>NZ_LR134290.1 GCF_900636545.1 Pseudomonas mendocina | reverse complement strand
TGACTATCCCCTATCCAGGCGGCGATCCGAAACAGTCGCCATTGTAACGGCCCCAGACCGAGTTATCCACACAACCTGAGCGAGATGGCCAAGTAAAATCAAAGCCTTAGTTTCATTCATCAGGCTTATCAGCCGCCAGTAAAAGCTTGTGGATAAGCACCCAATAAGCTTCTGCAAAACTCTGGGGATGAACATGCGGATAACCGGGCTGTGGGTAAAGCGGTATTCCATCCTCAGGTTGTGGCCAGGACACTCACAGCGCAAGCACGCCTTTTGGACAGGCTTATCCTTGGCGCTGGATCAATGAGTACGTAGCAATCAGAGGGTTGTCCACAACCCAAGCCAAGACTAATCAACATAAACATAGAAAAAGAGCTTTAAACCCTTTTCCTTCTTTCTATTTCTATCTGGCGAATAAGGTTGGTTGGAAATTGACCTACCGCGCGGCTTTCTCTAGAATTGCCGGTCTCTTTAAACCAGGGTCATTCCGACCCTAGTCGATCACCCAGGTAACGCACCATGAAACGCACTTTCCAACCCAGCACCATCAAGCGCGCTCGCACCCACGGTTTCCGTGCCCGCATGGCCACCAAGAACGGCCGTGCCGTCCTGTCGCGTCGTCGCGCCAAGGGCCGCAAGCGTCTGACTGTCTAATTCATCCAGACAGGTGGTGAGTCGAGGCTTCGGCCGGGAAAAGCGACTGCTGACTCCCCGGCAATTCAAGGCAGTCTTCGACTCCCCAAGCGGCAAAGCTCCGGGCAAAAGTGTCCTGCTGCTAGCGCGCGATAACCAGCTTGATCATCCCCGCCTAGGTCTGGTGATCGGCAAGAAGAGCGTCAAGCTCGCCGTCGAGCGCAACCGCATCAAGCGTCAAATCCGCGAGTCCTTCCGCCTCAATCAGGATAACCTGACAGGCTGGGATATCGTGGTGGTCGCCCGCAAAGGGCTAGGTGATCTGGAGAATGGCGAACTCGCTCAGCAGTTCGGCAAACTCTGGAAACGCTTGGCCCGAAGCCGGCCCAGTCGCGACGCAGACTTATCCCCCGGGACAAGCGACAATCCCCATGCGTAAAGCGGCTCTAGCCTGTATTCAGGTTTATCGCTACGCCATCAGTCCGCTGATGGCCAGTCACTGTCGCTTCTACCCCAGCTGCTCCTGCTATGCCTACGAAGCCATCGAGCAACATGGCTTCCTGCGTGGTGGCTGGCTGGCAGCTCGCCGTCTCGGTCGCTGCCATCCCTGGAATGCCGGCGGTTTCGATCCGGTTCCACCCGTAAAAACATCCCGTTCCCCTTCGATGGCCGAATAATCATGGATATCCAACGTTCGATCCTGATCGTCGCCCTGGCAGTCGTGTCCTACCTCATGGTCCTGCAATGGAACGAGGACTATGGCCAGGCTGCCCTGCCAGCCGAGGTTAGTACCTCGACCGCTGCGACGCCCGCCCTGCCCGACACACCTGCGGCAACCGCCAGCACCGGCAGCGACGACATTCCCACTGCCGTGGCCGAGCCTACCGCTGCAGCCGTTGCCCCCACCGCAGCTACCAGCGACGAGCTGATCCGCGTCAAAACCGATGTGCTCGAGCTGGCCATCGACCCGCGTGGTGGCGATATCGTGCAGCTGCGTCTGCCGCAGTACCCGCGCCGTCAGGACCGCCCGGACGTACCGTTCCAGCTGTTCGACAACGGCAACGAGCGTACCTACCTGGCACAAAGCGGACTGATCGGCCAGAACGCGCCGGACAAATCCAGCGGCCGTGCACTGTGGTCCAGCGAGAAACAAAGCTACGAAATGGCCGAAGGCCAGGACAGCCTGGTCGTCGACCTCACCTACAGCGAAAATGGCGTCAGCTACATCAAGCGCTACAGCTTCAAGCGCGGCCTCAACCCGGAGTGCTCGGCGCGTGAGCAAGAGCTGAAGAAGCCTGGCTGTATCGATCCCTCCGCCTACCAGGTCGACGTGCGCTACCTGATCGACAACCAGAGCGATCAGGCCTGGAGCGGCAACCTGTTCGCCCAGCTCAAGCGTGACAATAGCGGTGACCCTTCCTCGACCACCGCTACCGGCACTGCCACCTACCTGGGTGCTGCGGTATGGACTGCCGACGAGCCCTACAAGAAGATTTCCATCAAGGACATCGACAAGCAGGATGAGAAGCGCCGCCAGGGCGACGCCAACGCCTGGTTCAAGGAGAACGTGCAGGGCGGTTGGGTCGCCTGGCTGCAGCACTACTTCGTCACCGCCTGGGTGCCGAACAAGGACAACACCAACCTGATACAGACCCGCAAGGACAGCCAGGGCAACTACATCGTCGGCTTCACCGGCCCGTCCGTACAGGTCGCAGCCGGCGGCAAAGGCGAAACTGGCGCAATCCTCTACGCCGGTCCCAAGCTGCAGGAACACCTGAGCACCCTGTCCCCGGGCCTCGAACTGACGGTCGACTACGGCTTCCTGTGGTTCCTGGCACAGCCGATCTTCTGGCTGCTGCAAGTGATCCACGGCGTACTGGGCAACTGGGGTTGGTCGATCATCGTCCTGACCATCATCATCAAGCTGATCTTCTTTCCGCTCTCCGCGGCCAGCTACCGCTCGATGGCACGCATGCGTGCCGTGTCGCCGAAACTGCAGGCACTGAAAGAGCAGCATGGTGACGATCGCCAGAAGATGTCCCAGGCGATGATGGAGCTGTACAAGAAAGAGAAGATCAATCCGCTGGGCGGCTGTCTGCCGATCCTGGTGCAGATGCCGGTATTCCTCGCCCTGTACTGGGTGCTGCTGGAATCCGTGGAAATGCGTCAGGCACCCTGGCTGCTGTGGATCACCGACCTGTCGATCAAGGATCCGTTCTTCATCCTGCCGATCATCATGGGCGCGACCATGTTCATCCAGCAGCAGCTCAACCCGACGCCGCCGGACCCCATGCAGGCCCGCGTGCTGAAGCTGATGCCGATCATCTTCACCTTCTTCTTCCTGTGGTTCCCTGCAGGTCTGGTGCTGTACTGGGTGGTCAACAACTGCCTGTCCATCGCCCAGCAGTGGTACATTACCCGCCGGATCGAAGCGGCAGCGAAGCCGGCCAAGGCCTGATCCGCCAAGGCTTCCAAGCATCAAGCAAACGCCCCATGATTGGGGCGTTTTGCTATCCAGGCATCAGTCGCAAGAGCGAAGTTGTTTATCCACAACCTTCAGCCCTCGCTCCAGTCACCCGTATACACCGAGTAGAACGCCATGAATCACGCCCGAGATACCATCGCCGCCGTCGCCACCGCACAGGGCCGTGGCGGGGTGGGCATCGTGCGCGTGTCCGGCCCTCTGGCCGGCGATTTGGCTCAGGCCATCTGCAGGCGCGAGTTGAAACCGCGCTTCGCCCATCATGGACCATTCTTTGCGGAGCAGGACCAGACGCTGGACGAAGGCCTGGCCATCTATTTTCCCGGCCCGAACTCCTTCACCGGTGAAGATGTGCTGGAGCTACAGGGCCACGGCGGCCCAGTGGTGCTCGACCTGCTGCTGCGCCGTTGCCTGGAGCTTGGCGCGCGTTTGGCTCACCCCGGCGAGTTCAGTGAGCGGGCCTTTCTCAACGACAAGCTCGACCTGGCCCAGGCCGAGGCTATCGCCGACCTGATCGAAGCCAGTTCCGAGCAGGCCGCACGCAATGCGCTGCGCTCGCTGCAGGGGGAATTCTCCAAGCGCGTGCATGCGCTGACCGAATCGCTGATCCAGTTGCGTATCTATGTCGAAGCCGCCATCGACTTCCCGGAAGAAGAAATCGACTTTCTCGCCGATGGCCATGTGCTGAGCCAGCTCGACAGCGTGCGCGCCGACTTATCCACAGTGTTGCGCGAAGCCGGCCAGGGCGCCCTGCTGCGTGACGGCATGACCGTGGTCATCGCCGGCCGGCCCAATGCTGGCAAGTCCAGCTTGCTCAACGCCCTGGCCGGGCGCGAAGCGGCCATCGTCACCGATATCGCCGGCACCACCCGCGACGTGCTGCGCGAACATATCCACATCGATGGAATGCCGTTGCATGTGGTCGACACCGCCGGCCTGCGCGACACCGACGACCACGTGGAGCGAATTGGTGTCGAGCGCGCGCTCAAAGCCATCAGCGAAGCGGATCGCGTGCTGCTGGTAGTGGACTCCACCGCACCGGAAGCCGCCGATCCCTTCGCCCTCTGGCCGGAATTCCTCGAACAGCGCCCGGATCCGGCGCGAGTCACCCTGATCCGCAACAAGGCTGACCTGTCCGGTGAAGCGGTCGGGCTGCAAACCAGCGCCGATGGCCACGTCACCCTCAGCCTGTCGGCCAAATCCGCAGAAGGCCTGGAACTGCTGCGCGAACACCTGAAAGCCTGCATGGGTTATCAACAGACCGCCGAAAGCGGCTTCAGCGCCCGCCGCCGCCACCTGGAAGCGTTGCACCAGGCCGAGCAATACCTTCAGCATGGCCGCAACCAGCTCACCCTGATGGGCGCTGGCGAACTGCTGGCCGAGGATCTGCGCATGGCGCAACAAGCCCTCGGCGAGATCACCGGCGCCTTCAGTAGCGACGACCTGCTGGGACGAATCTTCTCCAGCTTCTGTATCGGTAAGTGATCCACTCACTGGGTCCACACGCGGCACTCCTGTAGTCCGGCATCGCAACGATACCGGTCGCGCTGTGTTATCCACAGCGCGTGACCTTGTCGCGGTGGCGCCCAGCGGCTCCCTCACAAGGTCACGGTGCTACACGTCCCGGATTGCTACGAACACGCACAGATGGCTGTGGGAGGCGCTTTAGCGGCGAGCTCTATTCGCATACAGCGAACCCTCGAACTGTGCCAGGCCGCCATCACGGCTGAAGCCGCTCCTACAGCAATACTGCACTGACCCAAGCGAACGCTATTTTCCGCGCTTTTGAGTTATTCAGGCGTAAATAAACCCTGTGGAAAACCGCCCATAAACCCTGCCTATAACCCTATGACAAAGCTGGGCGTAACCACGGCTGTGGGTAACCAGCACTTACATCCACAGTGGTTCAGCAGCTTTCTCAGCGGAACCCAGCAGGAACGGCACAGCCTTATCATTCTCTGTACATCAGACAGGACGTGACCTATAGCGTGTTATCCACAGAAACGCCTAGCTCTATACATAAACATAAAGAACAAGCTTTATAAAAATTCTCTCTTTCTATTCTTTATAAGCCTGAGCGTATTTCTCATGGGTAAGAGAGTGATCAGGTAAAGAGGTCGATGAGGCAGGGCAGTGCCATTAGATTGGCTATTTTTTGTGCAGAAGGCTTCATTCAGGAGGCTGAAGTCCCTATACTTGCCGCCTTTCTTTCAGACCCCCTTCTCAACAGGCACGAGGTGCGTGGTGGATTTCCCTTCCCGTTTTGACGTGATCGTGATCGGCGGCGGTCATGCCGGTACCGAGGCAGCTTTGGCTGCCGCACGCATGGGCGTGAAGACCCTGCTGCTCACCCATAATGTCGAGACCCTCGGTCAGATGAGCTGCAATCCGGCTATCGGCGGGATTGGCAAGAGCCATCTGGTCAAGGAAATCGATGCCCTCGGTGGCGCCATGGCCACCGCTACCGACAAGGGCGGTATCCAGTTCCGTATTCTCAATAGCCGCAAAGGCCCAGCCGTTCGCGCCACCCGTGCGCAGGCTGACCGTGTGCTGTACAAGGCAGCAGTACGCGAGATTCTGGAAAACCAGGCCAACCTGTGGATTTTTCAACAGGCAGCCGATGACCTAATTGTGGAAAACGCTGAGGTCAAGGGCGTCGTCACCCAGATGGGGCTCAGGTTCCATGCGGATTCCGTGGTGTTGACCACAGGCACGTTCCTCGGTGGACTTATCCACATCGGGATGCAGAACTACTCCGGCGGCCGTGCCGGTGACCCACCTTCCATCGCTCTGGCCCATCGCCTGCGTGAGCTGCCGCTGCGTGTCGGCCGCCTGAAGACCGGTACGCCGCCGCGTATCGACGGCCGCTCCGTGGATTTCTCGGTGATGACCGAGCAACCGGGCGACACGCCGACTCCGCTGATGTCCTTCCTCGGTAAGCGTGAGCACCAGCCGAAGCAGATCAGTTGCTGGATCACTCATACCAACGCCCGCACCCACGAGATCATTGCGGCGAACCTCGACCGTTCGCCGATGTACTCGGGCGTGATCGAAGGAGTCGGCCCACGGTATTGCCCGTCGATCGAAGACAAGATCCACCGCTTTGCCGACAAGGACAGCCACCAGGTGTTCATCGAGCCGGAAGGTCTGACGACGCACGAGCTATACCCCAACGGCATCTCCACCTCGCTGCCGTTCGACGTTCAGCTGCAGGTGGTGCGCAGCATCCGTGGCATGGAAAACGCACACATCATGCGCCCGGGCTATGCCATCGAGTACGACTACTTCGACCCGCGCGATCTCAAGTACAGCCTGGAAACCAAGGTCATCGGTGGCCTGTTCTTCGCCGGCCAGATCAACGGCACCACCGGTTACGAGGAGGCCGGTGCGCAAGGCCTACTCGCCGGTTGCAACGCCGCTCTACGTGCGCAGGGCAAAGAGGCCTGGTGCCCGCGTCGTGACGAAGCCTACATCGGCGTGTTGGTTGACGACCTGATCACCCTGGGTACCCAGGAGCCTTACCGCATGTTCACCTCGCGCGCCGAGTACCGGTTGATTCTGCGCGAGGACAACGCTGACCTGCGCCTGACCGAGAAAGGCCGCGAGCTGGGCCTGGTGGATGACGAGCGCTGGGCGGCATTCGAAGCCAAGCGTGAAGGCATCGCGAAGGAAGAACAGCGCCTGAAGAGCACCTGGGTGCGCCCGGGGACGCCACAAGGCGATGCCATCGCCGCACGTTTCGGTACGCCGCTGACCCACGAGTACAACCTGCTCAATCTGTTGGCACGCCCGGAGATCGATTACGCCACCTTGGTCGAACTGACCGAGGCGCCGGTTGTGGATAACCAGGTGGCCGAGCAGGTCGAGATCAAGACCAAGTACGCCGGCTACATCGACCGCCAGCAGGACGAGATCGCCAAGCTGCGGGCCAGCGAGGACACAAAGCTGCCGGAAGACCTGGACTACAGCGCCATTTCCGGACTGTCCAAGGAAATCCAGTTCAAGCTGGGCAATACCCGCCCCGCCACGCTCGGCCAGGCCGGGCGAATCCCCGGCGTCACGCCGGCGGCGATTTCCCTGTTGCTGATTCATCTGAAAAAGCGCAGCGCCGGACAGAAGCTGGAGCAGAGCGCCTGATGTCGGTCACTCAGCGTCACGCCGAAGAACTGCTGCAGGGTGCCCGCGAACTCGGTATCGAGCTCAGCGCCCAACAGCAGGAACAACTGCTCGCCTACCTGGGCCTGCTGATCAAGTGGAACAAGGCCTACAACCTCACCGCCGTGCGCGACCCCGACGAGATGGTCTCGCGCCATCTGCTCGACAGCCTGTCGGTGGTGCCGTTCGTGGGTGAGCGTGGGGACAACTGGCTGGATGTCGGCAGTGGCGGCGGCATGCCCGGCGTGCCGTTGGCGATCATGTTCCCCGAGCGGCGTTTCACCCTGCTCGACTCCAATGGCAAGAAGACCCGCTTTCTCGTTCAGGTGAAGCTGGAGCTGAAACTCGCCAACCTTGAGGTTGTCCACAACCGGGTTGAAGCGTACCGACCGGAGCAGCCGTTCGATGGCATCAGTTCGCGGGCTTTCAGCAGTCTCGAAGACTTCAGCAACTGGACACGCCACCTGGGCAATGCCGACACCCAGTGGCTGGCGATGAAGGGTGTGCACCCGGATGACGAGCTGCAGGCGCTGCCGGCGGACTTCCGTCTCAGTGCCACCCATGTGCTGCGGGTTCCCGGTTGCCAAGGCCAGCGCCATCTGTTGATACTGCGTCGCTCGGTCTAAGGGGGAAGGAAGATGGCCAAGGTATTCGCGATCGCCAATCAGAAAGGCGGCGTGGGCAAGACCACGACGTGCATCAACCTGGCCGCTTCACTGGTGGCGACCAAGCGCCGCGTGTTGCTGATCGACCTCGACCCGCAGGGCAACGCGACCATGGGCAGCGGCGTCGACAAGCACGGCCTCGAGCACTCGATCTACGACGTGCTGATCGGCGAGTGCGACCTGAGCCAGGCCATGCAGTTCTCCGAGCACGGTGGTTATCAGCTGCTGCCGGCCAACCGTGACCTGACGGCCGCCGAAGTCGCGCTGCTGGAAATGAAGATGAAGGAGAGCCGCCTGCGTTACGCTCTGGCGCCTATCCGCGAGAACTACGACTACATCCTCATCGATTGCCCGCCGTCGCTGAACATGCTGACCATCAACGCCCTGGTCGCTGCCGACGGCGTGATCATCCCCATGCAGTGCGAGTACTACGCGCTCGAGGGCTTGAGCGACCTGGTCAACAGCATCCAGCGCATCGGCCAGTTGCTCAATCCTAAGCTGCAGATCGAAGGTCTGCTGCGTACCATGTACGACCCGCGCATCAGCCTGACCAACGATGTCAGCGCCCAGCTCAAGCAGCACTTCGGCGACAAGCTGTATGACGCCGTGATCCCGCGCAACGTGCGCCTGGCCGAGGCGCCGAGTTTCGGTATGCCGGCGCTGGTCTACGACAAACAATCCCGTGGTGCCATCGCCTACCTGGCCCTGGCCGGCGAGCTGGTGCGCCGCCAGCGCGCCGCCGCGAAAACCGCTACCGCTTAAGGAACATCCGCATGGCTGCGAAGAAACGAGGTCTGGGCCGCGGCCTGGACGCCCTGCTCGGTGGCAACACCGTCAGCGCACTGCAGGAAGAGGCCGCCCAGGTCGACACCCGCGAACTGCAATACGTGCCGCTGGAGCTGATCCAGCGTGGCAAGTACCAGCCGCGTCGTGACATGGACCAGACCGCCCTAGAAGAACTCGCCGCTTCGATCCGTGCCCAGGGCGTGATGCAACCCATCGTGCTGCGTCCCATCGGCAACGGCCGTTTCGAGATCGTTGCCGGTGAACGGCGCTGGCGTGCCAGCCAACTGGCCGGCCAGGACAAGATCCCGGCCATGGTTCGCGAGCTGCCGGATGAAGCCGCTATCGCCATGGCGCTGATCGAGAATATCCAACGCGAGGACCTCAACCCGATCGAGGAAGCCGTGGCCCTGCAGCGCCTGCAGCAGGAATTCGAACTGACCCAGCAGCAGGTCGCCGATGCCGTTGGCAAATCTCGCGTCACCATCACCAACCTGCTGCGCCTGATCGCCCTGCCCGAGGAGATCAAGACGCTGCTCGCCCATGGTGATCTGGAAATGGGTCATGCCCGCGCATTGCTCGGTTTGCCCCTCGAACAGCAGGTTGAAGCTGCGCGACACGTTGTCGCACGTGGCCTCACGGTTCGTCAGACCGAGGCCCTGGTTCGCCAGTGGCTCTCCGCCAAACCGACTCCTGTCAAAGCCAAGACCGATCCTGACATCAGCCGCCTGGAACAGCGCCTGGCAGAGCGTCTGGGCTCGCCGGTGCAGATAAAACACGGTGCCAAGGGCAAAGGCCAACTGGTCATTCGCTACAACTCCCTCGACGAATTGCAGGGCGTGCTCGCCCATATCCGCTGAAACAATTCGGCACATCTGGCCGTGTAGCGCATGGTCGGAAAACACTACCTGGCAGTTGAATGGGGGGCATACGCCCCCTATACTCTGCGCGCAATTTTGTTGGCACTTTTTATGCCAATTCATTGAGTTAAAGCGGTCGATAGTCGAGGACATCAGTTGATGGAACGCCGCATGCCAAAGCGCCTGCCCTTCCATCGTCTACCGGTTTTTCCGGTTCTGGTGGCCCAACTCATCGTCCTGCTGCTAGCCGCTGCGGTGGGCTGGCAATGGCGCGGTAGCGTCGCAGGATATTCGGCTTTGTTGGGCGGCCTGATCGCCTGGTTGCCGAATCTGTATTTCGCCCACAAGGCGTTCCGATTCAGTGGAGCGCGGGCTGCTAGGGAAATCGTCCGTTCTTTTTATGCGGGCGAGGCAGGAAAACTGATTTTGACGTTCGTGCTGTTTGCACTAGCGTTTGCGGGTGTGAAACCGCTGGAGGCACCGATGCTGTTCGGTGTCTACCTGCTGACCCTGATGGTCAGCTGGTTCGCTCCGCTGCTAATAACTAAATTTTCAAGACCTTAAAGCGTTCGGGGCAAATAATGGCAGCAGATACCGCTTCGGGTTACATCCAGCACCACCTGACGAACCTGACCTATGGTCAGCATCCGGTGAATGGTTGGAGTTTCGCCCACACCGCACAGGAAGCCAAAGAAATGGGCTTCTGGGCCTTCCACGTAGACACCCTGGCGGTGTCGGTGGTTCTCGGCCTGATCTTCATTCTTCTGTTCCGTCTGGCGGCGCGCAAAGCGACGTCCGACCAGCCTGGCGGTTTGCAGAATTTCGTCGAAGTGCTGGTCGAGTTCGTCGACGGCAGCGTCAAGGACACCTTCCACGGTCGTAACCCGCTGATCGCGCCGTTGGCCCTGACCATCTTCGTCTGGGTCTTCCTGATGAACTTCATGGATCTGATCCCGGTTGACTGGCTGCCGATGCTGGCTGCCACCATCGCTGGCGACCCGCACCTGTACTTCCGCGTGGTACCGACCACCGATCCGAACGCCACCCTGGGCCTGGCCCTGTCCGTCTTCGCCCTGATCCTGTTCTACAGCGTCAAGGTCAAAGGCATCGGCGGTTTCCTCGGCGAGCTGACCATGCATCCGTTCAGCAGCAAGAACATGGCCGTGCAGATCGTTCTGATCCCGGTCAACTTCCTGCTCGAGTTCGTCACTCTGATCGCCAAGCCGGTTTCCCTGGCGCTGCGACTGTTCGGCAACCTGTATGCCGGCGAGCTGATCTTCATCCTGATCGCCATCATGTTCAGCGGCGGCATGCTGCTGGGCTCGCTGGGTGGTGTGCTGCAGCTGGCCTGGGCCATCTTCCACATCCTGATCATCGTGCTGCAGGCATTCATCTTCATGATGCTGACCATCGTCTACCTGTCGATGGCGCACGAAGACAGCCACTAAGGCTGTCAGTGAGGTTCCTCGGCACCGCTCAGGCGGTGCCGGCCAGGACAAGCCCTTACTGCCTGCGGGCATGAGGGATGCTGTAACCAAACGATTTCGCTTTACCGCTTCAACAAAAACCTAACCAATACGACTGTAAGTCGGGAGGAAAAATGGAAACTGTAGTTGGTTTGACCGCTATCGCCGTTGCACTGCTGATCGGCCTGGGTGCCCTGGGTACCGCCATTGGTTTCGGTCTGCTGGGTGGCAAGTTCCTGGAAGGCGCTGCGCGTCAGCCGGAAATGGTTCCGATGCTGCAAGTCAAAATGTTCATCGTCGCCGGTCTGCTCGACGCCGTGACCATGATCGGTGTTGGTATCGCACTGTTCTTCACCTTCGCGAACCCCTTCGTTGGTCAAATCGCAGGCTAATTCACTCGTTTTCGAGTGAATTGGTGTGACGGACAACGAACGAGCGAGGTGTTGGCGTGAACATTAATGCAACCCTGATAGGCCAGTCCGTTGCCTTCTTCATCTTCGTGCTGTTCTGCATGAAGTTCGTATGGCCTCCGGTCATTACGGCTTTGCAGGAACGTCAGAAGAAGATCGCAGACGGCTTGGACGCTGCCAACCGCGCGGCTCGTGACCTGGAGCTGGCCCACGAGAAAGTGGCCCAGCAACTGCGCGAAGCCAAAGGGCAGGCTGCCGAAATCATCGAGCAAGCCAATAAGCGTGCTGCTCAGATCGTCGACGAAGCCCGTGATCAGGCCCGTGTCGAAGCTGACCGCGTGAAGGCTCAGGCTCAGGCCGAGATCGAACAGGAAATCAACGGCATCAAAGACACCCTGCGCGCCCAAGTGGGTAGCCTGGCAGTCAGCGGTGCGGAGAAGATCCTGGGCGCATCCATCGACCAAAACGCGCATGCGGAGCTGGTTAACAAACTGGCAGCCGAAATTTAAGCGAGGGCGCGATCATGGCAGAACTGACCACGCTGGCCCGACCTTACGCTAAGGCTGCCTTCGAGCACGCCCAGGCCCACCAGCAACTGGCCAATTGGTCAGCCATGCTCGGCCTGGCTGCGGCGGTGTCGCTCGACGACACCATGCAGCGCGTGCTCAAGGCCCCGCGTCTGACGAGTACAGAAAAGGCCACCACCTTCAACGAGGTGTGTGGTGACAAGTTCGACGCCCAGGCACAGAACTTCATCCGCGTTATCGCCGAGAACGACCGTCTGGCCCTGTTGCCGGATATCTTCGCCCTGTTCGAGCTGTACAAGGCCGAGCAAGAGAAGTCGATCGACGTGGATGTCACCAGTGCCTTCGCATTGAGCGATGAACAGCAAGACAAACTCGCCAAGGTTCTCAGTGCACGGCTCGGCCGAGAAGTGCGTCTGCACGCCGCGGAAGATGCCACCCTGATCGGTGGTGTACTGATCCGCGCCGGCGACCTGGTAATCGATGGCTCTGTTCGCGGCAAGCTCGCGAAACTAGCCGAAGCATTGAAATCTTGAGTTTGAAGGGGCAGCAGAGCTATGCAGCAACTCAATCCTTCCGAAATTAGTGAAATCATCAAGGGGCGCATCGAGAAACTCGACGTCGCCTCCCAAGCCCGCAACGAAGGCACCATCGTCTCCGTTTCCGACGGCATCGTGCGCATCTACGGTCTGGCCGACGTCATGTACGGCGAAATGATCGAGTTCCCGGACGGCGTCTACGGTATGGCGCTGAACCTGGAGCAAGACTCCGTTGGTGCTGTAGTGCTGGGTGCTTACACCAGCCTTGCAGAAGGCATGAGTGCCAAGTGCACCGGCCGCATCCTGGAAGTCCCGGTTGGTCCGGAACTGCTGGGTCGCGTGGTCGATGCCCTGGGTAACCCGATCGACGGCAAAGGCCCGATCAACGCGCAGGCTACTGACGCCGTTGAGAAGGTTGCGCCGGGCGTGATCTGGCGTAAGTCGGTCGACCAGCCGGTTCAGACCGGTTACAAGTCGGTCGATGCCATGATCCCGGTAGGCCGTGGCCAGCGTGAGCTGATCATCGGTGACCGTCAGATCGGTAAGACTGCTCTGGCCGTCGACGCCATCATCAACCAGAAGAACAGCGGCATTAAGTGCGTGTACGTGGCTATCGGTCAGAAGCAATCGACCATCGCCAACGTCGTGCGCAAGCTGGAAGAAACCGGCGCGCTGGCCAACACCATCGTGGTCGCCGCTTCCGCTTCCGAATCCGCTGCACTGCAGTTCCTGGCTCCGTACGCCGGTTGCACCATGGGCGAATACTTCCGTGACCGCGGTGAAGACGCCCTGATCGTGTACGACGACCTGTCCAAGCAGGCCGTGGCTTACCGTCAGATCTCCCTGCTGCTGCGCCGTCCGCCAGGCCGTGAAGCCTACCCGGGCGACGTGTTCTATCTCCACAGCCGCCTGCTGGAGCGCGCTTCCCGCGTTTCCGAAGAGTATGTCGAGAAGTTCACCAATGGCGCCGTGACTGGCAAGACCGGTTCCCTGACCGCTCTGCCGATCATCGAAACCCAGGCTGGCGACGTTTCCGCGTTCGTTCCGACCAACGTGATCTCCATCACCGACGGTCAGATCTTCCTGGAATCGGCCATGTTCAACTCGGGCATCCGTCCGGCCGTCAACGCCGGTATCTCGGTATCCCGCGTGGGTGGTGCAGCCCAGACCAAGATCATCAAGAAGCTCTCCGGTGGTATCCGTACCGCTCTGGCTCAGTACCGTGAACTGGCGGCCTTCGCCCAGTTCGCTTCTGACCTGGACGAAGCCACCCGCAAGCAGCTCGAGCACGGTCAACGTGTTACCGAACTGATGAAGCAGAAGCAGTACGCGCCCATGTCGATCGCCGACATGTCCGTGTCCCTGTACGCTGCCGAGCGCGGCTTCCTGACCGACGTGGAAGTGAACAAAGTTGGCGCCTTCGAAGCAGCCCTGCTGGGCTACTTCAACCGTGAGCTGGCCGATCTGATGGCCAAGATCAACGTGAAAGGTGACTTCAACGACGAAATCGACGCGGGCATCAAAGCCGGTATCGAGAAGTTCAAAGCCACCCAAACCTGGTAAGCCGCAGCGGGCGTCGCAAGACGCCCGCCTGCTAACCCGATAGGTGTGAAATGGCAGGCGCAAAAGAGATTCGCAGCAAGATTGCGAGCATCAAAAGCACGCAGAAGATCACCAGCGCCATGGAAAAAGTGGCGGTCAGCAAAATGCGCAAGGCTCAACAGCGCATGGCAGCTAGCCGTCCCTACGCGGAGCGTATCCGCCAGGTGATTGGTCATCTGGCCAACGCCAACCCGGAGTACCGCCATCCCTTCATGATCGAGCGCCCTGTGAAGCGTGCCGGTTATGTGGTGGTGAGCAGTGACCGTGGTCTGTGCGGTGGCTTGAACACCAACTTGTTCAAGGCCCTGGTCAAGGACATGGCGAAAGATCGCGAGCAAGGCGTGGAGATCGATCTCTGCGTGATTGGCTCCAAAGGTGCGGCATTCTTCCGCAACTTTGGTGGCAATGTCGTCGCTGCGATCAGCCACCTCGGTGAAGAGCCGTCGATCAACGACCTGATCGGTAGTGTCAAGGTCATGCTCGACGCTTACCTCGAGGGACGTATCGACCGTCTGTCCGTGGTCTCGAACAAGTTCATCAATACCATGACGCAGAAGCCTACAGTGGAGCAGTTGGTTCCGCTGGTGGCCGATCCGGATCAAGACCTCAAGCATCACTGGGACTATCTGTACGAGCCCGATGCCAAGGAACTGCTCGATGGCCTGATGGTTCGTTACGTCGAATCGCAGGTGTACCAGGCAGTGGTCGAGAACAGTGCGGCCGAGCAGGCTGCGCGGATGATCGCGATGAAGAACGCCACCGATAACGCTGGCCAGCTCATCAAAGACCTGCAGCTGATTTACAACAAGGCGCGTCAGGCAGCGATCACCCAAGAGATTTCGGAAATCGTCGGCGGCGCTGCCGCGGTTTAAGAACGGTTCAAATATTCTGAGGAACCAAAGATGAGTAGCGGACGTATCGTTCAAATCATCGGCGCCGTTATCGACGTGGAATTCCCGCGTGATCAGGTGCCAGCCGTATACGAGGCGCTGAAAGTAGTCGGCGCTGAAACCACCCTGGAAGTTCAGCAGCAGCTGGGCGACGGTGTGGTACGTACCATTGCGATGGGTTCGACCGAAGGCCTCAAGCGCGGTCTGGACATCACTCGCACCAACAAGGCCATCTCGGTACCGGTCGGTAAAGCGACCCTGGGCCGTATCATGGACGTGCTGGGCAACCCGATCGACGAAGCCGGCCCCATCGGTGAAGAAGAGCAGTGGGAAATCCACCGCGCTGCACCGAGCTATGCCGAGCAAGCCGGCGGTAACGACCTGCTGGAAACCGGTATCAAGGTAATCGACCTGGTCTGCCCGTTCGCCAAGGGCGGTAAGGTCGGTCTGTTCGGTGGCGCCGGTGTCGGCAAGACCGTGAACATGATGGAACTGATCCGTAACATCGCCATCGAGCACAGCGGTTATTCCGTGTTCGCCGGTGTGGGTGAGCGTACTCGTGAGGGTAACGACTTCTACCACGAGATGAAGGATTCCAACGTTCTCGACAAGGTAGCCCTGGTCTACGGCCAGATGAACGAGCCGCCAGGCAACCGTCTGCGCGTAGCACTGACCGGCCTGACCATGGCCGAGAAGTTCCGTGACGAAGGTCGTGACGTTCTGCTGTTCGTCGACAACATCTACCGTTACACCCTGGCCGGTACCGAAGTATCCGCACTGCTCGGCCGTATGCCGTCGGCAGTAGGTTACCAGCCTACCCTGGCCGAGGAGATGGGCGTTCTGCAGGAGCGTATTACCTCCACCAAGAAAGGCTCCATTACTTCGATCCAGGCCGTATACGTACCTGCGGACGACCTGACCGACCCGAGCCCGGCGACCACCTTCGCCCACTTGGACGCCACCGTCGTACTGAGCCGTGACATCGCTTCCCTGGGTATCTACCCGGCCGTTGACCCGCTGGACTCCACCAGCCGTCAGCTGGATCCGAACGTCATTGGCACCGAACACTACGAGACCGCTCGTGGCGTTCAGTACGTGCTGCAGCGTTACAAGGAACTGAAGGACATCATCGCTATCCTGGGTATGGACGAGCTGTCCGAAGCGGACAAGCAGCTGGTATCTCGCGCTCGTAAGATCCAGCGCTTCCTGTCCCAGCCGTTCTTCGTGGCCGAAGTCTTCACCGGCTCGCCAGGCAAGTACGTTTCCCTGAAGGACACCATCGCTGGCTTCAGCGGCATCCTCAAGGGCGACTACGACCACCTGCCGGAGCAGGCTTTCTACATGGTTGGCGGCATCGACGAAGCCATCGAGAAAGCGAAGAAACTGTAATCACCCATGCGCCTGGCAACGGGCGCATCAGGTTTGTGGATAACTGCGGTTGTCCACAGCCTGCAACCTGAGGCAAGCGTATGGCTATGACAGTCCATTGCGATATCGTCAGCGCGGAAGCGGAGATCTTCTCCGGCCTGGTAGAGATGGTGATTGCGCACGGCAACCTGGGTGATCTGGGTATCGCTCCGGGCCACGCACCGCTGATCACTGACCTGAAACCGGGTCCGATCCGCCTGATCAAGCAGGGTGGCGAAGACGAGGTGTTCTACATCTCCGGTGGTTTCCTCGAAGTGCAGCCGAACATGGTCAAGGTTCTCGCCGACACTGTGCAACGTGCCAGCGACATCGACGAAGCCGCTGCTCAGGAGGCCCTCAAGGCCGCCGAGAAAGCGCTGAGCGAGCAGGGTTCTGAGTTCAACTACAGTTCCGCCGCCGCTCACCTGGCCGAAGTCGCAGCCCAGCTGCGTACCGTCCAGCAACTGCGCAAGAAGTTCGGCGGCTAAGGCAGCCTGCTTCAACCGTGGTTCGAGAAAGGGTAGCCTTGGCTACCCTTTTTCTTTTTCTGTCGTTTGATTCTGCTGGCACCCTGCGTGCCGGTGGTCGCCAAGGAATCTTCGTTCATGTCGCTCGATATCGTCATCCTCGCTGCCGGTCAAGGCACCCGCATGCGTTCCGCCCTGCCCAAGGTGCTGCACCCGGTGGCAGACAAGCCCATGCTCGGCCACGTCATCGACACCGCGCGCAGCCTGCAGCCCGGCAGCATCCAGGTGGTGATCGGGCACGGCGCTGAAAAGGTTCGCGAGCGCCTGGCCGCCGACGATCTCAATTTCGTCATCCAGGCCGAGCAGCTCGGTACCGGTCACGCCGTGGCTCAGGCTTTGCCGCAGCTCAGTGCCGAGCGCGTGCTAATCCTCTACGGCGATGTGCCGCTGATCGAGACCGCAACCCTCGAGCGTTTGCTGGCCCTGGTCAGCGACGATCAACTGGGTCTGCTTACTGTCGACTTGGCCGACCCGACGGGCTACGGTCGTATTGTGCGCAACGAGCAAGGCGTGGTGCAGGCCATCGTCGAGCACAAGGATGCCAGCGAAGCGCAGCGGCAGATCCGCGAAGGCAATACCGGCATCCTTGCCGTGCCCGGTAAGCGCCTGGCCGACTGGTTGGGCCGTCTGTCCAACAGCAACGCCCAGGGCGAGTACTACCTGACCGACGTGATCGCCATGGCCGTCGCCGATGGCCTGACCGTGGCCACCGAACGTGCCAGCGACGAAATGGAAGTGCTCGGCGCCAACGACCGCATCCAGCTCGCGCAGCTCGAATGTCATTACCAGCAGCGCATGGCTCGCCGCCTGATGGCCCAGGGCGTCACCCTGCGCGACCCGCATCGCTTCGACGTGCGCGGTCAGGTGAGCGTCGGCCGCGACGTTACCATCGACATCAACGTCATCCTCGAAGGCAAGGTGGTCATCGAAGATGATGTGCAGATCGGTCCCAACTGCGTGATCAAGGACTCGGTGCTGCGCAAGGGCGCCATCGTCAAGGCCAACAGCCACCTGGACGGTGCGGAGATGGGCGAGGGCGCCGATTGCGGCCCGTTCGCACGCCTGCGCCCGGGCACCAAGCTGGGCGCCAAGGCCCATGTGGGTAACTTCGTGGAGCTGAAGAACGCAGTAATGGGCGAAGGCGCCAAGGCTGGTCACCTGAGTTACCTGGGCGATGCCGAGATTGGCGCCCGTACCAATATCGGTGCCGGCACCATCACCTGCAACTACGATGGCGCCAACAAATTCCGCACCGTCATGGGTGAGGACGTGTTCATCGGTTCCAATAGCGCGCTGGTGGCGCCGGTCAACCTTGGCGACCGGGCCACGACAGGCGCCGGTTCGGTGGTGACCAGCGATGTGCCGGCAGATACGCTGGCCGTCGGCCGCGCCAAGCAGCGTAATATCGAAGGTTGGAAGCGGCCGACCAAGAAGTGAGTGCCTGGCTTGCCTAAGGCTGCGAGTGCGACTTGAGGCGATAGGGCTGTGGATAACATTGCTGGAGGGGTCTGGAATGTTCGGTGTGACGGATTACGCTGCCTTCGTTGTAGCTTTCATCATCCTGTTGGCCATTCCAGGGCCTGGCAACCTGGCGTTGATCCTGTCCACCGGCAAGGGTGGCATTCGCGGTGGACTGGCCTCGACCTTCGGCATCATCTTCGGTGACCAGGTGCTGCTGTGGCTGGCGGTGGCCGGTGTTGCCGCGCTGCTGAAAGCCTATCCGGCGGCTTTTCATATGGTGCAGTGGCTCGGTGCAGCCTATCTGGTCTATCTGGGGCTGCGCATGATCCTGGCCAAACCCGGTGCAGCGCCGACGCTGGAGATCAAGCCGCGCCAGTATCTGTGGCAAACCCTGGTGATCACGGTCTTCAATCCCAAGGCCATCATCTTCTACATGGCCTTCTTCCCGTTGTTCATCGACCCGCAAAGACATCAGGGCTTGATTACGTTCGGTTTCATGGCCGTGACCATCATGCTGCTGACCTTTCTCTACGGCTTGCTCGTCGTACTGCTGACGCACTTTCTCGCCGAGCGCATGCGCGCCAACCCGCGCATTGCGCGTGGCCTTGAGAAGTTGGCGGGGCTGTGCCTGGTCGGTTTCGGGGTCAAACTGACGCTGAACTGACCGGTGGACGCTTGCGGGCCTTTCGATCATATGTTTTGATTTGCGCCATTATCTTTCGAATCGAAACTTAATCATGTCGAAGCGCAACACGCCGCAACGTCGTCATACCATCCTCGCCTTGCTCGCCGAGCAGGGCGAGGTCAGTGTCGACGCTTTGGCGCAGCACTTCGCCACCAGTGAAGTGACCATCCGCAAGGATCTCGCTGCGCTGGAAAAGAACGGCCTGCTATTGCGTCGCTACGGCGGTGCCGTGCCGGTGCCGCAAGAGCTGTTCAGCGAGCCGACACAGTCCGTCTCCCCATACAAGCATGCGATTGCCCGTGCCGGTGTGGCGCGCATTCGCGAGCACGCGCGGATCATCATCGACAGCGGTACCACCACGGCGGCGATGATTCCGCAGCTTGGCTACAAGCCTGGGCTGGTAGTGATGACCAACTCACTCAATGTGGCCAACGCCCTGCGCGATATCGAACACGAGCCGGTGCTACTGATGACCGGCGGTACCTGGGATCCGCATTCGGAATCCTTCCAGGGCCAAGTGGCCGAGCAGGTGCTGCGTTCCTACGACTTCGATCAGTTGTTCATCGGCGCCGACGGCATCGACCTCGAGCGTGGCACCACCACCTTCAACGAGCTGCTCGGGCTTTCGCGGGTGATGGCCGAGGTGGCTCGCGAGGTCATCGTCATGGTCGAGAGCGACAAGATCGGCCGGCGTATTCCCAATCTGGAACTGCCCTGGGGCAGCGTCCATACCCTGATTACCGACGAGCGCCTGGATACCCAGGCTGCCGAACAGATACGCGCGCGCGGCATCCAGCTGATCCTCGCGCCGCTGGAAAACTAAGGAGAGCCCCATGTGTGGAATCGTAGGCGCCATCGCCGAGCGCAATATCACCCCTGTCCTGGTCGAGGGCCTCAAGCGCCTGGAGTATCGCGGTTATGACAGCGCCGGCGTGGCGCTGCTGACCGAACAGGGTGCACTGGATCGCCGCCGCCGTGTCGGCAAGGTCAGCGAGCTGCAGGCCGCCCTGCAGGCCGAGCCACTGGCCGGGCGCCTGGGCATCGCCCACACGCGCTGGGCTACTCATGGCGCGCCGAGCGAGCGTAACGCTCACCCACACTTCTCCGGCCATGAGCTGGCCGTGGTGCACAACGGCATCATCGAGAATCACGAAGCGCTGCGCGAGCGCCTCAAGGGCTTGGGCTACGTGTTCAACTCCGACACCGACACCGAAACCATCGTCCACTTGCTCGATCACAAGCTGCAGCAGTTCGGCGACCTCTCTGCCGCTCTCAAGGCCGCCATCCCGGAACTGCACGGCGCATACGGTCTGGCGGTGATCAGCGCGAAGCAGCCGGATCGCCTGCTTGCCGCGCGCAGCGGCAGCCCGCTGGTGATCGGTCTGGGTCTGGGGGAAAACTTCCTCGCCTCCGACCAACTGGCCCTGCGCCAGGTCACTGACCGTTTCATGTACCTGGAAGAAGGCGATATCGCCGAGATCCGTCGTGACGGCGTGCAGATCTGGGACGCAGCCGGTCAGCCGGTGCAGCGCGAAGCCGTGCAGTACCACGAAGGTGCCGAGGCCGCCGACAAGGGCGAGTACCGCCACTTCATGCTCAAGGAAATCCACGAGCAGCCCAAGGTGGTGCAGCGCACCCTGGAGAGTCGACTGGGCAGCGACCACGTGCTGGTGCAGGCCTTCGGCCCGCAGGCCGCCGAACTGTTTGCCAAGGTGAAGAACGTACAGATCGTCGCCTGCGGCACCAGCTACCACGCCGGCATGGTCGCCCGTTACTGGCTGGAAGAACTGGCCGGGATTCCCTGTCAGGTCGAAGTGGCCAGCGAGTTCCGCTACCGCAAGGTGGTAGTGCAGCCGGACACCTTGTTCGTCAGCGTCTCGCAGTCCGGCGAAACCGCCGACACCCTGGCCGCGTTGCGCAACGCCAAGGAGAAGGCACCAGGGCAGGGCGGCTACCTGGCCAGCCTGGTGATCTGCAACGTCGGCACCAGCTCGCTGGTACGCGAATCCGACCTGTGCCTGCTGACCCAGGCCGGCCCGGAAATCGGCGTGGCTTCGACCAAGGCCTTCACTACCCAGCTGGTCGGCCTGATGCTGCTGACCCTGTCCCTCGGCCAGGTGCACGGCACCCTGGACAAGGCGCTGGCCGCCGAACTGGTGGAAGAACTGCGCCGCCTGCCGACCCGCCTGGGGGAAGCACTGGCCATGGACAAGACCGTGGAAAAGATCTCCGAGCTGTTCGCCGAGAAGCACCACAGCCTGTTCCTTGGCCGTGGCGCGCAGTATCCGGTGGCCATGGAAGGCGCGCTCAAGCTCAAGGAAATCTCCTACATCCACGCCGAGGCCTACCCGGCCGGCGAGCTCAAGCACGGCCCGCTGGCCCTGGTCGACGCCGACATGCCAGTGGTCACCGTGGCGCCGAACAATGAGCTGTTGGAAAAACTCAAGTCCAATCTGCAGGAAGTCCGCGCCCGTGGCGGTGAGCTGATCGTCTTCGCTGACCAGCAGGCAGGCATGAGCAACGGCGAGGGCACTCATGTGGTGGCCATGCCGCATATCCATGACCTGCTCGCGCCGATCCTCTACACCGTGCCACTGCAACTGCTGTCGTACTACGTTGCCGTGCTCAAGGGCACCGACGTCGACCAGCCGCGTAATCTCGCGAAAAGCGTAACGGTGGAGTGAGCTAGCTCATTCGCTGCCACCCCCCTGGTTCCGCCAGGGGGCGTTTCTCGTTCGTAAAGGTAGACAGGGATGTTGATGAAGCTGGCGCCGAAGAAACGGCGCAATCTGCGTAATTTTTACCTGAGTATCGCGGCTGTGATCGTCATTGCCGGTACGGGTCGTTACTTCGCTCACAGGGCCGAGCAGGAGCGGGTTGCCCAGCAGGCGGAGCTGGCCCAGAGTTTGGCGAGTTTGAACGCCGCGCTTCCCAGGAAGGTCGATGCGCTGACCACACTTGAGTACATCGGACTGATGGGTGGTGACACGATCTTCTACCGGTATCGGATCGACCGCCCCGCGCGGATGTTCTCCGAGGAACTCCTGGCCAGTATGCAAGTACGGGCCCGTAGCGGCCTTGAGCGCCTGGCTTGCAAGGAACCGCAACTGATGGCTGCGATGCGCAAGCATAGGCTCCATCAGGAACATTCCTACCTCGGTCGAAATGGCGTGCTGTTTTCCGTCGAGATTCATCCTGAACAGTTGAATTGCCCAGGTTGACGGCAAGGAAGCTCGGATGGCGGAGGCGTTTATCCGCAGAGGGTTTCCGTGCCTCCAATGTGATCAGTGCGCTTCGTCGGGTCGTAACGTCAGCACCTGAACGCCATCGCGAGTTACCGCCACGGTGTGCTCGAATTGCGCGGAGAGTTGGCCGTCGCAGGTCACCACCGTCCAGCCGTCGCGTAGGGTGCGAACATCCGCTGTTCCCTGATTGAGCATGGGCTCGATGGTGAAGGTCATGCCTTCGCGTAGCGTCAGGCCGGTGCCGGGTTTGCCCCAATGCAGGACTTCAGGCGCTTCGTGCATTTCCCGGCCGATGCCGTGACCGCAGTAGTCGCGAACCACCGAATAGCCGTGCGCACGCGCATGGCTTTCGATTGCATGGCCAATGTCTCCCAGGCGAGCGCCAGGACGTACGGCAGCGATGCCTTTCCACAGAGCTTCGTAGGTCACGCGTATCAGTCGCTGCGCCTGCGGCGATACGTCACCGATCAGGTAGACCTTGCTCGAGTCGGCTAGGTAGCCGTTCTTTTCTAGGGTGATATCGAAATTCACGAAATCGCCTCTGCGCAGAAACTCCTTGGCGCTGGGGACTCCATGGCACACCACCTGGTTACGTGAAGTATTCATGACATAGGCGAAACCATACTGACCCTTGCTTGCCGGGCGTGCCTCGAGTTTCTCGACGATGTACTTATCCACAAGGTCGTTGACCTGCAGGGTCGACATGCCGAGCAGGTCCAGCCGATCCAGATAGCCGAATACGGAGGCTAGTAGCCTGCCGGATTCCGCCATAAGGGCGATCTCCTCAGGTGTCTTGCTCATGACGCATCCGCCATGCGCGGGGGAACGGCCACGCCTGCTGCACGCATTTCCGCGGCCATCACTTCATTGAAACTCAGCGCCGGGTTCATCTCACAGAGCATACCGATGCGTATCCAGAAGCCGGCCTGGGCGTTGATCGAGCGGTTCGAGACGCTGCTTGCCCGGCGAATTTGGTCATGCAACTTATCATCGATATTGACGATACCCACGGTGCTCTCCTATATATGTTTCATATATGAAGCATATATAAACACGAACGGGTTTGATCCCACCAGCATCAGTAGCAGGGACAAATGGGACTCTCTCATCCTTTACACTAGGGCTGCCCGCCTGCCTGAAGTCCGCAAGCGGGCCCGAGTCATGCTGGAACAGGAGAGCGGATGAAGCGCGCAGATGTAAAACGCAGAACAGCCGAGGGCGTTCTATTCGATACTCAGATCATGGCCAATCCGGCCAACATCGCCGAATGGATCGTGTTTTTCAAGAAAGATGCCGGCCGCAGCTTCTTTCTAGTGGATGAAACCGAGCAGGTAGAAACCTTTGCCAGCCTGGATGAAGTGATACCGGAGCTGCGAGGCCTGGGTATCAAGCGGGTCGAGGTGCAGCTCTAGGCGGTTGCTCACAGTTGCCGTGGACCAACATGTGGATATCCTCGTGATACCTGTCTGTAGGCCTTATAAATAGGGCCTCTCAGAGACTTGTACAGAAATTGTTCGTTTACATGTCGGATATCCACAGAGGGCTTGGATAACAGGCTTCCTATCTTGTTTATAAGTATATGAACGCCTTATTTGGCGGGGATCTCAGCAAACTGTACGGTTTCTCGCCAGGCTCAATCGTTACCAAGGCGGTAGAGATGGCTATGAGTGGCGTCATATAGCGCCGACTCTGCAAACGCAGCGGGATCGAGCACCCGCCCAACGAGGATCAATGCCGTGCGGCGAAAGCCCTTGACGGCAACTTTCTCTTCGATATCGGCCAGGGTGCCCAGCACCCAATCCTGATCCGGCCAACTCGCTCTGTGGATAACCGCGATGGGGCAGTCGGCACCGTAGTGCGGCAGCAGTTCGCCAACGATGGCCGCTAACTGGCGCACGCCGAGGTGGATGGCCATGGTCGCGCGATGCCGGGCAAGGTCATGTAACTGCTCACCCTCAGGCATCGGCGAGGTGGTGCCGTAGCGCGTGAGGATCACTGTCTGAGCGATACCGGGCAGGGTCAGCTCGCTTTCCAGCAAGGCCGCGCAGGCGGCGGTGGCGGTAACGCCGGGAATGATCTCGAAGGGAATACCTAGGGCACGCAGCTCGCGAATCTGTTCGCCGATGGCACCGTACAGCGATGGGTCGCCGGAATGCACGCGGGCCACGTCCTGGCCGCGTGCATGGGCCTGGCGCAGCAGCTCGATAATCTCGCCCAGGTGCAGCTCGGCGGTGTTCACCACCTGTTTGGCACTGTGGCCTTGCAGCACGGCCTCGGGCACCAGTGACCCTGCATAGAGAATCACCGGGCAGTTGTGGATAAGTCGCTGGCCCTTGACGGTGATCAGTTCGGGGTTGCCGGGGCCGGCACCGATAAAGTAGACGGTCATGCAAGTTCTCTATCGAAGGTGGCCAGCGCGCAAGTGGCGCTGGCACTGCGGTTTTTCTCGCCGAGCAGGCAGGGCGATGCGCCCATGCGCGCTGCCAGTGCCAGTGCGCAAGGCTCGGCTACGGCAGGGCTGCCTGCAGCTGCCAGGGTCAATGAATTGCCGATTGCCATGGCTTGATAGGTGTTCAGTTGCTCTGGGGCGAAGAACACCAACTCCAGGCCCAAATGCTCGGCCAGGCCATGCAGGCCGGTTTCGTCGCGCTTTTGGGCGATGCTGGCCAGGCCGGCAAGGTTGTCCACCGTCAGCTCATGCCGAGCCAGGCTGTGGGTCAGCAGGTCGAGCAATTCGTCCTGTGCACATCCACGCCGACAGCCTAGGCCGGCAACCACCATGGCGGCGGGGGGATCTAGGTGGCTGGCGGTCATGAGCGGTATTCGTGTGGGAGGGTGGCGTAGCTCATCATGGCACCTGCCAGCGGTCAACCGCGATTGACCGGCCGCCGCGGCCTGCGTAGCCTTCTCGCTTTCGAGGTTCTTCCCGGCAAGCCGCCGGGGAGCTAAGAGGGAACAGGGTCGATGCCCTGGCTGCCCCCGCAACTGTAAACGGTCGCAACTCCTTCGATACACCACTGCCTCAAGCGGGAAGGTGAAGGACGCACAGCGTGCAGACCGTGAGCCAGGAGACCTGCCTCGATAGACCAGCCACTTGCTCGGACGGGGTGATCCGACGCGGCCAGCACGCCCTTGCGTGCCCGCCTGCGCGTACCCGTCCGCCGAACTTATCGACTCCACGGGGCCCCTGATGAAAACCCTCGCCAAACTGCCAGTCACTATCGTCACCGGTTTTCTCGGTGCCGGCAAAACCACCCTGCTGCGCCATCTGCTGGCCAATGCCGGCGGTCGTCGTATCGCGGTGATCGTCAACGAGTTCGGCGAGTTGGGCATCGACGGCGAGATCCTCAAGCAGTGCTCCATCGGCTGCAGCGAGGAGGAGGCCAATGGTCGCGTCTTCGAGCTGGCCAACGGCTGCCTGTGCTGCACCGTGCAGGAAGAATTCTTCCCGGTGATGCGCGAGCTGGTGGCACGCCGTGGCGACCTCGACCATATCCTGATCGAAACCAGCGGTCTGGCCCTGCCCAAGCCGCTGGTGCAGGCCTTCAACTGGCCGGAAATCCGCAACGCCTGCACGGTCGACGCGGTGATCACCGTGGTCGACAGCCCGGCGGTGGCTGCCGGCACCTTCGCCGCCTTCCCCGATCAGGTGGACGAGCAGCGCAAGCTCGACCCCAACCTCGACCATGAGTCGCCGCTGCACGAGCTGTTCGCCGACCAGCTGGCCAGCGCCGACCTGGTCATCCTCAACAAGGCCGACCTGCTCGACGCCGAAGCCCTGGCGGCGGTGCGCGCCGAGGTGGCCGAGGAGCTGCCGCCAGCGGTCAAGGTGATCGAGGCCCATGGTGGTGATCTGCCATTGAGCGTGTTGCTGGGCCTGAACAGTGAAACCGAGCTGCATATCGACAGCCGTCGCACCCACCACGACGATGAAGACGAAGACCACGATCACGAAGAATTCGACTCGTTCCACGTGGAACTACCGGAAACCGAGGAGGCGCGCCTGCTGGCTGCGCTGAAGGATACAGTGACCAAGTACGGCATTCTGCGGGTCAAGGGCTTCGCCGCCATCCCTGGCAAACCCATGCGTCTGCTGGTGCAGGGTGTCGGTCAGCGCTTCGACCGCCACTTCGACCGCGCCTGGCAAGCCGACGAGCAGCGCATCAGCCGCCTGGTGGTGATCGGCCAGCAGCTCGACCGTGCTGCCATCGAGGCCGAGTTGAAGGCGGCGCTGGCCTGAGTGATTGTGGGAGGGGCTTTAGCCGCGATCCGGTTCGCGGATAGTCGCGGCTAAAGCCCCTCCCACGATTCGCGCCTCCCTCGGAGCGAACATGCATCTCCTACGCACCCAGCCCGGCGCCCAACTGCCGGCCGACAGCATCGCCGACCTTGGCCAGACGCCTGCCGAGCTGGTGATCCTGTGCACGGGGGATTCGCACTTGTCGTTGTTGGCCGAAGCCGCCCGGCAACTGCCGGATGACTACCCCAGCCTGCGCCTGACCAGCCCGGCGCAACTGAGCAATAACGCCTCGGTGGATTATTACGTCGAGCAGGTGCTGCAGCATGCCAAGGTCATTCTGATTTCGGTGCATGGTGGCGTCAGCTACTGGCGCTACGGCGTGGAGCGTCTGGTAGAGCTGGGCGCGCGCGGCGCCACGGTGATCATGGTGCCGGGTGATGACAAGCCCGACCCGGAGTTGAATGCCCTCGGCAACGTCAGCGAAGAGGACAGCCAGCGGCTCTGGCAGTACCTGCGGCAGGGCGGCTTGGACAATGCCCGCCAGTTGTTCCGCTGCATCGGCAGCCGCTGGTTAGGGCGAGACGACACATGGCAGGAGCCGCAACCGCTGCCGCGCGTCGGTCTCTATCACCCACAACGCAGTCCTGCCCAGTTAGCCGATTGGCGGGCGCAGTGGCAACCCGCCGCGCCTGTGGTGGCGCTGTTGTTCTATCGTAACCACGTGCAATCGGCGAACACCGCGTTCGTCGATACCTTCTGCGCGCACCTCGTTCGTCAGGGCCTCAACCCGCTGCCGATGGCCGTGGCCAGCCTCAAGGAGCCGGCCTGCCTGGATCAGGTGCAGGCCTGGCTGGACGAAACCAGCGCCGCGTTGATCGTCAATACCACTGGCTTCGCCCTGTCCAACCCCGAGGCGCCGCAGGCGCGGGTGTTCCGTCGTGATATCCCGGTGCTGCAAGCCATCTGCTCGCTGGACAATCAGGCGCAATGGCAGGCCAGCGCCCAGGGCCTGGGCTCGCGTGACCTGGCCATGCATGTTGTGCTGCCCGAGCTGGATGGTCGGCTGATCGGCACCGCCATCAGTTTCAAGGGCCTGGCCTGGCGCAGCGAGCGCAGCCAGAGCGATGTGGTGTGCTACCAGGCGCATGAGCCGGGGATGGCTTATATCGCGGAACTGGCGAGTAACTGGTGCCAGTTGGCGACCAAAAGCAACGATCAGAAGCGAATCGGCCTGATCCTGGCCAACTACCCGACCCGCGATGGTCGCATCGGCAACGGCGTGGGTCTGGATACGCCGGCTGCTGCCCTGAATATCCTCCGCGCGTTACAGGCACAGGGCTATCCGGTGGATAACCTGCCCGATAGCGGCACCGCACTTGTCCACAGCCTGCTCGGCGGCGTCACCAACGACCTCGACGGCCTGGACACACGGCCCTGCGCGCAAAGCCTGGCGCTGGACGATTACCTTGGGTTTTTCCACAGCCTGCCGCTGGCCAACCAGCGGGCGGTGCGCGAGCGTTGGGGCGAGCCGCAGGATGACCCGATGTTCCGCGGCGGGCGGATGATGGTCGCCGGCCTGCGCTTCGGCCTGACCTTCGTCGGCATCCAGCCGGCGCGTGGCTATCAGCTCGACGCCGCAGCGGTGTACCACGACCCCGATCTGGTGCCGCCGCACGGCTATATCGCCTTCTACGCCTGGTTGCGCACGGCCTTTGCCGCCGATGCGCTGATCCACGTCGGCAAGCACGGCAACCTGGAGTGGCTGCCGGGCAAGAGCGTCGGCCTGTCCGAGGGCTGCTGGCCGCAGGCGCTGATCGGGCCGCTGCCGAATATCTACCCCTTTATCGTCAACGATCCGGGCGAGGGCGCGCAGGCCAAACGCCGCACCCAGGCAGTGATCATCGACCACTTGATGCCGCCGCTGACCCGTGCCGAGAGCTACGGCCCGCTGCGCGATCTGGAACGCCTGGCCGACGAATACTACGACGCCAGCCAGCTCGACCAGCGCCGCGCTGTCGAGCTGCGTGGCGAGATTCTGGCCAAGGTGCGCGAGGCCAGCCTTGACCGCGAGCTAGGCCTGCAACTCAACGACGATGCCGACAGCTGGTTGCCGCAACTCGACGCCTACCTGTGCGACCTCAAGGAATCGCAGATTCGCGATGGCCTGCACGTATTTGGCGAGTCGCCCAGTGGACAACTGCGTCGCGACACCCTGCTGGCGCTGCTGCGCATTCCCCGTGGCGACGGTCAGGGCGCCAATGCCAGCCTGCTGCGAGCGTTGGCCCGTGGCCTGGAACTGGGCCTCGATCCGCTGGATTGCGACATGGGCCAGCCCTGGGATGGGCTGCGTCCACAGGCGTTGCAGGCTGTGGATAACAGCCTGTGGCGTACCGTCGGCGATACCCGTGAACGCCTGGAGCTGCTGGCACTGGAGTTGATCGTACGGCGCCTGAACGGAGAGCAAATCGACGCTTTCGGCGCCGAGGTGGCGCTGATCCTCGACGGCTTGGCCGAGCATATCGCGCCGTTGCTGGATGCCTGCGGCGACGCTGAGATGGGCGGCCTGCTGGCGGCACTGGAAGGGCGTTTCGTCCCTGCGGGGCCCAGTGGTGCGCCCAGTCGCGGGCGTCTCGATGTGCTGCCCACCGGGCGCAACTTCTTTACCGTCGACGTGCGCCATCTGCCCACGCCGACCGCCTGGCGCCTCGGCGTGCAGGCGGCTGATCGCCTGCTCGAACGCCATCTGCAGGACGAAGGCGACCACCTGCGCCAGCTAGGCCTGTCGGTGTGGGGCACGGCGACCATGCGCACTGGCGGCGACGATATCGCCCAGGCACTGGCGCTGATGGGCGTGCGTCCGGTGTGGCAGCCCGGCAGCCAGCGCGTCGAGCGCTTCGAGGTGTTGCCGCTGGAACAGCTTGGTCGACCCCGGGTGGATGTGACTCTGCGCGTATCGGGCTTCTTCCGCGATGCCTTCAGCAATTTGATCCGCCTGTTCGACGAGGCCGTGCAGGCGGTGATCGAACTGGATGAACCGGAAGATATGAACCCGCTGTCGGCGCGGGTCTGGCGCGAGTCGCTGGCGCTCAAGGATGGCGGTCTGGATGAAGCCGAAGCGCGGCGTCAGGCCGGCTGGCGGGTGTTCGGCGCCAAGCCGGGCGCATACGGCGCCGGGGTGCAGAACGCCATCGAGGAGCGCCTGTGGCAGAGCCGCGCGGATCTCGCTGAGGTCTACCTCAACTGGGGCGGCTACGCCTACGGCAGCGGCGCCGAGGGCGCGCCGGCGCGGCAGCGCTTCGTCGAGCGCCTGGAGCAGATGCAGGCGGTGCTGCACAACCAGGACAACCGCGAGCACGACATCCTCGATTCCAACGACTACTACCAGTTCCAGGGCGGCATGCTGGCGGCGGTGGAAACCCTGCGCGGGCTAAAGGTGGCCAGCTACTTCGGCGACAACAGCCAGCCGGATACGCCGCGCATTCGCAGCCTAAAGGAAGAGCTGAGCCGCGTGGTGCGTGCCCGCGCTGCCAACCCCAAGTGGATCGAGGGCATGAAGCGCCACGGCTACAAGGGCGCCTTCGAGCTGGCCGCGACCATCGACTACCTGTTCGCCTTCGACGCCACCAGCGAGCTGGTGGACGATCACCAATACGCGCTGCTGACCGATGCCTACCTGCTCGACAGGGATACCCGCGACTTTATCCAGCAGCACAACCCCGGTGCGCTCAATGATATTCTCGAACGCCTGCTGGAAGCCCAACAGCGCGGCCTGTGGGAGAACCCTGGCGAATACCGAGAGGCGCTGGAGAATCTGCTGCTCGATAGTGAGGAGGGCGTGTGAAAGAAACACTGGCCCGTTTAGGCGTATGGTGGCGCCGACCGATTACCCGACGTGAGCGAGTTCGCTCGGCCTGCATCGGTGCTATGGCTGGCATATGGATTGGCTTGTTTTCGTTCATTCTGATCGCCAGCGGCCCTACCAGCCTTGCCGGAATCGGTATCTGGATTCTGTCTGGTGTAGTAGGTAGTGCCGGACTGGCCGCTCTGTTTCCGCGAGTTCTTGGGATCGTTCTTTTCCCTCTGAGCATATGCGGCATAGGTAACTGAGCATGATCTGCTAAACCCCGTAGGGTGGGTTAGCCGTCCGGAAAGGAGGTGGAGTTATCCTCCGACGCAATGGCGGCGTAAAACACCAGTGGAGTTACCGGAGGGCACTCATGGAGGGTTACGCGGCGCGGCACCTTAAGTGTTGGTGGATAGAGCGGTTTCAAGCGCCGCTAACCCACCCTACGGTTTCAGGGGACGCCGTGGAAGGTGCTTTAGCGGCGAAAAGTTCGCGGCTGAAGCCCCTCCTACAGAACTACCCTTGCCGTCAGCCTCCCTGGCTTTTACCCTGGCCGCTCATGTCTTTTTCGGAGTCTCGTCCAATGCGTCAGTAATGCCGTCGTGTTCGCACGACCAGTGATCGATCGCGGCCTCAGCCCGCGCGTATTCACGGCATTGCCTGGAGGCATGGATGACCGGTTCCTCCCTTGTCGCGCTCGAGCGCGTTTCTTTTCGCTTTACCGACGGCGCCACGCTGTTCGAGGCGCTCAGCGAAGTTTTCGATAAACGCCACACCGGTCTGGTGGGGCGCAATGGCGTTGGCAAGAGCGTCCTCGGTCGTTTGCTGGCCGGTGAGCTACAGCCCAGTGATGGGCGCGTTATCCGCCAGGGGCGTATCGCCTATCTGCCCCAGCGCATCGTTGTCGCGTCTGGCGACCGGGTCGTCGACCTGGCTGGTTGTGCGCAGTGGTTCGATGCCTTGCAGCGGGTCATGCGCGGTGAGCCGCATGCCGATGATATCGAGGTTCTCGATGGCCGCTGGGATATGGCCGAGCGATTGGCAAGCGCGCTGCAGGACGAGGGCCTCGGCCATCTCGACCCGCAGACACCTGCCATGCAACTGAGCGGCGGCGAATGCAGCCGCGTTGCCCTGCTCGGCGCATGGCTGGCCGAGGCGGACATGCTGATTCTCGACGAGCCCGGCAACCACCTCGATCTGCTCAGCCGCCGGCGCCTTGGCCAGCGCCTGGCGAGCTGGCGCGGCGGCCTGGTGTTGATCAGCCATGACCGTGAACTGTTGGCTGGCATGCAGCGTATCGTCGAGCTGTCCGCAGCCGGCTTGCGCAGTTACGGCGGCGGCTACGCCTTCTACCAGGCCCGCCGCGAGCAAGAACGCGAGGCCGCGCAGCAGACGTTGGACAGTGCCCGTGTCGAGCGCAAGCGTGGCGAGCGTGAACTGCGCCAGCAGCAGGAACGCCAGCAACAGCGTAGTGCCAGCGGCCGCCGTCAGGGCAAGGACAGCAACCAGGCGAAAATCCTGCTCGGCATGCAGAAAAGCCGCAGCGAGAATAGCGCCGGGCGTACTGCCAAGCGCCTGGAGGATCGCCGCCAGCAGCTCGATGCGCAGGTACGCGAAGCCGCCTCGGCGCTGGTAGAGGAACAGTCGGTGATCCTGCATGGACAAACCGAGCCTCTGCCGCCAGGGCGTCGGGTGCTGTACTGGCGTGATCTGCGTGTGCCGTTCGGTGCGACGCCGTTACCGGATTTCGAGCTGTTCGGCTCGCGCCGGGTTGCCGTGCTCGGCCCCAATGGCTGCGGCAAGTCCAGCCTGCTGGCGGTGCTGGCCGGCCGCCTGGCGCCGCTGGCGGGCGAGTGCCGCGTCGAGGTGCCCTGGGCCTTGCTCGACCAGCATCTGCACGGGCTGGATGCGCAGGAGTCGGCCCTGGAGCATCTACAGCGGTTGACGCCGGGCAGCGCCGAGAGCCTGTTGCGTACACGTCTGGTGCACTTGGGGGTGGATGCCGAGACGGCGCTGCTGCCCAGCTCCAGGCTCAGCGGCGGTCAGCGCCTGAAAGTTGCGCTGGCGGGTGTGCTGGCGCGTGACCCGACGCCGCAACTGCTGTTGCTGGACGAGCCGGACAACCATATCGACCTCGACTCGCGCCTGGCCGTGGAGGCACTGCTACGGGACTACCGTGGTGCGCTGCTGGTGGTCTCCCATGACGCCGTGTTCGTCGATGCGCTGATGCCGAGCGAGCGGTTCCTATGGACTGCCGACGGTTGGCGGCATGAACGCTGCTGAGTCGCCACTCAGGTACCGGCCAGGCAACTCGGCGTGGCCGCCACCAGGGCGTCGATGGCACAGCGGGTCTTGGCCGGCATATGGGTTGCGGTCGGCCAGATGACATGGATCGGCAGGGGCTGGCAGCGATAGGCCGCCAGCACCGGTTGCAGTTGCCCGCGCAAAACGTAGTGCGCCAGCAGCCAGCTCGGCAACCAGGCCAGGCCCATGCCGGCGATGGCGGCATCGGCCACGGATTGCAGGTCATCCAGCCACAGCGCGGAGGCGATCCGCGCATGGTGCATGCGCCCCTGCTCATCGGCCAGTTGCCAGCCTGGCGAGGGCGCAGCGCTGCCGTAGCCGATGAGGCGGTGCCGGGCCAGGTCTTCTATCCGTTCGATGGGCTCGTGACGCTGTAGGTAGGCAGGTGCAGCGCCCAGGCTCATCACTTGCTCGCCCAGGCGGCGGGCGCTCAGACGGTCGCTGTCCGGTAACGCGCCGATGCGCACCGCCAGGTCGAAACCTTCCTGCAGCATGTCCACCCGGCGGTCGGAGAAGGAAATCTCCACCTCCAGCTCGGGGTGGCTGTCCAGCAGGCGCCACAGGGCTGGCGCGGCGTAGTGATGACCGAAGGCCAGCGGCACGCTGGCTTTCAGCCGCCCGCGTGGCTGCTGGCGGCCGCTTTCCAGCACGGCTTCGGCGGCTTCCAGTTCAGCCCGGGCGCGCAGGCAGTGCTCGTAATAGGCCTGGCCGTCCTCGGTCAGCCACTGGCGCCGGGTCGAGCGTTGCAGCAGGCGTGTGCCCAGGCGTGCCTCCAGCCGCGCCAGGCCCTTGCCCACGGCGGAGCGGGTAAGGTTCAGGCGCTCTGCGGCCTCGGTCAGGCTGCCACTCTCGACAATCTGCAGAAAGAGTTCGACACCGTCGAAACGTGGAATGGCCATGCTGTGATTGGTGCCTGTTGTTCCCTTGTTGGCGGAAAAACTATCACGAATGAAGAAAGAGATTCTCTTGAGAATGCTCTACAGCCGTTGTGGCAGCCTCGAAAGGAGTTTTCTCATGTCTGGTACCAACACCTCTTCGGCCGTGGTGCTCGACCCGCCGCGTGCCGGCAGGGACGGTCTGGCCCTGACCGCCATCTGCCTGGTGGCGCTGATGTTCGGCCTGGAGATTTCCAGCGTGCCGGTGATCCTGCCGACCCTCGAGCAGCAGCTCGGGACGCGCTTTCAGGATGCCCAGTGGATCATGAACGCCTACACTCTGGCCTGTACCAGCGTGCTGATGGCGGCGGGTACCCTGGCGGATCGTTTCGGTCGGCGCCGTGTGCTGGTGCTGTGCCTGTGGCTGTTCGGCCTGGCCTCGCTGGCCTGCGGCCTGGCGAGCGATGCGAGCACGCTGATCGTGGCGCGCTTCGTCCAGGGCATCGGCGCCGGAGCCATGATGATCTGCCAGTTCGCCATTCTTTCGCACCAGTTCCGCGAACCCGCGGCCCGTGCCCGCGCATTCGCCCTGTGGGGCGTGATCGCCGGTGTCGGCCTGGGCTTCGGGCCGATGGTGGGGGCGCTGATCCTGCAACTGACGGACTGGCGCTGGGTGTTTCTCGTCCATGTACCACTGACCCTGCTGACGCTGGTGCTGCTGCACCTGAGCGTGGAGGAGTCGCGTGACCCCGCCGCGCAGCGCCTGGATATCGCCGGCATGGCGAGCCTGACCCTGAGCGTTTTCGCCCTGGTCTACTTCATTACCCAGGGCACCGAGAGCGGCTTTGCCAGCCCGAGCATGCTCGGCTGGGCCGGCCTGGCGCTGCTGGGCTTGGTGTCGTTCGTGGTCATCGAGCGGCGCAGCGCGCAGCCGATGTTCGATTTCTCGGTATTTCGCATCGCGCGCTTCAATGGCGCCCTGATGGGCTCGGTGGGGATGAACCTGGGCTTCTGGCCCTTCATCATCTTCCTGCCGATCTACTTTCAGGTCGGCCTGGGCTACAGCACTCTCGCCACCGGGCTCGCCCTCCTGGCCTATACCCTGCCGGCGTTGCTGGTGCCGCCGCTGGCCGAGCGTATGGCCCTGCGCCATGGCGCCGAGCGCATCATTCCGCTGGGTCTGGGCCTGATCGGTGCAGGGTTCGTGCTGATGGCCGGTGCCAACCTGGCCAGCCAGCCCGATGCCGTGCTGATTCTCGCCGGCTGCGTGCTCGCCGGCATCGGCCTGGGGCTGACCAACTCGCCTACCACCAACACCACCACGGGGGCGGTATCGCCTGATCGCTCCGGCATGGCCTCGGGCATCGACTTCAGCGCGCGGTTGATCACCCTGGCTCTGAACATCGCCTTGATGGGCCTGGTGCTGGTACTGGGTATTGGGCAGCACCTGGCTGAAGCGTTGCCGCCGAGCACGGCTGCGCTGTGGTCTGCCTTTAGCCAGGATATCGCGGCGGGCAAGCTGGATACCCTGAGCTGGCCAGGGCAGGTTGCAGAGCAGGGCGCGGCAATCGCCCAGGCGGCGCTGCGCCATGGCACCGGTTGGGCGATGTTCTATGCGGGCCTGGGTTCTTGCGCATTCAGTTTGTTGAGCAGGTTCTTCTTTAGTCGAGGCAGGTAGCCGGCGAGTTATCCACATGCTCTCGGGGGCGCCAGTGACGGCCCGCGCTTGCTACCATGCACGCCTTGTCACTGCCGGAACCTCCCCATGACCGACATCCACTTCCCGCTCGCTGCCGTGGTGGGCGCCGATGCGCTCAAGCTGGCGCTGTGCCTGGCGGCCATCGATCCGGCCATTGGTGGTGTGCTGATCGAAGGGCCGCGCGGCATGGCCAAGTCCACCCTGGCCCGCGGCCTGGCCGATCTGCTGGAGGGTGGGCGCTTCGTCACCCTGCCGCTGGGCGCGAGCGAGGAGCGTATCGTCGGCACTTTGGATCTGGACGCGGCGCTGGGCGAGGGCCGGGCGCAGTTTTCCCCTGGCCTGTTGGCCCGTGCCGATGGCGGCGTGTTGTATGTCGATGAGGTCAACCTGCTGCCCGATCATCTGGTCGACCTGCTGCTCGATGCCGCCGCCAGCGGCGTCAACCATGTGGAACGCGACGGCATTTCCCACCGGCATGCCGCGCGCTTCGTGCTGATCGGTACCATGAACGCAGAAGAAGGCGAACTGCGCCCGCAACTGCTCGACCGCTTCGGCCTCAACCTGGCCCTCGATGGTCAGCCGCAGCCGGCCGAGCGCGCCGAGATCGTCCGTCGCCGCCTGGCCTTCGATGCTGACGCTGCTGCCTTCCTGCAGCGCTGGCAAACCGAGCAGGCTGCCCTCGCTGCCCGTTGCCAGAATGCTCGCCAGAGGCTTGCCGATATTCCGCTGGATGACGCTGCCCTGGGCGAGATCAGTCAGCGCTGCTTCGCCGCTGGCGTTGATGGCCTGCGCGCCGATCTGGTCTGGCTGCGTGCCGCCCGTGCTCATGCCGCTTGGCGTGGGGTAGCGGGAATCGAGCCTGTGGATATCGATGCGGTGGAGGACTTCGTCCTGCGCCATCGCCGTCGTCAGCAACAGCCGCCGGCTGCCACGCCGCCCGAGCAGAGCCAGGCGCCACAACAGGCATCCGAGCAAAGCCAGGGCGAAGGCCAGTGGGGCGAGCTGCCGGCGCAGCCGCAGGCCATGGGCGAGCGGCGCGTACCGCCGCGCTGGCCAAAAAAGCCCTGAGCATCCGCCCGCGCACAGCCACAGGCGCGGATGCCCGTAACCGGCCCGGACGACTTGGCGGCGGCCTGCGTGGCGCCGCCCGCAACGGTGCGGACGGGCGTATCGACTGGGCGGCGACCCTGCGCCAGGGCCGGCCGCAACGCCGCGAACAGTTGGTGCTGCGCCCGCGCAGCCAGCAGGCCGACGAGCTGTGGCTGGTGCTGGTCGATGCCTCCGCCTCGACCCGTCGGCATGGGGCTCTGAGCCTTGCCAAGGGTGTGCTCGCCGAGTTGTTCGACAGCGCCTATCGCCAGCGCGCGCGCCTGGCCGTGCTGCAGGCCGGTGGTCGTGAGGCGCAATGGCTGTGGCAGGGGCGCAAGGCCAGCGCCGAGCTGCACCGCTGGCTGCACGAGCTGGGCGCTGGTGGTGGTACGCCGTTGCTCGATGCACTGAATCAGGCGGACGACTGGCTGTTGCGTCGGCAACGAGCGAAACCGAGCGAACGCCAGCGCCTGCTGATTCTCACCGACGGCCGCTTGCGTGATCTGCCCACGTTGGCGCCCTTGCCGTGCCCCACCCTGCTGCTCGATACCGAGCGCGCGCCCATCCGCCTGGGCCGTGCCCGCCAGCTGGCGCAGGCGCTACAGGCCGACTACCAACATATCGACGACCTGGCGCCCGGCGTGCCAGGACGCACCTGGAGAATCCCATGAAAACCCTGCTGCTGGTCGGCATCGGCGCCGGCGACCCGGATTACATCACCTACCAGGCGATCAAGGCGCTGCGTCGCAGCGACGTGATCTTCCTGATGGACAAGGGCGCGGCCAAGCACAAGCTCAACGCCCTGCGTCGCGAGATCTGCGCGCGCTTTCTCGACGGCCACACGCCACGCTTCGCCGAAGGCCTGCAACCGGAGCGCGAGCGCGAGGCGGCCGACTACCGCGCCAGTGTCGACGAGCTCAACCGCGACAAGCAGGCGGTATTCGAGCAGCTTATCGACGAGCAGATGGCCGACGGCGAAACGGCGGCCTTTATGGTCTGGGGCGACCCATCGCTGTACGACAGCAGCATCCGCATCATCGAGGCCATCGCGGCGCGGCGCGGTGACTTCGTTTATGACGTGATCCCCGGCATCACCAGCCTGCAGGCGCTGACCGCACGCCACCGTATCCCGCTCAACAGCATCGGCCGCGCTGTGGAAATCACCACCGGCCGCCTGCTCGCCGAAGGCTGGCCGCAAGGCGTGGACAGCGTGGCGGTGATGCTCGACGCCAAGGACACCTACCGCCGCTTCGTCGGCCAGGGGCTGCATATCTACTGGGGCGCCTACGTCGGTACCGCCGATGAAATCCTGATTGCCGGCCCGCTGGACGAAGTAGCCGAACGTATCGCCAGCACCCGCGCTGAGGCGCGGGGGCTTAATGGGTGGATCATGGATAGTTATTTGCTGCGTAAGGAAGGTATGGCGTAGGGCTTAGGTCAGAAGCGGTGGACAAGAAGAGCGTTGTTCACCCCACCTGCAATCGTTCACACCGCGATGATGCAGCAGTATCGGAAGGTGGTTAAAAATCTGCTTCAGCTGGGTATTTCGCAGACTTCTTCCTGATAAATTAGCATCCCACGAGCCTGATAATTAGCCAGCGCTGCGGGATGATCGAAGGTGCAGGTGTGTACCCAAACGCGCTCAGTGCCCGGCCACTGCCAGGCCGATTGAATGGCATGACTGAGCAGTGAGCCACCGAAGCCACAGTCGAGAAACTGTGGAGCCAGACCGAAGTAGCGGATCTCCGCGCTGTGCCCGTCAGGACGGAACAGCTCGTAGTAACCGGCAATGGCACCCCGGTGATAGGCGACCCAGGTTCGATGTGCTGGGTTTTCCACGATGGCCTGCCACTGCGTGTCGTTCCAGCTATCCAGATCACCCCATTCCCAGGCCGAGCCAACCAAGTGGTAAAGAAATCGATTGAACGCGCCCTGTGGCTCTTCGCACTCAACGATGTGCAGGTCGCTACGCTGAGGCTTGGCCCTCAGTTGATCCTGCGAGATCATTTCCAAGTAGTACGTGGTGTACGTCTGCGCCATCAGAGCCAACTCCAAGTAACCCCTGCATGAACCCCAAACTCTTTCCCTGAGTATGGGTAGCACTAGGCTACTGTTGAACAAGGATGCTGGACAGTAGCAAGTGATTCGGAAAGCCTCGCAGCCTTATCCACACGCCTGCAGCGTTTTTTCCATCACGATGGTGCGCTCCGCCCCGTGTGATTCCTCGCGAACTTTGCGGTAGCCCAAGCCGGAATAGAAGCCTTCTGCGGTCAGCGATGACGGCACCAGAAGCCGGGAAATACCAGCGTTCAGCGCTTCGGCATGGAGTGTCTCCATCAGCCGACGACCCACACCGCTGCCCTGGTGCGATGGATCGACGAAGACCGTTCTGACCACATCGCTATCGAGGCTGGCAGTGGCGATTGGCACTCCATGTATCGAGGCGACGAAAACCCTGCGTTTGTCGAGCAGGGTAGCGACCGCTTCGGGCGTGAAGCTTTTCTCGACCTGAGCGATCACTTCGGGTGGATAGTCCTGAGCATTCGACCCACGCAACGCGGCGATCACGATACGGCTGATCACTGTCGCGTCGCCCTTTGTTGCAAGCCTGATCATGCAGTCCATGCTGTTCTCGCTCTTTCGTCGGTCAACGATCCAATCGTCCTTAACGTATTTCCATTCCTTGAGCCCCGAAGGCCTTTTCCAGATCGGGAATGTCTTCACGAGCAAGGATCTGCTGGGCGTGGTGCACTTCCTTCAACTCGAAAAGCCGAAGTATCAAGGTCGCGAGAAGTGTGTTCCGGTCTTCCAGGTTTGAGTTGCCCATAGCGAAATCGACAGCTTCGTCGAAGCAGCGTTTGTCTATTAGCGACTCAAGATGCTCGAGTAATTCTTGCATGCTGTACCACGCTACCTGCGCTCGTATGAGCCCGAACAGGCAGAACAGTGCAAAGCCGGTCATGGCCAGCCCCAGGCCCAGCAGTAAGCCTCCTTCACCACTATCTCCCGCTAATCGCGCAGAGGTTGGACGGTACGGGAGGTATTGGACGAACATCGTTTTGGGAAGTACACCTAAGCCAGCGCTGTAGCTGGTTAGGCCGCGCGCGCCGAAAACCACCTGTTCGCCGTCTGCTGTGGTGAACAGGATGTCATAGCAGTACTCATGTCCGAAGCGCGTGCCGTTGCTGCAGATGGACTCATCGACGACCTGGCCCAAGGTGACCACCCCATGCTGCCCAAACTCTCCGTTCTGAGCCACTTCATCGCTGTACAAGATCAAAAAGAAGACACCGCCTGTGGCCAGGGCGATTAATGTGACGACCACCCAGAACTCAAATGTTCCTACGAGTCCTTTACTGCAGCTTGCGCGCACTGCACTGCGAATAGCGCGCCAGTACCTCAAAATCTGGTCCATTAGTCGTCCTTGCCTCCAGGCTCATCCTGTCCTTTATAAGGCGTTTTCTACGAGCTCACCGCCTTACAACCAACTCCAAGAAACCCCGGTATACACCCCAAACCCTTCCCCTGGCGTGGAGCGCGCCACATCCGCGCCGCTGTCGTTATAGCCCGGCGTCACGGTGGCGGCATAGCGTTTGTCGGTCAGGTTGCGCAGGTCGAGCCAGGCTTGCCAGTCGTCTTTCGGCGAGGCGTAGCCGAGGGTGGCGCCGAAGGTGGCGTAGGCATCGGCGTAGTAGGAGTTGGCGTAGTCCACCGCGACCTTGGAGGCGTACTGGGTGTTGAGGCCGGCGTAGAAGCCGCTCGGGTGGTCGTAGCGCAGCTCGGCCTGGTAGTAGTGGCGTGGTAGGCCGGGCAGGCGGTTGTCGCCGAAGGCGTCGTCGTCGCGGTAGTGGAAATCGCTGAAGGTGTAAGCCTGGCGCAGGCTCAGGGCGCCGGCCGTGCCGCCTTGCCACAGCGGGCTGTTCAGGCCGGCTTCGATACCCTGGTGCACGGTGGGGCTGGCATTGGATTCGGCGAAGACGTTGTTCTCGATCTCGACGGTCAGCAGCTCGTGACGCACCTGCGAGTAGTAGTAGGTCAACTCCCACTGGCCCAGTGCGGACTCGCCGCTGCCGCCTACCTCGAAGGTGGTGGCGGTCTGGTTGTCCATCGAGATCGGTGCGCGCTGGCGAGAGGCGTACGGCTGGTTATTGGCCGGGAAGCGTAGTGGCGAACTCCAGATCATCGACCAGGCATGTGGCGGTTCCACCGAGCGGCTGATATTGCCGTACAGCTGCACCTCAGGGTTGAGCTGGTAGCGCAGGCCGATACGCGGTGCGTAGTCCCAAGTGCTTTCGTCGAGCTTGTCGTCGGTGGCTGGCCAGGTCACCTGCACTTCGCGGCGGGTATGGATCAGCGCCAGGCCACTGGTCAGCCACAGGTCGGGCGTTAGCTCCAGCTCGTTGCCGATATGCAGCACGGTGTCCGAACCCAGGTGTTCGTAGGCGCGCATCAGTGTGCCGGCCGGATAGTCAGTGCCGCCGACGGTGATCGGTAACGCGGCGTTCTCTTTCGACTTGCTGCTGGGCAGGGTGGTGGTGCTACGGAAACCCAGAGTCGTGATGCTGTTGAGCCCGAACAGGGTGTGTCGGCGGGTGTAATTCAGCGTGCCGCTGACGTCGCTGTAGTTCACGCGAACCCGGTAGGTGTTGCCGTTGGGCGAGCTGTTCTCGACGATATCCATCGGGTAATGGTGATAAGCCAGGCCCGCCACCAGGGTCGAGTCATCGTCGATCTGCCAGGTGGTCTTGTTGGCCAGCCAGGTACTGCCGGGCTGATCGCGGTAGGCGTCGATACGCAGGTTATTGGCGGCAGCGGCACGTGGGTCATGTTCGATCTGCGCCTTGGTCAGGCGGCCCGGTACTTCGTGCTCGGTCTCGCGGTAACGCAGGTAGAAACGCGTCTCCAGGTTCTCATTGAGGCGGTAGCCGAAGTTGGCGGCGACGCCTTTGCCCTTGCCTGAGGAATGATCCTGATAGCCGTTGGTTTCGCTATCGGTGAGGGCGAAGTAGTAGTCGAAATCGCCCAGCACCTGGCCGGAGGCGATGCTGCGCTTCTGGTAGCCACGGCTGCCTGCTTCATAGCGCAGTTGCAGCTTGGGCGCGGTATAGCCGGTGTGGGTGATGTAGTCGATGGCGCCGCCCAGGGCCAGCGAACCATGGTCGAAGCCGTTGGCGCCGCGCAGCACTTCGGCGCGACTTATCCACAGCGGTTCCAGCAGTTCGTAAGGCGTGCCGCCGGGGCCGGTCAGTGGCAGGCCGTCGAGCATGATATGGGTGCCGGAAGCATGCGAGCCGGTGCCGCGGTTGATGCCCGAGCCGCGCACGCTGATCTTCACGCCTTCGTTGCCGGGAGACTGCGCGTAGACGCCGGGCTGGTAGGCCAGCACATCGGCGACGCCGGCCACGCGGCCCTGCTCGACTTTGGCCATATCCACCACATTGGTCGCGCCCGGCACGCGCTTGAGCTCTTCGCGCGCGGCCTCCACTTCGCTCATCTGCACGCCGTTGACTTGCAGGGCATCGAGCTGCACGGGCTCATCGGCGATAGCACTGTGAGCGCTCAGGCAGGCGAGGGCGAGCAGAGTGAGGTGGGCAGGTTGGCGGGAAAACGGCAGGGGCAGCATGCAAGGGCTCCGTTGAGCGGGCGGCGAGTGTGTCTGATGAGGGCTGACGAGGATTCGTCACCCACAGACCGCTGGCGCGGGGGCACATCATGCCGGTTTTGCCCGTGCTGTGCAGCGGGCCGCTCAGGGAGAAGCAGGGCGGCCGTCGCTGTGGATAACCCTCAGGCCAGGCCCGCCTTGTCCAGGCCGAACTGCTTGTCGGCAGAACCCGGCACGGTGCGGAAGGCCACGTTGAGGCGGTTCCAGCCATTGATGGCGACCACCAGGAAGGTCAGGTCGGACAGTTCCTGTTCGGAGAACTGCTCACGCACGCTGGCATAGATGGTGTCGGAGACGCCGTGCGGCGCCAGCTGGGTCAGCGCCTCCGTCCATTCCAGCGCAGCGCGCTCGGGTGGGGAAAAGAGCGGCGATTCACGCCAGATGGCCACATGGTGCAGGCGCAGCTCACGCTCTCCATGGATCTTGGCTTCCTTCACGTGCATGTCGACGCAGAAGCCGCAGCCGTTGATCTGCGACGCGCGCAGGGTGACCAGGTGGGCGATCTCGGCGAGAAACGGCGTCTTGTTCAGCAGCATGGAAAATTCCACGTACTTGCCGGAGGCCTTGGGGGAGAGTGCGAAGTAGTCGAGGCGTTGGGTCATGGTGTTCATCCGTATCTGCGTTGAGGGGCGTGATGGCCTGCCCCGGTAGCGGTGAATCTACGCAGCAGTGGCCCAGTCACATAGATCCAATTGTGCAGATTTGGATTGATCCACTTCGCTCAGCGACGAGCCTGCGACGGCGGAAATCCATACTGGCGCTTGAAGGCGGCGCTGAAGCTGCTGAGGTGTTCGTAACCGGCCAGGCTGGCGGCAGCCTCCACCGACAGGCCCTGCTGGCGCATGGCGTGATAAGCGCGGGCCAGGCGCTGGCGGCGCAGGTAGGCGGCGATGGTGGTGCCGTTGCGGCTGCGAAAGGCGTTCTGCAAGTCGACCGGGTTGGTGCCGAGCCGGCGGGCCATGTCGGCGATGCTCAGGGTGTCGGCCTCACCACTGTCGAGCCACTCCTCGAGGCGCGCCAGGCAGCGTTCGAGATGGCTGCCGAGGCGTTTCTCCTGGGGCGCATCGATGCCGCGCAGGATGTCGCAGGCCAGATCCAGGGCGAAGCTCTCGCGTTGCAGGCGCTGTAGCAGCGGCGGCAGGGTCGCGTCACGTTCGAGCAACTGGTGGGCGCGCTGGAGGATGTCCGCCGAGGGTTGCCAGGGCAGGTTGTGCCAGTGGCTGCGGCTGAAGCGCAGCAGGGCGTCGCTGCGCAGTTGGCTGCCGAGGGCGACCTGTTGCAGCCAGTCCGGGGTGATGCTCAGGCACACCTTGGTTTCTTCGCGGCCGCTGCGCCAATGACGCTGGAACTGGTCGCTATCGGTGAGGTTGACCAGCATGGCGCGCTGGCCACCTGGGCGCGCGTCGAAGTGCAGGCGCTGGCGCGGCAGGCTGACTTCGGCTTCGCCCTGCAGCAGGAAGGCGGCGGTGATGCCTGGTGCCAGGCGGTTGTCGCTGCTGGCGTCGACCAGGTCGCGGCTGTGGCTGAAGTACAGCACCAGGCCTTCGCTCAGCACCTGCACCTGTTGCTCGCCATCGAGCACCGGCTGTTCGCCCGGCAGCTCGCGCTGGAAATGCAGGTTGCCGCCGAGGGTGTGGGCGACATCGCTGAGCTGACCGCAGGTGAAGACCGTCATGGTGGCGTGACCGATGGAAGTTTCGTTGCGGCTAATTTTTCCTTCTTTTCGCCTAAGCGCGCAACATTGTTCAGAATTATTCTCATGTGCAATGAGGTCGCAATCGTTTTGGTTGCGTCACCAATGATCATGGGAATCAGACAACGATGGGTTTGCTCCTTACGCAAACGGCGGTGGTCGAGGCGGTCTTTCACGAGCATGTCGACGCGGCGCAGATAAGCCAGTGGCTGGACAGCATCGAGCGTTTGATCGAGGGCCGTCAGCCGTTCTTCTTCATTTCCAGTACCCGCGAGGGCAGCACCTTCGCCGAGGATTACCGGGCCATTCAGGGCGTCTGGTACAAGCAGCACAAGGCGGCGTTCCGCGAGGTCTGTCGGGGGCTGGTGCGCATCGCTTGTGACGCCGAGGAACAGGCCCGGCTCGATACCCCGGCGCTGCATGCCGCCTGGGGCGTGCCCTATTTCGTCACCCTGGACAGGACGCACGGCTATCGCTGGATCGCCGAGCGCATGGTGACTCATGTCGCGACCGTCTGAATCGGTGCCAGTGACCCGGCTGGCGCTGGCGGTGATCGTGGTGCTGTACCTGGCCCACGCGCTGCCGTTGTACTTCTTCAATGTGGCGATGCCGGCCATCCTGCGTAGCCAGGGTGTCGACCTGCGCTGGATCGGCATGCTTTCGCTGCTGTACGTCCCCTGGGCGTTCAAGTTTCTCTGGGCGCCGCTGGTCGACCGGCATTACCTGCACAGCCTCGGCCGTCGCCGCACCTGGCTGTGGCTGACCCAGGCGGCGCTGGTGGCCGGCATCCTGGTGCTGGCGCTGACCGGCCTGGAGCACGGCCTGCTGCTGTTCGTCTTGGTGAGCCTGTGGATATCCACCTTCGCCGCCACCCAGGATATCGCCATCGACGGCTACACCGTGGAGTCGCTGGCCAGCGACGATCATCGCCTGGGCAGCATGGCGCAAAGCATCGGCGTAGCGCTGGGCAGTATGTTCGGCGGTGCCGGCGTGCTGTGGCTGTATCAGGTGGTCGGCTGGCAGAGCGCGCTGTTGACCCTGGCCGGCCTCAGCGCCTTGACCATGCTGGCGGTGGCGCGGGTCGATGATCGCCTGCCGGCGCAGGCCGAGGCGGCCAGGCCGGGCTTCATCGCCACCTTCAAGCGCCCGGAGATCCGCTGGGCGCTGCTGCTGATCCTGGTCTATCGCCTGGTCGAGGCGCCGGCCATGGCCATGCTCACGCCGATGCTGGTGGATCGCCAGTGGTCGTTGACGCAGATCGGCCTGCTGATGTCGGTGGCCGGTGCCAGCGTCGGGCTGCTCGCCGCCGTGGCGGCTGCGCGCCTGTTGCTACGTCAGCGCGCGGCGACCCTGCTGCTGCGCGCCGGCTGGCTGCGCAGCCTGGCCTATCTGGCGGTCGCCGGGCTGCTGTTCAGCGGCCTGGCCGACGGCTCGCCCTTGTGGCTCGGCGCCATGGTGCTGGTGCTCCTGGCCATCCGCTACCTGGCGATGACCAGCCTCTACGCCCTGTTCATGCAGCTGTGCTCGCGGCAGCAGGCCGGCACCGACTTCACCGTGCTGGTGTGCTTCGAACTACTGGTGTTCTTCGTTGGCGGTTCGCTGTCGGGCTTCCTCGCCAAGGGCCTGGGCTACGAAACCTATTACCTGCTGCTGGGCGCGCTTTCCGTGCTCAGCGTCCTGCTCTGCAAACCTATCGTCCGGCGCATTCAGGCCGGCACCGACAATCATTGACGCGCTTTCTCTGGGGGAAACCATGAGGCATCTTTCGGCATCCATGCAGGTCACCTTGCTCAGCCTGGCGGTGAGCGGCGCGCTCCACGCGCAGGCCGACGACACCGCGACCAGCCAGGTTCAGGAGCTCGGCCCGGTGGTGGTCACCGCCACCCGTTCGGCCAAGAGCGTCGCCGAGATCGCCGGCACGGTGTACAGCATCGAGCACGAACAGGTTGCCGAACAGGCCGCAGCCGGGCGCTCCACCGCCGATATCCTCGGCCAGCTCGTGCCTTCCTTGGCGCCGAGCAGCGGCACCACCAGCAACTACGGCATGACTATGCGCGGGCGCACCGTGCAGGTGATGATCGACGGCGTACCGCTGACCGGCTCGCGTGATGGTTCGCGCCAGCTCAACAGCATCAACCCGGCGATGATCGAGCGCATCGAGGTGATCTCCGGTGCCACCAGCATCTACGGCGCCGGCGCCACCGGCGGCCTGATCAACATCATCACGCGCAATGCCGACGATGAAACCAGCGACTTCAGCAGCCGCATCGGCCTGCGCACCCCCGGCAAGGCGGCGCGTGACGCCATGGCCTACGAGGCCTCGCAGACCGCCGCTTTCCACCAGGGCGCGGTCAGCGGTTTCGCCGGCCTGAGTTTCACCAAGCAAGGCGAGATTCGCGATGCCGACGGTGATCGCATCGGCCCGGAAATCTCCCAGACCGACCGCCAGGACACCACCAGCTTCGACTTCAACGGCCGCCTGACCTGGCACCTGGACGACGACCAGCAACTGAGCGGCGGCGTGCGCTACTACGACGACGAGCAGGACAGCGACTACGGCCCGGATTACGGCCCCAATCTCAACGTCCTGCTCAACAGCGCTGCCCCCAGCCACAAGGCCGTGGATGGCCTGCAGCTCGACGACCAGCCGCGCACCCGTCATTACGGCGCCAATGTGCAGTACCTCAACCGCGACCTGCTGGGTGGCCAGCAACTGACCGCCGAAGCCTACTACCGCAAGGAAAAGTCGCGCTGGTTCCCCTTCGCCAGCCGTGCGGCCAATGCCGCGTTGCCCGGTGGCGTGGCCAACGTGGTGATGCAGTCGAGCACCGACATCGACGTCTGGGGCGTGCGCACCGCTTTGCAGAAAGGCTTCGAGCTGGCTGGACGCGATCTGCAACTGAGCTATGGCCTCGATCACGAGCGCGAACAGGATCGTCAGGACGGCCAGTTCTACGACTTCAACAGCTTCTTCACCAGCAACGGCCTTAACTACCGCGAGACCTACAGCTCCTCCATGGGCCCGGATGTGGAAGTGAGCAAGACCGGCGCGTTCCTCCAGGGCGACTACCAGCTTACCGAGCGCCTCAGCCTGCAGGCTGGGGTGCGCCGCGAAACCATCCGCAACGAGGTGGACGATTCCATCCCCTATGGCGAGGCCGTCACCGCGGCGACCGTGGCCGGCTACCAGGCGCGCACCCTGGAAGGCGGCAACGTGCGCCACAGCGAGACCCTGTTCAACTTAGGGGCGGTGTACAAGCTGACCGACACTCAGCAACTGTTCGCCAACTTCTCCCAGGGCTTCAGCCTGCCCGACACCCAGCGCATGCTGCGCGATGTGCCGGCCAGCTTCGTCATCGATAGCAGCAGCATCGATTCGATCAAGGTCAACAACTACGAACTGGGCTGGCGCTTGGGCGATGCCAGCGGCCTGAACGCCGGGGTCACCGCCTTCTACAACACCTCCGATAAGGTGGTGCAGTTCAACCGCGATTTCAGCGTCTCGGTGGCCGACACCGACGAGCGCGTATGGGGCGCCGAGGGTAACCTGCAGGTGCCGGTCGCCGAGGGCTGGACGCTGGGCGGCACCCTGGCCTACACCCGTGGCCAGTACAAGGACGCCGCTGGCAACTGGCGCGAGCTCAATGCCTTCCGCGTCTCGCCGCTGAAGGCCACCGTCTATAGCGACTGGCGCTTCCTCGATGGCTATGGCGTGCGCCTGCAGGCGCTCACCGTGGGTGGCAGCGACCGTGCCTACGACGACGCCCAGTCCGCCGCGATCAGCCCAACCATCCGCGCCACCCCGGCGACCAAGATCCAGGGCTATACCGTGGTCGACCTGATCGCCCATGCGCCCTGGCTGGGCGGCGAGGTCGGTTTCGGTGTCTATAACCTGGCCAACCGCGACTACAAGACCGTCTACGGCCAGCAGGCCGAGGCCACCTACGGCGCCATCTCCAGCCTGCCGGCAGCCGGGCGCACCTATGGCCTCAGCTATTCGGTGGCGTATTGATCGCTCAGCGCTGGTAGTTCAGCGGCCGTTTCGATGACTCTGGCAGCGCCAGGCCGCCAGCCAGGGCGATCAGGGCGATGACGATCAGGTAGTAGGCCGGTGACATGCGGTCGCCGGTCTGCTCGATCAGCCAGGTGGCGACCAGCGGTGCGGTGCCGCCGAAGATCGTATAGGCCAGGTTGTAGGTGAAGGCCGAGGCGGTGTAGCGCACCCGGGTAGGGAACTGCTCGGACAGCAGCACCGCCGTCACCACGCCGCAGATCACCGCGCCGACGGCCAGCAGCATGGCGCCCAGCGCCGACGGCAGCAGCGCACCGGAGGTGGCGAGGGTGAAGGCCGGGTACACCGCGACGATCAGCGCCACACCAGCGGTGAGGATGGTGCGCCGACGGCCGACGCGATCCGAATAGCGCCCGACCAAGGGACACAGCAGCCCGGCGAAGGTCAGCGCCATCAGGCTGGCCAACAGGGCGGTCGGCCGCGTGGCGCCGCCGACCACCTGCATGTAGGTGGTGAGATATGTGGTGAACATGTAGAACGACAGCGCTGTGGCCGAAATGAAGGCGCCCAGGCAGGCGATGGTCGCACCGTGCAGGCGCAGGGTTTCCATCAGCGGCGAATGTTCCGGCGCGGGTTCGGCGGCCATCGCCTTGAAGGCCGGCGATTCGTCCAGGCGCAGGCGCATATACAGGCCCACCAGGCCCAGTGGCGCGGCGATCAAAAAGGGCAGGCGCCAGCCCCAGGCCTGCATCTGCTCGCTGCTGATCAGTTGGTCGAGGCCGAACACCAGGCCGGCTGCCGAGGCGAAGGCGAGGAAGGTCGACACTGGCACGAAGCTGCCATAGCGGGCTTTCTGTTCGGTCGGCGCGTGCTCCATGACGAAGGCGCAGGCGCCGGCGTATTCGCCACCGGCGGAAAAACCTTGCAGGCAGCGCGCCAGCGCCAGCAGCAGCGGTGCGAGCAAGCCGATGCTGGCGTAGGTGGGCAGCAGGCCGATCAGCGTGGTGGCACCGGCCATCAGCAGCACGGTGATCGACAGCACGCGCTTGCGGCCGATGCGGTCGCCAAGAATGCCGAAGACGATCCCGCCCAGCGGGCGCAGGGCGAACGATACGGCGAACACGGCGAAGGTCTGCAGCAGCGCCAGGGTCGGATTGCCCGGCGGAAAGAACAGTGAGGCGATGGTTACGGCGAGAAAGCCGTAGACGGCGAAGTCGAACCACTCGACGAAGTTACCGATGGCCGAGGCGGCGATCACCTTGTGCAAGGTGGCCGGGCTGACCTGCTGACCGTGGGCTGCGGCGTTCATACGTCCTCTCCTGATGCTCGAGCCAGACGGTCTGGCGATCAGGTTAGACGTTATCGGCTGCGCCCTGCGCGCAGCGCTTCGCAGGCGACGATGGCGTTGCCGTGAGCGACCTCAGCCCAACTACGTCGACATCAACGAGATCGTCCTGCGCCCGGCCACGCAGGAGTGCTGATCCATAACCACTGTTGCAGGCGCTTGCGATGCGGGTCTTCAAGGGCCAGCATGCGGGGCCTTTTTCGCTTTCAGGAGTTTGCATGAACGCGTCGATCCGTCCCGTCGACCTGGCCAAGGCGTACCGCCTGCTCAATCATGGCCCCACCGTGCTGGTGTCGGCCCGCTACCAGGCTGTGGATAACGTCATGGCAGCAGCCTGGTGCTGCGCCCTGGATTTCGACCCGCCGAAGCTCACCGTGGTGCTAGACAAGGCCACTCGCACCCGTGCGCTGATCGAGGGCAGCGGCCTGTTCGCCATCCAGGTACCGACCGTGGCGCAACTGCAACTGACCCAAGCGGTGGGCAGCGCCAGCCTGGCCGATGACCCGGCCAAGCTGGCCCATGCCGGCGTCGAGCTGTTCACCCTGGAAGGCTACGATCTGCCGCTGGTGGCGGGCTGCTCGGCCTGGCTGGTCTGCCGGCTGATCGATGAGCGGCACAACCAGCAAGCTTACGACCTGTTCATCGGCGAGGTGATCGCGGCCTGGGCCGATGAGCGGGTGTTCCGCGACGGTCGCTGGCATTTCGAAACGGCCGACCCGAGCCTGCGCAGCCTGCATCACGTGGCAGGCGGGCATTACTACGCGATAGGTGAGGCAGTGAAAGCCTGAAACGACGCAGCCCACGGTTTGCCGTGGGCTGCGTTGCAGAGTTGCGCCAGGGTTCGAGCGTTACGGGTAGGCGGCGTCGATCACGCCCTGGGCCTGAGCTTGCGCCTCGGCCAAAGTCAGCTCGTCGTTGTGCAGAATCGCCAGTAGCTGTTCGTTGGCCAGTACGTCGGTAGTGATGCCTTTCAGCCGGGCGCTGCGCGTCATCATCATGTAGAGCGCGACCTGTTCGCGGCTCTCGATCTGATCGTTTTCGAGCGCGATGGCCAGGGTCTCCCGGATGAATTCACGGCGTTGTTCGGTGTTCATGCCGTCGAGAGCCTGCGGTACGGCGAGGTGAATGGTGGCGGAGTAACGGCCGATATCCTCTTCGCGTGCTTCCGCGTACATCGTTTCCTTGCTGGTGACTTGTTTGGTGAGGCGCTCATAGAGCTTGTCACTGGCGGCGAGCTGCTTGGCATCCATCTTCTGGCGCAGCTGGTCCTGCTGGTCGGCTTGCTCGTCGCCGAGTATGCGTGACCAGGCCAGGCTGGAAACGAGGTCACCATCCGCTTCATAGCGATAGACAAGAGCGTTCTGGGATTCGTTGTAGCCATGCAGAGCCGAGCGTTCCAGCCAGCGTTTGGCGAGTTCCGGATCACGTTCGACCCCTTTGCTGCCGATCTGGTAGACGCGCCACATGCCGTACTCTGCGCACCAGTCGTTCTGGCTCGCGGCGTAGGCCATGTAGCTGAAGGACTCCTGATCCCTGTCGGCCTGGGATTTCTGCTGGTCTCTGTCGGCAATCAACGACAGGTAGCAGAAGGCCCGGTGATGTTCGGGGGCGGCAAAGATCAGGCAGCTTTTGGCGCTTGCCACGTCATTCTCATTGAACAGCGCAGTGCCCACTCCGTAGAGAATGTCGCTATCCATGTGCCGCTTGCAGTACGCGTTTTCCTCTGCCGAGGGCAGCACGCTCTCCAGTGTCATTGCAGGTAGCTTGGCGTTGAGGTCTGCTTCGTTCTGCTCGGGTGTGACGGCGCAGCCCAGAATCAGGCTGGAAAAAACCACTGGCAGGCAGTGAACATAGCGCATGTTGATCGTCCTTAATCGGTTATCGAATTTCGCCCGGATGGCGCATCCTTGTGCCGGGGCATTCTATCGGCCATTGCCCTGCTGGCAAGGCTATGTCCCCAGGCTGTGAGGTGGATAACACTCACCCCATAGCTGTTCGCCTCAACGCGCCAGTGGCAGCGCCACGCCGATCAGCACGAAGAGCACGCCGCAACTGCGGTTGAAGGTGCGGCCGCCCCGTTGCAGCCAGGGCCGCACGCGGAAGGCCAGCAGCGCCAGCAGCAGCTCGACGAGGAACTCGACCACGGCGAAGGTCGCTGCCATCACCACGAACTGCACGGCCAGGCCGCGCTGTGGGTCGAGGAACTGCGGCAGGAAGGCGCCGTAGAACAGGATCACCTTGGGATTGGACAACGCCGACAGCAGGCCCTGGCGAAACAGCCGGGCGGCGCCGGGGCGGGTGCCGCTGTCGGTCAGGGTCAGGTTCATCGGCGGCGAACGCCACAGTTGCACGCCCAGCCAGATCAGGTAGGCGCCACCGATCCACTTCAGCGCCAGCAGCGCGGTGGGCGCGGTCTTGAGCAGCGCGCTGAGGCCGAACATAGCCAGGGCGATCAAGGTGCTGAAGCCGACCACGCCGCCAAGGATGGTGGCCAGCGCCATACGCGCGCCGTACAGTCCGCCGTGAGTCAGCGCCAGCAGGCTGTTGGGGCCGGGCGTCAGCGCCAGGCCGAGGGTGGCGACGAAGTAGACGAGCCAGAGTTCGAGGGCCATGCGGGGTCTCCTGTGAATGCGCGGCCAGTCTAGTCAGCGACAGTGTCGTGATTGAGGTAGATTCTGGTCATCTAACGGTTGATTCTGGACTGCCATGGCCGAATGCCCCGATCTGCGTTTTCTCCTGCTGCCGCTGCCGGAGTTCGCCCTGCTGCCCTTCGGTGGCTTTCTCGACAAGTTGCGCTTCAGCGCCGACGACGAGGACTACAGCCGTCAGCGCTACTGCGCCTGGACGATTCTCGGCCTGCAGCCTGGGCATGTTCAGTCCAGCAGCGGTGCGGCGCTGCGTATTGAGGCCACGCCGGAACAACTCGATCTGGCCGACTTCGACTACCTGGTGCTGTTCGGCGGGCGCAACGCGCAGGCCACTGCCGCGCTGGCTCCGGCCTTCCAGCCTTTGCTGCGGCGTGCCGCCCGCGCCGGAGTGAAGCTGGTGGCGATCGACAATGCCAGCTTCCTGCTTGCCGCCTGCGGGCTGCTCGATGGGCATCGGGTGGCGGTGCACTGGCGCCATGAGGCGGAATTTCGCGCCAGCTTTCCGCATTTGCGCCTGGCTCGTGAGCGACTGTATTGCCTCGATGGCGCACGGATTTCCTGCGCCGGTGGCACAGCCGCCATCGACCTGGCGGTGGAGCTGCTGGCCCAGGGCAGTGGTCGGGCGCGGGCGCTCAAGGGCTTGGCCGACATGCTGGTGGACGAGACACGCAGCGGCCAGCACGCACTGCGTTCGCTGCACACGGCGCCGAGTGGCGAGCGCCATGTCGACCGCGCCATCGCGCTGATGCGCCACGGCCTGGCCAGTGCCGACGGCATCGAGCAACTGGCGGCCAGTGTTGGCATCAGCCGCCGTCAGCTCGATCGCCTGTTCCAAGCCAGCCAGGGCATGAGTGCACGCGAATACTGGAATGAACTGCGCCTGCAGCACGTGCGCTGGCGTCTGCTCAACTCCAGCCACAGCCTGGCGCAGCTTGCCGACGAGATCGGCGTCAGCGATGCCAGCCATCTGGGCAAGCTGTTCCGCCAGCGCTTCGGTACCACGCCTGGGGCGATGCGCCGCCAAACCAAACCCACGGCGTAAGCAGCTTCAGCCGCGAAGCTGGGACAGCAACGGCACCCACACCGAAGTCAGCAGCAACAGGGCCATGCAGCGGTTGAACAACAGCAGCCTGGCCGGTGGTCGCAACAGGCGCGCGCTGCCGATGCCGAGCAGGCCCCAGGCTAGCAGGCAGGGCGTGGACACCAGCATGAACAGCGTCGCGTAGCTTGCTACCGCGCCGAACGAAGCCTGGCCGTCGAGAAAGATCGCCGTGACCGACAGGGTCATCAACCAGGTCTTGGGGTTGATCAACTGCAAGCCGGCGCCTTGGACGAAGCCCTGGCGCCGGTCGACGCCGTGCTCGTCCAGGCCAGCCGCATCGGCGCGCATCAGCTTGTAGGCCATCCAGCTGATCCAGGCGGCGCCGGCCCAGCTCATCGTCGTCTGCAGCAGCGGGGCGTGGGCCAGCAGTTCGCCGAGACCCAGGCCGACCACCAGCAGCATCAGGCTGGCGCTCAGGCTCGCCCCGACCGCGATGGCCAGGGCAATGGACAGGCCAAAGCGGGCAGCACTGCCGAGGATCAGCAGGTTGGTCGGGCCGGGGGTAATCGACGCCACCGAGGCGAACAGGATAAAGGGCAGCCACTGGCTCATGGCAGTGAAGGGCATTGGGAGTCGCTCCATATCGAGGCTATGGCGCGATTGTCCGAAGGGCTCGCTCAGTGGTCTTGAAGCTTTGTGCAGCGGTTGCGGTAGGCGCCTGGGGTCAGGCCATTGGCGCGGCGGAACCAGCGGCCCAGGTGGCTCTGGTCGGCGAAGCCCAGATCACTGGCGACATCCGCTGGCGCCGTACCGAGGGCCAGCAGACGGCGGGCGCGCACCAGGCGCAGTTGGATCAGATAGCCATGCGGGGCGATGCCGAAGGCCGCCTTGAATGCGCGGCTGAGGCGAAAGCGGTCGACGCCGCAGGCACGCGCCAGCTCGTCGAGGCCGATGTTCTGCTGAAAATGCGCATGCAGGTAGTCGCGGGCGCGCAGGGCCACGTGGGGAATCTGCGGGTTACCCGGCAGGCGCTGGCGCCAGTGCAGGCTGCGCGAGATGCGTTCCAGCAGCGCATCGAGTGCTGCGTCGCGCACCATGCGTGGCTCTCCGTCGCGTAATGCCTGCAGGGCGTTGGCGATGCACGGCAGCAGGCCGGGGTCGTCCGGCTGGGTGCGCGGCACGCCGGGCAGGCAGTCGCCAGGCGCCTGCTCGAACAACGCCGGCAGCGCACGCTCCAGCCAGGCCGGCTCAAGATAGAGCGTGGAGTAGGTGAAACCGCCCGGCGTCGGCGCATGGCCGTCGTGAATATCGCCGGGCTCGAGGAAGAAGGTCTGCCCGGCGACGCTGCTGAACAGCGCACGGCGGCAATGGAACTGCTGCACGCCCTGTTCGGTGAAGCCGATCAGGTAGCTGTCGTGCCAGTGCGGATCGTAGGCGTGGCCCTCGAAATGCGCGCGGATCACCTCGATGCCGGTATCGGCATCCTGCTTGAGGTCGACCCATGATTGCGCGTTCATCGCCCGGCTCACAGTGGAAAATTGAACGCCTGAGCTTAACCCGTTTGTCGGGTATGCCTAGAACGTTTGTGCAGATGGCTGGGGCTGTGGATAAAACCAATCGCTGATCCGTAGGAGCGGCTTCAGCCGCGAAATTCGCGGATAAATCCGCTCCTGCAAACGCTTGGCAATCCGGCTTGCGAGCGATGCCCTAGTCGGCCTGGGCGGGATACCAGCGAGGCGTATACACCCACTCGCCGCCGTCGGCACGCGGGAAGCGGCGGGTCTGGCTGGAGCCGATGATCACCAGGGTGCGCATGTCGACCATCTCCGGCGTCAGCTCGCCGAGGGTGAGGCTGCGCAGTGTCTCGGCGGGGCGGCCGATATCGCGGCCGAGCACCACCAGGGTCTGCGGTTCGCGGTGTTGGCGCAGCAAGTCGAGCGCGCGGCCGAGTTGCCAGGGGCGGGCCTTGGATATCGGGTTGTAGAAGGCCATAGCCAGGTCGGCGAGGGCGGCGTGCTCCAGGCGTTTCTCGATCACCGCCCAGGGCTTGAGGTTGTCCGATAGCGAGATCAGGCAGAAGTCATGACCCAGCGGCGCGCCGGCCTTGGCGGCGGTGGCCAGGGCGGCGGAGACGCCCGGCAACACTTCCAGTTCGACGCCGTGCCAGGCCTCGCTCTGCGGGCTTTCCAGCGCCTCCATCACGGCGGCGGCCATGGCGAACACGCCAGGGTCGCCGGAGGAGATCATCACCACGCGGCGGCCGCTGGCGGCCAGTTCGAAGGCGTGGGCGGCGCGCTGCAGCTCTTCGCGGTTGTCACTGGGATGCACGCACTGATCGGCGCGCAGCGGGCCGGCCATCTTCACGTAGGTGTCGTAGCCGAGCAGGTCTTCGGCCTCGTCCAGGGCGCGGCGCACGGCGGGGGTCATATGCTCGGCGGCGCCGGGGCCGAGGCCGACCACGCTGAGGCGGCCACGGCGCTGGCCGAGGCGTTCGATATCCAGCGGCTGTTCACCCAGCAGCAAGCGCAGGCCGTCGCCGGCATGGTGTTCGGGCGGTAGCTCGGATGTGCTGTGGATAAAGCGCAGTGGCAGCTTCAACTCGGCGGCGGTGGCGTGCAGTTCGGCTTTGGCCATCCAGGCTTTGTTCGCGAGCAGGCAGGCCAGCGCTTGTGGTGCCAGGTTGGTGGTGCTCAGTACTTGCTGCAGTCGAGCCGGCAGGTCGGCGCTGGGCTGCTCGATCAGCACGGCGACGCTGCGCGGGTGGATCAGCAGTTCATCGGGCTGCGCCGGGCGGGCCTCGGGGGTGATGTGGATAACCCGACTGGCGGCGTTATCCACCGGCAGTTGCGCGCTTTCCAGCCAGGGCGCCTGGCCTTCGATGCGCACCGTCTCGCCGCCGAGCAGGTCGCTGACGAAGCGCTTGCCCTGTTGTAGGTCGGCCAGTGCATAGCCGGCCGGCGGCTCCAGCAGGCAGGTGCCGAAGCGCAGCTCACCGCTGGTGGTGATGGCTGGCGTGACGCCCAGGTGTGCGGCGATCTCGCGGGCCAGGCGGTTGACCCCGGCCAGGCCACCGAGCAGCGGCACCACGGCGCTGCCGTCCTCGGCCAGGGCCAGCACCGGCGGCTCGGCACCCTTTTCCGCCAGCAGCGCGGCAAGACTGCGGATGACGATGCCGGCGGCGCACAGCACCACCAGTGGCTGACCGGCGCGATAGAGGGCGCGCAGGTGCTCGCCGAACTCGTCGTAGTGGTGTTCAGCGCCATCGGCACGGCCGCGCAGACCATGGATCACGGCTTGTGGATAAAGCGCCTTGAGGCGTTGTGCAGTGGCCAGCGCGCTGGCGCCGAGGATGACGATGTTCATGCGGTAGATCCTGTAGCCCGGATGCAATCCGGGGAATGGGGTTCCCGGATTTCATCCGGGCTACGAACTGAGTCCTGAGGTAAATGAATTGCCTCGTTCACACTCGGACTGCTCCCTCTCCCATTTATGGGGCGGAAGCGGAAATAGCGAAGCATTGCTTCGCCCGCTGAAGCGCCCTGAGCCATGCGAAGGGCTGGGGCGCAGAGCGGGGTTGGGGAGAGGGTGGCTCAGGCGATTCGGAGTTGCCGGTTAGACCCTCTCCCCCGGCCCCTCTCCCGCAAGCGGGAGAGGGGAGACAAGCATGTCGAGCGAGTTACCCCCGCCATTTCTGGCCGGGTACCAGAATCATGGAGAAGTACGGCGAATCCATCGGCTCTACCTCATCCAGCGGCACGATCTTCTGGCTGGCCATGGTCGCGCGTTCGACATAGTGGGCGCGGTCGTCCAGGCCGAGCTTGCGCAGCACGCGGCGCACCTTGTCGAAGTTGCGCCCGAGCTTCATCACCACGGCCGCTTCGGCATCTCGCAGGCGCTGCTCCAGCTCGTCTTCCGGCAGCACGCCGGAAAGCACGCTCAAGCTCTGGTTGCGATAGACCAGCGGCGTGCCGAGCACCGAGGCGCAGCCGAGCATCGAGCACACGCCGGGCACCACCTCGACGTCGTAGCGCTCGGCCAAACGGTCGTGCAGGTACATGTAGGAGCCGTAGAAGAACGGGTCGCCTTCGCAGATCACCGCCACGTCTTGGCCGGCATCGAGCAACTGGGCTATCTGCTGCGCGCAGGTGTCGTAGAAATCGGCGATCACATCCTCGTAGGACAGCGGCGGGGCGAGTTTCTCGGTGGTTACCGGATAGACCAGCGGCAGGCGCTGCTGGGCATCGCTCAGGTGCTCTTCGATGATGCTGAAGGCATTACCGCCATGGCCGGCATTGTGCTTGGCCTTGGCCACGAAGTAGGCCACCACCGGCGCCGATTTCAGCAAACGCAGAGCCTTGAGGGTAAGCAGTTCGGGGTCGCCAGGGCCGACGCCGAGGCCAAGCAGACGGCCAGCCATTATTCCACCTCCGAGGCGAGGGCGTTGACCGCCGCCACCGCCATGGCACTGCCGCCACGGCGGCCACGGACGATGACATAGGGCACGCCACGGCTGTCTGCGGCCAGGGCATCCTTGGATTCCGCCGCACCGATAAAGCCCACCGGCATGCCGATGATCAGCGCTGGCTTGGGCGCCCCGGCATCGAGCATTTCCAGCAGGTAGAACAGTGCAGTCGGCGCATTGCCGATCACCACCACGCTGCCTTCCAGATGCTCGCGCCAGTGTTCCAGGGCCACCGCCGAGCGGGTGTTGCCGACTTCGCGGGCCAGTTCCGGCACGCCGGCATCGTGCAGGGTGCAGATCACCGGGTTATTGGCCGGCAGGCGCGGGCGGGTGATGCCCTCGGCGACCATGCGCGCATCGCAGAGGATCGGCGCACCGGCCAGCAGCGCGGCACGACCCGCAGCGCCCGCGCCGGGGGAGAAGCGTAGATCCTCGACCACGTCGACCATGCCGCAGGCGTGGATCACCCGCACGGCGAGTTTTTCTAGGTCGGCGGGTATGCCGTCGAGGTTGGCCTCGGCGCGGATGGTGGCGAAGGAGCGGCGGTAGATTTCCTGGCCGTCGCGGATGTAATCAAGCATCGGGGGTTCCTGCGGGGTGTTGGCGGGCGAACCAGGCGCCGGCCTCGTCGATGGTCATGGCCGGCACCAGCAGACGGCCGAAACCGGGCGCCTCGGGTGTGCGTTGATAGAGCTGGTAGTGCTCGGGCGAGCTGGCCAGCAGGGTGTAGGGCTGCACGCGGGCGCTGGCGCAACTGCGTGGACAGGCGCTGAGGTGCACTTGCGGGCGAGCGCCGCTTTCGCGCAGCAGGTCGGCCAGGTGCAGGGCGTGGTGCTTGCTGTCGGCCAGGCCGCGGGCGCAGGCCGCCGAGCCGGTGCAGGCGATCAGGCCGAGAAGCGGCTCGGCGGTCTCGGTGAGCAGCCCGAGTTCGGCCAGCGCGGATAGCGACTCGCCGGCCTTCGCTTCGGGTACGTTGCCCAGCACCAGACCCTGCCAGGGTGTCAGGCGCAACTCGCTGTCGCCGTGGCGCTCGCTCAGTTCTGCAATGGCGAGGAGTTGGTCAGCGTGCAGGCGACCCAGCTGGGCGCCGGCCGCCACCACACGCAGGCCGCTCTGCGTCTGTGGGTAAATTCCTGCCGGAGCGCGTCCTAAGCCAGCCCTCGGCTGCCAACAGGCCGGCACCGGTTGCAAGGGGAAATCCAGTCGAGTCTGCAGGCGTTGCAGCAGGTCGCTTGCCGGGATATGCGCCAGCAAGTGACGCATGCGCGTTTGTTCCGGAGTGGCAAGTTCGAGGAACAGCAGCAGGAGCTGGCGTACCAGTTCGACTGCCTGCGTCACCTCGACTCGCGCCAGTGGTGTGTCGCTGGGGCAGCCGGCCAGGCCCAGCAGCAGGTGGGTTTCATCCTCGGCAGCCAGCCACAGGTCATGGGGGTGTTCGCGCATGGCCAGGGCCTCGCCGCCGTCCAGCTGCAGGGCGAACTTGGGTGATAGCGCATGCAATGCCGGGGTGTCCTGCAACAGGTCGAGCAACTGGCTGGCCAGCGGGCGTACATCCATCCGCATGTGCGGATCGAGGCCGGCGGCGGGGCTCAGCAGGAGGTTGCGCACGTCGTCGGCAGCGGCTACCCGGGGGCCGAGTTCAGCGGCGAGCAGGGCGTCGATCAGCGGTGCTTCCTGGCCCGGTAGCACGCCACGGATCTGCAGGTTGCTGCGGTTGGTCAGCTCCAGCACGCCCCCGGCGCACTGCTGCGCCGCCTGGGCAATCGCCCGCGCCTGGGCACTGCGCAGCACGCCGCCGGGCAGCTTGATGCGGCAGATGCCGCCATCCAGCGCAGGCACGATACGCAGCAGGCCGGGACAGGCAGAGGGGCGAACGGGCGCGAGCAAGGCATCACCTGTGGATAACGACGCGGCGACCGAACCAGCGAAATTCGCCCCAAGGGGGATTTCATGGCATCGGTACACCCCGCCCGATGTTGGCACTCGCGACCAGCGTTCGTCGGCAGGTCTCCTGGCTGGCAGGTCATGGTCCGTTGCGCCTTCCCGGTTAACAGGCCGTTGAAAAACTACCTACTTTTTCAACGGCCTTTTCCCAGTGGCCGATTGCATTGGACTCGCTGCTTACAGTTGCGGGGGCAGCTCGGTGGCGATCAGTGATCGCTCCGGATTCCCTCTTAGGCCCGTTGCGGAGTCGTATCGACTCAAGGGCACCGACGAAGGCTGTATTATGCCCGCTTTGCCCGGAGCGCGGACAGGCGCTCCGTCGGGCCCGTGCGAGGACATTGGATGAAACCCTGGTTGACCCTGGTCGGCATCGGCGAAGACGGTTATCCCGGCCTCGGCAAGGCTGCGCGCCGCGCCCTTCTGGCGGCCACCCGCATCGTCGGTGCGCCACGGCAACTGGCGCTGCTGCCGCCGTGCATCAGTGGCGAGCGGGAAACCTGGCCGAGCCCCTTCGACCTTGCGCCGCTGTTGGCCCGCCGCGGCGAAGCGGTGTGCGTATTGGCCAGTGGCGACCCGATGTTCTATGGCGTCGGCGCCAGCCTGGCGCGCCAGGTGCCGGCTGATGAGCTGTTGGTATTGCCCGCGCCGTCCTCGGTATCGCTGGCGGCGGCGCGCCTGGGCTGGCCGCTGCAGGAGGTGGAGGTGGTCTCCTTGGTCGGTCGGCCGCTGGCCACGCTCAATGCCCGGCTGTTTCCCGGCGTGCGCCTGCTGGTATTGAGCGCCGATGGCGACACACCCGCTCAGGTCGCCGAAGCCCTGCGTGCCCGTGGTTTCGGCGCCAGCCGCCTGAGCCTGCTGGAACACCTTGGCGGGCCGGATGAGCGGCGTATCGATGGCCTGGCCGAAAGCTGGAGCCTGCCGCGTGGCGCCGACCTCAATCTGCTGGCGGTGGAGTGCCTGGCCGACGCCGAGGCACAACTGCTGCCGCCGACCTGCGGCCTGCCGGACGACGCCTATCGCCACGACGGGCAACTGACCAAGCGCGACGTACGCGCGGTCACCCTGGCGCGTCTGGCTCCGTTGCCTGGCGAGCTGCTGTGGGATGTCGGCGCCGGTTGCGGCTCCATCGGCATCGAATGGATGCGCGCACATCCGGCCTGTCGCGCCATCGCTATCGAAGCCAACGAGGGGCGCCAGGCGCACATCCGCCATAACCGCGATGCACTCGGTGTACCCGGCCTGCAACTGGTCGCCGGGCATGCGCCCGAGGCGTTGGTCGGGCTGCCGGTGCCGGATGCGATCTTTATTGGCGGCGGCGTCACCGTGCCCGGCGTGCTGGAAACGTGCTGGGACGCGCTCAAGCCGGGCGGGCGCCTGCTGGCCAATGCCGTGACCATTCAGAGCGAGGCGGCGCTGGTAAGTTTTCGTGAGCAGCACGGTGGCGAGTTGCTGCGGCTGACCGTGGCCCAAGCACAACCGCTGGGCGGCTTCGACACCTGGCGTGCGGCGCTGCCGATCACACTGCTGACGGTGCGCAAGCCGTGAGTGCGCGCATTTTGTTGCTCGGCGGCACTACCGAGGCGCTGCGCCTGGCGCGCCAGCTGGGGCCGGAAACCGTCTACAGCCTGGCCGGCCTGGGTCGGGTGCCGGATGATCTGGCCTGCCAGGTTAGGGTTGGAGGCTTCGGCGGTGCCGAGGGCTTGGCCGCCTTTATCGCCGACGAAGGCATCGAGCTGTTGCTGGATCTGACCCACCCCTATGCCGCGCAGATCAGCCATAACGCTGCCCGCGCTGCCGAGCTGGGGGGCGTGCCGTGCTGGGCATTGCGTCGCTCCGGCTGGCAGCCTGGCACGGATGACAACTGGCGTGAGGTGGATGGCTGGGATGAGCTGACCTGCGCCCTGGCGCCATTCGAACGGCCCTTCTTCACCTCCGGGCGCGAACCGCTGGCGCATCTACACGAGATCCCTGAGCACCAGCACTGGACGGTGCGCTGCCTGCAGGCCGAGCCGGCGCCGCCGCGTGCCGAGATCATCGGCGCCCGTGGGCCGTTCGCGCTGGACGCGGAGCGCGCGCTGTTCGCGCGCATCCGCTGCGACGTGCTGGTGAGCAAGAACAGCGGCAGTGCTTCCACCGAGCCGAAGTTACAGGTGGCCCGTGAGTTGGGCCTGCCGGTGCTGCTATTGCGTCGGCCGTCGCTGCCAGTGGTGGATCGGGAGTTCGCCGAGATTGAGGCATTGTGGGAGGTTCTGCAGCAGCGGCTCTGATAAAGGCTGCCGCTGCTGGGCGTGGCTGATTTACCACTGTCTGCGAGAAGTGGGGCGCCGCGAAGCTTGATCAGGCCGTGCGCCTGACCTTGAAGGCGGCGTGCAGGTCAGCCGTCGGCGTGGGGGCGAAGCACATCCTGTCGAACACACCATGCAGATGGTCGATCAGCAGTTGGGTCGCGTGGGCAGTATCGCCGGCTTCCAGCGTCGTGATCAGCGCCAGATGTTCTTCGCAGGTTTGCGCCGAATAGACCGCGCCCCTGCTCAGGGCGATATTCAGCGAGGCGCGCGACAGCAGGCCGCGGAGAAACTCCAGCAGCAGCGTGTTGCCGGCCAGTTCCGCCAGTTTCAGGTGAAATTGCCCGGCCTGCTCGATCAGGCCCGCGCCATCACCATCGGCCAGGCAGGCCCGCTGGTGCTCCACCAGAGCGTGCAGTTCGCTCAGGCGCGTCTGCGCCGGACGCGTGCCGAGCAGGCGGATGACCTCCGTTTCGACCAGAAGGCGCGCTTCCAGCACCTGGCGGGCCTGCTGCTCACTGGGCCTGGTGATCTGGGCGATCTGCCTCGGCTCCAGGGTTACCGCGCCTTCTTCGGCCAGCCGGGTGAGGGCGCGCTGTACCGTCCAGCCGCTGACGCCGAAGATGCGCCCGAGGGTGTTCTTGTCCAGCTTGGCGGTGGGTGTCAGACGACGATCGAGGATCGCCGCGTAGATGCTCTGGTAGATGAAATGGCTGGTGGGTTTGCCGCCGCCGACGCGGCGGGCTGGCTGATCGGCAAGATTCATGATCACACCTGTCGATGGGTTCCGAACTGCAGGCCGCTTCGAGGTATCGGCCGGCCTCTGCCAGGCAGGCCAGATGGCGCGCGACTCACGCCTGCGGTACGCGGAGATTGATGTTCAGGCGGGTGCCTTCGTTGAGAATGTGCTGACGCATCGCCTGGCTGGCTTGCTCGCTGTCCTGGCGGCGGATGGCGCGCAGGATTGCTTCGTGCTCCTGGAGGATGTCCTCGGCGTAGTCCGGGTTGTGCCGGATCAACTGGTCGCTCTGTTCCAGGGCTCCGCCAATCTGCTTGGCCACGCTGAGGAAGATCGGGTTGGAGCTGAGTGCCACCAGCTTGCGGTGGAAGCTGGTGTAGGCGCTGGCAAGGGCGCGCATGTCGCCGTCCTCGACCGCCTCGCGCATGTCCAGCAACAACAGGCGCAACTGGCTCAATTCGGCGCCGTCGAGCGACTGGGCGACTAGGCCGACGATGAAGGGCTCCAGCGCGTAGCGCAGCTCCAGCACGTCAGCGGTGGTCGCGCTGGGCGGCGCCTGCACTTCGGGCAGCGCGGCGCCCTGGCGCTCCAGCACCATGACGCCCTTGCCGGGCAGCGAGCGCACCACGCCCAGGGTTTCCAGGATGGTGATCGCCTCGCGCAGGCTGGGGCGGCTGACCTCCATCTGCTCGGCCAGTTCGCGCTGACCCGGCAGCATCTGGCCGGCCGGCCACAGGCCCTGCTCGATGGGGGCGAGCAACTTGCGGACTACCGCATCGACCAGCTTGGATGACGAAAACATGGGGCCTCCCTAAACCGCGAAACGATGAGTGCCAGCGCACGCCCGGGCATAGTCACGCTCAGCGCCGGCCACGCTTTGCGGCTTGGCGATGAGAGCAGACCAGGCCCGGGTTGTCATCAGCTGCGCGCCTCGCTTTCCTGGCCCACCGCCACCCGCATCGGGCTGGATTCCTGGCTCGGCCCAGGGGCGCTCAGCTTGCCGTCGAGCACCGCGTGGGCGCGCTGCATGTCGATGTCGTTGTCCCAGCGGGCAATGGCCACGGTGGCGGTGCAGTTGCCGATCAGGTTGGTCAGCGCGCGGCCGATTCCCATGAACCAGTCGACCGCCAGCACCAGTACCAGGCCTGCAGCGGGAATCGCCGGCACCGCGGTAAGGGTCGCGGCGAGGATGACCAGCGCCGAGCCGGGAATGCCGTGGGCACCCTTGGAAGTGATCAGCGAGACCAGCAGGATGGTGATCAGGTCGCTCATCGCCAGGTCGGTGCCGGTGGCATGGGCGATGAACACCACCGCCAGGGTCAGGTAGATGGAGAAGCCATCGAGGTTGAACGAGTAGCCGGTGGGAATCACCAGGCCGACGGTGGAGCTGCGCACGCCCATGTGCTCGAGCTTGCGCATGATCTGCGGCAACACGGCGTCGGACGAGGCGGTGCCCATGACGATGGTTAGTTCCTCGCGGAAGTAGCGCAGGAAGGGCAGTAGAGGCACGCCCGACAGGCGCAGGACGCCGCCGAGGACGATCAGTACGAACAGGAAGCAGGTGACGTAGAACACCGCCACCAGGGCGCCGAGATGGCTGAGCGAGTCGAGGCCGTACTTGCTGGTGGTGAAGGCGACGGCGCCGAACACGCCGATTGGTGCCAGGCGCACGATCATGCCCATGATGCGGAAGATCACGTGGCTGAACTCGTTGATCAGCTTGGCCACGCCGCTAGCCTGCTCGCCGACCAGGTTCAGCGCACTACCGAACAGCACGGCGAACAGCAGCACCTGGAGAATGTTGTTGTCGGCGAATGCCCCCAGCACCGAGGTGGGGATCAAGTCCATGATGAAGGTCGCCGGGCCGTGCAGCTCCTGGGTGCGGCTGGCATAGAGCGCGGCATCGCTGGTCGACAACTCGTTGAGGTGGAGGTTGGCGCCCGAGCCCAGGCCCAAACCGTAGGCCACCACGAGGCCGAGGATCAGGGCGAAGGTGGTCAGCACCTCGAAATAGATCACCGATTTCAGGCCGATGCGACCGACTTTCTTCAGGTCACCGGCACCGGAAATGCCGCTGACCACCACGCAGAAGACGATCAGCGCAATCAGCATCTTGATCAGCTTGATGAAGCCATCGCCAAGGGGTTTCAGCTGGATGGAAAGTTCGGGCAGGCTGAGGCCGCACAACACGCCGAGCAACAGGCCTATCACGACTTGCAGGAAGAGCGAGCGGGGGAGCAGTTTGAGCATCGTCGAGGTCTCCGTTCGGCGCGTCATCCATGCCCTCACGGAGGCCCAGAAGCGAACGCCAGATTGTTTTTATGGTATTACCGGTCTGACCAGTTCAGGCTAAGCGCAATTTTTCCAACCGACAAGCCCCCGTTTGGCGCATCACGTAGGCCGAGTGGTGATTAGGCACGTTGAAACGCCTGAAGCAGACCGCCTGCATGCAGCGAATTGACCGCTGGTCAGGCCGTTTTCGTCCACGCAGGATGCTGTCGCTGGGGCAGCGCGATGCGGGGATTATTCCGTGAAAATGAGCCGCAATTGTTTGAGCCACCGGTCAGACCGGATAGCGTCCCAGCGGTACTGAGTGAACAAGCCGGGGTACGGCCATTGCGCCGAAGCGGCTAGACTGCCGGCCCGTTCTGGAGACCGTCATGAGCCAAACACCCTACGCCCGCATCCTGTTCATCGGCCCCGGCCTTGGTTGTGGTGCCTCGGCCGAGCGTTTGCAGCAGCGCGTCGAAGCGCTGTTGGGTGACGCGCATCTGCATGACAGCGAGCAGGAGGGTTTCTGGCAGGCCATCGATGAGGCGCCGCGACCATTGTTGGTGGTCGATCTGGAGCCACGCGCTGACGTCGCGCACCGCGACTGGCTGCGTGAATGCATTGCCGGGCGCGGTGATGGGGCAGATGTGTTCGTGGTCTGCACGGCGCTGGAAGACACCTGGCTCGATGGCCTGGGCGTGTTGCTGGAGCAGCGTGACGCGCATATTCCCTGCAGAGACGTGCCGCCCGTGCCGGCGCATCATGCCTGGTCGCAGATTCCGCCGCATGCGCAGCGTCTGCTGCTGTGCAACGGCCCGCGCTGTACGCGCAAGGGCGCGCTGGGCCTGTGGAAAACCCTGCGTCAGCGGCTCAAGGCAGCGGGCAGACTGGAGTGCGAAGGCGGTGTGCATATCACCCGCAGCCAGTGCCAGTTCCCCTGTGACCTGGGGCCGACCGCAAGCCTTTATCCACAGGGCGAGTGGTATGGCATCAGGGATGAAGCGGCGGTGATCCGCCTGGTCGATGAGCGCCTGGTGGCGGGCAGGGCGTTGCCGGAACTGCGTATCGACGAGCAGGGTTAAGGTTGGTGCACGTTCAGTTAAGTACAGCGCCCGTGATTGCTGTGGGTGATCGCGACATCACCTGATCAGGCAGCCGCGGATGCTGCTTGCGAACCAGAGCGTATCGCGGACAAGTCCGCTCCCACAGGAGGCCAGCTCTCGCCGCGCTGGCGCAGTTGTCTTGCGGGGGGCTCGTCCGTGAAGCCTTGGGTTCTCGGGGCTGTTTCTTTCGTGGCTGAAGCCGCGATGGGCGAAGCTCGCCTTGACTACCCTCCGCATGGGTGGTCATATCCGCCCCGCTTCAGGTGTCTCACGCCGCCGCGCGTGAGGTGAAACGGGAAGTCGGTTGAAGTCCGACGCTGCCCCCGCAACGGTAAGCGAGCGACCGCATCAATACGCCACTGTGCGCCACGCGCATGGGAAGGCGATGCGTTCATGACCCTCGCAAGCCCGGAGACCGGCCCGGAGTCGTTTTTGTCTGGCAACCCGCGGTGGGCGGGCGTTGACTCCAGTCGGGCAATCATGCCCTGTCTGCTGTTGCGCATTTCCATCGGATTGCCGTGCCTTTTCCCGACGATGGAACACTTATGGCGCGCCATTTCCGCTTCATTCAATCTTTTCCGACCGGCTCGGCCGTCGGCCCCGTTCGGCTGCTTTCCAGGCTGCGAAGATCGGTAATGTTATGTTATAACACTAGAATTTCATCCCTTGATTCTCCGCGCAACAACGGAAGTTCTGCCGTGCGAAACCCTGTCCTTCACTGCACCTGGCCACTGGCTCTGCTGCTCAGCGGCCTGGCCATGGCCAACGAAGCCGTCGATCTGCCCGAACTCACCATCCATGCCAAGGCCGCCGAGGGCGAGAGCGATCTGCATACGCCGACCAGCAGCGGCTCGCGCCTGGAGCTTTCGGCCCTGCAAACCCCGGCCAGCACCACCAGCCTGAGCGGCGCCGAGGTGCGTGAACGCAACAACCGCAGCGTGCAGGATGCGGTGACGCGTACAGCGGGTATCAGCGATATCGGTGCGCCCGGCAACGGTGGCACCGCGCTGTCGGCGCGCGGTTTCACCGGCCATGCCTCGGTGATGACGTTGTTCGATGGCATCCGCATGTACACCGGCATGGGCACCGTGTCGTTCCCGCACGATCCGTGGATGGTCGAGCGTATCGACGTGCTGCGTGGCCCGGCCTCGGTGCTGTACGGCGAAGGCGCCACGGGCGCGGTGGTCAACGTGTTGGCGAAGAAGCCCTTCGAGGGCGAGATCAAAAACCACGTGCGCTTCGGCTACGGCTCGTTCGACCGCAATCAGCAGGCGCTGGATAGCGGCGGTTCGCTGAGCGACACCCTGAGTTACCGCCTCAACCTCAACCGTGAGGCCAGCCATGGCTGGGTGGATCGCGACGACTCGCAGAACCTGGGCCTGAGCGCTGCGTTGCGCTGGCAGGTCAACGATGACCTGGCCTTCACCCTGGCTCACGACCAGGGCAAGTTGCAGCCTGGCAGCTATTTCGGTACCCCGTTGGTCGATGGCAAGTTGCGCGACAGCCTGCGCGAGAAAAACTACAACGTGCGTAACGCCGAGATCGCCTACCACGAGCAGTGGACGCGACTGACCAGCGACTGGACGCTTTCCGATCAGGTCAGTGCCAGCAACCAGCTCTACTACCTCAAAGCGCGTCGCTACTGGCGTAACGCCGAGAACTTCACCTGGGACGCCGCTCAGGGTCAGCTCAACCGCCGCGAACATCTGGAAATCAAGCACAACCAGGAACAGATCGGCGACCGCCAGACCTTCACTTTCAACCATTCGCTGTTTGGCTTGGCCAGCCGCACTCTGGTCGGTGGCGAGTTCAACCGCATCCGTTTCAACCTGGCCAACAACTCGCCTTACACCGATGTCGGCGGTGGTGAGCTCATCGACCCGTGGAACCCGGCGCCGGGCTACTACCAGAGCCTCGATGCCTATCGCCCGCATTCGCGTAGCGAGACCTGGACCTTCGCCCTGTTCGCCGAGAACCAGCTGCAGCTCAGTGAGCGCTGGTCACTGGTCAGCGGCATCCGTCGCGACCAGAACCATATCGACCGTGACGACCTGCGTGCCGGCACTCGCTCCGATCGCAGCCTGAGCGGCGGTAACTGGCGTGCCGGCCTGGTCTTCGCCGTTACCCCGCACCTGTCGCTGTACGGCCAGTACTCCACCAGCGAGGACGGGGTGAACAACCTCATCACGCTCAATCCGGGCCAGCAGCAGATGGACCTCACCGAGTCCAGGCAGACCGAGTTCGGTCTCAAGCAGGCCTTCTGGGATGGGCGTGGCGAATGGACGCTGGCGGCCTACCACATCGTCAAGAAGAAGCTGCTCAGCCGCGAAACCCCGATCTCGCCGACCGTGCAGGTCGGTCAGCAGTCGTCCGATGGTCTGGAGGCGACCCTGGAGCTGGCGCTCGACGGTGGCTGGCAGGTATCGGCCAACGCCGCGTTGGTGCGCGCCGAATACGATGACTTCGTCGAAGGCGGCGGTGATCGTAGCGGTAATCGACCGACCGATGTGCCGCGGCGCACTGCCAACCTGTGGCTGAGCAAGGATCTGGGCCGGGGAGTGGATGCCGGCATCGGCGCTCGCTATGTCGATGCCCGTTACGCCAATACGGCCAACACCGTGAAGGTGCCGGGCTATACCGTGGTCGACGCCACTCTCGGTTGGCAGGTGCAGCCGGACGTACGCCTGGGGCTTGAGTTGAACAACCTGTTCGATCGCACCTACGCCCGTAACCAGATGCACGATGGCCAGCAGTGGCTGCTCGGTGAGCCGCGCTCGTTCTTCGTCACCGCGGACTACAGCTTCTGATGGACCGTTTTCGTCTGCGCCAATTGAGCTGGTCACCGGATGGGCAGCGCACGCTGCTCGATGGCATCGACCTGGCCGTCGGCGACGGCGAGCTGGTGGGGCTGATCGGCCCCAACGGCAGCGGCAAGACCAGCCTGCTGCGCTGCGCCTATCGCTATCAGCGGCCCAGCGCCGGCAGTGTCGAACTGGACGGTGAGGCGCTGTGGCAGCGTCCGCCGCGCTGGAGCGCGCAGCGCGTGGCTGTGGTGCTGCAGGAATTCCCTCAGGACTTCGGCCTACGCGTGCACGAGCTGGCGGCCATGGGCCGCACGCCGCACAAGGGCCTGTTCGACGGCGACGATGCCGAGGATCGACGCCTGGTCGACGAAGCGCTGGCCCGCGTCGGCCTGAGTGATCTGGCGCAGCAGCCCTTTGCCCGGCTGTCCGGCGGCGAGAAGCAGCGCGTCCTGCTCGCCCGTGCTCTGGTGCAGCAGCCGCAGTTGCTGATCCTCGACGAGCCGACCAACCACCTCGACCCGCGCTACCAGCTCGAACTGCTGCGCCAGATCAAGGCGCTGGGCCTGGCGACGCTGGCCAGCTTTCACGATCTCAACCTGGCGGCAGCCTTCTGCGACCGCCTCTGTGTGCTCGACCAGGGGCGTCTGGTGGCCATCGGCACGCCCGCCGAAGTGCTGACCGTGGATCTGCTGCAGCAGGTGTTCGGCCTGCAGGCACTGGTCGATACCCATCCACTGGCGGGGCACCCGCGTATAACCTGGATCGTTTGATGAATCTCTGCCATTCGCGGCTGAAGCCGCTCCTACCCGCGGTCGTGCTTGCGGCGCTGTTGCCGGCCAACCCCGCTTGGGCCGCCACCGTCACCAGTTGTGACCGTCAGGTAACCATCGAGCAGCCGCCGCAACGGGCGGTCAGTCATGACGTCAACATGACCGCCATGCTCCTGGCCCTGGGCCTGAAGGCGCGCATGGCCGGTTACACCGGTGTCAGTGGCTGGAAGACCCTCGACCCGGACATGCGTGCGCAGTTGGGCGACCTGCCGGAGTTGGCTGCGCGCTATCCGTCGTTGGAGAACCTGCTCGACGCCGGCACCGATTTCGTCTTCGCTGGCTGGAACTACGGCATGCGCATCGGCGGCGAGGTCACTCCGGCCAGCCTGGCGCGCTTCGGTATCCCGGTGTACGAGCTGAGCGAGTCCTGCGCGCACGTGCAGCCTGGCCGCGTCGCCAGTCTCGAGGATGTCTACAACGACCTGCGCAACCTTGGCGCGATCTTCGCCGTCGAGCCGCGCGCCGATGAGCTGGTGCACGGCATGCAGCGTCACGTGAGCGCGGTACGCACGCGCCTCGGCGAGGCGCCGACGCGGCCGCGCGTATTCGTTTACGACAGCGGCGAGGATGTGCCCTTCAGTGCCGGCCGCCTGGGCATGCCGCAGCCACTCATCGAGGCGGCTGGCGGGCGCAACGTGATGGATACGGTGGCGGCCAACTGGATGACGGTGAGTTGGGAGTCGGTGGTCGAGCAGGACCCGGAGCTGATCCTGATCGTCGACTACGGCGAGCGCACGTCCGCACAGAAGCGCGACTTCCTGTTGCAGCATCCGGCGTTGCAGGGGGTGACAGCGATCCGCGAACGGCGCTTCGTGGTGCTACCTTACCTGGCCGTCACGCCGAGCCTGGATAATGCCGCGGCCATCGAAACCCTGGCCGCCGCGCTGCATCCCGAGGCGTTCGCCGAGTGAGCCGTTATCGCCTGTTGCTGCTTGGCCTGGCCCTGCTGCTGGCAATGTCCTGTGCGCTGTCGCTGGCCTTTGGTGCGGCCAAGGTGGAGCTGGATCAGGTGCTGTCGATCCTTGCCCGGCACCTATTCGGCATCGCTGTCGAAACGCCGGTCAGCGTCGGTCAGGACAGCATCGTCTGGCAGTTGCGCGCGCCGCGGGTATTGCTTGGCGCGTTGGTAGGCGCCGGGCTGGCGCTGGTCGGTACGGTATTGCAGGCGGTGACGCGCAACCCGCTGGCTGATCCGCACCTGCTCGGCGTCAGTTCCGGTGCGGCCTTCGGCGCGGTGGTCGTGGTGCTCTACCTGGGCGAGTTCGCCGGGCTGCTCAGCCTGCCGCTGGCGGCCTTCGTCGGGGCATTGGCGAGCATGCTGCTGGTGCTGGCCATCGCCAGTCGCAGCGGGCGGCTGGAGAGTGATCGCCTGTTGCTGGCCGGAGTGGCGGTGTCGTTCGTGATGATGGCGGCGAGTAACCTGCTGCTGTACCTGGGCAATCCGCATGCGGCCAGTTCGGTGCTGTTCTGGATGCTTGGCGGTCTTGGCCTGGCGCGCTGGGAGCTGCTCTGGCTGCCAGCCTTGTGTCTGGCGTTGGCGCTGGCCGTGCTGCTCGGCCTGGGTCGTGCCCTGAACGCGCTGATGGCCGGTGAGCAGAGCGCGGTGAGTCTCGGCCTTGAACCACGCCGCGTGCGTCTGCTGGTGTTCGTGGTGGCGTCACTGCTCACCGGCGTGCTGGTGTCGCTGTCCGGCGCCATCGGCTTCGTCGGCCTGATGCTGCCGCACGTGGCGCGCTTGCTGATCGGTGCCGAACACCGCCGTCTGCTGCCGGTAGCGGCACTGCTCGGTGCGCTGGTCCTGGTCTGGGTCGATGTCGCGGCGCGCACCTGGCTGGCGCCGCAGGATCTGCCCATCGGCATCGTCACCGCCGCCATCGGTGGGGTGTTCTTCGTGGCCCTGCTCAGGCGTCGTTAGCCTGCGGCCTCACAGCCGAAAACGCTGCACCTGGCTGTGCAGCGTGCTGCCCAGGCGCGCCAGTTCCTGGCTGGCCTGGCTGGTCTGCTCACTAGCGGTGTAGGCCTGTTCGGTGATGCTGCGTACGTTTATCACGCTGCGGTTGATTTCTTCGGCCACGGCGCCCTGTTGTTCGGCGGCGGCAGCGATCTGCTGAGTCATGCCCTGGGCATTGCCGATGCTCGCGGTGATGTTCTGCAGGACCTCACCAGCCTGGCGGGCCAGCGCAACGCTGTTGTAGGTCAGGCTACGGCTGCTTTCCATGCGTTGCACGGCTTTGAGCGTGCCCTGCTGCAGAGCAGCGATCAACGCCTCGATCTCCTGAGTCGATTGCTGCGTGCGCTGGGCCAGCCCACGCACCTCGTCGGCGACCACGGCGAAGCCACGCCCGGCTTCACCGGCGCGCGCGGCCTCGATGGCGGCGTTCAGCGCCAGCAGGTTGGTCTGCTCGGCCACAGACTTGATGACGTCGAGCATGCTGCCGATGCGTCCGCTTTCCTCGGCCAGGGCGCTGATCGCCTCTCCGGTCAGCTCGACTTCGCCCGACAGGCTGTCGATCTGTTCGATGGCCCGGCTGACGACCTGCGCACCACTGCTGGCATCCTGCGCGGTGAGTTCGACCGCCTGCGCGGTTTCGGCCGCGTTGCGTGCCACGTCCTGCACCGAGGTGGCCATCTCGTGCATGGCGGTGGCGACCTGGTCGGTTTCCAGCTTCTGCTCGTTGGCGCCGGCGCGGGTCTGCTGGGTGATGGCGGAGAGCTCCTCCGTGGCGCTGGCAATCTGCGTCGCCCCATCGCCGATATGCCCGATCAACTGCCTCAGGCTGTTGGTCATGGCGCTCACGCCCTGTTGCAACTGGCCGATCTCGTCCTTGCGTTGCACGCTGTCCTGCTGGCTGAGGTCGCCGCTGGCGATACGCTGTACGTTGTGCAGGGCGCTGCGCAGAGCCGGGACTATCTGCCGGGTGATCAGCGTTGCGCTGGCGATCCCGAAAACCAGTGCCAGTGCCAGGCAGGTGAGCAGTATCCAGGCGGCGTGGCGGGTGTCTTCGCTGCGCTGCTGCATCTGGTTTTCGTACAGCGCCAGGCAGTTCTCGACCATCGACAGCACCAGCTGCTGAGCCTGTTGCAGATCACCGGCGATGCGTTGCAGAGCGGCCTGGTGGCTGTCGAGCGTGTCGCGGTAGGTGCGAATGGACTGCTCCATTGTCTGGAACAGCTCGGGCGGTGCATCGCTCAGCGTTGCTCGCAGGGGCTGAAGATTGGCGAGGGTCTTGTCGATGGCGTCGAGGGTGGACTGGTACTGATCGGTCTTGCCGCTGTAGCTGTAGGCACGGGTCTCGAAGCGGGCGTAGAGGAACTGCATCTGGATGGTCTTCACGACCTTGTAGCGCTCATGCGTTCTGAGCAGGTCTTGCGTGTCGCTGCTGACATAGCCATCGAGGGCATCCAGCGCGGTGAGGGCCTGGTCGCCGCTGCTGCGGCGTGCGTTACGCGAGGTCGCGATCTGCTGGTAGGCCCCTTCCAGATCCTGAATGATGGCCTGGTAGCTAGCCAGGGCCTGATCCATCTGGGCGATTCTCTGTCGGTTGGCGTCGGTGGTGAAGTAGTTGCGAAGTTCCGCCAGGTTCTGCTCGATGCTGGCGATCTTTTGCTTCAGCTCGATGGCGCTCTTTTCATCGCCGCCGCTCTGCAGGTAGGCAGCGCGTGCCAGGCGCATTTCCGAGAGATCCTGCATCAGGTGGTTGACTGCACTCATGCGATCCATGCGGTAGGACAGGTTGCCGAGTGAATCCCAGCCAGCCCAGAAGATCAGGAGGCTCATCAGCAGCAGCAGGCCGAAACCCGTCATCAGTTTTCGGCCGACACTCAGATTGGCAAGCCAGCGATACATAGGACGCACTCCTGGTTGTAAAGGGGGATCGGACCTCTCGTGCAATGCGCTGCGCGTTCTGGAGCGGGCATGCCGAGGTTCGGCTTCCCTGTGAAGGGGAACCACTGGCGCAGGGCGAAGTGGATGGCTGGCGAAGGCAGGCAACGAGAAAAGGTCATGGATGGCTGTTGTTTGGGAGTCGGGTACGTGGCCGACATTGTTTTTATCGGTGATGGAGTGAACCTGAGCCCCGCAGGTCGGGCCTGCGCCAGGAACGCCGCATTCAGGGTAGGCACGAGGGTGCACACTCTAGGGGCACTATGGCAGGGGGCTATAAATCCATCCAATGCATTTTTCATGTCTTTTGTTTTGTTTCATGCATTAATTGTTGTGTGCTGGCCGTTTGGTGTCGCTTCTCGCAGGCTCTTTCGAGCCGTTAGTCGCCCTGAGCGAACTTGGCCCGATTGTCCCTGTCATCTGCCCTAGGTGCCATGAACACTGGCGAGGAGGGATGCCATGCTTGCGCAATTGCCCACAGCACTTCGTGATCTGCAAATACCTCTGCGCCTGAGGCTATGGGATGGCAAGCAGTTCGACCTGGGGCCCAAGCCCAGGGTGACTCTGGTGGTCAAGGATCCGAGCCTGATCACCCAGCTGGCCCACCCCAGCCTGGATGCGCTGGGCGCCGCCTATGTCGAGGGCCGCGTCGATCTGGAAGGCCCCATCGAGGAGGCCATCGAGGTTGGCGATGCGCTGAGCACCGCGCTGCTGGGCGACGAATCCGCCCCGTCCGAGCTGTCTACCGCGCACGACAAGCGCAGTGACGCCGAGGCCATCCGTTACCATTACGACCTGTCCAATGAGTTCTACCGGCTGTGGCTGGACCGCGACATGGTCTATTCCTGCGCCTACTTCGAAACCGGCGAGGAGAGCCTCGACCAGGCCCAGCAGGCCAAGTTGCGCCACCTGTGTCGCAAGCTGCGACTGCAGCCAGGTGACAGGCTGCTCGACGTGGGCTGTGGCTGGGGCGGCCTGGCGCGTTTCGCCGCGCGGGAATTCGGCGCCGAGGTCTACGGCATCACCCTGAGCGAGGCACAACTGGAGTTGGGCCGGCAACGGGTGGCCGAAGAGGGCCTGGAAGGGCAGGTAACCCTGGAACTGCTCGACTACCGCGACCTGCCGCAGGACGGCCGCTTCGACAAAGTCGTCAGTGTCGGCATGTTCGAGCACGTCGGCCACGCCAACCTGCCGCTGTATTGTGAACATCTGTTCGGCGCGGTCAGGGCCGGTGGCCTGGTGATGAACCACGGCATCACCTCACGCTTCACCGATGGTCGCCCGGTCGGCCGCGGTGCTGGCGAATTCATCGACCGCTACGTGTTCCCGCAGGGCGAGCTGCCGCACCTGGCGACCATGGCCAAGGCGATCAGCGACGCCGGGCTGGAGGTCGTCGATGTGGAAAGCCTGCGCCTGCACTACGCGCGCACCCTGCACCTGTGGAGCCAGGGGCTGGAGCGTCGACTGCAGGAAGCTGCGCAGTGGGTGCCGGAGAAATCCCTGCGCATCTGGCGCCTGTACCTGGCCGGCTGCGCCTACGGTTTCCAGCACGGTTGGATGAACCTGCACCAGATACTCGCGGTGAAGCCGCGCGACGATGGCGGCCACGATCTGCCCTGGACCCGCGCTGATCTTTACAGCTGATGCGGTAACATGCGGCTCGTATCGATTCCGCGAGCCGCCCATGCCCCTGCCGCTGCGCCCCCGCTACCGCCACCGCGTTCTGCTCACCGTACTGGCGATTGTCGCCGGCCTGCTGGTGAGCCTATGGCTGGGCGGCCGCTATGCCGAGCAGCGTGCCTGGGACGAGCGCAGCGTCGAGGCGCGCGGACAGCTGCAGCTCTACGCACAATCGATCCGCACCCTGGTCGAGCGCTTCAGCTCGGTGCCCGAGGTGCTGGCGCTGGACAGCGACATCCGCAGCCTGTTGCGTGCACCGCATGATCGCCAGCTGCGCCTGGCCCTCAACCAACGCCTGGAGCGCCTCAACGCCGCGGCCGGCTCCACCGTGCTGTACCTGCTCGATGCCCAGGGCGAAACCCTGGTGGCCAGCAACTGGCGTGACTGGAGCAGCTTCGTCGGCAACAACTACGCCTTCCGCCCGTACTTCCAGAACGCCGTGCGCGATGGCGGCGCGCGCTACTTCGCCGTGGGCGTGACCACCGGGATTCCCGGCTACTTCCTCTCCCATGTGGTGCGAGGCGACGACGGCGAGCTGCTCGGGGTGCTGGTGGTCAAGCTGGAGCTGGAAGAGCTGCAGCGCGAATGGGTCGGCCAGCCCGGTGTGCTGTTGGTCGCCGACAGCTATCAGGTGGTGATCCTCAGTAACAAGCCGATCTGGCGTTTCCGCGCCTTGCAGGCGCTTGACGAGCGTGCGCTCGCCGAGCTGGTGGAGGTGCGTCGCTACGCCGAGCAGGCGCTGCAGCCGCTGGCGCACCAGGTGCACCGACATATCGACGCTGACGCTGACTGGGCGCGCGTCGATGGTCCCGACGGTAATCGAGACTACCTCTGGCAGCGCCTGTACATGCCCGAAGAGGGCTGGACCCTGCATCTGCTCAGCGAGCCGGCAGGGTTGGCCGACAGCATGCGCAGCTATCGCCTGGCCGCTGCCGGGGTGTGGATGACCTTCGCATTCCTGCTGCTATTCCTCGCCCAGCGGCGCAAGAACCAGCGCCTGCAGGCCGGCATTCGCGAACGCCTGGAGCGCGAGGTGGCACTGCGCACCGCCGAGCTGCGCGAGGCCCAGGACGGCCTGGTGCATGCCGCCAAGATGGCTGCGCTGGGGCAGATGTCGGCGGCCCTGGCGCATGAGATCAACCAGCCTCTGACCGCCCTGCAAATGCAGCTTGGCAGCTTGCGTCTGCTGCTCGATAGCGGTCGGCCGGAGGCGGTGCGTGACGGTCTGCAACGTATCGACGGGCTGCTGCAACGCATGGCCGCGCTGACCGGCCACCTCAAGACCTTCGCCCGCAAGACCCCGGCAGGCCTCAGAGAGCGCCTGTGCCTGGGTGACGTGCTGGAGCAGGCCCTGCAGCTGTTGGCGCCGCGCATGCGCAGCGAGCAGGTGGAGCTGCGCACCCAGGTCGATGCCGAGGCCGAAGTGCTCGGCGATGCCATTCGCATCGAACAGGTGATCCTCAACCTGCTGCATAACGCCCTCGACGCCATGGCCGATAGCGAGCCGCGCATTTTGCTGGTGCGCATCGCCCGCGAAGGCGACAGCTGCCTGCTCAGCGTCGAGGACAGTGGCGGCGGCATCGCCGAGGAAACCCTCGGTCGTGTGTTCGAACCCTTCTTCACCACCAAGCCGGTGGGGCAGGGGCTGGGGCTCGGGCTGGCGGTGTCCTACGGTATCGTGCGCGATCTCGGCGGTAGCCTGGAGGCGCATAACGGCGAGCTGGGGGCGGTCTTCACCTTGCGGCTGCCGGCTGCGCCGTAACAGCCTGTTAGTGTCGGTTGCGTAGGGTGGGTTAGGCGCACTTCACGCATACCGGTGAATCCGCAATTTATGCCGCGCCGTAACCCGCCATGGTGTCTCGCGGGAAGATCGCCCGGTGGGTTACGCGCCGCAGCACTGGAGGGGGTGTGTTGAAGATAGTTGGTTCGCGGCGCTAACCCACCCTACACTGCGGCCGTTCTCAAGAGGAGGTGCCATGAGCGCTCAGGTCATAGTGGTCGACGACGAAGCGGCGATTCGCGAAGCGGTGCAGCAGTGGCTGGAGCTGTCCGGGTTCGAGGTGCGAACCTGCGCCAGTGCGGCCGAAGCCCTGGCGGTGGTGGACCGCGACTTCCCTGGCATTGTCGTCAGCGATGTGCGCATGCCGGGCAGCGATGGCCTGCAACTGCTCGACAAGCTGCTGCAGATCGACAGCGATCTGCCGGTGATCCTGGTGACCGGCCACGGCGACGTGCCCATGGCGGTGCAGGCACTGCGTCAGGGCGCCTATGACTTCATCGAGAAACCCTTCACCCCCGAGCGCCTGCTCGACAGCGTGCGCCGTGCCTTGGACAAGCGCCGCCTGGTCTGCGAGAACCGCCAGTTGCGCCAGCAGGTGGCCGACAAGGGCCGCATCGAAAGCCAGTTGATCGGCATTTCGCGGCCCATGGAAAACCTGCGCCGGCAGATCCTCGAACTCGCCGGCACCTCGGTCAACGTGTTGATCCGCGGCGAGACCGGTAGCGGCAAGGAGCGCGTGGCGCGCAGCCTGCACGACTTCAGCCCGCGCGCGAGCAAGGCTTTCGCCGCGCTCAACTGTGCGGCGATCCCCGAGACCATCTTCGAAAGCGAGCTGTTCGGCCACGAGAGCGGTGCCTTCACCGGGGCCCAGGCCAAGCGCATCGGCCGTATCGAGCATGCCGACGGTGGCACCCTGTTTCTCGACGAGGTGGAGAGCCTGCCGCTGGCGCAACAGGTCAAGCTGCTGCGTGTACTGCAGGAAAAGACCCTCGAGCGCCTGGGTTCGAACAAGAGCATTCAGGTCGATCTGCGGGTGATCAGCGCGGCCAAGCCGGACCTGCTCGACGAGGTCAAGGCCGGGCGTTTCCGCGAGGACTTGGTGTACCGCCTGAACGTCGCCACCCTGCACATTCCGCCGCTGCGCGAGCGGCGTGAGGACATTCCGCTGCTGTTCGAGCATTTCGCCCACGAGGCCGCGCAACGTCATGGCCGCGAAGCGCCGCCGCTGGCACCGAGCGAGCTGGCGCGCCTGCTCGGCCATGACTGGCCGGGCAACGTCCGCGAGCTGATCAACGCCGCCGAGCGTCACGCGCTGGGGCTTTCCAGCCCGCCGCCGGCCGAGCGCTTTGCCGGCCAGGCACTGGCGCAGCAGATGGAGGCTTTCGAGGCGCAATGCCTGCACAACGCCCTGCTGCAATGCCAGGGCAATATCGCTGCGGTGATGGAAATGCTGCAGCTGCCGCGCCGTACGCTCAACGAGAAAATGCAGCGTCACGGCCTGGCGCGCGGCGATTACCTGCCGGGTGGCGAGGAGTAGTCGGCGCAGCGTATGTAGAATGCCCGACCATGAGCCCGCCAGTGCGCCCTAGGGGCGGCGATCAGCCGGATGAATCCGGGAGCAGGTTGCACAACTATTTCCCGGATTGCGTCCGGGTTATTCGATAGGCGGATTTTTGCTTATGGCTGTTCGGGTGTAAGCGGTTTCCCGCTCAGTGACCCATCGGTCTTTAGATTCAACCTCTCTAAATCGGGCTTTTCAGCCTCTGGCACGGCATCTGCTATGTCCGTTGTAGCCGCGCAGCTTCTTGCCGACGCGGCGACCATAACAACGACAAGAGGTCAGCCCCATGAACTGTCATGCCCCTCGCGCCATGCCGCACTCGCTGCTTTGCATGGGCCGCCTCCCCACCGCGCCTGCCGCGGCTCTTGTCCAACGTTGCACCCTGCGCTGCTGATCGCGCACCGTCGATGCCGCCTCGGTGGCGTCGTCTAGAGTGAAACTCTGCATAAAGCCATAACAACGACGGAGATACTTCCATGCGACTGACCAAGAAAATCAGCCTGTTCGCCGCTGCCGCGGCCATCACTGCCAGCACCGCAGTGCTCGCTGCCCCGACCTTCATCAACGTGCTCACCGGTGGCACCAGCGGTGTGTACTACCCGATCGGCGTGGCCCTTTCGCAGCTGTACAGCAACGGCATCGAAGGCTCCAAGACCTCGGTCCAGGCGACCAAGGCGTCGGTGGAAAACCTCAACCTGCTGCAGGCCGGTCGCGGTGAGCTGGCTTTCGCCCTGGGTGACTCGGTCGCCGATGCCTGGAATGGCGTCGAAGACGCCGGCTTCAAGGCGCCGCTGAAGAAAATCCGCGCCATCGCCGGTACCTACCCGAACTACATCCAGATCGTTGCCAACGCTGAATCTGGCATCAAGACCCTGGAAGACCTCAAGGGCAAGCGCATCTCCGTCGGCGCACCGAAGTCCGGCACCGAGCTCAACGCCCGCGCCATCTTCGAAGCCGCTGGCCTGACCTACAAGGACATGGGCAAGGTCGAGTTCCTGCCGTACGCCGAGTCGGTCGAGCTGATCAAGAACCGTCAGCTGGACGCCACTCTGCAGTCCTCGGGCCTGGGCATGGCAGCCATTCGTGACCTGGCTTCGACCATGAAGATCAGCTTCGTCGCCATCCCCGCCGACGTGACCGCGAAGATCGACAACGCCGCCTACGAGGCCGCCACCATCCCGGCCGGCACCTACGACGGTCAGGACGCCGACGTACCCACCGTCGCCATCACCAACATCCTGGTCACCCACGAAGGCGTTTCCGACGAAGTGGCCTACCAGATGACCAAGCTGATGTTCGACAACCTTGGCCGTCTGGGCACCGCCCACTCCGCGGCCAAGGACATCAAGCTGGAAACCGCTGCCAAGAACCTGCCGATCCCGCTGCACCCGGGTGCCGAGCGCTTCTACAAGGAAGCCGGCGCGCTGTAATGGCGGCTCGGACTGCGGCGATCCCGCCGCGGTCCGGTCTTCACAGAATCGCGAATAAAACCGGCGCCCGTAGGCGGTAGGTTTTGTTGGCGACTCTGTCACCGCAATCGAAGTAGTCATGAGGTTTGCACTCCATGAGTGAACAAGACAACGGCCTGGCTGCCAGCCCGTCCGACTGGCCGAAGGCGCTTTTTGCCGTCGCCCTGCTGTTTTCCATTTTCCAGATCGTCACCGCGGCCTTTCACCCGGTGTCGACCCAGGTGCTGCGTGCAGTGCACGTCGGCTTCCTGCTGCTGCTGGTGTTCATCAGCTTCCCCGGGCTCGGCAAGGGCCGCCCGTGGCAGCCGCTGGCTTGGCTGCTGGGCCTGGCCGGCATGGCCACGGCCATCTACCAGTGGTACTTCGAGGCTGACCTGATCCAGCGCTCCGGTGATATGACCACCAGCGACATGATTGTCGGCCTGACCCTCATCGTGCTGGTGTTCGAGGCCGCGCGCCGGGTGATGGGCATCGCCCTGCCGATCATCTGCGCCTGCTTCCTTGCCTATGGTTTGCTCGGCCAGTACCTGCCGGGTGACCTGATGCACCGTGGCTATGGCCTCGACCAGATCGTCAACCAGCTGTCGTTCGGCACCGAAGGCCTGTACGGCACCCCGACCTACGTGTCGGCCACTTACATCTTCCTGTTCATCCTGTTCGGCGCTTTCCTCGAGCAGGCCGGGATGATCAAGCTGTTCACCGACTTCGCCATGGGCCTGTTCGGCCACAAGGTCGGCGGCCCGGCCAAGGTATCGGTCGTGTCCTCGGCACTGATGGGCACCATCACCGGTTCCGGCGTGGCCAACGTGGTCACCACCGGCCAGTTCACCATCCCGCTGATGAAGCGCTTCGGTTACCGCCCGGCCTTCGCCGGTGGTGTCGAGGCGACATCGTCGATGGGCAGCCAGATCATGCCGCCGATCATGGGCGCCGTGGCCTTCATCATGGCCGAGACCATCAACGTACCCTTCTTCGAGGTGGCCAAGGCCGCGTTGATCCCGGCGCTGCTGTACTTCGGCTCGGTGTTCTGGATGGTCCACCTGGAGGCCAAGCGCGCCAACCTGAGCGGCCTGCCCAAGGATGAATGCCCGAACCCGTGGAAGGCCGTGCGCGAACGCTGGTTCCTGCTGATCCCGCTGTTCATCCTCATCTACCTGCTGTTCTCCGGCCGTACCCCACTGTTCTCCGGTACCGTCGGCTTGGCGCTGACCGCCATGGTCATCCTCGGCTCGGCGATCATCCTGCAGGTATCGTCCAAGGTCATGCGCTTCGCCTTCTGGATTGCCCTGGGCGTGCTCTGCGCCGGCTTCTTCCAGCTGGGCATCGGCGTGGTGTTCGGCGTCATCGCCGTACTGGTGGCAGTCTGCTGGTTCGTCAAGGGCGGTCGTGAAACCCTGACCCTGTGCCTGCACGCGCTGGTCGAAGGTGCGCGCCATGCCGTACCGGTCGGTATCGCCTGCGCCCTGGTCGGCGTGATCATTGGCGTGGTGTCGCTGACCGGGGTGGCGTCCACTTTCGCCGGCTACATCCTCGCCATCGGCCAGGACAACCTGTTCCTGTCGCTGGTGCTGACCATGCTCACCTGCCTGGTGCTGGGCATGGGCATTCCGACCATCCCCAACTACATCATCACCAGCTCGATCGCTGCCCCGGCGCTGCTTGAACTGGGCGTGCCGTTGATCGTCTCGCACATGTTCGTCTTCTACTTCGGCATCATGGCCGACCTCACGCCGCCGGTCGCGCTGGCCTGCTTCGCCGCAGCGCCGATCGCCAAGGAGCGTGGTCTGAAGATCAGTTTCTGGGCGGTGCGCATCGCTGTCGCCGGCTTCGTCGTGCCGTTCATGGCGGTCTACTCGCCAGCGCTGATGCTGCAGGGCGATAGCCTGCTGGCGACGCTTTACGTCGTGTTCAAGGCGATGCTGGCGATCGGCCTGCTCGGTGCGATCTTCACCGGTTACCTGCAGGCCAAACTGAGCTGGTGGGAGCGCCTGCTGGGCTTCGCCGCTGGTGCCAGCCTGATTCTCGCCACCCCGATCAGTGACGAAATCGGCTTCGCCCTCAGTGCCATCTTCATCGCTCAGCACTTCTGGCGCGCCCGTCGTGCCGAGGCGGCGACGGCGTGATCGGCCTGTGCCTGGGTTTGGCCGGTGCGGTGTGGGCAGAGTTGCCCACGCCGTCCTTCACCCTGGCGTGGACGCACACCATCGAGAAGATTCGCTGGGAAGAGGATTACCGCGTCACCGCCGAGGGCCTGGTTCTCGGCGAGGCGCGGGTCAAGGGTTCCGGCGCCGGCATGGAAATTCCCGACGGTGCCGAACTGCGCAATGGCAGCTGGCATTACCAGCGTCAGCTACCGCCTTTGCAACCCCTGCGAGTCGGGCGTACGCCCGAAGCCGGGGATTACCAACTGTGTATCGACCAGCGTTGTCGCCCGATGAGCGACTGGCTCGGCCCGCCAAAAGCGAGCCAGCCGGCGTTGGAACTCTGGAGTTGTGAGCTGAGCTCCCCCGCGGCTGACGCGGGCTAGGTTCGCCAGAGCGGACCCAGGCTCCCGGCGCCACAAGTGCCGGGTCAAAAGAAGGAAACCCCCATGCGGCGCAAGCCTGTGGGGGTTTTGTTCATCTGCGGCCAGCGGGGCTATGCGCGCTGCGAATCTTATACGCTTATCAACTGTCCAAATCGCCGCGGGGCGCGACTCCTACAGGAGCGGCGGCCCGATGCCCTGGTGCCCCGAGGCGCCCTCGGCTTGGCCTACTATCCGCTCAGGAGACCTGTCATGCGCATTCTTTATCGTACCGCTCTACCTCTTGCTCTCTGCCTGTCGCCCGTGGTGGCTAGCGCGGTAGAGCTGCAGCCCGGCGTCTGGGAGGTCAGCGCGCACAACATGCAAGTCGGCGGTCAGGCTATGCCGGGCATGGATCAGATCCTCGCGCAGCTGCAGAACCTGCCGCCGGAGCAGCGCCAGATGATGGAAGGCATGATGGCCGAGCGCGGTGTGAAACTCGGTGCTGGAGGGGTGCAAATCTGCCTGACCGAAGAGCAGATCAAATCACAGGACATTCCCCTGCAGGATCCCAACTCTGGTTGTAACCAGCAGATCACCGAGCGCAGCGGCAACCTGTGGAAATTTCGCTTCACTTGCCCGGATGCGCAGGGCGAAGGGGAGACCCGCTTCGTCAGCGACAAGGAATTTACCACCCAGGTCAAAGGCACATACAAAGGCCAGCCGAGCAGTATGGAGAGCCAAGCCCGGTGGGTGGGGGCGGATTGTGCTGCACTCAAAAGGAACGGATAACAGGTGTTTATGTAAATAATTCGCATTGACTAGAGCGCTCTTCTGCTGCGAGAATTTTGTCGCTAATTATTTGCATTTGCTTTCCGCAGATGCGTGCCAGTGAGGCAACCAGCTGCAAAGGGACTGTCAGCGGCTATCGACAGCGCATCAGGAGTACGTCCCTTGTTCAGCAGAAGAACCCACCTGGCCGTGGCGATTGCGGCCGCCTGCAGTTTCAACCATGCCGTGGCCAGCGAGCAGGAGCAGCTCGAGCTCGATGCCCAGACCGTGGTCGGCGATAGTGAGGCGGCCGAGGTCGACAGCTACAAATCCTCGCCCAGCAGCGCTGCCACCAAGCTCGACCTGACCCCGCGGCAGACGCCTCAGTCGATTTCGACCCTGAGCGGAGCCCAACTGCGCGACTTCAAGCTCACCAGCGTCAACGATGCGCTCAAGGCCGTGCCGGGCGTACAGGTGCAGGAAGTCGAGACCGATCGTACCTACTACACCGCTCGCGGCTTCGATATCACCAACTTCCAGTACGACGGCATCGCCGTACCCTTCGTCTACGGCAACGTCGAGGGTGATCTGGACACCGCCATGTACGAGCGTGTGGAGGTGATTCGTGGCGCCAACGGCCTGATGTCCGGTACCGGTAATCCCTCGGCGACGGTCAACTTCGTGCGCAAGCGACCCACGCTGGCACCGCAGGCGCGCGTCGACCTGACGGCCGGTTCCTGGGACAAGCGGCGTATCGATACCGACGTATCAGGTGCGCTCACCGATGCCGGCAACATCCGCGGCCGCGTGGTGTATGCCAACGAAAACAAGAACTCCTACCTCGACCGCTACTCGCGTGAGAAGAACGTATTCCATGGTGTGCTGGAGTTCGATCTGGATGACCGCACCCTCTTCACCCTTGGTCACACGCTGCAGACCAGCGACGCCAACTCGCCGATGTGGGGCGCGTTGCCGCTGGTCTATCAGGACGGCGGTAAAACCAATTATTCGCGCTCTACCAGCACCGCAACCGATTGGGCCTATTGGGACAACCAGGAAAACCGCACCTTTGCCGAGCTGGCGCACACCTTCGATAACGGCTGGCAGGCCAAGACAGTAGTCACCCGGGTCGAGAAGAAGAGCGATGGCTCGATGTTCTATGTCTACGGCACGCCGAACCGCCAGACGGGTGCGGGCCTGTATTCCTATCCGTCCGAATACAACGAAAAGAACAAACAGCTGATCGTCGATCTCCAGGCCAGTGGTCCTTTCAATCTGGGTGGTCGTCAGCACGAAGCGGCCTTGGGCGGCAGCTGGTCACGCTCCGAGCTTGAGGACCTGTCCTGGTATGACTCCAGCACCGGCACCATGCTGCCGCCGCTGGAGCAGTGGACCGGCAACTATCCGAAGCCCCTTAACGACAACGGCAGCAACGGCAGTGACTTCACCGACCGCATGAAGAGCGTCTACGGTGCTGCACGTTGGAGCCTGACCGATGATCTGAGCCTGATCACCGGCGCTCGCGTGGTCGACGTGAAGAGCGACGGCACCAACTACGGTCAAGCCAAGTCGTCGAAGAATAGCGGCAAGGTGGTGCCTTACGCGGGCATCGTTTACGACATCACCGATCAGTATTCGGTTTACGCCAGCTATACCGAGATTTTCACGCCACAGACCAAGAACGATGTGAGTGGCTCGCGTCTGGCTCCCCTGGAAGGCGTGAACTATGAAGCCGGTATCAAGGGTGAGCTGTTCGACGACAAGGTTAACGTTTCCCTGGCGGTATTCCGTACCGAACAGGACAACTTCGCCGAGCAGGCGGGCATGAATGGTTCGGTGGCTTACTACCGCGCCATCGAAGGCCTGACCAGCGAAGGCTATGAACTGGAGTTCTCTGGCGAGCCGGTGGACGGTCTACAGCTTAGCGCTGGGTACACCTTCGTCGACATCACCAATGCCGATGGCTCGCATGCCGTCACCTACTCACCCAAGCACATGATCAAGACCGCTGCTACCTACCGCATTCCGGGTATGGAAAAGCTCAAGGTCGGCGCTGCCGTGCGTTGGCAGGACGATATCAAGATCGCCGTACCGCTGACGGCCGATGACGGTTTCACTTCGATTGGCAGTGCCGACGCCAAGCAGAAGGCCTACGCCGTGGTCGATCTGATGGCCAGCTACGACATCGACCCGAACTGGAGCGTGTCGGCCAATCTCAACAACCTCACCGACGAGAAGTACCTGAACAGCCTGTACTGGTCCCAGGCCTACTACGGCGCTCCACGTAACGTCAGTGCCACCCTGACTTGGAAATACTGATAGCCCGGGCCGCCCGGAAGGGCGGCCCTGCTGGTCGACGAGAGAATTCGATGCGCCCGATTCTGGTACTGCTGCACCGTTGGTGCGGCCTGTTCATCGCCCTGTTCCTGTTCACCGCCGGCTTGACCGGCGCTGTCATTTCCTGGGATCACGAACTGGACGAATGGCTCAACCCGCACCTGTTCGATGCGCAAAGCGCAGGGCCGGCGCAGGACCCGCTGCAGCTGGTCGATGCCCTGGAGACGAGCGACCCACGTCTGCAGGTGAGCTTCATGCCGCTGGCGCTGGAGCCTGGCCATGCGCTGGGGATCTTCGTCGACCCGCGTATCGATCCGGCCACCGGCAAGGCCTTTGATCTGGGCTTCAATCAGCTCGGCATCGACCCGGTGAACGGCGATATCCAGGGGCAACGTGAGTGGGGGGCGATCTCCCTGAGCCGGGAGAACCTGCTGCCGTTCCTCTACAAACTGCACTACAGCCTGCATATCCCGGATGGCTTCGGCATCGAACTGGGCGTGCTGTTCTTCGGCATCGTCGCCATCGTCTGGTGCCTCGATTGCCTGGTCGCGCTGTGGCTGTCGTTCCCCAACCTGCGCAGCTGGCGCAAGTCGTTCGCCTTTCGCTGGCGCCAGGGCGGCTACAAGCTCAATTTCGACCTGCACCGCTCCGGTGGCGTATGGATCTGGTTGCTGCTGCTGATCCTCGCCGTCACCTCGGTATCGATGAACCTCGAACGCCAGGTGGTGCGCCCGCTGGTTGAGCTGTTCTCGCCGTTGACGCCAAGCCCCTTCGCCAGCCGCACGCCGGTCACGCTGGACCAGCAGATCGTGCCGCAGATCGACCGCCGCCAGGCCATCGCCATTGCCGATGCCGAAGCGCGCCGGCTGGGGTGGGACGCGCCCCCCGGTGGGCTGTTCCACTCGGCGGAGTTCGGCGTGTATGGCGTTGGCTTCTACGCGCCGGGCGAGGATCACGGCGATGCTGGGCTGGGCAATCCCTGGATCTACGTCGACAGCCGCAGTGGTGAGCTGGCCGGTGCGCATGTGCCTGGCACGGGTAGCGCCGGGGATATCTTCCTGCAGGCGCAATTCCCGCTGCACTCCGGGCGCATCATCGGCTTGCCGGGAAGGATTCTGGTGTCGTTGCTGGGGCTGGCCGTTGCGGGCCTGTCCGTGACCGGCGTGGTGATCTGGGCGAGGAAACGTCGTTCGCGCGTGCTCGCCGAACAGCGCCTGCGCGGCGGTTCACAGGCCGTGGCGTAAACGTATCGCGGCGACCTGATCGGCCCGCTCTTCGAGGAAGCGGTTGAACGCCTCGATCAGCTGCGGATGGCGGATGCTGGACAGGTAGTAGTGATCTTCAACATGCGGCAGCTCTGGGTCGAACACCAGGCTGTCCGCCGTCATGCGCATCTGCCGCAACTGGTAAGCGACTACCTTGGGGTTGAGGTAGACCGCGTCGACGCGGTCGCTGCTGGCCATGCGCAGCAGTGATTCGATCTGGTTGGCCTGGATCAGGCGGATACGCCCGGCGCGAATCTCCGGCAGATAAGGCCAGGGCGTGAAGCCGTTCTGCGTGCCGAGCAGCTCGATGCGCTGCAGGCCCTGACCCAGGTGCTGCGGCTTGACCAGAATACCGTCGACGTAGGGTGCCGCCGGATGGCTGTAGTGGACGGTATGGCCGTCTTTTTGATCGGCGTTCCACTGCGGATGATCGGGGAACTTGAGGTCGACCCGGCCAGAGAGAAAATCACTGAGCAGGCGCCTGACCGGCAGCGGCGTATAGACGAAGCGATAGCCGGACTCGGCGGCGAAGGCGTCCAGCAGGTCACGTGCATAGCCGCGGTATTCGCCGTCCTCCACGTCCGAGTAAGGCTGATAGGGCTGCAGTTCGACGCCGATGCGAATCTCCTCCTGCGCCACGGCGGGCAGAACGAACAGGCACAGGCTGAGCAGCAGGGTAGAGCGTCTATTCATGGCTGGCAGGGCTCGCGGACAGCTAACGGCAGCTGACACCCGTAACCATAGCCGGGCCTTGAAGCCCGTTCAAAGTTTCCCGCACTGGCGCCAGTGCAGGCGAAACCGGGCGCCACACCGTGGGGCGATATCAGAGAATCGGCGAGATCAGTCGCGCGACGCGCATGCCCAGTTGCTGCAGGCGATGCAGGTTGCGTCGGTCGGCATTGACCAGTTCGCGTGAGCGGCTGAAATCCTCTTCCAGCATGTTCGCCACCTGGGCGTTGAAGGTCTCGTCGAAGGTCAGCAGGCTGGCTTCGAAATTCAGGCGGAAGGAGCGGTTGTCCAGGTTGGCGCTGCCCAGCACGCAGGCGTCATGGTCGATCAGCAGGGCCTTCTGGTGAAGGAATCCCGGTTGGTAGCGGAAGATGCGCACGCCGGCGCGCAAGGCCTCGAATGCATACAGGCTGGAGGCTGCGTAGACGATGTGATGGTCTGGTCGCGCCGGCAGCAGCAGGCGCACATCCACGCCGCGCATCACCGCCAGGCGCAGGGCGGCGAACAGCGCTTCGTCGGGCACGAAGTAGGGACTGCTCAGCCACACCCGATCGCGCGCCGCGTGAATCGCCTCGACGAACAGCAGCGAGCAGGTTTCCTGCGGGTCCGCCGGGCCGCTGGCGATCACCTGGCAGAGTTGCCCGGGTTCGTCCTGCTTGCTCGGCATCAGCAGTGGCGGCAGCTTCTGGCAGGCCCAGTACCAGTCCTCGGCGAAGGCTTCCTGCAGGCTTGCCACCACCGGCCCGCGCACTTCGACATGGGTGTCGCGCCACGGTGCCAGCGGCGGCTTCTGCCCGAGGTATTCGATGCCGACGTTGAGCCCGCCGAGAAAGCCGATCTCGCCATCGACCACGACGATCTTGCGGTGATTGCGGAAATTTAGCTGGAAGCGATTGAACAACCCGGCGCGGGTGGGGAAGGCATGCACCTGCGCGCCGCCCCGGCGCAGGCTGTCGATATAGGAACGCGGCAACGCATGGCTGCCGACACCGTCATACAGCACATGGACCTGCACGCCAGCGCCAGCGCGCTCCAGCAGCACGTCGCGCAGGCGCTGGCCGAGGGCGTCGTCACGGATGATGAAGAATTGCAGCAGGATCGTCTGCTGGGCACTGGCCAGCGCACTGAAGATCGCTTCGAAAGTGGCCTCGCCGTCGATCAGCAGTTCGACGCGGTTGCCGGTCAGGCCGGGCAGGTGCGACAGACGCGGCAGTGCACGCAGGCGGTCATAGGCGGGAGACAGGTGCGCGGCCTTGGCCTCCTCGACCCAGGGGCGCCAGTCCTGTTTGGCCATGGCATGGCGCATTTCCTTGTCGGCCTGACGCCGTGCCTTGACATAGGCGTCGAAACGGCTGCGGCCGAACACCAGATACGGCAGCAGCGTCAGGTAGGGCATGAAGAACAGCGACAGGCCCCAGGCCAGCGCGCCTTGTGCCGTGCGCACGGTGAGCACGGCGTGTATCGCGGCCAGAACGCCGAGGGCGTGGATGGTGGCGATCAGGTAGGCGAACAGGTGGGGGATGCCGAAATCCGCAGGCATGCAGGGTCTTCCTTTGCACGGGCTGTGTGCAGCTGACCATGGGGGTTGCGCAGCGTTCGCCACCATCCTGCCACGGCCAACGGGCGAATGGCAGTGCCGGGCAAATTGCCAGCCCCTGGGGAATTATTCGGGCGCTTCACGTGTCTTGAAATCTGAGTGAGCGGATTTCATGTGTTACCCTCCCGACGCGGCCTATTTGCAGGCCGTCTTTAATTGGAGGAGGGCATCCGTCCTGTTCACGTTCGTCTAGCAGGTTGCTGAAAACGTAGGCGAGGCCGCCAGCGCTGGGCAAAGCACAGGCGAGAGCGCGGAGTCTGCGGGCTGTATATGAGCAGTACTGAAGCTGTTCTGAGGCGTATCAATCGCAAGCGGCTTTCGACCGGGCTGTCCAAGCCTGTGTTCAACGCGGCAATGGCAACGTAGATGGTTTTCAACGTCCTGTTAGCGAGTCAAACGCATCAAGGAGAACGCCAAGTATGGGAAACGTCCCTTCGCATGACACGACCCCGCCATCCGCAGCGGAAAACAACGAAGGCATCCCGGCCCCAACGGGCGCGGCCAATCTGATCGACACCGATTACGTCATCGGTCAGGACAACATCAAAGGGCAGTTCGTCTTCGCCCTCGACATTCACGGCAAGGTCTTCACCATCTCCGCGCTGGTCGCGGTGATTTTCGTGATCCTCGCCCTGGCTCTGCAGAACCAGATCGAACCGCTGTTCAGCGGCCTGCGCGACTGGCTCACGCACCACATGGCCTGGTTCTTCATCGGCGCCGCCAACATTTTCGTCCTGCTCTGCCTTGGCCTGATCGTCTCGCCGCTGGGCAAGGTGCGCATCGGCGGCAAGGAAGCTACGCCCGACTACACCTATCTGGGCTGGTTCTCCATGCTGTTCGCTGCCGGTATGGGCATCGGCCTGATGTTCTACGGCGTGTCCGAACCGATGTCGCACTACAGTGCGGCGATGGGCGGCATCACGGTCGGCGAAGACGGCGTGCGTACCGACTGGGCGCCGCTCGGCGGTGCGGCCGGTAATGCCGAAGAGGCCGTGCGCCTGGGCATGGCCGCGACCATTTTCCACTGGGGCCTGCACCCCTGGGCGATCTACGCCATCGTCGCGCTGGCGCTGGCGCTGTTCTCCTTCAACAAGGGCCTGCCGCTGTCGATCCGCTCGATCTTCTACCCGATCCTCGGTGAGCGCGTGTGGGGCTGGCCGGGCCACGTGGTCGACATCCTCGCGGTGTTCGCCACATTGTTCGGCCTGGTCACTTCGCTGGGGCTGGGCGCCGAACAGGCGGCAGCAGGGCTCGAGTACCTGTTCGCCATTCCGGCCTCGGACACCACCAAGGTGTTGCTGATCGTCGCCATCACCCTGATCGCCCTGGCTTCGGTAGTCGCCGGCCTCGACAAGGGGGTCAAGCGCCTGTCCGAGATCAACATGGGCCTGGCTCTGATCCTGTTGTTGTTCATCATAATCGCCGGGCCGACGCTGGTGATCTTCACCGACTTCTTCAAGAACCTCGGCGCCTACCTGCAATATCTGCCGGCACTGGCCAACCCGATCGGCCGTGAAGATGCCAATTTCAGCCAGGGCTGGACCGCGTTCTACTGGGCCTGGTGGATCAGCTGGTCGCCGTTCGTGGGCATGTTCATCGCCCGCGTCAGCCGTGGCCGCAGCGTGCGTGAGTTTCTCGTCGCCGTGCTGCTGGTGCCGTCGCTGGTATCGGTGCTGTGGATGACCGCTTTCGGCGGCACCGCCATCAACCAGTTGCTGGTCGATGGTTTCACCGGTGCGCAGGATGCCGGCCTGGAGCTGAAGTTGTTCAGCATGCTCGGTGAAATGCCACTGACCGCCATCACTTCGTTCATCGGCATCGTGCTGGTGGTGGTGTTCTTCATCACCTCGTCGGACTCGGGCTCCCTGGTGATCGACACCATCACCGCTGGCGGCAAGGTCAATGCGCCGGTACCGCAACGTGTGTTCTGGGCCAGCATCGAAGGCGTGATCGCCATTGCCCTGTTGCTCGGCGGTGGCCTGGTTGCGTTGCAGGCGATGGCCGTATCCACCGGCCTGCCGTTCACCATCGTGTTGCTGGTCGGCTGCATTTCCATCGTCAAGGGGCTGATGAGCGAGCCGCGTTGACGCACACCGTTCGTCGCTGACAAGAGCGCGCCCATGGGCGCGCTTTTTCATTCCAGGGGCGCGGTCGTTAATGGGAAAGCCTGCGGCGTTTGCGCAGCGCAGGCCAGATTTTCCTTCTGATAGCGTCAGCTCCGCGTAATAGCAGCGGCGGTCGCTGCATTGCTCGCGAATAAAAAAAGAAGGAGCAGCCCCTTGAGCCAAGGCCCCGTATCACGCAAGAACGACTCATCTGTAGACGGTATTCCCGCCCCCAGCGGCGCAGTTAATCTCATCGACACCGACTATGTGGTTGGCCAGGACAACATCCGTGGCCGTTATCTGGTCAATCTCGATATCCACGGCGTGGTATTTCTCGTATCAGCCATTACATCACTGATTTTCGTCACCCTGGCCATGGTCATGCACGACCAGTTGGAGCCGCTGTTCACCGCAGTGCGCGACTGGTTGACGGTCAATCTGGCCTGGTTCTTCCTCGGCTCGGCCAACATCTTCGTGCTGTTGTGCCTGGGACTGATTGTCTCGCCGTTGGGCAAGGTGCGGCTTGGCGGTACCCTGGCTCGCCCCGACTATTCCTATTTCTCCTGGTTCGCCATGCTGTTCGCGGCGGGGATGGGCATCGGCCTGATGTTCTACGGCGTCGCCGAACCGATGTCGCACTATAGCACTGCACTGGGCGGTACGGCCGTGGATGCCAACGGCGTGCGTACCGACTGGGCTCCGTTGGGCGGGGCTGCCGGCAATTCCGCCGAGGCGGCGCGCCTGAGCATGGCTGCAACTATCTTCCACTGGGGCCTGCACCCCTGGGCGATCTATGCCATCGTGGCGTTGGCGCTGGGCCTGTTCGCCTTCAACAAGGGCCTGCCGCTGTCGTTCCGCTCGATCTTCTTCCCGCTGCTCGGTGAGCGCGTATGGGGCTGGCCGGGCCATATCATCGACATCCTGGCCGTATTCGCCACCCTGTTCGGTCTGGTGACCTCCCTCGGCCTGGGCGCCGAGCAGGCCACCGCTGGCCTGCATGTACTGTTTGGCTTGTCAGCTGACACTACAACCAAGGTCCTGCTGATCACTATCATCACGCTGATTGCGTTGGTCTCAGTTGTGACGGGTGTCGACAAAGGGGTGAAGATTCTTTCCGAAGTCACCATCGGCCTGGCGCTTCTGTTGATGGTGTTCGTGCTGCTTGTCGGCCCGACGGGGCTGCTTCTGAGCGGTGTGCTGGATAACCTGGGCGCCTACCTGCAGTACTTGCCGGCCCTGTCCAACCCGGTCGGCCGTGAAGACGCCAACTTCAGCCAGGGCTGGACCGCGTTCTACTGGGCCTGGTGGATCAGTTGGTCGCCGTTCGTGGGCATGTTCATTGCTCGCGTCAGCCGCGGCCGTACCGTGCGTGAATTCCTCACTGCTGTGCTGCTGGTTCCGTCGCTGGTCTCGGTGATCTGGATGAGCACCTTCGGCGGTACTGCGTTGCATCAGGCCCTGGGTGGCCTGACCGAGCTGAGCCAGGCTGCGCTGGAGCTGAAGATGTTCGTCATGCTCGATCAGCTGCCGATCAGCGCCATCAGTTCCTTCGCGGGTATCGTTTTGGTCGTGCTGTTTTTCGTAACCTCCTCTGACTCCGGTTCGCTGGTGATCGATACCATCACTGCAGGTGGCAAGATCAACTCGCCGGTTTCGCAACGGGTATTCTGGGCTCTGCTTGAAGGTGCCCTGGCAGTCGCTCTGTTGCTCGGTGGCGGCCTGGTTGCCCTGCAAGCCATGGCGGTCTCCACGGGCCTGCCATTCACCGTGGTGCTGCTGTTTGCCTGCGTTGCGGTGATCAAGGGTCTGCGCAGCGAACCGCGTTAAGCGCGCCGCCATAGGCGGCCTTGGAACGACAACGACGCCCCTATCGCACGATAGGGGCGTCGTCGTTTGTGAGCCTTGAAACGCGTCTGTACGAGGCCATGGTCAGTGCAGCCTGTTGATCATGGCGGTGGGCGATCAGCCGTCAGGAGCGCTGATCGAGGGGTAGGCTTGCAGCCGGACGATGCGTGACCCGTAGCGAACCATCAATACCCAGCGCATGTAACACAAGTCATAGCCATGCCTTGCTGCGTCAGGGTGCTGCGCACCGGCTTGGCTCGCGCTCGGGCGTTCGCCCCTGGGGTGTGCTCAAGCTGAGCGATTTGAAGTATGCGTCAACGCCAGAGGGCGATATCAACCTTCGCTGGAAACAAAAAAGCCCCGGATAAACCGGGGCGTTTGCGTCACTACGCGGGGATCAACACTCGATGATATTGACCGCCAGGCCACCGCGTGCGGTTTCCTTGTACTTGGTCAGCATGTCGGCACCGGTCTCGCGCATGGTCTTGATCACCTTGTCCAGGCTCACGTAGTGCGCGCCGTCGCCGTACAGCGCCATGCGTGCGGCGTTGATGGCCTTCACCGAGGCGATGGCGTTGCGCTCGATGCAGGGAATCTGCACCAGGCCGCCGACCGGGTCGCAGGTCAGGCCCAGGTGGTGTTCCATGCCGATCTCGGCGGCGTTCTCGACCTGCTCCGGGGTGCCGCCCAGTACCGCGCACAGCGCGCCGGCAGCCATCGAACAGGCCACGCCCACTTCACCCTGGCAACCCACCTCGGCGCCACTGATCGAGGCGTTTTCCTTGTACAGGATGCCGATGGCACCGGCGGTGAGCAGGAAGTCGATGATGCCGCGCTCGTTGGCGCCGGAGATGGCATTGGCGTAGTAGTGCAGCACCGCCGGGACGATGCCGGCAGCGCCGTTGGTCGGTGCGGTGACCACGCGGCCGCCTGCAGCGTTCTCCTCGTTCACTGCCAGGGCCCAGAGGTTGACCCAGTCGAGCATGCGCAGCGGGTCTTCGATGTAGCTGCGCTGGAAGCCGCCCAGCTTGCGCGCCAGGATCGCGGCGCGGCGGCGCACCTTGAAGCCACCGGCGAGGATGCCCTCGGTACGGCAGCCGCGATCCACGCAGGCCTGCATCACCTTCCAGATGTTCAGCAGACCGGCGTCGGTTTCTTCGTCAGTGCGCCAGTGGCGCTCGTTGCGGCGCATCACCTCGGCGATGCCGATACCGTGCTCGCGGGTCAGCTTGAGCAGGTCGGCACCGCTGCGAAAGGGCAGCGGCAGCGAGGTGGCGTCCGGGGCGATGATTTTCTGCTTGCTGCCATCGGCCAGCACCGCCTCGCTGACCACGAAGCCGCCGCCGACCGAGTAGTAGGTGGCCTCGTGCAACTGGATGCCGGCGGCATCGAAGGCGGCGAAGCGCAGGCCGTTGGCGTGCAGCGGCAGCGCCTTGCGGAACATCTTCAGGTCGGCTTTCTCGTCGAAGGGAACGGCATGTTTGCCGGCCAGGACGATGCGCTTGTCGCGACGGATGGTTTCGATGTACTCGGGAACCTGATCGACGTTGACGGTATCCGGCTCATGGCCGCTTAGACCGAGCAGCACCGCCTTGTCACTGCCATGACCCTTGCCGGTGGCGCCCAGCGAGCCGTACAGCTCGGCGACCACGCGGGCCACCTTGGGCATATGGTCGTGGTTTTCCAGGGCGTGGGTGAACAGCGCGGCGGCGCGCATCGGGCCGACGGTGTGGGAGCTGGACGGGCCGATACCAACTTTGAACAGGTCGAAAACGCTGATAGCCATGGCGAGGTTCTTCTTGTCGATTGAATGGACACGCGCCCGGTTACGCGCGTGTGGATGCCCCTATCTAAGAACGGCCATATCATTATGTATACTGATTTATTTTTAACGTATTCGTTAGCGTCACTTAACTATTGAGATCGCGCCATGGACATCACTCGCCTGCGAACCCTGCGCGAACTGGCCCGCTGCCGCACCATGGCGGCGGCTGCCGAGTCGCTGCACCTGACGCCCTCGGCCGTGTCGCAGCAGGTCGCCCAGCTCGAACGTGAAGTCGACGTGGCGTTGATCGAGCGACGTGGGCGCGGCGTGGTGCTGACCCCGGCTGGCGAGCGGCTGGTGGCGCATGCCGAGCGTATCCTCACGGTACTCGACGAAGCGCGTTCGGAGCTGGCGCTGCTGCGTGGCGAAATCGCGGGTGAGCTACGGGTGGCGGCCTTCCCCTCGATCGCCGTGGCGGTGATAGCGGAAACCGTTCGGGCGCTGCGCAGCGCCTATCCGCGGCTGAACGTGGTGGTGCTGGATCTGGAACCGCAGGAAAGCCTCAGTGCCCTCGGTTCCTGGCAGATCGACGTAGCGGTTATCGACGACCTGGCTGTGACCCCGGACGAGAACCGCGAGCACTACGCCCTGATTCCTCTGACCCAGGACCTGCTGCACGTGCTGCTGCCCATCGACCATGCCCTCGCCAGGCGCGACAGCCTGACCGTCGCCGACTTGCGCGATGAAGCTTGGGCGCTGGATTCCAGCGGCAGCTCGTTTGGCGAGTTCATCACCAATCTGTGCCGACGCTCCGGCTATGCACCGCGTATCAACGCCCACTGCGCCGGTTTCGAAATGGTCGCGGCGATGGTCGCTTCGGGCAACTCCATCTCCATCGTTTCCGGCCTGCGCCTGGTGCGCCCGCTGCCCGGCGTTATCTCCGTGCCGTTGCTGCCGGATATCCAGCGCGGCGTGTTCCTCGCCTACCGCAAGGGCGAGCGCGATCATCCGGCGGTAAACGTCTTCCTCGACGAGGCGATTTATACCGCCGACAGGGTGCTGGGTTAGCGCCATCCTGCTCTGTGGGAGCGGCTTTAGCCGCGATGCTCTTGGCGTTTCGATGCTGCCCACGCACATCGTGGGCATCATCCGTCTATCCGACATTTATTCAGCGGACGTGACGGGTTCTGAAGTAGCTTCAGCCTCCAGCTTCGCCCTGTCAGCCTTGCTAACGTACTTGGGTTTGTTGCTTTTGGGCGCGAGCTTGGCATTGGCTTTCTTGGCGTGGGCTTCGAGCAGTTGCTTGATCTTTTTGCGGCGATTCATGGATGTATGCCTGCGTTGTCCTACGTCGATGATATCCACGCGCAGGCCGTAGGATGGGTAGAGCAAGGCTACTTGCTGAGCCCTGTCGGAGTGGCTGGGCGGCATTTCGCTTCTGTCGCGAGGCATTTTGCGGGGTTAGCCGCACCTCGCCAACCGCGCTGTGGTGGATAAGCTTCGCGTTATCCACCCCACACGGTTTTTTGCTGCTACTGGCTGAACTGCTACTCCGCTGCACAAAACGAAGCTGTCCTGCCGTGCATGATGCCGGTAGCCAGCCATACGCCTGGCCCGCAGCCATGGAAACTGCTGAATGCCACCCCTCGCGACTCATTTGTGGTGGGTTTGCCGTCGGCGAAATTGACCCGGCTGTAGCTTTTGCAAACGGGCAGCATCAAAGGCAGCGGGACTATTGCCCACAGCACGGCGCCACACCATTGGTATTCGGACTCCAGCGTTAAAGCGCCATTTACCGGGTGCTCGCTCTGGCTCCAGAAATGCTGGGTGCCATCGATGCGGTAGCCATCCGTCGCGGGTTTCGTGTGGCTTGTGGGCGTGTGTGTCTGGAGACCGACACAGCCACTGAGGCTGAGTAGCGCTACGAGAGCGGGGATGAAGCTCCTGAAATGGGTTCTGTGCTGTTCTGATCTGCTAAGCATGGTCTGTTCCAGAGTCCTTTCCTGAATAGTCTATTTCGTCCTCTCCCCCAGGCTGGAGAGGAAAGCAAAAGCCAAAAGCTTCGCGGAGAAATCCGCTCCTACAGGGGGCCGGCAGGTCAGCTCCAGACCGCTCCCACTGGCGTATGCGCCGGGTAATGCGTCGCTGCCTGTGCCTGCAGCAGTTCACCACAGGCCAGGGCATCGGTCAGCGCGTGGTGCGCGGAGTAGGGCGGCAGGCCGTAGCGCTGGCGGCTGTCGGCCAGCCGGATGGACAGGGGATGGCGGCCGCGCAGACGATCCCACCAGCTGATACTGCGTTTGGGATGCAGGCGCGCTTCCAGCTCCATGGTGTCGATGATCGGGAACATCAGCCCTTCACCCAGGTGCAGGCGCAGAGCCTGGTCGAGGAAATTGCGTTCGATCTTGCGGTAGTGCGCCACTACCACCTTGCCGGCCAGCGCTTCGAGCAGTTCGTCCAGCACGCTGGCCAGGCGCGGGGCGTGGCGGATGTCGGAGTGGGTGATGTGGTGAAAGGTGACCGACTCGGCGCTCAGTTCGCTGGTGGGTTTCACGACCCAGTAACGGGCCTCGGCGCAGCGGATGCGTTGCAGGTCCATCGGTACCAGGCCGAGGCTGACGATGGCGTGCTGATGCGGATCGAGGCCGGTGGTTTCCACGTCCAGGGCGACCAGCGGCGCATCCGCCAATGGCGTGTCGGCGGTGATGCAGCCGGCTCGGTAGTAAGTGCGCAGGCGTTCGTCCTGACTGCTGATCGCACGCTCTGCGAAAAGTTGCGGCCAATCCTGATGCTGATAGTGACTCATTGTGGGCGAGACAGGGGCTGGGCAGGGTAGCGGAAGCGCAGGAATTTCTGGGCATTGCTCACTACCTGGAAGGCTTCCTTGAGGTGGTGGCGTTCGCTGGAGCTGAATTTCTCCGGCTCGACGTAATTGTCGGGTGGGTTGCCGGCCTCGACCTCGCGAGCCTGGTGACGGATGCGCACCAGGCTGAGGAACTCGAAGGCGTAGCGCAGATGATCCAGGGCTTCCTTGGGCAACAGCTTGGTGGCGGCGATGGCGTCGAGGCGTTCCAGCGAGTTCTGTGCCTTGGAGCCGCACGCCAGGGCATGCACGCGGATCAGGTCGGTCAGCGGCGCCGTGCCGCGACCCTTGAGGTTGATGATGTTCTTCTGGCGGCCGTCGGTTTCCATCACGAAGGTGCGGAAGAAGCCCAGCGGCGGCGTGCGATTGAGCGCGTTGCGCGCCAGCGCGGCAAGGAAGGCGGGGGTGGCGCTGGCCTTTTCCGCCAGCATCTCCTTGAGGTTTTCCACCAGCGCGGTCTTGCCGTATACGCCATCGAGGTCGAAGAAGATGCTGCTGTTGAGCAGGGTCTCCGGGTTGGGTTGTTCGATCCACTGGCTGAAGTAGCCACGCCAGACTTTCAGCGGCTGACGCCATTTGCTGTTGCTGGCCATGATGCCGCCCTTGCAGTAGGCATAGCCGCAGGCGGACAGGCCATTGCTGACGAACTGCGCCAGCTCGTAGAAGTAGGCGTCATGCTTCTCCGGGTCGAAGCTGTCGTCGAGCACCAGGGCGTTGTCCTGGTCAGTCAGCAGCAATTGTTCATCGCGCGCCATCGAACCGGCGATCATGAAGCAGTAAGGCACCGGTGGTGGCCCGAGTTTCTCTTCGGCGAGCACCAGCAGGCGCCGGGTGAAGGCGCGACCGATGCTGCTCATGGCGCGACCGACCATGTGCGCGCTGGCATCGTCGGCAACCATGCGCACGAAGGTGGCGTGCAGGTCCGGCAGCAGGCTCTTGAGGCCTTCCACCGAGTTCTTGTTGAAGATGCTGTTGACCAGATAGAGGCTGCTGCGCGACTCGTAGCGAATGACGTCTGCCAGCGAGATCATGCCCACCGGACGACGGCGCTGCAGCACGGGCAGGTGGTGGATGTTGTTGCGCAGCATGCACAGCATGGCCTCGAACACCGACTCGTCGGCCTGCACGGTGACCGGGCCAGGCGTCATCACCTGGCTGACCGGGGTGTCGCCCGGCAGCCCTTCGGCCAACACGCGGGTGCGCAGGTCGCGGTCGGTGAGGATGCCGGCCATGACTTGATTCTGCTGGTCGGCCACCTGCACCTGCGCGGGGTTGGGCCAGCGCCTGGCAGGGTTGACGATGATCACCGAGGACACGCTCTGCTCGCTCATCACCTTGGCCACCTGCTGCACGGGCATGTCCAGCGGCACACTGACCGGCGAGCGACCGATGAGTTTGCGCACCTTGATCTTCATCAGCTCACTGGCTTTGCCATGGCTGTCTTCCAGGGCGGATTTGAGCCGTGACTGGCCTTCGGCCTCGACGAAATCGGCGAAGCTGTCGAACTGGTCGCAGAGTTGTTGAAACAGGGGGCCGGGGATGAAGTAGATCAGGCTATCTTCCAGTGCCCGGGCGCCCAGGCGTACCTTGTTGCCACGCAACAGGCCGGCCTGGCCGAAGATGTCGCCTTCGGTCAGGCGGTTGTGCAGTTCGCCCCCGCGGCGATGGATTTCCACGGCGCCACTGCGCACATAGTGCAGTTCGTGAATCGGCGCGCCGGCGGCCAGAATCTCGCTGCCGGCCTTGAAATAGCCGACTTGCACCTGGCGGGCGATCTCGTCGAGCGTTTGTTCCGGCAGGTTGTCGAAGGGGGCGAAGCGATTCAGGTGATCGCGGATCTCGATCAGCTCGATCTGCATGGGGGACCTCGCTGGCAGGCTGGCATTAGAGGATACGAGCATAACGATGCGATGTCCTCCCGGGGTGTCGCTATGAGGACAATGGCTGTCACAACAGACCAACAAGGAGAAGGTATGCAGCATTCGGGTTTATGGTGGAGCGTGGGCATCCTGCTCGTGCTCGGTGGTGTGACGGTCTTCTACTACAACCGCCTGGTGTTCAATCGTCACCGTGTGGCCGAAGCCGCCAGCGGTATCGACGTGCAACTCAAGCGCCGCTCCAGTCTGATTCCGGCGCTGGTGGAATGCGTGCGGCAGTACATGAACTACGAGCAGAGCACGCTGGAGGCGCTGGTGCAGGAGCGCATGCGCGCAGTGCAACTGGCCGATTCGCCGCTGGGCCAGCGCGCCCCGGTTGAGGCGCAACTGGGCAGCCAGCTGCGCCAGCTCTTCGCCCTGGTCGAGGCCTATCCCGAACTCAAGGCTGACCAACAGTTTCTTGAGTTGCAGGGCAACATCAGCGAGGTCGAGAACCACATCCAGATGGCCCGGCGTTACTACAACGGCGCGGTGCGTGAATTGAACGTGCTGGTGGAGTCGGTGCCGAGCAACCTGGTCGCCCGCCTGTTTTCCTTTACCCCGGCCGAGTACTTCACGCTGGATGACCCGCGTGACGGCCAATCGCCGAAGATGGAGTTCTGAGCATGCAGGGATGGTTGCGTGGCCTGTTGCTGATTGTCTGCCTGTTGCCCGGACTGGTGTCGGCGCAGGAGGTCATCGAGGATTTTGCCGTGAGTCTGCAGGTCGAGGCGGATGGCAACCTGCTGGTGACCGAGCGCATCACCGTGCGCGCCGAAGGCCGCGACATTCGTCGTGGCATCTACCGCGATCTGCCGGTCAGCTATGCGCTGCCGATGGGGCTGGAGCAAAGCAGTCCGATCACCTTGCTGGGCGTGACCCGCGATGGCGATGAAGAGGCCGTGCACAGCGAGCGCAACGGCGCCTGGGTGCGCTTCTACCTGGGGTCGGCAGACACGCTGCTCGACCCAGGCCGCTATCGCTACGAGCTGCGCTATCGGGTTGGGCGCGCGCTGCTGCATCACACCGACACCGACGAGCTGTACTGGAACGTCACCGGCAACGGCTGGATTTTCCCCATTCGCCAGGCGTCGGTTGATGTGCGCCTGCCGGCGGGCGCGCATATTGGCCAACTGGCCGCTTATACCGGCGCCCAGGGCGATCAGGGCCAGGACTTCCAGATCGTCGAACGCGGCGATGATCATCTGCGTCTGGCCACCACTGCGGAGCTTCCCGCCCACCACGGGCTGACGATAGCCGTCGATTGGCAGGCCGGGCTGGTGCCGCGGCCAAGCGCCGTGGATAGCGCCAAACGTGCGCTACTGGACAACCTCGGCGTGGGCATCGGCGCGCTGCTGCTGATCGGCCTGCTGCTGTTCTACCTGAGCGCCTGGAATCGCGTTGGCCGCGATCCACAGAAGGGCGTGATCATCCCGCTGTTCGAGGGCCCGCAGGGTATGAGCGCGGTGCAGGCCGGCTACCTCTGGCATCGTGGGCTGCGTGGTGCCTTTCCGGCAGCCCGGGCATTTGGCGTGTGGCTGACCGACATGGCCATCCACAAACACCTGCAGATCGCAGACAGGCCCCGCAGTGGCTTCATCCTGTCACGCGCTGCTGTGCGAGACGACCTGAATGAGCAGGATCGCGAGTTGAGCGACCGCTTGTTCAGGGCCGGCAAGCAGGATGCTTCGATCGCTATCGGCAAGAAATACGAACCCCGCCTCGCCGATACGCTGAGCACGCTGGAAAACCAGTTGCAGCTGCAGGGCAAGGCCTGGTTCAGCAACAACCGTGGCATCTGGGCCTTGGGCTTGCTGTGGGCCCTGCTCGGGAGCGCGGTGATGCTGGTGATGGGCAGCCATGGGGATGATTTCGCTACCGGTATGGCGGGCTTGGTGTTCGGCCTGGGCTTCGGCGTGCCGACGCTGATCATGTTCAACCTGGCGCGGCGGCAGCCGAGCTCGGGCAAGAAGATTCCCTTGTTCTTCGCCGCGCTGATGTTCGCCTGGCCGGTTCCGGTAGGATTGCTGATGATCGCCGAGGCAGCTTCCCTGCCAGCGCTGCTACTGATCGTGCTGTATGCCGCGTTGGTGGTGATTTTCTATTACCTGATGCCGGCGCCGACCCTGGAAGGACGACGTTTGCTCGATGCGCTGGAAGGCTATCGCAACTACCTGCAACTGGCAGAGCAGGACGCCCTGGCGCTGGCGGCTGATGCCCCGGCGATGAGCATCGCCCTGTACGAACGCCACTTGCCCTTCGCCATGGCACTGGGTGTGGAAGACAAATGGAGTGCGCGCTTCAGTGACGCCCTGGCCAGTGGCCTGATCGATCCTGCGCAGCGCGACTATCAGCCGGCCTGGTACCACAGTCGCAGCAGCTACAGCTCGCCACAGGCGCTCAGCAGCGCCCTGGCCGCGGGCCTGAGCAGCGCCACGGCACTGGCTTCGTCACCGCCGGCGAGCAGTTCGTCGAGTGGCGGCGGATCATCCGGTGGCGGTTCCTCCGGCGGTGGCGGCGGAGGAGGAGGCGGCGGCGGTTGGTAGAGGTCGTGGCGGCGATGTGCGTGATTCGCTTTTGCTCGCGGGAAGACTTCGGGTAGGGTGCCGCTTCGATTCACGCGTGATGCCCGCGCCGGTGGCCGCGAGCGCAGGTAAGCGCATCAAGGAGAGTGTCATGTCAGGAAGACTGCGAGTCCTGCTGTTGCTGTGTTGTTTCTGCGTCTTCGGCGTGCAGGCCGAGGAGGTCATTCAGGCCTATGACGTGCGCCTGCAGGTCGAGCCCAATGGCGAGGTGCTGGTGAGCGAGCGGATCGCGGTCGTCGCCGAGGGCAAGGCCATCGTCCGCGGTATCTTCCGTGATATCCCTACGCGCTATGGCCTGGGCAAGGGCCTGTTGCGCAATACGCCGCTGACGCTGATTTCGGCCACGCGTGACGGTCATCCGGAAAACGTCGCGCAGCAGGCACTGGATCACGGCATTCGCCTGCGCCTGGGCAGCGCAGACACGCAACTCGAGCCCGGCCCCTATCTCTACGAGCTGACCTACCGCATGGATGCGCAACTGCTGCATCACGCCCGCGTCGATGAGCTCTATTGGAATGTCACCGGCAATGACTGGTTGCTGCCGATTCGCGCGGCCAGTGTCGAGGTCGTGCTGCCCAAGGGCGCGCAGATCGAGGCGGTGCATGGCTATACCGGCCATAGCGGTTCGCAGGCTGGTGATTACGAGGTGCTCGAACAGGCAGACAATCGCCTGCGCATGGCGACCAATCGTCCATTGCATGCGCATGAGGGCTTTACCGTCGCCGTTGCCTGGCAGGCTGGCCTGGTGACGCGGCCGGCTTGGTGGGAGCGTTTGCTGAGGTTGCTGAGCGATAACCTGCGCCACAGTCTGCTGATGGGGACATTTGCCGTATTGCTAGGCTATTACGCCAGGCAGTGGTGGGCGAGAGGCCGGGGGCCGGCCAGGGGAGTGGTCATCCCGCTGTTCGAGTTGTCGCGTGGCATCAGCCCGGTGATGGCGGGTTACGTCTGGCGCCGCGGCCTTGGTGGTGACAGCAAGGGCGTGCGTGCCCTGAGCATCATGGTCACCGACCTGGCCATCCGTGGCTGGTTGAGCCTGCAGCGTCACGCCGAGGGCTTACAGTTGACGCGCACCGAGTCGGCAACCGATGACCTGCGTGAAGATGAACGGCAAGTGCTCAATGCGCTGATTCCGCAAGAGGGCGGCTCACTGGTCCTGGGGGGAGGTTACGAGCCGCGGCTGGCCAGGGCGCTAGGCGGCTTGCGCAAGAGCTTGGCTGTTATCGAGCAGAACAACTTCAACAACCATACCGGCCAGTGGCTGTGCGGAGCCTTCCTGGCGCTGAGCGCCGGTATCGCCTTGCTGCTGACGTCTACCAGCGATGCCAAGGCAGCACAGGATGCGTTGTGGCTCGTGCTGATAGCAGTGGTGCTGGCAGCGGCAATGCTTCAATTCATGAGCAGCTCGATAGGTGCCGCAGGCGTGATCATGTTGTTCGTGTTGGGCACTCTGGGTATTGCCGCCGGCCTCGCGGGCGGCGGCGTGGTCCTGCAATGCGTGGCACTGTTCGCCATCGTCGCAGTCGCACGCAAGTTCCTGCGTGCACCAACCACTGCCGGGCGGCGCCTGCTCGATGAGCTGGAAGGTTATCGGGATTATCTGAGCCTGGGCGAGAAGGATGTGCTGGATCGGGCTGGCCAGGCGCCAGTGATGAGCATTGCGCTCTACGAGCGGCATCTGCCCTACGCCATGGCGCTGGGGGTCGAACAGCAGTGGACGAATCGCTTCACCAGCGAACTGCAGAAAGGCACCCTGGAGCCTGTGGCGGTGGATTATCGGCCGCAAGGCTTCACCAGCCTGATGACCTCGGGTGAGGCCCGAACCCTTGCCTGGAACCTGGATCGCGTGCTGATGAGCGCATCCGTACCACCGGAGGCGCCCCGGTCCTCCGATGATTTTTCCAGCTCTGGCAGCAGTTCCGGCTCGTCCGCTTCTCGCGGCGGCGGTTCCTCCGGCGGCGGTGCGGGTGGCGGTGGCGGCGGTGGCTGGTAGGCCGATACCGCTGCGCCTGCCTCAACTCCAGTTCCAGTAGCTCTCCGCTACCGCGTCGTGGGCGTGAAGGCTTTCCGCATGCACCACCTTGAGGCGGAAGGCGCTGGCCTGCGGTAGTTGGCGCAGGGCGCGGTGCAGGCGGCGTGCGGCGTCCTCGCAGAACATTAGGTTCTGTCCGTTGGCGAGGGCGAAGGCCTGTTCGTCTGCACGTTTCACCGCGGTCTGCACCGGCGTGCCGAGGGCCTGTTCGGCGCTGTCGATCAGCGCCAGCACGGGCAGCTCGGTGTAGTCGGGCGCCAGGCGCAGCTGCAGGGTCGCCGTGCTGCGCTGGCTGTGCGGCGTGGCGACGATGCCCTGGGTCGAGCCGAGCCAGTCGAGTACTTCCAGATAGTCCAGCGGTTCACGCGCGAAGGTCTCGGCGAAACGTTGCTGAATCAACTGCCGGGCTAGCGCCGCCGAGCAGGGGCAGGTGGACGAATAGCCGACCTCGACCTGCAGTTCCATGTTCACCCCACGACCATCCTGCCGGGCACGTAGTTCGAAGGGGTAGGCCTTCCAGCCTGTGAGTGGACTGACCAGCGCCGGGCGTTCGAGCGTCACCTGGCCACGCAGCGTCAGCGTGGCGCTGTCGGACAGTGCCTGGTGAGTGCTCAGGCAATCGTCCAGCACCTGCAGCACGGCAGGCACGTCCAGTTCCTGATGCACCAGGCGCTGGGCCGCCAGGTACAGGCGCGACATGTGAATGCCGCGTGCGCCGGCATCATCGAGGCTCACGCCGATATCGACGCTGGCGGTTACGGCCGCGCTGGCCAGGCGAATGGGCAGGGCGATACCGGCCATGCCGACCCAGTCCAGTGGCAGGTCGTGGTGAGTGGCTTGAGCGGCAATATCCGGCAGGAACTGGTCGTTCATCGCAAATCCGTGAGTTGCTTTCAAAATTAAATGTTATGTTATAACAATTAAAACAAGCCAGCCGATTTCCCATGACTCTGACTATGCCCACCGAAGCCGAGCTGCTTGCGCAGCCAGCGGATGACTACATGAACGACGCCCAGCAGCAGTTCTTTCGCGAGCTGCTGCTGACTCAGCGAGCCGAGTTGCAGGCGCGTATCGAGGAGGAATTCACCGAGCTGCGCCAACCCGATACCAGCAGCGATGTGGCCGATATCGGTGCCGCCGAGGAGCAGCGCCAGTGGCAGCTGCGCCTGCTGGAACGGGAGAAGAAGCTGCTGGACAAGATCGACCAGGCGCTCGAACGCCTGGCACGTGGCGAATACGGCTGGTGTGCCGAGACCGGCGAACCCATTGGCCTGAAGCGCCTCTTGCTGCGCCCCACCGCGACCCTGTGCATCGAAGCCAAGGAGCGCCAGGAGCAGCGCGAAAGACATCAGCGTGACCGTGACTGAAACGAGGAACACTCCATGAACCCGCGTCTACCCGTTACCGTGCTGTCCGGCTTTCTCGGCGCCGGCAAGAGCACCCTGCTCAACCATGTGCTGAAGAACCGCGAAGGCCTCAAGGTCGCGGTGATCGTCAACGACATGAGCGAAATCAACATCGATGGCAGCGAAGTGCAGCGCGACGTCAGCCTCAACCGCGCCGAAGAGAAGCTGGTGGAGATGAGCAACGGCTGCATCTGCTGCACCCTGCGCGAAGACCTGCTCGAAGAGGTCGCTCGCCTGGCCAGCGACGGCCGCTTCGACTACCTGCTGATCGAGTCCACCGGCATCAGCGAACCGCTGCCGGTGGCCGAGACCTTTACCTTCCGCGACGAGCAGGGCCGCAGCCTGTCCGACCTGGCGCGCCTGGATACCCTGGTGACGGTGGTCGACGGGGTGAACTTCCTGCGCGATTTCCATGGCGCCGACAGCCTGGCCAGCCGTGGCGAGACCCTGGGCGAGGAGGACGAGCGCTCGATCACCGACCTGCTGATCGAGCAGGTGGAATTCGCCGACGTCATCCTCATCAGCAAGATCGACCTGATCAGCCAGGCTGAACGCGAGGAGCTGACGGCCATCCTGCGCGGGCTCAACACCCACGCCGACATCCAGGCCATGAGCATGGGCCAGGTCGCTTTGGACAAGATCCTCGACACCGGCCGCTTCGACTTCGAGCGCGCCTCGCAGGCGCCGGGCTGGCTCAAGGAGCTGCGTGGCGAACACGTGCCGGAAACCGAGGAATATGGCATCGCTTCCAGCGCCTACCGCGCGCGCCGGCCGTTCCATCCGCAGCGCTTCTTCGACTTTCTCTCGCAGGAATGGCGCAATGGCCGCCTGCTGCGCTCCAAGGGCTTCTTCTGGCTGGCCAGCAAGTACCAGGAGGCCGGTAGCTGGTCGCAGGCTGGCGGGCTGATGCGCCATGGCCTGGCCGGGCGCTGGTGGCGCTTCGTGCCCAAGCAGCATTGGCCGCAGGACGAGGAAGGCCTGCAGGCGATCATGCAGCACTGGAGCGCCGAGGTCGGCGACTGCCGCCAGGAACTGGTATTCATTGGCCAGAACATCGACTTCCTGCGCCTCACCCGCGAGCTGGACGATTGCCTGCTCAGCGACGAGGAAATGGCCGGCGGCCCGGAGGCCTGGCGCCTGCTCGCCGACCCCTTCGGCCCCTGGCAGCAGCAGGAGGCGGCCTGATGTACGCGCTCAAACTGCCGGCGCCGCCGCGCCAGGCGCTGGCCGAGGACATCCAGGTGCTCGGCGAGGTGCTGCATGAGGACGTCAACCTGGCTGTCTGGCAGCGTCGCCTGCCGGCGCAGATCGCCGACTTCGCCGAAACGCTGCTGGCCCAGGGTGAGCCGTTGGCGCAGTCCATGACCCTGGAGCTGGCGCAGGCCGACAACGAGCCGAATCTTGCCGGCCTGGTGGCGCAGTACGCCGACCTGCCGGGCCAGGCGGCCTTTCTCGCCGACGTGGCCTGGCTGGTGCGCGCCTATGCCTGCCTGCTCGACGCCCGGCTTATCGGCCTGCGCCTGCGGGCGCTGGACAAGGCCATGTGCCCGCGCTTTCACGTCGACCACGTGCCGTTGCGGCTGATCACCAGCTATGCCGGGGTTGGCAGCGAGTGGCTGGAAGAGGGCGCCATGCCGCGCAGCAAGCTTGGTCAGCCGGGTGCCGAGCCGCAGGACGAAGCGTTGATCCAGCGGCTGGACAGCGGTCATGTGGCGCTGGCCAAGGGCGAGAAATGGCAGGGTAACGAAGGCCGTGGTCTGATCCATCGCTCGCCGCAACCGCTGGCCGGCGAGCGACGTCTGCTGCTGACGCTGGACTGGCTGGCATAAGTCGCGCGAAATCGGAGTTGCGTAGGGTGCGGCAAGCTCTTAAAAAATAGGCCGGAGCGACTGCCCCGGCCTTAAGCACCAAGAGATCATGTCGACGCGTGACTCGACATGAGGGTCATGTGAGGTACCCGCAGTCATTAGGCGCTTTTTTGGTGACGCTTTGATGTCAGGGCTTGATCCACTTGCCCTGATATTGCGTCTTGCAGGCTGGTTCCAGATACAGCGCGTCGCTGGCCACGCCGTAGTAGTGGATGTCCTGCTGGTACAGGTCGCTGCCGGCGCGCGCATTCTGGCAAATGCCATAGGCACCCTGCGGGCACTGCTCGACGAATTCCACCTCGACCGTCTGCCCCTGCAACTGCGGCTGGCAGAAGCCGTCGCGAAACAGCGTGGCTGGAATGTTGCGATTCTCCTGGCAGACCTTCACGTCCAGGCGCTCGGCTTGGCTATGCACCACGCAGGCTTCGGCCAGGGCCAGGCCCGGCAGCAGGGAAAACAGCAACAGCCATGCACGCATCGTTTCGACTCCCGAAAAACTGCCGGCGAATCTAACATGCTGCTTCCTTGCAGTCTGTGCTGGCACTTGTCTGGCGAACCACCGAACATAAATTCATGCTCAGTCAAATCCCTACCCACCTCATTGCCGGCCCGCTCGGTGCCGGCAAGACCACGCTGATCCGTCACCTGCTGGCGCAAAAACCGGCGGGTGAACGCTGGGCGGTACTGATCAACGAGTTCGGCCAGATCGGCCTGGATGCTGCCCTGCTCGAACAGGGCGACGATGGCATTGCCCTGGCCGAAGTGGCCGGTGGTTGTCTGTGCTGCGTCAATGGCGCGCCGTTTCAGGTGGGGCTGGGGCGGCTGCTGCGCAAGGCCAGGCCAGATCGCCTGCTGATCGAGCCGTCCGGCCTGGGGCATCCGGCGCAGTTGCTGGCACAGTTGCGTCAGCCGCCCTGGCGCGGCTTGCTGGCCGTGCAACCGGCACTGATGGTGTTGGATGCCGCCGCGTTGGTCAGCGGTCAGGCGCTGCCGGACGTGCAGCGCCAGGCATTGGATGAGGCGGGTCTGCTGTTGTTGAACAAGAGCGAGTCCCTGGACGAAGCGAGCCGGGTACGAATTGCCGCGAGCCTGCCGCCCGTGCCGCTGCACTGGACGGAACAGGGGCGGTTTGACTTGGCCTTGCTACCGGGCCTGCCAGCGCAAGCGTTACCTGCGCCGGTGGAGGCCGAGTTACCCACAGCTGCGCCAGCCCTGGCGCAGGTCTGGCTTAATACCGCCGAGCCGATCTGCCAGGTGCAGGCTCAGGCCGAGGGCTGGAGCATTGGCTGGCGCTGGCATCCCGAGCAGATCTTCGACCTCGCGCAGGTTTCGCAATGGTTGCGGACACTGGCCTGGCGTCGGGCCAAGGCGGTACTGCACGGTGTCGATGGCTGGTGTTCGCTGAATGCCTTGCAGACGCAGGCGCTACCCGACTGGGGCTCCAGCGAATGGCGCAAGGATTCGCGGCTGGAGCTGATCTTCGATCAGGCGCAGGACGTCAGCGCACTGAACGCTTCGTTCGCTGCGTGCCGAATCCCATTGGCTGGCTGATACACTCGCCGCGCGTTCGTCGTTGTGGATAACTTTCATGCACCTGCTGCCCTGGTCTCATGACACCTCTGCCGGCTTCACCCTGCGCGGCTGGCACACGCCGCCGTCGGGCAAGCCGCTGCTGCATTTCCTGCATGGCAATGGCTACTGCGGGCGCGTCTACACACCGATGCTGGCCGTGCTGGCGGAGGACTTCGACCTCTGGCTGTGCGACGTGCAGGGCCATGGCGACAGTGATCATGGTGGGCGCTTCCATGGCTGGAACCGCAGCGCCGAGCTGGCGGTGGAGGCGTTCGAGGCATTGCGCGCGCCGTTCGGCGACGTACCGCGCTTCGCCCTGGGCCACAGTTTTGGCGGCGTGCTGACCAGTTTGATCCTGGCGCGCCACCCCGAGCTCTTCCGCCGTGCAGTGCTGCTCGATCCGGTGTTGTTCAGCCCGGCGATGATCGGTGTGATGGCGTTGTCCGACGTAGTTGGCCTGGCGCAGCGCACCGGCATGGCGAAGAAGGCGCACAAGCGCCGCCGGCAGTGGTCGGATCGTGCCAGTGCGCATGCGGCGCTGCATGGCCGCGGTATGTTCCGCGGCTGGGACGAGGCGGCGTTCGATGCCTATGTCGAGCATGCGTTGAAAGACGTGGACGGTGGAGTCGAGCTCAAGTGCCGGCCGAGCCGCGAAGCCGAGATTTTCGGCTCCTATCCGCGTCGCCTGTGGCCATCGCTGGCCAAGGTGACGACGCCGACCGAAGTGATCCACGGCGCCAGCACCTATCCGTTCGTGGCGCGATCAGTGGCGCGCTGGTCTGCGAGCAACGCCCACGTGCGCAGCCAGGTGGTGTCGGGTGGGCACTGCTTCATGCAGGAGCAGCCGGCGGACAGCGCCGAGCGCGTGGCCGATTTCCTGCTGCAGCGGGGCTGAATCGGCAGGCGCTACTGCGTCTTGCGCCGCCAGTCGTCGAGGCGGATGACGTTACCCGGATGCGAATGCTGGACCGCGACCGGCTCGGGCTGTGGCTCCAGCACCGGGTGAGGCTCCAGTTCGATGCGCCCGAGGTGTGGGCCGAACATGCTGATATGTCCGCGTAGACGCTGCTCACCGGTGACGGTGAATTCGAAGTCATACAGCCGCGCCAGGCGACGATGGCCTCTGGTATCACGCTGGATGGCCAGACGACGCAATGCCACGGCGCCATCGAGCAGTTCCACGTCGAGCTTGGCGCAGTGCTGCTTGGCGAAGGCCAGCGCACGCTCGCGAATACCGTGGCCGCGCCATAGCCAGGCGCAGACGGCGGCGAACAGCATCAGCAGGAAGACATCGAACAGGTTGATCATGGCGACTCCGTCTCCGGGAGACAGAGCTTAGCCTATCTGCCGCCCAGTTCTCAGCATCCGGCTTGCCCTTGCGTCGGCTGTGCATTAGCGTTCGCGCACTTCACACGAAAAGGACGTCACCATGCATTGCCCCGCCTGTCGCACCAGCCGTCTGCAACCGGCAAAACTCGAAGATGGCTTGCTCGGCCATGGCTGCGCACAGTGCCAAGGCACGCTGGTCAGCCTGCTGCATTACCGTGACTGGGCCGAGCGTCAGCCAGCACAAGAGACATCAACCGAGCTGGCCGCCGAGGCCGAAGTGGGCGAAACCAGCCACGCCCTGAGCTGCCCCAAGTGCGCCAAGCTGATGAGCAAGTTTCAGATCAGCGGCACTCGTGCCAATCGTCTCGACCTGTGCGGCACGTGCGATGAAGCCTGGCTGGACAGCGGCGAATGGCAACTGCTCAAGGCCCTGGAACTGAGCCACAAGATGCCGGCGATCTTCACCGACGCCTGGCAGCGCCAGGTGCGCCAGCAGGCCAGCGAACAGGCGCGGCGCGAGCGTTTCAGCCGCATCGCCGGCGAGGACGCCATCGCCCGTGCTGACGAAATTCGCGCCTGGCTCAAGGACCACCCGCAGCGGCGCGAACTGCTGTTCTACATCGGTCACGACTGAGGGTCATTCTTCTCCTCGCTCAACGCCCGATAACGCTGCTGCAGCTCTTCACGAATCTGCCGGCGCTGTTTGGCCTGGCGCTGACGGCGCAGGCCGTCGGGTGTGTCCGGGTGCAGTTCGGGCACCACTGCCGGGCGACCCTGCTCGTCCATCGCCACCATGGTGAAGAAGCTGCTGTTGGTATGGCGTACCGAGCGTTCGCGGATGTTCTCGGTGATGACCTTGATGCCAACTTCCATGGAGGTGCGACCGCAATAGTTGACCGAGGCGAGGAAAGTGACCATTTCGCCGACATGCACCGGCTCGCGGAAGATCACCTGATCTACCGATAGTGTCACCACGTAGCGCCCTGCGTAGCGGCTGGCGCAGGCGTAGGCGACTTCGTCCATGTATTTGAGCAGGGTGCCGCCGTGGACGTTGCCGGAGAAGTTGGCCATGTCCGGGGTCATCAGTACGGTCATCGTCAGTTGTGCGGTTCCGGCTTCCATGGTGACTCCGAAATTGGGAGGCTGTGCGCTGCCGCGCTGTGCGTCGCCCGGCTAATATGGGGTTTTACTTGGTTAGGATGCCAGATGATGCCCTTGCGCCACATTCCCCTTATGTTGCTTGGCCTGCTCGCGCTGCCGGCACTGGCAGAACAAACGTGCGATACACCGGCGCAGTGCAACCAGGAGGGCACGGCCGCCTATCAGGCCGGTCGTTTCGAGGCGGCCATCGAGTCCTTCGAGCGTCAGCTGCGCCGCGTCGAGAACGAAGATGAAGCTGGGCTCGAGCTCGCCGTGAACAATCTGATGCTGGCCAACTTGCGCGCCGGTGACGCCGGCATGGCCCGTGCCTGGCTGCAGTTGGCTCTGGACACCAACCTTTACGGTTCGGCAACGCGGCACAACCTGATCAAGGTCACCCAGGCGCTGGATTACCCGGCGCTGAGCGCCAGCCCGGTAGGCCGCTACCTGCGCTACAGCGGCCAGGCGGTGTGGAGCGAACTGCAGATCAGCGAGATTCCTGGCGGTGGTTATCACGCCAGCTTCGCGCCGTTGCGCGCGGGGGCGCGGGTCGAGGAATACGGCCCGGCGGCCGTCGGTGAGCTTGAGGGCAAGCTGGTCGGCGACGCTGTGCAGATGCGCCTGGAGGATGCCGCGCTGAATGCCGGTTGCGCGGTGAGTCTGCTGCGCGAGGGTATCTCGCTGCGCGTGCTGGAAGTGTTCGCCGATGGCTGCCAGGACTATGGCGGCATGGGCATCAGCGTGGCGGGCGACTACATCAAGGTCGATGCGCAGGTGCGCCCGTGAGCCGACGTGCCGGCCTGCTGGGTGCTGTGATTCTGGTGCTGGCGCTGCTGGTTGCCGGCAGTGCCTGGCTGCGTGACGAGCCGCCTGGCGCCCAGGTGCAGCACTGGCAGCAGCAGGTGCAGGCAGCAACGGGTGAAAGCCGCGCTTATCTTTACCTCAACGGGATTGATGCCCCTTTAGATGAACAGCCCGAGGCACTGGGTGAGGCCCGTCTGCAGCACTACGAGCGCTGGCACGCCGGGCGTGGCGTGACCGATAGCGATTATTCGGGGCCAACCGTTGCCAGCCTGCCGTTTCCCGAAGGGCGACTGTTCTGTCAGATCGAGACGCCCGGCTGCTTCGACAGCCTGCTGGCACAGGCCGACCTGGGGAGTCGCATCTCTCCGGATTGGTTCGTGCTGCAGCGACGCTACTGGGATTTTCTCAACAGGGATGACTACCGCACGCTGACCTCGGTGAGTGTCGCCGAGCCGGTACCGCGACTCACTTACGTGTACGCGGGCCAGCAGGTGCTCAATCTACTGATGCTGCAAATGGCCCGCGATGGCCAGGGCGATGTGGCACAGGGAGGGTTGCGCGAGGAGCTCAGGCTACTGCGCCAGCAACTGGCGCGTGCGGACAACCTGGTCCTGAAGATGCTGCTGGGCGTGTTGGTCAACCGCAATCTGGAATGGCAGGTCCGTCTGTATCGCCAGGGGCTGATCCCGCGTCCGTCGGTTCCGGAGTCGTTCAGTACGGACGAGCTTTCGCTGCTCAAGCCCATGCAGCGCGAGTTCTACGGTATCGCGCAGATGTATGCGCAACTGCCAGACAGCGTCTCCGGCCGGGAATACCTTGGCCTGCAGTTGTTCTTCCGCCCGCAGATGACCATCAACGCCAGCCTGGCGCCGTATGCGCGGGCTGTGCAGTTGTCGCAGTTGGAGCCAGAGGCGTTTGCCGTCGCGATGCAGGAGCCGGCTCCCGGGCCGGCCTCGGTTGGCGGCATACGCAACCGGGCCGGCAATATCCTGCTGGCCGTTGCCGGCCCGGACATGCGCCGGTATGCCGGGCGTTTGCACGACCTGGAGGCCAAGCGTCGTTTGCTGGCCGTGGTGGTCAGCCTGCCTGCCGGGCCTTTTGCTGCCGAACGCCTGGCGAACATGCCGGATGCCCGCAACCCCTACTATCCGACGCAACTGGCCGAGCCCGATGACCGCGGCCAGCTGTGCTTCGACGGCCCGCACGAGGCGGGATTCAATGGGCGTTGCATGCCGCTGTAGATAAGGATGTGCGCCAGGGCTTATTGATCGTGCCCACGCTCTGCGTGGGAATGCCACCCAGGACGCTCTGCGTCCGCTTACCGCCGTACAGGCCAGACGGCAAGCGCGACGCAAGGCTCAGAGCTCCCCGTTACGTTCGCCACAGGGCTGCGACGATCAGGCGTGAGTCAGGTACCAGCGCCAGTCCTGCTCGCCCACCTCTCCCATGAACTGGCGGTACTCGGCCCACTTGATCGCCAGGAACACCTTGAGGAAGTCCTCGCCGAGCGCTTTGCGTGCCCAGCTTGAATCCTCAAGATTGCGCAGTGCGGTCAGCCAGTCGGTGGGCAGGGTTTCGCGGGCCTGCTCGTAACCATTGCCGACGATGGCCTCCCCCGGATCGATCTGCTCGCGGATGCCCTTGTGGATACCGGCGAGGATCGCCGCCGCAGCCAGGTACGGGTTGGCGTCGGCGCCGCAGATGCGGTGCTCGACATGGCGACTGTTGGCCGGCCCGCCGGGAACGCGGAATGACACGGTGCGGTTGTTCACCCCCCAGCTCTTGGCCAGCGGCGCGTAGCTGTTGGCCTGGAAGCGGCGGAAGGAGTTGGCATTGGGGCAGAAGATCGCCATGGCATCGCCCAGCGTGGCCATCATGCCGCCGATGGCGTGGCGCAGCAGCGGCGTGCCGTAAGGGTCTTCCGAGGCCATCAGGTTGTTGCCTTCAGCGTCGGCCAGCGATATGTGCATGTGCAGGCCGCTGCCTGCCAGGTCGCCGAATGGCTTGGCCATGAAGCAGGCCTGCAGCCCGTGCTTGTTGGCCACGCCCTTGACCAGGCGCTTGTAGCGCACACCTTCGTCCACCGCCTGCAGCGCGTCGAAGCGGTGCTCCAGCGTGAGTTCAAGCTGGCCCGGGGCGTATTCGGAGATCGCCGTGCGCACCGGCAGGCCCTGGACCTCGCAGGCGGCGTAGAGATCGTCGAGGAACGGCTGCACCTGCTCCAGCTCGTACACGCCATAGACCTGCGGCGCCTGCGGGCGCACACCGTTCATCTGCACGGCGGGCTGCGGGCGGCCATTGGCGTCGCGTTGCTTGTCCAGCAGGTAGAACTCCAGCTCCACCGCCATCACCGGGTGATAGCCGTCGGCCTTGAGCGCCTCGATAGCGCGCACCAGCACGTGGCGTGGGTCGCCCGGTGTGGCCGGCAGGCCCTGGGTCGGGTGCATGCTCACCTGCAGCTGGCCGGTGGGTACCGCGCGCCAGGGTTGCAGGGTCAGGCTGCCGGGCAGCGGATGCGTCCAGCAGTCGGCGTCGGCCACTTCCCAGACCAGGCCGCTTGCCTCGACGTCTTCACCCTGGACGGTCAGCGAAAGGATCGAACTGGGCAGTGGCCGGCCATTTTCGTAGATGGCCAGCAACTCGTCGCGATGCAGCAGCTTGCCGCGCGGGATGCCATTGGCGTCGATCAGCATCAGCTCGATGCTGCGCACCTCGGGGTGCTTGGCGAGGAAATCACGGGCTTCCTGGGGGTTGGCGAATTGCATGGTGCATGCCTCTGGTAGGGTGCGTCATGCGCACCACAGGATTCTGATGGTACCGGCGCTCTGCGTGGGTACCACTCCGGGGACGCTTCACGTCCCATACGACGCGGAGCGTCGCTGTCTGCACTCCCACGCTGGAGCGTTGGAGCGATCTTCGGATTACTCGCGGGCGCCGGGAATGGCCAGCAGCTCGGTGAGGGCTTGGTCGAGCATGGCGATCAGCTTGTCCACATCCTCGGTCGTGGTGCTTGGGCAGCACAGGGTCATGTTGTGGAACGGCGTGATCAGAATGCCGCGGTTGATCAGGTACAGGTGCAGGGCCATCTGCAGCTCGTCATGGAATGCCGCTTCGGCCTCGGCGCCGGTGCGCGGCGGGGTCGCGCAGAACTGGAATTCACAACGCGCGCCCAGCTCGTTCACCGACCAATTGAGGCCGTGTTTGTCGATCAGCTGGCGCAAGCCTTCGGCCAGACGTGCAGCCAGCGGCAGCATGTGGTCGTAGGCGGCCTGGGTCATCACCTGTTCCAGGTTGGCGCGCATGCAGTGCATGGCCAGGGCGTTGGCCGACAGGGTGGTGCCCATGCCGCTGTGGCCGTGACCGTGGCTTTCCTCGCTGGCGCGCTGGCGGGCCTTGGTCATCGCTTCGGCCATCGCCGCGCTGCAACCGAAGACGCCGCACGGTACGCCACCGGCGATGGGCTTGCCGACCACGAAGAAGTCCGGATCCAGCCCCCACAGGCGCGTGCAGCCGCCGATGTCGGTGGAGATGGTGTGCGTCTCGTCGATGATCAGCAGACTGCCGTACTTGCGCGTCAGCTCGCGGCATTTCTGCAGGAACCCCGGATCGGGCAGGACCATGCCGATATTGGTCATCGCCGGTTCGCAGAGCAGGGCGCAGACATCGCCCTGGGCCAGCGCCGCTTCCAGCGCCTCGACGTCGTTGAAGGGGATGGCGCGGCTGTGCTCGGTCAGGTCGTAGGCCTGGCCGACCAATCCTGAGCGGTGCACGGTCTTGCCGTCGCGCTCGCGCACCATCACGTCGTCGACAGTGCCGTGGTAGCAGCCATCGAACACCAGCAGGGTCTTGCGCCCGGTGATGGCGCGTGCCCAGCGCAGCACGTAGCGGTTGGAGTCGGTGGCGGTGGCGGTCACCTGCCAGTAGGGCAGGCCGAAACGCTGCGCCAGCAGCTCGCCGCAGACCACGGCGTCCTCGCCGGGGAGCATGGTGGTCAGGCCGTTGCCCGCCTGCTCGGCGAGGGCGCGGGCCACCGGCTCGGGCGAATGGCCGAACATGGTGCCGGTGTCGCCCAGGCAGAAGTCGACGTACTCATGACCGTCCACATCGAAGAAGCGCGCGCCCTTGGCCCGCTCGACGAACAGTGGCACCGGCGTCGACCAGTCTGCCATCCAGTGCATCGGTACGCCGCCGTACAAAGAGTGCCGGGCGCGTTCGGCCAGGGCCACGGATTTCGGATTGCGGGACAGGAACAGTTCGCGCTCGGCGGCGACGAAGCGGTCTACGGCGACTTGGCTGATGCCACTGGCGGTGGTCATGGGTCATACCTCGGTTGGGTGCTGTCGGCATGATATTTTGTGATCACAAAATAGTAAACAAGCTTTTTTTAGCGGCATTAAAAGCACTATTCTATAAATATGTGATCACAAAGTATTTTCACCTGTGTGATCCTTCATACAAAATCCGATCCTGACGTAGACTCGACGCATTCTTCACTGGAGCCTTGCATGCGTGACTGTAGCCTGACCCTTGCCCAACTGCCGGCGCCACCGATGGAGGTGGCGCATGGCTGACAACCTGCAGGAGCAGCTGTATCAGAACATCCGCTCAGGCCTTTTGGCCGGGCGTTTCCAGCCGGGACAACGGCTGAAGATTCGCGATCTGGCGGCCGAATGGGGGACCAGCCCGATGCCGGTTCGGGCGGCTCTGCAGAGGTTGGTGGCGGAGGGGGCGCTGGAGGGCGAGCAGCAGCGCTCGGTGCGAGTGCCGTCGATGACGCGAGAACGTTACGAGAACATCTTCCAGGTGCGTCTGGCACTGGAGGGCCTGGCAGTGGAACTGGCCACACCGCGCCTGAGCAGCGACGACCTGGCCCGCTTGCGCGACTGCGTGCAGCGCATGGATGCGGCCATCGAGCAGCGCCAGGTACAGGACTACCTCAACGCCAACAGTCAGTTCCACCTGCATCTGTATGGCGCCTGCGGCAACCCCGTGTTGCTGCGTTCGATCGAGTCGTTATGGCTGCAGATCGGCCCCTTCTTCAATCGCCTGTTCACCAGTGCCGATCTGTCACTGCGGCTCAATGACTTTCACGAAGACGCCTTCGCCGCCATCGAGGCCGGCGATGCCAAGGGCGCGCGCCAGGCCATGGAGCAGGATCTGCTGTATTTCGCGCGGTTCCTGCTCAATCTGCTGGCGTTGGAGCAGGGCGACACCTGAGGTGGGGCGGCGAGAAGCCTGCTGTCTCGCGGATGGGAGCTTGCCTTGTGGGGTGTGTGCCGGGGGGGACAATGGTGCATTCGCGGACAAGTCCGCTCCCACGATGCTGCGACCGCGAGGCTCAGCTCTCCAGCCAGACGTCCCGGCACCAGTGCCAGACCGAGTCCCAGCTTTCGTCGGTCAGTTCGCCTTCGTCGCCGTCCCACAGCCACACCTGACCCTCGACGTCCACGGCGTAGTAGTCGCGGCCTTCCTGGCACAGTGGCACCAGGTCACGCGGCAGGCCGAGGTCCCAGGCCACCGAGGCGACTTCCGGCAGGTAGGTGTGCGATTGCGGGTCACTGGCGGTCACTGGCTCCAGGCGGCCGTAGACCACATCGCTGACCTTGAGCAGGAACTCGCGCAGCTCGAAGGGCAGGTGGATGAGGATCTGCTCCTGAATCTCCACCAGCGTTTCCTCGTCCGGCAGCTCCAGCGGTACCGGCACCGGTTCGTTGAGTTCGCGCAGTTGTTCGATGACTTCTTCCACGTTCGGGCTCTCCTGATGGGCGGGCAGCTTTATACCCTAGCAGCGCGATTCGAGGTATTGCTGAAGCGCCTAGCAAATAACCGTTTCACTTATCCGCATGGGCAATTTCAGCTTGAGCCGAGCCGCCTTTATCGGCAACCTTGGCGACCCGCGAGAAAGCCTGGAAGCGTCGTTACATGCAGGATGCATCTTCAACCCCCGCCGCGCCGCTACGCGAGCGCCTCGTTGCGCGTCTGCAAAAGGAACTGCGTACCCGGCGTTTCATCGCCGGCAGCCTGTTCACCCTCGCTTGGCTGGTCGCGCTGCTGATCGTCGCGTCCCGTGAGGGCCACGGCCTGTTCGACAGTAGCCATACGGCCGTGTACGAGCCGTTTCAACTGCCCGGTCCGGACGCACGCGAGCCGCTACAGCCCACCATGCTGGCCGGTACGCTCAGACTTCATGCCGGCTTCGGTCATGTCTACAGCAACCCCGCTCGACGCGACTGGTTCGAGCTGCTGCTGCCCGCGCATGGCAACAATGCGCTGATGCCGGAAAGCATCCTGGCTGTCGAAAACCTCCGATTGTTCAACGCGGACGGCACGCAGTTGTGTGCACCCGAGTTGCGTCTGGATGCACTACAACGACTGTTGCCGGTCGGCATCGATGCCGACCTGGCGCTGTCGCAAGAGCTTGCTGAGTACCCGACGCGCGCCATGCCGGCGCATCGCTTCGAGCTGTTCTGGACGCCGGCATACAGCCCAGCCTGCTCTTATCGGGAGCCAGCCAGCGTGCTGGTCGATGTCCTGCGCAAGGTCGCCGTTGCGCAGGAGGAGCCGCTTTGGCTGGCACTGTCCGACGAGCAGAGCTTCATCCGCGTCGGCGGCAGCCGTATCGTCGCCCGGCCGGGCGCCGTGCCGGGCGAGTGGTGGATCGAGGTCGTCAACCGGGGCGAGCAGACCCTGCATTTCATGCCGGATGACTACCCGGAGCATCAGGGCTGGCATCGCGTGAGTTACGCCCCCTCGCCATACTACGACAGCGCCTGGAATCGCCTGATGCGGGGCAAGGACTTTCTCGCTACCGACATGTATCAACTGCGCTTCGCGGGCACGCCGCCGGCACGCCTGCCGATCAGGCTGTGGAGCGGCAAGGAGGAGCGTCTGACGGATGTGCGCTTCGCCACGGACGAGCAGCAGCGTAGCGTTGCGTCGCTGCCCTCGACCTGGCACCTGCCGCTGGCGCATACCGGCCTCGACATGCCCACGCACCTGCCGCAGCAGGCGCAGGGCCGCGAGTATCACGAGCTGTTTCTACCCATCTCCCTTAGCGCTGTCTGTCAGTTGCGTGTGGTCAGTTCGCAGCAGCCGCTGTTGCGCTGGCAGGCCGTGCAGCGATTGCCTGCGGATGACTACCGACGTTATTCGGTGTTGCCACCCGAGCAGCTCGATCAGGTGCGCTGGGAGCTGCAGGGCAGCGATGGTGAGCTGCGCTTCCTGCATGACGTTGAGGTCGAGAGCGAGCTGTCCTGCCCGACCGGTATGGTCTGGCAGGCACTGCCCTATGAGGCCGGCGAAACGCCCTGGCTGGTTGCCGCCAGCGCCTTGCCGAGCGCGCTGGTGCAACCCGAGCACCCGGCGCGCGAGTTGTTCGGCCGGCTGCGCTTTCTCGATGCCAATGGGCAGGCGTTGATACCGGTTGCCCGCTCTGCCGACCTTGATCAGCCGAGCGTCGAGGACTTCCTGTTCCCCGGTGGGGTGTTCAAGTTTCACGGCGAGGTCAGGGGTATCGAGCAGTTGACCATCCTCGACGCCACGCCGCGCACGGTGCGCTGGACGTATCGCTTCATGCAGCTGGAGGGCAACTGATATGCGCGTTGTTACCCTGGCCCTGATGCTGCTGGCGACTTCCGCAACCGCCTTCGAGCGGGTGCCCCAGCGCTTGCTGGACGAGCTTGCACCTCCTGCGCTGGATGGCGACGGCTGTGCGCGCAGCAAGGATGAAATTCACAAGGAAATCGTCGACGGCAAGCTGGTCGCCTGCGGTGCGCAAGCCAACGGCCAACGTAGCGGCTACTGGGTCTATGAAATGAACAATGGCTTCGTCATGCATGGCTGGTATCGCGACGGTAAGAGTGTCGGAACCTGGCTGGGCCTGAGCGCTGCCGGCAATCTGGTTGGCGTCTGGCGGCACGATGCTGTGGGCACCCGGCATGGCGTTTCCTACGGGCTGGAAAAGGATGGTCGGCTGGCCTGGAAACAGATTCATGTGTACGGCGAGCAGGTGTTCGACTGCGAAGGATGGAAGTGGCCATGCTAGAGATAATGGCGTCGCCCGATTGGGTCCGCTGGGTAAGCCTGGCGTTGGTGGTGCTGAGCGCGGTGGTGCTGGTGCCCGGCACCATCCGCGGCTGGGGGGCGACTGCGCTGGCGCTCGGGTTGTCATGCGCGGTCTTGGCGGTGCTCGCCAGCAGCCACTATCTGTTGTTTACCTGGGCGTCGCAAAAGTCTCTGGCGCTGCCTGGGTTGCTGCTGGGGCTGCCGCTGATCTACCTGGGCAGCGTCGGCCTGCTGGCTCGTCGGCAACCCCGTCGGCCGCTGGGCGCCGTGCTGGTGCTGACGAGCGCTTTGCTCCTGCTGCTGGTGATCGACAGCCAGCAGCTCTGGCCGGCGACCTTCTATCGGTTGCAGGGGGCGCTGATGGGCTACCCGGATCTGGTGCTGCACGGTGGTGAGGATCTTGGCGAATCCCTGCCGCCAGCAGGGACGCGGCTGATTTTCAAACCAGCGGACCAGACACTCTCCTGTGGCTTGCTGAACAACCCTGAGCCGTCGTACGCCTCGCTGTCCTATCGCATTGATTGTCGGAACTACTACTGGGGGCCGGCCATGCTCGCACCCGAGCATGCTGCCCTCGCCGATCTGTCACCGTTGCATGGGCTGGCTGCACTCTGGAAGGAGGAGGCGCCTGGCCAGTTCTCCACCTACATGGGGCTCAAGGTGTTCCCCGCGGCAATGACCGAATTCGACCGGCTGTGCCCTGCCGATGGCGATTGCCAGGCCGGCAAGCAGGCCATCATGCAGTTGCTGGGGTATGAGCGCTGGGCCGATTTTCGGGATGTGCTCGATGCTCAACCCGAGCAGGTGCTTGAGGCTTATAAAGCCGCGCATTATACGGCAAGCGATGAAGCGGTCGGCGTGCTCGCCGGTGACGTGCGCGCTCAGTTGGAGGCGCGCGTGGCTGCTATCGTTGCGGCCTATACCGAGGCACAGGCGCACAGTCTGATCTTGACTGACCAGGCGCCGCGCTATTCAAGCTCAAGCGGATCGGATTTCTATTGGCCTATCGAGAACAGCGCTGCGAGCTGGAACGGCTTTTTGCGGGCCTTGCGCCAGCTCCCGGTTTCGGTGCCGGAAATCGGTACGCTGAGCAAGTTGCAGAATGCCGTGCTGATCGCGGCCGAGCGGCAGGAAGACGGAGTGCGACTGGTTTACCACACGGAGGTTGGCCGTCATGCTGCCAGCACCCTGGTGATCTTCCTGGTTCCGTTGCTCTGGCTGGTACTGCTACTGGCTGTCATGATCTGGCGCTGCCTGCGCAGGCCAGGCGGCGAGCGTGTCGTGCCTTAGTGTCTCCTGGAGAGAGTCGTGACCATCAGTTGGATCAGCAAGCACCACAGCGAACTCGACATCCATGAGCTGTACGCCATTCTCTCCCTGCGCACCCAGGTGTTCGTGGTGGAGCAGAACTGCCCCTACCTGGAAACCGATGGCCAGGACCTGCTTGGTGATACCTGCCATCTGCTGGCGCGCGATGATGACGTGCTGGTGGGCTATCTGCGCCTGCTCGACCCGCAGCGGATGAATGGCGAGGTGGTGATTGGCCGCGTGGTGATTGCAGAGCAGGCACGTGGCAGTGGCCTGGGTCACAGGCTGATGGAGCAGGGGTTGGTCGAATGCAGCCGCCGCTGGCCTGGCGTGCCGGTCTACCTGTCTGCTCAGGCGCACCTGCAGGGTTATTACGGGCGGTATGGCTTCGAGGCGGTGACCGAGGTCTATCTGGAGGACGACATCCCGCATATCGGCATGCGCCGAGCCGCGATGACGTGACTCCGGCTTGTACAGGCGCGGCTGGCGCCGCGATTCGCGGACAAGTCCGCTCCCACGGGTGCTGCTTGCTGCACCGGCATGGCCTGAGGCTGTGGGAGGGGCTTTAGCCGCGACGGCTGTGCTACCGAAACTGGCGGATGCCGAAATGAAAAACCCGGGCAAGCCCGGGTTTTTTGTGCGTCGTTGCGATCAGTTCTGGCGAATGCCGGCGATCAGCCAGGGCTGGTTGTCGCCCTGGGCACGCTCCAGGCGCCAGCTCTCGCTGAACGGCTCGCCCTGGTCGAAGCGCGAAGTCTTGGACACGCCACTGAAGGTCAGGGTGGCGATGGTCTTCTCGGCGTTGTCGTCGACGCCGTCGAGCTGGACCTGAAGGTCGTCGATGTAGGTGGACTGGAAGCCATCACCCAGTTCGGCGCGCTCGCGCTTGAGGAAGTCCAGCAGTTGTGGGGTGACGAATTCGGCGATCTTGTCCATCTCGTCGGCGTCCCAGTGCTGCTGCAGGTTCATGAAGTGCTCACGGCCAGCGGCGATGAAGCTCTGCTCGTTGAACCAGGCCGGGGCGTTGATCACCGGGGCGGCCGAAGCCAGACGACCGCCGAAGATGTTGCTGCCAGCGGCCGGCGCGTTGTCGGCATTCGGCATTTCACGCTGGTACGGCGCACCGGCAGCAGCCATTTGTGGCTGTTGGCGAGCACGACGGGCGGCGAGGAAACGGAACAGCAGGAAGGCGATAAGGCCGAAGATCAGCATGTCCATGATCTGCAGGCCTTCGAAGCCGTCGCCCATGAACATAGAGGCCAGCAGGCCACCAGCGGCCAGACCGGCCAGCGGGCCGAGCCAGCGCGAAGCGCCGCTGGCGGCAGCGGCAGGCTGCTGGCGGCCGGGAGTCGGGGCAGCCTGTTGAGCTGGCGGCGTGGCCTGACGAGTCTGGTGGCTGGGAGCGGAGCCGAAGGATTTGCCACCGCCAAAACGCTTGGCGTGGGCTTCGAAGCTGAAGGTCAGTGCCAGGCACAGCACCATGGCGATACTGAGGAAACGCTGCATCACGGTTTTCTCTCTTGTGGAAAAGCTTGGTCGGCATCTTGCCCGCCGTGGCGGGTGATGACCAGTGACAGAATGTTTCCGGCTTTTGCCTGGAGGGCGAGCACCCTGCGATATGTTCGAGCAGCCCGGATGCAATCCGGGAAGGCCCGCAGCCATGGCCGCGGACTTCATCCGAGCTACGGGCGTTGCAGCAGTAGAGGCAGCGGGCCGCAGCGGAGTTGGCCACGCAGAAAGGCGCGGAAGGTTACTGCGTCTTCTTCGGGGTGGCGCAGCCAGTGCACGAAGCTGCGCAGGTAGGCGTTGGTGAGCAGGGTTTCTTCGGCGATACGGTGCACATGCAGGCTCTGTCGCCCGGCTGCTTCGCGCCACCACTGCACGGTGCGGCTGATACGCATCAGGCCGAGTACCTGCAGGTGGAGATGACCGGGTTCCAGTTTGTACAGCAGCATCTGTGCGGTGACAGCCCGATGAGCGGCGAGGCTGTCGAGCCAGGCCAGCAGGCAACTTTCCAGGCGCTGTTCGGCATTCAGCCTGGGGAGGTCGGGGTTTCCTGCGTGGTTGAGCATGGCCTGATCGGCGCGGTCGAACCAGACTTCCACCAGGTCATCCTTGTCACGGTAGTGGCGGGCGATATCGTCCAGGCCGATGTCCAGTACGGCGGCTACCTCGAAAAGGTGCAGGCGCTCCCAGCCGCAGGCGTCGGCCAGTTGCAGGGCGGTATCAAGAATGTGGGTGGGGTCGGTTGGCTTCTTTTTCATCCCCTGAAGTATGGCCGCCAGGGTATGAGGTGCAGCCTGGAGCGACAAACGGAGCCAGTGACGGCTGCTGCGCCATGCCCACCGCCGTCGCCGATCACCGGGCTCAGCGCCAGTCGTACAGCTCCTTCTCCGACAGCGCATGCATCGAGGTGGCCAGTGCCTGGAAGGTCTGCATCGAGGCCCAGATACGACCATTGAGTTCGCTCTGCGCCGCCAGGTCGCCGAGCACCTGTTCGGTCTCGCGCTGCATGGCCTGCAGTACCTCGTCGGGGAAGCGCTTGAGCAGCGTGCCGCTCTTCTTCAACTCGTCCAGCGCCAGGGCGTTGTGGAAGACGTAGTCGTCCATCATGTCCTGGGTCGCTGCGCGGGCCGCCTCGGTGACGATGGCCTGCAGGTCGGCCGGCAGGGCGTCGTAAGCCTTCTGGTTGATCAGCAGTTCGAGTACCGACTGCGGCTCCTGCCAGCCCGGGTAGTAGTAGTACCTGGCTGCCTTGTGCAGGCCGAAGGCCAGGTCGTTGTAGGGGCTGACCCAGTCTGTCGCATCGATGGCACCGGTCTGCAAGGCGGTGAAGATCTCGCCGCCAGGCATCACCACGGTGGTCGCACCAAGGCGGCTCCAGACTTCACCGCCGAGGCCCGGCATGCGGATCTTCAGGCCCTTGATGTCATCCAGGCTGTTGATTTCCTTGTTGAACCAGCCACCCATCTGCATGGTGCTGTTGCCCGCGGTCAGCGGCTTGAGGCCGAAGGGCGCGTAGGCTTCGTCCCACAGCGCCTGACCACCGCCCTTGCTGAGCCAGGCGTTCATTTCCTGGGTGGACAGCCCGAAGGGCACCGCGCCGAAGAACTGCGCCGCCGGTACCTTGCCCTTCCAGTAGTAGGGCGTGCCGTGACCCAGTTCGGCCGTGCCGCGGGAGACCGCATCGAACACTTCCAGTGCCGGCACCAGTTCGCCAGCGGCGTAGACCTTGATGGTCAGGCGCCCGGCGCTCATGGCGTTGACGCGCTCGGCCAGGCGCTCGGCCGCGGTGCCGGTGCCGGGCGCGTTCTTCGGCCAGGTGGTGACCATCTTCCAGTGGAAGGTCTTTGCAGGCGCGGTGACCTGCTCGGACGGGGCGGAATCGTCCTTGCAGCCGATCAGGCCAACGGCGAGCAAGGGCAGGAGAAGCAGGGTGGAAAAGCGCATGGGATGGCTTCCAGATATTTTTGTAGGAGCGAATTCATTCGCGATCCTGCTGGTGCGGCGCCAACCCCATCGCGAATGAATTCGCTCCCACAAGGGCAAAAAGCCTTGTGGGAGCGGCAGCAGCTTAACGCCAGTTGTACAGCTCTTTCTCGGTCAGCGCCTGCATGGCGCTGGCCTCTTCGAGGAAGGCCTTCTGCGAGGCCCAGATGCGGCCGTTGAGGTCGTTCTCGGCAGCCAGGGACTCGAGCACCACGTCGGATTGCTCACGCATGGCTTTCAACACCTCGTCCGGCAGGCGCTTGAACTGCACGCCTTCGCTCTTGAGGGTCTGCAGCGCCTTGGCGTTGTTGAACACGTAGTCGTCCATCATATCCAGGGTCGCGGCACGCGCGGCTTCGACGACGATGGCTTGCAGGTCGGCTGGCAACGCGTCGAAGGCCTTCTGGTTGACCATGGATTCGACCACCGCCTGCGGCTCCTGCCAGCCCGGGAAGTAGTAGTACTTGGCCGCCTTGTGCAGGCCGAAGGCCAGGTCGTTGTAGGGGCCGACCCAGTCGGTGGCATCGATGGCGCCGGTCTGCAGGGAGGTGAAGATCTCACCGCCAGGCAGGTTGACGGTGATCGCGCCGAGCTTGCTCCAGACTTCGCCGCCGAGGCCCGGCATGCGGATCTTCAGGCCCTTGATGTCATTCAGGCTGTTGATTTCCTTGTTGAACCAACCGCCCATCTGCATGGTGGTGTTGCCGGCGGACAGCGGCTTCACACCATAGGGCGCGTAGGTTTCGTCCCACAGCGCCTGGCCACCGCCGTGGCTGAGCCAGGCGTTCATTTCCAGGGTGGAGAGGCCGAACGGCACGCTGCTGAAGAACTGCGCAGCCGGGACCTTGCCCTTCCAGTAGTACGGGGTACCGTGGCCCATCTCGGCGGTGCCGCGAGAGACGGCATCGAACACTTCCAGGGCGGGAACCAGCTCACCAGCGGCGTAGACCTTGACGGTCAGGCGCCCGGCGCTCATGGCGTTGATGCGCTCGGCCAGGCGCTCGGCGGCTGTGCCCAGGCCCGGGAAGTTCTTCGGCCAGGAGGTGACCATCTTCCAGTGGATGGTTTCGGCCGGCTTGGCGGCGGCTTGCTCGCTGGCAGCCTTTTCTTCTTTGCAGCCAACCAGGCCGATGGCGGCGATCAGCGCCAGAGCGGCGCCGAACAGATTGCGGCGATTCATCGATTATCTCCAGATACGGTAGGTACTCAGAGCCTATTCACGAGCATGCGAGCTAGAGTCCTACAAGGCAAAAATAGGCGAGGAACGGTCGGAGTCGCGGGCGACTGTACTTTTGTACATGAGCATTCCAAGCCTGTTTTTAACGCAGTAGGGCCGACGCGCAGCTGATCGTGCATAGGCTCTTCACACGGCTTCGAGCTTGGCGTATGCCAGCATCAGCCACTTACTGCCTTCGTTTTCAAAATTCACCTGCACCCTGGCCTGTGCGCCGGCACCCTCGAAGTTGAGGATGGTGCCCTCGCCGAACAGGCTGTGGCGTACCCGCTGACCCAGGTTGAAGGGCGTCTGCGGCACGGCGCTGCCGGCGAACAGGCTGCTACCGCTCATCGAGCTGGTGCTTACCGGGCGGCTGACGCTGTTGCTCAGGCGTACCTCCTGAATCAGCGGTGCGGGGATTTCGCGGACGAAGCGCGACACCTTGTTATAGGTCTCGCTACCGTAGAGACGCCGGGTTTCGGCGTAGCTGATCACCAGCTTCTGCATGGCACGGGTAATGCCGACATAGGCCAGGCGGCGTTCTTCTTCCAGTCGGCCCGGTTCTTCCAGGCTCATCTTGTGTGGGAACAGACCCTCCTCCATGCCAACCAGGAATACCAGCGGGAATTCCAGGCCCTTGGCGCTGTGCAGGGTCATCAGTTGAATGCTGTCCTCGTTCTCGGCGGCCTGGGTGTCCCCGGCCTCCAGCGATGCGTGGGTGAGGAAGGCCTGTAGCGGGGTCAGCTCGTCGTCTTCGTCGTTCTCGAAGGCGCGCGCGGCGCTGACCAGTTCCTCCAGGTTCTCCACCCGGGCCTGGCCCTTCTCGCCCTTTTCCGCCTCGTGATAGGCGAGCAGGCCGCTCTGTTCGATGACCACCTGGGTCATCTGGTGCAGGGGCATGGCCAGAACTTTTTCGGCCAGGCCCTCGACCAGCTCGATAAAGCCCGCCAGCGCGCCGGATGCGCGGCCAGGCAGGACCTTGTTGGCGAGCATCAGGCGGATCGCCTCCCACATGTGCACGTCGTGGGCGCGGGCGTACTCGCGGATGGTCTCGATGGTCTTCTCGCCGATGCCGCGTGCCGGCACGTTGACGATGCGCTCCAGCGCCGCGTCGTTGCCACGACCGTCGAGCAGACGCAGGTAGGCCATGGCGTTCTTGATCTCGGCGCGCTCGAAGAAGCGCTGGCCGCCGTAGATGCGGTAGGGGATCTTCTCGCGCAGCAGCGCTTCTTCCAGCACCCGTGACTGGGCGTTGGAGCGATACAGAATGGCGATCTCGCTGCGTTTGAGGCCGTCCTTGCGCAGGGCGTCCTCGATGGTCTCGACCACGTAGCGTGCTTCGTCATGCTCGTTGAAGGCGGCGTACAGGGCCAGCGGCTCGCCGTCACCGCCATCGGTCCACAGCTCCTTGCCGAGGCGCCCGTTGTTATTGGCGATCAGAGCGTTGGCGGCTTTGAGGATGCCGGCGGTGGAGCGATAGTTCTGCTCCAGGCGGATCACCTGGGTATCGGGGAAGTCGCTGGAGAACTGCTGGATGTTCTCGATGCGTGCGCCACGCCAGCCGTAGATCGACTGGTCGTCGTCGCCCACCACCATCAGGCTGTCGCCGCCTTTGGCCAGCAGACGCAGCCAGGCGTACTGCACGGCGTTGGTGTCCTGGAACTCGTCGACCAGGATGTGGCGGAAGCGCCGCTGGTAATGCTCGAGCAGGCCCGGCTTGTCGCGCCAGAGGTCGAGCGCACGCAGCAGCAGCTCGGAAAAGTCGATCACCCCGGTACGTGCGCAGGCCGCTTCGTAGGCCTCGTAGATGCCGCGCATGGTAGCCAGGAACAGGTCGCCACCAGCCTGGATATGCTGCGGGCGGAAGCCTTCATCCTTCTGTCCGTTGATGAACCACTGCGCCTGCTTGGCCGGCCAGCGTTGTTCGTCCAGGCCCAGTTCACGGATCACCCGCTTGATCAGGCGCTGCTGATCGTCGGAGTCGAGAATCTGGAAGTTCTCGGCCAGCCCGGCTTCCTGCCAGTGCGCGCGCAGCAGACGATGGGCCAGGCCGTGGAAGGTGCCGACCCACATGCCGGCCGGGTTGTGGCCAAGCATCTGTTCGATGCGGTGGCGCATCTCGGCGGCGGCCTTGTTGGTAAAGGTCACCGACAGGATCGAATGGGGCGACGCGCCAATCGCCTGGATCAGGAAGGCGATGCGGTGCACCAGCACGCGGGTCTTGCCCGAGCCGGCGCCGGCCAGCACCAATTGGCGGCCGAGCGGAGCGGCCACGGCCTGGACCTGGGCGTCGTTGAGCGAAGCGAGGAGGAGTTCGGGGTCGTTTTGCATCGCGGCATTCTAGGGGGCTGGGCAGGGGAGGGCAAACCGTCGGCCAGGTGAAGCGAAACCGGCCGGATGCAACCGACGACCGGCAGGTCAGGGCGCAGAGGTATGCGTCTGGCGGCCAAAGGCCATCATGGCTGGTAGGGGCTCACCAAAAGTTGGGCGCCAAGCTGTGAAATTGCCCACATCTTTGTTGGGCACAGCGTCTGTCTCGGGTATTCTCCCGCGACGTCAGGGTTGAGGGCGCCGATAGTTCTCTCGCACACCCTTAGGCAACCATTACAAGAACATCGCCTATGACCGCCACGACTAGCGCCGTAGTTCAAGAGGTGACGCTGGACCCGCATCAGGCTGAACGTCAGTTCGCCACGGATATTGCCGTCGAGCGTACCCGACTGTTGTTTCAGGGCTCGCGTCTGCCCACTTTGCTCATGCTGCTGGTCGGGCTGGCCTGCAGCCTCTTGCTGTGGAGTCAGCAGAGTGCGCCATTGCTTGCGGCCTGGCTGGGCTGGGTGGTGTTGCTGGTGCTGTTGCGCCTGACTCAGGTGAATGCCTTCAACGAGGCGCTGCCCAGTCGCCAGGCCGAACCCTACTGGCGCCGCATCTTCCTCTTCGGTGCCGGAGCCTCCGGCCTGACCCTGGCCTTCGCCGTGATCGTGCTGGTGCCGGCCGACGTGTTCTATCAGCAGGCACTGGTCTATGGCCTGATCGCCGCGGCGATTCTTTCGGCCAGCGTGGCCTATGCCGTCAGCCTGTCCGCCTTTCTGAGTTTCGCCTTGCCCTGCCTGGTGCCTTCGGCGGCCTTCCTGCTGCTGGCCGATAACAGCCTGCAACGTGGTTGGGGGCTGCTCGGGGTGATCCTGTTTCTCGCTCTGCTGATCGTGGCCTGGCAGGTCAACCGCCTGGTGCAGCGCAGCCTGCTGCAGCGTTTTCACAACCTGGCGCTGATCAGCAATCTGGAGCATGCCAAGCAGCGTGCCGAAGGGCTCAACGAGGAACTGGCGCGCGAGGTGGAACAACGCCGCCGTGCGGAACGCGAATTGCGCGGCGCCCATGGCGCGCTGGAAATGCGCGTCGCCGAGCGCACGCTGGAACTGGACGAGGCGACCCACGCCCTGGGCAAGAGCCAGGCGCGTCTGGCCCTGGCACTGGAGGCCAGCGAGCTGGGGCTGTGGGACTGGGATCTGGACAGCGATCAGGTGCACCACTCGCACCTGCGCGAGCTGTTTGGCCTGGAGCCCGGCCAGGTGCAGGTGATGCTGCGTGATCTGACGCCGCGTCTGCACCCCGATGATCTGCCGCGGCTGCGGCGGGCGCTGGTCCAGCACCTCAAGGGGCGCAGCGAGGATTATCAGATCGAGTACCGCGTGCGTCATGTCGATGGTCACTGGGTCTGGGTCGAAGATCGGGGCCGCGCGGTCGAGCGCGATGCTGCCGGCCGTGTGCGACGCATGCTCGGCACGCGACGCGACGTCAGCGCGCGGCGTCAGCAGGAGCAGCAGCAACGCCTGGCTGCCACCGTGTTCGAGGCAGCCAGCGAAGGCATCTTCATTCTTGACCCCTACTACCGCGTGCTGGCGGTCAACCGCGCCTTCAGCTCGGTGACCGGCTACAGCAGCGAGGAAGTGGTCGGGCGCACGGTGACCAGCCTGATCGGCAGCCGTGAGATGCGCAGGCAGTACCAGATGATCCGTCAGGAGTTGGACAGTAGCGGCACCTGGCAGGGAGAACTGATCGAGACGCGCAAGAGCGGCGAACTCTACCCGCAGTGGTTGCAGCTCAATCTGGTGCGCGATACCAGCGGTCGGCCCAGCCATATCGTCGGTTTCTTCGCCGACCTGACCGCACGACGCGAGGCCGAGGAGCGCCTGCGCTACCTGTCGCACTATGACGAACTCACCGGCCTGGCCAACCGCAGCCTGTTCAAGGAGCGCCTGCACGAGGCCAGCCAGCGTGCGCGGCAGAGCGGTCGCAGCATCGCCCTGGTACATATCGACCTGGACCGCTTCAAGCTGCTCAACGACAGCCTCGGCCATGAGGTGGCCGACCAGTTGCTGCGCCAGATGAGTCGCCGTCTGACCCAGGCCGTGCCCGAAGCCGATTGCATCGCACGGCTGTCGGGCGACGAATTCGCCGTCATCCTCGACGCCTACGGCAGCCTCTCCAGCCTGGCGCGGGTGGCCAGCCGCCTGCTGGCCAAGCTGCGTGTGCCAATGACCGTGGGCGGCCACGAGCTGGTGGTCAGCGCCTCGCTGGGGATCAGCCTGCTACCGGATTATGCGCGCGAGATCAGCGCACTGATCAGCCAGGCCAACATGGCCGTGCAACACGCCAAGCACCTGGGCGGCAATACCTTCCAGTTCTTCACCGACAACCTGCAGGCCTGCACACTGGAGCGGCTGCAGCTGGAAAACCAGCTGCGCAAGGCCATCGACGAAGGCCAGCTGGAGGTGTTCTACCAACCCAAGCTGAACCTCGCCGATGACCAGCTCAACGCTGCCGAAGCTCTGGTGCGTTGGCGCCATCCGCAGCAGGGTATGGTGGCGCCAGGCGAGTTCATCGGCCTGGCCGAAGAGACCGGGTTGATCGCGCCGATTGGCGAGTTCGTGCTGCGCCAGGCCTGCCAGCAGGCGTGCGAGTGGCAGCGCCAGGGGCTGGCGAAGATTCGCGTATCGGTGAACATTTCGGTGTACCAGCTGCGTCAGGGCAACCTCACCAGCCTGGTCCGTCAGGTGCTCGATGAAACCGGCCTGGCACCGCATTATCTGGAGCTGGAGCTGACCGAGAGCGAGTTGCTCGACAACGTCGAGAGCGTCATCGCGACCTTCCGCCAACTGCGCGAACTGGGGGTGAAGCTGGCAATCGACGACTTCGGCACCGGCTACAGTTCGCTCAGCTACCTCAAGCGCTTCCCGGTGCACTACGTGAAGATCGACCAGACCTTTATCCGCGACCTGTCGCCCGGTGGCGAGGATGCGGCGATCACCCGCGCGATCATCGCCATGGCTCACAGCCTGGAGCTGAAGGTGGTCGCGGAGGGCGTGGAAACCCAGGCGCAGATGGACTTTCTCAAGAGCCAGAATTGCGACGAGATCCAGGGTTTCCTGATCAGCCGCCCGGTAGAAGCCGGCGCCTTCGCCGAACTGTTGCGCGCGCAAATCGACAACCCGCTGGATTGAGCGGCGTTTCCTCTCTACCCAGTCGCTGGCGGCGACTGCAGACGCGACCGGCGCAAAGATGGCTGCGCCATCACCACCACTACGGGATGCTGCAGGCCTCGGTCACGACAAGGAGCATCCGATGGCCAAAGCCCCGTCCCTGAGCATGGCGCAGCGTCTGCTGCTGGCCTCGCAGAGCATGGCGCCCGTGGCGGTGAAGGCGGCGCTGGTGCAGAAGCTCGGGCCCGAGCAGGCCGCGCAGCTGTCGCCGCACATGGTGCCAGCGCAACTGCGTGAGCTGATTCTCGAGCTACCCATCGACTTTCTCGCCCGGGTCACCACTCACCTCGATCCGCAGCTGATTCTGCCAACCTACCTGGCCTTGCCGGATGAGTTGCATCTGCAGGTGGCGCGTCAGTTGTGTGTGATCGGCGCCTTCGCCACCGCCGCGCGTTACGCCGAATGCCTGTCGGCCAGGCAGGTGAAGATGCTGATCTACGGCATCAACGACGCCGATCATGTAGTGCAGATTGCCCGGCATATCGTCGATATCGAACTGATCGTGCAAAGCCTGCGCAGCTTTTCCACCGGCTACCTGTGCAAGCTCACCGAGGCGGCTGCCGCCGATGACAACCTGGCCATCGCCGCGCGCGTGCTCGGTGGCCTGGCGCTGTCACGCCAGGCCGATGTCTGTGCTCATCTCGAGCCTGCGCTGGTAAATGAGTTGTTGCCGCAGTTGCTGGAGGCCAACGACGGGCTGCGCGAGCTGCTGCCCGAACGACTGTTCGAGGCCGCTGCGGTTTAACTCTGCTGCCCCTTACTTGGCGAACAGCTGACCGATATCCTTGAACGCCTTGAACTCCAGGGCGTTGCCACAGGGATCGAGAAGAAACATGGTCGCCTGTTCGCCGACCTGGCCCTTGAAGCGCACGTAGGGCTCGATGACGAACTGCGTCTCGCGGCTGCGCAGGCGCTCGGCCAGCGCCTCCCAGTCAGCCCAGCCAAGTACTACGCCAAAGTGCGGCACCGGCACGTCGTGGCCATCCACCGGGTTGCTTACGGCCTCTTCCTGATAGGCCATCTTCGGCGCCTCATGAATCACCAGCTGGTGTCCGAAGAAATCGAAGTCGACCCAGTGGTCGCTGCTGCGACCCTCGGCACAGCCGAATACCTCGCCGTAGAAATGCCGCGCTGCGGCCAGGTCATGGACGGGAATCGCCAGGTGAAAGGGAGCAAGGGCCATCACGCAGTACCTCTGGTTATTGTCTGTCGGACTAGCCTAGCAACAGCCAAATCGATTTAAAGCGAATATCCTTGCTCGTAATCTCAAATAATTTTGATCAATTGAGGCGTCCATGCTGCGCGAGCTGAAAACCTTCGTCACCGTAGCCCGACATGGCACCTTCGCTGCTGCGGGGCAGCGTGTAGGACTGACCCAGTCTGCCGTCAGCGCGCAGATGCGCGTGCTGGAGCAGAACCTTGGCGTACGCCTGTTCGATCGCAGCGGCCGCAGCGCGGTGCTCAGTGCCGGTGGCCGCCATGCCTTGCCGTTGGCAGAACAGATACTGGGTCTTTACGCGCAGATGGCAGTGCCGACGGCGCTGGCCGAATGGCAGGGCGAACTCAAAATTGGCGCCATCGCCACTGTCCAGACAGGGCTGTTGCCTGAGGCCCTGGTGCGCTTTCGTACCCAGGCCGCACGGGTCGAGCTGAAGCTGGTGCCGGGCGTCTCGCTCGATCTGCTGGGGCAGGTGGATGCCGGTGAACTGGATCTGGCGGTACTGATCCGCCCGCCCTTCGAGTTGCCCAAGGAACTGATGCAGGTCCCTCTGGCTCGCGAACCCTTCGTGCTGATCGTGCCGCCTGGCCTGCCGGGGGACGATCCGCTGCAACTGCTGCGCGAGCAGCCCTTCGTGCGTTATGACCGCCGTTCCTTCGGCGGTCGTCAGGTCGAGCGTTTCCTCCGCGAACAACGGCTGACGCCCCGCGAGGCGCTGGAGCTGGATGAGCTGGAGGCCATCGTGCGTATGGTCGAGTGTGGGCTGGGTGTATCGCTGATACCCCGTGCCGGCTTGTGGTGTAACCGACCCCAGGCGCTACGCGTACTGGAGCTGGGTGAGCTCACCTTCCACCGCGAGTTGGTCGCGACCCTACGCCGCGCCCAGCGCCAGCCGGCGCTGGACTGGTTGCTGCAGTGCCTGGCTGATCCAACCTATGATGAGGTTTCCTGTCGAGCGGAGGTCTGACGGATGAACAAGGATATCGGCGAGATCAACGGCGCGTGCCATTGCGGCGGTGTGCGCTTTCACGTGACCTTGAGCGATGGCCTGCACAGCGCACGGCGCTGCACCTGCTCCTACTGCCGCATGCGCGGTGCGGTGGCGGTCTCGGCCGAGCTTGCCGGCTTTCGCATCCTGCAGGGTGAAAACTTGCTGACCACCTACCGCTTCAACACCATGAGCGCGACGCACTTCTTCTGTTCGCGCTGCGGCATCTACACCCACCATCAGCGGCGTTCCAATCCCAGTCAGTACGGCGTCAATGTCGCCTGCCTGGAGGGGATCAGCCCGTTCGATTTCACTGAGGTGCCAGTCAGCGACGGCATCGCCCATCCCAGTGACGACCCTAGCGGCGCCGGGCCGCGGCAAGCCGGTGTGCTGCGCTTTATCCCGTCGTGAGCTCCCTTTCCAGCGCGCGGAAATGAAAATGCCGCGCGGCTTTGCAGCGGCGCGGCATCGGGTACTACTCAGGGTGTCAGCGGCGATCAGAACGCCGGTACGACGGCGCCCTGATACTTCTCTTCGATGAACTGCTTCACTTCGGCGCTATGCAGGGCCTTGACCAGTTTCTGCACGGCGTCGCTGTCCTTGTTGTCAGCGCGGGTCACCAGGATGTTCACGTACGGCGAGTCGCTGCCTTCGATGGCCAGAGCATCCTTGGTCGGGTTCAGCTTGGCTTCCAGGGCGTAGTTGGTGTTGATCAGGGCAAGGTCGACCTGGCTCAGCACGCGCGGCAGGGTGGCGGCTTCCAGCTCACGCACCTTGATGCCTTTCGGATTCTCGACGATGTCCTTCGGCGTGGCGAGGATGCCGGCTTCCGGCTTGAGCTTGATCACACCAGCCTTCTGCAGCAGCAGCAGGGCGCGGCCTCCGTTGGTGGCGTCGTTGGGGATGGCCACGGTGGCGCCTTGCGGCAGCTCGTTCAGGTCCTTGATCTTGCTGGAGTAGGCGCCGAAGGGCTCGACGTGTACGCCGGCAACGTTGACCAGATCGGTCTTGCGGCTGGCATTGAATTCGTCCAGGTACGGCTGGTGCTGGAAGAAGTTGGCATCGAGGTTCTTCTGCTGTACCTGCAGGTTGGGCTGCACGTAGTCGGTGAACACACGCACCTTCAGCTCCACGCCTTCTTTGGCCAGCGCCGGTTTGACGAACTCGAGGATCTCCGCGTGCGGTACCGGAGTGGCAGCGACGCTGAGGGTTTCGGCCTGGGCCGAGAAGGCCGCGCAAGCGGCGATGGCAGTCAGCAGCTTCTTCATTTCAAGGTTCCTTTTGGGAAGGTTGGTGCGGGTCTCGCGGGTGGCGAGTCGCCGCTTTTCATCATTTACGGGAAAAATGCACAACCAGCCGGTCACCGATCATCTGCAGCGCCTGAACCAGAATCAGCAGCAGGATCACGGTCACGGCCATCACGTCCAGCTGATAGCGGTGGTAGCCGTAGCGCACCGCCAGGTCACCGAGACCGCCGCCGCCGACCAGGCCGCTCATGGCGGTATAACCCACCAGGGTAATCGCGGTAACGGTGGTAGCCGCGAGCAGGCCAGGCAGTGCTTCAGGCAGCAGCGCGCGGGTGATGATCTGCCAGGTGGTGGCGCCCATCGCCTGAGTTGCCTCGATGATGCCGCGTTCCACTTCACGCAAGGCGCTTTCCACCAGGCGGGCGAAGAACGGCGTTGCCCCGACGATCAGGGGAGGGATGGTGCCTTTCACGCCCAAGGAGTCACCAACCAGGAACGCGGTGACGGGCAGCATCAGGATCAACAGGATGACGAAGGGCATCGAACGCAGGATGTTCACCAGCAGCGACAGCGTGTTGTACAGCTTCTCACGCTCGAAGATCTGGTTCGGGCTGGTCAGAAACAGCAGTACGCCGAGTGGCAAACCGAGCAGAACGATAATCACCATTGAGCCGAAAAGCATGAGCAGCGTGTCAAGGCTGGCCTCCCAGATTTCCGGCCAGAAGACGTTGGGCAGCAGTTGTTCGAGCATCAGCGCAGTACCTCCAGATGCACGTCGGCGGCGCCGAAGCGCGCCAGCGCGGCGTCGATGTCGCCACCGGTCAAGGCCAGGGTGAGCTGGCCGTAGGGGGTGTCCTTGATACGGTCGATGCGCCCGGCGAGGATGCTGTAATCCACCCCGGTCTCGCGCGCCACGGTACCTAGCAGCGGCGCGTAGGTGGCTTCGCCCTGGAAAGTCAGGCGCAGGATGCGCCCCGGAACGTGGGCGAAGTCGTCATGTTGCTCGGCCTCGTCGACATGTTCGGACTCCTGCACGAAGCGCCGCGTGGTCGGGTGCTGCGGGTGCAGGAACACCTCGGCTACCGGGCCCTGCTCGACGATCACGCCGGCATCCATCACCGCCACGCGGTCACAGACGCGGCGGATCACGTCCATCTCGTGGGTGATCAGCACGATGGTCAGGCCCAGTTCGCGGTTGATCTCGGCCAGCAGCTGCAGCACGGCGGTGGTGGTCTGCGGATCGAGGGCGCTGGTGGCCTCGTCGCACAGCAGGATCTTCGGTCGTGTGCTCAGCGCACGGGCGATGCCGACGCGTTGTTTCTGGCCGCCAGAAAGCTGCGCCGGGTACTTGTTGGCATGATCCTGCAGGCCGACACGGGTCAGCAGTTCAGAGACGCGGGCGTAAATCTCGGCGCCGCTCAGTTCGCCGGCCAGGCGCAGCGGCATGGCGATGTTGTCGGCGACGGTCTTCGACGACAGCAGGTTGAAGTGCTGGAAGATCATCCCGACCTGCTGGCGGAAGCGGCGCAGGCCATTGGCATCGAGGGCCGTGACGTCGACGCCATCGATCTCGATGCGTCCGCCGGAGGGTTCCTCCAGGCGGTTGATCAGGCGCAGCAGGGTGCTCTTGCCTGCGCCGGAATGACCGATGATGCCGAACACCTGGCCGCTGCCGATCTGCAGCGTGGTGGGCTGCAGTGCCGGAATCTCGCGGCCCGCGACACGGTAGGCCTTGTGGACGGATTGAAACTGGATCACGCGAACGACCTTTTGGGTGTGTTCAAGGGCGAGCCCCAAGGTGGAAGGGGCCGGCCATCGGGCGCCGGGTGGGCGCAAAAGGGGGCTAGTCTACCCGGCGGTGTTTAGGCCGAGAAAATCTTTGTTGGCCTATGGTTATTACAAAATGGCATTACCGATCAGCGGTGGTACCAGTGCCCGCGTCAATGACGCTGCGGGCTCAACAGCAGGCGCGGTACCTGCTGTGGCGCGATCGTCTGGCTTAGCTGCGGACGGAAGCTCGGGTCGAGCTTCTTGATACGTGCCGAGAGCAGTGCCGCGACCCAGGGGTAGTCCTTGGCCTCGCGTACTTCGATGCGCACGGCGCAGCGAAAGGTCACGACGTCCGCGGCCACGCTGTCGAGCAGACGGCGCAGTTGCTGGTTGTCCTGGCTGTCCAGCATAGGCAATGCCACGACGCTGGTGGCGGCGCTCGGGTCGATCAGTCGGGCGCTGGGCGTGCTCTCGACCACTGGCTTGGCCAGGTTTGCCGGGGCCGCAGAGGCCGCCACCTTGGCCTGCCGCTCACTGGCCAGGCGCTGCTGGCGCAGTTGCTCCTGGCGTTCGGCGTCGAGCTTGGCGGCCGCCTCGCGTGCCTGCTGTTCGGCTGCCGTTTGCCGGGCGGCGCGGGCGCTATCGATGGCCTGGTTGAGGTCGTGGCTCAAGGCCGGTGCCTGTGGCATCAGGCTGCGGGCCTGACCCAGCGCCTGCGCGGCGCGATCCAGATCACCCTGCTGCAGCGCTTCCTGGCCTTGCTCCATATAGGCCTCGGCCAACTGGCGCTGGTATTGCTCCAGGCGTGTGTCGCGGCTGGCGCGTTGCTGCAGTGCGCTGAGCTGGCTACGCGCGTCGTCGAGCCGCTCTTCGGCCAGGCTCAGGTCGAGCTCGCGGAAGGCGATGACCAGATCATCGACCGGCGGGAGACTCTGCTGCTGGCTGCTCTGGCAACCGACCAGCAGCAGAACCAGTAAAAGAGGAAGACCACGAAAAGCGAACGACTTCATGACTACGCGTCTCGAATTGTGCAAAAAACGCGCAATCATACAGGTTCGTACCGCTGATTTCACCTCGAACGGTCGCGCCGTAGCGCGCCCTCAAGTGTTGCGCTTGGGCAATGCGAAGCTGGCCAGGAACAGCGCCGCGGCACTGACCACGATGGACGGCCCGGCCGGCGTGTCCTGGTACCAGGACAGCGCCAGGCCGCAGCACACCGCCAGCAGGCCGAGCAGGCTGGCGCCCACGGCCATCTGCTCCGGCGTGCGTGCGTGACGCTGAGCGGCAGCAGCGGGAATGATCAGCAGGGAAGTGATCAGCAGCACGCCGACGATCTTCATTGCCACGGCGATTACCACGGCGATCAGCAGCATCAGCGCCAGGCGGATCGCCGCGACCGGCAGGCCTTCGACCCGCGCCAGTTCCTCGTGCACGGTGATTGCCAGCAGTGGCCGCCACAGCCAGGCCAGCAGCGCCAGCACCAGCGCACTACCGCCGATGATCCAGGCCAGGTCGGTGGTGCTGACCGCGAGCAGATCGCCGAACAGGTAGCTCATCAGATCGATGCGCACGTCATGCATGAAGCTCAACGCCACCAGGCCCAGCGACAACGTGCTGTGGGCGAGGATGCCGAGCAGGGTGTCGGAGGCCAGCGGCTGGCGTTGCTGCAGGGTCACCAGCAGCACGGCCAGCAGTACGCAGCCGACCGTCACGGTGAGGGTCGGGCTGACGTCGAGCAGCAGGCCCAGCGCCACGCCGAGCAGGGCGGCATGGGACAGCGTGTCGCCAAAATAGGCCATGCGCCGCCAGACCACGAAGGAACCGAGCGGGCCGGCTACCAAGGCCAGCGCCAGGCCGGCGAGCAGGGCGTTGAGGAGAAAGTCAGGCATCAGTGTTTACAGTTCGGGCCGTGGACGTGGGCCGGACCGTGAATGGTCAGGCCTGGCTTGACCACGCCGCCATGCAGGTCGTGATCGTGGTCGTGATGGTGGTGATAAACGGCGAGGCTCTTGGCGTCCTGGCCGAACAGCTCGATGAAGGCTGGGTCGCCGCTGACCTGCTCCGGGTGGCCGGAGCAGCAGACATGGCGGTTGAGGCAGACCACCTGGTCGGTGGCGCTCATCACCAGGTGCAGGTCGTGCGAGACCATCAGCACGCCGCAGCCGTGACGCTCGCGCAGACGCGAGATCAGCCGGTACAGCTCGGCCTGGCCGGCGACGTCGACGCCCTGCACCGGCTCGTCGAGCACCAGCAGTTGTGGCTCGCGCAGCAGGGCGCGGGCTAGCAGCACGCGCTGCATCTCGCCACCGGAAATGCTCTGTAGCGGGCTGTCGATCACCTGTTCGGCGCCGACTTCAGCCAGTGCCGCCAGCGCGCGCTGGCGATCCACACCCGGCACCAGGCGCAAAAAGCGCAGCACCGACAGCGGCAGGGTGGCGTCGACATGGAGCTTTTGCGGCATGTAGCCAATGCGCAGGCGCGGCGTGCGGCGCACGCTGCCACGCTCGGGCTGCAGCAGGCCGAGTACCACGCGCACCAGAGTGGTCTTGCCGGCGCCGTTGGGGCCGATCAGGGTGACGATCTCGCCGGGCTTTACGCTGAGCTGCACGTTATCCAGCACCGGCTGGCCGTTGAAGCTGACAGCGACGCCGTCGAGGCGGATCAGCGCGTCGCTCATGCCGTGCCCTTGCAGCCTGCGCACAGGCCGACGACTTCCACGGTCTGGCCTTCAACGATAAAGCCGACGCCGGTTGCACTGTCGACGATGGCCTGACTGATGGTGGCTTGTTCCAGTTCGGTTGCCGCATGGCACGCTCGGCAGATCAGGAACTGGCCCTGATGCGGGTGCTCGGGATGGCTGCAGCCGACGAAGGCGTTAAGTGATGCGATGCGGTGTACCAGGCCGTTTTCCAGCAGGAAATCCAGTGCGCGGTACACCGTGGGCGGCGCGGCGCGGCGGCCGTCTTCGTCGCTCAGTACGCCGAGGATGTCATACGCGCCGAGTGGCTTGTGACTGGCCCAGACCAGTTCCAGCACGCGTTTGCGCAGAGCTGTCAGGCGCAGGCCCTGGCGCGCGCAGATGGCTTCTGCTTCGGCCAGCGCATGGCTGACGCAGCGGGAGTGATCGTGAGGGCGTGCAGACAGGGGCGTGTCGGTCATGGGCAAGGACGGAGCGAGTGAGAGACGTTATTATATTACCTGTTCAATGCCATTCGAGTATGCCCCGTGTTGCGTCTTTTCTGTCTCTTTACCCTGTTTTTCGTCGCCAGCGCTCAGGCCGAGGTGCGCGTGCTGACCAGTATCAAACCGCTGCAACTGATCGCCGCGGCGGTGCAGGACGGCATCGGTGAACCTGAAGTGCTGCTGCCGCCTGGCGCTTCGCCGCACCACTATGCGTTGCGCCCGTCCGACGTACGGCGAGTGCGCGATGCCGACCTGCTGTACTGGATCGGCCCGGACATGGAGGCCTTCCTGCCCCGTGTGCTGGGCAGCCGTGACAAGCCCCAGTTGGCGGTGCAGGACCTGCCCGGCATGACCCTGCGTCATTTCGGCGAGAGTCATGAGGAACATGATCACGAGCACGCACATGCTGGCGACGACCTGGGCCACGATCATGACCATCGCCCGGGCAGCCTGGATGCTCATCTGTGGTTGGCGTCCGACAATGCCAAGGTGATCGCCGCGCGTATGGCCGCTGACCTGGCCAAGCTGGATGCTGCCAATGCCGGGCGTTACGCCGCCAACCTGAAAGCCTTCGAAGCACGCCTGGATGCGCTCGATGGCCGTATTCGCCCGCAACTGGCCGCCTTGCAAGGCAAGCCGTATTTCGTTTTCCACGAGGCCTACGACTATTTCGAGGCTGCGTACGGCCTCAAGCATGCCGGCGTATTTAGCGTGTTGAGCGAGGTACAGCCGGGCGCACGGCATGTCGCTGCCATGCGTGAGCGCCTGCAGCAGACCGGGCCGAGCTGCGTGTTCAGCGAACCGCCACTGCGCCCACGGTTGGCCGAAACCCTGACCGCCGGCCTACCGGTGAAACTGGCGGAACTGGATGCTCTGGGCGGGACCTTGCCGGTCAACGCGAGCGGTTACGAGCAACTGCTGGAAAACCTGGCAAACGGCCTCAGCGAGTGCCTGAATAGCCTGTAGGGGACGCATTGGAGAGTCCAGCGGCAGACCCTGTGTAGGAGCGAATTCATACGCGATTGAAGTGCCCCGGATTGCACCCGGGCTACGGGCTGGCGAGGCTTTGTGGGAGGGGCTTCAGCCGCGACGAACCGAGCTACGAACTGTAACCACCACCTCGTTGCCGTTCGCCGGCGCAAACCACTAGGCTTGCGCTTTTGCCGCGAGCGCCCTCCATGCTGTCACCTGCACCTCGCCCGTCCAGCGCCACACTGGTGCTTTTGGCCTCGCTCTACTGTGCTCAGGGCTTGCCCTCCGGGCTGATCGCCCACTCGCTACCGGTACTGCTGCGCCAGCACGGCGTCGACCTGGCGCTGATCGGTCTGCTCAAATTGCTGGCGCTGCCCTGGTTGCTCAAGGTCTTCTGGGCTCCCTGGATCGACCGCCTGGCCTCGCGCCGATTGGGTCACCATCGTGGCTGGATTCTGCCGCTGCAGAGCGGCGTCATCGTCTGTGTCGCCGCGCTGGCGCTGCTGTCCCCGCAGGCGCTGTTTGGCTCCGGCCTGTGGTTGTTGCTTGGTTTGCTGCTGCTGATCAACCTCTTTGCCTCGACCCAGGACGTGGCCACCGATGGCCTCACCGTACGCCTGCTGCCCGAACGCTGGCGCGGCCTGGGCAACAGCCTGCAAGTGGGTGGCTACAAGGTCGGCATGATCATCAGCGGTAGCGGCCTGTTGCTGGTGATCGACCCGCTGGGTTGGAACCTGGCCGTGGGGCTGGTGGCTGGCCTGATCCTGCTGATGAGCGTGCCGATCTGGTTGTTCCCCGAGCGCCGGGTGTTGCCGTTTCAACCTGCTCTGGCTGAAAACGCTCTGGGCCCACGTCTGCTGCTCGATCACTACCGCGGCTTGTTGGCGCAACCCGGCATGCTGCTGTGGCTGGCGGTGGTGCTGACCTTCAAATTGGGCGACTCGCTCGGCTCGCCGATGATCAAGCCAATGCTGGTGGATCAGGGCTGGAGCACGGGCGCGCTTGGCCAACTGACCCTGATCAGCAGCCTGGCCGGCATTGGCGGAGCCATGCTCGGCGGCCTGCTCTATGCCCGTATCGGCGTGCTGCGTTCGCTGATCCTGTTCGGCGCCCTGCAAGCCAGCGGCATCGCCGCCCTGGCCTTGCTGGTGGGGCAGGGCGCCAACACTGGGTTGGTCTACGCCGTGACCCTGTTCGAACAAGTGGCCGACGGCATGTCCACCGTCGCCCTGTTCGCCGCGATGATGCGCATGTGCCGCCCCGAACACGAAGGCGCCGACTTCACCTTGCAAGCTTCAGCGCAACTGCTGCTGTCCGGCTTCGTCGGGGCCAGCAGCGGGGTTTTGGCCAAGGCGTTGGGTTACGAGGGGCTGTTCGTGGTGGCCGGAGGGGTGGGAATGCTGGTGTTGCTTGTGGTGCTCGCGCACGCGCGCCGGTCAGTCGCCTGAACGACGCCGGCGAGCCAGTAGCCTGAATGCAATCCGGGGAAGGGCGCCGGTTATTTTCGGGTTGCATCCGGGCTACACGTCTATGCCCAGTGCCGTCCGTGACGCTCCAGCAGGTGCTGCAGTTGCTCCGGCCCATCGCTGCCGGCCGGGTAGGGGCGCGGGCTCTGGTAGTGCTGGTGCCAGCCCTGCAGGATCGGGTCGACCCATTTCCAGGCTGCCTCGACTTCGTCGCGGCGCATGAATAGCGTCGAGTCGCCGTCGATCACGTCGAGCAGCAGGCGCTCGTAGGCATCCCAGCGGCGTTGCTGGTTGAAGGCATTGGCCAGGTTGAGGTCCAGCTCCACCGGTTTCAGATGCATGCCCTTGCCGGGGTTCTTGGCCATCAGTTGCAGGCTGATGCGCTCCTCCGGCTGCAGGCGGATCAGCAACTGGTTGGCTTCACCGTCGTTGAACAGGCGGTGCGGCACCGGCTTGAACTGGATGAGAATCTCCGAGGTTTTCTTCGCCAGGCGCTTGCCGGTGCGCAGGTAGAAGGGCACGCCGGCCCAGCGCCAGTTGTCGATCTCCACCTGCACGGCGACGAAGGTTTCGGTGTCGCTGTCGTTATCGACGTTCTTCTCGAAGTAATACGCAGGCACGTCATGGCCGCCGATCTTGCCGGCGGTGTACTGACCGCGCACGGTCTTGTCCTGTACATCGAGGCCGGAGATGGGTTTCAGAGCCTCGAGGATCTTCACCTTTTCGTTGCGCACCGCTTCGGCGTCGAAGCGCACCGGCGCCTCCATGGCCACCAGGCAGAGCAGTTGCAGCAGGTGGTTCTGGATCATGTCGCGCATGGCGCCGGCCTTGTCGTAGTAGCCGCCGCGGTTTTCCACGCCCAGGGTTTCGCACACGCTGATTTGCACGTGATCGATATGCCCGGCACGCCAGACCGGCTCGAACAGGGCGTTGGCGAAGCGCAGCGCCATCAGGTTCTGCACGGTTTCCTTGCCCAGGTAGTGATCAATGCGGAATACCCGTGCCTCGTCGAACACGGCGCCGATGGCAGCGTTGATCGCACGGGCCGACTCCAGCGAGTGGCCGATGGGTTTTTCCAGCACGATGCGCGCCGCCGGGCCAGCCAGGCCGGCGTTAGCCAGGTGCGCAGCGATGTCTTCGAACAGGCTCGGTGCGGTGGCCAGGTAGTACACCCGCACGCGCTGCTCGTCACGTCCCAGGCGCTTGGCCAGGCGGCCGAAATCGGCGCTCTGCGCGGCGTCCATGGCGAAGTAGTCGAGGCGTGCGGCGAAGCTCGCCCAGGCCTCGTTGGTGAAGTCGGCACGGGCGATCTGGGCACGGCAGTGGCGCTCGGCCAGGGCCTGGTAGGCCTCGCGGGTGTGACTGCTGCGGGCCAGGGCAAGGATGCGCACATCGGCGTGCAGGCGCCCTTCGCGGTGCAGGTGATAGAGCGCCGGCAGCAGCTTGTGCAGGGCCAGATCGCCCGTGCCACCGAAGACCAGCATGTCGCAGGGAATACTCAAGGGAAACACTCCGACTCGTTTAGCGGACCGTTGCACACTACCTGCGTTTGCAGGTAGGAGGCAGTGAAAACCGCCTCAAGAATGCCTGTATTTCTGCGGCGTGCCCGATGTTTGAAACATTCGTTCAGCTGTTCGGCAGCCGCTTGGCTGTGCGCGGATGCGCGCTATGTAGTATAACTACAAGGTCACTACAACCGCCGGCCGCCGATCATAACCGAGCCATGACTCGCCGAGTGCCGCGGTAGACCCTTTTCTGCATAGAGCCTATCTCCGTGAATCTGTTGCAACACATCGCCCAGTCGCGCCACCTGCTGCGCAAGTCCGAGCTCAAGGTGGCCGATCACGTCTTGCTCGATCCTGCATCGGTGATGCACAGCTCCATGGCCGAGCTGGCGCATAGTGTCGGCATCAGCGAGCCGACCATCGTGCGCTTCTGTCGCGCCATCGGTTGCAGCGGCTTCCAGGACCTCAAGCTGAAGCTGGCGCAGAGCCTGGCCGCCGGCGCCAGCTTCGGCCAGTTCGCGATTCATGAGGATGACTCGGTCGCCGACTTCAGCCTGAAGATCTTCGACACCACCCTGCATACGCTGATGGAGGTGCGCGAGAAGCTTGACCCCGAGGCGCTGCAGCGCGCCATCGCCGCGTGCTCCAACGCGCAGCGCGTGGAGTTCTACGGATTCGGTGCATCCGGCGCCGTGGCCGCCGATGCCCAGCACAAATTCTTCCGCCTGCTGCTCAATGCCGCGGCCTATTCCGACCCGCACATGCAGGCGATGAGCGCTGTGACCCTGCAGCCCGGCGACGTGGCGGTGTGCATTTCCCAGTCCGGTCGCTCCAAGGACCTGTTGATCAGTGCCAACCTGGTGCGTGAATCCGGCGCCAGCCTGATCACCCTGTGCCCGAGCCAGACGCCGCTGGCCGAGCTATCGACCGTCAACCTGGCCATCGACGTGCAGGAAGACACCGAGATCTACACCCCGCTGACCTCGCGCATCGCCCACCTGGTGGTGATCGACGTGCTGGCCATGGGCGTGGCCATGGCGCGCGGGCCGAGCCTGGTCAACCACCTCAAGAGCGTCAAACGCAGCCTGCGCAGCTTGCGGCTGTCACCCAAGTCGCTGCGTAACAGCGAGGATTAGAGCTGGAGTCTTCAAGGATGAAGCGTTTAATGGAACGCGCTGGGCTGCTTGCGTTGATCATTCTCTTTACGGGCTGCAGCACTTTTTTCTCCCGTATGCCTGCCGACAGACAGGTCAAGCTGTATCCGGCGACCAAGTTCGCAATGGATGCTGCCGGTGATGGCTGGTGCTGGATGTTCCTGGCTTGTCCGGCGTTGATGGTTTCTCTGCCGGTCGATGCCGCGCTGGACACGCTGCTGTTGCCGGTCGACGCGGTACGCGTGCACAACCGTCAAAAGTCGAAGAAGGCCGAGTCGGGCGAGCCGTCCAAAGTCACCGAGCCTTCATAGAGTCGCCGTCAAAGCTTCATCTCCCCGAGCGAAGCTGGGTACTCCAGTCCTCGTTCCGGGAGAACCGAGATGCCTCGTATCTTCGATGACGCGCAACTGCACGACCAACCTGACGCCAAGACCCGGCGCAAGCTGCAAGACCAACGCCGCATGGCCTATCGCCGTGCCATCGAGCACTATGCCGAGCAGTGCCAGCTGCAACGTGAGCTTGCCGATTTCCCCGAGCTGGTGTCCGCCGGCTACTCGCGGCAGGCCGAGCGCACCTCCCGCCGCGCCGCCTGATCCGCTCTCGCTGCCCTGCCTGTGAGCAGGGCAGCTAGATTGCCCGATTCTACGAACTTATTGCCCGGTTCTGCCGATCTCTGCGGTCAGTGGCGACAGGCGCTTTTATGCCCACTACAGTGATGGTCTGGCCCCTTGTGTGCGGGGCTGACCGTGACTACCGGCAAGCCATGCCGGAACCATCAGACACCATCAGAACAAGGTGGGCAGACCATGATTACCCTGAATCTCAATGGCAAGGACCATGAGCTGGACGTGGCCGACGACATGCCGCTGCTCTGGGCATTGCGCGATGTCGCCAATCTCACCGGCACCAAGTACGGCTGTGGCATGGCGCTGTGTGGCGCCTGCACGGTGAACGTCGAAGGCCAGCCGACGCGTTCCTGCGTCACCCCGGTATCGGCGGTGGTCGGCAAGCGCATCAGCACCATCGAAGCGGTTGGTGAAGATGCCGTGGGCAAAGTGGTCCAGCAGGCCTGGAGGCAACTCGATGTGGTCCAGTGCGGCTACTGCCAGTCCGGCCAGATCATGGCGGCGACGGCGCTGCTGAGCAGCAATAAGGCGCCAAGCGATGCCGATATCGATGCGGCCATGAGCGGCAATATCTGCCGTTGCGCTACCTATGTGCGGATTCGCGCTGCGATCCACGAAGCGGCTGGCCAACTGGCCTGAGGAGAATCGAATCATGGGCAAGATCGAAACCCCCGATAGCGCCACTCGCGGCATCCTCAATGTTAGCCGCCGCACTCTGCTCAAGGGCTCCGGTGGCCTGGCGCTGGGCATCTTCTTCGCGCCGTTGCTGCGCGGTATGGACGCGCTGGCCGCAGGTGGCCCGCTGGAGCCGAACGCCTTCGTGCGTATCGACCTCGATGGCACGGTGACCGTCCTGGCCAAACACCTGGAAATGGGCCAAGGCAGCTACACCGGCCTGGCCACATTGCTCGCCGAAGAACTGGATGCCGACTGGGACAAGGTGCGCGTCGAAGGCGCGCCGGCCGATGTGAAACGCTACAACAACCTAGCCTTCGGCCCGATGCAGGGCACCGGCGGCAGCACCGCCATGGCCAACTCCTGGGAGCAGATGCGCAACGCCGGAGCGACCGCCAAAGCCATGCTGGTGGCGGCTGCCGCGCAGCGTTGGGGCGTGCCGGCCAGTGAAATAAGCGTCGACAAGGGCGTGGTCAGTCACGCCGGCTCCGGCCGCAGCGCTGGCTTCGGCGAGCTGGTCGAAGCGGCAGCCTCGCTACCGGTGCCCGAGCAGGTGCAGCTCAAGGACCCGAAGGACTTCAAGCTGATCGGCAAGCGCGAGCTGCGCCGCAAGGACAGCCCGGGCAAAACCGATGGCAGCGCCATCTTCACCCAGGACTTCAAGCTGCCCGGCATGCTGGTGGCCATGGTCGCCTATCCGCCGCGTTTCGGCGGCGTGCCACGCTCGGTCGATAGCAGCAAGGCCAAGGCCGTGCGTGATGTGGTCGAGGTGGTGGAGTTTCGCGAACTGCCCCATGGTCGTTCGGGGGTCGCCGTGTTGGCGAAGAACACCTGGGCGGCGCGTCAGGGTCGTGATGCGCTGGTGATCGACTGGGATGAGAGCCAGGCATTCACCCTCGGCAGCGAAGAAATTCTCGCGCAGTACCGCGACAGTGCGAGCAAGCCCGGTCTGCCTGCAACGAGCAAGGGCGACGCCGATGCGGCGCTGGCCAAGGCCGCCAAGGTGGTCGAAGCCGACTACGAGTTCCCCTACCTGGCCCATGCGGCGATGGAGCCGATGAACTGCCTGGTCAAGCTTTCCAGTGACCGCTGCGAAATCTGGAACGGCGAGCAGTTCCAGACCGTCGATCAGGCCATCATCAGCAGCTATCTGGGCCTCAAGCCCGAGCAGGTCTCGCTGACCCAGCTATACGCCGGCGGCAGTTTCGGCCGTCGCGCCAGCTCGGTGTCGGATTATCTGCTGGAGGCGGTGGCGATTACCAAGGCCGCGCGCGACAAGGGCGTGGATGCGCCGGTGAAGATGGTCTGGACACGCGAGGACGACACCCGCGGTGGCTTCTTCCGTCCGCTGTACCTGCACCGCGCGCGCATCGGCCTGGATGAGGCCGGCAAGCTGCAGGCGTGGCACAACCGCATCGTCGGCCAGTCGATCATTGCCGGCACCTCGATGGAGCCGTTCCTGGTCAAGGAGGGGATCGACCACACTTCTGTCGAAGGTGTCTCCAATCTCTCCTACGCCGTGCCCAACCTGCAGGTGGAGTTGAGCACGCCGACCAATATCAAGGTGCCGGTGCTGTGGTGGCGCTCGGTGGGGCATACCCACACCGGTTACGTCGCCGAAACCATGATCGATGAGGCCGCTGTCGCGGCCGGGCAGGACCCTTACACTTTCCGCCATGCGTTGTTGGACAGCCATCCGCGTCATCGCGGTGCGCTGGAGCTGGCCGCCAAGCAGGCCGGCTGGGACAAACCGCTGGCGGCGGGCGCTGAGGGCGAGAAACGCGGGCGTGGCATTGCCGTGCATGAATCGTTCGGCTCGTTCGTGGCACAGGTCGCCGAGGTCACGGTGAAGGCCGATGGCAGCTATCGCCTGGATCGTGTGGTGTGCGCCGTGGACTGCGGCATCGCGATCAACCCGGATGTGATCAAGGCGCAGATGGAAGGCGGCATCGGCTTCGCCCTGGCGGCTGCCCGGCATAGTGCGATCACCTTGAAGGAAGGACGGGTCGAGCAGTCGAACTTCCACGACTTCCAGGTGCTGCGCATGAACGAGATGCCCAAGGTCGAGGTGCATATCGTGCCGTCCGCGGAGAACCCGACCGGCGTCGGTGAGCCCGGTGTGCCGCCGCTGGCACCGGCGCTGGCCAACGCGCTGTTCGCAGCAACCGGAGTGCGCCTGCGCAAGCTGCCATTCCCGGCGCAGATCAAGGCCTGAAGTTGGCTGCAGCAAACAAAGCGCCCGGGCAGTTGCCCGGGCGTTTTGGTTTGTTGGTGTGCGGTGGGAGGCGCTTTAGCGGCGAGCTTTGGCGATGGATCGCGGCTGAAGTCGCTCCTACGGAATCCTGTCGGGTGTGTTCAGCATGTAGGGTGGGCTTTAGCCCACCAGACCAGCCGTGGTGGGCTGAAGCGGATCGCCGTCCGGCCCACCCTACATGCCTGTGGCCTCGATGCAGTCCGGGGATCAGGAAGCACTTAGCCTGGTCGCCGGCTCAATATCGCTGCGGTCCAGTGGTGTTGGTGTGTGGATCGCCGCCTGGCGATGCTTGAGCATGCCGCCTGTGCGCTGGTTAATGGCGGCTGTCATCTCGGCGAGGATCGCCGTGGCCACACTCTCCGGCGTATCGCCGCCGATATCCAGACCGATGGGGTAGTGCAGGCACTCCAGGGCCGGCAACTGCGGGCTGTGCTGGCGAATCTCGTCCAGCAGGCGTTCGGTGCGGTCACGCGGTCCCAGCTGGCCGATATAGGCGGGCGAGCCCTGCAGAACGCTGCCCAGCCAGTGGCGATCCTGGCTGTAGCTATGGCTCATGATCGCCACCATGGCGTCGTTGGTGAGTGTATGCAGGTCATAGGGCGGCTGTGCATCCACCTGCAGCACGGCGTCGGCGTCGGGGAAGCGTTCGGCGCGGGCGAAATGGGAGCGGCCATCGACCACGGTGACGTGCCAGTCCAGCAGCTTTGCCATGTGCGTCAGCGGCTGTGCGTCATGCCCGGCGCCGAAGATCACCAGACGTCGCTGCGGCGGCAGGTATTCGCAGAACACCTCGATCTCGCCACGCGCATCACGGTAGTTGCGCAGTGAGGAGCGGCCGTCGGTCAGGGTTCGTTGCAGATCGGCGCGAACCTCGGCGTCGATTGCGGAATCGAGCAGGCGGCCGTTGTCGCTGAGCGATGGATGCAAGTAAAGACGCTCACCCACGCGTACGCGGGCGTTGCGATAGCTACCTATCACCGTGGCGACCGCCCCGGCCTGGCCGCTTTCGCGCACCTGGCGCAATAGCCCAAGCACCGCCAGTGGCTTTTCCGCGCTATGGCGTTCGAGCAATACGTGCACGGTGCCGTTGCAGCCGAGGCCGAAGGTCAGTGCGGCGTCCTGGTCGTCATCGTCGTCCTGAGTGGCGGTGCTGTAGCGACGGATCACGGCTTCGCCACCGTCGGTCAGCCACCAGGCCTTCTTCGCCACTTCGGATTCCAGGCAGCCGCCGCTGATGGTGCCCACGGTACCGCCGTAGAGTGGGATCAGCATGCGCGCGCCTGGACGGCGGTATGCCGAACCCTCGACCTTGACCACTGTAGCGAGCACGGCCTGGCCATCGTCGCGTTCGAGCGTGCGGACGGCATCGAGCAGAGCGCTGATTCCCGACAGCATAGGTTTCTCCCGGGCAGATTTTTTGAAGCGACCCCAGGGTGGCAATGTCCCGTATCTCAGTGAAGAAGGGTTAGGCCGATCCTGCGAGATTCTTGCCCGATCCTGCGCTGCCTGCCTGAAAGCGTTCAGCCAGTTTGCCGATATGCGCGCGCTCGGTGCGGATGAAGTCGACGAACGCCTGTGCCACCGGGGACAGGCGTCTGCCGCGGATATTCACCACGCACCAGCTGCGCTGCAGTGGCAATTCGGCCACTGGCAGCTCGCGCAGCAGGCCGTACTGCAACTCCAGGCGTACGGCATGGCGCGGTAGCAGCGCGATGCCTAGTCCGGCCAGCACAGCCTCGCGCTGCGATTCCAGCGAGCCGACCTCCAGCGTATGCGGGAAGTGCGCACGTTTCTGATGGCAGTACTCCTCGCAGGCGCGGCGGGTGCCAGAGCCGCTTTCGCGAGTCAGCAAAGGGTAGGCAGTCAGGTCCTGCAACTGCAGGCTGTCCGCCTCGCAAAGCGGGTGGTCGGGCGGTGCCACGGCGATGATCGGGTTGTTGAGGAAGGGCATGAAGTCCAGCGCCAGATCCTGCGGCACCTGGCTCATGATCATCAGGTCATCGCGGCTCTGGGTCAGGCGGCGCACCACCAGGGCGTGGTTGACCACCGTGAGGTTGAGTACGACTTCCGGGTAATGGCGGCGAAAATCGGCGAACAAGTGGGGAATGAAATACTTCGCGCTGGATTCCACGCACAGGTTGAGCTGCCCCTGCAGCGAGCCCTGCAAGTCCGACAACTGCATGTCCAGGCTTTCCAGTCGGCCGAAAATATCGCTACTGGCGCGACGTAGTGCTTCGGCGGCCGCGGTGAGGTAGAGCTTCTTGCCGACGTACTCGAATAGCGGCTGGCCGACCAGGTCTTCCAGCTGACGAATCTGCAGGCTCACGGCCGGTTGGGTCAGTGACATTTCCTCGGCTGCGCGGCTGTAGGAGCCGTGTTCGCACACCGCCCGAAACACCTGAAGCTGGCGCAGCGTCATGCGCAGCAGGGTTTTACGCACGTTTTCGCCCTCGTTCGATCAATCCATAAGTAATTACTTATGCGCGATCAAATAATTATTCATTTTTGTTAATTCGTATAGCCGGATAGGGTTTCACCACGTTTTGCAACCAACTGTTGCAGCGGCCCTTGCAGCTCTGCGCTGAGGATTGGATCGTGATAAGAAAAATACTGATCGCCAACCGTGGTGAGATTGCCGTCCGCATCGTGCGGGCCTGCGCCGAGATGGGCATTCGCTCGGTGGCGATCTATTCCGAAGCGGACCGTCATGCATTGCACGTCAAGCGCGCTGACGAAGCGCACAGCATTGGCGAAGACCCGCTGGCCGGCTATCTGAACCCGCGCAAGCTGGTCAACCTGGCGGTAGAGACCGGCTGCGATGCACTGCACCCTGGCTACGGCTTCCTGTCCGAGAACGCCGAACTGGCGGAAATCTGCGCCGAGCGTGGGATCAAGTTCATCGGCCCGAGCGCGGAAGTGATCCGTCGCATGGGCGACAAGACCGAAGCGCGCCGCAGCATGATGGCCGCTGGCGTGCCCTGCACCCCGGGCACCGAAGGCAACGTTGCTGATCTGGCCGAGGCGCTGCGCGAAGGCGAGCGTATCGGCTACCCGGTGATGCTCAAGGCCACCTCCGGTGGCGGTGGACGCGGCATTCGTCGCTGTAACAGCCGCGAGGAACTGGAGCAGGCCTACCCGCGCGTCATTTCCGAGGCGACCAAGGCTTTCGGTAGCGCGGAAGTCTTCCTGGAAAAATGCATCGTCAATCCGAAGCACATCGAGGCGCAGATCCTCGCCGACAGCTTCGGCAACACCGTGCACCTGTACGAGCGCGATTGCTCGATCCAGCGCCGCAACCAGAAGCTGATCGAAATCGCCCCCAGCCCGCAGCTCACCCCCGAGCAGCGCGCCTACATCGGTGACCTGGCCGTGCGTGCGGCGCAGGCCGTGGGCTACGAGAACGCCGGCACCGTGGAGTTCCTGCTCGCCGAAGGCGAGGTGTACTTCATGGAGATGAATACCCGGGTGCAGGTGGAACACACCATCACCGAGGAAATCACCGGCATCGATATCGTTCGTGAGCAGATTCGCATCGCCAGCGGCCTGCCGCTGTCGGTCAAGCAGGAAGACATCATCCACCGCGGTTATGCCCTGCAGTTCCGTATCAACGCCGAGGACCCGAAGAACAACTTCCTGCCCTCGTTCGGCAAGATCACCCGTTACTACGCTCCCGGCGGCCCTGGCGTGCGCACCGACACGGCGATCTACACCGGCTACACCATTCCGCCCTATTACGACTCGATGTGCCTGAAGCTGATCGTCTGGGCGCTGACCTGGGAAGAGGCGATGGATCGTGGCCTGCGCGCACTGGACGACATGCGCGTGCAGGGCGTGCGCACCACCGCCCCCTATTACCAGGAAATTTTGCGTAACCCGGAATTCCGTAGCGGCCAGTTCAATACCAGCTTCGTCGAAAGCCACCCGGAACTGACCCAATACTCGATCAAGCGCAACCCGTCGCACCTGGCCATCGCCATCGCCACCGCCATCGCTGCCCACGCGGGCCTGTAGGGGACATCATGAGCAAGAAGATCACCGTTACCGATACCGTCCTGCGCGATGCCCACCAGTCGCTGCTGGCCACGCGCATGCGCACCGAAGACATGTTGCCGATCTGCGACAAGCTCGACCGCGTCGGCTACTGGTCGCTGGAAGTCTGGGGTGGCGCCACCTTCGACGCGTGCGTGCGCTTCCTCAAGGAAGACCCGTGGGAACGTCTGCGTCAGCTCAAGGCCGCGCTGCCCAATACCCGCCTGCAGATGCTCCTGCGCGGGCAGAACCTGCTCGGCTATCGCCATTACAGCGATGACGTGGTCAAGGCGTTCGTGGCCAAGGCGGCGGTCAATGGCATCGACGTGTTCCGCATCTTCGATGCGATGAACGACGTGCGTAACCTGCGCGTGGCCATCGAGGCGGTCAAGGCTGCCGGCAAGCATGCTCAGGGCACCATCGCCTATACCACCAGCCCGGTGCACACCAACGAGGCCTTCGTCGCCCAGGCCAAGGCCATGCAGGCGATGGGCATCGACTCCATCGCCATCAAGGACATGGCCGGTCTGCTCACGCCTTACGCCACCTTCGAGCTGGTCAAGGCCCTGAAGAGCGAGGTCGACCTGCCGGTATTTATCCACAGCCATGACACCGCCGGTCTCGGCGCCATGTGCCAGCTCAAGGCTATCGAGGCCGGTGCCGACCATATCGACACCGCCATTTCCAGCCTGGCGTGGGGCACCAGCCATCCGGGCACCGAGTCGATGGTCGCCGCGCTCAAGGGTAGCGAATACGACACCGGCCTGGATCTGGAGCTGATCCAGGAAATCGGCATGTATTTCCATGCCGTACGCAAGAAGTACCACCAGTTCGAGAGCGAGTTCACCGGCGTGGATACCCGCGTGCAGGTCAACCAGGTGCCGGGCGGGATGATTTCCAACCTGGCCAACCAGCTCAAGGAGCAGGGTGCGCTGAACCGCATGAACGAAGTGCTGGAAGAGATTCCGCGCGTGCGCGCCGACCTCGGCTTCCCGCCGCTGGTGACGCCGACCTCGCAGATCGTCGGTACCCAGGCGTTCTTCAACGTGCTGGCCGGCGAGCGCTACAAGACCATCACCAACGAAGTGAAGCTGTACTTGCAGGGCCGCTACGGCAAGGCGCCGGGCAAGGTCGACGAGCAACTGCGCAAGCAGGCCATCGGTAGCGAGGAAGTGATCGACGTGCGCCCGGCCGACCTGCTCAAGCCCGAGCTGGCACGCCTGCGTGAAGAGATCGGCAGCCTGGCCAAGTCCGAAGAAGACGTGCTGACCTTCGCCATGTTTCCCGATATCGGCCGCAAGTTCCTCGAAGAGCGCGCGGCCGGCACCCTCAAACCGGAAGAGCTGCTACCCATGCCGAACGGCCAGGGCAAGGCGGCGCCGGTGGGCGGTGAAGGCGTGCCGACCGAGTTCGTGGTCGACGTACATGGTGAAAGCTACCGTGTGGACATCACCGGTGTCGGCGTCAAGGGCGACGGCAAGCGCCACTTCTACCTGTCCATCGACGGCATGCCGGAAGAGGTGGTGTTCGAGCCGCTCAACGATTTCGTTGCAGGCGCAGGTGGCAAGCGCAAGCAGGCCGCTGCACCGGGCGATGTATCTACCACCATGCCAGGCAATATCGTCGATGTACTGGTCAAGGAAGGTGACACGGTCAAGGCGGGTCAGGCGGTGCTGATCACCGAAGCGATGAAGATGGAAACCGAAGTGCAGGCGCCGATTGCCGGCAAGGTCAAGGCCGTTCACGTGGCCAAGGGCGACCGTGTCAATCCGGGCGAAGTACTGGTGGAAATCGAAGGTTAACCTCTATGGAGCCCGGCCTGTTGGATGGGCAAGTTTGACGGGGCGTATAACCCGGGCTCCTTTTTTATTCGTTGGCGTCCGTCCCTGACGGGGCGCCCAGGGTTTGAGACCCAGGAGCCGCAAGGCTCCTTTTTTTACTGCAGTTCTCTGGTCATGCCCCAGGTGCGCAAGCACAGCGCGGGCGATCAGCACCGCTTGCGCGGGGCATGGCCTTTTCCCTTCAGCCGGCCGGAGCCTTGACTCCGGCCGGCGCGTTTCAGGCCTGTGGGAAGCGCGAGCGCGGCGTGGCCATCGGGATCTTGTCGCCATCGAGCGGCAGGAAGCTGCCCAGCTCGGCGTCGTAGGCCTTGATCTGGCTGGTTTCGATGTCGTACACCCAGCCATGGATGAACAACTGCCCGCGCGCCAGCTTGGCTGCCACCGATGGGTGGGTGCACAGGTGGTTGAGCTGCGCCACGACGTTTTCTTCGGTGAGCACCGCCAGGGTTTCCTTGTCGTCGCTGCAGTTGCAGTTCTCTGCCACCACGCTGCGTGCGACCTCGGCATGGCGCAACCAGGCCTTGACCGTGGGCATGGTTTCCAGCGATTGCGGGTTGAGCACGGCCTTCATCGCGCCGCAGTCGGAGTGGCCGCAGACGACGATGTGCTGCACGCCCAGGGCCATCACCGCGTATTCGATGGCGGTGGAAACGCCGCCCATCATCTGCCCGTAGGCCGGCACCACGTTACCGACGTTGCGGTTGACGAACAGGTCGCCTGGCGAGCTCTGGGTGATCAGCTCCGGTACCACGCGCGAGTCGGCGCAGGTGATGAACATGGCGCGGGGGTTCTGGGCGGTGGCGAGCTTCTTGAACAGCTCTTCCTGCTGCGGGAAGACCTCGTTGCGAAAGCGTTTGAAGCCGTCAACGATGCTGTGCAGCGCCTGATCGGCGGTTTCGTTGCCCTCATGGGTCTGAAGCGGAATCACCTGGTGTTTGTAAGGCATGCCCTGAACCTCTTTGTTATCGAAAATACGCTGCTAAAACGACAGCGGCAGCGGGGTGCGAGTCACACGCAAGTGTCGCCTTCGGCAAGCCGAGCGACAACTGGCAGGTTCGTCTTTATGCAGGGCTGGAGACCATCAAGACTCAGCGTAGGTTCAGAGCAGGCTCAATTGCGCACCGGGCGGGCAGAACTGCGAGCAGTCCAGCGCAAAACCCTCGCGGCGATCCAGGCCGAGCTTGCGTCGAGCCAGGCGGAAACGCTGTTGCAGCAGCTCGGCAAACTGGCCCTCGCCACGCATGCGGCTGCCGAAGCGGCTGTCGTAGTTCCTGCCGCCGCGGCTCTGGCGAATCAGGCTCATCACATGTTCGGCGCGGTCGGGGAAATGCATCTGCAGCCATTGCTCGAACAGATCGGCGATCTCCAGCGGCAGGCGTAACAGCACGTAACCTGCTGAGCGTGCCCCTGCATCGCGCGCGGCTTCGAGCAGTTGCTCGAGCTCCATGTCGTTGATCATCGGAATCATCGGCGCGCACATCACGCTCACCGGCACGCCGGCCTCATGCAGCGTGCGCATGGCGCGCAGGCGGGCAGCTGGTGCTGCAGTGCGCGGCTCCATTATGCGCTTCAGCTCGTCGTCCAGAGTGGTCAGGCTGAACGCCACGCTGACCAGGTTATGGCTGGCCAATTCGCTGAGCAGGTCGAGATCACGCAGGATCAGCGAGCCCTTGGTGATGATGCTCAGTGGGTGCTTGTAGCGCAGCAGGATCTCCAGCGCCTGGCGGGTCAGGCGCTGCTCGCGCTCGATCGGCTGGTAGGCATCGGTGTTGATGCCCAGGGCGATGGGCTGTGGGACGTAGCCGGGTTTCTGCAGTTGTTCTTCGAGGCGCTCGGCCAGGTTGGTCTTGGCGATCAGGCGGGTTTCGAAGTCGATGCCCGGCGACAGGTCCCAGTAGGCGTGAGTCGGCCTGGCAAAACAGTAGATGCAACCGTGTTCACAGCCGCGGTAGGGGTTTACCGAACGGTCGAAACCGACATCCGGCGAGTTGTTGCGGGTGATCGCCGTCTTGGCTTTTTCCTTGCGCACCTCGGTGGCGCGACTCATTGGCGTTTCGTCCTGGTACCAGCCGTCGTCTTCCTGTTCCGAGCGGGTTGGGGCGTAACGGTTATGCGGGTTGCTGGCGGTGCCGCGACCGCGCGGCGGCAGGTTCAGGGACATGTGAAACGCTCCATATACTGTATGTATGAACAGTATATGGGTTGTCTAATTCGTGCCAGTACTCCGCGTCGCTCAGTCGTCTTCTTCGACCGGTGGTGGCGGTGGGGTAAAGGGCTCGACCACGTACTGGCGGCCGTAGCGGCGGCAGTCTTCCAGCGTGCCGTTTGCCTGGCGCAGGGTGACGAGGAAGGTGCTGCCCTGCGGGTCGTCGGCATCGATCACGCCGGTCTGCAGGTTGACGGCCTTGTTGAAATACCACTCGAACTCGTCGTCCGCCCAGCTCGTACCGCCATACCAGCGAACGATCAGTCCGCCTTCGCGCCAGTGCACGGAGGCGAAGGAGTGTCCGTCCGGCCAGCGGTAGCCGACGATACAGAAGTGGTTGCGGGTGTCGTAGGCCTTCTTCGACTGCAGCAAGATACGCAGCTCGGGTTCAGGATCCTGATAGGGTGGCGTCGTGGCGATATCGAAGCGGGCGTCCATCCCGGCGTAGATCAGTTCGCCGAAATCCGTGGCCAGGGCGGCTGGCGCGGCACCGAGCAGGGCCGCGCCGATCAGCTTTACGAGTGTGCGCATGAACATCCTTGTGATAGGTGATCGACGCCCTGCACGCTAACCCATTAGCGCTGTGCTCAGGAAGCCGTCTGGCTGACCATCGCTTCGCTCTCCGGGCGGCGCGAATAGCGCTGGGCCAGCACCGCGCAGACCATCAATTGAATCTGGTGGAACAGCATCAGCGGCAGGATCAGCACGCCGATGGCGCCGCCGGCGAACAGTACCTGGGCCATGGGCACGCCAGTGGCCAGGCTCTTCTTCGAACCGCAGAAGAGAATGGTGATGCGATCTTCCAGATTGAAACCCAGCCACTTGCCGAGCAGGTGGGTGATCACCAGGGCGAGGGCCAGCAGCACGCAGCAGGCGAAGGTCACGGCCAGCAGTGTGAGCAGCGGTACCTCTTGCCATAGACCGCCAATTACCGCGGCGCTGAAGGCGGTGTAGACCACCAGCAGGATCGAACTCTGGTCGATGTACTTCAGCCAGCTCTTGTTGCGGTTGACCCAGCCGCCGATCCAGCGCTGCGCGATCTGGCCGAGAACGAACGGCAGCAGCAGTTGCAGGCTGATCTTGCCGATGGCGTCGAGGGTCGAATCGTTGTCGCCCTGCACGCCCATCAGCAGCGCCACCAGCAGTGGGGTGACGAAGATGCCGAGCAGGCTGGAGGCTGCTGCGCTGCAGATCGCTGCCGGGATGTTGCCGCGCGCCAGCGAGGTGAAGGCGATGGCCGACTGTACGGTGGCCGGCAGGGCGCACAGGTAGAGCATGCCCAGATACAGCTCCTTGCCCAGCAACGGTTCCAGCGCCGGCTTGAGCGCCAGGCCGAGTAGGGGGAAGAGAATGAAGGTGCAGGAGAACACCAGCAGGTGCAGGCGCCAGTGCCCGGCACCGGCGACGATCGCCTGGCGTGACAGCTTGGCGCCATGCAGGAAGAACAGCAGGGCGATGGCCAGGTTGGTGATCCACTCGAAGATCGTCGCAATCTGGCCGCTGGCAGGCAGCAGCGTGGCGGCCAGTACCACGGCGAGCAGGGTCAGGGTGAAATTGTCAGGCAACAGGCGGCGCAGGAACATGGCGAATCTCGGACTTGCGATACAGGAGGGCGCCAGACTATCGTCAGTGAAAATTTCCGGCTAACGCCAAAGAGCCAGCAAGTGTCGACAAACAGACATCCCTCCACGGTCTATCGCAACCTTCCCGAGTTACCGAGCCTGCCCAGGCCGCTCTACGGTCGGGTTGAATCGCTGACCAACCGCGCCCTGACCTTTCGCCATACCCATCCCTGGGTGCAGTTGTCCTATGCCATTGCCGGGGTACTCGAAGTGCAGACCGCCGGCGCCCGTTTCGTCGCGCCGCCACAGCGTGCGGTATGGGTGCCGGCCGGTGTCGAGCACCGTGTGTTCAGCTCGCCGCGCACCGAGATGCGCAGCCTGTACATCGATGGCGATGCCGTGCCATGGGGGCCGGATGCGTGTCGGGTGCTGGCGGTCAGTCCGTTGCTGCGCGAGCTGATTCGTCGTTTCAGCGATCTACCCGCCGAATACGACGAGCAAGGTGCGCCAGGTAGATTGGCCTCGGTGCTGCTGGATGAGCTGCACGCTGCGCCGGAAGTGGCACTGGTGCTGCCGCTGCCGCAGGATGCGCGCCTGCGCGAGGTGTGCCACGGCCTTGAGGACGCCAACCTGCGCCAGTTGGGCCTGGGGGAATGGGGCGAGCGCCTGGGTGTTTCGGAGAAGACCCTGAGTCGGCTGTTCCTGCGTGAAACCGGCTTGAGTTTCCGCGCCTGGCGCCAGCGTCAGCGCCTGCTCGATGCGCTGACTCCGCTGGAGCAGGGCGAGCGTGTCACGGACGTGGCACTGGCTTGCGGCTACGAATCACTATCGGCTTTTATCGCGGCCTTTCGCCGCCAGTTCGGCGCGCCACCGGGGGAATTCTTTCGCGAATAGCGTCTGCTTGCAGGTTATCGCATGCGGGTGCATTTCGCGGACAAGTCCGCTCCCACAGGTGGCTGTGACTGATTCGTGGGGGCGGACTTGTCCGCGAATCCCAGCATCGGGGTGGGCAACAAGGTCTCTGAGCCCGATGCGAAAGGAGCGGCTGGTTTCAGTCCAGAGCCACCGGCAGCGCCTTGCCGCCTTCCTGCTGCCAGGTGCCGATTAGGGAGCCATCTGGTTGCAGGTGCAGGTCGAAGCTGGCTGGGGTGTCGCCGCCTTCCTGAAGGCGCAGGCGGCCGTTGTGCAAATCTCGACCATCCAGCTCGATGCGCGTGGCGTACTTGTCGTAGAAGTAGGCGCTGGATTGCGGGCGGCTGTTCTCGCTGGTGCCGACGACCAGGGTGATGGGATAGCGGCCGCCAATCTTGCCCCAGTACACGCCGCCGGCCTTCAGATCGGCCGGATGCTGGCAATCGCTGCGTCGCTCCAGCAGCAGGCAGCGCCCGTAGATGCTGAGGTCAGCGTCAAGCTCGGCATAGGGCACGCTGTTGGCGAACTCGCCAAGGTCATCCAGGGCTCGTGCTGCATGGGGCGCGCAGCTTTCGGCGGTCAGCGTCAGTTGTTGCTTGCCGAGTTGCAGGCGGTCGTAGCGGAGGTCGGCTTTGCTACGACTGGGCAAACACTGACGATACATATCCCGCTGTTCGTCGCTGCGTTCGTCGTGGTCGTCAGGGGGGAGCGATAACAACTCGTCGGTATGTCCGCCGGGTACCGGAATACCGGCCAGATAGTCTTCGATGCGCTTGCTTCGTTCCCTGCCGATGCGTTCGCCCAGCCGTTGCAGGCCGGCCGATGTGAAGAGTTGGCGCAGGCCAATGGGTTGGCCGCTGGCCAGGTCGAACAGGTAAGTGACATGGCCCATGCTGGTATAGGCCCCGGTGTACTCGCCGCTGATGGTCAAGGACAGAAAGCCGGGTTGCTCCGTGTCGATCCGGTAATCCAGGCTGTTGGTGCCCCAGATCTCACCTTCCTTCGGCCAGATTCGCTCGAAAGGCGAGCGCTCGAAGCGCCCCGGCAACCCTTCCAGTTCCATGACGTGCAGGTAAGTGTTGATGCGCCGCACCGCCAGGCTGTCGCCTTGCAGTACGGGAAAGCGATAGTTCGCCCAGTCGCCGCGTTTGGCTTCCAGGTTTTCGAAGCGCAGTTCGGCGGCCACCGGCATCACGGTAGCGAGCATCAATAGGGGTAGGTAACGCATCCTGTCCTCCCTGGACATGCAACAAGCCGAATCAGGCGCGACGCACCTGCAATCCCTGATAACCGTATTCACCGGGTTCGCCACTGAGCGCCAGCTGGCCGGCGGCCGCTAGTTCACGGGCGCGCCAGAACAGAAAGAAATCGGTGGCGAAGAAACCATCGTTGCGCGCCATGACCTCGGCCATCAGCCGCGCCAGCGGTTGTGCCTGTGCGCTTGCGCCATTGACCAGCGCGGCATCGATGGCCTGGTAAATTTCACCGCTGAAGGTACCCGCTTGCCATCGGCGGATCGGTGCGTCCTCAGTCACTGCCTCTCGCCACTGCGCCGCCAGTTCGGCCCTGCGTTCGGCATCGACCAGACGCGGCTCGGCGATCTGCGTCAGCGCCTCGGGGCTGTGCATGGCCACCGCCTTGCGCGTTTGCACACGGCTGTCGCCATTGCCACAAGCCACTTCCCAGAGTTCGGCGCTGCTGCCTTGGAGCGCGCTGGCGACGCGCGCCAGCAGCAACTGCTCGCTGCTGCTGTCGCCATGCCAGACGGTGACGGGCCGATCCTGACTCCCCAGGCTGGCAAGCCAGCGAGCATCCTCGGCCAGGCCTGTGGAAAAGTCTGGCCGCGGTGTCATCGCTGCTGGCCACACTTCGCCCCAGAATACGGCGCGGGCGTTGCAGGGCGGATTGTCCACGTCGCCCAGCGGGCCGACGGCGAGGTCGTCACTCAGCACGCGCAGACCGGCTTCGGCGGCCTGCTGGCCGATCACTCGCGTCACACCGGCTACCGCGTTGTCGCCGCAAACCAAGTGCCACATGCGGCTCAGTCCTTCTTCAGCTTCGGATTGGGAAAGAACTGCACCGCCTGCACATTCGGGTCGGCGGCCTTGGGTTTCAGGCCGCTGACGTTGACCCGCGTGGGCAACTCCTTGGGCACCGAGTTGCCGCGTGCGTCGAGGGTGTCGGCGTAGCCGCACTTAACGCATTCACGGTGCGGCACGCCGTCGACGTTCCACATCTTGATGCTGTCGGTCTCGCTGCACGCCGGGCACACGGCACCGGCGATAAAGCGTTTCGGGGTGCTGTTCACCGGGGCGTCGCTCATGCGGCCTCCTGGCTCAGGCCGAGGTGGCGCAGCAGGGCGTCGATGCTCGGCTCGCGACCGCGGAAGTCGACGAACAGCACCATGGGTTCCTGCGAGCCGCCACGGGCGAGGATGGCCTCGCGGAAGGCGCGGCCGGTATCGGCGTTAAACACACCTTCTTCCTCGAACTTGGAGAAGGCATCGGCGCTGAGCACTTCGGCCCACTTGTAGCTGTAGTAACCGGCCGCATAGCCACCGGCGAAGATATGTGCGAAGCCGTTGGCGAAGCGGTTGTAGGCCGGCGGGCGCAGTACCGAGACCTCGGCGCGCACGCCTTCGAGTACGTCCAGCACGCTGCGGCCGTCGCCGTGGCTGGCGTGCAGCTCGAAATCGAACAGGGAGAACTCCAGCTGACGCACCATCATCAGCCCGGACTGGAAGTTCTTCGCCGCCAGCATCTTGTCCAGCATGGCCTGCGGCAGCGCCTCGCCGCTTTCATAGTGGCCGGAGATCAGCGCCAGGCCTTCGGGCTCCCAGCACCAGTTCTCCATGAACTGGCTCGGCAGCTCGACTGCATCCCAGGCCACGCCGTTGATGCCCGAGGCGCCGGCGTGCTCGACGCGAGTCAGCAGGTGATGCAGGCCATGGCCGAATTCGTGGAACAGGGTGGTGACCTCGTCGTGGGTCAGCAGCGCCGGCTTGCCGCCGACCGGCGGGGTGAAGTTGCATACCAGGTTGGCCACCGGGGCGATCAGCTTGCCCTTAGCGTCACGGCGCTTATCGCGGGCGCCGTCCATCCAGGCGCCGCCGCGCTTGTTGGCGCGGGCGTAGAGGTCGAAGAAGAAGCGGCCGACGTGCTGGCCGTTCTCGCTGATCTCGAACAGGCGCACGTCCGGGTGCCAGGTGTCGAAGTCTTGCAGCTCGCGAATCTCGATGCCGTAGAGCTTCTGCACGATGGCGAACAGGCCGGTGAGCACCTTGTCCACCGGGAACCAGGCGCGTACTTCTTCCTGGGAGATGCTGTAGCGCTGTTGGCGCAGCTTCTCGCTGTAGTAGCCGACATCCCAGCTTTGCAGATCATCCAGACCCTGTTCGGCGGCGAAAACCTTCAGCTCGGTCAGATCCTGCTCGGCGAAAGGTTTGCTGCGTACGGCCAGGTCGCGCAGGAAGCTCAGCACCTGCTCGGTGGATTCGGCCATCTTGCTCGCCAGGCTCAGCTCGCTGTAATGGGCGAAGCCGAGCAGGCGCGCCAGTTCCTGGCGCAGGTCGAGAATCTCGGCCATTAGCGGGCCGTTGTCGTTCTGCCCGGCATTCGGCCCCTGGTCGGAGGCGCGGGTGCAGTAGGCGGCATACACCTCTTCGCGCAGCGCGCGGTCGTCGGCGTAGGTCATCACCGCGTAGTAGCTGGGGAATTCCAGTGTGATCAGCCAGCCGTCCAGGTTCTTGGCCTTGGCTGCCTGCTGCATCTGTGCCTTGGCAGAGTCGGTCAGGCCGTTCAGGCGCGCTTCGTCAGTGATGTGCTTGGTCCAGGCCTGGGTGGCGTCGAGCAGCTGGTTGGAGAACTTGCTGGTCAGCTCGGACAGGCGCATCTGGATCTCGCCATAGCGCTTCTGCTGCTCGGCCGGCAGGTCGATGCCGGAAAGGCGGAAATCACGCAGGGCGTGTTCGAGAATGGTCTTCTGCGCCACGTCGAAATCGGCGGCCGCCGGGCTCTGCGCCAGCGCCTCGTAGGCCTGGAACAGCGGCTTGTTCTGGCCCATTTCGGTCCAGTACTCGGACAGCTTGGGCAGGCAGGCCTCGTAGGCGGCGCGCAGCTCGGGACTGTTGCACACCGAGTTGAGATGGCTCACCGGGCTCCAGGCGCGGCCCAGGCGTGCGCCCAGTTCGTCCAGTGCCAGCACCAGGCCCTCCCAGCTCGGATTGGTCTGCTGCTGTTCAAGCAGCTTGGCGATGGCCGCGCGGCTGTCGGCCAGGATCTGGTCGACAGCAGGCTCGACGTGTTCCGGTTTGATCTGCGAGTAGGGTGGCAGGTCGAAGTCTTGCAGCAGGGGATTGTTCGCGGTCACGACGAGGCGCCTATGGAGAAGGAAGACAGTGTTGTGCTGGCGGGCATTCGAGCTAATTCCAGCACGCTGACAACAGACATGGGGGCCATCTTAATTACAATCAAGCTTTCCCGCAGCCCAGGAGCCTCTATCGTGGCGATTCGCAAATACCAGCAACACCTCCCGCAACTGGGCGCGCGCGTCTTCGTCGACGCCAGCGCCGTGGTCATCGGTGATGTCGAACTGGGCGAGGACAGCTCGGTGTGGCCGATGACCGTGATCCGTGGCGATATGCACCGCATCCGCATCGGTGCGCGCACCAGCGTGCAGGACGGCAGCGTGCTGCACATCACCCACGCCGGGCCGTTCAACGCCGAGGGCTTCCCGCTGATCATCGGCGATGAGGTCACAGTCGGGCACAAGGTCACCCTGCATGGCTGCACCCTGGGCAACCGCATCCTGGTGGGCATGGGTAGCATCGTCATGGACGGCGCGGTGGTTGAAGACGAAGTAATCATCGGCGCCGGCAGCCTGGTGCCGCCGGGCAAGCGCCTGGAAAGCGGCTACCTGTACATCGGCAGCCCGGTGAAACAGGCCCGCCCGCTGACCGACAAGGAGCGCAGCTTCTTCAGCTACACCGCCGGCAACTACGTGAAACTCAAGGATCAGCACCTGGCCGAGGGGTATGACCAGTGAGCGATGAACTGATCATCCGTCCCATCGAGGCGGCCGATTTCGATCAGGTCTGGCCGATCATCCGTGACGTGGTGCAGGCGCAGGAAACCTACGCCTTCGACCCGGACATGGATCGCGACACGGCCTGGAAACTCTGGGTCGAGCTGCCGCGCGCCACCTTCGTCGCCGAGCAGGGCGGGCAGATTCTCGGCACCTACTACATCAAGGCCAACGCTGCCGGGCCGGGTGATCACGTCTGCAACTGCGGCTATATGACCGCTCCGGCCGCGCGGGGTAAGGGCGTGGCCAGCCGGCTCTGCACCCATTCGCTGGACGTGGCGCGCGAGCTGGGCTTCAGCGCCATGCAGTTCAACAGCGTGGTGGCCACCAACACCGTTGCCGTGGCGCTGTGGCAGAAGCACGGTTTCGAGATAGTCGGCACCCTGCCCAAGGCCTACCGCCACGCCCGGCATGGGTTGGTGGATTGCCATGTGATGTTCCGTAGCCTGACCTGAGCCTGCCGTTGCTACGGAGGGAGAGCCCTTATCTGATCGGTAGTAGGCGTGGGGCGATCAGTCAGCTCCTTTGCTAAGGAGTCGCTTCGGGCTCTGATGCTGCTTGCCAGCCGCCTCCCAGCGCGCGTGCCAGCGCCACGCTGCTCTGCAGGCGAGCCAGATGCAATCGGGCGCTCTGATCTTCGGCCGCGTAGAGGCTGCGCTGGGCGTCGAGCAGGTTGAGCAGGTCGTCGGCGCCGGCCTGGTAGCGTTCTTCGGCCAGTTGCAAGGCGCGGGCGGCTTGGGCCTGGACTTCCTGCTGGGCTCGCCAGCGGGCCTCGACGCCGGCGCCGGCATTGAGGGCCGTCTGTACATCGGCGAAGGCTTCGACGATGCGCTGGCGGTAGCTGGCCAGCAGTTCCTCGCGGCGCGCGGAACTGGCGTCGCGGGCGGCGGCGAGGGCGCCGCCGTCGAAGATCGGTGCGCTGAGCGCGGCGGCCAGTGAATAGAGCGGATTGGCCAGTACGCGGCTCAGGCTGCTGGCGTTGCCACCGGCACCAGCGCTCAGATCGAGGCGCGGTAGCAGGGCGGCGCGTGCCGCGCGCAAGTCGGCGTCAGCGGCGCGCAGTTGCGCTTCGGCGCGGGCCAGATCAGGTCGGCGCAGCAGCAGGTCGCTGGGCAGACCGGCCGCCAGCGGCATGGCCTGCAGGGCGTTGAGCGCGCTGTCCATTGCCACGGCTGGCTGGCTCTGGCCGAGCAGAACGGCGAGGCTGCTATGCAGGTCTTCGGCCTGCTGGCGCAGTTCGGCGCGGTTACGTCGCTGCTCGGCGAGCAGGCCGCGTTGCTGGGCCAGTTCCAGCGGGGTAGCGGCGCCGGCGGCGTAACGGGCCTCTACGGTACGCAGCACGCGCTGCGCGTTGCTCAGGTTCAACTCGGCCAGGCGTAGGCGCTCGGCCAGCGCCACCTGGCGCAGCCAGGTCTCCACCAGCGTAGCGGTCAGGCTCAGGCGCAGGGCGTCGCGGTCGAAGCGCCTGGCGGCCAGTTCGGCCTGTACGGCGTCGCGGCTGGCGCTCAGGCGTCCCCACAGGTCCACTTCGTAACTGGCCAGCAGGCCCGTGTCGTAGGTGTTGCCGGCGCCACCATCCTGGCCGCCGAGCCGCCTTTCGCGGCTGGCGCCGAAGCTGCCGTCCACGCGTGGCAGCAACGCTGCGTTGGCGCCACGGGCAAGGGCTTCGGCCTGACGCAGGCGTGCGGCGGCCGCGTCTAGGTCGTGATTGTGTTGCAGCGCCTGACTGACCAGGGCGTCCAGCTCGGTACTGGCAAAGGTCCGCCACCAGTCATCGGCAGGCGCGCTGGCATCTGCCAGTGTGTGATTCCAGCTCGGCGGGGGCGTCGGCAGATCGACGGGGCCTGCGCTGTGCTTGGCGCAGCCGACGAGCAGCGCGCTGGCGAGCAGCAGGGGCAGAGGGCGGGGCATGGTCAGTCCTGTCATTGCGTGGCGAGCGCCACCACTGGGTCGAGGCGGGCAGCGGTGCGTGCCGGCAGATAGCCAAACAGCAATCCAGTGCCGACTGCGCAGGCGAAGGCCAGCAGCATGGCCGAGAGGGAAAACACCAGCGGTACGTCCCACAGCAGCAACAGCGCACCGAAACCGAGGCCGCTGGCCACGCCGGCGCTGCCGCCGAGCAGGGTGACCAGCACCGACTCGGTGAGGAACTGGCGCAGGATGTCACGCTGGCGTGCGCCGGTGGCCATGCGGATGCCGATTTCGCGGGTGCGCTCGCGTACGCTCATGAGCATCACGTTCATCACCCCGATGCCGCCCACCAGCAGCGACACGGCGGCGATCAGACCGAGCATCAGGGTCATGCTCTGCCGTGTTTCGGCCTCGGCCTGCAGCTTGGCCGCCGAGTTGTACACGCGGAAGTCCTCGCGGCCGTGGCGCTGGCGCATCAGCTCTTCCAGCGCCGTCTGCGCCTGGGCGACCAGTGCGCTGTTGCGCACTTCGATGGCGCCGTAGCTTTCGTCACGCAGCTTGGGGAAGACCCGCACCACGCCGGTGCTGTGCGGCACCAGAACCTGCTCGTCGGGATAGTTGCCGCCGGCTTCGCTGCCTTTCTCGCTCATCACGCCGATCACCTCGAAGGGCGCGCTGTTGATCAGGATGATCTGCCGCAGCGGATCGCCGCCGTCGGGGAACAGGTTCTGGTAAACCTCGTGGCCGAGCACGGCCACCGGGGCGATCTCGGCGTTTTCCGCGGCGCTGAAGAAGCGCCCGCGTGCCACCGGCCAGTGGTGGATCGCCGGCAACTGTTCGCCGACGCCGAGCACTTCGGTCTGCAGCGCCTGCTGGCCGTGGCGGATCAGCGCCGGGTCGCGCAGGATCGGCATCATCCGCGCCACTTCGCGCAGTTGGCCGATGGCGGCGAAGTCATCCATGGTCAGCACGCCAATCGGCCCGCCAGTGCGCGGTACGCTGCTGCCGATGTACATCAGGTTGGCGCCCATCACGCCCATTTCCGCGACCACCTTCTGCCGCGCACCTTCGCCGACGGCGAGCATGACGATCACCGAAGCCACGCCGATGACGATGCCGAGCAGGGTCAGCGCGGTGCGGAAGCGGTGGATCAGCAGCACGCGCCAGGCGCTGCGCAGCATCTCGCCGAGTTCGTCGGCGAACGCTGCCCCCGAATCGCGGCCGGCCTGCTGCAAGTTCGGTGGCGGCAGTGCCGTGGCGGGTGGTAGACCGCCGCTGTCGGCGATCACCGCGCCATCGCGGACTTCGATGATGCGTCGTGCCTGGGCGGCGACATCACGGTCGTGGGTGATCAGGATGATGGTGTGGCCGGCGTCGGCCAGCTCGTGCAGCAGCGCCATCACCTCCTTGCCGCTGTGGCTGTCCAGCGCGCCGGTGGGCTCGTCGGCGAGGATGATGCGTCCGCCGTTCATCAGCGCGCGGGCAATCGACACCCGTTGCTGCTGGCCGCCGGAGAGTTGGCTTGGGCGATGTTCCAGGCGCGTACCCAGACCCAGTCGCTGCAGCAACTCGGCGGCTCGTGCATGGCGTGCGGCGGCCGGCATGCCGGCGTAGATGGCCGGCACTTCGACGTTTTCCCGCGCCGACTCGGTGGCGATCAGGTGGTAGCCCTGGAACACGAAGCCGAATGCTTCGCGGCGCAGCCAGGCCAGCTGGTCGGCGTCGAAGGCGGCCACATCCTGCCCGGCGAAGTGGTAGCTGCCGGCGCTGGGGCGGTCGAGGCAGCCGAGGATATTCATCAGGGTCGACTTGCCGGAGCCGGAGCTGCCGACGATGGCGACGAATTCACCGGCCTCGATGCGCAGGTCGATGCCGCGCAGCACATCCACCGCCGGCGCGCCGTCCTCGCCGCCGTAGGTGCGGCGGATGCCCTGCAGTTCGATCAGTGCACTCACCACTGGAACCTCGGCACTCCCTCGTCGGCCGTCAGCTCGCCGGTGATCAGGCGCTCGCCTTCCTTGAGACCTGCGGTGATTTCCGCTACCTGACGGTCTCGCGCGCCGACTTGCACCGTGCGCGCCTCGGCCTTGCCGTCGGCACCGAGCACGCGCACCTGCCAGGCGCCGGGCTGGCCCTGCAGGGCGTCCAGCGGTGCGGTGAGCACATCGCTGGCAGTGGCAGTGACGAACACCACCTGCGCGGTCATCTGTGGCATCAGCTCGCCGTCGGCGTTGTCCACCTCGAACAGCACGGTGTACTGCACCACCTTCTCGGTTTCGTTACTGGCGCTACTCGCTTCGCCCTGACTGCCGGTCGGCACCGGTGGCGCCGGCAGCACCTGACGCACGCTGCTGTGCCAGCGCCGCGCATCGCCGCCGAGGGTAGTGAAGTACAGCGGCAGGCCTGGCTGCAGGCGGCGAATATCGGCTTCGGACACTCGCGTCCAGCCGGTCATGCTGGACAGATCGGCGATGCGCATCACCGTTGGCGTCTGGTAGGTGGCGTTGAGGGTCTGGCCCTGCTTTACATCTACTCCCAGTACCGAGCCGGCAATCGGCGCATACAGGCGCGTGTAGCTCAGTTGCGCCTCGTTGCCGCGCAGCCGTGCGCGTGCCTCGGCCACTTGCGCGCGCAGTTGCTGCAAGCGCGCCTCGGCCGAGCGCAGGGTGGCCACGGCAATCTGCACATCTTCCTCGCGCGTGGCCTCGGCGCTGAGCAGGCGTTGCTGGCGGCGGTGCTGCTGGCGGGCCAGATCGAGCTGCGCCTGCTGCTCGGCCTGTTGCGCGCGCAGGCCGGCGAGCGCGGCGCGGTCGGCTTCCACCGTGGCCTTGTGCAGGCTGGCGTCGATCTCGGCGAGCAGTTGGCCCTTGTCGACGTGATCGCCCGGCTCCACCAGCAGACGCATGATCTGCCCGGACACCTGCGCGCCGACCTCCACCGAATGCCGCGGCTGTAGGGTGGCCATGGCCACTACCGTAGCCTGCACGTCGCCGCGCGCCACTGGCTCGCTGGCATAACGAATTGCCGGCGCCCGGGTGAACCAGCCGGCCAGGCTCAGCAGGAGTACAACGATTGTCACCAGCCAGGTGAGACGGCGCGGGGAAAAGCGGGAAAACATCATGATGAAGCTCGACCTGAGTGACCATCCGTGAGCCGGCGCAGGTGCGCGCGCGGGAGGTGAGATGCGGATCCTGAGGAACCACCTGGAGGGGTGGTGCGACAAGGGCGTCGGCAATGACGCTCCACCTACAAAGACGGATGAGTCGCGGCGACCTGCTGTCCGTTTGTCGGAGCGAATGAAACAAGATGTTTCAGCATTCCTGCGTCTGGCGGCGATGGAGAGGCCGGTTCATGTCAAGAAATGTGCGCGTTGCGTTTAGCACGGCTGCTACGCCTGCTCGGCCAGCAGTGCCCTTGTTTCCAGCAGGTAGCACATTTCGCCGGCGAATGTGGCGCGCGAGCTGGGTTTCAGCGTCATGCAGTTCAATAGCGTGGTGGCGACCAACACGGTGGTCGTGGCGTTGGGGCAGAAGCTCGGCTTCACCATCGTCGGCACCCTGCCCAAGACCTACTGCCATACGCGGTTGGGGTTGGTCTATTGCCACGTGATGTTTCGTAGCCTGAGTTGAGCTTGCCGTTGGTGTAGGAGCGAATTTATTCGCGATCATGGCCGGGCGCTGAGCCAAACCTACAGCGGCATATCTGATTGGCAGCAGGCGTATCCGGCAGTTAAGTAAGAACGAATCCGGCAAGTCATTGGTTATTAAAGTCAAAACCCTGTTTCAAGCGTTTTTACCCATTTCCCCAGCCGTTGGTTAAATGCCTGACTTTGAAAACGCGGAAATCGGCCTCGGAAAAGGCCTGCCAATCAGTACACGTAAAGCCTGGCGTCTGCATCGACTGCAGCACGTAAACAGCCTGTCGCACTTTCTTCTGCCGTCAGGGTCGTTATTCTCCGACTACCCCAACGGACTGTGTCGACGACAAGGATCGCCCCATGACCGAACCCAATCCCTTCGCCCCGGAGGCGCGTGCGCCGACACTGGCATCACGGCAATTGCCGTTATTGCCGCTGCATCTGGTAGGCGTGGTGCTGCTGATGAGCCTGATCAGTATCGCGGTCACGCTGGTCGGGTGGGTGATCAATGATGTCGACACCGATGCCATGTTCTGGCTGCGCTACGTCGTCAGCTATTGGATAACCCATCTGCTGATGGCCGGGCTGTGCGTCTACTGGCTGGCCAACGCCTACATGGAGCGCCATCGCCTGGCGAGCTACCGGCAGCCGGCAGGGTTGCTGATCGGCTATGGCCTGGCCTACCTGCTGTTGTCCTGGGCACTGGGTTTTGCCTCTGGGCAACTCTACGCGTGGCTGTATCAGCAACTGGATGTCTACGGCGTCGTGCGTCTGCTGTTCGGTCTCGGCTGGTGGGGCGTCGGTTTGCTGATCTTCTGCCTCGAGGCGCTGCTACCGCTCTGGCTGCTGTTGCATCTGTTCCGCCAGCAGGCCGAAGTAGGCGCTGACGATTTGCAGGTGTCGGGCACGACACTGGCCTGGTGCTTCGCGCTGGCTGTCGTGGTGGCTTCCCTGCAACTGGCGGGGATGACCACTCAGTTGCTGAGCGGGATGGCCTATGGGTACGAGCTGCAGGGCTGGGAAGGGCTGGTCAACCTGGTGAATGCCGTGCTGTTTCTGCTGGTCGCGCTCTTCACCGCGCGTGCAGCATTGCCAGCGCAGGTACGAGGTTTCAATGGCGGACGGCTGGCAGCAGCGGTGGCGATCACCCTGTCACTGTGGATAGGCAGTGCTCTGCTTTGCGGCATTGTGCTGCTGGTGCTGCTTTGGCTTGGACTGGGAAACAGCCTCGTATTGATGCTGTTCTTCAGCCTGCTGCAACTGGCGCTGCTGTGGCCATTCACTCGCCTCGGGCTGCGCTGGGGCTATCGCGCGCAAGCTGCCCAGGCGTGAATGCCTGGGCAAAGGCGGGTATCCTTCGCCACCGTTCCAGTTGCGAATAGGCACTCGCCCATGCATCACTCCACCCTCCTTTTCGATCTCGATGGCACGCTCACCGACCCGCGTGAGGGCATCACCCGTTCGGTGCAGTACGCGCTGGCCAAGCTGGGTATCGATGAGCCTGATCTGGCTGCGCTGGAGCATTTCATCGGCCCGCCGCTGCTGCAGTGCTTCATGGCGACCTATGCGCTGGACGAGGCCACCGGCTGGCAGGCGGTCAATCATTATCGCGAGCGTTTCCGGGTGACCGGTCTGTACGAGAATCGGGTATTCGAGGGTGTCGAGGCGCTGCTCGAAGCGCTGGTGGCGCAGGGGCGGACGCTGTATATCGCGACCAGCAAACCGACGGTGTTCGCCGAAGAAATTGCCCGGCACTTCGGTTTCAACCGTTACTTCAAGCGTATCTACGGCAGCGAGCTGGACGGCACGCGCACCAACAAGGTCGAGCTACTGGCGCATCTGCTGGAGTCGGAGCGACTGGCGCCGGATTCGGCACTGATGATCGGCGATCGCAAGCATGACCTGATCGGCGCTCGCAGCAATGGCTTGCAGGCGGTGGCAGTGGGCTACGGCTTCGGTAGCCGTGAAGAGTTGCTCGGCGAGGCGCCGGCCTTCCATTTCGAGACGCTGGAAGAGATGCACCGGGCGTTCAGTCGTTGATCGATCCCGGCTGCTGCCGGATCACCGGCGTAGGCCGGAGCGAAAGATTCGCGGGCAAGTCCGCTCCACAAAAGCCACCTCGTGGGAGCGGACGTGCCCGCGAACGGCTCTCCACCCAGCGCAAAGATAGTCGCTGGAAGTGGAGTCAAGGGAGAAACGGCTGCTGACTTCCCGCCGTGCTGCGGGAAGCCAACTTCACGGGCATCAGCCGTTGCGCTGATAGACGATCTTCTTGGTGCCGCCGTCGCAGCTGCCGACGACCATGCTCTGATCCTGAACTTCGTCGTTGGGCACGATTTCCAGGGTGTAGCTGGGCACGTTGTTGGCCTGGATCTTCACTTCAATTTCCTGCTTGAGTTCTTCGCAGGGCTTGGGCGCGGCCAGCGCGCCGCCAGCCAGGAGCATCAGGGCCAGGGCGGGAATCAGTCGTTGCATCGCTTGTACCTCCAGTGTTGGGCGAAACCTGAGTAGGTTGGACTGGCATTTTGCCCAGCAGTTCTAGTCGTTTTGCAGCAGGCTTTCCAACCTGGCCCGACGATCTGCTTCCGGTAGCCGACCGAGCGCGGCTACGGCTGCATAGAAGGCCTGCCAGTTTCGTGCTTCATGCTCGAACAGGGCGGCAAAGGCTGGCACCCATTGGTCGTAGAGACCAAAGGGCAGTAGCTTGGCATTGTTCAGCGGGCTCTCGATCCAGGCGTCATAGCGGCCCTGGCCACCCCATTCAACTTGGCGCAGGGTACGGTAGTCGCGGCGCAGACGATCGAATTCGGCCTGCTTGGCGGCGCGCATGGCTTGCTCCGGCTGTTCGCTGGCATAGAGCGCCTGCAGGCGCTCGCGGCTGGCCAGTACCAGTTCGATGAACTGCTGGCGCTGGCGGTCATCGTCAGCCGGTGGTGTTTCTCCGCGGGCGGCATGCCACTGACGCAGCCCTTCATGCTCGACGAAGGTGGCGAAGGACTCGTTGAAGGCGGTATCCCCCGGCAGGTAGTACTGCTGGTGTGCCAGTTCGTGAAAGATCACCGCGATGAAGCGTTCGTCGCTCCAGCGCAGCATGGTGTTGAGCAGCGGATCGTCGAACCAGCCCAGAGTCGAGTAGGCCTCCACGCCGCCGATGTAGGTATCCAGCCCCTGCTGGCGCAGCAGCGCGGCGGCGGCGCGCGCGCGACCCTGCTGGTAGTAGCCACGGTAGGCGACGCAGCCGGCGATGGGAAAGCAGTGCAGCTCGGGTTCGAGGGAAAACTCCGGCGTGGCGAACAGGTTCCACACCACGAAGGGGCGACCCAGGTCGGCGTACAGCCGATAGCTGCGGTTCTCAGGTAGCTGCAACTGCGTGCTGGCGAAGTCTCGCGCCTGCTGGCTCAGCGCCAGGCGCCTGGCCAGATCGGGGGCGGTCGCCGGGTCTTCGAGAATGCGCTGCACTGGCTCGCGGGCGTGCAAAAGCTGCCACTGGCCCTGGCCGAGGTGGGCGTAGTAGTCGATCGTCGAGCAGCCGCCCAGCAGCAGGGCGAGCAGGGGAACCGCAATGCGGCGCAGCAGGTCGATAGGGCAGGCGTTGGGCATGCCGTCACGCTAGCTGATCGCGTGTGCAGTCTCCAGCCCCTTTCGCCTCGGTTTTGCCTGCCTCCCGGTGTAGGCTGGTATCCGGACCCTTATCGGAGGTCGCCATGCGCGTCCTATTTCTCGCTCCCGCCCTGATGCTGCTTGGCGCCTGCGCTTCGCCACTGCCCACGCCTGACCCGCAGCAGGCCTGGGTCGAGCTGTATTCCACTGCCGATACCCTGCTGATGGCCGACCGCCTCGACCGCAAGCGTTGGCCGGATGGCCGCTACTTTCAGGTAACGCCTGGCCAGCACGAGCTGGAAACGCGCTTTCAATTCGAGGTGCGCAGCGGCGGGTCGGTGGGCATGTTGAGCGAGCCGTTGCGCATGACCTGCGAGATTCGCCTGCGTTATGACGATTTCGCCGCGGGGCAGCGTTATCGCATCGAGGCGCGCCAGCAACTGATGAAGGCGCAGGCATGGCTGTATGACGAGCAGAGAAACGTACTCGCACGCGGTGAGGTGTTGCGCTGCGGGACGGCGATCTGACGTCGATCTGAAGCTTGCGGCGCGCCGTTCGAATAGCCGGCTGCGCCGCAGGTGTTGCCTCAGTTTTCCAGCACGGCTTCGAGGGTGATCGCCGCGTTCAGCACCTTGGAGACCGGGCAGCCGGTCTTGGCGGTTTCCACGGCCTTCTCGAAGGCGGCGCGATCAGCACCAGGAATCTTCGCGCGCAGCGACAGGTGCACCGTGCTGATCTCGAAGCCGCCGTCGACCTTGTCCAGGGTGACTTGTGCCTGGGTATCGATGCTCTCGGCGGTCATCCCGGCTTCGCCCAGCTCCTTGGATAGGGCCATGGAAAAACAGCCGGCGTGGGCGGCGCCGATCAGCTCCTCGGGGTTGGTGCCGGGCTTGTCCTCGAAACGGGTGTTGAAGCCGTAAGGGGAGTCCTTGAGCGCGCCGCTCTGAGTGGAGATGGTGCCCTTGCCGTCCTTGATGCCGCCCTGCCAGTGGGCCGAAGCTGTCTTCTTCATATGCGTCTCCCATTGAATGATCGAGGCCACCGGTCTGGCAGCCCGTTCTCATTCAGAGGGTTGTCGCGCTCACAAGTTCGGCACCTGGCAGGCTGTTAGCCGCGTTGCAGTTCGGCAAGGATGTCGAAGGCGTGCAGACGGTCGGCGAAGTCGTACATGTCGCAGGTGAAGATCAGTTCGTCCGCCTCGGTCTGTTCGAGCAGTTGCTCGAGACGCTGGCGTACGGTCTGCGGTCCGCCAATGGCGGCCAAGCCGAGAAACTCGCTGACCGCCTGGCGCTCGTGCGGCAGCCACAGGCCTTCCATGCTCGCCACTGGCGCACGCTGCACCAGGCTCTGGCCACGAATCAGCGCGAGAATGCGCTGGAACGCCGAGGTGGCCAGATGCTGCGCCTGCTCGTCGCTGTCGGCCGCCAGTAGCGGTACGCCGAGCATCACGTAAGGCTTGTCGAGCACCTCTGACGGGCGGAAGTGATTGCGGTAGATGCGGATCGCCTCGTGCAGGTAGCGCGGCGCGAAGTGCGAGGCGAAGGCGTAGGGCAGACCCTTGATGCCGGCGAGCTGGGCGCTGAACAGGCTGGAACCGAGCAGCCAGATCGGCACGTTGGTGCCGGTGCCCGGCATGGCGATCACCCGTTGTCCTTCCTGGCGCGGGCCGAGGTAGGCCTGCAGCTCCTCGACGTCATTGGGGAAGTCGTCGACGCTGCCGTCGCGACTACGGCGCAGGGCATGGGCGGTGTACTGGTCGGCACCGGGCGCGCGGCCCAGGCCCAGCTCGATTCGGCCGGGGTAGAGCGTGGCGAGGGTGCCGAACTGCTCGGCGATCACCAGTGGCGCATGGTTGGGCAGCATCACCCCGCCGGCACCGAGGCGGATTTTCGAGGTGCCGGCGGCCAGGTAGCCGAGCAAGACGGATGTGGCGGAGCTGGCGATGCCGTCCATGTTGTGGTGTTCGGCAACCCAGAAGCGCTCGAAACCGAGGCTTTCGACGTGTCGGGCCAGTGCCAGCGAGTTGTGCAGGGCCTGGGCGGCATCGCCGTCATCGCGGATCGGTGCCAGGTCGAGGGTGGAGAGCTTGATGGAGGCCAGTCGGCTCATGGGGAGTCTCCTCGTTGCATGGCCGGCTACTCTAACCCCATGGGTCGTGGCTCGCACGCCCGGCGCAGACATAGTCATCATCGACGCGGATAATGGGCTGGTGCGTGCAGCGCCTCATATCGGGCGATCCTGACGCTGACTCCAGAACTGCTCGGCCAGCAACTGCAGGCGTGCAGCGAGGTCGGCGAGCTGCTCGGCGCTGCCATGGCTGCGGGCGCTCGCTTCGGCGGTGCTGGCGCAAGCCTGGCGGATGCCATGCAGGTTGCGCTGGATGTCATCGCCGACTGCGCTCTGCTGCTCCACGGCACTGGCGATCTGCAGGTTCATGTCGCTGATCTGGCTGACCCGCTCGGTGATTCCGCTCAACGCCTCGGCGGCCTGTTGCGCCTGGCCGGCAATGGCCTGAGCGTGCTGCTGGCTATCGGTCATCGCGGCGACGCTGCCGTCTATGGTGCCTTGCAGGCCGCCGATGATGGCATCGATCTCGCTGGTGGCCGCCTGGGTGCGCCGGGCCAGCGCGCGCACTTCATCGGCGACCACGGCGAAACCACGGCCGGCGTCGCCGGCACGGGCCGCCTCGATGGCGGCATTGAGGGCAAGCAGGTTGGTACGCTCGGCGATGTCGCCGATCACTGTGAGCACCTTGCCGATCTCCCGGCTGCTGTCGGCCAGTTGGCGCACCTGGGCATGGCTGGCCTGCAGCGCCTCGGCGAGAGTAGCGATCTGTCTGCGAGTGTCCTCCACCAGTTGCCGGCCATCGCCGGTTTCCTGATCCGCTGCACTGGCCGCGCTGGCGCTGAGCTGGGCGTTGCGCGCCACCTCCTGGACGCTCACCGCCATTTGCCCCATGGCACTGGCGACCTGTTCGGTTTCCTGGTGCTGTTGCAGGGTGGCGCTGTTGTGATGTTCCACCGCACCGGCCAGTTGCCCGGCCTCACCGTTGAGTTGCCGAGCCGAGTCGGCGATGCGCCCGACCACCGCACCGGCTTCGGCCTGCAGGCTTTGCAGGGCGAAGGCGATAGCGCCGAAGTCATCACGGCGTCCGCTGTAGAGGAACTGGCTCAGCGGGTTGTCGGCATGCCTTCGGGCCATTTCCGCCAGGCCTCGCAGCGGCCGCAGGGCGTGCTGAATGACGCCTGCCAGCACCAGCCCCAGCAGTGCACCGGCCGCCAGTTGCGGCGGCAGCGGCAGGCCCAGCGCCAGGCTGGTGAGCAGCGCGCCGAAAGGCGGCAGTAGCAGGCCGAGCAGCGCGAGACGCCGGCCCGGCTCCAGCAATGGCCGGCGCAAGGCGCTTGGCGTACGGCCGGCGAGCAGTTCGGCATACAGCGCCTCGGCGCTGGCGACTTGCTCTGCGCTGGCCGCTGTGCGCACGGATTGGTACTCGACCACCTGCCCATCGCGGCGCATCGGCGTGACGTAGGCGCTGACCCAGTAGTGGTCGCCGTTCTTGCAGCGGTTCTTCACCAGGCCCATCCACGAGCGTCCGGACTTGAGCGTCTGCCACAGGTGGGCGAAGGCGGCGGGCGGCATGTCCGGATGGCGCACGATGTTGTGGTTGCGACCGATCAGCTCGTCTTCGCTGAAGCCGCTGATGGCGACTAATTCCGGGTTGACGTAGGTCAGCGCGCCTTTGAGATCGGTCGTGGAGAGGATGTTGGTCTGCGGCGGTACCGGAATCTGGCGGCCGCTCACCGGCAGGTTGCGCTTCATGCCTGCACGCCCTCTTTGCGCAACTGACACCAGAGGCCTTCGAAGCAGTCCTCGCCGTCGAGCAGGCGCTGCAACTCGCGCGGTGCACGCGGCTGGCTGAACCAGTAACCCTGGGCGTAGTGACAACCTTCGCTGTAGAGAAAATCGAGCTGCGCCTGCTTCTCCACACCCTCGGCCACCACCGCCAGGCCCAGGCTGTGGCCCAGGCCGATGATCGCCCGAGTGATGGCCAGCGACTCGCTGTCCTGTGGCGCGCCAGCGATGAAGCTCTTGTCCACCTTGATGATGTGCAGCGGGAAGCGCTTGAGGTAGCCGAGCGAGGAGTAGCCTGTGCCGAAATCATCGAGCGCCAACTGAATGCCGAGGCTGGCCAGTTCGCGCAGGCAGGCGAGATTTTGCGCGCTGTCCTCCATCAACTGGCTTTCGGTGATTTCCAGCACCAGGCTCGACGGCGGCAGCCCGCTGTGCCGGAGGATATCAGCGACGCGCGCAGCGAAGTCGCTCTGCTGCAACTGGCGGCTGGACAGGTTGACCGAGCAGCGCAGATGCGGCTGCCCAGCCAACTGCCAGGCGCGCACCTGGCTGCATGCCTGCTGCAGCACCCAGTCACCCACCGCGAGGATTTCGCCGGACTCTTCCAGGCACGGGATGAACTCCAGCGGCGAGATCTCACGCCCTTGGTGTTGCCAGCGCAGCAGAGCCTCCACCCCAATCAGCCGAGGCTGGTTGCCATCCAGCTGGCAGATCGGCTGGTACACCAGGCGTAGCTCGCCGCGCGCACCCGCCTGGGCGAGGGCGTTTTGCAATTCCAGCTGGCGCTGCGCCTGCTGCTGCAGTTCGTTGCTGTAGCGGGCGAACTGGGCCTTGCCCGCGCTCTTGGCGCGGTACAGCGCCAGATCGGCCGCCTGCAGCGGATCGAGTGGCTGGCCGCTTTCCTGCAGGCCGGCGATACCGATGCTGGCGCTGACTGCCAGAGTCTGCTCTGGCAGCCGCAGCGGTACGTGCAGGCTGTCGAGCATGCGCTGAGCGACCCGCTCTGCGTCGCCCATGCAGGCCAGGTCGTCGAGCAGGGCGACGAACTCGTCGCCGCCGAAGCGCGCCAGGTGGTCCCCCGGACGCAGGCAGTGGCTGAGGCGTTCGGCGACTTCCACCAGCACGCGATCACCGGTCTGGTGGCCGAGGCTGTCGTTGATCAGCTTGAAGCGATCGAGGTCGATGAACAGCAGCGCGGCCTCGCGGGCGCCGGGGCGTTGCCGGCGTTGCACGGCCTGTTGCAGCAGCTCGCTGAGGCGGGCGCGGTTGGCCAGGCCGGTGAGCGGATCGTGGCGCGCGGCATGATGCAGTTGCTCTTCGGCGGCGCGGCGCTGGCTGATGTCGCTCTGCGAGCCGGCCATGCGCCGCAGGCCGCTGCTGCAGGTATCGGCGACACCGCGTACCAGCACCCAGAGGTAACTGCCGTCGCGGCGGCGGATGCGGTATTCGTGGTGCAGGAAGGGCGACAGGCCGCGCAGGTGATTGTCGATGGCCTGGCGCAGGCCGGGCAGATCGTCACTGTGTACGCGACTGAACCAGCTCTGGCTGGTAGGCGAGAGGCTGTCACGGTCGAGATCGAGCATGCGAATCCAGCGCTCGGAGAGGTACAGCTGGTCCTGCTCCAGCTGCCATTCCCACAGGCCGTCGTTGGCGCCACGCATGGCGCGCGCATAGCGCGCCTCGCTGTCCTGCAGCGCCTTGCGCTGGGCGGCGCCGTAGCTGTCCAAGGCCAGGCCGATGTCGAAGAACACCTTCTTGATCAGGCTGGAGAAACAATCGCTGGCCACCGAGGAGCCGAGCAGTTCGCCGAGCAGGCGATCCAGATACAGGCGATAGGCGCCGAGGTACCACTTGAGGTCGACCCCTACGCGCTGGTGGACCCAGCCGATGCGCAGCCGTTCCAGCACGTAGGCCTCGTCCAGTGGGCTTAGCCAGAGGCCGCGGTAGTAGTCGGCCTGGCGTTGCTTGAGACGTTCGATGACGGCCCTGTCGCCGAGAATGGCCGTTGGCGCCGGGTAGTCGGCAAGTTCCTGGTAGAGCGTATCGACGAAGTTCTGGTTGGCGCGTTCGACCCGCTGCGCACAACGCGCCAGACGCTCGTTGTCGACCTGGCGCCAATCGAGAAAGCGCAGGCGCTGACGCAGCTCATCCAGGTCGGGAGCGATGTGTTGCAGCAGGTCTAGAAACTCTTGTTCGTTGCCCATCTCAGCCTCGTGCTTTTCCTCAGCGCAAAAAAAAGCGCCGCTGGCCGCGCTTCCTCGAAGGAAGGCGGCCAGCGGCGCTCTGTCTTGCAGGCCCTGTGTCCTGCCCGGCAAAGCCGGTCTCCGCGTGGGCGGAACCTACTGCGGCTAGCTTTTACCGCATTGCCCCAGCGCGGACAACTCCTCACGCAGCTGGCTCAGGCGCTTGCGCAGCTCTGCCAGCTGGCCCGACTTGAAGGCGTGCCGGGTGCGTTCGAGAACCTCGATGGCGTCGTCGAGATTGCTTTGCACATCGCCCAGGCTGCCCACCGGCAGGCGTTGCAGCCAGCGACACAACGGCTGCTGCTGGCAGCTGTCGAGGCTCTCGATGACCTGGCAGTGAGGGGCCTGGCGACGCAGCAGATGGGCGATCTGCTGGCTGGAGGCGGTGTCCGGCAAGCTGAGCAGCAGATGGGTCTGAGGCATGACGGTCGCGCTGTATGGCAATTGGCTAGCAATACTAGGGTGCCGCCGCTGGCGATTTATTGATCAGGATCAGTCTGTGGCGTCGTTGCTCGACCTGGCGAGCTTTCGGCCTGTTGCGCGCGGTATTCGCCGGGTGTCAGGCCTGTCCATTGGCGAAAGGCGCGGAAAAATACGCTGGGCTCGGAGTAGCCCAGCAGCAGGGCGATTTCCGCCGCAGGCAGGCGACCGTCGCGCAGATGCTGCTCAGCCAGTTGCCGACGTGTGTCGGCCAGCAGTTGCTGGTAGCTGCAATCCTCTTCGGCCAGGCGTCGCTGCAGCGTGCGTTCGCTGAGGTTGAGCGCCCGCGCCAGTTCGGCGCGGTCCGGCTCGCCATGTGCCAACTGCTCACCGAGCAGGCCGATGACCCGTGCGCTGAGGCTGGCACTGGGCAGGCGGGCGAGCAGGGTTTCGGCATGTTGACGCAGCAACTGTTGCAGCGGCGGGTTGGCCTGGATCAACGGCAGCTGGCACAGCGCATGCGGCAGGAGGATGGCGTAGTCGTCGCTGGCGAACTGCAGCGGGCAGGCGAACACGTCCTGGTAGGGCGCGGTGTCGGCCGGTTGCTCATGACGAAACTGCGCACCCAGCAGGTGGAAGTCGTCCAGCAGCGGAGCGGTCATCTGCACCCAGCAGGCCATCATCGCCAGCACTCGGATGCGCGTCGCCGGATGTTGCGGATGCAGGGGGCGGTACAGCACTGCCAGGCATTGGTCGCGTGTTTCCACATGCAGCTCGCCACCCTCACCGCCGAGACGCTGATAGCGCAGCGCGGCATTCAGCGCATCCTTCAGGGTGGCACTGCTTTGCAACAGGTAGCCGAGCACGCTGAAGGGACCGGGGGCAAGATTGCGACCGAGCAGCAGGCCGGGCTCCGGGTGCTGCAGGCGCGCGTCCAGTTCATGCCAGAGGGTTTCCTGAGCCGCGAAGGGGATGCGCGCATCGGGGTCTGCCAGTTGTTCGTCACGCAGCGCGCAGGCGCTCAGCAGGGCTCGGCGATCGAGGCCGAGACGCGTGGCAGCGTGCAGCACCGCCTGGGTCAGGCTGGCGCTGACCGAGGCTTGCGCGGATTCGTGAGGGACGTTGGACATTGGCCGATTCTGCCCAATGCCGGGAATGGGCGATAGCCCGCGCCTCACACAAGCGGTTACGAGCGATTGGCCAACAAGGCGTGCATATTCGCCGTGAGCGGTTAGACTTCCCTCCCGGACGTCGCTCACAAGGCACGCTCGCTCAAAACAACAGAAAAAAGGAGATTTCCCATGAAAGGCAAATCCTTGGCATGGGTCCTGTCCGCCGCACTCGCGGGCACTGCCCTGAGTGGTATGGCACAGGCTGAAGAGAAATTCGTCACCATCGGCACCGGCGGCCAGACAGGCGTCTATTACGTTGCCGGCCAGTCCATCTGCCGTTTCCTCAACCGTGGCTCGGCCGAGCACGGCATCAAGTGCAACGCACCTGCCAGCGGCGGCGGCGTGGCCAACGTGAACGGCATTCGCAGCGGCGAATTCAACTTCGGCATCATGCAGTCCGACCACCAGTACAAGGCCCTCAACGGTCTGGCGCCGTTCGAGGCCGAAGGCGCGATGAGCGACATCCGTGCAGTGTTCTCGCTGCAGAGCGAAGTGTTCACCATCCTCGCCCGTCGTGACGCCAACATCAAAGGCTTCGACGACCTCAAGGGCAAGCGCGTCAACGTTGGCAACCCGGGTTCCGGTCAGCGCGACACTCTGGAAGAAATCCTCGCCGTCAAAGGCTGGGACCGTTCCGCCTTCGCTCTGGCTGCCGAGCTGAAGCCGGCCGAGCAGGCCAGCGCACTGGGCGACAACAACATCGACGCCATGACCTACTTCGTCGGTCATCCCAACGGCGCGATCCAGGAAGCCACCACCACCACCGACGCCGTTCTGGTGCCGGTGACCGGCGCCGAGATCGACAAGCTGCTGGCCGAGAAGACCTACTACACCAAGGCTGACATCCCGGGCGGTCTGTACAAGGGCAACGACCAGCCGACCCCGTCCATCGGCGGCAAGGCTGTGCTGTCCACCAGCGCCAAGGCTGATCCGGAAGTGGTCTACCAACTGGTCAAGTCGGTATTCGACAACATCGATCGCTTCAAGCGTCTGCACCCGGCCTTCGCTGACCTGAAGGAAGAGGACATGATCAAGGTCGGTCTGACTGCCCCGCTGCACGAGGGCGCCGAGCGCTACTACAAGGAACGCGGCTGGCTGTAAGCCGGCATCCGGCGATAGACGAAACCGCGGCCATGGCCGCGGTTTTCTTTTGCCCCGAGGGTTGCCTCAGCGCTGCTCGTCGAGCAGGTCGATGGCCAGCGTCTGCAGGCGTTTCAGCAGGGCTTGCTGAGCGGCAGAAGGCGTCTCGTCGCAACGCCGCAACAGGTACAGGGGCACGGGGATGACGGGCTCCAGCGGGCGGGCCTGAACGTCTCCGCGATTGCCTGACAAGGCCGTGAACGGGTCGACCAGGGCCAGCCCCTGCCCGGCAGCCACCAGCATGCGGGCCAACTGGTAGGTCTGTACCGAAATGTCGATGCGGGCTGGTGGGTCCAGCTCCTGGATGTGCCCGCGTAGCAGGCCGCCCAAGGCGTCTCGTGTGTCCAGGCCGATCAGGCTCAGCCCTGCCATGTTCTGCAGGCGTATGGGCGTCGCGCATTCCTGGTCACTCCACCAACCCGGTGGGGCGATGGCCATCATCCTTCCCTGTGTCAGCACTTCAGTGTGCAGGTCCGGGTGCTCCACGCGTTGCAGCGTCAGGCCGAGATCGGCCTCGCGCAGCAACAGGGCCTGGATGATTTCGCTGGTGTGCTGGGTCGCGAGGTCGCATCGGGTGTGCGGAAAATCGGCGCGCCAGACGCATACCACGTCAGGCAGTAGGGTTTGCGCCAGGGTGGGTGTGCAGATCAGGCGCAGCGCCCGTTCCTCGCCACGGCGCAGGCTATCGGACAGGCGCCGCAGATCCTGCAGTTCGGCAGCGAGGCGTTCGGTCTGTTGCTGCAGTATTCGCGCTTCGGCGGTAGGCAGCAGCTTGCCGCGTACACGGCTGAACAGGGCAAACCCCAGCTGCTGTTCGGCATGCTGAAGAATCTTGCTGGCAGCCGGCTGGGAGATGTGCAGCAGCTCTGCCGCTGCCGTGAGACTCCCGGTCTGCAGGACTGCCTGAAACAGTTCGACGTGGCGTAGGCGCATGAGCAATCCGTGTTCCCGCGTGGTCGAGGGAACATAACCTAGGGTTATGGGCTGCCGCCATCTTTTCATTGGCCGCTCGTTTCGCCCCTCCATACCCTGACTTCATTCAGATGCGGGGGATGGATCATGCGGGTCGCGGTTATCGGTGGTGGGGTGATAGGGCTGAGCACGGCCTACGCGCTGCTCCGTCAAGGGTATCGGGTGGATCTGATCGAGCAGCGTGAGGAAGTGGCGCTGGAGACCAGTTTCGCCAACGGTGGTCAGCTCAGTTATCGCTATGTCTCACCCTTGGCCGATGCCGGTGTGCCGCTGCAGGCGCTGTCGTGGATGCTGCAGGGGAATGCCCCGCTGCGTTTTCGCCCCAGCCTGAGCCCGCACCAGTGGCAATGGTGTTTGCGCTTTCTGCTGGCTTGCCGCCGCTCGGTGAACCAGCGCAATGGCGCGCACCTGCTGCGCCTGGCCTTGTACAGCCAGTCGGTATTGCAGGGTTGGCGCGAGCAGGAGGCGCTGGATGATTTCTCCTGGCGCGCCAATGGCAAGTTGGTGATCTACCGCAACGCTGCGAGCTGGAACAAGGCGCGCAGCGCAGTCGGTGAATCGGCGCATCAACGCCTGCTCGACGCTGATCAATGCCTTGAGCTGGAGCCTGCCCTCGAAGGGCTGGCCGGCCGAATCCAGGGCGGTGTCTTCGCGGCCGGTGACGAGGTCGGTGATTGTCATCAGTTTTGCCGACAGCTGCTGCGCAAGCTGCGCAGCAATCCGTCGTTCCGCCTGCATGCCGGGCGGCGGGTCACTGCGATACCCCTTGAGCACGGCAGGGTGAGGGCCGTGGCGCTGCATGACGGGGAGCTGGAGGTCGATCATGTGGTGGTCGCGGCAGGTGTCGGCAGCGTGGCATTGCTCCGCCCGCTGGGGTTGCGACTGCCGATATACCCGCTCAAGGGCTACAGCCTCACCTTGCCGCTGGCCGACCGCGCAGCGGGCCCGGAGACCAATGTCACCGATTACGACCACAAGGTGGTCTACGCCCGCCTGGGCGAGCGTTTGCGGGTTGCTGCAATGGTCGATATCGGCAGTTGGGATGCCACGCCAGACCCTGATCGGCTGGCTGAATTGAGACAGCTTGCCCAGGCCAGCTTTCCTCGCGCGGGCGATTACGCGGCTGCCGAGACCTGGGCGGGAATGCGCCCGGCGACACCGGAGGGCACGCCACTGTTGGGAGCCTGCGGCATCGGTAATCTCTGGCTGAACGTCGGCCATGGCAGCCTGGGCTTCACCCTGGCATGCGGCAGCGCCGAGGTGCTGGCGCAACTGATAGGCCAGCAACAACCGGCGATCGCTCTCGATGGTATGCAGTTGGCATCCTGAGAACCCCCGAACACTCACAACAGCAGGAGTTTGCCATGTCCGTGCAACGTATTCAGGCCAACGACCGCCTTTCTGGCGCGACGATCTTCTCCGATCTGGTGTTCCTCTCTGGCCAGGTGCCGAGCGACCGCAGCCAGGATGTAGCTGGGCAGACCGCCCAGGTGCTGGAAAAGATCGACGCGCTGCTGACCGAGGCGGGATCGGATCGAAGTCACATGCTCAGCGCGCAGATCTGGCTGAAAGACATCGAGAAGGACTTTGCCGCCATGAATGCGGTCTGGAGTGAGTGGCTGCCAGCCGGCTGCGCGCCTGCCCGGGCCACGGTCGAGGCACGCCTGGCTTCTGCCGATGTTCTGGTCGAGATCATGGTCATTGCAGTACGTAAGGCGGCTTGACGGCCGCAATGGTTGTACCGATGGCGCTGGTGACGACGGCCCATCCACCGTTCGAAAAAACAACAACACGAGGACGTTGATATGCAGCAGCATCGAATCATGGGTTTCCTGGCATGTGTCATCGGCAGCACCTTGCTGAGCAGTCCCCTAGTCGCTCAGGAGCGCTACGTGACTATCGGCACCGGTGGGCAGACGGGGGTTTATTACACGGCCGGACAGTCGATCTGTCGGTTCCTCAATCGCAGTGGCGCCGAGCACGGCATCAAGTGCAACGCGCCGTCTTCGGCTGGCAGCGTCAGCAACATTGCCTCGATCAAGAGCGGCGACTACGACTTCGGGTTCATTCAGTCCGATCATCAGAACAAGGCGCTCTCGGGCCAAGCGCCTTTCGACCAGGATGGCGCTGTCGAAGATCTGCGCGTGGTCTTCTCCCTGCAGAGCGAAATCCTCAGCGTGGTCGCCCGTGCAGACAGCGGTATCGAGACCTTCGCCGACCTCAAGGGCAAGCGCGTGAATATCGGCGTACCGGGCTCTGGCAGTCGCGATACCTTCGATGAGGTGATCCAGGCCAGCGGCTGGAGCAAGTCCGACTTCGCCCTCGCCGCTGAACTCAAGCCTGCCGAGATGGCGGCTGCACTGGGGGACAACAACCTGGATGCCATCACCTATGTGGTCGGCCATCCGAGTGGTGCCATCCAGGAGGCCATGGCTACCGTCGAGACCCGCCTGATCCCGGTCAGCGGCCCTGATATCGACAAGCTCCTGGCACAGGCCAGCTACTTCACCAAGGCGGATATCCCGGCGGGTGTCTATCCTGGTGTTGAGCAGCCCGTCCCATCCATCGGCGGTAAAGCGGTGCTGGCCACTTCGGCCAAGACCGATCCCGAGGTCGTCTACCAGTTGGTCAAGTCGGTATTCGATAACCTGGAGCGCTTCAAACGCCTGCATCCGGCGTTTGCCGACCTGCAGGCTGAGGACATGATCAAAGCGGGGCTAACGGCTCCGATACATGAAGGGGCACTACGTTTCTACAAGGAAAAAGGCTGGCTCTAGCCGGGGTGGAGAGTCTCAGGCTGGGCTCTAAACTCTTCGATAGCGGGCGCAGTTGAGCTGGTATAGGTAAACTGCGTGCTCAGAGATCCTTTCAAAGGGTCAAAAACCGAGCCCCTCCGTCAACGAGGGGCTCGCCGTTTTTATCAGAATGACAACGTAGGTGTACTACCCTATGGCCGAAAACAAACTATCCACCGAGGAACTGATTGCCCAGGATGTCGGCGCGCGCATGCCCGTCGGCCCGATGGCCCAGGTGATCACCGGCCTTGCCTTGCTCTGGTCGCTGTTCCAGTTGTGGATCGCCTCGCCACTGCCGTTCATCTTCGGCGTTGGTGTACTCAACGATACCCAGACCCGCGCCATTCACCTGGCGTTCGCCTTGCTGTTGGCTTTCCTCGCCTATCCGGCATTCAAGAGGTCGCCACGTGATCGCGTGCCGCTGCTGGACATCGCCCTTGGCCTGGTCGCCGCTGCCAGTGCCGCCTATCTGTTCATCTTCTACCAGCAGCTTGCCCTGCGTCCTGGCAGCCTGACCACGGGCGACCTGGTCACTGCCTGCATCGGTATCCCGCTGCTGCTGGAAGCCACGCGCCGTGCACTTGGCCCACCCCTGGCGATCATCGCCCTGGTGTTTCTCGTCTACAGTCTGGCCGGCCCCTACATGCCTGGCCTGCTGGCGCATCGCGGGGTCAGCTTCAACGCGCTGGCCAACCACCAGTGGATTACCACCGAGGGCGTGTTCGGTATCGCCCTGGGCGTATCCACCAGCTTCGTGTTCCTCTTCGTATTGTTCGGCGCGTTGCTCGAGCGAGCCGGCGCTGGCCATTACTTCATCCAGCTGGCGTTCAGCCTGCTCGGCCACTTCCGTGGTGGCCCGGCCAAGGCAGCGGTGCTGGCTTCCGGCCTGACCGGGATGATCTCCGGCTCGTCGATTGCCAACGTGGTGACTACCGGCACCTTCACCATTCCGATGATGAAGCGCACCGGCTTCTCCTCGGAGAAGGCCGGCGCGGTCGAAGTGGCCTCCTCGGTCAACGGCCAGATCATGCCGCCGGTAATGGGGGCTGCGGCCTTCCTGATGGTCGAATACATCGGCATGCCCTATGTCGAGATCATCAAGCATGCCTTCCTGCCTGCCGCGATTTCCTACATCGCGCTGCTCTACATCGTCCATCTCGAGGCTCTGAAGCTCGGCCTGCAACCCATTGGCGGCCATCAGCCCAAGCCCTGGCTGCGTCGCCTGACCGGCTTCGCCTTCGGTGCAGCGCTGATCAGCGGCTTGTCGCTGGCGGTCTACTACGGCCTCGGCTGGCTCAAGCCGGCGCTCGGCGAATATGCCCTGCCGGTGATCGGCGTTCTGCTCGCGGTGGTCTACCTGGCGCTGCTGAAAGTCGCCGCCAGTGTGCCGGTACTGCCGCCGGAAGACCCCAATGCGCCGTTGGAAGAACTGCCGCAGACCCGCGCGGTGCTGCTCTCGGGCCTGCATTTCCTGCTGCCGGTGGTGGTGCTGGTCTGGTGCCTGATGATCGAGCGTCTGTCCCCCGGCTTGTCGGCCTTCTGGGGCAGCGTGATGCTGATCATCATCCTGCTCACCCAGCGCCCGCTGCTGAGCTGGATGCGCCGCGATGGCAGCCATGACCACGGCACCTTCATCGATGGCGTGGTCGACTTGCGCGAAGGCCTGATCGCTGGTGCCCGCAACATGATCGGCATCGGTATCGCCACCGCGGCGGCCGGCGTCATCGTCGGTGCGGTTTCGCAGACCGGCGTTGGCCTGGTGTTGGCCGACCTGGTCGAGCTGCTGTCGATGGGCAACCTGCTGCTGATGCTGATCCTGGTGGCAGTGTTCAGCCTGATCCTCGGCATGGGCCTGCCGACCACTGCCAACTACATCGTGGTGTCCAGTCTGTTGGCGCCGGTGGTGGTGGCGCTGGGGCAGCAGAACGGCTTGATCGTGCCGCTGATCGCGGTGCACCTGTTCGTCTTCTACTTCGGCATCATGGCCGACGTGACCCCGCCGGTGGGGTTGGCCTCGTTCGCCGCGGCTGCGGTGTCCAAAGGCGACCCGATCAAGACCGGTATCGTGGCGTTCTTCTACAGCCTGCGCACCGCCGCGCTGCCGTTCCTGTTCATCTTCAACACCGACCTGCTGCTGATCGACGTGGACTTCTGGCATGGTGTGCTGATCTTCATCGTGGCGACCGTCGCCATGTTGATATTCGCTGCCGGCACCCAGGGTTTCTTCTTGGTGCGCAGCCGCCTGTACGAGAGCGTGCTGCTGCTGTTGGTGGCGTTCACCCTGTTCCGTCCCGGCTTCTGGATGGACATGCTGCACGATCCCTATCAGGAGGTGCCGCCGGCCGAGCTGGCGCAAGCGCTCGATGGGGTAGAGGACGGCAGCTCGCTGCGCCTGCGCATTCTTGGCGAGAACGCCGTGGGCGACCCGCGTGAGTTCACCGTGCTGCTGCCGGTGCCGGACGGCGCTTCGGGCCAGGCACGCCTGGAGAAGCTCGGCCTGAACCTCTACGAGGAAGGCGACAAGGTGCTGGTGGACAGCGTCACCTTCGGCAGTATTGCAGCCGATGCAGGCCTCGAGTTCGACCAGCAGATCCTCAGCGTGCGGGCACCGACCGACCGCTGGCTGAAAGAGCTGATGTGGATTCCAGGCTTCCTGCTGTTCGGTCTCGTTGTGCTGCTGCAGCGCCGTCGTCTGGTCGCGCAGCTTACATAGCGCGCGTCTCGACCTCCAACAAGGCAGCTTCGGCTGCCTTGTTCGTTTATGCCCTGGCAACGGGTTGCTAGACTCGCCGACCTGACCATTCAGACAACAAGGACTCAGCCAGCCATGTCGACGCCACGCGTGCACTATCCCTGGTACAAGAAGGAAGACACCGACGCCTTTTTCGCCCTGTTCCAGAACAACATCGCCAACTTCGTGATCATCGCCATCAGCATGCTGGGCATGGGTTTTCCCGCCGAGATCGTGTTCGGTCAGGTGTTGCCAGGCGCGGCGGTGGCGGTGATGGCCGGCAACTTCTACTACGCCTTTAGTGCCGCGCGACTGGCGCGCAAGGAGAACCGTGCCGACGTGACGGCGCTGTCTTACGGCATCAGTACACCGGTGATGTTCGTCTTCCTGTTCGGCGTGCTGTTGCCGGCGAAAAACCTTACCGGCGATGCCGAGCTGGCCTGGAAGGTAGCGGTGGCTGCGTGCTTCATCAGTGGCCTGATCGAGGCTGCCATCAGCCTGATCGGCAACTGGGTGCAGCGTCATCTGCCGCGTGCGGCCATGCTCGGCGCGGTGGCCGGGGTGGCACTGACCTTCATCGCTGGGGAAATGCTGTTCAAGACCCTGGAAATTCCGGTGATCGGCCTGCTCGTACTGGCCATTACCATCGTCGGCCTGGTGGCGCGGGTGAGCATGCCGTTCCGCCTGCCTGCCTCGCTGTTCGCCATCGTCGTCGGCACCGCGCTGGCCTACCTGATCGGCGCGGCTGACGGCGGCAAGTTCAGCGATGCCTTCACCCACCTGGGTTTCTACCCGCTACTGCCCAACCTGGCCTGGTACGAAGGTCTGGGCCTGCTGTTCACCAGCCTGCTGGCGCTGATGACGGTGATCCTGCCGATCACCCTGTACAACGCCATCGAGACCATGAACAACGTCGAGGCCATGAGCGCCGCCGGTGACAGCTACAGCGTGCGCGAATGCCAGGCCGTGGATGGGCTCGGTACCTCGCTCGGGGCGCTGTTCGGCGGCGTGTTCCCGACCACCGTTTACATCGCCACCGTGGGTTCGAAGTGGATGGGCGCCGGGCGTGGTTATAGCCTGCTCAATGGCGCGGTGTACGGCCTGGCGACCATGTTCGGTCTGATCGCCTTCATCGCCGCGCTGATTCCGGTATCGGTGGTGGCGCCGATCCTGGTGTTCGTCGGCATGTCGATGATCGCCACCGCGTTCAACAGCAACCACGCCCGTTACTACCCGGCCGTGGCGCTGGCGATGCTGCCGTACTTCGCCAACTACCTGGCGACGCGCTTCAACCGTGGCGCACCCGAAGTGGTCGAGGGCATTTCCAGCGCCATCGGCGCGCTGGGGCAGGGCGCCATGTTCAGCGCCATCCTGCTGGGCGCGATGTGCGTGGCGGTGATCGATCGCCAGTTCCGCCAGGCCACCACCTTCGCCCTGGTGGCGGCGGCCATGGCCTTCGTTGGCCTGATGCACGCGCCGAAGCTGGCGTGGTATGCCGCGCCAGACTTCGTCCACGGTTATCTGCTGATGGCGCTGTTCTTCGCCTGGTACGCCTGGCGCGGCGTCGAGCCGGCCGAGCCCGAGCGCGTGACCGGCGCCGACTGAGTCACTCGCCGCCTTCGAGCTTGAGGGCGCCGGTTTCGCCGCCCTCGAGCACCACGTAGGCGCTGGCGCAGAACAGCGAGTTGAGTCGCTTCATGTCGGCGATCAGCTCCAGGTGCAGGGAGCTGGTTTCGATGCTCTGCACCACTTGACGCTGCAGACGGCCGATATGCGCATGGGCCAGGCGTCGCTCCTGCGCGCGGAAGCGGCGCTTCTCCCGCAGCAGCTGGCTGGCGCTGGCGTGGTCGGCGCTGAGGAACACGTTCAGCCCCAGGCGCAGGTTGGCCATCAGTTGTCCGTGCAGGCTGGTGAGCTCCTCCAGCCCCTTTTCGGAGAAGGCCCGGCGTTGCGCGGTCTTCTCGTTCTGGATCTTGCCGAGCATGCGCTCGATCAGATCGCCAGCCTGCTCGAGGTTGACCGCCAGCTCGAGAATCTCTGCCCAGCGCCGGCTTTCGTGCTCGCTCAGGGCCTCACGGGGGATTTGCGCAAGGTACAACTTGACCGCCCGGCACAGGCTGGCGACATCGTCATTGAGGCTGCGCAGCTCCTTGTTCAGTGCTGGCTGGTTCTGCTCCAGCACCGGTAGCAGACGGCTGAGCATGGCCTCGATCTTGTCGCCCACGCGCAGGGTTTCACGCACGGCGTTGGCCAGCGCCAGGCTCGGCGTGGCCAACGCCGTTGGGTCGAGGTGGCGTGGCCGGGCGATGCCGCTGTCGTCCGCTCGGTCCGGCAGCAGCCAGTTGCAGAAGCGTGCCATCAGCCCGACGCTCGGCAACATCAGCACCGCGCGCAGGCTGTTGTAGAGGAGGTGGAAAAAGATCACTAGCTCCGCCGGGCGCCAATTCAGGCTGTCCAGCCAATGGGCCAGTGGCTGCAGCAAGGGCAGGACCAGCAGCAGCCCGATCAGCTTGTAGATCAGGCTGCCCAGCGCCACGCGGCGCCCGGCCGGGTTCTGCAAGCTGCTGGTAAGAAAGGCCAGCAGGCCGCTGCCGATATTGGCGCCAATCACCAGGCCGATGGCCACCGGCAGGCTGATCAGCCCAGCGCCAGCCAGGGTCGCGGTGAGCAACACCGCTGCCAGGCTGGAATAGGTGAGCAGGGCGAACATCGCGCCGACCAGGGCATCGAGCAGCAGGTCGCCGGTCAACGATGCGAACAGCACGCGAATGCCACGTGCCTCGGTGATCGGCGTGGCGGCGGCAACGATCAATTCCAACGCCAGCAGCATCAGCCCGAGGCCGATGGCCACGCGGCCGAGTTGCCCCGCTCGGGTCTGCCGTCGCGAGAGAAAGAAGATCACCCCGAGAAAAATCAGCAGCGGGCTGAGCCAGCTCAGATCGAGGGTCAGCACGCGTGCCATCAGCGCGGTGCCGACGTCGGCACCGAGCATGATCGCCAGACCCGGCGCCAGTGCCATCAGGCCCTGAGCGACGAAGGAGGTGACCAGCAGCGCGGTGGCGTTGCTGCTCTGCACCAGCGCGGTGACGCCGATGCCGGCGACGAACGCCAGCGGCCGGCGACTGATGTTGTGGCTGAGCACCTTGCGCAGTTGTGAACCAAACACGCGCAGGATGCCGGTACGTACGATGTGTGTGCCCCAAACCAACAGGGCAATGGCTGACAGCAAATGCAGCAGGGTCAGCATAAATCGGCCCCCTGAAAGACGGCCGATTAGAGGTTATGGTTTCGGCCTGTATAGATGAGCATCGGCCGAAATCATTCAGAAAGCCAGTCAACCGTCGCGCAGCACCTTGAGTTCGGCGTCGTCGGCGGAGAAACCGCGCTCGAGTTTGAACTTGAGGCTGATGTCGGTACGCGAGTCGGCAAACTTGAGCGCTTCGGCCAGGCTGATGCGTCCGGCTTCGAGTAGGGCGAACAGATGCTGGTCGAAGGTCTGCAAACCCTGCTCGGCGGCTCGTGCGATGGCCTCGCGCAGTTCATCCAGTTCGTCGCGCTGGACCAGATCGCGGATATAGGGCGTGCCGAGCATCAGCTCAATCGCCGCCACGCGCTTCTGCTCGATGCCAGGCACCAGGCGTTGGCCGATCACCGCGAGCAGGTTGTGCGCCACGTCGGCCAGTACCTGTTTGCGAGCGTCGTCGGGGAAGAAGCGGGCGATGCGTTCGATGGCGTGGCTGCTGCTGGTGGCATGCAGGGTGGCAACGCATAAATGGCCTGTTTCGGCGTAGTGCAGGGCGTGCTGCATGGTGGCGGCGTCGCGGATTTCGCCGAGCATGATCACGTCCGGCGCCTCACGCAGCACGTTGCGCAGTGCGTCATCGAAGCTGTGGGTATCGAGGCCGACTTCACGCTGGTCGATGATCGAGCGCTGATGGCTGTGGAGAAACTCGATGGGGTCTTCGATGCAGACGATATGCCCGCTCTTGTGGCGATTGCGAAAATCCAGCATCGCCGCCAGGGTGGTGGACTTGCCCGAGCCGGCTGCGCCGGTGACCAGGATCAGCCCGCGGTCCTGCATGGCCAGTTTCTCCAGCAGCTTGGGTAGACCGAGCGCCTCGAAACCAGGGATCTCGCTCTTGATCAGGCGCACCACCATGGCCACTTCGCCGCGCTGGTAATAGACGTTGACCCGATAGCGTCCGGCGCCCTGCAGGCTGACGGCCAGGTTCATCTCCAGGTCGCGTTCGAACTCGGCGATCTGCTTCTGCGTCATCAGTTGATAGGCCAGCTGCTGCACCTCGCCGGCCTTCATGATGCGCTGGCCGACGGGCTGGCTATGACCTTCGACCTTCATGTGCGGCGGCGCGCCGACGCTGAAGAACAGGTCCGAGCCGGCATGTTGATGCATCAGCTGCAGGTAGGGGAAAACATCGGGCTGGTCGTTGGCGCTGGTGTCGTTCATCGGCGTGTCGCAGTCGGTTCGTGGTGCAGCAAGGATAGCCGGCGTCCTGCCAATCCTGTTGTTCCGCATCAAGAGATCGGGGCAAATGGTCGCCCTGTGGTGTATCGCACTGGACAGCTTCGCTCATGGGAGCAAGAGTCAATGTTCAGGGGCGGGAAGGCGATTGCACGCCGGTGATTGGAGAGTGAGGGTGGGATTTTGGGGAGTGGCTCTGCTGGGCCTGTTGCTGTGCGCCTCGGTGCGCGCCGATGTGCTGCATCTGGCCACGGGCGATGACTATGCGCCGTTCACCGGTACCGCACTGCCCGGTCAGGGCATGCTTACCCAGGTGGTGCGTGCGGCGCTGGCCGAGCAGGGCATGGCGATGACGCTCGACTGGCTACCCTGGAACCGCGGCTACCTGAAGGCCAGGCGCGTTGAATACGATGCCACCTTTCCCTACGTTCGCTCGGCCGAGCGCGAAGCGGAGTTTCTCTACTCGGCGCCCATCTACTTGTCCGAACAGTTTCTCTTCAGTCGCGCGGGTGACCGTATCGAACTCGATGATCTGCCGAGCATGACCGGGCGCCGGCTTTGTTATCCACTGGGCTGGCAGCCGGCGGCGATGATCCAGCAACTGATCGACGAGGGGATACTGCTTCGTCATTCCCCGCTTGGGTTGCAGGAGTGTGCGCGGTTGTTGCTGTTGCAGCGTGACGATCTGTTCATCGCTGATCGCCATCTGGGTAACAGCGCCTTGCGCGCAACCGGCGCTGAGCCGAGTGCGTTCCATCGTTCGCAGACAGCGTTCCACAGCAATACGCTGCACTTCATCGTGTCACGACAACATCCGCGTGCGGCCGAACTGATCGAGCGCTTCAATCGCGGGCTCGAAGCGCTCAAGGCGAGCGGTGACTATCAGCAGTTGATCGAGCGCTACGTGGAGTAGCGCCTCACCGGTCCGTCAGGCCAGCAACATCATGATCGCCACCAGGCTGCCTGCGGCCAGCAGCGTCTGCAGGGTGATGATGCCGGCCATCAACTGGCTGTCGCCGCCGAGCTGGCGGGTCAGCACGTAGGCGGTAGGGGCCGTGGGCAGGGCGAAGAACAGCACCAGAACCGCAGTCTCCATGGCCGGCAGCGCCAGCGTCCAGGCTACGCCCCAGGCCAGCAGCGGCATCGCCAGCAGGCGCAGGGCGCTGTTCCAGGTCAGTGCAGGAATTTCTCCGCCCAGCTGTTCCGGCTTGAGTGCCGCACCGACGCAGAGCAGGCCCAAAGGCAAGCTGGCGGCGGCGAGCAGGCTGAGCAGGCGGTCGGTGCCACCAGGCAGGCCGATGCCCGTGAGGTTGAACAGCGCACCGCCGAGGCAGGCGAGGATCAGCGGATTCTTGATGATCGGCAGCAGCAGGCTGCGCGCACTGACGCCGCGCTCGGCGGTGAGCGACCACACCGACAGCACATTCACCGTCGGCACCATCAGGGCCAGCATCAGGGCAGCGAGCGTCAGGCCTTCCTGGCCGAACAGGCTGCCGACCGCAGCCAGGCCCAGGTAGGTGTTGAAGCGCAGAATGCCTTGAGTGAATGCGCCAAAACGCCCCGCTGGCCAGCCACGCAGGCGACGTACCAGCAGCAGCGCCAGCCAGGCGATACCCAGACCGAGCAGCACAGCCAGTGCCAGGCGCGGCAGCGCCGGGTTGTTCAGCGGCGCACGGGCCAGGCTGGAGAACAACAGCGCAGGGAACAGGATGAAGTAGTTGAGGCGTTCGGCGCCCGGCCAGAAAGCCTCGCTCGGGAACTCGCGCAGGCGCAGCCAGTAGCCGGCGACTATCATGGCGAACAGCGGCCACAAGGCCAGCAACAGGTCGATCACGGGAACCCCCGGTGGTGGTGAGCGCCTATCTTGGTCAGCGGCGCGGGGCAATGCAAGGCGGAGGCAGGATGAAGGCAGAGCATCAGGGCGGCTGCCAGTGCGGCGCACTGCGTTATCGGATCGATGCGCCGCTGGAGGATATCGCCCACTGTCATTGTTCGGTCTGCCGGCGCAGCAGTGGCGGCATCCTCACCACCTGGGTCACGGTGCCGCGCCAGGCATTTCGTTGGCTGTGCGGTACACCGAAGGCTTTCGCCTCATCGGCCAGTTGCACGCGTTATTTCTGTACGGACTGCGGCGCACACCTGGCGCTGTTCACCTCGCTCAGCCCGGATACGCTGGACGTGACGGTGGCTACCTTGGACGAGTCGCATCAGGCTCCGGCGGGTCGGCATATCTGGGTGAGCAGCCGGCTGCCGTGGTTGACGGTCGATCCGCAGTTGCCGGAAGAGAACGAAGAGATCATTCCGTAGCCTGGATGCAATCCGCGGACAGCGCAGGATGACTTCCCGGGTTTCAGCCGGGCTACTCAAGAGCTAGGGCAACTGCAGGCCGCCACTGGCCTTGTGCAGCGCGCGCAGGTGTTCGCCCAGCGCAACCAGATTCGCCTCGTTGGCTTCCAGCTCGGTCAGGCGCTCAGGTTGCAGCAGGTTGCGCACTTCGCCATCGAGCTCGTCGCTAAGTTGACGCAGTTGCTGCTGCCGCTCGCGGCTGCGATCTTCCAGCCCCTGCCATTCGCTGCCTTGCGGTAGACCGTAACCGCCATCGAGCAATTCCGCCGGGCGGCTGAGGAAGCCGCTGTTGGCAAGGATCTGTTCGAGCGCGGCGCCGGCCTTGTTCAGGCTCGGATCACCGGCGGCGCGGCCGGTGAGGTAGCGGCGCTTGAGTTCGTCCTGGGCCAATAGCAATTGCCGGCGCAGCGCGGCCTGTTCCAGCAACAGCAGGGCAGCGCTAGCGCGTAGATCGGCCTTGGCGAACCACTGGTTGCGAATCTGTGCTGGCTGTTCCAGCCAGGTCTCGACGCTGTCCTGGGTGATCGGCAGGCGCTCGCGCAGGACACGGAACATCGCCTGGTAGCGTTCGCGGAAGGAGTCGAAGCGATAGCCCAGGCGCAGTGCCTCTCGCGGATCGTCGAGCACGGTGGTATCGGCCAGGCCACGAGCATCCATCAGTTCCAGCAGGCCATTGGGCAGGATGCTGTCCAGCGCCTGCAGGCGCGGGTTGGCGGTGCCGCTGCGCAGCAGCTTGAGGGTTTCCACCGCGCAGTTGTTGGAGACGAAGTAGTAGTCGCCGTCATAGCTCCAGTGCTGCTCGGCCGCGCGTACCACCAGCTGTTCGACCTCGTCACGCGACAGGCGCAGCGGCACCGAGGCCAGGCTGCGCAGCTCGACCTTGGTGTATTCGTCGATCACCTGCTCCAGCGGCAGGACGAACAGGCGTGAGGGGTAGACCCCGGTCAACCCGTCCCAGCTCGATAGTTGCAGGTCGCCGACGAAGGCACGGTAGGAGAGCACCAGATGATGGTCGAGATCCAGACGGCAGTCCGGACCGCGCGGACGGCCCGGTGCGCAGACCACCAGGCGCAGCATGCTGTGACCCCAGCGGCTCATCCAGGCATCGTTGGCCTCGGCGAGCAGGTAATCGACTTCATATACGCGCTCCGGGTCGAGTCGGCCCAGGGGCTGAACGGCAAAGTCACGACCGGCATTGAGGTAGGGGTAGTCGCTGGTGCAGGGCTCGCTGGGCGGCGCCCAGTCGAAGTGCTCGCGCAAGTAGCGCGCCAGCGAAGGCCGGCGGCAGGCATAGCTGGGGTCGAGCAGAAAGTATTCGAGGTTGACCGCGACGAACTCCAGCGGATTGGTCAGTTCGTAGCTATCCGGGCTACGCGCAACCTGACCGTTGTCCAGATCGCGCGCACCGCGCTGTCCGACGCGTTGCTGCCAGCCGGCCAGGTCGAGTAGACGTGGATCGTCACTTAGGGTGAAGCGTCGCTCGCTCTGGCCGCGGCAATCTTCAGGCAACCCGACCAGGCCCATCGAGCTGACGCGTTGTCGGCATTGGCTGATGTGGCGGTGCTCGGCTGCGGGCCATAGGCGAGCGCGGTCGTAGAGATGGGTCAACTCATGCAGCAGGGTGGCCAGCAGTTCCTGGCGCTCGGTGCCGTGCGGGCGACCGGTACGGGTTTCTGCCGCCGAGCCGTCGACCAACCTCGGCAGCAGCTCTGCATTCAGTTCGATGCCGCTGAAGCGCCCGACCTGGCCGTAGACCTCCGAGGGCAGGCCGGTGCGCCAACTGACCTTCACCTCGCGATCCAGATGCTGGATGAGGCGCGGTGGCAATGCAGCCATCGCCTCGTCCAGCAGGGATTGGCTCGCCTGGTGCTGCGCGGTGTCGAGAGCGCCGTCCTCCAGCGTCAGACGCAACTGCGCCTGGGCGACGCCAGCGGCCAAAGCCAGCAGCGCGCCGCAGCACCAGGCGAGAAGGTGGGTCACAGAGCGAGAATGGCTTCGGCCAGTTGCAGGTCGCTGGCGGTCTGCGCTTCGGGCAGTTGCTGGCGAATGGTCAGCAACGCGGCTTCCAGTTGCGCGCCACGAATCTCCCCGGCGCTGGCGACGAAGCTGGCGGCGTCGTCACGAGCCTGAACCACAGCTTTCATGTCGCGCAGCGAAGTGGTGGTGTCGGATGTGAAGTTGATGCTGCGATCCAGGGCGCGCACCACGATGTTACTGGTGGCGACCACGGTTTGCGCCTGAACGATACCGCTGAACAGGGCGCAGGCGGTGACGGCGATGGCGAATGAACGACGCATGATGAGTAGCTCCGAGAACGGCAGAACGGACGATTTGACGCAGGCCGGCCGGCGCGGTTCCCCGCGCCTAGGCAAGTGGGCGAAGTTTACGGGGCGCAGCTTCAGCGGTCAGCAGCGAGCCGTTCGCTAGACGTGTACAAAGTTTTCACAAGCTGAGGATGGCCTGGGCCAGTGCGAGGTCATTGGCCTTGGCCAGTTCGGCGCTGTGACTACGAAGCAGCAACAGGGCTGCTTCGAGCCGGGCGCTGCGAATGGAGCCGTCACTGGCGACGAAGCTGGCGGCATCATCGCGGGCCGCGCGCAGCTGTTTCATGTCACGCAACGAGCTGGTCGCGTCCGAGGTGCCCTCGACAGTGCCGGCCAGGGCTCCGCCCAGGGTGTCGGTCGTCGCAACCAGGCTGCTGGCGCAGGCGGTGCCTGCCAGCCCGAGCGATAGCAGGGCTGCGATAAGGGATTTTTTCAGGTGCATTGGGATAACTCCGATGAGCGGGTCGCTGTTCTGCCCGCGTCCAAAGCTTAGCCCAACGTACCGTGCGACTCCATTGCTGGCTCAGCGCCAGAAAGGTTTGGCCAGCTCCTGCAGTCGCTGGGCGGCAGTGATACCAGCATCGGCCAGTTGCTGATCGTTGAGCTGCGCGAGTTGTTGGCGAGTGCGTCGGTTGCGTTGCCATTGACGCAGGGTCGAATAAAGCCCAAGCCAGTTCAGGACGTTGTGCGGACAGGTAGAGAGAGGGGGCGGTGCGTGCGATCCATGGCGTTCTCCCGTCGACAGACAAGGGTGGCGCTATAGGGTCTCGCAAGTGCTCATGGACGAGCAGATACAAGCGGGGAGAATTGTGCGGACGCAGTGGGCGTTCTATGGCAACTGTACTGCTCGATTGGGCCGTGACTGTTGCAGATAAAACGAAAGCCCCACCGCAGCAGAGACGATGGAGCTTTCAGAAGATCCCTGATTAGGGATGGAGCAAAGCAGGGTGTTAGCGCCAGAACGGCTTCTGCAGTTCGACGTAGCGCTGATTTTCGGTGATGCCGGCGTCAGCGAGCAGGCGGGCATCCAGTCGAGCCAGTTGACGACGGCTGACGATGCGGCGCTGCCACAGCGTAAGGGTGGCAATCACACGGAGCGGCCAGGCCGATTTGTCGCTGGCAACGCTTTGAGTTTGAAGCAGGGCGGAACTGAGGGTACGTTCCATGGCGATCATCCTTCCGCTTGTGGCGGGTCTGGTGTTTGCTTTCGATGAGCAAATTATCCCGAGCGGAGAGGTGAGCCAGTAGTCACAGCTGGATGAAATTGTTGTGCTATTAGATAGGTTGCTTTGTAACTGTTCGGTCAGGAATCGGTAGTTCTGTACCGGTCATAAGTTGAAAAACTGGGTGCAACCGATTTGCGCGAGATTTTTAACTGGGTGCAACCCGTTAATTCTGGTTTTTCGAACGGTACAGTTTTGAATTGATCTGTTTTGGTGATTGACCTGAAAATCAAGTTTTCACAGGGTCAACCTCGAAGTAGAAACGGCTTGATCAAGGCAAACATGCGCTCGGTGCTGAGCTCCACCGAGCACAGAGAGGTATCGAGGCTGAGGCTCGCTTGACTGGGTTCTTCATAGGGCGCGGAGATTCCAGTGAATTCTTTTATTAGCCCTGATCTGGCTTTTGAATAAAGGCCTTTGGGGTCGCGTTCCTCGCAGTGTTTCAACGAGGTGCTGATGTGGATTTCGCGAAACGCCTCGTCGCCGATGATTTCGCGGGCCATTGCACGGTCTTCACGGTAGGGAGAGATGAAGGAAGTAATCACGATGAGACCGGCGGTATTCATGAGCTTGGCGACTTCCGCGATACGCCTGATGTTCTCGGTTCGTGCCTCAGGAGAAAAGCCAAGGTCACGGTTCAGGCCGTGACGTACATTGTCACCGTCCAATACGAAGCAGGCGTGTCCACTTTCAACGAGCCTCTTTTCAAGAGCGAAAGCCAGGGTCGATTTGCCTGATCCGCTCAACCCTGTCATCCACATCGTGACCGGGCTTTGCCTGAGCAGGGTACGACGCTGGTCCTCCTTGACCTGCGTTGCCTGCCAGACCAAATTGCGAGCGGTTTGCTGTGATTCCATGGTTCTTTCCCGAGGTTTAAAGTTTTCCGAGGATGGCTGCTAGTACCAATGCCAGGTTGCCAGGTGTTGTCTGTCTATAAAGTCCTGCGTTGGCCAAGCCTTGCAAGCGGGTCAGTATCCCGCCGCGACGAGCATTTACAAAGGTATGCAGAATCTGTTGATTGTCTTCGCTTAGCAGCTCCTGACATTGGCTCAAGGCCGCCAGATTGATGTCATTCCAATCCTGAAAATGCCCTGCGAACATCCGGCGAATTCGATAAAGACGATCTTTGAGGCTGGAGTTGGCGCCGATCAGGTTGCCACCATGTTGGCGGTAGTCGACAGTGGGGGTTTCGCTGTAGTGGATGCGGCCCTGCGCGCCGCTGACCAGCATGTAAAGCCACCAGTCATGAGACACAATCGGTAGCTCTCGGGTGCGGGCCAGTAACCGCTGGGCACTGCGGTTAAAAACCATGGTGTTTCCCCCGGCCAGGCTTTGAACGAGGGCATTGGCAAACGATGGGGGGCGGCAGAAAAGCGGCGAGATACCAAATGGTTGACCGTCATCCTGTACAAGACGGGTTCGCCCGCAATATAGAGCGGGAATGTCTCCGTCTATCGACTGCATCCACTTCAGGGCACGCTGAAGGTGGTCAGGATGCCAGACGTCATCTTGGTCACTAAAAGCAAAGTAGTCGGCGTCGGTCCTCGGGACATTCGCTAATGCCATGAAGTTCGCGGCAAAGCCCTTTCGAGGGCCTTGGATAATGCGCAGACGTTCTTCGCCGAGCAGTTGCTGGTAACGTTTCAATAAAACCGGTGTGCCGTCGGTTGAGCCGTCGTCGGAGGCGATGATCTGCCAATTATCGTGGCTCTGATGGATGATTGATTGCAGCTGCTCATCCAAGAAGCGTTCACCGTTGTAGGTGCCCACTAGGACCGTTACGCGGTCTGTCGCTGCTTTTTCGATATCCAAAACAGGACCCTGGCAGTCGCCCATTCCCTGCACGGCTTCTTTGTACATGTATCGGCCCCTTTCTTGTCGCTATGGACCCAACCTGATCTTGATGGGTTCGGCAGCCCAGGTTTGCTCTATCGCAGAGGCGCCCATTCATGATGAGGCGCCTGGCGGTTAACGGTTGTGGGCCTCTTGCAGGGATTGCATCCTTACACCCTTACTCGCGGCGTTTGAGGCTTTCTGTGCGACTCGCCAGCCCGCGGGCCATAGGTCAGGCTTGGAATACAGGCGAGATTTCAGCGGGGGGCGGCCAGCAAAGTAAATTCGGTAGTTTTCGGTGCTTGCCCATGCGTCCCAGTTATAGAGTTCGCCAATGAGTGCGACTTGTTCTGCTGTCGGATGAGCTACCAGTTGTAGCAGGTTGTTCATCGGCAGAGAGCGATCTACGGCTACCTGCAGCGGGCGTATTGCCTGCTCAGCGGCCTGAATGTAGTGAGTGATGCCTTGATTGACAGTTTCCACAATGGCGCTCAGGTCGTAGTCCACGCCTCGCTCGACATCTTCCACAAACCTAAGCTCGCCTCGGTCGGTGCGGTAGCCGATGGTCGTCGGGTGTGGTGCGGAGAACAGCAGCTCGGCGACGGCGCGATTCTCGTAGAGCTCAGTCTGTTTTGCTTTGTCGAGCATTGCCGAGTCGGTCATTGCCTTGATGTTCAGCCCTGTTTTACGCCGTATCGCTGATGCTGGTTCGGAGAGTCCCAGGTAGTAGCCTTCCACTTCTATTGACAGCAGACCGTTGATTGCTCGCTCGAATGCGTGCTGTGTTGTGCCACTCCATCCGACATCGACGAACGCCACGCGCATTCCGTCGTTCAGCCCGAGGTCGAGCAAGTGTTGATGGAGTCCTCGACGTGTGTGACGAGCGGCTTGCAAGATGCGATGGCGCATGGCAACCAGGAACTGAGAAATGTGCTGGCGAGTACCGTCGTGTATGCGTGTGTCTGGCTGTAGGGCGAGGTCTTCCAAGAGCGTCGCATCAGGAAGCTCTACGCCAATACGGTCGAACAAATCCTGAAGGGTAATATTGTCTGCGCCGGATAATAGGAATGGCGCGTTTTCCATGAAATTCCGTTCATCTAGGGCCGCTAGCGTGAACGCTACTCTTGATCCTCGCAGGTAGAGCCCAGGCACTTCGCTGTGTGGATAGCGCTGATGCACTTGCTGCAGCAGGAAACCGTCGCGGGAGATGAAAAGGATCCGGTCGACGCGATCAAGTACGGCTTGCTCATGGATCCAGTCTAGGAATCCGTGCAGCAGTGGTCCTCCATACTGCCAGCCAAGCCGGAACCAGGCGTCAGTATTTCCCTGATAAGCCTCGTAGTGGATCAGTCCGGCACAGAGCTGCCCACTGACTTGTTCAACGGCGATTGGGGCGTGGATACCCTGCGGCGGGTGGTACTGCAGGGATCGTAAGCCTTTTTCCTGAGCGCGCTGAACATCACCCAATGGATTGTCACCTATGTGCAGTATCCGTGAGCCATCAAGTGCCAGTCGCTGCTTGAGCAACTCGAAAAGAGCACCCTCGTCTCGTTTGGTACAGTTGCAGTCGCTGGATATCAGGTAGTGGTCAGGTTCTAGCTCATGCTGCTCGGCGAGCTCTTTAAAAAAGCTGCGCGGTAAGTACATGTCAGAGGTCAGCACAATGGTCTTGCCTGCGCTACGGGCCTCGGTTAGCAGAGCCACCACTTCAGGGTTGGGACGAATAACTGCATGTTCCAACCGCTGCTCCAGGTCGCTCAGGGCTTGAGAGCCATGGCGAGGGTGCGAGAGGTTGTTGTAGATGTCCTCGAGAGTGATCTCGCCCCGACCATCGCGGTGCATATCCTGAAACCCCAGGGCTTGGGCCTCGATACGTTGCCCCATAAAGTGCGGTTCGGCCAGATGTTGTCCCATTAGTGCGAATAGCGCTAAAGGATCATCTACAAGGCGGACGAATAGCGTATCGAACACATCAAACGAAACCGCATCGACCAGAGGTAGCAAATTGCGGAAATCGTTCACCAATTGCGAATGGCGTGCCATGGTGGAGCTATTCCCTTAGTAGTTCAGCACCAGAAAGTCGACGCTGTTCTGATGCAGATTCTTGTTGTGGTAGGGGTCCAGCATGAAGTAGTCAGGGTGCTTTCGAAACAACTTACGTCGCTCGCTGGCCAGACGTTTGAGTTTGCTGGGGTCCTCATGATCTACGCCGCGAGACACTGATTCATGATGCAACAGCTGTGCGGCAGCACAGACAAGGTTATGCCAGCCGGCCTTATGAAGGCGTATGCATAGGTCGATATCGTTGTATGCGACAGGCAGCTCTTCGTCGAATCCACCAATGGCTTCGAACTTGCCGCGGTGGACCAGCAGGCAAGCACCCGTTACCGCGAGCCAGTTCCAGTCGAGCAGGTTGCGTCCAAAATAAAGCGGCGTGCTCGCGCAGGCGTTGTAAAAGGCATGGCCAGGGCCATCGGCGAGATTGACCACGCCACAGTGCTGAATCCGACGTGTAGCAGGGAACAACAACTTTGCTCCTACGGCGCCTGCATGTGTCTGTTGGGCGAAACCAAGCATACGCTCAAGCCAGTCTGCGGATTCCACCTGGGTATCGTCGTTGAGGAACAGCAGGTATTCGCCTTGCGCTTGCCCGGCAGCAAAGTTGTTGATGGCCGAGTAGTTGAACGGGTGCGGATAGCGCAGCAGGCGGATGCGTGTGTGCGCTTTTACCGACTCGTAGTACGCGAGTGCTGCGTCATCGGCGCTCTGGTTGTCTACGAGCAATATCTCGTAATTGTCGTAGCGCGTATGCTCCAGGATCGACTCCAGGCATTGACGCAAAATGCCGACGTTGTCCCGTGTTGGAATGATGATCGATATGAGCGCTTCATTGTGTGGCAGATAGTTGATGCGGAATTGTCCAGGCATGCCATCCACAGGTTCGACAATCCCGGATAGGCCGCGACGCTTCAAGGCATCTTCCTTGAGCAGGCGCACGGCATCACTGGCGTAAGGTTTTGCTTCTATACCGGACGCAATGGACGACGGCAGTACGCGCCAGTGATAGAGCACCTTGGGGATATGGTGAATACGTTGCGCCACTTCACTAACACGCAGTACCAGATCATAGTCCTGGGCACCATCGAATTGGCTGCGTAGCCCGCCTGTCGAACGGATCAAATCTGTCTTGATGCAGCAAAGGTGGCAGGTGTACATGATGCTCATCATGGCATCGGGTGACCAATCCGGCTTGAAGAACGGATCGCTGTAGTTGCCATGTGCGTCGATCTTGTCTTCATCGCTGTAGATCAAGTCTGGATCGTACTGATTGATTGCTTTCGCTACTTCATACAACGCATCCGGAGTGATCTCGTCATCGTGATCTAGAAAGACCGCATAGGTGCCTTTGGCTAGCTCAATTGCCATATTGCTTGCCGCGGCGATACCCCCATTGCGTTCAAGCAAGCGAACCTTGATCCGTGGATCTTTGAGCGCTTGCAGATAACTCCGAGTTTCCGGGTTGGGACCCGCATCCTCGATCAGAATCAGCTCCCAGTTCACGTACCACTGCTGTTTTACTGACTGGATCAGCTTTTCTAGGTACTGAGGCGCAACGCCGTAGACCGGTGTGATTATCGATATCAATGGGTTATGCGCAAAACCATTGAGTTCAATATCCACGGCACGGCTGCGGCTGGGTGGCAAGTAGCAGTATGGCGCTGTACCCGTCGTAGTAATGGCGTAGCGCATACCCCGAGGCTTACCAGTTTCGGCTTCTGTACGGTAGTGGAATGAGCTTTGCGCGCTTAGACCGTAGTCCTTTTCCAAAGCTTGTTGACGTTGCCAGCTCTCATAATGAGATAGGCCACGGAAAGCGAAGCCTAGGTGCTTGAAGGCAAGCAGCACCAGCCGTTGGCGCTGATTAACCGGTAGTCGATAGTAAAGAGCGCGCCCCAGCCGTTTGGCCAGCTTGCGGGTCCGTCGAGTGAGCTGTTGCACGTGATGTGAGAGGGTTCTGAGCGGTCGCGTCACACGCCAAGAGGTCGAGCGTTGCATCTCACCGATGCTGGCCTGTGTCATTGTCAGAGCTGTGCGCAGGTTATGCAGTTGCGTATGGAGCTCGCCGGTATTGTGCTCGAGGTGTTCGCGCCGCATGCGCTCATCGTTGACTTGCTGCTGCAGCGAGATGCGCTGCTGCTCCAGTTCACACCGCTGTTGCTCCAGATCCAATCGCTGTTGTTCCAGGCGGGTCGTCTGTTCGTGGTGCTGGTTCGTTTGTTGTTCGAGCGTATGCTTCAAGGCCAGTAGTTGCCGATCCTGAGCGGCCAGCGCGCGATCTAGTGGGGCCCGCTGCTCGAGCTGCGTGGACAGATCATCGAGTAGCGCTAGGGTTTGGTCACTATCTATGTTCTGCTCATCTCTCGCCAAGCAATCCATGAGCTCGAACATCTGCCGTGCAAGTGGATCTACGCGTGGGTCATGCTGCAGGTTATGCAATGTAACTTGGGAGTGGCGCAGGCCTTGGTCGAGGAAAGTCTCGATATAGCTATCAACTGCCATCGGTTCGGGGGTGTCGAGTCCGCAGAAGCGTGCGATACGTTGCAACTGCCCCCGTGGCTCGTCGATCAAGTGGTCGTAGCCGACAACCATGCGTGTGTAGCCCTGAGTCTCTCGAAAGCACGGCAGGTAGTGGTCGAGCCAGAGTAGTTGGCTTTTTTCCAGGCTTAGTCCATCACGCTTGTTCAGTGAATGAGCAACGCTAAGAGGGTCCCTACTACTGATCAGAAAAAGCGGCTCCAACTGCATATGTCGGAAAACCGCCTTCCAGAACGGCAGCAGGCGCGGCATGCGGGGATCTTTCAGCCCAAGGCGAGGATGCTTTTCGAGCATTTCCCCTAGATAGGCAATGGCGCGCTGCCCTTGAGCGCTTTCACACAAATTTGCCCAGTTGGTTTGGCTGCCTCCCGCCAGGCATTGCCAGTCGAACCCGTCTGAGCGCATGAGATCGTCGTTGATCGAGACGATGGCCAGATCTTCAAAAAAGCCTTTTTCGTTGTTGTTTTCGGCTGGTGGCATCAGATTCTCGCCAAGGCTGATGCCAAGCGCTTCGAGGGTGCGGGTTACTACGCTGGTGCCGCTGCGGTGCATACCCAAGACGACGATGATTTTCGTCTGCTCTACGCTCATTTAAACCTCAGAACCAGCGAATTTCTGGTCTCATTTTTATTGTTCGAACGGAGGTGTAGGTCTGTTCGGTGCGTATCAGGCTACCGCCTGGTTTTTCTTTGCAGCACGCTCTTTGGCCTGCTCAGCCTTGACGGCAAGGCGAATGGTTTCCAGATAGCCGCGTATGACTTCGTCTTTAGGTCCACAGATAAGGCTACGGCCCTCATGAAGCCAAAGGACCCGATCGCAGAGTGATTCGATGGCCTCCATGCTATGAGAAACCAGCACGACGGTTTTTCTGGCGCGAATCTTGTCACGCATTGCCTGATGAGACTTGAGCTTGAAGCTCTCATCGCCCACGCCCAGCACTTCGTCGATCAGCATGATGTCCGGGTCGGCATGAATGGCTACGGCAAATCCCAGGCGTGCGCGCATGCCTGTGGAGTAGGTGCCCACAGGACGTTCGAAGAACGCGCCAAGTTCACTGAAGCTGTGAATTTCATCCATCAGTGCGCGGACGCGTTTGAGAGACAGCCCCAGCAGCAGGCCGCCGATTATTACGTTCTCGCGCCCCGAGAGCTCCGGCTTGAAGCCAACGCTGAGTGCCAGCAAGCTCGCGCTTAGACCTGGCTGGCGCCAAAGCTTGCCTCTGTCGGGTTCGGTGATACCTGCGATCATGCGCAGCAACGTGCTCTTGCCTGCGCCATTGGCGCCGATCACGCCGAGCGTTTCGCCTGCTTTCAGCGTAAAGCTCACATCGTCTAGAGCCCAGAACTGGTTGTAGCGCAGAACGCCGGTGCGCTGACGATAAGACAGCCCTACATTACGGGCTTCGAGAATTACCTGATCGTTCATCGCGGTCTCAGTACAGCAGTTTGGGATAGCGGCGTTCGTTGCGTGCCAGTGTCAGCAGCGCCAAGCCCAGGATGGGCAGCGATAACGCTATGCAGTAACCGAGCGAGGACCAATGTGGCCACTCACCTCGCAAGAGGATGTCACGATATGCGCCAATCAACAGCACCATCGGGTTGTACTCAAAGGCCCCGCGCATGTGTTCCGGCACCTGATCCGCGCTGAAGAATATGCCGGACATGAACATCATGAGCATCAGCAAATTATCAACCACCAGTTTCAGGTCCTGGGCGAATGGGATGATCGCCGCCAGGAGCAGCCCGACAGCGATGATGAGCAATAGTTGTGTCAGGATCACCGGCAGCAAGCCTAGCCATTGCATGCCTGGCGTTTTGCCGGTGACCACGAGGAAGCCCAGCAGCAGCAGAAGTACGATGATGAATTTGAAGGTATTGCTGAAGATCTGTATGAGTGCGAACAGGCCCTTGGGTACATAAATCTGCTGAACCAGCCCGGCGTTCATCGGAATCGACAGGCTGGCCTGACGGACTGAACCATCGAACCATTTCCAGGCGATCATCCCGCACAGCAGGAAGGGCACATAATCCGGACCGCCCTGGCGCAAGGCAAGGCCGAAGACGACATAGAACACGGCCATGTACATGACCGGCTCGATGATCCACCACAGAAAACCAAGGAAGCGCCTCGCGATTTCCGTGCGCAAGTCGCTATACACTCCGTACAGCAATATTTCTCCGTAGTTCATCGATTTTAGCTACCAGATTGAAATGGCTGAGCCATTTAAACACAATGTGCTCGCTCTCCCGCAAGCATCTAGCGGATGGTTGGGGGGCCGCTCCATCTTCATAGCCTTACACCTAGAACAAGAGGCGTACATGCGGTTCATTCGGAATCTTTTCTCCCGCTCGGAGCGAGTGGTCGAATCGGCGCTCGTGCCGGGACCTCGTCCAGTCATGGTGGTCGGGATGCACCGTAGTGGAACCAGTTTTCTGACCGGCTCCCTACAGCAGGCAGGTCTGGAACTCGGTAAGTTCAGCGCCTGGAACCCCCATAACCTGAAAGGTAACAGAGAGAACCTCGATATTGTGGCGTTCAACGATGGCGTGCTGAACGCACGCGGTTTCGCATGGGACAATCCGCCCACGAGCCGCATTCTGTGGACTTCCGAAGAATATGCGCGGGCGCGGGAGTTGATCGCTGATTTCGCCGGTGCGCCACACTGGGGTTTCAAAGACCCGCGTTCATTGTTGCTGGTTGACGGTTGGCGAGAGCTGCTTCCCGACCTGCGTTTTGTCGGTATTTTCCGTCATCCTTCAGCCGTGGTTCAGTCGTTGCATGCTCGTGGCGGCATGCCCGAGGAGCATGCCCTGATGCTCTGGGCTGCTTATAACGAGCGCCTGCTGGCGTTGTATCGAGAGCAGCCTTTTCCTTTGCTCTGCTTCGATGAGGATGAGGTGACTCTGCATGACAAGCTCAATCAAGTTCTGCTTGAGCTAGGCCTCGAGCCCCTTGAAGGGGAGCGCTTTTTCAGCGCCGAACTCAAGCATCATCAGCAGCTTGCAATTCCGCTACCGGATGCTTTGCAGGCCATGTATCAGCAATTGCGTGCTTACGCGCGCTGAATAAGGGACGGACATGGCCTTGTTTCGCCGTAAGCCACGGCTCTCGATCGTGATGATTGTTTATCGGATGCCGGATCAGGCAGAGAAAACGCTGCTTTCTCTTAGTCCCACTTACCAACATGGAGTGCGGGAGACCGATTATGAAGTGATCGTGGTTGAGAACCACTCGGACAGTCTTCTGGGGCGTGAGCGGGCGATACGTCATGCCGGTAACGTTCGTTATTTCCATCGCCAGGAGACCCAGCGTACGCCTGTACATGCCATCAACTTTGGGGCGGCCCAAGCTCGTGGCAGTCATGTTGCGATCATGATTGATGGCGCTCGGATGCTTTCCCCCGGCGTGGTCAAGCTGGCACTGGACGCCTTCCGATTGGAGCCTGAGGCCGCGGTTTCAGCTCCCGGTTATCACATTGGCCATAAACTTCAGCAGGTAGCGGTCAATGAAGGGTATGACGAGGCAGCCGAGGCCGAGTTGCTGCAGAGCATCGACTGGCCGCGCGACGGGTATCGTCTGTTCGATATCGCAGTACTCAGTGGTTCCTGCCAGGGCGGCTTTTTCCAGAGCAACTACGAGAGCAACTTCATCGCCATGTCTGTACGGAAATGGAAAGCGCTGGGTGGGGTGGACCCGCGTTACAACGATTTCGGGGGCGGTAACGCCAATCTGGATCTTTACAAGCGTCTGCTGGAGTTTCCGGACACACCGTTTTACATGCTGTTCGGTGAGGGGTCCTTTCACCAATTCCACGGGGGTGTTACGACGGGTACGCGCAAGGCTGAGCGCGATGTGATCTACAAACAGTTGGACGATCAGGATCGCGCATTGCGCGGAGATGATCGTGCGCCGCCGAGTGTGCGACCGATCCTGTTTGGCACCCCACACCCGAGTGTCTACCGTTTCATTCGTCACTCGCTGGACAAGGTACAACCACAATGAGTCGCCCGCTGCTATCGATAATTGTGATCGTCTACGATATGCCGCGCCAGGCGCTTAACACATTGATCAGCTTAAGCCCTGATTATCAGCAGGGCGTCCAGGCTGCCGATTACGAAGTGATAGTGGTCGAAAACCGTTCACGAAGAAATATGGACGTCGAAGCGATCACTGCCTTGCCTGGAAATTTTCGTTACTTTCTGCGCGATGAGCCCGGTGTTTCTCCGGCCGCAGCGATCAATTTTGCTTTCACTCAGGCTCAGGGAGCTTTCGTCGGATTGATGATCGATGGTGCCCGCATGGTTTCGCCTGGTGTGGTGCAGTATGCGCTGATGGCACGGCGCATGACGTCCGAGGCTATGGTGGTAGTACCCGGTTATCACCTTGGTGAGCACGAACAGCAGTTTCATCTCAGCCGCGGCTACAGTGAGCAGCACGAGCAGCGCCTGCTCGAAGGTATCGACTGGCAGCGTAACGGCTATCGCCTGTTCGAGATTTCTTGCCTCAGCGGTGCCAATCCTAACGGTATTTTCCACCCGTTCATGGAGTGCAATTGCCTATTTCTGGATGTCGAGGTGTTTCGCGATATTGGCCAGGCCGATGAGCGTTTCGATTTGCCGGGGGGCGGTGCCTTGAATCTTTGCATCTACCGTAAGGCAGCAATGCATCCGCATACCCGCTCGTTCATGCTGCCCGGCGAAGGCTCTTTCCATCAATTGCATGGTGGGGTAACGACCTCGGAAGTCGAGGAGCGCGAGACGATCTTGAATCGCCAGCGAGAGCAGTTAACCGAGTTATTGGGCGAGTCATTTCGTTCTCCGACGGTGGAGCCTATTCTGCTGGGGAAGGTTCCTGGTCCGGCGCTTCGCTACCTGAAACACTCCGTAGAAAGGGGCATGCACCGTGTGCAGCGCTGCGCGGAGCGGCAAGAGGACATGTACGCCGACGAGCGCCTCAAGGAGGGCGCCAGACGAGGTGTTTTGGGTGCAACATCAGGTCTGCAATAAAGTACGACGTAGCGATCACTGTGACGCGCTCGCGACAACAACCTAGAGACTGAGCAGGAATTATAAGAATGACCCATGTGTACATGCCGCCTTCGATTCGCCATTTCGAGCCCTTGCATATGGTGTTCAGCACCTGGGTCGATCACTTGCCTTTCGGCTACGACCTAGTGGCGGCTCTCCGCCCCAAAATGCTTGTAGAGCTCGGCACTCATAAGGGCCTTTCCTACTTCACTTTCTGTCAGTCGATGAAGGAGAACGAGATCGACGGGCTGTGTTATGCGGTAGATACTTTCGAAGGCGATGAACACACCGATAAGTATGACGAGTCAGTTTTCACCGCAGTGAACAACCATAATCGCCAGAACTATCATGGCTTTTCCTATTTGATGCGCATGTATTTCAACGATGCACTGCGTCATTTTAGTGAAGACAGCATCGATTTATTGCACATTGATGGGTTCCATACTTACGAGGCGGTCAGTGAGGACTTCGCGAGTTGGTACCCGCGGGTAAAACCGGGTGGCATCATTCTTTTCCATGACGTTCAAGCGCGCCTGCAGGACTTCGGGGCTTGGAAATTCTGGGATGAGATTCGTGGTCAGTACGAAACCTTCACGTTCAATCACGGCTTCGGTCTAGGAGTGCTACGTAAGCCGGGGGGCGATCGTAGTCAGGACCCTGCATTGCTAAAACTGCTGTTCGAGGATTCTTCCGACAAGGCTGCTGCCTCTTTGCGGGCATTCTATGTGCACGCCAGCAAACACTTGGAGAACATGCGCAAGCTGAAGCGCATGGGGCAGGGTAGTCAGCCTGCTGCGCAACAGGCGATCAAATGAACGATACGCCGATGCCAGAGGCAACGCGACATACGGATGGTCTTGCATACGCGCAAGAGCTATTCGCAGACGGTCTGATAGACGACGCCATCTCGGTGCTTGAGGCCGATATCGAGCTGCAGGAGTCCATGGAGAAGCTTTCCTGGCTCATGCAGATTCGCCATAGAGGTTTCTTCAAGAAAACTACGCTGTCAGGGCATGATGTTTGGCCGCCGCGAGTGGGGCCCTCGGAGTTTGTATCGGGAGCAATCCCCGAAACCACGCCCGAGGCTCTCGATGCTGGGCTAATGGCACGCGGCATCATGAATCATGGGTCGCTGATTGTTAGAGGCCTGCTTGACCCGCAGACGGTTGAAGAACTCAAGGCCTGCGTGGATCATGCGATAGACGCGTACGATCAGCTGGCGAGCAATCAGGGTTGCAGTGAATGGTTCTCGCCCTTACGCCCCTGCGAGCAGAATGGTGATGTGCGTGTCGCGAGGAAGTGGGTGCGAGATGGCGGCGGCGTATTGGCTGGCGATTCGCCCAAAGCCATTTTCAAGCTGATTAGAATGCTCAAGCAGCAGGCAATTCTTCCTGTGATAGCTGACTACTTGGGAGAGCCCCCTGCGCTTTCTCTAAAAAAAACGACCCTCAGACGTGTCACTCCCGATAGCAAAGGCGGCTGGCATCAGGATGGTGCTTTTTTGGGGCAGGGCATCAGAACCTTGAATCTTTGGATTGCCCTGAGCGATTGCGGTGTCGATGCCCCGTCCATGGACATGATTCCTGCAAGGCTGGACCGGATAGTACCAACGGGTATGGATGGTGCTGATTTCGGTTGGTCCGTTGGTGATAAGGCCATCCTGAATGGTGTGGTGGGTCATACGCCAGTTCGTCTCAGGTTTCGTGCCGGTGATGTGATCTTCTTCGATGAGATGAATCTTCATCGCACGGCTGCCGATGAATCGATGACCTCCGCACGCCATGCTATTGAGGCTTGGTTCTTTGCGCCGTCGGCCTACCCGTTAGGCCAGATCCCAATTCTCTGTTGAGTGCTTGAATCGGATGCCCATGGATGACTGATTCGCGGATTTCCCGCAATTCGGGACTGGATTACCTGCGCGCGCTTTCTGTCGTGATCGTGCTGGCGAATCATTGTTTTCTGGGCCTTTTCGTCGCCACTAGCGTGGTGGCCTGGAATGGTTTGGCTTCCTATCTCAGCGCAAGTGCGATCATTTCAATCGAGTGGCTTTTCGTGCTCAGCGGTTATCTGATTGGCACGATGATGATCAGGATATTTGAGAAGCAGCATGATTCCTCATCGGCCTGTCGAGATTTCTGGTTGCGGCGCTGGTTCAGGACCTTGCCCTGTTATTACCTGTTCTTGCTGGTCAATATCGGCCTGAGTCAAGTATTGCCAGGGACGGGTACCTTCGAATGGACGTACGCCTTTTTCTCGCAGAACCTGCTGTTGCCAGAGCGACAACCGCATTTTTTTGGCGAGTCATGGTCGCTGGCGGTAGATGAATGGTTTTACCTGATCATGCCACTTTTGTTGATTGGCAGTGTTCGGCTGATGAAGCTCTCGATCAGGCAGGCCTTTTTCTTCTCAGCGTTGGTTTTGATCTGCATACCTTTCCTGGCAAGGCTGTATCACACAGTTCCGAGTAGTTTTTTCCAGTGGGATGCCGAGATCAGACGAATCACGATCTACCACTTGGATGCGACTGGTTGGGGCGTTCTGGCCGCAGCCTTGAGCCGTTGGTATGCACCTTGGTGGCAACGCTCACCAGCTCTTAAGGCAGGAGTTGGTGCTCTGCTGACCTTGCTGGGGCTCGCAGCCATCTGGAAGTTGGTGCATAGCGGTTGGCAGCCTTCGGTACCGTATGCGGTGGTTAATGCAGGTTCAATTTCCCTGATGGGAATAGGCACGCTCCTACTGCTGCCTGCCATTGTGTGCCTGCGCCCGGTTGCTGGTTGGCTGCACGGGCTTGTCGCGAAGATCAGCCTTTATTCTTACACGCTGTACCTGAGCCACTTTCCGCTTCTGTTCATTATCAGAGCGGTGTTCGAGTTGGACGCAGGCAGTCCCTGGCCTGTTTTGCTAGTGGCGGCTGCTATCTGGCTACTGCTGGTCTGGGGTATTTCGGTGTTGGTATTCAGCTTTTTCGAGAAGCCGGTATCGGACCTTCGAGAGCGAATCACTACACGGGTGGATGCGAAGCCATTCGGAACCTGAGGTGCCGTTGGCACCGCGGCGATATAAGCAGGTAGGTGATGGTGAAAGGACGGCAGATGTTCAAGACAACCGGAGGTCTGCGCCAGCCAGGGGCTTTCATTCCTCAGCTCGAATCCTTCCGAGGTTGGGCCATCCTTCTGGTCGTTGCGTTTCATGTGCACGGGATATTACTGGGAGAGGGCCCCTTATCTGCAGCTTCGTCGATTTGGCTACGGCTGGTTGGAGCTGGAAACACCGGAGTCACTCTATTCTTCGTGCTTAGCGGTTTTTTGCTGACGCGACCGTTTATCCGCGCACTGCATGAGGGGGCGAGGATCAGTATTGGGCACTTCTATCTAGCGCGAATTCTCCGCATCGTGCCTCTTTACTACGCTGTCGTCCTCGTTGCCTGGCTGGTGAGCGGTAACTCCACTGATGCCTTCAAGGCGCTGATGTTTATCCCTGTTGGCTTTTCAATTTTTCCTTTCAGTGTGCCCTGGTGGTCCTTGTGCACCGAGATGCAGTTTTATCTCTTGTTGCCCTGGCTGATGCTGGCGTTGCATCAGCGCAAGGGCCGCTGGTTGATTCTTCTGGGATTATCAATATGGCTGAGCCTGCATTGGCTGCATCTTCTTGAACCCGGTTGGTTGGTCCTACCTACCGGTAGTCAATCATCGTTGTTTGGGCGTGGTTTTGCGTTCTTGGTTGGTGGCCTGGCTGCCTGGTTCCACATGAGTTCAACCTACGCAAGGCTGGTAGCGTTTCCGCTGCGGGTGACGCTGATCGCACTGGCGCTTCTGGCCGCGTTGATTGCGCTGCTGCAGTGGTATGGTCTTGTGGGGCAGCGATCAGCGACTATGGCCATGCCCCTGTATCACGATCTTGAGGCGCTACTGTGGGCTGGCGTGTTGCTATGCGGTCTGGGGCCGATGGCGGCAGGCGGGCGGCTCTTTATAAATCCGCTGTTCAGTCATTTCGGAAGCATTTCCTATTCGCTCTATCTCGTTCATCTGCCCGTACAGTTTTATCTGCTACATCCGCTCAAGGTCGCTGGATTGAACACCTCTGACATCAGGATGATTACCGCCATAATTGCCAGCTTCATGCTGTCATGGTTTTTGGCAGTCCTCTGTCATCACGCTATTGAAAAACCATGCCTGCTATTGAAAAGCCAGTTACCGACGCTTAGCGGTAGGCCTCGGGCAGATCACGCCAGAGCGTAGCGAAGCCGGGCTCTGCTTCTCCAGCAGGACGGCCGTTGGTGTAGTAATAGAGCGCCAGCGATTTACGGTAGATGCCTTCAGGGCAGGTTAAAGGTTTCGGGTGGCCATGATAGGAGGTTGCTGTAGTGCTGAAGACTACGCAGCGATTAAGTAATGGCAGCACCTGCGTCGGAGGGCCTTGCATTTCTTTGTCCCAGAGCTCGAGATGTCCGCCGTATTCTTCGGGCCAATCCGGGTTTAGGTAGAGTAGGAAATTGAGTCGACGATCAAGGCCGAACTCACGATGAGTGGCGAAGTCCGCATGCACTTTGAGAAAGCCTCCTCGACCAATCTGGTGGATGCCGGCGCCTCGCAAGTTGGGATCTGGGATCAGGTTGCCAACACCGGTCATCCCGGCGAGAAAATCAAGAAAATAATGCGAATTCAATTCCCAGATCAATTGGCGGTAGCTCGGTGGCATGGCCATCAGATCGCGTATGTTGCGCTTATCTTTCTGTACGTACTCACCTGTTTGCTTGTCCTTGTGCGTAGCCTCATTCCAGATTGGCAGCGACTGGTCATGTGGGTATTCGGCAAGCAGGCGTGCCAATGTCGCACGAGGCAGGAAGTTGTCGATGACGATGTGCGGGAAAGGCTCGTTGGAGCGATATATTTCACCCAGCTCCGCGGCTGCCGTGCGCAGCGCGTCGTAATTGATCAACAATCCGGAGTCCGGTTGTATGTCCTTGTTGCCTGACAACTTGGGAAAGTTTTCTCCATTCATTCGCCAGGGATCCTTCTAGATGAGAGTTCTGTTTCGTCATGGTCGCGGTGCGCGCATGCGTCTCGTGCTGCTTGGCATTCTGCTGTGTACGGCCTATGCAGGCAATGCGGCCGAATCGCACGCAAAGCCAAACATCCTGTTGGTGCTGGTCGATGATCTGGGCAACAACGATATAGCAAGTTGGGGGGATGGCAGGGCGCCTACGCCAACGCTGGATGCACTGAGCGCAAGCGCAGTGCGCTTGCGTCGCCATTACACAGACAGTACGTGCTCTCCCAGTCGAGCCAGCTTGATCAGTGGCCGCCACCCAGTGAGCGTGGGCTTCCAGGCAGATGGCCTTGGACTGTCCCCCGACCTGGTCACTTTGCCCAAATCCTTGCGGTCGCTGGGCTATAGAACCCTGCATGTTGGGAAGTGGCATTTAGGTGAGGCGCTGGAGTACGAAGAGATTCAGCCCGGACAACAGGGCTTCGACTATTGGTTCGGCATGCTCAACCATTTCGTTCTGCAGGGGCCGGGGCCAGACGGGCGCCCGGTGCGTCGGCAGCCAACGCATATCAATCCGTGGCTGCAAGACAATGGTTCTGCGCCAGCCCAGCACCAGGGTTATCTGGACGATATCCTTACAGACAAAGCTGTCGAACTGGTGAAGTCAGGTGTGGGGGAAAAGCCTTGGTTCATCAACCTCTGGCTCTTCTCGCCGCATACGCCCTATCAGCCGAGCCCTGCCTTCAGTACGCAATTTCCCGATACGCCGGAAGGGAAATATTTCGCCATTCTGAGTCAGCTTGATCACAACATGGCGCGCTTGCTCAAAGCGCTTGAGGAAAGCGGTCAGGCGGACAATACCGTGGTGATATTCGCTAGCGATAACGGCGGTGCCAATATCAATATGGATAACAACTACCCGCTGATCGGCAAGAAGGCGACCTATACTGAGGGCGGAGTGCGCACGCCGCTTCTGCTTCGATGGCCGGGGCATTATGAGAATCAGGATATCCGAGAACCGACGGTGTTCATGGATATCTTCCCAACGTTGGTCTCCATCGCAGGAGGCAATCCCCCGAAGGGCCTTGCAGGTCGAAACCTGTTACCTCTGTTTGAGGGTGGCAGCGTACCGGGTTTTGACGCGCTCTACTGGGCAGGTGACAGTGGAGGAGCCCTGGGAATGACCTACTCAGCGCATCTGCTGAATGAGCGCCGATTCTTCTATCGCGAGCCATTGGGGCAATTACACAGTGGCGCAGTGACCCCGGCGATCGATAAGCATAAAAGCGAAGATCGTCCGGTTACCGAGTTTGACGGAAAGCAGGCTAGTGCCCTCATTCGCGGCTGGGAATGGCAGGTCAGGCCTGTTCCCCTGCAATGGCAAGCCGCAGATCAGAACTCACCGGGCGTGTTGACGGGCCGGAATTTTCAGCGAGCCCCTGTATTTGGTGGCTACAGCCTGGGGTTGTCGTTGCGACAGTTGAGTTTTGCTGGAGGCGCGCAGACGCTGGTGGATCAGCCAGGTGTTTGGGGAGTGCGACTGCTGCCTGATCGACGGCTTGAGGTTCGCCATGGCGGGACGCTTCAGCTCAGCGAGCCTGTGCAGGCTGATGGGCGTTGTGACAGTCTGGTAATCAGCACGCACGTGAAGCCGGCAAGCACTTTTCCTTTTCCAGGACCGGCCAAGGCTCGCCTGCTGCTTTATTGGAACGGTCAGCCAGTCTTAGATAGCGATCGGGTGCTTGAACGACCCGATACGGCAAAGGTATTGAGTAACCCGACTTACATTGGTGCGCAGGCTGATGGTAAGGAGGCGTATCGAGGTGCCCCCTTGTCCGAGCCGCTGCTGATCAACAAGTTGGTGCTGCCAGAGCAAGAGGGACTTGCTTTGAGCGATATGCTCCAGCGACTCTGTCGCTGAAGGTCTAGAAAGCAAGAACCCCGGCTCTAGCCGGGGTTCTTGTTTTTACGCTGAGCCTTATTCCACAGCCTTGACCATGTCCTCGATGACCTTCTTGGCATCGCCGAAGACCATCATGGTCTTGTCCATGTAGAACAGTTCGTTGTCCAGGCCGGCGTAGCCGCTGGCCATCGAACGCTTGTTGACGATCACGGTCTTGGCTTTGTACGCCTCGAGGATCGGCATGCCGGCGATCGGCGACTTCGGATCGTTCTTCGCTGCCGGGTTGACCACGTCGTTGGCGCCGAGCACCAGCACCACGTCGGTCTGGCCGAACTCGGAGTTGATGTCTTCCATCTCGAACACCTGTTCGTACGGCACCTCGGCTTCGGCCAGCAGCACGTTCATGTGGCCCGGCATACGGCCGGCGACCGGGTGGATCGCGTACTTCACGGTCACGCCACGGTGGGTCAGTTTCTCGGCCAGTTCCATCAATGCGTGCTGAGCGCGCGCTACCGCCAGACCGTAGCCGGGGACGATGACCACGGTGTCGGCGTTGGTCAGCAGGAAGGCGGCGTCATCGGAAGAGCCCGACTTGACGTTGCGCTCTTGCTGCGCGCCCCCCGGGCCGCCAGCGTCTGCATCGGCGCCGAAGCCGCCGAGGATGACGTTGAAGAACGAACGGTTCATCGCCTTGCACATGATGTACGAGAGGATGGCGCCCGAAGAGCCGACCAGCGAACCGGCGACGATCAGCATCGAGTTGTTCAGCGAGAAGCCGATACCGGCCGCCGCCCAGCCCGAGTAGGAGTTGAGCATCGACACTACCACCGGCATGTCGGCACCGCCGATGGGGATGATGATCAGCACGCCGATGATGAAGGCCAGTGCGACCACGATGGCGAAGGCATGGATGTCACCGGTGAAGGTGAAGTACAGGCCCAGGGCCACAATCGCCAGACCGACCACCAGGTTGACCATGTGCTGGCCCTTGAACACCACCGGTGCGCCCTGGAACAGGCGGAACTTGTACTTGCCGGACAGCTTGCCGAAGGCGATGACCGAGCCGGAGAAGGTGATGGCGCCGATGGCGGCACCGAGGAACAGTTCCAGGCGGTTGCCGGCCGGAATGGGATCACCCAGCGCGGCGACGATGCCCAGCGATTGCGGTTCGACGACGGCGGCAATGGCGATGAACACGGCAGCCAGGCCGATCATGCTGTGCATGAAGGCGACCAGTTCCGGCATCTTGGTCATTTCCACGCGTTTGGCCATGATCGAGCCGGCAGTGCCGCCGACCAGCAGGCCGACGATGACGAAGCCAATGCCCTGCACGGCCAGTTCGGCGCCGAGCTTGTAGATCAGGCCGACGGTGGTGGCCACTGCCAGTGCCATGCCGACCATGCCGAACAGGTTGCCGCGCCGTGACGTGGTCGGGTGCGACAGGCCCTTGAGCGCCTGGATGAAGCACACCGAGGCGACGAGGTAGAGAACAGTGATCAGGTTCATGCTCATGGTCAGTGCTTCTCCACCTGCGCTTTCGGCGCCTTCTTCTTGAACATTTCCAGCATGCGTCGGGTGACCAGGAAGCCGCCGAACACGTTGACCGCAGCCAGCGCCACGGCCAGGGTGCCCATGGCTTTGCCCAGCGGGGTGACGGTCAGTGCGGCGGCGAGCATGGCGCCGACGATCACGATGGCGGAAATGGCATTGGTCACGGCCATCAGCGGGGTGTGCAGGGCCGGGGTGACGTTCCACACCACGTGGTAGCCGACATAGATGGCCAGCACGAAGATGATCAGGTTGTAGATGCCGTCGGAAATCAGATCCATGTCTCTACTCCTTAGCCGTTCTTGCGCACGACTTCGCCGGCATTGCACATCAGGCAAGCCGAGACGATGTCGTCTTCTAGGTTGAGCTGGAACTGGCCTTCCTTGTCGATCACGAGCTTGAGGAAGTCCAGCAGGTTGCGTGCATACAGGGCGGAAGCGTCTGCCGGTACCAGTGCGGCCAGGTTGGTGTGGCCGACGAGGGTCACGCCGTGCTTGACCACGACCTGATCGGCCTCGGTCAACGGGCAGTTGCCACCTTGCGCAGCGGCCAGATCGATGACCACGGAGCCCGGCTTCATCTCTTGCACAGTGGCTTCGTGCAGCAGGATGGGTGCCTTGCGACCCGGAATCAGCGCCGTGGTGATGACGATGTCGGCCTGCTTGGCGCGTTCGTGCACGGCCTTGGCCTGGCGCTCCATCCAGGACTGCGGCATGGGACGGGCATAGCCGCCCACGCCTTGCGCGCACTCGCGCTCTTCATCGGTCTCGAACGGTACGTCGACGAACTTGGCGCCGAGCGATTCGATCTGCTCCTTAACCGCAGGGCGCACGTCGGAGGCCTCAATCACCGCCCCCAGGCGCTTGGCCGTGGCAATGGCCTGCAGGCCGGCGACGCCTGCGCCGAGAATCAGCACACGGGCGGCCTTCACAGTACCGGCAGCGGTCATCAGCATCGGCATGAAGCGCGGGTAGTGGTTGGCGGCGAGCATCACGGCCTTGTAGCCGGCGATGTTGGCCTGCGAACTCAGCACGTCCAGGCTCTGCGCACGGGAGGTACGCGGCGCGGCCTCGAGTGCGAAGGCGGTGATGCCGCGAGCGTTCATGCGCGCGATGGTGTCGTTGCAAAACGGGTTGAGCATGCCAACCAACACGGCACCGGCTTTCATGTGGACGAGCTCGGCTTCGGTTGGTGCGACCACCTTCAGCACGAGGTCGGCGCCAAAAGCGCTCGTCTCGTTGCCAATGGTCGCGCCAGCAGCCTCGTAAGCGCTGTCCGGAATGCTGGCGCTGATGCCGGCCCCCGCCTGCACGGTCACCTGATGACCTTGGCCGACCAGCTTCTTGATGGTCTCTGGGGTCGCGGCAACCCGCGTCTCCCCGACATGGGTTTCGAGAGGAACACCGATGTGCACTTCTAATCTCCTGCGTGATCTTTTTTGTGAACCGGTGCACTGCGCTGGCGCGCCGGCGATTGGGGATCAGCACATAACCCGCCGGAACGTGGCGAGCGCGGCGATTGTGCAATCGAACTCGTACCCTTACAAGAAGTTATGGAGTAAAAAAAATGGATTACTACAAGTAATGGGTCTATGAGGGATTTTTATATTACGTACAAGCCGCGCCGTTTCTGATCACAAGCAGGTCCCACGAGACTTTCAGAGGGCTTTTGCCATTCACCAAGCGAATGACCGTTGGTCGCATTGGCTGCTGTGTGAAAAGTGACGAACAGAACGTTCAAAATAGTGGAATAGCCCGAAAGTACTGGTCTTGACGCGAATAGATTCGAGGAAGGCGTTGTAGTGTGACCTTGTCTGCGCTACTCGTATCAATTCTGGCTGTATAAGAAGGAATGGTATTCGGCGTGCGTGATGACTGTACGAGTGGTTCATGCCTGTTGATAGGTGGCGGCCTGCACGAGTAGCCAGTCGCGAAAGGCCTTGAGCGCCGAGGACTCGGCCTTGCGCTCTGGCACCATCAGGTAATAGCCACGGTCGTTATTGGGAACTGCACGATCGAGGGCTATGACCAGGCTGCCGTCTTTCAGCTCGCGCTGAATCAGGAACGGCGGGATCAGTGCGATGCCCATCTCATGCTGTGCCGCCTGGGCCAGCATGGAGAATAGCTCCAGGCGTGGGCCGGTCATGTCGCGCGCGACGCTCATGCCCTGGGCGGCGAACCATTGGCGCCAGGCATAGGGGCGAGTGGTCTGCTGGAGTAAGGGGAGTGTCGCGATGCGTTCTGCATCGACCGGGGCGTCGCCCAGCAGCGCCGGGCTGCAGACCGGTAGTAGGTGCTCGTGCATCAAAAAATGCGCCTGCGTACCCGACCATTCCGCGTCGCCGTAATAGATGGCGGCATCGAAGTGGGTGTCGGCAAACAGGAAGGGGCGTGTGCGGTTGGTCAGGTGCACGGTCACTTCTGGATGCAATTGCTGAAAGGTTCGCAAACGCGGCAGCAGCCACTGAGTACCAAAGGTCGGCACCACTGCCAGTTCGATACTGCTGGTGCCCTGATTGCCCATCAGTGCCAGGGTGTCACGTTCCACTGCATCGAGTTGCGCGGCTACCTTGCGGCTGTAGGCGACGCCTGCTTCTGTCAGCACAACGCCGCGACGCGAGCGGCGGAATAACTCGACATTGAGAAAGCTTTCCAGTCCGCCGATCTGTCGGCAGATCGCGCTTTGCGTCAGGCTCAGTTCGTCGGCTGCCTTGGTGAAGCTCTGGTGGCGAGCGGCCGACTCGAAGGCGACCAGGGCTGCCGTGCTGGGGATCTTGCGGCGCATTTGTGCGAAAGCCTCATTCAGCGATGTTCTGTGCAGGCATTTAAGCTATCTCGAAGTGATTAAAAAGCACAGATCTGTGCGAATTCTGCGTTTGTCCTGTCTGCGCAGTGGGCCTAGGATCAATGCCATTCCTGGGTCGACTGGCTCGACCGATCATTCACCTGTTTCGAGGGTTCTCGCGATGGCCAAGGCAAGCTTCAACTGGATCGATCCGCTGCTGCTGGATCAGCAACTGACGGAAGAAGAGCGCATGGTGCGCGACAGTGCGCAACAGTTCGCCGACGACAAGCTGGCGCCGCGCGTGCTGGAAGCCTTCCGTCACGAGCAGACCGATCCGAAGATCTTCCGCGAGATGGGGGAAACCGGCCTGCTCGGCGCTACCATCCCCGAAGCTTACGGTGGCAGTGGTCTGAATTACGTGTGCTATGGCCTGATCGCCCGTGAGGTGGAGCGTATCGATTCCGGCTACCGCTCGATGATGAGCGTGCAGTCCTCGCTGGTGATGGTGCCGATCAACGAGTTCGGTAACGAGGCGACCAAGCAGAAGTACCTGCCCAAACTGGCCAGCGGCGAGTACATCGGCTGCTTTGGCCTGACCGAGCCAAACCACGGCTCCGATCCCGGCTCCATGGTCACGCGTGCGAAGAAGGTCGAAGGCGGCTACCGCCTGACTGGCAGCAAGATGTGGATCACCAATAGCCCGATCGCGGATGTCTTCGTCGTCTGGGCCAAGGACGATGCCGGCGAGATTCGCGGCTTCGTTCTGGAGAAGGGTTGGCAAGGTCTGTCCGCGCCGGCGATTCACGGCAAGGTCGGGCTGCGCGCCTCGATCACCGGCGAAATCGTCATGGACAATTTGTTCTGCCCTGAAGAAAACGCCTTTCCCGATGTGCGTGGTCTGCGCGGGCCGTTCACCTGCCTGAACTCTGCGCGCTATGGCATCAGTTGGGGAGCATTGGGTGCCGCCGAGTTCTGCTGGCATACCGCGCGCCAGTACGTACTCGACCGCAATCAGTTCGGCCGTCCCCTGGCGGCCAACCAACTGATCCAGAAGAAACTCGCCGATATGCAGACCGAGATCACCCTGGCCTTGCAGGGCTGCCTACGCCTCGGTCGAATGAAGGACGAGGGCACCGCTGCTGTGGAAATCACCTCGATCATGAAGCGCAACAGCTGTGGCAAGGCCTTGGATATCGCACGCATGGCGCGTGACATGCTGGGTGGCAATGGCATCAGCGACGAGTTCGGCATCGCCCGTCACCTGGTCAACCTCGAGGTGGTCAACACCTATGAGGGTACCCACGACGTGCACGCGCTGATCCTTGGTCGTGCGCAGACCGGTATCCAGGCGTTCTTCTAAGTCGTTACGTCTCTCAATGATCCAGGGTGCGCTTGACGCGCCCTGCGGAGAATTTTTATGTCCGGTGCTCTGTCGCATATCCGCGTGCTCGATCTTTCCCGCGTACTCGCTGGCCCCTGGTGCGGGCAGATCCTCGGCGACCTCGGTGCCGAGGTGATCAAGGTCGAACGGCCGGGAACCGGTGACGACACTAGGCACTGGGGGCCTCCTTATATAAAGGACGCCGAGGGTAACGATTCGCGTGAGGCGGCTTACTTCCAGAGCGCCAACCGCAACAAGCAGTCACTGACTTTGGATTTCACTCAGCCCGAGGGGCAGCGCCTAGTGCGTGAGCTGGTGGCGCAGTGCGATGTGTTACTGGAGAACTTCAAGGTGGGTGGCTTGGCGGCCTATGGCCTCGACTACGAGTCGCTGGCGGCGATCAATCCGCGCCTGATCTATTGCTCCATTACCGGTTTCGGTCAGACCGGTCCCTATGCCAAGCGCGCCGGTTATGACTTCATGATCCAAGGGCTGGGCGGCCTGATGAGTCTGACCGGGCGTCCGGAAGGTGAAGAAGGGGCTGGGCCGGTGAAGGTCGGGGTGGCTGTGACCGACATCCTTACCGGGCTGTATGCCACCGTAGGTGTGCTGGCTGCGCTGAATCAGCGTGAGCAATCCGGTGTGGGTCAGCATATAGATGTGGCCTTGCTTGATGTGCAGGTCGCCTGCCTGGCCAATCAGGCCATGAACTACCTGGCGACAGGTGTATCACCCAAGCGCCTGGGCAATGCCCATCCCAATATCGTGCCCTACCAGGATTTCCCCAGTGCCGATGGCAACTTCATCCTTGCGGTTGGCAACGACGGGCAGTTCCGCAAGTTCTGCGAGGTGGCGGGTATTGCGAACCTTGCCGATGACCCGCGCTTTGTCACTAACAAGGCCCGGGTTGCCCATCGTGCCGAGTTGATCCCGCTGTTGCGCCAGGCCACGGTATTCAAGACTACGGCGCAGTGGATCGAGTTGCTGGAAAAGGCTGGAGTGCCCTGTGGGCCGATCAATGATCTGCAGCAGGTGTTCGCCGACCCTCAGGTTAAGGCGCGGGGGCTGCGTCTCGATCTGCCCAATGCGCTGGGGAGTCGTACTCCGCAGGTCGCCAGTCCGCTGCGCCTATCCGCTACGCCAGTGGCCTATCGTTCGGCTCCGCCACTGCTGGGCCAGCACACCGATAGCCTGCTGCAGAGGTTGCTGGGCATGAGTGAAACGCAGATTGCCGAGTTACGCGAGGCAGGGGTTCTTTGAGCCCCTATATATAGTCGGCAGAGTAGTTGATTCGATTTACGTAATTATTTGCACGTCAGGGGTTTACAGCTCGTCGTGCTCATGTAGAATGCGCGCCACTTCAGCGATGAAGCGCTTCAAAAACTTCTTGTTAATCAATAAGTTAAGTTGAATGAAGGGCTTGCAAATCTGGATCTGGCGTGTAGAATGCGCGCCGGTCGGCAGGGTGTTGGTTTGACTCTGTTGGTGGTTCGGTCAAGTGGATCGAAAGCGGTAGAAAAGAGGTGTTGACAGCGGTTTTGAACGCTGTAGAATGCGCCTCCCGCTGGAGAGAAGAAGCTCTGATCGAAAGCGCAAGTGGTTGAGTAGAAAGAAGTTTCTCCGGAAACAAAATCGAAAAACAGCTTGACAGATAGAAAGGCTGCTGTAGAATGCGCGGCCTCGGTTGAGACGAAAAGCTTAACCAACTGTTCTTTAACAACTGAATCAAGCAATTCGTGTGGGTGCTTGTGAGGTAAGACTGATAGTCGACTGATTATCAGCATCACAAGTAACACTCGTGAATTCGAGAGTTTATTTGCGATTGCTGAGCCAAGTTTAGGGTTTTCTCAAAACCCAAGCAGTATTGAACTGAAGAGTTTGATCATGGCTCAGATTGAACGCTGGCGGCAGGCCTAACACATGCAAGTCGAGCGGATGAAGAGAGCTTGCTCTCTGATTTAGCGGCGGACGGGTGAGTAATGCCTAGGAATCTGCCTGGTAGTGGGGGATAACGTTCCGAAAGGAACGCTAATACCGCGTACGTCCTACGGGAGAAAGCAGGGGACCTTCGGGCCTTGCGCTATCAGATGAGCCTAGGTCGGATTAGCTAGTTGGTGAGGTAATGGCTCACCAAGGCGACGATCCGTAACTGGTCTGAGAGGATGATCAGTCACACTGGAACTGAGACACGGTCCAGACTCCTACGGGAGGCAGCAGTGGGGAATATTGGACAATGGGCGAAAGCCTGATCCAGCCATGCCGCGTGTGTGAAGAAGGTCTTCGGATTGTAAAGCACTTTAAGTTGGGAGGAAGGGCATTAACCTAATACGTTAGTGTTTTGACGTTACCAACAGAATAAGCACCGGCTAACTTCGTGCCAGCAGCCGCGGTAATACGAAGGGTGCAAGCGTTAATCGGAATTACTGGGCGTAAAGCGCGCGTAGGTGGTTCGTTAAGTTGGATGTGAAAGCCCCGGGCTCAACCTGGGAACTGCATCCAAAACTGGCGAGCTAGAGTACGGTAGAGGGTAGTGGAATTTCCTGTGTAGCGGTGAAATGCGTAGATATAGGAAGGAACACCAGTGGCGAAGGCGACTACCTGGACTGATACTGACACTGAGGTGCGAAAGCGTGGGGAGCAAACAGGATTAGATACCCTGGTAGTCCACGCCGTAAACGATGTCAACTAGCCGTTGGAATCCTTGAGATTTTAGTGGCGCAGCTAACGCATTAAGTTGACCGCCTGGGGAGTACGGCCGCAAGGTTAAAACTCAAATGAATTGACGGGGGCCCGCACAAGCGGTGGAGCATGTGGTTTAATTCGAAGCAACGCGAAGAACCTTACCTGGCCTTGACATGCTGAGAACTTTCCAGAGATGGATTGGTGCCTTCGGGAACTCAGACACAGGTGCTGCATGGCTGTCGTCAGCTCGTGTCGTGAGATGTTGGGTTAAGTCCCGTAACGAGCGCAACCCTTGTCCTTAGTTACCAGCACCTCGGGTGGGCACTCTAAGGAGACTGCCGGTGACAAACCGGAGGAAGGTGGGGATGACGTCAAGTCATCATGGCCCTTACGGCCAGGGCTACACACGTGCTACAATGGTCGGTACAAAGGGTTGCCAAGCCGCGAGGTGGAGCTAATCCCATAAAACCGATCGTAGTCCGGATCGCAGTCTGCAACTCGACTGCGTGAAGTCGGAATCGCTAGTAATCGTGAATCAGAATGTCACGGTGAATACGTTCCCGGGCCTTGTACACACCGCCCGTCACACCATGGGAGTGGGTTGCTCCAGAAGTAGCTAGTCTAACCTTCGGGGGGACGGTTACCACGGAGTGATTCATGACTGGGGTGAAGTCGTAACAAGGTAGCCGTAGGGGAACCTGCGGCTGGATCACCTCCTTAATCGAAGACATCAGCTTCTTCATAAGTTCCCACACGAATTGCTTGATTCATAGTCGAAGACGATGCTGTAACGCGACCCTGTTATAGGTCTGTAGCTCAGTTGGTTAGAGCGCACCCCTGATAAGGGTGAGGTCGGCAGTTCAAATCTGCCCAGACCTACCAATTGCTTGGTGCAGAAGATTACGGGGCCATAGCTCAGCTGGGAGAGCGCCTGCTTTGCACGCAGGAGGTCAGCGGTTCGATCCCGCTTGGCTCCACCACTCTCTACGTGTTGCGGTGAGTTAAAGAGTTCAGAAATGAGCGCTTCAGGGTAGACCTGGTGAGTGTTGATTTCTGGTCTTTTGACCGGTAAGAAAATCGTTCTTTAAAAATTTGGATATGTGATAGAAGTGACTAACAGCGTGTTTCACTGCACGTTGTTAATCAAGGCAAAATTTGTAGTTCTCAAGACGCAAATTTTCGGCGAATGTCGTCTTCACGATTGAGACAGTAACCAGATTGCTTGGGGTTATATGGTCAAGTGAAGAAGCGCATACGGTGGATGCCTTGGCAGTCAGAGGCGATGAAAGACGTGGTAGCCTGCGAAAAGCTTTGGGGAGTCGGCAAACAGACTGTGATCCAGAGATCTCTGAATGGGGGAACCCACCTAGGATAACCTAGGTATCTTGTACTGAATCCATAGGTGCAAGAGGCGAACCAGGGGAACTGAAACATCTAAGTACCCTGAGGAAAAGAAATCAACCGAGATTCCCTAAGTAGTGGCGAGCGAACGGGGACTAGCCCTTAAGTTGATTTGAGTGTAGTGGAAGGCTCTGGAAAGTGCCGCCGTAGTGGGTGATAGCCCCGTACACGAAACGCTCTTATCAATGAAATCGAGTAGGACGGGGCACGAGAAACCTTGTCTGAACATGGGGGGACCATCCTCCAAGGCTAAATACTACTGACTGACCGATAGTGAACCAGTACCGTGAGGGAAAGGCGAAAAGAACCCCGGAGAGGGGAGTGAAATAGAACCTGAAACCGTATGCGTACAAGCAGTGGGAGCCTACTTTGTTGGGTGACTGCGTACCTTTTGTATAATGGGTCAGCGACTTATATTCAGTGGCGAGCTTAACCGAATAGGGGAGGCGTAGCGAAAGCGAGTCTTAATAGGGCGCTTTAGTCGCTGGGTATAGACCCGAAACCGGGCGATCTATCCATGGGCAGGTTGAAGGTTAGGTAACACTGACTGGAGGACCGAACCGACTACCGTTGAAAAGTTAGCGGATGACCTGTGGATCGGAGTGAAAGGCTAATCAAGCTCGGAGATAGCTGGTTCTCCTCGAAAGCTATTTAGGTAGCGCCTCGTGTATCACTGCTGGGGGTAGAGCACTGTTTCGGCTAGGGGGTCATCCCGACTTACCAAACCGATGCAAACTCCGAATACCAGCAAGTGTCAGCACGGGAGACACACGGCGGGTGCTAACGTCCGTCGTGAAAAGGGAAACAACCCAGACCGTCAGCTAAGGTCCCAAAGTTATGGTTAAGTGGGAAACGATGTGGGAAGGCTTAGACAGCTAGGAGGTTGGCTTAGAAGCAGCCATCCTTTAAAGAAAGCGTAATAGCTCACTAGTCGAGTCGGCCTGCGCGGAAGATGTAACGGGGCTCAAACCATACACCGAAGCTACGGGTTCATCCTTTGGATGAGCGGTAGAGGAGCGTTCTGTAAGCCTGTGAAGGTGAGTTGAGAAGCTTGCTGGAGGTATCAGAAGTGCGAATGCTGACATGAGTAACGACAATGCGAGTGAAAAACTCGCACGCCGAAAGACCAAGGTTTCCTGCGCAACGTTAATCGACGCAGGGTTAGTCGGCCCCTAAGGCGAGGCAGAAATGCGTAGTCGATGGGAAACGGGTTAATATTCCCGTACTTCTAGTTACTGCGATGGAGGGACGGAGAAGGCTAGGCCAGCACGGCGTTGGTTGTCCGTGTTTAAGGTGGTAGGCTGATTCCTTAGGTAAATCCGGGGGGTCAAGGCCGAGAGCTGATGACGAGCGTTCTTTTAGAATGCGAAGTGGTTGATGCCATGCTTCCAGGAAAAGCTTCTAAGCTTCAGGTAACTAGGAACCGTACCCCAAACCGACACAGGTGGTTAGGTAGAGAATACCAAGGCGCTTGAGAGAACTCGGGTGAAGGAACTAGGCAAAATGGCACCGTAACTTCGGGAGAAGGTGCGCCGGTGAGGGTGAAGTATTTACTACGTAAGCCCATGCCGGTCGAAGATACCAGGCCGCTGCGACTGTTTATTAAAAACACAGCACTCTGCAAACACGAAAGTGGACGTATAGGGTGTGACGCCTGCCCGGTGCCGGAAGGTTAATTGATGGGGTTAGCGCAAGCGAAGCTCTTGATCGAAGCCCCGGTAAACGGCGGCCGTAACTATAACGGTCCTAAGGTAGCGAAATTCCTTGTCGGGTAAGTTCCGACCTGCACGAATGGCGTAACGATGGCGGCGCTGTCTCCACCCGAGACTCAGTGAAATTGAAATCGCTGTGAAGATGCAGTGTATCCGCGGCTAGACGGAAAGACCCCGTGAACCTTTACTATAGCTTTGCACTGGACTTTGAGCTTGCTTGTGTAGGATAGGTGGGAGGCTTTGAAGTGGGGACGCCAGTTCTCATGGAGCCATCCTTGAAATACCACCCTGGCAACCTTGAGGTTCTAACTCTGGTCCGTTATCCGGATCGAGGACAGTGTATGGTGGGTAGTTTGACTGGGGCGGTCTCCTCCCAAAGAGTAACGGAGGAGTACGAAGGTGCGCTCAGACCGGTCGGAAATCGGTCGTAGAGTATAAAGGCAAAAGCGCGCTTGACTGCGAGACAGACACGTCGAGCAGGTACGAAAGTAGGTCTTAGTGATCCGGTGGTTCTGTATGGAAGGGCCATCGCTCAACGGATAAAAGGTACTCCGGGGATAACAGGCTGATACCGCCCAAGAGTTCATATCGACGGCGGTGTTTGGCACCTCGATGTCGGCTCATCACATCCTGGGGCTGAAGCCGGTCCCAAGGGTATGGCTGTTCGCCATTTAAAGTGGTACGCGAGCTGGGTTTAGAACGTCGTGAGACAGTTCGGTCCCTATCTGCCGTGGACGTTTGAGATTTGAGAGGGGCTGACCTTAGTACGAGAGGACCGGGTTGGACGAACCTCTGGTGTTCCGGTTGTCACGCCAGTGGCATTGCCGGGTAGCTATGTTCGGAAAAGATAACCGCTGAAAGCATCTAAGCGGGAAACTTGCCTCAAGATGAGATCTCACTGGAGCCTTGAGCTCCCTAAAGGGCCGTCGAAGACTACGACGTTGATAGGTTGGGTGTGTAAGCGCTGTGAGGCGTTGAGCTAACCAATACTAATTGCCCGTGAGGCTTGACCATATAACACCCAAACAATCTGCCCTCAACGCAGAGGGTGTTGATGGTGAAGTCGACACAAAGCCGAAAATTTGCGAGAGCTACAAGCCTCTATCACGTATCCAAGGGATAGCGCCTAACCGCGACATCCCAACCGAATTGCTTGACGACCATAGAGCGTTGGAACCACCTGATCCCATCCCGAACTCAGTAGTGAAACGACGCATCGCCGATGGTAGTGTGGTGCTTCACCATGTGAGAGTAGGTCATCGTCAAGCTCCTATACGAAACCCCAGATCGCTAACGCGGTCTGGGGTTTCTTCTTTGTTGCGCGGAAAACACAGATCGCATCCTGCGGGTTGGTGCGCCTTCGCGAGCAGAGCTCGCTCCTACCGGCGATAGATCACTCCAGCGACTTAGGCGGATTTAACTATCTGCAGGCTATGGTCGTCTTGCTGTGATGAGTCACAGGCATTATCAATACGCGATCGCTTTTCGAATGATCATCGATTGATGAAGCCTGATCCTGGCGATCCCATCAGACGTGGCGAGCACTAAGGCATTCTCCTATGCGTCAATCGAGCCGAATCACCTTCCGTTCCACCTTTCGCATCAAGATCAGCGATCGAGAAAGCGACACCCTGATCGGTTATGCCGGCGATGTTTCCGAGTGCGGAATGAAACTGCTGACCGATACCCCGGTAGAGCCAGGAACCGAACTCAAGCTGCGTGTGCGTATGCGTGATCGCCAGGGTGAGATGCGCCAGGTGGACGTCGATATGACTTGTCAGTGGTCGCAGGAAAATACCCGCACAGGATTCTTTGAGGCTGGGCTCGCCCTGCAGGGGGATTCGGCCGAGTACGTCCGGCTGATCGAAGGGATGCGCAAAGTGCGTAAGGAGAAAGCTTAGGCGGGGCCAAAGCCGGTGACGCGCAGGTGAGGACGATCTGCTGCTGTAAGGCTGGCGAGGCGTGGTGGATGCGAGAGCGCATCCACCTTCGGTGAATCGGTCAGCCCAGGGTGCCGAGGATATTCACTCCTACTCGGTCAGGGATCTCATTCTGCGACAGCACATGCAACCCTGGGCTGAAGACCCGGGCGTAGCGTGCCAGCAACGGGCGTAGCTGCGGCATCACGGTAAGGATCGGGGGATGGCCGTCCTTGCGCAGTTTCTCCTTCACCACCGGCATGGTGTTTTGCAGTTGGTTGAGCAGGCTCGGCTCTACCGGGATGTTGTCCAGACTCACCGGGCCGGCCTGCTGTGCGATGGCCAGGGCGTTGAGCAGGGTGTTTTCCAGTGCATTCTCGAGGATGAACACCGACAGCTCCTGACGCTCGCCGGCGATCATGCCGACGATGCTGCGCCGCAGTGCATAGCGCACGTCGGATGCCAGCAGTACCGGGTCCTTGGTCGACTCGCTGGCTTCCAGCAAGGTGGTGGCGATGGTGACGATGTCCTTGAGTGGCACCTGTTCCTGCAGCAACTGGCGATAGACGCGGTGCTGCTGGGTATAACTGAGCTGGTTCTTCAGGCTCTCGGCCAGCTTCGGCGCCTGGACCTGGAGACGTTGCATCAGATGATCGACGTCATCGTGCTTGAACACGTCCGGCAGGTGCTCGCGGATCACCTTGTTCAGGTGCGTGGCGATCACGCTGGCACAGTCGATCACCTGGTAGCCGAGGTTCAATGCACGCGCCTTGTCCTCCGGTTGAATCCACACCACCTGCATGCGGTAGGCCGGGTCGACGCCGAGTATGCCGTCTATCTCGCCATACAACTCTGGCGAGGGAATGGCCATCATGCGATCGGCGTGCAACTCCGCACCGTCAATCTTCTCGCCGTTGATCTGGATACTGTATTGCGAAGCCTTCAGGCGCAGGCTGTCGCGGATATGCACCTCCGGCAGGAGGAAGCCCAGACTCTCCGAGAGGGTTTGGCGTACGCCACGTACGCGTTGGGTCAGCGGCGCGCCGGCGGCTTCGTTGACCAGGCCGACCAGCTTGTAGCCCAGCGATACCGACAGACGCTCCACCAGCGGAATGTCTTCCCACACCAGGTTCTGCGCGCGCTCCTGGTCCATTGCCTTGCCCAGGGCCTCGACCTGCTCAAGGCTGGCGGCCTCCCTGGGCGGGCCATTGCGCGCCACCATCCAGGCGACGAAGGCCACTAGAGCGGCGAAGCTGATGAAGGCCAGGTGCGGCATGCCTGGCACCAACGCCAGGGTGAACAGAATGCCGGCTACGGTATAGAGCAGCGCCGGTTGAGCCAGCAACTGGCGGTGTACCTGGTCGGTAATCTCCGAGGATTCGTTGATCCGCGTGACGATGATGGCCGCCGCAGTGGACAGCAGCAGTGCCGGGATTTGCGCCACCAGGCCATCACCGATGGTGAGCAGGGCATACTGCTGGAAGGCCTGACCCGCGCCCAGGTCGTAGACGAACAGACCAATGGCGAAACCGCCGAACAGGTTGATCAACAGGATCAGGATACCGGCGATGGCATCACCGCGGACGAACTTCGAAGCACCGTCCATGGCACCGTAGAAATCGGCTTCCTTGGCGACCTCGGCGCGGCGACGCTTGGCTTCGCTCTGTTCGATCAGTCCGGCATTGAGGTCGGCATCGATTGCCATCTGTTTACCCGGCAGGGCGTCGAGGGTGAAGCGTGCGGTGACCTCGGAGATGCGCTCACCGCCCTTGGTGACGACGATGAAGTTGATGATCATCAGGATCACGAACACCACCAGGCCGACGATGAAGTTGCCGCCGATCACCACTTCACCGAACGACTCGATCACCTTGCCCGCAGCACCGGTACCGGTGTGGCCCTCGAGCAGTACCACACGTGTTGAGGCGACGTTCAGGCACAGACGCAGCAGGGTGGTGATCAGGATCACCGTGGGGAACAGGGAGAAATCCAGTGGGCTCTTGGACGACACGCTGACCAGCAGCACCAGGATGGCCATGGCGATGTTGAAGGTAAACAGGGCGTCGAGCAGCACCGGCGGCAACGGCAGGATGACCATGGCCAGGATCGACAGGATCAACACCGGAATGCCGATGCGGCCGCTGCGGAAGGTGGGCGCGAGTTGCTGCAGTAGGTTCATGAATCAGCCCCTGTTGGCCAAGCTGTCGGGAATCGGAAGGTTGCTCGCCAGTTGCGGCTTGCTTCTGCGGCCCTGGCGCCAGGCCTTGAGCTGCAGGATGTAGGTCAGTACATGGGCCACCGCGGTATACAGCGGTGCCGGGATCTGCTGGTTGATCTGGGTGGTGAAGTAGATGGCACGTGCCAGCGGCGGGATTTCCACCACTTCGAGTGAGTGCTTGGCAGCCATCTGGCGCATGTACAGCGCGGTCTCGTCGACGCCCTTGGCCAGCACGAAGGGCGCGGCAGCCTTCTGGGTGTCGTACTTGAGTGCCACTGCATAGTGCGTTGGATTGACGATGACCACGTCGGCGTTCTTGATCACCCTGCTGATCTGCCGCTGCAACATCTGCCGCTGCAACTGCTTGATGCGTGCCTTGACCTCCGGGCGACCCTCCTGATTCTTGTGTTCCTCCTTGCGCTCCTGCTTGGTCATGCGCAGTTTCTTGAGGAAGAAGTAGCGCTGCAGCGGGATGTCGATGAAGGAGAACACGACGAAGATCAGCATCAGGCACAGGGTCAGATTGAAGGTCAGGTCAAAGGCTGCCGAGACGGCCTCGAGCACGCTGCTGCGCTGCAGCGCGATCAGGTCCGGGAGGGCCGCGCGCACCAGCACATAGCCAACGCCGAGCAGTACCAGCACCTTGAGCACCGACTTGAGCAGCTCGCTCCAGTTCTGTGCCGAGAAGATCCGGCCGAGGCCGGTGATGGGGTTGAGCTTGCTGAACTTAGGTGCGAAGTTCTTTGCGGAGAACACCCAGCCGCCTGGCACCAGCGACAGCACCACCACCAGCAGGGAGGTGAGCAGCAGTGGTGCGAGCAGCTTGATGAATACCAGCATGTTGTAGCCCAGCAGGGTGTCGAGGTCGTCGAGGCCGATCTCGCTGTGGCCGAACTGGATGTATGACAGGCGGAAGCTGTCATTGAGCCCTTCGAGGAACAGCCCGGCGCTGAACTTGAGAATGAACAGGGTGGCGATCAGCGAGATGGTGGTCGACAGGTCCTTGGAGCGCGCGACCTGGCCGTCGTCCTTGCTCTTCTTCAGCTTGTGCGCGGAAGCCTCTTCCGTTTTCTCCTGGCCACTGCTCTGCTCAGACATCACCGCCCTCGCGCAGAATCACGCCGATGCCATTGAGCAGCTCTCGGGTCAGGTGCAGGTAGCTGTCAGGCAGGTTGGGCAGGGTCAGGTAGATGCACAGCAGCCCCATCAGGATGCTGATGGGAAAGCCGAGGGAGAACAGATTCATCGCCGGCGAGATGCGGTTGAGCAGGCCGAAGCAGAACTGCACCAGGGTCAGGCAGAACACCACGGGCAGGGTTACCAGCACGGCGGCTGCCAGCACCCAGGAAAAGGCCTGGATGAAGCTCTGCGCGCCCTGAAAATGCAGGCCGCTGCCAACCGGCCAGAACAGGAAGCTCTGATACAGCACGCTGACGGTGACCAGATGGCCGTCGATGGCGAAGAACAGCAGCACCAGTAGGATGAAGTACAGCTGGTAGATGATCGAAGACGACGACACACCATTCACCGGGTCGTTGTAACGCGCCATGCTCATGCCCATCTGCGTCGATACCACCTCACCGACCAGCATGAAGATGGTGAACACCAATTGCAGGGTCAGGCCCAGCAGCACGCCGAAGGCGATCTGCTCCAGGGCGGTCATCAGGCCTTTGAGTGACAGTGGGTCGATCTGCGGCATGTCCGGCAGTGCCGCACCGAGGGCTACCGTCAGCGCCAGGGCGAGTAGGACGCGTACGCGCACCGACACCGCCTTGTGGTTGAACAGCGGCGCCATGCTGAGCAGGGCAACGATGCGGCAGAACGGCCACCAGTAGGCTTGCAGGCTGGTCAGATACTGGCTGGCGTGCAGCACGGGTTCGGACATGCGTCAGCCCACCAGGTGACCGGCCTGCTTGAAGGTTTCGATGAACAGGTCCCCCAGCGTGCGCAGGATCCAGTGGCCGGAGAACACCAGCATGGCCAGGGTGATCAGCAGACGCGGCAGAAAACTGAGCATCTGCTCGTTGATCTGCGTGGCGGCCTGGAAAATGCTTACCAGCAGGCCACCGAGCAGGCTCGGCACCACCAGCACACAGACGATCAGACCGGTGATGTAGACGGCATGGGCCACTAGCTGGGCGGCGTGTTCGGGCGTGAGCATCGCAAGGCCTCGCTAATAGGGCTGGATACTGGTGGTGAGGGTGCCGACCAGCAGCGTCCAACCGTCCACCAGAACGAAGACCAGCAGTTTGAACGGCAGCGAGATCATCATTGGCGACAGCATCATCATGCCCATCGCCATGAGTACGCTGGCCACCACCAGGTCGATTACCAGAAACGGCACGAAGATCATGAAGCCGAGCTGGAAGGCGGTCTTCAGCTCGCTCAACACGAAGGCCGGCAGCAGCAGGGAGAAATCCAGTTGGGCCAGGTCATCGGGCATTTCCTCGCCCGCGAGGGCGACCAGGGTCTCCAGCGAGTTCTTGCTGGTTTGCGCCAGCATGAACTGGCTGATGATGCGCTTGCCCTCGCCCAGCCCCTGCTCGAGGCTGATCTGGTCTGCTTCGAAGGGCACATAAGCCTCGGTGTACATCTCCTGCCACACCGGGCGCATCACCAGCAGGGTGAGGCACAGGGCGATGCCGATCAGCACCGGGTTGGGCGGGCTCTGCTGCAGGCCGATAGCCTGGCGCAGGATGGCCAGGACGATGATGAAGCGGGTGAAGCAGGTCATCATCATCAGCATGGCCGGGAGAAATCCCAGCAGCGTCATGATCAGCAGGATCTGCAGCTTGACGCTCAGGGTCTGGCCGTCTTCGGTGTCGTTGAAGTTGAACAGGGTGATGTCGCCGCCGGCCGCCTGGGCCAGCAGCGGGCAGCACAGCGCCGCCAGCAGCAGGCCGGTTTGCAGCAGCCGGCGCAGCATCACACGCCCAGCCCGCTAAGGCCGCTGCCGGACAGCTCGACGATGCGCAGGCCGTAGTTGCCGTTCATCACCACCACCTCGGCCTTGGCGAACAGTGCGCCGTTGACCTTCACGTCCAGCGGCTCGCCGGCCAGCTTGTCGAGGGCGATCACGCTGCCGGCATCGACATCCATCAACTCCTTGAGGGTGATCTCGGTGGAGGCCACCTCCAGGGTCACGTTGACCGGAATCTTGCCGAAGAAGCTCAGGTCCTGCTGCGGCAATGCGGTCGGCGCCTGCTCGGGCGCGGAGTCGCTGCCGGACTCGTCGAGATTGAGGCCGGCGTCGTTGATCAGGCTGTCGAAATCGTTATCGGAAATGGGGCTGCTCATGGTGTTTTCACGCTCTCAAGCGAAGTCAGGAACAAGGAGCCGTCGTCTTCGAAGATGGCGCCGCGAAACAGCTTCTGCTGGTTGATCTGCACGTCGCAGCGCTCCAGCAGGCGCATCGGCAGGATGTCGCCGGGGCGTAGCGCGAGCACCTGCGACAGGGGCATCTGCAGGCTGGCCACCACGCAGTCCAGGCGTACCGGCAACTGACGAATCTGATTGAGCGAGTTGCCGGCCTGGGCCGCGGGTGCAGGTGGCGTAAGGCGGCTGGTGAGCTCATCGACCAGTTGCGTATCGAGGTAGATGAAGATCGATGCCTGGCTGCCGGTGATATGGCTGGTGAAGTTGAACTCCGCCACGTACTCCCAGACAGCCTCTTCATAGGCGTTGTCATAAGGCTCAAGCCTGCCGAAGGTCTGCCCGGCGAGAATCGAGCGGGCGAACAACTGGCTGACATCCAGGCCCAGACGGGTGCGCATGCGTTGTTCCGAGGTGCTTACCGGTGTCTCTTCATGGTTGGGCAGACAGGTGCCGCCGTAGTAGCACTCCAGCGCTTCGGTCAGCAGAGGGCGGTCCATGGCGAAGCCAACCTTGCCCAGTGGCGAGCGATAGAGACACTCGGCTTCTTTATCTACCTGCTCGTGAACATCGACCCGAAGCAGCTCGAGATTGATTCGATAGTTGCGCAGAAAGTAGTCGCTGATGATTCGCGGATATTTGCTGGAAAGCTCGCGAATATAGTTGGGAATCTTATGATAGTGCCGGCCAAGTTTCTGCGGTTTCAACCGGGTCAGACTGTCGGCGGGCACGCCATGAAGGACTTTTTTAATCCCGGTCATGTTGTGGGCTGTATTCCTGGTTGTAACTGCGCGTGCACCCACGAGTCATCCGAAGGGCGTGCAGAGGACGTTTTGATGTGCCGGCGGGCCGCAGCAGCGTCGCCTGGGCCATGGCGTCTGAATCATCCGGGCACAGCGCTGCAGCCCAGTGATGACGAGGGGGAGTCTAGGCGTGGGGAGGGATAGAAATTAAATCAATAGATATCAAATGCTGTTTTTGATATCGGCTTGCCGGCATTGACAGGAAATAACAGCAAGTAATTCGGTGATTTTTTGTGCGCTTGTTAACGTCCGCCGCGTGATCCGTCGCACGTATATATGTCACGCCGACAAGTGCTGTCTGAAGTTGACCCATAAGAGCGACGGAAAGTTTCGGAAGATTAAGGGGCCATGTGAAAAAAATCTGTCATCTGCTTGGCAGTTTTGAACACGGGGTCGAATGCCGCCGCCTGGCTCATGAAAGACAACGGGTGATTTACCTTGAAGCATTCAACTCAAACGGTAAGTTACGCCTGCGACGAGCTGTTCGATGAACAGCTGGGGCAGCAACATATAGTCGTGATCGGTCAGGCCGATGCGGCCAGCGAGCGCCTGCTTACCGGTGGTTTGCAGCGCCAGGGATTTCCTGTTCGACGTTTCGCCAGTTGCCTGGAGTTGGACCCGGCTGCGCTGGAGGATGCCAGTCTAGTGCTGGTATTCGTCAGTAGTCTGGCCGGCAACACGCTTTATGCACAGGTTGGCGCCATCCTGCGTCAGGCGGGCCGTGTCGGCGTGGTGCCGGTGGTGGAATATGCCGACCAGGAGAAGGCCGCCGCGCTGCTGGAGCTCGGCTGCGTCGATTATCTGCTGGCGCCGTTCAGCGAAGCCCAGCTCAGTGCGCTGCTGCGTCGTCAGGAGTCGGCCAGCTCCGGCGAGGAGGGCTTCGTTTCCTGCTCGCAGGCCGGCCGCCGTCTGCTGGCCATGGCCCAGCGCGTGGCCATGACCCGCGCGCCGATTCTGATCACCGGCGAGACCGGCACCGGCAAGGAGCTGATGGCGCGCTACATCCACCGCTTCTCGGCCAGCGGTGACGCCCCCTTCATTGCCGTGAACTGCGCAGCTATCCCCGAGCAGATGCTCGAATCCATCCTCTTTGGCCATGAGAAGGGCGCCTTCACCGGTGCGGTCAATGCCCAGCCGGGCAAATTCGAACTGGCCAATGGCGGCACGCTGCTGCTCGACGAGATTGGTGAGCTGCCGCTGGGGTTGCAGGCCAAGCTGCTGCGCGTGCTGCAGGAGCAGCGTGTCGAGCGCCTGGGCGGGCGTCGGGAGATTGCCCTGGATGTGCGCATCATCGCCGCCACCAACCGTGATCTGCAGCAGGAAGTGTCCGAGGGACGCTTCCGTGCCGATCTGATGTTCCGTCTCGATGTGCTGCCGCTGCACATCAGCCCGCTGCGTGAGCGCAAGGAAGACGTGCTGGCCCTGGCACGTCGTTTCATTCGTCAGTATGCACCGCAGGACGCGCGCCATGAGCTGCTGACCGAAGATGCCTGCCGCGCGCTGCTGGCGCATGACTGGCCGGGCAACGTGCGCGAGCTGGAGAACTGCCTGCAGCGTGCGCTGATTCTACGCAATGGCCTGTACATCCAGGCTCAGGACCTGGGCCTGAGCGTGCCCGTAAGCAGTGCACCAGACCTGGCGCCACGCCTGCAGCCGCAGGTACTCGAAGGCGGCAAGGCAGCTTTGCGCGCGAGCGGCAAATGGGCCGAGTACCAACACGTGATCGACACCATCCGCCGTTTTGGTGGGCACAAGACCAAGGCCGCCGAAAGCCTTGGCATGACTCCGCGCGCGCTGCGCTATCGCCTTAACGCCATGCGTGAGCAGGGCGTTCAGATTCCCGTCTAGGAGAAGCAAAGGATGAATCCGATTAGCCAGGTGCAGCAGGACCTGCTGGGCCGCATGGAGCAGATGAAGAATGTCGGCGAAACCGCGTCGATCAAACCGGCGCAGGCCTTTGCCGGTCAGGCCGGCGAGGCAGGTTTCGCCACCGCCTTCGACGATGCAGTGCGCGCGGTGGACGCTCAGCAACATCGTTCCGGCGCGCTGATGGCGGCCGTCGACAGCGGACAGAGCGATGACCTGGTGGGAGCGATGATCGAGAGCCAGAAGGCCAGCGTGTCGTTCAGCGCCCTGATGCAGGTGCGTAACAAGCTATCCAGTGCTTTCGACGACATCATGAAGATGCCGCTGTAAGCGGATCGGGGACTGACGCGTGCTGCAGACCATAAGAAGCAAGCTGCCTGAAACCGGGCTGAAACTCGACCCACGCATGACCCTGATCGGTCTCGCGGTGATCGCCGCGTTGCTGGCGGTTGGTGTGGTGTTCTACCTCTGGCGTGATCAGGGCTCGTTCCGCCCGCTGTACGGCGCCGGCGAGGCCTATCCGGCCGCCGAGGTGATGCAGGTGCTCGATGGCGACGCCATCAACTACCGCCTGCACCCGCAGAGTGGTCAGGTGCTGGTGCGTGAGGATCAGCTCGGCCGGGCACGCATGCTGTTGGCGGCCAAGGGCGTGCAGGTCAAGGTGCCGGCCGGTTACGAGCTGTTCGACAAGGACGAGCCGCTGGGCACCAGCCAGTTCGTTCAGGACGTGCGCCTCAAGCGCAGCCTGGAGGGCGAGCTGGCCCGCACCGTGATGGCGCTCAAGGGCGTGGAAGGTGCCCGCGTGCACCTGGCGTTGCAGGAGAGCAGTTCCTTCGTGGTCGGCAAGCGCGAGCCGGGCAAGGCCTCGGTGATGTTGCAGCTGGCGCCGGGCTACAAGCTGACGCCGGAACAGGTCAGCGCCATCGTCAATCTGGTGGCTGGTAGTGTGCCGCAGCTCGAGGCCGGCAACGTGCAGGTGGTCGATCAGTACGGCGCGTTGCTGTCGCGCGGCATCGATACCCTCGGCGGCCCGGTGCAGAACTGGCAGGTGGTCGACGACTACCAGAGCAAGGCCGTGGCCAATGCCGAAGCGGTGCTGGCGCCGGTACTCGGTGGCGGCAATTACCGCATCAGCGTGTCGGCCGACATCGATTTCAGCCAGAAGGAAGAGACCTTCCAGGCCTATGGCGAGAACCCGCGTCTGCGCAATGAAGTGGTGCGTGACGAAAGTGTGCTCGACCAGCTGGCCCTTGGCGTACCCGGTTCGCTGGCCAATCGTCCACCGCAACCGGCCCCGCCGGCCAATCAGGCCGCCAACCAGCAGGCGCAGGCCGGCGCCCAAGGCGAAAACGCCAACCAGGCAGCGACCTCGTTGCGCAAGGAATCCAATCGTCAACTCGATTACGACCAGAGCATTACCCACGTCAAACACGCGCCTTTCAGCCTACGTCAGCAGAGCATCGCCGTGGTGCTCAATGCAGCGGTGGCGCCAGAAGGCGGCTGGACGCCCGAGGCGCGCGAGGAACTTACGGCGATGGTCAAGAGCGCCGTGGGTTTCAACCAGGCGCGCGGCGACCTGCTGACGCTGAGCGTCTTCCCCTTCACCGATGCCGGCATTGGTGGCGCGGGTGAGGATCTGCTGCCCTGGTGGGAAAACTCCAAGGTGCATGACTTGGCCAAGCTCGGCGTGTTCGCCCTGATCAGTCTGCTGTTGTTGCTGATGGTGGTGCGTCCTGCGGTGCGCAGTCTGAGCCAGCGCAACCAGACGGGGTTGCCGGCGATGGCCGAGGGCGATGATCAGCTCGCCCTGCATGCCGAGCGGGCGGCCGAACGCCTGCTGGCCCGCGTCGGTGACGACGCGCCGGGGGCTACCGTGCTCGGCGAACTCAGCCCCTTGTCGGAGATTCGCCTGCCGGCGCCCGGCTCGGGCCTGGAACTACAGATCGAACACCTGCAGATGCTGGCCAAGAACGATCCCGAGCGCGTCTCGGAAGTCATCAAACAGTGGATAGGGCGCAATGAACGAGACCTCAACCCAGCCTGACGGCCGCGGTGGTTCCACCGCCAAGGAAATGCGCCTGCGCGTGCAGAAGCGTTCGCTGAGTTCTTCCGAGCAGGCCGCGATCCTCATGCTGAGCATGGGTGACGAGATTTCCGCCGGCGTGCTCAAGCACTTCTCGCGCGAGGAGATCGTCAGCATCAGCCAGGCCATGGCGCGCCTGTCCAACGTCAAGCAGCCGATGGTCTCCGACGTCATCGGCCGTTTCTTCGAGGACTACAAGGAGCAGAGCAGCATCAAGGGCGCCTCGCGTGGCTATCTCGACGGCATGCTCAGCAAGGCGTTGGGCAGCGAAATCACCCGTTCGCTGCTCGACAGCATCTACGGCGAGGAAATTCGCGCCAAGATGGCCAAGATGGAGTGGCTCGATCCCAAGCAGTTCGCTGCCCTGATCGCCAAGGAGCACGCCCAGATGCAGGCGGTGTTCCTCGCTTTCCTGCCGCCGGGCATGGCCAGCGAGGTGCTCGAGTGCATGCCCAAGGAGCGCCAGGATGAACTGCTGTACCGCATCGCCAACCTCAGCGAAGTGAACAGCGACGTCATCGCCGAGTTGGAGCAACTGATCGAGCGCAGCCTGGCGGTGCTCAGCACCCAGGGTTCGCAGGTGCGTGGCATCAAGCAGGCGGCGGACATCATGAACCGCTTCAAGGGTGATCGCGGGCAGATGTTCGAGCTGCTGCGTGCCCATGACGACCAACTGGTCGAGCGCATCGAAGATGAAATGTACGACTTCTTCATCCTCTCGCGGCAGAACCAGGACGTGCTGCAGGCGCTGCTCGAAGCCGTGCCGCTGGAGGAGTGGGTGGTCGCCCTCAAGGGCGCCGAGCCCGAGCTGGTGCGTGCCATCCAGGGCGCCATGCCCAAACGCCAGGCGCAGCAGATGGAGTCGATCAATCGCCGCCAGGGCCCGGTGCCGTTGAGCCGCGTCGAGCAGGTGCGCAAGGACATCATGGCCGTGGTCCGCGAAATGTCGGCCAACGGCGAGCTGCAGGTGCAGCTGTTCCGCGAACAGACGGTGGAATGAGATGACGGTCAAGGTGATCAAGGGCGACACCCGCCAGTGGCGCGCCTACCGCTTCCCGCCGCGCAACAGCCAGCCGGCAGTGGACTGGAGCGGCGATGCCGCCGGTCTGCAGCGAGCCATGGCCGATGGCTTCCAGCAGGGTATCGAGAAGGGCTACCAGGACGGTCTGCAGCAAGGCGAGGAGGCCGGGCGCCAGGCCGGCTTCGAGCAGGGGCGCGACGAGGGCCTGAAAATCGGGCGCGAGGAAGGCCGTAACGAAGGCCGTCGCGACTTCGAACTGGCTGCGCAACCGTTGCAGCAGATCAGCGAGAAGGTCGAACAATACCTCGGCGAGCTGGAGCACAAGCGCCGCCAGGAGTTGCTGGAACTGGTGAGGAAGGTCTCGCAGCAGGTGATTCGCTGCGAACTCACGCTGCACCCGACTCAGTTGCTGGCGCTGGTCGAGGAGGCCCTGGCGAGCATGCCGGGCGAGCCCGAAGACGTACAGGTGCTGCTCAGCCCCGAGGAATACGCACGGATCAAGGCCGTGGCACCGGAGCGTGCTGCCGGCTGGAAACTGGTGGCCGACGAGCGCCTGGCGCTGGGCGAATGCCGCGTGGTTACGCCGCAGGCCGAAGCCGACGTGGGCTGCCAGCAGCGTCTGGACGCCTGCATCGACACCCTGGCCGAACACCTGCACCTGACCGAAGCCTGAGCGGGAGCGGACGCCGATGCTCGACTACAAACTCGACGAAGCGCTGCGCTCTCTCGACGGTGTGCAACTGGCCAAGGTGGCTGGGCGCCTGGTGCGGGTTTCCGGCATGCTCCTGGAAAGCCTCGGCTGCCAGCGCAGCACCGGCCAGCGTTGCCGGGTCGAGCAGGCTGACGGCAGTTTGCTGGACGCTCAGGTGGTCGGCTTCAACCGCGACATCACCTACCTGATGCCATTCAAGAAGCCGGTCGGCCTTGCGGCAGGATCGCGGGTATTCCCGGCCAAGGACGAGGCGCTGCTACAGATCGACGAATCCTGGCTTGGCCGCGTGGTCAATGGCCTCGGCGAGCCGCTGGATGAACGCGGCAAGCTCTCCGGGCGCGACCCGCTGCCGGTCGAGCTGCCTTCGGTCAATCCGCTCAAGCGGCGCCCGGTGGAGGCCGCGCTGGATGTCGGCGTACGCGCCATCAACGGCTTGCTGACTCTCGGCAAAGGCCAGCGGGTCGGCCTGTTCGCCGGCTCTGGAGTAGGCAAGAGCGTGCTGCTGGGGATGATCACACGGCAGACCAAGGCCGACGTGGTGGTGGTCGGGCTGATCGGTGAGCGCGGCCGCGAGGTGCAGGAATTCATCCTTCACTCGCTCGGCGAGGAAGGCTTGCGCAAGGCCGTGGTAGTGGTGGCGCCGGCCAACGAGTCACCGCTGATGCGCCTGAAGGCCACCGAGCTGTGCCACAGCATTGCCGCCTACTTTCGCGACCAGGGCCAGGACGTGTTGCTGCTGGTCGATTCGCTGACCCGCTACGCCATGGCACAGCGCGAGATCGCCCTGGCCCTCGGCGAGCCGCCAGCGACCAAGGGCTATCCACCGTCGGTGTTCGGCATGCTGCCGGAGCTGGTGGAAAGTGCCGGCAATGGCGAGAGCGGTAGTGGCAGCCTCAGTGCCATCTATACCGTGCTGGCGGAGGGCGATGACCATCAGGACCCTATCGTCGACTGCGCGCGCGCCATTCTCGACGGGCATATCGTTCTGTCGCGGCGTCTGGCGGACGTCGGCCACTACCCGGCCATCGACATTTCCGCCTCGGTCAGCCGCTGCATGAGCCAGGTCGGCGAGCCTGCGCACCTGGCTGCCGGGCGCCAGTTCAAGGAGTTCTACAGCACCTATGAAAAGATCAAGGAGCTGATTCCGTTGGGTGGCTACACCCCGGGTATGGACGCCAAGACCGACCGCGCCGTGCAACTGGCGCCCAGTCTCGAACGCTTCCTGCGCCAGGAGGTTGGTGCCAGCGCCGAACTCGGCGCCAGCATCGCCACCTTGCAGAGCATCATCAAATGAAAGAACAGCTGGAAATGCTCGGACGCCTGGCCAGTCTGCGCGGCAGCAAGGTGCAGCAAATGCTCGGCCGTGTCAGTTATCAACAGAACCTCTGCCAGCGCTACCGCAACAACATCACCGGTCTCAGCCGCCTGTGCGGCTTCACCGTGCCGATGACCACGCCACTGCAGCGCGACAACCAGCAGCGTTACAAGGCGACCCTGTACAAGATGGTCGAGCTGCAGCGGCGCGAGCTGGCGCTGGCCGAGGAGAACCTGGCGCGCATTCAGCGTGAGTTGCTGGCGGCGATGCGCAGCGAGAAGGTCATCACCCAGTTTCTCGAGGGCAAGATGGGCGAATGGCAGGACCTGCTTGCCCGCCAGGAGCAGAAGATTCAGGATGGTCTGGCTGCGCAGGCCTGGTGGCGCGCCCAGGTCAGCTAATTTTTTTCGACGTGTTTAAGTTGTTGCCGTGCCCGGTCGCTCTTAGGCCATAACACCACGCGAGTTGGATTCGAATCATGGAAATCAGCAGGCATCTCAAGCCCAGCCTCAACCTGCCCAGCGACGCACCGGCGCAGGTGCAGAGCGCGCGTCCGCAGCCAGGCGGCAATGCCCGCGCCAGCGCCAGCCAGGAACCGCGTCTGGAGCAGTTGCAGGACGCCCTGCGCAGCTTGCCGGACGTCGACCTGGACAAGGTCGCTCAGCTCAAGGCCGCCCTGGCGCGCGGTGAACTGAGCAGCGATCCGGCCGCCCTGGCCGGCAGCATGCTGACCTACCACAGCGGTAGCGATGCGTGACCACCGCGCGTGAGCAACAGCTGCTGCAGATCGTCGAGCAGGACCTGCATCAGGACTGCGCCGACTATCTGACCCTGCGTGGTCTGATGCAGGAGCTGTATCAGCAGTTGCTCAAGCGCGACAGCAGGCAGATCGACCTGCTCAATGAACAGATCCTGCCGCTGGTCGACCAGGCCAAGGCACGCGCGGAGCGCCGCAGCAAAGTGCTCGCCGCTTTCCAGCTGGGCAGTGGCAACAGCGCCATGCAGAAGCTGCTGGCGCGTTATCCACAGGCCCAGCGCAATCACCTTGTCCACACCTGGGAGCAGCTCGGCCAACTGGCCGGCCAGTGCAAGCGTCTCAACGAGCGCAACGGCAAGCTGTTGGCCATGCACCACGAGATTCTCGAACAGTTGCTCGGCGAGCCGGGCTCGGCGCAGCTGTACGCACCGCAGCCGTATTGAGAGGTTTGGCCTTTTAGGGGCGGCGATCCGTATTGGTCCACGCTGAACGCCGTTGGTGGGCCGAACATCATTGGTGGGCTTCAGCCCACGTGGACCATCGTTGGTAGGTTGAAGCGGATCGCCGCCCAGCCCACACAACGCCCTGCAGCTCATGTCCCGGCCTCAAAGCGCCTGTCGCGCCGTGCTAGACTCGCGCGCTTTCTATTCATGGTGATTCTTGCCGTGCCTCACGCTGCTCTCGCTCATCCGCCGCGCTGGCTGACCAATGCCCAGCTGCATCCGCAGCCGGCTGCCGGTGTGCGCGACTGGTTGTTCAACGAGGACTCGCTGACCCGCCGCCTGACCGCGCTATCCAACGACGGCTTCTCGGTGACGCCGCTGCAGGAAGGCTGGCAGCGCCTGCGCAGCGATGAGTGCGCGCTGCTCGGCGTAGCCGACGGCAGCCAGGGCTGGGTGCGTGAGGTCTACCTGCGTGGTCATGGACAGCCTTGGGTGTTCGCCCGTAGCGTCGCAGCGCGTAGCGCGCTGGAAGGTTCCGGGCTGAATCTGGCCGAGTTGGGCAGTCGCTCGCTGGGCGAACTGCTGTTCAGTGACCGAGCCTTTGACCGCGGCGAGTTGCAGGCCTGCCGTTATCCGGCGGCCTGGTTGCCCCTGGAAGTGCGTGAAGAACGCCTGTGGGCGCGCCGCTCCTGCTTCAGTCGTGGCGCCCTTGGCGTGCTGGTAGCCGAAGTGTTCCTGCCCCGGTTCTGGGTTGCCGCCGCGATCGAAGCCTAGCCTGGGCGGGCAGACGTAACCCATCGACCGCGTCGCCGGCGCATCGCCCCCTTCCTGCGCCGACTCCGTATAATCCGCGCAACCCGCACGGAGACGCTTCGATGTACACCCGCCTGCTGCAATCGACCACTCGCCTGCACCCGCGAGCCTGGGACTTCATCCAGCTGATGCGCCTGGAGAAGCCCATCGGCATCTACCTGCTGCTGTGGCCGACCTTGTGGGCACTGTGGGTGGCGGCCGAAGGCGTGCCGAGCCTGAAGAACCTGTTCATCTTCGTTGTCGGCGTGATCCTCATGCGTGCCGCCGGTTGCGTGATCAACGACTACGCCGATCGCAACTTCGACGGCCATGTCAGCCGTACCCAGTTGCGCCCGCTGGCCAGTGGCAAGGTAAAGCCGCGCGAGGCGCTGGTGCTGTTCGCCGTGCTGGTGGCGATGAGCTTCGTGCTGGTGTTGTTCACCAACGCCACCACCATCTGGCTGTCATTCGGCGGCCTGGCCCTGGCCGCCTGCTATCCCTTCATGAAGCGCTACACCTTCTACCCGCAGGTGGTGCTCGGTGCGGCCTTTTCCTGGGGCATGCCGATGGCCTTCACTGCCGAGACCGGCAGCCTGCCGCCAGAAGCCTGGCTGCTGTACATCGCCAACCTGCTCTGGACCGTGGCCTACGACACCTACTACGCCATGGCCGACCGCGAGGACGACCTGAAGATCGGGGTGAAATCCACCGCCATCCTGTTCGGCGACGCCGACCGCCTGATCATCGCCAGCCTGCAGGGCCTGGCGTTGCTCTGCCTGCTGCTGGCTGGCGCACGTTTCGAGCTGGGCCTTTACTTCCACCTCGGCCTGCTGGTGGCCGCCGCCTGCTTCGCCTGGGAGTTCCACGTGACTCGCCGCCGCGAGCCATTGGTGTGCTTCAACGCCTTCCTGCACAACCACTGGGCAGGGCTGGCGATCTTCATCGGGATCGTGCTGGACTACGCATTGCGCTAGGCGCTGCCGCCTACCTGTCATATCGCTGCAATAATTCCGTTATCTAATGCGGCGCAGACAGAGAACGAATAGAGGCTAAGGCCCCATGGTTGGCAAGAACATCCTGATCGTCGATGACGAAGCACCGATCCGCGAGATGATCGCGGTGGCCCTGGAGATGGCCGGTTACGAGTGCCTGGAAGCAGAGAATACCCAGCAGGCTCATGCCGTTATCGTCGACCGCAAACCTGACCTGATCCTGCTCGACTGGATGCTGCCCGGCACCAGCGGCATCGAGTTGGCCCGGCGCCTCAAGCGTGACGAGCTGACCAGTGATATCCCGATCATCATGCTCACCGCCAAGGGCGAAGAGGACAACAAGATCCAGGGGCTGGAAGTCGGTGCCGACGACTACATCACCAAGCCTTTCTCGCCGCGTGAACTGGTGGCCCGCCTCAAGGCCGTGCTGCGCCGTGCCGGCCCCAGTGATGGCGAGGCGCCGATCGAAGTTGGCGGCCTGTTGCTCGACCCTATCAGTCATCGTGTAACCATCGACGGTAAACCGGCCGAGATGGGCCCGACCGAATATCGTCTGCTGCAGTTCTTCATGACCCATCAGGAGCGCGCCTACACCCGTGGCCAGCTGCTCGACCAGGTCTGGGGCGGCAACGTCTACGTCGAGGAGCGTACCGTCGATGTGCATATCCGCCGCCTGCGCAAGGCGCTCGGTGAGGCCTACGAAAACCTGGTACAAACCGTGCGCGGGACTGGGTATCGTTTCTCCACCAAGGGTTAATCGCTGGCGCGAATGTGCGCCAGCCGCTCGACAAGGATGCGCTCCATCGTGAATCAAGACTGGCGTGGTGCCGTTGTGCGCCGGCTGTTGCTGTTGATCGGCGCCTGCCTGCTGCTTGGCTTCATTACCGGGGAATACGCCTGGGTGCTGGCCTGTGGTCTGGGCATTCACCTGGCCTGGACCCTCAGTCAATTGCTGCGCCTGCATAAATGGCTGCGTGAGCACAAACCCGACGAGCCACCGCCGGATGGCTATGGCCTGTGGGGCGAGGTGTTCGACAGCATCTATCACCTGCAGCGCCGCAACCAGAAGGCTCGCGGCCGCCTGCAGGCAGTGATCGATCGTGTGCAGGAGTCCACTGCGGCGCTCAAGGACGCCGTGGTGATGCTCGACAGCCAGGGCAACCTGGAGTGGTGGAACCGCGCCGCCGAGACCCTGCTAGGTCTCAAGACGCCGCAGGACAGCGGCCAGCAACTGGCCAACCTGGTGCGCGACCCGCGTTTCAAGGAGTACTTCGAGCGCGGCAATTACGCCGATGCGCTGGAGATTCCTTCGCCGGTCAACGACCGCCGTCGCCTACAGTTCCACATCACTCGCTACGGCAACCGCGAGCACTTGCTGCTGGTGCGTGACGTCACCCGCCTGTATCAGCTGGAACAGATGCGCAAGGATTTCGTCGCCAACGTCTCCCACGAACTGCGCACGCCGCTGACGGTGATCGCCGGCTATCTGGAAACCCTGTTGGACAACGTCGAGGCGGTCAATCCGCGCTGGCTGCGAGCGTTGCAGCAGATGCAGCAACAGGGCGCGCGGATGCAGACCCTGCTCAACGATCTGCTGCTGTTGGCCAAGCTGGAAGCTACCGACTACCCCTCGGACAACCAGCCGGTAGCGGTCGACCTGATGCTGCTGTCGATCAAGAACGATGCCCAGGCACTGTCCGGCGACCAGTTGCATCGCATCAGCCTGGAGGCCGATGCACATCTCAAGCTCAAGGGTAGCGAGGCGGAGCTGCGCAGCGCCTTCTCCAACCTGGTGTTCAACGCCGTGAAGTACACTCCGGCCGGTGGCGATATCCGCATTCGCTGGTGGGGTGACGAGCAGGGTGCGCACCTGGCGGTCAGCGACACCGGCATGGGCATCGAGGCCAAGCATTTGCCTCGCCTGACCGAGCGTTTCTATCGGGTCGACTCCAGCCGTGCCAGCAACACCGGTGGCACTGGTTTAGGCCTGGCCATCGTCAAGCACGTGCTGTTGCGTCATCGGGGCAATCTGGAGATCAGCAGCGTTCTCGGCAAGGGCAGCACCTTCACCTGCCATTTCGCTGCGGCGCAGGTGGTGCAGCGCGCACGCTGAATGCTTGCATTCGCCGCGGCGAAGCTCCAACCTCTAGCGATCATTGGCTAATCCGAACCTTCATGGACCCCTCCACGAGTATTCCCGCTTCTGCCTACCTTGCCGATTTCGGCCTCATGCTGTTCGCCCTGTTCCTGGTTCTGCTCAACGGTTTCTTCGTCGCCGCGGAGTTCGCCATCGTGCGTCTGCGCGCGACCAAGGTCGATGCCCTGGCCGAGGCCCACGGCTGGCGCGGGCATATCCTGCGTACCGTACACAACCAGATGGACGCCTACCTATCGGCCTGCCAGCTGGGTATCACCCTGGCCTCGTTGGGCCTTGGCTGGGTCGGCGAGCCTGCTTTCGCCGAGTTGCTGACGCCGCTGCTGGTGGCGGTTGGCGTGGAGTCGCCGAAGCTGATTCACGGTATCGCCTTCTTCACCGCGTTCTCGATCATTTCCTACCTGCACATCGTCATCGGCGAGCTGGCTCCCAAGTCCTGGGCTATCCGCAAACCCGAGCTGCTGTCGCTATGGACGGCTGCGCCGCTGTACGCCTTCTACTGGCTGATGTACCCGGCGATCTTCGTGCTCAATGCCAGCGCCAATACCATTCTGCGCATCGCCGGGCAGGGCGAGCCTGGGCCGCACCACGAGCATCACTACAGCCGTGAGGAGCTCAAGCTGATCCTGCATTCCAGCCGCGCCAGTACCGACAACGATCAGGACCTGCGCGTGCTGGCTTCGGCGGTCGAACTGGGCGAACTGGAGGTGGTGGACTGGGCCAACTCGCGTGAAGACCTGATTTTCCTGGAACTCAACGCCAGCTTGGATCAGGTGTTCACCACCTTCCGCCGGCACAAGTACAGCCGCTACCCCATCTTTGACGAGAACAAGGGTGAGTTCGTCGGCGTGCTGCACATCAAGGACCTGCTGCTGCACCTGTCCCTGCTGGAGATGCTGCCGTCGGCACTGAAACTGGGCGACCTGATGCACCCGCTGGAGCGAGTCAGCCGGCACATGCCGCTGTCGCAGTTGCTCGAGCAGTTCCGTCAGGGTGGTGCGCACTTCGCCCTGGTCGAAGAGGCTGATGGCAAGGTGATCGGTTACCTGACCATGGAAGATGTGCTCGAAGCGCTGGTCGGCGATATTCAGGACGAGCATCGCAAGGCCGAGCGCGGCATTCTTGCCTACCAGCCGGGCAAGTTGCTGGTGCGTGGCGACACGCCGCTGGCCAAGGTCGAGCGCCTGCTGGGCGTCGACCTCGACCATATCGAGGCCGAGACGCTGGCCGGTTTGATCTACGAGACCCTCAAGCGCATGCCCGAGGAGGAGGAAGTGCTGGAAACCGATGGCCTGCGCATCATCATCAAGAAGATGAAAGGGCCGAAGGTGGTCCTCGCCAAGGTGGTCAAGCTGGACTGAGTCTGCAAGGCGCCAACAGATGGTGCCTCACTCGGCGAAGAGGCCAAAAAGCACTGTCCGCTTGGTCAGTATTTTCCCCGCAAAACCAGGCCCTTTCAGGGCCTGTTCAGTTTCGCGACCGCTCGTCAGGTTTGGCGAATCACTCCCTGCATCGACAGTCTAGGTACTTGCGTCCCATCTCCGGTGGGCGACGTTATCCACTCATTGCCAAGGAAATCGTCATGCAGCTGTCCAGCATAACCCCCAAAGCAACACTCGCCCTGTGCCTGGCGGGCGCCTCGCAGGCCTATGCAGACTCGGTCACCGACCCGATCTCCACCTTCGGTGTCATCGCTTCGCACAATCAGTACAAGCTCACCGTGGACGATGAAAGCGACAAGGAGCGCCTCAACCAGGGCGGCCTGTTCTACCACTTCGGTAACAAGCTGACCGGGCAGGAAGGCTTCATCTACCAGGCGGGCATCGAAGGCCAGTACCGTGACAAGGACGATGTGGAATACAAGTCTGCGCGTGCCGATATCGACCTTGGTCTGCGTGCGGCGCTGAGCACCAACAACTATGTCGACGTGATCGTCGGTGGCGGCTACGACTGGGGCCGTATCGAGCAGGACAACGTCGGCCCGTTCGACAGCAACGTCAAGCTGACCAGCAAATCGCCGTTCGCCAAGGCCGGGCTCGGTTATAACTACCTGACGCCGGACTACACCCTGCGTCTGGAGGTGGGCGCTCGCTACTCGATCAATTCCGAAGCGCGTCTGAAGGTCGATGGCGACAGTGATTCCGTAGACCTCAAGGACAAGGTCAATCCGTACGGCGAGCTGACCGTGCTGTGGAACAAGGGCATCAACAACCTGCCGATCAGCACCAGCCTGTACTACACCCAGACCCGCTATGAGCTCGACAGCAACAGCGCGATTGCCGAGCGCAGCAAGCTCAAGCAGGAGCAGGTCGGTCTGCGTGTCGGCCTGGCGTTCTAAGCCAAGTCGCCTTTGAAACCGCCCGCACTGTCGGGCGGTTCTCCCCTCACTGCTGTTCCCCGCAGCGCATTACCTACCCAACCTCTGGCTGGCATGCCGAGTCGCTTCTGGCCAGCTGCTGCCTGATCCAGTAGGGTGTGATTCCGCCACTTCGCCGCGAAGACCTGTCAGTTGACTGACTCGGCCTTGAGCGGCTGTGGCTGCGGCCGACTTCGAGCTTGTCGAGCGCCCCTGAATCCATGAATCAATGGTAACGGCCAGTAGGCCGTTGCGTCCTTTGTGTAGCGAGGAATCACAGCATGAGTGCACCTGTCGTCATCGTCGGGACCGGCTTGGCCGGCTACAACCTGGCCAAGGAATGGCGCAAGCTCGACACGCAGACGCCGTTGCTGCTGATTACCGCCGATGACGGCCGCTCCTACTCCAAGCCGATGCTGTCCACCGGCTTCGGCAAGAACAAGGATGCCGATGGCCTGGCCATGGCCGAAGCCGGGGCTATGGCCGAGCAGCTCAATGCAGAGATTCGCACCCATACTCGCATCACCGGCATCGACCCCGGCCACAAGCGGCTGTGGATCGGCGAGGAGGCCGTGGCGTATCGCGATCTGGTGCTGGCCTGGGGCGCCGAGCCGATTCGCATCCCGGTGGAAGGTGAAGCCCAGGATGCGGTATTCCCGATCAATGATCTGGAAGATTACGCGCGCTTTCGTAGCGCCGTGGCCGGTAAGCGTCGCGTGCTGATCCTCGGCGCCGGGCTGATCGGCTGCGAATTCGCCAACGACCTGACTGCCGGCGGCTATCAGGTCGAGTTGCTGGCGCCCTGCGAGCAGGTGATGCCGGGGCTGCTGCATCCGGCCGCGGCAGCGGCCGTCCAGGCTGGCCTGGAAGGTCTGGGCGTGCGTTTCCATCTCGGCCCGGTGCTGGCCAGCCTCGATCGCCAGGGTGATGCGCTGCAGGCGACGTTGTCCGATGGCAGCCTGGTTCCGTGCGATGCGGTGGTTTCCGCTGTGGGCCTGCGCCCGCGCACTGCACTCGCTGCGGCAGCCGGTCTCGACATCAACCGTGGCGTGATGGTCGACCGCCATCTGCGGACCTCGCACGCCAATATCTACGCTCTGGGTGATTGCGCCGAGGTCGATGGGCTCAACCTGCTCTACGTCATGCCGCTGATGGCTTGCGCCCGAGCGCTGGCCAAGACCCTGGCCGGCGAGCCGACGGCGGTCAGCTACGGGCCGATGCCGATAACGGTCAAGACGCCGGTATGTCCGCTGGTGGTTTCGCCGCCACCGCGCGGCAGTCAGGGAGAGTGGACGGTCGAAGGCAGTGGCAGCGACATCAAGGCGCTCTGCCGTGAGGCTTCCGGAGCCCTGCTCGGTTACGCGCTGACCGGCGCCGCAGTGCAGGAGAAACTGGCGTTGAACAAGGAATTACCCGCGCTGCTGGCATGATTGCCTGCCGTTCTGTCGGATACGCCACGAAATTGCCTGGTTAAAGTGGTGGGCGAGACTGGCGCAGCGCGATGCGGCATGCCATTCTCCCAAGGGTCTGCCGCAGCGCAGAGCTGTTGCGGCGCCTTGGGCGCTGTTCTGGAAGAACAGCACGGACACAACAACAAAAAACCGTCAAAGAGGCATCTATGCGTAAACCGGAACTCGCCGCCGCCATCGCCGAAAAGGCTGATCTGACCAAGGATCAGGCCAATCGTGTACTCAACGCCGTACTGGAAGAAATCACCGGTGCACTGAACCGCAAGGACAGTGTCACCCTGGTTGGCTTCGGTACTTTCGTCCAGCGCCATCGTGGCGCCCGTACGGGCAAGAACCCGCAAACCGGCCAACCGGTGAAGATCAAGGCCAGCAACACCGTGGCCTTCAAACCGGGCAAGTCCCTGAAAGACGCGGTCAACTGAGCCCGCTACCCGGAGCCGCTCGGCTCCGGGTTCCCGCTGCCACTATAGGCTGTCAAACGCGTTGTGCCCGCCGTGCTTTTGGCAGGCTGTAGTCTTGCAAGAAAACCACTACAATGCGCGGCCATCATCTTCGATCACGAGGGCCTGTGCATGAAATTTCGTTTTCTTCTGTGGATGCTGGGTCGCCTGATGGCCAAGGCCAGCCGTGAAAATCCAGCCTTCCGCCAGCAGCTCGAAGGTCGCGACATGGTCTTTCAACTGCACACCCTGGACGGCAAGGTTGCCCGCCATTTCATCGTGGCCGGTCAACGTGTCACCAGCAAGCGAGGTACTGCCAAGGAGCCTGCTTTCGCCCTTGGTTTCAAGGACGCGGCCTATGGCTTCGAGACCATGACTGCGAAGAACAAGCAGCTGGCTTTCATGCAGGGTATCCAGAACAAGGACATCCAGATCCAGGGCAATCCGGCACTGGTCATGTGGTTCCAGGGGCTGACCAAGTACCTGATGCCGAAGAAGAAGACCGAGGCCCCGAAAAAGGCTGCCTGATAAGCACCGATTCGCGTCGCGGCTGGCCGCGACGCTGCGCTTTGGTTAGGCTGCCAGGCATGTTCCTGTGGAAAGCCTGAGCATGCGCCTTTTCCTCCTGCCCCTGCTGTTGCTGGCCACCGCCACGGCGCGAGCCGAGCCGGCCTCCGCCAAAACCCTGCTGCCGTTATTCGAGCTGGCGGGTATCCATCTACTCTGCGAGCAGAGTGCGCCGTTGCTGCAGCGTGGTCAGGGTGATGCCGAACGGAAACGCCTTGCGCAACTGTTTGCGGGCGAGGCGTTCTGTCTCGATCTGGCTGAACGGGTCGGCTCCCGTTTCGATGCTACGCAAGCCGAGCAGGCTCATGAACGTCTCGACAGTCCGCTGGCGCAGCGCTTCACCGCTGCCGAGCGTGCAGTCGGTGAGCAACCCGATGGGCTGGCTGAATACCGCGAGCGGTTGCAGGCACAGCCGCCACGAGGCGCGCGTCATGATCTGGTCAAACGTCTTGATGCCGCTGCACGCACCACCGAACTGGCCAGCCTGCTGCGTTACGAAGTCGGCAAGACCCAGGCGCTGCTGGCACTAAGAGCGCGGGGGGAGAGCCTCAGCGAGGCCGAGTTGCAGGCGCAGACACAGAAGCAGGCTGAAGCCATACGCCAGTCCAGCGGGAAGGCGGTGGAAACCTTCATGTTCTATGCCTACCGGCAGATGCCCAGCGATCAGTTGGCGGAGTATGCGGCGCTATACGAGCACCCCAGCGTCAGCCAGCTGCTCACCGTCAGTCTGGAGGTGTTGCCGCAACTGTTCGCCGAGCGCCGCGAGCAGTTGCGCAAGACGGCGAGCCAGCCGTAATGACCGAGGTGGGCGCCTGTCAGTGCGGGTGCTGAAACTGCGCTGCGAGCTCGCGCAGTGCGACTTCGGCGCTGAGTACCTTGCTGACGGCATCCTCGGCTTTTTCCCGGCTCAGGCCCAAGGCCTCGAATAGCTCGTCCGGGATCTCGCTCTGAGGTCCGGCACCGATACCGCGGTTACGCAGCAGGCTGACGGCCAGGCACACCAGGTTGGGGAAGGCCGCGCTGTCGCCGGCATAGGACGGGTCGTGCTGGAAGCGCAGGGCGCTGGACAGCTCTTCAGGCATATCCCAGTGACGCATCAGCCAGGCGCCGATCTGCTCGCGGGTGATACCCAGCAGGTGCTGCTCGATATGGCTGTGCGAGAGATGCGGGTTGACTTCCAGATGGCGGCAGATCAACGAGAAGTGCGGCGGGAAGACGTGCGCCAGAACCAGGTAACCGAAGTTGTGCAGCAGACCGGCGAGGTAGGTCAGGCCGGCTTCCGGGCGCTGTGCGCGGGGCATGGCCCGTGTCAGTCCTTCGATCACCGCAGCGGTGTAGATCGCCTGTTGCCAGTAGGGCGTGGCGTGCTGGGGCTGGTCCTTGGGCAGACTCAGGGTCTTACCCAGCGCCAGGCCTAGCGCCAGGTTGATCACCAGATCGAAGCCCAGCACGCGGACGATGGCATCTTCCACCGAACGGATCTTGCCGGGCGCGGCGTAGTAGGGCGAGGCTGCCCAGCTGACCACCTGGGCAGCCAATGCCGGGTCGGTTTCGACCACTCCTGTGATGTCGTCCACCGTGGCGTTGGGATCGACCCGTAGCTTGATGATCTTCTGTGCGGTTTCCGGTAGTGGCGGAATCTCGATGGTTTCTTCCAGACGCTGCTGGATGCGCCGCGCGGTGAAGGCCTGCACGGCCTGGGTGATCTCCGCGCGGTCATCATGCGGGCGATCCAGGTTCGGCTTGATCGCGCTCACCGGCTCGCCGAAACGCGCCGCACTGGCCTTGCTGAGCAGCGTCTTGAAGGCTTCGGTGGGGACTTCCAGCAATACGCCGGGCTGGCCGGAATCGATCAGCAGGCTGGGTACCTGCAACAGGCGTTCTTCATACAGGCAGGGCGAACTGGTCAGCGGCGGCAAACCGGGCAGGGCGGCCAGATCGTGCTTGCCGAGCATGCGCTCCAGGCGCTCGGGTTTGACTGCGGTGAGCTGGCGCCCGGTCAGTTCCGCCAGGCGTGACAGATCCAGCAAGTGGCTGCGCGGGTAGAGCACCAGCAGGGCACCGACGGCATCGTCCACCAGCACGGCCTGCAGGCGCGCCTCGCTCGGCTGGCCCGGTCGCTCCGCACGCACCTGGTAGGGTACGGCGAGTTTCTCCAGCAATTGCACGATCACGGCGGGCGGTTGCGGAGTGGCGTTGGCGGCGAGGGCAGCTTCAGTCATATCGATATCCAGCGTTGGCGCATGTGCCTCGGAGTATAACCAGCGAGGATTTGCGCAATGGTTCGTGGCGACGGTTGTCCTGTGAACAGGTTCACACTTGACCGTATTGCTGGCCATGACGCAACCAGCGTTCCAACAATGGAGCCACATGTTGTGGCCAATGTTCCAAAAGTGCCTGTGCGGCATCGCGAACTGCAGGCAGCAGATCGGCGTCGCGCATCAGGTCGGCGACCTTGAACTGCAGCAGACCGGTCTGCCGGGTACCGAGCATTTCACCGGGGCCGCGCAGTTCCAGATCCTTCTCGGCGATAACGAAGCCATCGGTGGTTTCACGCATGATCGCCAGGCGTTCGCGGCCGAGCTGCGACAGCGGTGCGTGGTAGAGCAGCACGCAGTGGCTGGCTGCACTGCCCCGACCAACCCGGCCGCGCAACTGGTGCAGCTGGGCCAGGCCAAGGCGCTCGGGGTTTTCGATGATCATCAGGCTGGCGTTGGGGACATCGACGCCCACCTCGATTACCGTGGTTGCCACCAGCAGCTGCAATCTGCCCTGCTTGAATTCTTCCATCACTGCGGCCTTTTCGGCCGGTTTCATGCGCCCGTGGATCAGCCCGACGCGCAGCTCGCCAAGTGCGGCGGACAGCTCCTCGTAGCTGGTTTCCGCAGCCTGGCAGGTCAGTTCCTCTGACTCTTCGATCAGCGTGCACACCCAGTAGGCCTGGCGACCCTGCTGGCAGGCGTTGCGCACGCGCTCGACCACCTCGATGCGGCGGCTGTCGGCGATCACCAGGGTATTGACCGGTGTACGTCCCGGCGGCAGCTCGTCGAGAATCGAGGTATCCAGATCGGCGTAGGCGCTCATCGCCAGGGTGCGTGGGATAGGTGTGGCGGTCATGATCAGCTGATGCGGGCTCAAGCGCCCGTCGATGCCTTTCTGGCGCAAGGCCAGGCGTTGCTGCACGCCGAAGCGGTGCTGCTCGTCGATGATCACGAGGGCCAGGCGTTTGAACTTCACCTCGTCCTGGAACAGGGCATGGGTGCCGACCACCATCGGGCAACCAGCGGCGATCTGATCCAGTGCGGCGGCGCGGGCCTTGCCCTTGAGCTTGCCGGCCAGCCAGGCCACTTCCAGGCCAAGCGGTGCCAGCCATTTGCTGAAGTTGAGGAAGTGCTGCTCGGCGAGAATTTCGGTGGGCGCCATCAATGCCACCTGGTAGCCGGCCTCCAGCGCCTGCAATGCAGCCAGGGCGGCGACCACCGTCTTGCCGGCACCGACGTCGCCCTGCACCAGGCGCAGCATCGGCTCGCTTTGCGCCAGGTCATAGGCGATCTCGGCACCGACGCGCTGCTGCGCGCCGGTGGGGGCGAAGCCGAGGTTGGCAAGGTATTGCTGCGGCAGCTTCTTCGCTGGCGGCAGCGCCGGCGCCTGTTGCGCGCGCACCTGTTCGCGCAGGCGCTGCAGGGACAGCTGATGGGTCAGCAATTCCTCGAAGGCCAGGCGGTGTTGCGCCCAGTGACGGCCCTCGGCGAGTTCTTCGACATCGGCGTCCGGCGGCGGGCGATGCAGATAACGGATGGCCTCATCCAAAGGCGCCAGGCGATAGTCGCGGGCCAGCTCGTCAGGCAGCCAGTCTGGCAGGCTGCGCGGGCCGAGCCTCGCCAATGCCTGCTGGCTTAGCTGGCGCAGGCGTTGCTGGGTCAGGCCTTCGGTGGTCGGATAGATGGGCGTCAGGCTCTGCTCCACCGGGGCCGGCTCGTCGCCGCTCTGCGCGCGATACTCCGGGTGATAGATCTCCAGGCCGGTGGCGCCGGGGCGCACTTCGCCATAGCAGCGCAGCGCCGTGCCGCGTTTGAGCCCTTCCTTCTGCGCCTGGCTGAAATGGAAGAAGCGCAGGCTCAGCGTGCCACTGCCGTCCTGCAGACGCACCAGCAGGCTGCGCCGCCGGCCCATGACCACGTCGGCACCGGCAACGATGCCCTCGACCACCGCATCCTGCCCGGGTCGCAGGGCGCCAATGGGGGTGATGCGGGTGCGATCCTGATAGCGCAGCGGCAGGTGGAACAGCACATCCTGCAGGTTTTCCAGGCCGACCTTGGCCAGTTTTTCCGCCAGCGCGGCGCCTACGCCTTTCAGCGCGGTGACGGGAACCGCTGACAGCTCGCTCACTTCCGGCCTCAGGCGCTCTTGGTCTGCGGGCTGCGGGCGACCGAGCAGAGGCGGATGGAGTCGGCCAGTACTTCGATGGCGTTGGGCCGCGGGAAGCTGGCGCGCCAGGCGATGGCCACGGTGCGGAACGGCACCGGCGCGCTGAGCGGACGCACTTCGATCACGCCTGGCGCGTAGTGGTGGCTGTCCACCGCCGAGAACGGCAGGATCGACACGCCCAGGCCGGAGGCGACCATATGGCGGATAGTCTCCAGCGAGCTGGATTCCACCGTGGTGTGCTTGCCGTGGTCGTCACCGCCCTTGCGCAGAGTGGGGCAGGCTTCCAGCACCTGGTCGCGGAAGCAGTGGCCTTCGCCGAGCAGCAGCAGGCTCTTGTCGTTGAGCAGCTTGGTGTCGATGGTATCCATCGCCGCCCAGGGGTGGCCGGCTGGCAGCAGCGCGTAGAAGGGCTCGTCGTACAGTGGCTTGGTCAGGACATCGGCCTCCTGGAACGGCAGGGCGATGATGATGGCGTCCAGCTCACCGGTACGCAGTTTGTCGCGCAGGATGTGGGTGAAGTTTTCCTCGATGTACAGCGGCATGTCCGGTGCGACCCGGTGCAACTGCGGAATCAGGTGCGGGAACAAGTAGGGGCCAACGGTGTAGATGGCGCCGATCTTCAGCGGCGCAGCCAACTGGTTCTTGCCTGCCTGGGCCAGTTCGCGAATGCCCTGGGCCTGCTCCAGCACCTTCTGTGCCTGGGTGACAATGCCCTCACCGACCGGTGTCAGACGTACGGCGCTCTTGCTGCGTTCGAAGATCAGCACACCGAGCTCGTCCTCCAGCTTCTTCACGCCGACCGACAAGGTCGGCTGGCTGACGTGGCAGCGCTCGGCGGCGCGGCCGAAATGCTGTTCCTGAGCGAGGGTGACGATATAACGCAGTTCGGTGAGGGTCATAGTGTTTATCCATTAAGTTGCCGCCAAGCATAGCCTTTGCAAACAGATGAACCAACCGCGCTAATAGGCTGTTGTAAAACTATCTCTACTTTTGCGTTTGCGTCGCCCCATCTTCAGCATCCATGCGGCCCGCCGACCGCTTCGCCGAAGCCTGCAAGCGGCCTGTTACACTGCGCCGTCGCATAGGAGTCATGGAGAAGAGCATGTCGGGATGCAACAGCCTGCTGATCGCCGGGTGCGGGGACGTCGGTACCCGTCTTGGCCTGCGTATGGCCGAACAGGGCTGGCGCGTAATGGGCATGCGCCGCAACGTGGCTGCGTTGCCTGCTGCCATCGAACCGCTGGCAGGTGATCTGCATGCCGACGTCTGTCCGCCGGATTGGCCACAAGGGCCGCTGGATTATCTGGTGTACTGCGCGGCGGCCATCCAGCATGACGAGGCGGGTTACCGCGCCGCTTATGTCGATGGTCTGCGCCGCGTGCTGGGCTGGCTGGCGCAGCATGGCCAGCGACCACGGCGCATTCTGTTCGCCTCCAGTAGCGGCGTGTATGGGCAGCAGGAGGGCGAGTGGATCGACGAGGACTCTCCGGCCGAAGCCCAGAGTTTTTCCGCCGTGATCATGCGTGAGGCCGAGTGCGTCGCGCTGGAAAGTGGCCTGTCGGCGACCACGGTGCGCCTGACCGGCCTCTACGGTCCAGGTCGCGAATGGCTGCTGAGCCAGGTACGCGGTGGCTATCGGGTCAGCGAGACGCCGCCGTTGTACGGCAATCGCATTCATGTCGATGATGCCGCCGGTCTGTTCGCCACGCTGTTGCAGGCAGACGTTGTCGGTAAGCCATTGGCCGATTGCTATCTGGGCGTCGATGACGAGCCGGCGCCACTGCACGAAGTAGTCGCTTGGCTGCGTGAGCAGTTAGGCGTCAGCCACTGGAGTGACGAACAGCGCGTGCGCCGAGCCGGCAGCAAGCGTTGCAGCAATGCCCGCGCCCGTGCGCTGGGTTGGGCGCCGCAGTATCCCAGCTACCGCGAGGGCTACGCGGCGATCCTCGCCGAGCGCTGAAATGGATGCCAACAGCCTGCTGGCCAAGCCGTGGTTGCCGGGCGTCGAGCTGTTTCATGCCGATTTCTCCGGGCAGGCGTTTGGCCGTCACAGCCATGATGCCTTCGCGATCGGTGCCATCGTACAGGGCGTCGGGGGCTATCAATGTCGTGGCCAGCGCTATGCGCTGCCTGCCGGCACCTTGTCGCTGATGAATCCCGAGGAGCCGCATACCGGGCACGCCGAGTCTGCGCGAGTGGTCTATCGCATGCTCTATATCGAAGAGTCGCGTTTGCCCGCGCTGCTCGGCCGCAAGCGTCAGCCCGGCGGCTTTCGCGAACTCAATCCGGCCGATGATGGGCTGGTGGCGCTCAGCCTGGCGCGCTTGGCGGGTGCTTTCGAGTGCAGCGATGTGCTGGCGCTGGAAAGTGAGCTTCTGGCTCTTCTGGAGCTGGTGTTCGTGCGTCACGGCGGCTTGCGCCAGGCACGGCCGGCATCACGCGACAGCGGAGTGACGGCTTATTTGCGCGATTACCTCGAAGCCCACTACACCGAGGCCGTCAGCCTGGAGCATCTGGCCGCTCTGGTACAGCGGCACCCGCGACACCTGATCGAGGTTTTTCGCCGCGCCTATGGCGTGCCGCCCCACACTTACCTGCTGCAGCGCCGGGTGCGTGAGGCCAAGCGCAGGTTGATGCAGGGGCAGGCGCTGGCCGAGGTGGCGCTGGAGCTGGGCTTCTATGACCAGGCGCATTTCAACGGCGTGTTTCGCCGCTTCACCGGGGTCACTCCGGGACGCTTTCGCACGCTGGCTAAGGGGTAAGGCCACTGCACTGCAGCACGAAGTCGCGGCGCTGCGCCAGGCTCATCCGCGGTACCTCGATGAGTTGATAACCGGCTTCTACATAAACCTTACGCATCACCCTGCAGGTTCGTTCGGCCTCGGCCGCATCCTGGCGGCGCTCGCTGTCGTTGCAGTAAATCTGCGGCCAGTGCGGCAGCAGGAACACCTGTCGGTGATAACGCAATTGGCGCACCGCCTGCAGCAGATGTTGGCCGACTGGCAGGTCGTTTAGGCGCAGGTAGCCGATGATATCGACCAGACTGCGGTCGAAGAACACCGGCCCCTTCATCGCCAGCGCCTGGCGATGAGCCCTGAGCTCCCAGGCCAGCATCAGCTCGGCGAACAGGCTCGGGTCGCGCCAGGGAAGCCCCAGGCCGGCGATGGACTGCTGGTCGCGGATGATCGCCCGACCGGCTTCCTCGGCGACGCAGTGGCCCGCCTGGGACAGGGCTGCCAGCAAGCAGCTCTTGCCGCTGCCCGGGCCGCCGGTGAGAACGTGCAAAGCTGGGTCACAGGGCATGTGCTGGGTTCCTCTGAGTTTTTTCCAATACATCCATACCGGTAGTTGCTGACACTGCCTCCGCCAAACGGAGGTCCCATGTTCGCGCTGTTTATGCTGGTTGCCGGTACCCATTTCGCTGCCTTGCTGTCGCCGGGGCCGGACTTTTTTCTGTTGATTCGTACTGCGCTGACGAAGGGGCGGCGCCAGGCCTACGGTTGTGCCTGCGGTATCGCCCTGGCCAACCTGTTGAGCATGTTGCTGGTGCTGAGCGTCATGGCGTTGTTGCCTGCCGAAGGCAGCTGGCTGTGGCGCGGCTTACAGGTCGTCGGCGGCCTGTATTTCGCCTGGATAGGCCTGCAGGCACTGGCTTCGCAGCGCGAGTTGGTGTTGCCGCAGGGCGATCAGCCGAAGCTGGGCGGGGTGTGGAAAGGCATGCGCCAGGGGCTTCTGGCCAGCAGCCTCAATCCCAAATTGCCGCTGTTCTATGCCGGTCTGTTTGGGGTGTTGCGTGAGTCCGCGATGCCTGCGTGGGGGCTGGGCCTGGCGATGCTATGGATGACCCTGGTGGTGCTGCTCTGGGATCTGGCGCTGGTGCGCCTGCTCGATCAGGCGCACTGGCGGGGTTGGTTGCAGCGGCATGTGCGCTGGCTGGATCGCGGCTGTGGCGGCTTGCTGCTGGCGCTGGGTGCGTGGCTTTTGCTGGGTGCCGTGTAGCGTGGCGCCGCTTCTCTGCGGGGCGGCACATTGTGATCAGCGGCGCTTGAGCAACCAGCGCTGCGGGCCGGGTTGGTACTCGGGCATCTCGTCGAACTGAGCGCGGTTCTGCGCTTCGAAGATGCGCAACTGATTGCCTTCATGCACGAATAGCCACGGGCTGCCCTGGTCGCCAGCCTGCAACCAGATGCTGTCATGTTCTCCGCTCATGGCGGCGCAATCACCTGCCAGGCACAAGGCGAAGCGTTCGGCGCCAGGCAGCCCCTGAACCTGACCGTCGCTGTTGAAGCGCACCAGGCCGCCCTGGCCGAGGCCTTCTTCGATCAGCCAATCACCGCCCAGGTAGTCGCGGTACAACGCCTGTTCGAAGCTGCCGCCCAGCGGTTTGGGTTCGCCGGATGTGCGGGTGAAGTGCTGCTCGGGCCAATAACCGCTGGCGATCTGAACCAACTCGCCGTTCTGGATGGAGAGCTGCTCCTTGTAGTCGCCATAAAAGGTCACCTGCCAGCGGCCTTCACCCGCGCCCTGCAGCTTGCCCTCGGCCAGTTCGAAGCCATTGCTGTAGCTGGCCTGGTGCTGTTCGGGGGCGATATGCCATTCGAGGTTGGGGCCATAGGCGAGCAGGGCTTCACGCAGGCGACCGCTTTCGCGCGCGGCATCGATGGCTGCCTGGTTGATCCAGGTTCCGCTCGGGTCGTTGTTCGGCGTACTGGCGCAGCCTGCTAGGACGGAGCTGCACAGCAACAGGGCGATCAGGCGCATGATGATCTCCGCACGGGGAGCAGGCGGGGCCTGAGCCCCGCCGCCGGGCTTACTCGATGACCAGGATGGCGTCCATTTCTACCTGCGCGCCGCGCGGCAGAGCGGCCACACCGATGGCGGCACGCGCCGGGTAGGGCTGCTCGAAGTAACGGCCCATGACTTCGTTGACCTTGGCGAAGTGCGAGAGGTCGGTGAGGAAGATGTTCAGCTTGACGATGTCCTTGAACGAACCGCCGGCGGCTTCGGCAACGGCCTTGAGGTTCTCGAACACCTGCACGGTCTGTGCTTCGAAGCCCTCGACCAGCTCCATGCTCACCGGATCCAGCGGGATCTGGCCGGACATGTAGACGGTGTTGCCGGCCTTGATCGCCTGAGAGTAGGTGCCGATGGCGGCGGGGGCCTTGTCGCTGGTGATGACGGTCTTGCTCATGAATCGCTCCTTGTGAGAACTGACTGGGTCGAGCACCCAGCCTACAGACTGGAAATAGGGGAATTGTGTCAGGCGCGTACTCGGGTGATACGCATCACGCCCTTGAGCGCGCGCAGCTTCTTGATCACGCGGGCCAGGTGTACGCGGTCATGCACGCTGACCACCAGCTGCACGACGCTGATACGGCCGTCGCGTTCGTCCATGCTGATCTTCTCGATGTTGCCATCGGCGGCATTGACGCTGCTGGCCAGTAGCGCGATCAGGCCGCGCTGGTGCTCCAGTTCGACGCGCAGTTCGACGTTGAATTCGCCGGTGACATCCTTGGCCCAGTTGAGCTGGATGCATTTTTCCGGGTTGTGGCGGATATCGACGATGTTCCGGCAGCTTTCCATGTGCACCACCATGCCTTTGCCGGCGGACAGGTAGCCGACGATGGGGTCGCCGGGAATCGGAGTGCAGCACTTGGCGTAGCTCATCACTAGGCCTTCGGTGCCGCGAATCGCCAGCGGGCCTTCGCTGCTCGGCAGGGTCTCGTCGCCGCTCTCGGCCAGTAGGCGGCGGGCGACGACATAGGCCATGCGGTTGCCCAGGCCGATGTCTTCGAGCAGGTCCTCGATGACCTCCTGGCGGTACTCGCCGAGCACCGCCTGAACGCGCTCGGGGGCAATCTTCTCCAGGTGCGTATCGAAGCTGGCCAGTACCTTGTTCAGCAGGCGTTCGCCAAGGCTGATGGATTCCGAACGGCGCTGCTGCTTGAGCGCGTGGCGGATGTGCGTGCGCGCCTTGCCGGTGACCACGAAGTTGAGCCAGGCCGGGTTGGGGCGGGCGCCCGGTGCGGTGACGATCTCCACCGTCGAGCCGCTTTCCAGCGCCTGCGACAGCGGCGCCAGGCGCCGATTGATGCGGCAGGCGATGCAGGTGTTGCCGACGTCGGTGTGTACCGCGTAGGCGAAGTCGACCGCGGTGGAGCCCTTCGGCAGCTCCATGATGCGGCCCTTGGGCGTGAACACGTAGACCTCGTCCGGGAACAGGTCGATCTTCACGCTCTCGATGAATTCCAGCGAGTTGCCGGCGCGTTGCTGCAGTTCCAGTACGCCCTTGACCCACTGACGCGCGCGAGCGTGGTTGCCCTTGGGCGCTTCGTCTTCGTTGGACTTGTACAGCCAGTGTGCGGCGATGCCGTTGTTGGCCATCTCTTCCATTTCGCGGGTGCGGATCTGGATCTCGATGGGCACGCCGTGCATGCCGAACAGCGTGGTGTGCAGCGACTGGTAGCCGTTGGCCTTGGGGATCGCGATGTAATCCTTGAAGCGGCCGGGCAGCGGCTTGTACAGGTTATGCACGGCGCCGAGCACGCGGTAGCAGGTGTCGACTTTGTCGACGATGATGCGGAAGGCGTAGACGTCCATGATCTCGTTGAACGCCTTACGCTTGCCGCGCATCTTCTGGTAGATGCTGTAGAGGTGCTTCTCGCGGCCGATCACTTCGCCTTCCATGCCTTCGCGTTGCAGGCACATCTGGATCGACTCCTCGATCTTGGCGACGATTTCCTTGCGGTTGCCCCGAGCGCGGCGCACGGCGGCGCGGATGCGCTCGGAGCGCATCGGGTGCATGGCCTTGAAACCCAGGTCTTCGAACTCCACGCGCATGTTGTGCATGCCCAGCCGGTTGGCGATGGGGGCGTAGATTTCCAGGGTTTCCTTGGCGATGCGCCGGCTCTTCTCGTGCGGCATGGCATCGAGGGTGCGCATGTTGTGCAGGCGATCGGCAAGCTTGACCAGAATCACGCGGATGTCGCGGGCCATGGCCATGGCCATCTTCTGGAAGTTCTCGGCCTGCGCCTCGGCCTTGGTCTCGAAGTTCATCTGGGTCAGTTTGCTGACCCCGTCGACCAGTTCGGCCACGGTTTCGCCGAACTGCGCGTTTAGAGCTTCCTTGGCGATGCCGGTGTCTTCGATGACGTCGTGCAGCATGGCGGCCATCAGGCTCTGATGATCCATGTGCATGTCGGCGAGGATGCTGGCCACGGCCAGCGGATGGGTCACGTAGGCTTCGCCGCTGCGGCGGCGTTGCCCGTCGTGCGCCTGTTCGGCGTAGAAGTAGGCTCGGCGTACCAGGTTGACCTGGTCATGGCCGAGGTAGGCCGAAAGTCGGTCGGCGAGAGCGTCTATGCCAGCCATGGGAGACTCTCCCGTTGGCAGCTGTGGCCCTGCGCCGCGCGACTTCGACCCGGCATCATCGACTTACAGAGGCTCGTTGGCCTCTTCCTCGAAGGCAGCGAACAGCGGTTCTTCTTCGACGATGTCTTCCTGGGCGACTACTTCGTAGTCCACCAGGCCGGCAGCGATTTCGCGCAGGGCCACCACGGTGGGCTTGTCGTTTTCCCAAGCCACTTTCGGCTCTTTGCCGCCGGTGGCCAGCTGGCGCGAACGCTTGGTCGCGAGCATGACCAGTTCGAAGCGGTTATCAACGTTGTCCAGGCAATCTTCGACGGTAACGCGAGCCATGGTGTTCCTCGTAACGTGTGCGGATAAGCTTGGCCCGAGCGGGCGAGCGGACTGAATAGTCTAAAAAATCACCAGCGACAATGGAAGCGCTGTTTTACGCCAGCAGTTCGCTGAGCAGGCCGGCATGGCGCTGCTGTTGCTGAGTTTGTGCCAGCTGGTTGCTGCGGAAGATGGCTTTCAGGTCGCTCAGGGCGTGATTGAAGTCATCGTTGATCACCAGGTAGTCGTACTCGACATAGTGGCTCATTTCGCTGACCGCTTCGCGCATGCGCCGCTCGATGATTTCGCCGCTGTCCTGGCCGCGATTGGTCAGGCGATGGCGCAGCGCTTCCTGGGTCGGCGGTAGGATGAAGATGGACTTGGCCTGCGGCATCAGCTTGCGTACCTGCTGCGCGCCCTGCCAGTCGATCTCTAGGATCAGGTCGAAACCTTCGGCCAGGGTCTGCTCGACCCATTTCTGCGAGGTGCCGTAGAAATTGTCGAACACCTGGGCATGCTCGAGAAACTCGCTGCGCTCGATCATGGCACTGAACTGGGCGTGGTCGACGAAGTGGTAGTTGACCCCGTCCTGCTCGCCGGGACGCATGGCGCGAGTGGTGTGCGAGACCGAGACGCGAATCTGCGGCTCGCTCTCGATCAGTGCCTTGACCAGGCTGGTCTTGCCGGCGCCGGAGGGTGCGGAAACGATATAGAGGGTGCCGGTGGTGGCCATTAGAGCTTCCTGAGCAAATCTTGATGGGCGTGAAAACGTAGCGAGCGACGGCTAAACAAGGCGAAATCAGGTGAGAAAGCGGAGTTTACGACTGTAAATGAGCATTTCGAACCTTATTTCAACGCGGTATAGCCTAGCGCAGCAGTTTTCACTCGATGTTCTGTACTTGCTCGCGCATCTGTTCGATGAGTACCTTCAGGTTGACCGCCGCCTGCGTGCTGCGCGGGTCGAACGCCTTGGAGCCGAGGGTGTTGGCCTCGCGGTTGAGCTCCTGCATCAGGAAATCCAGGCGTCGCCCGGCGGCGCCGCCGGCCTTGAGCACGCGGCGCACTTCGCTGACGTGGGTACTCAGGCGATCCAGCTCTTCGGCCACGTCGCTCTTCTGCGCCAGCAGCACCAGTTCCTGCTCCAGGCGTTGCGGGTCGAGCTCAGCCTGCATCTCGGCGAAGCGGGTTTCGATCTTCTGGCGCTGGCCGGCGAGCATTTGTGGTACCAGTTCGCGCAGGGCAGCGACTTCGTCGAGGATGCTGTCGAGGCGCTCGTTGAGCAGCTTGGCCAGCTCGGCACCTTCGCGGGCGCGCCCGGCCTTGAGTTCGCCCAAGGCCTGATCGAACAGCTTCAATGCGGCGGCGTTGAGCGCCTGCGGATCTGCCGAGTCGGCGACCAGCACGCCAGGCCAGGCCAGCACTTCCAGCGGGTTGAGCGGAGCCGGTTGCTTGATCAGTGCGGCGACCTGCTCAGCGGCGGTGATCAACTGACGCGCTCGCTCGCTGTCGACCTGCAGGGGTTTGCCGGCGCTTTCTTCGGCGAAGCGCAGGGTGCACTCCACCTTGCCGCGCGACAGGCCCTGGCGCAGCGCTTCGCGCACCGCGCCTTCGAGGTCGCGAAAGGCATCGGGCAGGCGCAGGTGCGGTTCCAGATAGCGGTGATTGACCGAGCGCAGTTCCCAGCTCAGTGTGCCGTGGGCGGTTGCCTGCTCGTTGCGGGCAAAGGCCGTCATGCTGTGAACCATGGGATACCTCGCGGAAGTCAGCTCGAAAAACGCAGGATTGTAGCTTAGGGTGCCTGCCCATTTCATGTGCAGGCGATCAGGCTTGCCGTCAGTCGCTGCCAATTCGGCATGTCGCCGCGGTCGACCGCCCCCTATAATGCATGCTGTTTTCACTTAACGAAGTAGGTATCGCTCGATGAAACGTCCCAGTGGCCGCGCCGCCGATCAGTTGCGCTCGATTCGCATCACCCGCAACTACACCAAGCATGCCGAGGGTTCGGTACTGGTCGAGTTCGGCGATACCAAGGTGATCTGCACCGTCAGCGTCGAGTCCGGCGTGCCGCGTTTCCTCAAGGGCCAGGGTCAAGGTTGGTTGACTGCCGAATACGGCATGCTGCCGCGCGCCACTGGCGAGCGTAACCAGCGTGAAGCCAGCCGTGGCAAGCAGGGTGGTCGTACCCTGGAAATCCAACGCCTAATCGGCCGCTCGCTGCGGGCTGCGCTGGACATGAGCAAGCTGGGTGAGAACACCCTGTACGTCGATTGCGATGTGATTCAGGCTGACGGCGGTACTCGCACCGCGTCGATCACTGGTTCGATGGTGGCGCTGATCGATGCGCTGAAAGTGCTGAAGAAGCGTGGCGCACTCAAGGGCGAGCCGCTCAAGCAGATGATTGCCGCCGTGTCGGTTGGCATCTATCAGGGCGAGCCGGTGCTTGACCTGGACTATCTGGAAGATTCCGCCGCTGAGACCGACCTCAACGTGGTAATGACCAATGCCGGTGGCTTCATCGAAGTGCAGGGCACGGCTGAGGGTGCACCGTTCCAGCCTGATGAATTCAACGCCATGCTGGCGCTGGCGCAGAAGGGCATGAACGAGATCTTTGAACTGCAGAAGGCCGCTCTGGTCGACTGAAACCCGTAACGAGCAAGGAGCACCAGGATGAATGACGATATGCAAAACCCGCTTCCGACGCCCAGTCAGGAGGCGCGTCAGTGGGCCATGTTCTGTCACTTCGCCGCGTTTCTCGGTCTGGTGTTCCCTTTCGGTAATCTGCTCGGCCCGCTGATCGTCTGGCAGATCAAGAAGGATTTCGACCCCTTCGTCGATGCGCAGGGCAAGGAAGCGCTTAACTTCCAGATCAGCGTGGCGCTGGCTGCCGTGGTCTGCTTCATCCTGATGGTAGTGGTGATAGGCTTCCCGCTGCTGATGCTGCTGGGGCTGGCCGCGTTGGTGCTGACCATCATCGCCGGTATCAAGGCCAATGAAGGGCAGAACTATCGCTACCCGTTCAGCTGGCGGCTGATCAAGTAATTCAATGGAGTTGTATGGCCGGGATGACCTCCGCCATGTCAGGGAAGGACAGTTTGATGAAAGTACGAATGTTGATGCTGGCTCTGTTTCTGACAGCGCTAGCTGGCTGCGGAGATGCTGCTCGGACGCTGGCCGAGCAGGCGAAACTGCAGGCTTTGAGGGCCGAGGCGGCGCAATTGCATGACGCCGGGCAGTCGCGACAGGCGATTGCCAAGTTCGAGAAGGTAGTCGATAGCCCGATCGCAACGGATGCGGAGAAGGCTCATGCACTTCGCTTCATCTCGCTGGGCTATTACGAGCTGAATGAATTTTCGCGCTCAGGCGAGTACGCGGCCAAGGCTGCAGCCTACTATCCGCAGGGCTCCTACGATTACCTGGTGAACATGGCCGACGCCGACCTCATGCAGGGACATGTACCTGAAGCCGCTGCCAAGCTGGAGCAGGCGCAGGCCATGCAGCCACGTGGTCTGGCGGCCAACAACGTGCTGGGTCTGCTTTATCTGGGTGACAACGGTCAGCAGTATGCCGATTACCCCAAGGCGCTTGTCTACAATCGGGCGGCCTTCGAGATCGAGCCGGGACGTATTACCGAGATCGCCTTGGTGCGTAACTACCTGGCTTTGCATGAATACGAGCAGGCCCAGGCTCATCTGCTCGATCTGAGACGGCGCTATGCCGATGACCAGCTTATACGCGACCTGCTGGAACAGGCTGAAAAGGGCCTGAAACAGGCTCGCGAGTGACAACAAAAAGCCGGCGATAAGCCGGCTTTTTCGTACCTGTCGTTCAGACGCTGAGAATCCAGTCGTAATCGACGATCAGCGGCGCATGCTGAGAGAAGCGTGGCTGACGCGGCAGGCGGGCGCTACGCACGCTGCGGCGCATGCCGGGCGTTAGCAGCTGATAGTCGAAGCGGTAACCCAGATTGAGCATTTCTGCCTGTTCGTTATCCGGCCACCAGCTGAACTGATCGCCTTCGCGGCTGACTTCGCGCAGGGCATCGACATAACCCATATTGCCCACCACCTCATCCATCCAGGCGCGTTCGGGCGCCAGGAAGCCTGGTGATTGCTGGCAGTCGCGCCAGTTCTTCACATCCATCTTCTGGTGCGCGACATGCAGCGAGCCGCAATAGATGTACTCGCGGCGCTTACGCCGTTGTTTGTCCAGATAATGGGTGAAGTCGTCCATGAACTTGAATTTCTGATTCAAGCTCTCATCACCGTCCCGCCCGCTTGGCAGCAGCAGGGTGGCGATACTTACCTTGTCGAAATCGGCCTGCAGGTAGCGCCCGTAGCGATCGGCCATCTCGAAGCCGAGGCCGCTGATCACCGCCTTGGGTTGCAATCGCGAGTAGAGTGCCACGCCACCTTGGCTGGGCACTTCACCGTCGCATGCATAGAGGAAATAACCATCCAGCTGGAAGGCTTGGTCGTCCATTTCAAAGGCGGAGGCACGGGTGTCTTGCAGGCAGATCACGTCGGCATTCTGAGCTTGCAGCCAGCTGAGCAAACCTCGCTCGGCTGCAGCCTGAATACCATTCACGTTCACACTGATGATCCGCATAAATGGCCCCCAAAAACACGTGCGTGTATGATACCCGAGCTCACCTCAATTAGCTAAATCCGTGCCGTCCGGGACTTTTTCATGCAAGCGTACCAGCGCGATTTCATTCGCTTTGCCATCGAACGCGGGGTTCTGCGTTTTGGTCAGTTCACCCTCAAGTCCGGGCGTACCAGCCCCTATTTCTTCAATGCCGGCCTGTTCGACAGTGGCCTGGCGCTGGCTCAGCTGGGGCGTTTCTATGCCGCTGCCATCGTCGACAGCGGTATCGATTTCGATGTGTTGTTCGGCCCGGCCTACAAGGGCATCCCGCTGGCGGCAACCACTGCCGTGGCGCTGGCCGAACATCATCAGCGTGATCTGCCCTGGTGCTTCAATCGCAAGGAAGCCAAGGATCATGGCGAAGGCGGCACTCTGGTCGGCGCGCCGCTCAATGGCCGTGTGCTGATCGTCGATGACGTGATCACCGCCGGCACCGCCATTCGTGAAGTGATGCAGATCATCCAGGGGCAGGGTGCCCAGGCTGCTGGCACTCTGATCGCATTGAACCGCCAGGAGCGTGGTCAGGGCGAGCTATCCGCGATTCAGGAAGTCGAGCGCGACTTTGGCATGCCGGTAGTGAGCATCGTGTCACTCGAACAGGTACTGGAATATCTGGCGGGGGATGCTGAACTGAAGCAATATCTGCCGGCTGTCGAAGCCTATCGCGCCGAGTACGGAATCTAGTCCTAGCACAAGGTAGTCCTATGCCTGCACCACTCTTGACCCGCTGTACGCTGCTCTGTAGCCTGCTGCTGCCGTTGTCTGGAGTGGCTGCCGAACTGTATCGCTATGTCGACGACAAGGGCGTGACGGTACTTAGCCGCCAGGGTGTGCCGCCGGAATTCATCGGCAAGGGCTATGAAGTGCTCAATGACCAGGGGCGTGTCGTGCGGGTGATTCCGCCGGCACCGACACCGGAAGAGTTCGCCCGTATGCAGGCGGACAAGGCCCGTGCCAGCAGCGATGCGCAGCTGTTGCGCCTGTATACCAACCTCGATGATGTCGACCGTGCCCGCTTACGCAAGCTGGCCGAGCTCGACGGCGTCACCAGTGTCGCCCGCGGCAACCTGCAGTCGGTGCGCACGCAGCAGGCCAACCTGCAGAGCCAGGCCGCCGACCATGAGCGAGCCGGACGCCAGGTGCCGGAGCAGTTGCTCGCTCAGATCAACAACCTCAAGGACGAGCAGCAGCGTCTGCAGCGTGATATCGCCCGCTACAAGGAAGCCCGCACCCAGGCCGAAGCCAGTTTTGCCGCTGACCGCGCACGGCTGGCCGAGTTGTTCGGCGACTCCGCGTCCAAGCCCTGAGCGAATATCCGCTGGCTCAATGCTGCGGCGGCGTTCGTTCGAAACTCACGATTTTCTCTCTGAGCCACTGCGGCAGCGGCGCACTGCTGCGTGTCGCGCTGTCGGCGTGCACGTAGACGATTTCACCGCTGGTCAGTAGCTCGCCGTCACGCCAGATGCCAAGGTCGAAGGTCAGGCTGGAGCGGCCCAGGCGTGCGCTGCGGATGCCGATCTGCAACAGATCGTCGAAGCGCGCCGGTGACCGGTACTCGAGCAGCGCACGGATGGCGAAGAAGTCGCCGCCATCCTGTGCCAGATCGGCCGGGTAGGCGATGCCCAGGGCGCGAAAGTATTCGGTGATGGCGACGTCGGCGTAGGTCAGGTATTGGCCATTGAAGACGATGCTCTGCGGATCGACTTCGGCCCAGCGTACGCGCAAGGTGTGGATGAAGGTGAACTGGCTGGCATCGGGCGTGCTGCTCATGGGCGATCCTCTATCAAGGTTGCCAGGTGAGCGTGCTGGTTGCGCGTGGGTGCGGCAAGTGCGAGTCGCCACATGGATGGGGGGAGATAAGCAGGCTCGATGGCCGGGTAGGGTGCGCCTTGTGCACCACTGTATGGCGGGCCATCACAGGTTTTTTGCGGGCGTCTTTCGGGATTGAGGGGCGGCCGCTTTGCCCTCTCCCGCCCTGCGGGCACCCTCTCCCTGAGGGAGAGGGTCATCAGAAAGCCGCGTTCGCGGCTTGCTTTTAGGGGCGCTTGCGGTTGCTGATCATGGTGCCGTTGCCGACATCGGTGAAGATCTCCAGCAACACGGCATTGGGTACACGACCATCGATGATGTGCGAGCTGGTCACGCCACCCTGCACCGCTTCCAGTGCGCATTTGATCTTCGGCAGCATGCCGCCATAGATGGTGCCGTCGGCGATCAGTTCGTTGACCTGCTCGGTGTTCAGGCCGGTGAGCACCTCACCCTGCTTGTTCATCAGGCCGGCGATATTGGTCAGCAGCATCAGCTTCTCGGCTTTCAGCGCTTCGGCCACCTTGCCGGCCACCAGGTCGGCGTTGATGTTGTAGGACTCGCCATCCGGGCCGACGCCGATGGGCGCGATGACCGGGATGAAGTCGCCCTTGACCAGCATGTTGAGCAGGTCGGTGTTGACCCCGGTGACCTCGCCGACATGGCCGATGTCGATGATTTCCGGCTGGGTCATCTCCGGCGTCTGACGGCTGACCTTGAGCTTGCGCGCGCGGATCAGGCCGGCGTCCTTGCCGGTCAGGCCGATGGCGCTGCCACCGTGCTGGTTGATCAGGTTGACGATGCTCTTGTTGACCTGGCCGCCCAGCACCATTTCCACCACGTCCATGGTGGCGGTATCGGTGACGCGCATGCCATCGATGAAGTGGCTTTCGATGGACAGCCGCTTGAGCAGATCGCCGATCTGCGGGCCGCCACCGTGTACCACCACCGGGTTGATGCCGACCGCCTTCATCAGCACGATGTCGCGGGCGAAGCCCTGCTTGAGTTCCTCGCTCTCCATGGCGTTGCCGCCGTACTTGATCACCAGGGTCTTGCCGACGAAGCGGCGGATGTAGGGCAGGGCTTCGGACAGTACCTTGGCTACCTGGGCGGCGGCGTCACGCTCGAGGGTCATGCAGGGGGCTCCTGGAACAATCGGTCAAAAGGGTAGTTGCAGGTCGGGGGCGACCTTGAGCAATTGGGTGCGGAAGACATCCTGGATACGCTCCAGCTCTTCCTGGGTGTCGGCCTCGAAGCGCAGCACCAGCACCGGCGTGGTGTTGGAGGCGCGGATCAGGCCCCAGCCCTTGGGATAGTCGACGCGCACGCCGTCGATGCTGGTGATGTTCGCCTCGCCCCATTGGCCTTCGCGCTGCAGCCGCTCGATCATGCCGAACTTGGTTTGCTCGGTGACCTTGATGTTGATTTCCGGCGTGGAAATGTCGCTGGGGAAGGCGCTGAACACCTGCTCGGCGTTGCGTTTCTCGAGGCTGAGGATCTCCAGCAGGCGCGCAGCGCTGTAGATACCATCGTCGAAACCGTACCAGCGCTCCTTGAAGAAGATGTGACCGCTCATCTCGCCAGCCAGCAGGGCGCCGGTTTCCTTCATTTTCTTCTTGATCAGAGAGTGGCCGGTCTTCCACATCACCGGACGGCCACCGTAGCCACTGATCAGCGGGGTCAGGCGACGGGTGCATTTGACGTCGAAGATGATGTCGGCGCCGGGGTTACGCGAGACCACGTCCTTGGCGAACAGCATCAGCAGGCGGTCCGGGTAGACGATGGTGCCGGTGTTGGTCACCACGCCGACGCGGTCGCCGTCGCCGTCGAACGCCAGGCCCAGGTCGGCATTCTCGGATTTGACGCGGGCGATCAGGTCGACCAGGTTCTCCGGCTTGCCCGGATCCGGGTGGTGGTTGGGGAAGGTGCCGTCCACTTCGCAGAACAGCGGAATCACGCTGCAGCCCAGCGCCTCGATCAGTTGCGGGGCGATCACGCCCGCGGCGCCATTGCCGCAGTCGACCACCACGCGCAGTGGCTTGGCCAGGGCGATGTCGTCACGGATAGTCTTGAAATAGCGCTGCAGCACGTCGACCTGTTGCACGCTGCCGACGCCGCTGGCCAGGTCGTTGTTGTCCAGGCGGGTCTTCAGCGCGAGGATCTGCTCGTTGGCCAGGGTGTCGCCAGCGATGATGATCTTGAAACCGTTGTAATCCGGCGGGTTGTGGCTGCCGGTGAGCATCACGGCCGAACGGCCCTCCAGCACGTTGGCAGCGAAGTACACCACCGGGGTCGGCACCATGCCGATGTCGGTGACTTCGCAGCCGCAGTCGAGCAGGCCCTGTACCAGTTGCTGCAGCAGTTCGGGGCCGGACAGGCGGCCGTCACGGCCAACAATGACCTTGGGCTCGCCCTGGGCCAGGCTCTGCGAGCCGATGGCGCGGCCGATCCAGTAGGCGTATTCGGCGGTCAGGGTGTCACCCACCACGCCACGAATGTCGTAGGCACGGAAAATGTCGGCGGGAAGTTTCGGGGCGCTTTGGCTAGTGCTCATTGCGGGGCTCTGCTCCAGTCCCAGGAGATCCTGGTCTTCATCGAGAATGTCGATATCGAGGATATCGGTGTCCTGAAACAGCGGGTCGACCAGCTCGGCTGGCTTGGCTGCCGGCTGAGTGGCGGGTGCCGCGGCTGTTCCTTTAACGGGGGTACTGCTGCCTTCAGGGCTGCTGCGGCGCGGCAAGCGCGCCAGGCTCTGTGCCAGCGTATCGAGTGCCGGCACGCTGAGGCTGAAGGCTTTGACGTTCTTGCCGGCAGAGAGTTCTTTCAGCATTTGTCCGAGCTGCCCTGCATCGAGGTTGACGCGCCGTTGCAGGGCGCCTTGCACCAGGATCAGGCCGATCACGGCGCCGCCCAGGGCAAGCAGAAGAGCCAGGCCGAGCATCGACGCAGGTACGCTGCTCTGCATCAGCGCTGGGCCGGGGATAAAGCTGATCTTCCAGTACGGATTGCCGGTGGAAAAGGTTTGTGCGCTGCCCTCGCCGGGCTGGCCACGTTGCAACAGCACCTGCGCCGGGGTGTTGGCGAACTGCTGGATCAGCTGCACCTGGCCGTATTCGGCAGGCAGCGCAGGCAGGGTGGCGAGCAGGCGTTGCAGGTCGAAGGCCAGCAACAGCGTGCCCTGAGCCGGCTGGTTCTCGCCAACGCGCAGGGCCACGGCGCTGTAGGCCAGCCAGCGCTGACCGACCCGGTAGGCTTCGACGGCGGGCTGCTGGCCACTTTCGGCGCGGCGCAGCATGTCCAGGCCGGCGAAGTTCATCGGCGCGGCGCGGCTGGTGTTCTGCACGGCTTCACCGCGGCGGTTGAGATGGGCGTCGATCACACCGTCCCAGTAACCCAGGCTGCGTTCGGCTTCGCTGACCTGCAGGCTGTCGCCGCTTTGCAGTGCTTGCAGCAGCTGCGGGTTACGCGCAGCGGCCAGGCTGTCGGCTTGCAGTTGCTTGAGCGCCTGTTGTACAGCGGCAGCCTGGTTGCTGCCGAGGGCCTGGGTCAACTCGGCCTGGCGAGCCTGGCTGCTGCTGCTATCGGCGAACCACAGCAACGCACCGCCGGCGCCGACGCCGATCAGGGCGGCCAGCAGGCCTGGCAACAGCGTCCCCAGCGAGGGATTGGTCGCCTTGCGCTTGGGCTGGTCCGGTACCAGGCTGGCGGCGCTATCGACTTCCTTGGCAGTACGCTTGAAGAGTTTCACGTAGGCGCTCCTCGGCGGTTCGTCCTGTGGGGGGAGGGTCAGTGGCTACCGGAATGGCCGAAGCCGCCAGCGCCACGTTGGGTCTCGTCGAACTGCTCGACCAGCTCGAAATGCGCCTGCACGACCGGCACCAGCACCAGCTGTGCGATGCGCTCGCCAATGGCGATGGTGAAAGGTGTCTGGCCGCGGTTCCAGCACGACACCATCAGTTCGCCCTGGTAGTCGGAGTCGATCAGGCCGACCAGGTTGCCGAGGACGATGCCGTGTTTGTGGCCGAGGCCCGAGCGCGGCAGGATCAGTGCCGCCAGGCCGGGGTCGCCGATATAGATCGACAGGCCGGTGGGGATCAGCACGGTCTGGCCCGGCTCGAGGACGATGTCTTCCTTGAGCATGGCACGCAGGTCGAGGCCGGCAGAGCCAGGCGTGGCGTATTGCGGCAGCGGGAATTCCTGGCCGAGGCGAGGATCGAGGATCTTGGCTTGCAGAGCGTGCATAGTCAGTTCTTGTTCAGTCGTTCGGCGATAAGGGTGATCAACTGGCGGGCGATCTTGCCCTTGCTGGTCTGGGCGAAGCTGAATTGCTGCAGCCCGCGGTCGATCACGGTGATGGCGTTCTCTTCACTATTGAAGCCGATGCTGGGGTTGGCCACATCATTGGCGACGATAAGATCGAGATTTTTGTCGCGCAGCTTGCGCGAGGCGTATTCGAGCAGGTTCTCGGTCTCGGCGGCGAAGCCCACGCTGAACGGGCGATCCTCGCGGCCGGCGATGGTGGCGAGAATATCCGGGTTGCGCACCATTTGCAGGAGCATCCCTTCACCGCTGCTAGGGTCTTTCTTCAATTTGTGCTGGGCGACCACTTCTGGTCGGTAGTCGGCGACTGCGGCAGCGGCGATCAGCACGTCGCAGGGCATGGCGGCTTCGCAGGCAGCGAGCATGTCGCGGGCACTGACCACGTCGATACGGCTGACCCGATCCGGCGTCGGCAGGTGCACCGGGCCACTGACCAGGGTGACGCGCGCGCCGGCTTCGGCTGCGGCTTCGGCAAGGGCGAAGCCCATCTTGCCGGAGCTGTGGTTGGTGATGTAGCGCACCGGGTCGATGTTTTCCTGGGTCGGGCCGGCGGTGATCAGAACGTGTAGGCCTTCGAGCGCCTGACGCTGGAAGCAGTCGGCGGCCAGGTTGGCCAGATCATTGGGTTCGAGCATACGGCCGAGGCCGACGTCACCGCAGGCCTGGCTGCCGGAGGCTGGACCGAACAGGCGCATGCCGCGCTGCTGCAACAGGTCGAGGTTGGCCTGGGTGGCGTCGTCGCGCCACATGGCCTGGTTCATCGCCGGTGCCAGGGCGATCGGCGCATCGGTGGCCAGCACCAGCGTGGTCAACAGGTCGTTGGCCACGCCCTGGGCCAGGCGGGCGATCAGGTCGGCGGTGGCCGGGGCGATGAGGATCAGGTCGGCCCAGCGAGCGAGCTCGATATGGCCCATCGCCGCTTCGGCAGCCGGATCGAGCAGGTCAAGATGGACGGGGTGGCCGGACAGCGCCTGCAGGGTCAGCGGGGTGATGAATTCTCGTCCGCCCTGGGTCATGACCACGCGGACTTCGGCGCCTTGATCCTTGAGGCGGCGAACCAGTTCGGCGCTCTTGTAGGCAGCAATACCGCCCCCCACGCCGACGATGATGCGTTTGCGATACAGCCGCTGCATAGGCCTGCCTTTTATATACCGGTGGATGTGCGCCACGTGACCAACGCCTCCCCAGGCCGGCCCCGTGTAAAAAGATGGGCTACGATAGCACAGCGCCTATAACGGAAGCAGTGGGCGCCTGGCTCAACATGGAGGTGCCGATGAGCATTCGCGACTGGCCCGCGGCAGAGCGCCCGCGGGAGAAACTGCTGGAGCAGGGCGCGGCTTCGCTGACCGATGCCGAGCTGCTGGCGATCTTCCTGCGCACAGGAGTTACCGGCAAGAGTGCGGTGGACCTGGCGCGCTACCTGCTGAGCGAGTTCGGCAGCCTGAGGGCCCTGCTCGAGGCCGATCTGACGGGCTTCAGCCAGCACCTCGGCCTGGGCCCTGCCAAGTACGCACAATTGCAGGCCGTTCTGGAAATGTCGCGGCGCCATCTGGCCGAGCGCCTGCGCCGCGATTCGGCGCTGGAGAGTCCGCAGGCCGTGCGCGACTACCTCAAGGCACAGCTGCGTCACGAACCGCATGAGGTGTTCGGCTGTCTGTTTCTCGATGCCAAGCACCGTGTGTTGGCCTTCGAGGTGTTGTTTCGCGGTAGCATCGACAGTGCCAGTGTCTACCCCAGGCAGGTGGTCAAGCGTTCGCTGGCCAACAATGCCGCCGCCGTCATCCTCACCCATAACCACCCATCGGGCGTGTCGGAGCCCAGTCAGGCTGACCGCGTGCTGACCCAGCGTCTCAAGGATGCTCTGGCGCTGGTCGAGGTGCGCGTGCTCGATCATTTCATCGTTGGCGATGGTGAGCCGCTGTCGATGGCCGAGCTGGGCTGGATGTAGCCTCAGGCCGGCTCGACCCTTGCCTTGATGCTGTGCAGCATGCGCCGGCGAATCAACCCGCTGACGGGGCGGATCGCCAGCCAATAGGGGGTGAATGCCAGGCGGCTGGTCCTGTCCGGGCAGTGCACACGGGTTTCGGTGATCAGGCGGGTGCTGCCATCGCTCGCCGGCTCGCACTGAAAGAACATCAGTAAACGAGCCACGCCGGGTTGGTGGAAGGCACGAAACGCCTCGCCATTGGCGCAGGGAAACAGGCTGAAGTCACTGCGCCAGAATCGGCCGATCAGTCCGTAGGCAGCCTGGTCGGCCTCGCGTGCCAACAGGCTGAAGGCGTGCATGCCGAACCTCGGCCGGTCCTGCAGTGCATTGCTCAGCCCCAGTCTGAGGGCCAGGCGTGCTGGCGCTTCGCGTAGCTGCAGGCAGCGGCGGATCAATGGATCGTCTTCTGCCTCCAGCATGGCGACGGCGTCGAGAATTGCCGACGGTGCGGCGAGGATCTCCAGTTGATGGCGCTCGCTGAACTGGTACTCGGGCAGCAACTGCGCGGCGAGGTTCACAAGGTCACCCGCGATACGCCCTGTTGGCCTTGCGGGTAGGCCCCGCTGCTCTACACTTTGCCACTGGGCAGCGAGAAGCCAGTCGTGTGGGCTCTGGCCTGGGTCGGAGTATGCAGCGGGGCGGTGAACAACAGGCGCATGGCGGCCTCCTCGTTCCTGGTGTCGGCGGCAAGCCTGCAACCCTAGCCGATTTGCCAGGCGCCGCGCACCTGATCGAGGCGACGAGCGGTCGAATCTTGATCAGGCCCCAAAGGCCCGGCTCCCGGCCGGTCCGTGTGCCGGGCTTTGAGTTTTATCCTGCGGTTTCCCTTGTTGCTCCCAGGGCTTTCTGGTATAAAGCAGCGCTCTTTTCTAGGGGCCCGGTTCTTGCGCTATCCAGTGCGCCCGGTAAGACCCTCGAGAAACGCGGCGCTGAGCGCCAATGACATTGAGTTTAAGCGGCCAACCCATGCCGGGTTGGGCATGTGGTTTTAGAGGGCTGAGGCATGTCGAGAGTCTGTCAAGTTACCGGTAAGGGTCCGGTAACCGGGAACAACATTTCCCACGCAAACAACAAAACCCGTCGTCGTTTCCTGCCGAACCTGCAGCACCATCGCTTCTGGGTCGAGTCCGAGAAGCGCTTCGTGCGTCTGCGCGTTTCTGCCAAAGGCATGCGCGTCATCGACAAGCGTGGCATCGACGTAGTGCTGGCTGAGCTGCGCGCTCGCGGCGAAAAGGTTTAAGGAGAGAGTCATGCGTGAACTGATCCGTTTGGTGTCCAGCGCCGGTACCGGCCACTTCTACACCACCGACAAGAACAAGCGCACCACCCCCGACAAGATCGAAATCAAGAAATTCGATCCGGTCGTACGCAAGCACGTGATGTACAAGGAAGCCAAGATCAAGTAATTGATCGGCTACCCGTCGAAGAAGCCCGCCCTTATGGCGGGCTTTTTTATTGTCTGCTTCTGTCGCGACTCGCGCGTGGGCAAGCCTACGCGACCATCGGTCGCGCAATTTTTTACGCAACTCGACCATCTGTCACTTACGTCACGTCAGGGCTCGGTTTAGACTGCGCCGTTGCCGTGGAACTGACTCATCCATCAGCTTTTGCTGGATGTGGGCATATGGGCTTCGGGCACCCTCCGTTCGTCATTTGCCCAGAGGCTCGCATGACCGCTTCAGCTCATTGTGTGGAAGTTCTGATCGCCGAGGCGGATCCCTGGACGTCCAATCTGCTGCAGCAACTTGTCCTCGATGTACGTGGTGATGCCCGCGTGCTGCAGGTCAGCGATGGCCAGGCCGCACTGGCACGCTGTAAGCGCCGCCTGCCCGACCTGGTGATCGCCGATGGCGAGCTGCCGGGGCTCGATGGCTTGGAGCTGCTGCGTCAGTTGCGCCGTCATCCGCGCACGCCGGCGTTGCCGTTCGTGCTCATCAGCGGTCGCCTTGATGCCAGCAGCGTGCGTGCGGCGCGGCCACTGGCGCCCAGCGCCTATCTGGCCAAACCTTTCAATGCCGAGAGTCTGCGCCAGCGTCTGCGGACATTGCTGCCAGCGCCTGCGGGCGCCGTGGCGGTGCGTCAGCCGTTGCTGGTTAGCGAGCTGCGCGATTTTCTCGATACGGTGCGCGAAGAGGGCCAGGGTGCGCCGCTGCTCAGCGATGTGCGCAATGCCGTGAGTCAGGGGTTGCAGGCTGGCGAGCAGGACTTGGGCGAGCTGGAGGCGGTATTTGGCAGCGACCCACAGATCACCGCGTTGCTGATCGCTGCCGCCAGCACGGCCGCCCAGCATCAGGGCGTACCTTGCCAGACCTTGGCCCAGGCGCTGCATCGCCTGGGAGTGGCGCGCACGCTGAACCTGGTGCTGGGGCTGGCCCTGCAGCGCAATGCGCAGTTGCGCGATCCGCGTCTGGCCGAACTGGCGACCCTTGCCTGGCAGCAGGCGCGACGCAGTGCCGATCTGGCGCGTTGGCTGGCGCTCGAACTGAGGCTCGATGCCGAGCTGTGCTACACCGCCGGCCTGCTGCACAACCTGGGCGAGCTGGCCTTGCTGCGCAGTCTGCAGGACTGGCTGGATGCAGGGGGTGAGTTGAGCAACGAGCAGATCGAGCAAGCCATGCAGCGTCGGTCGGCCAGCTTCGGCTCGGCCCTGCGTATCCGCTGGCGCCTGCCATTCGGTCTGCGCGAACTGATCGCGGCGTTCTATGGCCTGGGCAGCGGCGTGTTCTCGCGCGAGGCGTTGGTACTCAACCTCAGCGGCTCGCTGCTGGCGCTACCGGCCAGCGAGCAACCGGCGAGCCTGGCCGAGGCGCGTTGCGTACGAATGCTGCGGCTTGACCTGGGGTTGCTCGAGCGCCTGCCGGCGGAGCTCTATCAGGCTTCCTGAGTGCCGTGGCGGCGGGCATCGTCGGCCAGTTGGCGCAGAGGTTGCGGCCGACCTACGAAGTAGCCCTGGGCGTAGTCGATGCCCAGGCGACGCAGGCAGTCCAGGCTGGCCTGCGTCTCGACGAACTCGGCGACGGTGACCAGGCCAAGTTGCGCGGCGATCTGGCGCATCGAGCCGACCATGGCCTGATTGATCGGGTCGTGTTCGATGTCGCGAATGAAGCTGCCGTCGATCTTCAGGATATCCAGCGGCAGGTGGCGCAGGTAGGCGTAGGACGCGAAGCCGCTGCCGAAGTCGTCCAGCGCGACCTTCAGACCCTTGCCACGCAACTCCTCGATCCATTGTGCGGAAACGCCCAGCTCGCCCAGTGCGACCATTTCCGTCACTTCGATGCACAGCTTGCCTGGCGGTAGACCATGGCGCTGCAACTCGTCCTGCAGCAGGCGGTGGAAGCCGCAATCAAGCAGGGAACTGGCGCTGATGTTGACGTTGACCTGCGCCAGCTGTGCCAGGTGACGCGGATTGGCGGCCAGCCAGGCGCACAGGTGCTGGATTACCCAGCGGTCGATGGCGCCGAGAAAGTCATAACGCGCTGCCGCGTCGAGAAACTGCGCCGGGCTGATCCACTCGCCACTGTGCGGGTCGTGGTAACGCAGCAGCACTTCGTAGTGCAGGCCGGCCGCGGTGCTCTGCAGGGCCTGTACCGGTTGGAAGAACAGCTCGAAATGACCGCGCTCTGTAGCCTCGCGCAAGCGGGTGATCCATTGCAGCTGGCGCTGATGTTCGAGCAGCGCACCGTCGGCCGGGTTGAACTGCTGCACGCGGTTGCGCCCCTGGTGCTTGGCCAGCTGGCTGGCGCTGCTGGCCCAGTTCAGTGCGGTTTCCCAGTCACGTACGCCGGAACTCAAGGCCAGCATGCCGATACTGACGTGCAGACGGAATGGCCGCCCCTGCCAGGTGAAGACGAACTGTTCGACGGCTCTTCGCAATTGTTCGGCCTGCTCCAGCGCGGCGGCGTCGTCGACTTCGCGTAGCAGTACGGCGAACTCGTCGCCGCCGACACGCGCCAACTCGGCATGGCGTGGCAGCTGGTGCTGCAACTGGCCGGCCAGCTGGCGCAGCAACTGGTCGCCAGCGGAGTGACCGAACAAATCGTTGACCTGCTTGAAGCGATCCAGCCCCAACAGCAACAGATGGCTGAAGCGCCGTTTGGCGGTGCCGCTGAGTGTTTCCGACAGCAGCCGCTCCAGCTCGCGGCGGTTGAGCAGACCTGTCAGGGCGTCATGGGCCGCCAGGCTTTGCAGGCGTTCTTCCAGGGCGCGGCGCTCGCTGAGGTCGACCACGATGCCTTCGATGAAATCCTGATGCGGGCGCAGGTGCAATGACAGGTAGATCCAGCGCGGGCGCTGGGCCAGGTCGTACAGCTCACACTCGCAACTGACCGTGCCGGCCTGCTCGTCTAGCTGGCGCAGCAGGGCGCGCCACTGCGTTTCCCCCAACAGGCGCTGCAGGGACAGGTTGTCGAGATCAGACGGCAGAGGCTCGCTGCCGAGCAGGCGTACCAGGCTTGGGTTGGCCTCCAGCAATCGGCCGTCGCGGTGGCAGCGGAAGATACCCTCGCCGCTATGGCGGAACAGCGCTTGGTATTGCTCCAGGTTATCGATGGCCTGTGCCTGGCTGCTCAGCAGTACGCGGCGTACGCGCTCCAGCTGTTTATCGAGCAGGGCGCCGAACAGCAGCATGCTCAGCGCGGGCAGGTAGGCGTACAACGCATAGAAGCCGGCTGGTAGCGGAATCAGGCCGGCGCGGCTCAGCGGCACTAGCAGCATCAGCACCAGCGCGGCGCTCCAGCACAGCAGGTAGCCGGGTGCATAGGGGCGGCGCTGGGCGATGCCGAGCACCATCAGCAGCATCTGATAGAGCCCGGTGGCCAGGGTCAGCAGGTTCAGCGTCTGGTAGGCGGCAGGATGTTCGACCAGCAGGCCGCCCACGCTGACCAGCAGGGTGGCAGCGAACAGGGCGTCGCGCAGCCAGCGCAGGCGTCCCAGGTGCAGGCCGAGAGCGCTGGCGATGAACAGCGAGCTGAAAATCATCATGCCTGCGGTAGGCAGGTTGATCAGCAGCTTGGGCAGCAGCGGCCATTGTGGCCAGAGCAGCCCGGCCAGGTTGTACAGGCTGGCGTTGTACAGCGCCACGCACAGCGAGGTGAGGCTGAAGTAGGCCAGTTGCGCTTCACGCAGGGTGCTGTACTTGACCATATAGAACAGCGCCAGGGCGATCAGGACACCGATCAACAGGCCGCTCTGCAGCCAGCTGTGGGCAATCAGTTGCTGGCCATGCTCTGCACCGACCAGTTGCAGCGGCAGGTTGATCGCCGAATGACTTTGTACGCGCAGCAGCAGGCTATGCGGGCCATCGTCCAGCCGTGGCAGGTTGAGCAGGAACTGTGGGTAGGGTTCGCCACGTTCGCTGAATGCACGATTTGCGCCGCTGTACAGCGGGCCGAGCGACTGCTCGCCGTCGAACAGCCAGACCTCCAGATCATCGAGGAAGGTCTGGCCGATGATTAGCTGCAGGCGCTCGGCCGGCGGCGTCTGCAACTGCACGGCGAGCCACCAGGCGCTGCGTGTGTAGCCGATGCGTGCCGTGCCCTGCACTTCACGACCTTCTTGCTCGATGCGCTGCAGTACTTCGCTGGCGCTGAGTTGGCCGGAGGGATCTTCCAGCAGCAGGCTGTGCTCGATGCTCACCGGTCTGGCCAGGTCGGCTGCGCTGAGCTTCAGTAGCGGCAGCGCGCTGCCCGCCCAGGCCGGTAGGGTGCCGGCCAGGCAGAGCAGCAAGATCAGTGAGCGAAGCGGTCGAAGCATCCTTGGCGCCTCATGGCTACTACGAGGGCGCCGAGGTCCGGTGAACGCTGTTGGGTCGGGGAGCGGTCGGGCGCAGGTGAATTCTAGCCGACTACTGGCGTGATGATTGCGCGGCGAGTCTCATCCGTCGGGATCGCGCGACCAATGACCGCCGCGCGGCGCCTCGATCATGCAGTCTGCGTACGCTCCTCAACGGTCTTTTCTGCGCGGGTCCAGCGATTGGCCCGGGCGAAGGTGCCGAAGTCGTTGAAGCGTACGCCCATCTCGCGCATCACCCTGTGGGCGAAGGGCACGGTCAGCTGGCGGATGTAGAAGGGCTCCTTGACCACGAAATGATGGATCGCATGGCTGCTGCCGAAGTTGAAGCAGAACGCCTGCAGCGGCCACAGCCACCAGGGGTTGAGCACCTGAGTCTGCTGGATCACGTTGCCCGGCTCGACATCACCGTAATAATGCATGTTGGAGCTGACGAAGTGCAGGCAGAAGGTGCGCAGCACATTGGGGCCGACCAGCACCACCACGGCGATGTTCACCACTGCCATCACGTTCAGCATCGTGGCCGACCAGGCGATCGGAGCGCCGATGGCGGTGCTGGCCCAGTCCAGCAGATGGAAACCGAGGAACAGGTACCAGGTCGCCCAGTTGAGCAGCCCCAGCGGCGCGTAGACCTTCAGCGTGCGGGTCAGGATCAGCCGGCGGTGCTCGGGGTTCTTCGCCCGCAGCCAGCGAATGAACGAGCTCATCATGTTGTCGCCGACCATCAGCAGGCGCGCGATGCCCCAGGGCTCGCCGTTGGTGATGGCGCGCTCCTCCATGTCGGCTTCGCTGCCGGAAACCTTGTGATGGTTCAGGTGCAGATGGCGGCGTACCCACGGATTGATGGTGCTCGGCCGCGCCAGCCAGACCAGCGCCAGCATCAGGTTGTGCGGCAGCGGTCGCTTGCGGAAATACATCGAGTGGATCAGGTCATGTTCGAGCTCGTGGGTCAGCGAGGCGAAGAAGGCGTTGAGCAGCAGGCAGGCCCACCAGGCCAGATGACCGCCGACGTACAAGGCTGCCGAGCCGATCATGCCGAGCAGGGCGAAAGCCAGGGTGCCGGCACCGAGGGCGTCCTGATGCAGCAGGATCGGGTAGCGCTGCCGCAGTGCATTGCCATGGGCCATCACCTGTTCACGGATATAAGCGGCGCGTTGCTGGTCATTAAGGCTTGCGGGAGAAGGGGACATGCCGACATCCTCTTGTTATTGGGCTGTGACTTCACTGTGCCGTGACGGTCGTCAGAGCGCCCGACCGTGCACGCCAACCTGCCTACCGGATACGCCAATCTGCATGACCGCCGAACCCACCACCCTGGCCAGCTGGACCCGCGCCCTGCGCAAGCAGCTCGATGCCCTCGGGCTCGACAGCGCTGCCCTGTGTCACGAGGCAGGGCTTGACCCGGTACTGCTCGACGACCCCAATGCACGCTGCCCGCTATCGCTGACCACGCGCCTGTGGCAACTGGCAGTGGCCGCCAGCGGTGACCCGGCGTTGGGCCTGAAGACCTCGCAGTACGTCAGCCCAACCACTTTCCATGCCCTGGGTTATGCACTGATCGCCAGCAGCAGCCTGCGCGAAATGTTCGAGCGCATCGTGCGTTACCACCGGGTGGTCAGCGATGCGCTGCAGCTGGAGCTGTGCGAAGTAGGTGATGCCTACGAGTTTCGTTTTCGCGTGCCGCCAGGCAGCCCGGCACCGGCGCCCGAAGCGCTGGATGCCTTCGCCGCGATCTACGTGCGCAGTTGCCGCAATCGCCTGAACCGTGAGTTCTCGCCGCTGCTGGTGCAGCTGCAACGCCCGCGACCGGCGGACCCGACACCCTGGCAGGCGGTGTTTCGCGCGCCGCTGCAGTTCGATGCGCAAGAGAGTGTGCTGCGTTTTCCCCGTGCGGCATTCGAGCAGCGCCTGGATGACGGTAACCCGGAGCTGGCCGAGCACAACGAGACGGTACTGCGGCGCAACCTGGAGCAATTGCAGGCGGCCAGTTGCAGCGAACGGGTGCGTAGCTGCCTGGAGGCGCAATTGCCCGATGGCGAGCCCTCCGCCGAGCGCATCGCCCAGACCCTGCACCTGAGCCTGCGCAGCTTGCAGCGGCATCTGGCCGAGGAGGGCACCAGTTACGAGGCGCTGCTCGGCGAGACGCGACACGCCCTGGCACTGCGGCATATGCGCGACCCGCGCTGCTCGATCAGTGAAATTGCCTACCTGCTCGGCTTCAGCGACAGCAGCAGCTTCGGCCGCGCCTTCAAACGCTGGACCGGGCAGACGCCGAGCCAGTACCGCGATGGATGCAACAACGCATGACCCAGTACGACCTGATCCTGGCCGGGGCTGGCCATGCCCATCTTGGTGTGTTGCGCCGCTGGGCCCTGGTGGAGCGCCCGCCGGGGCGCATCGCCCTGCTCAGCCTCGGCCCGGAGGCCTGGTACGCCGGCATGTTGCCGGGGTTGATCAGCGGCCGCTTCAGCGCCGCGGACTGCCGGGTGGAGTTGCAGCCATTGTGCCGCGCGGCGAAGGTCGATCTGATCGAGGGCGAGATCGCCTCATTGGATGCCGATGCACGAGTCCTGCAGCTCGAAGACGGGCGCTGCCTGCGCAGCGAGTGGATGTCGCTCAACGTCGGCGCCGGCATGGCCATCCCACCACAGCAGGGTGATGCCATGCGGGTGCTGGCCGCCAGGCCCATCGACAAGCTGCTCGAAGGCTGGCGGCAATGGCAGGCAGAGCCACGGCGCATGGCCATTCTCGGTGGTGGTGCCGGCGGTGTGGAACTGGCCCTGGCGTTGGCCGACCAGGTACCGGCGCTGGCGCTGTTCTGTGGCGGTACCTTGCTCGATGGTTTGTCGCCGGGGTTGCGCCTGCGTGCACTGGGCCATCTGCGTCAGCGCGGCGTGCAGGTGCGCGAACATTGTCCAATCGGGCGGATCGAGGATGACTGGCTGCTCAGCGGCGACGAGCCGGTATGGCGCGGGCGGCGCCTGTTGCTGGCCAGTGGTGCGCGACCCTGGCCATGGTTGACTGCCAGCCAGTTGGCCACCGATGCCGCAGGCTTCATTGCCATTCGTCCGACCCTGCAGAGCGAATCCCACGCCCAGATCTTCGCCGTCGGCGACAGCGCCAGCCTTGACGGCATGCGTCGCAGTGGGCGTTTCGCGGTGCGCCAGGCGCCGGTACTCAGTGCCAACCTTCAGGCCGCGCTACAGGGGCGCCCGCTACGTCAGTACCGTGCGCAATGGCAGAGCCTGGCGCTGCTCGCCACCGGCGATGGCGGGGCGCTGCTCGGCTGGCATGACTGGAGTGCTGGCGGGCAGTTGTACGGGCATTGCAAGGACTGGCTGGACCGACGTTTCGTAAAACGCCATCGCATGGTCGGGTAGCCGGCCATCGAGGCCGATGCGCAGTGGTCTCGCGGCCGTTCGCTAATGCCGCTCGGTTAGGCGTCGATACAGTGGCTGGGCCCCGGCAATATTGCGCTGCAGAGTTGTTTGATCGGTCTGCCAGGGTCTGATCGTCTAAATTCATGGCAGTGTGCTACCAAAGTTTTATGGTGCTGGTGCTTCCAAGCTGCTCGAATCCCGGTCATGGTGCCCGGTCTGCATACGCTGATTTTCCGTCGGGCCTGTCGTATACGTAGCCTGCTGCCCAGGTTGCGTGGGATATTCAAGGAGAGAACCCGCCGTGACCCCGTCCGCCTACAGCGCCTCGTCGCGCACCAGAACAAGAACTCTGAGGTCGGTCATGCAAGCTGCCTTTGTCCGTTCCCCCGTTGCCTGTCTTCTCCACGCCCTGGGGCTGGCTGCATTGATGCTGGTCTACCAGCAGGTGCAGTTGCCTGCCTACGTCAGCGTGCCGTCTTTCCTGCTGCTGGCGCTGTGGCCGTGGCTAGGCCCCTGGCAGCGCCGTGACGATGTCGCCCCTGCCGCACGACAGGCCGCCGTTACCGATTTCGTCGAACTCAGCCGTGGCCTTTCACGGCATACCTGCCATAACGCGCTGTCCGCGGCCAAGGTGGCCCATGCGGTCAAGCACCTGGCAGAGCGCCTGCAGTCGCAACTGGCGGCCGTGCAGCAGGTGAGTCAGGCGGCCGAGGCCATCACTCACACCGAGCAGGACAGCGCCGCCCGTGCCGAGCACACCCTGGCTGCCGCGCAGCATGTGCGTGAAGCCAGCGCCAATGGCCAGGCCGAGCTCAACCAGGCTATCGAGCGCATGCAGCAGCTCAGCGCGCAGACCCTGGCCAGCCGCGAGCTGATCGATGGCCTGGGCAGCCGTACCGAACAGATCGAGCAGGTCACCCAGGTGATCCAGTCCATCGCCAGCCAGACCAACCTGCTGGCGCTCAATGCGGCCATCGAGGCCGCACGCGCCGGCGAGATGGGCCGTGGTTTCGCCGTGGTCGCCGATGAGGTGCGCAACCTCGCGGCGCGTACCGCCAGCGCCACCGAGGAAGTCAGCCAGATGATCGCTGACATACGCCAGCAGAGCACGGCGGTGGTTGACCATATCCAGCGCCAGAGCGTCGAGCTTGAGCAGGCTGCGCAACAGATCGAGACGGCCGGCAGCCGCCTGCATGGCATTGCCGATCAGGCCGAGGAAGTCGAGCAACAAGTAGCGCAGATCAGCGCCGGCACGGCGGACAACCACCAGCGCTTGGCCAGCTTGTCAGCGGCCGCGCTGCAGCTGCAGGACGATGTCCAGGGCAGCGAGGGGCAGACGCGGCAACTGGCCGCTGCCGCCGATCACCTGGTCGGCCAGGCCGAGACGGTCAGCGAACAGCTCGCCGAGGTGGGGCTGGACGACTATCACCAGCGTGCCTATGACCTCGCCCGTGAGGGGGCGGCGGCCATCGCCGAACAGTTCGAGCGCGACCTGCAGGCTGGCCGTATCAGCCTCGACGACCTGTTCGACCGCCACTACCAACCCATCGCCGGTACCCAGCCGCAGAAATACCGTACGCGCTTCGACCAGTACGCCGATCAGGTACTGCCGGCGCTGCAGGAGCCTCTGCTCAAGCGCCATGAAGGGCTGATCTTCGCCATTTCCACCACGCCGGAAGGCTATGTGCCGACCCATAACGCCGCATTCAACCACCCGCCCAGCGGCGACCCGGCGCTGGATGCCACCCGCAGCCGTGGCAAGCGTCTGTTCAACGACCGCACCGGCATTCGCTGTGGCAGCCACACACAGGCGCTATTGCTGCAGACCTACATGCGCGATACCGGCGAGCTTATGCACGACCTATCGGTGCCGATCATGGTGCGTGGGCGGCACTGGGGTGGTTTGCGTCTGGGCTATCGACCCGAGCCGTAGGATGGTCGTGCGATTAAGGGTGCGCACGGCGCACCCTGCGGGCCGATTGGGTTTGCATGGGCAGGATTGTTTAGCCAGTGCATAACCAAGCGTATGAAAAACCCGATTTAACGCACGTCAAACCCTGTGCGACGCTGCCAAGCCATGATCTCCCCGGCCTGCCAAGTCCATGTTCCGCTGTACCGCGCTCCCGCGCGGCGGCGCTTGTTGGAGCGGTTAAACCCGCTGCTGACGATCATCCTCGCCTTCTGGGCGCTGTGGCATTGCCGCCACGCCCGCCCGCCGGACGCCGTCCCCGCCCGCTGAATACCGATGGCTGCGCCATGCCCGTAGCCGCTGCTATCACCTTGTCTGCCTGTGCAACCTGTTCACGAATCGAACGGGCCGTGCGGACACCGAGCGCCAAACTGGCGCAAGCGAGCGCAACATGACGACTTTCGCCCCCGTGCAGGAAGCTCAGGACTTCCTGACGAACAATCCCGATATCGAGCTGATCGAGCTGTTCATCCTCGATGCCAATGGCGTGCCGCGCGGCAAGCTGCTGCACCGCGAAGAGCTGCTGGCGCTGTACCAGAGCGGCCGGCCGCTGCCGAGCACCATGCTCGGGCTGACCATCCAGGGCGAGGATGTCGAGGACTCCGGCCTGGTCTGGGAGGTGGGCGATATCGACTGCCGCGCCTACCCGTTGCCCGGCAGCCTGGTGCGCCTGCCCTGGCGGCAGATGCCCACCGCTGCCGTGCAGGTGTCGATGCACCCCAGCGAAGGCCTGCCGGCCACCCCGGCCGACCCGCGCCAGTTGCTGATCCGCGTGATCGAGCAACTTGAGGCAGAGGGTTATTACCCGGTGATGGCCTGCGAGCTGGAGTTTTACCTGCTCGACCAGAAGCGTGATGCCGAAGGCCGACCGCAGCCAGCGCTGGACGCCGATGGCGGCCGCCCACGACAGACCCAGGTCTACGGCCTGCGCGAACTGGAGCAGATCGAGCCGTTCCTGCGCGATCTCTATGCCGCGTGCAAGGCGCAGGGCATTCCCGCGCGCACGGCGATCTCCGAATACGCCCCCGGTCAGGTGGAGATCACCCTGGAGCACGGCCCGGTACTGGCGGCGATGGATCAGGCGGTGCGCTACAAGCGCCTGGTCAAGGGCGTGGCGCACCGCCACGGTATGCAGGCCTGCTTCATGGCCAAGCCGTTCGATCATCTGGCCGGCACCGGCATGCATATGCATGTCAGCCTGGCCGATGCGCAGGGCGATAACCTGTTCGCCAGCGACGACCCCGCCGGCACGCCGCTGCTGCGCCAGGCGGTCGGCGGCATGCTTGCCAGCCTGCTCGACTCGCTGCTGCTGTTCTGCCCCAACGCCAACTCCTACCGGCGTTTCCAGGCCAATAGCTATGCGCCGCTGGCGCCCACTTGGGGTGTGGATAACCGCACCGTGAGCCTGCGTGTGCCCGGCGGCCCGGCCAATACCCGGCATGTCGAGCACCGCATCTGTGGTGCCGACGCCAACCCTTACCTGGCGGCGGCGGCGATTCTCGCCGGGATTCACCGTGGCATTCGTGACCACCTCGACCCCGGTGCGCCAATCGAAGGCAATGGTTACGCCCAAGCCACCGAGTACCTGCCGACCCAGTGGTCGGCGGCGATCCAGGCATTGGAGCAGTCCAGTTGGGCGCGCGATGCCTTCGGCGCTGAATTCCTCAAGGTGTTTCTCGCGGTCAAGCGCGCCGAATACCGCCAGTTCATGGCCGAAGTCGGCGAGCAGGATTGGCGCTGGTACCTGAGCAATGCCTGAAGGCCCTTATCTGAGGAAATCGCGGCTGAAGCCCCTCCCACAGAACGGGAGATTGTGGGCGCTCCCTGTGGGAGGGGCTTCAGCCGCGACAATAGATCCATCGGTGCGAGCGCACCCCAAGGACATGCAATGAACGCGATCAAGCAACCTGTCAAACCCTCCGCCGAGCGTGCGCCGTCCTACTACTCGGCATCGCTCAACTTCGAGAGCGACTACCCGACGCTGCAAGGCAGCGTCACCGTCGATGTGGCCATCATCGGTGGCGGCTTCACCGGTGTCGCCACGGCGGTGGAGCTGGCCGAGCGCGGCCTCAAGGTCGCCGTGGTGGAAACCAACAAGGTCGGTTGGGGCGCCAGCGGGCGCAACGGGGGCCAGGTCACCGGCAGCCTGTCCGGCGACGAGGCCATGCGCAAGCAGATGCGCAACACCCTCGGCGAGGAGGTGGACGACTTCATCTGGCACCTGCGCTGGCGCGGCCACGAGATCATCAAGAACCGCGTGGCCAAGTACGGCATCGACTGCGATCTCAAGCACGGCCATCTGCATACGGCGATGAAGGCCAGCCATATGGACGAGCTCAAGGCCACCTACGACGAAGCGCTGCGCCGTGGCATGAGCGATGATGTGTCCCTGCTCGACGCCGCCGGCGTGCGTGCGCAACTGGGCAGCGAGCTGTACTGCGGCGCGCTGAAGAACACCCGCAACATGCACCTGCACCCGCTCAACCTGTGCCTCGGCGAGGCCAAGGCCGCCGAGAGCCTGGGCGCGCTGATCTTCGAGCACTCCGAAGTGCTGGATATCGTCCACGGCCCACGTCCGGCGGTGGTCACCACGGGTGGGCGCATCGAGGCCAAGCAGGTGCTGCTGGCCGGCGATGTCTACCACAAGCTGGAGCGGCGCAAGCTCAAGGGCATGATCTTCCCGGCCATGGGCGGCATCGTCACCACCGCGCCGCTGGGCGCCGAGCTGATCGAGGCGATCAACCCCTTCGATCTCGCGGTGTATGACTGCCGCTTCGTGCTCGATTACTACCGCCTCACCGGTGATGGCCGCCTGCTGTTCGGCGGCGGTGCCAACTACTCCGGGCGCGATTCACGGGATATCGCCGGCGAGCTGCGCCCGTGCATCGAGCGCACCTTCCCGCAACTCAAGGGCGTGAAGATCGACTTTCAGTGGAGCTGCGCCATGGGCATCGTGATGAACCGCATCCCGCAACTGGGCAAGCTGTCGAGCAATGTCTGGTACTGCCAGGGCTACTCCGGCCATGGCGTGGCGACCACCCACATCATGGGCGAGATCATGGCCAAGGCCATCACCGGCGATCTGGAGCAATTCGACACCTTCGCCGCCTGCAAGCACATCAAGGTTCCGCTGGGCGATCAGCTCGGCAACCCGATGCTGGCCGCCGGCATGTGGTACTACCAGATGCTGGAAAAGCTGCGCTGAGCGAAGCGGGCGAATGACGCGCGGGCGCACCTGGCGGGCGCCTTGGTGCTGCCAGGGCCTTTTTCGTATGATGGCCGCCCGGAAGATCTGGAATGCTGCGGCGTGAAATCGTCATCGAACAATGCTTCACCGGGCCAGGCCGCAACTGGCAGCGCCAGGCTCGACATGAGCGAAGTCGTCCGCCAACTGTCCTGGGACGATCTGCGCATCATCAAGACGCTCAGTGAATGCGGCAACCGTGCCGACACGGCGAAGAAGCTGGGCGTCAACGTGTCGACCATTTCGCGGCGCCTGGCGCAGGTGGAGAAAATCCTCGGCGTCGCGTTGTTCGATCATCGCCGCTCCGGGTACATGCTCACCGCCGAGGGCGAGGAGTTGCGCGCGCTCGGCGAGCGGGTGGAGCTGGATATCGTCAGCGTCACGCGGCGCGTATCCCCCGTGGGGCAGGGGCCACAGGGCAAGATCCGTATCACCACCAGCGACTCGCTGCTGCTCTACTTTCTCACCCCGATCATCGCTGACTTCAAGGCCGTCAACGAAGGCATCGCGGTCGAGGTGCTGGTCGGCAACCAGACGCTGAGCCTGGCGCGGGACGAATCGGATATTGCCGTGCGCGCCACCACCAAACCGGCCGATAGCCTGGTGGGACGCAAGCTGGCAACCATTGCCTGGGCACCCTACGGCCGTGTTACGGATGCGACCATTGCCGCGCCTTTCGCTGAAGGGCAGGCATGGGTGTCGTACTCCGGCGGTTTGTCCGGGCTCAAGGCGGCGAGCTACCTGGAATGCCGGGTTACGGCCGCGTGCATTGCCTATCGGACCGACTCGGTGGCGGCAGCGAGCGCTGCCATTGCGGCGGGGCTGGGTTACGGTTTTCTGCCCTGCATGCTGGGCGACATCACGCCCGGGCTGGTGCGAGTGGGGCCGGTGGTGCCGGAGCTGGATGATCAGCTGTGGCTGCTGACTCACCAGGACATCCGCAAGTCATGGCGGGTCAAGGCGTTCATGGCTTTCTGCTCGGCCGCAGTGGCCGAACAGAAGGCGCTGATAGAGGGGCGCTGGGTGGCGGATGCCGGCGGGAGTCCTGCTTAGTCGGCGCGTGCACCGATCACCGCCCGGCAGGCGATCTCGATCAGTTGCGGCCGTTGCGCCAGGCGGGATACGCCGATGATGTTGCTGGCGCACTGCGGCCGCTCGCTGCCATAGGCGGCCTTGCGCACCTTGCCGACCACGGCGAAGGCCGCGTCCATGTCCAGCACGAACAGTGTCTCTTCGACGACGTCTTCCATTGTCGCGCCATACAGCGCCAGCAGTTTGGCGATGTTGTCGTAGCTGGTGCGCATCTGCTCGCCCATGGCCGAGAAATCACTCGGACGGCCTTCGCTGTCCAGCGGCGCCGGTGCGACCAGATTGCCGTTCTCGTCATGGTTGAACTGGCCGGAGACGAAGATCTCGTTACCCACCTTTCTTGCCTGCGGATAGCCGTAGGCGTCTTCCCATGGAACGCCCCAGTAGGCGGTGTTTTCGTTGTACGGACGTGAAGCTGCCATTGCCTTCTCCTTGTATGGACGGGCCGCGTGGATCGCGGCGTCCTGCGTAATCGGGAGCAAAAGGTAGCACCGCCATGGCGCTGGTGTTTGTGCATTTATGCGCTCACGGAGGCGCAAATATGCACAAACAAACCGCCTGTCGTTCGGCTAACTTGAGTGCCTGTTCCGGACGTGATCGCTCTACGACGAGCCTTCCGGGACGTGCCCTACAACAATCATTCAGCAGACAGGTAACCGCCATGAACAATCCGAAAACCGAAGTTCTCACTCCCTTCAATAGCCAACTGATCTTCATCGACCAGCAGCCGCAGATGGCCTTCGGCGTACAGAGCATCGACCGCCAGACCCTGAAGAACAACACCGTGGGCCTGGCCAAGGCCGCCAAGATCTTCAACGTGCCGACCACCATCACCACGGTCGAGACCGAGAGCTTCTCCGGCCACACCTATCCTGAACTGCTGGCGGTATTCCCCGATACGCCGCTGCTGGAGCGCACCTCGATGAACTCTTGGGACGACCAGAAAGTCCGCGACGCGCTGAAGAAGAACGGCCGCAACAAGATCATCGTCTCCGGCCTGTGGACCGAGGTGTGCAACACCACCTTCGCCCTGTCCGCCATGCACGATGCCGGTTACGAGATTTACATGGTCGCCGACGCCTCCGGCGGCACCACCCAAGCGGCCCACGACTACGCCATGCAGCGCATGATCCAGGCTGGCGTGGTGCCGGTGACCTGGCAGCAGGTTCTGCTGGAATGGCAGCGCGACTGGAAGAACCGCGACACCTATGACGCCGTCATGAACCTGGTCAAGGAACATTCCGGTGCCTACGGGATGGGCGTGGATTACGCCTACACCATGGTGCACAAGGCGCCCGAGCGCGTGCAGCATGGCCCGACTCTGGCCCCCGTCGCCGCTCCTATCTGAGCCGATGCCAGCCTTCGCGCAACGGAGGCTGGCTCCAACTCGCAACAGATGCGGAGACAGACAATGAACCAGACGCAAGCGGACACCGTCACCCTGGTGGTACGCCATCAGGTGCAGCAGCAACACGAGCAACGCTACGAAACCTGGCTGCGCCAGATCATCGACATTGCCGGCGATTGCGCTGGCCATCTGGGCGTCGACGTCGCGCGCGAGCGCCAGGACGGCCTGGTGCACTTCACCTGCGTGTTGCGTTTCGACCAGTTGCAACACATGCAGGGCTGGCTCGACTCCGAGGCGCGCAAGCAACTGGTTGCTGACGTGCAGCCGTTGTTGCGCGCTGGCGACGACACCGAGGTGTTGCTGGGCAAGGATTTCTGGTTCGTGCCACGGGAGGCGGTGCAGCCACCGCCGCGCTGGAAGCAGGCGATCGTCACCTTCCTGGTGATCATGCCGCTGAGCCTGCTGGTACCGGCGCTGTGGCAGCCGGTATTCACTATGCTTCCAGGGCTTGCAGGCCCACTGCTGAGCAACGTGTTGATCACCCTGAGCATCGTCCTGCTCGTGGTGTACCTGTTCATGCCCATGGCCACGCGCGCCTTTGCCGCCTGGCTGAAGCCTCACGGCCAGGAGCAACGTTCATGAGCCGTAATCCACACGATGAAAACCGCCGCCGCATCCTTGCTGCTGGCGGTGTATTGGGCGCCGCCGGGGCGATCTGGTCCGCCCTGCCTTTCGCCACCTTCGCCAGTGATTCTTCAACTCGTTCCCCAGGAGGCTCCATGAGCGCCGATCTCATTCTGTTCAACGGCCGTCTGCATACGGTCGACCCGGAAAAACCACACGCCACTGCGGTCGCCATCAAGGATGGCAAATTCGTTGCAGTGGGCAGCGATGCCGAAGCCATGGCCCTGCGTGGTGCTGCCACCCGCGTGGTCGACCTGCAGAAACGCACGGTGATTCCCGGCCTCAACGACTCGCACCTGCACCTGATCCGTGGCGGGCTGAACTACAACCTGGAGCTGCGCTGGGAAGGCGTACCGTCGCTGGCCGAAGCCATGCGCATGCTCAAGGCCCAGGCCGAGCGCACCCCGGCGCCGCAGTGGGTGCGCGTGGTCGGCGGCTGGACCGAGTTCCAGTTCGCCGAGAAGCGCATGCCGACCCTGGAAGAGATCAACCGCGCGGCGCCGGATACGCCGGTGTTCATCCTCCACCTGTACGACCGCGCCTTGCTCAACCGCGCAGCGCTGCGCGCCGTGGGCTACGACAAGAACACCCCCAATCCGCCGGGCGGGGAGATTCAGCGCGATGCCAACGGCAATCCCACCGGCATGCTGATCGCCCGCCCCAACGCCATGATTCTCTACGCCACCCTGGCCAAGGGGCCGAAGCTGCCGCTGGAGTATCAGGTCAACTCCACCCGCCAGTTCATGCGTGAGCTCAATCGCCTGGGCGTGACCAGCGCCATCGACGCCGGTGGCGGCTACCAGAACTACCCCGACGACTATCAGGTGATCCAGGAACTGGCCGACAAGGACCAGCTCACCGTGCGCATCGCCTACAACCTGTTCACCCAGAAGCCCAAGGAAGAGCTGACCGACTTCAAGAACTGGACCGGCAGCGTCAAGCTGCATCAGGGCGATGACTTCCTGCGCCACAACGGTGCCGGCGAAATGCTGGTGTTCTCCGCCGCCGACTTCGAGGACTTCCTCGAACCGCGCCCGGACCTGGCGCCGAACATGGAGGCCGACCTGGAGCCGGTGGTGCGTCATCTGGTGGAGCAGCGCTGGCCGTTCCGCCTGCATGCCACCTACGACGAATCCATCTCGCGCATGCTCGACGTGTTCGAGAAGGTCGACCGCGACATTCCCTTCAATGGTCTGCCCTGGCTGTTCGACCACGCCGAGACCATCAGCCCGCGCAATATCGAGCGGGTGCGCGCGCTCGGCGGCGGCATCGCCATCCAGCACCGCATGGCATTCCAGGGGGAATACTTCATCGACCGCTACGGCGCCAAGGCGGCCGAAGCCACGCCGCCGATCCAGCGCATGCTGGCCGAGGGGGTGCCGGTCGGCGCCGGTACCGACGCCACCCGCGTGGCCAGCTACAACCCTTGGACAGCGCTGTACTGGCTGGTCAGCGGCAAGACCGTCGGCGGCACCACGCTCTACCCGCAGGGCCTGCCACGGGCCACCGCGCTGCAACTGTTCACCCACGGCAGCGCCTGGTTCTCCAGCGAGCAGGGCAAGAAGGGGCAGATCAAGGTGGGCCAACTGGCGGATCTGGTGGCCCTGTCGGCGGACTTCTTCAGCGTCGAGGAAGAACAGATCAAATGGCTGGAATCGGTGCTCACCGTAGTCGGCGGCAAGGTGGTGCACGCCACCCGCGAGTTCGACAAGCTGGCGCCGCCGAGCGTGCCGGTGATGCCGGACTGGTCGCCGGTGGCCATCGTGCCCGGCCACTGGAGCCCGACTGCCGCGCCGCTGACCGCGAGCATCCACCAGTGCATCGGCTCCTGCGCCGTGCACCAGCACCAGCATGATCGTGCGCGCCGCAGCAGTGTGCCGGTCAGCGACCACCAGGGCTTCTGGGGCGCGTTCGGCTGCTCCTGCTTCGTCTTCTGAACCTGCCTGCAGCCAGCCCGAACGGGTTGGCTGCAGCGCGCCAATTTCCCCTATTCCCAGACAAGGTCCGCTCCGATGACCACCGCCAAACCGTCGCCCTGGGGCGCCCTCAACCACAGCACCTTCCGCTGGCTATGGCTGGCCAGCATCGCCTCGAACATCGGCACCTGGATGCATGAGGTCGGCGCTGGCTGGCTGATGACCAGCCTGTCGGCCAATCCCATGCATGTGGCGCTGGTGCAGGTGGCCGGCTCGGCGCCGATGTTCCTGCTGGCGCTGCCGGCCGGGGCCATGGCCGATATCGTCGACAAGCGCCGCTACCTGCTGGGCGTGCAGATATGGATGGCCGCCGTGGCCACTGCGCTGGCGACACTGACCCTGCTCGGGCTGACCAGTGTCTGGCTGCTGCTGGGCATGACACTGGCCATGGGTGTCGGCACCGCGCTGATGATGCCGGCCTGGTCGGCGCTGACCCCGGAGCTGGTGAGCAAGCGCGATTTGCCCTCGGCCATCGCCCTGTCCAGCCTCGGCATCAACGTCGCCCGTGCACTCGGCCCGGCCATCGCCGGTGTGCTGGTCAGCCTCAGTGGCCCCTGGGCGACCTTCGCCCTCAATGCCCTGTCGTTCTTCGCGGTCATGGCCGTGCTGCTGACCTGGAAGCGCGAGCGCCAGGTCGCCACCTTCCCAGCCGAACGCCTGTTGGGTGCCATCCGCGCCGGCTGGCGCTACAGCCGTGCGTCCAAGCCGCTGCAGGCGGTGCTGGTGCGCGCGGCGGCATTCTTCGTCGGTGCCAGCGCCGGCATGTCGCTGCTGCCGCTGATCGTGCGTGGCGAGTTGCAGGGCAGCGCCAGCGACTTCGGCCTGATGCTCGGCAGCGTCGGTGTCGGCGCTGTTCTAGGCGCCACCCTGCTGCCACGCATTCGCGAGCGCATCAGCAGCGACCGCCTGGTGCTGCTGGCCAGCCTGCTCTACGCCCTGGTGTTGCTGGCCCTGGCCAGCGTGCGCCACTTCGCCGCCTTGCTGCCGGTGATGCTGCTCAGCGGCGCGGCGTGGATCGCCGTGCTGTCCAGCCTGCAGGTGGCCGCGCAGACCTCGGTGCCGGACTGGGTGCGGGCACGGGCGCTGTCGGTGTACATCCTGGTGTTCTTCGGCAGCATGGCCGCTGGTGGCGCGCTCTGGGGCTTCGTCGCCAGCCATGCGTCGATTCCGCTGGCGCTGTTCGCCGCCGCTGGCTGCCTGGTGCTGGGCCTGCTGCTGACCGGCAGATTCCCGCTGCCGGTCACCGCAAGCGAAGACCTGGCGCCCTCGCTGCACTGGCCTGCGCCGATTCTGGCTGACGAGGCCGACCTCGAGCGTGGCCCGGTGATGGTCACCCTGCACTACGACATCGCGGCCGAGCATGCTGCAGCGTTCCGCCAGGCGATGAACGAGGTGGCGCGCATGCGTCGACGCAACGGCGCGTTCTCCTGGGGGTTGGTGCAGAACAGCGAGAACCCGCGGCACTGGCAGGAGTTCTTCTTCGACGAGTCCTGGCTCGAACACCTGCGCCACCATGGCCGGGTGACCCGTGCCGAGCAGCGCATCGAGGCTGCCGCCCGGCAGTTCCAGACGGCCGGCGTGGCCATCCGCATCGATCACTTCCTGATGCCGGCCCGGCAGGCCGCGCAGGCAGCGGAGACCGCCCCGGCCTCCGTGTGATCGCAGGGGCGCCCGGTCACAGGCCGGGCGGCCCATATCCCGCGCCGAAGGCGCCGTGGCTGACGGCGCCTTCGGCCTTTCTAGGCCATATCGCTCTGGCTGAATTCCTCGGCGAGGAAATCGATCAGGGTGCGCACCGACGGCAGCAGGCCGCGCCGCGAGGGGAAGATGGCGTGGACGATGCCGCACTTGGGCGCCCAGCCCGGTAGCATCTCCACCAGGCTGCCGGCGGCCAGGTCGTCGCGTACCGCCACACGCGGCAGGTGCACGATGCCGACACCCGCCAACGCGCCGTCGCGCAGGGCGCGCAGGTCATCGGTGATCATCCGTGGCCGGTGTGCGATCACCAACTTGCCATCGTCCGGGCCGAGCAGCTCCCACTGGTAGTCGCGCTGCGCGCCGCCCCAGTGCAGGCTCGGCAGGCTGCCCAGTTGTTCGGGCGGGAAATCCTTCGGCAGCGCGGCCAGCAGATTCGGGTGCCCCACCAGGCATTGGGTACTGGCGGCGAGCACTTTCATCACCATGTCGGTGTTTTCCAGCGGCGGGAAACGCACTCGCAGGGCCACGTCGAAGCCTTCATGCAGCAGGTCCACGCGGCGGTTGGTGCTTTCGATGTACAGCTCCACCAGCGGGTACTTGAGCATGTAGCGGGTCAGCATCGGCCCCACCCAGGAGTTGAGCAGCGTCGTCGGGCAGGCCAGGCGCACCAGGCCGCGTGGCTCGGCGCGATTGCGCTCGATCACCTCCGCCGCGCCTTCGGCCTCCACGCGCATGGCCAGGCAGCGCTGGTAATACGCCTGGCCGATCTCGGTGAGCGACAGGTGCCGGCTGGTGCGGTGCAGCAGGCGCACGCCGAGGCGTTCTTCGAGTTCGGCGATGCGCCGGCTGAGCTTGGACTTGGGCATGTCCAGCGCGCGCCCCGCTGCAGCGAAGCCGCCATGCTCCACCACCTGGGTGAAGTAATAGAGGCTGTTGAGGTCTTCCATTGATCGTTCTCCAAATAGAACGCTAGAGGCAGTTTTAGCAGTCTAGTCGGTTAAAGGTCTCGAATTTAATCTTTCTTCCATGCAGTGACGCACTGCTGAACGAAACCCAACGCACCGGATCGCCGGTCACCACTGAAAACATTTCGAGGACTTCACCATGACCAACGCCACCTACAACCGCCTGGACAAAGACAACGCCGTCGTACTGCTGGTCGACCACCAGGCCGGTCTGCTGTCCCTGGTTCGCGACATCGAGCCGGACAAGTTCAAGAACAACGTGCTGGCGCTGGCCGACCTCGCCAAGTTCTTCAACCTGCCGACCATCCTCACCACCAGCTTCGAGACCGGCCCCAACGGCCCGCTGGTGCCGGAGCTGAAGGAAATGTTCCCGGATGCCCCGTACATCGCCCGCCCCGGCCAGATCAACGCCTGGGACAACGAAGACTTCGTCAAGGCGATCAAGGCCACCGGCAAGAAGCAACTGATCATCGCCGGCGTGGTCACCGAGGTGTGCGTGGCGTTCCCGGCCCTGTCGGCCATCGAGGAAGGCTTCGACGTGTTCGTGGTGACCGATGCCTCGGGCACCTTCAATCAGATCACCCGTGACTCGGCCTGGAGCCGCATGACTCAGGCCGGCGCGCAACTGATGAACTGGTTCGCCGTGGCCTGCGAGCTGCACCGCGACTGGCGCAACGACGTGGAAGGCCTGGCCAAGATCTGCTCGGATCACATCCCGGACTACCGCAACCTGATCACCAGCTACAGCGCGCTGACCGCTGGCAAGTGATCCTCGCCTGAAACGCAAAAAACCGGGGCCTGCAAAGGCTCCGGTTTTTTTGTGGGCGATTTTTCGTTCGCTCAGCGCAGGTGTTCGTCCCCGGGCGTCGCGCCGCGATTGCCGGGGCTGCTCAGCGCCAGTTTCGCCGGGCCGGATTCGCGTTCGGCGATGAAGGTGGCGGGCGGTGAGCCATCGGCATTGAGATGGAGGATGCGCTCGGGCCTGCCTTGCTCATCAAAGAACACCTGGCCGAGGCCGGCGGCGTTCCACAGGCGCTCGCCGGCGCGGCTGCGGTCGGGAATCAGCGGCGTGACGCGCATACGGCGGCGCTTGGTCAGCCAGTTGAGCGGCGACCAGGGCGCGTAGAGCCAGCGGTTGAGACGGTCGAACCAGTCCAGCAGCTTGTGTGGAAATTCGTTCTTGATGCCGCTGCTGGTGATCTGCCAGATGGTCGGGCTGGCGCGCTTGTGGCGGATGTTCACGCGGTAGACGAAGGAGTAGTGCACGTCGCCGGAGAGAATCACGAAATCCCTCGGCGTACGTGAATGGCGGAAGATGTTCATCATCACGCTGGCCGCGCCGCGGTGGGCCATCCAGTTTTCCGCATCGACCATCAGCGGGTGGCCGGCCAGGGTGAAGAGTTTCTGGATGCCTTCGATCAACTTCACGCCGAACATCGGCGCCGCTGAAACGATGATGCAGCTGGGGTGATCGAGCAGCGCCTGCTGAAAGTCGCACAGCGCCTCCCAATCCATCAGCCCCGAGGGTTTTGACAGGTGTCCTTCACTGCGCCAACGCCGCGTGCGGGTATCCAGTACCAGTAGCGCCGGTGTGCTCGGCAGCACGTAGTGCCACTGTTCGAAATGCAGCAGCTGGTCGATCAATCCGTCCTGTAGCTCGGCCTGGAGGTGTTCGTCCTGGCGCTGCTCAAGCAGTTCGGCAAAGGCCTGCAGCGGCTTCTCGAACACATCCGGGTTGTTGCCCCAGCCCTGACACAGCAGATAGGCGAGCAGGGCGTTGCCGATGATGCGCTTGGAGAAGGGGTGGCCGTAGGCGGTCTGCTCCCAGCGCGCGGATAGATTCCAGTCATCGGTGACGTCGTGGTCGTCGAAGATCATCAGTGTCGGCAGGTGGGCGAATACCCGGGCGGCCTGGCCGAGCGTCCGGCGGAAGGCGTCGATGCGCTCGCGCTCGTTGGTGTAGCGCTGCTGTTGTTCTTCATCCAGCGGCGGCTGGTCTTCGCTGATTAGCGTCCAGGGCAGCGGCGACCAGACCAGCAGGTACATGGCGATCATCTCGGCGAAGGTCACCAGGTGATTGTCGGCGCTGCTGCTGGTGAACACCGGCTTTTCCACACCCCCGAAGAACTTGTCGCGCAGGGTCTGGTTGCTTTTCACCGCAGGTAGCAGCTCAGCTCGCTGGTAGTAACCGACCGGGTGGCCATACAGCGCCTGGCTGTCCTCGACCACGGCGCCTTCGAGAAACTCGTCGAACAGACCGAGGCGGGCGATCAACTGGTGAATGGCGCACAGCATCGGCCCGGCGACGTCGTCGACGTAGACCTGATCGCCACTCATCAGCAGCAGCGCCGGACGCTGGGTGGCGTCGTGCTGCTCGGCCAGCAGGCGGTCGGCGCAGAGCAGGCCGTCAGACGCGGCGTGGTGCGGCTTGCGGCAGGAGCCATGGAGCAGTTGATCGACCCGTGAGCGCAGGATGAAGTCGGCATGCTCGGCGCCGTCGTAGAGCAGGTGCTGCGCCCAGTCGGCCATGCCACGAGTGCCTTGGTCCTCGACGATCTGCAGGTCATAGGCGATGCGCACATCCTGCGGCAGCGCCTGCTCCAGCGACAGGTCGATCAGGTGCAGCACCGCGTGGCGGCCCAGCGGCAGGCGTTGGCAATGCGCGTCGAGGCTCTGCGTGCGCGGCTCTTCGCCGTCGGCCCGCAGCCACAGTTGCAGGTCCAGCGCGCGACTGGCCACCAGCCAGAGCACCAGCCGGTCAGGCTCCATGCGGCGCAGCAGCGGGCCGGCGAGAACATCGGGCAACGAGGTGCGGGCGCGATCGGGCATGCAAGGGCCTACCTGAAGGAAAGGACAGGCCTTGGACAGTGGCAGGAGGCCAGCCGTTCCTGATTAGCCTCAGCATGCGCCAGGGAGCCCGGCTGCAGTCTCTTGCCGGTCGCGATCTGCTGGTCTTGGCGTGAGGGTCAGGTGCGATTGCTGATTTGAAATACGTTGCCCTCTGCGCCCTTGCCGTCGCAGAAACACAGTGTTTCGGTGCTGCCGTGCAGCTTACCCATCTGCACCCCAAGCCCGATCAGGCACATTCGCTCCGCAGCAACATCGCAGGCATGGAAGCAGAGCTTGATTGAAGTACCCGGCGCGCTTTTGCCCTTGTGGAACGCAATGCGTGAGGTTGGCGAGTCGGCAGCACCGATGTCTGTGAAGGTCCCTTCGCTTGAAATGACCTGCATCGCGAATGCGCGGCAGTAAAAGTCGGCAAGCGCCCTGGGGGGCTGAAGATGATCACGCGGCTCAGATGCATGAGACGACTGCCGGAAGTTTGCGGGAAAGGTAGCGCAGGGTAGCTCGCGCCACGGGATTTGCCGAGGCTCAGCTCTCCGCTGCCTTGCGCAGGCGTTCGAAGTCGAGAATCTCGATCTCGCCATAGTTGAGGTGAACCACGCCCTGCGCCTGCAGCTCCTTGAGGATCTGGTTGGTGGTCTGGCGCGACAGCGAGAGCATCAGCGCCAGCTGTTCCTGGGCCAGGTGCAGCACGCGGCGCGGTTCGCTCTCGCCGTAGTTCTCGGCGATCAGCAACAGGCGTCGGGCCAGGCGTGGTGCGGCCGGCAGCAGGCTCATGTCTTCCAGGGCGACGAAGGCCAGACGCAGCTTGTGGCTCATCAGCAGGGCGAAGTCGCGCCAGTACTGTGGCTCGCGCTCGAGCAGGGCGAGCAGGCCGTGCTGGGGTAGCAGCAGCAGGGTGCTGGCGCTCTCGGCAAAGGCATCGTGGGTGCGCGGCAGGCCATCGAACAGGGAAATCTCGCCGAACCAGTAAGGTGGCTCGACCAGGGTCAGCAGCGCCTCCTTGCCGTTCTCGCTGACGGCACCGACACGCACTGCACCTTCCACTACCGCGTACAGCCCACTGGGCTTGTCGCCACGACGAAACAGCCGCTGGCCGGCGTCCAGATGCTGCACCTGGGCCATATTCAGCAGGCTCTGGCTCAGCGCCGGAGGCAGTGCGGCGAACCAGTGGCCCTGGTTCAACTGGCTGAAGTAATGATGCGGATCGGGCATTACGGTTCCTGAACGGTTGCGCGGTGGTGCGGCGATCCCTGCCATTGTCGGCTAGCTGACAGTGCGACGAGCCGTGGTGAGGTGATCATGCTCGGGCCTGTTTCACACATGAGGACGATAACAATGAAAACCCTCGTCGATCACCTGGCGCAGTATGCCGCCTACCACCGCGACCGACGCAACATCGCCAGCCATTTCATCGGCATCCCGATGATCGTGCTGGCCGTCGCCGTGCTGCTGTCGCGCCCGGGCTTCGAGCTCGCCGGGCTCTGGCTGGCGCCTGCGACCCTCACCGCCCTGGCCGCTGCCGTGTTCTACCTGCGCCTGGATACCCGCTTCGGTTTGCTCATGACGCTGCTGCTGGGGCTGTGTCTGTGGGTGGGGGCCGGCCTGGCGGCGGCATCCACCGCGCTGTGGTTGTCAGCCGGCATAGGCCTGTTCGTGGTCGGCTGGATCATCCAGTTCGTCGGTCACTACTACGAAGGACGCAAGCCGGCCTTCGTCGACGACATCATGGGGCTGATCGTCGGACCGCTGTTCGTGGTGGCTGAACTGGCCTTCCTGCTCGGCTTGCGCAAGGAAGTCGAGCACGCCGTGGTGGAAATCGCTGGACCGACCTGCATTCGTGAGAAGAAAGCGCTGGTCTGAGCGCGCTTCTTCTGTTCGTCGCGGCTGAAGCCTCTCCCACAAAACCGAGTGAGCGTGGGAGGGGCTTCAGCCGCGAGCCTTTCTAGTACATCGCCATCCACTGGGTCGTCATCGAGCGTGCATGACGATCCACGGTGATGGGGGCGAAGGGGCGGCCGGAAACGCTTTGCAGCGTGTTGCTCTGGCTGTTCATGTCGGCCAGCGCGGCGCGCAGATAGCTCCAGCGCGTCTGCAACTTGCTTACCTGCGGATCGGATTGATCCTTGAGCGCCTGCAGTTCGCCGTCGATCGCCGGCAGCAGCAGGCGCTCGTCCTGGCCGAGGTAGGTGCCGGGTTGTTCCCGGGCGATCTCGAAGGTGCCCAGATAGGAGCGGCTGAGGTACTGCACGCTGAGGTACTCGACCTTCGCCGCCAGCTCGCTCTGGCCCTCGGCTCCGGGCAATGTGCGGGCCGCGCTGAGAAAGTCGCGTAGGGCACGGCTGAGGTCTTCGGGGAAGCGCCAGGGCACATTCTCGTCACCGGGGCCATAGGAAACACCGTTGCGCAATTGGGTAACGAGTGCCTGATGGGCGCTGGTGAGTTCGGCGCTGCCCTGGGGCAGGCTTTGCATGGCGCCGGCCAGAGCGGCCAGATCGGCTTCCAGGCGCTGCTGATGGGTCTTCTGGAAACCTTCGCCACGTAACAGCATCAGGCTGCTGGTGGCGCGGCTGGCGTGTATCTGAATCTGTTCCTGCGGGCTGACGGCTTCGGCGAAGGCCATGGACGAGAGCCCGACGAAGAGTCCGAGCGACCAGAGAAAAGCGTGGCGCAACAGTGCTTTACAGCGCATCCGGGGTGCTCCTTGTTATTGTTTTGAGCAGGTATGCATTGGCAGCGTCAACGACGCAGCGTCAAGACTACTGCGCCAAGCGTAGCGAAGCATGACCCGAAAGAGTGATTTCGTCGGAAATCGCCACCGTTCAGGGGCTTTTCATCAGATTGCGCAGGTACTCGGCGGTGAAGGCGTCGGCGGGGAAGAAGGTTTCCAGTGCCAGTTCGGCGAGGGTCACGTCGTTCGGCGTGCCGAACACCGTGATGGTGCTGATCAGGCTGAGCACGCCTTGCTCGCTGTGCAGTTGCAGCGGCACCAGCACGGCGTCGCTCGGTGGCGCAGGGACTTCCGTCGGCGCCGGGTAAGCGCGCAGCTCATCGAGCAGGGTGAACAGGGTTTCGTCGCCGCTGATCTCCGCATCGCGCTGCAGGCGCATCAGCAGGTGCGCGCGCCACAGTGCCAGGTTGGCGATGCGCGGTGCCAGGCCTTCGGGGTGCAGCGACAGGCGCATCACGTTGAGCGGCGGGCCGAGCAGGAAGTCCGGCATGCCGGCGAGGAACGAGGTGGCCGCCGCGTTGGCGGCCAGCAGGTTCCACTGCCGGTCGATGGCCAATGCCGGATAGGGCTCATGGGCCTTGAGCAACTGATCGATGGCCTGGCGGGCGGGGGCCAGCGCCGGGTCGGTCAGATCGTGCTGGCTGTACAGCGGGGCGAAGCCGGCCGCGCTGAGCAGGCGATTACGCTCGCGCAGGGGAATGTCCAGCTGCTCGGCCAGATGCAGCAGCATGTCGCGGCTGGGCTGGGCGCGGCCGGTCTCGACGAAACTCAGGTGGCGCGTGGAAATCTCGGCCTCGCAGGCGAGGTCGAGCTGGCTCAGGCGACGCCGCTGGCGCCATTGGCGCAACAGGGCGCCGGCGGTCTGGGATTGGCTATTCATGGCCTGCACGATAGTCCAGCCAGGTCATGTCAGCCATTACCTGGCAGGTAATCGACGCGCTGCTGGTTCCGGCGAAATCTGTAGGTCAGGCACCACCCCGGTGTCCCTATGGAGGATTCGCCATGAACGTACTGCAACCTTCCCCGATACTGCGCAACGCGCTCTTGCTCGACGGTTTGCTCAGCGGCGTCACCGGCCTGCTGCTGGTCCTGGCGGCCGGCTGGCTGGGCGCCTTCCTCGAATTGCCGCGCCTGTTGTTGCTGGTCGCCGGTAGCGCGGCGTTGCCCTTTGCTGCGCTACTGGTGTGGTTGTCCAACCGTGCTGAAATCAGCCGCCAGGCCATCTGGGCGGTGATTGCGGTCAACGCGGTCTGGGTGATCGACAGTCTGCTGCTACTGGTGATCGGCTGGGTCTCGCCGAACCTGTTCGGCTACGCCTTCGTCATCGCTCAGGCTTTGGCGATCGGGTTGCTGGCCGAACTGCAATGGTTCGGCCTCAAGCACTCGCGGGCTGCCGTCGCCTGATGGGATCGGTTCAGAGGCCACGCAACGCCAGTTCGGCGCCGAGTAGCAACAGGCCGATGAAGAACCAGCGTTTGAAGCGTTCCGCGCTGATGCGCTTGCGCAACCACTGGCCGGCGGCCATGCCCAGCAGGGCAGGCAGCAAGGCCAGGGCAGATAGCCCGAGCACTGCCGGTTGCAGCAGTTCACCGCTGTGACCGAGCGCTGCCGCCAGGGCCAGGGTAGATACGCTGAACGACAGCCCCAGGGCTTGCACCAAGTCGTCCTTCTCCAGGCCGATGGCCTGAAGAAAGGGCACGGCTGGAATCACGAAAACGCCGGTAACGGCGGTGATCGCACCGGTGATGGCGCCGATCACCGGGCCCAGCCACGCTTCCCTGGCCCGCTCCACACGAAAGTGCACCTTGGCCAGGCCGAGCAGCGCGTAGAGCACCAGGGCCGCGCCGAGCCAGCGCGTGGCGCCCGGTAGGTCCAGGCTTTGCAGCAACCCGGCGACCAGCAGCGTGCCGAACAGAATGCCCAGCAGCATCGGCCACAGGCGGCGCAACATTGGCAGCGGGCTGCGGCCGTCGCACAGTTGCCAGATGTTGGTCATCATCGATGGGATGATCAGCAGCGCAGCGGCCTGCAGCGGCGCCATCACCAACCCGAGCAGACCGACGGCTATGGTCGGCAGACCAAGGCCGACCACGCCCTTGACCATGCCCGCGAGCAGGAAGGTGACGAGGATCAGCGGCAGATGCTCGGTCATCGCGCCGCCCCCTGTTCGTGGATCGCCCGGCTGTCGGCAGGCGCCTCGTCGCGTTCCTGCATGCCGTAGTCGCGCAGCACCTGGGCCACGCGCAGACGATAGTGGCTGAAGACCTCCTCGCGTCCTGCCATCTGTGCGCGTCGGTGTTCATCGCGCTGGCGCCAGGCCTGGACCGAGGCTTCGTCCTGCCAGAACGACAGCGACAGGATCTTCCCAGGCTGGGTAAGGCTCTGGAAGCGCTCGATGGAAATGAAACCCGGCTGTTCGGCGAGCAGCGGGCGCAGCTCTGCGGCGAGGTCGAGATAGTCCTGCTGTTGGTCCGGCTTGGCCTCGACTTCGAAGATCACGGCGAGCATCGGCTTTCTCCCTGGCTGGCTCTGGCTGAAGTTGCCTGCCAGTATCCACATTTGCTGCACGCCATGTTTCGTCATGAGGTGAATTATGGAATACGCACCAGGTTTCAGTTCGATCGCCGCCCTGCTCGCCGATGCCGGACGCGCCAGCATGGTCTGGGCACTGATGGACGGCAGTGCACGGCCGGCCGGTGAGCTGGCCTTGCTGGCGGGGCTGTCGCCGTCGTCGACCAGCGCGCACCTGGCCAAGCTGGTGGAGGGCGGCCTGCTGGCGCAGCAGCGGCATGGGCGCAATCGCTATTACCGTCTGGCCGGGCCGGAAGTCGGGCAACTTGTGGAGGCGCTGGCCAGTGCTGCACTGGCCGCACAGCCACGGCAAACGCGTGCAGTGCCAGTCTCGCGCGGCACGCCGCTGGTCATGCGCGAGGCGCGCACCTGCTACGACCATCTGGCCGGCGAGCTGGCAGTCGGCCTGTTCGCACGTATGTGTGCGGCTGGCTGGTTGAGTGAGGAGGACGGTGCGCTGAAGTTGACCGCCAGCGGCGAGCTGGGGCTGCAGGCGCTGGGTATCGATCTGCAGCAGGTCGGCCGTCAGCGTCGCCAGCGGTTGTGTGCCTGCCCGGACTGGAGCGAGCGCAAGCCGCATCTGGGCGGTGCGCTGGGCGCGGCGTTGTTGAATCTGTGCGAAGGTGAGGGTTGGCTGCGGCGCAGCCAGGGTTCGCGCGCGTTGCAGGTGTCGCCGCAGGGGCGCAGGGCGATCATGGCGATTGCGGCTGCGTAGATTCGTAGGGTGGGCTTTAGCCCACCAAATAAAGGCTGAGCTCTAGTCGGTGGGCTGAAGCCCACCCTACGCCCAATCTACGTACAACCGCCCGGCCACCCTAGGAAGTGCTACGCCTGGGTGCTGACCGGCTTGCCGCCCTTGGGCTTGAAGTACAGGGTGGTGCCACGGGCGAGGTTGTCCAGGCTGACGTGATCCTTGGCCACCTCGGCCTCGATCAGTTCGTCCTGGCCTTCGACTTTCAGCGTGATGCGGGTGATCGCGCCAAGCAGGCGGATGTCGCGCACTTCGCCGGCTTTGTGCTCCGGGCTCGGTTCGCTGGACAGATCGACCTCGTGCGGGCGGAACAGTACGTGGTGGTCATTGCCGACGTAGAGGCGGTTGGCATCACCGAGGAAGTGGTAGACGAAATCGCTGGCCGGATGCTCGTAGACCTCGGCCGGGGTGCCGATCTGCTCGATTACGCCCTTGTTCATCACCACGATGCGGTCGGCCACTTCCATGGCTTCTTCCTGGTCGTGGGTCACGAACACGCTGGTCAGGTGCACTTCTTCGTGCAGGCGCGCCAGCCAGCGGCGCAGCTCCTTGCGCACCTTGGCATCCAGCGCGCCGAAGGGTTCGTCGAGCAGCAGCACTTTCGGCTCTACCGCCAGGGCACGGGCCAGGGCGATACGCTGGCGCTGGCCGCCGGAGAGTTGCTCCGGATAGCGGTCGCCGAGCCAGTCGAGCTGCACCAGGTTGAGCAACTCGTGCACCTTCTGCTTGATCACCTCTTCGCTCGGGCGCTCGCGCTTGGGCTTCATGCGCAGGCCAAAGGCGACGTTGTCGAACACCGTCATGTGGCGGAACAGCGCGTAGTGCTGGAACACGAAGCCGACGTTGCGATCACGCACGTCGTGCTCGGACACGTCCTCGCCGTGGAAGCCGATGCTGCCGCTGTCCGGGGTTTCCAGGCCGGCGATGATGCGCAGCAGGGTGGTCTTGCCGCAGCCGGACGGGCCGAGCAGGGCGACCAGCTCGCCGCTCTGGATGCTCAGGTTGATCTCGTTCAGCGCCTTGAACTGGCCGAACTGCTTGTTGACGCCTTTGACTTCGATACTCATGGCTTTTTCCTGGTGGTTCCGTGGGCCGTGCCTCACGGCTGTCAGTCTTCTCGGTTGGCTTGCAGCTGGCGGCTCAGACGCGCTTCGCTCCATTGGCGAAGCAGCAGCACCACCAGGGCCATGACGAGCAGCAGGATCGCCACGCTGAAGGCAGCGACGATGTTGTACTCGTTGTAGAGAATCTCGATGTGCAGCGGCAGGGTGTTGGTGTAACCGCGGATATGCCCGGAAACCACCGAAACTGCGCCGAATTCGCCCATCGCCCGCGCGGTGCACAGCACCACGCCGTAGATCAGCGCCCATTTTACGTTAGGCAGCGTGACATGCCAGAACATCTGCCAACCGTTGGCACCGAGCAGGCGCGCGGCCTCTTCCTCGGTGGTGCCCTGTTCCTCCATCAGCGGGATCAGCTCGCGGGCGACGAAGGGGAAGGTGACGAAGATGGTCGCCAGCACGATGCCGGGCACGGCGTAGACGATCTGCAGGTTCTGCGAGTCGAGGTACGGCGCGAGAAAACTCTGCGAGCCGAACAGCAGCACGTAGATCAGGCCGGCGACCACCGGCGAAACCGAGAACGGCATGTCGATCAGGGTGATCAGGATGCTCTTGCCGCGGAACTCGAACTTGGTCACCGCCCAGGCGGCGGCGACGCCGAACACCAGGTTCAGTGGTACCGAGATGGCGGTGGCCAGCAGGGTCAGCTTCAGCGCCGAGATGGCATCCGGCTCGCTGATCGCCTGCCAGAACACCTCCAGGCCACGGCTCAGGCCCTGCGTCACCACCATGTATAGCGGCAAAACGAGAATTGCAGCGAACACCGCCCAGGCGATGACGATCAGGATGATGGCGCCGACGGAGCGGCTGGCCGGGCGCGCAGCCGCGCTCTGGCCAAGGGTTGCAAGGCTCATGACGGGCTCCTCAGAGTTGCGGCTGGATGCGGCGCTGCAGAATGTTGATCAGCAGCAGCAGGATGAACGACACCACCAGCATGATCACGCCGATGGCGGTGGCGCCCGGGTAGTCGTACTGATCCAGCTTGGACACGATCAGCAGCGGCAGGATCTCGGTCTTCAGCGGGATGTTGCCGGCAATGAACACCACCGAGCCGTACTCGCCGACACCACGCGCAAAGGCCAGGGCGAAGCCGGTCAGCCAGGCCGGCAGCAGACTCGGCAGCAGGATGTGGCGGAACACCTGCAGCGGCTTGGCGCCCAGACAGGCGGCGGCTTCCTCGACTTCCTTGGGGATGTCGGCCAGTACCGGCTGCAGCGTGCGCACCACGAACGGCAGGGTGACGAACACCAGCGCCAGGGTGATGCCCAGCGGGGTATAGGCGATCTTGAAGGGGAACAGCGAGCCGATCAGGCCACTGGGTGCGTACAGCGCGGTCAGCGCGATGCCGGCAACGGCCGTGGGCAGGGCGAACGGCATGTCGACCATGGCGTCGATGATGCGCCGGCCTGGGAAGGTGTAGCGCACCAGCACCCAGGCGATGACGGTGCCGAGAATGCCATTGAGCAGGGCGGCGGCCAGCGCGGTACCGAACGAGAGTTGCAGCGAGAACTGCAGTTGGCGATTGTTGAGCAGTGCCCACCACTGTTCGGCGGTCAGTTGCAGCGAGAAGAGGAACATCGCCCCCAGCGGAATCAGTACGATCAACGCCAGGTAGGTGATGGTGTAGCCCAGGGTCAGCCCGAAGCCGGGTATGACCGGGGAAGTTCGACGAGACATGGGGTGTCCTTTTGTTCAGGTCCGCGACGAGGACCCGCTACCGGTGAAGATGGCGGGCCTCTGTAATCCAGCCGCTATTACTGATTGATCTTGGTGAAGATCTGGTCGAACACCCCGCCGTCGTCGAAGTACTTGGGCTGGGCCTGTTTCCAGCCGCCGAAGTCCTTGTCGATGGTCACCAGCTTGAGGTCCTGGAACTGGTCCTTGAACTCGGCGGCGACTTTCTCGTTGCGTGGGCGGTAGAAGTTCTTCGCGGCGATGCGCTGGCCTTCTTCGCTATACAGGTGCTCCAGATAGGCCTCGGCCACCTTGCGGGTGCCCTTGCGGTCGACGTTGGCATCGACCACCGCAACCGGCGGTTCGGCGAGGATCGACAGCGAGGGGGTGACGATCTCCAGCTGATCGCCGCCCTCTTCGGCCAGCGACAGGTAGGCCTCGTTTTCCCAGGCCAGCAGTACGTCACCCAGGCCACGCTGGACGAAGCTGATGGTCGAACCACGGGCGCCGGTATCCAGCACCGGGGCGTGGCGATAGAGCTCGGTCACGAACTCCAGGGCCTTGTCTTCGCTGCCGAACTTCTCGCGGGCGTAGGCCCAGGCGGCGAGGAAGTTCCAGCGTGCGCCGCCGGAGGTTTTCGGGTTCGGGGTGATGACTTCCACGCCGTCCTTGACTAGGTCATCCCAGTCCTTGATGCCTTTCGGGTTGCCCTTGCGCACCAGGAACACGATGGTCGAGGTGTACGGCGTGCTGTTGTCCGGCAGGCGCGCCTGCCAGTTCGGGTCGATCAGCTGCTGGTTGAGGTTCAGCGCGTCGATGTCGCCGGACAGCGCCAGGGTCACCACGTCGGCGCGCAGGCCATCGATTACTGCACGGGCCTGCTTGCCCGAGCCACCGTGGGATTGCTGGATGGCAACGGCCGGGTTGCCTTGTGCTTGCCAGAATTTGTTGAAGGCGGCGTTGTACTCAACGTACAGCTCGCGGGTCGGGTCGTAGGACACGTTGAGCAGCGGCTGGGCGATGGCTGGGCCGGCGATCAGAGTGCTGGCCAGCGCGGCCAGGGCGAAACGGCGAATGGACATGGTGCAGCTCCTAGACTGGATAAGTTCTTGTGTTGGCGTTGGGGCTATCGGGTAAGCGCCCTCTGGTGGTCCAGTCGGGCTGCATCATGAAGTCGATGTGCTGTCAGCTGTTCTTGCTGCTCGGTTGTTGCAGGCGGATCTTTTCCTTGCGCTCGATCTGCACCACTTGGCCGTTATGTACGGTGATTTCCACCGAACCGAATTTCAGGCCATGCAGTGCGGTCTGGATCTCGCGCAGGATGCTGGCTTCATCCTGGCCTTCGAGGTTTCTCAGCGTCGCGGTCATTTCCAGGCTCCTTGTGAATAGGTCGCCACGGCGGCGTAACGAGTGCCGACGCTGGCGTGGAGCGGATAGTAGAGAGGCTGGAATATTCTTAAAAATACTGTTTAAGAACATTTATATTCTTTTTGGAAATATAAAATGCTGCACGTTATGGATTCATTAATGGAATAAGCAAAGAAATTCTTATTCTTTTTGTATTTGGCTTGCGCTGCCTAGACTGGCGCCATTCGATTCAAGGAGGCGCCGTCATGGCCAGTGAAGCAATCCGTTATCTGATCCTGCCGGGCTGGCAGGGCTCACCCGAAGAGCACTGGCAAAGCCATTGGCACCGCAGCTTGCCGGGTAGCGTGCGAGTCGAGCAGAACGACTGGTTCAATCCGCAATGCGCCGACTGGATCGCCGAACTGGACCGCGTGTTGGCTGCTGATCCGCGGCCGGCGATTCTCATTGCCCACAGCTTGGGCTGCGTGACCGTGGCGCACTGGGCCGCGCAGGCGCCAGTCGAACTGCTGCGCCGGGTGCGCGGTGCGCTGCTGGTGGCGCCGGCTGATGTCGAGCGGCCGGGTTGCCCCGAGCCGCTAAGGAATTTCGCACCGATGCCGCGTGATCTGCTGCCCTTTCCCAGCTTGCTGGTGGGCTCCGACAACGATGCCGCGGCCAGCGCCCTGCGTGCACTGGAGCTGGCGCGTGCCTGGGGTAGCGAGGCGGCGATCCTGACCGGTGCCGGGCATATCAACGTCAAGTCCGGACATCGCTACTGGGAGCAGGGCTTCGCCTACCTGTATCGCCTGCAGGGCCGCATCGAACAGCAGGCGCGCTTGCGCGCCTGAAAGCCCTTCACGGGCGAACACCTTCGGAGCGGGGTCGGGCCAGGCAGCCGCCCGCTCTTTTTTATCGCCTGCCAGCCATGGCGGCCACCTTTCGAGCCGATGCGGAGCAAGGTTGAGAATTGCTCCAGCCCATTTATTCGCATACAGGCCGCGCTGATGAGGTGTGGCTCAGGAGCTGCACGTCATGAGTTTTCCACCTGGCTTCCCACCGCCCCTGACCTTTGCCGATTCGGACAAAAGCCCGCTGAGCATTCGGGCCAAGGCGCTGGTATTTGTCGATGCCCGTTCGCGCCAGTTGCGCGAGCGCGCCGAGGCACTGGCGGACAATGGCCAGCCGTTGCTGATTCTCGGTGAAACCGGTACCGGTAAGGAGTTGCTGGCGCGCTATATCCACCGCCAGAGCGAGCGCGCCGGCCTGTTCGTGGCGGTGAGCTGCGCGGCAATCAGCCCGCAATGGGGTGAGGCCGAGCTGTTCGGGCATGTCGGCGGCGCCCATGTCGGCGCTGCCAGCAGCCGCGCCGGTTGGTTCGGTTCGGCCAATGGCGGCACGCTCTACCTCGACGAGATTGCCGATCTTTCACGCCCGTTGCAGAGCAAACTGCTGGCCGCACTGGAAACCCGCGAGGTGTATCGCGTCGGCGCCAGCCAGGCGTTGCCGGTGGACGTGCGCCTGGTGGCGGCGAGCAGCGTCGACCTGGCCCGCGCGGTGGCAGCCGGCACTTTCGACGAGCGCTTATACGCCTACCTGTGCGACGGCCAACTGCGGTTCCCGGCATTGCGCGAGCGGGTCGGCGATATCCTGCCGCTGGCCGAATATTTCCTCGGTATCCATGCCTCGCGCCTGAACCTTGCGATACCGCCGATCAGCCCGGCAGCGCAGGCCGTACTGAAGTCCCATCGCTGGCCGGGCAATACCCGCGAGCTGGAGAACGCCATCCACTTTGCCCTGCTGCTGGCCGGCCATGAGGAAATCGGACCGCAGCATCTGGAGTTGCCAGGGGGCGTCTGATCGCCCCGGATTGCATCCGGGCTACGGCCCCATGACCTGTGCGTAAGACCGGTGCGCGCGGCGCACCCTACGGTGCTCACCGACCTGTAGCGCACCGGGAATCTCGCGTTCGCACGGTCTTACGTTCCGGGGCGTCGCGGGGCACAGACTACGGCGCCAGCAGCGACACTGACTTGACTTGCGCCCAGAGTGCCTGGCCGGCGTGAATGCCCAACTGATCAAAGGAGTAACGGGTGATCCGCGCCAGCAGGCGCTGTTCGCCCAGACGCAGGGTCAACAGCATCTGCGCATCGAGCGCCTGCCAGCTTTCCACCGTCGCCGGCAGCAGGTTGAGCAGGCTGCTGCCCTCGGCGCGTTGCAGGCCGAGGCTGACGTCACGCGCCTTGATCTTCACCCGCACCGGATGGCCGTTGGGCAACGCCGCGTGGGGCAGGCGCAGGCAGGCTTCGCTGCCGGGCAGGCGTAGTTGCAACAGGCCATAGGCAGCATCATGGCCGCAAACCTCGCCGTCGATCACCGCTTCGGCATCGTCATCGCTGGCGAAGGGTAGGTCGGCGCGCAGCAGGGTTTCCTTGAGCGGGCCGCTGGCGCGGACCAGGCCTTCGTCGAGCAGCACCAGATGATCGGCCAGGCGCGCCACTTCGTCCGGCGCATGGCTGACGTAGAGCACGGGGATGTCCAGCTCCTCGTGCAGCCGCTGCAGATAGGGCAGCACCTCCTGCTTGCGTTTGAGATCGAGCGAGGCCAGCGGCTCGTCCATCAGCAGCAGGCGCGGGCTGGTGACCAGCGCGCGGGCGATGCCGACGCGCTGGCGTTCACCGCCGGACAGCGCCGAGGGCATGCGCTCGAGCAGGTGACCGATGCCCAGCAGTTGAAGCGCCTGATCCAGTGCCACCTTGCGTTGCGATGCAGGGATGCGCCGCTGACCGTATTCCAGGTTCTTGCGCACGCTCAGATGCGGGAACAGGTTGGCGTTCTGAAACACGTAGCCGATGGCGCGCCGGTGGGCGGGGAGGAAGAAGCCGCGCTCGCTGTCCTGCCAGAGTTCGCCAGCCACTTGCAGGTAACCTTGCTGTGGACGATCCAGCCCGGCGAAGCAGCGCAGGCAACTGGTCTTGCCGGAGCCGGAATGGCCGAACAGTGCGCTGACGCCTCGCGCCGGCAGGTCGAGGTCTACATCCAGACGAAAGCCCGCGTGCTGCACCAGAAAGCGCGCGCGAATACGACCGTCATTCGTCACGGGCAGAGGCGTGGTTTTGCCAAATCCAAACATCACCAGGCCCTCAGCTTGCCGCTGCGTCCGCCATACAGCGCCAGCAGGACGATGAAGGAGAAGGCCACCATTCCGCCGGCCAGCCAGTGCGCCTGGGCGTAGTTCATGGTTTCCACATGGTTGTAGATCTGCACCGACACCACCTGGGTCTTGCCGGGGATATTGCCGCCGATCATCAGCACCACGCCGAACTCACCGACCGTGTGGGCGAAGGCCAGGATCGCGGCGGTAACGAAACCCGGGCGCGCTAGCGGCAGTACGACGCTGAAGAACGTATCCCAGGGGTTGGCGCGCAAGGTTGCGGCGGCTTCCAGCGGGCCGCGGCCGATGGCCTCGAAGGCGTTCTGCAGCGGCTGCACGACGAAGGGCAGGGAATAGAAGATCGAACCGATCACCAGGCCAGTGAAGCTGAAGGTGAAGGTGCCCAGGCCGAGGCTCTGCGTTAGCTGGCCGAAGAAGCCGTTGGGGCCCATGCTGACCAGCAGGTAGAAACCGATCACCGTCGGCGGTAGCACCAGCGGCAGCGCCACCACGGCGCCGACCGGACGTTTGAGCCAGGAGTCGGTGCGGGTCAGCCACAGCGCGATGGGCGTGCCGATGATCAGCAGCAGCACGGTGGTCAGCGAGGCCAGCTCCAGTGTCAGCAGGATGGCATCGAGGTCGTTCTTCGACAGCGGCATGGGCGGGTTCCGGCAACTGGCGTCTGGACAAACGTAGCCCGGATGCAATCCGGGGCCTGCTCAGGCAGATGGCCCCGGATTTCATCCGGGCTACAGGGATTACAGTTTATAGCCGAACGACTCGATCACCTTGGCGGCTTCCGGACCTTTCAGGTACTCGACAAGTGCTGTCGCGGCTGGATTGTTCGCGCCCGGCTTGAGAATCACCGCATCCTGCCTGATCGGATCATACAGGGCCTCCGGCACGATCCAGGCCGAACCGCTGCTGAGCTTGCCGTCCTTGTACACCTGCGACAACGCGACGAAGCCCAGTTCGGCGTTACCGGTGGAGACGAACTGGTGCGTCTGGGTGATGTTCTGGCCCTCGACCAGCTTGGCTTTCACCGCCTCGCCCAGACTCAGCTTGTCCAGCACCTGGGTCGCGGCCAGGCCATAGGGCGCGGCCTTCGGGTTGGCGATTGCCAGATGCTTGAACTGGCCGGCTTTCAGCGCGGCGTCCGTGCCGTCGAGGTAGTTGGCGTCCGCCGACCACAGCACCAGGCTGCCGATGGCATAGGTAAAGCGCGAGCCTGGCGCGGTCGCGCCTTCGCTCTCCAGCTTGGCCGGTGTCGTGTCGTCGGCGCTGAGCAGCACATCGAACGGCGCGCCGTTCTGGATTTGCGCATAGAACTGCCCGGTGGCGCCGAAGGAAGCCACCAGCTTGTGCCCGGTGGCCTTCTCGAATTCAGGCGCGAGGGCCTGGATCGGCGCGGTGAAGTTGGCGGCTACCGCGACCTTCACTTCGTCGGCGATGGCGCCGCTGGCGAACACCAGGCCAAGGGCGAGCAGGCTGTGCTTGAGGGGGTTGATCATGGGCGTCTTGCTCATTGAGTGGCATGCGGAGCCGCTATCCTACTGCGCTATATTTTTTTGTATATAGCGTTATGCGAGCGGTCCAGTAGCTCGTCCGGTTTTCCTGCTTCAGCAATCACCAATCTGTGTGCAGTTCCGGCTGCGAGCGTAGTTCCTCCCTGATGCTGGAACAGAGCCTGCGCGGGCCTTGCATAGCCAGGAGCTGGACTAGACTTAGTTCTCCGCTTCGCTACAGCCAGATATCAATGCATGAATATTCGTCAGACGATGATCGCCAGCGGCGTCTTGAGCGTCACCGCTGCTGCGGCGCTCGGTGCCGTGGGCTTTTGGGGGCAGACCCAACTCAGTGACGCGCTGGCGCAGAACGAGCTGAGCGTCGAGGCGCTGCGTAACCACCTGGAAGGGGACATGATGCACGACGCGCTACGCGCCGACGTGCTGGCCGCTTTCAACGTCGAACCCGGCGATCAGGCCGCTGCCGAGCAGGTGCGCACGGACCTGCGCGAGCATGCCGAGTGGTTCAAGCGCACCCTGGCAGCCAATGCCCAGTTGCCGCTCCCGGCTGATATCCAGCAGGCCATTGCCCAGTCGCAACCGGCGCTCAATGCCTATATCAGCGAAGCCGAGCAGATCACCGCGGCAGCCCTGCTTGATGCCCAGGCCGCCAAGGCGGGCATGCCCGCATTCTCCCAGCGTTTCAGCGAGCTCGAAGCCCGGAACGAAGCGCTCAGCAGCCTGATCGAAGGGCAGGTGAGCGCTGCCCGCCAGAGTGGCCAGACGGCCGTGCACCAGGCCTCGATCTTCCTGGTGACCGGTATCGTCCTGGTCAGCCTGCTGCTCGGCCTGATCACCTGGAGCCTGATGCGCCGTGTGCTGGGCCCGCTGCAGCAATCCATCGACACCGCACGCGCCATCGCCAATGGCAACCTGCGCGGTCGTATTGATGTGAGTCGCCAGGACGAAGCAGGACAGTTGCTGCAGGCGCTGGCCGAGATGCAGGCCAACCTCGGCCGCATGATCAGCACCATCACCCAGCACAGTGACCAGCTTCAGCATACGGCGCGTACCGTGAATGGCACTGCCCAGGGCATCCTGCAGGACTCCACCCAGCAGGCCGAGAGCGCCACCAGCATGGCCGCGGTCATGGAGCAGATGATCCGCAACATCGCCCAGGTGTCTTCGCATGCTCACGACGCCAAGGGCATTTCCGCCCATTCCGGGCAACTGGCGGACAGTGGCGGTCAGGTCATACTCGGCGTTGTCGAGGGCATGAACCGCATCGCCGAGGCGGTGTCCTCGTCGTCCGAGACGATCACCGAATTGGGGCGCTCCTCCGAGGACATCCACTCGATCATTCAGGTCATCAAGAGCATCGCCGAACAGACCAATCTGCTCGCCCTCAATGCCGCCATCGAGGCTGCGCGGGCGGGCGAGGCGGGTCGTGGTTTCGCCGTGGTCGCCGACGAGGTACGCAACCTGGCGGCTCGAACCGCGCAGTCGACCCAGGAAATCACTGACATGATCGGGCGCATTCGCAGCAACACCAACCTGGCGGTGGACAGCATGCAGGCTGGCGTGACGCGGGTGAACGACGGCGTCAGTCTGGCGCACCAGGCTGGTGATTCGATCAATGAGATTCGTGACGGCGCACAACGTGCCGCCCAGGTGGTGGGTGAGATTTCCCACACCATCGGCGAGCAGAGCGAGGCCAGCAACGAGGTCGCGCAGCGTGTCGAACAGATCGCGCAGATGGCGCAGCAAAACGCCCAGGCGGTGAATGAGCTGGCGCGCTCGGCGGAGGAGCTGGAGCGGGTCGCGCAGGGTATGCGCAACGCCGTCATGCAGTTCCAGGTCTGAGCCACGTGGCGCATGTGAATGCTACCGCACGTCTCTCGCCCGGTTCCGCGCGCTCCAGCCGAGCAGGGACCTAGGCGCTCTTGCGCTTGCCCGACAGACGCGAGACGCCCAGCAGCACCAGCGCCAGGCCGGCGATCTGGTACAGGGTGATGGCTTCGCCAAGCAGTGCCCAGGCGGCGAACAGCGTCAGCACCGGGCCCAGATTGCCGAACAGGGCGGCATGGCTGGCGCCCATGCGCTGCACGGCCAGCGCCATCCAGTAGATCGGCAACACCGTCGACAGCAGCGCCATCAGTGAGCCGTGCAGCCATACCTCGGCCGGCAGATTGAGCAACTGCGTGGGGTCACGGGTGAGGCCGTAGTGCACCAGCACCATGATCGCCGAGGCGCCGCCGGCCAGCCCCGCCAGGCGCATCGAGCCGACCCGGCGAATCACCACGCCGGTGCCCAGGTAATACAGGGCATAGGTCACCGCGCTGGCGAATACCCAGGCCGCACCCAACAGGATCTGTTCGCTGTCGCCCTCGACGCGGATGTCATGCACCAGCGCGATGCCCAGCCCCAGGTAGCACAACCCCAGGGCCAGGAAGGTGCGCGGCCCGGGTCGCTCGCCCATCGCCAGCATCTGCAACAGCAGCACCAGCGTCGGGTAGGTGAACAGGATCAGCCGTTCCAGCCCGGCGCTGATGTACTGCAGGCCATAGAAGTCGAACAGGCTCGACAGGTAGTAACCAAACATCCCCAGCAACAGGACGTGCGCCCAGTCCTTGGCCGACAAGCGCGCTTGCCCGGTGCCACGGCTCAGCCACAGCAGCCAGGCGAACAGCGGCAGCGCCAGACCCATGCGCAGGCTCAGCACGGTGACGGCGTCCACCGGTGCGGCGGCATAGCTGAGTTTGACGAAGATGGCTTTCAGGCTGAAACCGGTGGCCGAGAGCACGGCGAACAGCACGCCGTTGTCCAGGCTGCGGCGGTACGAGGCGGTCAAAGCGTTCATGAGCAAGGCTATGGCAGGGAATGAGCAGTTATTCTGAGCGGAAAGCTATATCGCTAGAATCGCAATTTCACGAAGACAGCTTTCTGATTTGGAGAAGGCACCATGCATTTCGACCTGCCCGACCTGCGCCTGATCGCGGCGATTGCCGCCACCGGTAGCCTGAGCAAGGCAGCGGCGACCTTTCCCGTCGCGGTGTCGGCCGCCAGCACCCGCCTGCGCCTGTTCGAGGAGCGCTGCGGGCTGACTCTGTTCGTGCGCAGCAGTGACGGCATGAGCCTGACTCCGGTCGGGCGCCTGGTGCTGGAGGCTTGCCAAGGCGTGCTGAAGGAGGCCCGCCAGCTCAGCGATACCCTGCAGGAACTCAAGGGCGAGCGGCGCATCACCCTGCGCCTGGCGGCTTCCACCGTGGCCAACAGCACCTTCCTGCCGGCGGCGCTCGGGCCATTCCTGGCCGATTATCCGGAGGTGGATCTGCAACTGGCCGAGTACAACAGCAAGGATGTGCTGCATGCGGTCGGGGACGGCAGCATCGATATCGGCGTGTACGACGGCAATCTGCCCACCGCTGGCCTGCTGTCTTTGCCGTTTCGCAATGATCGGCTGGTGCTGCTGGTACCGCATGGACATGCGCTGATCGCGCAACGCCCTGCCTCACTACGCGCTGCGTTCAACTTCCCCTTCGTCTGCCTGCCTGCCGAGCGCGCGATGCAGCGCTTCATCGAGTACATGGCGGTGCGCAACGCGCTGCCTTTGAAGGTTCGGGTGCGTGCACCAAGCTTCGACGCCATCGCCCAACTGGTGGCACAGGGCGTCGGCGTATCCATGCTGCCCGAGGTGGCTGCGACCCGTTTTGCCCAGGAACTGCCAGTGGCGGTGGTGATGCTGGAGGATGTCTGGGCCACCCGCGAATTGCGCCTGTGCGTGCGCAGTTGGGAGGCGCTGTCGTCCCATGCGCGGCAACTGGTCAGCTATCTCTCGCCCGAGCGGTCATCCGGCGACGACCAGAGTGCGTGACGCAGGAGCGGCTTCAGCCGCGATAGAAGCGCTCGCCGCTGAAGCGCCCCCACGGTGCGTGGCTTGAGCGGCTGTCTTCCGGTATTGAGACGTGCAATGTAGGAGTGGCTTTCGGCTCTGGCATTCCGTTTCACGCTACTTCCTGCATCCATGCAGTTGCAGACGCACAAAAGCTCGCCGCTAAAGCGCCTCCTACGGTGCGAGGCTTGAGCTGCTGCGCTCCGGTGCTGATATGTACCGTGTGGGAGGGGCTTTAGCCGCGACAGCCCTGCACCAGCATTTACACCGCGCATCATTTGAAGAACTGGCTGGGCGTTAGGCCGAACTGTTTCTTGAACATGGTGGTGAAGGCGCTGGGGCTGTCGTAGCCCAGCTCCCCGGCGATATCGATGATCTTCTCACCCAGGGCGATGCGCTCCAGCGCCAGCAGCAGGCGCGCCTGCTGACGCCATTGGCCGAAGGTCATGCCGGCACCTTTCTGGAACAGGCGCTGGATGGTCTTTTCGTCGAGGCCCAGGCGGATGCTCCAGTCGGCCAGCGTGGACGCGTCGCCGGGGTGGTCCTGCAGCCGGGAACAGATCGCCTGGATGCGCGGGTCGGTCGGCTGCGGCAGGTGCAGCGGCAGGGTCGGCAGGATGCGCAGCTCATCGAGGATCAGGCGCATCACCCGCGCTTCGCGCGAGTCCTCGGCGTAGGGCGGGGTGATGTTCACGGCTGCGCGAATCAGCTCGCCCAGCAATGGCGAGATGGCCACGGCGCGACATTCGTTTGGCATGTCCGGCAGGCTGTCGGGGCGCACGAAAACGCTGCGCATGCGCACGCTGCCGATGCAGCGGATCGCATGCACCTGGCCGCAGGGCATCCAGATGCCGCGGCTCGGCGGCACCGTCCACTGATTCATCGCCGAGGTCACCACCATCACCCCGGAAATGGCGTAGATCAGCTGGTGCTTGTTGCGGTGCGAGTGCGGCTCGATGACGGCATTGAGCGGGTAATCGGTGGCGCTGCTGCTGACCAGCCAGGGCGATGCGTCGATATCGGCCAGCAGTTTTTCGGGCAAGCGCATTGATATGCCTTTTTTGCGAGGGTCCTTGCCATGTCTTCGTGAGACAGGCGATCGGGCGGAGCCTAGCATAGCGCCGTTTCTCCTCTCGCCCGGAAGCTTCAAGCATGTCCAGCAGTCCCGCCGCTACCTCCCTGGCCGGCGCCTCGCCCGTCAGCCAGGCCAATACTCTGGTGATGCGCGTGATCGGCGCCTGCGCCCTGGCGCACCTGATCAACGACCTGATCCAGGCGGTGCTGCCTGCCATCTACCCGATGCTCAAGCTCAACTACGGCCTGAGCTTCGCCCAGATCGGTCTGATCACCCTGACCTTCCAGCTCACCGCCTCGCTGCTGCAGCCCTGGGTGGGCTACCACACGGACCGCAATCCCAAGCCCTGGCTGTTGCCGGCTGGCTCGCTGTGCACCCTGGTCGGCATACTCATGCTGGCCTTCGTTGGCAGCTTCCCGGCGATCCTCCTGGCTTCGGCGCTTGTGGGCATCGGCTCCTCGACCTTCCACCCCGAGGCGTCGCGCATCGCCCGTCTGGCCTCGGGTGGTCGCTATGGCCTGGCGCAGTCCACCTTCCAGGTCGGCGGCAATGCCGGCACCGCCTTCGGCCCGCTGCTGGCGGCGGCGATCATCATTCCCTACGGCCAAGGCAACGTCGCCTGGTTCGGCCTGTTCGCCGCCTTCGCCATTGTCGTGCTGTACGGCCTGAGCCGCTGGTATCGCCACCACCTGACGCTGTTCAAGCTCAAGCAGGGCGGCGTGGCCACTCACGGGCTGTCAGCCGGGCGGGTGAAGTTCGCCCTGCTGATCCTGGCGCTGCTGGTGTTCTCCAAGTACTTCTACATGGCCAGCTTCACCAGCTACTTCACCTTCTTCCTGATCGAGAAGTTCGACCTGTCGGTGGCCAGCTCGCAGCTCTACCTGTTCCTGTTCCTCGGCGCGGTGGCGGCCGGCACCTTCTTCGGCGGGCCGATCGGCGACCGCATCGGGCGCAAGCAGGTGATCTGGTTTTCCATCCTCGGCGTGGCACCGTTCTCCCTGCTGCTGCCGCACGTCGGCCTGTTCTGGACGGGCGTGCTGAGCATGGTGATCGGTTTCATCCTCGCCTCGGCGTTCTCCGCCATCGTGGTCTTCGCCCAGGAACTGATGCCGGGCAACGTCGGCATGATCGCCGGGCTGTTCTTCGGTCTGATGTTCGGCTTTGGCGGCATCGGCGGCGCGCTGCTCGGTTACCTGGCGGACATTCACGGCATCGAGGAGGTGTTCCTGATCTGCTCCTTCCTGCCGCTGCTGGGCATTCTCACCGCGCTGTTGCCGTCGCTGAAGGCACGTTAATCACTCGCAAGCAAAAGGAACAGGGACGAATGAAAGACATCGATCGGATGCTGCTTGGTCTGGGGGTATTGATACCGTTCTGGTTGTTCTTCGGGGTGTTGCTGACTGCCTTGGCCTATCCCGGTTACAGCCACCTGGACCAGGCCATGAGCCAGTTGGGGGCGCAGGGTTCGCCCACCCAGGGCTTCTCCGCCTGGGTCAACAACCTGCCGTTGGGCCTGTTCTTCGTGCTCTTCGCTGTTGGGGTCATGCGTCAGGTGCGCGGCTCGCGGCTGGCGTCGTTCAGTGCTGTGCTGATTCTCGTCCATGGGCTGGCCAGCTTCGCCACTGGCTACTTCGCTTGCGACCAGGGTTGCGCGCCGGCACAGCCATCCTTCTCGCAGCAGATGCACAACCTGGCCGGCCTGGTGATGTTCCTCTCGCTGACCCTGGCCAGTCTGCTCTGGGGATTTTTGAGCAAGCGCCTGCTGGGGTCGCGCGGCTTCGGCCTGTTCTCCCTCGCCTGCACCGTACTGGCCGTGGCCACTGTGGTGCTGATGGCCCAGGCCGTTGAGGCCGGGCATTGGTTCGGCCTGTACCAGCGCATCAACTACGGTATCTCGGTGCTCTGGGTTGCAGGCCTGGCGCTGATGCTGGCGCGAGATCGGGCCGGCTCTTTCAGGTGCGATACAGCTTGAGGCTCTCCACCCGCGCCCGGTAGGCGCCGAGGCGTTCCTTGAGCTGATCCTTGTGGTCGCTGGCGACGCAGTGCAGCAGCACGTTCAAAGCGCTGGTCAGGCCGCCGGTGGATTCGAGGATCAGCCCGGTCTTGGTCTTCATAGTGACGATATGTGGCGTGTCGATATGTTTGGCGATGCCGTATTCGTCGGTGAACACCACCAGGTCGGTGTTCTGCTTCAGGCAGTTGTTGGCGAAGGCGATGCCGGCATCGGCGTAGGGCGCGATGTCGATCAGGATCACGCAGCAGCGCTGGTTGTGGCTGTCCAGCCACTGGCCGAGCACGCCGCTGTAGAGGTCTAGGAACTCCACTCCGGAGCGCACCAGGGCCAGGCGGTTGGCGAAGTCCTCGGCCAGCCCGCGAATGGTCTGGAAGCCGCAGACGAAAACGCGCTCGGCATCGCCCACGCGCGCCACGATGTCGCGCCAGTGCTGGCTGCCGAGCAATTCGGCGAAGGCACGCAGGGCTTCGATTTCCTCGTTAAGGTGGGCCACCAGGTCTTCCGGCTGCTCGACGCGCTCGATCAGCGCTGGGTTGAGCAGCGATTGCACGCGCACTTCGTCGCGCAACTCGTCCTTCAGGCTTTTCAGGCCCTTGTAGCCGAGCCGGCGCAGAAAGCGGCTGACCGTATTGGGGCTGACCCCGCTCTTGGCCGCCAGGCTGGCGCCGTTCTCGAAGGCGAGGGTTTCCAGGTTGGCCTGGATGTAGACCCACAGGGTGCGCTCGGCCGGCGTCAGCTTGCCTTCCAGGTGTTGCATCTTGCCATCGAGCATGTCCGATTCCCCTGCCATGCCAAAACGTTCTGACATTTAAATGTCAGAGTATTGATCTTTGGAAGAAATATATTCTACTCTGCAGCTGTAACGCAAAGAGCTGTCGATTGGCCGCTGTTTGGGTGAGAGAGCCAGCAGAAGTCTTTCCACCTCGCCGTCGACGCTCGCGCTTCCTGCCGCAACAAGCAAATGTCGCGCCCTGCGCGGCCACAACAGTGGAGAACAGGAACATGCCCATACTGCGTCATCTCGCCCTGTGCGTCGCGCTTGGCAGCGGCCTCGTCACCGGCGCCGCCCAGGCCGCCGAAGAACTGCGCCTGTACAACTGGGGCGACTACATCAACCCCGAGGTGCTGACCCGCTTCACCGCCGAGACCGGCATCAAGGTGTCGCTCGACACCTACGGCAGCAACGAAGAGATGCTGGCCAAGCTGCAGGCCGGCGCCAAAGGCTACGACATCGTCTTCCCCTCGGTGCACATGCACGACACCATGGCCGCCCTCGGCCTGCTGGAGAAGACCGACATCAATCAGGATGCCGCCTTCGCCAACATCGATCCGGCTTTCCTGCGCTCGAAATCCGACCCCAAGGGCGAATACTGCATGCCCTACGCCTGGGGCACGGTGGGCATCTTCTACAACAAGAACAAGGTCTCCAAGCCGATCGAGAGCTGGGACGACTTCTTCGCCGAGGCCAAGGCCGGCAAGAAGGTGATCATGCTCGACGACATGCGCGAAACCCTCGGTGTCGGCCTGATCAAGGACGGCAAGTCGGTCAACAGCACCGATCCGGCCGAGCTCAAGCAGGCTGCCGACTGGCTGATCGAGCGCAAGCCGCTGATCTCTGCCTTCACCTACGACAGCGTGCCGATGGTGCAATCCGGCGACGCCGCCGCCTCGCACTATTTCGTCGGCGCCATGATGTATGTGAAGCAGGATCCGCAGAACCTCGCCTACGTTATCCCCAAGGAAGGCGCGACCATGTACCAGGAGGACATGTGCGTCCTCAAGAGCGCGCCGAACAAGGCCAACGCCAAGCGCTTCATGAGCTTCTTCCTGCAGCCGGAGATCGCCGCGCTGAACACCGCGCAGCAGATGAACGGCACGCCGAACAAGGAAGCGCTGAAACTGCTACCGGCCGAGCTGCGTGACAACCCGCAGGTCAACCCACCGGCCGAGGTGATGGCCAAGCTGCAGATCTTCCAGGATCTGGGCAAGGGCCTGAAGCAGTACGACCGGGTGTGGACGCGGGTGCGTACCGCCAACTGAGCCCGCCAGGTCGCGGCTGAAGCCCCTCCCACAGATTGCATACTCCCGTGGGAGGGGCTTTAGCCGCGATTGCTCCGATATTGAGTGGAGTCCTCCATGACCGCTTTCACCAAAACCGCGCCGGTGGTCGAGATCCGGGGCGCGGTGAAGCACTACCGTGCGCCGGAAGGTCACCTGGTGCGTGCCCTCGATGGCCTCGACCTGGCTGTCGGCAGCAATGAATTCGTCACCCTGCTGGGGCCGTCCGGCTGCGGCAAGACCACGCTGCTGCGAACCATCAGCGGCTTCGAGCAACTCGATGGCGGCGAGCTGCTGATCCAGGGCCAGCCGATGAATCTGGTACCGCCGCACCGTCGTCCGGTGCACACGGTGTTCCAGAGCTACGCGCTGTTCCCGCACATGAGCATCGGCGACAACGTCGGCTATGCGCTGGATGTGCGCGGCGTGGCCAAGGCCGAGAAGCGCCAGCGTGTTGGCGAAGCACTGGAAATGGTCGGCCTGGCCGGCATGGAGCGGCGCAAGCCCGGTCAGCTCTCCGGTGGTCAGCAGCAGCGCGTGGCGCTGGCCCGTGCCATCGTCGACCGCCCGGCGTTGCTGTTGCTCGACGAGCCGCTGTCGGCCCTCGACCGCCAGTTGCGCCAGGCCATGCAGCGCGAGCTGAAGAACCTGCAGCACGAGCTGGGCATCGCCTTCGTCTTCGTCACCCACGACCAGGAAGAAGCGCTGACCATGAGCGACCGTATCGTCGTGCTCAATGGCGGACATATCCAGCAGATCGGCGCCCCGGCGGAGATCTACCACCGCCCGGCCAACGCCTTCGTCGCCGGTTTCATCGGTGAGAGCAACTTGTTCGACGTGCACGTCGGCTCGGTCAACGACGGCATCGCCTACCTGCTCGACAGCCAGGGCGACCTGCTGCAGGCACGCCACCCCGACCTGCGCGTCGGCCAGTACGCCCAGCTCATGCTGCGCCCCGAGCAGTTCCATCTGCAGTGCCCCGGCGAGGGCTTCGCCGCGCTGGAAGGGCGCCTGGAACAACTGCTGTTCATCGGCAAGGACTTCGAATTGCTGCTGCGCACCAGCCACGGTCGCCTGGTCAAGGCGGTGCTGCGTGACGCCGCGCCGCAACGCCTGCGCATCGGCGGCAATGTGCAGCTCTGGTACGGCCTTCAGGCCGCGCACCTGATCCCCGGAGGTGCCTGATGCGCGAGCGCCTGCGCCTGGTTGGTCTGCTGACCCCGGTGACGCTGATCATCGGTGTGTTCTTCCTCGCCCCGCTGACCATCATGGCGGTGTACAGCCTGCTCGAGCCGGGGCTCTACGGCGGCGTGGAATGGAGCTTCTACCCGGACAACTTCGGCCGCGTGCTGGGCTGGGCCGATGGCGTCAACGAGGAATTCGATCCGGTCTATCTGGAAATCATCCTGCGCTCGTTCAAGCTGGCCGCGCTGACCGTGCTGGCGACCCTGGCGCTGTGCTACCCGGCGGCCTTCTGGGTGGCGCGCCAGCCTGAGCGGATGCGCAACTTCTGCCTGTTCCTGATCACCCTGCCGTTCTTCACCAGCCTGATCGTACGCCTCTACGCCTGGCTGTTGATCCTGCGTCCCAGCGGCGTGATCAACACCGCGCTGGCGGCGCTGGGCTTCTACAACCCGGTGGAGCTGATCTACACCGAGACGGCGGTGCTGATCGGCATGACCTACATCTTCATCCCGTTCATGTTCATGCCCGTCTACGCCAGCGTCGAGAAGCTCGACAAACGCCTGCTGGAAGCCTCGGCCGACCTCGGCGCGAGCCGCTGGCAGAGTTTCTGGAAGGTGATCTTCCCGCTGACCCTGCCGGGCATCGCCGCCGGCTCGATCATCGTCTTCATCCCCAGTCTGGGTAACTTCATCGTGCCGTCGCTGCTCGGCGGCGCGCGCGTGCTGATGATCGGCAGCCTGGTCGAGCAGCAGTTCCTCGCCGCGCGCAACTGGCCGTTCGGCGCCGCCCTGGCGATGCTGCTGATGGCTGCGGTGCTGGTGTGCCTGGTGCTCTACGTGCTGGCGCAGGGGCGCAACAGCGCACAGGAGGCCAGCCGATGAACGCCATGCTCGCCAACCTAGGGCGCCGTCTGCTGGGCGGCTACAGCCTGGCCTTCTTCGTCTTCCTGTACCTGCCGATCGGCCTGATCGTCGCCTACTCGTTCAATAGCAACCCGATCAACATGATGATCTGGGACGGCTTCAGCCTGGACTGGTATCGCTCGCTGTTCGGCCTGTCCACCAGCCTCAGCGAGAACGCGCTGTACGTCGAATCCACCGACCAGTTGCTGGCAGCGTTGCGCACCAGCCTGGTGGTGGCGCTGACCACCACGGCGATCTCCACCGTGATCGGCACGCTCACCGCGCTGGCGATTGCGCGCTATCGCTTCCGCTTGCAGAAGTTCTACCGGGTGCTGCTGTTCATGCCGATGCTGATGCCCGACATCGTGCTCGGCATCGCCCTGCTGATCTTCTTCGTCGGCGTCGGCATGCCGCTGGGCAAGGGCTCGATCATCATCGGTCATTGCACCTTTCTGATCAGCTACGTGTTCCTGATCGTCAGCGCGCGCCTGGCCGGCATGGACACGCGTCTGGAGGAGGCCTCGGCCGATCTCGGCGCCTCGCCCTGGACGACCTTCCGCCGGGTGACCCTGCCGCAGATTCTGCCGGGCGTGGTCGGTGGCGCGCTGCTGGCGTTCATCATCTCGATGGACGATCTGGTGATCACCTACTTCATCGCCGGTGTGGACTCCACCACGCTGCCGGTTTTCATCTACGGCATGATCCGCCGCGGCATCAAGCCGGAGATCAACGCCATCGCCACCCTGCTGCTGATCGCCTCGCTGCTGATCGCCGCCCTCGGCCTGTACCTGCGCAACCGCAAGCCCGCCACTTCCCAGGATGACTCCCATGGCTAAACCTCGCGCCCGCGAACTCGGCCTGCCGCTGCCCGGCACCCCCGGCCCGTACAACGCCATCACCGACGTGCCCGGCGTGCTGGTCGGCTACCGCACCCTCAATGGCGTGGCCGCCAACGGCCGGCGCATCCAGACCGGCGTCACGGCCATCCTGCCGCGCGGCCGCGATAGCGAACCGCAGCCGGTATGGGCGGGCTTCCATGCGCTCAACGGCAATGGCGAGATGACCGGCACGCATTGGATCGAGCACGGCGGCTACTTCGTCGGCCCGCTGTGCATCACCAACTCGCACAGTGTCGGCATCGTCCACCACGCCGCCGCGCGCTGGACCATCCAGCAGTACACCGACTCCTGGCAGCGCGAGCACCTGTGGGCCATGCCGGTGGTGGCCGAGACCTACGACGGGGTGATCAACGATATCAACGGCCAGCACGTCAGCGAGGCCGATGCCCTGGCCGCGCTCGATGCGGCAAAGGGCGGCGCCATTGCCGAAGGCAACGTCGGCGGCGGCAACGGCATGATCTGCTACGGCTACAAGGGCGGCACCGGCAGTGCTTCGCGCCTAGTGGAGATCGACGGCCAGACCTACACCCTCGGCACCCTGGTGCAGGCCAACCATGGCCAGCGCGCCTGGCTCAAGGTTTGCGGCGTGCCGGTCGGCGAGCGGTTGGAAGATGAACTGCCGGCCGGGCTGGAGCGCGAGCGCGGCTCGATCATCGTTATCCTTGCCACCGACGCGCCGTTGCTGCCGCATCAGCTCAAGCGCCTGGCGCAGCGCGCCGGCCTCGGCATCGCCCTGGCCGGCACGCCGGGTGGCAACAACTCCGGCGACATCTTCCTGGCCTTCAGCGTGGCCAACCCACGGCCCTTGCCGCAGCTGTCGCCAACGCGGCTGAACCTCGACTACCTCAACGACGAGTGCTTCGACGCGCTTTATCTGGCCGCCGTGCAGGCCACCGACGAGGCCGTGCTCAACGCGATGCTGGCTGCCGAGGATTCGCCGATGCAGAAGCCCGAAGGGATGTGCCGGGCCATCGATGGCGAGCGTTTGCGTGAACTGGTGGTCGGGGCGTGATGCGTAGCCCGGATGCAATCCGGGGACTCGGTATCGCCTTTCCCCCGGATTTCATCCGGGCTACGTGAAGCTGGTCACCGGGTAGGGTGCGCCGTGCGCACCGCGTGATCGAAAAGCCCGTATACGGCCCTCTCCCCCCCGCCCCTCTCCCGCAAGCGGGAGAGGGGAGAAAAGCTGCACGCAGCCAGCCTTGCCGTTGCAGCAGGTGCGCTGCCTGCCGCGCCGTGCTTAGATCGCGGGCTTATCGAAGCCACCTGCAATGAAGGACGCCCATGATCACCTGCTACCTGCGCTATATCGTCGATCCCTACAAGCTCAGGGAGTTCGAGCACTACGCCAAGCTGTGGATTCCCTTGGTAGAACGCTTCGGCGGCACGCACCACGGTTACTTCCTGCCGTCCGAGGGCGCCAACGACGTGGCCCTGGCGCTGCTCAGCTTCCCCAGCCTGGCCGAATACGAGCGCTATCGGCAGGACTCCTTCGCCGACGCCGAGTGCCAGGCGGCCTTCCGCTACGCCGAAGAGACGCGCTGCATCCTCAGCTACGAACGCAGCTTTTTCCGGCCCGTATTCGACTAGGGCGACGCATGCCTGTGGTGGTGAGCTAAGCGACTCGTCGCCACACGCTGGCCAGCCAGGGCTGCTGGTCGCGTGGCAGGCCGGCGGGGCGGTAGTAGTGTTCCAGCTCGACGAAGCCGGCCGCGGTGAGCCGCGCGCGCCAGCGTTCCAGGTCGTGATAGCTGCCGTAGCGCGGGCCGTTCCAGCCTTCCTGATTCTCGCCGCGCGGGTTGGAGCTGAACAGCACGCCGCCCGGTTTCAGCGCCGCCTGCAACTGGCCGAGCACGCGCGGCAGCTCCTGGTCGGGTACATGGAACAGGCTGGCGTTGGCGAAGATGCCGTCGAAGTAGCCGGCCGGTAGATCCAGTTCTAGAAAACTTTGCTGCCAGACCTCGCAGCCGCTGTCGGCACGCGCCATGGCAACGAATTCGGCGCAGCCATCCAGGCCGATGGCCTCATGGCCAAGGCCGCTGAAAGTGCGCAGATCACGCCCCGGGCCGCAGCCGAAGTCGAGGATGCGCCAGGGTTTTTCACCCTCGATATGACGCAGCAGGGCCGCGATGTTCTGACTCACGTCATGGTCGCGCGTGCCCTCACGAAAATCCTCGGCGCTACTCTGGTAGTGGGCCAGGGTGAGGGCGCTGATCTGCGCAAGTTCGTCGGGGTTCAGAGGCATGGCGATGTTCCGGAAAAAGTAGGCATTAAACCCGCTAGCGGGGGCCGGTGACCAGCGAGACGGGTGATGCCACATGGCCGCCAATGAACCAGCGCTGCGCTTTGATAGTCCCATTTCCTGAGGGGTGTAAATCGGCTGGATGCAGCCGGGCGCCCACAATCAAGGAGATAACGCGATGGTTACGCACTACAAAGTCTCTGGCCACCTTGCCTGTGGCTCTCATGGTGAAAAACTGCCTTCCACCACCGAGCTGGGCAAGGTCAAATGCCGCAATTGCCGCAAGACCGAAGTCTTCACCGAAGCTCGTCGTAATGCCCGTAACGCCGCGCGCCGGGCCGCCCGCCGTGAGAAGGCCGCGCGTGCCGTCAATGACTGGCGCACCTCCTGGGAAGCGCGCCTGACAGCCTTGCCGGGCCGCCAGCGCCTGCCGCGCGGTTTCGGCGACCAGGCATTCGTCTAGCCTGGATATCGGCGGGCAGGATGACCTCCCGCATCCGCCCGCGCTGCCAATGACTGTAGGCGCCGCGCCCCACGGCGAATGGATCATGCGACTCGATAATGCGCTATGAGCGCATTCGTCTCGCACCGGGGCGGCGCTCATACAGTCATCACCCACGGTTAACTTCTACGAACGCTCCGGGTTTTCTTGGGTTCGATCCGCGCAACAGGCTGTTCACGCCTTTGCCCCGCAGTAGCGGCTTGACGTAGATTGGCCGGCTCACCTCGACCGGCACTGGCCGGTCATGCCTCGAGGTTTCTGCCGTGTCCGCTGCCCCCGTTTCCGTCTACCGGCTTCCCGGTTTCCTGCCGTTTCTCATTGCCCGCATCGTGGTGGTGTTCGCCGTACAGATTCAGGCCATCGTCGTGGCCTGGCAGGTTTACGACCTGACGCGCGACCCGCTGTCGCTGGCCTATGTCGGCCTGGCTCAGTTCATTCCCATGCTGGTGCTGCTGATGCCGGCTGGCGATCTGATCGACCGTTACGATCGCAAGCTGATCCTGATGCTCAGTTGGCTGGTCGAAGGCGTGTGCGCCGGGGCGTTGTTATGGTTGTCGCTCAGTGGGGCGCCGGTCGCCTGGTACTACGCCGTGCTGGTGCTGTACGGCTGTGGCCGCGCCTTCACCGGCCCGGCGTTGTCGAGCCTGCTGCCGCAGATCGTGCCGCGCGAGCGTCTGGCTGCGGCCATCGCCGCCAACAGCATGATCATGCGCGGCGCGACCATCTCCGGCCCGGTGATTGGCGGTGGCCTCTACGCCATCGGTGGCGGCGGGCTGACCTACTCGGTGTGTCTGGCCTGCTTCCTCGCCGGCACCGCTCTGATGTTGCGGGTGCCCGTGCGCTATGCGGAAAAGATGCAGGCGCTGGAAGCTACCGCCTGGAAGCGCTTTACCGCGGGCATCCACTTCATCCGCACGCGGCCGATCATCCTCGGCACCATCTCGCTGGACCTGTTCGCCGTGCTGCTCGGCGGGGTAATCGCGCTGCTGCCGATCTACGCCCAGGAGGTGCTGGAAGTCGGGCCGACCGGCCTGGGCCTGCTGCGCAGCGCCATGGCCATCGGCGAAGTGTCGGTCGGCCTGTATCTAAGTATGAAACCGTTCAACCGTCATGTCGGCCTGGTGATGTTCGGCGCGGTGGCGCTGTTCGGCCTGGCCAACCTGGTGTTCGCCCTGTCCAGCCTGTTCTGGCTGTCCTTCGCCGCGCTGGTGGTGGCCGGTGGTGCGGACATGGTGAGCATGTACATCCGCTCATCCCTGGTGCAGTTCTCCACCCCGGACGCCATGCGTGGCCGGGTCAATGCGGTGAACATGCTGTTCATCGGCTCTTCCAACGAACTGGGCGAATTTCGTGCCGGCACAAGCGCCGCCTGGTTCGGCGTGGTGCCGGCTGCGCTGCTCGGCTGCGCCTGCACCCTGACCGTGACCGGCGGCTGGATGCTCGGCTTCAAGAGCCTGCGCAAGGTCGACCGTTTCGAGGATGCCTCGCCGAGTAAAGTGGCCTGACGTAGGGCGGCCTCGCTCGCGAAGCGAGCAGCCCGCCAGGCCGTACCGAGACAGTAACCTGCATCCAACACATCATCGGCGTACTGCTTCCGAGCGGCCGGCGTTCCGGTACGTCCTACGCGTTTCTCGTGCCAGAGGTGCGATCCAGGCCCATCCCAAACCCACCCACAAATTCTGTTAATACCGCTGTGGATAACCTTTGCAAAAGCCCTCCGCGCCTAGCATCCAGGCGGGTCACGGCGGGGCGCTCAGTTTTTGCCCAATTAGGCTTTGCTGGCGTTATCGCCAGGCGGAATATCGCTTTTAATCAATCACTTGGCTTGAGTTTCCAACAATCGAGCAGGGCAGGTGCGCCTTGGCGGGCGTCGTGCACAAAATCTGGGGAAAGCATTGTGGATAAGATGCGGGAAAACGCGGTCAGGTCAGGTGGGGCAAGGGCTGAGCGGGGTTGATGATTTTTCGCCCGCTCGCTTTGGCTGCTGGAGCGTAAGGCTGGCCGAATGCAAGCCGGGACAATCCCGTCACCGGTTTGCATTCACGACAGGGTCGCGGCTAAAGCTCCTCCTACAGTCTGGCTCCGAGTTGGCCAGCCCGATCAGCCGTACAGCGATGGTTGCGGGCCCTGGCCGCTGAGCAGCCAATGGCCGAGGTCGCGCACCTTGTAGTCGATGGGATCGTGCAGGCTGTGCACGCGCACGTTGCGCCAGAAGCGGTCGAAACCGTAGCGCGAGCTGGTGGCGCGGGCGCCCATGGCTTCGAAGATCTGGCTGGTGATATCGAGGGCGGCGCGCACCGCCACCACCTTGGCCTCGCTGATGGCCAGCGCCACTTCGGCACGTTCGGCGGCGGTCAGTGCCGGTTTCTCCCAGGCGGTTTGCAGGCGCTGGGCGGCGTGCTCGGCCAAGGGCAGGGCGCTGCGGTAGCGCAGCCACAGCTCTCCGTAGCGTTGCTGGATGAATGGATCGTCGCTGGCAGTGGCCACGCCCGACGCCGGCCAGGCGCGGCTCTGCTCGCGGGTGTAGCGCAGCGCGGCGTCCAGCGCGCCCTGAGCGTTGCCCAGGTAGAGCTGGGTGAGGATCAATTGCGACAGGCAGGCGCGCAGCGTGGTGCGTGGGCTGGGGCCGACCGGGCCGAGCAGCTCGCTGGCGTCGACGAATACCTGCTCGAACTGCACCGTGCCGCTGTCGGTCTGGCGTTGGCCGAAGCCGTCCCAGTCGCTGTTCAACGCCAGCCCCTCGCGTTGGCTGGGCAGCACGATGAACACGCGATCCTCCGGGTTCTTGCCGCGCGGTGCGCTGACCACCAGCGCGTCGGCGCCGAGGGCACCGGAGCAGAACGACTTGCTGCCATTGAGCTCGTAATGCTCTTCGCGTGGGCTGAGTTTGAGGCCGGTGTCGCGACCGTTGGTGGCGTTGCCCCAGAACCAGCGCTCCTGCACCGTGCGCGTCAGCCAGTGGCGCTGCTGATCTGGGTTGCCGAACAGCTGGATGGTCGCCACCTGCAGGTGCTGGAAGGCGAACAGGTGGGCCAGCGAGCTGTCCACCGCCGCCAGGTAGCGCACGATGCGGTAGATCTCCGGCCAGACCACGCCCTGGCCGCCGTACTGCTGCGGCACGGCCAGGGTCAGCAGACCGCTGTCGCGCAGCAGTTCGCGTTCGGCCTGGGCGCTGCCCCCTGCACGATCACGCTCCACCGCGCTGGCTGCCAGGCGCCGGGCCAGGCGTTCGACCTTGGCCGTGCGGCTGCCGAAGTCCACGGGGAACAGGTGCGCGGCGAACAGCGGCTCGTCACGGAGGCTGGGGTGCAGACGGGCTTCGGCACTCATTGCGGGCTCCAGATACTGACTTCGCGGGCATCCACCGAGGTCGGTAGCAGGCTGGCGCTGTAGAAGGCATCAGCGATCTTCTGCTGCTCAGCGAGGCTGTCCGGCTGCACCAGGCGCACCTGATAGCTGCGCTTTGCGTTGGCTTTCTCGACAATGGCCGGGTCGAGGTTGCCCCACAGCGGGCCGAGGATTTCAGCGGCCTGACGCGGGTTGGCGCGCAGCCAGTCGCCAGTCTTCACCAGTTCGGCGAACACGGTCTGCAGTACCTGCGGGTGGCTCTTGGCGAAGGTGGCGCTGGTCAGGTAGTAGCGCTGGTAGTCGGCCAGGCCCTTGCCGTCGACGAGGATGCGCGTCGGCAACTGCTGCTGCGCGCCGCTGAGGAAGGGCTCCCAGGTGACCCAGGCGTCCACCTTGCGGTTCTCGAAGGCGGCGCGGCCGTCGGCCGGGGTCAGGTAGGCGGGTTCGATGTCGCTGAATTTCAGGCCAGCCTTGTTCAGCGCAGCGATCAGCAGGTAGTGCACGCCGGCTGCCTTGGTCACGGCGACCTTCTTGCCCTTGAGGTCAGCCAGGTTTTTGATCGGTGAATCCTCGCGCACGATGATCGCCTGCGCGCAGGGAGAGGGCGCTTCCTGAGCGAAGTAGGCGAGGTCAGCACCGGCGGCCTGGGCGAACACCGGCACGGTGTCGGCGACATCGGCGGAGAGGTCGATGTTGCCGACGTTGAGCGCCTCCAGCAGCGGTTGGCCGTTGGGGAATTCGTGCCAGCTGATGCTGACGTCCTGATCGGCCAGGGCTTTTTCCAGGGTGCCCTGACTCTTCAGCAGGCTGATCAGTGTGGAGGATTTCTGGTAGCCGATGCGCAGTTGCTCGGCGGCCTCGGTGAGCGGAGCGACGAGCAGGCCGATGGCCAGCGAGGCGGCGATCAGTGTGCTGCGTTTGGAAGGGGTGTTGGTCATGGCGGCTCTCGATATGAACACGTGCCGGCCATGGGGTTGCGGCGGATCACGCGTACTTCAGTGTTTAGGAAAGAAGTCCGGTGATCCGGTGGAGAGAAGCTAGTCGATATAAAAAGCAGTTGTTAAATAATTTTTAGGAATTAGCTAAGGCCAGTTTGTCAGGCGCGGCGGGGGCCCTGTGCGGGCTGGCGAAGCAAGCCGTCAGAAGTGGCTCGCAGGATTCGCGGATGAATCGGCTCCTACGCAGCGAGTTGCATCGGGATCAAGCGTATATTCTTTTTAGTTACTACAAGGTGAAAAATAATTCTTTTTAGGGATTAACGCTCGTCTCGTAGATTAGCCACCAGCCGACAGCGGACCACCGCATCGGGCCCGAATCAGGGGCTCTTTTGCCAATCCGCCGAGACCAGCGCCACGTCCGCTGTCCTGCCGAGCCCCTGTGCAGTGCCAACCCCAGAACAGCACACAGAGCACTTGGAGCATCGAGCATGAAAAAATCCACCCTGGCCTTGGCCGTCACGCTGGCCGCCATCGCCAACCAGGCCACTGCCGCCGGTTTTATCGAAGACAGCAAGGCCAGCCTCGGCCTGCGCAATTTCTATTACGACCTCAACACCAAGAACACCGCCAACAACAACGGCGAGGCGCAGGAATGGGGCCAGGGCTTCATCTTCAATTACAGCTCCGGTTTTACCGAAGGCACCGTTGGCTTCGGCCTCGACGCCATCGGCCTGCTCGGTGTGAAGCTGGACTCCGGGGGCACCGCGAGCAAGACCGGGCGTGATCGCACCCCCGGTCAGCTGTTCCCGCTGGAGCGCGACGGCAGCGCCGTGGACGACTACAGCAAGGCCGGCGTGACCGCCAAGGTGCGTCTGTCCAAGACCGAGGCGCGTATCGGCACCCTGTTGCCGAAGCTGCCAGTGGTGACCTTCAACGACGGCCGCCTGCTGCCGCAGACCTTTGAAGGCGGGCAGATCACCTCCAACGAGATCGATGGCCTGACCCTGACCGCGGGCCAGCTGGAAAGCACCAAGACCCGTAGCTCCACCGACGACATCTCTCTGCGTATCGCCGGCGCCACCGGTGACGCCGACACCAACAAGTTCTACTTCGCCGGTGGTGACTACAAGCTGACCAAGGACCTGACGCTGCAGTACTACTACGGCAACCTGGAAGACTTCTACAAACAGCACTTCCTCGGCCTGGTGCACAACTGGGCGATCGGCCCGGGTTCGCTGAAGACGGACCTGCGTTACTTCGACAGCAACTCCGACGGCAAGAACGGCAGCGCCTCCGGCCGTGCCGATGGCTACCGCAGCGCCGGCTACTGGCGTGCTGGTGATAGCAGCACCGGTGAGGTCGACAACCAGACCTGGAGCGCGCTGCTCACCTACACCCTGGGCAGCCACTTCGCCAGCCTGGGCTACCAGCAGGTCGAAGGCGACAGCGCCTTCCCGTTCCTCAACCAGGGCGGCGGCTCCTCGTCCTACCTGATCACCGACCGCCAGATCGGCAAGTTCCAGAACGCCGGCGAGCGCACCTGGCTGGCCGAATACGGCTATGACTTCACCAAGCTTGGCGTACCGGGCCTGAAGGCCAGCGTCGCTTACCTCAAGGGCGACAATATCGATTCTGCCAACGGTGATCTGAAGGAATGGGAACGCGATTTCCGCCTCGACTACACCCTGCAGGATGGCCCGTTGAAAGGTCTGGGCGTGTCCTGGCGCAACGCGACCCAGCGCGGCAACTTCACCACCGACACTGACGAGAACCGCCTGATTCTGAGCTACACCCTGACTCTGCTGTAACGCCGTTTCGCCATCTCCTGACCGGCCCGCCAACGGGCCGGAAGGCTGTTCTTCCACGAGGAGATGACCATGAAGAAGAATGCCTTGCGCGTTGGCCTGGCGGCTTTGTTTGCCGCCTGGTTGCCAGCCGCCGTACATGCCGCACCACCGAAAGAAGTCCGCCTGGACTACGCCTACTACGCCCCCACCAGCCTGGTGCTCAAGCAGCAGGGCTTGCTGGAGAAAGCCCTCGCGCCGCAGGGCATCGCCGTCAAATGGGTATTCAGCCAGGGCAGCAACCGCTCGCTGGAATACCTCAACGGCGGTAGCACCGATTTCGCCTCCACTGCCGGCCTGGCCGCCGTGCTCAGCCGCGCCAACGGCGCGCCGATCAACACCGTCTACGTTGCCAGTCGTCCGGAGTGGACAGCGCTGGTGGTGCCCAAGGACTCGCCCGTCCAGTCGCTGGCCGACCTCAAGGGTAAAAAGGTCGCCGCCACCAAGGGCACCGACCCTTTCCTGTTCCTCCTGCAAAGCCTGCAGAAGGCAGGGTTGGACAAGAACGACGTGGAAATCGTCCACCTGCAACACCCAGACGGTCGCGTCGCCCTGGAGCGCGGTGACGTGCAGGCCTGGGCCGGGCTCGACCCGCTGATGGCCGCCAGCGAGTTGCAGGCTGGTTCGCGCCTGCTGTACCGCAACCGTGACTTCAACAGCTACAGCGTGCTCAGCGTCACCGAAAAGTTCGCCAAGGAGCAGCCCGAGCTGATCAAGCAGGTGATCGCCGCCTACGAGCAGGCGCGCCAGTGGGCCATCGCCAACCCCGATGCTCTGGCCCAGTTGCTCGCCGACGAAGCCAAACTGCCGCTGGAAGTGGCCAAGCTGCAACTGTCGCGTACCGACTTCAGCAACCCGCAGCCGGGCGCCGAACACATCAAGGCGCTGAAAGCTGCCGCGCCCATCCTGCTCGACGAGCAACTGGTGCGTCCGGGTACCGACGTGGCCCAGGTGGTCGACCAACTGATCCAGCCGCAACTGGCCGCCCAGGTGATCGGCCAGAACGTCGCCAAGGCGGGGAACTGACCGATGGGCGCGCTCAACCTCGTCATCGGTCGCTGGGCCGAACGGCTTCCAGGCTGGCGGCCGGCACTGACCGACCTGCGTGGTTGGGTGGTGCCCCTGCTGATTCTGGCTCTGCTGGAAACCCTGGTGCGCAGCGGCGTATTGCCCGCGCACCAGATGCCTGCGCCGAGCCAGGTGGCGCAAACGCTGTACCTGCTGGCGCAGAGCGGCGAGCTGTGGCGGCATCTGAACGCCAGCCTGCTGCGCGTCGGCGCCGGTTTTGCCATCGGCGCTGCGCTGGCCATCGTCATCGGCACCTGGGTGGGCCTCAGCCGCCGCGCCGAAGCCTATCTGGAACCGACCTTCCAGGCGTTACGGGCGATTCCCAGCCTGGCCTGGGTGCCGTTGTTGCTGCTCTGGCTGGGCATCGACGAAACGCCGAAGATCGTGCTGATCGCCCTCGGCGCCTTCTTCCCGGTGTACCTGGCGCTGCTCGCCGGCATCCGCAACATCGACCGCAAACTGGTGGAAGTGGGCCGGCTCTACGGCCTTTCGTCCCTGGCGCTGGTGCGCCGCATTCTGCTGCCCGCTGCGCTGCCGAGCCTGTTCACTGGCCTGCGCGGCGCGCTCAGCCTGAGCTGGATGTTCCTCGTCGCCGCCGAACTGATCGCCGCCACCCGTGGCCTCGGCTACCTGCTCAGCGACGGCCGGGAAACCTCGCGGCCGGATCTGGTGATCGCCGCGATCCTGCTGCTGGCGCTGCTCGGCAAACTCAGCGACAGCCTGCTCAAGGCCTGGGAAACCCGCGCCCTGCGCTGGCGCGACAGTTATCAGGGCGGGGAGGACGGAGCATGAGTGCGCTACTGAAACTGCAGAAGATCCACAAGGCCTTCGCTGACGTGCGTGTGCTCGAAGACGTCAGCCTGAGCCTGGCCGCTGGCGAAGTGGTCAGCCTGCTCGGCCCTTCCGGCTGCGGCAAGAGCACCCTGCTGCGCATCGCCGCCGGGTTGGATCAGGACTACCAGGGCGGGCTGGAACTCAACCCGCTGCTCAACTTTGGCCGTGGTAGCGGCATCGGCGTGGTATTCCAGGAGCCCCGGCTGATGCCCTGGCTCAGCGTGGCGCAGAACGTCGGCTTCGCCGATGGCTGGGTGGCCGACGACGCGTGGGTGCAGCAACTGCTGCGTGACGTCGGCCTGCACGGGCGTGGCGAGGCGTTGCCCAAACACCTATCCGGCGGCCAGGCCCAACGCGTGGCCATCGCCCGCGCCCTGTATGGCAAACCACAAGTGCTGCTGCTGGATGAGCCCTTCAGCGCGGTGGACGCCTTCACCCGCATGAAACTGCAGGATCTGGTGGTGGAGCTTGCCGCCCGCTACGAGATTGCCGTGCTGCTGGTCACCCATGACCTCGACGAAGCCTTCTACCTCAGCGACCGCGTGCTGATCCTCGGCGGCACACCAAGCCGTCTGCAACGCGAACTGGCCGTGCCCCTGGCCCGCCCCCGCGACCGCCGCTCGGCGGAGCTGGCCTACCTGCGCGGCGAGGCGCTGACTGAGCTGTACCAGTCGCACGTGCTGTAAACGAACTCTTCAAGGTGGAGTACTTTTTCGGGCCGTCAGGCCCGATTTTTTTTGTTCGCGCCGCACGCGCAGGCTTTTGTAGCCGGATGAAATCCGGGGGCTTTGTCAGGGCTAGGCTCAGAGGTTATTGCGGGTATGAAACCGAACGTTTCATTCGGCTGAAGGCGTTCTGTTCAGGCCGTAGGATGGATAGAGCACCGCGAACCCCATCATCACGATTGCCCCGGGTATTGCGTTGTGCCACCCAGCCTGCTTTCTGGGTTTTACACTTCAGCTTTGAATACAGGCATATGGGTAGCACTAAAACGGTAATTTCTTATTTGTTGATATAGTGAACGAATGCCCATGGAGAAGACTTTAACGTGCGATCACGATCAGACTTTGCTTTGATTGCGTTTGCGCCTAAAGTTGAAAATGCAGCTATCCCGAGCGTTGCGACCAGTGTTGCAGGCATTCCCGTAACACCGGCGCCTAGAAATCCTGCAAATGTCGCCCAGCTGGTATTGTCCTCTAGGATTTTTTTCATCATGTCGTTGAACGAGTTTTTGTTGATTCTTGCGATATGACTTACTTCCTCTTCGAACTTTAGAAGTGTAGCCTTTAGCATGTCTTTGGCTTGAGCGCTAGATGGCATGCTTTGCACTAGGGAAAGTGCTTCCGTGGAACACTTTGCTCGCATTTTAATGAGCTCGTTCCCATGATTTTCAAACAGGTATATTATTTGCTCTATACCTAGCGAGTCGAGGCGTGGGGCATAAGGCCGCAATAAATAATCAAAAATGTGAAATGACAAGCCAGAAGATCGAATATCATCTATTCTTTCAGATGGAGAGTCATTATCTCCAATTTCCGCAAGCACTGCCGGGATATGGGGCAAATCAGTTACCCATTCATCAACGCCATGGGAGGGAATGGTGAATCGGTGAAGGGCGCACTCCACCAATAAATATGAATCTCCTCCAATCGCCTTCGCGCGAGCATCGAGTTTTTCGAGGACTTTGTCCGGGTCTTCATTTTCTATTAAGTAGAGTTCATAAATCCTAAAAATAAACTCAATTACTGCTGCGTGCAGCACATGTATATTTTCAAGTGCATGTGCGGCGATTGGAAAGCACTTTTCATGAAATGGCTCCCATCGGCTGTAATTTTCAGGAGTGCCGGGGTGAACCAAGAGGATATTGGAAATTCTGCCTTGAAGAGGTATTAGGTGTTCTGTTTCTCTAGTCGCGACTTCTTGGGCTGTATGGAAGTTATGAAAAACAAAGTCAAAAAGACTGCTTAGTCTATGAGCGGTCTTCTGCGCTCGCGCTCCTGTTTTGTAGAACGCGTCTAACGGATTGTTGCTCACCCAGCCTGGTAGGCAGATATTGAGTTTTTCGTGAAAAAGTAGCGAAGTGGCAAAGTCTCTGACTTTAGGGCCAGCATTATAGGGAAACAGCGTTGCCGCAGGTATTATTGATTTATCCGATGACATCGCTGATGTCCTTAAATGATAAAGAGGTGCAACGGTTGTGCTAACCTGCGAGTAAAAGCGTAGTTTTTGGTGGGGAGGGGACAGATTTATTTATTGGCCTGCATCAGAAAACAAATCTGTCCCCTTTCCTACGGTTCACTGCTTTCCCTAGTTTGAGCGTTATTTCTTACTTCGGGACACTACGTCAATGACCTTTTCTAGGAGATCGAGCTCATTCTTTTCGAGTTTTCGTGATTCGATAATCTCTGTAGATTGATCCTTTCTGAGTACTCCCGCTTTCGAGTAGAATGATTCGTTTTTGACGAGATCAATTGGGTCGATTGGCTTTTCGCTATCTGCAGTGATACGAATGAGTGCAAGCGTCTCTTCTCGATTGCGTTTGATCGCCTCATAGTAGCGAAACTCATCCATTGCTGCGCGATATTGCCTAAGGAAGAAGAAGGCCACGAGTTCGATGAAGAATAGAATTCCAAACTTCGGAGCAAGGGTTATCAGTAAGGTCATGCCTTCTAGCGAACTCGGTGCCAGTTGAGCTGTTTGTGCATAGAAAAATGCGAGGCCGGAGAACGCCACGAACACACCGACTAGTAAGTAGACACCTGCCCGGCTGTAGATGCTTTGAGACAACCGCCTAGAGCTGGCCGCGTAGTAGGCAAATAACTTTGTCGGAGGTGAGGAGGACAATGCATCCGTGCTTAAGTCATCAGATAACATACGGATCTCAGCCGTGTGAATGTCTGCGGTGGCTTGAGTTTCGACAGGGTGCGTTGGTGATTCAAGTTGCCGTTGTGCGCGTTTTCGCCGGAGTGACTCGAGAGGAAGTGCTCCGAAGATTAGGCGGAAAACCAACGGAAAGAAGAGTGTTGCAAACGCAAGAAGGAATTCAGCGTATCGGACGGAGATTACTTCAAGTAGTCTTCCTTGATTAGCGAGTATGTCGAAGAGTATGCCACCGGCGACCACGAGGGCAGCAATCATCCACAGGTACATCTCTATGAGGCGATTTGTGAATTCGCGCCGTCGAACGTACTCGACTGCGCTATCGGGAGAGGGACTGTTGTTTGGTTCCATAGCGTTCTAACAATTTATTTATTAGGCGACATCTGTGTCGTGGTTACACACGAACTGTCACATAACCTTCCTTGTCGTCCTTCAAGTCCTTGTCTCGCATAAGGGGACGCGTTAAGCGCGACAGCCTCTGGGGGAAACACGACAGAGATAACGGCAAGCCCAATCTGCTAGATCACTGCTCCAGCAGAATCAAGCCAGAACCTAGTCCATCCAACGCAAGGCTGTCCATGCTTCGTGGGCAAAATGCCATGCATGTGATTTGCTGTTGGAGAAACGCCGCTCCAGACCGCCCCGAACCCACCCACAAATTCTGTTAACAGCGCTGTGGATAACCTTTGCAAAAGCGCTTCGCGCCTAGCATTCAAGCGGGCCTCGGCAGGCCGTTCAATTTTTGTCCAATGACGTTGTACTGGCGTTATCGCCAGGCGGAATATCGCTTTTAATCAATCACTTGGCTCTGGTTTTCAACTGCTGAGCAGGGCGGGGGCGTGTTGCCGGGTGTCGTGCACAGAATCTGGGGAAAGCGTTGTGGATAACATGCGGGAAAACTCATCCAGGCCAGGTGGGGCAAGGGCTGCGCTTGGCTGGTGATTTTTCGTGCGGTGTCGCGCGGCTGTCATGTTTCGTGGCTATAGTGGCCGGTCGATTTGCAGCCGCTGGAGCTTCTAATGCCCGATTCCTCTGAACGTCCCGCCCCGGTCAGTTTGCTGCAGGCGGTCTGGTTCTGGTTGAAGCTGGGGTTGATCAGCTTCGGTGGGCCGGCCGGGCAGATTTCGATCATGCATCAGGAGTTGGTGGAGAAGCGCCGCTGGTTGTCCGAACGGCGCTTTCTGCATGCGCTGAACTACTGCATGTTGCTACCGGGGCCGGAAGCGCAGCAGTTGGCCACCTATATCGGCTGGCTGATGCACCGCACCTGGGGCGGGGTGATCGCCGGGGTGCTGTTCGTGTTGCCGTCGTTGCTGATCCTGATCGTGCTGTCCTGGGTCTATCTGGTGTTCGGCGATGTGCCGCTGGTGGCGGGGATCTTCTATGGCATCAAGCCGGCGGTGACGGCCATCGTGGTGCAGGCGGCCTGGCGCATCGGCGGGCGGGTGTTGAAGAACGTCTGGCTGTGGGCCATCGCGGCGGCGGCTTTCGTCGCCATTTTCGCGCTGCAACTGCCGTTCCCGCTGATCGTGCTGGGCGCCGCGCTGGTGGGGTATATCGGCGGGCGGCTGGCGCCGCAGCACTTCGCGCTCGGCGCCGGGCATGGCGAGGCGGGCGGGGCGCATGCGCCAGCGCTGATCGATGACGACACGCGTCTGGCGCACACGCATTTTCGCTCCAGTCGCCTGGCGTTGATCCTGCTGACCGGTGCGGTGCTCTGGCTGCTGCCGATGGGCCTGTTGACCCTGGCGTTCGGCTGGCAGGGCACGCTGACGCAGATGGGCTGGTTCTTCACCAAGGCGGCGCTGCTGACCTTTGGCGGCGCTTATGCGGTGCTGCCTTATGTGTACCAGGGCGCCATAGAGCATTACGGCTGGCTGACGCCCCGGCAGATGATCGATGGCCTGGCGCTGGGTGAAACCACGCCGGGGCCGTTGATCATGGTGGTGGCGTTCGTCGCCTTCGTGGGGGCTTACGGCCAGCCGCTGTTCGGAGGGGATTCGGCCTTCGCCAGCGGTGCGTTGGCGGCGGTGCTGGTCACCTGGTTCACCTTTCTGCCGTCGTTCTTGTTCATTCTCGCCGGCGGGCCGCTGGTGGAGTCGACTCATGGTCAGTTGAAGTTCACTGCGCCGTTGACCGGGATCACCGCTGCGGTGGTTGGGGTGATCCTCAACCTTGCGCTGTTCTTCGGTTATCACGTGCTCTGGCCCGAGGGCTTCGCTGGTGCGTTCGATTGGGTGTCGGCGTTGATTACCCTGGGTGCGGGCGTGGCGTTGCTGGGCTTCAAACGTGGGGTGATCGAGACGTTGGTGGCCTGTGCGCTGGTCGGCCTGACGGTGCACTTGGCGCTATAGCGTCAACGCCAGGCGCAAACGATCCCGATGCTGCAGGCCATTCTCGAACAACGGCTCGGGATAGTGCTGCAGGAAGTAATCCGGTTCCACCGCCACCACGCGAAAGCCGGCGCGCTGGTAGAACGTCAGTTGATGGCCGAAGCTGCCGGTGCCCAGTTCCAGACGCTTCGCCCCCAATTGCCGGGCCTGGTCGATGGCGTGGCGCAGTAGCAGGGCGCCGATGCCCTGGCCCTGGTGTTCGGGCGCCACGGCGATGTTCATCAGCTCCCAGGTGTTGGCGGTCAGCGCCTTGATCACGTAAACGCCGACGATCACATCGTCCAGGCGCGCGACCACGCAATGGCCGTCCTGTAAATAACCGGCGATGAGGGCGGTGCTGGGATCGGCTTCCAGCAGCAGCGCCATGGGCGCCTGTTCGCTGGGAATCTCGTGCAAGATTGGGGAGGTCATGACGGTCTTTCTTTAAAGATGTTTTGGTTATAAATAAATCATTATTTATTCTTTTTGTTTCTCTTTGTTCCTGAGCATAGTGAGCGCCACGCAAGCTACTGCCAAGGAGCACGATCATGACCATCCGCCTGGGCGACATCGCCCCCGACTTCGAGCAGGATTCCAGCGAAGGCCGCATTCGTTTCCACGAGTGGCTGGGCGACAGCTGGGGCATTCTCTTCTCTCACCCGGCTGACTTCACGCCGGTGTGCACTACCGAACTGGGCTTCACCGCCAAGCTCAAGGATGAATTCGCCAAGCGCGGCGTCAAGGCCATCGCCCTGTCCGTCGACCCGGTGGATTCGCACATCAAGTGGATCGACGACATCAACGAGACGCAGAACACGGCGGTCAACTTCCCGATCATCGCCGATGCCGACCGCAAGGTGTCCGACCTCTACGACCTGATCCACCCGAACGCCAACGACACCCTGACCGTGCGTTCGCTATTCGTCATCGACCCGAACAAGAAAGTGCGCCTGACCATCACCTATCCGGCCAGTACCGGGCGCAATTTCCACGAAATCCTACGCGTGGTCGACTCGCTGCAACTGACCGACAACTACAAGGTGGCCACGCCAGCCAACTGGCAGGACGGTGAAGAGGTGGTGATCGTGCCGTCGCTCAAGGACGAAGCCGAGATCGCCCAGCGCTTCCCGAAAGGTTATCGCGCGGTGAAACCCTATCTGCGCCTGACCCCGCAGCCGAACGAATAAGGAACCAGCATGCACGTCGTGTTGCTCTCCGGCAGCCCTGCGGCGCGTTCGCGCACCGAGGTGCTGCTGGATTACGTCCGCCAGCGCCTCGAGGCGCATCAGGTGGAAGTGAGCCTGCTGCGGGTGCGGGATTTCCCCGCCGAGGACTTGCTGCATGCGCGCTTCGACAGCCCGGCAGTGCAGCACTTACAGGCTGTGGTGGCCAGCGCTGATGGCCTGGTGGTCGGTACGCCGGTGTACAAGGCGTCGTTCACCGGCGCGCTGAAGGTGTTGCTGGATCTGCTGCCCGAGCGTGCTCTGGCGCACAAGGTGGTTCTACCCCTGGCCAGTGGCGGCAGCCCGGCGCATCTGCTGGCGGTGGACTACGCGCTCAAGCCGGTACTGGCCGCGCTGAAGGCACAGGAAATGCTCAGCGGCGTGTTCGCCGTGGACAAACAGATCGCCTACCCGGAAGGGGACAGGCCCGCGCAGATCGACGACGAGTTGCGCGAACGCCTCGACGAGGCACTGGAACAACTGGGCGCAGCCCTGGCGCGACGGCCGAGGCCGATCGATCCGAACGTATTGAACGACCGGCTGGTAAACGCCTGCTGGAGTATCTGACACGGGCTTTGCCCGACTGTAAGCCCCGTAATACCCCGCCTTACTCGCCCGCCAACGGGCAAGCAGGTAGCCAACCAAGACATCACCGCAAAGGGAGAGTGCCATGCGCACCATTACTTTGCGTCGAAGCCTGGTCGCCCTGTTTGCCGCGGCCATTTCTTTCGGCGCCATCACTCACGCTCAAGCCGAGACATTGCGTATCGGCTATCAGAAATACGGCACCCTGGTACTGCTGAAGGCCAAGGGCACCCTGGAAAAACGCCTGGCCGAGCAGGGCGTGGAGGTCAAGTGGACGGAGTTCCCGGGCGGCCCGCAGTTGCTCGAAGGCCTCAACGTCGGCTCCGTGGACTTCGGCGTTACCGGGGAAACTCCGCCGGTCTTCGCTCAGGCGGCTGGCGCCGACCTGCTCTACGTTGCCCATGAACCGCCAGCGCCAAGTGGTGAGGCGATCCTCGTGCCGAAAGACTCGCCGATCAAATCGGTGGCCGAGCTCAAAGGCAAGAAGGTCGTCCTGAACAAGGGTTCCAACGTCCACTACCTGCTGGTGCGCGCGCTGGAAGACGCCGGTCTCAAGTACAGCGACATAACCCCGGTCTACCTGCCGCCGGCCGATGCCCGCGCGGCCTTCGAGCGTGGCAGCGTCGATGCCTGGGTGATCTGGGACCCCTTCCAGTCCGCCGCCGAGAAGCAGTTGCAGGCCCGCAGCCTGCGTGACGGCACTGGCCTGGTCGACAACCACCAGTTCTACCTGGCAACCCGCACCTTTGCCGAGCAGCACCCGCAGGTGATCGGCACGCTGGTCGAGGAAATTCGCGGTGTTGGTGAGTGGGTCAAGGGCAACCTCGACGAAGCCACCAGTCAGGTCGCGCCGCTGATCGGCCTGTCCCCGGAGATCACCCGCCAGGCCGTTGAGCGCCAGGGTTACGGCGCGCAGTTCATCACCCCGGAGGTGGTCGAGGCGCAGCAGAAGATCGCCGACACCTTCACCGAGCTGAAGCTGATCCCCAAGAAACTGACCATCAGGGATGTGATCTGGAATCCGCCCGCCAAGGTCGCGCAGGCCCAGTAAACCCTAGCCCTCTCCCCCAGCCCCTCTCCCGTGAACGGGAGAGGGGAGCCGATCACGGTCGACGACGTTTCGGCGCCGCTGGCCAGCTCCCTCGCGCCGTCGGGCCGAGGGTTGGGGGGCGAATTTCCCGGATTGATCCGGGCTATGACGATTTCCTGAAAGGAGACAACTCCATGAGCCTCAATATCTTTTGGTTCCTGCCTACCCATGGTGATGGCAAGTACCTGGGCACCGCCGAAGGCGCGCGCGCCGTCGATCATGGCTATCTGGCGCAGATTGCCCAGGCGGCTGATCGCCTGGGTTTCGGCGGCGTGCTGATTCCCACCGGGCGTTCCTGCGAGGATTCCTGGCTGGTGGCCGCTTCGCTGATCCCGGTCACGCAGAACCTGAAGTTCCTGGTCGCCCTGCGCCCCGGGATCATTTCGCCGACCGTGGCCGCGCGCCAGGCTGCGACCCTGGATCGCCTGTCGAACGGCCGTGCGCTGTTCAATCTGGTGACCGGTGGCGATCCGGACGAGCTGGCCGGCGACGGCCTGCACCTGTCGCATGCCGAGCGCTATGAAGCGTCGGTCGAATTCACCCGCATCTGGCGCCGCGTGCTGGAGGGCGAAACCGTCGACTACGACGGCAAGCACATCCAGGTGAAGGGCGCCAAGCTGCTCTACCCGCCGATCCAGCAGCCGCGTCCGCCACTGTATTTCGGTGGTTCCTCCGATGCGGCGCAGGATCTGGCCGCCGAGCAGGTCGAGCTGTACCTGACGTGGGGCGAGCCGCCGGCTGCGGTGGCCGAGAAGATCGCCCAGGTGCGCGAAAAGGCTGGCAGGCAGGGGCGAGAAGTGCGCTTCGGCATCCGCCTGCACGTGATCGTGCGCGAGACCAATGAGGAGGCCTGGGCGGCGGCGGATCGCCTGATCAGCCATCTGGACCAGGACACCATCGACCGCGCCCAGGCCTCGCTGGCGCGCTTCGACTCGGTCGGCCAGCAGCGCATGGCCGCCCTGCACGGCGGCAAGACCGACAACCTGGAAGTGTCGCCGAACCTCTGGGCCGGTGTCGGCCTGGTGCGCGGCGGCGCCGGCACCGCCCTGGTTGGCGATGGCCCGACCGTGGCGGCGCGGGTCAGGGAATATGCGGAGCTGGGCATCGACACCTTCATCTTCTCTGGCTACCCGCATCTGGAGGAGTCGTACCGGGTCGCCGAACTGCTGTTCCCGCACCTGGACGTGGCCCAGCCGCAACGCCCGGAGAGTCGCGGCTATGTCAGCCCGTTCGGCGAAATGATCTCCAGCGACATTTTGCCGAAGGCGGCTTCGGCGAGTTGAGGTAAGCGCGGGTACGGGTTTTCCCGGATTGCATCCGGGCTACGGACTGAAAAGCACCCTCTCCCCCAGCCCCTCTCCCGCAAGCGGGAGAGGGGGGATGAACCGGACTCCGGCCGAACCAGCGGCGCCGATCAGCCCCCTCTCCCATTTGTGGGAGAGGGTTGGGGAGAGGGCAGATGTAGCCCGGATGCAATCCGGGGAATACAGACGCTACAAAGGTTTTCGAGGCAACCATGAGCAAAACGACCCTTAACAAACTGGCCCTGCGCGCCGCGCCCTGGGCCTTGCCGCTGGGGCTGCTGGCCGCCTGGCAGCTGGCGGTGGCCAGCGGCTGGCTGTCCAGCCGTATCCTGCCGGCGCCCAGCGCCGTGCTCGCCGCCGGCTGGGCGCTGCTGGCCTTCGGCGAAATCTGGCAGCACCTGGCGATCAGTGGTCAGCGCGCCGGGATCGGCTTCGCCATTGGCGGCGGTATCGGCCTGCTGCTGGGCTTTATCACCGGCCTGTCGAAATGGGGCGAGCGCTTTCTCGACAGCTCGGTGCAGATGATCCGCAACGTGCCGCACCTGGCGCTGATCCCGCTGGTGATCCTCTGGTTCGGCATCGACGAGGCGGCCAAGGTGTTCCTGGTCGCGCTCGGCACCCTGTTCCCCATCTACCTCAACACCTACCACGGCATCCGCAACGTCGACCCGGCGCTGGTGGAAATGGCGCGCAGCTATGGCCTGTCCGGCTTCGCCCTGTTCCGCCAGGTGATCCTGCCCGGCGCGCTGCCGTCGATCCTGGTCGGCGTACGTTTCGCCCTCGGCTTCATGTGGCTGACGCTGATCGTGGCGGAGACCATCTCCGCCAGCAGCGGCATCGGTTACCTGGCGATGAACGCCCGCGAGTTCCTGCAGACCGACGTGGTGGTGCTGGCGATCCTGCTCTACGCGCTGCTCGGCAAGCTGGCCGACGTCGCGGCCAGGGGGCTGGAGCGTGTGTGGCTGCGCTGGCATCCGGCCTATCAGGCCAAGGCAGGTGGCCAATGACCGCACTGCACAGCATTCGCCAGGGTATCCCGCTGGCGATCGAGAAGATCGAGAAATCCTTCGGCGAGCGCCAGGTGCTCAAGGGCATCGACCTGCATATCCCGGCCGGCCAGTTCGTCGCCGTGGTCGGCCGCAGCGGTTGCGGCAAGAGCACGCTGCTGCGCCTGCTGGCCGGCCTGGATCAACCCAGCGGCGGTCAGTTGCTGGCCGGCAGTGGCTCGCTCAACGCGGTGCGCGAGGACATCCGCCTGATGTTCCAGGACTCGCGTCTGCTGCCCTGGAAACGGGTGATCGACAACGTCGGCCTAGGCCTTTCCGGCAACTGGCGCCAGCAGGCCGAGGAAGCGCTGGCCGCAGTCGGCCTGGCTGATCGCGCAGGTGAATGGCCGGCAGCCCTGTCCGGCGGGCAGAAGCAGCGCGTGGCCCTGGCCCGGGCGCTGATCCACCGGCCGCGCCTGCTGCTGCTCGACGAGCCGCTGGGTGCACTGGATGCCTTGACCCGCATCGAGATGCAGCAACTGATCGAACGCCTGTGGCAGCAGCATGGCTTCACCGTACTGCTGGTCACCCATGACGTGGCTGAGGCGGTGGCCGTGGCCGATCGGGTGATCCTGATCGAGGACGGCCAGATCGGCCTCGACCTCGATGTGCAACTGGTACGCCCACGCCCACATGGCTCGCCGTTGCTGGCGGCACTGGAAGCGCGCGTGCTCGACCGCGTGCTGGCGCAACCGGAGTTGCCCACACCACCAGAACCCGTATCACCCCTGCCCACGCAACTGCGTTGGGCGCTTTGACGCCGTAGCCTGGATGCGATCCGGGAGCGGTTATGCAATTTCCCCGGATTTCATCCGGGCTACATCAGTGGACCATCAGGAGAAACACCATGACCATCAAAGCCATCAACGTGCGCAACCAGTTCAAGGGCACCATCAAGGAAATCATCATCGGCGACGTACTGTCGGAAATCGACGTACAGACCGCCGCCGGCATCGTCACCTCGGTGATCACCACCCGTTCCGTGCGTGAGCTGGAGTTGCAGGTGGGCAGCGAGGTGATCGCCTTCGTCAAATCCACCGAGGTGTCCATCGCCAAGCTCTGATCGGCGGATGATGGCTCCCTCGCTCCAGCGTGGGAGCCAGTGCCGGGTGCTCTGGTGCTTCATCAGCATCTGACGCAGAACATCTCTGGATGCATCCCACGGGGAGCGTGGGAACGAGCAAAGAGAGGCTGCCTGAGCAGCCTTCGGATATGAGCTGAAGGATGTTTTCGCAGGTAAAGAGAGATTGGTTATAAGAAGAAAAGAAAAAGATATTTTTCAGCTATATGTTTTTTCTGCAGAATCGCGCCATCAAATAGCCTGCCTGCAGGCTTCTCTTTCGATAAGGACGCCTTAGATGCTGAAGAAGATCCTTCTGGCCACCGTGGCCAGCGCCACCCTGCTGACTGGCTCGCTGAGCCATGCTGCGGCCGATACGCCATTCCACAACGCCTCCTACGACATCGCTCGCGAACTGTTCGGCGAGATCAACCCGCTGTTCGTCGAGCACTGGAAGCAGCAGAGCGGCAAGGAAGTGAAGATCATCCAGTCGTTCGCCGGTACCTCGCGTCAGGCGCAGGACATCATCCAGGGCAAGAAGGTCGACGTGGTCACCTTCAACCAGGTAACCGACGTGGACATCCTGGCCAAGCGCGGCCTGCTGCGTAAAGACTGGGCCCAGCAGTTCCCCAACAACAGCTCGCCGTACTACAGCACCACCGCTTTCCTGGTGCGCGAAGGCAACCCGAAGAACATCAAGAGCTGGGACGACCTGATTCGCGACGACGTGAAGCTGGTATTCCCCAACCCGAAAACCTCCGGCAACGCCCGCTACAGCTATCTGGGCGCCTGGCTGTTCGCCAACGAGAAATTCAACGGCGACCAGGAGAAGGTCAAGGCCTTCGTCGGCAAGGTGCTGAAGAACGTCGAGAACTTCCCCACCGGCGGCCGTGGCGCCACCGTGGCCTTCGCCCAGAACGGTCAGGGCGACGTGCTGCTGACCTTCGAATCGGAAGTGATCAACATCGCCAAGGGTGACGAGTTCAAGTCCGCCAACCTGGAAATCGTGGTGCCGGAAGTCAGCGTACTGGCCGAATTCCCGGTGGCCATCGTCGACAAGGTGGCCGATGAGCGCGGTACCCGCGAGCAGGCCAAGGCCTTCCTCGACTTCCAGTACAGCAAGGACATCCAGCAGCTGCTGACTCGCTACAACTACCGCGTGCACAATCCGGAAGTGGTCGAGGCGACCAAGGCGCAGTTCGCGCCGGTGCGCCTGATCAACCCGACCGAGGTGCTGGGCAGCTGGGACGAGATCACCGCCAAGCATTTTGACAACGGTGGTATCCTCGACCAGCTTCTAGCCTCCGGCCGCTGAGCGCTCGTCAACGATCTGCTGCGCGTCGGCCATGCGGCGTTAAAAACAGGCTCGGGATGCTCATGTACAAAAGTACACTCCGCTCCCTCGCCTGTTTTTGCCTTGCAGGGCTCTAGCTCGCGAGATCTCACATGGGCTGTATTCGTCGTGGGCTATTGAGTTTCTGGTCCGTTGGCCGCCTTATTGGCGGCCAACTGCATTTGTAGAGTCGAGCTTTTTTCGTGAGTAAACCGACGCTGTTCTTCCTGCAGACTCCGCTGCTGCCTGGCTTCGGCCTGAGCTTCGGCGTCAGCGTGCTGTACCTCTCGCTGGTGATCCTGCTGCCGCTGTCGGCGCTGCTGCTGTACGTCAGCGACATGACCTGGGCCCAGTACTGGTTCGCCATCAGCGACCCGCGCGTGGTGCAGACCTATAAGGTGACCATCTCTGCGGCGTTCTACTCGACGATAGCGGTGCTGGTGATCGGCCTGCTGCTGGCCTGGATCATCACCCGCTACGATTTCCCTGGCCGGCGCATTGTCGATGCGCTGGTCGATCTGCCTTTCGCCCTGCCGACCTCGGTAGCGGGCCTGACCCTCGCCGCGCTGCTGGTGCCCAACGGCTGGATCGGCCAGTGGCTGGGCTTTAAGGTGGCCTATGCCTACGCCGGTATCGTGGTGGCGATGGTCTTCACCAGCATTCCATTCGTGGTGCGCACGGTGCAGCCGGTGCTGCAGGATCTCGGCTCGGAATACGAAGAGGCTGCGCGCACCCTCGGCGCCAGCCATGTGCAGACCTTCCGCAAGGTGATCCTGCCGACCCTGGCGCCGGCGCTGGTCACCGGTGGTTCGCAAGCGTTCATCCGCAGCCTCGGTGAGTTCGGCGCGGTGATCATGATCGCCGGCAACATCCCCTACCAGACGGAAGTCAGCTCGCTGATGATTTTCGTCCGTCTGCAGGAATTCAATTACCCGGCGGCGGCAGCCATCGCTTCGGTGATCCTGCTCGCGTCGCTGACTCTTCTGTTCCTCCTGCAGGTCGTGCAGGGGCGTCTGTTCGCATGGCAACGGCAAGGTCGATGAAAAAGCCCCAAGATTGGCGCCAGTGGGCGCTGGTAATCCTCGGTCTGACGGTCGTGGCGCTGATTCTGCTGGTGCCGCTGGCGCTGATCTTCACCAAGGCGCTGGCCGGCGGGCTCGACCTGCTGTGGAGCAACCTCGGCGAGGACTACATGCTCCACGCCATCGGCCTGACCCTGTTGGTAGCGGCGATCACCGTGCCGCTGAACCTGTGCTTCGGCATCTGCCTGGCCTGGTGCGTGACCCACTACGATTTTCGTGGGCGCAAGCTGCTGACCACCCTGATCGACATTCCCTATGCGGTGTCGCCGGTGGTGGCCGGTCTCTGCTACCTGGTGGTCTACGGTCTGGAGAGCTTCATTGGCCGCTGGTTCTACGATCAGGGCCTGCAGCTGATGTTCGCCTGGCCGGGCATCGTCATGGTCACCGTGTTCGTCACCGCGCCCTATGTGGCGCGCATCCTGATTCCGGTGATGCAGACGCAGGGGCAGGATGAGGAAACCGCCGCGATGTGCCTGGGCGCCAGCGGCTGGCAGATCTTCCGCCGCATCAGTCTGCCGAAGATCAAGTGGGCGCTGCTGTATGGTGTCGTCGTCACCAACGCCCGCGCGGTGGGCGAATTCGGCGCGGTGTCGGTGGTGTCTGGCACCATCATCAACCAGACCCTGACGTTGCCGCTGCTGGTTGACCAGCTCAACAACGACTACAAGCCGGCGGCCGCCTTCACCGCGGCCGGGCTGCTGGCGTGCATGGCGCTGCTCACGCTGTTCCTCAAGACCTTCATGGAATGGCGCCAGCGCCGCCTGATGCAACGCGCCGAGGCGTGATCGGGGTGGCCGCTTGGGATGTGAAGAGTGGCATCCCTACGGCCTTCATGACCTATCGCGGCTGAAGCCGCTCCTACGGGAGCGGCGTTGTTTTGATCGTTACCACGCTCGGGCGTGGTAACCCGTTTAGGGACGCTTCGCGTCCCACAGGCGCAGAGCGCCTGTAACAGCACTCCCACGCAGAGCGCGGGAGCGATCAAGCTCCACACCCCGAGGGAGCGGCTTCAACTGCGATGCTCTTCCGATGCCGCTGTCTGCACCTGATTGCGGCCGCCATGCTTGGCCGCATATAGCGCCTTGTCAGCACGCTCGCGCAGTTGCTCGGCCTGGCTGTGCACGTCGGTGCCGGCGACACCGGCGCTGAGGGTGCAGGAAAATTCGCCACCATCGGCAATGAAGTGCAGCTCGGCGAAGCGTTCGCGGATCTCGTCGACGATTTGTTTGGCCTGCTGCGGCGTGCAATCGGGGAGTACTGCAAGAAACTCCTCGCCACCATAGCGCCCCAGGCTGTCGATTCGGCGCAGACGCTGGCGTAGCAGGTTGGCCAGCGCGCGGATGACATTGTCGCCGGCCGCGTGGCCATGTTCGTCGTTGACCCGCTTGAAGTGATCGATGTCCAGCATCACCACGCTGGCGCGGTCGCCGGTGCGTAGCGCGCGTTCCAGCTCGATCGCCACCTGTTCCTTGATGTCGCCGTGCTTGAGCAGACCGGTCAGGCTGTCGCGCGAAAGGGCATCGGACAGCAGGCGGGCACGCTGCGCACGGGAAAACACGGCGGCGACCAGGGCATTGTCGGAAATCGGCTTGGTGACGAAATCGTCACCGGCCTTGATCAGCGCGTTCATCTGCTTGGCGATGTCGGTCTCCGCCGACAGGTAGATGATCGGGATGCGCAGCCAGTCGTCGTTGCAACGGATGATCTGCGCCAGCTCGGGGCCGGTGCAGTCCGGCATGTTGACATCGAGCAGCACCACCTCCGGGTTGAAATCGCGCAGATGCTCGAAGATCTGTGCAGGGTCCTGCAGGATCTCCACCAGCATCCCGGCGTCGCGCAGCACCAGGCTGTAGCGGCTGGCCAGGTCGCGGTCGTCATCGACGATCAGCACCCGGTAGGGTTCGCCGCTCTGCTGGGCGAAGCAGCGCTCCAGGCGGCTTTCCAGTTGCGGGATGTCCACCGGTTTGGTGAAGAAGCCCAGCGCACCGGCGCGCACCGCCTGCAACTGCGTGGCGAAGTCATGCTGGCGGGTCAGCACCAGCAGCGGCAGGGGGATTTCCAGGCGCTGCTGCAGACGCGCGGCGTATTCCAGGCCGTTGCAGTCTTCGTTGGCCAAATTGATGTCGACGATCAGCGCGTCCGGCAGCTGCTGCTCCAGTGCGGCGTCGAGACCGGCGATGGAGTTGAAGTGCTCGGCCTGATAACCGAAGTTGTTCAGGGTCAGGCGCATGTTCTCGCCCACGGTCGTCTCGGCTTCGAGGATGTAGATGAGCCGGGTCTCGGTTTCTCCGCGTGGCGCCTGCTGCTTTTGCTGCTGCGTGGTTCCCGCTGCTGCGCCGCCGGTGGTCTGGTTGCCCAGGCGTTGCAGCGCCGCGATGAACTCGCCGAGGTCGTCCTGCAGGCGTTGTCGCTGTTCCAGCCAGCGTTCGGCCTGTTGCTCCAGCTCTCGTGCTTGCTGTCCGAGCAGGTCGAAACCGAAGGTGCCGGCACTGCCGGCGAGGCGATGCAGTTGGTCACGGAGCGCGCGCAGCAGGTGTCCGCGTTGCTCGTCGCCGGCCTCGCGCAGTTGTTCGCCCTGCTGCGTCAGCTGCGGAAGCTCCTGACGCAGGCGTTCGGCGAACTGCTGGCCAAGCTGTTGCAGATGTTGCTGCAGGGTCTGCGGGACGGCATTGCCCTGCTTATCCATGGCGCTGGCTCCATATTTGTCGTATCTGCGCGGCGAGTTGCATGGGGTCGAAGGGTTTCACGATCACGTCGAGTGCGCCGAGGCTGCGGTAATGCGCCACCTCGCCGGGTTGTACCTTGGCGGTCATGAAGGCCACCGGCACGCTGTCGATGTCCACCAGCTCGCGCAGCTTCTCCAGTGTCTGGGGGCCGTCCATGCCGGGCATCATCACATCGAGCAGGATGAAGTCGGGGGCGAAGCCCTGTACCTGATCGAGCGCGTCCTGGCCGCTGGAGCAGCTCAGTACCTGAAAGCCGCCAACAGCTTCCAGGGCCACCTTGGCCACAGCCTGGATCGAGGGGTCGTCCTCGACGTGAAGGATGCGCTTGAGCTCAGTCATGACCGGTCTCCTTGGCGGGTAATAGACGATCGAGCAGGTGCAGGAAGTGTTGTCCATCGTTGCGTGACTTGGCCAGCGCCGCACTTACCCCGGCCAACTCGCCGCCGTCCATCTCGCTGGCCGAGAGTACGGCTACCGGTAGACCCGGGCGCTGGCGCTGCAGTTCGTCGACCAGCTCCAGGCCGTTGCCGTCGGGCAGGCCGAGGTCGAGCAGAACAAGATCGAAAGGCTGCTGCGCGAGCAGGCGGCGCGCCTCGGCGAGGCTGTCGGCAGGTACGAATTCGGCCAGCTCGCGGCCCTGTTCGGCGACCACCAGACGCAGATCGTGATCATCCTCGACATGCAGCACGCGCGGGCTCTGCGGCAGGTCCTGCAGGGCCAGGGCGAGGCTGCCGAGCAGGCGCTGTGGGTCGATCGGCTTGCTTAGCCAGTCCAGTGCCGGCGCACCCTCGAGCGCCAGGCGGCCTTCCTCGCAGGCCGCGGAAAGCACCAGGATCGGCAGCTCGCGGTAGCGCGCATCGGCACGCAGTTCCTGCACCAGTTGCAGGCCGTTGCCGTCCGGCAGACGCAGGTCGAGGCTGATGGCCGCGGGCATTTCCTCACGCAGGCAGGCGCGCGCTTCGTCCAGGCTGTGGGCCAGGCGCACGCGGTAGCCGGCGTCCTCCAGCAACTGGCGCAGCATGCTGGCGATGTCCGGTTCGTCTTCGACCACCAGCAGGCTACGTCGGCCGTCGGCGGAGGTGGGCAGGGCGGCTTCGCTCAGCATCGGCAGCTCGAACCAGAAACAGGCCCCCTGGCCTTCGACCGAGTCGAAGCCGATCTGGCCGCCCATACGCTCGATCAGCTCCTTGCTGATTGCCAGGCCCAGGCCGGTGCCACCCTTGCTTCGGCTGTCGCTGGCATCGGCCTGGGAGAACTTGCTGAAAATGCGCTGACGGAACTCGTCGGCGATCCCCGGTCCTCGGTCGATGACCTCGACGCGCACCCGCGGGCCGCTGCGCTCGGCACGCAGTTTGACCTCGGCGCCGGGTGGTGAGTACTTCACGGCGTTGGAGATGAAGTTGGCCAGCACTTGCTGCAGACGCATGGCATCGATCCGCACGCGAGCCGGCAGGCAGTCGAGCAGGCGCAGCTGGACCTGATTGCGGTCGGCGTAGGCCTGGTTGTTGTCCAGCGCTTCCTGCAGCTGCTCGGCAAGGCTGCAGGGTTGCAGGTCGAACTGCATCTTGCCGGCCTCCAGCTTGTCCATGTCCAGCAGGTCGTTGATCAGGTGGCTGAGGCGCTGGCTGTTGGCCTGGGCGATGCTCAGCATGGTGCGCATGCTCTCCGGGACCGGGCCAAGGGCGCCGCCGTTGATCAGCCCGAGTGAGCCGGCGATGGCGGTGAGCGGGGTGCGCAGCTCATGACTGACGGTGGAGACGAATTCGCTCTTCAGGCGCTCGATGCGCTTGGCTTCGCTCTGGTCCATGGTGGTGCCGGTTATGCGCAGCGGATAACCCTTGGCATCGCGCTGGATATAGCCACGCAGCAACACCGGCAGTTCGCTGCCGTCGACGCACAGCAGGCGGCAGTCGAGGGTGAAGTTGCTGGCGCCCGCGGACAGCGCCTGTTTCAGACGGGCGCGCGTTGCGGGCAGATCGTCCGGGTGCACCAGGTTTTCCCAGGCCCAGGGGGCATCGGCAAAACCCGGCGGGCCCTGCTCCGGATAGCCGAGCATCTGCCAGCCGTGGGCGGAGGCGAAGAAGCTGCCGGCCTTGACGTCGATGTCCCACCAACCGTCATTGCCGCCCTTGAGCGCCAGTGCAAGGCGCTCTTCGCTGCGGTGCAGCTGTTCGGTGATGCGCTCGGCCAGCTGTTGTATCTGCTCGCGGCGCAGGCTCAGGCTGCTGATCAGAAAGAACAGCAACAGGCTGATGCAGACGCCCAACGCCAGCAGTGAGCCCTCGCCGCGGTGGGCGGCGTCGAGAAAACCTGGGGCGTAGTGAAAATTCAGGTACCAGCGCTGGCCGAACAGTTCCAGCTCTCGTTGGGTGTCGGCAGGCGTATCGATGGCGTTGTCAGCGCTGCTGTAGAGCAGGTCGGCGGCGGCCGTATCGGGGCCGGCGTAGAGTTCGAACTCCAGGTCGCGTTGGCGTGCACCGAGGATGCCGTGCATCAGGTCGTGCGCGCGGTAGGGGCTGTAGGCAAAGCCGCGCAGCGCGGCCAGGCGCTGCTCGGGAGTGTCCAGCGGTTGGTCATGCCGGTACACCGGGGTGTACAGCAACAGTCCCGGTTGGACCTTGCCGTGGGTTTCCTGCACCAGCGTGACGCGGCCGGAGAGACGGCTCTGGCCGCTGCGTGCGGCGCTGAGCATGGCGGCCTGGCGCACGGGTTCGGACAGCATGTCGAAGCCGAATGCGGCCAGGTTGCGTCCGGCGAAAGGCTCGATATAGCGGATGGCGCTGTACTGCGTGCGCTCGCCAAGCGGGCGCACGCGGAAGTTGGGGTAGCCCTCGGCACGCATCTCGGTTTCGAAGGCGTGCAGCTGTTCGGTGGGCAATACCTGGCTGAACCCCAGGCCCTGGATGCCCGGGTAGCGTTCTTCCAGGTTCAGACGACGTGCGTAGGCGCGCCAGTCGTCGCGACTGACCGCTTCGCTGGCATCGAGCAGGGCGGCGGCGCCGAGCAGGATGCTTTCTTGGTTATGCATGCGCTGGATGATGGCCTCGCTGATTTCGTCGGCAAGGAGCTCGAGCTGGCGTGAGGCGGACGCGCTCTGACTCTGGCGCAAGCTGTCCCAGGCCAGCAGCGTCGTGCCGAGCGCCAGTGCCAGCACGCCCCAGGCCAGCAGATTGTTGCGGCTGAACAGCTGCCCGAGCAGTTGCAGGCGCAGCGTGATGTTGTCGCTCATGGCTGCACCCCGACTTGCGGCAGATCCAGCCAGAAGGTGCTGCCTTGTCCCTCCACGGAGTCGAAGCCGATACGTCCACCCATGTGTTCGATGATCTCCTTGCTGATCGCCAGGCCGAGGCCGGTGCCACCCTGGCGGCGCGTGTCGCCGGCATCGGCCTGGGCGAACTTGCTAAAGATACGTGGTTTGAAGTCCTCGGCGATGCCTTGGCCGTAGTCGCGCACGCTGATGCGCACCCAGCCCTCCGCGAATCCAGCTGCCAGCTCGACGGTTTGCCCTGCTGCGGAAAACTTGGCGGCATTGGACAGCAGGTTGGCCAGTACCTGTTCCAGGCGCTGGGCGTCGGCCATGACCTGACAGTCGGCACTTGCCAACAGCTGCAGTTGCACCTGGTGGCGCTCGGCATAGGGCTGGTTGTTGCGCAGCGCCTGTTGCAGCAGTGGGCGCAAGTCCAGCGGCTGCAGATCGAAATTCATCTTGCCGGCGACCAGCTTGTCCATGTCCAGCAGATCGTCGATCAGATGGCGCAGGCGCTGGCTGTTGCTCTGGGCGATCTCCAGCATCTGGCGCATGGCCTGCGGCACCTCGCCGAGGGCGCCGCCGTTGATCAGCCCGAGCGAGCCGGCGATGGCCGTGAGTGGGGTGCGCAGTTCGTGGCTGACGGTGGAGACGAACTCGTTCTGCAGCTGCTCGCCGCGCTTGCGCTCGCTGATATCGCTGATGAAACCGTGCCACAGGGTATCGCCATCGGGCAGACGCTGCGGCGCGGCATGGCCCTCGACCCAGATCAGCCCGCGTTGTGGATGCAGTACGCGGAACTCCTGCTGCCAGGTGGCCAGGCTCGCCGCCGAGCGGGCGATGTCGCTGCGCACTGCGGGGGCGTCGTCCGGGTGCAGGCGGGCGAAGATCGGTTGCGCGTCTTCGCAGGCCTCTTCGGGGCTGCAGCCATAGATGTCATGGATGCCGGCGCTGGCATAGGGAAAGCAGCTGCTGCCATCGGCGCGCAGCAGATACTGATAGACCATGCCGGGCAATTGCGCGGCGATGCGCTGCAGGCGCTGGCGCGCTTCCTCGCGCTGGCTGAGGTCGTTGGCTACCAGCAGATAGCCCTGCAGCGGCTGGCCCGCCGCACGGATCGGCGAAAGGTTCAGGCGCACCGGCAGGCTCTTTCCATTGCGGGCGCGCATCTGCCCTTCGGTGCTCTGCGGCCCGGCGTTGGAGGCCGCGCACAGGCGTTCGAATTGGCCTGCTTCAAGCAGCAGTCGTGGCAGGTACTGCCCTTCCAGATCGTCGGGTGGATAATCCAGCAACTGTTGCGCTTCGGGGTTGCCGCGCAGTACGCGACCCTGTGGGTCGAGCACCAGCACTGCGCTGCCGGCATTGTCCAGCATGGCCTGGTGCATGGCGCTTTGTTCGGCCTGCCGACGTGCCTGCAGGCGCAGCTCGAATAGTTCTCCTGTCAGTTGTGCCAGGTGCTGCAACTGGGTGCGTTGGTGGTCGTCGAGCTGGCGCGGCTGGCGGTCGATCACGCACAGGGTACCGAGCGCCAGGCCTTTGCCGTCGTGTAGCGGCACACCGGCGTAGAAGCGGATATGCGGCTCCGAGGTGACCAGCGGGTTGTCGCGAAAGCGCGCATCGTCCAGGGCGTTGCTCACTTCCAGCCAGGCGTCGGCATGCACCGCATGAGCGCAGAAGGCCAGTTCGCGCTCGGTCTGCGCGACATCCAGGCCGACTCGGCTCTTGAACCACTGGCGCTGGGCGTCGATCAGCGAAATCAGGGCGATAGGGGTTTCGCAGATCTGCGCGGCCAGCGCGGTGATGTGGTCGAACATCGCTTCGGCCGGGCTGTCGAGCAGTTCCAGAGCGCGCAGGGCCGCCAGGCGCTCCTGCTCGTTGGCGGGAATCGGGGCTTGGCTCATGACGCGCTCCCTGTGATCGGTAGTTCGAACCAGAAGGTAGCACCCTGGCCGGGGGACGAGTCGAAGCCGATGTGTCCGCCCATGCGTTCGATGATTTCCTTGCAGATGGCCAGTCCCAGGCCGGTGCCACCCTGCTGGCGGGTGTCGCCGGAGTCGGCCTGGGAGAACTTGCTGAAGATGCGCGACTTGAAGGCTTCCGGTATGCCGGGGCCGTTGTCCGACACACTGACGCGCAGTGCTTCGCCCAGCGTCTGCAGGCACACCACGACGTTGCCGCCGGAGGGCGAGAACTTGGCGGCGTTGGACAGTAGATTGGCCATTACCTGGGCCAGGCGCTGGGTGTCGACGTTTACCAGGGCGTCGTCTTCGACCTGCAGGCGCAACTCGACCTGATGTTGTTCGGCATAGGGCTGGTTGTGCAGCAGCGCCTGTTCCAGCAGCGGCTGCATCAGGCGCGCCTGCAGGTCGAACTGCATCTTGCCGGCGACCAGTTTCTCCATGTCCAGCAGGTCGTTGATCAGCGCGCTGAGGCGCAGGCTGTTGCTGTGGGCAATCGCCAGCATCTGGCGCATGGCCTGCGGCACTTCGCCGAGGGCGCCGCCGTTGATCAGGCCAAGCGAGCCGGCGATGGCGGTGAGCGGGGTACGCAGTTCATGGCTGACGGTGGAGACGAATTCGTTCTTCATCTGCTCGATGCGCTTGCGCTCGGTAATGTCGCGGATCACCGTGATGAAGCGGCGCTGGCCCTGGTGGCTGATCTGCGACATCGCCAGCTCCATGGGGAAGCGTTCGCCGTTCTGGCGCACACCGTCCATTTCACCGAACTCATCGAGGGCGCAGCCTTGTCGCACCTCACCGGCCAAGTCCGGAATCAGCTGAGTGATGTTCTGGCCGGCGACCTCGTCCTGCAGATAGCCGAATATCTTCTCGGCGGCATGATTGAAGGTCTCGATGCGGCCTTGCTCGTCGATGGAAACGATGGCATCGACCACGTTGTCGAGCAGGGTACTGAGGTAGTGTTCGCGCTCGCGCACCGCTCGCTCGGCGGCGACGCGGTCGCTGAAGGCCTGGACCTGCGAGACGAAATGCACCGGTTGTCCTTCGCCGTCACGCACCAGCGATACGCTGAGCAGGACCCAGAGTGTGCGCCCCTGCTTGTCCAGGTAGCGCTTCTCCATCTGGTAGGCACTGATCCGCCCGGCCAGCAGGTTCGCCACGTTCTGCTGATCGGCGTCCAGATCGTCCGGATGGGTGACCTCTTGATAGGTTCGTGCCTGCAGTTCCTCGCGGCTGTAGCCGAGCATACGGCACAGCTCGGCGTTGACTTCCAGCCAGCGGCCGTCCGGCCCAACCAGGGCCATACCTTGAGGGGCAGTGTTGAAGGCGTTGAGAAAACGCTGCTGGCTCAGGCGCAGTTCTTCTTCGATGGCCTGGCGTTCGCTGACATCCCAGATGAAACCGTCGATCCACAGCAGCCGGCCATGGCTGTCGTATTCGGCGCGGCCTTTCTCGCGAACCCAGACGTTATGTCCCTCGGCATGGCGCAGGCGATAGGTCAGCTCGAAGCTTTCCTGGCGCTTGATCGCCTCGCTGGCGCGCTGGGTGCTGGGCAGGTCGTCAGGGTGAACGATGCTGGAGTAACTGCGTACGTGGTTGTCGATGAAATCGCTGGCGGGGTAGCCGCAGAGGTTGGCGATCTCGTCACTGACGTAACGCATGCTGCGCTGCGCGTCGTCGGCGCAGCGATAAACCACGCCCGGCAGGTTCGCTACCAGGCCGCGGAAGCGACTCTCGCTCTTCTGCAGGGCGCGGGTGGTCTGCAGCAGCTCGCTGATATCGCTGGCGATGCCGAGGAATCCGGTGATCTGGCCGCCCTCGTCGAACATGGCACTGACGGTGAGGTTGACCTGGCGCAGGCTGCCGTCCTTGTGGCGATAGGTCCACTGGCGGGTTTCCGGCTCGCCGCCACGGGCGTTGTGCACGAATATTTCAAAACCCTCCACTGGCCGGCCTGCCGTCGCGCTCAGTTCAGCGGCACGCGCCTGGACTTCCTCCTCCAGATGAATGACCGCCGGAGTGCGAAGGCCGACCATCTCCTCGGCGCGGTAGCCGAGCAGGCGCTCAGCGCCGGAATTGAACAGTGTGATGGTGCCGGTGCTGTCGGAGGCGATGATCGAAACGCCGGTGGCGGAATCCAGCACCGCCTGCAGGTAGGCGCGGGCGGAACGTACGGCGTGCTCCTGCTGCTGACGTTCCAGCATGGCGCCGACCCAGCGGGCGAACAGGCCGAGAAAGTCGCGGTCGGCTTCATCGAAGGGGCGCTTGCGCGGTTCGCGGTTGGCGAAAGCCAGCGTACCGAAGGGCTTGCCGCCGACCCGGACCACGGTACCGATGTAGCTTTCCAGGGCGAACTGGCCGTAGCAGGGGTGGCCGCGGTGAGTCGAATCGGCCATGTGGGTGATGGCAAGCGCCTCGTCCTGTTGCAGCGCCAGGCTGCAGTAGGTATCGCCCAACTCGAACTGCTGGCCGTCGCGCAGCGTGCCCTCGGGCGACACCTGCACCAGCACCTGGTACTGCTCGCCTTCGATGCGACTGATGATGCCCAGCGGCATGCGGAAGTGATCGGCGCCCAGGCGCAGAGCCTGGCGCAATTGCTCGGTGCGGGTCAGGCTGGGCAGCGCGGCAATTTCATTGAGCGCGCGTAGCGCTGCCTGTTGACGCTGCATCAGGCGTTGGGTGCTGCGCCGAGTGCTGCGCAGCAGGCCCAGCAGCAGTGCTTCGGCGCCGCACCAGGCGAGCAGCCACTTGATCACCAGCCAGCGCTTGTCGCGCTGGTGCACATTGTACTGATCGCTGATGTCGTGCCAGATCAGCGCGACCGCCAATGGCCCTTGACTGGGCGCATGAAGTTCCTGGTAGCTGCGTAGCGCGACCTGGTTGAGCAGATAATGGCGTTCGCCGTCGCCCAGCAGGCGTACGCTATCGCCCGCTGCTGGTGCGGGCAGGCTTTGCTGTTGTTGCCAGGCCAGCACCTGTGGCCGCGAATGGCCCATCATTTGCCAGCGCTGGCTCTCACCGGCGAGGCCGCGCAGCTCTTCGCCACTGTCCGAACTTAGCAGCAAATCCTCGCGCAGCAGCAGGGCGACGCCGCTGTCGAACTCCCGGTCCAGTTGCGCGAGGTCTTCGAGCACGCCCATGGCCACTTCGATGGCCCCTACCTGAACGGGCCCGTTGGCTCCGTCAGCCAGTAGCGGGGCGATCGCTCGCATGCCGATGCTGCCCCGGCTCAGGCCCAGGCCGGCCTGGCTTCTGGCGCTGCGCAGCGCTTCCCGGACCATGGGGCGCCAGCCGATCTGCAGATCGCCGAAGTGCTCGGGCTCGTGCACGCGCAGCAGCACCCTGACGTCAGGCGCCAGGTGTACGTACAGGCGAAACGGTTGATGCGCTTGCAGATTGCGCCAGCGTGGCGCCAGACGGGTGTAGAGCTGGCTGCGGATGCTGGCCAGGCTTTCATGATCACTCGCCGGCAGGGCATGGGCCTGGCGCACCAACTCCGTCACCCAGGCGTCGGCGGCGATGGTTTCAGCCAGCAGTTGCGTGCGTTCCTGCAGCCCATGTTGAGTGCTGTTCAGCGCCAGACGCTGAATCTCCGCCTGTTTGCCCATCTGCAATTGCCAGAGGGCTTCGCGCTCGTTCAGCGCACGGCTCCCGAGAAAGGCGAAGAACAGCGCCAGGCATAAACTGCCGCCAATGACGATTCTGCGGCCAGCATCCCGCGGGCTGGCGCTCCAGCGGCCGAACCCGCGCCTAACCAGCCTCGGCATGTTCATCGGACGTACCTCAGGTCAGCCCGGCCAGGCGGCGCAAGCGCTGCACTTGCTGGCTATCGGCACTGTGCATTTCGACCGTGGCCAGACGCATGAGGATGGGCTCCCGGCGCGCGTTGCCGGGCGCCAGGCCATAACAGGCACCGATCAACTCCCGCAGGCCAATGGGTAGACGCCAATGCACCTTGAGGCGGTTGGCCAGCTCGCTGCTGTACTGGTGCAGAGCTTGTTGCAGATGGCCCTCGTGCAGCTCGAGGCCGCGTTGGCGCCAGCTCTGCGCCTGTTGCAGCACGGCCAGCTCACCCATGCGTTGCAGCATGGCCGCGCATTGCAGTGGCGCCGGGTCCAGTTGGCAGGCCTTGGCCAGTTCCGCGACCCTCAGGCGCAAGGTCAATTGCGTTTGCAGCAGACTCTCGCCAAGGGCTTTCAGGTCTGCGTCCTGCAGGCTGGCCAGTGGTCGTAGCGCCAAGCCCTGGACAAGGTTCAGCGCGGTGGCCGCACCCAGTCGGCGAACCGCGTCGGCCAGGCTGCTGCAGGGCTGTCCTGTGTTGTTGTAGAGCGGGTTGTTAGCGGCTGCAACCAGCCGCGCCTGCACAGCCGGATCCTGCTGCCAGAGGTCGCCTAGCTGCTGCAGGCTGGTGGATGCTTCGGTGATGGCGAGCAGTTGCTGGCGGAGATCATCGCGCAGCGGCAGATCGATGTCCTCGTCGCGCAATGCGCCCAGGTGCTGAAGAAAATCTTGTTCTTCGCCTGGTGGTGCTGCAGTGGGGGCGGGTGCCTCGGGCAGCAGCCGCTGCAGGCACTCCAGGACCTTGGGAACCTGGAAGGGCTTGCTGATGAAAGCATTGATCCCCAGCGGGCGTACCTCGAGCACGCTGTTGCGATCCGCTCGGGCGGTGATCATCACCAGCGGCACCTCGCGATCCTGGCTGCGTACGGCCTGCAGCAGCAGAGTGCCGCTACCGTCCGGCAGGCTCCAGTCGGCGATCACCAACTGAGCCGGCTCCCGTTGCCAGGCCGAAATGGCGTCCGCCACGCGTGCCTGGCAGTCAACTCGAGCGCCGGGGCGCAGGCTAAGTACGATCTGCTTGAGCAGATCGGCGATCCAAGGATCGTCTTCGAGTATCAGCACGCGCATGTTCAGCTCCTCGTGCTGGACTGGCTACTTTTCGCTTCGTTGAGTGGCGTGTCGACGGAGGCAGTTGGTACCGGCTGCGGGTGGCCGAAGTGATAGCCCTGGCCATAATTGCAGCCTAGCTCACGCAGGAAGTCGGCCTGAGCCGGTTGTTCGATGCCCTCCGCGAGGACCTTCAGACCCAGGCTCTTGCCCAGCGCGATCACCGCACGGGCGATGGCGGCGTCCTCGGGGTCGTCGGGCAGGCCGCGCACGAAACTCTGGTCGAGCTTGAGCTTGTCCACCGGCAGGCGTTTGAGGCGCGCCAGCGAACTGTAGCCGGTGCCGAAGTCATCGATCGCCAGGCGTACGCCCAGTGCCCGCAGGCTGGTGAGCAGCTTCAGGGCGGCGTCAGGGTCTTCCATGATCGCGCTTTCGGTCACTTCCAGCTCCAGTTGCTCGGGCGGCAGTCCGGTTTCGGCGAGCACGCTGGCGACCTTCAGGTCGAGCTCACCGCGGCTGAACAGGCGGCTGGAGACGTTCACCGCGACGAAACTCAACGCATGCTCTTCGGCATTCCAGCGCACCATCTGGCGGCAGGCCTGTTCCAGCACCCAGGCGTCGATAACGCCGATCATGCCGTTGTCTTCGGCAATCGGAATGAACTCGCCAGGAGGGATCAGTCCGCGTTGCGGATGTTGCCAGCGTACCAGCGCTTCCATGCCAACCTGGCGACCATCACGCAGGTCGTGCAGCGGCTGGTAGTAGACACGCAGCTCCTGATTGTCCAGGGCATGGCGCAGGCTGCTGGCGAGCTCCACGCGCTGGCGGGCGTAGTCGGTCAGTTCCTGCACATAGAAGGCATAGCCCTCGCGGCCGCTGCTCTTGGCCTTGAACAGCGCCGAGTCGGCATTGCGCAGTATTTGCTCGACACTGTCGGCATCTTCGGGGAACAGGCTGATGCCGATGCTGGCGCCGATGTAGAGCTCGTGGCCGTCGAGACGAAAAGGGGGCTCCAGGCTGCGCAACAGGCGCTGTGCCAGTTCGGCTGCCTGCGCGGCTTCGGCGCAGTTCTCGCTGAGCAGGCCGAACTCGTCACCGCCCAGCCGGGCCAGGGTACTGCCACTGGGCAAATCCTGCTGCAGGCGTTCGCCGACACCCTTGAGCAGCAGGTCGCCGACGTTGTGACCCAGGCTTTCGTTGATGTGCTTGAAGTGATCGAGGTCGATCAGCAGGACTGCGCCACGCAGCTCCTCGAGCGTGCTGCGCTCCAGTGCGTGGGCGACGCGTTCTGTGAACAGCAGGCGGTTGGGCAGGTTGCTCAGTGGATCGTGGTGCGCCAGGTAATCCAGCTCACGCTGCGAACGCTTGAGTGCGGTGATGTCGGAGAACACCGCGACGTAATGGCTGACACGCCCCTGCTCGTCATGGATCACGCGGATGCATTGCCACTGTGGGTAGATTTCGCCGCTCTTGCGCCGGTTCCACACCTCGCCGCTCCAGGCACCGCGATTCTCCAGGGCATGCCACAGGCTGTGATAGAAGGCAGCGTCGTGGCGACCCGATTTGAGCAACGTGGGGTGCTGACCGAGAATCTCTTCGCTGCTGTAGCCGGTGATACGGCTGAAGGCCGGATTGACGTGAACGATGCATTGCTTGGCATCGGTGACCAGAACGCCTTCCTGGGTGGCATCGAACACGGCTGCGGCCTGGCGCAGGCTGTCGTCGATGGCACGCTGCCGGGTGATGTCGCTGGCGATACCGATGAAGCGTTGTGGTTGGCCTTTCTCGTCACGCAGCAGGCGGCCACGCGAATGAATCCAGCGATAGCTGCCATCGGCATGGCGCAGGCGATAGACATTCTCGTAATGCTGCTCGCCGAACTCGGCATTGAGCGCATGCAGTGCGCGCTCCTGGTCATCCGGATGCAGGCGTTCGGCCCAGGCCTCGCGGGTGTCACCAAGCGTCTGCGGGGTCAGCCCGAGCAGCTTGGCGTAGCCTTCGGAAAAGAACACGCGTCGGCTCGACACGTCCCAGTCCCACAGTCCGTCGCGTGTGGCGTCCAGCGCCAGGCGCAGACGTTCCTCATTGCCTGCCAGTTGCAGGCGCGCGCTGCGATACTGCCGGGCATGGCGGTGCAGTACGAGATACAGAAGCGAACTGGTGAGTGCGACGAAGAACAGGCCCTTGAGTGACTGCAGGCGCTCCTGCTGCGCCACGGAGAGCCCCAGAGCCGCGAGTAGCTGATCGCTGAGAAGAATCCATAGACCAGCCAATAGCAGGTAGCCCAGGGTCAGTCGCAAGGCGGCGGTGTCGATAAGCATGAGTGGGCGGCTAAGCTCCCTGGAAATGTTGGGCAGTATAGATGGGCTGGGTCTGAAACATTCTTATCTAAAAGACCAACTGGTTTTCTGGCATGGGTCAGGGATAATGTGATCTGGTTCGTCCTTGTAGGACAACCGCGTTTCCCTATCAAGAGGCAACACCGCCTATGTGGTACAACGGTTTACTCGACCTGTCGGTCTGGCAGCTGGTGGCTGCGACCCTGCTGATGACACATGTGACCATCGTCAGCGTCACCGTCTATCTGCACCGCTACTCCGCGCACCGGGCACTGGAACTGCACCCTGCGCTCAAGCATTTCTTCCGTTTCTGGCTGTGGCTGACCACGGGCCAGAACACCCGCGAGTGGACCGCGATTCACCGTAAGCATCACGCCAAGTGCGAAACCGTCGATGACCCGCATAGCCCGGTCATCAAAGGGCTGAGCACCGTGCTGCGCAAAGGTGCAGAACTCTATCAGGAAGAGGCGAAGAACCAGGAAACGCTGCGTATCTACGGCAAGAACTGCCCGGATGACTGGATCGAGCGCAATGTCTACAGCCGCTACCCGATTGGCGGCGTGACCCTGATGGCGATCATCGACCTGGCTCTGTTCGGCGTGCTCGGTATGACCGTCTGGGCGATCCAGATGATGTGGATTCCGTTCTGGGCGGCCGGCGTGATCAACGGCCTGGGCCATGCCGTCGGCTATCGCAACTTCGAATGCCGCGATGCCGCTACCAACCTGGTGCCGTGGGGCATCATCATCGGTGGCGAAGAACTGCACAACAACCACCATACCTATCCAAACAGCGCCAAGTTGTCGGTGAAGAAGTGGGAATTCGACATGGGCTGGGCCTGGATCAAGCTGTTCAGCTTCCTTGGCCTGGCCAAGGTGCAGCGCGTGGCGCCCATCGCCCATCGTGTCGAGGGCAAGGGCCACCTGGACATGGACACCGCCATGGCCATTCTCAACAACCGTTTCCAGATCATGGCGCAGTATCGCAAGTTGGTGATTGCGCCGCTGGTCAAGCAGGAAGTAGCCAAGGCCGACGAATCCGTTCGTCACCTGTTCAGCCGTGCCAAACGTCTGCTGTCGCGTGAGCCAAGCCTGCTGGAAGAGCAGCATCATGCACGCATTGCCGACATGCTGGCGCAGAGCCAGGCGCTCAAGGTGATCTACGAGAAGCGCCTGGCGCTGCAGCAGATCTGGGTCAAGACCAGCAGTAATGGCCACGACATGCTCGAGGCCATGAAGCAGTGGGTGCACGAAGCCGAGGCCAGTGGCATCCAGTCGCTGCGAGAGTTCGCCGAGCAGCTCAAGACCTACTCGCTACGCCCCTCCGCCGCGACAGCCTGATCTCCGTTCGCTCTCATCGAAGGCCCGCCGAACTGGCGGGCCTTTGTGTTTGTCCAACGGCTCGCACTATGCTCAATTCAATGCGAGGCGAGGCGGGATGGCCGCTGTAATGGACGATCAAGGCAACGCTGTTTCCGAGTTGGAAGAACTGACCCTGGCTCTGCTGCACAGTCGGGCTGAAGTGGAACGCCTGGGTGAGCGCGAGCAGCTGTTCAGCAGCCTGCTGGGTAGCGTCAACGCGGTGCTCTGGGCCTTCGACTGGAACGAACAGCGGATGATCTACGTCAGTCCGGCCTATGAGCGTATCTTTGGACGCTCTGCCGCGTTGTTGCTGGCCGATTATGGCGAGTGGCGCAACAGCATCTATCCGGATGATCTCGATTACGCCGCCGAAAGCCTGGCCAAGGTGCTGGAAACCGGAGCCGTGGAGTCGCGCGAGTACCGCATCATTCGCGCTGATGGCCAACTGCGCTGGCTCAGTGACAAGTGCTTCGTAAGCCCCAGACCGGGTGCGGAGCCGGGCAGGGTGATCGTTGGTATTGCCGAAGACATCACCGAGAAGAAACGGCTGGAGGGCGAGCTGCATCGTCTGGCCACGACCGACGTGCTGACCCAGAGCAGTAACCGTAGGCACTTCTTCGAGTGTGCCCGTCGCGAGTTCGAGCATGCGCGCAAGTTCGGCAGCCCGCTGGCCTTCCTGCTACTCGATCTTGATGACTTCAAGAAGATCAATGACCAGTACGGCCACCAGATCGGCGATGAGGTGTTACGTCGCCTGGCTCAATGCGGCAGCAATGCCTTGCGTCGCGGCGATCTGTTCGGGCGTATCGGCGGGGAAGAGTTCGCCGCTTTGTTCCCAGGGTGCGAGCAGGACGTGGCCTTGCAGGTGGCCGAAAGACTTCAGCGCGAGGTGCAACGCCTCAGCTTTCAGCATGAGGGCTCCAGCTTTGGCATCACCGTCAGCCAGGGCCTGACCAGCCTGCTGGCAACCGATGTCAGTCTCGATGCTCTTTATGCGCGCGCCGACGCGTCGATGTACCTGGCCAAGCGGCAAGGCAAGAACCAGATCGTGCTCGGATAGCCATTGGCGATTTTCCGCCTGAGAGAGGGGTGTGGTCGGCGGAAAATTGCCTATAGAGAGTTGTCACTGACCGGTCACGCCTCTGCAGAAAAACTGTAACCTACTGTTCTAGAAGCCTTGTGTGCCCGTTCGGAGGAGCTGGCGCGCTATCTGCATAGGCCTCGCCAGATGCCGGCAGGATGTCGGCGCAAAATAACAACGACGAGAGAGTACTCACCATGCATCACTCTGCCCTCCTCATTTCGGCCGCCTCACTGCGTTCGCCGTTGTTCCGTTCTTCCTGAGTTTTCACGCGCCCTGTTCGAGCCCGGCTTAGCCGTGTCCTGGCTCGCGTGCGCGTATGCCCCATTCGTTCCGGCCTGCCTCTTCGTGCCGAAGTCTGCGCCGGACGATGCGTCACCTTAAACACACTGGAGAGAAACATAATGAGAAAGACCTCCCTGGCACTGGCCGTAGCCGCCAGCACCCTGGGCCTGAGCCAAGTAGCCTTTGCCGATTTCATCGGTGACAGCAAGGCCAGCGTGACCATGCGCAACTTCTACTTCGACAACGATGTCAAGAACACTGCTGACAACAATGGTGCCGCTCGTGAATGGGGTCAGGGCTTCATTCTCAACTACACCTCCGGTTTTACCGAAGGTACCGTGGGCTTTGGTGTTGACGCGGTTGGCATGCTGGGTGTGCGTCTGGACGGTGGTGGTCGTGCAACCAAAACTGGTCGTGACCGCACTCCGGGCGCTCTGTTCCCGCTGGAAAGCGACGGCAGCGCAGTCGACGAGTTCAGCAAGGGTGGCCTGACCGGTAAGGTTCGTTTCTCCAAGACCGAGGCTCGCATCGGTACCCTGATGCCGAAACTGCCGATCCTCACCTCCAACGACGGTCGCCTGCTGCCGCAGATGTTCGAAGGTGGCATGATCACCTCCAACGAAATCGACAACCTGACTCTGACCGCTGGCCAGATCGAGCACGCCGTAGGCCGTGCGTCGAGCAACAGCACCGGTCTGGCCGTGGATGGCGGCAGCCAGGCCTCCAACAAGTTCTACTTCGGTGGTGGTGACTGGAAGATCAACAAGGATCTGACTGCGCAGTACTACTACGCCAACCTTGAAGACTACTACAAGCAGCACTTCGCCGGCCTGGGCCACAACCTGGCGCTGGGTGAGGGCAGCCTGAAGACTGATCTGCGTTACTTCCGCACGACTTCCGACGGCAAGAACGGCAGTGCTGCCGGCCGTGCTGGTGGCTATTCTGCCAACAGAACTTTCGGTGACGGCACCGGTGAGATCGATAACAACACCTGGAGCGCAGCCTTCACCTACACCCTGCAGAGCCACGCGATCATGCTGGGTTATCAGCGTGTTTCCGAGGACAGCAACTTCGTACAGCTGAACCAGGGCGGTATCGAAGGTTCCGCAGGCGCCAGCGTGTATCTGTTGACCGACCGTCTGGCCCATAGCTTCACCCGTGCTGGTGAGCGCACCACCTTCGGTCAGTACACCTACGATTTCGCTGGTCTCGGCGTCCCGGGTCTGAAAGCTTCGGTTGCCTACCTGAAGGGCACCAACGTTCAGCGTGCCGATGGTACAGAGGCCAAAGAGTGGGAGCGTGACGTCGCTCTGGACTATGTGTTCCAGGACGGCGCCCTGAAAGGTCTGGGTCTGGGCTGGCGTTACGGCGTGCTGCGTGGCAACGCCGCAACCGACGTCGACCAGAACCGTCTGATCGTCAGCTACACCCTGCCGCTGCTCTAAGTCGGTATTGGCGGGGACTTCACTCCCCGCCTGCGTTGTAACGAAAAAGCCCGCATCGAAAGATGCGGGCTTTTTTCATTCTGCGCTCGCCACGTTCTCGCTCGTGTTAGCCGATGCCGCAAGAATGGCGCTGGCCAGTGCCATATCGTCGGCGTTCTGCAGCTGCGGATTGGCGCTGCGCAACTGCTGCATCGCGGCCTCCAGATGCGGCCCACGAATTTCGCCGTTACTGGCGACGAAGCTGCTGGCATCTTCTTCGGCCGCCGCGACCAGCTTGCGATCCTTGAAGGTCAGGTAGGTCGAGGCGGTGGTGGCGCCCGAGGACAGAATATCGCGCAGCATGCCATCGGCTGCTGCTGTCTGGGCGATCAGGCAGGCACTGAACGCCAGTGCGGCACGGCTCGTTACACGCATGATGAAACTCCTGTAGGTGGTTCCTATCCTAGGAGTCGTATTGGCCGCTTGTGGTTCCTTGCAGGCGATGGCCGGTTGCCACGCTGGTCAACTTTGCAGTCGGCGCGCGCGATGTTGATGGCGCCGCCAGAGCAGCGCCGAGGTCGCCGCCAGGGCAGCGAACAATAGAAGCTGCCAGGCCCAGGACAGATCGGGAAAGAGGTACGACAGCGCGCCGATGCCGACCGCCACCAGGCCTATCCACAGCAGATAGCCGCCAGCGCCGAACACCTCGAGAATCAGTAGCAAGGTGGCCAGTGCCAGCCAATCCCAGAACGACAGATGTTGCAGGTAGGTGATCATGAGAAGACGCGGCTACCTGTAGTCAGACAGTGTGCTGATCGCCCTTCGGTGTGCATCGCTTAGACTCCATTACCAGATTCATCAATCTAAGCACAGCGGCCCGCGCTCTGCCGCCGACCCCTTCGCAAGGTGGGCAGATGCCGGGCAATGGGTGTGAACTTGGGCATATTCAGGCGTCTGACGAGTGCGTTTTTGCTTGCCATTGTGCTGGGCCAGTACGCGGCGGCTGACGGGCAGCTTGATGTATTGCAACGCGCAGCGCCGCAGTTAGAGGTGCGTGCGTTGCAGGAGGCGCTGCAGGCGCTGCGATGTGCCGAGCGCGGTGGGATCGGCAAGGCCAGGAGGCTGGCGGTCATCGATTACTCTCGCTCGTCGCTGGAGCGGCGCATGTGGGTCTTCGATCTGGCGCAAAGGCGCCTGCTGCAGCGTGAATTCGTAGCCCATGGTCGTCAGTCCGGCGAGTTGTTCGCCGAGCGCTTCTCCAATCTGCCCGGCAGCCATCAGTCCAGTCTCGGCCTGTTTCGCGGTGCCGAAAGCTACACGGGGCGGCACGGTCACTCGTTGCGTCTCGATGGCCTGGAGCCCGGTTTCAACGATGAGGCGCGAGCCCGGGCGCTGGTGATCCATGGTGCTGATTACGTGGCGCCGGCCTGGGCCGAGAAACACGGGCGCATGGGGCGTAGCCTGGGCTGTCCTGCGGTGCAGCAGGAGGTGATTCGGGTGCTGGTGGATCAGCTCAAGGATGGTCAGTACCTATTCGCCTGGCACCCGCAGATGAAAGCAGGCCGCTATCTCCACTGTGCGAGCGTTAGCGCTGTTCGCTCTGTGGAGTGACGCGCAGCACTTCTTCGATAGTGGTCAGCCCCGCGGCAACCTTCTGCGCACCGGACAGGCGCAGGCTGCGCATACCGTCCTTGAATGCGGCCCGGCGTAGCAGTGTAAGGTCTGTGTCGGCGCTGATCAGTGGCTTGATCGCGTCGTTGATGAGCATGATCTCGTAGACGCCGGCCCGGCCACGATAGCCGGTTTCGCGGCATTCCAGGCAACCGACTGCGTGGTGCGCCTGAGTCGGCAGCGGTGAGCTCCAGGGGCGCGTCAGGCCGTTCCAGGTATCTTCGTCCAGTTGTACCGGCGCCTTGCAGTGCGGGCACAGGGTGCGCACCAGGCGCTGGGCCATGACGCCAAGAATGGTGGCCTTGAGCAGGTAATGCGGCACGCCCAGTTCGAGCAGGCGGGTGATGGCGCTGGGGGCGTCGTTGGTGTGCAGGGTGGAGAGCACCAGGTGGCCAGTCAGCGCAGCCTGGATGGCCATTTCCGCTGTTTCCAGATCACGTATCTCGCCGACCATGATGATATCCGGGTCCTGACGCATCAGTGCACGCACGCCGCTGGCGAAATTCAGGTCGATATTGTGCTGCACCTGCATCTGGTTGAAGGCGCCTTCGATCATCTCGATGGGGTCTTCGATGGTGCACACGTTCACTTCCGGCGTCGCCAGTTGCTTGAGTGTGGTGTAGAGCGTGGTGGTCTTGCCTGAGCCGGTGGGGCCGGTGACCAGGATGATGCCATTGGGCTGACTGGTCATGCTCGCCCAGCGGCGCAGGTCTTCGGGGGAGAAACCAAGCTGATCCGGGCTCTTCAGCAGCACTTCCGGGTCGAAGATACGCATCACCATCTTCTCGCCGAAGGCTGTCGGCAGCGTGGAAAGACGCAGCTCTACCTCGCCGCCGTCCGGGGTCTTGGTCTTGACCCGGCCATCCTGCGGTTTGCGCTTCTCGGCGATGTTCATGCGGCCGAGGTTCTTCAGGCGGCTGACTACCGCCATGGTGACCTGCGCGGGGAACTGGTAGACGGTGTGCAATACGCCGTCGATGCGAAAGCGCACCGTCCCCTGTTCCCTGCGCGGTTCGATGTGGATATCGCTGGCGCGCTGCTGGAAGGCGTACTGGAACAGCCAGTCGACGATGTTGACGATGTGCGCGTCGTTGGCATCCGGCTCTTGGTCCTGGGCGCCGAGGCTGAGCAATTGTTCGAAGTTGCCGACACCGCTGACCTTTTGATCGGTGGCATTGGCGCCGCTGACCGAACGCGCCAGACGATAAAACTCGGTGGTGAAGCGCTGGATATCGCTGGGGTTGGCCACCACGCGCTTGATCGGGCGCTTGAGTACGTGGACCAGGTTGGCTTCCCAGCTGTGCACAAGCGGCTGGCTGCTGGCGATGGTCACGCTCTCGCTGTCCACTGCCACGGCGAGAATCTTGTGGCGCTGGGCGAAGGCGTAGGACATCAGCGGGGTGATGGCCGGTACGTCGATTTTCAGCGGGTCGATGCGCAGGTAGGGTTGGCCGGCGAAGTTGGCCAGCCAGACCGTGAGGCTTTCCAGATCGAGCTTCTTGCCCGGTCGAGACAAGTCGTCGACCTGTTGCGCGGCGAGAAACTCAAGAGGGTGCTGGGCGTTGTTCAGCGAGCTGCGACGAATCGCCAGGCACTGCTCGGCCACCTCCTGCTCGACCCGGCCTTGGGCCACCAGCTCGCGCAGCAGGTCGCCAAGATCCAGTACACGGTCAGGGGCGGTAGCGGTGAAGGCGGACATGCGGGCTCCTCGGGTCGGCCTAAACAAGGGTAGCAGGTCGTTTTTCAACGACCTTTGAGCCGAGCTAGGATGCCCGAAAAGCTGCGTGAGGGCGAAGTGTCTGGCGTGATCGAATGCCCGCTTCAGGCCACCTCAGTTACCAGGCTGTGATCCAGATGCTGCCAGGACACCTCCCATACACACACCAGGCCGCGCAGTTTTTGCGCAAGCACGCCAGCGCGATGCAGTGAGATGCCGGGTAGGCGCAGGCTGATGTGCAGATCATCCTGCAGGCGTTCCATGTGCAAGGCCTCAGGTAATAACTGCAATTGGGCGAACAGCCCCAGCAGGCGGCACATCACGTCGGCTTCGGCGTCGGTGCGCAGCTGGTATTCGACACAGGCATCGCCACGATCCTGCCAGGGATCGCGGCGGTTATGGGCGGACGGAAACGGGGTGGTATCTGGCATGGCGGAAGCTCGGGCAGGTTTTGCTTAAGTTTCCGCCTTAGTTCGGCAAAAGTTCTGCCTGGTTTTCTGGGCTATTCCAGGTTTCATGGATAAACTTGCCTTGTTAATCGAGTATTGGGGATTTTTTATGTCCGTCGTGCTGGATGCTTACGACCAACGCATTCTTGCCCTGCTACAGGAAGATGCTGGTCTCTCCACTGCGGAGATAGCCGAGCGCATTGGCCTGTCGCAGTCGCCTTGCTGGCGTCGTATTCAGCGGCTCAAGGAGGAGGGTGTGATTCGCAAGCAGGTGACGCTGCTCGATCGCAAACGCATCGGCCTGCATACGCAAGTCTTTGCCCAGGTCAAACTCAACGCCCACGGCCGCTCTAATCTGACCGAGTTCGCCGAGGCCATGCGTGAATTTCCCGAGGTACTGGAGTGCCATGTGCTGATGGGCGCGGTGGACTTCATGCTGCGCATCGTCACGCGTGATATCGAGGCTTATGAGCGCTTCTTCTTCGAGAAGCTGTCATTGGTTCCCGGTATCCAGGAGGTGAACTCCATCGTCGCGCTGTCGGAGATCAAGTCCACCACCAGCTTGCCGCTGGCTTAAGAGCCTTTTCAGCATCTCGCGAGCTAGAGCGAAGCCAGTTGAAAAAGCGCAGTTTACGGGCTGTAAATGAGCATTTTGACTGGGCTCGCACGCGAGGCTGGCTTCAACGCAGCATGGCCGACGCGCAGCAGATCGTGAACAGGTTTTAAGGTTTGATCACCATCGGAGGCGACTGCTCGGCGTTGCGTTTGCCGGGTGGCGTAAGTCCCATGGACACGTAGATGCTGGTCAGTTGCTCCACGCCCATGTCGGCAGGGCGTATCCATTCCTCTGGCACATAGAGCAAACCGCCACCCACCGGGATCGGTGCGGTGGGAATGAGAATGGCGCAGTAGGCGCGGCCTTCCAGCTCCACGGTTTCCGAACTCGGGCGCAGAGCGAGCACTGCTGCACCATCGCCGCCGAAGAAACACCAGACGGGGGCCATGGTGGTGATATCCGGGTTCTTGCTCCTGTCCAGCAGGCCCACGAAACGGTCGGCCAGGTTGTAGAAGTTGCCGATCAGTGGGGTGCGTCGTAGCGTGCGGTCGAGCAGCCAGGACAGCGGACGGCGCAGGCCCAGTTGCACGGCCAGGCCCAGCGGGTAGAGGCTGGCCAGCAGCACCAGGCTACCGAGCAGATAGGCCATGTAGCCGTTGCTGGAAAAGGGTTGTCCGAGCGCCGCGAACAATTGGCCGATCAGGGTCGAAGGGCCGACCAGGCGATTGAACAGGCTGAATATCCAGGCGAGCAGTGCCAGGGTCAGCACCAGCGGGAGAAGCGCCAGCAGGCCGGTCAGCCAGGTAGCGACGACGGATTTCAGGCTGCGTCTGATCATGCCTCGGTTCCTTGATGAATATGCCGGCGACTTTACGCCAGGATGTCCGGCTCCGGGCAGTTATGTCCGCACCGTCGAGCCGGGAAATGGCGACAACTCTTTTCCTACGACCATTTCGCTTTCCTGACGTGCAAAAAAAGCCCGGCACAGAGGCCGGGCGGAGTGGGTACACAGGGTACCGAAGTAGCAGCGTTGGTTTGAACGGTTACAGGCCGAGCATATTAGGCAGGGCCATGGACACGGCCGGGATGTAGGTGATGATCATCAGGAAGCTGAGCAGCAGCATCAGCCACGGCATCGCCGCGCGGATCACCGCCGTCAATGGCATGCCGGTCACCGCCGAGGTGACGAACAGGTTCAGCCCCACCGGCGGCGTAATCAAACCGATCTCCATGTTCACCACCATGATGATGCCCAGGTGGATCGGGTCGATGCCCAGCTGCATGGCGATCGGGAACAGGATCGGTGCCAGGATCAGGATGATCGCCGACGGCTCCATGAAGGCACCGGCCACCAGCAGCACGATGTTCACCACCAGCAGGAACTGCCACGGCTGCAGGCCCAGCTCGACCACCCAGGCGGTGATGGTCTGCGGGATCTGCTCGGTGGTCAGCACATGGGCGAAGAGCATGGCGTTGGCGATGATGAACATCAGCATGATGGTCAGCTTGCCGGACTCCAGCAGCACCTTCGGGCAGTCGCGGACCTTCAGGTCCTTGTACACGAACAGGGCGACGAAACCGGCGTACACCGCTGCCACGGCTGCGGCCTCGGTCGGGGTGAACATACCGGTGTAGATACCACCGAGGATGATCACCATCAGCAGCAGGCCCCAGAACGCCTCGCGGGCGGAACGCAGCCACTCGCGGAAACTGGCGCGTGGCAGGGCCGGCAGCTTCTTAATGCGCGCGACGATGTAGATCGCCACCATCAGCACCACGCCGAGCATAATGCCGGGGATCACACCAGCCATGAACAGCTTGCCCACCGACTGCTCGGTGGCGGCGGCGTACACCACCATCACGATCGACGGCGGAATCAGGATGCCCAGAGTACCGGCGTTACAGACGATGCCGGCGCCGAACGCCTGCGGGTAACCGGAACGCACCATGCCGGCGATGGCGATGGAGCCCACTGCAGCTACGGTAGCCGGCGAAGAACCGGACAGAGCGGCGAACAGCATGCACGCCAGTACCGCACCGATGGCCAGGCCGCCACGAATGTGACCGACGCAGGCGTTGGCGAAGTCGATCAGGCGACGTGCCACGCCACCGGTGGTCATGAAGGCGCCGGAGAGCAGGAAGAACGGGATCGCCAACAGGGTGTAGTGCTCGGAAGTCTCGAACAGCTTGATCGCCAGCGAGCGTACCGAGTCCGGGCTGAACAGCATGATGGTGATCGAGCCGGCCAGGCCGAGCGACGCGGCGATCGGCACGCCGATGAACATCAGCAGGAACAGCAGCAGGAAGAGGAACAGAACGGTCATTATTTGGCCTCCTCGTGCTCATTGATTTTCAGCGCATCGGCGGCTTCGTCAGCCAGGCCGAGGCCGGTCTGCTCGTTGCGCAGGATGCGCACGAGGATCTCCAGGAAGCGGATGAACACCATGGTGTAGCCGAACGGCACGATCATGCCGATGTGCCATTGCTGCACGCCGTAATGGCCGAGGTCTTCGGCGCCGATGCCGGCGATGAACAGGGTGCGAACCCAGTCGAAGCTGCCGATGGCGATCAGGCCGGCGTAGCCCAGGCAGCACAGGCAGGCGATCACGCCGATAACGCGCTGTACGCCGCGCGGGGCGAGCTTGACCAGTGCGTCGACGCCGATATGGCCGGCGGTGCGCACGCCGTAGGCCAGGCCGAAGAAGATCAGCCAGCCGAACAGGGCTTTGGTCAGGGCATTGCTCCAGGTCATCGCCTGGGCCATGTCGAGAATGGAGTCGCCGATAGCGAGCAGGGTCTCGTTACCGCCGAAGGTGTCACCCAGCCAATAGAATAGGGTGTAGAAGTTGTTGAGGATCACGTAGACGAAAGTGATCAGCGTCATGGCCGCCAGGAGGAAAGCGATGAAGCCTTCCTCGAAGTGCTCCCAGACGCGCCGCAAGGCGTTCATGGTCGGTTCTCCCGAATGGAAAGGGCGTAGGGTGGGACGCAAGCCGTCCCACCGGTTACAACATTGAACGACGCCCATCGCGGGCGTCGTGGTGGGTCAGTGCTGCAGTGCGCTGCCCACCCTACGGCTCTCCGGCCTTATTGCTGGTTGGCGGCTTGGGCGGCCTTGATCAGGTCGGCACCGATTTCGCCTTCGAACTTCTTCCATACCGGCTGCATGGCGGTACGCCATTCGTTGCGCTGCTCGGGAGTCAGGGTCAGGATCTCGGTGGTACCAGCGTCGATGATGCGCTGCTTGTCGCCTTCGTTGAGGGCGTCAGCCTGCTTGTTCACCTCGACGGTGACTTCGGCGATGATCTTGTTCAGCTCGTCGCGTACGTCAGCCGGCAGACCGTCCCAGAACTTGGTGTTGGTGATCAGCATGTAGTCCAGCAGGCCATGGTTGGACTCGGTGATGTACTTCTGCACTTCGTGCATCTTCTGGCTGTAGATGTTCGAGTACGGGTTCTCGGCACCGTTGACTACGCCAGTCTGCAGGCCCTGGTAAACCTCGGCGAAGCTCATCTTGCGCGGGTTGGCGCGCACGGCCTTGAACTGCTCTTCCAGTACGGCGGAAGCCTGTACGCGGAATTTCAGGCCACGGGCGTCTTTCGGCTCCAGCAGCGCCTTGTTGGCCGACAGTTGCTTCAGGCCGTTGTGCCAGTAGGCCAGGCCGGTGATGCCCTTGTCGGTCATGGAGGTCAGCAGCTTCTGGCCTTCCGGACCTTTCTGGAAGCGATCGACTGCAGCCATGTCGTCGAACAGGAACGGCAGGTCGAACACCTGCAGCTGCTTGGTGTAATGCTCGAACTTGGCCAGGGACGGAGCGATGATCTGCACGTCGCCGAGCAGCAGCGCTTCCATTTCCTTGCCGTCGCCGAACAGCGAGGAGTTCGGGTAGACCTCGACCTTGACCTTGTCGCCCAGACGCTCTTCAGCCAGTTGCTTGAACAGCACGGCGCCCTGACCTTTCGGGGTGTGCTCGGCAACCACGTGGGAGAACTTGATGACGATCGGGTCGGCAGCGTGAACCACGCCAGCGATGGACAGGGACAGGGCGCAAGCCAGCGCCTTGGCAGTCAGTTTGAACATGCGGATGCTTCCTCTTGTTGTGTTTATCGCATTGGCGCCGAAGCGCTGCTGACGAACGGACAAGAGCAAGTCTAGGCGGCTTGGAGAAAAACGCCGGTGGCATCAGCGAGGCCTGGACTTGTACTTGTGGGTTCGCTTGAGGCTAGCTTAGAGCAACCCTTGTGCCAGTCTGCTGTCGTTGGATTTCATGCATCGGGGAAAAGCCCGTGGTTGAGGGCTTTGATGGCTCTTTGCCGAGGGGCTGGCGGGTTCATGAACCCGCCGCCGGCAAGTCTTTGGTGATGGATTTGGCGGTTTGCCGCCAGTCAGTCGAAGTCCTCTGGCGAGCTTCCGCCAGCGCCGGAGAAATTCAGCCCATGTTTGCGCAGTTTGTCGTGCAGGGTCTTGCGCGGTACGCCCAGTGCTTCGGCCAGGCTGCGTAGCGAGCCGTGCGGACGGCTCAGCTCGGCGGCGATCAGCGCGCGCTCGAAGGCTTCGACCTGCTCGCTGAGCCCGCCGTTGACCGGCGGCAGGTTCGGTGCGTTGCTGTCCAGCGCCAATTCCAGGCCCAGGGCGAAACGTTCGGCGGCGTTCTGCAGTTCGCGCACGTTGCCCGGCCATGGATGACGCAGCAGCAGCGCACGCTGGCCCGGCTGCAGTTCGCGCGGAGCCAGGGCATGGCGGGCGGCCGCCCCTTCGGCGAAGTGCTGGAACAGCAGCAGGGCATCCTCGCCGCGCTCGCGCAGCGGCGGAATCGAGAGCGGCGCGACGTTGAGGCGGTAGTAGAGGTCGGCGCGGAAACGCCCGGCATCGGCGGCCTGGCGCAGGTCTTCCTTGGTCGCGGCAATCACGCGGATATCCAGCGGGATCAGCTGGTTGCCGCCGAGACGCTCGACCACCCGTTCCTGCAGCAGGCGCAACAGCTTGACCTGCACGTCCAGGCTCATGCTCTCGATCTCGTCGAGGAACAGGGTGCCGCCATTGGCGAACTCGAACTTGCCGATTCTGCGCTTCTGCGCGCCGGTGAAGGCGCCTGCCTCGTGGCCGAACAGTTCGCTCTCCACCACCGATTCGGCCAGCGCACCGGCGTTGATGGCGACGAAGGGGCCGTCGCGGCGGCTGGACAGATCGTGCAGGGCGCGGGCGACCACCTCCTTGCCGGCGCCGGTCTCGCCGAGGATCAGCACGTCGGTGGCGATGCCGGCGAGCGCGCCGATCTGTTCGCGCAGGCGCTGCATGGCAGGCGACTGACCCACCAGGCGGCTGGAGAGTTGCTGGCGGTCATTGAGCGCCATGCGCAGGCTGCGGTTGTCCAGTACCAGGCGGCGCAGTTCCAGGGCACGGCGCACGCTGTCGAGCAGGTCGTCGTTGGCGAAGGGCTTTTCCAGGAAATCGTAGGCGCCGGCACGCATCGCCTGTACTGCCAGTGGCACGTCACCGTGACCGGTAATCAGCAGCACCGGCAACTCGGCATCGCGTTCGCGAAGCTGCTGCAGCAATTGCAGGCCGTCGATGCCCGGCATGCGGATATCGCTGACCACCACGCCGGGCCAGCCGGCCGGGATACGCGCAGCCAGGCCCTGGGCGTCGCCCAGGCTGAGGACCTTGAGCCCGGCCAGGTCGAGCGTCTGGCTGAGCGCCTGGCGCAGATGGGCATCGTCGTCGATCAGCAGTACCTGAATGCGGCTGTCGATGGCGCTGTCGCTGGTCATGGCGAAGGATCCTCAGATGGTTGCAGGTTGACGCCGGGGCTGGCCAGGCGCAGGCGCAGGGTGATCAGCGCGCCGCCGGCCGGATGATTGGCCAGCAGCAGTTCGCCGTCCAGCGCCCGCACCAGGCTATCGCAGATGGCCAGGCCGAGCCCCAGTCCCTGGGCGCTGGTCTTGGTGGTGAAGAAGGGCTCACGCGCACGGGCGAGGGATTCGGCCGAGAAGCCCGGGCCATTGTCGCGCAGCAGCAGCTCGAGGTGTTCGGCCTGATGTTCGATGCTGATCCAGATGCGCCGTGGCGGCGCCTTGTCGACCAGGGCATCGAGCGCATTGCCGAGCAGGTTGCCGAGCACCTGGCGCAGGCGTGTCTCGCCGGCCTGGACCCAGAGCGTGGCGTCCGGCAGGTCGCGGATCAATTCCACATCCATGGCCCGGCGGCGTTTGGCGAGCAAGGCCAGGGCGTCGTCCAGCGCCGGCTGCAGAGCGACCCGCTCCGGTGCATGGCGATCACGGCGGGCAAAGGCGCGCAGATGGGCGATGATCGAGGCCATGCGCTCGGTCAGTTCGCTGATCAGCTTGAGGTTGGCACGGGCGTCATCGCTGCGCTGGTGGTCGAGCAGGGTGCTGGCGTTCTCCGCGTAGCTGCGGATCGCGCCCAGGGGTTGGTTGAGCTCGTGACTGATACTGGCGCTCATGGTGCCGAGCGCGGAAAGCTTGCCGGCCTGGACCAGCTCGTCCTGGGCGCGCACCAGTTCCTGCTGGGCCTGCTCGCGTTCGAGCACTTCCTGCTTGAGGCGGCTGTTGAGCAGTTCCAGGTCCCGCGTACGTTCGGCCACTCGCTGCTCCAGCTCGGCCTTGGCGCGGGCGTCGAGGGCGATGCGTTCCAGGTAATGACGGCGACGCAGAATCAGCAGGCCAAGCAGCAGGAGCACGGCCAGCAGGGCAGCCGCACCGACAGCTACCGCGCTGCGCACAGGGCGGTCGAGCAGGATGCGCGGGGCGAGAATGCTCACCGTCCAGCCGGTTTCTTCCAGGGCGCGGCTTTGTGTCAGCCAGGCGTTGGGCTCGAGCTCGAGCGCGGGCGGCGCCTGGGTTGGGTAGGGCTGGTTGGCGGCGATCGCCAGTTGCTCGGTGCGGTCCAGTGGGCGGCTGGCATGGAAGCGCCAGTCCGGGCGTGAGGTGAGAATCACCACGCCATTGGTGTCGGTAACCAGCAGCTGTTCAGGGGTATTGCCCCATAGCGTTTCGGTGTGGTCCAGGTCGACCTTCACCACCAGTGCGCCAATGTTGTGACCGTCTTCGCGCACCGGGTAGGCGAAGTAGTAACCGCGTTTGCCGGAGGTGGTGCCGAGGCCGAAGAAGCGGCCCAGGCGCCCCGCCAGTGCTTCGCGAAAGTACGGGCGAAAGGCGAAATTGCCGGCGACGAAGCTGTCGGGCTTGTCCCAGTTGGAGGCGGCCAGGGTGACACCGCGGGTGTTCATCAGGTAGATCACGTCGGCGCCGGTCTGGTTCTTCACGCGCGCCAGCAGGCGGTTGGCGCTGTCCAGCACGGCGGGATCCTCTGGCGCCTGCAGCGCGGCGCGCAGGCCGGGCAGGTCACCGAGAATCTGCGGCAGCACCTCGTAGCGACGCAGCGTACCGAGCAGGTTGGCCACGTAGAGGTCCAGTGTCTGCCGATTCTGTTCGGTCAGTACTTCACGGTAGTAACGCTCGGCGAGGAAGTGCACCGGCCACAGCAGTGGCGCGAGCAGCAGCGCCAGCAGCACGAGGCTGCGCCAGCGCAGGCGACGGGGAGTGGCGGTGTTCGTGCTCATGGAAAACCGTGCAGAAATGATCGGCGCATTATGCACGTTAAGCGAGCGGCCGGTGATGTGCGCCGGCCGCTGATGTCAGTTCATGCGCTGCAGGCAGGTGTCCAGTGCCGTGCGCCAGTCCGGCAGGCGAATCTGCCACTCTTCCTCCAGGCGCTCGCCATCCAGGCGCGAATTGAGAGGGCGCTGCGCCGGCGTCGGGTAGTCGCTGCTGGGGATGGGGCGCAGCCGGGCGCAGGGCTTGCCGGCCGCACGCAGACGCTCGGCAATGGCGCTGGCGAAGCCGAACCAGCTGGTCTCGCCCTGGCAGGTCAGGTGATAGGTGCCCCAGCGATGACGTCCTTGCTGCCACTTTTCGATCAGTTCGGCGGTGGCGCTGGCAATACTGCCGGCCCAGGTCGGAGCGCCGATCTGGTCGTCGACCACGCTCAGCTCTTCACGCTCCTGCAGCAGGCGCTGCATGGTCAGCAGGAAGTTGCGCCCATGCTGCGAGTAGACCCAGCTGGTACGCAGAATCAGGTGGTCGCAGCCACTGATGCGCAGTGCCTGTTCCCCGGCAACCTTGCTGGCGCCGTAGACACCCAGCGGGCGCGGCGTGTCCGCCTCGCGGTAGGGCATAGCCTTGCTGCCGTCGAAGACGTAGTCGGTGGAATAGTGGATCAGCGGGATGTCCAGTTCGAAGCAGGCATCGGCCATGACGCCCGGCGCTTCGGCATTGATGGTGAAGGCCAGTTCGCGCTCCTGTTCGGCCTGATCGACGGCGGTGTAGGCGGCGGCATTGATCACCAGCGCCGGGCGCTCGCGCAGAATGATTTCGCGCAGGCCGGCCGGGCGCGACAGGTCGAAATCCTGACGACCAAGGCTGATCAATTCATGCTCGCGCAGGGCCAGTTGCAACTCGCGGGCGACCTGTCCGGTGTGACCACTGATCAGAATCTTCATGCGAACGTCTCGGCGTCGGTGAGGCTCAGGCCCTGCTGGTCCTTGGCCGATAGTTGCGGCGTCAGGCCTTCGAGCGGCCAGTCAATGGCCAATTGTGGATCGTCCCAGCGGATGCAGCGTTCGTGAGCCGGGGCGTAGTAGTCGGTGGTCTTGTAGAGGAACTCGGCGTATTCGCTGAGTACCAGAAAACCGTGTGCGAAGCCTTCCGGTACCCAAAGCTGGCGCTTGTTCTCGGCAGACAGATGCACGCCCACCCACTTGCCGAAGTTCGGCGAGCTGCGGCGCACATCCACCGCCACGTCATAGACCTCGCCAGCGCTGACCCGCACCAGCTTGCCCTGGGCCTGCTGCAGTTGATAGTGCAGGCCACGCAGCACGCCTCGGGCAGAGCGCGAGTGATTGTCCTGCACAAACTCGCGGGTCACTCCGGTGGCTTCGCCAAAGCGTCGGGCGTTGAAACTCTCGTAGAAAAAACCACGCTCGTCGCCGAACACCTGAGGCTCCAGAATCAGCACTTCCGGTAGTGCGGTTGCGATGACGTTCACTGAGGGTCCTCCGCCAACTTGTACAGGTACTGGCCGTAGCCGGTCTTGCCCAGCGCCTTGGCGCATGCGAGCAGTCTGTCGCGGTCGATCCAGCCCTGCTGATAGGCAATTTCCTCCAAACACGCGACCTTCAAACCCTGGCGCTTCTCCACTGTCTGCACATAGTGCGAGGCATCGAGCAGGCTGTCGTGGGTGCCGGTGTCGAGCCAGGCGAAGCCGCGACCGAAACGCTCTACGCGCAGATCACCGCGGGCCAGATAGGCATTGTTGACGTCGGTGATTTCCAGCTCGCCGCGCGGCGAGGGTTTGACCTGCTTGGCGATCTGTACAACGTCATTGCCATAGAAATACAGGCCGGTCACGGCGAAGCTGGACTTCGGGTTTGCGGGTTTTTCCTCGATCGACAGTGCGTTGCCTGCGTCGTCGAATTCGACCACGCCAAAGCGCTCCGGATCGCTGACCCAATAACCGAAGACGGTGGCGCCGCTTTCATGGCTGGCCGCGCGCAGCAGTTTTTCGGTGAAGTGCTGGCCGTGGAAGATGTTATCGCCGAGGATCAGGCACACCGAATCGCTACCGATGAACGACTCGCCTATCAAGAACGCTTGGGCCAGGCCGTCCGGTGAAGGTTGCTCGGCATACTGCAGCCTGATGCCGAACTGGTTGCCGTCGCCGAGCATCTTCTCGAAGTTGGGCAGGTCTTCGGGGGTGGAAATGATCAGAACCTCACGTATGCCGGCCAGCATCAACACCGACAGTGGGTAATAGATCATCGGCTTGTCATAGATAGGCAGCAGTTGCTTGGATACGCCCAGGGTGATTGGGTGCAAACGGGTGCCGGAGCCGCCGGCGAGGATGATGCCCTTCATTGAAGCTCCTTAGAGTGCGCCGAGTCGCTGGCCCTGATAGCTGCCATCCTGCACGCGGCGACACCATTCGAGATTGTCCAGGTACCACTGCACCGTCTTGCGCAGGCCTGTGTCGAAGGTCTCCTGCGGCACCCAGCCCAGTTCGCGTTCGATCTTGCTGGCGTCGATGGCATAGCGCAAGTCGTGGCCCGGACGGTCCTGCACATAGGTGATCAAATCTTCATAGCGAGCAATGCCGGCAGGTTTTTGTGGCGCCAGTTCTTCCAGCAGGGCGCAGATGGCGCGCACCACATCGAGGTTCTTCTGCTCGTTGTGTCCGCCGATGTTGTAGGTCTCGCCGACCTTGCCTTCGCTGACCACCTTGAGCAGCGCGCGCGCGTGATCTTCCACGTACAGCCAGTCGCGCACCTGCTGGCCATTGCCATAGACCGGTAGCGGCTTGCCTGCCAGGGCATTGAGGATCATCAGCGGGATCAGCTTTTCCGGGAAATGGTACGGCCCATAGTTGTTCGAGCAGTTGGTGATCAGCACCGGCAGGCCATAGGTGCGTTGCCAGGCACGGACCAGGTGATCGGACGCAGCCTTGCTCGCCGAGTAGGGCGAGCTTGGGGCGTAGGGGGTGGTTTCGGTGAACAGGTCGTCGACGCCATGCAGGTCGCCGTAAACCTCGTCGGTAGATATGTGGTGGAAGCGGAAGGCTGCCTTGCGCTCGGTATTCAGACCGAGCCAATAGGCGCGTGCGCTTTCCAGCAGGCTATAGGTGCCGACGATATTGGTCTGGATAAAGGCCGCGGGGCCATCGATGGAGCGGTCGACATGGGACTCGGCGGCCAAGTGCATGATGGCATCTGGCTGGAATTGGCTCAGCGTCGTAGCGACTCGCTCTGCATCGGCGATATCGGCCTGAACGAAGCTGTACCGTGGGTTTTCCGCAATCTCCAGCAGGGAATCCAGATTGCCGGCGTAGGTCAGCTTGTCGAGGTTGAGGACTTCGTGCTCGGTGTCCTGAATCAGATGGCGAATCAGCGCCGACCCGATGAAACCGGCGCCGCCGGTAATAAGAATACGCATCAGCCCATTGCCTCGCTAGTTAGCCTTTCGCCATACCCACTATCCGAGTGCGGTAAGTGCAATGAACAAGCGGCGGATATGGGCAGTGCAAAAACAAAAAAGGCCTGCGTGAAAGCAGACCTTAGATATTAGATGGTGCCGGCACCAGGAGTCGAACCCGGGACCTACTGATTACAAGTCAGTTGCTCTACCAGCTGAGCTATACCGGCACTGAAGGGCCGCCATTATATCCATTCGTCGGCGTGAGTAAAGCCACGTTCGAGCCTGGCTTTTTCGGGGGTGGTTATCAGCAGCTTTTGGCTTATGCACAAACAGGAGGCGCGTGCGACAGACACGCACCAGCTCTGTGCGCCTTGTCACGATATTTCGCAAGTTGTTGTTTTTGCTGGGTGTTCTGCGAATGATCAGAAAATGATCAGATGTCTATGAGGCCATTCACAAGTGGCGCTGCGGCATTTGCCCAGAAGGATCAACAGAGTTATCCACAGCTTCTGTGAGCAACTCAGCTGCGCTCCGCCAACAGCAGCAGGTTGCGCGGGCTCAACTGGTAGTCGCAGAAGGTGCCCAGTCTGACGCTGTAACCCTGTTCTGCCAGGTACAGGGCGCGGTCCAGCAGTAACCAGAGTTCCAGTGGGCGGCGGAACAGGTTGCGCAGCAACTCCAGGTTGCGCACTTCGGCCAGGCGCTGCCAGCCGCGAGCCTCCAGCTCCGGCCAGTCCTGCTCGCCGGGCGAGGCCACGCCTTTCAGGGCGGCGAGGTCATGGCAGAAGCGGGCGAAGGGTTTGCTCAGCCAATCGCTGGGCAGCGATGGTGTCGGCAGGTATTCGTCGATGCCGCGTAGTAGGCGCTGCAGCAGGTCGAAGGCCAGGCGCCAGGCCATCGACTGGTCGCGTTGCCTGCGTACCCGGGCGCCGGCCGTGACGGTCTCGCTTAGTGGCAAGCCTAGATCGTCGCGTGAAAGCTGCAGGGCGGATGTTTGCGCTGCAGTCGAAAGCGCTTGGTACTGCTTGCCGGCGATGCGGTTGTAGCAGCAGGGAGCGACTGCCAGTTGCGAGCAGCCCTTGCGGCTGGCCAGTTGCAGCAGGCGTACGTGTAGGTCGCCACAGGCGTGTAGGGCTACCGGGGTGTGCTCTTTGCTCAGGTGGTCGCTGCAATCATCGGCCAGCACATCTTGCTGTAGGTGCATGGCATCCAGTCCCAAGCGTCTGCTCAATGCGCTACCCGATTCGATCAGTGCCGGGTCGTACTCCAGGCAGGTCAGGTGCTGACCAGTCTGGGTCAGCCAGCGACCAAGATGGCCCTTGCCGGAGCACCAGTCGAGCCAGTGCTTGGGGTGCTGTTGAAACTGCAGATGACTGGCGAAGGCCTGGATCTGCGCCAGCTTTCTACCGGGCACATCGACGCTGAGGGTATGCGCGCGTGCTGGGGCGTCGCGGCTCGGCAGTTCGCCCAGCTGGCTGAGCGCCTGTGCCTGACGGGCTAGAGCGGTGAACGGAGAGGGTGCTGCGAGCGCGAAGAGATGGCTGTCGCTGGTTTGCGCCTGCTCCAGAGAGCGGCTGCGCAGCCAGGCGGAGAGTTCGGGTAACTCTGCCTCCCAAGGTAGGTGCAGATGATAAAACGGTCTGGGACGCCAAAACGCCTGGTGCTGCAGGAGAAAGTTGTCCAGCGCCTGGAAGCGGGCGCGCAGTTCGCCTGAGGTAAGGATGGGCTCGGACATGGCGTCTATGTCGGAAGGGCGGGCCACCCGTGCAGGCGGCCCCCAGGCTTAGCGGCCTTGGCAGGCGTCGACGCGCAGCCAGCGTTCTAGCAGCTTGAAAAGATTGATCAGGACAAAAGTGATCGCGAGGTAGAACAGTGCCGCGGTGAAGAAGAACTCCATGCTTACGTAAGTGCGGGCATTGAGCGTACGCGCCATGCCAGTCAGTTCCAGCAGTGTGACCGTGCTGGCCAGGGCGCTGGCCTTGAGCATTAGGATCACCTCGTTGCTATAGGCCGGCAGGCCGATGCGTGCGGCGCGCGGCAGGATGATGTGCAGCATGGCCTGGGCGCGCGACATGCCCAGGGCGCGAGCAGCCTCAATCTCACCTGGCGGTACCGCCTGGATGGCGCCGCGCAGAATCTCGGCGATATAGGCGGCGGTGTGCAGGGTCATGGTGAGCACCGCGCACCAGTACGGATCACGCAGATAGGGCCAGAAGACGCTCTGGCGCACGGCATCGAACTGTGCCAGGCCGTAGTAGATCAGGAACAGCTGCACCAGCATCGGTGTGCCGCGGAAGAAGAAGATGTAGCCGTAGGGCAGCGCGCGTACGTACCAGTGTTTCGACGCTCGGGCGATGCCCATGGGCAGTGCCAGGATCAGTCCGGCAATGACCGCAACTGCCAGCAGTTCGATGGTCAGCAGTGCGCCTTCGAACATCTTCGGCAGGTACTTGTAGATCAGCTCCCAGTTCATTGGTTGCTCCTGACGAAGCCGCGTGAGGCTTTCTTCTCAAGGAAGTGCAAGCCGATCATGGCAATGATGGTCAGCCCCAGATAGATGATGGCGGCGACCAGGAAGAAGATCATTGGATTCTTGGTGGCAGTGACTGCGATCTGTGCCTGGCGCATGATTTCGGTCAGGCCGACCACCGATACCAGGGCGGTGTCTTTCATCAGAATCATGAACAGGTTGCCCAGGCCGGGCAGGGCGATGCGCCACATCTGCGGCATGATCAGCTTCCACAGGATGCGCCCCTTGGACATGCCGAGTGCCTGTCCAGCTTCGCGGTGCCCCTTGGGAATGGCCAGAATGGCGCCGCGGAATACCTCGGTGGCATAAGCGCCAAAGCACAGGCCGAGGGCGATGACGCCCGCAGCGAACGGACTGAGCTCCAGGCTACCTACGCCCAGGTTTTCGCCCAGCGCGCGCAGTACGTTGACGGTGCTGAAGTAGATCAGCAGTACCCATAGCAGCTCGGGCACGCCGCGCACGATGGTGGAATAGCTGCCGCCGAGCCACTGTAGCGGCTTGTACGGCGAAGTCTTGGCCAGCGCGCCGAGCAGGCCGAGCACCAGACCTAGAACCAGCGCGCAAAGCGCCAGTTGAATGGTCATCAGGGTGCCGGCGGCCAGGGCGGGGCCGAATCCTTGGAGATCGAAAATCATCGGAGGGCTCGGGCGACCGCGCCGCCAGGTCGGCGGCGCAGCGCCTTCAGGTCATCAATAGATGCTGAACGGGAAGTACTTGTCGTTGATCTGCTTGTAGGTGCCGTCTTCTATGATGGCTTGCAGAGCGGTGTTCAGCTTCTCGCGCAGCGGGTCACCCTTGCGCACGGCGATGCCGATCTTGTCGTTGTCGAACACCGGGTCACCCTTGAATTCGAAATCCTTGCCGGCGTCGCTCTTGAGCCATTCCCAGTTGACGAAGGTGTCGGCCAGCACGCCGTCGAGGCGGCCGGAGGCCAGGTCGAGGTAGGCGTTTTCCTGGGTGTCGTACAGCTTGATGTCGACCACTTTGCCCAGGTTATCTTCCAGCCAGGTACCGGCGATGGTCGCGCGCTGGGCGCCAATCACCTTGCCCTTGAGGCTGGCTTCGTCAGTCTTGAAGTCGGCCGACTTGGGCGCGATGAACTGCAGTTTGTTGGTGTAGTAGGGTTCGGTGAAGTCGACCGCGGCCTGACGCTCTTCGGTGATCGACATGGAGGCGATCAGGAAGTCGAATTTCTTGGCGTTCAGGGCCGGGATGATGCCATCCCAGTCGGAGGTGACCACTTCGCACTCGGCCTGCATCTTGGCGCACAGCGCCTGACCGATTTCCACGTCGAAGCCGGTGACCTTGCCGCTGGCGTCGATCAGGTTGAAGGGTGGGTAGGCGCCTTCGGTGCCGAGTTTCAGTTTGTCAGCTGCGACAGCGCTGGTGCCGAAAGCCAGGGTAGCGGCCGCGGCCAGCAGGATCTTCTTATAGTTCTGCATGCATGTTGCTCCGTGTTAGCGATTGCTGGACATGAATTGTTTACAGCGTGCCGAGTTCGGGTTGTCGAACACCTGGGCGGGTGACCCCTGTTCCTCGACCAGGCCCTGGTGGAGGAACACCACCTCGCTGGATACCTGGCGAGCGAAACTCATTTCATGGGTAACCAGCAGCATGGTGCGACCCTCATCGGCAAGCGCGCGAATCACATTAAGCACTTCTTGTACCATCTCCGGGTCGAGGGCCGAAGTCGGCTCATCGAACAGGATCACCTTCGGTTGCATGGCCAGGGTGCGGGCAATGGCTGCGCGCTGTTGCTGGCCGCCGGAAAGCTGGTTGGGGTATACGTGGCGTTTGTCGGCGATACCGACCTTGGCCAGCAGCGCCTCGGCCACTTCGATGGCCTCGGCCTTGCTCTGGCCGAGCACGCGACGCGGCGCCTCGATGATGTTATCGAGCACGCTCATATGCGGCCACAGATTGAAATTCTGGAAGACGAAGCCGATCTCGCTGCGCAGGCGGTTGATCTGCTTGTTGTCGGCGGCAACCAGCTCGCCGTTCTTCGCTGACTTGAGCTTGAGCTCTTCGCCAGCGACGAAAATCTGACCCTGATGCGGATTTTCCAGCAGGTTGATGCAGCGCAGGAAGGTGGACTTGCCGGAGCCGGAGGAGCCGAGAATCGAGATGACGTCGCCATCTTTGGCCGTCAGGGAGATGCCCTTGAGCACTTCGAGATCGCCGTAGCGTTTGTGCAGGTTGCGAATTTCCAGCGCGGGCGTCGCCTCGGCCATGGGGTGGTGTCCTCTTCTTCTTCGAATGCGCTCCGGCGTACGGCGGGCCGTCCTGGCTGGCGGCCAAGCTAGCATAGCGTTTCCGTGACCGCCAAGCCGTTTGCTGGCCTATGGCTTGCTCTACGGTCAGGGTGTCGCCTGACTGCAGCAGGTTGTCGCGCAGATGCAAAACGCGCAGTTCAACGTACGTCGTTCAAGTACAGCTCGACCATGTCGTCGAGGCGTGCCTTGATTGGCTGCCAGTCTGGCATGGATTGGTCTAGCAGGCGCCAGAAGGCTTCCGAGTGATTGTGCTCGGCAAGATGGCAAAGCTCATGCAGCAGGACGTAATCAATGCACTCGGCAGGCGCTTTTACCAGATGCGGATTGAGCGTCAGCGTGCCGGAGTGCGAGCAGCTTCCCCACTGCGTCTGCATGGTCAGCAAGCGAAGCGCAGGCTTGCGCGTGACCCATGGGGTCTGTGCGATCAGACGCTCTAGGCGTTGATTGAACTGTTCGCGTGCGCGAGCTTTGTACCAACCGAATAGCAGCTCACGCACCTTATCTGCGCTGTTATGGCGCAGTGTCACGCACAGCATTCCGCGCAGCAGCTTCACCTGTTGCGGTGCTCGCGGAGCCTCCTGCACCTTCAGTGGATAGCGTTTGCCCAAGTAGAAGTGGGTCTCGCCGCTGACGTACTGGCGTGGGCGAACCTGCAGCAGGCGTTCACGGATGGGCTGCAGTTGCTCCCAGATCCAGCGAGCCCGATTCGTCACTCCCCGGTTGATCTCTTCATCGCTGGCGGTCTGCGGTGCCAAGACCTCAACCTGGCCATCCGGGTGCACCTTGATGGTCAGTTTGCGTGTGGCGCGCGCCAGCTTGCGTACCTGATAGCAGATGATTTCGCCGCCATAGTGCAACTGGCTCATCAGCGTTTGCGCGTCCCGGCACGCACGATCTGCACGACCTGCTCCACCAGCGCCTGCACACTATCCATGCCCATTCCAAGGGGTTTGAGTGCCAGGAAGTACAGAGGGAGAAGCTGCTGGCGTATCGACGCTTCGATATTCAGCGGGTTGATGGAAAACTCCCGCACGGCCTGATCGACGATGGCATCGGTCTGTTCGGCCAGCGCTACCCAACTCTCGTCAGTCGCTACCTGTTGCTCCGCAAGCACCAGTTTGAAGGCGCCGTAATAGGCCTGTACGTGCGGGTTGCCGCGTACTTGCTGAGGCAACTCGTCGAGCTGGCGTTGTTGCACCTGCTCATCGAATGACTTGAACAGCAGGTACTGCTTGAGCGGATGGTCGAACAGCGCATCGGCTTCTGCGATCACCTGGCGCAGCAGTTCGGAGAAGCGCTTTTTCGCGTAAGGGTCGTCCAGAAGCTGATCGATTTCGCGGGTCACTCGGGTCTGGATGATGTCCTTCTCGTTGCGCGCTTTTTCGTCGCTCCAGTTTTCCGGGTGGTGCGAGCCCATTTCCCCAACCAGATAAGCGCCCTTGGCTTCTCGCACATCGATACCCAGCACGTGCTTGTCCATGAGCTTTCTCACCTGCACGGCGTACTCGTCGTAATCCACCGTATCGCCTGTGATCTGCTTGAGGCGCTGACGCAGGTTGGAAAGCTGCTTGACCGTCTCCTTGTATTGGCGGCGAGTGTTCTCGCTGACGCTTTTGTCCTGAAAGAACGCCTGCGATTGCAAGGCAATGCTCAGGCAGCCGGCAAACTCGCTGAGCAGCGCATAGAAGTCATCGCGCGCTTTCTGCCGGCTATCGACCTGCACGCCATCGCGCTCTTCCAGACGAGGCAGCAGCACCGCCAGCATCTGCTCGATATCCTGGGTGTTCTTCACCTCGGCGAAGATCTCCCATAGACGCTGATAGAGATCCGGCAGCTTCTTGTACTCGGTGCTCATCGGGCTGTAGAGGCCGTCCAGATCCTCGATGCTGTAACCGCCCTGGGTGCGGGTTGCCAGATCCTGGTACTGGGCGATGGTGATATCCAGCTCGCCGAGGATGCCACGATAGTCGATCAGCAAGCCGTGCTTCTTGTGCGGATGCAGGCGGTTGACCCGCGCGATGGCCTGGATTAGGTTGTGCTGCTTGAGGTTCTTGTCGATGTACAGCACCGCGTTGCGTGGCTCGTCGAAGCCGGTGAGCAACTGATCGATGACGATCAGCAGGTCGGGGCCATCGTCTTCGGCGAATGCCTCGATCATGCGCTGCTTGTAGGCCGTGCCGTCCTCCTTGCCGACATGCTTGTCCCACCAGGCCTGCACCACCGACTTGCTGTCCTCGTCGCTGTCGCTATTGTCTTCGCGGCTATCGGGGGCGGACATCACCAGCACCGACGACACCTGGCCGATCTCATCGAGAAACGCCTTCAGGCGAATCGCCGACACGCGGCTGTCGCAGGCGACCTGGCCCTTCAAACCATCGGTGACGTGCTTGCTGAAGTGATCGCTGATGTCGTGAGCGATCAGTTCCAGGCGCCCAAGTGCCTTGTACAGCTCACCCTTCTTGGCGAATTTCTTCTTCAGGTCGGCCTGCTGGGCGGTGCTCAGGTTCTGTGTATGGCGCTCGAACCAGCTGTCGATGGCGCGGTCGTTGACGTCCAGTTCGAGGCGCCGCTCCTCGTACAGCAACGGCGTTACCGTGCCGTCCTCCACCGCGCGCTGCATGGTGTAGGCATGCACGATGGGGCCGAACTTGTTCTGCGTCTTTTCATCCTGCAGCAGCGGCGTACCGGTAAAGGCCACGAACGCGGCATTGGGCAGGGCAAGGCGCATCTGCGCATGATTTTCGCCGCCTTGAGAGCGATGCCCTTCATCCACCAGCACGATGAAATCGCTGCTGTCGTTATGGCACTCCGGCAGTTTTGCCGCCGAGTTGAATTTCTGGATCAGGCTGAACATCACCCGCGCCGACCCTTTGCCGATTTGCTGGGCCAGATGGCGCCCGGATTGGCTCAAGGCCTCCTGCTGGTCGCGCGCGCTCAGCGCGCCGGCGCTGGCGAAGGTCTTGCTCAGTTGCGCTTCCAGATCGGTGCGGTCGGTGATCACCAGCACGCGGCAATTCTGCAGCTCCGGGTGGAAGATCAGTGCCTTGGTCAGCAGCAGCATGGTGATCGACTTGCCCGAGCCGGTGGTGTGCCAGATCACCCCGCCCTTGCGCGCACCACGCGCATCGCGTTGCTGAATGCGCTCGATCAGCGCGCGGATGCCGAACACCTGTTGATAGCGCGCGACGATCTTGCCGTGCTTGCTGTCGCTGTAACTGTAGAAACGCACCATATCGAGCAGCCGATCCGGGCGGCACAGGCTGATCAGCAGCTTGTCCTGCTGGCTGGCCAACAGGCCGCCGGCCAGCCATTGCTGATACCAGGCCAGGCTGGCTGCCGGGCGCTGAGCGAAGATGGCCTGTTGTTGCTCGGCATCCAGAGGGCGATTCTTCAGTTCGGCGAACGCCACTTCGCCGATTTCCTCCTCGCGCCAGGCGGCCCAGAACTTCTCCGTGGTGCCCACGGTGCCGTAGCGGCCGCTGCTGCCGTCGATCACCAGTAGCAGTTGGCTGAAAGCGAACAGCTGCGGAATTTCGTCGGCGCGCTGATTGCGCAGCATCTGCGAGATGCCCTGTTTGATCAGCTCCTTGCCGTTGCTGGCGTCTGGCCGCTTGGCCTCGATCACCGCCAGTGGTAGGCCGTTCACGTAGAGCACGATATCGGGAATACGCAGGCCGATACCACTGGCGCAGCCCACACCCAGCTCTTCGGTGAAGTGGAAGCTGTTGTTATCGAGATTCGTCCAGTCGATCAGCGCGATGGTCGGGTTGACCTTGTTGCCCGCCACGAAATCGCTGACCCCGATGCCGTACAGCAATTGCTCGGAGAAGCGCTGGTTGGCCAACTGCAGGCCCTCGTTCAGCGCGGGTTGGCCTATCTCGGTCACCAGCTTGTTCAGGGCGGCTTCGCTCAGCCCGTGCTCCACGCCCGCGCTGTGAAAGCGCCGTTTGGCCAGCTCGGCGCGCAGCACCGGGGCCAGCACCACGCGCTCCTTGCTGCCGCGCATCTCCAGCGCCTGGCTGGGGCTCAGGTAGGTGAAGCCGAGGTTAGCCAGCAGAGCCAGGGCGGGGATCTTGGCGCTGTACTCTTCCTGAAAGCGTGGTGAGGCGGTCACAGCACTATTCCTTGTTCTGCCAGCCACAGGCGACCAGCAGCGCTGGTGACATAGGCCTGCTGTGGGTGGTTGATCACTTCGGGGTACAGGTATTCCAGCAGGCCTTGCTGCTCGCGCAATGGGTTCAGGTGGCCGGTTTTCAGTGCCACCACCTGACGATTCAAGTGTCTGGCCAATTGCTCCGCATTGTGTGGGCGGATGCTGCATAGCCAGAGAATCAACGGCCAAAGCTTGTGCTTGCGGGCCTTGGGTGAAATCGTTGCCAATGCTGCGAGCAGCGGCTCGGGCAGCTCGCCCGTATCAGGGGCGAGGTCACTCGTATTTACCCTGAGGTCACTCGTATTTGCCTCGAGGTCACTCGTATTTACCCTGAGGTCACTCGTATTTGCTCCGAGGTCACCCGTATTTGGCTCGTCTGCGCCTTCCTCCGGGAACAGCGGCAGGCCTGGCAGCTCGGCCAGTTGGTAATAGGTCGCCGGCCCCGCGCCGCCTTTTACCAGCAGGCCGCGTTGATGATGCAGACGTCCCAGAATCTGGCTGGCGGCCAGGGTATCCAGATCGCTGATGGCGCGCAGCGCGGCGTTGTCCACTGCGCCGGTTTCCGCCGCCAGCAGCAGCGCCTTGGCTTCGTCGGCGCTCAGGTGCAGATGGCTGAACTGCTGCAGCCAGCGCAACTGCTGCTCGCCCAGCAACTGGTGCAGCAGGTAAATGGCAGTGAACTGGTTTTCCAACTGATGGCTGCTGAACACCGGCGCGGTCAGCCCCAGTTCCTGCAGCAGACGGCGCATGGTGCGGATGCCCGTGCCCTTGGTTTCGGCAAAATCCAGGTCATACAGCACCGCAGCGATGATCGGGTTGCGCAACTGTGAGCCCATTTCGCCGAGCAGTGCGGTGGGCTTGAGCGAATAGCCGGCATTGCGGATTTCCAGGCGATTGCTGTAACGCACCACCAGCGTCGGCTGGTTGACCTGATAGTCGCGGTGCATCAGCGCATTGACCACCGCTTCGCGGATCACCTTCTGCGGCAGCAACGGCTGGTCGGAGCGCTGGGTTTCGCCTTCGCGCAAACGGAAGTGTCGCGGCATGTCGTCGAGAATGGTCGCCTCCAGGCGGACGATCAGGCGCAGCAGCGGCTCGCGAAAATCCTGGGTGGTGGCGAAGCGCTGTTCAGGGTCTTCGACCCACTGCGTGCCCTGGATGCGCACATAGTCCACCCGCACGGCTGGCAGCAGGCGGCGCAGCGCCAGCGGCTTGCCCAACAGTAGCAGGCCCGCCACATTTGGCCGCCAGTGCCCGTCGATGCGCTTGACCAGATTCAGCGCGCGCAGCATTTCCTCATCGCCGGCCAGCAACTCCTCGGCCTGTGGGCGCACACGGGCACGTAGCTGCCGATACAGGGCGATGGCGCCGTCATCGAGGTCATCCCACTCGGCGTCCGGCAGGATCACCTGTTCGAAGCTCATACCCGACTTGGCCAGCAGCAGTGGCTCCAGCTCCTGTTGCGAGCACTCGTAGTCGCCGTTCAGGCCGCGTCGCCACACGCCGGTCTTGCGCTTGTTCTTGCTGTCGAACCTGCCCTTGAAGATGCAGGGTTTGGCGGCGGCATCCAGCTCCGGCACATACAGCGCCACCACGCGCTGGCCATCGATCAGCGCTGTCTGGCTATGTATGGCGATGGCGCTCTCGAACTGCTCGCGGCAGTTGCCCTGAATCTCGTTCAGCAGCTTGTCGACATCGGCGACGCCCTCGACCCAAAACTCGGCGTGCGTTGCGTCCGGCTCGCCTATCCCCAGCAGCAGATAACCACCGCCCAGGCCTGGTTCATTGGCGAAGGCGCAGATGCTTTGCATGATCGAGGCGCCGGCCTGGCTGGCGCGTTTGGCTTCGATGCGCGGGTGCTCGTCGAGCGCGCGCAGTTCGGCGAGCAGGGACTCAACGCTTTGCATCAGTGCTCGCAGCCTCCGAAAACGGCGGCGGCAAGACGCAGTGGCGAGCGGGTGAGGGCGCTGGAGGGCTGCATAAGGCTTCCTTGCAGAGGTTTGCCAGACGATACCAGAGGCGCGCCAAGGCGGCACCGTTGGCGCTGAGCCTCAGTGTAGGCAGCAGTGCTTGAACTTCTTGCCGCTGCCACAGATGCAGGGCTCGTTACGCCCCGGCATCTTGACTGAGTGCGCCGGAGCGTTTGCTGGTTGGGTGCTGCGCAGGGACAGCCAGTAGGCATGCAGGGCGATGGCGGCGGGTTCGATACCGTCGACCAGGGCCTGGTGTTGTTCCAGGCTCAGGCCATCGAGCTTGTCGAAGTGTTCTTCGCGGCCATGCAGGGCGATGGCCTCTAGCTGGCTGGCCTGGGGTTCCGGTAGTGGCGGCCATTGGCCCAGATCGACGCCACGCATATAGCCGAAGCACCATTCCTCGATCACGGTCACGGGCTTGCCCTGGTGTTCGTTCTCGTAGAACAGCGCGGTGAAGTGTTCGGGCTGGGTCATCAGCAGGCTGGCGATATCGTTCATATGGCGCAGCAGCAGGCTTAGCACGGCCTGTTCTTCGTCGATACTGGCAAAGGTCGGCAGCACGCCGCCCCACAGCTCCGGCAGCCAGGTGCTGGGCATCACCGCTTCGGGGCCGGAAACCAGCGCGGTAAAGAAGCCGTCCAGTTCGGAGATACCGAGCACCGAGTCATCGTTGCCGTGATCCAGCAAGGCGGCGTCGAGAAAATCCAGTTCTTCCGGCGTTAGCGGTGTGTCGTGCATGAAGCCTCCATCGATGAAGCACCAGCGATCAGTGTAGGAGCGGCTTCAGCCGCGAAGCGAGGCCAGCATACCGCCACGTCGAGGGCGCAAGCCGCGTGGCGATCAGCGTATCGATCGCCCGAAACGGTAGGCATCCAGCATTGGCGGACGGTGTAGTGCCCAGCATCGTGGTTGGCTGCAAGCCCGCTCGGTGGGTTACGGCGCCTCTGACCTGGGGGCTGGTTGTTCCGCCCGCGACAGGCGCCTAACCCACCCTACGGATCGGCGCCAGATCCTCTTCCTCGTCGTCCAGGCGCACCCGGCGTTTGCCGGTCAGCAGTTGTTGCATCAGGGCCTTTTTCTCCAGCTTCAGCTTGTCCAGCTGGGCTTGCAGATTGGCGATTTCGGCATCGGCGGTGGAGAGTACCTGGGCGATTTTTTGTTGTTCGGGGAGTGATGGCAGCGGAATTTCAAGCTGGCTCAAATCGGTGAGATAGATTCGGACTCGAACGCTGCCATTTCCAGCACTCTCCATATAGCTTGTCCATGACTCCGACCTTCGGAAGTGATCGAAGTAGGCGCCAAGCAGTACCTCTTCATTGCACTCGAATACGACATAGTCTGGGCTGACTAGGCAGTCGGTTTCTTTATGCCAGCGACAAATAGAGCCAACGTTAATACGCATGGGGTTGTAAGCGAACCAGCCAGGCTTGACGATTTTATAGCGATCAATCGACTTGCCGATGGTCTGCTCCCTCATCGGGATCATGCCGTCGGTTTTATTGACCGACATGACGTCTTCTACGCTCAGCCTGGAGTTTGTGTTACGTAGACTAGAGCCCAGTAAGCAGCTTGCAACAGAGGCTCTACGCCAATTCTGCGAAAAGCCCCGTAAGCGCTTTTGCCCTGTCAGTAAGTGCTGTATCAGGGCCTGCTTCTGCTGCTTGCTATTGGCAAGCAGACGCTCGGTGGTGGCGATGGCTTTGTCCCAGGTGGAAAGGATTTGGGCGATCTTGGTTTGTTCTGCGAATGGCGGTACAGGAACTGGAATTTCTTTAATTAAACCGGCGCTCAGGTTGTTTTGGCTGCCACCATTGCTCATGCCACGAATATTTTCATACTCGGACTGTAGGTACTGAAAGAGGTATTCGTGTGAGTAGCCGCTTTTGAGAATTATCGCTGCGCAGGCCTGGTTGGTTGTTGCCTCTATACTTAGCTTAGCAACTTGGCCGCGTGTTTTACCCTGGCCGTACATGGCCATCAAGATGGTGTTTTTCGGGAATAATTTTGCCGATGAACACTGCATGCCCAATGAAGTGATCTTTTGGGCTGTCTTGGTAATCGTGCCGAAGTTGATTTCTGCTGTTGTAACCCAGGGAATATCTCCATCCCAGTATTCGCTCTGGGAACGGCTGGGGGTACCACCAGAGGAAATAGTGGCTATATCACCAAGGTCTTTGATGACCCAGCTATCAGGCACCATAACCCAGCTCCTTCAAATACCCATCCATCTCCCGCTTTAGCTCCAACAGCTCCCGCTCCAACTCTTCACGCTCAGCCTTGATCGCCAGCAGGTCGATTTCTTCTTCGGCCTTGAAGGTATCCACATAGCGCGGGATATTCAGGTTGTAGTCGTTCTCGCGGATGCGCTGCAGCTCGACCCGTTCCGCGTAGCGGCTCTGGTGCTGTCGGGCACGGTAGGCGGCGACGATGCGCTCAAGCTGCTGCGGCCCCAGCTGGTTCTGGTTCTTGCCAGCGACGAAGTCGCGCGAGGCGTCGATAAACAGTACGTCGTCGCCGCTCTTGGCCTTGCGGAACAGCAGGATGGCGGCCGGGATGCCGGTGCCGAAGAAGAGTTTTTCCGGCAGGCCGATCACGGCGTCCAGCAGGTTTTCTTCGATCAACGCCTGGCGGATCTTGCCTTCGCTGCCGCCACGGAACAGCACGCCGTGGGGCACCACCACGCCCATGCGGCCAGTGCCGGGTTTCAGCGTTTCGATCATATGCAGGATAAAGGCGTAGTCGCCCTTGGTCTTCGGCGGCAGGCCGCGCTGGAAGCGGCCGAACTTGTCGCGCTCGGCCTGTTCGATGCCCCATTTCTCCAGGGAGAAGGGCGGGTTGGCCGTGACCACGTCGAAATGCATCAGGCCGCCGCTGGCATCCAGCAGTTTCGGGTTGCGGATGCTGTCGCCCCATTCGACCCGGTGGTTGTCCTCGCCATGCAGGAACAGGTTCATTTTCGCCAGCGCCCAGGTGGCGCCGATGGACTCCTGGCCGAACAGGGCGTAGTCGCGCGAGCCGGTCTTGCTCAGCACCTTGCGCCCGCACTTCATCAGCAGCGAGGCCGAGCCGCACGCTGGGTCGCAAATCTGCTCGCCCGGCTGCGGGTCGAGCAGTTCGGCCAGCAGGTCGCTGACTTGCGGCGGGGTATAGAACTCACCGGCGGTCTTGCCGGCGCCGGCGGCAAAGCGCGAAATCAGAAATTCGTAGGCGTTGCCGATGATGTCCAGATCGCCGATGCGCGAGGGGCGCAGGTTCATCCCCGGCTGGGCGAAGTCTTCCAGCAGGTGGCGCAGCAGGTCGTTCTTGCTCTTTTCCTCGCCGAGCTTGTTGGCGTTGAAGCTGATGTCCTGGAATACGTCGCGCAGCTTGCTGCTGTTGGCGTCTTCGATGGCGTGCAGGGCCTTGTCGATACGCTCGCCGTTGCCGGGCAGGTGGCGATTCTTGTGCAGGCTGTAGAAGTTGGCCGACTCGGGCAGCACGAAGCGCTCGGTCTTCATCATCGCGGCGATCAGCGCCGGCTCGTTGCCGTACTTGGCCTGGTAGGCCTCGTAGTGATCCTGCCAGACGTCGCTGAGGTACTTGAGAAACAGCATGGTCAGCACGTAGTTCTTGTAGTCGCTGGCATCCACGCTGCCGCGGAAGGTGTCGCAGGACTTCCAGATGATGGCGTTGATTTCGTCCTGGCTGATCGGGCTATGGCTCATGGGCTTCTTCTTGACGGCATCAAAGGGTTGGGCTGGCGTGCGTAGTCGCGCGCAAACGGCGTTGAGCTTCGATAGTGAGTGGCGCCTGGCAGGGCTGTGCGAAGGTGTGCAGGTTGCGGGCCAGGTCGCGAGGGGAGGTGGGCGTCTGATCGTACATGGCAGCGGGCGTCCCTGAGGTTGACGATGCTGTACATGGCCATGGCAGGAGGGCTGCCATTTTCTACAGATAGAAAAAAGGCTCACATTGCTGTGAGCCTTTTTCAAATATGGTGCCCAGGGACGGAATCGAACCGCCGACACGGGGATTTTCAATCCCCTGCTCTACCAACTGAGCTACCTGGGCCAACGGGGCGCTATTAGACGGATTTGAAGGATCAGTGTCAAGCGCGGGTTTGAAAAATATTTAATTATTTCGGGCGCTTAGGTTCGTGAGCGCTGAAAAACGGGGAGGGCGAGCCGGGCTGCACGTTGGCAATAAGCGACGCTTGTCGCGGCTGAAGCCCCTCCCACGGGTGTCGTCACTCGCTCGGCGGTACGTAGCCTTCGGCCTGGGCGTATTCCTCGCCAGAGAGGAACTTGTCCATCTCGGTCTGCAGGAACTTGCGGTCTTCGGCGTTCATCATGTTCAGACGACGCTCATTGATCAGCATGGTCTGGTGCTTCTGCCACTCGTCCCAGGCCTGCTTGGAAACGTTATTGAAGATGTCTTCGCCTTTGGCGCCGGGGTAGGGCGCGCGATCCAGGCCGGGCAGTTCCTGTTTGTATTTGCGGCACTGTACGGTGCGGGTCATGTCGGTTCTCCAGCGGTAATGGCTTGCGCCGCGCGTTTGAGCAGCTTCTTCACCGGGGCGGCGAGGCCCAGGCGCGGCGGGGTGGCGAGGTTATACCAGAGCCAGTCGGCCTCGGCCACGCGGCCCGGCTGCTCGGTGGCCTTGATTAGCCAAGGTTCGATGGCCAGTTGGAAATGGCTGAAGGTGTGGGTCAGGCCTTCCAGTTCGCGGCGCTCGCCGAGGCGCAGTTGTTGCTGCTGGGCAAGGCTATCGAGTTGGGCGAGATCGTCCAGTTCCGGCAGGCTCCACAGCCCACCCCACAGGCCAGTGGCTGGGCGGCGATAGAGCAGGATGTCGCCGGAATCGTTAACCAGAATCGGCATCAGGGTGCGTTTCTGCGGCAGCGTCTTGCGTAGCTTCGGTATGGGATAGCGGATTTCCAGACCGAGCAGATGTGCCTGGCAGCCGCTGCGCACCGGGCACAGTAGGCAGGTGGGTTTGCTGCGCGTGCACAGGGTGGCGCCGAGGTCCATCATCGCCTGGGTGTAGTGGTTGACGCGCTCGTGCGGGGTGAGGCGCTCGGCCACGTCCCACAGCTGCTTGGCCACTTTCGGCTCGCCCGGATAGCCCTCCTGCGCCACGTAGCGCGCCAGCACGCGCTTGACGTTGCCGTCGAGGATCGGCGCACGCACGCCCATGCTAAGGCTGGCGATGGCGCCGGCGGTGGAGCGGCCGATACCGGGCAGCTCGGCCAGCGCCTCAACGCTGCGCGGGAACTCGCCGCCGTGCTCGCGGATGATGATCTGCGCGGTCTTCTGCAGGTTGCGTGCGCGGGTGTAGTAGCCCAGGCCCGTCCACAGGTGCAGCACTTCGTCTTCGGGGGCTTCGGCCAGGTCTTTCACGGTCGGCAGCGCGGCCATGAAGCGGTCGAAGTAGCCGAGCACGGTGCTGACCTGGGTCTGCTGCAGCATGATTTCCGAAACCCACACGCGATACGGCGTGATGTTCTGCTGCCAGGGCAGATCCTTGCGCCCGTGCTGGTCGTACCAGGCCAGCACGGCGCCGTTGAACTGCTCGGGACTCATCGGTTGAACAGGCCCTTGAGTGCGTCTTTCAGATCCGGGCTGACCTTGTCGCCGAGTTTCTCTTCCAGCTTCTCGGTCAGCTTGTTGCCGGCCAGACGTGCAGCGATCTTGCCCAGGCCGTCCTGATCCAGGCGGCAGGCCTTGGCGCCCAATTCGAGTGGGCCGCGGCAGCGCAGCGGCCATTCGATGCCGACGTAACGTTCGTTGACCTGGCAGGCCGGGTCCGGCATTTCACGCTTGTCGCCTTCGATGGTGATACCGACCCTGTAGTCGAGACCCAGTACACGCAGGTCGAGATCGCCATTGCCGCTGACCGCCAGGCCGGGAACCTGGGCCTTGAGGTCGGGGTTGTGAGCGACGCCGTCGCGCACGCTGAGGCTGCCCGTGAGTTCGCGGAAGGGGGTGTCCTTGCCGGTTGGCGGGTTGCTCAGCGACTTGCGGTTGAGGGTAGCGATGCCGCGGCACAGTTGCTGTTCGAGGTTGGCATCGACCAGCACGCCGTCGTTCAGTACGAAGCTGGCGTTACCGTTGAGTGCCTCGACCCACTCCTTCTGGCTGTTGCCGCGGGTATTGAACTTGGCGTCGAGGTCGAGCAGCCCTTTGATCGGCGACGGCTGATCGTCCTTTTTCAACAGCGGCTCCAGCGGGATACGGCTGAGGCGTTTTTCCACGCTGATCATCGGCTCGGCCTGGCGCACGTCGATGCGCCCGCTGCCAGCGAAGCTGCCGCCCTGCAGTTTGCCACGCGCTTCCTCCAGGGTGATCAGGCCGCCACGGCCATTGGCCTTGAGGTTGACGTCGGTGAGGGGGTGCTTGTCGTAGGTGAGTTGGCCGAGGCTGAGCGCCAGCTGCAGGTCGAGTTTGCGCAACTGGTCCACAGGTAGCACTTTCTCGTTGCTCCAGGCCTGTTGAGTCGGCGGCTTGGGCAGGGGCGTGGTGCCGTCCTTGCCGGCGCCGGCGATGCTCTCCTTGACCTCGGCCTTGCGCGCAGCTGCGGCACTGTCCTTGGCTTTGGGCGGCAGGTAGCGATCGAGGTCGAGCTTGTCGCCCTTGAGGTCGACGCGCAGCGCCTGTTTGCTGACATCGGCCACGCCGAGTTTGCCGGTGAAGGTGCTGCCGTCGAGTTTGAGGTTGAGCTCTTCGAACATCATGCCCTTGCTCGAACCATTCAGGCGGCTGACCAGCTCGAACTGGTTAAGGGCATCGCCAGCCTGCATGGCCGGCAATTGGACGCCGATGCCGTCGAGGAACTCGCGCAGGTTGAGCGAGGCGATGGACAGCCCGCCGGAGATCTTCGCGTCCTCGCCCAGTTCGCGCGCCTTGATCTCACCGAGGGCGCGCATCTGGTTGGCGGAGAGCTTCAGGCCGTTCCACTCGGCGATGTTGGCCGCCTGGTCGAGCAGCAATTGGCCCTGGGCTGAGAAATTCAGCGTCTTGCCCTTGAGCGGCTCGCCGGACGCTTCGCCGGCCAGTTTCAAGTCTTCGAACTGATAGCGCTTGAGAGCACGGTCGAAACGCAGTTGGCCCTCCACTTCGCTGCGCGCACGCAGCACCGGCTGATTGGTGCCAAAGAAAGCGCTGAACTTGACCGGAATACTGGCGCCTTCGCGAATGGCGCCGGTTTTCAGCTCGATGTTCTCGACGGTGAATTGCTGGCCCTTCTGTGCGTCGCTGTAGTCAACGCGAGAGTTGCTCAGGGTCAGGCTGTCGATGTCCAGTTTCAATGGCTGGCCGGCCGGCTTTTCGCTTGGCTGGCTCGGTGGCGTGTCGCCACTCGGCGCCTGTTCGCTGGGCGCGGGCTGCGTTGTACTGGCCTGGGCCGGGCGACCGACGCCTTCCCAGTTGCCATGGCCCTTGTCGTCGCGCTGCAGGTTGAGGTTGAGGCCATCGACGCGGATGTCGCTCATCTGCACCTCCTTGCGCAGCAGTGGCATCACGCGCACCGACAGGCCGATCATGCGCAGGTCGGCGAAGGGCTTGTCCGGGGTGTCGGCGCTGGCCAGGGTCGCATCGGTTAGCTCCAGACCCAGCCAGGGGAACAGGCTCCAGCCGATGTCGCCCTTGAGCTGCAGGTCGAGGTTAGCCTTATCGTGGGCGATCTGGCGGATTTCGTCCTTGTAGTCGTTGGGGTCGAACAAATGAGTCAGGGCGAACAGCAGCGCCACTACGATCAGCAGCAAGCCGAGAAGGAAGAGGCCCAGGATCTTGCCGAGCGCTTTCATGGACGAGTCCTTGTTTCGATAACGAAATGTGCGGGCGGCCAGTGATGGCGCAGCCGTCGATAATGGGCGCCGATTATAGCCTTACAGGGTTCCTGCGACCCGCTCGGCAATGGCCAGGCTGGCTGTCAGCCCTGGCGATTCGATGCCGAACAGGTTGACCAGGCCCGGCAGACGGTGGTCGGCAGGGGTTTGGATCAGGAAGTCGGCAGCCGGTTCCCCGGGCCCGCTGAGCTTGGCGCGCACTCCGGCGTAGCCGGGTTGCAGGCGGGACGCATCGATTGCCGGAAAGTAGCGGGCAATGGCGCTAGCGAAGAGTGTGCGCAGACTTTCGTCTACCTGATAGTCGAGCGCATCCAGCCAGCGCACGTCCGGGCCGAAACGCAGCTGTCCAGCGAGGTCGAGGGTGGCGTGGATGCCCAGGCCGGCGGTGTTGGCCTCAGGCATGGGATAGATCAGGCGGGAAAACGGCGAGCGCCCGCTGTAGCTGAAGTAGCGCCCCTGGCACAGGTGCAGCGGCGGTACCGGAAGGTCTTCGATGGTGCTGGCCAGGCACTGGGCGAAGGGACCGCCGGCGTTGATTACGCGTTGTGCGCGCAGGGTAAAGGGCTCGCCGGCGCTGTGGCCGCTGGCGATCCAGGCGTCGCCGTCGCGCTGCAGGTGTTCGACTCGACTGTGCAGCACCAGTTGTGCGCCGCGACTCTCCGCCACCGCCAGCAGCGATTGTAGATAGGCATGGCTGTCGATGATGCCGGTGCTCGGCGAGAGTAGGGCGCGTACGCCACGCAGGGCGGGTTCCAGTTCGTACAGATGCGACTGGCTTATGGCTTGCAGATCGTTCACGCCGCTGGCCTCGGCGTTGCTGGCCAGAGCCTCGAGCTTGTCGACTTCGTTCTCCTGTACTGCCACCAGCAGCTTGCCGATACGCCGATGCGCCACGTCGTATTGGTTGCACCAGGCGTACAGACGTTCGCGCCCCTCCAGGCATAGCTCGGCCTTGAGCGAGCCGGGTGGGTAATACAGGCCGGCATGAATAACCTCGGAGTTGCGACTGGACGTGTGGCTGCCAATCAGCCCTTCCGCCTCCAAAATCAGCGTGTCAGGCGTGCCCAAGCGAGCGGTGCAGGCCAGGCCGAGGGCGCCGGCGCCAATGATCAGGGTATCGACTTCGTGCATGGCTCTATCGGTGTGTTGGCTGGTCGGCGGGAGCATAGCAAGAGCTGCGTTGCGCTCTCAGGTTCGGGCGCGTCGGTATTGCGCAGTTCATCCGACCATCGCCGGTAGCCGTTGCGGCCCCGGCGCGCCTATAATGCGGGCCTTTTTCCGTTAGTAATTCGTGGAGCTGGTGATGGCCGAACGTACGGCATTCGTCGAGCGCAATACCCTGGAGACCCAGGTCAAGGTCTCGATCAACCTGGATGGCACCGGCAAGGCCAGATTCGATATTGGCGTGCCCTTCCTCGAGCACATGCTCGACCAGATCGCCCGTCATGGCCTGATCGACCTCGACATCGAGTGCAAGGGCGATCTGCATATCGACGATCACCATACCGTCGAGGACGTCGGCATCACCCTCGGTCAGGCCTTCGCCAAGGCCATCGGCGACAAGAAGGGCATGACCCGTTACGGCCATTCCTACGTGCCGCTGGACGAAGCGCTGTCGCGCGTGGTGATCGACTTCTCCGGGCGTCCGGGCCTGCAGATGCACGTGCCGTTCACCCGTGCTGTGGTTGGCAACTTCGATGTCGATCTGTTCCAGGAATTCTTCCAGGGCTTCGTCAACCATGCGCTGGTGTCGCTGCACATCGACAATCTGCGCGGGCACAACACCCACCACCAGATCGAGACCGTGTTCAAGGCATTCGGTCGCGCGCTGCGCATGGCTGTCGAGCTGGACCCGCGCATGGCCGGGCAGATGCCGTCGACCAAGGGCTGCCTGTAAATGCAGACGGTAGCCGTAATCGACTATGGCATGGGCAACCTGCACTCGGTCGCCAAGGCGCTGGAGCATGTCGGCGCTGGTCGTGTGCTGGTGACCAGTGACGCCAAGATCATCCGCGAAGCCGACCGGGTGGTGTTTCCCGGTGTTGGCGCGATCCGCGATTGCATGGCCGAGATCAAGCGCCTGGGCTTCGACGAGCTGGTGCGTGAAGTCAGCGCCGACCGCCCGTTCCTCGGTATTTGCGTCGGCATGCAGGCCTTGCTCGACCGCAGCGAAGAGAACGACGGCGTCGATTGCATCGGTCTGTTCCCCGGCCAGGTACGCTTCTTTGGCAAGGACCTGAACGAGGAGGGCGAGCGTCTGAAGGTGCCGCATATGGGCTGGAACGAAGTGGCGCAGGCGGTGAAACATCCGTTGTGGCACGACATCCCCGATCATGCGCGCTTCTATTTCGTGCACAGCTATTACATCGAGGCCGGCAAGGCGCAGCAGGTGGTCGGTCGCGGTCACTATGGCAAGGACTTCGCCGCCGCGCTGGCCGAAGGCTCGCGCTTCGCCGTGCAGTTCCACCCGGAGAAGAGCCACGCCCACGGCCTGCAGTTGCTGCAGAACTTCATCGCCTGGGATGGCCGCTGGTAATGGCCCGCGCCAAGGTGCCGAGCCTGGCGCTGGAGCCTGCTCAAGAGCAGGCCGCGCTACTGGTTCTGCAGCGCTTTCTCGATGAGCGCTTCGAGCTTGAGCTGGGCACCTTCGAGGTGCAGGAAGTACTCGACCTGATCACCCGCGAGCTGGCACCGCACTACTACAACAAGGCGATTCTCGACGTGCAGGCGCACCTGAAGGACAGGTTCGAAAGCATCGAGAGCGACCTCTGGGCGCTCGAAAAGAGCTGAGCGCCTTACCGAATTCAAACTTGAGCAGGTTCAACCGATGCTGATTATCCCCGCTATCGATCTCAAGGACGGCGCTTGCGTGCGTCTGCGTCAGGGCCGCATGGACGACTCCACGGTCTTTTCCGATGACCCGGTGAGCATGGCCGCCAAGTGGGTAGAGGGCGGTTGCCGTCGCCTGCACCTGGTTGATCTGAACGGTGCCTTCGAAGGCCAGCCGGTCAATGGCGAAGTGGTCACTGCCATCGCCAAGCGCTACCCGACCCTGCCAATTCAGATCGGCGGTGGCATCCGCACCCTGGAGACCATCGAGCACTACGTGCGCGCCGGTGTCAGCTACGTGATCATTGGCACCAAGGCAGTCAAGGAGCCTGAGTTCGTTACCGAGGCGTGCAAGGCCTTCCCCGGCAAGGTGATCGTCGGCCTGGATGCCAAGGACGGTTTCGTCGCCACCGACGGCTGGGCTGAAGTCTCCAGCGTGCAGGCCACCGACCTGGCCAAGCGCTTCGAGGCTGATGGCGTGTCCGCCATCGTTTATACCGACATCGCCAAAGACGGCATGATGCAGGGCTGCAACGTCGAGGCCACCGCCGCGCTGGCCGCTGCCAGCAGGATTCCGGTGATCGCTTCCGGCGGCATCCACAACCTCGGTGATATCGAGAAGCTGCTGCTAGCGCGTTCGCCCGGCATCATCGGCGCCATCACCGGCCGTGCCATCTACGAAGGCACTCTGGATGTGGCCGAAGCCCAGGCTTTCTGCGACAACTTCAGCAATTAATGTAGGGCGTACTCGCCGCAGGCAGTACGCCATCGCCAACCGGCGGACTGTTCGCTGTGCTCCGAGCGGCCAGCATCTGGGCCGCCCTACGGAATATCGATATGGCACTGGCAAAACGCATCATCCCCTGCCTCGACGTGGACAATGGCCGCGTGGTCAAGGGTGTCAAGTTCGAGAACATCCGCGATGCCGGCGACCCGGTGGAGATCGCTCGTCGCTACGACGAGCAGGGCGCCGACGAGATCACCTTCCTCGACATCACCGCCAGTGTCGACGGTCGCGATACCACGCTGCATACCGTCGAGCGCATGGCCAGCCAGGTCTTCATCCCGCTGACCGTCGGCGGTGGTGTGCGCACCGTGCAGGACATCCGCAACCTGCTCAACGCCGGCGCCGACAAGGTGTCGATCAACACCGCTGCCGTGTTCAACCCCGAGTTCGTCGGTGAGGCTGCTGCGCGTTTCGGTTCGCAGTGCATAGTCGTCGCCATCGATGCCAAGCGCGTGTCGGCGCCCGGTGAGCCGGGGCGTTGGGAAATCTTCACCCATGGCGGGCGCAAGCCGACCGGTCTCGATGCCGTCGAGTGGGCGCGCAAGATGGAAGGCCTGGGTGCCGGCGAAATCCTGCTCACCAGCATGGATCAGGACGGTGTGAAGAGCGGCTACGACCTCGGCGTGACCCGCGCCATCAGCGAGGCCGTACGGGTGCCGGTGATCGCCTCCGGCGGTGTCGGCAACCTGCAGCACCTGGCCGACGGTATTCTCGAAGGCAAGGCCGACGCGGTGCTGGCTGCGAGTATTTTTCACTTCGGTGAATACACCGTGCCGGAGGCCAAGGCCTACCTGGCCAGTCGCGGTATCGTCGTGCGCTGATCTGTCGCGCCGCGCGGAGCTTAACAGCCGCTCCGCGCGGCGTTTTCATATGCCTGAAGCGCCCGATTGACGCCGCTTTCGCTCAAAGCTGCGGGCGAGTCGACGGCAAAGTGCCAGCGATCCGGCTAGCATGAGACTATATCCCATCACGTTGCCTCTCCGCGATTGCGGGGGCTGCTTTTTGCCGAGCATTTTCGACACGGAGTCTGCATGTTCCTTCTTCGATTCGTGACCATCCTGGCCCTGACCTGCGGCCTCAGCCTAGCGCGCGCAGAGTCGCTGGTGCTGCTCACGGAAAATCTGCCGCCGTTCAACATGTCGGTCACTGGCAACAATTTCGCCCGAGACGACAATGTCACCGGTATCAGCACCGATATCCTGCGTGTCGTGTGCGAGCGCGCCGAAGTCGACTGTCAGCTGATCCTGCGTTTCCCCTGGCAGCGCGTTTACCAGCAGACCCTGAACGATGCTGGTTACGGACTGTTCTCGACGGCGCGCACGGCCGAGCGCGAGAAGTTGTTCAAGTGGGTCGGTCCGGTCGCCAGTAATGACTGGGTGCTATTCGCCAAGGGCGACAGCGCCATTCAGCTGGCCTCGCTGGACGATGCCCGGCGCTACCGCATCGGCGGCTACAAGGGCGATGCCAAGACCCAGTTCCTGCTGGACAAGGGTTTCGAGCTGCAGACGGCACTGCGCGACAACGAGAACGTGCACAAGTTGAACCGTGGCCAGATCGACCTCTGGCTGGCCTCCAGCCAGGCGGGCCGTTTCATGGCGCGTCAGGAGGGTATGGAGAACCTCAAGGTGGTGCAGCATCTGCATACTGCTGATCTGTATCTGGCGCTCAACCTGCAGACCCCTGATGAGCTGGTGCAGAAGTTGCAAAAGACACTGGATTCACTGCGGGCCGAGGGTGCGCTGAAAGCCATCGAAGACCGCTATTGAGGCACACTGCCAGTAATCGCTGGGCCGGGGAGGGCGTGGCGGTTATGCTGACGCCGTCTGCCTTTTATTAGAAAGAGAAATGCCATGTTCAAACGCCTGCTGATCACGCTGGGCGGCACCCTTGTGGTGCTGGCTGGCGCTGCTCGCGCCGAAGTGGATCCGAATTTCAACGTGGTCCTGCTTACCGAGAACTTCCCGCCCTACAACATGGCGGTCAATGGCAAGAATTTCGCCCAGGAAGAAAACATCAACGGCATCGCCGTGGATATCGTCAAGGAAATGTTCAAGCGTGCCGGGGTTCAGTACAACCTGACCCTGCGCTTCCCCTGGGACCGCATCTACAAGCTGGCCCTGGAAAAACCGGGTTATGGCGTGTTCGTCACTGCCCGCCTGCCGGAGCGTGAGCAACTGTTCAAATGGGTCGGCCCCATCGGCCCGGACGACTGGGTGCTGCTGGCCAAGGGTGACAACCCGATCAACCTGACCAGCCTGGACGAGGCCAAGTCGCATCGCATCGGCGCCTACAAGGGCGATGCCATCTCCGAATACCTGACGGAGAAGGGCGTCGAGCACAGCACCTCGCTGCGTGACCAGGAGAATGCGCGCAAGCTGGCGACCGGGCAAATAGACCTCTGGGCGACGGGAGACCCGGCCGGTCGCTACCTGGCCAAGCAGGAGGGCATCTCCGGCCTGAAGACCGTTTTGCGCTTCAACAGTGCCGAGTTGTACCTGGCGTTGAACAAGGACATGCCCGATGAGATCGTCGCCAGGCTGCAGGCTGCGCTGGATCAGATGCGCGCCGAAGGCTTCGTGGACAAGACTCTGAACAGCTACCTGTAAGCACCGAACACGCGACCGGCCACGAGTCGGTCGCTGGCCATGGATGGCGGAGCCGCTGAGTGCCAATGACCGGGCTCGGGCCCATGCAAGGATGTCGCTAGCCATAACCACAAATCATGCGAGCGGTACGTCTTATGCTGAAAACTCTGAAGAAAAGCCTGTTCGTCGCCCTGTTCCTCGCCTCCGGCTTCGCCCACGCGGAGTTGCCGGCGGACTACAAGGTGGTGCTGCTGACCGAGAATTTCCCGCCCTTCAACATGGCGGTGGACGACAAGAACTTTGCCCGTGACGATGGAATCGATGGTATCGCCGCCGATATCGTGCGCGAGATGTTCAAGCGTGCAGGTATCGATTACACCCTGACCCTGCGCTTCCCCTGGGATCGACTCTATCGCCTGACCCTGGACAAGCCCAATTACGGGCTGTTCTCCACCTCCTATACTGAAGAGCGCAAGCCGTTGTTCAAATGGGTTGGGCCGATTGGCAAGACGCGCTGGGTACTCCTGTCTGCGCCTGGTAGCGATATCAAGGTATCGAGCCTGCAGGAGGCGGCCAAGTATCGCATCGGTGCCTACAAGAACGATGCAGTCAGCCAGCATCTGGAAAGCCAGGGGTTATCACCGATCAATGCCCTGCGTGATCAGGAGAACGTGAAGAAGCTGGTACGTGGACAGATCGACCTGTGGGCGGCCACCGATCCTGTGGGGCGTTATCTGGCCAAGCAGGAAGAGGTTTCCGGCCTCAACACCGTACTGCTCTTCAAAGAGGTCGATCAGTATCTGGCGCTGAACAAGGACACTCCGGACGAAGTCGTCGAGCGCCTACAGAAGGCGCTGGAAGAAATGCGTGCCGAAGGCTTCGTCGACGAAATTACCGAGAACTACCTCTAGGCCACCCTAGGTCTATTTCACGGCTGGTGCGCATGGTGCACCCTACGCATGTTGACAAGAAAAAGCCCGGACACTGTCCGGGCTTTTTCGTATTGCCGAGCGGGATCAATTGCCGCGTGTGACGCTCAGGCCCTTGAGCAGGTTGAGCGCCTGGCTCAGCTGGTAGTCGTCGTCCTGCGGGCGTTCGGTACGTGCAGCCTGCGCGCCTTTGCTCGGGCGATCCGCGCCGCCGTTGCCGTTGCCCAGATGCCCCTGCAGGTCGGCTTCCTTGATGCCCTCTGCGTCCTGTTCGCGGGTGACCTTGGCGCGCGCGACCTCGATGTCCGGGATGATTCCCTGGGCCTGGATCGAGCGGCCGTTGGGCGTGAAGTACAGTGCGGTAGTCAGCTTCAGCGCGCGGTCGTTGTTCAACGGCAACACGGTCTGCACCGAGCCCTTGCCGAAGCTGTCGGTGCCCATCAGCACGGCGCGCTTGTGGTCCTGCAGCGCGCCGGCGACGATTTCCGAGGCCGAGGCGCTGCCGCCGTTGATCAGCACCACCAGCGGTACGCCTTCGCTGGCGTCGGCCGGGTCGGCATTGAAGCGCAGCTCCGAGTTGGCCAGGCGGCCCTCGGTGTAGACGATCAGCCCGCTCTTGAGGAAGTGGTCGGCCACTTCCACTGCAGCCTGCAGCACGCCGCCCGGGTTATTGCGCAGGTCCATGACCAGGCCGCGCAGCTTCTTGTTGCCGTTCTCCTGGCGCAGCTTGGTCAGCGCCTTGCCAACTTCTTCGCCGGTGTTGACCTGGAATTGCGAGATGCGCAGGTAGCCGTAGCCGTCTTCGAGCATCTGGCTCTTGACGCTGCGCACCTTGATCACTGCGCGGGTCAGGGTCAGGTCGAAGGGGCGGCCGCCGTCGCGTACCAGCGTCAGCTCGATCTTGCTGCCGGCCTTGCCGCGCATCTTGTCCACGGCTTCCATCATTGACAGGCCCTTGGTCGGCTGACCATCGATCTTCACGATCAGGTCGCCGGGCTGAATGCCGGCCTTGGACGCCGGAGTGTCGTCGATGGGGGAGACCACCTTGACGAAGCCGTCCTCCATGCCGACCTCGATGCCCAGGCCGCCGAACTCGCCGCTGGTGCTTTCCTGCAGCTCGGCGAAGGCTTCCGGCTCTAGGTAGGCTGAGTGCGGGTCAAGGTTGCTGAGCATGCCCTTGATGGCATTCTCGAGCAGGGTCTTGTCGCTCACCGGCTCGACATAGGCGGCCTTGATACGGTCCATCACCTCGGCGAAGGTGCGCAGATCGTCCAGCGGCAACGGAGCCTTGCTGCTTGCCGCCGGTGCCGGCGCGGGGGCAGGCTCGGCGGCTTGCAGGGCTGGAACGCCGAGCAGCAGCCCAAGGGCCAGAGCCAGGCAGGTGGGGCGAAAGCGATGGGGCATGAAGACAACTCCTAAATGGATAAAGCGCTTATCCCTGCGCGCGGCACCATTGTGCCGGATCACTCGGACGGCCATTCTGGCGAATGGCGAAGTACAGTGCCGATGTATCCTGGCCACCGCTGCTACCAACGGTGGCGATGGGGTCGCCGGCCTTGACCACGTCCCCGGCACTCTTGAGCAGGCTCTGGTTGTGGCCATACAGGCTCAGATAACCATTGCCATGGTCGAGAATGACCAACAGACCGGCACCACGCAACCAGTCGGCGAAAACCACTCGGCCGCCATGCACGGCGCGCACCTGGCTGCCGGCGGGTGCGCCGATCAGCACGCCGTCCCACTTAGTACGAGCGTCGCCGCCGCGAGGGGTTCCGTAGCGTGCTACCAATCGGCCATCGACCGGCCAAGGCAACTTGCCGCGCGCGCTGGCGAAAGGCCCGCCATAGACTGCGCCAGACGTCACCAGGGGGCCGCTTGGCTGACTGCCTGGGCGTGCCTGCTCGGCCGTCTGGGCGGCCAGTGCGCGCTTGCGTGCTACCTCGGCCTCACGTGCCTGGCGGGCCAGGGTTTCCTCGATTGTCTTGAGTACGCGACCCAGTTCGACCTGTTCCTGCTGGCGCGCCTTGAGCCGCTGATCGCGGCTGGCGAAGTCGCGGTTGAGCTTGGCCAATGCCTGCTGGCGCTCCTTGCGCGCCTCGGCGAGTTTGGCGTGGCGTTCATCCAGGCCTGCCTTCTGCGCCTGCAGCTGGGCCTGATGGCTGGTGATTTCCTGTTCGACGTTGGCCAGTTGGCGCAGGGTCTCGTTGAACGCAGAGAGCTGTTCGAGCCGCGCCTGGCTGAGGTAGTCGTAGTAGGTGAGGGTACGCGAGAATTTTTCCGGGTTCTGCTGGTTGAGCAGCAGCTTGACGTACTCCTGACGGCCGCTCTGATAGGCGGCGCGGGCCTGGATGGCGATCAGGCGTTGCTGTTCAGTGCGTGCGCCCTGGAGTTTTTTTTTCTCCTGATCCAGGCGCTGGATTTCCTGCTCGCTGCCCTTGAGCTCGCGTTGCAGTTCCTTGACCTGGTTTTCCAGGTCGCCCATTTCGGTCTCGGTCTTCTTCAATTGCTGCTGCACGCCGGATTTCTCCTGCTGCAGTTTCTCCAGCAGCTTCTTCAGCTCGGCGACGTCCTGACGCGCGGCTTCCAGCTGGCGCTGGGTATCGGCGCGCTGATCGGCAATGGCCGGAGCGATCAGGCTGCTGAGCAAAATCAGGGCAAGGATGCGAAGCATGGGCGGGGCGACACCGGAGGGCGAATTGGGGCCTAGTATGCCCGTGCTGCCGGGCAAAAAAAACGCCCCAGGCCTGATGGCGCGGGGCGTTTCTTGTTTTATGCCGATTACTGCAGCTCGACGATGGTCTTGCCGGTCATTTCGGCGGGCTGTTCCAGGCCCATCAGCTTGAGCAGGGTCGGCGCCACGTCAGCCAGGACGCCGCCTTCGCGGATGCGCGCCGGGCGCTTGCCAACGTAGATGAAGGGCACCGGCTCGCAGGTGTGTGCGGTGTGCGCCTGGCCTGTGCATTCGTCTTCCATCTGCTCGACGTTGCCGTGGTCGGCGGTGATCAGCGCTTCGCCACCAACCCTGTCCAGCGCCTCGGTGATGCGGCCCACGCAGGTGTCGAGTGTTTCCACGGCCTTGACCGCCGCCTCGAACACGCCGGTGTGGCCGACCATGTCGCCGTTGGCGTAGTTGACGATGATCACGTCATAACGCTGGTTCTCGATGGCATCGACGATCTTGTCGGTGACTTCCGGCGCGCTCATTTCCGGCTTGAGGTCGTAGGTGGCGACATTCGGCGACGGAATCAGGATGCGTTCTTCGCCCTCGAACGGCTCTTCGCGACCGCCGGAGAAGAAGAAGGTGACGTGGGCGTATTTCTCGGTCTCGGCGATGCGCAGCTGGGTCTTGCCGTTCTTCGCCAGGTATTCGCCGAGCACGTTGGTCAGCGCTTCTGGAGCGAAGGCGCTAGGCGCCTTGATGCTCGCCGCGTACTGGGTAAGCATGACGAAGCTGACCTGCGGTGCACGCTTGCGCTCGAACTCCTTGAAGCCGGGCTCGACGAAGGCGCGGGTCAGTTCACGGGCGCGGTCGGCGCGGAAGTTCATGAACACCACGGCGTCGCCATCTTCCACCTGCACCGGCGTGCCGATGGTGGTGGCCTTGACGAACTCGTCGCTCTCGCCACGTTCGTAGGCGGCCTGCAGGCCTTCGACGGCGCTGGCGGCGTTGAACTGGCCGGCGCCGTCGACGATCAGGTGGTAGGCCTGCTCGACGCGGTCCCAGCGGTTGTCGCGGTCCATGGCGAAATAGCGGCCGGTGAGGCTGGCGATGCGGCCTTTGCCTAGGCGGGCGAAGGCGGCATCGAGCAGCTCGATCGAAGGTTGTGCGCTTTTCGGTGGGGTGTCGCGGCCGTCGAGGAAGGCGTGCAGGTAGATCTTCTCGGCGCCGCGCTTGGCGGCCAGTTCGGCCATGGCGACGATGTGATCCTGGTGACTGTGCACGCCGCCGTCGGAGAGCAGGCCGAGGATGTGCACGGCCTTGCCGGCAGCCACGGCCTTGTCCACGGCCTGGTTGATCGTCGCGTTCTGGAAGAACTCGCCGTCGCGGATCGCCTTGGTCACACGGGTGAAGTCCTGGTACACCACGCGCCCGGCGCCGAGGTTCATGTGACCGACTTCGGAGTTGCCCATCTGCCCGTCCGGCAGGCCGACATCCATACCGCTACCGGAGATCAGGCCGTGTGGGTAGGTTGCACGCAGGCGGTCGTAGACCGGCGTGTTGGCAGCATGGATGGCGTTGTACTCGGGTTTGTCGCTGTGACCGAAGCCGTCGAGGATGATCAGAACCAAGGGTTTTGGCGTGGCACTCATTAAGCTGGCTCGCTCTGCGTCTGAGGGGGCAAGGAAACAGCCCGGCATTTTAGGGCCAAGCGCCTGGCGCGTCACTGCCAGACGGGGTTTGGCCGACCTGTGGGGCTGTGTATACTGGCCGGCATTTTACCGTCCTGGGCCATATAGATGTTCGCCAACCTGATTGAATTCATCATTAATCACTATGTGCTGAGCGGCATGTTCGTCGTGCTGCTGGTGCTGCTGATCGTTACCGAGATGCGCAAGGGCGGGCAGAGCCTGTCGAGCCGCGAGCTCACCGCGCTGGTCAACAGCGACAAGGGCGTGGTGCTCGACGTGCGTGCGCAGAAGGACTTCTCCGCCGGTCATATCGTCGGCTCGCTGCACATCCCCTACGACAAGGTCGCGGCACGCATCGCCGAACTGGAAAAGCACAAGGCCAAGACCATCGTCGTCGTCGACGCCATGGGCCAGCACGCCGGCAGCATCGCCCGCGAGCTGAAGAAGGCTGGCTTCACCGCCGCCAAGCTGTCCGGTGGCATCGCTACCTGGCGTGGCGACAACCTGCCGCTGGTGAAGTGACATGACCGGCGTGGTCATCTACTCCAGCGACTGGTGCCCCTATTGCATGCGGGCCAAGCAATTGCTGGCCAGCAAAGGGGTGGATTACGAGGAAATTCGTGTCGATGGCGAGCCCGCCATCCGCGCGGAGATGACCCGCAAGGCCGGGCGCACCTCGGTGCCGCAAATCTGGATCGGCAGCACCCATGTCGGTGGCTGTGACGACCTTTATGCCCTGGAGCGCGCCGGCAAGCTCGACGCCCTGCTGCAGAACCCCGCTTGAACCTCAACGTTAAGGAAGGCTAACGCCATGACCGAGCAAGCCAACAGCGGCGCAGCCGCTGCCGATTCGCAGAACCCGCAATTCTCCCTGCAGCGCATCTACGTCAAGGACCTGTCCTTCGAAGCGCCGAAGAGCCCGGAAATCTTCCGTCAGGAGTGGACCCCGAGCGTCGGTCTGGACCTCAATACCCGCCAGAAAGCTCTGGAAGGCGACTTCCACGAAGTCGTGCTGACCCTGTCGGTGACCGTCAAGAACGGCGAAGAAGTCGCCTTCATCGCTGAAGTGCAGCAGGCTGGCATCTTCCTGATCAAGGGCCTCGACGCGGCTTCGATGAGCCACACTCTGGGCGCCTTCTGCCCGAATATCCTGTTCCCTTACGCTCGCGAAGCGCTGGACAGCCTGGTGACCCGCGGCTCGTTCCCGGCCCTGATGCTCTCGCCGGTCAACTTCGACGCGCTGTACGCCCAGGAGCTGCAGCGCATGCAGCAGGCTGGCGAGACCACGGCTCACTAAGCCGCGTCTGGCTGCAGGAAAACGCCGCGGTTGCATCAAGCAACCGCGGCGTTTTCGTTTGTGCACAGCGACTTCGCGGACCAATCGGCTTCCACCAGGCCGGTGACGCTACTTCTGTTGTGGGAGCGGACTTGTCCGCGAATGGGTGCAAAGCGCGCTGCCACGATTTATTGATCACCTGGCGCAGCGGGGACGATTCGCGGACGAGTAGTCCGCCCACAGAATCCAGCTGCGTCAAACCTGCGGGGGATGGCTTTTCAGCTACCCGCAAAACCGTTCTGCCGCCAGGCCTCGTAAACGGTGACGGCCACGGTGTTGGACAGGTTCAGGCTGCGGCAACCGGCGCGCATGGGCAGGCGTACGCGCTGCTGTGGAGGCAGTGCGTTGCGTACCTCCTCCGGCAGGCCGCGGCTTTCCGGGCCGAACAGGAAGGCGTCGCCGGGCTGGTAGGCGATCTCGTGGAACGGCTGCGAGCCCTTGGTGGTGAAGGCGAACAGGCGCGGATGGCCGAGGGCCTCGAGGCAGCTCTGCAGGTCGGAGTGACGCTTGAGCGTGGCGTATTCGTGATAATCCAGGCCAGCGCGGCGCAGGCGCTTGTCGTCCAGCTCGAAGCCCAGTGGCTCGATCAGGTGCAGCTGGCAGCCGCTGTTGGCGCACAGCCTGATAATGTTGCCGGTATTGGGTGGAATTTCCGGTTGAAAGAGGATGACGTGGAACATGCAGCACTCCGAGCACTGGGACGAGCGCCATTCTACGCCGCCGGAAGATCCGCGGCCGCGTTTGCGCTGGCGTTTTATGGCGTCGGTGATGCTGATCGCCTTTCTCGTCGGGCTGATGCTTGGGCGTCTGTTCGATCCGCCACGTTTGCATATCGAAGAGATCGAACCGTGGCAGCAGGGGCTTCAGCTCTGGCTCAACCGCGAGCCGCAGGCACAGATCGAGCATATCGATGGTGCGCTGGTGTATCGCTACGAGGATGCCTACGGGCGGGTGCGTGATGGTCAGCTCAAGTTGCCACTTGGCTTGGTGAACTGGCGCCTGGAGCGCGACGGACGGGATCTGCTGCTGGTGCTGGTGTCGCCCCGCCCGCTGAGCGGGGAATGGCGCGGTACGAAGGTGGACGGACGCTGGCGTGCACGCCTGGTGCTGCGTCCCGAATAAAGAGGGGGATTCCCCGGCCTGCCTGTACCAAGGTCCCCGAAACGGGTGGCGCCTGCCAGTGGTGCGCGGCGCTCGCTGTGACGCGTCTGTCGCGTCGAATAAAGAAGGGGATTCCCCGGCCTGCCTGTACCAAGGCCCCCAAAAACTGGATTGCCTTAGTCTATGCAGGGGGTGTGCCAATTTCATGACCGAAACGGCAAGGCCCGAATTTGCGGGGTTCGTGGCTCTGGGACGAGGGTTGCGACGCCATTTGCGGCGTCGCGGTGCACCAGCGTGCAGCGCGATGCACCGCAGGCGCACCACACTGCATTCAAGCGCGTCAGCGAGGCAGCAGCGTCAGCGTGCCCTGGCTGTTGGCTTTGACATCCGCTTCGCTCAGGTGCTGCGGCTGATATTCGCCAGCCACATGGGCGGCGGCCTGATCGCCGTAATGGGCGTCGAACGGTACGCCGCTCTGGCCCACCGGAATGCCACCCAACGCCTTGTCGGCGTCGCCGAGGTCGACCAGCCGCCGGGTCGAAGGGCCATAGACCACGGGCCAGGGCGCCGGCCCGATCTTGTGCGACAGGTTGTTCGGTGTTTCATGGCCGCCAGGTGCAGCCAGCGGGCCGATGTTGAGCAACCAGGCCAGCGGCTGCTGTTGGCCAAGCGGATGGTTGTGGGTGAGGGTATGGCCACGGCCCCAGGCCCAAGATTCGACATCATCACCGAGTACGCTGTGCAGGTGCTTGAGGCTGGCGCGCCAGGCCTCGGCGACAATCTGCACGCGGCTTTCACGCTGCTCGCTGCCCTGGCGATTCCACCAGGGCGAGTCCGCATTGGCGGTCAGGCGCGGTAGTGCGGTGTCGAGCGCGCGAGTTTGCAGCAGGCTGTCGAAGAACGCCTCGCCCAGCTCGTCGGCCATGGCTTCGTGGGCGAGCTGGTAGGTCAGCTGATTGAACAGGGTGGCGGCCACGGAATCGAGTGTGTGGCCACCATCCCACTGGGCCAGTTGTTCCACCAGTGCGCGTTCCTGATCGTCCGCCGCTGCGCTGCGCAGTTCGTCGAGGATAGGGGCCAGCAGGCGCGGGCCATAGCCGGTGCCTGGGTCGAGTTGCAGTGCCTGGCTGTTTTGCGTATCCCATTTCACCGAGGCATCGCTCAGGTGCTGGTTCAGGCGCTGGCCGCGATCAGGCAGGTTGTAGTAGCCGGGAATCTCGATACCGCTGGCCGGCACGGGCTGGTAGTTGGCCGAGAGGATGTAGCCACGCTGCGGATTCTCTTCCTGCGGGTTGGCGCTGAAGGGGTGGTAGCCGAGCTTGTCCGCGTCACCGCTGGCGCCGTCGAGAATGAAGGTCGGGTTGACGCCCTCCGGGCGCAGCGGCAGCTTGGCCGCGGCCCACCAACCGATATCACCGCTGGCGTTGGCCCAGACCACGTTGAGGCCGGGGGCTTCGATCTTCTCGGCGGCGGCGCGGGCCTTGCCCAGGGTATTGGCGCGGTTGAGCTGGTAGAAGGCCTCGAGCGTCGGGTTGTCGGTCTCGAGGAAGGCCCACCACATGGCAATCGGTGTGTTGCCGCTGGTCTGGCCCAGAGCGTCGTTGATGATCGGCCCATGCGGCGAGCGACGCAGGGTGATCTGCACCGGCTCGGCGTCCTTGACCCGGATGGTTTCCGTGCGTTGCTGGAGGTCGACCCAGTTGCCCTGATACCAGACCTGATTGGCATTGTCCGGGTTGACCCGCTCGGCGATCAGGTCGAGGTCGTCGTTCTGGAACATGGTCAGGCTCCAGGCGAAGTCGCGGTTGTGGCCGAGCATGGCGCTGGGGATCAACGCATGGTGGTAGCCGTACAGCTCGTAGCCAGGTGCCTGCAGGTGTGCTTCGTACCAGACGGCCGGCAGCGAGAAGCGAATGTGCGGGTCGCCGGCCAGCAATGGCTTGCCGCTGGCAGTGCGGCTGCCGGAGACGGCCCAGGCGTTGCTGCCCTCGAACTGTGGCAAGCCGGTGCCTGCCAGGGCGTCATTGCTGAGCTGGGCAAGGGCGGATAGGTCCTGCCAGTCGCTGGCGGCGAGGGAGGTACCGATTACACCCTGCGGATGCCAGTCGAGATCGAAGAGCTCGAGGTAGTCCGCGCCCAGCTCGTCACGGATGTGGGTCATCACCGGCTCGGTGCGCAGCGCCGCGGCGAAGCTGTAGGCCATGTAGCCGGCCACGCTGAGGGTGTCGGCAATGGTGAAGGGGCGCGGCTTGATGCCCAACAGGTCGAACTCCAGGGGGAGCGGGCGACTGGCCTGGTACTGGTTGATGCCTTCGAGGTAGTGCAGCAGGGCCTGGGTGGACGGGCTGTCGGGATCCAGGCGTGCGGCGTAGGCATCGGCATGGCGGCCGATTTCCAGGGTGCGGAACAGGCGATCGGTAGGCACCAGTTTCTCGCCAAGCACGTCGGCCAGTTCACCGCGTGCCAGGCGCCGCAGCAGCTCCATCTGGAACAGTCGATCCTGGGCGTGGACGAAGCCGAGGGCGCGGTACATGTCCGCTTCATTCTCTGCGCGAATATGCGGCACGCCGCGTTCGTCGTAGTCGACCGTGACCGACGCCTGCAGCGCGCCGAGCACCAGCTCGCCGTCGCGTTGCGGTTGTTTGTCGTGCAGGTACCAGGTCAGGCCGCCTGCTGCTGCGGCAATCACCAGCGCAAGGGCGGTCAGGGAACGTTTCATCCAGCGATCCTTATTGTTGTGGGGCAAGCGTGAGAGCATTTTGCTCAGGCGCGTGGAGGTCGGCATTGACCATATACCTCAAGGCTGGAAGTCTATGGTCAATAGTTGACCGGAGCCATCATGGCCGAGAGCGCATTCGTTGCCCTGACCCATTCTTCGACTCTGCGCCGGCTGCTCTACGAGGCACTGGCGGCGCTAGGGTTCGATCCGACCGATACCTACCGCCGTGCCTACGCCGGTGTGCCGCTGGCTGCTCCGCTGCTGGAGGCGCGTGAGGAGCACGACAATGCACCGCGTTTCTGGCAGGCGCTGGCAGGCATCAGCGGTGATGTCGACATCGGCCTGCATCTGGGCGAGGTGATGCAGCCGCGGCCGATGGATGTGGTCAGCTACCTGTTGCTGGCGGCGCGCGATCTGCGCCAGGGCGTGCAGGCTTTCGTGCGCTTCCAGCACATCCTGTCCGGTGGTTTTGCTGCGCGCTTGGAGGAGCAGGGCGATGAAGCGCGCCTGGTGATCGATCTCAACTACCGCGAAGTTGGCTCGTTGCGCCAACAGATGGAATGTCTGGCGGTGCTGTTGAGCAAGATGCTGGCTGCGGCGTCCGGTGGCGAGCTGCCGCTGGTGGGCGTCGAGTTTCGCCACCGGTCGCCACGCAAGCTCGCCGAACATCGCCGTCTGCTTGGCGTCGAGCCGCGGTTCGCGCAGCCGCACGACGTGTTGATCCTGCCGCGTACACTACTTTCGCGGCCCTCGCGCAGCGCCAACCCGCGGCTGTTCGAGGTGCTCAGCGAGGAGGCCGAGAAGCAGTTGGCAATGTTGGTGGAGAACCAGTTGCTGGTGCGGGTGCGCTACTGGCTGGAGGTCAACCTGGGTACGGCGACCTGCAGTCTGGAGGCCTGTGCGCTGGCCCTGGGCAGCAATCGCAGCGCCTTGCAGCGGGCCCTGAGCGAGCAGGGCAGCAGCTTTCGTACGTTGCACGATGAAGTGCGCCGTTTGCGTGCGCTGCGCCTGCTCGATCAGGGCCTGGGCGTCCGCGAAGTGGCGCGAGCCTGCGGTTTTGCCGAACTGTCGCCGTTCTACCGCGCCTTTCGCCGCTGGGAGGGTGGCACGCCACGTGGTTTGGTGGCGCGCCACGGATTGACTGGCGGTTGAGGCGCTTTCGTTGGGTTAGGCGCCTGTCGCACTGATCAGTCGACTCGACTTATTACGGTGTAACCCACTGCCGGCGCAACGCGATCTAGCGCCTGGTGGGTTACGCGACGCCCCCACCTGCGCGATGTTTTTCGATTCACCTGAGGCGTCGCTAACCCACCCTACGGGGTCATTCGCTGTCGGGTTCGGCCCATTGGCAGAAGCAACCCACGGCCAGGGTGTTGCTGGCATCCACCTTGCGCCCGGCCGCCAGTGCTTCGAGTATCGGTTCGATGAAGCTGTTGCTCGAGTTGCACACCAGGCCCTCGCTGTAAGGCCCGAAGTAGGCCAGTTGGCCCTGCCTGTCCCAGATCGCCACGGCGGGGCTGGCCGGCAGGTTGGCGCTGCCGGGTAGCTCATCGATGGGCTTTAGCGCGGCCAGCTCGGCGGGCAGGCGACCCTGGCTGCCGGGTTTCTGCACGACATGGAACTGCACCCCTTGCGGGGCATAGTGTTCGATCAGCTCGGCGAGGTGCTGCTGGTTGCCGACGTTGCACGGGCAGGCCGGGTCCCAGAAGTGCACCAGGCGGATCGCGCCGGGGCCGCTCAGCTCGGCGGGCAACTGCAGCTCGGCGCCGGAGAATACCGCTGCGCGTTCGTCGAAGGTGCGCAGGTAGCGTGTTTCGAACCAGCGATAGGCCATTGCCAGGCCAACCAGCGAGGCCAGGGTGAGCAGGGCAATGAGCAGGTTCTTGCGAGACGGGCGGGGCATGATTGGGCCAGGCGAAAAAGGGCCTGTAGCTTGCCACGATGCGCCCGGCAGCTGAATATCGCAGCATTCGAGGAGTCGTCGCGGGGGGCGCCCATCGGCCGCCCGCAACTGATGGAAAACCTTATGTCAGAGCCGTTTCAGCCCGATCAACTACGCCCGTTGCTGCGACCCTTGGCCGCAGCGCGCCTGGATCTGCCCGCGCTGCAGGCCTATCGCAGCTTCTATGGCTTCGATCTGGCTACGCGTTATGCCGGGTTGGATAACCGCCTCGGCAGCTTCAACGCCGCCGGCTACCAGATTGCCGTGCAGCTGTGGGCTCCAGCCGAGCCGCGAGGCACCCTGCTATTGCTGCATGGCTATTACGACCATATGGGCTTGTACCGGCACGTGGTCGATTGGGCGCTGGGCATGAATTTCGCCGTACTTGCCTGCGACCTGCCAGGGCATGGTCTGTCCAGCGGTGCACGCGCCAGCATCAGTGACTTCGCCGAATATCAGCAGGTCCTCGGCGGTTTGTTCGAGCAGGCTAGCGAACTTGGGCTGCCGCAACCCTGGCATCTGTGTGGGCAGAGCACGGGCGGGGCGATCCTGCTGGACTATCTGCTCGCCGATGGCAAGCGGCCGGAACTGGGGCAGAGCATTCTTCTCGCGCCGCTGGTGCGGCCACGCTCCTGGGGCTGGTCGAAGCTCAGCTATCGCCTGCTCAGCCCGTTCGTTCGCGAGATTCCGCGGCGTTTCAGCGAGAATTCCAGCGACGCCACCTTCATCGACTTCGTGCACAACCTCGACCCGTTGCAGCCGCGCAGCCTGCCGACGGCCTGGGTCGGTGCGTTGGCGCAGTGGGTGCCGAAAATCGAGGCGGCCGGGCGCAGTGAACGCAGTCCGCTGATCATTCAGGGGGAGGCGGACATGACAGTGGACTGGCGCTACAACCTCGGGGTGCTGCAGGACAAATTCCGTCAGCCGGAAATCCTGCGCCTGAGCGAGGCGCGCCACCATCTGGCCAACGAGAATGAAACGCTGCGGCGGCGCTACTTCGATTTCCTGCGCGAGCGTTTGGCTTAGATGCCCTGCGGTGCCGGTTCCAGCTCGTTGGTGCTCATGCCCACGGCCAGGCCGGCGCGCAGCGATCGCAGGGCCGCCTGGTAATAGGCCTTGCCGGCGTCGGACTGAGCGAACTCGACGAACTGCTCCAGCTCCGGGTCGCTTAGCTCGCGATAGACGTGCAGCAGGGTGTTGTCGAGGTCCTGCTCGATCTGCGCCATCAGGCGCTCGCGCTGGCCATTGAGCAACCCCTGGGCCTGGCCGCCGCCAAGCAGGCCGGGAATCATCTGGCTGAGACTGTCGGCCGCCACGCCGGCCAGCGCCAGGCTGACTTCGGCGCCAGCCTCCTTGGCGGGAATGGCCTGGGCCAGGTGACGAATCAGCAGGCGCCGGGTGGCATCGGCGTCGGTGCGCGGCAGGCCGTTGGCGTACTTGGCCAACTGATCGCTGCGGGTAGCCAGCGTTTCGGCAGCAACGATCTTGCGGCCCAGCGCGGACTCGAAGAAGGCCAGCGCCGGCTGCGGGTCGGCCAGCTCCGTGCGCAAGCTGTTCTGCGCGCGCTGGTCGATGGCGGTAGCGGCGAAGCGGCGGTTGCTGTTATCCACCAGTGCCTGGAATACCGCCGGCGGCAGGGTGCTGCGATAGCGCTGCTGGGCGGCGTCGAGTGCCTGGTTGAAGTGTTCGCGCTGTTGCGGCCAGCCGGCAGCCTGATACAGGCGCAGGTGATCGTCGGCCAGGACCGGCAAGGTCAGGCCAATCAGCAACAGGGCAAACAGAACGCGCATCGAGAACTCCTTGGCAAACTTTCGAGCCGGCCGCAGGCTGCTGCGGCTGGCTATTTTCGGTGGCTAGCAGGGGCTTGTCGAGCTATGTCTAGCCGCCATCCGGCACTGTACAATCGCCGCCATGACCGAAGCCCGCCTGCAACACCCCCTTTCCAGCCTTATCGACGACCTCGCCAGCCAGGGGTGGTCGCAGCAGGCGTTATTCACCCCTCAAGTTCTGACCCGCGAACTGGCTGCCGAGTGCCGTAAGCGTGAGCGCAGTGGCGAGCTGAGCGCTGCCAGCGTTGGCCGTGGCAGTGCCCAGCAGGTGCAGGAGGGTATCCGAGGGGATCGTATCCAGTGGCTGGAGCCGGGGCAGAGCGAGGCCAGTGACCGCTATATGCAGCTGATGGACGATCTGCGTCAGGCACTCAACCGCGAGCTGTTTCTCGGGCTCGAGGATTTCGAATGCCATTTCGCCTGCTATGAGCCGGGCGCCTTTTACCTGCGTCATCTGGATCGCTTCCGCGATGACGATCGACGCACGGTTTCGGCGGTGCTCTACCTGAACGAGGACTGGCAGGCCGAGCAGGGCGGAGCGCTGCGTCTGTACCTGAGCGATGGACGCGAGCATGACGTGCTGCCGCAGGCGGGCACCCTGGCGCTGTTTCTCTCCGGGGAAATGCCGCACGAAGTGCTGCCAGCGACCCGTGAGCGGCTGTCGCTGACAGGCTGGTTCCGACGCCGCGGCACGGATGTGCTCTAGGGCGCAGGGGCCTGATCAGTGGCCCCAGACCTTGATGGTGCCATTGATATCGCGCAGATCGCGCAGCGCGACATTGCCGATGCTGGTGTCGCCGATATAAAGATCGCTGGCTACCCGTGCACGTATCACCAGCTTGCCCAATGGGCCGAGCTGCTGGTTGATTGCCGTCAGGTTGGGTAACTTCAGTTGCAGCTGGCTCTGGCCGTTGCTGCCCTTGACCACATCCACCTCCAGGGTCGGCACCTCCAGCCCAAGAACCGGTACGCTGGCGCCCAGCTGGGCCGGGCCCAGGGTGTAACCGTCGCAATCGCTGGGTTTGAGGCAGCCGTTATCGATCTTCACGTTGCGCAGCGACAGGCTGCCGCCATCGTCCTGCCATCGTATTTCGTCGATACGTGCCATCAGGTCGAGGCGGATGGTGAGACCGGCCTGGCCGCTGATCTGGCTCAGGCTTTCGTCCTCCAGTGCCTGCAGTGCGGCCTGGGCAGGTGGGGCAAGTAGCGCCGCAGCGCAGAGCAGCGGTAATAACATCGTTCGAACTGGCGTGGACATGGGCGGACCTCCCTGGTTGGCCGCGCAAGTCTGGTGTGGCCTTGCAGGCTACGCCATGGGGCAGGGCCGCTTCCCGCCGAAGGATAGGCCGCAAGCCTCGGTGATCCGGCGTTTCTGCCCGCCCTGGGGGCTACCGGAGCAAGGGCTGACGGTGTTGTTACCGGCGGTTACCCTGGTAGGGTCAGTGGAGAAGGACAATGCAGAAGATATTGGTCAGCCGCTGCCTGCTCGGGCACCGGGTGCGTTACGACGGTGGAGCCCACGGCCCCTTCGATCTGCTTCAACAGTGGTTGGACGAAGGGCGGGTCGTAGCGTTATGTCCAGAGGTGGCAGGCGGCTTGCCCACGCCGCGCTCGCCGGCGGAGATCCCTGGCGGCCAGGGCAGCGCGGTGCTGGACGGCCAGCTGCCGGTGCTGACCATCGACGGCGAGGACGTTACCGCCGCCTTCGTCGACGGCGCCGAGCAGGCGTTGGCTATGGTGCGCGAACACGGCATCGCGCTTGCGCTGCTCAAGGCGCGCAGCCCTTCGTGCGGCAATCTGGAGAATTATGATGGTAGCTTCAGCGGCGCTCGTGTGGCGGGCGAGGGCGTGACGGCTGCACTGTTGAAGCGGGCCGGGGTGAAGGTGTTCAACGAGGAGCAGTTGCTCGAAATGGCGCAGGCGTTGGCAGAGCTGGACGCGGGTTGAGCGGCAGGCAGGTACGAAAAAGGGAGACCGGGGTCTCCCTTTTTCATTTCTATCTACTTCCGGGACTCGCGAGCTAGAGCGAGACAAGGCGGGAGCGACCGAGGAGAGCGAAGTTTACGTCAGTAAATGGGCATCTCCGGGGTCGTTCCCAACGCCGTGTCGCCGATGCGCAGCAGCTCCGGCTTAGAACAGTACGCGGCTGCGGATCGTGCCGTTGACCTGCTGCAGTTTCTCCAGCGCCAGGTCGGAATAATCGGCGTCGACGTCGATCACCACGTAGCCGACCTTGTCGTTGGTCTGCAGGAACTGGCCGGAGATGTTGATGCCGTTGTCGGCGAACACTTTGTTGATCTCGCTCATCACACCCGGGACGTTGGCGTGGATGTGCAGTAGGCGGTGCTTGCCCGGATGCGCCGGCAGGGCGACTTCCGGGAAGTTGACCGAGGACACCGACGTACCGTTGTCGCTGTACTTGACCAGCTTCTCGGCCACTTCCAGGCCGATGTTGGCCTGCGCTTCGGCGGTCGAACCACCGATGTGCGGCGTCAGGATCACGCGATCCAGGCCACGCAGCGGGCTTTCGAACTCTTCGTCGTTGGACTTGGGCTCGACCGGGAATACGTCGATGGCCGCGCCGATCAGGTGCTCGTCCTTGATCGCCTGGGCCAGGTGGTCCAGCTCGACCACGGTGCCGCGTGCGGCGTTGATGAGGATGCCGCCCTTCTTCATGGCGCGGATTTCCTTCTCGCCGATCATCCACTGGGTGGACGGCAGCTCCGGTACGTGCAGCGAGACGATGTCGCACAGGCCCAGCAGCTCGTACAGGTCACCGATCTGCGTGGCGTTGCCCAGCGGCAGCTTGGTCACGGTGTCGTAGAAGAACACCTGCATGCCCATGGCTTCGGCCAGCACCGACAGCTGGGTGCCGATGGAGCCGTAGCCGATGATGCCCAGTTTCTTGCCGCGGATCTCGAAGGAGTTGGCCGCCGACTTGATCCAGCCACCACGGTGGCAGGAGGCGTTCTTCTCGGGGATGCCGCGCAGCAGCAGGATGGCCTGAGCCAGTACCAGCTCGGCCACCGAGCGGGTGTTGGAGTAGGGCGCGTTGAACACGGCGATACCGCGCTCACGGGCGGCGTCCAGGTCGACCTGGTTGGTGCCGATGCAGAAGCAGCCGACGGCCACCAGCTTCTTCGCACAGTCGAAGACCTCGGCGGTCAGCTGGGTGCGCGAGCGAATACCGATGAAGTGGGCATCGGCGATCTTTTCTTTCAGCTCTTCGCCTGACAGCGCGCCCTTGAGGTACTCGATGTTGCTGTAGCCGGCGGCCTTCAGAGTGTCCACGGCATTCTGGTGGACGCCTTCGAGAAGAAGGAACTTGATCTTGCTCTTGTCGAGAGAGGTCTTGCTCATCGGAGTACCTGTTGTCCCAGGGATGTTTTCAGGGAAGGGCTGAGAAGCTCAGCCAGCGCCCGTAGATCACCGCATAGCTCGATTCACGGGGTGCGTATGCTAGCATGTTCGCCTTTTTCAATGCTCGGTTGCGACCTGAATGGTTCTCAGGGCGACCATGAATCCTTTGAGAGTTCCGTAGATGACCACCCCCGCCCAGATCGAAGAGCTGAAGACCCTGGTTGAACCCGGCAAGGTGCTGACCGACGCCGATTCCCTGGAAACCTACGGCAAGGACTGGACCAAGCAGTTCGCTCCGGCCCCTTCGGCCATCGTCTTCCCCAAGAGCACCGAACAGGTGCAGGCGATCGTGCGCTGGGCCAATCGGCACAAGATCGCGCTGGTGCCGTCGGGTGGCCGCACGGGTCTGTCCGCCGCTGCGGTGGCGGCCAATGGCGAGGTGGTAGTGTCGTTCGACTACATGAACCGCATCGTCGAATTCAACGAGTACGACCGCACCGTCGTCTGCCAGCCGGGCGTGGTGACCAAGCAGCTGCAACTGTTCGCTGAAGAGAAGGGCCTTTATTACCCGGTGGATTTCGCCTCAAGCGGTTCCAGCCAGATTGGCGGCAACATCGGCACCAATGCCGGCGGAATCAAGGTGATTCGCTACGGCATGACCCGCAACTGGGTCGCCGGCCTGAAGGTGGTCACCGGCACTGGCGAGCTGCTGGAGTTGAACCGCGACCTGATCAAGAACGCCACCGGCTACGACCTGCGCCAGCTGTTCATCGGCGCTGAAGGTACGCTGGGCTTCGTCGTCGAGGCCACCATGCGCCTGGAGCGTGCACCGAAGAACCTCACCGCGATGGTACTCGGTACGCCTGATTTCGATTCGATCATGCCGGTGCTGCACGCCTTCCAGGGCAAGCTCGATCTGACCGCCTTCGAATTCTTCTCCGACCGCTGCCTGGAGAAGATCCTTGGTCGTGGCGACGTGCCGGCACCGTTCGAGAGCCGCACGCCGTTCTACGCGTTGCTGGAATTCGAGGCGCTGAACGAGGACGTGGCCAACGAAGCGCTGGCGACCTTCGAGCATTGCGTCGAGCAGGGTTGGGTACTCGATGGGGTGATGAGTCAGAGCCAGCAGCAGCTGGAAAATCTGTGGAAGCTGCGCGAGTACATCTCCGAGACCATCAGCCACTGGACGCCGTACAAGAACGATATCTCGGTCACCGTCGGCCAGGTGCCGGCCTTCCTCAAGGATATCGACGATATCGTTTCGGCCAACTACCCGGACTTCGACGTGCTCTGGTACGGCCACATCGGTGATGGCAACCTGCACCTGAACATCCTCAAGCCCGAAACGCTGGCCAAGGAAGACTTCTTCGCCAAGTGCGCGGTGGTCAACAAGTGGGTGTTCGAGATCGTCGAGAAGTACAACGGCTCGATCAGCGCCGAACATGGCGTCGGCATGACCAAGCGCGACTATCTGCAATACAGCCGCTCGGCGGCGGAAATCGCTTATATGAAGGCGATCAAGGCGGTGTTCGATCCCAACGGAATCATGAACCCCGGCAAGATCTTTAACTAAGAGAGCTGAGCTGGCTAAGGGGTAGCAAGGCTGGAGCTGTCTGCACGGTTCCAGCCAACCCCTGGACCCCTTGTGGGAGTGGACTTGTCCGCGAAGCTCTTACTGGCCAGTGACTACCGTCTGGCAGCGTTCCCGCGGCAATCGCCTGCATGTCCGCCTGATCGGTGTGGGCCATTCATTCGCGGACACGTCCGCTCCCACAGGTTGCGCTGTACACGGTGCAACACCGCGCAGCATTCAGGCCTTCGCTAACCGCTAACTCCGGCAGTACCTTTCATATTAAGGTACGGCACCGGCCACAAGCCGCGATGCCCACAATACGAACAACACAGGAGTCGGTGATGAGCTATCAGCACCAGTACGTCGACGGTACCACCGTCCACTTCCCGCTCGGCAAGGTCGTCTGCATCGGCCGCAACTATGCCGAGCACGCCAAGGAACTGAACAACCCGGTGCCCAGCGAGCCGCTGCTGTTCATCAAGCCGGGCTCCTGCGTGGTGCCGCTCGATGGCGGTTTCAGCATTCCCGATGACCGTGGCTCTGTGCATTACGAGGCCGAAATTGCCGTGCTGATCGGCAAGCCACTTTCGAAGAAGCCCGATGCCGAGGAAGTGCGCGATGCCATCAGCGGCTTCGCCCCCGCGCTCGATCTGACCCTGCGCGACGTGCAGGCCAAGCTCAAGGAGAAGGGCTATCCCTGGGAAATCGCCAAGAGCTTCGATGGCGCCTGCGTGCTGGCCCCTTTCGTGCCGGGCGATGCCATCGAGGACCTGGCCGACATCGGCATTCGCCTGGTGATCAATGGTGAAACCCGTCAGGACGGCAACAGCCGCGACATGCTCAACCCGATCGTCAGCATGATCCAGCACATGGCTGGGCATTTCGCCCTGCAGCCGGGCGACGTCATCCTCACTGGCACGCCGGTCGGCGTCGGCGCACTGGGCAAAGGTGATGAGCTGGTACTGGAGCTGGTCGGTCACAGTAGCTTCACCAGCCGCGTGCTATAAGCGGCGTCCCGCTCAGCCTTCCTCTGGGTTGAAACCAGCCGCCGCCCGTCAGGCGGCGGAACTCCCCTGGACACTGGATGTCTGATCGCTGTTAAGCAGTCGAGTTGTCGCCGATGTCCGTTCTCCTTCAGAAGATCCGCCGCCCCCGCTACTGGCTTTCAGGCCTGGCGGTCATCACCCTGAGTGCATTGGCACAGACCCAGCATTGGGATGACCGCGCCCAGCTCTGGTTGCAGGAACGCTCCACGCCACTGGTCGACCGCCTGGCCAGTGTCTGGCTGCCAGGCTACCGCGCCGTGATCCAGGCCAAGGCACTCAACGGGCTGGAGGAGGATGAAACCTCTGGACTGACCTACAACCCGGCCACCGGTACGCTGTTCACCGTCACCGGCAAGAATCCGCTGCTGGTGGAATTGTCCCGTGAAGGCGAGATTCTGCGCCGTATCGAGCTCAAGGGTTTTGCCGACCCCGAAGGCGTGGAGATGATGGACAACGGCCGCATGGCCATCGTCGACGAACGCCGCCGCCAGCTCACCACCTTCACCCTGGGTGACGATGACCTCGAACTCGACGCGGCTGACTTTCAGGGTTTCGACCTGGGCTTCGCCGACGCCGGCAACAAGGGGTTCGAAGGCCTGGGTTGGGATTCGCGCAGCCACAGCCTGCTGCTGGGCAAGGAGCGCGCTCCGCTGGGCCTGTTCAGCTTGCCCTTCCCTGGCGAGGACGGTTCTGCCGGCGCGCTGCAGCCGCTGATGGCCGGCAACCTGGGGCTGCGCGATATTTCCTCGCTCAGTGTCGACGAGCGCACCGGTCACCTGTTGGTGCTGTCCGACGAGTCGCGCATGCTGCTGGAGCTTGACCGCAGTGGTCATCCGGTCAGCTTTCTCAGTCTTACTGGCGGCCTCAACGGCCTGGATCGCGGTATCGAGCAGGCTGAAGGCGTGGCGATGGACGACGAGGGCAACATCTACATCGTCGCCGAGCCCAACCTGTTCTATGTGTTCAGCAAGCCTTCGCCGGATGCCAGCTGAGCTGGGTGGTGGATTCAGCTTGGCTTAAGCGGCGATTCAGTCTGGCTTCAGCTAGCGGCACTAATCTGACCCCGTCACTTACGAACAACGAGGTTCACACCATGAAACGTACCGCTCTCGCTCTGATGGTTCTGCCGCTGCTCAGCACTGCTGCTTTCGCCACGGGTTACACCGGCCCGGGCGCAACCCCGCAGGTCACCACCGTATCCGCTGCGCTGGAGGCCGCCGACGACACTCATGTCGTACTGGAAGGCCAGATCGTCAAGCGCCTGCAGGACGAACTCTATGAGTTCAAAGATGCCACCGGCACCATTCAGGTGGAGATCGACGACGAAGACTGGCCGGCCCAGAAAGTCTCGGAGAACGCCAAGGTGCGCCTGACCGGTGAAGTCGACAAGGACTTCAATAGCCGCGAGATCGATGTGGATCGCGTAGAGCTGATCAACTGATCGCGCTTCACCGCATGCCCGCCACGTAATAATCGTGGCGGGCTTTTCTGTGGTCGTCAGAGAAATTCACCATGCGCCGTCTGCTCTCCATCAACCCCTGGCTTTATCTGTTGTTCTTCGTGCTGTTGGTGGCCGCCGTTGTGGGGCAGCAATATCGGCTGTTCGAGCGAGCCTGGTTTTCCGTGCAGGAGTGGCAGCATGGTGAGCAGTGGCGCGAACAGTCGCTCTGGCTGGGCGACTACCGCGTAGTGATCGAGGCCAAGCCCATCGCCAATATCAGTGATGTCTCGGCGCTGACCTACGATCCAGATCGTCGCAGCCTGTTCAGCGTCACCAATAAACCGGCCAAGGTAATCGAGCTGAGCCTGCAGGGCGATCTCCTTCGCACCATCGATCTTGAAGGTTTTGGTGATCCCGAGGCCATCGAGTACGTGGCGCCCGGCACCTATGTGATCGCTGACGAGCGCGAACAGCGTCTGGTCAAGGTGCGTATCGACGATGCTACCCGCGTGCTCGCCGCCACCGATTTCCAGCAGCTTTCGCTGGGCATCGGCCGTAATGGCAACAAGGGATTCGAAGGCCTGGCCTATGACGCCGCCAACCAGCGTTTGCTGGTAGCCAAGGAGCGCGATCCGGTGCGTATCTTCGAGGTGCTCGGCTTCCCGCATGTGGACGACGGCAAGCCGCTGGCGCTGCAGGTCAATACCGACCCCAAGCGCGATGCGCGGCTGTTTGTGCGCGACCTATCCAGCCTCGACTTCGATGCGGCAACCGGCCATCTGTTGGCCCTGTCAGACGAATCGCGCCTGGTGATCGAGCTGAATGCCGAGGGCAAGCCGATCAGTACCCTTTCATTGTTGCCCGGCCAGCATGGCCTCAAACGCGGTGTGCCGCAGGCCGAGGGTGTCGCCACGGACGATGAGGGCAATCTCTACCTGATCAGCGAGCCGAACCTGTTCTATGTGTTTAGGAAGCAGAACGACTAGCAGGCCGCTGAAAAACTGCCTACGTTGGCAATACTGCGTTAAAAACAGCCTCAAAATGCTCATTTACAGCTTGTAAACTCCGCTTTTTCGGCTGTTTTTGCCTTGTCTTGCCTGCCTCGTCTACGTTTTCAGCAGCCTGCTAGCCGGTCTGGTCGTCCAGAGCAGCAGTCGGCGCATTCTTCTGTACCGACTCTATTCCGCTCTTGCAGCTTGCGGCACTCGCATACATCTGGCTTTGCCCGACCACCTGGCCATTTGTGGCCATGAGCAGGAAGTAGTGCTTGTCGTTGCTCGAGGTCTTGGTCTCGAAGGCACCTTCACGTTGCGAATTCTTCTTCACCGATGCGATGCCGTTAAGCGCCGAGTCCTTGGCCTTGTACATCTCGCTGCTGAGGATGACCTGACCATTGGTTGCCAGCAGGTTGAAATGGAACTGGCCGTCTTTGGCCTTCTTCAGTTCGAACTTTCCAGGCATTTTCGTTTCTCCCTGAGCGTCCGGTGAGATACCGGAACGGTGCTCAGCAAGCGTAGTTCATCAATGCGAGTGGCTCTTGCCAACATGGGTATGGCCATCGTCCGGTAGTGGCTGCACACCGCCGCTGACGTTGAGCTGACGCAGGATGCCGCAGTCCTCGGATTCCTGTGGGCTGTTGCAGCGATCACGCAGCTCGGTGAGCTGGTCCCGTAGTGCCAGCAGACTGTTGATGCGGGCTTCGACGTGCTCGATGTGCTCGTCCACCAGGCTGTTGATGCCGGCACAGCTCTCATGGGGCAGGTCGCGCAGGGCCAGCAGCCGCTGGATCTCCTCCAGGGTCATGTCCAGTGTCCGGCAATTGCGGATGAACACCAGGCGCTCCAGGTGCGGACTGCCGTACAGGCGGTAATTGCCTTCTGTCCGTGCCGGGGCGGGTAGCAGGCCCTCGCGTTCGTAGTAGCGGACGGTTTCCACCTGGCAGCCGGCCTTTTTCGCCAAATCCCCGATTTTCATGCGATCGCCTCCTTGGGTGCTTGACCCTATAGTGACTACAGGGTGTGTACTGCGCAACAGAGACCTGACGGAGATTCGCCATGAGCCGCTGCTGCGACCATTCGCACCAACAGCCACCCGCCCACCACGAGCATGGCCATGACCATGCCGGGCATGATCACGACCCTGTTCACCAGTCGTCTGCGGATGAGCTGGCGGGGGCGTGCAATACCCGCATCCGTATCGAGCAGATGGACTGCCCGACGGAAGAACGCCTGATCCGAGACGCATTGGGCCGCCTGCCCGGCGTGACGGGCCTGCAGTTCAACCTGTTGCAGCGGGTGCTCACCGTCAGCCATGACGAGGGGGCGCTGGCCCAGGTAGTACCCGCGATTCAGGCACTTGGCTTCACCCCGCAGGTGGAGGATCAAGGCGCTGCTCAACAGCCGGTCGCCGCGCCTGCGAAGAAGCCCTGGTGGCCGCTTGCGCTGGCGGCAGTGCTGGCAACCGCTTCGGAGGTGGTGCATTTCGCTGCGCTCGGGCCGGATTGGTGGGTGGCTGTGCTTGCCGTCGTCGCCATCGGGCTGTGTGGGCTGAATACCTACAAGAAGGGTTGGATCGCCCTGAAAAACCGCAACCTCAACATCAACGCCCTGATGAGCATCGCCGTGACCGGTGCGGTGCTGATCGGCCAGTGGCCAGAGGCGGCGATGGTGATGGTGCTGTTCACTCTGGCTGAACTGATAGAGGCGCGCTCGCTGGATCGGGCACGCAACGCCATCCGCGGCCTGATGGATCTGGCGCCACCGCGCGCGACTGTCAGGCAGGCCGATGGCAGTTGGCAGGAAGTCGATGTGCAGGTCATTGGCCTGGGCGCCGTGGTACGTGTCCGTCCGGGCGAGCGCATCAGCCTCGATGGCGAAGTGGTCAGCGGCAATTCGACGGTCAACCAGGCGCCCATCACCGGCGAAAGCCTGCCGGTGGAAAAGCGTGCGGGTGACCCGGTATTCGCCGGCACCATCAACGAGGCGGGCTCGCTGGAATTCCGCGTAACGGCAGCGGCACGCGACACGACCCTGGCGCGCATCATCCATGCGGTGGAGGAGGCGCAGGGTTCGCGTGCACCGACCCAACGCTTCGTCGACCAGTTCTCGCGTATCTATACCCCGGTGGTTTTCGTCTTTGCCCTGGCGGTGGCGGTGTTGCCGCCGCTGCTTAGCGGTGGCGCCTGGTTCGACTGGGTATACCGCGCCCTGGTACTGCTGGTGGTGGCCTGTCCCTGTGCGCTGGTGATTTCCACTCCGGTGACCATCGTCAGCGGCCTGGCTGCTGCGGCGCGCAAGGGCATCTTGATCAAGGGCGGCGTGTATCTGGAGAATGGCCGCCACCTGGCCCTGCTGGCGCTGGACAAGACCGGCACCCTGACCCATGGCAAACCAGTGCAGACCGACAGCCTCCACCTGTTGGAGGCGGACGAACCTCTGCATGTGATCTGGGCGGCGAGCCTGGCCGCGCGCTCCGATCACCCGGTTTCCAGAGCGCTGGCCCTGCGAGCTGAAGAGTTGGGGCAAGTGCTGCACAACATCGAGGATTTCGAAGCGCTGCCGGGGCGGGGAACCAAAGGGCGGATCGACGGTAGGTTGCTCTATATGGGTAATCACCGTCTGGTCGAGGACCTCGGGCTCTGCTCGGCGCAGTTGGAGCAGCGTCTCGAAGCGCTGGAGCGTCAGGGCAAGAGCGTAGTGGTGCTGTGTGACGAGCAGCGCGCGCTGATGCTTTTCGCCGTCGCTGACACGGTGCGCCAGACCAGCCGCGAGGCGGTCGCCGAACTGCATGAGCTGGGGGTACGCACCTGCATGCTCACTGGTGACAACGCCCACACTGCAGCGGCCATCGCCGAGCAGGTCGGCGTCGATGAAGCGCGCGGTGACCTGCTGCCAGCGGACAAGCTGGCCTGGATCGAGGCGAGTCAGGCACGCGGCAAGGTGGTCGGCATGGTTGGTGATGGCATCAACGATGCCCCGGCGCTGGCCAGGGCCGAGATCGGTTTCGCCATGGGCGCGGCTGGCACCGATACTGCCATCGAGACGGCCGACGTCGCACTGATGGACGACGATCTGCGCAAGATTCCGGCTTTCGTCCGTCTTTCCCGGCAGACCCACGCGATCCTTCTGCAGAACATCGTCCTGGCGCTGGGCATCAAGGCGATCTTCCTGGGCATGACCCTGGCAGGTGAGGCGACCATGTGGATGGCGGTGTTCGCCGACATGGGCGTCAGCCTGATGGTTGTATTCAACGGCCTGCGCCTGTTGCGCAAATAAGGAAGCTGCCATGCACATGAAGTTGCAAGACGCGATCGACGAAGCCTTTGCCCAGGCGTTGCACGAACTGGCTGCTCGCCGTAGCGCCGCAGCGCTGGTCTGGCTGGAGCGGGCGCACATCCTCACCCAGTGTCGCCCATGGCTGCATGCGCGTTCACATTGGCTGATGCTGCGCGCCGGCTGGCAACAAGGCGATACGCGTGAGGTGTTGGGGCAAATGCCGCGCATCCTGGCGGCGCTGCTGTTCTCGCGTATCTGGGTGCCTATCGGCAACACCGGACGGGCGCGGGTCAGTGCCTTTCGACCGATGCCGGTCGCTGAGGAGTTGCGGTCATTGCTGGCGACTGAACGTCGAGGGCGAGTGCCGGGAGACTAGGCGCCCGGCACTCGCCTTGTCACATCAGAACAGGTATTGCAGACCTACGGTGTAACCGGCCTGGTCGCCATTGTCGTGCTGTAGACGTCCGTTCGCCTCGGCGTAGATGGCGAGAGCTTCGCTGACGGCCAATTGTGCGCCCAGGCGCGCACGCGCGAAGTGCTTGTCGTTCTCCAGGCCATTGGCCACGCGTCGTGCCGAACCATCGACCAGGCTGGTGACCACGAAGTCGTCGCTAACGCCATCGCCCAGTTCCTCGATCCAGGCCAGGCTGGCGTAAGGCTGCAAGCGCATCGCCCCACCCAGAGCGAAGTTGCCGCGAAGCTGCCAGCCGAGACTCAGCTCTATGGAGTCGAAACGTTCGTCATCGAAGCGCAGGGCAGTGCGTTGCGTAGATTTCTCGCTGAAGCCGTCTAGCTTGTAGTGGCGATAGTCGATGCCGACTTGCGGGCCGGTACGCCAGTCGCCGAAAAGCAGGTCATAGCCACCGAGCAGGCGCGCGCCCCAGAAGGTCGCGTCGGTCTCGCCCGTGAGCTGCTGGTTAAGCAATACGGGCCCGCCTGCGTTGCCCTGGATGAAAACCGAACGGTCCAGGTCGAAGCGCGTACGACCCGCGCTGATGTCGGCATTCAGCCACAGAGGCCCTGCGTTGCTCAGCAGCGCATAGAGGCCCGCCTGCCAGGTATCACTCTCGACCTTGCCACCGTGCTGCAGGTCGTCCTTGCCGCGGGTGAAGCTCAGGCCAGCGCCAAGGTTCAGCCACTCGCTGAGCTGGGTGTCGCCAAACAGGTAGGCGGTAGCCTGGCGCGAGCGCTGGTCCAGCGGGCTGTCGAAGCCGCCGCTGGGCGAGAGCTGACCTTCAATCCCAACGCTGCCGTCGACGCTGCCGACTTCGCGCGGTATGGCCCGTAGAGTCTGCCAGCGACGCTCGAGCAACTGCTGGTGGGTGTGCTGCTGGCGTGTCAGGGTGTCTTCCAGGGTGCCCAGCATGGCGCCACCGGATTGCGCCGCATAGCGCAGGTCAGTATTGGTGGCTTCCAGCACCAGGCGGGTCAGCAGGCGGGAATAGTCGCGCAGGCGTTGTGCGATGCGCTCCTCGCCGAAGGCTCCAACCAGTACGGTTTCGTTGTCCAGGGCTGGGTTGTGCCAGGTTGCGCCACCCGGGATGGCCGGGTTGGTGGTCTGGTCGTAACCATCGAGGGCGCCGATGTCCCAGTTGGTGGCTTCAACAAACAGCACTGGAATGCCCAACCCCTCGAAGCTTTCAGCGTCGCTGCAGCAGCCGGTGCCTGCCGGGTAGCCGGCATTGAGACCTGGGTTGGTATGCAGGTCGATACCCAGTTCCTCGGCGATACGGAAGGTGTGCTCGCGGAGCGAAGCCAGCTCCGGCGCTGAAGTGCTGTCGGAGCCGGCGTGGGCATACATCATGTCACCGGTGATCAGACTGTCGATGTTGATCATGCCGGTCAGGCGAGCGCGTGCTTCGGTATCCAGAGAATCGACGTAGGCGCGCGAGCCCCTCAGGCCTTCCTCTTCGGCGCCGAAGCCGATGAAGGTCACGCCGTCTTCGAAGGAGAGCCCGGCCAGGTTACGGGCGATCTCCGTCAGCACGCCCGCCCCGGAGGCGTTGTCGTCCAGGCCTTGCAGGGTGGGTCGGCCGAAGTAGGTATCGAAGTGGGCACCGATGACCAGGTTGTTGCCGGTGACGCCGCCAGCTTCGGCGATCACGTTCTGTGAGTTGCGGTTGCCTGCCCAGGTGAAGTCTTGGCGATAGCTGTTGTATCCAGTCGCTGAGAGACGCTCCTCCATCCAATCAGTCGCGCCTGCGAAGTTGGAGGTATCGCGGTAACGGCCCGGATAGTCATTGATCAGTGTGTCTACGGTTTCGCCAGCGTACTCGCCGTACTGGTAGGCCAGGGCCAAGGGAGATAACAGCGTGCCGGTCAGGCCCATTCCCAGGATGAGGGGTTTGATCACATCATGCTCCTTATGGTGTTTTTGTGGCATTCAGCGCAGAGCAGTATGTGGGCCTGAAATCGAAACGTGCAGGGAAATGACGCAGAACATGCATGCAAGTGTCGCGTCATCGTAAAAAGACGGACGAGTGCCGAGTGGCGATTGCTGTGAATGAGCAGGAATCTTTCAGGCGGGCGCTTATTTGGTGCAAACAAGCGGGGGGCGGGTGTTGGTCACACCCGCCCATAGGCTCAGCGCTTGAGCGTTTTCACGCCTTCGGCGGTGCCGAGCAGCAGCAAATCAGCCGGGCGGGCGGCGAACAGGCCGTTGGTGACCACGCCGACGATGGCGTTGATGTCCGCTTCCAGCTTCACCGGGTCGACGATCGACATGTTGTGCACGTCGAGGATGATGTTGCCGTTATCGGTCAGTACGCCTTCGCGGTACACCGGATCGCCGCCCAGCTTGACCAGCTCGCGGGCGACATGGCTGCGCGCCATCGGAATCACTTCCACCGGCAGCGGGAATTCGCCCAGCACCGGCACCAGCTTGCTGGCGTCGGCGATGCAGATGAAGGTCTTGGCCACGGCGGCGACGATCTTCTCGCGGGTCAGGGCTGCGCCGCCGCCCTTGATCAGGTTAAGGCGCTCGTCGCTCTCGTCGGCGCCATCGACGTAGAACTCCAGGTCGCTGACGGCGTTGAGGTCGTACACCGGGATGCCATGGCCTTTCAGGCGCGCGGCGGTGGCTTCGGAGCTGGCCACGGCTCCGTCGAATTCCATCTTGTGCTTGGCCAGCGCGTCGATGAAGAAATTGGCGGTGGAGCCGGTGCCGACGCCGACGATGCTCTTGCTGTCGAGGCGCGGAAGAATGTGGTCGACGGCGGCCTGGGCCACGGCCTGTTTCAGCTGATCCTGGTTCATCGCGGTGAAGTGCCTGGGGAGATGGGGGAACAAGGCGCGAATTATAGCCGCAAGTACCTGGCTGACGGGGCAAAACCCGCGTGTTTTGTATGGTCGGGCGGCGCGGCGCTGGGGTAGACTCGGCAGTCCCCTCCAAGCCCGAACGCCTGCGAAATCGCCATGCTCGAACAGTACGTGAAGAAGATCCTCACCTCGCGCGTCTATGACGTCGCGGTGGAAACCCCGCTGCAACCCGCCCGTCAGCTCAGCGAGCGACTGGGCAGCCAGATTCTGCTCAAGCGCGAGGATCTGCAGCCGGTGTACTCGTTCAAGATTCGCGGCGCCTACAACAAGCTGGCGCAACTGTCCGCCGAAGAGCTGGCGCGCGGTGTGGTCACCGCCTCGGCCGGCAATCATGCGCAGGGCCTGGCCCTGGCGGCTAAGCATCTGGGGGTGAAGGCGACCATCGTCATGCCGCGTACCACGCCGGAGCTGAAGGTGCAGGGCGTGCGTTCGCGTGGCGGCAAGGTGGTGCTGCACGGCGATGCCTTCCCCGAGGCGCTGGCGCATTCGCTGAAGTTGGTGGAGGAGAAGGGCTACACCTACATTCACCCGTACGATGATCCGCTGGTGATCGCCGGCCAGGGCACCGTGGCCATGGAGGTGCTGCGCCAGCATCAGGGCCACATCGACGCCATCTTCGTGCCGGTCGGTGGCGGTGGCCTGATCGCCGGCATCGCCGCGTACGTGAAATACCTGCGCCCGGAAATCAAGGTGATCGGCGTCGAGCCGGACGACTCCAACTGCCTGCAGCAGGCGATGGCGGCTGGTGAGCGCGTGGTGCTACCTACGGTCGGCTTGTTCGCAGATGGTGTGGCGGTGGCGCAGATTGGCCAGCACACCTTCGATATCTGCAAGCATCACGTCGATGAGGTGATCACTGTCAGCACCGACGAGATCTGTGCGGCGATCAAGGATATCTACGACGATACCCGCTCGATCACCGAGCCGGCCGGCGCGTTGGCCGTGGCCGGGATCAAGAAGTACGTCGAGCGTGAGGGCGCCAAGGGCGCAGTGCTGGTGGGCATCGATTCCGGCGCCAACGTCAACTTCGACCGTCTGCGCCACGTGGCCGAGCGTGCCGAGCTGGGTGAGAAGCGCGAGGCGATCATCGCCGTGACCATCCCTGAGCAACCCGGCAGCTTCAAGGCCTTCTGCGAGGCGGTGGGCAAGCGCCAGATCACCGAATTCAACTACCGTTTTCACACCGGTCGTGAAGCGCACATCTTCGTCGGTGTGCAGACCCACCCGGAAAACGACCCGCGTGCTGCGCTGGTCGAGGGCCTGCGCGCGCAGGGCTTCCCGGTACTGGACCTGACCGATAACGAACTGGCCAAGCTGCATATCCGCCATATGGTCGGTGGCCATGCTGCCGGTGTCGGTGACGAGGTGGTGCTGCGCTTCGAGTTCCCCGAGCGTCCCGGTGCACTGTTCAATTTCCTGCAGAAGCTGGGTGGGCGCTGGAACATCTCGATGTTCCACTATCGCAACCATGGCGCCGCCGATGGCCGCGTACTGGCCGCGCTGCAGGTGCCGGAAGACGAACGCCACCTGATTCCGGCAGCGCTGGACGCCATCGGTTATCCCTACTGGGATGAAAGTGACAACCCGGCTTATCGCCTGTTTCTCGGCTGAACAAGGACTTCGTGATGGAACACTACCTGCTGGTTCGCATTCTCCACAGCGCCCCGGGCGTATTGCTGCTGCTCGGCCTGATCGCCCATGGTGTCATGCTGTTCAAGGCGCAGCGCAATGCTGATGCGACAGTGTTGGCGCGCAAGCTGCGCGTGACCCTGTTGTTCAGCTTCCCGGCGTTCGCTGTGCTGGCGCTGAGTTTGCCGATCACCGGTTACTGGCTGGTGGACACCGCCGGCTGGCCGCTGGGGCAGACCTGGCTACTGTTGGGTAGCATTCTCTACGCGCTGATGATGCTGATCGGCCTATTGCTGGCCGGTCGTCTGGCTACCTGGCGTGCGCTGGGCGATGCGCCAGCGCCGACAGCGCTGAAGCGTCTGTGCCTGATCTATGCCGGGCTCATCCTGGTATTGTTGATTGCCATCATGGCGCTGATGGGCGCCAAGCCGGTATGAAGCAGCCGCAGAGCGGCTTCTGATGACCCTCTCCCGCTGGGAGAGGGTGCCCGAGGGCTTGTGGTTCGCGCATCTCGACTGCCAAGCCCTGTAGGGTGTCGCGGGGCCGGCCAGGCTGTATGCACTGGCTGCTAATGAAGCAGTCTGCGGTGCGCACGGCGCACCCTACGTCTTCTCAGCGCAGCGAAATCACCGGCCAGCCGCGCTCGATGGCGATGGCGCGCAACACGTCGTCCGGGTCGACCGCCACCGGATTGGCCACCGCTTCCAGTAGCGGCAGGTCATTGCGCGAATCGCTATAGAAGTAGGCACCGTCGAGGTTGTACCCCGTCTCGGCCAGCCACTCGTTCAGGCGCGTCACCTTGCCGCCCTGGTAGCATGGTGTGCCGGTGATCTGGCCGGTATAGCGGCCGTCCTGCATGCCGCACTCGGTGGCGATCAGCGTCTCCACGCCGAGACGTTCGGCGATGGGCGCGGTGACGAAGCGATTGGTGGCGGTAATGATCACCAGCTTATCGCCTGCGGCGCGGTGTTCGGCCAGCAGCGCCTCGCCCTTGGCGAGAATGATCGGCTCGATCACCTCGGTCATGAACTCGCGGTGCCACTGCGCCAGTTGCGCCATTTCATGGCGACCCAGAATGGCCTGGCTGAAATTCTGGTAGGCCACCACGTCCAGCTTGCCGGCGCAGTAGTCGGCATAGAAGGCATCGTTGCGCGCCAGGTACTCGGCAGCATCGACCAGGCCGCGCTGGCAGACGAATTCGCCCCAGCTATGATCGCTGTCGCCAGCCAGCAGGGTGTTGTCGAGATCGAAAAGGGCCAAGCGCACGGTTCTATACCTGTTCTGCAAAGGTTTGGGGCGCGCCAGAATAGCCGCTTTGGCCGGGCTTTCCCACTGCCGCCAAACCCGCGTTGCTGCTGGACTCGGCTTTGTGGAACAATGCCGGAACTTGCGTGTACGAGGTTGCTTGCCGTGATCGATTCTGATGGTTTCCGCCCGAATGTCGGCATCATCCTGACCAATGATGTCGGCCAGGTGCTTTGGGCCAGGCGTATCAATCAGGACGCCTGGCAGTTTCCGCAGGGCGGCATCAATGATCGTGAATCGCCGGAAGAGGCGCTTTACCGTGAACTGAATGAAGAGGTCGGGCTCGAAGAGCAGGACGTTAAGATCCTCGCCTGTACCCGCGGCTGGTTGCGTTATCGTCTGCCGCAGCGTCTGGTGCGTACGCACAGCCAGCCGTTGTGCATCGGGCAGAAGCAGAAGTGGTTCCTGCTGCGTCTGACCGGTGCCGAGGACCGTGTGCGCATGGACCTGACCGGCAAGCCGGAGTTCGATGGCTGGCGCTGGGTAAGCTACTGGTACCCGCTGGGGCAGGTGGTCACATTCAAGCGTGAGGTTTATCGCCGTGCGCTCAAGGAACTTGCCCCGCGCCTGATAGTGCGCGACTGATACGGACCCCAATCGAGCATGCTCAATACGCTGCGCAAGATCGTCCAGGAAGTGAACGCCGCCAAGGATCTCAAGGCGGCGCTGTCGATCATTGTGCAGCGTGTAAAAGAAGCGATGGGCAGCCAGGTTTGTTCAGTCTATCTGCTGGACCCGGAAACCAACCGCTTCGTGTTGATGGCCACCGACGGCCTCAACAAGCGCTCCATCGGCAAGGTCAGCATGGCGCCCAGCGAAGGTCTGGTCGGCCTGGTGGGTAGCCGCGAAGAGCCGTTGAACCTCGAAGACGCCGCCAGCCACCCGCGCTATCGCTACTTCGCCGAGACTGGCGAGGAGCGTTATGCCTCCTTCCTCGGTGCACCGATCATCCACCACCGCCGCGTGATGGGTGTGCTGGTCGTGCAGCAGAAGGAGCGGCGTCAGTTCGACGAGGGCGAAGAAGCCTTCCTGGTCACCATGAGCGCGCAGCTTGCAGGCGTCATCGCCCATGCCGAGGCAACCGGCTCGATTCGCGGTCTGGGGCGCCAGGGCAAAGGCGTACAGGAGGCCAAGTTCGTCGGCGTGCCGGGTGCGCCGGGGGCAGCGGTCGGAACCGCTGTCGTGGTGCTGCCCCCGGCCGATCTCAATGTAGTTCCAGACCGAAGCGTCGATGACATCGCCGCCGAGCTGGAACTGTTCGACAAGGCGCTGGGTTGGGTGCGCGAGGACATGCAGGAGCTTTCCGAAAAGCTCGCCACCCAACTGCGCAAGGAAGAGCGCGCGCTATTCGACGTCTACCTGATGATGCTCGAGGACGCCGCGCTGGGTAATGAGGTGCGCAAGATCATCCGCACCGGCCAGTGGGCGCAGGGCGCCTTGCGCCAGGTGGTGCTCGACCACGTCAAGCGCTTCGAGCTGATGGACGATGCCTACCTGCGCGAGCGCGCCAGCGATGTACGTGACCTGGGCCGCCGCCTGCTGGCCTACCTGCAGGAAGAGCGCAAGACCTCGCTGGTCTACCCCGACAACACCATTCTGGTCAGTGAGGAGCTTTCGCCGGCGATGCTCGGCGAAGTCCCGGAAGGCAAGCTGGTCGGCCTGATCTCGGTGACTGGCTCGGGTAACTCCCATGTGGCGATCTTCGCCCGCGCCATGGGTATTCCCACGGTTATGGGCGTGGTCGACCTGCCGTATTCGAAGATCGACGGCATCAAACTGATTGTCGACGGCTACCACGGCGAAGTCTTCACCAACCCCAGCGAGCTGCTGAGCAAGCAGTACGCCGATGTGGTCGAGGAGGAGCGCCAGCTCACCGAGGGCCTCGACGCCCTGCGTGCGTTACCCTGCGAAACGCTCGATGGCCATCGTATGCCTCTGTGGGTCAACACCGGCCTGCTCGCCGATGTGGCCCGTGCCCAGCAGCGCGGTGCCGAGGGTGTCGGCCTGTATCGCACCGAAGTGCCGTTCATGATCAACGAGCGCTTCCCCAGCGAGAAGGAGCAGCTTGCTACCTACCGCGAACAGTTGCAGGCCTTCCACCCGCTGCCGGTGACGATGCGCACTCTGGATATCGGCGGTGACAAGGCGCTGTCCTATTTCCCGATCAAGGAAGAGAACCCCTTCCTCGGCTGGCGCGGTATCCGCGTCACGCTCGACCATCCGGAAATCTTCCTGGTGCAGACCCGCGCCATGCTCAAGGCCAGCGAGGGGCTGAATAATCTGCGCATCCTGCTGCCGATGATTTCCGGCACTCAGGAGTTGGAAGAAGCGTTGCACCTGATCCACAGAGCCTGGGGCGAGGTGCGTGACGAAGGCACCGATGTGCCGCTGCCGCCCATCGGCCTGATGATTGAAATTCCCGCGGCGGTGTACCAGACCCGCGAGCTGGCGCGGCAGGTGGATTTCCTCTCGGTGGGTTCCAATGACCTGACCCAGTATCTGCTGGCGGTGGATCGCAACAACCCGCGCGTGGCCGATCTCTACGACTTCCTCCACCCGGCGGTGCTGCAGGCATTGCAGAAGGTGGTGCATGACGCCCATCTGGAAGGCAAGCCCGTGAGCATCTGCGGCGAGATGGCGGGTGATCCGGCGGCGGCTGTGTTGCTGCTGGCCATGGGCTTCGATTCGCTGTCGATGAACGCCACCAACCTGCCCAAGGTGAAATGGCTACTGCGGCAGGTCACCCAGAGCAAGGCCAAGGAACTGTTGGGCCAGGTGATGACCATGGATAACCCGCACCTGATCTACAGCACCCTGCACTTGGCACTGCGTAATCTCGGCCTGGGGCGGGTGATCAACCCGGCGTCCAATATCCAGGCTTGAGTCGCGCTCCCTGGATTGCACCCAAGCTACCTGCGTAACGCGACTTCACCCAGCACGGCGCCATTTGGCCCGAAGCTGCGCTCGGTGATACTCCAGTGCCCATCCCGGTCAAGATTCAACACGGTGCTGGCGCGGGTGCCATAGGCCTCGCCGATGATGAATGTAGTCGAGAGCAGGCGCTCCGTCGCCAGCCCTACGCCCGTGTCCGGTAGCAGGTGATCGGCGGGCGGGCTGCGGTCAGCCAGTAGCGCCAGCAGGGCTTCATCCTCTGCCTCGATACGCTCTCTCAGGGCGTCCTTGGCACTCAGCAGCTTCGGCCAGGGGGTGTCGAGGCTGGCGTTGGACATCCCGTAGATGCCGCGCTCCAGTTGCCTGGGCCGTCTTTCCTGAGAGTTGAAATGCCAGAGCTGATGGCGATCACCGACCAGCAGGTTGAAACCGGGGTACTCGGCCGCATCGCGCATGATCCTGTCGAGATACGCAGGCGCCGAATCCTGGCCTTGCAGGTAGTCGGCCGTCAGTGCACCGCGTGAACGCGGGCCGGCTTTCTGTCTCAGGTCGCGGATATTGGTCAGTGCGGCGAAGCGGCCCAGGGTGGTGATGCCAAGCCAGGTGCCACCGGCTTGCAGGTCACGGCCGGCGAATACGCCAGGGGCGTCCGGCCACTCGCCCAGCGCTGCGCTGGGGCGCGCATGGAACTCGTCACGATTGGATGCCAGGCGCAGCACCGTCGGGCTTTCCGGCTGCCAGGCGAAGACGATCAGGCACATGCGCATTCCTCCAGTGGCGAGTCTGGCAGGCTAGCGAGCTGAGCCGCAGGCGGCAACCGTTCTGTCGATCCGTGTGCCGTTGCGAAGGCATTTCCGCTACCATGCCGCTTTGTTTTCGGGGGTGTCGATGGAACTGCTGCTCTACCTGGTGCTGGGTTCGGCTGCCGGTGTGCTGGCGGGTCTGTTCGGCGTGGGTGGCGGTCTGATCATCGTACCGGTGCTGGTGCTGAGTTTTACCTCACAGGGTATGGCGACGGAGATTCTCACCCACCTGGCAGTGGGCACGTCGCTGGCGACCATCGTCTTCACCTCGATCAACTCATTGCTCGAACACCATCGCAAGGGGGCGGTGCGCTGGCCGCTGTTTCGCTGGCTGAGCCTGGGCATTCTGCTCGGCGCGGCGCTGGGTGCGCTGACCGCAGCGCTGATCCAGGGGCCGATGCTGCAGAAGATCATCGGGACCTTCGCGATCATCGTGGCCGCGCAGATGGCGCTGGACCTGAAACCCAAAGCCAGCCGCGGTGTCCCAGGCAAGCCGACGCTGACGGTGGCCGGTGGTGTGATCGGCTGGGCCTCGGCAATCTTCGGCATCGGCGGTGGCTCGCTGACCGTGCCCTTTCTGGTCTGGCGCAGTGTGCCGATCCAGCAGGCGGTGGCGACCTCGGCAGCCTGTGGTTTGCCCATCGCCATCGCCGGTGCGCTGAGCTTCATGTTTACCGGCTGGGGGAATGCGCATCTGCCGCCTTGGAGCGTCGGTTTCGTGTACCTCCCGGCATTGCTGGGCATCGCAGTGACCAGCATGTTCTTTGCCCGTTTTGGTGCGCGCCTGGCTCATCGCCTGTCGCCACAGTTGCTCAAGCGCCTGTTCGCCCTGCTGCTGTTCAGCGTGGGCGTGAGTTTTTTCATTTAAGGAGTCCTGGATGCTGCCTTATCCGCAGATCGACCCGGTGGCCATCGCCCTCGGTCCCCTGAAAATCCACTGGTACGGCCTGATGTACCTGGTCGGTATCGGTGGCGCCTGGCTGCTGGCTTCGCGCCGGCTGGAGCGTTTCGACTCGACCTGGAACAAGGACAAACTGTCCGACCTGGTGTTCTGGGTGGCCATGGGGGTGATTCTCGGTGGGCGACTGGGCTACGTGTTGTTCTACGATCTGCCGGCGTACATCGCCGAACCGGCGAAGATCCTGCGGGTCTGGGAAGGCGGTATGTCTTTCCATGGCGGACTGATCGGGGTGATGCTGTCGACCTGGTGGTTCGGCAAGCGCAACGGCAAGAGCTTCTTCGAGCTGATGGACTTCATCGCGCCGCTGGTACCGATCGGCCTGGGCGCCGGGCGGATCGGCAACTTCATCAACGCCGAACTCTGGGGCAAGGCCACTGACGTGCCCTGGGCGATGGTCTTCCCCACCGATCCACAGCAACTGGCGCGCCATCCATCGCAGCTTTACCAGTTCGCCCTGGAAGGCGTGGCGCTGTTCACCATCCTCTGGTTCTATTCGCGTAAGCCGCGCCCGACCATGGCCGTGTCCGGCATGTTCGCCGCCTGCTACGGCGTGTTCCGCTTCATCGTCGAATTCGTCCGTGTGCCCGACGCCCAGCTTGGCTACCTGGCCTGGGGCTGGCTGACCATGGGCCAGGTGCTGTGCGTACCGATGATCCTCGCTGGCCTGGGCCTGATCGCCTACGCCTACAAGCGCCAGCCCGTACAAGGAGCCGTGTGATGAAACAGTACCTCGACCTGATGCGCCACGTGCGTGAGCACGGCACCTTCAAGGAAGACCGTACCGGCACCGGCACCTACAGCGTGTTTGGCTACCAGATGCGCTTCGACCTGGCTGATGGTTTCCCAATCGTCACCACCAAGAAGTGCCACCTGCGCTCTATCATCCACGAGTTGCTGTGGTTCCTGCAGGGTGACACCAACATCAAGTACCTCAAGGACAACGGTGTCAGCATCTGGGACGAGTGGGCCGACGAGAATGGCAACCTTGGCCCGGTCTACGGTTACCAGTGGCGCAGTTGGCCGGCGCCCAATGGTGAGTCCATCGACCAGATCGCCAAGTTGATCGAGATGATCAAGAAAAATCCGGACTCGCGTCGCCTGATCGTCTCAGCCTGGAATCCGGCGCTGGTCGAGCAAATGGCGCTGCCGCCGTGCCACGCGCTGTTCCAGTTCTACGTGGCTGACGGCAAGCTCAGTTGCCAGCTCTACCAGCGCTCGGCAGATATCTTCCTCGGCGTGCCCTTCAACATCGCCAGCTATGCGCTGCTGACGCTGATGGTGGCGCAGGTGTGCGATCTGCAGCCGGGTGAGTTCATCTGGACTGGCGGTGATTGCCACCTGTACGCCAACCATATCGAGCAGGCCGATCTGCAGCTGACCCGCCAGCCGCTGCCGCTGCCGACCATGAAGCTCAACCCCGAGGTGAAGGACCTGTTGGCCTTCAAATTCGAGGACTTCGAGCTGGTGGGCTACGAAGCGCACCCGCATATCAAGGCGCCGGTGGCGGTCTGACATTGAAGTGGTGGGCTTTAGCTCTCCGATTGTATGGAGAGGTCGTTGCGCAGGCGCTCTACCTGTTCGGCGCGCTCGGCCTCTTCCAGGCGTGCGCCTGGATTCAGTGACGACCATTCGGGATGCGCGCGCGCCACGTTCAGTGGTGCGGGCAGCCTGCCCTGGCGCCACAGAGTTTCCTGCGGGGCACCGAGGCTGATGGCGTCCATGGCGGCGTGGCCGCGCTTGTTCAGCGCCGCCAGCAACTGTTGTTGGCGCAGGGCGAGCAGGCGTAGCACGGCGTCGTCGACGGTCAGTTCGCGCTGGCCCTTCAATTTGCCTTTCAGCCGTTGCCCATAGTTGCGCAGGGTCTGTGCGCTGCCACCGATCACTGCGCCCAATGCAGCCGCCGCGCCCATGGTCAGGCCGCCGACCAGCAAGTCGATGCCAACGCCGGTGGCCGCACCCGCGGCCATGCCGCCGCCGACCTTGATGCCGAGCTGCTTGAGAGTTTCGGGATTGAACAGATCATCGCCCCAGCGACCGTCGAGCAACGGCAGGTCGGCCGCTTTGGCATCGCTGCTGCGAAAGGCGTACAGGCGCAGCAGCGCTTCGACGCAGCGCTGCTCGCGCTGGCGGATGGCCGTGCGCAGCTCGCTGATCGCGCCCTGTTCCAGCACTGGCTGGGCGGCGACGCTGCGGCGACAGGCGGCGCAGTCGATCAGCAGTTCGGCGATCAGCCGGTTGCCGGCCTGGCGTCGAGCCCGGCGCTGCGCTTCGTGATCCTCGATCAGGCGCTGCAACTGCGGGCGCGAACGTTCCAGCAGCAGCGCCAGGCTCTCGTAAAGGCGTCGTTCGCCGTCCTCCGGCGGCGCCACGCTGTCGAACGCCACCAATGCATGCAGGCCGAGGCGGGCCAGGGCCTCGCGCCACTCACCTTCGCGGTGCTGGCTGCTGGCAACGAAATTGAGGACCGGCAGCAGCGGGCGGCCACACATGGTGAGTACCGCCAGTTCGTCACGGTACTTGGCCAGCACCGGTTCGCGTACGTCGATCACATAGAGCCCCGCGTCGGACGCCATGAGCTGACGTAGCACCTTGGCCTCCTGCTCATAGCGCTGGCGTGCCTCGCTGCCTTCGAGAAAACGCGCCAGCCGCGCCGGGCCATCCAGGCGTTCGCCGGGACGGTCAAGGCGCTCCAGATAATCGAACAGGGCGATGGCGTCTTCCAGGCCAGGGGTGTCGTACAGCTCAAGCAGCGCCTGGCCCTCTACCGACAAGCGAGCGCCCTCGACATGACGGGTGGTGCTGGCACGCGGTGATACCTCGCCGAACTCCACATCGCGAGTCAGCGTGCGCAGCAATGAGGTCTTGCCGACATTGGTATGGCCGACCAGGGCCAGTTTCAGTGGGTCAGTCATGGCCCGTCTCCAGCCAGCTCAACGGCGCACTGTCGCCATGCTGCAATCCGAGGTTGGTGATTGCCTGATGCCAGTCCGCCAGGCGTGCGCTGTCTAGAACCTCGCCGGGCGCGGGTGGCAGCAGCCAGATGCGGGTGGCGGAGGACGAGCGCGCCAGTTCGCCGAGCAGTGCAAGAGTGCCGCGATCTGGCGAGCGCCGCGGGTCGCAAGCGATGGCCAGGCGCTCAGGGGGGAAGCGGGTCAGTTGCTCGAGCAATTGCCGGCGCTGTTCGCGGTTGTCGATCACACCGGCATTGGCTACGCCCTTTGGCAATGGAGCAGGCGGCCAGGGGCGCCGGTCGTCGAGCTCCAGGCCAAGCAGGAGGGCGCCGCTGCCCGGCTGGGAATGGGCACCACCTTGCGGCTGGTGCAGGGCGGCTGGGGCCAGATCACAGACACCGAGGCGTTCGCTGTCCGGTTGCAGGCGCTGGCGCAGCAGGCTGTAGCCGGGCAGGTCGAGGTCCAGGCTCAGTGCGCCTTTGCCGGACTGCCAGCGCCATAGGCACAGCAGTGCCAGCAGCAGGCGTGGCAGCAGACCGTAGATCAGCACTACGCCGACCAACCAGCCGGCCCAGCTTTGCCTGGCCGCCTCGCTGGCGATGGCGGCGTCGCCGCTGGCGCGTATCAGTTCGACGTCCGGCAGGCTGAAGCCGAACAAGGCGTGCAGGGCGCCGATGGCCTGGGTCAGGGCGATGAAGGTGTCACCACCAAGGATGGTCGTTTCCCAGACGAAGCCATAGCGGCGCGTGGCGAGCAACAGCAGCAGGGTGGCCAGAGCTGCGAGCATGGTCAGCGTCCACAGACCGTTGACCAGCAGGCCCAGGCCCCAGCGAGTCAGACGTTGGCGTTGCAGCATCAGCAGCAGAGCCGGGGCCAGTTGCGCGGCGCTAGCGTCGCGCGCCAGCTTCTCGCTGAGCCACAGCCACAGGCGCCCGAGTGCGCCGGGGTGATCGCGGGTCAGCAGCAGGCCGAGCAACCAGCCCACCAGCATCAGCAGATTGAGCCCGAGCAGGCTGCCCAAAGCCCAGAACACGTTGACCGGCTGGCGACCGTCCCCGAGGGCAGCCAGGGCCAGGCCGATGCCGCTGAGTAATGCCAGCAGGGTGAGTAGCAGGCCAGCCAGACGCGCGCCTTGCAGCCAGTGCTGCAGCGCTTGCCACTGTCCATCACGACGTGCCAACAGCAGGGCACGATGCTGGATACGCTCAACCAGCTCGCTGTGCTCGGCTCGGGCCAGGCGATTGGCCTCGGTGTCCTCGAGCGGGCCGGCGTGTTCTTCGCGTAGGCGAATCGTCTCGCTGAGCCAGAGGCGTTGGAATACGGTGGGGGAGGAGGCGTCAGTCACGCGGCGTCTCGTCGTTCGGATCAGGGGTTGAGAATAACCCCTGATCCGTTCCGGCGCGACTCAGTGCGTCTCGCGCAGGCGTACCGCGATGTCCGGTTGGTCGATGAACAGACCGTCGATGCCAGTGGCAAGGAAGGCGCGCAGTTCGGCCTCGATGTCGCCGCGCTCGCTCGGCTCGCCATCACTGCGCAGGCTGGTGGGCAGGAAGGCATTCTCGGCGCGGAAGGTGTAGGGGTGCACCTTGAGCTTGGCGGCATGGGCATCGTGCACCAGATGGGTCGGCGTGGTCAGGTTGCCGGCGGCGTCACGCGGGATGATCATGCCTTTTTCCGGGCCGATGCCGCTGGCGTAGCGGGCAATGGCCTGCAGCCCCTTGGGCGTGATCATCTGCGCGTAGCCCAGGCCGGTGCCGAGCACCTGTTGGTCATAGGGCTGGCCCTCGGTCCAGAGTAGCTGCACCAAACGCACCTGAGTCAGGCGGCTCAGGGTCTTGAGGTTCTCCACTTCGAAGGACTGGATGTACACCGGCGCCTTGGCACTGTCGTATCCGTTGCGCTTGAGTACCTTCACCAACGGTTTCTCCATGGCCAGGCCTATCTGCTGGAAATGCGTCGGGTGCTTGGTTTCCGGATACAGGCCGATGACCCGCTGCTGGCTGAGTTGCAGGCTTTTCACAAGGTCGATGATTTCCTGCAGGGTTGGAATTTCGAACTGGCTATCGAAGCGCGTATTGGCTGGACGCACCTGCGGGATGCGCTCGATGGCACGCAGGGTCTTGAGTTCGGCCAGGGTGAAGTCCTCGCTGAACCAGCCTTCCAGGCTGACGCCATCCACCATCTGGGTGCGCTTGCGATTGGCGAATTGCGGCCGCTGCGAGACGTCGGTGGTCAGCCCCAGCTCGTTGTCATGGCGTGCCACCAGCTGGCCGTCGCGGGTCATTACCAGGTCCGGTTCGACGTAATCCGCGCCCTGGAGGATGGCCAGGGCGTAGGCGGCCAGCGTGTGTTCGGGGGCGTAGCCGCTGGCGCCGCGGTGAGCGATCACCAGCGGCTTGGCGTCGCCATGGGGCTTGCTCTTGTGCGCCACGGGCTGTTGCTGTGCCCAGTCGATGGCGGTTTGTACGCTGTCGGGCTCGGCTGATGCAGCCATGCCGAGGGTGGGCAGCAGCAGGCCGGCGCAGAGCAGCCAGCCGCGAAGTGATTGCGTCAACATGGTGGTACCTCCTTGCACGATGGAAACCCAAGCCTGCAACGGTAAGGATGACGATTGTGCGACAGCGGGCCAAGCCTGGCCGACTGGGTGGATCGTCAGGCAAAGCCAAAGGTGGGCTGCGGGTGCGTCAGGTGCTCTGCTATGCTCGCGACCATGAAAACGACACTGCCCCTCAGCCTCATCGCCGCGCTCGCGTACAACCGCGTGATCGGCCGTGACAATCAATTGCCCTGGCATCTGCCGGCGGACCTCAAGCACTTCAAGGCGATGACCCTGGGCAAGCCGATCATCATGGGGCGCAAGACCTGGGACTCGCTCGGTCGCCCGCTGCCGGGACGGCTCAATATCGTGGTCAGCCGCCAGCCTGGCCTGGCGCTGGAAGGTGCCGAGGTGTTCGCCACCCTGGAGGCGGCCATCGAGCGGGCCGATGCCTGGGCCCGTGAAGAGGATGCTGAGGAGCTGATGCTGATTGGCGGCGCGCAGCTCTACGACTTGGGGTTGGCCCAGGCTGATCGCCTGTACCTGACGCGTGTGGGGCTTGAGCCCGATGGTGACGCTTTCTTCCCGGAAATCGACGAGTCTGCCTGGCGCATGACGTCCAGCGTCGAGCATCCGGCTTCTGCCGAGACACCGTTCTACGCCTTCGAGGTGTGGGAGCGGCGCGGCGCATAACGATAACGACCCTCCGGCCGTCTCTGCTGCTTGATTCTCCAGCACGCGTGACGGCCAATGCCTTGCCTCTGCCGTAATTCTTCGGTGAACTTTGCTGCAGGTATTTCGATGACAGATCAATCGTCCATCGACGAGCGCCCGAGCGCCGTCGCCGCACTCTTCGTGCGCCACCCGCTGTGGGAGGATGCGCTGGCCTTGCTGTTCGGCACCGCCCTGGTGGCCCTGGGCATCGCCTTCTACACGCATGCCGGGTTGCTGACTGGCGGTACCGTTGGCATCGCGTTTCTGGCCAACTATCAGGCCGGCTGGTCGTTTGGCCTGGTGTTCTGCCTGGTCAATCTGCCTTTCTACCTGCTCGGTATCTGGCGCATGGGCTGGGGGTTCACCTTGCGTACCGGTTGCGCGGTGTTGCTGGTTTCACTGCTGGCCGAACTGACGCCACACTGGGTCGCCTTCGCCCACCTGAGTGCGATCTATGCCGCATTGTTCGGTGGCGCTGCGATGGGGCTGGGTTTGCTCATGCTGTTTCGTCACCGCGCCAGCCTGGGCGGGGTGAACATTCTCGCCCTGTACATGCAGGAACGCTTCGGTCTGCGCGCGGGCGCCGTACAGATGGCCATCGACGCGAGCATCGTGCTGGCGGCCATCTTCGTGGTGTCACCAGACAAGGTGCTGCTCTCGGTGCTGGGGGCGGTGATGCTCAATCTGGTGCTGGCGATCAATCATCGGGCGGACCGCTACGTCGGCGTCAGTTGAGCGCATCATCGAACGAGGGGCTACCTCGCTGGAGGCAGCCCCTCGTCGGTTTTGCCGGCGCGAGAGTCAGATTACTTCGGTGAACTGGATGATCTCGACCCAGTAGCCGTCCGGGTCCTTGATGAAGGCGATATCGCGCATGCGGCCGTCGGTCAGGCGCTTCTGGAAGTCCACACCGAGGTCTTCGAAACGCTGGCAGGCGGCCTTGATGTCCGGCACCGATACGCACAGGTGGCCGAAACCGCGCGGGTCGCTGTTGCCGCTGTGGTAGGCGAATTCCGGGTCCTTTTCTGTGCCGTAGTTATAGGTCAGCTCCAGTACGCCGGGGATGGATTTGCGCCACTGATGGCGGGCGGCCGGGTCAGCCGGGATCTGCGACTTGTCATTGATCAGCGCGAGGAAGTACAGGCTGAACTCGGCCTCGGGGAATTCCTTCTTCTCCAGCAGGGTGAAGCCCAGCACGCGGGTGTAGAAATCCAGCGACTTCTGCAGATCCTTCACGCGGATCATGGTGTGGTTGTAAACGAAGTCGGCGGTGGCGACGTCGGGCTTGGCTGTCACGCCGGGAATGGCGTTGAGCTCGTCGAGGGTCATGGGGTTCTCCATCAGGCGGGAAAAGGCTGTATCTCCCTAGATGGATTCGGTGGCAACGTTTTTCAAGTGTGTTGTAAGCGTAGCCAGCCCTGACCAAGCAACTAAGCAGGGGCGTTTGTAGGAGCGGCTTCAGCCGCGATTGACGCGAAGCATCGCGGCTGAAGCCGCTCCTACGGCGTATATGGTGGGCAACGCTTTTCCTGTCCACCGGTTTGGCGGGACGTTGGATGGGTGAAGCGTCGTCTACCCTACGATGGTCATCAGACCTGCAGCGTGATCAGTTCGGCTCGTACCTGGCGGCCTTCGATATCCAGGATGCCCACGCCGATGGGCAGTTTGAAGCGCCGCGGTCCGGCGCTACCGGGGTTGAGGTAGAGCACGCCGTTGCGCTCTTCATGCAGCGGTTTGTGGGAATGCCCGGTGACCACCACATCGATACCTTCGGCCCTGGGATCGATGGCCAATTGCTTGAGGTCATGCAGGACATAAAGGCTGAGCGCGCCGAAGCGCAGGGTCAGGTTTTCCGGAATCGCATCGGCCCAGGCCTCGTCATCATTATTGCCGCGCACCACCGACAGCGGCGCGATGCGCTGCAGTTCGGCGAGAATATGCGGTCCACCGATATCACCGGCATGAATCAGGTGGTCGACGCCCTGCAATGCCGCCAGCGCTTCAGTGCGTAGCAGGTTGTGGGTGTCGGCGATCAGGCCGATGCGCATGGAACTCTCCCTTCAGTGAGCGAGAGATCAGCTTGCGGCGGAACGCACTGCAATGCAAAACCCGAGTGCAAGAAAAAGCCCGGCACAGTGGCCGGGCTTTCCTATGCAACAGCGATCAGCCGTCGAGCAGAGCCTTGTTGCGCACGGCGCCCTTGTCGGCGCTGGTGGCAAGCAGGGCGTAGGCCTTGAGCGCCGTGGTCACCTTGCGGGTGCGCGGTGCGGCCGGCTTCCAGCCTTTCTTGTCCTGCTCGGCGCGACGGGAAGCCAGTTCTTCATCGCTGACCAGCAGGTTGATGCTGCGGTTGGGGATGTCGATCAGTACCTTGTCGCCGTCCTTGACCAGGCCGATGGCGCCGCCTGCGGCTGCTTCCGGCGAGGCGTGGCCGATGGACAGGCCGCTGGTGCCGCCGGAGAAACGGCCGTCGGTGAGCAGGGCGCACGCCTTGCCCAGGCCCTTGGACTTCAGATACGAGGTTGGGTAGAGCATTTCCTGCATGCCCGGGCCGCCTTTCGGACCTTCGTAGCGGATGATGACGATGTCACCTTCCTTCACTTCGTCGGCGAGGATGCCTTTTACCGCGCTGTCCTGGCTCTCGAACACCTTGGCGGTGCCTTCGAACACGTGGATGGACTCGTCGACGCCGGCGGTCTTCACCACGCAGCCGTCGAGGGCGATGTTGCCGTACAGCACGGCCAGGCCGCCTTCCTGCGAATAGGCGTGCTCGACGCTGCGGATGCAGCCGTTCTCGCGGTCGTCGTCCAGGCTCGGCCAGCGGGTGCTCTGGCTGAACGCGGTTTGGGTCGGGATGCCGGCCGGGCCAGCCTTGAAGAAGTGGTGAACCGCTTCGTCCTGGGTCTGGGTGATGTCCCACTGGGCAATGGCTTCGGCCATGTTGGGGCTGTGTACGGTGTGCACATCGGTGTGCAGCAGGCCGCCACGGGCCAGTTCGCCGAGGATAGAGAAGATGCCACCGGCGCGGTGCACGTCTTCCATGTGGTACTTCTGGATGTTCGGCGCCACCTTGCACAGCTGCGGCACCTTGCGCGACAGGCGATCGATGTCGCGCAGGTCGAAGGCGACCTCGCCTTCCTGGGCCGCGGCCAGCAGGTGGAGGATGGTGTTGGTCGAGCCGCCCATGGCGATGTCGAGCATCATGGCGTTCTCGAACGCCTTGAAGTTGGCGATGTTGCGCGGCAGCACCGACTCGTCGCCTTCGCCGTAGTAGCGCTGGCACAGCTCGACGGCCAGGCGGCCGGCGCGCAGGAACAGCTGCTCGCGATCACTGTGGGTGGCCAGGGTCGAACCGTTGCCCGGCAGGGAAAGCCCTAAGGCTTCGGTCAGGCAGTTCATCGAGTTGGCGGTGAACATGCCGGAACAGCTGCCGCAGGTCGGGCAGGCGCTACGCTCGTACTCGGCGACCTTCTCGTCGGAGGCGCTGGAGTCGGCGGCGATGACCATGGCGTCGACCAGGTCCAGGCCGTGGCTGGCCAGTTTGGTCTTGCCGGCTTCCATCGGGCCGCCGGAGACGAAGACCACCGGGATGTTCAGGCGCAGGGCGGCCATCAGCATGCCGGGGGTGATCTTGTCGCAGTTAGAGATGCAGACGATGGCGTCGGCGCAGTGGGCGTTGACCATGTACTCCACGGAGTCGGCGATGATCTCGCGGCTCGGCAGCGAATAGAGCATGCCGTCGTGGCCCATGGCGATGCCGTCGTCCACGGCGATGGTGTTGAATTCCTTGGCCACGCCGCCGGCTTTCTCGATCTCGCGGGCGACCAGCTGACCCAGGTCCTTGAGGTGCACGTGGCCGGGCACGAACTGGGTGAAGGAGTTGGCGATGGCGATGATCGGTTTCTTGAAGTCTTCGTCCTTCATCCCGGTGGCGCGCCACAGGGCGCGGGCGCCGGCCATGTTGCGGCCGTGGGTGGAGGTTTTCGAGCGGTAATCGGGCATGACGGTATTCCTGCGACTAATTCGGTTGTGTGTGCGGTGAGCGTCGTCGAGCGGCAGATCGCCGCGGTGTCAGGAGGCTGCATGACGAAACGGGATCACCGTTCGTACGGCCGGGGCTCACGGGCCCGCCGGAGGATTTCTGGCGAGGAATGCAGTGATTCTACGCCCGCCGAGGCGGGCGGGGGAAGGTTGCCGGTCAGGCACGCTCGGCGCGCAGGATATGCACGGGAATTTGCTCTAGGGGAATCTCGCGCCCGACCGCGCCGAGTTTCTTCGCTTCCTTGGGCATGCCGTAGACCACGCAACTGGCTTCGTCCTGGCCGAAGGTCTGCGCACCGGCCTCGAACATCTCGCGCAGGCCACGGGCGCCGTCGTCACCCATGCCGGTCATGATGATGCCGGTGGCGTTGGCGCCGGCGGCGCGGGCGGTGGAGCGAAACAGCACATCCACCGAGGGCTTGTGGCGGCTGACGGGCGGGCCGTCGACCACTTCTACCATGTACTGCGCACCGCTGCGTTTGAGCAGCATGTGGCGACCGCCGGGGGCGATCAGGGCGCGGCCAGGGATGACGCGGTCGCCATGGCGCGCCTCCAGTACCTCGATCTGACAGAGGCCATTGAGGCGTTCGGCGAAGGCGGCGGTGAAGCGTTCCGGCATGTGCTGGACGATGACGATGCCGGGGCACACGCGCGGCAGGGCGGTGAGGATAAATTCCAGTGCCTGAGTGCCGCCGGTGGAGGTACCGATGGCCACCACGCGCTCGGTGGTGCGGGCCATGGCCGGCTGGCTGGCGGGAATCACGGCATCGGCGCCCAGCTTGGGTTGTACCGGAACCTTGCTCTTGGCCAGTTGGCGCATATTGGCACGGGCTGCGGCCTTGACGGCCCCGAGCAGGTCATCGCTGGCATTGACCAGAAACTTGCTCAGGTTGACCTGGGGCTTGGTGACGATGCTTACGGCGCCGGCGGCGAGGGCCTGCATGGTGGTGCTGGCGCCTTTTTCGGTCAGTGTCGAGCAGATCACTACCGGGGTGGGGCGCTCGGCCATGAGCTTCTTGAGGAAGGTGATGCCGTCCATGCGTGGCATTTCCACGTCGAGGACGATCACGTCCGGCCACTCACGCTCCATCTTGCTCAGGGCGAACAGCGGATCGGCAGCGGTGCCCAGAACCTCGATCGCCGGGTCGGCTGCCAGTACCGAGGCCAATACCTGGCGGACGACGGCAGAGTCGTCGACGATCATGACTTTGATGGGTTTCATGCAGGTTGTACTCCAGTGGGACTTCCACTGTCAGCGACGATAGGGGATAGCTTCAGGGCCAGTTGGCCGCTCCAGATGTCGAAGAGAAGATGGCGATGGCCGGTTCCGCCGACGTGTTCGCCGTGACTCATCAAGCCGTACGTAGCGAGGAGCTTGTAGGCCATGTCGATATTTTGCTGACCGACGTGGCGTGTGCTGCGCGCGCGAACGCCGATGTGCGGAAACATGTTGCCGCCGCCGAATACACGCACGTGATATTCCTTGACCCGTGTGCCGTGGGCGCTCATAGCTTTGAGCAAGAGCTGCATGGCTTCGTCACCATAGCGGCCATCCAGCTTTTGGCCAGGCATGCCACGGGTCGGCAGCATGTAGTGACACATACCCCCAAGTCTGTGGCGTGGATGCCAGAAAACCAGGGATACGCAGGAGCCGAGCAAGGTGCGAATCCGCGTGCCGACGCCTGCGAAGTGCAGATCGCCGGGTTGTAGATAGACATCACGCGGTGTAACGGGTCTAGGCATCGGGTTTGCGATAGATCGAGGGTTTCACGACCTTGAGCGTGTCATCGATGCCGTTGAGGCTTTCCGAATGGCTGATCAGAAAGTAACCGCCTGGCCGCAGGCGGCTCAGCAGGCGCTTCACGACCTGGCGCTTGGTGTCACCGTCGAAGTAGATCATGACGTTACGCAGGAAGATCACATCGAATTGACCGACTTCCGGCAATGAATTGTTCAGGTTGATCTGCTCGAAGCGCACACGCCGACGCAGTGCTGGGTCGATGAGCAGATTGCCCTCGTTGGCACCGACGCCGCGAAAACAGTGGCGTACCAGCATCCGGCGCGGGATATCCTCGCTGTCCTGCACACGATAGACCCCGGCACGCGCGCGATCCAGCACCCGCTGGCTGATATCCGACGCAAGGATTTCCCAGGGCTTTTCGCCCAGCACATCGGCCAGCAGCAGGGCAATGCTGTAGGGCTCCTCGCCGCTAGAGCAGGCGCCGCTCCAGATGCGTAACGGACGACCGCTGGGGATCAGTCCGGGCTGGCCCAGGCGCTCACGCAGGAAGTCGAAATGCTTGGGTTCGCGAAAGAAGTAGGTCTCGTTGGTGGTCAGCAGGTCGACGCAGGTCTGCAGCTCTGCCGGGCTCTGGCTTAGGCGACGGAAGTACTCGCCGTAGCTGTCGAGCTCGAACTCGCGCAGGCGTTTGCTCAGGCGGCCGGCGACCAGAGGCTTCTTGGCATCGGAAAGGCTGATACCGGCGATCTCGTGAATCAACTGGCGAAACCTGGCGAATTCCTGATCGCTCAGGGCGATGGCGGCGCTGCTCATGGGCTTTCCTGCGCCGTGGTAGCGTGCGCGCCGGCTTGCTCCAGCAGGGCTATCTCGTCGTCGGAGAGTACCCGGCCGACATCGAGCAGGACTACCAGTCGATCGTCCAGCTTGCCCATGCCGCGAATGAAGTCGGCGCGGATGCGGTTGCCGAAGCTGGGCGGCGGCTCGATCTGTCCGCTGCCCAGCTCCAGCACTTCATTGACCGCATCGACCACCATGCCGATCACCCGCAGGCCATCGCGCGAGGCGATTTCCAGGATGACGATGCAGGTGCGTGGACCGATGACGGTGGCCTTGCCACCGAAACGCAGGCCGAGATCGATGACCGGCACCACGGCACCGCGCAGGTTGATGACGCCGAGTATGCTCGGCGGCATCATCGGTACGCTCGTCAGCCGGCCATACTCGATGATTTCGCGTACGGCGTGGATATCGACGCCGAACAGTTCCTGCGCCAGGGTGAAGGTCAGGTACTGGCCGGCGGCGTTGCTGATTGCGGCAGCCATTGGCTACTCCTGGAAGCGCACGTAACCGACTGGGAGGCCGCCTGCCATTGGCATCGCGCCATCGTCATCGATCTGCTGCGCGCGAGACGAGTGGCTCGGGCGCTGGGCCTGAACGTGACGTTGCTGGCTACGCCCGGAGGCCATGGTGTTGAGCTTGAAGAAGTCCATCAGTTGCTGCAGCTGCTCGGCCTGGCCGCTCATTTCCTCGGCAGTGGCTGCGAGCTCTTCGGAGGAGGAGGCGTTCTGCTGCGTGATCTCGTTGAGCTGGTTCATCGCGGTGCTGATCTGACCGACGCCTGAACTTTGCTCCTCGGAGGCGGCGGAGATTTCCTGCACCAGGTCCGATGTCTTGGCGATGGACGGCACGATCTCGTCGAGCAGGGTGCCGGCACGCTCCGCCAGTTGCACGCTGGACTTGGCTACCTCGCCGATCTCCTGGGCTGCCACCTGGCTGCGTTCGGCCAGCTTGCGCACTTCTGCGGCGACCACCGCGAAGCCTTTGCCGTGCTCGCCGGCACGCGCGGCCTCGATTGCGGCATTGAGGGCCAGCAGGTTGGTCTGGTAGGCGATGTCATCGACGATGCCGATCTTGTCGGCGATGGTCTTCATGGCACGTACGGTTTCCTTGACCGCCTGGCCGCCTTCGCCGGCTTCGCCGCTGGCCTTGCTCGCCATGCCGTCGGTGATCCGCGCGTTCTCGGTGTTCTGCGAGATGGAGGCGGACATCTGCTCCATCGACGCGCTGGTTTCTTCGACCGACGCGGCCTGCTCGGATGCGGCCTGGCTCATGCTCTGCGCCGTGGCGGAGATTTCCTCGGAGGCGCTGGTCAGCGCGTCGGCGGAGCTGCGTACCTCGGAGATGATCTGCGACAGGCGTTGCGACATGCTCTTGATCGCGGCGAGCATGCTGGTGGTATCACCGTTGCGGGTGGTGACCTCCACTCGCAGATCGCCCTCGGCGATGCGGGTCACCACTTCTGCAGCGTAGCCCGGCTCGCCACCCAGTTGGCGCAGCAGGCTGTGGGTGATCAGCCAGGCCAGCAGGACGGAGATCAGTGCGGCAACGCCGCCGATGATCATCAGTTGCATGCGGGATTCTTCGAACAGCGCCGTTGATTCATTCTGGGACTGTTCCATTAGCTCAGCCTGGAAGTCGGCCAGTGCGGTCGAGGCTTTCAGCAGTTCGTTGTTGGCCGGGATGATCTCGCTATAGAGATAAGCCAGCGCTCGTTCCTGGTCATCCATGAGCTTGTATATTTCGTCGTAGCGTTGGCCTACCAGCTCGCGCGCGCTGTTGATCCGTGCCAGCAGCTCAAGCGCTTTTGGGGCCGTCACGGTGTTTTGTAGGTTCTCGACGGCTTTTGCGCGCCGCTCTCGGCTCTCGCTGATCAGGGCCAGGTTCTTCTGGTCGGACGCTTGATCGTCGAGGATGATCAAGTCACGAATTAAACGCGCCTGGTTGAGCGTTTCTTCCTTGATGATGTTCGCGTCGACGATTTTGGGATAGCGGTCGTCGACGATGACGTCGTTGGAGCTGTTGATCGCGCTCATGCGCATGATCCCGAGCAGGGTTGCCAGCACCAGCAGGGCCACGACCGAGCCAAAGCCGAGGCCAAGCTTGGTCGCCACTCTCATATTCTTGAACATGGTCACTTCTCCGTATTATCTGGCTGGGCGCTCAGGCGTTTGTCGTGCGGATTTGCTGCTGCCGGAGGCCGCGATTTCGGCGACCGCCAGGGTGTTTTCGATAGTCAGCAGGACGATGAACTCATCACCCAGTCGAACCATGCCGTGTATGAAGTCGGCACGAATGGGATTGCCGAAGGCCGGCGCGGGGCGCACCTGACTGGCGACCACTTCGAGCACCTCGCTGACGGCGTCGACGATGATGCCCAGTACGTGGTCGTCCTCCTCGTCCGTCACTTCGACGATGATGATGCAGGTGCGTTTGTCGATGCGGCTTGCGCCCTGGCCGAAGCGCAGGCTCAGGTCGATCACCGGCACTACGGCGCCGCGCAGGTTGATGACGCCGTGGATGCAGGCAGCGGCCATGGGCACGCGGGTCAGTTGCGGATACTCGATGATCTCGCGCACGCTCAGGCCATCGAGTGCGTAGCGGCGCGCGTTGAGCTCGAAGGTCAGATATTGCTGCGGCGTATTCTGCTCGGGCTCCACTGTCGCCAGCGCAGTGCTCGCTGGCGGATGGTGCTCGACGTTGGCCGGGCTGCTGGAAAGACTCATGGTGGTGTGGGCTCTAGTCGTTGAGTTCAGGCTTCGCTGGTTGCAGGCATGGCGCTGGTAGTCGGGTGAGCCAGGTCGGTCAGCAGGCTGGGGGTGTCGAGAATCAGGGCGACGGCGCCACTGCCCAGAATGGTGAAACCACCGACGCCTCTGCAGTTGCCGAACAGCTTGCCCAGTGGCTTGATGACCGTCTGAAACTCGCCCATCAGGTGATCGACGACCAGGCCGGCGCGTTGCCCGGCATAACTGACCACCACCACGTTCTCGCGTCTGGGCGGCTGGCCTTCTTCATCGAACAGCTCGCGCAGGCGTATGAACGGCAGGACCTCGCCGCGCAGGGAAATGTGCCCGCGGTCCTGGCAGGCGCCAGGTTCCAGCTCGATGCATTCCTCGACCAGATCCAGCGGGATCACATAGCCCGCCTGACCCACGCCGACCAGGAAACCGTCGATGATGGCCAGGGTCAGTGGCAGGCGGATACGTACACAGGTGCCTTCACCGAGTACGCTGTCCAGTTCGATGTTGCCGCGTAGCGCGGAGATGTTGCGCTTGACTACGTCCATGCCCACACCACGACCGGACAGGTTGCTGACCTGATCGGCGGTGGAGAAGCCGGGCTCGAAGATCAGGTTGAAGGTTTCCTTCTCGGTCAGCACCTGCCCTTCGCTGATCAGCCCACGTTCACGGGCCTTGGCGAGAATGCGCTGTGGGTCGAGGCCGCCACCGTCGTCGGCGACTTCCAGCACGATGCTGCCGGCATCATGGTAGGCATTGAGGCGCACGTTGCCCTGCCCAGGCTTGCCACGCGCCTGGCGTACGGCAAGGGGCTCGATGCCGTGATCCATGGCGTTGCGCACCAGGTGGGTGAGCGGGTCGGTGATGCGCTCGACCACGGTCTTGTCCAGCTCGGTTTCGCCGCCGCTGATGGACAGGGCGATGTCCTTGCCGATCTCTCGCGATACGTCGCGCACCACACGCTGGAAACGGTTGAATGTCGCACCAATCTGCACCATGCGCAGGGTCAGCGCGGAGTCGCGAACCTCTTCCACCAGGCGTGACAGCTGCTCGGTGGATTCCAGCATTTCGGCATGCCCGCATTGCTGAGCGGTCATGCGTGCGCCAGCGCCGGCGATGATCAGCTCGCCGACCAGGTTGATCAGTTGGTCGAGCTTGCTGGCGTCGACACGGATCAGGTTGTTCTCGTTGCTGCGGCTCTCCTTGACCTGTTGCTGTTTTTGCAGCGCCGCGGCGATCACCGGTGGCTGCACCAGGCTTTCTTCCATCAGCACCTGGCCGATGGGGCGGGCTTCGGCTTCCTGTTGTCCCTGTACCTGGGCGTGCAGCACATCCTGCAGCTCGGCGGCGGTCAAGGTGCCGCAGCGCATCAGGATTTCACCCAGGCGCATGTCTTCTTCGGGGAGCGCGCGGATCAGTTCGAGGTATTCGTTGGACTTGCTGTGGGGCGGCAGAATGCGGATCAGGCTGTCTTCGCGGACGAACTCGAAGGCACCCTCGATGGTGGCCTTGTCGGCATCACTGGCGAAGGCGACTTCGAAACTGAGGTAGCAGGTCTCGGGGTCCATCTCGGCCGCGGGCGGCATGCGGTCAAGCAGCGGCACGATGTTGACGATGCGCCCGAAGGTATTGAGATAGCGCAGCAGGGACAATGGGTCCATGCCGTTGCGCAGGGTGTCCGGGCCGAAACGCAGCGAGAGATGCCAGTGGTCGGCGCTCAGGCCATCCTGCGTGCTGCGCTCGATCCGCTCGTGCTGGGTGGGCAGGCCTTCGGGATTTCTGGGCGGCGCCATGTAGGCGCTCAGGCGCTCCCCGAGCTGGCGGTTCTGCTCCAGGCTCTCGGCATCCAGTTGCTCGAGATCGTGGCCTTCGTCGAGGTGGGTGATGAGTTTGCCGAGGTGATCGCCAACCTGTAGAAACAGGGCCGTGAGCGTTTCATCGAAATGCAGTTCGCCATTGCGGATGCGGTCGAGCACGCTTTCGGCAATGTGGGTGAAGTCAACGATGAGATCGAGGCCGAACAGCCCGGCGGAGCCCTTGATCGTGTGGGCGGCACGAAAGATGGCGTTGATGGTATCGGCGTCTTCAGGAGCACTTTCCAGCACGAGCAGTGCTTCTTCCATCAGTTCCAGCAGTTCACGGCTTTCAGCGATGAAGATCTTGAGTACTTCGTCCATATCCATACTGCATCACTCGTCGCTGGGTTTGATCAGGATGGGGTCGCCGAAGAACGAGGCGAGTCCGCTGAGCTCGAACGCCTCGATCACTGCCGGGCTGTGGTGGCTCAGGCGCAGTTGGCAGCCCTGGCGGTTGGCTTCCTGCTTGGCCAGCACCAGCAGTTGGAGACCTGCGCAGTCGACTTCGTCGAGCGCCGAGAGATCCAGTTCAACTTCCGCGGCAGGGGCCAATGCGCGCATCAACAGTTCCATGTGTTCGCTGACGCTGTAGATGGTCAACCCGCCTTCCAGAGGCAGAATGCGATACAGGTTCTCGCCCGGCGCGTCTGTCATGGCGTGGGCCTCAAGGCAGGATCAGCTTGGAGACGGCATTGAGCATCTGCGCCGGCTGGAACGGCTTGACTACCCAGGCCTTGGCGCCCGCGGCGCGGCCTTCGTCCTTCTTCGCTTCGCCGGCTTCGGTGGTGAGCATGATCACCGGAGTGAACTTGTAGGCAGGCAGTTGCTTGACGTTCTTGAGGAAAGTGATGCCGTCCATGTTCGGCATGTTCACGTCGCTGATGATCAGGTGCACCTTGCGACCGTCGAGCTTGGTCAGTGCGTCCTTGCCATCGCAACCTTCGATAACGTCGTAGCCGGCACCCTTGAGCGTGATGCTGACGACCTGCCGGATCGAGGCGGAATCGTCGACGATGAGTACGGTCTTGCCCATGGGGTACCTCAGAAGAATGTGATTTCGGAATCGTTACGCTTGCCGGGGGCTTCGCCCCGGTGGATGTCATGCTGCTCGGGCATGGTGTAGGTCTGCGCCAGTTCATTCAGCCAGCGATCGACGTCCAGAGGCGATGGCTCGTGGCCGAGTCGGCGTTGTTCGTTGTTGGCATGGATGTGGGCGAGCAGCTTTTCGATGTCGCCACTCACGTGGCCCAGCATCTGGCTGATACGGTCCTGGAACTGCAGCGAGACCAGCACCTCGGCAATGTCCTGCCCGACGATTTCGCTCTGGCTGCGCATTGCCTCGTTGTGGCTGACGATGCCGCTGGCGCTGTGATGGAAGCGGGTGATCACGCCCTTGATCACCTCGCTGGCGTTGTTCAGGGTCTGCGCATCGGTCTTGGCGTATTCCCTGGAGATGTCCAGCGTCTTGTGGATCGCGGTGTTGACGATGCTCACCGTCTCGCCAATACGCTGGCCGGTTTCGCCGGACCGGGTGGAGAGCGTGCGCACTTCATCAGCGACTACGGCGAAACCGCGGCCACTTTCTCCAGCTCGGGCTGCTTCGATGGCGGCGTTTAGGGCCAGCAGGTTGGTTTGCTTGGCGATGTCGGCCACGCCCTGCGCCATTTCCTGCAACTGGTCGGTGAAGTTCGACAGCTGCATCACTTCCTTGAGCAGCGACTCCTTGCTGGCCAGCGCCTCGCGCAGCGCCATGATGATCATGTCCAGCTCGTGCTGGCTGGTGGACAGTAGGGCGACCAGGCGGTTGCCAGCCTCGCGCTCTGGGCCGTTGCCCAGGCTTTGCTGTATGCGCACGGCGAGATTGGCGAAGCGCTCGCTCAAGGCGCTGATGGCCTCTTCGGTGTGGCTGCGTGCGGAGTGGATCTGCTGCGACCAGAGTGGCAGCGTCTGTTCGCACAGTTCTTCTACATCGCTCTGCGGCTGCAATACGTCAGTAACCGGCGTTTCTACTGCCTGCACCAGCGGTTGGCGCTTGCTCTGCCGAACCAGCAGCACGCCTCCCACCACCATCAGTCCAATCAGTGCCGGGAGGGTTCCCAGCCAGCCGAAGCCGACCAGAAGCACGGCGACGATACCGGCCAGCAGTGCCAGAGATGGGATAACCAGAGAGAGGTTTGGCTCGCGCACTGCTTGGCTCCGCGACGGATGAGGTCAGGTGATCGCGGAACAATTGCCAGGCTAGAAGGGGGGATTCCTGCAGAGTGCCTGCCATCGTTCCATCGACAGTCGGAGCATGCATTAGGGACTTTTGTCGGGGCATCGGGATGTGCTGGATTTGCGCGCAAATTTATCCCGATCGCGACTAGGGAAATCCTCAGACTGGTTCGGAAATGCTGAGTTTGCTGGCGAACTTGATCAGGTCGGCATTGCTGGAAAATCCCATCTTCTGCATCAGATTTATCTTATGTGTGCTGACCGTCTTGTTGCTGATCATCAGCTGTTCGGCGATCTGGTTGATGCTATGGCCATCTGCCAGCAGTCGCATGATCTGGAACTCCCGGTTGGTTAAGCTGTCGAGGCCGCTCGAAGGGTTCGACTTGAGGCTGTTCAGTGCAATCTGCTCGAGGAGCTCCGGGTCAATGTAGCGTGCACCGGTGCTGACTTTCTTCACCGCGGCGATCAGCGTCTCCGGTGACTGGGTCTTGGTCAGGTAGCCGGTGGCTCCCGAGCGCAGCACGCGCATGGCGACATGAGGGTCGCTGTGCATGCTGAGCACCAGGATGGGCAGGCGCGGGTACTGATGGATGAGGCGCGATATCAGGGCTTCACCGCTCAGGCCGGGCATGCTGATATCCAGAAGGAGCAAGTCCACGTGTTTCGTCCTCAGGCGTTCGAGTGCCTGTAGACCGTCAGCTGCCTCTGCTGCGATGTGGATGTCCTTGTCCAGTTCGAACAGGCGCTTCAGGCCTTCTCGCATGATCATATGATCATCGACGATCATCAGATTGATCATTGGTTGATTCTCACGGGAAAGATTGCCTGGACGATGGTGCCCTGGCCGGGGTGGCTGAAAATGATCACGGGACCTCCGAGTTGCTTGCCGCGCTCGCGCATACCGGAAAGCCCGGTGGAGTCGGGCAGGATGTCGCTGAGGATGAAGCCCTGGCCGTCATCGAAAATCTCCAGCACGTAGTCATTATCACGTCGCTCCAGGCTCACCTCGGCCCGACTGGCATTGGCGTGACGCAGAATGTTGGTCAGCGACTCCTGCACGATGCGATACAGGTGCGATGCGCGCCCCGGCTCCAGCTCGAGGTCTTGCTTGGGCAGGTTGTAGCGGCATTCGATTTCCGAGAGTTGCCGAAATTCCTCTATCAGGCCTTCGAGGGTGCTACTCAGGTTGTGCTGTAGTTGCTTGGTGGGCGCACCGTTATGAATTTCACGGATGGTCTCGATGGCCCCGTGGGAGATGCTGGTCAGTCGTTCGATATGACTCAGCAGGTCCGGGCGGTCCTGGCCGAGGTGAATGCGCAGCACACCCAATCCCTGTTGCAGAGCGGTCAGTTGCTGCCCTAGCTCGTCGTGCAGCTCGCGGGCGATGCGCTTGCGTTCCTGAGCGCGGGCGAGTGCGCAGAGCTTGGCGTGTGTCGACTGGCAAACGGCGCAGATGATTTCGGGGTCGTGGGTGTTCGGCTTGCGAGGAGGGGGGGGCGTAGCGCGAGAGCGTCCTTGTCGTGTTCACGTTAGCTCTATCTCTTCTTTGGCGCGGTGAGTGCAATCCACCGCTGGACTGGCTCGGGGTTGGGAGTGTTTCTGGCCAGAACGCAGGCTACGGCTCAGAAAAAAGCGGGCCCAACATCGATGGAAGAAGTAACGGAAGGCGAGGACTTCACTCTCTTGGAGTGGGCGGGTTGAGATGTGCTTCCCCTGTTTCCCGTCACTTGAACGAAACTCCGGCGCCGTTCAGAGACAGTCGGGCGCAGCTCAGCGTTTTGGCTGCGGCTGTGGTTTATCCGTCTCCGTAGTGGTTACACCGGTCTGCCGGGTATGAGGGGCGGAGCGAGTGCATCGGCCACCAGGTGGCTGATGCCTTCGTGGGAAGGAGTGATCATGGCACGGGCCCTACTTGTCTGATCACTTAGCATATCGCCCGCGCCGCTGGTGAGGACAGCAGGAAATGATCAGACGCCCGGATAGCGGCGTCTGTGGCGGTTGTATGTCGTCTTTGGGTATGTGTCAGGCTATTACCGGAGCGACCTGTTTCCGATCACTGCGGCATCTCGATCCCACGCATGCGCTCGGCGCGACGACGCAGCAGTTCCAGTGTCACCAGCAGGGCGATGGATACCAGAATCAGCAGAGTGGCGATGGCCAGGATGCTCGGGTTGATCTGCTCGCGCAGGCCCGAGAACATCTGCCGCGGAATGGTGCGCTGCTGAGGGCCGGCCATGAACAGGATCACCACCACTTCATCGAACGAGGTGATGAAGGCGAACAGCGCGCCGGAAATCACCCCGGGGCGGATCAGCGGCATGATTACGTCGAAGAACACCCGAATCGGCGTGGCGCCGAGATTCAGCGCGGCGCGGGCCAGGCTGTAGTCGAAGCCAGTGAGCGTGGCGGTGACGGTGATGATGACGAAGGGCGTGCCCAGCGCCGCGTGCGCCAGGATCACCCCGAGGTAGCCACCGGCCAGGCCCAGGTTGGAATAGAAGAAGAACATCCCGGCGGCGGTGATGATCAGCGGCACGATCATCGGTGACAGCAGCAGAGCGGTGATGAAGCGGCGAAACGGCATCTCGTCGCGCGCCAAGCCTACGGCGGCGCAGGTGCCCAGAATCGTGGCGAGGAGGGTGGAGAGGATGCCGATGAAGAAGCTGTTCTTGATCGCCAGAATCCACTTCGGGTCGTCGAGGATTTCCCGGTACCAGCGCAGCGAGTAGGCGTCCGGGTCCAGCGTGAGCATGCCTTCGGTGAAACTGAAGAACGGCTCGGCGTTGAACGACAGTGGCACGATCACCAGGATCGGCAGGATCAGGAACAGCAACACCAGCCAGGAGCTGGCCTTGAGCAGCCAGTGTCCGAGGTGGTGCCAGAAGCCGTAGTAGGCGGGGATTTTCATCGTCTCATCATCCCAACTTGATGTTGCTGGCGCCGACGAAGCGGTCGTACACCCAGTACAGCAGCAGGATCAGCCCGAGCAGCAGCGAGCCCAGCGCGGCGGCCAGCTCCCAGTTGTTCGAGCGCTGCATGTGGAAGGCGATGATGTTGCTGATCATCTGCCCGTCGGTGCCACCGACCAGCGCCGGGGTGATGTAGTAGCCGACCGAGATGATGAACACCAGCAGCGCCCCGGCACTCAGGCCGGGCAGGGTCATCGGGAAGTAGATGCGGGCGAACGCAGGTATTGGCTTGTCGCCCAGGCTGAGCGCTGCGCGCATGTAGCTGGGGTCGATGCCGCGCATCACGCTGTACAGCGGCAGGATCATGAACGGTAGCAGGATGTGGGTCATCGCCACCACGGTGGCGAACGAGGTGTAGAGCATCTCGAAGGGCTGGCTGATGATACCGATGCCCATGAGGAAGGAGTTGATCACGCCGTTGGTCTGCAGCAGCGCGATCCACGAGGTGGTGCGCACCAGCAGCGAGGTCCAGAACGGCAGCAGCACCAGCACCAGCAGCAGGTTGGCGCGGTTCGATGGCAGGCCGGCGAGGTAGTAGGCCAGCGGGTAGCCGAGCAGGGCGCAGAGCAGGGTGATGACCAGCGCCATGTTCAGCGTCTTGGAGTACAGCTGCAGGTAGATCTGCGTGTCCTGGCGCACCTGGATGCCATCGTCGGGGTGCAGCTCCAGATCCAGCGCGGTCAGGTAGTAGTCGTAGGTGTAGACCTTGCCGGCACGTTCGATGGCGTACCACAGCTCGGGCTTGCTCCAGTTGCGATGGGCGTCGAGCAGGGTCTGTATACCCTGGCTTTCCAGCTGCTGCGCATCCAGTCGACCGACACGCCGTGCGGTGGCTTTGACCACGCTGGACATACCGGTATACGCGCGGTTGAACTCCTCTGAGAGCTTGCCGGACAGGCGCTGCTCGTTGAGCTCATGCAGCTCTGTGACGAAGACCTGCAAGGTCGTCTCGTCCGGCAGTTGCCTGTGATCGTCCCAGCGTTCGAGTTCGGCCAGGGTCAGGGGAATCAGCTCGGCCACGGTCGGGTGATAGACACTGCGCCACAGCATGGTGCCGATCGGGGCGACGAAGGTGACGAGGATGAACAGCAGCAGCGGCACCACGAACAGAAAGGCGGCGACGCGCTTCTTGCGACGGGCGCTGGCGGCTTGGCCGGCTTCGTGGGTAGTGAGAGAGGTCAAAACATTACTCCGGAATCAGCACCTTCTCCGTTGGGGCTCGGCACTCGTGGGAGGGGCTTCAGCCGCGACCGTCGCCGCTGAAGCCCCTCCCACAGGTGGTCTGCTTACTTCAACAGCCACTCGTTGAACTTCTCTCCCAGCGACTCGCCGTAGTCGGCCCAGAACTCCGAGCCAGCCTGGATGCCCTTGTCCAGATGAGCGGTCGGCAGGTGCGGCGTGGCGTTCTGGTCAGCCAACGGCATGGACGACTTGCGCGTCGGGCCGTAGGCCACATCCGGCATGCCGGCTAGCGGTTTGGAACCGGTGGCGTACTTGATGAACTCCATGGCCAGCTCCTTCTTCTTCGAGCCCTTGACGATGGCCCAGGCGTCGAGGTCGTAGACATGGCCGTCCCAGACGATTTCGAAGGGCTTCTTCTCCTGCACGATGGCATCGTAGAAGCGGCCATTGGCCGACTGCACCAGTACTGCACCGCCGTCGTTGAGCAGTTGTGGCGCCTGCGACCAGGAGTCGAACCAGACGATGTCCTTCTTGATGCTGTCCAGCTTGTCGAAGGCGCGCTGCTGGCCTTCCGGTGTGGCCAGCACTTCGTAGACTTCCTCCGGGGCCACGCCGTCGGCCATCAGTGCCCACTCCATGTTCACCTGCGGGCGCTTGCGCATGGCGCGCTTCCCGGGGATCTTGGCGGTGTCGAAGAAGTCGCCGATGCTGGTGGCCTTGGTGCCGCCGATGGTGTTGTCGTTGAAGGCGAACACCACGGACCAGACGATATTGCCCACCGCGCACTCGCTGGCCAGCGCTTCGGGGATGAAGTCCTGGGCCGCCGGAGTGCCGTCGATGCCGGCCGGCAGCACGCTGTGGTCGATGGTTTCCAGCAAGCCTTCGGAGCAGGCGCGTTCGAGGTCGATCACTTCGAAGTCGACCACGTCCCACTGGATGTTGCCCGACTCGACCTGGGCCTTGATCTCGGCGACGCCACCCGAGTAGTCCTCGAATAGCACCTTGACGCCGGTTTCCTTCTGATAGGGGTCGATGACGTGCTTCTTCTGCGTGGCGCCGTAGGAGCCGCCCCAGGACACCACGGTGAGACTGTCCTGGGCCGTGGCGTTGCTTGCGGTGAAACCCAAGGCCGCCAACAGGGCGAAGGTGGAAACGCTGGTAGTCAGTGATCTAGCCATTGCTGTGCTCCATTTGCTTCTACTAGTTGTGGTGGTCAGAGCGTCGTCGGCACTTCCGATCGGTCCAGGGCCTGGCTGTCTTCCGGCAGCCAGGTGAGGGCGATCTCTTCCTGAGCGCTGAGTTGCGGGGCTGAACTGTCGTTCAGATTCTTCACCACCAGTTCACTGCCGCTGGCAGTCTCGAAGTGGTAGCGGATGTATTCGCCGACATAGTGGCGGGTGACGAAGCGGGCTTTGACCTGGTTGCCGCTGTCGCCGAGGCGGGTGGTGAAATTGAGCTTTTCCGGACGCACCGACACCGTGGTGGCCTGGCCAACTTCGCAGCAGTTGGCTTTAAGCGTGCTGACCAGCCCGCCATCGTCGAGGCGTACCTGCACGCGGTCCGTTTCGACCGTCTCGATCACCCCTTCGAGCTTGTTGCTCTCGCCGATGAAGTCAGCGACGAACAGGTTGGCCGGTCGTTCGTAGAGCACGTGTGGCGCGGCGCATTGCTGCACCACGCCGTTGTTGAACACGGCGATGCGGTCGCTCATGGTCAGCGCTTCGGTCTGGTCATGGGTGACGTAGATCACGGTGAAGCCGAGCTGCTCGTGCAGGCGCTTGATCTCGAACTGCATCTGCTCGCGCAGTTTCTTGTCCAGCGCGCCGAGTGGCTCGTCCATCAGTACGATGTCCGGGGCGAAGATCAGCGCGCGGGCCAGGGCCACGCGCTGGCGCTGGCCGCCGGAGAGCTGGCCGGGATAGCGCCCGCCGAAGGCCTGCAGTTCGACCAGGGCGAGGTACTGCTCGACCTTGGCGCGAATCTCGTCCTTGGGCAGCTTGCGGATCTTCAACGGGTAGGCAAGGTTCTCGCGGATGGTCATGTGCGGGAATAGCGCGTACTGCTGGAAGACCATGCCGATGTTGCGGTCGTACGGCGCGATGCTGGTGACGTTGCGGCCGTTGATCAGAATCTCGCCGCTGGTCACGTCCTCGAAGCCAGCGAGCATCATCAGGCAGGTGGTCTTGCCGGAACCGGAGGGGCCGAGCAGGGTGATGAACTCGCCCTTGGCCACGTTGAGGTTGAAGTCCTTGACCACCAGGGTCTTGTGATCGTAGGTCTTCTTGACGTTGGTGAATCGCAGGAACGCGTCGTTCCCAGCCTGCGCAGTCATATTCCTCCCCGCTGTCCGCAATGTGGAGTCAGCTCGTGGCCAAGGCTCCAACTTCTGAGTCGATTCGCCTCCTTCGTGGGCGGCGATCGTTATGGCGATAGGCAAAAGCAATAAGCAAGCCAGATTACGGCTGACAGCTTAATAGCGCTCTGCTATGCAGGCTCAAGCCTAGTCCATGCTGGGCGAGATGCGAGGCGGGGTGTGGGAGGAGGTAACAGCGGAAGGGGGAAGAGGCACCTGCCGACACGCACTCGGCAGGTGCAGCTTGCTCAGCTGTTGGGCAGCAGGCGTACGGTCAGGCTCTTGATGTAGCGGGTCTCATTGATGGCCGGGTGTACCGGGTGATCCGGGCCTTGGGCTCCGCGCTCGAGCAACTGGATGTTGCGGTCCAGATGGCGGGCGCTGGTCAGCAGAATGTTCTGCAGGTTGTCTTCCTCCAGATGCATGGAGCAACTGGCGCTGACCAGGATGCCGTCCTTGTTCAGCAGGCGCATCGCGGTTTCGTTGAGACGGCGATAGGCAGCTTCGCCGTTCTTGATGTCCTTCTTGCGCTTGATGAAGGCGGGCGGGTCGGCGATCACCACGTCGAAGCGCTCTTCCGCGGATTTCAGTTCGCGCAGCGCGGCGAACACGTCGCCTTCGACACAGGTGACCTTCTCGGCGAAGCCGTTGAGCGTGGCGTTGCGCTCGACACCATCGAGGGCGAAGCCGGAGGCGTCCACGCAGAACACTTCGCTGGCGCCGAACGCCGCCGCCTGTACGCCCCAGCCGCCGATGTAGCTGAACAGGTCGAGCACGCGCTTGCCTTTCACGTAGGGCGCCAGGCGCGCGCGGTTCATGCGGTGGTCATAGAACCAGCCGGTTTTCTGCCCTTCGATCACCGGTGCTTCGAATTTCACGCCGTTCTCTTCCAGCGCGACCCATTCCGGTACTTCCCCATAGGCAGTCGCCACATAGCGCTCCAGGCCCTCGGCATCGCGGGCGCTGGAGTCGTTCTTGAACAGGATGCCGCTGGGCTTGAGCACCTGGATAAGCGCGGCGAGCACGTCGTCCTTGTGCGCTTCCATGGTGGCCGAGGCCAGCTGTACCACGAGGATGTCGAAGAATCGGTCGATCACCAGACCCGGCAGCAGGTCCGAGTCGCCGTAGACCAGGCGGTAGCAGGGCTTGTCGAACAGACGCTCACGCAGGCTCAGGGCCACGTTGAGGCGGTGCACCAGCAGGGATTTGTCCAGCACGTGCTTGACGTCGCGCGACAGCAGGCGGGCGCAGATCAGGTTGTTCGGACTCATGGCGACGATGCCCAGCGGCTTGCCGCCGGCCGCTTCCAGGACGGCCTGGTCGCCGGCAGCGAAACCATTCAGCGGGGTGGCAGCGACATCGATCTCGTTGCTGTATACCCACAGGTGGCCGGCGCGCAGGCGTCGGTCGGCGTTGGCTTTCAGGCGCAGACTGGGCAGGGAAGACATGAGTTCGGGCTCCGCGGGGAAAAGAGCGGGATTATAGCGGTTTGCGCGCCGGGCCGGCGTTTACAAAAGTCGGCTGCGAGCAGGTCGGTGCTTTGGCTAGACTGTGCCCTACTTCTCATCCTGCACGATTCCCTTTCCATGACCTACGAACTCACCGCCGAACAGATCCAGCAAGTCCTGCAGGGGATCAGCGTACCGCCACAACCGCAGATCATGGTCGACCTGCAGATGGAGCAGATCATGCCTAATCCCGATCTGCGCAGCATCGCCAAGCTGATCAGCCAGGACCCGGGGTTGTCCGGCGCGTTGCTGAAGATCGTCAACTCGCCGCACTTCGGCCTGGCCAATCGCATCGCCTCGATCCAGCAGGCAGTCAATCTGCTGGGCTGCAATACGGTGATCAACCTGATCAATGCGCAGTCGATCAAGGGCGAGCTGACCGACGAAGCGATCCTGGTGCTCAACCGCTTCTGGGACAGCGCCCAGGACGTGGCGATGACCTGCCTGACCCTGGCCAAGCGTCTCGGTTATCACTCGCCGGACGAAGCCTACAGCCTGGGGTTGTTCCACGACTGCGGCATTCCACTGATGCTCAAGCGCTTCCCCAACTACATGCAGGTCCTCGAGGAGGCCTATGCCAGCGCCAGCGACGAGTGCCGTGTGGTCGATACCGAGAACCGTCTGCTGACCACCAACCACGCGGTAGTGGGTTACTTCACCGCGCGTTCCTGGCGGTTGCCGGGGCACCTGTGCGAGGTCATCGCCAACCACCACAACGCTCTGTCGATCTTCAGCGATGACTCCGGACGCGAAGCGCAGCTCAAGACGCTGCTGGGCATCCTGAAGATGGCCGAGCATATCTGCGAAAGCCATCGTGTGCTGGGGGGGCAGGCCGTCGACATGGAGTGGCATTACATCGCTCAGCCGATTCTCGAATACGTCGGGCTGTCGGAGTATGACTTCGAGAACCTGCGTGAAAGCATTCGCGACCTGACCGTCCTTTGACCCTGGCAGGGCGTTTCCAGCGCGCGGGATTCGGTGCGTGCTACCGCTTTGCGCACCGCTCCTGCTAAGGTGGCGCACCGCCGTTTTCCTGCCGTATTGCCATGCCCGAATTGCCTGAAGTCGAAACTACCCGCCGAGGTATCGCCCCCTATCTTGAAGGTCAGCGCGTCAGCCGCGTGATCGTGCGCGAACGCCGCCTGCGCTGGCCGATCCCCGAGGACCTCGACATTCGCCTGTCCGGCCAGCGTATCGAGTGCGTCGAACGGCGCGCCAAGTACCTGCTGATCAAGGCCGAAGTCGGCAGTCTGATCGGCCATCTGGGGATGTCCGGCAGCCTGCGTCTGGTGGAGTGCGGACTGGCCGCAGCCAAGCATGAGCATGTGGATATCGAACTGGAGTCCGGTCTGGCGTTGCGATATACCGATCCGCGTCGCTTCGGTGCACTGCTCTGGAGCGAAGATCCGCTGCGCCACGAACTGCTCAGCAAGCTCGGTCCGGAGCCGCTGGGCGGGCTTTTCGATGGCGAGCGGCTGTTCCAGATGTCGCGTGGGCGCAGCATGGCGGTCAAGCCGTTCATCATGGACAACGCCGTGGTGGTGGGCGTGGGTAACATTTACGCCACCGAAGCGCTATTCGCTGCCGGTATCGACCCGCGCCGCGAAGCCGGTTCGATCTCGCGGGCACGCTATCTGCGCCTGGCCGAGGAGATCAAACGCATCCTCACCCATGCCATCGAGCGTGGCGGCACCACGCTGCGCGACTTCGTCGGCGGTGATGGTCAGCCCGGCTACTTCCAGCAGGAGCTGTTCGCCTATGGGCGTGGCGGTGAGTTCTGCAAGGTCTGTGGCAGCACGCTGCGTGAAGTCAAACTGGGGCAGCGGGCGAGTGTTTACTGTCCCAAGTGCCAACGCTGAGAACCTGTTTACGATCTGCTGCGCGTCGGCCCTACTGCGTTAAAAACACGTTCTGGTAAGAAAACAACAAGAAATACCGAGGTTGATCGATGTCCGGTAACTACCTGCCGCGCAATCCAGCTGCCGAATGGCTGGGGCACAGCGTGCTGAAATTGATGGGCTGGCGTATCGAGGGGCAGTTGCCGAAGCTCGACAAGTTTGTCGCTATTGGTGCCCACCACACTTCCAACTGGGACTTCGTGATTTTCATCGCGCTGAAATTCGTGCTGCGCCTGAATGCTCGCTGGTTCGGCAAGCACAGCATCTTCCGCTGGCCCTTCGGTGGCTTGATGCGCAGTTGGGGCGGCATTGCGATTCGCCGGGAGCGCACGTTGAACACCGTCGAACAGGCCATTCAGGCCTTCCGCGAGCACGACCAATTCATCCTGGTGCTATCGCCCGAGGGCACACGCAAGAAGGTCGAGCGCTGGAAGATGGGCTTCTACCATATCGCTATGGGCGCGGGTGTACCCATCGTGTTGGGCGCGCTGGATTACCATAACCGCCGGGTGGTGATTGGCCCGACCTTCCAGCCTACGGGCAATGAAAAAGCCGATCTGGCTAACATTCTTGCGTTCTTTCGCCCTTATGTACCGAAAAAGCCGGAATACGCCTTTCATGGCGATTGACCTCCGTCACGCTGACAATTACCAATGCGCTGTTATAGTTACTGGCACTTTCCCGAATAACCTGAAGGATCGATCCATGAAAGCGTTCCGCACTTCCGCTGCTGTCCTGGCGCTGACCTCTGGCCTGCTGGCGCTATCGGCGCAGGCGGAAGTGGTTCAGCAGAACGCCAGTGGCGACCCGTTATACACCGTTGAGGCTCCTAAGGCTTTTTCCATGATCGGTGACTTGGTCATTGCTCGTCCGCTCTTGATCGGGGCTACCGCGATTGGTACTGCTGCCTTCATTGTCAGCCTGCCGTTCACTGCACTGGGTGGTAATGTTGGTGAAGCCGCTCAGGCCCTGATTGCTGAGCCTGGCAAAGAAGCCTTCGTGCGCTGCCTCGGCTGCACCAGCAGCGGCTACAAGCAAGACTGATTCGCTGCAACCCGCTGTCGCGGCCTCTCGCCTCCTTATCGGGGCGAGGGGCCGTTTACGTTTGAACGCCGAGAAAAGGAAGAAGCGGTGGTAATGAAGTCCCTGCGCTGGGTGATGCTGTTGCTGGTGGTAGCGGGGTTGATTGCCTCGTTCTGGTTCAGCCAGGGCTGGCTGCAGCTCTGCGCTGGCCTGGCGATCTTCCTGTTCGGTATGCAGTGCCTGGAAGAGGGTTTGCGCCAGTTGGCGGGCAGCAAGCTGGAACAGGTACTCGGGCGCAGCACCTCGACGCCGTTCAAGAGCCTGCTATTCGGCGTCGGTGGGACCTTGTTGCTGCAGTCGAGCACGCTGGTGTCCCTGCTGACTATCGCCTTCATCAGCACCGGGCTGATCCAGTTGGCCGGCGGTATCGCCATCCTGTTCGGTGCCAATCTCGGTGCCACCAGCGGTATCTGGCTGCTGGCACTCGCCGGGCAGAATCTCAGCCTGAGCCCGCTGGCCTTGCCACTGCTGGTGTTCGGTGTACTTGCCGGCTTCTTCGGGGCCAAGAGCAAGGCGGCCGGGCGCATCGTGCTGGGCATCGCCTTCATCTTTCTCGGCATCGACCAGATCAAGGAAGGCTTCGCCAGTTTCGGTGATGGCCTGGACATGACCGGTCTGCAAGAGGGTGGTCTGCGCGGGGCGTTGCTGTTCACCGCCATCGGCATGGCTATCACCGTGGTGCTGCAGTCCAGCCACGCCACGTTGATGCTGACTCTTGCCGCGCTGGCCAGCGGCCAACTGGAGCTGGGGCAGAGCCTGGCCATCGCCATTGGTTCCAACGTCGGCAGCAGCGTGACCACCGCCTTCGTCGGCTCACTGGGTGGCAATCGCAGTGGTCAGCGCCTGGCGCTGGCCCATGTGTTGTTCAACATCACCACCGGCATACTCGCTTTCTGCCTGCTCGGTCCGTTGACCTGGCTGGTACATGCGCTGGCCGAGCCCTTGGGGCTGGGTGACAACAGCCTGATCCAACTGGCGATGTTCCATACCTTGTTCAACGCCATGGGCGTGGCGCTGTTCTGGCCGCTGCAGGGGCGCCTGGCGCAGTATCTGATTCGCTGGCTGCCGGAGCGTGTCGAGCCGCCAGTGCTGATCGCCGAACTGGCGCCTGAGCAGATCGCCGAGCCGGAACGCACCCGCGCTCGCTACCTCAACGAACGCGCGCTGGACTCGGTTGATGCTGCATCCGGTGCGGTGGTGCAGGAACTTGGGCACCTTGGGCGCCTGAGTCTGGAGGTGATTTGTCATGCGCTCTATCTGCCGGTGGATCAGTTGGCGCGTGCTCGTGCGGACGAGCAATTGTTGCAAGCCAAGCCCGCCCAAGGCGGCTTCGATGCCGAGCACCTGTATCAGTTTCACATCAAGGGCGTGTATGGCGATCTGCTGAGTTTCATGGGCCGCATGGAGCTGCCCATGGATGAAGCGCACCAGCAGTTCTGGGTCAGCTGCCAGCTGGCAGCGCTGCAACTGGTGGACGCGGTCAAGGATGCCAAGCACTTGCAGAAGAACCTCGGCCATTATCTCGACGCGCCGCCCTCGGCCGTACGTGACGCCTATGTGGAGCTGCGTCGCCACCTGCTCGCCACGCTGCATGAAGTGCGTGAGCTGGCGCGTTCCGACATGCCTGAGGAAATGTGGCAATCGCGCTTGCGCTGGCTCGATGAGCAGGCCGCGAGTTTCGACGGGCAGTTCCGCCAGCGACTGTTTGCCGATGTGCGCAGCGGGCGACTGGATGGTCTGCAGACCAGCTCGCTGATGAATGATCTGGGCTATGTCAGCCGCATCTTCCAGAGCCTGCGCAACGTCCTCATGTTGGGCAGTGAGCAGGCGCTGTTCCGTGAGTTGCGCAAGTTGGGCGAGGAGCAGGAGAGCCTGATCAGGCTCTCCTGACACACATTCGGTCGATGCACCTCAAGGCATCGCCGAGCCTATCCCGCGCGGGTCGCTGGCGGCTTGTACTTCCCCGCTGACCTTGTCCCAGAACAACACCTGCTGATTACCGTACTGCCGGTCCAGGCGCTTGAGTTCATAGCCGCGCCGCTGCAGTTCGGCGACTTGCTCGTCGCTGAAGGTATCCGGCTCATGCTCGATCACATCCGGCATGAACTGGTGGTGATAGCGCGCCACGGCCGGCCAGTGCTCGATGGGCTGGTCGTCCAGATACTCGAGCATCGACAGCAGCACCATGCTCGGAATACGGCTGCCGCCTGGCGTACCGAAAGCGGCGAATTCGTCGCTGCTCTCGATGAAACTCGGGCTCATCGAGGACAGCGGGCGCTTGCCTCCGGCGATGGCATTGGCCTCGCTGCCGGCCAGCCCATAAGCATTGGCGCCCTGTACGTCGGCAGCGAAGTCGTCCATCTCGTCGTTGAGCAGCACGCCGGTACCGGGCACGGTGAAGGCGGCGCCGAACGGCAGGTTGATCGACAGCGTGGCTGCGACCGCGTTGCCCTCGGAATCGAGTACGGCGAAGTGCGTGGTGTGGTCGCCTTCATGCCAGGTACCGGCAGGCGGCAGGCTGGCGCTGGGCGTGGCGCGCTCGGGCTCGATGCTGCCGGCCAGTACCGCCAGATGCCCGGGCGAGAGCAGTTGCTCCACGGGATTCTTGACGAAGTCAGGGTCGCCCAATAAACCGCGGTCCCGGTAGGCGCGGCGCAGCGCCTCGACCACGTAGTGCACGCGCTGCACCGGTTCGGCATCGCGCCAGGGCAATTGCTCGAGCATCGCCAGGCTTTGCGCCAATGCTATGCCGCCGGCCGAGGGTGGTGGCGCGCTGACCAGTTCGCGGCCATCTTCGAGGCGAAAACGCAGTGGTTCGCGGCGCGCGATGCGGTACTCACGCAGGTCATCCAGGGTCCAGATGCCGCCAGCGTGGCGTACGCCTGCGACCAGGCGTTCTGCCGTTGGCCCTGCATAGAAACCTTCACGGCCGTGCTCGGCCAGTGACTGCAGGGTGAGGGCGAGGTCGGGCTGGCGCAGCAAATGGCCTTCATCGGGGATTTCGCCCTGGTCAAGGAACAGCCTGGCGCTCTCGGCATCGTCACGCAGTGCCGCCAGGCGCCAGGTCGCGCGCTCACGGTAGACGCGGTCTACTGCAAAGCCCTCGTTGGCGAGGCGAATCGCTGGGGCCAGGCTGGCTCTCAGAGGGAGGCGCCCGTGGTGCTCGGCCAGTTCGACCAGCGCCGCCGGCAGCCCTGGAATGGCAGCGGCCAGTGCGCCATTGAGCGACAGTTCGCGTTGCACCTTGCCGTCGCGCACATAGAGGTTCGGCTTGGCCTCCAGCGGGGCGCGCTCACGGGCATCGAGGAAGTCATAGCCAGGCGTGTCGCCCGCGCTGCGCAACAGGAAGAAACCGCCACCCCCCAGACCCGAGCCGTAGGGCTCGACCACGGCCAAGGCTGCGCTGGCGGCAATGGCAGCATCGAAGGCATTACCGCCCGCGTCGAGCATCTGCTGGGCGGCGGCAGTGGCGGCAGGGTGGGCAGTGGCAATGGCGGGTTGCTGCGGGGCGGCCTGAGCCAGCAGGCTGGCGCCGAGCAGCAGGGTCGATAGCAGGAGTTTGCGCAACATGCGATCTACCGGAGGCGGCTGAAGGAAGCTTGAAGCTTAACAGCCTCGCTCGGGCGAGGGGGCACAATGGGCGCGGAGAAAGCGGGAAGCCGCTGGCCTCCTCGAGAATTTCAGGCCTTGCCGGTGATGATACGGTACTTCTGCATCAGTTCATCCTTGCTCTCGACGTTGTTCTCGTCGAGCGGAATGCAGTCGACAGGGCAGACCTGCTGGCATTGCGGCTCATCGTAGTGGCCGACGCATTCGGTGCACAGGTTGGGGTCGATCACGTAGATCTCCTCACCTTGGGAAATGGCGCCGTTGGGGCACTCGGGTTCGCAGACGTCGCAGTTGATGCAATCGTCGGTGATGATCAGGGACATGAAAAACAACTCCCGTCGAGGCAGGGCCACGACATTGGCAGGCGACAGTGGGGCAATTGTGCCGGATTGGCGCGCCATGTGCCATGCGGCCCTTCTGCACAGGTTTCTGCTGGAAGGGCCTTCGGCTCGGACATCCTGCTTCGCTTTACTCCTGCATCCATGCAGTCGCAACGGCCCAGGCCGCTAACGCGTCTCTCACGAGACCTGATTAGCTTTTGTGAAAGCGCGCGTTGAGAGCGTCGGCCACAGCCGGATGCACGAACTTGGAAATGTCGCCACCCAGGGCAGCGATCTCGCGCACCAGGGTCGAGGAAATGAAGGAATACTTCTCCGACGGGGTGAGGAACAGGCTCTCGACGTCCGGCGCCAGTTGGCGGTTCATATTGGCCAGCTGAAACTCGTACTCGAAGTCCGAGACCGCGCGCAGGCCGCGTAGGAAGACGTTGGCGTTCTGTTCCTTGACGAAATGCGCCAGCAGCGAGGAGAAACCCACCACTTCGACGTTGGGCAGGTGCTTGGTCACCTCACGGGCCAGCTCGACGCGTTGTTCCAGGGGGAACAGCGGGTTCTTCTTGGGGCTGGCGGCAACGGCGATGATGACGTGATCGAAAAGCCGCGCGGCGCGTTCGACCAGGTCGCCATGGCCTTTGGTGATGGGGTCGAAGGTACCCGGGTACAACACTCGATTCATCGCTTCGTCCTGTTCGAGGCGGCAAGAGTCGCGGATGGTAGCGCAGCGTTTCCCTTGCGGCCAAGCGTGACGAAAACTCAGTGGCTGCGCAGGTGCAGCAGCAGTGCGAGCAGCAGGCAGGCGAGGGCGATCCAGTCAGCGATCACCACACGGCGCAGAGCCTCGTTGTAGACGGGCGCGCTCCATGCCAGCAGAAGAAAGGCGAGCACGCTGATCAGGCCGCCTATCAGGGCTGCGCTGCGTAGCGCCGGAACGAACGCCGCAGCCACCAGCAGGGCGCCAAGCAGGCCGAACAGTACGGCGCGATGGCGCATGAGGATTTGCAGGTTGGGTTCGTCCAGAACAATGCCGTACAGCGCATTGAGGCGTTCGCCACCGAGCACGCCGACCGCTGGCAGCAGATGGATGATGCCTGCGACCAGTAGCAGAAAGGCGATCAGCTTGCTCATCTCAGGCCTTCAATCGTTCGGCCAGCAGGGTCGCCAGCTTCGAGGTCAGCCCGTAGATCGACAACTGCGGGTTGGCACCGATGCTTGTGGGGAACAGCGAGCCATCGTGGATCGACAGATTGGCCAATTGATGATGGCGGCCGAGGCTGTCGACCACCGCCTGCTGCGGGTCTTCGCCCATCGCGCAACCACCCATCACATGGGCGCTGCCCAGGCGGGTGCGGTACAGCGCGAGGTCGAGGTTCTCGATCATCTCCTTGGCCTCGCCCCAGGTTTTGACGAAGCGTGCGTCGGCGTGGGTCGGCATCACCGCCTTGGCTCCGGCAGCGAACTGGACTTCAGCCATGGTCAGGAAGGCACGGCGCACGCCATCCCAGGTGTAGTCAGTCATCTGATAGTCGAGCACCGGGCTGCCGTCGCCGCGTAGCTCCACACGGCCCTCTGCGCTTTCCGGGTGGAAGCCGTCACGTAGCAGGGCGAGCATCACGTTGGTGTGCGGCAGTTGCTCCATGCGCAGGGCATTCTCGCGGCCGAAATCACCGAGCAGGGTGGCGGTCAGCGCCGGCTGTAGTGGCGGCACTTCCAGCTTGAAGGACAGCCGCCCAGTGGTGCCGTCATCCCATTGGAAGTGATCGGAGTAGAGCGATTGCGGCGCGCCGTAGAAGGGGTTGATGACCTGTTCGAACTGCGCTGCGGAGAAGTTCACCAGGTGCAGGTAGGTGCGCCGGCCGACGCGTTTGTGTGGATCAGGCACCTCGGAGCGCAGCAGCAGGCCGGGGGTGTTGATGCCGCCGCCGGCCAGCACGTAATGCCGCGCCTTGACGCGGATGCGTTTGCCGGTGGGCGCCACGCAGCGTTCATCCATGCCCAGGCAGTCGATGCCGACCACCTTGTCGCCTTCGATCAGCAGCTTGTCGGCGCGGGTCAGATAGAGCAGCTCGCCGTCCGCGTCGAGGGTGGCGGGGATGGTGGTGACCAGCATCGACTGCTTGGCGTTGGTCGGGCAGCCCATGCCGCAGTAGCCGAGGTTCCAGCATCCACGTACGTTGCGCGGAATCACCGCCCAGTGATAGCCGAGCTTGTCGCAACCGGTGCGCAGCACCTCGTTGTTGGCATTCGGTGGTACCGCCCAGGGGGCGACACCCAGGCGTTGCTCCATCTTCTCGAACCAGGGTGCCATGGACTCGACGTCATGGCCCTTCACCGTATGGGCCTCGGCCCACTGCGCCAGGGTCTGCGGTGGGGTACGGAAGCTGCTGGTCCAGTTGACCAGCGTGGTGCCGCCCACGGCACGGCCTTGCAGGATGGTGATGGCGCCATCCTTGCTCATGCGGCCGATGCCTTCCTGATAAAGGTTCGGGTAGGCCTCCGCCTCCTGCATCTTGAAGTCGTCGCTGGTCTTCAGCGGGCCTTCCTCGATCAGCAGCACCTTGTAGCCGGCGGCGCTGAGGATTTCTGCCGTGGTGCCGCCGCCGGCGCCGCTGCCGACGATGGCAACGTCGGCCTCCAGCGTCAGATCGTTTTCCAGGCGCGAACCGTCATGGGTTTTCCAACCTCTGGCCAGGCCTTGTTTGAACAAATCAGGTACGGGCATTTGACTTTCTCTTCTTGTAACAGGGCCGTCTGCAGTCACGAGTTTGGTGCTCGCCTGGATCGCGGATAAATCCGCTCCTACACAAGCGGCTCACATCCTGTGGGAGCAGCTGTAGGGTGGGCTTCAGCCCACCAAGGCCAGCCGCTGTTGGTGGGCTGAAGCTAGCCGCTATACGGTAGGTGGGCCGGGATAACCGCAGTGTGCCCAGGCTTCCTGGCGGCTGTACCAGGCCATCATCACCAGCTGCAGCAGCGAGGCGTGGCCCATGCGCAGCAAGCTCAGGCTGCTGTTCTGCCAGCGCGTGAGGAAGTTGCGCACGTCATCGGCGCTGGCGTTGTCCCAACTGCCCCAGACCCCGGTCAGCGGGCCGCGGGTGACGGGCAGGGCGAGCACGTCGAACAGCTGTACGGTGAGTTTCAGCATCTCCGGCGACAGGTGCGCCAGGCTGTTGTCGAGGCTCTTCAGCGTGCCGTCGATGGCCTGTGGCATCTGCTCAGCGCTGACTGCGCCATCGAGCATCACTGGGATCAGCGCGCGCAGAAACGGCAGGTCGCTGCTACGCAGGATCAGGTAGCCGCTGGCCGGCGTGCTGGCCGAGCAGCCGCTGAGCGTTGCGGTCAGCCCGGCAGTGCCGAGCAGCGCCGTGCCCAGCAGGCCGACCTTGAGCAGATTGCGCCGCGACAGCTGCGGCGCGCTGAGGGTGGTGTCGTTCATTGTTGTTATCACCAGGCGTAGACGGGCGCTGCCCGCGTTGATCAGCGTACGAACAATTTGTAGACCAGCTTCTGAATCGACTTGCCGTAAGGCGGGTAGATCATCCGCGCGGCGTTGAAGCGCTGCTTGATGAACACGCCCTTGGCCTTGCTGAAGGTCAGGAAGCCTTCGTGGCCGTGGTAGTGGCCCATGCCCGACGGGCCGACGCCGCCGAACGGCATGTCGTCCTGGGCCACGTGCAGCAGGGTGTCGTTCAGGCACACACCGCCGGAGTGGGTTTCGTGCAGCACGCGCTGCTGCTCGCGCTTGTCATAGCCGAAGTAATACAGCGCCAGTGGGCGAGGGCGCGCATTGACGTAGGCGAAGGCGTCTTCGATCCGGTCGTAGGGCACCACCGGCAGCAACGGGCCGAAGATCTCGTCCTGCATCAGCTTCATATCGTCGGTGACGTCCAGCACCAGGCTCTGCGGCAGGCGCCGGCCCTGGGCTTCGGGGTAGATCGGGACGATGCGCGCGCCCTTGGCCTGGGCGTCCTGCAGGTAACCGTTGAGGCGGGCCAGCTGGCGCTCGTTGATGATCGCGGTGTAATCCGGGTTGTCCTTGAGCTGCGGGTAGAAGCGCTGCACCACCTCACGGTAGGCGCTGACGAAGCCGTCAACGCGATCATGCGGCACCAGCACGTAGTCTGGCGCCACGCAGGTCTGCCCGGCGTTGAGGGTCTTGCCGAAGGCGATACGCTCGGCGGCGTCCGCCAGCGGTACGTCGGCGGAGACGATGGCCGGCGACTTGCCGCCCAGCTCCAGGGTCACCGGAGTGAGATTCTCGGCGGCGGCGCGCATCACGTGTTTGCCGATGCTGGTTGCGCCAGTGAACAGCAGGTGGTCGAAGGGCAGCTTGGAGAAGGCCATGCCGACTTCCGCCTCGCCCAGGGCGACGCTGACCAGATCCTCGGGGAAGATGCGCGCCAGCAGATCCTTGACCAGTTGCGAGGTGACCGGCGTGGACTCGCTCATCTTGATCATCACCCGGTTGCCGGCAGCCAGGGCACCGGTCAGCGGGCCGATGGCGAGAAACAGCGGGTAGTTCCACGGCACGATGATGCCCACCACGCCCAGCGGCTGGTAGACGACCTTGGCCGAGGCGGGCATGAACTGCAGGCCGACGCTGCGCCGCGAGGGTTTCATCCACTTCTTGATGCGTTTGCTCGCGTAATGGATGCCATGCAGGCTGGGCATCAGCTCGGCGAGCAGGGTTTCGTCGGCCGAGCGATTGCTGAAGTCTGTCGAGATTGCCGCCACCAGCGCGTCCTGTTGCTGGGTCAGCAGCTCGCTCAGGGATTTCAGCCACTGGATGCGTTGCTCGGCCGATGGCATCGGGTTGGCGGCGAAGGCAGAGCGCTGCAGGGCGAAGGTGCTATCCAGCTGGTTGATCTGCTGTTGGCTGTGCTGCAGGTAGGCGATGTCGGCGACCATGGTTTTCCTCGACGCTCCAGCGAGCTGCATGAGAATGACTGTGCTGGATTTCTAGAGCAATTGCTCTAATGTGTCAAATAGGATGCCGCGTCACTGCCAGGCTCGCACCCTAACCAAAGGCCAGCAGTTGCCTTTTGGCGTGAGTCTGGGGGTAACACTGCGGCTGTTTCGCCTGTACCTTTGTCACTTTTGAAGCCGAGATCGAGCTGCGTCATGGCGCCACCCAAGACCCGCGACCGCATCGTTGCCGAGAGCCTGGCCCTGTTCAACAGCCAGGGCGAGCGCAACGTCACCACCAATCACATTGCCGCGCATTTGGGCATGTCGCCAGGCAACCTGTACTACCACTTCCGTAACAAGCAGATGATCATCGCCGAGCTGTTCGCCCAATACGAAAGCCAGGTCGACAGCTTTCTGCGCCCGCCCGAAGGCCGTGCGCTGACGGTGGAAGACAAGACCTTCTATCTGGAAGCACTGCTGGCAGCGATGTGGCACTACCGTTTCCTGCATCGCGACCTGGAGCACTTGCTGGATTCCGACGCCGAGCTGGCCGAGCGCTACCGGGCCTTTGCCGGGCGTTGCCTGGTGGGCGCGCAGTCGGTTTATCAGGGCTTCGTCGAGGCCGGCATCCTGCTGATGACCCCGGCGCAGATCGAGGCGTTGACGCTCAACGCCTGGATCATCATGACCTCCTGGGTGCGCTTTCTCTGCACCGCCGGCGCCAGCCCGGACAACCTCAGCCAGGACATGCTGCGCCGTGGCATCTACCAGGTGCTGGCGTTGGAAGGCGGTTATGTTGCGCCGTCAGCTCGCGATGCGGTCGAGGCGCTGTATGACCGCCTGCACGTGCCACTGGAGCAGGTGCTCGGGTGATTGACCTGCAATCGCTCTTTCCTTCCTGCGTAGCACCGCTTCTGTGGGAGGGGCTTTAGCCGCGAGCCTTTTGCCGCTGAAGCCCCGCTGCTTGCCCAGGCATGCGTAGGAGCGGCTTCAGCCGCGATTACCCGAGGCTCGCCAACCACTGCGGAATGCGCCGCTCCAGGTAATACCCCGGCCGGCGCGGGCTGCCCTCGACGAAACCGACATGCCCGCCCTTGGCGTGCAGCTCGAACTCGGTGCCGGGGGCCAGTTCGCTGGCCTCGGGCAGGCTATGGCGGAAGATAAAGGGATCGTCCTCGGCCTGGATGATCAGCGTGCGCGTGCGAATGTCGCCCAAGTAGAAACGGCTGGAGGCACGCCGGTAATAGTCGTGGGCATCGGCGAAACCATGCAGCGGCGCGGTGATGCGCCCGTCGAAGTCCCAGAAGGTGCGCATGCCATCCAGCGGCCCCAAGCGTTCCAGCACCGACAGGCGCTCGCCCTGGCCGCTCTCGGCGAACAGGCGTTGTTTGTTGTTCACATAAGCGACCATCTCGCGCATGAAGTGCGCCTGGTACACCCGCGAGAAGCCCAGGCCGATGCGGTCGGCGCACTGATCCAGGCGAAACGGCACCGACACTGCCGCAGCGCCTTGCAGCTGGCTCTGCTCGCCGCTTTCGCCCAGGTACTTGAGCAGCACGTTGCCGCCCAGCGAATAGCCGACGGCGTACAGCGGCGCCATCGGCCGTTGCGCGCGCAGATGCGCGACCGCCGACGCCAGATCCTCGCTGGCGCCGGAGTGGTAGCCGCGCGGCAGCAGATTGGGCTCGCCGGAGCAGCCACGCCAGTTCAGCGCCACGCTGGCCCAGCCGCGCGCAGCCAGGGCCTGTTGCAGGCCGAGCACATAGAGCGAGCTGGAACTGCCGGTCAGGCCATGCAGTACCAGCACCAGCGGTGCCTGGGCATCGTGTGGGCCGTGCCAGTCGAGATCGAGAAAGTCGCCATCGTCCAGCCACAGCCGTTCGCGCTGCCGCTCCAGTTGCGGCGGTTTGCGGCAGAAGGGGTTCCACAGCGTCTGCAGATGCGGGCCGGGGAGCCACCAGGCGGGGCGAAAGTCAGTGTTCATGGTGCGGTCGATCGTCGGCAGTGGGCGTAGCCCGGATGCAATCCGGGAGTGGTGGCCCTGGATTTCATCCAGGCTACGGAGCTATTCAGCGTCGACGCTTGCGCAGTATGCGCCAAGCACACCAGACCAATACCAGCAGGGCGACGATACGCTGATTGGTAAGTCCGATGACGATACCTGCATTGGGATTGTGCGGTATCGCGCGCTGCAGGTTGAGCGGAATTTCCTGCTGGCTGAACAGTACTGGTAGCGCCAGTACGATCAGCAGCAGGTAGGGCAGGTGGGCGTGGATGAAGTCCTTCATCCACGCTGCCACAGCGCGTAATGCACCTGGCCGGTGTGCTTCTCGCGGTGCAGACGCCAGTTGCCCGGCAGGCCCAAGGTCGAGGGCGCTGTTTCGCTTTCGGTATAGATCCAGGCGTCGTCGGCCAGCCAGCCTTGTGCCTCCAGCAGCGTGCAGGCGCCTTGCAGCAGATCCTTGTGAAACGGCGGGTCGAGCAGAACGATATCGAAGCGCCGTGGCGCCGGGCGCGCCAGCAGTTGCAGAGCGTCGCCCAGTTGGATTTCGCCGTTGCTGCATTGCAGCGTCGCCAGATGCCCGCGCAGCGAGGCCACCGACGCCGGGCTGAGGTCGCAGGCCAGGCCGCTGGCGGCGCCGCGCGACAGTGCTTCGAGCAGCAATGCCCCGCTGCCGGCGAAAGGGTCGAGCACGTGGGCGCCTTCGACATAGGGCGCCAGCCAGTTGAATAGCGTCTCGCGCACCCGATCCGGGGTCGGGCGCAGGCCCGGCCCATCAGGAAAGGCGAAGCGCCGCGAACGCCACTGCCCGCCAATGATGCGCAATTGGCCCTGACCACCGTGGGTCTTGCCCGCGGCGGGTTTCTGAGGGGAGCGACCGCGCATCAGTGCGGCACCGTGCTGGGCAGCGCGACCGGGCGGTCGGTGGGCGGCGGTAGCTCCTTCTGTGCGACTGTCGGACCTGCGGTAACCACCACCAGCGCCTCGGGATCGAGGTGCTTGGCCATCGCCGCTTTCACTTGATCGGTGCTCAGGTTCTGCACGTCACGCATGAAATCGTCCAGGTAGCTCAGCGGCAGGTCGTAGAAACCCATCGATGCCAGCTGGCCGACGATATCGGCATTGCTCGCGGTGGACAGCGGGAAGCTGCCGGCCAGCTCGCGCTTGGCATTATCCAGCTCCTGCTGGGTCGGGCCATCGCGCAGGTAGTCGGCCAGCAGTTGCTTGACCAGCGCCAGGGTGCCTTCGCTGAGTTCGGCGCGGGTTTGCAGGTTGATCATGAACGGGCCGCGTGCCTGCATGGCGCTGAAGCCGGAGTAGACGCCGTAGGTCAGGCCGCGTTTCTCGCGCACTTCGCTCATCAACCGCGTGCCAAAACCGCCGCCGCCAAAGATCTGGTTGCCCAGGTACAGCGCGGCATAGTCCGGGTCGCGGCGGTCGATGCCGAGCTGGGCGAGCATCAGGTGGGTCTGGTTGGACGGGTATTCGATATGACTGGTGCCGGGCTTGGGCGTCTGCGGCTGGGCGATCTTCGCCAGTGCCGGGCCTTGCGGCAGGGCGGCCGACACACGGTTGGCGATGGCCTCGGCTTCGCTTCGCGAGAGGTCGCCGACCAGCGCGATCACCACATTGCCGGCCGCATAGGCGCGGGCATGGAAGGCCTGCAGCTGTTGGCGGGTGATGGCCGGAATCGATTGCGCCGTGCCGTCGCTCGGATGGGCGTAGGGGTGCTTGCCGTAGAGACGCTCGAACAGCTCCAGGCTGGCCAGCTTGCCCGGGTTCTGCTTCTGGAACTCGAAGCCGGCGAGCAACTGATTCTTGATCCGCGCCAGCGAGTCGGCCGGGAAGGTGGGCTTGCCCAGTACATCGGCGAACAGCGCCAGTGCCGGCTCACGTTGCTCCTGCGCGCTGAGACTGCGCAGGCTGGCCACGGCCATGTCGCGATAGGCGCCGTTGCCGAACTCGGCGCCGAGGCCTTCGAAGCCGGCAGCGATGGCTCCGACATCCTTGCCCGGTACGCCTTCGTTGAGCATGGCATTGGTCAGGGCGGCCAGGCCGGGTACGCCGCCGTCCTGGCTGCTGCCGGCGGCGAAGGTCAGGCGCAGGTCGAACATCGGCAGCTCGTGGGCTTCGACGAACAGCACCTTGGCGCCTTGCGCGGTCTGCCAGGTCTGGATATCCAGCGTGCGGCGGGTCGGTGCCTTGTCGTCCAGCGCAGCCAGCGACTGCAGCTTGGCGGCATCGCCAGTCACGGCGCTATCGGACAGGTTGGCGCAGGCGCCCAGCGCCAGAGCAGTGGACAAAACCAGGCCGAGCAGGCCCAGGCGGCGTTGCTCAGTCTTCATGGCGGGACTCCTCATTGCGTGACTCTTCAGGCATAACGTGGGCGACACTCAAACGGTCGCGAACGAAGAAGGTACGGGCGGCCTGCTGGATGTCGGCCGGGGTGACGGCTTCCAGCTCGGCCAGTTCCTGGTCGATCAGTTGCCAGGACAGGCCGACGGTTTCAAGTTGGCCGATGCTGGTGGCCTGGCTGGTGATCGAGTCGCGCTCGAACACCAGGCCGGCGATCACCTGGGCGCGTACGCGCGCCAGCTCGGCGGCTGATGGCGGGGCTTTCTTCAAGTCTTCCAACTCACGCCACAGCCCGGCTTCGACCTGCTCCAGGTTTTTGCCCTTCTGCACGTTGGGCGTGGCCGATAGGACGAACAGGCTGTCGCCACGGGTGAAGGCGTTGTACCAGGCGCTGGCGCCGGAAACGAGTTCCTCGCCGCGCTCCAGGCGTGTGGACAGGCGTGCGCTGTAGCCGCCGTCGAGCAGGGCGGCGGCCAGGCGCAGGGCATAGACCTGGCGCGGTGTTGCGGCGGTGGCCAGGCCGGGCACGTTGAAGCCCATGATCAGATTGGGCAGTTGGGTCTTCAGGTACAGGGTGGTGCGTCGTTCGCCCGCTGCAGCCAGCTCCAGCGGCAGCTTGGCAGTCGGCACCTCGCGGCGTGGGATATCGCCGAAGTAACGCTGCACCAGGGTCTTGACCTCATCCACGTTCACGTCACCGACCACCACCAGGGTGGCGTTGTTCGGCGCGTACCACTTCTGGTACCAGGCGCGCAGCTCGTCGATGTGCATACGGTCAAGGTCGGCCATCCAACCGATGGTGGGGATGCTATAGCCGCTGGCCGGGTAGGCCATGGCCTTGAAGCGCTCGAAGGCCAGGGATGAGGGGCGGTCGTCAGTGCGCAGGCGACGCTCCTCCTTGATCACTTCGATTTCCTTGGCAAACTCGTCTGCCGGCAGTTTCAGGCTGGACAGGCGATCGGCTTCCAGCTCCAGCGCCACGCTCAGGCGGTCGCTGGCCAGCACCTGGTAGTAGGCGGTGTAGTCGTCGCTGGTGAAGGCGTTCTCTTCTGCGCCCAGTTGACGCAGCACTTCCGAGGCTTCGCCTGGGCCGAGCTTGGCGCTGCCCTTGAACATCATGTGTTCCAGTGCGTGGGACAGGCCGGTGGAACCGGGTGTCTCGTAGCTGGAGCCGACCTTGTACCAGAGCTGGGAAACCACCACTGGTGCACGATGATCCTCGCGGACGATGACCTTGAGGCCGTTGTCCAGTTCGAATTCGTGGGTGGGTTGAGCGGGAGAGGCGAAGGCTGCGAGTGGCACGCAAAGGGCGCCGAACAGCAGGCCGAGGGAACGGCGGGCAATGGCATTCATTGAAAGTCAGACCTGTCGGATAGCCTGGGCGGTCGTACCGCCGGCGGGCGAAGAGGTGCTAGGATACCCCATCCTTTTCCGGGGCGGCGCGGCAAGGCTTTGCAGCCTGTTGGCGTCCGCTCCCCTGAGATGCAAGCGACCCATGTTTGGTTCCAATGACGACAAGAAGTCGCCGGCCGAGGCTGGCGCGCAGACCCCGCCTGTGACCGAAGAAAAGAAATCCCTGTTCAGCTGGTGGCGCAAGAAGCCGGCAGAGAGCACCTCGGAGCCGGCTAAGCCTGCGCCCGCCGAGCAGCCTGCTGCCCAGGCGCCTGCCGAGCCGGCAACGCCTGAGCCCCTGTCCGAAGCCTTGCCGGTAGTCGAGCCGCAAGTGGTTGAAGTCACGCCTGCACCGGCGCCGCAACCTGAATCGCCAGTTGCCGAAACCCCGGTTGTCGCACCTGTGGTTGCCGAGCTACCGCCAGTCGTAGCCGAACCCATCGTCGAGGCCGCTCCGGTGACTGCTGCGCCAGCGCCTGTCGCTGCGCCCGCCACGCAGGACAAACCGGGTTTCTTCGCCCGCCTCAAGCAGGGGCTGTCCAAGACCAGCGCCAGTCTCGGCGAAGGCATGGCCAGCCTGTTCCTCGGCAAGAAGGCCATCGACGACGATCTGCTCGATGATCTGGAAACCCGTCTGCTCACGGCAGATGTCGGTGTCGAGGCGACCACCACCATCATCGGCAACCTGACCAAGCGCGTAGCACGCAAGGAACTGGCCGACAGTGGCGCACTGTACAAGGCGCTGCAGGAGGAGCTGGTCACCCTGCTCAAGCCGGTCGAACAGCCGCTGCTGATCGACAGCGCCAAGCAGCCCTACGTGATCCTCGTCGTCGGTGTTAACGGCGTGGGCAAGACCACCACCATCGGCAAGCTGGCCAAGAAGCTGCAACTCGACGGCAAGAAGGTCATGCTCGCCGCTGGCGACACCTTCCGCGCCGCTGCCGTGGAGCAGCTGCAGGTCTGGGGCGAGCGCAACAACATCGCGGTCATCGCCCAGCACACCGGCGCCGACTCGGCATCGGTGATCTTCGATGCCGTGCAGGCCGCCAAGTCGCGCGGCGTCGATGTGCTGATCGCCGATACCGCCGGTCGCCTGCACACCAAAGACAACCTGATGGAAGAGCTGAAGAAGGTCCGTCGGGTGATTGGCAAGCTGGACGAGACGGCGCCGCACGAAGTGCTGCTGGTGCTCGACGCCGGCACCGGGCAGAACGCCATCAGCCAGGCCAAGCAGTTCAACCAGACGGTGAACCTCACCGGCCTGGCGCTGACCAAACTCGACGGCACCGCCAAGGGCGGTGTCATCTTCGCCCTCGCCAAGCAGTTCGGCCTGCCGATTCGCTACATCGGCGTGGGAGAAGGCATCGATGATCTGCGCCCGTTCGAGGCGCAGGCTTTCGTCCAGGCACTCTTCGAGGAGCGTGAGCGCGGATGATCCGATTCGAGCAGGTCGCCAAGCGTTACCCCAATGGCCATGTCGGGCTGCACGAGCTGACTTTCCGCGTTCGCCCCGGCGAATTTCTCTTCGTCACCGGCCACTCCGGTGCCGGCAAGAGCACGCTGCTGCGCCTGTTGCTGGCGATGGAACGCCCCACCAGTGGCAAGTTGCTGCTGGCCGGGCAGGATCTTTCCACCATCACCAACGCGCAGATTCCCTTCCTGCGTCGGCAGATCGGCGTGGTGTTCCAGAATCACCAACTGCTGTTCGATCGCACGGTCTACGACAACGTCGCCCTGCCGCTGCAGATTCTCGGTCTGTCCAAGCCGGAAATCGCCAAGCGCGTCGGCGCTGCGCTGGAGCGCGTCAGCCTCAGCGACAAGGCCGCGCAAGCGCCGGGGGACCTGTCCACCGGTCAGCAGCAGCGCGTCGGCATCGCCCGTGCCATCGTCCACCGCCCGGCCCTGCTGCTGGCGGACGAGCCCACCGGAAACCTCGACCCGCGCCTGGCGGCCGAGATCATGGGTGTGTTCGAAGACATCAACCAGCTCGGCACCACGGTGCTGATCGCCAGCCACGACCTGGCGCTGATCGCGCGCATGCGCCAGCGCATGCTCACCCTGCAACGCGGTCGCCTGATCGGTGACGGGGAGGCTGCCTGATGAGCGCATCTAAGATGCCCACACCGCAACCGGCCGAGCGTGTTGGCGCGGCGCCGCGCAACAAGGTGGTGGACGGCCCGGCCGACGAGCCGGATTTCCGCACGCTGTTCCATGCCTGGCTGGAAAGTCACCGCGCCAGCCTGGTGGACAGCCTGCGCCGCCTGGCGCGCCAGCCGATTGGCAGCTTCTTCACCTGCTGGGTGATGGCGGTGGCGCTGAGCCTGCCCATGGGCCTGTCGCTGCTGCTGGACAACGTCGAGAAGCTCGGCGGCTCCTGGCAGCGCGCTGCGCAGATTTCCCTGTTCCTCGACATGTCAGCCGGCGAGCGTGACGGCCAGGCGCTGCGCGAGCAGATCGCGGCGATGGATGATGTTTCCGACGCCGAGTGGATCAGCCGCGAGCAGGCGCTGGAGGAGTTCCAGCAGCTATCCGGCCTGGGCCAGGCGCTCAAGGAGCTGCCGGAGAACCCGCTGCCTGGCGTGGTCCTGGTCACGCCGAAGGAGGTCGACAAGGCCAAGCTGGAGGCCTTGCGCCAGCGCCTGGCGGAGTTACCCAAGGTGGAGCAGGCGCAGCTCGATCTGGTCTGGGTCGAGCGCCTGACCGCCATCCTCAAATTGGGCGACCGCTTCGTCTTCGGCCTCAGCCTGCTGCTGATCCTGGCGCTGCTGCTGGTGATCGGCAACACCATCCGCCTGCACATCGAGAATCGCCGCGCCGAGATCGAGGTGATCAAGCTGGTAGGTGGAACCGATGGCTACGTACGACGTCCCTTCCTTTATATGGGCGCGTTGTACGGTTTCGGCGCAGGCGTCTTCGCCTGGTTGCTGCTGGCCTTTGGGCTGGATTGGCTGAACGATGCTGTAGTACGTTTGGCCGGACTTTACGGTAGCGATTTCGCGTTGGGTGGCGTACCTTCGTCCGACGGTTTTTCGCTGCTGCTCGGCGCCGTGCTGTTGGGCTATATTGGCGCCTGGCTGGCAGTGGCGCGTCATCTGAACGAATTGGCGCCCCGTTGAGGCGCCTTTCGGCAAGGCTGAACGCCAGCTGACACGTTATTGTTTTGGTTGATATTGACTATCTGGGCAGGAACTTATCCACAGGCTCTGCATCAGATGGGGCAGTGCTAAACTGCACGAGTTTCGTGAATCGGAGGATTCAAATGTCCACTTCCTTGCAACCTGTTCATGCCCTTGTTCCAGGCGCCAACCTGGAAGCTTACGTGCATGCGGTCAACAGCATCCCGCTGCTGACGCCCGAGCAGGAGCGTGAACTGGCCGAAAATCTCTTTTACCAGCAGGATCTCGAGGCCGCCCGCCAAATGGTGTTGGCCCACCTGCGTTTCGTTGTGCACATTGCGCGCAGCTACTCCGGCTACGGTCTGGCCCAGGCCGACCTGATCCAGGAAGGCAACGTCGGCCTGATGAAGGCGGTCAAACGCTTCAACCCGGAAATGGGCGTGCGCCTGGTGTCCTTCGCCGTGCACTGGATTCGTGCGGAAATCCACGAGTTCATCCTGAAGAACTGGCGCATCGTCAAGGTGGCCACCACCAAGGCGCAGCGCAAACTGTTCTTCAACCTGCGCAGCCAGAAGAAGCGTTTGGCCTGGCTGAACAACGATGAAGTGACTGCCGTAGCGGAAAGCCTGGGCGTCGAACCGCACGAAGTGCGCGAGATGGAAAGTCGCCTGACCGGCCAGGACATGGCCTTCGACCCGGCAGCCGATGCCGACGACGACAGCGCCTTCCAGTCGCCTGCGCATTACCTGGAAGACCACCGCTACGACCCGGCTCGCCAGCTCGAGGATGCCGACTGGAGCGACAGCTCCAGCAGCAACCTGCACGAAGCGCTGGAAAGCCTCGACGAGCGCAGTCGCGACATTCTCTACCAGCGCTGGCTGGCCGAAGAGAAGGCGACGCTGCATGACCTGGCTGCCAAGTACAATGTGTCGGCCGAGCGTATTCGCCAGCTTGAAAAGAACGCGATGAACAAGCTCAAGGGCTGCATCGCCGCCTGAGTCTGTCGTTACCCCGAAAAGCCGCACCCTGGTGCGGCTTTTTTCTGCCTGGAGCAATTTCCTTGAACAAAGCCCCGCTGAAAGCGCAGCACTGGCTGATATTCGCACTCGTCGCCGCGCTGTTCTTCGCCTGGGGCGCCTGGTTGATGCGCAGCAGCGAGGTTCAGCCGGTGGCCAACCTGCAGCAGTGGCGCGATCCACTGTTGCAGCCGCTGGCCGAAGATGGGCTGACGCTGCGTGATGTGCAGCAGCTTGCCCCGGGCAAGCTGTGGCTGGAGCCGCGTCTCGACGGCGCACGGCTGTCCTATCGAGCGACGCTCGAAGGCGAAGAGGGCGAGTGGTCGCTCCAGGCTGAACTGGCCTTGAGCAAGAATCAGCGCGACAGTCTGCTGGCTGCGCAAGGCCTAAAAGCAGGCGATGCCGAATTGGCGCTGGATCAGTCGCTGGCCGAGCAGATGGCGGGTTTTGCTATCGCCAATCTCAGCCTGCAAGCACCTGATGCTCTGGCCAGTGAGCGCTTGGCCGCCAGCCTCGGGCAGCCTCGCCTGACCCTGGAGCTGGCCGATGGTCAAGCCTGGGTGTATCCGCAGTGGGGGTTGACCGTGCATCTGCATGGCGATGACGTCGCGCTGTTGCATGCAGTGCCGCGCAAGGCGTTTCGCGCTGCTCGCTAGCTACAGCCAGCGTGGCCACCAATCGGGGCGTTGCGGCTTGAGCTGGTTGAGGTAGTGGCTGCCGCCGAGCTGGTTCATCTGCTGGCGAATCCAGGCCGCGCGGCGGATCACGTAGCCATTTGGCCGGCCTGCGCTCCAGCGCAGCGGGTTGGGGAGCACGGCAGCCAGTTGGCTGGCCTGCTGGCGATTGAGGTACGGCGCGCCGACACCGAAATGATGCTGTGCGGCGGCTTCGGCACCGAAAATGCCATCGCCCCATTCGACGCTGTTGAGATAGACCTCGAGAATGCGCTCCTTCGACCAGAGCAGCTCGATCAGCGCGGTGAACCAGGCTTCCAATCCCTTGCGCAGCCAGCTGCGCCCGGACCAGAGGAACAGGTTCTTGGCCACCTGCTGGCTGAGGGTGCTGGCACCACGCAGTGAGCCGCCGCTCTGGTTGTGCGCCAGTGCCGCCTGGATGGCATTCATGTCGAAGCCCCAGTGCTCGGCGAACTTCTGGTCTTCGGCGGCTATCACCGCCATCTTCAGATGATCCGGCAGCTCGTTCCACGGGCGCCATTGACGCTTGAGTTCCAGCGACTGCCCGCTACCCCAGGATTCGATCTTGCGTTCGATCATCAGCGCCGTGCCGGGCGGTGGCACCCAACGCAGCACGAGCACCAGCAGGGCGCTGGCCAACATCAGCCAGAGCAGCAGTTTCAGCAGGCGGCGGGTCAGGGCTCGAAGCATGGGGTCTCGCAGTGATTGGGCGTGGCGCTATTAAAACAAAAAATCGCCGGGAGCGATTTTTGACGTCGGCTCTGCCGACGGCCCGAAGGGTTGCCGCCAGGGATGGCAGGCAGCAAAAAATCGCCGGGAGCAATTTTTGACGTCGGCTCTGCCGACGGCCCGCGGGGTTACTGCCAGGATCGAAAGACAAAAAATGCCCAAGAGATTCCTGCCAATACCTCAGGATGAGGGCTGGGTGTGACAATAGCGCCACTCTCGCCTGAGCTCTCGGTGGTTAAACTGGGCCAGGTCGATCCTTTCCGGAGGTTTCATGGCTCGTTTCTGGTTGCTGTTATCCGCTTTTGCCGGCTTTACCGGCGTCGCTCTGGGCGCCTTTGCCGCTCACGGCCTGAAGAACCGTCTGACGCCCGAGTATCTGGCGGTGTTCCAGACCGGTACGCACTATCAGCTGGTCCACGCGCTGGCTCTGTTCGGCGTCGGCCTGCTGGCGCTGCATATGCCCGGACGGTTGGTAAACCTGGCTGGCGGCGCCTTCGCCGTAGGTATCCTGCTGTTCTCCGGCAGCCTCTATCTGCTTACGCTCAGTGGCATCGGCAAGCTCGGCATGATCACGCCGTTCGGTGGTGTCGCCTTCCTGATCGGGTGGTTGTGCCTGGGGCTGGCGGCATGGAAGCTGACCTGACCCTGGCGTCAGAAATGAGGACGAATGGCGCCTTTTAACCTTGGTCGCAACAGCCTATCGGGCTAGAATGCCGGCCCTCTTCCTAGTTGTGACCGAGTCGTCATGCGTATCCAGTTGAATGGTGAACCCTTCGAACTGCCGGATAACCAGAGCGTCGCCGACCTGTTGGTTCGCCTCGACCTGACCGGGCGCCGTGTGGCGGTCGAGCTCAATCTGGACATCGTTCCACGCAGCCAGCACGACAGCACCCCGCTCGCCGAGGGCGATCAGGTGGAAGTGGTGCACGCCATCGGCGGCGGTTGACTTCACGAGGAGTATTCCATGAGCCAAGTTCGCAGCGACAAGCCCTTCACCCTGGCCGGTCGTACGTTCCAGTCGCGCCTGCTGGTCGGTACCGGCAAGTACAAGGATATGGACGAGACCCGTGATGCCATCGCGGCTTCCGGTGCCGAGATCGTTACCGTGGCCGTGCGCCGCACCAACATCGGCCAGAACCCCGGCGAGCCGAACCTGCTCGATGTGATCAGCCCGGACAAGTACACCATCCTGCCTAATACCGCCGGCTGCTACGACGCTGCCGAGGCCGTGCGTACCTGTCGCCTGGCCCGTGAGCTGCTCGACGGCCACAACCTGGTCAAGCTGGAAGTGCTGGCCGACCAGAAGACCCTGTTCCCCAACGTCATCGAGACCATCAAGGCCGCCGAAGTGCTGGTCAAGGACGGTTTCGACGTCATGGTGTACACCAGCGACGATCCGATCATCGCCCGCCAGCTGGCCGAAATCGGCTGCATCGCGGTGATGCCGCTGGCCGGTCTGATCGGCTCGGGTCTGGGCATCTGCAATCCGTACAACCTGCGCATCATCCTCGAGGAATCGAAGGTGCCGGTGCTGGTCGATGCCGGCGTAGGCACGGCCTCCGACGCCACCATCGCCATGGAGCTGGGTTGCGAGGCGGTGTTGATGAACAGCGCCATCGCCGAAGCGCAGAACCCGGTGCTGATGGCGCGCGCCATGCAGCATGCCGTCGAGGCCGGGCGCCTGGCCTACCTGGCCGGCCGCATGCCGAAGAAACTCTATGCCAGTGCGTCGTCGCCGCTGACTGGCCTGATCAATTAAGGATGACGATTGGCTGCGTGCCGGTTCGCCGGCGCGCCAAGTCGTAACGCAATCTACAAGAGCTCAGCATGACCGATACCCAACAGCCCGAACTGACCGAAGATGGTCGCCAGCGCCGTACCATCAAGAGCTTCGTGATGCGCGCCGGGCGCATGACCGAAGGTCAGCAGCGTGGCATCGACAAGGGCTGGCCACTGTTTGGCCTTGAACTCGAAGACGGTCTGCGCGATTTCGATCAGGTCTTCGGGCGTAGCGCGCCGCGTACCTTCGAGATCGGTTTCGGCATGGGCCATTCCACCCTGGAGATGGCCGCCGCCGCGCCCGAGCAGGATTTCATCGGCGTCGAGGTGCACAAGCCGGGCGTGGGCGCCCTGCTCAATGGTGCGATGACGCAGAACCTCAGCAACATCCGCGTTTACAGCTGCGATGCACTGGAAGTGCTGCGCGATTGCGTCGCCGATGACAGCCTCGATCGCGTGCTGCTGTTCTTCCCCGACCCTTGGCACAAGTCGCGTCATCACAAGCGCCGCATCGTCCAGCCGGCTTTCGCCGAGCTGGTGCGCAGCAAGCTGAAAATCGGCGGTGTGCTGCACATGGCCACCGACTGGGAAAACTACGCCGAACACATGCTCGAGGTGATGAACGCGGCGCCGGGCTACCGCAACCTGGCCGCCGATGGCACCTATGTGCCGCGCCCCGAGGAGCGCCCGGTGACCAAGTTCGAGCGCCGTGGCGAGCGCCTTGGCCATGGTGTGTGGGACCTCAAATTCCAGCGCCAGGAGTGATGTCCGAGCGATCCCTGCTGGCAGGGATTGTCCAGGCTTAGAACCGGCAGGATGCATGATTAGATCGGGATGACCCGACGGCCAGGACGGCGCCTCACCGCAAGACACAACAACGATAAGCATGCCTGCAAGGCCTGTAGATATTGGCGACGCCGCTGTCACGGCGCCGCGAGGAGAGCATTGTGTTGAGATCGGTTTCCATTCTTCTGCTGACTGCCCTGGCCTTCCAGGCTCAGGCCAAGGTCGATGCCAGCCAGGCCGCGCGCCTGGAACAGGACCTGACCCCGCTGGGCGGTGAGCGTGCGGGCAATGCTGCCGGCACCATTCCGGCCTGGACGGGTGGTCTGGCGACGCCGCCAGCCGGTTACCAGCCCGGCATGCACCACCCCGACCCTTATGCCGACGACAAACTGCTGTATCGCGTCGACAGCCAGAACCTGGCGCAGTACGAGCAGCAGTTGCCGGTCGGCCTCAAGGCCCTGCTGCAGCAAAACCCCAGCTTCTACCTGCGGGTACTGCCGACTCGCCGCAGTGCGGCCGCTCCGCAGCGCATCTACGACGCCACTCGTTTCAACGCGCTCAACGCCGAACTGATCTCCGGCGGCAATGGTGTGCAGGGTGCTGCGGCCGGCGTGCCGTTCCCCATACCGCAGAACGGCCAGGAGGCCATCTGGAACCACATCATGCGTTACCGTGGCGACCAGATCAGCATGGCCACCAACCAGGCCGCTGTGCTCGCCAATGGCAGCTACAACCTGCTCAAGCTCGAGCGCGACATCTATTTCCTCTACGGCCGTGAAGGCGTTACCCCGCAGGATCTGGACAACACCCTGTTCTTCTACAAGTACAAGGTCGTGGCGCCGGCCAAGCTGGCGGGCTCGGCGCTTGTCGTGCAGGAGACGCTCGATCAGGTGCTGGCCATCCGCAAGGCCTGGCGCTTCAACCGCGGCGAACGGCGTGTGCGTCGCCTGCCGATGCTCGCCTATGACACCCTGCAGCCCGATACCAACGGCATGGCCACTGCCGACCAGGTGGACGCCTACAATGGCGCACCGGATCGCTACGAATGGCAGCTGTTGGGCAAGCGCGAGATGCTGGTGCCCTATAACAGCTACGCGGTTCACCAGCAGGGCATTCCCTACGCCGATATCCTCCAGGCCAAGCACATCAACCCCGAACTGCTGCGCTACGAGCTGCATCGCGTCTGGGTGGTCGAGGCGGACCTGCGCACCGGCTTCAGCCACCCGTACGGCAAACGCCGCTTTTATCTGGACGAGGACAGCTGGCAGATCCTCGCCGTCGATCTCTATGACCGCAGCGGCAACCTGATCGGCCTGCAGGAAGCGCACCCGATCAGCTACTACGATGCGCCGATGTTCGGCTCGACCCTGGAGACCATCTACGACCTCAAGGGTGGCCGCTACTTTGCCGACGGTCTGGACAACAACGAGAAGATGTACGACTTCAACGCCCGATTGAGCCCGCGCGACTTTACCCCGCAGGCGCTGCGCCGAGAAGGCAACTGAGCCGGCATCATCCGCGCGACCAGCGCATCGTCAGCTCCGGCTGGCCGGTGTGCGGGTCGCGCGTCTCGTTCAGCGTGACGAAACCGCCTGCGCGGTAGAAGGCCACCGCCCGGGTGTTGGCACGGTAGACACCAAGCTCTAGGCTGTCACGCCTGCGCTTGGCTTCGTCCAGTAGCCGACGACCCAGGCCGCGACCCTGAGCATCCGGGCTGACGAACAATGCGGCCAGGCGTTGTTCGTGCAGCGATGCGAAGCCCAGTACGTGCCCCTTTTCCTCCAGTACCAGGGTTTCGGCCTGCGGCAGATAGAGATCGCGCATGGCAGGCAGTTGCTCGCGCCAGAAGGTCTCCGGCACGAAGTCGTGTGCCTGGATGGAGGCCTTCAGCCAGAGGTCGAGTACGGCGTCGCTGTCTGTGGGATGGTAGGGGCGAATCATGATGAAGTCCTGTTCGAGGAGAAGTGAATCCATGGAGGTTCGGTTACATATATTCGGTGCATCCGGCTCGGGTACCACTACCCTGGCCCGCACGCTGGCCGAGCGCAATGGCTGGCTGCATCTGGATACCGACGATTTCTACTGGCTGCCCAGCGAGCCGCCCTATGTGCACAAGCGGCCGCCCGAGGAGCGCGTCAGGCTGATCTGCGAGCGTACCGCACAGGCGCCTAGCTGGGTGCTTAGCGGTTCGCTATGCAGTTGGGGCGAGGCGTTGATCCCGTCGTTCAGTCATGCCCTGTTCCTGCGTCTGGACGATCAGGAACGCATGCGCAGGCTGCGTCAGCGTGAAGCGCAACGTTATGGTGTGCGCATCCAGCCGGGAGGTGACATGCATGGTCAAAGTCAGGCCTTCCTGGAGTGGGCTGCCGGCTACGAAGAGGGTGATCTCAGTACCCGTAGCCTGGCGATGCACGAAGCCTGGATGGCCCGCCAACTGGGCTGCCCGCTGCTGCGCCTGGACTCGACCCGGCATACGCCCGAGCAATTGGCCGAGCAGGTGATGATCTGGTTGGTGCGCTGAGGGAAAGCGCCAAGTATAGTCCCGGCCGGAGTTGAGAAACCGCTCTAAATCAATGCTTTTGGCGCTTTTGCGCTTCTCTGGTTTCACTTTCTCCGGCGCGCGGTCGCTTATTAGCCGTGTATGCCCGCCTGGCCTGCTCGGGGTCACGGGCACCCTCAAACTGCTTCCAGATCCCGGTGATAACGCTCTGCGCTGAAAAGCCCGCCCAGAGGCTTCTGCTCCCACATCTCCGCGCTCGCTCAAGGATCTGGCTTTCAAAGGCTGCTGGCCGGCCCAGCCAGCCATCGATGGAGTCCGTCGCATGAACATCAAGGATTTGCCGCTGCGCCTGAAGATCACCCTGACAGCGGCGGTGCTGTTATCGCTGGTCAGTATCACGCTGATCTGGCAGAGCGTTTCTTCCCTGGACAGGACAGTCAACGACACCCTGCAGCGGGACATCGACGGTTTCGCCCAGTCGATTTCGGTCAACCTCGGCAACTGGATGCACGACCGCATCAGCGCCGTGAAGACCACTGCCGGCAGCCTGGTCGCGCAGCCGCAGATCGCTCCGCACATCCTGCTGCAGCAGACCTGGGCGACCTTCGCCTTCAATATCACCTACATCGGTACCACCGATGGCCGCATGCTGCAGAATGACCCGAGCGTGATCCTGAAGAACTACGATCCGCGTCAGCGCGGCTGGTACCAGGGCGCCGAGAAGAACAACGACCTGTTCATCAGCGACCCTTACGTCTCGCTCACCGATGGTGCCTATGTGGTGACCATCGCCTACCCCGCGCGCCGCGACGGCTCGTTGATCGGTGTGGTGGGCGCCAACCTGACACTTGACACCCTGACCGACACCATCGGCAAACTGAGCATTCCCGGCGACGGCTACGCGCTGCTGATCGACCAGAGCGGGCAGATGATCGCCCATCCGGACAAGGACTGGCGCACCAAGTCGGCCTCCGACTTCTCGCCGACGCTGGGTGGCGAGCAACTCAAAGCGCTGGTGCAGCAGCGCCGCCTGACCGAGGCGGATGTAGCGGGCAGCGAAAGTCTGTTGTTCGCCGTCGAAATTCCCAATACCCGCTGGACCTTCGTGATGGTCATGGACAAGGCCACGGTCCTCGCCCCGGTGCGCCACCAGCTGTTCGTGCAACTGGCCATCGGTGCCGGCATGCTGATTCTGGCCATTCTGGTGCTGGCGCTGCTCGGCCGAGTGCTGTTCCGCGACCTGGAGCAGATTCGCCATAACCTAAACGCCATCGCCGCCGGTAATGGAGATCTGACCCAACGCCTGCCGGTCAACTCCAACGACGAGATCGGCCAGCTGTCGAGCAGTTTCAACCGCTTCATCGACCAGCTGCACGGCATCATCTCGCGCCTGCGCGATGTCGCCGTGGCGCTGAGCAGTGAGTCCGCGCAGGTGGCGCAGGATGCCGACGCCCAGAACCAGCGCGTGCAACAACATCAGTCCGAGTTGCACCTGGTGGCCACTGCGGTGACGCAAATGGCCTCCGCCACCCAGGAGATCTCACGCAATGCGGAGACGGCCTCCGGCCAGGCGGTGGATTCGGTCAGCCTCAGCGTGGAAGGGCGCCACCAGGTGGGGCGCAGTCAGGAGTCGATCTCACTGCTGGCCGAGGAGGTCGAGGGTGCAGGGCGCATCATCGACGAGCTGCACCGCCACTCCAACGAGATCAGCTCGATTCTCTCCACCATCGCCAGCATTGCCGACCAGACCAATCTGCTCGCGCTCAATGCGGCCATCGAGGCAGCGCGTGCCGGCGAGCACGGCCGGGGCTTCTCGGTGGTGGCCGACGAGGTGCGGGTGCTGTCCAAGCGTACCCACGAATCGACCCGTGAGATCGAGGCGATGATCCAGGTGCTGCAGGACGCCACCCGGCAGGCCGTGGGCGTGATGGACAACGCCGCCACCAAGGCCTCGCAGAGCGTCACCGATGCCCAGGCGGCCAGCGATCTGTTGCAGCGCATCACCGAGGCGGTCGGGCAGATCAACGACATGGCTGCGCAGATCGCCTCGGCGGCCGAAGAGCAGGCCAGCGTGACCGTCGAGGTCAATCGCAATACCGAGAACATCCGCAGCATGGGCGATCAGATGTCGCAGAGCAGCCATGCTGCCTCGGCAGCGGCCTCCAATCTGCAAGCGCTCGGCCGGCAGATCGGCGATGAGGTTTCCAAGTTCGTGCTGTAAGACGGCGTTGCTTGGTCCCTCCGTAGGAGCGGCTTCAACCGCGAAACTGTTGAGAGTCATCGCGGCTGAAGCGCAATGCCGCCCAGCCGTTCCTAGAAGAAGATCGATGCCAAGAAAACGCCGCGTCTCGTTAGGGAGCGCGGCGTTCTTGTTTCAGCCGGGATGACGCAACCCAGCTGCTAATTCCTGTCGGCCATGATGCCGATCACCACGAAGATCAGGATCAGCACTGGTGCCAGGGTGAAGTTGTTGAAATGTGCCAGCCCCTTGGCCAGCCAGGGGGTGAGGAAAACGATCGCCAGACCATAGCCGACCGCGCAGAACACCACGAACAGCAGCGTGCGCAGGACGAAGTTGAGATTGCCAATGGTGCGCTGGACCCAGGCGTTGATGGCCGGGCCGAACAGCACCAGCAAGGTGGCCATGATGGCCAGGGATATATCGCTGAGGTGGCTGCGGCTCCAGCGCGACAGGGTGACGATCAGATCCAGTATCAGATCCATTGGGGCTCCTTCTTTTTAGGCTTGTTCCACGCGGTTGCGGCCTTCGCGTTTGGCTCGGTACAGCGCCGTATCGGCACATTGCAGCAGTTGTTCCAGGCTTTCCTGGTTATGGGCGGTGGCGTGGCCGATGCTGGTGGTGATCGGGTAATCACCCTGCGAGTGGCGGTACGGAGCTTCGGCAACGCAACGGCGCAGTCGTTCGGCGGTGATGCGCGCCGACTCGGCGTCGACATCGCGCAACAAAATGATGAATTCCTCGCCGCCGTAACGGCCCAATGGCTCGTTCGAACGTAGGTTGGCGCTGAGCGTGCGCACGAAGTGCTTGAGCACCTCGTCACCACCCTGGTGACCGAGGTTGTCGTTGGCCTGCTTGAAGTGATCGATATCCAGCAGCAACAGCGACAGGGGCTGGCGCAGATTGCCCAGCTCACGTTGTGCCAGCTCGAAGATCATCGGTCGGGAGTAGGCGTTGGTCAGTGGATCATGGCTGAGCTGGTGTTCGAGCAGCGCATGCAGGCGCTCATTGAGCATCAGGATGAAACCCACCGAAATGCAGATCGCCAGCAGGCCGTGAGTGGCGAAGTACAGGGCATTGAGCAGTGTCGGCGCAAGGAAGTCGGCTCCGCCGGTGGGGGGCAGCACTGCATTGACGATGCGCGCCAGCGACACCAGCGAATCGAAGATCACCGTGAGCGCGGTGAACAGATAGGGAAAATGGGCGCGTCCACTTTCTCGTGGGCGGTGGCGTAGCACGTCGAGGCCGAACAGAAACAGCAGCACGCCCGAGACACTGGAGAAGATCACGACGCGGATGGCGTACAGATCCTGCACGTAGAAGCAGTAGACCAGTCCCAGGTTAGCCAGCAGTAGAGCACCGATGAGTTTTCCGCTGTGCCGCGGCAGGCCGAAGAAGGCGCGTCCGCCGTAGTAGATCAGCGCTGTAGCGGCCATGGCCGCGGCGTTGGCCACCACCATCGAGAAGGCCTCGGGCACGACCCCGCGCAGGCCGTAAAGCACCGAGGCGACCGCCACGCAGAGCATGCTTGTGCTCCAGTAACGCGCGCCCAGCTGGCGATCGCGCACGGCGCTGGGCATGGCCGACAGCACGATGGCCATCAGCAGGCTCAGGGCAGCGAGGATGAAGACGAGGCTACGGGGATCGAGCACGACCGGGTTCCATGTCTACGCGTGCGGGAAGCGCCATAGCCTACCGGATTCCCGGTGGTGATGGTGACTCAGTCGAGAAACAGTTGCAGCAGGTCGTTGAGGAACAACTGCCCCTTGGCAGTGGCTACCAGCCGGGTCGGATCGGCCTGCAGCAGCCCCTGGCGTTCGGCCTCTCGGCGCGCCAGGTCGAGGTGCTGCAGCGGCAGGCCAGTGCGTTGGCTGAATAGTTCGGCCGGTGCGCCTTCGGTCAAACGCAACACGTTCATCAGGTACTCGAACGGCAGCTCGCCGGCCTCGAGTATGCGTTCGCCGGCCTGGAAGGCTTTGCTGCGGTCCAGATAGTCCTTGGGCAGACGGGTTTTCCAGGTGCGCTGAATGCGTCCTGCGGGCGTGCTCAATTTGGCGTGGGCGCCGGCGCCGATGCCGAGAAAGTCGCCGAAGGTCCAATAGTTGAGGTTGTGTCGCGCCTGCTTGCCAGGCCTGGCGTAGGCGGACACTTCGTACTGCGCGTAGCCTTCGGCTGCGAGCAGGGCCTGGCCGGCTTCCTGGATGTCCCACAGCAGATCGTCTTCCGGCAACGTGGGCGGCTGGCTCCAGAACACCGTGTTCGGCTCCATGGTCAGCTGATACCAGGACAGGTGCGTCGGCCCCTGGCTGATGGCCGTGCGCAGGTCGAACAGGGCGTCCTCGATGCTCTGCTCGGGCAGGCCGTGCATCAGGTCGAGGTTGAAGTTATCGAAGCCGGCAGCGCGCGCCATGTCGGCAGCGCGGATCGCCTCGCTACCGTCATGGATGCGGCCCAGCGCCTTGAGCTTGGCCTCTTGGAAACTCTGCACGCCAATGGACAGACGATTGATGCCGAGGCTGCGATAGCCCTTGAACTTGGCCTGCTCGAAGGTGCCGGGGTTGGCTTCCAGGGTGATTTCGATATCCGGCGCAAAGCCGACACGTTGCTCTACGCCTTCCAGTAAACGGCCCAAGGCGCGGTCGGAGAACAGACTGGGCGTACCGCCACCGAAGAAGATCGAGGTCAGTGGTCGGCCATGGACGTGCTGCAGGTCAATATCGAGGTCGGCCAGCAGCGCGTCGACGTACTCTTCTTCAGGCAGCGTCGGCCCGGCGGCGTGGGAGTTGAAATCACAATACGGGCATTTGCGCACGCACCACGGGATGTGGATGTAGAGCGCCAGGGGCGGGAGCAGGAAGTGAGAGGCGTCGGGCACAGTAGAGCAACGAGAGGCAGTAACGGGCGACTATCGTGGCATGACTTCGCCAAAGTACCAACGTTGTGCGATGAAGCGCCCGTCAGGTTGGTCTTCGTCGAGGTAGTCGATTTCGGTGCCCAGTTCGCCACAGCCATCGACCAGTTGTAGCGACCAGGTTTCGGATAGGCTCAGTGGTGCCAGATGGCGGCTATTGCCATGCGCGCTCACCGAGGCTCGGGTATGAGCCTGGAAATAATCCTCATCCAGATACAAGCACACTTCGCTGGTGAAAAAGTCAGGCAGGCAGATTACCGCCGTTACCCGCCAGTTTTCTGCCTCTGGTGGTTTGGCTCGCATCAGATGCTGGCAGGCATTGATCAATGCCTGAGCACAGTGAGCTTGAATCTGGGGATTGGTGTGTCGGCCCTCGACCAGGCTGAATAGCACAGGAATCTTCCAGTTCCAGTAACGCTCGCCCGCAGGAATATCCTGCGGGAAATTACGTTCGAAACTGGCTGCCCAGCGATCCAGTGCCCTCAGGCGGCGGGCCACGCCGCGCGGTTTCTTGCTGATTATCAGGCATCTGGCCAAGGCTGTTACAGCCCCAGGCGCTGCTTGAGCAGGGCCATGGCGCGGGCGCGGTGACTGAGGCGGTTCTTTTGCTCAGGCGGCATTTCGGCGCTGGAGCACTCACCTTCCGGCACCCAGAACAGTGGATCGTAGCCGAAGCCATGTTCGCCACGTGCCTCATGCAGGATGCTGCCGTGCCACAGGCCTTCGCAGAGGATTGGCAGCGGATCGTCGGCATGTCGAACCAGCGCCAGGGCGCAGACGAACTGCGCGCCGCGCTGGGCGTCCGGCACGTCTTTCAGGGCATCGAGCAGCTTGGCATTGTTCGCCGCGTCGCCCTGGCCATCGGCATAGCGCGCGGAGTAGATGCCGGGGGCGCCGCCGAGGGCGTCCACCGCCAGGCCGGAGTCGTCGGCCAGTGCCGGCAAACCGGAGATGCGCGCGGCGTTGCGCGCCTTGAGGATGGCATTCTCGACGAACGACAGGCCGGTTTCCTCCGGCTCGACCTGGCTGAACTCACCGATCGAACGCACGCGCACGGCGTCGCCGAGCATGGCCTGCAGCTCCTTGAGCTTTCCGGCGTTATGGCTGGCCAGGACCAGCTCCTTGAAACCACTCACTGGCTTAGTCATCCGGGAACATTTCCTGGTTGAAGGTGATGCGGTGCGCGTCATCACCCTGGCGCACGTTGAGCGTGAAGCTGAGCATTTCACGGGTCTTGAAGGGGAACTGCGCCAGGTAATAGATGGCCTCGCCTTCGGTGACCTGACGGAAGGTCAGTGCGGTGCTCTTGCCCAACAGGTCCTTCACCTCGCCACCGACCACTGCGGTGCTGGGCTTGCCGGCCTTGAGCACGGCGACGTTGATCACGCCCTGGGTCTTGCTGCGCACCAGGCCGGAGGCGCTGGCGATATCCGGCTGAATGAAGCTGGAATTGAACACGCTGTAGTGCACGTCGAGATCGCCGAAGCTTTGCTTGCGCTCGGCGGCGGCCGGCAGGGCCAGGCACAGGGCGACCAGGAAGGGAATGATGCGGCGCATGATGTTCTCCTCGTTCAGACCGCGACGCGGTGGGCGGACAGGTCCGCGCCGCTGATGCGGTAGATGCCGATCTCTCCCAGCAGGTTGGGCCAGATGCGGCTGGCGATGCCGTGGCGGTGGTCACGGTCCACCGCCAGGCGCTCTTCCACACGGGCACCCTGGGCGTGGCACAGGCGCTCGAAGTCCTCGAAGGTGCAGAAGTGGATGTTCGGTGTGTTGTACCAGGTGTAGGGCAGGAAGTCCGACACCGGCATGCGACCTTTTGTCGTCAGGTACCAGCGGCAGCGCCAGTGGCCGAAGTTGGGGAAGGTGATGATGCAGGTCTTGCCGACGCGCAGCATCTCGGCCAGCACTTTGTCCGGGTAGTGCAGCGCTTGCAGCGACTGGGTCATGACCACCACATCGAAGCTGTTGCTGGCGAAGTTGCCCAGGCCCAGGTCGAGGTTCTGCTCGATGACGTTGACGCCGCGCTCGATGCACAAGGCGATCTTGTCCGGGTCGATTTCCAGGCCGTAGCCGGAAACCTGCTTGTTGTCACGCAGCCAGGCGAGCAGTTCGCCGTCGCCGCAGCCCAGGTCGAGCACACGGCTGCCCGGGGCGATCCATTCCTGGATGATGTCCAGATCCGCTCGCATGCTCATACCTCGATTCGCTTCATGTAGCTGCCGAATGCCTGCAGGTAACGCGGGATCGGCATGAGGAAGGCATCGTGGCCCTGCGGTGCATCGATCTCCAGGTAGCAGACGTTCTTCTTCGCCGCCAATAGGGCGTCAACGATCTCCCGCGAGCGGGCCGGGGAGAAACGCCAGTCGGTGGTGAAGGACATCAGGCAGAAGTCCGCCTTGGCCACGGCCAGGGTCTTGGCCAGGTCGCCGTCGTGGGCGGCGGCCGGGTCGAAGTAGTCCAGCGCCTTGGTCATCAGCAGGTAGGTGTTGGCGTCGAAGCGCCCGGAGAACTCCTCGCCTTGGTAGCGCAGGTAGCTTTCCACCTGAAACTCGACACTGTGGAAGTCGTAGTTGAGCTTCTCGCTCTTCAGACCGCGGCCGAATTTCTCGCCCATGGCGTCATCGGACAGGTAGGTGATATGGCCGACCATGCGCGCCAGCATCAGGCCGCGCTTGGGGATCACACCCTGTTCCTGGAAATGCCCGCCGTGGAACTCCGGGTCGGTGAGAATCGCCTGGCGCGCCACTTCGTTGAAGGCGATGTTCTGCGCCGACAGTTTGGGGGCCGAGGCGATGGCCAGACAGTGACGCACGCGCTCGGGGTAGCTGATGGTCCACTGCATGGCCTGCATGCCGCCCAGGCTGCCGCCGATCACCGCCGCCCATTGCTTGATGCCGAGCACATCGGCCAGGCGCGCCTGGCTATGCACCCAGTCTTCCACGGTCATCACCGGGAAATCGGCGCCGTAGGGTTTGCCAGTGGCCGGGTTGGTGCTACTCGGGCCGGTAGAGCCGTTGCAACCGCCGAGGTTGTTGAGGCTGACGACGAAGAATTTGTTGGTGTCGATCGGCTTGCCGGGGCCGATGCAGCTGTCCCACCAGCCGGGTTTGCGATCATCCGGGCTGTGGTAGCCGGCGGCGTGATGGTGGCCGGACAGGGCATGGCAGATCAGCACGGCATTGCTGCGCGCGGCGTTCAGCTCGCCATAGGTTTCGACGACCAGTTCGTACTCGGCCAGGCTACGCCCGCAGGCGAGCGCCAATGGCTCGCTGAAACGGAACACCTGGGGGCTGACCAGGCCGACGGAATCTTCGGGAAAGGCAGTGGGCATGGAGGCGCTGCTAATGAATCGGAGGAGGGCGCCAGTCTAAAGAGCACCGCCGGTAGCGGCAAGCGAGCATGCCGCCCGCTTGTGCTACTGGCTTTGTTGCCGTGCCGCCACCGGCAGGCTGACCACCTTGCCCTGGCGCTGCACTGGTGCCGGGCGGCGCAGCACGCGGAGCATGTCGCTGGCCTGGGCCAGTTGCTGCTCCAGCTCTTCCTGGTAGCGCGCAAGTTGCAGGCTGCGCTTGCGCGTTTGCTGGGTTTCCTGGGCCAGCGCCTTGAGGCGCAGCATGTGGCTTTCCAGCATCTGCTTGTGTTCCAGGGTGTGCTGCATCAGCGGCATCAGTGCATCGGCGGCCCACTGTTCGGCGTCCAGGCGCAGGCGCTGGTGCAGGCCAATCACTTCTTGAGCCAGAGTGGCGAAGAAGCGCCGGGTCAGGCTGCGTTGTTCGGTGAGCAACGTCTTCACGTGCAGGCGGAACTGATCGCCCTTGTCCTGCAGCTTCTTCAGCTCGCGCAGGTAGCGCTGGATCTTGAACTGCGGCGCATCGACGCCGCCCAGCGGGCTTTCTTCGTTGTGTCGGCGATAGATGGCGGCGACCATCTTGTTGGCCATCTCCGCTTCGTGCTCCAGGTTGTGCAGGTCCTGCTCTACGGCGCGGAAGAAATGCAGGATGGCCTGGTTGATGCCGAGGGTGGTCCAACTGCCGGTGAGGTTGCGACGCACCTCGTTCAGGTGTTGCTCCAGACGCTCGGCGCGTGCCGCATGGCGCAGCAACTGGCCCTGGCGTTGCAGCAGGCGCTGATTGGTCTTCAGGCCGAGCAGGCGCTTGTGGTGCTGGTTGTGGTCTTCCTTGGTCTTGGCGGTCAGCTCGAACAGCAGTTGGCCGTTGTCCTGCTGATGATTGCCGAGCAGGGCCAGTTGTTCGCCGACCTTCTCCAGGCGCAGGTTGAGCACATGCTGGCTGTTGTTCACCAGCGCCAGGACCTGGCGCACCACATGATCTTCGATCAGGCGCTCCTTCTGCGCCACAATGCGCTCGCACAGTAAGGTTTCCAGGTTGGCCATCTGGCTGCGAGCCAGCAGCGCCTCGTCCTTGCGCACCTTGGCCAGCAGCGCCTGCTTGGCCGACAGCGGCAGCACGTCCTGCTTGGCGATGCCCAGCTGTTTGGCAGTGGTGCTCTGAATCTGGCTGATGGCGTTCTGCACGAAGGTCTCGCCGGCCAGGTCGTCCCAGAGCACGTCGATCTTGTTCAGCACGGCGAACAGGCAAGTCTGGGCGTCTTCATCGAGTTGGCGGATGTGCTGCTGCCAGATGCTCATGTCGCTGGCGGTGACGCCGGTATCGGCGGACAGCAGGAAGATGATCGCCTGGGCGTTGGGCAGCATCGACAGGGTCAGCTCGGGCTCGCTACCCAGGGCGTTTAGGCCGGGAGTATCGAGAATACGCAGGCCCTGGCGCAGCAGCGGGTGGTCGAAGTTGACCATGGCGTGGCGCCAGGCCGGCACCAGCACCTGGCCGCGCTTGCCGGTGCCTTCGAGCATGTCTGGGTGGAAGCCGAGCTGGATCGCCTGTTCCACCGGCATGGCTTTGGTCTTGGCCACCTGGCTGAAGGCCAGCGCCATGTTGGCCGGGTCGCTGGTATCCAGCGGAATGTTCACCCAGTGCCGAGGGATGCGTTTGAACTGCGCGACACTGGCCGAGGCCGTGCGGGTCTCGATCGGCAGCAGGCGAATGTAGGGACGCTCCGAGCGTGGGTCGAAGAACAGCTCGGTGGGGCACATGGTGGTGCGCCCGGCATGCGAAGGCAGCATGCGCTGGCCGTATTCGGAGAAGAACAGGCTGTTGATCAGCTCGGTCTTGCCGCGCGAGAACTCGCCGACGAAAGCCAGGGTGATGTGGTCGGTACGCAGGATCTTCAGCGCACGTTCGAGCTTGGCCTGAACCGCCTCGGAGTTGAGCCGGTTGTGCTCCAGCCAGCTGCGATAGCGCGTGATCTCGCGCATCAGTTCGCGTTTCCAGGCGACGTAGGCGTCAACCTGCTGGCTGAGACGTTCCATGCTCATCCTGGCTCTCCTCTCGGCAAGATCACCTCTTGCGGGGGCTGCGTAACGGTTCGGTTCGGGGGGCCGCCAGGAAGCACGGCATTTCGCGAGAACAGTTTGCATTATGCGAGCTGCAAGGCAGCCGTCAATTGGCCTCTTCGACAGTCCCGCCTTATGGTCGGCTGGGCTGGCTGAGTGGTCGTCAGGCGCGCTGCAGACCGGGAATCGGCGGCAGGCTCTGCGGGGCGCGAATACGCAGGCGTTTCTGCCGATTGAGTTCGCCGCTTTCCAGGATCACTTGGCTCTTGGCCACGCCGAATGCCTTGGCCAGGAAGGCCTGCAGATGGGCGTTGGCCTTGCCGTCGACCGGCGGGGCGGTGAGGCGGATCTTCAGCCGCTCACCATGCAGCCCGGCGAACTCGTCCTTGCTCGCCTTGGGCTGCAGGTGGCAGTCGAGGATCAGGTCGTCGCCGTCCCAGCGGTAGAAACTCATGCCGAGAACCTGCTCAAAGTCTGCTGCGCGTCGGCTTTGCTGCGTTAAAAACAGGCTCGGAATGCTCATTTATCATTCGTAAACTCCGCTTCCTCGCCTGTTTTTGCCTTGCATAGTGCTAGCTCGCGAGCCTTTGAACAGGCTCTCAGAGGAAAGGACTGAGCATCGGTGGCAGGCCGGTGGAGGCCGCCAGAGCGCCGATCACGTAACGGTCGATCAGGTTGATGGTGATGAAGGCGAAGATCGGTGAGATATCCAGGCCACCGAGGTTCGGCAGCAGCTTGCGGAACGGCGCCAGCAGCGGCTCGCAGATCTGGTTCACCAGCTGAGCGCCGGGGTTGTAGCTGCCCGGAGCGACCCAGGAAAGGATCACGCTGATGATCAGGGCGAAGAAGAACACCTTGAGGAACAGCGAGGTCACGCCGATCATCGACCACACCAGCAATTGCAGAATGAAACCGCCGACGTTGTAGCCCATCAGCGTCAGGGTCACGACCATCAGCAGCAACTGCACCAGAATCGCCAGAATCAGCGAGGCCAGATCCAGCCCGGCGAAGCCTGGGATGATACGGCGAAGTGGCGTCAGCAGCGGCTGAGTGGCCTTGACGATGAACTGGCTCAGCGGGTTGTAGAAGTCGGCGCGCACCAGTTGCAGGATGAAACGCAGCAGCACGATCAGCAGATACAGGCTGCCGAGGGTCTGGATGATGTAGATCAGGGCTTCGATGAGTCCGGACATGTGTGCTTCCCTTATTGACCCAGTTGTTCAGCCAGTTCGGCCGAGCGATTGGCGGCGGCATTCAGCGCCTGTTGTACCAGCGCTTCGAAGCCGCCGGCCTGGAAGGTTTTGATCGCCGCTTCGGTGGTTCCGTTCGGCGAGGTCACACGGCGACGCAATTCTGCCGCGTCGACATCACTTTCGCTGGCCATGCGTGCGGCGCCCAGTGCGGTGTGGATGCTCAGGCGTGCGGCAGTCTCGCGTGGCAGGCCGAGCTGCTCGCCGGCCGCCGTCATCGCTTCGATCAGCAGGAAGAAATAGGCCGGGCCGCTGCCGGACACTGCGGTAACTGCGTCGAGCTGGGCTTCTTCATCCAGCCACAGGGCCAGGCCGACGGCACTCAGCACCTGCCCTGCCTGGGCTTTCTGCGCAGTGTTGACGCGTGGGTTGGCGAACAGGCCGGAAACACCCTGACGCAGTAGCGCCGGCGTATTGGGCATGCAGCGCACTACCGGGCGCTGGCCCAGCCAGTTTTCCAGGCTGGCGCAACTGATGCCGGCGGCGATGGAGATGATCACCTGGTTGGGGGCCAGGTGTGGCGCCAGATCCAGGCATACCGTTTTCATGATCTGTGGTTTGACCGCCAGCACGATCAGATCGGCACCCTTGATGGCCTCGCCATTGTCGGCGAAGGTGGCGATGCCATGCTCCTGCTGTAGGCGGGCGCGTTGTTCGCTGCCGGGCTCGCTGGCGCGGATGGCGCTGGCCGCCACGCCCTGGGCGCGCAGGCCGCCAATCAGGCTGGCGGCCATGTTGCCGGCGCCGACGAAGGCGATGATCGGGTTGCTCATTGCGGGAATTCCTTCATTCAGTGAGTGGGCTGACCGTAATCGCGGGCGCCGAACAGAGCGGTGCCGATGCGCACCCAGGTCGCGCCTTCGGCGATGGCTGCTTCCAGGTCATGGCTCATGCCCATGGACAGGGTATCGAGATCGAGCGCCAGGTCATCGCGTAACTGACGCAGACGGGCGAAGGCGGCATGTTGTGCGGTGACGTCCTCGGTTGGTTCGGGAATTGCCATCAATCCGCGCAGCTGGAGGTTGGGCAGGGCGGCGATGGCCTTGGCCAGCTCCGGCAACTCCTCCGGGCTACAGCCGGACTTGCTGTCCTCACCACTGACGTTGACCTGCAGGCAGATGTTCAGTGGCGGCAGGTGCGCGGGGCGCTGATCGGAAAGGCGTTGGGCGATTTTCAGGCGATCCACCGAATGTACCCAGTCGAAATGTTCGGCGATGGGCCGGGTCTTGTTCGATTGAATGGGGCCGATGAAGTGCCAGATCAAGGGCAGGTCGGTCAGCTGGGTCTGTTTTTCCAGCGCCTCCTGCAGGTAGTTCTCGCCAAAATCGCGCAGACCGGCGGCGTGCGCTTCGCGGATGGCTTCGGCTGGTTTGGTCTTGCTTACCGCCAGCAGGCCGATGTCAGCCAAATTGCGCTGCGAGGCTTGCGCCGCCTCACGGATACGCGCTCCGACCTTTGCAATATTCTCTGCTATCGTGGACATTACCTGCGCTCTATAAAGCCCGACCCCTAGAGGGTTTGCGGCATTCTACCTGCTTGCTTGTAATTGGGGAGTCCCATGGATATCACTGAGCTGCTCGCCTTCAGCGCCAAGCAAGGCGCGTCGGATTTGCACCTCTCGGCGGGGCTGCCGCCGATGATCCGCGTTGACGGCGATGTGCGCCGCATCAACCTGCCGCCGCTGGATCACAAGCAGGTTCACGCGCTGATCTACGACATCATGAATGACAAGCAGCGCAAGGATTACGAAGAGTTTCTCGAGACCGACTTCTCCTTCGAAGTGCCGGGCGTGGCGCGCTTCCGGGTCAACGCCTTCAATCAGAACCGTGGTGCCGGTGCGGTGTTCCGTACCATTCCGTCCAAGGTACTGACCATGGACGACCTGGGCATGGGCGAGGTATTCCGCAAGATCACCGACGTGCCGCGCGGCCTGGTGCTGGTCACCGGCCCTACCGGTTCGGGTAAGTCGACTACCCTGGCGGCGATGCTCGATTACCTCAACAGCAACAAGTACCACCATATCCTCACCATCGAAGACCCCATCGAATTCGTTCACGAGTCGAAGAAGTGCCTGGTCAACCAGCGTGAGGTGCACCGCGACACCCACGGCTTCTCCGAAGCGCTGCGTTCGGCGCTGCGTGAAGACCCGGACATCATCCTGGTGGGTGAGATGCGTGACCTGGAAACCATCCGCCTGGCGCTGACCGCAGCGGAAACCGGCCACCTCGTGTTCGGCACCCTGCACACCACCTCCGCTGCCAAGACCATCGACCGCGTGGTCGACGTGTTCCCGGCCGAAGAGAAGTCGATGGTGCGTTCGATGCTCTCCGAGTCGCTGCAGGCGGTGATCTCGCAGACCCTGCTGAAGAAGATCGGTGGCGGTCGCGTGGCCGCGCACGAAATCATGATCGGTACGCCTGCCATTCGTAACCTGATCCGCGAGGACAAGGTCGCGCAGATGTATTCGGCGATCCAGACCGGCGGCGCGCTGGGCATGCAGACCCTCGATGCGTGTCTCAAGACCCTGGTATCCAAGGGCCTGGTCAGCCGCGACAGTGCGCGCGAGAAGGCCAAGAGCCCCGAGAACTTCTAACAGCCGTAGCGACTGCGCCGCACGCCGCCAGTCGCCAGGTCCTGCGGGGCCTTCATCGGGCGTGCAGCTGATTGGCGAGACCCAAGATGGAATTCGAAAAACTACTGCGCCTGATGGTCGAAAAAGGCGGTTCCGACCTGTTCATCACCGCTGGCGTGCCGCCGTCGATGAAGGTCAACGGCAAGATCATGCCCGTGACCAAGAACGCCATGTCGCCGGAGATGACCCGCGAAACCGTGCTGGGTGTGATGAACGAGGCGCAGCGCCGCGACTTCGCCGAGAACCACGAGTGCAACTTCGCCATCAGCGCCCGTGGCATCGGTCGCTTCCGTGTCAGCGCCTTCTACCAGCGCAACCTGGTGGGCATGGTGCTGCGTCGTATCGAGACCACCATCCCGACCATCGATGAGCTGAAGCTGCCGGATATCCTCAAGAAACTGTCGCTGACCAAGCGCGGACTGGTGCTGTTCGTCGGTGCCACCGGTACCGGTAAATCCACCTCGCTGGCGGCGATGATCGGCTACCGTAACCGCAATAGCAGCGGCCACATCATCTCCATCGAAGACCCTATCGAATACATCCACCAGCACCAGAGCTGCATCGTCACGCAGCGCGAAGTGGGTATCGACACCGAGTCGTTCGAGGTCGCCCTGAAGAACACCCTGCGCCAGGCGCCGGACGTGATCATGATTGGCGAGGTACGGACCCGCGAGACCATGGATCACGCCGTGGCCTTCGCCGAAACCGGGCACCTGTGCCTGGCCACCCTGCACGCCAACAACGCCAACCAGGCGTTGGACCGCATCATCAACTTCTTCCCAGCCGACCGGCAGAACCAGGTGTGGATGGATCTGTCGCTCAACCTCAAGGCCATCGTCGCCCAGCAACTGGTGCCGACCCCGGATGGCAAGGGACGTCGCGCGGTGATCGAGGTGCTGATCAATACCCCGCTGGCTGCCGATCTGATCCGCAAGGGCGAGGTGCACGAGCTCAAGGGCCTGATGAAGCGCTCCAACGAGCAGGGCATGCAGACCTTCGACCAGGCCTTGTACAACCTCTATACCCAGGGTGAGATCACCTACGAAGATGCGCTGCTCTACGCCGATTCGGCCAACGATCTGCGTCTGATGATCAAGCTCGGCTCTGAAACCGATGGCGATCACCTGACCAGCATGGCCCAGGGCCTGGCGCTGGAGGTCAGCGAGGAAGATCCGGGGCGTCGCTTCCGCTGACGCTGCCGGTAGGCGTTACGCTGAAGAGGGGCCCGCTTACCACCATCGTGCCATGACATTTGCGGACAAGTCCGCTCCCACAGGGAGGCACCCTGCTTTGTGGGAGCGGACTTGTCCGCGATGTTTTTCCTTGAGTCATCACATCAACCTTTCCCCGCTGATGAACCTGGTGTCCCGGGGCAGGGCCGCTGCGGAGCAGCACACCACTTCGCTCTTGTGAGGGGGCTTGATTCGCTATGCCTGATCTTCTGTCCCAGCTCGCTCTGCGGTCGCCTCTGCGCCCATGGTGATGCGTTTGCCTTTCCTGCCAGCCAGCGCCAGTGCCTGGCCATCGCGCTGAGCGCCGGCGCGCGCTTCGCTCATCAATTGCGGTATCAGCGGGCCTTCCGGCAGGTGCTTCCAGAATCTCAGCGGCAGATGCTGCTGCATCACCGAGCGGTTGAGCCGCGCCGGGTTGAAGGTGCTGCCGTAGTAAGCGCGCCACAGGGCCTGGCCGGCATCCTCGGACTGCTGCGCCCAGGCTTGCCACTGCGCTGGGCATCGGCGCTCGTGCAGCAGGCGCTGGCCATCCCAGTACACGCCATCGCGCGGCGTCGCGATCAGCCAACTGTGCTTGCCCAGGCGCTCGACGAAGTGGTCGCTGGCAGAGGCCAGGATGTCGTGCGCCGGCTCGAACCAGGCAACGAAATCCGGCGCGCCTGCAGCCTGGCACGGCTGGAAACGCACGAAGGCATGCAGGTGATGGGCCTCGCGGCGTACCGCCTTGAGTCGGCGATGCAGTTCGCTGCCATCGGGATCGCCGGCCAGCACAGCGCTGCGCTCGCCCTGCACGAAGCGCCAGAGCACACGATAGAGCAGGCTCCAGCGTTCCTCACCGCGGTACTGCGCGGCACTTTCCAACAGCTCCAGCAACTCGGGCGATACGCGCAGGCGGCCGCTGGGCTCTGGTTCGTGCTCGGCCGCTTCATCGAACAGGCCGGGCGCGGCCTCTTCGTCCAGCCACTGCAATTGATGGGGTGCCAGGCCCTGGAGCAAAGCGCGGCGTGCGGCCTGGCGCCAGGTGGTGAAGGTGCCGTCGAAGCGCAGGCTGTGCATCACCACAACGCCATCTGTGCCGGGGTGTCGCGTAGCTGCTGGCGCAGCACCACAGATTCGTGTTCGGTCCGTGGCGGCCGGTAATCCTGAGTGACGATGAAGGGTTTGGCCTTCTCCAGCACGCAGCGCAGGCGGGTCAGATCTTCATAACGGATGCGCCGTTCACGCCGCAGCGCGCCCAGGCGCCGTGCGCTGAGCACGCCGATGCCCGGTACGCGGGCGATCAGTGACTCGTCGGCACGGTTGAGGTCGACGGGAAATTGCTCGCGGTTGGCCAGCGCCCAGGCCAGCTTGGGGTCTATATCCAGCGCCAGGTTGCCGGGGCCGACCAGTAGTTCGCTAGCACTGAAGCCATAGCCGCGCATGAGGAAGTCGGCCTGGTACAGACGGTGCTCACGCAGCAGCGGAGGTGCCTCGAACGGCACGCTTTTCGGGCTTTGCGGGATGGGGCTGAAAGCCGAGTAGTAGACGCGGCGCAGGCGATAGTCCTGATACAGGCTTTGTGCGTTGTGCAGGATGGTGCTGTCATCGGTGGCGTCGGCGCCGACGATCATCTGCGTGCTTTGCCCGGCTGGGGCGAAGCGTGGTGCGTGGCGTTCTTCCTGAGCCTCGCGTTCGCCGAGGTGGATGCTGTGCATGGCCTGGTGGATGCTGCCGACGTTCTTTTCCGGTGCCAGGCGTACCAGGCTGGTCTCGGTGGGCAGCTCGATGTTGACGCTGAGGCGGTCGGCGTACAGCCCGGCTTCGGCGATAAGCTCCGGGGCGGCATCGGGAATGGTCTTGAGATGGATGTAGCCGCGAAACTGATGTTCCTCACGCAGCAACCTGGCGACGCGGATCAACTGTTCCATGGTGTAGTCGGCTGAACGGATGATGCCGGAGCTGAGGAACAGGCCGCTGATGCAGTTGCGCTTGTAGAAGTCGAGGGTCAGGGTGACCACTTCCTCGGGGGTGAAACGTGCACGTGGTACGTCGCTGGAGCGGCGGTTGATGCAGTACTGGCAGTTGTACAGGCAGAAGTTGGTCAGCAGGATCTTCAGCAGGGCTACGCAGCGTCCGTCCGGCGTGTAGCTGTGGCAGATGCCCATGCCGTTGGTCGAGCCGATGCCATCCTTGCCCTTGGAGCTTCGCTTCGGTGCACCGCTGCTGGCGCAGGAGGCGTCGTACTTGGCGGCGTCGGCGAGGATGGTGAGTTTTTCGATCAGTTGCATGGCATGTGATAGTGATACTGTTTTTTTATACAGTATATTGGCCTCGTACAGCTATCAAGTCATTCGTTGTGTCGCTCTGCCTCGCGGCGCATGAAACCTTCCCTTGGCCCACTGCGTCTTACGTTCACCACGCTCAAGGAGTTCGCCATGCAACGACCCGATACGCACAGCAAGCTGATCGGCTACCTGCTGTGGATTTTTGGCTTTCTCGGTTCGCATCGTTTTTATTACGGCAAGCCGGTAACGGGGACGATTTGGTTCTTCACTCTCGGTCTGTTCTTTATCGGCTGGATCATCGACCTGTTCCTGATCCCCGCGATGGATCGCGAAGCCGACCTGCGCTTTACCGCCGGGGATACCGACTACAACGTCGCCTGGATCCTGCTGACCTTCCTTGGCGTGTTCGGTGTGCACCGCATGTATCAGGGCAAGTGGATCACCGGGATCATCTACCTGTTGACCGGTGGCTTGTTCCTGGTCGGCGTGCTCTACGACTTCTGGACCCTCAATACGCAAATCTCCATCCGGAACGCCCAGCGCGGCTGATCGGCAGGGAACTGGCTGATGACGCTTCGCTCCAATGACGCAGAGCGAGGCGCCTGCTTCGCGAGGAATTCCCTACAGGGACGTGCCACTTGCCGTAAACGAGGCACCCATGAATTCCGAAGAGCGAACCCTGATCGATGGCCTGTTCTCGCGTTTACACGATGCCGAGCGACAGAGTGCTGCCCGTGATGCCGAGGCCGATGCGCACATCGCCGAGCATGTCGCCCGTCAGCCCGCCGCAGCTTATTACATGGCGCAGACCATCCTGATTCAGGAGGCCGCGCTCAAGCGCCAGGATCAGCGGGTCAAGGAGCTTGAAGCGCAACTGGCCGAAGTGCAGCAGCAACGCCCCAGCAATGGCGGTTTCCTTTCCGGTCTGTTTGGCGGTGGCGCGCGTGAGGCGCAAGCGCAGCCGAGCACGCGCCCGGATGGTTGGGGGCAAACACGGTTTTCCCAGGGGGCGGCCAGTGATGCACGCCCGCCGCAGCCGGCAGCCATACCGGGGCAGGGCGGTGGTTTCATGCGCGGCGCTCTGCAGACGGCGGCCGGTGTGGCCGGTGGGGTGATGATGGCCGAGATGCTCAGCGGCCTGTTCCATCACGGCAGCCCGACGGAGATTGTCGAGGTGGTCGAGGCGCCCATGCAACAAGACCCCGGTAGTTTCGATGCGGGCTCATCGGGCGACAGCTTCGCCGATGACGGCTATTCCGATGGCAGCGATTTCTTCGACGGCGATGACAGCATGTTCAGCTAAGCGGTGTGGATGACGGCAGCGAGAGGGCTGCCGTCATCCGCCTGGAGGCTTCAGTCGTCGCTGTCGTCGTCATCCCCGCCGTCGACCTTCATGCCCAGTTCCTTGATCTTGCGCGTCAGGGTGTTGCGGCCCCAGCCCAGCAGCAGGGCGGCGTCGCGGCGGCGGCCGGCGGTGTGCTTGAGGGCGGTCTCGATCATGATGCGCTCGAAGGCCGGCACGGCGCTGTCGAGCAGGTTTGACTGGCCGCGCGCCAGCGCTTGGTCGGCCCACAGGCGCAGCGCCTGTTCCCAGTTGGTCACTGGTGCGGCGTCCTGCGGCTGGGTCAGCAACTCTGGCGGCAGGTCATCGACATGCACTTCGCGACCCGAGGCCATGACGGTGATCCAGCGGCAGGTGTTCTCCAACTGGCGCACGTTGCCCGGCCAGGGCAGGTGCTTGAGGTAGTCCTCGGTTTCACTCTTGAGCAGCTTCGGCTCCACCGCCAGCTCCTGTGCCGCTCGGGCGAGGAAGTGATGGGCCAGGGTCGGTATGTCCTCGCGGCGGTCGGCCAGGCGCGGAATGTGGATGCGAATGACGTTGAGGCGGTGGAACAGGTCTTCACGAAACTTGCCGGCCTGCACCAGGGTTTCCAGGTTCTGGTGGGTGGCTGCGATGATGCGCACGTCCACCTTCACTGGGGTGTGGCCACCGACGCGATAGAACTCGCCATCGGCCAGCACGCGCAGTAGACGGGTCTGGGTGTCGGCCGGCATATCGCCGATCTCGTCGAGGAACAGGGTGCCGCCATCAGCTTGCTCGAAGCGGCCACGGCGTTGGTTGGCTGCGCCGGTGAAGGCGCCTTTCTCGTGGCCGAACAGCTCGGACTCCATCAGGTCCTTGGGAATTGCCGCCATGTTCAGGGCGATGAACGGGGCTGCCGCGCGCGGGCTGTGGCGATGCAAGGCGTGCGCCACCAGTTCCTTGCCGGTACCGGATTCACCATTGATCAGCACGGTGATATTGGAGTGGCTCAAGCGGCCAATGGCGCGGAACACCTCCTGCATCGCCGGCGCTTCGCCGATGATCTCCGGCGTGCGCGCCTGTGCGGCGGGTGCGGCCAGGCTCTGTTGTTCCTGGGCGTGCTGGAAGGCGCGCTTGACCAGTGACACCGCCTCGTCGACGTCGAACGGCTTGGGCAGGTATTCGAAGGCGCCGCCCTGGTAGCTGGCTACCGCGCTGTCCAGGTCGGAATGCGCAGTCATGATGATCACCGGCAGACGTGGGTACAGCTCGCGGATGCGTGCGAGCAGATCGAGGCCGCTGGCACCGGGCATGCGGATATCGGAGATGATCACGTCCGGCTGCTGGCGGGTCAGGCGGGCGAGTACACCGTCGGCACTGTCGAAACTCTGAGTGGTCATGCCTTCCTGCTGCAGGGCCTTTTCCAGGACCCAGCGGATGGAACGATCGTCGTCGACAATCCAGACGGTTTCACTGCGGCTCATGGCGTGGGCGCTCCTTGTTCCAGCGGCAGGAAGATCGAGAATACGGTGTGGCCGGGATAGCTCTCGCACTCGATCAGACCTTGGTGCTGGCTGATGATGTTCTGGGTGATGGCCAGGCCCAGGCCGGTGCCGTCGGCACGCCCGCTGACCATGGGGTAGAAGATGGTTTCCTGCAGCTCCGGTGGAATGCCGGGGCCGTTGTCGATGATCTCGACCTTGACCACTAGGCGGTGGCGCGTATGGCCGATGGTGAACTGGCGCAGGGTGCGGGTGCGCAGGCTGATGCGCCCCAGGCCCATGTCATGTTTCTGCCCGGAGATGGCCTGCATGGCATTGCGCACGATATTGAGCACGGCCTGGATCATCTGCTCGCGGTCGATCAGCAGGTCGGGAATGCTCGGGTCGTAATCGCGCACCAGGGTGATGCCGCCCTGGCTTTCCGCTTCGATCAGGTTGGCGACGCGTTCCAGGACCTCGTGCACGTTGGTCATCGCCAGCGATGGCAGCTTGTTCGAGCCGAGCATGCGGTCGACCAGATTTCGCAGGCGGTCGGCCTCTTCGATGATGACGTTGGTGTAGTCCTTGAGGTCTTCGTTGGGCAACTCGCGCGAAAGCAGTTGCGCCGCGCCACGGATGCCACCGAGCGGATTCTTGATTTCGTGGGCCAGGCCGCGGACGAGCAACTTGGTGGTTTCCTGCTTGGACAGCTGCGCCTCTTCCTTGGTGATGCGCAGCAGGCGGTCACGGGGGTGCACCTCCAGCAGCAGCAGGGTTTCGCCCTTGCTGAACAGTGGCGTCACCGCGTAGTCCACGGTCAGCGTCTGGCCGGTGACCGAGGTCAGCACGGCTTCGCGCTTGTTGAACGGATGCGCCTGCTCCACCGCCTGGCGCAGTGACGACAGCGCCTCGGGCGATTCGGTGAACAGGTCACTGATGAACTGGCCATGGCTGCGCTGGCCGCTAACGGCCAGGAGCATTTCCGCCGCCGGGTTCATGTACTCAAGGCACAGCTGGCTGTTGAGCAGCAGGGTGGCGGTGGTCAGGTTGTCGAGTAGCAGTCGGTGCAGCGCGTCGTTGATGGTCATAAGCAGTGCGTTCCGGCGATGAGCAGGAAAATGCAAGAAGCAAACCAAGGCCCTGAAAAGACGCATTATTTGTGCGGTCTGCCAGGTTTTGGTGGTGCTGGGGCGAAGCCGGGCGGGGAAAAGCGACCCAAAACAGGGAGAGCTTAGGAGGTGGTGCGCCAGATTGCACCATTAAGGTGCAATCTGCTTTCAGAGGAAAGGAAGGATGCTTGCCTCTTCCTTGGGCTTGTCTTTCAGCGGGCACTCGGGGCGAACGCCGTACTCATCTTTCTTGCACGGGTTGACCTTGCGCTTCTGCGCCAGGCTCATGCGGTGCATGTGGAAGGGCTGTGCCGGCGTGCGCTCGACGATCAGGCCGGCGGAGTCGATGATTTCTGCCACCAGCTGGTGCGTGCCGCGGTCGACGTGCTGCAGGGAGAACACCGGGCTACGGCTGATCTCGCCCTGGGGTTCGCCGTTCAGCAGCAGGCGGTAGCTGTGGCCGGGCAGTAGGCCCGGCTCGCTGTTGAGGGTGACGATCATGTCCCCTGAGCCGTTATGGATCGAGGCATCCGGCTCCGGCACGAGGATGCGCAGCACCTGGTAATGCACGGTCGGTTTGGTGACGGCAGGCGGTGTCACGCGAACCGTGGACGGGGGCTGGCTCAGCTCCACGCTGTTGGATGGCGCGAGCATCACCCGCTCGGCATTGCTGCTGCGCGGTTTGTCGGTGAATACGCGGTTACCTTCGGCGTCGATGTAGGTGTAGACCTGGCCGAAAGCGAGCGGTGCAGCGAGTAGAAGCAGGATGAGTGGGGAACGCATATTCACTTGGCAGGCTTTGGTGCTGGGCGAGGAGGAGGTGGTGCCTGGCGTGCCGGGCTGTGCAGGCTGATACGTTGCACGGTAAAGGTCTCGGTGGCGCTCTGCTGGACGATACGGTCGCCTGCCATCACCGCCACGGCCAGCGCGTGCTCGCCACGGTCGATATTGGTCAGTTGCAGGCTCGGTACGTTGCTGGCCTGGCCATAGGGTTCGCCATCGAGAATCAGGCGCAGGCGGTGACCGGGTTGCAGGCGCGGCTGAATGTTCACGCCAACGATAAAGGTGCCGTTGTTGGCGCGCATGGCCTCGTCGTCCGGGATACCGGTCAGGCTCAACACGGAGTAGGGCGCTTCGCTCTGCGCCGAAGTATCGTCTTCGACCGCTGGCAGGCTGGGCGTCTGCATCTCCACCGTGTTGGTCGGCGGCAACTCGACGCTCTCGGCGGCTGTGCCATCCGGCGGCTGATTGGTGAAGACCGTATTGCCGTTCGCATCGGTGTATTTGTATATCTGCGCGCTGGCCGGCAGGGCCAGGGCAAGCAACAGGCAGGCGAGTAATGGGCGCATGGGCCGATCCCTCCTCGGGTGATGCGCTAAGCCTTGCACTGCTATCGGTTCCTGGCAAGCGCAGGGCGCCTTGGCTGTGATGTTTGGCTACAAATCGGCTCGGGTAGCAGGCGCGAACTGCATAAGGTGACGGGGGCGCCGAGGTTATGTGAGCCATCTACTGCAGCACCTCGGCTCTCGGTGCGGAGGGTGCAGCCTACGGCTGAAATGAAAAAGCCCCGCCAGGCAGAGCCGGGCGGGGCTTTCGAAAGCGCCGCACGAGGCGGCGCAGACTGGCTTAGACGCTGTAGTACAGGTCGTATTCCAGCGGGTGTACGAAGGTACGTACCTTGATTTCTTCTTCCGATTTCAGCTCGATGTAGGCATCGATGAAGTCGTCGGAGAACACGCCGCCCTTGGTCAGGAACGCGCGGCCCTTGTCCAGCTCTTCCAGGGCTTCTTTCAGGCTGCCGCACACCTGCGGGATCAGCTTGCCTTCTTCCGGCGGCAGGTCGTACAGGTTCTTGTCGGCGGCATCGCCCGGGTGGATCTTGTTCTGGATACCGTCCAGACCGGCCATCAGCAGTGCAGCGAAGCACAGGTACGGGTTGGCAGCCGGGTCCGGGAAGCGCGCTTCGATACGGCGGGCTTTCGGGCTGGAAACGTACGGAATACGGATCGAAGCGCTGCGGTTGCGAGCCGAGTAGGCCAGCATGACCGGAGCTTCGAAGCCCGGGACCAGACGCTTGTAGGAGTTGGTCGACGGGTTGGTGAAGCCGTTCAGGGCCTTACCGTGCTTGATGATGCCGCCGATGAAGTACAGGGCGGTCTCGGACAGACCGGCATAGCCTTCGCCTGCGAAGGTGTTCTTGCCGTCCTTGGAGATCGACATGTGCACGTGCATGCCCGAACCGTTGTCGCCGTACAGCGGCTTCGGCATGAAGGTAGCGGTCTTGCCGTAGGCATCGGCTACGTTGTGCACGCAGTACTTCAGGGTCTGAACTTCGTCAGCCTTGGCGACCAGGGTGTTGAACTTCACGCCGATTTCGTTCTGACCGGCAGTGGCCACTTCGTGGTGGTGCACTTCGACGACCAGGCCCATTTCTTCCATGGCATTACACATGGCAGTACGGATTTCGTGGTCGTGGTCGCACGGCGGAACCGGGAAGTAACCACCTTTGACGGCCGGACGGTGGCCTTTGTTGCCGCCTTCCACGTCCTGATCGGTCATCCAGGAGCCTTGCTCGGAGTAGATCTTGAACATCGAGCCGGAGATGTCGGACTTGAACTTCACTTCGTCGAAGATGAAGAACTCGGGCTCCGGGCCGACGAATACGGTGTCACCGATGCCGGTGGTTTTCAGGAACTCTTCGGCACGCTTGGCGATGGAGCGCGGGTCACGATCGTAGCCCTGCATGGTGCTTGGCTCGATGATGTCGCAAACGATGATCAGGGTCGGCTCTTCGGTGAACGGGTCCAGTACCGAAGTTTCGTCGACCGGCATCAGGATCATGTCGGAGGCTTCGATGCCTTTCCAGCCGTGAATGGACGAACCATCGAACATCTTGCCGTGCTCGAAGAAGTCTTCGTCCAGGGCGTCACGGGCCGGCATGGTCACGTGGTGCTGCTTGCCTTTGGTATCGGTGAAGCGCAGGTCTACCCACTTCACGTCGTGTTCTTTGATCAGTTGAACAGCCTTAGACATGTTGTCCTCCAGATGGAAAAGGCTCGCTTCGTGGAGCCCCGATATGTGCGGTGAAGCCCGGCGGGATAGTCCTTCAGGGCGACCTGCCTCACAAGGGAGCAAATTGCATGCCAGTGCCCTTTATTGGGCAGAGGCCGCGAAACTCAGGCGCTACGCCGGCTGCGCGCCGATTTTGCGGAGATATTTGCACCATTTAAGGGCTGCTATTTCTAGAAAAGACCTATTTTGGTGCGTCAGCTTGGGGTTGCAGTATTTTTGGTCAAAGCTTGAACAATTTCCGCTATAATCCGCGCCCCTGTTTTTTCGTCCCCCAAGCGGGCGGCCTATTCATGAAGCTGATCGTCAAAGTTTTCCCGGAAATCACCATCAAGAGCCGCCCGGTGCGCAAGCAGTTCATTCGCCAGTTGGGGAAGAACATTCGCTCCGTGCTGCGTGATCTTGACCCTGCTCTGCGGGTCACGGGTGTCTGGGACAACCTTGAGGTCGAGACCGACCTGAACGATCCCAAGCTGCTGGCCGAGATGACTGAACGCCTGCGCAACACGCCGGGCATCGGCCTGTTCCTCGAGGTGAATGAGTACCCGCTGGGCGATCTGGACGAGATCACCGAACACTGCAAGCGCCACTACGCCGACCAGTTGCCGGGCAAGATCTTCGCCGTGCGTTGCAAGCGTGGCGGCAAGCACGCGTTCAGTTCCATCGATGTCGAACGCCATGTCGGTTCACGTCTGCGTCAGGAGTGCGGTGCAGCCGGTATCGACCTGAAGAAACCGGAAGTCGAAGTGCGCATGGAAATTCGCGACCAGCGCCTCTTCGTGGTGCACAACCGCCACGAAGGCCTGGGCGGTTATCCGCTGGGCTCCCTGGAGCAGACCCTGGTACTGATGAGCGGCGGCTTCGACTCCACCGTCGCGGCGTACCAGATGATGCGTCGCGGCCTGGTCAGCCACTTCTGTTTCTTCAATCTCGGTGGCCGTGCCCATGAGCTGGGTGTAATGGAAGTGGCGCATTACATCTGGCAGAAGTTCGGCCGTTCGCAGCGCGTGCTGTTCGTCAGCGTGCCGTTCGAGGAAGTGGTCGGCGAGATTCTCGGCAAGGTCGACAACAGCCAGATGGGCGTCATCCTCAAGCGCATGATGCTGCGCGCGGCTACTCGGGTCGCCGAGAAACTGCAGATCGAGGCGCTGGTCACCGGTGAGGCGATCAGCCAGGTGTCGAGCCAGACCCTGACCAACCTGGCGGTGATCGATTCGGCCACCGACATGCTGGTGATGCGCCCGCTGATCGCCAGCCACAAGCAGGACATCATCGACACCGCCACGCAGATCGGCACCGCCGAGTTCGCCAAGAACATGCCCGAATACTGCGGCGTGATCTCGGTCAACCCGACCACCAAGGCCCGCGGTTACCGCGTGGAGAAGGAGGAGGCGCAGTTCGACATGGCCATCCTCGATCGCGCCCTGGAACGCGCGACTCAATTGCCCATCGACCGCGTGATCGACGAACTGGGCAAGGACGTGCAGGTCGAGGAAGTGCGTGAAGCGCTGGCCGGGCAGATCGTCATCGACATCCGCCACCCCGACGCCGCTGAAGACGAGCCGCTCGACGTGCCGGGTGTCGAGGTGCAGGCGCTGCCGTTCTACGCGCTGAACAACAAATTCAAGGAACTGGATGAGAACCGCCAGTACCTGCTGTATTGCGACAAGGGCGTCATGAGCCGCCTGCATGCCCATCACCTGCTGAGCGAGGGGCATGCCAATGTGCGCGTTTATCGTCCGACATAAGACGCCGGGGTTGAATGGTGGGAGTATCCGCCATCGCCCTCCCGACCGTTCAGCTCGCTGATCCCCTTTTCTTCATATTCGTCGTCCAGGCTGGGCGACACACCGAATCCTCTGATCGAGATACACACAGTGATCGAAAATCTACGCAACATCGCCATCATCGCCCACGTCGACCATGGCAAAACCACCCTCGTCGACGCCCTGCTGCGTCAGTCCGGCACCCTGGAGCGTAACGAGCTCAACGACGAGCGCGTGATGGACAGCAACGACCAGGAAAAAGAGCGCGGCATCACCATTCTGGCGAAGAACACCGCCATCAAGTGGAACGACTACCGCATCAACATCGTCGACACCCCCGGCCACGCCGACTTCGGTGGCGAAGTTGAGCGCGTGATGTCGATGGTCGACTCCGTACTACTGGTCGTCGACGCCCAGGACGGCCCAATGCCGCAGACCCGCTTCGTGACCAAGAAGGCCTTCGAAGCCGGCCTGCGTCCAATCGTCGTGATCAACAAGATCGACCGTCCGGGCGCGCGTCCTGACTGGGTCATGGATCAGATCTTCGACCTGTTCGACAACCTCGGCGCCACCGACGAGCAGCTCGACTTCCAGGTCGTCTACGCCAGCGCCCTGAACGGCATCGCCGGTCTGGACCACACTGCCATGGCCGAAGACCTGACCCCGCTCTACCAAGCTATCGTCGACCACGTGCCGGCACCGAACGTCGACCTCGACGGCCCGTTCCAGATGCAGATCTCCGCGCTGGACTACAACAGCTTCCTCGGCATCATCGGCGTTGGCCGTATTGCCCGCGGCAAGGTCAAGCCGAACACCCCGGTCGTGGCGATCGACACCGAAGGCAAGAAGCGTAACGGCCGCATTCTCAAGCTGATGGGCCACCACGGTCTGCACCGCGTGGACGTCGAAGAGGCCACCGCCGGTGACATCGTCTGCGTCAGCGGTATGGATCAGCTGTTCATCTCCGACACCCTGTGCGACATCAACCACGTCGAAGCGATGAAGCCGCTGACCGTCGACGAGCCGACCGTTTCCATGACCTTCCAGGTCAACGACTCGCCGTTCTGCGGCAAGGAAGGCAAGTTCGTCACCAGCCGCAACATCAAGGAGCGTCTGGACAAGGAGCTGCTGTACAACGTGGCCCTGCGCGTTGAAGAAGGCGACAGCGCAGACAAGTTCAAGGTCTCCGGCCGTGGTGAGCTGCACCTCTCGGTACTGATCGAAACCATGCGTCGCGAAGGCTTCGAAATGGGCGTTGGCCGTCCGGAAGTGATCATCCGCGAAGTCGACGGCGTCAAGCAGGAGCCGTACGAGAACGTCACCATCGACATCCCTGAAGAATCCCAGGGCAAGGTCATGGAAGAAATGGGCCTGCGCAAGGGCGACCTGACCAACATGTCGCCGGACGGCAAAGGTCGTGTGCGCCTGGAATACAACATCCCGGCTCGCGGTCTGATCGGTTTCCGTAACCAATTCCTGACCCTGACCAACGGCGCGGGTATCCTGACCTCGATCTTCGACCGTTACGACACCGTCAAGCCGGGCAGCATGTCTGGCCGTCAGAACGGCGTACTGGTGTCGATCGATACCGGCAAGGCGCTGACCTACTCCCTGGAAACCCTGCAGGCGCGCGGCAAGCTGTTCGTCGAGCACGGCCAGGAAATCTACAACGGTCAGATCGTCGGCCTGAACAGCCGTGACAACGACCTGGGCGTCAACCCCACCAAAGGCAAGAAGCTCGACAACATGCGCGCTTCGGGCAAGGACGAAACCATCGCCCTGGTGCCGCCGGTTCGCTTCACTCTGGAGCAGGCGCTGGAATTCATCCAGGATGACGAGCTGTGCGAAGTGACGCCGAAGTCGATCCGTCTGCGCAAGAAGATCCTCGACGAAGGCGAGCGCACCCGCGCTGCCAAGAAAGCCAACAAGGCCTGACGCTTAGCGACGGTTCTTGAGCTGTAAATGAAAAGCCCCGCCAGAGCGATCTGGCGGGGCTTTTTGTTGGGTGTGTGAGGTGCCGCTCTGAGGGCTGAACAGACGCCGACAAGGACGCGACGAATGACTATAGGAACCGGGTCGTGCCTGCGAGCGATGAGCACCGAGCTGTTGGTAAAACATGGATCGCCAGTGCGTAGCCTGGATTAGCCGAAGGCGTAATCCGGGAAATATCTCAGCGCAAACACCACAGGCATTTGTACGAAAGACGAAGCCCTTACACGGGCTTGCCTTCGCGTTCTTCCTGCGCACGCTTCAGCTCGCGATATTCGCAGTAGTGCTCATAAGCGGCCTTGGCGACGACCGCCAGGCCAATGGTAGCGAGGATGTTTTTCAGCATGAAATGCTCCGTTTATCGTCAAGTCGATGGGCTTACTTCCAGCCCATGCTCTTTGCCATCGCTGCTTTCAGAATGCCCTCCTTGATTCCCGTATAGGAAATCTCAAAGTCGGCGTCCGGGTCTTCGATCGAATGCACGTCGTATTCGATGTCCTGCTTTTGCGTCGGCCCATTTGGGTTGCTGACCAAGTGAAACTCGAGGGTTGCCGAGCATTCATAGCTGTCGAGCTTGTCATCGTGCTGCTCGGTGCGAATGCCGCGAATCGAATACTCGACCATGGGGCGCAACTGGCGGCCGTAGGCGCTTTCGAGAAAATGCCCCTCGACGATCTCGCGCAGCAAGCTGGTTGAGTCGTCATCGGCGCATCCGGGGGTGCCGCTGGAGCAGGCACTCAGCAGCGTCAGCGCACTCAGGCCAAGCCCTTTTTGCAGTGTGTTCATTACGCACTCCTACCAGGCCGAACGGCAGCTGTTCTCTGCACTGTCGAGCGGTTTGAGGACGGTGGCGATATTGGTCGTAGGCAGATTGATCGTGTTTCCTCCGGCAACCAGTTGCAGGCGATTGGCCTGGCGCAGTGCTTGCCAGAAACCTGGGAAGTTGGCTCCACAGGCGCGGCAGTCGGTGAAGAACGGGTTGCTGTAATGCTCGCCATCGACGATCACGTCGAAGCTGCGCTCACCCGACATCGCACCTTCTTCCGAGCTGTACTGCTTGCCGGCGATAGTGGCGTAGGCGCGCACTGCGCCATCTTCTTCGTAGTCCGGGCAGGAAATGTTCAGCTCGTTGCCATTGCCGTCATCGACCATGTGCTCACTGACGCCCATACCCCAGCCGGATGTCCATTCGTACGTTCCTGCGTTGGCCTGCGGACCGAAAAGCAGGGTGCTCAATAATGCTGCAGTCAGTTTCTTCATGGTTATCTCCGATGGCTTATTGGTATAGAAAATCAACCAGTCGCGCCTTCATGATTTCCACACGACTAGCTGCTTGATGGGTGAGCTTTTCACTGCCGCACTTTGGGCATTGGCAGAACCAGTTGAGGCCAGGCTGCAGGCAATCACTGGATGGCAGTGTGGTTCGCTGCCATTCGCATACGCGACAGATAAAGGTTTTTGGATGAGGTGCGATTGGCATGACATGGCCCCAACGTTCTGTTTGAGCTGAGTCTGCATGGGGAGGGCGACAGACTATGTCGTCGATTAGTGAGCGAGTTCGAGAGTCTCGGAGAACCAGGGAGCCGACCGCGGCTCCTCTGGTTGCACAGTCAAAAAAGTTTGAACAGGCTCAGTGCGGTGAGGGATGTGAGCGCGAGGCAGGTGACCGACAGGCCTATGGTGAAGGCCTTCAGCTGTCTGGTGCGTTGTTCGAGTGTCTGCAGCTGTACCCGCATGTCTTGGATTACGAGCTCCCGCGCCATGTCCATCTGGTTGTTTTCCTGAAGCTCCTCAATCAGTGCATGGATGGCCTTTTCATGCTGTTCCAGTGTTTGCTTCTTCTCCTCCAGCGCCTCATCCAGATGACTCAGGCGTTCGGCTTTAACTTCCAGCAAGGACTGGATGCTGCTGATGTCCTGCTGGCTCTTCTGCATCTGCATGGCCTTGTTCGACAGTGTGCTCTTGATGCTGTCGATCTCGGCGGTGTGCTTGAGCACCATCTCTGCCTTGAGCTGCAGTTTGTCGCGTAGCTCGGCAATATTCTGTTGGTTCACCTCGATCTTGCTCTGGGTGGATTTGGAACCATCCAGAATCTTCACGAAGATATCGTTGGCGCGATCGGCGAACTGTCTCCCGGTATCCGACAGCTGCTGGAACTGCCCGTCGCTATCTTTCCAACCGTTGCGGCAGGATTGTTCGAGTTCGCCGATAACAGCCGCGAGGAACGAATAGCTCATCGCATTCAGAGTGATCACTTCCTGGATCAGGCCCAGCATCATTTCGTTGATCTTGTTCTGCGAACGGGAAATGTCCACCAGATCTTTGCGCGAGCTTGAGAACGCACTCTTGAACAGCCCTCGGTTTTCGATGGCTGAGGCCTGGCTGTTGCTGTTCTCGATACAGATCTCGATATCCTTGATGACGCTCAGGAAGTCGGAGGCAACGCTGGCCGGGGTCTTGTTGTTAGCCAATACGAGTGGTTGGGCGCTCATCAAAATTGCTCCAGTAGATCATCCAACGCCCTTACCGAACTCTGGTAAGAGGCAATGCTTCTTTGCGTTTCTTCTCGGCTTTCCTGCACTTCGACCCAGGTTTCCTGGAACTGGATACGCAGCGTATGAGCCGTTATCGTCATGTTCTCGTATGCGGACTCGAGGATCAGAAAGGTCTGTTTGAGCTTCAGGAAACCGATGGTCTGCCCGCGATGGACGTCAGCCAGTTGCTTGTTGCGAAAGGCGATCACGTCCTTGATCCGGTCGAATGCCAGGACGGTGAACAGGGTTAGTGCGCCGGTAATGATGCCGGCGATGACCGGGGCGAGTTCGCCAGCGAACGGAGTCAGCAGAGGAATGCTTTCCAGGGCTTTCTTGATGCTTTCCTCTAGCGCCAGGCCGGCGCAGGTGGCAACTGCTGCTGAAAGCAGGCGCAGTACTTCGAAGGCGATTTCGCCTTTGTTCATCTCTGCCGGAGGCTCCACGATCACTTTGATTGAGCGCACCAGTGCCAGAACCGCTTCGCGAATAAGGGTGACGATATTCTTGGCAGTGGTGATGAAGGAGTTGATCACCAGGGTGATTAGCGTCGAGAAGAAGCCACTGAGTCCTGCGCTGGCCCCTTCCTTGAGGTATTCGGCCCACTTTTCGCGCAGGGTATTGAAGGTCGCTTGAAGGCGTGCCTTGACTAGTTCAATCAGCGATTGGACGCCGGTGAAGCCCTCACGTACGAGGTATCGCACGTCATCGATCAGTCCCTGTACTACATCCTTGAGGATCATGCCCAGCATTTGGCGCATGGCAAGGTAACCGGCGGCTTTGCCGCCCTCGACCAAAAGCTCGCTGCCCTGTTTCATGAACACGGCTTTTTTCTGAGCTCCTTCGACAGCAGCCTTTGCTTCCTTGTACTTCTCCTTCAGTACCTTTTCGTCGAGGTCGTAGGCTTCGGCATTGGTCTTGCTCGGATCCTTGCTGTTGGGCTTCTGCGCCCAGACCAGCAGATCTTCATCGCTCTTGGATGAGTTCATGTTGAAGCCGGTCAGAACCACATTCTCGTCTTGCGTGGCGGTTTCTACCCGCTCCTCACGAGTCTGTGCCAAGTGCCCGCGGGAGGAACGCTCCACTTCGCTAGCCGGTACGACGTGGTCGCGCGCCGCAGTGCGTGGTCCTTCGGGCAGTTCGGTACCCGGCTTGCGGTAGCCATCGTGGTACTTGCCGTCTGGACTCTTCATGTCCGGGAAACGCTCATCGAGGCGGGCATCGTAATCGCTGCGCTCGAAGTTGTTTTCGTTGGCCTTGACCCATTCGGCATGACGTGCCCCGTCGGCATCATTGGCGACCACGCCTTTTTCGAAGTTATGCAGCGAGGTGATCGCACCTCCATCGCGATCATCGAATAGCGCCCTGCTCATGCCGAAAGGCCCCAGTACCTGATCGATCATCATGTTCTGGAAGCTTTCGACGAAATCTCTCTGCTGCCGATGGTTTGGCGTGCTGTTGATCTGCTTGAGGAGTACTTCCACCTGGTCATCGATGTCGATGATCAGGTCGTCCTTGTGCATTGCCATGTTGTGTCCTTGGCCTTTCGTTCGGGCATTCAGGTGGTCGGATGGACGGAGGTATTGCGATGCTTTTGGGCGTGGGGCGAGTGATCGTTGCTGGCTGCCACCAGGGTGTTTTCGTAGAAGCTGTTCATGCGGGCGATTCGCTGACGGATTTCCTGCACCCAGACGGTCGGCGCATGGACACGGATGTTCTCGTTCAGGCCAAAGATCCACCACAGTGTCTCTTGATCCAGTGGTACGTGGGCTTGCAGGTGCTGCCAGTCACTCCCGGCGATCGGCGTCAGCGTCTGTTGTGTGCTGAGCGGTGTTTCGCTCAGCAACCAGGCAATCTGGGGGTGAACATCGGCAACCAGCTCTACACTTTCCGGAGCTTGTCGCCAGGTAAAGGCGCCAGAGGCGATGTAGGAATCAATATCCGGGCGTGGGTGCAGCTGGCTTGCCGCATCCAGTGCCTCGGCGCGCAGAATGCGATGCAGGGCGAACTGGCGCAGGTCGTCGTAGCCGTCAACGCTGCCAATGAGATAACTGGTCGAGTGGCGGGAAACCAGACCGGCAGGATGAAGAATCAGCACCTTGGTTTCGGCCTTGCTGCGGCTCAGGTAGGTGACGCGAAGCTGTTTGCGTTCGAGCAGGGCTGTAGAGGCCTCCTGCCAGACCTCCGCATCCACTGCAGCCGGCAGCAGCGCCTTGCCATTGGGCAGTGCTCGCACACTACGTGCCCAATGGCCGAGGTGGTTCTGTTCCAGTTCGCCCAGGTAGTTGCGTGCCTTGTTGAACTGCGGGTCGAGTAGGTCGAGCACGCTCTGCGGCAGCAGGTTCTTCAGGTGGCCTTCGGCGAGGTAGAGCGCCAGGGCGGTGGCCGGCTCCATGTCGCGCAGATCCAGTGGAGCGTTCTTCGCGTGGCTCCACTGTTTGCGTCCGCCTTCTTCCTCGTCGATCAGCGAGAACGGCCCGGAGAGCCGTTGCAGGTCGCGTTGCACGGTGCGTAGATCAACGTAGAAGCCGCGATCACGGAGTTTTTCGTGAAGCGTCGGGGCAGTGCTGTAGCGCGGGTACTCAGGTATCAGGCGCAGCAGGCTAAAAAGCCTGAGCAGCGTGTCTTTTGCTTCGGGCATGACCAACGGCCTTGTCTTATTGATCCCTTCGCCGGTAATCCGGCGTCATGCTAGTGGCACTTTAATCGCAATTGATGGCGATGTGCTAGTTGCTTGTGCAGGGATCAGTCGTGTGTCCCGTGAGTCTGCAACTGCTGGGCGACAGTTTGTGTCGCATACCGGGAGCGCCCCTTTCTTGGCTCTTCGGACTGCAGGCGGGAGGGGCTGTGCAGATGATCATGATTGACTGCCGCCGCAATGAGTGCGGCTGGTGCTGTGGGAGCAGCCAGTGCGAAAAATCGCGGCTGAAGCCGCTCCCACAAGAGCAGGTCGTACGGCTTTACGGCGTCAGGTGCGGAAAACGCCCAGCCCACTCTTCAGGTCGCGCGCGGTGTTGCCGAGTTCGGCTGCGGAGTCGCTGATCGCGTCGACGTCCTGGCGGGTGTGTTCGAAGGCGCTGCGCATTTCACCGAGGCGGCCGGACATGTCGGCGACGGCATGTTGGATATGCGCGCTGCTGGACAGGGCCTGCTCGACGTTGAGGTTCACCTCGTCCATCTGTCGTACCAGGGTGTCGAGGGCATTCAGGGCTTCATCGGCGTTGTCGGCCAGCACGCGCGAACGCTCGGCGGTGCTGCCCATGCGCTGGGCGATCTGGCGGATGGCGCCAGTGACCTGATCGATCACCTTGTGCGCGTCCGCCAGTACGCTCTGGGTCTGGCTGGCCAGTTTGCGCACCTCGTCGGCGACCACGGCGAATCCTCTGCCGGCCTCGCCCGCGCGCGCGGCTTCGATGGCGGCGTTGAGGGCCAGCAAGTTGGTCTGCTCGGAGATGCCGGCAATCATCTGCAGGACATGGCCGATCTGCTCTGCCTCGCGGCTCAGGTGGTCGAGGTCGCCGGCCAGCTCGATATTGGAGCTGGTGCTGCTATGCACATCGCTAATCAGTTGTTGCAGTTCCTGATGCGTGCGGCTCAGTTCGGTGCTGGTGCGCTGCAGATTCTGCCGTACTGCCCCCGCGTGGTTCGAGGATTCACCGGCGGCCTGCTGGATGGAGTGTCCGTGCTGGTCGACGTCGGCCAGTTGCCGGGCCGCTTGCTGGATCTGCTGGGTTATGTCGTCTGCACGGTGCAGGAAGGTGTCGGCCAGTTGCTGATTGCTGTCAGCCATGCCGAGTGCGCCGGAAAGGGTCTGCCGCAGGTCCTGCAGCAGGCCGGATAGACGTGTGCCCATCTGGCCGAGTTCGTCGTTGCTGGTCACTGCCAGCGGGCGCGAGAGATCGCGGTTCTGCGCGATCTGGTTAAGCTGGCCGGTGAGCTGACGGATGGCCTGGACCAGCATGCGGGTGGCCAACCAGGACAGCAGCAGGCCGATGCTCAGCGTCACCGCGCCAATCAGCAGCAGGCTTTTCAGGCTGTCAGCGATGGCTTGATAGAGGCTGGTCAAGGGAATGTCCACGCCTACCACATAGGGCTGGCCGCTGGCCGTGCGCTGCGGCAGGAAGATCGAGCGGAAGGTGCCGTACTTGTCGGTGTACTCGTCGAACTGCGCTTGTCCGCTGCGTGCTGCCTTGGCTACGGCTGGGCTGGCATCGCTGTATTCTTCCAGGTGATTGCCGTAGATGCCGGCGGCGATCTCCTGTTCGCTGGCTGCGTCGGTCAGGTAGAACGCCCGGCCGGAGGCATCGACCTGCAGGATGTAGGCGAACTTCAGCTCCACTTCCTGCACGTATTGGCCCAGGTTGCGCATTTGCGCCATGTACTCGCCTTCATGCAGGCCGTCGGTGCTGCGCGAGCGCTCCAGGTAGTCAGTGCCGAGCAGCCGCGGCACGGCATGAGCGGCTGCACGCAGGCGGTTGTCCATTTGCTCGCGGATGTCCTGGGCTTTGACGTACTGGGCGTAGCTGATAAAGGCGGCGATGCTGATCAGATTGACCAGGGTGAAGGCCAGCAGAATCTTGGTCTGCAGACCGAAGGAACGTAGCGAGGGCATGAGGATGGCTTCCAGCCGTGGGGAGATCCGACTGCCTTTGCGGCGGCCTTGTTTTGTTATGCCCGGTTAATTTGCCACAAGTTTTGTGGCCAATGGCCATGTCGGTCTATTAATTTTTCGCAAGCGATCGACTCTCGGTCGCTATAAATGCAAACCCCGGCGCTACGGAGGCCGGGGTTCGCGGTGTTGCTCAGCGCGTGTCGGGTCTGCAGGCCAGCACTGCGTAGAGTGTTAGCCCGATCAGCACCAGCAGGCTGAGCGTCATCACTCGCCTGCTACCTGACGCAGGTTCTGCGCCGGGGTGTCGTCGAGGTTGTTGAGCATGCGCTCGCTGTACCAGTCGAGGAAGTTGATCACGCCGAACTCGTAGGTCTTGGAGTACGGGCCAGGCTGGTAGGCGGTGGAGTTGATGCCGCGCTGGTTCTCTTCGCCCAGACGGCGATCCTGGTCGTTGGTGGCGTCCCAGACTTCGCGCAGGCGTGCCACGTCGTAGTCGACGCCTTCGACCGCATCCTTGTGTACCAGCCACTTGGTGACGACGATTGTCTCTTGGGCGCTGATCGGCCACACGGTGAAGTTGATCAGGTGATCGCCCATGCAGTGGTTCCACGAGTGCGGCAGGTGCAGGATGCGCATGGAGCCCAGATCAGGGTCGGTGATGCGGCCCATGAGCTTCTTGCTGCCCTGCTTGCCGTCCATGGTCATGGATACGGTGCCCTTGAGCAGCGGCATGCGCACGATGCGGTTGCGCAGGCCGAAGCTGGCGTGGGCGTAGGGGATCTTGTCCCTGTCCCAGCGGGTGGTGCACTCGGCGACCTGATCCTTGAATGCCTGGCTGGCGCGCGGGTCGGTGACGTCGTCCCATTCCAGGAGGGTGTTGAGCAGCTCAGGGTGCGAGCCGTTGCAGTGGTAGCACTCGCGGTTGTTCTCGATCACCAGTTTCCAGTTCGCCTGCTCACGCATGGTGCTCTGCACTGCGACCTTGGTGTTCTCCATGTCGTACGGCTCCATGTAGTGAGCCAGGGTCGCGAGGAATTCGTCGATGGCCGGCGGGTTTTCCGCCAGGCTGATGAAGATGAAGCCGCCAGCGGTCTTGCACTGCACGGGCTTGAGGCTGTAGTCCTTGAGGTCGAAGTCGGCGCCCATTTCGGTGCCGGCGAACAGCAGGCGGCCGTCCAGCTCGTAGGTCCACTGATGGTAAGGGCACACCAGTTTGGCAACCTTGCCCTTGTCGCTGACGCACAGGCGCGAACCGCGGTGGCGGCAGACGTTGTGGAAAGCGTGGATCTGGCCTTCGGCGCCGCGGATCACCAGGATCGGGTTATCGCCGATCTGCACGGTGAGGAAGTTGCCCTTGGCCGGGATCTCGCAGGTCATGCCGGCGATCAGCCATTCCTTGTGGAAGATCTCCTGCATGTCGACCTGGAACAGGCGCTCGTCGTTATAGAACGGCTGCGGCAGCGAGAAGGTGTGGTCGCGCTCGTGCAGCATCTGGGCAGTGGCCTTGCGGACGGGCTCTAGCGGGTCGCCCAGGCTCAGGTTTTGGGTGCAGTCCATGTTGGCTCCTCAATGGCGGGCGCGGCGCGCCTGCCGGAAAAAGTGGCTGATACGGTATGTGCCGCAAGGTGTCGATCAATCGCTGCCGCCTGCATAAGGGCGTACATGCTTGGTGAGGCGGAGTGTGGATCCGGCGCACGGGTAAACCTTATCCATGGGCGACATGGCTGGATTCGTTTCCGACGCGCCAGGCCCCGTGCTATCAGGCAGGTCGCGATAAGCATGCGGATGTCGCTGGCAGATAAATGACGGCCGGCGGCCTTTCGCACAATCCGCGACATATAGGCCGATATCCGGCCGCGTGGAGAGCTGTTCATGACCACCAACGCCTTCCTCAACCCGGTTACCACTCAGACCTGGACCAACGGCCGCCATCTGGTGCGTTGCGTCAAGGTGATCCAGGAAACCTGGGATGTGCGCACGTTCTGCTTCATGGCCGATCAACCGGTGCTGTTCTTCTTCAAGCCGGGTCAGTTCGTCACCCTGGAGCTGGAGATCGACGGCCAGCCGATCATGCGTTCCTACACAATTTCCAGCTCGCCTTCGGTGCCCTACAGCTTCTCCATCACCATCAAGCGGGTGCCGGGTGGCAAGGTGTCGAACTGGCTGCACGACAACCTCAAGGAAGGCGACGAGGTACCGGTGCACGGCCCTGTCGGGCTGTTCAACGCCATCGATTTCCCTTCCGAAAAAGTGCTGTATCTGTCCGGTGGCGTCGGCATTACTCCGGTGATGTCGATGGCGCGCTGGTTCTACGACACCAACGCCAACGTCGACATGGTCTTCGTGCACAGCGCCCGTTCGCCGAAGGACATCATCTACCAGCGTGAGCTGGAGCACATGGCGGCGCGCATCAACAACTTCAGCCTGCACGTGATCTGCGAGAAGCACGGCCTGGGCGAAGCCTGGGCTGGCTACCGCGGTTACCTGAACAAGACGATGCTGGAGCTGATCGCGCCGGACTACCTCGAGCGTGAGATCTTCTGCTGCGGTCCGACGCCCTACATGAGTGCGGTCAAGCGTCTGCTCGAAGCGTCCGGCTACGACATGAGCCGTTATCACGAAGAAGCCTTCGGCCCGACGCCGCCGGAGATTCGCGCCGAGGTCAAGGAGCTGGCGGCCGAAGCCGCCGATGCCCCGGAGTTGCCGGTCGGCGAACTCAATCAGGTGGAGTTCACCAGCACCGGCAAGAGCATTCGCGTGGCGCCCGGCGAGACCGTGCATGCCGCTGCTGCCAAGCTCGGTCTGCATATTCCCAAGGCCTGCGGCATGGGTATCTGCGGTACCTGCAAGGTTATGAAGACGGCAGGCGAAGTGGACATGGAGCACAACGGCGGCATTACCGACGAGGACGTGGCCGAAGGCTACATCCTGTCTTGCTGCAGTGTGCCGAAAGGGGATGTCGCCATCGACTACTGATCGCGGATCAGCCTGTTGTCAGTGGAAGGAAAAGGCGGCGCTATGCCGCCTTTTCATCATTCGTCGCAATGCCAGGACTGTGTGCCGGTCTCGCGCCTTGCCTGTGTGACCATCCAGGCGCCAGCCTCGCCAGTCAGGCAGAAGCGTTTGTAGAACCAGGCGCGCCGATTTTTCTGGTCGCTTGCCTGTAAAAACACCTCATAGACGCCAGGGGCAAGAGGTCTGGGTGGGACCTGGGTTTCCAGGCCGGCGAGCGGCTGCCCGTACTCGATACAGCCTCCTGGTTCCAGTCGCACCGCCGAAGGCTTCTTGCCTTGCGCTGCGCTCAGTTCCCACGCCTGTGTCGAAGGCTGATTGACCTGCAGCGCATACAGGTCGACCCGATTCTGGTCGAGGCGAGCGCTGCTGGAGAGGAGGCCGGATACCTCGTAGGTCTCGGCTGCTCCCAGGCACAGCACGCCATCGTTCACCCAAACCCGCGCCTCGCCGTCATGATGACGCGACATGGCATGCCCTTGCCCCAGCACGGCAAGGGCCAATATTGGCAGGAGCGCTTTAAGTGCGTTGGGCATCTCGGGGCGCTCGGATGGTCAGGCCATCACCTCACGGATATCCGCAGCCAGCTGACGCACACGTGCTTCGTCGGTATCCCATGAGCACATGAAGCGCGCGCCACCGGCGCCAATGAAGGTGTAGAAACGCCAGCCGCGGGCGGTGAGGGCGGCGATGGCCGGCTCCGACAGTTGCAGGAACACGCCGTTGGCTTGAACCGGGAACATCAGGCTGACACCGGGCACGTCCTCGACCAGCGAGGCGAGCAACTGGGCGCAGTGGTTGGCGTGGTTGGCATAACGCAGCCAGGCGTCGTCCTGCAGGATGCCGACCCAGGGGGCCGACAGGTAGCGCATCTTCGAGGCCAACTGGCCGGCCTGCTTGCAGCGGTAGTCGAAGTCCTCGGCCAGTGCCTTGTTGAAGAAGATGATCGCCTCGCCCACTGCCATGCCGTTCTTGGTACCGCCGAAGCACAGCACGTCGACGCCTGCCTTCCAGGTCAGTTCGGCCGGGGTGCAGCCAAGGAAGGCGCAGGCATTGGAGAAGCGTGCGCCGTCCATGTGCAGGTTCAGGTTCAGTTCCTTGCATACCTGGCTGATGGCGCGGACTTCTTCCGGGCGGTACACGGTGCCGACTTCGGTAGCCTGGGTGAGGGTGACCACACGCGGTTTCGGGTAGTGGATGTCCTGGCGCTTGAGGGCGATTTCGCGGATCGCCTGTGGCGTCAGCTTGCCGTTTTCAGTCTTGGCCAGCAGCAGCTTGGAGCCGTTGGAGAAGAACTCCGGCGCGCCGCACTCGTCGGTCTCTACGTGGGCGGTTTCCGAGCAGATCACGCTATGGAAGCTCTGGCACAGCGAAGCCAGGGCCAGCGAGTTGGCGGCGGTGCCGTTGAAGGCGAAGAATACCTCGCAGTCGGTCTCGAACAGGCGGCGGAAGTGGTCGGCGGCACGGGCCGTCCATTCGTCATCGCCGTAGGCACGCTGGTGGCCCTGGTTGGCCTCGGCCATGGCGGCCCAGGCTTCGGGACAGATGCCGGAGTAGTTGTCACTGGCGAATTGCTGGGCATTGTCGGGCATGGATGCGTTCCTTCTGAAAAGCCTGCCGGCAGGTCCGCCGACAAAGCGTGCACTTTACTCCCTGAGCCGCTGTCCAGACGTCCGCTGCGGCGACGAGTTGTTGCGCTGATGCGTACTGCCTGGTCGGTTCGCGAACGGTCGTTCGGCTTGGAGATGGAACTTGAGGCTTGCTGCAGGGTTCACACCTACCAGAGGGCGGCACTCGATCCGCCCTTCGCAATCAAGAGAAGGAGTGTCATATGACTTATCGTCACCTGCTCGCCCTTGCCCTGCCGCTGGCTGTGGCGCTGCCCGTTTCCGCTGCCGAGTGGTCGGATAACGCCAAGACCGAGTTCGTTCAGCAGTGCATCGCTGGCGCGCCGGCGGGATATGAGGAGCCCCAATTGCGAGCGTATTGCGACTGTGCTGCAACCAAGGTCAGTGAGGAGTTCAGTGAAGCTGAACTGCAGGCCATGACCCGTCAATCGCCTCCCGATCCTGCCATGCAGCAACGCCTGGTGAATGCGTCCAGCAGCTGCAGCGGCAAGCTCAAGCCGTAATCGCCTATTGAGTGATTAGTGCGCATGCAGGCCAGAGCCCCATGGGCTCTGGCCTGGCGGCGTCTTTCCACAGCCAGTGCACAACCCCGCCCACAGCATTTGTGCACAAGCCAAAGCCAACTTATTGATCCTGTTCGATTTTTAGTCATCTCTCGGAAGGCCGCGGCAGCGCTGTCGTTGCGCCTGTGTCGAACAGGCTATGCACACGTTCATCCACATCTTCTGTGTATATCCCCAGCCGTTTCCCGTCTCCTCAGGTGTCGCGGGTGGATAAGCCGTGCGGCCTGCTCCAGTGTGCAGATACCGACCTCGTGCGCCAAGCATAGAGCGGGTGAGCGCTGCAGCCATCGGTCGACAGCTTTTCCACAGGCTCGTCCACTGCTTCTGTGCATGGCTTGCTTTGCTAACTATTTGATATCGATCAGGAAATGATCTTTCTTCTGGCGGCCTCGCCGGCTCTGCGGTGGCGCGCTGTATACACGGTTTATCCACAGCTTGATCCCCGTGATTTGTGCGCAAAACGACAGGCTCATATCGACGCGCCTGATTGCGACAGGGCCATGTCGCAAACAAATGCTCTCGCGGCGTTGGCAGGCATTTGGGCGGGCAGGGCCGGCCCTACCATCGCTGCACAGGGCCTTGCCGGCCCGTTAGTCCAAGACCGCCGCCTACAGGCGCTGCAGGAGAGTCGAGATGTTCAGCAAGCAAGATCAGATTCAGGGTTACGACGACGAGTTGCTCGCGGCGATCAATCAGGAAGAACGCCGTCAGGAAGAGCACATCGAGCTGATCGCCTCGGAAAACTACTGCAGCCAGCGCGTGATGGAAGCGCAAGGCAGCGGCCTGACCAACAAGTACGCCGAAGGCTACCCGGGCAAGCGCTACTACGGTGGCTGTGAGTACGTCGACAAGGTCGAGCAACTCGCCATCGACCGTGCCAAGCAACTGTTCGGCGCCGACTTCGCCAACGTCCAGCCGCACTCCGGTTCGTCCGCCAACGCCGCTGTCTACCTGGCGCTACTCAATGCCGGTGACACCATTCTCGGCATGAGCCTGGCCCACGGTGGCCACCTGACCCACGGTGCCAAGGTGTCGTCCTCGGGCAAGCTGTACAACGCCGTGCAGTATGGTCTGAACCCTGCCACCGGCCTGATCGACTACGACGAGGTCGAGCGTCTGGCCGTGGAGCACAAGCCGAAGATGATCGTTGCCGGCTTCTCCGCCTATTCCAAGACCCTGGATTTCCCGCGCTTCCGCGCCATCGCCGACAAGGTCGGCGCGCTGCTGTTCGTCGACATGGCGCACGTGGCGGGTCTGGTCGCCGCTGGCCTGTATCCGAACCCGATTCCCTTCGCCGATGTGGTCACCACCACTACCCACAAGACCCTGCGCGGCCCGCGTGGCGGTCTGATCCTGGCCAAGGCCAATGAAGAGATCGAGAAGAAGATCAACTCCGCCGTATTCCCGGGTGCCCAGGGCGGCCCGCTGATGCACGTGATCGCCGCCAAGGCGGTGTGCTTCAAGGAAGCCATGGAGCCTGAGTTCAAGGCCTATCAGCAGCAGGTTATCGACAACGCCCAGGCCATGGCCAAGGTCTTCGTCGAGCGCGGCTTCGAAGTGGTCTCCGGTGGCACCGACAATCACCTGTTCCTGCTCAGCCTGATCAAGCAGGGCCTGACCGGCAAGGAAGCCGATGCTGCCCTTGGCCGCGCCGGCATCACCGTGAACAAGAACGCCGTGCCGAACGACCCGCAATCGCCGTTCGTGACCTCGGGCATCCGCATCGGTACCCCGGCCGTGACCACCCGTGGTTTCAAGGTCGCCCAGTGCCAGGCACTGGCGGGCTGGATCTGCGACATCCTCGACCACCTCGGCGATGCCGATGTCGAGGCGCAGGTGGCCAAGCTGGTGGCCGGGCTGTGCGCGGATTACCCGGTCTATCGCTAAGCCAACCCTCTCTCTCGGTCCCTCTCGCGCAGTCGCGAGAGGGCAGTAGAACCCTGGAGCATGCCCATGCAACGTTATTCCGGCTTCGGCCTGTTCAAGCACTCGTTCAGCCATCATGAGAACTGGCAGCGCATGTGGCGTAATCCAACGCCCAAGCCGGTTTACGACGTGGTCATTGTCGGCGGTGGTGGCCACGGCCTGGCCACGGCCTATTACCTGGCCAAGGAATTCGGCGTGAAGAACGTCGCCGTGGTGGAGAAGGGCTGGCTGGGCGGCGGCAACACCGCGCGCAACACCACCATCGTGCGTTCCAACTACCTGTGGGACGAGTCCGCGCACCTCTACGAACATGCGATGAAACTGTGGGAAGGTCTGTCCCAGGACCTCAACTACAACGTCATGTTCTCCCAGCGTGGCGTGTTCAACCTCGGCCACACCCTGCAGGACATGCGTGACATCGAGCGCCGCGTCAGCGCCAACCGCCTCAACGGTATTGACGGCGAGGTGGTGGATGCCAAGCAGGTGGCGGAGATGATCCCCTACCTGGATTGCTCAAAGAACACCCGTTACCCGATTCTTGGCGCTTCGCTGCAGCGCCGTGGCGGCGTGGCCCGCCACGATGCCGTGGCCTGGGGCTTTGCCCGCGCCGCCGACGCCCTGGGCGTCGACCTGATCCAGCAGACCGAAGTGATCGGTTTCCGTAAGGAAAACGGCGCGGTGATCGGTGTGGAAACCAGCAAGGGCTTCATTGGTGCCAAGCGCGTCGGTGTGGTCGCTGCCGGTAACTCCGGGCACCTGGCCAAGCTCGCCGGCTTCCGCCTGCCGCTGGAATCGCACCCGCTGCAGGCACTGGTCTCCGAGCCGATCAAGCCGATCATCGACACCGTGATCATGTCCAACGCCGTGCACGGCTACATCAGCCAATCGGACAAGGGCGACCTGGTCATCGGCGCCGGCATCGACGGCTACAACGGCTACGGCCAGCGCGGTTCCTACCCGACCATCGAACACACCCTGCAGGCCATCGTCGAGATGTTCCCGGTGCTCTCGCGCGTACGCATGAACCGCCAGTGGGGCGGCATCGTCGACACCACGCCGGACGCCTGCCCGATCATCGCCAAGACGCCGGTGAAGAACCTGTACTTCAACTGCGGTTGGGGTACCGGCGGCTTCAAGGCCACGCCGGGCTCGGGCAACGTGTTCGCGGCCAGCCTGGCCAAGGGCGAGATGCATCCACTGGCCAAGGCCTTCTCCATCGAGCGCTTCCACAACGGTGCGCTGATCGACGAGCACGGCGCAGCCGGTGTAGCGCACTGATTATGGCGCCCTCTCTCGCTGAGAGAGGGACGATGGTTTTCTGGAGGTACCGAGCATGCTGCACATCTTCTGCCCTCACTGTGGCGAACTGCGTTCCGAAGAAGAATTCCACGCTGGTGGCCAGGCGCACATCGCCCGCCCGCTGGACCCGAACGCCTGCACCGATGCGGAGTGGGGCGAGTACCTGTTCTTCCGCGACAACCCGCGCGGCATCCACCACGAATTGTGGATTCACGCGGCGGGCTGCCGTCAGTACTTCAACGTCACCCGTCACACGGTGAGCTACGAAATCCTCGAAACCTACAAGATTGGCGAGCGTCCCAGCGTGACTGAGGCTTCGCTCGCCGAGAAAAAGGCCGTCGACCAAGGAGTAACGGCATGAGCCAGGTCAATCGTCTTTCCCAGGGTGGCCGCATCGACCGCAGCCAGCCCCTGACCTTCAGCTTCAATGGCCAGACCTACCAGGGTTATGCCGGCGATACCCTGGCCGCCGCATTGCTGGCCAACGGCGTCGACGTGATCGGCCGCAGTTTCAAGTATTCCCGTCCGCGCGGCATCGTCGCTGCCGGTGCCGAAGAGCCCAATGCCGTGCTGCAGATCGGCTCCAGCGAAGCGGCGCAAATCCCCAACGTGCGTGCCACCCAGCAAGCGCTGTACGCGAACCTGACCGCCACCAGCACCAACGGCTGGCCGAGCGTCAACACCGACCTGATGGGCATTCTCGGCAAGGTCGGCGGCGGCATGATGCCGCCCGGTTTCTACTACAAGACCTTCATGTACCCGCAGAACCTCTGGCTGACCTACGAGAAGTACATTCGTAAGGCTGCCGGCCTCGGTCGTTCGCCGAAGGAAAATGATCCGGACATCTACGACTACATGAACCAGCACTGCGACGTGCTGGTGGTCGGCGCGGGCCCTGCCGGTCTGGCCGCGGCCCTGGCCGCCGGTCGTAGCGGTGCGCGCGTGATCCTGGCCGACGAGCAGGAAGAGTTCGGTGGCAGCCTGCTCTCCACCCGCGAGATGCTCGACGGCAAGCCTGCCGCCGACTGGGCCGCCAAGGCCATCGCCGAGTTGCAAACGATGCCGGAAGTGACCCTGCTGCCGCGTGCCACGGTCAACGGTTACCACGACCACAACTTCCTCACCATCCACCAGCGTCTCACCGACCACCTGGGCGAAGTCGCGCCGATGGGCCAGCCGCGTCAGCGCATGCACCGTGTGCGTGCCGGTCGCGTGGTCCTGGCTACCGGCGCTCACGAGCGTCCGCTGGTGTACGCCAACAACGACGTGCCCGGCAACATGCTGGCCGATGCCGTGTCGACCTACGTACGCCGTTACGGTGTAGCGCCCGGCCAGAAGCTGGTGCTGTCGACCAACAACGATTACGCCTACCGCGTGGTGCTCGACTGGCTCGACGCCGGTCGCCAGGTGGTGGCCGTGGCCGACGCGCGCAGCAATCCGCGCGGCAGCTGGGTCGAAGAAGCGCGCCGGCGTGGCGTGCGCGTACTCACCGGCAGCGCCGTGGTCGAGGCGCGCGGCAGCAAGCGCGTCACTGGTGCGCGCATCTGCGCCATCGATCTGGCCAAGCACAAGGTCACCAGCCCGGGTGAAGTGGTCGACTGCGATCTGATCGTCAGCTCGGGCGGTTACAGCCCGGTGGTACACCTGGCTTCGCATCTTGGCGGCCGTCCGATCTGGCGTGAAGACATCCTCGCGTTCGTCCCGGGAGAAGGCTTCCAGAAGCGTCACTGCGCCGGTGCCGTGAACGGTGTGTTCGGTCTCGGCGACAGTCTCGCCGATGGTTTCGAAGCCGGCGCCAAGGCGGCTGCCGAAGTGGGCTTCAAGGCCGTGACCGGCAGCCTGCCGAAGGCCGAGAAGCGCATCGAGGAAGCCTCGGTCGCGCTGTTCCAGGTGCCGCACGACAAGGGCACCTCGCGTGCGCCGAAGCAGTTCGTCGACCAGCAGAACGACGTCACCGCCGCCGGTATCGAGCTGGCCACCCGTGAAGGCTTCGAGTCGGTCGAGCACGTCAAACGCTACACCGCACTGGGCTTCGGCACCGACCAGGGCAAGCTGGGCAACATCAACGGCCTGGCCATCGCCGCCAAGTCGATGGGCATCAGCATCGCCGAGATGGGCACCACCATGTTCCGCCCGAACTACACCCCGGTGACCTTCGGCGCCATCGCCGGCCGTCACTGCGGCGAGCTGTTCGAGCCCAAGCGCTACACCGCCATGCAGAAGTGGCACTTGGAGAACGGCGCCGAGTTCGAGGACGTCGGTCAGTGGAAGCGTCCCTGGTACTTCCCGAAAAACGGCGAAGACCTGCACGCCGCCGTCGCTCGTGAGTGCCTGGCCGTGCGTAACGCAGTGGGCATCCTCGACGCCTCGACTCTGGGCAAGATCGATATCCAGGGCCCGGATGCGCGCGAGTTCCTCAACCGCGTGTACACCAACGCCTGGACCAAGCTGGACGTGGGCAAGGCTCGCTACGGCCTGATGTGCAAGGAAGACGGCATGGTCTTCGACGACGGCGTCACCGCCTGTCTGGCCGACAACCATTTCGTCATGACCACCACCACCGGCGGCGCCGGGCGCGTGATGGAGTGGCTGGAGATTTACCACCAGACCGAATGGCCGGAGCTGAAGGTGTACTTCACCTCGGTCACCGACCACTGGGCGACCATGACCCTGTCCGGCCCCAACAGCCGCAAGCTGCTGGCCGAAGTCACCGACATCGATCTGGACAAGGACGCCTTCCCGTTCATGAGCTGGAAGGAAGGCAAGGTCGGCGGCGTGCCGGCCCGCGTGTTCCGCATCTCCTTTACCGGTGAGCTCTCCTACGAAGTCAACGTGCAGGCCGACTACGCCCTGGGCGTGTGGGAGAAGATCATCGAGGCTGGCAAGAAGCATGGCCTGACGCCTTATGGCACCGAGACCATGCACGTGTTGCGCGCCGAGAAGGGCTTCATCATCGTCGGCCAGGACACCGACGGTTCGGTCACCCCGGACGACCTGGGCATGGGCTGGTGCGTTGGCCGTACCAAGCCGTTCTCCTGGATCGGCTGGCGCGGCATGAACCGCGAGGACTGCCTGAAGGAAAACCGCAAGCAGCTGATCGGCCTCAAGCCGCTGGACCCGAACAAGGTCCTGCCGGAGGGCGCGCAGCTGGTGTTCGATCCCAAGCAGTCGATTCCAATGACCATGGTCGGTCACGTCACCTCGAGCTACATGAGCGCAGCCATGGGTTACAGCTTCGCCATGGCCCTGGTCAGAGGTGGCCTGTCGCGCATCGGCGAGCGTGTGTTCGCGCCGCTGGCCGATGGCAGCGTGATCGAAGCCGAAATCGTCAGCCCCGTGTTCTATGACCCGAAAGGGGATCGCCAGAATGTCTAACGTCAATGTCTACAAGCAACGCCCCGACGACATCGCCGGGCAATCGCCGCTGCACCACGCCGGCCTGCACGAGCTGGCCGGCAAGGGCCGCAAGGGCGCCGGAGTGACCCTGCGCGAGAAGAAGCTGCTGGGCCATCTGGTCCTGCGTGGCGACGCCGACGATGCCAACTTCGCCGGCGGTGTGCACAAGGCCCTGGGTCTCGAGCTGCCAGTGGCGCTCACCCTGGTCGCCAACGGCGATACCTCGCTGCAGTGGCTGGGCCCGGACGAGTGGCTGCTGATCGTGCCTGGCGGTACCGAGTTCGAGGTCGAGCGTAAGCTGCGCGAGGCCCTGGATGGTCAGCACATTTCGGTGGTCAACGTCAGCGGTGGGCAGACCCTGCTCGAACTGCGCGGCCCCAAGGTGCGCGAACTGCTGATGAAGTCCAGCAGCTACGACGTGCATCCGAGCAACTTCCCGGTGGGCAAGGCGGTCGGCACGGTGTTTGCCAAGTCGCAACTGGTGATTCGCCACACTGGCGAAGGCACCTGGGAGCTTCTGGTCCGCCGCAGTTTCTCCGACTACTTCTGGCTATGGCTGCAGGATGCCAGCGCCGAGTATGGGTTGGCGGTCGAGGCCTGACGCCAGCATAGATCTTGTGGGAAGGGCTGGGCGGCATCCGCTTTAGCCGCGACTTTACTCGTGGCCAACGCCTGTCGCGGCTAAAGCCCCTCCCACGAATGCCTCCGAGGGCCCGAGCATGAGCCGCACCCCCGACACCTGGATTCTTACCGCCCACTGTCCGAGCGTGCTCGGTACCGTGGATGCGGTGACGCGCTTTCTGTTCGAGCAGCGCTGCTACGTCACCGAGCACCATTCGTTCGATGACCGGCTGTCCTCGCGCTTCTTCATCCGCGTCGAGTTCCGCCAGCCGCAGGATTTCGACGAGGCAGCGTTCCGCGCCGGTGTGGCCGAGCGGCTGGCGCCATTCGGCATGCAGGTCGAGCTGACCCCGCCAGGCTATCGCGCCAAGGTGGTGCTGATGGTGTCCAAGGCCGACCACTGCCTGAACGACCTGCTCTATCGCCAGCGCATCGGCCAGTTGGCCATGGACGTGGTCGCGGTGGTGTCCAACCACCCGGACCTCAAACCACTCGCTGACTGGCACGGCATTCCGTATCACCACTTTCCCCTCGACCCCAACGACAAGCCCGCGCAGGAGCGCCGGGTGATGCAGGTGGTCGAGGAAACTGGCGCCGAGCTGGTGGTGCTCGCCCGCTACATGCAGGTGCTGTCCGCCGACCTGTGCCGCAAGCTGGACGGCCGGGCGATCAATATCCATCACTCGCTGCTGCCCGGTTTCAAGGGGGCCAAGCCGTACCACCAGGCGTACCAGAAGGGGGTCAAGCTGGTTGGCGCTACCGCGCATTACGTCAACGACCACCTCGACGAGGGGCCGATCATCGCCCAGGGCGTGGAGGCCGTAGACCACGCTCACTACCCCGAGGACCTGATCGCCAAGGGCCGCGACATCGAATGCCTGACCCTGGCGCGTGCAGTCGGTTATCACATCGACCGCCGCGTGTTTCTCAACGCTAACCGTACGGTGGTGCTCAACGCCTGAGGGTAATCGGTAGGGTGCGCTGCGCGCACCGGGAGGCAACGCAAAGACATTGGTGCGCATAGCGCACCCTACGGAACCCGCCCTGCCAGCTTTCAACGGCGGTTTCCGGCAACAGACGAAAAAAGCTCCAGTGCAAGGCCGCGCGGCGTCAGTCGCGTCTTGTGTCCACAAAAAGAAAGGAGAGTTACGTATGTCTGATAATCGTGGTGTGGTTTACCTCGGCGCGGGCAAGGTCGAAGTACAGAAGATCGACTACCCGAAAATGCAGGATCCGCGCGGCAAGAAGATCGAGCACGGGGTCATCCTGAAAGTCGTTTCCACCAACATCTGCGGCTCCGACCAGCACATGGTGCGCGGTCGTACCACCGCTCAGGTCGGCCTGGTTCTGGGTCACGAGATCACCGGTGAGGTGATCGAGAAGGGCCGCGACGTCGAGCGTCTGCAGATCGGTGACCTGGTTTCCGTTCCCTTCAACGTCGCCTGCGGTCGCTGCCGTTCCTGCAAGGAGCAGCACACCGGCGTGTGCCTGACCGTCAACCCGGCGCGTGCCGGCGGTGCCTACGGCTACGTCGACATGGGCGACTGGACCGGCGGTCAGGCCGAGTACGTGCTGGTGCCTTACGCCGACTTCAACCTGCTCAAGCTGCCGGATCGCGACAAAGCCATGGAGAAGATCCGTGACCTGACCTGCCTGTCCGACATTCTGCCCACCGGCTATCACGGCGCCGTTACCGCTGGCGTCGGCCCGGGCAGCACCGTCTACGTCGCCGGTGCCGGTCCGGTCGGTCTGGCCGCTGCTGCCTCGGCCCGTCTGCTCGGCGCTGCCGTGGTCATCGTCGGTGACCTTAACCCGGCCCGTCTGGCGCATGCCAAGGCCCAGGGCTTCGAGATCGCCGACCTGTCGCTGGACACGCCGCTGCACGAGCAGATCGCCGCGCTGCTGGGCGAGCCGGAAGTCGACTGCGCCATCGACTGCGTGGGCTTCGAGGCCCGTGGTCATGGCCACGAAGGCGCCAAGCACGAGGCTCCGGCTACCGTGCTCAACTCACTGATGCAGGTCACCCGCGTCGCCGGCAAGATCGGTATCCCCGGTCTGTACGTTACCGAAGACCCGGGCGCGGTGGACGCTGCGGCCAAGATCGGCAGCCTGAGCATCCGCTTTGGCCTCGGCTGGGCCAAGTCGCACAGCTTCCACACCGGCCAGACCCCGGTGATGAAGTACAACCGTGCGCTGATGCAGGCCATCATGTGGGACCGCCTCAACATCGCGGAAATCGTTGGCGTACAGGTCATCAGCCTGGACGACGCACCGCGTGGCTACGGCGAGTTCGACGCTGGCGTGCCGAAGAAATTCGTCATCGACCCGCACAAGATGTTCAGCGCGGCGTGATGCCGAGCAGCGTGGTCCGGTGCTGTTGCGGGCCACGCGTGTTTGCGTTGGCGGCGCGCTGCGTGCGCCGCAGATAGGTTTACGGCCAGGCGCATTGGTCCGCGCCTTCTTCTTTGGGAGCCTTCGGGCTCCCTTTTTTCGTTGCAAGAATCATGCGGCGCGCGATACAGGCGATTACTGCATTTCGCGGCTGAAGCGCAATGCCGCCCAGCCGCTCCTACAAGCCGTATTTCTTCACCTTGTCGAACAGCGTGGTCTTGGCCAGGCCCAGTGCCTGCGCTGCCTGGCTGAGATTGCCGTCGTGGCGCTCCAGCGCGGCGGCCAGCAGGTTGCGCTCGAAGGCTTCCACCGCTTCGTTGAAGCCGGGGCCGGTGCTGTCGGCCAGGCCACTTTTCTTGAATACCGGCAACCCCAGGGCGAAGCGCTCGGCGACGTTGCGCAGTTCGCGCACGTTGCCGGGCCAGTCGTGGGCCATCAGCGCGGCCAGGGTCTGCCTATCGAGCTCCGGTACGGAGCGGTCGAAGCGCAGTGCGGCCAGTTGCAGGAAGTGTTCGAACAGGAGGGCGATGTCCTCGCGACGCTCGCGCAGCGGTGGCAGTTCCAGGGTGACCACGTTGAGGCGGTAGTAGAGGTCGCTGCGAAATTCACCGCGCTTGCCCAGCTCACCGAGATCGGCCTTGGTGGCGGCGATCACCCGGCAGTCCACGGCAATCGGCTGGTTCGAACCCAGGCGTTCCAGGCTGTGTTCCTGCAGCACGCGCAGCAGCTTGATCTGCAGGTTGATCGGCATGCTTTCGATCTCGTCGAGGAACAGGCTACCGCCATCGGCGTGTTCGATCTTGCCGATGCGACGTTTGCCTGCGCCGGTGAAGGCGTGCGCTTCGTGGCCGAATATTTCGCTCTCGAACAGGCTTTCCGGCAGGCCACCGCAGTTCAGCGCGACGAACTGCTTGGGCTGGCGCCGGCTGAAGTCGTGCAGGCAGCGGGCGATCAGTTCCTTGCCGGTGCCGGTTTCACCCTCGATCAGCACGTTGGCGTTGGTATCGGCGACGTTACTGATCAGTTCGCGTAGTTGCTGCATGGCCGGCGAACGACCGATGATGCGTTGCTCCAGCGCCTGGCGCCCGGCCAGTTGGCGACGCAGGGCGTTGACCTCGCGGGCCAGGCTACGCTGCTCCAGGGCGCGGCGGGCGACATCCACCAGGCGCTCCGGTGAGAAGGGTTTTTCCATGAAGTCGTAGGCGCCATCGCGCATCGCGCCGACCGCCATGCCGATATCGCCGTGGCCGGTAATCAGTACCACCGGCAGGCTCGGGTCGCGCTGCTTGAGGCGCTTGAGCAGTTCCAGGCCATCGATGCCGGGCAGGCGAATATCGCTGACGACGATGCCGGCGAAGTCAGCGTCGATCTGGGCCAAGGCTTCCTCGGCGCTGCCGACGCCAATGCTGGTGATGTCTTCCAGCGCCAGGGCCTGCTGGCAACCGAGCAGCACATGGGGGTCGTCTTCGACGATCAGGACGGTGAGGCTGTCGCTCATGGTTGCGGCTCTCGCGGGTAGGGCAGGCTGAGGACGAAGGCGGTGCCGCCTTCCTCGGGATGGCGCACGGTGAGGCTGCCGCCTGCTGCTGCGGCCAGGCTGGCGGAGAGCGTCAGGCCGAGGCCCAGGCCCTGTTCGCCGGGTTTGGTGGTGAAGAATGGCTCGAACAGATGCGCGCGGGTTTCCGGGGCGATGCCAGGGCCATTGTCGCGCACCTCCAGTAGGTAGTGCTCGGCCTCGCGGCTGCCGCTCAGCCAGATTTGCCGATCGGTCTGCGCCTGCAGAGCATCCAGGGCGTTACTGAGCAGGTTGACCAGGATCTGCTCCAGGCGAATCTGCTCGATGGTCAGGCGCGTCTCGGCGAACGCCTGGTGGATCTGCACGCGGGTGCGCTGCAGGCGCGGGTGCAACAGCAGCAGCGCCGCGTCCACCGCCTGCTGTAGCGAAGCCTCGCCCTGATCACCGGTGCGGCGGGCGAAGGCGCGCAGGCTGGCGGTGATCTTGCCCATGCGATCGACCAGCTCGGCGATGTTCTGCAGGTTGCTGCTGGCGACATCCAGGGCACCACGCTGGAGAAAACGCACGGCATTGGCGGAGAGTGTGCGCAGTGCTGCCAACGGCTGGTTCAGTTCGTGGGCGATGCTGGTGGACATCTGGCCGATCACCGCCAGCTTGCCTGCCTGCACCAGCTCGTCCTGGGCTTGGCGCAGAGTGGTCTCGGCTTGCTGGCGCTCGCGCACTTCGGCCTGCAGGCGTTCATTGCTGGCTTGCAGGTCGGCGGTACGCTCGGTGATCTTGCGCTCCAGCTCGTCGTTGGCCGCCTGCAGCGCCTCGCGGGCGGCCAGGCGGGTGGCGATGACCTTGCGCCGCTCGTTCCAGGCGATCAGCAGAAAGGCCAGCAGGGCCGCTGCCACGGCTGCCAGCATGCCGTGGCTCATGGCCGCGCTGCGCTGTTCCTGCAACGGGCTGAGCAGGGTCAGGTGCCAGGGCGTGTCTTCCAGGCGACGGGTCTGTAGCAGGTAGTTGGCGGGTACGCCGGCGGTGGCGAAGCTGACCTGTTCGATGCCGTCGTCCACCGGCGAGCGGTTGAACAGCTGCAGTTCTTCCAGCGCTGCCCAGTGATACTGCAGGCTGCGCGCCAGGCGCTCCTTGGTGGCGTCGTCGAGCGGGCGCACGGATTTCAAGCGCACCATCGGATCGCTGGCGAGGATGATGATGCCGTTCTCGTCGCTGACGTAGGCTTCCAGCAGGGCACGCTGCCAACGCTCTTCGAGCGCGTCGAGACGTACCTTGACCACTGCCACGCCGATGATGCGCTTGCCGTCGCGCAGGCCATGGGCGAGGTAGTAACCGGGTTCGCCGGTGGTGCTGCCGATGCCGTAGAAACGGCCCGGGCGGCCCTTGATGGCGTCCTGGTAATAGGCGCGGAACGACAGGTCTTCGCCCAGGTAGCTGTCGGCCTCGTCCCAGTTGCTGGTGGCGATGACCCGGCCGTCCGGGTCGAGCACGTAGATGGCCAGGCTGCCGCTGCGTTCGTTGAGGCCCTGCAGGTACACGTTGACGTGATGACGACGGTAGGCCGTGGGCGCCAGCAGCAGGCGCGAGACGTTGCCTTCCAGCTCCAGCAGGCTGGGCAGGTAGGTGTATTTGGTGATTTCACTTTCGACGGCGCGAGCGTTGAGCTCCAGCTGGCGCTCACCGTTCTCGGCCAGCGCACGGATACCGGCGCGATCGCTGATGTGATAGCCGGCGTAACCGCAGCCAAGCACCAGCAGCAGGAACAGCAGAATCAGCGACAGGTGGCGGAGCAGGCGCGGTTTCACGGTCAGATCGGCGCGAGAAGGGGCGGGCAGGCATTGCATCATAGTCCTCCCCAGGCTGGCCAGATATGTGGATGTGTAGCCCGGATGCAATCCGGGAAGCCGTGAGCGGTCATCCCCGGATTGCATCCGGGCTACGTCAGGCGCGACAGGTCAGTGCTGGAGGATCTTCGCCAGGAACTGCTGGGCGCGCTCGGAGCGGGCGTTGATGTCGCCAAAGAACTCCTCCTTCGGGCAGTCCTCGACGATCTGCCCGGCGTCCATGAAGATCACCCGGTCGGCGACCTTGCGGGCGAAGCCCATCTCGTGGGTTACGCACATCATGGTCATGCCTTCGTGAGCCAGCTGCACCATGACGTCGAGCACTTCGTTGACCATCTCCGGGTCGAGCGCCGAGGTCGGTTCATCGAACAGCATCACCACCGGGTCCATGGCCAGGGCACGGGCAATGGCGACGCGCTGTTGCTGACCACCGGAGAGCTGACCCGGGTGCTTGTGCGCATGGGCGGCCAGGCCGACGCGGTCGAGCAGGGCCAGCCCCTTCTTGGTGGCTTCTTCCTTGCTGCGGCCGAGCACCTTGATCTGCGCGATGGTCAGGTTCTCGGTGATGGTCAGATGCGGGAACAGCTCGAAGTGCTGGAACACCATGCCGACGCGCGAGCGCAGCTTGGGCAGGTTGGTCTTCTTGTCGGCAATGGAAGTGCCGTCGACGTTGATGTCACCCTGCTGGAAGGGCTCGAGCGCGTTGACGCACTTGATCAGGGTCGACTTGCCCGAACCGGACGGCCCGCACACCACGACCACTTCGCCCTTCTTCACCTCGGTGCTGCAATTGGTCAGCACCTGGAAGTCCCCGTACCACTTGTTGACGTTCTGGATGGAAATCATACGGCTAACCTTTTTTGCAGGAGCTTGACCAGGCGCGAGGCGGCGAAGCTGACGGTGAAGTAGACCAGGCCGGCGAAAATCAGAAACTCATGGGGCTGGCCGATGATGTCGCCACGCGAGCGAGCGGCGTTGAGGAAGTCCATCAGGCCCACGGTGTACACCAGCGAGGTGTCCTGAAAGAGGATGATGCTCTGCTGCAGCAGCAACGGTGTCATCTTGCGGAACGCCTGCGGCAGGATGATCAGGCGCATGCTTTGCCCGTAGGTCATGCCCAGGGCCGAGGCGGCGCCCATCTGGCCCTTGGGGATGGCCTGGATGCCGGCGCGGACGATCTCGCAGAAGTACGCCGCCTCGAACATCACGAAGGCCACCAGGCACGAACTGAACGCACCCACCGGGGTGTCCTCGCCGGTGATCCAGCGCAGGATGAACGGCACCGCGAAGTAGAACCAGGTGATCACCAGCAGCAACGGGATCGAGCGGAAGTAGTTGACGTAGGTCGCGGCGATGTTCGACAGCAGCTTGCTGTGCGACAGGCGCATCAGCGCCAGCAGGGTGCCCAGCACCACGCCGCCGAGCACGCCCAGCACCATAAGCTGCAAGGTGACCAGCATGCCGTCCCACAGGCCCGGCAGTGCGGGGATGATCGATGAGAAGTCCATCATTTACCCCCTACCGAAATCAGGCCGGGTACGGCGACCTTCTTCTCGATCATGAGCATGATCATCATCAGGCTCATGTTCAGGGTGAAGTAGATCAGCGTGGCCAGGGTGAAGGCTTCGAACAGGTTGGCGCTGAACTCGGCGGTCTGCTTGGTCTGCGCCAGCAGTTCCATCAGGCCGATCAGCGACGCTACCGAGGAGTTCTTGAAGATGTTGAGGAACTCGCTGGTAAGCGGTGGGATGATGATGCGGTAGGCCTGTGGCAACAGCACGTTGGTGTAGATCTGCGGCAAGCGAAAACCCATGGCGTAGGCCGCGGCGGTCTGGCCCTTGGGCAGCGCCTCGATACCGGTGCGTACCTGTTCGCAGACTCGCGCTGCGGTGAACAGGCCAAGGCACACCACCACCGACAGGTAGGCCGAGGTGGCCGGGTTGAGATCCTGCTTGAACCACAGCTCCAGTGGTTCGGGCAGCAGGTCGGGCACCAGGAAGTACCAGAGGAACAGCTGCACCAGCAGCGGCACGTTGCGGAAGATTTCCACGTAGGCGGTGGCCAGGCCGGACAGCCAGCGGTTCGGCAGGGTCCGCATCACGCCGAGCAGCGAGCCCAGCGCCAGGGCGATGATCCAGCCAGCCAGGGCGATGGCGATGGTCCAGCCCAGGCCGGTGATAAACCAGTCCAGGTAGGTTTCGCTGCCGATGCCGGTGGACTTGAAGTAGATACCCCAGTCCCAGTTGTAATTCATTACGGTTTCCCCTCTTGTGAGGACAGGATCTGCTGCGCGTCGTCGCTGCGCGACCCGGGTACGGCTATGTTGGCGAAGCGTGAAACGCAGGCAGCACCTGCCCGTCTCCGTCCAGCGGAGGGCTCGGCTTCGTCAGGAATTAGGTTGGGGAAGCCGTTGGCTTCCCCGGAGTCCCCGCGCCGTCACGCCTCGTGAGCGTGGCGGCGCATCACCGTCAAATCTGTTCTGCGGATTTGTCGGTCGGGTTGGCGATCAGCTTCTTCAGCTCGTCGCTCATGGGGAAATTCAGGTTCAGGCCCTTCGGTGGGACGGGCTGCTGGAACCACTTGGTGTAGATGTCGTTGATCTCGCCGGAGGCGAAGGTGGCGCTGATGGCCTTGTCGACCACTTGCTTGAAGCCGGTGTCACCCTTGCGCACCATGCAGCCGTAGATCTCGAAGGATTGCGGGGTGCCGACCACAGCCCAGTCATCCGGCTTCTTGGCCTTGGCCATTTCGCCGGCGAGCAGGGCGTCGTCCATCATGAAGGCGACGGCGCGGTTGGATTCGAGCATCAGGAAGGACTCGCCGTGATCCTTGGCAGAGATCACGTTCATGCCCATTTTCTTCTCGGCGTTCATTGCCTTGATCAGGCGTTCGGAGGTGGTGCCGGCGGTGGTCACCACGTTCTTGCCCTTGAGGTCGTCGAAATCGTTGATGCCACTGCTCTTCTTGGCCAGCAGGCGGGTGCCCACTTCGAAGATGCCAACGGAGAAATCGACCTGCTGCTGACGCTCGATGTTGTTGGTGGTGGAGCCGCACTCCAGGTCCACGGTGCCGTTCTGCACCAGCGGAATGCGGGTCTGCGACGTGACCAGGTTGTAGCGTACCTTCAGATCCGGCATGCCCAGCTCCTGCTTGATCGCCTCGACCACTTTGAGTTGCAGGTCATGGGAGTAGCCGATCGGCTGGCGCGAGTTGTCGCCGAAGTAGGAGAAGGGGATGGACGAGTCACGGTGGCCCAGGGTGATGGTGCCGCTGTCCTTGATCTTCTTCAGGGTACCGGTCAGTTCCTCGGCGATCACCGGAGTGGAAAGGAAGGCGGCGGCAATGGCCACGCTCAGTACACGGTGGAAGGTACGCATGAATCGAGTCCTCGATGTTGTTGTTGTGATGGCACGCAATGTCACTTTGCTTAGGGAAGGTCTACTGCATTCCTGCAGTGACTTGAGCAGGTTGTGTGCCAGTACTTTCGAGGTGTTCGGGTTTTGTTTAAGTAATTGATTTTTATCGGGTTACTTTGATTTATCCAAAAGACTTTGATCATCGCCCGTTCGCTCTTCCGACTATCTCGCAGTGGCGCATTCGGAAAACCGAACGCGACCTGCACGCAGTCGCCAGTCAGCCGTGGTTTTCGCTGCGCAACTTTTCGATGCGTTTGTCCTTGGCCAGCCAGAGGTTCGAAACCCAATCCTGCACCTGCTGGCGGAAAGCCGGGTCGTTCTCGTAGTCGCCCTGATACAGCGCCGGGTCTAGTTCGAGCGTCTGGATATCCATGATCACCTTCGGCACCTGGCCGCTGAGCAGCGCCCAGAAGCCCGGCACCTGCTTGCCGGGATAGACCAGCGTGACGTCCAGCACGGCATCGATCTGCTCACCCAATGTAGCGAGTACGAATGCCACACCGCCGGCCTTGGGCTTGAGCAGGTGGCGGTAGGGCGATTGCTGCTGCGCCTGTTTGGCCGGAGTGAAGCGCGTGCCCTCCAGATAGTTGACCACCGTCACTGGCAGGCGCTTGAACTTCTCGCAGGCGGCCCTCGTGATCTCCAGATCCTTGCCCTTCATATGCGGGTTCTTCTGCAGGAATGCCTTGGAGTAGCGCTTCATGAAGGGATAGTCGAGCGCCCAGAAGGCCAAGCCGAGAAAAGGCACCCAGATCAGTTGCTGCTTGAGGAAGAACTTGAAATAGGGCGTCTTGCGGTTGAAGGCCTGTACCAGCGCCGGGATATCGACCCAGGACTGGTGATTGCTGATCACCAGATAGGAGCGGTCGTTGCGCAGCTCGGCATTGCCGCGGATATCCCATTGCGTCGGGGTGAGAAGGGCGAAAATGCGTTTGCAGTTCTCCGCCCAGAATTCGGCTACCCACATCACGCCCCGCGAGCAGGTATCGCGCGCCGCCTGGCCTGGCAACACGAACTTGGCCAGAGCAATCAGCAGCAGCGGGCCGATCAGCAGCAGGGTGTTGCTTAGCAGCAGGACTATATTGAGTAGGCCAGTCAGCAGGGGACGCATATCAACTCCTTGGCGGGCGCAGGTCAGCCATCATAAGCACCAGAAGAATCTGGCTCAAAATTACGCCTGGTGGCCTATAGCCATTTGGTGCGGAAACCTTGATGCTGATCAGTGTGGAACGTAAGGGGATTGTTCGACGATTCCGAGGTGTCGCGCTCGAGCTGTCCCGCCAACTTGCTCTGGATTATCTCGATGTTGAAACGCATTGCGGTAGCCGATCTGCGTATCGGTATGTATGTCCAGGAGTTTTGCGGATCATGGATGGACCATCCATTCTGGAAGTCAAAATTTCTTCTCAATTCACCACAGGATCTGCAGCGTATCCGCGCCAGCAGCATCGGAGAGTTGTGGATCGACGTCAGCAAGGGCCTGGATGTCGAGGCCGGTGCCGTTGTCAGCACCGAGGCAGAGGCGCAGAAGGAGGTCGAGGCCACGCTGATGGCAGCGGTGCAGCCTCGTAGCACCGCGCTGAGTGCATCGATGGATGCCGAATTGGAGCGCGCCGCCAAGCTCTGCGCCCGCTCCAAGCAGGCGGTGCTGAGCATGTTCGGCGATGCGCGCATGGGCAAGGCGCTGAATTTCGAGCAGGCCGAGTCGCTGGTGGAGGAAATCTCCGATTCGGTGATGCGCCACCCCAATGCCTTGATCAGCCTGGCGCGACTCAAGCATGCCGACGAATACACCTACATGCACTCGGTGGCGGTCTGCGCACTGATGATCGCCCTCGCACGGCAGCTTGGTCTGGGCGAGGGGGCAGTACGCGAGGCAGGCCTCGCCGGGCTGCTGCATGACGTAGGCAAGATGGCTATCGATCAGGACGTGCTGAACAAGCCCGGCAAACTCAGTGACGCAGAGTTTTCGGCGGTGCGCCGCCATCCCGAGGCCGGTGGCAAGATCCTCCTGGCCGGCAAGCAGGTCAGCGCCCTGGTGCTGGACGTCTGCCTGCATCACCACGAGAAGGTCGACGGTAGCGGCTACCCGCATGGCCTGCAGGGCGAGCAGATCAGCCTGTTCGCCAGAATGGGCGCGGTCTGCGACGTTTATGACGCCATCACCTCCAATCGTCCCTACAAGCAGGGCTGGGACCCGGCCGAGTCGATCCGCAAGATGGCCGAGTGGAAAGGGCATTTCGATGAGGAGGTGTTCCAGGCCTTCGTCAAGACCGTCGGTATCTACCCGGTTGGTGCGCTGGTGCGTCTGGAAAGCGGACGTCTGGCGGTCGTGCTGGAGCAGAATGCCAAGTCGCTGCTGGTGCCGAAGGTCAAGGCTTTCTTCCTCGCCAAATCCAAGGTGCAGATTCCACCGGTGCTCATCGACCTGAGCAAGGCGAACGCTCAGGACCGCATCGTCGGGCGCGAGTCGGCAGCTGCTTGGGGTTTCGAGCATCTGGACGAACTCTGGAGTGGCATGCCTCAGCCGCGAGCACGGCGGTAACGCTTTGTCATCCTTGTCGGGGAACACCGCGGGGCAGGGGTAGTCGGATAACGGGACTTCCATTGCACAGGAGTGCCGACCTTGAAATACGCCCTGTTTCTGCTGGCCGCTGCAATCAGCCTGCCGACCATGGCCAACCAGCAACCCGATCTCTACGGCCGCTACGAGCTGATCAAGCTCCCCGCCCTCGGCCAGACCCTCAAAGCCAAGATGGATACCGGTGCTATGACCGCCTCGCTATCGGCCAAGGACATTGAGCCGTTCAAGCGCGATGGCGAAGACTGGGTGCGTTTCCGCCTGGCTGTAGAGGGTGCCGAAGATACGGTTTACGAGCATCCGCTGGTGCGCATCGCCGAGATCAAGAAGCGCGCCGAAGAGAGCGATGCCGAGGCTCAGGAAGTCGCCTACTCGCAACGCCCGGTGATCGAGATGCCGATCTGCCTGGGTGAAGAGGAGCGCACCATCGAGGTCAACCTGACCGACCGCAGCACGTTCAGCTACCCGCTGCTGATCGGTGCCAGCGCCATGCGCGATCTTGGTGCGGCCGTGAACCCGGCGGAGCGTTACACCCGCGATCGTCCGCAATGCTGAGCAAATTGTCGCATTTCAGAAAAGGCTGATAGTCATTGGCCATTACACTCCTTAAGAGTGCCCCGTAACGACTAGCTGCCCAAAAGGGGCGGCGGGCCTGCTTTTTGCTAAGTGCAATTCCTTGCCAGGCCTGTAGGCCCTTTAGGTCGCTGAGGTGTCGCTATGACGGGAGTACTCAAGCCGGGTGTACGGCTGCTACAGCGTTTCAGTTTTGCCCACAAATTCCAGCTGGTGTTTCTGTTGTTCGCGCTTCCGCTCGGATACGCGTTGTGGATCATCGGCAGTGACTACCTGTCACGCCTGCAATCGATCGACTACGAAGTGGAAGGCGCACAAGCGCTGGAGCGCATGGCGCGCGTGCAACAGGAGCTGATCGCCCAACGCACCCTCCTGGCGCGCTGGAAGGGGACCGACAAGTCTGCCGAGGGCCTGCTGCAGCAGCGTGAGGCGCAGCTCGACGAAGCATTGCAGCAGGCCGCCGAACCGCTGCAGAGCAGCCTGGTCAGCGATCAGGCGCGACAACACTTCCAGGCCCTGCTGGGCGAGCGTGACGGCCTGCGTGCGGCCGGTCTGGCCAAGGTGGCGCTGCCCGATGCCTTGGAGCGGTACCAGAAGGCACTGCTTTACCTGATCGCCCTGCGCGAGCAGGTGGCCACCGACAGCACCCTGATTCTCGATCCGCGCCTCGACACCTACCTGATGATGGAGCAGATCACCTACATCATGCCGCGGCTGCTCGAGCAGCTCGGCACCTTTGCGGCGCAAGGCCATGGCGCCGTGGTCTCGCAGCATTTCACCCTGCAGAGCCGTGTGCTGATCCGCGACCTGCGCCGCAGCCTGGACGAGCAGCGTGCGCAGCTGGTCAAGGCGCAAATCACCCTGTCGCGCGAAGCACCGCAGGCCATGCGCCAGCTGAGTGCCCCGTTCGACGCGTCGCTCAAGGCGTTCGACGACTTCCTCGCGCAGATCGACCGCGACATGTTCGAGGCCAGCCCCATGGCGCTGACTCCCGAGCAGTTCGTGCAACGTGTCGAAGTACTTGAAGGCCAGTTGCAGGCTCTGCAGCAGGCGGTCTACCAGCAGTTCAGCGCCAGCCTCGGCGACTATCGGCAACAGGCACTGCAATCGATGATCGAGGTGATCGGTGCTTTCAGCATTCTGACCCTGCTGGCGATGTACGTGCTGATGTGCCTGAATGCCTCGATCCGCATCAGCACCAGCAACATCATCGATGCGGCGCGCGGTCTGCGTGACGGCGATCTGCGCGTGCGCATGGAGGTCAATGGCCGTGATGATCTCGCCGCCATCGCCCAGGCGCTGAATACTGCGGTCGAGCAGATGCGCGACTCGCTACAGGGGGTCAACCGCGAAAGCCAGCAGCTGGAAAGCACGGTGCAACTGCTGGGTGGCCAGGCGCGTGACACGCTGGACGCCGTCGAGCAGCAACAGGCGCAGATGAGCCAGATCGCCACCGCGGCCACGCAGATGGCGGCGACCGCGCAGAGCGTCGCGCAAAGTTGCGAACAGGCCGCCCTGGAAGCGCAGCAGACCCGCGAGGTGGCGCTCAGCAGCAACCAGCGCAGCGAGCGCACCAGCGCCAGCATGCGTCATCTCAGCAGCCGTCTCGGCGATAGTGCCGAGGCGTTGCAACAGCTGCGCGAACAGACCCAGCAGATCAACCGCGTGGTCGAGGTGATCAAGGGCATTGCCGAGCAGACCAACCTGCTGGCGCTCAATGCCGCCATCGAAGCTGCACGCGCAGGCGAGGCCGGGCGCGGCTTCGCCGTGGTCGCCGACGAAGTGCGCTCGCTGTCCAAGCGTACTCAGGACTCGACCCAGGAAATCGCCCAGACCGTGGAGAATCTGCAAAGGGTGGTTGGTCAGTCGGTCACCCTGATGGAAGACGCCTGCAGCCAGGCCGATGGCGATATCGGCAGCGTGCTGGCCATGGGCGACGAGCTGCAGAACATCGTCGACTCGGTACAGCGCGTCAGCGACCGATTGGCGCAGATCGCCACCGCTGCCGAGCAGCAGGCGGCCACGGCCGACGAGGTCAGCGGCAATATCCAGCAGGTCGATCAGGCCGCCGGGCAACTGCTTGATGGCGCCCAGGCGGTCAGCAGTGCCGCCGAGCAATTGCGCAGGGGCAGCGAAGGGCTGGCGCACAATACCGGACGATTCAGCCTCGACTGAGCTGACCGCGGCGGCCAACTCTGCTAAAAACGGATAACAACGAAAGGAGCCGCCCGCATGAAAACCGTCGCAGAAGTTATTCGCAGCAAAGCCCACACCTCCGTTTACAGCGTCGACAGTGAGGATTCGCTGCGCGACGGCTTGCGCATCCTCGCCGAGAAGGGGATCGGAGCGCTGGTGGTGCTCTCCGGCGGGCGCCTGGTCGGCATCGTCAGCGAGCGTGATTACGTGCGCAAGGTAGCGTTGGCTGACCCCTCCATGCTCGACGCCAAAATCAGTGAAATCATGACTCGCGAGGTAATCAGCGTCGGTCCGCGCGACAACCTTCAGTACTGCATGGAACTGATGACCGAGCGCCGCCTGCGCCACCTGCCGGTACTGGCCGAGGGCGAGCTGATCGGCCTGCTGTCCATTGGCGACCTGGTCAAGGAAACCATCGCCGAGCAGGCCGACCTGATCCGTCAGCTGGAGCAGTACATTCGCGGCGAGATTCCCTGAGCGAAAACCTCGTGGGAGGCGCTTTCGACTCTGGCATCCTGCTTCGTTCTACCTCCTGCATCCATGCAGTCGCAGCGGTACTTGTCGCGTAGGACAGGTGCAACCCGCCAGCCACCTTTGGCGGGCTGCACCCGCCCTACGCTATAGCCCGCTTGACGCATGATCCAACCCCCGGCAGTCTGCCGCCGTCGCCCCACAGGTGCAGGACGCCCGATGCCGCAGATACTCATAGTCGAAGACGAAGCCGCGATTGCCGATACGCTGGTCTATGCCCTGCAGGCCGAAGGCTTCGTCACGCATTGGTCGAGCCTCGGCAGCGAGGCGCTGACGCTGCTGGAAAGCGGCGCCTTCGACCTGGCCATTCTCGATGTCGGCCTGCCCGATATCAGCGGATTCGAAGTGTGCAAGCGCCTGCGCCGTTTCTCCGAGGTGCCGGTGATCTTCCTGACCGCGCGCAGCGAGGAAATCGACCGTGTGGTCGGGCTGGAAATCGGCGCCGATGACTATGTGGTCAAACCTTTCAGCCCGCGTGAAGTAGCCGCCAGGGTCAAGGCCATCCTCAAGCGCGTGGCGCCGCGCGAAGCGCAGGCAGTCAGCGCGCCGAGCATCTTTCAGATCGACGATGCCGCTTTTCGCATTCACTACCACGGCCAGGCCCTGAGCCTGACCCGCCACGAATTTCGCCTGCTGCGCACACTGCTCGGTCAGCCACGCCGAGTCTATTCGCGCGAGCAGTTGCTCGATGCCCTCGGTGTTGCCAGCGAAGCCGGCTACGAACGCAACATCGACAGCCATATCAAGAGCCTGCGGGCCAAATTGCGCGCCATCGCCCCGAGTGAAGAACCGATCCAGACCCATCGCGGGCTCGGCTATAGCTACGAGCCAGACATCTAGAGGCTCTTACCATGCCGTTGGGCGTACGCATCTTTCTTGTCTACTTCCTTTTCGTCGGTCTGGCCGGCTGGTTCGTGCTGAGCACGGTGATGGACGAGATCCGCCCCGGCGTGCGTCAGAGCACCGAGGAAACCCTGGTCGATACCGCCAACCTGCTGGCCGAGATCCTGCGCGACGACGTCAAGTCCGGCACCCTCGGCCAGGGTCGCCTGCACGAGGCGCTGGAGGCCTATGGCCGGCGTCAGCCGCAGGCGAGCATCTGGGGCGTGACCAAGGCCGAGGTCAACCACCGCATCTACGTCACCGATGCCCAGGGCATCGTTCTGCTCGACTCCACCGGCTTGGCAGTGGGCCAGGACTACTCGCGCTGGAACGACGTGCTGCTGACCTTGCGCGGCCAGTACGGCGCCCGCTCGACCCGCGAGGTTGCGGACGATCCGGATTCTTCGGTGATGTACGTGGCAGCGCCGATCAGAGACGGCGAGCGGATCATCGGTGTGGTTTCGGTGGCCAAACCCAACCGCACCCTGCTGCCCTATATCGAACGTTCGCAGAACCGTCTGAGCTGGCTCGGTGCCGGGCTGATCGGTCTTGGCCTGCTGATCGGCGCGGCGCTGTCCTGGTGGCTGAGCGCTGCCCTGGGCAAGCTCACCCGCTACGCCCAGGCGGTCAGCGAAGGCCGGCGCGCCGAGGCACCGAAGGTACGTGGCGGCGAACTCGCGCAACTGGCCCAGGCGGTCGAGCGCATGCGCACCGAGCTGGAGGGCAAGGCCTACGTCGAGCGCTACGTACACACCCTGACCCACGAACTGAAGAGCCCACTGGCCGCCATCCGTGGCGCTGCTGAGCTACTCGACGGCGACATGCCCACCGAACAGCGCCAGCGCTTCGTGGCCAATATCCAGCAGGAAAGCGCACGTCTGCAGAACCTCATCGAACGCTTGCTGCACCTGGCTCAGGTGGAGCAGCGCCAGGGCCTTGAGGAACGCGTGGCGGTGCCGCTGGTGCCACTGGTAGACGAACTGCTGCAGGCGCAGCAGGTACGCATTGCCGCTGCAGGTCTGCAGATTGAGCGGACGCTGCCAACTGGCCTCAGTCTGCGCGGCGAACGATTCCTGCTACGTCAGGCGCTGGCCAATCTGCTGGACAACGCCCTCGACTTCACCCCACCTGGCGGACGCATCTGCATTGTCGCCGAACGCCAGGGCGAGCGTATCGTGTTATGTCTGTTCAACCAGGGCGAAGCCATCCCCGACTACGCCCTGGCGCGCCTGACCGAACGCTTCTACTCGCTGCCGCGCCCCAATGGCGGCCGCAAAAGCACTGGCCTGGGCCTGAACTTCGTGCAGGAAGTCGCCGAGTTGCATGGCGGCGAGCTGCATATCGGCAATGTCGAAGATGGTGTGGAAGTACGTCTGACGTTACCTACGTAGCGGCCCTGTGGATGGGCACTACTGTGCGTTGGGCATGTTTTCCACAAAGGTCGCCTCTACTCTTTTCGAGACGAGCATGTAAGGCACCCACACCACCGCGCTGAACAAGGTTCGTGCGAATTCCTTGGTTGTATCCGGATCGAACACAGGCTGGTCGGTAAGGATAAGTGAACCTAACCAGGCATCAAAAGGAATGAAGATCAGGGAAATAGCGATTGTGGCGATGAATACCTTGGGGAAGAGATAGTGTTTTGTGAAGAACAGATAAAGCAGGAGCACGGAGGCTAGCAACATCAATGAGTTGAAGAGGGCTTCGAAAACCAGCAGCGGTCCCCAGAGCCAGTGGTAATGCTCGGTGCCGGGAGTCGTGAGTATTCCGAAGGTTCCATCAGTGAAAACCGAATAGAACATCGGTCCGTACGTGATGGAAATTCTGAGCGGGGTGATGATCAGACCAAGTCCTACCAAGATCAACCAGCCACCCAATCCCTTTAGTTTTGCATTGTCGCTCATGTCATATCCTTGTGATGTGTGCCTGATGGCCGAGTAATGCCGCGCCATGAAATGGCGGCGACTTTGAACGGCTTTTAGCGGTTACAGCTCCTGATCTGGATTGTAAACAATGAAGTGTGGCGAACTCTCGAAGCGCTTGTCTTGGTCGGATGGCTCTGGGCGCTGTATGAAAAGTGCCTGAACTCGACGACTTTCGTACAAAACCTAGGCCGGCAGATGGCAAACCGCTTCGATGTTGTGCCCGTCCGGACCAATGACGAACGCGCCGTAGTAGTTCGCGTGGTAGTGCGGACGCAGCCCGGGTGGACCGTTGTCCTTTCCGCCAGCGGCCAGCGCGGCTGCATAGAACTCATCCACTTCCGTGCGGCTCTGGGCCGTGATGGCGATGTGAAGATGAGCGGGCCTTTCGGGCGATTCGGAGAGCCAGAGCGACGGCTTGCCGTTGCGTCCGATTCCGATGCCTGAAGGTCCTTCCATGGCGATGGTCACGCCCAGCGGTTGCAATGCCTTCAGAAAAAAGGACTTGCTTTCGGCCAAGCTGGTGACGCCAATGCCCAAGTGATCAAACATATCTCTCTCCACGTGGATTAACACTGGACGCTGATTACACCTTAATCCCTGTAGGGTAGGCCTTAGCCCATCCCTGTAAGTGAAACGAACGATTCGAACCTGCCGTAACCCTTTATCACAGAAGCGCTTCCACCTCGTCATAGCGTTCAGCAACTTTCAAGAGCGCTTCGGCCCACCCGCGACTAAGACTAACTTCTTGCAGTGGTCCAGTAGGCGCGAATAGTGCCGTGAGCTTGGCTTTTCTAGAAAAGCTTCATGTTTGATTGGCGAGGCGAATGATGCGATCCATGGTCAACTGTCAGTCATAACCCCCTCGCGGTGCGGGTTTGGCTTCTCTTGACTTTCGTTTTTTTAAGCAGAAATCAATGGCAGCGTATATGGCGATGACCACGCAAAATAATATCAGTGCGTAGGCGAAGAAATTATCGGTCTCGAGGGATCTTGTGATTGTCTCGGCGATAAATGCAGAGATGACCAGGGTTATGATGAATCTGATTCCGGTGCCTATTGCTGATAGGTATTCATTTGCGATTTTTTGTGGGTCCATTGTTGTATCGCTTTAATGCTTGGTGGTGAGATCGCTAGTTCGTTCCAGCGAGCCGGGCGATTTGAGTCTTGGCTCAAGCTGGCGTGGTTATCACGGTGGCGAAAATAAGCCGTGCGGCGAATGCGTCGAACCCAGTAAGTATGTGTTCCGTGACAGGCTGGATTTCTCTAACGGGTGATATCGGCCCATCAGGGCATCGATCAACAGGCCGCAATTATCGCGGATAGTTCCATCCCCCAGGTCGATTTACGGTTCCAGTACGGGTGCTTGCATTGGCAAACGCAGCAGTTCGACCTGCCACCATGTTGGCAGCAGGCGGCGGACTTCCGGGCGGGCGAAGCGGTCGTCGATCAGGTAGAGCACGCCCTGGTCTTCGGGCGTGCGGATCACCCGGCCGGCGGCCTGCACGACCTTTTGCAGGCCGGGGTAGAGGTAGGTGTAGTCGTAGCCGTTGCCGAACAGGGTGTACATGCGCTGGCGGATTTCCTCGTTGATCGGGTTGAGCTGGGCCAGGCCGAGGGTGGCGACGAAAGCGCCGATCAGGCGTTCACCGGGCAGATCCACCCCTTCGCCAAACACGCCGCCAAGCACAGCGAAGCCGATGCCGCGCCCGCCGATCTGGAAGCGTTCGATAAAGCCCTGGCGCGCCGCTTCGTCCATCTGCCGGGATTGTGTCCATACCGGAATCTGCGGGTGATCGCGGCGTAGCTCTTGCAGCACCTGTTCCAGATATTGATAACTGCTGAAGAAGGCCAGGTAGTTGCCGGGGCGTTCGGCGTACTGGCGCGCCATCAATTGGCAGATCGGCGCCAGCGAGGCGTCGCGGTGCTGGTAGCGGGTCGACAGGTTGCGCACCACCTGTACGTGCAGTTGTTCGGCACTGAACGGCGAGGCCACGTCCAGGCACTGGGTCTCTTCCGGCAGGCCGAGCAGGTCGAGGTAGTAGTGGCTGGGGCTGAGGGTGGCGGAGAACAGTGTGGCGCTGTGGGCGTCCTCGAAGCGCGGGCCGAGGAAGGGCGCGGGGAGGATATTGCGGATGCACAGGGTAGAGTAGCTGCGCCCGTTGCCGGCCTCATCGCGGTTGATATCGAACAGCGAGTGCGGGCCGAAGCTTTCCGCCAGGCGGCAGAACAGCATGGCGTCCAGATAGAAACTGAGCAGCTCGCCGCCATTGCCTTCGGGCTGATCGGTGAGCAGGTCGGTGATGGCGCTGACCGCCTTGCCCAGCGCGGCGAGCAGCAAGTCCGGCGCCAGCGGGTAGACCTGATAGGGCACCTCTTGCTCGCGGTGCAGTTGATCCCAGTGGCGGTCGACCCGTTCCAGTACGCTCTTCAGGCGTTTTGGCGCGTCGCGGCACATGGCCTTGAAGCGCGCCTGATCCAGCTCGGCGCTGTACATGCCGCGCCCGCGCTCCACCAGGTTGTGCGCCTCGTCCACCAGCAGGCAGACGCGCCACTGGTTGATCAGGGTAAGGCTGTGCAGCAGGGCGCCGAGGTCGAAGTAGTAGTTGTAGTCGCACACCACCACGTCGCTCCAGCGGCACAGCTCCTGGCTCAGGTAGTATGGGCACACGCCATGGGCGATGGCGATATTGCGCACCGCTCGTTGATCCAGCCAGCGTTCTTTCAGTGCCGCGCTGCGTGCCGCAGGCAGGCGGTCGTAGAATCCCTTGGCCAGCGGGCAGGAGTCGCCGTGGCAGGCCTTGCTCGGGTGTTCGCAGGCCTTGTCGCGAGCGACGTGTTCCAGCACGCGCAACGGCGTCTCCGGTTCGCGCAGGCGTTGCAGGGCATCCAGTGCCAGGCGCCGGCCCGGCGTCTTGGCGCTGAGGAAGAACAGGCGGTCGAGCTGCTGGCCGGGCATGGCCTTGAGCTGCGGAAACAGGGTGCCGAGGGTCTTGCCGATGCCGGTGGTGGCCTGCGCGAGCAGGTAATGGCCGTCACGCGCGGCGCGGTACACGGCCTCGGCCAGTTGCCGTTGGCCATGGCGGAATTCGCCGTAGGGGAAGCTCAGTTTCTCCAGCGCCTGGTTGCGTGCGTGCTGATGTGCCTGCTCCTGGCGCGCCCAATGGATGTAGCGGCGGCAGTGCAGGGCGAAGAACTCACCCAGGGACGCCGCGCTGTGGCGCTCGCGGAATACCGTTTCCTGCTGGGTGATGACGTTGAAGTAGACCACCGCCAGATCCAGTTCCTCGAAGCCCAGTTCCTGACACAGCAGCCAGCCGTAGATCTTCACCTGCGCCCAGTGCAGCAGGCGGTGGTTGGCGGGGATGCGCGAGATGTCGCCACGGTGGGTCTTGATCTCTTCCAGCAGGCGAAACTCGGGGTCGAAACCATCGGCGCGGCCACTGACCGTCAGCCCTTCGAACTCGCCGATCAGGGGAAGCTCGGAGACGTAATCCGGGCCGCGCCGCGCCACCACGGTGGCGTGTCCGGCCATACCTTCGGCGGCGGTGGGCGAGGGGGTGAAGCGCAGGTCGAGGTCACCTTCCTTCGCGGTGAACTCGCATAGCTCGCGCACGGCGATGCGCAGGCTCAATCGTCCCACTCCACGTAGCAGACGCTGACCGGCATGCTGTGCTCGGCGCAGAACGCCAGCCAGCGTTTCTGGTTGTTCTGCAGGCGGTCGCCGGGGCCTTTCACCTCGATCATCCGGTAGCGCGCCTCACTGGGCCAGAACTGGATCAGGTCGGGCATGCCCGCGCGGTTCTCGCGGATATCGGCCAACAGGCGGCGGAACCAGGCGGCAAGGTGCGCGGGCGGCAGGCAGATCAGGGCCTGCTCCAGGCGTTCGGCGTCGAGCAGCCCCCAGAACACGAAGGGTGACTGGATGCCGAATTTCTCGGCGTGGGTACGGCGTATGGCCTCGATATAGCTGCCGTCGTCCAGGCGCGCCAGGCAGGCGGCGAACAGCTCGCTGCGACGGGCATGGAAGTCGGCGCGGTGCAGATCCACCGGGCCGGTGTGGAAGGGGTGGAAGAAGGCGCCAGGCAGCGGGGCGAAGATCGCTTCCCAGCAGAGCAGGCCGAACAGACCGCAGATCAGTGTGTTCTCCACGTAATGCACGGGCGCGTCCGGCTTGGCCAGGTGCATGGCCACGGCCAGCTCGACGCTGGCGGCGCGCGGCAGGCGCAGGTCGAGGCGATCCTCGATCAATTTCGCCGCCTTGGCCGCAGGTGGCAGGCCAAGGCGTTTGCGCAGGCGGGTGCGTGCCCGTTCGGCCAGTTGCGCCTCTTCGGCGTTGTGCGGCGCTGCGATCACCTGCTCGGCCAGGGTCAGCGCTTCGGTATCCCGATTCAGTCGCTCCAGCACGCGAATCTGCCGTTGCCGCGAGCCGACCGCGCGGGTGTCGCGGTATAGCGCCAGCGCCGAGTCCAGCTCGCCAGCGCGCTCCAGATGCTGCGCCAATTGCAGCAGCAGGCGCTGGTGGCGCTCGCCGATATGCGCGCTGTCGCTGGAAAAATCACCAAGCTGCTGCAGCACTTCGGTGACCGTCATGCCGGTCTCGAAAGCCTCGCGGCAGGCGCGCAGGTGCAGGTAGTCGCCCACATCCTGGCGGTGGCGAAAGCCGCGCGACCCCGGCGTGATTGGTACCTGCTCGTAGCGGAAGATGCCCAGGTCGGCCAGTACGAACTCCGACCAGTCCTGCGCCAGGTTGCCGAAGAACATCAGGCGCAGGCGGTCGCACAGCGGGCCGATGGTCAGGCTCAGCAGACGCTCCTCCAACTGCGGGCACCAGTCGGCCAGGCTGCGCGGTTCGGCATGCAGCTCGCGCAGGTAGTCGAGCAACTCGCTTTTCTTCAGGTTGCCGCCTGGTAGGTCGCTGGCGAAATGCGTGGCCAGTTCGTCCTTGAGCAGCAGGGCGCCCAACTCGTCGAAACTTACAGCCGCGCAGTCAATCAGCCAGCCCAGCAGCAGCAACGGTGCAGCCGCACTCTGGATTTCGCCGATCTCTGCATAGCGCAGTTTGCTGACGCGAAAGTGCACGCCCTTGCGCATCACCAGGCGCACCAATAGCGCCTGGGCGGGCAATGGCAGCTGGAGAAAATCCACGATGAAGGCGAGCTCGGCATCGTCCATCAAATCGCGGTGATGGACGCCGAGCCAATCGAGAGCCTTGCGGAAGTTGGCCAGGTAATAGAGTTCGGGGGCGTCGAGGGCGAGCATGCCGCGAAGTTTCACTGGTTTTTTATACAGATGCCAGTGCCGTTCGCCGATGAAGCTGCCGAGTGGACGGAAGGCGAGGGTGATGCCGCATGGTCATTTCTGCTGCCTATCTGGCTGATCGATAAGGGCTTTCCCAGGTATCGATGACGTCGATGGTCACTATCCCGAGATGTGCCTTTTGCCGTTCTGGGGCGTGCGTAACATGACAACCGTAGCCAGTTACTTACCCCCATCAGGAGAACGAACATGAAAAAGCAAATCCTCGCCAGCCTCGTTATTGCCGCTCTGTCCGCCAGTGCTTTCGCCCTGCCGCAGATCTCCGTGCAACAGTCCGCTGCTCCGGTCGTCGCCGAAGATGGTGCTGACCGCGTAGGCGTAAACCGTGTCGTCGAAGGCGGTGCCGAGCGTACTCTGGAGCGTTTCCGCGTAGCCGAAGATGGTGCTGATCGCGTTGGCCCGAACCGCGTAGCAGAAGATGGTGCTGATCGCGTTGGCCCGAACCGTGTTGCAGAAGGTGGCGCTGATCGCGTTGGTCTGAATCGTGTTGCAGAAGGTGGCGCAGATCGTGTTGGTCTGAACCGTGTTGTAGAAGGTGGCGCTGATCGCGTTGGTCTGAATCGTGTTGCAGAAGGTGGCGCAGATCGTGTTGGCCCGAACCGTGTTGCAGAAGGTGGTGCTGACCGTGTTGGTCTGAATCGTGTCGCCGAAGATGGCGCCGACCGCGTGGGTGCCAGCCGTATCAGCTGATCCGGTCATTCATCACGCGGGAGCATTCGTATGCCGCATTGCAGTTAGGAAGGGCGCCCCGAATCGGCGCCCTTTCTGTTTCACCCATTCTCCACACAATCTCCACGCTCGCCCCATACGCCTCCCTCCGCCCTTGCCCAGACTCTACCGTACCTTCACTCGCTACGGAGAGCCGTACCATGAGCCGTTCCCTGGGCTTCAAGCTGGGCGCCATCGCCCTGCTGATTTTGTTGCTGATGATTCCCCTGCTGATGATCGATGGCCTGGTCGACGAGCGACAGGGGCTGCGCTACGAGGTGCTGCAGGACATTGCCCGCAGCTCCAGCTACCGCCAGCAGATCACTGGGCCGATCCTGGTGCTGCCGTATATCAAGACCACCCATGAGTGGAAGACCAATGAGAAGACCGGTGAGCGCTATAGCGAAGAGCGTCAGCGTCGCGGCCGTCTGTACTTCCTGCCGGAGCGCTTCGTGCTCGAAGGGCAGGTCGGTACCGAGCTGCGAGCGCGCGGCATCTACGAAGCGCGCCTGTACCGCAGCGACAGCCAGGTCAGCGGTCAATTCCGCCTGCCGGCGCGCCTGGGACTGGGTGACGACCTGGGCTTCTACCGCTTCGAGAAACCCTTCCTCTCGGTCGGTATCAGCGATATCCGTGGTATCAGCAACGATCTACAACTGCGCCTCAATGGCCAGACCCTGAGTTTTGCACCAGGTACGGGGGACGATAACTTCGGTGCCGGCGTGCATGCGCCGCTCCCGGCTCTGGATGCGCAGGGTGGGCAGACGCTCGAGTTCGCTTTTGATCTGAAACTGCAGGGCACCGAGCAGCTTTCGGTGGTGCCGGTCGGGCGTGACAGCCGGGTCAAACTGAACTCCGACTGGCCGCATCCGAGCTTCGTCGGCGAATACCTGCCGAGCAGCCGTGAAATCAGTGCCGCAGGCTTCACTGCCGAGTGGCAGACCAGCTTCTTCGCCACCAATTTGGAGGAGGCGTTGCGTGACTGCGTGGGTAGCGAGCGTTGCCAGGGGCTGTTTGGCCGCAACTTTGGAGTGAGCTTCGTCGACCCGGTCGACCAGTACCTGAAGACCGATCGCGCGATCAAATATGCGCTGCTGTTCATCGCTCTGACCTTCGCCACCTTCTTCCTCTTCGAGGTGCTCAAGCGCCTAGCCGTGCACCCGGTGCAATACGCCCTGGTGGGCCTGTCGCTGGCGCTGTTCTACCTGCTGCTGCTGTCGCTCTCCGAGCATCTGGACTTCGCCCTGGCCTACGGCCTGTCTGCCAGCGCCTGCGTCGGCCTGATTGGGTTCTACGTCAGCTTCGTGCTGCACAGCTGGCGACGTGGCATGGGCTTTGGCGCGTTGCTGGCCGCTCTGTACGCCATGCTCTACGGCCTGCTCAACGCCGAGGACTACGCCCTGCTGATGGGCTCGCTGCTGGTGTTCGGCGTGCTCGGCAGTGTGATGGTGCTGACCCGCAAACTGGACTGGTACGGCGTCGGCCGTAGCGCTCCGCAGGCCTGAATCTGATCGGCGCGGTCAGTGCAGGCCGCGCCTCTTGTCGGAGGTAATACCCATGCGTCTTCTCGTGCAATTCTCCGCCTGCCTTGGCCTCGGTCTGGTGGTGGCAGTGATGATCCTCATCGGCCTGATGTTCTGCGGCTGGTTCAACCTGATCGACGGCCTGCTGCTGACCGGAAAGCCGCTCGCCAGCCTGAGCCTGATGGTGCTGCCGGACGGTTTCTGGAACGCCCTGACCGGTATTCAGGATGCGGCGAGTAACGGCACACTGCGCTCCTTCCTGTCGCTGTGCGCCGCGTTGGGCCAGGTCGGCCTGCTGCTGGCACTGGGCTTCATGCGCCTGTGGTACCGGGCATGAGTGGGCATATCGGTTTGCGCGAGGAGGCGCGTGCCGGGCATCTGCTGGCGCGGCGTATCGCCTGGCTGTTTCGCGATGCCCATCATGGGCAGTGGGCGGTTAGCGGCGTAGACTCGCGCCGGGATGACATGGAGGAACACAGGGATGAAAGGACTGTTCGCGACGGCGCTGGGTGCGCTGCTGTCGGTCAGCGTGGCGTTGGCCGATGATTGCACGGTGCAACTGCCAGCCTGGCTGGAGCTGGCGCATCCCGGCCAGGCCGACGGCGCATGGCTGCAGGATGAGCGCGGCGCCTATCGGGTAGATGCCGAACAGAGCATCTGCAAGACCTGGCCTGCGCGTTCTCAGATGACCCTGCTCGCCGTGCCGCTGGTACGCGAGGTGCAGTCTGATCAAGGCCGGAGCGACCTTGAAATACTGGTGCTGGATCATAAGAAGCAAGACGTCGTGGCGCGACTGATCCAGCCCAATCTGTTGGACTGGGATGCGATCTATGTGGACAGGTTGGTCTTGGATACCGCGCCTTATCGCCTGCGTGGAGATGACCTCGCCTTTGGTGTTCGCATCAGTCGCCGCAACGGGTCGCGGATGAATCCCTTCGCGGAAACCGAGCTCGCTCTCTACGAGTTGAAAGCGCAAGGGTTGCGCCCCCTGATGGGAGGGCTGGTGGTGGAGAGCTTCGGCGGTGAACGAGACGACGATTGTACGGCTTCGTTCGGCGAGGCGAGGGGCGTGCTCATCGTGACCGACAAGATCGGCCGCGATGGCTACCGCGACCTGCTCTTCAAGCGAACGCTTACTGGTCGGCGAATGGAGGCGGCAGATGGCGAATGCCAGACCATCGAAGCCGATGCACGCCGCGTTCAGTTCCGTATTGAGTACGCCGAAGAGCGCTATCTGCTGCCAATTGAGCTGGTCTCCGACCCGCTCTGAAGGCGCATGGTCCGGATGTAATCCGAGAACGGCGCGACAGGCCATTCCCGGATTGCATCCGGGCTACGATGAGGTGAGCCGGGTGAGCACGTTCACCCGGCGTTCACCCTTACAGGCTGACCGAAATCCCCGCCTGCAATGTGCGCGGCTCGCCCGGATAGCTCCAGACGTTCCAGGCGCGCTCCTCGTAGTGCTTGTCGAACAGGTTGTTCAGGTTGAGGTTCAGACGCACGTTCTCGGTCAGCGGGTAGTAGGCCAGCAGGTCGACCAGGCCGTAACCGTCCATATCGAAGGTGTCGTTGCTGGTCTGGCCCTGACGCTCGCTGACGTACTTCAGGCCAATGCCCACACCCAGGCCGGCCAGCGGGCCGCCGTCGAACTCGTAGGTGTCGAGCAGGTTGAAGCTGTGCCGCGGCACGTTGCCCAGGCGCGAGCCAACCGGCATGGTGGTGCTGGTGCTTTCGGTGACTTCGGCATCGACATAGGCGTAGCCGCCGATCACCCGCCATTGCGGAGTGATGTTGCCGGCCAGGTTGATATCGAAGCCGCGGCTGCGCACTTCGCCGGCGGCGATTTTGCGAGAGGTATCCACCGGATCGTCGGTCAGCACGTTTTCCTTGACGATATGGAATACCGCCGCGGTCAGGCTCAGGTCGCGGTCGGCCATGTCGTACTTGATGCCGACTTCGTGGGCGATGCCTTCTTCCGGGTCGAAGGCATTGCCCAGTCGGTCTGCGCCCCGATTGGGTTTGAACGAACGCGAGGTGTTGGCGAATACCGCCAGCTCGTCGGTGAGGTCGTAGATCAGGCCGAAGCGCGGCGAGACAGCGTTGTGCGCCTGATCCCAGTCGCCGTTGACATTGGGCCGCTTGTCCGCGTAGCTCTGCTCGAAGCGCTCGATACGCGCGCCTACCTGGGCTTTGAGGCGCTCGGTCAGGGCGATCTGGTCCTGCAGATAGAAGGCATAGGACTTCAGCGTCTCGGCGTCGTGGGTGGTCGGATCGGAAACTAACCCGGGTAGCGGCTGGCCGTGTACCGGGTTGTACAGGTCGATGGGGTAAGCGCCGCCGCCCGCCGAACGGATGATCAGCGAGTTGTAGTTGAACTTGTCGTACTCCACACCCACCAGCAGGGTATGGGCGAAGCCGCCAAGGTCGAAGTTGCCTTCGGCATTGGCCTGCGCGTTGACGTCGTTCCAGTTCAGCCAGCGCTCGTTGTAGTTGCGTCCGATGGTCGTGGAGCCTGCAGGCAAGCCGGTGTAGGCGTTGCTGTTGTTCTCCACGGCGCCGCCGTAGATCTCGCCATCGAGGTACTGCACGCCGCCGCGCAGGGTCCAGCTTTCGTTGAGCAGGTGCTCGATGCGCAACTGGGTGCTGGCGTTTTCGTTGGTCAGCTTGCCGGCGGATTCCTCGCCGAGGAAGCGGTCGCGCGGCAGCTTGCCGTTCTGGTTGGAGTAGCGGGTAACGCCACGGTCGAGCGGGTGGCGGTTGTGCAGATAGTCGCCTTCGAGGGTGACGGAGGTGTCCTCGTTGAGCTGCCAGCGCAGCACCGGGGCGACGTTGTAGCGCTCGCTCTCGACGTCATCGCGGAAGCTGTCGCCGCCCTCGGCCACCAGGTTCAGGCGGTAGGTGAAGGCGGCCTGTTCGTCCAGCGCACCAGTGGTGTCCAGAGTGCCGCGGCGCAGACCTTCGCTGTTGACCTGGCTGCCCAGCACGGTGCGGCGCTCGGCCTGCGGTTGCTTGGTGACGATGTTGAAGGTGCCGCCCGGGTCGCTGCGACCGTAGAGCATGGCCGCCGGGCCGCGCAGCACCTCAATGCGTTCGATGCTGCTGGCGTCGGGCATGTTCGGATAGCCGCGGTTGGCGGCGAAACCGTTGCGGTAGAACTCCTGGCTGCTGAAACCACGAATCAGAAATTCGGTCAGGCCCTGGGCGCCGAAATTGTTGCCGCGCTCGACGCCGCCGGCGTAGTCGAGCGCATCTTCCAGGCGCACCGCGCCGATGTCCTGCACCACCTGTGCCGGTACCACGCTGATCGACTGGGGGATCTCGTGAATCGGTGTGTCGGTGCGGGTCGCACTGGCCGAACGACTGGCCCGGTAGCCATCCACCGGGCCGTCGGCCCGCTCGCTGGGCGCGGTGATCTGCATTTCTTCCAGTGCCAGCGGGGTGTCGTTGTCCGTACTGGCGAAGGCGGTGTGACCGACGAGAGCAGGTAAGGCGAGAAGCGGTACGACCAGGCGTCGCATGGTGTGAATCCTTGGGGCGGAGGGTAGGTGAGGGCCCGGGATTCTAGTGTTTTAGAGAATCACTATCAAATGAGTTTTTGTCTTATTAATAAATTTTGGAAGGCGCCGCTCTTCTTCTCCCGTTTCGGCGTTTTCGCTCAGTGTCCGAGACGTCGCAAATGCGGCTAATACCAATGTCTATCTGTCGGTCGGTGCTGGCCTGCTGCTAGCTTGAAGCTGCATCAGAATAACAATAACCGGAGGCGTCTATGACTTCTGAACAAACAAATGCCGCGGCCTATTGGAAGGCCAATGTGCGGCTCATCACCTGGAGCCTGATTGTCTGGGCGCTGGTTTCCTACGGATTCGCCATGATTCTGCGCCCGATGGTCGCGGGAATCTCCGTTGGTGGTTCCGACCTCGGATTCTGGTTCGCGCAGCAGGGCTCCATCCTCGTGTTTATCGGACTCATTTTTCACTACGCGTGGAGACTGAACAAACTCGATAAAGAATTCGGCGTCGAGGAGTAAGTCATGAGCCAGTTCGTCATCAACATGTTGTTCGTAGGCGCGTCCTTCGCGCTCTACATCGGCATCGCCATCTGGGCGCGTGCCGGCTCCACCAAGGAGTTCTACGTCGCTGGCGGTGGTGTGCATCCGGTCACCAACGGCATGGCGACCGCCGCTGACTGGATGTCCGCTGCATCCTTCATTTCCATGGCAGGCCTGATTGCCGCCGGCGGCTATGCCAACTCCACCTTCCTCATGGGCTGGACCGGTGGCTACGTGCTGCTGGCGATGCTGCTGGCGCCCTACCTGCGCAAGTTCGGCAAGTTCACCGTGCCGGACTTCATCGGTGATCGCTTCTACAGTCGTGGCGCGCGCCTGACTGCAGTGATCTGCCTGGTGATCATCTCCGTGACCTACGTGATCGGTCAGATGGCTGGCGCTGGTGTTGCCTTCTCGCGCTTCCTCGAAGTGAGCAACTCCACCGGTATCTGGATCGCTGCGGCCGTGGTCTTCGCCTACGCCGTATTCGGTGGCATGAAGGGCATCACCTACACCCAGGTCGCTCAGTACGTGGTACTGATCGTGGCCTACACCATCCCGGCCATCTTCATCTCCCTGCAGCTGACCGGTAACCCGATTCCGCCGCTGGGCCTGTTCGGTGACCACGTCGAATCCGGCGTGCCGCTGCTGCAGAAACTCGATGAAGTGGTGCGTGACCTGGGCTTCGCCGCCTACACCGCGGATGTCGACAACAAGCTCAACATGGTGCTGTTCACCATGTCGCTGATGATCGGTACTGCCGGTCTGCCGCACGTGATCATTCGCTTCTTCACCGTGCCGAAGGTGGCTGATGCTCGTTGGTCCGCTGGCTGGACCCTGATCTTCATCGCCCTGCTGTACCTCACCGCCCCGGCCGTTGCCTCGATGGCGCGCCTGAACCTGGTGACCACCATCTATCCGGAAGGCGCTTCGGCCCCTGCCCTGTCCTACGAAGAGCGTCCTGAGTGGGTCAAGAACTGGGAACAGACCGGCCTGATCAAGTGGGAAGACAAGAACGGCGACGGCCGCATCCAGATGTACAACGATGCTGCACCGGCCTTCACCGCGACCGCTCAGGAGCGTGGCTGGAACGGTAACGAACTGACCGTGAACAACGACATCCTGGTACTGGCCAACCCGGAGATCGCCAATCTGCCTGCCTGGGTAGTCGGTCTGATCGCGGCGGGCGCCATTGCGGCGGCACTGTCGACGGCGGCTGGTTTGTTGCTGGCAATTTCTTCGGCGATCAGTCATGACCTGATCAAGACCTTGATCAATCCGAAGATCAGCGAGAAGAACGAGATGATCGCGGCGCGGCTATCGATGGCGGCTGCGATTCTGCTGGCAACCTATCTGGGCTTGAATCCACCAGGGTTCGCCGCGCAGGTGGTGGCGCTGGCCTTCGGTATTGCAGCTGCGACCCTGTTCCCGGTGCTGATGATGGGGATCTTCTCCAAGCGCATGAACGACAAGGGTGCGATCTGCGGTATGGTCGCCGGCTTGGTGATCACCCTGCTGTACATCTTCACCTACCTGGGCTGGTTCTTCATTCCGGAGACCAACATGCTGCCCAATACCCCGGACCAGTGGTTCATGGGTATCTCCCCGGCTTCCTTCGGTACCGTCGGCGCCCTGATCAACTTCGCCGTGGCCTACGGCGTATCGATGGTCACCGCTGAGCCGCCGCAGGAAATCCAGGACCTGGTGGAAAGCGTACGTACCCCCAAAGGTGCTGGTGCCGCTCTGAACCACTAAGCATAATCCTGGCCTGACGCCATCGTTCGATGGACCAGGGTCTGACAGACGGGCCTCCACTGGAGGCCCGTCTTTTTTCGGGAACACTCATATGTTGTGGACTTTGCTTGCCATCGTGGTGGCGGGGCTCGGCGCTGCCGGTATCGCTCTGCTGCTACGCAAACTGACGCGCAACAAGCTGCCGAAGTGGATCGTGCCACTGTTCGGTGGCCTGGGGATGCTGGGCTATCAGGTGTTCTACGAGTACTCCTGGTTCGAGCATCAGCAGGCGCGTCAGCCCAAGGAGTCGGTCGTGGTCGCGACCGAAGCGGGTCACGTGTTCTGGCGCCCGTGGAGCTACTTCGTGCCGATGGTTACCGCCTTCACCGTGCTCGACAGCAAGAGCGTCGTGCGCGATCAGGTGGAAGACGCGCAAGTGGCCGAGTTCATGCTCTATCGCTTCGAGAAGCAGCACATCGACCACGTTTCGCACCGCGCCCATCTGCTCAATTGCGCAACTGGCGAGTTGTTGCCGCTGGACGAGAAGAAGCAGCCTCAGCTTGCCCAGCTCAAGCGCATCGACAAGGACGACGCGCTGTATCGTCAAGTGTGTCGCTAGCCCGCCATTCTTGCGTCGCGGCAGTGGTGCGCGTGGCGCACCCTACGCGAAAGCGCAGCATCGGTGCGCATGAGCGGGGCGACCACTCCCTATTTGCTGATGCCTCTTACTGTAGGGGCGCCGCGCGCACCGCCGCTTCTGATGGTGCCTGACTCGGCCGCTTTTCTGCGCCCGATAGACCCAGATCAATATCCACGCCTGCCACCTGCATAGAATCGCCAGCCCCTGATTTTTCGAGCTTGCGGTCATGCCCCGTTTCCCCGAACTGTTATCGCCGGCCGGCACCCTGAAGAACATGCGTTACGCCTTCGCCTATGGCGCCGATGCGGTGTATGCCGGGCAGCCGCGTTACAGTTTGCGCGTGCGCAACAACGAGTTTGACCACGCCAACCTCGCGCTCGGCATCAAGGAGGCGCACGCGCAGGGCAAGCAGTTCTACGTGGTGGTCAACATCGCCCCGCACAACGCCAAGCTCAGGACCTTCCTCAAGGACCTGGCGCCGGTGATCGAGATGCAACCCGATGCGCTGATCATGTCCGACCCCGGCCTGATCATGCTGGTGCGTCAGCATTATCCGCAGATGCCGATTCACCTCTCGGTGCAGGCCAATGCGGTGAACTGGGCCAGCGTCGAGTTCTGGCGGCAGCAGGGGCTGAGCCGGGTGATCCTCTCACGCGAGTTGTCGCTGGAGGAAATCGAGGAGATCCGCAACCAGGTGCCGGGGATGGAGCTGGAGGTGTTCGTCCACGGTGCGCTGTGCATGGCCTATTCCGGACGCTGCCTGCTGTCGGGCTACATCAATCGTCGCGATCCCAACCAGGGCACCTGTACCAATGCCTGCCGCTGGCAGTACCGGGCCACGCCCGCGAGCGAGAACGAGCTGGGTGAAATCGTCCGCGTGGTCGAGCCGACTCTGGGCCAGGGCGCACCCACCACCCAGGCATTCGTGCTGCAGGAGGCGGGGCGGCCGGATGATGAAATGACCGCCTTCGAAGACGAGCATGGCACCTACATCATGAACTCCAAGGACCTGCGCGCGGTGCAGCACGTCGAGCGTCTGGTGCGCATGGGTGTGCATTCGCTGAAGATCGAGGGGCGCACCAAGAGCCATTTCTATGTGGCGCGCACCGCGCAGGTCTACCGCCGCGCCATCGATGATGCGCTGGCCGGCAAGCCGTTCGACCCGAGCCTGCTGGGCAGTCTGGAGTCACTGGCGCATCGGGGCTACACCGAAGGGTTTCTGCGTCGTCATGTGCATGACGAATACCAGAACTACGAGCGCGGCAGCTCGGTCGCGGAACGTCAGCAGTTCGTCGGCGAACTGACCGGTGAGCGCCGTGGCGAGCTGGTCGAGGTACGGGTGAAGAACCGCTTCACCGTGGGCGACGGGCTGGAGCTGATGACCCCGCAGGGCAATCTGCGCTTCACACTGGAACACCTGCAGAACGCGCAGGGCCAGGCGCAGCAGGTGGCGCCGGGCGATGGTCACATCCTGTACTTGCCGCTGCCGGCAGATGTGCAATTGGAATACGGACTGCTGATGCGCGATCTGTAGGTTTGCGTAGGGTGGTTGAGAAGCGCGAGGCGCAGCCGCCGCAACCACAAAACCGTAGGAGGGGCTTTAGCCGCGATTCCTGGTGGCTCCGATGCGCACGAGGTGTGCGCCAAGATGGAGGGCCCGCTGCCAGGCGATTGGCAGCGTGCGGCTACATGGCGTGCTGGCGCCTGCGACGGCTGGCCAGCTGGCGCTCCAGCTCGCAGAGGCTGTCGATGCCCTGCCGGCGCGCCTTGCTGAACAACATCAGCGCCAGTTCGGCGGTGACCAGTGCATCGGCACTGGCGTTGTGACGTTGGTGCACCTGCAGGCCGAATTCGGCGACCCAGTCGTCGAGCCCGCCTTGGCGAATGCGTGCCTGCGGGCACAGCAGCGGGGCAATCTCGGCAACGTCGAAGAAACTGTGTTGCAGGCGATAACCCAGGCTCTGCCGCAGTGCGCGGGCCAGCATGCGCTGATCGAAACCAGCGTGGAACGCCAGCAGCGGGCTGCTGCCGACGAACTCCATGAAGTCCAGCAGCCCTTCGGCGGGGTCGACGCCGCGAGCGACTTCGCTGGGGGCAATACCGTGGATCAGGGTGCTGGCGCTGGCCTGGTGATCGGGTTGGTGCAGGGTGCATTCGAACTGTTCGGCGAAGTCGATGGCACCGTGGTCGATCACCACCGCGCCGATGGCCAGCACCTGATCGCGGCGCATGTTCAAACCGCTGGTTTCCAGATCGAGCACGACCAAGCGCTGCTCATGCAGTGGGCGCTCGTCGAATGCTGCCGGTGCGCTCAAGGCCTGGCGGCGTTGCAACTGCTGCTGGGTCAGGGCCGGGCCGCGGCCGGTGAACCAGGTGAACCTGCTCATAGCTGATACCTCATGGCCAGGCTGCTCTGCAGGCGCTGCGCCTGGCGGAACGACTCGCGCAGAATACGCCGGTCCAGGTGGTTGAGGTGGTCGGGGTCGACCCGATTGGAATAGGGTAACTCGTCACGTGCCTGCAATTGGTGTTGCTGCATGCGCGTCTGCTGAATGAAATGGTAGGCCTCTTCGTAGGCTGCGCCATCCAGGGCGTCGATCACGCCCTTGGTGATCAACGCGCGCAGGCGCTCGAGAGTGCCTACTGCGCCGATGCCATTGGCCAGCGCCAGCAGGCGCGCGCCGTCGACGAACGGCGTGAGGCCCTGCACCTTGAGATCGAGGGTGTCCTTGTCGGCGCCGGAACGCGCCACCACGAAATCACGGAAGCGCCCGACCGGCGGGCGCTGGCGCAGGGCGTTCTCGGCCAGCATCTTCTGGAACAGGCTGTTGCTGGCGACGCGGCCGAGCAGCTCGCTGCGCAGTTGTTCGCAACCTTCGTCCGGGCCCCAGATGGTGCGCAGGTCGAAGTAGATCGACGAGCCCAGCAGATTCTCCGGCGTGGCTTCGAGGACGAAGCCGGCGAAACGGCGCGACCATTCCTGGCGCGACAGGCACAGCTCGGGATTGCCGGCCATGATGTTGCCCTTGCACAGGGTGAAACCGCACTGTGCCAGGCGTTGGTTGATCTCGCGGGCGATGGGTAGCAGGCGCTCGCGAATTGTCGCAGCCTCGCTGGCATTTTCCGCCTCGAAGAGGATGCCGTTGTCCTGGTCGGTGTGCAGGGTCTGTTCGCGGCGGCCTTCGCTGCCGAAGCATAGCCAGGTGAAGGGGATGCCCGGATCGCCCATGTCCTCGAGGGTCAGCTCGATCACCCGGCATACGGTGTGGTCGTTGAGCAGGGTGACGATATGGGTGATCTGCGTCGAGCTGGCGCCATGGGCGAGCATGCGGTCGACCAGCAGGCGGATGTCGCTGCGCAGCCCGGCCAGGGTTTCGACCTTGCCGGCATGGCGGATGGTGCGTGCCAGATGCACCAGGTCGACGCGCTGCAGGCTGAACAGATCGCGCTCGGAAATCACCCCGCAGAGTTTCTCGTGCTCCACCAGGCAGACGTGGGCGATGTGCCGCTCGGTCATGGCGATGGCGGCATCGAAGGCGCTGGCATCCGGCGCCAGATGAAACGGATTGGGTGTCATCAGATTGTCGATGGGCTGGGCCAGATCGACGCCATCGGCGACCACCCGGCGCAGGTCGCGCAAGGTGAAGATGCCCAGCGGTTTGTCGGCCGGGTCGAGCACCACGATGCTGCCCACGTGCTGCTCGTGCATCAGCCGAACGGCATCGCGCAGCGGCGTGTCGGGCGCGCAGCCGATGGGTTGGCGCATGGCCAATTCGCCCAGACGGGTATCCAGCGAATACTGCGCGCCGAGGGTTTCAACCGCACGCAACTGCACCTGCTGGTTGACCTGGTCGAGCAGGCTGCTGACTCCGCGCAGGGCGAAGTCGCGCAGCGGGTTGGAAACGGCGAACAGCTTGATGAAGGCGTGCTTGGCCAGTAGCAGGCAGAAGGTGTCTTCGGCGGCCAGGTGTTCGGTGCGCGTGGCGCGCTCGCCGATCAGCGCGGCCAGAGGGAAGCATTCGCCAGCGGTGATCTCGAAGGTGGTCTCGGTGCCGCGCCTTGCGCTGTGCGGGCGCTCGCCATGCACACGACCCTGCTTGACGATGTAGAAGTGCTCGACCGGACCATCGCTGGGCTTGATGATCGAGTCGCCCTCGGCATAGAAGCGCAGCTGGCAGTGCTCGACCAGAAACGCCAGGTGAGCGGTGTCCATCTGGTTGAAAGGCGGGAACTTGTGCAGGAACTCCATGGTGCCGTGGATGTTCTGAAGCACCGCAGTCTTGCCCGCATCGGCCATCGCGTCGGCCTTGCTCATGGGCTTGCGCCTCGCAGTTTCGGGATAGTGTCAGTGTGGCCCCGGCCCGCCGTGTTTCCCATTGCACCTAAGTAGGGTGCGGGCGCAGGTTCTTGACGAAATTTTGACTTGTGCTCAGGCAGACTGCGCCAGACCCCGTATTCCGTAAAGAGCAAGGCACATCCATGCAGTCATCCGTACCAGCTGCCCACAAGGCGGCGCAGGTCAGTGTTGGTAGTCACCTGGCTTTCATCCTCGGCAGCGCACTGTGCATGCTGCTGCTGTTCGCCATGGCCCGCCTGGGGCTGTTGGCCTACAACCAGGCGTTGATCGCCGATACACCGGCCAGCACCTTCGCCGAATCCTTCGTCAACGGTGCGCGTTTCGACCTGCGCCTAATCGTCTACCTGTGCATCCCGCTCAGCCTGTCGCTGCTCAGCGTCACGGCGATGCGCGCGCGACGTCTGCATGTCGCCTGGCTGACGTTCGCTACCAGCCTGTGCCTGTTCTTCGCCGTGGTCGAACTGAATTTCTATCGTGAATTCCACCAGCGCCTGAACAGCCTGGTGTTCCAGTACATGCAGGAAGACATCGGTACCGTGGCCAGCATGATCTGGAATGGCTTCCCGGTACTGCGCCTGCTGCTGGCCTGGGCCCTGGCTACGCTGTTGCTGGCCTGGCTGTTCCGCCGTATCGAGCGTGCCACCCGCGCGCGTGGCCACGCTGCTGCGCCGCGCTGGCCGGTGCGCACGGCCGTGTTCGTGCTATTGCTGCTGGTCTGCGTGGTCGCCGCTCGCGGCACCCTGCGTTCGGGACCGCCGCTGCGCTGGGGCGATGCCTACACCACCGATTCGATGTTCGCCAACCACCTGGGCCTCAACGGTACGCTGACTCTGGTCGACGCCGCCGAGAACTTCTTTTCCGATCACCGCGACAACAGCTGGAAAGCCACGCTGCCGGCTGACGAAGCGAGGCAGATCACCCGCGACCTGCTGCTGACTCCGCGCGATGAGCTGATCGATGCCGACTTGGCTGCGGTGCGCCGCGTCTATACGCCTCCAGTCGAAGGTCAGCTGCCGCAGGTGCGCAACGTGGTGGTGATCCTCATGGAGAGCATGGCCGGCCGCTACATCGGCGCCATGGGCAACCAGGACGGCATCACCCCCAACTTCGATGCGCTGGCCAAGGAGGGCCTGTTGTTCCAGCGCGTGTTCTCCAACGGCACCCATACCCACCAGGGCATGTTCGCCACCATGGCCTGCTTCCCCAACCTGCCGGCGTTCGAATACCTGATGCGCATGCCGGAAGGCAGCCACCAGTTCTCCGGCCTGCCGCAACTGCTCAGCGCTCGCGGCTACGACGACGTGTACGTGTACAACGGCAGTTTCGCCTGGGATAACCAGTCCGGCTTCTTTGCCAATCAGGGCATGCGCAACTTCGTCGGCCGAGATGACTTCGTCGACCCGGTGTTCATCGACCCGACCTGGGGTGTATCCGATCAGGACATGTTCAGCCGTGGCGCCGAGGAGCTGGCCAAGCTCGGCAGCCAGGGCAAACCCTTCTATGCGCTGCTGCAGACGTTGTCCAACCACACGCCCTACGCTTTGCCGGAAGACTTGCCGGTCGAACCCGTCACCGGCCATGGCTCGCTGGACCAGCACCTGACGGCCATGCGCTATGCCGACTGGGCGCTCGGCCAGTTCTTCGCCAAGGTGCGCCAGGAGCCCTATTTCAAGCACACCCTGTTCGTGGTGCTGGGCGACCATGGCTTTGGCAACGACGAGCAGATCACCGAGATGGACCTGTCGCGCTTCAGCGTTCCGCTGCTGCTGATCGGCCCTGGTGTGCAGGAAACCTTCGGAAAAAGCCGCGATACCGTTGGCAGCCAGATCGACGTTGTACCTACCATCATGGGCCGCCTCGGCCAGCCCGTGCAGCAGCAATGCTGGGGGCGCGACCTGCTGGCGCTGCCTGAGGGCGATGCCGGCGTGGCGGTGATCAAGCCCTCCGGCAGCGACCAGACCGTGGGCCTGGTGACCGGTGACAATATCCTGGTCAAACCGCGTGACCGTGATGCGCGCCTGTATCGCTACCAACTGGGCCATGATGCGCGCGGCGAAGTGATCGACGATGCGCAGCGGCGCAGCGATCTGGAGCGCAAACTGTCGGCCTTCGTGCAGACTGCCACCGCCAGCCTGCTGAGCAATACCACCGGCGTGACGGCGGACAAAACAGCGCAGACCAAGCCCTGACTGCCTGCCGTGGCTAAAGCCCCTCCCACAACATTAGCGCCCGTGGGAGGGCTTCAGTCGCGACTGCTCAATAAAAAACCGCCCCGGAGGGCGGTTTATTCATTCGCGCAATGAGCGAATCACAGACCGTTCTTGGCCTTGAACTCGCGGCGACGGCGATGCAGCACCGGCTCGGTGTAGCCGTTGGGCTGCTTGGTGCCTTCGACGACCAGCTCCAGCGCGGCCTGGAAGGCGACGTTGTTGTCGAAGTCCGGGGCCATGGGGCGATACAGCGGGTCATTGGCGTTCTGACGATCCACCACCGGCGCCATACGCTTGAGGCTTTCGACCACCTGCGCTTCGCTGACGATGCCGTGGCGCAGCCAGTTGGCCAGCAGTTGGCTGGAGATGCGCAGGGTGGCACGGTCTTCCATCAGGCCGACGTCGTTGATGTCCGGTACCTTGGAGCAGCCGACGCCCTGGTCGATCCAGCGCACCACGTAGCCGAGGATGCCTTGCGCGTTGTTGTCCAGCTCGTTGCGGATTTCTTCTGCAGACCAGTTGGTGTCCTTGGCCAGCGGGATGGTCAGGATGTCGTCCACCGACGCCGGGGTGCGCTTGGCCAGTTCGGCCTGACGGGCGAACACGTCGACCTTGTGGTAGTGCAGAGCGTGCAGGGTGGCGGCGGTCGGCGAAGGGACCCAGGCGGTATTGGCGCCGGACAGCGGGTGAGCGATCTTCTGCTCGAGCATGGCGGCCATCAGGTCCGGCATGGCCCACATGCCTTTGCCGATCTGCGCGCGGCCCTGCAGGCCGGTGGCCAGGCCGACGTCGACGTTGTTGTTCTCATAGGCGCCGATCCAGGTCTCGCTCTTCATGGCAGCCTTGCGCACCACAGCGCCGGCTTCCATGGAGGTGTGGATCTCGTCACCGGTACGGTCGAGGAAGCCGGTGTTGATGAACACCACGCGCTCGCTGGCCGCCTTGATGCACGCCTTGAGGTTGACGGTGGTGCGGCGCTCCTCGTCCATGATGCCGACTTTCAGGGTGTTGCGGGCCAGGCCCAGCACATCCTCGACACGGGCGAAGATTTCGCTGGTGAAGGCGACTTCTTCCGGGCCGTGCATCTTCGGTTTGACGATGTACACGCTGCCGGTGCGAGTGTTCTTGCGCGTGGTGTTGCCGATCAGGTTGTGCACCGCAATCAGGCTGGTGAATAGCGCGTCCTGGATGCCTTCCGGAATCTCGTTGCCTTCGGCGTCGAGGATGGCCGGGTTGGTCATCAGGTGGCCGACGTTGCGCACGAACAGCAGCGAGCGGCCATGCAGGGTCAGCTCGGAACCGTCCGGCTTGGTGTAGACGCGATCCGGGTTCATGGTGCGGGTGAAGGTGCTGCCGCCCTTGGACACCTGCTCGGCCAGGTCGCCCTTCATCAGGCCCAGCCAGTTCTTGTAGACCACCACCTTGTCGTCGGCATCGACGGCAGCGACGGAGTCTTCGCAGTCCATGATGGTGGTCAGCGCGGCTTCCATCAGCACGTCTTTGACGCCGGCGGCGTCGGTGCTGCCGATCGGGCTGGAGGCATCGATCTGGATTTCGAAGTGCAGGCCGTTGTGCTTGAGCAGCACGGCGATCGGTGCGCTGGCCTCGCCCTGGAAGCCAACCAGCTGCGCGTCGTCACGTAGGCCGCTGTTGCTGCCGCCCTTGAGGGCAACGACCAGCTTGCCGTCGACGATGGCATAACCGGTGGAGTCGACGTGAGAACCGCCAGCCAGCGGTGCAGCCTCGTCGAGGAAGGCGCGAGCGAAGGCGATGACCTTGTCGCCACGTACCTTGTTGTAGCCCTTGCCCTTCTCGGCGCCGCCTTCTTCGCTGATCACGTCGGTGCCGTACAGCGCATCGTACAGCGAGCCCCAGCGGGCGTTTGAGGCGTTCAGGGCGAAGCGCGCGTTCATCACCGGCACGACCAGCTGCGGGCCGGCCAGGCGGGCGATTTCTTCGTCGACGTTGGTGGTGGTGGCCTGGAAATCTTCCGGCTCCGGCAGCAGATAGCCGATTTCCTGGAGGAAGGCTTTGTAGGCGGCCGCGTCATGAGCCTGACCCTTGCGCGCCTGATGCCAGGCATCGATCTGCGCCTGCAGCTCGTCACGCTTGGCCAGCAGGGCACGGTTCTTCGGTGCCAGGTCCTTGATGACCGCAGCGGCACCGGCCCAGAACTTGTCGGCAGCGATGCCGGTACCGGGGATGGCTTCGTTGTTCACGAAGTCGTACAGGGCTTTGGCGACCTGCAGGCCACCGACTTGAACGCGTTCAGTCATCACTTGCCTCACTCTCTGAGCTTTACTCAATAGCCGCTTCGGGCTCCTCTGAAAACGACCTGCGTAATCAACGCCTGCGCTTTCAGAGAGGCTCGCCGGAGACGGTCTGGCCGTCTTGTAGTCCGTGGCGCGGCATACTACATCAAGATTTCGGGGAAATGCAGTGGGTGCGCGTCAGACTGCGACCAAAAGACTATTTTGAGTCACGTTGAGTGCGCTGTGTGTTCAAAAATCTGCGCTATTGTTCCATAAAATATGTAAAAACGTACACGATTAATTGGTCTGGCTACTGACAACGGCGCCAATATGGCCTACGCATCATGTCGCCTATACTGCCCGACACGCCTTTTGGAGCCTGCCATGACGGTTTCCGCTGCCACTATTGCCGATCTTGTCGATCTCACCCGTCTGTTCGCAGACTATCTGCGCTTTTATCAGGTGCCGCGGGCTGACGCGGATATCGCCACCTTCCTTCGTATGCGCCTCGAGCGCGGTGATTCGCAGTTGTTCATCGCCCGTGACGGGCAGGGCGCTGCGCAGGGCTTCGTGCAGCTTTATCCCTTTGTCTCCTCATTGGCGCTGGAACCGGCCTGGTTACTCAGCGATCTGTATGTCGACGAAAGCGCGCGCCGTTGCGGCGTTGGCGAGGCGTTGATGAATGCTGCGCGCGCCCATGCCGAGGCGACCGGTGCCTGCGGCCTGCAGTTGGAGACGGCGAAGACCAACCTGGCCGGCCAGGGCCTGTATGAGCGGCTCGGTTATGTGCGTGACGAACAGTTCTTCACCTACTGGCTGTCGCTGCGTGGCTGACTTTTCCCATCCTGTGAACGAGTGAGGTAGTACATGGATCATCTGGTACTGACGGTGATTGCCGAGGACCAACCGGGCCTGGTAGAGCGCCTCGCCGGCTGCGTGGCGAAACATGGCGGCAACTGGCTGGAGAGTCGCATGGCGCGCATGGCCGGGCAGTTTGCCGGGATCGTGCGGGTGGATGTACCGGCCGAGGCCCACGGCGGTTTGATCAAGGAGCTCGAAGCGCTCGGTACTCAGGGTATTCGCGTGCAGTTGGCGGCGAGTGGTAGCGAACCAGGCGGGCGTTTCGCCGCCATTCGCCTGGAGCTGGTCGGCAACGACCGGCCCGGTATCGTGCGTGACATCACCCGCGTGTTGGCCGAGCAGGGCGTCAACCTGGAGAGCCTGCTCACCGAGGTGGCACCAGCACCGATGAGCGGCGAGCTGTTGTTCACCGCCGAGGCGCTGCTGGCCGTGCCGGAGACCCTGCCCCTGGAGCAATTGCAGGCGCGCCTGGAGACCCTGGCCGACGACCTGATGGTGGAGCTGAATCTGCGCGCCGAGGATTGATATCCACGGCGAGCGTGGATCAGCCTGTGGATAAACTGGGGAGCCCCGGCGCACTGCCTAGTGTTCCGGGGCTTTTCATTGTCTGGCTAAAAATTCAACAGGATCAAAGGCTTGTGCACAAATGCCGGGGATGGATCTGTGGATAAGCCGGGGGCGAAAGCCTCCCCCCCAATGCTGACAAGACTTCGCCGTGTGTGAGCGTTTTTTGTTCAGCGGCGTAGTGAAGCCGGTGCATGTGCACCGGCCGTTCACTCGGTCGGGCGTTTGCGCAGGCTCAGCCAGATGTCCAGGCTGTAAACCGCCAGGCCTGCCCAGATGAAGGCGAAGGCCACGAGCTTGGCCGGATCGAAATGTTCGCCGAACAGGAAGATCGCCTGCAGCATCACCAGGGTGGGAGCGATGTACTGCAGGAAGCCCAGCGTGGTGTAGGGCAGATGGCGCGCCGCGGCGTTGAAGCACACCAGTGGTACCAGCGTGATGGGCCCGGCTGCGGCCAGCCAGAGCCACTGCGAGCTGCTCCAGAACTCGGGCTGGCTGCTCATCGCTGCGGGGTGCAGGGCCAGCCAGGCCAGTGCCACCGGCAACAGCAACCAGGTTTCCACCACCAGACCGGGCAGTGCAGCGACGGGCGCTTTCTTGCGGATCAGCCCATAGAAACCAAAGGTCAGTGCCAGCACCAGCGAGACCCAGGGCAGGCTGCCCACCTGCCAGACCTGCTGCGCCACGCCAATGGCGGCCAGTCCCACGGCGACCCACTGCAGGCGGCGCAGTCGCTCACCGAGGATCAACAGCCCGAGCAATACGTTGACCAGTGGGTTGATGTAGTAACCCAGGCTGGCTTCCAGCATGCGCTCGTTGTTCACCGCCCATACGTACACCAGCCAGTTGCTGGCGATCAGCAGGCCGCAGCCGGCCAGCACCGCCAGGCGCTTGGGGTGCTCGCGCAACTCGCGCCACCAGCCAGGATGCTTCCACAGCATCAGCAGGATCGCGCCGAACAGTGCCGACCAGACCGCGCGGTGGACAATGATCTCCAGCGACGGAATGTGCTGGACGGCTTTGAAGTAGATGGGGAACAGGCCCCAGATGATGTAGGCGGTAAGGCCCAGTATGTACCCGCGTTGCGGGTTGGCGGTGGCCATTGGAAATCCTTGTTTGGGCAGCAGGTTGGCTGTTTCAACAGCCTGCTAACGGTTTGCCGCGAAATTCTAGCTTTCGGGCACCTGGCTTGTCTGTCCGTCGAGCTTTTTCTGTATACCGAAGCGCTGGCAAAGTCGTAAGGCAAACTTTACGCGGCGTGCGCAACTGTATCGGTTGGCGGTTCGGCACGGTCTTTTGGGGAGCCCGGGTGTAATCCGGGACTCTGGGGGCGAATAGAAAGCATCGCGGCTGAAGCCGCTCCTACGGCGCAGGTGAACACCGCTAGGAGCGGCTTCAGCCGCGAAAACTTCAGGTTTCGGACATCCGCAATGATCGCGCACCATCACCTGGTCCGGATTCACTCCAGGATGGCCTCCGGGCCAGGTTTCAGAACAGCCGCAGTGGTTCTTCATTGAGTGCGGCGATCTGTTCGCGCAAGGCCAGAATCTGGTCGCCCCAATAGCGTTCGCCGGCGAACCAGGGGAAGGCCAGGGGGAAGGCCGGGTCGTCCCAGCGTTTGGCGATCCAGGCGCTGTGATGCATCAGGCGCAGGGCGCGCAGACCTTCTATCAGCGGCAGCTCACGGGCGGCGAAGTCATGGAACTCCTGATAACCATCGACCAGCTCGGCAAGCTGGCCTAGGCGCTCGTGGCGCTCGCCAGCCAGCATCATCCACAGATCCTGCATGGCCGGCCCCATACGGCAGTCGTCGAGGTCGACCATATGAAAGGCGTCGTCGCGGCACAGCAGGTTGCCGGGATGACAGTCGCCATGCAGGCGTATCGGCTGGTAGCGCACGCGAGAGAACAGTTCGTCGAGGCGGGCGAGCAGATCGCGCGCGACCGATTCGTAGGCCGGCAGCAGGCTGCGTGGCACGAAACCGCCATCGAGCAGTGAGGCCAGGGCAGCGTGGCCGAAGTTGTCCACACCCAGGGTCTCACGATGGACAAAGGGACGGCTTGCGCCAATCGCATGCATGCGCCCGAGCAACTGGCCGAGGCGATAGAGCTGATCGAGGTTGCCCGGCTCCGGCGCGCGCCCGCCACGACGCGGGAACAGGGCGAAACGGAAGCCACCGTGCTCGAACAGTGTCTCGCCATCGCGCGCCAGTGGCGCTACCACCGGCACTTCATGCTCGGCCAGTTCGAAGCTGAAGCCATGTTCCTCGCGGATCGCCGCATCGCTCCAGCGGTCCGGGCGATAGAACTTGGCGATCAGCGGCGTCTCGCCCTCGATACCCACCTGATAGACACGGTTCTCGTAGCTGTTGAGCGCCAATACGCGCGCGTCGCTGAGATAGCCAAGGCTCTCCACGGCGTCGAGCACCAGATCCGGCGTGAGGGTGGAAAAGGGATGGCTCATGAGCGGCTCCGCGAGAGTGGGCGCACAGTGTAACGGGTTGCGCCGTTACAGCTGGGTGCCGAGTAGCACCTGACTGGCGGCGAACTGCGCGCGCACCGGATCGCCGACGGCAACACCCAGCGTCGCCAGTTGCGCTGGCTCGACCGAGGCACACAGCGTCTGGCCGTTGGCCAGGCTTACACGCACTTCGCTCGGGCCGTCGTTGCCCGGCAGAATGCGCTCGATATGGCCTTCGAGCGCATTGCGGTCGGGATCGACCGGCTGGTTCAGCGTTTGTAGCTCCAGCCAGCCGGCCTTGATCAGTGCGACCACGTTGCTGCCTTCGTTCAGTTGCAGGTTTTCCGTGCTGTCATGGGTGATAAGCGCCTGCAGGTGGCTGCCGCCGGGCAGCTCGATATCGACCAGGTCGTTATGTCCGCGCGCATGAATCGCCTGTACACGGCCGGTCAGTTGATTGCGTGCGCTGGTGCGCAGCATCAGGCGGCCGAGCAGCTCCAGGTCGGCATCGTCACCGGCTGCCTGTAGCAATTGCATCTGCAGCGCCTGCAGACGTCGCTGCAGAGCCAGCAGGCGTTCACCCGCTGGCGTCAGGCACGCGCCGCCGCCGCCCTTGCCGCCAACGCTGCGGCTGACCAGGGGCTGTTCGGACAGGTTGTTCAGCTCGTCGATGGCATCCCAGGCGGCCTTGTAGCTCAGCCCGGCGGCCTTGGCGGCGCGGGTGATGGAGCCTTGTTCGGCGATCTGTTCGAGCAGCGCCAGGCGTTTCGGGCGGCGGCTGAGCAGTTGGGCGAGGGGATCGAGCTGCGACATGGTTCGGCGTGGTCAGGAAAGATGCTGGGCACGGTGCGCGACTGTGCCTGGCGCGTCAAGTCAGCCATCGCCCGGCCGCGGCGTGCGAGCCAGGCAATAGACATCGACGCGCAGGGCACCGGCGCGGCGCAGTAGCTGGGCGAGCATGTCAGCGGTGGCGCCGGTGGTGAGTACGTCGTCGATCAGCGCCAGGTGGGCACCGGCAATTGCGGCCTGCACTTGCAGGCTGAACGCCTGGCGCAGATTACGTTTGCGTGTGGCGGCATCCAGGCCTTGCTGGGCAGGTGTGTCGACGCGGCGCTGCAGCCAGTCACTTTGTACCGGCAGCTTCAGGCTGGCGCCAAGCCAGTCGGCCAGCATCTGCGCCTGGTTGAAGCCGCGCTGCCGTTGTCGTCTGCGTGCCAGAGGTACCGGCAGCAGCGCCTGTGGGCGAGGCAGGCCTTCGTCATAGGCGTGGACCAGGTGTTCGGCCAGCAGCTCAGCGAGCAGACGACCGTAGGGCCATTGCCCCTGGTGCTTGAAGCGGGTGATCAGGTTGTCGACCGGGAAGGCATAGCGCCAGGGCGCTTCCACGCGGCTGAAACTCGGTGGTTTCTTCTGGCATGCGCCGCAGATCATGCCCTGAGCCGACAGCGGCACCGCGCAGATCCGGCAGTGTGGCCCGAGCCACGGCAGCTCGGCTTCGCAGGCGGTGCAGATGTTGTGGGTGGGGTGGTCGGAGGTTTCATCGCAGAGCGGGCAATGGCGTCGTGGCCGGAGCCAGGGCAGGCGTCGCAGCGCGATGAGGTCGAACGGGGGCATGGCGGCTCTTCCGTGAGCGGTGATGCCACAAGCTTAGTCCGTGCTAGCGGATGAGCCAGCCCATCACCACCAGACCGAGAAACAGCCAGATCACACCACCGATGATCGAGCCGCGCAGTAACGAGCGAACACCGCTGAAGAGAAACAGCAGGCCGATGATCAGCAGGATGATGCTGAAGATCGATACGTCCATGCCGATGGCCCGGGCCAGACCCTGGAGAAAGTCGTCGATGGCGTCGGCCATGGCACCCAGCACGCCGGACAGCATGTCGACGATGAAACGGATGGCGCGACCCAGCGCTTCGCCGAGTCCTTCGAAAAAACCTTCAACCTGCATGCAGAACATCCTGTGGTAGGGGTAAGCATTTGGCCTTGTGCCATGACATAAGTTCTATTGGTTGTTAATTGATCAAATGTAAACCTTTGTCTTTGTGGTGGTTGACAGCATCCTATCGCCACTTATGATGGCCAAAGCCTGAATGCCCCCATGGGCCCGACAACAGATGCCGCCAAGCGTCGAAGGACTTCTCAGATGAGCGCAACCGCCCAAATCACCACCCGCCACGACTGGAGCCTCGCCGAGGTTCGCGCGCTGTTCGAGCAGCCATTCAACGACCTGTTGTTCCAGGCGCAGAGCGTCCATCGTCAGCACTTCGACCCCAACCGCGTGCAGGTCTCGACGCTGTTGTCGATCAAGACCGGCGCCTGCCCGGAAGACTGCAAGTACTGCCCGCAGTCCGGCCACTACAACACCGGCCTGGACAAGGAAAAGCTGATGGAGGTGCAGAAGGTGCTGGAGGCGGCCGCCGAGGCCAAGGCCATCGGCTCCACGCGCTTCTGCATGGGCGCGGCGTGGAAACACCCGTCGGCCAAGGACATGCCCTACGTGCTGGAGATGGTCAAAGGCGTGAAGAAGCTCGGCCTGGAAACCTGCATGACCCTCGGCCGTTTGGATCAGGAGCAGACCCAGGCGCTGGCCGATGCCGGCCTGGACTACTACAACCACAACCTCGATACCTCGCCGGAGTTCTACGGCAACATCATCACCACCCGTACCTACGGCGAGCGCCTGCAGACCCTGGCCTACGTGCGTGAAGCGGGGATGAAGATCTGCTCGGGCGGCATCCTCGGCATGGGCGAGTCGGTGGATGATCGCGCCGGGTTGCTGATCCAGTTGGCCAACCTGCCGGAGCATCCGGAGAGCGTGCCGATCAACATGCTGGTCAAGGTCAAGGGCACGCCATTGGCCGAGGAGAAGGATGTCGACCCGTTCGACTTCATCCGTACCCTGGCCGTAGCGCGGATCATGATGCCGAAATCCCACGTGCGCCTGTCCGCCGGCCGCGAGCAGATGAACGAGCAGATGCAGGCCCTGGCCTTCATGGCGGGCGCCAACTCGATCTTCTATGGCGAGAAGCTGCTGACCACCGCCAACCCGCAGGCGGACAAGGACATGGCCCTGTTCAAGCGCCTCGGCATCAAGCCGGAAGAGCGCGAAGAGCATGCCGACGAGGTGCATCAGGCGGCCATCGAGCAGGCGCTGGTCGAGCAGCGTGACTCCAAGCTGTTCTACAACGCCGCTTCGGCCTGATTCCTTTTATGTGGGAGCGAGCTCTGCTCGCGAATGACCTCCTGTCCTGGTTTTTCGCTCGCGACGCTCGCTCCTACGGAAAACATGCATGAGCTTTGATCTTGCTACGCGCCTGGCTGAGCGCCAGGCCGCCGATCTGTTCCGCCAGCGTCCGCTGCTGCAGACTCCGCAGGGCCCGCTGGTGGAGGCGGACGGTCGGCAGTTGCTAGCCTTCTGCTCCAATGACTATCTCGGCCTGGCCAATCATCCCGAGGTGATTCGCGCACTGCAGCAGGGTGCGGAAAAATGGGGTGTCGGTGGCGGCGCCTCGCACCTGGTGATCGGCCACAGCACACCGCACCATGAGCTTGAAGAGGCGCTGGCCGCGTTCACCGGAAGGCCGCGTGCGCTGCTGTTCTCCACCGGTTATATGGCCAATCTGGCCGTGGTCACTGCGCTGGTGGGGCAGGGCGATAGCGTGCTGGAGGATCGCCTCAATCATGCCTCGCTGCTCGATGCCGGCCTGCTCTCGGGGGCGCGATTCTCCCGCTACCTGCACAACGATGCGGCAAGCCTGGCCAGTCGTCTGCACAAGGCCGCCGGCAACTGCCTGGTGGTGACCGATGGCGTGTTCAGCATGGACGGCGATCTGGCCGACCTTCCTGCATTGTGCGCCGAGGCGCGTGCGGCCCAGGCCTGGGTGATGGTCGACGATGCCCATGGCTTCGGCCCGCTGGGGGCGACGGGGGGCGGTATCGTCGAGCACTTCGGTCTGGGCCTGGATGACGTGCAGGTGCTGGTCGGCACCCTGGGCAAGGCCTTCGGTACGGCAGGGGCTTTCGTTGCCGGCAGTGAGGCGTTGATCGAGACGCTGATCCAGTTCGCCCGCCCCTACATCTACACCACCAGCCAGCCGCCGGCGGTGGCCTGCGCGACGCTGAAAAGCCTGGAACTACTTCGCAGCGAACACTGGCGGCGCGAGCATCTGGCTCGCTTGATCGGGCGTTTTCGTCAGGGGGCCGCCGAGATCGGTTTGAGCCTGATGGACAGCCCGACGCCGATTCAACCGATTCTGGTCGGTGACAGTGCTCGCGCCCTCAAGCTGTCTGCCCTGCTCAAGGATCGCGGCCTGCTGGTCGGTGCCATCCGTCCGCCGACCGTACCGGCGGGCAGTGCCCGCTTGCGCGTAACCCTGTCCGCTGCGCACAGCGATGCACAGCTTGAACACTTGCTCGACGCGTTGGCCGAGTGCTGGCCGCAGGTACAGACCGATGCGTGAGACGCTGATTCTATTGCCGGGCTGGGGCCTTGATGGCGCCGTGCTGCAACCATTGGCGGACGCGCTGGGATACGAGCTGAGCGTGCAAGTGCCGGCCCTGCCGCGGTTAGGCAGCGCTGCCACCGCCGACTGGCTCGACGAACTGGACACACGCCTGCCGCATGATTGCTGGCTGGCCGGCTGGTCGCTCGGCGGCATGCTCGCCACTGCACTGGCGGCTCGCCGAGGCGAGCGCTGTCGCGGCCTGATCACCCTGGCCAGCAATGCCTGTTTCGTCGCCAGCGATAGCTGGCCGACGGCCATGCCGGCACAGACCTACGCAGCCTTCTATGAGAGCTGCCAGGAGAACCCCGGAGCTACGCTCAAACGTTTCGCCATGCTCTGTGCCCAGGGTGGCGCTGACGCGCGCGGCCTGTCGCGGCAGTTGCAACGCCATCTGTCGAGCAGCGACGAGTCCGCTCTGCTGGCCGGGCTACGCCTGCTGGCGAGCTTGGACAGTCGCGCTGCGCTGGCGGCATACAGCGGGCCGCAATTGCATCTACTGGCCGAGCAGGATGCGCTGGTGCCAGCGGCGGCAGGCGACGCACTGCTGGCACTGTTGCCTGCGGGTGAGGTGGACGTGCTGGAAGAATGCGGCCATGCCTTTGTGCGCGAGCAGGCAGATGCCCTGGCGACCTTGATGCTCGATTTCATCCGTGAGGCCAGTGATGTCTGAGCTGCGTGTGACGCCTCATGAGTTCCCTGATGCGCACGGCGCACCCCGCGGTCCGGATAAACGTCAGGTCGCCGCATCGTTCTCCCGCGCAGCAGGCAGCTACGACTCGGTGGCCGAATTGCAGCGCAATGTCGGTGCACAGTTGCTGGCGCGTTTGCCAACTTCGCTGCTGCCACGTCGCTGGCTCGATCTGGGCTGCGGCACGGGCCATTTCACCCGTGCCCTCGCCGAGCGTTATGCGCGGGGCGAAGGGCTGGCGTTGGATATCGCAGAGGGTATGTTGCGTCATGCCAGGCCGCAGGGCGGTGCTGCGCATTTCATCGCTGGCGACGCCGAGGCCCTGCCACTGCAGGACGCCAGTGTCGACTTGCTGTTCTCCAGCCTGGCGCTGCAATGGTGCGGCGATCTTCCGCAGGTGCTGAGCGAGGCGCAGCGGGTGTTGCGCCCTGGTGGTGTGCTGGCGTTTTCCAGCCTGTGTGTGGGTACCCTGCAGGAGCTGCGTGACAGCTGGCTGGCGGTCGACGGCTTCGTCCACGTCAATCGCTTTCGTCGTTTCGAGGATTATCAGCAGATCTGCGCGGCCAGCGCTTTGCAGCCGCTGACCTTGCTGCGTCAGGCCGAAGTGCTGCATTTCCCTGACCTGCGCAACCTGACTGCTTCGCTCAAGGACCTCGGTGCGCACAACCTGAATCCGGGGCGGCCGAGTGGCTTGACCGGGCGCTCGCGCATTCGCGCACTGATCCAGGCCTACGAGCGCTTTCGTCAGCCTCTGGGCCTGCCTGCGACCTATCAGGTCGTCTACGGCGTGCTGCAGAAACCGGTTTAACCCCAGGGACGTTGATTCGAGGAGCTGTAATGGCCCAGGCCTACTTCGTGACCGGCACCGATACCGAGGTCGGCAAGACCACCATCGCCGCTGGCCTGCTGCATGCCGCGCGCCTGCATGGGCTGAGTACTGCGGCGGCCAAGCCGGTGGCTTCCGGTTGCATGAGGACGGCACAGGGGCTGCGCAATGACGACGCGCTGGCGCTGCTGGCGCAGTGCTCGCTGCCGCTGCGCTACGAGGAGGTCAACCCGCTGGCCTTCGAACCAGCCATCGCCCCTCACCTGGCGGCCCGCGAAGTTGGCGTCGAGCTGGATGTCGCCAGCCTCTACCAACCTGTGCGGAGCGTTCTGGACAAGTGCGCCGGTTTCACTCTCGTCGAGGGGGCGGGTGGCTGGCGTGTGCCGCTGGCAGGCGAGCAGACGCTCTCGGATCTGGCCATCGCGCTGGGTTTGCCGGTGATTCTGGTAGTCGGTGTGCGCCTGGGTTGCATCAACCACGCCGTGCTGAGCGCCGAAGCCATCGTCCGCGATGGTCTGCAATTGGCGGGTTGGGTGGCCAATATCGTCGAGCCGCAAACATCGCGACTGGAAGACAACTTGGCGACCCTCGCCGAACGCTTGCCGGCCCCATGCCTGGGACATGTGCCGCGGCTGGTGGCTGCTAGGGCCGATGCCGTATCGGCTTACCTCGATCTGGAACGATTACCTGGCTGGTAATAAACAGCAACGCGATCATAGCCTTTTGTCTGTACGTTTTTTAGCCGATTTCTGCTTCAATACTGGCCATTAGGTTCTACATCCCCCAGGGGGCTGCCGATGGAAATCTCCGCCAACGCATTCAATTCGGGTTTGAACGGTATCCAGGCCGGACAACGCCGTGTCGATCAGGCTGCCAGTGATATCGCCAGCAACACGGTCAACCCGTCGCAGCAAGCCACCCAGACCCCGCCGCAGAATCAGGTCAACCCCAGTTCACAGACTTCCGAGCGCACCCGCCCCGACCTGACCGAGAGTCTCGTGGCGTTGCGTGTCGGTGAAAACGAAGTGCGTGCCAATGCGCGTGTCGTCGATACGGCTGACGAGGTGCTGGGGACCTTGATCGACACCCGTGCGTAGGTAGTTTTACCCCGGCCGCGGATGCGTCCGCTGGCGAGGCAGGAGGGCGCTCATGCAAATCGGCAACAGCCTTCCAGCTTTCACTCCAGCGCCCGCTGTCAGTCCGGCCAGGCCGCTGTCATCCGATGTGTCTGCCGATATCGCCCGTGCGGACCTGGCACCGGTCGCCGCGCCACAAGAGCAGCAGGCTGACTCGGCTGCCTCCGGACGAGAGGAGGCAGATCGCGACGCCAACTCACCGACTCGCCCGGGCGAACCAAAGCTCACGCCCCAGGAGCAACGCCAGCGACAGCTGGAAATCACCGATCTCGTACAGCGCGACCGCGAGGTCCGCACTCACGAGCAGGCACATGCGGCTGTAGGTGGGCAGCACGCCGGCTCGCCTACCTACAGCTTCAAGCGTGGTCCGGATGGTCAGCGTTACGCTGTGTCCGGTGAAGTAGGCATCGATACCTCCCCCGTCCCCAACGACCCCGAGGCGACGCTGCGCAAGATGGAGATCGTCTTGCGTGCGGCGCTCGCCCCCATCGAACCCTCTGCGCAGGATTTGCGCGTAGCCGCTCTGGCCCAGGCGCAAGCGGCGCAGGCGCGCGTCGAACTGGCCGAACTGCGACGGGAAGAGACCAGCAATGCCGTCGAAGAGCGCAAGGCCCGTGACGACGCTAGCTCTGCCGATGAACAGCCGGCCGAGCAATCGCGGCAGGCTTCGCCACCAGCGCCTAATCTTGATCTTTATCGGAGTCTGGGCGAATTGCCCGCCTCGGAGCCGCGCATCGATCTGGTCGCATAGCGGCCGATTGGCAGCGCTTGACAAGGGGATGGCGTAAACGTATGTTTCAAACGCCTGTTTGATTGCTTCGGCCGCAGCCTCAGTGGCCAGGCAGCCGGGAGTGATCCCGAGAGCGACCGCCAAGACGGTCACCCCAACTACTAGGAATCCACCGCAGAGGTTTACCGTTATGCCTGACTACAAGGCCCCCTTGCGTGACATTCGTTTCGTTCGTGACGAGCTGCTGGGCTATGAAGCTCACTACCAGAGCCTGCCAGGTTGTCAGGACGCCACTCCGGACATGGTCGACGCCATCCTCGAAGAAGGCGCCAAGTTCTGCGAGCAGGTTCTGGCACCGCTGAACCGTGTGGGTGACACCGAGGGCTGCACCTGGAGCGAATCCGGCGTGAAGACCCCGACCGGCTTCAAAGAGGCTTATCAGCAGTTCGTCGAAGGTGGCTGGCCGAGCCTGGCCCATGACGTCGAGCACGGCGGCCAGGGCCTGCCTGAGTCGCTCGGTCTGGCGGTCAGCGAAATGGTCGGTTCGGCCAACTGGTCCTGGGGCATGTACCCGGGCCTGAGCCATGGCGCGATGAACACCCTGAGTGCCCACGGTACCGACGAGCAGAAGCACACTTACCTGACCAAGCTGGTTTCCGGCGAGTGGACCGGCACCATGTGCCTGACCGAGCCGCATTGCGGCACCGACCTGGGCATGCTGCGCACCAAGGCCGAACCGCAGGCCGATGGCAGCTACAAGGTTTCCGGTACCAAGATCTTCATCTCCGCGGGTGAGCACGACATGGCCGATAACATCGTCCATATCGTTCTGGCCCGCCTGCCCGATGCGCCGGCCGGTACCAAGGGTATCTCGCTGTTCATCGTGCCGAAGTTCCTGCCCAACGCCGAAGGCGGCGTAGGCGAGCGTAACGCTGTGTCCTGTGGCTCCATCGAGCACAAGATGGGCATCCACGGTAACGCCACCTGCGTGATGAACTTCGACGGCGCCACCGGCTTCCTGATCGGTCCGGCCAACAAAGGCCTGAACTGCATGTTCACCTTCATGAACACCGCTCGTCTGGGCACCGCGCTGCAAGGCCTGGCCCATGCCGAAATCGGTTTCCAGGGCGGCATCAAGTACGCTCGCGAGCGTCTGCAGATGCGTTCGCTGACCGGCCCGAAAGCACCGGAAAAGGCCGCTGACCCGATCATCGTGCATCCGGATGTACGCCGCATGCTGTTGACCATGAAAGCGTTCGCCGAAGGCAACCGCGCCATGGTCTACTTCACCGCCAAGCAAGTGGACATCGTTCAGCACAGCCAGAACGAAGAAGAGAAGAAAGCGGCTGATGAGCTGCTGGCTTTCCTGACTCCGATCGCCAAGGCCTTCATGACCGAAGTGGGCTTCGAGTCCGCCTCCCACGGTATGCAGATCTACGGTGGCCATGGCTTCATCAGTGAGTGGGGCATGGAGCAGAATCTGCGCGACTGCCGCATCTCCATGATGTACGAAGGCACCACCGGCGTTCAGGCGTTGGACCTGCTGGGCCGCAAGGTGCTGATGACTCAGGGCGGTGCCCTGAAGAACTTCACCAAGATCGTCCACAAGTTCTGCCAGGCCAACGAAGGCAACGAGTCCGTCAAGGAGTTCGTCGAGCCGCTGGCCAAGCTGAACAAGGAGTGGGGCGACATCACCATGAAGATCGGCATGGCGGCGATGAAAGATCGCGAGGAAGTCGGTGCCGCTTCGGTGGATTACCTGATGTACTCCGGCTACGCCTGCCTGGCCTACTTCTGGGCCGACATGGCGCGCCTGGCTGCCGAGAAACTGGCTGCCGGTACCAACGACGAGGCTTTCTACAAGGCCAAGCTGCAGACCGCGCGCTTCTACTTCGCACGTATCCTGCCGCGTACCCGTACGCACGTCGAAGCCATGCTGTCCGGCGCCAGCAACCTGATGGACATGGACGAAGAGCACTTCGCTCTGGGCTTCTAAGATCGGCTCGATGCCCTATCCGTTAGGTTGAACGACAACGCCGCCCCTTCGGGCGGCGTTGTCGTTTTTGCGCCGTGCACTGAAGCGAATGTCGCATCCTGTCGCTGTTTTCATGAGTCGAAGCAGGCAAAATGCCTTCATCTCTCGCCAAGGATGTCAGCGTGATACGTCTGGCCAATCTGCGCCTCAGTCACTTCTTTTCATCGTTGCCGTTGCTGGTCGGTGCCTTGGTGGCTGCACGCTTGCCGGTACTGAGCGAGTTCTTCATCTCCCTTTTCAATGTGCTGCCGACTCTACTGCTGCTGCTTGGTGGCGCCTTCTGCCTGGTCTACGGCCGTCAGCGTGAAGTGTTCCTGTTGTTGGCGCTGTATGTCAGTTACTTCCTGCTGGATACCCAGGTCGATCACTTTCGTGACAATGGTCAGGTGCGCGGTGACGCTGCATTGGTCTTTCACCTGATCTGCCTGCTTTTGCCCCTGCTTTATGCCCTGTACGGCTGCTGGGAGGAGCGTTCGCATCTACTGCAGGACATGTTTGCCCGCAGCTTGGTGCTGCTGGCGGTCAGCGCCGTGACCGTCGGGCTCGCGCGGCGTTATCCGCAGGGCATCGCCGATTGGCTGGCGCAGATTCACTGGCCGTCGCTGCACGGCGCCTGGATGAATCTCGCGCAACTGTCCTACCTGGCCTTCCTGCTCGCGTTCATCGCATTGCTGATGCAGTACCTGCGCCGGCCGCGCCCGCTGCATGCTGCGCAACTGGTGGGGTTGTTCGGCCTGCTGTGGATGCTGCCGCAGGTATTCATCCTGGCCAACGCGCTGCAGGTGATGGTTAGCCTGGTAATGCTCATGCTGGTGGCCGCCGTGGCCCACGAGGCCTACCAGATGGCCTTCCGTGACGAACTGACCGGGCTGCCGGGGCGGCGTGCGCTCAACGAGCGTCTGCAGCGCCTGGGACGTGAGTACGTTATTGCCATGGTCGATGTCGACCACTTCAAGAAATTCAACGACACCCATGGCCATGACGTAGGGGATCAGGTGTTGCGCCTGGTCGCCAGCCAGCTGCGCAAGGTCGGTGGCAGCGGCAAGGCCTATCGCTACGGTGGTGAGGAATTCACCCTGCTATTCCCCGGCAAGAGCGTGGAGCAGTGCATGCCGTACATGGAGGCGGTGCGCCTGGCCATCGAGCAATACCGCATGCAGTTGCGCGATAAGCAAAGCCGGCCGAGCGATGATCGTGAGGGCAAGCAGCGCCGTGCTGGCAAGGCGGCCAGCGAAGTGTCGGTAACCGTGAGCATGGGCGTTGCCGAGCGTCAGAGCGAGCAGCGCAACCCGCAGGAAGTGATCAAGGAAGCGGACAAGGCCCTGTACAGCGCCAAGGCGGCCGGGCGCAACTGCATTCGCATTGCCGGGCAGCGGCGGGGCGCTGTCAGGCTGACGTCGGGCCGAGATTGAAGCGTTTGCAGACGAACGGTGCAAAACGCTTTGCGATGGATGAAGGGCGTGATTTTTACATCAGGTAGCTGCTGACCTTTTGTGGATTATTAGTCACAACACGACCCTATGTGTCTGTAAAGTTGTTCAAGTAAACTCGGTTCTCTCACGTAAGTCCGTTTCTGAGGATGTGTCATGGCCGATTACAAAGCCCCCCTGCGCGACATGCGCTTCGTGCTCAATGAAGTATTCGAAGTCTCCAAGCTGTGGGCCGAGCTGCCGGCCCTGGCCGAAGTGGTGGATGAAGACACCGCCAACGCCATTCTCGAAGAGGCCGGCAAGGTCACCGCGGGCAGCATCGCCCCGCTGAACCGTAGCGGCGACGAGGAAGGTTGCTCCTGGGACAACGGCAACGTGAAGACTCCGGCAGGCTTCCCCGAGGCCTACCGTACCTACGCCGAAGGCGGCTGGGTCGGTGTAGGTGGCGCGCCGGAGTTCGGCGGCATGGGCATGCCCAAGGTGATCGGCGCCCAGGTCGAGGAAATGGTCAACTCGGCCAGCCTGTCCTTCGGCCTGTACCCGATGCTCACCTCCGGCGCTTGCCTGTCGATCCTCAATCACGCCAGCGAAGAGCTGAAGCAGCAGTACCTGCCGAACATGTACGCCGGCGTCTGGGCCGGCTCCATGTGCCTGACCGAGCCGCATGCCGGTACCGACTTAGGGATAATCCGCACCAAGGCCGAACCTCAGGCCGACGGCAGTTACAAGATCAGTGGCACCAAGATCTTCATTACCGGCGGCGAGCACGACCTGACCGAGAACATCATCCATCTGGTGCTGGCCAAGCTGCCGGACGCACCGGCTGGCCCGAAAGGCATCTCGCTGTTCCTGGTGCCGAAGGTCATGGTCAATGCCGACGGCTCGCTGGGCGAGAGGAACGCACTGGGCTGTGGCTCCATCGAGCACAAGATGGGCATCAAGGCTTCGGCCACCTGCGTGATGAACTTCGACGGTGCCACCGGCTACCTGATCGGCGAAGTGAACAAGGGCCTGGCGGCGATGTTCACCATGATGAACTACGAGCGCCTGGGCGTTGGTATTCAGGGCCTGGCCCTGGGCGAGCGCAGCTATCAGAGCGCCGTCGAATACGCCCGCGAGCGTATCCAGAGCCGCGCGCCGACCGGCCCGGTGGCCAAGGACAAGGCGGCCGACCCGATCATCGTGCATCCGGACGTGCGCCGCATGCTGCTAACCATGAAAGCGCTGAACGAGGGTGGTCGCGCCTTCTCCAGCTACGTCGCCATGCAGCTCGACACCGCCAAGTACAGCGAGGACAAGGACACCGCCAAGCGTGCCGACGAACTGGTGGCGCTGCTGACGCCGGTGGCGAAAGCCTTCCTCACCGACATGGCGCTGGAAACCACCGTGCATGGCCAGCAGATTTTCGGCGGCCACGGCTTCATTCGCGAGTGGGGCCAGGAGCAACTGGTGCGCGACTGCCGCATCACCCAGATCTACGAAGGCACCAACGGTATCCAGTCGCTGGATCTGGTCGGGCGCAAGATCGTCGGTAGCGGTGGCAGCTACTACAAGCACTTCGCTGACGAGATCAAAGCCTTCGTCGCCTCGGCTGATGCCTCGCTGGCCGAATTTACTCAGCCGCTGGCGGCCGCCGTACAGAACCTGGATGAGCTGACCGCCTGGGTCGTGGATCGGGCGCAGAGCAACCCCAACGAAATCGGCGCCGCTTCGGTCGAGTACCTGCAGGCCTTCGGCTACACCGCCTACGCCTACATGTGGGCGCTGATGGCCCGCGCCGCGTTGGGCAAGGAAGGGCAGGACGAGTTCTACGCCAGCAAGCTGGGCACCGCACGCTTCTACTTCGCTCGCCTGCTGCCGCGTATCCACTCGCTGAGCGCATCGGTCAAAGCCGGCAGCGAGTCGCTGTATCTGCTGGATGCTACGCAGTTCTAATCACGCTGCATCTTGAGCCCCGGCCCGTGTGCCGGGGCTTTTCATTTCAGGGGGCGCACGGGTTCAGCCTGGCCACGTAGAGCAGGGCGGGGCGTTGTGCGCGCAGGTGCAACTGGCCGGGTTCGTTCTCGATCAGCAAGCCGTTTCCCGCCGCTAGCGGGTGCATCGCACCGCCAGCATTCACGTCGACTGCGCTCTCGGCTGCATTCCACAGCAGCAGTACCGCCGCATCGTTTTCCAGTTCCTGGGTTCCCTGCCATTTCAGCAACTGCACCTGATGCGTCCAGAGGCTTCGTCGGGTCATCAGATTGAGGTCGGTGATCGGGCCGTCCAGCAATTGCGCGTCGATTGCCTCTTCGCCTGGAAAAGCCGCTATGGCACCACCGCTGTGCAACGTTTCGATCCGGCCATCCTCGCGTTGCAAGCACAAGCCCTTGCCGGCGAGCACGGTCAGGCTGCGGTCGATGTCTGGGAAGCTGGAAAAGGCTCCGCCCACCGCTACCTGAGCACTGCTGATGCGCCAGGCGAAATCCTCCAGGCCCGCGCCCGCAGGCGAGATGGCCAGTTGCAGCGTCGTACCGCCGCCGTTCTTCCAGGGCATGGCGAGGGCCATTGTGGGATCGAGCAGAGTGAAAGGCATTAGCTCTCCAAATGTATATACATAACGAGTGATGCGACGAGTGGTTTCGATCACGGAGCGGGTATTCGTGTCTCTGAATAAATGCTTCTAGCTGGCTAATAGGCTATTTACGTAGACAGCTGGCGTCTCGCTAAGTGGCTTTATCATTGGATCGTACGGATGGTCATGGCTTGACGGCAATTGAATCAGTCCATATTGTATATACAAAATAAGCCGGGAGAATCCCATGCCGATGCATTCCACCTCGAAACAGCTCTGGCGCGATGTGCAGGTCTTCGATGGCCTGGCGCAGTTGGACGAGGCGATGAACCTGCTGGTCGAGGACGGTTGCATTGCCGGCCTATGGCCGTCGAGCACCTTCGACGAGGCGCTGGCTCAAGGTGCAGTCGAAGCTGGGCGTGGCGGCGTGATGACTCCGGGGCTGGTCGATTGCCACACCCATCTGGTGTACGCCGGTGACCGCGCTGGTGAGTTTGAGCAGCGCCTGGAAGGTGTCAGCTACGAAACCATCGCCCGTAACGGCGGTGGAATCATCAGCAGCGTGCGCGCCACCCGCGCCGCCGGCGAAGACGAGCTGATCGCCGCCAGCCTGCCGCGTCTCGATGCGCTGCTGGCCGATGGCGTGACCACAGTGGAGATAAAGTCCGGTTACGGCCTGACCCTTGCCGACGAACTGAAGATGCTGCGCGTGGCCCGCCGCCTCGGTGAACTGCGCCCGGTGCGGGTGCTCACTACCCTGCTCGGTGCCCATGCCCTGCCGCCGGAATACGGCGGCCGCGCCGACGACTACGTCAGCCTGGTCTGCGACGAGATGATCCCGGCCGCAGTCCATGAACGGCTGGCCGATGCAGTGGACGTGTTCTGCGAAGGCATCGGCTTTTCCCCGGCGCAGTGCGAACGCATCTATCAGGCAGCCCAGGCCCACGGCCTGGCGATCAAGGCCCATGCCGAGCAACTGTCCAACCTGGGCGGCAGTGCCCTGGCCGCACGCTACGGCGCGCTGTCCGCCGACCATATCGAATACCTGGATGAAGCCGGCGTGCGCGCCATGGCCGAGGCCGGCACCGTGGCCGTGTTACTGCCCGGTGCTTTCCACGTGCTGCGTGAAACCCAGCTGCCGCCCATCGAGCTGCTGCGCCAGTACGGTGTGCCGATGGCGGTGGCCAGCGACGCCAACCCCGGCACCTCGCCAATCTGCATGCCGACGCTGATGGCCAACTTGGCCTGCACCCTGTTTCGCCTCACCCCGCGCGAGGCCCTGGCCGGTATGACCGCCCACGGTGCTCGCGCTCTCGGCCTACCCGACCTCGGCCGCATCGCCGTCGGCGCGCCTGCTGATCTGTGCCTGTGGGATATCCAGCAACCGGCCGAACTGGCCTACGCGGTGCAGGCCGGGCGCCTGCGCCAGCGCGTTTTCAATGGAGAAGTGGTTTATGCACGCTGACCGTCATTGCATGAGCGCCTGGACCGGCCGCATCGATCCCGAAACCGACAGCGCGCGCTGGCACCAACGTATCCAGCCGCTGGCCGAAGACAGCCAGCCGGGCCTGGCCCTGCTCGGCTTCGCCTGCGACGAAGGCGTGCGCCGCAACCATGGCCGCGTCGGCGCCGCCGGCGCGCCGCAGAGCGTACGCAAGGCGCTGGCCAACCTCGCCTGGCACCGTCAGGCGCCGGCTTATGACGCCGGTGACGTCACCTGCGAAGACGGCGATCTGGAAGCCGCGCAGGCGCGTCTTGGTCAAAACGTCTGCGCGATGCTGGACGCCGGCCATCTGCCGCTGGTGATCGGCGGCGGGCATGAGGTGGCCTTCGGCAGCTGGTCGGGCCTGGCCGAGCACCTGTCCGGCAACCCTGCGCCGAAGATTGGCATCATCAATTTCGACGCCCATTTCGACCTGCGCGACCCGGCCCATGTGCATTCCTCCGGCACGCCCTTCGCGCAGATCGCCGAGCAGTGCGCCACCCGTGGCTGGCCGTTCCGCTACGCCTGCCTCGGCGTCAGCCGCGCCAGCAATACCCGCGCGCTGTTCGCCCGCGCCGCCGAGCTGAACGTGCTGGTGCGCGAGGATCACGAGATTCGCGAGTCCACCCTCGATGCCATCGGCGCCGAGCTGGACGCCTTCGCCGCCGACTGCGACGCGCTCTACCTGACCATCGACATCGACGTGCTGCCGGCCTGCGAAGCGCCGGGCGTCAGCGCCCCAGCGGCGCGTGGCGTGCGCCTGGAACTGCTGGAGCCGCTGCTCGAACGGCTCAAGGCCAGCGGCAAGCTGCGCCTGGCCGACCTGGCCGAGATCAACCCCGAGTACGACATCGACAACCGTACCGCCAAGGTGGCGGCGCGGCTGATTCATCTGCTCAGCCTCTGAGCCCGACGTTTTCCCGCACAAAAATAACTACGAGGAAACCCCGATGTTCATCACCGCCCGCCGCGGCCAGGAGCCGCGCCATGTCTGAGTCCCTGTCCTTGAGTGACGGCGTATCGCGCCCACGCGCGCTGGCGCGCCTGCTGGGTTACAGCCTGATCGGCCTGCTGCTGTTCTTCGTGCCGTTCGAGATCGCCGGGCGCTCGACCATCCTGCTCGACCACGCCGCCAGCGCCCTGCAACTGCACGCGCGGCCACTGGTGATCGGCGTGGCGCTGCTGTTCATGCTCTACGGCGCGCTGGCGCCCTGGCTCGACGGCAGTTGGCGGCGCAGCCTGACCCATACGGTATTCAGCGTGCTCAAGGTGTTCGGCCTGCAGATCGGCGCCGCCTACCTGCTGCAGCTTGGCCCGCAGGCGCTGTACCAGCCGGGCATGCTGCCGTTTCTGTTCGAGAAACTGGTGCTCAGCCTGGCGCTGATCGTGCCGCTGGGTTCGCTGGCCCTGGTGTTCCTGATAGGCTTCGGCCTGCTGGAGCTGATCGGCGTGCTGATGCAGCCGGTGATGCGGCCGATCTGGCGCACGCCGGGCAAGTCGGCCATCGACGCTGTGGCGTCCTTCGTCGGCAGCTACTCGGTGGGCCTGCTGATCACCGACCGCATGTACCAGCAGGGCCATTACAGCGTGCGCGAGGCGGCGATCATCGCCACCGGCTTCTCCACCGTGTCGGCGCCGTTCATGGTGATCATCGCCAAGACCCTGGGCCTGATGGGCCAGTGGAACCTGTATTTCTGGGGCGCGATGGTGGTGACCTTCGCCGTCACTGCGATCAGCGCACGCATCTACCCGCTGTCGCGCCTGCCGTCCGAATCCACGCCCGAGGCGCAGCTGCAACCCGGTGAAAGCCGCCTGGGCAGCGCCTGGCGCGCCGGCATGCAGCAGGCCAGCGTGGCGCCCTCGCTGGGCTCGGCGCTGCGTGAAACTTTCGTCGATGGCCTGCGCATGACCGCCGCCATCCTGCCGAGCATTCTCGCCGTCGGCCTGCTCGGCTTGCTCGCCGCCAAGTACACGCCGCTGTTCGACGCCCTCGGCGTGCTGCTCTACCCGCTGACCTGGCTATTCGGCCTGGAAGAGCCCATGCAGGTGGCCCGCGCCATGTCCGCCGGCCTGGCCGAGATGTTCCTGCCGGCGATGCTGCTAAAGGATGCCGACGTGCTGGTGAAGTTCGTCACCGCCATCGTTTCGGTCAGCAGCGTGCTGTTTCTCTCCGCCTCGATTCCCTGCGTGCTGGCCACGCGAATTCCGCTGAGCCTGGGCCACCTGCTGCTGATCTGGCTGCAGCGCACCCTGCTCAGCCTGCTGCTGGCCATCCCCCTGGCCTACCTCGCCCAATTTCTGGGTTGGCTCTGACCGCCCACCACTGACCCGTTCCCACAGGAGCCCGCAACATGACCAAGTTCCGCGACACCGAAATCCGCGCCCCGCGCGGCACCACGCTCACCGCCAAGAGCTGGCTGACCGAAGCGCCGCTGCGCATGCTGATGAACAACCTCGACCCGGACGTGGCCGAGAACCCCAAGGAGTTGGTGGTTTATGGCGGTATCGGCCGCGCCGCGCGTAACTGGGAGTGCTACGACAAGATCGTCGAGACCCTCAAGGAGCTGAATGACGACGAGACCCTGCTGGTGCAATCCGGCAAGCCGGTCGGCGTGTTCAAGACCCATAGCAATGCGCCGCGCGTACTGATCGCCAACTCCAACCTGGTGCCGCACTGGGCGAGCTGGGAGCACTTCAACGAGCTCGACGCCAAGGGGCTGGCCATGTACGGCCAGATGACCGCCGGTTCGTGGATCTACATCGGTAGCCAGGGCATCGTCCAGGGCACCTATGAAACCTTCGTCGAAGCCGGTCGCCAGCACTACGCCGGCAACCTCAAGGGCCGCTGGGTGCTGACCGCGGGTCTGGGTGGCATGGGCGGTGCCCAGCCGCTGGCCGCCACCCTGGCTGGCGCCTGCTCGCTGAACATCGAATGCCAGCAGACCAGCATCGATTTCCGCCTGCGCAGCCGTTACGTCGACGAGCAGGCCACCGATCTGGACGACGCCCTGGCGCGCATTGCCAAATACTGCGCAGAAGGCAAGGCCATCTCCGTCGCTCTGCTGGGCAACGCCGCCGAGATCCTGCCGGAACTGGTACGCCGTGGCGTGCGCCCGGATATGGTCACCGACCAGACCAGCGCCCACGATCCGCTCAACGGCTACCTGCCGATCGGCTGGACTTGGGCCGAATACAAGGGTCGCGCAGCCACCGACCCGGCTGGCGTGGTCAAGGCGGCCAAGCAGTCCATGGCTGTGCATGTGCAGGCCATGCTCGACTTCCAGAAGATGGGCGTGCCGACCTTCGACTACGGCAACAACATCCGCCAGATGGCCAAGGAAGAAGGCGTGAGCAATGCCTTCGATTTCCCCGGCTTCGTCCCGGCCTACATCCGCCCGCTGTTCTGCCGCGGCATCGGCCCGTTCCGTTGGGCGGCGCTGTCCGGCAATCCCGAGGACATCTACAAAACCGACGCCAAGGTCAAGGAACTGATCCCGGACGACGCCCATCTGCACCGCTGGCTGGACATGGCCCGCGAGCGCATCGCCTTCCAGGGTCTGCCGGCGCGTATCTGCTGGGTGGGCCTGGGTCTGCGCGCCAAGCTGGGCCTGGCGTTCAACGAGATGGTGCGTAGCGGTGAGCTGAGTGCGCCCATCGTCATCGGCCGCGACCACTTGGACAGCGGCTCGGTGTCCAGCCCCAACCGCGAGACCGAAGCGATGCAGGATGGCTCCGACGCCGTGTCCGACTGGCCGCTGCTCAACGCCCTGCTCAACACCGCCAGCGGAGCCACCTGGGTGTCGCTGCACCACGGCGGTGGCGTGGGCATGGGTTTCTCCCAGCATTCGGGTATGGTCATCGTCTGCGATGGCACCGATGAAGCCGCCGCGCGCATTGCCCGCGTGCTGACCAACGACCCGGGCACTGGCGTGATGCGTCATGCCGATGCCGGTTACCAGATCGCTATCGATTGTGCCAAGGAGCAGGGCCTGAATCTGCCGATGATCGGTTAAGGCAAGTTCGACGCCGGCCCGCTGGGCCGGCGCATCAATCACTGCAAGCATCGCGACTTCAGCCATTATTCGGCTCTGATTCGCCAGGCGCGAACTCACCCCGTGGAAGAACAGAACATGACCACCCTGAATCTGAAACCCGGCCACCTGACCCTGGCCAACCTGCGCGCCGCCTACCAGGCCCCCGTGCAACTGACCCTGGACGCCAGCGCCCATCAGGCCATCGACGCCAGCGTCGCCAGCGTCAACCAGATCATCGCCGAGGGCCGCACCGCCTACGGCATCAACACAGGTTTCGGCCTGCTGGCCTCGACCCGCATCGCCAACGACGATCTGGAAAAGCTGCAGCGCTCCTTGGTGCTGTCCCACGCCGCCGGTATCGGCGAGCCGCTGAGCGATGCCATGGTGCGGCTGATCATGCTGCTGAAGATCAACAGCCTGGCCCGCGGCTTTTCCGGCATCCGCCGCCAGGTGATCGAGGCGCTGATCGCCCTGGTCAATGCCGAGGTCTACCCGCATATCCCGCTGAAAGGCTCGGTCGGTGCCTCCGGTGACCTGGCGCCGCTGGCGCATATGTCGCTGGTATTGCTCGGCGAAAGCCAGGCGCGCCACAAGGGCCAATGGCTGCCGGCCACCGAGGCACTGGCCATCGCCGGCCTGGAGCCGATGACCCTGGCCGCCAAGGAGGGCCTGGCCCTGCTCAACGGCACTCAAGTGTCCACTGCCTACGCCCTGCGCGGCCTGTTCGAGGCTGAAGACCTGTACGCCGCCGCCAGCGTCTGCGGTGCGCTCAGCGTCGAGGCGCTGCTCGGTTCGCGCTCGCCCTTCGATGCGCGCATCCATTCAGCTCGCGGCCAGCGCGGGCAGATCGACGCAGCGGCCGCTTTCCGTCACCTGCTCGGCGACAGCAGCGAGATCGGCCGCTCCCACGCCGCCTGCGACAAGGTGCAGGACCCGTACTCGCTGCGTTGCCAGCCCCAGGTCATGGGCGCCTGCCTGACCCAGCTGCGCCAGGCTGCCGAGGTGCTCGGCGTCGAGGCCAACGCGGTCTCTGACAACCCGCTGGTGTTCGCTGCCGAAGGCGAGGTGATTTCCGGTGGCAACTTCCACGCAGAACCCGTGGCCATGGCTGCCGACAATATCGCCCTGGCCATCGCCGAGATCGGTTCGCTTTCCGAGCGCCGTATCTCGCTGATGATGGATAAGCACATGTCGCAACTGCCGCCGTTCCTGGTGGCCAATGGCGGGGTGAACTCCGGCTTCATGATCGCCCAGGTCACCGCCGCAGCCCTGGCCAGCGACAACAAGGCGCTGGCCCATCCGCACAGCGTCGACAGCCTGCCCACTTCGGCCAACCAGGAAGACCACGTTTCCATGGCGCCGAACGCCGGCAAGCGCCTTTGGGATATGGCCGCCAACACCCGTGGTGTGCTCGCCGTGGAATGGCTGGGCGCCTGCCAGGGCCTGGACTTCCGCGAAGGTCTGAAGAGCACGCCGGCGCTGGAACAGGCCCGCCAGACGCTGCGCGCCAAGGTGCCGTACTACGTCGAGGATCGCTTCTTCGCCCCGGACATCGCCGCCGCCGACGAGCTGCTGGCCGAGCGCGTGCTGACGCCGCTACTGCCGGCCGGCATGTTGCCGTCGATAGGCTGATGCGCCTGGCTTGCGCCCGCTCCCGCAAGTGGGAGCGCGGCGCAAGCTCCGCTATCATCCGCGCACCGGGCATACCCAAGGAGCAGCCGTGACCAGTCCCACCCCGCGCTACAAGGCCATCGAGGATTTCCTCCTCGAGCGCATTCACGGTGGTGCCTATCCGGTCAATCACCAGATCCCGCCCGAGGAGCAACTGGCGCGGGATTTCTCCGTCAGCCGGATGACGGCCAACAAGGCGATCCAGAACCTTGTGCAAAAGGGCTATCTGGTGCGTCAGGCCGGGCTCGGCACCTTCGTCACCGACCGCAAGGCCGAGTCGCCGCTGCACGAGGTGATGAACATCGCCAGCGAAGTGCGCGGGCGCGGCCATGCTTACAGTAACGAAGTGGTGCGCTGCGAAGCCATCGCCGCCGATGACGAAGTGGCTCTACGCCTGGGGCTGCGCCTGGGCGGCGAGGTGTTTCACAGCATCCTCGTGCATCTGCAGGACGGTCTGCCGATCCAGCTTGAGGATCGTTTCGTCAACCCGCGCTGGGTGCCGCATTACCTGCAAAGCGACTTTACCCAGGTCACACCCAACGAGGTGCTGGTCGCCAGTTGCCCGATCTCGGATGTCGAGCACGTGGTCGAAGCGGTGCTGGTGGATGCACGCACGGCCGAGCTGCTGCAGATCGACCCGGCCATGCCCTGTCTGAGCGTGATTCGCCGTACCTGGTCGGACGATCACCTGATCAGCTACGCGCGGCTGATCCATCCCGGTGACCGCTACAAGCTGCGCTCGCTGCACAAACGCAGAGCGTAGGTTGTCCACCAACCGTAGGAGCCGGCTTGCCGGCTATCCGCAGTGGTTTCGTCGCGGCTAAAGCCCTTCCCACAGATCGAAATCAGTCGCTGATCAGCTGATCCACCAGCGACGGATCGTCGATAAAGCGATTGCGCGTACCTTGCAGCGCTTCGATCTTGTCGTTGCGTGCCTTTTCCTCTGCGTCCGGCGGGTCCATGCGGTGCCAGGCCTTGTACATCGGCACCAGGCCAACGATGGGCAGGCCGTACTCGATATGCATGTAGAAGATCGCCCGGGCGATATTGCCCTTGGCTTCGTCACGCGGCTCCACCAACTGGTAGCTGGTCTTCATGTCGCAGCCGATATCGGCGAACTTGCTCGGTACATCGTCGGCCAGGTCGGCGAACTGGGCGTTGCGCCGGACCAGCTCCACGCGCGCCAGCGCCGGATAGTAGTTGTGCAGGTCGGCGACGATATAGGGGTAGCGCGGGTTCATGATGGTGCACTGGCGATCGGTGACGCAGCGCATCGCGCTCTTGAGCTGTTTGCTGCTGTAGATCGGGCTGGCCGTCAGCGTGCCACTTTCGCGGGCGAAGGTCTGGCCGCAATACAGCGTGGCGCCACCGTTGCCATAGAGGTTCTGCCAGAACGCCTGTTCGATGGCCTGTTTGGCGTCACTCAGTTGGGTCTGGCCGCTGGCCAGGGAAAAGGTGCTCATGCAGGAGGTTGCCAGGCAACCGAGAAGCACAGTGACTGCGCGCATACTCAAGCCCCAGTGACCGCCGTTGACGGCGTCTGTTGTTTTTGTAGGACAAACTGGAGTCTAGCAAGACGTGCGTCACAAAAAACATATGCAGACGTTTGCACCCAACTTGGGATGGCTCAGGGCAAACGCCAGCCAGCATTGGCCGGAGTGAATCGCAACGGGCTCTTGTAAGCCATGGCTTACAAGATGTCCCGATTATCGCCACTGTCGACCAATCAGGTACGGGCGTACTCTGCGTCACATGGATTCAGCGCAGGAAGCGCCTAGACAAACAGGGACACCCTGGACAGCCACCAGGACGGTGAGCAGATCAAGGATGTCAGGACAACAGTCTGCAAAGCCCCGCAATCGCGGGGTTTTTCTTTTTTCTGCCTGGTCGTTTGCCCTCACCCTCTGGCGTTCATGCTGCACGTTGTTCGAGGCGCAATCGCTCGAACCAGTCCAGCGTCTCGTCCCACAGCCGCTGCGCCGCAGGGCGGAAATAACCCATATGACCGATGGCGCCCAGGCCCTCGGCCTGCGAATCGACCGTGCGTGCCTGATAGGGCGCGTTGACGTAGGCGGCCATGAAGGCATCGCGTGAGGCGGGCGGTGCCCACAGATCGTCCAGCGTGTTGAGCGCCACGATGGGCGTGCTCACCTGCGCGAAACGCTCGGCCAGCCCCGGCATCTGCGGGTCATCGAAGAAGTAGCGCGGGAAGCGGCACCAGCGTTTCCACTGGCGATAGACGCCCAGTGGCAGATCCTCGCCCATGCCCAGCTTGCTCCACGCCAGATAGCCCTTGTAGCGCGTCATCAGCGGGCCGATCACCCGCCACATCGTCAGCACGCGAAGCTGCTCGGCCCTGGGCATCCAGCCATGCCAGCCAGCGCCCGTGCCGAAGGTGTAGAAGCCGGCGACCTGATCATGGTTGGGCAGCAGGCCGAAGGCGTGGCCGCCGAAGGAATGACCGATCATGAACAGCGGGCGCTCGGTATGCCGGTGCTGATCCACTGCCGCGGCGAGGTCAAGATTGGCCCAGTCCAGATACTCCATCTCGAAACCACGCAGGCTGTCCGGCCTGGATTGGCCGATGCCACGGTAGTCCAGGGTCAGGGTGTTGAAGCCGCGGCTGGCGGCATGTTCTGCGAAGCGCCGGTAGAAGCCTTGCGGCACACCGGTGGCGCCGGCGATCAGCAACTGCGCCTGGGGGCGCTCGGCGTGATAACGAGTGGCGGCCAACGGATAATCATCGAGGGCCAGCAGGGGCTGGGTTTCGCGGCGAATGGCTGTGGTCATGGCGACAGGGGCTCCGTGCGGTGCTGGCGGGTCAGGTCGAGCAGGGTGGTCACTGCCTGCTTCAGCGGTTCGCTGCTGCCGGCGACCCGCGCCTGCAGCAGGCCGCCTTCGTAGAGCGCGACGAACAGGGCAGCCAGGCCCTGTGGCTGTGGATAACCGTGGCGTTGCAACTGCTGCTGCAGTGCCTGGCGAATGACCATGAAGGCGTTGGCCAGGGCGGCTCGAATCTGGTGATCTTCTGGCCCGCTTTCCAGGGCGACTGCAGCCAACGGACAACCCCGTTCGAATGCGCTGTCCTGCAGTTGGCCAAGCGCGCTCTGCAGCCAGCTGCTCAGTGCATCGAGCGGGTCGGGCTGACGTTCGAAGAGCGCGGCGAACGCCTGCTCGGCGTGTTGGCCGACGCGTTCGATGGCCGCCACGGCGAGCTCGGTCTTGCCACCGGGGAAGTGGTGGTAAAGGCTGCCCTTGGGCGCCTCAGCGGCGGCCAGCAGTTCGTTCAGACCGACGCCATGCAGGCCTTTGCGCTGCAGGGCATCGATCATGGTGTCGATCAGGTTGTCGCGAGTGCTCTTGGTCATGGCCCGGATTATCTAGACCAGTCGGTCTAGTGGCCAGTGTCATTCAGGCCGCTGATCAGGCCATATCGGCAATTCGCGCGCGTTTCACGGGGTTTCCCAGGCGCCATCGAGCGCGCTGCGCAGCAGGTCGATCATCGCCTGCTGGCGCTGGGCATCGCGATAGACCAGGCCGACCTGTAGCGGGATGCGAGGCTCGCTCAGGGGCTTCCAGAGCAGGCCATGATGGGCATGCATCTGCCTGGCGCGCCCGGGCAGCACGCTGGCCAGAGTGGTGTGCGGCAGGCTGTCGAGGATGCCGTTCATGTGGTTCAGCTCTGCCTGCACCTGCGGCCTGCGGCCGAGCAAGGCGAGTTGCTCCTGCCAGATCTGGCGAATGCGAAACTCCTCGCCGAGCAGCAGCATCGGCAGCTCCGCGGCCTGGCTCAGCGATACCTTGCGAAACTCGCGCAGGGGATGGTTCTCCGGCACCACCAGTTGCAACTCGTCCTCGTACAGCGCCAGGCTATGCAAGCCCGGCTGACGTGGCGGCAGAAAACCGATGCCAATGTCCAGGCCGCCGCTGAGCAGGCGCCGCTCGATGTCCACACCCGACAGTTCATAGAGCTTGACCACCAGCTGTGGCTGCGCCTGCTGCAAGCGTTCCAGCAGCAGCGGCACCAGGCTGGCGTTGACCGTTTGCAGGACACCGATGGACAGGCTGCGTGGGCCCGGCCCGCGGAAGCTGCGCAATGCCTCGCGCGCGCGTTCCATGCCGTCGAGCAAGGGCACGGCGTGGTTGTACAGCGTGTGGGCGGCCAGTGTGGGCAGCAGGCGTCGACCGCTGCGCTGGAACAGGCCGACATCCAGATCGCCCTCCAGATGGCGGATCTGTTGCGACAGCGCCGGCTGGGAAATGCTCAGGCGCTCGGCGGCACGGCCGACATGGCCTTCCTCATAGAGCGCGACGAAATAGCGAAGCTGACGAAAATCCATAAGTTTCCGTTATGAATCAAGCAGGGAAATCGAAATGTCAAAATGGCCCGCGGCTACCTAGTCTAGCGACATGATCAACAGCCGATAAGGCCGGAGCGGTCGGTGAAGCAGGTCGAGATTCAAGGTGTATTCATAGGTAAAGCCGAAGAAATTGGCGGTGGGCTCAGTGTCGCGCAACGCAAGCAACGGGTCGATCACCGCCTGTGGCTGTGGCCGCAGGGCCTCGGCCAGGACGAGCAGGGCGATGTCCGCTTCCATGGTGGTCCCGAGCGTGCCCTGCACCACTACCCGGCGGAACACTATGAGCACTGGCAAGCGCTGTACCCGCAGCTGGACTGGTCACGGCCGAGCTTCGGCGAGAATCTCTCCAGCCACGGATTGACCGAGGCACAGGTGTGCATCGGTGATGTGTTTCGTTGGGGCGACGTACTGCTGCAGGTCAGCCAGCCGCGCTCGCCCTGCTATCGCCTCAACCGTCAGGGGCTGCATCCGGAGCTGGCGCAGGTGGTTCAGGACAGTGGTCGCTGTGGCTGGTTCTATCGTGTGCTCAAACCAGGTTTCGTCAGTGCCGAGCTGCCATTCGAGCTGGTGCAGCGCAGCTATCCCAGCCTGAGCGTGGCGCGGGCCCTACAGCATTTCTATCACTCGCCCATGGAGCGAGCGGGTCTGCAGCAGTTGCAGCTGTGCCCGGCGCTATCGGCTCGCTGGCGTGAAATCGCCGCGCAACGTCTGCGCAGCGGCCGCCTGGAGAACTGGTCGGCGCGTCTGCTCGGCCTGCCGCTGGAGGGCGCGGTCGCCGAGGTGGAGCGCCGTTATGCGTGATGGCATGGCAAGGCTGCAACTGATGGGCGAGCACGATGCACCGCTGTTCGTGCGCGGCCAGGGCTCCTGGCTGTGGGACGCCGACGGACGCGCCTATCTCGATTTCGACCAGGGCCAGGGAGGTAACAGCCTGGGTCACAGCCCGACCCTGCTGCTGGATGCCCTGCGCCGTCAGGCCGAGCAGTTGATAAGCCCTGGGCGCGAACAGTGCAGCCGGGGGCAGCTCAAGCTTGCCTCACGTCTATGCCAGGCCACCGGCAGCGAGCAGGCGGCGTTCTGCAGCGACGCCGCGCAGGCCAACGCCCTGGCCATACGCTTGGCTCTGCAGGGGGCGGCGCTGCAGAAGCCGGCTGCCGACACCCTGGTGTTGCTCGACGGCAGTCACCTCGCCTTGCCGCTGCATCTGGGGGCGACGCGAGTTGTAAGGGTGCCGTTCAACGATCTCGAGGCCCTGGCTGCCGTGGTCGATCTGCGTTGTGCCGCCGTATTGATCGAACCGGTGCAACAGGCTGCCGGTGTGGTACCCGCGACTCTGGAATACCTGCAAGGCGCGCAGCGGCTTTGCCGCGAGCAGGGCGCCGTACTGATCCTTGATGAGACTGGCAGCGGTATGGGACGTTGTGGCGCGCTGCTGGCCGAGGAGCTGTACGGCGTGCGCGCCGACCTATTGACCCTGGGCTGCGCGCTCGGCGGCGGTCTGCCCATCGCTGCCGTGCTGGCGCGTGGGCGGATCGCCGGGGCGTCCGCGGCCCTGCTGCCTGCCTGCTCGGCCGAGGCGTTGCTGACGGTTGCCGGTGTTGCGGTGCTTGGCGCTGTGCTCGAAGGCAGTTTCTTCAGCCAGGTGCGCGACGTCAGCGAGCATTTGCGCGAGGGCCTGGCGCGGTTGTCGCGGAGTCATGGCCATGGCTCGTTGCGCGGGCACGGCCTGTTGCTTGGCTTGCCGCTGATCGGGCTGTCGGCGCCGGTGGTGCAGCGTGCCGCGCGTGAGCAGGGGTTGTTGCTTGGCGTCGCACGTAGTGACTGCCTCTGCCTGTCGCCGGCGCTGACGGTGAGCCATGGCAACGTCGAGGAAATGCTGCGTCGCCTGGGCCGGGCATTGCAGCAGGTCGAGCAGCGCTGCGAGGAGGTGGCCTGATGCGTATTGCGGTGATTCAACACAGCGCGGGTGTAGGCCCAGCGGCAATGTTGCCATGGCTTGGCGAGCACCAGGTCAGTTGGCACCGGGTATACGCCGGGGAGCCCCTGCCGAGCCTGGAGGATTTCGAGCTGCTGATGCTGCTCGACGGTTCGTTGAGTGTGCACGACGAGCGCCAGCACGGCTGGATGGGCGCGGAGAAGTGCCTGATCCATCAATCGCTGATGGCGCGCAAGCGGGTGTTCGGCAGCGGACTGGGTGCCTTGTTCCTGGCCGAGGCCCTGGGGGCACGTATCACGGGTGGCTCGGAGGCTGCGCGAATCGGCTGGTGGCAACTGGAAAAGGACCCGCAATCGCGGCAGTCGCCGCTTGGCCGCATGCTGCCGCAGCGTCTGCTGGCGCTGCACTGGCAGCGTGAAAGCTGCAGCCTGCCGCACGGTGCGATCGCCTTGTACGGTTCTGCGGCTGCGACCTTGCAGGGGTTCGTCTGGCAGGAACGCGCCATCGGTTTGCTCTGCCAGCTGGAAAGCGATGCCGAGAGTCTCAATCAGCGCCTGCAGCAGGCCCCGGCCGATCTCGCTCTGCCGGGCGAGGTGCAGGATCGCGCCAGCATCCGTGACGGTGCGCCACATGTCGCATCGGCCAACGCCACCCTGTACCGCCTGCTCGATTACCTCTCGGGTGCTCACGCCCATATGACCTGAACACCCTTTTGCGAGCCTGTCGCGACGCCCCGTCTACCGCCGGGGCGTTTTTTCTTCCACTCAGCCCAGTTGTTTGGCCACCCACGCCGCATAGGCATCGATGAACTTCTGCAGGAAGGGCTTGATGCCGTCGCTGAGCACGCCGTTCTCGTCGAAGAAATTGCCGGCACCGCCGAGGTATGCCTCCGGCTGTTGCAGCACATGCACGTCGAGGAATACCAGGCACTGGCGCAGATGATGGTTGGCGCCGAAGCCACCGATGGCACCTGGCGAGGCGCTGAGTACGGCGCCCGGCTTGCCGCTGAAGCCGCTCTGGCCATAAGGGCGCGAGCCGACGTCGATGGCGTTCTTCATCGCGCCGGGGATCGAGCGGTTGTATTCCGGGGTGACGAACAGCACCGCGTCGGCCGCCTTGAGTTTGCTGCGAAACGGCGCGTAGGAGGCCGGAGCGGTGTCACCGTCGGCGTCTTCGTTGTACAGCGGCAGGTCGCCGATCTCGAGGATTTCCAGGTTCAGCGAGGCGGGGGCCAGGTCGGCCAACGCGAGCGCCAGCTTGCGGTTGATGGAGGCCTTGCGCAGGCTGCCGACCAGCACGGCGACGTTGTAGGTCTTGCTCATGGTGTTCCCTCTGGCGGATTGATGAAGAGGCAGCAACTATAGACCCGCCAGAGCAGCGGGGTTCCGCTTTATCTCATTGCAAGGCGCGAGTCGTGGCAATGAATGGCCGCAGCGTGACGGGGATCGACTTGGAGGCCGGCACCTTGGCCTTTTCCTCGTGGTGCCAGAGCGGTACCAGCGCATTGCACTCGGGGTAGTAGGCGGCGCAGCAGCCTTCCGGAATGTCGTGCGGGGTGACGCGCAGCGGCCCCACCGAGCGCTGCACGCCGTCGTCCACGGCGGTTCTCACCTGCACCTGATCGCTTTCGCTGAGACCCAGCCGGGCCATGTCGTTGCGGTGCATGAACAGCACCGAGCGAGTGCCGTAGACGCCGCGAAAGCGGTCGTCGTAGCCATACACCGTAGTGTTGAACTGATCGTTGCTGCGGATCGTCATCAGGTTCAGCACATCGCGGCGCTCAGGGCTTTGCTCGACGTCGTCATTGAGCGCCAGGCTGTCCGGCCGGGTGAAGTTGGCCTTGCCGCTGTCGGTACTCCATTCGCGCCAACTGGCCGGCAATGGCCGATGGAAGCCGCCCGGTTCGAGCATGCGCGTATTGAAGTCGTGGAAAATGTCGGGATAGGTGATGGCGATGGCATCGCGGATCAACCCGTAGTCGGCCACCCAGGCATCCCAGTCCATGCGCGGGTCTGGCGCCAGCGTGGCTTTGGCCAGGGCGGCGATGATCGCCGGCTCCGAACGCAGGTGCTCACCCGCCGGCTTGACCACGCCCTGCCAGGCACGAATGCAGGCGGTGCTGTCCTCGGTGGTGTGGTATTGCGGGCCTCTTGCCTGAACATCTATCTCGGTGCGCCCCAGGCAGGGCAGGATGTAGGCCTTCTCGCCGTGCACCAGGGCGCTGCGGTTGAGCTTGGTGACGATCTGCACGGTCAGGCGCAGTTTGCTCCAGGCTGGCTCCATTCGCTGGCTGTCCGGTGTGGCGCGGACGAAATTGCCGCCGAGGGAGAGGAATGCCTTGATCCTGCCGTTGAGCACGCCCTCGCAGGCGTCCACCGTGGTGGTGCCGTCGCGCTCCGGCACGTTGAAGCCGAACTGCTGGTAAATGCGCTCGACCGGCACCTGCGCGACCTTCTCGGTGATGCCGACGGTGCGCTGGCCCTGCACGTTGGAGTGACCACGCACCGGGCAGATGCCCGCGCCTTCCTTGCCCAGATTGCCGCGCATCAGCAGCAGGTTGACCAGCATCTGGATGCTGGTCACGCCATGGCGATGCTGGGTCAGGCCCATGCCGTAGATGGCAATGACCCGCTGGCAACCCGCGTAGATCCTGGCGGCACCCTCCATCGCGCCGCGGGTCAGGCCGCTGCGGCGCTCCAGCATCTCCCAGGTGTAGCCGCGGATGGTCCGCTCGAAGCTCTCGAAACCCTGGGTGTGCTGCTCGATGAAGGCGATGTCCAGAACACGATCCTGACCGCTTTCGCGCGCGGCATCGTCCATCGTCAGCAAGGCCTTGCAGATGCCGGCAATGGCCGCGGTGTCGCCGCCGATGGTGAGCTGGTGATAGTGGGTGCTGACCACTTCCGACTCTCCCGTGAGCATCTGCCGCGGCGACTGAGGATTGGTGAAACGCTCCAGGCCGCGTTCACGCAGCGGGTTGAAGGTGAGAATGGGCGCGCCGCGCTGCCGGGCCGCATCCAGATCATGCAGCATGCGCGGGCTGTTGCTGCTGGTGTTGTGACCGAAGATCAGCAGGCCGTCGGTCTTGGCGAAGTCCTCCAGAGTGACGGTGCCGACCGGCACGCCTATGCTTTCCGGCAAGGCCACCGAGGTGCTCTCGTGGCACATGTTGGAGCTGTCAGGCAGGTTGTTGGTGCCGTAGCGGCGGGCCAGCAATTGCCACATGTACGAGGCCTCCAGCGAGGCGCGGCCGGAGGCATAGAACACGGCCTGATCGGGATCGTCGAGAGCCTTGAGTTCGGCGCCGATCTCGGCGATGGCCTCATCCCAGCTCACGGGCAGGTAGCGATCAGTGGCTGCATCCCAGCGCATCGGTTCGGTGAGCCGGCCCTGCTGTTCCAACTGATAGTCGCTCCAGTTGCGCAGTTCGCTCAGGGTGTGGCCGGCGAAGAACTCCGGGGTGCAGCGCAGGCTGGTGGTTTCCCAGGCAGTGGCCTTGGCGCCGTTCTCGCAAAAGGCCAGGGGTTTGGACGGGTGCGGCTTGGCCCAGGCGCAACTGACGCAGGCGAAGCCATCGATCGGGCGGTTCTGCTTGAGCAGTGCCGTAGCGCCAGTCAGCGGCGCCCGCTCGCGCAGCAGGATGGTGCCCACGGCATTGGCCGAACCCCAGCCACCGGAAGGTCCACGATAGGGTTTGAATCGGGGTTTCATGCTCCGTCTCCCTGGCTCGTCGTCTTGCAGTTACGACGGAGGGGGCGTGGGATGGTTCAGGTTGTTTGCCGCAACGCCAGACGCCAGCCCCGGAGCGGGCCGAGGCTGGCGTTAGCGCGTTCAGCCTTTGAGCAGAACTGCAATCAGTGTCGCGACGACCACGGCTGCCAGCAGCACTGGGCCGTAACTGCCGGATTTGCGGGAAGCCATACGGCCGTTGTACGCGTTAGTCGCTGGCTGTTCGCTCTGCGCCGCGCTGGTTATGGGGGCTTGCTCCGGGTTGTTCTCGCGCTTGGCCTCCGGCAGGGCGGCTGGAGCCTTCTGCGCCACCTTGGGTTCGGCCGGCTGAGTGATGAAGTCGCTGTCGCGGTAGCTTTCCAGCACTTGCAGTTGCCCGTCCTCGCCTGGGGCGAGGACGTCCAGACGGCAGGCTACTTCCAGATTGAGCACCAGCGAGCGGTCTGTCTCATCCTTGCTCGCTTGTATCCGTTGCCATTCGCTATGGGCGTCCTGATGCGCCAGGGCGTCCCAGATCTGCTCCAGGGCCGCAAGGTCGAAATGGTCCGGCAGCAGGATACTCTGCGTGCCCGCCAGCTTCAGGCCGCGCATCGCGCTACCGAAGGCAGGTCGGTAGGTTTCGGGGTGGAGCATGAACTGCGCGCTGTAGTGCACGCCGCTGCCGATCACCAGGCGCACCCGCTCCCATTCCTGCTGGCGCGCGGACAGATCGGAGCGATCATTCTCCTGCGCGCGGTGGCGAAGCAGGTGCAGCATGCTCGAGAGAATTTCGTAGGCGATGCCATAGGCTGCCTGGCTTTCCTCCAGCGGCTGGTCACCGAGGATGATTTCGCAGCGTTGCTGCGGCAGGCCGGCCAGCTCTTCGAGCTTGAGTTCCTGCTGATAGGTCTCCAGGCGGCTCGGGTAAATCAGGGTCTGGCTATCGGCGAAGGGCGGGGTCAGGGTGATGGTCATAGCTGGCAGCAGGGCGCAGACATGCTTGGCCGGTTGTGACAGCTCGGATTGCTGGGCCTGCTTCAAGGCGTTGGCCAGCGCATCGACGGGTTTCAGGTGACGATGCAGCGCTTCGATTCCGGCACGGGCGGAGCCCTCTGCGAGCAGCAGCAGGTTGCCGATGGATAGCCCCGGGATCACCTGCACCTCTGGCGACGGCTGATCTTGCTCGGTGAGTGCCTCGGCGAAATTGAAGCAGCCGCCGGAATGCAATTGCACATGAGCGCGCAAACCGTAGAGCGCCGACTCGACATCACTGGCGCGCTTGATGCGTTCGGGCTGTTGATCAGCCAGGGCCTGGCGCACGAGAAAGCCTGCCAGGTTCAGCAGGTTCTCTTCGTATCTGGGCTGGTCATCGATTTCCAGGGACAGATCGGTCCAGGCCTTGAAAGGCAGCTCATCGTCGATGGGGTTGGAGCAGAAAACGAGCGGAGTGGGGGCGGGCATGCTCATTGGTAACGATCCTTGTTCATGAGAGAGGCGCACCATGCCAGCCCAGGGCCGAGCCCGCAACCGTCTAGCTCGGGCGGCGTGAGGCCGAGCAAAAAAACGGGCCGTTCCGGCCCGCAAGTTCACGCTCAAAGAGTGGCCTGGCGCTAGTCCAGGCATTGCTCCAGGCCGATGGGCTCTGGCCGGAACAGCCGCGCGTCCATCAGCTTCGGTTCGCGTACGATGGGGGCGAAGTCCATGCGCGCGAGGATGTCGCGCTCGATGTCCACGCCCGGTGCCACCTCGATCAGCTCCAGCCCTTCGCGGGTCAGACGCAGCACACAGCGCTCGGTGACGTAGAGCACCGGCTGGCCACGCTCGGCGGCGAGGCGCCCGGCGAAGGTGCGGTGTTCCACCTCGGCGACGAACTTGCGCAGCTCGCCGTCCTGAACGATGCGCAACTGGCCGCCTTCGATGCGAATATCCTGCGCGCCGGCGCTGAAAGTGCCGACGAACACCACCTGCTTGGCGTTCTGGCTGATGTTGATGAAACCGCCAGCGCCTGCCAGCCGACTGCCGAACTTGGACACGTTGAGGTTGCCCGCCGCATCGGCCTGGGCCAGGCCGAGAAAGGCGATATCCAGGCCGCCGCCATCGTAGAAATCGAACTGATAAGGCTGGTCGAGCAGGGCGCTGTGGTTGCTCGCCGCGCCGAAGTCCAGGCCCGAGGCCGGTACGCCGCCGATCACGCCGGGCTCGGCGGTCAGGGTCAGGCGCTCGATCACGCCCTCTTCGGCAGCCACCGCCGCGACGCCTTCGGGCATACCGATACCGAGGTTGACCACCGCGCCGCTCTTCAGCTCCAACGCCGCGCGGCGCGCGATCAGCTTGCGTACGTCCAGCGGCATGGGCGTCAGGCTGTCCACCGGCACGCGGGTCTCGGCGGCGAAGGCCGGGTTGTAGGCGGTGGCGAAGGTCTGCTGGTGGTTGGCCGGCTCAGCTTGCACCACGCAATCCACCAGAATGCCGGGAATCTTCACCTGCCGTGGGTTGAGCGAACCGCGCTCGACGATGCGCTCGACCTGGGCGATCACCAGCCCGCCTGAGTTACGCGCGGCCATGGCGATGGCCAGGCTCTCGATGGTCAGCGCCTCGCGCTCGAAGCTGAGGTTGCCGTCGGGATCACTGCTGGTGGCGCGGACGATGCCGACGTGGATCGGGAAGGTCGGGTAGAACAGATAGTCCTCGCCATCGATGGGCATCAACCGCACCAGATCGGCGGTGGTGCGCGCATTGAGCTTGCCACCGCCATGACGCGGGTCGACGTAGGTGCCGAGGCCGACGCGCGACAGCTGCCCTGGCTTGCCGGCGGCGATATCGCGAAACAGCTGCGAGATCACCCCCTGCGGCAGGTTGTAGGCCTCGATGCGGTTGTCCACCGCCAGCTTCTGCAGCCCCGGCACCAGGCCCCAGTGGCCGCCGATCACCCGGCGCACCAGGCCTTCATGGGCCAGGTGGTTGAGGCCACGCCCCTTGCCGTCGCCCTGGCCGGCGGCATACACCAGGGTCAGATCGCGCGGTGCCTGTTCTGCGACGAAGCGCTGTTCCAGGGCGATGGCGATCTGCTCGGCGAAGCCGATGCCGACGAAGCCGCCGGTGGCCAGGTTGGCGTTGTCCGGGATGCGCGCCACGGCTTCGGCGGCGGTCATGATCTTGCTCATTGCGGGTACTCGAAGCGATTGAACATTGAGTCCAGGCGCATGGCGCCCGAGGGCGCCATGTCAGGCCCGTCAGAAGCTGCCGAACAGCGTGCCCAGGGTGATGACGACAGCGAGCGCCACCATCGGGAAGGCCACGGTGTTGACGAAGATGAACTTGTACGACTCACGGTGGGTGAGCTTGCAGATCGCCAGCAGCGAGATCACTGCGCCGTTGTGCGGCAGGGTGTCCATGCAGCCCGAGGCCATGGCGGCGACGCGGTGCAGCAGCTCGGGGCTGATGCCGGCGGCGTTGGCCATTTCCAGGTACTGAGCGCCGAGGGTCTTCAGCGCGATGGACATGCCGCCGGAGGCGGAACCGGTGATGCCGGCGAGAATATTCACCGCCACCGCTTCGGAAATCAGCGGGTTGCTGGACACGCCCAGCACCAGGTCGCGGATGATGACGAAGCCGGCCAGGGAAGCGATCACCGTGCCGTAACCCACCTCGGCGGCGGTGTTGAGGATCGGCAGCATGGAGCCGAAGGCGCCGTCGTTGACGCTCTTCTTCAGATCCATCCAGCGCTTCCAGTGCATGGCGATCAGCAGCACGATGGCGGCGCCCAGGGCAACGATGATCGACCAGATACCGATCAGCGACTTGGCATCCTGCAGGCCGCCGAATTCCGGCTTGGCCAGGTAGCTGGTGTCCACCGCCGGCAGAATCTGCTTGGCCATCAGGAAGTTGAGCGCGATCACCACGAAAATCGGCAGCAGTGCCAGCCAGAAGCCGGGAATGTCGCGGCGCTCTTCGACGACCGGGTCATCGCGGTGCTCGCCGTAGCCTTCGCCTGCGGCCATCAGCTTGCGCGACTGCGCGGTGAGCCACCAGGTGCCGAGGCCGAACATGATCAGCCCGGCAATCACGCCCAGACCTGGCGCGGCAAAGGCGTCGGTGCCGAAGAAGGGGTTGGGGATGGCGTTCTGGATCGCCGGGGTGCCGGGCAGCGCGGTCATGGTGAAGGTGAAGGCGCCGAGGGCGATTGCGCCAGGCAGCAGGCGCTTGGGAATGCCCGCCTCGCGGAACAGCGCGGCGCCAATCGGGTACACGGCGAAGGCCACCACGAACAGTGACACACCGCCGTAGGTGAGGATGCCGCAGGCCAGCACGATGGCCAGGATGGCGCGCTGGCTGCCGACCTTGGCAACGATGCCGTGGGCGATGGCGCGCGCCGACCCGGAGTCATCCATTAACTTGCCGAACAGCGCGCCGAGCAGGAACAGCGGGAAGAACTGGATCACGTAGCCGCCCATGGCCTTCATGAACACCTGGGTGTAGGTGGGCAGCAGCAGGGCGATGTCGCCGGCGAACAGCAATGCCAGCAGGGCCAGCAGCGGGGCGAGGATCAGGACGTTGATGCCGCGATAGGCGAGGTACATCAACAATGCGAGGGAAATCAGAATACCGAGGGTACCCATGGGTGGTTCCTTTTGTTGTTGTTCTAGCGGCTCGAGGCCGTTTTATCTGGAAGGCGCAGATGCGGCAGCGCGCCTTTGCCGGATATAGAGCCAGAGTCGTGCCAGGGTGGGGTGAGACTTTGGTCGATAAGGCTGGAATGCAGATAGCCAGAGGGTCTCAGGCGTTCATGCCTGATGCGGTGCTGTCAGGATGGATATAGGTGGGCGTCCAGTTTTCTGGATTAAGTCCAGATTTGTAGATTCTATTTGTGGGGAATTCCAGAAATATGGACGCGTAGCCCGGATGCAATCCGGAGCTTTTGTGGGGAGCTGCTCCCCGAATTTCATCCGGGCTACGCGATTGCGGCCAGCGCCGTTATATCTGTAGGAGCGGCTTTAGCCGCGAAGCGATTTCCGGTTCGGTGACAATCGCGGCTGAAGCCGCTCCCACGACCAGCGACCAGCGACCAGCGACCAGAACCGTAGCCCGGATGCAATCCGGGACTTTTGTGGCGCCTGATCCCCGGATTTCATCCGGGCTACGCAACTGCGGCCTGCAACGGTAATTGTAGGAGCGGCTTCAGCCGCGAAGCGATTTCCGGCTTGCCACGCTTTTTGTGGGAGGGGCTTTAGCCGCGACTGTTGTGGGGAAGTGTTGCGCGTGGCGCATCGCCGGCAAGCCGGCTCCTGCAGAATGAGGCGCTCAGCCCTTTCGCCCCAGCCCATGCTGCGCCAGCTTGGCGTAGAACCCGGCGCGGGAAATACCCAGGCGCTCGGCGGCCAATTGCCGATTGCCGTCGCACGCCGCCAGTGCGGCTTGCAGCGCCTGACGCTCGGCCTGCGCCAGATGCTCGGCCAGCGTCTGCGCTGTGCTCGTCACCACTGGCAAAACGGGCACCGCCTCGCTCGGCGCCACCGGATCGACCAGCAAACCGCGCAAGGCCTCGCCATCCAGCCGCCCATCGACCGCCAACTGCGCCCGCTCCAGCAGGTTGCGCAGTTCGCGCACGTTGCCCTTCCACGGCTGCGCGCAGAGCAGGGCGAGGGCATCGTCCGTCAGCTCCATGGGCGCCAGACCGGAGCGGTTGGCCAGGTCATCGAGCAGGTGTTCGATCAGTGCGGGAATGTCGCTGGCACGTTCGCGCAGTGGCGGCACGCGGAGGGCCAGCACGTTGAGGCGGTAGTAGAGGTCGTCGCGGAACTGCCCGGCGGCCACCTTGGTTTCCAGATCGATATGGGTCGCCGCGATTACCCGCACGTTGAGCGGCTTGACCTGATTGGAGCCGAGCGGCTCCACCTCCTGCTCCTGCAACACGCGCAGCAACTTGGCCTGTAACGGCAGTGGCAGGTCGCCGATCTCGTCGAGAAACAATGTGCCGCCGTTGGCCACCTCGAATTTGCCGATGCGCCCCTTGCGTTCGGCGCCGGTAAAGGCGCCCGGCGCGGTGCCGAACAGCTCGGCCTCGACCAGGGTTTCCGGAATCGCCGCGACATTGACCGCGACGAACGGCCCGTTGGCGCGTGGCGACAGGTTGTGGATGCCCTGCGCCAGCAGCTCCTTGCCGGTGCCGGTTTCGCCACGGATCAGCACCGTGGCATCGAGTTGCGCGGCGCGACGGGCCTTGCGCTTTACCTCGCTGGCCGCCGCGCTGGCGCCGATGAACCCGGCGATGGTGTAGCGCGCACGGCGCGCCTTGGCCAGCTCGTGCTGAGTGGCGAGCAACTGCGTCTGCAGGTTGGCGTACTTGGCCATCAGCGGCTTGAGGTGACGGGCGCGGTCGAACAGCACGAAACCCAGCGCGCCGACCAGGGTGCCGTCCTCGTCGCGCAGCGGAATGCGAGTGACCACGAAGTGCTCGTTGCCGAAGGCCATCAGGTCGAGCATGCTCGGCTGGCCGCTTTCCACCACCTCGCGCAGGCGGCTGGCCGGCAGCACTTCCTCGATTTCCTTGCCGAGCGCCGTGCGTGCATCGGCGATGCCGACCTTCTGCGCATACTTGTCGTTGATCCAGACGATGCGCGCCTGGCGGTTGACCGCGATGGTGCCCTCGCACTGCGCGTCGAGGTGATCGAACAGCAGCGGCATGGCCACCGCGCGAAAGCGCTCGGGCGACACGCCGATGATCAGGCCGTGCTGGTCGAGGTCGTCGCGGGAGATGGCCATGGGCGAATGTCCGAAGTCAGAAGCTGCTGATTATGGTTGGCGCCGATCCGCGCGGGCAATGTCAACAGTCATCGGACAATGGCATTCGACGCGCGCTTCTGGAATAGTTGAGCGGCTGCGCGTAACCCGCCGGCACCTGCCGATCGCTCACAAGGCCTGCCCGGCAGCCCTGACACCTGCCGTGTCCCTTTCGCGTGCTGACCAGGCGCGCCAGGCGAGCCATCCGCTCGCCGCTGGATCCGCACCGCTTTGCCGGTGCCACAACGATAACGCCAAGATCCACACAAGGACGCCCCGATGAAACTCAAGCGACTCTTCTCCGCGCTCGCCGCCGGCGCTGCGCTGACCGCCCTGTGCGCCACCGCGCAGGCGCGTGAATACTCCGTCTCCACCGTACTGTCCGACGCCTTCCCCTGGGGCCAGGCCGCGCAGAAGTGGGCCGATCTGGTCAACGAACGCTCCGAAGGGCGCATCACCCTGCGCGTCTATCCCAACGCGCAGCTGGTCGCCGGCGACCAGACCAAGGAATTCTCCGCCATGCGCTCGGGCCTGATCGACATGGCCGTGGGCTCGACCATCAACTGGTCGCCGCAGGTGCCGGAACTCAACCTGTTCTCCCTGCCGTTTCTGATGAAGAACGACGCCGACCTTGACGCCATCACCCAGGGTGAAGCCGGCAAGCTGGCCTTCGCCGCCATCGAGCAGCGCGGCATCGTGCCGCTGGCCTGGGGCGAGAACGGCTTCCGGCAGATCTCCAACTCGGCCAAGCCGGTGCGCAGCCCTGCCGATCTGGCGGGCCTGAAGATCCGCGTGGTCGGTTCGCCGCTGTTCCAGGACACCTTCACCGCCCTCGGCGCCAACCCCACGCAAATGAGCTGGGCCGACGCCAAGCCGGCACTGACCACCGGCGCGGTGGACGGCCAGGAAAACCCGCTGTCGGTCTTCGACGTGGCGCGTGTCGACCAGGTCGGCCAGAAGTACCTGACCCTGTGGGACTACATGGCCGATCCGCTGGTGTTCGCCGTCAACCAGCGCGTATGGAAATCCCTGCCCGAGGAAGATCGCGAACTGCTCAGCCAGGCCGCCATCGACGCCGGCAAGTGGGAGATCGAGCTGTCGCGTGGTGCTCAGGCCCAACGCCTGGCCGACGTACGTGAGCGCGGCGTGGAAGTGATCGAACTGACCGACGCCGAGCGCGCCGCGTTCGTCGAGGCCACTGCCAGCGTGCAGGAGAAATGGGCACCGCGCATCGGCGACGCGCTGATGGAAGCCGCGCGCAAGGCCGTGGCCCAGCCCTGATTCGTTTTATCTGACCGGAAGCTCACTTAGCCCTCTCTCCCAGCCTCTCTCCCGCTTGCGGGGCGACAGCGGAAGCAGCGAAGCACTGCTTCGCCCGCTGTCGCGACCTGAGCTCTGCGAAGGGCTGGGGCACAGAGTGGGGGCCGGGGGAGAGGGCAGGGGGCGCCACAGCATGAGCGCATTACTCCGGTCATTCGAGGTTCTTATGAGCAAGCAAGTCGACGCGCCGCTGGAGCGCGTGCTCGCCACCCTGGCCCTGGTGATCATCAGCCTGATCAGCCTGGCCAACGTCGTGGTGCGTTATTTCACCGATGCATCCTTTGCCTTCACCGAGGAAATCTCGGTGTTCCTGCTGGTCATCCTCACCTTCGCCGGTGCTTCGGTGGCCATGCGCAGCAACCGACACATTCGTATCGGCCTGCTCGAGCGCCTGTTCCCGCGCCTGCGCACGCCACTGATCCTGTTGCAGTGGCTGGCCAGCGTGCTGGTACTGGGGCTGGTCTGCTGGTACGGCGGACAGTTCGCCTGGGAGGAATTCCAATGGGATTCCGAATCACCCGGCCTCGGTCTGCCCAACTGGTGGTACGTGATCTGGCTGCCGATCCTGGCGCTGCTGGTGTTCGTGCGGCTGACCCAGATGACCCTTGATCGCCTGCGCGGGAGAATCAGCGATGAGCCCTGATCTTTGGCTGATCCTCAGTTTCGCCGTACTGCTGGCGCTCGGCGTGCCGGTGGCCTTCGCCCTGGGCCTATCCGGGGCCATCGGCATCATCGCCGGCCTGTCGCCGGACATGCTCGCCACCCTCGGCACCAACACCTACAACGGCGTGGCCAAGTACCCGCTGATCGCCATCCCGCTGTTCATCCTCACTGGCCTGGTGTTCGAGAAAGCCGGCGTAGCACTCAGATTGGTGCGCTTCGCCCAGGCGCTGATCGGTCCGCGCCATGGCGGCCTGGCCCTGGTCGCGGTGCTGGTTTGCCTGATCATGGGCGGCATGAGTGGCTCAGGCCCGGCCGATGCCGCTGCCGTGGCCATGGTGATGCTGCCGAGCATGACCAAGGCCGGCTACCCCAAGCCCTTCTCGGCCACGCTGATTGCCGCCTCGGCCTCCACCGCCATCCTGATTCCGCCGTCCATCGCGCTGATTCTCTATTCCATCGTGGTGCCGGGCGTCGATCTGCGTGCATTGTTCGCCGCCGGCCTGTTCCCCGGCATTCTCGCCGGCCTGGTGCTGCTGCTGCCGGCCTGGTTGCTGTCGCGCCACTATGGTTGGGAATCCCCGGAGGAGGGCGAGCGTCCGCCGCTGGGCGAGAGCTTCAGGCAGGCGCTGCCGGCGTTGTTCGCACCGGTACTGATCCTCGGCGGCCTGCGCAGCGGCCTGTTCACGCCCACCGAAGCCGCCGTGGTCGGCGTGGCCTATGGCGTGCTGGTCGGCCTGTTCCTCACCCGTGAGCTGGACTGGCGCAACCTCTGGCGCCTGTGCGGCGAGGCGGGGGTGATCTCCGGCGTGGTCATGCTGATCATCGCCCTGGCCGGCATCTTCGCCTGGGCTGGCACCATGCTCGGCACCTTCCGCCATCTGGCCGAATGGCTGATCTCGCTGTCGGACAACGGCTGGGTGCTGCTGGCGCTGGTGATGCTCGCCGTGTTGCTGGCCGGCATGCTGCTCGATGCCATCTCGATCTACCTGATCCTGATGCCTATCCTGATTCCCGTCATGCAGCATTTCGGCTGGAACCCGGTGTGGTTCGGCATCCTGCTGGCGATGAACATCGCCATCGGCCAGTTCACCCCACCGGTGGCGATCAACCTGATGGTCACGGCGGAAGTCGCCAAGATACGTCTGGAACAGACCGTCGGCTGGGCCGCGCTGTTCGTAGTGGTGATGTCCAGCGCCCTGCTGCTGGTGGCGATCTTCCCCGAAATCGCCCTGTGGCTGCCGCGTGTAATGGGTTACGCGGTGTAAAACAGACAAGGCCGTCTATAGTTGCCTGAAGGTGCGCAGCGGGGGGCTGCGCACCGCCGCAGGCGGTGCTGGGCAATAACATGGGCGACGGCAACTATAACGATCACAAGGATGTAGGCGCAGGGCACTGCGAAGGGCTGCGCGAGTCTGGCAAGCGCACGCTGATGCGCACCATCCTGCTCGCCACCGGCCTGACCCTGGGCGGCTTTTCCATCCTGCAGGCGCTGGCCGGCAACTATCCCTTCGCCATCATTGAACTGCTATTTACGGCCCTGCTGCTGTTCGGTGCCTGGCGTATCGAGCGTGCCCGCCACCTGTACCTGTGGATCTACCTGTACCTGATCCCGACCTTCTGCTTCATCCTCTACATCATCGTCATGCCGGATGCGTCCTCGGCGGCGTTCGTCTGGCTGTACATGATTCCGCTGCTGGCCTACCTGCTGCTGGGCAAGCGCCGCGCCTTCCTGCTCACTGCGCCGTTCATGCTCGCCGGCCTGCTGCTGTACTTCGCCGATAACCACCTGAATCTGGACACTCATGGCCTGATCGACGTCGGCAACGCTGCCCTGTGTGGCGTATTGATCCTGGTCTTCGTGCATATCTACGACGGTTTGCGCATGCAGGCCTACGAGGAGCTGGAGCGCCTGGCGCAGACCGACTCGCTGACGGGCGTCGCCAGCCGCGGCAGCTTCCAGCATGCATTGCAGCGCAGCATCCAGGAGGCCGAGCGCAGCAGTGGGCATCTGGTGCTAGTGCTACTCGACGTCGATCACTTCAAGCAGGTCAACGATCAGTGGGGGCACGAGGCCGGCGACATGGCGCTGCAGCACATCTGCCAGATCCTGCAGCAGCGCCTGCGCGTGACCGATTTTCTCGGTCGTCTGGGCGGGGAGGAGTTCGGCCTGTTGCTACGCCACACCGACAGTGCTGGCGCTGACCCGCTGGTGGAAAAGCTGCGCAAGCAGATCGCCGATCAACCGCTGGAATACGACGGCGCCCAGATCGCATTGTCCGCCACCTTCGGCCTGGCCGCCTGGCCGAGAGATGGTCGTAGCGCCGCCGAGCTGTACCGCACAGCTGACCGCCGCCTGTACAGCGGCAAGCAGCGTGGGCGCAATCAACTGGTCAGCGCCGACCTGCCAGCCGAACTGCTGCTGGACAAGTTCGACGTACGCTTCTGAGGGGTTCTCAGCGCGATGCGCTGGCCGGCGCTGCGGCGGGTACGCAAGGTTGCTGGCCGGCACCGGCCAGGGCTTCGACGTTGCTCAGTACGTTGTGGCCCTGATTGACCTTCTGCGCGTTTTCCGCGACCTGCATGCGCTGTGCATAAGTGGCGGAGTTGCCGTTGAGGCTGTGCTGGGTCTCCAGCACGGTATTGGCCATATCCAGCAAACTGCGGCCGGTGGCGATCAGGTTGCTGGTCGCAGTCGGGGCACAGGGGTCGTTGGCCAGCTGGGTATTCTGCAGCCCCTGGGTTTGCGTGTTCTGCGGCAGGCATCCGCTCAGCGAGGTCAGTGCAACAGTGCTGAGGACGATTGCCAGGCTTCTTTCCTTGATGTTCATCAGACATTCCCTTCAGTGGCCGGGCCCCGACCCAGTGCCGAGGCGATGCCCGGATTCTAGAAACGAGGGCGCCTGGCCTGAAATAGTACGGGTGTACTGATGTCGAATCGCCTGCCAATCAGTTCCTTGCGCTGACTGTTACCTGGCCCTAAGGTGCTGGCAGGCAACATGAGCTGTCAGCAGGGAGTCGTCATGACCAGGAAGGTTTCCGCCGCCTACGATACCGAGCGCGCCCAGGCCGGCGTGCGCATGATCTTCGTGGCCGTCGCCGGCTGCTACACCGCAGCGCTCTACCATTTTTCCTTGATCGACCCCGCGCTGGTGTGGAAGGTCTTCCTGCTCAAAGGCCTGTTCTGCGTCGTGGCCACGCTGATCTGGACCGATATCCTGCGTCGTCCGGGGCACTATCGCGGGCGGCGCCTGTTCACCATGCTCACCGACTACACCGGTATCACCGTGGCGCTGGCGAATGGCGGCGCCGCCATGCTGCCGGTCTACGCGATCCTGATCTGGGTCACCATCGGCTACGGCCTGCGCTACGGTTCGGGGTATTTGCTGCTGGCCACGGTCATGGCGTTGCTGTCGCTGACGGTGACCGCCAGCACGTCGCCTTACTGGCAGTCGCAGCCCTACCTGATCCTCACGCTGCTGCTCACCACCATCATGGCGCCGGCCTACATGCATGCCCTGCTCAAACGCTCGCGGCAGGCGGCCGAGGCCGAGCAGGCGGCGATCCGCGCCAAGTCGCAGTTTCTCGCCCAGGCCAGCCATGACCTGCGCCAGCCCATTCATTCCATCAGCCTGTTCACCGCCTGCCTGCGCGACAGCAGCCTGGGCAGCGAGCAGCGGCGCCTGGTGGAGAACATCGACAAATCCCTGCACAGCGTCGCGCGCCTGTTCCGCAGCATTCTCGACATGTACTCGCTCGACAGCGGCAAGGTGGTGCCGCAACTGGAGCCGCTGGCGTTGCGTCCTCTGCTCGAGCAACTCATCCAGCAGAATGCCGAGGCCGCGCGCTGGGCCGGGGTCGAAGTACGCCTGCGTTGCCCGCCGGTTCATGTGCGGGCCGACGCGGTGCTGCTCACCACCATGCTGCAGAACCTGCTTTCCAATGCGCTGAAATATGCCCCCGGCAAACCGCTGCTGATCGCCTGTCGGCGCAGCGGCGCAGGCGTCACTATCGAGGTCTACGACAAGGGGCGTGGCATCGCCGCCGACCATCTCGACAGCGTCTTCGAAGAGTTCTACCGCGTGCGTCAGGAGCGAGACAGCGACGTCGAGGGAATGGGCCTGGGCCTGGCCATCGTCAGGCGCCTGGGCGCGCTGATGGACATGCGCGTCAGCATTCACTCGGTTGAGGCGCGCGGCACGCGGGCGGTGATCGACGGCCTGCAGCGGGTCGAGGCGCCGAGCGCGATGCCGACGGCCAGGCGCAGTGACCTTCAGGCGCCGCGCATGCTCGATGGCTTGCGCGTGTGCCTGATCGAGGATGACCACAACGTGCTGCTGGCCACCGCCACCTTGCTACAGAAGTGGGGCTGCGAGGTCGCCACCTTCGACACGCTGCCCGATGCGTCGACGCATTTCGATCTGGTGGTCACCGACTTCGACCTCGGCACCGAGGCTTCGGGCGCCAACTGCATCCGCCATCTGCGGCGCAGCAGCGGGCGCAAGGTGCCGGCGATCATCATGACCGGCCACGACGTGCGCCGCGTACAGGAGCAGGTGGGCGACAGCGATATCCCGATCCTGTCGAAACCGGTACAGCCTGCCGAGCTGCGCTCGCTGTTGGTGGCGCTGAAACTCAAGCTCAAGGCTGCGTGATGCTCACACCAGCCCGGCCTTGGCACCCTTGGCGGCAGCTGCGGCGCGGGTACTAACGTCCAGCGTGCGCAGCAGCGAGGAAACATGGATGCGCACGGTGAATGGGGAAATCGCCAGCTCGCGGGCAATTTCCTTGTTCGACAGGCCGCGCACCACCAGTCGCAGAACTTCCTGCTGCCGCGGCGTCAGTTGTTCCAGCAGGTGGCGGCTTTCGGCGAAGGCCGGCACACCGGCGGGGCCCAGGGTCAGCACGAACTCACCGTCGCGCACGGCCATTAGCGCAGCGGCGATTTCATCGGGTGGCGTCGCCTTGCCGATGAAGCCGTCGGCGCCTGCGGCCATCACTTCATCGATCAGCTCGCGGTTGTCGACCATCGACACGACCACGATCGAGCTGCGTGCAAACGCCTGACGCAGCGCGCTGATGGCTTGCGGTGATTGGCCGGGGAAGAGCAGGTCGAGCATGAACAGGCTCGGCGCCGTGCCGGCTTGCGCCAGGCGCAGCACGTCCTCCATATCTCCGGCTTCGAGGATGCACGCCTGGGGAAAGACGCGCTGGGCGATGCGGCACAGACCATCGCGGAAAACCGGATGATCGTCGGCCACTATGATGCGTTCTTGTTGTGATCGTTCAGGCATATGGGCGCTTCCATCTTGGCGCCAGACTAAAGTCATATCCCTGCCGGTGCCAGTGGCTGGTTCTCAGTATTGCCGCTGGCCACGTCACCCTGAATGAACTGCAAGGCGTTGCCAGGAGTCTGTTTCAGTACCCCTTATGGAACGTAAAGGAGTACCGCATGGACCTTATCCGCATCCTCGTCGCCATCTTGCTGCCGCCGCTGGGCGTCTTTCTCCAGGTGGGTTTCGGTGGCGCGTTCTGGCTGAACATCCTGCTCACCCTGCTCGGCTATATCCCCGGCATCGTCCACGCCGTGTACATCATCGCCAAGCGTTGAGGGCTAAGCCGAACGACTTGCTTCAGTTGATTCGCAGGAGTACATCCGTGATGCGAAATGCTGCGGACGTTAAGGCCTGGTGATCGGCTCCCCTCTCCCATTTATGGGAGAGGGGTTGGGGGAGAGGGAGAAGGTGGTACCACAATCTTGCCAATTCTTTCGCCGCCCCGAACCCCCTCACTCCCGCCGCAAAAAATGCACGCTGAACAGCTGCGCCGGGTCGCGCCACATGGCGACCGAGGCGAAGCCGCATTCGCCTGCCAACTCACCAAAGCCGCTTGGCGTGTACTTGTAGGAGTTCTCCGTGTGCAGGGTTTCGCCAGCGGCGAAGTCGAACACGCGATCCTCGATGCGCACCCGCTGCGCCTGCCGGCTGACCAGATGCATCTCGATGCGAGACTCGGCTTCGTTGTAGAAGGCCCGGTGCTGAAAACGGCGCGGGTCGATATCGCTGTGCAGCTCGTTGCGAATACGCTCGAGCAGGTTGAGGTTGAACAGTGCAGTGACCCCGGCCTGGTCGTTGTAGGCGCGCTCCAGCACCTGGCGGTCCTTGACCAGATCCACCCCGATCAGCAGGCCACTGCCTGCCGGCAGCGCCCGATGCAGGTTGCGCAAAAAGGCCCGCGCTTCATCCGGATCGAAGTTGCCAATGCTGGAGCCAGGGAAGAACGCCAGCGGCCGTTGCCCCAGAGCCTCGGCGGGCAGTTTCAGCGGCTGGCTGAAGTCGGCGCACAGGGCATGCACATCGAGCCAGCGATAGTCGGCGGCCAGACGGCGGGTGCAGATATCCAGAAACTCGCGGGAGATATCGATGCCCAGGTAGCGCGCCGGGCGTAGGGCTTCGAGCAACAGGCGAATCTTGCGGCTGGCGCCGCTGCCCAGCTCCACCAGGCTGGCGTTGCGCCCGGCCAGTTCGGCGATGTCGTTGGCCGCCAGGCGCAGGATGGTTTCCTCGGTGCGCGTCGGGTAGTACTCCGGTTGCTGACAGATCAGCTCGAACAGCTGCGAGCCGCGATGATCGTAAAAGAACTTCGGCGACATCGTCTTCGGGCTGGCCGCGAAGCCGCGCAGCGCTTCTTCGCGCAGGCCTTCCTGTTCCGGGCTCAGGGATTGTTCGTGGGTACGGATTGCCAATGCCATGCTCAGAGCTCCTTGGCCAGGCGCAGGCCGGAGAACTGCCAGCGCATGGTGGGGTAGAAGAAGTTGCGATAGGTGGGGCGCACGTGGTCTTCAGGCGTGGCGCAGCTGCCGCCACGCAACACCATCTGCCCGGACATGAACTTGCCGTTGTACTCACCCAGGCTGCCGCCCAGCGGCCGAAAGCCGGGGTAGGGCCGGTAGGCGCTGGCCGTCCATTCCCAGACATCGCCATATAGCTGCTGCAGGCCATCGCCGGCCCCTGCGGCCACCGGCTGCAGATGATCGTTCTCGACGAAGTTGCCCCACAGCGGTTCGTCCTGTGCGGCAACTTCCCACTCTTCTTCACGCGGCAGGCGCGCCTGCGCCCAGGTGGCAAAGGCCTCGGCCTCGAAGTAGCTCAGGTGGCAGACCGGCGCATCCAGATCCAGCTCGCACGGGCCGCCCAGGGTCAGCTCCAGCCAGTCGTCCCCCTCGCGTTGCCAGTACAGCGGCGCCTGCCAGCCAGCGCGCTGGATATGGTCCCAACCGTCCGCCAGCCACAGCGCCGTGCTGCGGTAACCACCATCGCGAATGAACTCAAGATACTCGCCATTGCTCACCGGTCGGCTGGCCAACTGAAAGGCCTCGACGAACACCCGATGGCGCGGCTGCTCGCAGTCGAAGGCAAATCCATCGCCGGTATGGCCGACATGGCGCAGCCCGGCGGGGAACTGAATCCAGCGCAGTTCGCTTGCGCTAGCTCCGCCTGGCTTGAGGTCATGCCGGTAAACCGGCCGCAACGGGTTCTGCGCCAGGATGTGCTTGATATCCATCAACAGCAGCTCCTGATGCTGCTGCTCGTGCTCCAGCCCCAGCTCGACCCGCTGCAGCACCTCGTCGGCAAGTTCACTGCCTGACTGGAGCAACTGCGCCATGGCCAGATCGACATGGCTGCGATAGGCGTACACCTCGCTTACCGTCGGCCGCGACAACAACCCGCGCCGCGCGCGCTCGAAGGGCGTGCCGTGGGTCTTGTAGTAGGAATTGAATAGATGGTCGTAGCGCTTATCCAGCGGGCGATAACCCGACAGAAAGGGCTGCAGCACGAAGGCCTCGAAGAACCAGGTGACATGCGCCAGATGCCACTTCGGCGGGCTGACGTCCGCCATGCTCTGGATCACATAGTCCTCGGCCTCCAGCGGCTCACAGAGCCGCTCACTGGCAGCGCGCACCCGCTGATAACGCTGCCATAGCTGTTCGAGGTGCGGCGGTGAAACGGCGATCCTGCTGGTGCGGTCTCGCATAACACGCATCCTTTGCTGGCGCCGCGGAGCGCGACGGTACTTAAATGTAAGCGCGCGCCGGATTTGGCATAGCGTTGCAGCCGCTTTGGCATAACCAACCTTTGCAGGCCGCCGGGGCATTTGCGGGCTATTTGGCATAGCCTCCTCACCCTTCAGATCGTCTCTTCGAATACCACCTTCCGATACCTGTAGCCGTCCTCAAACGGCACGCTTAGCCAGACGCCTTGGGCTTGGCGGTCAAGCCAGATTCCAGGGGTTGGGTATGTGTACAAATGGTCGGGAGGCGACGTTTCAACCACCGCGGTAAGCTGCTCGATCCAGAAGAGTTCGCCATCCCATCTGTATGAAATCCAGCTTCGGCCTGTCAGCTCATCTATGTAATGTGCCCCTATCGATGGGGGCGTCATTGTCGGATCGCCTTCGCCGGTTACAACGTGTTGGACTGTTGCCATTGTGTACCTCCTGGTTCATGCCCAATTGATGGGCGCGGTTGACGAGGGGGCTGTCACAGCCTCCCCGTTGCGTGAGTTGTAGGAGCCGCGCAGGCTGCTACCTGGGAAATCATTGATGGTTTGCTCGGTGCCGGGCTTGAACCCCACGGGGCTGACGGCGGCGCGCAGATTGGCCACGAACGGCACGCCATCGCCCCCCGTCCAGATCGCTGCGAGCTTGTTCGAATAGCGGTGAACACCGGCATAGAAGTAGGCCCCGCTGCCCCCTAATGCCAAATAACCAACAGGCGGAACCTGAATGTCGTTCAAGGAGCCGCTGAAGGTGGCTGGGTAGCCAAACCCGCTCAGCAGTGTGGAGTCGATCTGCTCAGGATTTGGTGCAGTGCTGCCGCTGCCAACGACGCCATCGAGTGAGGCGGATGCCACTTGCTCGTCGTCGATAAAGAGATGAGCGTTCATTTGCGCCCGATAGACGAGGCTCGACAGCTCACTCAGCGACGTATCACCCCGTAGCTCTAGCGGTTCGTCGGGGTTCGTGGACGTGAGCGGCTCAGAGGTGGTAGTCAGCTCCAGCACCCTGCGCAACTGGGCGCTGTCTACCTCGGCACCGTTGAGCCGGAGGGAGCACGTGACGGTCTCGCGGATCGTCCGGGTGTACCCAAACGACAGTTGGCCCACCAGGTATTCGGCATCCTCCCAGGCCTGGTTGGCTGGCGCGGGTAACGGGCGAACCTCGCCGTCAGCGTAATAGGGGGTTCCATTTGAAATGAGAATGTCCCCGGAGGCGGAAACGTCGAACACAGTCGAGGCAGTTAGTTCGTAGCGGATCGCCTGCTCCAGCAGCTGGACGTTGCCGTCGTCGTCAAACCAGGCCGTGACGATCTCGTTCCCCAGGTCCCAGCGCACTTCGCCATCCTGGGCGCTGACGTTGATAGGAAACAGGGCCACATCCGGGTGACTCTGCGGGGTAGCAACGGCGGCCTCGTAGGTGACACGCGGCGTCTTGAGAGGCACGCCTCGATACTCAGAGAAATATTCCGGCTCATCGTCGCCGGTCCAGAACCACGCGCCGTCTAGCACCTCGGTGTTACCTGCCTCCAGCGCTATAGCTGCCTGGAGCGTGTTCCACTGCGCGGAGTAGCCGGTACGCTCTGCAGTAGATGGGCCTCCTATGTATTCCAGTTCGGCCGTCCAGGTGTCATCTGCACGCGTCAACCGCAACACGAAAAGGTGCTGTCCGTACCCATTCGCACGGAATATCGCCGCGTCGCCACGGCGGGAGACGTCCGCCAGTTGCAGATGATCGGGCAGCATTTCGCCCGTAACACCATCTGGCATAGCTGGGTAGATGATGACCGGCGCAGAGTTGCCTGGCGCATGCGTCGAAATGATGGAAACTTCTAGACGCCTTCCAACCGGCCCGCCAGATACCCCACGCATACCTACGAACCAGCACCGGCCTGGCGCCTCGGCATAAACAAAACGAGCCGCCGCTTCTATTTGCTGGGCAGTTTTCGACACGTTCTGCCACGCAACGCCGTGCACGAAACCACCTGGCCAGCAGAGAATGTCCACGGGCCAGCTCCAGCCTCTCGCCTCGTCTTTCAGAGACTCGTCTGGGGTACGAACCGCACCAGGTGCTCCAGGTACGGCCAACAACCAGTTGTCTCCGTTCTGCGGTGAGTTGATTTCAATCGTGGAGCCGTTCGGCAGCTCCATCAGCGCCCCCTTGACCAACCCATGGCATGGGAAGCCAAAGGCCCTGTAGTTGGGCAGTGCGAGGTCTATGTCGATCACGGCTCGCCCTCCGCTACCGGGCGCTCTGCGAATCGAATTTCGCCAACCTCTCCGTTGGCGTCATGCATTGTGATGGCGGCGACCTGAGGTAGCTCCAGCGCTACGAGCCCATCAGTTGTAACCAGGACTGTTGAACTGCCGTGGAATGTCCGAGCGTACTCGGCCGTATCACCAGCACCGCCGCCCTCGACCAGGGGCCATGAGATACCGGCTCCGGTCGGCGGGGCGACATAGGGCACGCTGATGCGCTTGCCTGCCCGAACTCCGCGCCGTGCTACGACGGGCAGCCCCTGCTGTCGCTCAGGCTGCAACAGGCCTTGCAGGTCACTGATCAGACGCTGATAGCTCATGCCACCTCCAGTAGCAGCAGGTCACTCGGTAGGCCGACGGAATACGTCTGCTCGCGCGTTGCCTCGGCCGGGTCTCGATGCTCGGCCGCAATATCAGGCGTGGTGATCTGTAGGCGTCGCGGGTGGCCTTCCGCGCTGGGTGTTTCCCAGCCGTAGTTGCCTGCGAACCCGTCAAGGTCTTCGTCATAAGGGGGCGACGTGAACCGGCCGCCCAGCTGGGTCGCCAGGTGGGCGATGGCCTCGGGCGGGGCGCCAAAATCGAACTCCGGCCGATCCGGCAGGATGAAGCCGGCTCCGGCCTCGACCTGGCCGACCCTGGTCAGCGCCAGTTCTAGCTCGGCGACGGCTTCGCCGCTGTCGTGATCCCAGCGCGCGGCACCACGTACCACCTTGCCCTTGGCCCGCACGCCCAGCGCTTCGACCTGGATGGTATGCACCAGGTCGAACACGTCATCAGTGATCGGCGTCTGAAACGCGAGGCGGCTCAGGCGATGGCTGGCGTGCATGCGCACGTACTCGACTGCATAGGCCGTGCGCAGCAGATTGTTGCGCCGTTCAGGCTCGTCCTGGTCGATGATCCAGTCGCCCAGTTCATCGAGCACGGCGGTCTCTGGACGTGGGCCGTCTTCGCCTTCCCACTCGCCGCCGTCAAACTCGACATCGTCCGAATAACGCGCTGTCCCGCCGCGCACACCGTAGGCCGTCAGTGAGCCATCGACTTCCAGAGTCAGCTTGTAGGTCTCTGTCAGCGTCTGCGCTACGCGGGCGCCCACACGGGCATTGAACTCAAGCAAGTGCGGGTCGGCGGTGTAGCGGTTTATCCACGCACCACCGCTGCCGCAGGGGTTTGGCATCGACGGTGGCAGCGCTTCGTATGTGAGCCCCAGCGTCGACCAGTTCGCCTGATCGAGCGCACCGGTCAGCATGCTCAGGGTCGGCAGTTGGGTGTTGTCGGCCAGCCACACACAGAACGACCCGGCCGGATGCTCCCAAGCGAATGTGTATTCACGATGGCGCAGGCGCTGGTATCGGTATTCGACTGTCAGCTCAACTCGATTGAGCAGTTGATCAGCAGTCGCGAGAGTGAGCCGCAGCGTGTCGTCAATGATTTCGTCCGCTGTGAATGTATAGTGGGCAACCGGTGCCGCTTCCCACGCTGTCAGCCTGAACTGCCCATCAGCGCCACAGTCCAGCGCCAGCGCGCGAGTGCTCAGCAGGTCGGCCGCATAGCGCTCGCCATCCTCGATCTCGCCAAATACCCCCACGGCATAGTCACCTGGTATCAACGCCGCGATCTGCTCAGTGGTCATGTCGGCCAGGCGTCGCTGGCGCTGGCAGGTGGCCGTGATCGTGACCACCTTACTGCTCAGGTCAACGCTCGGCTGCATCGCCTCGCCGGTAAACCACAGCAACTGCGCGGCTACCACGTCGCCCTCCAGGCGCTGGTGGTAGAAGGTCACCGGCCGGCCGGTGAATGCGTCCGGCTCGAACACGCCCGCATCGGGCAATAGGCGCAGGGTGCAGAGTCGGCTGCCTGACTCTTCAAATTCGATGCTGGCCACACCCGTCAGCCGGTCGGACATGTCCTCGCCGCCGATCAGCACGCGCACGCGCCAGGCCTGGCTATCGGGCACGACCACAGCGGCACCCTGCATCACCGACAGGGTGTTCATCGGGAAGCTGTTGAGGGGGCCGAGGCCGAGCATTAGCCGGTCACCAACAGATTATTGGCATGATCGACCAGCGTGTTGCCGGCCCCATCCGTTAGCGCACCATTTGGCACAGGCTCGGGGTCAGTGTCGGCCGCGCCCATCACCAGCGTGTTGCCTTGCTGGTCGACCAGGACATTGCCGGCCCCATCTACTAGCGCACCGTCCGGCTCGGGCTCTGGATCGGGGCCGCCGCCCGCTTCCAGGGCGGCGACCCTGGCCTCCAGCGCGGCGAACCTGGACGCAATGTCGTGCAGGGCACCCGCCGTCAGCTCGATGAACGCCACGCTACCGGCCGGCCACTCGGCCGCGTTCGTCCCTTCCTGGGCGCGGGCGATGTTCAGCACGCCGCCCGCTCGTGCTGTCACCATGACGATTTCCCATGCGCTGCGCGCGGCATTCGTGATCGTGGCCTTGTACCAGGCTCCATCGGTGAGGGTCAGCAGCCCGGCCGCAGCAGCCGGCACGGTCATTTGCTCGGCGCCGACCGGGAGCGTTGCGCTCAGTGCGGTCTGCCAATGGTTGATATGTCGCTGCATCACGCCTCCCGCGCATCCATAGACCAATCGATCAGCTCGCGGCTGTCGTCTGTTTCAGTAACCGGCCCGTCAGTGAGCACCATCAGGCGCGGCAGCCAGCCCACCCGGTACGCCCTGGCACCGGGGATCGGCGCCACGGTCGCGACGTCGCCATCGAGCACCAGGCCGGTATCGACCCAGTTGCCGCCAACCATGGCGATTGCCCAGGGCTGCTGGTCGGGGCGGCGCTTCTGCGCGGCAGGCAGCTCGTACACCAGGGCAGTCCCGCCGACCCACTTCGGCGCAACACACAGCAGCTCCAGCGGGCGGCTGTAGTCGAGCGACTCAAGCGCCGGATCAAGGTGGCCCGTTGCACTGATCGACGTGGAGGTCTTACGCCAGTGGGTTTGCTTGACGCCTCGGCCGCTGGCCATGCGTAGCTCACGGCTGCCGCCAAAGTATTCGTAGCGCTGCCGGATCGGGCCGGAGTGCGGCAGTATCTCGATACCTCCGAGCACCAGCGGGACGATGTCCTCGATCACTTCCGCGGCCCTCCCACGCTGCCGAACATGAGCCGCGCGCGCTCCAGGTCATCCTGGAAGCGTTTCACTTCGTTCGGGGCGCCCTCCAGGGCGTAGCTGCCGCCCCAGGGCATGGCTAGGTTAAGAGGCTGGCGGTCGCCCATTCGGTCGAGCGACGGCGGGAAGTCCGGAAAGTCCGGAATCAGGTGCTCACGCGGGAGGTCGCCAGTGCTGTTCATGTAGGCCAGGTTCGCGGCGCCCAGGCGCGCGGCCGAGCTGGCCTTTACAACAAACTCACGGCGCGACGCGGCCAGCAGCACGCTGTCACTGGTTGGGCTCCCTGGACCCTCGACCCAGCCACCAGCGGCACGCTTGATCGGCTGGCCATTGATCAGGTTGCCCGCGTTATCGTTTGCGGTAGACGCAGCCGACGCCGCGTCTGCACCGGCTCCGATGTAGTTAACCGGGATCACCATGTATTTCTTCAGGCGCTCGGCCAGTTCCTTGGCTTGTTGCTCCAGGTACTCGGCCGACTGTTCAAAACCAGTGAACTCGATATCGATGCGCTTGAACGCCTCGGCCTGGGCCAACAAGTCATCCATGCCCGCTTTGATTTCGTCGAGGCGTGCCTGCGCGTCGATGCGCTCGACGTCGGCCTGTAGCTCGTCGAGGCGCGCTGCCTCGTCTGCCAGTTGTGCCAACTCCCCTGCAATACCGGCAAATCCATAGGTGTTTGCGCCGGCCTCTTTCAGCTCGCGGAGGATCTCGCCAGCCTCACGCGCCTGGCGGATTGCCTCGGCCGAGTCACCACGTTGGAGCGATGCTCTGGCACCAGCCTTGAGCGCGGTCACGTCACCGAACGTGGCCGGGCCTTCGCTCGTCGGCGCCCGCATGTCCTTGACGAGCTGGTCGAACTCTTTGGCGATATCGGCGCGGGCCTTCATCGCTGCCTGGGTTTTCTTGTTCGCCGCTTCCAGCGCCTTGGTGGCTTCGTCGTAGGCCTGGATTTCCTTGCCCAGCGCGTCCTGGATCGATTGCAGGTTGTCGGCCTTGATCTTGGCCAACTGATCGTTATGACGACGCTCTGCTGCCTCGCGCTCGGCGTGCTCGTTCTTGATCGCGGTCAGCGCCTTTCGGTACTCCGTCGCGCGGCGCTGGTTGGCCAGGGCGTCCTGGTTGATTTCGCTGCTGGTGTCCTGCCGGCTGAGCAGCTCGCCCTGGGCGCGGTAGTGTTCCTCGGCCAGGCGCAGGCGCTCGGCGTAGGCGCGCCGCTCTTCCTCGGTCATGCGGCGCAGGGTTTCAGCGGGCAGGATCACTGCGCCGGCATACTCGGCTGTTTTGGTAATGGTCGCTTGCAGGCTGCCCTGGTAGTCGGCCTGAGCCTTCTCCAGGTCACGAATCGCCTGAATCGAGTCATACAGTTCGACCAGGTTGCTGCCTGTCCAGCTCACCACACCTAGAGCCAGGCCAGCCTTGGCCAGCTTGGCGACGTCGGCCAGGGTACGCAGTTTGGGAATCAGCGAGGTGGCGGCGGTGCCTACGGTGCTCATGCCCGTCGCGGCAGCGCCTGCAGCGGCCGGGGTGGCGGACATATGGGCCAGGAAAAGGCCGAAGGGATTACGCACCGCCAACACGGCAGCTCTTACCGCCAGCGTTGCAGCAGCACCGGCCAGCAGAACGGCCACCAGATTACGCATCGGCGCGGGCAGTTCGTTGAACGTCGTAACCGCGTCACGGCCAAGCTCGATCAAAGGGAGAAATGCCGTAGCAGCCTCGCCAAGCTGTAGCTTGAGCTCGCCCCAGGCCGCATTGAACTTGTCCAGTTCGGCCTGGGGGGTAGCGGCCATCTTGGCATAGGCGGCATCGAGCGCGCCGCCAGCATTGCTCATGGCTTCCACCTCTGCTTTCAGGCCGGCCATGTTCTGCGTCAAGGCCAGCACGGCGGTACGCGCTTCGACGTCAGGCAGTATTTCTTTCATGGCGGCGATGCCCAGGCCACGGCTGGCGATTTCTTCAAGCGTCGCCGTGAGGCCATTCCACTCGATGCCCAGAGCAGCCATGGACTTGGCAGCCGCCTCGCCTGGGGCGGCTAGGGCGTTGATCGCACCCTTGATTGCGGTGGTCGCCTGGGGCGTACGGATACCGGCTTTGGTCATCAAAGCGATAGCCGCGGCAACCTCGGAGAACTCAACCCCTGCCGCCTTGGCAGTGGGGAGGGTGTCGCCGATGTAGTTGGCCAACTCGGGGAAGGTGGTGACGCCGTCGCGTACTGTCAGAAACAGTTGGTCATAGCGCAGGCCAAGGTTCTCGATATCTTCGCCATAGGCGTTCACAACCGACAGGCCGCCACGAACGGCGGTGGCCGTATCAGTCACACCGGCCACGGCCGCGCGGGTAGCCAGCTCCAGTGTCTTGATGCTGTTGTCCGGGCTGACGCCCGAGCTAAGAATGTCGTACAGCGCCGCCGCCGACTGCGCCGCGTCCTTGCCCATGGCCTGGCTGAGCTGGCGCACGTCGGTGCTCAGCGCCTGGAACTGCGCCTGGTTCAAATCGGTAATGCTGTTGACCTCGCCCATGCGCTGGGCGAACTGGGCATAGAACGAGAGCAGTGCGCCACCGGCATACACCATCGCGCCCATGCCCGCAGCAGCAGCACCTACCTGCAGGCGCACTTGGGTCAGGCTCTGCGCCCACCCGTTGGTGCCTTGCTCCAGCTCGCTCACACGCTCACGCAGGCGCACCTTGGCCTGTGCCAATTCGGAGCTGGTCAGTTGCCCGGTGCGGGCCAGCAACTGGTACTGGCGCTGCAGTTGGACGATCTCCCCGCGAATCTCTCGGTGCGGGCGAACGCCTAGGGCATCGCGGGCGCCCGCAATGCGCGCTTGCTGGTCGGCCGCGCGGGCGGCCTGTGCCATATCCGCCGCTAAACGCTTCTGTTCGTTGCTCAGTTGGTTGGTATCAACGCCCGCAGTCTTGAGCGCAGCAGACAGCTGTGCGAGCTGGCCCCGCTGGCTGGCAATTGCGCGCTCCAGGTTCGTCGCCTCGGTCGTGGCGGCGCGGTAGGCGTTCTGCTGGTCGCGGGTCGGCTTCTCGGTGCGTATCAGTTCGTCGCGCAGTTCACGCACCCGCTGGCGCGTTGCATTGAGCTGGGCCTCATTCTGAACTAGGCTTGCCTGCAGATCGCGAAAGGCGCCGATCTGCCCCAGCGGCTGGCGCAACTGATCGACCAACGCTTTATAGCCGGCCTGGAAGGCCTGCATAGTGCGCCGACCTGCATCGGCATCGACGGAAACTGAGAGACGGACATCAGTCATGAAACTTGCTCACTTTGTATTGCTTGCCCTGGTCGTCATTGCGCTGGTAATGCCCAAGCTGGCCTGGTGGCTTGTGGGCGCTGGCTTCTTGGCCGCGCTTTTAATGCTGTTGGTGTCTGGCCCCGCATATGTCGCCAGCCTGTTCCTGCCCGGCCCACCAAAGCGTTGAGCCTGTGAAAGCCTTCCCGCTGCTCGGCCTGCTGCTCTGCCTGGCCATGTTTCCGCGCTTCACTGCTTCGGCCCTGGCGCTCACCGTGCTGGCCGGCCTGGCCATCTGCCTCGGGGCGCTGTTCCTTAGCGCCCTGCTTGCGCCTTCTCGGCCGCGCTAGTCGCTTCCTCCAACGCCGCCAGGAACGTGCCCCAGGGGTACGTCCACACCTGGCTGTGCCCGTGCCGGGTCAGTGCGCTGGCGTTTCGCTCAAGTCGCTGGAGAGCCTTTCGAGGATCTGGCGCCCGGCGCTTTCGATCCGATCCCGCAGGCCGAAAAAATCAGGGTTCACCTCCCGGCAACCCTCGAACACCAGGCGCAACTGGCTGGGCGTCAGGCTCTCGGCCTGGCCGGCCTGCAGGTCGGTCATTGCGTACAGGTCGGCCAGGCTGACTTCCTGCAACAGGGTGTCGTCTACCGGGTCGTGTCCGCCCTCGGCGGTGCGCTTCATCCAGGCGCGAATCTCGCCCACGGTCAGCTCGCGAACGGTCACCACCAGGCCGGGCAGTTGAATGGTTTTGCTCAGGGTCATGCTCATGCGTGCAGGCTCCAAAGCCGGGCCGTTGCGGCCCGGCGTTATGGGTGGTTACAGCCAGGTGATGCTGTAGAACGGCGACTCGCCGGCCGGGGCGGACGGGTCAGCTAGCAGCTCGCCTTTGGAGAGCAACTTGCCGGGGTTCTCAGCGTCGATCAGCGCCAGTTCCTCGGCGGGCGGTGCTTTCCAACGGCGGAACACAATGATGCACGGGCGATTGCTCTCTGCCTCGTTGAGACCATCCATGACGACGCGGTACACCTCGCCGGCCTCAACCAAGGGTTCAATGCGCTTGGCCTTTGTACTGGTGTAGGCAATCGTCGCCGGGGTCGGCTCAGTGATCACAGTGCTGCTTGCCGGCACTGTCACTCCGGCCGCAGACACGGTGACGGCGGACAAGGGAATCTCGCTGCTGTCGCTGACTTTGGTTAGCGTTATGTTGGTCGGGCCGGGCTGCGCGGTCATACACAGCGAACCAGGTTGCAGCACAATTTCCTCGCCGCTTACGGTTTGGGACGGCAGCTCAACGACCTTGCCTTGTAGCGCCATGGCTTGGTTCTCTTCCGTCCATTCCTGCATTTGAATATCGAGGCTGAGTCCATCCGGCGTATCCATAGTGTGCAAGTTGCCGCCACCAGGCCGGCGATGCTGCTTCCATACCTGCTGGTTGTTGCGGTGTGAAATCTTGACTACCTCAACGTCGCCCAGATCGCGCAGCGGGGCGTTGGGAACACTAAGACGCTGGGCATGCACGATGCCGACGCCCTTGAATACCTTGGGTGCTGTCATGGGTTATTCCCCCTTTACACGTTCGCCGGCCTTGAGGCGCTCGACGATGATTACGGCGTCGCGCTCACTGACGCTGATAACGGCGTCGAGGGCGTGCAGCTCGCCGGCATGGCGGTGGCCTTCCTTGCGGGTGATCTTCACCTTCACGGTTTTGGCCGGTTCGGTGCCCGCAGAGGCGGGCGTGGCTTGCTTGCTCATGTGTCCTCCTAGCGGACGTGTGGGTGTTGAAACTTCACCGGCCAGGTGATGACCCAGCCGGCCGTGCCTGCCGTATCCAGCGCCGCGCTGTAGAGGTTGGCGCTTCGCACGTCCTTGGCATTGATGCTGTCTTGCAACTCCAGCCCGCAGCGGCTTGTGGGTAATGCGGCCTGCAGCGGACTGGCGACTTGCAGCACGTTTAGGGCGCGGGTGCCTTTCTTGCTGTTGTCGCCTGCAAGCACGACCACCACGACTTGGCCGCTGGCGATCAGTTGACCCCGGTTACCCGCTTCAAAACGCAATCCCTCCAGGGCAATTCGGCAGGCGCGGTCGGCGGTGGCGTAGCGCTTGAGGTCGGCCGGGGTGAAACGGCCGCCATGCAGCGCCACTTCCACTTTCTGGCCGGCCTGCTGGTAGCACTGTTCGGCCCATTCCTTGATGCCTTGCAGCACCTGGTCAGCGGTGTACTCAGTCACTTGCGATGTCCTCCAGGTAGTCCTCGACCAGGCCCACTACGTCGTCCAGGTCGTCACCCTCCAGGCCGAGCAGCTCGCGCTGCTCGATGCCACGTTCCAGGTCGCCGAACTGGTGAGTGGCGGCGTAGATCAGCGGGCTGCCGATCAGCGCGCTGTCGCCTTCAACCTGGTACGTGATGCTGTCCAGCAAGTGGCCATCGCCTTGCAGCAGGCTCTGGCCGCTGTGCCGCGTTTTGGCGTATTCGGTCGACCACTCCGGCCAGGGCAAGCCGGCCGGGCTGGTCTTATCGACGGCAATGCGGCGGCGCGTCTGGCTCTCGACCTCGGCGCCGATAGCCTCCAGCAGCGGCGTCGTGTCGAGCTGGGCCAAGCGCTCCAGGCGTCCAGCCAGGCGCGGATCAGCCAGCAAGTTGGTACGGATGCCCGCGCCGCTCACAGCAACTTCCCGAATCGCACGGGCTGGGCTTCGAACCAGGCCTCGCCGCTGGTTTCCTGCTCATCCGGCGTCGGCATGCCCAGGGACACGCTGCCGCCCGCAATGCGGATCAGCAGTGAAACGGCGTCCTCGTAGCGCTGGCGCTTTTCCTCTGTGAGGGAGCCGCCATCGGATGACATGCGGTAGAGGGCAACGTCGCAGCACAGCCGCTCCAGCACAGGCGGCACGGCTGGTAGCGGCAAGCGATGCTTGGCGCCTACATAGGTGTCGATCTCGGCCGTGGCATCGGCCAGAGCCTGCTCCACCACATCGGCGTCGATGTCGCCGTCTTGGTCGCGGTCAGCCACAAGCAGCACGGCGTCCAGGCCGTACTGCTTGATCAGCGCCTCAAGGGTCGCGTAGGCCATGGTTATGCCTCGCTGTCCTGCTGCGCGGCCGGTTGCTCGCCGGCTTGCTCTTCCTGAGCGGCAGACGTGTCAGCAGGCGCGGCCGGTGCGGACGGTTTCGCCGCAGGCTTGGCCGGCTTTTTCGCAGCGGGTTTGGCACCAGGCTTGTTCGCCTTCGGCTTGGCCGGAGCGGGCTTGGTTGGTTTGGCCGGGGCCGGTGTGGTGCCTACCTGGTTGGTATTACTGTCGGTGTCACCAGACTCCAAGCCGCCACCTTGGCCAGCACTCTGCTGCGCCGGGCCAGGCAGTTCGCCATCGATCAGCTCGACGGTAAGCACCGGGTCGGCCTGCAGCTTTGCCAGCATGCTTTCGGTAAAGCGCTCGGCCGGGTGGTCGGTGGCAAGCCGGGGGTGGCTGATGCCGCAGCGACGGTAGCCGTCCCGTTTTGACTTGATACGAACGATCATGGCGGCGCCCCCTTAGACCAGCTCGTCGCATACGAACAGCTCGGCCGTGCCGGCCCATTCGTTGCCACCGTTCTCGTCCTTGACCAAGAGCTTGCGTGCCTGCGCTTCCAGTTGCGGCGGCACGACCAGAGTGGTCGGGCGGATTTTCAGAGGACGCCCACCGTCAGCCTTGAACGACTGCATAGCAGCGCGGGCCTTGCCATAGAACTCGCCAGTGAGCGGTTGCTTGGATGCGTAGGCCATCTGCCAGAAGCCAAAGCCGGCCTCGCAGCGGTAACGCACGCCATGCAGGTACTCGTCATGCTCGAACACATGGTCGCTGTTGTTCGGGTTGGTTTTGCTGGTCAGCTCCGGCTTGGTGCGCTCCTGGAAGATGAACGGCAGCAGGGCGCGGGAGGTGTCGAGCAGGAACCAGGCCGGGCCAGCATCTGCGGCCGGAACGTCCATGTTGCTGACATTGGTCACAGCGCCGGTGCCATCGACGTTGGCGTACACCGGGTGCTCATCATCGAAAAAGTTCTGGCCGTCGAAGCACGCCTCGGTAAAGCCAGCCATCAGCAGCTCGAAAACCAGCGAGTCCGGGTGATAGCCCGCAGCGCGCCCCATCTCGTTGAACATGGGCAGGAACACGCCGGCCATGTCGTCTTCCACCATGACGCGCGGCACACCGACAGTGCTTTCAAAGAGGCGGTTGGTGATGGTGTAGCCCTTGGCTGCCATGTCACGGATAACGCGGGCGCCGATCCATTCAACCAGCTGCGGGAACTGCCCCAGCCAGGCGTAGAGGTTTGCAGCGCCGCTGCTGGGCACCAGCGTGGCGACCTTCTTCCATTGCGCATCGCCTTGGGCCTTGGCCAGTGCTTTCTGATATTCAGCGCTGTAGCCCTTGAACAGCGCATCCAGCAGGCCCGGTGTGATTTGAATTGCCATGTTTATTGCCCCTCGATGTGCTTGATGTACTGGTCATCGGTCATGCCGAACGACCGCGCGGCCTGCTGTTGCTCGGCGTTGAGCGCGGTTTTGTTCTGCTCGTCCACCCGGCCTTCGGGCACGACCGTAGCCGTCACCGAGGGCGCCGCTTTGACGAACTCGCGGAAGCGTTCCAGGCCGCCTTCCTCCTGACAGGCCGCCAGGTGGTAGCCCTTGGTGGCTGGCGTGATCTTCCCGGCCTTGAGGGCCGCGTCGATTTCGGTGTTGATGGCGGTTTTCAGCTCGTCTTCTTCACGCTGCTTGAGCTTCTGCTCGGCGTTGAGGGCGCGCTGCTCCAGGGCGTTGTAGTCGCCGCGCGGCACGTACAACTGCAGGGAGGGTGCTTTCTCGCTGTTGAGGGCCGTTTCCTTGGCCTCCTTCAGCGCCTTGATGGCGGCGACGGCCTCGTCTTCCGTCGCGGTTTCAGGCAAGCCGAGGGCTGCCCGGATGGCTGCTGCGAGCATCGGGATGTTCTCCGTGGTGGGTTGTTCAGCGTTGAGCGCCTTGGTCAGCAAGTTCGGCTTGTTGACCAGGCCGAAGCTGCTAAAGCGGTGAATGCGACCGTCGTCGTCGTAGGTGAATACCGGCGATATGTAGCGGTACTCGCGCTCAGCGATGGCGTTGCGGGCCTTGGCCGTCCACTCCACGCGGGCCTCGATGGCGCCGCGCTCGTTGATGCGGTATTCACGCGCCCAGCCGCTGGCCGGTGCGTCGTCGCCCTGGGGCGCTTTCAGCTCGGTGGCGTGTACGTAATCGAACGGCAGGTCAGCGCCTGCGGTGTGCGCCTTGGTGGCGGCCAGCACCTGGGCCGGGTCATACGACCAGGTGCGGCCATCGCGGCCGGTCACTGTCGGGCCGGGCGGCAGCACCTCGACCCACTCGGGCACGTCGGCGCTCAGCTCGAAACAGAGTGCTGTGGAGGTGGTGCGGTTGTGCGGGGCGTTTTGTGTGTTCATGCCGCCATGGTCGGCGGCATGAGGGGGGCGGGATTAGGGGACGGGTGTCAGTAGTTGCTGATTCTCAGACGGTTGCTTACGCTTTGATGCAGACAAACCAAGGAGAGTGGTCGAATGTTCCGATTCCATACAGACGAAGTCTTCATTGAGAGCGCAGAAACTGGGGAGCGACACGGCCCCTACAAGACCAAGTTCAGCGCTAATGGAATTACCATTTATGACAAGACCTTGGATGTTAGCGAGGGTGATAAGGTCTTGCATAAGCTGCCGAATGGTAGAGAGGAACGTTTCACCGTAGTTCAATCGAATTACAGCAGTGGCTTATCCAGCATTCCTGCGCACTTCACTCTTAAGCTCCATAAAGACACAGCTATTCAGGCAAACCCTCCAGTCAAAACTACAACCAACCACATTGCGATACATAACTCTCAAGGCATCCAGATCGGCGATCACAATGTTCAGAATCTCCAGCTGGTTCTGGGAGAAATTCTCCAGCGTATTGATGACTCTGGCGCCTCTCGTGAGGAAAGGGAGGAAGCAAAGAACCTGCTCAATGCGTTTCTTGCTCACCCCCTAGTTGCTGCGATTGTAGGTGCGGGAATACCAGCTGCTTTAGGCCTGCTTAGCTAGCGCTGACTTCAAGCGTCGACGATCTGGCAATACCTGCCCAGGCTTAGGAAACGGCAGCGGCGCCTTTTTGAACCTGGCCCGCCAGCTCGGCTTGATCAGGTAGATATAGCGGAACTGCAACAGGCTCCGTTTGATCGCCCGATGCTTGTTGGCCCGCAGGAACTCGCCGCGCTTACCGGCCTTCTTGTGGGCGGTCAGTAGCATTGGGTGGTACGCCTGCCCATCCAGCTCATAGAAGCTGGTGCGATGGTGGCCCAGGTAAAGGAAGTTCGCTGCCTGGTAGACCACGCCCCAGCCCCCGCAACGCTCGTCCGCAAAGCTCTGCACCCAGGCCACACGCGGGCAGGCCCGTTTGATGAACTTGAAGGCATACGACAGGGCGCGGCTCTCGCTATTGCGCGGCGCCACGTCGTCCAGCCACATGCGGTTTAGCTCCAGGTACTGATCAACCTGGGTGCCGGCTACGAACTTCTGCGCGCCTGCCACCGGGTTCAGGGCATAGCCGAATTGCAACGCGCCGCGCAGTACGCCGCCAATCCATACACCCAGGTGAATGTATGAGTTGTTCACGATGCGGCCGGAGTAGTGGTTGGCGATGATCATCTGGTTGGCCTCGGCGCGTGGGAGCTGCGCCACGTAGAAGCTACGGGAGCCGAAGCCGGCCAGGGCTTCGCTCCCGTTCAGGTATCCCACCTGGTCAGTGGTAGGTGGGGTGAATTGTCCCGGTGCTGCCGGGTGGTGGGCTTTCTTTGCCATGAGCTGCCTCAACGGATCGAGGCGCTCGGGGGCGCTCTGGATTCGGGCAGCTCGTGGCTATCTGATTCATTACCCGGCAACGCGGGCACTTGATCTGCAACAGGGTAAAACTGACGGCCTTGCCGAGTAGTCGGCCACAGCCGCCGCAACGTATGTCTATCAACTGCAATGCCCTTAATAAGCTGGTAGGCTTCCGCCCGCTCTCGCGAGAGTGGGAGGGTCTTGGCTGGCATGCAGGGTTGCTCTGCTGTCGGTGCCTGTTTGCGATGTTCGTGCATCGCCCTCGGGCACCCTCTCTTTGTTCCTTCCTCGCTATTTCATCGCTCGCCCTCCCTTCCGATAGTTCGCAGGCCGCGTTAGACCGGCGTTAGAAACTGTTTTCGAGCCTTCCCCCTAGCCGTGGTAGCCATCAACTGCCGTTCGTTGCGTGGCGGGCCGTTTTGGCGGGGTCAGCTTTCGGCCGGTATTGCGGCCTCTTTCTCGTCCAGGAGCTGCTGCGCCCTGGCCAGCCTGGACACCTGCCCGGCGTTATAGGCCCAGCCCGGCTCTATGCCTCGCGGCACGCTGACGACCTGCCCGGTGCGGCGGTTGACGTACTCCTGCGGGGCCAGGTCGGGCGCGGCCGTGATATAGCGCCCTGATGCCTGCAGGCGCTCGGCCTCTCGGCGGCTGACCTGGCGAACCCGGCATTTGCAGCCCCAGCCATTGGGCGGGAAGTGCGTCTGCCACCACGGGTCATCGGCGGGCAGCAGGATGCCGGCCCACGCCACGTGCTCTGGCCGATGCTCTCGGCTCGGCCCCAGCTCATAGAGCAGATACGGATGCGTCTTCGATGTGCGCTCGATGCGCTCCCACTGGCCGGCCGCATGGGCCTGGCGCAGGTTCACGTCATAGATTGTTCGCAGGCGGCGCGGGCTGCCCAGCTGCACCTCGCGCGTCTCTCCGGTCAGCGGGTCGAGCAGCTCGCCACGGCCCCACCAACCGAGCTTCTCCAGGAGCGGCTGCAGATCCCGCTTGAACTCTGCGAAGGCCTGGCCGCCCGTGATCGCCTCGTCGACCGCCGCGCGGATCGCCTCAAGGATGTCCAGGCGCATGGCCTTGGCCACCGTCCAGGCCGTAGCGTGCTCTTCCTGGAACACGTCGCGGTGATCGAAGCCCACCCGGTAGCCCTTGGCGCGCAGGTAGTCGAGCGCTTCCTTTGGCACAGGGACGGGCAGCGGCTCACGTGTCGGCCCGGTCATAGCTGGTCGCTCACGTCGCCAGTGGCGCGGGCCTTGAACGCGGCCAGGGCCAGGCGCTCGATCAGGGCGCTGTCGTCCATTTCCTCGAGCAGGCCGGCCAGGCCGGCGCGGAACTCGTCGAAGGTTCCAACCCGCTGCGCCAGCTGCTGCACCGGATCGAGCACGGGCTTCATCACCGGAACCCAGTCGCCCAGCTCGTCGGCCACCAGCTCGTCCAGCTCGTCGCGCTTCGGTTGCTCGGCGTTCAATGCCTTGCGCTCGCCGCATGCCGAGCAGGCGCACGATTGCTGCTGATGGTTCAGGGCCAGCGGCTGCATGGAATGCTGCGGGCGCAGCACCTGGGCGCCGGACTGGGGCGCGGACAGGCCGAACTTGTCCAGGATCGCCGAGGCTTCTACCGGCAGCCCTCGGTCAATGAACGGCCCGAGGGCATCGGCCAGCGCCTTCAAGTCCTCAGCTTCAGTCACCTGCAGGACGATGCGCGGGTAACGATCCTGCGGGCCATAGTTCAGGTCGATGAAGGTTTGCACCAGGTCGCGGTTGAGCGTCGCCGCGAGCTGTTTGGCATCGGCGCGCAGAATGTCCATACGCACTTCGTTGTGCACGTTGGCCTGGCTCTGGCTCGACCCGTCATCGGTGGTCATCGTCTGCCCCAGCACGCCCTTGCTGATCTGCTTGTCGAGCCACTCGGCCATGCGCTCGAACAGCTCGGCGCCGCCTGCAGCGTTGGCGATCTCTACAAACTCGATCTTCATGCCTTCCGGCATTACGGCTGCGGCATCTGCCGCGAGCTGGGCCACGGCACGGCGCAGGACGGCGATATCGTCCGACTTGGCACCCGGCCCATAGCGGCCAATGCGCAGCGGCATACCGTACAGCTCGGCATAGCGCATCCAGTCCTTGAGGCCGAACGCCTTGCACATGAACGACACGGCCACCAGGCGCGCGACACCGCCGCGGATCGGCAGGCCTGACTTCAAGCGCGGCTTGTGGACGATCAACTTGCCGGGCGGAATCTCCAGACCATCGCCGCCTTCGCTGCGCAACTGCAGGCGTTGGCCAGTGACCTTGTCGAACTGGAACCAGCGCGGGTCGCGGTGCTCATAGCGGGTTGGCCAGAACTGGTCGCCGATCAGTTGCCAGATAGGCTCGGCGACAGAGAAACCTTTGCCAATGGCATCGAGCAGGTCATCGAGCATGTCGCTGAACTCGGGCGCCTCGACCAGCTCGCGCACAGCTTCTGCCAGTTGCTCGTCGTGTTCGTCCTCGCTCGCGGCCTCGACAACGACTGGCAGCCCGGAGACGGCCCGCTTGCGCGTGCCCAGCACGGCGGCATAGTGCGGGTCTTTCTCCTCCATTTCCTCGGCCAGGGTGAGGTACGAGTAATGGTCACCCTGGGCGGCGGCATTGAGGATCGAGCGCAGGCGCGCCGGGTCGAGGGTGGCCGAGACAGACTCGACCGTCCACGCTTGATAGACGCCCGTGGTGCTGGCTTGAACCAGCTCCTGGAGCAGCTCGGTTTTATGGATCGGCCGGCCTTGGGCGTCAACGATCACGGATTCAGCCATTACCACACACCTCCCACGTTGCGGCCGCCGCTGAACGTGTCGTCGTCTTCAAATGAATTGCTGTTGCTGGAGCGCACGGCCTCATAGCCGTATTGCTCGATGTCCATCCGGCTGGCGAAGCGGGCAAGGGCAATGGCGATACCGGCGTCGCCGTGGCGCTGGGCCGCGCCTTTTTCGTTTGTCCTGGACTCAGGAATTCGGGCCACGCCCTTGACCATGCGGAATGCACGCAGATCGGCTATCACGTCACGGTCCGATGGCAGGTCGTACAGCGTCCCGTCATCGAGGTCGGCCTTGAGGCCGGGCATGTTGTCTCGATACCAGCCCTCGGTAAGCATCACCTGGCTGATGCGGTTGTGGCCGTACTGCACGGCTGCCGCCTCGGCCAGCGCCTGGCCATTGCCCCGTGCGTCGTTGGCACCGGCCATGAAGTTAGGCAGGCGGTCGACGATGAAGAACAGGATTTGCTCTTGCTGTTTGAAGGGGACGTTTCGCAGCTCGACCATGAAGGGCGGCCGCTTGCGGCTGTCCTGCTCCTGGAGCAATGGAACAATCACAGAAAGGTCGCCGCTACGGGCGAAGTCCATGCCGTAGAAACTCCAGGCACCGGCCGGCAGTTGTGCCAAAAGCGGCGCTAATTCGCGCTCGCACCAGGCCAAGCTATCGACCAGGCGTAGAGGCTCGGCGATTACTTCGTACCCAACGGGGTAAGACAGCCGCAATACCGGCACGCTGGAGCGGCTGCGGGCTTCAAGAATCGCAAGGCTAAGGAAAGTCCCGCCGCCCTGACTGGGCACGCAATCCAGCTCCTCTTCGGCCGCATCGCTGTAGTAGCTGTAAACGTCTTGTACCCACTCCAGCTCTTCGGCCTCAGCCCAAGGGATGCCCTTGCGCAGGCATACGCGCTTGTACAAGCCATCGGCCACGGCCTCCTTGAAGGTGCAGCGGAATAGCTCGCCCTTGCGCTTGCCTGCCCGTATCTCGTCGATCAGCTCGTTGAACGGGTTGTCGGTGCCGTTATGGGTACTGATCACATGCACCTCACCACCCCAGATGAGCAGCGCCAATGCCGCTTTGAGCAGCTCGGCCAGGTCAGAGTGGAACGCCGCCTCGTCGATCACTACCACGCCCTGGCGGCCCCGCAAGTTGCTGGGCCGGCTGGTCAGGGCAACGATGCGATAGCCCGAGGGGAACGTGATGATGTACGTCTTGATGTTCTTATCTGCGTCCTCGTCGTGCCATATAGCTTCCTCGATCTCGCCCGCCGCATAGTTGAATGCCCGCGCCCACATCGCACAGGACTGGATGTATTCGACGGTCATGTCCTGGTTGTAGCCCAGGTAGTAGACGTTCATCCCACCGGCCACCGTGGCGCTGGCCGCGACCAAGACGTTGTCGGCGGCCTCAGCCCAAGTAAGGCCGATACGCCGGCTCTTCTCACCGACCTTGAGTGGCGCACGCAAATTTACCCAGCGCTGTTGATACGGAAGCAGGACGACAGGCGTACCGGGCACCCGGCCGCCCGATACGGCCTCATGCAGGGGGGATAGCTTGTGCTCGCTGGTGGCGTTCACGCTGCCACCCCAAGAATCTCACGGCGGATCGCGTCCACAGTCTCGGCATTGAGGCCGCCCTTGCGGGCGATCTTCTCGACCTGGGCAGCGGCCGACTCGGCCTTGGCACGCACCTCGCTCTGCCACTTCTTCTGCACGACCGAGGCCCGGCCCAGCTCGGCCACAGCCTTGGCCACCTTGGGCAAGTCGATCTGTTTTCCATCCGTCAGCAGCAGCTTGAATAGGTGCTCTTGCACCAGGCGCATCAAGGCTTCGTTGACAGCGCCTTCTTCATCGGGGGCAGCGGCAACCACGGCGCGCGCCTGTTCGCTGGCCACTTTTAGCGCGGACAGCCGTTCTTCGAAGCCCTGGCCATAGGCGTGCAGCGCCGACTTGCCGATGCTGTAGCCGCGCTCGGCCAGCTCGGCCGAGAGCAATTCATAGCCCGAGAAGTTGCTCTCGATCAGCGCCTGGTCCAGCCAGGCCTTCACCTCGGCCGGTAGTTGGCCAACCTTGCTGCGCGGTGGCATAGGCTCAGCCTCGCACCGGCCGGGCAATGCCGGGGTTACAGGGAATGGTGTACTCGGCCACGTCGACGCCGTAGTGGGTCAGGCCGCACACCCATTGCCCGTCCGGGCGCTTGTCGAGCGTCACTAGGCTGCGGTCGGCCAGGTAATCCAGCTCGCGGCGCACCTCATGCTGGGTCGCATCGCTATGAATGCCCTGGATAGTGGAAAGCACCAGAGCTTCATGCGGGTCTACCGGCCGCGCGTTATTGAGGGTGAGCAGGATGTACCAGCGCATCGACTCACGGCGAACCTTGGCGGTATCGATGTTGATCATTGATTGGCTCCTTTCATCTGGACGACTTCAAGCTTGTCCCGTAGCCCGTCCAGCTTGGCTTCGATCACTGTTTGGTTTCGCACGTAGTCCTGGCGGTGGACGTACTGCATAGGCAGTTCTGCCTGGAAGCGCAGGAAGTCGCGCTCCAGCTCGGCCAGCTTCGCGATCTCCTTTTCCTGGGAGGCAAAGCGTTCGCCCAGGCGTTTCTCCATCTGGCTCAACAGCAGCTTGACCAGGCCGAAAACCAACGTGCTGAAGATGCCCAGCAGCGAAATGGCCCAGGTCACGGCCTGCGTAAAATCCATCACCATCATTTGCCCCCCAAGACCGCGTCGATCAGAGCGTCCAGCTGTGCCGCTGTGTTGCGGCACTGCTCGGCGTACTGGATGTGGTGTCCCAGGAGAGCGGCCTGGCTGAGGCCTGAATCGAGTTGCTCAGCGGCGACGGGGTCGGGGCCTTGCGCAGCAGCTCGGCCGGAATCTGCGGCGCCGGACATTGCGGCTCGGGCGCCGGTTGCTTCGTCATAAATCCGCACCCAGCCAGCAGTGAACACGCAAGCAGGTAGAGGCTTAGGCGGCGCGTCGAGCGCCTCCCGGTAAAGGTCGGCGACACGGGCAATCTCCCCTGAGAGGTAGTCGGTTGTTTTGCGGTGTTGGCGTTGCTGCTCGGCCAGGTCTGACGCGAGCTTGTCGTTACGGGCCTGCTCTTCCTGCAGGCGTTTTGCGGCGGCTTTGGCATCGGCCTCGGCGGCCAGGGAGCGGGCCAGCTCCTGGGCCTGGTGCTCGCCGCGCAGCGTTTCCAGGGCAAGGGCGCCTTCGGTTTGGGCCATGCCAAACCCACGGCGATATGCCGCTTGCTCAAGCTGATCGATCAGCAAGTAAACGCCTGCCAAAACACCCAGTGTCACGGCAAACGGCAGTAAGGGACGCAGGACGCTGAGCCACTTCATTGCAGACCCTCCAGGCACAGGCGGCGCTCATCCAGGCGGCGAAGGTGCAGCCCCCGCACGAACACCAGGCGTCCATTGGCATCGGTGACGTATGCCCACACCGGGCGGCCATCCGCCCCCCATGCAAGGGCATTGCAGCCCTCGGCCACGCGCCCCCGGTTGATCAGGACGACGGCCCGGCTTGCGCATGTAGACGGGTTGCCAAAGTTGTGGCCATGGCTGCTCAGCGCGTCGAAGGTTTTCTGGCTGATGTCCTGGTTGGTGATGCAGTCCGCCAGCTCCAGCTGGCCGTTGCTGACAACAAGGCGCTCTACCTCTTCGCAGCGCTCGTCCGACCAGTAGTCACCGACGATTACCGGGTAAGGGCTGGTGTGCTTGGTGATGCCCTTGCATACGGTGGGCAGGCCACGGGCCAGCTTGTCGCCGTAGACGGTGTTTTGCCCGTCACCTTCCCAGGTGCCCAGAAAGGCCATAAGGCCGGTGCTGGCCAGCAACAGAGTGCCGGCTGCGATACGTCCACGCAGGCTCATGCGGCACCCTTGCCGATGGCGTTACGTAGCTTGGCGATAGCCGCATTACCCACCTCGGGGGCCGAGCGTGATACGGGGCGGGGCTTTGGCGTGGCATCGCGGCGCTGTGCGGCCGGTGGCTTCTCGCGCGCCTGTTCTTCCCGGCCGGCACGGTGACGACGGTAGGCTGCGACTTTCGGAAATGCGCTCTTGACGTGCTCCTCGACCTGGGCGCGCCAATCGACCGGGCAGCGCTCCATCAGCCACTGGCGGCGGTCGAGCGCCGCCTCGGCCAATACGGCGGAAGCGTAGGCGCGGGGGCTGGTGAGAGTGCTGGGGTCTAGAGTGTTCATGCCGCCATGGTCGGCGGCATCGGTATGCAGGTATTAGCGGACGGGTGTCAGTAACTCAGTTGAACAGGTCGGGCGTAGACGGGGCGGCCAGTTCGGGCAGGCGCTTGAGAATGCGCCAGATATGGCGGTCGCTGAGCTGGTAGGTGCGGGCCAGCTCGTTAACGACGGTATTTGCACTGACACCCTCGCGCGTCGCTTGTTCAAACTGGCGATGAATCTCGGCATCGCGCAGCGCGATCAGTGCCGCGTCGCACTTGGGTATGTAGATCGTTTCGCGCTCGCTGGCATAGCGCCCGAGCTTCTCGGCCGCTTCCTCGCCAACGATCTCGGCCAGCGCAGCAACACGGGCTTGGCCATTGCGGCCGACACCCTGGGCAAAGAACCAGGACGTGCCGCCCAGCTCGGCCACTAGCTTCATCGTGGCGGGCAGGCCGACTACTTCGGCAATGCGTTGCACGGTCGGCGGCAGCAGGTCACGGGCCTGTTCCAGTTTCATAGCGGCCGCCCGTGGCGCTCGGCATCCTTGGCCAGCGCGGTAATGATGCCGCCCAGTTGCTTGCTGTCGCACCACTCCAGGCGCTCGACCTGGTACATGCGGGCGGCCAGGGCGTCGGCATAGTCCCAAGGGCGGCCAGCCTCAGCCAGTTGCGCCTCGATCTTGCCGACCAGCTTGGCGCGCTCGGCAGCCGGCTTCGGCTTGGCGCGACCGGTCGATGCCTTGGGCTTGAACCCCAAGCGCTCCAGCTCGACAAGGACGCGGCCGATCTGGCGCGGGGTCAGGTCTTTTGACGACTCAACCCCAACAGTGCGCTTGAGGATCGCGCGGTACGTTTCATCGTCCAGGCCGAGTTGGCGGCGGGCGATTTGAATTTTCGTCTTGCCTGTGCTCATACCGGGTTCCTCGGGTTCATGGCCGTTCGCACTGCTAGCGGATCGAGGCGAACGGATGCCGCGACGAATCGAGCCATCAGCGCAATCGTCTCCTCGATGTTCTGGCACCCACACTCGGCGCGGACGCGCTCCAGATCGGCCATGGTTCCCGCGCCAAAGACGCCCTTGAACTTGACGCCTTTAACCCGCGCCACCTGGTCGCGCTTGTTCTTGCGGTAACGGGCCGAGCGAGCGCGGCTCAATCGGCGTTTGCGGTCTTGTGTCGATTCATTCATTGCGGCTGCTCATCAGTACCGGGCCACCACGCCCGGCAGACCTTCGCCCCTGGTGGGGCGAGGTTTCGCTTAGTTGGGGTTGATGACCTTCTCGCGGAAGCGGCGCGGGAACCAGTCGCAGTAGGTGTCCGTTGGCGTGTGGCCAAAGATCAGGCAGCAGCGGTGCTCATGCACGCAGTCGCCACAGGCCTTTCCTGCTGGCAGTTCCATGCAGGTCGCGTCAGTACATGCCTCGTCGGCGCAGCAGCCGTGCTTGCTCCGCTTTATCGCAGGCGCATCTACAGGGGCGCTTGTCAGGGTCATCGTCATGTCCTCAGGTCAGGGCCAGCTGTTCGGCGCCACGCACACCGTGCTGCAGTTGCACACCATTGGCTGCTCGGATGCCCGCTGTAGCATCGCTAATCGCCCGCTGACTCATAGCCTTGGTGCTGCTGTTGCGGTCGATAGACTTGCCGGTGATCAACTTGGGGTAATGCTTGAGCATGTAAGCCTCAGTCGCATCTGATGGCGCGGCGCCTGCGAACTGCATCACCTCTTTGCGCACAGCCCACACCCAGCCGTCGCAGAACTGGTCGGCCCGCTTGGTCTTGTTGGCTGGTTTGCAGCGTTTCAGATCATTGCCGATGTACTCGCGGCGGGCCTGGCGCACTTTGCGCAGCAGCACGGTCATGGCGTAACCAGCCACCTCGGCCATCTCGCCAACGAATCGCCAGTCGCCCAGACCGGGCATGAAAATAAGGCGGCAGGCATAGGCCTCGGCGATGATCTGCGCCAGGTAGGCTTCCCATTGCGCGGGGTTCATCTTCGAACCGCTTCGGGCGCTGTGCTCCTCGATCTCGTACAGGTCCAGGTCGCTCTGCTCTAGCTGGTACTTCTCCATCATCGCGCGGGCCTGTCGCATCGCTGCGGCCGCTTCGTTGGGGTTGCTGCTATTGGCCAAGGCCAGGCACTTCTTGACCTTATCCAGGGCTTTCTTGCGATCCATGTTCTCTCCAGTGGCTGCTCGTCAGTACCCAGCCACCACGCTGGGCAGACCATCCCCGGCTAGGCCGGGGCGGTTTCGCTCAATGGAGGGTGTTGGATGGCGGGTGCCGGTAGCAGGCCGGAACGCGGGCCAGGTACATGCGCTGCATCGCATCCGCGTACAGCTCTCCGGCAAGGCGGCCAGCCGGCATGCGCTCGTCGCCCTGGCGCAAGTCCAGCGTCAGCCGCACATCGCCGTCCTGGTCTTCAAGAATGAAAGTGACCTTGCTCATTCAGACCCCCAACGCTCGAAAGCCCGGCACTTCAAGAGTGCCCAGCAGCTGGATGTATCGAGCGATGGCGCCCAGGTTTGCGCGGGTATCGCCATTAGGCTCCACGCCAGGAACCTGGTTGGCGGGGCACCCACCACTGGTCTTGGCAATGGTGTCGATCACCGCATCAAACTCCCCAACGGCAAGGGCGAATTGCCCCTCGCAGGGTTTCTCGTCGGTGATCCTGATTGCCCCGCTGATGTCGCAGACCGCATAGAACTTGGTCATTTCAAGCCCCCTCAGGAGTAATGAGCCATTTGCTGTGTATACGACCGTCTGCCTTGAACGGCACGCGCTCGACAACGCTAGGACGGTCTGGGAATAGCTTCTTGGCGAGCTGTTGAACTGCGTACTCGTCGCTGTGAGTGCAGGAAACTTTCTTGCCGCGAACTGAACTGGTCACGTACCCGGCAATGCCGTTGGCCCGCACCGCAACCTCCGTCGGTACGACTGGAACCACCGACCGCACCAGGTGGCTGATGCAACCGGCGCGGCCGTGGTGTCGGTACTCGACCACACCGCCCGCCTTGAGCTTTTCCAGGTTGGTCACTTTCAACCCTCGCCAGACGTCGCCCTGAAAAGGGCGCGAGTCGACCACCACGCCCTCGGCATCCAGCACCCAGTGCAGGAAGTCCTGACCGTTGTCTGCGAACTCGACAATGGAAGTGCTCATGTCACTGCACCGCCTGTTCAAAGGGCACGATTGCGAAGTCCTCGATATCGCGGTTGATGGTCACGCCCGGCAGCCCTTCGACGGCCTCCGGTTCGTTGAGGATGGCCTCTTTGTTCACCTCCTCCTTAGTGCGAATCAGGCGCTCAAGTCCCTTGACCTTGAGCAACTCCAGGACGGTATCGGCGCCACGCACGGTCACGCTCGGCGGGCGGCAGCGCCACTGCACTTCGCCGGTCACCAGGTTGGCAAACTTGACCTTGTTGTTATCGGTCAGCTCGGCGCGGTGGGCCTCGCACCAGCCCTGTACGCCGCCCTGCAGGGCAGCCAGGCGCTTTTTAAGATCATCGACGGGGCCGGCAAAGCGCTCGGTAACTTCACCGATTTCGTCATTCATTTGGGTTTCGAGTCGGGTGATTTCGCGCTGCACGTCGCCGATGGCTTTGATGTCGCTTACCACCTGGTCGCGGGTCTGCGGGATGTTCTGAGCAGCGGCGGCTTTCAGTCGTTTTTTCGGTGCCATGTTTGGGGTCCTCTCTCAGTGAATGATTTGAAAATCGCGGTAGCTGATAGGGCGGCGCCATTCGAGGGTTACGCCCTCAAACATCACCGTGATGCGGTCACTCCCTGCCGAGGCGTGGCGCTGGTAGCCCTCGGTCAGGCGCTTGCCTTGCAGGCGTTCGCCGTCTTCGGGGCTGATCTCCAGGCGGTTCTCAGTGGGTTTGATCTGCAGCAGTCGCACGCCCATGGCCTGGAGGTGGCGGGCGGCTGCGTTGAAGTCGCGCAGGCTGGTGGCCAGCGCTGGGGTCAGGACTTTCATCGGGCGTTGCTCAGTGGCTGCCATAACGTTGCTCCTGTGCGGCACAGCGGGGGTTTTGCGGGCAGTGATGGCAGGCGCGCCAGTGCTGCATCGCGTGTGGGTTGTGGGTAGGCGCGGGCTTTTCGCGGTAGCTTTGGCACTGCTCGGCCGTGATCACCTCACCCAGCGCGACGCACTCGATGCGGCCGAGGGTGTCCATCACACGGCGCTCAACGTGCTCAGTGCTTGGTGACGGGTAGCGGTTCTGCAACAGCAGGGTTACGGCTGTGCGGCTCATGCCGATGCGGCCGGCCGCCTTGGTGCGGTTGCTGTTCTCGACCTCACGTGCCAGCAGGCTGACGAACAGCGGCGGCTGTTCGCCCCATGCCGAAAGGTCTACGCGGGCGGCGCGATTCATTCGTCGCCCTCCGGCTCGGGCTGGCGGTAAACGACCTTGCCCAGGTTCGGGTCAAACACCTGACCAATCCGCTGAATCATCGGCGGGCGCGGGCCGCTGTAGCGCTGGGGAATTAGGCGGTAACGGGCAGGCTTGCCCGGCGCGCCCTTGCTCACGACCTGGACATAGCCGGCATGCACCAGCCACTGTAGGTAGCGCATGGCGGTGCTTCGGGTGGTCGGCGTCGCAATCGAGGCCTGATCCGCCAGCTCCTGGGCATCCAGCTCGCCCAGGATGCGCAGCGAGCGCCACATGGCTTCGGTTCCCGAACCTGCCGTGCTGGCTTTGCCGTCACGGGTAACAGCGGGCGCTTCCGCGCCGATGTCATTAGCCAGGGCGAAGGTCTGTTCCTCGAAACGGCCGCCACTGAGTACCTTCACATAGCCGCCCTTCATCAGCCCCTGGAGGTAGGTGCGGACAGTGGCGTGGTCGACGTTCGATTTGCGGGCCACGTTGTAGCTGGTGAAGCTGTCGGCCGCCGCTCGGATGGCCTCCCACACGCGCTGCCGGTTGTTCTTACCGCCGCGCATTTCCAAGTGAATCGCTTTGCGTCCGGCAGCCATCAAGCAACCCTCCGCGCAGGGGCTGCGCCAGTGAACCAGCCGCGCTTGCCCCAAGTGGCCAAGTCAACTTCTTCCAGACCGGACGCAGTGGCTTCGCTGTTCACACGGTGCAGGTTGACCGCGACCCGACGCAGGCAGCCTTTAACAGCGTTGTTCAGGTCTTGCAGCAGATCATCTGCCAGGCGCAGGTTCGGGTAACTGACGCTGGCCAGGCGCTTGACGTCCACCAGGTTGGCAGCCTGGGCGGGCACCCACTCCAGCACGCGGTTGTGCAGGCGCTCCAGCCTGGACAGGCTGCTGGCGACCTTCTCTTCACCGATCAGGATGATGGTGCCCTGGCTGGCGTTGTAGAGGTCGGTCAGGACGTTGGCCGCGCTCTTGTCCAGGAGGTACTGCACGTCATCGACGATCAGCGGCCGGTTGCTCAAGCTGAGCTGCTCGGCGATCTGGTCGACCATCTCGCTGATGTTGCGGGCCGGGGTGATCGCCATATCGCGCAGGATGGCGAGTAGGAACGCCTTCTTAGTCCAGCTATCACGGCACTCGACGTAATAGGCGCGGTGCTGGTTGGCGGCACAGGCTGCGGCAACGGACTTACCAAAGCCACTCGGCCCGAACATGACTACCAGGCCGGGCAGGCCGACCGGGCGTTGCAGGGCACGGTCAATGGCGCTGGCCAGGAGGCCGACGTTGGTTAAAGGTACGATCTTGGAAACGCTCATAGGTGTTACTCCCCAGGTCAAGCGCGGGCCGTTGCCGGCTCCGCGAATTGGTCATACATGCGTTGAATCGAGGCGAAGTCCGGGTGGGCCGGGTAGCGTTCATGCCAGCGGGCTTCGTCATCGGTGAGGGTTGCGCCAGCGAGGTGGCGTTCGTTGAGGCTCTGCCAGAGGTCGTAGCGGGCCATCGGGTCACCCGGCACGGTGAACGCGGCGGCCTGGGCGTCTAGAGTCAGGGCGGCGTATTGCTGGGCGCTGGCCAACTGAACCGGCTCCAGGTTGGCGCTTGGTGCCGTAGTCGGTGCAAGCAGCTCGACACGCTTGCCGGTCACGGTTTCCAGTTTGTCGATGGCGCGCTTCATCTGGCCGTGTTCGCGGCGCTCGTAGGCCTGCTCGATCATCGTTTTCGGCATGTAGTCGCTGGCGTTGCCATCGAGAAGCGCCTCGCCGAGCAGGTGGCCTTCCAGGGTGCGAACCCATACGCGGGAGGCGTCGCGCACGTCGTAGGCCACGCTCACGTCTTCGCCGTGCAGATCGCGCAGGCTGTCGAGGAAGTATCTGTGACCGGCCCAGGTGATTTCGCCACGGCGTACAGGGCGGACCACTTGCGGGCGCATCAGGTCCTCTACCAGCTCTGCAGGCGCCAGCATCGGCTCCCAGCCGCTGTCGATAGCTGCCTGCCAGGCTTCGTTAGGACTCATGTGGCGCATGCGACCGGTCTGCGGATCGCGGACTTTCGCCAGGCCACGGTGCGGCCTGTTGTTGTAAGCCTCCAGCTCAAACTCGACGCCCGCGATGAACTCGGCAAAGGTCGGGATTAGTGCGGTGGTGCCGGCCTCGCGCAACTGCTTGCGGCTGATCCTGTGCACCGCAGTGCCCGCGTGCTTGTCCATGGCGGCGCCGATGTAGCTCGGCAGCTTCTTCGCAGCCGTCACCCAAATGGACTGGTGAGCACGCTCGATCAAGCCACGCGCTTGGCTGTTGTAAGGCAGCGCATGGGTCATGGTGCCGCCGAGGCGGTCGACCACCTCACGCACGGTGTCGTTGGCAAAGCCCGAGCCGTTGTCGACGTAGAACACCGCGAACATGCCGCCACGCTTCACGGCATCGCGCAGTGCGTCGAGCACGCCCACTGTCGACTCGGCTTCGCCAATGGAATAGCCCAGGGCGCGGCGTGTGCCCACGTCGAGCACTGTGGTGGTTTCCGGGCGATACGGTTTGCCGGTGCGCGGGTTCAGTACCTCGGCGTCAAACTTGTGGCCGTCCGCCGTGTACACGTCGCCCGGCATGATGCTGCGGGTGTCGCGGCGCTTGAACGGCTGCAACGCTTTCAGCTCCTGCGGGCTACGGCGGCCACGCTCGCGGGCCTCCGCGCTGAGCTTGTTCAGGAAGCGCCGCACTTGGTGAATGCTCGGGCGGTCGCCTGTACATTTCGCGGCGTATTCGGCATAGGCCGTCTCGACGCTGGGCTTGGTCGGCCGCTGGTAGTGGCGCAGGAAGTCAGGCGCCCAAGCAGGCACGCTCATGTCCGCTTGGCGGCGTACTGGCGCCAGGCCGGCTTCGCCTTTGTTGCGGTAATCGGACAGCCAGCGCATGAGGGTGCGTTCGCTTAGCGAACGGTCGGCCGTCTTGCGGTCATTAGCACGGACAACGCGCTCAGCCAGATAAGGCGGAAGGTCGCCGTCACGGGCCAGCCCTACCAGCGTCATGATGGCGCGCTGTTGCGTGACGGCCTTACTCATGCGCTCGATTTCGCGTACGAACGACAGGCGGGCCTGCATGACCGAGCGTTGCGAATCGCTAAAGCGTGACGCCGAAAGCGCGTCACGCTCACACGGTTTTTGCTCCTGCATCGTTTCCGGTTGCGGTTCTTCCTGACCGACAAGGCGTGCCAACAAGGCGGCCTGGGTCTCGGGCGGAAGCCACCCGAACGGGTACTCGATGGCTTTGGAGCCGAGACGGCGTTGGCCTTCCCAGCCCTCGCGCTCAGCAAGCTTACGCACGCCGCGTTCGGTGCTTGGCATGCCGTCCAGGCCTGCCAGCTCGGCGGAGGTAAACCACTTACGCATTGGGCACCTCACCACGGACAAGGAACGCGCCCAGGTTCAGCGCAGCACTACGGAGCCAGTCCTCGGCATCGCGGAACGTGCCTGTCTCGGCGTCGTTGTGCCCGGCTGCGCTTTCAGCAACGCAGCAGTCATAGAACTCCGTGGCGTGGCGAAGATCGTCCAGGAGGCTTTGCGGGATGCTGGTCATTTCCGCACCCCCATGAGCTTCTCTAGGTCACGGGCGCGGCGGGTGATGGCTGCGGCCTGGCGCTTCAAGCGCCCCAGCTCAGCATCGAGCGCCTCTGTGCCATAAGCAGCGCGGCCGCCGCGCTGCTCGACCAGCCAGTCGGTCAGATCGTGGCTGTCGCAGCTCTGTTCCAGGAGCGGGACACGGTAGAAGGGAATGTTGTGATCCTGGCGTGCGGCGCTGGCCCAGGCGTCGAGCATGTGCTTGCTCACGTCATCACCAGACAGACGCGACATGTGTGCGGCCAGCTCGCGGCGATCCAGACCCTTGAGCAGCGAGCCGACCATCAGGCTGACTTCGGCGGCATAGTTGCCCTCGCCGGGCACAGCCAGCTTCGGCTGGGGAACATCGAAGATGTCTAGGGTGCGGTCATCTTTTCCGTGACGCATGTTCAAGCCTCCGTTCCGGTTTTACGGTGCCCAAGGTCATGAGCTGGGTTATGCTTTCGCAATTGCGGCCCCACAGATTCCGCGCGGTTGGGGCGCTGGCGGTGAGGCGATCCGTCCTCGTTCCAGCGCTCCGGCCAAAGCTGCATCGGTTGCAGCTTGAGAACCTTGGCGATGGCACGCTCGACGCTTGGGTACGGCTGGCGCTTGGCGTTCTTCACGGCCTGGGCACTAAGCCCAAGCGAGCGAGCAACGATGGCGAGGGAGGAACCCTTGGCGCGGAGCTGGAATTTGATCCACTCCCAGCGAAGGGTGGGGTCGTTTGGAATTTCGGTAGTGTTCATGCCCTTGTCCTAATTACGCCACTTGAAAGTGGCTTTTTTGGGACGTCTAACCTGTCCTAGGGCATAAACATAACGCAAATACGGGACTGGTCAAAGCCCGTTTTTGCGGTTCCGATTCTCTTTTATGCGACCTCATGGGCGATTTTTAGATAAATCTGAGATAAATCAATGAGTTACGAAGAATCGGAACAGACCAAAGAAGGCGCAAATTCGGTTCCTTTTCCCAGCAAAGGAATCGGAACACGCATTGAAGCGATAGCGGACCTGTTCGAATCCCGTAAACAGGCTGCCGCGATGGCTGGCGTAGCCGTATCGACCCTGCAGAGGTGGCTGGCAGAGGAAGGCATGCCGTCCTTCGACTCCCTGGCCCGCCTGGCTATGGCAAAGGGCGCCTCGCTGGACTGGGTGGCCACAGGTCATGGCAGCATGCTTGGTGAGACCCAGATAGCAGAACCTCAGAAGCAGGAAGATGATGAGGATATGTACGCGTACGTTCCGCTCTATGACGCCCGCTGCAGCGCAGGGAGCGGTGCATGGAACGAGCGATGCCGCGTGCTGGTAAACCTGTCGTTCACGCGCTACAGCCTGCGCAAAAAGGGTCTGCAGCCCGCGTTCCTGGCGTGCCTGCGTGTAGACGGCGATTCGATGGTGGGGCTGCTTGATGACGGCGATACGGTGATGATCGACCTGAGCCGCAATACTCTGGAGGGTGAGGGTGTCTATGTGGTGATGCTCGATGACCACCTATACGCCAAGCGCCTGCAGCGCCAGTTTGATGGCTCGGTGCGAATCATCAGCCACAACAAGGAATATGACCCGATGACCGTCCCCAAGGATCGGCTGGGCGAGCTGCAGATCATCGGTCGCGTTGTATGGGCTGGCGGCTGGATGATCTGAAAGGGTTATGCCAAATAGCTGCGAAATCAGGGCTACCAGGGGTAGGCCGGCCCGTTCCAGCCTTCGCAGCCTTTTGGCATAGACTGAACCTGCCGGGCCTGCGCCGTCCGGGGCTTTCCGGCTTTATCCGGCTTCTTCCGCCACCATTCGGCCCTATGCCAAACCTATAACCCCCTCACATTAAAGCCGACCGGGCAATAAGGGCAAAGGTTCAGGGGAAATCAGAGATTGCGATGCTCAGCTAACCGGACTGAGGAATACAAAAGCCGCGCAATGCGCGGCTTTGAAGGTGGTGGGCCCACACGGACTCGAACCGTGGACCAAAGGATTATGAGTCCTCTGCTCTAACCAACTGAGCTATAGGCCCCCAGAAGGCCGGCGGATTATACCGGTGCGCTCTCGCCAGCGCCAACCGCTTGACCTGGCGGGAGAAATTTCCGGGCGAAGGTGTCGGCCGAGAGTGGGCGGCTGAGCACGTAGCCCTGGATCTGCAGGCAGCCTTCGGCGGCCAGGCAGAGTTCCTGAGCCTTGGTTTCCACGCCTTCGGCGATCACCGTCAGTTGCATGCTGTTGCCCAGGGCGATGATGGCGCGGGTGATCGCCAGGTCGTGCGGGTCGTCCGGCAGGCCGCGGACGAAGGACTGGTCGATCTTCAGTACGTCCAGCGGTAGGCGTTTGAGGTAGCTGAGCGAGGAGTAGCCGGTGCCGAAGTCGTCGATCGCCAGTTGCACGCCGAGTTGCTTGAGACGGTGGAGGATGTCCAGCGCTTCCTCGGCCTGGTTCATGATGAAGTTCTCGGTGATCTCCAGCTGCAGCAGTTCCGGCGCCAGGTTGTAGCGTTGCAGCAGGGCGCTGATACGCGGTAGCAGGCTGGGCTGGTGCAGTTGCGCGCCGGCGAGGTTGACCGAAAGGGCGCCGAAGCCGCGGCCGCTTTCCTGCCATTCCTGCAACTGGCGGCAGGCCTGTTCCAGCACCCAGTCGCCCAGCGGCAGGATCAGCCCGCTTTCTTCGGCCACCGGGATGAAACGATCCGGCGGGATGTCGCCGAATACCGGGTGCGGCCAGCGCACTAGGGCTTCGGCGCCCACCAGGCTCTGGCTGCGCAGGCAGAACTTGGGCTGGTAGTAGAGGCACAGCTCGTTGCGTTCGAGGGCGCGGCGCAGTTCCTGTTCCATGGCCATGCGTTCGTTGACCTGGAAGGTCAGCGAGCGGGTATAGAACTCGCAGCGGTTTCGTCCCTTGGCCTTGGACTGGTACATGGCCGCGTCGGCGTTCTTTACCAGGGTGGCCACATCCTGGCCGTCCGTGGGGTAGAGGCTGATGCCGATGCTGGCACTGATGAAGAACTCGTGGTTGTCGAGCTGGAACGACGCGTCAAAGCATTCGAGCAGTTTCTGCGCGATCTGCTCGGCATCCTGCGGCTGGTGCAGGCCGGGCAGCAGGATGATGAATTCGTCGCCGCCGAGGCGGGCCACGGTGTCGATGTCGCGCAGTTGCAGGCGCAGACGCTCGGCGATGGCCTTGAGCAGTTGATCGCCGACCGGATGGCCAAGGCTGTCGTTGATCTGCTTGAAGCGGTCGAGGTCGAGAAACAGCACGGCGCCGAGCTGGTCATCGGCGCGCGTGCCGTCCAGAGCGCCGCGCAGGCGATTTTCGAACAGCAGGCGGTTGGGCAGGCCGGTCAGCGGGTCGTGGTGGGCCTGATGATCGAGACGCGCCTGGGCATGCTTGAGGCTGGAGATGTCAGCGAATACGCCAACGAAGTGGGTGATCTGGTTGTCGCGGTTGCGCACGGCGCTGATGGTCAGCCACTCCGGGTACAGCTCGCCGTTCTTGCGTCGGTTCCAGATCTCCCCCTGCCAGTGTCCGTTGGCCGCGAGGCTGTGCCACATGGCTGCGTAGAAGGCTTTGTCGTGCTGGCCGGAGGAGAGCAGGGTGGGGCGCTGGCCGAGGGCTTCGGCCTCGCTGTAGCCGGTGATCTGGGTGAAGGCGCGGTTGACCGCGGTGATGCGCTGTTCGAGGTCGGTGATCAGTACGCCTTCGGCGGTGCTTTCGAAGACGGTGGCGGCCTGCTGCAGCTCTTCCTGCATCTGCTGGCGTTCGGTGATGTCGCGGGCGATGGTCAGCAGGCATTCCTCGCCATTGATGGACAAGGGCTGCGCGGAGAGTTCGCAGAGGCGCAACTGGCCGCTCTTGGTGCGCACCGGGGCGATCATGTCGCGCACGCTGCCGTGCTCGCGGATGCACTGCACCATATTCTCGCGGTCCTTCGGGTCGGCCCAGATACCCAGGCTGAGCGTGCTCTGCTCGCCGTCTTGGTCGAAGCTGTGGCCGGTGATGTGGCTGAAGCCTTCGTTGGCTTCGATCAGCCGGCCGTCGCGCATGCGGGTGATCAGCAAGCCATCGGGCGAGGCATGGAAGGCCTTGGCGAACTTCTCCTCGGATATCTGCAGTTGCTGCTGGGTGCTCTTGAGCTGGCTGATGTCGCGCACCACCATGACCAGCGCCGGGGTGTTGTCGAGGATGTACGGGCTGGCGGAGATGAGGCCGATGAACAGGCTGCCGTCGGCGCGGCGAAAGGGCAGTTCCAGATTGCGTAGGCATTCGTCCTGCAGGCGCAGCAGCAGGCTCGGGCCAATGCCGGGCACGCCCCAGAGGTCGAGCTCGGTGGCGGTCTTGCCGACGGCCTGTTCGATGCTGATGCCGGTCTGCTCGGTGAAGGCGGTATTGACCTCCAGCAGCACGCCGTCGGCTCGCCGGGCAATGATCAGGATGTCCGGGCATTGCTGGAACACCGAGGCGAATTTCTGTTCCGACTGGCGCAGCGCCTGCTCGGTCTGCTTGGCTTCGCTGATGTCGATCATCAGGCCGCGAATCACCTGTTGGTCGCTGCGTTGTAGCAGGGTGACGATATCGCGGACCCATACGATGCGCCCGTCGGCGGCGAGCAGCCGGTATTCCAGCGCGTGGTCTTTGCCGGCAGAGGATTGCTCGAGGCAGTCGCGCAGGGTGCGCTGATGATCGTCGGGGTGCAGGTGGCGCTGCCAGAAGCCGGGCTCGAGCCATTCGTGCAGGGGGTAGCCCAGCAGTTTTTCCGCGTGCGGTGACACGTAGGTGTAGGTGAGCCCGCTCGATTCGGTTTCCCAGGTGATGGCACAGAGGCTCTCGACCATGTCGCGAAAGTGCTGCTCACGGCTGCGCAGCTCCTGCTCCAGTGCCACGCGGTTGCGCATTTCGCGTTTCAGTCGGCGGTTGATGCTGAGGATGGCGGCAATGATCGCCAACAGGCCGAACACGGCTGGCAGGCCATAGAGCAGGATTTCGTGCCAGGCGTCGCGCGTGTCCAGTACGTTGCCGACCCAGGGGGCTTGCAAGGCGGCGATTTCCTCGGTGCTGAGCTCGGCGAAAAGTTTGTCGAGAATGCCGACCAGCATGCTCTGCCCACGCGGTACGGCCATGGCCAGTTGATAGCGGTAGGGCGTCTCGCCGCTGATATAGATGCCGTCGAGCTTGAGCTGGCGCAGGCTCCAGACGCTGGATGCGAGGTCGCCGACCATGGCGTCGGCCTGGTTTGTGGCCAGTGCCTGCAACGCGGCGGCCACACTCGGCAGCGCCAGCAGGTTGAGGTCGGGGTGATGCTGGCGCAGCAATTCATGCGGTGCATAGTCGGTGACCACTGCGACCTTGAGGCCGTACAGGTCTGTTAGCCGCTTGGGCTGTGGGCCGCCGTTGCGCGCCAGGATGATGATGGGGAAGTCCAGGTAGGGACGGGTGAAGCTCAGGTATTCCTGGCGCTCGGCGGTCGCCATCACGCCGGGTAGCAGGTCGACCTGGCCCCTGCTTGCCTGTTCCAGTATCGCGCTCCAACTGCCTTGCTCGACGGGGCGAAAGGTCACGCCGAGACGCTCTTCGATCAGGCGCACGTAGTCGGCGGTCAGGCCGTGGTACTGACCCTGGTCGTCGCGAAACTCGAAAGGTGGCCAGGCAGCATCGACACCCAGGCTCAGTTCGGGATGAGCCGCCAGCCAGGTGCGCTCATTCTCGTTGAGTGTCAGGGCCAGGGCGGGGGTCACCCAGTACGCCAGGCACAACAGCAAAATGGCCGGCAGGCGGGGCATAACGGCCTCGTTTCAGGATCGATATGGTCGCAGTGTAGACCGGCCAATGCGGGGATGGCAGTTTGATTGCGACGCCTGCGCAGGCGCCATGCCGGAGGCGGAAAGCAGAACCCCCGGCCTGGGCCGGGGGTTCTGGTATCACTCGTCGAGGAAGGAGCGCAGATGCTCGCTTCGCGTCGGGTGACGCAGCTTGCGCAGCGCCTTGGCTTCGATCTGGCGGATACGCTCGCGGGTAACGTCGAACTGCTTGCCCACTTCCTCGAGGGTGTGGTCGGTGTTCATGTCGATACCGAAGCGCATGCGCAGGACCTTGGCTTCACGGGCAGTGAGGCCGGCGAGGACTTCGCGAGTGGCTTCCTTGAGGCTTTCGACCGTGGCTACGTCGATCGGGGACTGCATGGTGCTGTCCTCGATGAAGTCGCCCAGGTGCGAATCTTCGTCGTCGCCAATCGGGGTTTCCATGGAAATCGGCTCTTTGGCGATCTTCAATACCTTGCGGATCTTGTCCTCGGGCATTTCCATACGCTCGCCCAGCTCTTCCGGAGTGGGCTCGCGGCCCATCTCCTGCAGCATCTGACGGGAGATGCGGTTGAGCTTGTTGATCGTCTCGATCATGTGCACCGGAATACGGATGGTGCGCGCCTGGTCGGCAATCGAGCGGGTGATCGCCTGGCGAATCCACCAGGTGGCGTAGGTCGAGAACTTGTAGCCGCGGCGGTATTCGAACTTGTCCACCGCCTTCATCAGGCCGATGTTGCCTTCCTGGATCAGGTCGAGGAACTGCAGGCCACGGTTGGTGTACTTCTTGGCGATGGAGATCACCAGACGCAGGTTGGCCTCGACCATTTCCTTCTTGGCGCGGCGAGCTTTCGCCTCACCAATGGACATGCGACGGTTGATGTCCTTGATCTCGGCCAGGCTCAGGCTGCATTCGGCTTCCAGGTCGGCCAGCTTCTGCTGGCAGCGTTGGATGTCGCCCTGCAGGTTGCCTAGGGCTTCGGCGTACTTGGCCTTGCCCTTGGCCAGGTCGGCGGCCCAGTCCATGTCGATTTCGTTGCCCGGGAACAGGCGCAGGAAGTCGGCACGCGGCATGCGCGCATCACGTACGCACAGCTGCATGATGGCGCGCTCTTGCGCACGCAGGCGGTCGAGGGCATCGCGCACCTGGGTGACCAGGGCGTCGTACTGCTTGGGCACCAGCTTGATCGGCATGAACAGCTCGGCCAGGGTGGCCAGCTCTTCGATGGCCTGCTTGCTGCCGCGACCGTGCTTCTTCAGGGCCTTCTGGACTTTTTCCTGCTGCTCGGCCACGGCGGTGAAACGGCGAGCCGCTTCTTCCGGGTCCGGGCCGCCATCGCCTTCTTCTTCCTCGTCGTCGCCGCTCTCGTCTTCTTCTTCGTCGTCGCTTTCTTCAGCGGCGGCGCCTTCCTTGACGGGAACGGGGGCGGCGGCTTCGTCAGGCACGCTGCCGTCATCCGGGTCGATGTAGCCACTGAGGACTTCGGCCAGGCGGCCGCCTTCGGTGGTGACGCGGTTGTATTCGGCGAGGATGCCGTCGACAGTGCCGGGGAAGTGAGCGATGGCGCTCATGACTTCGCGGATGCCTTCCTCGATGCGCTTGGCGATTTCGATTTCGCCTTCGCGGGTCAGCAGTTCCACGGTACCCATTTCGCGCATGTACATGCGCACCGGGTCGGTGGTGCGGCCGATATCGGTCTCAACGGCGGCGAGGGCGGCAGCGGCTTCTTCGGCTGCAGCCTCGTCGGTGTCGGCTTCGGCCAACAGCAAGGCGTCCGCATCCGGAGCACTCTCGAATACGTTGATCCCCATGTCGTTGATCATGCGGATGATGTCTTCCACCTGTTCCGGATCGGAAATGTCTTCCGGCAGGTGGTCATTGACCTCCGCGTACGTCAGGTAACCCTGCTCGCGACCACGGCTGATCAATTCTTTCAAACGAGATTGCTGTTGCGCTTTTACGGACATAACACCCTATCCACTGAAGGTCTTGGCGGGCTGAAAACAAGCCGAGGATTATACCTCGGTTTTGGCTTTAGGCGCCAGTTGGGGACTTGCTGCTCGGTGAGGAAGTGAGGCTGTAGTGCTCTCTGAGCAATGTCTTTTCCTCGTCTGTGAGCTCGCTGGGGCTTTTATGAATGATGCTGCGGAGCGCCTTTTCACGCCGCCTCTGCGATTGACTGTTTGCAAGTGTAGTAATGGTGTCGAAAAACTGCTGTTCAAGGTTGTCGCCCTGAATCAGCCATTCCTTCTCCGCCAGTGCCCGCAGCAGACGGCCCTGTTCGGTGCCGTGCCAGCGAGCGATCAGTTGCAGCGAACGCAGGTTGGGCGTTTTCTGCAGGGCACCGACCAGTGCTACCAGAAGTTGCGCGTAGGTGTCCTCTTCGTCGGCGAAGTGGCTGACATCCTCGACCTTTTGCGCCAGCTGCGGATGGTGCAGCAAGGTGCGCAGAGCGATCAGATGTGGTGATTCGACGCTCACCGCGGTGCGCGGGGCACGTGGTGCGAAATCGCCCTTGCCCTTCTTGCTCCATTTGCCACCGTCTTTCTTCCAGCTGCCTTTGCCGCCTTCGTTTTGGCGCTCGTAGTGCTGTTGTTGAGGCGGGGCGGGCTGCTCGTAGCCGCCGACATCCGGCAGGCTGTCGTAGTAGGCGCTGTCGGGAATGTCGCCGTAATCCGGGTAATCGCTGCTGGGGGCGTGGCTGGGCGTGCTCGGCGCATGGCTGCGTGGGGCGCTGGCAACCTGGTTCATGGCTTCGCCGGAAAGGCCGGTGAGCTCGCTCAGGCGCTGGCGCATCAGCGCGCGCAGGTTGTTGCCGGGGATCTTGTCGATCAATGGCGCGGCCAACGTCACCAGGTGCGCCTTGCCTTCCAGTGAGCGCGGGTCGGCTTCTTCGCAGAGCTGTTGGAAGAAGTAGTCGGCCAGCGGCTGGGCGTGCTGGTTGATGCGTGCGCGGAAGGCGTCGGTGCCTTCGGCACGCACCAGGGTGTCCGGGTCCTCGCCTTCGGGCAGGAACAGGAAGCGCGCGCGGCGGCCGTCCTGCAGGCTCGGCAGGGTGGATTCTAGCGCGCGCCAGGCAGCGTTGCGTCCGGCGGCGTCGCCGTCGAAGCAGAACAGCACGCTGGGCACGATGCGGAACAGGCGCTTGAGGTGTTCTTCGCTGGTGGCCGTGCCGAGAGTCGCCACGGCATTGCGCAGGCCTTGCTGGGCGAGGGCGATGACGTCCATGTAGCCTTCGACCACCATGATCTCGTCAAGATCACGGTTGTGCTTGCGCGCCTCGTACAGGCCGTAAAGCTCCTGGCCCTTGTGGAATACCGGGGTCTCCGGCGAGTTCAGGTACTTGGGCTTGTCGTCGCCCAGTACGCGGCCGCCGAAGGCGATCACCCGGCCGCGGCTGTCGCGGATGGGGAACATGATGCGGTCGCGGAAGCGGTCGTAGCGCCTGCCGTTCTCGGCGTTCTCGATCAGCAGGCCGGCGTCGATCATGACTTTCTGTTGCAGGGCGTCGGCACCCAGCTGCTTGAGCAGGTTGTCCCAGCCGGGCGGGGCGAAACCGATGCCGAAGTCGCGGGCGATCTCACCGGTCAGGCCGCGGCCTTTTAGGTAGTCCACGGCGTACTTGCGCTGTGGATGGCTCTTCAGCGCCTGGCGATAGTGCTCGGCGGCGGCATTGAGCAGCGGGTAGAGCGGTGAGTCGACGGGCTGCCTGGGTTTGTGTCCGCGGCCGCTTTCCTCACGTGGTACATCCATGCCGGCGCGCTTGGCCAGCTCCTCGATCGCCTGGGGGAACTCCAGTTGATCGTGGTCCATGACGAAGCCAAGGGCATTGCCGCCGGCACCGCAGCCGAAGCAGTAGTAGAACTGCTTGTCCGGGCTGACCGTGAAGGAGGGGGTCTTTTCCTTGTGGAAAGGACAGCAGGCGCTGTAGTTCTTGCCGGTCTTCTTCAGCTGGATGCGCGAACTCACCACATCGACGATGTCGGTGCGGTTGAGCAGGTCATCGATGAAGGATTGCGGGATCAGGCCGGCCATAGACGCTCAGCATACTGCCCGGCGCAAGCGCTGGACAACGGATGGGTAGAAAAGCAAAAACTCCGCTTACTCGCTAAGGCGCGAGGCGGAGTCTTTAAAATGCAATGCCCGGCCTGAGCCGGGCATTCGAGCGTGGCGTGTACGGTATTAGTACAGGCGAACGCTGCGGCGCTGTTCGCGCTGCACTTTCTTGGCGTGACGCTTAACAGCGGCAGCGGCTTTGCGCTTACGCTCAGCGGTCGGCTTTTCGTAGAATTCGCGGCTGCGAACTTCAGCCAGTACACCGGCTTTTTCGCAGGAGCGCTTGAAACGACGCAGGGCTACGTCGAAGGGTTCGTTCTCTTTAACTTTGACGGCTGGCATCCAGGTCGTACCTATCTTTAATTACCGGTTTCAACGCGTGCCCGGCAGATGGCTCGGGATGCGTCGGTTTTCAAGGGTTGCGGATGTTACCGCCTCGCCGCGCGGAATGCAAAGCCCTTAGGTCGAAAAGCGCTGGTCGCTCCGCCGGGCGGCGCTTATCATGCGCGCCTTTGTTCTATGCGGCAAACCAAGGTTCAAGCTCTATGCTCGTACTGGGATTGGAAACTTCCTGCGATGAAACCGGCGTCGCGCTCTATGACAGCGAGCGTGGCCTGCTGGCTGATGCCCTGTTCAGCCAAATCGACTTGCACCGTGTGTATGGCGGTGTGGTGCCCGAGTTGGCCTCGCGTGATCACGTCAAACGCATGCTGCCGCTGATCCGCCAGGTGCTGGATGAAGCCGGCAAGCAGGCCAGCGATATCGATGCGCTGGCCTACACGGCGGGTCCCGGCCTGGTCGGGGCGCTGCTGGTGGGCGCTTCCTGCGCGCAGGCGCTGGCATTCGCCTGGGGCATTCCGGCTGTCGGTGTGCACCATATGGAAGGTCATCTGCTGGCGCCGATGCTGGAAGAGCAGCCGCCGGCCTTTCCGTTCGTCGCCCTGCTGGTGTCCGGTGGCCATACCCAGCTGGTGCGGGTCGATGGCATCGGCCAGTACCAACTGCTCGGCGAGTCGCTGGATGATGCAGCCGGCGAAGCCTTCGACAAGACCGCCAAGCTGATGGGCCTGAATTACCCCGGCGGCCCGGAGATCGCCAAGCTGGCCGAGCAGGGTACGCCGGGGCGTTTCGTCTTCCCGCGGCCGATGACCGATCGGCCGGGCCTGGATTTCAGTTTCAGCGGTCTGAAAACCTTCGCTCTGAATACCTGGCAGCAATGCCGCGACAATGGCGACGACCTCGACCAAGCCCGGCGCGACATCGCGCTGGCCTTCCAGAAGGCGGTGGTTGAGACTCTGACCATCAAGTGCAAACGTGCGCTCAAGCAGAGTGGGCTGAACAGCCTGGTCATCGCCGGCGGCGTGAGTGCCAACAAGGCGCTGCGCGAGCATCTGGAACGTATGCTGGGCGAGATGAAGGGCAAGGTGTTCTATGCGCGGCCGCGTTTCTGTACCGACAATGGCGCGATGATCGCATACGCCGGTTGCCAGCGTTTGCTGGCCGGGCAGCATGAAGATCTGGCGATCAAGGTGCAGGCGCGCTGGCCGATGGAGTCGCTGCCGGCGATTTAACCAGATGCTTGCTCTGTAGGAGCGGCTTCAGCCGCGATTTGCGTTCTGACAGGTTGCCTAAAAACGCCGCTCGCGCCCGGCGAACAAATCGCGCAGGTTGCTGCGGTGACGCCACACGATCAACCCGGTCAATACGCAGGCCGGCAGCAAGGCCGCCGGTTGTTGCCAGGCCAGCAGCGGTAGCGTCAGCGGTGTGGCGATCAGCGATGCCAGCGAACTGGTGCGGGTGAGCAGGAACACCAGTGCCCAGGCAGCCAGCGCGAGCAAGGCCGCCGGCGGATAGAGACCGAGCAACATGCCGGCGGCAGTGGCGACGCCCTTACCGCCGCGAAAACGGAAGTACAGCGGGTAAAGGTGGCCGACGACGGCCGCCAGGCCGATCCAGGCCTGCTGATGCAGGCTCAGGCCGAGCAGCTTGGCGATGAGGATCGGCAGCAGGCCCTTGAGCAGGTCGCCGATCAGCGTCATGACGGCGAGCTTCTTGCCGGCCACGCGCAGCATATTGGTGGCGCCGGGGTTGCCCGAGCCACTGGCACGCGGGTCCGGCCCGCCAGCGAGTCGGCTGAGCAGGATGGCGAAGGACAACGAACCGAGCAGGTAGGCAAGGATTGCCAGAAGCCAGAACATGGTGGCCATTCCAGGGCATGGGGTGGCCCGATTCTAACGAGGTGCAGCGCCCTTGTCGTGGCGCGGAGAGTGCGGGTGGACAGAGTATTTATCGAGGGGCTGGAAGTCGACACGGTGATCGGCGCTTACGATTGGGAGCGCGACATTCGCCAGTGCCTGCGTCTGGACCTGCAGATGGGCTGGGACAACCGCCCGGCCGCAGCCGGTGATGACCTCAACCTGGCGCTCGACTATGCCAGCGTGTCCACGCGTATCCAGGCCTTTGCGACCGAATCGCAGTTCATTCTGGTCGAGACCTTTGCCGAGCGTCTGGTGCAGCTTCTGATGGACGAGTTCAACATACCCTGGATACGCCTGAAGCTGACCAAGCCCGGTGCAGTGCCGGCCGCACGTGGCGGCGTAGGTGTGGAGATCGAGCGCGGATGCCTCTGACTCGGGTCTTTCTCGGCCTCGGCAGCAACGTGCAGCGCGAGGTTCATCTATGTGCCGGGCTCGATGCACTGGCTGGTGTGCTCAGCGATATGCGCTGCTCGCCGGTTTTCGAAAGCCATGCGGTGGGCATCAAGAGCGGAAATTTCTTCAATCTGGTGGTGGTTGGCGAAACCGAGCTGCCGCTGCTGGAACTGGACCGCCGGCTGAAGTTCATCGAGGCTGATAACGGCCGCTACGCACCGGACCGCAAGGGCCTGCCGCTGGATATCGATGTGCTGCTGTATGGTGAACAGGTCGGCAACTTCAACGGCCTGATCCTGCCGCGCGCGGAAATTCTCAAGAACGCCTTCGTGCTCTGGCCTCTGGCCTTGCTGGCACCGCAGGTGTGCCACCCGGTGGATGGGCGTTCGTTCGCCGAGCTCTGGGCGTCGGCGCAGATCGATCAGCAGTTATGGCCAGCGGCCTTCCAGTGGCGCGGTGTCGAGCTGACGCCGGCCGAGTTGCTGCAGGCGCGCTCTTCGTAGCCCGGATGCAATCCGGGCTACGGGTTGGCGTTGACCGGTAGGAGCGGATTTATCCGCGAAAAGGCGGCTGCGGAGTTTCGCGGCTGAAACGGAATGCCGCCCAGCCGCTCCTACGCGATGTGCTGTTCTTTGTAGGTCTTGAGCGCCTGCAGGCGTTCGCGGTTGAGCGCCTCGCCCAGCTCCGCGCCTTTGAATCCCTTCTCCAGTAGCGGTTTGACCGCCACCTGGCGCGCCACCTCCGCGGCGCCCAACAGGTAAGCAGCTTGTGGATAATCGCGCTGTTCCAGGCCCTGGCGGCCACGGGCATCCATCTCGCAAGCGGCGACGAACTCGGCGAAGCGTTGCGGGCGGCGGAACACGTCGAAGCGCTGTAGCAGCTCGAGCAATGTCGAGGGGCGCAGTTCCAGTGCGCGGTGGCCGTGGGTATGGAATTCACCCACCAGCATTGCCAGTTCGGCGCAGTCGCGCGGTGCCTTGCAGCGCTCATTGATCGTCTGGATCAGGCGCAGCCCCTTATGTTCATGAGCGATATGCCGCGGCCATTCGGCCTCTGGCGTCAGCCCCTTGCCGACATCGTGCAGCAGGCAGGCCCAGCGCACGTTGAGCGGCTGGTCGTGCTCCGCACACTGGCGAAGCACGCTCAGCACATGCACACCGGTGTCGACTTCGGGGTGATGCGTCTGTGGTTGCGGCACGCCGAACAGCTTATCCGCTTCCGGCAGCAGGGCGGCCAGCGCGCCGCAGTCGCGTAGCACCTGGATGAATACATCCGGGCGCGGCTCCATCAGCGCGCGAGAGATTTCCTTCCAGCTGCGTTCGGCGGTGAGATGACCCAGTTCGCCGGACTCTGCCAACTGACGCATCAGCGCCAGGGTTTCAGGCGCAACGCTGAAATCGAGCGGCGCATAGCGTGCGGCGAAGCGGGCAACACGCAGTACGCGTAGCGGATCTTCGGCGAAGGCCGGGGAAACGTGACGAAGCAGGCGGGCCTGAAGATCCTGCTGACCGCCATAAGGGTCGATCAGCCGGCCATGATCGTCCTCGGCCATGGCGTTGACGGTCAGGTCGCGGCGGATCAGGTCTTCTTCCAGCGTCACGTCCGGGCTGGCGTGAAAAGTGAAACCGCCATAGCCGCGGCCGCTCTTGCGCTCGGTGCGGGCCAGGGCATATTCCTCACCCGTCTGCGGGTGCAGGAACACCGGAAAATCGGCGCCCACCGGGCGATAACCGAGCTCTAGCATCTGTTCTGCGCTGGCGCCGACCACGACCCAGTCCACTTCACTGACGGGACGGCCGAGCAGGCGATCGCGTACTGCTCCGCCGACTTTGTAGATCTGCATGTGTGTTCCTCCACTGAGCGCAGAGGATAGCGGCTGGTCGGGACTGGGAGGTAGCCCGGATGCAATCCGGGACGTTCGCGCGGATATCCCCGGATTGCATCCGGGCTACGGTGTGGCTAGCGGAATCTGCTCGGTCAGCACTTGCACGGCGCGCTCCAGCAGCTCGGCGCTGTCACGTGCAGGGCTCAGGCCGGTACTGATCACGCCTTCCCAGAGTATGAGCTGGTCGAGATCGGTCAGGCGCAGGCGCAAGGTACCGGTTTCGTCACGCAGGTGATGGATGGCCTGATAAGAACCGAGCGGGTTCGGTGGCGGCGCGTCGACCTTGAACAATAGCGGACCATCCTGCACGGCCAGCCAGTAATAGACGCGTAGTTGTGGCTGTTGGCTTTCGTGGTAGCCACGGGCCGAAAGGCCGTGGCGCAAGAGTTGTGGCAACTGGCGATAGCGCTCGGGAAAGGGCGAGTCGCCCTCCAGGCTGGCCTGTGGGTCGATCAATTCGAAACCATAGCGTCCGGCAAGTGAGGCATCGGCAGGGCTTAGGATGCGTGCCTGGGGGATGTGGCTGGCACAAGTGGCCAGCCCCAGGCACAACAGAATGACGAGGAATAGGCGCATGCAGGGCATCTCGCGGAGTCTGCCTGCGATGCTGAGGGCTTGGGCCATGACCGGCAACCGATCAAATGGGTGGAATGATCAGGTCCAGCCGCGGGTATTCGTTGTCGTTCTCCGAGCTGCCGCGTGGTGGCACATGCTGAGTGGTGATCAACTGGTCGCCCTGGCATACCTCTAGGTGGATATCGAAACCCCATAAGCGATGCAGGTGCTTGAGCACCTCGCCGGTGGAGTCGCCCAGTGGCTTGCGGTCGTGCTGCTGATGGCGCAGGGTCAGCGAGCGGTCGCCGCGGCGGTCGATGTTCCAGATCTGCACGTTGGGCTCGCGGTTGCCCAGGTTGTACTGGGCGGCGAGCAGTTCACGGATGGTGCGGTAGCCGGGTTCGTCATGAATGGCAGGCACCACCAGTTCGTCCTTCTGGTCGTCATCGAGGATGCCGAACAGCTTGAAGTCGCGGATCACCTTGGGCGAGAGGAACTGCAGGATGAAGCTCTCATCCTTGAAGCTGGTCATGGCGAACTTGAGGGTGGTCAGCCAGTCGCTGCCGGCGATATCCGGGAACCAGCGTTTGTCCTCCTCGGTCGGGTTTTCGCAGATACGGCGAATGTCGCGGTACATGGCGAAGCCCAGGGCGTAGGGGTTGATGCCGCTGTAGTAGGGGCTGTCGAACGGTGGCTGGTAGACCACGCTGGTGTGTGATTGCAGGAACTCCATCATGAAGCCGTCGGTGACCAGGCCTTCGTCGTACAGGTCGTTCATCAGGGTGTAGTGCCAGAAGGTGGCCCAGCCTTCGTTCATCACCTGGGTCTGGCGCTGCGGGTAGAAGTACTGGGCGATCTTGCGCACGATGCGGATCACCTCACGCTGCCAGGGCTCCAGCAGCGGCGCGTGTTTTTCCAGGAAGTAGAGGATGTTTTCCTGCGGTTCGGCCGGGAAGCGCTTGCTGTCCTTCTCGCCGCCCTTGTCCGCACTTTTGGGAATGGTGCGCCAGAGGTCGTTGATCTGCTTCTGCAGGTGCTCTTCACGGTCTTTCTGCCGGCGCCGTTCTTCTTCGGCGGAGATGGGGTAGGGCCGTTTGTAGCGGTCGACGCCGTAGTTCATCAGGGCGTGGCAGGAGTCGAGCAACTCCTCCACGGCGTCGATGCCGTAACGTTCCTCGCACTGCATGATGTACTGCTTGGCGAACACCAGGTAATCGATGATCGAGCTGGCATCGGTCCAGGTGCGGAACAGGTAGTTGCCCTTGAAGAAGCTGTTGTGGCCATAGCAGGCATGGGCGATCACCAGGGCCTGCATGCAGATGGTGTTCTCCTCCATTAGGTAGGCGATGCACGGATCGGAGTTGATCACGATCTCGTAGGCCAGGCCCATCTGCCCGCGCTTGTAGCCCTTTTCGGTGGCGAGGAAGTGCTTGCCGTACGACCAGTGGTGGTAGCCCAGCGGCATGCCGACCGAGGCGTAGGCGTCCATCATCTGCTCGGCGGTGATCACTTCGATCTGGTTGGGGTAGGTGTCCAGCGCATAGCGTTCGGCGATGCGCGCGATTTCCTTGTCGTATTGGCGGATCAGGTCGAAGGTCCATTCCGAGCCGGTGGAGATCGGCTCGCGTTTTCTCGTGCTGGCATTCATGGCTTGGCCCTCAACTCACCAGGCGACGCTGGAACAGTTCGCGGAACACCGGGTAGATGTCCGCGGCGGACACCAGTTGCTGCTGGGCGAAGCTGTCGGCGAAGGCCGCGGCCACCTGTTCGTACTCGAACCACAGCGCCTGGTGCTCACGTGGGGTGATCTCGACGTAGGTGAAGTACTGCACGAACGGCATGATCTGGTTGATCAATATATCCCGGCATACCGGCGAGTCGTCGTTCCAGTTGTCGCCGTCCGACGCCTGGGCGGCGTAGATATTCCATTCGTTGATTGGATAGCGCTCGGCCATCACCTCCTGCATCAGCTTCAGGGCGCTGGAGACGATGGTGCCGCCGGTCTCGCGGGAGTAGAAGAACTCCTCCTCGTCCACTTCCTTGGCACTGGTGTGGTGGCGGATGAACACCACGTCGATCTTGTCGTAATTGCGCTTGAGGAACAGGTACAGCAGGATGAAGAAGCGCTTCGCGACATCCTTCGTGGCCTGGGTCATGGAGCCGGAGACGTCCATCAGGCAGAACATCACCGCCTTGGAGCTTGGGTTGGGCTGCTTGGTCAGCAGGTTGTACTTGAGGTCGAAAGTGTCGAGAAACGGCACGCGATGGATGCGCGCGCTGAGCCGCTCGATTTCCTCCTGAATGGCCTGAATATCGCCGAAGTTGTCCGGCTCTTCCCGTCGCAGTCGCTCCAGTTCTGCCTTGGCTTCGCGCAGCTTGGCGCGGCTGGAGCCGGACAGGGCGATGCGCCGTGCATGCGCCGAGCGCAGGGTGCGCACGATGTTGATGCGCGAAGGGTTTCCCTCGTTGCTGATGCCGGCGCGCACGGTCTTGAAGGTGTCGGCGCCGGTGAGGTGGCGCTTGACCAGGTTAGGCAGCTCCAGGTCCTCGAACATGAAGTCGAGGAATTCCTCCTGGGTGATCTGGAACACGAACTCGTCCATGCCTTCGCCGGAGTTGCTCGCCTTGCCACTGCCTCGTCCGCCGCCACCGCCTTGTGGGCGAGGAATACGTTCGCCGGTGGTGAATTCCTTGTTGCCGGGGTGGACGATGGTCTGCTTGCCGCCGCGACCATGATGCAGCACCGGTTCGTCGATATCTCGGCCGGGAATGCTGATTTGCTCGCCGTGCTCCATGTCGGTAATGGAGCGCCGGCTGACGGCTTCCTCTACCGCCTTCTTGATGTGCTCACGGTAGCGCCGCAGAAAACGCTGGCGGTTCACCGTGCTTTTGTTCTTGCCGTTGAGGCGTCGGTCGATTACGTAGCTCATACAAGCCCTCCGGGCGCTGCAGGCCTCAGGCCCCAGGCTGCAAGCGCTTTCGCCTGGAGCCTGCGGCCTGCCGCCTGAGGCCGCTTACTGCGATTTACGTACGCGCAGATACCACTCCGACAGCAGGCGTACCTGTTTCTCGGTGTAGCCGCGCTCGACCATGCGTTTGACGAAGTCGTTGTGTTTCTGCTGATCCTCCTTGCTGCCCTTGGCGTTGAAGCTGATGACCGGGAGCAGGTCCTCGGTGTTGGAGAACATCTTCTTCTCGATCACCACGCGCAGCTTCTCGTAGCTGAGCCAGGTGGGGTTCTTGCCGTTGTTGTTGGCGCGGGCACGCAGCACGAAGTTGACGATCTCGTTGCGGAAGTCCTTCGGGTTGCTGATGCCGGCTGGCTTCTCGATCTTCTCCAGTTCTTCGTTCAGCGCCACGCGGTTGAGGATTTCGCCCGTTTCCGGGTCGCGGTATTCCTGATCTTGGATCCAGAAGTCTGCGTACAGCACGTAACGGTCGAAGATGTTCTGCCCGTACTCGCTGTAGGACTCCAGGTAAGCGGTCTGGATTTCCTTGCCGATGAACTCGATGTAACGTGGCGCCAGGTATTCCTTGATGTAGCGCAGGTAGCGCTCGCGTACTTCGGCGGGGAACTGCTCCTGCTCGATCTGCTGCTCCAGCACGTAGAGCAGGTGTACCGGGTTGGCCGCCACCTCATGCGGGTCGAAGTTGAACACCTTGGACAGGATCTTGAAGGCGAAGCGGGTCGACAGGCCGTTCATGCCCTCGTCGACGCCAGCGCTGTCGCGGTACTCCTGGATCGACTTGGCTTTCGGGTCGGTATCCTTGAGGTTCTCGCCGTCGTAGACGCGCATCTTCGAGTAGATGTTGGAGTTCTCCGGCTCCTTGAGGCGTGACAGGGTGGAGAATTGGGCGAGCATCTTCAGCGTGTCCGGGGCGCAATGGGCCTTGGCCAGCGAGCTGTTGATCAACAGTTTGTCGTAGATCTTGATCTCGTCGGTCACCCGCAGGCAGTAGGGCACCTTGACGATGTAGATACGGTCGATGAAGGCTTCATTGTTCTTGTTGTTACGGAAGCTGTGCCACTCCGATTCGTTGGAGTGGGCCAGCAGGATGCCGCTGTAGGGGATCGCGCCGAGGCCTTCGGTGCTGTTGTAGTTGCCTTCCTGGGTGGCGGTCAGCAGCGGGTGCAGCACCTTGATCGGCGCCTTGAACATCTCGACGAATTCCATCAGGCCCTGGTTGGCCCGGCATAGAGCGCCCGAGTAGCTGTAGGCGTCGGCGTCGTTCTGCGGGTATTCCTCCAGCTTGCGGATGTCCACCTTGCCCACCAGGGCGGAGATGTCCTGGTTGTTCTCGTCGCCCGGCTCGGTCTTGGCCACGGCGATCTGGTTGAGGATCGAGGGGTACAGCTTGACCACGCGGAACTGGCTGATGTCGCCGCCGAACTCCTGCAGGCGCTTGGTGGCCCACGGCGACATGATCGAGCTGAGGTAACGGCGCGGGATGCCATAGTCCTCTTCGAGAATGGCGCCGTCTTCGGTGGCGTTGAACAGCCCCAGTGGCGATTCGAACACCGGCGAGCCCTTGATGGCGTAGAAGGGCACCTTCTCCATCAGTTGCTTGAGCTTCTCGGCCAGCGAGGATTTACCGCCACCCACCGGACCCAGCAGGTAGAGGATCTGCTTCTTCTCCTCCAGGCCCTGCGCGGCGTGGCGGAAGTAGGAGACGATCTGGTCGATGCATTCTTCCATGCCATGGAAGTCGGCGAAGGCCGGATAGCGGCGGATCACCTTGTTGGAGAAGATGCGCGACAGCCGTGGATCACTGGAGGTGTCCAGCAACTCCGGCTCGCCAATGGCCATCAGCAGGCGCTCGGCCGCAGTGGCGTAGGCACTGCGATCCTGCTTGCACAGTTCGAGGTACTCCTGCAGCGAGTACTCCTCCTGGCGGGTCGCCTCGAAACGTTGTTGGAAGTGACTGAAAATGCTCATGACTTCACCTCGCTCGATGCTGAAAGCTGGCTCGGGATCGGTCGTGCATGCAGGTGCTGGGTGGCGCCGGCTCCGAAGAAGTCGGGAACTATCCCCCAAAACCTAAAAGTCGTTACCGATGGCCCGATGCCGGTTGGCCGGCTCTACCTTCAGTGGGATGGCCTGAGTAACAGAATAGTTCGTTCTGCAGAGCGTCAAGGGCGGGACAACGATAACTGGATGTTACCGTGCATCGGGAAGTGGCGGCAGGCCAGAGCGGACGCGGCCTGCCGCATGAAGAAATTTATTCTTCGGAACTCTGGGCCGTCTCGCTTGGGTAGGTGGCGCGCCAAAGCTCGAAACCGCCATCGAGGCTGTACACTTCAGAGAAACCCTGGCCTGCAAGATAAGCCGCCGCGCCCTGGCTGGAGTTGCCGTGGTAGCACGAGACGATCAGCGGCGCATCGAGGTCGGCATGAGTGATGAAGTCATGCAGCGAGTGGTTGTCCAGATGACGCGAGCCGCAGATATGACCATTGGCAAAACTGTGCGGGTCGCGGATGTCGACCACCACGGCACCCTGGGCACGCAGTTCTTGCGCCTGTTGCGGGGAAATACGCTTGAATTCGCTCATGTTCGGGCCTTCGAGTGATTCTTGAGTGCGCCTCGGGCGCTTATTCCTTGGGACAGGTGCAGCGGCGAAGTTCTCCGCTGTCGACGTCGAGCAGGGTCATTGCGCCGCCCCAGACGCAGCCGGTGTCCAGCGCGTAGAGGCCTGGTTCGGTGCAATTGCCTTCCAGCGCCGCCCAGTGACCGAAGATGATCTTCTCGCCACGCATCTTGCGTTGCGGGTGGCTGAACCATGGGGCGAAGCCGGGAGGCGCGTTGTCGACGCCTTCCTTGGTTTTGAGGTCCAGTGTGCCGTCTGCCTTGCAGAAGCGCATGCGGGTGAAATAGTTGGTGATGACCCGCAGGCGGGTGACGCCATGCAGTTCCTTGTTCCACTTGGCTGGCTCGTTGCCGTACATGCCATCGAGAAACAGCGGGAGGCGAGCATCGTCGCGCAGTGCTTCTTCGACCTCGGCGGCGCGGCGCAGCGCTTTGCTCAGCGTCCACTGTGGCGGGATACCGGCATGTACCAGGGTCACCTTGCGTTCGGCATCGTGGTGTACCAGTTTCTGCATGCGCAGCCAGTCGAGCAGGTCGTTGCGGTCCGGGGCGTCGAGAATCTCGCGCAGGGTGTCGCCCTTCTTCAGGCGTTCGATGTTGTGCGCTACCGCTAGCAGGTGCAGGTCATGGTTGCCCAGCACACAGCTGACTGCCTGGCGGATGGAGTAGAGGAAGCGCAGGGTTTCCAGCGACTGTGGGCCGCGGTTGACCAGATCGCCCACCAGCCAGAGCTGGTCGTTCGCGGGATCGAACGCTACCTGCTCGAGCAGGCATTTGAGCGGTTTCAGGCAACCCTGCAGGTCGCCGACAGCATACACCGCCATCAGTGCAAGGCCCCGGGTACTGCCAGGCGGAACGGCGCGATGGTTGCGTCGAAGCGCTTGCCGTCTTCGGCGAGCATCTGGTAACTGCCCTGCATGGTGCCGACCTGGGTGGTCATGACCGTTCCGCTGCTGTAGGTGTGGCTGGCGCCCGGCTCGATATGCGGTTGCTGGCCGATCACACCGGCGCCGCGGACTTCCTGCACGCGGCCGTCGCCATCGGTGATGATCCAGTGGCGCGACAGCAGTTGCGCCGGCAGCTCGCCGTTATTGACGATGGTGACTGTGTAGGAGAACGCGTAGCGGTTCTGCTCCGGCTGCGATTGCGCAGCCAGATAGCGGGTGGTGACGCTGACGTCGATCTGATAGCGAGGGTCGTGCATGCGCGTGATCCGTTAAGCGTAAATGCAGTTTAGTCCTGCGCAGCGGAGGGCTGCAGAGCCAGTTGGTCGGCCAGGCGAACGAAGGCGGCCAGATCCAGCTGCTCGGGGCGCAGACTGCCGTCGACACCGGCAGCCTCGATGGCTTCGGCCGGTAGCAATTGCTTGAGCGTATTGCGCAGGGTCTTGCGGCGCTGGTTGAAGGCCTCACGTACGACGCGCTCGAGCAAGCGATAATCCTTCGCCGGGTGCGGCAGGGTTTCATGCGGGACCAGGCGCACGATGGCCGAGTCCACCTTGGGCGGCGGGTTGAAGGCTCCGGGGCCGACGTTGAACAGGTGTTCCACGCGGCAGTGGTACTGCACCATGATCGACAGGCGGCCCCAGTCGCCACCACCTGGGCCGGCGGCCATGCGCTCGACTACTTCCTTCTGCAGCATGAAGTGCATATCGCGAATCAGCGGCGCGTTGTCCAGCAGATGGAAAATCAGCGGCGTGGAGATGTTGTAGGGCAGGTTGCCGACTACGCGCAGGCTGCGGGGTGCCGCTTCGAGGCGGGCGAAGTCGAACTTCAGTGCGTCGCCCTGATTCAGGCGAAAACGCGGATTGGCGCCGAACTTGTTCTGCAGGATGGGAATCAGGTCGAGGTCGAGCTCGATCACGTCGAGTTGTGCGCCGCTGCCGAGCAAACCTTCGGTAATGGCGCCCTGGCCTGGGCCGATTTCCAGTAGGCGCTCATCTTCCTTGGCACGAATGGCGCGCAGGATGCGGTCGATCACTCCGGCATCATGCAGGAAGTTCTGGCCGAAGCGCTTGCGCGCGCGGTGTTGGTATTCGGACATGTGCGGCTCCGCGGAGCGCCTCGATACGCAGGTTTCGAGGCTGGATGCAAAAAAGAAAGTCGCACAGTCTACCAGCGAATGGTGCCGCGGGTGCGGACCATGGCCTCAGAGGTTCATTGCTTGCGGCTGGCGGCCATCTGGTAAGCGGTTTCCAGCGCTACCTGTAGGCTGCCGATGTCAATCTTGCCAGTGCCGGCCAGATCCAGCGCGGTGCCATGGTCTACCGAGGTACGGATGATCGGCAGGCCCAGAGTGACGTTCAGTGCTGCGCCGAAACCCTTGAATTTGAGCACTGGCAGGCCTTGGTCGTGGTACATGGCCAGCACGGCATCGGCATGTTCGAGATACTTCGGCGTGAACAGGGTGTCCGCTGGCAACGGGCCGATCAGGTTCATGCCTTCCGTCCGAAGGTGTTCCAGCGTCGGCTCGATGATCTCGATTTCTTCACGACCCAGGTGACCGCCTTCGCCCGCGTGTGGGTTGAGCCCGCAGACCAGGATGCGCGGCTCGGCGATGCCGAACTTGCTTTGCAGATCGCCGTGCAGAATACGCGTGACGCGCTCCAGACGCTCGGCGGTGATTGCGGCCGCAACATCCTTTAGCGGTAGATGGGTGGTAACCAGCGCCACACGCAAGCCGCGGGTCGCCAACATCATCACGACCTGCTCGGTGCGGGTCAGCTCGGCGAGGAACTCGGTGTGACCAGAGAAGGTGATGCCCGCCTCGTTGATCACGCCTTTGTGCACGGGGGCGGTGATCATTCCGGCAAAAGTACCATCCAGGCAGCCCTGACCCGCGCGGGTGAGGGTTTCGAGCACGTAGGCGGCGTTGGCAGGCATCAGTTTGCCTGGCGCAGCGGGCACTGCCAGTGGCGTATCCCAGACATACAGGGTGCCTGCGGGCGCCGGGCGGTCCGGCCAGTGCATCGGGCCTACCTCCATTAGCAGGATATCCAGCCCCAGTTGTCCTGCGCGCTCAGCTAACAATTGGCGGCTGGCGATGACGACCAGGGGCGCTGGCTGGGCCTGCTGAGCCAGCAGCAGGCAGAGATCGGGGCCGATGCCGGCGGGCTCGCCTGGAGTGAGGGCAAAGCATTGCTGCGCAGTCATGGTCGTTCTCTGTCTGTATGGATGGGCGCGGAGGGCCAGTTTACGCTGGCGGGCCAATAACGAAAAAGCCCGGCACTGGGGCCGGGCTTTGCTACGCGATAGAGCTGTTAAAGCTTGGTCTCGACGTAGGCTTCGTCGCGGATCTGGCGTAGCCAAGCCTGCAGCTCCTCGTCGTACTTACGGTTGCGTAACAGGTTGGCGGCCTGTTGTTCGCGGAACTGCGCGCTGCTGTCGGTGGCGCGGCGGCCCATGACCTGCAGTACGTGCCAGCCGTACGGGCTCTTGAACGGTTTGGACAGTTCGCCGCTGGCTGTGTTGTTCATCACCTCGCGGAACTCGGGTACCAGCGCATTGGGATCGATCCAGTTCAGATCGCCGCCATTGAGTGCCGAGCCCGGATCTTCGGAGAAGCTCTTCGCCAGTTCGGCGAAATCCTCGCCATCCACGATGCGCTGATACAGGCGCTCGACCAGGCGGCGGGTTTCTTCTTCGCTGCGGATTTCGCTGGGCTTGATCAGGATATGGCGAACATGCACTTCGTCACGCACCTGAGTGTCGCCACCGCGCTTCTCAATCAGTTTGAGGATGATGAAGCCGCCCGGTGTACGCACCGGCTCGGTGACCTCGCCCGGATTCAGCTGGCTGATCATGCTGTCGAAGGGCGGTGGCAACTGACCAGCCTTGCGCCAGCCCATTTCACCGCCTTCCAGGGCGTTCTCGCTGGCCGAACGAGACACTGCCAGTTGGCCGAAGTCCGCGCCTTGCTGCAGTTGCTGATACAGCTCCTGTGCCTGGCGGTCAGCGGCCTGGATTTCGCTGGAGGACGCACCTTCGGAAACCGGAATCAGGATGTTGGCCAGGCGGAATTCTTCCGACAGCTGCATCTTGCCCAGATCGGAGGCGAGGAAGTTCTGCACTTCCTGATCGGTGACCTGGATACGCTCGGCGACGCGACGCTGACGTACGCGGCTGATGATCATCTCGCGGCGCACCTGGTCACGGGCGTCGGCGTAGGACAGGCCATCACGTGCCAGGGCATCGCGGAACTGCTCCAGGCTCATGCCGTTGCGCTGGGCGATGGTGCCCATGGCCTGATTCAGTTCCTCATCGGTGATGCGGATACCGGAGCGATCGCCGATTTGCAGCTGGATGTTCTCGATGATCAGGCGCTCGAGTACCTGCTGGCTGAGCACATGCTCGGGCGGCAGTGCGCCGCCACGTTTGTCGATGGTCTGTTGCACCTCACGCAGGCGTGCGTCGAGCTGGCTCTGCATGACCACGTCGTTATCGACAATGGCCACGACGCGATCCAGTGGGCGAACCTGGGCCTGAGCCGTTGCCGCCAGCAGCGCTGCGCCCAACAGCAGGGGGCGCAGGCGATCAGAAAGCTTGGTCTTCACGTTCACGGTAACCTTGAATGCCTTGGTCGAGGAAAGTTTCCACCTTGTTGCCAACAACGCCGCCGAGGCCCTTGAGGACGATCTGCAGGAAGATGCCGCGGTCCGGCTCGTCGTTGCGCGATGGGTTGAGGCTGACTTCGTCGTAATCGATCCAGTAGCGGTTGATCAGGCGCAGTTTCCAGCAGCAGTTGTCGTATTCGAAACCACCGAAGGCTTCGAGGGTACGGTTGCGGCCGTAGTCGTACTGCCAGCGCGAGATCAGGCTCCACTGTGGAGCCAGCGGCCAGATGACGGAGAAGTCATGCTGGTCGATCTTGTAGTAGTTCTTGATGTAGTTGGGGTTCGGCAGCCCGTTGATAGTCGGGCTGCCGTAGTCCGGGTTGGTGGTCCAGGTGCCGCTGTCACGGTCATAACGCACGGTGTCGTTACGGTAGCGGTAGCCGAAGTTGACGATCTTGCCAGGAGTGGCTTCCGGCTGGTAATGGAACATCGCGCTGCCCGAGCGGGTAGCATGCTGGTCCGGGTCCCAGTTGAAAGTCGACGAGAAGCGCCAGTCGCGGTTGAAGCGATACAGGTACTCCAGGGCATAGGGCGATACGTCCGAGGTGGCGTCCTGGCGGGCGCGGTAATCGATACCTGGCAGTTGCACCTTGCGGTCTTCGAAGTAGAAGGCCTGGCCGATGCTGAAGCGCTGGCGCTCGAAGCCATTTGGCTCGATCCAGCGGCTGGTTACGCCCAGCGACAGCTTATTCTCGTCGCCGATACGGTCCTTGCCGCTAAAGCGATTTTCACGCCACAGTGAGGCGTAGCTGAAGGTCGGCTCGCCAGTGTCGAATACCGGGATATCGGTCTGGTCTTCTTCCGGCACGTAGAGATAGAACGCACGCGGCTCCAGAGTCTGACGGAAGTCTTTGCCAAACAGCTGGGTATTACGATCGAAGTACAGGCCGCTGTCGACGCTGAACAGGCCCACACCACGGTTGGGTGAGCGCTTGTAGTCCACTCCGAACCATTGATTGTCCGGGTCGTTGGTCGCGAGCTCGGACTTGCCTTTACCATCCAGATTAATCTGGTATTGCGTCTGCATGTACTTGATTTGGGGTTTGATGAAGCCCCAGGTCCAATCCAGCGGCAAGCTTACACCAGGCTCCAGGTGCAAGCGTTCGCCGTCGGCACGGTTCAGGCCGGTCAAGCGCTCGTCGTACCAGCGATCTTGTGGTCGACCTGTTGTGCCATCTTTTTCCGTGTAGAAACCCGAGCGCAGATTGCGATCGAAGCGCACGTACTCGGTGCCATAGGTGAAGTCGAGACCACCTGGATTGAAGGGCAGTTTACCGTCCAGAGTGATCTGCGGCAGGCGGTCGTATGGCGTCACGTCGGTGATATTGGCCAGCTCGTACGCATGCAGGTTCAGGCGGGCGCGATAGCTGTCGCCACGATAAGTCAGCGTGCCGCGCTGGTTTACGTAGGTCTGGGTTTCGATGCCCAGATCGGTATTCAGGTCCTGGAAGTAGTACGGGTCGCTGATATCGGTGTAATCGACTTCTGCGAGCAGGCGCGAGTTCAGGCCCTGCTTGTGCTGCCAGCTGTACATCCAGCGCTGGTCTTCGTACTCGGACTGCAGCTTGCGCTCGTCTTCGCTGTCGTTCAGCCATGCGCCACCGACTTGACCTTCACTGCTTTCGGTCAGGTAACGGAACTCACCTTCCATCAGCAGACCGCGTTTGGCCATGTAGGTCGGATAAAGCGTGGCGTCATAGTTCGGCGCCAGGTTGAAGTAGTAAGGCGTTTGCAGCGAGAAACCATTGCTGCTCGACGTGCCGAAGCTCGGCGGCAGGAAGCCGGACTGGCGGCGATCATCGATCGGGAAGTAGATGTACGGGGTGTAGAACACCGGAATGTCCTTGACCCGCAGCGTTACGTTGGTCGCGGTGCCGAAGCCGGTGGCCGGGTTCAACGTGACGTTGTTGCCCTTCAGGTGCCAGGCATTGTCGCCCGGCTCGCAGCGGGTGTAGGTACCATCCTTGAGGCGGATGATCGCGGTCTCTTCGCGCTTGGCGTAGAGCGCACTGCCACGCACGTGAGCCTGGTGCATCACGTATTCGGCATTGTCGATACGAGCCTCGCCGTTATCCAGCTGCAGCTCTGCGCGGTCGCCAACCACCAGGGTGCCCTTGTCGCGCAGGCGCACGTTGCCGACCAACTCACCACGGTTTTCCGTCTGGTGCAGACTGGCTTCGTCGGCCTCGACCTGCATGCCGGACTGACGCAGTACCACGTCACCAGCGAGGGTCGCGATCTGTTTTTCCTGCTCGAAGCGCGAGGCTTTGGCAGAAACGTACATCGGCGACTCGTCCAGTGGCGTGGTGTCATCCATGCCCGGACGCAGCGGCTCGACATAGGCGCCGGCGCAGTAAGGGCCAGCCTCGGCCAGTTGCGCGGCAGTCAACTTATCACGCGGGACCCAGTCCAAGTGACTGTAGTCGGGGCTGCGCGAGGCGAGGGCGCGGCCCTTGCTCTCAGTGACCAGCACCGGAGCGGCGTCCTTCTTGGCCACGGCCTCGCTGGTCGCGCCGCTGCTGCTGACAGCATCACGGCTGTGCACGGGGCGTGGCGGCAGGGCGCTGGCGGCTGATTTCGGCGCACATGCCCAGCCGCCCGTTGGCGACGCCTGGCAATCGTATTGCTCGGCGGCAAAGGACTGTAGGCTGAACACGGGCTGTAAGGCCAGAAAACTGCCGGTAACCAGCAGTGGGAATTTCTTGCGGAACGCGGGGTGTTTTACTGCCATCTTGTTAGTCCGGGCTTCCTGCGCGCTATCGGCCCAGGGGCCGCACGCCTCTCGATGGGCTGAAAAAGATGCTGGATAATAAAGCATGACCCGCGCAACGGCTAGCGCCGTCGGAGACCCCTTGATGTCTGAACAAGATGTACGTCTGCAACAGCTGCAAACCTGGCTCGCCGGGCAACTACCCCCTTTGTTCGCCGCTCGTGGCTGGGGAGCGGTGCCTGCCGCCGAGCTCATTCCTGCCAGCAGCGATGCCAGCTTTCGCCGTTATTTCCGCTGGCAGGCAGGTGAGCGCAGCCTGATCCTGATGGACGCACCGCCCCCGCAGGAGAACTGCGAGCCGTTCGTCCGGATTGCAGCGCTTTTGGCACGCGCGGGTATGCACGTGCCGCAGGTGCTGGCCGCCGATCTGCAGCAGGGCTTTCTGATCCTCGATGATCTGGGGCGCCAGACCTATCTGGACGTGATAAACGAACACAATGCCGACCAACTGTTCGACGATGCCATCGGGGCTTTGCTGCAGCAGCAGCGCTTGCCGCTCGATGGCGACCTGCCGCATTACGACGAAGCGCTGTTGCGCCGTGAGTTGCAACTGTTTCCCGAGTGGTACGTTCAGCGCCATCTGGGGTGCACCTTCACCGCCGAGCAGGAGGCAGCCTGGCAGCGAGTCAGCCAGCTTTTGATCGACAGCGCCCTGGCGCAGCCCAAGGTTGTGGTGCACCGCGACTTCATGCCGCGCAACCTGATGCAGAGCATGCCCAATCCCGGGGTGCTGGACTTCCAGGATGCCGTCAACGGGCCTGTCACCTACGACATTACCTGCCTGTTCAAGGACGCATTCCTCAGTTGGCCCGAGGCACGGGTGCAAGGCTGGCTGCACGGCTACTGGGAGCGAGCCAGGGCAGTGGGCATTCCAGTTCAGGCATCGTTCGAAGACTTTCAGCGGGCCAGTGACCTGATGGGGGTGCAGCGCCACCTCAAGGTCATCGGCATCTTTGCGCGCATCTGTCACCGTGATGGCAAGCCCAAGTATCTGGGCGACGTGCCGCGTTTCTTCTCCTATATCCAGGCGGTGTTGGCACGTCGGCCGGAGCTGGCCGAGTTGGGTGAGCTGTTCGCCAGCCTGGCGATAGAAGAAGGGGCTCGTGCATGAAGGCGATGATTCTCGCTGCGGGCAAGGGGGAGCGCCTGCGTCCGCTGACGCTGCATACGCCGAAGCCGTTGGTGAAGGCGGCTGGCGTGCCGTTGATCGAATATCACGTGCGCGCGCTTGCTGCTGCTGGTTTCACCGAGCTGGTGATCAATCACGCCTGGTTGGGCCAGCAGATCGAGGATTACCTCGGAGATGGCTCGAGCTTTGGCGTACGCATCGCCTATTCAGCTGAAGGTGAGCCGCTGGAAACCGGCGGCGGCATCTTCAAGGCACTGCCCTTGCTGGGTAATGAGCCTTTTCTGGTGGTCAATGGCGATATCTTCACCGACTACGCCTTTGCCACTTTGCGTCAGCCGCTTGTCGGTCTGGCGCATCTGGTATTGGTGGACAATCCGCCACATCACCCGCAGGGCGACTTCGTGCTGGCGGCAGGCCAGGTTCAGGAGGCAGCAGCGACAGGCGAGCGGCTGACCTACAGCGGTCTCGCCGTGCTGCATCCGCGCCTGTTCGCCGGCTCTGCGCCGGGTGCTTTCAAGTTGGCGCCGCTGCTGCGTGAGGCCATGGCGGTAGGCCAGGTCAGTGGCGAGCACTATGGCGGTTGCTGGGTCGATGTCGGCACGCACGAGCGCCTGGCCGAAGTCGAGCGGCTGCTGCAGGAGGCACGCTAGGTGCTCTGGCCAGCAACCCTGCTTGGCGCTGCAGCTGGTCTGGCGCTTGCCAGTATCCCGGGGGCGTTGCTGGGTGGTCTGCTCGGGCAGGTGCTGGATCGCCGCCTGCGCCTGCACGGCTGGGACAATCTGCGCGAACGGCTGGGCGGCCGTGCGGCACCGGCAGATGACGACCTGCTGTTTCTGATGTTGGGACGTCTGGCCAAGAGCGATGGCCGGGTGGTGCAGAGCCATATCCAGCAGGCACGCTCGGAAATGCAGCGACTTGGGCTGGACGCCGGAGCTCAGCGCCGCGCCATCGAGGCCTTCGCCCGAGGCAAGACCGGACGAGACAACCTGCGTGCGCCGCTGCAGCGCCAGCGTGAGCGCGCCGACGCGATATTACGGGCTTGCTGGCGCATGGCTTGGGTTGATGGGCGGGTATCGCCCAGCGAGCACGAACTGATCCTGCTATGGGGGAAATGGCTCGGTTGGGACAGTGCGCGACTCGATAGCCTGGGCGAGGAATATGCGCCGCGTCGTAACCAGCAGCCGGCTCCGGCAGGGGGCAGTTATCAGGAGGCGCTGCGCCTGTTGGGGGTCAACGAGGGCAGTGAGCCCGAGCAGGTCAAGCGCGCCTACCGGCGTCTGCTCAGTCGCCATCACCCGGACAAACTGGCCGGCTCCGGCGCTTCGCCTGAGCGCATTCGTGAAGCGACCGAGACCACTCGGCAGTTGCATCAGGCTTATGCACTGATCCGGCAACGCCGGGGAATTCGTTAGCCGCTGGAGGCGCGGATATGCAGCTTCAGCCAGCCGCGCAGGCGGCGGTAGAGCTGTTCCTGTTGCACGTCCAGATTACCTGGCAGGGCTTTCATCGATACCTGGATATAAGTGGGCAATTTGGCGCGTTTGCTCGCTTGCAGGCGCTTCAGGGCGGCTGTACGGTCTGTGGCCTGATCCTTGTAGTAAAAGTCGCCGGCAGCCACCGGTAGTTCAGCGACCAGCTCGTCCAGCGGCGGAGCGAAACCGGTAGGTAACTCGGCCGCCACCATCAGCAGGTTATGCACATTGGCCGGCTTGCGCTCGTTCAGATAACGCGCTGCCCAGTAGGCGCCGCTGCCATGGCCTAGCAGCACGATTTCCTTGGCCTGCTGTTGCGCCGCGAAGGCGATGGCGGCATCGATGCGCGCCATTACGCGTTCGGCGTGCGCCTGTCGCCGCTGCTCGGGACTGACTGTACTGCCCTCCGGTTGCGGAGTGCCTCCATCAGCGGGCGCTGCGACCGCTGGCTCGGAGGCGGGAGCGCTCTCGGTCGTGGATGTTTCGCCTTCTGCAGGCGCAACGGCTGCACTGCGCAGTGGCAATGGGTCGCCGTCCGGGTCCGGCAGCGTCAGGCTCAAGCTGTGCCAACCTGCATCGGGTAGCTTGCGCCTCAGCGGGCCGACCGCTGCAGCGCCATCGGCGTTCTCCACATCGCCGGGCACCAGGATCACCGCGCCACTGGGATCGCCGACGTTGGCTGGCAACCACAGGGCGAGGAAACTCTCGGCACCCGCTTGCAGCATCTGCTGTTCACGCTTGTCCAGGCGTTGCTCCAGCGTCTGTGCGTCGCTGACGCTGCGCTCAGGCAGCGCAGGGCGCTCGTCTGCTGCGGGTGCCTCAGCTTCGCCAGGTTCCGCGCTCTGGACTTCCTCGGTTGCCCAACTGGCAGCAGCGCAGAACAGGCAGAAACCGAGCAGTGCAAATGAGTAGGGGCGCATCGATAAGGCTCCATGATGTCTATGACAGAGCCTAATGCGGCGCTCCGCTTTTGTCAGGCGACTCGGGCAAGACTGGAGTAAGGTAGGGGATCGCGTCACCGGATTCGCCGTGCATGAAGTCCTTTCTCTCCCGCCTCTCTCTTTTGCTGCTGCTGGCGATAACTACCGCCTGGGCCGAGAACACGCGCATGCCGCTGCGTCCGGCCTTCGATGCCGAACAACGCGCCTGGCTCGAGGCGCATCCGGTCCTGCGTGTAGGCCTGATTCAGCAGGCGCCCTGGGTGCAGCGTAGCCAGAATCGACAGCTGACCGGCGCCAACGTCGAACTGATGCAGCGCCTGCTGGACGGCATGGGCGTCGCTCCTGACTGGCGCCTATACCCGAGCCTCGAGGCGCTGGAGCGGGCGGCCGGCGCGGGCGAAGTGGACCTGGCGCCGGGTCTGCAGCAGACGCCAGCCGGTCTGCGCATCTGGCACTACTCCATGCCCTACCTGCGTGTGCCGCATCTGGTGGTCGGCGAACGTAGTGGCAGTGGCGCGGTAGATCTGGATCAACTGCCACTGGAGCAGATAGTCGCCCTGCGCTCACCGAGTCAGGCTGCCGAATACCTGGAACGCACCCATACCAACCTGCGCCTGCGCGCGGCGCCTTCGGACCGTGCCGCGTTGCTGCTGGTGCTGAATCAGGAGGTCAGCTACGCGGTGCTGGACGAGGCGAGCCTCAGCCTGCTGCTGCGTGAATCACGTTTTTCCAACCTGAGCATCGTCGGTGACATCGGCCTGCCGCAGTTGCTGCGCCTGGCCACGCGCCGTGACCAGCCGTTGCTGTCCGGCATCGTTGACCGAGTCTTGCAGGCACTGCCTGCCCGTGAGCTGGAGGAGTTGCGTGAAACCTGGATGCCTTTGCGTTACCCGCAATCCAGCGACTTCGTCAGCTTCTGGAAAACACTCGCGCTGTTTCTGGCGCTGCTGCTGTTGATCGGTGCTACCGCCCTCTATCGCCAACGTCAGCAGGCGCGTCTGCTCGAGCGCGGGTTGTTGGGCGCACGCGGCGAACTGGATCGCCATCAGCAGGCGGCCGAAGCGCTTCGCCTGAGTCAGTTCTCCATCGATCACAGCACGGTGGGCATTCTCTGGGTCAATTGGGACAGCCACTTGCGCTATGCCAACCGCGCTGCCGAACGCATGCTCGGCTACGCCGCCGGTGAGCTGGTGGACAAACCGCTGAGTCAGCTGGAGCCGAGCCTCGATATGGATCGTTGGCTCAACCTGTGGAAACGGGTGCGTGAGCAGGGTGGCGGTTCGACGAGCTTCGAGATCGACTGCCTGCGCGCCGATGGCAGCCGCATGCCGGCCGATGTGTCCCTGAGCTTTCTGCGCTACCGCCAGGCCGAGTATCTGGTGGTGTTTCTCAGTGACGTGACCGAGCGCCGCCGTGCGCGTGCTGCGCTGGAAGAGAGCGAGGCGCGTTTCAAGGGCATCGCCGGCAACGTGCCTGGCCTGGTGTTTCGTCTGGAGCGCGCCGGACCGGGAGCGGTGGTCAACTTCGCCTACATCAGCGAGGCCAGTCAGGAAATGGTTGGCTGGCCGGCGCATGAGCTACAGCGTGAGGATCGCGGCATTCGCGGCTTGGTGCATCCGCAGGACTTACCCAGCTACCTCAACAGCAGACGCTGGCGCTGGAGAGCGAGAGCGACTGGTACTGGCAGGGGCGTATTCTCACGGCCGAGCAGGAGGTGCTGTGGGCCGATATTCGCACCACCGCGCGTTCGCTCGGCGGCGGTCGTGTGGTGTGGGACGGGATTCTCTGGGACATCACCGAGAACAAGCTGGCCGAGCTGGCCCTGGCTGACTCGCGGGCGCGTCTGCGCGAATTGTCCGCGCATCTGGAAAGCGTGCGTGAGGAAGAGAAGGCGCGCATCGCCCGCGAAGTACATGACGAACTCGGCCAGGTGCTGACCGTGCTCAAGCTGGAGACGGCCATGTGCGAGCTGGCCTGCGCCGGTCAGGTGCCGGAGCTGGATGAGCGCCTGGCCAGCATGAAACGTCTGATCGCCCAGCTGTTCCAGCTGGTGCGTGATGTGGCCACGGCGCTGCGCCCGCCGATTCTCGATGCCGGCATTGCCTCGGCCATCGAGTGGCAGGTGCGCCGCTTCGAGGAGCGCACGCAGATCCCCTGCCTGGTCGAGGTGCCTGAGCACCTGCCACACTTGCCCGATGCTCAGGCCATCGGCCTGTTCCGCATCCTCCAGGAGGCGCTGACCAACGTCATGCGCCATGCCGGTGCGCACAGTGTCGTGGTGCGTTTGTGGCAGGAGGCGGGCAGCCTGTGCCTGTCCGTGAGCGATGATGGCAAGGGCTTCGATCCGTCGTTGCGCAAGCCGGGGCAGTCCTTCGGGCTGGTCGGTATGCAGGAACGCATGCTGATGCTTGGCGGCCTGTTGCAGATTGACAGCCGGCCCGGTGAGGGCACTACGCTGTGCGCGCGCATAAACCTGGATGAGGAGGTCGTGGCGTGATTCGGGTACTGGTGGCCGAAGACCACACCATCGTGCGGGAAGGCATCAAGCAATTGATCGGCATGGCCCGTGATCTTGAGGTGGCAGGCGAGGCGAGCAATGGCGAGCAACTGCTCGAAGTGCTGCGCCGAACGCCCTGCGATGTGGTGCTGCTGGATATCTCCATGCCCGGTGTCAACGGCCTGGAGGCCATCCCGCGCATTCGCGCGCTGAACGAGGCACCGGCGATTCTGGTGCTGTCGATGCACGATGAGGCGCAGATGGCCGCGCGTGCGCTCAAGGCCGGCGCCGCCGGTTATGCCACCAAGGACAGCGACCCGGCGCTGTTGATCACCGCGATTCGCAAGGTGGCGGGTGGTGGTCGCTATATCGACCCGGCACTGGCCGACCGCATGGTCTTCGAGGTGGGGCTGACCGACTCGCGTCCGCCCCATGCGCAATTGTCCGAGCGTGAGTTTTCGGTATTCGAGCGTCTTGTGCGAGGAGAGGGGGTCAACGATATCGCCCTGCACCTGGCGGTGAGCAACAAGACCGTGAGCACGCACAAGGCGCGCCTGATGCAGAAGCTCGGTGCCCATTCGGTGGCCGATCTGGTGCGCTACGCCATGGAGCACCGTCTGGTCTGATCGGACGCTTTCGTTGGAGCGGCTGGGCGGCATTGCGCTTCAGCCGCGATGAATCGCCCACCGGAGCTTCGCGGCTGAAGCCGCTCTTACGGTTTTCATGCACTGTATAACCGATGCAATCACTCGGAATTTGTAGGGCGATCCCTACAAGAGATTCTCCTCACGCCTGATATCAGCTTGTCATCCCGCCCGATTTTTCACCCTTGCTCGCCCACCTACTCTTGATTCATCGGCCTGAGACAAGAACAAGGGTGTGGTGTGATGGCAAACGATGTACTGGTGAGCTTCCGTGGCGTGCAGAAGAGCTATGACGGCGAGACGCTGATCGTCAAAGACCTCAACCTGGATATCCGCAAGGGTGAGTTCCTGACCCTGCTCGGCCCGTCCGGCTCTGGCAAGACCACCAGCCTGATGATGCTGGCCGGTTTCGAAACCCCGACCGCTGGCGAGATCCTGCTCGACGGTCGCTCACTGAACAAACTGCCGCCGCACAAGCGCGACATCGGCATGGTGTTCCAGAATTACGCGCTGTTCCCGCACATGACGGTGTCAGAGAACCTGGCCTTCCCGCTGAGCGTGCGCGGCATGTCGCGCACCGACATCAGCGAGCGCGTCAAGCGCGCACTGTCCATGGTACAGCTCGACAGTTTCCGCAATCGTTATCCGGGCCAGCTCTCCGGTGGCCAGCAGCAGCGCGTGGCACTGGCCCGTGCGCTGGTGTTCGAGCCGCAGCTGGTGCTGATGGACGAACCCCTCGGCGCGCTGGACAAGCAGCTGCGTGAACACATGCAGATGGAGATCAAGCACCTGCACCAGCGCCTGGGCGTAACCGTGGTCTACGTAACTCATGACCAGGGCGAGGCGCTGACCATGTCTGACCGCGTAGCCGTGTTCCACCAGGGTGAGATTCAGCAGATCGCCCCGCCGCGCGATCTCTACGAGGCGCCGCACAACACCTTCGTCGCCCAGTTCATCGGCGAGAACAATCGCCTGGCCGGCGAGTTGGTCAGCCGTGATGGTGATGCGTGCGTGGTGCGCCTGGCGCGCGGTGAGGAAGTGCGTGCCACGGCGGTCAATGTCGGTGCTGTAGGCGAGGCGGTGAGCCTGTCGATCCGCCCCGAGCGCATCCGCCTCAACGGCCACAGCGAGGCTTGCCCGAACCGTTTCTCCGGGCGTATTGCCGAGTTCATCTATCTGGGCGACCACGTGCGAATCCGCATGGAGGTCTGCGGCAAGTCCGATTTCTACGTCAAGCAACCCGTAGCCGAGCTCGATCCGGCGCTGGCGGTTGGTGACTTGGTTCCGCTCGGCTGGTCTGTCGAGCATGTCCGCGCGCTCGACCCACTCCAAGCCGAGTGACCGCTTCGCGCAGTGCTTCACCTTTACCCCGTAACACAGAGGAGCTGATAAGAATGACGAAATCCCTGAAGCTGGCGGCATTGGCCCTGGGCGTTAGCTGCGCCATGCCGGCACTGGCGGTAGACCTGACGGCGGTATCCTTCGGCGGCGCGAACAAGGCGGCGCAGGTCAAGGCGTTCTACGAACCCTTCGAGAAGGAAACCGGCAACAAGGTGCTGGGCGGTGAATACAACGGTGAAATGGCCAAGGTCAAAGCCATGGTCGACACCCGCAGCGTGAGTTGGGATCTGGTGGAGGTGGAGTCGCCGGAACTGGCTCGCGGTTGCGACGAAGGCCTGTTCGAAGAGCTCGACCCGGCGCAGTTCGGCGATGAGGCCAACTTCATCGAAGGCGCCATCCAGCCCTGCGGTGTCGGCTTCTTCGTCTGGTCCACCGTCCTGGCCTATAACGCCGACAAACTCAGCGCGGCCCCGACCAGTTGGGCCGACTTCTGGGACGTAGCGAAATTCCCCGGCAAGCGTGGCCTGCGCAAGGGCGCCAAGTACACCCTGGAGTTCGCCCTGATGGCTGACGGCGTGCCGGTCAAGGATGTGTACAAGGTATTGGCCACCAAGGAAGGCCAGGACCGCGCGTTCAAGAAACTCGACGAGCTCAAACCCAACATCCAGTGGTGGGAAGCAGGCGCCCAGCCGCCGCAGTACCTGGCCTCCGGTGATGTGGTGATGAGCTCGGCCTACAACGGCCGCATCGCTGCCGTGCAGGGTGAGAGCAACCTGCAGGTGGTGTGGAACGGCGGCATCTACGACTTCGACTCCTGGGCCATCCCGCGTGGCGCCAAGAACGCCGAACTGGCCAAGGAGTTCATCGCCTATTCGGTCAAGCCCGAAGCGCAGAAGACCTACTCGGAAAATATCGCCTACGGTCCGGCCAACAAGCAGGCCATCGATCTGTTGGCGCCGGAGCGTCTCAACCTGATGCCGACCACGCCGGAAAACATCGCCAACCAGGTGGCCATCGACGTGACCTTCTGGGCTGACTACGGCGAGCAGCTGGAACAGCGCTTCAACGCCTGGGCCGCGCGCTAAGTCGCCTATCCGGCCCTGCCTGCTGGCAGGGCCGTCTGAATTTTCTTCTTGCTTGCGGAGTTGTCCATGGCCGCCGTACTGCCTGCCAGCGAATTGCCCGGGCCGAGCCTGAAACAGCGTCTGGCCCGTGCCGAGCGCTTCAATCGCCTGAAATCCAAGGCGCTGATCCTGCCGCTGTTGCTGTTCCTTCTGCTGACCTTCCTGCTGCCCATCGGCGCCCTGTTGCTGCGCAGCGTCGACAACCCGGAAGTGGTCGGTAGCCTGCCGCGCACCGTCGAGGCGATCAGTGCCTGGGATGGTCGCGGTTTGCCGGACGAGTCGGTGTACCAGGCCATTGCCAGCGATATCGTCGAGGCTCGGCGCAACCAGAACCTGGGCGATCTGTCCAAGCGTCTGAACATGGAGCTGGCGGGGTTCCGCAGCCTAGTCAGCAGCACCGCACGCAAGCTGCCGTTGCGCGAGGAGCCGGCGTCCTACCAGGAGGCCTTCCTCGACCTGGACGAGCGCTGGGGCGATCCCGCCTACTGGCAAGTAATCCGCCGCAACGCCTCGCCGGTTACTCCCTACTACCTGCTGGCCGCACTCGATCATCGCATCGACGACCTCGGCGAACTGGCTAAGGCCACGCCGGATCAGGCCATCTACCTGGACATCTTCGCCCGCACCTTCTGGATGAGCCTGGTGATCACCGCCATCTGCCTGGTGCTGGCCTATCCGCTGGCCTACCTATTGGCCAATCTGCCGACCCGCTCGGGCAATTTGCTGATGATTCTGGTGTTGCTGCCGTTCTGGACGTCGATCCTGGTGCGGGTCGCGGCCTGGATCGTGCTGTTGCAATCGGGAGGGTTGATCAACAGCGCGTTGATATCGCTGGGCATCATCGAGCAGCCGTTGCAACTGGTGTTCAACCGCAGCGGTGTTTATGTGGCCATGGTGCACATCATGCTGCCGTTCATGATCCTGCCGATCTACAGCGTGATGAAGGGTATTTCGCCCAGCTACATGCGTGCGGCGGTGTCGCTCGGCTGTCATCCGTTCGCCAGCTTCTGGCGGGTGTACTTCCCGCAGACCCTGGCCGGTGTCGGCGCTGGATGCCTGCTGGTGTTCATCCTGTCCATCGGCTACTACATCACCCCGGCGCTGCTGGGCAGCCCGAACGACCAGATGATCAGCTACTTCGTCGCCTTCTACACCAACACCACCATCAACTGGGGCATGGCTACTGCGCTAGGCGGCCTGCTGCTGGCCGCGACCCTGGTGCTCTACGTGGTGTACAGCTGGCTGGTCGGCGCGAGCAAGCTTAGGCTTGGTTAAAAAGCGGTCTGCGTGGCAGACCATCTGATGACCCTCTCCCATTTATGGGAGAGGGTGCCCGAAGGGCGGGAGAGGGTGCTTGTGTTGGCACCACTGCCTCTCGGTAACCGAACTCGGGAGGATGGCGCATGAAGAGCGCCCTCTCCCCCAGCCCCTCTCCCGCAAGCGGTAGAGGGGAGCTAAACGCTAAATGGAGTCACAGCCATGCTCAGCCCCTACATGTCACCCGTCGAGCGCCTCTGGTACTACGGCCTGCGCATTCTCTGCGGCCTGGTGCTGCTGTTTCTGATCCTGCCGGTGCTGGTGATCGTGCCGCTGTCGTTCAACTCCGGCACCTTCCTGGTCTACCCGCTGCAGGGCTTCTCGCTGCGCTGGTATGAAGATTTCTTCATGTCCGCGGACTGGATGCGCTCGCTGAAGAACAGCCTGATCATCGCCCCGGCCGCGACCATGCTGGCCATGGTCTTCGGTACCCTGGCGGCCATCGGCCTGACCCGTGGCGAGTTTCGCGGCAAGGCGCTGGTGATGAGCCTGCTGATCTCACCGATGATCGTTCCGGTGGTGATCATCGGTGTCGCCAGTTACCTGTTCTTCGCGCCGCTGGGCATGGGCAACAGCTACCTGTCGCTGATCCTGGTGCATGCCGTGCTCGGCGTGCCCTTCGTCATCATCACCGTGTCGGCCACGCTGCAGGGGTTCAACCATAACCTGGTGCGCGCGGCTGCCAGCCTTGGTGCATCACCGTTGACCACCTTCCGCCGGGTGACCCTGCCGCTGATCGCGCCTGGCGTCATCTCCGGTGCGCTGTTCGCCTTCGCCACTTCGTTCGACGAAGTGGTGGTGACGCTGTTCCTCGCCGGGCCCGAACAGGCCACCCTGCCGCGGCAGATGTTCAGCGGCATCCGCGAGAACCTGTCGCCGACCATCGCTGCTGCCGCCACACTGCTGATCGGCTTTTCCATCCTGCTGTTGCTGACTCTGGAATGGCTGCGCGGACGTAGCGAGAAGCTGCGCACCTCGACGCCGGAATAAGCTGCGTGGCTATGGACAGAAGGCTCCGCCGGGAAACCCGCGGAGCCTTTGTCGTTTCCGGGCGTAGAATGCGCGGTTTCTCCAGTTGTAACAGGGTGGCCAGATGGACTTCGATGATCCCGGATTTCGCGAGCTGATCGATGCGCTGCACGATGGCCTCTACATCACCGATGCCAACGGCTTCACCCTCAAGGTCAATAGCGCCTACGAACGCCTGACCGGGCTACGTAGCGAGGATGTCGTTGGCCAACACATGCAGGCACTGGTGGAACAGGGCGTCATCTCGCAGTCGGTGTCGCTGCGTGTGCTCAAGGAAGGCAAGGCGCTTTCACTGATGCAGAGCGTCAGCCAGGGCAAGCGCCTGCTGGTCAGCGGAACGCCGATTTTCTCCAGCGAGGGCAAGGTGCGTTATGTGGTCAGCACGGTGCGTGACATGACCGAGCTGCTGCGCATCAAGCACGAACGCGACGAGCTGCAGCAACTGAAACAGCTGCGCAACAGCACGGCGAAGTTGCACGCCGGCCAACGTGACGACCTGCTCCATGCCTCGCCCGTGGCCAATCTACCCGCGTCTGGCCGCGTTTTCGCCCAGGCGCGGCAGGTCGCCGGGAGTGACGTGAAGGTGCTCCTACAAGGGGAAACCGGTGTTGGCAAGACACTGATCGCCCAGTACATCCACAAGAGCAGCTCGCGTGCGGCGCAACCGTTCCTGGCGCTCAACTGCGGTGCGCTGCCGGAAAACCTGATCGAGGCCGAGTTGTTCGGCTACGTGGCAGGCGCCTTCACCGGCGCTGGCAGCAAGGGCAAGCGCGGCTTGCTCGAACTGGCCAATCAGGGCACGGTGTTTCTCGACGAGATCGGCGACTTGCCGCTGGCACTGCAGGTCAAGCTGCTCAAGGTGATCGAGGAGAGCCGCTTCATCCCGGTGGGTGGATTGGAGCTGAAAGAGGTGGACGTGCGCATCATCACCGCTACCCATCACGATCTGCGCCAGATGGTCGCCGATGGGCGTTTTCGCGCCGACCTTTACTACCGGCTGAACGTGGTGCCCATTCATATCCCCGCCTTGCGCGAGCGAGCCGATGAAGTCCAACCGCTGCTTCAGTTCTACCTTGCCGAATTCAACCTGCGCTATGGACGTTCGCTCACCTGGGGCCTGGAAGCCCTGGATACGCTCACCGACTATGCCTGGCCAGGCAACATCCGTGAACTGATCAATCTGGTCGAGCGCCTCGTGGTCACCAGCATCGGCGAGACCATCGAGTTGTTCGATCTGCCCGACGAGGTACGAACTGCCCGCAGCGACGGAGCTGGCGACCACCTGCTGCCGCTGCGCAAGCAGGTAGAGAATCTGGAGCGGCGTTTGATTGGCAAGGCGCTGCTGCAACACAAGACCACCCGCGAGGCCGCCAAGGCGCTTGGACTCAGCCAGGCGACGCTGGTGCAGAAGATGAAACGCTGGGAACAGGGTTGATTGAAAAATGGATCATAAGGTGGCCTTTTGATTGGTTTTCTGATCGTAATGACTCTGGCTTGAGCTGTGACAAAACGACGCAAGCCTTCTGCGACAAGGGTTTGCGCGAGCTGGCACAGGAATCGCTATAGGAGGGCCCGAACCCGTTCAGCGAAACACCGCATAAAAAAGGGCCTGCTGATGAGTATTGCTGCATTCAAGATCGCCAATAAGCTGCTGACCGGCCAGGGTGCCGTGGAGCAGCTGGCGCACGAACTGCCCCATCTGAAAGTCGACAATCCACTGATCGTCACCGACGCCATCCTGATCAAATCCGGCACCCTGGAACACGTGCTCAAACAGCTCGGTGGGCGTGCCTACGGCATCTTCGACGGCGTGGAGCCGGAGCCGGAAATCGCCATCGTCGAGGCCTGCGCAAAGGTTTATCGCGACGGAGGCCACGATGGCCTGATCGGCGTCGGTGGCGGTAGCGCCATCGATATCGCCAAGGCGGTGGCTGGCTACGTTGGCCACGACGGTGCGCTTGAGGAGCTGTTCGGCGTCGACCAGGTTACTCGCAAGGGCCCGCCACTGATCGCCATCCCGACCACTGCCGGCACCGGCTCGGAAGTGACCAACGTGTCGATCCTCTCGGACAAGAAGGCGCAGCTGAAAAAGGGCATCGTCAGCGATTACCTGCTGCCCGACGTCGCCCTGGTCAGCCCGGTGATGACCCTGACCTGCCCGCGCAGCGTGACGGCTGCCAGCGGCGTCGATGCACTGGTGCACGCGGTGGAGTCCTACCTGTCGGTGCATGCCTCGCCGATCACCGATGCCCTTGCCATCGGCGCCATCAAGCTGATCGCCAAGGCGCTGCCCAAGGCCTACGCCAACCCGGCGGACCTGAAAGCGCGCGAAGACATGGCCACCGCCAGCCTGATGGCCGGCATGGCCTTCGGCAACGCCGGGGTCGGCGCCGTACACGCCCTGGCCTATCCGCTGGGCGGGCGCTTCAACATCGCTCATGGCGTCAGCAACGCTTTGTTGCTGCCCTACGTGATGGCCTGGAACAAGCTGGCCTGCGTCGAGCGCATGGCCGAGATCGCAACTGCCCTGGGTGTGCAGACGCACGGCCTGAGCGACAAGGCCGCCGCCGACTTGGCCGTCGAGGCCATGGCCGAGCTGTGCGCCAGCGTTGATATCCCCAAGGGCATGCGCAGCTTCGGCGTGCCGGAAGAGGCCATACCGGCGATGGCCGAAGAGGCCAGCAAGATCGACCGCCTGATGCGTAACAACCCGCGGCGCCTGACTGCCGGCGATATCGAGCAGATCTACCGCGCCGCCTACTGATCCCGTTTCACAACCTATGACCAACAGCCCCGGCCACGCCGGGGCTTGCTGCTTACAACTCTAATAAAGCTGGGTGATTCATATGTCCGAACTGCATCAACAAGACCTGGGCGTCGAAGCCCCGTACTGGCCGGTGGGGCCGTTCAAGGTACGTCTGCCTTTCATTCATTACCGCTTCGAGCTCTCCGACTACATGCAGGGCCTGCTCATGTGTGCGGTGGATCTGGCGGCGATTCCGCTGATGACCGAGTTCCTCGGCATGCCGTTCGAGGTAGCACTGGCGGTGGTCATGCTCAACGGCCTGCTGTACCTGACTCACCATCTGCTGGGCGACCCGGTGGTGCCGGGCTGGATCACCCCGGCGATCCCCCTGCTGATGGCCTATTGCAGCCAGTTCCCGGAGGGCCCGGAGCGTGTGCATGCTCTGATCGCCTTCCAGTTGATGCTGGGGATATTTTCCATCGGCCTGGGCATGACGGGCATGGCGCGCAAGGTGGTGTCACTGGTGCCCTCGGCGCTCAAGGCCGGCATCATCATGGGCGCCGGCCTCAGTGCGGTGGTCACCGTGTTCAAGGAAGGCGGGCGCTTCGACGCCTTCCCCTGGACCATCTCCATCGCCGTCGGCATCGCCTTCTACCTGGTGTTCTCCCTGCACTTCCAACAACTGAAGAAGCGCAGCCGCTTCTGGTGGAACTTCGCCAAGCTGGGCATCTTCCCGATCATCCTGCTGGCGGTGTTCGTCGCGCCGATCTTCGGTGAGGCGCCCTGGCCGAACATCGAGTGGGGCATCAGCAAGCCGGACTTCGTCACCTTGTGGAACGAGTACACGGTGTTCGGCCTCGGCATGCCGCCTTTGATGATGTTCGTCACCGCCATTCCCACCGTGTTCGCCGCCTACCTGGTAGTGTTCGGCGACGTGCTGGGCGCCAGGGCGATCCTCTCCGAGGCCGACCATATCCGCAGTGACGAGAAGGTCGACTTCAACCCGAACCGTTCGCACATGATCTTCGGTGGGCGCAATGCCTTGATGAGTATCTTTGGTCCGGACGTGGCCATGTGCGGCCCACAGTGGTCGGCCATGCAGGTGGTCATTACCGAGCGCTTCAAGGGCGGCGCCCAGGCGATGAAGTCCATCTATGGCGGTGTCGGTTCGTTCCGCTGGGGTACCAACACCGGTCTGTTGCTGCTGCCAGTGGTCACCCTTCTGCAGCCGATTCTCGGCGTAGCGCTGGCGCTGACCTTGTTGATCCAGGGCTACGTCAGCGTGCGCCTGGGCATCATGGAAGCGCGCAGCCAGCGCGACCTGGGTATCGCCGGTGTGATCGGCGCGGTGCTGGCGATCAAGGGCGCCGGCTGGGCCTTCGCCATCGGCGTCGGCCTGTGTGCGCTGATCTACGGGGCGCAGATGTTCCGAGGCGAGAACGACCAGACCTTCACCAAGGATCTGCCGCCGGGCGAGTGATCCTGTCCCATCCATCAGTACCGCCAGGGCGCCAAGGCCCTGGCGGGAGGAGCGATCCATGCAACTCAACGACCCCGATCTGCTGCGCCACCAGGCCTATATCGACGGCCAGTGGTGTGACGCGCCCGACGGCGCCGTCACGGAGATCTTCAACCCGGCCAACGGTGAGTCCCTCGGCCATGTACCGAACCTGGGCGCAGCCGAAACCCGCCGCGCCATCGAAGCCGCCCAGGCCGCGCAACCAGCCTGGCGTGCGCTGACCGCCAAGGAGCGCGCCGCGCGCCTGCGCAAATGGTACGAGCTGATGCTCGCCAACCAGGAAGACCTGGCGCAGATCATGACCGCCGAACAGGGCAAGCCGCTGGCCGAAGCCCGTGGCGAAGTGCTGTACGCCGCCTCCTTCATCGAATGGTTCGCCGAGGAAGCCAAGCGCGTCTATGGCGACACCATTCCCGGCCATCAGGCCGACAAGCGCCTGATCGTGACCAAGGAGCCCGTTGGCGTGACGGCGGCGATCACCCCGTGGAACTTCCCCGCGGCGATGATCACCCGCAAGGCCGGTCCTGCCCTGGCCGCCGGCTGCGCTATGGTGCTCAAGCCTGCGCCACAGACGCCTTTCAGTGCCCTGGCGCTGGCTGTGCTGGCCGAACGCGCCGGCATCCCGGCTGGACTGTTCAGCGTGCTGCCGGCCGACGCCGAGCGGTCTCGCGAGGTGGGCAGTGAGTTGTGTGCCAACCCCATCGTGCGCAAGTTGTCGTTCACAGGCTCCACCGGTGTCGGCATCAAACTGATGGAGCAATGCGCTTCGACCCTCAAGAAACTGTCCCTGGAGTTGGGCGGCAATGCGCCGTTCATCGTCTTCGACGATGCCGACCTGGATGCCGCGGTCGAGGGCGCCATGGTCGCCAAATACCGCAACGCCGGACAGACCTGCGTATGCGCCAACCGTATCTATGTACAGGACGGCGTTTACGACGCCTTCGCCGAGAAGCTTGCGGCGGCGGTGGCAAAGCTCAAGGTCGGGGCGGGCACCGAGGCCGGCGTGACCACCGGCCCGTTGATCGACGCCAATGCCGTGGCCAAGGTGCAGAGCCATCTGGCCGATGCCCTGGAGAAAGGTGCCAAGGTGCTACAGGGCGGCAAGGCGCTGGGCGGCAACTTTTTCGCCCCCACCGTGCTGGTCGACGTGACGCCGGACATGCGCGTAGCCCGTGAGGAGACCTTCGGCCCGCTGGCGCCGCTGTTCCGCTTCAGCGACGAAACCGAAGTGATCCGCCAGGCCAACGACACCGAGTTCGGTTTGGCCGGTTACTTCTACACCCGCGACCTAGGCCGCGCCTTCCGCGTCGGCGAGGCGCTGGAGTATGGCATGGTCGGCATCAACACCGGGCTGATCTCCAACGAAGTGGCGCCGTTCGGCGGCATCAAGGCCTCCGGCCTGGGCCGCGAAGGCTCCAAGTACGGGTTGGACGAGTATCTGGAGATCAAGTACCTCTGCCTCGGCGGTATCTGAATCAGGTCGCTATTGTGGGAGGGGCTTTAGCCGCGACCGGCTTGGCACAAAAGCCAGAAGCTCGCCGCTAAAGCGCCTCCCACTGTCTCCTGCGCTTGTCGATCAAGGGCGCCACAGCCGCTACAATGCGCGCCACCGTGATCCAGCACTCAGAGGTGCGCCATGCAACCCTTCGCCATCGCCCCGTCGATCCTTTCCGCCGACTTCGCCCGCCTGGGTGAGGAAGTGGACAACGTACTCGCCGCCGGGGCAGACATCGTCCACTTCGATGTGATGGACAACCATTACGTGCCCAACCTGACCATCGGCCCGATGGTCTGCTCGGCGCTGCGCAAGTACGGTATCACCGCGCCCATAGACGCGCACCTGATGGTCAAGCCGGTGGATCGCATCATCGGCGACTTCATCGAAGCCGGCGCCAGCTACATCACCTTCCACCCGGAAGCGTCCGAGCACATCGACCGTTCCCTGCAACTGATCAAGGCCGGCGGCGCCAAGGCGGGCCTGGTGTTCAACCCGGCGACCCCGCTGGACGTGCTCAAGTACGTGATGGACAAGGTCGACATGATCCTGCTGATGAGCGTCAACCCCGGCTTCGGCGGGCAGAAGTTCATCCCCGGTACCCTCGACAAGCTGCGTGAAGCCCGCGCACTGATCGACGCCAGCGGCCGCGAGATTCGCCTGGAAATCGACGGCGGCGTGAACGTGCAGAACATCCGCGAGATCGCCGAGGCGGGCGCCGACACCTTCGTCGCCGGCTCGGCGATCTTCAACCAGCCGGACTACAAGGCGGTGATCGACGCCATGCGTGCCGAACTGGCCCAGGTGCGTGGATGAAACCGCTGCGCGAGCTGTGCGGCGGTGAGCTGCCGCGCCTGGTGATGTTCGACCTGGACGGCACGCTGATCGACTCGGTGCCTGACCTGGCCGCAGCGGTCGACCGCATGCTGGTCGAACTGGGTCGTGCGCCGGCGGGCGTAGATCAGGTTCGCGAATGGGTCGGCAATGGCGCCCGCGTGCTGGTGCGCCGTGCCCTGGCCGGTGGTCTGGATCACACGGCAGTGGGTGATGGTGAGACGGAGCAGGCGCTGGCGCGCTTTCTCGATATCTACGCCGACTGCCATGAGCTGACCGCGCTCTACCCAGGCGTACATGAGCTGCTCGAAGCGCTCAGCACCGCAGCCGTGGAGCTGGCAGTGGTGACCAACAAGCCGGAGCGCTTCGTCGCGCCGCTGCTGGAGCAGGTTGGCCTGGGCGGCTATTTCCGCTGGATCATCGGCGGCGATACCCTGCCGCAACAGAAGCCGGACCCGGCGGCGTTGTTGCAGGTGATGCGCTTGGCTGATGTCACAGCGGCGCAATCGCTGTTCATCGGCGACTCGCGCAACGATGTGCTGGCCGCTCACGCAGCTGGCGTACCTTGCGTCGCGGTGAGCTACGGCTATAACCATGGCCGCCCCATTGCCGAAGAAAAACCGAACCTGGTGGTCGATAGCCTCGCCGAGTTGCTCTGACGAGTCTTCAGCTGTTTTGTAGGAGCGGATTTATCCGCGCAACTGGCGATTGAGATCGCGGATAAATCCGCTCCTACCAAGCTATCGCTTTGCCCCGCTTGCAGCGCTTGGCGTGTAGCTGCTACCTTGGCCGCTCTCCTTATCCCCCGCCTGTCGAGATCGCACCGTGGTGGTTAGCTGCAAACTCTGGATGAAAGTGATCAAGGCTCTGGCCCGTTGGCGCTGGCGCGCCTGATTTCGTCCTGCCGCTGCGCGCGGCCCGTTTGCACCCGACCGTTTTCCCCGAGCCATGAGGCTGATCATGACCCATGAAGAATTTCTGCGTTTAGCCGCTGAAGGCTACAATCGCATTCCCCTGGCCTGCGAAACCCTGGTGGATTTCGACACGCCGCTGTCCATCTACCTGAAACTGGCCGACGTGCCCAACTCCTACCTGCTTGAATCCGTGCAGGGCGGCGAAAAGTGGGGCCGCTATTCGATCATCGGCTTGCCGGCGCGCACCGTACTGCGCGTGCATGGCCATGATGTGCTGGTCAGCACCGACGGCGTCGAGGTCGAGCGCCACCAATGCGCCGACCCGCTGGAGTTCGTCGAGCAGTTCAAGGCGCGCTACAAAGTGCCGACCATCGCCGGTCTGCCGCGCTTCAACGGCGGCCTGGTGGGCTACTTCGGCTACGACAGCGTGCGTTACGTCGAGCCCAAGCTGGCTGCTGGGGTGAACCCTGATGCGCTGGGTACGCCGGACATCCTGCTGATGGTTTCCGACGCCGTGGTGGTGTTCGACAACCTGGCCGGCAAGATGCACGGCATCGTCCTCGCCGATCCGGCTCAGCCGGACGCCTTCGAGCAAGGCCAGGCACGCCTGCGCGAAATCCTGCGCAAGCTGCGCCAGCCGATCACCCCGCGCCTGGGGGTGGATCTGTCCGCGCCGCTGGGCGAAGAGCCGGCGTTCCGCTCCAGCTACAGCCAGGGCGATTACGAGGCGGCGGTCAGTTCGATCAAGGAGTACATCCTGGCCGGTGACTGCATGCAGGTGGTGATTTCCCAGCGCATGTCGATTCCGTTCAAGGCCGCGCCCATCGATCTGTACCGTGCGCTGCGCTGCATCAACCCGACGCCGTACATGTACTTCTTCAACTTCGGCGACTTCCATGTGGTCGGCTCCTCGCCCGAGGTGCTGGTACGCGTCGAGGACGGCCTGGTCACCGTGCGCCCCATCGCCGGTACGCGCCCGCGTGGCGCCAGCGAGGAGGCGGACAAGGCGCTGGAAGAGGACCTGCTGTCCGACGCCAAGGAAATCGCCGAGCACCTGATGCTGATCGATCTGGGCCGCAACGACACCGGCCGCGTGTCGCAGATCGGCTCGGTCAAGCTCACCGAGAAGATGGTCATCGAGCGTTATTCCAACGTCATGCACATCGTCTCCAACGTCACCGGTCAGCTCAAACCCGAGCTGTCGGCGATGGACGCACTGCGCGCCATCCTGCCGGCCGGCACTCTGTCCGGCGCGCCGAAGATTCGCGCCATGGAAATCATCGACGAGCTGGAGCCGGTCAAGCGTGGCGTCTACGGCGGTGCGGTCGGTTACTACGCCTGGAACGGCAACATGGACACCGCCATCGCGATTCGTACAGCGGTGATCAAGGACGGCGAGCTGCACGTGCAGGCCGGTGCCGGCATCGTCGCCGACTCGGTGCCCGCGCTGGAGTGGGAAGAGACTCTGAACAAGCGCCGCGCCATGTTCCGCGCCGTTGCGCTCGCCGAACAGACTGCCGCACAGGCCCAGGAATAACAGGAGCCGTACCATGCTTTTGATGATCGATAACTACGACTCCTTCACCTACAACGTCGTGCAGTACCTGGGTGAACTGGGCGCCGACGTGCACGTGATTCGCAACGACGAGCTGAGCATCGCTGAGATCGAAGCGCTCAAGCCCGAGCGCATCGTCGTCTCGCCCGGCCCGTGCACGCCAACCGAAGCGGGCGTGTCCATCGAGGCCATCCTGCATTTCGCCGGCAAGCTGCCGATCCTCGGCGTCTGCCTCGGCCACCAGAGCATCGGCCAGGCGTACGGTGGCGATGTGGTGCGTGCGCGCCAGGTGATGCACGGCAAGACCAGCCCGGTGTTCCATGAGGACAAGGGCGTGTTCGCGGGTCTGAACAACCCGCTCACCGTGACCCGCTATCATTCCCTCGTGGTCAAGCGCGAAACCCTGCCGGATTGCCTGGAGATAACGGCCTGGACGCAGCATGAAGACGGCTCGGTCGACGAGATCATGGGCCTGCGCCACAAGACCCTGAACGTCGAGGGCGTGCAGTTCCACCCCGAGTCCATCCTCACCGAGCAGGGCCACGAACTGTTCGCCAACTTCCTCAAGCAGACCGGAGGCGTGCGCGCATGAATATCAAGGAAGCCCTCAACCGCATCGTCGCTCAGCTCGATCTGACCACCGAGGAAATGCAGGCGGTCATGCGCGAGATCATGACCGGCCAATGCACCGACGCGCAGATCGGTGCCTTCCTCATGGGCATGCGCATGAAGAGCGAGACCATCGACGAGATTGTCGGCGCCGCCAGCGTCATGCGTGAGCTGGCTGCACCGGTGGTGATCGACGCCGAGCGCCTGGTCGACACCTGCGGCACCGGCGGCGATGGCATGAACATCTTCAACGTCTCCACCGCGGCGGCCTTCGTCGTCGCGGCGGCTGGCGGCAAGGTGGCCAAGCACGGCAACCGCGCGGTCTCCGGTAAGAGCGGCAGCGCCGATCTTCTGGAAGCTGCAGGCGTCTACCTGGGGCTCAAGCCCGAGCAGGTGGCGCGCTGCGTCGAAAGCGTCGGGGTTGGCTTCATGTTCGCTCCGTCTCATCACGGTGCGATGAAGCATGCCATCGGCCCGCGCCGCGAGCTGGGTCTGCGCACCATCTTCAACATGCTCGGCCCGATGACCAATCCGGCTGGCGCCAAGCATCAGGTCATCGGCGTATTCAGCCAGGCACTGTGCCGGCCGATGGCCGAAGTGCTGCAGCGCCTGGGCAGCGAGCACGTGCTGGTGGTGCATGCGCAGGATGGTCTGGACGAGATCAGTCTGGCCGCGCCGACCTTCGTCGCCGAGCTCAAGGACGGCAAGGTCAGCGAGTACCGTATCCAGCCCGAGGATTTCGGTATCAAGAGCCAGAGCCTGATCGGTCTGACCGTCGACAACGCCGAGCAGTCGCTGGAGCTGATCCGCGATGCCCTGGGCCGACGCAAGACCGACAACGGCCAGAAGGCTGCCGACATGATCGTGCTCAATGCTGGCGCCGCACTCTATGCTGCCGACCATGCCAGCAGCCTGCGCGAAGGTATCCAGCTGGCGCATGACGCCCTGCACACCGGCCTGGCGCGTGAGAAGCTGGAAGAGCTGGTGTCCTTTACCGCGGTATTCAAACAGGAGAACGAAGGGTGAGCGTACCAACCGTACTGGAGAAGATCGTCGCCCGTAAGTTCGAGGAAGTGGCGGCGCGTCGCGCCCAGGTCAGTCTGGCCGAGGTCGAGGCTGCTGCGCGCAGTGCCGACGCACCGCGAGGCTTTGCCCGCGCGCTGCTGGAACAGGCTGCACGCAAGCAGCCGGCGGTGATTGCCGAGATCAAGAAGGCCTCGCCGAGCAAGGGCGTGCTGCGCGCCGACTTCGTCCCGGCCGATATTGCCCGCAGCTACGAGGCCGGTGGCGCCACCTGCCTGTCGGTACTGACCGATATCGACTTCTTCCAGGGCGCCGACCAGTACCTGCAGCAAGCCCGTGCGGCCTGCGCGCTGCCGGTGATCCGCAAGGACTTCATGGTCGATCCGTACCAGATCGTCGAGGCCCGCGCGCTGGGCGCCGACTGCGTGCTGCTGATCGTCTCCTGCCTGGATGATGTGCGCATGGCCGAATTGGCTTCGGTGGCCAAGGACGTCGGCCTCGACGTGCTGGTCGAGGTACATGACGGCGCCGAGCTGGAGCGGGCGCTGAAGACCCTCGATACACCGCTGGTGGGTATCAACAACCGCAACCTGCACACCTTCGATGTCAGTCTGGAGACCACCCTCGACCTGCTGCCGCGTATTCCCCGTGATCGCCTGGTGGTCACCGAGAGCGGCATTCTCAATCGCGCCGATGTCGAGCTGATGGAGATCAACGAGGTCTATGCCTTCCTAGTCGGCGAAGCCTTCATGCGTGCGGAAAGCCCCGGCAGCGAATTGCAGCGTCTGTTCTTTCCCGAGCGTGGTCGACCTGCCGTGATCGGTACCGACCCCGAATAACGTGCATAAAAAAGCCGGCGATCAAGCCGGCTTTTTATTGGGCGGGTTTCAGCGGGTGCCGAAGACCACCATGGTCTTGCCTTTGACGTGCACCAGGCCCTGTTCTTCCAGGGACTTGAGCACGCGGCCGACCATCTCGCGCGAGCAGCCGACGATGCGGCCGATTTCCTGGCGGGTGATCTTGATCTGCATGCCATCCGGATGGGTCATGGCATCCGGCTGCTTGCACAGGTCGAGCAGGGTGCGTGCGACGCGGCCAGTAACGTCGAGGAAGGCCAGGTCGCCGACCTTGCGCGTGGTATTGCGCAGGCGCTCGGCCATCTGGCTGCCCAGGGCGAAGAGGATGTCCGGATCCTGCTGGGTCAGCTCGCGGAATTTGGCGTAGCTGATTTCCGCGACCTCGCACTCGGTCTTGGCGCGAACCCAGGCGCTGCGCTCCTTCTCCGTGCCTTCCTTTTCGAACAGGCCCATCTCGCCGAAGAAATCGCCGGCATTGAGGTAGGCGATGATCATTTCACGGCCGTCGTCATCCTCGATAAGGATGGTGACCGAGCCTTTGACGATGAAGAAGAGTGTTTCGCAGCGATCACCTGCGTAGATGATCGTGCTCTTGGCGGTGTAGCGACGGCGGTGACAGTGCGCGAGAAGCTTGTCGAGATTCTTGATTTTAGGTGTAAGGGTAATAGCAACCATGCCCGAGTCCCGAATATGAAAAGATGAAGGCCTTTGTCCAACGGCAATTTCTTATTAGTTATCCGGCCAAGTGTGCCAGCAATCCGACGTCAGCTTAACAGACATGCTATGAGTGGGGTCTTTTTTGCGACCTGGGTAACATAACCCGGCGGAACTTTAGCGTAACTGACGCGCATCGGACTGCCACCCGGCTGTGCTAATCTGCCGGCCTTTTCCACTTTGGGAGCCAATATCGATGAAAGCGCGTGTGCAATGGGCCGGTGAAGCTCTGTTCCTCGGCGAGTCCGGTAGTGGCCATGCCGTGGTGATGGACGGTCCGCCCGATGCCGGTGGTCGTAACCTCGGTATTCGGCCGATGGAGATGTTGCTGATCGGCCTCGGTGGCTGCAGCAACTTCGATGTGGTCAGCATTCTGCGCAAGGGCCGCCAGCCGGTAGAAAGCTGCGAAGTGTTCCTTGATGCCGAGCGTGCAGACGAGGAGCCCAAGGTGTTTACCAAGATCCACCTGCACTTCGTGGTCAAGGGCCGAGGGCTGAAAGAGGCTCAGGTGAAGCGGGCGGTGGAGCTGTCGGCGGAGAAGTACTGTTCGGCCTCGATCATGCTGGGCCGTGCCGGTGTGGACATCAGCCACGACTACGAAATCGTCGAACTGGGCTGAATCCCGCTGGAAATGACAAGGGCGCCGATTGGCGCCCTCGTTCGTTTCAGATGCGGTAGGTGCTCTTGGTCATGACCTTCGACAGCAAGGTCATGCCGAACTTCACCGGTGCCGGGAAGCGTACGCCGCCAGCTGCCAGGGCGCTGTTGGCATGTTGCTGCTCGTCGACGCGCATCTGCTCGAGAATGGCGCGTGATTTGGCGTCATGCTCGGGCAGTTGCTCCAGGTGTTCATCCAGGTGCTTGCATACCTGATCTTCGGTGGCAGCGACGAATCCCAGACTGACGCGATCACTGACCAGTCCCGCTACCGCGCCCACGCCGAAGGACAGGCCATAGAACAGCGGGTTGAGCACGCTCGGGTGGCTACCCAGTTCGCGGATGCGCTGCTCGCACCAGGCCAGGTGGTCGATTTCCTCGTCGGCTGCATGCTCCATGGCACTGCGTACTTCCGGCAGTTTGGCGGTCAGCGCCTGACCCTGATAGAGCGCCTGGGCGCAGACCTCACCGGTGTGGTTGATGCGCATCAGACCGGCGACGTGGCGCGACTCCTCGCTGCTCAGCTCGCTGTCGCTCTGCACGATGGCGGGCGAGGGGCGGCCCGAGGCGCCGCTAAATGGCAGCAGCGTCCGCAGCGCGGCATCGGCTTGCAGCAGCAGGCGGTCGACGGGGGAATACTGGCGTTCGCTGGCCATGAGGCACCTCCAGGGGAAACAACCCGGCTAGTCTACTGCAAAGTCGCCAGATCGTCCGCGCTCAGGGTAGCTCGCGCAGCACGCGAAACCCCAGCGCATAGTCGCGATGATGCGGCTGCTTGAGGTCGCGCAGGCTGCTGCGCAGGTAGGTTGGGCCGCTGTTCCAGGCGCCACCGCGAACCACCCGCGGGCTGTTGTCGAGCAGCCCGGCGCTTTGCGTTTCACTACCGTCGAAGCGCTGCGTGTAGTTTGAAGCTGTCCATTCCCAGACATTGCCTGCGGTGTCATGCAGACCGAAGCCATTGGCCGGGAACTGGCCAACAGCGGCTGTCTTGTTGCGCAGCAGGCGCGAGCTGGCGCAACCGCGGCAATGAGCGCGCGGTGCCTGTTCGTCGCTGTCGAGCTCGTCACCCCACCAGTAGTAGCTCTGGCTGCCGCCGCGTGCGGCATACTCCCATTCGGCTTCGGTCGGCAGGCGGTAGCGCGAACCTGTCTCGCGTGACAACCATTGGACGTAGGCATGGGCATCGCGCCATGACACATGGATCACCGGGCGCTGCGCGGAAAGGCCCCAGCCTTCGTTATCGGGCATGGGCAGCTCGTTGGCGTCGGCGTATTTCTGCCAGTCGGCGAAGGTGACTTCGTAGCGGCCCATGGCGAAGGGGCGATCGAAGGCAATGGTCCGTTGCGGGCGCTCGTTGTCATTGCCTCGCCCGCTGGCATCACCCATACGCAAGGTGCCGGCCGGAATCACCACCATTTCCGGGCCCTGGCCGCCGTTAGGTAAGGGGTCGCTGATGATGGTTTCGATGGCGACGGCCGGTTGGTTCACCAGCAGTGCACAGGTTGCGATGGCAATGGACGCGGCGACTGTGACGCAACGCGCGTTCAGTGCTTGCACGGCGCGAGGCCTCCGGCGACGATCTGCGTGTTCAGATGGTCCATGCTGCGAGCTCCGATTCTGCGAAACCGCGGATGGTAACCCTGCTTGCCTGGCCGGCCAAACTTCACAAGGAGCGGGTGTTGAAGAACGATATTCATGATCTTGGGCTGGTGCTGGATTCCAAGGTCAAGCTGGTGGTGATCGAGTCCTGGGACGAACTGCGCGTACTGGAGACCCTGACCGGTCTGGCGGTCAAGCGTGGCCTGGGTCTGCACACCTGGTCGGTGACCGAGGGGCTGCAGCGCCTCGGCTTTGGCGGCGCGTCGGTCGACGAGTCGCCGACTCTGGAGCCGGAAGCCGCGCTGCGCATGATCAAGGCAGACCTGCAGCCGAACCTCTACGTGATGTGCGACCTGCATCCCTTTCTCGATGACAACCCTCGGTTGGTGCGCCTGCTCAAGGAAATCGCCATGAGCGAGGCCGCGCACAAGCCGACGCTGGTGCTGGTGTCGCATGCGATCAAGCTGCCGGCCGAAGTGCAGCGTCTCGCGGCACGCTTCAGCCTCGCGCTGCCGTCGGAGGACGAGTTGCTGAGCATCGTGCGCGACGAGGCGACGCGCTGGAGCGAAGGCAATCGCGGTGCACGCGTGCGCACCGACAACCGGACCCTGCAGCAGGTGGTGAAGAACCTGCGCGGCCTCAGCCATGCCGAAGCGCGGGCGCTGGCGCGCAATGTGATCTGCGACGACGGCGCGATCACTCAGGAAGACATCCCCGAGTTGAACAAGACCAAGTTCCAGTTGCTGGATCTGGAGGGTGTGCTCAGCTTCGAATACGACACTGCACGCTTCGCCGAAGTCGGCGGGTTGGTCAATCTCAAGCGCTGGCTGGCTGAACGCCAGGCCGGCTTCCTCGAGGGCAAGCAGATCGATGCGCCCAAGGGCGTGATGCTGGTCGGTGTGCAGGGCGGCGGCAAGAGCCTGGCCGCCAAGGCCGTTGCCGGACTCTGGGGCCTGCCGCTGCTGCGTCTGGATTTTGCCTGCCTGTACAACAAGTTCTTCGGTGAAACCGAGCGCAATCTGCGCGAGGCGCTGCGCCTGGCTGAACAGATGGCGCCCTGCGTGCTGTGGATGGACGAGGTGGAAAAGGGCCTGGCCAGTGGCGAGCATGACGGCGGCGTGAGCCAGCGGGTACTCGGTACCCTGCTGACCTGGATGGCCGAGCGCAAGGCGCCGGTGTTCGTCGTCGCCACGGCCAATGCCATCGACCGACTGCCGCCCGAGTTGGTGCGCAAGGGGCGTTTCGACGAGCTGTTCTTCGTCGACCTGCCCAGTGCCGAAGTGCGTGCAGATATTTTCCGTATCCACCTGCAGCGTCGCGAATTGGAGCCCGCCACTTTCGATCTGGCGCAACTGGCTGCAGCCAGCGAGGGCTATTCCGGCGCCGAGATCGAGCAGGCCGTGGTCAGCGCGTTGTACGCCGGGCAGGCGCAGCAACGGGCGGTCGATCAGGAGCTACTGCTGCGTGCGCTACAGAGTACCGCGCCGTTATCGGTGGTGATGGCCGAGCGTCTGGCTGCGTTGCGTGCCTGGGCCGATGGGCGGACGGTCAACGCGGGCTGAGGCCAGTGAACGGGCGTGTCAGGCGACCACTGAGCTTGCGTACCAGCCAGCGCGGCCCCAGGCGTGGGCTCAGCGCCAGCAAGCGGTTGCGCCAGCCGGGAATGATGATGGCGCGGTTCTTTTCCAGCGCACGTACCGTGAGCAGCGCCACTTCCTCGGCGCTCATCATCAGCTTGCTGCCAGCCAGGGGCGTAACGTCCATCTGCGCCGCGCGGAAGAAGGCGCTGTGCGTAGGGCCGGGGCAGAGTACTGACACGCGCACGCCGCGGCCTTTCAGTTCCTCGCGCAGGCCTTCGGAGAAGTGCAGTACATAGGCCTTGCTGGCGTAGTAGCTGCTCATCCAGGGCCCTGGCTGAAAGGCGGCCACCGAGGCGACGTTGAGTATCTGCCCGCCGCCATGCTCGGCCATGCGCTGGCCGAGTGCGTGGCACAGGCGTGTCAGTGCCAGGACATTGACCTCCAGCTGCTCCTGCTCGCGACTCCAGTCCTGTTCCAGGAATGGACCTGCGCAGCCAAGGCCGGCATTGTTCACCAGCAGATCGACTTGCCACTGGCCTTCGTCCAGCTCCAGCAGCAGGCCGGACAGTTGCAGTGGTTCACTCAGGTCACAGAGGCGAAACAGCACCTCGACGCCGAAGCGCTGAGCCAGCTCGTAGGCGATGCTTTCCAGTGCATCACGCCGGCGTGCCACCAGAATCAGATTGCGCCCCCGGCGCGCCAGGGCTTCGGCCAGGGCCAGGCCGATGCCGCTGGAAGCGCCGGTGATCAATGCATAGCTGCGCATGGTCGGGCTTTACTGCTCCTGATATTCGGCAGCACGCTCGACATAGCTCTGGTACTGGGGCAGGGCTATGGCGGCGACGATGCCGGTTACGGGTACGAGCAGGAACAGCCAGGCCAGGACCTTGACACCGGTACTGTTCGGCGGTGGCGGCGGGCCGTAGCGGTTGACGCCCTGAGTGCCGGGAATGATCAGCATCAGCAGTGCGAACACGCTACCGATGACGGGAACGAAATTGAGTAGCCACAGCCAGCCGGACCAGCCCATGTCGTGCAGGCGCTGGACGCCGATGAACACACCGATGACGATCATGCCAATCACACCGACGGCCATGATCAGGGTGCCGAGGACGCTGGACATCGCTGACGCACCTGCGAACAGCAAGAGCATCGGCAGCATGCACAGCAGCATGGCCATGGTCCAGCCGAGATAGCGCACTCGCCCGATCCGACCGCTGACGCTGAATACCTTGAGCTCCGAGTACTGCGGCAGCTGCTCGGCGACATTTGCCTGCGGCGGGGCGTACGGTGATGCGGCAGCCGCGACTGGCGCGACTGGCGCGGCTGCTGGCGCCGGTGCGGTCTCGGCCAATTGCGCCTGGCGGGCGAGGTACTTTTCGATGATGATTCCGCAGGCAGAGCACTCGGCGGCCTTGGTTTGTTCGTGGCCGCATTTTGGGCAGGTCATGTTCGGCGTGGCGGCCTGCGCAGTCTCGGCCTCGGTCGGCACCAGGCTGAGGCTGGCTGCCTGATCCAGCTCCTTGCGCACATTGGCGCCGGCCTTCTGCAGGGCGCTCAGGTACTGCTCTGCCTCGCTCTCGCCCAGATCACGTTTGAGCGCTACAGGCCCTCCGCTGAACAGGCTGTCGATGCGTGCAAGGTCGCTCTTGAACAAGCGGGCCAGGTTTGTCTTGACCGTTTCCAACGAGGCCTCGGGCATCAGTTGGCCATCGAACACTATCTTGTAGCGCGGTTGGTTCATGCGAGCTTCCTTGTCGGCGGGAAGTTGAGGTGAGCGAAGTGACCGTTCAGCATCGGGTGAAGCGTAAGCCTAGAGTGCCGTGACGCCACTATACAAGCGGCCTGAAGTGTCGCATTGGAGTATTTCAGGCGTTGCCTATTGTGCTCCAGCGGCCGACCAGCTGGCCGCGGCGTAGTAGACGTATTTCGCTGAAATCACCCTGTAAGCCTTCGCTGATCGCCGGGCGCAGAAATACCCAGTCCTGGTCCGTCAGCTGCGTGGCTGCGCTGCCGATCAGACGCTCCTGATTGGCGCTGCGGCCATACAGCTTGTCGTAGTCGAGCCCTGCTGGTGAAACCGGTTGGGCCGGCCAGCGACCGCCGTACAGGTAGTAGGCGTGCTGACGGTTGGGGTTCCAGGCTTCGATCAGCGCTTGCAGCGACTGCGCATAGGGCAGGGTACCGTCGAGAGCCTTGAGCACTGGGCTGGCGATCCACAGCGCTGGCTGATGATCTTCCAGCAGCGCTGTATCGAATTCTGCGGGCTTGAGCAGGGCAGAGCCAACGGCGATCTCGTTGAGCGAACTCTGCTGCTGGCTGTGCAGCAGGTAGGTCAGGCTGCCACCGCCATTGAGCCGCGGTTCGGTCGGCCACAGCTCGCTGAACGCCAGGGCGCTGGCGATAAACTGGCGATAGCGTGTATCGGCCTCGCTGAACGCGTTGATCTGGCCTTGCCAGAGCGGGTTGTGGGCGACATGAGCGTCATAACCCATCAGCCCCTGCAATTGCAGGCCCGGTAATTGCCCAAGCTGCTGCATTGCCTGAGCCAACGCCTGTGGCGTAGCGAAGCCGCCGCGCTCGAGGCCGATATCTATTTCCAATGCGATGCGTAGCGGCCGGCCTAGCGCCGTGGCCAGTTCAGCGTATTGCTGCAGGCGTTGCCGGCTGTCGATCAACCAGGTCAACTGGCGGTCGGGATCGAAGTTCAGGTGGTGCGGTAGCTGCCGATAGAAATTCAGCGCGGCAGCGACCGGCATGGGTTTGCCGAGCAGAAGGTCGGCCTGCGGGAAACTCCTGGCCAGGCGATTGAGCTGCGGCTGATGGAAGACCATGAACCGTTGGGTTTGCAGGCGCTTGGCCAGATACTCGAGCAGACCGGTGCTGGCCAGGGATTTGGCGACCAGGCGCAGCTGGAGGCGGCCGGCCAGGCGTGCCGCCAGCAGATCGGCGTTGGCGTCGAGCCGGTCGAGATCGAGCAGCAGGGTGGGCACGCCTTCGCCATCGCGCTGCAACTGCCGGTTGAGCTCAGCGAAGTAGGCGTCATGCGCGCGCCCCTGATCAGCCGGGCGCAGCGCCCAGCCGCCGAGTAGTCCAAGCGCGCCCAGCCCCAGCAGGTGGCGACGCTTCATCGCGGCCAGCGTTGCCCCAATTGCTGGCTGCGAGTCAGCGCGGCGCGGTATTCGTTATCGAGCCGCGCGACCAGTTCCTGCACCGAGGGCAGATCATCGATGCTGCCGACGCCCTGGCCGGCCGACCATACGGTTTTCCAGGCCTTGGCTTCTTCGTCCATTGGCTTGAGTTTCTCGCCGTAGTTGATATCGGCCTTGTTCTGCAGCTGTTTCAGGTCGTAGCCGGCCAGCTCCAGGCTCTGGCGCATGAAGCTGGCCGGTACGCCGGACACGGCGGGCGTGTGGATGATATCGGCGGCCCGTGCGTCGAGGATCATCCGCTTGTAGTCGGCCGAGGCATTGTTCTCGGTGGTGGCGATAAAACGGGTGCCCATATAGGCCAGATCGGCGCCGAGCAACTGGGCGGCGAGAATCTCGTGGCCGTGATTGAGGCAACCCGACAGCAGCACGGTCTTGTCGAAGAACTGGCGAATCTCGGCCAGCAGGGCGAAGGGGCTCCAGGTGCCGGCGTGGCCGCCAGCACCGGCGGCTACGGCGATCAGCCCGTCCACGCCCGCCTCGGCAGCTTTTTCCGCATGGCGCCGGGTGGTCACGTCATGGAATACCAGGCCACCGTAGCTGTGCACGGCATCGACCACCTCCTTCACTGCGCCCAGGCTGGTGATGACGATAGGCACGCGGCGTTCGACGCAGATGGCCAGGTCCGCCTGCAGCCGTGGGTTGCTGTTATGCACGATCAGGTTGACGGCGAAGGGCGCGGCGTCAGCCGAGAGGCTGGCTTCGATTTCGTCGAGCCAGGCAGCGAAACCGGCGCTCTCACGCTGGTTCAGTGCCGGAAAGCTGCCGACGATGCCGCTGTTGCAGCAGGCACTGACCAGTGCCGGGTTGGATACCAGGAACATCGGCGCAGCCACCAGTGGCAGGCGCAGGCGCTGTTCGAGCAGGGCGGGCAGAGACATGGCGAACTCCTCAGAAGGGGCGGACGACAACCAGGATGACGATCCCCAGCAGTGCCAGCACCGGCGCTTCATTGAACCAACGATAGAACACATGGCTGCGGCTGTTCTCGCCGCGGGCAAAGCGTTTGAGCTGTGCTCCGCAGAGGTGGTGATAGATCACCAGGGCCACCACCAGCGTGAGCTTGGCGTGCATCCAGCCTTGAGTGAAGTAGTACGCCGAGTTGAGGCTGAGCAGCCAGATGCCAAGACCGAGGGTGGCGATCATCGACGGCATCATGATGCCTCGATAGAGCTTGCGCTCCATGATGCAGAATCGCTCGTGACTGGCAGCGTCGCTGCTCATGGCGTGATAGACGAACAGACGCGGCAGATAGAACAGGCCGGCGAACCAGCAGACCATGGCGATGATGTGCAGAGCCTTGAGCCAGAGATAGAGCATTTTCGCCTCTCACGCTGAAAAATGGCCTCGATAGTAGAGGCAGGCGACGGCCTGCGTCACCTCCGCGGTTGGAGCTTGGCCGATGCGGCTTTATCATCGGCAGCTTTCCAATGGCTTTTGCAAAGGGGCATGTGATGATCAAGGTCGGTATCGTCGGCGGCACGGGCTACACCGGTGTCGAACTGCTGCGTCTGCTGGCGCAACACCCGCAGGCAGAGGTGACCGTGATCACTTCCCGTTCCGAGGCCAGCCTACGTGTCGACGAAATGTACCCTAACCTGCGCGGCCACTATCCGGATCTCGCCTTCAGCGTGCCGGACGTTGCCACGCTGGGCGCCTGTGACGTGGTGTTCTTCGCCACCCCGCACGGTGTGGCTCATGCGCTGGCGGGCGAACTGCTGGCCGCAGGCACGCGCGTGATCGATTTGTCCGCCGACTTCCGTCTGCAGGATGCCGAGGAGTGGGCCAAGTGGTACGGCCAGCCGCACGGCGCACCCGAGCTGCTGAGCGAGGCGGTGTACGGCCTGCCCGAGGTCAACCGCGAGGCCATCAAGGCTGCGCGCCTGATCGCCGTACCCGGCTGCTACCCGACCGCGACCCAGCTCGGCCTGATCCCATTGCTGGAAGCCGGCCTGGCCGATGCAAGTGGCCTGATCGCCGACTGCAAGAGTGGCGTCAGTGGCGCCGGCCGTGGTGCCAGCGTTGGCTCGCTGTTCTGCGAGGCAGGCGAGAGCATGAAGGCCTACTCGGTCAAGGGCCATCGTCACCTGCCGGAAATTCGCCAGGGCCTTCGCCAGGCTGCTGGCGGCGACGTCGGTCTGACCTTCGTGCCGCACCTGACGCCGATGATTCGCGGCATCCACGCGACCCTGTATGCACGTGTGGCCGACACCTCGGTCGATCTCCAGGCGCTGTTCGAGAAGCGCTACGCCGGCGAGCCATTCGTCGATGTGATGCCGGCCGGTAGCCACCCGGAAACCCGCAGTGTGCGCGGTGGCAACGTTTGCCGCATCGCCGTGCACCGCCCGCAGGGTGGTGATCTGGTAGTGGTGCTGTCGGTTATCGACAACCTGGTCAAGGGTGCTTCCGGTCAGGCGGTGCAGAACATGAATATCCTCTTTGGTCTCGACGAGCGTCTGGGGCTGTCGCACGCGGCCCTGTTGCCGTGACACCGGGCTGGGAGGTTCGTCTCAGCGATCCACGGCGGGAACGCAGGCGCCTCTGGTTGCTGCTCTTGCTGGCGCTTGCCATGCCGGCGTCCTTCGCCCTGGGGTGGTACTGGCCGCAGGCGCAGCCCCAGCAAGTACCCGAGGATACGCACGCATTGCTGACCCGAGTTGCCGAGCAGGAGCAGGAGCTGGAGCTGTTGCGCCAGCGCCTTGCCGTGGTTGGCAGTAGCGACAAGGTCACGCAGCAGGCCATGGAGCAGAATCGTCGGACCATCAAGCTGCTCGAAGAGCAGATCTTCAAGCAGCAACAGGACCTGGCTTTCTACAAGGGCGTACTGGCTCCGGCCAGTCGTCGCGAGGGCATGCGCATCCGTGCCTTCGAGCTGCAGGCGACGGAGCAACCGCAGCGATTTCGCTACAAGCTGCTGATGAGCCGAGTCGGGGCCAGTGATGAGGCATTGCAAGGGCGTCTGCGTATCACGGTCGAGGGGCAGCAGAACGGAAAAGCGGCTTCCTTGGAGCTTGCGACGCTGTCCGACGAAGTGAGTCAGAGCAGCATCCCGTTCTCCTTCAAGCACTTTCAGTCTTTTCCGGAGGCCGGGCGCTTCGGCGAGCTACAACTGCCTGACGGTTTCGAGCCGCGTCAGGTCAAGGTTCAGGCAGAGGTCGATGGCGACAAGCCGCTGAGCCGCACATTCGAATGGATCAAATCAGGAGCGACAACCCCCCATGTGGAGTAAAGACAAGACCAAGCCGGACCTGCAGCGTTTCAGTGGCAAGACCAGTCTGATTGCCGCTGGTGCCGAACTGGTAGGCGATATGCGCTTTCAGGGCGCAGTGCAGGTGGATGGTCGGGTCAACGGTAATCTGCTGGCCACCGAAGGGCTGGTGCGCGTCAGTGTTGGTGGCGTGGTTGAAGGCGAGATACGTGCACCCCATATCGTTATCGACGGAGAGGTGAACGGGGATGTTTTCGCCAGTGGTCATCTGGAGCTGGGCGCTCGTTCACGAGTGCGCGGCAACCTGCAGTATGGCCTGATGGAAATGGCCATGGGGGCGCAGATCGAGGGGCGCCTGTGTCATCTCAAGGACGGCGAACGTCCGCTGGAGCTTCCGGCCTCGCTGGAAGTCGAGCAATAGTTGACCAATTTTGTAGGGCAAGCGGATAATGCGTGCCCAGCAGGCTATCGTTGATGATGGCCAGGCAGCGCAGGTGGTTCTCAACAACCTGCTAACGCAGTGTGGCGCATGGCGCCGGGAGTTATAGCATGAGCGTCGAAACCTTCACCCCTGCCCCTTTGCACTTCACCCAGGGTGCGGCCAGCAAGGTGAAGAATCTGGTCGATGAAGAAGGCAATCCGCGTCTGAAGCTGCGCGTGTTCGTCACGGGCGGTGGTTGCTCGGGCTTTCAGTACGGCTTCACCTTCGATGAGGATGTGGCCGAAGACGACACCATCGTCGAGCGTGAGGGCGTGAGCCTGGTGGTCGATGCCATGAGCTTCCAGTATCTGGTGGGTTCCGAGGTCGACTATCAGGAAGGGCTGGAAGGTTCGCGTTTCGTGATCAAGAACCCCAATGCCACCACCACCTGTGGTTGCGGGTCGTCCTTCTCGATCTGAAGCCTTCGCTGGATGATGGACGCCGCGCTCGATGCGCGGCGTTTTCGTTTCAGGCCGGATAGATGGCGCCAAGTATGCGCAGGCCCTTCGCCCCGGTCACGCTCGGGCGATTGCCTGGAATGCCTTCCAAAGCGCAATGAGCCAGCCAGGCGAACGCCATGGCTTCAACCCAGTCCGGGTCTACGCCTTCGATTGCGGTGCTGCTTACCGCGGTTCCAGGCAACATTTCGCTCAGGCGCTGCATCAGGCAAGCATTGTGAGCACCGCCTCCGCATACCAGCAACGTGTCGGTGTGAGCCTGTGCGTTGCGCAAGGCGCTGACGATGCTGCACGCGGTGAGCTCCACCAGAGTCGCCTGAACGTCCTCACTGGCCAATGGCGGTAGGGCTTGCAGGTGACCGAGTAGCCAGTCGAGATTGAACAGCTCTCGACCCGTGCTCTTCGGGCCTTGGGTGGCGAAGAAGGGATCGCTCAGCAGGCGTGCCAGTAGCTCGCTGTATACACTGCCAGTGGCAGCCCAGGCGCCGCCACGGTCATAGGCAAGGCCCTGACAATGCTGAATCCAGGCATCGAGCAACACGTTGCCAGGGCCGCTGTCGAACCCTCGCACTTCCTGGCCGGGTGAGAGCAGGCTGAGGTTGCTGAAGCCGCCGACGTTGAGCACGGCAACGTGCCTCTGGTCATGGCCGAACAGGTCATGATGGAAGGCCGGTACCAAGGGGGCTCCTTGGCCGCCAGCAGCCACATCACGGCGACGAAAATCGCCCACCACGCAAATGCCGGTGAGTTCGGCCAGTAGCGCGGGGTTTCCGATCTGAATGGTGAAGCCTCGTGCGGGCTCATGGCGTACGGTCTGGCCATGGCTGCCGATGGCGCGAATCTGTCCTGCTGTCAGGCCCTGTTGCTGCAGAAGCTCGTTGACGGCTTCTGCAGCCAGCTCGACCCAGTGCTGTTCGGCAACAGCGGCGCGTGCCAATTCATCATGGCCGGAAGTGCACAGCGCCAAGAGGTCGCTGCGCAGTCCTTCCGGCATGGGGCGGTAGAGCGTGGCGAGGAGATGCGGGCGCTGATCCTGGTCGATCAGCGCAATGTCCAGTCCGTCCAGGCTGGTACCGGACATCACGCCTATATAGAGGGGCACGGCTTATTGCTGGTTGGCGGCCAGCATGGTGGCCTTTTCCTGGTCCATGCGCGCCATCAGCGGTTTGCTCAGCTGCATGAAGCGTTGCTTCTCGCTGGCTGCAATGGGGTCTGCCATTGGCAGCTTCTGGCTGAGCGGATCGACGTGTACGCCATTGACCTGGAACTCATAGTGCAGGTGAGGGCCGGTGGAAAGACCGGTGGTGCCGATATATCCGATGATCTGGCCTTGCTTGACGTTCGAACCGTTACGAATGCCCTTGGCGAAACCTTGCATGTGCGCATAAAGGGTGCGATAGCGTTGGCCGTGCTGAATGATCACGGTGTTGCCATAACCGCCGTTGCGGCCTGCCAGCATGACGCGACCGTCACCTGCAGCCTTGATCGGCGTGCCACGTGGTGCCGCATAATCGACGCCCTTGTGCGCGCGAATCTTGTTCAGGATCGGATGCTTGCGGCCAGTGGAGAAGCGCGAGCTGATACGAGCGAAGTCCACTGGCGTACGGATGAAGGCCTTGCGCATGCTTTCGCCGTTGGCGTTGTAGTAGCTGGTGGTGCCTTGCTTGCTGGTGTAACGCACGGCGGTGTAAGTCTTGCCGCGGTTGGTGAAGCGTGCCGAGAGAATGTTGCCTGTGCCGACGCGTTTGCCGTTGACCACCTTCTCTTCGTAAATCACTTCAAATTCGTCGCCCTCGCGAATATCCATGGCGAAGTCGATGTCATAGCCGAATACGTTGGCCAGATCCATGGTCAGGCTATGCGACAGGCCTGCACGTTTGGCAGAGAGGAACAGCGAGCTGTTGATCACGCCCCGACTGTAGGCGGTCACCACTTCCGGCTTGATCTGTTCGCTCTGGAAGTCGAACCCCTTGTCGGTACGGCTGAGGCGAATGGTTTCCAGGTCGCTTAGCTTGCTCTGCAGGTGCTTCAGCTTGCCTTCTTCGTTGAGTTCGAATTCCAGCACCTGGCCTACTTTGAGGCGGCTGAACTGCTTGGCGTCCTTACTGCTATTGAGGGCTTCGTGCAGATCGTTGGCATTGAGGCCGACCTTGGCGAACACGGTAGAAAGCGTATCGCCATTGCTGACAGTGACGTTGTGATGGTTGGGGTCGGAAGGAGGAGTGTTGTCGGCTGCTTCTAGGATATTTTCATCAGCGTCTTCTGCGCTGTTCTCGGCGGTTTCGGTGCTTTGCTCGATCTCGGCGAATGGCGAGGCGGCACCTGGCACTGGCAATCCCGCTCGGAGGTCATCCTTTTCCTGCAGCACCATCTCGGCGTCGTTGCCCAGATCCAGGTCAAGGAAGGTTTTCTGTGCTTCCACTTCACGCGAAGGAAATACCAGAAGGGCAAGGCTAAGCAGTGCGGCCACGCCGCTCGCCGCGAGAATATGGGTTTTTGGATAGAGTGGCGGCGCTTTAGATGTAGAGGTCATAGGGCTGCTTTTGGAAGTGAAAAGATGAAGATTAAAAGAAGAGCATGATGAATATGCACTAACTGTATAAAATATAACCAAAACCGTCAGGAGGCAACCCTGCAGATGATGATCGACGCAGGGTCTGCCTTACGCTGAGCAAAACTTGTGATTTGTCAGCGTTCTTGTATGGTTGGTTCCCTTTTGAACGCGGTCACTGTGAGTCATTTTATGAAGTCGGTTGAAGAGCAGCTGGCGCTGATCAAGCGCGGTGCGGAAGAGGTTCTGGTTGAGGCTGAGCTGGTCGAAAAGCTCAAGCGTGGTCAGCCGCTGCGGATCAAGGCGGGTTTCGACCCTACTGCGCCAGATCTGCATCTCGGCCATACCGTTCTTATTAATAAGCTGCGTCAGTTCCAGGAACTCGGCCATCAGGTGGTCTTCCTGATTGGGGATTTCACCGGGATGATCGGTGACCCCAGCGGCAAGAGCGCGACTCGTCCGCCGCTGACCCGTGAGCAGGTTCTGGATAATGCCGAGACCTATAAGCAGCAGGTGTTCAAGATTCTCGATCCGGCCAAGACCGAGGTCGCCTTCAACTCGACCTGGATGGACCAGCTCAAGCCTGCTGACTTCATTCGCCTGGCTTCGCAGTACACCGTGGCGCGGATGCTCGAGCGCGACGACTTCGACAAGCGCTATACCGGTAATCAGCCGATCGCGATTCATGAGTTCCTTTACCCGTTGGTGCAGGGCTATGACTCCGTGGCGCTCAAGGCTGATGTCGAGCTGGGGGGTACCGATCAGAAATTCAATCTGCTGATGGGGCGCGAGCTGCAGCGCGCTTATGGGCAGGAGTCGCAGTGCATCGTCACCATGCCGTTGTTGGAAGGTCTCGATGGCGTGAAGAAGATGTCCAAATCCTTGGGTAACTACGTCGGTATCCAGGAAGCGCCGGGTGTGATGTACAACAAACTGGTGTCCATGCCTGATGTGCTGATGTGGCGCTATTTCGAGCTGCTCAGCTTCCGGTCCATGGAGGAGATCGAGCAGTTCAAGCGTGATGTCGAGCAGGGGGCGAATCCGCGTGACATCAAGATCAAACTGGCCGAGGAGCTCGTTGCGCGTTTTCATGGCGAGGAGGCGGCTGCCAGTGCCCATCGTTCCGCAGGCAACCGTATGAAGGATGGCGAGTTGCCGGCAGATCTGCCAGAAGTCGAGCTGGTTTCGGTTGAAGATATGCCGATCTCGTCCGTCCTTAATAAAGCAGGCCTGGTTAAGAATGCTGCCGTGGCTCGTGACCTGCTGGGCTCTGGTGGTGTGCGCGTCGATGGTGAAGTGGTCGACCGTGCTTTCCTGTTCAAGCTGGGTTCTACCCATGTCTGCCAGGCTGGCAAGAAGGCCTTTGCGCGTATCACCCTCAAGGCCGAGTAATAAAACTGCAATTAAAGCTTGACGCGCATTCTGCTGGCGGTAGAATGCGCGCCACTTCAGCGATGAAGCGCTTCAAAAACTTCTTGTTAATCAATAAGTTAAGTTGAATGAAGGGCTTGCAAAGCTGGATCTGGCGTGTAGAATGCGCGCCGGTCGGCAGGGTGTTGGTTTGACTCTGTTGGTGGTTCGGTCAAGTGGATCGAAAGCGGTAGAAAAGAGGTGTTGACAGCGGTTTTGAACGCTGTAGAATGCGCCTCCCGCTGGAGAGAAGAAGCTCTGATCGAAAGCGCAAGTGGTTGAGTAGAAAGAAGTTTCTCCGGAAACAAAATCGAAAAACAGCTTGACAGATAGAAAGGCTGCTGTAGAATGCGCGGCCTCGGTTGAGACGAAAAGCTTAACCAACTGTTCTTTAACAACTGAATCAAGCAATTCGTGTGGGTGCTTGTGAGGTAAGACTGATAGTCGACTGATTATCAGCATCACAAGTAACACTCGTGAATTCGAGAGTTTATTTGCGATTGCTGAGCCAAGTTTAGGGTTTTCTCAAAACCCAAGCAGTATTGAACTGAAGAGTTTGATCATGGCTCAGATTGAACGCTGGCGGCAGGCCTAACACATGCAAGTCGAGCGGATGAGAGGAGCTTGCTCCTTGATTTAGCGGCGGACGGGTGAGTAATGCCTAGGAATCTGCCTGGTAGTGGGGGATAACGTTCCGAAAGGAACGCTAATACCGCGTACGTCCTACGGGAGAAAGCAGGGGACCTTCGGGCCTTGCGCTATCAGATGAGCCTAGGTCGGATTAGCTAGTTGGTGAGGTAATGGCTCACCAAGGCGACGATCCGTAACTGGTCTGAGAGGATGATCAGTCACACTGGAACTGAGACACGGTCCAGACTCCTACGGGAGGCAGCAGTGGGGAATATTGGACAATGGGCGAAAGCCTGATCCAGCCATGCCGCGTGTGTGAAGAAGGTCTTCGGATTGTAAAGCACTTTAAGTTGGGAGGAAGGGCATTAACCTAATACGTTAGTGTTTTGACGTTACCAACAGAATAAGCACCGGCTAACTTCGTGCCAGCAGCCGCGGTAATACGAAGGGTGCAAGCGTTAATCGGAATTACTGGGCGTAAAGCGCGCGTAGGTGGTTCGTTAAGTTGGATGTGAAAGCCCCGGGCTCAACCTGGGAACTGCATCCAAAACTGGCGAGCTAGAGTACGGTAGAGGGTGGTGGAATTTCCTGTGTAGCGGTGAAATGCGTAGATATAGGAAGGAACACCAGTGGCGAAGGCGACCACCTGGACTGATACTGACACTGAGGTGCGAAAGCGTGGGGAGCAAACAGGATTAGATACCCTGGTAGTCCACGCCGTAAACGATGTCAACTAGCCGTTGGAATCCTTGAGATTTTAGTGGCGCAGCTAACGCATTAAGTTGACCGCCTGGGGAGTACGGCCGCAAGGTTAAAACTCAAATGAATTGACGGGGGCCCGCACAAGCGGTGGAGCATGTGGTTTAATTCGAAGCAACGCGAAGAACCTTACCTGGCCTTGACATGCTGAGAACTTTCCAGAGATGGATTGGTGCCTTCGGGAACTCAGACACAGGTGCTGCATGGCTGTCGTCAGCTCGTGTCGTGAGATGTTGGGTTAAGTCCCGTAACGAGCGCAACCCTTGTCCTTAGTTACCAGCACCTCGGGTGGGCACTCTAAGGAGACTGCCGGTGACAAACCGGAGGAAGGTGGGGATGACGTCAAGTCATCATGGCCCTTACGGCCAGGGCTACACACGTGCTACAATGGTCGGTACAAAGGGTTGCCAAGCCGCGAGGTGGAGCTAATCCCATAAAACCGATCGTAGTCCGGATCGCAGTCTGCAACTCGACTGCGTGAAGTCGGAATCGCTAGTAATCGTGAATCAGAATGTCACGGTGAATACGTTCCCGGGCCTTGTACACACCGCCCGTCACACCATGGGAGTGGGTTGCTCCAGAAGTAGCTAGTCTAACCTTCGGGGGGACGGTTACCACGGAGTGATTCATGACTGGGGTGAAGTCGTAACAAGGTAGCCGTAGGGGAACCTGCGGCTGGATCACCTCCTTAATCGAAGACATCAGCTTCTTCATAAGTTCCCACACGAATTGCTTGATTCATAGTCGAAGACGATGCTGTAACGCGACCCTGTTATAGGTCTGTAGCTCAGTTGGTTAGAGCGCACCCCTGATAAGGGTGAGGTCGGCAGTTCAAATCTGCCCAGACCTACCAATTGCTTGGTGCAGAAGATTACGGGGCCATAGCTCAGCTGGGAGAGCGCCTGCTTTGCACGCAGGAGGTCAGCGGTTCGATCCCGCTTGGCTCCACCACTCTCTACGTGTTGCGGTGAGTTAAAGAGTTCAGAAATGAGCGCTTCAGGGTAAGCCTGGCGAGTGCTGATTTCTGGTCTTTTGACCGGTAGAAAATCGTTCTTTAAAAATTTGGATATGTGATAGAAGTGACTAACAATGTGTTTCACTGCACATTGTTAATCAAGGCAAAATTTGTAGTTCTCAAGACGCAAATTTTCGGCGAATGTCGTCTTCACGATTGAGACAGTAACCAGATTGCTTGGGGTTATATGGTCAAGTGAAGAAGCGCATACGGTGGATGCCTTGGCAGTCAGAGGCGATGAAAGACGTGGTAGCCTGCGAAAAGCTTTGGGGAGTCGGCAAACAGACTGTGATCCAGAGATCTCTGAATGGGGGAACCCAGCCAGCATAAGCTGGTTATCTTGTACTGAATCCATAGGTGCAAGAGGCGAACCAGGGGAACTGAAACATCTAAGTACCCTGAGGAAAAGAAATCAACCGAGATTCCCTAAGTAGTGGCGAGCGAACGGGGACTAGCCCTTAAGTTGATTTGAGTGTAGTGGAAGGCTCTGGAAAGTGCCGCCGTAGTGGGTGATAGCCCCGTACACGAAACGCTCTTATCAATGAAATCGAGTAGGACGGGGCACGAGAAACCTTGTCTGAACATGGGGGGACCATCCTCCAAGGCTAAATACTACTGACTGACCGATAGTGAACCAGTACCGTGAGGGAAAGGCGAAAAGAACCCCGGAGAGGGGAGTGAAATAGAACCTGAAACCGTATGCGTACAAGCAGTGGGAGCCTACTTTGTTGGGTGACTGCGTACCTTTTGTATAATGGGTCAGCGACTTATATTCAGTGGCGAGCTTAACCGAATAGGGGAGGCGTAGCGAAAGCGAGTCTTAATAGGGCGCTTTAGTCGCTGGGTATAGACCCGAAACCGGGCGATCTATCCATGGGCAGGTTGAAGGTTAGGTAACACTGACTGGAGGACCGAACCGACTACCGTTGAAAAGTTAGCGGATGACCTGTGGATCGGAGTGAAAGGCTAATCAAGCTCGGAGATAGCTGGTTCTCCTCGAAAGCTATTTAGGTAGCGCCTCGTGTATCACTGCTGGGGGTAGAGCACTGTTTCGGCTAGGGGGTCATCCCGACTTACCAAACCGATGCAAACTCCGAATACCAGCAAGTGTCAGCACGGGAGACACACGGCGGGTGCTAACGTCCGTCGTGAAAAGGGAAACAACCCAGACCGTCAGCTAAGGTCCCAAAGTTATGGTTAAGTGGGAAACGATGTGGGAAGGCTTAGACAGCTAGGAGGTTGGCTTAGAAGCAGCCATCCTTTAAAGAAAGCGTAATAGCTCACTAGTCGAGTCGGCCTGCGCGGAAGATGTAACGGGGCTCAAACCATACACCGAAGCTACGGGTTCATCCTTTGGATGAGCGGTAGAGGAGCGTTCTGTAAGCCTGTGAAGGTGAGTTGAGAAGCTTGCTGGAGGTATCAGAAGTGCGAATGCTGACATGAGTAACGACAATGCGAGTGAAAAACTCGCACGCCGAAAGACCAAGGTTTCCTGCGCAACGTTAATCGACGCAGGGTTAGTCGGCCCCTAAGGCGAGGCAGAAATGCGTAGTCGATGGGAAACGGGTTAATATTCCCGTACTTCTAGTTACTGCGATGGAGGGACGGAGAAGGCTAGGCCAGCACGGCGTTGGTTGTCCGTGTTTAAGGTGGTAGGCTGATTTCTTAGGTAAATCCGGGAGATCAAGGCCGAGAGCTGATGACGAGCGTTCTTTTAGAATGCGAAGTGGTTGATGCCATGCTTCCAGGAAAAGCTTCTAAGCTTCAGGTAACTAGGAACCGTACCCCAAACCGACACAGGTGGTTAGGTAGAGAATACCAAGGCGCTTGAGAGAACTCGGGTGAAGGAACTAGGCAAAATGGCACCGTAACTTCGGGAGAAGGTGCGCCGGTGAGGGTGAAGTATTTACTACGTAAGCCCATGCCGGTCGAAGATACCAGGCCGCTGCGACTGTTTATTAAAAACACAGCACTCTGCAAACACGAAAGTGGACGTATAGGGTGTGACGCCTGCCCGGTGCCGGAAGGTTAATTGATGGGGTTAGCGCAAGCGAAGCTCTTGATCGAAGCCCCGGTAAACGGCGGCCGTAACTATAACGGTCCTAAGGTAGCGAAATTCCTTGTCGGGTAAGTTCCGACCTGCACGAATGGCGTAACGATGGCGGCGCTGTCTCCACCCGAGACTCAGTGAAATTGAAATCGCTGTGAAGATGCAGTGTATCCGCGGCTAGACGGAAAGACCCCGTGAACCTTTACTATAGCTTTGCACTGGACTTTGAGCTTGCTTGTGTAGGATAGGTGGGAGGCTTTGAAGTGGGGACGCCAGTTCTCATGGAGCCATCCTTGAAATACCACCCTGGCAACCTTGAGGTTCTAACTCTGGTCCGTTATCCGGATCGAGGACAGTGTATGGTGGGTAGTTTGACTGGGGCGGTCTCCTCCCAAAGAGTAACGGAGGAGTACGAAGGTGCGCTCAGACCGGTCGGAAATCGGTCGTAGAGTATAAAGGCAAAAGCGCGCTTGACTGCGAGACAGACACGTCGAGCAGGTACGAAAGTAGGTCTTAGTGATCCGGTGGTTCTGTATGGAAGGGCCATCGCTCAACGGATAAAAGGTACTCCGGGGATAACAGGCTGATACCGCCCAAGAGTTCATATCGACGGCGGTGTTTGGCACCTCGATGTCGGCTCATCACATCCTGGGGCTGAAGCCGGTCCCAAGGGTATGGCTGTTCGCCATTTAAAGTGGTACGCGAGCTGGGTTTAGAACGTCGTGAGACAGTTCGGTCCCTATCTGCCGTGGACGTTTGAGATTTGAGAGGGGCTGACCTTAGTACGAGAGGACCGGGTTGGACGAACCTCTGGTGTTCCGGTTGTCACGCCAGTGGCATTGCCGGGTAGCTATGTTCGGAAAAGATAACCGCTGAAAGCATCTAAGCGGGAAACTTGCCTCAAGATGAGATCTCACTGGAGCCTTGAGCTCCCTAAAGGGCCGTCGAAGACTACGACGTTGATAGGTTGGGTGTGTAAGCGCTGTGAGGCGTTGAGCTAACCAATACTAATTGCCCGTGAGGCTTGACCATATAACACCCAAACAATCTGCCCTCAACGCAGAGGGTGTAGATGGTGAAGTCGACAGAAAGCCGAAAATTTGCGAGAGCTACAAGCCTCTATCACGTATCCAAGGGATAGCGCCTAACCGCGACATCCCAACCGAATTGCTTGACGACCATAGAGCGTTGGAACCACCTGATCCCATCCCGAACTCAGTAGTGAAACGACGCATCGCCGATGGTAGTGTGGTGCTTCACCATGTGAGAGTAGGTCATCGTCAAGCTCCTATACGAAACCCCAGATCGCTAACGCGGTCTGGGGTTTCTTCTTTGCGCAGCGGAAAATTAGCCAGAGGTCGTTCCTGCAAGCGCGTACGCACCGCTGATGAGCGGGCCTAAGCGGTGTGCAGGGCGCACCCTTCAGTAATTCGGTGCCGATAGCCGCACCTCCTTAAGCTGTGGGCACTACCCGCTTCTATTGCTTGGATTCCAGTGTCCTGTCTTCCTGCTGATTTGTCTTCCGCTTGCCGTTTTCTATGCAAGCTGAAGCCTCGTCGTTATCATGCCAGCCTTGTTCGTAGCGGGGCCTCGCATGCTGGAATTGTTGAAACTTCTACAGGATGGACGATTCCATTCCGGTGAAGCCCTTGGGGCTCAGCTTGGGATAAGTCGTAGTGCCATCTGGAAGCAGTTGCAGGGGTTGGAGGCTGAGCTCGGGGTCGAAGTATTCAAGGTCCCAGGGCGCGGCTATCGGCTGTCTTCGCCCATGATCCTGCTCAACGCTGAGCGGATATCGCAAGGTGCCTTGGGTTCGGGTTGGCCGGTCGCAGTCGAGCCGAGTGTGGATTCCACGAATGCAGAGATCTTCCGCCGTCTCGAAGCGGGAGAGCGAGCACCTTTTGTACTGCTAGCTGAGCGTCAGACTGCAGGGCGTGGTCGGCGCGGGCGTGTCTGGGCCAGCCCGTTTGCAGAGAATCTCTACTGCAGTGTCGTGTTGCGCGTCGATGGCGGCATGAGCCAGGTCGAGGCGTTGAGCCTGACGGTGGGACTCGCTGTCGCCAAGACCCTGCAGAGCCTGGGTCTGAACGGGGTGCAGTTGAAATGGCCGAATGACGTACTGGTCGATGGGCGAAAAATATCCGGGATTCTTCTGGAGTTGGCTGGTGACCCGGCCGATGTTTGCCATGTTGTGATAGGCATCGGTATCAACGTCAATATGGCGAACGACGCTTCTGGTGCTATCGACCAGCCATGGGCGTCCGTGCGGCAGTGCATGGGGCGTATGCTTGATCGAAATGATCTGGCCGCTGAGCTGCTCTTGCAGTTGCGTGACTGCCTCTCCATGCACTGGCAGCATGGATTTGCTGACTTGCGTGAGGAGTGGGAGGCACTGCATGCGTGGCGCGGCAGATCAGTGGTGCTGACTGCGGGCAATAATGCGACGCTGGGTGTCGTGCTTGGCGTCGATGAGCGAGGTGCTGTTCGATTGAGTGTGGATGGTGTCGATCGCGCATTCAGCGGCGGAGAGTTGAGCTTGAGGTTGCAGCATGATTCTTGAGCTCGATTGCGGTAACAGCTTTATCAAGTGGCGGGTGATTTCCAGAGATGGGAGTCAGCGTCTTTTTGCGGGTGTTGTGGATTCTGATTCAGCCCTCTTCGACTCCCTGGCTGCAGCTCCGGAGTTGCAGGTAAGTCACTGCCGTCTGGTCAGTGTGCGCAGTGATGCTGAGACCGAGCAGTTAGTGGCGCGCCTGTATGAGCTCCTTGGTGTTGAGGCTGTCTGTGCGCAGTCTGCCAGCCAGGTTGGGGCGGTGTGCAATGGGTACGAGGATTATCGGCGGCTGGGTCTGGATCGTTGGCTCGCTGTGCTGGGTGCTTATCATCTCGGGCAGCGCGCTTGCCTGGTGGTCGATCTCGGGACGGCGGTAACCGCAGACTTCATATCCGCGGATGGTCTGCATCAGGGCGGTTTCATTTGTCCTGGGCTTCCGTTGATGCGCGATCAGCTGAGTACGCACACCCGGCGCATTCGTTACGATCGCCAGGTGGCGTTGGCTGCCTTACAGGAGCTTGAGCCCGGGCGCTCCACGGCTGAGGCCGTAGAGCGCGGTTGTGTGTTGATGCTGCGCGGTTTCGTTGCGGAGCAGTTGCTGCAGGCGCAGGCCCGTTTCCCTGAGGGCTTCGAAGTCTTCCTGACCGGAGGTGATGCGGATCTGGTTCGGGATGTGGTGCCGGGCGCGCAGGTGGTTACGGATCTCGTATTTGTCGGGCTGGCGATCGCTTGTCCCTTGAGTTGAGGCGAAGCATGCGTTGGATTCTGCTATTGCTCCTGCTACTTAATGCCTTCTATTACGTCTGGCATCAGCAGCAAGCGCCGCTGCGCGCCAAGGAGATCGCTCCGGCGGATGCGTATCAGGCGGCTCGCAAGGATATTCGCCTGCTAAGTGAGGCGGGTGCGCCGAATTCGCGCGGAGAGCCTTCGCTGCCGGTCGAAGCATCTCCCGAAGCGGCTGTTTGTCTGTTCCTTGGCAGTTTCGAGGAGGAGGCAGGGGCTAAGGTGGTGGAGCAGCGGTTGCTCAGTCTGGACATACAGGCTGAAGTGCGCAGTGTCGATGCGGCTGCAGGTGTCGAGTATTGGGTGTATCTGCCGCCTCTGGCATCTCGTCAGGCCTCGCTGAGGCAGTTACGTGAGTTGCAGGCGCGGCGTATCGACAGCTACATCATTACCCAAGGCGAGCTGGCCAACGGCATATCGCTCGGCATATTTCCTCGCAATGATTCGGCCAGTAGTGTCATGCAGCGTTTGCGCGATGTGGGCTATGAGCCGCAGATTCGCGAGTTGTCGCGTGCGCACCGCAGCTTCTGGGTGCGTGTAGCGCCGAAAAGTCGGCGTCTGGCCGATGAATTTCTGCTTGGGCGACTTGCTGGAGACTTCGCCGGTTTGCAGCATCAATTAATGCCTTGTGAAGGCGTTGCATTGCTCCAGTAGTTTGCATAGAATGGCGCCCGCTTCGCAGGGTGGTCAAAGTTGGTTCCCGACGAAGATGTTGTCAGAGTAGCTAACCTCAAGATTTTAATGAGAAAAAGCTTGACAGCAGGGTGGCAGATCTAGAAAATGCCGCCTCACTTTGGAGGGGTTCCCGAGCGGCCAAAGGGATCAGACTGTAAATCTGACGTCATCGACTTCGAAGGTTCGAATCCTTCCCCCTCCACCAGATTCGGCGTGAGCTGCAGGCTCCGCGGGTATAGTTCAGTGGTAGAACCTCAGCCTTCCAAGCTGATGATGCGGGTTCGATTCCCGCTACCCGCTCCAGTTTGTGGTTGGCGCAATAGAGTTTGGCTCATGTAGCTCAGTTGGTAGAGCACACCCTTGGTAAGGGTGAGGTCAGCGGTTCAAATCCGCTCATGAGCTCCATCTAATAAAGGCAGATATGAAAGTATCTGCCTTTGTTTTAATGGCGGCATAGCTTGCTCAATTCTTCGCTAGGAGACGGTCAAGATGGCTAAAGAGAAATTCGAACGTAACAAACCGCACGTCAACGTCGGCACCATCGGTCACGTTGACCACGGTAAGACCACTCTGACCGCTGCTCTGACCCGCGTCTGCTCCGAAGTTTTCGGTTCGGCCAAGGTTGACTTCGACAAGATCGACAGCGCTCCGGAAGAGAAAGCTCGTGGTATCACCATCAACACTGCGCACGTAGAGTACGATTCCAATATTCGTCACTACGCGCACGTTGACTGCCCGGGCCACGCCGACTACGTGAAGAACATGATCACCGGTGCTGCCCAGATGGACGGCGCGATCCTGGTCTGCTCGGCTGCCGACGGCCCCATGCCGCAAACCCGTGAGCACATCCTGCTGTCCCGTCAGGTTGGCGTTCCGTACATCGTTGTCTTCCTGAACAAGGCTGATATGGTTGACGACGCCGAGCTGCTGGAGCTGGTCGAGATGGAAGTTCGCGACCTGCTGAGCACCTACGATTTCCCGGGTGACGACACTCCGATCATCATCGGCTCCGCGCTGATGGCGCTGAACGGCGAAGACACCAACGAGCTGGGCACTTCCGCTGTGAAGAAGCTGGTTGAGACTCTGGATAGCTACATTCCTGAGCCGGTTCGTGCCATCGATCGTCCGTTCCTGATGCCGATCGAAGACGTGTTCTCGATCTCCGGCCGCGGTACTGTTGTGACCGGTCGTGTAGAGCGCGGTATCGTCAAGATCCAGGAAGAAATCGAAATCGTTGGTCTGCGTCCGACCACCAAAACCACCTGCACCGGCGTTGAGATGTTCCGCAAGCTGCTGGACGAAGGTCGTGCTGGTGAGAACTGCGGCGTGCTGCTGCGCGGCACCAAGCGTGATGAAGTCGAGCGTGGTCAGGTTCTGGCCAAGCCGGGCACCATCAAGCCGCACACCAAGTTCGAAGCTGAAGTGTACGTTCTGTCCAAGGAAGAAGGTGGTCGTCACACCCCGTTCTTCAAGGGCTACCGTCCGCAGTTCTACTTCCGTACCACTGACGTGACCGGTTCGTGCGAACTGCCGGAAGGCGTTGAGATGGTAATGCCGGGCGACAACATCAAAATGGTTGTCACCCTGATCAAGCCGATCGCCATGGAAGACGGCCTGCGCTTCGCAATTCGCGAAGGTGGTCGTACCGTTGGTGCTGGTGTTGTAGCAAAGATCATCGAATAATCGATTGATCTGTCCCTCTCAGGCCGGCATAATGGTCGGCCTGATTTTGTTCTAGGTCAGTAGCTCAATTGGCAGAGCGGCGGTCTCCAAAACCGCAGGTTGGGGGTTCGATTCCCTCCTGACCTGCCATTTTCTAACGAATTTGGCGTGTCTTTCACAGGATCCTCTCGAATGAATGTTAAGGCTGAAGCCAAAGACTCTCGCTTTGATCTGGTCAAGTGGCTGGTTGTCGCTGCCCTGGTTGCTGTGGGTGTCGTAGGTAATCAGTACTTCTCTGCAGAGCCGGTTCTGTATCGCGTTCTGGGTCTGGTTGTGCTGGGTGCTGTTGCTGCTTTCGTGGCGTTTCAGACTTCCCGTGGTCAGGCTTTCGCGGTGCTGCTGAAAGAAGCGCGCGTCGAGATTCGTAAGGTTGTATGGCCGACCCGCCAGGAAACCACGCAGACCACCCTGATCGTGGTTGCCGTGGTTCTGGTGATGGCGCTGCTGTTGTGGGGTCTTGATTCCCTGCTCGGTTGGCTTATTTCCCTGATTGTTGGTTAAGGGTGTCTCGTGGCTAAGCGTTGGTACGTCGTGCATGCTTACTCGGGTTACGAGAAGCATGTCATGCGCTCGCTCATCGAGCGCGTGAAACTGGCTGGTATGGAAGATGACTTTGGCGAGATTCTCGTTCCCACTGAAGAAGTGGTCGAGATGCGCAATGGTCAGAAGCGCAAGAGTGAGCGCAAGTTCTTTCCTGGCTATGTTCTTGTGCAGATGGAGATGAACGAGGCGACTTGGCACTTGATCAAGGACACGCCGCGCGTCATGGGCTTCATTGGTGGTACTGCCGACAAGCCGGCACCGATCACCGAAAAAGAAGCTGAAGCCATTCTGCGTCGTGTTGCCGACAGTGGCGACAAGCCCAAGCCGAAGACGCTGTTCGAGCCGGGCGAGATGGTTCGTGTTGTCGATGGCCCGTTCGCCGATTTCGGTGGCGTGGTCGAAGAAGTGAATTACGAGAAAAGCCGCATCCAGGTTGCTGTGACCATCTTTGGTCGCTCCACCCCGGTCGAGCTGGAGTTCAGTCAGGTCGAAAAGGCATAACTGACATAAGCATCCCTCACCCCGCAGTCTTAGGCTGCGGGGTTTTGTCGTCATTGGGATAAATGCGTAAGTAACCTCGGGGAGCCGTCAGGCGTTCGAACCCGAATTTGGAGTAGCTAATGGCTAAGAAGATTCAAGCTTATATCAAGCTGCAGGTTAAAGCCGGTCAGGCAAACCCGTCGCCACCCGTCGGTCCCGCTCTGGGTCAGCACGGCGTGAACATCATGGAATTCTGCAAGGCGTTCAACGCCAAAACCCAGGGCATGGAGCCTGGTCTGCCGACTCCTGTGATCATCACCGTTTACAGCGACCGCAGCTTCACCTTTGAAACCAAGAGCACCCCGGCATCGGTCCTGCTGAAGAAGGCCGCCGGCCTGACCAGTGGTTCTGCTCGTCCGAACACCGTCAAAGTAGGCACCGTTACCCGTGCTCAGCTGGAAGAGATCGCCAAGACCAAACAGGCTGATCTGACTGCCGCTGACCTGGATGCGGCCGTGCGCACCATCGCCGGCTCCGCTCGTAGCATGGGCCTGAACGTGGAGGGTGTGTAATGGCTAAGTTGACCAAGCGCCAAAAGGCCATCGCCGAGAAAATCGAAGCAGGCAAGGCCTACAGCTTCGAAGAAGCGGCCACTCTGCTGGCTTCGCTGCCTGCTGCCAAATTCGTAGAGTCCTTCGACGTCGCGGTGAACCTGGGTGTGGACCCGCGTAAATCCGACCAGGTCGTACGTGGCGCCACCGTTCTGCCGAACGGCACTGGCAAAACCGTACGCGTTGCCGTGTTCACCCAAGGTCCGGGCGCTGAAGCTGCCCTGGCTGCCGGTGCCGACAAAGTCGGTATGGACGATCTGGCTGCCGAAATGAAGGCTGGTGATCTGAACTACGACGTGGTCATCGCTTCCCCGGACGCCATGCGTGTTGTTGGCCAGCTGGGCCAGGTACTGGGCCCGCGCGGTCTGATGCCGAACCCGAAAGTCGGCACCGTGACTCCGGACGTCGCTACCGCTGTCAAGAACGCCAAGGCCGGTCAGGTGCGTTTCCGTACCGACAAGAACGGCATCATCCACACCTCCGTTGGCAAGGTCGGCTTCGAAGCCGCTGCGCTGAAACAGAACGTGGAAGCCCTGCTGGCTGACCTGAAGCGTCTGAAGCCGTCGACCTCGAAAGGTATCTACGTCAAGCGTGTGACCCTGAGCACCACCATGGGTCCGGGTCTGATCATCGATCAGGCTTCGCTCGACGCGTAAGTGATTGGATCGGTGGCCGTGTGCCGCCGGCTTTGAAAGATTGGGGTCCCTGCCTGGCGGGGGCTATCCAAGACCGTAGGTGACGCACGTTTTAAATGTCAGGTTCGCCTGATGGCCTACGCAGATGGTGCTCCCGATTCGTTACCGAATCAGACACCAAAACGCCGCCGAGCTTCGGCCCGGCGAAACGGTAAAAACCAGGAGTAAACCCGTGGCAATTAAACTCGAAGACAAGAAGGCCATCGTCGCTGAAGTCAACGAGGCTGCCAAAGCCGGTCTGTCCGCTGTCGTGGCTGATGCCCGTGGCGTGACCGTCGGCGCAATGACCGGACTCCGTAAAGAGGCCCGCGAAGCTGGTGTGTACGTGAAAGTCGTGCGTAACACCCTGCTCAAGCGCGCCGTTGAAGGCACTCAGTTCGACGTGCTCAACGACGTGTTCAAAGGCCCGACCCTGATCGCTTTCTCCAACGAACACCCGGGCGCTGCTGCTCGTCTGTTCAAAGAGTTCGCCAAGGGTCAGGACAAGTTCGAGATCAAGGCAGCTGCGTTCGAGGGCAAGTACCTCGCAGCAAACCAGATCGACGTACTGGCAAGCCTGCCGACCCGCGATGAGGGCATCGCCCAGCTGATGAGCGTTATTCAAGGCGCCACCAGCAAACTCGCTCGCACCCTGGCAGCTATTCGCGACCAGAAAGAAGCTGCTGCTGCCTAAGGCGGCGTGAGCACTTTCGAAATCAAACGTTTAATTTGATGGTCGCGTAGGCCGTCACCCCAATACAGGAATTGATAGTCATGTCTCTGACTAACGAGCAAATCATCGAAGCTATCGGCCAGAAATCCGTTATGGAAATCGTTGAGCTGATCAAAGCGATGGAAGAAACCTTCGGCGTTACCGCTGCTGCTGCTGTTGCCGCTGGTCCGGCTGCTGCTGCCGCCGCTGTTGAAGAGCAAACCGAGTTCAACGTTGTCCTGGCTGAAGCTGGCGACAAGAAAGTGAACGTGATCAAGGCTGTTCGCGAGCTGACCGGTCTGGGCCTGAAAGAAGCCAAGGAGAAGGTCGACACCGCTCCTCAGGTCATCGCTGAAGGTCTGACCAAAGAAGCTGCTGAAGACGCCAAGAAGAAGCTGGAAGAAGCTGGCGCCAAGGTCGAACTCAAGTAAGTTCGCACCTTGCGTCTACAGCCCGAGCGACTCGCACAAGGCTGATGGCTGGTGGCTTTTGCCACCGGCCTTTTTCCGTTCTAGGTGGCTGTTCGACAGTCGGCCTGGAGCCGAAAAAGTCCCGCCCGAGAGGCGGTCGCAAACCGAGGGTTTGCACGATTTTCTGGTCATCGCCGCCGGCGCTGGCCAAACAAGCAGGTGACCAAGCTGGGGAACGCTGATGGCTTACTCATACACTGAGAAAAAACGTATCCGCAAGGACTTTAGCAAGTTGCCGGATGTCATGGATGTGCCTTACCTCCTGGCCATCCAGCTGGATTCGTACCGCGAATTCCTGCAGCAAGGGGTGAGCAAGGAACAGTTCCGTGACATCGGCCTGCATGCGGCCTTCAAATCCGTATTCCCGATCATCAGCTACTCCGGCAACGCCGCCCTGGAGTACGTCGGCTATCGCCTGGGCGAGCCGGCGTTCGACGTCAAGGAGTGCGTCCTGCGTGGCGTGACCTTCGCCGTGCCGCTGCGCGTGAAAGTCCGTCTGATCATTTTCGACAAAGAATCGTCGAACAAAGCGATCAAGGACATCAAAGAGCAGGAAGTGTACATGGGCGAAATTCCGCTCATGACCGAGAACGGTACCTTCGTCATCAACGGTACCGAGCGCGTGATCGTGTCCCAGCTGCACCGTTCGCCGGGTGTGTTCTTCGACCACGACCGTGGCAAGACCCACAGCTCGGGCAAGCTGCTGTACTCCGCGCGCATCATTCCTTACCGCGGTTCCTGGCTGGACTTCGAGTTCGACCCGAAGGACGCGGTCTTCGTGCGTATCGACCGTCGCCGCAAACTGCCGGCGTCCGTTCTGCTGCGCGCACTGGGCTACAGCACCGAAGAAGTGCTGGATGCCTTCTACGACACCAACGTCTATCACGTTAAGAACGAGAGCCTGAGCCTGGAGCTGGTGCCTCAGCGTCTGCGTGGTGAAGTCGCGGTCCTGGACATCAAGGACGCCAGCGGCAAGGTGATCGTCGAGCAGGGCCGTCGTATCACTGCCCGTCATATCAACCAGCTGGACAAGGCTGGTATCAAGGAGCTGGAAGTTCCGCTCGATTACGTGATTGGCCGTACCACTGCCAAGGCTATCGTGCACCCGGCTACCGGCGAGATCATCGCCGAATGCAACACCGAGCTGACCGCCGACCTGCTGGTCAAGATGGCCAAGGCGCAGGTTGTCCGCTTCGAGACCCTGTACACCAACGACATCGACTGCGGCCCGTTCATCTCCGATACCCTGAAGATCGACAGCACCACCAATCAGTTGGAAGCGCTGGTCGAGATCTATCGCATGATGCGTCCTGGCGAGCCGCCAACCAAGGATGCTGCCGAAACCCTGTTCAACAACCTGTTCTTCAGCGCCGAGCGTTACGACCTGTCCGCCGTGGGCCGCATGAAGTTCAACCGCCGTATCGGTCGTACCGAGATCGAAGGTTCGGGCGTGCTGAGCAAGGAAGACATCGTAGCCGTGCTGAAGACCCTGGTCGACATCCGTAACGGCAAAGGCATCGTCGACGACATCGACCACCTGGGTAACCGTCGCGTGCGTTGCGTCGGCGAGATGGCCGAGAACCAGTTCCGCGTTGGCCTGGTGCGTGTAGAACGCGCGGTCAAGGAACGCCTGTCGATGGCCGAAAGCGAAGGCCTGATGCCGCAGGACCTGATCAACGCCAAGCCGGTTGCGGCGGCGGTGAAGGAGTTCTTCGGTTCCAGCCAGCTCTCGCAGTTCATGGACCAGAACAACCCGCTCTCCGAGATCACCCACAAGCGCCGCGTCTCCGCACTCGGCCCGGGCGGTCTGACCCGTGAGCGCGCCGGCTTCGAAGTCCGCGACGTACACCCGACCCACTACGGCCGTGTGTGCCCGATCGAAACCCCGGAAGGTCCGAACATCGGTCTGATCAACTCGCTGGCTGCCTATGCCCGCACCAACCAGTATGGCTTCCTGGAAAGCCCGTACCGCGTGGTCAAGGAAGGTCAGGTCACCGACGAGATCGTGTTCCTGTCCGCCATCGAAGAAGCCGATCACGTGATCGCTCAGGCGTCCGCGACCCTGAACGACAAGGGTCAGCTGATCGACGAGCTGGTCGCCGTACGTCACCTGAACGAATTCACCGTCAAGGCGCCGGAAGACGTCACCCTGATGGACGTTTCGCCGAAGCAGGTAGTCTCGGTTGCCGCCTCGCTGATTCCGTTCCTCGAGCACGACGACGCCAACCGTGCACTCATGGGTTCGAACATGCAGCGTCAGGCTGTACCGACCCTGCGCGCTGACAAGCCGCTGGTAGGTACCGGCATGGAGCGCAACGTCGCCCGTGACTCTGGCGTCTGCGTCGTGGCTCGTCGTGGTGGTGTGATCGATTCCGTTGATGCCAGCCGCATCGTGGTTCGTGTCAATGATGACGAAGTCGAAACTGGCGAAGCCGGTGTCGACATCTACAACCTGACCAAGTACACCCGCTCCAACCAGAACACCTGCATCAACCAGCGCCCGCTGGTGAGCAAGGGTGATCAGGTATCGCGTGGCGACATCATGGCTGACGGCCCGTCCACTGACATGGGTGAACTGGCGCTGGGTCAGAACATGCGCGTGGCGTTCATGCCGTGGAACGGCTTCAACTTCGAAGACTCCATCTGCCTGTCCGAGCGCGTGGTTCAGGAAGACCGCTTCACCACCATCCACATCCAGGAGCTCACCTGTGTGGCGCGTGACACCAAGCTCGGCCCAGAGGAAATCTCCTCTGATATCCCGAACGTCGGTGAAGCTGCTCTGAACAAGCTGGACGAAGCCGGTATCGTCTACGTCGGTGCCGAAGTCGGCCCGGGCGACATTCTGGTCGGTAAGGTCACCCCGAAAGGCGAGACCCAGCTGACTCCGGAAGAGAAGCTGCTGCGCGCGATCTTCGGTGAGAAGGCGTCCGACGTGAAGGACACCTCCCTGCGCGTGCCGACCGGCACCAAGGGCACCGTCATCGACGTGCAGGTCTTCACCCGTGATGGTGTCGAGCGCGACAGCCGCGCCCTGGCCATCGAGAAGCAGCAACTGGACGAGATCCGCAAGGACCTGAACGAAGAGTTCCGCATCGTCGAAGGCGCGACCTTCGAGCGTCTGCGTTCGGCTTTGGTTGGCGCGATCGCCGAAGGTGGCGCTGGCCTGAAGAAAGGCACCGCGATCACCGACGAGTTCCTCGACGGTCTCGAGCGTGGCCAGTGGTTCAAACTGCGCATGGCCGACGACGCCCTGAACGAGCAGCTGGAGAAGGCCCAGGCCTATATCTCCGACCGCCGTCAGATGCTCGACGACAAGTTCGAAGACAAGAAGCGCAAGCTGCAGCAGGGCGATGACCTGGCTCCGGGCGTACTGAAGATCGTCAAGGTCTACCTGGCCATCCGCCGTCGCATCCAGCCGGGTGACAAGATGGCCGGTCGTCACGGTAACAAGGGTGTGGTCTCGGTGATTATGCCGGTCGAAGACATGCCGCACGACGCCAACGGTACGCCGGTGGACATCGTACTGAACCCGCTGGGCGTACCGTCGCGTATGAACGTCGGTCAGATCCTCGAAACCCACCTGGGCCTGGCGGCCAAGGGCCTGGGCGAGAAGATCAACCGCATGCTCGAAGAGCAGCGCAAGGTTGCCGAACTGCGCAAGTTCCTCGCCGAGATCTACAACGAAATCGGTGGCCGTCAGGAAAACCTCGACGAGTTCTCCGACAACGAGATCCTCGAGCTGGCGAAGAACCTCAAAGGTGGTGTACCGATGGCGACTGCCGTGTTCGACGGCGCCAAGGAAACCGAGATCAAGGCCATGCTGAAGCTGGCCGATCTGCCGGAAAGCGGCCAGATGCGTCTGTTCGACGGTCGTACCGGTAACCAGTTCGAGCGCCCGACCACCGTCGGCTACATGTACATGCTGAAACTGAACCACCTGGTGGACGACAAGATGCACGCCCGCTCCACTGGTTCCTACAGCCTGGTTACCCAGCAGCCGCTGGGTGGTAAGGCGCAGTTCGGTGGTCAGCGTTTCGGGGAGATGGAGGTCTGGGCGCTGGAAGCCTACGGCGCCGCCTACACCCTGCAGGAAATGCTGACCGTGAAGTCGGACGACGTGAACGGCCGTACCAAGATGTACAAGAACATCGTGGATGGCGATCACCGTATGGAGCCGGGCATGCCCGAGTCCTTCAACGTACTGATCAAAGAGATCCGTTCGCTCGGCATCGACATCGATCTGGAAACCGAATAACACGACGTGAATCGGCAGCGGGGCTAGTCCAGCTCGCTGCCCGCTCCGCCAGGAGGAAAGGCCTTGAAAGACCTACTGAATTTGCTGAAAAACCAGGGTCAGATCGAAGAGTTCGACGCCATCCGTATCGGGTTGGCCTCGCCTGAGATGATCCGTTCGTGGTCGTTCGGTGAAGTTAAAAAACCGGAAACCATCAACTACCGTACCTTCAAGCCTGAGCGCGACGGCCTGTTCTGCGCCAAGATCTTTGGCCCGGTCAAGGACTACGAGTGCCTGTGCGGCAAGTACAAGCGCCTCAAGCACCGCGGTGTGATCTGCGAGAAGTGCGGCGTTGAAGTGGCCCTGGCCAAGGTTCGTCGTGAGCGCATGGCGCACATCGAACTGGCCTCGCCGGTCGCCCACATCTGGTTCCTCAAGTCGCTGCCGTCCCGTATCGGCCTGCTGATGGACATGACCCTGCGTGACATCGAACGCGTGCTCTATTTCGAGAGCTACGTGGTGATCGATCCGGGCATGACCACCCTGGAGAAGGGCCAGCTGCTGAACGACGAGCAGTACTTCGAAGCCCTCGAAGAGTTCGGTGACGACTTTGACGCGCGCATGGGTGCCGAGGCCGTACGCGAGCTGCTGCACGCCATCGACCTGGATCACGAGATCGGCCGCCTGCGTGAAGAGATTCCGCAGACCAACTCCGAGACTAAGATCAAGAAGCTGTCCAAGCGCCTGAAGCTGATGGAAGCCTTCAAGGACTCCGGCAACCTGCCTGAGTGGATGGTGCTGACCGTTCTGCCGGTTCTGCCGCCGGACCTGCGTCCGCTGGTACCGCTGGATGGCGGCCGCTTCGCGACTTCGGATCTGAACGATCTGTATCGCCGCGTGATCAACCGTAACAACCGTCTGAAGCGCCTGCTCGATCTGTCGGCGCCAGACATCATCGTGCGCAACGAAAAGCGCATGCTGCAGGAAGCGGTCGACGCCCTGCTCGACAACGGCCGTCGCGGTCGCGCCATCACTGGCTCGAACAAGCGTCCGCTGAAGTCGCTGGCTGACATGATCAAAGGTAAGCAAGGTCGCTTCCGTCAGAACCTGCTCGGTAAGCGCGTGGACTACTCCGGTCGTTCCGTGATCACCGTGGGCCCGACCCTGCGCCTGCACCAGTGCGGTCTGCCGAAGAAGATGGCTCTGGAGCTGTTCAAACCGTTCATTTTCGGCAAGCTGGAAATGCGTGGTCTGGCGACCACCATCAAGGCCGCCAAGAAGATGGTCGAGCGCGAGCTGCCGGAGGTGTGGGACGTTCTCGCCGAAGTGATTCGCGAACACCCCGTCCTGCTCAACCGTGCACCGACCCTGCACCGTCTGGGTATCCAGGCGTTCGAGCCGGTGCTGATCGAAGGTAAAGCCATCCAGCTGCACCCGCTGGTCTGCGCCGCGTACAACGCCGACTTCGACGGTGACCAGATGGCCGTTCACGTGCCGCTGACGCTGGAAGCCCAGCTCGAAGCGCGCGCGCTGATGATGTCGACCAACAACATTCTTTCGCCCGCCAACGGCGAGCCGATCATCGTGCCGTCGCAGGACGTGGTACTGGGTCTGTACTACATGACCCGTGAAGCGGTGAACGCCAAGGGTGAAGGTCGCGTCTTCGCCGACCTGCAGGAAGTCGACCGCGTGTTCCGCGCCGGCGAAGCGTCCCTGCACGCCCGCGTGAAAGTGCGTATCAACGAAACCATCAAAGAGAAAGATGGTTCGATCACCAAGAACACCCGCATTGTCGACACCACCGTCGGCCGTGCGCTGCTGTTCCAGATCGTGCCGGCCGGCCTGTCCTACGACGTGGTCAACCAGCCGATGAAGAAGAAGGCGATCTCCAAGCTGATCAACCAGTGCTACCGCACCGTGGGTCTGAAGGACACCGTCATCTTCGCTGACCAGCTGATGTACACCGGTTTCGCCTACTCGACCATCTCCGGTGTGTCGATCGGTGTGAACGACTTCGTCATCCCGGATGAGAAGGCGCGCATCATTGACGCCGCCACCGAGGAAGTGAAGGAAATCGAATCGCAGTACGCCTCCGGCCTGGTTACTCAGGGCGAGAAGTACAACAAGGTGATCGACCTTTGGTCGAAGGCCAACGATGAAGTTTCCAAGGCAATGATGGCCAACCTCTCGAAAGAGCCGGTTGTCGATCGCGAAGGCAAGACCGTCGAGCAGGAGTCCTTCAACTCCATGTACATGATGGCGGACTCCGGTGCGCGTGGTAGCGCCGCCCAGATCCGTCAGCTGGCCGGTATGCGTGGTCTGATGGCCAAGCCGGACGGTTCCATCATCGAGACGCCGATCACCGCGAACTTCCGTGAAGGCCTGTCGGTTCTGCAGTACTTCATCTCCACCCACGGTGCTCGTAAAGGTCTGGCGGATACCGCACTGAAGACCGCGAACTCCGGTTACCTGACCCGTCGTCTGGTCGACGTGGCCCAGGACCTGGTAGTGACCGAGATCGACTGCGGCACCGAGCAGGGCCTGTTGATGACCCCGCACATCGAAGGCGGCGACGTGGTCGAGCCGCTGGGTGAGCGCGTACTCGGTCGTGTCATCGCCAAGGACGTGTTCAAGCCGGGCACCGAGGACGTCATCGTTCCGGCCGGTACCCTGATCGACGAGCAGTGGGTCGAGTTCATCGAGCTGAACAGCGTCGACGAAGTGGTCGTGCGTTCGCCGATCACCTGCGAAACCCGTTACGGCATCTGCGCCAAGTGCTACGGTCGCGACCTGGCTCGTGGTCACCGCGTCAACATCGGTGAGGCCGTCGGCGTTATCGCTGCCCAGTCCATCGGTGAGCCGGGTACCCAGCTGACCATGCGTACCTTCCACATCGGTGGTGCCGCAAGCCGGACTTCGGCTGCCGACAGCGTCCAGGTGAAGAACGGTGGTGCGATCCGTCTGCACAACCTGAAGTACGTCGAGCGTGTCGACGGCAACCTGGTAGCGGTTTCCCGTTCCGGTGAGCTGGCCGTTGCTGACGAGTTCGGTCGTGAGCGCGAGCGCTACAAGCTGCCGTACGGTGCCGTGATTTCCGTGAAGGAAGGTGACAAGGTCGACGCTGGCGCCATCGTCGCCAAGTGGGACCCGCACACCCACCCGATCGTGACCGAAATGAAGGGTATCGTGACCTTCGTCGGCATGGAGGAGGGCATCACCATCAAGCGCCAGACCGACGAACTGACCGGTCTGACCAACATCGAGGTTCTCGATCCGAAAGATCGTCCGGCTGCTGGCAAGGACATTCGTCCGGCCATCAAGATGGTCGACGCCAACGGCAAGGAACTGCTGCTGCCGGGTACCGACGTTCCCGCCCAGTACTTCCTGCCTGCCAACGCCCTGGTCGGCGTGGCGGACGGTGCGCAGATCGCGGTCGGTGACGTTATCGCCCGTATCCCGCAGGAAACCTCGAAGACCCGCGACATCACCGGTGGTCTGCCGCGCGTTGCCGACCTGTTCGAAGCCCGTCGTCCGAAGGAAGCTTCGATCCTGGCGGAGATCAGCGGCACCATCTCGTTCGGTAAAGAGACCAAGGGCAAGCGCCGTCTGGTCATCACCCCGACCGATGGCAGCGATCCGTACGAGGAGCTGATTCCGAAGTGGCGTCACCTGAACGTCTTCGAAGGCGAACAAGTGAACCGCGGCGAGGTCATCTCCGACGGTCCGAGCGATCCGCACGACATCCTGCGTCTGCTGGGCGTCAGCGCGCTGGCCAAGTACATCGTCAACGAGATCCAGGACGTTTACCGTCTGCAGGGCGTGAAGATCAACGACAAGCACATCGAGACCATCCTGCGTCAGATGCTGCGTAAGGTCGAAGTCACCGAGTCCGGCGACTCTTCCTTCATCAAGGGCGACCAGATGGAGCTCACCCAGGTTCTGGGCGAGAACGAGCGTCTGGCCGAAGAGGACAAGTTCGTCGCCAAGTACACCCGTGTACTGCTGGGTATCACCAAGGCGTCGCTGTCCACCGAGTCGTTCATCTCCGCAGCGTCCTTCCAGGAAACCACTCGCGTCCTCACCGAGGCAGCGGTTACTGGCAAGCGCGACTACCTGCGTGGTCTGAAAGAGAACGTGGTCGTGGGTCGCCTGATCCCGGCCGGTACCGGTCTGGCCTATCACAGCGAGCGCAAGCGCAAGCGTGATGCCGACAAGCCGGTACGCGTCAGCGCCAGTGAGGTGGAAGCCGCACTGACCGAAGCGCTGAACTCCAGCGGAAATTGAGTCGAAGCCTCGCTAGTTCGCTAGCGGGGCTTTGCCTTGACTGGGGGCTTGAGTCTCTTTAGACTCATGCACCCCTAAATTTGGCAGGGCGATTGGCTCTGCCATCTTTATTTGTGAGCGTCGAAAGACAACAGTGGAGCTAGTAGATGGCAACTATCAACCAGCTGGTACGTCAGCCGCGTAAGCGTATCGTCGAGAAATCCGACGTGCCTGCGCTGCAGAACTGCCCGCAGCGTCGTGGCGTGTGCACCCGCGTGTACACCACCACGCCGAAAAAACCTAACTCGGCACTGCGTAAAGTGTGCCGCGTGCGTCTGACCAACGGCTACGAAGTGTCTTCGTACATCGGTGGTGAAGGCCACAACCTGCAAGAGCACAGCGTCGTGCTGATCCGTGGCGGTCGTGTAAAAGACCTTCCGGGTGTGCGCTACCACACCGTGCGTGGTTCGCTGGATACCTCCGGCGTTAAAGACCGTAAGCAGGGTCGTTCCAAGTACGGTACCAAGCGTCCGAAATAAGGCCGCTTGATCCTTTTTATTTAGTTGAGTCGATAAGAGTAAGGTCGGGCGCGGCATTCGCCGTTGGTCCCGAGCTAACCTGAAGACCGTTTGAGGGCTTATCAATGCCAAGACGTCGTGTAGCAGCCAAGCGTGAGATCCTGGACGATCCGAAATACGGAAGCCAGATCCTCGCCAAATTCATGAACCACGTGATGGAAAGCGGCAAGAAGGCCGTGGCCGAGCGCATCGTTTACGGTGCTCTGGACACTGTCAAAGCACGCAAGAATAGCGATCCCCTGGAGATCTTCGAGAAAGCTCTCGACGCCATCGCTCCGCTGGTCGAAGTCAAGTCCCGCCGTGTCGGCGGTGCTACCTACCAGGTTCCGGTCGAAGTTCGTCCGTCCCGTCGTAACGCTCTGGCAATGCGCTGGCTCGTAGACTACGCCCGCAAGCGCGGCGAGAAGTCCATGGCTCTGCGTCTGGCTGGTGAGTTGCTGGATGCTGCTGAAGGCAAAGGCGCTGCTGTCAAGAAGCGTGAAGACGTGCACCGTATGGCTGAAGCCAACAAGGCTTTCTCGCACTACCGCTTCTAATTCCGGCTCCACTAACCTTGCGAGGGCTTTATGGCTCGTAATACAGCAATTAACCGCTACCGTAACATCGGTATCTGTGCCCACGTTGACGCGGGCAAGACTACCACTACCGAGCGGATCCTGTTCTACACAGGCCTGAGCCACAAGATGGGCGAGGTGCATGATGGCGCCGCGACCACCGACTGGATGGTTCAGGAGCAGGAGCGTGGTATTACCATTACTTCTGCTGCCATCACCACGTTTTGGAAGGGTTCGGTTGGTCAGTACGACAACTACCGCGTAAACGTCATCGATACCCCCGGTCACGTTGACTTCACCATCGAAGTAGAGCGCTCGCTGCGCGTACTCGACGGCGCTGTCGTTGTGTTCTGCGGTACCTCGGGCGTTGAGCCGCAGTCCGAAACCGTATGGCGTCAGGCCAACAAATACGGTGTTCCGCGTATCGTCTACGTGAACAAGATGGACCGCGCTGGTGCCAACTTCCTGCGCGTCGTCGGTCAGATCAAGAATCGTCTGGGTCACACCCCGGTTCCAATTCAGATCGCCATCGGTTCGGAAGAGAACTTCGCTGGTCAGGTCGACCTGATCAAGATGAAGGCCATCTACTGGAACGATGACGACAAGGGCACTACCTATCGTGAGGAAGAGATTCCTGCCGAGCTGGTGGACCTGGCCAACGAGTGGCGCTCGAACATGGTCGAAGCTGCTGCCGAAGCCAACGAAGAGCTGATGAACAAGTACCTTGAAGAAGGTGATCTGTCCGTCGAAGACATCAAGGCTGGTCTGCGTGCCCGTACTCTGGCAAGCGAGATCGTTCCTGCTGTCTGCGGCTCCTCGTTCAAGAACAAGGGTGTTCCCCTGGTTCTCGATGCCGTCATCGACTTCCTGCCTGCTCCGACCGAGATCCCTGCCATTCAGGGTATCCATCCGGATCACATTGAGCAGGGTGACGAAGCGCCGAAAGACGAGCGTCACGCTGACGACAGCGAGCCGTTCTCGGCTCTGGCGTTCAAGATCGCTACCGACCCGTTCGTCGGTACGCTGACTTTCGTTCGTGTCTATTCGGGCGTTCTGGAGTCTGGCCAATCGGTCATCAACTCCGTGAAGGGCAAGAAAGAGCGCGTTGGTCGTATGGTGCAGATGCACGCCAACCAGCGTGAAGAGATCAAAGAAGTACGCGCTGGCGACATCGCTGCTCTGATCGGCATGAAGGACGTCACCACTGGTGAAACCCTGTGCGATCCGGACAAGCCGATCATCCTCGAGCGTATGGACTTCCCGGAGCCGGTCATCTCGGTAGCTGTAGAGCCGAAGACCAAGGCTGACCAGGAGAAGATGGGTATCGCGCTGGGCAAGCTGGCTCAGGAAGACCCGTCGTTCCGCGTCAAGACCGACGAAGAGACTGGTCAGACCATCATCTCCGGTATGGGTGAGCTGCACCTGGACATTCTCGTTGACCGCATGAAGCGCGAGTTCAACGTTGAGGCCAACATCGGTAAGCCGCAGGTTTCCTACCGTGAAACCATCACCAAGGACAATGTCGAGATCGAAGGCAAGTTCGTTCGTCAGTCCGGTGGTCGCGGTCAGTTCGGTCACTGCTGGATTCGCTTCTCGACTCCGGACGTGGACGACAAGGGCAACATTACCGAAGGTCTGGTGTTCGCCAACGAAGTCGTGGGCGGTGTGGTTCCGAAGGAATACATCCCGGCGATCCAGAAGGGTATCGAAGAGCAGATGAAGAACGGCGTCGTTGCCGGCTATCCGCTGATCGGCCTGAAGGCGACCGTGTTCGATGGTTCCTACCACGACGTCGACTCCAACGAGATGGCGTTCAAGATCGCTGCCTCCATGGCGACCAAGCAGCTGGCCCAAAAGGGCGGCGGCAAGGTGCTCGAGCCGATCATGAAGGTGGAAGTGGTAACTCCTGAGGACTACATGGGTGACGTGATGGGTGACCTGAACCGTCGTCGTGGTCTGATCCAGGGTATGGAAGATTCGGTATCCGGTAAGGTAATCCGTGCCGAAGTTCCGCTGGGCGAGATGTTTGGTTACGCTACCGACGTTCGTTCCATGTCCCAGGGTCGCGCCAGCTACTCCATGGAATTCTCCAAGTACGCAGAAGCTCCGTCGAACATCGTCGAAGCTCTGGTTAAAAAACAAGGCTAATCCCGCCCTTTAAGTAAGAGGTTTACTGTCGTGGCTAAGGAAAAATTCGAACGTAACAAACCGCACGTCAACGTCGGCACCATCGGTCACGTTGACCACGGTAAGACCACTCTGACCGCTGCTCTGACCCGCGTCTGCTCCGAGGTTTTCGGTTCGGCCAAGGTTGACTTCGACAAGATCGACAGCGCTCCGGAAGAAAAAGCTCGTGGTATCACCATCAACACCGCGCACGTAGAGTACGACTCCAATATTCGTCACTACGCGCACGTTGACTGCCCGGGCCACGCTGACTACGTGAAGAACATGATCACCGGTGCTGCCCAGATGGACGGTGCGATCCTGGTCTGCTCGGCTGCCGACGGCCCCATGCCGCAAACCCGTGAGCACATCCTGCTGTCCCGTCAGGTTGGCGTTCCGTACATCGTTGTCTTCCTGAACAAGGCTGACATGGTTGACGACGCCGAGCTGCTGGAGCTGGTCGAGATGGAAGTTCGCGACCTGCTGAGCACCTACGATTTCCCGGGTGACGACACTCCGATCATCATCGGCTCCGCGCTGATGGCTCTGAACGGTGAAGATGCCAACGAGCTGGGCACTACTGCCGTTAAGAAGCTGGTTGAGACTCTGGATAGCTACATTCCTGAGCCGGTTCGTGCCATCGATCGTCCGTTCCTGATGCCGATCGAAGACGTGTTCTCGATCTCCGGCCGCGGTACTGTTGTGACCGGTCGTGTAGAGCGCGGTATCGTCAAGATCCAGGAAGAAATCGAAATCGTTGGTCTGCGTCCGACCACCAAAACCACCTGCACCGGCGTTGAGATGTTCCGCAAGCTGCTGGACGAAGGTCGTGCTGGTGAGAACTGCGGCGTGCTGCTGCGCGGCACCAAGCGTGATGAAGTCGAGCGTGGTCAGGTTCTGGCCAAGCCGGGCACCATCAAGCCGCACACCAAGTTCGAAGCTGAAGTGTACGTTCTGTCCAAAGAAGAAGGTGGTCGTCACACCCCGTTCTTCAAGGGCTACCGTCCGCAGTTCTACTTCCGTACCACTGACGTGACCGGTTCGTGCGAACTGCCGGAAGGCGTTGAGATGGTAATGCCGGGCGACAACATCAAAATGGTTGTCACCCTGATCAAGCCGATCGCCATGGAAGACGGCCTGCGCTTCGCAATTCGCGAAGGTGGTCGTACCGTTGGCGCCGGCGTGGTTGCCAAGATCATCGAGTAATCGACGATCCGCTTGAGAGAAAAGGGCCCTTCGGGGCCCTTTTCTTTTGAACTGGTTAAAAGTTGACACCCCCAGGGGGCATCCGTACAATTGCGCCTCCCTTGAGCGGGCGTAGTCCGTCTGTGGGGATTAGCAGCTTGGAATCTGAGGTCAAAATGCAAAACCAACAAATCCGTATTCGGTTGAAGGCTTTTGACCATCGCCTGATCGATCAATCTACCCAGGAAATCGTGGAAACCGCGAAACGTACTGGTGCTCAGGTGCGTGGTCCGATTCCTCTGCCTACTCGTAAGGAGCGGTACACCGTTCTGATTTCTCCGCACGTCAACAAAGACGCGCGCGATCAGTACGAAATCCGCACTCATAAGCGTGTTCTGGACATCGTCCAGCCGACGGATAAAACCGTTGATGCGCTGATGAAGCTCGACCTTGCGGCAGGCGTGGAAGTGCAGATCAGCCTCGGCTAAAACCTGGCGGTTTTAGTCGTGTAACGCTCTGAAATGGGCGGCCATAGCGGGTGAAAGCCCCGTACACTCATGAGGTTTACAACATGACTATTGGTGTAGTCGGTCGTAAGTGCGGCATGACCCGCATTTTCACCGAAGAAGGTGTCTCCATTCCGGTCACGGTCATTGAGATCGAGCCGAATCGCGTCACCCAGTTCAAAAACGAGGAGTCCGATGGCTACCGCGCAGTGCAGGTCACTGTCGGCGAGCGTCGCGCCTCGCGCGTCAGCAAGGCTCAGGCCGGTCACTTCGCCAAGGCGAACGTCGCGGCAGGTCGTACCGTTCTGGAATTCCGTCTTGAAGAGGGCGACTACCAGGCCGGCGATCTGATCAACGCTGAAATTTTCCAAGCTGGTCAGCTGGTGGATGTCACCGGTCAGTCCAAAGGTAAAGGCTTCGCCGGTACCATCAAGCGTTGGAACTTCCGCGGCCAGGACAACACTCACGGTAACTCCGTTTCTCACCGTGTACCGGGTTCCATCGGCCAGTGCCAGACCCCGGGTCGTGTATTCAAGGGCAAAAAGATGTCCGGTCATATGGGCGCTGAGCGCGTGACCGTACAGTCCCTGGAAGTCGTTCGCGTAGACGCCGAGCGTAACCTGCTGCTGGTCAAGGGTGCCGTTCCGGGCGCTACTGGCGGCGACGTTATCGTTCGTCCGGCTGTCAAGGCGTAAGGGGAGAATCTGAGATGCAATTGAATGTAAATGGCGCTCAGGCGATCGAAGTGTCCGATGCGACCTTCGGTGGCGAGTTCAACGAGACCCTGGTTCACCAAGCAGTCGTAGCCTACATGGCTGGCGGTCGTCAGGGCACCAAAGGCCAGAAGTCCCGTTCCGACGTTTCCGGTGGCGGCAAGCGCCCGTGGCGTCAGAAGGGCACCGGTCGTGCTCGTGCTGGTACCACTCGTGGTCCGATCTGGCGTGGCGGTGGTGTGACCTTCGCAGCGTCCACCCGTAACCACGACCAAAAGCTGAACAAGAAGATGTACCGCGCTGCTCTGCGCTCCATCCTTGCTGAGCTGGTTCGTACCGACCGTCTGGTCGTAGTCGAAGACTTCGCCGTTGATGCGCCGAAGACCAAGACCCTGCTGGCCAAACTCAATGGCCTGGGCCTGAACGACGTGCTGATCGTTTCCGACGCCGTTGATCAGAACCTGTACCTGGCTGCCCGCAACCTGCCGCACGTCGACGTACGTGACGTTCAGGGTTCCGATCCGGTCAGCCTGATCGCGTACGAAAAAGTGCTGGTCACTGTTTCGGCCGTGAAGAAATTCGAGGAGCTGCTGGGATGAACCAGGAACGCGTATTCAAAGTGCTGCTTGGCCCGCACATCTCCGAGAAGGCCACGGTTCTGGCTGACAAGCAAGGTCAGTTCGTTTTCAAAGTCGCTACCGATGCGACCAAGCTGGAAATCAAGAAGGCCGTCGAAAGCCTGTTCAACGTGAAGGTTGAGCGCGTGACTACCCAGAACGTTCTGGGCAAGAGCAAGCGCACCGCTCGCGGTCTGGGCAAGCGTAACGACTGGAAGAAGGCGGTTATCTCCCTTCAGCCGGGCCAAGATCTCGATTTCACCAGCAGTGCTGAGTAAGGAAGGGGTGCATCATGGCAATCGTTAAATGCAAACCGACTTCCGCTGGCCGCCGTTTTGTGGTCAAGGTGGTCAATCAGGAGCTGCACAAAGGCGCTCCGTACGCTCCGCTGCTCGAGAAGAAGTCGAAGTCCGGTGGTCGTAACAACAACGGCCGTATCACCACCCGTCATATCGGTGGTGGCCACAAGCAGCATTACCGTCTGGTCGACTTCCGTCGCAACGACAAGGATGGCATCCCTGCCACCGTCGAGCGCGTGGAATACGATCCGAACCGTACTGCTCACATCGCTCTGCTGAAGTATGCCGACGGTGAGCGTCGCTACATCATCGCCCCGAAAGGCGTTGTAGCTGGCGATCAGCTGGTAGCCGGCAACATGGCGCCGATCAAACCGGGCAACAGCCTGCAGCTGCGCAACATTCCGGTAGGTTCGACCGTTCACGGTATCGAGCTGAAGCCGGGCAAAGGTGCGCAGATCGCTCGTTCCGCTGGTGCTTCGGCTCAGCTGATCGCGCGTGAAGGTGCCTATGTGACTCTGCGTCTGCGCTCCGGCGAAATGCGCAAAGTCCTGGCTGAGTGCCGTGCGACCCTGGGCGAAGTCTCGAACTCCGAGCATAGCCTGCGTTCGCTGGGTAAGGCTGGTGCCAAGCGCTGGCGTGGCGTTCGTCCGACCGTTCGTGGTGTTGCCATGAACCCGGTTGATCACCCGCACGGTGGTGGTGAAGGTCGTACCTCCGGTGGTCGTCATCCGGTGTCGCCATGGGGCTTCCCGACCAAGGGCGCGAAGACCCGTGCTAACAAGCGCACCGACAACATGATCGTCCGTCGTCGCAAGTAAATAGAGGGATACGACAGTGCCACGTTCTCTGAAAAAAGGTCCTTTTATCGATCTTCACCTACTGAAGAAGGTCGAAGCGGCGGTGGAAAAGAATGATCGCAAGCCGGTTAAAACCTGGTCGCGTCGTTCCATGATCCTGCCGCAGATGGTCGGTCTGACCATCGCTGTGCATAACGGTCGTCAGCATGTCCCGGTCCTCGTGAACGAAGACATGGTCGGCCACAAACTGGGCGAATTTGCCGGTACTCGTACCTATCGTGGTCACGTTGCCGACAAGAAAGGCAAGCGTTAAGGGGTTTGGAAATGGAAGTAGCCGCTAAGTTGTCGGGCGCTCGCATCTCCGCCCAGAAAGCTCGCCTGGTCGCCGACCAGATCCGCGGGAAGAAGGTGGGCGAAGCGCTCAACCTGCTGGCTTTCAGCAGCAAGAAAGCCGCCGAGATCATGAAGAAAGTGCTGGAGTCGGCCGTTGCCAACGCCGAGCACAACGAAGGCGCAGACGTTGATGACCTGAAGGTCAGCACCGTTTTCGTCAACGAAGGGCGTTCGCTTAAGCGCATCATGCCGCGTGCCAAAGGCCGTGCTGATCGCATCGTCAAGCGGTCTTGCCATATCACTGTCAAGGTTGCGGACAAGTAACGGAGTCGATCAGATGGGTCAGAAAGTACATCCCGTTGGCATCCGCCTGGGAATCGTCAAGGATCACACTTCGGTCTGGTACGCAGATGGTCGCAATTACGCCGACTACCTGAACGCCGACCTGAAGGTTCGTGCATACCTGCAAGACAAACTAAAAAGCGCGTCCGTTAGCCGTATCGACATCGCTCGTCCGGCTCAAACCGCACGCATCACCATCCACACCGCTCGTCCCGGCATCGTGATCGGCAAGAAAGGTGAAGATGTTGAGAAGCTGCGTCAGGACCTGACCAAGCAAATGGGTGTGCCGGTGCACATCAACATCGAAGAGATCCGCAAGCCGGAGCTCGACGGTATGCTGGTTGCGCAGAGCGTAGCTCAGCAGCTGGAGCGTCGCGTTATGTTCCGTCGCGCCATGAAGCGCGCTGTACAGAACGCCATGCGCATTGGTGCCAAGGGCATCAAGATCCAGGTGAGCGGTCGTCTTGGCGGCGCTGAAATTGCCCGTACCGAATGGTATCGCGAAGGTCGTGTGCCCCTGCACACCCTGCGCGCCGATATCGATTACGCCACCTACGAAGCGCACACCACTTACGGTGTGATCGGCGTCAAGGTTTGGATCTTCAAGGGTGAGGTCATTGGTGGCCGCACTGAAGAGCTGAAGCCGCAAGCGCCCGCTCCTCGTAAAGCTGCTAAGAAATAAGGAGTACGCATCATGTTGCAACCAAAGCGTACGAAGTTCCGCAAGCAGATGACCGGCCACAACCGTGGTCTGGCTCAGCGCGGTAGCAAGGTCAGCTTCGGCGAATTCGCGCTGAAGTCTGTCGCCCGCGGTCGTCTCACCGCTCGTCAGATCGAGTCCGCTCGTCGTGCTCTGACCCGTCACGTTAAGCGTGGCGGCAAGATCTGGATCCGCGTCTTCCCGGACAAGCCGGTTACCAAGAAGCCTCTCGAAGTGCGTATGGGTAAAGGTAAGGGTGGCGTTGAATACTGGGTAGCCCAGATCCAGCCAGGCAAGGTCCTGTACGAGATCGAAGGCGTATCCGAAGAGCTGGCGCGCGAGGCATTCGCCCTGGCTGCTGCAAAGCTGCCGCTCGCCACCACCTTTGTTAAGCGGACGGTGATGTGATGAAAGCGACCGAACTTCGTGAAAAAAGCGCTCAACAGCTGAACGAGCAACTGCTCGAGCTGCTGCGCGACCAGTTCAATCTGCGTATGCAGAAGGCGACTGGCCAGCTGGGGCAGTCTCACCTGCTCTCGCAAGTGAAGCGCGACATCGCTCGCGTCAAGACTGTCCTCAGCCAGCAGGCAGGTAAGTGATCATGGCCGAAGTTGAAAAAACAGTCCGTACGCTGACCGGCCGTGTTGTCAGCGACAAGATGGACAAGACCATCACCGTTCTGATCGAGCGTCGCGTTAAGCACCCGATCTACGGTAAATACGTCAAGCGTTCGACCAAACTGCACGCTCACGACGAAAGCAACCAGTGCAAGATCGGCGACAAGGTTTCCATTCGCGAAACCCGTCCGCAGTCCAAGACCAAGTCCTGGGCTCTGGTTGAAGTCGTTGAACGCGCCGTTGACGTCTAAGGGCTAGGGGTCGGAGAAATTTTATGATTCAGACTCAATCCATGCTCGATGTGGCTGACAACAGTGGTGCACGTCGCGTTATGTGCATCAAGGTGCTGGGCGGCTCGCATCGTCGCTACGCCGGCATCGGCGACATCATCAAGGTCACCGTCAAGGAAGCAATTCCGCGCGGCAAAGTGAAGAAAGGTCAGGTCATGACCGCAGTGGTCGTTCGTACCCGTCACGGCGTTCGCCGTGCCGACGGTTCGATCATCCGCTTCGACGGCAACGCTGCTGTTCTGCTGAACAACAAGCAAGAGCCGATCGGTACCCGTATCTTCGGGCCAGTGACCCGTGAACTGCGTTCCGAGAAGTTCATGAAGATCGTCTCGCTCGCCCCTGAAGTGCTTTAAGGAGATCCGACATGCAAAAGATTCGTCGTGACGACGAGATCATCGTGATCGCCGGCAAAGACAAAGGTAAGCGCGGTAAGGTGCTCAAGGTTCTCGCTGACGACCGTCTGGTCGTCGGTGGCATCAACCTGGTGAAGCGTCATACCAAGCCGAACCCAATGTCGGGCGTTCAAGGCGGTATCGTCGAGAAAGAAGCGCCACTGCACGCTTCCAACGTTGCCATCTTCAACAGCGAAACCAACAAGGCTGACCGTGTTGGTTTCAAAGTCGAAGACGGCAAGAAAATTCGTGTCTTCAAGTCCACCCAGAAGCCGGTTGGCGCTTGAGAATCCGTAGGTAAATACCATGGCACGACTGAAAGAGATTTACCGGAAGGAAATCGCGCCCAAGCTGAAGGAAGAACTGAAGCTGGCGAACGTGATGGAAGTTCCGCGCATCACCAAGATCACCCTGAACATGGGCCTGGGCGAAGCGATCGGTGACAAGAAAGTCATCGAGAACGCCGTTGCCGACCTCGAGAAGATCACCGGTCAGAAAGTCGTTGTGACTCATGCCCGCAAGTCGATCGCAGGTTTCAAGGTTCGTGAAGGTTGGCCGATTGGCGTCAAGGTCACTCTGCGTCGCGAGCGTATGTACGAGTTCCTGGATCGTCTGCTGTCCATCTCCCTGCCGCGCGTGCGTGACTTCCGCGGCCTGAATGCCAAGTCCTTCGATGGCCGTGGCAACTACAGCATGGGCGTGAAAGAGCAGATCATCTTCCCGGAAATCGATTACGACAAAATCGATGCGCTGCGTGGTCTGGATATCACCCTGACTACCACTGCCCGTAACGATGATGAAGGCCGCGCTCTGCTGCGTGCTTTCAACTTCCCGTTCCGCAACTGATCGGAGTCCTGGACAATGGCCAAGACAAGCATGAAGAACCGCGAGCTGAAGCGTCAGCAAACGGTTGCCAAGTACGCCAAGAAGCGTGCCGAGCTGAAAGCCACCATCGCTAATCCGAACACCAGTCCGGAAGCCCGTTGGGAAGCCCAGGTCGCTCTGCAGAAGCAGCCGCGTGACGCCAGCGCCTCGCGCCTGCGTAACCGCTGCCGCATCACCGGCCGTCCGCACGGTGTTTACCGCAAGTTCGGTCTGTCGCGTAACAAGCTGCGCGAAGCCGCCATGCGCGGTGACGTACCGGGCCTGGTGAAAGCCAGCTGGTAAGCAGCAATAAAAGACAAAGCCGGCCTTGAGCCGGCTTTGTCTTTATGTGAACAAGCCCCTTTTGGGGCTTGCTTCATTTTTGATCGGTCTCTAGAATGTCCGGCTCTCCTGAGCCTGGTATTTCCATGCCGAGCTTTTGGATGATCCCACAGCCCTCGGGCTGTTCTTTTTGTATCAGGAGCGTCTAGCCCATGAGTATGCAGGACCCGTTAGCGGACATGCTAACTCGTATCCGTAATGCCCAGATGGCTGAAAAGTCCGTCGTAAGCATGCCTTCTTCCACTCTGAAGGTGGCTGTAGCCAAAGTTCTCAAAGACGAAGGTTACATTGCGGGTTATGAAGTCAATGGCGAAGCCAAGCCACAACTGTCCATCGAGCTGAAGTACTTCGAAGGCCGTCCGGTCATCGAGGAAGTCAAGCGCGTGAGCCGTCCTGGCCTTCGTCAATACAAATCCGTCGATGACCTGCCGAAGGTACGCGGCGGTCTCGGTGTTTCCATCGTCTCCACCAACAAAGGTGTGATGACGGATCGCGCTGCGCGCGCTGCCGGTGTCGGCGGCGAAGTGCTCTGCACCGTGTTCTAAGGGGGGATAAGCATGTCTCGCGTTGCTAAGAACCCCGTTGTGCTGCCTGCCGGTGTCGAGATCAAGCTCGCCGGTCAGCAGCTTTCGGTCAAGGGCGCCAAGGGCACCCTGGAACTGAACGTTCACTCGTCCGTAGAAGTTATCCAGGAAGGCAGCGAACTGCGTTTCGCCGCTCGTAATGGCGACCAGCAGAACCGCGCCATGGCCGGTACTACTCGCGCTCTGGTTAACAACATGGTTATCGGTGTCAGCCAAGGCTTCGAGCGTAAGCTGCAGCTGGTCGGCGTAGGCTACAAGGCCCAGGCCAAGGGCCAGGTGCTGAACCTTGCGCTGGGCTTCTCTCACCCGATCGACTACGAACTGCCAGCTGGCGTCGTGGCCGAAACCCCCAACCAGACCGAGATCCTGATCAAGGGTATCGACAAGCAACTGGTGGGTCAGGTGGCTGCGGAGATCCGTGACTTCCGTCGTCCTGAGCCTTACAAGGGCAAAGGCGTTCGTTACGCGGATGAAGTTGTCCGTCGTAAAGAAGCCAAGAAGAAGTAAGGGGCTGAGAAATGACCGACAAAAAACTTACTCGTCTGCGTCGCGCTCGCAAAGCACGCCTGAAAATGCACGAGCTCGAAGCCGTGCGTCTGTGCGTGTATCGCTCTTCGCAGCACATCTATGCCCAGGTCATCTCGGCCGACGGCAGCAAGGTTCTGGCCAGCGCCTCTACCTTGGACAAAGCACTGCGTGATGGCGCCACCGGCAACGTCGACGCGGCCAAGAAAGTTGGTGCGCTGGTTGCCGAGCGTGCGAAAGCCGCTGGTGTGACCCAGGTGGCATTCGACCGTTCTGGCTTCAAGTACCACGGCCGCGTCAAGGCGCTGGCTGATGCTGCTCGTGAAGGCGGGCTGGAGTTCTAAGTTATGGCAAATAACGACCAAAAGCGCGACGAAGGCTACATCGAGAAGCTGGTTCAGGTTAACCGCGTTGCCAAAACCGTAAAGGGTGGCCGTATCTTCACCTTCACCGCGCTGACCGTGGTAGGTGATGGCAAGGGTCGCGTCGGTTTCGGCCGTGGCAAGTCCCGCGAAGTACCGGCTGCCATCCAGAAAGCGATGGAAGCTGCTCGTCGCAACATGATCCAGGTGGATCTGAACGGCACCACTCTGCAGTACCCGATCAAGTCCGCTCATGGCGCCTCCAAGGTGTACATGCAGCCGGCTTCGGAAGGTACCGGTATCATCGCCGGCGGCGCCATGCGTGCCGTACTGGAAGTAGCTGGTGTACAGAACGTTCTGGCCAAGTGCTACGGCTCGACCAATCCGGTGAACGTGGTTCATGCCACTTTCAACGGTCTGAAGACCATGCAGTCTCCGGAATCCGTTGCGGCCAAGCGTGGCAAGAGCGTCGAGGAGATTCTCTAACCATGGCTAACACCGTCAAAGTGACTCTGATCAAGAGCACCAATGGCCGCCTGGCCAATCACAAAGCTTGCGTCAAGGGCCTGGGCCTGCGTCGCATCGGTCACACCGTAGAGGTTCTGGATACTCCGGAAAACCGCGGCATGATCAACAAGGCTTACTACCTGCTGAAGGTGGAGGGTTAATCATGCAACTGAACGATCTGCGTTCCGCGCCGGGTGCCCGTCGCGAAAAGCACCGTCCGGGCCGTGGTATCGGTAGCGGTCTGGGTAAGACTGGTGGCCGTGGTCACAAAGGTCAGACCTCCCGCTCCGGTGGTTCCATCGCTCCGGGCTTCGAGGGTGGTCAGCAGCCGCTGCACCGCCGTCTGCCGAAGTTCGGCTTCGTCTCCCTGAAGGCTATGGATCGCGCTGAAGTGCGTACCTCCGAGCTGAACAAGGTAGAGGGCGTTGTAACTCTGCAGGCTCTGAAGGATGCCAATCTGGTTGGCCAACACGTACAGCGCGTCAAAGTCATGCTGTCCGGTGAGGTTACCCGTGCGGTCACCCTGAAAGGTATCGCCGCCACCAAGGGTGCGCGTGCGGCTATCGAAGCAGCTGGCGGTAAGTTCGAGGACTAAATGGCTAAGCAAGGTGCTCTCTCAGCGCTGGCAGGTGGCGGGTTGTCCGAACTCTGGGCTCGTCTGCGTTTCCTGTTCCTGGCGATCATCGTCTACCGGATAGGTGCGCACATCCCGGTTCCTGGCATCAACCCAGACCGACTGGCGGATCTGTTCCGGCAGAATGAGGGGACCATTCTTAGCTTGTTCAACATGTTTTCCGGCGGCGCGCTGGAGCGGATGAGCATCTTTGCGCTGGGGATCATGCCGTACATCTCGGCATCGATCATCATGCAGCTGATGACCGCCGTCAGCCCGCAGCTGGAGCAGTTGAAGAAGGAAGGTGAAGCTGGCCGTCGCAAGATCAGCCAGTACACCCGCTACGGCACTCTCGTCCTGGCATTCGTTCAGGCCATCGGCATGTCCGTTGGTCTGGCGAGCCAGGGCGTTGCGTTTTCGGTTGATTTCGGCTTCCACTTCGTGGCGATCACCACTTTCGTGGCGGGCGCGATGTTCATGATGTGGTTGGGCGAGCAGATCACCGAGCGCGGTGTCGGCAACGGTATTTCGATGCTGATTTTTGCAGGCATCGTGGCCGGTTTGCCGTCGGCGATCGGGCAGTCTTTCGAGTCTGCTCGCCAGGGCGATATCAACATTTTCGCCCTGATCGCCATCGGCTTGCTGGCAGTAGCGATCATCGGTTTCGTGGTGTTCATCGAGCGTGGCCAGCGCCGTATTGCGGTGCACTACGCCAAGCGTCAGCAGGGCCGCAAGGTCTTCGCTGCGCAGACCAGCCACCTGCCGCTGAAGGTGAACATGGCGGGCGTGATCCCGGCCATTTTCGCCAGCAGTCTGCTGTTGTTCCCGGCTTCGCTGGGAACCTGGTTTGGTCAGTCCGAGGGTCTGGGCTGGCTGCAGGACATCTCGCAGGCTATCGCTCCTGGTCAGCCGTTGAACATTCTGCTGTTTAGTGCAGGGATTATCTTCTTCTGCTTCTTCTACACGGCGCTGATGTTCAACCCGAAAGACGTAGCGGAAAACCTGAAGAAGTCCGGTGCCTTTATTCCGGGTATCCGTCCCGGTGAGCAGTCCGCACGCTATATCGATGGCGTTCTGACCCGCTTGACCCTGTTCGGTGCTCTGTACATGACGGCCGTTTGCCTCCTCCCGCAGTTTCTGCAGGTGGCTGCCAACGTTCCGTTCTACCTTGGCGGGACCTCGTTGCTGATCGTGGTCGTGGTTGTGATGGACTTCATGTCCCAAGTGCAATCTCACCTCGTGTCTCACCAGTACGATTCCCTGATGAAGAAAGCCAACCTGAAGGGCTATGGCAGCGGCATGCTCCGCTGATCCACCCGTAAGGTTCGAGGAGTTGGTAATGAAAGTTCGTGCATCGGTGAAAAAGCTGTGCCGTAACTGCAAAATTATCCGTCGCGAAGGTGTCGTGCGGGTGATCTGCAGCGCAGAGCCGCGTCACAAGCAGCGCCAAGGCTGAGTGTGAACCACGCGTGATAAGCCCGGCAGCTAGTGCGCTGCCGGGTTGATTATTTGTTTTTACAGCGTTAATATCTCGCGCCCTATTTCTTGGCTTCCGGGGCGTAGGTAGCTGTCAATTGGAGTTCCACTGAATGGCCCGTATTGCAGGCGTTAACATTCCGGATAACAAGCACACTGTTATCTCGCTGACCTACATCTACGGTGTTGGTCGCACCACTGCACAGAAAATCTGTGCCGCTACCGGTGTAAACCCGGCTGCGAAAATCAAGGATCTGACTGACGAGCAGATCGAACAGCTGCGTGGCGAAGTAGCCAAGGTGAATACCGAAGGCGACCTGCGTCGTGAAGTGAATATGAAGATCAAGCGCTTGATGGATCTGGGTTGCTACCGCGGCCTGCGTCATCGTAAAGGTCTGCCGGTTCGCGGTCAGCGCACCAAGACCAACGCTCGCACCCGTAAGGGCCCGCGTAAGCCGATCCGCAAGTAATCGCATTCGCGAATCGACAGGAATTTAGTCATGGCAAAACCTGCTGCTCGTACTCGTAAAAAAGTCAAAAAGACGGTGGTTGATGGCATCGCCCACATCCACGCGTCTTTCAACAACACCATCGTGACCATTACCGACCGTCAGGGTAACGCCCTGTCCTGGGCTACCTCCGGTGGTTCGGGTTTCCGCGGCTCGCGTAAGTCCACTCCGTTCGCTGCCCAGATCGCCGCCGAGCGCGCTGGTCAGGCTGCTCTGGAATATGGCCTGAAGAACCTCGACGTCAACGTCAAGGGCCCGGGTCCAGGTCGCGAATCCGCTGTGCGTGCTCTGAACGCCTGCGGCTACAAAATCGCCAGCATCACCGACGTGACGCCTATCCCGCACAACGGGTGCCGTCCGCCGAAGAAGCGTCGCGTGTAAACAGGAGACAGTGAGAAATGGCTCGTTACATTGGTCCCAAGTGCAAACTGTCTCGCCGTGAAGGCACCGACCTCTTTCTGAAGAGCGGTGTTCGCGCGCTTGAATCTAAGTGCAACATTGAAGCAGCTCCCGGTATTCACGGTCAGCGTCGCGGTCGTCAATCCGACTACGGCACCCAGCTGCGTGAGAAGCAGAAAGTCCGTCGTATCTACGGCGTTCTGGAGCGTCAGTTCAGCGGTTACTACAAGCAAGCTGCCAGCCAGAAGGGCGCCACCGGCGAAAACCTGCTGCAACTGCTGGAGTGCCGTCTGGATAACGTGGTTTACCGTATGGGCTATGGTGCTACCCGCGCCGAATCCCGTCAGCTGGTTTCGCACAAAGCAATCAGCGTCAACGGTCAGACCGTAAACGTACCGTCCTACCAGGTTAAAGCTGGCGACGTCGTTGCTGTTCGCGAGAAATCGAAGAACCAGCTGCGCATCGCTCAGGCTCTCGAGCTCTGCGCCCAGCGCGGCCGTGTTGAGTGGGTAGAAGTAGACGCTGAGAAGAAGTCTGGTGTGTTCAAGAACGTACCGGCTCGTAGCGATCTGTCCGCTGACATCAACGAGAGCCTGATTGTCGAGCTCTACTCCAAGTAAGGGCTAGAAAATAGGTGCATCCATGCAGATTTCGGTAAATGAGTTCCTGACCCCCCGTCACATCGATGTGCAGGAGGTCAGTCCGACCCGCGCCAAGATCACCCTCGAGCCTCTCGAGCGTGGTTTCGGCCATACCCTGGGCAACGCGCTGCGTCGCATCCTGTTGTCCTCCATGCCTGGCTGTGCAGTAGTCGAGGCCGAGATCGACGGTGTACTCCACGAGTACTCCGCGATCGAAGGTGTGCAGGAAGATGTCATCGAGATCCTGCTCAACCTGAAAGGTCTGGCTATCAAGCTGCACGGCCGTGACGAAGTGACCCTGACTCTGGCTAAGAAGGGCCCGGGCGTCGTTACCGCTGCCGATATTCAGCTGGATCACGATGTCGAAATCGTCAATGGCGACCACGTCATCGCCAACCTGGCCGCCAATGGCTCGCTGAACATGAAGCTCACCGTAGCTCGTGGTCGCGGCTATGAGCCGGCCGACGCTCGTCAGAGCGACGAAGATGAAAGCCGCAGCATTGGTCGCTTGCAGCTGGATGCTTCGTTCAGCCCTGTGCGTCGGGTTGCTTACGTGGTGGAAAACGCCCGTGTCGAGCAGCGCACCAACCTGGACAAACTGGTTATCGACCTGGAAACCAACGGTACCCTGGACCCTGAAGAGGCCATCCGTCGTGCTGCGACCATCCTGCAACAGCAGTTGGCCGCGTTCGTCGATCTCAAAGGTGACAGCGAGCCGGTGGTGGTCGAGCAGGAAGACGAGATCGATCCGATCCTGCTGCGTCCTGTCGATGACCTGGAACTGACCGTACGTTCGGCCAACTGCCTCAAGGCAGAGAACATCTACTACATTGGTGACCTGATTCAGCGCACCGAAGTAGAGCTGCTCAAAACCCCGAACTTGGGCAAGAAATCCCTGACCGAAATCAAGGATGTTCTGGCTTCTCGCGGTCTGTCCCTCGGTATGCGCCTCGACAACTGGCCGCCGGCAAGTCTGAAGAAAGACGATAAGGCCACTGCCTGATCGTCATCATCACCGAACGAACAAGTTTGGTAAGGAATTGAACCATGCGTCATCGTAAAAGTGGCCGTCACCTCAGCCGCACCAGCGCTCACCGCAAGGCCATGTTCCAGAACATGGCGGTCTCGCTGTTCGAGCACGAGCTGATCAAAACTACCCTGCCGAAAGCCAAGGAACTGCGTCGCGTTGCCGAGCCGCTGATCACCCTGGCCAAGGAAGACAGCGTTGCTAACCGTCGTCTGGCCTTCGACCGTACCCGTTCGAAAGCCATCGTTGGCAAACTGTTCAACGATCTGGGCAAGCGCTACGCCACCCGTAACGGCGGCTACCTGCGCATCCTCAAGTGCGGCTTCCGCGCTGGCGACAACGCTCCGATGGCTTACGTTGAACTGGTCGACCGTCCGGTCGGCGGTTCGGTAGAAGCTGCCGAGTAAATTGCTGGTTGTACAAGAAACCGGGCCTAGTGCCCGGTTTTTTGTTGCCTGAAATTTACCGATTCGGGTGCCGGGGCCGGCGCGTATATCGGCAGAATCTGGCCTCGGCATGCGGTTTGGGCTCACGAAAGAAATTAACTATCGAGCCGTTACGCTCGATGAATTGGTTCGCCAAGCGAAGCGAGTCTAGGCTTGTTCCATCGTTGGTCGCACAGGCTGCGACTGACCCGATGAGGAGAAGGAGAGAAGCATGTCGAACCAAGGTAAATGTCCGTTCAACCACGTTGCGGGTGGCGGTACGACCAACAAGGATTGGTGGCCGAACCAGCTGCGTGTGGACCTGCTGAATCAGCATTCCGACCGATCCAACCCCCTGGGCGAGCAGTTCAACTACGCCGAAGCCTTCAAGAAACTCGATTACAAGGCCCTCAAGGCCGACCTGGTTCGGTTGATGACCGATAGTCAGGACTGGTGGCCCGCCGATTTCGGTCACTACGGCCCACAGTTCATCCGCATGGCCTGGCACTCAGCCGGCACCTACCGCACTACCGACGGTCGCGGCGGTGGTGGTCGTGGCCAGCAGCGTTTCGCTCCGCTGAACTCCTGGCCGGACAACGTCAACATCGACAAATCGCGCCGCCTGCTGTGGCCGATCAAGCAGAAGTATGGCCAGTCCATTTCCTGGGCGGACCTGTACATCCTCGCCGGCAACGTTGCGCTGGAGTCCATGGGCTTTCGCACCTTCGGCTTCGGAGCCGGTCGTGAGGACGTCTGGGAACCGGATCAGGACGTCAACTGGGGCGCCGAGGTTGCCTGGCTGGGCGTCGACCCCAAGCGCGTCAACAATGAGCGTGAGCTAACCGCTCCCTTCGGCGCTACCCACATGGGCCTGATCTACGTGAACCCGGAGGGCCCGAACGCCAGTGGCGATTACCTTGCCGCGGCCAAGGACATCCGCGCCACCTTCTACCGCATGGCGATGGATGACGAGGAGATCGTCGCGTTGATCGCTGGCGGCCATACCTTTGGCAAATGTCACGGTGCGGCGCCTGAGTCACACAAGGGGCCGGAACCGGAAGCTGCACCGATCGAAGCTCAGGGCCTGGGCTGGGCCAGCAACTTCGGCAGCGGTTTCGGCAAGGACACCGTTTCCAGCGGCCTGGAAGTCACCTGGACAAAGACGCCGGCGCTGTGGAGCAACAACTTCTTCGAGAACCTGTTCAAGTTCGAGTGGGAGCTGACCAAGTCGCCTGCCGGTGCCAAGCAGTGGGTGGCCAAGGACGCGCCGGAGATCATCCCGGACGCCCATGTGCCGGGCAAGTTCCATAAGCCGACCATGCTCACCACCGACCTGACTCTTCGCTTCGACCCCGAGTTCGGCAAGATCTCCAAGCGCTTCTACGAAGATCCGCAGGCCTTCGCCGATGCGTTCGCGCGTGCCTGGTACAAGCTGACTCACCGTGACATGGGGCCGAAAGCTCGCTACCTGGGCCCGGAAGTGCCGAAAGAGGACCTGATCTGGCAAGACCCGCTGCCGGCTGCCACCCACAACCCGACTGCTGCCGACATCGCTGACCTGAAGGCGAAGATTGCGGCGTCCGGTCTGTCGGTTGGTGATCTGGTGTCCGTGGCCTGGGCCTCGGCTTCGACCTTCCGCGGCGGCGACAAGCGCGGCGGCGCCAACGGTGCGCGTCTGGCATTGGCACCGCAGAAGGATTGGGCGGTCAACCGGCGTGCTATGACGGTGCTGCCGAAGCTGGTCGATATCCAGCAGGCTTCGGGCAAGGCGTCGCTGGCCGATGTGATCGTGCTGGCCGGCAATGTCGGCGTCGAGTTGGCGGCCAAGGCGGCTGGTGTGGCGGTGGATGTGCCGTTCGCTGCTGGCCGTGTCGATGCGCGTCAGGATCAGACCGATGTCGAGTCCTTCGATGTGCTGGAGCCGGCTGCCGATGGTTTCCGCAACTACAGCAAAGGCAACCTGGGTGTACCTACCGAAACGATGCTGGTGGACAAGGCGCAGATGCTCACCCTGACCGCGCCGGAGTTGACTGCGCTGGTCGGTGGTCTGCGTGTACTAGGCGCCAACCATGACGGTAGCCAGCATGGAGTGTTCACCGACAAGGTCGGCGTGCTGTCCAACGACTTCTTCGTTAATCTGCTGGACATGGGCACCGTGTGGAAGGCCACCGATGACAGTAATGAAGTCTTCGAGGGGCGTACGCGCAAGGATGGTCAGGTGAAGTACACCGCCACACGCAACGATCTGGTGTTCGGCTCGAACTCCATCCTGCGCGCTTACGCCGAGGTGTATGCCAGTGCCGACGGCAAGGAGAAGCTGGTCAAGGACTTCGTCGCCGCCTGGACCAAGGTGATGAACCTGGATCGTTTCGATCTGGCCTGAGGCTGACGGACGCATCGCTGGTGCGTCAGCAAACCGCAACGCCTCCCTCGCTGAGGCGTTGTGCTTTTGCTTGACCGAACCCTGCGGCAGGCGGAGCATTGCCACCTGTTCATGAATGCTACAAGGAATGCCCGGCATGAAAGGCCATACCGAAGTCGTCGACTATCTCAAGCATCTGCTCAAGGGCGAGCTGGCCGCGCGTGACCAGTATTTCATCCATTCGCGGCTGTATGAGGACTGGGGCTTCAGCAAGCTCTACGAGCGCATCAACCATGAGATGGAGGAGGAAACCCAGCACGCCGATGCGCTGCTCAAGCGCATCATCTTCCTCGAGGGTGTGCCGGACATGGTGCCCAACGCCTTCACCTTCGGCCAGACCGTGCCTGAGGCGCTGAAGCTCGACCTAGCCCTGGAATACGAGGTGCGCGCGGCCCTGAGCAAGGGTATTGAACTGTGCGAGAAGCATCAGGATTACCAGACTCGCGACATCCTCCTGGCACAGCTCAAGGATACCGAGGAAGACCACGCCTATTGGCTGGAGATTCAGCTGCAGCTAATCGACAAGCTGGGGCTGGAGAAGTACCTGCAAAGCCAGATGTAAGTTGACTTGTCCAAAAAAGAGCCCCGCATGTGCGGGGCTCTTTCGTTTCAGGCGCGGTCGCGTTCCAGCAGCGGCTTGAGGAAGTGCCCAGTGTGCGAAGCCGGGTTGGCGGCCACTTCTTCCGGGGTGCCGGTTGCGATGATCATGCCGCCCTTGGAACCGCCTTCCGGGCCGAGATCCACCAGCCAGTCGGCGGTCTTGATCACGTCCAGGTTGTGCTCGATCACCACCACGGTGTTGCCGTGGTCGCGCAGGCGGTGCAGCACGTCGAGCAGTTGCTGGATATCGGCGAAGTGCAGGCCGGTGGTCGGCTCGTCGAGGATGTACAGGGTCTTGCCGGTGTCGCGCTTGCTCAGCTCGCGGCTTAGCTTGACCCGCTGCGCCTCGCCGCCGGACAGGGTGGTCGCCGATTGGCCAAGCTTGATATAAGACAGGCCGACGTCCATCAGCGTCTGCAGCTTGCGGGCGATAGCCGGCACGGCGTCGAAGAAGGCGCGGGCATCCTCGATGGTCATGTCCAGCACTTCGGTGATGCTCTTGCCCTTGTACTTCACTTCCAGGGTTTCGCGGTTGTAGCGCTTGCCCTTGCACACGTCGCAGGGCACGTAGATGTCCGGCAGGAAGTGCATTTCCACCTTGATCACGCCGTCGCCCTGGCAGGCCTCGCAGCGCCCACCCTTGACGTTGAAGCTGAAGCGGCCCGGGCCGTAACCGCGCGAGCGCGACTCCGGCACGCCGGCGAACAGCTCGCGGATCGGCGTGAACAGACCGGTGTAGGTGGCCGGGTTGGAGCGCGGCGTGCGACCGATCGGGCTCTGGTCGATGTCCACGACCTTGTCAAGATGCTGCAGACCGTCGAACGAGTCGTAGGGCGCGGCCTCCAGGCTGGTGGCGCCGTTGAGCGCGGTGGCGGTGATGGGGAACAGGGTGTTGTTGATCAGCGTCGACTTGCCCGAGCCGGACACGCCGGTGACGCAGGTGAGCAGACCGACCGGAATCTCCAGGTCGACCTTGCGCAGGTTGTTGCCGCGTGCGCCCTTGAGCTTCAACGACTTCTTCTTGTCGCGCGGCGTGCGGTTGGCCGGGTACTGGATCTTCTTGCGCCCGGACAGGTAGCTGCCGGTCAGCGACTCGGGATCGGCCATCACTTGGTCGGGGGTGCCTTGCGAGACGATCCGTCCGCCGTGCACGCCTGCACCGGGGCCGATGTCCACCACGTAGTCGGCCAGGCGGATGGCGTCCTCGTCGTGCTCGACCACTATCACCGTATTGCCCAGATTGCGCAGGTGGGTGAGGGTGGCCAGCAGCCGCTCGTTGTCGCGCTGGTGCAGGCCGATGGACGGCTCGTCGAGGATGTACATGACGCCGACCAGGCCGGCGCCGATCTGGCTGGCCAGGCGTATGCGCTGCGCCTCTCCGCCGGACAGGGTGTCGGCACTGCGATCGAGGGTCAGGTAGTCGAGGCCGACGTTGACCAGGAACTGCAGGCGCTCGCGGATTTCCTTGAGGATCTTCTCGGCGATCTCGCCACGGCGGCCGGTCAGGTGCAGTTCGCCGAAGTAATCGCAGGCGTCGCCCACCGGCAGGCCGGTGACCGCCGGCAGGGTCTTCTCGCCAACCCAGACATGCCTCGCCTCGCGGCGCAGGCGCGTACCGCGGCAGTCGGGGCAGGGCTGGGTGCTGAGGAACTTGGCCAGTTCCTCGCGCACGCTGGCCGACTCGGTCTCGCGGTAGCGGCGCTCGAGGTTGGGGATGATGCCCTCGAAGGGATGCGAGCGCTTGACGATGTCGCCGCGGTCGTTGAGGTACTTGAAATCGACGCTCTGCGTGCCGCTACCGAACAGGATCACCTTCTGGTGCTCCGCAGCCAGCTCGTCGAACGGCTCTTCCAGGCTGAAGCCATAGTGGCTGGACAGTGACCCGAGCATCTGGAAGTAGTAGACGTTGCGTCGGTCCCAGCCGCGGATGGCGCCTTCGGCCAGGGTCAGCTCGCCGTTGACAAGGCGCTTGGCATCGAAGAACTGCTTCACGCCCAGACCGTCGCAGGTGGGGCAGGCGCCGGCCGGGTTGTTGAAGGAGAACAGCTTGGGCTCCAGTTCGCTGATCGAGTGGCCGCAATGCGGACAGGCGAAGCGCGCGGAGAAGATGATCTCTTCGCCTTCTTCATCATCCATGGGGGCGATCAGGGCGATGCCGTCGGCCAGGCCGAGCGCGGTCTCGAAGGATTCGGCCAGACGCTGCTGCAGGTCTTCGCGCACCTTGAAGCGATCCACCACTACATCGATGGAATGCTTCTTCTGTTTATCCAGCTTGGGCAGCTCGTCCAGCTCATGCAGCTTGCCGTTGACCCGGGCGCGGACGAAGCCCTGGGCGCGCAGCTCTTCAAACACCGACAGATGCTCGCCCTTGCGCTCGCGCACGACGGGCGCCAGCAACATCAGCTTGCGACCTTCAGGCAGGGCCAGCACCTGATCGACCATCTGGCTGACGGTCTGCGCCTCCAGCGGTACGTCGTGATCCGGGCAGCGCGGCGTGCCGACACGAGCATAGAGCAGGCGCAGGTAGTCGTAGATCTCGGTGATGGTGCCCACCGTCGAGCGTGGGTTGTGCGAGGTGGACTTCTGCTCGATGGAAATCGCCGGGGAGAGGCCTTCGATGGTGTCGACGTCGGGCTTTTCCATCATCGACAGGAACTGCCGGGCGTAGGCCGATAGCGATTCGACGTAACGGCGCTGGCCCTCGGCGTAGAGCGTGTCGAACGCCAGCGAGGACTTGCCGGAACCGGACAGGCCGGTGATCACGATCAGCTTGTCGCGCGGCAGGGTCAGGTCGATGTTCTTGAGGTTGTGGGTACGTGCCCCACGAATCAGGATTTTGTCCACTTAGGGAACCTCTGAAAGCTGTCTGCGTTGCCTCTGCCGCATCAAACGCTGGCGGCTTGCAACGGGCCTCGCTGGGCGGGCGGAAACGGTCGAGTATAGGGCTTGCCGCTACCCTGCGGCAAAGTGTGCGCCTGTGCCGAAACGACGCCGGCTGCTAGAATCGCCGGCTGATTTCCTCAGGGTTTATTCGATGCACGATCCGCACAGCGAGCGCATGAGTAGTAGCGAGACCCGCGCGGCCGGCGGCCTGGCCATGGTGTTCGCGTTTCGTATGCTGGGCATGTTCATGGTGCTGCCCGTGCTGGCCACCTACGGCATGGATCTGACCGGCAGTACGCCGGCGCTGATCGGCCTGGCCATCGGTGCCTATGGTTTGACCCAGGCCGTGCTGCAAATTCCCTTCGGCATCATCAGTGACCGCATCGGCCGACGTCCGGTTATCTACGTCGGCCTGTTGATCTTCGCCGCCGGCAGCGTGCTGGCAGCCAATGCCGACTCGATCTGGGGTGTGATCGCCGGGCGCGTGCTGCAGGGCGCCGGGGCGATTTCCGCGGCGGTGATGGCGTTGCTCTCGGACCTGACCCGTGAGCAGCATCGGACCAAGGCCATGGCCATGATCGGCATGAGTATCGGCCTGTCGTTCGCCGTGGCCATGGTGGTCGGCCCGCTGCTGACACGAGCCTTCGGCCTGTCCGGGCTGTTCTGGGCCACCGGGGCGATGGCGCTGCTCGGTATCCTGATCGTCGCCGGTATCGTGCCGAAGGATGCCGGGCCGCTGCAGCACCGCGAGTCCGGCGTGGCGGCGCAGGCCTTGTGGCCGACCCTCAAGCATGGCGACCTGCTGCGCCTGGACTTTGCCATCCTGGCCTTGCATGCGGTACTCATGGCTAGTTTCGTGGCCTTGCCGCTGGCGCTGGTGGAGCAGGGCGGGTTGGTCAAGGAAGAACACTGGTGGGTCTACCTCACCGCGCTGTTGATCGGTTTCTTCGGCATGGTGCCGTTCATCATCTACGGCGAGAAAAAGCGCCAGATGAAACGCGTACTGCTCGGGGCCGTGTCGGTGTTGCTGCTATGCGAGCTTTACTTCGCTCTTTTCGGCAGTGGTCTACGCGCGCTGGTGCTGGGTATCGTGGTGTTCTTCACTGCCTTCAACTTGCTCGAGGCCTCGCTGCCGTCGCTGGTCAGCAAGGTGGCGCCGGCCGGTGGCAAGGGCACCGCGATGGGGGTCTATTCCACCAGTCAGTTCCTTGGTGCTGCGCTGGGCGGCATTCTCGGTGGCTGGCTGTACCAGCATGTGGGGCTGAATGGTGTCTTCATCGGCTGCGCCGTGCTCTGTGCGATTTGGCTGGCCATTGCTGTTACTATGCGCGAACCGCCGTATGTGACCAGTTTGCGTCTGCCGCTCGATGCCGCGGCACTGGCTGATGTTGGACTGGTCGAACGCCTCAAGGCGACGCCTGGAGTGGCGGACGCCGTGGTGGTGGTCGACGAAGCGGCCATCTATATCAAAGTCGATACCCAACAAGTGGATCGCACGACGCTGGAAAGCCTGATCGTATCGGCGCCAGCGACGTGCCGAGTCTAGGAGAACGTTATGGCCCGTGGGGTTAACAAAGTCATTCTGGTCGGCACCTGCGGCCAGGACCCGGAAACACGCTACCTGCCCAGCGGCAACGCGGTAACCAACCTGAGCCTGGCCACCAGCGAGCAGTGGACCGACAAGCAGACCGGGCAGAAGGTCGAGAAGACCGAATGGCACCGCGTTGCCCTGTTCGGCAAGGTCGCCGAGATCGCCGGCGAATACCTGCGCAAGGGTTCGCAGGTGTACATCGAGGGCAAGCTGCAGACCCGCGAGTGGGAAAAGGACGGCATCAAGCGCTACACCACCGAGATCATCGTCGACATGCAGGGCACCATGCAGCTGCTGGGCGGTCGTCCTAGCGGTGATGAAGGCGGCGCGCCGCGCCAGTCGCGTCCGGCCCCGCAGCGTGAACCGCAACAGGCGCCGCGTCAGGAGCGTCCGGCTCCGCAGCAGGCCCAGCCAGCGCCTGACTACGACAGCTTCGACGACGATATTCCGTTCTAATCGCGTGATACCGAGCTGATCCGAAAACCCCGAGCTAGCCTCGGGGTTTTTCTTTGGACTTCAGATCAGGCCTTCGGCCTTGAGTGCTTCGATCACCTTCGGGCGCGCGCCGATTCGGGCGTGGTAGGCCTGCAGGCTCGGCCAGGGATCAAGAGAGAAACCGACCATGCCGGCCCAGCCCAGAACGGTGAACAGGTAGCCGTCGGCCACGGTGAAGCGGTCACCGAGCAGGAACTCGCGTTCGCCGAGTTCGGTGACGAGCCAGTCGAGGCGCTTGCTCAGCAGCGCCTGGGCGGCGGCTTTCCAGTCTGCGCTCTGCGCCGGGTTGAACATGCTGCCGAAGGGCTTGTGCAGTTCGCTGGAGATGAAGCTGAGCCAGCTCTGCAGTTCGTAGCGTGCTTCGCTGCCGTTGGCCGGGGCCAGGCCGCTTTCGGGCTTGAGGTCGGCGATGTACTGCACGATGGCCGCGCCTTCGGTTAGCACCTTGCCGTTGTCCAACTGCAGGGCGGGGATGTAGCCCTTGCCGTTGATCCGGATGAAGTCTTCGCCCGAGGCGGTGAGTTTGGTCTTCAGGTCGACCGCTTCCAGTTCGAACGGCAGGCCGGCTTCGCGTAGCGCGATGTGCGGCGAGAGCGAGCAGGCGCCAGCTTTGTAGTACAGCTTCATGCGAGATTCCTTATTCGTGGTGGAGGATGGACGCGAAAGAGCTTACTCTTCGCTTTCCTTTGAGCAAGTACCTACCTATTGGTAAGTTTTGGAGTCGCCTCGATGTCCGATGACGTTCGCCCAGGCAATGTCTTCAGTGGTGTCTGCCCGGCACGCCATGTACTGGCAGTGATCGCGGACAAGTGGTCGCTGCTGTTGATCCACGCGCTGGCGCATGGCGGCACCTTGCGCACCGCCGAGTTGCGTCGCCGTGTCGAGGGCATCTCGGAGAAGATGCTGATTCAGACGATTCGCCGCCTGGAGCGCTTCGGTCTGGTCGTACGTCAGGCCTACGCTGAGGTGCCACCGCGAGTGGAGTACTCGTTGACGCCGCTGGGGCATTCGCTCAGTGAGCCGATTCGTGCCATAGACCATTGGGTGGAACGCAATGTCGCCGAGATCGCCCGTGCGCAGCAGGCCTTCGATCAGGCAGGCGAACGTGTTGCCGATCCGCAGCCGCGCGTTATTGCAGGGTGACGACACCGGGTAAAACCAGCAGAATATCGGCCATCATCGCCGCCACACCGGTAGGCAGAACAATTCTGGAGTCACCCGAACCACCATGCGTATGCGCCTGATGCTGCTGGGCGGCGGTAGTGCCCTGGGGCAAGCGCTGATCCGTCTTGGCGCCGAGGAAGACATCGGCTTCCTTGCGCCACGCCCGCCGGAAGAGGGTTGGGATGCTGCCAGCCTGACTGAGTTGCTCGACGATACCCGCCCGGATGCGCTGATCAACCTGGCCTATTACTTCGACTGGTTTCAGGCCGAGTCGGTGGTCGAGTCGCGTCTGCAAACCCAGGAGCGCGCCGTGGAGCGCCTGGCCGAATTGTGCCAGCACCACTCCATCGTACTGTTGCAGCCTTCCAGCTATCGCGTGTTCGATGGTTCGCGGGTCACCGCCTACAGCGAAAAGGAAGAGCCGGTGCCTCTGGGGCTGCGGGGGCAGGCGTTGTGGCGACTGGAGCAGAGCGTGCGTGCGATCTGTCCGCGTCATGTGTTACTGCGCTTCGGCTGGTTGCTCGATGACAGTCGAGAAGGGTTGCTGGGGCGATTTCTACAGCGGGCCGAGCGCGATGATGCGCTGTATCTCGCCGATGATCGGCGCGGTAATCCCACGCTGGTGGACGATGCCGCGCGGGTGATTCTGGCGGTGCTCAAGCAGCTGGACTGCGAGTCGCCCTTGTGGGGGACCTACCATTACGGTGGCCACGAGGCCAGCACGTCGCTGAGCCTGGGGCAGGCGGTACTGAGCGAGGCGCGTCACTATCGCAGCAACCTGGTCGAGGATGTCGCCCCTCAGGCGCACGCCGCTCGCCCGGATACTGCCGACGAACCGCAGCACGCCGTACTGGCCTGCAAGAAGATTCTTCACACCTTCGGCATCAAACCACGCGCCTGGCGCTCCGGTCTGCCGAGCCTGCTGGACCGTTATTATCGTCATGGCTGAAATTCTCGTAACCGGCGGCGCCGGCTTCATTGGCTCGCATCTGGTCGATGCCTTGCTGGCTGCCGGCCACGGCGTGCGTGTGCTGGACAACCTGTCCATGGGCAAGCGCAGCAATCTGCCGCTGGATAATCCGCGTTTGTGCTTCATCGAGGGCGATGTCGCTGATGTCGAGGTGGTTGCCCGCGCGGTAGCGGGTTGTTCGGCTGTTGCGCATCTGGCTGCGGTGGCTTCGGTGCAGGCTTCGGTGGACGACCCCGTAGCGACGCATCAGAGCAACTTCATCGGCACTCTGAATGTCTGCGAAGCGATGCGCCGACATGGTGTGCGGCGTGTGGTCTATGCCTCCAGCGCAGCGATCTATGGCAACAACGGTGAAGGCGTGGCGATCGATGAGACCACTGCCAAGGCGCCGTTGACGCCCTATGCGGCGGACAAGCTCGCCAGTGAGCACTATCTGGATTTCTATCGCCGCCAGCATGCGCTGGAGCCGGCGGTGTTCCGTTTCTTCAATGTCTTCGGGCCGCGCCAGGATCCATCCTCGCCTTATTCTGGGGTGATCAGCATCTTCACCCAGCGGGCACAGCGGGGGCTACCGATCAGCGTCTTCGGCGATGGCGAGCAGACCCGGGATTTTTTCTATATTGGCGATTTGATCGAGCTGCTGCTGCAGGGGCTGCTGGGTGAGTTCGTCGAGCAGCCGGTCAATGTCGGCTGGAACCAGGCGGTAAGCCTCAATCAGCTGCTGGCGGAGATCGGTGCGCTTTGCACGGGCTTGCCGCAAGTCACCTACTCGCCTGCACGAGCTGGCGACATCCGTCACTCTCGTGCCGACAATACGCGTTTGCAGGCTCATTACCGTATGCCGCCGCAAACGCCTCTGCGTGAAGGGTTACGTCAGTTGCTCGAACAGTGAATCGGGCACATGAAAAAGCCGGCTTTCGCCGGCTTTTTCGTTTCTGCGAGGGCTGTCAGAACTTGTAGCCCAGGCCGACCATGTAGACGAAGGGGTCGACGTCCACATCGACCTTCGCGCGAACACCGAGGGCATTGTTGTCGACATAGGCAGTAGTGTCGATGTCGATGTAACGCACTTGGGCGTTGAGCATCAGGCTGTCGGTCAGCATGTAGTCGGCACCCACCTGCCAGGCCAGGCCCCAGGAGTTCTTGGCGCGGAAGTTGTCGAAGCCGTTGGCGCTGGCGGCGCTGCCGACGTGCTCGTCGAAAATCCAGGTGTAGTTGATGCCTGCTCCGACATAGGGCTGGAAGGCTGACTTGGCGTCTAGTGGGTAATACACAAGGCTCAGAGTCGGCGGCAGATGCTTGAGGGTACCCAGCTTGCCATTGGCTGCATCGAGGACGGTGCCCTTGATCTTCACATCATGCTCGAACGGCGTTGCCGCCAGCAACTCGATGCCCAGATTGTCGGTGAGCATATAGGCGAAGTTCAGGCCCAGCTGGGTGTCACTGCTCATGGTTGCCTTTCCGCCGAGGTTGGCACCGGCGAGGCCACCGCGATCGACCTTGACGCTGGAGGAGTCGGCCTCCGGGTTGACGGTGATGGCCCCGGCGCGGATGAGGATGTCGCCGGCCTGGTGGGCCTGAGCAATGGGGGCGGCGACGGCCAGGGCCAGCAGTGAGGCAGTGAACAGTGACTTGTACATAGCGAACTCCAGTTCGAGTCGGTTGTGTGTCTTGGCTGGAATCAATGCTAAGCCAAGCAACAATCCACTTTTTGACCTGGCTCAATAGATCGACGGGCTCTGCTGCGGTGTTTTGTCCATTGCTTCAAATGCATCTCTAGATGATAATGTTTCTCTTTTTGAAGCAAGCCTGTCTGTTGAGGACCCTCTGCGCATGAATCGCTTCCCCCTCCGTTCCCTGGCTGTGGCCCTGATGTTGGCCAGCGGCTCGCTGGCTGCTGCGCCGCTGGATGCCGCACTGGATGAAAGCCAGCGCCTGGCCGCCGAGGCTAAAGCCTCGCAGGACCGTGTCGAGCAACTGGATGACGCCAGTCGTGAGATGCTGACCGAGTACCGAAATGCCCTGCAGCAGGCTGAGGCTTTGAAAGGTTATAACAGTCAGCTTCGTGATCTGGTCGAAGCCCAGCGTCAGGAGCTGACCAGCTATCAGAAGCAGCTCGATGGCATCGAACGTACCCAGGAAGCGGTAAGTCCGCAGATGGTCAAGATGGTCGAAGTGCTGGGTGAGTTCATTGCCGCCGATCTACCCTTCCTGCCCGAGGAACGTGAAGACCGTCTGGCTCAGCTGCAAGACCTGCTGCCGCGCGCCGATGTCAGCCTGGCCGACAAATATCGCCGCATCCTCGAGGCCTATCAGATCGAGAGCGACTATGGCCGCACGCTCGAAGCCTGGCGTGGCGAACTGAACCAGGGCGACGGTGATTCGCGCAGCGTCGAGTTCCTGCGCCTTGGCCGCAGCATGCTCTATTACCAGACCCTCGATGCCCATGAGAGCGGCTGGTGGAACCCGCAAACCAAGGCCTGGGAAGTGCTCGACGGCAGCGCACGTCGTCCGCTGACCCAGGCTATCGCCATCGCCCGTCAGCAACAGGCGCCTGCCGTGCTGTCCCTGCCGATCAAGACCTTGGCCGAGGAGGCCGCACAATGAGTCGTCGTGTTGTAGCCGTATTGGCGCTCAGCCTGTTGCCGGCACTGGCCGCCGTGGCCGAAACCCTCAACCCCGATCAACTGCTGCAGCGCATCCGTAGCGAGCGCGCTGCCGAAGTCAGCGCCATGCAGGAGCGCGAACAGGCGTTTCTCGCCAAGCGTAGCGAGCAGGCGCAGTTGCTGGCTGCCGCGCGTTCCGCGCTGAATACCCAGAAAGCCGAGAGCGAGCGCCTCAAGGCCGAGTTCGACCGGCAGGAGGCCGAGCTGGCCGAGCAGGAAAAACTGCTGGCGCAGCGCGTTGGTCACCTCGGTGAACTGTTTGGCGTGGTGCGCCAGAGCGCGGGTGATGTCGCCGGTCAATGGCAGGACAGCCTGCTCAACGCCCAGTACCCGGAGCGTCTGAAGCGCCTCAAGGCGCTGGCCGAAAGCCGCTCGCTGCCGTCCGCCGACGATCTCGACGGCTACTGGATGCTGCTGTTCGAAGACCTGGCTGCCAGCGGCCGTATCGAACGCCTGCAGCTGCCGGTGGTGAATGCCGATGGTTCGCGTCAGGAGCAGCAGGTGCTGCGTGTCGGTGCCTTCGCCGTGTATGGCGAGGATGCCTTCCTGCGTTACGACGCCGATGCCGGGCAACTGGTGGCGCCGCCGCGTCAGCCGTCCGGCCTGGGTCAGGTCAAGGACTACCTGAGCAGCACCGATGCGCTCGCCACGCTGCCCATCGATCCGAGCCGTGGCAGCCTGCTGGCGCAGCTGCAGCAGCAGCCGACCCTGTGGGACCGTCTGCAGCAGGGTGGTCTGGTCGGTTGGGTAATCGTCGTGCTGGGTGCTTTCGGCCTGCTTCTCGCTGTGTGGCGCATGGTCTACCTGGCTCGCGTTGGTAGCGGCGTCAAGGCGCAGATGCATGACCTCAGTGCGCCGCGCGGCGACAACCCGCTGGGCCGTGTGATCGGTGTGCTGGGCGCCAAGCCGCAACTGGCTGACCTGGAAACTCTGGAGCTGAAGCTCGACGAAGCGATCCTGCAGGAAACACCGCCGCTGGAAAAAGGCCAGGGCCTGCTCAAGCTGCTGGCTGCCGTTGCACCGCTGCTCGGCCTGCTGGGGACCGTGACCGGCATGATCGTGACCTTCCAGGCCATCACTCAGAGCGGTGGCGGCGATTCGCGCCTGATGGCCGACGGTATCTCCCAGGCGCTGGTGACCACCGTGCTGGGCCTGGTGGTAGCCATTCCGCTGCTGTTCCTGCACAGCCTGCTGGCAAGCCGCAGCAAGGGCCTGATCCAGATTCTGGAGCAGCAGAGCGCTGGCCTGATCGCCCTGCACCTGTCGGGAGCGCCACGCCGTGACTGATCTGTTCGCCTTCTGGCTGCGTGCGGTCGACAGTGCCCATGCACTGCTCGACTTCATGAGCGCCGGCGGCGTGGTGATGTGGGCGCTGGCGGTGCTCTGCGTGGTGTTCTGGACCTTGGTGTTCGAGCGCTTCTGGTACATGCGCCGAATTTTTCCGCGCTGGGTGCAGGAACGTCGAGAGGCCTGGCAGCAGGTACTCGCCGATGACAACGGCAACTGGCAGCGCGCCGTTCGTCTGGCCTGGCTGGCGCAGGCGCGTCAGCAACTGGCGGCGCCGTTGCGCCTGGGCAAGACCCTGGTGGCGCTGTATCCGTTGCTGGGCCTGCTGGGTACCGTACTTGGCATGATCGCCGTGTTCGATGTGCTCGCCCTCAACGGTGCCGGTAACCCACGCGGCATGGCCGCAGGCGTGTGGCAGGCGACCCTGCCGACCATGGCCGGCATGGTTCTGGCCATTCCTGGATTGTTCAGCCTGGCGCGCCTCGAACGCGAAGCCAGCCAGGCCATCGAGCGGCTGGCCGACCAGCTGCGTCACGACTGAGATCGCCCAACATGAGAATGCGTCGTCACCACCAGCAGGACGAAGATACCGGCATCGACCTCACACCGATGCTCGACGTGGTCTTCATCATGCTGATCTTCTTCATCGTCACCAGCTCCTTCATTCGTGAGTCCGGCGTCGAGGTGCAGCGTCCGCAGGCGGAAACCGCCAGCCCGCAGGACAAGGGCAATATCCTCATCGCCGTCACCGCCGACGGGCAGATCTGGATGGACAAGCAGCCAGTGGATATCCGCAGCGTGCGTGCACATGTCGAGCGCATGCGGGTCGACCAGCCCGATGGCGCGGTGGTGGTGCAGGCCGACCAGGATGCGCGTACCGGCCTTGTCGTCCAGGTGATGGATCAGGCGCGCCTGGCTGGCGTGCAGGATGTCGCCCTGGCCGCCGGCAGCGGAGTCAATTGATGCGTCTGCCGCTGTCTTTTCTCGGTGCCTGCCTGATGGCCCTGGGGCTGTTCGCCCTGATGCTTTACATGGTCGCGCCACCGAGCGCCAAGGTAAGTCAGGACCCTGTCAGCGTGGCCAACTTCGTGCGCATGGACGGTAACTCCAGCGAAACCGCCAGCCGCACCCGTCAGCAGGCACCGCAGCCACCTCAGCCGCAAACGCCGCAGCCACCCACGCCGCCGACACCGCAAACGGCTACGCCAAATGCCAACCTGCCGGCGCTGGACATCCAACTGCCAAGCCTGGCCAGTGGTATCGCCGTCAACAGCGCGCCTGCGCCGAGCTTGTCCGGTCTTGCACCGGGGGCTCCAGCGCCGACACCGCCGAGCCAGGCCGCCGAGTCCGGTGGGCAGATGGGCGGGATGGAGAGCGAAGTCATGCCGCTCAACGACGTGCGCCCGGAATACCCGCGTTATGCGCTGCAGCGTGGCATCGAAGGTTTCGTCAAACTGGCTTTCACCATCAATCGCTCCGGCAATGTGGAGAACATCCGCGTGCTGGAAGCCAACCCGCGTAACGTCTTCGAGCGCGAAGCACGCCGCGCCGCGGCACGCTGGCGCTTCGCGCCACGTACCGAAGGTGGCCTGGCGGTGGACCGCGAAGCGGTGAAGACCCTCTACTTCCGTCTGGAAAGGAGCTGACCATGTACCGTTGGTTGTTGCTCGTGATGCTCAATGCCGCAGCCCTGCCCGGCATGGCACAGCAGACCATCGACCCGGCCGTGTTCAAGGCTTTGAATGCGGCGCAAGGCGCGCAGCAAAAGGGCGATTACAGCGCCGCGCGGCGCGCGCTGGATGAGGTCCAGGCCAAGAGCGGCAGTCTTGAGGAGGCTCTGGTCTGGCGCAGCAAGGCTTACGTGGCCTGGTCGGCCGGCAACAATGGTCAGGCCATCGAGTGGCTGGACAAGGCTGTGCGTAGCGGCAAGCTTGACGATGAAATGCTGGCTGGCGAGCGCCTCAATCTGGCCAAGCTCAACTTGGGTGAGCGCCGCTACGCCAAGGTCGTCGAGTTGCTGGCGCCGAATCAGGGCAGTGCCTCCGAGGAGGTACTGCAGATGCTGGTGCAGGCCTATCAGGGCATGAACCAGCCGGCCAAGGCGTTGCCGCTGGCCGAGCGATACGTGCAGGCCAATCCCAACGCCGCCGACATCTGGCTGCAGTTTCTTGTGGGTGCCAATGCCGATCTGAAACGTTATTCCCAGGCCGAGCGCTGGCAGCGCCAGTTGCTGGCGCGCCAGCCGAACGATGCCAAGGGCTGGCGTCAGCTGGCTGGCCTGCAGCAGATGGCCGGCAGCAATGACAAGGCGCTGGCGACCCTGCGTGCGGCGCATAGCAAGGGCCTGCGTTTCAGCGAGTCCGAGCTGGACAACCTGGTGCTGCTGGCTGGTGCTGCCGACCAGCCCTGGCAGGGCGCCAAGCTGCTTGCCGGCATGCTCGACAGCGGTCTGCTGGCCAATACCGCCGCGCGTCAGGAACGCTTGGGGCTGTTCTGGTGGCAGGCGCGTGATCGTTCTGCTGCGGTGCGCGTGCTGCGTCCTCTGGCTGAGCGCAGCGGCAATGGCAAGCATTGGCTGTATGTTGCACAGCTGGAGCTGGAACAGTCGCGTTGGCAGGCTGGTCTGGATGCGCTGGCGCGTGCCGAACGTGGCGGTGCCGAGCGAGCCAAGGTGCGCTCCTGGCGGCAGTGGGCGGAAAGTGAACTGCGCTTCGAGCGCGAGAATCGGGTCGCCAGTCGCGGCTGACGACAGTGCTGACCGATATAAAAAAGCCAGACGCGATGTCTGGCTTTTTCTTTGGGGTATTTTTAGCGGGTTATCCGCGAATCTTTTCGCGCTGAAACCGCTCCTACGAAGATCAGCTGTCGGGCAGTTCGTAGGCGTAGATCTTGTCTGCTTCCATCTGGTAACCGACCTCGGCCAGCTCGCTGCTGACGTGCTCGACCTTCAGGGGCCCCTCCACCCAGAACGGCTGGTACAGCGCATCGAGCAGCACGCCGAGTTCGCTGGTGACGTGGACGATCTGGTTCGAGGGTGGTGGCGGCACGTGAATGCAGGCGCCGAAGTAAGGCACCAGCAGGAACTCCACCACGCGGCCTTCGTCGGTCACGTCCAATGGCACGATATAACCGGGCAACTTCACCGCCTGGCCATTGAGCCCCTTGACCACCGGCGCCGCCGGCGATTGCTGCATGGCGGCCGGGCCGGATTCGGCCAGGGCGTCGGCCAGTTGCGAGAGATCGTGAATGGGCGCGGGCTCGACGACCTGCGGTGGGGCATCGGGCGGAATCAGATCGGACCAGGTGAGTTCGCGCACATCAGCAGCAGCCAGTGGCAGTGCCAGGGTCAGCAGCAGGGTGGCGAGAATGGGGCGAGACATGAGCTACCTCAGTGGATTGATTCGCCGGCACAGTGTACAGGCGAATCGCGGCTTAGAGCCTGTTCAAGGGCTAGCGAACTAGACCAATGCAAGGCAAAGAACAGGTGAGGGCGCGCAGTTTACGAGCTGTAAATGAGCCGCCCGAGCCTGTTTGCGAGGCAGCCGCGCCGACGCACAACAGGCTCGGGGCAGGTTCTTACAATCGAATCGACAGACCGTCGGCCAGTGACTGTCGATAGGCTCGCCAGGCTGGCACGCTGCCCATCGCCACCGCTGCGGCGAGGATGCTGCCCAGCAGTTTCCACTCGTAGCTCGACGGGGCACTGAGTGCCAGGTACAAGCCGTAATTGGCCTGGACGAAGCCCTGGCTGCCGGCGATGCCCAGATAGAGCAGCGCGACACCTAAAGCCACGCCGGCCAATGCCAGAGCGAAGGCCTCCAGCACCAGCAGGCTGGCGATATGCCAGGGGCGTGCGCCCACCGAGCGCAGGATCGCCATCTCCCGGCGGCGCTCGTTGAGGCTGGTGAGAATCGCCGTAAGCATACCGATCAGGCCGGTCAGCACGACGAACAGCGAGACCACGAACAGCGCCTGCTCGGCGGTGCCCATCAGGCTCCATAGCTCTTGCAGGGCGACGCCGGGCAGAATGGCCAGCAGCGGCTCACCGCGGAATTCATTGATCTCGCGCTGCAGGCTGAACGTGGCGATCTTGCTGTTGAGGCCCAACATGAAGGCGGTGATCTGCTTCGGTTGCAGATCCATGGCGCGTGCCTGATCCGCGCTGATCTGCGCCGCGCCGCGTGCCGGCATGCCGTTCTGCCAGTCGATATGCAGCGCCTCCATCCCGGCCAGAGAGATATGCAGCGTACGGTCCACCGGTGTGCCGGTGCGTTCGAGGATGCCCACCACGGTGAAGGGCTTGTCGTCGTGCTTGACCAGGCTGATGGTGGCGACGCCGTGTGCCAGGACGATTTTCTCGCCGAGGCCATAACCCAGCGCTTGGGCCACTTCCGCACCGAGCACTACCTCGAATGGATCGTCGGCGAAGGCACGCCCTTCGGCCAGTTGCAGCGCCTGGCTACGGGCGTAGCGGTAATGCTCGAAATAGGCCGTGCTGGTGCCCATCACTCGATAGCCGCGGTGCGAGTCACCAAGGGAAATGGGGATGGCCCACTTGACCTGGCGGTGATTGGCGAAGCGCTCGAAGCTGTCCCAGCGGATGTTGTTGGTGGCATTGCCGATGCGGAACACCGAGTAGAGCAGCAGGTTCACGCTGCCCGAACGTGCGCCGACGATCAGGTCGGTGCCGCTGATGGTGTTGGCGAAGCTGGCGCGCGCTTCGGTGCGTACACGCTCCACGGCCAGCAGCAGGCAGACCGACAGGGCGATGGCGAACACCGTGAGCAGGGCGGTAAAGCGGCGGTTGGCCAGGCTGGCCAGGGCGATGCGGATCAGATGCATCTCAGGCCTCCTGTGGGCGGGCGGCGCGGTTGAGTTCGGCCAGTGACAGGTTGCGGTCGAACAGCTGCGCCAGGCTCTGGTCGTGGCTGACGAACAGCAGGCTGGCGCCGGCAGCGCGGCATTCGGCGAAGAGCAACTGCAGGAAGGCCTCGCGGGCGTCGAAGTCCAGTGCCGAGGTCGGTTCGTCGGCAATCACCAGCTCCGGCTGGCCGATCAGTGCGCGCGCGGCGGCGACCCGCTGTTGCTGGCCGATGGACAGTTCATCGGCGCGACGGCCGAGCAGGTCGGCGCGCAGGCCGAGATGGTCGAGCAGCGCCGCTGCGGCGGCATCGATGCTGCCGTGGCGCTGGCGCGCGCGTTCGGCACGCAGGCGTGAGAAGCGGCAGGGCAGCTCGACGTTCTCGCGCACGGAAAGAAACGGCAGCAGGTTGAACTGCTGGAAAATGTAACCGGTGTGATCGACCCGGAAACGGTCGCGGGCGCCGGCGGAGAGTTGGCCCAGATCCTGGCCGAGCAGGCGGATATGGCCGCTTTGCGCACGTTGTACGCCGCCGAGCAGGCCGAGCAGGGTGGTCTTGCCGCTGCCGCTGGGGCCTTTGAGAAACAGGGTTTCACCGCGCGCCAGGGTGAAGGTGGGGATATCCAGCAACTGTGCCTGGCCGGGCCAGGCGAAGCCGAGATTGGCGAGTTCGATCAGAGGTTCGGTCATTGTCTGCTGCGTGTCGGGAGAAGGCGTTTATTGCCGGCGCGAGGGGCGCTCGCACCGGCAATGAGACGTGGCAGGTCAGAAGCTCAAGCGTGGCTGCGCCGGCGTCAGCTCCACGCCCTGCTGACCATTCGGGCCGATCAGTTGTACCTGAATCTTCTCGGTGGCGGGGAAGCGTTTGAACAATTCAGCGAGATCCAACTGTTTCAATTCGTTGGCCTTGGCGCATTCGAAGCGATAGTGCGCATGGATGTCGCTGTGCTCGCCTTCGTGAGCATGATGGTCGTGGTCGTGGTCGTGGTCGGCGTCGCCGAACAACGGGCTTTCCAGTTCCACTGCGGTGGCCTTGCAGTCACCGCTGTCGAGTGCGAACAACATGACGGGTTGCTCCAGCTCGCGCTTGGCTGCAGCGACCTTGGCCTTGTCGGCATCGCTCTTGGCGGCATGTTCGAAGCCGACCAGGTTCATCGCCGGGCTTTCGAGCTGCAGCTCCAGCAGGTTGCCATCCAGTGCTGCGTTGAGGCTTGCGACGCCGTGCTCATGGGCACCCAGGCTGTCATGGGAATGTTCGTGGTCGTGATCATGGCCGTGCTCATGGGCCTGGGCGGCGACCAGAGGCAGCAGGACGAAGGGCAGGGCGAGCAGCAGATGGCGCATGGTTGTCTCCAGCGAGGGTGCGGTTTTAATTGTTACGTTATAACAACTTTTGTAGTGGGCTGGCCAGCCTGCCGCTGTCGTGGGAGCATTCACCATCCTGACTGGAGGCTGAACATGGTGCGTATTCGAGGGCGAATCGGCGACTGGCCGGTGGACCTGACGCTGGAGCTGGATGCCGGAGACTGGGCACAACTGGCGCAGCATGTCGCCGTTACGCCTACTGCTGGTGCGGTGGCGCCGGCACCGGCACCCACGGCAGATGCGGGCGATGCCCTGTGGCAAACCGCGCTGCAACTGGTGCGCGATGCAGGGCAGGTAGAAGGACCGAAACTGATGATGCAGCTGGCCGCGCTGGCAGGTGGCGAGGCCGCAGGCAAGCGCTTGCTGGTACGTCTGCGCCATTGTGCACAGATCCGCATGGAGACCGGCGCGGATGCGCCGATCTATCACTGGCAGGAGTAGCCGTCCGGGCTAGTAGGGTGTCGCGTGCTGTCATGCTGCGTACAACGAGGCGCTAGCGCCGCCATCGCTGGCGCGCACCTCAAGGCGAGGGCCGTAGGGCGTACCGGGGCGCCGGCCGCTCGGAAGCAGTACGCCGTTGAGGGGGGGCGTGAGTTGCGGTGGAGAACTTGGCACGGTCCGGCGGACTGTTCGCTGGCGCTCCTGAGTCCGCCTTACGTCAGAGTTCTCCTTCTGTTCTTGCTCTTGCTTGTAGCCTACAGCCTGCAGCCGCTTTTAATAGATCGCCTGATACAACTTGCGGCGGTAGCTGGTGACCAGCGGATGATCGCCGCCAAGCAGGTCGAAGACCTGTAGCAACGTCTTATGCGGCAGGCCATCGGCGTAGCTGCGGTTGCGCACGAACAGCTTGAGCAGGCCATCCAGCGCTGCTTCGTACTGCTGGCGCGCCAGTTGTTGCACGGCCAACTGGTAGACCGCCTCGTCATCCTCGGCATTCTGCGCCAAGCGGCTTTTCAGCGTGGCCGCGTCAGGCAGGTCGGCGGCCTGGCGCAGGAAGGTCAGCTGTGCCTTGGCACCCGCCAGTGCCTGCTTGTGCTCGTCGCCCTTCACGGCGTCGAGTACCACTTCGGCTTCACCCAGCTCGCCGCGTTCGGCCAGACAGCGTGCGTAGAGAATCAGCGCGGCGGCATTCTCGTTGTCTTCGGTCAACACCTGCTTGAGTAGCGCTTCGGTTTCAGCAAAACGTCCTTCGGCGAACAGTGCCTGGGCGCTTTCCATCGGGTCGGCAGCAGCCGGAGCCGGCTCGGCAACGTGGGGCTTGAGCATCTCGCGGATCGCCGCTTCCGGCTGGGCGCCGGCGAAGCCGTCGACTGGCTGACCGTCCTTGAACAGCACCACGGTCGGCAGGCTGCGAATGCCGAAGCGCATGACGATGTCCTGCTCGATGTCGCAGTTGACCTTGGCCAGCAGCAGCTCACCGGCATATTCCTCGGTGATCTTCGCCAGCATCGGCATCAGCGCCTTGCACGGCGCGCACCATTCGGCCCAGAAGTCCACCAGCACCGGCTTGTGAAAGGAGTTCTCGATCACCAGTTGCTCGAAGTTGGCGGCGCCGGAGATGTCGAAGATGTAGGGAGAGTCGCTCATGGTCGGTCTCGAAAGGCAGGGCAATGGTCTATTAATGCGGGCAGCGGGGCGCGGTTACAAGGGGCGCGCCGCGTGATACAGGCTGACCTCGCGAAATTCCGCGGGCTCGGCCAGGTCCGGCCAGGTGCAGCCCTCCAGCAGGGCCAGGCGTTGGTAGAGCGGATGCTGGAAGTCTTTGACCCGGGAATCAGCCACCAGCGCCTGGCGCCCGCGGCTGAGGAAGTGGTCCAGCAACGGCAGATTGGCGCGATCATAGAGCACGTCGGCTACCAGGATCAGGTCGAAGCGATCAGCTTCGGCGAAGAAATCTTCCGAGTAATTCAGCGTCACGCCATTGAGCTCGGCATTGGCATGGCAGGCGGCCAGTGCCAGGCGGTCGAGGTCGCAGGCCACCACCTCGGCTGCCCCGGCCCTGGCGGCGGCAATCGCGGCGACGCCGGAGCCTGCGCCGAAATCCAGCACGCGTTTGCCGCGAACCCATTCGGGACGTTCCGCCAGCCAGCGCGCCAGCACCAGGCCGCTGGCCCAGCAGAAGCACCAGTAGGGCGGCTCTTCGAGAATGCGTCGGGTTTCCTCGGGGTTGAAGGCGCGGTCCATGTTGCTGGCGTCGATCAGCCACAGGGCGATATCGGTGCCCGGCAGGGTTTCGGCCACCAGGCGGGCATCGCCGAGCAGCTCGCTCAACGTCTGCTGCAACGCTTCGGGCGGAGTCATGGGGCCGGTACCAGATGCAGCGCGCCCAGGTCCTGGTCGCTGAGTTCGGCAATGCTGCGTGCCGGCAGGCGTTGTACCAGGCGCCCTGATTGACTGACCCGGCCGCGCAGTTCCAGGCGCAGGTCCTGCGGTACCTGCCGGTCGTTCAGTGGCAGATGAAATGGCAGCGTTTCGCCGTTGCCACGCAGATGGGCCTGGGCAAGCACGGCGCGCGGCCGGCCGCGCATGTCCACGCCCAGCAGCGCCAGATCGACATCGGCGCCCGCGGCCACGCCGATCAGCTCGCCGCGCAGACCAGGTCCCTGGACAATAGGCGAAATGGCTTCGGTCTTTGTCGGAGCAGGCGTGGCAGGCGGTGTGGTAGCCGTGGGTTCATTGGCGCAGGCGGCTAGCAGGCTGCTCAATGCCAGCGGCAGGAAGTTCAGGTATCGGTTCATGGCAGGTTGCTCTTGGAGTGCTTGGGCCTAGCTTAATTTGTCTTGCGCTGTCTAAGCAGGCCATCTCAACGCTCCTTACATTTTTCAATGGCGTGCTATGCGCTACCATGGCGACTTTGCCGCCAATCGGTCTGCGCCTGCCATGCATTGTCCCTTCTGCGCCGCCAACGACACCAAGGTCATCGATTCCCGCCTGGTCGCTGAGGGCGACCAGGTCCGCCGCCGCCGCGAATGCGTGGCCTGTGGCGAGCGTTTCACCACCTTCGAAACCGCCGAGCTGGTGATGCCGCGTCTGATCAAACAGGACGGCAGCCGCCAGCCTTTCGATGAAGAGAAATTGCGCGCCGGCATGCAGCGCGCGCTGGAAAAACGCCCGGTGAGCGTCGAGCGCCTGGAAGAGGCCATCGCCCGTATCAAGCAGCAACTTCGTGCCACCGGCGAGCGCGAGGTGAAGTCGCTGGTGCTGGGCGAGCTGGTGATGACCGAGCTGAGCAAGCTCGATGAGGTGGCCTACATTCGTTTTGCTTCGGTCTACCGCCGCTTCCAGGATCTGAACGAATTCCGCGAAGAAATCGAGCGTCTGGCCCGGGAGCCGTCGAAAAGCCGATGAGCGAGCACGATCAGTTGTTCATGGCGCGCGCCCTGTGGCTGGCGCGCAAAGGTCTTTATTCCACCCATCCGAACCCACGCGTTGGCTGCGTCATCGTGCGTGATGGCGAGATCGTCGGCGAGGGCTGGCATGCCCGTGCCGGTGAGCCGCATGCCGAGGTGCACGCGTTGCGCCAGGCCGGCGACAAGGCGCGCGGCGCCACTGCCTATGTCACCCTGGAACCTTGCAGCCACCATGGGCGTACACCGCCGTGCGCCGATGCGCTGGTCGCCGCTGGTGTCAGCCGGGTAGTTGCAGCGATGCAGGACCCCAACCCGCAAGTGGCCGGCAATGGTCTGTTGCGCCTGATGAACGCTGGTATTGAAGTGCGCAGCGGCGTGCTGGAAAGCGAGGCGCGTGCGCTCAATGCCGGTTTCATCAAACGCATGGAAACCGGCCTGCCGTTCGTGCGGGTCAAATCGGCGATGAGCCTGGATGGCCGCACGGCCATGGCCAGCGGCGAAAGCCAGTGGATCACCGGGCCGGCAGCGCGCGCCGAGGTGCAGCGTTTGCGCGCGCAGTCCAGTGTGGTGCTCAGTGGCGCCGACACCGTGCTGGCCGATGATGCCCGCCTGACCGTACGCCCTGATGAACTGGGCCTCGGCGCCGAGCTGACCGCCCTGGCGCAGCGCCGCCCGCCGCTGCGTGTGTTGGTCGACGGTCGGCTGCGAGTGCCGCTGAGCAAGGCGTTCTTCCAGGTCGGCCCGGCGTTGGTGGCGACCTGTGCTGCAGCCGCTGCGCGTGACCGCTATCTGGCCGATGGCCACGAGCTGCTCGCCGTGCCGGGTAGCAATGGTCATGTCGACTTGCGCAAGTTGTTGCAGGAGTTGGCGGGCCGTGGCGTCAACGAAGTGCTGGTAGAGGCCGGGCCGCGTCTGGCGGGTGCCTTTGCCCGCGCCGGGCTGGTCGACGAATACCGGATCTTCGTCGCGCCCAAGTTGCTGGGCTCCCATGCGCGGCCTCTGCTCGACCTGCCGCTCAACCGCATGGCCGAGGCGCCGGAATTGCAGATTCTCGATATCCGCGCCGTTGGCGACGACTGGCAGATCACCGCGCTACCGAAAGCCCGTTAATACAGGGCCATGCGTTGTTCCAACAAATGTGGTACAACGCCACGCGGTCATTTGCATGTGGCCGCAACGTTCTCAGGGCGGGGTGTGATTCCCCACCGGCGGTAATGGTTCGCAGAACCTAGCCCGCGAGCGCTCGTCATGGCATCTGCCGGGCGAGGTCCAGCAGACCCGGTGCGATTCCGGGGCCGACGGTATAGTCCGGATAAAGAGAGAGCGGGATTCCCTCCTCGGGCGCCTTTTGCGTGTCCGTGAAATCCCTATCGATCGGCATTGCCCTGTTTTTGACCAAAACAGGAGTTCGTCCATGCTGTTCAGCAATATCCTCAACATGAAACCGGAGGGCATATGTTCACCGGCATAATCGAAGCCATCGGCAGTATCCGCGCCATGACGCCCAAGGGCGGCGACGTGCGCGTCTATGTGGCCACCGGCAAACTCGACCTGGGCGACGTCAAACTCGGCGACAGTATTGCCGTCAACGGCATCTGCCTGACCGCCGTGGAATTGCCCGGCGACGGCTTCTGGGCCGACGTCAGCCGCGAGACGCTGGCGCGTACCGCCTTCGTCGATCTCAAGCCCGGCAGTGCCGTGAATCTGGAGAAGGCCCTGACGCCCACCAGTCGCCTCGGCGGGCACCTCGTCAGCGGCCATGTCGATGGCGTCGGCGAGATCGTCTCGCGCGCCGATAACGCCCGCGCCGTGCAGCTCAAGGTGCGCGCCCCGCGCGAATTGGCCAAGTACATCGCGCACAAGGGCTCGATCACCGTCGACGGCACCAGCCTGACCGTCAACGCCGTCGATGGCGCCGAATTCGAGCTGACCATCGTGCCGCACACCCTGGCCGAGACCATCATGGTCGACTATCAGGCCGGGCGTAAGGTCAACCTCGAAGTCGATCTGCTGGCACGTTATCTGGAGCGCCTGCTGCTCGGCGACAAGGCCGCCGAACCCAAGGCCTCGGGCCTGACCGAAAGCTTTCTCGCCGAACACGGCTACCTGAAGAATTGAGGAGACGCCCGATGGCGCTCAATACCGCTGAAGAACTGATCGAAGACATTCGCGCCGGCAAGATGGTCATCCTCATGGATGACGAGGACCGCGAGAACGAAGGCGACATCATCATCGCCTCCGAATGCGTCACCGCCGAGCACATCAATTTCATGGCCCGCTTCGCCCGTGGCCTTATCTGCATGCCCATGACTCGCGAGCGCTGCGAGCTGCTCAATCTGCCGCTGATGTCGCCGCGCAATGGCTCGGGTTTCGGCACCAAGTTCACCGTCTCCATCGAGGCCGCCGAGGGTGTGACCACCGGTATCTCGGCTGCCGATCGTGCGCGTACCGTGCAGGCTGCGGTCGCGCGCAACGCCGTGGCTGAGGATATCGTCAGCCCGGGGCACATCTTCCCGCTGATGGCCCAGCCCGGTGGTGTGCTGGCCCGTGCCGGCCATACCGAAGCGGCCTGCGATCTGGCGCGTATGGGCGGTTTCGAACCAAGCGGGGTGATCTGCGAGATCATGAACGACGACGGCACCATGGCGCGTCGCCCGGAGCTGGAAAAGTTCGCTGAAGAGCACGGTTTGAAGATTGGCACCATCGCTGACCTGATCCACTACCGCCTGATTCACGAGCGCACGGTCGAGCGCATCAGCGAGCAGCCGCTGGACACCGAGCTGGGCCAGTTCAATCTGGTGACCTACCGTGATGGCGTGGAGAATACCGCGCACATGGCGTTGACCCTGGGCACCGTCTGCGCGGAAGAGCCGACCCTGGTGCGCGTGCACAACATGGACCCGCTGCGCGACCTGTTCCTGGTCAACCAGCCCGGGCGCTGGAGCATGCGTGCGGCCATGGCCGAAGTGGCCAAGGCGGGTAGCGGCGTGGTGCTGCTGCTCGGCAACCCGCTGACCGGGCCCGAGCTGCTGGCGCTGATCGGTCGTCAGCAACCGGCCAATCCTGCGACCTACAGCACGGTGGGCGCCGGTTCGCAGATCCTGCGCGATCTTGGCGTACGCAAGATGCGCCTGATGAGCTCGCCGATGAAGTTCAACGCGATATCCGGCTTCGACCTCGAAGTTGTAGAATACCTGCCGGCTGATTAACAGGCGGCTCGAAGAGCCGCATCTGATGACCCTCTCCCGCTTGCGGGAGAGGGTGCCCGCAGGGCGGGAGAGGGTGTTGTGGTCAACGCCGACCCTCTCCCCCGGCCCCTCTCCCATAAATGGGAGAGGGGAGAAAGCGAGCCCTCTGTTTCTGGCAATGGGGCTACGCTGACAAACGAATTTTATTTTCAGAGCAACGATGCCCTGGCTCTTTAACCCATGTGAGACCCGTCATGACCCTGAAGACCATCGAAGGTACCTTCATCGCCCCGAAGGGCAAATACGCCCTGGTGGTAGGCCGTTTCAACAGCTTCGTCGTCGAGAGCCTGGTCAGCGGCGCCATCGACGCTCTGGTTCGCCACGGTGTTAGCGAGAGCGACATCACCATCATCCGTGCTCCGGGTGCCTTCGAGATTCCACTGGTCACCCAGAAGGTCGCCCAGCGTGGCGAATACGCGGCGATCATCGCCCTGGGTGCGGTCATTCGTGGCGGCACTCCGCACTTCGAATACGTCGCTGGCGAGTGCACCAAGGGCCTGGCCCAGGTCTCCATGGAATACGGCGTACCGGTCGCCTTCGGCGTCCTGACCGTCGACTCCATCGAACAAGCCATCGAACGTTCCGGCACCAAGGCGGGTAACAAGGGTGCCGAAGCTGCGCTGTCTGCCCTGGAAATGGTCAGTCTGCTGGCGCAGTTGGAGGCCAAGTGAGCAACTCCGGTAACGGCCAGCCGGCCAAGAAAGGCCCCAGCGGCAAGATTCTCGCTCGTCGCGAAGCCCGTACTCTGGCCATGCAGGCCCTGTACTCCTGGCATATCGCCGGGCAGCCGCTGAACGAGATCGAAGCGCAGTTCCGCGTCGACAATGACTTCAGCAAGGTCGACGGTGCCTACTTCCACGAGATCCTGCACGGCGTGCCGCGGCAGAAGACCGAGCTGGACGGCGCTTTCACGCCGCTGCTCGATCGTCCGCTGGAAGAGATCGATCCGGTCGAACTGGCCATCCTGCGCCTGTCCACCTACGAGTTGAAGAACCGCGTCGACGTCCCCTACAAGGTGGTGATCAACGAAGGTATCGAGTTGGCCAAGGTGTTCGGTGCCACCGACGGGCACAAGTTCGTCAACGGCATCCTCGACAAGCTAGCGCCCACGCTACGTGCCGCCGAAGTCAACGCCAACAAACGGTGAATGAGTTCGAACTGATCCGCCACTATTTCGCCGCCGCTCGTTGTGCTCAGGGCGGCGACGGAGTGGTTCTCGGTATTGGTGATGACTGCGCGCTGCTGGCGTTGCCCGCCGGTGAACAGCTGGCGGTTTCCACCGACACCTTGGTTGCCGGGGTGCACTTCCCCGAACCCTGCGATGCCTTTCTCCTCGGTCAGCGTGCGCTGGCTGTCTCGGCCAGCGATCTGGCTGCCATGGGTGCCACGCCGCAGGCCTTTACCCTCGCTCTGACCTTGCCGAACGCCGATGAAGTCTGGCTGGCCGAGTTCGCTCGCGGCTTGCAACTCATGGCGCAAAACTGCTCATTGGCACTGGTCGGTGGCGATACGACACGCGGTCCGTTGAGCCTGACGCTGACTGTGTTCGGCCGTGTTCCGGCCGGGGATGCCCTGCTGCGCAGTGGTGCTCAGGTGGGTGATCTGCTCTGTGTCGGTGGCGAACTGGGTGATGCGGCAGGGGCGTTGCCGCTGGTGCTGGGACAGCGTGATGCGCAAGATGGTATCCGCGAGGCACTGCTGGCGCGCTACTGGTCGCCACAACCACAGTTGGCCCTGGGCCAGGCGCTGCGCGGCCTTGCCACGTCTGCCCTGGATATTTCCGATGGTCTGCTCGCCGACTGCGGGCATATCGCCAAGGCTTCACAGGTCGCCCTGCAGATCGAATTGGAACAGGTTCCGCTGTCTGCGCCGCTGCTTGCGTTCGCTGGCGAAGAGCAGGCGCGGCTCTGCGCCCTGGGTGGTGGCGACGACTACCGTCTGGCCTTTACCCTGCCGCCAGCCCGGCTCGCGCAGCTGCAAGCCGATTGGCCCGAAGTGCGTGTTATCGGCCGCGTGCAGGCAGGCGCTGGGGTACAGTTGCTGGATGCCGCTGGCCAGCCTATCGATCCGCCAACCGGCGGCTACCAACATTTCTGACAGGACGGAGTGCGCGTGACCGATCACCCCAACCAGGTTCCCGCCGAATACGTACCGCCCTCGGTGTGGCGCAACCCCTGGCATTTCATCGCCTTCGGTTTCGGCTCTGGCACATTGCCCAAGGCACCCGGCACCTGGGGCTCGCTGGTGGCGCTGCCGTTCGTGCCGCTGTGGCAGATGCTGCCGGATTGGGGCTACTGGCTGATGCTCGGCGTGACCATGCTGTTCGGCTTCTGGCTGTGCGGCAAGGTCGCCGACGACCTGCGCGTGCACGACCATGAAGGCATCGTCTGGGACGAGATGGTCGGCATGTGGATCACCCTCTGGCTGGTCCCCGAGGGTTGGGTCTGGTTGCTGCTAGGCTTTCTCATGTTTCGTGTGTTCGACATCGTCAAGCCCTGGCCGATTCGCTGGATCGACCGCCATGTGCATGGCGGTGTCGGCATCATGCTCGATGACATCATCGCCGGGGTCTTCGCCTGGCTGGCCATGCAGGGGCTGGTCTGGGGCTGGAGCAACTATGGAGCCGGGCTCTGGCTCTGAGAGGCTGGCATGCGGATGAAACAGATCTGGCTGGGTGTACTGTTGATGCTCTGTGTGTTGCCGGGTGTTCAGGCGGACAGCGACCAGCCAGATGAGATTCGCCTGGCCAGCGAGGTGTGGGAAGCCTATACGGAGACCGACGGCACGGGGCTGGGTTGGGACATCATGCGCGAGGTCTTCGAGCCCGCAGGTGTCCGTCTGGACATTCACAGCGTGCCCTATACCCGCTCCGTAGGGCTGGTGCAGCGTGGCGAGGCCGATGCCTGGGTCGGTTCCTATCGCGACGAGGTCAAGGACGGGGTGTTCTATTCGAAGTATCACTATGATCGTGACCAGATCGTCGCTCTCGGCCTCAAGGACAAGCCGCTGCCTACCCTGGACAGTATCGGCAAATATCGACTGGTCTGGGTTCGAGGCTACAGCTACAAGGAATATCTGCCGAATGTGCACGACTACCGGGAAGTGCAGCGGCGGGCCGGTATTCTTGGCATGCTCGACCTGGGCCATGCCGACTTCTACATCGACGCCCGCCCCGAGGTCGATCACGTACTGAGCGAGGCGGCCAAGTCGCGGCGCTACCGCGTGACGGATCTGACGCAACTGCCGCTTTATCTCGGTTTTGCCGATACGCCGCGTGGTCATGTCCTGGCCGAGATTTATGACCGGCGGATGGCTGCCCTTATCGCCAATGGCGAGTTACGGCCGATCTTCGCGCGCTGGCATTGGCCTTATCCCTTCGACTGAGCCGGGAGACCCTCATTCATGCAGCTTCGTCACTGTCTCGCCGTGCTGGCGCTGTCGTGTGCGAGTTTTTCCTGGGCAGCTTCTCAGGTTCAGGTGGTTGGCCTGTTCCCTGGGGCGGCGGTGGTCAATGTAGACGGTCAGCGCAAGCTGGTCCGTGTCGGTGACACCGGGCCGGGTGGCGTGCAGGTAGTCAGCGTCGACAAGCAGGGTGCGGTGCTACGTGTCGATGGTGTCGAGCGCGTCTATCCCATGAGCCGCGAATACAGTGCCGGCTTCGCCGAGCCGGTGAAAAAGCGCCTGAGCATTGCCAAGGGTATCGGCGGCCATTATTGGGTGGCTGGCTCGGTCAATGGCCAGACCGTGCAGTTTCTGGTCGACACCGGGGCGACTTCGGTTGCGCTTAACGACGCCCACGCCAAACGTCTGGGCATCGATTATCGTGTCAGCGGCCGGCCCCTTCAGGTCAGTACCGCCAGCGGCGTGACCCGCGGTTGGCGCGTGATGCTAGATCGGGTCAAGATCGGCGACTTGGAAGTGTTGGGCGTCGAGGCGGTGGTACTGGAGGGCGGTGCGCCGCATGAGGCACTTCTGGGTATGAGCTTCCTCGGGCGGGTGGGCTGGCGCGAGGAGCAGGGCATGCTAGTGCTCGAGTCCAAGCTATGAGAATCAGCCCAAAGTCTGCTGCGCGTCGGCTGCCGCGTTAGAAGCAGGCTCGGAAAGCCGCTTGCGGCTAACGCACTTCAGTGCGACCCCGGAGGGGCGAACGAAGTGAGTACTGCTCATTTACAATCAGTAGACTCCGCTTCCTCGCCTACTTCTGCCTTGCATTGCTCTAGCTCGCGCGACTTTGAACAGATTCTGATCGTGCTCATTGACCGTTTCGATACTGATGATCGGCAATTCTGTCTGACCCGGCGGCTGGGCCTGCTGATACAATGCCGCCCCTGTTTCGTACTCATTGCTAGGAGTATCCGGTGTCCGTCGTGTTCGTCGCCGCCTCCCAACTGCCCACGCCCTTCGGTGTGTTTACCATGCACGGTTTCCTCGATGAGGCCACCGGCAAGGAGCACGTCGCTCTGACCTTCGGCAACGTCGCCGATGGTGCTCCGGTGCTTGGGCGTCTGCATTCCGAATGCCTGACCGGCGACGCCCTGTTCAGCCTGCGTTGTGACTGCGGTGCCCAGCTGCAGGCGGCGCTGCAGGCCATCGCCAATGAGGGGCGTGGTGTATTGCTGTATCTGCGTCAGGAAGGCCGTGGCATCGGCCTGCTGAACAAGATCCGCGCCTATGAGCTGCAGGACGGTGGTGCCGATACCGTAGAGGCCAACGAGCGCCTGGGCTTCGGCGCCGACCAGCGCGATTACGCCATCTGCTTGCCGATGCTCGAGCACTTGGGCATCAAGAGCCTCAAGCTGATGACCAACAATCCGCGCAAGGTCAAAGCGCTGGGTGAGATGGGTATTGCCGTGGACCACCGCGTGCCACTGCAGATCGCGCACAACCCCTATAACAAGCGTTACCTCGCCACCAAGGCCGGCAAGCTCGGTCATATGCTGGGCAACCAGCATCAGGGCGAGACCGAGGAACGCCTGTGACCCGAGGCCAGGTCAAGCGTCGCCTGGCGCTGGCCTGGTGGCGCCAGCTGGGCGTGGCACTGGCACCGCTGCTGGTGTTCAACCTGCTGTTCGGTGGCGGTAATACCACGGTGCTGACCATGCCGCTGTTCATCGCCGGTCTGGCATCGATGTTCGTCAGCCTGCCGCTGTTTTCTGCCTACAAGCGTGCGCTGATCGCGACTGAAAAGGCCCTCGACAGCGAGGCCGAGCCCGCGGCCTGGCTGGAGCTGGATCGAGTTCGCCTGCGCGCGCTGCTTGGCGCCGCTTTACCGGCCTGGATCGCTGCTCTAGCCGTCCTCGCTGGCCTCGAGGCGATTCCTCTGGTGCTGCTCGCGCTGTCGTCCATCGTACTGCACAGCCTCTACCGCATACCCCGTCAGTTGGGCTGACATGCGTGCTTTGCTGTTCGCCCTCTGCCTGCTGACGTTGCCGCTGTCGGCCGCCGAGCGGGTGATCAGCCTGGCACCCTCGCTCAGCGAAATCATGCTCGATCTGAATGCGGCCGACCTGCTGGTCGGTGTGCTCGACGGAGACGAGCGTCCCGCCGCTCTGGCGCATCTACCCACCGTTGGGCGTTATGGACAGCTGGAATTCGAACGTCTGCTGCAGCTGGCGCCAGATCTGATCCTGATCGCGCCGGGTAGCGTGCCGCCCGCGCAACAGGCGCAGTTGCGCGGGCTAGGCATCGATCTTTTGATCGTCGAGCCGCAACGCCTCGACCAACTTGGTGACGCGTTCGTAGGCATTGGCAAGCGAATTGGCCGGCCGGAACAGGGTGAGCAGCTGGCGTCCGAGTTTCAGGGCGCCCTGGATGCGTTGCGTCAGCGCTACCGGCGCAAACAGCCCCTGTCGGTGTTCTATCAGGTCTGGCACCAGCCGCTCTACACCATCGGTGGCCAGCAACTGATCGGTGATGCCCTGCAGGTGTGCGGTGCACGCAATCTGTTCGACGACCTGCCGCAGCCGGCGCCTCAGGTCAGCGTCGAGGCGGTGCTGGCGCGTGATCCGGATGTCATTCTCGGCGGTAGCAATGCCGAACTGACGACCTGGCAAGCCTGGCCGCAGTTGCATGCGGTGCGCCGGGGGCAGGTGTGGGCGGTGCCGGACAAGGGCCTGGAAAGGCCCAGCCGGCAGATGCTGGGCGCCATCGAGCAGTTGTGTGAGCGGATGGCTGGGGCGCGGTAGCGTTACGTGGGTTGCATATGGTTGCGTAGGGTGGGTTAGCCGCTTGTTGCGGTGGCTGCGTGTTCCACTGTGCTTGATGCGGCGGATGGCCGCCCCGCGATACCCACCATTGGTGCAAGGCGAACCATCGCCTGGTGGGTTACGCGGCGCACAGTTTTCATCTACACCAGCAAGATCGGCGTTCAGCGCCGCTAACCCACCCTACGTTGGCTGCACATCAATCTTAGAGTTGTGGTGTCCAAGTCACCGCCAGCAGTGCGGTGCGACCAGCCTCGCGATAGGGATGTGGTTCGCCTGTGAAATCCAGAGGATTGGTCGGACGAAGGTAGTTACCCTGCGTGTAACCACGATCGAGTGCGTTATCCAGCTTCAGATCCCAGCGCAGTTCAGGTGAACTCTGCCAACTGGTGCGCAAGTCGAGTACACCATAACCGGAGAGTTGGCGGGTATTGGCCGAGTCGTCGTAGCGTTGGCTAACCGCGCGCCATGAGCCGCCGACACCGAAGGCGCCAAACTGGCGGTCGATATCTACGCTGAGGGTGCGGCGCGCTCGGTAAGGAAGTGTGTGGCCGTTGTCGCGGTCGCGCGGATCGATCAGGCTCACCCCGAGCTGAACCTGCCAGTCCAGTACATTGCGGGCAACGCTGGCCTCGAAGCCATTGACGCGCGCCTTGGCAATATTCTCCGGTCGCTTGGCGCTGCTATCCCAGGCGATCATATCGTCGATGTCGGTACGGTACAGCGAGGCTGTCAGGTGCGTGCCGGAGAGGTCGGCGCGCCATTGCAACTCGTAGGTTTTCGACGTCTCGGCCTTCAGATTCGGGTTGCCGGAGCCGGGATAGTAGAGATCGCTGAAGGTGGGGGCGCGGAAACCCTCTCCGTAGCTGACGATCCAGCTCTGACTGTCGCCCATGGGCAGACTGAGGGCCGCGTTCCAGCTGTTCTGGTTTCCGTAGACCTGGTTGTCGTCGTGGCGAAGGCCCAGTTCGGTGCCAAAGTGTTCGCCCTTGAAGCTGTGTTGAGCGAAGACGGCACGGTTAGCACGCTCGCCCTCTGCAAACACGGTGCTGCCATCAACCCTGTCCTCGTACCAGTCGGCACCGAGGGTCAGTTGGTTGGCCGCGTTCAGTTGCAGGCGATTGATCCAGCTCGCAGAGTTGCGAGTGGTTTTCAGCGTGCCATTGTTCCAGTCGTCTGCGGCGCCCAGCGCCTTGTTGCGGTCGAAACTGCGGCCCAGTTCGATACGGCTGCTCCAGGTGTCGGTAAGCCTGCCATCCAGGTATCCGCTGTAGCTGCTCAGGCGGAACTCATCGTGAGGTTGTCCGGGGACGAAGTTGTAAGCGTCGTCGTACTCACTGTCGCCGCGTTGATCGTTCAGGTTTAGCCCGGCTTTCCAGTCATCGCTGAAACGATGATCCAGATTCAGGTGTACGGCCTTGTTGCGCAGCGCGTCGTGATCGCTGTCGGCACCGACGTTGTCGCTGGTGCGATCCCAGCCGCTGCTTTCGTCAAGGCTGCCACCGAGGGCAAAGGTAGTGCGGTCATTGCCTCCGGTCAGTGCCACGCTGCGCTGGAAGGTTTGGTGGCTGCCGATTGCCAGGCGCACTTGCGGATGCAGGCCCGCTTCGCCACGGCGGGTGAAAATCTGGATCACACCGCCAATGGTGTCGGCTCCATAGAGGGATGAGCGGGGGCCGCGCGTCACCTCCAGGCGTTCGACGTTGTCGATGTTCAGGTAATCGAGGCGAGCGATGCCGCTACTGGCGGATGCAACGCGCTGGCCATCGATAAGTACCAGGGTCTGCGCGGTGCTGGTACCGCGCACCGAGTAGGAAATCACCCCCCCGGAGCTGCCAATCTGCACGCCAGGCACTCGGCTGAGCAACTGGGGCACGCTGCGAACCTGCAGGCGCTCGATATCGCTCCGGTCGAACACTGTGGTTGCGGCAGTGGCCTGGGCTTGCGGCTCGGCCTGGCGCCCGGAAGTAACGACCAGCGGTTCGGTGACGTAGGGTTCGGTAGCCAGGGCGAGGCCTGGCATAAGGGTGACGGCCAGGGTGAGACGGGACAGTTTCATGTTCAAGATTCCTCAAAAGGTCAGCGCTTTCGAGGAGGGCAGGAGCAGGGCCGGCACGCTGACCGAACCTGGCGGTGGAGCCCTCCGCAACACCGATGGAACCTTCCTGGCCGGTATCCGGGCTCTCGACCCTGGCCCGCCTTCCCGGCTTGCACCAGTGGCTGTTTGGGCGAGGTGGCAGGCGCAGGCCTGCTGTCGATTACCGTTGCGGGGGCAGCGCCGGGATTGCTCGCGTGAGCGCACCGGCTTCCCGTTTAACGCCGTTACGACGAATTCGTCCGGCGCACCTGGATGGCTGGGCGCGACCATAAGCGCTCAGCCCGTGCAATTCAAGCGTGCCGGCGCTGCCCCGCAGGCTGTGTGGGGGGCACCTGGTGTATCAGCCGGGGAAAAGCAGCGGGTGTGGGCCGCTGCGGGCGAAACCTTCGCGCTCGAGTTCGGCGTCCAGGGCCAGCGAGGCCAGGTCGTCGGCGATGGCTTCCAATTCGTGATTACGGTCCAGGTAGAGCACCTTGAGGTAGCTGTAGCAGTCGCCACAGCTCTCTGCCTTGAGCGTGGTGTCCTTGGAGTCCAGCGACCAGTAGTCGAGCTTGTCGGTCTGCTCGCAGTTGCTGCACTTGAGCCGCACCATGTGCCAGCGGCTTTCGCATAGGCTGCAGTGCAGGTAGCGCAGGCCGGAGAGGATCACGCTGGCGCTGGGTGCCTGGGCGCATACCGGGCACAGCTGGCGGTTTTCGCCTGTGCTAGCGTGCAGCGGCAGGCGTGCGGCCAGTTGCGTCCAGTACAGCGCCAGGGCGCTCCAGAGGAACAGTGCACGGTCGCCGCCGACTGCCTCGTAACGGCCTGAGAGCAGGGCATCGGCCAACATTTCCAGGCGCTCCTGGCTGCTGTTCTGCAGGTCTTCGATCACGGCCTGGACTGGCGCTGGGGCGTCGCCGTGCAGTTGTTCCAGTAGTCCCTGCAACAGGCATCGCCAGTACGGATCACGCGGCAACTGGGCGGTGGCCAATGGTGCCTGGTCGTGCAGTTCCAGCTGTGGATTGACCTTGGCGGGCAGTGGCAGTTGTTCGAGCAGCCGCTGTTGGGCACGGGCGATAGCGGCAGTGAAACGCAGGTAATCGGCCATCGGGTGTTTAGCCGCCAGCGCCTCCAGGCGCGCCGCGCGCCCGGAGTAGAGGCCTTCGAGGCGTGGCCGAAGCAGCGGCTCGATGCGCTCGATGCCGCCGCTGCGTTGGTCGATCGGGGTCAGCCTGATGCTGTTCATGGCGCGTCCTTCTTGCCGGCAACCTGACGGAACCAGCGTGGGTGGTGGGTACGCGCCCATTTGCGGCTGACGTAGCCGCTGGACATGCTGTCCACCGAGCCCTTGACCCAGAACGCCAGGTAGATATGACCGATGATCAGCAGCATCAGCAGCACCCCGGCCAGGGCATGGATGAACAGGCCGACGCGGATGGTCGGAATCGAGAACAGTGGGGCGAAGTACGGCCGCCAGATCACCATCCCGCTGATCAGTAGCAGTGAGATCAGGCCCATGATTCCCCAGAACAGCAGCTTCTGTCCGGCGTTGTACTTGCCGGTATCCAGTTTGTCGCTGTGTTCGCCCCTTAGCACCAGGCCGAGGTTGGCGAACCACTTGCCATCGCCCGCTTCCGGCAGGTTGTAGCGCACCAGGCGGATGAACATGAAGGTGAGGAGCAGGAAGATCGCCACGCCCATGAACGGGTGCAGGATGCGCGCGAGTTGCGGGCCGCCGAGTAGGCTATTGAGCCCGTTCAGCGAGGGGAAGAACCATGAAAGGCCGGACATCGACACGAAGAAGAAGCAGATGACCATCAGCCAGTGGCTCATGCGTACCGCGTAAGGCGTGCGTAGCAGGGCGTCGTAACGTTTCATGCCTTGTCCTCCTCGGTTGCGTGCTCGTCTTCGGGCAGGCTGTTGGCGCCCACGCCGACGTAGTGGAACAGGGTGCCGGCCAGGGTGGCGAAGAACGCAGCGGCCGCCACCGGTTTGAGCCAGCCCTTCCAGCCGTGGATGGCGCTGCTGATACGCGGATCGGTGGGCAATTTGTGGTACAGCTGCGGCTTGTCGGCATGTTGCAGCACGTACATCACGTGGGTGCCGCCAACGCCTTGCGGGTCGTATACGCCGGCCCCGGCGAAGCCACGACCCTTGAGCTCCGTAACACGCTCCGCGCCGTAGTGCAGCATGTCTTCCTTGCTGCCGAAGCGGATCGCCCCGGTCGGGCAGGTCTTCACGCAGGCCGGCTCCTGGCCGACGGCGAGGCGGTCCGAGCACAGGGTGCATTTGTAGGCCTTGTTGTCCTTCTGGCTGATGCGCGGCACGTCGAAGGGGCAGCCGGCGATGCAGTAGCCGCAGCCGATGCAGTGCTCGGACTGGAAGTCGACGATGCCATTGGCGTACTGCACGATGGCCCCGGGTTGCGGGCAGGCCTTGAGGCAGCCAGGATCGGCGCAGTGCATGCAGCCGTCCTTGCGGATCAGCCATTCCAGGCGACCGCTTTCATCGTTCTGGTACTCGTCATAGCGCATCACCGTCCAGGAGTCTGCGCTCAGGTCGATCGGGTTGTCGTACATGCCGTGGTTGTGGCCGACCTGGTCGCGGATGTCGTTCCACTCCGAGCAGGCCACCTGGCAGGCCTTGCAGCCGATGCAGGTGGTCACGTCGATCAGCTTGGCCACTTCGGCCTTCTTGTCGCGCACATGAGGCGCGGGCGTCAGCACGTTGGTGGCCGAACGCTTGATGATGTCTTGGGATTGCATGGACATGGCAGCGCTCCTTTACACCTTTTCCACGTTGACGAGGAAGGCCTTGTATTCAGGCGTGTGGGTGTTGGCGTCACCGATACGCGGGCTCAGGGTGTTGGCCAGGAAACCCTTGCGCGTGGTGCCTTCGAAGCCCCAATGGCAAGGGATGCCGACCTGCTCGACTTCCTGCCCGGCAACCTGCAGGGTCATCACCCGCTTGGTGACCACCGCCTTGCCGCGGATGAAGCCGCGTTTGCTCGATACCTTGACCTCGTCGCCGGATACGATGCCCTTGGCGGCGGCGAGCTTTTCGCTGATCTCGACGAACTGTTCGGGCTGGGCGATGGCGTTCAGGCGCGCGTGCTTGGTCCAGTGACGGAACATTTCGGTGATGGAGTAGGTAGTGGCCACGAAGGGGAATTCATCGCGCGAGCCGAAGCTCGGCTTGTCGCCCTCGAAGATGCGTGCCACCGGGCTCTTGCCGCTACCGCTGTGCAGCGGATTGGCGTCGATCGGACTCTCCTGGGGTTCGTAATGTTCGGGGAAGGGGCCATCGTTCAGCGCGCCCAGAGCGAACAGGTGGCCGACGCCGTCCTGCAGCATGATGAACGGGCTGACGCCGCTGCCCGGCGCAGCAGTCGGCGGGTAGTCGGGCACGTCGGCGCCGCTCCATTTGGCGCCGTCCCAATGCAGAAACTGGCGCTTCGGGTCCCAGGGTTTGCCGGCCGGATCGGCCGAGGCGCGGTTGTACAGCAGGCGGCGGTTGGCCGGCCAGGCGAAGCCCCAGCCCGGCGTGTTGCCCAGGCCGGTGTCGGTGTTGTCGCGGCGAGCCATCATGTTGCCGGCCTGCGTCCACTGGCCGGTGTAGATCCAGCACAGGCTGCTGGTACTGCCATCGTCGCGCAGGTGGGCGAAGCTCGGCAGCAGCTCGCCCTTCCTGGCGATCAGGTTGCCCTGATCGTCGACCAGATCGGCCAGTGCATAGCCATTGAGCTGCTTGGCGACTTCTTCCGGGTGTGGATCGCGCGGGTCGTGATAGTGCCAGTCCAGGTTCATCAACGGCTCGGGGCATACCCCGCCTTCGCTGGCATACAGCTCGCGCAGCTTCATCAGCAGCGTACCGAGGATCTTGCCGTCGTGCCATGCTTCGTGGGGCGGCGTCTGACCTGCCGAGTGCCATTGCAGCCAGCGCGCGGAGTTGGCGATCGAGCCACTCTCTTCGGCGAAGCAGGATGAGGGCAGGCGGAACACCGTGGTCTGGATCGTGGCCGGATCGACGTCATTGAATTCGCCGTGGTTCTGCCAGAACGACGAGGTTTCGGTCTGCAGCGGATCGATTACCACCAGGTACTTGAGCTTGGCCAGGCCCTCGCGGACCTTGCCCGAGGACGCGGCTGCGGCGATCAGGTTGAAGCCCTGGACGAGGTAGCCGTTGGCCTTGCCCTGGGTCATCTGCTCGATGAACGCCATCACGTCATAGCTGACATCCCACTTGGGCAGCCAGTGGTAACCCCACTCGTTCTCCGCGGTGGCCTTGTCGCCCCACATGCCCTTGAGGAAGCTGACCATGAACTTGGGGGTGTTGCCCCAATAGTTCACCTGTTTGTCTACGAGGGGCTTGGGGGTGCGTTGCGCCAGGTAATCGCCCAGGCTTTGCTGGTTCTCGTGCGGGAGGGTCAGGTAGCCGGGGAGCATGGTAGTCAGTACGCCCAGGTCGGTGAAACCCTGGACGTTGGAGTGACCGCGCAGGGCGTTTATGCCGCCACCGGGCATGCCGATGTTGCCGAGCAGCAGCTGTACGATGGCCGAGGCACGGATCATCTGCGAGCCGCCGACATGCTGGGTCCAGCCCAGGGCGTAGAGGATGGTCGTGGTCTTGTCCGGCACGCAGGTCGCGGCCAGCGTTTCGCAGACGTGGAGGAAGTCCTTCTGCGGTGTGCCGCAGATGCTGCTGACCATCTCGGGGGTGTAGCGCTCGACGTGCTGCTTGAGCAGGTTGAAGACGCAACGCGGGTGCTGCAGGCTGTCGTCGCGCAGGGCGTAACCGTCGGCACCCAACTCATAGGCCCAGGAGCTGCGATCGTAGCTGCGCGTGTCGGCGTCGTAGCCGCTGAACAGGCCGTCCTCGAAGGAATAGTCCTCGCGCACGATCAGCGGCGCGTTGGTGTAGGCCTTGACGTATTCGTGCTGGATCTTGTCATGGCTCAGCAGATAACGGGCGACACCGAGCAGGAAGGCCGAGTCGGCGCCCGCGCGGATCGGCGAATAGAAATCGGCGACCGCGGCGGTGCGGTTGAAGCGTGGGTCCACCACCATCATGTAGGCGTTGTTGCGCGTCTTGGCTTCCACGGCCCACTTGAAACCCACCGGGTGCGCCTCGGCCGGGTTGCCGCCCATTACCAGGATGACGTTGGCGTTCTTGATATCGACCCAGTTGTTGGTCATCGCGCCGCGCCCGAACGAAGGCGCCAGGCCGGCCACCGACGGGCCGTGGCACAGGCGGGCCTGGTTCTCCAGATGCACCATGCCCAGGCTGCGGGCGAACTTGACGTCGAGAATGCCGGTCTCGTTGCTGGCTGCCGACGAGCCGAGAAAACCCGTGGTGGTCCAGCGGTTGACCAGTTGGCCCTTGGCGTTCCTTTCGATGAAGTTGGCGTCGCGGTCATCCTTCATCAGGCGGGCGATGCGTTCGATGGCCTCATCCCAGGAAACACGCTTCCATTCACGACTGCCGGCCTCGCGCACTTCGGGGTACTTGAGGCGCTGGTCGCTGTGGATATAGTCGATCAGGCCGGCGCCCTTGGGGCACAGCGAGCCGCGGCTGACCGGGTGATCGGGATCGCCTTCGATATGAAAGATGCGCTCGTGGGCGTTCTTCGCGCCATCACCGAGGCTGTACATCAGGATGCCGCAACCGACCGAGCAGTAGGTGCAGTTGTTGCGGGTTTCTTTGGCGCGAAGCAATTTGTATTGGCGCGGTTGCGTCGCCTGGGCGACGCCTGGGGCGAAACCGAGTGCGGTCGTGGTGGCCGCTCCAGCCCCGACAGTACAGAGCTTCAATAGCTGTCGTCTGCCGATTTTCATGCACTTCTCCTCATCGCACGCGAGGCAAGTGCTTGGTTGTAGGCTCCGACTTCTAGCTGAGCGGATGCACTTTTGATGTTCGCGTCACCTGCCATCGCCGCGGCCTCTTGGCGGGCCATCGCAGTGCGATGCAGATAGCGCTTTGCTGCATTACGCCGAGGCCGGACTAGGGACTCTCGGGCGCCGTCACGCGGTTGGGTGTCTTCCATATGTCGGCCCGATGGCTGGCCTTACGGGCAATGTCGGACATTTTTGCCGGGTGCTCTATGGCACTTTCGTCGTAATCGGACTTTCCGCCAATTTCCGGCGCGTGCGTCGCTACATTGCGACTTTCGGCAGGGGATGAACTTCTCCGCATGCCGAGGTTGCGAAAGAGGCCTGTGGCAGATTGTCTCAGCGTCCGTTAGGCCCGTGGATTGTATGCCCAAGCACGGGTATCGATGCTTTGATTGAGATCATTTATGAGCAACGTTGCTCGTCTGGTGAGGTGGGGCGGTCGCGGGGGGAGTGCGCCGTCCTGGATTGTTTCTTGGCTGGCCGCCTGCGTGGGAGCGGACTCGTCCGCGAAATGCTCGGCAACCCACCAGGCTGTAATCGGCAGCGAATAGTCGAGGCGCCTCGAACCACCCATGTCCATACGCTCGCGAACCGTCGGCATGGAGGTTCGCGAGCAGGTCCAGGGTTAGTCGCCGATCAGTGACAGGCGCATACGGACCGCCGCTTCGATACCGGCTTCGTCAAGGCCGCATTCGGCGAGCATCTGGCTCGGCTTGGCGTGTTCGACGTAATAGTCGGGCAGGCCCAGGTGCAGCATCGGCACCTGGCGGTTCTCGGCGGCGAAGAATTCGCTGACCGCGCTGCCGGCGCCGCCCATGATGCTGTTTTCCTCGAGGGTCACCAGCAGTTCGTGACTGCCAGCCAGCTCGCGCAGCAGTGCTTCGTCCAGGGGTTTGACGAAGCGCATGTCGACCACGGTGGCATCCAGGGTTTCACCGACGCGCAGGGCTTCGGCCAGTTGCACGCCGAAGGCCAGCAGGGCGACGCCCTTGCCCTGGCGACGCACGACCGCCTTGCCGATCTCCAGTGGCTCCAGGCCGGCATCGAGCGGCGCGTTGGGGCCGCTGCCACGTGGGTAGCGCACCGCCGCCGGGCCGTCGAACAGGTGGCCGGTGGTGAGCATGCGGCGCAACTCGTTCTCGTCGCTCGGGGTCATCACCAGCATGCCGGGGATGCAGCGCAGGTAGGACAGGTCGAAGCTGCCGGCGTGGGTCGGGCCGTCTTCGCCGACCAGGCCGGCACGGTCGATGGCGAACAGCACGTCGAGGTGCTGCACGGCCACGTCGTGGATCAGTTGGTCATAGGCGCGCTGGAGGAAGGTGGAGTAGATCGCCACCACCGGCTTGGCGCCTTCGCAGGCCATGCCGGCCGCGAGGGTCACGGCGTGCTGCTCGGCAATGGCGACGTCGAAGTAGCGCTCGGGGAAACGCTCGCTGAAGGCCACCAGATCCGAGCCTTCCTTCATCGCCGGCGTGATGCCGACCAGGCGGTTGTCGGCTGCGGCCATGTCACACAGCCACTGGCCGAACACGTTGGAGTATTTCGGGCCGCTGGGTTTCTTCGGCGCGGCGACCGGGGTGACCGGCTCCAGCTTGGTGATGGCGTGGTAGCCGATGGGGTCGGCCTCGGCCGGGGCGAAGCCCTTGCCCTTCTTGGTCACCACATGCAGGAACTGCGGGCCGTCCAGGTCGCGCATATTGCGCAGGGTGGCCAGCAGCGTGGGCAGGTCGTGGCCGTCGATGGGGCCGACGTAGTTCCAGCCCAGTTCCTCGAACAGGGTGCCGGGCACCAGCATGCCCTTGGCGTGCTCCTCGACCTTGCGCGCGATTTCCCAGGCGCCGGGCAGGCGCGAGAGGATCTTCTTGCTGCCCTCGCGCATGCTGGCGTAGGTGCGGCTGGAGATGATCTTGGCCAGGTAGTTGGACAGGCCGCCGACATTCTTGGAGATCGACATGTCGTTGTCGTTGAGGATCACCAGCATGTTGGCGCCGACGTCGGTGGCGTGGTTGAGGGCCTCGAAGGCCATGCCGGCGGTCAGCGCGCCGTCGCCGATCACCGCCACGCTCTTGCGCTTCTCGCCTTTCAGACGGGCGGCGATGGCCATGCCAAGGGCCGCGCTGATGCTGGTGCTGGAGTGGCCGACGCCGAAGGTGTCGTACTCGCTCTCGCTACGGCGCGGGAAGGCGGCTAGGCCGTCCTTCTGGCGCAGCGTGCCCATGCGCTCGCGACGGCCGGTGAGAATCTTGTGCGGGTAGGCCTGGTGGCCGACATCCCACACCAGGCGGTCATCGGGGGTGTCGAAGACGTAGTGCAGGGCGATGGTCAGCTCGATCACGCCGAGGCCGGCACCGAAGTGCCCGCCGCTCTGGCCAACGCTGTAGAGCAGGTATTGGCGCAGTTCGTCAGCGAGGGTTTCCAGGTCCGCTTCGGCCAGGCGGCGCAGTTCGTCCGGCGTGTTGGCGCTGTCGAGCAGCGGCGTCAACGGGCGCTCGCGGGGGATCTCGTGGAAAGTGGTCGGCATCAGGCGAATCGTTATAGGCGTAAAAGATGCGGCAGTTTACCTGATGCCAGGAAAACAGCCCAATCTGCTGACCACATCGGCGTTACCGGTAGTTGCGTGCGAGGAAATCCAGCAGCAGGGCGCTGACCCGCTCGCCGCATTCGGCCTGCAGCCAGTGGCCGGCGCCGGGCAGGTCGTGGCGTTCCAGGTGCGGCACCTTGTCGCCCATGCGTTTCAGCGTCGGTGCCTCGAAGCGGCCGACCGGGTCGTGCTCGCCGAGCAGGAACAGCGTTGGCTGCGTGATCTGCAGACCCGCCAGATGCTCGCTGCGTTGCCAGTTGCGCTCGAAGTTGCGGTACCAGTTCAGTGCGCCGCGAAAACCGTGGCGCTCGAAGGTGCGCAGGTAGTGGGCGAACATCGCCTCGCTGCACCAGGCCGGCAGTGGCAGGTCAGCCGGCATGCCATCGAACAGCCGCGCATCGGCCGGTTTGTCCGTTGCCAGCAGGGCAGCGCCGAGGCCGCCGAGCAGCAGACGCAGGCTGCGGCCGATGTCGTCGTCCAGTTCCGCCTCGGCCACGCCCGGCTGCTGGAAGTAGAGGATGTAGTGGAAGCGCCCGGCGTAGGCCTCACGCATCATCTCGATGGCCGGGCGTTTCGGCCGGCCGCCGAAGGGCACCGACAACGCGCCGAGCGCCTTGACCCGCTCGGGCTCCAGCAGCGCCAGGTGCCAGGCCACTGGCGCGCCCCAGTCATGGCCGACCACCGCCACCTCGCGCTGGCCGAGCATGTCCATGGCCGCCTGGATATCGCCGCACAGGGTAAGCAGCTCATAGGCCGCCGGGTCGGCCGGTGCGCTGCTGGCGCCATAGCCGCGCATTTCCGGGGCATACACGCGGTAGCCGGCGGCGGCCAGCGCCTCGATCTGCGGATTCCAGGCGTACCAGCACTCGGGAAAACCATGCAGCAGCCACACCGGCTTGCCGTGCTCGGGGCCGGCGCTGTACAGGCTCAGTTCGATGCCGTTGACGGCGAGCAGGCGGTGATCGATATGCATGGCGATGTCCTTACCAGGTGTCGATGAAGGGACGTTTCTTGCCGTCGCGCCGGGGCGGACGCGGCGCCGCATTGAGCCCGCGCAGCAGCCAGGCGCGGCTGTCGGCCGGGTCGATGACGGCGTCGATCTCAAGATAGCTGGCCATGTTCAGCGCCTTGCCGTTGTCGTAGGCCTTGGCCACCAGCTTGTCGAACAGCGCCTGGCGCGCGGCCTCGTCCGGTTGGGCCGCCAGTTCCTTGGCGAAACCCAGGCGTACCGCGCCTTCCAGGCCCATGGCGCCGAATTCGCCACTGGGCCAGGCGGCGGTGAACAGCGGCGAATGGAAGCTGCCGGCCGCCATGGCCTGGGCGCCGAGGCCGTAGCCCTTGCGCAGCACCAGGGTGAAGAAGGGCACCGTGAGGCTGGCGGCGCTGACGAACAGACGCGAGACGTGGCGCACCGTGGCCTGCTGCTCGGCTTGCGGGCCGACCATGAAGCCGGGGGTGTCGCACAGCGAGACGATGGGCAGGTCATGGGCTTCGCACAGTTGCAGGAAGCGTGCGGCCTTGTCGCCGGCCACGGCATCGATGGCGCCGCCCAGGTGCGCGGGGTTGTTGGCGATCAGACCGAAGGGTTTGCCCTCAATGCGGATCAGCGCGGTGACCAGGCCGGGGGCGAACTGGCGGCGCAGTTCCAGCACGCTGCCGTGATCGGCCAGCAGTTCGATCACCTGGCGGATGTCGTACACGCGCAGGCGATTTTCCGGGATCACATGGCGCAGCTCGCGGGGATCGCTGCATTGCCAGTCGCTTACCGCGCCCTGGAAATAGCCCATGTACTGCTTGGCCACAGCGACCGCTGCGGCTTCGTCTTCCACCAGTACGTCGATCACCCCGTTGGGGCTCTGCACACTGGTCGGGCCGACCTGCTCGGGGGTGAAACTGCCGAGACCGCCACCTTCGATCATTGCCGGGCCGGCCATGCCGATGCTCGCATTGCGGGTGGCGATGATCACGTCGCAGCAGCCGAGCAGCGCGGCGTTGCCGGCGAAGCAGCGGCCGGAAACCACGCCCACCGTCGGCACCAGGCCGGAGAGCCTGGCCATGGCGACGAAGGTGTGGCAGTCCAGCCCGGCCACGCCGACGAAATCGGTATCGCCCGGTCGGCCGCCGCCGCCTTCGGCGAACAGCACCACCGGCAGGCGCCATTGCTCGGCCAGGGCCAGCATGCGGTCGGTCTTCTTGTGGTTCATCACGCCCTGGGTGCCGGCGAATACCGTGTAGTCGTAGGCGATGGCCATGCAGCGCGCGGCCTCGCTGCCGAAACTCGCGGCGTTCACCGTGCCGATGCCGGCGACCAGGCCGTCGGCCGGGCTCAGCTCCAGCAACTCCTCGGGCGAGCGTCGCCGGCGCTGGGCGGCCAGGGCCATGGCGCCGTATTCGATAAAGCTGTCCTCATCGAGCAAGTCCGCGAGGTTTTCCCTTACCGTGCGCTGGCCGGTCTTGCGCCTTTTCGCCACGGCTTCGGGGCGGCGCGCGTCGGTCAGGCGCGCATGGCGCTCCAGCACTTCGGCCAGGTCGGCGCGGATATGCGCCAGGTCGACTGCCTGCTCGCCGTGGGCGTCGATGCCATCCACCTCGGCTGGCTCCAGGAACGCCAGTGCCTGGCCCTCGCCGATGGCGTCACCGGGGGCCACGGCCAGCGCACGGACGATACCGCTGTGCTCGGTCTTGACCTCGAATTCCATCTTCATCGCTTCCAGCACGGCGATGCGCTGGCCGGTGGCTACGGCATCGCCCTCGGCGACCTCCAGGCTGACCAGCGCGCCGGCACTGGGGGCGCTCAGTGCCAGGGTGCCGGGCGGTGCATCGACACTGGCCTTGGCGCTATGCAGCGAGGCGTCAGTGGCGAAGTAGTGATGTGGATGGGCCTGCTCGCGAGGGGCCAGCAACTCGCCCAAGTGGCGCTCGACATAGGTGGTGTCGACCTGATTGGCGATCACCTCGTCGCGTTGCAGCAGGTTTTGCAGCAGGTGCAGGTTGCTCGCCACGCCGTCGAGGCGAAACTCGCACAGCCCCCGGTAGGCACGGCGCAGGGCGCTGGGGTAGTCGTTGGCGCTGGCGATCAGCTTGGCGATCAGTGAATCGTAGGCCGGGCTGACGGCGTAACTAGCATAACCGCAGCCATCCACGCGCAGACCGGGACCGGAGGGCGGCTGGTAGGCCGTGAGCACGCCGGCGGCCGGGCGCGCGGTACCGTCGGCGAGCAGGCTTTCCAGATTCAGGCGTACCTGCACGGCATAACCCTTGGTCGCGGGCGGTGTGAGCAGGTTCAGCTCGGCCAGGCTTTTGCCGGCGGCCAGGTGTAGTTGCGTGTGCAGCAGGTCGACGCCGGTGACCTGCTCGGTGACGGTGTGCTCCACCTGCACGCGCGGGTTGGCTTCCATGAAGTAGAAGCGCCCCGGCTGGTCGAGGTCGAGGAGAAACTCGAAGGTGCCGATGCCGCGATACTGCACCTCGGCTGCCAGGCGCAGGGCGCTGGCGATGATCGCGTCACGGGTGGCCGCATCCAGATCGGGGCTGGGCGCGATCTCCACCAGCTTCTGATGACGGCGTTGCAGGCTGCAATCACGTTCCCAGAGGTGGCTGACTGTGCCGCTGCCGTCACCGAGTACCTGCACTTCGATATGCCGGGCGCGGCGCACACGCTTTTCCACGTACAGCGCGCCACTGCCGAAGGCGCCCTGGGCCTCGGAGGTGCAGCGGGCGAAAGCCTCGGCCAGTCGCGCCGGCTCGTCCACCGCGCGCATGCCGCGCCCGCCGCCACCAGCCAGGGCCTTGAGCATCACGCTGCCGTGTTCGGTGAGAAAGGCGCTTGCCTGCTCCAGCGTCACCGCCTGGTTGATGCCGGGCACCAGTGGTACGCCGCAGCGCTCGGCGAGATCTCGGGCGGCGGCCTTGTCGCCGAACAGCTGTAGCGTCTCGGGTGTCGGGCCGACGAAGGTCAGCCCTGCGTCCTGACAACGTCGGGCGAATTCGGCGTTCTCGGCGAGAAAACCGTAGCCGGGGTGGATGGCCGTGCAGCCCTGTTCACGGGCGATGCCAATGAGCTGATCCATGTCCAGATAGGCTGCGACACCGCGACCGACCAGCGCCACGGCCAGGTCGGCCTTGCGTGTGTGCAGGCAGGCGCTGTCGTCCTCGGCGAATACCGCGACACTGCGGATGCCGAGGTCGGCGCAGGCCTGGGCGATGCGAATGGCGATCTCGCCACGGTTGGCGATCAGCAGGGCGGGGAAGGGCATGGCGGCTCCGGACGTCTTGTCGTTATGGAGACCATCTTAGGTGGCTGGACGCGCGGGTAAAGCAAGCCTTATGCGGCGATCATGCGGTCATAGATGACAATGATGGAGCAGGCCGGCCATCGCGGCTGAAGCCGCTCCCACAAGAGCGGCCTAGCTGCATCGCCTAGGTTTTCAGGTGCGCCCGAGCCGATTCAGCGCAACGAGGCGATGGCCAGTGCGACCTGCATGTCGCTGCTATCTGCATCTGGATGGTCACGGCGGTACTGTCGCAGAGCGCTTTCCAACCGTGCGCCACGAATGTCGCCGGCCGAGGCGATGTAGGCCAGGGCATCGTCCCGGGCGCTCTGGTAGGGCTGCAGTGCATTGCTGGTGGAGGCGGTGATGCCGGCGGTACCGAGGCTGCTGCCCAGGGTGAAGTGGTCGCTGGAGTTGCCTTGCCCGTCCATGCCCCAGGCCTGGCTGGTGCTGAGCAGGACGAGCAGGGCAAACGCACGCGTCATGGACGTCAGCTGCGCCGCTCGACGATATAGCGCGCCAGTTCGCGCAGCGGTTCGGCGCTGTTGCCGAACGGGCGCAGCACGTGCAGGGCCTGGTCGCGTAATTCCAGCGCGTAGTCCTTGGCTGCGGCGAGGCCGAGCAGGGCGGGATAGGTGGGCTTGTCGTGGGCTTCGTCCTTGCCCTGGGTCTTGCCCAGAGTGGCGGTGTCGCTTTCCACGTCGAGTATGTCGTCCTGCACCTGGAAGGCCAGGCCGATGGCGCGGGCATACTGCAGCAGGGACTTGTGCGCGAGCTCGTCATGGTTGCCGCTGGCTAGGGCGCCGAGCGCCACGCTGGCTTCGATCAGTGCGCCAGTCTTGTGCCGGTGCATGATCTCGAGCGCTTGCTGATCGAGTTGCAGGCCAACCGAACCAAGATCGATGGCCTGGCCGCCGACCATACCGGCGGGGCCTGCGGCCTGGCTCAGCAATTCGACCATCTGCAGACGCGTTTCGGCATTCTGCGGGTTGCGTCTGCGGTCGGCGAGCACGCCGAAGGCCAGGCTTTGCAGGGCGTCACCGGCAAGGATTGCGCTCGCTTCGTCGAAGGCCTTGTGGGTGGTCGGCTGGCCGCGGCGCAGGTCGTCGTCGTCCATCGCCGGCAGGTCGTCATGCACCAGCGAATAGGCATGGATCAGTTCCACCGCGCAGGCGGCGCCGTCGGCTCGTTCGATATCGCCCTCAAGCGCTTCGCAGGCGGCATAGACCAGCAGCGGGCGCACGCGCTTGCCGCCATTCATGACGCTGTAGCGCATGGCCTGGTAGAGCCGCTCGAGTTCTGTGCGCGGTGCTTGGAACAGCTGTTCCAGAGCGGTATCGACGCGGGTCTGGCAGCGCTTCTGGTACGCCGCGATCATGCCGTTTCGTCCGTATCGAAGGGGGCGGGCTGCAACTCACCATCGCGCTCCAGCAGGATCTGCACCTTTTGCTCGGCCTGAGCCAGCGCGGCCTGGCATTCGCGGGTGAGGCCGATGCCCTGCTCGAAGGCGGTCAGTGAATCTTCCAGCGACAGCTCGCCGCTCTCCATGCGCTCGACCAGAGTCTGTAACTCGGCGAGGGAGTGTTCGAAGTCGGGGGCGGCTTTTTTGCGGGCCATGGCGGCGAATCTCGGGAAGCTTGGAAACCGCGCGACACTAGCAGAGCCGCGCCACTCGGGCAAATCAGCGGGCTGATCGATCGGTGCTCCAACAAAGAAGTCGCTTCATTGTGCGGAGAAGTAGGTGCTCCAGAAGTAGTACAGGGTCATGGTGCTGCCCACCAGGATCACGAAACTGCGCAGCAGTGCCGGCGGCAGTTTCTCGCCCAATGCACCGCCGGCATAGCCGCCGAGCGTGGCACCGGTCAGCAGGATGGCCAGTTCGTACCAACTGACCCGGCCGGCGATGACGAAGGTCAGCGTGGCGATGCTGTAGATCACCGCCGAAATCAGGTTCTTCAGGGCGTTGGCGCGGGCCAGCGGGTGGCCTTCGATGGAGAACGCGGCGAGTTGCAGAATACCCATGCCGGCGCCGAAGTAACCGCCGTAGATCGACACGCTGATATGCGCGCCCAGCGACAGCGGAGTATGCGGTGGATGTGCGGATGCCTTGTTCTTGCGCCGCTCGGCCAGCCAGCGCCCTAGCCAGGGGCTGGCAGCGAACAGTGCGGTGGCGGCCAGCAACAGCCAGGGGATCAGCACGCGGAACACGTCGTCGCCGCCTGCCAACAGCAACAGACCGCCGAGCAGGCCGCCGGCCAGACCGGCCAGCAACAGCGGAATCAGGTAGCGGCCCAGCGGCCGTAGCGACGCTCGCGCGGCCCAGGCACCGGCCAGGCTGGCCGGCCACAGCGCCACGGCGTTGGTGGCATTGGCCGTCACCGGTGGCAGGCCCGTAGCGAGCAGTGCGGGGAAGGAGAAGAAGGTGCCGCCGCCGGCCAGGGCATTCATGCCCCCAGCGGCGAAACCGGCGAGGGCCAACAGCAGCAGGTCGAACAGAGTCATCGGGCAGGCTCGCACAAAAAGAGTGCAGCATAAGAGCTGTCACCTCATGCAGCCAGCCCGACCATTGGCTCAGGGCGTGTCGTCGCCCATGCCGTCCATGATCGGAATGCCCAATGCGCGCATCTGCTCGATCAGGTGGGCGCGGGTGTCCGGCAGGTTGAGCATGCTGACCTTGCGCAGCCGGGCGACTTCATCGGCGCTGTATGGCTGGTAGTGCGCCGGCATGCTCTTGCCGGCCATGCCGTCCTCGCGCAGCAGCCAGTTGAGCAGGTCGGCCAGTTGCGCATCGCTGAGCGCCGACTGCGACATGCCCGGCACGCGCACCAGGAATTCGCGACCACCCTCGACCTTGAGGAAGTGGCCGACGAAGTCCTTCATCCGTGGCGTGTCGTTGGCCCTCGAGCCTTCGCCGTCGTCAAGGTGGCAACCGGCGCACTGCAACTGATAGTTGACCGGTGTGCTGTAGCGGGCTTGGGCGATAGGCGTCTGCTGCTGTTCGTTGCCGGGAGCAGGTCGCTGATCCGGATTGGGAATGGCGCGCGCCATGGCCAGGGGGGTGACCATGACGCAGGCCAGTCCGATGATGAGCGCACGCATGATCGTCCCCTTCGCTCACACTGCGACGCCGCGGATGACCGCGATGGTGCAGTTGTAGATGCTCGACTTGGCGGCCAGGCACCAGTTGATGTCGTTGTTGTTGAACGGCCGGTACAGCGGTTCCTCGCTGTCGTTGCGGGTACAGGCGCACTGCGCGCAGCTGTGCTTACCGCAGCAGTCGTTGTAGGCAATGATGTAGTCCTTGCCATCGCCCGGGTTGCGGCAGGTGCCGATCCAGGTGACCTGCGACACCTCGGTGCCCGGCGGGCAGGAGGTCACGGTGCCGCCGCAGCAGCTGCACAGGAAGCCGTCGATGGAGCAGTAGCGCCAGTAATCGCAGCTGCTGGGATCACCCGGATCACCGGCTTTCGGCGCTTCGGCGGCCAGCGCCTTGCTGGTGCGGTCGATCGGCAGCAGCACCGGCAGGGCGGCGCCGGCGACCATCAGCGAGCCGAGTCGACCGAGGAAGTTGCGTCGCGAGGTGGTGTCGGCCACATGGCGAGTGGAGCGTTCGAACAGGCGGTCTAGCAATTTCATGTCAGGGCTCCCTGGCTCAGTGGTTGTGCGCGCCGTGGGCGTGCTGGCTGTTGTGCAGGTATTGCTGCAGGGTGGCGCTACCCAGGTGCTCGGTCTCGAACAGGCTGTCGAGGTGCTCGCGGGAGTTCACCAGGCCCTTGGCGCGCAGCACGCCAGCGTTGTCGATCAGGGCGGCGTAGGGCAGCTTGCCGATCTGGTAGGTCATGCCCACTTCCGGGCCGACCACGTAGGTGGCGTCTTCCAGCTTGTGTTCGGCGATCAGCGCCTTCTGCGCATCCATGTCGCCGTCGCTGACGTAGATCACGTCGAGACGATGGGCCTGGGTCTTGGCGATGGACTTGATCGCCGGCAGCAGCGATTTGCAGATCGGGCAGGTCGGCGAGAGGAAGAACAGCAGCTGGGCCTTCTCGCCGGCATAGCCGAAGTTCACCGGGCGACCGCTACGGTCGGCGGCGGTCACTTGCGGTGCGGGTTCGTTGACGGCCACGCCCTTGTCGACCATCAGCGCGCCGGCTGGCGCCAGGCGGCCGTGAAGTACGCCGATCTGACGCACCAGGCCCATGACGGCAAAGGCCAGGGCGATCAGCAGGCACCACAACAGGATGTTAGAAACGATCAGAGCTTCCATGATTCACCTTCCGATGAGTTTGAGCAGACGGGGGCTGTTGGCCATCAGGCCATCAGCAGCGGCGTAGATCAGCAGGGCCACGGCACTGGCAGCGATGACGACGAAACCGTCGAACACGCCCAGGCCGCGGCTCAGTGGGGCGAGACTGGCGACCAGCCCCAATCCCACCAGAACGGCATTGCGTGCCAGCAGCACCGGGCGGATCGGCTGCGCCTGTTGTGGCCCGGCGCAACCGCAGTCGATGTCACGACGGCCACGCCACAGGTTGATGGCGATTGCCAGGGCGTAGCCGGTGAGCAACGCAGCAGCAGCGAAGGCCGCGACCTGGCGCGTTGCTGGAACTAGCAGGGCGAAGGCCAGGGCTACCTCGACCCAGGGCAGAACCCGGGCGACAGGGCGCACCAGAGCCTGCGGCAATAGCTGGTAGTCCTCCAGTTGGCTTGCGAAACGGGCCGGTGCACGCAGCTTGTGGGTCGCGGCGCTGGCGAGGATCACCGCTACCGCGAGTGCGGCGGCGATGACGAAGATCGGATCGGGTTGCATGGCTGCACCTCGTCAGTGACTGAGTACGTGAATCGCGGTCTTGGCGATGCCTTCCACGGTTCCGGTGTGCTTGCCGCTGCTCAGATCGAAGACTTCCAGGCCGCCGGTGACGTTGGCGCCGAGCAGGCGTGGTTGGTCATCGGTGGTGGCTTGCAGGCTCCAGATCGGCGCGGGGGCTTCCAGGGTGCCGATACGCTTGCGCGTTTTCAGGTCGTAGACCCAGATGATGGTGCTCGGGTCTTCCCACTTCAGCGGCTCGTGGGTGTCATGCATCAGGGCGTAGAGGCGGTTGAGCTTCGGCGCCACGGCGATCAGCTGCCAGCCACCTGGTGCCCAGCCGGCTTTCTTGTCGGCGGCCTCGGTGACCAGCTCCCAGGCCGGGATGATCTTCGGCTGTTCGCCGGAGAAGTCCACGGCGCGCACGGTGCCGGTGGTGGTGACGAAATAGTAGGTGTCGCCTACGGCATAGGCACGTTCCACCAGCTTCTCGGCGTTGGGATCGAAGAACGCGGTGTGGCTGCGAGCGGTTTCCTTGCCGGCGTCGTCCAGGGTGACCACCTGCAGCTTGCCGTCGCCGCACAGCGAGGCGAAGCGGCGTTTGCCGACCGGGTAGTTGAGCACGCAGCCGGGAATCGAGATCTCGCTGACCACTTTCTTGGCCTGGGTGTCGACCACCGTTACCGAGGTGGAGGGCGTGAAGTTGTAGATGTAGATGAAGCGGTCATCCGAACTGGCGCCGAGGGCGTGGCGCTCCGGCAGCATCACCGCACGCTTGTTGGGGATTTCCACTTCCCAGTCGGGCGACAGCGTGCTGGTGTTCCAGGCGGTGAGCACGTCGGTGCGGGTACCACGGGTGCCGCGCGAATAGAACAGGTCGGCGGTGTACAGGTACTTGCCGTCGTGGCTCAGGGTCGAGGGTGCGGCGAAGCCGGTGCTGACCATGCCGAGCATGCGCTTGCTGTCCGGGTCGACCACGGTGATACGGCCGGTCACCAGGTTCTCGAATTCGGCATCGACGATGTAGGCGCGGTGCGGCGACGGCGGGAAGGGTAGGGTTTCCTGGCCGATGGTGTCACGGGGAAGCTCGGCATGAGCGCCGAGCCCCACCAGGGACAGACCCAGCGCCAGGGCGGTCTGTCTGATGATCCGAGGTGTTCGCATGGAGTTCTCCTTGTTGTCGGGAGTACGGGGCATCGCCGACGGAGTCGAGAGCAGTCTGGCTGAATGGCGGGTGAGCATGCAGGCGTTCTCCGAGGGCAAATGATTCGGGATGGGCATCACCACGATCCTAAAAACGCAGCTCACTGGCTTGTAAGCGCCTGCAAGAAACTTGTATTTGCCTGCCAGCGTGCAGGCCTGGTGGCGGCGTGCGACGGGGGATCGAGCGATCTGGCAGGCGTAGGCAAGTGAATGGCAGGCAGATGAAAGAGTGTGAGGGGAGCTGGGCATAGCGTCGGGGTCTGTCAACGTCACTCACCACTCTGGGGAACCTCATGTCCAAGCTACCCACCTTTCGTCTCTCCACACTTGCGCTGCTGATCGGGGCCGCATTACCCGCTGGCGCGGTGGAGCTTTACGCCGATGCCGACACACGCGTGCAGGCCAATCTCGAAGCCGTGTTCGGCCTCTTTCACAGCCGTGAGAACTATGCCCCCAGTGGGCGACTGCAAGAGGGCAGTTCCTCCTGGCGCGAGGGCTACGTCAAGTATGGCCTGAGTTTCGAGCAGGGCCTGGCAGGCGTGGGCAATTCCTACGGTGCGTTCTCCCTGCTCAGTTCCGCCACCTGGGGCGATGGTGATGCCGCTGGTTTCTCCGACGGCTCCGAGCGCACCACCAAGATCGAGGATGCCTACCTCGGCTGGCGCTCGGGCAACCTCTTCGAGGCGCTGGGCGAGGATGGCGTGGATGTCTCCTTCGGCCGGCAGAACGTCATGGTCGGTGACGGCTTCCTGATCAATGGTGACGCCCTGAACATCGGCAAGGGCCTGGCCGATGGCGAATTCAATCGTGGGGGTGCCTACTACCTGGCAGCGCGCAAGGCCTTCGACCAGACCGCAGTGCTGCGCCTGGGCGGTCAGCAGGGCTGGCGTGGCGACCTGATGTGGCTGAAGTCCGACAACCGCGCGCAGGCCAAGACCGAACTCTACGTCGGTACCCTGGAGCACGTGGCCGATGCCGGCACGGTGGGGCTCACCTATATCCGTACGCTTGACGTCGACGAGCGCTACGCCTCGCCTTCGCAGCTCGAGCGCAAGGGCATGGATACCTACAGCCTGCGTGCGGCGGGCAATGCCGGCGTGGAGAACCTGTCGCTGTCCGGCGAATACGCCAGGCAGGATCGCGATCGGGGTCATGACGAGAACGCCTGGTACCTGGAAGCGGGCTGGACGTTCGCCGATGTTGCCTGGTCGCCGACGCTGAGCTATCGCTACAGCCGTTTCTCGGAAGGCTACGACACGCTGTTCTACGGTTTCAGCCGTGGCTACGGCACCTGGTTCCAGGGTGAGGTGGCGGGTAACTACGCCGGCCCGTTCAACACCAACAGCCGTGTGCATCACGTCGGCCTGCGTGCCACCCCGCTGGAAAACCTCAGCGTCGGCGCACTGTGGTTCGACTTCGATACGCTCGACCGCGAGCGCGGTGATTTCTCCGGTCGTGAGCTGAATCTCTACGCCGAGTTTGGACTGACCGAAAACCTGGTGGTGATGCCGGTGGTAGGCCTCTACCAGCCGAAGAAAAGTGCCGAAGAGGGCGGTGCCCAACTGGGTAACAACGACCGCAACCTGTACAGCCAACTGGTCTTCGCCTTCCAGTTCTGACGCCTGAGAACGTGCCTTGCCAGCGCTTGTTGGTGAGGCGCTGCGGCCCGTGAGACACGATGCCACGGTGCAACAAATACTAGAATTATCTATTATCTGCCCTTGTTCCCATCGAAGCGGTCTATCCATGAAGGTGCCGAAGAAACGTCGCAATCGTTACAACCCGATCAGCGAAGATTTTCACAAGGAAGAGTTTCCGTTCTATTGGCTGGTGCGTGTTCACGCCCGCTATTCGATGAGCATGGAAAAGCTGCTGAAGAAGGTCGATCTCGACATTCCTCGTTGGCGCGTTCTCAACATCCTGTATGAAACCCAGGACGCCAGCATCTCGGAGATTTCCGAGTTCGCCGTGGCCAAGCTCTCCACCATCACCAAGATCGTCTACCGGATGAAGGACGACGGTCTGGTCGATACCCGCCAGAGCGATCTCGACGGCCGTGTGACCCAGGTCTCCATCACGGAGAAGGGGCGTCAGGCCTACTTCGCCATGCACGAGGTCACGGCGGAGCTGTTCCATGCCGGCTTCAAGGGCATGACCGAGGCACAGATCCGCAAGCTCAACCAGACCCTGGCGACCATGTTCGACAACCTGTCCGAAATCTGAGCCGTCAAGTCAGCCATGCAGAGGCGCATGGCCTGCCATCTGGCGGTTCAGGGCGTTGGCCCGATAGGCGCGCGGCGACACGCCGTAGCAGTGCTTGAACACGCGCGAGAAATGCGCCGAATCGGTGAAGCCCCACTTGTAGGCGATGGTGGTGATCGGTAGCGCCTGGCTGCCGGTGTCGGCCAGTTCCCGCGCGCTGCGCTCCAGGCGCTGGCGCTGGATGTAGCGGCAGATGCTGTCACCGTCGATCTCGAACTGGCGGTACAGCTTGCGCACCGACACGTTCAGCTTCGCCGCCAGCTCGGTTGGTGTCGGCGCATTCGGCAGTGACTCACTGATGATCTTCTCCGCCAGGCGGCGCAACGGGCGGCCCGGTTCGAGCAGTTGCTCGTCGTGGAACGCCGGCGGTAGCAGGGCAATCAATGCGCTCTGCAGCGCGGAGCCGTAGTGGTTCTGGGTAGCCGAGCCGAGCTCGCCGTTGGCGATCTGCTGCAGGATGCCCTGCAGCAGGTGCCCGGTCGGGCTTTCTTTCTCCAGCTTGCCGAAACGTCGCGCCGCCACCGGCAGCAGCGGGTCGACCATGTCCCGGCACAGGTGCACCGAAAGCTGGCGGATCAGCCCCTGCGGTTTCATCTCGAAGGCCTGCGCCGAATCGAGCAGGGCCATGTCGCCGGGGTAGAGCACGAATTCGCGGTCGCCCTGATCGATGGCCATCACCCCTTCGCGCTGCATCACCAGAAAATAGTAGCGATCATCCGCGCGGGCACTGTTACCGCGCTGGCGGTTGATGGCCAGTGCATTGGTGCTGATATCGGCGATTTCCAGGCCGCCCAGGTCGATGCGCTCTATCTCGCCGACGAAGGCCACGTCATGCCAGGCCGGGCGGGTTTCGAAACGCCCGCAAACGTTGTGAACGCTGTGGTTCCAGCGTTCGAAATCACGGGATGTATGCACGCTCATGAGGCAACCTCACTTTATTTTTTATGTTTTGGTGCGCTGTTTGTGTCGTTTCTGCACACTTGGCAAATAACGTGAATATTCAAGCATTTTTTGAGCCAGAAACCGCTGGGTGATATCGCGCTGAGATCAATGGTCGGTTTTCTTCATGCGGCCGGATATTCGCCTGTTCGCTGGTTCGGGGGAAGGGCTGGGGATGTGGCGAGGGGGAGCGGAGGTCGGTGAGGGAGCGGGCCGCCGAGAGTGGCTGGCGGCCCGTTTGCAGCCTGTCAGTAGCGGATCATCACCGATTTCAGTTCGGTGTAATCGTCGATGAAGGCGCTGCCGAATTCACGACCGGTGCCGGAGGCCTTGATGCCGCCGAAGGGCACCGAGGGGTCGAGGAAGGTATGCATGTTGACGTACACCGTACCGGCTTCGATCTGCGGGATCAGACGCAGCGCACGCGACAGGTCGTTGGTCCACACGCTGGCGGTGAGGCCGAACGGCGAATCGTTGATCAGTGCCGGCAGCTCCTCGACCTCGTCGTAGGGCAGCACGCAGAGAATCGGGCCGAAGGTTTCCTCGTGCAGCAGGCGATCCTGCGGCCCGTTGGCCAGCACCACGGTCGGCTCGACGAAGTAGCCGGCGCGGGCCAGCGGCTTGCCGCCGCAGACTACCTGGCTTTGCTCGCGCGCCAGTTGCAGGAACTGCGAAACCTTGTCGAACTGCGGCTTGTTGGCCAGTGGGCCGAAGTTGACACTCTCATCCAGCGGCGAGCCGATGTTCATGCCTTGCAGGGCCGCAGTGAACTTGGCCAGGGTCTCATCGAGTTGCGAGCGGTGCACGTAGATGCGCTCCGGTGCGGCGCAGACCTGGCCCTGATGGACGTAGCCGGTCTGGATCAGGCCAGCCACCGCGCCGTCGATATTGGCGTCGGGCAGCAGCGCGGCAGCGTTTTTGCCACCCAGCTCCAGGGTCACGCGGGTGAGGTTGGCGGCCATGGCGCTCTGACCGACCTTGAGTCCGGTGGGTACCGAGCCGGTGAACGACACCTTGGCCACCTGCGGGTGTTCGATCAGGCTGGCGCCCACCTCGCCGGTGCCATTGATCACGTTGAACACACCGGCCGGCACACCGGCCTCGATCGCCAGTTCGGCCAGGCGCAGCAGGGTCAGCGGGGTGAACTCGCTGGGTTTGAGCACCAGGGTGCAGCCGGTGGCCAGGGCGGCGGCGATTTTCCACACGCCGATCATCACCGAGAAATTCCACGGCACGATGCCTGCCACCACGCCCACTGGCTCGCGGCGGGTGAAGGCGGTGTACTGCTCGCCCGCCATGGACGGGAACGACGGGCTCATGGTCTCACCGTTGATCTTGGTCGTCCAGCCGGCGTAGTAGCGCAGGAAGATGGCACTCTGGCCGACTTCGAACATCCGTGAAAGGTGGATGGACTTGCCCGAGCAGAGGGTTTCCAGTTGCGCCAGTTCCTCGCCGTTGGCCTCCATCAGATCGGCCAGGCGGTTTAGGATCACGCCGCGCTGGTAGGGCGAGGTTTGCGCCCACTCGCCCTTGAAGGTGCGGCGGGCGGCGGCGACGGCCGACTCGACCTCGTCGGCGGTGGCGCAGGTGATCTGCGCGATCACTTCACCATTGGCCGGGTTGACGATGGGCACGCGCTTGCCCGATGTGCCGGCGCGGTACTGGCCGTCGATGAAATGGGCATGATTGCGCTGAAGGAACTCGCGTACCTGGGGCAGTAGGGAAATGTCGCTCATGGGATCATCCTAAGTAGAGATTAAGGGTCAGAGAGGGATGGCTATGTTCAGCCAGAACTTGTCGCCTTCCGGGCGATTCTGTACGTCGAATTCGTGCTGGTAGCGGCCCTGGATGTTCAGGCCGCCAGTCATTGAGTAGGTGAATTGCGGGCCGAGGGCCATTGCACGACCCTTGAAGTCCCCCAGTACGGCGCCCTCGCCACTGTCGCCACTTACCTGTCTGTAGGCGTAGCCGCCGATACCTACGCCCCAGTTGCCGAAGTGCTTGGCGGCGACGAAATCTGCATGCACCTCGTTGCCGGAACGGTAATTGGTGTCGCGGTTCTCGTAGTTGTGATCGAACATGGTCTTCATCGAAAACTCGTAACCGGCCTCGTTGCGGTAGGTGAAGGCGAACAGCGGTTCGAGGGTGACGTAGTTACGGCCGATGTTGGCCAGCTCGTTCTTGTCGTAACGACCGGTAGGCAGGTAGATGTCCATGCCGACGATCCAGTGCCAGTTGCCGCTGTGCCAGCCGATGGCAAGCGGATCGAAGATGAAGTCGCCCATGCCAGCGTGGTTCTGACGTCCGCCTGCACCCAGGTCTACGTCCACATCTGCTGCGACCAGAAACGCATGCATTGCCCAGTTGCCGCCGAGGATCTTCTTGTCGGTGACGTGAATCGCACGAAGGATGGTAGCGGCGGTGTTGACCTCGAAATCGTCGAAGGCCGGGTTGTCGTTGGCGAATTTGTTGGCGGTGTAATAGGTGTTGTAGCTGACTAGATACGTGCCTGGCGGTGGCAGGGCGCCGGTCATGAAACCCTCGCTGCCGTTGGCGTAAGCGCCGCCGCCGCCCTCGGTGGCCAATGCGTTCTGGGTGAGGGCGAGCAGGCAAAGAAGGCCCGGAGCAATCAGGTGGTGCTGGGAGGGAATGCGCATGGATAGTGGTTCCTCGATCTGATGTTCTGGCGAGCGCCAGCCTTGGCGCACGGCGGGCACCAAGGGTGGCGAAGGGCAGTCAGGAGCGGCTGGCTTCGGCGAGTGAGGCGCCGTTGGCGCCGAGCAGCTGAGTGAGGTCGAGCGTCTGCTCGGCTGGCGCATCCAGTGCCAGAGGCGCCTTGCCGAGAATGAAGTCGGCGCCACGCTCGCCGAGCATGATGGCCGGCGCATTGGTGTTGCCGCTGGCGATCTGTGGACACACCGAGAGGTCGATCACCCGCAGGTTGGGCACGCCGTGTACGCGCATCTGCAAGTCGACCACCGAGTCACTTGGCTCGACGCCCAGGCGGCAGGTGCCACCGGGGTGGTAGACGGTCTTGATGGCCTTGCGCACGAAGGCTTCGATCCCGGCAGTGTCGCGCCAGTCGATGTTTTCAGGCGCGGTAATCTTCTTGATCAGGCTGCGCAGCGCCGGCTGCTGCATGAGCCGCAGGCCCGCCTGCACGGCGCGAATCTGGCCTTGCAGATCCTCCGGATCGCCCAGGTAATTGGGGTCGATAAATGGCAGGTCGGCGGGATTACTGCTGCGCAAACGCACCTCGCCCCGTGCCTTCGGGCGCAGGTGGCCAACCTTGACGGTCAGGCCATGCTCGGCCGCTGGAGCGACCTCGCCTGGGGTGTTATCGAAGTTGTCCATCACCGGCAGGAACATGAACTGGATGTCCGGCCGGCCAGTGCCCTGGGTATCGATGAAGCCGCCGCCTTCAAGAATGTTGCTGGTCAGCAGGCCGCTGCGAAACGCCAGCCACTGCGCCATGTGCTTGAGGCCGCGCAAACCCTTGTCTTCGCCGAGGATGCTGTTGGGCTCATGGGTAGTCGCGTTGAGCGACAGGTGCAGGTGATCGTGGAAGTTCTTGCCGACCGGCAGGTCAACCAGCGTCTCGATACCGTGTTCGGCCAGATGCTCCTTGGGGCCGATGCCGGAGAGCATGAGAATCTTCGGGCTGCCGAAGGCGCCGGCGCTGAGGATCACTTCCTCGCGCGCGTTGACGGTGGTGGGTGCGCTGCCTTTCTCGCTGAAGATCACCCCGGTGGCGCGGCCGTGTTCGATCACCACCTTGTGCACCAGGGCGTCGGTCACCACGCGCAGCCTGCTGCTGTCGCGCACTGATTTCAGGTAGGTGCGCGCGGTGCTGGCGCGGGCGCCGTTGCGGGTGGTGGTCTGGTAGAAACCGACGCCTTCCTGGGATGCACCGTTGAAGTCGTTGACGTAAGGCAGGCCCATTTCCTGACCGGCACGCACGAAGGCCATGGTCATCGGGTGGCGATAACGGTTTTCGCTGACCGGCAGCGGGCCGTCCTGGCCGTGGTATTCGCTGCCCAGGCTCTCGTTTGCTTCGGCGCGCTTGAAGTAGGGCAGCACGTCGCGGTAGCACCAGCCCGGGCAATTCCAGTCGCTCACCCAGTCGTCGTAATCCTGCTGCTGGCCGCGGATGTAGATCATCCCGTTCACCGAGCTGCCGCCGCCGAGCACCTTGCCCTGGGCGATGATCATCTCGCGGTTGTTGCAGTGCTTTTGCGGCACGGTCATGTACGGCCAGGACTTTTGCTGGAACACCTGAACCACGGTGGCCGGCATGGTGTGGAAGGGGCTGCTGTCCTTGCCGCCGGCTTCGAGCAGTAGCACGCTGCCGGCGCTTTGCTGGATCAGCCGGGCGGCGACCACACAACCTGCCGAGCCGGCGCCGATCACAATGTAGTCATATTCCTGGTGTGGCATGTGTTGGCCTCTCGCGAAGGGATCGAGATAAATCGTCGAAGCACCATTCAAGCCTTTGCCGGCCAGAAGAAATTGATCGTGCTGGACAGACTTTTGTACGTCGCTGCCAAATTTTCGCTGCGCCTTGAACCTGTCTACGACGGGCTATGTACGAGTCTGGCGTGGTCAAAAACTCCAGCGCCGTACTCAGTAGGCTGTTCTGGGCGGATTGGAGAATTGCTGGGAGTTATTCATAGCACCCAGCCAGAATGGAAAATTGAACATGGCGGACAGCTTGTTGTAGATGCCTGCCACTCTGGCACCGTCAGTGCCGGGCGGCCCTGACTCGCGCCCAGGCGTCGTCGAGAATCTGCTTCTGGCGGGGCGGCAGGCTTTCCAGCAGGTAGCTGCGGCGTCGCTGCTCGGCCGTCAGCACTTGCGCCGGATGCTCGGCGGCGAAGCTCTGCATGGCGGGCGCAGTGCTGGGCAGCGGCGGATAGAAACGCGTGGCGCGGGCGTTACGAATGGCCACGGGTGGGTCGATGAGAAAGTCGATCAGGCGGTAGGCCAACTGCGGATTGGCGGCGTGGGTAGGGATCGCCAGGGTGTCGATATAGATCGCCGCGCCTTCGTCTGGAATCTGGTAACGCAACTGTGCATTGCCTTCCATCGCCCGTACTGCATGGCCGCTCCAGGCCATGGCCAGACACAGCCGGCCAGCGATCAGCTCGTCGACGAATGTCCAGTTATCCAGGGTACGCAGCAGCGGTGCGACCGGCTCGAGGCTGCGCAACTGACGGACGATCTGCCGGTCGCTGCTGGCGGACAGGCGCCTGCCACGGTAGTTGAGCAGCAGCGAGCTGGTTTCTTCGGCGGCGTCCAGCAGGCCCAGGCCACAGTTGCTCAGTTGCGCAGCCTGCTCGGGGTCGAACAGCAGGCGCCAACTGTTGGGCAGTGCGTCGCTGTAATGCGCCTGGGCCTGCTGCGGGTCGACCACCAGGCCGATGGAGCCCCACAGGTAAGGCACCGCATGCCGGTTGGCAGCTGGGATGCCGGCCAGGGTCGACAGCAGCCAGGGATCGAGGCTGGCGTGATGGCGCAAACGGCCTGTATCCAGTGGCGCCAGGCGGCCCTCGGCGATCAGTTGTTCGAGCATGAAATGGCTGGGCATCACCAGGTCGTGATCGGTGCCGGCGGCCAGCGCCGCGAGCAGTTCATCTGAGGTGGTGAACGCCTGGTAATCGACGGTGATGCCGGTCTGCGCGCGGAAGTCCTCGAGCACCCGCGGGTCGATGTAGTCCTTCCAGCCATAGACGCGCAGTACCTCCTCTGCATGGGTGGTGCTGGCAAGCAGGAGCAGCAAGGCGAACAGCCGCTTCATCGGAAGGCCTCCAGGCAGGACGAATGGCGAAGGGCATCGGGTTGGCCGATGAGCTCGTGTGCGCCATTCAATCGCCCTGCGCCGGGCGTCGCTTGATCCTGGCGGCCAAGTTCTTGTACCTGGCTGCCAGGTTCTCAGCCTTTGAGGAAGCGTTGTGCCAACCCCAACTGCGACTCGGCCAACTGGTGCAGTGCCTGGCTGATCTCGCTGGTGCGTCCGGCCTGTTGGCTGGTGCGTTCGGTAAAGCCGGCGATCTCGGAGATCTGCTGGTTGATCTGCTCGGCGACCTGGCCCTGCTGTTCGATGGCGGCTGCCATCTGCAGGCTCATGCCGCTGATCTGCGCGACCTCTGCGCAGATGCGCGTTAGCGCCTGGCGCGCCTGCTCGACGTCGGTGCTGGCGCGCAGGGCCGCCTGTTCGCCGCGCTGGGCAGTGGCCAGCGCCGTACCGCTGTCCTGGCGTAAGGTTTCCAGCGAGCGCTGGATCTCGTGGGTCGATTCGCGGGTGCGCGAGGCCAGGCTGCGCACCTCGTCTGCGACCACCGCGAAGCCGCGCCCGGACTCGCCGGCGCGGGCGGCCTCGATGGCGGCGTTGAGGGCCAGCAGGTTGGTCTGCTCGGCGATGCTCTGGATCACCGTGGCCACGCCGCCGATGGATTCGATGGCCGCAGCCAGGCTGCCGACTGCCTTGCCAATTTCGCTTACCGAGTGGCGCATGGTCTGGGCCGAGCGCTGGCTGTCGTCGGACAGGCGCTCGCCATCACGGGCCAACTGGTCGGCGTTCTGTGCGGCTTGCGCGGTGTTTTGCAGGTTGCGCGACAACTCCTGAATGGTGGCGCTCATCTGGTTGATCGCGGCGGCGGTCTGCTCGGTTTCGCGTACTTGGCGATCCAGTTGCTCGACCGAGTGTTCCACCACGTCGGCCGAGGTCTGCGCCTGCTGACGCAGTACCACGCTGTTGATGCAGATGCGCGACATCACCGTGCTCATGCGCGCGCGCTGACTTTCCAGGGCCATGGCCAGCAGGCTGCTCGGGCCGGGATGTTGGGCGTGTAGCGGCGTCAGCAGCGGGTCGCTGTAGGCCTGGGCGTGCTGGGCAAGCAGGATGCGGCTCAGCTGGCGCTGGCGCAGTGCCGGTTGCAGCCCGGCGATGCCCAGTGCCAGAAGTAGCGGCACACCCAGTGCCGTGGGCAGGTAGGTCAGCAGTGTGGCCAGCGCCAGGCCCAGGCCGAGCGCCAGTTGCAGGCCGTGGCCCAGCAACAGCTCGCTGAGTCGCTGGAGGGGCGTCCAGGGGGCCTGGCCCTGTGCCAGGCGCGCATAGAGGCGTTCGGCCTGGCGCGCCTGCGCCGGCTCGATAGGTTGATAGACGGTACCCAGCGCCGCCAGCTTGCCATCGTCGAACAGAGGTACGACGTAGAGGTTGTGCCAGTCCGCGTCACCTTGCCTGTGGCGGATCATCACCGGCGCCGTCCACGGCACGCCGGCGCGCAGTGATCGCCACATACTGGCGATCACCGATGTCGGCATGTGCGGGTGGTTGATCAGTTCGTGAGGTTTGCCGACCAGGTCGTGTTCGGCGTAACCGCACATGTTCAGGTAGGCGGCGTTGCAGGTGAGCAGGACACCCTGCGGATCGAGCCGGGAAATCGGTGGCTCCTGGAAATCTGTTGGGATGCTGGCGGCAGCTTGCATGACACGACTCCTCGGCTGTGGCCTGCGGCGGCAGGCCGTGCGCTTACCAGTGCATGGCCCGTTCGGTGCGCATCTTGCGCACCATGGCGTCATAGAACTTGGTGGCGAAACCACTCTCGCGGATCAGCATCGCGGTGAGGTCAGAGCACTTGGCGGCGATGCCGTCCTCCAGTGGGTTGTCCTCGCCGCCCAGGGCGCCGGCGGCGCACTGGTTCTCGGCGGCGCGCTGCACCGTCCAGAGCAGGAAGAAGGTCTTCTCGATGCTGCTCTCGCCTACCGCGATGCCGTGGTTGCGCAGCACCAGCACGTGCTTGTCGCCGAGGCTCTCGATCATCCGCGTCTTCTCGTCATCGAACAGGGTGATGCCCTCGAAGGTGTGGTAGCCGATGCGGCCATGCAGCTGGGCGCCGTAGAAGTCGTCATGGGTGAAGCCGCGCTTCTTCTGCACCACGGCGGAGATCGGTGTGGTGTGGGTGTGGATCACGCACTGGATGTCGTCGCGCGCGCCATGCACGGCGCTGTGCAGGGCGAAGCCGGCGGGGTTGCCGTCGTAGGGAGAGGGCTCGAGTTTCTTGCCGTGCAGGTCGACCTTGAGCAGGTTGCCCGGCGTGACTTCGCTGTAGTTCAGGCCGAAGGGGTTGACCAGGTAGTGATGCGCCGGGCCAGGCAGGCGTGCGGAGATGTGGTTGAAGATGGTCTCGGTCCAGCCGAACCAGTCCACCAGGTGGTAGCAGTAGGCGAGCTTGACGCGCAGCGCCCATTCTTCGTCGCTGCAGTGGGCGGGCTTGCTGAAATCGGTCATGGCGTTCATGGCGAAGTCTCGTATCAATGTGCGGGGGAATGGACGTGGCCGGGTGCGCTGCGAAAGCGCGCCAGGGCGAGGATGTCCTGGGTGGTGGGCATGGCCAGGCCCTGGTAACCGGCCAACTCGACGACAGCGTCGCCGATGGCGGCCAGCTCCAGTGGGCGGCCCTGTTCGTAGTCCTGCAGCATCGAGGTGCGTACCGCGCCCATGCCGGCGCCCAGCTCCATGAAGGTTTGCGGGTCGAAGGCGATGCGTGCGCCATAGGCCGCTGCGGTGAGCAGGGTTTCCTGGAGGATCTTGGCCACCACCGCCTTCAGCTCGGCCTGGCCGTACAACTGCTCCAGGGTAGCGCCGGTCACTACCGACAGTGGGTTGGAGGTCAGGTTGGCGATGATCTTGGTCCACAGCTGGTCGCGGATGCGCTCGGTGGTGCGTGCCTCGATGCCGCTGGAGGCGATCAGCGCACGCACCCGTTCCAGGCGTTCGCTCATCTGCCCGTTCGGCTCGCCGACGATCATCAGGTGCGGGTTGTTCGAGCGCACCACGCCCGGTGCGCTGCTTTCGGCAGTGATGAACACCACGCAGCCGAGTACGTGACGCAGATCCAGGCTGGCGCTGAGCGTGCCGCCGGGATCGACGGCCTCGACGCGATGCCGAGCGAAGCGGCCTTCGATGCCGTGGAAGTACCACCAGGGCACGCCGTTGACCACTGGCACCACCACGGTGTCGGGGCCGATCAGCGGCGCCAATTCGGGCAGCAGGCCAGCCAGGGCCGGTGCCTTGGTGCAGATGAACAGCAGATCCTGTTCGCCGAGTTCACGGCAGTCATCGCTGGCGCTGACCTGCACGCGGTGTTCGCCGTCCAGGTCGGTCAACTGGATGCCGTTGTCGCGCAGCGCGGTGAGCGTCTTGCCGCGCGCCAGCAGGCTGACCGGCTGGCCGCTTTCGACCAGACGCGCGGCAAGGGTGCAGCCGATCGCGCCGGCACCGGCGATGCACACGCGCAGTGGCGTTGGATTGAGCATGAGCATGCTTCCTTACAGAGCAGACGACGGCGCCCGCCAGGCGGGCGCCGTGGGTTCAGGTGGCGAGCATTTCCTGATGCTTGCTGGCCAGGCCCAGGTAGGCCTCGATCACCCGTGGGTCATCGGCCAGTTGTGCAGCCGGGCCCTGCATGGCGATCTGTCCGGTTTCCAGCACGTAGGCGTAGTCCGCCACGCGCAGGGCGGCGCGGGCGTTCTGTTCCACCAGCAGGATCGACACGCCCTGCTGGCGCAGGGTGGTGATGATGCGGAAGATCTCGCGGGTGATCAGTGGCGCCAGACCGAGGCTCGGTTCATCGAGCATCAGCAGCTTGGGCTTGGCCATCAACGCGCGGCCGACGGCGAGCATCTGCCGTTCGCCACCGGAGAGGGTGGCGGCCAGTTGCTCGCGGCGTTCCCACAGGCGCGGGAACAGTTCGTAGACCTCCTTGAGCGTCTGACCGTGGTCGCGCTGGCCGCTGCGGTGGCGCTGGAAGGCGCCGAGCAGCAGGTTGTCGGCGACCGACATGCTGCTGAACAGCTCGCGCTTCTCCGGAACCAGGCCGAGGCCACGGCCGACCATCACCTCGACTTCCGGCACGGCTTCCAGGCTGCCATCGAAGGCGACCCGGCCACGCGAGCCGAGCACGCCCATGATGGCCGAGAGCAGGGTGGTCTTACCGGCGCCGTTGGGGCCGATCACGGTGACGATCTGGCCCTGGCCGACGCGCAGGCTGGCGTTGGACAGCGCCTCCACCTTGCCGTAGGCGACGCACAGGTCGCTGACGTCCAGCACCGGGTTGGCTACCTGATTCTGCGTGTGCTGCAGGTTGTGCATGGGCATGTTCATCACTCCGCTCCTCCGAGATAGGCTTCCAGCACCGCCGGATCCTTCTGCACATCGGCCGGCAGGCCGAAGGCGATGCGCTGGCCGAACTCCATCACCACCACGCGATCGACCAGGCCCATGACGAAGTCCATGTCGTGCTCCACCAGCAGGATCGCCATGCCTTCGCTGCGCAGGCGGCTGAGCAACTGGCCGAGGGCTTCCTTCTCCTTGTGGCGCAGGCCTGCGGCAGGCTCGTCGAGTAGCAGCAGACAGGGGTTGGCGCACAGCGCGCGGGCGATTTCGAGGATGCGCTGCTGGCCCAGCGCCAGGCTGCCGGCTTCCACGTACAGGTAGTCACCCAGGCCGACCCGTTCCAGCTGACGGCGCGCTTCGGCGAGCAGGCGTGCTTCCTCGGCGCGATCCAGACGCAGGGCGGCGGCGAGTACGCCCTTGCTGCCGCGCAGGTGGGCGCCGAGGGCGACGTTCTCCAGCACGCTCATCTCCGGCAGCAGTTTGACGTGCTGGAAGGTGCGGCTCATGCCCATGCGCGCGATGCGCCGCGAGGGGATGCCGTTGATGCGCTGGCCACGGAACAGCACTTCACCGGAGGTGGGTGTATCGACGCCGGAGAGCTGGTTGAACAGGGTGCTCTTGCCGGCGCCGTTGGGGCCGATCAGGGCGAGAATTTCCCCGGCGTGCACCTCCAGGTTCATCGCGTTGTTGGCTACCAGGCCGCCGAAGCAACGGGTCACGTCGCGCGCTTCCAGCAGCACCTCGCCGACGACCGGCGCTTCGCGCTGCGGCAGCTCGCTGGCGTCGTCGATTGGGCGGGCGGTGCGGCGCGGCTTCCAGGCATCAGGCAGCAGACGCGTCAGCAGTGGCCACAGGCCGCCCGGTGCGCGTTGCATCAGCAGCACGATGGCGATGCCGAAGACGATCACCTCGTAGTTGCCGGTATTGCCCAGCAGTTGCGGCAGCAGATCTTGCAGCCACTGCTTGAGCATGGTCAGCACGCCGGCGCCGAGCAGGGCGCCCCAGACGCTGGCCACGCCGCCGATCAGTGCCATGAACAGATACTCGATGCCCATGTGCAGGCCGAACGGCGTGGGGTTCACGAAGCGCTGGGTGTGCGCATAGAGCCAGCCGGAGAGGGCGGCGAACAGCGCCGAGATGAGGAAGATCACCATCTTCGTGCGGAAGGTGTTGACGCCCATCGACTCGGCCATCAGTTGACCGCCCTTGAGCGCGCGGATGGCACGGCCTTCACGCGAGTCGAGGAGGTTCTGGGTGACGAGCATGGCGCCCAGCAGGATCGCCCAGATCAGGTAATAGATCTTCTCGCCCTTGTCCAACGCCCAGCCGAACAGGGAAATGCTCGGCAGGCCGCTGACGCCGGTGTGTCCGCCGAGCGACTCCAGGGTGCCGAACAGGTAATACAGCGACAGGCCCCAGGCGATGGTACCCAGCGGCAGGTAGTGGCCGGACAGTTTCAGCGTCAGTGCGCCGAGCACCAGAGCCACGATGGCGGTCAGGGTCAGCCCGACCAGCAGGGTCAGCCAGGGCGAGACGCTGGCCCAGGCCAGCCAGCTTGGCAGATCCTGCACGGTGGTCAGGTAGGCGCTGGTGTAGGCACCAAGGCCGACGAAAGCGGCCTGGCCGAAGCTGGTCATGCCGCCGACCCCGGTGAGCAGTACCAGGCCGAGCACCACCAGGGTGTACAGGCCGATGTAGTTGAGCAGGGTGACGTAGTAGGGCGGCAGCACCGCCGGCGCCACGGCCAGTACGGCGACCAGGGCGAGGATCAGGTAGCGCGGTTTCATTCATCGTCCTCCACATGACGGCTGGTGAGGGAACGCCAGAGCAGGAAGGGGATGATCAGGGTGAAGACGATGATCTCCTTGTAGGTGCTGGCCCAGAACATCGAGAACGCCTCGATCAGGCCCACGGCGAGCGCGCCCAGAGCGGCTGCCGGGTAACTCACCAGACCACCGATGATGGCGCCGACGAAACCCTTGAGGCTGATGACGAAGCCAGAGTCGAAATACAGGGTGGTGATGGGCGCGATGAGGATGCCCGACAGCGCACCGATGAACGTGGCCAGGGCGAAGGTGGCCTTGCCCGCCAGGTTCGGCGAGATGCCCATCAAGCGTGCGCCCATGCGATTCACTGCAGTGGCACGCAGGGCCTTGCCATACAGGCTGCGTTCGAAGAACAGGAACAGGCTGATGATCAGCGCCAGGGACACGGCGATGACCCACAGGGTCTGGCTGTTGAAAGTCACCGGGCCGAGCGTCAGGCCGGCTTCGGAGAAGGGCTGGGTGCGTGCGCCTTCCGGGCCGAACAGCAGCAGGGCGACACCGACCATGGCCACGTGCACGGCGATGGAGACGATCAGCAGCACCAGGGCACTGGCCGAAGCCAGCGGCTGGAACACCAGGCGATAGAGCTGCGGGCCGAGCGGTACCACCAGCGCCAGGGTGAGCAGGGCCTGTAATGCCATGGGTAGCTCCGCCAGCGGCAGGCTGCGAATCAGGCCGACCATGGCCAGGGCATAGGCGAGCTTGAGCACGATGCGCTTCGGGAAGCGGAAACTGCGGCTGGCGCGAGTGGCGTCGTACAGATCCATGGCGCAGTCGGCCAGGGTCAGCGCCAGTAGTAGCCAGACCAGCGCGGTAGGCTGGCCGGCCTGCAGGGCGGCCATGGTCAGCGCACCGTAGGTGACGAACTCACCCAGCGGGATCAGCAGGATGCGCGTCACGGTGAAGACCAGCAGGATCGACAACGCCAGCAGCGCGTAGATGGCGCCGTTGGTGATGCCGTCCTGGCCGAGCAGCAGGGCAATCTGGAAATTCATATCGGAAACTCGTTTGCGGTATGGAGCGAGTCCGTAGGGTGGGCTTCAGCCCACCATCCAGCGGTTGGCTTTGTTTACCAGCCAGCGGTGGGCTAAAGCGGATTGCCGCCCGGCCCACCCTACGGAGTGTCGCGTGGAGCGATCAGTTGCCTTTGAGCAGCGTCCAGGTGCCGTTCTTCACCTGGATCAGCTCGCGACCACGCTCGTCGAAGCCGCTGTGATCCTCGGGGCTCATGGTGTAGACGCCCTGGGTGGCGGCGAACTCGTGGGTCGCCTCCAGCGCATCGCGCAGGGCAGCGCGGAACTCGGGCGTGCCGGGTTGCGCCTTGGCGGCGGCAGCCGGAATCGCCTGTTGCAGCAGCAGCCCGGCGTCATAGGTGTTGGCGCCGAAGGTGGCCGGCTTGCTGCCGTTGAGCTTCTCGTAGGCCTCCACGTAATCACCGGCGATGGCCTTGGACGGATGGCTGTCGGGCATCTGGTCGAGCACCAGCATCAGGCTGGCAGCGAGGATGGTGCCTTCGACCTTCTTGCCGCCGAGCCTGAGGAAGTCCGGCAGCGCGGCGCCGTGGGTCTGGTACATCTGGCCACGGTAGCCCTGGTCGAACAGGGTGGTTTGCGGCAGAACCGCCGAGCTGCCTGGCGCGGCCACCAGTACGGCGTCGGGACGCGAGGCGAGAATCTTCAGGCTCTGCCCGGTCACCGAGGTGTCCTGGCGCTGGAAGCGTTCGCTGGCCAGCATCTTGATGCCGTGTTCGGCGGCCAGCGTGCCCATCACCTTCGACCAGTTCTCGCCGTAGGGATCGGCTGTACCGATGAAGCCGAGCGTCTTCACCCCGCGCGCCTGCATGTCCTCGACCAGCGCCTTGGCGATCAGGTCGTCGTTCTGCGTGGTCTTGAACACCCACTTCTTCTGCTCGGTCATTGGCAGCACCACGGCGGCGGTGCCGACCGGTGCCAGCAATGGCACGCCGGCCTCGGCGACGAACTGAATCACGCCCATGGCGTTGGGCGAGCCGCTTGGGCCGATGATGGCGTCGACGTTTTCCTCGCTGATCAGCTTCTTCAGCGCCTTCACGGTGGCGGTGGGGTCGCTGCCGTCATCCAGGGCGATGTACTTCACCTGCTGGTCGCCGGCCTGAGTGGGCAGCAGCGGGACGGAGTTCTTCTGCGGTAGCCCGACCAGTGCGATGGGGCCGGTAGAGGAGGTGATGACACCCACCTTTACCTCGGCTTGTGCGAAGGAAGCGCAGACGGCGCTGAGGAGGAGGGTGGACACAGCTCGTTTGAAGTGCATGACGTACTCCGAGGGGTTGCAAGGCTATTTGGAGAGACAGAGCCCGCCGGTTGGGAGGGTTTGTCGTCTTCTTGTTGTTCTGGCGCCTTTGGGCGCTGTCGGCGATTGACCCGTCCGACACAGGCTGTTTTGCACCTCCCGTGCCAGAACGACGTGCACCGACCTGTCGCATGGCCCTGTTCGGCCGCGAACCGAGCGCTTGGCTTGCCCTCCTGCGGCAGTGCCGAAGTGCTCCCGCCGAGAGGGTGATGCAGATCACCTCATGGCTGATTTCATCGGGCCTGGACGTGCTTTTTCGTGAGCGGAAAATCACGTTTTTTTAGTGTTTTTTGTTGGTTAAAAAGCGCGGTTTTTGCCTTTAAAAATGCCGTTTAAATCGTGCAATTTCTGTGCGGTTATCGGCCGCTTTTACTGTGCTAACGAGATGATTAAAAATCCTTGTGTGCGTTGAGAGTTAATCTCATATTTGTTCTAAATATTTGTTTTTAAAGGTTTTATATGTGATTTATGCGTGAATGTTACAGGTTTTTAGTGTTACCAAACTGCACGGGAATGGTGCTTGCGATGCCGAAAATGCACCGAATCTACACACTCTTTTTTAAGCGATAATTCAATTGACAATTCACGTAATTCTTCCGATTCTGGATTTACGCGAATCGCAGCTCATGTGGCGGTTCGGTTTTTCAACAAGAACGGCAGTGGGTGACGCAGATGGCGATAGTGGTCGAGAAGCTGAAGCTCGGTGGGCAAGGCCCCCGTGTGATGGTGAAAGACACCATCGATGTGGCTGGCCATCCCACCCGTGCTTCCAGTCGTGCTCTTGAGCATGCGCCGGATGCCGAGCGCCACGCCGACGTGGTTCAGGCGATGCTCGATGCCGGTTGCCAACTGCTTGGTAAGACCAGCCTGCATGAGCTGGCCTTCGGTACTACCGGACTCAATGCCTGGATCGGTACAGCGGAGAATCCGCGTTATCCCGGACGCATTCCCGGCGGCTCCTCCAGCGGTTCGGCGGCTGCCGTCGCTGCTGGTCTGTGCGATTTCTCCCTGGGTACCGACACCGGTGGCTCGGTGCGTATTCCTGCTGCCTGCTGTGGCGTGTTCGGTCTCAAGCCCAGCTTTGGCCGGGTCAGCCGCGCCGGGGTGATGCCAACGCAGACCTCGCTGGACTGCGTCGGCCCGTTTGCCGCCGATATCGACACGCTGATCACGGCGATGCAGGTCATCGATCCTTCCTTCAAGGTACTGCCGGGCGTGAATGGCATTCGCATCGGCGTGGTGCCGGTGCAGGCTCACCCGGAGGTGCAGGCCGTTGTGGATGCGGTGCTCGAAGCTTCGGCTTTCGAACTGTACGAGGCACCCTTGCCCGGCATGCCGGCGGCCTACGACGCCGGCCTGGCGGTGATCAACCGGGAAACCTGGAATGCCTGCGGGCACCTGGTGGACAGCGGCCTGGTCGGCGCCGACGTCGCTGGCCGGTTGCTGGCCGCGCGCGACACCCGCGACGCGGTTCTGGCCGACGCCGAACGCTGCCGCGCTGCCTTCACCGCCGAGGTGGACGCCGCCCTGGCGCAGTACCCGATTCTCGCTCTGCCGACCATGCCGGATTACCCGGCACTCGTTGCAGACGCTGCCGATACCCGCGCGGCCATCGGCATAACCGCTTTCGTACGCCCCTTCAACCTGACTGGCCACCCGGCATTGAGCATCCCTTTCGAAGGGGCTTCGAAGTTGCCGGTGGGACTACAACTGGTCGCCGCCAAAGGCGCGGACGAACTGCTTCTGGCAGTCGCCCGCGAATTGCTGCAGCGCCTCGAACAATAACCATGCCCATCCTGGAGAAGCCCATGTCTTCCCTAAGCGAGCTGGATTGCCAGCGCCTTGCCCCGATTACCGCAAATGAAGCCTTTCAGGCGCTGCTGGTCGATATCCGTGAGCGCGCCCAGCGTGAGGAATTCGATCAGCAGCGATACATCTCCGATGACGTGATCGAGCGTTTCAAGGAGCTGGGCGTCTACCGCGCCCTGGTGCCTACCCGCTTTGGCGGTGAGCAGCGCAGTCCCATGGAGTTCTGCGAGATGGTGGAGGAAATCTCCGCCGCCGACGGTTCCGCCGGTTGGGTCGCCAGCTTCGGTATGAACCCGGTCTACCTGGCAGCACTGCCCCGGGCAACACTGGAGAAGCTCTATGCCAATGGCCCGGACGTCGTATTTGCCGGCGGTATTTTCCCTCCGCAGCCGGCTGATCTGCATGACGGAGGCTTCAAGGTCAGTGGCCGCTGGCGCTTCTCCAGTGGCTGCAAGGGCGCGAGCCTGATCGGTGTCGGCATCAGCCCGAAGAACGGCGAGACGCTGGGCCTGCCGCGCCTGGCAGTGATGCCGAGGGAGAAGGTGACGATCGAGGAAACCTGGAACGTGGTTGGCCTGATCGGTACCGGCAGCCATGACGTGGTGATCGATGGCGTGGTGGTGCCCGAGGAGTGGACGTTCGTCCGCGGCGGCGCTTCCAACCTCGATGAGCCGATGTTCCGCTACCCCTCGCTGTCTTTCGCCACGCAGGTGCTGTCCGTGGTTGGCCTGGGCGTGGCTCGTGCTGCCCTGGACTACCTCTGCGGCATGGCCAGTGGGCGTTTCTCCGTCACCGGGGCGCCGGCCCTGGCCGACCGCCCGCTGGCGCAGATGCAGATGGCCAAGGCCGAAGCGGAACTGCGCGCCGCTCGTGCCTGGTTCTACGAAGCCATGGAAAGCGCCTGGAACAGCGTGGTTGCCGGCAACCCGGTGAGCATCGAGCAGACCAACCTGCTGCGCCTGTCCTCGACCCACGCCACCCGTGTCTCGGCCGAAGTGGCGCGCACCGCACAGATGCTCTCGGGGATGACCGGTGTCTATCGCGACAACCCCCTGTCGCGCTTCGTCAACGACACCCTGGTGATCACCCAGCACGCCTTCATGGGCGACATGACCTACCAGAACGCCGGCGCAATCTTCTTCGGCAACAAGCCGCTGCCTGGCTACCTGTGATTTTCAACTGACAGATCGGTGATTGTGATGACTGAGAAAAAAGCCCTGCGCGTCCTGTTCTGCATGGGCATCAACCAGAACTTCTTCGACGCCCCGCGTGAAGAGCAACTGGAAGTCTGGGCGGCGTTCAGCACCATGTGGAACGGTATCCACGACCTGCCCGGGGTGAAGGTATTCGGCAACATGGACGACGACCAGAGCATGGTCGGCCCATCCACCGGCTACCCCTGGACCACCTACCTGCTGGCCGACGTGCCGGACATCGAAACCGTCCACGCCGCCTGCAACCTGTTCCGCACCACCGCCGTGGGCAGCGGCCCGTACAAGCTGTGGCGCTACTGCAAGGTGGAAGCGCGTACTGGCCGCGAACTGATCATCCAGCGGGCCTGAGACATGAGCCGATCCCTCGAAGCCCGCCTGCGCCAGCTGGAAAGCGAGAATGCCGTGCGTGCCTGCATGAACCGCTACATGGTGCTGTGCGACGCGCTCGATGCGCGCACCCCGCTGGACGAGCTGGCCGAGCTGTTCAGCGCCGACGCCATCTGGGAAGGCAAGGGCGCCAAGTACGCCCAGAGCTTCGGCGGCTACCGGGGGCGTGAGGCGATCCGCGCGATGTTCGCCGGCTACATGACCGAGCCTGCCCACTTCGCTCTCAACGTGCATTTTCTCTGTTCGGAGCTGATCCACGTGGAGGGCGACGAGGCCAGCGGCAGTTGGGTGATGTTGCAGACCTCCACCTTCGCCAGCGGTGCCTCGCACCTCAACGCCGCGCGGCTGACGGTGAAGTTCCGCGAGGAGGAGGGCACCTGGCGCATGGCGCACTTCCAGACCGAGAACCTGTTCAGCCGCCCCGTGGATACCTGGAACAGCAGCGCGCACCTACCGGTGCCGGGCAATACGTAGGGTGGGCTTCAGCCCACCACAGAAAGGCCAGGCGTGGGCGCAAGCCCACCCTACGAAGATGACGCTAGCCGGAGCTCCGACTTTCGGGCAAGGCGAGCAAAAGAAATTGTGAGTCGGCACCTGATGCCGACGAGGAGTGACCGTGACCAACCTGATCGAAACCGTGAACCTGGCCAGCTCGCCGGCCGACCTGGTGCTGCACGACCGCGTGCACACCTCCCTGTACACCGATGCGCGCATCTTCGACGAAGAGCTGGAGAAGGTCTTCTACAGCACCTGGGTGTGGGTGGCGCACGCCAGCGAGATTCCCGACAACGGCAGCTACAAGAGCACCTACATCGGCAAGCAGCCGGTGATCGTCGTGCGCGACCGCAAGAAGGACGTGCACGTGCTGCTCAACCGCTGCCGCCACCGTGGCGCCACCGTCTGCGAGCACAAGAAGGGCAAGACCAACAGCTTCGTCTGCCCCTACCACGGTTGGAGCTACGCCCTCGACGGCAGCCTGCGCGGCGTGCCGCACCCGGAGAGCTACGCCGACTGCCTGGACAAGGGCGAGCTGCCACTGGTCAGCCTGCGCGTCGAGCAATACAACGGCATGATCTTCGCCACCTTCAAGGACGACATCGAGCCGCTGGCAGACTTCCTCGGCGCGGCGAAGAAATGGATCGACCTGTTCATGAAGCAGGGCGCGGGCTACGGCGTGAAGGTCTCCGGCGAGCATCGTTTCCGTTTCCCCGGCAACTGGAAGATCCAGCTGGAGAACACCACCGACGCCTACCACTTCCCGTTGGTGCACAAGTCGTTCCTGTCCTCGGTGGACGAGCAGACCCTGGAGCTGTTCGATTTCGTCGAAGGCCCCGGCTACGTCGAGGATCTCGGCAACGGCCACAGCGTGATGGTGATGATCCCGGACTTGGTGGATCTGGAAGCCGACCTCGACAAGCCGATCCCCGAGCGCTTCGAGGCGCTGGCCCAGGAGTTGCGCGACGAAGGCATCGAGGAACAGCAGGTACGGCGCATCGTCCGCGCCGTCGGCGGTTCGGGTTTCAACCTCAACCTGTTCCCCAACGTCGCCTGCTCCATGGCCTTCTTCCGCGTGCTGCAGCCGGTTTCGGTGAACGAGACCGAGATCCACCACGCGGTGATCACCATGGACGGCGGTCCGGCCGTGGCCAATCGCTACCGCCTGCGCCTGCACGAGCACTTCCAGGGCCCGATGGGCTTCGGCACCCCTGACGATTCCGAGGCCTGGGAGCGTGTGCAGAAGGGCGCCCAGGCCGGCAGCGACCTGTGGATCATGCTCAACCGCGGCCTGCCCGGCGAGAAGCCGAGCGAGGACGGCTTGGTCAGCGACGTGAGCGCCGAGACCGGCATGCGCGCGGCCTACCAGCAGTGGAAAAAGATGATGTCGGCCTGAGCTGTCTCGCCCCTCTCATCGGCGCGATGAGAGGGGCCTGCCGCTCAGCTCCGTAACGCACTTATTTGAAGAGAACGACCATGAATCTTGAACTGCTCAACCACGTCAGCGCCTTCATCTGGCAGGAAGCGGACATGCTCGACCACGGCGACTTCGACGCCTGGCTGAACCTGTGGGCCGACAAGGGCACCTACATCATCCCGATCGACCCCAACGAGACCGATTTCGAGAACACCCTCAACTACGCCTACGACGACCACCACATGCGCCAGTTGCGTGTGCAGCGCCTGATCGGCGGCGAGTCCATCTCCACCAGCCCGCGTGCCCGCACCGTGCGCAGCCTGTCGCGCTTTCGCGTACTCGGCGAGGAAGACGGCGTGGTTACCGTGCGCTGCGCGCAGAACCTGCGCGAGTTCCGCAAGGACGTGCTCAAGCACTACACCGCGGATGTCACCTTCCAGCTCAAGCGCGACGGCGACAGCTTCAAGATCCAGCGCAAGCTGATCCAGTTGATCAACTCCACCGATACTCTCGCCGGTATCGGCTACATCCTGTGAGGGCCCGTCCATGAGCGGCTGCGCGTCGGCGATACAGCGTCATCAACGGCTTCGGAATGCTCATCTACGGCTCGTAGACTCCGCTTCCTCAGCCCTTTCTTCCTTGTCTCGCGCTAGCTCGCGCGCCCATGAACGGGCCCTCGGGGGTGAGGCATGACTCAGGTAGCCCTCGTCACCGGCGCCGCCCAGGGCCTCGGTCTGTCCATCGCCAACCGTCTGTTCGCAGCCGGTTACGCGGTGGTGATCACCGATCTGTCGCTGGAAAGTGCCCAGGCCGCCGCCGACCGTCTCGACCCGAGCGGTCAGCGCAGCCTGGCGCTGCAACTCGACGTTGCCAGCAAGGCCGACTTCAAGGACGCGCTGGCCGCCGTTCTGGCCCGTTGGGACGCGCTGCACGTGGTGGTCAACAGTGCCGCGATGACGCGCACCACGCCAGTCATGCAGATCAGTCCGGAAGAGTTCGATCAGGTCATGAGCCTCAACACCCGCAGCATCTTCCTCGGTTGCCAGGTGTTCGGCGGGCACATGGCCGGCGCCGGCTACGGGCGCATCATCAACATGGCTTCGCTGGCCGGGCAGAACGGCGGCACCGCCACGGGGGCGCACTACGCCGCCTCCAAGGGCGCCATCGTCACCCTGACCAAGATCTTCGCCAAGGAGCTGGCGGCCGCCGGCGTGACGGTCAACGCCATCGCCCCCGGTCCCATCGAGTCGCCTGCCGTGCATGCGGCAGTGCCGCCGGAGCGCATGGCCGGGCTGCTGGCCAATATCCCGGTGAAGCGCCTCGGCGATGCCGATTTCCTCGGTGACCTGGTGGTGCAGCTGGTGCGCCCGGAAGCCTACTTCACCACCGGGGCGACCTGGGATGTGAACGGCGGCCTGTTCATGCGCTGAACCCCGTCCGCAGCGGCCCAATGGCCGCAGCGGACAAAAGAAAGAATGCCGCGCGTGCGAGCTGCGGACTGTAACGAACGAGAACAATCAGCACCCCGAAGGGTGCGGGAAGGTCGGTATGACTGAGCAAGTGTTGAACCTGGTGGTACGCAAGCGGCAGGAGCAAGGCGAGGGCGTAGTGATCCTCGACCTCGCCGATCCGACGGGCAGCAATCTGCCGACCTTCGAGGCCGGTGCCCATGTCGATATCCACCTCAAGCCCGGCCTTGTACGCCAGTATTCGCTCTGCGGTGACCCGGCCAACGCCAGCGTCTACCGCCTGGGTGTGCTGCGTGACCCGGCTTCGCGCGGTGGCTCGCTGGCGGTTCACGAGCTGCTCACCGAGGGCGCCAGCGTCAGCGTCGGCACGCCGCGCAACCTGTTTCCCCTGGCCGCTGGCGCCAGCCATTCGATCCTTATCGGCGGTGGCATCGGCATCACCCCGATGATCGCCATGGCGCACCAGTTGACGGCTCAGGACAGCCCGTTCGAGCTGCACTACTGCGGGCGTTCGCGCCAGCGTACGGCCTTCCTCGACGAACTGGCGGGCGCCGATTTCGCTGCCTGCGTACGCACCCACTTCGATGATGAAGGCGATGCGCAGAAGCTCGACCTGCCGGCCGTGCTCGGCCAGCCAGGCGCCGGTGTGCACGTCTACGTGTGCGGCCCGTCCGGCTTCATGGACTGGGTCATCGACGGTGCACGCAAAGCTGGTTACGCCGAGGAACACATCCACCGCGAGTACTTCCAGGTGGAAGTCGATGCCAGCGGCGACAGCTTCGAGGTGGTGGCGCAGCGCAGCGGCAAGACCGTTCAGGTTGCCGAAGGCCAGACCATCATCGATGCCCTCGCCACCGTCGGCATCAAGGTGGAAATCTCCTGCGAGCAGGGCGTCTGTGGCACCTGTCTGTGCGACGTGCTGGAAGGCGAACCGGATCACCGCGACGTCTACCTCACCGATGACGAGAAGGCCGCCAACGACCAGATCCTGGTCTGCTGTTCGCGCGCCAAGTCGAAAAAACTGGTGCTGGACATCTAGCGCAGGCCAGCAGGCCGTTAACAGACGAGGGCAAGATCATGGTCGACACCACAGGTTTCCGTAATGCCATGGCGCTGCTGGGCGGCGCCGTTTCAGTGATCACCACCGACGGTGCAGCCGGGCGCTGGGGCTTTACCGCCTCGGCCGTATGCAGCGTCACCGACCAGCCGCCGACACTGCTGGTATGCATGAATCGTTCATCTTTCTCCAATGGCCACTTCAAGCAGAACGGCGTGCTCAGCGTGAACGTGCTGAGCGCCGAGCTGAAGGACATTTCCGGCGTGTTCGCCAACCGCGAGCTGGACTCCGACCAGCGTTTTGCCCAGGCCAGCTGGAGCACCCTGGAAAGCGGCGCGCCGCTGCTGGACGACGCCCTGGTCAATTTCGATTGCCGCATCGCCCAGGCCCATGAGGTGGGTTCGCACACCATCTTCTATTGCGAGGTGCTGGGTATTCGTAACGGTAAGAACCAGGACGGCCTGGTGTATTTCAACCGTGCCTATCACCGCTTGGGCGAGCAGTCGCGTTCGGCCTGCTGAGACGCCGTGGGTGGGCATTGGCCCACCCGCCGTTTTGCCAGTGCCACAGGATTTTCCGAAGTCACTTCGGAAATGCCGGATGAAGTGCCATTTCATCCTGAAACATGCAGTACCCGTTAATAAGAAATAACTGCCCGAGATTTATGGGTAGAGCCTTGCTACGACCTTTTTTGCAGTAAGTGGTTATAAAAACAACACTGCGGATTAACTGCCTTGTTTGAGTTGCCTGCTAATTAATCTGCTTCCACTCATTGTGCCTTGCACAAGTAACAAAGGATCAAAACAATGTTCCAGAACAACTGGCTGGCCGGCAGCATGGGCGCTGTTGGCCTGATGGGCATGTTCGCGTCGATTTCCGCCCAAGCGGACTTTATCGATGATCGACAAGTCAGTCTTGGCTTGCGCAACTTCTATATCGACCGTGACTTCAAACAGCACGACGCGCCCAAATCGCGTGTTGGCAGTTGGACTCAGGGTTTCGACTTTCGCGCTATTTCCGGATATACCGAAGGCACTGTGCAATTCGGTCTCGATGTATCTGCGCAATATGCCTATCGCCTCGATGGCGGTGGTGGCCGCGGCCCGGACACCATCATTCCCTACGATGACAGCAAGGGCGAACAGGTTCGCGATTACGGCCGCGCCGCGCTGACCGCCAAGGTGCGCTACTCCAAGACCGAGTTGAAGATCGGCGAACATCGTCCGACGCTGCCGGTGGCTTTCTACGACGACTCGCGGCAACTGATCACCACCTACCACGGCTTCATGCTGGAGTCGCGCGAGGTGGACAAGCTGACCCTCACCGCCGGCCGCTTCACCGAGATCAGCAGCCGTGAATCGTCCAACCGCGAGAAGATGTACCTGTTCAACGGGCCGGACATCCAACGCCGCAGCGATGGTCTGAATTTCGCCGGTGCCACCTATGCCTTCACCCCGTCGCTGTCGGCGACCTACTTCTACGGCCAGCTGGAAGACATCTATCAGCAGCAGTACCTCGGTGCCACGCACAATGCCGACCTGGGCAACGGCTTCGGGCTGAAGACCGACCTGCGCTACTTCGACAACCGTGAAGACGGCAAGGCGCTCTACGGCGACATCGACAACCGCTCCTACGGCGCCATGACCACTCTACGCAAGGGCGCCCACGCCATCGGTGTCGGCTACCAGCGCATGCTCGGCGACAGTACCTTCCCCACCCTCAACGGCTATGCGCCGCAGCCGTATCTGGTGAACTGGTCCACCGTGGCCTTCGTCAAGCCCAACGAGAGTTCCTGGCAACTGCGCTATGACCTGGACTTCGCCAGCTATGGCGTGCCCGGCTTGAAGCTGATGACCCGCTACATGCGCGGCACTGGTATAGACCGTGGCAACAACGATCTGGATCAGAACGTCGAGAGCGAACGCAACATCTTCCTCAGCTACGTGGTGCAGAGCGGCCCGCTCAAGGGCGTGGGCTTCGAGTGGCGCAACATCGACGTGAAGACCCGCTACGGCAACGGCGCGGCTTCGGGGGCTGACTACAAGGAGAACCGCCTGATCACCTCCTACACCTTCAAGTTCTGACCGGCGGCGGGGCCGGGGCAGATCCGGCTCCGCCTGCATTCACAGGCTGCGAGAAGACGATGCGATTCTACGAACTGATCACCTTCACCCTGCGCGTGCGCACTCCGGCCGAAGCGCTGAAGCACCTGCGTGAGACGCTCGCCGAGGCGCGTGATGGCTGCACACTGATGGGCTGCTGGTCGTCCGAAATCGGCCCGCTGAACCAGATCGCCGTGCTGCGCGGTTTCCGGGACGAGACGGCGCGGCAGGCTGAGCGCGAGCGCTTCCTCCAGGCACCCGATGCCTTCGGTATCGAAGCCTTCATGCTCGACATGAAGGTGGAAAACTACACGCTGTTTCCTTTCCTCGAGCCTCTGGCGCCCGGCCACTACGGGCCGTTCTACGAGCTGCGCGAATACAACCTGATTCCCTCCGGCCTGGCACCGACCATGGCCGGCTGGGAAAAGGCCGTCGGCCCACGCACCGGCGCCGGTTATTCGGCGGTCTACGCGGCATTCTTCGCTACCGACGGACGCACCCCGCGCTACCTGCACATCTGGCCCTACGCCAGCCAGGAGCAGCGCCTGGACGTACGCACCCGTGCCGTAGCAGACGGCGTCTGGCCACCAGAGAACTCCGGGCCGCAACTGCGCGAGATGCATTCCACCCTCTACCTGCCGGCGGCGTTCTCGCCGTTGCAGTAGGGCAGGATTATTTTTCATGTGTACCTTCAGCCCGTCTCCCTCCTTACGGGCTTTTTTTCTTCCAGCAGCGTCAGTCTTGGCGCGCGCGCGACAGCTCGTCGACCAGCGCCAGGCAGTGCTGCAGCGCGGGCGAGGCGTCACCGGCGCGGCGGCTGATAATGATCGGCGAAGTGGCTTGTGCTTCCTGCAGAGGCGCATAGTCGATATCGACGCGGTGCAGCACCTGCACCGAGGCCGGTACCAGGGTGATGCCGATACCGGCGGCGACCAGACCGATGGCGGTCTGCAGCTCGTTCGTCCACTGCGCCACACGGATCTGCAGGCCATGTGTGGCGAACAGCGTCAGCACATGGTCGGCGTAGCTCGGTCGCGGGTTGCCCGGATACAGCACGAACGGCTCGCGGGCCAGCTCGGCCAGGCTCACCGGGCCTGGCAACAACGGATGCCCAGCGGGCAGGGCCGCCACCAGCGGGTCGAGGGTCAGTACCTGCTGCGAGATGGCCGCATCGTCGATATGGATACGGCCGAAGCCGACATCGATGCGTCCGGCCTTGAGCGCCTCCACCTGCTGCAGGGTGGTCATTTCCGACAGACCCAGCTCCAGGCCGGCGTCACTGCGCAAGCGACGGATCAGCTCCGGCAGCACGCCGTAGAGGGTGGACGGGGCAAAGCCGATACCGAGCCAGGCCTTCTCGCCCGAACCGATGCGCCGGGTGCTGTCGCAGACCTTGCCCAGTTGCTCGAGCAGGGCGTTGGAGTGCTCGTGGAAGAAGCGCCCGGCTTCGGTCAGGCGCAATGGCCGGCCACGCTCGAGCAGGGCTACGCCAAGTTCCTCCTCGAGCTGCTGGATCTGCCGGCTCAGCGGCGGCTGGGCGATGTGCAGGCGTTCGGCGGCACGGGTGAAGTTGAGGGTTTCGGCGAGCGCTTGGAAATAACGCAGGTGGCGAAGCTCCATGAGCGGCTGTCCTTCGAGATTGACGATACCTGTGGGGTATTGTTGCAGACAAAATCAATATTGGAACCTGCCAAAATGCAGGATCAATATCCGATCACATACATGAACAACCTGATGGGTATTGAAATGAGCCACGCCGCGATCGAGTCGCTCGAAGCGATCATCGTCGACCTGCCGACCATCCGCCCGCACAAGCTGGCGATGCACACCATGCAGAACCAGACCCTGGTGATCCTGCGCCTGCGCTGCGCCGACGGCATCGAGGGCATCGGTGAAGCGACCACCATCGGTGGCCTGTCCTATGGCAACGAGAGCCCGGACAGCATCAAGGTCAACCTGGATCGTCATTTCGCGCCGCTGCTGATCGGCCAGGACGCCAGCAACATCAACGCCTGCATGCAGCGCATCGACCGCGTGGTGAAGGGCAACACCTTCGCCCGTTCGGCCGTGGAAACCGCGCTGCTCGACGCCCAGGGCAAGCGCCTCGGCCTGCCGGTCAGCGAGATTCTCGGCGGCCGCGTGCGCGACAGCCTGGAAGTGGCCTGGACCCTGGCCAGCGGCGATACCCGCAAGGACATCGCCGAAGGTGAGCAGATGCTCGAAGCCCGTCGCCACCGCATCTTTAAACTGAAGATCGGCGCCGGCGAGGTGAACAAGGATCTGGCCCACGTCATCGCCATCAAGCAGGCCCTGGGTGAGCGCGCCAGTGTCCGTGTCGACGTCAACCAGGCCTGGGACGAAGCGGTGGCCCTGCGCGCCTGCCGCATCCTTGGCGACAACGGCATCGACCTGATCGAGCAGCCGATCTCGCGTCACAACCGGGGTGGCCAGGTGCGCCTGAACCAGTCCAGTCCGGCACCGATCATGGCCGACGAGTCCATCGAGTGCGTGGAAGACGCTTTCAACCTGGCGCGTGACGGCGCTGCCCCGGTGTTCGCCCTGAAGATCGCCAAGAACGGCGGCCCGCGTGCCGTGCTGCGCACCGCCAGCATTGCCGAGGCGGCCGGTATCGGCCTGTACGGCGGCACCATGCTCGAAGGCAGTGTCGGCACCCTGGCTTCGGCCCATGCCTTCATCACCCTGAACAAGCTGGCCTGGGACACCGAACTGTTCGGCCCGCTGCTGCTGACCGAGGAGATCGTCACCGAGCCGCCGCTGTACTGCGACTTCCAGCTGCACGTGCCGCGCCTGCCTGGCATCGGCCTGACCCTCGACGAAGAGCGCCTGGCGCGCTTCCGCCGTTCCTGACCCTGCCCCAAGGAGGAAAGCCAACATGCTGTTCCACGTGAAGATGACCGTGAAGTTGCCGGTCGACATGGATCCCGCCCAGGCGGCCAAACTCAAGGCTGACGAGAAAGAACTGGCGCAGCGCCTGCAGCGTGAAGGCAAGTGGCGCCACCTGTGGCGCATCGCCGGACACTACGCCAACTACAGCGTCTTCGACCTGGGCAGCGTCGAGGAACTGCATGACACCCTCATGCAGCTGCCGCTGTTCCCCTACATGGACATCGAGGTGAACGGCCTGTGCCGTCATCCATCTTCGATCCACCAGGACGATCGCTGATCAATCTTCCAATCGATAAAAACAAGATGAGGAAATAATCATGAGCATCAAACTGTCGCATACCGAAAGCGTCCAGAACTTCTTCAAGGAAGTCAGCGGTCTCACCAACGACCAGGGCAGCCCGCGCATGAAGGCGCTGGTCAACCGCATCCTGATGGACAGCATTCGCATCATCGAGGACATGGAAGTCACCACCGAGGAGTTCTGGAAGGCCGTCGACTACCTCAACCGCATGGGCGCGCGTAGCGAAGCCGGCCTGCTGGTGGCCGGCCTGGGGCTGGAGCACTATCTGGATCTGCTGCTCGATGCCAAGGACGAGGCGGCCGGCCTGCTCGGCGGCACCCCGCGCACCATCGAAGGCCCGCTGTACGTGGCCGGGGCGCCGATGAGCGAAGGCGAGGCGCGTATGGATGACGGTACCGACCCGGGCACGCCGATGTACCTGCATGGCCGCGTGGTCGATGTCTACGGCAAGCCGGTCGCCGGTGCCGTGGTCGATCTGTGGCACGCCAACACCAAGGGCACATACTCCTACTTCGATTCGAGCCAGAGCGAGTTCAACCTGCGCCGCCGTATCGTCACTGATGCCGATGGCCGCTACCGCGCGCGCAGTATCGTGCCGTCCGGCTATGGCTGCCCACCCGATGGCACCACCCAGGAAGTGCTCAACCTGCTCGGTCGCCATGGCAACCGTCCGGCGCACATCCACTTCTTCATCTCCGCGCCGGGCTATCGTCACCTGACCACGCAGATCAACCTGGCCGGCGATGAGTACCTGTGGGACGACTTCGCCTACGCCACCCGCGAGGGCCTGATCGGCGACGTGACCTTCATCGAGAGCGAAGCTGCCGCTCGTGACCATGGTTTCCAGGGCCAGCGCTTCGCCGAAGTGAACTTCGACTTCCAGCTGCAGAGCGCTACCGCGCCTGGCGCTGAACAGCGCAACGCGCGCCCGCGTGCGCTGCAGTAATCAGCTCACCAAGCTCCCCGCTCTTGACCGGCCCTCTGGGCCGGTTTTTTGTTTCTGATAGCAAAGGCGGCCGATGTGCTCAAAGCTGGCGAATGGATCTGCACAGCGTCACGATCAGTATCTGCAGCACTGCCAGTGCGACGAGGAAGACGATCACATAAGCCCAGCGGCCAAGTGAGGAGTGAATCAGTACCACCAGGCCCATTCCACTACCGGCTCCAATATTGCCCGCCAGCGTGATCAGCGAATTGGCCTGTGCGGCCTGTGCCTTGCCGGCGATCTGTTCGGACATGGCGATCAGTAGAGCGTAGCCGGGCAGTTGGCAGGCGCCCAGCATGGCGGCGTAGAGCAGGATGGAAGTTGGCGCAGTGGCGTAATAGAGCAGGCACAACATTGGGATAACGCAGACGCCGCAGCCGGCGAGCACGATGAATTTGCCGCCGACGCGCTGCGCCAACGAGTCGATGAACAGCGAGCCGATCACGCCCGCAAGGATCATCAGCGCACCTGCTGCCGAGAGCGTCTCGGCACCCAGCCCGTGCTCCGTCAGCATGGGTTCCAGGCTCAGCGCCAGTGCGTTGAACAGTCCGCAGCCGATGAGCGTGGAGCCCAGCACAGGGCGCATGCCTTGGGTGCCAAGCAACTGCGCCAGGCTCGCGCTAGCCGCCGGCCCCTGGCGTGGCGCTGATGCTCTGGTACTACACAGCCAGAGCAGGCTGGCAGGAATGAGACCGACCAGGCCAGTGATGAGCAGACCCTGAGTGATCCCGGTCTTCGCCACAAGCATGGGCGGCAGGGCCAGCCCCATTGCCAGCCCGAGAAACAGGCCGGCAGTGGCGATGCCTATGGCCGTGCCGCGCTCGTGTTCGTCGAACCACTCGATCGCCAGGCGCGAGACGCCGTTCAGCAGCAGCGGCTGGGAAATGCCGATGAGCAGTTGCCCGGCCATCAGGCTTAGAAAGCTGTCATCGAAGCGCAGCGGTAACGACAGCGCCAGCGCACTGCTGCCCAGCGCCACGCCCCGTCTGAAACCCATGCGGTCGATCAGGCGCCCCGAGGGAACGGACAACAGGATGCACAGAATCGGGATGATCAGGATGCTCAGGCTGCTGGTGAGTTCGCCCAGGCCGTATTGCAGCTGAATCTGCGCCTGTTGCGGGATGAGAAAACACACCTGTGTCTGGTTGGCGCACAGTACTAGCGCGAAGAGCAGGGCGATGCCCCAGCGCCGTTTGCCAGGTGCGAGGGTCGTCGTGGCCGCCAGATGGCGGGCCAGGTATTGACTGGAGTCGTTCATGATCGAAGGCGCGCCTCGGCGTCGTTCAGGCAGATCCGGGGCGTTGCGCCCCGGTCAGTAGGCGGGGCAACGGAGCCCTGCCAGCGTGATACTCACTGCGTGCCGGTGCGGCGCAGGGTGGCCGGGGTCCAGTAGCCTGTTGGCGGTGGTGTGAGGTGGAACTGGCGAGGTGTTTTTTCGCCGTTACGCAGGCCGATCACGGTGTAGGTTCTGGCGTTGAGGTCGTGGTACGCGACGTTCACCGGGGTGATGGTCGGCACATCGTAAGCGTTCTTGCTGAACGCCAGATTGACGTGCCAGAGCGCGCCGCGCGAGTCGTAGTTCTCCACTATCAGCGCATACCAGCTGTCCTCGTCGAGGTAGAAGCGGCGCTTGGCATGCACATGGCGTTGGCCCGGACGTAGTGTCGCCTCGACGATCCACACGCGGTGCATTTCCCAGCGCGTGTAGTCCGGGTTCAGATGACCCGGCATGATCAGCTGTTTCGCTGCGACACCGGGCTGTTCCATGGCGTAGTTGTGATAGGGCACCAGCAAGGCCTGCTTGCCGACCAGCTTCCAGTCGTAACGGTCGGTGGCACCGTTGAACATGTCGGTATCGTCGGCGTAGATGCCGTCGTTGGGGGTGTCGTAGGCCAGAGTAGGCGCGCGGCGCACGCGACGTTGTCCCGGGGTGTAGACCCAGGCTGCCCGAGGCTCTTCTACCTGGTTGATGAAGTCGCGCACCAGCAACTTGCGGCCGGCTTCGCGGGACGGTGGCAACAGTTCGCTCATGAAGTTCTGCAGCACGTTTTCCAGCGTGTCGACACTCTTGCTGGGGTCGTAGTAGTTGGAGGACATCTGCATCCGTTCGCGGATGACCGAATAACTGCCGCTAGTGGTCACTTGTGCTGTGTTCGCGACCTCATCGATATAGCGGCCCTGCCAGCGGGTGATGTGGTTCCAGATTGCTTCATGACCGTCGTTGGGGATCGGGAAGGGGATGCCGGCATAGGCGCCGCTAAGGCCGTTGCCGCCTTCTACCAGGGTGGCGTTGAGGGCGTTGCGCTTGGTGTTCTGATAGATGTCTTCGGGGGCCGCCGCGCTGCGATGGCTGGGGTAGACCGGAATCTTGAAAGTAGTCGGGAAGGATTTGAGCAGGGCCTTCACGCCGGGGCTGAGGTTGTCCTCGTCACCCGCCATGTTCTGCGCATCGATCACGCGCAGAGGTTTTTCATCGGCGAAGGGATCGACATGGAAGCTGCCAGGGCCCTTGTACCCGGTGGGCAGCGTCTTCAGGCCACCTGTCCACTCGGGGATACCCTTTGTAGGGTCGCCCTGGCGCTCGGCGCCGAACGGCGTGCGCGAGGCGCCGAGCTCGGCGACACGTTCATCGCTGACCTTGGCATGAGCGAGCAGCGGTACCTGCAGGCCAATGGCGAACACCAGAGAACTCAGGCACAGAATTTTCCTGTTCATTGTCATTTCTGCTCTCAGAAGGAGTAAGAGACATTGAGCGCGAGGTGGTCGCGATCGATGAGCGAGTTGTCTTTGCGTGCACCCCAGAACGAGGTGTAGGCCAATTTGCCGCCGAACTTCTGGCCATACTTGAGGCCGATTTCGAGCGTGGCCGATTTGCGTCCCTGCACGAAGTTCTCGTTGAGTGTCGGTGAGGTGCCCGAGACGTCCTGGCGGAAGGTGATGGCTGGCATCAGGTCGAGGTTCGGTTGCACGTCCTGGATCAGGCCGGTGAGGTTTACCGTGTAACCCCAGGCGAACGAGTCCAGATAGGCGTAGTTGACCGAGTCCAGCAGGCCGCCGGGGATGTGGTTGAAGGCCGCTTCGGCCAGCACCATCAGGTCGTCCAGGCCAGCGGTCGGGCCGAAGGTATGGATGGCCGATACCGAGCCTGTGTAGAGCTCGTGGCGCTTGTACAGATCGATGCTGCGGCGTGGGTCGTTGTTGGAGCCGTCACCGAACTCGCCGAGATCGATGCCAGAGCCGCTGGCCCCTCCCGCGCCCAGGGCGCCCTCGGCCATCTGCTGCAGCTCGTAGGTCATGGAGGGCTCCAGCGGAGCATTGGGCCGATAGGTCAGCTCACCGGCCAGGCTGGTATCGCCGACTGTGCCGGAGACGCTGAAGCCGAACAGACGGATGTCTTCGGGGTAGATGAAGTCGTAGCGGGTGCTGTCGAGAAAGGCAAGGCCATCGACCAGTGGCACCGATGCGGGATCGAACAGCTGGGCGAGGCCGCACAGGTTGGCGAAGCGTCCGCCGTTGCCAGCGCTGCAGGCGTTGGACAGGCCCTTCTGCACACGTAGGAAAGGCACCTTGCTGTGGTAATTGAGGTAGTAGAGGCTGAACTCGGTGTTGCTCCAGTCTTCGACCAGGTAGCGCAGCGCGAAGCCGTACTGGCCGCTGTCGCGCGCGTCATGCTCGCGCCCATAGCGAGCTCCGGCGACGATGCCGTTCTCTCCGTTCAGCCCTGGCACCAGGTCGGTCAGCGGTCCCAGCTGGTTGCGCAGGTCGATTAGCACGCCATTGCTGCCCTTGCCGAAATAATCCTGGTTGTTGAAGAAGGCGCCGGTCGGCATCAGTTCGTGACCCTTCCACTCGAGTCCGTAGAAGGTTTCGAAATTGAGGGCATCGGTCAGGCCGAACTGCGCCGAGATCATGTTGGTCGGCAGCAGGGCATCCTTGAAACTGGCATTGGGTAGCACCACGCGGCCGATATCCACCGGGTTGATCACGTTGAGCCCGTCGGCGTAGAAGATGCCTTCGCCCCAGTTCAGCACCTGGCGACCGAGCCGCACGCTCACCGGCATCTCGCCCAGGTAGCGGTTGGTGTAGAGGTAGGCGTCGAGCAGACGGGTGCGATGCCCGGAGCGGTTCTTCAGGTCGGAGGGGTAGCGCTTGTCGCTGTCGGTGTTGTGTGTCGCGAAACCATCGCCGGTGGGGGCGTTGTCCATGATCTGGGTGTCGTACCAGGCGGTGCCCCGGACGAACAAGCCGTCCTGCTGGGTACGCACGTGCAGCTCCGAGGTCAGCTTGAACTCGTTGGAGACGAAACCCTTGTCGTAGTACTCGCTGCCGTCATTGTTGTTGATGAAGATGTTCTCTCCACCACGCTCGATATGCTCGGGCGAGCCCGTACGGTAGATCGAGGTGAATTCGGCGACGCTTTCCAGGGACGTGGTGAAGTTCGGCCCGGTGTCGATCTGGAAGGCTGATGCCTTTGCCCCACAAAGACTAAGCCCCACAACCAATGCCATTTTCTTCTTGTTATGCAACATGGTGACCTCTGCTTGCGCTCGGAATGACCGCTGACACCTGAGGTTGGGGCGGGCTCAGCCGCCCGAACGCCAGGCGCTAGCCGGCCGGTTGGGTGAGTGAACCAACGGTGCTGCTGTGAATGAGTCGAAGGCTGTTCTTGAGCTGCCTGATGCGTGCCGGGCGTTGCTCTTCAGGCAGCGTCAGGATCAGCTTGGTGACCGCTGTGGCGCCCTCGGTGAGCACCAGCGCTAGGCCTTCTGCCTGCTCCTCGTCGAGCGACGGATTGCTTACGCGGAACGTGGTGGCCAGCACCTGTGCGGCGCGGAAGGTGTCCTCGCGGTTGAGTTCGCGCAGTTCCGCCGACGCGGCGACGCAGCCCCATATCTCGACGAAGCCAGGCTGGCTGCTCTGGATGCCCACCATCAGGTCGATCAGGTGCTCGATCAGCGCGCCCGAGTCGGCGGGCGTGGTCGGGTCGCTGACGGTCTTGAGCACCTCTTCCAGGGACGCGTTGATGGCGGTGGTGTAACGCAGCCAGACCTCCTTGGCGATCGACAGCTTGGTCGGGAAATACATGTACAGCGAGGCGATGGGCAGGCCGGATTCGCGGGCGATCTCGCGCATCGAGACGGCCTCGTAGCCATTGGCGGCGATCAGTTGCAGTGAGGTATCGAGAATCGCCTCGAGCCTCGCCTGGCTGCGCTCTTGCTTCGGCACCCGTGGTTTGCGGGTCTTTTTCGGATCGCTTGACAAAGTTTCGGTCACCCCTACATCCTCTTAAAACATGAGCAATGCTTATGTTTTAGCCCGAGCGACAAAAAATGGGAAGAGCAAAGAAAAAAAATATGAGGTGGCTGCCTTGAGCTCTGATGATCCTTTGGTGCTTGCCGTTGACCTCGGTAGCTCCGGTTGCAAAACGGCGCTGGTCAGCCTGGATGGGCGCGTCACCCGCTTCGCCTTCCGCCCCGTGCGCACCCATGTTTTGCCGGGCGCTGGTGTCGAGCAGTGCCCGGAAGACTGGTGGCAGGCGCTGCTGGAGAGTGCCGAAGAGGTGCTGGATGGGGATGCCGCCGTGCGCCGGGCGGTGGTGGCGATGGCTTGCTCCTGTCAGGGCGAGGGCACCTTGCCGGTGGATCGCGAGGGCAATCCGCTGGCGCGCGCCCTGCTGTACATGGACATGCGCGGGCAGCAGGCGGTACGGCGCCGGGTTGGCGGCGCGCTGCCGCGAGTCGCCGGCTACGATCCGCTCAAGCTGTGGCGCTGGCTGCGCCTGACCGGCGGCGCGCCGGCGCTGTCAGGCAAGGACAGCTTTGGTCATATCGCCTTCATTCGTGATGAGCTGCCGGAGCTGTACGAGCGCACCGACAAGTTTCTCAACGTGCTCGATTTCATCAACCTGCGCCTGACCGGCCGCCTCGCTGCCACCGTCGATTCGGCGCTGTGCAACTGGGTCACCGACAATCGCGACCCGAGCCGCATCCGCTATGACGAGCGCTTGCTTGGCATGGCTGGGCTGCAGCGCGATCAGTTGCCCGAACTGGTGCGCTGCCAGGAGGTCATCGGCACCTTGCTGCCGGCGGTGGCCGAGCGCCTCGGCCTGTCGTCGAGCCTGCCGGTGGTGGCTGGCGCCGTCGATAACACGGCCGCTGCACTGGGCTCTGGCGCGGTCGCCGATAACGCGCTGCACCTGTACGTCGGCACTTCATCGTGGATTGGCGCGCATGTGGCGAAGAAGAAAACCGACGTGTTCCGGCAGATCGCCGCCGTGCCCTGCGCGCTGCCGGATCGCTACCTGATGATGGCCATGCAGTCGGCCGCTGGCGCCAACCTGAGTTTTCTGCGGGATCGCATCCTCTACGCCAAGGACGCCCTGTTGCAGAACGAGGCGGCGCCTGACGTCTATCGCATCCTCGATGAAGTCGCCGCCGGTGTGCCTGCCGGCTCGCGCGGGCTGCTGTACCTGCCCTGGCTGATGGGCGAGCGCAGCCCGGTGGATGACGCGAACCTGCGCGCGGGCTTGGTGAACATGACCCTCGAACATGCCCGCGAGCACATGGTGCGCGCCTTCCTCGAGGGCGTTGCCCTGAATACGCGCTGGATGATGCAGGCCGTCGAAGCCTTCATCGGCCATCCGACCGAGGCGATCACCCTGGTCGGCGGTGGCGGGCAGTCGGAGGTCTGGTGCCGCATCTTCTCCGACGTACTCGGCGTCACCGTGCGCCTGCCCGAACAGCCGATCCAGGCCAATGCCCGGGGCGCGGCCTTCCTGGCCGGGGTCGGCATCGGCGCGATGAGCTTTGCCGACATTCCCGAGCGGGTGGCGATCCGCCGTTCGTTCGAGCCGGACAGCGCACGGCATGCGCTCTACGACTGTAGCTACGAGAACTTCCGCGCCGCGCACAAAGCGCTGGCGCCTTTCTATGCACAACTGAATCGAGGTGCTCAATGAGTCTTGAACAGCGGGCCAGGGAAACCGTGGTGCGTACCGCCGTGGCGATGGCCGACAAGGGCTTTCTCGCTGGTATCGGCGGCAACCTGGCGCTGCGCATCGACGCCGAGCGCTTCGCCGTCACGCCCTCGGCCAGTGATTACTACGCCATGTCGCCGGCGGACATCTGCATTCTGCGCCTGGATACGCTGGAGCAGCTTGCTGGTGACGGCAAGCCCTCGGTGGAGAGCGGCTTGCACGCCCGGATGTTCAAGGCGCGCCCCGATTGCCATGCCAGCCTGCATACCCATCAACCGATTGCCAGTGCCTTCACCTTGCTCGGTCGCGCCTTGCCGATCAGCGGTGCCGAAGCGCGCCAGGTGATTGGCCGTCAGGTGCCGATGTGTGCCTACGGCCCTTCCGGTAGCGGGCTGCTGAGCTGGTTGGTCAGCCGCCGTGTGCGCCGCGATGTGAATGCCTACCTGATGCGTAACCACGGCGCGATCGGCATTGCCAGCACCTTCGAGCAGGCCGGACGGGTCATGGAGTTGCTGGAGCAGGAGGCGCGCGACTGGTTCCGCCGCGCGCTGGATGCCCAGCCCGACCAGATGCTTTGCCGCCATGCCCTCGCCAGCCTCAACGACCACTAAAAGGACAATCACCATGAACGCTCCTACTGCCCCGATTCCTGCTACCTCCGGCATCTCGCGCTGGCCCGACACCACTGCGGTCGATGCCCGCCTCAAGGCGCTGATCACGCAACCGATCCGGCCGATCCGGCGCGAGCACATGCAGAAGGTGCACGATTACTTCGAGCACAACTGTCGTGCCTCCAAGCAGCTTGCCGGCCGCGCTGCCGAGGTCATTCCTGGCGGTATCCAGCACAACCTGGCCTTCAACTATCCCTTCCCGCTGGCGATGAAAAATGCCCTGGGCGCTCACCTGGAAGATATCGACGGCAACCGCTATATCGATTTCCTCCAGGCCGGCGGCCCCACATTGCTCGGCAGCAATGACCCGGTGGTGCAGGAAAAGGTGATCGAGACCCTGCGCGAGTGCGGGCCGGTCACGGGGCTGCTGCACGAGTACGAGGTCAAGCTGGCGGAACTGGTCTGCAAGCACGTGCCCTCGGTGGAGATGTTCCGCATGCTGGCCTCCGGTACCGAGTCGGTGATGGGCGCCATCCGCCTGGCCCGCGCCTATACCAACAAGAAATGGATCATCAAGATCGGCGGCGCCTATCACGGCTGGAGCGATCAGGTGGTCTACGGCATGCGCATTCCCGGCACCGGGCGGCGCGAGGCGCTGGGCATCCCCAGTGGCTCCACGAGTTACACCCAGGAAAGCTTCCCCAATGACCTGGCGGCCATCCGTCGTCGCCTCTGGCTCAACCGCCTGCGCGGCGGCACGGCGGCGATCATCGTCGAACCGCTGGGGCCGGAAAGTGGAACGCGGCCGGCGCACAAGGACTTCAATGCCAACCTGCGCAAGCTCTGTGACGAGTTCGGCGCACTGCTGATCTTCGATGAAGTGGTCAGCGGCTTCCGCGTCGGCATGGGCGGCGCCCAGGGCTATTTCGGGGTGATGCCGGATCTGACCATCTTCGGCAAGTGCCTGACCGGCGGCTACCCAATGGCCGGCGGCATCGGCGGGCGCCGCGACATCATGATGATGCTCGCCGGTGGCATCGGCGGCAAACAGGGCAAGCGCGCCTTCGTCGGCGGCACCCTGACGGCCAACCCGCTGTCCTGCGTGGCCGGTTACCACACCTTGCAGGAAATGGAAAAACGCAACGCCTGCGCCATCGCCGGTCGAGCGGGTGATCGCATGGCCACCGGGCTTGCGCAGATCATCGAGCGCCTGGGCCTGCCCTACGTCGTCTACAACCAGGGCTCGGTGGTACACCTGCAGACTTCCGGTGTGCTGCTGCTCAACGTGCGTAACCCGATCCAGCTGATGCGCGAGGTGAATCCGCGCAAGCACATGATGGAAGAAATGGGCGCCGCCTACATGGCGCATGGTCTGGTGACGCTGGCCGGCAGCCGCCTCTATACCAGCGCTGCCGATACCGACGAGATCGTCGATGAAGCTCTGAACCGCTTCGAAGACGTGTTCAAGATGGTGATGTGAGCATGCACGACGAACTGGTCAAAGCCGCCTCGCGGCTCAGTGGCAAGGGCTTGCTCAACCGGCAGGGCGATGCGCTGTCGATGCGCCTGGTCGGTGAGGGCAAGATGCTGTTTCTGGAGCCCGGTGGCGTGGCGCGCAGCCTCGACCTGGATGACCCAGGCCTGGGCATCGCCGCCACCCATGCCCGGGTCTACCAGACGCGGGCGGATGCTGGCGCCGTGGCCACGCTTAGCCCGCGCTGGAGCCTGCAACTGGCCTGCCTGGGCGAGGCAATGCCGGGCATCTTCGATGAACAGGCCCGGCACCTGGGGCACAACTGGGCGCCGATCATGGCCGGGCAACTGGGTGAAGCGCTGGCGTCTGGCGGCAATGCCGGCCTGGTCGACGGGCGCTTGCTGGTGCTCGGCATCACCCGCAATCGCCTGCTGTTCAACGCCGAGCTGTTCGAGAAGTGCGCGATGGCCTTCGTGCTCGCCCGCCTCGGCGGTGGCCGGGTCAGCAAGCTGCCGTGGATCGTGCGCAAGGTCGCCGGCGGACGCCTGCTCAAGGACGAAGCCATGGCCAGCGCCTGCCATGCCCGTGGGCAGCGCAGCCCTGAGCCAAGTGGCTACTGAGCACGGCATCACTGGGAGGCGCTGACGCTTTGCGGCATCATCGCAGGCGTCCGCCTATTGGTGCCTGTGATGAACATCGACACCCGAATCAAATTCCGCCACCTGCTGTGCTTCCTTGAAATCGCTCGCCAGCGCAGTTTCGCCAAGGCGGCTGATGCGCTTGCCGTGAGCCAGCCGGCTATCTCCAAGACGCTCAAGGAACTGGAGGAAATCCTCGACGCCAGTCTGTTCGAGCGGGGCAAGCAGGGCGTCAGCCTGACCGCCGCCGGGGTGGCCTTCATGCGTTACGCCGGGCCGTGCGTGCAGGCCCTGCGTGATGGCGTGAACAGCCTGCGCGAGGGCGAGCACGAGGCCGGGCAGGTGCGTGTCGGCGTGCTGTCCACCGTCGAGAGTCTGCTGATTCCCGAGGTGGTGCGGCGTCTGCATGAGCGCCATTCGGCGCTGGTGGTCAGCGTGGCGACCGGGCCGGGAGCCTATCTGCTCAGCCAGTTGCGCGTTGGCGAGCTGGATCTGGTGATCGGGCGCATGACCGACAGCCCCGATATCCAGGGCCTGACCTTCGAGCACCTGTACAGCGAGTCGATGACCCTGGTGGTGCGCCCCGATCATCCGTTGCTGGCTGTCGGTGACGAGGCGCTCGGGCAACTGGGTGATTACCCCCTGGTGTTGCCGACGCAGGGCACCACCATTCGCAAGCATGCCGACAGCCTGTTCGTGCAATGCGGCGTGACGCCCTCACGCCAGCGCCTGGAAACCCTGTCCCCGGCGTTGAGCCGGCGTTATGTGCTGTGCAGCGATGCGCTATGGGTGGCGCCGCAGGACGCGGTGTGTCTGGACGTGCAGCGTGGCGAATTGGCCGAGTTGCAACTGCACCTGCGTGAGCCGGGCGGCTCGGTGGGCATCTGCCGCAATGGCGCTCTCGGCCTGCCGCTGGCTGCCGAGCGCTTCTGCGATGTGCTGCGCGAGGTGGCGCAGGCCTATCGGGATGGCCTATTTCCATAACCTATTGGTTATGTGTTGGCGGCATCTTTTCAATGTTCAGCCGGGCTGCCTTGGCCGAGACTGCGCCAACTTGCCGGGGGAACATGCCCCCGCGTGACTCCACAATACCCACAACAGGAGTGCGCCATGCCTGCCGAGGACAATTGCCGTTTCGTCATTCGTGACCGTAATTGGCACCCGAAAGCCTTCACCCCCGACTACAAGACCTCCATCACCCGCTCACCGCGTCAGGCGCTGGTGAGCATCCCGCAATCGATTTCCGAAACCACCGGTCCGGACTTCTCGCACCTGAAGTTCGCCGAGCACGACAACGACCTGCTGCTCAACTTCAATAACGGTGGGCTGCCCATCGGTGAGCGCATCATCGTCTCCGGCCGGGTGATGGATCAGTACGGCAAGCCGATCCCGCATACCCTGGTGGAAATGTGGCAGGCCAACGCAGGCGGCCGCTATCGTCACAAGAACGACCGCTATCTGGCGCCGCTCGATCCCAACTTCGGCGGTGTCGGCCGCGCGCTGACCGACAGCGAAGGCCGCTACATCTTCCGCACCATCAAGCCAGGCCCCTATCCGTGGCGTAACAATCCCAACGACTGGCGCCCGGCGCATATCCACTTTTCGCTCAACGGCCCGTCGATCTCCACGCGCCTGATTACCCAGCTGTATTTCGAGGGCGATCCGCTGATCCCGCTGTGCCCGATCGTCAAATCCATCGCCAACCCGGACGCGGTACAGACGCTGATCGCCAAGCTGGACATGGGCACGGCCAATCCGATGGACTGCCTGGCCTACCGCTTCGACATCGTGCTGCGTGGCCAGCGTAAAACCCATTTCGAGAATAAGTAAGGAGGGATGACCATGCCTGTTGAATTGCTGCCGGAAACCCCTTCGCAAACCGCCGGCCCCTACGTCCATATCGGCCTGGCCCTGGCTGCCGCGGGTAACCCGACCCGCGAGCAGGAAATCTGGAACCAGATGGCGCGCCCTGAAGCCCCGGGCGAGCACATCGTGCTGGTCGGCCACGTCTACGACGGCAATGGCCACCTGGTGCGCGATGCCTTCCTCGAACTGTGGCAGGCCGATCATCAAGGCCACTACGACGAGGATTACGACCAATCCAAGCCGTTCAACGGCTTCGGCCGTACCGCCACCACCTTCGATGCCGACAGCGAGTGGTTCGCCTACACGGTCAAGCCGGGTGTGGTGAAAAGGCCCGCTGGGGTGCCGATGGCGCCGCATATCAACGTCGCGCTGTTCGCTCGGGGCATCAACATCCACCTCAATACTCGCCTGTATTTCGAGGATGAGGCCGAAGCCAACGCCAAGGACCCGGTGCTCAACCTGATCGAGCAGCCGCAGCGCCGTGAGACGCTGATCGCCAAACGTTGCGAAGTGGAGGGCAAGACCGCCTACCGTTTCGATATCCGTATCCAGGGGGACGGCGAGACAGTGTTCTTTGACTTCTGACCCGGTGGCGCCCGCCGAGGCGGTGCGCCGTCACTTCGACCGCGAGCTGGCGGCCCGGGGCTTTCGCGCTGACCCCGCCCAGCAGCGGGCCATCGCCCAACTCGCCGACTGGCTGGGCGCGCAGCTGGCGCCCAAGCGGCGCTGGCGGCGTCCGGCTGCGGGTTTTTACCTGTGGGGCGGTGTCGGGCGCGGCAAGAGCTTCGTCATGGATTGCCTGTTCGCCGCCGCGCCCGTGGTGAACAAGCGCCGGGTGCACGTGCACGGTTTTCTCCAGGAGCTGCAACAGCACCTGAACGCCTACAGCGGCCAGCCCGAGCCGCTGGCCCGGGTCGCCGCCGACCTGGCCGGGGAGGCGCGTCTGCTGTGCTTCGATGAATTCCATGTGCACGACATCGGCGACGCCATTCTCCTCGGGCGCCTGCTCGAATGCCTGCTGCGTGAAGGCGTGGCGTTGGTGTTCACGTCCAATTTCGCGCCGGCCGGGCTGTGCCCGAACCCGCTCTATCATGTACGCTTCAGGCCGTTCATCACGTTGCTGCAGCGCCATTGTCAGGTGCTCGAACTGGACGCCGGCGAAGACTATCGCCAACGCACCCGGCACGATTGGGGACGCTTCATCCAGGCGCCTGCCGAGCGGGCCGACAGGCTGTTGTGTAGCGCCTTGCAGATCGTCGCGGGCGAGGGCAGCGAGCTGGAACTGAACCGCCGCTCGTTCGCCCTGCGGGGGCGAAGCGGGCAGGGGATCTGGCTGGATTTTTCGGCGCTGTTCGAGGTGCCGTCTTCGACCGCGGATTACCTGTGGTTGTGCGAACATCTCGCTTGCGTCGCCGTCAGTAACGTTCCGCCGCTGCATCGGCTGTCACTGGATGTGCAGCAGCGGGTGATCAATTTCATCGATGTTGCCTACGACAGTGGGGTGGTCCTGCTGCTCGCCAGCGAGTCGAGCCTGGAGCAGGTGTGCGCCGATATCGGCACCAGCGATTTCAGCCGCACCCGCAGCCGTTTGCAGCAACTGTCCAGCTCTGTGGAGAACTGCGTCGCGTGTTAGCCGTACTCAGCATTACCGCACCGATTTTCATCCTGATCGGTCTGGGTTTCGTGTCGGTACGGGGTGGTCTGGTCAACCGCGAACAACTGCGCGGCATGGGCACCTTCGTCATCACCTTCGCCCTGCCCGCCCTGGTATTCAACGCCCTGGCCAAGCGGCCGCTGAGTGAGGTGCTCAACGTGCCGTACATGGGCGCCTATGCCCTGGGCTCGCTGGCGATCTTCGCCATCGGTTTTACCGTGACCTTCGGGTTGCGCCGGCAGGGCGTGTCGCGCAGCGCGATCATGGCCCTGGGCGTGTCGGTGTCCAACAGCGGTTTCATCGGTTATCCGATCGCGCTCACGGTGCTGGGCGAGCAAGCTGCCGTGGCGCTGGCCCTGGGCATGCTGGTGGAAAACCTGCTGATGATCCCCCTGGCCCTGATGCTTGCCGAAAGCGGGCAGCAGCAGGCGCAGTCGAAGTGGGCGGTGCTGGGTGAAACCCTCAAGCGCCTGCTGAAGCATCCGATCATCATCGGTATCAGTCTGGGCGTGGTTGTCTCGTTGCTGGGAATCGACCTGCCGACCCTGCTGAGCCGGCCCATCGACATGTTGGCCAGTGCCTCGGCGCCGGTGGCGCTGTTCGTGATCGGCGGTACCCTGTACGGCATGAAGGCCAACGGCGTTTGGCGCGAAGTGGCGCAAATCAGCCTGGCCAAGCTGCTGCTGCATCCGCTGGCGGTGTTCACCGCACTGATGCTGATGCCGGGTATCGAGCCGCACATGCTGGTGGCCGGAGTGCTGTTCGCCAGTGCGCCGATGCTGAGCATCTACCCGATAATGGGCCAGCGCTTCGGCCTCGAGGAACGTTGCGCGGCGGCGCTGGTCGGGGCGACCGTGTTGGCGTTCTTCACTATCAGTGCGCTGATCGGCTTCATCGAATTCCGCGGGCTGCTCGCCTAAGCAGTGGCGAACCCCGCCCGCGCCCCGAGGGAGGCCTGACTCTAACGGCCCGGGGCTGGGCGGCGAAGGTATTTAGCCGCGTAGCCCGGATGAAGACCGGGAATGACTGACACGATGCCCCCCGATTGCATGCGGGCTGCAGGAGCGTTATCTGCTGTTTTGCTTACCTATTTGCGATTACCGCACGATGGTTCGATAATCGCCAGAAGCTGTTCACCGCCGTTTCGGAGGCATCATGAGTGAATCCCGTCCGCCGCTTACCAGTCTTGCGCCGCCACCCTACGTGTCGCCGGCCAAACGCATCGAGGAGTTCGCCGGCGACCCCAACTTCATGACCTCCCTGGCGCGAGGCCTGGCGGTGATCAATGCCTTCCAGGAGCGCAAGCGCCACCTGACCATCGCGCAGATCAGCCACCGCACCGAGATTCCCCGCGCTGCCGTACGCCGCTGCCTCTACAGCCTGATGAAACTGGGTTACGTCACCACCGACGGGCGCACCTATTCGCTGCTGCCCAAGGTGCTGACGCTGGGGCATGCCTACCTGTCCTCGACGCCACTCGCTGTGTCTGCGCAGCCCTTCCTCGACCGCCTCAGCGAGCAGCTGCACGAAGCCTGCAACCTGGCGACACTGGAGGGCGAACAGGTGCTCTACATCGCCCGCTCGGCCATTCCGCAACGGCTGATCTCGGTGGACCTGAGCGTCGGCAGCCGCCTGCCGGCGTACTGCACGTCGATGGGCCGCATCCTCCTCGCCGCGCTGGACGATGACCAGTTGCAGGACTATCTGGCTCACGCCGAACTGCAACCCAAGACCAGCCGCACCCTGCACACCCCCGAAGCGCTGTGGGAATGTCTGCAGCGCGTGCGCCACCAGGGTTGGTGCGTGGTCGATCAGGAGCTGGAGCAGGGCCTGCGTTCGCTGGCCGTGCCGGTCTACGATTCCGCTGGCCATGTGCTGGCGGCCATGAACATCAGCACCCATGCCAGTCGTGTACCCACTGCCGAGCTGGAGAAGCGCTTCCTGCCGCTGATGTTGTCGGCCAGTCGTGAATTGAGCAGCCAGCTATTTCGTCCAGCTTGATCAGGCGAAACCGGGCGATTATCGACCGCTTCGATGTTCGCCGAAGGTGCGATTGCCTAAGCTCGGCCAGTGAATAAGCTGGATGAATGAGGCGACCGCTGATCGCTTCTTCTACACAGCGGGCGATTTGCCTGTATTCATGGTTCGAGCGAGGAGGGCAGCCTTGGCCCGTTAGCACTCGCCACCTACATAACAATGATAAGAGTGCCGTGATGCTCAACGAGAAGAGTCGGCTGTTCGCCAATGCCGATCCCTATGCGGTGTCCGATTACGTCAACCAGCATGTGGGGTCGCATTGCATTCGTCTGCCCAATAGCGGCCGCCCGGCGGCCAGCCTCAGCCATCGCAGCTTTGGCAGTGTCGATCTGTGCCGCATCAGCTATGGCGGTAGCGTGCGGGTCACCTCGCCAGCGCTGGAAACCATCTATCACCTGCAGGTGCTGCTGCAGGGCCATTGCCTGTGGCGCGGCCATGGTGAGGAGCACTACTTCACCCCTGGCGAACTGCTGCTGATCAACCCGGACGACCAGGTCGACCTGACCTACTCCGACGACTGCGAGAAGTTCATCGTCAAGCTGCCGGCTCACCTGATCGAGCGCGCCTGCGTCGACAACCACTGGCAGCGGCCGGGTGATGGCGTGCGTTTCGCCTCGCGTCATCAGTTGCAGCAACTGGAGGGTTTCACCAACCTGCTCGGCCTGATCTGCGTCGAAGCCGAGAGCGAGCAGTCGCTGCCGCTGGTGCAGGAACACTACACGCGCATCATCGCCAGCAAGCTGCTGGGGTTGTTGAGCAACAACGTACAGCGTCAGGAACTGTCGGAAAGCAGCCCGTCGTTCGAACGTCTGGTGCAGTTCATCGAGGACAACCTCAAGCAGGACATCAGCGTCGAACAACTGGCCCAGCTCGCGCACATGAGCCCTCGCTCGCTCTATGCGCTGTTCGAGAAACACCTGCGCACCACGCCCAAGCACTACATCCGCCAGCGCAAGCTGGAGCAGGTGCACGCCTGCCTGAAGGATCCGACGTCCAGGGTGCGCAACGTCACCGAGGTGGCGCTGGACTACGGCTTCCTGCACCTGGGACGCTTCTCCGAGAGTTACAAGAGCGCCTTTGGCGAACTGCCGTCGGACACCCTGCGGCGTCGCGAGGGGTAGACGCCATTCCCGGATTGCATCCGGGCTACGGGGGGCGGATGGTCCCTCTCCCGCCCTTCGGGCACCCTCTCCCAGGAGAGGGTCATCAGAAGGCCGCATAGCGGCCGTTTATTGGTGCTGCAGAAAACGGATAGGGTTCTGCACGAACTGGATATTGGTCGTGGGAATCAGTCCCTAGCCTTGGAACCGTTGAAACAATAACAACGGAGCCATGGCCATGACCCTGGGACTCGACTACCTCAACAGCCTGCTTGAAGAAGACAAGGACAAGGGCATCTTCCGCTGCAAGCGCGAGATGTTCACCGACCCGCGCCTGTTCGACCTGGAGATGCAGCACATCTTCGAGGGCAACTGGCTGTATCTGGCCCACGAGAGCCAGATCCCCAACGTCAACGACTACTACACCACCTACATGGGGCGTCAGCCGATCTTCATCGCGCGCAACAAGGACGGTGAACTCAACGCCTTCATCAACGCCTGCAGCCACCGTGGCGCCATGCTCTGCCGCTTCAAGAGCGGCAACAAGGCCAGCTACACCTGTCCGTTCCACGGCTGGACATTCAACAACAGCGGCAAGCTGCTCAAGGTCAAGGACCCCAAGGACGCCGGCTACCCGGACAGCTTCAACTGCGACGGTTCCCACGACCTGAAGAAGGTCGCCCGCTTCGAGTCCTACCGGGGCTTCCTGTTTGGCAGCCTGCGTGAGGACGTGGCGCCGCTGGAGGAGTTCCTCGGCGAGTCGAAGAAGATCATCGACATGGTCTGCGACCAGTCCACCGAGGGCCTGGAAGTGCTGCGCGGCTCCAGCACCTACGTCTACGAGGGCAACTGGAAACTGCAGGCGGAGAACGGTGCCGACGGCTACCACGTCTCCGCCGTGCACTGGAACTACGCCGCCACCCAGCAGCAGCGTAAGCTCAAGGAAGCCGGTGACGACATCCGCGCCATGAGCGCCGGCGGCTGGGGCAAGAAGGGCGGTGGTTTCTATTCTTTCGAGAACGGTCACCTGCTGCTCTGGACGCGCTGGGACAACCCCGAGGATCGCCCGCTGTTCGCCGACCGCGAGCGCCTCGCCGCCGAGTTCGGCGAGGCGCGCGCCGACTGGATGATCGGCCATTCGCGCAACCTCTGCCTGTACCCCAACCTGTACCTGATGGATCAGTTCGGCTCGCAACTGCGCGTCGCCCGGCCGCTGTCGGTGGACAAGACCGAAGTGACCATCTACTGCATCGCGCCCAAGGGCGAGAGTGCCGAAGCGCGCGCCCGACGCATCCGCCAGTACGAAGACTTCTTCAACGTTTCCGGCATGGCCACGCCGGACGACCTGGAAGAATTCCGCGCCTGCCAGCAGGGTTTCGCCGGCCGCGCGATGGAGTGGAACGACATGTCGCGCGGGGCCAAGCACTGGATCGACGGCGCCGACGACTCGGCCAGGGAGATCGACCTGCAGCCGCTGCTGTCCGGTGCGCGCACCGAGGACGAGGGGCTGTTCGTACTGCAGCACCATTACTGGCAACAGCAGATGATCGAGGCAGTGAAGAAAGAACAGGAACACCTGATCCACGTGGAGGGTGCGTGAATGAGCCTTTCCTATGATGTCGTGCGCGATTTCCTCTACCGCGAGGCGCGCTACCTGGACGACAAGCAGTGGGACGAGTGGCTGGAGCTGTACGCCCCGGACGCCGAGTTCTGGATGCCGGCCTGGGATGACCGCGATCAGTTGGTGGAGAACCCGCAGACCGAGATCTCGTTGATCTGGTACGGCAACCGCAGCGGCCTGGAGGATCGGGTGTTCCGCATCCGCACCGAGCGCTCCAGCGCCACCATTCCGGACACCCGGACTTCGCACAACATCAACAACATCGAGATCGTCGAGCAGGGCGAGGGCCTGACCAAGGTGCGCTTCAACTGGCACACCCTGAGCTTTCGCTACAAGACCGTCGACCACTTCTACGGCACCAGCTTCTACAGCCTCGACACGCGCGGGCCGAACCCGCTGATCAAGGCCAAGAAGGTGGTGCTGAAGAACGACTACGTCAGGCAGATCATCGACGTCTACCACATCTGAATCCGCTGCAGCCTTGCCGGTGGGGCCATTGGCTCCCGCCTCGGGGCGCTGCACGCCAAAAACTGCATAACGAGGTGCGCCATGAGCCACAAGATCGCACTGAATTTCGAGGACGGGGTCACCCGCTTCATCGACGCCAACCTGGGTGAGACGGTGGCCGACGCCGCCTATCGCCAGGGCATCAATATTCCGCTGGACTGCCGCGACGGCGCCTGCGGTGCCTGCAAGTGCTTCGCCGAAGCGGGGCAGTACGACCTCGGCGAGGAATACATCGAGGACGCCCTGAGCGAGGCCGAGGCCGAGCAGGGCTACGTGCTGACCTGCCAGATGCGCGCCGAGAGCGACTGCGTGATCCGCGTGCCGGCGTCGTCGCAGGTGTGCAAGACCCAGCAGGCCAGTTTCGAGGCCGCCATCAGCGCCGTGCGCAAGCTCTCCGACAGCACCATCGCGTTGTCGATCAAGGGCGAGGCGCTCAGCCAACTGGCGTTCCTGCCGGGGCAGTACGTCAATCTCAAGGTGCCGGGCAGTGAGCAGACGCGCGCTTACTCCTTCAGCAGTCTGCCGAAGGACGGCGAAGTCAGCTTCCTGATCCGCAACGTGCCGGGCGGGCTGATGAGCAGCTTCCTGAGTAACCTGGCCAAGGCCGGCGACAGCATCAGCCTGGCCGGCCCGCTGGGCAGCTTCTACCTGCGCGAGATCAAGCGCCCGCTGCTGCTGCTGGCTGGCGGTACCGGCCTGGCGCCGTTCACCGCGATGCTGGAGAAGATCGCCGCCGAAGGCTGCGCGCACCCGCTGCACCTGATCTACGGGGTGACCCACGACCAGGATCTGGTCGAGCTGGACAAGCTGGAAGCCTTCGCCGCGCGTATCCCCGGTTTCACCTTCAGCGCCTGTGTGGCCAACGAAGGCAGCAGCTACCCGAAAAAGGGCTACGTGACCCAGCACATCGAACCCAGGCACCTCAACGACGGCGAGGTGGACATCTACCTGTGCGGCCCGCCGCCGATGGTCGAGGCGGTCAGCGCCTACATCCGCGAGCAGGGCATCGCCCCGGCCAACTTCTACTACGAGAAATTCGCCGCCAGCGCCTAGGTGCGAGCGGGCTACAGGCTGCATCGGCGTGATGGGCTGAGTCACCCCTCTCCCATTTATGGGAGAGGGGAGAGGGGACGGGGGAGAGGGCAGGGCAGACGCCACCCTCTCTACAGAGTTGTAGCCCGGATGAAATCCGGGGGAAGTCCACGCAGCAGCCCCGGATAGCACCCGGGCTACAGGCTGTAGGAGCGGCTGGGCGGCGTACCGCTTTAGCCGCGATGCGCTTGGCGGGTCGATTCGCGGCTGAAGCCGCTTCCACGAGTGATGATCGAGGTACAACAGATGAACAAGCGTTTCCAAGACAAGGTCGCCGTGGTCACCGGCGCCGCCCAGGGCATCGGCCGTCGTGTGGCCGAGCGGCTGCTGGAGGAGGGCGCGCAGGTGCTGGCGGTGGATCGCTCCGAGCTGGTGTTCGAGCTGGCCGAGCGCGAGGCGGTGCTGTGCCTGACCGCCGACCTGGAGCAGGCAGGCGACTGCCAGCGCGTGATGCAGGCGGCGGTCGAGCGCTTCGGCCGGCTCGACATCCTCATCAACAACGTCGGCGGCACCATCTGGGCCAAGCCGTTCGAGCACTACGAAACGGCGCAGATCGAGGCCGAAGTGCGTCGCTCGCTGTTCCCCACCCTGTGGTGCTGCCATGCGGCGCTGCCGCAGATGCTGGCGCAGGGCAGTGGCGCCATCGTCAACGTTTCGTCCATCGCCACCCGTAGCGTCAACCGCGTGCCCTACGGCGCGGCCAAGGGCGGTGTCAACGCGCTGACCGCCTGCCTGGCCTTCGAGACCGCCGAGCGCGGCATTCGCGTCAACGCCACCGCCCCCGGCGGTACCGAGGCGCCGCCGCGGCGTATCCCGCGTAACAGTGCCGAGCAGAGCGAGCAGGAGAAGGTCTGGTACCAGCAGATCGTCGACCAGACCGTACACAGCAGCCTGATGAAACGCTACGGCACGCTCGACGAGCAGGTCGGCGCGATCCTCTTCCTCGCCTCGGACGAGGCCTCCTACATCACCGGTGTGACCTTGCCGGTAGGCGGTGGCGACCTGGGCTGAATCACCCTCCCGGCCGCTGCCACGGCCGTGGAACACAACGCAGTTTCGACAACAAAAACAAGAGTATCGATGCCATGCGACAGATCGACGTTCACACCGTCATAGACGGTGCCCGTTTCACCCGTTTCCACTGGATGGTCATGGCGCTGTGCGCGCTGTTGTTGATCTTCGATGGTTACGACCTGTTCATCTACGGTGTGGTGCTGCCCTCGATCATGCAGCAGTGGAACCTGACGCCACTGCAAGCCGGTGCACTGGGTAGCTACGCGCTGTTCGGCATGATGTTCGGTGCCCTGGCGTTCGGCACCCTGGCCGACCGGATCGGGCGCAAGAAGGGTATCGCCATCTGCTTCATGCTGTTTTCCTCGGCGACCATCCTCAACGGCTTCGCCAGTAGCCCTACCGAGTTCGGTATCTTCCGCTTCCTCGCCGGCCTCGGTTGCGGCGGCCTGATGCCCAATGCCGTGGCGCTGATGAACGAGTACGCGCCCAAGCGCCTGCGCAGCACGCTGGTGGCGGTGATGTTCAGCGGCTACTCGCTGGGTGGCATGCTCGCTGCCGGGGTGGGCATTTACATGCTGCCGCGCTTCGGTTGGGAATCGATGTTCTTCGCCGCCGCCATTCCCCTGCTGTTGCTGCCGCTGATCCTCTGGAAACTGCCGGAATCGGTGGGCTTTCTGGTACGCCAGGGCCGGCATGAGCAGGCTCGCGCGATATTGGCCAAGGTCGATCCGGAGCTGCGCATCGACGCAGCCGATCAATTGCAGATGAACGATGCCAAGGGCCAGGGCGTGGCGGTGCTGGAGCTGTTCCGCGAAGGCCGCGCACTGCGCACCCTGTGCCTGTGGCTGGCGTTCTTCTGCTGCCTGCTGATGGTCTACGCGCTCAGTTCCTGGCTGCCCAAGCTGATGGCCGGCGCCGGCTACAGTCTGGGTTCGAGCCTGTCGTTCCTGCTGGCGCTGAACTTCGGCGGCATGGCCGGGGCCATCCTTGGCGGTTGGTTGGGCGACCGCTTCAACCTGGGCAAGGTGATGGTGGCGTTCTTCGTCGCCGCCGCCGTGTCGATCAGCCTGCTCGGCTTCAAGAGCCCGACGCCGCTGCTCTACGGCCTGATCTTCATCGCCGGGGCCACCACCATCGGCACGCAGATCCTGCTGTATGCCGGTGCCGCGCAGTTCTACGGCCTGTCGATCCGCTCCACCGGCCTGGGCTGGGCCTCCGGCATCGGCCGCAATGGCGCCATCGTCGGGCCGCTGCTCGGCGGCGCGCTGATGGCCATCAACCTGCCGCTGCAACTGAACTTCATCGCCTTCGCCGTACCGGGTGCCATTGCCGCCCTGGCCATGGCGGTGTTCACCCTCAGTGGCCAGCGGCGCCAGGCTGCCGACGCCGCGTTGCTCGCCGCCAAGGCCTGATCCGCACGCCGTGCTCCTGCCCGCAAATGGGCAGGAGACGGCCGTTCCGACACCGAGCGCCTTCCGCTGGCGGAAGGCCACACTGACTTGCGAGGCTGACATGCACGCTCTGCTGCGCGACTGTTCGCTGCCTGCCCTGGTGGCCGGTCTGCTCGCCACCACCATCTCCTACGCCGGGCCGCTGGTGCTGATCTTCCATGCGGCAGAAAGCGCCGGCCTGTCACAGGCGTTGCTGTCGTCCTGGGTCTGGGCCATTTCCATCGGCAGCGGCGTGCTGGGCATCGTGCTCAGCCTGCGCTATCGCACGCCGGTGGTGATCGCCTGGTCGATCCCCGGCAGCGCGCTGCTGGTGGGGGCGCTGCCCACGCTGGGGCTGAACCAGGCCATCGGCGCCTATCTGGTGGCCAACCTGATCCTGCTGCTGATCGCCCTCAGTGGTAGCTTCGACCGCCTGCTGGCGCGCCTGCCGGGCTCCATCGCGGCGGGGTTGCAGGCCGGCATCCTGTTCGCCTTCGGCATCGAGGTATTCAAGGCGCTGCCCGAGCAGCCGCTGCTGATCGCCAGCATGTTCGTCACCTACCTGCTGCTGCGCCGGACGGCGCCGCGTTATGCGGTGGCCGGGGTGCTGCTGGTGGGTGCGGCGCTGACCCTGTTCGGCGGGCAACTGCGCAGCGAGGCACTGGTGCTGGAGCTGGCCACGCCACAGTGGATCGCCCCCGAGTTCAGCCTGGCCGCCACCCTCAACCTGGCGCTGCCGCTGGTGCTGGTGGCGCTGACCGGGCAGTTCATGCCGGGCATGGCGGTGCTGCGCAACGCCGGCTACGACACCCCGGCCAGCCCGATCATCGGCGCCAGCGCCATCGGCGGGGCGCTGCTGGCGCCCTTCGGCTGCCATGGCCTGAACCTGGCTGCGGTCACCGCCAGCCTGTGCACCGGCCGCGAGGCCCATGAAGACCCACGGCGGCGCTATATCGCCGCGTTGTCCGGCAGCCTCGCCTACCTGCTGTTCGGCATCGCCGGTGCCACCCTGGTGTCGCTGTTCGCCGCCTTTCCCGCCGCGCTGATCGCCGCCCTGGCCGGGCTGGCGCTGTACGGCGCGTTCAGCGAGGCCCTGGCGCGCAGCCTGAGCGAGCCGCAGGAGCGTGATGCCGGGCTGTTCACCTTTCTGGTGACGGCTTCCGGGGTGACCTTCCTCGGCCTGTCGGCAGCCTTCTGGGGGTTGCTGTTCGGCCTGGCCGCGCACCTGCTGCTGCGGGCAAGGCGGCAATCGCCAAGTGCCACGAATAACCCGCGGGCCGCGCCGATGCGCGAGTGATATGGCCGTAGGGTGTCGCGGGGCCGCGTAGACGTGCGTGCCAAGTATCGGCGTCGGTATCGGTGCGCATGGCGCACCCTACGGTTTCCCGCGCTACCCAAATGACCTGATCCAACCTCCCAACCGGCCGCTCCCAGGCTGCCGGGCGGGTTTCTGCAACCTCGATAACAACAATCCGAACAACAAAGAGTACGAGAGCCATGACGCACACCCCACGCCTTTGCCTGCTGTCCTCCGCCATCGCCGCCTGCCTGCCGAGCCTGAGCCTGGCCGGCGAGGGCGGTTTCATCGAAGACACCACTGCCACCCTCACGGCGCGCAACTATTACTTCAGCCGCGACTTCTCCGACATCGTCGGGCCGAACCGGCAGTCCAAGGCCGAGGAGTGGGCGCAGGGCTTCATCCTCAACGTCAAATCTGGCTATACGCCAGGCACGGTGGGCTTCGGTGTCGATGCCATCGGCCTGCTCGGTATCAAGCTCGACAGCAGCCCGGATCGGGTCAACACCGGGCTGTTGCCCACCCGCGAGAGCGGCAAGGCGGCGGACGACTACAGCCGCCTGGGCGTGGCGGCCAAGGTGCGGGTGTCCAAGACCGAGCTGAAGGTGGGCGAACTGCAGCCCAACCTGCCGGTGCTGACCTTCTCCGATATCCGCTTGCTGCCGCCCAGCTACCAGGGCGTGAGCCTGGTCTCCAACGAGTTCGCCGGCCTGACCCTGCAGGCGGGCCATCTCAATTCCACCAGCCTGCGCAACGAGGCCGGCGACGACAAGATGCTCGCCATGCTCGGGCACTTGCCGCAGCGCGGCGCGACCAGCGATGCCTTCAACTATGCCGGCGGCGACTATGCCTTCAATACCGCGCGCAGCTCGCTGAGTGCCTGGTACGGCCAGCTCGAGGACATCTACCAGCAGCGTTTCCTCGGTTTCAAGCACAGCGAGCCGCTCGGTGCCTGGACGCTGGGCGCCAACCTCGGCTTCTTTGACTCCAGCGAAGACGGCAAGGGCCTGCTCGGCGACATCGACAACCAGGCGCTGTTCGCCCTGCTCTCGGCCAGACACGGCGGGCATACCCTCTATGTCGGTTACCAGGCGATGTTCGGTGACACGGCTTTTCCCCGCGTGTTCGCCAACGTCACGCCGCTGGGCAACGAGGTGCCCACCTTCGAGTTCGCCTCCGCCGACGAGCGCTCCTGGCAACTGCGCTACGACTACGACTTCGCCGCCATGGGCGTACCGGGCCTGGTGGCCGGGGCGCGCTACATCCGTGGTGACAACGTCGATGTGCAGGCCACCAATCGCGGCGGCCCGCGCTACGAGGGCAAGGACTGGGAACGTGACCTAGACATCGGCTACGTGGTGCAGAGCGGTTCGCTCAAGGGCCTCGGTGTGCGTGTGCGCAACGTCGTCGCGCGCTCCAACTACCGCAGCGACATCGACGAGAACCGGCTGATCCTCAGCTACACCTGGAACCTGCTGTAACGGCAGGCGGAGCCGGCTGTGCGGCCGGCTCCGCAACCTGTGGAGAGCCACCATGATCGCAATTTCATGCGCGGTGCTCGCCGCCCTCTGCTCGCTCGTGTTGCTGACCCAGGTCAGCGAGTCGCTGACGCAGGGCGCCGCCGCGCTGGCTATGCTCGCCAGCCTGGGTGCCTGCTGGCGACGACCGGCCACGCCCACACCGCCGACCCTGAGCGTCTTGCCGCCATTGCCCGAACCGATGCTGCTGGTGTCGGCCGAACCGCTCATCGAGCCCGCACCGCCCGCGCCGGTCTTGGGTCTTGCCCCGGTGCTGGCGCGGTTGGACGAGCTGGAACAGGCCATTGCCGCCAGCCGTGACGACATGCAGTACGCCGACCAGTTAGCGCGTGGGGCGGGTGAGAAGGTGCAGACCAGCGCCGAGAGCATTCGCGCCGCCACGGCCACCATCGAGCGCCTGGCCGGACACATGGAGCCGGTGACGCGGGTGTTCGACGACCTCGGTGCACAGACCGAGCGCATCGGCAGCATCGTCGGCAGCATTCAGGACATCGCCAAGCAGACCAACCTGCTGGCCCTCAACGCAGCCATCGAGGCGGCGCGGGCGGGTGAGCAGGGCAGGGGCTTCGCCGTGGTCGCCGACGAGGTGCGCCACCTGGCGCAGCGGGCCAACGCCGCCAGCGAGCAGATCCGCCAGATCGTCGCCAGCCTGCAACTGGCCGCAGCCGATGCGCGGGGTGGCCTGGGCCAGTTGGAGGCTGACAGCCGCACCGGACTCGGGCAGTCGGCCGATGCCCTGCAGGCCATGGCCGAGATGCGCGAAGGGGCCAGTGCGCGGCTGGTGATCGTGCAGCGCATCGTCGAGCGCCTGGCCACCCAGCAGGCGCTGGCCCTGGGCATGCGCGCCGCGCTGGAAGACGATGCTGTCATCAGGAATGGTTCGATAATCGCACGATAAGGCGATTATCGGATTGTTTGGCCGAGCGCCCCATCCTAACCTGATCCCCATGGCCACCCCATCGCGGTGGCGTCTGCAACCTGAAGAGAACCCCACGATGGCCGACATCATCACCCTGCGCGAGGCCATTTCGCGCCATGTCCAAGACGGCGATTGCGTCGCCCTCGAAGGCTTCACCCACCTGATTCCCACTGCCGCTGCCCACGAGATCATCCGTCAGGGCAAGAAAGACCTGCATCTGGTGCGCATGACCCCGGACCTGGTCTACGACCTGCTGATCGGTGCCGGCTGCGCGCGCAAGCTGACCTTCTCCTGGGGCGGCAACCCTGGCGTTGGTTCGCTGCACCGCCTGCGCGACGCGGTCGAGAAGCACTGGCCACACAAGCTGGAAATTAGCGAGCACAGCCACGCGGCCATGGCCAACGCCTACGTCTCCGGTGCCTCCAACCTGCCGTTCGCCGTGCTGCGTGGCTACCAGGGCTCCGACCTGGTCAAGGTCAACCCGGACATCAAGTTCATCGAGTGCCCGTTCACTGGCGAGAAGCTGGCCGCGATCCCCAGCGTGCGTCCGGACGTTACCGTGATCCACGCGCAGAAGGCCGACCGCAAGGGCAACGTGCTGATCCAGGGCATCCTCGGCGTGCAGAAGGAGGCCGCCCTGGCCGCCAAGCGCTGCATCGTCACGGTCGAGGAAATCGTCGACGACCTGCAGGCGCCGATGAACGCCTGCGTGCTGCCCACCTGGGCCGTCAGTGCGGTCTGCGTGGTGCCCGGTGGTGCCCATCCGTCCTACGCCCATGGCTACTACGAGCGTGACAACCGCTTCTATCAGGACTGGGATCCGATCGCCCGCAACCGCGACACCTTCACCGCCTGGATCGATGAATACATCCGCGACACCGAGGATTTTGCGCACTACCAGGCAAAAGTGAATGGGGAGGCCAAGTGATGAGCGACTTCAACACCAATGAAATGATGACCGTGGCCGCCGCTCGCCGCCTCGGCAACGGCACCGTCTGCTTCGTCGGCATCGGCCTGCCGTCCAAGGCCGCCAACCTGGCTCGCCTGACCCACGCCCCGGAAGTGGTACTGATCTACGAATCCGGCCCCATCGGCGCCAAGCCGAGCGTGCTGCCGCTGTCCATCGGTGACGGCGAGCTGGCGGAAACCGCCGACACCGTGGTGCCCACCGGCGAAATCTTCCGCTACTGGCTGCAGGGCGGGCGTATCGACGTCGGCTTCCTCGGCGCCGCCCAGGTCGACAAGTACGGCAACATCAACACCACCGTGATCGGCGATTACCACGCACCGAAAGTGCGCCTGCCGGGCGCCGGTGGCGCGCCGGAAATCGCCGGTTCTGCCAAGAAGGTGCTGATCATCCTCAAGCAGGGCCATCGTACCTTCGTCGACAAGCTGGCCTTCATCACCTCGGTCGGCCACGGCGAGGGTGGCGATCATCGCAAGCGCCTGGGCCTGCCGGGCGACGGTCCGGTGGCGATCATCACCGACCTGTGCATCATGGAGCCGGAAGCCGGCACCAATGAGTTCATCGTCACCTCGCTGCACCCGGGCGTGACCCGCGAGCAGGTGATCGAGAACACCGGCTGGCAGATCCGCTTCGCCGACAGCGTGGGCACCACCGAGGCTCCGACCGCCGCGGAACTGGCTGCCCTGCGTGACCTGGAAGCGCGTACCGCTGCCGCTCACGGCCAGGCCGGAGGTGAGGAATGAGCCGCGACGTATTCATCTGCGACGCCATCCGCACGCCCATTGGCCGCTTCGGCGGCGCGCTGGCGCCGGTGCGTGCCGACGACCTGGCGGCCATCCCGTTCAAGGCGCTGATCGAGCGCAACCCGCAGCTCGACCTGGCGGCCATCGACGAAGTGTTTATGGGCTGCGCCAACCAGGCCGGCGAGGACAACCGCAACGTGGCACGCATGGCGCTGCTGCTGGCCGGCATCCCCGACAGCGTGCCGGGCGTCACCCTCAACCGCCTCTGCGCCTCTGGCCTGGATGCGGTGGGCACGGCCTTCCGCGCCATCGCAGCCGGTGAAATGGAACTGGCCATAGCCGGCGGCGTGGAATCCATGTCCCGTGCGCCCTATGTGATGGGCAAGGCCGCCACGGCATTTGGCCGTGAGCAGAAAATTGAAGATACGACCATTGGCTGGCGTTTCATCAACCCGCTGATGAAGGCGCAGTATGGCGTCGACGCCATGCCGCAGACCGCCGACAACGTCGCCGACGAGTATCAGGTATCGCGCGCCGACCAGGACCTGTTCGCCCTGCGCAGTCAGCAGCGTGCCGCGCGTGCCCAGGCCGAAGGCTTCTTCGCCGAGGAAATCGTGCCGGTGGTGATCAAGGGCAAGAAGGCCGACACCGTGGTCGATACCGACGAGCACCCGCGCGCCGATACCACCCTCGAAGCATTGGCCAAGCTCAAGCCGGTCAACGGCGAGGGCAAGACCGTCACCGCCGGCAATGCCTCGGGCGTCAACGACGGCGCCGTGGCGCTGATCCTGGCCAGTGCCGAAGCCGTGAAGAAACATGGCCTGACCCCGCGTGCCAAGGTGCTCGGCATGGCCAGCGCCGGCGTGGCGCCACGGGTCATGGGTATCGGCCCGGTGCCGGCGGTGCGCAAACTGCTGGAGCGGCTGAACCTGGGCATCGACCAGTTCGATGTGGTCGAGCTCAACGAAGCCTTCGCCGCCCAGGGCCTGGCGGTGATGCGCGAGCTGGGTTTGCCGGACGACAGCGCCAAGGTCAACCCCAACGGCGGCGCCATCGCCCTCGGCCACCCGCTGGGTGCCAGCGGCGCTCGCCTGGTGCAGACCGCGCTGCATCAGTTGGAGAAATCCGGCGGCAAGCTGGGTCTGGCGACCATGTGCGTGGGCGTGGGGCAGGGGCTGGCGCTGGCCATCGAGCGGGTGTGACGGCCTGCCGAACGCTGTAGGGTGGGCTTTAGCCCACCATGACTATCGCGCGAGAGGATCGTAGGGTGGCCGGGCGGTGATCCGTTTTAGCCCGCCATTTTCACAGTGGTGGGCTGAAGCCCACCCTACGCACTGGATTCGCCCACGTCGCCCTGCCAACCTAGGCCTACCCTCAAACTGCTGGAACGAGACCGCCTTGAGCAACCAACTCTTCGATGCCTACTTCACCGCGCCGGCCATGCGCGCGATCTTCTGCGATGCCGGGCGGGTGCAGGGCATGCTCGACTTCGAGGCCGCCCTGGCGCGGGCCGAGGCGCGCGTCGGGGTGATCCCCGCCGAGGCCGTGGCGCCCATCGAGGCCGCCTGCAAGGCCGAACTCTACGATTATCCGGCGCTGGCCCTGGCCATCGCCACGGCGGGTAATTCCGCCATCCCGCTGGTCAAGGCCCTCGGCAAGCGCATCGCCGCCGAAAGCCCCGAGGCCGAGCGCTACGTACACCTCGGTGCCACCAGCCAGGACGCCATGGACAGTGGCCTGGTGCTGCAACTGCGCGCCGCCATTGGCTTGCTGGAAAGCGATCTGGCTAAGCTGGCCGATGCCCTGGCGGCGCAGGCCGAACGCCATATCGACACGCCCCTGGCTGGCCGTACCTGGCTGCAACAGGCCACGCCGGTCACCCTCGGCATGAAGCTGGCCGGCGTGCTCGGTGCGGTCACCCGTCATCGCCAGCGCCTGGCCGAGCTCAAGCCGCGCCTGCTGTGCCTGCAGTTCGGCGGCGCCTCCGGCAGCCTGGCGGCGCTGGGCGAGGCGGGCTGGGCGGTCAGCGGTGCGCTGGCGCAGGAATTGCAACTGAACCTGCCCGAGCAGCCCTGGCATACCCAGCGTGATCGTCTGGTGGAGTTCGCCAGCCTGCTGGGGATGATCTCCGGCAGCCTGGGCAAGCTGGGCCGCGACCTCAGCCTGCTGATGCAGACCGAGGCCGGCGAAGTCTTCGAGCCGGCCGCGCCGGGCAAGGGCGGTTCGTCCACCATGCCGCACAAGCGCAACCCGGTCAGCGCCGCCGTGCTGATTGGCGCCGCCACCCGCGCACCGGGCCTGGTGGCGACGATGCTGGCGGCCATGCCGCAGGAGCACGAGCGCAGTCTCGGCCTCTGGCATGCCGAATGGGAAACCCTGCCGGAGCTGTGCTGCCTGGTCTCCGGCGCGTTGCAGCAGGCGCTGCTGGTGGTGCCGGGGCTGGAGGTGGACGCCGCACGCATGCGCACCAATCTTGAGCTGACCCAGGGCCTGGTGCTGGCCGAGGCGGTGAGCATCGCCCTGGCGCAGAAGATCGGCCGCGACGCCGCCCATCACCTGATCGAACAGTGCTGCAAACAGGCCGTGCGCGAGGGCGTTCATCTGCGCGCGGTGCTCGGTGCCAACGCCGAGGTCAGCGCACAACTGTCTGCTGACGAGCTGGATCGCCTGCTCGATGCGGCGCATTACCTGGGCCAGGCCCGCCGTTGGGTCGAGCGGGCCGTTGCCGAACACAACCAATTGTCGCGTTAGGAACTCTCCATGCCTGCCGTACGTCTCGCCGATGGCGATCTGAACTATTTATTGGAAGGGCCGCTGCTCCAAGGCCCGGCCGGTGCACCGGTGCTGGTACTGTCCAACTCGCTGGGCACCGACCTGCACATGTGGGATGCACAGATCCCGGCCTTCACCCAGCACTTCCAGGTGCTGCGCTACGACACCCGTGGCCACGGCGCCTCGCTGGTCAGCGCAGGCCCCTACAGCATCGAACAGAACGGCCGCGACGTGCTGGCCCTGCTCGATGCCCTGGGCATCGCCAAGGCGCATTTCTGCGGCCTGTCCATGGGCGGGCTGATCGGCCAGTGGCTGGGTATCAACGCGCCCGAGCGCATCGAGCGCCTGGTGCTGTGCAACACCGCCGCCAAGATCGGCACGCCCGAGGTGTGGAACCCGCGCATCGAGATGGTGCTGGCCGAGGGCGAGCAGGCCATGCGTGGTCTGCGTGATGCGTCGATCTCGCGCTGGTTCACCGCCGACTTCGCCGAGGCCAATCCGGGCAAGGTCGAACCTATCGTCGGCATGCTGGCGCAGACTTCGCCCGAAGGCTACGCGGCCAACTGTGCGGCGGTGCGCGATGCCGATTACCGCGAGCAGCTTGGCAGCATTGTCGCACCGACGCTGATCGTCTGTGGCAGTGGCGACCCGGTTACCACCACCGAGCATGGTCGCTTCATGCAGGAGCACATCGCGGGCGCCGAACTGGTGGAGTTCCATGCCGCGCACCTGTCCAACGTGCAGGCAGGCGATGAATTCAGCCAGCGCGTGCTGACTTTCCTGACGGCCTGAGCACACGCCTTCTTCGAGGATTGACCGATGGATGAGAAACAACGCTACGAAGCCGGCATGCAGGTGCGCCGCGCAGTATTGGGCGACGCCCACGTCGACCGCAGCCTGCAGAACCTGACGCCGTTCAACGAAGAGTTCCAGGAGATGATCACCCGTCATGCCTGGGGTGATATCTGGACGCGCCCCGGCCTGCCGCGCCACACCCGCAGCCTGATCACCATCGCCATGCTGATCGGCATGAACCGCGAGGGTGAGCTGAAGCTGCACCTGCGTGCGGCGAAGAACAACGGGGTGAGCCGCGAAGAGATCAAGGAAGTGATCATGCAGAGCGCCATCTACTGCGGCATCCCGGCGGCCAACGCCACCTTCCATCTGGCCGAAGCGGTGTGGGACGAGCTGGGTGTGGAATCGCTGAAGGACTGAGCCCGCGAGCAATGGAGCGCTGCCCGGACCACGCATCCGGGCGGCGCTTTTTTATGCCTGTCCGTCCTGCGCGCCGGATGTCAGAGCGTAGCGGCGTGGCGTCCGGCGATATAGCCGAAGGTCATGGCCGGGCCCAGATTGATCCCGCCCGACGGATAATGCCCGCCCAGCGGGCTGGCCATATCGGTGCCCGCCGCATACAGCCCAGGTATCGGCTGAGCATTGGCATCCAGCACCCGCGCCTGGCCATCGGTGCGCAAGCCGGCGAAGGTGCCGAAGCAGCCCGGCTGTACCTTCACCGCATAGAACGGGCCGTGCTCGATAGGCGCCACGCACGGGTTGGGGCCGGTGTGCTGGGCGTCGCCGCTGCGGCGGTTGAAGGGTGTGCTGCCACGGCCGAATTGCGGGTCTTCGCCCAGGCGCGCATGACGATTGAATTCGCTGACGGTGGTGGTCAGACCAAGTGGGTCGATGCCACAGGCAGCGGCCAGTTCTTCGAGGGTCGCGCCACGTTTGAGATAGCCGTTGCGGATATGCGGCGCCACTGGCAGCGGCGCTGGGCGGGCGAAGCCCAGGCCATAACGGCGCTGGAAGCGGTGGTCGCAGATCAGCCAGGAGCAGGCTTCCTGATCCTCGGGGATGGCCTTGAGCATGGCGTCGACGTAGTCGTAGTAACCGCCAGCCTCGTTGACGAAGCGCTGGCCGTTTTGCAGCACGCCGATGATGCCGGGCTTGCCGCGGTCGATGATGTGCGGGAAGTGGCCGACGCTGCCGTCGGGGTAGGGCACCTTGGATACCGGCGCCCAGGCCACTGGCGAGCGCAGGTCGTCGGCTACACGCCCTCCGGCGGATTCACCCAGGCGCAAACCATCGCCGGAGCAACTGAGCGGCGGCAATGCGAGGTTGTCATGGCCGCTGGCATCGCGCGGGAACATCGCCTGGCGCCGTCGTGCATCGTTGGGAAAACCTCCGGCCGCCAGCACCACCGCTTTGGCGCGGATAGGCATTTCCTCGCCGGCATGCAGCACCACGGCGCCGCATACGCTGCCGTTTTCGACGATCAGGCGCTGCGCGGGCGTGGACTCCAGCATCTGCACGCCGAGATCCTGCGCCGAGCGTGCTAGGCGGGCGATCAGCGCCACACCATTGACCAGGTGCATGGCGCGGCCATGACGGGCCAGGTGATAGAGGTGCGCGGTGAAGCGCCGGATGACATGCAGCAGTGCTTTGGGCGAACGGGTCATGTTGAGGAAGGCGGCCAGATCGGCACCGGCCATGATCGGCATGCCCATGAAGGAGGTCTCGCGCATGGTCTTGCGCAGGCGTGGCAGCAGGTCGAGCACCTCGCGGCCATCATAGGGCGCGGCGATCACCTGATGACCGCCGGTGGCGGCACCCGGCGTGTCGCCATGCATGTCGGGGATGCCGTTGCCATCGACGAACTGCAACGCGGTGTGCTGCTCGAAGAAGGCGACCATGTCCGGGCAGTTCTGCAGAAAGGCGTCCACCAGCTCGGGGCGATAATGCTCGCCCAGCTCGTTGCGCAGGTAGGTGCGCGGCTGCTCGATGTCTTCGACGATGCCGGCGCGCTGGGCCAGCGGGTTACGCGGCGCCCACAGCCAGCCGCCGGACCAGGCGGTCGCGCCGCCCAGCACCGCGTCCTTCTCCACCAGGATCACCCGTTTGCCCAGGTGCGCGGCGCTGACGGCAGCGGCCAATCCAGCCGCGCCGGAGCCGACCACCAGCAGGTCGCAGTCGAGTGGGGTATGAGGCATGGCTGGTCTCCGGATTTTTATTTATTGGAACTATGTTCCGGATTTTACGTTGAGCGCACGGAGGCGCCAAGGGTGGCGGGAGAGAAGGGCTTGGGATGTCGTGCGGTTAGCGGCCATTTGTCGTGTGTTTTGCCGCGCTGGACTGCAGCTTTCACCTGTGGACAGGTTCAAGAACAGTCGCCGCTGAAGCGCCTCCCACGGTGTTGGCCTGAAAGCGTGGGCGCCGATTCGAGTGCTTATCTGTGGGAGGGGCTTTAGCCGCGACTGCTAGTGGCTGCGGCTAGAGCACCCCCTACGGAAATGCAGCGTTCTGCCTCAACTGCGGAAACGGCCGATGCGTTCCTGCAGTTCACCGCCGAGCCTGGCCAATTCAGCGCTGGACAGGGCGGTCTGCTCGGTGGCGCTCGCACTTTGTTCGCCGATGCTACGTACGTTGTCCAAGCTGCGGTTGATCTCCATGGCCACCGCACTTTGCTGCTCGGCGGCGCTGGCGATTTGCTGGTTCATTTGTTCGATCAAAGCAACCGCCCGATTGATATGGGCGAGGCTCTGGCCGGTGCGCTCCACGCTGCTCACTGCATCCTGGCTCAAGCTCTGGCTGGTCTGCGTTTGAGCAACGGCCTTGTGTACCCGGCTCTGCAGGCTGGTGATCAGTGCCTCGATCTCACTGGTGGAGTCCTGAGTACGGCGTGCCAGTGCGCGAACCTCATCGGCGACCACGGCGAAACCGCGGCCTTGCTCTCCGGCGCGGGCCGCCTCGATGGCTGCGTTGAGTGCCAGCAGGTTGGTCTGTTCGGCGACTGCCTTGATCACGTCCAGCACGCTGCCGATGCGCTGGCTCTCGCCCTGCACCTGATCGACGGTCTGGCCGCTCTGTACGACTTCACTGGCCAGGCGCTCGATCTGTTCGATGACCTGGCGTACCTGTCGGTCGCCATCGCGAGCTTGCCGTTCTGCCTGCTGCGCCGCCTGTGAGGCCTGCCCGGCATCGCCGGCTACCTGCTGCACGCTGGCAACCATCTGTTGCATGGCACAGGCGGTCTGGTTGGATTCCTCGCTCTGCTCGCGCACACCGGCGCGGGTCTGCTCGCTGACCGCCGAGAGTTGCTCGGCCGCGGCAGCGATCTGTGTCGCGCTGCCGCCGATCTGCCCGATCAGATCGCGCAGGTGGTCACGCATGCTTTGCAGTGCCCCCAGCAGTTGACCGACCTCGTCGCGGCCTATGGCTGTGCGAGTGCCGCTGAGGTCGCCAGCGGCGACTTGCTGGGCCAGTAACAGACAGTTCTGTAGCGGGCCGACGATCAGGCGGCGGATCAGCCAACTGGCGAGCAGCGCCAGCAGCAATGCAGCAGTGGTCAGCAGTGCAAGGGTTTGCAGGGATTGGCGGTTGCCCTCCTGCATGTTGTGCTGCTGATGCTGTTGCAGGGCGCTGCCATGCTGCAGCATGCCTTGTGCCAGGTCGGTCAGTTGCTGGCGACTCCGCTGTTCGGCCTCGCGGCTCTGGCGATAGTGTTCGAAGGATTCTCGATAGCTGTCGAGCGCTCGCAGGGCTTCGTCCAGCGATGCCTGCTGCAGCGCTGCGAGTTGTACGCGCAGTTGCTGGGCCGCGTCGGTCATATGGGTAAAACGTGTCTGCCAGAGTTCGACGTCGGCATCGTCTGCACGAAGGATGAACTGGCTTTCCGCCAGGCGCAGCTGCAACAGATTCTGGCTCAGGCGCGCCGCCGCCTCGGCCTGATCGACGCCGCTCTGGGTGCCTGCCTGGCCTTCGAACAGTTGGTCGCGAAGCAGGTTGAACTGGTCCTGAGCGACCATCTCGAACTGGATCAGCGCTTCGTCGGCGCGTATCGCCATGCCGGTCTGCGCAGTACCGGCCTGTGACTGTGTCGAGCGCAGCTGGGCGAATTGCTGCTGATAAGCGTCGTTGCCCAGCAACAGTTGTAGCTGTTCGGCCCCGGTCGGAAGGGCCGCCAATTGTTCGGCAATAGCCGTGTGCTGATCGGTAATGGCCGCTTCGTGGCCTGCCAGCGGTGCCAGCAGGTAATCCTTTTCCAGCAGGCGTAGCTGCAGGATCTGTTGTTTCAGGTCTGCTACCCGAATCGATTGGCCGGCATGCCCGAGGATATCGCTGGCGGTGCGCCAGCCACCCAGGGCCACAGCCAGGGTCAGCAGCATGACCAGTGAAAAGCCCAGCAGAAGCTTGTGCCCGACCTTGAGGTCGGCGCAGCGTTCGATAATCCAGCGCATGGTGGTACTTCCTCGAACAGGTGCACATCAAAAAAAAGCCCGTCACGAGGACGGGCTGAACGTGCCGTAACACTAGGAGTCACTTGTGCAGCGATGTCGCGTGATGCTTACAGGAGCGAAAGCGGGTAGTTGATGATCAGACGGTTCTCGTGCAGATCGGCACCCACGTCGCGACGCACGTCCGAGTTACGCCAGCGCACGCTGAGGTTCTTCAGAGTGCCTTCCTGGAAGGTGTAGGCCAGTTCGGATTCGCGGCCCCATTCTTCGGCATCGGTACGGCCGCCGGTGTGGATGTTGAAGCCGCTGACGTAGCGGTTCATCAGGGTCAGGCCCGGAATGCCGAGGCCGGCGAAGTTGTAGTCGTGGCGAACCTGCCAGGAACGTTCTTCCGGGTTGTCATAGCTGTTGGTGAAGCCATCGTTGACCAGAGTGCCGCCGCTAGCGCCGTCGATACGCATGAACTTGGTATCGCCGCTCAGACGCTGGTAGGCCACCATGAAGCTGTTGTTACCAGTCTTGGCGGTCAGCGCGCCTTGGTAAACCTTATTGTCCAGCTTGCCGGCCTTGGCCGCGCCTTCTTCCTTGCCGTTGACGTAGCCCAGGTTCGCGCCTAGCACCCAGTCACCGACCGGTTGGCTGTGGGTCAGTTGCACATAACTCTGCTTGTAGACGTCTTCGAGGCGCGCATGCCAGACGCCGACCATGGTGTTGTTGCCGTTGAAACGGTATTCGCCGCCAGCGAAGTTGAAATCATCACCTTCGTATTTGACGTTATTGAGGGTGAAGGACATTTCTTCGCGGCTGGCATCGTTACGCTGGCTGTTCTTCCAGAACTGGCCACCGTACAGGGTCAGGCCGTCGATCTCGTTGGAGGTCAACTGGGCACCCTGGAAGGTTTGCGGCAGCGAGCGGCCGTCGTCAGCACGCAGGATTGGCAGCACGGCGAACCACTCACCGACCTTCAGTTCGGTCTTGGAAATCTTGGCTTTCGCCGCCACGGCGGTACGGCCGAAGTCGTCAGCCTGGCGTCCGTCGTCGTGCACGGGAGTCAACTGGCTACCGGTGGTGCCGCGGCCACCGTCGAGCTTCACCGAGTACAGGCCGAGCACGTCGAGGCCGAAACCGACGGTGCCTTCGGTGTAGCCGGAGCGGGCGTCGAGAATGAAGCTCTGGGTCCAGCCTTCGGCATGACCCTGACCGTTCTGGGTCTGGTTGAGGAAGTTACGGTTGAAGTAGTAGTTGCGCAGGCCGAGGGTGACCTTGGCGTCTTCGACGAAGCCGGCGGCGTGAACGCTACCGACAGGCAGAGCGGCGATGACGGCCAGAGCCAGAGCGCTAGGCAGCAGATGGTTAAGAGTGGATTTCATTGTTGTTGTACCTCTTTGTTGACAGATTCTTCGGAGCGCACGAACCCCTCCGCGTGCGCAGATACAGCAGAAATAAGGGAGGGCCGCCGGTTCAAACTGGCCGGCGGCGGTTCAAGAAATCAGGGCTTGGCGATGCCGACCGAGTCCGGGGAAATCTCGATGGCCTTGGCCTTATACATCGACCAGGTGGTAACCGACTGCCAGCGCTTGAGGAATTCCTCGGCCTCGGCACCGTTGAGGTTCAGGCTCTGCGCACCGAAGTTCTTCAGGAAGCCCTGGAACTCGGGGTTGGCCACGGCCTTGGCATAGGCTTCGACCAGCTTCTGCTTGACGTCATCCGGGGTGTCCTTGCGCACGAAGGCGCCCCAGAACGGACCCCACGGCAGGTACTCGGCGATGGCCGGCAGCGACTTGGTGATCGGCTCTACGCCCGGCAGCTCCGGGGTTTCCTCGGTGGCGAACACAGCCAGGGCCTTGAGCTTGCCGCTGCGTACCAGCTCGCGCGCGGCGGCCAGGCTCAGCGGCATGAAGTCGATATGGTTGCCCATCAGCGCGGTGATGCCGGGGCCGTCGCCGCCGAAGGTCACTTCACGCACTTTCAATTCGTCGACTGCGTTGATCATCGCGCTGACAGTGCTCGGCAGGCCACCGGCGCCGGTGGAGCCCATACGCAGGGTGTCCGGATTGGCCTTGGCGGCGGCCAGCAGCTCGGCCATGTTGTTGAACGGCGCGTCGGCGTTGGCAGCGATCACCACCACGTTCTGGCCGATGATGCTCACCGGGTAGAAGTCGGCGTAGTCGAAGTCAGCCAGTTTCAGCACCTTGTACAGCTGCGGGTTCTCGGCGCCGAGCAGAACGGTGTAGCCGTCGGGACGCTGGGTCTTGACGAAGGTGCTGCCGATCACGGCAGTGCCGCCCGGACGGTTGTTGAGGATGAACTTGCCGCCCAGCTCTTTCTCCACGTACGGAGTCAGGCTGCGCATGACGTTGTCGGTGGCGCCACCTGCACCCCAGGGAATGACCGCCTGGATGCTGCGCTCGGGGTATTCGGCGTGGGCTGGCAGAGCCATGGTGAGGGCGCTGAGTCCGAGAGCGGCGCCAGTCAGTAACGATTTGAACATGTGGAGACTCTCCATCGGTTGTTGTTGTGAGCCCCTGTAGGCCGGGGCACGCCTGGTGAAACCGGGTATCAGCCGCGCGTCGAAGCCGGGCTGAACTTGCTCTTGAGTTTCTTCAGTAGCGGGGTATTGCCCAGCAGGATCAGCACTACCGCGCTGGTCAGGATCAGCGACAGCGGGCTGGTGACCAGACCCTGCAGCAGTTCCCCGGGGTGATCGCCGGCTGAGGACATGGCCTGACGGTACGAGGTATCCATCAGCGGGCCGAGGATGGCGCCGAGGATGATCGGGCCCATCTGGAAGCCGAAGATCTTCAGCAGGTAGCCGAGCACACCGAAGCCGAGCATCCAGTACACCTCGGTCATGCTGCTGTTGATCGAGTAGGTGCCGACCACGCAGAGCACCAGGATCAGCGGAATCAGCACGGCCTTGGGCATCTCGACGAACTTGGCGAACAGCTTGATGCCCATCAGGCCGAAGATCAGCAGGAAGATGTTGGCCAGCAGCAGGTTGCCGACGGTGAAGTAGAAGATGTGTGGGTTTTCCACCATCAGCATCGGGCCGGGGTTGAGGCCGTGGATCACCAGTGCGCCGATGATCACCGCCGTGACCGCGTCGCCCGGCATGCCCAGGGTCAGCATGGGCACATAAGCGCCACCGACGGCCGCGCTGTTGGCGGTTTCCGGTGCGACCAGGCCTTCGTAGGCGCCCTTGCCGAAGGGTTTGGTCGGGTTCTTCACGGTGCGCTTGGCGTGGTCGTAGGCCATCAGCGCGGCGATGTCGCCACCCACGCCCGGCAGTACACCCACTACCACGCCGATGATCGAAGTACGGATCGACAGTGGCAGGAACTTCAGCACCATGGCGAAGGACGGAATGATCTTGTCCACCACCTGGCGTGTTACCGGCGCATCCAGGTTATGCAGTTGATAGAAGACTTCGGCGACGCCGAACAGGCCGATCATCAGAACCACGTAGTGGATGCCGCCCATCAGTTCGACCTGACCGAGAGTGAAGCGCCCTTCGGCGGTGACCGGGTCCATGCCCACCAGACCGATGATCGCACCCAGTGCTGCGGCGAAGATGCCTTTGGCCAGCGAGCCTTCGGCCAGGCTACCGACCAGCAGCAGGCCAATGGCGGCGACCAGGAAGTAGTCACGCGGGGCGAACTTCAAGGCCAGATCACCGATCACCGGCGCGGCGCTGGCCAGGACGATGGTACCCACCAGGCCGCCCACTACCGACATCACGGTGCTCAGGCCGATGGCGCGACCGGCTTCGCCCTGCTGGGCCAGCGGGTAACCATCGAACGAGGTGGCGACCGACGATGGACCGCCGGGAATATTCAGCAGAATGGCGCTGCGTGAGCCGCCATACACACCACCGATGAAAATGCCGACGATCAGCGCCAGGGCGTCGTTGACGTCCCAGGAGAAGGTGAAGGACACCAGGATGGACACTGCCATGGTCACCGACAGGCCCGGGATAGCGCCGATATAAATGCCGGCAAAGGTGCCCAGTGCCGTCAGCATCAGCAACTGCGGATCGCTCCAGGCCATCAGCAAGTAGGAAAAGGTATCGCTCATCTCGGGAGCCTCGTTATGGCAGGTAAACGCTGAAAGCCAGGCTGAACAGCAGGTAGATCACGATCAGAAGGGCCACGGCCACGCAAACCGCGTTCAGCACGCGGCCGCCGCGCAGGTAGACGATTGCCAGTACCAGGAATAGGAAGGTGCTGACATAGAAGCTGGCCCACTGGATGGCGGCCAGATAGATCACGGCCAGCAGGCCGAAGATCAACGTGCGCTTGGGAAAGTGCTGAAGGCGAAACTGCTGGGCTGCATCGAGCCAGCCACTGCAGTCGGGCCGCGCCTTGCCGAGCAGTTCGAAGGCAATCTTCACCGCCGACAGGATCATCACCAGCGCCACACCGATGGGAAAGGCGCCTGGAGAGTTGGCCGAGGAGAAGCCGGAAATCTGGTAGGCCAGGTAGAAGATCACCAGGCTGAATACCAGTAGCAGGGCGCAGAACGTGCGCTCGCCGACCAGCATCTTGTCTGTCTTGTTCATGCTATCGCTCCGACAGAATGGGGGAGGGTAAGGGGCTGAGTCAGGCTTTGCGCGCAGGCAGCAGTCTGGCAAGCAGCGAGCTGATCAGGCGCGGCCGAAAGCTCCTGTGCATGTCATGACAGGCAGGGGCGAGGACGGGCATGGCTAGCGTCGATAGGGATGACCAGTCGTCGAGCAACGAGCTGGTAGCTGGGCGAGACGTAGCCCGGGCGGTGGCATGGGAGGCCGGGGCACGCAAGTGCATAGGCTGTGACATGACAATTGACCTTCTTATATTTATTGGCTGCTGAAACATTCGAAGCATGATGCACCAGGCAGAAGATCACTTCGTTTTCAGGTGTGGTCGGAATAGTGGGCCGACCACACTGGCCATTTCAATTCGCTAAATGGGGTTTTGTTCGATAACCGAACGAGAACGAACTGGTTAGTACATTACGACTTGCCCCGGCAGTATCGCGCGTCCGTGGCTCAGCATCCAGAGGCAGACACCCGTCTGGCTCGCATCGGCGGGCGCTTGTCTCTTAGAATCGGCGCAAATTTCCCAGGACTCTCTCATGGCCGGCAGTCAGATCGAACGTGCGTTCAGCCTTCTCGAAAGCCTCACTCGGGACGCCCGTGGCGTGCAGATGCAGGCATTGGCCGATGAGCTGGATATCCCCAAAAGCGCCACGCATCGCATGCTCGCCGAGCTGATTCGCCTGGGTTACGTACGCCAGGATGCACTTACCAGCCGTTATCGGCTTTCCACCAAGCTGGTGGCACTGGGTTTTCGCTACCTGGCCAACAGCGGTGCCGACGTGGTGCAGCCGATCCTCGATAGCCTGGCCGAGAGCAGCGGCGAGCTGGTGCGCCTGGGCGTGATCGAAGGTGAGCGCCAGACCTGGATCGCCAAGAGCCAGGGCGCTCGTTCCGGCCTGCGCTACGATCCCGACATGGGGCGTGACGCACCGCTGTTTTACACCGCCTCCGGGCATGCCTGGCTGGCCAGCATGAGCGATGCCGAGGCCTTGGCGCTGGTGGCGCGACAAGGTGTGGCCGACCCCACAGAGTTCGGTCCCAATGCGCCGCGCAGCGAGCAGGAGCTGCTGCAGCGCCTGGCCCTGGCGCGCCAGCAGGGCTATGCCTGGGTCATGGAAAGTTCATCGCTTGGCACTGCGGCATTGGCCGCCGTGGTGCGCCACCCTGTCGAAGAGCGGGTGATCGGTGTGCTGAGCATTGCCGGCCCCAGCGCACGTCTGCCTCTGACGCGTATCGAGCAACTGGCGCCTGAGTTGCTGGCCGCCGTCGCCGAACTGTCCGCCGCCAGCCCTGCCTCCGAGTTGTTCGCCTGATCGGCTGACCACTGCACCGCCCCCCTGTCGTAGGAGCGGCTTCAGCCGCGATTCGGCCGAGCCGGGTAGCAATCAGCACAAAAACGTGGGAGGGGCTTTAGCCGCGAGCCTTTGTCGCGGCTAAAGCCCCTCCCACGCATTATTAATCACGTTTTGACGTTGCGGAGGGGGCTTCGCTCAATGAGCCTGCCACGCTAGTTCCTAGGCTGTCGCACGCCTCGAATTTTCGTCTTGCAGATTTTTTGGAACTAAGTTCTAAATATTAAAAAGGCGCCCGCTGCATCCGGCGCACCCACGCGAGCACGACAACAAGAGGATCAACGCGTGACTTCCCCCTTGCGTATTGCCTTGATCGGCGCCGGTGTCATGGGCCGTCAGCATCACCAGCACCTGCAGACACTCGCCGAAGCGCAGCTGTGCGCCATCGCCGACCCCGGCCCGCAGGCCGAGGCGTTCGCCGCTGAGTGCGGCGTGGCGTATTTCGCCGACTACCGGCAGATGCTGGACGAGGCTCGTCCCGAAGCGGTGATCGTCGCCAACCCCAACGCCCTGCACGTCAGCACCGCGCTCGACTGCATCGCCGCCGGCGTGCCGGTGCTGCTGGAAAAACCGGTAGGCGTGTACCTGGATGAAGTGCGCGAGCTGGTATTGGCCAGCGAGCGCACTGGCGTGCCGGTGCTGGTCGGTCATCATCGCCGGCACAACCCGCTGATCGCCCGAGCACGTGAGCTGATCGAGCAAGGCACGCTGGGACGGCTGACTACGGTGACTGCGCTATGGCAGGTGCAAAAGCCCGACAGTTACTACGACATTCCATGGCGCCGCGAGGCCGGTGCCGGGATGTTGCTGACCAATCTGATTCATGACCTCGATCTACTGCGCCACCTGTGCGGCGAGGTGCGCCAGGTGCAGGCCATCACCAGCAACGGCGTGCGTGGCTTCGCCAATGAGGACAGCGCTGCGGTGCTACTGCAGTTCGAAGGCGGTGCGCTGGGCAGCCTTACCGGCTCTGACGCCGCCGCGGCGCCCTGGAGCTGGGAGCTGACATCGGGCGAGAACCCGGTCTACCCGCGCCAGGCCGACCAACCCTGCTACCTGCTCGCTGGCACGCATGGTGCCCTGAGCATTCCGCAGCTCAAATGCTGGCACTACTCCGAGGCCGGCGCCGGTTGGCATCAGCCGCTGCAGCAGGTGCATGAGCGCTTCGACGCCGACGAAGCCTTGCGCCGTCAGCTCCTGCATTTCATCGAGGTCGCCCGTGGCCAGGCGCAGCCGCTGGTCAGCGCCGCCGATGCCGGTCGTACCCTGGCGCTGGTCGAGGCCATTCGCCAGGCGGCGGAGAGCGGACAGGCCAGCACCCCCGAAACCATCTGATCAGAGAGTCATCATGAGCGAACGCATTCTTTCACTGGCAGCCCTGACCGTACTCGAGCTGTCACCACCGGAGATGGTCGAAGTCGCCGCGCGCGCCGGTTACAGCCATGTTGGCTTGCGCCTGGTGCCGGCCACGCCGGAGGAGCACCACTTCCCGTTGGTAGCCGATGCCGCTCTGCGCGCGCAGACGTTGCAACGCCTGCGCGACACCGGCGTTCGGGTGCTCGACGTAGAAATTCTGCGTCTGAAACCGGATACCCGTGTCGCCGATTTCGAAGCGATCCTCGCCGTGGGAGCCGAATGCGGCGCCAGCGAACTGCTGGTGGCCGGCAACGATCCAGACGAGGCACGCCTGACCGACAACTTCGCTGCGCTCTGTGATCTGTCCGCGCCGTACGGCCTGCATCCGCACCTGGAGTTCATGCCCTGGACCGACGCTCGCGACCTGCCCCAGGCGGCGCGTATCGTCAACGCGGCGGGGCGCAGCAATGGTTGCGTACTGATCGATGCCTTTCACTTCGACCGCTCGGCCTCACGTCTGCAGGACCTGGCAGCCATACCCGCCGAACGTTTGCGCTACGCTCAGTTGTGCGATGTAGCCGGGCCGCGCCCGGATGACATGGCGGAAATCCTGCGCCAGGCGCGCAACGAGCGGCGTTTCCCTGGCGAGGGCGATTGCGATCTGCCGAGCTTGCTGCGAACCCTGCCGGCGAACATTCCGCTGAGCCTGGAAATTCCCACTCGGCAATTGCTGGAGCAGGGCGTCAGCGCGTTGCAGCGGGCCAGCATGGCGCTGGAGAAGACACGGCAGGTGCTTGACCGTCAGTCGTAATCCCGCCAGCTGTTGCCGCAGCCGATATAGGCGCTGCTCGGTTGCGGCCTGTATAGTTAGTTGTCTTGCTATCTTTTTGCGGTACGTCCGCTTCCCGGGTATTTCATGAGCATCACTCCATTGTCCGGCGCCAATCATCCGCTCAAGGGGATCGGCCTGATGGTGCTGGCGACCTTCCTGTTCGCCAGTCACGATGCCATGTCCAAATACCTGTCGGGTTTCTACCCGATCATCCTCATCGTCTGGGCGCGCTACATGGTGCACACCCTATTGATGGCCGGCATCTTCCTGCCGCAATCCGGCCTGCGTGTGTTGCGTACCAAACGTCCTGGTCTGCAGGTGTTGCGGGCACTGTGCCTGCTGGGCGTCAGCCTGCTGTTCACCACCGGCCTGATGTTCATTCCGCTGGCCGAGGCGACCTCGGTGATCTTTCTCGCGCCTTTGCTGGTGACCGCGCTGTCGGTGCCGCTACTTGGCGAGCGCGTCAGCGCAGGGCAGTGGGCGGCGGTGATCATCGGCTTCATCGGCGTGCTGATCATCGTGCATCCCGGCGGCAGCCTGTTCACGCCGGCAGTGCTGCTACCGCTGAGCGCCGCGCTGTGTTTCAGCTTCTATCAGATCCTTACCCGACGTCTGAGCGAAGTGGACAGTGCTACCACCAGCAACTTCTTCGCGGGCCTGGTCAACACCCTGGTGATGAGCCTGCTGGTGCCGTTCTTCTGGCATGTCCCCAGCATCACCCATGGCCTGATGATGCTGGCGCTGGGCGGTTGTGGCATGGCGGCGCATCTGTTGCTGACCCATGCCTTTCGTCACGCGGCCCCGGCGTTGCTGGCCCCATTCGGTTATGTGCAGATCGTCTTCGCCGGCCTGCTGGGTTTGCTGGTGTTCAAGCACACACCCGATACCACGGCGCTGATTGGCATCCTCATCATCTGCCTCAGTGGCCTCGCGGCAGCCTGGCAGAGCCGGCGACAGCCGCGCAAGTAACCATTGTTCGATTATCGAACGGAAAACTAACCAGTTCGTTCATTTTGAATTGCTGATCTGCATTGCCCTGCCAATAATCCAGGCTACGAACAATCCATGAGCGCCGACCAACCGGCCGAGTGAGGGCTCATGAGCGCGTCTCGCCTCCCTCACTTTGCCCGCCACGGCGCCGCCTCAGCCCGGAGCCGTCTATGCAGCGTTCAATTGCCACCGTTTCCCTTAGCGGTACCCTGCCCGAGAAGCTCGAAGCCATTGCTGCTGCCGGCTTCGACGGTGTGGAAATCTTCGAGAACGACCTGCTCTACTACGACGGCAGCCCCACTGAGATCCGCAAGCGCTGTGCCGACCTCGGCTTGGCCATCACCCTGTTCCAACCCTTTCGCGACTTCGAGGGCTGCCGCCGCGATCGCCTGCAGCGCAATATCGACCGTGCCGAGCGCAAGTTCGACCTGATGCAGGAGCTGGGCACCGACCTGGTGCTGGTATGCAGCAACGTCGCCGCCGACTCGCTGGGCGATGATGAAATCCTCATCGATGACTTGCGCCTGCTCGGCGAGCGTGCCGGCGCACGTGGCCTGCGCATCGGTTATGAAGCGCTGGCCTGGGGGCGTCACGTCAACACCTACCAGCAGGTATGGAACCTGGTGCGCCAGGCCGACCATCCGGCTGTCGGGGTGATCCTCGACAGTTTCCACACCCTGTCGCTCAAGGGCGATCCGGCGGCCATCGCCGATATTCCCGGCGACAAGATCTTCTTCGTGCAGATGGCCGATGCGCCGATTCTGGCAATGGACGTGCTGGAGTGGAGTCGACATTTCCGCTGTTTCCCTGGGCAGGGCGAATTCGATCTGGCGGGCTTCCTCGCTCCCATCCTGCGTAGCGGTTATCGCGGCCCATTGTCGCTGGAGATCTTCAACGATGGATTCCGCGCCGCGCCACCCCGGCAGAACGCCGCCGACGGCCTGCGCTCGCTGCTCTACCTCGAGGAAAAGACCCACAAGCGACTGGAGAAAGAGGGTCATCAGATCGAGCCGGGCGTGCTCTTCACCCCACCTGCTGCCCACCGCTACGACGGCGTCGAGTTTCTCGAGTTCGCTGTCGACGAGGCCGTCGGCGCGCGTCTGTCCGGCTGGTTGGAGCGCCTGGGCTTTGCCCGTGCCGGGCAGCATCGTTCCAAGGACGTCAGCCTGCTGCGTCAGGGTGATATCAATATCGTGCTCAATGCCGAGCCTTACTCCTTTGCCCACAACTTCTTCGAGTCGCACGGCCCTTCGCTCTGCGCCACTGCACTGCGCGTCAGGAACGGCGCGCAGGCACTGCAGCGTGCCTGCGACTACCGCGGCCAGCCCTATCGCGGCCTGGTCGGGCCCAACGAGCGGGAAATTCCAGCCGTGCGCGCACCGGACGGTAGCCTGATCTATCTGGTAGAGCAGGGCGGAGAAGGGCAGACCATCTACGACACCGATTTCAGCCTCGATGCCAGTGCCCAGGTCTGCGGCGGGCTGCAACGGATCGATCACATGGCGTTGGCGCTGCCGGCCGATTCGCTCGACAGCTGGGTGCTGTTCTACAAGAGCCTGCTGGATTTCGAGGCCGACGACGAGGTGGTGCTGCCCGATCCCTACGGTCTGGTGAAAAGCCGGGCGATTCGCAGTCGTTGCAGCTCGATCCGCCTGCCGCTGAACATCTCGGAGAACCGCAACACCGCCATCGCCCATGCGCTTTCCAGTTATCAGGGCTCCGGTGTGCATCACATCGCTTTCTCTTGCGACGACATCTTCGCCGAGGTGGCGCGGGCCAAGGAAGCCGGCGTGCCGCTGCTGGAGATTCCGCTGAACTACTATGACGACCTGGCCGCACGCTTCGACTTCGACGACGAGTTCCTCAGCGAGCTGGCCTACTACAACGTGCTCTACGACCGTGATGCCCAGGGTGGCGAGCTGTTCCACGTCTACACCGAGCCGTTCGAGGAGCGCTTCTTCTTCGAAATCATCCAGCGCAAGGGTGGCTACGTGGGCTACGGTGCGGCCAACGTCGCGGTACGCCTGGCGGCCATGGCCAAGGCGCGCAGCGGCGGTTTGAAGCGGCCGCGGCTGTAAGGTGGGCGATGCGGCAACCCTTCGGTTGCCGCTGCACGACGTCTGTGCGGCCTGCCATAATCCGCACTACCAATACCTATAAAAAAGACCATTGCCGTATGACCGAAGCCGTTGCCAACCTGGCCACCCAACCTACCGAGGTGGTGCGCAAGGTACGTAAGAACAATCCGGAGAAGACCCGCGAGAGCATTCTCCAGGCCGCCATCACGGAGTTCGTCCAGCAGGGCCTGTCCGGGGCTCGCGTGGATGCCATCGCCGAGCGTACCGCGACCTCGAAGCGGATGATCTACTACTACTTCGGCAGCAAGGAGCAGCTCTACCTCGAGGTACTGGTCAAACTCTACGGTGACATTCGCGGTACCGAGAGCCGCCTCGACCTGGCGTCCCTGCCGCCGGTGCTGGCGATCCGCAGGCTGGTGGAGTTCACCTTCGATCACCACGACCGCAACGTCGACTTCGTGCGAATCGTCAGTATCGAGAACATCCACTACGGTGAGTACGTCAAGCAGTCACCGGCCATCCGCCAGATGAGCAACGTGGTGCTCGATACCCTCGGCAAGACCCTGCGGCGAGGTGCGGAAGAGGGTGTGTTCCGCCCGGGTATCGATGTGCTCGACGTGCACCTGCTGATCAGCTCGTTCTGCTTCTATCGGGTGTCCAACCGCCACACCTTCGGTGAAATCTTCCAGATCGACCTGCCTGACGAACAGGTCAAGCAACGCCACAAGACGATGATCTGCGACGCTGTGCTGCGTTATATCCAGGGCTGAGCAGATATGAAAAGGCCCCTGGCAGCGTTGTCGCTGCCAGGGGTCTTTTGCATGCGTGGGCTCAGAAGCTGGCGAAGTGCGCCTGCATGCGTTCGGCATCGGCCGGGCGGCCGCTGAACAGCTCGAACGCCTTGACCGCCTGGAACACCGCCATGGTCCCGCCATCCAGCGTGCGGCAGCCTAGCGCGCGAGCGTGACGCAACAGCTCGGTCTCCAGCGGGAAGTAGATGATCTCCGCGACCCACAACCCAGTGTGCAGCAGCTCCACCGGAAGTGGCGTGCCTGGCAGCTTGGCCATGCCCACCGGAGTGGTGTTGACCAGACCGTCGGCTGCGGCGACTTCGCTGGCCAGGTCGTCACCTGCGACGGCGCGTTCGCTACCAAAGTGAGCATTGAGGCTGTCCGCCAGAGCCTGGGCGCGGCCTGGCTCTACTTCGAAAATGCACAGGCGCTCCACGCCTTCGGCGAGCAGGGCATGCGCCACGGCGGCGCCGGCACCACCCGCGCCCATCTGCACCACGCGACGGCGGTCCACGTTGGGCAGGCCACGCCTAAAGCCCTCGGCGAAGCCCAGGCAGTCGGTGTTGTGGCCGACGCGCTTGCCGTCCTTGAGCACCACGGTGTTCACCGCGCCAATGCCACGCGCCTCGCTCGACAGCTCGTCGAGCAGCGGGATGATCGCCTGCTTGGCCGGGAAGGTGATGTTGAGGCCGGTAAAGCCCATATGCTGCGCCGCATCGAGCAGACTCGGCAGCGCATCGAGGTCGAGGCCCAACTGGTCGAGGTCGATCAGGCGGTAGAGGTAGCGCAGCCCCTGCGCATCGCCTTCGCGCTCGTGCATGGCTGGCGTGCGGGAGGCCTGGATACCCTTGCCGATAAGGCCGGCGAGGATGCCACTGGTAACGGAGGACATGGTTCTTAACCCTTGAGCGATTGAGCGAAGTACTGCAGACCCAGTCGGTAGCCCTGACTGCCGAGCCCGCAGATGACCCCTACGGCGATCTGCGAGACGAACGAGTGATGACGGAACGGCTCGCGTTTGTGCACGTTGGACAGGTGCACTTCGATCACCGGCAATTCACTGGCCACCAGTGCATCGCGAATGGCCACCGAGGTGTGAGTCCAGGCCGCCGGGTTGATCAGGATGCCGGCGCAGCGTCCGCGTGCGGCGTGAATCCAGTCAAGCAGTTCACCTTCGTGGTTGGTCTGGCGAAATTCGATTTTCAGGCCATGTTCGGCGGCGGTATCGGCGCAGAGTTTGGAAATATCGGCGAGGGTCTCGTGCCCGTAGGTGGCGGGTTCGCGCGTTCCGAGCAGGTTCAGGTTGGGGCCGTTGAGTACCAGAATGCAGGGCGTCATGGGCTGTCTCTTGTTGTTGTAACGTAACTGCGAGGAAAAATGTACTAACTGGTTAATTCAGTCAATCGAGGGGCGGTTGTTTGAACGCGCACAGCGATGCCCGACGCCACCTTTCGGGGCGTCAACGTCAGTAGATATGCGGGCTGCGGAGGGGGTGGTAAAGCGCGGAAAAGTGGGCGGTTATCGGCCGGCTGAGTCGGTTATCTCCGGCTCAGCTGCGTTCACCGCCCTGAACCACCTGGTTGCGCCCACTGTGCTTGGCCAGGTACAGGCCTTCGTCAGCCTTGATCACCAGGCTCAGCGGATCATGCTCCACCGAGGGGCGAATGGTGGCGATGCCGATGCTCACGCTGATTGGCGAGCCTGGCTTGGGCAGGTCATGGGGGATGCCCATGGCTTCTACCGCACGGCGAATCTTTTCCGCCTGCAGGCGTGCGCCGCCCGCGGCGGTGCCGGGCATGATCACGGCGAACTCTTCACCGCCGTAGCGTGCGGCCAGGTCGGTGGCGCGCGTGCAGCTGCTGCGCAGCGATTCACCGACGCGGCGCAGCACCTCGTCGCCGGCAACATGGCCGTGCTGGTCGTTGTAGGCCTTGAAGTAGTCGACGTCGATCATCAGCAGCGACAGCTCGCTCTGATCGCGCAGGGCGCGGCTCCACTCGATTTCCAGGTATTCGTCGAAGTAGCGGCGGTTGGCCAGGCCGGTGAGGCTGTCGGACTTGATCAGGCGCTGCAGCACCAGGTTGGTGTCGAGCAACTGTTGCTGGCTCTCGCGCAGGGCGCGATAGGCCTCGTCGCGCTGCAGCATGGTCAGGTAGGAGCGCGAGTGGTAGCGGATGCGGGCGAGCAGTTCGATCACATCCGGCAGCTTGACCAGGTAGTCGTTGGCTCCAGCGGCGAAGGCGGCGCTCTTGACCTTGGGTTCTTCCTTGGTCGACAGCACGATGATCGGCACGTCACGCAGGCCAGGAGCGGTACGGTACTGGGCGAGCAGTTCGAGGCCGTCGACGCCGGGCATGATCAGGTCCTGCAGGATCACCGTCGGCTTGATCTGCTGGGCCACGCTCAGCGCCTGATGCGGGTCGGCGCAGAAGTGGAAGTCGATATCGCTTTCTTCGCTCAGCGCCCGTCGCACGGCTTCGCCGATCATGGCCTGGTCATCGACCAGCAGCACCATCATCGAATAGTCGGGCAGACCGTAATGATGGTTAGGGTTAGCTTGGGGCCGTTGCATAAGTGCGTCTCCGCCTTTGTTTTCCTAAATTACGCGGCTACTTGGGCCGCGGGTTGGCGTTTTCAGCCGAGGCGCTCGATCAGGCGCGTCGGAATTCTGTCCAGGGGCAGCACCTCCGTCGCGGCGTCCAATGCCACTGCGGCCTTGGGCATGCCGTAGACGGCGCTACTGGCCTGGTCCTGGGCGATGGTGTGAAAGCCGCGCTCGCGCATCAGCTTCAGGCCTCTGGCGCCGTCGCGGCCCATGCCGGTCAGCAGCACACCGATCGCTTCCCCTCGCCAGTGGGTGGCCACGCTCTCGAAGAATACATCGATGGACGGCCGGTAGACCTGGTCGACCGGCTCGCGCCGGTACACCAGGCGTCCTTCCGGCGCGAGATACAGATGGTTGTTGGTACCGGCCAGCAGCACGCTGGCCGGTTGCAGCACTTCGCCTTCGCGCGCCAGGCGTACGGGAATGTTTGATTCGCTGCCGAGCCACTGCGCCATGCCGGCGGCAAATACTTCATCGACATGCTGGACCAGCACGATGCTGGCGGGAAAGTCGGCCGGTATTTGCCGGAGCAGCTCCACCAGTGAAGCCGGGCCGCCGGCCGAGGCACCGATGGCCACCAGACGTTTGCCGCGATTGTCGGCGCTGCGCACCGGCGTCGGTTTGACGGAGCGTGAGGTCTTGTGGCCGATCATCCAGGCGATGTTGTGAATCTTGCGCCTCACTGCGGCGGCATCCAGCACCTGCTGCGGGCCGAGCGACGGTGCGGCAACCACATCCAGCGCGCCGGCACCCATGGCGTCGAACACTCGCGACATGTTGCGCTCGACATCCGAGGTGACGATGAGAATGGCGCAGGGCGTGTCATTCATGATCTGCCGCGTCGCTTCGACGCCATCCATGCCGGGCATGAGCATGTCCATCAACAGCAGTTCGGGCCTGTCCTCGCGGCAGCGACTGACCGCTTCCTCTCCATTGCTGGCGACCCAGATCAACTGATATTCGGGTTCGGCCGCCAGCGCGCGGCGCAGGGCTTCGACCGCCAGGGGCATGTCGTTGGCAATGGCGATCCTCATTCGCGGGCCTCACCGATCAGGGTTTGTACGGCATCGAGCAGCGCTTCGTCATGGAAGCTGGCCTTGGCCAGGTAATAGTCGGCACCGGCCTCGAGGCCGCGGCGGCGATCCTCTTCGCGGTCCTTGTAGGACACCACCATCACCGGCAACGAGCGCAGGCGTGGGTCCTGGCGCACCTGGGTGACCAGTTCGATACCGTCCATTCGCGGCATGTCGATGTCGGTGATCAGCAGGTCGAAGGGCTCTGCACGCAGGGCATTCCAGCCGTCCATGCCGTCGACGGCCACCGCCACCTGGTAGCCACGACTGAGCAGCAGCTTGCGCTCCAGTTCGCGCACGGTCAGCGAGTCGTCCACCACCAGAACGCGCTTGCTGATGGCCTGGCGTGCATGGCTGGCGTGGTCGACACGCTCCAGGTGGCCGGCACCGAGCAGTTTGCCCACGGAGTTGAGCAGATCGTCGACATCGAGGATCAGCACCGGCGTGCCGTCGTGCAGCAGCGCGCCAGCGGCGACATCGCGTACCTTGCCCAGGCGCGCATCGAGCGGCATCAGCACCAGGGTGAATTCGCCAAGGAAGGCCTCGACCGCCAGGCCGTGATATTGCTCGCGGTCGCGGATTAGCACGATGGGAATGCTGTCATCGTCGCCCTGTTTCTCGCTGCATTGCAGCAATTGGGCTGCGGAGATCAGGCCGACGTGTTCGTTTTCCAGCCAGAAGTGCTGACGCCCCTCGAGCTGGACGATGGCGCTGCGTGGCAGGCGCAGCATGCGCTCGATCTGCGCCAGCGGGAAGGCGTAGGCCTCGCCGCCGATGGTCACCACCAGGGCACGTACCACCGAAAGGGTCAGCGGCAGTTCGAGGTGGAACAGGCTGCCCTGGTCGGGGCTTTGCAACAGCCGTACGTTGCCGCGCATGCGACGAATCTCGTGTTGCACCACGTCCAGGCCGACGCCACGGCCGGAGACTTCGGTGACCTGCTGGCTCATGCTGAAACCGGGCAGGAAGAGGAAGGCCAGTAGCTCTTCCTCGGTCATCTGCTGCACCTGTTCGGCGGTGGCGAAGCGGCGCTTGATCACCGCCTGGCCGACGCGTTCGAGGTCGACACCGGCACCGTCGTCACCGACCTCCAGCACCAGCATGCCGGCGTGATGACGCGCGCGTAGCTGTACCACGCCTTCTTCCGGCTTGCCCTTGCGTGCTCGTAGCGCCGGTGGCTCGATACCGTGGTCGACGGCGTTGCGCAAAAGGTGCGTCAGTGGCGCTTCCAGGCGCTCCAGCACGTCGCGGTCGACCTGGGTGTTCTCGCCGTCGATTTCCAGGCGCACCTGCTTGCCGAGCGAACGGCCAAGATCGCGCAACATGCGCGCCTGACCGGCCAGCACGTCGGCGAAAGGGCGCATGCGCGAGGCCAGAGCCAGGTCGTATAGCTGCTGCGTGCGCTGCCCGCCATACCAGACGAAATCGTCGAACAACTCCTGGTGCGCCTGCAGCTGTTGCTGGCATTCGATCAGCAGGTTGCGGCTCTCGTTAAACAGTGCCTGCGCGGTGGCATCCAGGTCGGTGCCGAGCAGGTGCTCACGCAATGTCTCCAGGGTACGCCGCGCTGACTCCTGCTGGCGTTTGAGGCGATGCAGGGATTCGTTCAACGGCTTGGTGCGCTGGAACTCCACCAGCGACTTGCCAGACAGGTCGATCAGGTGGTCGAAGCGTTCAGCCGATACCCGCAGGACGCGGCTGGTGCGTTCGTCGCCGGTGCTCTCGGCAAGTGGAGCGCCGGGCGTCTCGGGCTGCCTGGGCTCAGCGCTCGCTTGCGGCAGGAGGGGGCTGTTTTCGGGCTGAGCGCGCAGTGCCGGCACGGCATTGCCGAGCAGCATCTGCAGGCGTGCGGTGACGGTCTCCACCCGTGCTTGCAGTTCTTCATCCTGCTGCGCCTGGCCGATGCGCAGGAGCAGGTCGGAGCCCTGCAGCAAGGCATCGATATGATCGGGCAGCAGGCGCAGCAGGCCTTCCTGGGCGGCGACCAGCAGGTCCTCCATGGCGTGGGCGACCTGCACGCCGTTGTCCAGGCCGACGATACGCGCCGCGCCCTTGAGCGAATGCGCGGCGCGCATGCAGGCTTCCAGCTGAGCGGCATTGGTAGGGTCGCGTTCGAGCACCAGCAGGCCGGTGTCGAGCACCTGCTTCTGTGCCTCGGCCTCCAGCCGGAACAGGTCGAGCAGCGATGCATCCCTCATCTGGTCCGGTGTCACGTGAGGCTCCCGATCATGTTCTGCCGCACCTGTTCGTCATCCAGCAGGGTGATGCTCTGCTCCCGCCATTGCAGGACGCCCGCGGTGAAGCGGCTGATGGTGCGCTTGTCATCATGCTTGGCGCTGCTGATGCGCGCCAGGGGAATGCGCTGGATACCGCTGACCTCGTCCACCGGTGTTACCAGGGGGCCGCTGTCTGTCTCGAGAATCAGCATCCGCGGGATTACCCGGCGCTCGCTGCGATGGGCGTCCTGCTGGGTTTCGAGGTCGAGCAGTTCAGCCAGCGACAGGCAGGCGACCAGCGTGCCACGTACATTGGTGACGCCGAGCAGGCCGCGACTCTTGCGGTGCGGAAGGACATGGATCGGTGACACCGGCATCACTTCGGCCAGGCAGCGCGTGGCAATGGCCAGCCATTGTTCGCCGAGGCGGAAGATCAGCAGCGAGCGCTGCTCGCCCTGCATCTCCTCGGTTTCGCCCTGGCCATAATCGTCATCGCCGCGCTCCAGGGCGCTGCCGTAACGGTCGAGCAGGGCGATGGCCGCTGCACCGTAGACCTCGCAGTTGCGACAGTGGATGTGTCGCTCCAGGCGCGGGCAACTCTTGTCGCCGAATACGCCGATGCGATTCCAGCAATCGTCCACCGTCGGCTGGTGGTGCAGCAGGTCCTGATCAGTCACGTTCGCCTACCTCGGGGTTCTGGGCTCGCCGATACAGGCGCTGGGCACCGGCTTCATCACCCTGTGCCTGCAGGTGCGCGGCCAGGTGCGTGAGCGCCTCGCGATGCTGCGGTTCGAGATAGATCGCCTTGCGGTAGTAGGCGCAGGCCTGGTCGCCCTGGCCTGCCGAATCACAGATCAGGCCCAGCCAGTAGTAGGCCGCGGCGCTGGGGCCGTTCTGCTGCAGATGTTGCTCGCTGCGCTGGCGTGCCTCGGCGGTACGCCCGGCATTGGCCAGGTTGGCAACCTCCGTCCAGATATCCACCGCGACCACAGCGGGTGCCGCTGCATTGAGTGTCCGCGCCGCAGGGCGTGACCGGCTCGGCGGGGCGGGGCGCGGCGCAACCACGGTGGCTGGTCGCATACGGCTGCTGGTCGGGCGGGGCGGCTGGCTGACGACCGGTTTGGCCTCGGCCATGCGAAAGGCAAAGGTCTGTTGCCGGCCCAGCGCCTGCAGGCCGTTCTGGCTGGCCAGGCTGGCTTCGGCCGGGCCGATGAACAGCGTGCCGCCTTCCTGCAACTGGCGCTTGAGCAGTTCCAGCACGCGCACCTGAGTCTGCCGGTCGAAATAGATCAGCAGGTTGCGACAGAAGACGAAGTCGTAGCCCGGCTCGCCGGCGAACAGGCCGGGGTCGAGCAGGTTGCCGGTACGCAGCCGGACGCAGCTGCGTACCCGCGCGTCGAGAAGAAAACCACCCGTGGCCTGCTCCTGAAAGAAGCGCTCACGAAAGGCCAGGGCATCGCCACGGAACGAGTTGCGCCCATACAGGCCCTGGCGCGCCTGATCCAGCACCTTGTCGCTGACGTCCAGCGCATCGATCTGGAACTGCTTGGCGGTGAAACCGGCGTCGAGCAGGGTCATGGCGATGGAGTAGGGTTCTTCGCCGCTGGAGCAGGGCAGGCTGATCAGGCGCAGCGGCCGGGCGCCGTGCAGGTGGGCATGACGCTCCTGGGCCAGGCTGGCCAGCGCATTGAACGACTCCGGGTAGCGGAAGAACCAGGTTTCCGGTACCACCACGGCTTCCACCAGCGCCTGCTGCTCGCGTGGCGAACCGCCGAGGGTGGTCCAGTAACCTTCCAGGTTCTGTTGCCCGAGTGCGCTCATGCGCTGGCGCACGGCGCGCTCGATCACACTGCGGCCGACCGATTCGGCGTCCAGGCCGATACGACTCTTCAGCAGGCGTTCGATATGTTCGATCATGCCGTCAGCCCTGATCCGTCGGCTGGAACAGCAGGGCACGCACCTCGTCGTCGAGCAGGCCGGCGACCTCGATACGCTGGATCATGCCCTGGTCGTCGTGTTGCAGCGGGCCAAGGTAATCCGCCTGGCCAGCCTCCAGGCCGCTGGCCTTGAAGGCTTCGCTGTGCAGACGCAGGGTGTCGGTGGCCTGCTCCAGAATCAGCCCGAGCACCGGTGATTGCTCGCCCAGTTGCCTGTCGAAGCGCACCAGCACCATCCGGGTACTGCTGCGTGGCCTGGCCGGGCGGTCCAGCACGCGGCGGCTGAGGTCGATCACCGGCGTCATCTTGCCGCGATGCTCGAACAGCCCGGCCACCCAGGGCGGCGCTTCGGGAATCTGTTTCAGGCGGCGCAGCGGCAGCACCTCGACCACCTCGCTGGCGGGAAGGGCGTAGCGATCCTCGCCGAGCTGGAACTGCAGATGCAGTTCGCCCTTCGCTGCTTTGCTGGAGGCCGGCATGCTCAGACCTTGAAGCGGCTGACGCCAACGCGCAGGTTGTTGGCCACCTGGTTGAGCTCGTCGATGGCCGCACCGGCCTGGCGCAGCGAGTCGACGGTCTGGCTGCTGGCTTCGCCGAGCTGCACCAGCGCCTGGTTGATCTGTTCGGCACCGGTGGATTGCGCCTGCATGCCTTCGTTGACCATCTGGATGCGCGGTGCCAGAGCCTGCACTTGCTGGATGATCTGGCTGAGCTGGTCGCCCATCTGCGCCATTTCGCCGATACCGCGGCGCACTTCCTCGGAGAACTTGTCCATGCCCATCACGCCGGCCGATACGGCGGACTGGATCTCGCGGACCATCTGTTCGATGTCGTAGGTGGCCACGGCAGTCTGGTCGGCCAGTCGGCGCACTTCCACCGCGACCACGGCGAAGCCCTTGCCGTACTCACCGGCTTTCTCCGCTTCGATGGCGGCGTTGAGCGACAACAGGTTGGTCTGGTCGGCGACCTTAACGATGGTGGTGACCACCTGGGTGATGTTGCCGGCCTTTTCGTTGAGGATCGACAGCTTGCCGTTGACCACGTCGGCGGCGCCCATGACCTGATGCATGATCTCTTCCATGCGGGCCAGGCCCAACTGGCCGGTGCCGGCGAGAATCGAGGTCTGCTCGGCGTTGTCGGAAACTTCACCCATGGTGCGCACCAGGTCGCGCGAGGTGGCGGCGATCTCCCGCGAGGTAGCGCCGATCTCTGTGGTGGTGGCGGCGGTCTCGGTGGCCGTGGCCTGCTGTTGGCGCGAGGTCGCAGCGATCTCGGTGACCGAGGTGGTCATCTGCACGGCCGAGCGCTGGGCGTTGCCGACCAGATTCTTGAGTTCGCCCACCATGCTGTTGAAGCCCAGCTCGATAGCGTTGAATTCGTCGCGACGATGCAGGTCGAGCTTTGCCGACAGGTCGCCACTTTCAAGGGACTTGAGGCTTGTGACGATGCGATCGACCGGCGTGGTGATGGCGCGCATCAGCAGCCAGCCGCATACGGCCGAAACCAGAATGGCCAGCAGAAGGGCGATCAGCAGGCCCACCTCCATGATGCGTACGGCGCTGCGAATTTCCAGCGCGGCGGCGTCGGCCTGGCTGCGATTTATCTCGATCAGTTCGCCGAGCAGGCTCTGGCCCTTCTCCCATTCTGGGAACACGCGCTCGGCGCTGAACTGGCGAGCCTGCTTCAAATCCACTTCGAGCAGGCTGTCGAGCAACTGCTCGTGGCGGTTCAGGTACTGGCGCTGGACCTGGCGAAATTGCTCGGCGAGCGCAAGCTCCTGCTCGTCTGCCGTGGCGCTCTGGTAGCGGCCGAATTCCTCATCGAGCGCCTGCTCCATGGTTGCGAACTGGTCGCGGTAGCTGTCCAGCAGGCTGGATTCGCCGTCGTCGGCGAAACGCAACAGCAGGCGCCGGGTATCGAGCATATGGCGCGCCCATAGCTCCTGCGCCTTGCTCGGGTAGTACAGGCCTAGAATCGACTCGTTGCGGATGCCATTGGCTTCGGCTTCGATCTTCACCAGGCGAACGTAGGAGGCGCCTGCCAGCAGGACCAGAATGGTGATGATCAGCAGGAAGCTGACAATGATTCGATTGCGTACGGTCAGGTTCATCATATCCATTGGGCCTGGCTGATCAGTTTTGCTCATCGATTACAGCATAACGGCGTGCGGCCGTTTTTGCCTGGGTGTCACGAATGTGTACCGGTTGCCTGGCGAAAGGCAATAAAAAAGCCGGCTTGTGGCCGGCTTTTAGGAGGTGTCAGGGCTTACTTCTGGTATGCCGCGACTGCCTTGTTGATCAGGCCGCGGGCTTCTTCAGCGCCGCCCCAGCCTTCTACCTTGACCCACTTGCCCTTCTCGAGATCCTTGTAGTTCTCGAAGAAATGCTTGATCTGCTCGATCAGCAGCGCGGGCAGGTCGGTGTATTCCTGAACGTCCTTGTACAGAACGGTCAGCTTGTCGTGCGGAACCGCAACCAGCTTGGCGTCGCCGCCGGCTTCGTCGCTCATGTGCAGTACGCCGACCGGACGGGCGCGGATCACCGAACCCGGCGCGACCGGATAAGGAGTCACGACCAGTACGTCGAGGGGGTCGCCGTCGTCAGCCAGGGTGTGCGGGATGAAACCGTAGTTGGCCGGGTAGAACATTGGGGTGGCCATGAAGCGGTCGACCATCAGGCAGTCGGTGTCGTGGTCGATCTCGTATTTGATCGGCGCATGGTTGGCCGGGATTTCGATGGCGACGTAGATGTCGTTCGGCAGGTCTTTGCCAGCCGGGATCTTGCTGTAGCTCATGGGTGAACTCCCAGGGAGGGCCAAAAAAGTGGGGCGCATTATAGGCGTATTCGCATGGCGTTACTACGCCGTGTGAATCAGCCATTGGTCGCGGTTTCGACCGTCCGGTAGTCGGGGTGTTCCGCCTGCAGCCGTTGCAATCGGGCGAGGGTGTCCTGGCGATAGAACAGCGCCAATTGCCGGTAGACCTCGGGAAAGGCAGCGGCCAGTAGATCCGGGGCGCTGAAGAAGTATTCGCTGGTCACGGCAAAGAATTCCGCCGGATCTTCGGCCGCGTACGGGTCGATGGCGGTTTCCGCTTCGGGGTTGGCATCCAGCTCTGCATTCAGGGCGTCATAAGCGCTCTGCATGGCGTGGGCCCAGTCCTGCACACGCATGTCGCGGTGCAGCGGCGGCAGGCCGTTGGCACTGCCTTCGAGCATGTCCAGCTTGTGCGCCAGCTCGTGGATCACCAGGTTGTAGCCTTCCCAGCCGCCACTCGTCTCGACACCGGGCCAGGCAAGGATCACCGGCCCCTGCTGCCAGGCCTCGCCGCTACGGGCGTCGTCCCATTCGTGTTCGACGCCACTGGCGTCGCGGTGGCGCTGAGGGCTGAGGAAGTCGTCCGGGTAGAGCACGATCTCGTGAAAGCCCTGGTACCAGTCCAGATCGCCCAGATGCAGCAGCGGCAGTTGCGCCTGGGCGGCCAGCAGCAGGTGTTCGACCGGGCCGAGCTCCAGGCCAGGCAGGGCCGTCAGGTGCTTGTCATGCAGGAACAGCACGGCACGCTCGCGCAGTTGCTGCTCTTCGTGCCGGTCGAGGCCATCGAGGATGGGCAGACGCCTGCGTACTTCGGCCCAGTGGTTGGGGTCGACAGGGTTGCGTTCGAGGGTGCGACGGCGGCGCCAGGCCTTGAAGGACCACATGCATGCAGGCTCGTTGGAAATATCCGGCCACCATAAGGGCGCCTGGCCCTGGCGACAAGTCGGCACAAAGGCTGCAGCGCCACACTCAGCTTCGCTGCAGCAGGAGGGCTGAGCATGGCGCTGCAATTGCTGGAACATCCCGGAATCACCCTGGCATCCGGCGCCGGGATTGACTTGCCGCACCAGGCCGCGCGGGCTCGGGCAATGTGGCTGGCCGGACGTCAGCAGCGCCCGCCGCTATTGCTGGTCATGCTCCTTTGGGCGCGCCACTGCCCCGAGGTGGTGCAAAGCCTGGAGCGTCAACTCGATGCGCTGTTCGCCGATTTTCGTTGCACACCGCAAAGCTGGAGTGAAACCCAGGCGGCACGGCAAGTGTTGGCGGCGCTGAATCTACAACTGTTTCGCCGCCGGCAGGCCGGGCGCGGTATCGCCGAACTGCATGCCGGTATGCTGCTGGTTCAGGGCGACGAGTTACAGTTCCTGCAGGCCGGCAGCGTCGGCCTGGCGCGGGCGCAGGCAAATGGTCTGCAGATACTGCCCGGGCGCGAAGGCCAGGCCCTGGGCACGCAAGCCGAGCTGGCGCTGGTCCAGCACAGTCTTTTGCCGAGGCGAGGTGAGCATCTGCTCCTGGCACCGCAGCCGTTGCTCGACGTCAGCGATCTGCAACCACTGCACGCTCAAGTGGAAACCACGTTGAATGGGCTGCTACAGCCCATGCTGCAGGCCCCAGGTGCTGCGGTATTGCTGCGTGTCGGTGAAAACCAGTGCCTACCTGTCCCGCCTCCCATGGCGGTGCAACCGGCGCTTGGGCAGGTCGCCTGTGGCCAGCAGCTCGATGGCTGGACGCTTTTGCGCCAATGCCCTTATGGCCCGCCGGGGCGCATGTTCGTCGGTCGTGAGGCCAGCGGGCGTGAGGCCGTGCTGTGGTTCGCCGATGAAGAGGTCGACGAAGTCTTCTGGCAGCGTGAGTGGGCCTTGCGCCGCAGCCCGCAACAGGCCCTGCCGCAGATACTGTCGACGCATGAGGCACGCAGCCATGCTTACCTGTTGCTGGCCAAGCCGCCACGCGGCATGCGTAACCTGTACGACTGGGTGGCGGCGCGGGGTGCGCCGGATACGCAGACGTTACTACGGACGGTGACGCAATTGATCGCCGCTGTGCGTTCACTGCAACGCCGCGGCATGCAGGGACTGTGGCTCAACCCCAGGCAGATTCTGCTCGGTGATGACGGACAGGTGATGTTGTTGCCCGGTGCAGCGGCGATTCTACCGGGCGTTGCGCGTCAGCCTTTACCTGCGCAGGCGGTGCCGCTGGCACCCGAACTGCGGGGCGGTCGTGCGCTGGACGGCCGTGCGGATCAGTTCGCCCTGGCGGCTCTGGTCTATTGGCTGATGTGCGGGCAATGGCCCGAAGCGGCGCGCGAGGATGTCGGCCCCGGTCACTGCTACGTGCCCCTGGCCAGCTTCGCCGTTCTGGTGCCGCAGGGCTGGGATGGGGTATTGGCTCGAGCGCTGGCGCCGCAGCCACAGGCGCGGTTCGAGGCTCTTTCGGAGTTTCAGCTGGCGCTGCAGCAGCCATTGCAGGGCCGTCGCAGTCAGGCGCTGCGACGTGCGCCCCTGCAGCCCGCACGCCTGGCGGCACTGGGGCTGGTGGTGTTACCGCTGCTGTTGGGGTTGCTGGTCAGCATCGGTGGCTGATGGCTAGCCGCCGTAGCGATGACGCGATCAGTCGGAATTGATCGGCAGCACGTAGTTCTTGAACTGCTCGTCCTCGACGAAACCGATGGACTCATAGACCTTCTGCGCCACCTCGTTGTCGCGGCTGGTGGCCACCCTCATGCGTACGGCATTGGTGTCCTTGGCCATCTGCTTGGCGGTGTGCAGCAGACGGTCAGCGACCAGTTGGCGACGCGCATCCTCGGCCACGTAGATGTCGTTGAGAATCCACACGCGCTTGAGCGACAGCGAGGAATAGCTGGGGTAGAGCTGGCAGAAGCCGAGCAGCTTGTCTTCGTCATCGGCCAGGGCCAGGTAGATTACCGACTCCTTGCGCCGCAAGCGCTTCTCGAGAAACTTGCGCGACGACTCGGGGTAGGGCAGCTCGTTGTAGAACTCGCGGTATTTTACGAACAGCGGGGTCAACAGGTCCAGGTGCTCCAGGGTGGCTTGGACGATGCGCATGGTGGGCCTCGGCTTCTCTCTGTAATGGGGCAGGAGTGGCGATGCAGCTGTTGTGCCAGCGGTTCAGCCGATGCTGCCTGAAAGCCAGTTGAAAGCGCAATCCAAGCAAGCGTTTGATTTTCGCTTGTCCGGCAACTTGGTTTTCGCGTCCTTGTCTGAACAGGGCGCAGCAGCCGCCCGATGGGGGCTGTGCTAACCTGCGGCCATCGCTTCACCGCCCCTGCGTCGGGCTTCATAGAGGTCATTCATGCATATCCATATTCTCGGCATCTGCGGCACCTTCATGGGTTCGCTCGCGGTGCTGGCCAAGGAGCTCGGCCACCGCGTCACCGGTTCCGACGCCAATGTCTATCCGCCCATGAGCACCCAGCTCGAAGCCCAGGGCATCGAGTTGATGCAGGGCTTTGACCCGGCGCACCTGCAGCCGGCGCCCGATCTGGTGGTGGTCGGCAACGCCATGAGCCGCGGAAATCCGGCGGTGGAGTACGTACTCAACAAGGGGCTGCCCTATGTGTCCGGCCCGCAGTGGCTGGCCGACCACGTGCTGCAGGGACGCTGGGTGATGGCGGTGGCCGGTACCCACGGCAAGACCAGCAGCTCGAGCATGCTGGCCTGGGTGTTGGAGCACGCCGGCATGGCGCCGGGCTTCCTGATTGGCGGTGTGCCGCAGAACTTCGGGATTTCCGCGCGGCTGGGCGATACGCCGTTCTTCGTGGTCGAGGCCGACGAGTACGACAGCGCCTTCTTCGACAAGCGCAGCAAGTTCGTTCACTACCGCCCACGCACGGCGATCCTCAACAACCTCGAATTCGATCATGCGGATATCTTTCCTGACCTGGCCGCTATCGAACGGCAATTCCACCACCTGGTGCGGATCATTCCGAGCGAAGGCCTGGTTATCCACCCAGCTAACGAAACCGCGCTGGCGCGGGTGATCCAGATGGGCTGCTGGACGCCGGTGCAGACCACCGGTGAAGGCGGGCAATGGCAGGCGCGCCTGCTCAGCGCTGACGGCTCGCGCTTCGAAGTGAGCTTCGAGGGCAAGGTCGAGGGCACGGTTGAGTGGAACCTGACCGGCCAACACAACGTTGCCAACGCCATGGCCGTACTCGCGGCGGCGCGTCATGTCGGTGTGGTGCCGGCGCTGGGTATCGAGGCGCTGGGCCAGTTCATCAACGCCAAGCGGCGTATGGAAAAGGTCGCCGAGGTGAACGGTGTGACCATTTTCGATGACTTCGCCCACCACCCCACGGCCATCGCCACCACGCTCGATGGCCTGCGCAAGCGTGTCGGCGACGATACCCAAGTGATCGCCGTGATCGAACCGCGCTCCAATTCCATGAAGCTCGGCGCCCATCGTGACGGCCTGGCCGAATCCGCCGAGCACGCCGATGTGGTGTTCTGGTATGCGCCGCCGAATCTTGGCTGGGACCTGGCCGCCACCGTGGCGCAGGCGCGTAATCCGACGCGGGTATGCGACTCGCTGGAGTCGATCATCGACGGCGTGAAGGCCCTGGCGCGCCCCGGCACCCAGGTGGTAATCATGAGCAACGGCGGCTTCGGCGGCCTGCATGGCAAGCTGGCAGCAGCGCTGGAGGGATAAATGTCTGGTCCGGAACGCATCACCCTGGCCATGACCGGCGCCTCGGGCGCGCAATATGGCCTGCGCCTGCTCGACTGTCTGGTGCAGGAGGAGCGTGAAGTGCACTTCCTGATTTCCAAGGCCGCGCAACTGGTGATGGCCACCGAGACCGACGTGGCGTTGCCGGCCAAGCCGCAGTCCATGGCGCAGTTCCTCACCGAATACACCGGCGCGGCGCCAGGGCAGATCCGCGTCTATGGCAAGGAAGACTGGATGGCCCCGGCCGCCTCCGGCTCCGGCGCGCCAACGGCCATGGTGATAGTGCCGTGCAGCACCGGCACCTTGTCGGCGATCGCTGCGGGGGCCTGTAACAATCTGATCGAGCGCGCCGCCGACGTGGCGCTCAAGGAGCGTCGCCAGCTGATTCTGGTGCCGCGTGAGGCGCCGTATTCGAGCATCCATCTGGAGAACATGCTCAAGCTGTCGAATCTGGGTGTGACCATTCTGCCGGCTTCACCCGGCTTCTATCATCAGCCGCAGACGCTGGATGATCTGGTGGATTTCGTGGTTGCGCGTATCCTCAACTGCCTGGGCGTACCCCAGGACATGCTCCCCCGCTGGGGCGAGCATCATATGGTGTCGGACGAATAGGGAGATCAATGTCCATGGCCAATCGTTACCTGTTGGGCTGCCTGTTGGCCCTTTCCATGATGCCTGCTGCGCAGGCTTCGATGCGCTGCGGCACTACCCTGATAAACGAGGGCGATCTGACGGTGGATGTCCGACGCAAATGCGGCGAGCCTGACCACCGCGAGGTGATCCCACCCAGCAGTCCGCAAGGTGGCGGGGTAACCGTGGAGCAGTGGGTCTACGGGCCAAGCAACGGCATGTATCGTTACCTGCGCTTTCTCGACGGCAAGTTGGTCGAAATCCGGGTCACGCGCGGATGAGGCGAGGGCTGGTCGCCGGCCTGGCGCTGCTGAGCCTGAGCGGCTGTGCCACCGTGCGCACCCTGGATGCAGCCAAGCTTGGTGCGCCGGTGGTCTACGCCGGCACACGGCTGGATTGGTACGCGATCAATGGTGGTTGCTGCCCGCTGGACCGTTTCGGCGCCGAAGCACCGAGCTATCCCGGGCTGGATCTGCCGGGCAGTGCGCTGCTCGATACCCTGCTGCTGCCGTTTTCGCTGGCTACTGCGCTTGGTGTCAATCTTGGGGTTAGCGGCGGGCTGTAGGCCAACGCGATATGCCCCTCTCTGATAGCCCAGCCCCGGATGCAATCCGGGAAATGCCTCGGTGCGCGTGCTGCTCAGCAGGTCTCGGTCTCCACTTCCTGGCAGACGTCGATCCACTCGGCGTCCACCAGTTCGGCCATGCGCTGCGGGGCGATGCGCACGGCGCTGTGAGTAGCGCCAGCGGCCGGCAGCACTTCGTCGAAAGCCAGTAGCGAACGGTCGCAGTAGACGCTGAGCGGCGTGGCCAGGCCGAACGGGCAAACACCGCCGACTGGGTGGCTGGTCAGTTCCACTACCGTCTGCGCATCGAGCATGCGCGCCTTGGCGCCGAAGCATTCCTTCATCTTGCGGTTGTCGATGCGTGCGTCACCGCGCGCAACTATCAGCACGTCGCGTTCGGCGATACGAAAGGCCAGGGTCTTGGCGATCTGTCCCGGTGCCACACCATGCGCCTCAGCCGCCAGCGCCACGGTAGCGGTGCTGGTTTGCAGTTCGATGATCGTGATGTCGGGCGCCTTGGCGGCGAAGAAGGCGCGTACAGAGGCCAGGCTCATGAAGCGGTTCCCCAGTGCTGTCGAGGTGGGCACGACACGGTGGCCAGCCTGATGCTGGCCAGGCGCAGCCCCTTCATGGGGCGCTGGTGTGGTCGTGACCACGGCGAAAAAACAAGCGGCCATGCTCGCGCTGCATGGCCGGCACGTCAAGGCCTGATGGCGTCAGTTTGCCAGCAGATGCGCTGCTTTTACTGCCTCATCGAGCCCGTAGCGGCCTTTTTCGTCTCGTGTTAACCGGCCCATGGCCACGTCCGGGTCGTGGGTGAATACCAGCCGGCCGCCGCGCGAGAACAGGTCGCTGAGCAGCGCTTCCTTTTCCTCGATCAAGCCTTCGGGGAAGCGGTCGTAACCCATGGTGATCGGCAGATGCACCCAGGGCGCACCGGGGATCAGGTCTCCGGGAAACACCACCGGCCCGCCCGGCATGACTACTTCCGGTAGCAACTGGCCCGGGGTGTGGCCATCGCTCCAGTGCAGGCGCCAGTCGGTGCCTAGCAATTCGCAGTGCTCGGTTTCTTCGATCAAATGCAGGCGACCGCTGTTCTCCAGCAGATACAGCAGTTCCGGGATATAGGAGGCTTTATCGCGGGCGTGTGGCTTGCAAGCGCGCTGCCATTGGCGCCGGCCGGTGATGAGGCGCGCGTTGGGAAACAGCAGGCGCGCCGGCTGACCGTCCTGCCAGGCGGCGAGCAGGCCGCCGGCATGGTCGAAGTGCAGGTGGGTCAGCACCACGATATCGATGTCGGCATCGCTCAGGCCCACGGCTGCCAAGCTGTCGAGCAGCACGTGACGATCCTCCTGCACGCCGAAGCGCTGTTTCAGCTCGGGGCTGAAGAAGGCGCCGATGCCGGTCTCGACAAGGATGTTGCGCTCGTCTTCCTGCACCAGCAGGGCGCGGCAGCCGAGGTCGATGCGGTTCAGTTCGTCGGCCGGCATCCAGCGCTGCCAGAGGGCCTTGGGCGCGTTGCCGAACATGGCGCCGCCATCAAGTTTCTGGCTGTTGCCGGTCAGAGTGGTCAGGGTTCGCATGGGGTTTCTCTTGTTCTTGTCCGTTCGCGGCGATTGTTTCAGCGTTCGATGGCCAGGGCCACACCCTGGCCGCCACCGATGCACAGGGTGGCCAGGCCACGGCGGGCGTCGCGGCGCTGCATCTCGTGGATCAGGCTGACCAGGATGCGGCAGCCGGAAGCGCCGATGGGATGGCCGAGGGCGATGGCACCACCGTTGACATTGACCTTGGCGCTGTCCCAATGCAGTTCGCGGCCGACGGCGATGGCCTGGGCGGCGAAGGCTTCGTTGGCCTCGATCAGGTCGAGCTGTTCCAGGCTCCAGCCAGCACGCTCCAGCGCCTTGCAGCTGGCGAACACCGGTCCGATGCCCATTACCGCGGGATCGACCCCGGCGCTGGCGTGTGCGGCGATGCGCGCAAGGATCGGCAGTTGCAGTTCATTTGCCTTCTCGGCGCTCATCAGCAGTACGGCAGCGGCGCCGTCGTTGAGTGTCGAGGCATTGCCGGCGGTCACCGTACCGTCATTCTTGAACGCCGGACGCAGTTTGCCGAGGCTGTCCAGGCTGGTGCCGGCGCGCGGTTGCTCATCCTGGTCAAAACGCAGTGGTTCGGCGCCGCGCTGGGGGACTTCCACCGGGACGATCTCGCCGGCGAAGCGTCCGGCGTCGATGGCGGCCTGGGCACGCTGCTGCGAACGCAGGGCGAAGGCGTCCTGCTCGGCGCGGGTGACGCCGTACTGCTCGGCCAGATTCTCTGCAGTGATGCCCATGTGGTAGTTGTTGAAGGCGTCCCACAGGCCGTCCTGGATCATCGTGTCGACCAGTTGTGCATGGCCCATGCGCAGACCGCTGCGGGCGCCGGGCATGACATAGGGCGCCAGGCTCATGTTTTCCTGGCCGCCGGCGATGATGATCTCGGCATCGCCGCCATGAATGGCCTGAGCGCCGAGGATCACCGCCTTGAGGCCGGAGCCGCAGACCTTGTTCAGGGTCATGGCTGGCACCGTATGTGGCAGACCGGCGAGCAGCACGCTCTGCCGGGCCGGGTTCTGCCCGCTGCCTGCGGTGAGCACCTGACCGAGAATCACCTCGTCGATCTGTTCGCCTGCAATGCCGGTGCGAGCGAGCAGTTCACGGATCACCGCGGCGCCCAGTTGCGGTGCGGGCGTGCGGCTCAACGCACCCTGGAAGCTGCCGATGGCGGTACGGCAGGCAGCGACTATCACGACTTCACGCATAAGAACTCCTGGTCGGCTGGGCAGGGCCAGCCGAGGCTCGAATAAAAAAGCGCGGCGCCGAAGCGCCGCGCAACACGCTCAACCTTGTAGGGCCACCGGCTCAGAGGTAGCGGGTTGCACCCGCCCTACGTTTAAAACTGTTCGGCAGCCAGGCCATACAGCGATTGGCTGCCTGCACGAATGCTCGCCTCCAAGCTTAGGGTGCGCGGCAGCAGGCGGTCGAAGAAGAACTCGGCGGTCGCGAGCTTGCTGCCGTAGAAGGCTTCGTCTTCACCCAGCTTGCTTTGTGCCACGGCGGCCATGCGTGCCCACATGTAGGCGTAGGCGACGTAGCCGAACAGATGCAGGTACTCCACCGAGGCGGCGCCGACGGCGTTAGGCTCGTTCTTGGCCTGCTCCAGCAGCCAGCCACTGACTGCTTCCAGGCGTTCCAGCGCTTCCACCAGGCGATCACCGAAGGGCGATTCATGGGCGTGGGCGAAGTCGCGCACTTCGCTGGCGAACAGGCGCAGCGCGGCGCCGCCATTGGCCACCACCTTGCGCCCGAGCAGGTCGAGTGCCTGGATGCCGTTGGTGCCTTCGTAGATCTGCGCGATGCGCACGTCGCGCACCAGCTGCTCCTGGCCCCATTCGCGGATATAGCCATGGCCGCCGAATACCTGCTGGCCGTGTACGCAGCTTTCCAGCCCGGTGTCGGTGAAGAAGGCCTTGGCCACTGGGGTGAGCAGGGCCACCAGGGCTTCGGCATTCTGCCGCTCGCTGGCGTCCTCGGCGTACTTGGCCAGGTCGAGCTGCTGACCGACGTAGCAGGCAAAGGCCCGGCCGCCCTCGTTCAGCGCTTTCATGGTCAGCAGCATGCGACGCACGTCAGCGTGGACGATGATCGGGTCGGCGACCTTGTCGTGGTTGACCGGGCCAGTGGCGGCACGGCTCTGGATGCGTTCGCGGGCGTAGCTGACGGCCGACTGGTAGGACGCCTCGGCACAGCCGATGCCCTGGATGCCGATGGACAGACGCTCGTAGTTCATCATGGTGAACATCGCCGCCAGTCCCTTGTTGACCTCGCCGATCAGGTAGCCGGTGGCGCCGTCGAAGTTCATCACGCAGGTGGCCGAGGCCTTGATGCCCATCTTGTGTTCGATGGAGCCGCAGCTTACGGCGTTGCGCGCGCCGAGGCTGCCATCGGCGTTGACCATCACCTTGGGCACCAGAAACAGCGAGATGCCCTTGGGCCCGGCTGGCGCGTCCGGCAACTTGGCCAGCACCAGATGGATGATGTTCTCGGTCAGGTCCTGCTCACCGCCGGTGATAAAGATCTTGCTGCCGGTGACCTTGTAGCTGCCATCGGCCTGCGGCTCGGCGCGGGTGCGGATGATGCCCAGATCGGTGCCGGCATGGGCCTCGGTCAGGCACATGGAGCCGGCCCAGCGACCCTCGTACATCGGCGGCAGGTAGGTGGTTTTAAGGTCTTCGCTGGCATGGGCGTCGATGGCCAGGCAGGCGCCGGAGCTCAGCGCCGAGTACAGCGCGAAGCTGGAGCCGGCGGCGTAGAGCATCTCCTCGAAGGCCACGGCGAGCATCTTGGGCATGCCCATGCCGCCGTAATTCGGGTTGCCGGACAGGCCCACCCAGCCGCCTTCGGTGTAGGTGGCATAGGCCTCGCGAAAACCGGTCGGGGTGCGCACGTCGCCATCGACCCACTGTGCGCCTTCTTCGTCGCCGCTGCGGTTGAGCGGGGCGATCAGGCTGCCGGTGACCTTGGCCGCTTCTTCGAGGATGGCGTCGGCGGTGTCGGTATCGACGGTTTCGGCCAGGGCCGGCAGACGTGCCCACAGGCTCGGCGCCTGGAAGACTTCATGGAGGACGAAGCGCATATCGCGCAGCGGGGCGTTGAATTCGGGCATGGTGCAACCTCGACAGCGGAGGCGCCGCGACAGGCGCGGCGCGTGGAACGAAATGCGTCAGTCGGCTTCCGCCGGACTACGCGACTTATCCTTGATGCTGGTGAATTTAAGCAGATGGGTGCGTTCGACCAGGATGTACAGCGCAGCGCCCGCGGCCAGGCCCCAGCCCGCGCCGTAGACGGCGAGCACCACACCCATGGTGCCGGCGATGCCGCGCTCGGTGTTGTTGTTCAGTTGCTCGAAGCCAACCATCAGGCAGATGTAGCCGGTGAGGATCAGCGTCAGCGACAGGGCGATCGGCAGTACTGGCTGGAAGAAACTGACCAGCGGCAGCATGAACAGCGCGGCGAAACCGGTGAGCCAGAAGGTACCGGCGCCGCTGTAGATCGAGTCCATCGCCTTGCGCCCGTACTTGTAGCGCTCGGCCATGGTCGCCGCCACCGCCGTCCACAGCGGGCCGGCCAGGCCCGGGTAGGGCGCGAAGAAGGCGTGCAGGGCGTTGCGGATGGCGGTCACCAGGTGGATGCGGTCAACGTTGTTTTCGATCACCTCGTCGGTGCGCAGTTCATCGGCGCGCTGCATCAGCGACTGGCCGACGATGATGTCGCCGAAGGCGATCACGTAGGCGATCACCGCCGTGGGCACGGCCAGCATGAACACGTCCAGGCCGGGGAAGCCGACGTTGAACGGCAGGTAGTTCCACATCTCGCCGAAGGCCGGCGCGGTGATGCCCCACTTCACGTCCGGCATCTTGTACTCGCCCACGGCGATGCCGATGAAGATGGCGATCAGCATGCCTGGCACCATGCCGTAGTTGACGATCTTGCGGGCGAAGGGCACGCGCTCGGTCAGGCCCTTGAACGACACCGAGAACATCAGGTACAGGCAGATCAGGCTGCCGAGAACCAGAGAGATCGGCGTGTTGGCCAGGCGGCCGCCGGCGCTGATCTCGCCCATCAGTGCGGCGATACCGGCGCCGATGATGATGCCGCCCTTCATCGAGTTGGGGATCAGTCGTACCAGTGCACTGCCCAGGCGGGTGACGCCGAGGAAGAGGAAGATCGCGAACACCAGGAACTGCAGGGCGAACAGTGCCTGAATGGCCGCAGGGCCGGGCTCGTAGTTGCCGAGAAACAGCAACACCACAGGGATGCCGGGGGTGATCCAGCCCGGCACCAGCGGCACGCCGAGCAGCGCCGGCAGCATGAAGCCGATGCCGCATACCACCACATAGGCCAGGGCCACGTCGTAGGGCAGGCCGAGGTATTTCTCCAGCAGCGGGATCATCGCCAGGCTGACCACGAACATGATCAGTGCCTGCAGCATCTCGGCGGTTTCCCAACGGTAATGCACGAAGGGCAGGCGCACCTTGAACGGGCCGAGGGGCCAGTGCGGTTGCTCGTCGCCGTCACGGCGCTTGAAAATTTGCATGAGGGTTCTCCGTCGGCCGCCTGGGCCGGTTCTTGTTGTTGTGAAAACGGGGGATTTGTGGGAGGCGCTTTAGCGGCGACGCTCGCGGCTGAAGCCCCTCCCACAAGGGATCAGAGCGCCCTGGCCATATCGCGCAGGACGAACTTCTGGATCTTGCCGGTGCTGGTCTTGGGCAACTGGGTGAAGACCACGGTCTTGGGCACCTTGAAGCCGGCCAGGTGCTCGCGGCAGAAGGTCATGATCTCGGTTTCACTGGCCTGCTGGCCGGTCTTCAGGGTGATGAAGGCGCAGGGCGTCTCGCCCCATTTCTCGTCCGGGCGGGCGACCACGGCCGCCTCCAGCACCGCCGGGTGGCGATAGAGCACGCCCTCGACCTCGATGGTGGAGATGTTCTCGCCGCCGGAGATGATGATGTCCTTGAGCCGGTCGCGGATTTCCACGTAGCCGTCGGCGTGGCACACGCCCAGGTCGCCGGTGTGGAACCAGCCGCCCTCGAAGGCTTCGGCGGTGGCGCTGGGGTTCTTCAGGTAGCCCTTCATCACAGTGTTGCCGCGCATGAAGATCTCGCCGATGGTCTGGCCGTCGCGCGGCACCGGCTCCAGGGTTTTCGGGTCGGCCACCATCACCCCTTCCAGAGTGGGGTAGCGCACGCCCTGGCGCGCCTTGATGGTGGCGCGTTCTTCCAGCGGCAGTTCGTCCCATTCGGCGTGCCACGCGCACAGGGTCACCGGGCCGTAGACCTCGGTCAGGCCGTATACATGGGTGACATGGATGCCCATCTCCTCCACCGCGCCGATCACCTTCGCGGGCGGCGCAGCGCCGGCGACCATGGCCTTGACCGGATGGTCGATGGCGGCCTTGGCTTCTGGCGGCATGTTGACCAGGGCGTTGAGCACGATGGGCGCGCCGCACAGGTGGGTGACCTGCTCGTCGCGGATCAGGGTGAGGATCTTCGCCGGGTCGACGCGGCGCAGGAACACATGCACGCCAGCCAGGGCGGTGATCGTCCAGGGGTAGCACCAGCCATTGCAGTGAAACATCGGCAGGGTCCACAGGTAGACCGGGTGGTTGCCCATGGCCCAGGTCATCTGGTTGCCCATGGCATTAAGGAAGGCACCGCGGTGGTGATAGACCACGCCCTTGGGATTGCCGGTGGTGCCCGAGGTGTAGTTGAGGCTGATCGCCTGCCACTCGTCGGTGGGCCACTGCCAGGCGAATTCGGGGTCGCCCTCGGCGAGGAAGGCCTCGTAGTCCAGCTCGCTGACCGCCTGGCCCTCGCCGTACTCGGGGTCGTCGACGTCGATCACCAGCGGCGGGTGGTCGAGCATGCCGATGGCGGCGTGGATCACATCGAAGAACTCGCGGTCGGCGATCACCACCTTGGCTTCGCCATGCTGCAGCATGAAGGCGATCGCCTCGGCATCCAGGCGCACGTTGAGGGTGTTGAGCACCGCGCCGATCATCGGCACGCCGAAATGCGCTTCGAGCATGGCCGGGATGTTCGGCAGCATCACCGCTACCGTGTCGCCCTTGCCGATGCCACGGCCTGCCAGCGCCGAGGCCAGGCGTCGGCAACGCGCGTAGGTTTCGGCCCAGTTGCGACGAATCGAGCCATGCACCACCGCCGGGTAGTGCGGGTATACCGCCGCTGTACGTTCGATGAAGCTCAGTGGGCTGAGGGCAACATGGTTGACGGCGGCGCGGCCGAGGCCCTGCTCGTAGATCGACATGGCGGATACACCTTTGGCTGATTGTTAGCTCTGGTTATTCCGGTAATGATGCAGGCATTACCGAAGCTTGCTGGTGTCGATTTATAGGTCATTTCTATTATGTATGGAAATTGTACCAAGGTTTTATAGAATAATTACTATATGAAGAATGACGCTCATCTCTCAGCCGTTCCCCTGCAGTCCTGGCTGCGCATCCAGCGCGAGGCGCCACCGCTGGGCGCTCGAGCCGAGGCCTTGCGCCAGGCCTTGCTGGGGTGCCCGCAGGTGCGCCAGGCCTGGTACCTGGCCTGGCAGCCGGCCAGCCGCACCTACGCTCAGGAGGATGATGGGCCACGCTTGCCGCCCGGCATGGGTGATCCGCTGGAGGCCAGCGACGAAGCGCTATTTGCGGCGTTCGGTGAGCAGGCGAGTCTGAACTTCGACGCTCTGCGCCGGCTGCCGTGCTGGCTAGCCGGGCGTCTGCGCCGCGCCGCGCTGCATCATGGTCAGGCGCTGGCTCTGCAGCTGCAGCCCGGCCAGCCCGGCGTGCTGCTGTTGCAGGTCGACGAGTCGGCCGGGCTGGAATGGCTGCCCTGGCTTCGTGAACTGCTGGTGCAGATGGTCGAACTGGCCTCGGGGCTGGCGCGCAGTGCGCCGCTGCTGTCATCCGACCCGCAGCCGGCGCTGCTGCTCGACGCCGAGGCGCGTCTGCTGGAGAGCAACGCGGCGTTGCAGGGGCTACTTGGTGAGCGCTCGCTGGCTCAGGTCGGCGAGCTGCTGCCGGTGAACCATTTGCCGCTGGTGCGCGCCTGCCTGGAGCAGTCGCGGGCTGTGGAAGCGGTGGAGGCGCAGGATGGCGAGCGCATCCTGATATGGAGTTTCATTCCCGATGTCGCCGAGCGCCGCGTGCTGGCGCGCTGCCGCGAGGCCACCCGCGAGGTTCGTGAGCAGCGTGAGGCCGCGCGGGCACGGCGCCTGTACCGGCTGATCACCGAGAACACCACGGACCTGATTTCCCGGCACACCCCGGACGGCGTGTTCCTCGACGCCACGCCTGCCAGTTGGACGTTGCTCGGCTACTGGCCGGAAGAGCTGCGCGGCATGGCGGTCGACAGCCTGCTGCATCCGCAGGATCAGGCTCAGCAAGCCAAGCAGGCGCGCGAGGCTCTGGAGCAGGATGGCTACCACACCATGAGCTATCGCATTCGTCATCGCGACGGCCATTACCTGTGGTTCGAGACCGCCAGCCGCGCGATTCGCGAGACCTACACCGGCGCGGTGGTGGAGGTGGTCAGCGTGTCGCGTGACATTACCGCGCGCATCCAGGCCGAGGAGAACAAGCGCCGCCTGGAGGACGAGCTGGCGCACACAACGCGGCTGATCACCCTGGGCGAACTGGCCTCGGGTATCGCCCACGAGATCAACCAGCCGCTGGCTGCGGTGGTCAACTACGCCAGCGCCAGCCAGCGCTATTTGCAGGGGGTGGGCGGCGATCCGGTCGGGGTGGACAAGGTGGGCCAGGGCCTGGCGCGTATCACCGAGCACGCCAACCACGCCTCGGCCGTGATCAAGCGCCTGCGCGCCTTTCTGCGCAAGGGCCAGCGGCGCATGCAAGAGCTGGATCTGGCCGAGGTGGCGCGCGAAGCGGTGCGCCTGTGCAACTGGGAGGCCGGCACAGCGCAGGTGGCAGTCAGCGACCTGTTGCCGGACAATCTGCCGCTGGTATTCGCCGACCGCGTCCTGCTCGAGCAGGTGCTGCTCAACCTGCTGCGCAATTCCATCGATGCCAACCGCGAACGCCACCCCGGAGCCCCTTCGCAGGTGCGTCTGGAGGCAAGCGAAGCGGACGGCAGCCTGGCGATCCGGGTGATCGACCAGGGGCCGGGCGTCAGCGACGAGCAGATGGCCAAGCTGTTCACGCCCTTCTACACCAGCAAGGCCGATGGTCTGGGGCTTGGCCTGTCCATGAGCCGCAGCATCATCGAAGGCTTCGGCGGTTCGCTGGAGGCCTTTTCGGCCGAGGCGGGCGGGTTGTGCCTGGAGTGTCGCTTGCCGTTGGGCAGGGACGATGAATCGTTGTCGAACAGTCGCGGCTAAAGCCCCTCCCACGGAGCGTGCGAACTTTGGGAGGGGCTTCAGCCGCGACGATGAAACGCATAACAACAAGAGGAGCAGTACAGGGATGCAACAACGGGTTTATGTGGTCGATGACGACCAGGGCATGCTCGACTCGACGCTCTGGCTGCTGGAGTCGGTGGGGCTGACTGGCGTGCCATTCACCAGCGGTCGGGCCTTTCTTGAGGCTTGCGACCCGACCGCCAATGCCTGCGTGCTGCTTGATGTGCGCATGCCCGGCATGGGTGGGCTGAATGTGCAGGAGGAGATGCGCGCGCGTGGTATCGACCTGCCGGTGATCTTCGTCAGCGGGCATGCTGACGTGCCCATCGTCGTGCGCGCGTTCAAGGCCGGCGCGGTGGATTTCATCGAGAAGCCCTACAACGAGCAATTGCTGCTCGACAGCGTGCAGCAGGCGCTGGATCGTCGTCCGGCCCGCCCGCGGCGCGATGCGCGTCTGGCCGAGGTGCAGGCACGGCTCGATCAGCTCACCCCGCGTGAGCGGGACGTGCTGCTGCCGTTGGTGCGCGGTTACACCAACCGCGAAGTGGCCGAGCAGCTCGAAATCAGCGTGAAGACAGTCGACCTGTATCGCTCGCGGGTGATGAAGCGTATGCAGGCCGAGACGCTGCCGGAACTGGTAGGCATGACCATCGCCGCCGGGCTGGTCGATCCGCTGGCGCTGCGTTCCGGCGCGGTAAGCAGCTAAGTCAGTCGGCCCAGCCGCGATAGACGTGGGTCATCGGCCTTGGCCCCTTGAGATAGCCGGTGCTCAGTTCGCGGATATGAAAGCCGCCGGCTCCTATCAGCGCGGGTATGTCGCGATCCAGATGGCAGCCGCCGGCCAGCGGTTTCCACAGCGGCGTCAGGCGCTTTTGCCAGCGCACCACCGGCAGATCCGGCGCCAGACCGTGTTCGCAGAACAGCAGGCGCCCGCCAGGCTTGAGTACGCGGCGCATTTCGCGCAGGGCGGCGATGGCATCGGGGATAGTGCACAGGGTGAAAGTGCAGACGATGTCATCGAAGCTGGCATTCGCTGCCTGAATCTGCCCCAGTTCCAGGGCGATCATTTCCACCGGCACCTGGCAGCGCGCGACGCGTTCACGGGCCAGGCGCTGCATGGCGGCGGATGGGTCGACGCCAACCACCACTTCGACCCGCTGCGGATCGTAGAAACTCAGGTTGAGTCCGCTGCCGATGCCGATTTCCAGCACGCGACCGCGCGCCTGTGGCACGAGTTGCGAGCGCGCCTTCATCACCGCGCCCATGCCGCAGGCGAAATCGATCAGGTGCGGCAGGATATGGCGGTCATAAAGGCCCATGGTTCAGGCTTCGTCCTGCCCCTCATCGTCCTCATCATTGTCGCCGCGATAGGCGGCAAAGCATTTGAGGGTATGGCTGACCTCGCTGCCTTCGATCAGCCAGCTGTCGTCCGCTTCGCTGTAGCGCGCGGCCTGTACCGAAGCCAGGGAGAACTTCCATAGGCGGCGTTCGCGACCATCGATGCAGTGCACCTGCAACAGCGGTTTGGCGGCGCTGTCGCTGCCCGCCGTGCCGGCGCTGATCTGCGCCAGCAGTTCGGTGTCGAGGTCGAACTGCCAGGCATACAGACTGTCGATCTCGAGCATGTCGGCGTCTTGCAGGGCCTCGATCAAGCTTGTCGGTTTCATCGCTTCATCCACGGCATCAGCGCCCCAGGCGGCGCAGGTCGGAAGACTCTATCACGCGCACACCGTCTTCCTCTTCCAGGGCCAGACGCCACAGGGCGCGAGCCAGGGCACAGGCGTCGATGCCGCGGTACTTGCCCGGCAGCCAGCGTAGCAGTGGCGCCGCGAGGCGCTCGCCGAGACGAAACTCATGGCGTGCTCCGAGCAGGAGCGATGGGCGGGCGATGGTAAGTTGCGGCCAGTCCATGGCTTTCAGCGCTTCCTCGGTCTCGCCCTTGACTCGGTTGTAGAATACCGAGGAGTTGGGATTGGCGCCCAGCGCGCTGATCACCACCAGATGCCGTGCGCCCAGCTCGCGAGCGCAGCGGGCGAAAGCCAGCACGAGATCGTGGTCGACAGCACGAAAGGCCTCCTGCGAGCCGGCCTGCTTGATGGTACTGCCCAGGCAGCAGAAGGCGGTATCGACCTGGCCAGACAGTTGCGGCAGTAGCGCCTGTAGGTCACCCACCGGGTTTTCCAGATGCGGATGGGCGGCCAATGGTCTACGTGTCGGCGCCAGCACGCGGGCGACCGTCGGCTCGCTGAGCAGACGATCGAGCAGGTGCTCACCGGTGAGTCCGGTGGCACCGGCGATAAGAATGTGCTGTGGGGTCAGGTACATGCGGTTGTCTCTTGTCCGTTACAGTTCAGCTTAGTCTTTTGCCGGACCGCTGGCCACGGTACCGAGCGCACGCTCGGCCTGGCTTTGGCGTAGTTCGCGCCAGTGCTGCAGTACGCCGCGGGGCGCCCAGATCTGCGGTTCGGAAGGCTCGAATCCGTCGCTTTGCTCACGCTCGGCGACGCGTTCCTTGGCCAGTTCGAAGGCCCTTTCCAGATTGTCGGTTTCGCCCAGCGCCTCGGCGAACAGGGCGCGGCCGAAATAGGTGAAGTCGTTATCCTCGCTGCAGCCGAAGGACACCCGGTCTGCGCGTGCAGCAGTCATCACCAGGGTCTTTTCGTCTTTCAATGGCGGGATGAAACCACCGGAATAACAGGCCGAAACCACAATCACCTTGTTGCGTTGCTTGAGTGGTGAGAGCAGTGCCGCCAGCTCGCTGGCCGGCAGGTCGGCCAACTGCAGGCGCGGCTGGTCGAGGTTGAGTTCATGGCGGCGCGAGCCGTGGCTGGTCAGGTAGATGAAGATCAGGTCTTCCTCGCCACTGCGTTCGGCAAGAGCCTGAACCACGCGGGTGAGGTTCTCGCGCGTGGCCAATGGGCGGTCGGCAAGATGGTCGCGGTGATTGATCAGGCTGACGCTGCCGTAAGCACCAAAGCGATCGCGCATCAACCTGCTGACGTAATCGGCTTCGCGCATGAACACGCTCTGCTTGCCGTCGCCCGCCAGGGTCAGCGCGTAGAGTTCGCGCGACGGTGTCGAGGCGGGAATCGCGGCGATGACCTGGTCGAGCAGCTGCCCCTGTTGCAACAGGCCCAGCTCCAGGCTGTCGGGCAGTGGCTGACCCTGTTCGTCACGTACCAGGCGCCCGCTTTGCCAGGTGCCGGACTGACGACTGCCATCGGCCAGGGTCAGGGTGCCTTCGCCACTGTATTCTCCGCCGGAGAAATGGCCTCGATAGGCGCTGCCGTCTGGCAAGGTGAGCAGGCCTTCGCCCTCGTACTGCCAGTCGGCGAATTCGCCGAGGTAGCGGGTGCCTTCGCCATCGGTGTATTCGCCGGGGCCCTGCATCACGCCTTCTACGAATTCGCCGGCCCAGGTCTCGCCGCCAGCGCTCTGGTAGCGACCTTTGCCATGAAACTCGTCGTTCTTGAAACCGCCGCTGTAGTTATCGCCATCGGCGTTGTGGTAGCTGCCCTGGCCGCTGAGCAGACCCTGGGCGAACACGCCGCTGAACTGGTTGCCGTAGGCGTCGATGCGCACGCCCTGGCCCTCTGGCTGCCCCTTGACGAACTGGCCCTGGAAGCTGCTGCCGTCGGCCATTTCCAGTTTGCCCAGACCGTGGAAGCGGTCGTTGAGAAATTCGCCCTGGTAACGCTGGCCGCCCTGTTCGAGCAGGCCGACGCCGCTGAACCGGTTGCGTTCGAACCCCCCTTCGTAGCGGCTGCCGTCGCTGTAGGTCAGGGTGCCCTGGCCGTGGAACATGCCTTCATGAAATTCGCCCAGATAGTGCTCTCCACCGGGGCCTTGCCACTCGCCGCTGCCCTCGAGCATGCCGTCCTTGAACTGGCCGACGAACCAGCTGCCATTGCGGTAGTCCAGACGCCCGGGGCCTTGCAGTAGGCCATCAACGATCTCGCCGCGATACTGGCCGCCGTCGGGCAGGGTGGCATTGGCCGGCAGTAGCGGACGCGCTTCGTCGCAACCGGCGATCAGCAGGGACAGGCAAACAGGCAGCAGGCGCAGGGCAAGGGAATTCATGGCGGACGTCCAGGTCGGTGCTTTGCTCGGCAGTATGCCGCAAGCCCGCAGGCTTGCGCTGTCGCATCGCACGCTTTGCTGACGCGAGAAGATTCCCGTTCCGGCTGCGAGGGCCGGAACGGGAGCAGGCGGGGATCAAACGAAGCAGAGGGTCAGCGGCTCGGCGATGTAGGCCGGTTTTTCCTGGCCTTCGATTTCCAGCACGGCGCGCGCCTTGAGCAGCCACTGGCCGGGGTTCTTCTCGGTGGCATCGGTCAGGGTGACCACCAGGCGCACCTTGGAGTTGACCTTGACCGGCTGGATGAAGCGCACACTGTCGAGACCGTAGTTCACCGCCATCTTCAGTCCCTGCGGCATGATCATGATCTTTTCCATCAACATCGGCACCAGCGACAGGGAGAGGAAACCGTGGGCGATGGTGGTGCCGAAGGGCGTCAGCTTGGCCTTTTCTGGGTCGACATGGATGAACTGATGGTCGCCGGTACACTCGGCGAACTGATTGATGCGCTCCTGATCGATGGTCAGCCACTCGGATTTGCCGAGTTCCTTGCCAACATGGTCCTTGAGCTCTGCTACGGGTACGAACGGCATAGTTCCTCCTTGAGGACACGGGTGTTTTTCTTGTGTGCGTGAAACCGTTGCGGCCTAGATCAGCACGAGGGGGGCAGCGGGTCAAGCCTGCCTCGGCGTACTGAATGACGCGGCATAGGTCAGCCTGACGAAGCAATACAGAGGCTAGCGAAGGCGCATCGCGCCTATAATGGCCGACATGCCCCAATAGATGCCCAGAATCCCCTCTAGTAGGCTGCTGAAAAACTACCTGCGTGGTTATTGCTGCGTTAAAAACAGGCTCAAAATGCTCATTTACAGCTCGTAAACTCCGCTTTTTCGCCTGTTTTTGCCTGGCACTGACTGCCTCGCCTACGTTTTTCAATGGCCTACTCGCGAGCGGAAGCGCGGCCATCGCTCGTCTTGTGGAGAACTCAAACATGCTGCTTCGCGGCCTTTCCTGGCTGGTGCTATGCCAGTTGCTGGGTACCGCTCTCAACGTTCTGCTGCTGCCGATGCTGCCTGGGCCGATCATCGGCATGCTGCTGTTGTTCGTCTTTCTTATGCTGCGCGGTGAGGTCGGCGAGCCGCTCAGCGTGGCGTCCAGCAGCCTGCTCAAGTACCTGCCGCTGATTCTGGTGCCGCCTGCTGTAGGCGTGATGGCCTATGCCAGTGATATCGCCGCCGATTTTTGGGCGGTGGTCGGCGCGCTGGTGCTGTCTTTGCTGGTGTCGCTGGCCTTCGCTGGCTGGCTGATGCAGAAGCTGATCGAGCGCCAGCAGCGCAGGGAGGACGCATGAGTCCGGATTGGCAGGGCGCCTGGCAGGCGCTGACCCATCACCCGCTGTTCGGGATAGGCATAACCCTGGGCGCCTATCAGTTGGCCATGGCTGCCTACGAACGCACTCGCTGGGTGTTCCTGCAGCCAGTGCTGGTGTCGATGCTTACGGTGATCGGCATCCTGCTGCTGTGTGGCCTGAGTTTCGCCGAGTATCGCAACAGCGTCGCGGCACTGACCCTGCTGCTCGGCCCGGCCACCGTGGCCCTGGCCGTGCCGCTGTATCTCAACCTGCGGCGGATTCGCCAGCTGTTCTGGCCGATCATTCTGACCCTGCTGGTCGCCGGCACCTTCGCCACCGTGCTCGGGGCAGGGCTGGCCTGGTTGTTCGGCGCCGAGCGGCTGATGCTGATGAGCATGGCGCCCAAGTCGGTGACCTCGCCGATTGCCATGCTGGTGGCCGATCAGATTGGCGGCATCGCGGCACTGGCAGCGGTGTTCGTGATGATCACCGGGGTCATCGGTGCCATCGTCGGGCCGTCCATTTTGCGTCTGTGCCGGGTTCATCACCCAGCGGCGCAGGGCATGGCGCTGGGTATCACTGCACATGCTGTGGGCACCGCGCGCGCACTGCAGGAGAGCGATGAGTGCGGCGCCTTCGCCGCGTTGGCGATGAGTCTGATGGGGGTGATTACCGCCGTGCTGTTGCCTCTGGCGATTGTCATGCTCCTGTGAGAGCCTGCCTGGCCATCCCTGATGTTCCGGCAGTCTTGCGTAGATAACAGGCCGTAAACCATGAAGCTCCCGCTGTTTCCGCTCAACACCGTACTGTTTCCCGGTTGCGTGCTCGACCTGCAGATATTCGAGGCGCGCTACCTGGACATGATCAGCCGCTGCATGAAGCAAGGCACGGGGTTCGGCGTGGTGTGCATCGTCGAGGGCGAAGAAGTGGGCGAGGCCGCCAGCCGTTTCTCTGCGATTGGATGTGAGGCGCTGGTGCGTGATTTTCAACAGCGTACCAATGGACTGCTGGGTATCCGTGTCGAGGGCGGGCGGCGCTTTCGCGTCGAGCGTGCCCAGGTTTTGCCTGACCAGCTGACCGTCGCCGATGTGCAGTGGCTGGAGGCGCCGCCAGACAGCCCACTGCAGGCCGAGCACGCCGACCTTGCTGCCCTGCACGCCGCATTGGCCGAACATCCGTTGGTGGCAGGGTTGGCCATGGCGGGTGTGGTCACCAGCCAGCAGCAACTGGCCAATCAGCTGGCCTATCTGTTGCCGCTGGAGCCCGCGCAGAAGTTGCAGCTGCTTCAGCTCGACGATCCAGCCCTGTGTCTGGAACAGTTGCACGCCATGCTGGAAATACTCCAGGGCGATGCCTGAGGCGACGCGTCAGTACGCGTAGCGCAGCAGCGCATTGGACAGTTGCCAGGTCGCCATTCCTCCCAGTACCGCGAGGCAGGCCGGCAGGATGATCCACCACAGGCGCGCCGGCAGTGCCGGCAGCACCTCCTGGCGCTGGCACAGGGTCAGGCTCAGGCCGCACACGGCTGACGCCAGCAGGGCCCCGGCGATGATGTCGCTGGGCCAGTGTACGCCCAGGTAGATTCGCGACAGTGCGATGGCGGCCGCCGGCAGGCAAGCCACCACCAGCCAGGCCAGGCGCAGGCGCCCCGATTGCCCGCGACCGGCGAGTACCCCCAGCACCAGGAAGAAGGCAAAGGCTGCCGAGCTGTGGCCGCTGGGAAAGCTGTAGGTCGTCAGCGGTTCGCTCAGCACATCAGGGCGTGCCCGGGCAAAGCCATGCTTGAGGGTGGTATTGCCGATGGCCGTGACCAGCAGGGTCGAACCGGCGAACAGCAGGTGGCGCCATTGACGCGCCAGGAACAGCAGGGCGCACAGCATTGCCGCCGCTGCAAACTGGATATGGAAGTCGCCCAGTCGGGTCAGGGTGCCAATCCATTGGTCCAGGTGGGCCTGACGCTGCTCCTGGATCAGAGTCATCAGGCCCTGATCCAGCGCATCGAGATGCGGCCAGCCGATGACGATGGCTATCAGCAGTGCCAGGCTGAGACCGCCGCCCAGCAGGCTGGCCCGCGGTTTTTCCGCCAGGCTGGCTTGAATGGTCAGCAACAGGATCACACCGATACCGGCCAGCAGCACTGCGGCTTCGGTCCAGAATCCTTCCGCCATTGGCAGGCGCAGCGCCGCTCCGGTGGCCCAGCCCGGTAACAGGTAGGCCACGGCCCAGCCGGCTGCCGCCACCAGGCTGACCAGGATGAAGCGCAGCAGCGGCATGTTCAGCATGCCGGCTACCAGTGGCAGCATCGGCCGTAGCGGGCCGATGAAGCGCCCGACCAACAGGCTGGCCACCCCGTAGTGACGGAAATAGAGCTCGGCACGCAAAATCCACTGCGGATGATGGCGCAGCACCGGCAGGCGCCCGATGTTGTGCTTGAAGCGCCTGCCCAGCGCGTAGGAAATCATGTCGCCACACAGCGCGCCGGTGTAGGCCAGCAGTAGCGTCTGCCACAGCGTCAGTATCCCGCTGCCGGCGAGCAGCGCGACGCTGAATAGCAGCACCACGCCGGGCAGCACGATGCCCACCAGGGCCAGGCATTCGAGCAGAGCGATGACAAAGATCGCTACCCCCAGCCATTGCGGGTTGCCACTCAGCCAGGTGGTCAGGTTATCCAGCCAGACGCTCATCGTTCTGCTCCTGAAACGCTCAACAATCGATAGTCACGGCCTTCGACCTGTCCACGACGCAAAGGGTTGCGCGTGCAATGGCGAGCGTACAGCGCGTCGACGAAACGATATGGCAGGTGTTCGTCGCGCCCCTGGGGAATGCCAAGGCGCGCGCACTGGATGATCGAGTGAGGCTGCTCGCCGACATCCTCGACGAACAATCGTTGCAGATCGAAGCGGCGCGCATCCCAGTCCTTTACCTTCAAACCGAGTGCCTTGCACAGCAGGGTTTGCCCTGCGCACAAACGCTCAGGCGCACGTGGTCGGCCGAGATTGTCGGGATTGTTGCGCTGCATGGCGGCGAGCGAGTCGGCGCCGCTGATGGCGTCGATCCAGGGATGTCCGGACTTGATCAAATCAGGGGCTCGCCCGCTATTTACCATCATCAAGTGAATTTACATAGGCGGCTATTACGTCACCGTGACAAGCTGCTGGCTTGCAGTGACAAGCAATCACCTTACCTTTGATTTTGCTCAGGTGCTTTTCAAAATCTTGATGCACCTTTAAAAAACCTCGGTCAAAATCATACGCAAATTTGCGTATTACTTCGTCCCTGTCACCATCCTGACCGATCTGGTAAGGGTTACCCCATACAGTCCCTCGGCCAATGTAGACATCGTATGTGTCGACTCGATCTTTATTAACGACTAGGGTTAATTCAAGAGGCACAACCTTAAAGCGAATATTCTTCTCTTTAAGACTTTCACGCAGCTTAGCGAAGCACTCCCGATCTTCAAAGATGATTGCGTGAGTAGAGTTTTCTACAGCCTCAGCGGGATCTGAAAAAAAGGTCATCCCGCAATCTTTTTCTTTAGCACACCTTTTTACATACTCATTGGCATCATTAAAGCACACCAATTCAATTTCACCCGATTGACTGGTGTACGTGTCGATTTTTCGCTTCAATTTCTCATAGCAAAGAAATTCAGGCGGGTAGGCAATGAGGATGTTTTTTCTATCTGTCATATCAAATGCTTTGTCTCAATATTTTCATTTGACCAATGAGATTTTAGGTATTCAATAACCAATCGCCTATGGCATTGGTGCGGCTGGTGCTCACTGCAAAGCAAGCAACCTTGATCGATGATTTCTGGCTTCAAATGCTTTTCAATATTTCGCTTGGCCATCAAGTTTAAAAATTTATCTTCGTATTGCTGCCAAGTGATTTCCTTTTTTTGATATGGCGACAAAATTTCTTTTGTGGGAGCCAGATCAGGAATATGGACATAATCAACGTCGCACAACTCTTTTAGAAAATACTTCAGGTCATCTTTCTTTGCGAACCCTGAAAGCTGCGAAATGTTATTTAAACGCACATCAACGATGCGTTTTGTCCCTGATAGTTTAATCAGGGAGAAAAAGCGTTCTGCTTTTTTCTCTGTAAAACCGATTGTGAAAATTTTCATTTTTGCCCCTTAAAATACTGCAGCGACCAATTTGTAAGCGTCACCGTTGTAAGGCTCGCCTAGACTTATGGTGAAATAATTTACCTCAGCCCTGTACTCACCATCCCGCATAGCTTTGTATTGCTGCTCCGTTTCTGGATCAGTCACCCTTAAAGCATAGTTTTCACGGTTATACGTAAAATGTGCCCGTACAACACGCTTAGGATTGCCAAACGCGGCACCTTCGGCCTCCACGCTGAACCGCACGTTTTCCGGTCGGATTAGGTAGAGCGTTTGGCGTGGATCAGCGAGCAAGGCCACAGCAACGCGGTCATTAACGCCAGAGTAGCTGTGATTCCCGTTCTCCCACAGAGAGGGTGGACTATCCACAAGGGGGGCCAGTTCATTGACCGTGTAGCGTCCCAACCTCTCCCAATAGATATTGTCATCAATGACGTGATTCTCTCTCTGGAAGGAGGGCGGAGCGGTGTTAGTGAACGTGATTTCGATTACATCCAGCTTCTGGGCTGTCGTGCCATCGTCGTACTCACGATCTCGTTCGGTGATTTCGTGTGACGGAGAGGTTCCGATTGGGCGTAACCAAGCCCCCGCATACTGGCCCTCTGTCACTTTGCCAGCAACACAGCGACCGCTAGATTTCCGAGAGTTAGCTAAGCATACAATCCGGTATTCATATGTCATCTTGTTATCCCTTTCGTGATGGCGATGTGCCTAGCTGAATCCTCCCGTTTGCTGATCCAGCAATCAACCCTTCTTTCGTCACACCTACGGCGGTCGTCCGCACCGATGCAAAGCCTCGGCACGATCAACCACCTCTACGAAAAAGACGCTCTAACACGCTCGTTTGCCGGGCGGAAACAACCGGGCAAACACCCAGCCCGCAGGGCATAAAAAAACCGGGCCTGCCCCGGTATGATGCCCCCTTATGACCTATCTAAAAAATTACAGGTTAAATGTGTACAACTTGATCAGCACGGCGTTGCCAGGCCCTTGAGCGCTGAAGTTCAACGAGTCGCCGCCGCGTGCGTAGTACATATAGATGTGCACGCCATCGGCAAACAGCGCCTTGCGCTTCTCGGTGTAGCCGAGCGAGGCATGGCTGCCCTTGTCCACCAGGTAGTAGGCTTCGGTCTCGATGATCCTTGCGCTCAGCCACAGCGTGCCGACGCGATGGCGGATGACCTTGCCGAGCAACTCGCGTGCGAGCAACTGAGCGTCGCGGTCGAAGAAGGTGTCAGGCAATGGCCTGGCGCCGGGCCAGGGCAAACTAAGGGTGGGTTCGGCGGGCATGATCTGTCGAAGGGGCTCGCAGCGTTCTAATCTGGGGCCGCGAGCATAACAACAAGAGCCTTAAAAATGCCTGAATGCGCCCGCGTCAGCAGTGCCCATATCAGCCCCTCGGCGCATTACACCGGCTACGTCTGGTATCGCCACCGCCTGGCCGACCCCGCGTTCGTCACGACCTTTGGCCGCTTCGTGCACAAGCTGCTGTGGCCGGTTACCTGGGGCGCCAGGGCCGGCTTCGGGCTGGATATCGAGGCTTTTCTGTTGCAGCGTCATCTGCAGATCGATGCGCAGCTGACTGAGGCCATCGAGCAGCAGGACGTGCTCCAGGTGGTGGAGATCGCCTGTGGTCTGTCGCCGCGCGGTCGGCGTTTCTGCTCGCGCTATCCACAGTTGCAGTACCTGGAGGCGGATCTGCCGGCGATGGCGGCGCGCAAGCGTCTGCTGTTGCACGGCGAGGGCTGGCTGGATGGTCGGCACCAGGTACGTGCCGTGGACATCCTCGCTGAGCGAGGCAACCAGCGCCTGAGTGCGCTGTTCAAGGATCTGGACCGCACGCAGCCCGTGGTGGTGATCACCGAAGGGTTGGTCAACTACTTTCCACTGGCGCTGATCGAAGGGTTCTGGAGCCGGCTCGCCCACGAGCTGGGCGAATTTTCCGCTGCTACCTACCTGACCGAGCTCTATCCGGATCTACGGGAACATCCACGCTATCGCCAGCTGCGCTGGGGCGTCGACCTGATCGGCCGATTGACCCGCGGCAGCTACCCGCTGCATTACCGCAATCATGAGGAGATCGTCGCGGGCTTCCGGCGTTGCGGCTTCGCTCAGGTGCAGGTGCTCGACCCCAGTGCCGATGCAGTGAGCCTTGGCCTGCCACCGGCCCGCTTACCGGGGCTGGTGCGAGTGATTCAGGCGCGGACTTAGGATGCGCCGCAGCTCCTAGGCACAGGCTACCGCTGGTAGTGGCGCCGGATGGATACGATCGGCCAGCGCCAGGCTGGCGTTGGCATCGGTATGCGGGAAGACGAAGGCCAATCCTTTTTCATCGCGTCGCAGTGGCAGCAGAGATTGACTCGGTAGGTCCGCCAGGCCCAGTTGCCAGCCGCGTGTCGGCAGATCCCGGGGCAGATCGCCTTGCAGCAAGCCACCGAAGAAGCCCAGCTCGCTCAGCTCCACCGTCCATTGCTGGCCGTCGACATGGTGCAGCAGCGCCTGGCGCTGGCGTGGAGCAAGGCGCGGCTCGCAGCGTTTCTCCAGCTGCAATAGCTGCTCGCTGTGCAGGCGTGTGCTGCCATGGCTGCGCAGAGGCAGTGGGCGCCCTTCGAGGAAGGGGCGATAGAGTGTGGCGCAGGCTTCGCGTTGTTCGAACTGGGCGAGATGGTCGGCGCGGTGGACCAGCACGCAATCGGCGCTGGCACAGGCTGCGGCGAATTGGGCGTGTTCCCAGGGTTGGGTGAAGTGGTCGTGTTCGCCGGCCAGTACCAGGGTCGGGCATTGGGGATGTTGGCTGAAGCCGCCGAAGGCCAGGAGGCGTTGGCTGTTTTGCCGATAACGCTCGACCTCGTTCGGGGACAGGCGCTGGATTTGCCGCAGCAGTGCCTTGCGGAATACCGGTGATATGCCGGTCGCCTGCAGTTGCAGCGGATTGAGCAGGCCGCTCAGGGCACCTTGGGCAAACTCGCCATTACGACCTTCGGCCAGCAGGGCCAGGCCTTCCTCCAGCATCCTCCGTGCGCCAGGGCGACCGAAGGCGGTGATGCCGGCCAGCAGCAGGCGCGCGCAGCGCTGCGGATGGCGGGCGGCGAACAGGGCGGCCAGGGCAGAACCATAGGACAGGCCGATCGGCATCAACGGCGGCAATTGCAGTTGTTCGGCGAAGGCGGCGATCAGGTCGGCCAACTGCTCCAGGCCGAGTTCGGGGGCCAGCTGCAGATTACCGCCCTGGCTGGGCAGGTCGAGCAGGATCACCGGATGTTCGCGCAGCAACTCGTCCACTTCGGCAGCGAACGAACGGAAACTCTGGAAGGCGCCGCCGAGCATAAGTACCGGCGCGCGCGCATCGCGTTGGCGGCTGGAATAGGCCTGGTAATGCAGGCGCCAACCGCCGATCTCGATTACCTCGGGCGGGCTGGCGAGCAAGGCGGCGCTGTAGTCGGTGCGGTAACGCATGGGGGCACTCCAGTCTGTTGTTGTTCTTCTGGGTGGGGCGGCACGCAGCGCCGTCTCGCAGTTCGGCAAGACCTCGATTGCAAGGTAAACATCAGAGGGCGATTTGTTTACCCAACCTTCGGGCGGCCCCGGCTTGCGGGTGTAACCGTTGCGGCTCGGGCGCCTCTGTGGTGCGGCTGCGAGCGTTACCGCGAGGCATTGTCGGACGCGCCGTCTACCGCTTGCCAGACGCCGCTGGGCGCAGCCTTGTGAGCCGGCTATAATCAGCCCCTTTTTCCAACTGCCAGACCTCCGCCGCCATGACCGAGTCCGTGCACGACTACATGACCCGCCTGGGCCAGGCCGCCCGCCAGGCTTCGCGGGTGCTCGCCCGCGCCAGCACCGCGCAGAAGAATCGCGCGCTGCACGCTGCCGCCGATGCCCTCGACGCCGCTCGCGCCGAGCTGACTGCCGCCAACGAACTGGACCTGGCCGCCGCCCGTGCCAGCGGTCTGGAACCGGCCATGGTCGACCGCCTGGCGCTGACGCCGAAGGTGATCGACAGCATGATCGAAGGGCTGCGCCAGGTGGCGACCCTGCCCGATCCGATCGGCGAGATTCAGGGCATGCGCTACCTGCCGTCCGGCATCCAGGTCGGCAAGATGCGTGTGCCGCTGGGGGTGATCGGCATCATCTACGAGTCGCGGCCGAACGTGACCATCGATGCCGCCAGCCTGTGCCTGAAGTCCGGCAACGCCACCATCCTGCGTGGCGGCTCCGAGGCCATTCACTCCAACCAGGCGATTGCCCGCTGCATCCAGCAGGGCCTGGCGAAGGCCGACCTGCCGGCAGCTGCCGTGCAGGTGGTGGAAACCACCGACCGCGCTGCCGTCGGTGAGCTGATCACCATGCCGGAGTACGTCGACGTGATCGTCCCGCGCGGCGGCAAGGGCCTGATCGAACGCATCAGTCGCGATGCCAAGGTGCCTGTGATCAAGCATCTGGACGGCGTCTGCCACGTCTATGTCGACGTCGCCGCCGACCTCGACAAGGCCATCCGCGTCTGTGACAACGCCAAGACCCAGCGCTACTCGCCGTGCAATGCAATGGAAACCCTGCTGGTGCATCAGGCTGTCGCTGCACGCGTGCTGCCGCCGCTGGCCGCCATCTACCGTGACAAGGGCGTTGAACTGCGTGGCGATGCCGCCACCTGCGAGCTGCTCGGCGGCGATGTGCTGGAAGCGAGCGAGGACGACTGGTTCGCCGAGTACAACGCGCCGATCCTGGCGATTCGCATCGTCGACTCGCTGGATGCGGCCATCGAGCACATCAATCATTACGGCTCGCAGCACACCGACTCGATCATCACCGAGAACTTCAGCGATGCGCGGCGTTTCCTCACCGAGGTGGATTCTTCCTCGGTGATGGTCAACGCCTCGACCCGCTTCGCCGATGGTTTCGAGTACGGCCTGGGGGCGGAGATCGGCATTTCCACCGACAAGCTGCACGCACGTGGCCCGGTCGGCCTGGAAGGCCTGACCAGCGAGAAATACGTGGTCTTCGGCGACGGACACATTCGTACATAAATGAAACGGATCGGCGCCCGACGCATCGGCCTGCTCGGCGGTACCTTCAACCCGGTACACATCGGGCATCTGCGTGCCGCGCTGGAGGTGGCCGAATTCATGGCGCTGGACGAGCTGCGGCTGATCCCCAGCGCCAGACCGCCGCATCGCGACACGCCGCAGGCGACGGCGGAACAGCGTCTGGCCATGGTCGAACTGGCGGTGTCAGGCGAGACGCGGCTGACGGTCGATGACCGCGAGCTGCGCCGCGACAAACCGTCGTACACCCTGGACACGCTGGAGTCGGTGCGTGCCGAGCTGGCAGCGGACGATCAGCTGTTCCTGCTGCTGGGCTGGGATGCCTTCTGCGGTTTGCCGAGCTGGCATCGTTGGCAGGAGCTGCTCGAGCACTGTCACCTGCTGGTGTTGCAACGGCCGGATGCCGACAGTGAAGCGCCGGAGGCGCTGCGCGATCTGCTGGCCGCGCGCAGTGTCAGCGACCCGTTGAGCCTGGTGGGTGCAGGCGGGCAAATCAGTTTCATCTGGCAGACTCCGTTGGCGATTTCCGCCACGCAGATTCGCCACTTGTTGGCAACTGGCCGCTCGGCGCGTTATCTGCTGCCGGATGCGGTACTGGCCTATATCCAGGCGCACGATCTGTACCGTGCGCCCAATGCTTGAAACGCCATGCATGTGCGCTGGCGTCCATTACACGAGGCAAATGAGTTTTTATGAGTAAGCAGAACATGCCCAGCGACGAGCTGGTCAAGATCGCCGTGGCGGCGCTGGAAGAGATCAAGGCGACCGACATCACCGTGATCGACGTCAAGGACAAGACCAGCATCACCGATTTCATGGTGATCGCCAGCGGTAGCTCCAGCCGTCAGGTCAAGTCACTGGTGGAAAACGTACTGGAAAAGGTCAAGGAACAGGGTGTACGCCCGATCGGTAGCGAAGGTCTGGACAGCGGCGAATGGGCGCTGCTCGACCTCGGGGACATCGTCGTGCACGTGATGCTGCCGACCGCGCGCCAGTTCTACGACCTCGAGCGCCTGTGGCAGGGCGCCGAGCAGAGCCGCGCCCAGCACAGCGCAGAGTAAGCGCAAGCCGTGCGGATCAAACTGATCGCCGTCGGTTCGCGCATGCCGCGTTGGGTCGAGGAGGGCTGGCAGGAGTACGTCAAGCGCCTGCCGGCCGAGTTGCCGCTGGAACTGGTGGAAATTCCCCTCAACACCCGTGGCAAGAACGCCGATGTCGCCCGCCTGATCCGTCAGGAGGGCGAGGCCATGCTGAGCAAGGTGCAACCCGGCGAACGTATCGTCACGCTGGAGGTCCATGGCAAGCCATGGAGCACCGAGCAACTGGCGGCGGAGCTGGACCGCTGGCGTCTCGATGCACGCAACGTCAACCTCATGGTCGGCGGCCCGGAAGGGCTGGCGCCGGAGGTTTGCGCGCGCAGCGAGCAGCGCTGGTCGCTGTCGCCGATGACCCTGCCGCATCCGCTGGTGCGCATCCTGCTTGGCGAGCAGATCTACCGAGCCTGGACCGTATTGTCCGGTCACCCGTACCACAAGTGATCAAGTAGTCATGCCGCAGCCGATTCGCCTCAAGGATCACGAAAAGGACGCTCGCCTGGTCAAGCGCCGGGTGCTCGTCGGCGGCGTGGTGATCATCCTGCTGACCTGCGTGCTGATCATGCGCATGTACTACCTGCAGGTGATCCAGTACGAGCATCACAGCACGCTGGCAGAAAACAACCGCATCCACGTGCAGCCTCTGCCGCCAACCCGTGGGCTGATCTACGATCGCAACGGCGTGATCATCGCCGACAACCGTCCCAGCTTCAGCCTGACCGTGACCCGTGAGCGTGCCGGTGACTGGCTCAGCGTGCTCGACACCGTGGTCGAGGTGCTGGAGCTTAGCGAGGATGAGCGTGCGCTGTTCGAACGCCGCGTGCGCCAGGGGCGGCGCCCGTTCGAGCCGGTACCGATCCTGTTCGAGCTGAGCGAGGAGCAGATCGCCCGCATCGCGGTCAACCAGTTCCGTCTGCCGGGCGTCGAGGTGGCTGCGCAGCTGGTGCGGCATTACCCGCAGCAGGAGCATTTCGCTCATTCGGTCGGCTATGTTGGGCGTATCAACGAGCAGGAGCTCAAGCGCCTCGACCCGACCGACTATGCCGGTACGCACCATATCGGCAAGACCGGTATCGAGCGCTTCTACGAGGACGAACTGCACGGCGAGGTCGGCTATGAAGAGGTCGAGACCAACGCCCGTGGCCGCGTATTGCGCGTACTCAACCGCGTCGATCCGAAACCGGGCAAGGACATCGTCCTCAGCCTCGACGTGAACCTGCAGGAAGCCGCGGAAAAAGCCCTGGGTGGTCGTCGTGGCGCGGTGGTGGCTATCGACCCGAACAATGGCGAAGTGCTGGCGATGGTCAGCCAGCCCAGCTTCGATCCCAACCCCTTCGTCACCGGCATCAGCTTCAAGGCCTATGGCGAGTTGCGCGACTCCATCGATCAGCCGCTGTACAACCGGGTACTGCGCGGCCTTTACCCGCCTGGCTCGACCATCAAGCCGATGGTGGCCGTGGCTGGCCTCGATGCCGGGGTGGTCACGCCCACCTCGCGGGTGTTCGACCCTGGCTTCTATCAGTTGCCCAACCACAGCCACAAATACCGCAACTGGAACCGTAGCGGTGACGGCTGGGTCGACCTCAACCTGGCCATCGCCCGTTCCAACGACACCTATTTCTACGATCTGGCGCACAAGATGGGCGTCGATCGCATGCACGACTACATGAGCCGCTTCGGCCTCGGCCAGCGCGTGGCGCTGGACATGTTCGAGGAAACCGCCGGCCTGATGCCGTCGCGCGACTGGAAACGGGCACGCTATCGCCAGCCCTGGTATCCCGGCGAGACGCTGATTCTCGGTATCGGCCAGGGCTACATGCAGACCACGCCGCTGCAACTGGCGCAGGCCACCGCATTGATGGCCACGCGTGGCAAGTGGATTCGCCCGCACCTGGCCAAGAGCGTCGATGGTCGTCTGCCCGTGGACCCCAATCCGATGCCCGACATCGTCCTGCGTGACCCGAAGTTCTGGGATTACGGCATCCATGGCATGGAAGAGGTGTTGCATGGCCCACGCGGAACCGCGCGCAAGGTCGGCGACAGTTCGGTCTATCGCATCGCCGGCAAGAGCGGCACGGCGCAGGTGGTGGCGATCAAGCAGGGTGAGAAGTACGACCGCAACAAGGTGCAGGAGCGCCACCGCGACCACGCGCTGTTCATCGGTTTTGCGCCTGCGAACAACCCGCAGATCGCCGTCGCGGTGATGGTGGAGAACGGGGAATCCGGCTCTGGCGTCGCCGCGCCAGTGGTCAAGCAGGTCATGGACGCCTGGCTGCTGGACAAGGAAACCGGTCAGCTCAAGGCCGAGTTCGCGATGCCCAAGCCTGCCGAGGTCAGCCAACGATGATGAGCAATTTCGACCGTACCCTGTCCGACGAGGACGTACTGCGTCGTCGCGCCAGCCTGTTGCAGCGCATGCATATCGATGGCTGGCTGCTGTTACTGCTGCTGATTCTCGGCACTGGCAGCCTGTTCATCCTTTATTCGGCCAGTGGCAAGAACATCGACCTGTTGCTCAAGCAGGCGTCCTCGTTCGGCATCGGCATGCTCGCGGTGGTGGTGATCGCCCAGTTCGACCCGCGCTTCATGGCGCGCTGGGTACCTCTTGCCTACGTGATAGGCGTCGCGCTGCTGATGGTGGTGGAGGTCATGGGCCATACCGCGATGGGCGCCACACGCTGGATCAATATCCCCGGGGTGATCCGCTTCCAGCCGTCGGAGCTGATGAAAATCATCATGCCGATGACCATCGCCTGGTACCTGTCGCGGCACAACCTGCCGCCGCGCTTCAAGCACATCGTCATCAGCCTGGCGATGATCGGTGTGCCTTTCGTACTGATCGTCAAGCAGCCGGACCTGGGCACCTCGTTGCTGATCCTCGCCTCGGGCGCATTCGTGGTGTTCATGGCCGGCCTGCAATGGCGCTGGATCATCGGCGCCGCCGCTGCCGTGGTGCCGGTCGCGGTGGGCATGTGGTACTTCGTCATGCATGACTACCAGAAACGCCGCGTGCTGACCTTCCTCAATCCCGAGAGCGATCCGCTGGGGTCGGGCTGGAACATCATCCAGTCCAAGGCAGCGATCGGTTCCGGCGGCGTGCTGGGCAAGGGCTGGCTACTGGGTACTCAGTCGCACCTGGATTTTTTGCCGGAAAGCCATACGGACTTTATTATTGCCGTGCTCGCGGAGGAGTTCGGCCTGGTTGGCGTCTGTCTGTTGTTGCTGCTCTATCTGCTGCTGCTGGCGCGCGGCCTGGTGATCACCGCCCAGGCGCAGACGCTGTTCGGCAAGCTGCTGGCCGGGGCGCTGACCATGACCTTCTTCGTCTACGTATTCGTCAACATCGGCATGGTCAGCGGGCTGCTGCCGGTGGTTGGGGTGCCGCTGCCCTTCATTAGTTATGGCGGAACCCATCTGGTCACGCTGTTGTCAGGCTTCGGGATATTGATGGCGATCCACACCCACAGAAAGTGGATCGCCCAGGTTTGATTTGGGGGTTTTGAGTTAATGCATTCTCTGCGCAGTTGGGCTGCTCGTACGTTCATCGGAGTCGGCATCGCCGGCATGCTCGGCACCGGCGCCCAGGCGTTGGCGGCGGATTACCAGGACTCGCCGCAGGTGACCGAGTTCGTCGAGGAAATGACCCGTGACTACGGTTTCGCCAGCGAGCAACTGTATGCCCTGTTCGCCGATGTCGAGCGCAAGCAGGCGATTCTCGACGCTATCTCGCGTCCGGCTGAGAAGGTCAAACCCTGGAAGGAATACCGGCCTATCTTCATCACCGACAAGCGTATCGCCCAGGGTGTTGAGTTCTGGAGCAAGAACCAGGCTGCTCTAGAGAAAGCCGAGGCCGAGTACGGCGTACCACCGCAATTCATCGTCGCCATTATTGGCGTGGAAACCTTCTACGGTGGCAACACCGGCAGCTGGCGGGTCATGGACGCATTGTCGACCCTGGCCTTCGATTATCCGCCGCGCGCGCCGTTCTTCCGCAAGGAGCTGCGCGAGTTCCTCATGCTGACTCGTGAGGAACAGGTCGATCCGCTTTCGCTCAAGGGCTCCTATGCCGGTGCCATGGGGTTGCCGCAGTTCATGCCGAGCAGCTTCCGCGCCTACGCCGTGGACTTCGACGGCGACGGCCACATCAACATCTGGAGCAATCCGACCGATGCCATCGGTAGTGTTGCCAGCTATTTCAAACGTCACGGCTGGCAGGCCGGTGGCCAGGTGGCCAGCCGCGTCGAGGTCAGCGGAGCTCGTGTCGACGAAGGCCTGACCCAGGGCCTGGACCCGGTGAAGAACGTCGCCGAGCTGCGCGAGCTGGGCTGGAAAAGCCAGGACGAGCTGGCCGAAGACGTTCCGGTGACGGCGTTTCGTCTGGAAGGTGCCGAAGGCGACGAATACTGGTTCGGTTTGCCCAACTTCTACACCATCACCCGCTACAATCGCAGCGTGATGTATGCCATGGCGGTCAATCAACTGGCCGAGCTACTGGTCGAAGCACGGGGTAATCGATGAGTGCGTCCAAACTGCTGCCGCTGGCAGCCTGCGTAACGGCAGCGCTGTTGCTGGCGAGCTGCTCCTCCAATCGGGCACCGCAGTCTGCGGTAACGCCTGGTCAGTCGGCCGGTATCTCCGGCCCGGATGATTTCAACCGTCCGCATCGCGATGGCGCGCCATGGTGGGACGTTGACGTCTCGAAGATTCAGGACGCCATTCCCATGCCGCATTACGGGCCGGTCAAGGCCAGCCCCTATGTGGTGTTTGGCAAGCAGTACTACCCGATTCAGGATGCCCGTCGCTATCAGGCGGTCGGTCCGGCTTCCTGGTATGGCACCAAGTTCCACGGCCAGGCCACGGCCAACGGCGAGACCTACGACCTTTACGGCATGACCGCGGCACACAAGACTCTGCCGCTGCCCAGCTACGTGCGCGTCACCAACCTGGAGAACGGCAAGGTCGTGATCCTGCGGGTCAACGACCGAGGTCCGTTCTACTCCGACCGCATCATCGACCTGTCCTTCGCTGCGGCGAAGAAACTCGGCTATGCCGAGAAGGGCACTGCACGGGTCAAGGTCGAAGGCATCGACCCTCACGAGTGGTGGGCGCAGCAGGGCCGCCCGGTGCCGCTGGTGCTGGCCAACAACCAGCCGGCCAAGGCCGCCGTTGCCCAGCCAGTCGCGCAGCCTGCACCGCAGGTTGTCGAGCACTATGCGCCGCCACCTGCCCAGCACGCCGCTGCGGTGGTGCCGGTACAGATCGACGCAAAAAAAAACGATTCACTCGGAGCCTCTGGCCTGTATCTCCAGGTGGGAGCCTTCGCCAATCCGGACGCTGCGGAGCTGCTCAAGTCCAAGCTGACCCAGACCAGCAGTGTGCCGGTGTTCATCAGCTCAGTGGTACGCGACCAGCAGATTCTGCATCGGGTCCGAATGGGGCCGATCAGCAATCAGGGCGAGGCTGAGCAGCTACAGAGCAGCGTGCGCCTGGCCAACCTTGGCCAGCCCACGCTGGTCCGCGCCGACTGATGGCAACTTAACCGGCTTTTGCCGGACTAATCCGAGGCTTGCCTGCTGGCGAGTCGAAAGATGGCCCCTTGGGGCCGTACAACCCATGCAACGATTTTCGAGAGACGGATGAACATCACCAGCTTCGTGCAACGTGCTTCACTGGTTCTTACCCTTCTGGCCGCGCCACTCGCCATGGCCAACCAGCAGGTGGTGCCTGCGGCGCCGCAACTGGCCGCCAAATCCTACGTTCTGATGGACGCCGCCAGCGGTAATGTCCTGGTCGAGAACAATGCTGACCAGCGTCTGCCGCCAGCCAGCCTGACCAAGCTGATGACCGCCTATATCGCCACCCTGGAAATCCGCAACGGCAAGATCGGCGAGCAGGATCTGGTGACCATCAGCGAGCACGCGTGGCGCACCGGCGGTGCGGCTTCCGGTGGCTCGACCATGTTCCTGCCGCTGAACAGCCAGGCCACGGTCGACGACCTGCTGCACGGCATTATCATCCAGTCCGGCAACGACGCCAGCATCGCCATCGCCGAATACATCGCCGGCAGCGAAGATGCCTTCGCCGACATGATGAATGCCACTGCCGAGCGCCTGGGCATGAAGAACAGCCACTTCATGAACGCCACCGGCTTGCCGCATCCTGAGCACTACTCCAGCGCCCATGACATGGCAATTCTGGCCCGCGCGATCATCAACGAGGACGCCGAGCACTATGCGATCTACTCGCAGAAGGAGTTCCTCTGGAACAACATCAAGCAGCCCAACCGCAACCTGCTGCTGTGGCGTGACCGTACCGTCGACGGCCTGAAGACCGGCCACACCTCCGAGGCCGGCTACTGCCTGGTGGCGTCGGCCGTGCGCGATGGTGCGCGCATGATCACCTCGGTATTCGGTACCGACAGCGAGCAGGCCCGTGCAGCGGAAACCCAGAAGCTGCTGACCTACGGTTTCCGCTTCTTCGAAAGCCGCACCTTCTATCAGAAAGGTACCGAGCTGGCCCAGGCCACCGTGTGGAAAGGCGCCACGAATCAGGTCAAGGCCGGCCTGGCCGAAGACCTGACCATGACCATGCCCAAGGGCCAACTGGAAAAATTGCAGGCGAGCATGACGCTCAATCCGCAACTGATAGCACCGATCCAGCAGGGTGACGTGATCGGCAAGGTCGAAGTCAAACTGGGTGACGAAGTGGTGCGCAGCACTGATCTGGTGGCGCTGCAGTCGGTAGAAGAGGGCGGCCTGCTGCGTCGTCTGTGGGACAGCATCCGCCTGTTCTTCTTCGGTCTGTTCAACTGACCGGAGACGCCAGCAGCGACCGACATTGTCGCTGAGCATTGAAAACGGCGGAGCAGGGCCCATTTACGTACTGTAAAGGGTGCTGCTCCGCCGTTTCATTTAGCCACCTTGTATTGACCGCCTCGTCGAGGCGCCTGACTTATCCAGTCCGCTCCAATTCGTGGCGGACCTTTCTGGACGGGCCATGAGCCCGGTGATGACATGACCGATACCGACGTTCAACCACCCAAAATCGAGTTCCCCTGCGAGCGTTACCCGATCAAGGTAATAGGCACTGCCGGCGATGGTTTCTCTGACCTGGTGATCGAAGTGATCCAGCGTCACGCCCCGGACCTGGACGCCTCGACCCTGGTGATGCGGGATAGCCGCAATGGCAACTTCCTCTCCGTTCAGGTGCTAATCACCGCGACCAGCGTCGAGCAACTGCAGGCGATTCACGTCGACCTTCGGGCGACCGGTCGCGTGCACATGGTGCTGTGATCCTCATGCCCGAGCTAGTCGTTCGTCACCTCGGGTTGGTCGACTACCAGCCCACGCTGGAGGCCATGCGCCGTCTTACCACCGAACGCGACGCGCAGACCCCGGATGAAATCTGGTTACTGCAGCATCCCAAGGTGTTCACCCAGGGCCAGGCTGGGAAGGCGGAGCACCTGCTGGCGCCCGGTGATATCCCGGTGATTCAGGTCGAGCGTGGCGGCCAGGTGACCTATCACGGCCCTGGCCAACTGGTGGCCTATCTGATGCTCGATCTGCGTCGCCTCGATCTTGGCGTGCGTGAGCTGGTCACGGCCATGGAGCAAAGCCTGGTCGATCTGCTGGCTGGCTATGGCATCGAGGCTGCGCCCAAGGCGGATGCGCCAGGTGTATATGTGGCAGGTGACAAGATCGCGTCCCTGGGCCTGCGAGTCAGTCGTGGCTGCTCGTTCCACGGCCTGGCGCTGAATGTCGATATGGACATGACGCCCTTCCAGCGCATCAACCCCTGTGGCTATGCCGGGCTGAAGATGGTGCAGATGCGTGATTTGTTGCAAGCGCCGCCTGCGCTCGACGAGGTGGCACAACGGCTGGAGAAGACGCTGCGCGACAGGTTGGGATTTCGCTAAACAGTAGAAAAACAAAGGGGCGCCATGGGTGCCCCTTGCGTTTATCCTGCGAGAACTGTCATCTCGTAGGGCGTACTCAGGAGCGAAGCGAACAGTCCGCCAGGGTCTGGCAGCACGACGATCACCTGAAGCTCCAATGGCGTACTGCTTCCGAGCGGCCAGCGTCCCGGTACGCCCTACGGCCCTGTCAGCAACGAAAAGGGACGCCGAGGCGTCCCTTTCGTCTGTCGTGAAGAGGTCAGTTCAGATTCAGCGCCGGAATGAGGCTGGCGTTGACTTCCTGGCCCGGCACTGGAACCGGTGCAGCGAGGCCCAGGTTGTTCTTCTCGAACACGCGGTCAGCGCGGTAGCTGGAGCGCACCAGCGGGCCGGCGGCGACTTCCATGAAGCCTTTCTCCAGGCCGATGTCACGGAAGCGATTGAACTCTTCAGGGCTGACCCAGCGCTGCACCTTGAGGTGGTTGCGCGTCGGCTGCAGGTACTGGCCGAGGGTGAGGATGTCCACGCCGATGGCGCGCAGGTCATCCATGGTCTCGATGATCTCTTCGTCGGTTTCGCCCAGGCCCAGCATCAGGCTGGTCTTGGTCAGCACGTCGGGGCGGTGCTTCTTGGCGTGCTCGAGCACCTTGAGGGTTTTCTCGTAGCCGGCACGAGGGTCGCGGACCACGTGAGTGAGGCGTTTGACCGTCTCGACGTTCTGTGCGAAGACTTCCAGGCCGGAGTCGACCACGCGTTCGATGGCCTGGTGATCGCCATCGAAATCCGGGGTCAGGGCCTCGACCACCACCTGCGGGGTGTTTTCCTTGATCGCTCGCACGCAGGCTGCATAGTGGCCGGCGCCGCCGTCTTCGAGGTCGTCACGGTCCACCGAGGTCAGCACGATATAACGCAGGGCCATCAGCTCCACCGACTTGGCGGTGTTCTGCGGCTCTTCCAGATCCAGCCAGCCATTGGGGTTGCCGGTGTCCACGGCGCAGAAGCGGCAGGCGCGGGTGCACACCGAGCCCATGAGCATGATGGTAGCGGTGCCGTTGGACCAGCACTCACCCATGTTCGGGCAGTGCGACTCCTGGCAAACGGTGCTCAGGCGATGTTCGCCGACGTTGCGCTTGACCGCCTCGAAACGGCTACCGCCAGGAGCCTTGACCCGCAGCCACTTGGGCTTGGGTTCAAAAACCTGGGGTTCTGCCGCAGCACGGCGCTTCTGACCATCCTTGATCGCGGTGATGCCTTGGGCGGTGCGGAATTTTTCGCCACTGGCGACGGATTTGGGCGAGGAGGTGTCGGACATCGGAAATCTGGGCTCCGGTAGAGGCTCCGTGGGCAGGTGGCTTTTGGCCGCCCACCAGTCTACCACAGAAGGTGTATGCAGACGCTGAGGCCGTCTGTCGACAAACGCGGCGGGTGTCAGCTCCGCATGGCCTCAGCGAGCGCGCAGCTGTTGCAGGAGTTCGCCGTTCGGATAACCGTCGGCCGGCCAGTTCAATTGCAGCTGCAGGGCGCGGATGGCCTTGCGCGTATTGGCGCCGATGATTCCGTCCGCCGGGCCGGGATCGAATCCTGCCTTGGTCAGCAGTTCCTGCAATTCGACGCGTTCGCTACGACCCAGCTGGCGTTCGCCGCGCGGCCACTGCCCTTTGACTTCGCTTGGACGCAGCAGGTTGTCGGCAAGCAGGCCGATGGCCAGCGCGTAGGACGTGGAGTTGTTGTACTTGAGGATGCTGCGGAAGTTATCCAGCAAGAGGAAGGCCGGGCCTTTGTGGCCGGCAGGCAGCTGCAGGCTGGCGCGGGCACTGGCGGCTGCGCCGGTCGGCGCCAGCGGGCGTACGCCGAGCTCCGCCCATTCTGCCAGCGTGCGGCGCTGATCGGGGTCGGCCAGGGCGTAGTCGAAGCCATTGGGCAGATTCACCTCGAAGCCCCAAGGCTGGCCGCGCTGCCAGCCGGAGGCCTGCAGGTAGTGCGCGGCCGAGGCCAGTGCGTCGGTCGAGGAGCCCCACAGGTCACGTTTGCCGTCACCGTCGAAGTCCACTGCATGCTGGTTGTAGGTGGTTGGCATGAACTGAGTCTGGCCCATGGCGCCGGCCCAGGAGCCGATCATGCGTTCGCTGGACACGTCGCCGTTCTGCAGTATCTGCAGCGCGGCCAGCAACTGCACGCGCCAGAAGCCCTGGCGGCGACCGTCGTACGCCAGGGTGGCGAGAGAGCGAATCACGCTGTGGCTGCCGATGTTGTTGCCGAAATTGCTTTCCAGGCCCCAGATGGCCACCAGGATCGGGGCTTCGACACCGTATTGCTGCTCGATGCGTTCCAGCACCAGGCTGTGCTGGGCCAACAGTACACGGCCGCGACCAATACGGCTGGAGGATACGGCGCCGTCGAGATATTCCCAGACCGGGCGGGTGAATTCGGGCTGGCTGCTGTCGGCCTTGAGCACGGCCGGGTCAGGCGTGACGCCGGCGAATACGCGATCGAACAGCGCCGCGTCGATGCCTGCGGCAATCGCTTCGCTGCGCAGTGCCTGACGCCAGTCGGCGAAACTGGTCAGCGGTTCTTCGGTTGATGTCTGGGCCGCAGCCGGGGACGTTGCTGCGGGCAGGTTCTCCGCCGGGGCCTGGGCGCAGGCCGCCAGCAGCAGGAGAGGAAGCAGGGCCAGGGCGCGACGCGGAAACTGGTGTGGCATGTCTATCTCAAGGCGTTTAAGCAGGCTGCTACCTTAGCATGCTCGCACTGAATTCTGGGCTACCAGCGTAGCGAAGAAACCCATAAAGCAAGAAGCCTCCCAATTGTGGGAGGCTTCACGGCGGTAGCTGCCTTTGCCTTTCTGTGGTCGTTCCTGGCGGGAACGAAACAGGGGCTGGGCGACGATGGATTTGGCCTTGTTCGGCCGTTTACCGGCTTTCTTGCTCATGGCGTTTCCTCATGCGAGCTGTCTGCGCCACTGCAGACGGCGCGGACTATGCGCCGCTGTACGGAAAATGTCCAGATTGCGGTCTGAATGGGGCTATATGGAGGCAGATAGCAACAATTACAGGCGCATCCGCTGCCCGGACAACTGCAGGGTCAGCATGGCCAGATCGCTCCATGGATCACCAGGCGCCTGCCCCTTGATCTGCGCGTCGATCAGCTGCGCCTGCTGCAACAACTGGCCCCAGCGTTTGCTGCTATGGCGCTGCAATGCCTTGGAAACCAGCGGCCGTCGTTTGTCCCAGACCGGCGGGCGGGCACTGGAGAAGGCCTTATCCAAAGGGATTCCCTGGCTCTGCTGATGGGCGATGCCGGCCAGCAGGCGAATCTCGCGGGCCAGGGCCCAGAGAATTACCGGGGTTTCCACGCCTTCGCCACGTAGGCCTTCGAGCATGCGCAGGGCATGAGCAGCGTCGCCACCGAGGGCGCAGTCGATCAGGCCGAACACGTCGAACCGGGCGCTGTCGGCCACGGCGGCCTGAACGGTTTCGGCGTCGACCTGGTTGCCATCGGCAAGCAACTTGAGCTTTTCCACTTCCTGAGCAGCGGCCAGCAGGTTGCCTTCGACTCGGGCGGCGATCATTTCCACTGCGTCCGCGCTAGCATTCAGACCGGCTTGTGCCAGGCGCTGACGAATCCACTGCGGCAGTTGGTTGGCGTCCACGGGCCAGATCTGGATGAACTGGCTCGCCTGGCCGTCGATCAGCGCCTTGGCCCATTTGGATTTTTGCGTGCTGCCGTCTAGCTTGGGCAGGCTCAGCAGCAGGACCGTGTCTTCCGGCGGGCGGGCGAGATATTCCAGCAGGGCAGCGGCACCTTTGTCGCCCGGCTTGCCGGACGGCAGGCGCAGCTCCAGCAGACGCTTTTCAGCGAATAGTGACAGGCTGGCGCCTGCCTGCAGCAGGTTGCCCCAGTCGAAGTTGGCTTCGGCATTGAACACCTGACGCTCGCCGAACCCCTGCTGACGGCAGGCATTGCGGATGGCATCGGCGGTTTCCTGGCAAAGCAGCGGCTCGTCACCGCTGATCGCGTAGACAGGCACAAGCGAGCCTTGCAGGTGTTTGCCGAGCTGGGCGGGGGCGAGCTTCATCGAGGTGATGTCATGAGGCGAGTGGGCGAGGGGCCGCAAACGCAGCCCCGTTGCCTTACTGGATCGGCAGTTCGATCGGCGATTGCTGCGGTGCAACCTGGCTCTCGCGAGTGCGGCGAGCCGCTTCCAGCGCTTCGGCTTCCGCCTTGGCACGGGCTTCGGCAGTTTGCTGCAGCTGGTCGAGCTGGGCCGGGGTGATCTGCTGCAGGTTCTGCGTGAGCTGCTGGATCATCTCGCGGCGCAGCTCACTGCGCAGTTGCGCAGCTTCCTGGTCGGAGCCGGCCAGGTTGTTGTCGTCCTGCTGGTAGTAATTCTGTACCTCGACCTTGTTGCCGGTCAGCAACAGGTCCTGCGCGCCGCGGATCTCGTAGTCCAGCGCCATGGTCAGCTCATACTCTGCAGTACGAGCGCCGCTGTTGTAGCTGGCGCTACGGCGGTTCTCGGTTTCGCGGGCGATCACCAGCTTGTAGGGCGCGCCTGCGTATACACGGACACCATTGTCCTCCAGCACGTCACGCACCTGCTGCACCGTCTCGCCGTAGGCGTCGCGTGCGCTGACGTCGAGTTCCTTGAGGGCGAACTGCACATCGCCGGTGCCGCGCAGCTGGAAGCCACAGGCGCTGAGCAGGCCGGCCAGGCCGATGACCAGCAGATTCCGTTTCATCATTCTCATATCCCCTTGGCGGATCACGGCGCCACTCTCTGTGGCGCCGAGCTTAATCAGTTGGCGACTATGTTGACCAGCTTGCCCGGTACCACGATGACCTTGCGGATGCTCAGGCCTTCGGTGAAGCGCAGGACGTTCTCGTTGGCACGGGCGGCGGCCTCGACTTCCTCGCGGGATGCGCTGGCCGGAACTTCGATCTGCCCGCGCAGCTTGCCGTTGACCTGCACCACCAGGGTCAGACTGTCCTGTACCAGGGCGGATTCGTCGACCTGCGGCCACTGTGCATCGATCACCGCATCGGCGTGACCCAGGCGTTGCCACAGTTCGTGACTGATGTGCGGGGTGATCGGTGCCAGCAGCAGGGTGACGATCTCAAGGCCCTCTTGCACCAGCGCGCGATCCTGTTCGGTCGCGGTGGCGGCCTTTTCCAGCACGTTCATCAAGGTCATCACCTGGGCGACGGCGGTGTTGAACTTGTGATGCTGGCCAATATCGTTGCTGGCCTGCTTGATCGCCAGGTGAATGGCGCGGCGCACGGCCTTCTGCTCGTCGTTGAGGCTGGCGATATCCAGCTTGCCCGGCAGGCCATCAGCGACATGGCCGTGAGCCAGACGCCAGACGCGGCGCAGGAAGCGGTTGGCACCCTCGACGCCGGCATCCGACCATTCGCAGCTCTGGTCGGGCGGCGAGGCGAACATCATGAACAGGCGGCAGGTATCGGCGCCGTATGCATCGATCATGTCCTGCGGGTCGACACCGTTGTTTTTCGACTTGGACATCTTCTCGGTGCCGCCGATTTCCACCGGCAGGCCGTCGCTCTTGAGCTTGGCGCCGATGACCTTTGCCTTGGCGTCACGCTCGACTTCCACATCGGCCGGGTTGAACCAGTCCTTGCCGCCGTTTTCCAGGGGGCGGTAGTAGGTCTCGGCGACCACCATGCCCTGGGTCAGCAGGTTCTTGAAGGGCTCGCTGGACGACACCAGGCCTTCGTCGCGCATCAGCTTGTGGAAGAAGCGCGCATACAGCAGGTGCAGGATGGCGTGCTCGATGCCACCGATGTACTGATCCACCGGCAGCCAGTGGTTGGCTGCAGCCGGGTCGACCATACCGCCGGTGTATTGCGGCGAGGCGTAGCGGGCGAAGTACCAGGAGCTTTCCACGAAGGTGTCCATGGTGTCGGTTTCACGCTTGGCCGGTGCGCCGCATTTCGGGCAGTTGCACTCGTAGAACTCGGGCATTTTCGCCAGCGGGCTGCCGGCGCCGTCCGGCACCACGTCTTCGGGCAGCACCACCGGCAGTTGGTCTTCCGGCACCGGCACGTCGCCGCAGCTTTCGCAGTGGATGATCGGGATCGGGCAGCCCCAGTAGCGCTGGCGGCTGATGCCCCAGTCGCGCAGGCGGAACTGGGTCTTGCGCGCGCCGTGCTCGCTGGCTTCCAGGTCGCCGACGATGGCGTCGAAGGCGGCGCTGAAGTCCAGGCCATCGTACTTGCCGGAGTTGATGGTGGTCAGGCCGGCCTTGTCGCCGTACCAGTCCTGCCAGGTGCTGGCGTCGTATTCCTTGCCGTCGCCGGTGTAGACCTGCTTGATCGGCAGGTCGTACTTGTTGGCGAATTCGAAATCACGTTCATCATGTGCCGGCACGGCCATCACCGCGCCTTCGCCGTAACCCCACAGCACGTAGTTGGCGACGAATACCGGCAGCTTGTCGCCGGTCAGCGGATGAATGACGAACTGGCTGGTGGCCAGGCCCTTCTTCTCCATGGTGGCCATGTCGGCCTCGGCCACGGAACCGGCCTTGCACTCGGCGATGAAGGCGGCAATCGCTGGGTTGGATTCGGCGGCGCGCTGGGCCAGCGGGTGCTCGGCGGCCACGGCCACGTAAGTGGCGCCCATCAGGGTATCGGGACGGGTGGAGTAGACCTTGAGCTGGCCGTCGATGCCGATGCTGGCGACGTCGTAGTCGAACACGATGTCGGCACCGAAGCTCTTGCCGATCCAGTTGCGCTGCATGGTCTTGACCTGTTCCGGCCAGCCATCCAGCTCATCCAGGCTGCTCAGCAGTTCCTCGGCATACGCGGTGATCTTGAAGTAGTACATCGGGATTTCGCGCTTCTCGATCAGCGCGCCCGAACGCCAGCCACGGCCGTCGATGACCTGCTCGTTGGCCAGTACGGTCTGGTCGACCGGATCCCAGTTGACGGTACCGTTCTTGCGGTAGATCACGCCCTTCTCGAACAGACGGGTGAACAGCCACTGTTCCCAGCGGTAGTAATCCGGCTTGCAGGTGGTGACTTCGCGCGTCCAGTCGATGGCCAGGCCCAGCGATTTGAGCTGGGACTTCATGTAGGCGATGTTCTCGTAGGTCCACTTGGCCGGCGCCACCTGGTTCTTCATCGCCGCGTTCTCCGCCGGCATGCCGAAGGCGTCCCAGCCCATCGGCTGCAGCACGTTCTTGCCCTGCATGCGCTGGTAGCGGGCGATCACGTCACCGATGGTGTAGTTGCGCACGTGCCCCATGTGTAGCTTGCCGCTGGGGTAGGGGAACATCGACAGGCAGTAGAAGGTGTCCTTGCCGGGCTGTTCGCTGACGACGAAGGATTTCTGCGCGTCCCAGTGGGACTGCGCGGCGGCTTCTATTTCACGGGGCGAGTACTGTTCGTGCATGGCTCTGGCGCTGAAGGAATGGGGCTTTTCGGAAAACGTCGTAGCATACATGAGCGCCGTCTATCGAGGGAAACCCAGTTTGCGCTGCGCCCGCCGTTTGTCGCGGCGCCGGGCTGCACGCACGGCCTTCGCTAAGCTTGATTCAAGGCCCGCAGTTTTCAGGGCTTGCGAGGTGTCTGATGGTCGATGCACGGCAGGCGGAACGGAGTGGTGGCCTTTACGAGCGGCTACTGCACAGGCTTGCCCTGGCGCTGGAGGAAGCCGACACCGCCAGTCGCCTGCACGCAGAGCCGTTACGCGAACTTGAGCTCGATGGGTTGAGCCCGGCGGAGCTGGAGCTGATTCGCGCCTATCTCAACCGCGACCTGCACTGGCTGCGTGGTTGGCACGCGGCTGCCGAGGAGCTGGCGCTGATCCAGCGCCAGCCGTTGCGTAGCGCCAAGTCCGCGGGCGGCAAACCATTGGGTAAGCTCAAACCCCTGATGAAGCGTAGGCAGGCGCTATGTTGCGCACTCTGTGGTGCGCCAGTCAGCTGGCATCGCGGGCAAGATGCGCGAGCCTGCCAGGCTTGTGGTTCGAAGCTGTTTCGCAGCGGCAGTTCCCGTTAGCAGGCCGTTGAAAAACGTAGGCGAGGCAGCTAGTGCAATACCGATGGCGGCCCCACAAAAACAGGCGAAAAACGGTCGGAGTCGCGCTCGACTTTACGAGCTGTAAATGAGCATTTTGATCGGACTCGCGCACGAGCCTGTTTTAAACGCAGTAATGGCAACGCAGGTAGTTTTTCAACAGCCTGCTAGAGCGCATTGACCGCAACTGCGGCTGGGCTTGGTGTCTCGCCTGATTTTCTGATCAGCTGTTAGGCTTGGGCGCCCGGGAGGTGCCTGATGCCGATTCGCTACATCCTCAAACAACTGCTGATGCCACCAGGCATTCTGCTTCTGCTGATGCTGCTGGGTTGGTGGTTGCGCCGCCGCTTTCCGCGGTTGGCAGGCGTCTGTTTCGTCACGGGTTTTGGAGGGCTCTGGCTGATGAGCCTACCGGCGGTGATGCAGTGGAGCGCGGGTTTGCTTGAACGTGAGCCGGCGCTGGAAGAAGCGCGATGGGCGACCCTGGCGCAGCGCGCCGACGCCATCGTGATTCTCGGCGCCGGGCGTGAGCAGAACGACCCGGGCTGGGGTGGAGCCGATCAGCCTGGGCTGATGGCTTTGGAGCGCCTGCGCTATGCCGCTCGCCTGGCGCGCGCATCCGGCCTGCCAATGGCCGCCACCGGTGGCCTGCATTATGGCCAGCCGCCTAGTGAGGCGGCACTGATGGCCGATGCGATGAAGCGCGATTACGGCCTGGAGATTCGTTGGCTGGAGGAGCAGAGCCGCACGACCTGGGAGAACGCGGTGTTGAGCGCCGATTTGCTGCAGCCGCAGGGCGTGCGTCGTGTGGTGCTGGTTACGCAGGCCTGGCACATGCCGCGTTCCCGTTGGAGTTTCGAGCAGGCCGGCTTCGAGGTGATCAGTGCGCCGATGGGCTATCTCAGCGCCGGCTATGCACGCCCACTGGGCGGCTGGCTGCCGGAATCGCGGGTGATCTGGCAGAGCAGTCAACTGCTCAACGAGGCCATCGGGCTGTTGGCGTATCCCATTGTCTACGGTAAGCAGTAGGGTGTACTCGCCGCAGGCAGTCCGCCTGCGGATTCTGCGTTCCGAGGGGTGGCGGGCTGCTCGCTTCGCTCGCGAGACCGCCCTACACCGTCTTGGCCATGCGGCTGGCCAGCAAGGCCCAGCCCAACAGCATTGCGCAGAGGATCGCCAGTGGCCAGGTGCGCCATTGCAGGTAGGGCGTGAGCCCCTGCATCGGCTCCACCTCGCCATACAATACGCCGCGTTCGAACTGCGGCAAGGCGGACTGGATGCGCCCTTGTGGATCGATGATCACCGTCATACCGTTGTTGGTGGCGCGGATCATCCAGCGCCCGGCTTCCAGTGCGCGCATCTGCGCCATCTGCAGGTGCTGCAGCGGGCCGATGGAGGTGCCGAACCAGGCATCGTTGCTCACCGTCAGCAGGATGTCGCTGTCCGCCGCCAGTGCCGCCGCGAACTCCGGGTAGACCACTTCGTAGCAGATGAACGGCGCGATACGATGCCCCTTGGCCAGCAGCGGTGATTGGTCACTCGGGCCGCGGGCGAAGTCGGACATGGGCAGGTCGAAGAAAGCGATCAAGCCGCGCAGCAGGTCTTGCAGCGGCACGTATTCACCGAACGGCACCAGCTTCTGCTTGAGGTAGGTACCCTGGCCTTCGCCAAAACTGGTGATCGCATTGTAATAGCGAATCTCCCCGCGTTCGTTGGACTGACGCACCGGTACGCCGGTGATCAGCGCGCTATTGCGGTCACGGGCGAAGCGATCCATCACGCCGATATAACCCTGGGCCATGTCCTTGAGCACCGGGATCGCCGTTTCCGGCCAGACCAGTATGTCGACCTGCTTGGCGCTGAAACTGAGGTCGCGGTATAGCGCGAGCTGCGCGTCGAGCTGGGCCGGGTCCCATTTCATGTTCTGTTCGACATTGCCCTGCACCAGGGCGACGGTCAGGCTGTCGCCTGCTGCGCGGGTCCACTCGTGCCCCTTCAGGGCCAGGCCGGTGAGCCAAGGGGTCAGCAGCAGAAGCAGGGCGCAGACGTAGCGTGGCTTGTGCGCACGCAGGCGCTCCAGGTTGATGATCAGCGCCGCTGACAGGGCGATGAGGAAGGATGCCAGCCAGACGCCACCGACCGGTACCAGACCACTCAACGGCCCCTCGAGCTGGCTGTAGCCGGCGTAGAGCCAAGGGAAGCCGGTGAGGAACCAGCCGCGAAACACCTCCTGAGCGACCCACAGCGCGGCGAACGCCAGGGCGTCGGCCAGCGGCGCTTCGCTGCGGCGTATCCAGCGTGCCCAGAGTGCGGCAGTCAGGGCGAAGAACAAGCCCAGCCCGGCGACGAAGCCCAGGGTGAGAATGCCGGCCAGCGCTGGCGAGGCGGCGCCGTAGTCATGGATGCTGACATACACCCAGCTGGTGCCAGCGGCGAACAGGCCGAAACCGTAGCTCCAGCCGCGCAGCGCTGCCTGGCTGGGGCGTAGATGGCGCAGGCCGAGATAGAACAGGGCAATGGACAACACGGCCAGTGGCCAGAGATCGAAAGGGGCGAGCGCCAGGGTGGTCAAGGCGCCTGCGCCGCAGGCGAGCAGGTGGCCGGGCCAGCCCGGACGAGTGATCCATTGCAGCATGGGGTGATCCTTGGAGTCGGGGTGGCGCAAGGGTAGAGCGGAAATGGCGCGGGGGGAAGCGGCCGCCCTCGCTGGGCAAGGGCGGCTGAGACTCAGCGGCTGACCGGCGTCAGGCGCAGCAGATGGATACGGCGGCTGTCGGCATTGAGTACGCGGAAACGGAATTCGCCGATCTCGGTGACTTCGTTGCGCTTGGGCAGGTGGCCGAAAGCGTTCATCACCAGGCCGCCGACGGTGTCGTACTCGTCGTCGGAGAACTGGCTGTCGAAGGTCTCGTTGAAGCTGTCGATGGGGGTCAGCGCCTTGATCAGGTAGTCGCCGGAGGGCAGCGGCTTGATGTAGCCGTCTTCCTCGACGTCGTGCTCGTCCTCGATGTCGCCAACGATCTGCTCCAGCACGTCTTCGATGGTCACCAGGCCGGCGACGCCGCCGTATTCGTCGATGACCACGGCCATGTGGTTGTGGTTGGCGCGGAACTCGCGCAGCAGCACATTCAGGCGCTTGGACTCGGGCACGAAAGTGGCCGGTCGCAGCATGTCCTTGATATTGAAGTTGGGCTGCTCGCCCTGCAGGATCAGCGGCAGCAGATCCTTGGCCAGGAGGATGCCAATGACGTCGTCGAGGCTTTCGCCGATCACCGGGTAGCGCGAGTGCGCGGCGTCGATGATGGCGGGAAGGAATTCACGCGGGGTCTGGCTGGCCTTGATGCTGATCATTTGCGAACGCGGCACCATGATGTCGCGTACCTGCAGGTCGGCGACCTGGATGGCGCCCTCGACGATGGCCAGTGCTTCGCTGTCGAGCAGCTTGTTCTGGTGGGCTTCACGCAGGACTTCCAGCAGTTCCTGGCGGTTTCTCGGCTCATGAGCAAAAGCCTGGGTCAGCTTGTTGAACCAGGACTTCTGCTCGTTGCTCGATCGGTCTTCGCTCATGGCGTTTTACTCGGGGTCCTTATCAGGAGGGGGGGCGTCGTCGGCATACGGGTCGGGATGACCCAGCTCGGCGAGCAATTGTCGTTCCAGTTCTTCCATCTCGAGGGCTTCGTCTTCCTCGATGTGGTCATAGCCCAGCAGGTGCAGGCAGCCGTGGATCACCAGGTGCGCCCAGTGCGCCTCCAGCGCCTTGCCTTGCTCGGCCGCTTCGCGCTCGACCACTGGCACGCAGATCACCAGGTCGCCCAGCAGAGGGATGTCGAGAATCCCATCGGGAATCTCGGCGGGGAAGGACAGCACGTTGGTGGCGTAGTCCTTGTGTCGCCAGGTGTGGTTCAGTTCGCGGCCTTCGGCTTCGTCGACCAGGCGAATGGTCAGCTCGGAATCGGCCGTGCGCTGGCGCAGCGCCAGCTCGCACCAGCGGCGCAGTTGCGCTTCATCCGGGGGCTGGCCGTCAGTGGCCAGTTGCAGGTCGAGCTCAAGCATCGTGGCTGTCGCCCTTGCCATTCAGGCGCGCGTCGTGGCGCTCGTAGGCTTCGACGATGCGCTGCACCAGAGGGTGGCGCACCACGTCCTTGGGCTTGAAGTGGGTGAAACTGATGCCGGGCACGTCACGCAGTACCTCGATGACGTGGGCCAGGCCGCTCTTGGTGCCGCGCGGCAGGTCGACCTGGGTGATGTCGCCGGTGATCACGGCGGTGGAGCCGAAACCGATACGGGTGAGGAACATCTTCATCTGCTCGACGGTGGTGTTCTGACTCTCGTCGAGAATGATGAAGCTGTTGTTAAGCGTGCGGCCGCGCATATAGGCCAGCGGCGCAATCTCGATCACCTGCTTCTCGATCAGCTTGGCCACGTGGTCGAAGCCAAGCATTTCATAGAGCGCGTCGTACAGTGGGCGCAGGTAAGGGTCGATCTTCTGTGCCAGGTCACCAGGCAGGAAGCCGAGTTTCTCGCCGGCCTCGACTGCCGGGCGCACCAGCAGGATGCGCCGTACCTGCTCGCGCTCCAGTGCGTCCACCGCGCAGGCCACGGCCAGGTAGGTCTTGCCGGTGCCGGCCGGGCCGATGCCGAAGTTGATGTCGTTGTCGAGGATCGCCTTGACATAGCGCTGCTGGTTGGCGCCGCGCGGCTTGATCACGCCCTTCTTGGTGCGCAGGGTCACCTGCGGCAGGTTGCTCGGGTTGACCAACTCCTCAACGCCGGACTCCTGCAGATACAGGTGTACCAGATCGGGCGACAGCTCGGTGGCTTTGGTTTCGCGGTACAGCTTGCGCAGCAGGGTTTCGGCGGCCTGGGTCTTGTCGGCGGCGCCGAGCATCTCGAACTGATTGCCACGGTTGCGGATTTCCAGGCCGAGGCGCTCTTCGATCAGGCGCAGGTGCTCGTCGAACTGGCCGCAGAGGTTGGCGAAACGGCGGGCCTCGAAAGGTTCGAGGGTGAAACGATGGGGTTCTAGGGAAGCGTTCAAGGTGATGGTGTGATCGTCACTTGGCTAGGTATGGAAAGGCAGCATAACGCTGGCCGCCGACAACGCAAAGTGTCGGCGGCTGCGTCTTTAGTGGAGGGTCTCGGTATCGAGCAGGGTGCCGCGCAGCGAGTGCGGCAGGGCGTCGTCGATGTGCACGTCGACGAACTGGCCGATCAGGCGCGGGTTATCGCAACGGAAGTTGACGATGCGGTTCTGCTCGGTGCGGCCCTGGAGCATGCCCGGGTCTTTCTTCGAATAGTCGCTGACCAGGATGCGCTGCACCGTACCGACCATGCGTCGGCTGTTCTCGAAACCGTTCTGGTTGATGCGGTGCTGCAGCAGGGCCAGACGCTGCTTCTTCACTTCTTCCGGGGTATCGTCGACCAGATCAGCGGCCGGGGTGCCCGGGCGCGAGCTGTAGATGAAGGAGAAGGAGAAGTCGAAACCGACGTCCTCGATCAGCTTCATGGTCTGCTCGAAGTCTTTTTCCGTTTCCCCTGGGAAGCCGACGATGAAGTCCGAGCTGATCAGGATGTCCGGCACGGCGGCGCGCAGCTTGCGGATGCGCGACTTGTATTCCAGCGCGGTGTGGTTGCGCTTCATCGCTGCGAGGATGCGGTCGGAGCCCGATTGCACCGGCAGGTGCAGGTATTTGACCAACTGCGGGATCTCGGCATGGGCGGCGATGATCGCGTCGGAGAACTCCAGCGGGTGGCTGGTGGTGTAGCGAATGCGCTCGACACCATCGAGGGCCGCCACGGCATGCAGCAGTTCGGCGAAATCCGCGATATGACCGTCCGGCGCTTCGCCACGGTAGCCGTTGACGTTCTGCCCAAGCAGGGTGATTTCCTTCACACCCTTCTCGGTGAGGGAGGTGATTTCCATCAGTACGTCGACCAGCGGGCGGCTGACTTCCTCGCCACGGGTGTAGGGCACCACGCAGAAGGTGCAGTATTTGCTGCAGCCTTCCATCACCGAGACGAAGGCGCTGGGGCCGTCGACGCGCGGTTCGGGCAGGCGGTCGAATTTCTCGATCTCGGGGAAGCTGATGTCCACCTGGGCGGTCTTGGTGGTGCGCGCGGCGTCGATCATTTCCGGCAGGCGGTGCAGGGTCTGCGGGCCGAACACCACGTCGACATAGGGTGCGCGGTCGCGGATCGCCGCACCTTCCTGGCTGGCCACGCAGCCGCCGACGCCGATCACCAGATCCGGGTTGGCCTGTTTCAGCTCGCGCCAGCGGCCGAGCTGGGAGAACACCTTGTCCTGTGCCTTCTCGCGGATCGAGCAGGTATTGAGCAGGATCACGTCGGCTTCTTCGGGTTTTTCCGTGACCTCCAGGGCCTGATGCTCACCCAGCAGGTCGACCATGCGCGAGCTGTCGTACTCGTTCATCTGGCAACCGTGGGTTTCGATATAGAGCTTCTTGGTCATGGCACTGTCTGAGGTGGTTAAAAAATGACCGCGCATTATAGGCGTGTGCCAAGGGCGATGCTACCGCTCAACGTGTGCGCGAAAAATCTCGCTGGGGTATCAGCTCGTTGTCCTGCAACAGGTAGAGGGCATCGATCAGATCGTAGGCGCTGCCGCCATAGCAGTCGCGCCCTTCACCGGTCAGGCGCAGACGGTACTGGCTGTCATCTTCTGCCACCCGCAACGCCTGTATGCTGCAGCAGCGCGACGTATCGACGAACGGACTATCGATATCGGTCTTTACGGAGCGAATCTGGCGGATAGGTTTTCCCTGTTGCCATTGCTCAAGCCGGGGGCAGTTTGCCGCTTCTGCGCCAGGCATGAGCGCCAGGCAACCTCCTGCAGCGGTGGCAACGCTGGCCAGTGCGCCGCTTACGGGGTATGGGCAAGGCGTCGATGCATAAGCGCCAAGCCGTGCCTCATGAGCCGCGGTGCATAACCGCTGGTTGGTTTCCAGAGCGTGCTGCAGTCGGCCCGAGTCCTCCAGATTCTGCTGGATGATGTTCTGGGGGCTGGCCGGGTTGTCGATCAACTGTGCGAGCAGGGCGATGCAGTCCTGTTCACGACCGGCCTTGAGGTAGCTGAAAGACAGATCGCTGCGTAGCCAATACCAATTGGCATCCAGAATTTCGGGATTACAGGCATCCTGACGCTGTTTGACCTGCTCCAGGCGAGTGATCGCGGTCTCGTAATCGCCCCCGGATACCAGGGCGTCGACCAGCGGGCGGCGCAGCGCCTCTGTCGAGCAATCCTTTTCTGTAGCGTACGCGGGCAGTGCCAGTACGACGCTGAGCAGCAGGGCGTATGAAATACGATGGCGTGGCATGGGGTTCATCCTTGATGGGCGTTGCATGTTATTCCAGTTGCTGGTGCGCGGTGTCGTTCGGGTGTGCTGTGCTATCCTGCGCGCCCCGTTTTTCCTGACTTCGAGCCTTCATGAGCAAGCGCGATCCCATCTACAAGGTGATTTTCCTCAACCAGGGCCAGGTATACGAGATGTATGCCAAGCAGATCTACCAGAGCGATCTGTGGGGCTTTCTGGAGGTGGAGGAGTTCGTCTTCGGCGAGCGCAGCCAGCTGGTGGTCGACCCCAGCGAGGAGAAGCTCAAGGCGCAGTTCGAGGGGGTGGTGCGCAGCTTCGTACCAATGCACGCGATCATCCGCATTGACGAAGTGGAGCGCCTGGGCACGGCGAAGATCAGCGAAGCCAAGGGCGGCGGCAATGTCATGCCATTCCCCATGCCGATGCCGGACAAATAAGCGGAAGGTTACAGCTGTAGGATGGGCCGGGCGGCGTTCCGCTTCAGCCCACCGGCGGTGTATTTGGTGGGCTGAAGCCCACCCTACGGGTCAGGGCAGCGGCGCGAAAGGCGAGCGACCTTCGGCGGTCTGCAGTTCCAGCAGATAGCTGCGGAAGATCTGCCCCAGCACCTGGCTGGCGATTTCCAGTTCATCGCGACGCATTTGCGCCGAGACCAGGTCGGCGCTGTCCATGGCTTCGTCCGAGCCATTGACCGACGCCATCTTCAATACGATGTAGGCCTGCACGTTGTTGGCCGGTACGCCTTCGCCGCGGAAGAACATGGTGCCCAGGCGCAGTTGCGCTTCGGCGTGACCCTGTAACGACGCGCGCTCGAACCAGGTCAGGGCTTGCTTGAGGTCACGTGGGGTGCGTTTGCCGTCGTAGTAATACTCGCCCAGCTCATAGGCCGCCTGCATATTGCCGGCGCGTGCCATTTCCTGGCAGCTGGCCAGTGCATCGGGCATTTCTTCGGGAGCGGCGTTCAGGGCGCAGCTGCCGCTGGCGGGGATCAGCAGAGAGTTGCCGCCTGCGAACGCAAACAGCGGGAGGAAAAGCAACAGGCAGCCCAGGGACAGGGTGCGGCCGGTGCGGTTCATCTGGATAACGGGACCTCGGCAGTTCAGGTCGGGTGACGTGCCCGGTCGGCGCAAAACGTGCCGACCGTCGCATTATGGAATAAACCGCGTGCTCCTTACAAAGGCTTTACCCGGTCTGTCGTTTCGCACTTCCCGGCAGGCTCAGCAGCAGCCAGGCCAGCAGCGGGTACGCCGGTGTGAGCAGCACGTGAAACAGGTCGATACGGCGCAGCGGCCCGATCACGCCCTCGGTGCCGACCGCCAGGCCAGCCAGCAGAAACAGGCCCACCACAACAGCTGCGCTGATCGCTGGCGCCCGGCGCGGCCATTGGACTGCGCCGGCATAGAGAATCAGCACCAGCGTGGCCAGGTTCAGCGCCAGGCGGTAATCCTCCAGGTAGCCAAGCTGGCGGAACAGTTCGAAGAAGGCGCACAGCCCGAGCAGGATTCGCCCCCAGTTCGGTCGGCTCCAGGCCCAGCCACGGCCCAACGCCAATGCCGCAGCGCCGAGCAGGGGCAGGCCGAGAAAGCTGCTGGCCTGCGAGAGCCACAGGTGCGCGGGCTGCCAGCTTGGGTCGAAGCCGTAGCGGATCACGCCGACGCAGGCCGCCGCAGCTGGCAGCAGAAAACCCAGCAGCGCGCAGAACAGCGCCGGCTGATCGCCTTCGCCGTAACGCCCACGTGCCCGGCCGATCAGCCAGACACAGGCGGCGCACGCCAGTGCCAGCAACGCATCACTGAAGGCGGTGCTGTATTGCATCAGGCTTTTTTCAGCTCGGCGAAGGCGCGCTCGGCGGCGGCGAAGGTGATGTCCAGCTCCTTGTCGCCATGGGCGATGGAGGTGAAGCCCGCTTCGAAGGCGCTCGGTGCCAGGTACACGCCACCGTCCAGCATCAAGTGGAAGAAGCGGTTGAAGCGCGCGCTGTCGCTGGCCATCACGTCGGCGAAGGTGACGATATCGTCGGCGCCGCTGAAGTACAGACCGAACATGGCGCCAGCTTGCGTGGTGACGAAGGGGATGCCAGCGGCATCGGCGCGCTCCTGCAGGCCCGCGAGCATGCGCGAGGTGTAGTCGCTCAGCTCGGCGTGAAAGCCTGGGCGGCTGATCAGCTTGAGAGTGGTCAGGCCGGCAGCCATCGCCAGTGGGTTACCCGACAGGGTGCCGGCCTGGTAGACCGGGCCGAGCGGGGCGATGCAGCCCATGATCTCGCGCTTGCCACCGAAGCAGCCGACCGGCATGCCACCGCCGACGATCTTGCCGAAGGTCGACAGATCCGGCGTGATGCCGTAGTGCGCTTGCGCACCGCCGAGGGCGACACGGAAGCCGGTCATCACTTCATCGAAGATCAGCACCACGCCATGCTGGTCGCACAGTGCGCGCAGGCCTTCGAGGAAGCCCGGCGCCGGCGGCACGCAGTTCATGTTGCCGGCCACCGGCTCGACGATGATGCAGGCCACGGTCTGGCCGACTTCGCTCAGGGTTTGCTCGACTGCGGCGATGTCGTTGAAGGGCAGGGTCAGGGTGTGTTTGGCGAAGTCCGCCGGCACCCCGGCCGAGCTCGGCACGCCCTGGGTCAGCAGGCCGGAGCCGGCTTTCACCAGCAGGCTGTCGGAGTGGCCGTGGTAGCAACCCTCGAACTTGATGATGCTGTCGCGACCGGTGTAGCCGCGGGCCAGGCGGATGGCGCTCATGGTCGCCTCGGTGCCGGAGCTGACCATGCGCACCATTTCCATCGACGGCACCAGGCTGCACACCAGCTCGGCCATTTCGGTTTCCAGGGCAGTCGGCGCGCCATAGGACAGGCCATGTTCGAGCTGACGACGTACCGAGTCGAGTACGTCCGGGTGGCTGTGGCCGAGGATCATCGGGCCCCAGGAGCCGACGTAATCGACGTAGCGTTTGTCGTCCTCATCCACCACGTAGGCGCCTTCGGCGTGCTTGAAGAACAGCGGCGTGCCGCCGACGCTGCGGAAGGCGCGCACCGGCGAGTTGACGCCGCCGGGGATGTGCTTCTGGGCGTTGGCGAAGAGGATTTCGGAGCGGGACATGGCAGGTTCTCTCTGAAAGGGATCAATCGAACAGCGCGGCGAAGGCGCGGGCGCGGTCTTGCACCTCAAGGGCGGAGTCCGCAGCGAACAGGGCGTGGATCACGGCAATCATGCTGGCACCACGGGCGATCAGTCCGGGTGCGGTTTCCAGGGTCACGCCGCCGATGGCGACGATGGGCTGTGCAAAGCGCGTGCGTGCCTGATCCAGCAGCTCCACGGTAGCCGCCGGAGCGCCGGGTTTGGTGTTGGAGTTGAAGAAGCGGCCAAAGGCGATGTAGCTGGCGCCTTCGGCGACGGCGCGCTCGGCCAGTTCTAACTGGGCATGGCAGGTGCCGCCGATCACTGCCTCGCTGCCGAGGCGGGCGCGGGCGGCGGCCAGCGAGCCGTCAGTCTGGCCCAGATGCAGGCCGACGCCCAGGCGCGCGGCCAGCTCCAGGTCATCGTTGATGATCAGCGTGGCGCCGTGGCGTCGGCACAGTTCGGCCAGCGCCTGCGCTTCATCGAAGCGGCGCACGGCATCGCCTAATTTGTCGCGGTACTGCAGCAGGCGCGCGCCGCCAATCAGCGCTGCTTCGGCGTAGGGCAGCAGCTTGCCGCCGGCCAGCAGCGGTGTGTCGGTTATGGCGTAGAGGCCGCGCAGTGACGTCATTGGCCGTAGTCCAAAGGCAGACGGCGTGGCACGTACTGGCCGTGGCCGGGTTGTTCGGCGTCGCGCAGGGTACGCCAGGTGTAGTCCAGGGCACTCTTCACCGCGCTGACCAGTTCCTCGCCCAGCGCCAGGCGACCAGCCAGGGTGCTGGCCAGGGTGCAGCCGGAGCCGTGGTAGCTGCCGGGCAGGCGTGCGCAGGTAAAGGTGTGGCGGCTGCCGTCGCGGCTATAGAGACGGTTGTGCACTTCGGCTTCGTCGCCATGGCCGCCGGTGATCAGCAGGTGCTCGATGAAGGGCAGCAGCTTCTCGGCGCATTCGTCGGCCGAACCTTCCGGCAGCTCGGCAAGGATGCGTGCTTCCGGCAGGTTCGGTGTGGCAATGGTGGACACGGCGAACAGCCGTTCACGCATGGCGAAGCCGACGTCGTTCTTGCCCAGCGAACCGCCGCCGCCGGCGCGCAGCACCGGATCGCAGACCAGCGGTACGCCAGGCAGCTGGCTCATCACTTCGAGCACGTTCTCGACCATCTCTACCGAACCGAGCATGCCCAGCTTGACGGCGGCCACGGGCATGTCGGCAATCACGGCGCGGGCCTGGGCCAGTACCCAGTCGCGATCGAGTACGCGGAAGTCGGTGACGTTGACGGTATCCTGCACGGTCAGGGCGGTCACCGTCGGGGCGGCGTGGCAGCCTTGAGCCAGCAGGGCTTCGATATCGGCCTGCAGACCGGCACCACCGCTGGGGTCGTGACCGGACATGCAGAGCACTACGGGGCGGGAGTTTGGCATTTTCATGGTGCGCGAGCTTATCACTAACGGCCACCTGATCGCTGCACGGCTTGGGTGATGGCACTGGCTCGAGGTAGCTGGCATGCGACGCCTCTGAGCGGCATGTGCTGAGGAGGCGAGTCTCGAACTGCGGCCTGAATCTGGAAAAGCGCTACGCCAGCCCCTAGAGTAGGGCGATTCGAATATAAGTCTGCCGTGCGTGACGACATCATCAGATGGGGTAATGGGGTCCCGATGTCGTCCGACAGGGCTCGTGGGGTCGTATGCACCGGCTGCTCCTGCTCTTCTTGAGCCTCGTTTTTTCCTCGCTCGCGGGCGCCGTTACCTTCGACGAACAGATGCGCATTCTGCCTTTGGGGCAGAGCATGTACGTGTTCGAGGACGTACGTGGCGACGCCAGCATCGATGATGTCGCTTCGCCGGCCGTGCAGGGCAGCTTCCGCCTGCATGACAAGCCCGTACTCAATGCCGGTTATTCGCGCTCGGTTTTCTGGTTGCGTCTGGATCTTGAATATCGCCCGGTGAAGGCGAAGGGCGACCGCAACTGGCTGCTGGAACTGGCCTACCCGCCGCTCGATCACCTTGAACTCTACCTTCCCGACAAGCATGGCGGCTTTGCCCTGGCGCAACGCACCGGCGATGCGCTGCCGTTCGACAGCCGGCAGATTCGCCAGAACAACTACCTGTTCGAGCTGAACCTCGAGCCGGGGCAGGTCAAGCGCATCTACCTGCGTCTGGAAAGCCAGGGTTCGATCCAGGCGCCGCTGACGTTGTGGGCGCCCAACGCCTATCTGGAAGAACAGCCCGGTCGCATCTACGTACTTGGCATCATCTACGGCGTGCTGCTGGTGATGCTGGTGTACAACCTGTTCATCTTCCTCAGCGTGCGCGACACCAGCTACCTCTACTACATCCTCTATATCGCCTCGTTCGGCCTCTACCAGATATCGGTCAACGGCGCGGGCATCGAGTTCTTCTGGCCCAACAGCCCCTGGTGGGCCAACGCCGCCACGCCTTTTTTGATCGGCTCGGCGGCGCTTTTCGGCTGCCAGTTCGCGCGCAGCTTCCTGCACACCGCCGAGCACAGCGCCTGGGTCGATCGCCTGTTGCTGTTGCTCATGGCCTGTGGGGCCGTGGTGATGATCCTGGCGCTGTGCATCAGTTATGCAACGGCGTTGCGCCTGGCCACCTACCTGGCATTGCTGTTCACCGTGGTGATCTTCGCAGCCGGCATCCTGGCCTGGTTGCGCGGCATGCGCGTGGCGCGCTACTTCATCTTCGCCTGGACGGCGTTCCTTGTCGGCGGCATCGTCAACACGCTGATGGTACTGGGCTATCTGCCCAACGTCTTTCTGACCATGTACGCCAGCCAGATCGGCTCGGCGCTGGAGGTCAGCCTGCTGTCGCTGGCATTGGCAGACCGCATCAACGCGATGAAGGAGGAGCGCGCACGCATCCTCCAGGAGGCCGGGCGCAAGCTCGAGGAGTTGAACCAGGAGCTGGCTGACAGCAACCGCTTCAAGGACGAGTTCCTCGCCACCGTCACCCATGAGCTGCGCACGCCAATGAATGGTGTGATCGGCTCGCTGGAGCTGATGCAGACGGTGAAGATGGATGTCGAGCTGGAGCAGTACCAGAAGACCGCAGCTGCCTCGGCGCGCGACATGATGCGCATGGTCAACGATATCCTTGCCCTGACCGAGCTGCAGGCCGGCAAGCTCTACCCACGGCGAGAGGCATTCAGCCTGCGCGGCCTGTTCGACGGGCTGCGCGCGCAGTACGCGCCGCGTGCCGAGGACAAGGGCCTGACCTTCACACTGGAGCTGGACGACAGTTTGCCCGACACCCTGGAAGGCGATGCCACCAAGCTGGCACAGGCCCTGGGCTACCTGCTGGACAACGCCATCAAGTTCACCAGCGAGGGAGGTGTGAGGCTGCAGGTCGGCCGCGCTGGCAGCCAGGGCAATAATCTGCCGTTGAGCGTGATGGTCAGTGATACCGGCATCGGTTTCGCCCATGGCGAAGGCGACCTGTATCAGCGTTTCCACCAGCTCGACGGCTCCATGACCCGCAAGTACGGCGGCCTGGGCATCGGCCTGGCGATCTGCCGTCAATTGGTCGATCTGCTAGGCGGCAGCCTCAGCCACGAGTCGCAGCCTGACGTCGGCAGCCGCTTCCGCCTCAACGTACCGCTGACCCTGCCGGAACAGCAGTCGGCGCCGGTCTCGCGCTCACAGCGCTTGCCGAGCGGCATCGCGCTACGTCAGGCACAGCAATGCACGGTGCTGATCGTCGAGGACAACGCGATCAACCAACTGGTGACGCGCGGCATGCTGCTCAAGCTCGGCTATCGGGTGCGCACCGCCGACAACGGTGCCGAGGCACTGGAGTTGCTGCGCGGCGAAAGCGTCGATGCGGTGCTGCTGGACTGCCAGATGCCGGTGATGGACGGTTTCGCCACCTGCCGTGCGATTCGCGCCTTGCCTGGTTGCACCGATGTACCGGTGCTGGCGATCACTGCGCACAGCCACAGTGGTGACCGGGAGCGTTGCCTGGCCGCGGGCATGAGCGACTATCTGGCCAAGCCAGTCAAGTTCGAAGAGCTGCGCGTATTGCTGCACGACTGGGTGCTGTGCCAGCCAGCAGCGGCCTCCGGTGGCGCTGCACCGGTCTGACGGACGGCCAGATGTGGATCGCTGAATTCCCGATTCGGCGGCAGATTTGGCCGGATCGTCCCTTTAGCCATGGTCTGAATCCTGATTCACTGACCGGCAGTGAATCAGGATTCAGACCATGGCCTACCGCATCACCGAAGCACGAATCGACCGCGACCAGGCGCAGCGTCAGCGCATTCTCGCTTGCGCGCTGGAACGGGTCAGTGCTGGTGGCTTCGCGGCCCTGACCATGCAGGCGCTGGCGGAGGATGTCGGCATCGCCACAGGCAGCCTGTACCGCCACTTTCGCAGCAAGGGCGAGCTTGCCGCCGAAGTCTTCGCCGCTGCCAGCCAGCGTGAAGTCGATGCCCTGGCCGCCGCCCTGCGCGGGCCGGGCAGCGCCAGCGAGCGTCTACGCAACGGCCTGGAGCAGTTCGCTGCCCGTGCCTGGCACAGCCGCCGCCTGGCCTTTGCGCTGATTGCCGAACCGGTCGATCCCGAAGTCGACGAGCAGCGCCTGCTTTACCGCGAAGCCTACGCCGAACTGTTCAGCGACCTGCTGGAGGAGGGCGCCGGAGCCGGCGAGTTTCGCGTCGAGCCGATCGGCCTGGTGGCGGCCTGCCTGGTTGGCGCTATTGCCGAGGCCCTGGTCGGGCCACTTTCACCGCCTGCTCGCGCTGCGCGCGAAGCGGGTAAACCCACTCTGGAGCTGGCGCAGGTCAGCGCCAGCCTTGCCACCTTCTGCCTGCGCGCCGTCGGCGCCGAGGAGCCCACGCGATGAGACCCAGCCTGCACGCCGAAACCCATGAGGTGTTCAACCAGGTGCCGAGCCTGGACGGCGCCAACCTCTATCGCCTCGACTTGCCGCTGCAGGAATGGGTTCGCCGCTATGACGGCGCCTGGGCGGACGAACGCCTGAGCGCCTATGGTGCGCTGGCCGGCGGTGCCCTGATGCAGGCCGGCTTTCTCGCCAACGAGAACAAGCCGGTGTTCAAGAGTCATGATCGCTACGGCAATCGCATCGACCTGGTCGAATTCCATCCGGCCTATCACGAGCTGATGCGTACGGCCGTCGAGCACGGCCTGCCGTCGCTGCCCTGGACCGATCCGCGTGCCGGCGCCCATGTCGCCCGTGCTGGTCTCACCTACCTGCACAGCCAGGCCGAAGCGGCCAGCGGCTGCCCGCTGACCATGACCTTTGCCGCGGTGCCCGCCATTCGCCTGCAGCCCAACGTGGCCGAGCAGTGGCTGCCGAAGATCCTCGCCACCGAATACGACCCGCGCAACCTGCCGATGGAGCAGAAGACCGGCGTCACCATCGGCATGGCCATGACCGAGAAGCAGGGCGGCACCGACGTGCGCGCCAACACCACTCGTGCCTATCCCATCGGTCTCGGCGGGCCGGGGCAGGGCTACGAGTTGGTTGGCCACAAATGGTTCTGCTCGGCGCCGATGTGCGACGCCTTTCTCACCCTGGCATACACCGACAAGGGCCTGTCGTGCTTCCTGCTGCCGCGTCACCGCCCGGACGGCACGCGTAACGCGTTCTACATCCAGCGCCTGAAGAACAAGCTGGGCAACTGGGCCAACGCCTCCAGCGAGGTGGAATATCGCGGCGCCTTCGCCTGGATGCTCGGCGAGGAAGGGCGCGGCGTGCCGACCATCATCGAGATGGTGGCCATGACCCGTTTCGATTGCATGGTCGGCTCCAGCAGCCTGATGCGCCAGGCTCTGACCCAGGCCGCCCATCACTGTGCGCATCGTCAGGTGGGCGGCAAGCTGCTCGCCGATCAACCGCTGATGCAGAACGTGTTGGCCGACCTGGCGCTGGAGAGCGAAGCCGCTCTGGCACTGTGCATGCGCATGGGCCGAGCGCTCGACCATCAGCATGACCAGCAGGAAGACAAGTTCGCCCGCCTGGTCACCGCCGTGGGCAAGTACTGGATCTGCAAGCGGGCACCGGAAATGATCTACGAGGCCAGCGAGTGCATGGGTGGCGCCGGTTACGTCGAGGAAACCATCCTGCCGCGCCTGTACCGCGAAGCACCGGTCAATTCGATCTGGGAAGGCTCCGGCAACGTGCAATGCCTGGACGTGCTGCGCGCATTGTCCAAGGAGCCCGGCGTACTCGATGCGCTGTTCGCCGAGCTGGGCGACGGCCACGGCGATGCTCGCCTGAAGGCGCATATTCAGCGTTTGAAAGCCGATTTTGCCGATACCGCCGATATCCAATACCGCGCGCGCCAGCTTACCGAAGACATGGCCGTGGCGCTGCAGGCCAAGCTGCTGCTGGAGGCGGGCAACGCCACCGTCTCCGATGCCTTTATCGCCAGCCGCCTGGAGGGCCGTGGCCGGGTCTACGGTACTCTGCCACGCGGCGTCGACGCCGAGGCGCTGCTGGCGCGTAGCACGCCGCACCTGGCCTGATCGGAGATCCGCATGCAAGCACATCCGCGTTATCGCGAGTTGGTCGAGCGAGGCTTCGCCGATGCCAATTTCATCAACGATCTGGGCATTCGTGCCACTGATTGTGGTCCGGGGTGGGTCGAGGCGGAGCTGGATATCCAGCAGCGCCACTTGCAGCAGAACGGTTTCATCCACGCCGGTGTGCAAACCACTCTGGCCGATCATGCAGCCGGTGCCGCTGCTGCGACGCTGGTGGCCGAAGGGCAGACGGTGCTGACGCTGGAGTTCAAGGTCAACCTGCTACGACCTGCGCGCAGCTCGCGGTTGTTCTGCCGCGCCGAGGTGCTCAAGGCCGGGCGCCAGGCGACAGTGGTCGAGGCCGAGGTGTTTGGCGAGGAACACGGCCAGAAACGCCTGTACAGCAAGGCTTCGGTGACCATGGCCGTGGTGACTCTGTCGACCTGAGCGAGGCCCAAATGTGATCACCGGCACGCTGTTTTTTAGCTGGGCAGGCGAGTAATCTTGCCGCCGATGGTTCTGCGTGCACGCATGTGACGCGGATGAAAAGGGAACAGGGTGCGGCGAATGTCGCCAATGCCCTGGCTGCCCCCGCAACTGTAAGCGGCGAGCGATGCCCGGATGCCACTGACTTCGGTCGGGAAGGCGGGCGAAGTGCCAAGCCGTGAGCCAGGAGACCTGCCATCGGCAACGGGCGTTTCGCCCACCCTTCATCCGAATCGCCGCGCGGTGGGCGCGGCAAAGGAACTCGCATGCATATCGAACCCGGTGTCGTCGAAGGCGCCAAGATTCTGCTCAGCTACGCAACAGCCGTTACCGCGTTTGGCCTGACTGCCAAACTCGCCCTGGACAGCGTCCGCAACAATGGTGGTGTCGCCGCCCTGGCGCTGCGCAGCCTGCTGACCACCGTCCTGGTGTTCTGCTTCTTCGAACTATTCCCGCATCACCCGGTAGGCGTTTCCGAGGTGCACCTGATCCTCGGCTCGACACTGTTGTTGCTGTTCGGTGCCGGTGCCACCGCCATTGGTCTGGCGGCTGGTTTGCTGCTGCAAGGCCTGCTGTTCGCTCAGTTCGACCTACCGCAATACGGCATGAACGTCACCACGCTGTTGATCCCGCTGTGGGGCATTAGCCTGCTGGCCAAGCGCATCGTCGCGCCCGGTACCGCGTACGTCGATCTTTCTTACAAGCAGGCGCTGGCGCTGTCGACTGCCTATCAGGGTGGCATCGTCGCCTGGGTCGCTTTCTGGGCCTTCTACGGTCACGGTTTCTCTAGCGACAACCTGGCAGCCGTGGGCAGCTTCGGCCTGGCCTACATGAGCGTGATCCTGATCGAGCCGCTGATCGACCTGGGTGTGCTGGCCGGTGCCAAGGCGCTGTCGCGCTTCAGCCAGGGGCCGCTGTTCAACGTGCGCCTGCATCAGGCGGCCTGATCGGCGCACTCAGCGGCGGCGTTGCCAGATCAACTTGCCGGTATTGCTCTCGGTGACCAGGTACTGGTCGCTGAAACGGTAGTAGGCAGCAGGCTGATAATCGGCAGCGCCAGCCAGGCGCACCATCAGCATGTTGCCCTGGCTGACCCAGTGGCCGCTGTACTGCACCTCGCCGGGGCTGTCGTAGTTCCAGTCGCTGCCGCCGCCAACGGAGCGACTCCACTGAGTGACGCTGCCGTCGGCATTCAACTGCAGGGTCATCAGTGTGTTGAACGAGGCGAAGTCGGCGCCGTTACTGTTGATGATCTTTTCGTGCACCCAGATGCCGACCAGCTTCGGGTCCTGAGCGCCTGACGTGGACGGCTTCGCCACTGCCGCCTCGCGCTGGAACAATGCCTGACGCTCCAGTACTTCGCCGTTTCTTGGATTACGCGCGGCGATGCTGGCGTTGAGCATGGCGTTGGCGTAGTTGGCGTTCATGTTCGCCAGCAGCAGGCCCGATTGCGGGTCGCTGATCTCGGCGCGCAGCAGCTTGCCGTCATACTGGCCCTTGACGGCCAGGCGCAGCTGTTTGCCTTCCACGTACTCGCCTTCCACTGCCGTACCGTTCTGGCGCAGGATCAGCTCGCTCGGCTGGCCGTCGAGCACGGCGCGGTAGTGGCCGTCCAGTTCGCCCGCTCGAGCGGCGAAACAGAACAGGGCAAGTAGCAATGGCGTGATGATGCGGAGCATGGGGTGGCACTCTGGCTGGCTGATTGCCATAAGCCTAGCGGCGGGCCGGGCGTCGCGCGCTATGTTTTCGTCATCGTATGCAGGCAAGATAGGCGCGTACGTTCAGTCAGGAAGATGCGCCGTGAAAGCCTGCTCAGATGATTTCATCATTGCCCACACTCCCGAAGAGGCGGTCGACTGCCTTGCCGCTTTGCACCAGGAAGCCACCGGCGCCCTGAGCCACGCGCTCAAGCGCTACCTCAAGGAGCGCATCCGCCCGGATGCCAGCGAGCACTGCCTGTTCCGCTATCCCGAACTGCGCCTGACCTACCTGTGCCAGGGCGAGGTGCCGACCACCGTGCGTGCCTATGCCAAGGTGCAGGTGCCGGGCACCTACGCCATCACCGTGACCCAGCCGGCAGCCTTCCGCAAATACCTGCTGGAACAGCTGCGCCCGCTGATGAACGACTTCACCCTGCGTGTGGAAGTCGGCCGCAGCCAGCAGAACATTCCCTACCCGTACGTGGTTGAAGGTGGTGACGAGCTGGCCGGCAGCGGTGTGACCGCCGCCGAGCTGGCGCGGGTATTTCCCAGTACCGACCTGTCCGCTGCTACCGACGGCACCGCCGATGGCCTCTACGACTGGGAGAACATCGATCCGCTGCCGCTGGCGCTGTTCGATGCGGCACGCACGGACTTCTCGCTCAAGCGCATCCAGCACTACACCGGCAGTGACTGGCGCCATGTGCAGCCATGGATCCTGCTGACCAACTACCACCGCTACGTCGACCAGTTCATCCGCCATGGGCTGGACATGCTGGTGGGCAACTCGCGCTTCACCCGCATGGTGCTGCCGGGCAATGTGGTGGTCGAACGTGGCATGGCCGAAGGCGAGATGCAGGCGATCATCGAGAACGTGGTCTGGCACCGTTACCAGATGCCGGCCTACCACCTGCAGGCCGAGGACGGCCACGGTATTACCCTGGTCAATATCGGCGTCGGCCCGTCGAATGCCAAGAACATCACCGACCACCTCGCCGTGCTGCGTCCGCACTGCTGGCTGATGATCGGCCACTGCGGCGGCCTGCGTCAGTCGCAGACCATTGGCGACTACGTGCTGGCCCACGCCTACATGCGCCGCGACGGCATTCTCGACCGCGTGCTGCCGCCGAACATTCCTCTGCCGGCGCTGGCCGAAGTACAGCAGGCGCTGCAGGAAGCCGCCAAGCTGGTCACTGGCGAAGAGGGCGACGAACTGAAGAAGCGCCTGCGCACCGGCACCGTACTGACCTACGACGACCGTAACTGGGAACTGCGCTGGGCTCAGGAGCGCCCGCTGATCAACCTGTCGCGCGCGGTGGCGGTGGACATGGAGAGCGGCACCATCGCCGCGCAAGGCTATCGCCTACGGGTGCCCTACGGCACGCTGCTGTGCGTATCGGACAAACCATTGCACAGCGAGATCAAGCTGCCCGGTGCGGCTGGTGCCTTCTACGAGCGCGCGGTGACCCAGCACCTGCATATCGGCATCGCCGCGCTGGAGCTGATGCGCAGCCAGCTCAACTCGCTGCATTCGCGCAAGTTGCGCAGCTTCGACGAGCCGCCGTTCCGCTGATTAAGCAGGGCGTGGCCTGACGCACAGTCCGGTCACGCTCTGGCGGCACTGATCCTTGCTCTGGTTTAGACTCGTCCTCGTCATGGACGAACGAGACAATACGCATGGAACAGGCACGTCTACTGCTCACGGCGCTGTGGGAACCCTTCAGCTTTTTCAGTCTTTTCCTCTACACCGGCCTGGCCCTGATGCTTGGTGCGGTTGCCGGTCTGTTGCTGGCGCTCAAGCTGCAGCGATTGGGTTGGCTGGCACGCAACAACCGCTGGCACCACTGGCTGCTCAAACTCTACTTTCTGCTGTTGCCGCTGGCCGGAGGTTTCCTCGGTTTCCAGGGTGGGCTGTTGTATGGCAGCCAGCAGCAGATCAATCGCCATCTCGATAGTTACGCGCCTTTGGTGCAGGAGTTGGCCGACGATATCTGGAGTGATTTCCAGGCCTATGTCGAGGCGCAGGAGGCGCAAGGGTCGTTGGCGGTCCGCGAGGTCAGCGTGCAGACGCTGCTCAATCAGTTGGCGTTGGAGTACGTCCGCAACGAGCGCTTGCTGGAAGCGGCCGAACGTACCGAGGCATCGATGGCAGAGCGTATCGCCTTCGACCTGCTCGACCGCCTGCGTGCCAGCCTGCTAGGCAAGGCGATTGGCGAGATGGCGGTCGAGAAAACCGCCCGCTACAGCGGGCTTAACGAGAAGGTGTTGAATCAGGTGCTGGATGCCCGTATCGAGCAGCTGTTTCGCGCCGAGTTTCTGCTGGGGCTGCTCAAGCAGCAGATCGGTCACGTCTTCAAACCGCTCTATATCGCCTTGTTGATTCAGCTTGCCCTTCTGCTGGCACTGATCGCGGCGGAGTGGGGCGTTTCTCGCTGGCTACGGCAGACGCCCAGAGGTTTGCCTTCCGAGCCGCTTGCAACGGTCTGAGTTTAGGCCGCGACCGGCGCCTCGTCGCGCAGCAGCTCGGCCAGGGCGGCACGGTCAATATTGGCGCCGCTGAGTACCACGGCTACGCGCTGGCCGGCATTGAGCTCGCGCTCCTGCATCAGCGCAGCCAACGCCGCTGCGCCGGCGCCCTCGGCGAGATTGTGAGTGTCCTCGTGGTAGGCGCGGATGGCGGCGCGGATCTCCTCGTCGTCGACCCGAACGATGCGCGCGGCACCGGCGCGAATCATGTCCAGCGCCAATTGCTGCGGCTGGCGGCAGGCCATGCCGTCGGCCAGCGTATCGGCGCGTTCGGTCTGCACCAGACGGCCCTGCTCGAAGCTGCGTGCATAAGCGTCTGCGCCGCTGGCGACCACGCCGATGATCTCGGTATTGAGGCCGAGCAGGTCGCGGGTGCGGATCATCCCGCAGATGCCCGAACCGAGGCCGATGGGCACATAGACCCGGCGTAGATTCGGCACCGCCTCCAACAGTTCCAGGGCGTAGGTGGCTACGCCGCGCACCAGATCCTCATGCAATGACGGCACCCAATGCAGGCCGTCGCGTTCGGCGATGCGCGCGGCCTCGGCTCGGGCCTCGTCGAAGTCGCGGCCATGTTCGATCACTTCGGCACCGAGGGCGCGCATCGCGGCGTTCTTCTCGCGGGCGTTGCCATGCGGCACCAGGATGCGAATGGTCAGGCCTGCCGCTCGCGCGGCCAGCGCCAGGCTCTGGCCATGGTTACCACGGGTGGCGGTGACCAGCCCGCGCACCTGCGGCTCGCGGCGCAGCAGGGCGTCGATATAGACCAGCCCGCCGCGTACCTTGAAGGCGGCCGTCGGGGCGTGGTTCTCGTGCTTGACCCAGACCTCGCAGCCGGTGCGCTGCGCCAACAATGGCCAGCTCAATTGCGGCGTAGGTGCCATATGGCGGTGAACCAGTTGCGCGCTCTGGCGCAGTTGGGCGAGGTCGAACATGACGGATGCTCCGGGTGGCGTTGACCTGGATGCTAGTGCGGCGCATTGTATGGGTAAATCTTTATATTGCATGGCAAGCAATGTGGCTTCCTGATCTTCAAGACAGCTCTCTACCGACTTACCTGGCATTGGTCGAGGCCATTGCTGCGGCCATCGGTCGTGGCGAGCTCAAGCCTGGCGAACGCCTGCCGCCGCAGCGCCGACTGGCCTGGACGCTGGGCATCAACCCGAGCACGGTGATGCTCGCCTACCGCGAGGCGGCCCGGCGGCATCTGGTTTCCGGCGAGGTTGGCCGTGGCACCTACGTGCTGGCTGGCAGCCGCGAAGCGAGCCTGTTCCGGCTCAAGCAACCAGCCATGCAGGGCGACCTGATCGATCTGTCGACCAACGTGCCGGTGCATGACCCGGACAACCACGATCTCTCCACCAGTCTTGCCGCACTGGCTGCACGTGGCGAGCTGGACGCGTTGCAGGCCTACCCGTCGGCAGCCTTGGTCGAGCGCGCCCACCTGGCGGGGGCGACTTGGCTGCGTCGCCGTGGCCTGGCGCTGGCGCCGGGTGGCCTGCTGCTCTGCGCCGGTGCCCAGCAGGGTGTTTCGGCGGCGCTGCTGGCGTTGTGCGAGGCGGGCGAGCCGATCCTGGTGGAGCGCTATACCGCGCCTGGAATCAAGGCCGCTGCACGCCAGTTGCGTCTGCCACTGCACGGCGTGGCGATGGATACACGCGGCATTCTGCCTGATGAGCTCGACCGCCAGGCGCGTGCCACTGGCGCCCGTGTGGCGGTGCTGACGCCCTGTTTGCAGAACCCCACTGGCGCCAGCCTGGACGCCGGGCGCCGCGCGGCCATCGCCGAGGTGGCGCGGCGCCGTGGCTTGTGGATCATCGAGGACGATGTCTACGGCGTGCTCGGCAGTGAGGCGCCGCTGGCGGTTCAGCTTCCCGAGCGTTGCCTGTTGATCAGCAGCCTGTCCAAGAGCGTCGCGCCCGGCTTGCGCCTGGGCTTTATCGCCGGCGCGCCGGAGCTGCTCGAACGTATCGACCCCGAAGCCCAGGCAACCCGTTGGGCGGTCACGCCGCTGAGTCTGGCGCTGGGCTGTGAATGGATCGAAAGCGGCATCGCCGAACAGCGCCTGGCCTGGCAGATCGACGAACTGCAGCAGCGTTGGCGCCTGGCTGCGCGCGTGCTCGGGCCGCGCATGCCGCAGGGCAGAGCGGTGGCACCGCATCTGTGGCTCGATGGTGCGCCGCCGGCTGGTTTGGCTGAGGCGTGTCGGCAGAATGGTGTGGAGGTGGTGCCGGCAGAAGTGTTCGCGGTGGAGGCCAATCCGGGGCATGCGGTGCGCATCAGCCTCGCGGCGGCAGCCAGTAGGGTCGAACTCAAACGGGCGTTGGAGGGGATAGTTGCGGCTTGGCCGCTGGGGTAGCCGGCGTAGTCGCGAAGCAGTACGCCGTTGTGTGGACTCTATGGCGGGGGACGTTTCCTGGTGGGCTTGGTGTGCGCCTTTGCATGGCCCGGCGGGCTGTTCGCTTCGCTCCTGAGCCCGCCCTACGGGGTTGCGAGTTTCATATGCAGGATCGGGAAGGGGCGGCCGGCACCGTCCAGTCGCGAGCGATCGGTCACGACGAACCCCAGGTGCTGATAGAAGCCGACGGCCTGCGGGTTTTGCTCATTGACGTCGACGCGGGTGGAGCCCAACTCGTCGATCGCGTGAAGCATCAACCGCTTGCCCACGCCCTGGCCGTGGCAGGCCGGATCGACGAAGAGCATTTCCACCATGCCTTCGCTGGTGCCGAGAAAGCCCAGTACTCGCCCCGACTCATCGCGTGCGCAGGTCAATTGCACGGCCGGGAAATACTGCTCGCGGAGCAACGGCTTGATCACCTGCAGGTCGCTTTCGGGCAGGAAGTGGTGGGTGGCGCGCACGGCAGCCTCCCAGATTTCCACCAGAGTGGGCAGTTCGGCATCGGTGGGTGTGTCGAGAATCAGCGGCATGATGGCGGGTATCCTGAGTGAAACAGGGCGCAGAGCATGCCAGCTCCGCGCCCATGCTGTCATTTGCTCGCGTCAAGCACCACGCGATAACGCGCCTTGCCGCTGCGCAGATGCTCGATAGCCGCGTTCACCTGGCTCATGGGAAATTGCTCGACCTGCGGCAGAATCTGGTGCCGCGCGCAGAACTCGAGCATGGTCGCCATGGTTTTTGGCGAGCCCACCGGCGAGCCGGACAGGCTCTTCTGCTGCGGAATCAGGTTGAACACGTGCACAGGAATGGCGCTGGGCACGATGCCGACGAAGTGCAAGCGCCCCTTGCCGCGCAAGGTGCCGAGCAGGGCAGTCCAGTCGAGGTCGGCGCTGGCCGTGACCAGAAGGAAATCCAGGGTGCCGGCAATCGCCTTCATCGCCGCGCTGTCGGTGGAGGCCACCACCTTGTGCGCGCCCAGGCGCTTGGCTTCGTCCTGCTTGTTCAGCGACGAGGTGAAGGCCGTCACCTCGCAGCCCCAGGCGTTGAGAAAGCGTAGCGCCAGATGGCCGAGGCCACCGATGCCGACCACGCCGACGCGGTCGGTGGGCTTGATGTCGAATTCCAGCAGCGGGCTGAACACCGTGGAGCCGGCGCAGAACAGCGGGCCGACCAGCGCCGGGTCGAGGCCGTCGGGCAGCGGCACAGCCCAGGCCCAGTGCGAGCGCAGGCGGTCGGCGAAACCACCGTGGCTGCCGACGATGGTCGGCTTTACCGAGCGGCACAGCTGGTGCGCGCCTTCCATGCACGAGCCGCAATGCATGCAACTGCCCTTGTACCAGCCGATGCCGACCCTCTGGCCCAGCTTTAGCCCGCGCGCCTGCTCGCCGAGACGAACGATGGTGCCGACCACTTCATGGCCGGGAATGAAGGGATAGCGCGCATTGCCCCATTCGTTGTCGATCATCGACTGGTCGGAATGGCAGATGCCGCAGTATTCCACCGCTACTTCCACCTCTTCGGCGCCGAGCGGGCCGGGGTCGTAGCTCAGGCGCTCCAGTGGCGCCTTGGGGGCCGTGGCGGCCCAGCCGGTGAAGGTAGCGAGTTCGGCACTGTTGCTCATGGGAGGCTCCCGATTGCAGAGGTTGAGTCAGCAGCTTAGCTGCCGCTGCGCAACTGGGAAGCACCATCAGTGCCGCTGATCGTGGGTTACACTGCTTGGCTCATTTTTATCGAAGCCTGTTGCATGTCACGCCCTCGTCCTCCTGCCAATCGCCGTCCTGCCGCGCCACGCCGAGTGGCCAATGCGCCACCCGCGCAGCCGCGCCTGTTGATCCTGAACAAGCCGTTCGACGTGCTCACTCAGTTCAATGACGACCAAGGCCGCGCCACGCTCAAGGATTTTGTCGATGTGCCCGGTGTCTACCCGGCCGGTCGTCTGGATCGCGACAGTGAAGGCCTGCTGTTGTTGACCAACGACGGACGCCTGCAGGCGCGTATCGCCGACCCCAAGCACAAGCTGGCGAAGACCTACTGGGTGCAGGTGGAGGGCGAGCCGAGTGAGGAGCAACTGCAGCAGTTACGCACTGGCGTGATGCTCAACGACGGCCCGACTCTGCCGGCCGAGGCACGGCGCCTGGACGAGCCCGAGCTATGGGAGCGCAACCCGCCGGTACGTTTTCGCAAGAGCGTGCCGACCAGCTGGCTGGAACTGGTGATTCGCGAGGGGCGCAATCGTCAGGTGCGGCGCATGACCGCTGCGGTTGGCCTGCCCACCCTGCGCCTGGTGCGCGTGGCCATCGGTCCCTGGCGGCTCGATGGCCTGCAGCCGGGGCAGTGGCGTGAGTTAGCGGCCAGGCTGGATTGAGATCAGGCGTTTTGTCGCAGGGGCGGCCTTGGCGAACATGACCTGAATCAATAACCGGCCTTGATCACGGCGATACCTTTGTTCAGCACTTCACGCCAGGCCTGGCGCACATCCGCGTCGCATTCCTTGTCGTGCTCGCTGATGGTCAGCAGCAGCGCGTCGAGCCACAGGTCGTAGAGTTCGGGGCGGATGTCCAGACGCTGGCGCGAGTGCGATTCGCCGAGGGCACGCAGCTTGGTATCGGGCATGCCACGGGCGTGCATCACCAGGTTCATGATGCCCTGGCGAAGCAGCTGCTTTTGTGCAGGCATATCGGTATCGGTGAATTTCTCGCGGATCAGCGGTGAGCTGGCGAGGAAGTGCCGGTAAAAATCATCGAAAAAGGTGAGGCTGGCGCAGCAGCGTCCATAGCTCTGCATCACCAGATTGGCGGCGCTCATGTGTGGCTCCTTAAGTGGGCAGCTGGCCGCATCGAAGCGGCGGCCTGGAGACGATCAGACGTATCGTACGGGCTCGGCGATACCGCTCAACCGTGAATGCCGCGCGCGGTCTCGATGATGTAGGTGATGATCGGCTTGGCCAGGAAGGCGAACAGGCACAGGCCCAGGCCCAGGAACAGCACGGCAGTGCCCAGGCGCCCGGCCTTGGATTTCTTGGCCAGGTCCCAGATGATGAAGAACATGAACAGCATCAGGCCGCCCACCAGGACGTACATCATCAGCGCTTCGAATTGTTCGGTTTCCATGGGGCCTCGTGATTCGCAGGGAAAACGCAGGGCGAAAATTATACGCGCCCTGGCTTGGACCGCGGCATGATCCGTTTCACCCTGCGACTTTCAGTCGCGCAGGTGCTGCAAAGGCAACTGCGTGCTGGAAAGAATCTGCTGCAGCACGAAGCTCGAACGCACGCTGGAGACACCGTCGATTCGAGTCAGGGTGCCCAGTAGCAGCTTCTGGTAATGATCCATGTCCGGCACTACCACCTTGAGCTGGTAGTCGGCGTCCATCCCGGTGACCAGGCAGCACTCCAATACCTCAGGGCATTTGCGTATTTCGTCCTGGAAATGCTCGAAGCGTTCCGGCGTGTGCCGGTCCATGCCGATCAGGACGTAGGCTGTCAGGCTCAGGCCGAGTTTCTTGCGGTCGAGCAGGGCGACCTGGCCAGTGATGTAGCCATCGTCTTCCAGTTGCTTGACCCGCCGCGAGCAGGGTGAGGGCGACAGGCCGATACGTTCGGCGAGCTCCTGGTTGGACAGAGCGGCGTTGCGCTGCAGTTCGGCGAGAATATTCAGATCGTAACGGTCGAGTTTGTCCATTTTTTTATCGCCTCGTTATTGTATTGCGATGAATTGTGCTCCTTTAGTGATTTATTGCGCAATGGTCGAGTTGATAAGCAATCTTCGCAATCTTATTTCGGTGCCGCAGGCGTAAGCTTTATCTCAGTTTCACGGCCCGGACGACAAGTCCTACCGGCCTCGCCCAACCAGGTGAGCCGGCGCCGACGGTCCTACCGGATCGCACCGGCACCCGGGTCCGCACTGCCCAACCAGGCAGGCGACGAAAGCGGCGACAACATCGCCAGCACCGGACAGATTTCCCGAGGGGGCCGTAAGGCCCCTTTTTTATTGACTGGAATTTTGGCCTGAGCGCTGAGCGGGAATGTTCGGGCGAGGCGACTAGTGCTGGACCACTTCCTGCGGGTCGGCATGCACCAGCACTTCGGCACGTGGATAGTGCTCGTGGATGGCCTTTTCCACCTCGACGCAATGGGCGTGGGCCTGCGACAGGCTCATCTCGCCCGGCAGTTCCAGGTGCAGCTGGACGAACCAGCGCGTGCCGGAGATGCGTGTGCGCAGATCGTGCGCACCGAGTACCCCCGGCACCGAGGTGGCCAGCGTGTACATGTGCTGGGTGGTTTCGCCAGGGAGCTCCTCGTCCATCAGGACGGCAATCGCGCCACGCACGATGCTGATGGCGCTCCAAAAGATGTAGAAGGCGATGCCGATGGCGAAAATCGCGTCCATCTGCTGCCAGCCGAAGCGGGTCAGTAGCAGGGCGACGAGGATGCTGCTGTTGAGCAGGATGTCGGAGCGGTAGTGCAGCGAGTCGGCGTGGATGGCGGTGGAGCCGGTTTCACGCACCACCTTGTGCTGGAAAAGCAGCAGGGCCACGGTCAGTGCCAGTGACAGCAGCATCACGGCGACGCCGACCCCTTCGGCTTCCAGCGGCTGTGGTGATTGCAGGCGCTCGACACCCTGCAGGCCGATGAGGATGGCGCTGACGCCGATGAACAGCGCCTGGCCCAGCCCGGCCAGTGCTTCGGCCTTGCCGTGGCCGTAGCGGTGGTCTTCGTCGGCCGGGCGCAGGGCGAAGTGCACGGCGATCAGGTTGATCAACGAGGCCGCGCTGTCGAGCAGCGAGTCGGTGAGGCCCGCCAGCAGACTGACCGAGCCGCTCAGCCACCAGGCAATCGCCTTGGCCAGCACCAGGGTTAGCGCCACCGTCAGTGCTGCCCGGGTGGCCAGGCGCATCAGCCTGGCGTGTTGCGGGTTGTGCATGAGTCAGGCAGCCGGGCGCAGGCCGTAGGCAGCCAGTTGCTCGGCGCTGCCGTTGTGCTGAATCAGGCGCGGGTCGTCCAGCGGCAGTTGATGCCCAGTGCTGGTTTCGATCAGTGTCTTGAGCGCGTACTGGTCGACCTTGCCGTCTTCGCCGATCAGTTGCTTGAGCTGCTGTGGGTCGACCTGAACGGTCTGGCCCTCGGGCAGGTAGATGGCGCCGGTGGCGAAGTCGATGGCAAAGGCGATCAGGCCGGGAATCACATAGAACAGGATGCCGATGGCATTGGCCCCGGCGATCACTGGGTCGATCCGGCCCTCGATCTGGCCGCGGCGATCCGGGTAGAAGATAGAACCGCAAGCGCTCAGTTGAGCGAGCAGAGTAGCGGCGACGACGCCGGCGATGACACGGGATTTCGTGCGCATGAGCACCTCCAGAAAAAGTGGCGCAACTATAGCAAGGCGTTGATTGCAAAACTGCTGTCCGCTGCTTATGACTCGCGGGGTGTCTGGCAGTTCGCCGTTATAATCGCTGGTCTGTTGTGGAGAAACCATGAACGACCTGCCGATCGACGCCCTGTTACCCGCCCTGCGCGATGCCTTGAGCACCCGCGACGAAGTCGTGCTGGAAGCGCCGCCCGGCGCCGGTAAGACGACCCGCGTGCCGCTGGCGCTGCTCGAGGCGCCCTGGCTGGACGGGCAGAAGATACTCATGCTCGAGCCCCGTCGCTTGGCGGCGCGCGCTGCGGCCGAACGTCTGGCCAGCGAACTGGGCGAGCGCGTTGGCGAGACGGTCGGCTACCGCATCCGCCTGGACAGCAAGGTGGGGCCGAATACGCGTATCGAGGTGGTCACCGAAGGCATTCTCGCTCGCCGCCTGCAGGATTATCCGGCACTGGACGGCGTTGGCCTGGTGATCTTCGACGAATTCCACGAACGCAGCCTGGATGCCGACCTGGCCTTGGCCCTGACGCTCAATGGCCGCGCCATGTTCCGTGCGGCGGACAGCGGCGAGGCGCCGCTCAAGGTGCTGCTGATGTCCGCCACCCTCGAAGGCGAGCGCCTGTCCGCGCTGCTAGGGGATGCGCCAGTGTTGCGCAGCGAAGGGCGTATGTTCCCGGTGGATATCCGCTGGGGCGCGCCGTTTCAGCCAGGGGAATGGATCGAGCCGCGTGTAGTGCAGACCGTGCAGCAGGCGCTGGTCGACGAGCCCGGCAGCCTGCTGGTGTTCCTGCCGGGTCAGGGCGAGATTCGCCGCGTGGCCGAGCAACTCGGCGAGGCGTTGGCGGGGCGCGCCGATATCCTGCTCTGCCCGCTACATGGCGAGCTGGAGCTGTCCGCCCAGCGAGCGGCCATCGAGCCGGCGCCGGCCGGCAAACGCAAGGTGGTGCTGGCCACCAACATCGCCGAGACCAGCCTGACCATCGACGGTGTACGCGTGGTGGTCGATGCCGGTCTGGCGCGGGTGCCGCGCTTCGACCCGGCCAGCGGCATGACGCGTCTCGACACGCAGCGTATTTCTCGCGCTTCGGCCACCCAGCGTGCTGGGCGCGCTGCTCGCTTGGAACCGGGCGCCTGCTACCGCTTGTGGTCGCAAGCGCAGCACGAGCAACTTAGTGCCTATTCCAGCGCGGAAATCCTTCAGGCCGACCTGTCCGGGCTGGCTCTGCAACTGCTGCGTTGGGGCGTAGCGCCGCAGGAGCTGAGCTGGCTCGATGTGCCACCACCGGCGGCCTATGCCCAGGCGCTGGACTTGCTCGGTCGCCTCGGTGCGCTGGATGAGCGCGGCGCGCTGAACGCCCATGGCCAGGCCATGGCCGAGCTGCCGAGCCATCCGCGCATCGCCCATCTGCTGCTGCGTGGTCAGGCGCTGGGGCTCGGTGCGCTGGCTTGCGACCTGGCAGCGTTGTTGTCCGAGCGCGATATCCTGCGCGGTGGTGGCGCTGATCTGCACAGCCGCTTAACCCTGCTATCTGGTGAAAGCCGCGCCGCGCGCAGTGCCCAAGGTGGCGTGCAGCGCGCGCGGCAACTGGCGAAACAGTTTCACGGGATGATCAAGAATCGTCCGGTGACTCAAGCGGTGAGCGACCCCAAGCACCCACGCTGGCTCGGCTGCCTGCTGGCTTTCGCCTACCCGGATCGCATCGCCCAGCAGCGCCGTGCCGGTGGCGCCGACTACCGCCTTGCCAATGGCCGCGCGGCGCAGTTCGGTGAAACCGATGCCCTGATGAAGTACGAATGGCTGGTGGTTGCGGACCTGGGCAGTCGCCAGGGCCAGCGCGAGGAACGCATCTACCTGGCTGCCGATCTCGATCCGGCGCTGTTCGCCGGGGAATTGGCCGAGCAGGTGCAGACGCTGGAGATGCTCGACTGGGACGAGCGCGAGGGCGCGCTGCGTACCGAGCGCCAGCGCAAGGTTGGTGAGCTGGTGCTGGAACGCCAGGCGCTGGCAGCGCTGGACGAGGCCGCGCGCTGCCGGGCTCTGGTCGGCCTGGTGCGGCGCAAAGGTTTGGAGCTGTTGCCCTGGACGCCCGAGTTGCGCCAATGGCAGGCGCGCGTGGCGCTGTTGCGTGAACTGGACATGCAGCAACAGGGGCAGAGCGAATGGCCGGACTTGTCGGATGCCGCGCTGCTGGCCAGCCTCGATCAGTGGTTGACGCCATTCTTAAGCAAGGTCAACCGCCTCAGTCATTTCGCAAGCCTCGATCTGCCGTCGATCCTGCAGACGCTGCTGCCCTGGCCGCTGCCGCAACGCCTTGACGAGTGGGCGCCGCGCGCGCTGAGCGTGCCGTCCGGCTCACGCATTGCCATCGACTACACGGAAAACCCGCCGGTGCTCGCCGTGCGCCTGCAGGAGCTGTTCGGCCTGGCCGCCACGCCGCGCATCGCCGGTGGCCGCCTCGGCCTCAAGCTGCACCTGCTATCACCCGCGCGCAGGCCGGTGCAGGTGACCCAGGATCTCGCCAGTTTCTGGGCCAATACCTACATCGACGTGAAGAAAGATCTGAAGGGGCGGTACCCCAAACACTACTGGCCGGACGACCCGCTGATCGCCGAGCCCACTGCACGGGCCAAGCCGAGAAAGTGAGAGATCAATGCTGACCCTTAACATCGGGCCGCTGGCCCTTGGCGTTAATCATGTGCTGCTGTTCGGCAGCCTGCTGGTGGCGACGCTGGTTGGCTGGCTGATTGGTCGCCGTTACGGTTGCAACCCCGAGCGCCAGCTGTTTCGCTCGCTGCTGGTCGGGCTGTTGGTGGCGCGGCTGGCCTTCGTTCTGGTGTACGCCGAGTTCTACCATGATGCGCCGTGGCGGGCGTTGGATATCCGTGACGGTGGTTTCATCGCCTGGCCCGGTGTGCTCGCCGGGTTGGCGCTGGGCGTCTGGTACTGCTGGCGTCAGACGCAGTTGCGGCGTTCGTTGGGTGTGGCGATGGGCGTCGGCCTGGCGCTGTGGCTCGGCGGCAGTCTGCTGTTGCACGCGTTGGAGCAGGGTACGCGATTGCCTGACTTGCAGGTACGGGACATGCAGGGCAATGCGGTGAACCTGCGTGATTACGCCGGTCAGCCATTGGTGGTCAATCTATGGGCCACCTGGTGCCCGCCGTGTCGGCGCGAGATGCCGGTGTTGATGCAGGCGCAGCAGCGTGAGGCGGCTATCACCTTTCTTTTCGTCAATCAGGGGGAAAGCGCTGCGCTGGTGAGCGAGTTCCTCGCTGCGCAGCAACTTAGCCTGGGCCATTTGCTGCTCGACGAACAGGTCAAGCTGGGGCAGCTGGTGGGCTCGCGTGCACTGCCCACCACGCTGTTCTACGACGCCGAGGGGCGGCAGATTGGCAGCCATCTTGGCGAGCTGTCGCACGCGAGTCTGGAGCGAGCGCTGGCCAGGCTGCGCGGCGATTGAAGGGTCAGTACAGCCACAGGTTCTCGCCTGACTCCTGCAAGCGCTGGTAGACCTTGTCCAGGTCGTCGCGCAGGCGCTCGGCACCTGGTGCATGGCGAGAGTAGATCAGCCTTAGCGGCAGGCGTTGCACTTCGACGAAGGGTAATTCGTCCATGCCCAGCGTGCGCATCGCCTGCTCGACGGGGGCGCGGTAGTCCAGCAGATAATCGGCGCGCCGCCGCTGGAGCATTTCCAGAGCCGAGGTATGGCTGCGGGTGCGGTGATGGATGATGTTGCGCGCCGGATCTTCCAGCCATTGATTGACGTCCTGCCAGTAGCTGTAGCCAGTGATCAGGATCACCCCTTGGCCCTGTAGCTCGTCCGGAATGATGGGCGCCGGCGTGTCGAGGCGAAAGTACAGGTTGAGGGTGATTTCCCCCAGCAGGTGTCGGCCCTCCAGAGTATGGCCGGCCAGCTCAGGCTTGCCGGATGCGCCAGCCCAGAGCTGGATGCTGCCGTCGAGCAGGCCACCGTAGAGGCGGGCGCCGGGGTAGGAGCGGAAGTCTGCCTCATAACCCGCCTCATCGAGCAGGCGTGTGGTGAGTTCAAGCCCCGATCCGCTCGGCTGGCCCTGAGCGTCGGTATAGGAGTACGGCGGAAACTCGTAGTAACCCACATGAATGCGTTGCCTGGCCTCGGCAGCGTGGGTAGCCGGCAGCCAGAACAGGGCGATGAATATCAGGCAGAAGCGTCTTGGCATTGGCGTTGCGGCTCTTCGCCGTCTTTTCATTTTTCATGGTGCCCGCTGAGGATGGACAAGACCGGGTTGGCTTGTCCAGCGCGGTCTATCCTGGCTGGGCAGGAAGAAGCGACCGATCACCGGTAGGTGATCGGAAATGCTCAGCGTATCGTGCTGACGAACCTGGCTGGCGAGCGGCGTCAGGCGCGGGCTGTAGAACAGGTAGTCGAGGGTACGATCCGGGCCGTGGGCGGCCGGGTCGTTGGGGTAGTGCGTGTACCACTGCGCCTGCTCTGCGCCACTGGCCTGTTGCAGGCTGGGGATCATCGGGTAGCGGCGGGTCAGGTCCTGCAGCTCGCTGTCGGCGGCGTACCAGCTGCGCTGACCCTCTGGCAGACGCTGGAACTGACCGGGTGGCAGCAGGTTGAGGTCGCCGCCCAGAACCCAGGTCTTGCCCGTACCTTGCAGTTGCTGGAGCAGGTCGTCGGTCATCTGCACCTGGCGTTGCATGGTGTTCTGACCCTGGGCGAAGGCATCGAAATGGGTGTTGATCGCCACCAGTTCTTCGCCGCCGCGAATCGGTAGGTAGCTGACCAGCAGCGCGCGTTTGAGTTGGAACTGGCGGCTTAGCGGATCTGCCTCCAGCATGGGCAGTTGCAGGCGTTCGGCGCGGGCGATCTGGAAGCGGCTGAGGGTGCCCAGCTTCATGCCGACGCTGCCGAGAATGCGTGGATGTGGAACGAAGCCGGCCTTCCAGTAGAACGCCTGGCTGCTGCATGGATAGAGGTCGCCCAGGCGTGCCTGGAGCAGGGCCAACTGGTCCTGGTGGTCGCTGGCCTTGGCGTTGTCATGCAGTTCCTGCAACAGCACCACGTCCGGTTGTTCGGCGCGCAGCACGCGCACCACTTCATTGAGCGTCAGCGCCAGGTCTTCGCTGCTTGGGCGCTCGTCCGGGCCATCACCGCCGGGCAGGTCATACCAGAATACATAGCGCTTGCCGGCCAGATACTGCACGTTCCAGGTCATCACCTTGAGCGCCTGACCCGGTTGCAGTTGCGCCACCTGGCCATTGCAGGCCACGGGCGCGTTTTCGTGCGGTAGTGGACGCCAGGTCAGGCTGTAGATCAGCGCGACTAGTACCGCGAGAGCAGGCAGCGCAATGAACAGAAGCAGGCGAAGCAGACGGTGCAGGGACATGGCGGAGCGGGCGGCTATGCTGGAAGCAGGCGAGGATACCCGAGTGCGCCGCTTCGTCCCAGGCATGCGAGCTGCGCGTTCTCCCGCCCGCTTCGCCCTGTCATGCGCCTGCAGTACCATGCCGAAAGGTTCGACAGCCCGGGTGATCGATCGGGTTTGTCGCTGACACTGGGCTTCCGGGAGCCAACCATGTATCGCAAGGTTTTTGCCAACAAGGTATTCGACCGCAAGGTGGTGCTGATCACCGGCGGTTGCGCGGGGATCGGCAGGGCGTTGGCCATGCGTCTGGCGCAGGCCGGGGCGCGGCTGGTGATTCTCGACCTGCAGCAGGCAGCGCTCGACAGCCTGGTGCAGCACCTGGCCGACCATCACAACGCCGAGGCCCTTGGCCTGGTCTGTGACGTCGCCGAGGCCGAGGCGGTGCAACGCGCCATAGCCCTGGCGGTGGAGCGTTTCGGCGGGATCGACGTGTTGGTCAACAATGCCGGCATCACCCACCGCAGCACCTTCGCCGAGACCAGTCTGGAGGTCTTCCAGCGGGTCATGGCGGTCAACTATTTCGGTGCCCTGCACTGTACCCAGGCGGCGCTGCCGAGCCTGATCGCCCGCCGCGGCCAGGTCATCGTGCTCAGCTCGCTGTCGGGCATCGCGCCGTTGCTCTATCGCAGTGCCTACAACGCCAGCAAGCATGCACTGCATGGCATGTTCGAGACGCTGCGCTACGAACTCAAAGGTTCGGGAGTCAATGTGATGCTGGTGTGCCCCGGTTTCACCGCTACCGACCTGCGCAAGAACGCCCTGGTTGGCGACGGCTCGGTGGCCGCACAGGCACCGCTGGCGATGGGCAAGGTCGCCTCGCCGCAGGATGTAGCGGAGGCCATCTACCAGGGTGCGCTAAAGCGCCGACGTCTGTTGGTGCTGTCGAATGTCGATTGGCGCGCGCGGGTGCTGGCGCGCTTCTTCCCGAGGCTCTTCGAGCGCGTGCTGTTGCCACGCCTGTCCGGGTTGCGGCCGCAGGATTTGGGGCGCCACTGATGCGCCTCTGGCTGCTCGTGCTGTTGATGCTGGCGCCGCTGTACCGCGCCGGCGCAGCCGAGCCCTTGCGGGTGATGACCGACCTTTGGCCACCGTTTCGCATGGACGACGAAAATGGCCAGTTGCAGGGGCTGGATATCGATCTGCTCGCTGAGCTGTCGCGCCGTACCGGGCTGCACTTCGAGGTGCAGCGGGCGCCCTGGGCGCGAGGCCTGGCGGCGCTGGAACAGGGCTCTGCGGACCTGATGACCGGCCTGGCCAGGACGCCCGAGCGGGAGCGTTACATTCGCTATCTGGACGTGCCTTACTACGCCTGCTCGCCGCGCTTCTACGCCAGCCCGGCATTGGCCATGCGCTTGAACGACTACGCCTCGTTGCGCGGTTTGCGCATCGGCTACGTGCTGGAATCGGTGTACTTCCAGCCGTTCGACGACGACAGGTCGCTGGACAAGGTCGGTGTCAGCAGCGAACAGCAACTGCTGGATATGCTGGTGCGTGGTCGTCTCGATGTGCTGGTCGGCACCGATTGCCAGGTCGACTACGCCTTGCTGGCTCCGGAACTGGCCGGCCGCATCGTCAGGGCCGCCTATCACCCCGACGCGCGCACCGCGCTCTATATCGGCTTCTCGCGCAAGCGCCTGGAGCGCCTGCCGGCACTGGCCGCTGCGCTCGATGAGTTGCTGCGCGAAGGCTGGGTCGCCAACGCCGCGCTGCGCTACCAGCCCGTGGTGGCACATCAGTAGGCAGGCCGACCTCAGCCGTGCTCGTGTTGCGCCGCACCCGCCAGCATCAGTTCCATGTCCCAGAAGGCCGCTTCGATCTTGTGGCCGTCGAGATCCCTGACGAAGCAACCGTAGTAGGGCTCGCCATAGTCAGGGCGTGGCCCTGGCTGGCCTTCGTCCTGGCCTCCGGCCGCCAGCGCTGCCTCGTGAAAGGCATGCACCGAGGCCTTGTCCGGGGCGACGAAGCCGAAGTGGCTGCCGTTGCCGAGTGTCGCCGGCTGACCGTTGATCGGCGTCTGTACCCAGAATTCCGGGTACTCGCGGCCAAAGGCCACCGCTCCGGGATGACGCATGATTTCCCGGCAACCGAGGGTGGCCAGGACCTTGGCGTAGAAGGCGCTGGCGGCGTCGAAATCGTTGGTGCCGATGGATACGTGAGAGAGGATGCTGGGGTTGGTTTCGCTCATGGCGCGCTCCGGGCCGGGGAAAACAGCAAGCCTAGTCACTGTTCTCGTCATTTGCTGCCTGCTGTGGTTCCAGCAGCATGAACAGGCGGAACAGCACGACGATGGCGAACAGTTGCAGAAAACCATTGCCGGTCTGATGCAGCACCCACAGCAAGGTGTCGCTCTGGCTTGGCTGCGTCCACCAGTCGAGCAGCCACAGCGGCACCAGCACATTGGCCAGGCAGGCGAACACCGGCCAGAAGCGCCCGTCGGTCAGCGTGAAACTGGCTTGCAGGGCACGCAGTGGCGGCTCCTGGCGGAGCACCAGGATCAATTCGGAGAAGGCCAGGCGCATCATGATCCAGATGCCCGGCACGATGAACAGCGACAGGCCTAACATGATCGCCAGGGTGCTCAGGCCGGTCATCAGAGCGAAGGTCGGCCATAGCTGCAAGCCAGCCGCGAACAGCTGGGCGTTGCCAGGCGACTGGCCGATGCTGCGGGCGTGTAGGAAGAGAATCAGCGGCGCGGCGTACAGCGGGTAGAAGAGAATGCCGAGCAGCACGCCATAGGCCGGGTTGGCGCCTTCGCCGAGCTGAGCGGCGAGGATCGTCTGGGCGATGGCTTCGAGTAGCAACAGCGGCAGGGTCAGGCGGGCAATGGCGGCGAGGTTGTGGCTGGAGAAGAACCAGGCGTCGCGTAAAACGGAAAGTGGGCTCATCGACGGGTTACCAAATGTCAGGGTACCCGCACTGTGGCGGGTTGCCGGGATAGGTTCAAGGGTACTCCAGCTGCGCATTGGGCAGCGCGGCGAGCAGGCGCGGCAGTTCATCGCCAGGTACTTCCAGGGTCAACTGCGGCGGGCCGGGTGAATACAGCAGAAAGTCGCAGGCCAGCACCGCGCGGTCGATCAGCAGGGTGATAGTGGCGTCATGGCCGAATGGGCAAGCGCACATCGGCACGCAGCCGGTGTGCTCGGTCAGCTCTTCATCGCTGGCGATACGCGGGCGTTTGCCGAGCAGCGCTTTGAGTCTGGCCCAGTCGGCGCGAGCGCCTTCAAGGGTGACCAGCATCGCGTAGCGCTGCGCATCGACGCGCAGGAACAGGCTCTTGCTCTCCACGCCGCGCAGGCCGAAGCGCCTGCGCACGGCGTGGGCGGTGGGGTAGTCCAGCACGGCTTCGTGCTCGATCAGGCGATGGCTGATTTGCAGGCGTTGGAGCAGGTCGAGGTTGCGCTGGCAGAGGTGTTCTAGAGGCGTCATGGCGGCAAGGATAGGGGCTGCGTCGCGCCCCGGCCAGCCCTGGACGCAGGATGCCGCCAGCTCTGGCATACTGGCGCCTTCGTCACCCCCGAGGACTCCCGGTGAAGAAGATCGCCGTATTCGCCGATGTGCAGAACCTCTACTACACGGTGCGCCAGGTGCATGGCTGCCATTTCGACTACAGCGTGCTGTGGGCCGAGGTCAGTCGTCGTGGCGTGATCGTCGAGGCCTATGCCTACGCCATCGACCGTGGTGACGCCAAGCAGCAGCAGTTCCAGCAGATCCTGCGCAAGCTGGGTTTCACCGTGAAGCTCAAACCCTATATCCAGCGTGCCGACGGCTCGGCCAAGGGCGACTGGGACGTGGGCATCACCATCGACGTGCTCGATGCGGTCGAGCGCGTCGACGAGATCGTCCTGGCCTCGGGCGATGGTGACTTCGACCTGTTGCTCGAGCGCGTGCGCAGCCGTGGCGTGGAAGCCATCGCCTTCGGCGCGCCGGGGCTGACGGCGCAGTCGTTGATTCGTGCCGCCAGCCTGTACGTGCCCATCGAAGGCGAGTTGTTGCTGAGAAATCACTGAGAGCTTCGTAATGCGCTCGGCATCTCGCGCTTCGGCGCTGCTCGCATTCAATGCACTCCGCTTGCCCTAGGCAGGTTCAACGCGAGGGGCCTTCGCTCGCGACGACATCTTCACCAGCTCCGAGGTTTTACGTGGAATCCATCGCCGTCATCGACTTCGAAACCACTGGCGTATCGCCGACCCAGGCGCGCGCCACCGAGATCGGCGTGGCGATCATCGAAGGCGGGCGCATCGTTGACCGCTACCAGAGCCTGATGAACAGTGGCGCCTGGGTACCGCCGTTCATCGAGCAACTGACCGGCATCAGCAACGCCATGCTGCGCAAGGCACCGCCGTCTGACCAAGTGATGAACGAAGTGGCCGACTTCATCGGCGAAAGGCCGTTGCTGGCGCATAACGCCTCTTTCGACCAGAAGTTCTGGGACGCCGAACTGGCGCGCGTTCGGCGCCGTCGCCTGCAGCCTTTCGCCTGTTCGTTGCTGCTGTCGCGGCGTCTGCTGCCGGAGGCGCCAAGTCACAAGCTGGGCAACCTCAACGCCTGGGCCGGCTTGCCGGATACTGGCCGCGCTCACCGTGCGCTGGCCGATGCCGAGATGGCGGCGAATCTGACCCTGCACCTGTTCGGCCTGCTGCGCGAGCGCCATGGCCGGCACCAGGCCGATCATGCCTTTCTCTGCCAGTTGCAGAACCTTTCGGCGGCCAAGGTGCGGGCGTTGCTGGCCACTGCCTGCTGAGGTTTTCCTCGTACCTGTAGGAGCGGCTGGGCGGCATCCCGCTTTAGCCGCGAGCTTTTATCGCGGCTAAAGCCCCTCCCACGAAGTCCCAGGCTGCATTGGCGAGGCTACGCCGGAGGAATTTCGCGCCTGAAGCCGCTCTTGCGTAGCCCGGATGCAATCCGGGGAAACGGTGACAGTGGCCCCGGATTGCATCCGGGCTACGTGCGCCCTCGGCGCGGCTAGAGGCCTGTGGCAGGCGCTTTCGACCGGGCATCCTGCTTCGTTCTGCCTCCTGCATTCATGCATGCAGCCGCAGCGGCGATTTTCGCGGCTGAAGCCGCTCCTACGGGTGGGGAAAGGGTAAACTGCGCGACTGTTTCCATTGCCATCCTGGTTGCCCCATGACCTTCGCCTCCCTCGGTTTGATCGAGCCGCTGCTGCGCACCCTCGCTGACCTCGACTACAAGACGCCGACCCCGGTGCAGAGCCAGGCCATACCCGCCGTGCTCAAGGGGCGTGACCTGATGGCGGCGGCGCAGACCGGCACCGGCAAGACCGCCGGTTTCGCCCTGCCGCTGCTGCAGCGCCTGACCCTGGAAGGCCCGCAGGTCGCCAGCAACAGTGTGCGTGCGCTGGTGCTGACGCCGACTCGCGAACTGGCCGAACAGGTGCTGCAGAGCTTCCAGGCCTACGGCCAGCATCTGCCGTTGACCAGCTACGCGGTGTACGGCGGGGTCAGCATCAACCCGCAGATGATGAAACTGCGCAAGGGCGTCGACGTGCTGGTGGCCACGCCAGGTCGGCTGCTCGACCTGTACCGGCAGAACGCCGTGAAGTTTTCTCAGTTGCAGACGCTGATCCTCGATGAGGCCGATCGCATGCTCGACCTGGGCTTCGCCCGCGAGCTGGACGAGCTGTTCAGTGCGCTGCCGAAAAAACGCCAGACCCTGCTGTTCTCCGCCACCTTCTCCGATGCCATCCGGCAGATGGCTGGCGAGCTGCTGCGCGACCCGCTGTCGGTGGAAGTCAGCCCGCGCAATGCCGCCGCCAAGACCGTCAAACAGTGGCTGATCCCGGTAGACAAGAAGCGCAAGAGCGAGCTGTTCCTGCACCTGTTGCAGGTCAAGCGTTGGGGCCAGGTGCTGGTGTTCGCCAAGACCCGCAAGGGTGTCGATCAGCTCGAACAGGAACTGCTGGCCATGGGCGTGGCTGCCGACTCGATCCACGGCGACAAGCCGCAGCCCAGCCGCCTGCGTGCACTGGAGCGCTTCAAGGCCGGTGAGGTGCAGATCCTGGTGGCCACCGACGTGGCCGCACGCGGCCTGGATATCGACGACCTGCCGCTGGTGGTCAACCTCGACCTGCCGATCAACGCCGAAGACTACGTGCACCGCATCGGCCGTACCGGTCGCGCGGGCAGCACGGGTGAGGCGATCTCGCTGGTCTGCGCCGACGAAGTCGACCAGTTGGCGGCGATCGAGAACCTGACCCAGCAGTTGATCAAACGTGTCGACGAGCCGGACTTCATTCCCGATCACCGCGTACCGCTGACGGCGGTCGGCGGCCAGGTGCTGAAGAAACCCAAGAAGCCCAAGCAGAAGCTGATCCCCGGCGCGGGCAAGGCAGGCGGTAAGGGCAATATCCACCTTGGCCGCTGGTTCGAGGAAGAGGACGCCAAGCCCAAGGCCAAGGCGGTACGCAAGGTACCGAGCTTCGGCAGCAAGCCCAAGGGCGGCAAGAAGTAGTCTGCAAAAGGCTCGCGGCTAAAGCGGATGCCGCTCAGCCGCTCCCACAGGCGCATGTCTTCCGATGTGGGAGGGGCTTTAGCCGCGACTGCTTAGATGTTCTGGCCGATTCGCCAGAGCACGCCGCTGGGGTCGAACACCATGAACTCGCGTATGCCCCAGGGCTGGTCCTGCGGCGCGATCAGCCGCGTACCGAAACGCTCGTCAAGGCGCGCTGCCTGAATCTGCTGCCACCAGGCATCGACTTCCTCCACCAGCAGGTGCATGACGAAGTTCTCCGCCTGCTCCTTGACGTAGAAGTTCTGCAACAGGAAGGCGCAGTGATCGCCGTGGCTGAAGTACGCCATCTGTTCGTCCGACCAGCCGGGCTTGAAGCCCATGGCCTGGTAGAAATCCATGCTCAGGGTGAAGTCCCGTGCCGGGACGAAGGTTTTCAGTTCGACGCTGCGCAGCATGTAAATCCCTTTTTCGTCAGAACCGTAGCCCGGATGCAATCCGGGAGCATCGATGCATCCGGGCTACGGTGGCATCATTGAGTCGTTCGCGCGGCCACGGCGGCGGCGGTCATGTCGTAGATTACCAGGCACACGTGCTCCACTGGCTGGCCGGCCAGCGGCAGCAGGGTAACGTTCTGGTACATGAAGTCGGCCTGGCCGGTGATCGGCTGGTAGCTTTTGAAACGCATCAGGTAGGGGCGTTGCTGCCACAGGCTGAACGCACGCGTGCCCAGTTGCACCACGCTTTCCACCTTGCGTTCCAGCCAGGGGCGGTCGATGTCGGGGAACAGCTCGAACAAGGAGCGGCCCTGTACCTGATCCGGGCCCAATCCCGAGTGGTTTTCCATAAAGGCGTTCCACACCTCGACGCGGTACTGGCGGTCGAGCACTACCACGCCGACGTCGATGCACTGCACGATGTCGAGCAGCCAGTGGACTTCCTTGATATCGATCTGCGCGGGCATGGCCTTACTCCATCAGGTAGCCGATCTTGGCGGTCAGGCGCTTGATCGAGTCTTCGGTGAACAACAGCAGCAGGTCGAAATGAATGGCGTGGCCCTCCAGGCTGTAGCTGATCTCCACGGCTAGGGTCTTGCGCCAGCGCTGGCGGTTGACCTGGATGATCTGGTCGAGGCTGGCGTGCTGGCCGAGCAATTGCGGGTGGCCCTGGGAGAAACGCAGGTCGAGCTGCTCGGCGACGCCGGCCAGGCAGGCACCGATCAGGATGCTGGCCAGATCCAGGAGCATCTCCGAGGTTTCCGCTTCGTTCTTTGGCTGCCAGCCGAGCAGGCGCGCCATGTCGTTCACTTCCGAATCATGGAACAGCAGCAGCGCTTCGCCGGCGATGGCTTCGCCGATGAAGCCCTGGCAGATGGCGCTGAAGCGCTCGCCGCGTTGGGCGTCGAGCAGGGTCATGTGCAGTTCGCTGACCTCGAAGATGTTCACCTGTGGCACCGGCAGCTGCACGAATACTCCGAGCACCTTGGCCAGCAGCGCAGCGGCGCGACCCATGGCGACGTTGCTCACCTCGCGCAGGGCATCACGGAAGCTGACCTTGAGCTCCGACAATGCCGCAGCCTGGGCCTGCGCGGCCGGTGTGGCCTGAGGGTCGAACAGTTTCAGATCGATCAGCGTCTGGCGCAGGATTTCCGGATCGGCTGGTTTCTTGATGAATGCCAGCGCACCCAGTTCGCGTACGCGACGCACGGCTTCTTCCTGCACGTCGCCGGACACCACGATGACCTGGCTCTTGAGTGCTTCGGCGCGTAGCGCCGCGAGGGTCTGGTAGCCGTCGAGCACCGGCATGGTCAGGTCGAGCAGCATGACTTGGCCCAGGCCCTGGCGGATCAGCGCCAGCGCCTCCTCGCCGTTGCTCGCCTGACTGAGGGAAACTGGCCATTCAGCCGGCAAGGCGCGGATCAATTGCTTGCGCGCCATATTGGAGTCGTCGCAGACCAGCAGCGGGATCACGGCGGAGGATTACCTGTGTGGGAGAGCGCTGAAGCTCAGCATAGTCGCAGCCCGTGCGGCGTCACAGTGGTTTCAGCGGTTTTTCAGGCGTAGGGCGGGTTAAACCCGCCAACCGGATATGGCGGGTTGCACCCGCCCTACGGCCTTAGCCAGTCCGTAGGGTGGGCTTCAGCCCACCGACAGCGGCCAGCTTTGGTGGGCTGAAGCGGAGCGCCGCCCGGCCCGCCACAACTACACGGCTTGTAACCAGTCGAGTACGCCCTGCGCCGCGACCCGCCCGCTGGCGAAACACGCAGTGAGTAGATAGCCGCCGGTGGGCGCTTCCCAGTCGAGCATCTCGCCGGCGCAGAACACGCCGGGCAGTGCCTTGAGCATCAGACCGTCATCCAGTGCCGCGAAGGGCACGCCGCCGGCGCTGCTGATCGCCTCGTCCAGCGGCCGGGTACGCAGCAGGGTGATGGGCAGCGCCTTGATCCAGAGTGCCAGATCGACCGGCTCGGCAAAGGCTGCGGCCGGCGCCAGTTCGCGCAGCAATGCGGCTTTCACGCCTTCGAGACCGGCCTGGCGATGCAGGTGTTTGGCCATCGAGTGCTTGCCGCGTGGCTTGGCCAGCGCCTGTTGCACCTTGGTCAGTGGCATCTGCGGCAGCAGATCGAGGTGGATCAGCGCCTGGCCATCGGCCTCGATGGCGCGACGGATATCGGCGGAAAAGGCGTACACCAGGCTGCCTTCGAAACCGCCAGCCGTCAGCACGAATTCACCGATGCGGGCGGGCTGGTCGGGCAGGCTGAGGGCGACATTCTTCAGCGGCGCACCGGCGAATTTTTCCCGCAGATGGTCGCTCCATCCGGCGACCTCGAAGCCGCAGTTGCTCGGTTTCAGCGCCGCCACCTCGATGCCGCGCGCCTGCAGCAGCGGCACCCAGGCGCCGTCTGAGCCCAGGCGCGCCCAACTGCCGCCACCCAAGGCCAGCAGGCAGGCATCGGCGGCCACGGCGCGTTCGCCGTCCGGCCCGGCAATACGCAGGCTGCCGTCATCGTTCCAGCCCAGCCAGCGGCTGCGGGTATGGATCGCCACCCCCAGCTCGCGCAGGCGGCGCAGCCAGGCACGCAGCAGCGGCGCGGCCTTCATGTCGCTGGGGAATACGCGGCCGGAGGTGCCGACGAAGGTGTCGATGCCCAGGCCGTGAATCCAGGCACGCAGGGCATCGGCATCGAACTCGCGCAGCAGCGCCGCGACCTCGGCCTGGCGCTCGCCGTAGCGGCCGATAAAGGCATCCTTGGGCTCGGAGTGGGTGATGTTCATGCCACCGACGCCGGCCAGCAGGAACTTGCGCCCCACCGAGGGCATGGCGTCGAACAGCTCCACGCACACACCGCCTTGCGCCAGCACTTCGGCAGCCATCAGCCCGGCGGGGCCGCCGCCGATGATGGCGACGTGATGAGCGGTGGGCTTGGTGGCTGTGGTCATGGCGGTGAGCAGGTAGGAGAAAGGCTGCGCATTCTACCCGAGAGCCTTGCGGCCTTGTCATTTGCTCGGGGTTGGGGCAGGTTCTGTTCGAACCTTTTTCGGCTGGAGCCTGCCATGTCCCAAATCTGTCCCGACATCGATCCCGATGGCCTGATCGAATATTCGGTGGTCTACACCGACCGCTCGCTGAACCATATGTCGCAGTCGTTTCAGGGTGTGATGCGCGATATCTCCGCCACCCTGAAACAGGTCTACAACGCCCATGCCGTGGCAGTGGTGCCGGGCAGCGGCACCTACGGCATGGAAGCGGTGGCGCGGCAGTTGGCGACGGAACAGAAGTGCCTGGTGATACGCAACGGCTGGTTCAGCTACCGCTGGACGCAGATTTTCGACATGGGCCGCATTCCAGCCGAGGCCCAGGTGCTCAAGGCGCGCCCGGTCGCCGACGGCCCGCAAGCCGCCTTCGCGCCGGCGCCGCTGGACGAGGTGCTGGCGACCATTGCCGCCGAGAAACCACAGGTGGTGTTCGCCCCGCACGTGGAAACCTCTTCGGGCATGATCCTGCCGGATGATTACCTGCGCGCGGTGAGCGATGCGGTACATGCCGTCGGTGGCCTGTTCGTGCTCGACTGCATCGCCTCCGGCACCCTCTGGGTGGACATGCGGGCCTGTGGCATCGACGTGCTGATCAGCGCCCCGCAGAAGGGCTGGAGCGCCTCGCCCTGCTGCGCCCTGGTGATGCTGAGCGAAGCCGCACAGGCGCGCGTCGAGGCGACCCAGAGCACCAGCTTCGCCTGTGACCTGAAGAAGTGGCTGCAGATCATGCAGGCCTACGAACAGGGCGGCCACGCTTACCACGCCACCATGCCCAGCGATGCTCTGGCGCGCTTCCGTGACGCCATGCTGGAGGCCAAGGCCATCGGTTTCGCCAAGGTGCGCCAGCAACAACAGGAACTCGGTGACCGTGTGCGCGCCCTGTTGGCTGCACGGGGCTTCAAGAGCGTCGCGGCCAAGGGCTTCGAGGCGCCGGGCGTGGTGGTCTGCTACACCGATGACGCGCAGATCAAGACCGGCGCCAAGTTCGCCGCCATCGGCCTGCAGATCGCCGCCGGCGTGCCGCTGCAATGCGACGAGCCGGCGGACTTCCAGACCTTCCGCCTTGGTCTGTTCGGGCTGGACAAGCTGGGTAATATCGAACGCACCGTGACCACACTGGAGCAGGCGTTGGACAAGGTGCAGGCCGGCTGATCCTTAGCGCAACCCTCGCGCCGCCCACACCCTTGCGGCGCTGTGATGGAGGATGCCGTGGCGGCGGGCGAGGGCGACGTGATCCTTCGAGTAACCGCCGCCTATCACCCCCAGCACCGGAATGTCGCGCCCCAGGCAGTGCTGCAGCACGGCTTCATCGCGGGCGGCCAGGCCGGCGTCGGTGAGTTGCAGGTAGCCCAGGGCATCGTCTTTATGCACGTCGACACCTGCGTCGTAGAGCACTAGGTCCGGCTGGTAGATCGGCAGCAGGTAGTTCAGCGTGTCGTCCACCACCTTCAGGTAATCGGCGTCGCCCATGCCGCGTGGCAGGGGGATGTCCCAGTCGCTCTGCGCCTTGCGCGCCGGGAAGTTCTGTTCGCAGTGCAGCGATACGGTGATCGCGTCCGGCTCGTTTTCCAGCAGCCGTGCGGTGCCGTCGCCCTGGTGCACGTCGCAGTCGAAGATCAGCACGCGGTGCACGCGACCCGCTTCGAGCAGGTAACGGGCGATCACCGCCAGGTCGTTGAAGATGCAGAAACCCGAGGGAAAGTCATAGTGCGCATGGTGCGTGCCGCCAGCCAGGTGGCAGGCCAGGCCGTGACGCAGCGCCAGTTCGGCGGTCAGCAACGAGCCGCCCACGGCGCGCACGGTGCGCTGCGCCAGCGCTTCGCTCCAGGGCAGGCCGAGACGGCGCTGATCCTCGGAGGGCAGCTCGCCGGCCATGTAGCGGGCGATGTAGTCCGGGCAATGAACCAGGGCGAGAATCTCCGCCGGGCACAGCTCCGGGCGTTGCAGTTCGGCATCGCTGGTCAGGCCGCTATCGACCAGGTGATCGCGCAGCAGGCGGAATTTCTCCATGGGGAAACGATGCCCGGCCGGGAAGGGCGGGCTGTAATCCTCGTGGTAGACCAGCGGTAGCGGCATACAATGACGGCTCAAGCGAATTGACGACGTATGGTCGCAGCCAATCGAGACAACTGCCATGCCCCTGATCGAAACCTCCTCCGAGCGCCTGTTGCTGCGGGCCTGGCGCGCCACTGATCTGCCGGCGCTGGTCGCGCTGAATGCCGATATCGAGGTGATGCGCCATTTCCCTGAGCCGCTGGATGCCGAGCAGAGTGCCCAGTTGCTGGCGCGCTTGCGTGCACATCACGAGCAACATGGGTTCACCTTCTGGGCACTGGAGCGGCGCGACGACGGCGAGCTGATCGGTTTCACCGGTCTGGCTCAGGTCGGTTTCGAGGCGCCCTTCGTACCGGCTGTGGAAATTGGCTGGCGTCTTGCTCGGGCGCACTGGCGCCAGGGCTATGCCAGCGAGGCGGCGCGTGCGGCACTGGCTGTGGCGTTCGAACGCCTCGCGCTGGACGAGGTGGTGAGCTTTACCGCGTCGGCCAACCTGCCGTCGCAGGCGGTGATGCGCAGTATCGGCATGCAGCGTGACGAAAGTGGCGATTTTCTCCATCCGCGTGTGCCGGATGGCCACCCGATGCAACCTCACGTGCTCTATCGCATCCGCCGTGAGCAGTGGCAGGCGCAGCAATGAGCGAGGTGCTTGCCTATCACCAGCTCAGCAAGCATGAGCCTGAACGTTTCGCGCCGGGGCCGGGACGTCTGGATTGGGCGACTCAGCCCGCGCCGTTTCGCCGCTACGAGGGCGCACGGCTGATCGAGCTGTACCACCGCCCGATGGAAGAGGGGCCAGCGTACGACACTGTATTCGCCGGTCCGCAGGCAGCACCCGCGCCAGTGGATCTGGCCAGCATCTCGCAGCTGCTGTACGACAGCCTGGCTATCTCTGCCTGGAAGGAGGCTGGCGGCAGCCGCTGGGCGCTGCGGGGCAACCCGTCATCCGGCAATCTGCACCCGACCGAGGCCTATCTGTTGCTGCCGCCGGGGGGCGTGGATGAGGGCGGTGTGCTGGCCCACTACGCGCCGGATATGCATGCGCTGGAGGTGCGCAGCGAGCTACCGCCGCCGCTTGGCCGGCAGCTTGCCGACAGTCTGCCGCCCGGTGGCTTTCTCCTGGGGCTGAGCAGCATCGTCTGGCGCGAGGCCTGGAAGTATGGTGAGCGCGCCTACCGTTACTGCCAGCACGACCTGGGGCATGCCCTGGCGGCGCTAGCCATCGCCGCTAGCGTGCAGGGGTGGCAGGTGCGCATGCTGCATGGCGTGGCCGAGGCTCGTCTGGACGGCCTGCTGGGACTGGACGGAGACGACTTTCATGAGGCCGAACACGGCGACTGCCTGCTGTGGATCGGCCCGGCGCAAACGATGGAGTTCGCGCTGCCCGAAACCCTGCTGAACGGGTTGGCGCACCTCGAGCGGATTGGGGCGCCCAATCGTCTGTCGCGCGAGTATCGCCACTGGCCCGAGTTGCAACGCGTACACGCACTGTGCCGCGCGCCGGCACGTGGGCGCGCTGCCTGGAGCGCGGATGCAGCCAGCGTTCGCAATGACAACCCCGGCCTGCCACTGCGGCCGATCCTGCATCGCCGGCGCAGTGCGCAGGCCATGGATGGCCGCAGCGGCATCCAGGCCGAACTGCTGCTGGCCTGGCTGCGTCGCCTGCTGCCGCAGCGCTCGCCGGTACCCTTCGCCGTGAGCGGCGAGCCGAGCGAGATCGATCTGCTGCTCTTCGTGCACCGCGTGCAGGGGCTGGCGCCGGGGTTGTACTGGCTGGATCGCACGGGCAACGGTGTACAGCCGCTACGCGAGGATTACCAATGGCAGCGAGTGGATGCCGAGCTGCCGCTGTACCGCCTGCTCGAAGGCGATGCCCGTGGTCTGGCGGGATTTCTCAGTTGCGGCCAGGACATCGCCGCCGATGGCTGCGTGGCCTTGGCCATGCTGGCGCGGGTGGAACGCGTGGTGGCCAATGGCGACTGGCGCTATCCCAGGCTCTACTGGGAGTGTGGCCAGATTGGTCAGTTGCTCTATCTGGAAGCCGAAGCGGCAGGGCTTTCCGGTACGGGCATCGGTTGCTATTTCGACGATGCTTTGCGTGAGCTGCTTGGAGATGCCGACAGCGGGCTGCAAAGTCTTTACCATTTCACCCTTGGCCGCGCCGTTTGGGATGAACGCCTGACATCGCTGCCGGCCTACCCGCAATTGCGTATACCCCCATGCAAGGAGACGACACCCCATGACTCAGGTTCTCGATGATCTGGTGGCGCTGCTCAGCCTGGAGCAGATCGAGGAAAACCTGTTCCGTGGCCGCAGCCAGGATCTTGGTTTTCGCCAGCTATTCGGCGGCCAGGTGCTTGGCCAGTGCATCTCCGCTGCCAGCCAGACGGTCGAGGAAGCGCGTCACGTGCATTCCATGCACGGCTACTTCCTGCGCCCTGGCGATGCCAGCCTGCCGGTGGTCTATCAGGTCGAGCGTACCCGCGATGGTGGCAGCTTCAGCACCCGTCGCGTGGTGGCGGTGCAGAAGGGCAAGCCGATCTTCTTCTGCAGTGCGTCGTTTCAATATGAAGAAGAGGGCTTCCACCACCAGAGCCAGATGCCGGACGTACCCGGCCCCGAGGGCTTGAAGTCGGAAACCGATCTGGCGCGAATGGTGGCGCCGATGATTCCCGAGCGCATGCGCGAGCGTGCGATCAGCGACAAACCCATCGAGATTCGCCCGGTCACCCTGATCAACCCCTTTGCTCCGCAGCCTTGCGAACCGGTCAAGTACGTATGGTTCCGCGCCGCTGGCGAGCTGCCGGACGACCCGCAGTTGCACAAGTACCTGCTGGCCTATGCCAGTGACTTCAATCTGCTGACCACCTCGATGCAGCCGCATGGCGTGTCGGTGTTCCAGAAATTCATGCAGGTGGCGAGTCTCGACCATTCGCTGTGGTTCCACCGCAACCTGCGCATGGACGACTGGTTGCTGTATGCCATGGACAGCCCCTGGGCGGGCAATGCTCGTGGTTTCTCCCGCGCCAGCATCTACAACCGCCAGGGCGAGCTGGTCGCGTCGGTGGCTCAGGAGGGGCTGACGCGCGTGCGCGAGGACTGGAAGTGAAGGTACTGCGCGAAGCACGTCACTGGGTGTTCGACATGGACGGCACCCTGACCCTGGCGGTGCATGATTTCCCGGCGATCAAGCGGGCGCTGGGCATTCCTCAGGAAGACGACATCCTCCACCACCTGGCGGCGCTACCGGCAGACGAGGCAGCAGCCAAGCATGCCTGGCTGCTGGAGCACGAACGCGAGCTGGCAGTGGCCTCACGCCCGGCACCAGGGGCCATCGAGCTGGTGAGGGCGCTGTGCGAGCGCGGCTGCCAGCTCGGCATCCTGACTCGCAATGCCCATCCGTTGGCGTTGCTGACGCTGCAGGCCATCGGCCTGGATGACTGCTTCGCCACGGCCGATATCCTCGGCCGCGATGAAGCACCGCCCAAGCCGCATCCGGGCGGTTTGCTGCATCTGGCCGAGCGCTGGGCGGTCAAGCCGCAGGAACTGGTGATGGTCGGCGACTACCGCTTCGACCTGGAATGCGCCCAGGCTGCGGGCGCGCGCGGGGTGCTGGTCAACCTGCCGGACAACCCCTGGCCGGAGCTGACCGGGCTGCATGCGCAGGATTGCGCGCAGTTGTTGGCTGCGTTGGGCTGAGCGGCGGCACGGCACTACAGGATTGCGGCATTTTCAGTTGATCAAGCAGCAGCGGATGGCGCTTGTGAGTCAAAGAGCTATCGCGGACAAGTCCGCTCCCACAGTTGTTCAGCGCTCGCAGCGGGTACGGCTATCCCTGTGGGGAGCGGACTCGTCCGCGAAGCCTAGTGTTCTGAATTACGACTCGATGCAGCGGCATCGTCTAGAAAACCTTAACCGGCAGGCATTAGCCGCAGGCCAGTCCTAATCGCCGACACGCAGCGTTCCCGGCCCCCGGATTTCATCCGGGCTACGAAACGTCGTAACCCAGCAAAAAAAACGCCCCCGCAAAGACTGCGGGGGCGGCGCGTTGGGGAAGGTCGTCCTTGAAGCGGGTTACGCGCGGTCAACCTTGTGGAGCATTGCTCCCCGTATCGCTCCAGCCACCACCCAGGGCCTTGTACAGCTCGACTTCGCTGCTGAGCTGGGCCAGGCGGTCGGTGATCAGCTGCTGGCGCACGCTGAACAGCTGGCGCTGGGCATCGAGCAGGGTCAGATAGCTGTCCACACCCGTGCGGTAGCGGCGCTCGGCCAAGTCGTAGTAGGTCTCGGTGGTCTCCAGCAGGGCGCGTTGGGCGTCCAGCTGTTGGCGATAGGTGGTGCGTGCGGCGAGGCGGTCAGCGACTTCCTGGAAGGCCACCTGGATGGCTTTCTCATACTCGGCGACGCGGATATCGCTTTGCAGCTCGGCATAGTCGAGGTTGGCGCGCAGGCGGCCGGCGTTGAAGATCGGCAGGCTGATCTGCGGCTGGAACAGCCAGGTGCCCGAGCCGCTGTCGAACAGGCCGGACAGTTGGCTGCTGGCGGTGCCGGCATTGGCGGTCAGGCTGATGCTGGGGAAGAACGCCGCGCGCGCTGCGCCGATATTGGCGTTGGCCGCCTTGAGCTGGTACTCGGCTTGCAGCAGGTCAGGGCGCCGCTGCAGCAGGTCGGCGGGCAGGCCGGCCGGAACCTGTTCCAGCAGTTCGGCATTGAGCGCCAGGCCCTGCGGCAGGTCGGCCGGCAGGCCGGTGCCGAGCAGTTGGGTCAGGGCGTTGCGATCCTGGGCGACCAGGCGCTGGTACTGGGCCAGGCTGACGCGGGCGCTGTCCACCGAGCTGCGCGCCTGGCTCAGGGCCAGGGCGTCGGCGACGCCCACGTCGAAGCTGCGTTGGGTCAGCTGGTAGCTTTCTTCAAAGGTCTTCAGGGTGTCCTGGGTCAGCTGCAGCAGCGCCTGATCTGCCTGCCATTGCAGGTAGGCGTTGGCGACGCTGGCCACCAGGCTGATCTGCGTGCTGCGCTGCGCCTGTTCGGTAGCCAGGTACTGCTGCAGGGCCTGCTCGCTGAGGCTGCGGATACGGCCAAAAAAGTCCAGCTCCCAGGCGTTGACGCCTAGGGTCGCGCTGTACTGGCCGCTGGTGCGGGCTTCGCCGGTCTGGTTCAGATCGGCCGGCAGGCGCTGGCGGGTGCCGGCGCCATCGGCGGAAACCGAGGGCAGCAGGTCGGCGCGCTGGATGCGGTACAGCGCGCGGTAGGCTTCGACATTCAGCGCGGCGACGCGCAGGTCGCGGTTGTTCTCCAGCGCTACCTGCACCAGCTGCTGCAGCGCCGGGTCACGGAAGAACTCGCGCCATTGCAGGTCGGCCGCCGCGCGGCTGCCCTCGCTGGCGGCGCTGCCATAGGCCTGGCCTTGCGGCCAGTCGGCGGCCACCGGGGCTTCGGGGCGCTGATAGTCGGGAATCAGGCTGCAGCCGCTGAGCAGAGCGGCGGCCACGGCCAGGGACAACAGGGACTGCCTCATTGCAGTACCTCCTTCTCGTTTTCACTGGTCGGCTCGGGGCGCTTTTTCTCGAATATCGAGCAGACCACTACGTAGAACAGCGGAATCCAGAAGATCGCCAGAACCATCGCGCTGAGCATGCCGCCGATCACCCCGGTGCCGATGGCGTGCTTGCTGCCGGCACCGGCACCGCTGGCGATGGCCAGCGGCAGGCAGCCGAGGATAAATGCCAGCGAGGTCATGATGATCGGGCGCAGACGCATGCGGCAGGCTTCGATGGCCGCTTCGGCGAAGGTCATGCCCTGTTCGTATTGCGCCTTGGCGAATTCGACGATGAGGATCGCGTTACGCGCCGACAGACCAATGGTGGTGAGCAGGCCGACCTTGAAGAACACGTCGTTGGACAGCCCGCGCAGCTCGGTGAACAACAGCGCGCCGATGATCCCCAGCGGCACCACCAGCATCACCGAGAACGGGATCGACCAGCTCTCGTACAGGGCTGCCAGGCAGAGGAACACGACGATGGCGGAGATCACGAACAGCGCAAGCGTCTGCGAGCCGGCCAGGCGTTCCTCGTAGGACAGGCCGGTCCAGGAGTAGCCGACACCCTGTGGCAACTGCGACGCGATCTCCTCGACGGCGGCCATGGCATCACCGGTACTGTAGCCGGGCGCCGGCGCACCGAGGATTTCCACCGCCGAGACGCCGTTGTAGCGTGCCAGCTTGGGCGGGCCGTAGGTCCACTCGCCACTGGCGAAGGCACTGAACGGCACCATCCGGCCCTGGTCGTTGCGCACGTACCACTTGTTCAGGTCTTCCGGCGCCATGCGGGCTTCGGACACACCCTGCAGGTAGACCTTCTTCACCCGTCCACGGTCGATGAAGTCGTTGACGTAACTGGCACCCCAGGCGATCGACAGGGTGCTGTTGATGTCCGACAGCGACAGGCCGAGGGCGCGGGCGCGCTCGTCGTCGATCAGCAGCTGGTACTGCGCTTCGTCGCGCAGGCCGTTGGCGCGCACGCTGTCGAGCACCGGATGCTGGTTGGCCAGTTGCAGGAACTTGTCGCGTGCTTCGTTCATCACCTGGTGACCGACGCCGGCCTGGTCCTGCAGGAAGAAGTTGAAACCGGTGGCGTTACCCATCTCCATCACCGCCGGCGGGGCGAAGGCGAACACCATCGCATCACGGAAGCTGAAGAAGTGCATCTGCGCCCGTTGCGCCAGTGCGGCTACGCCATTCTCCTCACCCGGACGTTCGCCCCAGGGCTTGAGCATGATGAAGGCCATACCGGAGCTTTGGCCGCGGCCGGCGAAGTTGAAGCCGGTAACGGTGAACACCGATTTGACCGTGCTGGCCTCGTCGTTGAGCAGGTATTCACGCATCTCGTCGACCACCACCTGGGTACGCTCGGCGCTGGAGCCGGACGGCGTCTGCACCTGGGCGAACAATACGCCCTGGTCTTCCTCGGGGAGGAACGCGGTGGGGATGCGGGTGAACATCCAGGCCATGATGGCGACGATGACCAGATACAGGATCAGGTACGGCGCCTTGCGTTTGATCATGCCCGCAACGCCGCGCTGATAGGCAATGCTGCCGCGCTCGAAGGTGCGGTTGAACCAGCCGAAGAAGCCGCGTTTGGCTTCGTGGTGGTCACTATCGATGGGCTTGAGCAGGGTGGCGCACAGCGCCGGGGTGAAGACCAGTGCCACCAGCACCGACAGCGACATGGCCGAGACGATGGTGATGGAGAACTGCCGGTAGATCACCCCGGTGGAGCCGCCGAAGAATGCCATCGGCAGGAACACCGCCGACAACACCAGGGCGATACCGACCAGCGCGCCCTGGATCTGGCCCATGGATTTCTTGGTTGCCTCCTTGGGCGACAGGCCTTCCTCACGCATCACCCGTTCGACGTTCTCTACCACCACGATGGCGTCGTCCACCAGCAGGCCGATCGCCAGTACCATGGCGAACATGGTCAGGGTGTTGATGGAGAAGCCGAACGCGGCGAGCACGCCGAAGGTGCCGAGCAGTACCACCGGCACCGCCATGGTCGGGATGATGGTGGCGCGCAGGTTCTGCAGGAACAGGAACATCACCAGGAACACCAGCACGATGGCCTCGAACAGGGTGTGTACCACCCCTTCGATGGAGGCCGAGATCACCGGCGTGGTGTCGTAGGGGAAGACCACTTCCATGCCGGCCGGGAAGAACGGCTCGAGATTGGCGATGGTCTCCCGCACCGCCTTGGCGGTGTCCAGGGCGTTGGCACCGGTGGCCAGGCGAATCGCCAGGCCGGAAGCCGGCAGGCCGTTGAACTGCGCGTTGATCGCGTAGTTTTCGCCGCCGAGCTCGACCTTGGCGATGTCACCGAGGCGCACCTGGGAACCGTCGGCCTGCACCTTGAGGAGGATCTTGCGGAACTCTTCCGGGGTCTGCAGGCGGGTCTTGCCGATGATGGTGGCGTTGAGCTGGTTGCCCGGCGAGGCGGGCAGGCCGCCGAACTGGCCCGAGGAAATCTGCACGTTCTGCGCCTGGATGGCGCTGCGCACATCGACCGGAGTCAGCTGGAAACTGTTGAGCTTGGCCGGATCGAGCCAGATGCGCATGGCGTACTGCGCGCCGAACACCTGGAAGTCACCGACGCCCTTGGTCCGCGAGATCGGGTCCTGCAGGTTGGAAACGATGTAGTCGGAGAGGTCCTCACGGGTCATGCTGCCGTCTTTCGACACCACGCCGATGACCATGAGGAAGTTCTTCACCGACTTGGTCACGCGGATGCCCTGTTGCTGTACTTCCTGCGGCAACAACGGAGTGGCCAGTTGCAGTTTGTTCTGCACCTGGACCTGAGCGATGTCCGGGTTGACCCCCTGTTCGAAGGTCACGACGATTTCCATGCTGCCGTCGGAGTTGCTGGCCGAGCTGACATAGCGCAGCCCGTCGATACCATTGAGCTGCTGTTCGATCACCTGTACCACGGTGTCCTGCACCGTCTGCGCAGAGGCGCCCGGGTAGCTGACCTGGATGGAAACGGCGGGCGGCGCGATGCTTGGATACTGGTTGATCGGCAGCTTGAGGATGGACAGGCCACCCGCCAGCATGATCACCAAGGCGATCACCCAGGCGAAGATCGGCCGGTCGATAAAGAATCTGGACATTCAGTACTTCTCCGTTAGTCCTGGCCGTTGGCTTGTTCGGCGTCTTGGGCAGGCTGTTCGGTCTTGACGTTCGTCGCCGGCACGGCCTTCACCTCGGCGCCAGGCTGCACGAACTGCAGGCCTTCGGTGATCAGGCGGTCGCCTTCCTTCAGGCCATCCTCGACCAGCCAGGCGCTGCCGGCGGTGCGATCGGCCTTGAGCACACGCTGCTCCACCTTGTTCTCGGCGTTGACCACCATCGCGGTCGGCTCGCCGCGCTGGTTACGGGTCACACCCTGCTGCGGGGCGAGGATGGCGTTTTGCTTGACCCCGGAAAGCAGCTCGGCATGCACGAACATGCCCGGCAGCAACAGGTGATCGGGATTGGGGAATACCGCGCGCAGGGTCACCGAACCGGTGCTTTCGTCCACCGCGACTTCGGAGAATTCCAGGGTGCCTTCATGGGCGTAGCGGCTGCCGTCTTCCAGTTTCAGTGCGACCTTGGCCGCGCTCTCGCTGGCCTTCTGCAGGCGGCCTTCGGCCAGGTCGCGGCGCAGGCGCAGCAGTTCCTTGCTCGATTGGGTTACGTCGACGTAGATCGGATCGAGCTGCTGAATGGTGGCCATGGCGTTGGCTTGACCGTTGCTGACCAGTGCGCCTTCGGTCACGGCGGAACGGCCGATGCGGCCGCTGATCGGCGCCATCACCTTGGTGTAGCGCAGGTCGATGCGTGCCTGCTCCAGTGCGGCGTCGGCCTGCAGGCTGGCGGCGCGGGCTTCGTCGTACGCCTGCTGGCTGACAGCCTTGTCGCTGACCAGCAGCTTGTAGCGATCAGCCAGGGACTTGGCAGACAACTGCGTGGCCTGGGCGCTCTTGTAGGCAGCTTCGTAGGTGGCCGGGTCGATCTGGTACAGCTGCTGACCGGCCTTGACCTCGCTGCCCTCGGTAAACAGGCGTTTCTGGATGATGCCATTGACCTGAGGGCGTACCTCGGCGATGCGATAGGCGCTGGTGCGGCCCGGCACTTCGCTGGTCAGGGCAAAGGGTTTGGCTTCGAGCGTGACCACTCCGACCTGGGGCGTTTGCTGGGTTTCTGGAGCGCTGGATTCCTGGCAACCGGTGAGACCGAGCATTGCCACGGCGATGGCGGAAACCAAGACAGCGAAGGCTGGCTTCGAGTGCATCTGAGAACCTCGTTTTATCGAATCATGGCCCAAAGGGCGAAGGGGGCGAAGGCAGGGGAAAAATCGATGCAGGAATATACTTACGTACGTGAATGTTTGTAAATGCCTAAAGCTGCCTGCATACTCTCGCCCGTCCTCCTTTACCGGAGCTTTACAAAAGGGCGAGATCAGGTAGACAGATGGCCAGACGAACCAAAGAGGAGGCGCAGGCAACGCGGGTGCAAATACTCGATGCTGCCGAGCGGGTGTTTCATGCCCAGGGCGTTTCCCGTGCGTCTCTGGCAGAAGTGGCGAAGGAGGCCGGCGTCAGCCGCGGCGCCATCTACTGGCACTTCGAGAACAAGATAGACCTGTTCCAGGCCATGCTCGAACGCCTGCGTCTACCCCTTGAAGAGCTGGCGCGTGCCAGTGAGAGCGAGGACGAGCCCGACCCGTTGGGCTGTATGCGCGAGTTGCTGATCAAGGCACTGACGCGCCTGGCCTGCGAACCGCAGACGCATCGCACCCATGACATTCTGCGTTACAAATGCGAATACACCGGTGAGCTGCTCGGCCTGCGCGAGCGTATGCAGGCGCTGAGCCTGGAGTGCGATCAGCGTATCGCCAAGGCATTGGGCAATGCAGTCAACAAGGGCCAGTTGCCCGAGGATCTGGATTGCGTGCGAGCGGCCGTGTGCCTGCATGCCTATATGGAAGGCATCGAGGCCAACTGGCTGTTGGTGCCCAATTTCGACCTGGCGCAACAGGCGCCTGCGCTGGTCGATACCGTGTTGGATATGCTGCGCAGCCCGGCGCTACGCCTGATGCCGGTGTAGGCGCGAATTCATTCGGATTGCATCGCGGATATCGTGGATAAATCCGCTCCTACGAGGCACTGGGCCGAGCCTCAGCCCGCCTTACGTTGCTCGGGCCAGTCGGGCAGGGCGTGTGGCGCGCTTAGTCGCGCTTGCAGCCTGGCGACGAACTGGTGCGCTTCTTCCTCGCTGCGAAAATTAACGCAGTGCTGATCCAGACGAACCTGCCACCGGCGTTTGCCGCCTTGATCCTGCGCTTGGACGACAATCTTCATGTTGATCACCTCCTTGAGCGGCGACCTGCGGTCGCGCTGGTTGGGGAGGGTCAGGATAGTGCGCCTGCGTGACCTTTTTCTGACGTGGATCAAACGCCTGGTCAGGCCAGGCGCGCCTCGCGATGAACGGCACCGCGAGACGCTTGCGGCTGGGGGCTCAGAATCCTTCGAGGACGATCTTGCCTTTCGCTTTGCCGCTTTCCAGCAGCGCGTGGGCACGGCGCAGGTTGGCGGCGTCGATGCGGCCGAAATGCTCACCGAGCGTGGTCCTGATCACGCCGCTGTCGACCAGCCCGGACACCCGCTGCAGCAGGCGATGCTGTTCGATCATGTCGTTGGTCTGGTACAGCGAGCGGGTGAACATCAGTTCCCAGTGCAGTGACAGGCTCTTGCGCTTGAGCTGCATCACGTCCAGCGGTTGCAGCGGGTCATCGATCAATGCCAGGCGGCCCTGCGGCTGCAGGCACTCGATCAGTTGCGCGTAGTGCTGATCGGTTTGGGTCAGGCTGGCGACATGGGTAACCTGGCCAACACCGATACGCGCCAGCTCCTGGCTCAGTGGCTTGCTGTGGTCGATCACGTGATGCGCGCCCAGCTCGCGGACCCAGGCCTGGGTTTGCGGGCGCGAGGCGGTGCCGATCACGGTCAGCCCGGTCAGGCGCCGCGCCAGCTGTGTGAGGATCGAACCGACACCTCCAGCGGCGCCGACGATCAGCAGGCTCTGGCCCTGATCGGCCGACCCTTCGGCAATCTGCAGGCGCTCGAACAGCAGCTCCCAGGCGGTGATGGCCGTCAGCGGCAGCGCCGCTGCTTCGGCGAACGACAGGCTGGTGGGCATGGGGCCGGCGATGCGCTCATCGACCAGGTGCAGCTCACTGTTGGCGCCGGCACGGTCGATGGCGCCGGCGTAGAACACCTGGTCGCCAGGTTGGAACAGGGTCACTTCGCTGCCCACCGCCTTGACCACGCCGGCAGCGTCCCAGCCCAGCACCTTGGCGGCACCGTGCTCAGGCGCGACGTTCAGACGAATCTTGGTATCGACCGGATTGACGGAAATGGCCCGGACCTCCACCAGCAGATCGTGCGGGCCGGGTGAGGGTGCGTCCAGTTGCACGTCCAGCAACGCTTCGGGATGGTCGGCCGGCAAAGATTGGTAGTAGGCGATGGCTTTCATAGGGTGAGTCCTCTGTGTGTTCAGGCGATGCGTTGCAGCGGGAGCAGATCGATACCGACCAGCCGCTCGCCGAACGTGTGGGTGAAATGCTGGAAGTGGCGCGTTGCGCGGTGCTGATCCAGCGCCTCGGCGTCGCGCCATCGTTCGATCATCACGAACTGCTCGGCGCGCGTTTGATGGCGATGTAGGTCGTACTGCAGGCAGCCGGGTTCGGCGCGGCTGGCGGTGACCAGTTCCTGCAGGCCAGCGGCGACTGCCTCGGTATGCGCCGGCAAAGCGTTGATGGTGGCGATGAGCGTGATTTCAGCGGTCATGGCAGGCTCCGATGTTGGGGTGGCGTCATGCTCGTTTATTTGTATGGCGAGAAAAAGATGATGGTTATAGAGTCTCTTTCATCATAATTTTGAAAATTAGCCATCATGCTGCGTTTCGATGACCTGCAACTCTTCGTGCGTACCGCTGAAACCGGCAGCCTGTCGGCCGCGGCGCGGCTACTCGACGTATCACCGGCGGTAGCCAGCGCCGCGCTCAAGCGCCTGGAACAGCAACTGCAGGTGCGTCTGCTGGCGCGCTCGACGCGCAGCCTGCGCCTGACGCCCGAGGGCGAGCTGTATCTGGTGCACGCGCGCCTGGCCTTGCAGAGCCTGGAAGAGGGGCGCCAGCAACTGGCCGGCAGCCAGGAAGGCATTCGTGGAGTGTTGCAGCTGTCGGCGCCCTCGGACTTCGGCCGCAACACCCTGCTGTCCTGGCTGGACGAGTTCCAGGGCGAGCATCCGCAACTGCAGCTGCGCCTGCTGCTGGCCGACCGGGTCGCCGATCTGTTCCGCGAGCCGGTGGACATCGCCCTGCGCTATGGCGCGCCGGAAGACTCCAGCCTGGTGGCCTTGCCGGTAGCGCCGGACAATCGCCGCGTGCTCTGCGCCTCGCCGGCCTATCTTGCGCGGCAGGGGGCGCCGCAGACGGTGGAGGCGCTGCGCCAGCACAACTGTCTGTTGTACATGCTGCACGGCCGCGTACATGACCGCTGGCGTTTTCAGGACGGCAAGCGCGAGATGGTCATGAGCGTTGCCGGCAATCGGGTGTGCGACGATGCCGATGTCACCCGGCGCTGGGCTGTGGCCGGACAGGGCGTGGTCTACAAGTCCTGGCTGGACGTGGCCGACGATGTCCGTGAAGGGCGCCTGCAGGTGCTGTTGCCCGGCTGGTTGGGCGAGCCGACGCCGCTGTATCTGGTCTGCGCGCACCGGGCTCAACTGAGCAAGGCGGTGCATTTGCTGCGCGAGTTCCTCCAGGTGCGCTGCGAGACGTTGCTGGCAGCGGCACCCTGGCGATGACGATAAAGTGCCGGGCGCCTGCTAGACTCCCGTACCAGGCCTCTGCGGCAACGTACCGCAGTGTCGCGCTGCCATCCTCTGTTTAGAGTCACGCTCCATGAAACTGGCCCGCAAAGACCGCTCACTGACCGCCTGGGTGCTGTACTTCAGCATTCTGTTCAGTGCGTTCGTCTGCGCCATCAGCCACGGCCAGATGGCCGGCATGCAGCTCAGCGGTCTGGACGGACAGTACTGTTCGTTCGAAGGCAACTTCGGCGCAGGAGCCGACCTCGACGGCTCCGGCATCGTCGCGCCGAACCCGGCCACAGGCTCCAACTGCGCCCTGGCCAGCCTGTTCAGCGCCATCATTCTTGCGGCTTTCTTCGGCCTGCTCGGGTTGCTGGCTGCCGAGCGCAGTTGGTCGGCATCCGCGCTGCATCTGCCGCGTATCACCCGTTATCGCTGGCCTCCGGCCAATCCCCGCGCTTCTCCTTTGTTCGCCTGATCCGTCCGCCCGCTCCGGGCGTCCCTATCATGCGAATGCCTGACCGCGCGTCGACGACCGCGGTGGGCTGGAGAAAGCTTCATGGCGTCTTCCCCCGATTGCACCGCGCCTGCTCGTGCGGCCCCGTCTTTCTATAACCTGGCCTGGCGCTGGCATTTCTATGCCGGGTTGTTCGTCATCCCGTTCATGATCCTGTTGTCGATCACCGGGATGATCTATCTGTTCAAGCCGCAGCTCGATACTTGGCTGTACCCGCATCTGATGCTGGCGCCGGCGGCCGAGCAGCGCGTCAGCGCCGACCAGCAGCTGGCCTTGGTCGAGCAGTTGTATCCCGGTGCCGCGGTGAGCAAGTACCTGCCCCCGGTCGGCGAGGGGCGCAGCGCGCAGTTCGTCATCGAGCATGATGGCCGCCTGCTCAACCTGTTCGTCGATCCCTACCGCGGCACCCTGCTCGGCGAGCAGGACGGGCAATGGAACCTACAGGCCGTGGCGCGCACCCTGCACGGCGACCTGATGATCGGCACTCTGGGCGACCGGCTGATCGAGCTGGCTGCCGGCTGGGGCATCGTGTTGGTGGTGTCCGGCCTGTATCTGTGGTGGCCGCGCGGCAACAACCCGGCCGGCGTACTCTGGCCGCGGCTGCATGCCCGAGGACGCCTGCTGTGGCGCGACCTGCATGCAGTGATCGGATTCTGGGGCTCCCTGCTGCTGTTGTTCATGCTGCTCACCGGGATGACCTGGACAGGCTTCTGGGGCGCTCAGTTCGCCGGTGCCTGGAATCAGTTCCCGGCAGCGATGTGGGATGACGTGCCGAAGTCCGGGCAGCTTGCCGGCAGCCTCAACAGCAGCCGCGAGCAGACCGTTTCCTGGGCGGCGGAGGTCACGCCGCTGCCGGCATCCGATGCGCATGCCGCGCATCGCGGCCATGTCGGTCACGACCAGGGTCCGGCGGCGCCACGCATCAGCCTGCAGCAGGTGGTCGACAGCGCCGATGCGCGTGGCGTGCAGCGCGGCTACAGCATCAGCTTCCCGCAGGGCGCCAGCGGCGTTTACAGCGTCGCATTGTTCGCCGATGACCCTCGCAACGACGCCACCCTGCATCTGGACCAGTACAGCGGCGCGGTGCTGGCCGATGTGCGCTGGGCGGACTACGGCATGGTGGCGCGGGCGGTGGAGAGCGGGGTGAAGCTGCACGAGGGCAAGATGTTCGGCCTGGCCAACCAGATCCTGATGGCGCTGGTCTGCCTGCTGATCCTCTTCAGCTCGGTCAGCGGCCTGGTGCTCTGGTGGAAACGCCGCCCGGCTGGCCGCCTCGGTGTACCGCCACTGCGCCATGACCTGCCGCGCTGGAAGACCGCCATCGGCGTGATGATCGTGCTGGGCATGGTCTTTCCGCTGGTGGGCGTCTCGCTATTGCTGATGTGGGCGCTCGACCGCTCCCTGGGTTTGCTGCCCAGACCCCGACTCGCCAACTGAAGACGTGCCATGATTTTCAACGATACCAACCCGGAGACAACTCATATGAACCTGCGCAAAACCCTGCTGGGCCTCGCTCTGATCCTGCCCACGATGCTGGCCCAGGCCCACGAGTACGAAGTCGGCCAACTGCATATCGATCACCCCTGGTCGCGCGAGATGCCGCCAGTGGCGCCAACCGCGGCGGCCTATTTCGTTGTGCACAACAAGGGCAGCGAGGCCGATCGTCTGCTTACCGTCAGTAGCCCGGTGGCCGGCAAGGCCGAACTGCACGAGCACGTACACGCCGATGGCGTGATGAAGATGCAGCAGGTTCAGGACGTTGCCATCCCCGCGGGTGGCGAGGTGAAGTTCGAGCCCATGGGCTACCACGTCATGCTGTTCAACCTGAAGCAGCAGGCCAAGGACGGTGAACGTTTCCCGTTGACCCTGACCTTCGAGAAGGCCGGCAGCGTCGAGGTGGAGGTGGCCGTGCAGCAAGAGGCTCCGGCCGGCCACGACCATGCGGCCGGCCACGACGCAGGCAAGCACCAGCACTGATGATGAACATGGCGCGCAGACGGACTTTCGCCGCCCATCTCGGGCTGCTGGCGTTCGTCCTCGCGATGCTGGCGCCTCTGGCGTCGCAGCTGCGTGCCGAGTCGGTGGACTGGCGCTGGTTGAACGAACTGGCCTGTCACGAGGGCAGTGATTCCGTTCGGTTGGCCGGCACTATCAGCGAGCCGCTGCTACAGGTGGATGCCTGTGGCTACTGCTCGTTGTTTTCCTATTGCCCCGCGGCGGCAGACAGCCGTTGGCCGTTAGCTGGGCGGCTGCCCCCCGCTCATGAAACTGGCGCAGCGCTGCCGCTGGTGCCTCGTACTGAGCCTCACTTCCCCCGTGCGCTGTCACGCGCACCGCCCACGCGCGCCTGAATTCATCTTCAGCGAGGGCTAGCCGGCCCTTTTTGCAAATCGACCATTCAGGTATCCGCATGTCCGTTTCCTTCGTACCGGGCAGCGCCTCCGTGCGCGCTCGTTTTCCCCTGTCTGCCCTGGCCATCGCCTGTGGCTTGTGCACCATTACAGCGTTGCATGCCGAGGAGCATGTTCACGAACTGCCGCCTACGGTGATCACGGCAATCCAGCAGAGCTCACCACTGACCGTGGTGGCCGACCCCAAGGACCCGCGCCAGCCCGTGCCAGCCAGCGACGCTGCTGATTACCTCAAGACCATCCCGGGTTTCTCGGCGATTCGCAGCGGCGGCAGCAACAGCGACCCGGTGCTGCGCGGGATGTTCGGTTCGCGCCTGCTGCTGCTCACCGACGGCGGCCAGATACTCGGCGCCTGCCCCGGTCGGATGGATGCCCCAAGCTCCTATATCGCTCCGGAAACCTATGATCTGCTGACCGTGACCAAGGGCCCGCAGACGGTGATCTGGGGCCCAGGTGCCTCGGCCGGCGTGGTGCGCTTCGAGCGTGAGCCGGAGCGTTTCGGCGAGCTGGGCGCGCGCTTGCATGCCAGCGTGCTGGCTGGTTCCAACGGCCGCTTCGACCGCCTGCTCGACGGCGCCGTAGGCGGTGAGCAGGGTTACCTGCGGGTGATGGCCAACCGTTCGCATTCGGATGATTACGACAATGGTGACGGCGACACCATCGGCTCGCGCTGGGATAAATGGAACACCGACGTGACGTTGGGCTGGACGCCGGATGCCGACACCCTGATCGAACTCAGCGCCGGCCGTGGCGATGGTGAGGCGCGCTACGCCGGGCGAGGCATGGACGGCACCCAGTTCAAGCGCGAAAGCCTGGGCTTGCGCATCGAGCGCAGCAACCTCGGCGGCGTGCTGGATAAGGTCGAGGCCAAGGTCTACTACAACTACGCCGACCACATCATGGACAACTTCCGCCTGCGCGTGCCGAACCCGGCCAGCATGATGGCCATGCCGATGGCCTCGCAGGTCGACCGGCGCACCCTCGGTGCCCGGTTGGCGGCGATCTGGAAGTGGGACGACCTCGAGCTGATCACCGGCATCGATGCGCAGCGCAGCGAGCACCGTGGACGTCGCTCCACCTACAGCATGATGACGGGCTACACGGACGCCGACCGCTTCCCCTGGAGCAAGGACGCGCTGATGCACAACTACGGCGCATTCGCCGAGGCCACCTGGAGCCTGGCCGAGCGTGATCGGCTGGTTTCCGGGGCGCGGGTGGATCGAGCCTCGGCCAAGGACTACCGGCAGAGTTTTCGCAGCATGATGGGCATGGCGCGGCCCAACCCGACGGCGGGTGAGACGCGCGCCGAGACCCTGCCCAGCGGTTTCGTGCGCTACGAGCATGACCTGGCCGGTTCGCCGACCACCCTCTATGCCGGCCTCGGCCATGTGCAGCGCTTCCCCGATTACTGGGAGCTGTTCTCCGCAGGGCTGAACGGCCCGGCCGGTTCGCGCAATGCGTTCGACGGCATCGAGCCGGAGAAGACCACCCAGTTCGACATCGGCATCCAGTACCAGGACGACAAGCTGCAGGCCTGGGCTTCGGCCTATGTCGGGCAGATCCGCGACTACATCCTGTTCGACTATCGCGGCATGGGCACCCAGGCCGACAACGTCGATGCGCGCATCGTGGGCGGCGAGCTGGGCGTGGCCTACGCCTTCGCCTCCAACTGGAAGGCCGATGCGACCCTGGCCTATGCCTGGGGCAAGAACAGCTCGGACGGCGAAGCGCTGCCGCAGATGCCGCCGCTGGAAGCGCGCCTGGGCCTGAGCTACCAGCGCGATGATTGGAGCGTCGGCGCGCTCTGGCGTGTGGTCGATGGCCAGGGTCGCACCGCCGACGGGCGCGGCAACGTGGTCGGGCAGGACTTTGGCGACAGCGCCGGCTTCGGCGTGCTCTCGCTCAACGGTGCCTACCGCCTCAGCGAGCAGGTCAAGCTCAGCGCCGGGGTGGATAACCTGCTCGACAAGCGCTACGCCGAGCACCTCAACCTGGCGGGCGATGCCGGCTTCGGCTTCCCGGCCGAAAGCCGCATCGACGAGCCAGGCCGCACACTCTGGGCCAAGGTCGATTTCGACTTCTGAAGTGTTTGTGGAAGGGGCTTCAGCCGCGACTGACAAGGCTGCAGCTCTTCCCCGCAGTTATTGGATGCGTAGCCTGGATGCAATCCGGGCTACCGATTCGTGCGCGCTAATAGAGCCTTAAGGTTCAGGCGCGAGAGTGGTCCCCGCAGACCTACTTTCCCCTGCACCGAAGAGGATTCGATCATGCGCAAATTGCTTCTGCTTTCGCTGGCTCTGGCCAGCCCGTTGACCTTCGCTGCCACGCAATGCACCACCGCCGACAAGTCGCAGTGGCAGGACCAGGACAAGTTCCAGGCTGGCCTCAAGGCCCAGGGCTACGAGATCAACAAGTTCAAGGTCACCAAAGGCAACTGCTACGAAATCTACGGCTTCAACAAGGACGGCAAGAAGGTCGAGATCTACTTCGACCCGGTCAGTGGTGATGCCGTCAAGAGCAACGTGGAAAATTGATGGGCGCCGCGACCGTACGCCTGTGGGACCCAGTGGTGCGCCTGTTCCACTGGTCCCTGGCCGGCGCTTTTCTGGCCAACTACTTCCTGACCGAAGAGGGCGAGGAGTGGCATCGCTGGTTCGGTTACTACGCGGTGGCCTGGCTGGCGATTCGCCTGGTCTGGGGTTTCGTCGGTACGCCAGCGGCGCGCTGGGCCGATTTCTGGCCGACCCCGGCACGCCTCGGTGCGCATCTGCGTGCGTTGATTGCCGGGCAGCCGTATCACCGTCTCGGGCACTCGCCGCTGGGCGCGCTGGTGATGATCCTGATGATGACGCTGATGCTCGGTTTGGGCGTGACCGGCTTTCTGATGGAGGAGGTCGATTATTTCTGGGGCGCGGATCTGCCACTAGAGATCCACGAGTTCTGTGCCAATGCGCTGATGGCACTGGTGGGCCTGCATATCGCCGCCGCCTTGTTCGAGAGCTACCGGCTGCGCGAGAACCTGCCGCTGTCGATGGTGACTGGCAAGCGGCGCAAGCTCTCGGAACACTGATACTCAAGTCGCGGCTGAAGCCCCTCCCACAGTTCGCACGCCCCGTGGGAGGGGCTTCAGCCGCGATGGCCTTGCTCAGGCCAGGCGCGCGTCCAGGCTGTTCTGCGCCAGGCGTTTGGCCTGTGCCTCGGTCATGCCCAGGTGTTCGTGCAGGGCGGCGAAGTTCTCGCCGACGTAGCCGCCGAAGTAGGCCGGATCATCGGAGTTCACCGTGACCTTCACGCCGCGCTCGAGCATCTCGAGGATGTTGTGCTGGCCCATGTGCTCGAACACGCAGAGCTTGATGTTGGACAGCGGGCAGACGGTCAGCGGGATCTGCTCGTCGATGATGCGCTGCATCAGGCGCTCGTCCTCGGTGGCGCGCACGCCATGGTCGATGCGCTTGATCTTGAGCAGATCCAACGCTTCCCAGATGTACTCGGGTGGGCCTTCCTCACCGGCATGCGCCACCGCGTGCAGGCCTTCGCTGCGCGCCTTGGCGAACACCCGCTCGAACAGGCGGGGCGGGAAGCCCTTTTCCGAGCTGTCGAGGCCGACGCCGATGAAGGCATCGCGGAACGGCATGGCCTGCTCCAGGGTCTTGAACGCCTCCTCTTCTGGTAGGTGACGCAGGAAGCTGAGGATCAGGCCGTGGCTGATACCCATTTGTTTCTCGCCGTCGAGCAGCGCCTGCTGGATGCCACGCAGCACTACCTCGAAGGGAATGCCACGGTCGGTGTGGGTTTGCGGGTCGAAGAAGGGTTCGACGTGGATGACGTTCTGCGCCTTGCAGCGTTGCAGGTAGGCCCAGGTCAGGTCGTAGAAGTCCTGCTCGGTGCGCAGCACGTTGGCGCCGGCGTAATACAGATCGAGAAATTCCTGCAGGTTGTTGAAGGCATAGGCCGCGCGCAGGGTCTCGACATCGCTCCAGGGTAGGGCGATCTGGTTGCGTTCGGCCAGAGCGAACAGCAGTTCGGGTTCCAGCGAGCCCTCCAGATGCAGGTGCAGTTCGGCCTTGGGCAGGGCGTTGAGCCATTCGGGCATGGTGGTTTCTCGTGGTCAGGCTTGGGTAACCGGTAAGTTTAACCGCTCGGACAGGATCGTGCTGTGCCGATGGGCGGGGCTCCCCTTGTGGGAGCGGACTTGTCCGCGAATGCCGGGTTCGTCTTGAGTATCCTGTAGGAGTGGATTCATCCGCGGATTTCCGATCATTCCCGCGCTCCGCGTGGGAATGCCGTTGCAGACGCTCCGCGTCTGAGGGACGCAGAGCGTCCCTGGCTGGTCTCCCACGCCGGAGCGTGGGAGCCATCATCACGCCCGCTTCAGCCCTGCGTTTCCTCGCGCCGATAGGCATAGGTATCGGCGAAGCGCGACAGCAGGTACTCGGCGCTGGTTACCGGTGTGTATTTGGCCGGGTTGTCCGCGCTGGAACAGTTCGGCAGGCAATCGATCAGCGTGTCGGGGTGCGGTTCGGCGAAGAAGGGCATGGAGTAGCGATCCACCCCCAGCGGGCTGATCACCCGGTGCGGCGTCGAGGTGTAACGGTCGTTGCTCCAGCGCGCCATCATGTCGCCGATGTTGACCACGAAACTGCCGGCAATGGGCGGCGCGTCGATCCACTTGCCACTGCGCGCGCGAACCTGCAGGCCACCGGCTTCATCCTGATAGAGCAGGGTGACGCAGCCGTAGTCGGTGTGTGCGCCGGCGCCCTGTTGCTCGGCGCTGCTGGCGGTATGGCGCGGCGGGTAGTGGATCATGCGCAGCACGCTGATCGGCTCATGAAAGCGTGCCTCGAAGAAGTCGTGCTCGATGTCCAGCGCCATGGCCATGGCGCGCAGCAGGGTCTTAGCCAAGTCCTGCATGTCGCCGTAGTGGGCTTCCATCAGCTCGGCCCAGCCGGGCATGTCCGGGTGACGGTTCGGCCCACGCAAGGGTTTGCCGGCCAGCACCTCGGGGTGATCGGCGGGCATGTGGAAACCCATGTCGAAGGTTTCCTTGAGGTCGCTCGGCTTGCTCGGGTCGAGCTGTTCGGTGGCGATGGCGCCGTAGCCGCGGTGGTGGGCGGTCTGGGTGATATCGATCCTGAGTTTTTCCTCGGCCGGTTGGGCGAAGAAGGTCTTCGCCGCGCTGAGCAGGGCGTCGATTCGCTCGGCGCCGATGGGATGGCCGACGATATAGAAAAAGCCCCAGTCGCGGCAGGCACGGTCGATCTGCTCGGCCACGGCAGGCCAGGCCGAAGCGTCGTCGGCGTAGAGAGGGGCGATGTCGATGATGGGTAATGCGTTCATGTTGAGCCTCGGGTGGGCGGTGCTGCGAGTCTTCTCGTACCCAGGGCAGCGGAAAGAGACCTCGGATGAGATCCCCTTGATGCGGTTCTGCCGGTAGCAGGGACGGCATCGGTGATTTCTTGATCATCGCGGCTGAAGCCGCTCCTACGGGGGCAGGAGGCATTCCGCTTCAGCCGCGATGCTTTGTGTAGTTACTTCGGCAGCTCGGCCTTCACGTTTTCCACGTAATAGTTCATCGCAGCCAGCTCGGCATTGGTCGCGCTCACGCCATCGGCGATGCGCACTGCGCCGCTCTGATCCTTGATCGGGCCGGTGAAGGGGTGGAACTTGCCGCTGCGAATGTCGGCGATGATCTGCTCGGCCTCGCTCTTCACGCCGGCAGGCACCAGATCGCTGATCGGCAGTGAGAGGGTGTCCTCGGCCAGGCCGCCCCAGAAATCTTCGGATTTCCAGGTACCGTCGATCACCGCCTGGGTGGACTTGATGTAGTGCGGGCCCCAGTCGTTGACGATGGAGGTGAGCACGGCCTTCGGCCCGAAGTGAGCCATGTCCGAGGCGTAGCCGACGGAGTAGATGCCACGGCGCTCGGCGGTCTGGATCGGCGCCGGGCTGTCGGTGTGCTGGAACATGACGTCCACGCCCTGGTCGATCAGCGCATTGGCGGCGTCGGATTCCTTGCCCGGATCGAACCAGGTGTTGACCCACACCACCTTGATCTCGGTGCCCGGGTTGTACTTGTCCAGGGCCAGCTGGATGGCGTTGATGTCGCGGATCACCTCGGGGATCGGGAAGGAGGCGATGTAGCCGACTTTCTTGGTCTTGGTCATCTTCGCCGCGAGGAAGCCGCCGACGTAGCGCCCCTCGTAGGAGCGCGACAGGTAGGTGCCGACGTTCTTGTCCTGCTTGTAGCCGGTGGCGTGCTCGAAGGTGACCTTGGGGAATTGCTTGGCCACCTTGATGGTCGGGTTCATGTAGCCGAAGGAGGTGGTGAAGATCAGGTCGAAACCGCCCTTGGCCATGTTGCGAATCACCCGCTCGGCATCGGCACCTTCCGGCACGTTCTCTACGAAGCTGGTGGTGACCTTGTCGCCCATTTCCTTGATCAGCATCTGCCGGCCTTGTTCGTGCTGGTAAGTCCAGCCGTGGTCGCCGATAGGGCCGATGTAGACGAAGCCGACTTTCAAGGGATCGGCGGCGGAGGCGCTGAGCATGGCGCCAAAGCCCAGGGCGGCGACGAGGGTGCGCAGCAGCGGTTTTTTGCTCTTCTCGAACATGGTGGGTGCAGCTCCAGTCTTGGTATTGGGATGGCCGTTGGTTGGCTGATCCCATGACTGCAAAAAGCTGACCAATAAGACAGATAGCCGTGGCGGACCCATTTCATGCAGATGCGGTTGTACGGGATGGAACGGTCTTGGTGCGCAGCGCGTGCAGTTGCCGTTTTGTGGTGCGCAAAGGGCGACTGCTTGTGGGATGTACGCAGGTAGGAGCGAGCTCTGCTCGCGAAGCTTTCTAGGTATGAGCCTTCGCGAGCAGTGCTCGCTCCTACAGCCGATTAATCGCTGACCGCTCGTAGGGTGCGCCGTGCGCACCTTGGTTCACCAGCGCGCACGGCTCACCCTGCGGATCGTCCTCAGCCGTTGATCAGCTCACGCGCCGCCTGGCGGTGATTGGCGATCAGCTGCGCCACATCGAGCCCTTCGATCTGCCCATCGATAACGCGCCAGGTGCCGCCGATCATCATCCGGTCGGCGCGGTCGGCGCCGCACAGCAGCAGTGCGGAGAGTGGATCGTGACTGCCGGAGAAGCGCAGCTCATCGAGCTTGAACAGCGCCAGGTCGGCCTGCTTGCCTACAGCCAGTTCACCGATGTCGCTGCGCCCCAGCAGTTTCGCCGAGCCCTTGCTGGCCCAGCCAAGCACGCGCTGCGGGGTGATCTGCTCGGCGCCGTAGCGCAGGCGCTGGATGTACAGCGCCTGGCGCGCTTCGAGGATCATGTTCGAGGCATCGTTGGAGGCAGAGCCATCGACGCCCAGGCCCAGCGGCGCACCGGCGGCTTCCAGCTCGACGCTGGGGCAGATGCCCGAAGCCAGGCGCATGTTGGAGCTGGGGCAATGACAGATGCCGGTGCCGGCAGCGCCCAGACGGGTGATCTCGTCAGGGTTGAAATGAATGCCATGTGCCAGCCAGGTGCGCGGGCCGAGCCAGCCGACGCTGTCCAGGTAATCCACGGTGCGCAGGCCAAAGCGCTGCAGGCAGAAGTCCTCCTCGTCGAGGGTTTCGGCCAGGTGGGTGTGCAGACGCACGTCCAGCGCCTCGGCCAGTTCGGCGCTCTGGCGCATGATTTCCTGAGTCACCGAGAAGGGCGAGCAGGGCGCCAGGGCGATCTGGATCTGCGCCCCGTCGCCGCGCTCGTGGTACTGGCCGATCAGGCGCTGGCTGTCCGCCAGGATCACCTCGCCCTGCTGTACCGTTTGCTGCGGCGGCAGGCCGCCGTCGGCTTCGCCCAGGCTCATCGAACCGCGGGTGAGCATGGCGCGCATGCCCAGTTCGCGTACCGCTTCGACCTGCACATCGATCGCGTTCTCCAGGCCGCCGGGGAACAGGTAATGATGATCGGCGGCCGTGCTGCAGCCGGACAGCAGTAGTTCGGCCAGCGCCACCTTGCTGGCCAGGGCGAGCTTCTCGGGAGTGAGGCGTGCCCAGACCGGATAGAGCGTCTTCAGCCAGGGGAACAGCGGCTGGTTGACCACCGGCGCCCAGGCGCGGGTGAGGGTCTGGTAGAAGTGATGGTGGGTATTGATCAGGCCCGGCAGCACCACGTGCTCGCGGGCATCGAACACTTGCTGGCAGGGCGCGGCAGGTTGCTGGCCGGCACCGAGCACTTCGACGATGCGGCCATCCTCGATCACCAGGCCGCCGGAAGCGTCCAGGTCATTGGCGGTGAAGATGGCAAGGGGATTCTTGATCCAGATACGGGTAGCTGCCATGAGCAGGCTCCTCTGAGGTTGATGTCAGGTAAGCCAGCTCAGTGTTGACCCTGTCTGCTGATCCAGGTGCGTCGGCATCGACGTGCGCGGAAGATAGCTGACTTTTTGGTCAGCAAGCAATCGCTGTCAGGCGCGCAGCGGGCAGGTGGTGGTCAGGCGCTGCAGCAGTTCGCTGCGCAATTGCTGCAGTTCGTCGATGCGGCGCTCGATAAGTGCCAGCTTGTCCTGCAGTAGTTGGGTCACCGACTGATCCGGGTCGCTGGTCTGCCACAGGCCGCCGACATGCTGGCTGATCTCGCCAAGGCTGAAACCCAGGCGCTGCGCGGTCTTGATATAGGTGACCAGTTGCACCATCTCGACGGGGTAGTCGCGGTAGCCGTTGGCAGTACGCCGCGCGGCGATCAGCCCGCGTTGCTCGTAGAAACGCAGGGTGTCGCGGCTCACGTCGCAGGCTTCGGCCAGTTCTCCGATTCGCATTTTTTCGCTCGGTGGGGTGTTGACCTTGGAGCATACTCCAGGCCTTAGCCTGGGTGCTCCTTCAATGACTGGAGCAACACCCATGTGGACCCCCGAACACTATCGTCGCCTGGTACGGGCCAGCGGCTGGTATGACCTGCTGGTGGCCGCGGCCTTCGTTACGCCCTGGAGCTTCATGGCGCTGCATGGCCTGCTGCAAAGCCTGCATCACGGCCTCGGCCTGCCGGGCGCGCTGCCGGCCTTCGAACCGATGCATATGCTGCTGGGCAACCTGATGGGCTCGATCATCTGCGTCTGGTCGGTGCTGCGTATTCGCGATCCGCAAGCAGTGTTCGGTCGCTATGACGCGGCTGGTCGCCTGCTGTTCTCCACCTGGCAGATCTACGCCCTGATGCACGGCGCAACGCCGCTGATCGCGATCTTCCTGGTCTTCGAACTGGCCTGGGGCGTGGCGCAGTTGTGGCCGGTTAGGGAGAAGTAAACCTGTCGCGGCTAAAGCCCCTCCCACAGGTTGGCGCTGTTCTTGTGGGAGGGGCTTTAGCCGCGACTATTGACTGTCAATGCCCCGGCTGCCACGGCTGGCCTAGCGACACCGGCGCATACAGCCGGGTCTTGATCGCATCGCGCGAGAGCAGTACCAACACCACGATGGTGGCGACGTAGGGCAGCATGGCCAGCAGGTTCGACGGGATCGACAGGCCGATGCCCTGCGCCACCAGGTGGAGGATGCTGGCCAGGCCGAACAGGTAGGCGCCGAGCAACACGCGGAACACGCGCCAACTGGCGAATACCACCAGGGCCAGGGCGATCCAGCCGCGGCCGGCGGTCATGTTTTCCGCCCACATCGGCGTGTAGGCCAGCGACAGGTAACCACCTGCTAGACCAGCCATTGCGCCGCCGAACAGCACCGCCAGGGTACGCACGCGCAGCACCGGCAGGCCCATGGCACTTGCAGCGTCCGGGTTCTCGCCGACGGCCTGGATGACCAGGCCGACACGGCTTTTCAGCAGCACCCAGGCCACCAGCGCAAAGAGGGCGAAGGACAGATAGATCAGCACGTCCTGGGCGAACAGCATGCGCCCGATCAGCGGGATGTCGGACAGCAGCGGGATGACGATGGGCTCGAAACCGCTCAGCGGCTTGCCAACCCAGGCTGCGCCGACGAAGGTGGAAAGACCCACGCCAAAGATGGTCAGGGCCAGGCCGGTGGCTACCTGGCTGGCGTTGAAGCCCAGCGCCACAGCGGCGAACAGCATCGACAGCAGCATGCCGGCGGCAATCGCCAGCAGCACGCCCAGCCACAGGCTGCCGGTGCTGAAGGCGACGATAAAACCGATCACCGCACCGAACAGCATCATGCCTTCCTGGCCGAGGTTGAGCACGCCGCTCTTCTCGCACACCAACTCGCCCAGGGCCACCAGCAGCAGCGGTGTGCCGGTGCGCACCATGGCGTAGAAAATATTGGTCAACAGATCGAGATCCATGGGGATTCCTTGGCGTTCAAGTGGTGGCTTCGGCAAGCGTTTCGCGACGTGTCCATTTCCACTTCAGCCGTGGCCGGTAGAGGATCAGCACGTCACAGGCCAGCAGGTAGAACAGCATCATTCCCTGAAACAGCTGGGTGATCGCCTGCGGCAGATTGAGGTTCATCTGCGCGTTCTCGCCGCCCAGGTACAGCAGCGCCATCAACAGGCTGGCAAACAGAATGCCGAGCGGATTGAGACGGCCGAGAAAGGCCACGGTGATCGCCGCATAGCCGTAGCCCGGCGAGACCTGCGGTACCAGTTGGCCAATCGGCCCGGCCACTTCGCCGACGCCGGCCATGCCGGCCAGCGCGCCGCTGACCAGCAGGGCGAACCACACCAGGCGCTTCTCGCGAAAGCCGACGAAACCAGCGGCTCGGCTGTCCAGGCCCAGCACCTTGATCTGGAAGCCGAGAAAGCTCTTGTGCAGCAGCACCCACACCGCCACCAGTGCCAGCAGCGCCAGGTACAGGCCGCCGTGCAGGCGCCCGTCCTCGCTGACCAGCGGCAGGCGGCTGGCATCGCCGAACATCGCCGATTCGGGAAAGTTGAAACCGGCCGGGTCTTTCAGCGGCCCATGCACGAAGAACAGCAGCAGGTTCAGCGCGATGTAGTTGAGCATGATGCTGGTGAGGATTTCGTTGGCGTTGAACTGCGTGCGCAGCCAGGCGGTCAGCCCGGCCCAGGCCGCGCCCGCACAGGTGCCGGCGAGCACTACCCAGGCCAGCGCCCAGCGACTGTCCCAGTCGATCAGTTGCAGGGCCATGGCGCTGCCGGCCAGGGCGCCGATCAGCAACTGGCCTTCGGCGCCGATGTTCCAGATGCGCGCCTGGTAGGCCACCGTCAGGCCGAGGGCGCAGAGCAGAATCGGCAGCGCCTTGACCAGCAGTTCGGACACGCCGTACCAGTCGCTGACCGGGGCGATGAGCAGGGTGTGCAGGGTTTCCAGCGGGGCATGACCGAGCAGGGTGAATAGCAGCATGCCGCTGAGCAGCGTCAGCACGGCGGCCAACAGCGGCGACAGCCAGAGCATGGGGCGCGACTCCTGGCCGCGCGGTTCCAGGGATAACAACATGACGGCTCCGTCAGCAGGCCGCAGCGGCGGCGGGTTGATCGAATTCACCGGCCATCCAGCGGCCGACTTCCACGGTGGACACTTGCGCCGTCGTGGCCAGCGGCGACAGCCGCCCGCTGCACAGCGCGCCGATGCGGTCGCTGATCTGGAACAGCTCGTCGAGGTCTTCGGAGATCACCAGGATCGCTGCGCCGGCATCGCGCAGGGCGATCAGCGCACGGTGGATGGCCGCAGCGGCGCCAACGTCCACGCCCCAGGTCGGGTGCGCGGCCACCAGCAGTTTCGGGTTCTGCAGAATCTCGCGGCCAAGGATGAACTTCTGCAGGTTGCCGCCGGACAGGCTGCGCGCCGCCGTGTCGGCATCCGGCGTCTTTACCGCGAAGCGCTGGATGATCTGCTCGGCCAGCGCGCGCACCTTGCCGCGCTGCACCAGGCCACCCTTGACCAAGCCCTGACCGAAGGCAGTGAGCAGAGCGTTGTCCACCAGGCTCATCTCCGGCACCGCACCATGGCCGAGGCGCTCGGCGGGGACGAAGGCCAGGCCCAGCCCGCGCCGCGCATCCGGGTGCAGATTGGCTACCGCTGCGGCATCCAGGCTGACCCGCTCACGCTCGCCACGCGGCAGGCGGGTTTCGCCGCTGAGCAGGGCGAGCAGCTCGTCCTGGCCATTGCCAGACACCCCGGCGATACCGACGATCTCGCCGCTACGCACCTCCAGGCGAATGCGTTCCAGCGAGCAGCCGAAGGGATCGGGGTTGTGCCAACTGAGGTCATCGACGCGCAGCCGTGGCAGGCCCCCGCTGACTTTCGGGTAACTGCTTTCCAGCCCCTCGGCGTCGCCGACCATCAGCCGCGCCAGCTCCAGGTCGCTGCATTCGGCCGGTACGCAATGGCCGGACACCCGCCCGCCGCGCAGCACCGTGGCGCTCTGGCACAGCGCGCGCACTTCGCCGAGCTTGTGGCTGATGAAGAGGATGCTGCAGCCCTCGGCGGCCAAACGGCGCAGGGTGACGAACAGCTCGTCGGCCTCCTGCGGGGTGAGCACCGAGGTGGGCTCGTCGAGGATCAGCAGTTTGATGTCCTGCATCAGGCAGCGCACGATCTCCACTCGCTGACGTTCGCCGATGGACAGGCTGTGCACCAGGCGCGTCGGCTCCAGCGCCATGCCATAGCGCTGCGACACCTCGCGAATCTTCGGCTCCAGCTGCTTCGGCGTGCCGGCCTCCGCCCCCATGGCCAGGGCGATGTTCTCGGCGACGGTCAGCGTCTCGAACAGCGAGAAATGCTGGAACACCATGCCGATGCCCAGCCGGCGCGCCATGGCCGGGTCGCGCATCGTCAGCCGCTCACCCTGCCATTGAATCTCGCCGCTAGTGGGTTGAGTGACGCCGTAGATGATCTTCATCAGCGTGCTCTTGCCGGCGCCGTTCTCGCCGAGCAGGGCGCGGATCTCGCCTGGGGCGATGGTCAGGTCGATACGGTCGTTGGCCAGGCAGCCGGGGTACTGCTTGCTGATGGCGGTCAGTTGCAAGCGTGGGGAATCGGGTGAGGCAGACATGGAAAGCGCTCATGGAGATAACTGAGCGGGGCTAAAGCAAAAACCTGGCCATGGAGTCAGAAAATGCGCTGGCACGAGGCTCGCCCTCGGCCACGAGTTTTGGGGTGCCCACCATTGGTGCGCGCTCCTGCGTGCGAAGTGGTAGATGCACCGTATTTGTACGTGCGGCTACTACGTTATGGGCGCACTCGTGTAGGAGCGGCTTCAGCCGCGATTCGCAGCGCTAAAGCCTTGTGTGGTGCGCGACACCCCAGCCAGGCGACCTCCCGGTGGCAGGTCGCCTGGATTAAGCGCCGTGATGCCCAGCGTGTGTGGTGATGATGGGGCACTGGTGTCAACCAATCCTTATATCTTGGCCGTGCAACGTCTGTATTCGAGCGTCAGATAAAGATGCCCACCACAGCCAGCATCCACAGCAAGGCACAGGGAATGATGAACAGCAGGTTCTGGCCGCTGATCCGTGCATTGCTCTGCCCATCCTCATCACCGCTGGCCTGGTTGGCCTGTCGCTGGATCTGCGCCAGAGGAAGGGCTGGCGCCATTACGCAGCCGAGCAATAGCAGCAGGTCGAGAGCGCCGTTCTGGATATCCACCCGTGACAGGCCATTGCTGACGAAGAGCAACAGGACATAGAGCCAGGCGGTGCCCGAATAATCCCATGATCCCAGCCCCTGGCGCTGCTGGCGCTCGCTGATCAGGCGGCACAGCGAGTGGGTGTAGAAAATCTGAAAGAGTGAACGTGCCGCCGGCATGATGTGTTTCGGCAGCATCGTGGCGCGCTGACTATCCCACTGCTTGTAGAACCAGTAGAGGGAGTACAGGCCGAAGGTGGCGAAATTCAGCAGATAGAGTTTTTTCTCTGAGGTGACGAAGAAGGCGTTACGGGAGGGCGATTGTTCGTCCAGCAGTTCGGCTTTGGGCGGCTGATACAGGTTGTCCATTGACCTGGTCCCGGATAATGGCTGTGGGAGGCTCGCATCCTGCGAGTGTTTAGGGCGCTGATTATACGAATATCGTGGCGCGCTGGTTGAGCGCGCCGGCGCATCTGGCACTGTAGCGACGCAGAGCGTCGCGCTCTTGCCCTCACGCTGGTGCCTGGGAGCTATCGCCTTAGCCGCTATGTGCGTGCGAGTTGGCGTCGCATTTCAATGAGCTGATGTTCGCCGACGATTTCAACTTCCTTGATGAACTCAAACCCGAATTTTTCGTAATAGCCTTTCAGGTGGCTGTGCGCATGAAGCTCAATGGAGGTGGCGCCTATCTCTTGCGCATGCTGCATCAATGCCTGGACAACGGCCGAAGCAACTCCTGCGCTCCGATAAGCCTCACTGACCGCCACCCTGGCGATGGTAGAAGACCCGTCCTCTTTCAGCGTTAGGCGGGCCATGGCAATTGGCTCACCCTGTTCTATCGCCAGCGCATGGTAGGACTCTTCATCCAGTCCATCGAGGTCCAGCTCCGCAGGAATCCGTTGTTCACATGTGAAGACCTGATAGCGGATACCTTGAGCCAGGCGGATCAACGCTGGGTCATTACCGATGTTTACTTCCATCGTTATTCTTCTCCAACACAATTGCACGGCCTGCCTGGTGGCAGGCCGATATCCAGCGCTGAGGCTTACCAGGGCAGCGCATTGCCCTCGAAGTCGAGATAGCGCAGGCCGGGTTGGCCGACGGCGGCGCTGACCTGTCGGACCATGCCCTTGCAACTGCTGTCGATATCCAGCGGCGCGTCGGCGCCGCCCATGTCGGTGCGTACCCAGCCCGGGTGCATGAGCAGCACGCCGAGCTTTGGGTTGTCCTGAGTACGTACGAAGCACTGCGCGAGGTGGTTGAGCGCGGCCTTGCTGGCGCCATACAGCGGCATGCCCAGGCCGGCGCCGGTCTCGATGCTGCCGAGGATCGAACTCATGAATACGATCAGCCCGTGCCCGGCGGCCAGGTTCGGCAGCAGGCGCTCGGCCACGCGTAGCGGGGCGACGGCGTTGGTCAGAAACAGCTGACCCATTTCCTCGGCGCTGGCCTGGGCAGTGCTGTGGTGGTCGGGACCGGCAACGCCAGCGTTGACGAAGATGACGTCGAACTGCTGGCCGCTCAGGCGCTTGGCCAACTGTTCGAGGCTGTCTGGATCGGTCATCTCCAGTTGCTCGACACGTACGCCGGGCAGTGCCTGCAGCGGCGCTTGTTGCGCAGCGCTGCGCACGGTAGCGGTCACGGCCCAGCCCTGGGCAGCGAATTCACCGGCCAGACCAAGGCCGAGGCCGCGCGAGGCACCGATGATCAGGATGGATCGGGAGGCAGTCATGTCAGGCTCCATGAGAGATGAGAACGGTGAGTCAGGATAGCGCACTTATTCCGTCAACCAGGCGCCCTGGCTACGGCCATGGCCGGTCTGCTGGTCGTACTGCCGCGTCGCTGCAGGATGGCATTGGCGCGCTGGTTGGCCTGCTGTTGCAGCTCGGCGCAACTGGGGTATTCGGGCGTTTGCAGCAGGGCGGCGTCGATCTCGGCGGCGGCAGCCTGGCCGATGCGGTAATGGCCCAGCTCATGCTCGCGCAGTGCATTCAGGTACTGTTCGAAACGCTGGCGCTGCTGCGCGTCGCCACCGCCCAGGCGGGGCAGGGTGACGGTGGCGTTCAGCTGGGTGCGGGTGAGGTCGATCTGGCAGCGACCGTCGCGTTGCTCGCGCCACCAGAAATTCCATTGCACCTGCCAACGGGTGTAGGCGTGGTAGATCTGGCCGTTCTGGCGAATCGGCGAGGCCTGGTCGATGGCGCGGCTGAGGGACTCGCCGGACGTTACATGCAGGTCGTAGTACTGCTCCTGCAACTGCTCCTGTATTTCGGCCTGGGCCGGCAGGGCCAGCCATAGCAGCGGCAGCAGTGCAGCGGTCGTTCGCTTCATGGCGCTTGCAGGCTCTCGCGGCCACGGCTGATATCGCCCAGCAAGCGTTCCAGCGCCGCATGTTCGGCTGGCGCCACGGCCAGTTGCAGGCGTGCGCCGGTGGCGTCGTAATTCTCGCTCTCGATCAGGCTGTCGAACTCGTTCAGGCGTGCCTTGAACAGGGGCAGTTCGGCGAACTGCAAATGACAGGTGAAGGATTGGCGCACCACCAGCTCACGGCGCTCGCCAGCTTGCAGGCATTTCGCTGCGCTGCCGCCGTAGGCGCGGGCCAGCCCGCCGGTGCCGAGCTGAATGCCGCCGTACCAGCGGATCACCAGTACCACGACCTGATCGCAATCCTGCCCCTCGATGGCGGCGAGTATCGGCCTGCCAGCGGTGCCGCCCGGCTCGCCGTCGTCGTTGAAACGGTACTGGTTGCCGACTTTCCACGCCCAGCAGTTGTGCGAGGCGGCCAGGTCACTGTGGCTGTCGATGAAGGCCTGTGCGTCCGCCGCGCTGGCAACCGGCGCGGCGAGTGCGATGAAGCGGCTCTTGCGAATCTCCTCGCGGTATTCGCAAGGTCCGAGCAGGGTGAAGGCCATCAGGCTTTGGCAGCGGGTGTCAGGCCGCAGCCCTTGAGAATGATCTGTACCAGTTGGTCGGCAGCTTCCTCGAAGTCCTGCTTGGTCAGGCGCGAGCACTGCTTCACGCGGCAGATCTGCGAGGCGAAGTCGGCGTAGTGCTGGGTGCTGCTCCACAGCAGGAAAATCAGGTGGATCGGATCGACCGGGTCCATCTTGCCGGCGGCGATCCAGCCTTCGAACACTGCGGCACGACCACGGAACCAGTCCAGATAGTTCTGGTTGAAGTATTGCGACAGGCAGTCGCCGCCGCTGATCACTTCCATGGCGAAGATGCGCGAGGCCTTCGGCTGGCGCCGGGAGAACTCCATCTTGGCGCGGATGTAGCGCTCCAGCGTCTCGGCCGGATCATCCTCGACGCTGAGGTTGTTGAAGGTGCTGTCCCACAGTTCGAGGATGTTGCTCAGCACCGCCAGGTACAGCCCCAGCTTGTTGTTGAAGTAGTAATGCAGGTTGGCCTTGGGCAGGCCGACGTTCTGCGCGATGGTGTTCATGCTGGTGCCCTTGAAGCCGTGCCGGGCGAACTCTTCTTCGGCAGCCTTGATGATGGCTTCTTCGTTCTTCTGGCGAATGCGCCCGGCGGGTTTGCCGGTGGCGCTGTGGGCGGGGACTTCGAAGGTCATGGGGTGATTCCGAACTGATCAGGGAGCCGAGCGATTGCACAGATACCCCAGCCTTGGCTGGGTGACAAGCGTCACGGCGTGAAAAAGCCCGTTTACGTCGGGCGCGTCACCTTGCGTTGGCTGCCGTGGGGCAGGGGTGGCCCACGGCTGTACCCGTCACACCTTGAAGTTGGCGATCAGGCCGTGCAGGTCGCGAGTCATGCCAGTCAGCTCGTCGCTGACGTTCACCGTGCTTTGCGCTTCGTGGGCGTTGCTGTCACTGAGACTCTTGATCTCTAGGGTGTTCTGCTCGACGCCCTGAACCACCGCCGCCTGCTGCTCGGCGGCTGAGGCGATCTGGATGTTGTGGTCGATGATCTGATCCATGCTGCCGGTGATCTGCTCGAAGATATTTGCCGTCAGGGTGATCTGCTCGACGCTCTGCGCCGCGCTCTGGTGGCTGCCACGAATGGTCTTCACCGCACTGCCGACCTGCTGGCGCAGGCGACCGATGGTCTGGTCGATTTCGCCGGTCAGTTCGTGCGAGCGAATGGCCAGGCTGCGCACTTCGTCGGCGACCACGGCGAAACCGCGGCCCTGTTCGCCGGCACGGGCGGCCTCGATGGCGGCGTTGAGCGCGAGCAGGTTGGTCTGTTCGGCGACGCTCTTGATCAGGTCGACGGCCTTGGCGATCTCTTCGCTTTCCTTTTCTACCGAGGTGATGGCGCCGATGGAGTCGTCCATCTCGCTGAACAGCTGATTGATGCGCGACACGGCGTGATCAACCTGCACGCGGCCTTCACGGCATTTCTCGCCCGCGGTATTGGCCTTGTCGGCAGTCACGTGGGAGTTCTGGCTGACCTCCTGGACGTTGCTGACCAGCTCGCTCATCGAGGTGGCGATCAGCTCCAGTTCATTGGCCTGACGCTCGACGCTGCGCTGGCTGGTGGAGGCGCTGTCGCTGACGCTCTGCGCCTTGTCCAGGGTGGTTTCGGAGAAACGTGCGACCTGGGCGATCAGTTCGCTCATACGCGTCTGCATTTCGTTGAAGTCCTGGGCCAGGTCGCCCAGTTCGTCACGCGCGGCGGTCTGCACGCGCTGGCGCAAGTCACCTTCGGCCATGCGCCGGGTGGCGCTGGTGAGGTCGCGAATGGCGCCCCGTACCGAGAGGTAGAAACCGATGAACAGGTACACCAGCAGGGCGATCACCACCAGCAATGCACCGGCCCACAGCATCAGCTCGCGCAGGTTGGCGTCGGTGCGAGCCTGCAGCAGTCCGGCAGTTTCCTCCAGCAGCAGGCTCGCGGCCTTGTCCAGCTCGGCTGCCTGCGGCGCATAGGATTCGTAGCGCTGCAGCCAGTGTTCCACTGCGTTCTGGTCGAAGTAGCCGCTCTGGGTATAGGTATCGACGATTTCGCGCTTGTATTGCTCGGCGGCATCACGCGCGGCGCTCGTCATCAACTGCTGGGCCTCGGCGTTGCCCTTGGCCTCGATGCCGCCGGCGTAGCGTTGCAGGGTGCTGAGCTGGTTGGTGATGGCCGAACGCGACGAGGATTCGAGGAAGCCGTAGGCGGTCATGTAGCCGGCATAGGTGCGGGTCTGGGTCAGCACTTCGTACAGCGGCAGCAGTTGATTGAGCAGCAGGTCGATGTTGCGGTAGATGCGCGGGTTGCTGTCCTGGCTCAACTTGGACATGGCGGCGATCTCGCGCATGTTGGCGCCCAGGTCGTGCACCGAGGCGACGTGCTCGATCATCTGCGAGCTGAGGCCCTGCACCGAGAGTTTCTTGTCGGCGTTGAACCCGGGGTCGCTTTCGGCCAGTTTCATGTCGGCGAACGAGCCTTGCTCGAGGCTGGCATTCAGGTTCGCGATAGCGCCGACGAAAGCCTGGCTGCGACGCTCGATCTCCTGCCTGGCGTCATCCTTGTTGCGCGCGTAGCCGATCACGTGCATGCCGGCCTGCTCCAGGGCCTGGCGATACACCGGCAGATACTGTTCGAGGGTCTGCAGGCCCTCTAGCTCATGCTGCGACTGCTCCAGCGTGGCATTGACGTCGAGCAGCTTGCTTACCGACAGCCAGCAGTAGGGCAGCATGAACACGGCGAAGATCAGCAGGAATTTGTGGGCATAACGTGCGCGGTTCATCAAGGTTAGAACCGGATTGAAGAAGAACATCGTGAGCCTCTAGAACCAGGGGGAGCGACAACCAGGCAGACGGCCAGGGCAGCGGAGAATGGCGGCGGTGCAAGCCTTTCTGGCTATTTGCCAGCAAGAAACTTGCCGTCATTTATATGGCGACGTGGTGCTGACGGCAAGGCGCATGACGTTGCGCTTCATGTCGCATCGCTACACCGGGCCCCAGGGCATGACGTTGCGCCCGAGCAAAACGTCATGCCCGATCATGGTGCCCGTGCGCTTCCATGGTGCGCGATTCAGGCTTCGGCCAGGGCTTCCAGAAAGCTCTCCAGCACCAGGTGCGCGCGACGTCCCTTGCGCGTGACCGCAGCCAGGTTGATGTCGTAGAAGCGGCTGCTGGCCTTGAGCGCGCGCAGGCGGCCCTGCTGTACCCAGGCCTGGGCATAGTGGTCGGGCAGATAGCCGATGTAGCGGCCGGTGAGAATAAGGAAGGCCATGCCTTCGCGATCCGAGGCGCTGGCCGTGCAGTTCAGTACCTGGTAGTGGTTCTGTACTTCCGGCGGCAGGCGAAAGGTCGGGGCGATGGCTTCCTGCGCGTTGAGTCTTTCGTCTTCAAGCTGTTGGTCATCGACATAGAACAGCGGGTGGCCGACGGCGCAGTAGAGCAGCGAGCGCTCGTCGTACAGAGGCTGATACTCCAGGCCGGAGAGGGCACCGACCTGCGGTACCACGCCGATATGCAGGCGGCCATCGAGCACACCCTGTTCCACCTCCGACGGCGGCGTCATGCGGATGTTGATGCGCACGTCCGGCCCCTGCACCTTGAGGCGCGCCAGAGCATTGGTGATGCGCATGTGCGGGATGGTCACCAGGTTGTCGGTCAGGCCGATGTTCAGTTCGCCGCGCAGGTGCTGGTGCAGGCCGTTGACCTCGGTGCGAAAGCTCTCCAGCGCCGCCAGCAGTTGCAGGGTGCTCTGGTACACCTCGCGACCTTCCTCGGTCAGGGCGAAGCCGGCGCGCCCGCGCTGGCACAGACGCAGGCCGAGGCGTTGCTCCAGGTCGCTCATCTGCTGGCTGATGGCCGAGCGACCGATGCCCAGGGCGCTTTCCGCCGCAGAAAAACCGCCACATTCCACCACGCTGCGAAACAGTTTGAGCAGGCGGATTTCAAAGTCGCTGACCTGGGCCAGCGGATCGGGACGGCGGCTGCTCATTTGTTTAGTAGGCCTTGAACTGAAGATAAGAAGAGTATTGTTTTACTGACTCTATGCCCGTGGCACCTTTGCTGGCAACAGACGCTGTATCTGTGGGAGGCGCTTCAGCGGCGACAGTCGCGGCCAAAGCCCCTCCCACATTGCTCCCGATCACGCCGCCACTGCCGAGGCCACCCCGATGAACATGCCGCAGACCGCAACCCCGTCCCTGGCCAGCCAGCTCAAGCTGGATGCGCACTGGATGCCGTTCTCCGCCAACCGCAACTTCCAGCGTGACCCGCGACTGATCGTCGGTGCCGAGGGTAGCTGGCTGGTCGACGACCAGGGTCGCAAGGTCTACGACAGCCTGTCCGGCCTGTGGACTTGCGGCGCCGGCCACTCGCGCAAGGAAATCCAGGAAGCCGTGGCCAAGCAGCTCGGTACCCTCGACTACTCGCCGGGTTTCCAGTTCGGCCATGCGCTGTCGTTCAAGCTGGCCGAGCAGGTTGCCGACCTGATGCCAGGTGATCTCAACCATGTATTCTTCACCGGCTCCGGCTCCGAGTGCGCCGACACTGCGGTGAAGATGGCCAAGGCCTATTGGCGCCTGAAAGGCCAGGCTTCCAAGACCCGCTTCATCGGCCGTGCCCGTGGCTACCACGGCGTCAATATCGCCGGCACCGCCCTCGGTGGCATCGGCGGCAACCGCAAGATGTATGGCCAACTGATGGATGCCGATCACCTGCCGCACACCCTGCAGCCGGGCATGGCCTTCACCAAGGGCATGGCCGAAACTGGCGGCGTGGAGCTGGCCAACGAACTGCTCAAGCTGATCGAGCTGCACGACGCCTCCAACATCGCTGCGGTGATCGTCGAGCCGATGTCAGGCTCGGCTGGCGCCCTCGTGCCGCCGGTGGGCTACCTGCAGCGTCTGCGCGAAATCTGCACCCAGCACAACATCCTGCTGATCTTCGACGAAGTGATCACCGGCTTCGGCCGCATGGGCAAGTGGAGTGGTGCCGAGTTCTTCGGCGTGACCCCGGACCTGATGAACGTCGCCAAGCAGATCACCAACGGCGCCATCCCGCTGGGGGCGGTGATCGCCAGCAGCGAGATCTACAACACCTTCATGCAGCAGCCATCGCCGGAGCATATGATCGAGTTCACCCACGGCTACACCTACTCGGCGCACCCGGTGGCCTGTGCCGCTGGTCTGGCGACGCTGGAGCTGCTCAAGCGCGAGAACCTGATCCAGCAATCCGCCGAGCTGGCGCCCAAGTTCGAGGCCGCGCTGCATGGCCTGAAGGGCACCAAGCACATCATCGATATCCGCAACTGCGGCCTGGCTGGCGCGCTGCAGATCGCCCCGCGTGACGGTGACGCCGTGATTCGTCCGTTCGAGGCCGGCATGGCCCTGTGGAAGGCCGGTTTCTACGTGCGCTTCGGTGGCGATACCCTGCAGTTCGGCCCAACCTTCAACGCCAAGATCGAAGACCTCGACCGCGTGTTCAATGCCGTCGGCGATGTGCTGAACAAACTCGACTGATTCCTGGCTCCCCTCTCCCGCTTGCGGGAGAGGGGGCGGGGGAGAGGGCGCCTCTCCCCAGTACCCGATTCTTTGATGGAGACCCCCATGAGCCACATCCCCCACCTGATCAATGGCGAACGCGTTGCCGGCAACGGTCGCAGCGCACCGGTTTTTAACCCGTCCACCGGCGACTCCACCAGCGCCGTCGGCCTGGCTGATCGCGCCACCATGCAACTGGCCATCGACGCTGCCAAGGCTGCCTTCCCGGCCTGGCGCAACACCCCGCCGGCCAAGCGTGCGCAGATCATGTTCCGCTTCAAGCAACTGCTGGAGCAGAACGAGAACGAAATTGCCGCGCTGATCAGCGCCGAGCACGGCAAAACCATCGAAGACGCCGTCGGTGAACTCAAACGCGGCATCGAGAACGTCGAGTTCGCCTGCGCCGCCCCAGAAATTCTCAAGGGCGAATACAGCCGCAACGTCGGCCCGAACATCGACGCCTGGACCGATCTGCAACCCATTGGTGTCGTGGCAGGTATCACCCCGTTCAACTTCCCGGCCATGGTGCCGCTGTGGATGTACCCGCTGGCCATCGTCTGCGGCAACTGCTTCATCTTGAAGCCGTCCGAGCGTGACCCCAGCTCCACCCTGTTCATCGCCGAGCTGCTGAACCAGGCCGGCCTGCCCAAGGGCGTGCTGAACGTGGTCAACGGTGACAAGGACGCAGTCGACGCGCTGATCGAGGCGCCTGAGGTCAAGGCGCTGAGCTTCGTCGGCTCGACGCCGATCGCCGAGTACATCTACAGCGAAGGCACCAAGCGCGGCAAGCGCGTGCAGGCCCTCGGCGGCGCCAAGAACCACGCCGTGTTGATGCCCGATGCCGACCTCGACAACGCCGTCAGCGCACTGATGGGCGCGGCCTACGGCTCCTGCGGCGAGCGCTGCATGGCCATCTCCGTGGCCGTGTGCGTGGGCGACCAGATCGCTGATGCGCTGGTGGAGAAGATCGTCCCGCAGATCCAGGCGCTGAAGATCGGCGCCGGTACCTCCTGCGGCCTCGACATGGGCCCGCTGGTCACCGCCGCTGCGCGTGACAAGGTCAAGGGCTATATCGACGCCGGCGTGGCGCAGGGCGCCAAACTGGTGGTCGACGGTCGTAACCTGGTCGTGCCAGGCAACGAGAACGGCTACTTCGTCGGTGGCACCCTGTTCGACAAGGTGACCCCGGAGATGACCATCTACACCGACGAAATCTTCGGCCCGGTGCTGTGCATCGTCCGCGTCGGCAGCCTGGAAGAAGCCATGCAGCTGATCAACGATCACGAGTACGGCAACGGCACCTGCATCTTCACCCGCGACGGTGAAGCCGCGCGCCTGTTCTGCGACGAAATTGAAGTGGGCATGGTCGGCGTCAACGTGCCGCTGCCGGTGCCGGTCAGCTACCACAGCTTCGGCGGCTGGAAGCGCTCGCTGTTCGGCGACCTGCATGCCTACGGCCCGGACGGCGTGCGCTTCTACACCCGCAAGAAGGCCATCACCCAACGCTGGCCGGCACGCAAAAGCCATGAGGCCGCGCAGTTCGCTTTCCCCAGCAATGGCTGAGTGAGCTGAGGCGTTGAATGAAAAGGCCGATCGCGAGATCGGCCTTTTTCGTTAGCGGGCGAGGCGGTGGTTCTGCCGCAGTTCGACCAGATCCTGATAGGTGCAGGTCTGCGGCGCCGGGCCGGTCAGGTCGTAGCAGCGCTGGCCGAAGCCCATCGGCCAGTAGGCGATACCGACTGGCGGCCAGAAGATCGAAGCAACGCGGAAGCGCGTTTTCAGGCGACCGTTCTGGATGACATGGGATTGCTTGTCCTCCAGACGATAAGGCACGCCGCCCGCCGCTCCCCAAGAGAACGGACGCGTCTTGACCAGGCCCTGATTGTGGAGAACCGGGCGTTCATTGACGACGAGGGCGCTGTCTTTGGGGAGCTTGACCCAGGTTGCAGTGGAGCAACCGCTGACGATGAGGGCGGCTGCCAGCATGGCGGCAGACATGATGGAGGGCATCCGGATTACATCCTTGTCCTGAGGGGCTGATAGGGGCGCGTACTATAAAGGCCTGTGGTCATAAGGCGAAATGTCGGTCGTGGAATGGGTGTTTTGGCTATCGACCCTATGCATATCTCCCATCTGCCGCGTCTGGTAAAACAGCCGGCATGCAGAAAGGGAGAAGCACGATGAGCGAAGCATTCAAGCTGGACCTGCACACTTACTTAGGGCGCCTGGGCTATTGCTCGGCGCCACCTCCAACGCTCGACACCCTGCGCGAGCTACAGGTGCGGCACACCGCCGAATTCCCCTTCGAAACCCTGGCCAACATGCTAGGCATACCGGTGGAAGTCGAGCCCGCCGCGATCCAGGACAAGCTGCTACGCCAGGGGCGTGGTGGTTATTGCTTCGAACTCAACCGCCTGTATCTGCTGCTATTGCAGGCGCTGGGCTTCGACGCGCGTGGGCTGACCGGCCGTGTGGTCATGGGCGGCCCGGAAGATGCCCTGCCGGCGCGCACCCATATGCTGGTGCTGGTGACCATCGATGGCGTGCGCTATATCAGCGATGTCGGCTTCGGCGGCATGGTGCCGACCGGCCCGCTGCTGCTCTACATCGACGCGGAGCAGTCCACACCGCACGAGCCCTATCGTCTGACGTTGGTGGACGGCACCTACACCCTGCGTGCCCTGGTGGCTGACACCTGGCGGGCGATGTACGTGTTCGACCTGCAGAAGGTGGCGGATATCGATTACGTGGTGGGCAACTGGTACGTGTGCACCCACCCGGATTCGCCTTTCCGCGGCCAGATGATCGCCGCCCGCACGGGGCCAGGCCTGCGCAAGACGCTGAACAATGGCAGCTTCGCCATACACCGCCTGGGGCAGGCGAGTGAGCGGGTGCAGTTGCAGAGTGTCGATGAGGTGCTGAGGGTGTTGCGCGAGGAGTTTGGGATTCGGGTGCCGGAGCATCCTGAGCTACGGCAGATCATCGAGCGGTTGATTGCAGTGGCGTGAAAGCAAGGCGGCTGGTATCGCCACGTTCTTGTAGGAGGGGCTTTAGCCGCGACCCGAAGCCACCCAAATCTGTAGGAGCGGCTTCAGCCGCGAAAATCTCGGAAGCCTCGAAGGCTCGCTGAGTTTGCTGAATGAACACGATCAGTTCCCCTCTCCCGCTTGCGGGGCGTAAGCGGAAATAGCGAAGCACTGCTTCGCCCGCTGAAGCGACCTGAGCTCTGCGAAGGGCTGGGGCGCAGGGCGGGGCTAGGGGAGAGGGCGCTTTGGGCTTTTGCTGGGGTATTGCACTCCGACGCCGCAAGTTTGTTGTCTGAAATTACGGTTTCGCCCTTACGGCGACTCACTTTTTTCAAACGCCAAAAAAGTAAGCAAAAACGCTGTGCCCCGCCATCCGGGTCTCGCTTCGCTCGACTTCCCTCACTCCATCATTGCTCCGAGGGCCCGCCGCGAAGGGCCATCCCTGGCCCATCGCGGCTCTCGCGGCATCCATGCCGCTCAACCCTCTACACAACGATTCCGTTCGGCCTAATGAAGGGGCGATTGGTGTAGGACAGAGATCTCGACACGCAGCACGACAGGGTGGACAAGCTTCGCGTTGTCCACCCTACTTACAGTTGCAAGTTTAGTGCCTCCACTCTACTTGCAATATGGATTCAAGTCACTTTAACGAAAGTATTAAAATTAATGGTGTGAAAATCGTGAGGAGGAAGATTATTGACGAAAAGTAGTAATGGGCTAATGTCAGGAGGCGGTTTTTATGTGGGGATAGCTCTGGATGATCAATCTTAAATTTTTCGTAATCTACAGAGGAGTGATTTTCAGGGCATGAATTTATGATGTCTGTATATTCTTCTGATATCAATGTGGCACTTTCGAGTGTGTTTGCGCTAGTTTGGGAAGTGGCTAGCTGATCTAGCTTTTCTATTAGTGGAGAGAGTTTTTTTGCATTTTCATGTAGGTTGTAAGCTGCTATCTCATACCGTGAGGAGCTTTCAATTACACTCAATAGTAGTATTATTAGGGATGAAGAGAATAAAACGATTTTAAGGGTGGATGGCGCTTCAGGGAAGTAGATGCTTAGTTGCTCTTCGAAGGAGCTGGCTATTAGTACGTAAGCAGAGTAGATGCTAATTAAATATGTGGTTATTCTTGATCGCCTGCTCAGTCTTCTGTAAGCGTTAAATCTTGCCCCTCGAGTGGTCCATATTTTTGTTTTTAGTGTTTGTATGTAGTCATTTTCTTGTGTGTTCATAGTGGCCTCCCCCTCAGGATTAACCCTGTTAATATCCCCGTTATACGGAGCCCTAGCCTAAAAGGCAGAATAACCATTACCCATTAAAATGGATCTGCACGCGTCGTGCAAGGGGGAGGCTCATGAGAAGCTACCTAGATCCACTTCGAGTTGCAAGAGGTTTTTTTGCTTTTTTATTTCGAAGGCTTTTTCAATATGCTCTGCTGCATAGCTATGTTGTCCGTCTGGGTCAATTATTCCCATGGTGATAAGATAGTTTATTTTTTCTTGTAGTGTGTTGTATTTGTTGTAGTTGTGTATGTAGTTGCCATGGGTATTATGCTTTGCTTCGTGATACGCTCTTGATAATCTTTTTAGACGGGGTAAGTGGCTTTTTAAACCTGCTTTGCAAAAGTTTTTCCTTACAATGGAATCTATTTCGTGCAGGAGCTTCATGTCGTTTATTTCTATAAAATAAAATATCCATCCGTATCTTTTCTTTTCGCTGATGGCTCCAGTTATTTTCTCATTTAGAGTTTCTATAAGTATGGTTACTCTCGCTTCATCTGTGAGCCAGTGTTTGGCATTGGGGTTGTTTTTTGTGTTCTTGTATCTAGTTATTGTGGCAATGAGACTTCGGATGAATCTTTCTTTTGAGGAGTTTCTTACGGATACTAGGTTTTTCCCATGAAATAAATATCCTAGGTACTCCATTCCTTGACTTATTTTTCCTTCGCTTGATTTGTCATTTGTTTCTAGTTTTAGTTTCTTTAGGTCGTGCTTTATGTTCTCTGATGTTTCTAATGTTTTGTTTTCTGAGATTATTAAGATGTCATCGACAAAGCGATTGTATGTGTGTGTTGAGTATTTTTTGTCGATCTTGTTTAGATAGATGTCTGATAATATGTTTGATATGCAAAGCCCTTGTGGCACTCCTATTTTGTTGGAGGAGGGGTATTCGTTCTTTTTTGTGGTATGTGTGACAGTTATATTTTTTATTGCTTTAGATGTTAGGGTTAATGTTTTGGGGTCCAGTTTTTTTTCAAGTTTTTTAAGTAGCTTGCGGTGATTGATGTTGTCATAAAAGGCTGTTATGTCTATCTTTACATAGCTTAAATCTTTCTTTGCTTTGCTGATTTCTTCTTTTATTTTTCTAATTATTTGGTTTGGTAATTCGCGCTTTACCGATTCTGAATATTCCTCTTGTAGGATTGATAGCAGTCCGGCCAGGATAATTCGGTCCCTGTTTGTTGGTTTGGATATGACTCGCGGAGTTTTATTTTTCCCTTTAATTTTTAGTTCTTCAAGATACGGGGAGAATTCGAACTTTTCAGATAATATTTTTTTGCTGGCGATGGATAATGTTTTTAGGGCTGTTTTTGAGAAGGTTTCAATGTTGCTTCCATCAATTCCAATAGAAGGCTTTGGTAGGATTTTTTTCTCAAAAATCTCATAGAGGTTTGCTGTGTTGAAAACTTGCTCGAATTTTTCTTCTTTCATAGTGTGAGTCTAAGTTATTTGTGTTAAGCGAGCTTTTCCAATCGCCATAGATAAGCCTGTAGTGAGTAACTTTCCAGAAAATTAACAACGATAGTGTCCTGAGCACTATTCGCTTTGATCAAGATAGCGAAGTGCTTATGCTGGCGGGCGGTGTTGGGTTTGCTGGCCATGGTGCGTCCTTGCTGGGCGATGGATCGACATTACTGCGAATAATGGCGTTGCGCCATACTTCATCAGTCGATCCATTGACCTGGCTCACTCAGCGGCCTGGGTGAGTGAGCCGTGGGTAATCAGGCCAGCGCCGTGCGCTGTCTACCTTCCACCCGGCGTTTCAACGCTGCCCCTTCGACGATTTCCAGCCCGCCGCCTTGGGCTCGGGCGGAGCGGCCCCAGTCTTCCAGCAGTTCCATGCAGGCATGGTCGATATAGCTGACCCGCGCCAGGCTCAGGTGCACACTGGTGCCCGGCTCGACGCTGGCCAGCAGCTTGGCCAGTTGTGGCACACGCAGGAAAGTGGCGGCGCCGCTCATGCGTAGTTCGGCGCTGTTCGGGCCGGAGGGCACCAGTTTCACGCGCAGGCGCGAGGCGCTCCACACCAGTTTCAGCAAGGTCAGGGCGAAGCCCACCAGCACGCCGGTCAGCAGGTCGGTGAAGACGATGCACAGCGCCGTAGCGATATAGATGAACACTGGGGCGCGGCCGTACTGGCCGAGGTTGCGCATGGCCTTTGGGTCGACCAGCTTGCAGCCGGTGTACACCAGCACCGCGCCGAGGCTGGCCACCGGGATGCTCTGCAGTACGCCGGGCAGCAGGGCGACCAAAGCCAGTAGCCAGGCGCCGTGGAGAATGGTCGAGGCGCGGCCGCGAGCTCCGGCCTGGACGTTGGCCGAGCTGCGTACGATCACGCCGGTCATCGGCAGGGCGCCGACTGCACCGCAAAGCATGTTGCCGATGCCCTGGGCGGCCAGTTCGCGGTTGAAGCGCGCACGCGGGCCATCGTGCATGCGGTCCACGGCGGCGGCAGACAACAGCGTCTCGGCGCTGGCGATAAAGGCCAGCGCCAGTGCCGCAATCAGCAGTTGTGGGTCGGCCAGGCTGGCCAAGCCCTGCGGAGTAATCCAGTCGATGGCATCGCCGAGGTTGGCTGGCAGCTCCACGCGCTTGACCGGTAGCGCCAGCCACAGGCTGGCCAGGGTGGCGAGCGTCACCCCGACCAGCGCGCCAGGCAGAAAGCGCAGCGGCGCCGGGCGAAAACGTTCCCACATCCAGATGCTGGCGATGGTGCCGAGGCCTACTGCACCGGCGATCATGGCGTTGCTGCCGAGCAGACTCAGCGCGTCACGCACGGCGCCGGGGAAGGCCAGCAGGTTGTCGAGGCCGGAGGCCTTGGGCGCAGCGTCGATCATCACGTGCACCTGCGACAGCACGATAAGTACGCCGATACCGGCCAGCATGCCGTACACCACAGCAGGCGCGGTGACGCGAAACCAGCCGCCCAGGCGCAGAGTGCCGGCGACCAGCTGGATCAACCCGGCGAGCAGCAGAACCGGGCCTAGTGCAGCCATGCCATGGGTGCGCACCAGCTCGAATACCAGCACCGCGAGGCCGGCTGCCGGGCCGCTGACCTGCAGCGGCGCACCTGCGATGAAGCCGACCACCAGACCGCCGATGATGCCGGTGATCAGGCCCTTGGCCGGCGGCATGCCGGAGGCGATGGCGATGCCCATGCACAGCGGCAGGGCGACGAGAAAGACCACCACGGACGCTAGCACGTCCCGTGGCAGTGTGCGAAATACATTCATGGCGTTATCTCTCCTTGCCCAACGCGTGGGCAAACGCAGCCCGTGCCCGCGCCTTGATGGGCGCAGGCTCTGGAAAGTGGGGGATCAGGCGCTGGCGTAGCGCGGTTGCGGGGTGGCGCAGGGCTGCTCGTCGCCATCGAGCGCAAGGAAGTTGCCCGAAGCGGCGTCGTAGGCGCGGATGCCGCCACTGTCGATGTCGTATACCCAGCCATGGATGTGCAGTTGGCCGCTAGCCAGGCGTGCGGCGACGGAAGGGTGAGTACGCAGGTGGTCTAGCTGGGCCACCACGTTCTCCTCGGTCAGCACGCCGAGGGTTTCATGGGCGCTGCCGCAGTTGCAGTTGCTCTCGACCACACTTCGCGCCACTTCGGCATGGCGCAACCAGGCGCGCACCGTGGGCATGTCGTCGAGGCTGGCCGGGTTGAGCACGGCCTTCATCGCACCGCAGTCGGAATGGCCGCAGACGATGATGTGCTGCACGCCGAGCGCCAGTACCGCGTACTCGATGGCCGTGGAAACGCCGCCGTTCATCTGTCCGTAGGGCGGCACCACGTTACCCACGTTGCGGGTGACGAACAGGGTGCCGGGGTCGCTCTGGGTAATCAGCTCGGGGACGATGCGCGAATCGGCGCAGGTGATGAACATGGCGCTGGGCGATTGCGCCGAGGCCAGGCGCTTGAACAGTGCCTGCTGCTGCGGGTAGACCTCCTGGCGAAAACGGCGAAAGCCCTGCACCAGTTGGTGCAGGGCGGCCTGGGCCTGGTCCTTGGCAACTGGGCGCAGGGTCTTGCCGGTTCGGGAAGCGGTTGAGTTCATCGTTGCATCTCCTGTCATTTTCATGAGTGACGTTCTCGACTGCCAGCCAAACGCCTGTGACCGTTTGGTCACTTCCGGGGCAACGATAAAGATTCTTACTTAAGCAAAACTGAACGAGAGGCTCTAAAACGCCACTATTGGCCAGTAGACCGGTGCGCAGCGAGAACCACTGCTCGCCTTCATGGCCGCCCTGCTTGTCAGGCAGTGCGGTGCTAAGCATCATGCCGACTCGTTTTCATCGCCAGGGAAGGTTATCCATGCGCATGCCCGTGTTGCTCGCTCTGTGTCTGTCGCCGCTAGTTGCTGCCGCAGAAGGTACGCTCACTGCTACCGTCGTTCACGCCGATTTCTCCCAGGCACCGGAGGTGCGTTTGTTGGTGCGCGTGCTGGATGAGGCCTTCGGCACCGACTTGGATTCCATCGTGATCAAATGCCCGGTGGCGAAAGAGCCGGAGCAACGTCTGGCGCCGAACAGTTGTTTCGAGGTGAGCATCGACGAGGGCAGCGGTCCTCAGCAGCCGATCTACCAGACGCTGTTGGCCAAGCCGGAGCGTGCCAGCGACCCTATCTATCTCGAGCTGGTCTATCGCACCCAGTTGCAGCCGCATCACGACGACTTTTACAGCCGGCCCACGGCGCGTTTGCGGGTAGAGACCAATGGCTTCTACAACTGGAACGACGAGATGCCTCAGGCGTTGCCGCAGAACCTGATGGCGCTGGGTGGAATCAGTGCGCTGGTATTGGGAGATGCCGATGCGCTGCTCAATACGGCCTATCGCGAGCGCCAGAGGCAGTTGTCGGAGGAGGCGGGTACGGCGCTGCGCCAGGCGCAGCGTAACTGGATTGCGATGCGTGATGCCGAATGCAAACCCTATGGCGAGAAACAGCCCTATTCGGTGTTCGGCGAATTCAGCTACGACTGCATGGTGCGTCTGACGCTCGACCGCGCCCGCCAATTGGCCGTGGTACGCGGTGATCAGAGTTGATCAGTTATCGCCCTTCATCGCGCCGCTGAGGCCGAACATCAGCACCAGCAGGTTGGCGTCCGGTTTTACGGCGGGCTGCACCTGCTTGCGCAACGGCGTGATGGAGCAGGGCTCGACGGTGGTGCATTCGCGCGCTTCCAGTACGCGGGGGCCGGGCTCCTGCCAGGCTGCGGCAGCAATTGCCGTTACGCTGAGTGCGAGGCCAAGGAACAAACCTCGTGCTATTTCTAATTTCATTTTGCTAACCCCTTGAAAGCGCTGCCAAACGCTGTTTGCTAAACCTAGATCACCCATTGCTTCGTCGTCGTCTCATGCGACGAACGGTCTTAGCGTGTAGCTGGCATCAGCCGGGGCTGTGCTGGGACTCGGGCCTTTTCGGTTGGTTCAACAATGGTGCAGGTAACGTCTTAACGTAACCTTAGGTGCTTGTTGCGGTGCCTGGTAACAGCCGGCCCTGGCAGTTGCAGTTGCCTGCAGTTCATCTCATAACCCGGCGCAAAGGCGCGAGGTAGAGCCACTTCCTGGTGGGGTACAGCGATGGAGCGAGTTGGCGCGGGTAAAAGGCTGTCGGCCAAGGAGCCGACGGCCGGTTGGTCAGGCAAGAGCTATGCCGAGACCTTTGGCGCCATCGGCGAAGATCTGGCGATACCCCTCAAGCACTTGCTGCCAGTCGGCGTCGGACCACGGGCTGTGGCGGCGTAGCTGCGGCAGGTCATGCTGGGCGGCCTGCACGCGGGTCAGGCGGCGGCGGCTTTTTTCCAGATCGAGCAGGGCCACCTGCGGCGTTTCGCCGTCGATGCGCACGAAGATGTGTTTGGCATACAGGCAGCCGTGCTGCCAGCGCCCCAGATGCATGCGTGCCAGCGTCGCACCGACAAGTTGCAGCAACTGGGTATGTATCGCCTCGCCGCACGCTTCACGGCCGCCCTGGGCATACCAGAGCTCGATGTTCTCGAAGCCTTCCAGCGCCTCTGTCACCAAAAGGCCGCGCCAGCCTTGCTGCTGGTCATAATCGATACCGCAATAGATCATCCGCGGCACCATCACGCCCAGAGAGGGCAGGGCCTGCAGGGCTTTGCGTTCGCGCAGGACGGTGGGGCGCCCTTGCGGATGCAGCAGGCTGCGATAGATATGACCGATCTGCTTCTTGGCGTAGAGCACGCCGGTTTCATCCAGCAGGCGCTGCACACCACTTTCGCCACCACGACGGACATTGGGCTCTTCGACCCAGTCGCCTTGCTGTTGCCACCAGTGCTGGAACGCCTGCTGAGGAATTTCGCTCGTGCTGCAAAGGGCCATATTGTTCTTCTTCTATGGGTGGTTCGTGCAGGTTCCGCCTCGTGAACGGGTACTGCGTCGTTCAGGGTTGTAACGAAACATAAGCAGATAACGTTCCCGAGTCCACAGGAAATGCCCGTGAATTTTCGATAGGTCTGGCTCTTTCGCAGGCAATAAAAAACCCCGCGACTAGCGCGGGGTTCTTCGTACTGCGTGGGAGCCGGTCGGCTTACATCATGCCGCCCATGCCACCCATACCGCCCATGCCACCCATATCAGGCATGGCCGGAGCCTTGTCGTCAGCCGCTTCGGCAACCATGGCCTCGGTGGTGATCATCAGGCCGCCGATGGAGGCAGCAGCTTGCAGTGCCGAGCGGGTGACCTTGGCCGGGTCGAGGATACCCATCTCGATCATGTCGCCGTAGGTGTCGGTCGCGGCGTTGAAGCCGAAGTTGCCCGAACCCTGCTTGACCTTGTCGACCACTACGCTCGGCTCGCCACCAGCGTTGGAAACGATCTGACGCAGCGGCGCTTCGACAGCGCGACGCAGCAGAGCGATACCGACGTTCTGGTCTTCGTTGTCGCCTTTCAGGCCTTCGATGGCCTGCAGGGCACGCACCAGGGCTACACCACCGCCAGGTACCACGCCTTCTTCCACGGCAGCGCGGGTCGCGTGCAGGGCGTCTTCAACGCGGGCTTTCTTCTCTTTCATCTCGACTTCGGTGGCCGCGCCAACCTTGATCACGGCAACACCGCCAGCCAGCTTGGCCAGACGCTCTTGCAGCTTCTCTTTGTCGTAGTCGGAAGAGGTTTCTTCGACCTGCTTGCGGATCTGCGCAACGCGGGCTTCGATGTCGACCTGAGCGCCAGCGCCATCGATGATGGTGGTGTTGTCCTTGTTCAGGACGACGCGCTTGGCGTTACCCAGGTGCTCCAGAGTGGCGCTTTCCAGGGACAGGCCAACTTCTTCGGAGATCACGGTGCCGCCGGTCAGGATGGCGATGTCCTGCAGCATGGCCTTGCGGCGGTCGCCGAAGCCCGGCGCCTTGACGGCTGCGACTTTGACGATGCCACGCATGTTGTTGACGACCAGGGTAGCCAGGGCTTCGCCTTCGACGTCTTCAGCCACGATCAGCAGCGGACGGCCAGCCTTGGCAACGGCTTCCAGAACCGGCAGCAGTTCGCGGATGTTGGAGATCTTCTTGTCGACCAGCAGCAGCAGCGGGCCTTCCAGCTCGGCAACCATGGTGTCCGGCTTGTTGATGAAGTACGGCGACAGGTAGCCGCGGTCGAACTGCATGCCTTCTACGACGGACAGTTCGTTTTCCAGGCCCGAGCCTTCTTCAACGGTGATGACGCCTTCTTTACCGACCTTGTCCATGGCTTCGGCGATGATGTCACCGATGGAGCTGTCGGAGTTGGCGGAGATGGTGCCTACCTGGGCGATGGCCTTGGAGTCGGCGCACGGCTTGGCCAGGTCTTTCAGCTGAGCAACGATGGCGGTGGTCGCCTTGTCGATGCCGCGCTTCAGGTCCATCGGGTTCATGCCGGCAGCGACGGACTTCAGGCCTTCGTTGACGATGGCTTGAGCCAGAACGGTAGCGGTGGTGGTGCCGTCACCGGCTGCATCGTTGGCCTTGGACGCTACGTCCTTGACCAGCTGGGCGCCCATGTTTTCGAAGGCGTCTTTCAGTTCGATTTCCTTGGCAACCGAAACACCGTCTTTGGTGATGGTCGGGGCGCCGAAGGATTTGGCCAGAACCACGTTACGGCCTTTCGGGCCGAGGGTGGCTTTGACGGCGTCGGCCAGTACGTTGACGCCAACGAGCATTTTCTTGCGGGCGGAATCGCCAAACTTGACTTCTTTAGCAGCCATTTTGATCAGTCCTCAAATTCTTGAAGGTTAAACGGAGATTCGTGGGAATCAGGCTTCGATGACAGCGAGGATTTCGTTCTCGCCCATTACCAGCAGGTCTTCGCCGTCGACTTTGACGGTGTTGCTGCCGGAGTAAGGGCCGAATACCACTTTGTCACCGACCTTGACGGCCAGCGGACGGACTTCGCCGTTATCCAGAACCTTACCGGTACCGACGGCAACGACTTCACCCTGGTTCGGCTTCTCGGCGGCCGAACCCGGCAGCACGATGCCGCCTGCGGTTTTGGTCTCTTCTTCGCTGCGACGGATCACGACGCGGTCATGCAGAGGACGAAGCTTCATTGTCGATCTCTCCTAACAATTGATGGCCAACTTGCCGACTCTTGAGTGGTCGGCGGGTTTGTAAAATCCGGCGAGGCCGGGTGCGGCACGCTGGGCGCACCGCGAAAGTCGGACTGCCTCAGAGGGCAGGCACCTTGCGGTGACTGCTACATGTGGGCGGGCAAGGGCATTTCAAGGGGGCTGACGTAAATTTTTTACAGGCGCCCGGCAGGGCGAGGGAGCGGGCGCCTCAAATGGCGCCCGCACTGAGGCAGTTAGTCGCGACGCTCGTACTCGCCTTCGAGGATGTTCGGGTTGGTCTTGCCGGTGCGGGCAGCCTGGTCGTCGAAGAAGGCCCGCTGACGCAGGGCCTGTTCCTCGGCACTACGACGAATCTTGCCGACCAGCAGGCGACGGGTGAAGGGAATCAGGCAGAGCACGCCGAAGATGTCGCTGATGAAGCCCGGCAGCAGCAGCAGGCCACCACCAACGGCGATCAACAGGCCTTCGAGCATTTCCTGCTCGGGCAGTTCGCCGCGCGCGAGTTTTTCACGAGCGCGCCAGGCGGTTGCGACCCCGGCAACGCGCAGCAGGATGCTACCAAGCACTGCGGTACCAATGATCAAGAGCAGGGTAGGCAATACGCCAATAGCGCTGCCGACCTTGATCAACAGCGCCAGCTCGATGATCGGGAACAGCAGGAAGAGAAACAGAAACGCGCGCATTTTCAGGTGTCCTTGGCGGAAGCGAGCTTCCAGTAGGAGTTAAGTATGGGGTGATGGCCTGAATTCAAGCTGAAGACGCACCGCTGGTCGGCCAACTTTCAGCGCGAGCCAGCATCACCAGGGCTTCACGCACTTCTTTCGGGTTGTTGCAGGATGTTGGAAAGGCCAGCCAGTACAGGCTCTGGCCAATGCGCAGGTGGAAGCCTTCGGTGTCGACACCGACCATTTGCGCCGGTTCATGCTGGGGCAGGCCGGTCAGTTCGACGTAATGAGCAATTGCCTTGGCGTGGTCTTCATTCATGTGCTCGACCATGCTCGCTTCGCTGCCGTTTGTCGCAAAGGGGTTGGCCAGAACGACCTGATCGAGCCAGTGAATGGCCCCGAAACCGCCAATGAAGCGCCAGCGCACCGGCTGCAGTCGCCAGAAATCGAAATCATGCGCCCGATGGTAGTCGCGCGATTGCGGGAAAAAGCGGTAATAACGCTGTGCGGCTGCTTCGATTTCGCTTTCGTCATGCAACTGACGTGCTTCGGCGAGCAAAGTGAGGCGGCCGACCGCCTGCACATCTTCTGCGCCACGTTCTCCGACCAGCAGTGAGCATTTGGCGTCCTGCCCGAGATTATGGGTGTGCTGGGCGATGCGGCTGATCAGGATCAGAGGCCGGCCCTCGGCGTCCAGGCAGTAGGGCACCACCGATCCAAAAGGGAAACCCGGCATAGCCTTGGAGTGGGTGCTGAGCACGCCACGGTATTCCTTGAGCAGCAATTCTCGTGCATGCTTGCCGGCTTTCACGCTCACCTATATGACTCCTCGCAAAGAATCTGGAGGAACCTGTTCACTGTCAGCTGCGCGTCGGCGCTACTGCGTTTAAAACAGGCTCGGAATGCTCATTTACAACTCGTAGATTGCGCTTCCTCGCCTGTTTTTGACTTGTGTCGCTCTAGCTCGCAAGACCGTGAACAGATTCCTAATAAACGGACAGACGCCCTAGCATAGCGGTTAGCGGGCATCAGCGGGGTCGGTAAATGCTGCACCTTGAGGGGATAAAGCGATGCAACTGAAAGACAAAGTCATCATCATCACTGGCGGTTGCCAGGGGCTGGGCCGTGCCATGGGTGAGTACCTGGCGGCCAAGGGCGCCAAGCTGGCGCTGGTCGATCTGAACCAGGAAAAACTCGATGAAGCCGTGGCCGCTTGCAAGGCTGCCGGTGGTGACGCTCGTGCCTACCTGTGTAACGTCGCCGATGAAGAGCAGGTGACTCATATGGTCGCCCAGGTGGCCGACGACTTCGGTGCCATCAACGGGTTGGTCAACAATGCCGGCATCCTGCGTGATGGCCTGACCATCCGCGTGAAAGATGGTGAGATGACCAAGATGAGTCTGGCGCAGTGGCAGGCGGTGATCGATGTCAACCTGACCGGCGTGTTCCTCTGCACTCGCGAAGTGGCGGCGAAGATGATCGAGCTGAAGAACGAGGGCGCGATCGTCAATATCTCCTCCATTTCCCGTGCGGGCAACATGGGCCAGGCCAACTACTCCGCTGCCAAGGCCGGCGTCGCTGCCGACACCGTGGTCTGGGCCAAGGAGCTGGCGCGTTACGGTATTCGCGTCGCGGGCGTGGCGCCGGGCTTCATCGAAACCGAGATGACCGGCAGCATGAAGCCGGAAGCGCTGGAGAAAATGACCTCGGGCATTCCGCTCAAGCGCATGGGCAAGCCGGCCGAGATCGCTCATTCCGTGGCCTATATCCTGGAGAACGACTACTACACCGGTCGAATCCTGGAGCTGGACGGCGGCCTGCGACTGTAAACCGCGCCCGAATGCAAAACGCCCCGACTGGTTCGGGGCGTTTTTGTTTGAGTTGTTGCTATGTATCGCCAGCCTGTAGCCCGGATGCAATCCGGGGCGAATCGTTTGGGTAAGGCTTTCCCGGATTGCATCCGGGCTACTTCTTAGTGTGTGCGGGCGACGGCGAAGCGGCTTAGCTCGATCAGCGCGTCGCGGTACTCACCTGCGGGCAGCACGTCCAGGCAGGCGATGGCGCGTTCGACATAGTCGCGTGCGAGTTGTGCGGTGTAATCCAGAGCGCCGGCTGCATCGACCGCGGCACGGATGCTTTCCAGATCTTCGATACCACCTTTCTGAATGGCACGGCGCACCAGGGCAGCCTGCTCCTCGGTGCCTTCGCGCATGGTGTAGATCAGCGGTAGGGTAGGCTTGCCTTCGGCAAGGTCGTCGCCGACGTTCTTGCCCAGGCTGGCGGCGTCGCCCTTGTAGTCGAGCAGGTCGTCGACCAGCTGGAAGGCGATGCCCAGATGGTCGCCGAAGGTGCGCAGGGCTTCGCGCTGCGTTTCGTTGGCGCCGCCCAGTGCGGCGGCTGCATGAGTGGAAGCCTCGAACAGCATCGCTGTCTTGCCGCGGATGACCTCCATATAGGTCTCTTCCGTGGTGCTGGCATCGCGCACCTTGGACAACTGCAGCACTTCACCTTCGGCGATCACGCGCGTGGCGTGGGAGAGAATCTTCATCACCGGCATGGAGCCGAGCTCGACCATCATTTCGAACGAGCGTGAATAAAGGAAGTCGCCTACCAGCACGCTTGGTGCGTTGCCCCATTGGGCATTGGCGGTGCTGCGGCCACGGCGCATGTCGGACATGTCGACCACGTCGTCATGCAGCAGGGTGGCGGTGTGCAGGAATTCGATGGTGGCGGCCAGCAGGCGCAGGTCGTCGGCCTGGTAGCCCAAGGCACGGCCGCTGAGCAGTACCAGCAGTGGACGCAGGCGCTTGCCGCCAGCGGAGATGATATAGTCGCCGATCTTTTCCACCAGCGGCACGCGAGAAACCACCTGCTGGCGAATGATGGCATCGACGGCGGTGAAATCGTCCGCTACCACGCGGTAAAAAGCCTGGGGTTGCATCGGCGACTGGTGCTCCTTTGAGGTTGCGCGGCATGCTAGGTGGCAGGGTGGGGGCTGTCAAGGCAAGTGCCTGTGGCCCTTGCGCAGCGTTCGGCGCTTGCGTACAATCGCGCACCCTGAACTTCCCCCTGGGCATTTCCCTGCCTTACGCAATTGCAAGGGTGTCACTTCCGGCCCCGAGCAGCCATGCCAGCCAATAACGACTTTTCTAAAGCGCTGGGTGAGCAGGATTAACGGAGATTTACCATGTACGCAGTAATTGTTACTGGTGGCAAGCAATACAAAGTCACCGAAGGCGAATTCCTCAAGATCGAGAAGCTCGAAGTCGCCACTGGCGAAGCCGTGACTTTCGATCGCGTTCTGTTGATCGGCAATGGCGACGACGTTCAGATCGGCGCTCCGGTCGTAGACGGCGCTAAAGTGGTTGCCGAAGTCGTTTCGCAAGGTCGTCACGACAAAGTGCGCATCATCAAGTTCCGCCGTCGTAAGCACCACATGAAGCGTCAGGGCCACCGTCAGTGGTTCACTGAGATCAAAATCACCGGTATCCAGGCCTGATTCGTCGGCCCCGATCCCTTTATAGGAGTATTGACTCATGGCACACAAAAAAGCTGGCGGTTCTACCCGTAACGGCCGCGATTCCGAAAGTAAACGCCTTGGCGTGAAAATGTATGGTGGTCAGGTCATCAAGGCCGGCAACATCATCGTTCGTCAGCGCGGCACCGAGTTCCACCCGGGCTTCGGCGTGGGCATCGGCAAAGACCACACCCTGTTCGCCAAGATCGAAGGCGTGGTCAAGTTCGAAGTGAAGGGCGCTTTCGGCCGTCGCTACGTGAGCGTCGTTCAGGCCTAATCGCCTACGCGCTGGAAAAGCCCTGTCCGTAGGACGGGGCTTTTTTGTTTCTGTATCCTTGGGTTCTTGCCCGATGACCCGTAACGCCACGCTGCCTGCGTGGGGTCATCCGGCAAGGGCCTTTACGTTGTTTTGTTGACCCGCAGCGCTTGCGGGAGGCGTATCCATGAAATTTGTCGACGAAGTTTCGATTTTTGTAAAAGCCGGTGACGGCGGTAACGGCATGATGAGCTTCCGCCGCGAGAAGTTCATCGAGAAGGGCGGCCCCAACGGCGGTGACGGCGGTGACGGTGGCTCGGTATTCCTTGAAGCCGACGAGAACCTCAACACCCTGATCGATTACCGCTACACCCGCAAATTCCAAGCGCAGAATGGCGAGAAAGGCGGCAGCACCGATTGCACCGGAGCCAAGGGCGAGGATCTGATCCTGCCGGTACCGGTCGGCACCACGGTGATCGACGTGGCCACCCAGGAAGTTATCGGCGACCTGGTCAAGGCCGGTCAGCGCCTGATGGTCGCTCAGGGCGGCTGGCACGGGCTGGGCAACACGCGCTTCAAGTCCAGTACCAACCGTGCGCCGCGTCAGACCACGCCTGGCAAGCCGGGCGAGTCGCGTGATCTCAAGCTGGAGTTGAAAGTGTTGGCCGACGTCGGCCTGCTCGGTCTGCCCAATGCCGGCAAGAGCACCTTCATTCGCGCCGTATCCGCGGCCAAGCCGAAAGTCGCTGATTACCCCTTCACCACCCTGGTGCCGAATCTGGGCGTGGTCAGTGTCGACCGTTTCAAGAGCTTTGTTGTCGCCGACATTCCCGGTCTGATCGAGGGCGCTTCCGAAGGCGCCGGTCTGGGCATTCGCTTCCTCAAGCACCTTGCACGTACCCGCCTGTTGCTGCACTTGGTGGACATGGCGCCGCTGGACGAGAGCGATCCGGCCGAGGCGGCTCAGGTGATCATCGACGAACTGGGGCGTTTCAGCCCGGCGTTGGCCGAGCGTGATCGCTGGCTGGTGCTGAACAAGATGGACCAGGTACCCGAGGACGAGCGCGAAGCGCGCAAGGCCGATATCGTCGCCCGTCTGAACTGGCAGGGCCCGGTCTACGTGGTGTCGGCCATTAGCCGCGACGGCACCGAGCGCATCAGCCGCGACATCATGCATTACCTGGAAGTGCGTGCCGAGCGCATCGCCGAAGACCCGGTCTTCGCCGAGGAGCTGGCCGAGCTGGATCAACGCATCGAGGACGAGGCGCGTGCCCGTCTGCAGGCGCTGGATGACCAGCGTGCGCTGCGTAAATCCGGTGTGCGTAGCGTCGACGATATCGACGAAGACGACGACTTCTTCGATGATGAAGACGACGATGGCCCGGAAATCATTTACGTCCGGGATTAAGCAAATTTTCAACGCCGCTTAATTGCGGCGTTTTTGTAGGTGGGGTGGGCCCCATCGTTTTCTGGCTAAGGTTGGAAGATCATGCGTGACAAGGTGACCGGCGCACGGCGCTGGGTGGTGAAGATCGGCAGTGCGCTGCTGACCGCTGACGGGCGTGGCCTGGATCGTGCAGCCATGGCGGTTTGGGTCAAGCAGATGGTGGCCCTGCGCGAACAGGGTGTCGAATTGGTGCTGGTGTCCTCCGGCGCTGTGGCGGCTGGCATGAGCCGTCTGGGCTGGACCAGCCGACCTAGCGCGATGCATGAGCTGCAGGCGGCTGCGGCCATTGGCCAGATGGTTCTGGTGCAGGCCTGGGAGTCGAGTTTCGCTGAGCATGGCCGGCGCACCGCGCAGATTCTCCTGACTCACGACGATCTCTCCGACCGCAAGCGCTACCTCAATGCGCGCAGCACCCTGCGCACCCTGGTCGACCTCGACGTTGTGCCGGTGATCAACGAGAACGATACCGTGGTTACCGATGAGATCCGCTTCGGCGACAACGACACGCTGGCCGCACTGGTGGCCAACCTGGTGGAGGCCGATTTACTGGTAATCCTCACCGATCGCGACGGCATGTACACCGCCGATCCGCGGCACAATCCGGATGCCGAGCTGATTTTCGAAGCGCGTGCCGATGATCCGGCGCTGGATGCCGTGGCCGGTGGCGTTGGTGGTGCGCTGGGGCGTGGCGGCATGCAGACCAAGCTGCGCGCTTCGCGCCTGGCGGCGCGTTCCGGTGCGCACACTGTCATCGTCGGCGGTGCCATCGAGCAGGTCTTGGCTCGTCTCAAGGCCGGCGAGCGCCTGGGTACTTTGCTGGCCCCCGAGCGTGGCCTGCTGGCGGCACGCAAACAGTGGCTGGCCGGCCACCTGCAGACCCGCGGTACCCTGGTGCTGGACGCTGGTGCAGTGAAGGCGTTGAGCCAGGACCGCAAGAGCCTGCTGCCGGTGGGCGTGAAGGCCGTGCAGGGCAGTTTCCGCCGCGGCGAAATGGTGGTTTGCGTCGCTCCGGACGGCCGCGAAGTGGCACGTGGCCTGGTCAACTACAGTGCACTGGAGGCGCAGAAGATCATCGGCAAGCCGTCCGATGCCATCGAGGGGCTGCTGGGCTATGTCGATGAGCCGGAACTGGTGCATCGCGACAATCTGATCCTCGTCTAAGGAGCATGTATGCGTCCGTTCAAGGGAGTGTTGTTGGGGCTACTGATGCTGCCCGGCCTAGCACTGGCCGAAACCATCGGCGAAGTGTCTACAGTGTTCAAGTGGGTCGGTCCAAACGACAAGATCGTCGTCGAGGCCTTCGATGATCCCAAGGTGGCGGGCGTGACCTGCTACCTGTCACGGGCCAAGACCGGTGGTGTGAAAGGTGGTCTTGGGTTGGCCGAGGATCGCGCCGAGGCTTCGATTGCCTGCCGTCAGGTCGGCCCTATTGCCTTCAAGGGCAAGCTCGAGGACGGCGAGGAAGTGTTCAAGGAGCGCACCTCGCTGGTGTTCAAGACCATGCAGGTGGTGCGTTTCTTCGACGCCAAGCGCAATACCCTGGTGTACCTGGTCTACAGCGACCGGGTCATCGAGGGCAGCCCGCAGAATGCGGTGACGGCCATTCCGATCCTGCCCTGGGGGCAGCAGTAGCCCGAACGGCACCCATAAAAAACCGCCCCGAGGGGCGGTTTTTTCATACCTGCTGATCAGCTAGGTATGTCCAGTTGCAGGCGCTTGTTCGATTGCGTCTGCACCTCATGGTAGCGCTCGGCATCCTTGGACAGGACGTCGGCCATGGCCGGGAAGATTTCGTCCAGCTTGGTACGCCAGCCTTCGCTCTTGGCCTGCTCGGGAAAGCAGCGGCGAATCAGGTCGAGCATGATCGACACGGTCACTGAAGCGCCCGGCGAGGCGCCGAGCAGAGCAGCGATGGTGCCGTCTGCAGCCGCTACCAGCTCGGTACCGAACTGCAGGATGCCGCCGCTCTTGGCGTCCTTCTTGATGATCTGCACGCGCTGGCCAGCCACTTCCAGGCGCCAGTCCTCGGCCTTGGCCTCCGGGTAGAAGCCGCGCAGGGTTTCCAGGCGTTGCGCTTCGGACTGCATCACTTCCTTGATCAGGTAGCGGGTCAGGTCCATGTTGTCGCGCGCCACCGCCAGCATCGGGCCGAGGTTGTTGGGGCGCACCGACAGCGGCAGGTCGAGGAACGAGCCGTGCTTGAGGAACTTGGTGGTGAAGCCGGCGTAGGGGCCGAACAGCAGGGACTTCTTGCCATCCACCACGCGGGTATCGAGGTGCGGCACGGACATCGGCGGCGAACCCACCGCAGCCTGGCTGTAAACCTTGGCCTGATGCTGCTTGACGATTTCCGGGTTGTCGCAGCGCAGCCACTGGCCGCTGACCGGGAAGCCGCCGAAGCCTTTGCCTTCGGGGATGCCCGACAGTTGCAGCAGCGGCAGTGCGCCGCCGCCAGCGCCGAGAAAGACGAACTTGCTCTTGACCTTGCGCGTGGCGCCGGAGCGGGTGTCCTTGATATCCACCAGCCAGCCTTCACCGTCGCGCTTGAGGTCGGTGACTTTCTGGTTGCAGGTGACCTTGGCGTTGGGCTGTTTGGTCAGGTAGGCGAGCATCTGCTCGGTAACCGCACCGAAGTTGACGTCGGTGCCTGCCTGTACGCGGGTCATCGCCAGCGGCTCGCTGGTGTCACGACCCGGTATCAGCAGGGGCGCCCATTCGGCGATGGTGGCACGATCCTCGGTGTATTCCATCTCGGTGAAGGCGTGATGCTGACGCAGTGCCTCGAACCGCTTCTTGAGGAAGGCGATACCGCTGTTGCCGCGCACGAAGCTCATGTGCGGAACCGGGTTGATGAAGGTCTTCGGCGCGTTGATTGCACCCTTATCGATCAGGTAGGCCCAGAACTGCTTGGTCTCTTCGAACTGGGCATTGATGTTCACCGACTTCTTGATGTCGATGCTGCCATCTGCGCCTTCCGGGGTGTAGTTCAGCTCGCACAGTGCGGCGTGACCGGTACCGGCGTTGTTCCAGGGGTTGGAGCTTTCCACCGCACCGGACTCGCGCAGTTCCACCACTTCCAGGGTGATGCCAGGGTTGAGTTCCTTGAGCAGTACGCCCAGGGTCGCGCTCATGATGCCAGCGCCAACCAGCACCACATCTACGCTTTGGTAATCGTTATGCGCCATTAACCTCTCTCCAAGAAAAACTGCACCAGATGGACGGCCGTTCGGCCTTTAAGGGCTAGACCGGCAGACTCAGGCGTGATGCCCTGTCGTTCGGCGGGGAGGGTCAAGGCTGGGATTTGCGGACGCAAAACTGTTCATCTGTTCGCCACACTCTTGTGAAGTTTGTAAAAACCGTTTTTTCACGCTCTTTTGGAGCGGTGAACCTCAAAAGCTCGACTGCCTCGGCGCGCTTTTGCCCATGCAAACATGCGATGCATGGCTGCCATTGGCTCTGCATATGGGCTAAAAAGCGGCTGGCCTGACTCGGCAGCTCGAAGTGGGCGACTCTCTGAGGCGGGGCGATGACGTTGCATCGGCGAGGTCGTGCGGCCCGATCAGGAGACGTCCTTATAATCGGGGCGCGATTATAACGGTGAATGAGGGGAAATTGGTCGCCCCTGCGTGACTTTTATTCTTCCACCGGTCAGGCCGCCAACGGGCGAGCGGCGCGTGCGTGTGTGACGACCGGTGTAATGCGCGCTCCGGCGGGCAGGGGGGCGCCGAGCCAGGAGAGGTTCGGCTCGCGCACTTCCACCCAGCCCGCTTGGCTCGGCTGTTCCTGCATCTGGCGCAGGGCGCGACAGAGTCCCTGGGCATCGATCAGGGCAAAATGGCGCATCGGACGAGAGCGGCTGAAAAGGCGGCGCAACAGCATGGCGAAGGCTCCAGCGAGTGACACTGTCTTTATGCCTGGGCGTGGTGACAGCCTGATGACAGGAACCGCAACGGTCTGCCAGCGGTCTTAGCCTGCACTACTGTCGGCCTCAGGCCGCGCTGGGTATACTGCCGGCCACTTTTACCTCACTCGGAGAGATGAGCATGCTGCACCGTGCGTTGATCGCCTTGCTCGCTGCCACCAGCTTGACGCTGGCCGGTTGCGCCCTCAGCCCTCAGCAACTCACCCCGCAACCCAAGCTCACCAGCTCGCTGACCCCAGTGGGGCAGGGGCAGCCGGTAGTGGTGCGGGTGGTCGATGGTCGTCCTTCGCCGGTGCTTGGCACTCGCGGCGGCCTGTATCCTGAAACCAGTTCGATCAGCGTCAGTGCTGAGCACGTGCTGCCGAAGCTGCAGGCCGAGGCCGAGGCGGCCGTACGGTTGCTCGGCTTCACCCCGTCGCCCAACGCTTACAACGCGCCGCAACTGACCATCACTCTGGCGGACCTGAAGTACCAGTCGCCGAAAGAGGGCATGTATGTCACCGAGGCAGACATCTCCGCTTCGATCCGTGCCGATGTACAGGGCGGTAGCCGCCGCTACACCGGCCGGTACGGCGCCTCGCTGAATCAGCGCTTCGGCACTGCGCCGAATCAGCAGACCAATACCAAGCTGGTGGGTGACGTGCTCAGCGATGCGCTGACTCGCGCCTTCAAGGACCCGACGATCGGCCAGGTCCTGCTGCAGTAATTCGTAGCGCCGCTATAAAAAACGCCCCGCATTGCGGGGCGTTTTCATTTGCCTTGGCTCTTCACGCGGCTTCGGCGTAGAACTCCGGCAGGCTCATGCCGGTACGGTTGTCGATGTCCGGCAGATCGTAATGCTCATGGCCACCCAGTGCGCAGTACACCAGCCAGTGCTGGTCCTGCACGTTGAAGGATAGTTCGTCGACCACGGCGTCCACTTCATCCAGCGAGTCGATCAGGTAATCGCGATCCAGCGGTTGTGAATTGAGCATGGCGGGTCCTCCACGGACATTGAGGTTTGGCTCCAGCACAGTCGTGACTGTTTGGTCACTGTGAGAGATACAAACCCTAGGCCAGGCATATGACAGTTTTCAGACGATTTCGGGATAGCGGGCTGCGTTCGTCGGAAACGAACCTTATAAACGCGGGATTTCAGTACACTGCGCGACGACTTTTCGGGGGCTGAGGCGCACCTGTTTCAGCCGAAATCCCCATTCTGGTGCGGTGACGCGCTCACTGCACCATGCTGTTCTTGAGGTGTTGTATGTCGCTCCAGGTGTTGTGGTCGCTGTTCCTCGCTCATCCGGCCGGGGCGGTGAATTCGCTGGCGCTGTTCTTTGCCGTGGCCGGTGGCTGGCTGTGCCTGATGACCCGCCTGCGCGAGCAGCGCGGCATGGCGCGCGTGCTGGCTCAAGGTGGCCTGGACGAAAGTGAAGTGCAGGATGAACGTACCGTGCGCATCAATCGCTTCTTCTATCGTTTCGGCGCCATTTGCCTGGTCACGGCCCTGCTGTTGTCCTGGTTCAGCACGCGGCTTTGATGCTGAGCGATAAACGAAAACGGCAGCCTGATGGCTGCCGTTTTCGTTTATACCGGTGCACTTACAGCGGCAGCCCCGCCTTGACTCGATACTGATTTCGTACCGGATTGGCGTACTGCAGGATCAGGAACGGCTTTTCTTCGGCGCTGCAGGCGGCCAGGCGCTTCTGCCACTCGGCTTCGGCCTTGGCCAGTTCTGCGGCCGGGAACAACTCGCTTGCCGCCGGCACGTTCAGCTCGGCTTCGCGACCTTCCCACATGGCGTAGGCCAGGTAGTGCACCGGGAACAGACGGTATTGGCCGAGAATGCGGCGGTCCATCTCCTGGGCCAACTGCTTGGTGTCCTCCAGGCCTGCTACCGGCGGGCCGAAGTGCAGGTGCACACGGCCCTTGTAGCCGGTGATGCCAAGGGCAATGCTGGCGTCGTCCTCGCCAGGCGCCTTGGTGTAGCTGCCGGTGGCGGCGCGTACGCTCAGCTCGCGGGCTTTGGCCAGGTCGCAGGGGTCGTATTCATAACTGATCGACACGGGGATCAGATTCAGCGAGTCGATCACCTCAGCAAACGGCTCGTCCTTGCGGCTCATGTGGAACATCTTGAGGATGGCCGAGTCGGTGCGGTCGTCTCCGTCCTTGGCACGGCCTTCGGCCTGGGCGATCCAGATCGATTCGCCGTCTTCGCGGATCGAATGGTTGATATAGGCCGAGAGCAACTGATAAGCCGCCAGCTTCTCGCGTCGGCCGCTGATCGAACGGTGCACGATGAAGCTCTTGTTCAGGCGCATCAGGTCGCTGACGAAGGGGCGCTGCAGCAGGTTATCGCCGATGGCGATGCGCGGCGTTTGCAGGCCGGCATGGAAGACGGCGTAGTTGACGAAGGCCGGGTCCATGACGATATCGCGGTGATTGGCCAGATACAGATAAGGTTTTCCAGGCTGCAGGTGTTCCAGGCCGGAGTAGCTGATGCCGTCGCTGGCATGCTCGATGGTTCGATCGATATAGGGCTCGATCCTCGCCTGCAATTTGGCGACCGAATCAATACTGGCGAATTCGCTGCGCAGGCGCGCTGCGATCAGCGGCTTGAGCAGCCAGCCCAGTGGCCCGGCCAGTCGCGGGAAACGAAAGCGGGTAAGGGTGCCGAGAAACGCCGGGTCGGCGAGCAGGCGCGCCAGTACGGGGCGTACTTCTGCATCGGCATAGGGTCGGATGGCATCGAATGCGCCCATCATGTTCTCTTGTGTTCTGGAACGGCTAAGGTTGAAGTGATGTCTGCTTAACAGAGTGAGCAGTAGACCGGCGATTATAACGCCAAGTCACAAGGAGGCCGCGATGCTGGAAAGCGAGTCGTATCATTGCCCCTATTGCGGTGAGCCGGCCGAGGCGTTGCTCGATCTGTCGGGCGGTGATCAGTCCTATATCGAGGACTGCCCGGTATGCTGCCGGCCGATCGAGTTCGAGCTGCGTACGGATGGGGTCGAATGGGAACTGGACGTGCGCGCGGAGAACGACTGATGCAACGAATCTATGAGCCGGAAAATCTGCTGGAAGGGCAGATGCTGGTGGACATGCTGGCCAGCGAAGGTATCGAGGTGCATCTGCTCGGTCAGCATCTGGTCGGTGCGGTGGGGGAGTTGCCGGCCTGTGGTTTGCTCGGTCTGGTTGTCGCCGACTCAGAGGCGGAGCGGGCACGAACGCTGATCGCTGAGTACAATGCCGCGCAACCTGTGCCTGGCGATGAGCCAGAGTCTTTCCAGGGTGTGTTGCTCTGTTGACGCGCCCCCTGTCTGTCGAGTCGTTTCATGTGTGGACGTTACGCCCTGTTTCGCTGGTCGCCGGCTTTTGCGGCGTTGCCCGGCTTCCCTGCTGATCAGAAACCGCACTGGAACCTGGCGCCCAACGGCCAGGTACTGATGCTACGCGGTGGCGATAATGGACCGCAGGCAGCTGCGGCGCGCTGGGGGCTGACGCCCGCCTGGCTCAAGGACTTGTCCAAGACACCCGCCCATGCCCGCGCCGAAACCCTTGCCGAGCAACCAATGTTTCGCGAGCCTTTTCGCCTGCGTCGCGGCCTGCTGCCGGCCAATGGTTTCTACGAGTGGCGTGGTGCGACACGCAAGCGACCGTACTGGATGACCAATGGCGATTCGCTGATGTATTTCGCGGCGCTATGGGAGGTGTATCCGGTCGGCGGGCACGAATACCTGAGCGTGGCGCTGATTACTCAGGAGGCCGCGACGCTACGTCGGCCGCTGATTCTCGACGAGCACCAGCAGGCGCTATGGCTGAGCAACGATACGCCGCCCGAACAGTTGGCTGCGTTGCTGGCCAAACCGCAGATAGCGTTGCGCGAGCGCGCGCTGGCAACGCTGGTCAACGACCCGAAGCTGGACGCGCCAGAGTGCCTGACCCCAGCTTGAGCCTGCTTAAGATGTCGTTGCACCATGACCGATGCGAGAGCCGCGCCTCTGCCGATGGTGCAGCCCCTTAGACCTTGAACTGGTTGATCAGGCGGCGTTGCTGTTCGGCCAGTTTGGTCAGCTCGGCGCTGGCCTGGCTGGCTTCGTCGGCACCGCTGGCCACTTCGTTGGCGACCTGACCGATATTGGTCACGTTGCGGTTGATGTCCTCGGCCACTGCGCTCTGCTCCTCGGCTGCACTGGCGATCTGCGTGTTCATGTCGTTGATCACCGACACCGCCTGAGTGATGGATTCCAGCGACTGCGCGGCCTGGTTGGCGTGTTCCACGCTGTCATCGGTCTTGCTCTGGCTCTGTTCCATCACCTTGACCACTTCGCGGGTGCCCTGCTGCAGCTGCTGGATCATGCTCTGGATTTCTTCGGTGGCCTGCTGGGTCTTCTGCGCCAGGTTGCGCACCTCATCGGCGACCACGGCAAAACCGCGCCCCTGCTCGCCAGCTCGTGCAGCCTCGATGGCTGCGTTGAGCGCCAGAAGGTTGGTTTGCTCGGCGATGCCGCGAATGGCGACGAGGATGGCGTTGATGTTCTCGCTGTCCTTGGCCAGGTTCTGCACCACGCCTACGGCGCGTCCGATCTCGCTGGCCAGCGCGGCGATGGCAGCGGATGTTTCCTGTACCACCTGCTTGCCCTGATTGGCTGCGCGGTCGGCGTGGTTGGCTGCCTCGGCTGCGTGAGTGGCGTTACGTGCAACGTCCTGGGCGGTGGCGGTCATCTCATGCACTGCAGTGGCGACCAGTTCGATCTCGGCCAACTGCTTCTGCATGCCCTGGTTGGTGCGAATGGCGATGTCGGCCGTGTGTTCGGAGGAGTCGCTGACCTGCTGCACTGAGGTCACCACGGAAGCAATCATGGTTTGCAGTTTGGTTAGGAAGGCATTGAAACCCGCTGCGATCTGACCCAGTTCGTCCTTGCGATCGACCTGCAGGCGTACGGTGAGATCACCGTCGCCCTTGGCGATATCGTCGAGCATGCCGACCATCTGCCGCAGCGGGCGGGCGATGCCGTAACCGACGAACCAGATCACCAGCAGGCCCAGGCCGGCGATCAGCAGGCCCACCAGGGTCATGCCCAGGGTGTCTCCATCGCGTTGCGCGGCCATGTCGTTCTGCAACTGGTATAGGTCGGCCAGCACTGCCTTCTGCGGCAGTACCAGCATCAATACCCAGCGTGTATCGCTCTGGCCGATATTGAAACTGAGGTACAGCTCGATATGGCTGTGCTCCGGGTCGTCCTGGGCATCGATGGAGTAAAGAGGTTGGCCCGGCTGCAACTTGCCGAGATTGCTCACCTCGTTGGCGTCGAGCAGCACCGTGGCCGGCTCACCGAGCTTGTCCGGAGCCTTGGTCGCAGCGACCAGGCGACCATTGCTGGCAATCAGTGCCATCTCTCCGGCACCGTCGTAGAGCTGAGCATCGGCCTTGACCAGCAGGTCCTGGATGAAATTGACCGCCAGGTCTGCGCCAGCAATGCCACGGAATTCGCCATTGACCAGAATCGGCGAGGTAAAGGAAGCGAGCATGGTCATCTTGCCGCCGACATCGTAGGGCGCTGGATCGATCACACAGGGGCGCTTGCGCTCTTTGGCGCATAGGTAGTATTCGCCCTCACGCACGCCTGTGGGCAGCAGTTTCTCGCTTTCCATCGAGCCGATGGAGTCGACACCGAGGCTGCCATCGGCATTGCGATACCACCAGGGTAGGAAGCGGCCGGTGCCGTCGTAGCCGTTTTCCTTGCTGCCGGCATAGATGTCGTCGCTGGCGTCGAAGACGTTCGGTTCCCAACCCAAGTAGCTGCCAAGCAGCTTCGGATTCTGCGCCGTGGTTTCACGCACCAGGTTGGCCAGCTCCTCGCGGCTGATGCTGAGCAGCGGGCTACCGTTATCGTCGGTCATGCCAAGCATGGCGTTGGCGCGTGCCAGATCGGCGGTTATCTGCAAGGGAGCTTCCAGTTCGCGTTGAATCTGGCTGACCTGCGCTTGCGCCATCGCATACAGGCGCTGTTCGATGACTTGTTCCAGTAACGCTTGGGTTCGTTCTTGCACCAGGCTTTGGGTTCGTCCGCTGGCGAACAGCGCGTAAAGCACCAACGCCACCACCACCGCGAGCACACTGGTGCCGGCGAGGAGAGCGACTGAAAACTGGATCGACTTGAACTTCATGGGGGCTCCCGGGCGCAAAATGCGCCTGCCACGGGCTATCGGCGGTGGCAGGTCAAACCTTAATGGGCTGGTGCTAACAAACAGGCGGGTGTCGTATTCAGCAAAGATGGCGCACGGCTATTGCGCAAGTGGCGCTGTTGCCCGCGCTGCGGGGGCGGCCTAGCATAGTGCGTCCGATTCAAGGAGATGGCTCGATGAGCAAGGTTCTTTATCTGGGTGGTCTGACGGCCGCGCTGCTGTTGGCCGGTTGTCAGGCAGTCAATACAACCAGCGGCGGAGCGGTTGGCGTAGAGCGCAAGCAGTACATGTTCAGCATGCTGTCAGCCGAAGAAGTCAATCAGATGTATGCGCAGTCCTATCAGCAGACGCTGAGCGAAGCATCAAGCAAGGGCGCTCTGGACAAGACCAGTGCCAATGCCAAGCGACTGCAGACTGTCGCTGGTCGCCTGATTCCGCAGGCGCCGCGTTTTCGCCCGGATGCTGCCAACTGGCAATGGGAGGTCAACCTGATCAAGAGTCCTGAGCTCAATGCCAACTGTGGCCCGGGCGGAAAGATCATTTTCTACAGCGGCATCATCGAGCAACTGAAACTCACTGATGACGAAATCGCCGCGATCATGGGCCATGAGATGGCGCACGCCCTACGCGAACACAGCCGTGAGGCGATGTCCAAGGCCTATGGCATCCAGGTCGCCAAGCAGGGCGCTGGCGCGCTGCTTGGTCTCGGCGAGAGCGGCATGGCGCTGGCCGATACCGTGGTGCAGTACAGCCTGACTTTGCCCAATAGCCGCAGTAACGAGAATGAGGCCGACCTGATCGGCCTGGAGCTGGCGGCTCGTGCGGGGTACAACCCGAATGCAGCCATCAGTTTGTGGCAGAAGATGGAAGCTGCTGGCGGCAATGCGCCGCCCGAGTTCATGAGTACCCACCCGGCCTCCAGCAGTCGAATCGCCTCATTGCAGGCGGCAATCCCCAAGGTGATGCCGCTTTACGAGCAGGCCAAGGCTGGGCGTTGAATCGCAAGGTCGAAGAAAACGGCGTGTCGTGAGGTCCACGACACGCCGTTTTCGTTTCAGAGCTGAGCTGTTTCGGCGAGTGGGCGGTTTTGCATGCCCAGTTGAGCACGGAAGCTTTCCATGTCGAACAGGGTGCAGATTTCCTGGATTTCGTTGCCGGGCGTGAGTTTCCAGTAGGCCATGGCGGAAATGCTCAGCACTCTGTCGCTGGGCGGGTAGCCCAGTGCAGGTTTCTGAATGGTGCCGATCAGGGTGCTCCAGGTCATCACCTTGTAGCCTTCGGCGATGCACTCCTCGACCACCACCTGCAGATCCGGCATGGCGTGGCGAATGTCCTGCACCATGCGGGAAAACGCGGCGCTGTCGAGAGGGTGGCCAACGAACGAGCTCTTGTAGAGAAAATCACTACTGTGCAGTTGCTCGCCCAGTGCCAGACGGCCCTTGTTCCAGACAAGGTCGATATGCTGGCACACCACCCTCTTGCGATCATCCAATGACATGTCGCTCTCCTGACTCTGCTGCGAACCATGTGACTGGCGCGAACTGTAGCAGCAGGCAGGAGGGGGCTGGAATTGGCTGAAATGCCAGTTTGCTGGCGTCATGGATGTGTCAGGTCAGGCCGCTCAACTTCATCGCCTGGTAGCCCGCATAGACTGCCAAGGCCGCGAAGGCGCAGGCTGCCAGCCGACGAATCAGTGTCAGTGGCAGGCGCTCGGCAGCGAAGTTCCCCGCCAGTACCACGGGCACGTTGGCCAGCAGCATGCCTAGCGTGGTGCCGATCACCACCAGGATGAAGTGCGGATACTGCGCTGCCAGCATCACGGTCGCGACCTGAGTCTTGTCGCCCATTTCGGCAAGGAAGAAAGCGATCAGCGTGGTAAGGAAGGGACCGTATTTCTTCAGACTCGATTCTTCGTCCTCATCCAGCTTGTCCGGCACCAGCGTCCAGGCCGCCACGGCGACGAAGCTCGCAGCGAGAATCCAGCTGAGTGTCGCAGGAGAGAAAAAACCAGCGACCCAGTTGCCGATGGCGCCTGCTGCGAAGTGGTTGGCCATCGTGGCGACGACGATGCCCCAGATGATTGGCCAGGGGCGGCGAAAGCGTGCGGCCAGGAGCAGGGCGAGCAGCTGCGTCTTGTCGCCGATTTCAGCGAGCGCAACGATGAGGGTGGGGACGAACAGGGATTCCAGCATCAGGTTTCCTAAAGGGGGCGGGTCGACACGGCTTATGACACGAACGACCTTCCCGCCCCGGGTGAGGTTGTGCGTGTCATAGGTCTTGTCAAACCTCAGGCCTCTCTATGAAGGCCTTGGGTCGCATGCGCCATGCTCTGCGGAGCAAGTGTGTTGACGCATGCCGGGCGAGCAGGGCGCTCGCGGGAGACTACTCCCCTAGGACGGGCGCAATTGTGCCCAAGCGTTGTGTTGTGGGCAAGCCCAATTCAGCGGCGTGCACTGTAGATGCGAAAACCCTCTGCCTCGGCCAGGGTGCGGCAGGGGCCGAGATGACGCTCGATCAATGGCGGGTATTTGAGGAAGCTGTTGGCCACCAGGCGCAGTTCGCCACCTTTTATCAAGTGTTGGGCTGCCTGGCTCAGCAGGTTCTCACTGGCTTGGTAGTCGGTGTGCACGCCTTGATGAAACGGCGGGTTGCTGACGATGGCGCTCAATCCTTCTGGTGCCGACTCGATTCCGATACCGGCGATCAGGTTGGCTGAAAGGCCGTTGCGTGCGAGGGTCAGGCGGCTGCTCTCCAGTGCGAAGGCGTCGACATCCAGCAGGCTCAGCTCGCTGTCTGGATAGCGTCGTTTGAGTGCGGCGCCGAGCACGCCAGCACCGCAGCCGAAGTCCAGTATGTGGCCGTTAGGCAGTTCATCCAGATGTTCGAGCAGCAGCGCGCTACCGCGGTCGAGTCGGCCGTGGGCGAAAACGCCGGGCAGAGTAACGATCTCCAGTGCATCGTCGGCCAACTGCAGTGAATAACTTTGTGCCAAGGCATGCAGGTCGGGGGCGGGCGGCGCCTGCTCTACCTCGACGCACCAGAGCTGGCAATGCCGCGCGCTGTCGATCTTGCGTGGCTTGCCATAGGCGGCCAATTGTTTCGATGCGCGTTCGATACCGCCACGCTTTTCTCCGACCAGGTACAGCGGTTTGCCGGCCAGGCGCGATGCCAGGGCTTGCAGAAGGTAATCGGTCAGTTCACGCGACTTGGGCAGGAACAGCACGGCGGCGCGGTAGTCACCTTCTGCCATCTGCGTGCCGAAGTGGCTGCGGTCGGCAAAGCGCGTCGAGAGCAGCGCCTGATCACCGGCATGCCAGTTCCAGCCTCTCGCCTGTGGCAACGCACCGAGCAGATCGTCGGCTGGCAGGCCAGCCAACAGCAACTCGCCTTCGAATAGCTCGGCCTGGCGCAGGAGTACTTCGCTTCGTGCATCCATGGTGGTACCTGCCTGAAAAAGCTGCGCAGCTTACCCGACGACTCGCAGCGGCGCACCGGCGAAGAAGCCGGCTGCGTTCTCGACCATCTGCCCGACGATGCGCTGGCGGGCTTCCTGGCTGCCCCAGGCGCTGTGCGGGGTGATGATCAGGCGCGGAATGTCTGTGGCCAGCAGCGGATTGCCGTCCTTCGGAGGCTCTTGCAGCAGTACGTCAGTGGCTGCTCCGCCGAGATGGCCGCGGCGCAGCGTATCGGCCAGTGCCTGTTCGTCGATCAGGCCGCCACGAGCGGTGTTGATCAGGAACGCGCGGGGTTTCATCAGCGCCAACTCCTGCGCACCAATCATGTTGCGCGTCTGCTCGTTGAGCGGGCAGTGCAGGGTCAGTGCATCGACCTGTGGCAACAGTTCGTGCAGTGGCAGGCGATCGGCGCGCGCCGGGCGGCCAGGCAACTGGCCGAGCAGCACGCGCATGCCGAAGGCTTCTGCCAGGCGGGCAACGGCGCCGCCCAGTTCGCCATGGCCGAGCATGCCCAGGGTCTTGCCTTCGAGCTCGACGATGGGGTGATCGAGCAGGCAGAACTGGCTGGCTTGCTGCCAGCGGCCCGCGGCGATATCGCGCTGGTAGTCGGGCAGGCGTGTGGCCAGCGCCAGCAACAGCATCAGGGTGTGCTGCGCAACCGATGGTGTGCCGTAGCCCTGACAGTTGCAGACGGTTACGCCATGAGCGCTGGCTGCCTTCAGATCAATATTATTGGTGCCCGTGGCAGCCACCAGCACCAGCTTCAGCTCGGGGCAGGCCGCGAAGGTGGCAGCGTCCAGCGGCACCTTGTTGCTGATGGCGACCTGAGCGCCTTGCAGGCGTTCGGCGACCTGATCCGGACGCGTGTGCGCGTGCAGGGTCAGCTCGGCGAACGCCTGATGCAGCGGTTGCATATCGAGGTCGCCAAGGTCGAGGGAGGCGTGGTCGAGGAAGACGGCGCGGAGGCTGTTGCTCATCAGCTGTACCTTTTCGCAGGTGGGTCGCAAGAGTAGATTGGCGAGCCTACCAGACCTTCACCGTTGATGCGGAGCCGCCATGTACTGGAGTGAATTTCTCACTGTTGCCCTGATTCACCTGCTGGCAGTGGCCAGTCCTGGGCCGGATTTCGCCATCGTCGTGCGCGAGAGCGTCGGCTACGGTCGGCGCGCCGGGTTGTTCACCGCTTTTGGTGTAGGCACCGGGATTCTGGTCCACGTTACTTATTCGTTGCTCGGTATCGGCCTGATCGTGTCGCAGTCCATTGTCCTGTTCAACGCGCTGAAATGGCTGGCGGCGGCTTATCTGTTGTATATCGGCATCAAGGCGCTGCGCGCGCGACCGGCCGATCCGGCCAGTGCCGAGCTGAACCTGGCAGCAGGCGAGCGCAGCGGTCGTGGTGCCTTCGTCACCGGGTTCATCACCAACGGGCTCAACCCCAAGGCAACGCTGTTCTTCCTGTCGCTGTTCACCGTAGTGATCAATCCGCATACGCCAGTGGCGGTGCAGGCCGGTTACGGCCTTTATCTGGCGCTGGCGACGGCGTTCTGGTTCTGCCTGGTGGCCTGGCTGTTCAGCCAGCAGCGCGTGCGCGCCGGCTTTGCCCGCATGGGGCACTGGTTCGACCGACTGATGGGCGCGGTGCTGGTGGGAATCGGTGTGAAGCTGGCGATGAGCGAGATGCGCTAAACGAAAGAGCCCCGCAGTTGCGGGGCTCTTTCATGAAGGACAGTGTTACAACAGTTCTATGGCTATCGCTGTCGCTTCGCCTCCACCGATGCACAGTGATGCGATGCCGCGCTTGCCGCCCCTCTTCTGCAGGGCGTTGATCAGGGTGAGGATGATCCGCGAGCCGGTTGAGCCGACTGGATGCCCCTGAGCGCAGGCGCCGCCGAACACGTTGACCTTGGCATGGTCCAGGCCGTGCTCGCGCATGGCCAGCATGGTCACCATGGCGAAAGCTTCATTGATCTCGAACAGGTCGATCTCGTCCTTGCTCCAGCCGGTCTTTTTCAACAGGTTGCTCATGGCTCCGATGGGGGCCAGGGTGAACTCGCTCGGGTCCTGGCTTTGAGTCGCGTGGGCAACGACCTTGGCGACTGGTTTGAGAGCGCGCCTGGCCGCTTCATCTGCGGTCATCAGCAGCAGGGCGCTGGCACCGTCGGAGATCGAGCTGGCGTTGGCCGCGGTGATGGTGCCGTCCTTCTTGAAGGCCGGCTTTAGCGTGGGAATCTTGCCCAGATTGGCAGTCAGCGGCTGCTCGTCATCCTTGACCACCACCTCGCCCTTGCGCGACGTGACGGTGATCGGGACGATCTCCGCGTCCAGCGAGCCGTCCTTGATCGCGGTTTGGGCGCGCTTGAGCGACTCGATGGCATAGGCATCCATCTCTTCGCGAGTGATGCCGTAGGTGTCGGCCGTCTCCTGGGCGAAGGAGCCCATAAGGCGTCCGGTGCGAGCATCTTCCAGCCCGTCGAGGAACATATGATCCTTGATCTCGGCATGTCCCATGCGTAGACCGGTGCGGGCCTTTTCCAGCACATAGGGCGCGTTGGACATGCTTTCCATGCCGCCGGCGATCATGACCTGGTTGCTACCGGCCTTCAGCGAGTCGAAGGCCATCATCACCGCCTTCATGCCCGAACCGCACAGCTTGTTGATGGTGGTGCAGCCCGTGGCGGCTGGCAGGCCGGCATTGAGCGACGCCTGGCGCGCCGGGCCTTGCTTGAGGCCGGCGGGCAGCACGCAGCCCATGATTACTTCCTGTACGTCGGCCGGCTCGATACCGGCGCGCTTGATCGCTTCGCGAATGGCGGCAGCGCCCAGCTCGACGGCAGGCACGCTGGCCAGACTGCCTTGAAAGCCGCCCATCGGCGTACGGGCGCCGCTGACGATGACGATATCGGACATGTGTTACCTCGAACGAGAGAGTGGTTCGGTTCAGCCTGCTTCAGAACTGGCCGGTTGGATCGATTCTAACCTGTGACCAAAAGTGGCCATAGAGTCACGTGGCAAATCATTCTTTGGGCTGATTGAGCGCTGCGCGAGCCGCTCTAGAGTCGCTGCATACCAATTTCTAGCGTGCCTCAAGGTGATTTCATGCTGCAGACCCGACTGATCCCCTCCGCCGAAAACGCTCACGCCTATCCGCTGCTCATCAAGCGCCTACTGCTCTCCGGTAGTCGCTACGAGAAGACCCGTGAAATCGTCTATCGCGACAAGCTGCGCTACAGCTATGCGACTTTCAACGAGCGGGTCGCGCGTCTGGCCAACGTGCTCAGTGAGGCCGGGGTCAAGGCTGGTGATACCGTGGCAGTGATGGATTGGGACAGCCACCGCTATCTCGAGTGCATGTTCGCCATTCCCATGCTCGGCGCGGTGCTGCACACCATCAACATTCGCCTGTCACCGGATCAGATCCTCTACACCATGAATCACGCCGAAGACCGCTTCGTACTGGTCAACAGCGAGTTCGTGCCGCTGTACAACGGTATTGCCGGTCAACTGACCACGGTGGAGAAAACCCTGCTGCTGAGCGATGGTGAGGACAAGAGTGCCGAGTTGCCGAGCCTGGTCGGCGAGTACGAGAGCCTGCTGGCGGCGGCGAGCCCACACTACGACTTCGCCGATTTCGACGAGAACTCGGTCGCTACCACCTTCTATACCACCGGCACCACCGGCAACCCCAAGGGGGTTTACTTCACCCATCGGCAACTGGTGCTGCACACCATGTCCATGGCCACCACCATGGGAGGACTGGACAGCATTCGCCTGTTGGGCAATGACGATGTCTACATGCCGATCACGCCTATGTTCCATGTGCATGCCTGGGGCGTGCCGTACGTGGCCACCATGCTCGGGGTCAAGCAGGTGTACCCCGGTCGCTACGAACCGGACATGCTTTGCCGGCTGATCAAGGAGGAGAAGGTCAACTTCTCCCACTGCGTCCCGACCATTTTGCAGATGGTGCTGGGAGCACCCGGTGCGCAGGGCCATGATTTTGGCGGCATGAAGATGATCATCGGCGGCAGCGCACTGAATCGCGCCCTCTACGAGGCGGCCAAGGCTCGTGGTATCCAGCTGACTGCGGCCTACGGGATGTCCGAAACCTGCCCGCTGATTTCCTGTGCCTACCTCAATGAAGAGTTACGTGCCGGCAGCGAGGACGAGCGCACCACTTACCGAATCAAAGCCGGCATTCCGGTACCGCTGGTGGAGGCCGCGATCATGGATGCCGATGGCAAGCTGCTGCCGAGCGACGGTGAATCGCAAGGCGAGCTGGTGCTGCGTGCGCCCTGGCTGACCCAAGGCTATTTCCGTGAGCCGGAAAAGGGCGAGGAGCTCTGGGCCCATGGCTGGCTGCATACCGGCGACGTGGCGACCATCGACGGCATGGGCTTCATCGAAATTCGTGACCGCATCAAGGATGTGATCAAGACCGGTGGCGAGTGGATTTCCTCTCTGGAGCTGGAGGACCTGATCAGTCGACATCCGACGGTGCGTGAGGTCGCGGTGGTGGGTGTGCCGGACCCGCAGTGGGGCGAACGTCCTTTCGCATTGCTGGTGCTGCGTGAAGAGCAGGGATTGGACGCCAAGGGGCTCAAGGACCACCTCAAGCCTTTCGTCGAGCAGGGTCACATCAACAAGTGGGCGATTCCCACGCAGATCGCGCTTGTTACTGAAATTCCCAAGACCAGTGTCGGCAAACTGGACAAGAAGCGCATCCGCGTCGAAATCGCCCAGTGGCAGGAGGCTGGCAGCGCGTTCCTGTCTACGCTGTGAGGTGCGAACTGACTGGCTGGTTGGTGTGACTGGTCAGTCAAACAAGCGTTTGGCTTGCTAATTGCTGTTTCACGTCCATGCTTGGCTAGGGGCAGGGCCTGAAACCTGCGAGCCAGAGTGCCTGGGGGCTGCAAATCACACTTTCGAGGGATCAAGCAGTACCACCCGCTGGCTATAGTCCAAGCATCCATAACAAAAAACACATGGAGTAGCGTCGATGACAAAAACAACACCCTACTGGCGCCTGGCGAAACTGCCGCTTGCCGTCAGCCTCGCCTCTACCCTTGCCGCACCGGCATTCGGCGTGACCTTCAATATCGGTGAGATCGAAGGGCAGTTCGACTCGCAGCTCTCCGTTGGTGCTAGCTGGTCGACCGAAAAAGCCGACAAGGATCTCATCGGCGTGAACAATGGTGGTCGTGGTCTATCCCAAACTTCGGATGATGGTCACCTGAACTTCAAACGCGGTGAGACTTTCTCCAAAATCTTCAAGGGTATCCATGACCTCGAATTGAAATATGGCGATACCGGTGTATTCGTTCGTGGGAAGTACTGGTATGACTTCGAGCTGAAAGATGAAAGTCGCCCGTTCAAGGACATCAGCGACAGCAATCGTAAAGAAGGCGCGCAGTCTTCCGGTGCCGAAATTCTCGATGCCTTCATCTATCACAACTATGCCATTGGCAATCAACCCGGCTCTGTACGCTTGGGTAAGCAGGTTGTGAGCTGGGGCGAGAGTACTTTCATCCAGAATGGCATCAACGCCATCAACCCTGTTGATGTGGCTGCTTTCCGACGCCCAGGTGCCGAGATCAAGGAGGGTTTGATCCCGGTCAACATGTTCTATGTGGCGCAAAGCCTTACCGACAATCTGTCGATGGAGGCTTTCTATCAGTTGGAGTGGGATCAAACCGTTGTTGATAACTGCGGAACATTCTTCTCCCAAGCCGACGTAGTCGCAGATGGCTGCGATCAGAACTTGGCGGTATTGACCAATGATCCTGCGTCCATTGCGTTGATCAACAGTCTTCTGGGAAGTGCGGGGGTAACGCCTTCTCCGTGGGATGAGGGGCTGCTGGTTGAGCGCGGACCTGACCGCGATGCGCGTGATAGTGGGCAGTTCGGTGTTGCATTCCGCTATCTCTTCGAGCCGCTTGATACCGAATTCGGCGCTTACTTCATGAATTACCATAGTCGAGCCCCGATCTTTAGTGGTCGTGGTGCCGATCAAGCGGTCGTCGATCAAATCAATGCAATCGCCACGGGGGCTGCTGGTATTGTCGGTGCTGCTACTGCAGCCCGGCTGGCTGCTGCAGCGATGGCAGGTAACTCCAGCTACTTTATCGAGTATCCCGAGGACATTCGTCTTTATGGCCTCAGCTTCTCCACCACGTTGCCTACCGGTACCGCTTGGAGTGGTGAGCTAAGTTATCGCCCGAATGCCCCTGTCCAGCTCAATACAACCGATATTCTTTACGCTGGTCTTGATCCGATCAGCATCGGCGGCGTTCCAGTGTATGGGAATGGTTCAGTCCTGGATGGACAGCCAGGTACTGATCTGCATGGCTATCGTCGTAAAGAGATCACTCAACTGCAAACGACCTTCACCCACTTCTTCGATCAAGTCATGGGCGCTAGCCGTCTGACCTTGGTAGGTGAGATCGGCTGGACTCATGTTGGCGGTCTGGAAAGCAACAGCGAAGCTCGCTACGGGCGTGACCCGGTGTTCGGGCCTGGACCACTGGATGGCGATCTCAGCGGCCTGCCTACTTGCCAAGCGCTTAACGCAGGCACCCTTGGCAACGCCGCTGATCGTAACGTTGGTCGTTATTGTGAAAATGATGGCTTCACAACCGCAGATTCGTGGGGCTATCGCGCTCGCGCGATCTGGGACTACCCGAACGCAGTCGCCGGTGTGAACCTGCGCCCGAGTGTGGCCTGGTCGCATGACGTGAAGGGCTACTCTCCAGGCCCAGGCGCCAACTTTGAGGAGGGTCGCAAGGCTGTGAGTCTTGGTCTGAACGCCGAGTACCAGAACACCTATACCGCCGACCTGTCTTACACCAGTTTCTTCGGTGGCGGAAAGTACAACACCCAGCGTGACCGCGATTTCGTCGCGCTCAGCTTCGGTATGAACTTCTAAGCGGTCAGGAATTTCGAGGAATCATGATGCAAATGAAAACAACAAAAAAACTGTGGCAAAGCGGTGTCCTGACCCTGTCTCTGCTGGCGACCAGCGTGATGGCGGCAGTGTCGCCCGATGAAGCTGCGAAGCTGGGTAACACCCTGACTCCGGTCGGTGCCGAGATGGCTGGCAATGCCGATGGCTCGATTCCGGCCTGGACTGGCGGTCTGCCGGCTAACGCAGGCGCGGTCGACCCGCGGGGCTTCCTGGCTGACCCGTTCGCCAACGAGCAGCCGCTGTTCACCATCACCGCGCAGAACGCCGACCAGTACAAGGACAAGCTGACCCCTGGCCAACTGGCGATGTTCAAGCGTTACCCGGACAGCTACAAGATGCCGGTTTACCCGACGCATCGTTCGGCCAACCTGCCGGCCGAGGTGATCGCTGCGACCAAGCAGAATGCGGTTAACACCAAGATGGTGGAGGGTGGTAACGGCCTGGAGAACTTCCAGACCGCCAACCCCTTCCCGATTCCGCAGAACGGTCTGGAAGCGATCTGGAACCACATCACCCGCTACCGGGGGGGCAGCGTGCGTCGTCTGGTAACTCAGGCGACCCCGCAGCCGAACGGTTCCTACTCCCTGGTCTACTTCCAGGACGAGTTCACCTTCCGTGATGCGCTGACCGACTTCGACCCGAGCAAGGAAAGCAACGTACTGTTCTACTTCAAACAGCGCGTAACGGCGCCGTCTCGTCTGGCAGGTAACGTGCTGCTGGTACACGAAACCCTCAACCAGGTGAAGGAGCCGCGTCTGGCTTGGCTGTACAACGCCGGTCAACGTCGCGTGCGTCGTGCTCCGCAGGTTTCCTACGACGGTCCGGGTACCGCCGCTGACGGTCTGCGTACCTCCGACAACTTCGACATGTACAACGGTGCGCCGGACCGTTACGACTGGAAGCTCGAGGGCAAGAAGGAAATCTACATTCCTTACAACGCCTACAAGCTGGATTCGCCGAACCTGAAGTACTCCGACATCATCAAGGCCGGCCACATCAACCAGGACCTGACTCGCTACGAGCTGCACCGCGTATGGCACGTGACCGCGACCCTGAAGTCGGGTGAGCGCCACATCTACGCCAAGCGTGACTTCTACATCGACGAGGACACCTGGCAAGCCGCTCTGATCGACCACTACGACGGCCGTGGCACCCTGTGGCGTGTAGCTGAGGCACACGCCCAGTACTACTACGACAAGCAAGTGCCGTGGTACACCGTGGAGACCCTGTACGACCTGCTGTCGGGCCGCTACCTGGCTCTGGGTATGAAGAACGAGGAGAAACAAGCCTACGACTTCAACTACAAGGCCGCTGGCAGCGATTACACCCCGGCCGCTCTGCGTCAGGCAGGCGTTCGCTAAAACCTGACTCCAGCAATACGACAAAGCCGGCCTTGTGCCGGCTTTTTCGTTACGGACTGTAGCGGACGCTTCAAATGGCCATTGCAAGTCGCTAGGCTGGGGCCAGATCGAGCCCGCTGACGTAGAAGACTTCCAAGAATAGGCCGATGACAGACCTTTCCCGCTCGCCAGGTTTTCCTTACACGCCGGCCACACCGGTGGAGGCGCGTTTCTATCGTCCGCCACTGCCCGCAGGGCATATGCCGCGTCCCAGGTTATGCGATCGCCTCGAAGAGGGCCTGCAGGGGCGCCTGCTGCTGGTCAGTGCGCCCGCCGGCTTTGGTAAGAGCTCACTGGCCATCGAGTTCTGTGAGCGACTGCCCGATCACTGGCATAGCCTTTGGCTGGGGCTGAGCGAGCGCGACCGTGACCCCGGGCGTTTTCTCGAGCGCCTGCTGCAAGGGCTGCAACAGTTCTATCCCGGCCTAGGCGAGGAAGCGCTCGGCCTATTGAAGATGCGCCAGCGCCATCAACCGTTCGCGTTCGAGCAATGGCTCGATGGTCTGCTCGATGAGCTGACGCAGCAACTCGACGACGGCCAGCCGCTGTTGCTGGTACTGGATGACTATCATCTGGCGCAAGGACCGGTACTTGACCGCTGCCTGCAATTCTTTCTCAACCATCTGCCACCCGGTGTGTTGTTGCTGGTTACCAGTCGCCAGCGGCCGGACTGGCATCTGGCGCGCCTGCGGCTGTCGCGTCAGTTGCTCGAACTCAGCGAACAGGATCTGCGCCTGACCGCTGCCGAGCTGGATGCATTGCTGGTGAGCCAGGGCGCACGCCTCGAACGGCAGCAGGTGACCGGGATTCTGCAGCGCAGCGAAGGTTGGATCGCCGGCTTGCGCCTGTGGCTGTTGGCCGCCGAAGAACTGGCGGAGACGGGCGAGGCGCTGCAGCTACACGGTGGTGAAGGGCTGATTCGGGAGTACCTGCTTGAAGAGGTCATCGACCGGCAGCCTGCCGAAGTGCAGCAGTTTCTCTATGACACTGCCTGCATGGAGCGCTTCTGCGCTGAGCTGTGCGACGCGGTTCGTGACAGTCATGACAGTGCTGCGATCATCCGCCAGTTGCAGGCCAATCAGGTATTTCTGGTGCCGCTGGATGAGCAGGGGCGCTGGTTTCGTTACCACCATCTGTTTTCCGATCTGCTCAATGCGCGGCCAGCCGAGGGTTTGAGCCACTCGCGCAGCGGCGCTCATCTGCGCGCGTGTCGCTGGTTCGCTGCGCAGGGCATGTTGGATGCAGCCATCGAGCAGGCGTTGCTGGCCGGGCAGTCCGACGTCGCTGCGAGCCTGGTGCAGAACCTTTCCGAAGAACAGATGTTGGCGGAGCAGAACATCGCCATGCTGCTGCGCTGGAAGGCCAACCTGCCTGATGACCTGCTGGCCAGCACACCGCGACTGATCATGCTCTATGGCTGGGCGCTGGCGCTCGCCTGTCAGCTTGACGCCGCTCAGGAGCTGCTCGAACAGCTCGGGCGATTCCTGCCTGCTGCAGGCCCGGTCAACCAGCGCAGCCTGCTGGCGCAGTGGCAGGCTCTCGATGGGGTCATCGCGCGGGGGCGTGGTGATGGGGTGCGTGCCGAGCAGCAGTGCAGCGAAGCGCTGGCCGGCTTGCCGGCGGAGCGTTACGGCCCGCACTTCATGTGCCTGTCGGCTCTTTCCAATCTGGCCATGGTACGTGGTGATTTGTGGCGCGCGCGCGGGCTGAATCGCGACGCGCTGGAGTTGGCGCAGCGTATCGACAATCCACTGTTGGAGGCGCTGGCTCATTATGAGCGCGCGCGTGTCCTGCAGGGGCGTGGTGAGGTGCTGCGCGCGCAGGATGAGGTGCAGCAGGGCATGGCGCTGGTGCAGCGCCTGCCTGCGCAGCGCAGCTACTCGGTACGGGCGCGCTTGACCATCTATGAGGGTTATCTGCTCAGCCTGCGTCTGCAGCCTCGGGCCGTCGAGCGTTTGCGTGCCGGGGTCGCCGAGGCCAGGGCCTGTCGCGATGTCGGTGCGCTGGTCGGTTACTGCGTGCTGGCCAGTCTCGAAGGCCGTGAAGGCCGCTCCGCCGAGGCGTTTGCCCTGCTCGGTGAGGCCGAGCGGCTGATGCATGTCTGGGACGTGCCGGCGATTTATTACCTGGCGATGATCACACTGATGAAGTGCGAGCTGTGGCTGCGCCAGGGCCAGGTCGAGCTGGCCGCAGCCTGGCTGCCACAGTTGGCGGAAACCTACGGCGAAGGGCGTGCGCTGGCGCCGGAGTTCCACCCGCAGCTGGCGCTGCACATCGATCTACAGCAGGCCGCCTTGGAGCGCCTGCAGGGAGATCTGGAGAGTGCCGAACGACGTCTGCGAGCCCTGCAACCGCGAGCACAGGGCTTGGGCTGCCAACTGGTCGGGTTGGCGGCGCAAGCGCAGCTCGCTCAGTTGTTGCGGCAGACCGGGCGCGGGCGCGAGGCGCAGCAGCAGCTCGACAGCTGTGTGGAGCTCGCGCAGGGCGGTGCGCTGCTGCCATTCATCGAGTTGGTGCAACATCAGCCACAGTGGCTGCGTGAGTGCCTACAAGAGCGCAGGTCGTCCTGTCTGATTCGTGAAGCCCTGCTCGCGCAGTTGCCGGCTCAGCAGCATGTCGATGAGTCGTCTGAGATCGAGCATGAGCCGCTCACCGAAAAACTCAGTGGCCGCGAGTTGGCAGTACTGCAGCTGATCGCCCGTGGCTGTTCGAATCAGGAAATCAGCGAGCGCCTGTTCATCTCCCTGCACACGGTGAAGACTCACGCCCGGCACATCAACAGCAAGCTCGGCGTCGAACGGCGTACCCAGGCCGTTGCCCGTGCCAAGGGCCTGGGACTATTGCACTGAGGTCGGTGCCGACAGGTCCAGGGGCGGCGTCTTGACCAGCGGCTTCATGGGTTGCGCCAACTTGGCCTGCACATCGGCATGAATCATCTGCAGCACGGGTAGCAGTGCGGCCATATCCTGGCCTACCTGTGGGTAACGATGCCCGGTGCTAAGCCCCTCGATGCGTATCAGCAGCTTTGCCTGTACGTCGGCGGGCAGGTGGACGAACAACTCCGGCAACTGCTGGCTCAGTTCGGCGCTGTAGAGCAGCAGTTCATCGCGGCCAAAGGCTTGGGTCAGCTCCAGATAGTCGAGGGCGCTGCCACTGAGCATGGCAGCCGCCGCCTTGGTTTCCTGCAGCCCTTGCAGGCGAACCGGGTTGCTCTGCTCACTTTGCGACAGGGTCATCCAGAACTCGGTGGTGAGGGTGAACAGAATGGCCTGCTGGCGTAGCGAGTAGCTCATCAATCCGAGCGCCTCGGCAGCATAGGGCTGCTGTTTGGCGCGGAAGTCGAAGTACAGACGCATCAGTTCCTTGAGTTCGAACAGTACCTCGCGTGCCTCATTCTGGCGCAGCTCCAACGGTGCATAGATGTTCAACTGCGGGCGGAAGTTTTCCGGCGAAACCATGCGTTGGTAGATCGGCCCGGTGAACTCGCCGCTACGCCGCGGTAGTGCGTTGGCCTGGCTGCTGTCGACCTTCTCGAGCGCTTCGCGCAGTTGTCGGTAGTCGCCACTGCGCCAGGGGTTGTGAATATCCGGAATGCGCTGTCCGAGGTAGAACAGCTCGGCCGCTTCTAGCGGCGGCAGCCAAACCAGCAAAAGGATGGCCAGCGGCCAGAACAGGCGACGTGCTAGGGTGGGCGACACGATGAATATCCGCGGCAAGAGGCGCCTTCAGAGTACTCAGCTCGGGGCGTCACGTCACCCGCGCCTTGGTTGGGTATGCAGCATGGACGAGTTGGCCGGACACGGTGCGATACGGGCGGTCTTCGAGGATCTGGGCGGGTATGGCGCGGTTGCCTCGCAACAGGGACGAGCCGGCGAAGGGCCTCTGGTTGGTCACCTGCAGCGCACCAACATCCAACTGGCGGCCATCGGTGTGTTTGCCCGCAAGGGGCTGGAGCAGGCGACGGTGAATGATCTGCTCGATGCTGCTCAGGTGTCTCGGCGTACCTTCTACAAGTACTTCGCCAACAAGATGGAGGTGCTCGAAGGCATCTACCAGACTTCGGTTGTGTTACTGCTTGCGCGCTTTCGCGAGATGCAACAGGTCGCTGGGAGTCCGCAGGAGTGGTTAAGGGCGATGGTTGGACGCTTTTTCGACTACCACCTTGCAGTTGGGCCGATCATCCGGCTGATGCAGGAAGAGGCACTACGTGCGCAGTCGCCGCTGGCCGCCCATCGTCAGCGCGCGCATCAGGAGATGCTGCGCCTGCTGGTAGAACGACTCGAGCCGGAGCTGACACCGCGTGATCCACTGGTTTACCAGGCGTTGATCTGGGCGCTGGAGGCCGCCTCTCTGGATCTGCTCGGGCGTAGCGCCAGCCGGCAGGAAATCGAGCAGGCCAAGGCGGTATTGGGGGACTTGCTGATCGCCTCTCTATGCCCGGTTTCATAGGTAGTCCGCTCGGGTGGCGAGTGAACAGACCCAAGGTTGGGCGCCAATGGCGGCGCTGCATGCTCTGATGCGTGATACCTACAACAAGATCCGAGGTATACCGCATGAGCGCCAACAGCCTGTCACTGCAACCGCCGCTGGCTGCCGGTTTCGCCCGCCTGGGCTTCGGTGCGCTGCCGCTGGAGCGCCTTAAGGCGCGTTACGGCAGCGCTGCCGAGGGCTCCCGCTATGTCGAACTCGACGGTTTCAATATTCACTATCGGGATGAGGGCAGCCGCGACAAGCCGGCACTGGTGATGATTCACGGTGTGGTAGCCTCGCTGCACACCTGGGATGGCTGGGTACAGGCATTCGCCTCCGATTACCGCATCATCCGCTTCGACGTCCCAGGCTTCGGCCTGACCGGTCCTGCGCGCGACGGTGAGTACTCGGCAGAACGCATGACTCGCGTACTCGGCCTGCTGCTCGATTATCTGCAGGTGGACAAGGCCGATATTGCCGGCAATTCGCTCGGCGGCTACATCGCCTGGAACTTCGCCCTGGCGCAGCCACAACGCGTCGGCAAACTGGTGCTGATCGATCCGGCCGGTTATCACATGCACAAGGTGCCGTGGATGATTGCTGCCGCTGCGTTGCCAGGCGCGACCATCGCCATGCCGATGTGGATGCCGCGCGCACTGATCGCCCAAGGCATCAAGGAGGTCTACGGTGAGCCGGGGCGGATCAAGCCGGGCGTGGTCGATCGCTACTACGACCTGTCGCGGCGTCCGGGTAACCGCCGCGGCATGATGGACATCTTCCGGGTGCTGCTGCAGGTCAACAAGGAGGAGCTGCATGCAACGCCCGAGCGAGTCGCACGGATTCAAGCGCCGACCCTGCTGATGTGGGGCGAGCGTGATCGCTGGATCTCACCGAAGCATGTGCCACTGTGGCAACGTGATCTGCCGGGGATTCAGGTCAAGGTCTATCCAGGCGTCGGGCATATACCGATGGAAGAGATTCCCGAGCAGAGCGCAGCCGACGCGATGAAATTCCTGCGTGGCTGAGAGCAGCACAGGCATCTGAAAAAATAGGCATGAAAAAAGCCCGGACAGGTTCCGGGCTTTTTCCTGTGCGTCTTGCCAGGGCGCAGGTCAGGCGGCACTGGCTTGCACGTGTTGGACGCCATCGAACTCCACGCGGGTGGCGTGCAACAGGTCCAGGTTGTTGTGCTCCCAGGGGTGGAAACCGTCCTTGAAAAAGTCCAGATAGGTGCGGATCAGCGGGCGGAACACACCTCCCTTGCCCCACATCCAGCGGATGCCGTCGCGCCAGACGCGCCAGTTCCATAGCAGACCGTCGACCTTGAGCATGTGCATCAGGCCGCGCGTGGTGTCGAAGACGAAGAAGAAAGTGCCCATGATCATCGCCCGGCGCAGCAGCTTTCGGCTGCCGCACACCTGGTTGTAGACGTCGAAGGCTACCGCCTTGTGCTCGGTTTCCTCCAGTGCATGCCAGCGCCAAAGGCGGGCGAGGGTCGGATGGGCGTCGGCCATATAGGCATCACTTCTCAGCAGGCCATCGGCCATGATCGCGGTGATGTGCTCCAGCGCCGCGGTCGCGGCCAGTTGGCGTTGGGGCGAGAACTTCTTCTGGGTGTAGCGGATGCGCGCGCGGGCACGCTTCTCGATGCGCTCGACGTCGTAGCCCAGGTCGCGCAGGCGCTGGCTGTATTCCAGATGTTCACGGCTGTGGTGGCCTTCCTGGCCGATGAAGCCGCGAATCTGCTCCTTCAGTACCGGGTCCTCGATGCGGTCGCGGAACTGACGTACCGAGTCGATGAAGAAACGCTCGCCATCGGGAAACAACACCGACATGGCGTCGAACAGATGGGTCTTGAAGGCGTCGCCGCCGTTCCAGTGGCGCGGCAGCGGGTTGGGCAGATCGAAATCCATATGCCTGGGGCGGATCTGCAAACCTTCTGGTGTAGTGCTGGCCATGAGGATTTCCTTGCGCTGTTTGACTGGCTCCTACTATGGATGCGCTCTACACCGAGGCACAGGTTCGTAACAGCCAAGGTAATGGTCATATCTGGCCAATGCGGGTTTCCAATAGAAAGTTGGGGCCGATCGAGCCGAACAAGTTGGCGGCGAGGAGGGGCTTTAACGCTTGCAGGCGCTGACATCAACGACGCGGTATAGAGCGCTCTGGCACTGTAAATTCGATCGCTGTCCGCTGCGGGCCGCACGAAAGTGGCGGGCTTTAGCGCTAGAAATAGAAGTATTCGCTAGGGTTGCTGGGGGATGATGGGCAAGGTTAAGGTCTGTGCATCAATGGGTCATTTGCGGCCAGCCGGCAGAACAACAAGACCATGAAGCGAACCCAGAACTTTAACGCTGAGCTGGCGCCGGTCGCCTATGCCGAAGCCTTGCTGGGGCTGGCGGAGGAGCTTGGCCTGCTGCGTGCCGAGGTGTTCGCCGCAGCGCGGGTGCGCCCCGAAGTGCTCGAGAGTCCCAATGGTCGGGTGTCCTTTCTTGATTTTCATCTGCTCGCGCAGGCTGTGCTGGAGCGCTGTGGCGAACCTGCACTGGGACTGCTGCTAGGCCAGCGACTCAACGTATCGACCCACGGCATTCTCGGCTACGCAGTACTGTCCAGCGCCAACCTGGGCAAGGCGCTGCAGTTCGCCTTGAAGTACTACCGCGTGCTTGGTCTGGCCTTCGATCTGGAACTGGTGGAGCTGGGCGAGGACATGGAATTGCGCGCGGTCGAGTCCTTGCCACTGGGCCCGCAATCGCGTTTCGCCGCCGAGGGCCTGCTCACCAGTATCCATACCATTGCCCGCTTCCTGCTCGGCGAGGAGTTGCGAGGGCTAGCGGTTGGCTTCGCGCACCCGGAGCCAGATTATGCCGGGCGTTACGTTGAAATTTTTGGTGTGAAGGCCAGGTTCGAGCAGCCCTATAACTGGTTGCGTTTGCCTCGACACTACCTGGAGCGCCCCATGGCCCTGGCCAACCCGGCCACGGTGCAGATGTGCGAGCAGCAGTGCGAGGCGCTGCTGGCCAGCCTCGATGTGCAGGACGGCCTGCTTACTCGGGTGCGCCGATTGTTGCTGGCGCGCCCGGGTGACTTTCCTGATCTCGAAAGCGCCGCGAGCGCCTTGCATACCAGCGGCCGAAGCCTGCGTCGGCATCTGGCACAGATGGGCACCAGCTACCAGCAGGTGCTCGACGATGTGCGCAAGCGCCTGGCCCTGCAGTATCTGACCACCACGCACTTGCCCTTGTATGAAATCTCACACTTGCTGGGTTTCAGCGACCCGTCCAATTTCCGCCGTGCATTCCGTAAATGGACCGGTAAACTGCCCGGCGATTACCGCAACGAGGCCTCCTGATGAGTACTGCCGAACGTCCCGCACTGATCCGTGAAACCTTCCCTGTCGGGCCCTTGCAGTGCAACTGCACCATCATCGGCGACCCGGTTACGAAGAAGGCCGTCGTGGTCGATCCGGGCGGTAATCCCGATCTGATCATGGCGCGTCTGGACGCCCATGGACTCAAGGTGGTCAGCATCATTCACACGCATGCCCATCTCGATCACTTCCTTGCCTCGGGGCAGATGAAGGAGAAGACCGGTGCCACCTTGCATCTGCACAAGGAGGATCAGTTCCTCTGGGATAACCTGGAGATGCAATGCAACATGTTCGGTGTGCCCTATACGCCGGTGCCGGCGCCGGATCGCTGGCTGGCCGATGACGAGGAGCTGGCTTGCGGCTGCGGTGTCGCCCTGCACACACCTGGCCATACGCCGGGGTCCATGAGTTTCTGGTTCGAAGACGCCAAGCTGCTGATCGCTGGTGACACGCTGTTCCGTCGTGGTATTGGCCGTACCGATCTGTGGGGCGGTGACTACGCCACGATCGAACGATCGATCAGGCAGCGTCTGTACAGCCTCGATGAGGATGCCACTGTGGTTACCGGTCATGGCCCGGATACGCGTTTGGGCGACGAGATGCGCGAGAACCCTTTTATTCGCGCGTGACAGGGCACTAATGGCTGGGTGGTGACTCAAATGGCCATCACCCACCGTTCATGGAGATTCCTTCATGTTCCGCCTTTCCCTGATTGCCCTTTGCTCGTCTGCGCTGCTGTTTAGTGGCTGCGCTTCGCAGAATCCTTATGACCAGAGCGCGCCAAGCTCCAACCGTACAGCCACCTACGGTGGATTGGGCGCGTTGGCCGGTGCGGCGGCTGGTGCCCTGATCAACCATGACAACCGCGGCAAGGGCGCACTCATCGGCGCGGCGGTCGCGGGTGCCGCGGCGGCAGGTTACGGTTACTACGCCGACAAGCAGGAAGAAGAGCTGCGGCGCAGCATGCAGGGTACGGGCGTGGAGGTGCAGCGCCAAGGCGATGTGATCCAGCTGATCATGCCCGGCAACATCACCTTCGCCACCGACTCGGCGCAGATCGCCAGTAGCTTCTATCAGCCGCTGAACAACCTCGCCAACTCCTTCCGCCAGTACAACCAGAACAGTATCGAGGTGGTCGGTCATACAGATAGCACCGGCTCGCATAGCCACAATATGGCGCTGTCGCAGCGCCGCGCGCAGAGCGTGGCCGACTACCTGCTGGCGCAGGGGGTCGCCCCTAGCCGCGTGAGCACCCGCGGCATGGGGCCGGATCAACCGGTGGCGAGCAACGCCACGGCTGATGGCCGCGCGCAGAACCGTCGTGTTGAGGTCACGCTGCGGCCGTTGCCTGGCGTGCAGTGACCCGCGCGTACCGGGCTGACTGCTCTAGATCGCCGTCCTCACTCGCCCAGGCTGATAAGCTTGGGCGGAACTTCGCCGCGCCCTGGCGGCTCGAAGGCTGTGGCATGTCTGCCCGATACCAGAAGAAATCCTAAGGAAACGTTATGAAGACCAGACGTAATCTGATCGCAGCAACTGCGCTCATGGCCATGCTGGCTGGCTGTACCACCAATCCCTATACCGGTGAAAGCCAGGCTGGCAAGGCCGGCATCTATGGCGGTATCGGTGCTGCGACCGGAGCCGTGATCGGGGCTGCCACGTCGAGCAAGAAGGATCGCACCAAGGGCGCACTGATCGGTGCCGCCGTAGGTGGCGCTGCCGGCGGTGGTTATGGCTATTACGTCGATACCCAGGAAGCCAAGCTGCGTCAGACCCTGCAGGGCACAGGCGTGCAGGTGCAACGCAATGGCGATGATCTCAAGCTGATCATGCCGGGCAACATCACCTTCGCCAGCAACTCGGCAGATATCTCCAGCAGCTTCTATCCGACTCTCAATTCGCTGGTGCTGGTGTTCAAGGAGTTCAACAAGAACGGCGTGAACATCGTTGGTCACACCGACAGCACCGGTTCGCAGGAACTGAACCAGAGTCTGTCGCAGCGTCGCGCGCAGAGCGTGGCCAACTACCTGACCGCCAATGGTGTGCCCGGCCAGCGTATTTCGGCCTATGGAGCCGGCCCGAGCCAGCCGATCGCCAGCAATGCCACCGATGCCGGCCGTGCGCAGAACCGTCGTGTCGAGATCAATCTGCGCCAGCTGTAAGGTCATGTGGCGCTGAACGAAAAGCCTCCCCATGGGAGGCTTTTTCTTTTCCGGCATTAGCCACTGGTTGCTCCGCAGCTCTGCATGGAAGGAGCGTTTACGCCAATCCTCCTGACCGCCTGTCGTGTCTCTTCTGGCAAAAGGCCATCCATTAAAAACCTGACTAGACTGCTTGCTGTGGTTCTGTGAAGTCCGCGCACGGATGACCTGTGCGCGTTGGTTCTGGATGACCGAAGGAGAGCGAATGGACGACAGAGCTGTCGAGCGGCCGCCAAGGCCCTGGATACCGCTACTGGTTGCCTTGAGTCTGCTGTTCGGGCTGGGAGGCCTGATCTTCTGGCAATGGAGCGTCTTGCAGGAGCGAGAGCGCGAAGAGAGTCAGCACCGTTTTGAGCTCGAGGCGCAGGATATCGGCCAGCGGGTCATGGCGCGCATGCAGGCTTATGAGATGGCGTTGCGCGGCGTTTCCGGGCTGATGACCGGCAGCGACCGCGTGTCCCCAGTGGAATGGCAGCGTGCGCTGGACCAGTTGCAACTGCAGGATCGCTACCCCGGTATCCAGGCGGTGGCCTGGTCGCGTTACCTGACGGCTGAACAATTACCGGATTTTCTCGCCGAGTTGCAGGCCGAAGGACGGCTCGATTATCAGATGTTCCCGCCACAAGAGCGCGAGCACTACCTGCCGATCGATTACGTCAGCCCTCTGGACTGGCGTAACCGGCGTGTACTGGGATTCGACATGCTCACCGAGCCGACTCGTCTGGATGCCATCGAGCGCAGTATCGAGAGTGGCGAGGCGAGCCTGAGCGGGCCGGTAGTGCTACGCCAGGAAATCGATATCAACGTGCAGCAGGGCGTGCTCCTGTTCCTCCCGGTCTTCCGTCCGGGTGTGCCGCTCAATACGACGGAGCAGCGTCGTGAGGCCTTGCTGGGAATGGTGCACGGCGCCTTTCGCAGCCACGACCTGATGGAGGGGATTCTCGGCTCCCAGACGCGCCGTTTCGATATCGTTCTAACGGATCTGCAGGTCCCGGATACCTATCTGCTCACTGGCGAAAGCCAGCCCGAAGACTGGCGACCGAAGTTTCGCAGTCATTTGGAACTGCCGCTATATGGCCGTGTCTGGGGCCTGGATGTGATCGGCACGATCGAGTACGAGCGCAGCCTGATCGATCGTACGGGTACCTTGGGTCTATGGGCTGGCTTGGCTGCGACCCTGTTGTTGGCGCTTCTAGTCGGTGGTTATCTCTATCAGCGCGAGCGCAAGCTGCACCTCAGCGAGAAGATCGCGAGCGAACTGCAGGAGCGAGAGGAGCGCTTTCGTCTACTGGTCGAACGCCTCCCGGTGGCGACGCTGCTGTGTGACGACAAGGGCCGCATCGAAATGGCCAACCGCAGCGCCGCCGAGCTGTTCGATTGTCCGATCAATGCCCTGCCTGGTGAAACGGTGTTGCGGGTGCTGCCCAATATCGAATCACCGAAAGATCTGCATGAGCAGTTGGCCGAGAGCGACGAGCGCATGGTGCGCACGTTACGGGGTGAGTCGATTCCGGTCAGCATCAGCCTCAACCCGTTGCATGAAGGCAGCAGCTACTTGATCAACCTGGTGGACCTGCGGGCCCGCAAGGTCGCCGAAGAGCGATTCCGCCTGGTGGTCGAGGCCTCGCCCAATGCCATCTTGCTGGTCGATGGCCTGGGGCGTATCGCTATGGTCAATCGACAGACCGAGGTGCTGTTCGGTTACGAGCGCCAGATGCTGTTGGGCGAACCTGTGGAAATGCTCCTGCCGGCTGCGCAGCGGGGCAGCCATGTGGCGTTGCGCCGCGGTTACCAGGCCATGCCGGAGCAGCGCCGCATGGGCGGCAATCGCGAGTTGTTCGGGTTGCATCGTGAAGGCCGCATGATCCCGCTGGAGGTTGGCCTGTCGCCGATTCGCAGCGGCGATGAAAACCTGGTGCAGGCGGTGATCATCGACATCAGCGAGCGTAAGGCGGCCGAGCAGAAACTGCGAGAGCAGGCCGAGCAACTGCTGTTGGCCAACCGTTACAAGTCAGAATTCCTCGCCAACATGTCCCATGAGCTGCGCACGCCGCTCAACAGCATCCTGATTCTCAGCGACCAGTTGCGTCAGAACCTGGCTGGCAATCTCACCGAGAAGCAGACCAAGCACGCGGATATCGTGCACCGCGCCGGCAGTGATCTACTGCAACTGATCAACGATGTGCTCGATCTGGCCAAGGTCGAGTCGGGGCGGATGCAGCTCAAGCTCGAGCCGATCAATATGCAGGACGTGCTGGTCGAGCTGGATGCCAGCCTGCGTCCGATGGCCGAGCTCAAGGGGTTGCGCCTGCACACCCAGCTGGAGGCAGGCGTGCCGCGGATCATCCACACCGACCGTGTGCGCCTGCACCAGATTTTGCGCAACCTGCTGTCTAATGCCTTGAAATTCACCGATCACGGTGACGTCACGCTGAGCGTCAGCAGTCAGGGTCGTCAGGAGGATGAACGCGAGCTGCTGTGTTTCAGTGTGCGAGATTCCGGTATTGGCATCGACCCGGCGCAGCACGAGCAGATATTCCAGGCCTTCCAGCAACTCGACGGCTCCACCAGCCGGCGTTTCGGCGGTACCGGCCTGGGGTTGGCCATCACTCGCCAACTGGTGCTGGCGCTGGACGGCGACGTCAGCCTGCAGAGTGCGCCCGGCCTAGGCTCGACCTTTACCGTCAGGTTGCCAGTGAAGGTTGGTTCGCTCAGCGTCGAAGCGCCGGTGGAGGAGCCGAAGCGGACAGGCGACGGGCCGCCGCTGCTGATCATCGAGGACGATGTCAATTTCGCGTCGGTAATCGCCGAGGAGGCCCATGCCCACGGTTTTTCCAGCGTGCATTGCCGTACCGGCCTGCAGGCGCTGGGGCTGCTGCAGCAGGAGTCGTTCAATGCGGTGATCCTCGACATCCTGCTGCCTGACCTCAGCGGCTGGCAGCTATTCCGCCGCCTGCGCGCGCAGCCGACCCACCGCCATACGCCGGTGCACATCATTTCCTGTGTCCCGCAGCCGGTGGGGTGGAACGACGACGGCACGCGTTATCTGGTCAAGCCCATCGGCCGCGATGACCTGGAACAGGTGTTCTTGGAACTGCAGCACGGCATGCAGCAGGAACAGGCCGTGCTGCTGGTGGAGGATGTCGAGGTTGAGCGCGAGCACTATCGCAAGCAGCTTACGGAGCTGGGCTTTCAGGTGGTCGCCTGCGCCGATGGCGAGCAGGCACGTGCGGCCTACGCGCAAGGACAGTTCTGTGCGCTGGTGATCGACCTCGACCTGCCGGATCAGGACGGTTTTGCCCTGCTCGACAGCCTCAACCAGCTGCGCCCACTGCAGGGCACGCGTGTGGTGATCAACACCGGTGTGGATGTCACCCAGCAGACACTGCAACGCCTGCGTCGCTACAGCGCAGTGGTGGTGCGCAAGCAGGGCGACGATACCGAGGCGTTGTGTCAGGCGATGCAGGGCTTTCTTGGTGACGTTCAGGCGCCCCAGCCGGGGCATGCGGACCTCAATCCGATGCAGGGCAAACGCATCCTGCTGGTCGACGATGATGTACGTAATGTCTATGCGTTGACGGCGTTGTTGGATGAAGTCGGGCTGTGCGTCAGTTCCGCCAAGGATGGTCTCGAGGCCATCGCCAGCTATCAGCGTGACCCCTTCGACCTGATCCTGATGGACATGGCCATGCCGAACATGGACGGCTATACCGCCACGCGTCTGCTCAAGCAGGAGCATGGCTGCGTGATTCCGATCATCGCGCTCACGGCCCATGCCATGAAGGGGGACCGGGAAAAATGCATCACCGCCGGTGCCGACGACTACATGGCCAAGCCGATCAAGCGTGATGAGCTGCTGGCACTGCTGGAACGCTGGCTGGGCATGCCGCCCGTGCCTTCGTCTGGTAATGGACTAATCTGAAGGCAGGAGTAACTGGTGCAAGGGCATATGGATAGGGGAGTGACGATGGCCCCGGCGCAGAGCAAGATCGCCGCTGTACCCGCCAAGCAGGTTCTGCTGGTGGTGGACGACCGTATGGAAAACCTCGAGGCCATGCAGGCGCTGCTCGAGGATGGGGAGTGGCAGCTGCGTTGTGCCAGTTCCGGCGAGGAGGCGCTGCGCTGCCTGCTCGAAGAGGATGTCGGGCTGGTGCTGCTCGACGTGCAGATGCCGGGTATGGATGGCTTCGAAGTCGCCCGGTTGATGCGTGGCAATCCCCGGACTCGGCTGACACCGATCATCTTCGTGTCGGCGATCGCCCAGACTCATGATGCAGTACTGCGTGGCTACAGCTCCGGCGCCGTGGATTTCGTCCTCAAGCCCTTCGATCCCAGTGTGCTGCGGCACAAGATCCACAGCCTGCTGGAGCATGAGCACAATCGCTGTGAGTTGCAGGCGCTGTCGCAGCAGCTGGAACGAGCGCGAGCCTTCAACGCTTCGGTACTGGCCAATGCTGCCGAGGGCATTCTGGTGGTGGGGGAGGACGGACGCATCCAGTTCGCCAATCCTGCCATGGCGCAGATGCTCGATGGCGAGGTGGGCGATCTGGAGGGCGTCGAACTTCTGTCGTTTCTGAAGAATCCCGCCAGTGAGCGTGGTTGGCTGGAGTCCGAGTTCTACCTGCACTTCAAACGGGAGGCCACCTACCGGGTGCACGAAGCGATGATGCGAACGTTCAAGGGCGGTTGCCTGCCGGTGGCGCTATCCTGTTCACCGCTCCCACAGCAGCAACGGGCGATGGTCGTGATCGCCCTGGACATGTCGGTGGTGCGCAACCTGCACGCGCAGTTGGAGTCGCAAGCGGTTACCGACTCACTGACTGGCCTGCTCAACCGTCGTGGCTTTCATCAGGCGCTGGAGTCTGCATTGGCGCGTATCGAGCGCAGTGGCCAGCGGGTCGCGGTGCTGTACCTCGACCTGGACGGATTCAAGCGCATCAACGACTCGCTGGGCCACGATGTTGGCGACCAGTTGCTGCGTCGTGTCGGGGAGCAGCTCAAGGCCTGTTTGCGGCCATACGACAGCCTGGCCCGCATCGGCGGAGACGAATTCACCGCGCTGCTGGACAACCTCGGCCACCCCGAGGACGCCGCCAAGGTCGCGGAGAAGCTGATCGAACTGGTCTCGGTGCGCCACACGCTCGATGGCGTGGACTTCACTCTGGGTGCCAGCGTTGGCATCGCCTGTTTCCCCGAATGTGGGCAGAGTGTCGAGGGCTTGCTGCGTTCTGCCGACATGGCGATGTATGAGGCCAAGCGCGCTGGTCGTCAGCAGTACCGCTTCTTTTCCCCGGAAATGAACGGTCGCGCACGGTCGCGGCTGATGCTCGAGGAGAGCCTGCGTCACGCCATCGAGAACGATGATTTCGTACTGGTCTACCAACCGCAGTTCCAGTTGGAGAGCGGTCGCCTGCGGGGTTTCGAGGCTTTGTTGCGTTGGCAGCACCGCGTCGCCGGCACCGTTGCGCCGAACGTATTCATACCGCTGCTCGAGGAAACCCGCCTGATCAACCGGCTCGGCGAATGGATATTTCGCGAGGGCGCCAGGCAACTGGCGGACTTCAAGCAGCAGTTCGGCGAGGACATGGTGCTCAGCCTCAACGTCAGCCCGGTGCAGTTCGGCATGCCGCAACTGGTCACCGACCTGCAGCGTGTGCTCGATGCCCATGGCCTCAAGCCCAGCCAACTGGAGGTGGAGGTCACCGAGAGCGCATTGATGCAGGACCTGGAGCTGACCCAGGCGCAACTGCGTCATCTGCGCGAGCTGGGCGTGAAGATCGCCATCGACGACTTCGGCACCGGCTACTCGTCACTGGCGTATCTGCGTCATTTCGAGCTGGATACGCTGAAGATCGACCGCCTGTTCATCTCCAACATGCTCGACTCCCCGCGTGATGCTGCGGTGGTCAGCACCATCATCGATCTGGGGCGCCACCTGGGGCTGGAAGTCATCGCCGAAGGGGTCGAAACCCAGGAGCAGCGCGAATGGCTGACGCGGCATAACTGCAACATCATGCAGGGCTTCCTGGTGGCCCCGGGCATACCGGCCGGCAGCGCCATGCAGGTGCCGGCCCTGCTGGACTGGAACAGGCTGCCTCTGCCGCGCGACGAATGAAGCGCCGCTGGCGCTTCAGGCCTGCTGGTGCAGGCTGGCCAGTTCCGCGTCCTTCTCTTCCCACAAGCGGTTGACCCACTGCTGGAATGCCAGGCGGTAGTCGTCGTCCTGATCGTAGTTGCGGCCGATGAATTCGCGTGGAATGTCGACCTGCTTGAAGTTCACCTGCACGGCATCCAGTCGACCGCAGAGCAGGTCCCAGAAGCCCGGAACGCCATGTGGGTAGTGGATGGTGACGTTGACGATGGCGTGCAACTGCTCACCCATCGCATCGAGCACGAAGGCGATGCCGCCAGCCTTGGGTCTCAACAGGTACTGGAACGGAGACTGCTGCTGCGCATGCTTGCCCGGGGTCAGGCGCGTGCCCTCGAGGAAATTGAACACCGCCACCGGGTTGCTCTTGTAGCGTGCGCAGGCGCGGCGGGTGGTGGCCAGGTCCTGACCGCGCTTCTCCGGGTACTTGGCCAGGTACTCCTTGCTGAAGCGCTTCATGAAGGGAAACTCCAGAGCCCACCAGCACAGGCCGATTACCGGTACCCAGATCAGCTCCTGCTTGAGGAAGAACTTCAGCAGCGGCATGCGCCGGTTGAGCAGGTACTGCAGCACCAGGATATCCACCCAGCTCTGATGATTGCTGGTGACCAGGTAGGAATGGCGCGTATCGAAGCGTTCCAGGCCCTGCACCTTCCAGTCGATATGGCCGACCAGGCGCATCCAGAACTTGTTCACGCCGATCCAGCTTTCAGCGATGCCATGCATGACGAAGCGCAGCGCGCGCTGGATGGGCGCGAAGGGCAGCAGCAACTTGAGCAGAGCAACGAAGAACAGCGGCCAGCACCAGAACAGGGTGTTCAGAGCCAGCAGCAGGCTCGCGATCAGGCCGCGCAGCGGCGCGGGAAGAAAGTGCAGCATCGGGCGAACGCCTCCGTAGGCAGGCTGCACGTCCGGCGGGCAGCCTGAGAATGGGGCTTTCTCTGTGCCCCGTATCAGTCGAAAGAGCTGCGGCGTTCCGTGCAGCGAGCTGGTTCGGCGCCAAGGTTAACGCTTGTGCACTGACCTGCAAGTGCCAGCATTGACCATCGGGTTTCGCTCATTAGCGGGCTCTGCCGTGCGCACCGGCCATCACGGCCGGCGCTTGCCCATCCAGGGTGGCTACGGCGCCTTACCGCTCGCTTCAGTTGGCAGATTGGCTGCCTGAATCGCGGTAAGGGCGATGGTGTAGACGATATCGTCGACCAAGGCGCCGCGCGACAGATCGTTCACCGGTTTACGCAGGCCCTGCAGCATCGGGCCGACGCTGATGCAGTCGGCGCTACGCTGCACTGCCTTGTAGGTGGTGTTACCGGTGTTCAGGTCAGGGAATACGAATACCGTGGCGCGGCCGGCCACCGGGCTGTTGGGGGCCTTTTGCCGCCCCACGCTCTCGATGGCGGCGGCGTCGTATTGCAGCGGGCCGTCGAGCAATAGATCGGGGCGCTTCTCGCGGGCCAGGCGGGTGGCGGCGCGCACCTTTTCCACTTCCTCGCCACTGCCGGAGTCACCGGTGGAATAGCTGAGCATGGCAACGCGCGGCGGGATGCCGAAGGCCAGTGCCGAGTTGGCACTCTGCAGGGCGATCTCGGCGAGCTGTTCGGCATTCGGGTCCGGGTTCACTGCGCAGTCGCCATAGACCAGCACCTGATCCGGCAGCAGCATGAAGAACACCGAGGACACCAGGTTGTAGCCGGGGGCGGTCTTGATCAGTTGCAGCGCCGGGCGAATGGTATTGGCGGTGGTGTGGATGGCACCGGAAACCAGGCCGTCCACTTCATCCAGCGCCAGCATCATGGTGCCGAGTACCACGGTGTCTTCCAGCTGCGCCTCGGCCATCGGGGCGTTGAGGCCCTTGCCCTTGCGCAACTCGACCATCGGCTCGACGTAGCGGCCGCGAATCAGGTCCGGGTCGAGAATTTCCAGGCCTTCCGGCAGCTCGATACCTTGGGCTCGGGCGACTGCATGAACGTCTTCCGGCTTGGCCAGCAGTACGCAGCGGGCGATGCCTCGGGCCTGGCAGATGGCGGCAGCCTGTACGGTACGCGGTTCGCTGCCTTCGGGGAGAACGATGCGCTTGGCTGCGGCCTTGGCTCGTTGCACCAGTTGATAACGGAAGGCCGGTGGCGACAGGCGCAGCTCACGCGGCGTGCCGCAGCGATTGGCCAGCCAGTCGTGGTCGATATGGCTGGCGACGAAGTCGGAGACCTTGCCCGCGCGCTCGCGGTCATCCAGCGGGATTTCCTTGTTCAGGCGATTGAGGTTGGTGGCCGTATCGTAAGAGCCGGTGCTCACCGTCATCACCGGCAGGCCGCTGGCCAGGGCGCCCTGGCACAATTCCATGATGCGTGGATCTGGGGCGAAATCGCTGCACAGCAGCAGGCCGGCCAGGGGAACGCCATTCATCGCCGCCAGGCAGGCGGAGAGGATGATGTCGTCGCGATCACCCGGCGTCACCACCAGGGTGCCCGGTTTGAGCAGTTGTACGCTGTTGGCCACGGCGCGGGCACAGAGCACGATCTTGAGCATGCGCCGTTGCTCGTAGTCGCCAGCGTTGAGGATGCGTGCGCCGAGCAGCTCGGCGATGTCCTTGGTGCGTGGCGCATTCAGTTCGTCCTGCCAGGGAATGCAGCCCAGGAGGCGGAAGCTCTCGGTCTTGAGCAGTGGCGAAAACTCTTCCAGACGTTCGGCGAAGGCCTCGATGCCGTCCTCGCTGCGCACCTTGTTGAGAATCACCCCGAGCACTTTCGGGTCCTTCGGGCCGCCAAACAGTTGCGCCTGGATTTCGATGCGGTCGGACAGTTCCGTGAGGCTTTCGTCTTCCGGCGCGCTGACCAGTATCACGTCGGCGTCCAGGCTCTTGGCCAGGTGAAAGTTGACTCGTGCGGCGTAGCTGGCGTGGCGCGTCGGCACCATGCCTTCGACGATGACCACGTCCTTGTCGACGGCAGCCTGCTGATAGAGGCTGATGATTTCTTCCAGCAACTCATCCAGCTGGCCATCGCCGAGCATGCGCTCGACATGGCTCAGTGGCAGCGGTTTGGGCGAGTTCAAGCCATGGGTGCGCGCGACCAGCTCGCTGGAACGCTCCGGACCGAGGTCGCCGGCATGCGGCTGGGCGATGGGCTTGAAGAATCCGACCTTGAGGCCGCTGCGCTCCAGTGCGCCGACCAGCCCCAGACTGATGGAGGTAAGACCGACACCGAAACCGGTGGGGGCGATGAAGAAGGTATGCATGAATAGACCTCAGTCGAGCAGGGCAAGGGTATCGAGGGCGATCTGCCGCTCTTCGTTGGTTGGCACCACCAGTACGCGCACGTGGCCATCGGCGTGAATGGCGCCGGCTATGCCGCGCACGCAGCGGGCGTTGGCCTCGGCATCGAGCTTGAGTCCGAGCAGCGTGAGGTGGTCGAGCGTCTTGCTGCGAATCAGCGCCGAGTTCTCGCCGATGCCGCCGGTGAAGATCAGTCCATCGAGACGACGCAGTGCGCAGCTCATCGAGGCCAGCGACTTGGCCAGGCGGTAGCAGAACACTTCGATGGCCAGGCTCGCGCCGACGTGGCCCTGTTCGCGCGCCTGCTCCAGCGTGCGCATGTCGTTGGACAGGCCGGACAGGCCGAGCAGGCCGCTGTCCTTGTTGAGCATGCTGTCGATCTGTTCCAGGCTCCAGCCCAGGGTGCGTGACAGGTGGCTGTGCAGGTTGGGGTCGACATCGCCACTGCGCGTGCCCATCACCAGGCCCTCCAGTGGCGTCAGCCCCATGCTGGTGTCGCGGCTGTGCCCATTCTCCACGGCGCAGGTGGAGCTGCCATTACCCAGATGGGCCACCAGCCAACTGCTGGCGTCGAATGCCAGGCCGCTCATTTGCGCCGCCTTGCGGCTGACGTAACGGTGGCTGGTGCCGTGGAAACCGTAGCGGCGTACGCCGTGCTCAGCGTAGAGCGCGTGCGGTACGGCGTAGCGATAGGCGTGCTCGGGCAGGCTCTGGTGGAAGGCGGTGTCGAACACCGCCACCTGCACCAGGTTGGGGAACAGCTTCATCGCCGCTTCGATGCCTTGCAGGTTGGCAGGGTTGTGCAGCGGAGCCAGTGGCGCGATATGACGGATCGCCTGCAGGCTGACGGCATCCAGACGCGTGGCGCCGGAGAAATGTTCGCCGCCATGCACCACGCGGTGGCCGATGCCGTGCAGCTCGCCGGCGGCGGCCTGCTGCACGATGGGCAGCAGGTGGGAGAGGGCCAGGCGATGGTCGGCTCCCGACAGCACCAGGCTGTCCTTGTGTTCGCCCTGCTGCCAGTGCAGTACCGCTTCGGGGCTGCCCAGGCGTTCGGCCAGACCGCTGAGAATGAAGGTTTCCTGCGCTTCGTTGACCAAGGCGAACTTGATCGACGAACTGCCGCAGTTGATCACCAGAATGTTGCGTGCAGACATTTAAGCTTCCTTGAAGTCATCGTGCGACCGATCCATGGCACACCAGCCGCAGGGGAAGACACTACCCTGTCTGACCTGGCGTTGCTGGGGATCGAGTACCCAGGGCCGATTCTGCCAGGGCGGTCGGTGGCGCACATGCTGAGTATGGCCACAAGATAAGACTGCCACCCAGTCGCCATGCTCGTCCTGACGAAAATCAAGGATACGCACAGCCCGTTTGTCCGGGCTCGGGTCGCAATCCAGGCCGGCCTTGGTTAGACTTGCCCGTTCATTTCTCTTTCGCAAAAGGTCTCCCCATGCTGATCGCCGCCAACAAGGCTGTCTCCATCGACTATACCCTGACCAACGATGCCGGTGAGGTGATCGACAGCTCCGCTGGCGGCGCGCCACTGGTTTATCTGCATGGTGCCGGCAACATCATCGCCGGTCTGGAAAAGGCTCTGGTCGGCAAGAAAGCCGGTGACGACGTCGAAGTCTCCGTCGAGCCGGAAGAAGCCTACGGCGAATACAGCGCCGAGCTGGTTGCCACTCTGAGCCGCGCCATGTTCGAAGGCGTCGACACCCTGGAAGTGGGCATGCAGTTCCATGCCTCCGGCCCGGACGGCAGCATGCAGATCGTCACCATCCGTGACATCGATGGCGACGACGTGACCGTCGACGGCAACCACCCGCTGGCTGGCCAGCGCCTGAACTTCAAGGTCAAGGTGGTGAGCGTGCGTGACGCCAGCGAAGAGGAAGTGGCTCACGGTCACATCCACGGCGAAGGTGGTCACCACCACTAACAGGCTGAGTTGCCGATCAGGCGACTTGCGGTCGTACCCACCGGTTCAACCGCTGCTAAGCTCAAGCTTGCGATGAAGGCGCCTCAGGGCGCCTTTTTCATGCATGGTGGCTTGCCCAATCGCAGCTGCCTTGAGGATTACCGGGCATTGCGCCCGTTGCACTGAATTCGCTGAGGAAGTTCGTCATGAGTGCCTTTCACGATCTCAATCTACGTGCGCTGGATGGCCAGGAACTGCCGCTGGCGCCTTACAAGGGCCAAGTGGTGCTGGTGGTCAATGTCGCCTCCAAGTGCGGTTTGACGCCTCAGTACGCGGGGCTGGAAAAGCTCTACCAGCAATACAAGGGCAACGGCTTCACGGTATTGGGAGTGCCATGCAACCAGTTCGCCGGTCAGGAGCCGGGCAGCGAGGACGAGATCCGTTCGTTCTGTAGCCTCAACTATGGCGTGACCTTCCCGCTGGGTAGCAAGCTGGAGGTCAACGGCCCCGGTCGGCACCCGCTGTATCGCCTGCTGGCGGGCGAGGGCGCGGAGTTTCCTGGGGACATCACCTGGAACTTCGAGAAGTTTCTGGTCGGCCAGGACGGCCGCGTGCTGGCGCGCTTCTCACCGCGCACCGCGCCGGATGACCCTGCACTGATCCAGGCCATCGAAAAGGCGCTCGGCCTCTAGCCGTGGCACCTGCGCGCTCGATCTGAGGCGCAGGTGAGGCTAATCGGCCAAATCCACGGTCATTTCCTCCCGTACCCTTGTTCGCAGAGCCGCCCGGTTGCTTAATCGGGCGACTGCCGAGGAGTGCCCCTATGACCAGCTTTCCCCACGAGCAAGCGCCCGCCAAGGCTTCACCGGCCGAACTTCGTGCGCTTATCGAAAGCCGCCGCGCGGTGCGCCGCTTCACCCCAGAAGCGGTGCCGGATGCGGTGATTCGCGACTGCCTGGAGCTGGCCATGCTGGCGCCGAGTTCCTGCAACCTGCAGCCCTGGAGCTTTCAGGTGATTCGCGATGCGGCGCTGCTGGCGCAGTTGCAGCCGGTGTGCATGAGCCAGAACGGCGCCCGTGCGCCTCTGATCATCGCCGTGCTGGCGCGTCCTGACACCTGGCGCCAGGCCTGTCGAAACATCATCGACTACTGGCCGGAGGCCCAAGTGCCGGTGCGCATCCGCAGCTTCTACAGCAAGACCGCGCCGTTCCAGTACAACCAGGGGCCGTTGGGGCTGCTGGGCCTGTTCAAGCGGCAACTGGTGCGTCTGGTGGGACTGCGCAAGCCGCTGATGCGCAAGCCCAATAGCAAGGCCGACATGCGCCTGTGGGCGGTGAAGTCCACTGCGCTGGCGGCGGAGAACCTGATGCTCGCCTTCCAGAGCCACGGCTATGCAACCTGTCCGATGGAAGGATTCGATGAAGTGCGCCTGCGTCGCGTGCTGGATATTCCGCGTCAGGCCATTCCGATCATGCTCCTGGCCGTCGGGCGCGAGGGCGAGAAGGGTGTGTATAACCCGCGCCTGCGCTTTCCGCTGGAGCAGCAGGTGATCTGGCGCTGATCTGGGTCAAGTCGTCGTCTCTTGAATACGGCGTAATCGTCCTTATCTAGTCTGCATCTCGGCAGGTTTCGTTTTTCGGGGATGTTGTCCCGGCCTGCCACTATGGAGGAAGGACATATGCGTATCGATCGTTTGACCAGCAAGTTGCAACTTGCACTTTCCGACGCCCAATCCCTGGCCGTGGGCATGGACCACGCCGCCATCGAACCGCTGCACCTTATGCAAGCCTTGCTGGAGCAGCAGGGCGGCTCGATCAAGCCGCTGCTGATGCAGGTCGGCTTCGACATCAATAGCCTGAGGCAGGGCCTGACCCGCGAGCTGGACCAGCTCGGCAAGCTGCAGAACCCCACCGGTGACATCAACCTGTCGCAAGATCTGGCGCGCCTGCTCAACCAGGCCGACCGTCTGGCACAGCAGAAGGGTGATCAGTTCATTTCCAGTGAGCTGGTGCTGCTTGCCGCAATGGACGAGAACACCAAGCTGGGCAAGCTGCTGCTCGGCCAGGGCGTGTCGAAGAAAGCGCTGGAAAACGCCATCGCCAACCTGCGCGGCGGCCAGGCAGTGAATGATCCCAACGTCGAGGAGTCGCGCCAGGCGCTGGACAAGTACACCGTCGACCTGACCAAGCGTGCCGAGGATGGCAAGCTCGATCCGGTGATCGGCCGTGACGACGAGATTCGCCGCACCATCCAGGTGCTGCAGCGCCGCACCAAGAACAACCCGGTACTGATCGGTGAGCCCGGCGTCGGTAAGACCGCCATCGCCGAAGGCCTGGCCCAGCGCATCGTCAACGGTGAGGTGCCCGATGGCCTCAAGGACAAGCGTCTGTTGTCGCTGGATATGGGCTCGCTGATCGCCGGTGCCAAGTTCCGCGGTGAGTTCGAGGAGCGCCTGAAGGCGGTGCTCAACGAACTGGGCAAGCAGGAAGGGCGCATCATCCTGTTCATCGACGAGCTTCACACCATGGTCGGGGCCGGCAAGGCCGAGGGTGCCATGGACGCTGGCAACATGCTCAAGCCGGCCCTGGCTCGTGGTGAACTGCACTGCGTCGGCGCGACCACACTGGATGAGTACCGCCAGTTCATCGAGAAGGATGCCGCGCTGGAGCGTCGCTTCCAGAAGGTGCTGGTCGACGAACCGAGCGAAGAGGACACCATCGCCATCCTGCGTGGCCTCAAAGAGCGCTACGAGGTGCACCACGGCGTGACCATCACCGATGGCGCGATCATCGCTGCGGCCAAGCTCAGCCATCGCTACATCACCGACCGCCAGTTGCCTGACAAGGCCATCGACCTGATCGACGAGGCGGCCAGCCGCATTCGTATGGAGATCGACTCCAAGCCGGAGGAACTCGATCGTCTGGATCGTCGCCTGATCCAGCTGAAAATCGAGCGTGAGGCACTGAAGAAGGAAGACGACGAGGCGACCAAGAAGCGCCTGGTCAAGCTGGAAGAAGACATCGCCAAGCTGGAGAAGGAATACGCCGACCTGGAAGAAATCTGGAAGTCGGAAAAGGCCGAGGTGCAGGGTTCGGCGCAGATCCAGCAGAAGATCGAGCAGGCCAAGACCGAGCTTGAGGCTGCGCGGCGCAAGGGCGACCTCAATCGCATGGCCGAGCTGCAGTACGGTGTGATTCCGGATCTGGAGCGCAGCCTGCAGATGGTCGACCAGCACGGCAAGAGCGAGAACCAGCTGCTGCGCAACAAGGTCACCGACGAGGAGATCGCCGAAGTCGTATCCAAGTGGACCGGCATCCCAGTGAGCAAGATGCTCGAAGGCGAACGCGAGAAGCTGTTGAAGATGGAAGGCCTGTTGCACCAGCGGGTGATCGGTCAGGACGAAGCGGTGGTGGCCGTGGCCAACGCCGTGCGCCGTTCCCGTGCAGGATTGGCCGATCCGAACCGGCCGAGCGGCTCGTTCCTGTTCCTCGGCCCGACCGGGGTGGGCAAGACCGAGCTGTGCAAGGCGCTGGCCGAGTTCCTCTTCGACACCGAGGAAGCGCTGGTGCGCATCGACATGTCCGAGTTCATGGAGAAGCACAGCGTCGCCCGTCTGATCGGGGCACCGCCCGGCTACGTGGGTTACGAGGAGGGTGGGTACCTGACCGAGGCGGTGCGTCGCAAACCCTACTCGGTCGTGCTGATGGACGAGGTGGAAAAGGCTCACCCCGACGTGTTCAACGTGCTGTTGCAGGTGCTGGAAGATGGCCGTCTGACTGACAGCCACGGCCGCACCGTCGACTTCAAGAACACCGTGATCGTGATGACCTCCAACCTCGGCTCTGCGCAGATCCAGGAACTGGTCGGCGACAAGGAAGCACAGCGCGCCGCGGTGATGGATGCGGTGGGCAGCCACTTCCGCCCCGAGTTCATCAACCGTATCGACGAGGTGGTGGTGTTCGAGCCGCTGGGCCGCGAGCAGATCGCCGGTATTGCCGAGATTCAGCTGCAGCGTCTGCGTGGCCGCCTGGCCGAGCGCGATCTGAGTCTGGAGCTGACCCCGGAGGCGCTCGACAAGCTGATCGCCGTCGGTTACGACCCGGTGTATGGCGCACGTCCGCTCAAGCGTGCGATCCAGCGCTGGATCGAGAATCCGCTGGCACAGCGCATCCTGGCTGGCGACTTCGCGCCTGGTGCGAAGGTCAAGGCCAAGGTCGAGGGCGAGGAGATCGTCTTCGCCTGATCGGCTGCTGCGTAAACACCAAGGCCCGCTAAATTGGCGGGCCTTTGCTTTTGTAGCCCGGATGAAATCCGGGGAGTCGTGTCAGATCTTCCCGGATTGCATCCGGGCTATACGGTGCAGCGTAGCTATTGTGGGAGGGGCTTCAGCCGCGAACGTCGCCGCTGAAGCGCCTCCCACATCCGTAATAGCGGCTTCAGCGTCTTAGCAACAACCACCCCAATGCTTCTTCTTCGAGGTATGGCCGATGCCGGGGTTGAAGGTGTTGGTCGGGTCCAGTTCGCGGTAGAAGCCGGCCAGCGCCGGCTTGGCTACGTACAGGTGGCCGACGTTGTGCTCGGCCGGGTACTCGGCGCGGCGCGCGTCCAGCAGCTTCCACATGCGGTGCTCCATCTCGATCGGGTCGATGCCCTTCCTGACGATGTAGTCCTGATGGAACACATGGCAGAAAAAATGCCCGTAGTAGAGCTTGTGGATAATCTGCTCTTCCATCTCCTGCGGTAGTGTCTCGACCCAGTCGCGGTCGTTGCGGCGCAGGGCGATGTCCAGGGCGAGGATATCCTCGACGCTGCTGCGGTGCGCCTCGCGGTAGCGAATCGCGGCGCCAGCGATGGCGAAGCGATGCAGGAAGGCCTTGCGCCCCTCCTCGGCGTCGCACTCGAAGAAGGCGCCACTGGTACTGCCGCTGAAGTACTCGCTCAGGAAGGCACGGGTCTGCTCCAGGGTGTCGTTCGATACCCGCACCAGCAGATGGTGCTCGAAGCGGTCGCGGTACTCACGCATGCGCGCGGGCAGGTGGCTGGGCAGCAGGTTCATCAGCGTCTGGATTACCTTGTCGGTCACCCCGCGCAGCCCGAAGCGCTCGAAGAAACCGTCGACCCGGCTCTTCATGGCGAAGGCGGCCGGCACTTTGGCGGTGCCGAATTTGTCGATCACCAGGAAAGTGTCCTTGCCATATTTTTCGCCGATGTCGAAGGCGGTGCGGTGGATGTATTCCCCGGCAATCGGTAGACGCGGTAGCTTGGCCAGCAGGTGACGGCGCACTTCGGTGAGGTCGTGCGGGTCGTTGCTGCCGATGTAGAACACCGTGCTCGGCTCCTTCGGGAAGGTATCCAGGCGCACGGCGAACAGGCACAGCTTGCCGGCCGAGCCGGAGGCTTCGAACAGACGCGACGGGTCGGCGTTGAAGCGCGCCGGGGTGTCGGCATCGACATCGCGCACGTGCTCGCCGTAGCGCGCGTCGGAAGCCTTGGCATGCTCCTCGTTGCGCACCTGCTGCGGCGTGTAGTCGCCGTTCTGCAAGCGGGTGAGGATTTCCTCGGGGCTGTCGCCCAGCTCGATCCCCAGGTGATTGACCAGCACCAGCGAGCCGTCATCCTTCACCTGCGCGTAGAGCGCCAGCTCGGTGTAGGCCGGGCCGCGGCGCACCAGGGCACCGCCGGAGTTGTTGCAGATGCCGCCGAGCACCGAGGCGCCGATGCAGGACGAGCCGATCACCGAATGCGGTTCGCGGTTCAGTGGCGCCAAGGCCTGCTCGAGGCGGTCCAGAGTCGCGCCGGGCAGGCACACCACTTGCTGGCCATCGTTGATCAGCTGTACGCCAGTGATGCGCAGGGTACTGATCAGTACGATCTCGCGGTCGTAATCGGCCCCGTCCGGGGTGGAACCGCCGGTCAGACCAGTATTGGCCGCCTGCATGATGACGATGCGATCAGCCGCCACCGCCGCTTGCAGGATGCGCCACTGCTCCAGCAGCGAGCCTGGGCGTACCACCGCCAGCACATTGCCCTCACCCGTACGGTGGCCCTTGCGAAAGCGCCGTGTCGATTGCTCATCGGTCAGCACGTGGCTGGCTCCGACGATCTGGCGCATCTGGCCCAGCAGGGCATCACCAGTGACAGCTGTGGGGACGGCGGCAGTCATTGGATCAGCGCTCCTTTACCAGCAGGTCCGAGGTGACCTCGGCGATGGACTTGGCACCGGTCAGCACCATGGCCACACGCATTTCCTTCTCGATGAGGTCGAGCAGGTTGCTCACGCCGGCACCACCGGCAGCGGCCAGTGCGTAGAGGAAGGCGCGGCCAAGCAGCACGGTGTCGGCGCCGAGAGCAATCATGCGCACCACATCCAGGCCGGTGCGGATCCCGGAGTCGGCGAGAATCTTCAGGTCGCCCTTGACCGCGTCGGCGATGGCCGGCAGCGCGCGGGCGCTGGACAGTACGCCGTCGAGCTGACGACCACCATGGTTGGAAACGATGATGCCGTCGGCGCCGAAGGTCACGGCATCGCGGGCGTCTTCGGGGTCGAGGATGCCCTTGATCACCATCGGACCATCCCAGAAGTCACGAATCCATTCCAGGTCCTTCCAGGAAATCGACGGATCGAAGTTGGCGCCCAGCCAGCCGATGTAGTCGGCCAGGCCGGTTGGGTTACCGCGGTAGGCAGAGATGTTGCCGAGGTCGTGCGGCTTGCCCAGCAGGCCGACATCCCAAGCCCACTGTGGATGAGTCATCGCCTGCAGCATGCGGCGCAGCGCCGCGTTCGGGCCGCTCATGCCGGAATGGGCATCGCGGTAGCGAGCGCCGGGCACGGGCATGTCGACGGTGAATACCAGGGTCGAGCAGCCGGCGGCCTTGGCGCGCTCCAGGGCGTTCTTCATGAAGCCGCGATCCTTCAGCACATAGAGCTGGAACCACATCGGCCGATCGATGGCCGGCGCCACTTCCTCGATTGGACACACCGACACGGTGGACAAGGTAAAGGGAATACCCTTGGCCGCCGCCGCCTTGGCTGCCTGCACTTCGCCGCGACGGGCGAACATGCCGGTCAGGCCGACCGGCGCCAGGCCTACCGGCATCGACATCTTCTCGCCGAACAGCTCGGTGGAGAGGTCCAGCTCGGACATGTTCTTCAGCACGCGCTGGCGCAGTTCGATGTCCGACAGGTCGGCGACGTTGCGGCGCAGGGTGTGCTCGGCATAGGCGCCGCCATCGGCATAGTGGAACAGGAAGGGCGGCAGCTTGCGTTGAGCGGCGGCGCGATAGTCGGTGGAGGCAGAAATGATCATGGGCTCATCCTGTTGCTAAAAAGGGGAAGCGTAGCCTGACGGCAAGAGCCCCAGCGTGGCCGGGGCGCTTTCGGGTGACGAGAGTCAGTGCACCAGCGGATCACTGACACCCAGCACGTAGATCGCGACCATCGCGATGATGCCGGTGAACAGCACGTAGTACAGCGTCGGCCAGATGGTCTTGCGCAGGGTACTGCCTTCGCGGCCGAGCAGGCCAACGGTGGCCGAAGCCGCAACCACGTTGTGGATCGCCACCATGTTGCCGGCTGCAGCGCCCACGGCCTGGACCGCGACGATCAGCGCGCTGGAGATACCCAGGCTGCTGGCGACGCCGAACTGGAACTGGCTGAACATCATGTTGCTGACGGTGTTGGAGCCGGCGATGAAGGCGCCCAGGGCGCCGATGCTCGGCGCCAGCAGCGGGTAGATGCCACCCACGCTGTCGGCTACCCAGCGGGCCATGAGGATCGGCATGCTGGCCAGCTCGGCACCGTTGACGCCGGAGTTGATCAGGATACGCACCATCGGCACGGTGAACAGCAACACGAAACCGGCGCTGAGCAGCACGCTGGAGGATTCCTTCACCGCCTTGCCCAGGTCGCGTGCCTTCATGCCATGCAGGAAGAACGTGGCCAGAACCACGGCGACCAGAATGCCGCCGGGCAGATAGAGCGGCTGGAAGTTGGCACTGACGCCGGCCTCGCCGAGCAGGTCGGGGAAGTTAACCACCACAGCCTTCAATGCGTTACCCACTTCCGGGAACACGCGGCTGACCACCAGCAGGGCGCCGACCAGTACGTAGGGCAGCCAGGCGCGCAGTGCGCTCATCGGTTTGGCGGTCAGCTCGTCCAGTTTCATCTCGACGGTGCCCAGCCACTCGCTCGGCCACTTGTCGGCCGGGGCGAAGTCCCAGGTGTTCTTCGGTACCAGGAAGCCAAAGCGTGCGGCACTGGTGACGATCGCCAGGCCAATCAGGCCGCCTAGCAGCGAGGGGAATTCCGGGCCGAGGAATACGCCGGTGAAGACGTATGGCACGACGAAGGCCAGGCCGGCGAAGATGGCGAACGGCAGCACTTCCAGACCGGCTTTCCAGCTTTTCTCCTGGCCGAAGAAACGGGTCAGCATCATCGCCATGATGACCGGCATGACCACGCCCACGGTGGCGTGAATGATCGCCACTTCGCTGGTGATCAACTGCAGGAACTGCGCCCAGGACGAGCCCTGCTCGACCAGCTGTGCACCGATGGTGGCAGTGTCCAGGCCGGTATTGAGACCGACGATGATCGGCGTACCGACGGCACCGAAGGATACCGGCGTGCTCTGAACCAGCATGCCCATCAGCACGGCGGCCATGGCCGGGAAACCGATGGCGACCAGCAGCGGGGCAGCGATGGCGGCCGGTGTGCCGAAGCCCGAGGCGCCTTCGATGAAGCAGCCGAACAGCCAGGCAATGATGATTGCCTGGATGCGGCGGTCAGGGCTGATGGTGGTGAACCCTGCGCGAATCGCGGTAATGCCGCCGGAGTGCTTGAGGGTGTTCAGCAACAGGATCGCGCCGAAGATGATCCACAGCAGCCCAAGGGTGATCAGCAGGCCTTGCAGCGTGGAGGCGAGAACGCGGTTGAGGGTCATGTCCCAGGCGAACAGGCCGACCGCGGCAGTGAGTAGGTAGACCAGCGGCATGGCGTGTTTGGCCGGCCAGCGCAGGCCGATCAGCAGGATGGCAGCCAGCAGGATCGGCGAGAACGCCAGCAGGGCGAGAATTCCGTTGGACATTGGGGCTTACTCCACACGAGCGCGCGTCTGGCGCGGCAGGGATGAGGCGTTATCGAACAGGCGTGCAGCGCGTAGGGCTGTCATGGCGAGACCTCGATGGTTTGTTGTTCTTGTTGGTTAAATTGGTAAGACCAATTTACAAAGTAGCGGGCTCAGGTTAAAAGTTGCTCAATAGGCTGTCAAATCGAGATGCTAAGACTTTGGTCGTATAGTGCTGGCTTGTTCAGTCAGGATGGGCGCTATAGGCTTGCGCCATGAGGCTTGAGGGCTGGTCAAACCAATGGAGATGCGGGTGATGGAAGTAGGTTTGGTGCGGCAGCGACGTCTCTCCGATGACATCGTTGCGCAACTGGAGACGATGATTCTCGAAGGCACCTTGCGTGCCGGCGAGAGGCTGCCCGCCGAGCGAGCGCTGGCAGAGCAGTTCGGCGTTTCCCGCCCGTCCCTGCGTGAAGCGATCCAGAAGCTGGTGGCCAAGGGGCTACTGGTCAGCCGCCAGGGTGGCGGCAACTACGTGGCCGAAACACTTGGCTCGACCTTCAGCGATCCGCTGCTGCAGTTGCTGGAGAACAAGGAGGATGCGCAGCGCGATCTGCTGGAGTTTCGCCATACGCTGGAAGGCTCTTGCGCCTACTATGCGGCCCGGCGAGCGACCGAGATCGACCGGCAGCGCCTGACCGAGGCGTTCGAGGCGTTGCAGGATTGCTATACGCGGGCCGGCAAGGTTACGCGTGCAGAGGAGGGCGCTGCCGATGCGCGTTTCCACCTAGCGATTGCAGAGGCCAGTCATAATGCCGTTCTGCTGCACACGATTCGCGGGCTGTTCGATCTGCTCAAGCGCAACGTGGTGACCAACATCGGCGGCATGTATGCCCAGCGCGAAGAGACGCGCGACATGCTGATCGGTCAGCACCGCGCGTTGTACGAGGCCATCATCGAAGGGCGTGCGGAAGACGCGCGCGATCTGTCCAACCAGCACATCGATTATGTGCAGGAAGTGCTTTCGGAAGTTCAGCTGGAAGCCCAGCGCGTGGCGCGCGCGCAACGACGGCAAGGGCTGTAGAACCCTGTGCAGCGGCGATGATGCCAGGCATCATCGCGGTCGCTGGAGTGCCTGCTTACTCGTCCTTGCCCTTGCTGCGCATGGCGCGCTGGACTTCGCGATTGGCGTCGCGCTCTTTCTCGACGTGACGCTTGTCGAAGTCCTTCTTGCCCTTGGCCAGGGCGATCTCGCACTTGACCAGGTGCTGCTTCCAGTACAGCGACAAAGCGACGCAGGTGTAGCCTTTTTGCTGCACGGCGCCGAACAGCTTGTCCAGTTCGCGCTTGTTCAGCAGCAGCTTGCGCGTGCGAATCGGATCGGCGATGACGTGAGTACTGGCGGTTTTCAGCGGGGTGATATGTGCACCCATCAGCCAGGCCTCGTCGTCCTTGAGCAGCACATAGCTGTCGACCAGTTGAGCCTTGCCGGCGCGCAGGCTTTTCACTTCCCAGCCGGCCAGGGCGACGCCCGCCTCGAACTTCTGTTCGACGAAGTAATCGTGCAGCGCTTTTTTATTCAGCGCGATGGTGCCTTGAGGATGTTTCTTTTGCTTAGCCATAGGGCGCGCATTATAGGGAGTCGCCCGCGCCTGCGCCATGGGGCTTTACCGAGCCAAACTTGAGCCCATGTCGCTAATCTCCGACAATGCGCGATCTTTTTTCCCGCAGTCTGGGGTCTTGGCGACAATGGCGAGCGACAAAGTTTCAATTCATGGTGCGTGGGCCAGTCGTTGGGTGTTCATTCTGGCAGCCACCGGTTCGGCCGTAGGCCTCGGCAATATCTGGAAGTTTCCCTACATGACGGGCGTCTACGGCGGCGGTGCGTTCGTCGTGATGTACCTGTTCTGCATCGCCCTGGTGGGCGTGCCGATCATGCTGGCGGAGACCCTGATCGGTCGCCGCGGTCGGCAGAGCCCGGTCAACGCGATGAAGAGCCTGGCGATCGAGGCCGGGGCATCGAAGCGCTGGTCGCTGGCGGCATTGATGGGGATGGTCGCCGCACTGCTGATCCTGTCCTTCTACAGCGTAGTGGCGGGCTGGTCGCTGGATTACATCCTTGGCATGGGCCGCGGCGACTTTACCGGTATCAGCGCCGATGGTGCCGGTGCGGCGTTTGGTGGCCTGACCTCCGACCCGTGGCGGCTGACCCTGTGGCACAGCCTGTTCATGCTGGGGACCGCATTCGTCATCGCTAAAGGTGTGGTGGCCGGACTGGAGCGCAGCCTGCGCATCATGATGCCGCTGCTGTTCGTGCTGCTGCTGGTACTGCTGGGGTACAGCTTCACCACCGGGCATTTCCGCGAAGGCTTCGACTTTCTCTTCCATTTCGATCCGAGCAAGGTGCAGGACGGCATTCTCGCTGCCATGGGCCATGCGTTCTTTACTTTGAGTGTCGGCGTCGGCTCGATCATGGTCTACGGCGCCTATATGCCGAAGAAGGCGTCGATTGGCGCCACGGTACTGACCGTTGGCCTGCTCGATACGCTGGTGGCGCTGACCGCCGGTATGGCGCTGTTCCCCATCGTGTTTGCTGCAGGCCTGGAACCGGGCGGTGGGCCGGGGCTCATGTTCGTCACGCTGCCGATCGCCTTCGGCAATATCGCTTTCGGCCAGGTGATGGGGCTGATCTTCTTCGTGCTGGTAGCCGTCGCTGCCTGGAGTTCGTCGATCTCCATGCTGGAGCCGGCCGTGGCCTACTTCGTCGAAAAAACCGGGCGCAGCCGTACCCAGGTAACCGCTGTACTGGCTCTGTTCTGCTGGGTTTTCGGCATGGGCACGGTGCTCTCGTTCAACCTCTGGGCTGATGCCAAGTTCTTCGTCTTCGCCGAGGATGGCTTCCATCTGCTGCAGTGGGGCGCCGAGGGCGGCAAGACCTTCTTCGACAGCATCGATTACCTCACCAGCCGTATTCTGTTACCACTGGGCGGGTTGTCCTTCGCCCTGTTCGCCGGCTGGGTACTGCATCGCGACGCCGTGCGCGAAGAGTTGGCCATCAGAAGCCCGCTGCTGTTCAATCTGTGTCTCTGGCTGATTCGCGTCGTGGCGCCAATCGGCGTGCTGATCGTATTCATCGCGGAGCTGAGCAAGTAAATGACTACTCGAATCCAGCGCTCGGCGTTGCTGCCTTATCCGGCGCAGGCGCTGTATGACCTCGTTAACGATGTGGCCAGCTACCCGCAGTTTCTGCCCTGGTGTAGCGCCAGTGAAATATTGGAAGCCAGCGAGACGCACATGCTGGCTAGCCTCGAAGTGGCCAAGGGCGGTATCGGCCAGCGCTTCGTCACGCGTAATGTGCTGCTGCCCGGGCAGCGCATCGAGATGAATCTTCAGGAGGGGCCGTTCACCAGCCTCAATGGCATCTGGGAGTTCAAGGCGCTGGGCGACAAGGCCTGCAAGATCAGCCTGGACCTGACCTTCGACTACGCCGGGCCTCTGGTGCGCGCCACGCTGGGCCCGTTGTTCAACCAGGCGGCCAACACCATGGTCGACGCCTTCTGCCAGCGAGCCAAGCAGTTGTATGGATAAGCCCAGTATCGCTATCGAGGTGGTCTATGCCCTCGCTGAGCGGCAGAAGCTCCTGCGCCTGTCGGTGCCGGTTGGCACGACGGTGCGGGAAGCGGCATTGCGCTCAGGCATGCAGCAGTTCTTCCCTGAACTGGACCTCGGCCAGGCGCCGTTGGGTATTTTCGGCAAGGCGGTAAGCAAGCCGGAAGATCGAGTGCTGGAGGAAGGGGAGCGAGTCGAGATCTATCGGCCGCTGATTGCCGATCCGAAAGAAGTGCGCAAGCAGCGTGCAGCCAAAGCCAAGGCGCGGGAAGACGGCGGGGAGCCAGCCTGATTACTGCAAGACCGTTCGGCAGAGGGTAGATATGAAAAAAGCCCGGACTCGTCCGGGCTTTTTCGTGTCCGCTTGTTACTGCGGATCGGTATCCAGCGGCTCGGGGGTCGGAACCGGGACGGTCTCGACCTGATCCACTTCGCGCTGGATCTGTTCCAGCAGGGAACCGGGCGCTGGCGGGGTGTCTTCCTGCGGTTTGGCTTGCGGCTGGGCACTGCTGGTGTCGCTGCCTTCACCCATGATCGCCTGATCACGGCTGACGCCAGGCATGAAATCGCCGGCCAGGCCGACCAGTTGGTCGCTGCCGTCGAACACCAGGCTGACGCGCTCCTGCAGGCGTTGACCGCCGCCTGGCTGGATGCTGTACAGGTAATCCCAGCGATCGGCATGGAAGGTGTCGGTGATCAGCGGGTTGCCCATGATAAACCGCACTTGGCGCCGGGTCATTCCAGGGCGCAGCTGGTCTATCATGTCCTGTGTCACGACATTGCCCTGTTGAATGTCGATCTTGTAAACCCCGGGGAATGAACAACCGGCGAGTGCGAAGAGCCCGGTCAGCGACAGGCTGGTCAGCAAGAGCTTGGTTTTTTGCATCGGAGGGTGACTTCCACTATCTTGGGCAACTTGAACCCCGGATCATACCCGTATTGAAGGGTGCTGCGAAGCAGCATCCATGAGAAAGCAGACCATGGTTGAAAATAACGAACTGCGCAAAGCTGGACTGAAGGTGACTCTGCCACGGGTCAAAATCCTGCAGATGCTCGATAACGCCGAGCACCGCCACATGAGTGCGGAGGATGTTTACAAGGCGCTGATGGAAGCGGGCGAAGACGTTGGCCTAGCCACCGTATACCGCGTGCTGACTCAGTTCGAGGCCGCTGGCCTGGTGGTGCGTCACAACTTCGATGGCGGCCATGCCGTGTTCGAGCTTGCTGACAGCGGTCACCACGACCATATGGTCTGTGTCGATTCCGGTGAGGTGATCGAGTTCTTCGATTCCGAGATCGAGAAGCGCCAGAAGGAAATCGTCAAGGAGCACGGCTTCGAGCTCGTCGATCACAATCTGGTGCTGTACGTACGCAAGAAGAGCTGATGCTTCTGCGGTAATGAAAAAGGCGACCTTCGGGCCGCCTTTTTGTTTTGTCCTGGCTGGATGTAATGCCGCAGGCTCGCTGTCCCGGGGCGTGAGGGGGGAAGGCGTTTCAGGCGGCCTGCGCGCTGGTGACCATCTTGCGGGCATGGGCCAGGGACTCTGCGGTCAGGTCGACGCCGCCGAGCATGCGCGCGATCTCCTCGACACGGCCGCTTTCGTCCAGCTTGCTCACAGCAGTGGACGTGGCATCCTCGCCGCGCCGCTTGTGTACGAACAGGTGCTGGTGGCCCTGTGCAGCCACCTGCGGCAGGTGGGTCACGCACAGCACCTGGCCGCGCTCGCCGAGGCGGCGCAGAAGCTGGCCGACCACTTCGGCAGTGGGGCCGCCGATGCCCACATCCACTTCATCGAATACCAAGGTCGGAACCCGTGAGGTTTGTGCGGTGATCACCTGGATGGCCAGGCTGATGCGCGACAGCTCGCCGCCCGAGGCGACCTTGGCCAGGCCGCGCAGCGGCTGACCAGGGTTGGCACTGACCAGGAACTCCACGGTTTCCAGGCCATTGGCATGTGGCTCTTCGTTATTCATGGCCTGCAGCTGGATGTTGAAACGCCCTCCAGGCATGCCCAGCGCCTGCATCTCCTGTTCTACAGCCGCTGACAGGCGCTCGGCGGCGTTGCTGCGCAGCGTGCTGAGTTCGGCTGCCTTTTCCTGATAATGACGCTCGTAGGCGGCCAGTTCCTCGGCCAGGCGTTCACTGGCCTGGTCGTCGGCATTCAGGCCTTCGAGTTCTTCGAACAGTTGTTGTTGCAGGGCGGTCAGCTCGGTGGGCTGGATGCGGTGCTTGCGCGCCAGGGTATAGATGGTGTCCAGGCGTTCTTCGAGAAACTGCTGGCGCTCGGGATCGGCGTCGAAGTGATCGACGAAGCGGTTGAGTTCACCGATGGCTTCCTCCACCTGAATTTGCGCACTGGCCAGCAGATTGCTGGCTTCGCCGATGGCGCCGCTCTGGCCGCCGAACGCACCCAGGCGGTTGAGGCTGGCGGTGAGTGCCGACAGCACATTGCCTGCGTCGCTTTCGCTGCACAGGTCGAGCACCTGGCGACAGGCGCCGAGCAGTGCGTCGGCATTGCTCAGGGCCTTGTGCTCCTGCTCCAGTTGTTCCAGTTCGTTGTCGCCTAGGGCGAGATTCTCCAGCTCTTCGAGTTGATAGCTGAGCAACTGGTGGCGGGCGCGCTGTTCGTCACCTTGGCTGGAAATTCGCTCCAGCTCGTTACGCGTCTGCTTCCAGCGTTGCGCGGCGAGTTGCACCTGGCGCGCCAGTTCCTGGCTGCCGGCGTATTCGTCGAGCAGGCGGCGATGGGTGTCGGTCTTGAGCAGTGATTGATGTTCGTGCTGGCTGTGGATGTCGATGATCAGCTCGCCAATGGCCTTGAGGTCCGCCTGTGGGCAGGGGCTGCCATTGATGTAGCCGCGCGAACGACCTTCGGCGGTGATCACCCGGCGCAGGATGCACGGCCCATCGTTGTCCAGATCACGTTCGGCGAGCCAGGAGCGGGCCTCGGGGATGTCAGCAAGGTCGAAGCTGGCGAGGATGTCCGCCTTGTCCGCGCCAGGGCGCACCACCCCGCTGTCGGCGCGATCACCCAGGCACAGGCCGAGGGCGTCGAGCATGATCGACTTACCGGCACCGGTCTCGCCGCTGATGGCGCTCATGCCGGCATCCAGTTCGAGATCCAGGTGGTCGACGATGGCGTAATTGTGAATGGACAGGTGCACCAGCATGGCGAACGCTCCCGAGTTGATGTCTGGTTATTTATACAGTGTTTTTTCTTTTCCTGGCAATCCTCGTCTATCGCCCCTTGAAAGCTGTGGAATTGGCTCCATATAGGCGGCAGGAGCGCGAGCCGGACTCGCGCCGATTCATTCGAGAGGAGATAGGCATGGCTGACGAACAGAACCTGGATACGCAGAACCCCGAGACTCAGGCGGCCGAGAACGCCGCGTCGAGCGACGACCTGGCGGCTCGCGTACAGGCCCTGGAAGAGCAGCTGGCTGCGGCGCAGGATCAGTCTTTGCGCGTAGCGGCCGAGCTGCAGAATGTGCGCCGTCGCGCCGAGCAGGATGTGGAGAAGGCGCACAAGTTTGCGCTGGAGAAGTTCGCCAACGACCTGCTGCCGGTGGTCGACAGCCTGGAGCGTGGTCTGGAGCTGTCCAGCCCGGACGACGAAGCCATCAAGGCTGTGCGTGAGGGTATGCAACTGACCCTCAAGCTGTTCCTCGACACTCTGGCGCGTCATCAGCTCGAAGCGATCGACCCGCATGGCGCTCCGTTCAATCCTGAGCATCATCAGGCGATGGCGATGGAGGAGAGCATCAAGGTCGAGCCGAACTCGGTGCTCAAGGTGTTCCAGAAGGGTTATCTGCTCAACGGTCGTCTGCTGCGCCCGGCCATGGTCGTGGTCAGCAAGGCGCCGACCACGCCGCCGCCGTCCATCGACGAGCAGGCTTGAAATTTCCGGGGGCGACCCCATTTTTGAATCAAGCGTTTTAGTGCTGCCGGCGCCTGTGAAACGAGGCGACGGAAAAATCAAAGTTTCGGGAGAATTGTCATGGGCAAAATCATCGGTATCGACCTGGGGACCACCAACTCCTGCGTCTCCATTCTGGAAAACGGCAACGTCAAAGTGCTGGAGAACGCCGAAGGCGCTCGCACTACGCCGTCCATCATCGCGTACGCCAACGACGGCGAAATTCTGGTTGGCCAGTCGGCCAAGCGTCAGGCTGTGACCAACCCGCACAACACCCTGTATGCGGTGAAGCGTCTGATCGGTCGTCGTTTCGACGAGGATGTCGTGCAGAAAGACATCCAGATGGTTCCGTACAAGATCGTCAAGGCTGACAACAACGACGCCTGGGTCGAAGTGAACGGCCAGAAAATGGCGCCGCCGCAGATCAGCGCCGAAGTGCTGAAGAAAATGAAGAAGACCGCCGAGGACTACCTGGGCGAGCCGGTGACCGAAGCGGTGATCACCGTTCCGGCCTACTTCAACGACAGCCAGCGTCAGGCCACCAAGGACGCCGGTCGCATCGCCGGTCTGGACGTCAAGCGCATCATCAACGAGCCGACCGCGGCTGCACTGGCCTACGGCATGGACAAGGCCAAGGGCGACCACACCGTGATCGTCTATGACCTGGGTGGTGGTACCTTCGACGTGTCGGTGATCGAGATCGCCGAAGTCGACGGCGAGCACCAGTTCGAAGTACTGGCCACCAACGGTGACACCTTCCTCGGTGGTGAGGACTTCGATATTCGCCTGATCGATTACCTCGTCGACGAATTCAAGAAAGAAACCGGCATGAACCTCAAGGGCGACCCGCTGGCTATGCAGCGCCTGAAGGAAGCTGCCGAGAAGGCCAAGATCGAGCTGTCCTCGAGCCAGCAGACCGACGTCAACCTGCCGTACATCACTGCAGACGCGACCGGTCCTAAGCACCTGAACGTGAAGATCTCCCGTTCCAAGCTGGAGTCGCTGGTCGAAGATCTGGTGCAGCGCACCATCGAGCCGTGCCGCACTGCACTGAAAGACGCCGGTATCGACGTCAGCAAGATCGACGACGTGATCCTGGTCGGCGGTCAGACCCGTATGCCGCTGGTACAGAAGACCGTTGCCGAGTTCTTCGGCAAGGAGCCGCGCAAGGACGTCAACCCGGACGAAGCCGTGGCCATGGGCGCTGCCATTCAGGGCGCGGTTCTGGCTGGCGACGTCAAGGACGTGCTGCTGCTGGACGTTTCCCCGCTGACCCTGGGTATCGAAACCATGGGCGGCGTGATGACCGCGCTGATCGAGAAGAACACCACCATCCCGACCAAGAAGTCGCAGGTGTTCTCCACTGCCGATGACAACCAGAGCGCCGTGACCATTCACGTGCTGCAGGGTGAGCGTAAGCAGGCTGCGCAGAACAAGTCGCTGGGCAAGTTCGACCTGGCCGAGATTCCGCCGGCTCCGCGTGGCGTGCCGCAGATCGAAGTGACCTTCGATATCGATGCCAACGGTATCCTGCACGTGTCCGCCAAGGACAAGGCTACTGGCAAGCAGCAGTCCATCGTGATCAAGGCCAACTCTGGTCTGTCCGAGGAAGAGATCGAGCAAATGGTGCGTGACGCCGAGGCCAACGCCGAGGAAGACCGCAAGTTCGAAGAGCTGGCCACTGCTCGTAACCAGGGTGATCAGCTGGTGCACGCGACCCGTAAGATGCTCACCGAGGCGGGCGACAAGGCCACTGCCGACGAGAAGGCAGCGATCGAGAAGGCCATTGGCGAGCTGGAAGTTGCCGTGAAGGGCGACGACAAGGCGGCCATCGAAGCCAAGATGAACGCACTGTCCGAAGCTACCACGCCGCTGGCGCAGAAGATGTACGCCGAACAGCCGCAAGGTGGTGCCGCGCAGGCCGATGCCGGCGATGCCAAGGATGCTGGTGACGACGTGGTCGACGCTGAGTTCGAAGAGGTCAAGGAGAACAAGTAAGGGACGCGGCCTGCTCAGCGGGCCGCCTCTTCTTTACGCTCCACCGTCGCTCGCGACGGGCAGGATTCGCCGCGCGGGAGCCTTCTCCCGCGTCGGCGTATCTGGAGCTCACGAATCTGAGAGTGCAGCACAACTATGGCAAAACGTGATTATTACGAGATCCTGGGGGTCGAGCGCGGCGCCAGCGAGGCCGAGCTGAAGAAGGCTTATCGACGCCTGGCGATGAAATATCACCCGGACCGCAACCCGGACGACAAAGACGCCGAAGAGAAATTCAAGGAGGCCAACGAGGCCTACGAAGTGCTCTCCGACGCCAGCAAGCGTTCAGCCTACGATCAGTACGGCCACGCCGGGGTCGACCCGCAGATGGGCGGTGGCGGCGGTGCCGGTTTCGGTGGCGCCAACTTCTCCGACATCTTCGGCGACGTCTTCAGCGACTTCTTCGGCGGTGGTCGCGGCGGCGGCTCTCGTGGCGGTGCCCAGCGCGGCAGCGACCTGCGCTACACCCTTGAGCTGGACCTGGAAGAAGCGGTGCGTGGCACCACCGTGACCATTCGCGTGCCGACCCTGGTCGGTTGCAAGACTTGTGATGGCAGCGGTGCCAAGAAGGGCACCAGCCCGGTCACTTGCACAACTTGCGGTGGTATCGGCCAGGTGCGCATGCAGCAGGGCTTCTTCTCGGTACAGCAGACCTGCCCGCGCTGCCATGGCAGCGGCAAGATGATCACCGATCCCTGTGGCAGCTGTCATGGTCAGGGGCGTGTGGAAGAGAGCAAGACGCTGTCGGTCAAGGTGCCGCCAGGTGTCGATACCGGTGATCGCATTCGCCTGTCCGGCGAAGGTGAGGCGGGCGCGCATGGCGGCCCGGCCGGTGACCTTTACGTGGTGGTCAACGTCCGTGAGCATGCGATCTTCCAGCGCGATGGCAAGCACCTGTACTGCGAAGTGCCGATCAGCTTCGCCGATGCGGCGCTGGGTGGCGAACTGGAAGTGCCGACCCTCGATGGTCGGGTCAAGCTGAAGATTCCGGAAGGCACCCAGACCGGCAAGCTGTTCCGCCTGCGTGGCAAGGGCGTCGCCCCTGTGCGTGGTGGCGCGGCCGGCGATCTGATGTGCCGGGTGGCGGTGGAGACGCCGGTCAACCTGAACAAGCGTCAGCGTGAGCTGCTCGAGGAGTTCCGCAAGTCGCTGCAGGGCGACGACTCCCACTCGCCCAAGGCCAGTGGCTGGTTCGAAGGCGTGAAGCGCTTCTTTGGTGACGTATAACCACGACTGCAGGCTGGCGGCAGGCTTCAAGCCTTCGTCTGTGGCCTGTGGCTTGCAGCCTGGAGCTGATTGTATGCAACGTATCGCAGTAATGGGCGCCGCCGGGCGCATGGGCAAGACCCTGATCGAGGCCGTCAGTCAGGCCGAGGGCGCGAAGCTCAGCGCCGCCATCGATCGTGCCGACAGCAGCCTGATCGGTGCCGATGCCGGTGAGCTGGTCGGTCTGGGCAAGATTGGCGTGACGCTGGTGGGTGACCTGGCCGCGGTGCTTGATGATTTCGACGTACTGATCGACTTCACTCATCCGTCGGTGACGCTGAAGAATCTGGAAGTCTGCCGTCAGGCGGGCAAGGCCATGGTTATCGGCACTACCGGCTTCACTGTCGAGGAAAAGCAGCTGCTCAGCGAAGCGGCCAAGCAGATCCCCATCGTCTTCGCCGCCAACTTCAGCGTCGGCGTCAACCTCTGCCTGAAGCTGCTGGATACCGCCGCTCGCGTACTGGGCGACGACGTGGATATCGAGATCATCGAGGCTCATCATCGGCATAAGGTCGATGCACCGTCCGGCACTGCGCTGCGCATGGGTGAAGTGGTCGCGGACGCGCTGGGACGTGATCTGCGGAAGGTTGCTGTCTATGGGCGTGAAGGTCAGACCGGTGCTCGTGAGCGCGAGACCATCGGTTTCGCCACTGTGCGCGCCGGTGATGTAGTGGGTGACCACACCGTGCTGTTCGCCGCTGACGGTGAGCGCGTGGAAATCACTCACAAAGCCTCCAGTCGCATGACCTTCGCCAAGGGGGCGGTGCGTTCCGCGCTGTGGCTGCAGCAGCGTTCGCCTGCCCTGTACGACATGCAGGACGTGTTGGGCCTGCGTTGACGCGAATGTGTGACTGAGGCGTCTTATCGGGTGGACCGAAAAAGGGTTTTCCTGTAAGCTTCCTGTTTTAGTGTGTCCACTAAAAGTTACGCAGAATGGCTCAAATAAAAAAGCGGGATGACCTTCACACGTCATCCCGCTTTTTTACAACCTGCGTTTGCTTCAAGCCTTGATCGAGACGGAGGTCTTCTTGACTAAGCCAGCCCCCAAACCTGCCATTTTGGCCCTTGCTGACGGCAGCATTTTTCGCGGCGATTCCATCGGGGCCGATGGCCAGACGATCGGAGAGGTGGTGTTCAACACCGCCATGACCGGCTATCAGGAAATCCTTACCGATCCATCCTATGCCCAGCAGATCGTTACCCTGACTTACCCGCACATCGGCAATACCGGCACCACGCCGGAAGATGCCGAGTCCAACCGCGTCTGGGCCGCTGGCCTGATCATTCGCGATCTGCCGCTGATTTCCAGCAACTGGCGTGACAAGCAACCGCTGGACGAGTACCTGAAAGAGAACGGTACCGTCGCCATCGCCGGCATCGATACCCGTCGCCTGACCCGCATCCTGCGTGAGAAGGGCTCGCAGAACGGCTGCATCCTGGTCGGTGACGACGCTACCGAAGAGAAAGCTTTGGAGCTGGCGCGCAGCTTCCCGGGCCTCAAGGGCATGGACCTGGCCAAGGAAGTCACCTGCGACAAGCCTTACGAATGGCGCTCCAGCGTGTGGAGTCTGGAAAACGACAGTCATCCGGAAATCGCCGCTGCCGATCTGCCGTACCACGTCGTTGCCTACGACTACGGCGTGAAGCTGAACATCCTGCGCATGCTGGTCGCTCGCAGCTGCCGTCTGACCGTGGTGCCGGCGCAAACTCCGGCCAGTGAAGTGCTGGCCCTGAATCCTGATGGTGTGTTCCTCTCCAATGGCCCTGGCGATCCCGAGCCCTGCGACTACGCGATCAAGGCGATCAAGGAAATCCTGGAAACCGATATCCCGGTATTCGGTATCTGCCTCGGTCACCAACTGCTGGCGCTGGCCTCCGGCGCCAAGACCCTGAAAATGGGTCACGGCCACCACGGTGCCAACCACCCGGTACAGGATCTCGACACGGGCGTGGTGATGATCACCAGCCAGAACCACGGTTTCGCCGTGGACGAGAACAGCCTGCCGAGCAATCTGCGCCCGATCCACAAGTCGCTGTTCGATGGCACCCTGCAGGGCATCGAGCGTACCGACAAGGACGCCTTCAGCTTCCAGGGGCACCCTGAGGCGAGCCCCGGCCCGCACGATGTGGCTCCGCTGTTCGACCGCTTCATCGAAGCCATGGCCAAGCGCCGCTAAGCCCGCCGACTGACCCAAGGATTCGAGAGAGATAAAATGCCAAAACGTACAGATATCAAAAGCATCCTGATCCTCGGTGCCGGCCCCATCGTCATTGGCCAGGCCTGTGAGTTCGACTACTCCGGCGCTCAGGCCTGCAAGGCGCTGAAGGAAGAAGGGTTCCGCGTCATCCTGGTGAACTCCAACCCGGCCACCATCATGACCGACCCGGCCATGGCCGACGCCACCTACATCGAGCCGATCAAGTGGGCTACCGTGGCCAAGATCATCGAGAAGGAGCGCCCGGACGCGCTGCTGCCGACCATGGGCGGCCAGACCGCGCTGAACTGCGCCCTGGATCTGGAGCGCCATGGCGTGCTGGAGAAGTTCGGTGTCGAGATGATCGGTGCCAACGCCGACACCATCGACAAGGCCGAAGATCGCTCGCGCTTCGACAAGGCGATGAAGGACATCGGCCTGGCCTGCCCGCGTTCGGGCATCGCCCACAGCATGGAAGAAGCCTACGGCGTGCTGGAGATGGTGGGTTTCCCCTGCATCATCCGCCCCAGCTTCACCATGGGCGGCACCGGCGGCGGCATCGCCTACAACCGTGAAGAGTTCGAAGAAATCTGCGCCCGTGGGCTGGATCTGTCGCCGACCAACGAGCTGCTGATCGACGAATCGCTGATCGGCTGGAAGGAATACGAGATGGAGGTGGTCCGCGACAAGAAGGACAACTGCATCATCGTCTGCTCCATCGAGAACTTCGATCCGATGGGCGTGCACACCGGTGACTCGATTACCGTTGCTCCAGCGCAGACTCTGACCGACAAGGAATACCAGATCCTGCGCAACGCCTCGCTGGCGGTGCTGCGTGAGATCGGCGTGGAAACCGGTGGCTCCAACGTGCAGTTCGGCATCTGCCCGAACACCGGGCGCATGGTGGTGATCGAGATGAACCCGCGCGTGTCGCGTTCCTCGGCGCTGGCCTCCAAGGCCACCGGCTTCCCGATCGCCAAGATCGCCGCCAAGCTGGCCGTCGGTTACACCCTCGACGAGCTGTCCAATGACATCACCGGCGGTCGTACCCCGGCGTCGTTCGAGCCGGCTATCGACTACGTGGTGACCAAGGTTCCGCGCTTCGCCTTCGAGAAATTCCCCAAGGCCGACGCCCGTCTGACCACCCAGATGAAATCCGTGGGTGAAGTCATGGCCATCGGTCGTACCTTCCAGGAGTCGGTGCAGAAAGCCCTGCGCGGCCTGGAAGTCGGCGTTGCCGGCTTCGATCCGAAGCTCGACCTGAACGACCCGGAAGCTGAAAGCACCCTGCGTCGCGAGCTGACCGTGCCCAGCGCTGACCGTATCTGGTACGTGGCCGATGCTTTCCGCGCCGGCAAGACCGTGGCCGAAGTGTTCGAACTGACCCGTATCGACGAGTGGTTCCTGGTGCAGATCGAGGATCTGATCAAGGACGAAGCCACCGTGCAGACCCTGGGTCTGTCCGCCATCGACTACGACCTGATGTTCAAGCTCAAGCGCAAGGGCTTCTCCGATGCGCGTCTGGCCAAGCTGCTGGGCGTTTCCGAGAAGAGTTTGCGCGCGCACCGCCACAAGCTGAAAGTGCTGCCGGTGTACAAGCGCGTCGACACCTGCGCTGCCGAATTCGCCACCGACACCGCCTATATGTACTCGACCTACGAGGAGGAGTGCGAGGCCAACCCGAGCGGTCGCGACAAGATCATGATCCTCGGTGGCGGCCCGAACCGTATCGGTCAGGGCATCGAGTTCGACTACTGCTGCGTACACGCCGCGCTGGCCATGCGTGAAGACGGTTTCGAGACCATCATGGTCAACTGCAATCCGGAAACCGTCTCCACCGACTACGACACCTCCGATCGCCTGTACTTCGAGCCGGTGACCCTGGAAGACGTGCTGGAAATCGTCCGCGTCGAGCAGCCCAAAGGCGTGATCGTGCAGTACGGCGGCCAGACCCCGCTGAAGATCTGCCGTGCCCTGGAAGAAGCCGGCGTGCCGATCATCGGCACCAGTCCCGAGGCCATCGACCGCGCCGAAGACCGCGAGCGCTTCCAGCAGATGGTGCAGCGCCTGAACCTGCGTCAGCCGGCCAACGCCACTGCGCGCAGCGAGGATGAAGCCCTGGCTCTGTCGAAGAACATCGGTTACCCGATGGTGGTGCGTCCGTCCTACGTGCTGGGTGGCCGGGCGATGGAAATCGTCTACCAGGAAGAAGAGCTCAAGCGCTACATGCGTGAAGCGGTGAAGGTCTCCAACGACAGCCCGGTGCTGCTCGATCGCTTCCTCAACTGCGCCATCGAGGTGGACGTGGATGCAGTGTGCGACGGCGAGACCGTGGTGATCGGTGCGATCATGCAGCACATCGAGCAGGCTGGCGTGCACTCCGGTGACTCCGCTTGCTCGTTGCCGCCGTACTCGCTGCCGATGCACATCCAGGACGAGATCCGCGAGCAGGTCAAGAAAATGGCCCTGGAGCTCGGCGTGGTCGGCCTGATGAACGTGCAGATGGCGGTGCAGGGCGAGGACATCTATGTCATCGAAGTGAACCCGCGCGCCTCGCGTACCGTGCCGTTCGTCTCCAAGTGCGTTGGCGAATCGCTGGCCAAGGTGGCTGCTCGCGTCATGGCCGGCAAGAGCCTGGCCGAAGCCGGTTACAGCGAGGAAATCATCCCGCCGTTCTTCAGCGTCAAGGAGGCGGTGTTCCCCTTCGCCAAGTTCCCGGGTGTCGACCCGATCCTCGGCCCGGAGATGAAATCCACCGGTGAAGTCATGGGTGTCGGTGACACCTTCGGTGAAGCCTTCGCCAAGGCCCAGCTGGGTGCCAGCGAGATCCTGCCGAACTCCGGTTGTGCGTTCATCAGCGTGCGTGAAGACGACAAGCCGGAAGCCGTTCAGGTCGCGCGCGATCTGGTCAGCCTGGGCTTCGAGGTCGTCGCCACTGCCGGTACCGCCAAGGTGATCGAGGCTGCCGGTCTGCCGGTACGCCGCGTGAACAAGGTGACCGAAGGTCGTCCGCACGTGGTCGATATGATCAAGAACGACGAAGTCACCCTGATCATCAACACCACCGAGGGGCGTCAATCCATCGCTGACTCCTACTCCATTCGTCGTAACGCCCTGCAGCACAAGATCTACTGCACCACCACCATCGCGGCTGGTCAGGCGGTCTGTGAGGCGCTCAAGTTTGGTCCCGAGAAGACCGTGCGCCGGCTGCAGGATCTGCATGCAGGAATCAAGGCATGAACAAGTACCCCATGACCGTCCAGGGCGCTCGCGCCCTGGAAGAAGAGCTGGCGCACCTGACCAAGGTGCGTCGTCCCGCACTGAGCCAGGCGATTGCCGAGGCTCGTGAACTGGGCGACCTCAAGGAGAACGCCGAATACCATGCCGCCCGCGAAGAGCAGGGCATGGTCGAGGCGCGTGTGCGTGATATCGAAGGCCGCCTGCAGAATGCGGTGATCATCGATGTCACCAGCATCGAGCACACCGGCAAGGTGATCTTCGGCACCACGGTGGAAATCGCCAACGTCGAGACTGACGAAAGCGTGACCTACCAGATCGTTGGCGAAGATGAAGCCGACATCAAGCAGGGCAAGATTTCCGTCGGTTCGCCCATCGCTCGCGCCCTGGTGGGCAAGAGCGAGGGTGACGTGGTCGGCGTGCAGACTCCCAGTGGCCTGGTCGAGTACGAGATTGTCGAAGTCCGCCACATCTAAGCCGCACCAGCCGTCGCGGGCCGCTGCCGTCAGTTGGCAGCTGGCCCAGACCCTCTGGGTCGGCGGCTTGTGGTTGTTGCAGTTCGTCATTTTGCCGGCCATCGGTCAGATTGGCCTGGCACCTCTGTTGGTGCAGGAAATAGCTGCGCGGCTGGCACCCTTGCTGGTTGGTCTGGCGGCCGTGTGCGTGGCGCTGCAGGCTTTTGCCCTGCTGCGCAGTGAGGGGCTTGCGAGTCTGTTGCGGGATATGCGCGGGCAGCTCTTGTTGAGCGTTGCGGTCATGGCCCTGAGCTATTTCGTCGCGTTGCACCAGTGGCCCGAGGCAGAGTACTGGCTACGCTTCAGCTATCTGGTGATGGCGTTCTGTGGACTGTTGCTGGTGCTGCAGCCCGTGCCGGGCGCGGCAGCGAGGCGCTAGCGGCTGTTCTGTAGGGGCGAATTCATTCGCGATCAACGCGTGGCGCTGGCCAGCTGTGACACGAACAAATCCGCTCCCGCGCCTGCTCAGCCCTGGTAGCGAATCACGTTGGACAGGTTGCGATTCGGCTTGGGGTTCTTGCGATAGAGTAGGGCAACCTTGCCGATCGACTGCACCAGCTCGGCACGACCGGCTTCGCACAGGGCGGTGATGGCAGTCTGGCGATCTTCGCGTTCGGCCAGGCGCAGTTGTACCTTGATCAGTTCGTGATCGTTCAGAGCGCGGTCCAGTTCGGCCAGCACGCCCTCGGTCAAACCATTGTCAGCCACGATCAATACGGGTTTCAGGTGGTGGCCGATAGATTTGAATTGTTTCTTCTGCTCTTGAGTGAGCGGCATAATCGTTAGTACCTAATTCGGTCTGGAAAACGGCGCCTATCTTACCCGAGCCCGCGCAGTTATTCATGGCCCGTTGAATTCGAGGTTTCAGTGGCACGTTCCAAGACCAGCCAGCGTTGGCTGAAAGAACATTTCGACGACCCCTACGTGAAGATGGCGCAGAAGGACGGCTACCGTTCGCGCGCCAGCTACAAGTTGCTGGAAATCCAGGAGAAGGATCGCATCCTGCGCCCTGGCATGACCGTGGTCGACCTTGGTGCAGCACCGGGCGGCTGGTCGCAGGTGACCAGTCGAGTGATTGGGGATAAGGGCCGTTTGATCGCGTCCGATATCCTGGAAATGGACGCAATCCCCGATGTTACCTTCATTCAGGGCGATTTTACCGACGATGCGGTATTTGCCCGACTTCTCGAGGCCATCGGAGAAAATCCGGTCGACCTTGTTATTTCCGACATGGCCCCCAATATGAGTGGGGTGAGGACCGCCGATCAGGCGCGTGCTATGTACTTGTGCGAACTCGCGCTGGATCTGGCAGGCCGGGTTTTGCGGCCTGGCGGTGATTTTCTGATCAAGATTTTCCAGGGCGAGGGCTTCGATGCGTACCACAAGCAGGTGCGTGAGACCTTCGACAAGGTGCAGATGCGCAAGCCGCTGTCATCACGAGATCGTTCTCGTGAGCAATATCTCTTGGCGCGCGGCTTTCGTGGGTTATGAGTTGAAACTGGTGTCCGCTCCGTCGGTCTCAGTGGCAGAAACCTCATAAAGGGTTACAGACGGTGCCTGCGGGACGCGGGCGTTTGGTGTAAGTTAGGTCGGTATATCATTGGTCGTCATGGGAAGCCTGCTTCGCCACGAGGCCTGCTTCAGAGGGTAGCTAATTGAACGACATGGCAAAGAATCTGATCCTGTGGCTGATCATCGCGGCGGTGCTGGTTACCGTGATGAACAACTTCTCCAGCCCGAGCGAGCCGCAGACCCTGAGCTACTCGCAGTTCATCGAACAGGTCAAGGAAGGGCGCGTCGAGCGCGTCACCGTCGATGGTTACGTGATCACCGGCAAGCGCACTGATGGTGAAGGCTTCAAGACCATTCGCCCTGCTATCCAGGACGGCGGTCTGATCGGCGACCTGATCGACAACAATGTAGTCATCGAAGGCAAGCAGCCCGAACAGCAGAGCATCTGGACTCAGTTGCTGGTCGCCAGCTTCCCGATTCTGGTGATCATCGCCGTTTTCATGTTCTTCATGCGCCAGATGCAGGGCGGTGCTGGCGGCAAGGGCGGGCCGATGAGCTTCGGCAAGTCCAAGGCGCGCCTGCTCTCCGAAGATCAGGTCAAGACCACTTTCGCCGACGTCGCCGGTTGCGACGAGGCCAAGGAAGAAGTCAGCGAGCTGGTGGAATTCCTCCGCGACCCGGGCAAGTTCCAGCGTTTGGGCGGTCGTATTCCGCGCGGTGTGCTGATGGTGGGTTCGCCGGGTACAGGTAAGACGCTGCTGGCCAAGGCCGTGGCCGGTGAGGCGAAAGTGCCGTTCTTCACCATTTCCGGTTCCGACTTCGTCGAGATGTTCGTGGGTGTGGGTGCTTCCCGCGTGCGTGACATGTTCGACCAGGCGAAGAAACACGCGCCCTGCATCATCTTTATCGACGAAATCGACGCCGTTGGTCGCCATCGTGGCGCCGGCATGGGCGGCGGTCATGACGAGCGCGAGCAGACGCTCAACCAGTTGCTGGTGGAGATGGATGGCTTCGAGATGAATGACGGCATCATCGTCATTGCCGCTACCAACCGTCCGGACGTACTCGACCCGGCGCTGCTGCGTCCCGGTCGTTTCGATCGCCAGGTGGTGGTTGGCCTGCCGGATATCCGTGGTCGCGAGCAGATTCTGAAAGTACACATGCGCAAGGTGCCGATGGGCGATGACGTCAATCCGGCGGTCATCGCGCGCGGCACGCCGGGGTTCTCCGGTGCTGACCTGGCCAACCTTGTCAACGAAGCCTCGCTGTTCGCCGCTCGTGCGGGCAAGCGCCTGGTCGAAATGAAGGAGTTCGAGCTGGCCAAGGACAAGATCATGATGGGCGCCGAGCGCAAGACCATGGTCATGTCCGACAAGGAAAAGCTCAACACTGCCTACCACGAGGCTGGTCACGCCATTGTCGGTCGTCTGGTGCCCGAGCATGATCCGGTCTACAAGGTTTCCATCATTCCGCGCGGTCGTGCCCTGGGTGTGACCATGTTCCTGCCGGAAGAAGATCGTTACAGCCTCAGCAAGCGCGCGTTGATCAGCCAGATCTGCTCGCTGTTCGGTGGCCGCATCGCCGAGGAAATGACCCTGGGCTTCGATGGTGTCACCACCGGTGCTTCCAACGACATCATGCGTGCTACACAGCTGGCCAAGAACATGGTCACCAAGTGGGGCTTGTCCGAGAAGTTGGGCCCGCTGATGTATGCCGAAGAGGAAGGCGAAGTGTTCCTCGGTCGCAGCATGGGTAGCCAGAACAGCAATGTTTCCGGCGAAACCGCCAAGCAGATCGATGAGGAGGTGCGCCGCATCATCGATGAGTGCTACGCCACAGCGAAGAAGCTGCTGGTGGAAAACCGCGACAAGCTCGATGCCATGGCCGAAGCGCTGATGAAGTACGAAACCATCGACTCCGAGCAGATCGACGACATCATGGGTGGTCGTGAGCCTCGCGAGCCGCGTGGTTGGGATGGCGGTGGCGACTCCGGTACCCCGCAGGCCAAGGTCGACGAACCTAGTCGTCCCGAGAAGCCCATCGGTGGGCCAGCGGCCGAACACTAAGGTTCCATATGTCTCGACAGAAACACCTGAGCCGGCTGCCCTGTGGCAGCCGGTTTCTTGATTTGTCCCGTCCGCAAGTGATGGGCATCCTCAATGTCACCCCTGATTCCTTTTCCGACGGTGGGCGTTTTACTGCACGCGACGCCGCCTTGCGTCATGCGCAGCAGATGGTCGCCGCTGGCGCGACGCTCATCGATATTGGCGGTGAGTCCACGCGACCGGGGGCGCGGCTCGTTTCTCCGACCGAGGAGCTGGAGCGCGTTGCGCCAATGGTCGAGGCCATCGCTCGTGAGTTGGACGTCATCATCTCCGTAGATACCTCGACGCCAGCTGTCATGCGCGAAAGCGCAAGGCTTGGGGCGGGGTTGATCAACGACGTGCGCTCCTTGCAACGCGATGGCGCTCTCGATGCTGCAGCTGACAGTGGCTTGCCGGTGTGCCTGATGCACATGCGCGGTGAGCCGGGCAACATGCAGGACGATCCGCAATATCCGGATATCGTCAGCGAAGTGCGGGATTTTCTCGTAGAGCGCATGGACGCATGTGCGACGGTCGGCATTCCCGCTGAGCGGATCGTGCTCGATCCAGGCTTTGGCTTTGCCAAGACGCTGGAGCACAATCTGCTCCTGTTCAAGCGCATGAGCGAGCTGTCTGACTTGGGGTGCCCCTTGTTGGTCGGCGTGTCGCGCAAGAGCATGATTGGCAAGGTGCTGGGGCATGAGGTCGGCGGGCGTCTGTATGGCAGCCTGGCATTGGCCGCCCTGGCATTGACCAAGGGCGCACATATTCTGCGTGTGCACGATGTCGCCGAAACGGTGGACGTGGTGCGCATGATCGCTGCGGTTGAAGCGGCGCAATAACAAGGAAAGCGTTATGGCTAGAAAGTACTTCGGCACCGACGGCATTCGGGGGCGCGTCGGTCAGTTCCCCATTACCCCCGATTTCATGCTCAAGCTCGGTTGGGCGGCAGGCATGGCATTTCGTAAGCAGGGCAAGTGCCGCATTCTCATCGGCAAGGACACGCGTATCTCGGGCTACATGTTCGAGTCCGCCCTGGAGGCGGGGCTGGCTGCGGCCGGTGCCGACGTGCAGCTGCTCGGGCCAATGCCGACACCGGCTATCGCCTATCTGACGCGCACATTCCAGGCGGATGCCGGCATTGTCATCAGTGCCTCGCACAATCCGCACGATGACAATGGCATCAAGTTCTTCTCCAGTGAGGGCACCAAGCTGCCGGATGACGTGGAGTTGATGATCGAGGAGCTCCTCGATCAGCCTATGACGGTGGTCGAGTCCGCCGGAATTGGCAAGGCGTCGCGGATCAATGACGCTTCTGGTCGCTACATCGAGTTCTGCAAGGGCAGTGTGCCCAGCGGTACCAGCTTCAAGGGGCTGAAGCTCGTCATCGACTGCGCCCATGGCGCTGCCTACAAGGTGGCGCCGAGCGTTTTTCGCGAATTGGGTGCGGAGGTCCGGGTCATTTCCGCTCAGCCTGATGGCCTCAATATCAACGATGGCTGTGGTTCCACGCATATCGCTGCGCTGCAGGCCGAAGTGGTCGCGCAGCAGGCCGATTTGGGCATCGCCTTCGACGGTGATGCGGATCGCGTGCTGATGGTCGATCAGTACGGTGCGGTGGTTGATGGCGACGAGTTGTTGTTCATCATCGCCCGCGATCTGCAGGAGCGCGGGCGACTGCGCGGTGGTGTGGTCGGCACGTTGATGAGCAACCTGGGTCTAGAGCTGGCGCTGGCGGACCTCAACATCCCGTTCATTCGTGCCAATGTTGGTGATCGTTACGTGATCGCCGAATTGCTGGCGCGCAACTGGCAACTGGGTGGCGAAAATTCGGGGCACCTGGTCTGCTTCCAGCACACCACCACCGGCGATGCGATCATTGCGGCGCTACAGGTGCTGATGGCGCTCAAACGTCGTGGTCAGAGCCTGGTCGAGGCGCGTGGCGATCTGAAGAAGTGCCCGCAGGTGCTGGTCAATGTGCGTTTTGCCGGCGCGGTCGATCCGCTCGAGCACCCTTCCGTGAAGGAGGCTTGTGCGCGGGTGACCGAGAGCATGGCGGGTCGCGGTCGCGTATTGCTGCGCAAGTCCGGTACCGAGCCGCTCGTTCGAGTGATGGTCGAAGGTGACGAAGAGGCTACGGTTCGCAGCTATGCCGATGAATTGGCTAAGATTGTTGCCGAAGTCTGTGCTTGATTGCGCTTGCTACCGCGATTGCTCTTGGGTAACATCTGCGCCCTCTTTGATCGACGAGGTAAAACATGCGTCGCCCCTTGGTCGCCGGTAACTGGAAAATGCACGGTACCCGCGCCAGCGTCGCAGAGCTGATCGAAGGGTTGCGTCAGCAGGACTTGCCTGCCGATGTCGAGGTCGCGGTGTTTCCCTCCAGTCTGCATATCGCTCAGGTCGTCGAAGGCCTGGATGGCAAGGCTGTGAAGGTTGGAGCGCAGGATTGCGCGGCGCAAGTCGAGCAGGGCGCCTTGACCGGTGAGCTTGCAGTCAGTCAGTTGGTCGATGGCGGCTGTGGGTTGGTGCTGGTTGGTCATTCCGAGCGTCGCCTGATTCTGGGTGAGAGTGACGAAGTGATCGTGCGCAAGTTTGCTGCAATTCAGGTTGCCGGCCTGGTGCCGGTGCTCTGTGTCGGTGAGACGCGTGAGCAGCGCGAAGCGAGTGAAACGCTGGGTGTGGTGGGCGGCCAATTGGCTGCAGTGGTCGATGCCCTGGGTGTCGAAGCGCTAAAGAATGCCGTAGTTGCCTATGAGCCTGTCTGGGCCATTGGTACAGGGTTGACCGCTACGCCTGAGCAGGCTCAGGAGGTGCATGCAGCGATTCGCGCGCAGGTTGCGCAGTTGAATGCTGAAGTTGCCAGTGAGCTGAGAATTCTTTATGGCGGCAGTGTGAAGGCCGCCAGTGCAGTCGAGTTATTCGGCATGCAGGATATCGATGGGGGGCTCGTGGGTGGAGCTTCTCTGAATGCGGATGAATTCGGTGCGATTTGTCGCGCTGCAGGAAACTGAAGAATGCTGGAAACAGTCATTGTTGTTCTGCACCTGCTGGGTGCGATCGGGATTGTAGTGCTGGTTTTGCTGCAGCAGGGCAAGGGTGCTGACGCGGGTGCGTCGTTCGGTTCGGGTGCTTCGGCAACTGTATTCGGAAGCCAAGGTTCCTCTACCTTTCTGAGTAAGTTTACTGGTATACTCGCCGCAGGTTTTTTCATTACCAGCTTGGGCTTAGCGTATTTTGCTAAAGAAAAAGCTGATGCGCTGACTCAGGTTGGTCTGCCGGATCCAGCGGTTCTGGAAGTTCAACAAAAACCGGCCGTCGAAGACGTTCCGGTGCTCGAAGAGCAAGCTCCAGCATCCGGTGCTTCGGATGTGCCGGAGGCTCCAGAGCAGTAACAGTTTTGCCGAGGTGGTGGAATTGGTAGACACGCTACCTTGAGGTGGTAGTGGCCATAGGCTGTAGGGGTTCGAGTCCCCTCCTCGGTACCATACTCAAGAAAGCCCGCAGTTCGCGGGCTTTCTTGTTGCTGGAGTGTTTGGTTGACCCTCGCCAGGGGGTGGCCGTATAATTCCGGCCCAGCTTTGACGCGGGGTGGAGCAGTCTGGTAGCTCGTCGGGCTCATAACCCGAAGGTCGTAGGTTCAAATCCTGCCCCCGCAACCAGTTTCAGAAGCCCCTTTTAAGGGGCTTTTTGTTAGCTGAAACACAGTGTCCGCAGCTTTACCGCGGACAGACGGGATGGGCGTTTCGCCCATTTTTTATTTGCACAGCATGCACGAGGGCCGTTAAGTGTCGAGCAAGCTAGAACAGTTGCAGGCCTTGTTGGCCCCGGTAATCGAGGCACTCGGTTATCAGTGTTGGGGCATCGAGTTCCTGTCGCAGGGGCGTCACTCGCTACTGCGTGTCTATATCGATAAGGCCGACGGTATCCTGATCGACGATTGCGAGATCGTCAGCCGTCAGCTCAGTGGTGTACTCGATGTCGAGGACCCGATTTCCTCCGAGTACACGCTGGAAGTTTCTTCTCCTGGCATGGATCGCCCGTTGTTCACTCTCGAACAGTTTGCGGCGCATGTCGGTGAGCAGGTGAAGATCAAGCTGCGTTCGCCTTTCGATGGGCGTCGTAACTTCCAGGGCCTCCTTCGCGGTGTGGAGGAGCAGGACGTGGTAGTGCAGGTGGATGACCACGAGTATCTGTTGCCGATCGACCTGATCGACAAGGCCAATATCATCCCCCGATTTGATTGAAATGCGGATCTGCGTCGCTGCCGGGCTGCCGACTTTCGGTGCGGAACGAGCGACACAGATGGCGCGAAGGTAGCGCGGTAGCACACGTATTTTGGCGCCGATGGCGCAAGCGTGATGCGAATTGCGCATAACCAATGGATTGCGAAAGGCGAGGCGTACGATGAGCAAAGAAGTACTGCTGGTTGTTGAGTCGGTATCCAACGAGAAGGGTGTACCGGCCGGCGTGATTTTCGAGGCGTTGGAGCTGGCTCTGGCGACCGCGACCAAGAAACGTTTCGAGGACGAGGTCGATCTACGTGTGTCGATCAATCGTCAGAACGGTAGCTACGAAACTTTCCGTCGCTGGACCGTGGTCGACGAGTCCGAGTTCGAAGATCCTGCCTATCAGCTGACCGAAGACATGCCGCAGGCCGTCGAAGCAAAGGCCAAGATCGGGGACGTGCTCGAAGAAAAGGTCGAATCCATCGAATTCGGCCGTATCGCCGCGCAAACCGCCAAGCAGGTCATCGTGCAGAAAGTGCGCGAGGCTGAACGCGCTCAGGTTGTCGATGCCTACCGCGAGCGCCTGGGTGAGATCATCTCCGGCACCGTGAAGAAGGTAACCCGCGACAACGTCATCGTGGACCTGGGCAACAACGCCGAGGCGCTGCTGGCCCGCGAAGACATCATTCCGCGCGAGACTTTCCGTGTTGGCGTGCGTCTGCGTGCCCTGCTCAAGGAAATTCGTACCGAGAACCGCGGCCCGCAGTTGATCCTGTCGCGTACCGCTCCGGAAATGCTGATCGAGCTGTTCCGCATCGAAGTACCGGAAATCGCCGAAGGGCTGATCGACGTCAAGGCCGCCTCCCGTGATCCGGGTTCGCGCGCCAAGATCGCCGTGCGCTCCAAGGACAAACGCATCGACCCGCAGGGCGCCTGCATCGGCATGCGCGGTTCTCGCGTCCAGGCCGTTTCCGGCGAACTGGGTGGCGAGCGTGTCGATATCGTGCTGTGGGACGACAACCCCGCGCAGTTCGTGATCAATGCCATGTCGCCGGCTGAAGTGGCTGCGATCATCGTCGACGAAGATGCCCATGCCATGGACATCGCCGTTGGCGAAGACAACCTGGCGCAAGCCATCGGCCGTGGCGGCCAGAACGTTCGTCTGGCCAGTCAGTTGACCGGCTGGACGCTGAACGTGATGACCGAAGCGGACATCCAGGCCAAGCAGCAGGCAGAAACCGGCGACATCATGCAGTCCTTCATCGACGAGCTGGAAGTCGACGAAGAACTGGCTCAAGTCCTGGTCGAAGAGGGTTTCACCAGTCTCGAAGAGATTGCCTACGTACCCATGGAAGAAATGCTCAGCATCGATGGCTTTGACGAGGACATCGTCAATGAGCTTCGTGCACGGGCCAAGGATCGTCTGCTGACCAAGGCGATCGCCAACGAGGAGAAGTTGGCAGATGCCCATCCGGCGGATGATTTGCTGGAACTGGAAGGCATGGACAAGGCGCTGGCTCTTGAGCTCGCGCTGCGCGGCGTGATTACCCGTGAAGACCTGGCCGAGCAGTCGATCGACGACCTGCTCGACATCGACGGCATCGACGAAGAGCGTGCCGGCAAGCTGATCATGGCCGCTCGAGCCCACTGGTTCGAATAAGCGGTTGCGGCCTGAGGAGAAAGATGCATGACGCAAGTCACGGTTAAAGAACTGGCCAAAGTGGTCGACACTCCGGTTGAGCGCCTGCTGCAGCAGATGCGTGAGGCCGGCCTGTCCCACAGCAGTGCCGAACAGGTAGTGACCGATAGCGAGAAGCAGGCGCTGTTGGCCCATCTCAAGAGCAGTCACGGCGACAAGGTCGAAGAGCCGCGCAAGATCACCTTGCAGCGCAAGACCACCAGCACCCTCAAGGTTGCTGGCAGCAAAACCATCAGCGTTGAAGTGCGCAAGAAGAAGACCTTCGTCAAGCGCAGCCCGGAAGAGCTCGAGGCTGAGAAACAGCGTGAGCTGGAAGCTCAACAGGCAGCTGCCGAGGCCGAGCGTCTGAAAGCCGAGGAAGAAGCCAAGCGCAAGGCCGAAGAAGAGGCCAAGCGTCAGGCTGCCGCCGCCGCTACCGAAGCTCCCGCTGCTGCTCCGGCCCCGGCCAGCGAGCCTGTGGTCGCTGCTGCTCCGGTTGTCGACGCCGAGCGCAAGAAAGAAGAAGTGCGCCGTCCCGAGAAGGCGCGTAGCGACGAAGACGAGCGTCGTGATCGCAAGCACGCGCAGCACCGTCCGACCCTCAAGGAAAAGGCACCGGCTCCGCGTGTCGCGCCGCGCAGTGTCGACGAAGAGAGCGATGGCTTCCGTCGTGGTGGTCGCGGCAAGGCCAAGATGAAGAAGCGCAACCAGCACGGCTTCCAGGCTCCGGCCGGTCCGGTGGTGCGTGAAGTGTCGATTGGCGAGACCATCACCGTGGGCGAACTGGCCCAGCAGATGTCGGTGAAGGCCGCTGAAGTCATCAAGTTCATGTTCAAGATGGGCTCGCCTGCCACCATCAACCAGGTACTGGATCAGGAAACTGCACAGCTGGTCGCCGAAGAGCTGGGCCACAAGGTCAAGCTGGTCAGCGACAACGCGCTGGAAGATTCCCTGGCCGAGTCGCTGAAGTTCGAAGGTGAGGCGATGTCTCGTGCGCCGGTAGTGACCGTAATGGGTCACGTCGACCATGGTAAGACTTCGCTGCTCGACTACATCCGTCGTGCCAAGGTGGCTTCCGGTGAAGCGGGTGGTATCACCCAGCACATCGGTGCCTACCACGTGGAAACCGATCGCGGCATGGTCACCTTCCTCGATACGCCCGGTCACGCCGCGTTCACCCAGATGCGTGCCCGTGGTGCCAAGGCCACCGACATCGTCATCCTCGTCGTCGCCGCTGACGATGGCGTGATGCCGCAGACCCAGGAAGCCGTGCAGCACGCGAAAGCAGCTGGCGTGCCGATCGTGGTTGCGGTGAACAAGATGGACAAGCCGGAAGCCAATCCGGACAACATCAAGAACGGCCTGGCTGCGCTGGACGTGATCCCGGAAGAGTGGGGCGGCGACGCTCCCTTCGTCCCGGTTTCCGCCAAGGCCGGTACCGGTATCGACGAACTGCTCGAAGCCGTGCTGCTGCAGGCCGAGGTTCTCGAGCTGAAAGCCACTCCGACCGCTCCCGGTCGTGGTGTCGTGGTCGAGTCGCGCCTGGACAAGGGCCGTGGCCCGGTCGCTACCGTATTGGTTCAGGACGGTACCCTGCGTCAGGGCGACATGGTGCTGGTTGGCGTCAACTATGGTCGTGTGCGTGCCATGCTCGACGAGAACGGCAAACCGATCAAGGAAGCCGGTCCGTCGATCCCGGTCGAGATCCTCGGCCTGGACGGCACCCCGGATGCCGGCGACGAGATGATGGTCGTGGCCGACGAGAAGAAGGCCCGCGAAGTTGCGCTGTTCCGTCAGGGCAAGTTCCGCGAGGTCAAACTGGCTCGCGCCCACGCCGGCAAGCTGGAAAACATCTTCGAGAACATGGGCCAGGAAGAGAAGAAAACCCTCAACATCGTGCTCAAGGCCGACGTTCGCGGTTCTCTGGAAGCTCTGCAAGGCTCGCTCAGCACCCTGGGCAACGACGAAGTGCAAGTGCGTGTGGTCGGTGGCGGCGTCGGTGGTATCACCGAATCCGATGCCAACCTGGCGCTGGCTTCGAATGCCGTACTGTTCGGCTTCAACGTCCGTGCTGACGCTGGTGCACGCAAGATCGTCGAGTCCGAAGGCCTCGACATGCGCTACTACAACGTCATCTACGACATCATCGAAGACGTCAAGAAAGCGCTCACCGGTATGCTCGGCAGCGATGTTCGCGAGAACATCCTGGGCACCGCCGAAGTGCGTGACGTGTTCCGTTCGCCGAAGTTCGGCGCTGTCGCTGGCTGCATGGTCATCGAGGGCACCGTCTACCGCAACCGTCCGATCCGCGTACTGCGCGAGGACGTGGTGATCTTCGAAGGCGAGCTGGAATCGCTGCGTCGCTTCAAGGACGACGTCGCTGAAGTGCGTAACGGCATGGAGTGCGGTATCGGCGTGAAGAGCTACAACGACGTCAAGGTCGGCGACAAGATCGAAGTGTTCGAGAAGGTCCAGGTGGCGCGCAGCCTGTAAGCGCGACATCCCGATCATGCAACGCCCGGCCCCGCTCAAGCGCGGCCGGGCGTTTGCCGCTTTTACGTCCGCTGCCGGCTAGGCTGCAGACGAAGGAAAGGTAAGTAAGAAATGGCCAAAGATTACAGCCGTACCCAGCGTATCGGTGATCAGATGCAGCGTGAGCTGGCGGTACTGATCCAGCGCGAGATCAAGGACCCACGCCTGGGTCTGGTAACCATCACTGCGGTCGACGTGAGTCGCGACCTTTCCCATGCCAAGGTGTTCATCACCGTGATGGGCAAGGACGACGATGCCGAGCAGATCAAGCTCAACCTGGAGATCCTCGGCGAGGCAGCGGGTTACTTGCGCATGCTGCTGGGCAAGTCGATGAAAGTGCGCACCATCCCGCAATTGCACTTCCAGTACGACGCCAGCATTCGTCGCGGCGCCGAGCTGTCGGCGCTGATCGAGCGCGCGGTGGCGGAAGACCGCAAGCATCAGGACGGCAGCGAGGGTTAAGCGTGGCGCAGGTCAAACGTATTCGCCGCAAGGTCGATGGCATCATCCTGCTCGACAAGCCGCGCGGCTTCACTTCCAACGCAGCCCTGCAAAAGGTGCGCTGGTTGCTCAATGCCGAGAAGGCCGGGCATACGGGTAGCCTCGATCCGCTGGCGACCGGTGTGTTGCCGCTGTGTTTCGGCGAGGCGACCAAGTTTTCCCAGTACCTGCTCGATGCCGACAAGGCGTACGAGACCGTGGCGCAACTGGGCGTGACCACCACCACCGGCGATGCCGAGGGTGATGTGCTCGAGCGCCGCCCGGTGACCGTTGGTCGCAGCGAAATCGAGGCTCTGCTGCCGCGTTTTCGTGGAGAAATCAAACAGATACCTCCAATGTACTCGGCCCTGAAGAAGGATGGTCAGCCTTTGTACAAGCTGGCTCGTGCAGGTGAAGTAGTGGAGCGCGAGGCGCGTTCTGTTACTATTGCGCGCCTGGAATTGCTCGCCCTCGAGGCCGAGCAGGCCCGCTTGTCGGTGGATTGCAGCAAAGGGACCTACATTCGGACCCTGGTCGAAGACCTTGGCCAATTGCTCGGATGCGGCGCGCACGTCGCTGAACTGCGCCGTACCAAGGCCGGCCCGTTCGATCTGGCGCGTACCGTGACGCTCGAAGAGCTGGAAGCGGTGCATGCTGAAGGTGGCAGCGAAGCGCTCGATCGCTTTCTGCAGCCGGTCGACAGTGGCCTGCTGGATTGGCCGCTGCTGCAGTTTTCCGAGCACAGTGCGTTCTACTGGCTGCAAGGTCAGCCGGTGCGGGCACCTGAAGCGCCGAAGTTCGGTATGGTGCGGGTGCAGGATCACAATGGTCGCTTCATCGGGATCGGTGAAGTGAGTGACGATGGGCGTGTTGCCCCGCGTCGATTGATTTATACCGGTGCGTAGCACCGACAGATTCGGCCGTAACGGCTGAAAGCCTGGCGCCGATGTTGTCGGCATCAGGTGCTGCGAGGGTGGCTGTTAGTAGGCACGGTCATTCCTCTTTTTAAAACACGGGAAGCGATTCCCGGCCTATTGAGACTGCTTCGGCAGTTTCCAGATGAGAGGAAGCCAACATGGCACTCAGCGTTGAAGAAAAAGCCCAGATCGTTAACGACTACAAGCAAGCTGAAGGCGATACCGGTAGCCCGGAAGTGCAGGTAGCCCTGCTGACCGCCAACATCAACAAGCTGCAAGGTCACTTCAAGGCCAACGGTAAGGATCACCACAGCCGTCGTGGTCTGATCCGTATGGTTAACCAGCGCCGCAAGCTGCTGGACTACCTGAAGGGTAAAGACACCAGTCGTTACAGCGCCCTGATCGGTCGCCTGGGCCTGCGTCGTTAATAGACGCGAGCTGCACAAGTTGGAAGCTGGGAGTTCGGCGTCGCGAGTGAGGAGTGATCCTCACCTCGTGGCGCTGGGCTTCCAGCTTTTGGCTTTTCGAGGGATGCACCGGGTCCGACTCCCGCGCCTCTTTCCAATTTCCCCCAAGGCAACAAAGAGAAGGAAAACACCGTGAACCCGGTAATCAAGAAATTCCAGTTCGGTCAGTCGACCGTTACCCTCGAGACTGGCCGTATCGCCCGTCAGGCCTCCGGCGCCGTGCTGGTCACCGTCGATGACGACGTCAGCGTGCTGGTCACCGTGGTCGGCGCCAAGAGCGCCGACCCGAGCAAGGGCTTCTTCCCGCTCTCCGTGCACTATCAGGAAAAGACCTACGCAGCCGGCAAGATCCCTGGCGGTTTCTTCAAGCGTGAAGCGCGTCCTTCCGAGAAAGAAACCCTGACCTCGCGCCTGATCGACCGTCCGATCCGTCCGCTGTTCCCGGAAGGCTTCCAGAACGAAGTGCAGGTCATCTGCACCGTGGTTTCCACCAGCAAGAAGACCGATCCGGACATCGCTGCGATGATCGGCACCTCGGCTGCCCTGGCCATCTCCGGTATCCCATTCAACGGTCCGATCGGCGCCGCGCGCGTCGCCTTCCATCCGGAAACCGGCTACCTGCTGAACCCGAACTACGAGCAGCTCAAGGCCTCGAGCCTGGACATGGTCGTCGCCGGTACCAAGGACGCCGTGCTGATGGTCGAATCGGAAGCCAAAGAGCTGACCGAAGACCAGATGCTGGGCGCCGTGCTGTTTGCCCATGAAGAATTCCAGGTTGTCATCCAGGCTGTCGCCGAACTGGCTGCCGAAGCTGGCAAGCCGACCTGGGACTGGCAGCCGAAGCCGGAAAATACTGCTCTGCTGAACGCCATCCGTGGCGAATTCGGCGAGGCGATTTCCCAGGCCTACACCATCACCGTCAAGCAGGACCGTTATGCGCGTCTGGGCGAACTGCGTGATCAAGTCGTGGCCAAGCTTGCCAACGACGAAGGCGCACCGTCCGCTGCCGAAGTCAAGGAAGCCTTTGGCGAAATCGAATACCGCACCGTGCGCGAGAACATCGTCAACGGCAAGCCGCGTATCGATGGTCGTGACACCCGTACCGTGCGTGGCCTGAACATCGAAGTCGGTGTACTGGACAAGACTCACGGCTCGGCGCTGTTCACCCGTGGCGAAACTCAGGCGCTGGTCGTTGCCACCCTCGGTACCGCTCGCGACGCGCAACTGCTGGACACCCTCGAAGGCGAGAAGAAAGACCCCTTCATGCTGCACTACAACTTCCCGCCGTACTCGGTCGGTGAGTGTGGTCGCATGGGCGCTACCGGTCGCCGCGAAATCGGCCACGGCCGTCTGGCCCGTCGTGGCGTTGCCGCCATGCTGCCGAGCGCCGACGAATTCCCGTACACCATCCGCGTGGTTTCGGAAATCACCGAGTCCAACGGTTCTTCCTCCATGGCTTCGGTCTGCGGCGCTTCGCTGGCCCTGATGGACGCCGGTGTACCGATGAAGGCGCCGGTTGCTGGTATCGCCATGGGTCTGGTACTGGAAGGTGAGAAGTTCGCCGTTCTGACCGACATCCTCGGTGACGAAGATCACCTGGGCGACATGGACTTCAAAGTAGCCGGTACCGCCAAGGGTGTTACCGCGCTGCAGATGGACATCAAGATCCAGGGCATCACCGAAGAAATCATGGAGCAGGCGCTGGAGCAGGCGCTGGAAGCCCGTCTGAACATCCTCGGCCAGATGAACCAGGTCATCGCCCAGTCGCGCAGCGAGCTGTCGGCCAACGCTCCGACCATGCTGGCGATGAAGATCGACCAGGACAAGATCCGCGACGTCATCGGCAAGGGCGGCGCCACCATTCGCGCCATCTGCGAAGAGACCAAGGCGTCGATCGATATCGAGGACGACGGTTCGATCAAGATCTTCGGCGAAACCAAGGAAGCCGCTGAGGCTGCCAAGCAGCGCGTTCTGGCCATCACCGCCGAAGCCGAGATCGGCAAGATCTACGTCGGCAAGGTCGAGCGCATCGTCGACTTCGGCGCCTTCGTCAACATCCTGCCAGGCAAGGACGGTCTGGTGCACATCTCCATGCTGAGCGATCAGCGCGTGGAGAAGGTCACCGACGTACTGAAAGAAGGTCAGGAAGTGAAGGTACTGGTACTGGACGTGGACAACCGCGGCCGTATCAAGCTGTCGATCAAGGACGTAGCCGCTGCCGAGGCCTCCGGGGTCTAAGCACGGTTAGCCTATTCGAACCAGAAGGGCTCCCGCGGGAGCCCTTTTTTGTGCCCGTCCGCCAGGTTTTAGGGGGATTCTCTCGCTGCGCCCGCGGGCGCGGGGTGTAGCGTCAGCGGGGACGTTCTCGCCTCGTCTTGCGTAGCTGCCAGGCACTTTGCTTGTTCCTTTCACGGATGACCTTCGCTCGACCTCTTTTCGTCTTGGGACATGTCCTGTACGGCAGTACCTAAAGATCATGCAAATTGCCCGAGAGATTTTTTCAGACTCGGCGAAATGCAATTAAAAGCCTTCTTTGATTAATTTCTAAGTTATTGTTTTTAAAGGATTTATAAGTTTTTTAAAAACTGGCACAGCGCTTGCGATAGTACTGGTGAACCTGCAGCCAGGAGTTGGTTTGCAGATTGTCTGGAATGTACAGGAGTCGAATCATGAAACAGCCAATCAACCGTTTTGCCGCTACCACCCTGACCGCTGCCGTGCTGAGCATGTCTCTGGCCTCGACCGCTTTCGCCGCAGAGCCGACCATGCTGGCGGCCAATGACACCGTGGATAAAGCCGAGCAGGCGGTATCCGACACCTGGATCACCAGCAAAGTGAAGTCCACTTTCGTTGCTGACTCGGACCTCAGTGCGCTGGACATCAAGGTCGAGACCAACCAGGGCGTGGTTTCCCTGTCCGGTGTAGTGGCGACCGATGCCGAGCGTGAGCTTGCCATCGCCAAGACCAAGGAAATCGAGGGTGTGCGTGACGTTTCCGCCGATGCCCTGAAAACCGCTGACTGATAGCCGAGCCGGCCGGGTTAGCGCCCGGCCTCACCTTCTGTCACTGGGAGAATGACCATGAATAGCGACATCATCAAAGGCAAATGGAAGCAGCTCAACGGTCGCATCAAGGAGCGTTGGGGCAACCTGACCGATGACGACCTGGACGTCGCCGAGGGCCACAGCGAATACCTGGCTGGCAAGCTGCAAGAACGTTACGGCTGGACCAAGGAAAAGGCCCAGCAAGAGCTGCGCGACTTCAGCGACAAGCTCTAAGCACGGATTGCCTGGTACGGACGCCGAACGAGTACGGATCGCTTCAGATACGGATGTCATATCAGCACGGATGCTGCAGACATGGACGCCTGAGCACGGATAGCGACAGGCACGGATGCTAGAAGGCCCCGCCGGTGTGACCGGCGGGGCCTTGATTTTTATGCGGGGTTAACTGGAGCCGCAACTGCGGCGATGCATCAACTGCCGCGTTTGCTGCGTATCTCGGTTAGGCGGCCACCCTCGAAACGCAGGAAGTGGTACATGCCGCTTCGAGGGCCGTAGATCCACTCCTCGACACTCACTTCGTTACGAAAGCCATAACTGTCGACCACTTCCTTGTAGCCGAGAAAATCGCGACTGGCGGGCTCGCCACATTTGCTAAGCACCTCTGCGCTAGGCGCCGAGGTGCTGACCAGTGAGCTGCCGCAGCGGTAGGTCGAGGACGCCTCGGCCATCAGCGGTAGGCAAAGCAGCATCAACAGATAGCCAGGTTTGCGCATGACAGTCTCCGGTTCAGCGTTCGCGACGACGTTCGATGGCAACCAGACGATTGCCTTCGAAGCGCAGGATGCTGAGCATGCCGTTGCTCGGACCGTAGACCCATTCCTCGATCATGTATTCGCGGCGGTCGTAGGAGCCCAGGGTGTAACCGACCGGATCGCGATGCACCGGTGCGCCACATTTGCGTTCGACCTCGAACGGGCGGTCACCCAGGCTGACCAGGGCACTGCCGCAGCGCAACGTGTCGGCTTGCGCGGTCGTGCTGAGCAGGCCGGCAGCCAGGGAGGCAAGCATGATGAGGGAGAAGCGGCGGATGATCATTGGCTGTCCAGGTGCAGGGTGGTGAGCACGCGGCCATCGGCTTCGGGCTCGCCCAGGTTGGCATCGATCAGGTAGACGCGCTCATCGTACAGCCCGCCCTGTTCCACCAGATAATCCTTGATCGTTGCAGCGCGTTGCTGAGCCAGTTGCCGCAACAGCAGCTTGCTCTGAGCCCAGGAGTCCAGCACCGCCTTGCGCATGTTCTGCTGGCGCTGTTCGCTGTTCAGTTCGGCCCACTCAGCAGGCGGCTGCTGCTTGAGGCGGGTGCGATAGATGCCTTCGAGCAACGCGGCCTGCTCATCTTCGTCGACCGTCAGCTCATCGGGGCTGGCGGGCACCTTGTCTCCGCGGCGTTGCAGCACCTTGTACCAGCCCTCGCGGAATTCGCGCTGCAGGCGCTGTTCGGCCAGCAGCGGGCCATCGGTGCTCTGCGCGGCCTGGCCCTCTACCTCAAGGCGCAGATTGGGGCGTTCCTCGAGGGCCTTGGCCAGGGTGTCCAGTGCCTGGCGTGCGTCGCCTTCCAGTTCAGCCGACCCGGCGTTGAATGGTACGGTGCTGAGATCGACATTGCTGCCGCCAACCAGCCCGGCGATGAACTTGAATGGCGCCTGGGCTGTGCGCAACACCAGATTGCGCAGCGTTTGCCAGACGATGGGCATGACGCTGAATTCGGGGTTGTTCAGGTCGCCCTGCACCGGCAGCTCGATGGCGATACGGCCCTGGGTGTCCTTGAGTAGCGCCACCGCCAGGCGAATCGGCAGATCGACGGCATCCGGGCTGTCGACCCGTTCGCCTAGTTGCAGGTTTTCCACCAGCACCTTGTTCTCGGCATTGAGCTGGCCTTTCTCGATGCGGTAGTGCAGGTCGAGGTTGAGGCGACCCTTGCGGATGCGATAACCGGCGAATTTGCCGGAATAGGGGGTGATGGTGGTCAGTTCGACGTTCTTGAAGCTGGTGGCGATATCCAGGCTGTTGAGGGGATCGAACGGCGTCAGCTTGCCCTTGATGCTCATCGGCGCATAACGGTCGACCTTGCCCTGAATGTCGACGCTGGCGGCTTGCGGCTTCTGGTTGTCGAGCACGCCGATGCGCCCGTTCATTTGCTGGATGGCAGTGGCGAAGCTGGGCGTCAGGCTGAAGTCGGCGAAGTTGGCCGAGCCGTCATTGATGGCGACGCCGCCAATACGAATCGCCAGCGGCTTGCCGGCATCAGCCTTGGTCTCGCTCGGGGTCGCCGGCTGCGGTACGACCAGTTCGCTGACGTTGGTGGTCAGGTTCTCGTTGATCACGAAGCGCGCGTAAGGCTGATCCAGCTCGATGCGTTCGATGGCGAGGCTTTCGCCGTGGCGGTAGTCGAGGTCATTGACCCGTACCTGCTTCCAACGCACGAAATCGCGCTCACGCAGGGTATCCAGGGTGTGCAACTGGTCGACCCTGGCGTTACCGGAGACGCTGAGCGCCAGCGGCTCGGTGCTCTTGAGCTGCACCTCGAGGTCACTGCCGAGCAGGCCACTGCGCAGTTCCAGGCGAATGAAGGGGCTCAGGTAGGCTTGCGCCAGGCGCAGGTCGATGTCCTGGGTGGCGACCTTGAGCCGAGCAGAGGTCGGGCTCAACTGCACCTGGCCGGCTGCCTGCAGCTTGCCCTGGCTGCCCAGGCCACTGTCGAGCCTGAGGTCGAAAGGCTTGTCGCCGAGACTGTCGAAATTCGTCAGGTCGAGGTTCAGTGGCCCGACATCCACGGCCACTTCCTGCTGCGGTACACGATCGGCCAGGTGGGCCTTGTAGTCACGCAGTTGCACATCCTGTAGCAGCACCTGCCAGGGCTTGCTCTCGTCGGGCTGCTCCGCGGCTTCGGCAGTTTCGCTCTTGGCGCTTTCTGGTTTGGCGAACAGCTTCTGCCAGTCCAGCTGGCCGTCGGCTTCGCGCGCAGCCCAGGCCTCCAGACCCTGGCTGCGCACCTGGCCGACCACCACCTGCTGCTTGGCCAGGTCGAGGCTGGTGTTGTCGATATCCAGGCGTTGCAGGCGTACCAGCGGTTTGCCTTGCGGGTCGTCGATGGCGAAGGGGGCCAACTGCACCTTGACCTTGCTCAGTTGCAGCTCGGTACCGCTGGACAGGTCGAGTTGGTAGTCGCTGCTGAGATCGACCTGGCCTTCCTTGAGCACCAGTGGCAGTGCGTCGCGTACGTAAGGCCAGAAGGTGCTCAGGCGGCCGTCGCTGACGTTCAAGCTGCCACTGGAGGTGATGGGCGTCAGGCTGACCTGACCGCGCCAGTCGATCCGTGCCCCGTGAGGGCCACTGGCGGTCATGGTCATCCGCGCGTTGTCGCCGGCCAGGGTGCTGAGGTTGTGCAGCTCCAGGTCGAGTGAGTCGTAGGCGAACTCCACTGGCTCGCTGGGGCGTAGATCCTGGAAGCGCAGGGCTTTCTCCCGCAGGCGAATGCTGTCGATGCGTAGAGGGAAGGGCCCGCTGCTTTCGGCCTTGGGTTCGGCCTGAGTCTGCGGTAGGCGGAACAGCTGGGTAAGGTTGAGCGTACCGTCCTTGGCGAAGAGGATTTCGCTACGTGCGCCATCCAGTTCGATATCGCTCAGGTGCAGGGCTCCGCTCCACAGGCTGTCGCTTTGCAGGTTGGCGTACAGACGCTGGAAGCTTAACTGCTCCTGGCCGCTCTCGCCGATACGTAGCCCCCAGAGGCTGAGTTCGAGGGTGAAAGGGTTGAGCTGCACGCGTTGCAGCGACGCAGGCACCGCGGCGTATTGCGCCAACTGCTGGTTGGCGATGCGCAGGGCGATGCCCGGCAAAATCAGAAAACCGATCAGGCTATAGAGAAAAACTGCGATCAACAGTGCGCTCAGCGCGCGCTTCAGTCCTTTGGGCATGGCTTGGCGTCATCTATCCAGACGAGGAGACGACTTGGAGTATGGCACGACGGTTCGGTTCCGGTCGTTATCGCCGCATCCAGATTGCGCGTAAGTCCCGGTTCAGAGGTGCAGAACCAGCGTTTTCAGCGGCGGGTTGCCGTCCGTGGAAGGGAAATCCGAGGCTGGGGCGATGACCTGGCAATCCTGCACCGGGCGGCCGAGCTTCTCGGCACAGCGCAGCACCTGCGTGCGCCAGTCGCTCATCTCCACCTTTGCCAGATTGTTGCAGCACACCAGCGTGCCGCCTTCGGCAGTGGCCAGCAGCGCCGGTTTGAGCAGGCTTTGATAATCGCGCAGCAGATCGACCGTACCGAAGGCGCTCTTGGCCCAAGCCGGCGGATCGAGGAAGACCAGGTCGAACTGGCGCGGTTGCAGGCGCGGATAGCTCGGCAGTTTCTGTCCGCGGCGGCTGGTGATCGGCAGGTCGGCCAGTTGGCGAATGGCCGGGAAATAGTCGGACTGAATGAACTGCATGGCTGGTAGCTCTGGATTCAGCGCACCATTCTCACGGCCTACGGCCAGGTTGCCCTGAGCGAAGTCCAGATTGACCACCTCGCGCGCGCCACCTGCTGCGGCGCATAGGCCGACGCCGCAGGTGTAGGCGAACAGATTGAGCACGGATTTGCCGGCACTGTTGGCCTTGATCCAGCCGCGGGTGTTACGCAGGTCGAGAAACAGCAGTGGATCCTGCCCGGCATGGCGGCCGCGAACTCGGTAGTTCAGGCCCCATTCGTGCCCGACCATGTCCTCCAGGGCCGCATCGCTGGCCTGGAATAGAGTCGGGTCGCGGTCGATGCGCGAGTTACCCCTGGAGCGGTCGTTGTAGATCAACAGCAAGGCTTGGCCAAGATGGGCTTCGATGCGGCTGGCGATGGTCTGCAGGTCGTCAGGTTGCAGCGGCTGATGAAAGCTTTGCACCAGCAACTGCGGACCATAGCGGTCGACGGTCAGGCCTGGCGCACCTTCCTGGCTACCGTGGAACAATCGGTAGCAGTCGGTGCCTTGTGCGTGCAGTTCGGCCAGCAGGTTCTGGCGAGCGTCGAGGGCGGCGCGCAGCGCCTGGTCAAGAGAGGGCATGCGCGGCGTCTCGGAGAAAGGAGGTGCAAGTTTATCAAGAAAAGCCGCGGGCGATGGACGTGGGACGGTGGCCTACGGGCGCGGCGCTAAACGACGGTGGGCGCGCTGTGCTGCGCTATTACGAATCGCCCAGCGCAGCAGATTGGCGGTGCGCTGCACGCTGGCGCGGATCAGTGGGCGGCGCCAGGCGGCCTGGTGTTCGCCGAGCAGGTCGCTGGCCCAGTCCGGCAGCAGGTCGACGCCTGCCTGCATCATCAGGCCACCGAAGGGCTTGGCGAGGATGCTGGGCATCGGTGCGCTATGTAGCAGCCGCACCACTTCGCAGGTGCGTTCATCGCACAGCAGCTGCGGGCGCATGCGCTGCAGATAGCCGTCGACGGCCTGAGCCGATTTGGGGACGTCCTGCGCGCCCAGTAGTTCGGCGATCAACGCGACTTCGCGGTAGTAGCGATCCTGCTCGGCCATGGGTAGTTGCGGGTCGACGTAGCGCAGGTAGCCGGCGAGAAACTGGCTGACCTCGGAAACGTGCACCCAGGTCAACAGCTCGGGATCGCTGGCGCTATAAGGTCGGCCGTCCGGTGCGTGGCCGACCACCTGCAGGTGGATGCGGCGCACCTTGTCGATCAGTTGTCCGGCATCATGCAGGCCGCCATAGGTGGTGCCGGCGATGAACAGGCTGGTGCGGCGCAGGCGGCCGAGCATGTCCTGGCGAAAGGTGGAGTGATCCCAAACGCCGGCCAGTGCCAGTGGGTGAAGCATCTGCAGGAGCAGGGCGGAGATGCCCCCGACCATCATCGCGGTGAAGTCGGCGTGTACTTCCCAGACCATCGACTCGGGGCCGAACAGGCCGGCATCTCCTCGTGGCTGGTCGAGGTCGAGTACGCCCAGCGAGGCGCCGGTGAGGCTGTGCACCTGTTTTTCGATCTGACGACGTAGGCTTTCCATGGCGCGCAGTTTCGGCGCTTGGCCGGCGCAAGACAAGATGCGCCCGGCCCTTTCGGGCCGGGCGCGAAGCTCAGCGGTTGAGGCGCTGCTCGGTCAGGCTGTCGACCACGCTCGGGTCGGCCAGGGTCGAGGTGTCGCCCATGTTTTCCAGCTCGTTGCAGGCGATCTTGCGCAGGATGCGGCGCATGATCTTGCCCGAGCGGGTCTTGGGCAGACCTGGCGCCCACTGGATCAGCTCCGGCTTGGCGAAACTGCCGATCTCCTTGCCGACCAGGGTCAGCAGGTCCTTCTTCAGCTCGTCGGAGGGTTCCTGGCCGTTCATCAGGGTGACGTAGGCGTAGATGCCCTGGCCTTTCACGTCATGCGGGTAGCCGACCACGGCGGCTTCGGCCACGGCATCGTGCAGCACCAGGGCGCTTTCCACCTCGGCGGTGCCGATGCGGTGTCCGGAAACGTTGATCACATCGTCGACACGGCCGGTGATCCAGTAGTAGCCGTCCTCGTCGCGGCGTGCACCGTCGCCGGTGAAGTAGTAGCCGGGGTAGGGTTTGAAGTAGGTGTCGACCATGCGCTGATGGTCGCCGTAGACGCTGCGGATCTGGCTCGGCCAACTCGCCTTGATCGCCAGCACGCCGCTGCCGGGGCCATCGATTTCCTTGCCCTGTTCATCCAGCAGCACCGGCTGCACGCCGAAGAAGGGGCGGGTGGCCGAGCCGGGCTTGAGGTCAGTGGCTCCGGGCAGTGGGGTGATCAGGATGGAGCCGGTTTCGGTCTGCCACCAGGTGTCGACGATGGGGCAGCGCGTGTCGCCGACTACGTGGAAATACCATTCCCAGGCTTCCGGGTTGATCGGCTCACCCACGGTGCCGAGCAGGCGCAGGCTCGAGCGCGAGGTGGCCTTGACCGGGCCTTCGCCCTCGCGCATCAGCGCGCGCAGAGCGGTTGGTGCGGTGTAGAAGGTGTTGACCTGGTGCTTGTCGATCACCTGCCAGAAGCGCGAGGCGTCCGGGTAGTTCGGTACGCCCTCGAACATCAGGGTGGTGGCGGCATTGGCCAGCGGGCCGTAGACGATGTAGCTGTGTCCGGTGACCCAGCCGACATCGGCGGTGCACCAGTAGATGTCGCCCTCGTGGTAGTCGAACACGTACTTGTGGGTCATCGCCGCGCCGAGCAGGTAGCCACCGGTGGTGTGCAGCACGCCCTTGGGTTTGCCGGTGCTGCCGGAGGTATAGAGGATGAACAGCGGGTCTTCGGCGTCCATCGGCTCGGCCGGGCAATCGGCGTCGACTTCCTTGAGCGCCTGGTGATACCAGAGATCACGGCCTTCGACCCAAGCGACGTCGCCCTGGGTGCGCTCGACCACCACCACGGTGGATACGTCCGGGCAGCTCTGCAGGGCCTTGTCGACGTTCGCCTTCAGCGGGATGTACTTGCCGCCGCGCACGCCTTCATCGGCGGTGATCACGGTGCGGCAGTCGGCGTCGAGGATGCGGTCACGCAGGGCGTCCGGGGAGAAGCCGCCGAATACCACCGAATGCACGGCGCCGATGCGCGCGCAGGCGAGCATGGCGTAGGCCGCCTCGGGAATCATCGGCATGTAGATGCATACCCGGTCTCCTTTCTTCACCCCGCGGCGCTTGAGCACGTTGGCCAGGCGGCTGACGTTGTGGTGCAGCTTGTTGTAGGTGATGTGCGCGGATTCGGCGGGATTGTCGCCTTCCCAGATGATGGCGATCTGTTCGCCGCGTTTTTCCAGGTGACGATCGATGCAGTTGTAGGCGACGTTGAGTTTGCCGCCCCTGAACCACTCGGCGCGGCCCTGCTTGAGGTCGCTGGCGTGCACCTGATCCCAGGGTTTGAACCAGTCGAGGAAGGCCTTGGCCTGCTCGGCCCAGAAAGTATCGGGCTGCTCGACGGACTGCTGGTACAGACGCAGGTAGGCGTCGTTATCAAGATGCGCGCGCTGACGCACGGCATCTTGCACGGGATGGCGGGTGATCTCGAACATGGCGGGGTCCTTGTAATTGTTTGTCCGCAACGCTCACAAGGGTGCACCCAAGCAGGCGCTTGGTTCAAGGCTTAAGCATTTCCATATGCTGCCGAGCTTGCTCCTGAGGCCGGTATTCGAGCTGTGCGGCGACCAGACTGCGGGTCGACGCACCGTAGCGACCGGCAATGGCTGTGAGCGCTTCATCGAGTGCCTGCATGGCCGTCGTGGCGCCTCCCGGCAGCTCCGGCAACTTCTTGGCCTCGGTGCGTTGCGGTATGAACTCCAGCCCGCTGGCACTGAGTACTGGCTCACGGGCCATGCCCTGCACCTCGGTGCGAAAGGTGCGTGCCCAGGAGTCCACGCGCAACGCCAGGCTGATTTCGTCCATGCCGGGGTGCAAGGCGACGGCAAAGGTTTCGTGCTTCCAGCGCGCCAGGTAGTTACCTGCTGCAGTCAGGTAGCCTTGGCTGCCAAGGGTGAACACCTCGCTGTCATGTTGCGGGGACCAGTCGCGGACACCGAGTTCCTGTGCCAGTGCGCTCGCCTTGGGCGTGCCGGCAATGGCTTCGAGCAGCGCGAGTGAGGCTGGCAGGGCTGTGCTGACACCTGCGGTGGTCATCAGTCGGCCGTCTACCACGTAGCGCCGATTTTCCTGCCACAGGGTGGTGGGAAAATCGCTCAGGCGCTGCTCACGCGAGTACCAGTGACCGGTGGCGCGACGTCCGTCCAGCAGGCCTGCATAAGCCAGTGGCAGCACGCCGTCGCAGATGCCGATGACGTTGGCGCCTAGCGCCGCCTGCTGCCTGATGAAGTCCAGCAATCGGGGCTCCTGGCTGTCATGTACGGCGGGCACGATCAGGTAATCGGCGCCTTGCGGAAACTGGCGCTGAAACTCGTCAATGCTGGCTTCTGCTCGCAAGCTGAGCGCCGGCATCAACTGCACTGTGCCCGGATCGGTCGCCACCGCCAGTACCTTGGTCACGCCCGCGCGCCGCAGGACGCCGAGTGGCACGACGAAGTCCGTCAGTTCCGTCATCTGGTTCTGTGCGAGCACCACCACCACAGGCTGTTCACGCTCGAAGCGTGGCTGGTAGGCGGGCAGTCGCTCATCAGTGGCGTGTGCATAACCGGCGAAGCACAGCAGGCCCTGCAAGCCAGCGATTGGCCATTTTCTGTACATGAGGTCGCTCCTTTGGCTGCAAGAGGCGGGCAGTTTGTCGTGTGTGTGGTTGGCGCATATGTCATAAATGAGTGAAAACCTGCCATTGGTGACGGAAAAACGATGACTCACAGGGTCCTGTTATTGGTGTTTCCCGAGTTCCAGTTGCTCGATGCCACCGGGCCTGCGGACGTGTTCGCTGCAGTGGACGAGCATCTACCGGCGGTGGCGCGGCCCGCCTATCAGTTGCAGGCAGTCTCGTGGGATGGCGGCATGGTTGCCTCCAGTAGCGGGCTGTCGATAGACACTCGACCGGTGCCCGAGCCGCACGATCTGGCCGGTTGTACATTGCTGGTAGCCGGCGGATACGGCGTTCAGCGTGCCTTGCAGCAAGGGCAGATCGCCCGCTGGTTGGAAGAGGCCGGCTCGTTGGCAGCGCGCTGCGCCTCTGTGTGTACAGGCGCATTCTTGCTGGCGCAGAGCGGTTTGATGACGGGGCGCAAGATGGTCACCCACTGGCGCTATGCCGAGCTGTTGCAGCGGCTGTATCCAGCGGTGGAGGTCTTGCATGACAGCCTGTTCATCCGTGATGACACCTTCTACAGCTCGGCTGGGGTGACTGCAGGGATGGATCTATGTCTGAGCCTGGTGGAAGAGGACCATGGGCGTGACGTCTCGCTGCAGGTGGCCAGGGGCCTAGTTATGTACCTGAGACGGCCAGGCGGGCAGCGGCAGTTCAGCGCCGAGCTGCTGGCGCAGCAGGCTCCTGCCGGGGGCGTGATGCAAGGCTTGCTGAGTGAACTGCGAAGGTCTCTGGTGACCCCTTGGGACGTCGAGAGCATGGCGACCTACATGAACATGTCGCCGCGTACGCTGCATCGTCATTGCCAAGCTGAACTCGGGGTGACGCCCGCTAGGCTGCTGCTGCACCTGCGTCTGGAGCATGCATGCCAGTTGCTGGAGGCAGGCCAGGCGTCGCTCAAGCGCGTGGCGCAGAGCAGCGGCTTCGGCAACGCGTACAACCTTAGGCAGGCATTCTCCCGGGCGCTGGGGGTGACGCCCGGGGAGTATCGTCAGCGCTTCTGCCGTTGAGTTGTGCCGGTCGGCACTCCCCTCAGGTGATCAGCCGCGATGCTGGGAGCGGAAATGCTCGATCAGTCCCTGGGTGGAAGCATCGCTGGCCGGTTCGTCGCTGGCGCCGGTCAGGCGCTGGTAGACTTCCTTGCCCATCTCCTTGCCCAGTTCCACGCCCCACTGGTCGAAGGCGTTGATGCCCCAGATAGCGCTCTGCACGAACACCTTGTGCTCGTACAGCGCTACCAGTGCGCCCAGGTTGAATGGCGCGATGCGGTTCATCACCAGGATATTGCTCGGCCGGTTGCCGGGGATCACCTTGTGCGGTGCCAGGCGCTGCACCTCGTCTTCGCTCAGGCCCTTGGCACGCAGTTCGGCTTCGGCTTCTTCGCGGGTCTTGCCCTGCATCAGCGCCTGGGCCTGCGACAGGCAGTTGGCGAACAGCCACTGGTGGTGATCGGATAGCGGGTTGTAGCTGTTGACCGGGACGATGAAGTCCGCCGGTACCAGCAAGCGGCCCTGGTGCAGCAACTGGTGGTAGGCATGCTGCCCGTTGCAGCCGACGCCGCCCCAGATGACCGGGCCGGTGGCGATGTCCAGCGGCGCGCCGTCCTGCCGCACGCTCTTGCCGTTGGACTCCATGTCGAGCTGCTGCAGGTGCTTGGTGAAGTTACGCAGGTAGTGATCGTAGGGCAGGATCGCGTGGCTCTGCGCACCCCAGAAATTGGTGTACCAGATGCCCAGCAGGGCCATCAGCACCGGCATGTTCTCGGCCAGCGGTGCCTGGGTGAAATGCTGGTCCATGGCATAGGCGCCGGCCAGCAGCTCCTTGAAGTTGGACACGCCGATGGCCAGGGCGATGGGCAAACCAATGGCCGACCACAACGAATAACGCCCGCCGACCCAGTCCCACATGGGGAAAATATTCTCTTCGCCGATACCGAACTCGATGGCGGCCTTGCGGTTGCTGGTCACGGCGATGAAATGGCGGTGCAACTGCTCCTCCGGGCCGCCCATGGCCAGGTACCAGTCACGCGCGGCCAGGGTGTTCTTCAGGGTTTCCAGGGTGCCGAAAGACTTGCTGGAGACGATGAACAGCGTGGTTTCCGGATTCAGTCGGGCGGTGAGTTCGCGGAATTCGCTGCCGTCGATATTGGCCAGGTAGTGGCAGCGTACTCCGCGCTGGGTGAACGGACGCAGTGCCTCGGAAACCAGCTGCGGGCCGAGGAAGGAGCCGCCGATACCGATGTTCACCACTTCCTTGATCGGCTTCTCGCTGTAGCCGCGCCACAGGCCGCTGTGAATGCGACTGACCAGCTCGGTGACCTGGTTCAGGACGCGATGGACCTCGGGGATGATGTCGTTGCCATCGAGCAGCAGGCGGCGGCCGATCGGGCTGCGCAAGGCGGTATGCAACGCGGCGCGGCCTTCCGAGGCATTGACCCGCTCGCCGTTGTACAGGGCGGCGATGGACTGGTGCAGGCCGGCCTGATCAGCCAGCTGGATCAGCAGCTCCAGGCCGCGTTCATCGATCAGGTTCTTCGAGTAATCCAGCAGCAGCCCGCAGCTATCGAGGGAAAAGCGCTGGAAGCGCCGGGAGTCCGCAGCAAAGGCTTCGCGCATGCTGAATCCGGCCATTTCGGCGCGGTGTTGCTGCAGGGCCTGCCAGGCGGGCAGGGTGGTAACGTCTTGAGGCTGCTGGTAGTAGGCCATCGGAGCTCCTGATCCGCAAAAGCAAAGGCCCGGATCGATCCGGGCCTCTAAGAGTGTAACCGTCTGCCTTTGGAGGCAGCTACTGACTCGGCAGTTCAACCACAAGATTGTCGATCAGGCGGGTGCCGCCCAGCTGTGCCGCGGTGAGTATCACCAGATGGCGATCATCTACCTGTGCCGGACGCAGGGTCACTGCGTTGCGAATTTCCAGGTAATCGGGGACGAACCCCGCTGCGCGTTGTTGCTCCTGAGCGCCGTCGATCAGCCGTGCATAGTCACGGGCTCCACGCAGCAGTTCTTCGGCGATCGCTTGCAGGCCTCGATACAGCGCCGGCGCTGCGTTGCGCTGCTCTGCGCTGAGGTAGCCGTTACGCGAGGACAGGGCAAGGCCATCTTCGGCGCGTTGAGTCGGTGCGCCGATGATCTGGATCGGCATGTTCAGGTCCTGCACCAGCGCGCGGATTACCGCCAGTTGCTGGTAGTCCTTCTCGCCGAATACGGCCAGATCGGGCTGGACCATGTTGAACAGCTTGGTCACCACGGTCGCCACGCCTTCGAAATGCCCCGGACGGCTGGCGCCACACAGCCCCTCGGAGACACCTGGAACGCTGACGCGAGCCTGGTCGCCCATGCCGTGCGGATAGATTTCCGCGATATCCGGGTGAAACAGCAGGTGGCAGCCGGCCGCCAGCAGTTTTTCCTGATCGGCGGCAAGTGTGCGCGGGTACTTGTCCAGATCCTCGCCCGCGCCGAACTGCAGCGGGTTGACGAAGATGCTGGCGACCACGAAGTCGGCGCGCTGGGCGGCAATTTGCACCAGCGAAACGTGGCCAGCGTGCAGATTGCCCATGGTCGGCACGAAGCCAATCTGCTTGCCCTCGGCTCGAGCCTGGGCCACGGCGGCGCGTAGCTCGCGCAGGGTCTTGACAGTGTTCATGCGGAGAAACCGTGTTCGGCTGCGGGGAAGCTGCCGTCTTTCACGGCTTTGACGTAGGCGTTCAGGGCACCCTGGATGCTGCTCTGACCTTCCATGAAGTTACGCACGAACTTGGCGACGCGGCCCGAGAGCGACAGGCCGAGCATGTCGTGCAGGACCAGTACCTGGCCGTCGGTGCCAGGGCCGGCGCCGATGCCGATGACCGGAATCTTCACGGCTTGAGCGATCTCGCTAGCCAGCTCGCTGGGGACGCACTCGAGCAGCAGCATGGCGGCCCCGGCCTGTTCCAGGGCCATGGCATCGGCGCGCATCTGCCGTGCCTGGGCCTCCTGGCGGCCCTGGACCTTGTAGCCACCGAGGATGTTCACTGCCTGCGGGGTGAGCCCGAGGTGGGCGCATACCGGAACGCCGCGCTCGGCCAGCAGGCGGATTGGCTCGGCCAGCCAGCCAGCACCTTCGAGCTTGACCATGTGGGCGCCAGCCTGCATCAGCCTGGCGCTGTTGAGCAGGGTCTGTTCGCTGGTGGAATAGGCCATGAACGGCAGGTCGGAGATGATCAGTGCGCCGTTGTTACCGCGTTTGACGCTGGCGGTGTGATACGCCATCTCGTCGATGGTGACCGGCAGGGTGCTGTCGTGCCCCTGCAAGACCATGCCCAGGGAGTCGCCGACCAGCAGCACTTCAGCGCCGGCCTGGCTGCAGGCCTGGGCGAAAGTGGCGTCATAAGCGGTCAGCATGGCGATCTTTTCGCCGTTCTGCTTCAGGCTTTGCAGGGTGGTCAGGGTAACGTCAGGCATTTCAAAGGTCCTCGCTCAGGCTCGGTATACCGCTTCTATCTGGCTGCAATCCGGCCTGGATTGGCATCAAAGGTGCGCCCGTCGCTGGGCAACGGGACGCCTATAGTCCTGATGGGTGGGCATGAAGTCAATTGCGGGTGTTACCGCTCTGTTACTGGCGTTACCGCCAATGTCGATAGCAGAAGGCCGCGCTAGAGCTGGCGAGGCCTTACGGCGGGTAGCAGGCGAGGGTAACCGAAGGCTGGCGCTAAGGCTGCCACAGCAACAGCAGTTACTGCGGCAGGCGTTCCAGCCCGCTGAAGGGGCAGGCGTCCAGCAGGGCGCTCAGGCTGCGACCGTCCGGCAATTGCAGCTCTGTGACCAGCTCGGCCAGCGGGTAGAGCACGAAGGGGCGAGCATGCATGTGGTAGTGCGGTACCGTCAGGCGCTCGTCGTCGAGCAGGCGGTCACCGAACAGCAGGATATCCAGATCCAGGGTGCGCGGGCCCCAACGCTCGGCCTTGCGCACGCGGCCCTGCTCCTGCTCGATGCGTTGCAGTGCGTCCAGCAGCTGCCAGGGCTCCAGCTCGGTATCCAGCGCCGCCACTGCGTTAACGTAGCGTGGCTGGTCCGCCGGGCCGAGCGGGTCGCTGATGTAGAACGACGACTGCGCCTGCAAGCGGCTGTGCGGTAACTGGGCGATGGCGTTCAAGGCTGCGCGCAACTGCTGCAGGGGCTCGGCAAGATTGCTGCCGAGACCGATGTAGACCCGCTCCATCATTCGCCGCCGCTTTCGCTGCGTTTGCGACGATTGTTGTTGCGGCGCCGTTTGCGCGGCGCGTTGCCGGTGCTTTCGCCCTTGCCGGCGAGGTCGCGAATCATCTGCCGGCGCTCGCTGTCGTTGGCATCTTGGTAATCCGTCCACCATTCGCCCAGGCCTCCGGTGTCCTCGCCGGCCAGTTCGCGCAGCAGGAGGAAGTCATAGCCAGCGCGGAAACGCGGGTTCTCCAGCAGCAAATCGGCGCGTTTGCCACTGCGTCGCGGCAGGCGCTCCTGCATGTCCCAGATCTCGCGAATCGGGATGGTGAATCGCTTGGGCACGGCGATGCGCTGGCACTGCTCGGCGATCAGCTCGTAGGCGGCTTCCTGCATCGCCGGGATTGGCGGCATGCCCTTGCTCTGCAATTGCAGCACGCGCGCTGGCAGTGCAGGCCAGAGCAGGGCTGCGAAGAGGAACGCCGGTGTGACCGACTTGCCGTCGTGGATGCGGTCGTCGGTGTTGATCAGAGCCTGACGGATCAGCTTCTCGGTGTACTCGGGGTTGCGCTTGAGCGCCTCGCCGCTGGCCGGGAATAGCTGGGCGAACAGGTCATGTTCGATCAGCAGGTCGAAGGTGTACTCGGCGTAACCGGCGAGGAATAGCTTGAGCACCTCATCGAACAGGCGCGCCGAGGGAATGTCGCGCAGCATGGGGGCCAGGCGGCGAATCGGTGCGGCGCTGTGTTTCTCGATCTCGAAGTCCAGCTTGGCGGCGAAGCGCACCGCACGCAGCATGCGTACCGGATCTTCCAGGTAACGCTGCTCCGGGTCGCCGATCAGGCGTACCAGGTGGTTGCGCACGTCGTGCATGCCGCGGGCGTAGTCGAGAATGTGTTCCTGGGTCGGGTCGTAGTACAGCGCGTTGATGGTGAAGTCGCGGCGCTGAGCGTCGTCTTCCAGGGTGCCGTAGACGTTGTCGCGCAGGATACGGCCGCTTTCGTGGCGGGCTGCCTGGTTGCTGTTTTCCTCTTCCTCGCCTTGCGGGTGGTTGGCGCGGAAGGTCGCCACTTCGATGATTTCTCGACCGAAGTGAACGTGGACCAGCTTGAAACGGCGACCGATCACCCGTGCGTTACGGAACTCGGCACGTACCTGCTCGGGCGTGGCACTGGTAGCCACGTCGAAATCCTTGGGGTCGATATCCAGCAGCAGGTCGCGTACGCAGCCACCGACCAGATAGGCCTGGTAGCCCGCCTTCTGCAGGCGCTCGACCACGCTGATGGCGTGACGGCTGATCTCGTTGCGCTTGAGAGGATGTTGGCTGCTGCTCAGCACTTCGGGAGTGCTGCGTGGGCGTGGGGCACGGCGCAGAGGTGAACGGAAAGACTTGAACAGCTTTTTCAGCATGGGATGCACTGTTTGGTGTAGTGGCCGGCCTGCTCCATATGCTGTCGAGGTGCTGCCTGGAGGGCATCGCGGCGTTGAGGGCAGCAGTCCTTGATTCGCACTCGAACCGTGAACGCTACGCTGGCGCCTGCTTCGGCAACCTGTTTCGACGGCATACGGAATGATGACCGCATGATTGCTGCGGATTCTAGCATCGTGTCGGGAGAAGGTGTGTAGAAGGGCGGCAGGCGGGGATTCTGGGACCAGAAGCTACTGGGGGAGCCGAAGCTCCCCCCCAAGTTGGTGCGTGCTCTATTTTTTATTGTTATTGAGGGCCTGTTGTTTTTGTTGTTCGGCCCTTCCCGGCTTGCCGTGGCTTACCGGGTGCTCCCTAGAATGGGGAGCCAATAGCAAACGGATTTCTTTGGACGCTGATGCTGCCTTAATCAACCAGTTCCGGCGCTGCCTCAGGGCAGTTTTATTGTTCTCAGCCTGGTCGCTGGGGCGAACCCCTTGCGGCAACTCCTCTCCAAAAGAATCAGTTAGCTGCGCCTCCGTACCTTGTTGTTCTTGTTGTTCTGGAGTCGTTACGTCTTGTTCTTATTGTGTAGGGCATTGCTTGTTATTGTTGTTGTGCCAGAGATAAAGCAGATGCCGTGCCAGTTTTTGCGATTCCTTGTAAATCAAGGGCTTGAGGCGGTTATGGGTATTCGGATGGGTAGAAAAAAGCCGGGTTTTCGTTACCGTTAGACCCGGCCTTTGTTACGAGATATTGAAACGGTAACAACCTGTGGAACCCATGTGCGGGCAGGTTTTCACCGCAGCCGTGACGTCAAGGGCCGCTGGTCACACCGGATTTGCGTCGCGGTATGCCCAGGCGCTGACGGCGTTCCCACAGGCATTTGCGACTGATACCCAGTTTGCGGGCCAGCTCGGTTTCGGTCATGTGGTCCTGGTGTTCGAGGACGAAGTGCTGGAAGTAGTCCTCAAGAGACAGGTCTTCGGTAGGCTCATGGCTGTTGCCTGCGCCTTGCCCGGCAACCGCCGGCAAGCCGAAATCCTCGTCATCCAGGTCGTCCAGCTCGATGTCGATGCCCAGCAGGTCGGCGGAAATTTCCGCGCCCTCGCAGAGAATCACCGCTCGCTCGATGGCGTTTTCCAGTTCGCGTACGTTGCCCGGCCAGGAGTAATGGCGGATCGCCTGCTCGGCATCATGGGCGAAGCGCAGTGGCTCACGGCCCATGCGCGTGTACTGGCGGACCAGGAAGGCCTGGGCGATCTCGCTGACGTCGCTGCCGCGTTCACGCAAGGCTGGCAGTTTCAGGGCGATGACGTGCAGGCGGTAATAGAGGTCTTCGCGAAACTGGCCGGTCTTGGCCAGGGTCTTCAGGTCGCGGTGGGTCGCGGCGATCAGGCGTACATCCACCTTTTGCGACTGCACCGAGCCGACCCGGCGAATTTCGCCTTCCTGCAGCACGCGCAGCAGTCGCGCCTGGGCTTCCAGCGGCAGCTCGCCGATTTCGTCGAGGAACAGCGTGCCGCCGTCAGCCGCTTCCACCAGCCCCGCGCGTCCGGCACTTGCGCCGGTGAAGGCGCCTTTCTCGTGGCCGAACAGCTCGGACTCGATCAGGGTTTCCGGAATGGCGGCACAGTTCACCGAGATCAGCGGCGCCTTGGCGCGCCTGGAGAGGTTGTGCAGGGCGCGCGCGACCAGCTCCTTGCCGGTACCGGACTCCCCCTGCACCAGTACATTGGAGTCAGTGGGCGCGACCTTGCGAATCTTGCTGTAGAGCTCCTGCATGGCAGCGCAGGAGCCGATGATGCCGATCTCGCCGTTGGCGTTGTCCGCGGCCTTCTCGGCAGTGTTACCGCGAGTGCCGCTGGTAGTGGTTGGCGCTGGTGCGCTCTTGGCTTCCTGGCGATCACGCAGAATACGGGCCACGGCCTGCAGCATCTCGTCGTGGTCGAAGGGCTTGGCGATGTAATCGACCGCGCCCATCTTCATCGAGTCCACCGCCGAACGCAGGCTGGCGTAGCTGGTCATGATCAGCACCGGGGTGCCTTCGGCCAGCTTGATCAGTTCGGTACCCGGCGCGCCAGGCAGGCGCAGGTCGCTGACGATCAGGTCGAAGGTGGGAATGCTGTAGCGCTCCTGGGCTTCCTGTACCGAGCCAGCTTCACTGACTTGGTATTGGTTGCGTTCGAGCAGGCGGCGCAAGGCAGAGCGGATAATGGTTTCGTCTTCGACGATAAGAATATGTGGCATCAATTCGGTCTCTCGACGGTCACGGTGGTGCCATTGGCACCTCTGTCGCTGTTTACATCGCTACGGACGTCGCCTCGACATGTCTCGGCAGGGTGACCCGAATTCGAGTGCCCAGTTGGCGCTCGGGGTCGGCCGGGCTGTCGATTGTTATCTGTCCATAATGCTCTTCCACGATCGAATAGACCAGCGCAAGGCCCAGGCCGGTCCCCTCGCCGGGGTCCTTGGTGGTGAAGAAAGGCTCGAACAGGCGGTCGATGATCGCCTTGGGAATGCCGCTGCCTTCGTCCTCGACGATCAGGTCGACGGTATGTTCGCTGGCCTCGCTGCGTACGCGGATGGCGCCGCCGGGGGGCGAGGCATCACGCGCGTTTGACAGCAGGTTGATCAGGACTTGGGCCAGACGCTGTGGGTCGCCACAAGCCCAGTGCTGCGGATCGCAGAGGTTGTAGAACTGGATATCGAAGTTGCGCTTGTTCAGCGACAGCAGGCCGATGGCATCCTGCGCCACGTCGGCCAGGCACACAGGCTCGTCGCTGCGCTGGTGGCTGCCGGAGTGGGCGAAGCTCATCAGCGACTGGACGATGCGCGACACTCGCTTGGTCTGCTCGAGGATCTGCCCGCTGATTTCGGTCAGTTCGCCATCGTTCTCACGTTCTTCGCGCAGGTTCTGCGCCAGGCAGGCGATACCGGTGATCGGGTTGCCGATCTCGTGGGCGACCCCCGCAGCAAGACGGCCGATGCTGGCCAGGCGTTCGGAATGCACCAGCTTGTCTTCGAGCACCTGAGTTTCGGTCTGGTCTTCGACCAGCAGCACCAGGCCACTGTTACCGGGCGCCAGCGGTTCATTGATGGCCGCCTTGTGCAGGTTCAGCCAGCGAATCTGGCCATCGAGCGCCAGGTGCTGTTTATGCAGGTGCTGGTCGGGACATTCGATGAAGTCTTGCAGCAGGCTTTGCCAGGGCTCGGCCAGGGTGCTCAGGCGCGAGCCGACGATGCGCTGTGCGGGGATGTCGGTGAGCTCTTCCATGGCTCGGTTCCACATCAGGATTTCCTGGTCCTTGGCCAGCGAGCAGACGCCCATCGGTAATTCCTGCAAGGTCTGGCGGTGGTAGCGGCGCAGCGCATCGAGCTCGGCGGCCAGGCCGGTAAGGCGCGACTGGTAGTCCTCCAGGCGGCTCTCGATGAAGTGAATGTCTTCGGTGACGTAACCTTCGCTGCCGGACTTGTAGGGCAGGAAGGTCTCGACGATATCCTGCGCCACGCTCGGCCCCATCAGGCCGGACAGGTTGGCCTCGATGCGATCGCGCAGCCGGCGCAGGGCGTAGGGGCGGCTTTCGTCGAACGGCAGATGCAGATCGCGCAGGGCTTGCTCCACCTCGCGCTGGGCGGTCTTGGCGCCGAGCGGCTTGGCCAGTTGTGCGGCAAAGTCCTGTGGCGACACGGCGACCAGCTCGCGTCGTTGGGGACGGCGCACGTTATCCACCGCGCAGGCTTCGGCGGCGCTTTTTTCCTCGGGGCTGGCCTCGGTGAACAGCGAGACCAGGGTGAACACCAGTACGTTGGCGGCCAGCGAGGCGATGGCTGCGAGGTGCCAGCTGGCATCGTCGAGCACATAGATGACGTTGAACAGCGGCAGGTAGAAGCCTTCCAGATTGCCCAGCAGCGGCAGCAGCATGGTCATGGCCCATACGCTGATGCCAGCCAGCAAACCGGCGAGGAAGCCGCGGCGATTGGCGGTTTGCCAATACAGCACCGACAGCACGCCGGGCAGGAACTGCAAGGTGGCGACGAAGGCGACGATGCCCAGGTTGGCCAGGTCCTGTTGGGCGCCGAGCAGCAGGTAGAAGCCGTAGCCGGCCATGATGATGGCCACGATCAGCGCGCGGCGTGTCCACTTCAGCCAGCGGTAGATGTTGCCTTCGGCGGGCGGCTGGTACAGGGGGAGTACCAAGTGGTTCAGTGCCATGCCTGACAAGGCCAGGGTGGATACGATGATCAGGCCGCTGGAGGCCGACAGCCCGCCGACATAGGCAAGCAGCGCCAGGGTTTCGCTGTTGACCGCGATACCCAGGCCGAGGGTGAAATACTCGGGGTTGGTGGTCGCCCCGAGCTTGAGGCCGGCCCAGAGGATCAGCGGCACGGCCAGGCTCATCAGCAGCAGGAACAGCGGCAGGCCCCAACTGGCGCTGACCATGGCGCGTGGGTTGAGGTTCTCGGTGAAGGTCATGTGATACATGTGCGGCATGACGATGGCCGAGGCGAAGAACACCAGCAGCAGGGTGCGCCACGGGCCTTCCTGCAGCGGCGTATGCAGCGTGGCCAGTGCCGCCTGGTTCTGCACCAGCCATAGCTCCAGCTCACGCGGGCCGCCGAATACCTGATACAGCGCGTACCAGCCGATCACGCCGAGGGCGATCAGCTTGACCAGCGACTCGAAGGCGATGGCGAACACCAGGCCCTCGTGCTTCTCGCGGGTGGCGATATGGCGCGCGCCGAACAGGATGGTGAAGAGGATGATCAGCCCGCAGTAACTCAGCGCGACCTTTTCCTGCAGCGGCTCGCGGCTGAGGATGCCGATGGAGTCGGCCACCGCCTGGATCTGCAGGGCCAGTAGCGGCAGTACGCCGATCAGCATGAACAGGGTAGTCAGTGCGCCGGCCCAAGTGCTGCGAAAGCGGAAGGCGAACAGGTCTGCCAACGATGAAAGCTGGTAGGTGCGAGTGATGCGCAGGATCGGGTAAAGCAGCACGGGGGCCAGCAGAAAGGCCCCGGAAACCCCGAGGTAGCTGGCGAGAAAGCCGTAACCGTACTGGTAGGCCAGGCCGACCGTGCCGTAGAAGGCCCAGGCGCTGGCGTATACGCCCAGCGACAGGGTGTAGGTCAGCGGGTGGCGGATGATCCAGCGCGGAATCAGCCCTTTTTCACTGACCCAGGCGACACCGAACAGCATCAGCAGATAGCCGGCGCTGATCAGGATCAGTTCGCTCAGGCTAAAGCTCGTCAGCATCGCGTTGGCTCTGAAGAATGAAGGTGACGACGATCAGGATCAGCCACAGCAGATAAGGCCGGTACCAGGCGCCATTGGGGTCGATCCACCAGTCCATGATGGCCGGTGAGAACAGGTAGATTCCCACTACCAGGATCAGAACCAGTCGGTAGATATACATGTGACATCTCGTCGAAAGATGCCGCGATGGTAAAGGATGCCGCGCGCTTCAAGCCACAAACTTGAGGCTTGCCGTAGGAGTCGCTGTGCGCACCCTACCTCAGTTGCGCTTCTGCCAGGGTACGGCTTCGTGGAATGCGCGTGGCGTCCCAGTTGGCGACGCCCCAGGCCAGTAGCTCGCCCGGCGTGGCGCCCTGCAGGTCGGCCGGCGGCTGTTGCCCCAGCGCGCGCAGTGCGCGCAGCAGCAGCGGCCCGGCCTGGTCAGCGGGCAGGGGTGGCGAGCGGTAGCTCTTGCCCAGCTTGTGCCCGTCCGGCTGGATGATCAGCGGCACGTGCAGGTAACGTGGTTGTGACAGCCCCAGCAGTTCCTGCAGATACAGCTGGCGCGGGGTGGAGTCGAGCAGGTCGGCGCCGCGTACCACGTCGGTTACGCCCTGCCAGGCATCGTCCAGCACCACGGCGAGCTGATAGGCGAACAGGCCGTCGCGACGACGAATCACGAAGTCGCCCACTTCACGGCCCAAGTGCTGGCGAAACTCCCCCTGCACCCGGTCGACGAAGTGATAGTCCAGCTCCGGCACGCGCAGGCGGATGGCCGCGTCGTGATCAGGGTGGCAGGCGTTGCGGCAGAATCCGGGGTAGATCCCGGCGTAACCTTCGAGCTGCTTGCGTGAGCAGATGCAGGCGTAGGCCAGGCCCTGGCTGAACAGGCGGGCGATGACCGCGGCGTATTCGGCGTGGCGCTCACTTTGGCGTACCAGTTCGCCGTCCCACTCGAAACCGTAGCACTCCAGGGTACGCAGAATCGCATCCTGTGCGCCGGGTACTTCCCGGGGCGGATCGAGATCTTCCATGCGCAGCAGCCAACGGCCGCCGACGGCGCGGGCATCGAGATAGGAGGCGAGGGCGGCGACCAGCGAGCCAAAGTGCAGGTAACCGCTGGGCGTAGGGGCGAAACGCCCGATATAGGCTGTGTTCATGAAGCGAAGGCCAGAAACAGAGCGGGGCGCCTAAGCGCCCCGTCGTCAGATCAGGAACCGATCTGCTTTTCCTTGATTTCCGCCAGCGTCTTGCAATCGATGCAAAGGGTCGCGGTCGGGCGGGCTTCGAGGCGGCGGATGCCGATCTCGACACCGCAGGAATCGCACCAGCCGTAATCGTTGTCTTCGATCAGCTGCAGGGTTTCGTCGATCTTCTTGATCAGTTTGCGCTCGCGATCACGGGCACGCAGTTCCAGGCTGAATTCTTCTTCCTGGCTGGCGCGGTCGGCCGGGTCGGGGAAGTTGGCCGCTTCGTCCTGCATGTGGTGCACGGTACGGTCGACTTCCTGCATCAGCTCCAGCTTCCACTTATTGAGGATGCTGGTGAAGTGAGCGCGCATCGGCTCGCTCATGTATTCCTCGCCTTTCTTTTCCGGATAAGGCTCGAAACCACGAATCAGCTGGCTGGTGCTTTTGGCTTTTTCTTTTGTGGGCATGGATGACGCCTCTCACTCTTTCTAATCCATCGCGCAGGTTATTCCATTGCCAGGCGTTTGTCCGGCCCTGCGACTGCAAGCCGGCGAACTTACCAGATCGAATCGGGGCGCGCTACTCCCGGTTGTCTCCGCCCTGTCCGGGCTGTGAACGAAATCTGAATGCCATCGACTAGCAAGCGTAGCGGCGCTTTCGCGTCCTTGCCGCGGCCTCAAGCAGCCCTGCTAGAATCCGCGCCTCGCAACCCTGAAGACGGACCCATGGCTCAGCTCTACAGCGCGCGCAGTCGCGCCATCGAACCCTTCCATGTGATGGCCTTGCTGGCACGTGCCAACGAGCTGCAGGCGGCCGGTCACGATGTCATTCACCTGGAGATCGGCGAGCCGGACTTCACCACTGCCGAGCCGATCATCCGTGCCGGTCAGGCCGCGCTGGCCGCCGGACACACGCGCTACACCGCAGCGCGCGGCCTGCCGCAGCTGCGCGAAGCCATCGCCGGCTTCTATGCCGAGCGTTACCGACTGAGCATCGACCCGCAGCGCATTCTGGTTACACCGGGCGGCTCCGGTGCGCTGCTGCTCGCCGCCAGCCTGTTGGTCGACCCGGGCAAGCACTGGTTGCTGGCCGACCCGGGCTATCCGTGCAACCGTCATTTCCTGCGCCTGGTCGAAGGCGCTGCGCAGCTGGTGCCGGTCGGCCCGGACGTGCGATACCAACTGACCCCGCAACTGGTGGAGCGGCACTGGGATACCGACAGCGTCGGCGCCCTGGTCGCCTCGCCGGCCAACCCCACCGGTACCTTGCTGCACAAGGATGAGTTGGCGGCGCTTTCGACCTGCCTCAAGCAGCGTGGCGGTCATCTGGTGGTGGACGAGATCTACCATGGCCTGACCTATGGCTGCGATGCGCCCAGCGTGCTGGAAGTGGATGACGATGCCTTCGTCCTCAATAGTTTCTCCAAATATTTCGGCATGACCGGCTGGCGTCTGGGGTGGCTGGTAGCGCCCGATGCCGCCGTGCCGGAGCTGGAGAAGCTGGCGCAGAACCTCTACATCAGTGCACCGAGCATGGCTCAGCATGCCGCGCTGGCTTGCTTCGAGCCCGCCACCCTGGCGATCCTCGAAGAGCGCCGCCACGAGTTTCAACGCCGCCGCGACTATCTGCTGCCGGCACTGCGCGAGCTGGGCTTCGGTATCGCCGCTACGCCTGAAGGTGCCTTCTATCTATATGCAGACATCAGCGCCTTTGGCGGTGACGCCTTTGCCTTCTGCCGCCACTTCATCGAAACCGAGCACGTGGCTTTCACCCCGGGTCTGGATTTCGGTCGTCACCAGGCCGGGCACCATGTGCGCTTCGCCTACACGCAGAATGTCGAGCGCCTGCAGCAGGCGGTCGAACGCATTGCCCGCGGCCTGAAGAGCTGGAAGCCCGATGCGCTTTGATCCGCCGCTGGAGGAAGGGCGGCTGTTGCGCCGCTACAAGCGCTTTCTCGCCGATATCGAGACGGCCAGCGGCGAGCAGATGACCATCCACTGCGCCAACACCGGCTCGATGCTCAACTGCATGAGTGAAGGCTGTCGGGTGTGGTTCAGCCGCAGCAACGATCCCAAGCGCAAGTTGCCGGGCAGTTGGGAAATCAGCGAAACGCCGCAGGGGCGCCTGGCCTGCATCAACACCGCGCGGGCCAACGCGCTGGTGGAAGAAGCGCTGCGTGCCGGCGTGATCAGCGAACTGGCTGGCTTTACCGCGCTCAATCGCGAGGTGGCTTACGGTGTGGAGAACAGCCGCGCCGATTTTCGCCTGGATTACCCGAGCGGGTCGGCCTTTGTCGAGGTCAAGAGCGTGACGCTGGGCTTCGATGGCAGCGATGTGGCGGCCTTTCCTGATGCAGTGACGCAGCGCGGTGCCAAGCACCTACGCGAGCTGGCCGCGCTGGCGCGTGCCGGTGTGCGCACGGTGCAGCTGTATTGCGTGAACCTCTCCGACATTCGCGCCGTAAGGGCGGCGGAGGAGATCGATCCTGCCTACGCGGCGGGATTGCGTGATGCCAAGGCTGCGGGGGTGGAGGTGCTGGCCTACGGCGCCGAGCTCAGCCCTGAAGGGATCACCCTGGTCCGCCGGCTGGATGTCCTTGCGTAGGGTGCGCCGTGCGCACCGGCTACTGCTTTGGGAACGCCGTGCGCACAGCGTATCCTACGGCGCAATCCAGATTCCGTTCGCGTCTTCCTTGCACGCCAGCCTCTGCAGCGCCTGGCCCTCGCACGGGCCGGCCACGCATTCACCGCTCTCGATCAGAAACAGCGCGCCGTGAGTCGCGCAGCGGATCAGGCTGCCGCTGTCATCGAGAAAGTCGTCTGGCCGCCACTCCAGGGCGATGCCGCGATGTGGGCAGCGGTTGATATAGGCGTGCACCTGACCGTCCCTGCGTACTGCAAGCAGGTTCAACTGGTCGAGCACGAAGCCCCGGCTCTGACCCTCGGCCAGTTCCTGTGGGGCGCACAAGCGAATCATCGCGGTTTCCCGTTAGCGTGAAGGTCGACGACCTCGGATGACCTTCCTCCGGCAGGAAGAAGGTGGCGCATAGCGCCGCAAGACGGGCGGATTATCCCGCAAGAAGGAGGAGGGCGCATCCTTGCGCCAAGTGGAACTCAGAACTGCCAGGAGGCCGATACGCGGAGGCTGCGCCCGGGCTCGCTGTAGTAGTCGATTGGTTGCGGGCTGGTGCGGCCGCCAATGCTGGGCACGTTGAGGGCGTTCCAGTACTTCTTGTCGAACAGGTTGAACAGACCGGCCTGCAGTCGGACGCCATCCAGCGCTGCCGGTTGCCAGTAACCGGTGAGGTCGACCACGCCATAGCCGGGGGCCTTGAAGTCGCTGTCGTTCTCGACCTTGTCGCGACGGCGGGCGGCGGTCAGCATCAGGTCCGCGCCGTAGTGCTGCTGGGTGTAGCTGAGGCCGAGGGTGCCGGTCAGGGGGGCGACCGAGTTTAGGTGCTGCTTGGTTTCGCGGTCCTTGCCTACGGCCCAGGCGACCGAGGTCCAGGCCTGCCAGGAGGGTGCGAACTGCCAGTGCGCGGTGCCTTCGGCGCCGTAGATGCGCACCTTGTCGCGGTTCTCCATCACCTCGAAGAAAGTCGGGAACTCACCAGCCTGGAAGCCGTAGTCCTCTTCGTTGGCGGTGATGCTGTCGATGAAGTTTTTGTAGCGGTTGTCGAACAGGCTGACGGAGCCGCCCAGATGCTTGTCGCCCAGGCGCGCGCCAACTTCGTAGCCGGTGCTTTCCTCGGGCTTGAGGTTGGGGTTGCCGACGCGTGCGTAGCCCATGCCGGAGTTGGTGAAGGTGCTGTACAGCTCGTTTACGTCCGGTGCCTTGAAGCCCTGCGCCCACTGCGCGTAGAGGGTCGCCAGCTCGTGCGCCTGCCAGGTCAGCAGCAGGCTGCCGGCCCAGTTAGAGTCCTTGTTCTCGGTGAGCATCACGCTGTCGCCGGCCAGCACGTAACCACTGGTGCCGCTCCTGGGTTTGTACTCGTAGCGGTCATAGCGCACGCCTGGCGTCAGGATCAGGGTGTCGCTGAGGGCGATGTCGTCTTTCAGATAGAGACCGTACAGGTTGCCCGGCGTTTTCGGCATTTCGGCCTGGTTGGTGTGCAGGTTGATGCAGGAAAAGTAGATGCCGGCGGGTGTGCTGTCCGGGCGCGGCGGGAAGGGCGGTACCAGCACGCTGGGGCAGGCATCGTAGCCGCTGCTGTACTGCTCGGCCTCGATGCGGCTCCACTCCGCGCCAAGGGTTAGATTGTGCTGGCCCAGCTGCTTGCCCAGGGTGCTGGTGATGCCGTACTGGGTCTTCTCGATCTCGTTGCTGCGGCCGAAGGGGCCGGCCAGCGTCCCGGCGCGAGTCGCCTCCACCTCATCCTCACGCTGCAGCTTCTGCCAGTAAACGATGGTGTCGGCCCAGTCGAGCAGGCTGTCAGCGTTATCGGCGCGGTACTGGTGGTCAAAGGACAGGCGCTTGCGCTCGTTGTTCTCGCGTGTGTCGTAGTGCCGAGGGTAGTTGGCGGTGCCCTGGTTGATGCGGCTGTCCATGTCTTCTGTGCGCTCGAACAGTTCGGCGGTCACACCGACGCGGTGCCCGCCGCCGAGCTTCTGCTGAACCTTGAGCAGCAGGCTGTGCTGATCGGTATCGCTGGGGTTGGCCTCGGTACGCAGCGTGCCGAGCACATTCTGGTTGCCCTGGTTTTCGAGTTGGTGGCCTTTGCGTCCGCCGGCCTGGAGTAACCAGGAGGTGTCGTTGAAACGGCCGGCCAGAGCGGCGTTGAGCCCCCAGCTGCGGTCGGTGCTGTCGTAGTCGTTCTTGACCATGCCGGCGAACTCGTCCCTGTCGCCCAGCAGGTCATCCGGGTTCAGCGTGCGCAGTTGCAGCGCTCCGCCCAGGGCGCCGGAGCCAACCTGGCTGGAGTTGGCGCCGCGCACCACGTCGATTGCGGACAGGCTCTGGAAGTCGATGCTGTCCAGGCCGCCGTTCACCTCGCGCACGGCGTCATTCAGCCAGGGCATGCGGATACCGTCGATGGTGGTAAGCACTCGGTCGCGATCCAGGCCGCGAATATTGATGCTGTTGTTGCTGCGGTTGTAGTTCAGTCCAGGCTCGGCACGGCGCGACAGGTCATCGAAACTGCGAATCTGTCGGCGTTCCAGCGTCTGTGCATCGGTCTGGGTGGTGGTCGGCAGCGTTTGCCTGGCTGCGGCAGCAGTGACTTCGACGTCGGGTAGTTCGGCCGGGGTATCGGCCAGGGCCAGGGAAGGGCACAGCAATAGCAACGCAAGCCAGGGGCGGCGAGCGTACGGCGGGCGAACGAGCATGGTGATACTCCAATGCATGCTTGGCAGTTCTGCGACTGCCTGGTTGGCGACGGCGCAAGACGTTAACCAGATTATTTATCTGATGCAAATAATTCTCAGGTAGATTATCGTTCTCTTAAATTGCACTGCTGTGTCGGTACAGACTCGTGTCGACGACGGTGCTGCCAACTGTCCGTGAGAGAGGAGATCCCGATGAGTACCGCAAACAACTTGGCTGCGCCGGCCGCCGATCTTTACCAGGCCTGGCAAGTGCTGCGCGGTGAGCAACCCCGCCTGCGCGCCCGCGAAGCGGCGGCTCAGCTAGGTGTCAGCGAGGCCGAGTTGACCGCGAGCCGTCTGGGCATCGATGCGCAGCGCTTGCGCCCGGACTGGGCCGCGCTGCTGCCGGCGCTCGGTGAGCTCGGTCGGGTCATGGTGCTGACGCGTAACGAGCACTGCGTCCATGAGCGCAAGGGGCTCTACCGCGAGGTGAGTGTTGCCGCATCCGGGCAGATGGGCCTGGTGGTGTCGGCCGACATCGACCTGCGCCTGTTTCTCGGTGGTTGGGCCAGCGTGTTTGCCGTGGCCGAGGAAACCGCCAAGGGTATCCAGCGCAGCATCCAGGTGTTCGACCAGCAGGGTGTTGCCGTGCATAAGGTCTACCTGACCGAGCACAGCGAACTGGGGGCCTGGCAGCCGTTGGTCGAGCGCTTCGCTGGTGAGCAGAGTGCCGAGCTGCAACTGTTGCCGCTGCCCGTGGCTCCCGCGCACAAGGCCGACGCCGAGATCGACAGCCAGGCGCTGCGTGATGGGTGGGCGAAGTTGCAGGACACCCATCACTTTTTTGCCTTGCTGAAGAAGCATGAGGTTGCCCGCACCCAGGCGCTACGAATGGCAGGCGAGCAATGGGCGCAGCCGTTGGCGACTTCCGAACTGACGGTACTGATGGAGCAGGCGGCTGCTCGTGAAGTGCCGATCATGGTGTTCGTCGGCAATCGCCACTGCATCCAGATTCACACCGGCCCGGTGAACAACCTGCGCTGGATGGACAGCTGGTTCAACGTGCTCGACCCCGATTTCAACCTGCACCTGCAGACCCGCGGCGTGGTCGAGCTGTGGCGTGTGCGCAAGCCCAGTGTCGACGGCGTGATCACCAGCCTGGAGGCCTTCGATGCCGATGGCGAGCTGGTGATCCAGTTGTTCGGTGCGCGCAAGCCCGGCATGGCCGAGCGCGATGACTGGCGCGAGCTGGCCGAGTCGCTGCCAGTGCTGGCCTGATCCGTACCGGCTCCTGCAGGGGCCGGTCGATGTCACGTTTGAGGAGTCGAGACCATGCGTCTTGCCAATATCCTGGGCGGCCTCGCGGCCGTCCTGTTGTTTCCCAATATGGTCCTGGCTGCCGAGCCGTTGCCGCAGCGCTGGGTGAGTTCAGGCGGTGCCCTGAGTGAGTGGGTGGTGTTGCTGGGCGGCGAGAGCAAGCTGGTGGGTGTCGATACCACCAGTCGTTATCCGGCGTCGCTGACCAAGCTGCCCAGCGTCGGTTATCAACGCCAGTTGGCGGCCGAGGGTGTTCTTGCCCTGCGCCCGGACCTTCTTCTAGGCAGCGAGGAGATGGGCCCGCCGCCGGTGCTCGAGCAACTGGCGGCGGCTGGCGTGCGCATCGAGCGCCTTAGCGCGCGGGCCGAGCTGGACAGCCTGCAGGCCAACCTGCAGCGCCTGGGCCGGCTGCTCGGTGATGAGGCAGCGGGGCAACGCGCCTTTGCCGATTACCAGGCGCGCCTGCAGACCCAGCAGCAGTGGGTCGAGCAGGCGCAGCGCAGTCAGGAGGCACCTGGTGTTTTGCTGGTGCTTGGGCATGCCGGCGGTAGCCCGCTGGTTGGCGGTGTCGATACGGCGGCGGACTGGCTGATCAGCCGTGCCGGTGGGCGAAATCTGGCCAGTCACAACGGCTACAAGGCGCTTTCCAGCGAGGCGCTGCTGGCGCTCGATCCGCAAGTGGTGGTCGTCGCTGATCGCGCCCTGGAAGGCGATGCCGCGAGGCAGGCCCTGCTGCAGCAGAACCCGGCCCTGGCCGGCACCCGTGCTGCCCGCGAGGGGCGTTTGCTGGCGCTGGACCCGACCCTGCTGGTCGGCGGCCTTGGGCCGCGCGTGCCGGATGGGCTGGCGATGCTCGGCGCAGGCTTTTATCCTGCCAGCCAAACCCTGACTGCTGAAGCCAAGCGCGAGCCATGACCTCACCTTTTTCGACGCGCCCATTGTTCATTGCACTGGGCCTGCTGCTCGTGCTCGCGTTGTGGCTCTCGCTGGCGCTCGGGCCGGTCAGTCTGCCGCTGGGTGATACCTTGCGTGCGGCTCTGCGCCTGCTGGGTCTGCCCTTCGCGGCGGATGCGTCGGTTCAGCAGGCCGAACTGATCCTGTCGCAGATACGCATGCCGCGTACCCTGCTCGGGCTAGCTGTGGGTATGGTGCTGGCCCTGTGTGGTGTGGCGATGCAGGGGCTGTTTCGCAACCCGTTGGCCGACCCCGGCCTGGTCGGGGTGTCCAGCGGCGCCGCGCTGGGCGCTGCGGTGGCCATCGTCGGTGGCGCCGCCTTCGGCGGTTTGCCGGAAGCCTTTGCGCCTTATCTGCTGTCGGCCTGCGCCTTCGTTGGCGGCCTGCTGGTCACGGCGCTGGTCTACCGTCTGGGCCGGCGTGACGGGCAGACCAATGTGGCGACCATGCTGCTGGCCGGCATTGCGCTGACCGCACTGGCCGGTGCGTCCATTGGCCTGTTCACCTACCTGGCGGACGACGCGACGTTGCGCACCCTGACGTTCTGGAACCTGGGCAGTCTCAACGGGGCCAGCTATGCGCGGCTCTGGCCATTGTTGCTGGCCACGCTGGCTGTGGCACTGTGGTTGCCGCGGCGGGCACGGGCGTTGAATGCCCTGCTGCTCGGCGAGTCGGAGGCCCGCCACCTCGGTTTCGATGTCGAGCGCCTCAAGCGTGAGCTGGTATTCTGCACCGCGCTGGGTGTGGGGGCTGCGGTGGCTGCTGCCGGCCTGATCGGCTTTATCGGCCTGGTGGTTCCGCACCTGATGCGTTTGCTGGTCGGCCCCGATCATCGCTTGCTGTTACCGGCCTCCGCACTGGCTGGTGCAAGCCTGTTGCTGCTGGCCGATCTGGTTGCGCGTCTGGCGCTGGCACCTGCCGAGTTGCCGATCGGCATCGTCACGGCGTTGATCGGCGCGCCGTTCTTTCTCTATCTGCTGGTGCGGGGGCGAAGCTGATGCTGCGGGTCGAACAGCTGGAAATTCGCCGCGGGCAACAGGTGGTGCTCAGTGGCATCGACCTGCAACTGCGCCCCGGTGAGGTGCTCGGTGTATTGGGGCCGAACGGTGCGGGCAAGAGTACCTTGCTGGCGGCGATGACCGGCGAGCTGCCGGCCAGTGCCGGGCAGGTGACGCTGGATCAGCGCGCGCTCGATGACTGGTCCGGGCCGGAGCGGGCCAGGCGCCTGGCCGTACTGCCACAGAGTTCGAGTCTGAACTTCGCCTTTCGTGTTGAGGAAGTGGTTGCCATGGGGCGGCTGCCGCACGACAGCGGGCGCATGCGCGACGCGCAGATCATCAAGGAGGCGCTACATGCGGCCGACGCCACTCACCTGACGGGGCGCAGCTACCTGGCGCTGTCTGGTGGTGAGCGTCAACGTGTGCACCTGGCGCGGGTGCTGGCGCAGCTGTGGCCGGGTGGTGACGGGCGAATTCTGCTGCTCGATGAGCCGACCTCGATGCTCGACCCCTTGCATCAGCACACCTGCTTGCAGGCGGTCCGTCGTCTGGCCGAATCCTGTGCGGCCGTGCTGGTGATCCTCCATGACCTCAACCTGGCTGCACGCTACTGTGATCGCCTGCTGTTGCTGGATCAGGGCAGAGCACATGCGTTGGGTACGCCTGCCGACGTATTGCGCGCCGAGCCGCTGCAGGCCGTGTTCGGTCTGGAGGTGCTGGTGCAGACTCATCCCGAACGCGGCCACCCACTGATCGTCGCACGCTGAATGCTGGAGCCCTCGATGCGAGTCCTACTGCTGAGTTGTCTGATGCTGCTGGCCGCCTGTCACAGCCGAGAAGTCTTGCCGCTGCCGGCACCGCTCGCCCCACTTGGGCATGAGCATGCCGATCTGGGTCGTATCGTCGATTTGGCAAGTGGGCAGTCGATCAGCCCTGAGCAACTGCTGGAACGCCTGGTGCGAGCCGAGCGGGTCCTGGTCGGCGAACAGCACGACAACCCCGATCATCATGCCCTGCAGCTCTGGCTGTTGCGCGAGCTGGCCAGGCAGCGGCCGCAGGGTAGTGTATTGATGGAAATGCTCAATCCGGATCAGCAGCCCAAGGTCGATCAGGCTCAGCGCGTTGCACGTGAGGGGCAATCACCCAGCGACCCGTTCGTTGCCTTGTCCTGGCAGCCCGGTTGGGACTGGTCGCTTTATGGGCCGCTGGTTCTGCATCAGTTGCGGCAGCCTTATCCCTTGCTCGCGGCCAATCTGGATCGCGCCGAGATCATGCAGATCTATCGCCAGCGCCCAGTTCTGGAAGGCGAGCGCTCCAGTGCGGGCGACGTGCAGGCGCGTCTGCTGGACGATATCCGCGAGTCGCATTGCGGCCTGTTACCGGACAGCCAGTTACCAGCCATGCTCGCCGTACAACAGCAGCGTGACCGACGCATGGCCGAGGTTCTTCTGGCAGCGCCACAACCAAGCCTGTTGCTGGCCGGCGCCTTTCACGTGCGCAAGGATCTTGGCGTGCCGCTGCACCTTGCTGATCTGAGCGCGCCGACGGGTAACGCGATACTGATATTGGCCGAGGTCGGCCGTTCGGTAGATACGTCCATGGCTGACTACGTCTGGTTCACCGCTGCGCAACCGGCGCAGGATCACTGCGCCAAACTGCGACCCTAGCCGCCTTTCGCCTGCGGGCAGCAGGGTATTCTCGGCGTTTTGCCGATGCGGAGCCTGCGCCATGACCGTCGACGTTCGCGACTTGCTGCAACGTTATTTCAACGCCCTCAATGATCGCGACATTCGTGCCTGCATGGCTCTGGTCAGCGACGAGTTGATTCTGGAGCCCAACCAGGGGTTCGCTGAACAGGGCCGCGACGCCTTCGCCGGCTTTCTCGAGCGGCAACTGCAGTGTTATCGCGAGACGATTGAGTCGCTGGTGATCCTGGCTGAATCAGAAGGACGACATGCTGCCTGCGAGTACCGCGTCGCTGGCGAGTACCTGGCTACCGACGATGGTCTACCGGAGGCCTGTGGGCAGCGTTACCAGATGCGCGTAGGCGCCTTCTTCGAGATCCGCGATGCTCTGATCACCCGTATCAGTCTGCACTTCAACCTGCCGGATTGGCTGGCTCAGGTCGACGACTGATAGTTGTCGAACGTTGGTGTCGCTGCGCCAACGTAAAACTGCGGGCAAAAAAAGACCCGGCAAGAGCCGGGTCAATAACCGTGATTAGCCTGATGAGGAGATAATCTGAAGAGTCCGACTGAAATGGTCTCTTTAGCTTATCGGCCGATCTCGCGATCAGTTGATGTAATAATAACAATTCTCATTTCGTGGTCAACATCTTTTTGAGAATTTTTCTCATGGATTCTCCAGGCGTTGGACAGGCAAAAAAAGACCCGGCAAGAGCCGGGTCAATAACCGTGATTAGCCTGATGAGGAGATAATCTGAAGAGTCCGACTGAAATGGTCTCTTTAGCTTATCGACTGATCTCGCGACCAGTTGCGTCAATAATAACAATTCTCATTTTCATGTCAATAAGCGTTGAGAGCTTTTCTCAGAAATATTTAGCTGTGTTCAAAAAACGAAACCCCGGGCATCTGTCCGGGGTTTCGTGAATGCAGGCCAGCTAATTGCTCAGGCTTCGCCAGGCAGGCGCAACTGAGTGACTTCCTTGTTGAGCAGGTCGATGCGTCGAGCCATGCTCTCGATCAGGCTGTGTGCGATACGCGGGTTGCTTTGCATCAGGCTGAGAAACTGCTCCTTGGGAATCACCATGACCGTGCAGGGTTCGCTGGCGACCACCGTGGCGCTGCGTTTTTCGCGAGTGAAAACGGCCATGGCTCCGAAGATCTCGTCCTTCTGCACGTCACCGACTTTCTGCCCGTCGACGTAAGCTTCGGCGTGGCCTTCGATGATGATGAAAACATGGTCGGCTTCGTCACCCTGATGAATCAGCTCCTCACCGGCAGCGAAATGCTGGAAGCCGGTCGCTGGGCGAATTTCAGGCTGCTTCAGGCGTGCCAGTGCATCGGAAAGCAGGGCGGTATGACCGATCAGGTATTGAATGAACTGTTCCTGGCGTTGCTCGCTGGCATAGATGTGCTGGAACACTTCACTGCGCGAGTAGGGAACCAGGCTGATGGGCTCTTCGCTGCTGTAACGGCAGGAGGGCAGGTCGATGCCCTGACGCAGGCCGACCAGGTCGCCTTCCTGCAGATAGAAAAGCGGACGCTCGTCGACCAGCGCATGCAGCAGTCCGTTCTCGATGACGAACAGTTGATTGCCCGGCAGAACCTGGGCCAGGTCATCGACGCGCTCCAGGCGTAACGGCTCTCCTGCGGGTTGCAGCCCTTCCAGCAGTTGAGTGGGGATGCTCTGCAGGCGGTTGATCAGCTGATCGGCGTAGGCCGGTTGCTCCCCGAGTAAATACATAACCGTAATTCCTTGAACTGGCTGGGCTGGCTGACCGCACGAAGGTCCCTGAAACAATAGGCTTCGCGGCCCTCCGAGTAAATCACCTTGCGTTGGTCTTGTGAGCTAGCTCTTGTTGTTGCCTTGGGTTTCGTCCAGCTGGCCGTTCAATTCTGCCTTGTGGGCGGGCGGCAACTCACTCCAGTGCACATTGAGCAGAGCCCCTTCGATGGCATACAGCAGCACCTTGGATGCGCGAAAACCGCGTGCTCTGACCGCCCGGTAGGCACCAACGGCACCGTAGCGACGAAGGTCGTTGGCGCTGTGTATGCCGACCGCATGCAGCCATTGCGCTGAGGTCTTGCCAAGGTTCTTGAGGTGTTGCAGTTCGTCGTTCATCGGGCCTCCATGCGTGTGGGGGAAAGATTCACGTTGGCGTGCCTGCCAAAAAAGTGTAGCGGCCAACTGCCTGAGTGCTTCGTGCCTTGGTTCGTACTGCGTTACTTGGTGCGATAACGCAGCCGGGTGCCGAAATTCACCGACATGAGAATCTCGTCCGCGGTCAGCTCGACAGGGAAATAGGCGCCGGAGATCTGTGCATGGGCCAGGCTGGCGCCTTCGATCTTGGCATTGCGGAAGTCCAGGCCGCGCAGGTCGGCTCCGCGAAAATAGGCGTTGGTGAAATTGACGGCGTCGGTATCCATGTTGCGCAGGTCGAGTCCGCGGAAGTCACCGCCGGAAAGGTCGACCTCGACACCCTTGGGCTTCTGCGCGTTGAAGCCTTTCACATCGTCGTTATGCAGGAGGTGGTAGAGCGGATGATCAAGCTGACGTGGCTGGCTCATGGCAGATACCGGTGATGGCTTCACCGGCAGTATAGAACCCCTGCCGGGGTTTGCCCGGCAGGGGAGAGCAGCCGTGTGGGATGCGGCTCAGATCCCGGGTAAGCGCTGACGAATGCGCTCTACCAGGCTGTCCAGGCTGGCGCTGTCATGCGTGTCGACGCGCTTGCTATGGATCTGCTCCTCTGCGTCGAGTGGTTCGCGGTTGGCTTGCTGGCTCTGAATCACTTCCAGCGTCGCATCCGAAGGATCAGTGCCTTCGCCCTGACGTTGCTCCAGCCAACTGGCGATCACGGCTTCCGGAGCATGGCAGTCGAGGATCAGGAGCGGAGCGCCGGTCTCTTCGGCGACCTCGCTGGCAGCCTGACGCTGCGAAGCCTTGAGGTAAGTCGCATCGATCACTACCGGGAAGCCGGCCTGCAGAACCTGTTGCGCCAGTTGATGCAGGCGCTGATAGGTCGCCTGGCTGGCATCAGCGCTGTAGATACCGGCGGCCAGCTGATCCTTGGCTGCGGTGCTCTGTTCGCCGAACAGGCGCTTGCGTTCGATGTCGGAACGCAAGCGAATGGTGCCCAGTGCTTCCACCAGACGCATGGCAACGTGGCTCTTGCCGACTGCCGAGACGCCATGGGTGATGGCCAGGAAAGGCGTCGGGATGGCGCTGTAGCTTTCTGCCAGTGCAGCGTAGCCTCGGTATTGGCGCAGAATCACCGCGCGTTGCACCGGGTTCTGCTCCTGGCCCAGGCGGAACAGTGCGACCTTGCCGCGGACCATGGCGCGGTAGGCCTTGTAGAAATTCAGCAACTGCAGGGCCGCGTAATCGCCGGTGCGTTCCAGCCAGCCGCTGATGAACCGGCGTGCCAGGCACTTGAGACCACGGTCTTCGAGGTCCATGGCCAGGAAGGCGATGTCCGCGGTGACGTCGGTCAGACGGAAGGGTTCGTTGAATTCGATGCAGTCGAACAACACCACCTTGCCATCGATCTGTGCAGCGTTACCCAGATGGATATCGCCGTGGCACTCGCGTATGAACCCGTGCGCCTTGCGCTCGCTCAGCAGTGGCTGTAGGCGCTCGTAGCTGGACTGAGCCCAGGCCTCCAGGGCGTCGAGTTGTTGCAAGTCGCCCTGCTCGCTGAGCATGGGACGAATCTGCTCGAAGTTCTGCTGCACCGGAGCCATCACCGCTTCTGCGCTACCCAGGGGATGCTCCTGCGGCACCTTCGGCGCATTCAGGTGGAACGTGGCGATTTGCTCGGCCAGTGCGTCGATGTGAGCGTCGTTCAGCTCGCCGCGTGTCTGAATGGCGCTGAGCAGTTGCTCCTGCGGGAACTGGCGCATTTTCAGTGCGTATTCGATGGCCGGTGTGCTGCCATCGAGGCTTGGCGCGTCTTCACTGCCACCGATCGGCAACACGTCCAGGTAAAGATCCTGGGTGAGACGCTGGTTGAGGCGCAGCTCTTCTTCGCAGAAGTGACGGCGTGCGTCGAGCTCGGTGAAGTCGAGAAAGCCAAAATTCACCGGTTTTTTGATCTTGTAGGCATAGGGGCCAGTGAGCAAAACCCAGGAAATGTGGGTCTCAATCACCTGAAACCCTTCCACAGGATGCGGATACAGGGCCGGGTTCTGCAATGCGGCAATCAGGGCTTGGCTCACGTTCGATCCTTGTTCTAGACGCTGTTCGAGCTGGGCATTATGGCCGCTGTGAGCTGCTCTGCAAACCATCCGGGCGGCGCTGCTGGCCCCTATGTAAAGTGCGTATAATCCCGCCATGACACGAAAACGCTCTCCCCGCTCAAACAAGAAATCCCGCTCGTCCGGCATGCGTCCCTGGCTCGCCTGGGGGCTCAAGCTCGGCCTTGTTGGCCTGGTGATCCTTGCTGGATTCGCCGTTTACCTCGATGCCGTGGTGCAGGAGAAATTCTCCGGCAAGCGCTGGACGGTACCCGCCAAGGTCTATGCCAGGCCGCTGGAACTCTTCGTTGGCCAGAAGTTGGCCAAGGACGACTTCCTGCGTGAGCTGGACGCGCTGGGTTACCGCCGTGAAAGCGTCGCCAATGGCCCTGGCGCGGTATCGGTGGCTGGTAACAACATTGAGTTACACAGTCGTGGTTTTCAGTTCTACGAAGGCGCCGAGCCGTCGCAGAAAGTGCGCGTGCGCTTCTCTGGCGATTATGTCGCCGGGCTGAATCAGGCCGACGGCAGCAACCTGGCGGTGGCGCGGCTCGAGCCGTTGCTGATCGGTGGGCTTTACCCGGCGCACCAGGAAGATCGCATCCTGATCAAGCTGGATCAGGTTCCGGCTTACCTGATCGACGCCTTGGTGGCGGTCGAGGACCGCGATTATTTCGACCATTTCGGCGTATCGCCCAAGGGTATCGCCCGCGCCCTGTGGATCAACGCCACCTCGGGGCGCTTGGTGCAGGGCGGCAGTACCCTGACCCAGCAGCTGGTGAAGAACTTTTACCTGACCAACGAGCGCACCCTGCTGCGTAAAGCTACCGAAGCGATGATGGCGGTCCTGCTGGAGCTGCATTACGACAAGCGCGAGATTCTCGAGGCCTATATGAACGAGGTCTTCCTCGGTCAGGATGGTCAGCGTGCGGTGCATGGCTTCGGTCTGGCCAGCCAGTATTTCTTCAGCCAGCCGGTATCCGAGCTTAAGCTGGAGCAGGTCGCGTTGCTGGTGGGCATGGTCAAGGGGCCAACCTATTTCAATCCACGACGTAATCCCGAGCGCGCTCTGGCGCGACGTAACCTTGTGATCGATCTACTCGCCGAACAAGGTTCCATCACCCCGGAAGAGGCTGCCGCTGCCAAGCAGAAGCCGCTGGGCGTTACCACGCGCGGCAGCATGGCAGACAGCTCGTTCCCAGCGTTCCTCGATCTGGTCAAGCGTCAGCTGCGCGAAGACTATCGCGAGCAGGACCTGACCGAGGAGGGTCTGCGCATCTTCACCAGCTTCGACCCCATCCTTCAGCTCAAGGCCGAAGAGGCGCTGGCCGAGACGCTCAAGCGCCTGGCCGGGCGCAAGGGCGTGGACGAGGTGCAGGCCGGCATGGTGGTGACCAACCCCGAGACTGGCGAAATTCAGGCGTTGATCGGCAGCCGTCAGCCGCGTTTCGCCGGCTTCAACCGAGCGCTTGACGCCGTGCGGCCGATAGGCTCGCTGATCAAGCCGGCGATCTACCTGTCGGCGCTGGAGCGTCCCAGCCAGTACACCCTGACCAGTTGGCTGGAGGATGAGCCCTTCTCCATCAAGGGGCAGGACGGCCAGGTCTGGACGCCACAGAACTATGACCGCAAGGCGCACGGCACCATCTACCTGTATCAGGGGTTGGCGCAGTCCTACAACCTGTCCACGGCCAAGCTCGGCCTGGAAATTGGCGTGCCCAACGTGCTCAAGACCCTTGAGCGATTGGGTGTGGAGCGCAAGTGGCCAGCCTATCCGTCGATGCTGCTCGGCGCTGGCGCCATGACGCCGATGGAAGTGGCGGGCATGTACCAGACCCTTGCCAATGGTGGCTTCAATACACCATTGCGCGGTATCCGCAGCGTGCTCACGGCCGATGGCGAACCGCTCGGGCGCTATCCATTCAAGATTCAGCAGCGTTTCGATCCGGGTGCCATCTACCTGGTGCAGAACGCCATGCAGCGCACGATGCGCGAAGGCACGGGGCGTTCGGTGTACAGCCAACTGCCCAGCTCGCTGAATCTGGCGGGCAAAACCGGCACCAGTAACGATTCGCGCGATAGCTGGTTCGCCGGTTTCAGTCAGGATCTGCTGTCGGTGGTATGGCTGGGGCGCGACGACAATGGCCCGACCCCGCTGACTGGGGCAACCGGCGCCCTGCAGGTCTGGACCGGTTTCATGCGCAAGGCCGATCCGCTGCCGCTGGACATGCCGATGCCGGACAACGTTACCCAGGCCTGGGTCGATCGTCAGACCGGTCTGGGCTCGGCGTCGGGCTGCCCGAATGCGGTACAGATGCCTTATATTCGCGGTAGCGAACCTGCCCCAGGCTCCGCTTGCGGTATCCAGGCTCCGGTCGAGTCAGTCATGGATTGGGTCAAGGGTTGGTTGGAATGACGGCCGAGTCGAGTGGCTCGGTGTTACCTGAAGAGGATTGGATGTGAACAAGAAGTGGCTTGCCACGATGCTGGCAACGGCGGTTCTGAGTGGTTGCAGTACAGTGCCGCAGGGTTCGATTCCGGTGATCGATGCCGGGGCTCCGTTGTCGTCGGGCGGCTCTGGTCCTTCGACCAGCCCGAGTCCTGCAGCTACGCCGCAGCGTATCGAAGAGGATTCCGGAGTGGTGGTCATGGTGCCGCAGGGGGCAGTCTCGACGCCGTTGCAGACCGACTCGCAGCCGATCACCTCCAGTGGCGGTCTGACCTTCGATCCGCCCGTGAGCAGCCAGCCGTCGGTGCCCAGCCAAGGCAGTTACGGCTCTTCGGTGCCGAGCCAGCCTAGCGGTATTCCCAGTGGCGGTGGTGGCCTTGCCGCCGACGAGCAACTGGATGGTCCGGTTCTCGCGCTGCTGACCACCGCTCAGCAGCAGCAGGGCGGTGGTGATCTCAATGGCGCCGCGTCCAGCCTGGAGCGTGCCCAGCGCATCGCACCGCGTGAACCGCAGGTGCTTTACCGTCTTGCCGAGGTGCGTCTGGCCCAGGGCGATGCCGCTCAGGCCGAGCAGTTCGCCCGGCGTGGCCTGACCTACGCCAATGGTCGTCCGGCGTTGCAGGCCAGCCTGTGGGATTTGATCGCCCAGGCGCGTGAGCGTCAGGGTGACCCGGCTGGCGCAGCTCAGGCCCGCGAGCGCGCCCGAGTCAATCTCTGATGAATGTGCGCGTCAATGCGTTGGCCGAGCACCTGCTGCTGATCGAGCGCGAACTGCGCGTGCAGGGTTGGTGGCAGGAGGAGGCACCGAGCGCCGAGGCCTTGGCCAGCGTGGAACCGTTTTGCGTCGATACGCTGACGTTCGAGCAATGGCTGCAATGGATCTTCTTGCCGCGCATGAAGGCGTTGCTGGAAAGCGGGGCCACTTTACCCTCGGTATCGGGCATTCAGGCGATGGCGGAAATGGTCTACCAGCAGCAGCCGAGCGTTGCGCGTCGGCTGCTCGAACTGCTTGGCGAGTTCGACCGCCTGCTCACGCGCACGCCATGAAAGCGTGCGCGTAACGCATCACTTGCAGTTTTCCGCGATGGATTTCTTCAGTTCGGTGATGCGTTCCTGCCGCTCGTTCTCGTCAATGCGACGAACTTCACCGCCATCCTCGATGCGAAGGCGAGGGTTGTTCTCCAGTTGAGCCAGGTTGGTGCGAGCGTTCTCGCAGTACTGCTTGCGCTCGGCTTCCTGCTTGGCCACATCTTCCTTGACCTTCTTGTCGATAGCCGCCTGTTCGGGGTCGAGTTGTTCTTCGATGCTGGGCGCCTGCTCACTCGGCGCTGGGCGGGGAGGTGGGGCTGCAGTATTGATGGTCGTGGCCTGTTGGCCCTGCGGAGGTTGCGCGCCAAAGTGGGTCACGCCTTTGTCATCTACCCACTTGTAAACCTGGCTGGCCATGGCGGCCGTACTCAGCGCGAGCATCAAGGTGCCAGTAAGAATCATGTGGCGCATGCTGTTTCCTTTGTCGAGAGCTGCGGTGCTGTTGGTTACTATAACCAAAAGCCGGCAATGTTCATCCTGCGCTGCGTCACAGCAGCAGGTTGAATAATAGGTTACACATCTCTTGACTTGCCCTCGCCGAACCCGAACAATCCAGCCTTCCCCCGTAGTGGAGTCCGCCGCAAGCGTCCTTCAGCTCGGGGAAAAGAGGCGCTACCCGCGCCGAACCGTGACACCCGCTACGCGTTACCTCGCGCTGGGAGGGCCAGCCCCGCAAGACCATGGGCTGCTCCGTTACTCGTCAAGCTGATGTTCCGAATCCACGATCACCGTCGTGCGTGTCCGCTGACAGTAAGAACCTACTTAGGGCTACCCGTTGCGGGTGGCATTCTGGCGTTCAAGAGGTGAACAACGTGGAGCTTTTATCCGGCGCTGAAATGGTCGTCCGCTTCCTGCGTGACGAAGGCGTTAAGCACATCTACGGGTACCCTGGTGGTGCTCTCCTGCATATTTACGATGCCCTGTTCAAAGAACCGGAAGTGACCCACATTCTGGTGCGTCATGAACAGGCAGCGACCCATATGGCTGACGGTTATGCCCGTGCCACCGGCAAGGCCGGTGTGGTGCTGGTGACCTCCGGCCCAGGCGCGACCAATGCCATCACCGGTATTGCAACTGCCTATATGGATTCCATTCCGATGGTGGTGATCTCCGGCCAGGTGCCGAGCGCCATGGTCGGTACCGATGCCTTCCAGGAAACCGACATGGTCGGTATTTCCCGCCCGATCGTGAAGCACAGCTTCATCATCAAGCACCCGTCGGAAATCCCCGAAGTGCTGAAGAAGGCCTTCTATCTCGCCGAGTCCGGCCGTCCGGGCCCTGTCGTGGTCGACATTCCGAAGGATATGGGCGACCCGACCCAGAAGTTCGAATACGTCTATCCGAAGAAGGTCAAGCTGCGCTCCTACAGTCCGGCGGTACGTGGCCACTCCGGCCAGATCCGCAAGGCTGCCGAGATGCTGCTGGCTGCCAAGCGTCCGGTCATGTACTCCGGCGGTGGCGTGATCATGGGCGGCGCTTCCGCGCCGCTGACCGAGCTGGCGCAGATGCTCAATCTGCCGGTGACCAATACCCTGATGGGCCTCGGCGGCTACCCGGGTACCGACCGCCAGTTCATCGGCATGCTCGGTATGCACGGTAGCTACACCGCCAACCTGGCCATGCACCATGCCGACGTTATCCTGGCTGTCGGTGCACGCTTCGATGACCGTGTGATCAACGGCGCGGCCAAGTTCTGCCCGAACGCCAAGATCATTCATATCGACATCGACCCGGCCTCGATCTCCAAGACCATCAAGGCTGATATCCCGATCGTTGGCCCGGTGGACAGCGTGTTGACCGAGATGGTCGCCATCCTCAAGGAAATCGGTGAAACCCCGAACAAGGACACCGTCGCCAGCTGGTGGAAACAGATCGACGAGTGGCGTGGCAATGGTCGTCTGTTCCCATACAACGAGGGCGACGGTTCGATCATCAAGCCGCAGACCGTGATCGAAACCCTGTGCGAAGTAACCAAGGGCGACGCCTACATCACCTCCGATGTGGGTCAGCACCAGATGTTCGCCGCGCAGTATTACCGCTTCAACAAGCCCAACCGCTGGATCAACTCCGGTGGCCTAGGCACCATGGGCTTTGGTTTCCCGGCTGCGATGGGCATCAAGCTGAACTTCCCGGATGCTGATGTGGCGTGCGTCACTGGCGAGGGCAGCATCCAGATGAACATCCAGGAGCTGTCGACCTGCCTGCAGTACGACCTGCCGGTTAAGATCGTTAACCTGAACAACGGTGCTCTCGGCATGGTCCGCCAGTGGCAGGACATGCAGTACAACAGCCGTTATTCGCACTCCTACATGGAGTCGCTACCGGACTTCGTCAAATTGGCCGAGGCCTATGGTCATGTCGGCATGCGTATCACGTCGCTGAAGGACCTCAAGCCCAAGCTGGAGGAAGCCTTCGCCCTGAAGAATCGCCTGGTGTTCCTCGACATTGCGGTGGATTCCAGCGAGCACGTCTACCCGATGCAGATCAGAGACGGTGCGATGCGTGACATGTGGCTGAGCAAGACGGAGCGGACCTAAGATGCGACACATCATTTCCCTGCTGCTGGAAAACGAGCCGGGCGCACTGTCCCGCGTGGTCGGTCTGTTCTCCCAGCGTAACTACAACATTGAAAGCCTCACCGTTGCGCCAACCGAGGATCCGACGCTGTCGCGCCTGACCCTCACTACCGTTGGTCATGACGAGGTGATCGAGCAGATCACCAAGAACCTCAACAAGCTGGTCGAGGTGGTCAAGCTGGTCAATCTGTCGGAAAGCGCCCACATCGAGCGCGAACTGATGCTCGTTAAGATCAAGGCCACCGGCGCCCAGCGTGCCGAGGTCAAGCGTACGACCGACATCTTCCGTGGTCAGATCGTGGATGTGACCAGCAGTGTCTACACCGTGCAGTTGACCGGTACCAGCGACAAGCTCGACAGCTTTATCCAGGCCATCGGCACTGCGTCGATCCTGGAGACCGTGCGTAGCGGTGTCACCGGCATCGCCCGTGGCGACAAGGTACTGAGTATCTGATTGCTGCGGTTACAGAGAGCCCCGCCTGGTGCGGGGCTTTTTTATTGCCTGAAAGTCAGCGCTGGCGATTCCAGAAAGCCGCGATCAGTGGGTCCTTGAGACGCTTCTCCAGTGCGAATAGGCCAATGTCGTAAGCGGTGAGCGGTGGCTGTATGTCGTAGATGCGGATGCGTGCGGTCAACGGGCTGTTGTCCAGCACGATCTGTGGCACCACGCCAATACCGAAACCCAGGCTCACCATACTGACGATCGCTTCGTTGCCGCTGACCTGGGCATAGATGCGCGGTTTGATGTTGTGGCTTTTCAGCCAGCGATCAGTACGCGTCCGTGCCAGGCCTTCTTCCGACAGGATCATCGGTACGTCTTTCCAGCTCTCGGCAGTCGGATGCTTCAGTTGTTCCTCATTCAATAGGTGCGGCGCTTGCGGGCCGATAAAGCGCAATTCCGAACGAGTGATGGACTGAAATTCCACGCCGGCTGGCAGGCTTTCGGGGAGGGCGCCAATGGCCAGGTCCTCGAGCCCTTGCTGCACGCGCTCGACGGCTTTCGCTGGATCGCCGGTGTGCAGTTTCATTTCGATGCGCGGGTAGTCCTGGCGGAAGCTGCTGAGGATGTCGTAGAGAAAGCTGTAACTCGCGGTGACCGAGCAATACAGCGACAGCTCGCCATGCAGGTTCAGCTGGTCCTGCATGAAGGTCTGGCGAATAGCCTGCCAGCCATTGATGACCTCGCTCGCGTACTCGCGAAACTGCTGGCCCTCCCGGGTCAGGCGGACTGAACGGTTGTCACGAACGAACAGCGCAGCGCCGACTTCGTCCTCTAGCTGCTTGATACTGCGGCTGAGCGCAGACGGGCTGACATGCTGCTCGCGGCTGGTTCGGCCGAAGTGCAGGTTATCAGCCAGGGAGAGAAAAAGCCTGAGGGAGTGACTGTCCATTCTTGTTTCATATATCGGCATGTTGTATTGCAAATATATCATTTTACGCAATGGTGCGAATCACTTAAGGTCTCTCTGTCGCGGTGCTCCGCACCCCATCCCTTTCGATTCAAAAGAGCCAAGAACATGAAAGTTTATTACGACAAAGATTGCGACCTCTCCATCATCCAGGGCAAGAAAGTCGCCATCATCGGTTATGGCTCCCAAGGCCATGCCCAAGCCTGCAACCTGAAGGATTCCGGCGTCGATGTCACCATCGGTCTGCGTAAAGGCTCCGCGACCGTTGCCAAGGCAGAAGCTCATGGCCTGAAAGTGACCGACGTTGCCAGCGCCGTTGCCGCTGCCGATCTGGTCATGATCCTGACCCCGGACGAGTTCCAGGGCCAGCTGTACAAGAACGAGATCGAGCCGAACATCAAGAAGGGCGCCACCCTGGCCTTCTCCCACGGCTTCGCCATCCACTACAACCAGGTCGTACCGCGTGCCGACCTCGACGTGATCATGATCGCGCCGAAGGCTCCGGGCCACACCGTTCGCACCGAGTTCGTCAAAGGCGGCGGCATCCCTGACCTTATCGCCGTTTATCAGGACGCTTCCGGTAATGCCAAGAACGTCGCCCTGTCCTACGCTTCGGGCGTCGGCGGCGGCCGCACCGGCATCATCGAAACCACCTTCAAGGACGAGACCGAAACCGACCTGTTTGGTGAGCAGGCCGTTCTCTGCGGCGGTACCGTCGAGTTGGTCAAGGCCGGTTTCGAAACTCTGGTCGAAGCTGGCTACGCCCCGGAAATGGCTTACTTCGAGTGCCTGCACGAACTGAAGCTGATCGTCGACCTCATGTACGAAGGCGGCATCGCCAACATGAACTACTCGATCTCCAACAACGCCGAGTACGGCGAGTACGTGACCGGCCCGGAAGTGATCAACGCCGAATCCCGTCAAGCCATGCGCAACGCGCTGAAGCGTATCCAGGACGGCGAGTACGCCAAGATGTTCATCAGCGAAGGTGCTACTGGCTACCCGTCGATGACCGCCAAGCGCCGCAACAACGCCGCTCACGGTATCGAAGTCATTGGTGAGCAGCTGCGTGCGATGATGCCGTGGATCGCTGCCAACAAGATCGTCGACAAGACCAAGAACTAAGGTCCTCGATGTGCGAAAGAACGCGGCTTTATGCCGCGTTTTTTCATTCTGGGGCGAGGCTTCTGGTATAAAGCCAGCTCACCGGGAGGCGAACTGGGTTCAGTCGTCCCGGTCGAAATTCGTCAAACCCGTTGCAAGGTGCTGTTAATGAGTGAAGGTCCCGAGGATCAAAAGCCGGCTGGCGACAACCTGGAAAGCCTGCTGCCGATCGACGAGCACATAGAGGAAGGGCAGGACGCGGAAGGACGCAAGGTGCGACACCGTGGGATCTACCTGCTGCCCAATCTGTTCACCACGGCCAACCTGTTCGCCGGTTTCTATTCCATCATCAATGCGATGAACGGCAACTTCTATGTGGCTGCTGCCGCTGTGTTCGTGGCCATGGTGCTCGACGGTCTGGACGGCCGCGTGGCGCGTCTGACCAATACGCAAAGCGCGTTCGGCGCGGAGTACGACTCGCTTTCCGATATGGTCGCCTTCGGTGTGGCGCCGGCTCTGCTCGCGTTCGAGTGGGCGCTGGGTAGCATGGGCAAGGTAGGCTGGATGGTTGCCTTCATCTACGTTGCTGGCGCGGCGTTGCGTCTGGCCCGGTTCAATACGCAGATTGGTAGTGTCGACAAACGCTATTTCATCGGTCTGGCCAGTCCGGCTGCGGCTGGCGTGGTTGCAGGCACGGTCTGGGCATTCAGCGATTTTGGCATCAAGGGCTCGAACATGTCCTTTGCCGTGGCTCTGTTGGTGGCTGCTGCGGGTTGCCTGATGGTCAGCAACATCAAGTACTACAGCTTCAAGGATCTGGACCTGAAGGGGCGCGTACCTTTCGTGGCCATTCTGGCCGTGGTGCTGGTCTTCGCGGTGGTGTTCAGTGATCCACCCCGTATCCTCCTGCTGATTTTCCTGGCTTATGCCGCCTCTGGCCCGATTCAGTACCTGCTGCAATTACGCCGTCGTAAATCTGTCTGACGTTGTAATTTCTCCCGCACTCCGTGGTCTACAGTTCGTTTCTCGAACTGTAGTCGCGGAGTCGCCATGCTCATCCGAGTTCCTCCCTCTTCTCGGGCTCTTGAGTCCGAAGTCACCCCAGAGTCGGTTTATCTCTCTCGTCGCAAGCTGATGCAGGGCTCGCTGGCGCTGGCTGCGATGGCGGCTATGCCAGGTTGGGCCAGTGCCGAAACTCAAGGGCGCTACAGCGATGTTGAGCCCGCCAAGGCGCCTGGCTGGTTCGAAGAGAAACTGACGGCCACGCGCTGGCAAGCGATTAAGGCTGAAGGTGAAAGCATCACGCCGTTCAAGGACGCAACGCACTACAACAACTTCTATGAGTTCGGCACAGGCAAGGGCGATCCGGCGGCCAATGCCGGTAAGCTACAGGTCGAGCCCTGGACGGTGATGATCGATGGCGAAGTGGGCAAGCCTGGGCGCTATGCCATCGAGGATCTGGTCAAACCGCATGCATTCGAAGAGCGCATCTACCGGTTGCGCTGTGTCGAAGCTTGGTCCATGGTCATTCCCTGGCTGGGTTTTCCTTTGGCCGAACTGCTCAAGCAGGTCGAGCCTACTTCGTCGGCTCGCTACGTGCGCTTCGAAACGCTGGTCGATCGTGATCACATGCCGGGACAGCGCTCGGGCTTTTCTCTGATCGATTGGCCTTATGTTGAAGGTTTGCGTCTGGACGAGGCCATGCATCCGCTGGCCTTCATGGCAGTCGGCATGTACGGGCGCGTTCTGCCGAATCAGAATGGGGCGCCGTTGCGTCTGGTAGTGCCATGGAAGTACGGCTTCAAGAGCATCAAGTCCATCGTCCGGATCAGTCTGGTAGATGAGGCGCCCAAGACGACCTGGGAGCGCATTGCACCGAATGAGTACGGCTTCTATGCCAACGTCAATCCGCAGGTCGACCATCCGCGCTGGTCGCAGGCGACCGAGCGGCGTTTGCCCAGCGGGTTGTTCAGTCCCAATGTGATCGATACGCGGATGTTCAATGGCTACGAGGAGGTCGCTGACCTCTACGCGGGCATGGATCTGGCGAGGTATTACTGATGCGCTACAGGCTCTGGCGCGTCGGCGTATTCCTGGCTGCATTGGTACCGCCGCTGTATTGGCTGTATTGCGCCGTCTCCAATTTGCTGGGGCCTGACCCCGGCAAGGTGCTGGTGGATAACCTGGGACTCGGAGCCCTGATCCTTTTGTTGATCACCTTGGCAATGACGCCGCTGCAGCAGTTGACCCGCTGGAGCGGTTGGATCGCCGTACGTCGGCAGTTAGGTCTATGGTGCTTTGCCTACGTAACGCTGCACCTGTCCGGCTATGTGTTGTTTATCGCTGGGGTGCGCCTGGACCTGGTGCTCCGCGATCTTACCGAGCGCCCCTACATCATCGTGGGGGCACTGGCCTATATAGGCTTGCTTGCCTTGGCCGTTACTTCCAACCGCTTCAGTATCAGAAAGCTGGGCCGTAAGTGGAAGGCGCTGCATCGCCTGGTTTACGCGATCCTGCTGCTGGCTTTATTGCATATGCTCTGGGTGGTGCGGGCTGATCTGGGGGAGTGGCTCGCTTATGCGTTGATCGGTGGCGCGCTGCTGCTGATGCGCCTCTCCGCTGTAGCGGGCGCATTACAGAGAGCAGGCGTCCTTTTTCGAGAGAATCCAAAGAAAATTGAAATATAAGCTTGACGCACGTTCTGCTGGCGGTAGAATGCGCGCCACTTCAGCGATGAAGCGCTTCAAAAACTTCTTGTTAATCAATAAGTTAAGTTGAATGAAGGGCTTGCAAAGCTGGATCTGGCGTGTAGAATGCGCGCCGGTCGGCAGGGTGTTGGTTTAATCCTGTTGGTGGTTCGGTCGAGTGGATCGAAAGCGGTAGAAAAGAGGTGTTGACAGCGGTTTTGAACGCTGTAGAATGCGCCTCCCGCTGGAGAGAAGAAGCTCTGATCGAAAGTGCAAGTGGTTGAGTAGAAAGAAGTTTCTCCGGAAACAAAATCGAAAAACAGCTTGACAGATAGAAAGGCTGCTGTAGAATGCGCGGCCTAGGTTGAGACGAAAAGCTTAGCCAACTGTTCTTTAACAACTGAATCAAGCAATTCGTGTGGGTGCTTGTGAGGTAAGACTGATAGTCAACTGATTATCAGCATCACAAGTAACACTCGTGAATTCGAGAGTTTATTTGCGATTGCTGAGCCAAGTTTAGGGTTTTCTCAAAACCCAAGCAGTATTGAACTGAAGAGTTTGATCATGGCTCAGATTGAACGCTGGCGGCAGGCCTAACACATGCAAGTCGAGCGGATGAAGAGAGCTTGCTCTCTGATTTAGCGGCGGACGGGTGAGTAATGCCTAGGAATCTGCCTGGTAGTGGGGGATAACGTTCCGAAAGGAACGCTAATACCGCGTACGTCCTACGGGAGAAAGCAGGGGACCTTCGGGCCTTGCGCTATCAGATGAGCCTAGGTCGGATTAGCTAGTTGGTGAGGTAATGGCTCACCAAGGCGACGATCCGTAACTGGTCTGAGAGGATGATCAGTCACACTGGAACTGAGACACGGTCCAGACTCCTACGGGAGGCAGCAGTGGGGAATATTGGACAATGGGCGAAAGCCTGATCCAGCCATGCCGCGTGTGTGAAGAAGGTCTTCGGATTGTAAAGCACTTTAAGTTGGGAGGAAGAGCAGTAAGTTAATACCTTGCTGTTTTGACGTTACCGACAGAATAAGCACCGGCTAACTTCGTGCCAGCAGCCGCGGTAATACGAAGGGTGCAAGCGTTAATCGGAATTACTGGGCGTAAAGCGCGCGTAGGTGGTTCGTTAAGTTGGATGTGAAAGCCCCGGGCTCAACCTGGGAACTGCATCCAAAACTGGCGAGCTAGAGTACGGTAGAGGGTGGTGGAATTTCCTGTGTAGCGGTGAAATGCGTAGATATAGGAAGGAACACCAGTGGCGAAGGCGACCACCTGGACTGATACTGACACTGAGGTGCGAAAGCGTGGGGAGCAAACAGGATTAGATACCCTGGTAGTCCACGCCGTAAACGATGTCAACTAGCCGTTGGGTTCCTTGAGAACTTAGTGGCGCAGCTAACGCATTAAGTTGACCGCCTGGGGAGTACGGCCGCAAGGTTAAAACTCAAATGAATTGACGGGGGCCCGCACAAGCGGTGGAGCATGTGGTTTAATTCGAAGCAACGCGAAGAACCTTACCTGGCCTTGACATGCTGAGAACTTTCCAGAGATGGATTGGTGCCTTCGGGAACTCAGACACAGGTGCTGCATGGCTGTCGTCAGCTCGTGTCGTGAGATGTTGGGTTAAGTCCCGTAACGAGCGCAACCCTTGTCCTTAGTTACCAGCACGTTATGGTGGGCACTCTAAGGAGACTGCCGGTGACAAACCGGAGGAAGGTGGGGATGACGTCAAGTCATCATGGCCCTTACGGCCAGGGCTACACACGTGCTACAATGGTCGGTACAAAGGGTTGCCAAGCCGCGAGGTGGAGCTAATCCCATAAAACCGATCGTAGTCCGGATCGCAGTCTGCAACTCGACTGCGTGAAGTCGGAATCGCTAGTAATCGTGAATCAGAATGTCACGGTGAATACGTTCCCGGGCCTTGTACACACCGCCCGTCACACCATGGGAGTGGGTTGCTCCAGAAGTAGCTAGTCTAACCTTCGGGGGGACGGTTACCACGGAGTGATTCATGACTGGGGTGAAGTCGTAACAAGGTAGCCGTAGGGGAACCTGCGGCTGGATCACCTCCTTAATCGAAGACATCAGCTTCTTCATAAGTATCCACACGAATTGCTTGATTCATAGTCGAAGACGATGCTGTAACGCGACCCTGTTATAGGTCTGTAGCTCAGTTGGTTAGAGCGCACCCCTGATAAGGGTGAGGTCGGCAGTTCAAATCTGCCCAGACCTACCAATTGCTTGGTGCAGAAGAATACGGGGCCATAGCTCAGCTGGGAGAGCGCCTGCCTTGCACGCAGGAGGTCAGCGGTTCGATCCCGCTTGGCTCCACCACTCTCTCGTGTTGCGGTGAGTGTAAAAGAGTTCAGAAATGAGCGCTTCAGGGTAAGCCTGTTGAGTGCTGATTTCTGGTCTTTTGACCGGTACGAATATCGTTCTTTAAAAATTTGGATATGTGATAGAAGTGACTGATTAATTGCTTTCACTGGCAATTGATCTGGTCAAGGTAAAATTTGTAGTTCTCAAGACGCAAATTTTCGGCGAATGTCGTCTTCACGATTGAGGCAGTAACCAGATTGCTTGGGGTTATATGGTCAAGTGAAGAAGCGCATACGGTGGATGCCTTGGCAGTCAGAGGCGATGAAAGACGTGGTAGCCTGCGAAAAGCTTTGGGGAGTCGGCAAACAGACTGTGATCCAGAGATCTCTGAATGGGGGAACCCACCCGGCACAAGCCGGGTATCTTGTACTGAATCCATAGGTGCAAGAAGCGAACCAGGGGAACTGAAACATCTAAGTACCCTGAGGAAAAGAAATCAACCGAGATTCCCTAAGTAGTGGCGAGCGAACGGGGACTAGCCCTTAAGTTGATTTGAGTGTAGTGGAAGGCTCTGGAAAGTGCCGCCGTAGTGGGTGATAGCCCCGTACACGAAACGCTCTTATCAATGAAATCGAGTAGGACGGGGCACGAGAAACCTTGTCTGAACATGGGGGGACCATCCTCCAAGGCTAAATACTACTGACTGACCGATAGTGAACCAGTACCGTGAGGGAAAGGCGAAAAGAACCCCGGAGAGGGGAGTGAAATAGAACCTGAAACCGTATGCGTACAAGCAGTGGGAGCCTACTTTGTTGGGTGACTGCGTACCTTTTGTATAATGGGTCAGCGACTTATATTCAGTGGCGAGCTTAACCGAATAGGGGAGGCGTAGCGAAAGCGAGTCTTAATAGGGCGCTTTAGTCGCTGGGTATAGACCCGAAACCGGGCGATCTATCCATGGGCAGGTTGAAGGTTAGGTAACACTGACTGGAGGACCGAACCGACTACCGTTGAAAAGTTAGCGGATGACCTGTGGATCGGAGTGAAAGGCTAATCAAGCTCGGAGATAGCTGGTTCTCCTCGAAAGCTATTTAGGTAGCGCCTCGTGTATCACTGCTGGGGGTAGAGCACTGTTTCGGCTAGGGGGTCATCCCGACTTACCAAACCGATGCAAACTCCGAATACCAGCAAGTGTCAGCACGGGAGACACACGGCGGGTGCTAACGTCCGTCGTGAAAAGGGAAACAACCCAGACCGTCAGCTAAGGTCCCAAAGTTATGGTTAAGTGGGAAACGATGTGGGAAGGCTTAGACAGCTAGGAGGTTGGCTTAGAAGCAGCCATCCTTTAAAGAAAGCGTAATAGCTCACTAGTCGAGTCGGCCTGCGCGGAAGATGTAACGGGGCTCAAACCATACACCGAAGCTACGGGTTCATCCTTTGGATGAGCGGTAGAGGAGCGTTCTGTAAGCCTGTGAAGGTGAGTTGAGAAGCTTGCTGGAGGTATCAGAAGTGCGAATGCTGACATGAGTAACGACAATGCGAGTGAAAAACTCGCACGCCGAAAGACCAAGGTTTCCTGCGCAACGTTAATCGACGCAGGGTTAGTCGGCCCCTAAGGCGAGGCAGAAATGCGTAGTCGATGGGAAACGGGTTAATATTCCCGTACTTCTAGTTACTGCGATGGAGGGACGGAGAAGGCTAGGCCAGCACGGCGTTGGTTGTCCGTGTTTAAGGTGGTAGGCTGATTTCTTAGGTAAATCCGGGAGATCAAGGCCGAGAGCTGATGACGAGCGTTCTTTTAGAATGCGAAGTGGTTGATGCCATGCTTCCAGGAAAAGCTTCTAAGCTTCAGGTAACTAGGAACCGTACCCCAAACCGACACAGGTGGTTAGGTAGAGAATACCAAGGCGCTTGAGAGAACTCGGGTGAAGGAACTAGGCAAAATGGCACCGTAACTTCGGGAGAAGGTGCGCCGGTGAGGGTGAAGTATTTACTACGTAAGCCCATGCCGGTCGAAGATACCAGGCCGCTGCGACTGTTTATTAAAAACACAGCACTCTGCAAACACGAAAGTGGACGTATAGGGTGTGACGCCTGCCCGGTGCCGGAAGGTTAATTGATGGGGTTAGCGCAAGCGAAGCTCTTGATCGAAGCCCCGGTAAACGGCGGCCGTAACTATAACGGTCCTAAGGTAGCGAAATTCCTTGTCGGGTAAGTTCCGACCTGCACGAATGGCGTAACGATGGCGGCGCTGTCTCCACCCGAGACTCAGTGAAATTGAAATCGCTGTGAAGATGCAGTGTATCCGCGGCTAGACGGAAAGACCCCGTGAACCTTTACTATAGCTTTGCACTGGACTTTGAGCTTGCTTGTGTAGGATAGGTGGGAGGCTTTGAAGTGGGGACGCCAGTTCTCATGGAGCCATCCTTGAAATACCACCCTGGCAACCTTGAGGTTCTAACTCTGGTCCGTTATCCGGATCGAGGACAGTGTATGGTGGGTAGTTTGACTGGGGCGGTCTCCTCCCAAAGAGTAACGGAGGAGTACGAAGGTGCGCTCAGACCGGTCGGAAATCGGTCGTAGAGTATAAAGGCAAAAGCGCGCTTGACTGCGAGACAGACACGTCGAGCAGGTACGAAAGTAGGTCTTAGTGATCCGGTGGTTCTGTATGGAAGGGCCATCGCTCAACGGATAAAAGGTACTCCGGGGATAACAGGCTGATACCGCCCAAGAGTTCATATCGACGGCGGTGTTTGGCACCTCGATGTCGGCTCATCACATCCTGGGGCTGAAGCCGGTCCCAAGGGTATGGCTGTTCGCCATTTAAAGTGGTACGCGAGCTGGGTTTAGAACGTCGTGAGACAGTTCGGTCCCTATCTGCCGTGGACGTTTGAGATTTGAGAGGGGCTGACCTTAGTACGAGAGGACCGGGTTGGACGAACCTCTGGTGTTCCGGTTGTCACGCCAGTGGCATTGCCGGGTAGCTATGTTCGGAAAAGATAACCGCTGAAAGCATCTAAGCGGGAAACTTGCCTCAAGATGAGATCTCACTGGAGCCTTGAGCTCCCTGAAGGGCCGTCGAAGACTACGACGTTGATAGGTGGGGTGTGTAAGCGCTGTGAGGCGTTGAGCTAACCCATACTAATTGCCCGTGAGGCTTGACCATATAACACCCAAACAATCTGCGAAGGCATAGGCCGGAGACAGAGGGTGTCGATGGTGAAGTCGACAGAAAGCCGAAAATTTGCAAGAACTACAAATCATCTATCACGTATCCAAGGGATAGCGCCTAACCGCGAGATCCCAACCGAATTGCTTGACGACCATAGAGCGTTGGAACCACCTGATCCCATCCCGAACTCAGTAGTGAAACGACGCATCGCCGATGGTAGTGTGGTGCTTCACCATGTGAGAGTAGGTCATCGTCAAGCTCCTATACGAAACCCCAGATCGCCTAGCGGTCTGGGGTTTCTTCTTTAGCGCGCGGAAAATTAGCCAGAGGTCGTTCCTGCAGGCGCGTAGGGTGCGCTGTGCGCACCGACCAACACGGGGGTTATCGTGGTGCGCACGGTATGTCGGTGTCAGGTGGCGCTCGGGTAGAATGCGGCGAATTCCGCTGGGGACTTTCATGTCTGGCTCGCCCTCCGAATCTTCCTTATCTTCCTTGCCGATTGAGCAGTTAGTCGCCTGTCATGAGTGCGATCTATTGATGCGCAAGCCGATGCTGCAGGATGGTGAAAGTGCCGAGTGCCCTCGTTGTGGTTATGAGTTGTTCAGCCACCGTCATCATGTAGTACGGCGTAGCCTGGCTCTGGTATTAACGGCTCTACTGCTCTATATCCCGGCAAACTTCCTGCCGATCATGCAGCTCAATCTGTTGGGCCAAACCTCGCAGGACACTGTCTGGAGTGGTGTGCTAGGTCTGTATGAGAGCGGCATGCAAGGCATTGCAGTGGTGGTGTTCCTTTGCAGCATGGCCGTGCCGCTGCTCAAGCTGCTGTGTCAGTTGCTGGTTCTGTTGAGCATCCGCCTCGACTTCGGGCGTAGCTACGGTCTGTTGCTTTACCGGATCTATCACCACATGCGCGAGTGGGGGATGCTCGAGGTCTATCTGATGGGCATTCTGGTTGCCATGGTGAAGTTGATGGACCTAGCTGACCTGAGCCTGGGCTTGGGGTTGTTCTGCTTCATCGCATTGCTTCTGGTGCAGGTGTGGCTTGAAGTGACCATGTCTCCGCATCAGATTTGGGAAGCGCTGTCCGGGGAGGATATCCATGCGGGCGATTGATGCCGGACTACTGGTCTGCCATGAGTGCCACCAGATCAATCCGCTCGAGGAGGGTGCCAGGCACCAGTACTGCTGCCGCTGTGGTGGTCAGGTGCATGCACGTCGCCCCAACAGCCTGGTACGCACCTGGGCCTTGCTGCTGACGTCGGCGATTCTCTATATCCCGGCCAACCTGCTGCCGATCATGACCGTCAACAGTTTGGGCAAAGGCGCGCCGGCGACCATCATGGGCGGTGTGGTGGAGCTCGTTCATCTGGGGATGCTGCCGATTGCGGCGGTGGTGTTTATCGCCAGTATCCTGGTGCCCACGTTCAAGCTGGTTGGCATCGCTCTATTGCTCTATTCGGTGCAGCGGCATCAGCCAATGTCCGCTCGCCAGCGTATTCTCATGTATCGCTTCATCGAGTGGATCGGCCGCTGGTCGATGCTCGACATCTTCGTCATCGCAATTTTGGTGGCGCTGGTGAATTTTGGCAGCCTGGCCAGTATCGAAGCTGGCGTCGGCGCCGCGGCCTTTGCCAGTGTGGTAATCCTAACCATGCTGGCAGCCCTGACTTTCGACCCTCGCCTTATTTGGGACAACACGGAAACCGACCATGACTGACCTGCCTCTGGCCAAGACGCGCCCTGCTTCGAACTGGTCAGCTATCTGGGTGTTGCCTCTGATCGCCTTGATGATCGGTGGCTGGCTGGCCTGGCGTGCCTATAGCGACGCAGGTATCCAAGTCGAACTGATCTTCGCCAGCGGTGAGGGTATCCAGGCCGGCAAGACCGAGCTGATGTACAAGGGCATGGCGGTGGGCAAGGTCACGGCCATCAGCCTCGATGATAGCGAGAAGAACCGCGGCGTCGTGGCGAAGCTGGAAGTGAACCAGGAGCTCGAGCAGTACCTGCGCAGCGGCACACGTTTCTGGCTGGTCAAACCGAATGTCAGCCTGGCGGGGATCAGTGGTCTGGAGACGCTGGTCTCAGGCAACTACATCACCTTCAGCCCGGGCGACGGCGAGCCGAGCAAGAGCTTTACCGCATTGGCTCATGAGCCACCGATGGGCGATGACGTACCCGGATTGCACCTGACGCTGAAGGCAGAGCGGCTTGGCTCGCTCAACCGTGATAGCCCGGTATTCTATCGGCAGATTCAGGTTGGCCGGGTGAAGAGCTACACCTTGGGAGAGGACCAGAGCACGGTCGAAGTGAAGGTGTTCATCGAGCCGGCCTATGCCAACCTGGTGCGCAAACATACGCGTTTCTGGAATGCCAGTGGCATCAGTGTCGATGCTGACCTGTCGGGGTTCAAGCTACGCAGCGAGTCGCTAGCCAGTATCGTCGCCGGCGGCATTGCCTTCGCAACGCCCGAGCACCGCAAGGACAGCCCGCCCACCGACCCGTCGCTGCCGTTCCGCCTTTACGAGGATTACGACGAAGCCCAGGCCGGGATCAAGGTCGTGGTAACGCTGACCGATTTCGAGGGGCTGCAGGAAGGCCGTACGCCCGTGATGTACAAGGGTATCCAGGTCGGCTCGCTGAAAACCATGAAGGTCGATCGTGACCTCAACAGCGCTACTGCCGAGCTAACCATCAACCCCTTGGCCGAGGAGTATCTGGTCGAAGGATCGGAGTTCTGGGTGGTCAAGCCGTCCATTTCCCTGGCCGGCATCACCGGCCTAGAAGCCTTGGTCAAGGGTAACTACATCGCTGTGCGGCCGGGTGAGAAGGGCAAGCCGCCAGCGCGCAACTTCGTCGCACGCAGCAAGGCCCCGCCTTTGGACCTGGGCGCGCCGGGCTTGCATCTGGTGCTGTTTACCGATCAGTTAGGCTCTATCGAGGTTGGCAGCCCGGTGCTCTATCGCCAGATCAAGGTGGGCTCGGTGCAGAGTTACCAGCTGGGCCGCGACAACAGCCAGGTCGTACTAGGGGTGCATATCGAGCCGGACTACGTGCACCTGGTGAATACCTCTACACGGTTCTGGAATGCCAGCGGCATCACCCTCAAGGGCGGGTTATCGGGTGTCGAGGTCAAGAGCGAGTCGCTGCAGACCTTACTGGCCGGTGGTATCGCTTTCGAGACACCGGATCTACAGGCCACCAGATCGAACCGCCAGGTGCAGCGCTTTGCGCTGCACGCGGATCGTGAAAGCGCCTTGCAACTGGGGCAGCAGATCAGTATTCGCGTCAGTGACGGCGACGGTCTGCAACCAGGTACGCTCGTGCGCTACAAGGGCCTGGAGGTCGGCAAGGTGGAGAACCTGAGCCTGACCGATGACCTGCAGGCGGTGATCCTGAATGTGCGCATTACTCAGGCCACCGAGCAGATTGCCCGCGAGGGTACGCAATTCTGGGTGGTGAAGCCGGAGTTGAGTCTGACCCGTGCAGCGAATCTCGGCACGCTAGTCAGCGGCCAATATCTGGAGGTGCAGCCTGCTGGCCTGAAGGGGCCACGCCGTAGCGAGTTCACCGCGCTGGCCAGCGCCCCGAATCAGGCTGTGCGCGAAGAAGGTTTACGACTGGTGCTGAGCGCCCCGCGGCGTGGTTCGATCAAGCCGGGGGTGATCGTCAGCTACCGTGAGGTGCCGGTGGGCAAAGTGGTGGATTTCGGGCTGGGGCCGACCTCGGATCGTGTGCTGATCCATGTGCTGATCGAGCCACGCTATGCGCCGTTGGTGCGCTCGGGCAGCCGCTTCTGGAATGCCAGTGGCATCGGCGTGGATGCCGGGCTGTTCAAGGGCGTCAAGGTTCGTACCGAATCGCTGGAGGCGTTGCTCGAAGGCGGTATTGCTTTTGCCACGCCGAACAATCCGGAAATGGGCGGGCCGGCTCAGCCGGGGCAGACGTTTGCCTTGTTCGACGAGCCGCAGGAAGCCTGGATGCAATGGGCGCCGAAGATCGTGCTGGAGCAGTGAGACAATCATAGAAATGAAAGGGGCCGCAGTGAGCGGCCCCTTTCATTTTTGCGGCTATAAAGGCTCGCGGCTAAAGCCCCTCCTACAGTTGCATCCGGTACCGTGGGAGGGGCTTTAGCCGCGACGAGTCAGGCGGGCTCGGTGGCTTCTTCCTGCTGAGCCGCCTGCGCCTTGGCACTTTCGCGCGGCTTGATGAATTTCCAGTCCGCCTCGTCGATATAGATGCCGTTGGGGCCGCTGCCACCCTCCAGATCGATGGCCACGTGAGCCGAGACCTGTGGCTTGACCGAGGCCAGGATCGGCACGAAGCCAAGCTGCAGGCTGGTCTCGATCAGGGCCTGCTGGTTGCGTTCGTCGATGTCCGCCGCCTCGTCGAGGTAGTAAGGCAGACGCACGCGCCCGGCCTGCTCGCGATCCATCAGATGCAGCAGCAGGTACATGTTGGTCAGCGCCTTGATGGTCATGGTGGTGCCGTTGGAGGCCGCGCCATCGATATCGGTGTGAATCACCGGCTGGCCATGTACCTTGGTGATCTCGAAGGCCAGTTCGAACAGATCCTTCAGGCCCAGCTGGTTGCCGTTGGCGGCGACCAGGCGCGACAGGTAGTCCTTGGCTTCCTCGTTCTTGGCGTCCTGCTCAGCCGATTGCGACAGGTCGAACACCGACAGGGTTTCGCCTTCCTCGTACTGGCCGGCGCTGTGGATGATCTGGTCGATATGCCGCAGGGCTTCCTTGTTCGGTGCCAGGACGATGCGGAAGCTCTGCAGGTTGGACACCTGGCGCTTGTTGATCTCGCGGTTGAACAGCGCCAACTGGTGTTCCAGGTTGTCGTAGTCGCTGCGGATATTGCGCAGGGTACGGGCGATATCGGTGACCGCCGCGCGGCGCGCTTTGGCTAGGGTAAGCGCCTCATCCTGGCGATGGGCGTAGGCGTTGACCAAGAGTTGCAGGCGGCGCTCGACATCGTCTTCGCTGTCGAACTTGGCCACCCCTTTCAGGCGTACCTGGGCGTAGAGCGCTTCGATCTGGTTGTCGATGCGCTGCAGCGCCTGCCAGGTGTCCTGATAGTCGTTCAGTAGCGGCAGCAGATTGTCCAGCGAGTCATCCACCGGCTCCATGAACGGTGTGCCGAAAGGCAGGTCGGCAGGCAGCAATTGGCGACGACGCAGGGCATCTTCCAGGGTGCGTTCCTTGGCTTCCAGATCGGCCAGTTGACGGCCGACCAGTTGCAGCTTGGCGGACAGTTGCTGCACACGCTCGGCGAAGGCATCGCTGGCACGCTTGAGTTCGTCCTGGGCGCCTTCCAGTTCGGCCAGACGCTCCAGTTTCTGCGGTTCCTCGGCGGCCAGGGTCTGGCTCTTGCGGAAGTCTTCCAGCGCTTTCTGCGCGTCCAGCACGGCCTGGTACAGCGTTTCGGCCTGGGCCTTGCTGGCGGCGCGGTCGGCGGCCACCGACTGCTGGGTCTTGAGCTGCTTGAGCTCGCGCTCCAGGCGATCCTTCTGGTCACGCAGGGCGGCGCGGTCGGCTAGTGCCTGAAGCGCCGGAGGTTCGATATGGCTGAGGTCGATGGACAGGCCCGGTACGGCGAAGGTATCGCCCTTGAAGCGATCCAGCACCGCTTCGACCGCCTTGACCCAGTCGTCGCCCTCGGCCTGGATACCTTTCTCGCCCAGCGGCAGGCTGAACAGCTGGCCGTTGAACAGGCGCATCAGGCGGTCGACGTCCTGTTGGCTGAACTCCTCGCGCAGGCGCGAGTAGCTGTTGTTGTCGGCGTGATCGAGCTGCTGCTTGACCGACTTGAGGCGTTTTTCCAGATCACGCAGGCGCTCGTCCAGGTCTTCGCTGGAGAACTGCCGCGACTGCGCCAGGGCGCCGGCCAGTTCGTCGTGGGCATCCTTGGCGGCGAGCAGTTGCTCCTCCAGCACCTTGGCGTTTTCCACCAGGGCGAAGCGGTTCTTCAGCACCGATAGTTCGCCCAGCCAGCGCTGAATCTCGCTGATCTCGCGCTCCAGGCGCATCAGCTCGGCGGTGCCGCCGCGTTGCTCGTTCTGCAAGCCGTCCTGCTCGTTCTTGTAGTGCTCGGCCTGGATCACCAGCTCTTCCTTGCGTGCATCGGCGTAGTCGTGCCAGGTGCCGAGCAGGTTGTCGAGCAGCGGCGACAGGCGATGCAGCTTGCCGCGCAGCACTTCGCGCTGGGCTACGCCCGAAGCCAGTGCCTCGATCAGCGGGCCGGCAGTGACCAGGGCCTGGTAGTCCTGCTCCATGCGGCGCACGTCGCGGAAGGCTTCCTCGGTGGCGGCGATGTAGTCGACGCTGCCCGAGCGCAGGCTGTGCTCGAAGGCATCAAGGAACAGCTGCTTGAGCTTGGCCGCAGTGATTTCACGCATGTGCAGCAGATTGATGAACAGCGCGCGGAAGGTCTTCAGGCTCTGCTCGCTGGTCGAGCGCAGCGGGATCAGGGTCAGATCCAGCGGGATACTGGTGTGGCCGCCGACCAGCAGGCGACGCAGTTCGTCGGGCTTCAGTTCGTAGGCAGTGATGCCGGCCTGGCCGAGGTTCTTGAACAGTTCGCGCTGACGCAGGCAGGTGCCGTTTTGCTGATAGTGCTCCAGATCCAGCTCGCCGGCGTAGGCGAAGAACTGGTGGCCGAAACCGCCACCTGGGCCGCGACCAGCCACGCCGATCACGTGTGGGCCGTGGGGCAGGGCGACTTCGACGAGGATGTAGCTGGTGTCGCTGGCGAAGTAGAACTTGCGCGAGGCTTCCAGGCTGTACTTGCCGAAGCTCATGTCCGACATGCGCGCCAGGATGGGGAACTGCAGGGCGTTGATCGAGGCGGATTTGCCCAGGTTGTTGGCGCCGTAGACCGACAGCGGGTTTTCCAGTGGGAACAGGCCGAGGCTGTAGCCGGCAGTGTTCAGCAGGGCGAAGCGGCGGATGCCGTAGCGTTCCTGGCTCATGCGTCCATCTCCTGTGCGGCGCGTTCTTCGGCCATGGCGCGGGCCAGGGCATCTTCCTCGGATTCTTCGATGTCCACGGCTTCGAGCGGATCGGCGTCGCCGTCATCGTCCAGCAGCACCGGCGCCGGCAACGGCAGGTCGCTGCTGTGCAGGCTAGCAGCCAGGTCGCGGTCGTGTTGCACCGACAGGCAGACGTCGAGGAAACGGTGCATCGGCGGCAGGAAGCGGTACACGCCGTTGCTGTCCTCGGCGAAACCAAGCTGCACGAGACGGCGGATGATCTTGTCTTCCAGCTCCTCGAAGGTGGTCACTTCGGCCTGCAGGAACAGGTCGCGGTACTTCTCCAGCAGCGCCGGCAGCTCGTCACGGCCGATGCTGCCACCGTCGAGCACGGAGAGCGGGTCGCGGCCCTGGTCGGCCAGGTGCTCGACGAGGATGAAGGTGAACAGCGCTAGGCGTTGGGCGGTCTTGTTTACCTGCGGCGCGACCTGCTCGGGCACGAAGTAGTAGAAGCCGCGCGGGTCGCACACCAGCTCGAAGCCTAAAGCGCGGAACAGCGCGCGATACTGATCCTGCATGCTGGATAGCTGGGCGTAGCATTCCGGCTCGCTGCGCGAGATGTGGTAGCCCTTGAACAGGTCGCGGAAAGCGGCCGCGAGCTGGGTCATTTCTTTTAGATCGATGTTCATACGCAATGCTCACGGGCAGTCGTAGGGTGCGCTGTGCGCACCCTGTCGTCGGTTGCGGTGCGCACAGCGCACCCTACGGGCAGCTCAGCCATTGGGCTGGCCTACCAGGGCAAAGGAGGCAAGGCTGACCTCATGGTCGCGGGTCAGGTATTGGCGGCGCTCCAGGCGTTCACGCTGGAAGCGCGATTCGCGCGACAGGCGTGAGAACCAGTAGAGCAGCTCGTCGGTGGCGCCTTCCGGCTCCTGCTCCAGCAGCCAGGTCATCAGATCCGGCAGTGGCAGGGCCTGTTCGCAGCGCTCGATCATTTCCCGCGCGGTCTTCGGTGCCTTGGGCGCGCCGCCCTTGCGGCTGTTGCTGGCCTTGGGGAAGTGCGCCGGCTTGGCTTCGAACCGGGCCAGTGCATAAACGTAGGCCTCGACCTGGCTGGCGCTGCCGAGGAAGTTGCTCTGCGGCCGGGTGAACAGTGGCATGGCCGCCTGCGGTACGGCGTCGATGCCCTTCTTGCGGATCACCGACAGCGCCAGTGCGGCGCCACGGGTCACGGCGTTATGCCGACGGGCTTCCTCGCGCAGCGGCAGCAGCAGCTCGCGCGCCTTGCGCAGGGTCAACTGGGCGGTGGTCTGCATTTCCAGGATGCGCGCGTGGGTACGCAGCAGCAGGTCGTCGTCGACCAGTTGGCCGAGGCGCTGTTGATCACCGAGCAGGCGCAGCAGCACCTGTTCGACGCGGCGCACGCCCTGCTCGAAGGCGCCGTCAGCGGCGACCAGTTGGATCATCGGCTCGACGTATTCGTCCCAGGTAGCGAGCACCTCGGCGTAGCGTTGGCGCAGGGGAATCTGCCGATCCGAGGTCTTGGCGCGGTCGGCCACGCCAACCAGTGCCTGTTCGTCGTTGGCCAGTTTCTTCAGCACGTCGCGTACGCGCATATCGAGCAGGCGTAGCTGGCGCGCCAGGTCGTTGGCGTCGCGCACTTCGAAGGCATCCTGGATGTAGCCGGCCAGGCGCTCCAAGTGGCGCAGGTAGGCTTCGATCTCTAGGCAAAGGCCGAGGCGGTGTTCGCGGCGCAGGTAGGCGAGAAAATCGTGGATCTGCGCGTTGAGCTCGAAACGGTTGGGGCTCTTGGCCACTGGTACCAGGATGTCCAGGCGAATCCAGGTGTCGAGCAGGGCGGTGGTGTCGCTGGGCGTGGCGTCGGGCAACTGCGTGGCGAGCTGGCTGCGCAGCTCGACCAGGCTCAGGGTGCCAGCGTCGAAACGCTCGCAAAGCGGTTCGAGCAACGTCCAGTGTTCGGCGAGGGCGCGCAACACGCGCTTGGGATCGATCATCGAGGCGCCGGGTTCCAGGCAAGTGAAAAGGAGTGATTGTACTGCAAGGAGGGGGCCTGTTTTGAGTTCCAGTCGATCAGAGGCAGGCAAGTCGATATACGAGGCTGCGAGGCCTTTTCAGATATGGACGAAACGGTGTTACGTCATTGTGGCGGCCGGTAACACCGGGCTCGCCTCCGTGAGCAGGATGGCGGTGTTGCAGTGGCTCTTTCTCGACTATGGGTCGGGCCGTTCTGGGTGCTGATCTCCCTATAGTGGCCATAAGGAATCGAGTCGGAGTGCTCGACACCACTATAAGAACAGGGGTTTCGCCATGCGCCAGTCCTTTCGCTTCGCCAAACATGCTCTGGCATTGGTATGCGCCGTGGCCTTGGGCGGCCCGGTCCAGGCCAGGATGGTCGAACTGGAGGACGGCGAACTGTCGGATATCACCGGGCAGGCCTTTATCAACCTGACCACCGACAATAACGCCGGCATCAACTACACCCGGGTCAACTTCGGGGTGAATGTCGATACACAGCTGAATATCAAGAAGCTGCAGCTTGGTCAGTACAACCGGGCCGGCGAGGCGGCGGGCTCCTCCGACATCCTGATCAACAATTTCGCGCTGGGGACGGTGGGTCCTAACGACACCATCAACCCCTTCAAGATCACCAATCCCTTCCTGGAGCTGGCCTATGACGGCAATCGTGTGGTTGGTGTGCGTATCGGCTTCGGTGAGGCGAAAGGCGTGCTGTCTGGTGATATCCAAAGCCTGACCGGCAACATCCCCGTGCATATCAAGGGCACCGGCGACGCCATCTACAACAAGTCGAACTTCCTGCAGCAGAGTGCGTTGTTCTTGGCTGGCGTGTACCGCAGCAGCATCGTTGAGGCCGATGCGACGCTGGTCAACTCCGGGGGCGTGAGTGACCCGGTCAGGGGCACCATGTCCGGTATCAAGAACGGTGACGGACTGAACTGCACATCTGGATGCGCGGGAGGCTGGACTGATGCGCTGCTTGGCGCGTTCGCCTCGAGCAACTGCAGCATTCTGGGTATCCAGACCTGCTTCAATCTGTCCCAGTTCCAGTCGCTACCGGTGGGCAATACCAGCGATATGTCGAACATGCAGAACGCGGCCAAGGGGTTCTTCATCTCCCTGCAGACCCAGGACGTGGCCTGGCGCGACATGGACAGCAACGCCTTCATCACGGCGCTGCAGGGGGCGTTCCTGAACCTGCCCAAATACCGTGACGCCAATGGCAACCTGGTGTCGCCGATCAACATCGACTTCAACCAGGCGTTCAACGGTATCCCCCGGCAGGACACCTGCCTCGGCACGGCTACCGCGGGGTGCTGAGCATGAACCGCTACCTGCTGCTGGCGGCCGTACTGCCGGCCACCATGGCCGGGGCCATGGAGCCTCTGAGCGATGCCGAGTTGTCCGACGTGCAGGGCGCAGGCCTGGGCTTCGTGCTCGACCAGGTGCTGCTCGACGGTTCCGGCGCGCAGATCGTGATCAACGACATCACCGACGGCCAGGGGCGCAACGTGCCCATCTCGGTGAAGAACCTCTACCTGGGTGCAGCCGGCAGCAACAAGGGCACCAACCTCAACCCGGTAACCATCGGCAGTCTCGACCATCCGTTCGAACTGGAACTGGCCAAGGGCGAGGAGCTGCGCACTCTGCGCGACGATGGGCAATGGGTACAGACCACCCCGAACAACATCACCGTGCTGTCGTTCAAGTTTCCCGAGCGCCTGGTCGCTGGTGGCAATCCCTGTATCGATGGCTATGCGACGGCCGGTTCGAACTGTTCTACCGGCGCCAGTGGTCGCGCCGATCTCGGCGTGCGTTTCGACTTCCAGGTGGCGGCCGGGCGTACCGAGATGCTCGCGCTGGACTTCCACCAACTGGTGATGGACGGCTCCTACCTGCGCCTGTGGGGCGACCCTGGGCAGAATGGCAACGGTGAGCTGGTGGGAGAGGCACGGATCAACCTCTTCGCCAAGACGCTGGAAGTGATGTCCTGCGCCCAGGCTAACTGCAATACGGCTGGTGAAACGGCTGCGCAGCGTGGGGCGCGCACGCTCTACATCACCAATGGCTACGCCAATATTGCCCTGGGTTACGGCAAGTCGCAGCCGCTGCGTTTGCGCTCCAGCGCCGACGGCCAGTTCGTCCTGGAGCTGCAGAATCCCACTGCGAGCGGTACCACGGCGGCGCAACGCCAGGCCCTGGCCAGTGACTTCTACGCCAACGCGCCGCGCACCAATCTGGTGTTCGAGAACCTGACCGTTGGCGGTGCGCGCAGTAGCCCAACCGCCATTCCCACTGGTGGCTACAACTTCGGCCGCAACGAGATTTCCGGGCTTAGCTTCAACTACCTGAAGGTGACCAGCTATGACCTGCGCTAAAGCAGTAGTCGTTCTGTTGTCGCTGCTGCCGGCGCTGACGCTGGCGGAGATGCAGGCGCTGGACGACAGCACCCTCAGCGAGATGAGCGGGCAGGGCGGGGTTTATCTCTCCGGTGAATTCAGCATCAACAAGAACGGTGGCGTGCTCTGGGAGACGCCGACGACCAACAATCCGGCGCAGTGGACGGCCAACCAGCGCAGCTGCGCCCTGGCCGGTGCGGCCAGTCCGGAAAGCTGCGGCATGCGTGTGGCCGTGCGCTCCGGCGCCAACTCAGGCTGGTACGTGCTGGACAACCTCAAAGGCATCTTCAGTTTCGAAGGCCTGACCCTGGATACCCGCACGCTTACCAGCGCCAGTGGCGAGCGCGAGGTGCTGGCGCTGGGATTGCCCAACGAGATCCGCTTCAAGGACGGCAACTTCTCCTTCGGCGTGGCCAGTCAGGGTGGCTGGAAGAACAAGGCGCTGAGCGCAGCCAATGGCGGCGCCCCGAGCTATCAGCAGACCAACATCTTCTCGGCCAAGATCGACGGCAGCATCCGCATGCAAGGCAGCGTGCTGGTGTTTCCCACGAACTGAGGAAGCGAATCATGCAGCGTTACGGATGGCTTGCGGCGCTCGTTCTCGGCAGCTCACCGGTCTGGGCCATGCAGGCGCTGGATGACGACGGCCTAGCCAATGTCACTGGCCGTGGCGGTATCAGCATCGAAACCGCCGGTGGTGGCTGGTCGGCAGAGAGCCTCGAATACCGTGAGGACGGCCAGAGCCTGCGCCTCGAGGGTGTGTCCAGTCGGCCGCAGCAGGCCGGCAGCGTTTCCACCACGAAGATCGACGTGATCGATGATCGCCTGCATGTCGAGCATCAGGGGCGTCCGACCGAGCTGGTGGTGAACAACATCGGTTTTGCCGGCAGCGACAAGAGTTTTGGGGCCTTTCGCGCGTTCTACACCCTCGGCGCCAGCCTCAAGCTCAGCGGTGGTGGCGCCAGTGGCGTGGCCGGCTTCAGCGTCGATGGCAGCCGGCTGAGCCTGGATGCAGTGACCTTCTATTACCGTGACAACGGTTTCGATCTGATCGTGCGCAATGCCTCGTTCGATGCCTATCTGAACAACGCCTACCTGGATATCGTCAGCGGCGGCAATGGCTCGGCGGTGCGTCTCGACCTGGGCGATACGCGCTTCGTCGCGCATATCGGCGGTATCGGGCTGGATCTGGCGCACGGTGATCCCGTGGCCGGCGTCGCCGTAACGCCCGGTGCGCCGGATACACGGCACCCCGACCATGCGCGCAGTTTCGGTCAGCTGGACATGGATCTGCGCCTTGGCGGCAGCATTCGTATCGCCGGCGGGGGCGCCAGCGGTCAGGGGTTGCGTCTGATTCCGCAGATCACCTTCGCCAACAGCCTGTTCCAGTACAAGGACGACGGCGTGCTGCGCGCCGAGAACTTCGCCGGCGTGCTCAGCAGCCAGAATGGCATCACGCTCGACCTCGACGAGGACGGCAGTGGGCGTTACGCCCAGTTGGCTTTTCAGGATCTCAAACTCAACGCCAGCCTCGGCGGCCTGATCATCGGCGATCCCAACAATCAGAAGATCGGCAGTCTGGCGCTGGATCTCAATTTCCAGGATCAGGGCGCACGGCAGAACTGGTTCAAGCTGCGCCCTGGCGGCGATCCCAATTCCGGGCTCAAGGGCATCACTGCAGATGTGTCATGGAACATGGTCAGCAGTTCGGTCTCGCTCACCGATAATGGCAACAGTATGTGGTTCAGTGGCCTGCGTACTCATGGCAGCGGCCAACTGACAGTCGATCTGACCAAGAGCTGCGTGGGCGGTAGCAGTGCTGGTTGCTACGCCGGTAGTGCCAATACCCAGCCCGGCAGCAGCGGTTATGACGGCCATTTCGATGGCCTGCGCCTGGGCCTGAACAACGTCAAGGGTAGTTACAGCTTCGATGGCTTGCGCGTCGGTCGCGCCGATGCGCCGCTGCAGGGTGGTACCGAGTTGCTGGTGCTGCTGGAAATCTTCCCGGCCTACGATTTCACCCTCAACGGCCAACTGACCCTGCGTCCCGGTGGGGCGAGCGGCGATGGCGTGCGCTACAACGCCGACTTCGTCGTCACCGATGCCAATGCCGCGATCACCGTCGACGAGGCCGGCAAGGGCCTGTGGCTGGCCGGCACCCGCTACGACATGCACTTTCGTGATGGTTCGCTGGACGTGACCCAGAATGGCGTGCAGTTGAGCAAGGGCACCTACTGGTCGACCCTGGATGTGCACGATGTACGTTGGGGTGATCGCAGCACGGGGCAGAGCCTGGGCCGTGTCGTGCTGCGTCGTTACGAGCAGGGTTCCACGCTCAGTCTCAGCTCCGGCGGTGCGGGCGCGTTGTGCGTCGGTGGCAGTGGCGCCAGCGTATCGGCCTGTACCGCCAGCGGTGGGCGCTGGGAGGACCGTGGCAACGAAGGGCTGACCGCAGGGCTGAAGAATGTTTTCGTGCGCGATACCTCGGGCAACCCAGCGAGCAGCGTGTCGACCAGCGAGAAGCGTAACCAGCTGATCATCGAGACGGATCGGGTGGGTGGCGTCAACGGCACCGGGGCGCAACTGGTGGTGGATAACTTTTACACGTCCGATGGCAATCCGAGCGATGCCAATGCCAACACCTATGGCGTGCGCGTCGATCTCAACCTGGATGTGGCGCCGACCAAGGTCTGCAACAAGGGCGCCAGCGGTTGTCCGCCAGTGTCGCCCGACCCGCTGGGGTTCGCCGTCAATGGCCGGGTGCACTTCAAGGAAATCAACATTGACCGCATCCAGAACGTGCATCCCACGGGCGGGGCGGTTACCTCCATGTATGGCATGAAACTGCAGAATGCCGATATTCGCGCCAACCTGACCGCCACGCCGATCAACTGACTGACCAGAGGGCTGCGAGCGTCGCGGCTAAAGCCCCTCCCACAGGTGTTCTCGCATCCAACCGTCATGCTCCGTCATACCGCTGTAACCGCCCTGTCTTAAGGTCTGCGTGCTGGCGGGGCCAGTCTCCGGTCATCACCGGTTGTACAAAAAATCTCCAATGCCCTTTCGATATGCGCCGGTTATCGGCACAATTCGCGTCCACTTTTTTCTGGGGGGGGCTGAAAGCCCTCCATTGGCCGACCTTGCTGGGGCGACGAGATGATCCAGACGCCGTACTACCTCATCGACAAACAGAAGCTTCTGGTCAACCTGGAGAAGATCGCCTACGTGCGCGAGAACTCCGGTGCCAAAGCGCTGCTGGCGCTGAAATGCTTCGCCACCTGGTCGGTGTTCGACCTGATGCAGCAGTACATGGACGGCACCACGTCGTCTTCGCTGTATGAGCTGAAACTGGGGCGACAGAAGTTCGAGGGTGAAACCCACGCTTACAGCGTGGCCTGGGCCGACGACGAGATCGAAGAGATGGTCGCCAACTGCGACAAGATCATCTTCAACTCCATCGGCCAGCTCGAGCGTTTCGCCGCGCGTACCGAGGGCACCATCCGCGGCCTGCGCGTCAACCCGCAGGTGAGCAGCTCCGATTACCTGCTGGCCGACCCTGCGCGCCCGTTCAGCCGCCTCGGCGAATGGGACCCGGCGAAGGTCGAGCAGGTCATGGGGCAGATTTCCGGCTTCATGTTTCACAACAACTGCGAGAACGGCAGCTTCGAGCTGTTCGACAAGATGCTCACCACCATCGAGGAGCGCTTCGGCCACCTGATTGCTCAGGTGGAGTGGGTCAGCCTCGGTGGCGGCATCCACTTCACCGGCGAGGGCTACCCGATCGATGCCTTCTGTGCGCGTCTGAAGGCTTTCTCCGAGAAGTACGGCGTGCAGGTGTACCTGGAGCCGGGCGAAGCGGCGATCACCCTCAGTGCCTCGCTGGAAGTCACCGTGCTCGACACCCTGTACAACGGCAAGCACCTGGCGGTGGTCGACAGCTCCATCGAAGCGCACATGCTCGACCTGCTGATCTACCGCCTCAACGCCAAGATGGCGCCGAATGACGGCGAACACACCTACATGGTCTGCGGCAAATCCTGCCTGGCCGGCGATATCTTCGGTGAGTACCAGTTCGACAAGCCGCTGCAGATCGGCGATCGCCTGTCGTTCGTCGATGCGGCCGGCTACACCATGGTCAAGAAGAACTGGTTCAATGGCCTGAAGATGCCATCCATCGTGGTGAAACAACTCGACGGTAGTGTCGAGGTGGTGCGCCAGTTCGAGTTCGACGATTACCTGTCCAGTCTGTCGTAACTTCGTGGTGGTGGGCTAAAGCCCACCCTACGGGGCTGAAGCGGAACGCCGCCCGGCCCACCCTACGGGTCATGTAGGGTGGGTTTCAGCCCACCACCCAAAATACGTATCAAAACGCTTTCAACAACGCAGTTCCCTGGAGGTGAAACAATTGAAGAAGAATGTTCTGATCATTGGAGCAGGAGGTGTTGCCAAGGTGGTGGCCCATAAGTGCGCGCAACACAATGACGAGTTAGGTCGCATTGCAATTGCGTCGCGCAACATCTCCAAATGCCAGGCCATCATCGACAGCGTGCAGGCAAAGGGCGGCCTCAAGCAGCCCGGCGAGATCAAGGCCTATGCGCTGAACGCCCTGGACGTGGAAGCGACCAAGGCATTGATCCGCGAAACCGAGTCGCAGATCGTCATCAACGTGGGCTCTGCCTTCCTCAACATGTCCGTGCTGCGTGCCTGCATCGACACCGGCGTGGCCTATCTGGACACCGCCATCCACGAAGACCCGAGCAAGATCTGTGAAACCCCGCCGTGGTACGGCAACTACGAATGGAAGCACCTGGCCGAATGCCAGGAAAAAGGCGTGACCGCCATCCTCGGCGTCGGCTTCGATCCGGGTGTGGTCAACTCCTACGCCGCTCTGGCGCAACAACAGTACTTCGACAAGATCGAGTCGATCGACATCCTCGACGTCAACGCCGGTTCGCACGGCAAGTACTTCGCCACCAATTTCGACCCGGAAATCAATTTCCGCGAATTCACCGGCACGGTCTACAGCTGGCAGAACAGCCAGTGGGTGAGCAACCGCATGTTCGAAGTCAAACGCACCGACGATCTGCCGGTGGTGGGCGAACAGAACCTGTACCTGACCGGCCATGACGAGGTGCACTCGCTGTCCAAGCACCTCGATGTACCGAACGTCCGCTTCTGGATGAGCTTCGGCGATCACTACATCAACGTCTTCACCGTGCTGAAGAACCTCGGCCTGCTCTCCGAGCAACCGGTCAAGACCGCTGAAGGCCTTGAAGTTGTGCCACTGAAAGTGGTCAAGGCCGTGCTGCCCGACCCCGCCTCGCTGGCGCCGGGCTACACCGGCAAGACCTGCATCGGCGACCTGGTCAAGGGCACCAAGGATGGCCAGCCGCGCGAGCTGTTCATCTACAACGTGGCCGACCACGAAGACGCCTTCGCCGAGACCGATAGCCAGGGCATCTCCTACACCGCCGGCGTGCCGCCGGTCGCCGCTGCGCTGCTGGTGGCGCGTGGCGAGTGGGATGCCAAACGCATGGTCAACGTCGAAGAGTTGCCGGCCGAGCCGTTCCTCAAGCTGCTGGACGTGATGGGCCTACCGACCCGCATCAAGGATGAGCACGGCGACCGTCCGTGGGATCAGGCACTCTGATCCCGAACGAGGCCCGCCAATCGGCGGGCCTTGTCTTTTCTGTTAGGCGCCGTTCACGAGCTTCTGTCTGAAGAAGGCGAGAATCTCGTCGCGTGCGGCGCGGGTCGGCTGCCCAGCCTCATCGATCAGGTGCACGGTCACCACGCTGTGCGGCGTCTGCACCACCTTCTCGAAGAACTCGGGTACTTCCTGATTGGCCGCGTTGTCGGGCAACTCGCGGGCGATGAAGCGCTCGCCCAGCGCACGTTGATAAGCGGCGAAGCGCTGTGCCTGGCAGATGCGGTCGCCCGCGAAACGATAGGCCAACACATCCAGTCCGTCGCGGTCGAGGCGTGCCTTGATCCTGGCGAGCTCCTCGTCGCTACTCTCCAGCCTGGCCGGGTCGTCGATCGGCAGCGACGGCTGGGTCAGAACCGGAGCCAGCATGACCGGTTCGAGCATCATGCTCAGGGCGAAGTTGCCGGAGAAGCACATGCCGATCGCGCCCACGCCCGGGCCGCCGCATTCGGCGTGGGCCTGCCGTGCCAGGGCGCGCAGCCATTGCGTCACGGGGCTTGAGCCATTGCCGGCGAAGGCGTGGAACTCGGCGCTGACGCAGATCTTGCGGAAGACTTCCTGGGTGGCCTCCAGGCTGGAGGGATCGCCGTCGCGGCCATACAGCGAAGGCATGTAGACGGTGAAGCCGGCCTCGCGCACCCAGCGGGCAAAACGCGCCATGTACGGACTGATGCCTGGCAGCTCTGGCATCACGATCACCGCCGGGCCGATGCCGCTGACTTGCACCACCTTGGTGATGCCGCCAAGGGTGATGGTGCGCGGAGTGAAATCATCGAGCGGATCGAATTCGTCGAGCTTTCTGGATGTCATGGTCGGGCTTCCTGTGATGGGCGGCTGGCTTGCATTTGGCGCGGAAATGTCGCTTGCTTGAAGTGTCCTGAACGACATCTTTCGAGCGTTATCGGTCAATGTACGATTTCACCCTCATCGTCCTGCCGGGGGCTTTTGCCACGTCGGTCAGTGGCACCCTGGACATCCTTGCGTGCGCGGCGCGCCTGTCGCGCCAGGTTGGCTGCGCCGTTCCGCGCTGGCGGGTTTGTTCGACGGTCGCCAGCGTGCCCTTGAGCAGCGGCTTGCGTATCGAGGCGCAGCCGCTGCCCGAGGCGGGCCAGGCTGACGCCTCGGTCTGGCTGCTGCCGGGGCTTGGTGTCACCGATGCGCAAAGCATAGCCACGCGTTTGGCACAGGAAGACGCCCGCAGGGTCGCTGCAGGCCTGCGTGCCCATGCGGCCAACGGCGGCACCCTGGCCGCAGCCTGCACGTCGGTGTTCCTGCTACAGGAGGCGGGGTTGCTGACGCGGCGGCGGGTGACTACCACCTGGTGGCTGGGTGGCCTGTTGCAAAAACGCGCGCCCGATTGCCAGGTCGACGTTGCCCAGGTGCTGGTGGCCGATGGCGAGTTGCTGACAGCAGGCGCGGCCTTCGCCCATATCGATCTGATCATGCACCTGCTGCGTTGCCGCTTCAGCCCGGCGCTGGCGGAGGCCGTTTCGCGGGTACTGTTGATCGATGGTCGGCAGTCGCAGGCACGCTACATCGATCCGGTATTGCTGGCCGGTGGCAACGAACTGGTCGCGGAGCTGGTCGCGCGTTTCGCGGCGGCGCTGCCAAACCCGCCCAGTGTTGCTGAACTGGCAGCGGAGCGGGCGATGTCCAGTCGTACGCTGGCGCGGCATGTGCGCAAGGCCACCGGTAGTAGTGTTTCCGCTCTGTTGCAGGGGGTGCGCATCAACCGTGCGCGCATGTTGCTGGAGAGCTCCCGCCTATCGGTCGAGCAGGTCGCGGAGCAGGTCGGCTATGCCGACACCTCGGCGTTGCGCCGGCTGATGCGCAAGTGGGCGCGTGGCACGCCGAGCCAGTTTCGTCAGGTCGTTGGCCAGGTACAGAGGCGTGAGGGTGACTAGAGGCCGTTCGTGCTTCCCGCGCGGGGTATTTCACGCGACAATTGCCGCCATCTTGCGACGTTGCTGTGTAGACGTCGCGATCCCCAATCCTGTTGCCGTGCCCGACGCCCGTTGGAGCGGCGCATCTTTGCCAGTGGAGGCCGTGTGATCCCCGAGCAGCGCCGACGTGCCTACCTCGACGCCATGCAGGTTGCCAGCTGGCTACCGCGCACTGTATTGCCTTTCGCTGCCCCGTCACGCCCCGAGTTGCTTGAGCCGCCGCAGGCTGAGGTCGAGGTGGACGCGGTCGAAATGCCGGCCGAGCCGAGCGCTCCGGCTGTAGCCGCTGTGCGCGAAGCCTCGGTGGCAGCGGTTGTCGAGCGGCCGAAGATCGAAATTCCGCGCCCGGGCGCCCAGCCGCGCCAGGCGGCTGTCGAACCGGTTGCAGAGCCGGAGCAGGTCGAGGAAAAAACGGCCCGGGTCAGCGCACCACCGCCACGTTTCGCTCTGCAGTTGCTGCGTGCCGGTGACTGCGCCCTGCTGGTGGAGCTGCCTACCGGTCAGCCGTTCCAGAGCCGCGATCCGGCCTACATCCTGCTCAAGGATCTGCTGCGCGCCGCCGGCCTGCCAGACAGCCCGCAACTGCTCGGCGAGCCGGTGCGCTGGCCGCTGCTGGTGCGCGGCAACATGGATCAGGGCCCGGAAGCGGCGCTGGAGTTCGTGCAGAGCTTCGTTGCTGCACGTCTGGAGGAGCAGCCCAGTGCCTGCCTGTGGCTGGTCGGCTTGCCGGCCATTCGCTTTGCCGGCGAAGGTGACGAGCATAGCTACAACCGCGAGCTGCAGATCGAAGGCCTTGGCGCCTGCTGGGCTTTGCCGGGTCTGGAGCTGCTGATGGAAGAGCCGACGCGCAAGCGCGAGCTGTGGCAGGCCATGCGGCGCGTGCGCCAGCGCTGGTCAGCCCCCGCTCATTCCTGAGAACCACCGTCTTTGTGCCCGAGTTACGCCCAATGAGCGATGCAATTTCCTTCCGCCCCATGACCGAGGCGGATCTCGATGCCGTGCTGAAGATCGAATACGCTGCCTTCAGTCATCCGTGGACGCGCGGCATCTTCACCGACAGCCTCAAGTCCTATAACTGCTGGCTGATGTTCGAGGGCAACCAGCAGGTCGGTCATGGCGTGATCAACCTGATCCTCGACGAAGCGCATCTGCTCAATATCACCATCAAGCCGGAAAGCCAGGGCCGTGGCCTTGGCTTGCGCTTGCTCGAACACCTAATGAAAGAGGCCTTCGAGCTGGGTGGGCGCGAGTGTTTTCTCGAAGTGCGCGCCAGCAACCAGAGTGCCTATCGCCTGTACGAGCGCTTTGGCTTCAATGAAGTCGGTCGGCGTCGCGATTACTACCCGGCAGTGGGGGGGCGAGAGGATGCGCTGGTGATGGCCTGTACGCTGGTCGATTGAGGTTGGGGTTTACCGGGCGGCAATCCGCTTGCGAAGGGATGGTCGGCGATAGCGAAGGTAATCGGCGGACTGTTCGCTTGCGCTCTTGAGTCCGCCCTACGGTGCTGATCGATTGGGATGAAGCCCAGATGCTGCGTCCTGGGCAGTGCACCTTCCCCGTAGGGTGCGCCGTACGCACCGAAATTTCCGCCACTCACCCCGTATGTCCGTCGACCCGCGCCTGGCACAGCATCGGCGCGTAATACCAGGCGAACAGGACGAAGGCCACGCCCCAGCATACTGCTGCCAGCCATAGCCAGCCGCTGCCGGCGGCGACCCGAATCAGTGCGCCCAGATTGAGCAGGCCGAAGGCCCAGGCCATCGCCTTGGGCGGTTGCAGGGCGCGGCCGGTATGACCGAGGCTGACCCGCGCCATCATCGCCAGGATCAGCCCGCCCATCGCACCCACCGCCAGGGCGTGGTTGGCCAGGCTGGGTTGCGCCAACCAGCCCAGGTGCCACGCAGCCATGCCGAGCGTAGCGAGTAAAAGCCAGGCGTAGGCCAGGTGTAGCGACCACAGCAGCGGTACGTGCCAGACGCCGCGCAGGTGCCAGCGCCACAGGCGCAGGCCGTGCAGTACGCTCAGCACGATGAACGGTACGGCCAGCCAGGAGCGGGCCTGCAAGTTATGCCCGCTGGCGAACAGCGCGGCGACCAGCACGCCGCAGACCAGCAGCAAGCGATCCAGCCAGGGATGGGCAGCGAAGGCCTCGACCCGACCCAGGCCGCGCTGGGTGAAGAAGGGAATCACCCGACCGCCGATCAGGCTCAGCATCACGGCGATCAGCCACAGTGCGGCCAGTGCGCCTCGGCGTTGCAGGCCATCATCGCCAAGCATCAGGCCGGCGAGCGTGAGGGACTGGCACAGCGCGAGCAGGCTCAGCACCAGCAGGATCGGGTAGTTGTTGCGTTGCCGAGCGGTGATCAGCTGGCGCGCCATCTGCGCAATGAACAGGCCGATAAACACCAGTTGTAGCGCGATCAGCAGTGCCAGTGGCACGGGGAAGAACCACACCAGGCGCGCGGCCAACCATAGCCCGAACAGTGCGACCAGCGGGCGGCCGCTGAGGCCCGGACTCCCGGTCCAGGTCTGCACGGCAGTCAGCAGGAAGCCAGCGATGATCGCCAGGCCGAAACCAAAGGGCATTTCGTGGCGATGCCAGGCCAGCATGCCACCCGGCACCGCCGGGTTGGTCAGCCCGTGCAGCGCCGCCGCCCAGAGGGCGATGGCGAGCACAGCGAACATGGCTCCGGCGACAAAGAACGGGCGAAAGCCCAGGCGCCAGAAGGGCGCGATGGCCAGTGCCCGCTTGCGATCAAGCAATTGCATGTGCGCATGCCTCGTCTTTCAGGCGTTGCTGCGCGACCAGGCGCAGCACATAACCGATCTTCAAGATGCTGGGACCGAGTAGCGTCAGGCTGTGCGCCAGCACCAGCGTCGGCACATTCAGGTGCTTCTCCAGGCCATAGGCTGCCACCAGCCCCACCAATAGCAGGATCAGGCCGGCCCAGAGCAACTGGCTGGACAAGTGCAGAATCTGCAGCGGTGGAAGATTCAGTGGGTACATGGTTCACCTCCTCATCGTTCAGCTATCCAAAGCCGAGGCCGGGCCGAAGAACTCATAGCGGCTCTGCTCGGCCGGTACGCCCAGTGCCTGCAGGTGGCGCTTGACCTGCGCCATGAAGGGTTTCGGACCGAGGAAGTAGGCGTCCAGATCGCGCTCGGCCGGCAGCCACTGCTCCAGCAATTCGCGACTGAGAAACCCCTCGGCGTCGGCCGCATCCCCCGCGCGCGGCTCGCTGTAGCACACGTAATGGCGAATCTGCGGATGCTCGGCGGCATGGGCGTCGACCCAGTCGCGGAAGGCATGCACTTCGGCATTGCGCGCGCAGTGGATGAAATGGATCGGCCGGCCGCTGTGTCGCGCGGCGTCGAGCATGGCCAGGGCCGGGGTGATGCCAACACCGGCGCTGATCAGTGCCAGCGGCTTGTCCGACTCGCTCAGGGTGAACTCGCCAGCGGGCGGGAACAGGTCCAGCACATCGCCAACCTGAACCTCGTCATGCAGATGGTTGGACACACGGCCGCCAGGCTCGCGCTTGACGCTGATGCGGTACTCACGGCCGTTGGCCAGGGCCGACAGCGAGTAGTTGCGGCGTACCTCTTCGCCGTCCAGCAGCAGGCGCATGCCAATGTACTGGCCGGGCTGGTAATCGAGCAGCGCGCCGCCATCGACCGGTGCCAGGTGGAAGGAGGTGATCTCGGCGCTCTCGACGACCTTGCGCACCACGCGGAAGGCCCGCGCGCCACGCCATCCGCCAGGCGCGCTGGCGTTGTCCTGATAGAGCTGTTCCTCGGCGCCGATGAAAATGTCGGCCAGTTGCTGGTAGGCCACGGCCCAGGCATCGATCACCGCATCGGTGGCGATCTCGGTGCCCAGCACCTCGCGAATCGCGCGTAGCAGGCAACTGCCGACAATGGGGTAGTGCTCGGGGAGGATCTGCAGAGCGACGTGTTTGTTCACCACCTGGCGCACCAGCGGGCCGAGAGCTTCGAGTCGGTCGATATGGCGCGCGTACATCAATACGCCGTTAGCCAGGGCGCGCGGTTGATCGCCGCTGGCCTGATGGGCCTGGTTGAACAGCGGACGTACTTCGGGATACTCGCTGAGCATCATCCGGTAGAAATGGGTGGTGAGCGCTTCGCCGCCGCTTTCCAGCAGCGGCACGGTGGCTTTGATCAGGTCACGTTGAGCATTGGTCAGCATAAGGGTATCTCCGCAAGGCAAATAAAGACGCCGGTGTGGCTCGTCTGGCCAGTTGTGGCGTGCTAGCGTTAGCGATGGATACCTATCAGAAAGCGTGCCAGATAAATAATCATTAAATATCAATGGCTTGCTTGTTTTGCAGTATTAATGACTCGCTTTGCGTGTGGGTCATAAGGACAATGAGTAGTCTTAATGACCGCTAATCCTCTGTTGGAAACCCTGATTCCGCTGGTCGCCGATCTGTCACGCGAGCTGGATGACGGTGAACGCTACCGCCGCCTGCTTGCCGCCTTGCGCCAGCTCTTTCCTTGCGATGCCGTGGCGCTGCTGCGGCTCGACGGTGAAATTCTGGTGCCCCTGGCGGTGGAAGGCCTGAGCCCCGACACCCTGGGGCGGCGCTTCCGGGTCAGCGAGCATCCTCGCCTGGCTGCGTTGCTGGAGCACGCCGGGCCAACCCGTTTCGCCGCCGACTGCGGCCTGCCTGATCCTTATGACGGGCTGGTAGACGGCCTGCATGGGCATCTGGAAGTGCACGATTGCCTGGGTTGCCCGCTCTATCTGGACGAGCAGCTCTGGGGCCTGTTGACCCTGGATTCGCTCGATCCGGCCAGTTTCGGCCGGCTCGACCTGGACAGTCTCGATGCGTTCGCCAGCCTGGCGGCGGCCACGGTCAAGGTCAGCGAGCGCATCAGCGGCCTGGCGCAGCGGGTCGAGGCCGAGCGCCAGCTCACCGAGCTGTACAAACAGGCCCGCCAGCAACCGCGCGAGCTGGTGGGGCAGAGCGCGGCGCTGCGCAAGTTGCAGGACGAGATTCGCCTGGTCGGCGACAGCCCGCTGACCGTGCTGATCACGGGGGAAACCGGTGTCGGCAAGGAACTGGTTGCCGAAGCGATCCACGCCGCCTCGCCGCGTGCGCAGCGGCCGCTGGTGAGCATCAACTGCGCTGCATTGCCCGATGCGTTGGTGGAGAGCGAGCTGTTCGGCCATGTGCGTGGCGCTTTCTCCGGGGCGATGAGCGAGCGCAGCGGCAAGTTCGAACTGGCCGACGGCGGCAGCCTGTTCCTCGATGAAGTGGGCGAGCTGCCGGTGGCGATCCAGGCCAAACTGTTGCGCGTACTGCAGAGCGGCCAGTTGCAACGGGTTGGCTCGGATCGCGAGCACCGCGTCGATGTGCGGGTGATCGCCGCCACCAACCGCGACCTTGCGGCGGAGGTGCGCGCCGGACGCTTTCGCGCCGACCTGTATCACCGCCTGAGCGTCTATCCGTTGCCGGTGCCGCCGCTGCGCGAGCGTGGTCGCGATGTGCTGTTGCTGGCTGGTTACTTCCTCGAAGAGAACCGCGCCCGGTTGGGGCTGCGCAGCCTGCGCCTGAGTGCGGAGGCGCAGAAGGCGCTGCTGGGCCACGACTGGCCGGGCAACGTGCGCGAGCTGGAACACCTGATCGGCCGCGCGGCGATCAAGGCGCTGGCGCGCCATGGCGAGCGACCGCGCATTCTCAGCCTCGACGTGCAGGACCTGGATCTGCCGATGGCCGAGACGCCGCCCTTGGTCGACGAAGTGCTGACCCCTGGTGAGCCGATGCCGACAGGTGTGGAGCTGCGGACGGCGGTGGACGGCTTCCAGCGCAGGTTGATTGAACAGTGCCTGGTGCGGCATCAGGGCAAATGGGCCGACGCGGCGCGCGAACTGGGCGTGGATCGCGCCAACCTCAGCCGCCTGGCCAGGCGCCTAGGCATTCGCTAGCGGATTGTAGGAGGGGCTTTAGCCGCGATCTGTTCATGTCGCGGCTAAAGCCCTTCCCATGGGTTTATCCCTGTTGGAACACCAGCGCCTTCAGGCCGCTCTCGGGGGATATATCGGGAAACTCCGGCGGATTATCTAGGCGCTCGACGAAGCGCAGTTGTGGCGCTTCGGCGGCCATGCCGTCGATGAGGAAATCCGGGCCGATATCCGGGTCATTTATGCAGGCCAGCACCGTACCGTGCTCGGTCAGCAGCTCAGGCAGGCGCCGGAGAATCTTGGCGTAGTCCTGGGTGAGGGCGAAGCTGCCTTTCTGGAAGCTCGGCGGGTCGATGATTACCAGATCGTACGGCCCACTCTTGCGCACTTTGCCCCAGGACTTGAACAGCTCGTGGCCGAGAAATTCCACTCGGGAGAGGTCGTGCTCATTCAGGCGATGGTTGTCACGCCCGCGCGACAGCGCCGCACGGGCCATATCCAGATTGACCACATGCGCGGCACCACCGGCGATGGCCGCGATGGAGAAGCCGCAGGTGTAGGCGAACAGGTTGAGCACACGCTTGCCGGCGGCCTGCTCGCGCACCCACTGGCGGCCCAGGCGCATATCGAGGAACAGCCCGCTGTTCTGCTTGCTGCCCAGGTCGAGCAGGTAGTGCAGGCCGTCCTCGATGATCGCCCATTGCGCTTGCGGCTCCCCGGCGAGCCATTCGCTCTCGCTGCCCTGCACGTAGCGGTGCTGCAGCAGCAGGCCGCGTGCACCGCTGGTCTGCCATTGCGGGGTTGCCAGCAACTCCAGCAGCAGCGGTCGCAGCGCTGGTGATGGCTCGCGGAAGAGCATCACCAGGACGATGCCGGACAGCCAGTCGACGGTGATCTGTTCCAGCCCCGGCCAGCAGCGGCCACGGCCATGGAACAGGCGACGGGTCTCGCTGCCGGGGTGGATATCCAGCGCCTGCAGCAGGTGCTCGCGCAGGGTGGCGAGGGCGGCGTCAGTCATCGCGGGTCAGCACTTCCAGCAGCTCGATCTCGAAGGTCAGGTCGGAGTTGGGCGGAATCGAGCCGACGCTGCGCTCGCCATAACCCAGGTGCGCCGGCACCTGCAGCTTGCGTTTGCCGCCGACCTGCATGCCCATCAAGCCCTGATCCCAGCCCTTGATTACCCGGCCGGTGCCGATCACGCACTGGAAGGGTTTGCCGCGCGAGTAGGACGAGTCGAACTCGCTGCCATCGGCCAGCCAGCCGCGATATTGGGTGGTGATCAGGGCGCCCTTGACCACGGCCTTGCCGTCGCCCAATTGCAGGTCTTCGATGATCAGTTGGTCAGTCATGTCAGGTTTCCTTGCGGTGACGGTTTTGGCTGGCCTGCACCGAGCGTTCGGCGGGTACGCGCAGTTGAACCAGCAGATAGTCGGCGAACGCCGGGTCATAGTTCTGCAGGGCGATGGCGCCGGCCATGCAGCTCAGCCAGCTTTCCGCCAGCGCCTGGTCGATTGGCCACTGGGCATGGAAGGCTGGAATACTGATGCTGCCGTATTTTTCGGCGAACAGGCGTGGGCCGCCCAGCCAGCCACTGAGAAAGCACGCCAGCTTGTCGCGTGAGGCGCTCAGGTCGGCTGGGTGCAGGGCACGCAGTGCGGCGGCTTCGGGGCGTTCGTCCATCAGTCGGTAGAAGTCGTCGACCAGATGGCGCAGGCCGTCGACACCGCCAGCGGCCTGGTAGGAGGCATCGCCGGTGCCGTAGGGAGGTGTGTCGCTCATCGCGTTGTTCCGCGGAAAAGGCGCCATTGTAACCGCTGGCGTAGAATGGCCGGCCAGTTTGGTTCGAGGTAATGGGCAACAGCAGAGGCTGTTTTCTCCCCTCTCCCATTCATGGGAGAGGGGCCGGGGGAGAGGGGAAAAGCTCACACCCTCTCCCCAGCCCTCTCCCGCAAGCGGGAGAGGGGGCAGATCGTGCTTGCCTGAAAAGATGATGACGCAACCCCAGCAAGGCTTCGTGCTCAGCCGCCATTGGCGCGATACGCCGGAAGGCACCGAGGTGGCCTTCTGGCTGGCGACCGATGCCGGCCCGCGTCAGATACGCCTGCCGTGCCAGGAGACGGTGGCTTTTATCCCCGCCGAGCAGCGCGCCTGGGCCGAGCCATTGTTGCGTAATGAGAAGGGCGTCGAGCTGCGCGAACTGACCTTGCGCGACTTCAAACACCGCCCGGTGCTGGGCCTGTATTGCCGCCAGTACCGCCAGTTGCTGCAACTGGAGAAGAAGCTGCGCCAGGTCGGCGTCGACGTCTACGAGGCCGATATCCGCCCGCCGGATCGCTACCTGATGGAGCGCTTTATCACCGCCAGCGTGCTGTTCGACGGTATCGAGCAGGAAGACGGCAGCCTGCTGTGCAAGTCGCTCAAACCCGCCACCGATTACCGCCCGGCGCTGCGCCTGGTGTCGCTGGATATCGAGACCAGCGCCCGCGGCGAGCTGTATTCCATCGCCCTGGAAGGCTGTGGTCAGCGCCAGGTGTATATGCTCGGCCCGGCCAATGGCGACGCGAGTATCGTCGACTTCGAACTGGAGTACTGCGACAGCCGCAAGGTGCTGCTCGAACGCCTGAACGACTGGCTGCAGCGGCATGATCCGGATGCCATCATCGGCTGGAACCTGGTGCAGTTCGACCTGCGCGTGCTGCGCGATCACGCCGAGCAACTCAAGGTCCCGCTGCTGCTGGGGCGTGGCGGCGACGTGATGGGCTGGCGCCAGCACAACAGCAGCCAGCACTACTTCGCCGAGGCGGCCGGGCGTTTGATCATCGACGGTATCGAGGCGCTGCGTTCGGCAACCTGGAGCTTTCCCTCGTTCAGCCTGGAATCGGTGGCGCAGACCCTGCTCGGCGAGGGCAAGGCCATCGACACGCCCTATGCACGGATGGACGAGATCCAGCGCATGTTCGACGAGGACAAGCCGGCGCTGGCCCTCTACAACCTCAAGGACTGCGAGTTGGTCACGCGCATCTTCGCCCACACCGATCTGCTCGCCTTCCTGCTGGAGCGCTCCAGCGTCACTGGTTTGGCCGCCGACCGCAGCGGCGGCTCGGTGGCGGCCTTCACCCACCTGTACCTGCCGCCCATGCACCGTCTGGGTTTCGTCGCGCCCAATCTCGGTGACATTCGTGGCGAGAACAGCCCTGGCGGTTTCGTCATGGACTCGCGCCCCGGTCTGTACGATTCGGTGCTGGTGCTGGACTACAAGAGCCTGTACCCGTCGATCATCCGCAGCTTTCTGATCGATCCGCTGGGGCTGGTCGAAGGGTTGCACCAGCCGGATAACGAACATTCGGTGGAGGGTTTTCGCGGCGCCCGTTTCTCGCGTACCCGGCATTGCCTGCCGGCCATCGTCGAGCGCGTCTGGCAGGGCCGTGAGGCGGCCAAGCGCGAGGGCAACGCGGCCTTGTCACAGGCGCTGAAGATCATCATGAACGCCTTCTACGGTGTGCTTGGCTCCAGCGGCTGCCGCTTCTTCGACCCACGCCTGGCATCGTCCATCACCCTGCGCGGGCACCAGATCATGAAGCGCACCCGCGAGCTCATCGAAGCTGAGGGGCATGCGGTGATCTACGGCGACACCGACTCCACCTTCGTCTGGCTCGGCCGCGCCCACGACGAGGACGAGGCGACACACATCGGTCGCGCGCTGGTGGCTCGCGTCAACGCCTGGTGGCGCGAGCATCTGCAGCAGGAATACGGCCTGACCAGCGCCCTGGAGCTGCAGTTCGAGACCCATTACCGGCGCTTTCTCATGCCCACCATTCGCGGCACCGAGGAGGGCAGCAAGAAGCGTTATGCCGGCCTGGTTCACGACGTAGACGGCAGCGAACGCATGGTGTTCAAGGGGCTGGAGACGGTGCGCACCGACTGGTCGCCGCTGGCCCAGCGCTTCCAGCAGGAGCTGTATCGCCTGGTGTTCGCCGGCCAGCCCTACGAGGACTACGTGCGCGACTACGTGAATCGTACGCTGGCCGGCGAGCTGGACGAGTTGCTGGTGTATCGCAAGCGCTTGCGCCGGCGCCTCGATGACTACCAGCGCAACGTGCCGCCGCACGTACGCGCCGCACGTCTGGCCGACGAGCACAACCAGCGTCTGGATCGACCGTTGCAGTACCAGCGCGGCGGCTGGATCAGCTACCTGATCACCACTAGCGGGCCGCAACCACTGGAGCGCCTGCTGTCACCGGTGGACTACGAGCACTACATCAGCCGTCAGTTGAAACCTGTGGCCGATGCCATCCTGCCGTTCGTCGGCGGTGAGTTCGAGCGGCTGGTAGATGGGCAGCTCGGGCTGTTCTGAAATGCGCCGGCCGCCGCTCTGGGTAGAACCTCCGCGCGAGAAATGGGCTAATTGCCTTGAAATACTTTGCAAAATTCGCCCCGTTGAGCGGAGTTCGCGGCCTGAATATATTTGCGCCCGTGATGCCGGGCCCCTCTGGCGGTTAACACCGCGATGTCGGAATCACAGTCTGTTCAATCTGACTGTAGGAGGGGCTCATGACTGCCCTCGAACCGTTTCTCTTCGCCGACTTCCTCGGCACAGCCACCTGGTTGTGGCTGGTCTTCATCGCTGTCGTCATCTCCCTGCTGGCCTTCGACCTTGGCGTGCTGCATCGCGACAACCGCGAGATCGGCGTGCGCGAGAGCCTGTTGCTCTCGGGTGGCTACATCAGTGCGGGTCTGTTGTTCGGTGTCTGGGTGTTCTTCCAGAAGGGCGGCGACGCCAGCATGGATTACCTCACCGGCTTTCTGATCGAGAAATCGCTGTCGATGGACAACGTGTTTCTCATGGCCATGATCTTCAGCTTCCTCGCCATCCCGCGGCAGTACCAGCACAAGGTGCTGTTCTGGGGAATCATGGGCGTGCTGGTGCTGCGGGCGATCATGATCGGCCTGGGTGCAGCGCTGATTCACGAGTTCAGCTGGATTCTCTATGTGTTCGGCGCCTTCCTGTTCTTCACCGGCGTGAAGATGCTGTTCTCCAAGCTCGACGATGCGCCGGACCTGCAGAACAACGTGCTGGTCAAGTTTCTGCGCAAGCACCTGCGCGTGACTGATGAGCTGCACGGCCAACGCTTCTTCGTGCGCCAGGACGATGGCAAGGGGCGCAGCGTGCTGTGGGTGACGCCGCTGTTCCTGGCGCTGATCCTGATCGAGTGCGCCGACCTGGTGTTCGCCATCGACAGCGTGCCGGCGATCTTCGCCATCACCCAGGATCCGTTCATCGTCTACACCTCGAACATCTTCGCCATCCTCGGCTTGCGCGCCCTGTACTTCGCCCTGGCGGCGCTGATCCACCGCTTCGCCTACCTCAAGTACGCGCTGGCCCTGGTGCTGGTGTTCATCGGCGCGAAAATCTTCCTGGTCGGCATCATCGGCAAGATCCCGGCTGCGGTGTCGCTGAGCGTGACCCTGGGCCTGCTGATCGGTGGCGTACTGCTGTCGCTGTACAAGACTCGCGGCCAGCCGCCCGCCAACATCTGACATATGAACCGAGCCTCGTCACACTGGCGAGGTCCGGTTTCGCAAGTGGAGAAATCGAGATGTATCAAACCTGGAAAAAACGCCTGACGCCTGTCGTCCTGGGCGTAGCGCTGATCACCCTGGCGGGCTGCGATGCTGCCGAGCAGTCCGCGCAGAAGCTCGCCGAAGAGGCGAAAAAGGAAGCACAGGCGCTGATCAGTGATTCAGTTGGCGAGGTGGTGGATGAGGTCAACCGCCAGGTGGACTCCCTGCAAGAGTCCACCAACCGAGCACTTGGCGAGGACGACAAGGAGAACGAGCAGGACGCCGAGACACCGCAGGCGAAGCCCGAGAAACCGCTCGAGCAGGGCGTCGAGACCTGATGCAAGGTCGGCGGTGCAGGCACCGCTGAGCGGTTGCTGGGCGCCGCCACTTCCGCCCCGGCGCGCTTGGGTTTATCCTGCGCACCTCTTTGGGGAGTAGCCTGCCGTCGCGCTAGCGTCGGCGCGTTGGTCAACATTCTCGGCAACCTGCCGTGGCCAACGCATCCGCTGGGATTGGTGAGACCAACGACAGTCCTGTGCCAGGTCGGGCGCGCAGTGGCTTGTCGTTGACTCAGGCCCGGCTGGAGTTTCCCTTGAATCCTCTCTCGCTGCTTCTTCTGTCCTTCGCCATGTCGACGGATGCCTTCGCTGCTGCCATCGGCAAGGGCTCGGGCCTGCACAAGCCGCGCTTCGCCGAAGCCCTGCGTGCCGGCTTGATCTTCGGCACCATCGAGGCCATCACGCCGATCATCGGCTGGCTGATCGGCCAGGCGGCCAGCCGCTTCGTCCTCGAGTGGGATCACTGGATCGCCTTCGTGCTGCTGGTCGGGCTCGGCCTGCACATGATTCATGCGGGCCTCAGTGCCGATGACGATGCGTCTGAAGACAAACCCTCGCGCCATTCCTTCTGGGTGCTGGCCGTCACCGCGGTGGCCACCAGCATCGACGCACTGGCCGTTGGCGTGAGCCTCGCCTTCATCGAGGTGAACATACTGGTCGCAGCACTTTGTATCGGTTTGGCCACCACCCTGATGGTGACATTTGGCATGTTGCTCGGTCGTATGCTCGGTCAACTGGTTGGCAAGCGTGCCGAGATCGTCGGTGGTGTGGTGCTGATGCTGGTTGGCGCGACGATTCTCTACGAACACTTTGCGAGTCTGTGAACATGAACATGTCCCTGCGTTTGCTGAAAAACGCACTGCTGGCGGCTGCCGCGCTGGTTGCCGCCGCCCTGGCATTTTTCGCCTGGCAGTACTTCTTTCCGGTGCAGGCCGCCAGCGGCTGGTCGTACCGCGTTGCCTACGATGACGTGCAGAAGGCGGCAGGGCTGGCGCGAGCAGCGGACGGCGGGATTTTGGTCAGCCAGGAACTGCAGGATGGCCGCGGCAGTATTCTGCTGATGCAACCTGATGGTGACCGTGACGTGGTGGTCGAGGGGCTGTCCAAGCCCGATGGTTTGCTCGCCACGCGCGGCGGTCTGGTGTTCAGCCAGGAGTCGGGCGGCAAGCCAGTCAGCTTCCTGCAGGGCAAGCGTGTTTCCGAGCTGTTCGAGGGCGATCAGGTGCAGGGGCTGTGGGACGATGGCCGCTACCTCTATGCCATCGAGGATCGCAAGGGAAATGGCCGGCTATGGCGCTACCGCTGGGATGATCGGCAACTGAGCGTGGTGCGTGACAACCTCTCGGAGACCGAGTCGATCACCCGCTGCACCGACGGCCGCATGCTCTATAGCGAAAAGGAAAGCGGTGTGATTCGCGAGCTGCGCGAGGACGGCCGCGACCCGGTAGTGATCGATGGCCTGCGTAACCCGACCTTCCTGCTGTGCGACGAGCAGGGCCTGTGGATCAGCGAGGACTCGACCCATCGCGCCCGCCTGCTGCTGGTCGACGCCCAGGGCGAGCAGACCACCGTGTTGTCGTTCCTCAAGGCGCCGCAAGCCATTCTGCCGCTGGAAAACGGCCGATACCTGGTTGCCGAAGGCGGACGAGACCGTGTACTGGAGCTGACGCTGGCCGGGGAGGATCGGCGCACGTTCGTTCCGCATCTCGACGACGCCGGCAAACCTGGGCAGGGTTCCGTCAGTGGCGCAGGTGGTTGAGGCGTTCCAGCAACGCCGTCAGCGCCAGGCCTGGCAAGGACGCCAGGCCCAGCAGCGCCAATTGTGCGAGAAACAGTCCGCGAAGGATCTCGCCGGCTGTCCAAGTGTTACCGTAGGCGCTGGCCAGCAGATTGACTGAGCAGTAAGCAGCGATAGCAGTGCACAGGCCGAACACTGCCAGGACGACGAGGCGACGCTTCAGCATGCCGCAGGCAGCGGCCAGCAGAAACAGCGCGAATGCCGGCGCGCAGGCCAGCGCCAACTCGATGGCGATATGACCGTCAGGCTCCGGCGGTAGCGGCCAGGCCAGCCCAAGACCTCCTTGCTGCAGGTGATAGGTCAGCAGGCCGATGAACAGGGCTGTGGTGGGCAGCAGGAGCGAGCCCTGCATCAGCCTAATCAACGCGCCTGGCATGTCGACAGCCGTGCCGGGCTGAGCATCGCTTCACTCAGGCCCGCCTCGAGCAAAGGTTGTGGCAATGGCTGCCTGCGGATCAGCGCCGCGCAGGCCTGACCCATCGCGGCGCTGGTCTGGATGCCGTAGCCGCCCTGCGCTGCGATCCAGAAGAAGTTCTCAGTCTGGGTGTCGAAACCGCCTACCAGATCGCCATCGGCGACGAAGCTGCGCAGGCCGGCCCAGGTGTGCGCCGGACGGCGAATCTGCAAGCTGGTGTGTTCCTCTATCTGATGGATACCCAGGGCGATATCCAGCTCTTCCGGCTGCACGTCATGTGGCGCCACCGGATCGGCATTGGCCGGCGAACCGAGCAGCAGGCCGGCGTCGGGTTTGAAATAGAAGGATTCGTCCAGGCTCACCAGCGCCGGCCAGTGTTGGCAGTCGATGCCCGACGGGCCGTTGAAGGTGAAGGCGGCGCGCCGCTTGGGCTGTAAACCGATGCCGGGTAGGCCGGCCAGACGCGCGAGCTCGTCGCACCAGGCGCCGGCGGCATTGATCAGCACGCGCGTGCGGTAGCGTTGCCCGGCACATTCCACCTGCCAGCCCTCCCCGTCGCGGTCGATGCTGAGCACTTCGCGGTTGCAGTGAATCTCCCCGCCCTGTTGACGGATACCACGCAGGTAACCCTGGTGCAGCGCGGCGGTATCGATGTCAGCGGCGCTGGGGTCGAACAGCGCACCGTGCACGAGCTCGCGGCGCAACACCGGAACCATAGCGCAGGTATCGTCGGCGCTGATCAGACGAGCCTCTGCAACATGCTCACGGGCCTGCTCGTACTGGCGCTGCAGCTCCGCGGCGTCACCACTGAAATCCACCACCAGTTCGCCGCGCGGGGTGAGCAGCGGGTGCTCGGCGAAACCGGCTGGCGGGGCATCGTAAAAGGCTCGGCTGGCGGCCGTCAGCGCGCGGACCTGTGGCGTGCCGTAGGCCACGGTATACAGCGCTGCCGAGCGGCCGGTGGCGTGATAGCCGGGCTGCGCCTCGCGTTCGAGCAGCAGCGTCTTGCCGTGGCTGGCGAGGAAGTAACCGGTGGAAGCCCCGGCAATGCCGGCGCCGATGATGAGGTAATCGCACTGTTGCATGACGTATCAAACCAACTGGATAAATGAAAAAGGCGAAGCTGGATGGCTTCGCCTTTTTTGTCTGCCAAACCGATCAGTGCCTACGCGGCACCGGCTTGAGCAGTTCGTCCGGCGGCATCTCGCACTGGATCTTGCGACCGATCAGCGCTTCGATCGGCGGCAGGGCGAAGGCGTCGTCCTCGCCGGCGAAGCTGATCGAGGTACCGCTGGTGCCGGCGCGGCCGGTACGGCCGATGCGGTGCACGTAGTCGTCCGGATCTTCCGGCAGGGTGAAGTTGATCACGTGGCTGATGCCGTCGACATGGATGCCACGGCCGGCCACATCGGTGGCCACCAGCACGCGGATATGGCCGGCGCGGAAGCCTTCGAGCACCTTGATACGCTTGTGCTGCGGTACGTCACCTGACATCTGCGCGGCGCTGACGCCGTCGCGGGTCAGGCGTTCCTCGATGCGGCGTACTTCGTCCTTGCGGTTGGCGAAGACCATCACCCGGTCCCAGGCATTCTGCGTCACCAGGTTATAGAGCAGCTTGTACTTGTCCGCGGAGGCGACGGCGTAGACGTGCTGTTCGACGGTATCGCTGGCGACGTTCTCCGGCTCGATCTCGACGATGGCCGGGTTGACCGTCCACTGCTTGGCCAGGTTCATCACGTCGTCGGTGAAGGTGGCGGAGAACAGCAGGGTCTGGCGGTCGCCCTTCATCGGGGTCTGGCGGATGATCTGGCGCACCTGCGGGATGAAACCCATGTCGAGCATGCGGTCGGCTTCGTCCAGGACCATCACCTCGACCATGTCCAGGTGCACCTCGCCGCGCTGGTTGAAGTCCAGCAGACGGCCCGGGGTGGCCACGAGGATGTCGCAGAAACGCGATTCCAGCTGCTTGAGCTGCTTGTCGAAGTCCATGCCGCCGACGAAGCTCATGACGTTGAGCTTGGTGTACTTGGTCAGCTCGGCGGCGTCCTTGGCGATCTGCACGACCAGCTCGCGGGTCGGCGCGATGATCAGTGCGCGTGGCTCGCCCATGTAGCGCTCTTTCGGCGCCGGGGTCTGCAGCAACTGGGTGATGATCGAGATGAGGAACGCGGCGGTCTTGCCGGTGCCAGTCTGGGCGCGGCCGATGGCGTCCTGGCCCTTGAGGGTGTAGCCCAGTACGCCAGCCTGGATCGGCGTGCAGTAGGGGAAGCCGAGGTCGTGGATGGCGTGCATCAGCTCGGGGGCGAGCTTGAAGTCATGGAAGCGCGTCTTGCCTTCGGCTGGCTCGACCACGAAATCTTCCAGCTTCCAGGTATCGACCGGTTTGGCTGGGCGTTCGCGGCGCGGTTTCTCGGCTTTCGGCGGGCGCGGCTGTTGTGCAGCGGGGCTCTCGCCAGTGGTCTCGCCAGCGTTGCGGGCGGGCTTGTTCTTGCGGGGACGCTTGTCGTCGGCGCCACTGTTCCGGGCGGGCGCTGTTGCGGGTGACGGCGCTGGTTGCGGCTGCTCGTCTTCGGCTTTGCCGAACATTTTCTTGAGTGCTTTGAGCACGGGCTTCTCATCGACTGGTTAAGGAGTGAACGCCCGCCAGTGTAATGCAAGACGCGGGCGTGGCGAAGTGCTTCGCTCGCGTCTGTCAAGAGTACCGTGCGGTCAGTGCCTCATTTCTCCGGCAGACTGGCCAGCAGCAGACGCTGGACGTTGCCACCCATGATGGCGGCGATGGCCGTGTCGTCGAAGCCGGCGCCTTGCAGGCCTTCGGTGATCTGCGCCAAGCCGGTGACATCGAATGGCGTGTGCACGGTGCCGTTGAAGTCCGAGCCCAGGGCGACATACTCGACGCCGACCTTGTCTGCAGCGTAGCGGATGGCTTTGACGATGGCGGCGACCGAGGTGTCGCACACCGCGGTGCTCCAGTAGCCGATACCGATCACCCCGCCCGTGGCGGCAATGGCCTGCAGGTGCTTGTCGCTGAGGTTGCGTGTGCCGGCACAGGTGCCTTCGACGCCGGTGTGCGAGACCAGCACCGGGCGTTTGGCCATGGCCAGTACATCATCGATCAATGGGCGCGAGGCGTGGGCCAGATCCACCAGCATGGATTTTTCTTCCAGCCGGGTAACCACTTGCCTGCCCAGCGGGGTCAGCCCGCCTTTCTCCAGCCCGTGGGCCGAGCCGCCGACCTCGTTGTCGAAGAAGTGGGTCAGGCCGGCGACGCGAAAGCCTGCGTCATACAGCACATCGATGTTTTCCAGCTTGCCCTCGATGGGTTGCAGGCCCTCGGTGGCGAGCAGGCCGGCGACGCGGCGCGGGTCTTTTGCCCAGGCTTCGATGAAGTTCGCCAGGTCGGCGTGGGTGCGGATCAGCACCAGGCGGCCGTCGCTGCCGGCGGCGGCGTCCTGGAGTTTCTGTGCCTGGTACAGCGCGCGCTGCAGCAGGCTGTTCCAGGTTTCCCGCGGCCAGCGCTGGGCCATGGCGAGCAGTGTGATGTTGTCGCTGTCGGCGCCGTTGCTCTCCATGTTCAGGCCGCGTGGGGTCTTGGTCACGGTGGAGAACACCTGCAGGCCGAGGCGGCCTTCGAGCATGCGCGGCAGGTCGGAATGGCCGTAATCGTAGCGTTTGAGCAGGTCGCGCTCCCAGAGCAGGGCGTCGTCATGCAGATCGGCGACGAACAGGCCCTGGTGCAGCTTCTGCGCGCTGGCGCTGGCCGTATAGGGGGGCGGGTTGGCGACGCTGTTCATCTGCGCGTCGATCACTTGCGGCAGGCTGAGCACGGCGAGGGCGGAGAGGGGAACCAGCAGAAGCAGGGCGATCAGCAGTTTGCGCATGGGTAGCCATCCGGGCATGTTGTTATGCCGGGCACTCTAGCAGGGAAGCGTAGCGTCCGGCGCAATGTCGGAGTATGTGTGCAACGCTCAGCCGCAGAGGCAGTTGCGGCCTTGTTGCTTGGCTTGGTACAGCGCCGCATCGGCCCGCGCGATCAGGCCCTGCAAGCTGTCCTGCGGCTGCATCTGCGCCAGGCCGATGGAGATGGTCACGCCGGGCAGAACCCCAACCGGCGAGTAGAAGGACGCGATCTGTTCCAGGCTGGCACGCAGGCGTTCGCCGATGCCGCGTGCAGCCTCGGCGGCGATCTCCGGCAGGAGAATGACGAACTCCTCGCCACCGAAGCGTATCAGGCTGTCCTTGGGCCGGAGCTGGCTGCTCAGGGTGTGTGCCACCAGGCACAGGGCGTAATCGCCGGCCAGATGGCCGTGCTGGTCGTTGTAGGTCTTGAAGTGGTCGACGTCGAGCATCAGCAGCGACATGGGCTCATCATTGAACGCACAGCGGGTGCTCTCGCGCTCGAACACATGCTCAAGCCAGCGCCGGTTGAAACAGCCGGTGAGGGTGTCGACATTGGCGTTCTGCTCGCTGTCGAGAATCTGCCGGTTGCCCTTGCGCACACGGTCGCAGAGCAGCTCCAGCAGGTTCTGCATCATCTGTGGGGATTGTTGAAACAGCGCCACCAGGGATTCGCGATGCAGGCGCAAGACGATCGATGGGCGTTCGGCTACCACGTAGGCGGAGGGATGCTCGTTGTCGATGAAGCTGATTTCACCGGCGCAGTCGCCCACTTCGAGGGTGCTGACGGCCTGGTTGTCCAGCGAGCCGAGATAGACGCGCAATTGGCCCTCGATCAGCAGATAGAGGTGCTGGTTGCGGTTGAAAGGGGAGAGCAATACCTCGCCTGCATCCAGCTCGCAGGCACGAAATTCCCGCAGCAACTGGTCGAGGCTGCTGGTGGCGACATTCTGAAAGAGTCGCAACTGTTGAATTTGCTGCAGGTCTGCCTGCCAGTGCGCCGGTTTCATCGCAATCTCGTCGGGCCTGGCCGGGCGAATAGGCCGGAGGACACCATCAACGCTCCCTGTCGTGTCTACGGATGGCCCCGACATTATTCCGCCGCTGGAGGCCTGGCAATGCTTGTCCCAAGCCAGACCGACCAGTGGGCGAACGAAAGTGCAAAGTTGTTAACTGGCGCGCGTCCTTGCGCGCTCTGGATCACGCTGCGAAGTGGATGCGATGGCCTACCGCGTAGCCGGCCAGGCGCTCGCCGATGGCCTCAGCCAGTGCCTGATCCTGATTCGGCAGGTGGATGTGGGCCAGTTGACCTGCCTTGTCATCGCTCAGGACTTCGACCCGTGCAGCAGGATGCAGCTCGCCGACGGCGGCCTGGTAGACGCGGGTGATCGCGTCGAAGCGCAGCGCCGGTTTGAAGGTCTTGCCCACTGCCGTGAGCGGAATGGCGTCGATGATCCAGGCATCCTTGGGGATCGCAGCGCGCTCGGGAATATGGGCGGCAGCATGCTCCAGCAGTTCCGCCTCGTTGGCCTGGCTGCCGGGCTTGAGCTGCACGTAAACCACTGGCAATTCGCCGGCCTTTGCGTCCGGTTTGCCCACTGCGGCTGCCATGGCCACGGCCGGGTGTTTGTGCAGGGCTTCCTCGATCATCTGCGGGTCGATGTTATGGCCGCCGCGGATGATCAGATCCTTGCTGCGTCCGGTCAGCCAGATATAACCATCAGCGTCGACGCGGCCGAGGTCGCCGGTGTTGAACCAGTCGCCATCGACCCAGATTCCGGCATTCTTGCTGGCCTGCAGATAACCCTTGAACACCGTGGCGCCACGGATGCACAGGTTGCCGATCTCATTTTGCTCGGCATCGCGAACATAGCCTCCCTGCTCATCGAGGACCTTGATGCTCACTTCGCAATAGGGCATCGGCAGACCGATGGAGCCTGGGCGGCGTTCGCCGGCGGGCGGGTTGGCGCAGCTGCCGCAGGTGCCTTCGGTCAGGCCGTAGCCTTCGATCAGGGTCAGACCGGTCTTGGCCTCGAACTGACGGATCAGCTCCACGGGCATCGGTGCCGCGCCGCACAGCGCGTACTTCAGCGAGGACAGGTCATGTCCTTCGCTCGGCACCTGCAGCAAGCCGGCATAGATGGTCGGCACACCGCTGAAGAAGCTGACCTTGTGGCGTTCGATGACCTTCCAGAAATTGCTGATCAGCGTGCCGTTGCGATAGCCCTGCGGCGTGGCTAGCAGGACCTCGGCGCCGCCGATGAACGCCGCCAGACCGGTGACGATCACACCGTTGACGTGGAACAGCGGCAGTCCGCAGAGCGTCACGTCGCCGACGCCAAAGCGGGTCACCAGGTTCATGCTGTAGGCCATGGCCACTTCGTTGCCGTGGCTGTGCGGCGCCAGTTTCGGCGTGCCGGTGGTGCCGCCGGTATGGAAGTAGCTGGCGATGTCGTCGGCCGCGATCACGCGTCCGCTTTCCAGATGGTCGGCGGGGCAGGCCGCAATGGCTTCGTCGAAGTCCAGTACACCGTCCGGCAACGGGCCGCGCTGGGCCTTGAGCGCGCTGCGTTGTGGCTCCGGCAGTAGGTTGGCCATGTCTACGCAGAGAATCGCCTTGAGCTCCGGCAGTTGATCACGCAGGGCATGCACCTTGTCCCACAGGTCGGTGCCGGGGAAGGTGGCCAGGGTGACCAGCAACTCGGAATCAGAGGCATGGATCAGCTCGGCGATGTGCTCGGGATCGAGCAGCGGGTTGATCGCGTTGACGATCCCCGCCGCCTCGCCGCCCCAGATGGTGTAGTGGGTCTGCGGCAGGTTGGGCAGCAGGAAGGAGACTGCCTTGCCCGGGCGCAAACCCAGGCGATGAAAGGCGTTGGCGGTCTGGGTGACCTTGCCGAGCAGTTCTGCATAGCTCAGGCGCAGCGCGGTTTCTTCTGCCGTACCCTGGAGGATGAACGACAGCGCTGGTGCATTCGGACTGGCCTGTGCCGTGCGGCGGATCAGTTCGAAGGTGCTGCAGGGTAGATCGCGCTCGCTCAACGGCGTGCTCTCGATCAGCTCGATATCGTGCAGGGTGCGAATCAGGGGCGCTGTGCTCATTTATCGTGCATCTCTTCGGTTCGGTCAGTCGGCCAGCAGTTGGCCCAACCATTCGGCGATATCGCGAATCTCTTCCGGCAGGACCTCGTGGGTCATCGGATAGTCGCGCCATTGCACCTGCACTCCACTGGCGTGCAGGCGGTCGTACGCGGCACGTCCCATGTCGGGTGTCACCACGTCGTCGAATCTGCCATGCAAACAAAGCACCGGCAGTTGTCTTTTTGTATCCGCCAGCTGCATGTCGTCACTGAAGGTCGGCGCGTAGGTCGACAGCGCCAATACCCCGCCGAGGGTCTCCGGATAACGCAGGAAGGCGGTGTGCAGTACCACCGCGCCGCCCTGGGAAAAACCCGCCAGGACGATGCGTTCAGCGGCGATGGCGCTTTCACGCTCGGCTTCGATCAGGGCGATCACCTGGTCGGCGGACTCATCCAGCTGGGCCTGGTCGATGGCGCGCGCTGGGCTCATGGCAAGGATGTCGTACCAGCTCGGCATGCTCCAGCCACCATTGATGGTGACTGGGCGGGTAGGGGCCTGCGGCAGGATGAAACGCGTGGTGGGCAGGCGTTCCTGCAGCATCTCGGCGACCGGCAGAAAGTCGTAGCGGTCAGCTCCCAGTCCGTGCAGCCAGATCACGCTGGCATCGGCGGTTTGTGGTGGCTGCAGGATCATGGGTGCGGTCATTGGTAGCTCCAGTGTGGTGCGGGCGCATCGAATTGGGGCGTGCCCCTGCTCAAGGCTTGGCTAATCTGTGAATAAGTTGTCGCACGGGTGAATCTTTTGCTCTTGACCCCTGCACATACGGCAATTCGCCATGTGCTGGTACGGGGCTTGCTATGGCTCATCCGGACTGACGACGCGGTGCGCTAACGGTAACACTGTGCCATTGCGCACTGCTCAACAGGCAGGAATCTGCTGTGTGGGGTTCCTAACTAGACCGTCGGGGTGATGAAACGCCCAGGCGGATGACGATCCGTCTCAGGCCCGTTCAACCAATGGGCTGGGCAGGAGCAGTTGGCCAGCAGAGGGAAATGCCGACTAGACTCCTGCCTGACGTTCGAACTTCTCGTCGATACCGTTGCTGCCAGCGGGTCGCGTGCCTCAAAAGGGTGGGGAAGGCGGACGGAGACTCCAACACAACAAGAGCAACTGGAGGTTTTTGATGAAGATGGTGAAATCCACCCTGGCTGTGCTGACCACCGCAGCTGTGCTCGGTGTCAGTGGCTTTGCTCAGGCAGGCGCCACCCTGGATGCAGTGCAGAAGAAAGGCTTCGTGCAGTGCGGCATCAGCGACGGTCTTCCTGGCTTCTCCTACGCCGATGAAAAAGGTAACTACCTGGGTCTGGACGTTGACGTCTGCCGCGCTGTCGCCGCCGCGGTCTTCGGTGACGCGACCAAGGTCAAGTACAGTCCGCTGACCGCCAAGGAGCGCTTCACCGCGCTGCAGTCCGGCGAAGTCGACATCCTCTCGCGCAACACCACCTGGACCAGCTCGCGCGACGCGGCACTGGGCCTGAACTTCACCGGCGTGACCTACTATGACGGTCAGGGCTTTCTGGTGAACAAGAAGCTGGGGGTTTCCAGCGCCAAGGAACTGGACGGCGCTACCGTCTGCATCCAGGCCGGTACCACCACCGAACTGAACCTCTCCGACTACTTCCGTGCCAACGGCATGAAGTACACCCCTATCACCTACGATACCTCCGACGAGAGCGCCAAGTCGGTCGAAGCCGGTCGTTGCGACGTGCTGACCTCCGACCAGTCGCAGCTGTACGCACAGCGCATCAAGCTGGCCAACCCGGACGACTACGTGGTGCTGCCGGAAGTCATCTCCAAGGAGCCGCTCGGCCCGTCCGTTCGCCAGGGTGACGAGGAGTGGTTCGATATCGTGCGCTGGACACTGTTCGCCATGCTTAACGCCGAAGAGCTGGGCGTGACCTCGGCCAACGTCGAAGAAACCGCCAAAACCACCAAGAACCCGGACGTAGCCCGTCTGCTGGGTGCTGAAGGTGAGTTCGGCAAAGACCTCAAGCTGCCGAAAGACTGGGCAGTGCAGATCGTCAAGCAGGTTGGTAACTACGGCGAGTCCTTCGACCGTAACGTCGGTGCCGGCAGCGAGCTGAAGATCGAGCGTGGTCTCAACGCCCTTTGGAACAAGGGTGGTCTGCAGTACGCACCGCCGGTGCGTTGACCGTCCACAGCGGCAGGCCTAGCGCCTGCCGCTGTCGTTTCCGATTAGTGAAACCCGGCCGGCTTGCGTGCGGCCGGGGTTTCCGTGAGGGTTGTCATGCATACGACTGCTAATGCCCCGCGCCCGCGAGGATCGCTTCTGAACGATCCGCAGGTGCGCGCCTGGGCTTTCCAGATCATCGCCGTTGTCGCTGTCGTGGCGCTCGGCTGGTTTCTCTTCCAGAACACCCAGGCCAACCTGGAGAAGCGCGGGATCATTTCCGGCTTCGCTTTCCTCAACAACAGCGCCGGCTTCGGTATTGCCCAGCACCTGATCGACTACACCGAAAGCAACAGCTACGGTCGCGTGTTCGTGGTCGGTCTGCTCAATACACTGCTGGTGTCCTTCATCGGTATCGTGCTGGCCTCGATTCTCGGCTTCGTGCTGGGCGTGGCGCGGCTGTCGCCGAACTGGCTGATCAGCAAGCTGGCGACCGTCTATATCGAGATATTCCGCAACATTCCGCCGTTGCTGCAGATCCTCTTCTGGTACTTCGCGGTCTTCCTCGCCCTGCCTGGACCTCGGCAGAGCCTGGATGTTGGCGAAACGTTCTTTCTCAACAGTCGCGGTCTGTACATGCCAGCGCCGAGTCCGTCGGAGAGCTTCGGTCTGTTCGCTGTGGTCCTGCTGGCTACCATCGTCGGCATCGTCGCCCTGGGGCGCTGGGCCAAGAAGCGCCGCGAAGCTACCGGCAAGATCTTCCCGCTGCTGTGGACATCGCTGGCGCTGATCGTCGTTATCCCCGGTCTGACAGCTCTCGTCGCCGGAAACCCGTTGCACTGGAGCGTGCCGGAACTGACCGGTTTCAACTTCTGCGGCGGCTGGGTGATGATCCCCGAGCTGATGGCGCTGACCCTGGCGCTGACCATCTACACCGCGGCCTTCATCGCCGAGAACGTGCGCTCCGGGATCATGGCCGTCAGCCACGGCCAGACCGAAGCCGCCCGCTCGCTGGGCCTGCGCCCTGGCATCACCCTGCGTCTGGTGATCATCCCGCAGGCGTTGCGCGTGATCATTCCGCCGTTGACCAGTCAGTACCTCAACCTGGCGAAGAACTCCTCGCTGGCTGCCGGTATCGGCTACCCGGACATGGTCTCGCTGTTCGCCGGCACGGTGCTCAACCAGACCGGCCAGGCCATCGAGGTCATGGCGATCACCATGAGCGTGTACCTAGCTATCAGCATCAGCATTTCCCTGCTGATGAACTGGTACAACAAGCGCATCGCGCTGACTGAGCGGTAAGGAGCAGCCATGCAGACTCATATCTTCAAGCCTGACCTGCCGCCGCCGACCATGAGTGTCGGCGCACTGGGCTGGCTCAAGGCCAACCTGTTCTCCAACTGGTTCAACACCCTGCTGACCCTGTTGGCGCTCTATCTGATCTGGCTCATGGTCCCGCCGCTGTTGCAGTGGGCGATCTTCGATGCCAACTGGGTGGGTAGTACCCGTGCGGACTGCACGAAGGAGGGGGCGTGCTGGGTGTTCATTCAGCAACGCTTCGCCCAGTTCATGTATGGCTTCTACCCCGGCGAACTGCGTTGGCGGGTAGATGCCACCATCTGGCTGGCCATCGTCGGTGCAGCACCGCTATTCGTCCCGCAGATGCCGCGCAAGGCGGTTTATGGGGTGGCGTTCCTGGTGATTTACCCGATCATCGCCTGGTGCCTGCTGCACGGCGGCGTATTCGGCCTGAGTGTGGTGCCCACCAGCCGCTGGGGCGGCCTGATGCTGACGCTGGTGATCGCCTACGTCGGCATTACCGGTGCTTTGCCGCTGGGCATCCTGCTGGCGCTGGGGCGACGTTCGAACCTGCCGGCGATCAAGGTCATCTGCGTCACCTTCATCGAGTTCTGGCGCGGGGTACCGCTGATCATCGTGCTGTTCATGTCCTCGGTGATGCTGCCGCTGTTCCTGCCTGAAGGCATGAGCCTCGACAAGCTGCTGCGGGCCCTGGTGATGGTGATCTTCTTCGAAGCTGCCTATATCGCCGAAGTCGTGCGCGGCGGCATGCAGGCCATCCCCAAGGGACAGTACGAGGCGGCTGCGGCCATGGGCCTGGGGTACTGGCGGACGATGGGCCTGGTGATCCTGCCGCAGGCGCTCAAGCTGGTGATCCCGGGCATCGTCAACACCTTCATCGCCCTGTTCAAGGACACCAGCCTGGTGATCATCATCGGACTGTTCGATCTGCTCAACAGCATCAAGCAGGCGACCACGGACCCGTCCTGGCTGGGCATGGCCACCGAGGGCTACGTGTTCGCTGCGCTGATCTTCTGGATTTTCTGTTTTGGTATGTCCGTTACTCCATGCATCTGGAGAGAAAGCTGGACACCGGCCACAAGCGTTAGGAGCTGTTCAGTATTTGCTGCGCGTCGGCCGGGCAACGATGAACGTGCCCGGCCCTGCTCGAAATCCTGAATCAGCCCCTCGAGAGGAGTGAGTTATGAGTGAAGCAATCAAGCAATCCAGCGCCGAGCCGATGATCCTGCTGCAGGGTGTGAACAAGTGGTACGGCCAGTTCCACGTGCTCAAGGACATCAACCTCAGCGTGCAACCGGGCGAGCGAATCGTCTTGTGTGGGCCGTCCGGTTCGGGCAAGTCCACCACCATTCGCTGCATCAACCGTCTGGAAGAGCATCAGCAGGGGCGCATCGTGGTCGATGGCACCGAGCTGACCAGTGACCTCAAGCACATCGAGGCGATTCGTCGTGAAGTGGGCATGGTGTTCCAGCACTTCAACCTGTTCCCACACCTGACCGTGCTGCAGAACTGTACGCTGGCGCCGATGTGGGTACGCAAGATGCCCAAGCGTCAGGCCGAGGAAATCGCCATGCACTTTCTCGAGCGTGTGCGCATTCCCGAGCAGGCCCACAAGTTTCCGGGGCAGCTCTCCGGTGGCCAGCAGCAGCGTGTGGCGATTGCCCGTGCGCTGTGCATGAAACCGAAGATCATGCTGTTCGACGAGCCGACGTCGGCCCTCGACCCGGAGATGGTGAAAGAGGTGCTGGACACCATGATCGGCTTGGCCGAAGACGGCATGACCATGCTCTGCGTGACCCACGAGATGGGCTTTGCCCGTACCGTGGCGAACCGGGTGATCTTCATGGACAAGGGCGAGATCGTCGAGCAGGCCGAGCCCAACACCTTTTTCACCAACCCGCAGAACGAGCGCACCAAGCTGTTCCTCAGCCAGATCCTGCACTGAGTCGGCGTCGCGTTGTGGATCAGGGAGCCTTCGGGCTCCCTTTTTCTTTGCCAGGTGCTAACTGCACCGCATGCGTTTGCGAAAGGCGCCGGGCGTTTCGCCGCATAGCTGCTTGAAGCGCTTGGCGAAGGTGGCGCGGTCGGCGAACCCGACCTGGCTGGCGATCTGCTCCAGCGACTGTGTCGAGTCGGCCAGCGTCTGTTGCGCCACGCTGATGCGCAGGCGCTGCAGGTAGTCGCCTGGAGTCAGCCCGGTGGCCTGCTTGAAGCGGCGCAGCAGGGTGCGCGCCGAACAATGGGCCTGCTGCGCCAGGCGGTTGAGGTCGATGGCCTCGGCATGGTGCTCGCGCAGCCAGGCCAATAGCGGGGCCAAGGTTTTGTCTTCGGTGTTGGGTAGCAGTGGGGCGAAGCGCGTCTGCGTGCCGCGCTGGCGCTCGATCACCATGGTACTGGCTACCTGTTGTGCCAGCCATTCGCCGGCATGTTGGGCGATCAGATGCAGGCACAGGTCGAGCCCGGCCTGGGCGCCTCCGGAGCAGAACAGCGGACCATCTTCGGTCAGCAGCAGGTCGCTGCGCAGTTTAACCTGGGGAAAATGACGGGAGAAGGCCTCGGCCAATGCCCAGTGGGTGGTAGCCTGGCGACCATCGAGCAGACCGGCGGCTGCCAGCAGGAAGGCGCTGCTACACAGGCTCGCTACCTGCTGCCGGTCGCGTCTAGCCAGCCAGGGCAGGAGTCTGGCGTTGCTCTCAAGGGTTTTGCTGATGGCGCTACCGGTGGCCGGCACGATCAGCAGGTCGGCCTGTTCGGCCAACTGCAGGCCGCCATCGACCTGGATCTGGGCAAACTCCAACTGCACCGGCTGACCATCGAGACTAAAGCGCTGCAGCTCGAAGCAGGGTGTGCTGGCCAGACGATTGGCCAGGCTGAAGGCGTCCTGCGCCATGCTCAGGCTGGAGCAGATGGTTTGCGGGCAGACGTACAGGGCGATGCGCAGCATGAAAACGGCTCTTGCATGGGGTTGGCGATTATTGACACAAAGTTGTCTTTATAGCCAGTCGCCATATTGTCTTCCGGCGCACAGACTAGGCTGCATTCATCAGCGAGTCGCAGTGTGCGTTTACGCACTGCCATCATCGACATGCGCGCAGGAGCGAGTCATGAGTCACCCTAACGCCGATATACTCCAGCGCTTCTACAGCGCCTTCCAGAAGCTCGACGCTGAGACCATGGCGGCCTGTTACGCCGAGGATGTGCGTTTCTCCGATCCGGTCTTCATCGGCCTGCGTGGCGACGAGGCAGGGGACATGTGGCGCATGCTCTGCAGCCGTGCCGAAGACTTTTCACTGACATTCGACTCGGTGCACGCCGATGACCATGCCGGTAGCGCGCGCTGGGTCGCTACCTACCGTTTCAGCGCCACCGGTCGTCAGGTGGTCAATCATATTCACGCACGCTTCGTGTTTCGCGACGGGCTTATCGTCGAGCACCGCGACCACTTCGATCTTTGGCGCTGGACGCGTCAGGCGCTGGGTGGCAAAGGGCTGCTACTGGGCTGGGCGCCACCGGTTCAGGCTGCCATTCGTCGACAGGCGGCACGTGGTCTCGCCCAATTCCGCGCTTCGCGCTGAGGCGGGCGAAGGAACGCAGTGGTAGGCTATTCGGTCTTAGCCTTCAATAATGAGAGTGCGCACATGGGGTGCCGCACCTCCACTGCCAATCGAGACCTGCCGTGACCGAACTGATCGTTGCCGTAAAACAGGCCAAGGCCTGGGGGGTCCATGCCGTCACAGCCAGCGGCGTGATCCTTGCGCTACTGGCGTTGCTGGCTGTACTCGACGGCCAACCCAAACAGTGCCTGCTGTGGCTCGGCCTGGCGCTGCTGGTGGACGGCCTGGATGGATCGCTGGCGCGACGTTACGACGTCAAGGGCGTGCTGCCGCATTTCGACGGCTCCACACTCGATCTGGTGATCGACTACCTCACCTATGTGTTCATCCCCGCCATCTTCCTCTATCGCTTCATTCCCCTGCCGGATTACACACCGCTGTTCGCCGTGGGCCTGATCCTGGTGTCCTCGTTGTTCTGCTTCTGCAACCTGAACATGAAGAGCAAGGACAACTACTTCGTCGGCTTCCCGGCGGCCTGGAATGTGGTGGTGCTGTATTTCTACATCCTCGATGTCCATCCCTGGGTCACCCTGGGCGTGATAGTCCTGCTGGCCGGCCTGACCCTGACCAAGATGAAGTTCCTGCATCCGTTCCGCGTACGCCAGTTCATGCCGCTGAACATCCTGGTGACCTTCGTCTGGATGCTCTCCAGCGCGTTGCTGATCCTGCAGTACCCGGCCAACCAGTTCTGGCTGCTGGGGCTGTGGTGGCTGGCCTCGGCCTACTTCGTCGGCATGTGCCTGTGGCGCTCGGCGCGTGAGTGGTTCCCTGCACGCGGATGAATGCGGCGGTTGAAAAGGCCTGGTTCGTCTATCTGGTGCGTGCGGCCAATGGCGCGCTGTATTGCGGCATCAGCGATGACCCGCAGCGGCGTTTCGCCCAGCATCAGAGCGGCAAGGGTGCGCGTTTTTTCCATACCAGCCCTGCACTGGCATTGGCCTATGTCGAAGCCTGCGCCGGCAAGGGCGATGCGCTGCGCCGTGAGCGTGCGATCAAGCGCCTGAGCAAAAGCGCCAAAGAGGCGCTCATTCTGGCCGTTGATGGGGCTGCATCACCCTGAAGCGGTGGGCGTAGCCAGGCGCTGCGGTTAAGCTGAGGTCTTTCGATCCTGCCGCGGAGCGCACCATGCACGAGCTGATCCTGCACCATTATCCGACCTCGCCGTTCGCCGAGAAGGCCCGCCTGATGCTGGGCTTCAAGCAACTGTACTGGCGTTCGGTGATGATCCCTCCCCTGATGCCCAAGCCCGACCTCACCGCGTTGACCGGCGGCTACCGCAAGACGCCGGTGCTGCAGGTCGGTGCTGACATCTATTGCGATACGGCGCTGATCGCTCGCCGCCTGGAGGCCGAAAAGGCCACACCGGCGTTGTTCCCTGAAGGCCAGGAGTTCAATGTCAGCCTCCTCTCGCAATGGGCTGACTCGGTACTGTTCCAGCATGTCGTGGCGCTGGTTTTCCAGCCTGAGTCGATGGCGCTGCGCTTCGCCAAGGTGCCGCCCGAGTTCGCCAAGGCTTTTGCCGCCGACCGCAGTGCGCTGTTTTCCGGTGGCAGCGCCAGCCGCTTGCCGCTGGAACAGGCCAAGCACCAGTGGCCGGCGCTGATGGGCGCATTGCAGCGCCAGTTGCAGCGCGAGCAGGGTGACTTCCTTTTTGGTGAGCCATCGCACGCCGACTTCTCCGTAGCCCATTGCCTGTGGTTCCTGCGCGGTACGCCAGTCACCTCGCCACTGGTCGACGATTATCCCGAGGTCGCTGCCTGGCTCGCCCGCGTGCTGGGCTTCGGCCATGGCTCGTTGAGCGAGATGAGCAGTGAGCAGGCGATTGCCGTGGCGCGTGAGGCAACGCCGGCAGCGCTCCCGGACGAAACTTTTGTCGACCCCAACGGTTTCGAGCCCGGCCAGGTCGTGAGCATTGCGGCGGTGGACTATGGCGTCGACCCGGTGCAGGGCGAATTGCTGCATGCCGGGCGTGACGAACTGATTCTACGTCGCGAGGACGAGCGCGCCGGCATCGTGCATGTGCACTTCCCGCGGCTGGGCTTTCGTATCGAGGCGCGCTGAAACCACCTTTCAGTAGGCGGCGCGGATGGCGCGCACGTCGTAGCCGTGGATGACCTGCCCGCGCAGGTCGATCACCGGCACTCCGCGGCCGCCGAGCGCCTGGTATTGGGCGCGGCCGGCGGCATCGGTCTCGATATTCACTTCGCGATAGGCGATGCCGTCTTCGGCGAACAGCTCGCGCGTCTTGGCGCAATAGCCACACCACTGCGTGGCGTAGAGCACCACTTCGCCACTGGCGTTGCCGGCCTGGGGCGGGTCGATCCAGCGTTCGACCTTGTCCCAGTGTTGCCACAGGGCCAGGGCGGCGAGCAGCAGCACAATCGTCTTCATCGTGCCGCGTCCTTGTGTGTTGGCACGGTCATGTCAGGGTAAACCGCGCCGGGCCATCCAGCCACTCGTTAAATCTCAGTCCTGACGGCGCTTGAGCTGGTCCTTGAGCTGAGTCGGAAGCTGGCGAATGATCAGCATGTCACGGCCCTCGTCGTACTCGACCTTCGAGCCCAGCAGGTGCGCCTCGAAGCTGATCGAAAGGCCCTCGGCGCGGCCGGTGAAACGCTGGAACTGGTTGATGGTGCGCTTGTCCGCCGGAAATTCCGGCGCCATGCCGTAGTCCTTGTTGCGGATATGCTCGTAGAAGGCCCGCGGACGGTCCTCGTCGATCAGCCCCGAGAGTTCGTCGAGGGTGATCGGCTCGCCCAGCTTGGCCTGGCTGGTGGCGTAGCCGACCAGGGTCTTGGTTTTCTCGCGGGCCTGTTCTTCGGGCAGATCCTCGCTTTCGACGAAATCGCTGAAGGCCTTGAGCAGGGTGCGCGTCTCGCCCGGGCCGTCGACGCCTTCCTGGCAGCCGATGAAGTCGCGGAAGTAGTCGGAGACCTTCTTGCCGTTCTTGCCCTTGATGAACGAGATGTACTGCTTGGACTGCTTGTTGTTCTGCCACTCGCTGATGTTGATACGCGCAGCCAGGTGCAGTTGGCCGAGGTCGAGGTGCTTGGCCGGGGTCACGTCCAGCGCGTCGGTCACCGCCACGCCTTCGCTGTGGTGCAGCAGGGCGATGGCTAGGTAGTCGGTCATGCCCTGCTGGTAGTGGGCGAACAGGACGTGACCGCCGGTGGACAGGTTGGATTCTTCCATCAGCTTCTGCAGCTGCTCCACGGCCTGGCGGCTGAAGGCGGTGAAATCCTGCTCGCCATCGAGATAGGCCTTGAGCCAGCCGCTGAACGGGTAGGCACCGGACTCCTCGTGGAACAGGCCCCAGGCCTTGCCCTGCTTGGCGTTGTAGCTCTCGTTGAGGTCGGCCAGCAGGTTCTCCATGGCTTGCGACGTGGCCAGCTCGCTGTCGCGGGCATGCAGCACGGCAGGGCTGCCGTCGGGCTTCTTGTCGATCAGGTGGACGATGCAGTGACGGATCGGCATGGCGGTCTCGTGGGCAAATGAAACAAGAGGCGAAGTTTACCCGAAGCGGCCGTCGGATTCCGGTCTGGATCGATCCATGACGCGTCTTGTAGCCATGCAGCAAACCGTGGCTAAAGCCCCTCGCACGTAGGGCCTTAGCTGCGGCGTTCTGGTGGGGCCGCGCTACTGTCGTCGCTGCTGCAACACGCGCAACCGCTCGATTACGTAGCGCACGTGCAGGTGCAGCTCATACAGCTGGTTGGAATAGGACAGCGGTACGTCCACGGATGCCAGCTCATCCTCCAGGTGCTCCAGCCGGGCGATCTCGTTATCGAGTTCGTCGGGCAGCGAGCCGGCATGCAGCTTGCGGTCGATCTCGCGCAGGTACTTGTACCAGCGATAGATGCGCGCGCGGATGCGCCACTGGTAGATCGGCCCAACGGCCTTGAGCAACGGGATCATCACCACGATCAGTGGGATCAGCAGGATGATGTAGCGGTCGGCCAGCGAGGCGATGCGAAACGGCAGGTAGCGCTGCAGGATCGGCAGGCCCTTGTCGTAGTAGTGCACCGCGTCCTTGTGCAGGTCGAAGGTGCGCGGCTCGGCGCTGGGGAATGTGCCGGCGGCGTCGAGCAGTGTGCCGTCTCGCATCACTTCGCGGCTGGCTTCGAGAAACAGCGGTACCAGGCCGGGGTTGAAGTCGTCGTTGACCACCAGTGTAGCGACCGGGGCCAGGGTGATGATGTCGCGATCCGGCGCGTTGCTGGCCAGGTCGAGCAGACCTTCGCCGACCTTCACCTGGTTGAAGAACGGTAGGCGTGCCTCGTAGGCGGCGGCGCGTCGAAAATGCGCCAGGGCGATATCCGGGCTGGCTGCCAGTTGCTGCACCAGCGTGTTCTCCGCCGGGCCTACGAAGAACGCAGCGTCCAGCTCACCGGCTATCAGCGCACGGGCAGCCTTGCCACCGCCGATGCTCTGCCAGGTCTCGGGATACTGCTCGGGTGCTATGGCATTGGCGCCGAGGATGGCATCGCTGGCAGCGCGAGTGCCGCTGCCGTCGCCACCCAGGCCGAGGCGCAGCGGCAACAGGTCGGCAATGCGGTCCAGCTCCACATCACGTCGGTAGAACAGCCACAGCGGTTCCTGATAGATCGCGCCCAGGCTTTTCAGCTCGTGTTGCTGATCAGTCGTCAGCTGGCGCTCCAGGCCGCTCTGCACCAGGGCGATCTCCACTTGCGGGTCATCGGCGAGCAGGCGCTGGAGGTTGTCGCGTGAGCCGGAGGTCGGCACCAGATTCAGTTCGAAGCCTTCCTTGGCCAGCTCTTGCTTCAAACGCTCGGCGAATTGCTGGTAGGCGCCACCCTGGGTGCCGGTGGCCATGCTGGCGCTCATTGGCGGAGGTGGGGCGACGAACTGGAACAGGGCCCAGATCAGGCCGGCCACCACCGGAACTATCCACAGATTGGCCAGGATCATGATTTTCAGGTCGTTCAGTACGCGGTGCATTGGGCATCCTTGGCGAGGTCTCTACCCAAGGGTAGAACCTCATGCTCGCTTCGGTCACGCCAGGGCACGTATCCGTTACGACAAGGCCTTGTGCCGCACGCGCAGACTGTCGAGCAACAGAACCGCACCGAGTAGCGCCAAGGCATATAGCGCATCGCCGCCAAGCATCAGCAGCACGCCGGTGCAGAGCACTGCGCTGAGGCCGGCGAGCAGGCGCCAGATACCTCGCAGCAGCACCCAGCCGGCAGCCATGCTTAGCAGATAGATCAGCACGAAGTTGCCGTTGGCGTAGCGAATCAGATCGTCCACCGACAGGTTCAACGCGGCTGAAAGCATCGTGCACAGTGCACAGCTGATCACCACCAGCAGCAACGCTCTGCCGGGAACGCCATGGCGATTTCGCACTGCCATTCTGGCCGGCAGGCGACCCTCATCGGCCAGGCTCCAGATCAGTCGGGCAAAACCCTGGATATACACGTTCATCGAGGCGAAGCAGGCCAGATAGCCGAGCACCGCCACCAACACGCGTGCCTGCTCGCCGAGCAACAGGGAGAACAGGCGGGGCAGGGCGGTGGTGTCGCTGTGCACGTCGCCATAGGTGGCGAAGCTCAGTACCGCCACCGAACAGGCCCAGTACACCAGGCCGGCCAGCAGCACGCCGAGCAGCAGCGCCAGGGGAAGTCGCGCTCGGGGCGTTTGAACTCTTCGCCCAGATGAGTGAATGCCTCGATCCCGACGAAGCACCAGAACATCACTGCCAGCGCCGTTGGCAGCAGGTGCCACTGCCCGTCCATTGGTGGCAGCAGCGGTTGGCTGGCGCGTGGCAGGTCGCCGACCCACCAGATCAGCACCACGCTGGCGACGATGGCTATGGCGATCAGCCCCTGAAGCATGCCCGATGCTTTCGGCGGGCGCTGGCCAAGTAGGAGAATGGCGCCCAGCGTTGCCAGTTCGATGAGCAGCAGGCCGCTGCGATCAAGGTCGAACAGGGCCAACCAGAAACCACTGGCGATGTGCAGGGCAGCCGGCAGACCGACCGGCAGCACGGCGAGAAACAGCAGGGCGCTGACGCCCTCCATGCGCAGGCCAAAGGCGCGGCCGATCAGATGCGGCGCGCCGCCGGCATGGGGGAAGCGCTTGCCCAACTGGGCGAAGGTGAAGGCCACCGGCAGGACCAGGGCGATGAGGATCATCCATGCCCACAGCGATGCTGCGCCAGCTGCGGTGGCCGCCAGTGCCGGCACGACGAAGATGCCGGTGCCGAGCAGCGAGGTGCTGAGCAGGGCGATGCCCTGCAGCAGGCCCAATTCCTTGTTCAAGCGACTCATGAGGTATGCTCATCATCTTTCCGATACCGCCATGGTAGAGCGCCGGCCGCTTGCAGGCTGTCGCCTTTTGCCGACGAAATGGCGGTTCTCCCCGTCAAACTGATTGCCGCCCGAGAAGCCCCGTGGACAAGTTCGATCGCCAGATCCTCGCACTGCTGCGCAGCGATGCGCGCACTTCCATCAGCCACATCGCTCGTGAGGTCAACCTGTCACGTTCGGCGGTCAGCGAGCGGATTCGCTATCTGGAGAGCAGCGGGGTGATTCGTGGCTATCATGCGCAAGTCGCAGTACCCGGCGAAGGTGGGGTCAGGGCTTACCTGGAGCTTTTCTACCAGAACGCTCGTTGCCAGGATTACGTCGAGCGTATGCGCGAATATCCGGAAATCCGCCATTGCAGCGGCATCAGTGGCGAGACCGACATGCTGGTGCTGGTCGAGGCACCGAGCATGGCGCGCCTGAGCGAAGTGCGTGCGGCCATCGAAGCCTTCCCGCAGATGCAGCGGGTCAAGACCCATATCGTCGTGCAGGACTGGCCGCTATGAGCCTGCGCATCCTGCACACCTCCGACTGGCACCTGGGCCAGCATTTCATGGGCAAGACCCGTCAGGCCGAGCACCAGGCCTTCTGCGCCTGGTTGCTGGAGCAGGTGCGCACGCATGAAGTGGACGTGCTGCTGATCGCCGGCGACGTGTTCGATACCGGGTCACCGCCCAGCTATGCCCGTGAACAGTACTACCGCCTGGTCGTCGACCTGCGCGATGCCGGCTGCGCCCTGGTGGTACTCGGTGGCAACCACGACTCACCCGCCATGCTCGGCGAAAGCCGCAGCCTGCTGGCACAACTGGGGACCCAGGTGGTGCCGGGTGTGGGGCTCGATCCGGCCGAACAGGTGCTGGTGCTGCGTGATCGCACTGGTCAGCCGGGTGCAATTCTTTGCGCCATTCCCTTTGTTCGCCCGCGCGAGGTCATGGCCAGCCAGGCCGGTCAGAGTGCGCAGGACAAGCAGCTCTCGCTGCAGCAGGCCATCGCCGAGCATTACCGGACGCTCTATGAGCTGGCGCTGGGCCGGCGCGAGGCACTGGGTTCGGCGCTGCCGATCATCGCCACTGGCCACCTCACCACCGTGGGGGCCAGCGCCAGCGAATCGGTGCGCGAAATATACGTCGGCAGCCTGGAGGCCTTTCCCACCAGCGCTTTCCCTCCGGCCGACTACATCGCCCTTGGCCATATTCACCGCCCGCAGAAGGTCGGTGGCCTGGAGCACATCCGCTATAGCGGTTCACCGATTGCCCTGTCCTTCGACGAGGCGCGCCAGCAGAAGGAAGTCCTGCTGCTGGACTTCGGTGCTGCCGCGCTGCAATCGATCACGCCATTGCCGGTACCGGTGTTCCAGCCCATGGCCAGCCTGCGCGGTTCACTCAAGGAGCTCGCCGATGCCATCGCCGATGTGGCCAAGCAGGGTACGCCCGAACGGCCCGTCTGGCTGGAGGTGCAAGTCAGCACCGACGACTACCTGAGCGATCTGCAAAGTCGCATCAACGCCCTCTGTGAGGGGCTGCCAGTGGAGGTGCTGCGCATCCGCCGTGAGCGTGGCAATGCGGCAGCCAGCCTGGCCAGTGAAGCGCGGGAGACGCTGGACGAACTGTCGGTCGAGGACGTCTTTGCTCGCCGCCTGCAGCAGGAAACGCTGGATCAAGGCGATACCCAGCGCTTGCAGGCGCTTTATCGCCAGGTGCTGGAAGCCTTGCCGCAGGGCTAGCTGCTCTTACGAATCGCCGTGGTCAGGTTTCACGTTATCTGGCCATGCGCGGAACAGGTGTCCGCGATGCTAGCGGATCGGCAACCCGCTCAATCACTGTCCAGGGAGACCAATGAACATCGTTCGCGCCACGCTTGCCGACGTGCGTGCAATAGCCGAGATACAGGTCGATGCTTGGCGCGCGGCCTACGCGCGAATTCTTCCAGCGGGTTATCTGTCGTCTCTGTCTGTCGAGCAACGAGAGGCCATGTGGCGGGCTGCTGTCGAGTCCGGTCAGCCGGAGTTGCTTGTCGGCAAGGATGGTTGCGATGTTCTCGGCTGGGTGGCCTTCGGCGCTTGCAGAGACCAGGATGCAAGGCCCTTCCAGGCAGAGATCTGGGCTATATACATCGCCCCGACCGACTGGTTTTCAGGGATTGGCCGCCAACTCTGGCAGCAGGCTCGAGACATGCTCTCTCAGCAGGGCTACAGCACCTGCAGCCTGTGGGTACTGGCAGAGAACGAGCGGGCCATTCGCTTCTACCGCTCGATCGGTTTTGTCGCCGATGACATAGCTGCGCGCCAGATCGAGCTGGGCGGGCGGCTGCTTCAGCAAGGTCGCTATGTTTGCCGCATCGATGTATAGCGCTTTTGCTGGAGGCGCTGCATCGCCAAGACACAAGCATGAGGCCTTCACCTATCCGGTCAGTGCTGTTGCTTGAAGATCTGGCGCTCATTGAGCGCAGGCCTTCTATGCTTTACGGGGTGGCCATTTGGCAGAGGTGCGGAAGTGCTGTTGTTCAACTCGCTGGTACGAGCGCTGAACCCGCTGCATGGCATGCCGGAGACAACGCGGCAGGCGTTTGTTTGCTGGTATTTGCAGGCCAAGATTCCGCAGATTCGCTACGTCGCTTTCCTGACCATGGCGCTGTACCTGATCTACGCCGCCATCGAGCAGAACGTCGAGAGCGATCAGCCGGTGGTGCGGCTGATCATCCATGCACTGCTGGTGCCTGGGATTCTGCTGGCCATCGCAGTGCTGAGCTTTCAGCCGAGCAGGCAGCCGCTGATGCTGGGCCTGCTGTCACTCGCGCCGATCCTTTCGGTGCTGTCCAATCTCTACTTCAATTTCGGTTCGCCGCGTTTTGTCCTCTACGCGCCGGAAATCTATCTGAACCTGATGTGGACGTTCGCCATCTCGGGCCTGACATTGAAGCGCGCCATGGCCACGGCGCTGGTGTCGCTTCTGGCGATTCTGTTCGTCACCCTCGAACATTCGCTCACGCCCGGGCCGCAGCGCCTGCACCTGATCTGGATTCTCGCCTCGTTCTCCTTCGGACTACTCAGTGCCTTTTTGCTTGAGAAGGCACACAAGCGCATGTTCCTGCACCAGGACAGCCTGGCTCTGAGCGCGAGCATCGACAGCCTGACCGGCTTGTGGAACCGTGCGCGTACTTTGCACTTTCTCGTCGAAGAAGCCGCACGGGCCAACCGCTATGGCACGCCGTTCTCGGTGGTGCTGATCGATATCGATCACTTCAAGAGCGTCAACGACACACACGGCCATGCGATTGGGGATAGTGTCTTGCGTCAGTTCGCCGGGTTGCTGCGTGACGGTGTGCGGGTTGTGGACAAGGTCGGCCGACTCGGTGGTGAGGAGTTTCTCATCGTCCTTCCAGAGACCGATGTGGAGCACGCGGAGCGGGCCGTGCAGGCGTTACAGAAGCGTATAAACGGCTTTTCGTTCGACCGCGTGGAGCGCAAGAGCGCTAGTTTCGGTATCGCCGAGTACCGTCCCGGTGAAAGCCTCGACAGCCTGATGGAACGTGCGGATCAGGCCATGTACCAGGCCAAGGCCAATGGCCGCGACCGCATCGAGATACTTTAAAAACAGGCCTGAACCGGCCATGAGCCGCGCGGGTCGAAATCGCTGCCCCCAATGTCGTGGAGATTCTCATGCAACGAACTGCACATTTTCTGCTCGCGGCTGCGGCCATTTCCCTGCTGTTCACTGGCTGCGCCAGAACCTCCAGCGAGCAGGACGCCAAGCTGACCGAGCAATGGCTGGGCCGCTGGAACGGGCCAGAGGGGACTTATCTGGATATCAGCGGCACGCCTGCCGATTACCGTCTGACCATCGCCAACCTCGATGGCCCGCGGCGCTTTGTCGGACGCGCGCAGGGGGCGAAGATCGTCTTCGTTCGCGATGGTGTAGTTGAAACCATCACTGCCACCGACGGTGAGGCCACCGGTATGAAGTGGCTGCTGGATAAACAGAACTGCCTGACCGTGCGCAGCGGTGAGGGCTACTGCCGCGATTGAGCCGTTACCTGGTGTGGTTATGCCAAAATGAAGGCCTTCAACGGCTTACGACCTGTGCATGAAAATCCTCAGCCTGCGCCTCAAGAACCTCAATTCGCTCAAGGGCGAATGGAAGATCGACTTCGCTACCGAACCCTTCGCCGGCAGTGGCCTGTTCGCTATCACCGGGCCCACGGGCGCGGGCAAGACCACGCTGCTCGATGCCATCTGCCTGGCCCTGTACCACCGCACGCCGCGCATGAGCACGCTGTCGGCCAGTGGCAACGAGCTGATGACCCGGCACACGGCGGACTGCCTGGCCGAGGTCGAGTTCGAGGTGAAGGGGCAGGGCTACCGCGCCTTCTGGAGTCAGCGCCGCGCGCGGGACAAGGTCGAGGGTGCGCTGCAGGCGCCCAAGGTCGAACTGGCGCGCATCGCCGATGGCGAGATACTCACCGACAAGATTCGTGAAAAGGAACAGCTCACCGCCGAGCTGACCGGCCTGGACTTCGAGCGTTTCACCAAATCCATGCTGCTGGCTCAGGGCGGCTTTGCGGCATTTCTTGAAGCCAACGCCAACCAGCGCGCCGAACTGCTGGAGGAGCTCACCGGCACCGAGGTGTACGGGCAGATTTCTCAGCAGGTCTATGAGCGCACTAAGACGGCCGAGCAGGCGTTGGGTCTGCTGAAAAGCCGCGCCCAGGGCATGGAGTTGCTGGACGAGACGCAGCGCGCCGAACTGCAAGCCGAGCATCAGCGCCTGAGCCAGGAAGAGACGCCGTTGCTGACACGGCAGCAGGCTCTGCAAGGCCAGCGCCGCTGGCGTGAAGCGTTGCAACAGGCCGAACAGCAACGCGAGCAGGCACAGCAGGCGCTGGGGCAGGCACAGCAGGCGCGGAACCAAGCAGCCGATGATTTGCAACGCCTGGCCGCCAGTGAGCCGGCCGCCCGCTTGCAGCCGCTGTACCAGAGCTGGCAGCAGCTGCGGGAGGATCGGCAACAGGCGCAGCAGGCGCTGGACGACCTGCAGGCGCAGCAAGGCCAAAGCGGTGAGCGCGAACGCCTGCAACTCTGGCTGGCCAGCCGCTATGCCTATCAATGCCTCAGTCAGCGACAACGTGAACAGCAGCAGTTGGCCGAGCAGCGTGAAGCGTTGCAAGCGCTCCTGAGCGCTGCTCCGCAACGCGCTCGACTGGGCGAGCTGCTGGGTGGCTGGCGCGTGCAGTTCGAGCAGCGTGGGCAACTACGCGACGAACAGCAGGCGCTCCAGGCGCGCATGGCACAGGAGTGTGGGCAGCTCGCTGCTCTGCGACATGAGCGAGATCAGCTCGGTGCACAACTGACTGACGCCACGGAGCGTTTGCAGCAGGCACAAGCCGTTGAAGCCAGGCAGCAGAGCGAGCTGCAGGCTTTGCTCGGAGAGGGCGATGAGGCCGGGCTGCGTCAACGCTGGCAGCAGCTGCAAATGCAGGGAAGGGCGCTGGACCGTCTGGAACAGCTAGCCCAGAGTCGTGAGCAGACGGCCGAACAGATCGCCGAGCTAACCCCGCACCTGGCGCAGCTGCAAACGCAGCACGCCGCCAAGAACGATGAAATCACCGGCCTGCGCGAGCGTTACAAGGTGCTCAAGCAGCAGGTTGCCGACAAGCAAAAGCTGCTGGAGCAGGAGCAGCGTATCCAGGACCTGGAGGCCTACCGCGCCCAGCTGCAGCCGGGGGAAGCCTGCCCGCTGTGCGGCTCGCACGAGCATCCGGCGGTCAGCCAGTACCAGGCCCTCAACGTCTCCGCCACGCGCCAGGCGCTGGAGGAGTGTCGCGGCGAGCTGGCGCAGCTGGAAAGCCAGGGCGCCGCCCTGCGCGACGAACTGACCCGCCTGGCCACGCAGATTGTCCAGCTGCAGCAGCAATTGGAACAGGCGCAGTTGCAGTCTACCCAGCAGAGCGCACAGTGGCAGCAGCACCTGGCCGAGCAGGCCTTGCAGATCGCCGATGGCAACGCGTTGCGTCAGCTGCAGCGGGAACACGAACAGAGCCTGGCGCAGTTGCAGGATCGGCTCGCGGCTGTCGAGACCCGGCAGACGCAGCTGGCGCAGGCGCGCAACGTGCGTGAAGTAGCCGAGCGAGCCCAGGCCGATATGCAGCAGCGCCAGGCGCTGCTGGCACGCGATGAGGACAATTTGCTGGCGCGCCAGCGCGAACAGCGCGAGCACCTGCAGCGCCTGGAGCACGAGCTGCAGCGCCACGAGCAGGCCTTGCTGGCCAGCCTCGATGGCTTCGCTGCAGAGTTGCCGCAGGACGCCGGCACTTGGCTGGCCGAGCAGGAAGACGCCTGGCATGCCTGGCAGCAGGCTCAGACACGGGATCAGCAGCTGCAGGAGCAGCAGCGCGAGGTGCGGCGGCTACTTGCACAAGCCGAAGCACAGGCCGAACACTGGCAGCAGCGCTGGCAAGGCGAACAGGCGCAGGCTCTGATCGAGCCCGAGCCAGTGGCGCAACCCGAGCAGGCCCTGCAAGGTGCCATCGACAGCCTGGCCAGCGCGCAGCGTGAAAGCGATGCCTTGCGTGGTCGGCAGCACAGCCAGCAGAGCCTGCTCCAGCAGCTGCAACAGCGCCTGAGCGAAACCGAACAGCGCTGGCAGCAGGCGCTGGCGTCCAGCCCCTTCAGCGATCAGCCGGCGTTTCTAGCCGCGCTACTGGATGAGGATGAGCGCGAGCGTTTGACGAATATGCAGGCCCGTCTGCAGCAGGCTCTCACCGAGGCCACGACGCTGCTGGCCGCCGCCGACGCGCAACTGCAGCGATTGAATACGGCTGTGCAGACCGAGCTGACCCTGGCTCAGTTGGACGAGCAGCTGCAGGCGCTGCAACTGGAACTGCGCGAGCTGAGTCAGCGTCAGGGCGAGCTGCGCGCGCAATTGCAGGCCGACGAGGCGCGGCGCAGCAGCCAGCAGGCGCTGTTCGCCGAGATCGCCGCGCAAGAGGGTGAGCATCGTCTGTGGCAGCAACTCAATGGCCTGATCGGTTCGGCCGATGGCGCCAAGTTCCGCAAGTTCGCCCAGGGCCTGACCCTCGATCACCTGATTCACCTGGCTAATCGTCAACTGACGCGCCTGCACGGGCGCTATCAGTTGGCGCGCAAGAGCAGCGGCGAGCTGGAGCTGGAGGTTTGTGATACCTGGCAGGCCGACGTGGCGCGCGACTGCCGCACGCTGTCTGGGGGCGAGAGCTTCCTGGTTAGCCTGGCACTGGCCCTGGCGCTGTCCGACCTGGTCAGCCACAAGACCAGCATCGACTCGCTGTTTCTCGACGAAGGTTTCGGCACGCTCGATGGCGAAACCCTGGAAGTGGCGCTCGATGCCCTCGACAACCTCAACGCCAGCGGCAAGACCATTGGTGTGATCAGCCACGTCGAGGCGATGAAGGAGCGCATTCCCGTGCAGTTGCGGGTACACAAGGGCGTCGGCCTCGGCTACAGCCGTCTCGACGCGCGTTTTGCAGTGAAGGAAGGAGCGTAGCGATGCTGATGCGAGCGAAGGATTCCACCCTGCTGGTGATCGACCTGCAGGAGCGGTTGCTGCCGGCCATTGACGGCGGTGCGGCGGTGGTCGAGCAGGCCGCCTGGCTGGTACAGGTGGCGCAGAGCCTGCAGGTGCCGGTGATCACCACCGAGCAGTATCCCAAGGGGCTGGGGATGACCGAGGCGGGCCTGCGTGCGTTGCTACCGAGCGAAGGTCTGCGCGAGAAGATTCATTTCTCGGCCACCGCTGGCGCGGGTCTGTTCGATCTGCCGGGTGGCGAGCGCCAGCAGTTCATCGTGTGCGGTACGGAAACTCACGTCTGCGTGCTGCAGACGGTACTCGGCCTGCTGGCGGCCGGACGTGAGGTGTTCGTGGTGGATGAGGCGGTGGGGTCGCGCCGGCCACGCGACAAGGCCCTGGGCCTGACGCGGATGGAACGTGCGGGCGCGGTGATCGTCTCGCGCGAGATGGTCGCGTTCGAATGGCTGGAGCAGGCGGGGACGGAGGTGTTTCGCGAGGTCAGCAAAGGCTTTATTCGCTGAGCCCAATTGACGCTCGTCATGGCGCTGGCGGCCCACGACTGCAATGATTCGAGCCCTGAATCTGGCGCCGCGGCGCACCGAGGTCGGCGTACACGTCGAGTCTGCAGCCAATTGCAGCAGACGGCTGTGGACGAATGTGCCTATGCTTGAAACAGGACAAGAAGTCGGTGGCAAGCCGCGAATCGAATGCTGCTAGTCGGGCATTCCGGTGATGGAGTCTCGTTTTGCACAAAGCGCTGCATTACTGCCTGCTCTGGCTATTGGCCGGCGCCTGTTACGGCGCTCAGCCGACGCTGACCCTCTGCCACGAAGACCAGAACTCCTTCCCCTGGGTGATGACGGATGGCACGGGCTTGAACCTGGAGCTGCTCGGCCTGGTTCAGCAGGCCCTTGAACTGCAGGTGAGCTACGTTGCAGTGCCCTGGAAGCGCTGCCTGTCAGGGCTAGAACAGGGGCTCTACGACGGGGCCTTCGCTGCCAGCTTCAAGCCCGAACGGCTGCAGATGGGCCATTACCCCATCGATGCCGAGGGCCGCCCGGATGCGCTCAGACGTTTGCACACCTCGCGTTACACCCTGTACCGCCGCGCCGGCAGCATGGTGTCCTGGGATGGCCAGCGCTTCAGCCAACTGAGTGGTCGGGTCGGCTCGCTCAGTGGCTTTTCCATCCGTGATCTGTTGCTGGCTCACGGGCTGGAAGTGGACGAGTCCAGCCGCGATCCGCTGGCGCTGTTGCAGATGCTGGTGCACGGCCGAGTCGAGGCGATCGCCTTGCAGACCATGCGTGGTGATTTTCTCCTGCAGGCCAACCCGAAGCTGGCGGCGCAGGTTGAGAAACTGCCGCAGTTGCTCGAAGAAAAACCTTACTACCTGATGCTGTCCAAGGCGTTGCTGGTGCGCGACCCCGAGTTGGCCGAGCGGATCTGGAGCGAGGTACAGCGTCAGCGCGAGTCAGCGACCTATCAGGCTCGCGTAAAGGCCTACCTGACACAGCCCGGCCTTTGAGGAAAATTTGCCCAGGCTATTCCCGCGCCGCTTCGGCATCGCTAGAGTCCGCTCCTTCTCACATGCTTCCGCTTGGGTGAATCGCGCATGACCTTCGCTGCCTGGCTGACCATTGGCCTGTTCGTTCTTACTTACCTGGGCATGGCTGCCGGCGGAATTCGCGGTTTGCGCATCGACCGTAGCTGGATCGCCTGTTGCGCTGCCGTGTTGCTGCTGGTCAGCGGTGCGCTGAGCATGGCCGATGCGGCGCATCATCTCGACCCCGGAGCGCTGTTGCTGCTGCTGGCACTGATGCTGATCTCCGCGCAATTCGATTTTTCCGGGGTATACGCCTGGCTCAACCGTTACCTGACAGAACATGCCGAGCGTCCGGCGGTGCTGCTGTTGGGTGTGGTAATGCTCGGCGGTTTGCTCTCGGCAGTGCTGGTCAACGATATCGTCGCCTTCGCCCTGACCCCGCTGCTGTGTCGCAGCCTGCACCTGCGTGGGCTGGAGCCACGGCCATTTCTCCTGGCGCTGGCGTTGTCGTGCAATGCCGGCTCGGCAGCAAGCCTGATCGGCAATCCGCAGAACATCCTCATCGGCCAGGCCGGCGGTCTGGATTTCTGGGGTTATGTCGCCGTGGCCGGGCCGCCCGCACTGGCGGCGATGGGCATCGTCTATGCGGTGATCTGGCTGCAGTGGCGACATCGCTGGGGCGAGGCCAGGCCCTTGGTTGCCGACGAGACGGCGGTGGAGCTTATTCATGGTGCGCGCAGCTACATCAAACCGCTGCTGGCCAGCCTGGCATTGCTGGCCTTGTTCGCCACGGCGTTGCCGCGTGAACTGTCGGCGTTATTGGTGGCGGTGCTGGTGATGGTGTCGCGACGGGTGGACAGCCGCGACTACGTGAGCAAGGTGGACTGGAACCTGTTGTTGCTCTTCGTCGGCCTGTTCCTGGTCAGTGGTGCCGCGTTGCAGTTGCCGCAACTGGCGCAGGGCGCTGCCTGGCTGGCCGAGCACGGCTTGTTGCCGCAGGGCGTGATATCGCTTGCGACCGCTTCGCTGGTGGCGGGCAACCTGATCGGCAATGTGCCGTTCGTGGTGTTGCTGCTGGGGTTGATGCCGGAACTGTCGCACTCGGTGCTGATCGGCCTGGCGGTAATGTCGACTCTGGCCGGCAACCTGCTGCTGATTGGCAGCGTGGTCAATCTGATCGTCGCCGAAGGGGCGAAACGCCAGGGCGTGCGCATTGGTTTCGTCGACTACGCGCGCAGCGGCGTACCGGTGACGTTACTGAGCATGACCGTGGCCGGGCTCTGGCTGGCGTTGGGCGGCTGGTTGCCCTGGTAAGGCGGGCGCGCTGGCGTAGGGCAGACTCAGGAGCCTAAGCGAACAGCCCGCCATCGGTGGTGGTTAGCGAATTGTGATGGCGTACTGTTGCGCGAGTACGCCCTACCGGGCGCGTGTATTGGCTCAGCGCCAGCGGCTCTGGCGCCAGGTGACGCGCGCCTGCGCGTCCTTGAAGGTCCAGGCCACCAGGCGACTCTGCTTTTGCCCCTGGGACATGCCAAGAATGCGCACCTCCGCCGCGCCAGCCCTGGCCAGCCAGTCTTGCAGCAGCTCGACGTTACTGCCCTTGGACACCAGGCTGCTGAACCACAGCACCTGCCCGGCGACTTGTGCGCTTTCGCTGGCCATGCGCTTGAGAAACGCTGCCTCGCCACCTGGGCACCAAAGTTCGGCCGCCTGCCCACCGAAGTTGAGCACCGGCAGCTTGCGCTTCGGGTCGAGCTTGCCAAGGTTGCGCCACTTGCGCGTACTGCCGCGAGTGGCCTCGTCGGCACTGGCATGGAAGGGCGGGTTGCACAGGGTCAGGTCGATGCAGTCATCCGGCTGTAGCAGGCCGAGGAAGATATGCTCGGCATTGGCCTGCTGGCGCAGTTCGATGCCGCCGGCCAGCTGCGCATTGGCCGTGATGATGACGCGCGCCGAGGCCAGCGCCGCCGCAGCGATATCGGCGCCGATGAAGCGCCAGCCATATTCGCAATGACCGATCAGCGGGTAGATACAGTTGGCGCCAACGCCGATATCCAGCGCACGGATGCCGGCGTCACGGGGTATCTGCCCGTCGTTGTCGGTCGCCAGCAGATCGGCGAGGTTGTGCAGGTAGTCGGCGCGGCCGGGAATCGGTGGGCACAGGTAGCCATCGGGGATATCCCAGTGGCGGATACCGTAGTACTGCGCCAGCAACGCGCGATTGAACACCTTGACCGCTGAAGGATTGGCGAAATCGATGCTTGGCTTGCCATATGGGTTGGTGATGACGAATTGGCCCAGCTCGGGGCTTGCCTTGATCAACGCGGGAAAATCGTAGCGCCCCTGATGACGATTGCGCGGATGCAGCTCGCCCTTGCTCGGTGCGGTCTTCATGGCTGCGGGAGCGGGCTTGCGCGGGCGTTTCGGCGGCTGGGGCATGGTGGTCATCTGGTCGGGTGAGTATGAGATTTTCCCATGCTTTGTTCGCTGACCGTAACCCGGCCTTGAAGCGTTTGATCCGTGCTCTGGTTAACGGAATTCGGAAAGTGGCCATAAAGCAGCGGGGCATGTGTTGACTCAGATCAATTGGGTGCTCGCCAGCAGTCTTAGACTGCGGCCCCTTCGATCAGCAGCAAGGAGGCACCATGGCATACCTGGAATGGAGCGACGACCTCGACACAGGCATCAGGGTGATTGACGACCAGCACAGGCGCATCGTCGCGATGATCAATCAACTGGATGATGCTCAACGAACCGGCAGCAAGGCGAAGGTCGCTACGGTCATCGACGAGCTGATCGACTACACCGTCTCGCACTTCGCCTTCGAGGAGGCGATGCTCGAGGAGGCCGGCTATGTGTTCACCAAGGCGCACAAGCGCGTGCACGCACTCTTCATCAAGCGCGTGGAGGACTACCGCCAGCGCTTCACCAGCGGTGAGGATATCGCTGACGAGCTCAAGGGCCTGCTGGGACGCTGGCTGTTCAGCCATATTCGCAGTGACGACCGTAACTACGTTGAGGCCGTCAACGATAATCTGCGTCGGTTGAGTGCAGATGCCTCCGAAGGTGGATGGCTGCGCCGCGCCGGGCGGCGCTTCTTCCGTGGGGCGGCGTGAGCACTCTCACAGCGGGAAGATCAGCGGCACCAGCAGTACGCTGACGATCATCACCAGCAGGGTGAAGGGGACGCCGATACGCACGAAGTCGCCGAAGCGGTACTGGCCAGGGCCGAGCACCAGGGTATTGACCGGCGAGGAGATCGGCGTCATGAACGCCGCCGAGGCCGCCAGTGCGACGGTCATGGCGAAAGGCAGCGGCGAGGCGCCCAGTGCCTGCGCGGTGGCGATGGCCACCGGCGCCATCAGCACCGCCGTGGCGGTGTTGGAGATGAACAGGCCAATCACTGCGGTCAGGACGAACAGGCTGGCCAGGATCAGATGTGGCCCCGCATCACCCAGGCCGCCCACCAAACCCTGTACCGCCAGTTCGACGCCACCGGTCTGCTGCAGCGCCTGGGCGAAAGGCAGCATGCCGACGATGAGGATCAGCGTCGGCCAGTGAATGGCGCGGTAGGCGCTGTCCAGATCGATGCAGCGGAATGCCCCCATCAGCAGGCAGGCGATCAGTGCGGCCTGCACATTGGGCACCAGACCGCTGACCATCAAACCCACCATCACTGCCAGGCTCAGCAGCGCATAGGGCGCCTTGCGCGCGGCAGGTGCCACCTCGGCCACTTCCGCTGGCAGGCTGAGCACCAGAAAGTCGCGGCTCAGCCCCTGCAGGCGGTGTATATCGCGCCAGGCGCCGGCTACCAGCAGGGTGTCTGAGGCCTTGAGTTTCTCGTCCACCAGCACGCCTTCCAGCGCTTGTCCCTGACGACGCAGGCCAACCACGTTGAGCTTGTGCCGCGAACGAAAGCCCAGTTCCTGAATGTTCTTGCCCGGCAGTTGCGACTCCGGCGGCAGCGCCACTTCGGCCAAGCCCAGTTCATGGGCGTGCAGGCTGAAATACGAATGCGGCAGTGGCATGGGCTCCAGGCCCAGCGCCTGGTAGCTGCCGAGCAGGCCGATGGTGGGGCTGGCGATATCCACCAGCAGCACGTCGCCCGGCTCCAGCAGGGTATTGCCGCTGGCCATCAGCAGCAGGGTGCGCAGGCGTTGGCGGCGTTCGATGGCGATGACATTGATGCCGTGATCACGGCGCAACTGCAGTTCATTGAGCACCTGGTTGGCCAGGGGCGAGTCGGCGCGCACCTGCAGGCGCCGCTCGCGCTCGCTGAGGCGATAGCGCTCGGCCAGGTCGGCCAGGGTCAGGCGTGGTGGCTCGGCATTGCCGTCGGCGTCATTGCGCACCAGCCAGCGGCGGGCGACCAGCATGTAGCCAACGCCGAGCACCAGCACGGCCAGGCCGATGGGGGTGAAGGCGAAGAAGTCGAAGCCTTCCAGGCCGGCGCGGCGCAGTTCCGCGTGCACCACCAGGTTCGGCGGCGTGGCGACCAGGGTGAGCATGCCACTGATAAGCCCGGCGAAGGCCAGCGGCATCATCAGGCGGCCCGGGGCGATGCGCAGGCGTGCGGCGACACCGAGCACCACTGGAATGAAGATCGCTACCACGCCGGTGGAACTCATCACCGAGCCCAGCCCGGCCACCGCCAGCATCAACAGAACCAGCAAGCGCGTCTCGCTGCTGCCCGCTTTGGCCACCAGCCAGTCACCTAGTCGGTAGGCGATGCCCGTGCGCACCAGGCCATCGCCGATGATGAACAGCGCGGCAATGAGGATGACGTTGGCATCGCTGAAACCGGCGAGTGTCTGCTGCAGGTCGAGCACACCGGTCAGCGGCAGTGCGACCAGCACCAGCAAGGCGACCACGTCCATGCGTGGCTTGCCAATGACGAAGAGGGTGATGGCGCCGGCCAGCAAGCCAAGCACCCAGAGCAGATCCGGATTCATCGCAGTTCCCATGAAGTACGGGAGCGATTATCTCAGGGATAACCCAGCGTCGCCTTGATCTGTTGCAGGTTGGCTTCGATCCATTGCCGGTCGATTGGCCCCCAGTCGTGAATTCGGTAGTGGCCGGCGTTGTTGCGCTCGCCCGGGTTCTGCTCGAACTGGCAGTCGATATCCAGTTCGGACAGGGCGGCTAGGGTGTCTTGTGCGGTGCGCCGCGGCATTCCGGTGGCCTCCATCAGCGCGGGGACGCTGACAGCCTGGCCACTGTCGATCAGCCAGGCCACGTAGAGGCGACGGTAGAAGCTGGTGCGGGTCTTGCTCGTCTGCATGGCGACTTCCTGTTCGGGGCTGAGGGCCGCTGCGGGTCAGGCGGCGAACAGCAGCATATAGGTGCCGGCACCGGCCAGGTAGCCGATAAAGGCCAGGCCGGTGATCTTCTTCAGATACCAGATGAAGTTGATCTTCTCCATGCCCATGGCCGCCACGCCGGCGGCCGAGCCGATGATCAGGCAGCTGCCGCCGGTGCCGGCGCAGTAGGCGAGCATCTCCCAGAAATTGCCGTCGACCACGAAGTTGCGCAGCCAGGGCAGCTCCTCCGTTGCCGCCGTGGCCAGGGCTTCGGGGCTGATCAGTGGGTACATTTTCATGGCGCCGGCGACCATCGGCACGTTGTCCACCACGGCCGAGAGCATGCCGATGGAAATGGCGATGCTGTAGATGTTGCCCAGGCTGTCCTTGAGCAGCGTTGCCACCTGGAGCAGGTGGCCGGCGCTGGACAGTGCAGAGACTGCGAGCAGAATGCCGAGGAAGAACAGCACGCTGGTGATGTCGATGCGGCGCAGTACGCCGACTACCGACAGCGGGTCCTTCTCTTCGCTGTTCTTGCTGCGGTGGATGATCTCAGTGGTGATCCACAGCAGGCTGAGACCGAAGAGGATGCCCATGTATGGTGGTAGATGGGTGATGGTCTTGAACACCGGCACGAAGATCAGCGCACCCAGGCCGAGGCTGAACACCAGGTTGCGTTCGAAGGGAGTCGTCGGGTCACGGCGGCTTTCGACGCTTTCCTTGATGCGCGGTTCGGCCACCTCACCCTTGAGGCGGAAGCTCATGATCAGCAGCGGTACCAGCAGGCAGACCAGGCTGGGCAGGAACAGCTTGGAGATGATGCCGGTGGCCGTGACCTGGTTACCGATCCACAGCATGGTGGTGGTGACGTCGCCAATCGGCGACCAGGCACCGCCAGCGTTGGCCGCGATGACCACGATGCCGGCATAGAACCAGCGCTCGTGGCGGTCGGCGATCAGCTTGCGCAGCAGCGAGATCATCACGATGGTGGTGGCCAGGTTGTCCAGCGCAGAGGACAGGAAGAAGGTGATCAACCCTACCAGCCACAGCAGGTGCACACGCTTGTGGGTGCGGATGCGGTCGGTGATGACCTTGAAGCCTTCATGGGCGTCGATCAGCTCGACGATGGTCATGGCGCCCATGAGGAAGAACAGGATCTCGGAAATCTCGCCGAGATGATGGCGCAGTTCCTCGACCACATGATGGGTGTTGGTGCTGGAGCCGGCGGTGCCGGTACCGAGCAGCGGCAGGATGCTGTCGGCGCCGAGCACCAGCAGGGTCCAGGCAATCACGGCGGTGAGCAGGGCGGAGGCCGCCTTGTCGATCTTTAACGGGTGTTCGAGGGCGATGCAGAGGTAACCGAGAACGAATACGAGGGCCATCAACGCATACATGAAGGGGTCCGCCTGTTTTCTTTTGGAGGTATTGGAGGTCGGTTGGCGGGGGGAAGATGCCTGAAATACCTTGTAAAAGGAAACGTCTTAATGCCGCAGCTGCGCAACTGGAGCAATCCATGCCGCTCGCGCGCAGCGACACGGCTACTCTGTGGCGGTGCTGCTGCGTGGCGGCAGCAGGTAGGCAAGAGCGATGGCCAGCACCGGCATGATCAGGTTGAAGAAGCAGTAGGGCAGGTAACTCAGGGTGGCCACGCCCAGGGTAGCGGCCATGTACGCGCCGCAGGTATTCCAGGGCACCAGTACCGAGGTCAGGGTGCCGCCATCTTCCAGTGCGCGAGACAGACTGGTCGGCGCCAGGCCGCGCTTCTCGTACTCGGCGCGGTACATGCGTCCTGGCAGCACCAGAGCGATGTACTGATCGGCCGTGATGATGTTGGTGCCAATGGTGGTGGTGATGGTGCTGGCGACCAGGCCGCTGTTGCTGCGTACCAGACGCAGTGCGCTCTGCAGCAAGCGCTGCAGCAGACCAAGGCGCTCCAGCACGCCACCAAAGCACATGGCGCAGATGATCAGCCAGACGGTGGTGAGCATGCTGGCCATGCCGCCCTTGGACAGCAGACCATCGAGTTCGGCGTTGCCGCTGGCCGACTCGTAGCCGGCGAACAGCGCGCTCCATACGGTTTTCAGCGGGGCCAACGCACCGGCGGCAGGGTCGCTCAGGCGCGTCATCACCTCGGGCTGGAACACCACGGCGAATATTGCCCCGAGCAGGGCGGCGAGAAACACCGCCGGGAAGGCGGCCCATTGGCGCACCGCGAGCAGCAGCAGGAAGGCCACCGGCAGCAGCAGGTGCCAGCCGAGATTGAACTGTGCCTCCAGCGCGCTCAGCACCTCGGCGATACGGCTGGTGTCATGTTCGGCGCTGGCCTGCTGGCCGAGGGTGAAGAAGATCGCCAGGGCGATCAGCAGCGCCGGCACCGTGGTGCGCAACATGTTGCGGATATGCGCGAACAGGTCGGCACCGGCAGCGGCTGGCGCCAGGTTGGTGGTGTCCGACAGCGGCGACAGCTTGTCGCCGAAGTAGGCGCCGGAGATGATCGCGCCGGCGGTGATCGCCGGGTCCAGGCCGAGGCCGGCGGCAACGCCCATCAGGCCGATGCCGAGAGTCCCGGCCACTGTCCACGAGCTGCCGATCGACAGCGCCGTCAGTGCGCAGATCAGGCAACTGGTTAGGTAGAAGTACTCGGCGCTGATCAGCTTCAGGCCCAGCCAGATCATGGTCGGCACCGTGCCGGCGAGAATCCAGGTACCGATCAGTGCGCCGACCGCCAGCAGGATCAGGTTGGCCTTCATCGCCATATGAATGCCAGCGAGTATGCCTTCTTCGATCTCGGCCCAGCGCAGGCCGTTCTTCAGTCCGACCAGGCCTGCGACGAAGGCCGCGCTCATCAGGGCGATCTGGTTTGGGCCGCTGGAGGAGGAATCACCGAACATGTAGACGGACAGGCTGAGGAGTACGACGAGCACGCCAATCGGCAGCAGCGCATCGAGCAGGGAAGGGGAGCGGGCAGTCATGGGGATACCGGAAAATCAGATGAACCGTGGGAGGGGCTTCAGCCTCGACTTTGCGGTTGAAGCTCGCGGCTGAGCCCTCCCACAAAAAACAAAACCCGCGCCGGTTAGGGCGCGGGCCTGTGGATGTTGCTGTGCGATCAGAGTGCAGCGATCTTGCCGCGCTGCTCGACCATCTTGCTCAGGGCTTGCTCGGCCTCGGCCAGTTTGGCGCGTTCCTTCTCCAGCACTTCGGTGGGCGCCTTGGCGACGAAGCCTTCGTTGGCCAGCTTGCCACCGACGCGCTTGACCTCACCATCGAGGCGGGCGATTTCCTTGTCCAGGCGCGCCAGCTCGGCGTCCTTGTCGATCAGCCCGGCCATCGGCACCAGCACTTCCATCTCGCCGACCAGGGTGGTGGCGGACATCGGCGCTTCTTCACCGGCAGCCAGCACACGTACCGATTCGAGCTTGGCCAGCTTGTTCAGCAGCGGCTCGAAGTCGGCCAGGCGGCGTTGATCCTCGGCCGAAGCGTTGGCAACGATGATGTCGATGCGCTTGGCCATGGAGATCTTCATCTCGCCACGGATCTGGCGTACGCCGAGCATCAGCTGCTTGACCCACTCGATATCGCCTTCGGCGGCAGCGTCGATGCGGCTTTCATTGGCCACCGGCCAGGGTTGCAGCATCAGGGTTTCACCCTGCACGCCAGCCTGGCCCTTGATGCGCTGCCAGATTTCTTCGGTGATGAACGGCATGAACGGGTGAGCCAGGCGCAAGATCACTTCCAGCACGCGTACCAGGGTGCGGCGGGTGCCACGCTGGCGCTCGATGGGCGCGTTCTCGTCCCACAGCACCGGCTTGACCAGCTCCAGGTACCAGGCGCAGTACTGATCCCAGACGAACTCGTAGAGCGCCTGGGTGGCCAGGTCGAAGCGGAAGGCATCGAGCTGGCGGGTGACTTCGGCTTCGGTGCGCTGCAGCTGGCTGATGATCCAGCGATCCACCGAGGACAGCTCGACCTCTTCGCCATTCACGCCAGTGTCCTGGCCATCGGTGTTCTCGATGACGAAGTTGGCGGCGTTCCACAGCTTGTTGCAGAAGTTGCGGTAACCCTCGACGCGGCCCATGTCGAACTTCACGTCGCGGCCGGTGGTGGCCAGCGAGCAGAAGGTGAAGCGCAGGGCGTCGGTGCCGTAGCTGGCGATGCCTTCGGGGAACTCGGCCTTGGTCTGCTTGGCGATCTTCTCGGCCAGCTTGGGCTGCATCATGCCGCTGGTGCGTTTTTCCAGCAGCTCGTCGAGGGTGATGCCGTCGACGATATCCAGCGGGTCGAGCACGTTGCCCTTGGACTTGGACATCTTCTGTCCCTGGCCGTCGCGTACCAGGCCGTGCACGTAGACGGTCTTGAATGGAATCTGCCCGGTCAGGTGGGTCGACAGCATGATCATCCGGGCGACCCAGAAGAAGATGATGTCGAAACCGGTGACCAGCACGTCGGTGGGGTGGAAGGTCTTGAGGAAGTCGGTCTGCTGCGGCCAGCCGAGGGTGGAGAAAGTCCACAGGCCGGAGCTGAACCAGGTATCCAGCACGTCTTCGTCCTGGCGCAGGGCGACACCTTCGAGGTTGTGCTTGGCGCGTACTTCCGCTTCATCACGGCCAACGTAGACGTTGCCGGCCTCGTCGTACCAGGCCGGAATGCGGTGGCCCCACCACAGCTGACGGCTGATGCACCAGTCCTGAATGTCGCGCATCCAGCTGAAGTACATGTTCTCGTACTGCTTGGGCACGAACTGGATCTCGCCGCTCTCGACCACGGCGATGGCCTTTTCGGCCAGCGGCTTTGTGGAGACGTACCACTGGTCGGTCAGCCACGGTTCGATGACGGTGCCGGAGCGGTCGCCCTTCGGTACTTTCAGCGCGTGGTCTTCGATCTTCTCCAGCAGACCGGCGGCCTCGAAGGCGGCGACGATCTGCTTGCGCGCTTCGAAGCGATCCATCCCGGCGAACTGCGCTGGAATGTTGGCTTCGATCTGCTCGTTGACGCTGCCGTCGAGGTTGAACACCTGGGCAGTGGCCAGCACGGCGGCGTTCTTGTCGAAGATGTTGATCAGCGGCAGGTTGTGGCGCTTGCCCACTTCGTAGTCGTTGAAGTCGTGCGCCGGGGTGATCTTCACGCAGCCGGTGCCGAACTCGGGGTCGCAGTAGTCGTCGGCGATGATGGGGATGCGACGGCCCACTAGCGGCAGTTCGACGTAGCTGCCGATCAGCGCCTTGTAGCGCTCGTCGTCAGGGTGAACGGCCACGGCGCTGTCGCCGAGCATGGTTTCCGGACGGGTGGTGGCGACGATCAGGTAGTCCTTGCCTTCGGCGGTCTTCTTGCCGTCGGCCAGCGGGTAGCGCAGGTTCCACAGCGAGCCTTTCTCGTCGTGGTTTTCCACTTCCAGGTCGGAAATCGCGGTGTGGAACTTGGTGTCCCAGTTGACCAGGCGCTTGCCGCGGTAGATCAGGCCGTCTTCGTGCAGGCGGACGAAGGCTTCCTTGACCGCTTCGGACAAGCCGTCGTCCATGGTGAAGCGCTCGCGCGACCAGTCCACCGAACTGCCCAAGCGGCGGATCTGCCGGGTGATGGTGCCGCCGGACTGGTTCTTCCATTCCCAGACTTTCTCCAGGAATTTCTCGCGGCCCAGGTCGTGACGACCGATGCCCTGCGCGGCGAGCTGGCGCTCCACCACCATCTGGGTGGCGATACCGGCGTGGTCGGTGCCCGGTTGCCACAGGGTGTTGCGGCCTTGCATGCGGCGGAAGCGGATCAGCGCATCCATGATCGCGTTGTTGAAGCCGTGCCCCATGTGCAGGCTGCCGGTGACGTTCGGCGGCGGGATCATGATGGTGTACGGCTCACCGCTACCTTGCGGGGCGAAGTAGTTGTTCTTCTCCCAGGTCTGGTACCAGTTGGATTCGATGGCGTGCGGCTGGTAGGTCTTGTCCATGCGCGGCGGGACCCTTGTGACGGCTGATCGGAAAAGCCGGCAAGTATAACGGGGATGGGCCTTATGGCGTAAGGGCAGCGCGTCAGAGGGGCGATGGCGCGGCGCTGGAACAGGGGGCGCCGCGTGCGTACAGGCGCGTCAGGGTTTACGCGGCGGCAGCAGGCGCGGCAGGCGGGCTTCCAGGCGACGTTTGAGTTCGGCTTCGATCTGCGGCACGAAGTCGTCGATCACGTCCTGCAGGATCAGTTGCGCGGCTGCGCGCAGCTCGCCGTTGAGGTGCTGCAGGTCGCGGGCGCTGTCGTGCAGGCGCGGCTCTATGCGCTCGCGCAGCGGGCTTGCGGATGGCGCTGCGGCGGTGGCAGGTGCTGTCCGCTTGGGCGCCGGTGTGGCGTGGAAGGGCGGCGGTGGACTGGGCGGCGCGCTGACGATATCGGACAGCACCGGAATGCTGTCCGGGTCGAGCGAGTCGATCAGCAGCGGCGGTTCGCTGCCGTTATCGCCCAGCAGCTCGCGAATCGACTCCAGGTCGTGCAGCAGCTGAGCAGGTTTTTGCGGAGGCTTGGGAGTGTCCATGGCGGTCGGTGCGGCGGGCAAAAGGGCAAAGGTAGCCTGAATTGGGAGCGCCGGTGGCCACTAAAGTTCGACGCGCTGCGGATCATACCCGCGCTGGCGGTAGGTGCGGAAATTCTCGCGACAGGCGCTCAGCAACTCGGGTTGCTGGTTGACAATCTCGATGATGCGGGAGAAGCGCTCGACGTGCGGCGACAGGCTGCTGCCGAGGTTGATCAATACGCCCTGATCGGCACTCGGGGCCTCGTCGATGCCCAGCACCACGGGTGATAGCGGGGCGTCCTGATGCAGGTCGTGGGGCACGAAGCGTTCGGCCTTGAAGGTCCATAGCAGCTCGTTGAGCTCAGCACATTGCGCCTCATCGCTACCCCGGACGAATACCGGCAGGCCGGCGCTCCAGGCCTTGAGCGCCAATTGGCAGGCGGCACGCAGCCGACCAATGGCGTCGCTGGAGGAGAGAACGTAGAACTCGATTCTGGGCATTCGGGGTTTCAATAGGTCAGGGAGTGGTGGCTGGATGCTGTAGGAGCGGATTCATCCGCGATAACTCGCCAATTATCGCGGCTGGAGCCGCTCCTACACAGGCATGGCCCGGCTGCGGCGTCAGGCCTTGGCACGGTCCAGCAGGTACTGGGTCAGCATCGGTACCGGACGACCGGTGCCGCCCTTGTCCTTGCCGCCGCTAATCCAGGCGGTGCCGGCGATGTCCAGGTGTGCCCAGTGGAAGTTCTTGGCGAAGCGCGACAGGAAGCAACCCGCGGTGATGGTGCCGGCCTTCGGTCCGCCGATGTTGGCGATGTCGGCGAAGGGGCTGTCCAGCTGCTCCTGGTATTCGTCATGCAGCGGCAACTGCCAGGCGCGGTCGTCGGCGGTCTCGCCAGCATTGAGGATCTGCTTGATCAGCGTGTCGTTGTTGCCCATCAGGCCGGAGACGTTGCTGCCCAGGGCGACGATGCACGCACCGGTCAGCGTGGCGATGTCGATCACTGCCTGCGGCTTGAAACGCTCGGCGTAGGTCAGGGTATCGCACAGCACCAGACGGCCTTCGGCGTCGGTGTTGAGAATCTCCACGGTCTGCCCGCTCATGGTGGTGACGATGTCGCCAGGGCGTGTCGCACGGCCGCTTGGCATGTTCTCGGCGCAGGCCAGCAGGCACACCAGGTTGATCGGCAGTTGCAGCTCGAGCACGGCCTTGAGGGTGCCGAACACGCTGGCGGCGCCGCACATGTCGTACTTCATCTCGTCCATGCCTGCGGCGGGCTTGATGCTGATACCGCCGGTGTCGAAGGTGATGCCCTTGCCGACCAGGGCGAAGGGTTTGTCGTCCTTCTTGCCGCCCTGGTAGTGCATGACGATCATCCGTGGCGGCTGCTCGCTGCCCTGGGCTACAGCGAGGAAGGCACCTGCACCGAGTTCCTTGAGCTTCTTCTCGTCGAGGATTTCGACCTTGAGGTTCTTGTGCGCCTTGCCCAGAGCCTTGGCCTCTTCGGCCAGGTAGCTGGGGTGGCAGAGGTTCGGCGGCAGGTTGCCCAGGTCCTTGGTGAAGGCGACGCCCGTGGCGATGGCGCGGGCATGCTGCAGCGCTCGCTCGGCATCAGCCAGTTCAGCCTTGTCGACGACCAGGGTGATTTTCTTCAGTGCGCGCGGGTCGGCCTTCTGGCTCTTGAACTGCTCGAACAGGTAGGTGCCGTCGGCCAGGGTTTCGACGATCAGGCGAGTCTTGCCGTAGGTATCGCGGCTCTTGACCTTGAGTTCACCCAGGGCGAGCAGGGCGTCGCTGCCGCCCAGCCCCTTGAGTACGCCGTGCACGCTTGCAACCAACTTGCGCAGTTGGCGGTCGGATAGATCGCCCTTGCCACAGCCTACCAGCAGCACGCGCTCGGCCTTGAGCCCTGGCAGGCTGTGCAGCAGCAGGGTCTGGCCCGGCTTGCCGGCGATGTCGCCGCGCTTGAGTACCGCACTCAATGCGCCATTGCTGGCCTGGTCCACGGCCTTGGCAGCGTCGCCGAGCTTGCGGCCTTCGCCGATGGCGACCACCAGGGTGGCGGTTTTCAGGGTTTCCGGACGGGTGCTTTTGACGAGGAATTCCATAGTGAGCTGTCCCCAAGACAAAGAGTCGGGTTTGACGGATAATGGCCGCCATTTTTCGAGGGTCCACTTTGCGGTGGGCCGGCAAGTAGGTGCGGCTAGTTTGAGCGCTCGCGCCTGAGCCTGACAACCCTGGAGCGTCCGGTTTGATCGTCTTCCGTTATCTGTCCCGCGAAGTGCTGGTGACCCTCAGTGCGGTGAGTGCCGTACTGCTGGTGATCATCATGAGTGGTCGTTTCATCAAGTATCTGGCTCAGGCGGCGCAGGGCGTACTCGATCCGGGCGTGCTGTTCCTGATCATGGGCTACCGGATTCCCGGCTTCCTGCAGCTGATCCTGCCGCTGGGCCTGTTCCTCGGTTTCCTGCTGGCCTACGGGCGCCTGTACCTGGACAGCGAGATGACCGTGTTGTCCGCCACCGGCGTCAGTCAGCAGCGCCTGACCGCCTACAGCATGGCGCCGGCGCTGATCGTCGCGCTGCTGGTTGGTTGGCTCAGCCTTGGCCTGGCCCCGCAAGGTGTGGCCAGCGTGGCGCGCATCCTCAACGAGCAGGACGCCCTGACCGAACTCGATACGCTGGTGCCGGGGCGCTTCCAATCGCTACGCGATGGCTCGCGGGTGACCTATTCCCAGGAGCTGTCGCCTGATCGCAGCGAATTGCGTGGCGTGTTCATGTCGGAGAAGCGCTTCTCCACCGATGGCCGTTCCGAGCGTGGCATTACGGTGCTGGTGGCCGAGAGCGGTCGCCAGGAAATTCAGGACGATGGCAGTCGCTATCTGATCCTGGAAAATGGCTACCGCTATGACGGCGAGCCGGGCGAGGCGGATTACCGCGCCATCCAGTACGACACCTACGGCGTGCTGCTACCCAAGCCTGAGGTCGCCATCGAAGCCAGCGAACGTGAGGCGACGCCGACCCGCGAACTGCTCGGCAGTAGCGACCCACGCATGCAGGCCGAGCTGCAATGGCGCCTGTCACTGCCCCTGCTGGTATTCATCGTCACCTTGCTGGCCGTACCGCTGTCGAAGGTCAACCCGCGTCAAGGGCGCTTCCTCAAGTTGTTGCCGGCGATCTTCCTCTATATGGCCTACCTGGGTCTGCTGATCGCCGCCCGTGGCGCGCTGGACAAGGGGCGACTGCCCGCTGCGCTGGGGTTGTGGTGGGTACATGCCATCTTCCTCGCCATCGGCTTGTTGTTGCTGTACTGGGAACGTCTGAGTCTGTGGTGGGCCAGCCGTCGTGCGCCGGTGTCGGAGGTGGCTCATGGCTAAGTTGGATCGCTACATCGGTACCCAGGTGTTCTTCGCCATTCTGGCTGTGCTGGGCATCATCCTCGGCCTGGCGCTGCTGTTCGCCTTCATCGACGAGCTGGGCGACCTGAACAAGGGCGACTACGGCCTCGGCCAGGCGCTCTGGTATGTACTGCTGACGGCGCCGCGCCGTGCCTACGAGATGTTGCCGATGGCCGCGCTGATCGGCTGCCTGATCGGCCTCGGCACCCTGGCCAGCAACAGCGAGCTGACCATCATGCGTGCCGCCGGCGTGTCCATCGGGCGTATCGTCTGGGCGGTGATGAAACCCATGCTGGTGCTGATGCTGGCGGGCATTCTGATCGGCGAGTACGTCGCACCGCTGACCGAGAATCAGGCCCAGGCAGATCGCGCGCTGGCACAAGGTGGCGGTGCGGCGCAGAGCTCCAAGCGCGGTATGTGGCATCGCCAGGGGCAGGAGTACGTGCACATCAACGCGGTGCAACCGGGCGGTGTCCTGCTGGGCGTCACGCGCTATCGTTTCGACGATGAGCGTCGTCTGCTCTCGGCCAGTTTCGCCCGCCGAGCCGAGTACCGTGACAACCACTGGATGCTGAGCAACGTTAAGACCACGCTGCTGCATGAAGACCACTCCGAAGTAGTCAACCAGCGCGAAGAGCGCTGGGATATCGAACTCAACCCGGAACTGCTTGGCACCGTGGTAATGGAGCCCGAGGCGCTGTCGGTGACCGGGTTGTGGCAGTACATCCACTACCTGAGCGAGCAGGGGCTGAATAACGCCCGCTATTGGCTGGCGTTCTGGACCAAGGTGTTGCAGCCGCTGGTGACTGGTGCCCTGGTGCTCATGGCGATTTCCTTCATCTTTGGCCCGCTGCGCTCGGTAACCTTGGGGCAGCGCGTCTTCACCGGTGTGCTGGTCGGTTTCATCTTCCGTATTGCCCAGGACCTGCTGGGCCCGTCCAGCCTGGTGTTCGGCTTCTCGCCGCTGCTGGCGGTACTGGTACCGGCTGGTATCTGCGCGCTGGCCGGTGTCTGGCTGCTGCGCCGGGCTGGCTGAGTCGATCGCGGGCATGAAAAAAGCCGGTTCAGTGAACCGGCTTTTTTTGCATCTGCTCAGGCTACTTCTTGTGAATGTTCTTCGGCAGCTGAACCACGCGGCTGTCCGAGTAGATGTCGTGCCAGGTGCGGCCCTGCTTGTCCCATAACAGCCAGAGAAAACCCAGGCCTGCAAACAGCCAGGAGCCGATGGCGACCACGAAGCGTAGCAGTGCCTGCCACAGATCGATGGCGCTGCCGTCGGCGTTCTGAATGCGCAATCCCCAGGCCTGCATGCCCAGCGTCTGGCCGTTATGCGTCCAGAACTTGGCGAAGAAGGCGAACAGCGACAGCAGCACCAGGCTGGCGAGGATCGGGTCATGATCCAGTGCGCCGGCTTCGGCCATTACCAGCAGCGCATCGCCGCCGTGAATCAGGCGCAGGATGCCCTGCTGATAGATCAGGGTGACGACCATGATCAGTGCCACGCAGAGCAGGAAATCATAGAAAAGGGCGGCCAGGCGACGAATCAGCCCGGCAGTGGGGAAGTCTCCCTGCGGGCGTAGCTGGTGTTTCGGCATGATGGGCTCGCTGTGACGAAAGTGCGCGTCATTCTAACCGCGACTTTTCCCTAGGCATAAAAAAACCCCTGATCGAGATCAGGGGTTCTTCAAAGCAGCGGCAATCAGCCCAGGATTTGAACCTGGTCGGCCTGCATGCCTTTTTGACCTTGCACAGCTACGAAGCTGACTTTCTGGCCTTCTTTCAGGCTCTTGAAGCCGTTACCTTCGATCGCGCGGAAGTGCACGAACAGATCCGGACCGCTTTCGGGAGTGATAAAACCAAAACCTTTCTCGTCGTTAAACCACTTGACGGTACCGTTCTGACGATTCGACATGTCTTTTTCCTTGAAACTAGAGTTGATGACAGCCTCCAAATATAGAGGGCTGAGACTGGTTGCAAGGAGTAATAGAAGTCGAGCGGGATGTAGCGGATCTAGATGATCTGCTGCACCAGAGTCACGATTCACAGCGACCCATGCAAACAGTTCGATCACTCTACGCTAACTTTTGCGCAATTGCCAACCCCTGCCAGTAAGGTCGCCAGCCAGGTTTTACGGGGCTTAAAGAGGTGCCGGAAAAGTTTCTCGGCAACCTGCCTGCAACAATTGCCCGGGTTGTTCCCGCAGATACGAAAAAGCCCGCAAGACCAATGTCTTGCGGGCTTCGAATCGTGGTGCCCCGGGGGAGACTCGAACTCCCACTCCTTTCGAAAACGGATTTTGAATCCGCCGCGTCTACCGATTCCGCCACCGGGGCACGATGGCGGCGCAGTATAGGGATGCGCCTTGCGCCGGTCAATCGGCGGTAATGCGGTAATTGGCTATCGATGCGTTCCGGTACTAACGGCCAATGGCAGTGATGAGGGCGTCCGGCTTTTATATTGCGGTTGCGGCTAGAATCGCGCTGTCATCAGAATTGCCGAGTATGGCGCTTATATGAATGACCTCGAGGTGAGGTGGTCGTGGGAGGCGGTGTGATCAAAGGATGGTGCCGGGCGCTCGCTGCCGGCCTGCTGCTCATGCCTGTCGCTCGGGCCGATACCCTGACCTATGCCGTTACCGACGAAAGCTGGGTGCCCTACTGGATAGTCGAGGAGCCCCAGGTCAGCGGCATCCTCCATGAGTTCATGCTCGCGCTGGACGAACGCCTGCCGGAACAACTGCTGGCCAGCCATCCACTGCCGCCGCTGCGGACGCAGAAACTCTTTCGCGAGGGACAGCTGCAGATCGAATGTTGCGTCAGCAAGAGTTGGCGCAGCGACGCCGAACAATTCGAGGTCTCGTTGTGGACGGTGCCAGTACTGGAAACCGAGGAGGTGCTGATTTTCCCTCCCGGCAAGAGTTTTCCCTACAGTCGCCTTCAGGACCTGCGCGGTCGCTCCATCGCCACCGTGCGCGGCTATGGCTATGCCGGCAGCGATCACTTTCAGCGTAACGATGGTGCCGATGTTCGCGCGCTCATCTATCGCGTCGCTCAAGGGCGCAGCGAGGCAGGCATCCTCGACCGCCTGGAGTGGCGCTATCTGCAGCACGAAGAGGCGCAGTTGCGGTCACCGCGCTGGCAGGTGGAGGAAGGGCCGACGATCCATCGTTCTCAATTGCGTTTGCGGCTGCATCGAAACCTGCGGGGAAGGCTAGAGGCGTTCAATGCCGCCATCCGCTCGCTGCAAAAAGATGGCACGCTGGCGCGGATCGTCGCCAAATATGCGCCTCAGGCTCACGTGGTCGGACAGGGTGAAATCCGGTAAGCTTTGCCGCCCTGCAGAAATACCCCTCCGAATCGAATCATGCGTGTTGCCGATTTCCACTTCGATCTTCCCGAGTCGCTGATCGCCCGCCACCCCCTGGCCGAACGCCGCGCCAGTCGCCTGTTGCAGCTGGACGGTCCGAGCGGGGCGCTGCGTCACGGCCAGTTCACCGACGTACTGGAGCAGCTACGCCCCGGTGATCTGATGGTGTTCAACAACACCCGGGTGATCCCGGCGCGCCTGTTCGGCCAGAAAGCGTCTGGCGGCAAGCTGGAAATACTGGTGGAGCGCGTGCTCGATCAGCACCGCGTGCTGGCTCATGTGCGCTCGAGCAAATCGCCCAAGCCCGGCTCGCAGATTCTCATCGAGGGCGGTGGCGAAGCCGAAATGGTCGCGCGCCACAATGCCCTGTTCGAGCTACGGTTCGCCGAGCCGGTGCTAGCGCTGCTGGAACGTGTCGGTCATATGCCCTTGCCGCCTTATATAGACAGGCCGGACGAAGAGGCGGATCGAGAACGTTATCAGACCGTCTATGCCGAGAAGGCAGGCGCAGTGGCGGCTCCGACCGCGGGTCTGCACTTCGATGACGAGCTGCTGGCGGCGATTCGCGCCAAGGGCGTGGAAACCGCATTTGTCACCCTGCATGTCGGCGCCGGTACCTTCCAGCCGGTCCGTGTGGAGCGGATTGAAGATCACCACATGCACAGTGAGTGGCTGGAGGTCAGCCAGGATGTGGTCGATGCCGTGGCGGCCTGTCGCGCCCGTGGCGGTCGCGTGGTCGCGGTTGGCACCACCAGCGTGCGCTCGCTGGAAACTGCCGCGCGAGACGGTGAGTTGAAGCCATTCAGTGGCGATACCGACATCTTTATCTATCCAGGCCGCCCATTCCATGTAGTTGATGCCCTGGTGACCAATTTCCACCTGCCCGAGTCGACCTTGCTCATGCTGGTGTCGGCCTTTGCCGGTTACTCCGAGACCATGGCCGCCTACCGCGAGGCCGTGGCGCAGGGCTATCGCTTCTTCAGTTACGGTGATGCCATGTTCATCACCCGCAATCCCGCCGCGCGCGGGCCCGAGGTTTGAGTATGTCGCGCACCTGTCGCATGTCCTTCGAATTGCTGGCTACCGACGGTAAGGCCCGTCGTGGTCGCCTGACCTTCCCGCGTGGCGTGGTCGAGACCCCGGCCTTCATGCCGGTGGGTACCTATGGCACGGTCAAGGGCATGCTGCCGCGTGACGTCGAAGGCATCGGCGCGCAGATCATTCTCGGTAACACCTTCCACCTGTGGCTGCGCCCAGGCATGGAGGTGATCAGGAAACATGGCGACCTGCACGATTTCATGCAGTGGCAAGGACCGATCCTCACCGACTCCGGTGGTTTCCAGGTGTTCAGCCTGGGGGCGATGCGCAAGATCAAGGAAGAGGGCGTGTACTTCGCCTCGCCGGTCGATGGCGCCAAGGTCTTCATGGGGCCGGAAGAGTCGATGCAGGTGCAGCGCGACCTGGGTTCGGACATCGTGATGATCTTCGATGAGTGCACGCCATACCCGGCCGAGTTCGACGTGGCCAAGCGCTCCATGGAGCTGTCGCTGCGCTGGGCCAAGCGCTCCAAGACGGCTCATGGGGAAAGCACGGCGGCGCTGTTCGGCATCGTCCAGGGCGGCATGCACGAAGAGCTGCGCATGCGCTCGCTGGAGGGCTTGTGCGAGATCGGCTTCGACGGCCTGGCCATCGGCGGCCTGTCGGTCGGTGAGCCGAAGGAAGAGATGATCCGCGTGCTGGATTTCCTGCCGCCGCATATGCCGGCCGACAAGCCGCGCTACCTGATGGGCGTCGGCAAGCCGGAAGACCTGGTCGAGGGCGTACGCCGCGGCGTGGACATGTTCGACTGCGTGATGCCGACCCGCAATGCGCGTAATGGACACCTGTTCGTCGATACCGGCGTGGTGAAGATCCGCAACGCCGTGCACAAACTCGATGATTCGCCGCTGGACCCGACCTGCGACTGTTACACCTGCAAACACTTCTCGCGCGCTTATCTGCATCATCTGGACAAGTGCGGCGAAATGCTCGGTAGCATACTCAATACCATCCATAACTTGCGGCATTATCAGCGGGTTATGGCTGGTTTGCGCGAGGCTATCGGACAGGGTACATTGGCCGCCTTTGTCGAAGCCTTCTATGCCAAGCGCGGCCTGCCTGTGCCGCCTCTGGACTGATTTCCCGAACGTTTGAAGATACTTTCCATTAGGAGTGTTACATGAGCTTTTTCATCCCCGCCGCCTACGCTGACACCGCGGCTGCCGGCCCTGCCGGCAGCGGTTTCGAGTGGGTTTTCCTGATCGGCTTCCTGGTCATCTTCTATTTGATGATCTGGCGTCCGCAGGCCAAGCGTGCCAAAGAGCACAAGAACCTGCTCGGCGGCCTGCAGAAGGGCGACGAAGTGGTCACCAGCGGTGGTATCGCTGGCAAGGTGTCCAAGGTTACCGACGATTTCGTGGTAATCGAGGTGTCTGACACCGTCGAGCTGAAATTCCAGAAACAGGCCATCGCCGCCACCCTGCCCAAGGGCACGCTGAAAGCCATCTGATTCGGTTCTCGGTTTTTCCATTCCACGGGGCGCTTTCAGCGCCCCGCGTCTTAAGCGGGCGGCCCGTTCATGCTCAATAAATACCCTCTGTGGAAGTACCTGCTGATTCTGTCCGTACTGGCGATCGGCCTGGTCTACTCCATTCCCAACCTCTATCCAGATGATCCAGCCGTGCAGATCAGTGGCGCCAGCTCGGCGCTGAGCATCCAGCAGGCGGATGTCGACCGTGCCAGCAAGGCGTTGACCGATGCCGGCATTGCCGTCAAGGCTGCCAGCATCGACGAGCGTGGCCGTGGCGGCCTGATTCGTCTGATCAAGCAGGATGACCAGTTGCCGGCCAAGGACATCGTCCGTCGGGCGCTGGGCGATGACTACGTCGTAGCGCTGAACCTGGCGCAGACCACGCCCGATTGGCTGCGTAGCCTGGGGGCGAGCCCGATGAAGCTCGGTCTGGACCTGTCCGGTGGCGTGCACTTCCTACTGGAAGTTGACATGGACAAGGCGCTGGATGTGCGCCGCAAGGTCTATGAAGGTGAAATCAAGAGCCTGCTGCGCAAGGAGCGCGTGCGCTACCGCAGCATGCCGGAAAGCAATGGCCGCATTCAGCTCGGCTTTGCCGACAGTGATTCGCTGGACAAGGCGCAGCGCCTGATTCGTAAGGATTACAGCGATTTCGAACTGACCACTGTCGAGCGCAATGGTCAGCAGATTCTGCAGCTGGGTCTGACCCAGGCGAAGATCGCCGAGATTCGCGAATATTCCATTCGCCAGAACCTCACCACCGTGCGTAACCGCGTCAACGAACTCGGCGTGGCCGAGCCGCTGGTTCAGCGCCAGGGTGCCAACCGCATCGTCGTCGAGCTGCCTGGTGTCCAGGACACCGCCGAAGCCAAGCGTATTCTCGGCAAGACCGCGAACCTGGAGTTTCGTCTGCAGGCCGACTTCGACGCGCCGCGCGGTGCGACCGAGGCTTTCGGCTTCCGCGAGGAAGGCCGTCCGCCGGTACAGCTCGAGCGTGAGCTGATCATCACCGGTGACCAGGTCACCGACGCTCAGGCGAGCTTCGACGAGAATGGTCGTCCGCAGGTGAACATTCGCCTCGACGGTCATGGCGGCGACTTGATGAATCGCGCCACGCGCAACAATGTCGGCCGCAGCATGGCGGTGATCTTCATCGAACAGAAGCCGGTCACCCGCTACGTGCGTCAGAACGTCGACGGCGTCGAGCAGGAAGTCGCCGTCTCTTCGTTCGTCGAAGAGAAGAAGATCATCAGTCTGGCGACCATCCAGTCCGCGCTGGGCAGCCAGTTCCGTATCACCGGCCTGAACGGCCAGGGCGAGTCTTCGGAACTGGCGCTGCTGCTGCGTGCAGGTGGTCTGGCCGCGCCGATGTACTTCGCCGAAGAACGCACCATCGGCCCGAGTCTGGGGGCCGAGAACATCGCCAAGGGTATCGCCTCTACCGAGTGGGCAATGGTCTTCGTGGCCATCTTCATCATCGCCATCTACCGCTTCTTCGGTGTGCTGGCGACCGTAGCTCTGGCGTTCAACCTGGTGCTGCTGGTGGGCTTGATGTCGGCCATCGGTGCCACCCTGACCTTGCCGGGTATCGCCGGTATCGTGCTGACGCTGGGTATGGCGGTGGATGCCAACGTGCTGATCTTCTCGCGGATACGCGAGGAGCTGGCCAACGGGCTACCGGTGCAGCGCGCGATTCATGAAGGCTTCGATCGTGCCTACTCGGCGATTCTCGACAGTAACCTGACCACCTTGCTGGTCGGCGGCATCCTGTTTGCCATGGGTACCGGGCCGGTCAAGGGCTTCGCCGTGACCATGTCGCTGGGGATCGTGACTTCGATGTTCACAGCCATCATGTTCACCCGAGGTCTGGTCAACCTGATCTTCGGTGGCCGCAACGTCAAGAAGCTGTGGATCTGAGGTGCAGCCATGATCAAATCAACCATTCGTTTCATGGCGATCCGCAATATCGCCTTCTCCATTACGGTCGTACTGACGCTGATCGGCCTGGGCGCACTGTTCGCCAAGGGACTGAACTTCGGTCTGGACTTCACGGGCGGCACTCTGATCGAGCTGCAGTACGAGCAGCCGGCCAATCTCGATCTGATCAAGACCGAGCTGGGTCAGGCAGGCTATGCCGATGCCGTGGTGCAAAGCTTCGGTGCCAGTACCGACGTGCTGGTGCGCCTGGCTGGCGATGATCCGGACTTGGGCAAGCAGGTCGCGGCTGCGCTGCGCAAGGTCGATGAAGCGACGCGCTTTGAGGTCAAGCGCGTCGAGTTCGTCGGGCCGCAAGTGGGTGAGGAGCTGCGTGACCAGGGCGGTATTGCCATGCTCCTGGCGCTCGGCGGCATCCTGTTGTACCTGGCGTTCCGCTTCCAATGGAAGTTCGGTGTCGGTGCCATCGCGTCGCTGGTGCACGACGTGGTGATCACGCTGGGCGTGCTGGCGTTCTTCCAGGTTCCGTTCGACCTGACGGTGCTGGCAGCCGTGTTGGCGATGATCGGTTACTCGCTCAACGACACCATCATCATCTACGACCGTATCCGTGAGAACTTCCGCGTGCTGCGCAAGACCTCGCTGATCGAGAACGTCGACATTTCGATCACCCAGACCTTGCTGCGTACCATCGCGACATCGCTGTCCACCGCATTGGCGCTGCTGGCGCTGCTGTTCTTCGGTGGCGACGTGCTGGCCGCCTTCGCCCTGACCCTGCTGGTGGGTGTGGTGGTGGGTACCTACTCGTCGGTCTACATCGGTGCCACGGTATTGGTATGGCTGAAACTCAGCGTGGAGGATCTGATTCCTCCGGTGGCTGAAGCCGAGGCAGACGACGGTCGTCCCTGATGGTGTGATCGACTTCATGAAAGTCAGCGAAAGCCGCGGCAGGTCGAACTTGTCGCGGCTTTTTGCTGTCCTAGGCAGGGAGAAGGGCGCGAGTCGCCGAGCCTAGGAGACACATAAAATGAACAAGTCAATGTTGGTAGGTGCCGTACTGGGTGCTGTGGGTGTGACCGCTGGTGGTGCCGTGGCTACTTACAGCCTGGTTGATCGCGGCCCGGACTATGCCGAGGTGCTGGCGGTTACGCCGATCAACGAAACCGTGAAAACGCCGCGGGAGGTATGCAAGGACGTGACCGTCACCCGTCAACGTCCGGTACAGGATCAGCACCAGATCGCCGGTACGGCTATTGGCGCCATCGCCGGTGGTCTGCTGGGTAATCAGGTAGGTGGCGGCACTGGCAAGAAGATCGCTACCGTCGCCGGCGCAGTTGGCGGCGGTTATGCCGGTAACAAGATTCAGGAAGGCATGCAGCAGCGTGACACCTACACCACAACCGAAACCCGCTGCAACACCGTGACCGATACCAGCGAAAAACTGGTGGGCTATGACGTGAAGTACCAGCTGGGCGAGAAGGTTGGTACCGTACGCATGGATCGTGATCCGGGCAGCCGTATTCCGGTCAACAAGCAGGGCGAGTTGGTGTTGGTGCAGCAGACCCAGTAAGAAATTCGAGCAATAAAAAACGCCCCTCGGGGCGTTTTTTGTGGCCTGCCATCCTTGGCCGCCACCCTTCGGGCCGTCGCTACGCGACGTCAAAAATCTCTCCAGGCGTTTTTTTATTGCTCGATGGACGCTTAGCGTTTCATCGATGGCGCCAGGTGCGGCTGGATTGCGGTCAGTACGGCCTTGAAACACTTGGTGTTACCGGCAACGATCTGGCCCTTCTCGAGGAATTCATGGCCGCCGCTGAAGTCGCTGACCAGGCCGCCTGCTTCCTGAATCAACAGGGCGCCGGCTGCCATGTCCCACTCGGACAGGCCGAATTCCCAGAAGGCGTCGAAGCGGCCGGCGGCAACGTATGCCAGGTCCAGGCTCGCGGCGCCTGCGCGGCGAATGCCGGCGGTCTGGCCGGTCAGGCTGCGGAACATGTTCAGGTAGTTGTCCAGGTGGTCGAGCTGGCCATCGCGGAACGGGAAGCCGGTGCCGAGCAGGGCGCCCTCGAGGCTCTTGCGATTGCTGACGCGCAGGCGGCGGCCATTGAGCGCGGCGCCACGGCCGCGACTGGCGGTGAATTCTTCCTGGCGCACCGGGTCGAGGACGATGGCGTGCTCCAGGCGGCCGCGGTATTTGCAGGCGATGCTGATGGCGAAGTGCGGTACGCCGCGAACGAAGTTGGTGGTGCCGTCCAGCGGGTCGATGATCCACTGGTAGTCGGCGCCTTCGCCGCTGCCTTCCAGTACGCCGCCTTCTTCACCCAGGAAGCTGTGGGTCGGGTAGGCCTTGCGGATGGCCTGGACGATCATCAGTTCTGCGGCCTTGTCGACCTCGGTGACGTAATCCTTGGCATCCTTCTCGTCGACCGAGATGACATCCAGGCGCTCGATGGAGCGAAAGATCATTTCACCGGCGCTGCGAGCGGCGCGCAGGGCGATATTCAGCATGGGCTGCATGGGAGGTTCACCTGGGGCGTTAAAGAAAGCCGGCCATGTTAGCAGAAAACCGTTGTTGATGAAGCGCCGTCTGTACCTCGCATGGCAATCACGCCAGGGCTTGGGTAAGATCGTTGCCCCCTAATCGTTTCTGAGAGTGTCGGCGTTGCTGGACAATATTCGCGTCGTTCTGGTGGGTACCAGTCATCCGGGCAATATCGGCGGTGCCGCGCGGGCAATGAAAAACATGGGGCTGTCGCGTCTGGTGCTGGTGGCGCCCGAGGATTTCCCCAGTGGCGAGGCCGTCGCGCGTGCCTCTGGCGCCACCGATGTGCTGGATGCCGCGCAGGTGGTCGACACGCTGGAAGAAGCGTTGGTCGGCTGCATCCTGGTGGTTGGCACCAGTGCGCGCGATCGGCGCATTCCCTGGCCCCTGCTCGACCCTCGCGAGTGCGGTGTGGCCAGTTGCGAGCAGGCTGCTGCGGGCGGCGAAGTGGCGTTGGTCTTCGGTCGTGAATACGCCGGCCTGACCAACGAGGAACTGCAGCGATGTCAATACCACGTGCATATCCCGTCCAACCCTGAGTTCAGCTCGCTGAATCTGGCGGCGGCGGTGCAGGTGCTGGCCTATGAAGTGCGCATGGCCTGGCTGACAGCGCAAAATCTGCCGAGCAAGGTGGAGAAGCTGGAAACCACGGCGATGCTCAACTCCCAGGCGGCGACGGCGGATGAGCTTGAGTCTTTCTACGGCCATTTGCGTCGCGTGCTGGTGATGATCGGTTTTCTCGATCCGCAGAAGCCGCGGCACCTGATGACTCGCCTGCGCCGTCTTTATGGGCGCAGTGCGGTGAGCAAGCTGGAAATGAATATCCTGCGCGGCATCCTTACAGAGACAGAGAAGGCCGTGCGCGGAGAGCCTCACAAGCAGGGGAAGTCTGATGTTTGAACGCATGCGAGAAGATATCCAGAGCGTTTTTCACCGTGATCCGGCGGCGCGTAATGCCTTCGAGGTGGTGACCTGCTACCCGGGGCTGCATGCCACCTGGCTGCATCGTGTGGCCCATGCGCTGTGGCGTTCGGGCTGGAAGTGGCCGGCGCGAGTGGTGTCCAATTTCGGGCGCTGGATGACGGGTATCGAGATTCATCCGGGGGCGAAGATCGGGCGGCGTTTCTTCATTGATCACGGCATGGGTATCGTCATTGGTGAGACTGCCGAGATCGGTAACGACGTGACGCTCTATCAGGGTGTGACCCTTGGTGGCACTAGCTGGAACAAGGGCAAGCGACATCCGACGCTTGAGGATGGGGTCGTGGTCGGTGCCGGGGCCAAGGTGCTGGGACCGTTCACTGTTGGTGCCGGCGCCAAGATTGGCTCCAATGCCGTGGTGACCAAGGCGGTGCCGGCGGGCGCGACCGCGGTCGGTATTCCCGGCAAGATCATCGTCAAGTCCGATGACGAGCAGGAAGCCAAACGCCAGGCCATGGCCGAGAAGATTGGCTTCGATGCCTATGGCGTGGGCCAGGACATGCCGGACCCGGTCGCACGGGCCATCGGCCAGCTGCTCGATCACCTGCATGCGGTCGATGGGCGCCTGGAGGGCATGTGCAAGGCGCTGACGGCGTTGGGCAGCGACTATTGCGCGAAGGATCTGCCGACCCTGCGCGATGAGGACTTCGCTGACGTGTGCAAGGATCAGCAGCAGGGCGACAAGCCCGCGGCCTGATGCATGCAGAGGCGGTGTTTGCTATCATGCCGCCTCTTTTTGCGGTCAATCCCGAGTAAATCAATAGGTCTTATAGTTGACTTAAATACTCGGGAATCGCATACTTCGCCGCAATTCAGTGATTCGTGGTAGAGCCATGCGACTGACCACCAAAGGCCGTTACGCCGTTACCGCCATGCTCGATCTGGCGCTGCATGCGCAGCATGGCCCCGTTTCCCTGGCCGATATTTCCGAGCGGCAGGGCATTTCCCTGTCCTATCTCGAGCAACTGTTCGCCAAGCTGCGTCGTGGAAACCTGGTTTCCAGTGTGCGTGGGCCGGGCGGCGGCTACCAGCTGTCGCGGGACATGCGCGGCATTCAGGTGGCTCAGGTGATCGACGCGGTCAATGAGTCCGTTGATGCCACGCGCTGCCAGGGGCAGGGTGACTGCCACTCTGGCGATACCTGCCTGACCCATCACCTGTGGTGCGATCTCAGTCAGCAAATTCATGAGTTCCTCAGTGGCATCAGTCTGGCTGATCTGGTCGTGCGCCGCGAGGTTCAAGAGGTCGCGTTGCGCCAGGATCAGCGTCGCTGCTCCGGCAGAAGCACTACGCCGCATTTGGATAAGATTGAAGCGTCTGCCATCGAGTGAGCAGGGCGTTTGCCTGATAGGAGAAACCCAATGAGATTGCCCATTTACCTCGATTACTCCGCCACTACGCCGGTCGATCCGCGTGTCGCGCAGAAGATGAGCGAATGCCTGCTGGTCGACGGTAACTTCGGCAACCCGGCGTCGCGCTCCCACGTGTTCGGCTGGAAAGCCGAAGAGGCCGTGGAGAATGCTCGCCGCCAGGTCGCCGAGCTGGTCAATGCCGATCCGCGCGAGATTGTCTGGACCAGTGGTGCCACCGAGTCCGACAACCTGGCGATCAAGGGCGTGGCGCACTTCTATGCCAGCAAGGGCAAGCACATCATCACCTCCAAGATCGAGCACAAGGCGGTGCTGGACACCACTCGTCAGCTCGAGCGTGAAGGTTTCGAAGTGACCTATCTGGAGCCGGGCGAAGATGGCCTGATCACACCGGCCATGGTCGAAGCGGCGCTGCGTGACGACACCACCCTGGTTTCGGTCATGCACGTCAACAACGAAATCGGCACCATCAACGACATCGCTGCCATCGGCGAGCTGACCCGCTCTCGCGGTGTGCTGCTGCATGTCGATGCGGCGCAGTCCACCGGCAAGGTGGAGATTGATCTGGAGAAGATGAAGGTCGATCTGATGTCCTTCTCCGCGCACAAGACTTATGGCCCCAAGGGTGTTGGCGCTCTTTACGTGCGTCGCAAACCGCGTGTGCGCCTGGAAGCGCAGACCCACGGCGGTGGCCACGAGCGCGGCATGCGTTCGGGCACCCTGGCCACTCACCAGTGCGTCGGCATGGGCGAGGCCTTCCGTATCGCCAAGGAAGAAATGGCAGCAGAGAACCAGCGTATTACCGCCCTGCGTGATCGTTTCTATCGTCAGTTGGAGAACATGGAAGAGCTGTACGTCAACGGCAGTCTGTCTGCTCGTGTACCGCACAACCTCAACCTGAGTTTCAACTACGTCGAGGGTGAGTCGCTGATCATGGCGCTCAAGGACCTTGCCGTATCGTCCGGTTCGGCTTGCACCTCGGCTTCGCTGGAGCCGTCCTACGTGCTGCGCGCCCTTGGCCGCAACGATGAACTGGCGCACAGCTCGATTCGTTTCACCTTCGGCCGCTTCACCACCGAAGAAGAGGTCGACTACGCCGCTGCCAAGGTCCGCGAAGCCGTGGACAAGCTGCGCGAGTTGTCGCCCCTGTGGGATATGTTCAAAGAAGGTGTCGACCTTTCCTCCGTGGAATGGGCAGCACACTGATAGCTGCCTGAAGAGCGGCACCTGATGAGAGAGGAAGTACAGCATGGCTTACAGTGACAAGGTCATCGACCACTACGAAAACCCGCGTAACGTCGGCAAGCTGAACGCCGAAGATCCCGATGTCGGTACCGGCATGGTCGGTGCGCCGGCCTGCGGCGACGTGATGCGTTTGCAGATCAAGGTCAGCGAAAGCGGCGTGATCGAAGACGCCAAGTTCAAGACCTACGGCTGCGGTTCGGCCATCGCCTCCAGCTCCCTCGCTACCGAGTGGATGAAGGGCAAGACCCTCGATGAGGCCGAAAGCATCAAGAACACCCAGCTCGCCGAAGAACTGGCACTGCCGCCAGTGAAAATTCACTGCTCCGTACTTGCCGAGGACGCCATCAAGGCGGCTGTGCGCGATTACAAGCAGAAGAAAGGCTTGCTCTGATACGAGGTTTGCAATGGCCATCACCATGTCTGAAGCAGCTGCCCGCCACGTGCAGCGCTCTCTCGAGGGGCGCGGCAAGGGCGAGGGCATTCGCCTCGGTGTGCGTACTACCGGTTGTTCCGGCCTGGCCTACGTGCTCGAGTTCGTCGATGAACTGGCGGCGGAGGATCAGGTGTTCGAGAGTCATGGCGTCAAGGTGATCATCGATCCCAAGAGCCTGGTCTATCTCGATGGCACTGAGCTGGACTTCGTCAAGGAAGGCCTCAACGAGGGCTTCAAGTTCAACAACCCTAACGTGCGCGGCGAATGCGGTTGCGGCGAAAGCTTCAATGTTTGAGGCCCTGAATGGGTAATCCCTGCCATTTTGCCCTGTTCGACCTGCAGCCGAGCTTCCGCCTGGATCTGGATCAACTGGCTGCGCGTTATCGCGAGCTGGCGCGCCAGGTTCATCCTGATCGCTTCGCCGACGCCGGCGAGCGTGAGCAGCGCCTGGCGCTGGAGCGCTCGGCTTGCCTCAACGAGGCTTATCAGGTCCTGAAAACCCCGTCGCAGCGTGCGCGCTATCTGTTGGCCATGCGTGGACCTGAGCTGCCGTTGGAAGTGACGGTGCAGGATCCGGATTTTCTCCTGCAGCAGATGCAGTTGCGCGAGGAGCTGGAAGAGCTGCAGGACGATGCGGATCTGGCTGGCGTCGCCGCCTTCAAGCGTCGCTTGAAAGCAGCGCAGGAGCAGCTCAATGAGGGTTTTGCCGGGTGCTGGGATGACGAGGCGCGCCGTGAAGAGGCTGAGCGCCTGATGCGCCGTATGCAGTTCCTCGACAAGCTCTCTCATGAAGTGCGCCAGCTAGAAGAGCGCCTCGACGATTAACCTGTGGGTTGCTTCGGCAGCCTGCCTGATGATTTCAAGAAGACCATGGCCTTATTGCAGATCGCCGAGCCAGGACAGAGTCCGCAACCTCACCAGCGTCGGCTGGCAGTGGGTATCGACCTGGGCACCACCAATTCGCTGGTTGCTGCTGTGCGCAGTGGCCTGGCCGAGCCGCTGACTGATGCTGGTGGCCAGGTTATCCTGCCTTCCGCCGTGCGCTACCATGCAGGAAGCATTGAGGTCGGCGAGTCGGCCAAGCGAGCCGCTGCCAGTGATCCGCTCAATACCGTATTGTCGGTCAAGCGTCTGATGGGGCGCGGCATCGCCGATGTCCATCAGCTCGGCGAGCAGCTGCCTTATCGCTTCGCCGCGGGCGAATCGCATATGCCCTTCATCGAGACCGTGCAGGGGGCAAAGAGCCCGGTCGAGGTCTCGGCAGAAATTCTCAAGTCGCTGCGTTTGCGTGCAGAGCAGGCTCTGGGTGGCGAGCTGGTAGGCGCGGTGATTACCGTGCCTGCCTACTTCGATGACGCTCAGCGTCAGGCCACCAAGGATGCCGCGCGTCTTGCCGGCCTTACCGTTCTGCGTCTGCTCAACGAACCCACTGCTGCGGCTGTCGCCTATGGTCTGGATCAGAAGGCCGAAGGCGTGGTTGCGATCTATGACCTGGGTGGCGGCACCTTCGATATTTCCATCCTGCGCCTGACTGGCGGTGTGTTCGAGGTGTTGGCTACTGGTGGCGATAGCGCGCTGGGTGGTGATGACTTCGATCATGTCGTGGCCGACTGGATCATCCAGCAGGCCGGTATTTCCAGCGATCTCGACCCGGCTGCGCAGCGCAGCCTGTTGCAGGCAGCCTGCGCAGCGAAGGAGGGCCTGACGAATGCCGATAGCGTCGAGCTGAGTCATGGTGACTGGCAGGGTGTGTTGTCGCGTGAGCAGTTCGAAGCGCTGATCGAGCCGATGGTTGCGCGCAGTCTCAAGGCTTGCCGTCGCGCCGTACGCGATTCGGGTGTCGAGCTGGAAGAGGTCAGTGCGGTCGTCATGGTGGGCGGTTCGACCCGCGTACCGCGAGTGCGTGAGGCAGTAGGCGAGCTGTTCGGCCGCGCGCCGCTGACCAATATCGATCCTGATCAGGTTGTGGCCATTGGTGCAGCGATCCAGGCCGATGCGCTGGCCGGCAACCAGCGCGCCGATGGCGAAGAGCTGTTGCTGCTGGATGTGATTCCGCTATCGCTCGGCCTGGAAACCATGGGCGGGCTGATGGAGAAGGTGATCCCGCGCAATACCACCATTCCGGTGGCGCGCGCACAGGAGTTCACCACCTACAAGGATGGCCAGACGGCCATGATGATTCACGTGCTGCAGGGCGAGCGCGAGCTGATTGCCGATTGCCGTTCCCTGGCACGTTTCGAGCTGCGCGGCATTCCGCCGATGGTGGCTGGGGCGGCGAAGATTCGTGTGACCTTCCAGGTCGATGCCGATGGTCTGCTCAGTGTCGCGGCGCGCGAGCTGAGTTCCGGCATCGAGGCGAGCATTCAGGTCAAGCCGTCCTACGGGCTCACCGATGGTGAGATCGCACGCATGCTGCAGGACTCCTTCCAGAACGCCGGAGACGATAAGGCGGCGCGCGTGTTGCGTGAGCAGCAGGTCGATGCGCAGCGTCTGATCGAGGCTGTCGAGGGGGCGCTGGAGGCCGATGGTGATCGCCTGCTGGACGCCGAGGAGCGTGAAGTCATTGAATTGCAAGTGCAGGAGCTTCGCGATCTGCTTGCGGCTAACGATGGGGTTGCCATCGAGCGACAGACCAAGCGCCTTTCGCAGGTCACTGATGCCTTCGCTGCCAGGCGCCTGGATTCGACGGTTAAAGCCGCGCTGGCGGGGCGCAATCTGAACGAGATCGAGGAATAATTGATGCCGCAGGTAATTTTTTTGCCTCACGAGCGATTCTGCCCGGATGGTCTGGTGGTCGAGGCTGAGCCCGGCATTTCCATCCTCGAATTGGCGCACGAGCATCACATCGAGATGGAAAGCGCCTGCGGTGGCGTATGCGCATGCACCACCTGTCACTGTATCGTGCGCGAGGGCTTCGATTCGCTGAACGAGGCGGACGAGCTGGAAGAGGACTATCTGGACAAGGCCTGGGGGCTCGAGGCTCAGTCGCGCCTGGCCTGTCAGGCCATCGTCGGTGAAGAAGACCTCACCATCGAGATTCCCAAGTATTCGCTTAATCACGCGGCTGAAGCGCCGCACTGATCCAGGAAGCATGATCATGAGTCTGAAGTGGGCCGATGTACTGGACATCGCCATCGAGTTGAGCGAGCAGAAGCCGGATGTCGATCCGCGCTACGTGAATTTCGTCGATCTCCATCGCTGGGTCGTGGCTCTGCCGCAGTTTTCCGATGACCCGCAGCGCGGGGGTGAGAAGGTGCTGGAGGCGATACAGGCCGCCTGGATCGAAGAGCTCGACTGAAACAGGCGCTTACGGCCCCTGGCCTACGCTTTTAACTGGAACCCGCGTATAATTCGCGGGTTTAATTTTTCGCTTTAACCCTAAAGTTTCTGGAGCTTCACATGGCTGTTCAACGTACTTTCTCCATCATCAAGCCTGACGCCGTTGCCAAGAACGTCATCGGTGAGATCACCACCCGTTTCGAAAAGGCCGGCCTGCGCGTTGTCGCTTCGAAGATGGTGCAACTGTCCGAGCGCGAAGCTGCCGGTTTCTACGCCGAGCACAGCGAGCGCGGCTTCTTCAAGGATCTGGTCGCCTTCATGACCTCCGGCCCGGTCATCGTTCAGGTTCTGGAAGGCGAGAACGCCGTTGCCAAGAATCGTGAGCTGATGGGCGCTACCAACCCGAAAGAAGCTGCTCCGGGTACCATTCGTGCCGATTTCGCCGTTTCCATCGACGAAAACGCCGTTCACGGTTCGGATTCCGAAGCTTCTGCCGCTCGCGAGATCGCTTACTTCTTCTCCGCTACCGAGCAGTGCGCGCGCATTCGCTGATTGGCGAATGATGCGAGGGTGAAGCCATGACCAATACCACCGGCAAGATCAACCTGCTGGGCCTGACCCAGCCGGAAATGGAACAGTTCTTCGAGTCCATCGGCGAGAAGCGCTTCCGTGCCGGTCAGGTGATGAAGTGGATTCACCATTTTGGCGTCGATGATTTCGCCGCCATGACCAATGTCGGCAAGGCCTTGCGCGAGAAGCTCGAGGCCTCTGCCGAGATTCGCGGCCCGGAAGTGGTCAGCGAAAATATTTCCGCCGATGGTACGCGCAAGTGGGTGGTGCGTGTGGCGTCGGGTAGCTGCGTGGAAACCGTGTACATCCCGCAGAACGGCCGCGGCACCCTCTGCGTATCGTCGCAGGCCGGTTGCGCTCTGGATTGCAGTTTCTGTTCCACCGGCAAGCAAGGCTTCAACAGCGACCTGACCAGCGCCGAGATCATCGGCCAGGTGTGGATCGCCAACAAGTCCTTCGGCAGCGTACCGGCGAAGGTCGATCGTGCCATCACCAACGTGGTGATGATGGGCATGGGCGAGCCGCTACTGAACTTCGACAACGTCGTCTCTGCCATGCAAATCATGATGGATGACCTCGGCTATGGCATCTCCAAGCGCAAGGTGACGCTGTCCACCTCCGGCGTGGTGCCGATGATCGACAGGCTGGCCGAAGTGATCGACGTGTCCCTGGCCCTGTCGCTGCATGCGCCCAACGACGAGCTGCGCAACCAGTTGGTGCCGATCAACAAGAAGTATCCGCTGGATATGTTGCTGGCTGCTTGCAAGCGTTACATCTCCAAGCTCGGTGAGAAGCGCGTGCTGACCATCGAGTACACCCTGCTCAAGGGCGTGAACGATCAGCTCGAGCACGCTGAGCAGATGATCGCACTTCTGGCCGATGTGCCTTGCAAGATCAACCTGATTCCGTTTAATCCCTTCCCCTTCTCGGGGTACGAGCGGCCGAGCAATAACGCCATTCGCCGCTTCCAGGACCTGCTGCACAAGGCCGGGCACAACGTCACGGTGCGCACCACCCGTGGTGACGATATCGACGCGGCCTGCGGCCAACTGGTTGGCCAGGTCATGGACCGTACTCGGCGTAGCGAGCGTTATATCGCCGTGCGCCAGTTAGGCAACGAGGCTCAAGAGCCTCGCGCCGCCGCTGATCGAAATTGAAGAGAGGATGCCTATGACCTTGCGCCCTGCGCTGTTATTGCTCGCTGTCAGTCTGCTCGGTGGGTGTGTGACCACCGGCGATGTCGACCCCATGAGTACGGCGAAAGGACGTGAGCAGGCACGTGATGCCTATGTGCAACTGGGCATTGCCTATATCCAGCAGGGCGATACCCAGCTCGCCAAGGTACCGCTGAAGAACGCCCTCGAGCTGGACTCTTCCAATGCCGACGCGCACGCCGCGCTGGCCATGGCTTTCCAGCTGGAAATGGAACCGAAACTTGCGGACGAACATTTTCGCAAGGCACTGTCCCAGCGCCCGAAGGACGCCCGTCTGCTGAATAACTATGGCGGTTTCCTGTTCGAACAGAAACGCTATCAGGACGCAATGGATACCTACCTGAAGGCCGCCGAGGACAATCTCTACCCCGAGCGTTCCCGGGTCTTTGAAAACCTCGGCATGACGGCCTTGCAACTCGGTCAGCGCGAGCAGGCCAAAGAGTACTTCCAGCGCGCCTTGCGCCTGAGTAGCCGCCAGCCTCGCGCATTGTTGGAAATGGCCATGTTGTCCTACGAGGACAAAGAGTACGTACCAGCGCGTCGTTACTACGACAGCTACAGCGAAATGGCGCCACAGAGTGCCCGTAGCCTGTTGCTCGGGGCGCGTCTGGCTGAGGTGTTCGAGGATCGTGACCGGGCCGCCAGCCTGGGATTGCAATTGCGACGCCTGTATCCGGCTTCTCAGGAATATCAGCAATATGTTTCGGGGCAACAATGAACGCTGCACATACCGAAGTCACTCAGCCGACGCCGAACAACCCAGGTGAAAGCCTGCGTCAGGCTCGTGAACTCAAAGGCTGGAGCGTCGCCGAGGTTGCGGCCCAGCTCAATCTGACTCAACAGCGTCTCGCCCAGCTTGAGGCCGGTGCTTTCGACAAGCTGCCGGGTACCACCTTTGCCCGTGGCTACATCCGAGCCTACGCCAAGCTGCTCGAAATGGACCAGAATCGTCTGGTAATGGAGTTCGATCAGTTCACCGGTACCGATGCCACCGGCAGCAGCGTGCATGCGCTGGGCCGTATCGAGGAGCCCGTTCGTTACTCGCAGAGTATCCTGCGTCTGGTCAGTTTCCTGTTGTTGCTGGCGTTGATCGGCGGTGGTTTTGTCTGGTGGCAGGATCAGGGGCGACCGGTGGCCAGCCTGGCGGATTTGGGGCTCGAGCATGTGGAAGTCGAAGGCGCCGATGGCACCACTCAGGTGCACTCGCTCGCCGAGCCGGAAGACCAGGCGGTGGTAGCGGCCCAGGGTAGTGAGCAGAGCAGCCCGTTGCTGCTGCCGGTCGAACCAGGCGAAACCCCGGAAGAAACGGCTGCCGCCGAACAATCAGCTACCGAGCCCGATGCCTCCACAGGTGCTGTTGTTGACTCTGCTCCAGAGGTTCCGGCTTCCCCAACTCCAAGCCAGCCGGCGGTAACGGCTACTGCGCCAGCACCTGCTGCCGAGCCTGCGGCCCCTGTAGCGGTTCCAGCAGGGCAGGGTGCACTCAACCTGCAGTTCACTGCCGATTGCTGGACGCAGGTGACCGATGCCGATGGCAAGGTCCTGCTCAGCGCGCTAAAGCGCAGCGGTGAGCGTATCGAACTGACCGGCAAGGCGCCGATAAAGCTACATCTGGGCTTCGCCCGCGGCGCACAGGTGACTTACAACGGCGAAAACGTTGACGTCACACCGCATATCTCTGGCGAAACCGCGCGCCTGACACTGGGGTTGTAAAGCATGCATTGCGAATCGCCGATCAAGCGCCGACAGTCGCGCAAGATCTGGGTTGGCTCGGTACCGGTGGGCGGCGATGCGCCGATTGCCGTACAGAGCATGACCAACACCGACACCAACGATGTGGCCGCCACTGTGGCGCAGATTCGTCGCCTGGAGGATGCCGGCGCCGATATCGTGCGCGTTTCCGTGCCGGACATGGAGGCTGCCGAGGCTTTTGGCCTGATCAAGCAGCAGGTACGTGTACCGCTGGTAGCCGACATTCACTTCGACTACCAGATCGCCCTGCGCGTGGCCGAGCTGGGCGTCGATTGCCTGCGGATCAACCCGGGCAACATTGGCCGCGAAGATCGCGTCAAGGCTGTGGTCGAGGCAGCGCGCGACAAGGGCATCCCGATCCGCATCGGCGTCAATGCCGGTTCGCTGGAGAAGGATCTGCAGAAGAAATATGGCGAGCCGACCCCCGAAGCGCTGGTCGAGTCCGCGCTGCGCCATGTCGAGCATCTCGATCGCCTGAACTTCCCCGACTTCAAGGTCAGTGTGAAGGCCTCGGACGTGTTCATGGCGGTCGAGGCGTACCGTTTGTTGGCCAAGCAGATCGAGCAGCCGTTGCACCTGGGTATCACCGAGGCTGGCGGTCTGCGTTCCGGTACGGTGAAATCCGCTGTCGGCCTGGGCATGCTGCTGGCCGAGGGCATTGGCGATACCATCCGCATCTCGCTGGCCGCCGATCCGGTGGAGGAGATCAAGGTAGGTTTCGATATCCTCAAGTCCCTGCGCCTGCGTTCGCGTGGTATCAACTTCATCGCCTGTCCGAGCTGCTCGCGGCAGAATTTCGATGTGGTCAAGACCATGAACGAGCTGGAAACGCGTGTCGAGGACCTGTTGGTGCCGCTGGACGTGGCCGTGATCGGCTGCGTGGTCAACGGCCCCGGCGAAGCCAAGGAGGCGCATATCGGCCTTACCGGTGGTAGCCCGAACAACCTGGTCTATATCGATGGCAAGCCGGCCTCGAAGCTGACCAATGAAAATCTGGTGGACGAGCTGGAAAAGCTCATCCGCGACAAGGCTGCCGAAAAGGTCGCCGCCGATGCCGCCGTGATCGTGCGCGGCTGATCCGTGCGTAAGGAATACAATTGAGCAAGTCCCTGCAAGCCATTCGTGGCATGAACGATATCCTGCCGGAGCAGACGCCTGCCTGGCGCTACCTGGAAAGTACCCTGGTCAGCCTGCTCGATGGCTACGGCTACAAGGAAATCCGCTTGCCCATCGTCGAGTACACCGAGCTGTTCGCTCGCGGTATCGGCGAAGGTACAGATGTGGTCGACAAGGAGATGTACACCTTCCTCGACCGCAACGAAGAATCCCTGACCCTGCGCCCCGAGGGCACCGCCGGCTGCGTTCGCGCTGTGCTCGAACATGGTCTGGCTGGCGGCGGCCAGGTGCAGAAACTGTGGTACGCCGGCCCCATGTTCCGCTACGAGAAACCGCAGAAGGGGCGCTATCGCCAGTTCCATCAGGTTGGCGTGGAAGCCTTCAACCTGCCGGGTCCGGACGTCGATGCCGAGCTGATCGTGCTCACCTGGCGGCTGTGGAAACAGCTCGGTCTGTCTGATGCCGTGACCCTGCAGCTCAACAGCCTGGGTTCCAGCGAGGCGCGTGCCGCTTATCGCGATGCCCTGGTGGCCTACCTGCAGGAGCGTTTCGATCAGCTCGACGAAGACAGCCAGCGTCGCCTGACCACCAACCCGCTGCGCATCCTCGACAGCAAGAACGAGGCGACGCAAGCCGTGCTGGTCGGTGCGCCGACTCTGGGCGACTACCTCGACGAGGAATCGCGTCTGCACTTCGAGGGCGTCAAGGCGCGCCTGGATGCTGCTGGTATCCGCTACCAGATCAACCACAAGCTGGTGCGTGGTCTGGATTACTACAACCGCACCGTATTCGAGTGGGTCACCGACAAGCTCGGTGCCCAGGGTACGGTGTGTGCCGGTGGTCGTTACGACGGCCTGGTTTCCATGCTGGGTGGCAAGGCCACACCGGGTGTCGGTTTCGCAATGGGCGTCGAGCGCCTGGTGCTGCTGCTGGAGACTCTGGAGCTGTTGCCGGCCGATCTCAACCGCGCTGCCGATGTGTACATCTGCGCCTTTGGCGAGGCTGCCGAGCTGGCTGCGCTGACACTGGCCGAGCGTCTGCGTGATGAAGTGCCGGGGCTGCGTCTGTTGCTCAACACCGGTGGCGGCAGTTTCAAGAGCCAGTTCAAGAAGGCCGACAAGAGCGGTGCACGCTATGCGCTGATTCTGGGGGACGACGAATTGGCCGCACGCGTGGTAGGTTGCAAGCCGCTGCGCGACGACAGTGAACAACAAAGCGTTGCCTGGGATGCTCTGGCTGAGCATCTGGCTGCCTGCCAGCAGGCCTGAGCAGGCTCTCGATTAGGAGTACGGGGTTACACATGCAGACCGAAGACGAACAGATCGCGCAACTGAAGGACTGGTGGGATCGCAACGGCAAGCCTTTGCTCGCCGGTGGCGTGCTGGCGCTGGTAGCTGTATTCGGCTGGCAGGGCTGGCAGAAGTACCAGGACAACCAGGCGCAAGGCGCCTCGGTGCTTTATCAGCAGTTGCTGGAAACGGCGCTGGACCCAGCCGGTAAGCCCGACGCCGCTAAAGTCGCCGAACTGGCCGGCAAGCTCGACAGTGAGTTTGGTGGTAGCCACTATGCCCAATACGGCAGCCTGTTCGTCGCCAAGGTCGCTGTCGAGGCAAATCGTCTCGACGATGCCGCTGCAGCCTTGCAGCGCGTACTCGACAAGCCGGCCGACGCCACGCTCGGCGAACTGGCACGCCAGCGTCTGGCGCGCGTCCTGGCAGCCCAGGACAAGGCTGATGATGCGCTGAAGCTGCTCGACACCAAGGTCGAGGATGCCTACCTTGCCAGCCGTGAAGAACTCAAGGGCGACCTGTTGGTACAGCTGGGTCGCGGCGATGACGCGCACGCCGCCTATCAGAAGGCCAAGGATGCGCTGGCCGAAGATGCCGCCGTTGGCGGTCTGCAGATGAAGCTGGACGACCTGGCAAAAGGGGATGCGTGACGTGATGCGTTGGAAGAATGCCGCACTGCTGGCTCTGGCCGTTCTGGCCGTGGGTTGCAGCAGCAATAGCAAGAAGGAACTGCCGCCCGCCGAGCTCGTCAAGTTCGACGAAGAAGTCGAGCTGCGCACCGAGTGGAGCCGCTCTGTCGGTGATGGTCAGGGTGAGACCTTCAACATGCTGGTACCGGCCATCGACGGTGATGTGATCTACGCCGCTGATGTCGAAGGTCTGGTGATGGCCATGGACCGCACCAGCGGCAAGGTCATCTGGCGCAAGAAGCTTGAAATTCCGGTATCCGGCGCCATCGGTGTCGGCTACGGCCAGGTACTGTTGGGTACCCTCAAGGGTGAAGTGATCGCCCTGGACTCCAGTGACGGTGAAGAGCAGTGGCGCTCGCGCGTGACCAGCGAAGTACTGGCTGCCCCGGCCACCAATGGCGATATCGTCGTGGTGCAAACTCAGGACGACCGTCTGATTGCCTTCGATGCCAGCACCGGTAGCCAGCGCTGGATCGTCGAGAACACCCCGGCCGTACTGACCCTGCGTGGCACAGGTGCACCGCTGGTGACCAACCGCCTGGTCGTCGCCGGCCTGTCCAGCGGTAAAGTGATCGCGGTTGACGCCCAGCGTGGCCTGCCAGTCTGGGAGCAGCGCGTTGCCATTCCGCAAGGCCGCTCCGAGCTGGAGCGTGTGGTGGATATCGACGGCGGCCTGCTGCTGTCCGGCGGTACCGTCTACGCGGTGAGCTACCAGGGCCGAGTCGCGGCCATGGATCTGGAGTCCGGTCGAGTGCTGTGGCAGCGCGAGGCTTCCAGTTCTGTTGGCGTCGCTCAGGGCTTTGGCAACGTTTATGTCAGTCTTGCCAGCGGTACCGTCGAAGGTATCGACGAGCGCAGCGCTTCGGCCCTGTGGACCAATGATTCGATGGCGCGTCGCCAGCTCTCTGGTCCGGCAGTGTTCTCCAGCTATGTCGCCGTGGGTGACTTCGAGGGCTATCTGCACTTGCTGAGTCAGGTCGATGGTCGCTTTGTCGGCCGTACCCGTATCGACAGCGACGGCCTGCGCGCCCAGCCGCTGGTGGTGGGTGACTGGCTGTATGTCTATGGCAACAGCGGTAAGTTGGTGGCACTGACCATCAAGTAACACCCTATGCTGCCGGTATGCCCGACAGCATGAAACATCTTGGCCGCTGCCCATGCAGCGGCCTTTGCATTTTCTGAATTAACCGAGTGGAGAGCCTGATGGTTCCCGTAATAGCCCTGGTGGGCCGGCCGAACGTCGGCAAATCCACACTCTTCAACCGCCTGACCCGCAGTCGCGACGCCATCGTCGGCGACCTGTCCGGTCTGACCCGCGACCGCCAGTATGGCGAGGCGAAGTGGCAGGGGCGCACCTATATCGTGATCGATACCGGCGGTATTTCCGGTGACGAGGAAGGCATCGACGCGAAGATGGCCGAGCAGTCGCTGCAGGCCATCGAAGAGGCGGACGCCGTGTTGTTCCTGGTCGACGCGCGCGCCGGCATGACCGCCTCCGACCAGATGATCGGCGAGCACCTGCGTCGCCGTAACAAGCAGAGTTTCCTGGTGGTGAACAAGGTCGACAATCTCGATGTCGACCTGGCTCGTGCCGAATTCAGCCCCATGGGCCTGGGCGAGCCGCTGGCGATTGCCGGCGCCCACGGCCGCGGCATCACCCAGATGCTGGAAGTGGTGCTCGGCGCCTTCCCCAAGGACGCCGGCGAACCGGAAGAGGGCGCTGAAGAAGAGGAAGAAGTGCTGGAAGGCCAGGAGGCCAAGCGCATTCCCGGCCCGAGCGAGAAGGACGGCATCAAGCTGGCCATCATCGGTCGTCCGAACGTGGGCAAGTCGACCCTGGTCAACCGCATGCTTGGTGAAGAGCGAGTCATCGTCTATGACCAGGCAGGAACCACGCGTGACAGCATCTACATCCCGTTCGAGCGTGACGACGAGAAGTACACGCTGATCGATACAGCCGGTGTGCGCCGTCGCGGCAAGATCTTCGAAGCGGTTGAGAAGTTCTCCGTGGTCAAGACGCTGCAGGCCATTCAGGACTCCAACGTCGTGGTGTTCGTCATGGATGCCCGCGAAGGCGTGGTCGACCACGACCTCAACCTGCTCGGCTTCGTGCTGGAAAGCGGCCGCGCGCTGGTCATCGCCCTGAACAAGTGGGATGGCATGGATCAGGGGCAGAAAGACTACGTGAAGACCGAGCTGGAGCGCCGGCTGTTCTTCGTCGACTTCGCCGATATTCACTTCATCTCCGCCTTGCACGGTACTGGCGTCGGCCACCTGTACAAGTCGGTGCAAGCCTCGTTCAAGTCGGCCATCACCCGTTGGCCGACCAGCCGTCTGACGCAGATTCTCGAAGACGCCGTCAGCGACCACGCGCCGCCCCTGGTCAACGGTCGCCGCATCAAGCTGCGCTACGCTCACCTGGGGGGGGCCAACCCGCCGCTGATCGTGATCCACGGTAACCAGGTCGACGCCGTGCCGCGCGCCTACACCCGTTACCTGGAGAACACCTTCCGCCGCGTACTGAAGCTGGTGGGGACGCCGATCCGCATCGAGTACAAGGGCGGCGAAAACCCCTACGAGGGCAACAAGAACAAGCTCACCGATCGCCAGGTGAACAAGAAGCGCCGCCTGATGAGCCACCACAAGAAGGCTGAGAAGAAGCGCAAGGATAAGCGCAAGTAAGCCTGGCCGCGCCACGCATGTCGGACTCCACTCGACATGCATGGCATAAGCTTCCAACTTTTTTTCATAAGTGCTGTGGGTGCCGTCAATGGCACCCTTCGGCTATCCTCGCCGCTTGCCTTGTTCTATCAGGAAGTCGCGATGCTCGTCAGCAAACTGCCCAACGTCGGCACCACCATCTTCACGCGGATGTCGCAGCTCGCTGCCGATGTAGGCGCGCTGAACCTCTCTCAGGGCTTTCCCGATTTCGACGGACCGCAGGCGTTGCGCGAGGCAGTCGCGCGCCACGTAATGGGTGGGCACAACCAATATTCGCCAATGACCGGGCTGCCGAGTCTGCGCCAGCAGGTGGCCGCGAAGATCGCCCGCAGCTACGGTGTACAGTGTGATGCCGACAGCGAGATCACCATCACCCCAGGCGCTACCGAGGCGATCTTCTGCGCTGTGCAGGCGCTGATCCGTCCGGGAGATGAGGCCATCGTTCTCGATCCCTGTTACGACAGCTACGAGCCCTCCGTGGAGCTGGCCGGCGGCCGCTGCGTGCACGTACCGCTGGCATTGCCGGACTTCGCTGTGGACTGGCAGCGCCTCGCCGATTCGATCACGCCACGTACCCGATTGATCTTCCTCAACTCGCCGCACAATCCCAGCGGTGCGCTGCTCACTCGCGCCGACCTGGACAAGCTGGCCGAGCTGATTCGTGGGCGCGATATCCATGTGATCAGCGATGAGGTCTACGAGCACCTGATCTACGACGGCCAGCGCCATGCCAGTGTCCTGGCGCACGAGGAACTGTATCAGCGCGCCTTCGTGGTCAGCTCCTTCGGCAAGACCTATCACGTCACCGGCTGGAAGACCGGCTACGTGGTGGCGCCGCCGGCACTGACCGCCGAGCTGCGCAAGATCCATCAGTACGTCAATTTTTGCGGGGTGACGCCGCTGCAGTTCGGCTTGGCCGAGTTCATGGCTGCGCACCCCGAGCACGTCGAAGAATTGCCGGCTTTCTACCAGGCCAAGCGCGATCTGTTCTGCGACTTGCTGGCTGACTCGCGCTTCACCTTCACCCGTGCGCCGGGTACCTATTTCCAGTTGGCCGACTACTCGGCGATTCGTCCCGATCTGGATGACGTGGCCATGGCCGAGTGGCTGACGCGCGAGCACGGCGTGGCAGCGATTCCGGTGTCGGTGTTCTACCAGTCGGCGCCCGAGGATATGCGTCTGGTGCGCTTCTGCTTCGCCAAGCGTGAGGAAACCCTGCGCGAGGCTGCGGAGAAACTTTGCGCGGTGTGACAGACAGGGCGGGTGCAACCCGCCTCTGAGGTGTTGGCGGGTTTGACCCGCCCTACGGTGAGCGAGGCCTTTATGAGCAACAAACCTGATCTGGAACTGGCGCTGATTCAGACCACCTTGGCCTGGCATGCCCCGGCCGCCAATCGCGAGCATTTCCAGAAATTGCTGGAGCAGGCACGTGGCGCCGATCTGGTGATCCTGCCGGAGATGTTCAGCACCGGTTTTTCCATGGACTCGGCCGACCTGGCCGAACCCGAGGACGGCCCGAGCAGTATCTGGTTACGCGAGCAGGCGCAGGCCATAGGCGCGGTGGTCTGCGGCAGTCTGATCATCCGGGCAGCAGACGGCAGCTATCGCAATCGCCTGCTGTGGGCGCGCCCGGACGGTTCATGGGCGCATTACGACAAGCGTCATCTGTTTCGCATGGCCGGCGAGCACAAGCACTACAGCGCCGGCGACCAGCAGGTCGTGCTGCAACTCAAGGGCTGGCGTGTGCGTCCGCTGATCTGCTACGACCTGCGCTTCCCGGTATGGAGCCGCGATCCGCAGGGTACCGATTTGCTGCTGTATACCGCCAATTGGCCGGGCGCTCGTCGACAACACTGGAACCGCCTGCTGCCGGCGCGAGCCATCGAGAACCTATGCTATGTCGCGGCTGTGAACCGTGTCGGCGAGGACGGCAAGGGCCATGGTTATACTGGCGATTCCCAGGTGCTGGATTTTCAGGGGGAGACGCTGCTGGCGGCAGGCGACGGCGATGGTGTTTTTCGCACCACCCTGTCGAGTGAGGCCCTGGCTGCCTACCGTGAGCGTTTTCCGGCACACCTGGATGCCGATGCCTTCACCATGAACTGATCAGGAGCAACACGACATGGACGTACAACAGAGCAACCCCTTCCAGACGCCGCAGGCCGACCTTCAGCAAACCACTGCTCAGCATCCGCCCCTCTATAGCGTAGCCGGCGTTGGCCTGGCGACTTTCATCGGCACCCCGCTGGCCGGTGCCTGGCTGCTGGCGCATAACCTGCAGCTGCTCGGGCAGGCGCATCGCGTGGCGATGGTCTGGGGCATTTCCGTCGTGCTTCTGCTGGTCACGCTGGTGCTGGCCTTCGTGCTGCCGGAGGAAGTACCCGCGCTACCGTTCGCCGTCGCGCAACTGATGGTGATGATCATGCTGGCGAAGAACCTGATGGAGGCCGATCTCAAGCAGCATGTCGAGGCTGGCGGCGCGTTCCTGTCCAACTGGCGGGCAGCGGGTATCGGCCTGTTGTTCACCATCGGCCTCGCCGCGCTGATGTTCGCGGTGCTGATGATTTTCGATATCTGAGTTTCCCGGATTTAATACGGGCTACTTCATGCACAGAAAAACGCCGGGCATTGCCCGGCGTTTTGCATTCAGCGCTGTCGGTTCAGGCTGCTTGCGATTCGGTCTGGCTCAGGGCGCGGTTCAGTGCACTGAACAGGGCACGGAAGCTGGCAGTGGTCAGATTCTCGTCGATGCCGATGCCGTGCAGGGCGCGGCCGCCGTTGACGCGCAGCTCGATGTACGCCGCAGCCTTGGCGTTGGCACCGGCGCCGATGGCGTGTTCGCTGTAGTCCATGACCTCGATGGCAACCGGCAGCGCTGCGGCCAGCGCTTCCAGCGGGCCCTTGCCGATGCCACGCCAGTGATGGTTCTCACCACCTTCGACAACTTCTACGTCTACTGCGCTGGTGCCGTTCTCTTCCTGCAGGCGATGGCCTTTCAGCGCATAGGGGCTGCGCGCCTGCAGATACTCGGTTTCGAGCAGTTGGTAGATCTGCGCGGCAGTCATCTCCAGGCCGAGGCGGTCGGTTTCACGCTGCACCACCTGGCTGAACTCGATCTGCATGCGGCGTGGCAGGCTGATGCCGTATTCCTGCTCAAGCAGGAAGGTGATGCCGCCCTTGCCCGACTGGCTGTTCACACGGATCACCGCCTCGTAATCGCGGCCAATGTCGGCCGGGTCGATCGGCAGGTACGGCACTTCCCACAGCGCATCGTCCTTCTGCTGGGCGAAGCCCTTGCGGATGGCATCCTGGTGGGAGCCGGAGAATGCGGTGTGTACCAGGTCACCGACGTACGGGTGGCGCGGGTGTACCGGAATCTGGTTGCAGTCCTCGACCACCTTGCGTACGGCATCGATGTCGGAGAAGTCCAGCTCCGGATCGACGCCTTGGGTGTAGAGGTTCAGCGCCAAGGTCACCAGGCAGACGTTGCCGGTGCGCTCGCCGTTGCCGAACAGGCAACCTTCGACGCGATCGGCACCGGCCATGACGGCCAGCTCGGAAGCGGCGACACCGGTGCCACGGTCGTTATGGGTGTGCACGCTGATCAGCACGCTGTCGCGCTTGTTCACATTGCGGCCGAACCACTCGATCTGGTCGGCGTAGTTGTTCGGCGTGGCGCACTCGATGGTGGCCGGCAGGTTGAGGATCAGCGGGTTGGCCGGGGTCGGCTGGAACACGTCGATCACCGCGTTGCACACCTCGACGGCGAAGTCGATTTCGGTGCTGCTGAACACTTCCGGCGAATATTCGAAGCCCCACTGGGTTTCCGGCGCGGCAGCGGCCAGGCGCTTGATGGTAGTGCCCGCGGCCACGGCGATGGCTTTCACACCGGCCTTGTCCTGGTTGAAGACGATCTTGCGGAAGCTCGGTGCGCAAGCGTTGTAATAGTGGACGATGGCCTTCTTGGCACCTTTCAGCGACTCGAAGGTGCGCTCGATGAGGTCGTCACGGGCCTGGGTCAGCACCTGGATGGTCACGTCGTCCGGGATATGGCCGCCTTCGATCAGCTCACGCACGAAGTCGAAGTCGGTCTGCGAGGCGGACGGAAAGCCTACTTCGATTTCCTTCAGGCCCACGGCCACCAGGCACTTGAAGAAGCGCATCTTCTTGTCGGCATCCATCGGCTCGATCAGCGACTGGTTGCCGTCACGCAGGTCAGTGGACAGCCAGATCGGCGCCTTGTCGATGATATTGTCCGGCCAGGTGCGATCCGGGATCTGGATCTGAGTGAAGGGGCGGTACTTCTTGGATGGGTCTTTGAGCATGGTCATGGTGAAAATCCTTGGGTCCAGACGCCTTGTCTGGGAAACGAAATCGGGCAGTCGACAGTGACCGGATGGCCACAAAGATTCAGCCCCGCAGTCGCGGGCTGACCAGGCGGAGGCAGCGATGTTGCCTTAGCAAAATGAGGGTATGTGCGATGTTCATGAGGCCAACCCTAGTGTTCTTGATGAAGGCTGGCAAGCATTGCGTGAAAATTGGTAGGAACAATCTCTGGACGCTTCTGAGCGATGTTTAATAGCGCTTTTTGTTTTCTCTTTGAAGGAATATTGCGCGGAGGGTTTGAAGGTTCGAAGGCCGGTATGTCCGGCCTTCGCCTTATGCGTCACGCGGGATCGTGAGCAACCAGGTTGGGACGCAGCTCGCGCATGTCCGCACCGCTCGGGTGCTGGAATACGCGCAGGCCGAACTCGGGGAGGATGGCCAGCAGGTGATCGAAGATGTCGGATTGGATCCCTTCGTAAGCATTCCACGCCACTGTATTGGTGAAACAGTAGATTTCCAGCGGCAGGCCGTCGGCGGTCGGGCTGAGCTGGCGTACCAGCAGCGTCATGTTCTGGTGGATGTTGGGGTTGTGACGCAGGTAGTGCTCGACGTAGGCGCGGAAGCTGCCGATGTTGGTGATACGGCGCGTGTTGACCGGGTCCTTGCCGTACTCGGCCAGCTTGGTGTTCCAGTCCTGCAGCTCCTGATCCTTACGGTCCAGGTATTCGTCGAGCAGCATGAAACGGCGCAGGCGAGCGATCTCCTCATCGCTGAGAAAGTGCACGCTGGTCTGATCCAGATACAGCGCTCGCTTGATCCGACGGCCACCGGATTCCTGCATGCCACGCCAGTTCTTGAATGGGTCAGTGATGAAGCGCTTGGTTGGGATGGTGGTGATGGTCTTGTCCCAGTTCTGCACCTTGACCGTATGCAGGGCGATGTCGATCACATCGCCATCGGCATTGAGCTGGGGCATTTCCACCCAGTCACCGACGCGGATGATGTCGCTGGAGGAAATCTGCACGCTGGCCACCAGCGAGAGCAGGGTGTCCTGGAAGATCAGCATCAGCACTGCAGCCATGGCACCGAGGCCGGACAGCAGGATCAGCGGCGAGCGGTCGATCAGCGCGGCCACCATGAGGATCGTGGCGATGGCGAAAATGGCGATCTTGATCACCTGCAGATAGCCCTTGATCGGCTTCAGGTGAGCATTGGGGCGACGTTGGTAGAGCGTGTTGAGGATATCCAGCAAGGCGCCGATGGCCAGGGCGATGGTCAGCACCACGAAGGCGCCGCAAACGTTGCGCGTTACTTCCACCACGGCAGCGGGCAGGCCGGGTACCAGGACTACGCCGCTGGACAGCACCAATGCCGGCACGATGTTGGACAGGCGCTTGATGATGCCACTTTCCTTGATCTGACCGTGGCGACCAAGCGCGGTCGCACCCACCACGCGATAGATGGCGCGTACCAGAATGCGCTTGACGATCCAGTTCGACAGCCAGGCGGCGATTATCAGGCCCAGGGTGGCAGTGAAGGTGAGCAGTTGGGGCTGGTGTTCCAGCCACTCCATCCAGGTGTTGAGCTCATTCGGCATATCCGGCTCCGAGTCGGCTGTGGCAAAAGTAGCGAGAAAATTGTGCTTTCCGGCCGTTTGGGCGGCCGTACCTTAGCAAAGTTGCATGACGTGGCCAAAGCGGTGGGGCGGGACTTGCCGCTATCTATGCTGCCGGTTCTATCGCTGAGTGCTGCGCGTTGGTCGGGGCTGTGATCGTTCGCGGGCAAGTTCGCTCCACAGATTCAGCCTTGCAGGTAGCACCTGCACTCGTTGGAGCGGAGTTGTCCGCGACCTGCTTTTTGCCCTTGTATCGGGGATTAACGGCCGCGCGCAGCGGGGTGATGCGTTCAGGGCTTGAACGCACCGATGAAGATCGCTGGATCAACCCGCGCATCGTTAAGGCTGACGTTCCAATGAAGGTGCGGGCCGGTGGCGCGTCCGGTGGCGCCGACCTTGCCGACATGGCCACCGCGCTTGATCTCGTCGCCTAGCTTCACGTCGATCTCGGACAGGTGGCAGAACATGCTGATCAGCCCCTGGCCATGGTCGAGAAACACCGTCTTGCCGTTGAAGAAATAGTCGCCGATCAGGATCACCTTGCCGGCCGCGGGGGCCTTGATCGGCGTGCCGCGGTTGGCGGCGAAGTCCAGGCCCGAATGTGGGTTGCGCTCCTCGCCGTTGAAGAAACGGCGCAGGCCGAACGGGCTGGACAGCGGGCCGTTGACCGGTTTGTCGAACAACAGGTTGCTCGGCTGGCGCGCGCTGAACTGCTGGTAGGCACGGGTCTGCTCGGCCAGCTCGCGCTCGATGCGTTTCAGGTTGGCAGCGTTGGGGTTGACCTGCTGCTGGTTCTTGATGGTGATGCGCTGCTCGGCGTAGTGCTTGGCGCCGACCTGGAAGGTCAGGCGGCCACCGTCCTCGACCTCGACCTGTTGAGTACCTGGCTTGATGCTGAGTGGGATGCCGACTATGGCGATCCAGCGTTGGCCGTCTTCGTGCACGGTCAGTACCGGCTTACCCTGATAGCGCACTTTGGGCGCCTGCGCCGGGTTGCCCAGATCGACCACCGCCACGCCGCCCGGCACCGGCTTGTTCAGCAGGCGGGTGATGAAACCTTCGGCATGGGCGGGCAGGGCAAGACAGAAGGCAAGCAGAAAGATCAGTGGGCGCATAAAAGTCCTATAGGAAAAGAACGCTGAAGGCCGGACGCTGAACGTAAAAGCGGATCGGCGTCGGTCTCTCGTCCAGCCTTCCAGAGCTGTTCTCGTTTTGTTGAACGGTAGGGGGGCTGAAACGGAGCGCTGCCCGACCGCCCACCCTACCAACTGTTAGTCCAACAGCGACAGGGTCGCCGGTTGTATATGGTTGTCTTCGACGCGCACGTCCAGCTCGCCCTCGCTCAGGCGCGCCTTGAGGCGCTGGCCCGGCTGGGTTTGCGCGGCGCTGCGCACGGCCTGGCCGCGTTCGTCGAGGAGGATGCTGTAGCCGCGGCCCAAGGTGGCCAGCGGACTGACGATCTGCAGTTGTGCGGCGACTGCGCCCAGTTGTTGGCGCTGGCTGCGCAGTTGTGCCTGCATGGCCCGCGGCAAGCGTGCGGCCAGGCCATCCAGGCGTTGCCGCAGCAGGGCCAGACCCCGGCCCGGATGCTGCGCGGCAAGACGCGCATCGAGGCGGGCCAGGCGCTCGCGCTGATTGGCCAACTGCTGGTTGAAGGCGCGGCGCAGGCGCATGTCCAGATCGTCCAGACGTTGGGCCTGCTGGCGCAGGCGTTCGCCAGGGTGGCGCAGGCGTTTGCTCGTTCCTTCCAGGCGCAGGCGTTCGCGGGCCAGGCGACCTTGCATGTGCAGGACCAGGCGACGCTGCAGGTTGTGCAGGCGCTGTACCAGTTCGCTGCTGTCCGGAGCCAGCAGTTCGGCGGCCGCCGATGGCGTCGGTGCCCGTACGTCGGCGACGAAGTCGGCGATGGACACATCCGTCTCGTGACCCACGGCGCTGACGATGGGGGTGATGCAGCCAGCTACGGCACGGGCCACGGCTTCCTCGTTGAAACACCAGAGGTCTTCCAGCGAGCCACCGCCGCGGGCCAGGATCAGCGCATCGAAGCCCAGCGCGTCAGCGCGTTGCAGGGCGCGGACGATCTGCGCGGTGGCATCACGGCCCTGTACTGCGGTGGGGATCAGGTTCAGCACCACCTGCGGCGCGCGGCGGCGGAACACGCTGATGATGTCGCGGATCACCGCGCCGGTGGGCGAGGTGACGATGCCGATGCGCTTGGGATGGGCGGGCAGGGCGATCTTGCGCTCGGTTGCGAACAAGCCTTCGGCGCCGAGTTTCTCCTTCAGCGCTTCGAAGGCCAGGCGCAGGGCGCCGTCGCCGGCCGGCTCGACAGCATCGAGAATCAACTGGTAGTCGCCACGGCCCTCGAATAACGAGACCTTGCCGCGTACCTTCACCGCCAGGCCATCGCGCAACGCCTGGCGTACCCGTGCCGCGTTCTGCCGGAACAGTGCGCAACGCACCTGAGCCTGGCTGTCTTTCAGGGTGAAGTAGATGTGGCCGGAGGCCGGACGGGCGAGGTTGGATATTTCGCCCTCGACCCAGATACCGGTGAATACGTCCTCCAGCAGCAGGCGTGCGCGGTTGTTGAGTTGGCTGACGCTCAGCACCTCACGGTCGAGGTTCAGGCGTGCGAAGGGATCCTTGATCATGGGGCGGCATGATAAGCGGACTCGTCGGCAGGCGCGACCGCATCATCGAGCAGGCGCTCCAGCAGCCAGGCGGCTACCGGGCGCAGTTCGCGCTGACGCGACCACACCACATCGACCCGAGCGTGTCTTGGCCAGCCGGGCATTGGCAGTTCGTGCAGCAGCCCGTTGCCATGGTTGGTAACCAGCTCTCGCGGCAGTTCCGCCCAGCCGAAGCCGAGTGCTGCCATCTCCAGCAGCAGGATGAAGTCCGGTGCTGACCAGCAGCGGCCGCCGCTGCTAGGTAGATCGTCGGACGGCATTTCACTGGTGGCCACGCTGGTCAGGCGCAGAACGCGCCAGTTGGCCAGATCCTCCGTGGTGACCGATTGCAGCTTTGCCAGCGGATGTTCCCGCGCCACGAACAGGCCGAACTCGGCGTTGCCGGGGACACTGGCATGGGCGATGTCGGGCGGGTAGGACGGCTGTGCGGCCAGCAGGCCCAGGTGTGCACGGCCCTGGTTGACCAGATCCAGCACGTCGGCGTGCTCGGCGATCAGGCACTCGAATTCCAGGTCGGGAAAGCGCTGATCCAGTTCCACCAGGCGAGCCTGATACTGCTTGGGTTGGTAGGCGTCCGAGAGGGCCAGGGTCAATTTCGCTTCCTGGCCGTTTGCCAGGCGTGCTGCATGCCTTGCCAGGCGGTCGCTGGCGCTGAGCACCTCTTCGGCATGGGCCAGCAGGTTGCTGCCCGCCTCGGTCAGTTGCAGCGTGCGCGGGCCGCGCTCGAACAGGGTCACGCCCAGATCGATTTCCAGGCGCGCCACCGCTTCGCTGATGGTCGACTGGCTCTTGCCCAGACGCCGTGCGGCGGCGCTCAGCGAACCGCAATTGGCGGCTTGAGCGAAGGCCTGGAGTGCTTCGAGTGAAGTATTCATATCGGTTAAGCCGATGGCTGCTGCCTTTTAGTTGCCTGATATGCCGATGATCATAGCGCTCATCGTCACTCATCACGAGGTTCGTCTCATGACTCAGCCGTTGTCGCGCTCCCTGCGCGAGCGCATCGGTCACGCCCTGGCTTTCGAGATCATCGCCATGCTCATCTGTGCGCCTGCTTTGGCCTGGCTCATGGATAAACCCCTGATGCATCTGGGGCTTTTAACCTTGATGTTCTCCATCGTCGCCATGTTGTGGAACATGCTGTTCAACTATCTGTTCGACCGCGCACAGGCGCGGCTGGGCTTCGAGCGTGGCCTGTGGGTGCGGGTTTGCCACGCGTTGCTGTTCGAGGGCGGCCTGGTGGTCATGCTGGTGCCGCTGGCAGCCTGGTGGCTGTCGATTGGTCTGCTCGAGGCACTGCTGATGGATATAGGATTGATTCTGTTCTTTCTGCTCTACGCCCTCGTATTCAACTGGATCTACGATGTGCTGCGTGCTCGCTGGGTCGCCCGCCGTGAGGTGCAAGCGGCTGCTGCGGTTTGTCGTGGGGCTTGATTTGCTGGCAGCAGCGCCTAAGCTGCCGCTCTTTATTTGCCAGCCCCCGCAGACCATGACCGCGCAACTGATCCTCGTCCCGCAGATATCCACGCTTCTCGCTCACGAGCAAAAGGCCCAGGCCATGCTGCGCTGGCTGGCGAAACGGGAAATCGTCGAGGCACTGCCGACTACCTGTGGTCAGGGTGGCAACGGTATGGCCTATGCCATCGGCTCAGGCGCTCGGCGTGTCGCCCAGCGTCCCGAGTTGTTGCCCTATGGCCAGCCGCACAACGGTCTGGAGATCATCACCAATCGCTGTATCTATGTGCCGACGCGCGGCTTTCTCGAAGAAGCGGGTTGCGCTGAATGCCGGCGTGAGGTGGGCGTGCCGCTGTTCGACAGCCTGGAAGTGTGGTGGCCGGGGGAAACCGACAACTTCACCTGCCCGGAATGCGGGCATGAGGACGACATTAACGGTTTCCTGTTCCTGCAGCCCTGTGGGTTTTCCAACCTGGGCTTCATCTTCAACGGCTGGGCAGAAGCTGGCCTGCGCCCGGCGTTCGTCGAGGAATTCGGTGAACGCCTGGGCTTTGCCGTGCGGCAGGTGCGAGTAGACGATCCGGCTTGAGCAGTTCTCAGCCGATTGTGGGAGGGGCTTTAGCCGCGACTTGTGCTGTTTTCAGTCGCTGCTGAAGGGCTTCCCACAGGCGCTCAGCAGTTGCCATCGGGATAAGTTCAGAACTCGACGCTGGCCGACAGACGCACTTCGCGTGGTTCGCCCACGGCAACGCGCAGGTTGCCACCGCTGGACGGGTAGTAGCGCTCGTCGAACAGGTTGCGCACGTTCAGTTGTAGGCGCGTTTTCTCGCCCACCAACTGGCTGTCCCAACTGATAAAGGCATCGGCTACGGTGTAGCTGTCCAGCCAGAAACTGTTGGCATTGTCGCCGGCACGCTCGCCCACGTACCGTGCGCCACCACCCAGCCGCCACTGACCGAAGTCCTCGGGCAGGCTCAGGTGATGAACGATATAGAAGCTGGCGATGTTACGCGCGGCGTTGACCAGTTCGTTGCCTTTGTTGGCGGGGTCGTTGAGGATTTCCGTATCGGTGTAGGCGTAGCTGCCGAGCAGCTCCCAGCGTTCGCTCAGGCGCCCGGTTATATCCAGTTCTACACCGCGGGAACCGACCTTTCCGGCTGCCTCGGAGACGTTGATGTTGCTGACGACCACGTTTTCCTTCTCGATATCGAATAGCGCCAGGCTGGCACCGATGCCTTGAGGCAGATCGAGTTTCACGCCCAGCTCGTAGCTGCGCCCTTCTTCGGGATCGAATGCCTGGCCAGTATCGGCGTCCGAGGCATTGGGCACGAAGGAGCGGCTGTAGTTGCCATAGAAGGCCACTTGATCGTTGAGCTGGAACACCAGACCACCAAATGGCAGGAAGGTGGTATCGGTTCGGTCGGTGGGGCGGGTATAGGTCGTGTCGCGACCTTGTTCCACGAGTTGCTCGAAACGCTGGTAGCGACCACCGAACACCGCGATCCACTGATCGTTCAGATGCCAGTTGTCCTTTGCGTAGATCGATCGCGAGTGCAGCTCGTCGCTGCGGTCGCTCTGCGCTGGATTGAGCGTCGATGGTGGTGCGAGGTTGCCGTACGCCGGGTTGTAGATATTGAAGCCGCCCACTGCTGCTCCGCGCCAGGTATCGCCGCGGAAATTGTCGACTCGCTCGGTGTCGGCGCCGATCAGCAGGTCGTGGCGCTGACCGAACAGGCTGGCGTTACTGATCCAGTCCCAGGCCAGGTACTGGGTTTGGTTGTCGTGCTCGCTGCCATCGGAGCGACGGCTCATGTCGCCGGTATTGGCGTTCAGTGCGTTAGGTCGTGCCTCGGCATAGTCGTATCGCTCGTTGTTCCAGCCGTAGGTGAGGCGAGTGGACCATTGATCGGTGAGCTGGTATTCGGCGGTGGCAGTGAGCAGTTCGTCGATACCTTTGGCCCTCGACCAGCTTTCGCCGAAACGGTCGTTATAGGAAACCTTGGCCGGCTTGCCATTGATGATCACTGTGCCGCGATCCACCGGGGTGCTGTATTCCTTGTATTCATAGGCGAGATTGAGGCGCAGGCGCTCGCCTTCCCAGCTCAGCGAAGGCGCGATCAAACTGTGTTCTTCTTCGCCGAAGTTACGCCAGTAATCTTCGTGCTGGCGCTCGGCGATCAGGCGAAACGCCAGACCGCTGTCGGCAATCGGACCAGTGACGTCGACTGCCAGACTGCCACCGCCAAAGCTTGAACTGTCTGCATCTAAGCGTGTACCCCATTGGTACTGAGGTTTCTTGCTGATGACGTTGATCAGTCCGCCCGGCTCCAGTGCGCCGTACAGTAGTGAGGCCGGGCCCTTGAGCACTTCCACGCGCTCGGTGGTGGCGCTGAAGTTGCGCGAGAGGCTGGAGCGAATGCCATCGCGCAGGATCGAACCATCGGCATTGGCACCAAAACCGCGTTTGACGAAGCCGTCCTGCGTGCCGCCCAGTGTATTGCTCTGGCTGACACCGCTGACGAACTTCATCGCCTCATCCAGCGACCTGACCTGAAAATCCTCGATGGTCTTGGGTGTCACCACTTGGACCGACTGTGCTTCATCCCTGAGCGCCACGGAAGATTTGCTGGCCGTACTGGCACGTTTGGCCTGGTAGCCGTCGTCTTCGATGGTGGGCTTGGCGAGCACCTCCTGGCTGGGTAGTTCCAGTTCCTGGGCAAGCAACGTGCTGGCTGGCAGCAGGCAAAGGGTAAGCAGAGCGGCGCGCCGACTGCTCAGAGAAGAACGGTTGGATTTCATTTGGCACTCAAGTGCAAGTGTTTTTGAGAATCATTATTTTATGTGTTTCGCAGCATGCCTGCCTAGAGACACACTTTGCATTGAGTGCGGTGAGGACGCTGGGTATAATGCCGCGCTTCTTATTTTCCCGCTCGGGAGCCCGCCATGCTGCGCATCAGCCAAGAAGCACTCACTTTCGACGACGTCCTGCTCATTCCCGGTTATTCCGAGGTTCTGCCCAAGGATGTCAGCCTCAAGACCCGCCTGACGCGCGGTATCGAACTGAATATCCCGCTGCTGTCCGCTGCAATGGACACGGTTACCGAGGCTCGTCTGGCCATCGCCATGGCGCAGGAAGGCGGCATCGGCATCATCCACAAGAACATGACCATCGAGCAGCAGGCTGCCGAAGTGCGCAAGGTCAAGAAGTTCGAGGCTGGCGTAGTCAAGGACCCGATCACCATCGAGGCCGACGCCACCGTGCGTGACCTGTTCGAGCTGACTCGTCAGAACAACATCTCTGGCGTACCGGTGCTGTCCAACGGTGACCTGGTGGGCATCGTCACCTCCCGCGACGTGCGCTTCGAGAACCGTCTGGACGCCCTGGTGCGTGATGTGATGACGCCGAAAGAGCGCCTGGTCACCGTCAAGGAAGGCGCCACCAAGGAAACCGTGCGCGAGTTGCTGCACAAGCACCGCATCGAGAAAGTACTGATCGTCGACGACGCCTTCACCCTCAAGGGCATGATGACCGTCAAGGACATCGAGAAGGCCAAGGCCTACCCGCTGGCCAGCAAGGACGACCAAGGCCGCCTGCGTGTTGGTGCTGCCGTCGGCACTGGTGCCGACACGGGTGACCGCGTTGCTGCTCTGGTCAACGCTGGTGTCGACGTGATCATCGTCGACACCGCCCACGGCCACTCTAAGGGCGTGATCGACCGCGTACGCTGGGTCAAGGAGAACTTCCCGGAAGTCCAGGTGATCGGCGGCAACATCGCCACCGGCGCCGCTGCCAAGGCGCTGGTCGAGGCGGGTGCCGACGGCGTCAAAGTCGGCATCGGCCCAGGTTCGATCTGCACCACCCGTATCGTCGCCGGTGTCGGCGTTCCGCAGATCAGCGCCGTGGCCAATGTTGCTGCCGCGCTGGCTGGCACCGGTGTGCCGCTGATCGCTGACGGTGGTATCCGTTTCTCCGGTGACCTGTCCAAGGCCATCGTCGCTGGCGCTTCCGCCGTAATGATCGGCTCCATGCTGGCCGGCACCGAAGAGGCACCGGGCGAAGTGGAATTGTTCCAGGGCCGTTCCTACAAGGCCTACCGCGGCATGGGCTCGCTGGGCGCCATGGCGCAGGCGCAAGGTTCGAGCGACCGTTACTTCCAGGATTCCTCGGCTGGTGCCGAGAAGCTGGTGCCGGAAGGCATCGAAGGTCGTGTGCCTTACAAGGGCGCGATGGCGGCCATCGTTCACCAGTTGATGGGCGGCTTGCGTGCCTCCATGGGCTACACCGGCTGCGCCACCATCGAAGAGATGCGCACCAAGCCCGAGTTCGTGCGCATCACCGGTGCCGGCATGGCTGAGTCGCATGTCCATGACGTGCAGATCACCAAAGAGGCTCCCAACTACAGAGTTGGTTGATTCGCCGCACTTTATATGAATAACGGGGCTGTTCGATCAGCCCCGTGTCATTTGTGAATACCTACGAGAGACGGCCATGGCCCACGACATTCACGCCCACCGCATCCTCATTCTGGACTTCGGTTCCCAGTACACCCAACTGATCGCCCGCCGCGTTCGCGAGATCGGCGTCTATTGCGAGCTGCACCCCTGGGACATGAGCGACGAGGACATCCGTGCCTTCGCTCCGCGCGGCATCATCCTCGCCGGCGGTCCGGAGTCGGTGCACGAAGCCAATAGCCCGCGCGCCCCGCAGGCCGTGTTCGACCTGAATGTGCCGGTGCTGGGCATCTGCTACGGCATGCAGACCATGGCCGAGCAGCTCGGCGGCAAGGTGGAAGGCTCCGACCTGCGTGAGTTCGGCTACGCCCGTGTCGACGTGGTTGGCAAGAGCGAGCTGCTGGCAGGTATCGAAGATCATGTCGACGCCGACGGCGTGCTGGGCCTCGACGTGTGGATGAGCCACGGCGACAAGGTCACCCGCCTGCCGGAAGGCTTCCACATTCTCGCCAGCACCCCGAGCTGCCCGATCGCCGCGATGTGCGACGACGCCCGCCACTACTACGGCGTGCAATTCCACCCGGAAGTGACCCACACCAAGCAGGGCGGTCGCATTCTGTCGCGCTTCGTGCTGGAAATCGCTGGCTGCGAAGCCCTGTGGACTCCGGCCAACATCGTCGAAGACGCCATCGCTGCCGTGCGTGCTCAGGTCGGCGACGCCAATGTGCTGCTCGGCCTGTCCGGCGGTGTGGACTCCTCGGTGGTCGCGGCGCTGCTGCACAAGGCCATCGGCGATCAACTGACCTGCGTGTTCGTCGACAACGGTCTTCTGCGCCTGCACGAAGGTGATCAGGTGATGGCCATGTTCGCCGAGAACATGGGCGTCAAGGTGATCCGCGCCAACGCCGAAGAGCAGTTCCTCAGTAACCTGGCCGGCGAAGCCGACCCGGAGAAGAAGCGCAAGATCATCGGCCGCACCTTCATCGACGTGTTCGATGCCGAGGCCAGCAAGCTGCCGAACATCAAGTTCCTCGCCCAAGGCACCATCTATCCGGACGTGATCGAGTCGGCTGGCGCCAAGAGCGGCAAGGCTCACGTGATCAAGAGCCACCACAACGTCGGTGGCCTGCCGGAGGAAATGAACCTCAAGCTGGTCGAGCCGCTGCGTGAACTGTTCAAGGACGAAGTGCGCAAGATCGGCCTGGAGCTGGGCCTGCCCTACGACATGGTCTACCGCCACCCGTTCCCGGGCCCGGGTCTGGGCGTGCGCATCCTTGGCGAAGTGAAGAAGGAATACGCCGACATCCTGCGTCGCGCCGACCACATCTTCATCGAAGAACTGCGCAAGGCTGACTGGTACCACAAGACCAGCCAGGCGTTCGTGGTGTTCCAGCCGGTGAAATCGGTCGGCGTCGTCGGTGACGGCCGCCGCTACGCCTGGGTCGTCGCGCTGCGCGCCGTGGAAACCGTGGACTTCATGACCGCTCGCTGGGCGCACCTGCCCTACGAGCTGCTGGAAACCATCAGCGGCCGCATCATCAACGAAATCGACGGCATCTCCCGCGTCACGTACGACGTGTCGAGCAAGCCGCCAGCGACCATTGAGTGGGAGTGATCCCGCAGTGCTACATGAAAAACCGGCTTAGGCCGGTTTTTTCTTGGATGTTTGAAAACATCATCCTAGATGATGTTGATGTTGCCACTGGGCATCAATTGATATTCTTGCTCGCTGCGATCATAAGGCTTGGTGCGCCTGCTTACAGTTCTTCTGCCGGGGCATGAATGATGTCAGTGAGTTATGCTTTTCGAGCCGCAGAGCCTCGTGTTGGAGTAGCATCAGCATAGTTGTTTGGTTTTCACATGCTTGGGCTTCGGACTCAAAAGGAAATGCAATGATTCTCGAACCTCTCGATCAGCGAACAATAAATTGGGATTTTTCTCGTTTTGAGAGTAGAGACTGCCCTTTCTGTGGCGCGATCGGGGCTGAGCCATCTTACATTCGTCCTGATAAGTGTTCTGTATTAAGTTGTTCGACGTGTGGTTGTTATTATGTCTCTCCGGCGCCCTCCGAAGGTTTGCTCAACGATTTTTATAGTTCTTACCATATTGCGCATTTTGCCGGGCGTATAGGTGGTGGTGTTGAGAATATAAAGTCCGAGTTGGATGTTTTGGATCCGCTATCCGATCCAAGGTTGAGTTTTCTTGTAAAGGATATGCCCTCCAAGTCAGGTGCAGAATATAGGGTGCTTGATTTCGGCTGTGGTCTAGGAGAGTTCCTGTATCAAGCAAAACGACTGGGTGCTTCTGTTGCAGGTGTTGAGTTTGATCATGCTGCGGTTTCGATCTGCCACCAACTCGGCCTTGAATCTGTTTCCTTGGGTGGCATCGATGTGTTGAAAACCATCGATGAAAAATTCGATCTCATTGTTTTGAATGATGTGATTGAGCACCTGCTGGACCCTAATCAGCTCATCTCTGCTTTGTGCGAGTTGCTTGATAACGGCGGCAAGATCTTAATATGGACTCCGAACGGGGACGCTATCGCGAATGATGATCGCAAGATTGCTCTGCGTGTCGACTTGGAACATATGCAGTATCTGACGAGTGGTGCTGTGTCGGAGTTGTGTCGTAAAAGTGGTCTTTCGGTTTACCATTACCAGCAACTCGGTTTTCCATCGGATAGCAATTTTATTGTTGATCTTAGTGAGCGGTCTTGGAAGGCGCAGATCAAGAGCAGACTGCTTACCTGTCTTGTCGACTTAGGTTTGATGGCGTTTGTAAGGCGCTCATTGTTGCGTTTTGGTTATAAGCGCGATATTTACTTGTCAGGTGGTAATTATAATTTGTTTTGCGTGTTAGTTAAGGGTGGTCTGAAGTAACTCTATCTTTCTGAGTGATTTCGATCTCTGCCGATTTTGAAAGTGGCACCCAATGTAAATCGGTCGGGCTGTACCTTATTTCTGAGTTTTAGCCGCCGCGAGCATTGCGTGGCAGCGATCCTCTGTATTACAGGCGTACCTCTCCTGCGGTAGTCAGCAAATTTCGGTGCGCCATCCATTGGGTCGCCAGGGCAAGCAAGGTCATCAGCTGAGTCGTGTTCTTCGCCAAGCCTCGGAAGCGTGTTTTTACATGACCAAACGGCTGCTTGATCACCCATAACGGGTGTTCTACCTTGGCGCGCACTTGGGGCTTGGCTTTCTCAATCTTGCGTCTGTCTTTGTAGAGCGGATTGTTTCGCAGCCACCACTGCTGCTGAGAAACCGAAGAGATATGGTTGAACGAGCTGGCACTGAACGGCTCGATATCTAGGTCTCCTTGCTCTACGGTTGGCAAAGGAACAGTGAGCGAACCGACCTAGGCCCCAACTGTAAAAAAGCGCATTCGTCGTTATGGGCGCAGCCAGCGACCATGGCGAGGGAATGATCTCGTCGCGCTCAATGAAAAAATAGGCTTAGGCCGGCTTTTCATGTCCGCATGCTTTAGCGTTGCAGCAGAGACAGAATGGCGGTGAGTGCGAATAGGCTAACGCTCAGAAAGCTGATCAGCAGGATGCGCCTGTCCTGACGAATCTGGCTGGTGAGTATCGCTTTGCGCTGCTGCCAGTCGCAGGCGATGGTGATCCAGCGATCTTCCAGCAACTGGCGCCAGTCCTCATCGCTCAGCCAGCAGGCGACATGATGCGCGGGTAGGTCCAGAGCGGGGAACAGCTCCTCGCAGGTCAATGGGCCGAGGGATATCTGAAAGTGCTGTCCACGGCGCTCACAGTCCAACTCGAGGCGGATATGCGGGCGGGTGTCCTGGACGTGAATATCCTCGGGGTCTGGAGCGAAGACTTCGTAAGAGGTGATTTGCGCCGTACCTGGGCGCAGTAAGGCCCGGCGGATTTTTTTCCACAGCAGTTGCGCCAGCTTGTACAAGCCCCAGGCGGAAAAGGCGGAAAGCAGCAGGCTGATCAGCCACAGAAGGCCACCGAGTAGGATGAATACCACGATCATGCTCAGAGTCCTGTCAGCAGCGTTGGCGCGGCTTCCCAGATCATGTAGCCCATGATCATCAGCATGATCGCCGCAAAGGGCGATGCAGCACTAGGAGCTTCGGGAGTGGCATCGGCCGGGTTCGCTTTGGGAACGTAGAGCAGAAAGGTACCGGCCTGCCGATCGAGCTCGACATGCTCCTGATTGAGCACAAGATGCTCCACTTCGTAGGCGCGCTGTTCGTACTCGTAACGCAGGCGATAGACCGGTTTGAGACTGACCATTGTGGTTTTGCCAACGCTGATGCGCGCGTTGACGAGCTTCTGATCGATGATCGCCGCTTTTACGATGTCGTGTGGGCGGCTCAACCGGTAGCAGTCAGTCCAGATCATTTCCCCAAACGCTGCCATGAGCCCGATCCACATGAGCAAAAGCATGGGGGTTATCGCGACCGTCATGATGGCCAAGGGGGTGTCGAAAAAGAAACTGTCCATGTTCAGGTAAACGTTCCTGTGAAGTGCCCGGCGATTCTATACCGGTCGGCGGCTTCCCATCTGGGCGACAATCTCGCATTGGGTGCCGCGGCAATTTGTCTTGCCAAGGTGCTCGTCGGGCTGTTCGTGAAAATGAGAAGATAGTGCAGTTGAGTCTGCTCACGGATTGCCGAGGATGAAGATGTCGTTTACCCGCAGACAGGTGCTGGCCGGTTTGGTTGGGCTGGGTGTGGCCGGGCTGGGTGCTGGTGGCGTGCGCTATTGGCTGGGGCGCCCGGAGAATGTTGCCACGCACGATTACGAGCTGATCGCCGCGCCGCTTGATCTGGAACTGGTACCGGGGCATGTGACGCAGGCCTGGGGCTATGGTGGCCAGGCGCCTGGGGTGGAGCTGCGTTGCCGCCAAGGCGAGCGCCTGCGAGTGCGCTTCATCAATAAGCTGGACGTGCAAAGCACCATTCACTGGCATGGCATCCGCCTGCCGCTGGAGATGGACGGCGTGCCCTATGTCTCCCAGGCTCCGGTGCTGCCAGGCGAGTATTTCGACTACGACTTCATCTGCCATGACGCCGGCAGCTTCTGGTACCACCCGCATACCGCCAGCGCCGAGCAACTGGGGCGTGGTCTGGTCGGGCCGCTGATCGTCGAGGAGCGCGAGCCGACCGGCTTCCGCCATGAGCGCACGCTGAGCCTGAAGACCTGGCACATCGACGAGCAGGGCGCCTTCACCGAATTTCTGGTGCCGCGCCAGGCGGCGCGCGAAGGTACGCGCGGACGACTGACCACCATCAACGGCGAGCCCAATCCGACCTTGGAGCTGCCGGAAGGGCAGGTGGTGCGGCTGCGCCTGATCAATGTCGACAACACCATCACCTACCGCCTCAACCTGCCTGGCGGTGAGGCGCGCATCTATGCGCTGGATGGCAATCCAGTGCAGCCGCGGCCATTGGGCAAGGAGTACTGGCTGGGGCCGGGCATGCGCATCGACCTGGCGCTGAAGGTGCCATCTGCCGGCGAGGCGTTGTCGCTACGCAATGGTCCGCTGCGCCTGGCCACCTTGAAAGGTGTCGCCAGTAGCGAAGCCGCCGGTGACTGGCCGCCGCCACTGCCGGCCAACCCGATTGCCGAGCCGGACCTGGCGCGCGCCGAGACGCTGCGTTTCAACTTCGAGTGGGCGGCGATGCTGTCCGGCGATGTCGAGCGTGGCGGCAGCTACAAGTACTGGCAGATCAACGGCCAGGCCTGGGACATCAACGATAAGACCTGCGCTGATCGCCCGATCGCCACGCTGAAGAAGGATGGCCACTACGTTTTCGTGCTGCGCAACATGGCGCAGTATCAGCACCCCATCCATCTGCACGGCATGACCTTCAAGGTGCTGGGGTCGGATCGACGCAAGATCATTCCGTATTTCACCGATACCTATCTGTTGGGCAAGAACGAGACGGCACGCATTGCCTTCGTTGCTGATAATCCCGGGGTGTGGATGTTCCATTGTCACGTGATCGACCATATGGAAACGGGGCTGATGGCGGCCATCGAAGTGGTGTAGGTTAGGCGCCCTTTTTCGCCGGCGTCCTACGGATTGTTGCAATGAAAAGACCGCAGATCATCGACCGCTCGCGTGACGAGCACTTCATGCGCCTGGCGCTGGCGCAGGCGCGTCTGGGCGCTGGGCAGGGTGAAGTGCCGGTCGGTGCCGTGCTGGTGCAGGACGGTGAGGTGGTGGGCCAGGGCTTCAACTGTCCGATCCTGCGTCATGACCCCAGCGCCCATGCCGAGATGGTGGCGATTCGCGCTGCGGCGCAAAGTGTGCAGAACTATCGACTGCCCGGTAGCACGCTATACGTCACCCTGGAACCCTGCAGCATGTGCGCTGGCTTGATCGTGCATGCGCGCATCGCTCGTGTGGTGTTCGCTGCCAGCGAGCCGCGTGCGGGCGTGGCGATCAGTCAGGGGCAGTTCTTCGATCAAGCCTTTCTCAACCATCGCGTACTGGTGGAAGGTGGCTTGCTGGCAGAGGAGAGCGGGGCACTGCTGAAAGACTTTTTCAAGGCCCGGCGCGGCTGAGCCTCTTTACCGGGAGCGATTATGAACAAAGGGATGTTGAGCGTGCTGGCACTGCTGGCTGCGCCGGTTGTGGCTGCGCAGCCTGAGGTGTATCTGGTGGCCAGTGTGCAGTTAGGCGGCTCGAACCTGGCGCAGAGTATTTTCCTGCACGAGCCACAGATCACCACGCTGGAGGCTTGCCAGGAGGCGGTGCGCGTCGGCCAGCGTGACCGCGACTGGCAGCGTTACCACCATATCTTCATGCGTGATCGCTTACAGGGCTTTACCGGTCATCTGGATTACCGCTGCGTACTCGCCACCCAACGGTTCAGCGACTGGAACGATCGAGCGCGCTACAACCATGCGTATCTGATCAGTATCGATGCGCATGCCAACCTGCAGGTCGAGCGGGTCCCGAGTCAGGCGCAGTGCGCCACGCGTTTGAAAGGGCTGCCGGCGGAGCGCCAGGCCATCAGCCGCTGCGCGGCAGGTAATCAGAGCTTGCTGTAGGCATTTACAGCGGCGGGGTTTCTTCTTCGGGTTTGCGCTTGTCGATGCCGGGCAGGTGGATACCGCTCTCGGCCACTTGCGTGCCTTCCAGCTGCGGCTGGGTCACCCAGGTGAGAATGTCGTAGTAGCGACGAATGTTGCGCACGAAATGCACCGGCTCGCCACCGCGGGCATAGCCGTAGCGGGTCTTGCTGTACCACTGCTTCTGCGCCAGGCGCGGCAGGATCTTTTGCACGTCGGCCCATTTGTTCGGGTCCAAGCCCTCGGCTTCGGTCAGCTTGCGTGCATCTTCCAGGTGACCGCCGCCAACATTGTAGGCGGCCAGAGCGAACCAGGTGCGGTCCGGCTCGGCGATGCTGTCCGGCAATTGCTGGTGCACCTGGATGAAGTAGCGGGCGCCGCCGTCGATGCTTTGCTTGGGGTCCAGGCGGTTGGACACGCCGACCGACTGGGCGGTGCGCTGGGTCAGCATCATCAGGCCGCGTACGCCGGTCTTGGACGTGGCGTTGGGTTGCCACAGCGATTCCTGATAGCCCATGGCTGCGAGCAGGCGCCAGTCGACCTGATTGGCCTGGCCGGCCTTGCGGAACATCTTCTCGTAGCGCGGCAGGCGTTGCTGCAGGTGCTGGGCGAAGGTGTAGGCGCCGACGTAGCCGAGCACGTCGACATGGCCATAGTAGCGCTCCTTCAGGCGCTGCAGGGTACCGTTGGCCTCGGAGCGCTCAAGGAAGGCGTCGATCTCCACCAGCAGGCTGTCATCTTCACCGGCAGCTACTGCCCAGCGCATGGTATTGGTGTCGCCCAGGTCGAAGGCGACTCGCACGTTGGGGAAGTACACCTGGTTCATCGCCAGTTCGTTGGAGTCCACCAGGGTCAGGTCGATCTGCCCTTCGTCGACCATGCGCAGCAGGTCGACCACCTCTACGGCGTCGGATACCTCGAACTCCAGTTCCGGCTGTTCCAGCTTGAGGGCGGCCAGTTGTTCGGCATGGCTGCTGCCGGCCAGAACGAGAATGCGTTTGCCGACGAGGTCTTCAGGCTTGGTTGGGCGGGTTTCGCCCTGGCGATAGATGACCTGAGGCGTGACTTCCAGATAAGGAATCGAGAAACGTGCCTGACGCTGTCGCTGTGGCGTATCCACCAGGCCGGCGGCCGCCATGACCGGACCATTGGCGCGGCCCAGGCTGGCAAACAGGCTGTCGAGGTTGTCCGCGGTTTCGATCTTCAGCTCCAAGCCGAGATCGGCGGCGAAGCGCTTGGCCAGCTCGTATTCGAAACCGGTGGCGCCGTTGCGGTCCTGGAAATAGGTGGCGGGGCTGTTTCGAGTGACCACGCGCAGCTCACCCTCCGCCTTTGCCTGCTCAAGTACGCTGGGCTTGGGTTCTTCGCCGCAGCCAGCAAGCATCAGGAGGGTTCCAATCGCCAACAGCCCTTTGGCGCAACGCATGCGTATCGCAGGTCGTGCAAACATCGGCGCAGTATACGCAAAGCGCAGGCGGCGCCATATCTCGACAGCGCTTCGCTTCTCTGCTAGCGCGTTCGTCCTTTAAGCACCCGGCTACAGGTGCCGCAGACCGCCACTTTAGGATAGAATGCCCGGCCTCCAGCACACCCCTTCCCAGAGGCTGTTCCGACGATGTTGATCCTGCGCGGCGCTCCCGCCCTTTCCGCTTTCCGCCATGGCAAATTGCTTGAGCAACTGACCAGCAAGGTGCCGGCCGTGACCGGGCTGTACGCCGAGTTCGCGCATTTCGCCGACGTGACGGGCGTGCTCAACGCCGATGAAGAACAAGTGCTGGCGCGGCTGCTCAAGTACGGCCCGAGCGTGCCGGTGCAGGAGCCCAGCGGCAAGCTGTTCCTGACCATCCCGCGTTTCGGCACCATTTCGCCCTGGTCGAGCAAGGCCAGCGACATTGCTCGCAACTGCGGCCTGGCCAAGGTCCAGCGCCTGGAGCGCGGCATTGCCTATTACATCAGCGGCGAGTTGAACGAGGCCGACAGCGCCGCCGTCGCCGCCCTGCTGCATGACCGCATGACTCAGCTTGTTCTGAATGCGCTGGAGGACGCCGCCGCGCTGTTCAGCCACGCCGAGCCCAAGCCGCTGACCGCCGTGGACGTGCTCGGTGGCGGTCGCGCTGCGCTGGAGCAGGCCAACCAGGATCTGGGCCTAGCCCTGGCCGAGGACGAAATAGACTACCTGGTGAAGAGCTTCAATGACCTGGGGCGCAATCCGCACGACATCGAACTGATGATGTTCGCCCAGGCCAACTCCGAGCACTGCCGCCACAAGATCTTCAATGCCAGTTGGGACATCGATGGCGAGAGCCAGGACAAGTCGCTGTTCGGCATGATCAAGAACACCTACCAGATGCACAGCGAAGGCGTGTTGTCCGCCTACAAGGACAACGCCTCGGTCATCGTTGGGCACACCGCCGGGCGTTTCTTCCCCAATCCCGAAACCCGCCAGTACGGCGCGGTACAGGAGCCGGTGCACATCCTGATGAAGGTGGAAACGCACAACCACCCGACCGCCATCGCCCCGTTCCCTGGTGCCTCCACCGGCTCCGGCGGCGAGATTCGTGACGAAGGCGCCACCGGTCGTGGTGCCAAGCCCAAGGCCGGTCTGACCGGCTTCTCGGTTTCCAACCTGAACATCCCCGATTTCCTCCAGCCTTGGGAAAAGCCCTACGGCAAGCCTGAGCGCATCGTCAGCGCGCTGGACATCATGATCGAAGGCCCGCTGGGCGGCGCCGCGTTCAACAACGAGTTCGGTCGCCCGGCGCTCAATGGTTACTTCCGTACCTTCGAACAGGCTGTCAGCAGCCCGCGCGGTGAAGAAGTGCGCGGCTACCACAAGCCGATCATGCTCGCCGGTGGCCTCGGCAACATCCGCGAAAACCACGTACAGAAGGGCGAGATCTCGGTCGGCGCCAAGCTGATCGTGCTCGGCGGCCCGGCCATGCTCATCGGTCTGGGTGGCGGCGCCGCTTCCTCGATGGCCACCGGTGCCAGCTCGGCCGACCTGGACTTCGCCTCGGTGCAGCGCGAGAACCCGGAAATGGAGCGCCGCTGCCAGGAGGTCATCGACCGCTGCTGGCAGTTGGGCGAAGCCAACCCGATCAAATTCATCCACGACGTCGGCGCTGGCGGTATCTCCAACGCCCTGCCGGAGTTGATCAATGATGGTGGTCGCGGTGGCCGTTTCGAACTGCGTAACGTGCCCAACGACGAGCCGGGCATGGCCCCGCACGAAATCTGGTGCAACGAGTCGCAGGAACGCTACGTGCTGAGCGTTGATGCGGCAGACTTCGAGCGCTTCCAGGCCATCTGCGAACGCGAGCGTTGCCCCTTCGCCGTGGTTGGCGAGGCCACCGCCGAGCCGCACCTGACGGTCACCGACAGTCACTTCAGCAATACCCCGGTGGACATGCCGCTGGAAGTGCTGCTGGGCAAGCCGCCGCGCATGCACCGCAGCGTCAGCCGCGAAGCGGAACAGGGCGATGACTTCAATGCCGCCAGCGTCGATATCGAAGAAGCGCTGGGCCGTGTGCTGCGTCATCCGGCCGTGGCCAGCAAGAGCTTCCTGATCACCATCGGCGATCGCACCATCACCGGCCTGGTGGCTCGCGACCAGATGGTCGGCCCCTGGCAGGTACCGGTGGCCGATTGCGCCGTCACCGCCACCAGCTTCGACGTCTATACCGGCGAAGCCATGGCCATGGGTGAGCGTACGCCGCTGGCGCTGCTCGACGCGCCGGCATCCGGTCGTATGGCCGTGGGTGAAACCATTACCAACCTGGCCGCGGCGCGCATCGGCAAGCTGTCCGACATCAAGCTGTCGGCCAACTGGATGGCTGCCGCCGGTCACCCGGGCGAAGATGCCCGCCTGTACGACACCGTCAAGGCCGTGGGCATGGAGCTGTGCCCGCAGCTCGGCATCACCATTCCGGTGGGCAAGGACTCCATGTCCATGAAGACCCGCTGGCAGGACGAGGGCGTCGACAAGAGCGTGACTGCGCCGCTGTCGTTGGTGATCTCCGGCTTCGCTCCGGTGCAGGACATCCGCCAGACCCTGACTCCGCAGCTGCGGATGGACAAGGGCGAGACCGACCTGATCCTGATCGACCTTGGTCGCGGTCAGAACCGCATGGGCGCCTCTATCCTGGCGCAGGTTTACGCGCAGATCGGCCAGCAGGTGCCGGACCTCGACGACCCCGAAGACCTCAAGGCCTTCTTCGCCGTGATTCAGGGCCTCAACGCCGATGGCCACCTGCTGGCTTACCACGACCGTTCCGACGGCGGCCTGCTGACCACCGTGCTGGAAATGGCCTTCGCCGGTCACTGCGGCCTGTCACTGAACCTCGATGCGCTGGCTGATGACAGCTCCGAGCTGCCGGCCGTGCTGTTCAACGAAGAGTTGGGCGCGGTGATCCAGGTTCGCCAGGACGCCACGCCGGAAGTGCTGGCGCAGTTCAGCGCCGCCGGTCTGGACGACTGCGTTGCGGTGATCGGTCAGGCCGTTAACAACGGCGAGGTCAGCATCAGCTTCAACGGTGAGCCGGTATTCGCTGGTGAGCGTCGCCTGCTGCAGCGTCAGTGGGCCGAAACCAGCTACCGCATCCAGCGCCTGCGCGACAACGCCCAGGGGGCCGACCAGGAATTCGACCTGCTGCTGGAAGAAGACAACCCTGGTCTGTCGGTCAAGCTGGGTTTCGACGTCAACCACGACATCGCTGCGCCCTACATCAAGAAGGGCGTGCGTCCGCAAGTGGCGATCCTGCGCGAGCAGGGCGTCAACGGCCAGGTGGAAATGGCGGCGGCATTCGATCGCGCCGGTTTCTCGGCGATCGACGTGCATATGAGCGATATTCTCGCCGGCCGCGTCAGCCTGGAAGAATTCAAGGGCCTGGTGGCCTGCGGCGGCTTCTCCTACGGTGACGTACTCGGCGCCGGTGAAGGTTGGGCCAAATCGGTGCTGTTCAACGCCCGCGCTCGCGATTCCTTCCAGGGGTTCTTCGAGCGCAAGGACAGCTTCGCCCTCGGCGTGTGCAACGGCTGCCAGATGATGAGCAACCTGCACGAGCTGATTCCGGGGACCGAGTTCTGGCCGCACTTCGTGCGCAACCGCTCCGAGCAGTTCGAGGCGCGCGTGGCCATGGTGCAGATCCAGGAGTCGGCGTCGATCTTCCTGCAGGGGATGGCCGGTTCGCGTATGCCGATCGCCATCGCCCACGGTGAGGGCCATGCCGAGTTCGAAAGCGAGGAGGCGCTGCTGGAGGCCGATCTGTCCGGCACCGTGGCCCTGCGCTTCGTCGACAACCATGGCAAGGTCACCGAAGCCTACCCGGCCAACCCCAACGGTTCGCCGCGCGGGATTACCGGTCTAACCAGCCGCGACGGCCGCGTCACCATCATGATGCCGCACCCGGAGCGTGTGTTCCGCGCGGTGCAGAACTCCTGGCGTCCGGATGAGTGGCAGGAAGACGGTGGCTGGATGCGCATGTTCCGCAACGCCCGCGTCTGGGTGGACTAAAAGCGGTCGCGTAGCGGCCTTCTGATGACCCTCTCCCGCTCGCGGGAGAGGGTGCCCGAAGGGCGGGAGAGGGCAAGCGGCCGCGCTCCGATCCAGCTTGAGCTTGTAGGTATTAGCGTCGGGGCGGGAGATGGTGTTCTAGCCAACACCAAACCCTCTCCCCAGCCCTCTCCCATAAATGGGAGAGGGAGCCGTCCGTAGCCCGGATGCAATCCGGGAATAATCCCTGGCAAACTCCCCGGATTCCATCCGGGCTACGCTGCCATGGCCGATAACTCTCAGCAGCTCCTCCCCGAAGTCCGCCTGGTCAGCCCCGGTGAGACACATCGGCTGTGCCGCTGCGGGCATTCGTCCGAGATGCCTAACTGCCCACCCGGCTGCGCCCAATCCCTGATCCTGCACCCCGAGCGCGAGCAGCGTCTGCTGTTGTGCCGTTGCGCACGTTCGGCGAGCCTGCCTTACTGCGATGGCAGCCACAGCCCTTTGGCACCCAGCCTGGCCGACAAATGGCGGCGCTTTTTCGGCGGCCGGTGAGAACGTCAGGCTGCTGGCCTGAGTCGAAAGCAACGGATGATTCTGAATGTCACGTATGGATTTGTGCGGGCGATCTCAAGACAAATACATGGCGAAGTGACATCATATTGGCGTCATGGATTGTCTGTTGTTCGGTTGCCCCATTTGCGGAGAACTTGATGTACAAACTGTGTTTCTACGTGCCGGAAGCCCATCTGGAACCGGTTAAAAAGGCTGTGTTTGCGGCCGGCGGCGGGCGCATCGGTCTTTACGACAGTTGTTGCTGGCAGGTGCTGGGCCAAGGTCAGTTCCGCGCCTTGGACGGTAGCCAGCCGTTCATCGGGCAGGTTGGCAGCGTCGAGCAGGTTGCCGAGTGGAAAGTGGAAATGGTCGTGGCTGACGAGATGATCCACGATGCCGTCAAGGCACTGAAGAAGAGCCATCCATACGAAACGCCCGCCTTCGATGTCTGGCGGCTGTCCGATCTGCAATTCTGAGTGGTATGAAAAAGGCGCCGATGGCGCCTTTTTTGATGTCTTCGCTCAGGGCCTGATTTCGATCAGCGTGCCATCATTGACCAGGCTCCACACCTCGCGCATGTCGTCGTTCTTCATGGCGATGCAGCCCTCCGTCCAGTCGAGGGTGTGGAAGAACCACTCCGGGTACTCCTCGTCCAGCGGTGTGCCGTGGATCATGATCATGCTGCCTGGCGGTACGCCGGCTTCCTTGGCCTTGGCCAGATCACGGGCGTTGGGGTAGGAAATGTGCAGCGACAGCTGGTACTTGTCGCTCGGCTTGCGCCAGTCGATCCAGTAGAAACCTTCAGGTGTGCGCAAGTCGCCTTCGCGCTGCTTGGCGCCGTCAGGCTGCTTGCCCAGAGAAATGCGATAGGACTTGATGGTCTCGCCACGCTGCTGCAGGTGCAGTTTACGTTCGGACTTGAGCACCAGTACCTTGTCAACGGTGCGGATGCTGGGCGCTGGCGTGGTGCTGGCCAGGGTGTTGAAGCTTAGGGTCAGGCAGAGCAGGGGCAGCAACCAGCGCATCGGGAATCGTCCGCAAGGGTCAACGAGGTGTGTAATGGGTACGCAGGGCTTCGAGTGGCTCATTGCGTACCGGGAAGGAGTTCTGCCGACGGTCGGCGAAGAAGCATTCTAAGGTACGGCCTATGGTCGGGAAAGCCAGCTCTGACCAGGGGATCTGCGATTCCTCGAACAGGCGTACCTCCAGGCTTTCCTCGCCGACGGCAAAGTCCAGATCGACCAGCTCGGCGCGAAACATCATGTACACCTGGCTGATGTGCGGCAGGTCGAAAAGGGTATAGAGGCTGAGGTCGCGCACTCGGGCGCAGGCTTCTTCGAGGGTTTCACGGGCGGCAGCCTGCTCGATGGTTTCGCCGTTCTCCATGAAGCCGGCAGGCAATGTCCAATAGCCGCGGCGTGGCTCTATCGCGCGGCGGCATAGCAGCACCTGGTCGCGCCATACGGGCAGGCAGCCGGCAACGATACGCGGGTTTTCATAATGCACGGTGTCGCAGTGACTGCAGACATGGCGCATGCGGTTGTCGCCGGCCGGGATCATGCGGGTGACGGGATTGCCGCACTGGTTGCAGAATTTCATACCCGTTCCTCTTGGTTCTGGCGCTATCTTGGCGACAGGATCGAGGCTCGGCAAGTCCGCTTTCGGGCTCCTGTCAGGCGCTCAAGAGCCGTCATCGGGGTTGGGCGGTCGGCTGCTTTCGTGCCATGATGCCTGGCAAAACAAGACTCCGAGTATGCCCATGCTGGACGAGTTGCTCCATCGCGTGCGTGGTTACAGCCCGCGCCCTCTGGAGACCGAGCGCAGCTTCCCCGAGGCGGCGGTGCTGGTCCCGATTACCCGCAGTGATGAACCTGAGCTGGTGCTGACCCTGCGCGCCAGTGGTTTGTCGACTCACGGTGGCGAGGTCGCCTTCCCCGGTGGCCGGCGCGATCCTGAAGACCGTGATCTGGTGGATACCGCGCTGCGTGAGGCCGAGGAAGAGATCGGCCTGCCGCCGGGGCTCGTGGAAGTGGTCGGTCCGCTCAGCAGTCTGGTGTCGCGCCATGGCATTCAGGTCACGCCTTACGTCGGGGTAGTGCCGGATTACGTCGAATACAAGGCCAACGATGCCGAGATCGCCTCGGTGTTCTCGGTGCCACTGGAGTTCTTCCGCGGCGATCCACGCGAGATGACCCACCGCATCGATTACCTCGGGCGCAGCTGGTACGTGCCGTCCTATACCTACGGCGAGTACCGCATCTGGGGGCTCACGGCGATCATGGTGGTGGAACTGGTCAATCTGGTCTTCGACGATGCTCAGATCGCCCTGCATCAGCCGCCCGAACATTTCATACACCTGCGCTGATAGCGCCGAGGACAGACGAGCATGAAATACCGCCTGGGAAGCTCCCGTGTCGATGCCCACCCTGATAGCTGGGTCGCGCCAAGCGCCGATCTGATCGGCAAGGTCCGCCTGGACGCGGGGGCCAGCGTCTGGTTCGGTGCGGTGTTGCGCGGCGACAACGAGCTGATCCATATCGGTGAGAACAGCAACGTGCAGGACGGCAGCGTCATGCACACCGACATGGGCTTTCCGTTGACCCTGGGCAAAGGCGTCACAGTCGGCCACAACGTGATGATGCACGGCTGCAGCGTCGACGATTACAGCCTGATCGGCATCAATGCGGTGATCCTCAACGGCGCCAAGATCGGCAAGTACTGCATCATCGGTGCCAATAGCCTGATTCCCGAAGGCAAGGTGATTCCCGATGGCAGCCTGGTCATGGGTAGCCCGGGCAAGGTGGTGCGCGAGCTGACCGATCAGCAGAAGAAGATGCTCGAAGCCAGTGCCGCCCACTACGTTCATAATGCGCAACGCTATGCCCGAGAGCTGGTTGTTGACGATGAATGACGAGAAACCCGTGCGCTCGCCCTGCGTACATGTCTGTGCGCTGGACGAGCAGGACATCTGCATCGGGTGTCAGCGCACGGCTGACGAAATCACCCGCTGGGGCCGCATGGACAATGCCGAGCGTCGCGCGGTGCTGCAGCTTTGCCTGGAGCGTGCCCGCGCCGGCGGCCTGCTACTGACGCCTTCCTGATTCACTGTTCGAGGAAACCCTCATGCCCCGTATTGGAACCCCTCTGTCGCCTTCCGCGACCCGCGTACTGCTGTGTGGCTGCGGCGAGCTCGGCAAGGAAGTGGTGATCGAGCTGCAGCGCCTGGGCTGCGAAGTCATTGGCGTGGATCGCTATGCCAATGCGCCCGCCATGCAGGTGGCCCACCGCAGTCACGTGATCGACATGCTCGACGGCGCGGCCCTGCGTGCGGTGATCGAGAAGGAGCGGCCGCACTACATCGTCCCTGAGATCGAGGCGATCGCCACTGCCACGCTGGTCGAGCTGGAGGCCGAGGGCTTCAATGTGGTGCCGACCGCGCGTGCCGCACAGCTGACCATGAACCGCGAAGGCATTCGTCGTCTGGCGGCCGAGGAGCTGGGCTTGCCGACCTCGCCGTATCATTTCTCCGACACCTTCGAGGACTACGTCGCCGCGGTGAAGTCCGTCGGTTACCCCTGCGTGGTCAAGCCGATCATGAGTTCTTCCGGCAAGGGCCAGAGCGTGCTCAAGAGCGACGCCGACCTTCAGCGTGCCTGGGATTACGCCCAGGAAGGCGGTCGTGCCGGCAAGGGCCGAGTGATCGTCGAGGGATTCATCGACTTCGACTACGAAATCACCCTGCTCACCGTGCGCCATGCCGCGGGTACCAGTTTCTGTGCACCCATAGGCCACCGCCAGGAGAACGGCGACTACCAGGAGTCCTGGCAGCCGCAGCCGATGAGCCCGAAAGCACTGGCCGAGTCAGAGCGAGTCGCCCTGGCCGTGACCGAAGCGCTGGGCGGGCGTGGTCTGTTCGGTGTCGAACTGTTCGTCAAAGGCGATCAGGTGTGGTTCAGCGAGGTCTCGCCGCGCCCGCATGACACCGGTTTGGTGACGTTGATCTCTCAGGAGCTTTCCGAATTCGCCCTGCATGCCCGCGCCATTCTCGGTCTGCCGATTCCTGTTATCCGGCAGATGGGGCCGTCGGCGTCGGCGGTGATTCTGGTGGAAGGCGATTCGCAGCAGGCCAGTTTCGCCAATCTCGGCGAGGCGCTGCGTGAACCGGATACCGCCCTGCGTCTGTTCGGCAAGCCGGAAGTCAAAGGCCTGCGGCGCATGGGCGTGGCGCTGGCACGTGACGAGTCCATCGACGCGGCTCGCGCCAAGGCGCTGCGCAGCGCGCAAGCGGTTCGCGTCCAGCTGTGAGTCGGCACGCGCTGTGGTGGCTGGCGACCTTGCCGCTGCTGCCATTGGCGCTGCCTCTCGCCTTGCGCGCCCGGCGCACCGCGTTGCGTCTGCCGATTGCGCAGGGTGAGCCGAGTGGCATTGCCGCTGCGCATTTGCCGGGTGCGCCGTTGCGCCTACTGCTGATCGGTGAATCGACCGTGGCCGGCGTCGGTGTCAGCCGTTTCGACCAGTCTCTGGCGAGTTGTCTGGCCGCTGCCCTGGCCGAGCGTCTGGGGCGGCCGGTGCGCTGGCGCGCCTGTGGCGAGAACGGCATCACCGCGTCTCAGGCCCATGAGCGCCTGCTGCCGTTGGCGTTGGCAGAGCCGGCCGACCTGGCGCTGCTGGTATTCGGTGTCAATGACACGACGCACCTCACGGCGAGCAAGCGCTGGCAGCAGGCACTTGCTGCAATGGCCGATGCGCTGGCAGCTCGAGGTTGTCGCGTAGCGTTCAGCGCCGTACCGCCGCTACAGCATTTCAGTGCCTTGCCCTGGCTGTTGCGGCAGTTGATGGGCTGGCGCGCTGGTTTGCTCGATGCTGAATTGCGGGGGTTATCGCAACGCCTAGGGGCGATGCATTGTGCGCTGGATCTGCCGTTCGAGGCGTACTACCTGGCCGAGGATGGCTATCATCCGTCGGCGCTGGGCTATAGGCAGTGGGCAGCGGGTCTTGCCGAGCGCCTCACTCCGTCTCTGCAGCGCTCGGCTTGACCTTTTCCACCTGCCAGACGCGCACGCTCTTCACCCGGTTTTCCGCGGCCTGGAGGATCTCCAGCCGATAAGGGCCGATCTTCAGGCAGACACTGCTGTCGGGGATGGTTTCCAGCGCTTCGGTGATCAGGCCATTGAGGGTCTTGGGGCCATCGCTGGGCAGGTGCCAGCCGAGGGTCTTGTTCACTTCGCGAATATAGGCCGCACCATCGATCACCAGCGTGCCGTCTTCCTGTGGGTGGATATCGGGGCTGCGCAGGCTGTCCTGGTTGCTGAAGTCGCCGACGATCTCTTCGAGGATGTCTTCCAGGGTGACGATCCCGATCACGTCGCCGTACTCGTCGACGACGATGCCGATGCGCCGCTTCTGCTTCTGGAAGTTGATCAGCTGGGTCGCCAGTGGCGTGTTTTCCGGAATGAAATACGGCTCGTTGCAGGCTGCCAGCAACGTGTCCTTGGTCAGTTGGTTATGTGTCAGCAGGCGGGCGATCTGGCGCATATGCACCACACCTTCGATCTGGTTGATGTCGCCACGGAACACCGGCAGGCGCGTATGCGGCGTGCTGCGCAACTGGCCGACGATGACCTCGAGATCGTCCTCAAGGTCGATGCCGGCCACTTCGTTGCGCGGGATCATGATGTCATCGACCGTGACCCGCTCCAGATCGAGGATGCCCAGCAGCATGTTCTGGCGATTCAGCGGCAGCTCCGAGCCGGACTCGCGTACCACGCTGCGTAGCTCCTCAGTGGACAGGCTGTCGCTGGCGCGCTGAGCGGGATCGATACCGACCAGACGCAGCAGGCCGTTACTGATCACGCTGGTCAGCCATACCACCGGGTAGAGCAGGAGCAGCAACAGGTTCAGCACACGACTGGCGGGGAAGGCCACCAGCTCCGGGCGCAGGGCCGCCAGGGTCTTGGGTGTGATTTCGCCGAAGATCAGGACGATGATAGTCAGGCCAGCGGTGGCGATGGCAATACCGGCTTCGCCCCATAGATCCACCGCCAGCACGGTGGCGATGGAGGCGGCGAGAATGTTGACCACGTTGTTGCCGACCAGAATAGTGCCGAGCAGGCGGTCGGGGCGGTCGAGCAGTCGGGTCACGCGTTTGGCGCCGCTGTGTCCTTCCTTAGCCAGGTGCTTGAGCCTGTAGCGGTTGAGGCTGAGCATGCCAGTCTCGGAGCTGGAGAAGAACGCCGAGCAGAGAATGAGAAAAACCAGCAGGCCGAGCAGGTAGCTCGAATGAATGTCGTCCACGACGTCTGCCTCAGATGTGCAGGATGAATTCGCGCACCAGCTTGCTGCCGAAGTAGGCCAGCATCAGCAGGCAGAACCCGGCGAGGGTCCAGCGAATGGCCTTGTGACCGCGCCAGCCGAGCTGGTGGCGACCCCACAGCAGAACCGCGAACACCACCCAGGCGAAGCAGGACAGGATGGTCTTGTGCACCAGGTGCTGGGCGAACAGGTCATCGATGTACAGCGCGCCGGACAGCAGCGACAGCGACAGCAGTAGCCAGCCAGCGAAAAGGAAGCCGAACAGCAGGCTTTCCATGGTCTGCAGCGGCGGGAAGTTGCGGATCAGCCCGGATGGATGTTTGTGCTTGAGCTGATAGTCCTGCAGCAGCAGCAGAACTGACTGGAACACGGCAATGGTGAGCATGCCGTAGGCAAGCACCGACAGCAGGATATGGGCGAGGATTCCGGGGTGTTCGTCGATCGGGTTGATTGTGCCGCTGGGCATGAACTCGGCGGCCAGGACCGTCAGCGTGCCGAGCGGGAACAGCAATAGCAGCAGGTTTTCCACCGGAATGCGCATGCAGGCCAGAAGAATCAGGCCGATGACCGCGCAGGCGATCAGGCTGGCAGCATTGAAGAAGTCCAGATTCAGGCCATGCGCGTCGTACAGCTGGAAAAACAGGCTGACGACATGCAGGCACAAGGCGAGCACACCAAGCGACACCAGCAGGCGTTTGTCGGGGATGCTGCGCTGCGTCAGGCGCAGACCTTGGTAAGCGGCGGCGCCGGCATAAAGGAGGGCGGCGGCGAGGCTGGGCAACAGAGGGTGCATAAATCCGTGTAAGGCGAGCCCGAAAGGCGCTGAGTGTGGCACAGATGGACGTCAGCACGAAAGACTGCCGGCGGTGTCGGCAGCTCGGCGACTCCGCTATAATCCGCCGCCTGTCGTACACCCGGCGCGCCGGGTCGCACCTATCGAAGGAACGCGCATGTTCGAAAATCTTACCGATCGCCTGTCCCAGACGCTGCGTAACGTCACGGGCAAGGCCAAGCTGACCGAAGACAACATCAAGGATACGCTGCGCGAAGTGCGCATGGCCCTGCTCGAGGCCGACGTGGCTCTGCCGGTGGTCAAGGACTTCGTCGGCAAGGTCAAGGAGCGTGCCGTCGGCACCGAGGTGTCCAAGAGCCTGACTCCTGGCCAGGCGTTCGTGAAGATCGTCCGCGCCGAGCTGGAAGAACTGATGGGCGCGGCCAACGAAGACCTGGCGCTCAACGCCGCGCCGCCTGCCGTCGTGCTGATGGCGGGTTTGCAGGGCGCGGGCAAGACCACCACCGCCGGCAAGCTGGCCAAGTTCCTCAAGGAGCGTAAGAAGAAATCGGTGCTGCTGGTGTCCGCCGACGTCTATCGTCCGGCGGCGATCAAGCAGCTGGAAACCCTGGCGGGCGATCTGGGCGTCACCTTCTTCCCTTCCGATGTCAGTCAGAAGCCGGTGGACATCGCCAATGCGGCGATCCGCGAAGCCAAGCTGAAGTTCATCGACGTGGTCGTCCTCGATACCGCCGGCCGTCTGGCCGTGGATGCCGAGATGATGGCCGAGATCCAGGCGCTGCACGCGGCCGTCAAGCCGGTCGAAACCCTGTTCGTGGTCGATGCCATGACCGGTCAGGACGCTGCCAACACCGCCAAGGCGTTCAGCGATGCGCTGCCGCTGACCGGTGTGGTGCTGACCAAGGTCGACGGTGACGCTCGCGGTGGTGCCGCGCTGTCGGTGCGCCACATCACCGGCAAGCCGATCAAGTTCATCGGTATGGGTGAGAAGAGCGACGCGCTCGAGCCTTTCCACCCGGATCGTATCGCTTCGCGCATCCTCGGCATGGGCGACGTGCTCAGCCTGATCGAGCAGGCCGAGCAGACCCTCGATCGCGAAAAGGCCGAGAAGCTCACCAAGAAGCTGAAGAAGGGCAAGGGCTTCGACCTCGAAGACTTCCGTGACCAGCTGCAGCAAATGAAGAACATGGGCGGTCTCGGTGGCCTGATGGACAAACTACCATCCATTGGTGGCGTCAACCTGTCCCAGATGGGCAACGCCCAGGGCGCGGCCGAGAAGCAGTTCAAGCAGATGGAGGCGATCATCAACTCGATGACGCCGGCCGAGCGCCGCGACCCGGACATCATCAGTGGCTCGCGCAAGCGCCGCATCGCGCTTGGCTCCGGCACCCAGGTGCAGGACATCGGCCGTCTGATCAAGCAGCACAAGCAGATGCAGAAGATGATGAAGAAATTCACCGCCAAGGGCGGCATGGCCAAGATGATGCGCGGCATGGGGGGCATGCTCCCCGGCGGCGGAATGCCGAAATTCTGAGGCCTGCGCCCCGGTCGATGGCCGGGCGGAAAAAGAGATTTGCAAACCGCCGCATAATCCTTAAAATATGCGGCCTTTCGGGCCTAGGCCCATTTTTAATGTGTGCCTCAAGTTAGCACCGACTATAGGAACGATGTTCACATGGTAACCATCCGTCTTGCTCGTGGCGGCTCCAAAAAGCGCCCCTTCTACCACCTGACCGTGACCAACAGCCGCAACGCGCGCGATGGTCGTTTCGTTGAGCGTATCGGTTTCTTCAACCCGATCGCTGCTGGTGGCGAAGTTCGTCTGTCCGTCGACCAAGAGCGTGCGACCTACTGGCTGGGCCAGGGCGCTCAGCCGTCTGAGCGTGTTGCTCAGCTGCTCAAGGAAGCTGCCAAGGCTGCTGCCTAAGCATCTTCTATGAGTACGACGCCGGCCGTCGCCGAGGATTTGATCGTTCTCGGCAAGATTGTTTCGGTGCACGGCGTCAGGGGTGAAGTGAAGGTGTATTCCTTTACCGATCCCATCGATAACGTGCTCGATTACCAAAACTGGACGCTCAGGCGTGACGGTGAGGTAAAGAAAGTGGAACTGGCCAGCGGCCGCCTGCAAGGCAAGGTGCTGGTAGCCAAACTGAAAGGTCTGGATGATCGCGAAATTGCGCGTACCTACGCCGGTTTCGAGATCTGCGTACCGCGCAGCGAGCTGCCGGACCTGGAAGAGGGCGAGTTCTACTGGTACCAGTTGCAGGGCTTGAAGGTCATCGATCAGGCGGGGCAGTTGCTTGGCATGGTCGACCATCTGTTCGAGACCGGTGCCAACGATGTGATGGTGGTCAAGGCTTGTGCAGGCAGCCTGGATGATCGCGAGCGTTTGCTGCCCTACACGGATCAGTGTGTGCTTTCGATCGATCTGGCCGCTGGCGAGATGCGGGTCGACTGGGATGCGGATTTCTAAGGCTCATGCGCGTAGAAGTCATCACCCTGTTCCCGGAAATGTTCGCCGCCATCGGCGAGTACGGTATCACCAGTCGTGCGGTCAGGCAGGAACTGCTCAAGCTCACCTGCTGGAATCCGCGGGACTATACGACGGATCGCCACCATACGGTGGATGACCGCCCCTTCGGCGGTGGTCCGGGGATGGTGATGAAGATCAAGCCTCTCGAGGATGCCTTGGCCAGCGCCAGGCAGGCCGCGGGGGAGACGGCGAAGGTGATCTACCTGTCGCCGCAGGGGCGTAGTCTGAATCAGGCTGCGGTCCGCGAGCTGGCGCAGGAGGATGCACTGATCCTGATCGCCGGACGTTATGAAGGCATCGACGAGCGTTTCATCGAGGCGCATGTCGATGAGGAATGGTCGATTGGCGACTACGTCCTGTCCGGCGGTGAGCTGCCGGCCATGGTGCTGATCGATGCGGTGACGCGCCTTTTGCCTGGTGCATTGGGTCATGCCGATTCGGCCGAGGAGGACTCCTTTACGGATGGCCTGCTCGACTGCCCGCATTACACCCGCCCGGAGGTGTATGCGGATAAACGTGTTCCCGAAGTGTTGCTTAGTGGCAACCACGAACACATCCGGCGCTGGCGTTTGCAGCAGTCCCTTGGTCGGACCTGGGAACGCCGCGCTGATCTTCTGGATAGCCGCTCGCTTTCTGGAGAAGAGAAGAAGCTGCTGGAGGAATACATCCGCCAGCGGGACGATAGTTAACGTATCGATGGCAGGCCGGGAGGCTTGTCTTAGGAGCGCAGCATGACCAACAAGATTATCCAGATGCTCGAAGCCGAGCAGATGAACAAAGAAATCCCGACTTTCGCACCGGGCGACACCGTTGTCGTGCAAGTGAAAGTGAAGGAAGGTGACCGTCAGCGTCTGCAGGCTTTCGAAGGCGTTGTGATCGCCAAGCGTAACCGCGGCCTGAACAGCGCCTTCACCGTCCGCAAGATCTCCAGCGGTGTTGGCGTCGAGCGTACCTTTCAGACCTACTCGCCGCTGGTCGACAGCCTGAGCGTCAAGCGTCGCGGTGACGTACGCAAAGCCAAGCTGTACTACCTGCGCGACCTGTCCGGCAAAGCCGCGCGCATCAAGGAAAAGCTGTCCTAAGTTCGGACGCTTCTCTGAAAAAAGCAGCCTACGGGCTGCTTTTTTCGTTTCTGGCGTCCAGTAATCATGAGTAGCAACGGCATGACTCCAAGAGAGCAAGAAATTCAGCGGCGCATCGCGCTATCGGAAACCTGCGTGACCAAGGCGGTTTTTCCGCCGACGACCAATCACCACAACACTCTGTTCGGCGGCACGGCGTTGGCCTGGATGGACGAGGTGTCGTTCATTGCTGCCACGCGCTTCTGTCGCCTGCCGCTGGTGACGGTCTCCAGCGACCGCATCGACTTCAAGCATGCGATACCGGCCGGCTCGATCGTCGAGCTGATCGGACGGGTAATCAAGGTCGGCAATACCAGCCTCAAGGTGGAGGTCGAGGTGTTTGTCGAGGGGCTTTATCAGGAGGGGCGTGAGCGGGCGATCAGCGGTAGTTTCAGTTTCGTCGCCGTCGATGATCAGCAAAAGCCCGTGCCGGTGCTGCCGGGCTTCGCTCAGTGAGGCGTCTCAGGGGCGCAGGCTGATTTTCAGGCTGGCCTGTGACAGGTCGATATTGTGCAGGCTCAGGTTGCCGAAGCTCTGGCCTGCCGGCGCATCCTTGACGCGGATGTTGTCGAAGCTCAGCTCGCCGATGGAGCTGGGCAGGTTGACGTTGAACGAGTCGTCATTGTTCAGCGTCGAGCGCAGCTTGCCGGTGTCATAGCGCACGTCGCGCAGGCTGGTTTCGGCGTCCAGATTGTCGAGTACCGGCATCACCAGCTTGGCCAGTTGCTTGACCGTACCCAGGCCATCACCACTTTCGGCGCGCAGTAGCAAGCCTTGCAGTGCATCGTCCAGGCCTTGAGCGCTGACCGAGCTCATTTCGCTGTCGCTGAGCGACTGCATGCCGCGCGGTGTTTCGTCCTGGCTGATGGTACTTGGCGGCTGTAGTCGCTGGATGTCGGCGCTGGCCATCTGGAATGGAGTCATCAGGGCAGCCACCAAAGTGGCAGCCAGGCGCAGGTTGCTCTGTTTCTTCAGTGCCTTGCTCAGTTGCTTCTGGGTGAGCAGGCCTTGCTCTACGAGGACCTCGCCGAGGCGTTTATGGTTGGTCAGCTGTGCCTTGATCGCCGCATCCAGTTGCGTGCTGGTAATCAGTCCCTTGTTGATCAGAATCTGGCCGAGTCGCGAGTTTACGTGTTGGGACATGAAGGTCTACCGGAAGGTGATGGCATGGTGAAATCATCTGCTCGTGATCGTTGGCTGTCACCCAACCAAAGGCAGGGTTTCCTGTCGCGCCGGGTTGTGAGTCGAGGCGTTTCTGCACAGCCATTAGGGGCGATGTTTCTTCCATTCACACCGAGAGTGGGCGGTGCGGTGCACTGGTACGTCAATGGCGGGCTGTGGAACACTTGCTGCTCCTACTGTCGAAGGTCAATCGATGTCTTCCACCCTGGCTCACCCTCTTATCGAGCGCTTTCTTGAGGCGCTATGGTTGGAAAAGGGGCTCTCCGCCCACACTCAGGCTGCCTACCGCAGTGATCTGGAGCACTTCAATGCCTGGCTCGATTCGCGTGGCTTGGCGCTGCAGCACATTGGTCGCGATGCCATTCTCGATCACCTGGCCTGGCGTCTGGAGCAGGGCTATCAGGCGCGTTCCACTGCGCGTTTTCTCTCCGGAGTGCGTGGTTTCTACCGTTTCCTGCTGCGTGAAACGCTGATCAGCGAAGATCCAACCTTGCAGGTCGAATTGCCGCAGATCGGCCGGCCGCTGCCCAAGTCACTGTCCGAAGCGGATGTCGAGGCTCTGCTGCAGGCGCCGGATCTGGATGACCCCATTGGTCTGCGTGACCGCGCCATGCTCGAAGTGCTGTATGCCTGCGGCTTGCGCGTCAGTGAGTTGGTCGGTCTGACGCTGGAGCAGGTCAATCTGCGTCAGGGTGTGCTGCGGGTGTTCGGCAAGGGCAGCAAGGAGCGTCTGGTGCCACTGGGCGAAGAGGCCATTGCCTGGATCGAGCGCTACATGCGCGAGGCGCGCCCGTTGTTGTTGGGCGGTAAACCCAGCGATGTGTTGTTTCCCAGCCTGCGCGGCGAGCAGATGACTCGGCAGACTTTCTGGCATCGCATCAAGCACCAGGCGCAGGTCGCCGGTATCAGCAAGGCGCTGTCGCCGCATACGTTGCGCCATGCCTTCGCCACGCACCTGCTCAATCATGGCGCCGACCTGCGTGTGGTGCAGATGCTGCTGGGGCACAGCGACCTGTCTACCACCCAGATCTATACCCACATCGCGCGCGCTCGCCTGCAGGAGTTGCATGCGCAGCACCACCCGCGTGGCTGACTGCTTATAAGCGAAGCCCCGTGACCGTTGCCGGTGGCGGGGCTCGCTCTTGCCGGTCGCCTTTTACCCTCGCAGGTGAGTCGGGGCATCAGCTCTGGCTGGTGCAGGCATCGGACAGTTGTTCGTAGTCGAGAACCTTCACGTCACCTGCGCTGTTGCGGTAGGTCATCTGCGCTGTCACCACTTCGCACTGCGGGCTATTGGGCACGTCGATGGAAATCACTTTGGTAATATCCAGGTTCTGGCCGTAGCGGTAGGGCGTGGCCTCGGCGCTGTGGGCGGGGGTGGTGAGCGACGCGCTGAGTGCGATGGCGGTCAGTGCGGTGGCGAACAGGGTGCGGGTTTTCATGGTGGTTCTCCTCTTGAGGCCGCGCTCGGGCTCTGGCCGCGAGCGCTGGCTGCTATCTGTCAGACGATGGTCAGGGTGACGTCGATGTTGCCGCGGGTGGCGTTGGAGTACGGGCAAACGATGTGCGCGCGATCCACCAGGGTTTGTGCGGCTTCCGGGGCCAGGCCGGGCAGGCTGATGCGCAGTTCCACTTCGATGCCGAAGCCGGTGGGGATGGCGCCGATGCCGACGGTGCCCTCGATGAAGGTGTCAGCCGGGATGCTCAGCTTGTCGCGGGCGGCGACGAATTTCAGGGCGCCGAGGAAGCAGGCGGAATAACCGGCCGCGAACAGCTGCTCCGGGTTGGTGCCGTTACCGCCGGCGCCGCCGAGTTCTTTCGGGGTAGTCAGGGCGATATCGAGGATGCCGTCGGAGGAAACGGCGCGGCCTTCGCGGCCACCAAAGGCTTCAGCGGTTGCACGGTAGAGAACGTTTTCGATAGTCATGGCGGTGAGCCTTGTCGGTGAGTTGGGATGGATTGGTTCGCTAATCATTTGTTCGCTAACCGTTTCCATGGGTCGAACTGTATTGCGATAAATATTAGTGCGCAAGATAAATATATGGATCGTTTCGCTATATGTCTTGATGCTCTTGGAATAAGGCTTTGAAGGGCGCTGTTCTGGTGGGTGTCCGGCCTTTGCTCGTGGCGAGGCTTATGCGCCGTTTGCTACCTGATCGGCTGTCTAGCGCACCATCTGTGGTAGGCTGTAGCGATTTTCACCGGTCCGTCGTTCGACAGGAGTGTTCATGTCCTTGACCCGTATTTCCATTGCTCTGGCGCTTGCGCTGGGCAGTAGCGTCACGCTGGCTGCCGACCCTGATCAGGTCATCCGTCAGTCGCTGAAGTCGCTCGATGCCAGCCTGCCCATCGAGGCCATTGCCGAGAGCCCGATGACCGGTATCTATCAGGTTCAACTGGAAGGAGGGCGTCAGCTCTACACCAGTGCCGATGGTCAGTTCCTGATTCAGGGCTACCTGTTCCAGGTCAAGGATGGCAAGGCTGTCAACCTGACCGAGATCGAAGAAAGTCGCGCGGTGGCCAAGCAGATCAACGCCATTCCTGCCAACGAAATGGTGGTGTTCGCGCCCAAGGCGCCGAAGACCCACATCACCGTCTTCACCGATACCGACTGTGGTTATTGCCAGAAGCTGCACAGCGAAGTGCCCGAGCTCAACCGTCTGGGCGTCGAAGTGCGTTATGTTGCGTTCCCGCGCCAGGGGTTGAACAGCCCAGCGGCCAAGGAGCTGGTCAGCGTCTGGTGCGCCAAGGACCAGCAGGAAGCGATGAATCGCGCCAAGACTCGCCAGAGCGTCGCCGACGCTACCTGTGACAATCCTGTAGCCAAGCAGTATCAGCTTGGCCAGATGATCGGCGTCAACGGCACGCCGGCCATCGTGCTGGCCAACGGCAAGATGATTCCGGGCTACCAGCCGGCGCCGCAGCTCGCCAAGATTGCGCTGGAGTCCAACGACTGACGCGCCGATTGACTAACAAACAGCCGCTTCGTAAGGTGCGGCTCTTTATCTGCGGCCGGGGCATGCTCCGGCCGTTTCGTGCAGTGCTGATGGGGAATTGAGTGTGAAGCCGGTCAAAGTGGGCATCTGTGGGTTGGGCACCGTCGGTGGCGGTACTTTGAATGTACTCAAGCGCAATGCCGAGGAGATTACTCGGCGCGCCGGTCGCGGCATCGAGATTGCCCAGATCGCCATTCGCTCGCCCAAGCCGCAGTACGACACCACCGGCATTGCCATGACCAGCGATGTCTTCGAGTTGGTCAACAACCCCGAGATCGACATCGTCATCGAGCTGATCGGCGGCTACACCCTGGCCAAAGAGCTGGTGCTCAAGGCCATCGAGAATGGCAAGCATGTGGTCACCGCCAACAAGGCGCTGATTGCCGTGCACGGTAACGAGATCTTCGCCAAGGCACGTGAGAAGGGCGTTATCGTCGCCTTCGAAGCCGCCGTGGCTGGTGGCATTCCGGTGATCAAGGCGATCCGTGAAGGCCTGTCGGCCAACCGTATCAACTGGCTGGCCGGCATCATCAACGGCACCGGCAACTTCATTCTCACCGAAATGCGCGAGAAGGGTCGTGCCTTCGAAGACGTACTCAAGGAAGCGCAGGCGCTGGGTTATGCCGAAGCCGATCCGACCTTCGACGTCGAAGGCATCGATGCCGCACACAAGCTGACCATTCTGGCGTCTATCGCCTTCGGTATTCCGCTGCAGTTCGACAAGGCCTATACCGAAGGCATCACCAAGCTGACCACGGCTGACGTGAACTATGCCGAGGCCCTGGGCTATCGCATCAAGCACCTGGGTGTGGCTCGTCGTACCGAGGCAGGCATCGAGCTGCGCGTGCACCCGACGCTGATTCCGGCCGATCGTCTGATCGCCAACGTCAATGGCGTGATGAACGCGGTGATGGTCAATGGCGATGCGGTTGGTAGCACGCTGTATTACGGCGCTGGTGCAGGCATGGAGCCGACTGCGTCGGCAGTGGTGGCCGACCTGGTGGACGTGGTGCGAGCACTGACCACCGATCCGACCAATCGCGTACCGCACCTGGCCTTCCAGCCGGACTCGCTGTCCGACCACCCGATCCTGCCCATCGAAGAGTGCGAGAGCGCCTACTACCTGCGCATCCAGGCCAAGGATCACCCGGGTGTGCTGGCCCAGGTGGCGAGCATCCTTTCCGAGCGCGGTATCAATATCGAGTCGATCATGCAGAAGGAAGCCGAGGAGCAGGACGGCCTGGTGCCGATGATCCTCGTAACCCACCGCGTGGTCGAGGCGCGTATCATCGAGGCCATCGCCGCCATGGAAGCGCTGGATGGCGTGACCTCGCCGGTCATGCGTCTGCGCGTCGAACAGCTCAATTAACTCGGGCTGCAGGCTTCAGGCTACAGGCCGCAGGCGAGTTTGCCTGAAGCTTGAAGCCTGAGGCCTGAGGCCAAAACCGAAGGTTTTGAACAATGCGCTATATCAGTACCCGCGGCCAGGCGCCGGCCCTGAACTTCGAAGATGTGCTGCTGGCTGGCCTGGCCAGCGATGGCGGCCTCTACGTGCCGGAAAATCTGCCGCGTTTCACCGTCGAGGAAATCGCTTCCTGGGCGGGTCTGCCGTATCACGAGTTGGCCTTCCGGGTGATGCGCCCGTTCGTCGCCGGCTCCATCGCCGATGCCGACTTCAAGAAGATCCTCGAAGAGACATATGGTGTGTTCGCTCACAATGCGGTCGCTCCGCTGCGTCAGCTGAACGGCAACGAGTGGGTGCTCGAGCTGTTCCACGGCCCGACCCTGGCGTTCAAGGATTTCGCCCTGCAGCTGCTCGGTCGCCTGCTCGATCATGTGCTGGCCAAGCGCGGCGAGCGTGTGGTGATCATGGGCGCCACCAGTGGCGACACCGGCTCGGCGGCAATCGAAGGCTGCAAGGCCTGCGATAACGTCGATATCTTCATCATGCACCCGCACAACCGTGTGTCCGAAGTGCAGCGCCGGCAGATGACCACCATCCTCGGCGAGAACATCCACAACATCGCCATCGAAGGTAACTTCGATGACTGTCAGGAGATGGTCAAGGCCAGCTTTGCCGATCAGGGCTTCCTCAAGGGCACCCGTCTGGTGGCGGTCAACTCGATCAACTGGGCGCGGATCATGGCCCAGATCGTCTACTACTTCCACGCGGCTCTGCAGCTCGGCGGCCCGGCGCGTTCCATCGCGTTCTCGGTGCCGACCGGCAACTTCGGCGACATCTTCGCCGGCTACCTGGCGCGCAACATGGGCCTGCCGGTCAGTCAACTGATCGTCGCCACCAACCGCAACGATATCCTGCATCGCTTTATGAGCGGCAATCAGTACGTCAAGGAAACCCTGCACCCGACCCTGTCGCCGTCGATGGACATCATGGTCTCGTCCAACTTCGAGCGCCTGCTGTTCGATCTGCATGGCCGCAATGGTGCTGCCATCGCCAGTCTGATGGACAGCTTCAAACAGGGTGGCGGTTTCAGTGTCGAGGAAGATCGCTGGACCGAGGCGCGCAAGCTGTTCGATTCGCTGGCAGTGAATGACGAGCAGACCTGCGAGACCATCACCGAGGTGTATCAGGAGTGCGGCGAGCTGCTCGATCCGCACACTGCCATCGGCGTGCGTGCTGCGCGCGAATGCCGCCGCAGCCTGGCGACGCCCATGGTGGTGCTGGGCACCGCCCATCCGGTCAAGTTCCCCGAGGCAGTGGAGAAGGCTGGTATCGACGCGGCTCCCGCCTTGCCGGCGCACCTGGCTGACCTGTTCCAGCGTGAGGAGCGCTGCACGGTGCTGGCCAATGACCTGAAGGCTGTACAGCAATTCGTTGCGGCCCATGGCAATCGCGGCAAGCCGCTCTGAGGTTTCCGCTTCGATGAAGCCGGCGCCCTTGTGGCGCCGGTTTCGTTTGTGGCTGGTTCAGAGGGCGAAGATCAATGCCAGTAGCGCCATCAGAATGATCAGGATCAGCCAGATCACCGCGTTCAGGCGGCTGGCGCGGACTACGCCTGCACCGCGCAGATGCACGGGTGGGTCGCTTTCCAGATACTGGTCGATACGGCGTTCGGCCTCCTGTTGGTCCGCTGCCAGGTACTCGCTCAGTAGGTCGATGGCTGCCTGTCGTTGGCCGGCGTGTACGAGTTGGCGGACTGCGGGTGGAAGTTCGTTCATGGCGCTGCCTGTCTCTCGGGGTGCGGGTTCGGGGTCATAACTGCGACCCGGTTAGCGCTTTTTTCCGTGCGCAACGGAAGCGTCTGCGGTTTAATTCGACACTTCGCGAATGGAAGCGTTTTGCTCGAATCATGGATGAGCCTGGGTGTCTGCCTCTCTTCTTTCCCATTCCCGTGAATTCTTCGGCGTTTTCTGCCGAGGATGACTCCTGCGCGCTGGTCTGACGAACGGCATCACATTTATTACATGTAATTGCTTTACTGCTTACATGTGAGAGGCTAGTCTTCAATTCATGGATAGCAAATCATCAGCCCATTACCAGCGTCTTTATCGTCAGCGCCTGCGCGAGCAGGGATTGGTGAAGAAGGAGGTCTGGATCTTGCCCGAGCATGCGCCGCTGTTGGTCGCGTTCGAGCGCAAACTGCGCCAGCCACAGTCAATGCTGGCTTCGATGGAGAAGGAGGAGGGTATGAATATGCCTCAAGTTTGGACCGCTCAGGCGCTGCACGAAGCGCTGGCGGCAACGGAACTGTTCCAAAACGGCCAGGCCGGCATCGAGCTGATTCAGGGCGCCGACGCCAGCCTGCACATCACCATGCGCGAATACGGCGACCTGCCGCTGTTCATCGCCGTATTCGGCGAGCAGATCATCGTCGAAGCACTGCTCTGGCCCGCGACGGACGTGAAAGATGCCGCTGCCTTCAACGAAGAAGTGTTGCGTACCCACAAGCTGTTCCCACTGTCGTCCATCGGCCTGGAGAAGATGGTCGACGGCCGTGGCTGCTACACCATGTTCGGTGCGCTGAGTTCCTACTCGAGCCTGTCCGACGTGGTGTTCGAGATCGAGCTGTTGGCGGACAACGTGATCAAAGCCACCGAAGCCTACGAAGGCTTCCTCAAGTCTGGCGCCTGAGAGGAGATAGGACGATGAATGTCTGGAGCAAATTGCTGACGGCGCTGCGTGGCGGTGCCAATGAAATGGGTGAGGCGGTGGTCGACAGTCAGGCGCTGCGTATCCTCGATCAGGAAATCCGCGACGCCGATCTCGAGTTGCGCAAGTCCAAGGAAGCGCTGGCCGAGATCATGGCCAAGCACAAACTGGCCAGCGACAAGGCGAACAAGAGCGCGGCGAGTATCGCCGAGTACGAGCAGTACGCACTCAAGGCGCTCGAAGCCGGCAACGAAACCCTGGCCAAGGAAGTGGCCGAAAAGATCGCCAATCTGGAAATCGAGCAGGCCAGCGAGCGCGAGCAGGCCGAAGGCTTCGCCGCCAGCGTAGCCCAGTTGCGCAAGGCCGTGACCCAGGCCGAGGGCAATATCAAGCGCCTCAAGCAGCAGGTGGATACGGTCAAGGCCACCGAGAGCGTGCAGAAGGCGCAGATGGCCGTGGCCCAGCGCTACGGCGGCTCGCAAGCCAAGCTGCAGACGGCGGTCGAGTCGCTCGAACGCATCAAGCAGAAGCAGGCCGAGCGCGCGGCGAAGATGGAGGCCTCGGCCGAGCTGGCCGCCACCAGTGCGCCTGACGACTCGCTGGAAGCCAAGCTGCGTGCGGCCGGTATCAAGGCCGACAACGCCAGTGCCGACAGTGTGCTGGCCCGGCTGAAGGATAAGTCCAAGGCCTGATCAGGGGCGCATGAATCGGCCGGTGCAAGCGATTGCTCCGGCCGTATGGATTCGGGAAAAGGAAAGCCATGGAACTCTTCCTGCAGACAGCTCTGTCATTCCCCACCGCCATCTACAGCTTCCTGCTGTGCGTGGCGGTCATCTATTGGTTGGTGGTCGCCGCCGGCCTGCTCGAGGTCGACCTGCTTGATGTCGAGGCCGACTCGATGATGGAAGGCGGCCAGACCGAAGGCCTCGCTGGCCTGCTCTACAAGCTCAAGCTCGACGGCGTGCCAGTTACCCTGGTGCTGACGCTGCTGTTCTTCTTCGGCTGGTTCATCTGCTACTTCGTCGAACTGTGGCTGCTGCGCCACCTGCCGCTGGGCATTCTGCGCTACCCGCTGGGGCTGGTGGTCATCGCTGGCGCCTTCGTGGTGGCAGCGCCTCTGTGCGCAGCGATCTGCCGGCCGCTACGCCCGCTGTTTCACAAGGTCGAGGCGATCAGCAGCAAATCGGTGCTGGGCCAGGTGGCGGTGGTGCGCAGCGGCCGCGTCACCGCCAGCCATGGCGAGGCGGTGTTGGAGGACGGCGGCGCCGGGTTGATTCTGCGCGTGCGCGCCGACGAGGCACTGGGCTTCAAGCGCGGCGACCGTGTGGTGCTGTTGGAATACCTGGCGGCCGAGCACGCCTATCGCATCATTACCGAAGAAGAGTTTCGTGGCGTCTAGCCGACCATCCGTACGTAACAGAGGGCAGGCAGGATATGCCGAACCTGCCTGCACAATTAGCAAAGGAGTGAAGCTGTAATGGAAAACCTCATCCCCTTCATCGTCGGGGCAGGGCTGGTCGTCCTTTTCGTGATCGCCCTGATCGCCCTGTTCAAGGCCTTCTACATCAAGGTTCCACAAGGCACCGCGCTGATTGTCAACGACATGAGCTCGACGCCCAAGGTGCACTTCACCGGCTCCCTGGTGTACCCGGTGATCCACCTCAAGGAGTTCATGAAGATCTCCCTGATCACCCTGGAAGTCGACCGTCGCGGCAAGGACGGCCTGATCTGCCGCGACAACATGCGTGCCGACATCACTGTGGCGTTCTACCTGCGCGTCAACGAGACTCAGGAAGACGTGCTCAAGGTGGCCAAGGCCATTGGCGTGGATCGTGCCTCCGATCGTGCGGCGGTCAACGAACTGTTCAACGCCAAGTTCTCCGAAGCGCTGAAGACCGTCGGCAAGCAGTTCGATTTCGTCGAGCTGTTCGAGAATCGCCAGGACTTCCGTGATCGCATCGTCGAAGTGATCGGCAACGACCTGAACGGTTACGTGCTGGAAGACGTGGCCATCGACTATCTGGAGCAGACCTCCAAAGCGTCGCTGGACCCGAGCAACATTCTCGACGCCGAAGGTATCCGCAAGATCACCGAGCTGACTGCCGCGCAGAACGTCATCACCAACGAGTTGGAGCGCAACGAAGAGCTGGCGATCAAGAAGAAGAACGTCGAAACCCGCGAGGCGACCCTGTCGCTGGAGCGCCAGCAGGCTGATGCCGAAGCGCGCCAGAAGCGTGAGATCGAGACCATCCGTGCCCGCGAGGAAGCGGAAACCCTCAAGGTACGCGAGGAAGAGCGCCTGAAGGCCGAGCAGGCCCGAATCCAGACCCAGCAGGAGCTGGACATCCGCGCCGAGAACCACCAGCGCGAAGTGGAGGTGGCCCAGCAGAATCGCCAGCGTGCCGTGGTCATCGAGGTGGAGAAGGTCACCCGCGCCAAGGATCTGGAAGTGGTCTCCCGCGAGCGCGAGGTCGAGCTGCAGCGCATCGAGAAGGAAAAGGCGCTGGAAGAAGAGCGCAAGAATATCGCCGCCGTGGTGCGCGAGCGCGTGGCGGTGGAGAAGACCGTGGCCCAGGAAGAAGAACGCATCAAGGAAGTGCGTGAAGTGTCCGAGGCAGAGCGCCTCAAGCAGGTCACCGTGCTCAATGCCCAGGCCGAAGCCGAGCAGGAGCTGGTGCGCCAGGTCAAGCAGGCAGAAGCCGACGAGACTCGTTCCAAGCACAAGGCAGTGGAAATCAACACCCTGGCCCAGGCCGAGCTGGAAGCGGCGGCCAAGAGCGCCGAAGCGAAGAAGAAACTGGCCGAAGGTATCGAAGCCGAGCGCGCTGCACCTGGCTTGGCCGATGCACGCGTGCGTGAAGTCACCGCCGCGGCGAAAGAGAAGGAAGGTCTGGCCGAGGCTCGCGTACAGGCCGAGCGCCTGATCGCCGAAGCCAAGGGCGAGCAGGAAAAAGGTCTGGCGCAGGCGCGTGTCATCGAAGCACAAGCGGCTGCCAAGGAAAAAGACGGCCTGGCCGACGCCAAGGTGCTGGAAGAGAAACTCGGCGCCCAGGCGCGCGGCGAAGAGCAACTCGGCAGCGCCAAGGCCAAGGCCACCCAGGACCTGGGTATGGCCGAGGCGCAGGTGCTGCTGGAGCGTCTGAACGCCGAAGCCGAAGGTCTGGGCAAGAAGTTCGGCGCGCTGGATTCGCTCAGCGACAACGCCCGTGCCCACGAAGAGTTCCGCATGCAGCTGGAGAAGAGCTTCGAGGAGGCCATGGCCGCTATCGCTGCGAACAAGGACATCGCCAAGGATCAGGCCGAAGTGCTGGCCACCGCGCTGGCCAAGGCGAAGATCGAGATCGTCGGCGGCGAAGGCGACTTCTTCAACTCGTTCGCCAAGTCGTTGTCGGTTGGCAAGGCCATCGAAGGCGTGGTCGGCAAGAGCCCGGTGGTGCAGGACGTGCTGTCGCGCCTGTTGGCCGGTAAGGCGGCTGCAGCTCAGCCGGTCGCACCGAGCGCAGGCCCGGAGCAGGCCTGAGCACCTTGCCTGTAGGGTGGGCTTCAGCCCACCACTACTCATTGTGGGTGGGGCTTCAGTCGCGACAACCGTTGCCCGAGCCCCGGTACATGGCCACCTAATTTCGATCAATCAGGGAATACGTGATGTCAGAGCCACGAGACTATCTGGAGATGACCTTCCGCTCGATCCAGTGCTTCAGCAACGATGGTCGTCTGGATGCGCAGGAGCTCAAGAGTCTGCTGGAGATCGCCGAGCGTGACGGCGTGATCGACGACAACGAAGTACGGGTGCTGCGCAAGATCATTGCCCAGGTTCGACCCGAAGAGATCGACGCAGCACTGCGCGACAAGATCGCCATCGTCGAGAAGAAGATCGGCGCCTGACTTGCCGGATGGGTTCGCCCATCCGCTGCACGCCAGATTGCTGCGGCCCGAGCTTCGCCGCGCAAGCGCCACCCGCATTCCCAGTTCCCTTGCCAGGCTGAACAGGCGAGGGTGCTCGATGCCGAATATCCAGGAAGAACACGATGTCGGACGCACAAACACAGGACGTATTGGACAAGGCCGTCGCCGAAGGCGGCGCCTACGAGGTGCTGCACAAGCGCCTGCAGGAGCAGGGCCAGCGCCTGCGCGCACTGACCGAAACGCTCAACGGCCAGCGCCTGGCCGAGTTCGGCAGCAGCGCCATGGAAGCCATTGGTCGGGTGCGCATCCGCACCGAGAACAACTGCATCGCCCGCGATATCGTCCAGGTCGGTGACTGCCTGCTGTTCGGCTACAACGTGTTCATGGGCCTGAAGAAGGAAACCTCGGTCGCCGATGTGTTCTCCCTCTATCGCCTGGTCGAGGGTGCCGAAGGCTACGACGCCGAGCCGGTGCCGCTGGAGGGTAGCTTCCTCGCTCAGGCCAGTTTCGTCGCCGATTTCAACGAGCTGTACACCTACTACAAGAACACCCGCCTGCTGCAACTGGCCATCCGCGACGGCAAGTTGCTGGCGAGCTTCCAGATCGGCGAGCGGGTCAGCGATATCCGCGTGTTCCGCTGGTCGATCTCCGTCGATGGGCGCGAAGTGCGTTATATCGATAATCGTGGCGAGCGCGATATCGCGCTGCCAGCGCCATTCGATTTCGAATGGCAGAAGACGTCCCGCGAGATGGTGGTCACCGGCCGCCATCCGCACATGAACATTCTCGACACCGTATTCGTCGAGACCATCGGCGGCGACCTCACCATCAAGGTCGAGAACAACACCCAGGATGGCCTGGGTATCTACCGCGAGCCGGTGGTGGACAAGACCCAGTCGCTGGACGATGCGCAGATCGAATACGCCCGCCTGGGCAGCCTGATCCTGCTGAAGATCCTGCCGTACCGCGAAGAGCAGTGGCGCTACCTGGTGTTCAACAGCCTGACCAGCAAGGTCGAGCGCATCGACGCCATCGGCCTGGCCTGTGTACAGCTACCGGAAGACCACGGCATCATCTTCCCCGGCGGCTACTACCTGCAGAGCGGCGAGTACAAGACCTTCGAACAGCCTATGGGCGGCATGCGCTTCAAGCGCTCGGTGCGCTCACCCAACGGCGAGGACGTGCAGTACATCTTCTACCACCCGGAAGAAGGCCGCTCGGCGCTGTTCACCTACAACATGATCAACCGCCAGTTGCACAACCCGATCTTCGGCCACGGCTACGCGCGCCTGGAAGACGGGCGCATGGTGATTTTCTCCGCCGAGGGCAGCGAGCCGACTCGCATCCACCCAATGCAGATCTGGCAGACGCCGTTCGAGAGCGACGATTACGCCGCCCGCCAGCCGGCGCGCAGCGGCTTCTTCGGGCGCATCGGCAACGCCGAGCTGGTACGCGGCGTGTCCGACCTGCTGGGCCTCAGTCGCGAGATCGACAACCGCGAAGTGTCGGTGGCGCGCTACACCCAGCTGTGCCAGAACACCCGTCGCCTGTTCGATGTCTACCACTGGCTGGGTGACGCCCAGTGCGCCGAGCTGGCGCCTCTGCTGCGTGAGATTGCCGCCACTGGCGAGCTGGTGCTCGATGAATTCGAGAAGGTCGAGAGCATCCGCCAGCAGTCCGCCCGGGCCATGGCCGAGGCCGAGACGCGACAGAAGAGCCTGCTCTCCGGCCTGCTGGTGGATAGCTGGGACGAGGTGCAGCACTTCGTCGAAGCGCTCAATGGCATCAATGCCCAACGCGGCCAGTTGCTGACCATCCGCGACTACCGCTACATCGACGTGGCGCGTATCGATGCCATGGAGGCCGAACTGCTGGAAGCGCAGGAGCGCGTGGCCACTGCCACTTCCGCCTTCCTCGCCAGCGACGCCGCGCTGCAGCCCTACGTACAGCGTCTGAGCGAACTGGATGGCCTGGCGCAGAAGGCCGAAAGCGTCACCCAACTTAACGAGCCGCTGGCCGAGATGCAGGCCATGGCCGGCAACCTGGACATGCTCTCCAGCCTGATGGCCTCGCTGAAGATCGACGACGCCACCCAGCGCACCGCCATCGTCGAGTCGATTTCCGAGGTCTACGCCCACCTCAACCAGGCCAAGGCGCGTGCCGAGCAGCGGCGCAAGGGCCTGGGCTCGGCCGAGACGGTGGCGCAGTTCGGCGCCCAGTTCAAACTGTTCAGCCAGGGCATCACGAACGCCCTGGCGCTGGCGCAGGACCCGGAGAAGTGCGACGAACAGTTGTCGCGCCTGCTGGTGCAGCTCGAAGAGCTGGAAAGCCAGTTCGGTGATCACGAGGAGTTCCTCAGCGACATCCTCGGCAAGCGCGAAGAGCTGCTGGAGACCTTCGAGTCGCACAAGCAGAGCCTGCTCGACGACCGCCAGCGCCGTGCCCAGGGCGTGCTCGATGCCGCCCGGCGCATCCTCGACAGCCTGGGCCGGCGCACTGCGCGCCTGACTCAGATGGAAGAGCTCAATGCCTTCTTCGCCGCCGATCCGCTGATCCTCAAGTTGCGCGAGATGGCCGAGCGCCTGCGCGAGCTCAAGGACAGCGTCAAGGCCGATGATGTCGAGGCGCGCCTGAAGGCCGCCCGCGACCAGGCGGTGCGCGCCCTGCGCGACAAGAGCGAGCTGTTCGAGGAGGGCGGCAACGTCATCAAGCTCGGCCCGCGCCATCGCTTCAGCGTCAATACCCAGGAACTCGACCTGACCCTGATGCCACGTGGTGATCAGCTCTATCTGCACCTGACCGGCACCGATTTCCTCGAACCGCTGCATGACGAGACGCTGGACGGCCTGCGCGATTACTGGCAGGTGTCGCTGGAATCCGAGTCGCCCTCGCTGTACCGCGCCGAATACCTCGCCGGCCTGGTGCTCGACGCCGCCGTGGCCGGCCGTGAAGGCCTGAGCCTGGATCTGCTCAAGACCCACCTGGCGCAGCCGGAAACCCTGACTCGCCTGATCCGCGACTTCGCCGTGCCGCGCTACAAGGATGCCTACGAGAAGGGCATCCATGACCACGACGCCGCGCTGATCCTCGCCCAATTGCTGCCGCTTCGCGAAAGCGCCGGGCTGCTGCGTTACGCGCCGGCGGCGCGGGGCTTTGCCGCGCTGTTCTGGAACCGCTGGGGGCAGGACATCGAGGCCGAGCTGTGGCCGGAGCGGGCGCGCAGCAGCCTGCACCTGCGCCAATTGTTCGGCAGCGAGGATGGCGTGCAGCGCCTGCGCGAAGAGATCGACGCGGCCATGCAGCGCTTCCTCGCTCAGCACCCGTTGCCAGTGGACGCGGCGCAGCGCCAGGCGGCAGCGGCCTATCTGGTCGAGGAACTGGCGGCCAAGCCCATCGAGTTCAGCTTCAGCAAGTATGCCCGGCAACTGCTCGACACCCTGCAGCAGCGCATGCAGGCCAGCCATGTCTGGGACGACTACCGCGCCGCGCTGGACAACCTGCGTGGCCGCCCGGTGCAGCGCTGGTTGCTGGCGCAGACCTGGTTCGACGGCCTGTGCGCGCAGGACGCCAGCATGGCCGAGCTGGCCGACTACGTGCCCGAAGCGATCGCCGTCAGCCTGCTGGATGACGAATTCCCGCGGCGTTTCACCGAGGTCGATCTGCGTTTCACCGTCAGCGGCCTGCTCGGCGATCATCCGCGTGTGCAGGACGGCACGCTGCTGCTGGCCATAGACGACTACTTCGCGCGCCTGCAGCAGCACCTGGATCACTTCGTGCCGCAACTGCAGCGCTACCAGGCGCTACGCCAGGAAGTCATCAACCGCGAGCGCGATGCACTGCGTCTGAGCGAATTCAAGCCACGGCCGTTGTCGTCGTTCGTGCGCAACAAGCTGATCAACGATGTGTACCTGGGTTTTATCGGCGACAACCTGGCCAAGCAGATGGGCACCGCTGGCGAGAACAAGCGCACCGACCTGATGGGCCTGCTGATGCTCATCTCGCCGCCCGGCTACGGCAAGACCACGCTGATGGAATACGTGGCGCACCGCCTCGGCCTGATCTTCATGAAGGTCAACGGCCCGGCGTTGGGCCACGAGGTACGTTCCATCGACCCGGCGCAGGCGCCGGACGCCACCTCGCGCCAGGAACTGGAAAAGCTCAACCTGGCGCTGGAAATGGGCAACAACGTGATGCTCTATGTCGATGACATCCAGCACACCCACCCCGAATTCCTGCAGAAATTCATCTCGCTGTGCGACGGCACGCGGCGTATCGAAGGTGTGTGGAAGGGCAAGACCAAGACCTACGACATGCGCGGCAAGAAGTTCTGCGTGGTGATGAGCGGCAACCCGTACACCGAGTCTGGCGATGTGTTCAAGATCCCCGACATGCTCGCCAACCGTGCCGACATCTACAACCTCGGCGACACCCTGGGCGGCATGCAGGAAGCCTTCGCGCTGAGCTATATCGAGAACAGCCTGACCTCCAACCCGGTGCTGGCGCCGCTGGCCACCCGCGACATGGCCGATGTGTATCGCTTCGTCGCCAAGGCCGAGGGCAAGCCGTTCTCGGCCAACGAGCTGAGCCACACTTACAGCGCCGCCGAGATCAACGAGATCACCTCGACCCTGCAGCGTCTGATGCAGGTGCGCGATGTGGTCGGTCGGGTCAACCAGCAGTACATCGTCAGCGCTGCGCAGGCCGACAGCTACCGCACCGAGCCGCCGTTCAAGCTGCAGGGCAGCTATCGCAACATGAACAAGATGGCGGAGAAGATCAGCGCGGTGATGAACGATGCCGAGCTACTGCAACTGATTGCCGACCACTATCAGGGCGAGTCGCAGCTGCTCACCACCGGCGCCGAGGAGAACCTGCTCAAGCTCGCCGAACTGCGCGGCAACCAGACGCCCGAGCAGGCCGAGCGCTGGGCGCAGATCAAGCGCGACTTCATGCGCAACAAGGCCATGGGTGGCAGCGACAGCGATGTCGGTGGGCGTGTGGTGGCGCAGCTCAACGACCTGGTGGAAAGCGTGCGCGGTCTGGGCGCTACCGCTAAACCGGCCGGCGAGACGCCGAGCATTCCCTGGCAGCAGTTGCTGGCCGGACTGGAAAATCTGGGCAAGCTGCGCCCGCAGGTGGAGGTGGTTGCGCCGCCTCAGCCGGGCACGCAAAAATTGCTCGAAAGCCTGGCCGATAGTCTGGAAAACAGCTTCCTGCCGCTGATCAAGGCGATGGACAAGAAGATCGACATCGATTTGCGCACCCACAACCGCATGCTGGAAATCTCCACCCAACTGCGCGACCTCGGCACGTTGCTCGGCCATCAGCAGCGTAGCGATGCCGCGGACGACGAGGCGCCGTGAGGCGAGGCTGGCTGGTTGAGCTGCGCCCACTGCTGGTGATCAGCGGCGCGATGCTGCTGATACAACTGGCCAATGGCGCCCTGGGTGGCGCCCTGAATCTCTGGGGCCTGGTGCCCCGGCATATCGAGGCACTGCCGGGCATCTTGCTCGCGCCCTGGCTGCATGGCAGCTGGGCGCATCTGCTCAGCAACCTCAGCGGCCTGCTGGTGCTCGGCAGCCTGGTTCTGCTGCGCTCGCGCCGCGATTTCTTCGTCGCCAGCGCCTTCATCATCATCGGCAGCGGGGTGCTGGTCTGGCTGTTCGGCCGCACCGGCCTGCACGTCGGCGCCAGTGGCTGGCTGTTCGGCTTCTGGGGCCTTTTGCTGGCGCGGGCCTGGTTCGAACGCAGCCTGCTCGACCTGTTACTGGCGGTGCTGGTGTTCTTCCTCTACGGCGGCTGGTTCTTCGGCCTGCTGCCGCGTGCCGGTGTTTCCTTCGAATACCACCTGGCGGGGGCTTTTTGCGGCGTTCTCTATGCCGCCTTGTCTCGCCCTCGCCGCAACCATCGATAAAAGGGATTTTTCATGGACTTCAATCGCCTCGACCAGCAACTGCGTGACAGCCTGGCCGATCTGCGTCTGAGCAACGAGGAGCGCGACGAGCTGCGCCAACTGGGCAGCGAATTGAGTACTGACCAGGTGCGCTTCATGCGCAACCGCGCCTTCGCCCTGGCGCGTGAGCTGATGCGCGAGCCGGAGAACGTCGAGCCGGTACTGAAGTGGCTGGAGCAGGTGGTCAAGACCCTCGACAGCGTTGGCAGCGCGCCGCGTGTGGAACACGCCACGGCGCACTTCAGCCCCGGCGAGAGCTGCCGGCGCAAGATTCGCGAGCTGTGCCGCCAGGCACGCAGCAGCGTGGATATCTGCGTCTACACCATCTCCGATGATCAGCTCAGCGAGGAAATCCTCGCCTGCCACCAGCGTGGTATCGCCGTGCGAGTGATCAGCGATAACGAAAAACAGTTCGATGAGGGCAGCGATATCCAGTGGCTGCGCGACAAGGGCGTGCCGCTGCGTATCGACGCCGGGCCCTTCCATATGCACCACAAGTTCGCCCTGTTCGACGGTCGCCTGCTGCTCAACGGCAGCTTCAACTGGACGCGCAGCGCCACCACCAGCAACGAGGAAAACCTGCTGGTGATCGACCATCCACAACTGGTCGCTGCCTACAGTCGTGAATTCGACGCGCTCTGGGCGCGTTACGCAGGTAACTGATGGCTCACCACCCTCATGCCCGCCAGTTGCTCGGCTTCTATCGCAGCTGCTACCTGGCCGACAGCCGCGACCTGGATCTGGACAACCTGAGCAAGCTGCCCGCCAGCCGCTGGGCCTGGCTCGATGGGCGCGAGGAGCTGGCCAGCGGCGGTATACCGCTGCTGCCATTGTCCGCCGAGCTGGGCCGCAGCCTGGCCGAGGCGCAGGCGCTGTATCAACGCGAACTGCAACTGGTCTACGGCGTGCTGCCGATCTGTGGCCGGCTGCAGCTGGAAAGCGGCGCCTCGCAGGCGATCTGTGGCCCGCTGTTCTATTACGAGGCTAACCTGCAGGCAACGGCCGACGGGCAGAGCCAGATGCTCGCCATCGACGTGCAGCGCGCCCATGGCAACTGGCGTTTGCTGCGCCGTCTGTTCGATGAGAGCGGCAGCGATAGCCTCGATGGATTACCGCTGCCGACAGGCAGGCTGGACGTCGCCACCCTTGGGCAGTTGCTGGCCTGGGTAGAGCGCAATACGCAGGTGGGCGAAGTCAGTGAGGCGGCGGGGTTCCCGCAGCTGGCAGATGTCGAGACCTTGGCCAAGGCTCAGCGTCGCCGCAGCCTGTCGCTGCAGGCCGGTGCCTTCGTCGCCCTGGTGCCGCGCGGCAGCGGCAGTCGCGGCATTGCCCATGAGCTGCAACTGCTGCAGGAGGCCGAGCAGCTTTCGCCGGCCTTGTTGCAGTTGCTCGGTGAAGCGTCTGCCGTGCAGGCCACTGGCTCGATCAGCACGCCGCAGCGCCTGCCTGCGCAGCTCAGCGCCGCTCAATGCCGAGCGCTGGAAAATGCCGCGCGTTATCCACTGAGCCAGATTTCCGGCCCACCCGGTACCGGCAAGAGCTACAGCCTGGCGGCCCTGGCGCTGGATCGCTACCTGCAGGGCGAGAACGTGCTGCTGGTCAGCCGCAGCGCGCAGGCGGTGCGGGTCATCGCGCACAAGCTGCGCGAGGATTTCGGCCTGCGTGACGGTGTGCTCGAAGGCGACGGCCAGAGCCTGCGCCAGGCCCTGCGCGAGCGACTGCAGCGCATGCTGCAGGGCGAGATTTCCGAGGTTTCCGAGCAATTGGAGGCGCGTCAACGCAGCGAGCTGGAGGTGCTGACCCAGGCCGAGGTGCGCCTGTCGGCTGATTTTCGCAAGCGCTGCGAGCAGGCTGTGCGCTGGAGTCGCCTGCTGCTGCGTGCCGAACGCGGCAGTCTGGCGTTCTGGCAACGCTGGCTGCAGGTGCCCTGGGTACGCAAGCGCATCGGTAACAGCGTCTGGCCCTGGGTGTTGCTGGACGAGTTGCGCGATTGTCAGCGGCGCCGTCAGTCGCTCAGTCGCGAGCACCTCAACAGCCACCGCAGCCTGGCGCTCAAGCGCCTGTTGATGACCGACCGTGGGCTGTTCGTGCGCTACAACCAGGCCATCCGCGCGCGCAATTCGCAGCGCCAACTAGCCCTGTTCGAGGATATCGACCCGGCGCGCCTGCTCGCGGCCTTCCCGATCTGGGTGGTGACGCTTGACGAGCTGCATCGGCTGCTGCCGCTGCGCCCGGAACTGTTTGACGTGATGGTGATGGACGAGGCGACCCAGTGCGATATCGCTTCGGCGCTGCCGGCCTTCCAGCGCTGCAAACGCGCGGTGGTGACCGGCGATGCACGTCAGCTGCGGCACATCTCCTTTCTCTCCCGTGTGCGCGAGGCCCAGCTGTTGCAGCGCGCCGGCCTGCAGCCCGAGGCGCGCGAGGCCTGGAGCTACCGTGACAACAGCGTGCTGGATCTGGTCGGCCTGCAACTGGCCAGCCAGGACGCCGTGGTGTTTCTCGACGAACACTTTCGCAGCCGCCCGGCGCTGATTCGCTTCAGCAACGAGCTGTTCTACGACCAGCGTCTGCGGGTGATGAAGGAGCGCCCAGGCTTCGATGCCTGCGACAGCCTGCAACTGCTGCGCATCGAAGGCCAGCGCGGGCGCAATGGGGTCAACGAGGCGGAGGTCGAGCGCGTGCTGGCGCTGATCACGGCGCATCTGGCCGAGTACCAGGGCAGCCCGCTCAAGCCCAGCATCGGTGTGCTGTCGCCGTTTCGTGATCAGGTCGAGCGCATCCGTCTGCGCATCGGCGAAACCCTGCCGCTGGAACGATTGCGCGAGTTCCGCCTGCTGGTGGATACGCCCTACGGTTTCCAGGGTGAGGAGCGCGACCTGATGATCCTCAGCTTCGCCGTCGATAGAGAGTCGAGCCAGGCTGCGGCGTACCTGAACCGCGCCGACCTGTTCAACGTCGCCATCACCCGCGCCCGCGAGCGCCAGGTGCTGCTGTTCAGCGGCGACGAGCGCCAGTTGCCGGCTACGCACCTGCTGCGCCGTTATCTGGAGTACCTCGAAAAGCCCGGCGCGCTCTGGCAACCCGGCGCCACCGATGCGGCGCGACAGACCCTGTGCGAAGCACTGCAGGCCCAGGGCGTCAGCGTCTGGAACCATTATCCGCTGGCTGGCCAGGTGCTGGATCTGTTCTGCCGCCGTGGCGAAAAGTGCCTGGCCATCGACCTGATCGGTTTTCCGGGGGAGGGCGAGGGCTTCCTCGAACTGGAGCGCTATCTGGTACTGACACGCGCTGGCCTGGAAACCCTGCCACTGAGCTACGGCCTCTGGCACGAGGCGCCGCAGCAGGTGTTGGAGGCGATACTGGCGAGGCTTTGACCGTGTTCTCGGAGCGGCTTTCAGCTATCGTACAGGCCATGTCTGGTAGGTCAGGAAGGCTTACTGAAAAGCCTTGGAAGCTCTTCGATGTTGATGTTGCAGTTGCACCTGCCCACCCTGTTAGTTGCCAGCACGGCGGTGATCAGCTTGTGTGGGGTGTTGTTGATCTTCAGCTGGTCGCAGGGGCGCCAGCAGCGGGCCCTGTTATGGACGGGCGCGATGATGCTGTTGGCCGCCCTGGGGCTGGTGCTCAATGCCCTGCGCGGTGGCAGCTTCGATTGGGTGCCCATCGTGCTGGGCAATATCGTGCTGCTGCTGTGCATTGCCATGAATTGGTCGGTGATGCGCGTGTTCTGCGGTCGCGCGCCATCCTATCCCTGGGTCTGCGCGGGTGCCGCATGTTGGGCGCTGCTGTGTCTGTGGCCGACCTTCTACAACAGCCTGGCGGCGCGGGTCGCCGTGCATACTCTGATCGCCAGTCTGTATCTGCTGGCCGCGCTGGTCGAGCTTTGGCGGGCTCGGCTCAGGCTCGAGGTATCGGTGGTGCCCATGGCAGTGCTTGTCAGCCTGCACCTGATGTTTCTGCTGGCGCGCATGTTCCTTGGCCCCGGCATGACCGGCTACGGCGATATTCAGTCGAACCCGCTGTTCACCCTCGTGCTGATCGAAAGCATGCTGTACGCCGTCGGCATCGCCTTCATGCTGCTGTCGATGGTCAAGGAGCGTGCTGAAAAGCAATTCCGTCAGGCTGCGTATTCCGACGAGTTGACCGGCGTCGGCAACCGGCGCGCCTTCTTCGAGGCGGGCGAGCGCCTGCTCAGCCTGTGTCAGCGTCAGCGCCGCCCCGTGGCGCTGCTGTCCTTCGACCTGGACCATTTCAAGGCGATCAACGATGAGCTCGGCCATCAGGAGGGCGACCGTGTGCTCAAGGCCTTTGCCTCCGGTGTTGCCCAGAGCCTGCGCCGTAGCGACGTGTTCGGGCGTATCGGTGGCGAAGAGTTCGCCTGCCTGATCGACGGCAACGCTACCGATGCGCTGGCGCTGGCCGAGCGTATCCGTGTCGGTTTCTCCGCGTTGGCGCCCAAGGGCCGTGAACAGAGTGTGAGTATTGGCTTGGTGGCGGTGGAGTGGGGCACCTATGACCTGCAGTACCTGCTGAACCTGGCTGACAAGGCGTTGTACCAGGCCAAACGTGACGGGCGTAATAGGGTCGAGATCTACCAGGGGGACGCCGACGGTTCAGTGGGCGGGGCAGAGGTGGGCTAATCGCGGTAGACTTGCCGCCTTCCCGATCAGCCAAGAAGCCCGCCATGGCCCTGCCATCGACCACCTACAAAATCGACCTGAACCTCACCGACATGGATCGCAGCGTCTACGAGAACTTGCGTTTCACCGTCGCCCGCCACCCTTCTGAAACCGAAGAGCGCCTGGCCGCGCGATTGATCGCCTATGCGCTGTTCTATCACGAGCAACTGGCGTTCGGTCGTGGTCTGTCGGATGTCGACGAGCCGGCGCTGTGGGAAAAGAGCCTGGACGATCGCGTGCTGCACTGGATCGAGGTCGGCCAGCCGGACAGCGAGCGCATCACCTGGTGCTCGCGGCGTACCGAGAAATTCAGCCTGGTGGCCTACGGCAACCTGCGCGTGTGGCAGGCCAAGTGTCTCGATCCGGTGCGCAGCCTGAAGAACATCAACGTGGTTGGCCTGGGCCAGGAGGCGCTGGCCGACCTGGCGCTGGACATGCCGCGTTCGCTGTCCTGGAGCGTGATGATTAGCGATGGCGAGCTGTTCGTGACCGACGAGCGTGGTCAGCATGAAATCCTGCTGGAGTGGTTGGCTGGCCAGCGTTGAAGCCGTAACACCATTCGCCCCCTCTCCCATTTATGGGAGAGGGCTGGGGAGAGGGCAGATCAGGTTTGCATCATATCCCCGGGCAGCCCTCTCCCCCGGCCCCTCTCCCGCAAGCGGGAGAGGGGAGAAAACCATCCCATCTTGAAAAAACGACACCTCGCCCATGCGTATCGAAGCCCGTCCCTTACCCGCACAGCTGCCCGATCTGGGCAACCTGCCGCCGCTGCTCACCCGCCTTTACGCCGCCCGTGGCGTGCAATCCGCCGAGGAACTGGACAAGGGCCTGGCACGGCTGATCCCGTACCAGCAGCTCAAGGGCATCGACGCGGCGGTCGAGCTATTGGTCGAGGCGCTTACGCAGCGCCAGCGCATCCTCATCGTCGGTGACTTCGATGCCGACGGCGCCACTGCCAGCTCGGTCGGCGTGCTCGGTCTGCGCCTGCTCGGCGCGGCGCATGTGGACTACCTGGTGCCGAACCGATTCGAGTACGGCTACGGCCTGACCCCGGAAATCGTCGCCGTGGCGCTAGAACGTAAACCCGACCTGCTGCTGACCGTAGACAACGGCATCTCCAGCGTCGATGGCGTTGCGGCGGCCAAGGCGGCGGGGCTCAAGGTGCTGGTCACCGACCACCACCTGCCTGGACCGGAATTGCCGGCTGCCGATGCCATCGTCAATCCCAATCAGCCGGGCTGTACCTTCCCCAGCAAAGCCATGGCTGGCGTCGGGGTGATGTTCTACGTGCTGCTGGCACTGCGCGCTCGCCTGCGTGAGAGCGGCTGGTTCGCCAGCCGTGCGGAGCCGAACCTGGGCGAGCTGCTCGATCTGGTCGCGCTGGGCAGCGTCGCCGACGTGGTGCCACTGGATGCCAACAACCGCATCTTGGTGCACCAGGGCCTGGCGCGTATCCGTGCCGGTCGCGCGCGGCCAGGGCTGCGCGCGATTCTGGAGGTGGCTGGGCGCGATCATCGGCGTATCACCTCCACCGACCTGGGCTTCATCCTCGGCCCGCGGCTGAATGCGGCCGGTCGTCTGGACGACATGAGCCTGGGTATCGAATGCCTGCTCTGCGATGACGAGGCGCTGGCCCGCGACATGGCGGTGCAGCTCGATCAGCTCAACCAGGATCGCAAGGCCATCGAGCAGGGCATGCAGCGCGAGGCGCTGGCTCAGCTCAAGGATCTGTCCGTGGAGGACATGCCGTTCGGCCTGTGCCTGTTCGAGCCGGACTGGCACCAGGGGGTGATCGGCATTCTCGCCTCGCGTCTGAAGGAGCGTTACCACCGCCCGGCCATTGCCTTTGCCGATGCCGGCGAGGGCATGCTCAAGGGCTCGGCTCGTTCGGTGCCGGGGCTGCATATTCGCGATGCGCTGGACGCTGTGGCCGCAAGGCATCCGGGGCTGATCAGCAAGTTCGGCGGGCATGCCATGGCCGCAGGTTTGTCGTTGCCGCAGGCAAACTTCGGCGCCTTCGCCGCCGCCTTCGATGCCGAGGTGCGTCGTCAGCTCAGCAAGGACGACCTGACCGGGCGCCTGCTGTCCGATGGCCAGCTCGATGCCACCGAATTCCACTTGGAACTGGCCCGTGCCCTGCGCAACGCCGGCCCCTGGGGCCAGCATTTCCCTGAGCCGCTGTTTCATGGCGTGTTCCAGATCGTCAATCAGCGCATCGTTGGCGAGCGCCATCTGAAACTGGTGCTCAAGACCGAATGCGGCAGCGTGCAGCTCGACGGCATTGCCTTCAACATCGACCGCGACGTCTGGCCCAACCCGACCCTGCGCTGGGCCGAGCTGGCCTACAAGCTCGACCTCAACGAGTTCCGTGGCAACGAGACGGTGCAACTGATGGTGGCGCATATCGCCCCGCGCTAAGGCGCAAGGCGCGCCAGCACTTCCTGCAGGCGTTCATGTGTCGCGGTCGTGCACGGCATCAGCGGCGCCCTCAGTTCCTCACCGATCAACCCCTGCAGCGCCAGCGCGGCCTTGATCGCTGCCGGATTGACCTCGCTGAACGCCGCCTGCATCCAGGGCAATAGGCGATAGTGCAACTGCCGAGCGCCTTGTAGATCGCCTTGCGCCACGCGCTGCTGCATCGCCACGTAGAGGTCGGCGCGAATATGCGCCGACGCCGAAATGGCGCCCGCGCCGCCCAGGCACAGGGTATTGAAGATCTGCGTGTCCTCGCCGGCCAGTACCTGCACCTGGCCATCGGCGATCAACGCCATGGTGGTTTCGGCATCGCCAGCGCAGTCCTTGATGGCCTGGATATTGGGATGGCGGACGATGCGTCGCAACGTCTCGCGCTCGATACGCACGCCGGTACGGTAGGGAATGTCATAGAGCACCAGCGGCACCTCGGCGGCGTCGGCCAGTGTGGTGAAGAAGTGCTCCAGTCCCGCCTGCGATGGGCGGATGTAGTAAGGCGCCGGTACCAGCAGGCCGGCCAGCGGGCGGCGCTGGATTTCCCGTTGCATGTCGAGCAGCGCACTCAACTGGTTACCGGCCAGACCCATGATCACGCGCACTGCCGGGACGCGCTGGAGCACGGCATCCAGTACCGCCAGTTGCTCGTTTTGGCTCAGTGCGGCAGCTTCGCCGGTGGTGCCACAGACCACGAAACCCGCGACACCGTCCTCCAGCAGCTTGGCCGTCAGCCGATCGAGGCTGGCGAAATCGATCTCGCCGTTATAAAAGGGGGTGACCAGCGCCACCCAGATACCTTGAAAAGCGGACATGCGAAAACTCCTTGCGACTGACCGTCTGGTCGCCGTCAGGGAGGGGGGCGGGAATCGAGCGGGAGGGGAGATACAACCTGGCGCTTGTCCTGTCAGCCCATCTGACGGGACAGCGCCCCGGTCAAATGAGCGACTGTTTCTTGGATTTCTTGGCAACGACGACGCACGCGCACTGGCAGGCAATGGAACCTGGGAGCAGTGCTTGGTGGTCGAAGGTGGCGTACATGAAGAACAGCCCGTTGCGTGAATCGTCGGCTGATGGTGCTTGGCCACGCAGGCGGCTGTCAAGCGGCCCTGACGGTAATATCTGGAAGCATTCAGCTAGCTGCCGGGCCAGCGGCCGAGGCCTACACTCGGCGAGATTTCCTCAGGAGAATGCGCGATGAACACCCGTGGCTTGCTCGATCAACTGCTTAAATCCGGCCAGGAAATGCTGCAGCAGAAGGGTGGCGGCGCCTCTTCCGGGCTTGGTGGCGCGCTGGGCGGTCTGCTCGGCGGCGGTTCAGGCAAGAGCGGTGGCAGCGATCTCGGCTCGATGCTCAAAGGCGCCGGTGGTGGCGCAGCGCTGGCCATGCTGCTGGGCAACAAACGGGTGCGCAAGGTCGGCGGCAAGGTGGCGGTCTATGGTGGCCTGGCCGCGTTGGGCGTGTTGGCCTACAAGGCCTATGGCAACTGGCAGGCGCAGCAGGCCCAGCAGGGCGGGGCGCAGCCGGTCGAGCCGCAGACACTCGATCGCCTGCCGGCACCGCAGGCCGAGCAGCACAGCCGGGCCATTCTCAAGGCGCTGGTGGCCGCGGCGAAGGCCGATGGCCACGTCGATGATCGTGAGCGCCAACTGATCGAGGAAGAACTCGGCAAGCTGGCGCAAGACGCGGAGTTGCAAGCCTGGCTGCACACCGAGCTGAACAAGCCGCTCGATCCGGCCGATGTCGCGCGCGCCGCCAGCACACCGGAAATGGCGGCGGAAATGTACCTGGCTAGCGTGCTGATGGTGGACGAGGAGCACTTCATGGAGCGCGCCTACCTCGAAGAGCTGGCACGCCAGCTGCAGTTGCCGCCGGCACTCAAGGGGGAGCTGGAGACACAGGTGCGGGTGGAGTTGCAGCGCGTCTGATCAGACCAAAAGATCATTCATCCTCGCGCCCGGCTTGTTTTAGGCTGAAGGCCAAAGACAAGAACGACACGCGAGGATGCCCATGTCGCAAGCGCCACTGGATGCCTATGACTACCTGATCGTCGGTGCCGGCCCGGCCGGCTGCCTGCTGGCCAACCGGCTGTCTGCCGACCCTGGGGTCAGCGTGTTGCTGATCGAGGCTGGCGGGCGCGACAACTACCCCTGGATCCACATCCCGGTCGGCTACCTTTACTGCATCGGTAACCCGCGTACCGACTGGTGCTACAGCACCGAGGCCGATCCCGGCCTGCACGGTCGCAGCCTCAAGTACCCGCGTGGCCGAGTGTTGGGCGGCAGTTCCTCGATCAACGGCATGATCTACATGCGTGGCCAGGCCGCCGACTACGATGCCTGGGCTGCGGCAGGTAATCCGGGGTGGGCTTGGGACGATGTGCTGCCGCTGTTCAAACGTACCGAGGATCATTTTGCCGGCAACAGCGTGCTGCACGGCGGCGATGGCGAGTGGCGGGTCGAGCGCCAGCGCCTGTCCTGGGAGATCCTCGAGGCCTTTCGTGCGGCGGCGGCGCAGAGCGGTATCGCCAGTGTCGATGACTTCAATGGCGGCGACAACGAAGGTTGCAGCTACTTTCAGGTCAACCAGAGGCGTGGGGTGCGCTGGAATGCGTCCAAGGCGTTTCTCCGTGACATACGCCAGCGCCCCAACCTGCACGTGTTGACCGGTGCCGAAGCCGAGCGCCTGGAGCTGGAAGGCGGCCGCGCCAGCACCCTGCATCTGCGTTGGCAGGGGCAGGTCGTGCGGGTCAGGGCACGCCGCGAGATCGCGCTATGTGCAGGCGCCATCGGCTCGCCGGCCTTGCTGCAGCGTTCCGGCATCGGCCCGCGGTCACTGCTCGAACGCCTCGGTATCGGGGTGAAGCATGAGCTGGCGGGCGTTGGCGAGAACCTGCAGGATCACCTGCAACTGCGCCTGATCTACCGCGTCGAGGGCGTAAAGACGCTCAATCGTATCGCTGCCACGCCTTGGGGCAAGTTGAGTATGGGCCTGGAATACCTGCTCAAGCGCAGTGGGCCGCTGTCCATGGCCCCCAGCCAGCTGGGCGCGTTCGCCAAATCCGACCCCGGCCAGGCGCGCGCCAATCTGCAATACCACGTGCAGCCTCTGTCGCTGGAACGCTTCGGTGAGCCGCTGCACGAGTTCCCGGCGTTTACGGCCTCGGTGTGCAACCTGCGCCCGCATAGTCGTGGCCGCGTCGATATCACCTCGGTGGATGCCGCCGTCGCCCCCATGATCCAGCCGAACTACCTGAGTGACGAGCGCGATCTGCAGGTGGCGGCCGATGCCATTCGCCTGACCCGGCGCATCGTCGCCGCGCCTGCGCTGGCCGGCTACCGGCCCGAGGAGTACAAACCCGGGCCGCAGTATCAGAGTCAGGCAGACCTGCAGCGCGCGGCTGGCGAGATCGGCACCACGATCTTCCATCCGGTGGGCACCTGCGCAATGGGGCAGGGCAAGGGCGCGGTGGTCGATGCTCGCTTGCGCGTGCATGGTATCGCCGGCTTGCGAGTGGTCGATGCGTCGATCATGCCGACCATCGTCTCTGGCAATACCTGCTCGCCGGTGTTGATGATTGCGGAAAAGGCCGCGCAGATGATCAAGGAGGACGCCCAGTCTCGGGTGGTGCCTGCCTCGCAGCGCGAACTCGAACCCGTTTGAGCCCGCATGCTGGCGAACCTCTCGGCGCCGTTGATCCAGAGATCGCTGATTGATCAGCCCGAACGGGCTGCCAGGCTTTAGCAGCTCGGGTATAATCGCCGGCTTTTCCGTCCGATTTGCCGCGAGCGCCGACTACCATGGAAATCAATCCGATCCTCAACGCCATCAAGGACCTGTCCGAACGTACTCAGTCAATTCGGGGGTATCTTTGACTACGATCACAAGCATGATCGTCTGGTCGAAGTAAACCGCGAGCTGGAGGACGCCAGCGTCTGGAACAAGCCCGAGTACGCCCAGGCCCTGGGCCGTGAGCGCGCCATGCTGGCGCAGATCGTCGAAACCATCGATGACCTCACCGGTAGCCTGGCCGATTCCAGGGATCTGCTGGAAATGGCTGCCGAAGAGAATGACGAAGGTGCGGTGAACGATATCGTCGCCGAAGTCGAGCGCCTGCGCGAAATCCTCGAGAAGCTGGAGTTCCGCCGCATGTTCAGCGGCGAGATGGATCCGAACAACTGCTACCTGGACATCCAGGCCGGCTCCGGCGGTACCGAAGCGCAGGACTGGGCCAACATCCTGCTGCGCATGTACCTGCGCTGGGCCGACAAGCGCGGCTTCGACGCCACCATCATCGAGCTGTCCGAAGGTGAAGTCGCCGGTATCAAGGGCGCCACCGTGCACATCAAGGGCGAGTACGCCTTCGGCTGGCTGCGTACCGAGATCGGCGTGCACCGCCTGGTGCGCAAGAGCCCGTTCGACTCCGGCGCGCGTCGCCACACCTCGTTCTCGGCGGTGTTCGTGTCTCCCGAGATCGACGACAAGGTGGAGATCGAGATCAACCCGGCCGACCTGCGCATCGACACCTATCGCTCCTCCGGCGCCGGTGGTCAGCACGTCAACACCACCGATTCGGCGGTGCGTATCACCCACGTGCCGACCAACACCGTGGTCGCCTGTCAGAACGAACGCTCCCAGCACGCCAACAAGGACACCGCGATGAAGATGCTGCGGGCCAAGTTGTACGAGCTGGAAATGCAGAAGCGCAACGCCGCCTCGCAGGCGCTGGAAGACTCCAAGTCGGATATCGGCTGGGGCCATCAGATCCGCTCCTACGTGCTCGATGACTCGCGCATCAAGGACCTGCGTACCGGCGTCGAGCGCAGCGACTGCCAGAAGGTGCTCGATGGCGACCTCGACGGCTATCTCGAGGCCAGCCTCAAGCAGGGCCTGTAAGCCCAGTAACCCATCCGTGGGCGCCGATCAGCCGGCGCCTGCTCAAATTTTGTACGACACGCCAGGCAGATAAAGCGACCATGAGCGACCAACAACTCGACCACAACGAACTGCAACAGGAAGAAAACAAGCTGATTGCCCAGCGCAAGGAAAAGCTTGCTGCCGTCCGTGAGCAGGGCATTGCCTTCCCCAACGATTTCCGCCGTGACAGCCTGTGCGCCGACCTGCAGAAACAGTACGAGGGCAAGAGCAAGGAAGAGCTGGAGGCCGCTGCCATCCCGGTCAAGGTGGCCGGTCGTATCATGCTCAACCGTGGCGCCTTCATGGTGCTGCAGGACACCTCCGGGCGTCTGCAGGTCTATGTCAACCGCAAGACCCTGCCGGCCGAGCAACTGGAAGCGGTCAAGCACTTCGACCTGGGCGACATCATCGCTGCCGAGGGCACCCTGGCGCGTTCGGGCAAGGGCGACCTGTACGTCGATATGCAGAACGTGCGTCTGCTGACCAAGTCGCTGCGCCCGCTGCCGGACAAGCACCACGGTCTGACCGACACCGAGCAGCGCTACCGCCAGCGTTACGTCGACCTGATCGTCAATGAGGAAGTACGCCACACCTTCCGCGTGCGCTCGCAGGTGATCGCCCACATCCGTCGTTTCCTCAACGAGCGCGGTTTCCTCGAAGTGGAAACCCCGATGCTGCAGACCATCCCCGGCGGTGCGGCGGCCAAGCCGTTCGAGACGCACCACAATGCGCTGGACATGGCCATGTTCCTGCGTATCGCCCCGGAGCTGTACCTGAAGCGGCTGGTGGTCGGTGGCTTCGAGAAAGTCTTCGAGATCAACCGCAACTTCCGTAACGAAGGCGTTTCGACCCGGCACAACCCCGAGTTCACCATGCTCGAGTTCTACCAGGCCTATGCCGACTACCGTGACAACATGGACCTCACCGAGGAGCTGTTCCGCGAGCTGGCCCTGGCCGTGCTGGGCAGCACCGACGTGCCCTATGGCGACAAGGTGTTCCACTTCGGCGAGCCGTTCGTGCGCCTGTCGGTGTACGACTCGATCCTCAAGTACAACCCGGACATCACCGAGGCTGACCTGAACGACGTCGACAAGGCCCGCGCCATCGCCAAGAAGGCCGGCGCCAAGGTGCTCGGCCACGAAGGCCTGGGCAAACTGCAGGTGATGATTTTCGAGGAACTGGTGGAGAGCAAGCTGGAGCAGCCGCACTTCATCACCGAGTATCCGTTCGAGGTGTCGCCGCTGGCCCGTCGCAACGACCAGAACCCCAACGTCACCGACCGCTTCGAGCTGTTCATCGGTGGCCGCGAGATCGCCAACGCCTACTCCGAGCTCAACGACGCCGAGGATCAGGCCGAGCGCTTCCTCGCCCAGGTGGCCGAGAAGGACGCCGGTGACGACGAAGCCATGCACTACGACGCCGACTTCGTCCGCGCCCTGGAGTACGGCATGCCGCCCACCGCCGGTGAAGGCATCGGCATCGACCGTCTGGTGATGCTGCTGACCAACTCGCCGTCGATCCGCGACGTCATCCTGTTCCCGCATATGCGCCCGCAGGCCTGACGGCAATACGGAAAGCCGCCCTCGGGCGGCTTTTTGCTGTCTGTGACTCCCGCATTCGGGGGGGATTTCTCCGGGTGGCGGGCTGGCAAGCGAAACGGAGCCTTTTGGTTGCCTGTCCAACCCATTACTCTCCTTGCCACAACCAGAGCGTAGAGGAACGATCCACCGTGAGCTCCGTACCTGCGTCCCCGAAAGCCTCCCATGCTGCCAATGCCGTTGCCGAAAGCGTTCAGTACCAGGGCCGCAAGGCCAGTCGTCAGGGCAGCGAGCAGCGCCGCCAGGCGATTCTCGATGCCGCCATGCGCATCGTCGTGCGTGAGGGCGTGCGCGCCGTGCGCCATCGCGCCGTGGCAGCCGAGGCGCAGGTGCCGCTGTCGGCCACCACCTACTACTTCAAGGATATCGATGACCTGATCACCGATACCTTCGCCCAGTTCGTCGAGCGCAGCGCCGCGCACATGGGGGCGTTCTGGGCCAGTACCCAGGGTACGCTGGAGGAGATGGTCGGGCGCCTGGATGGCAGCGAGCAGGCACGCCGGCAACTGGCCGAGGAGATCGCCGAGCTGGCGGTGCAGTATGTGCAGCGCCAGTTGCGCGAGCGCCGCGATCATCTGATCGCCGAACAGGCGTTCCAGCAGGAGGCGCTGCTCAATCCGCGTCTGCGTGAGCTGGTGCGGGCCCATAGGCAGATTCTCCAGCAGGGTGTGACCCACTTCTTCGAAGTGCTCGGCTCGCGCCAGCCCGAGCAGGATGCCGTGCTGTTGACGGCCACCATCGTGCGGATGGAGTATCAGGGCCTGCTGGACGGCGTGGATCATCTGGACAGCCAGGGAATGCTGGCCATCCTTAAGCGTTACATGAATCTGGTTCTGGGGCTGTAAGCGTCGATCATCGGGTCGAACGGCCTGCACAAGGAGAGCGTAATGAAAGCCTGGCGCGTAATGGTCGCCCTGTCCTTCCTGCTATTGAGTGGTTGCCTGGTCACCTTCAAGGACCCGATCCCGGCCAACGAGGCCGCGCCCATTCCACTGCTGGGCGAGTGGACCCGGCAGGACGAGTGGGGTGATCAGTTGTATCTGGAGATCACCCGAGCCGGCTCCAACCTCTATGAAGCGCGTATCTACGAAGGCAGCCCGGATAACGTCAGCAGCCTCGAAGAGTTCGGCTTTACCGTTGCCCACCATGGCCGCCGCTGGTATCTCTCGGCCGGCCTGCCGAAAAGCCTGGGCGCCAACTTCGCCATCGCCGGTTTCGAATTGACCCGTGACAACGAACTGGTGGTGTACAACCTCGATACCGAGCGCATCCTGCAGGACATGGACAAGGGCCTGCTGGAGGGGCAGACCGTCGCCATGCCCGAAGCTGACGGTGCACTGATCACCAGTCCGCTGGACAAGGTGTTCGCCTACCTCGACGACCCGGCCAATGCCGATCTGTTCGTCGAAGTCGCGCGTTACCAGCGAGTGGCCGAATAGGAATCGCAATGAACAGCCAGCAAAAACTGGACGACTATCAACTCTGCATTCGCGCCCTCAGCGACCGTATCGTCGAGGCGCAGACCCCCATCCGCGTGCTCGATGCGGTGAAGTGGGACGACGGCATCCGCGATGGCTTTCTCAAGGCCAAGGGCAAGCAGCCGCCGGCGGTGGACCGCGACTATTACCTGAGCCGGCCGCTGGCCTTCGATGCCGCGGCGAAGAAGCTGGAATTCCAGAACATCGAGCGCGACATCACCCGCCAGCTCGGCCAGTTCAACCCGGTCGGGCAGATCATGCGGCGCATGTGCAAGGAATACCGCATGGTCATCCGCATGCTCGAGGCACGCGGCACCGAGGATTTCGGCCTGATCAGTCAGGAGCTCTATGGCGCGGCGTCCGATGCCTTCCACGCCGGTGACCCGACCCTGGCCGATCTCGGCCTGATGCTTTCGGACTACCTCAACAACATCGCTGCGCGTGGCGATCTGGAAGACGAGGCCAAGACCCTCGGTGCCAGTGACGCGGTGAACATCCTGCAGCAACGTCTGGCCGGGGTGTTCGGCGACGACACCATTCGCGTATTCGAGTCCGACGGCATCCTTGCCGACGCGGCCGCTGGTGCCGATTACATCAAGATCCGCAGCGATGCGCGTTTCAACGAGCGCGACGTCAAGGCGCTGGAAGTGCATGAAGGCCTGGTGCATGTCGGCACCACGCTCAATGGTCTGAACCAGCCGATCTGCACCTTCCTGGCCAAGGGCCCGCCCTCGTCGACCGTGACCCAGGAAGGGCTGGCGATCCTCATGGAGGTGATTGCCTTCGCCTCCTACCCGACGCGCCTGCGCAAGCTGACCAACCGCACCCGTGCCATCCACATGGCCGAGGAGGGCGCGGATTTTCTCGAGGTATTCGAGTTCTTCCGCGAGCAGGGCTATGGCCTGGAAGGCGGCTACAGCAACGCCAGTCGGGTGTTCCGCGGTTCCTTGCCGAACGGCCTGCCGTTCACCAAGGACCTGTCGTACCTGAAGGGTTTCATCCTGATCTACAACTACATCCAGCTGGCGGTGCGCAAGGGCAAGCTGGAGCAGATTCCACTGCTGTTCTGCGGCAAGACCACCCTGGAAGACATGCGCACTCTGCGCAAGCTGGTGGACGAGGGCCTGGTGCTTCCGCCCAAATACCTGCCGCCGCAGTTCCAGGACATGAACGCGCTGTCGGCCTGGATGTGCTTCTCCAACTTCCTCAATCACCTGAGTCTGGATCGCATCGAGGCCGACTACGCCAATATTCTCTAGCGGCAGCAGGCGGCAAGGTGTAGCCCGGATGAAATCCGGGAATTGCGGAGAGCAGAACGTGGCAAGCCATCAACTCGAATACGAAATCCTCGGTGCTTCGGCGCAGTCGGTGGAAATCATCCTCGACCCCGACGAGACGGTGATCGCCGAAGCCGGGGCGATGAACTACATGACCGACGGCGTGCGCTTCGAGACGCGCATGGGCGACGGCTCGTCCAGTGGGCTGTTGGGCAAACTGTGGAGCGTCGGCAAGCGCATGCTCACCGGCGAGTCGCTGTTCATGACCCACTTCAGCAACGCCGGCAAGCGCCAGGCGCGGGTCGCCTTCGCCGCGCCTTATCCGGGTACGGTTGTGCCCATCGATCTGGCGAAAATCGGCGGCCGGTTGATCTGTCAGAAGGACGCCTTTCTCTGTGCCGCTCATGGCACCAGCATCGGCATCAGTTTCGCCAAGCGCCTGGGGGCCGGCTTTTTCGGCGGCGAGGGCTTCATCCTGCAGAAGCTCGAAGGCGATGGCCTGGCCTTCGTGCATGCCGGCGGCACGGTAATCCGCAAGGAGCTGAACAACGAAACCCTGCGCCTGGACACCGGCTGCCTGGTGGCTTTCAGCAGCGGCATCGATTACGACATCGCCCTGGCCGGCGGGCTGAAAAGCATGCTGTTCGGCGGCGAAGGGCTCCTGCTGACGACGCTAAAGGGCACCGGTACGGTATGGATCCAGAGCCTGCCGTTCTCGCGTCTGGCAGAGCGCGTCTATGCAGCGACCGTACAGGCTCGTGAAGAAGTACGCGCCGGTGGCAAGTAGCCTGAGGGCGCTGGTGCTGATGCTGGCCAGCCTGTGGCTGGTCGGTTGCAGCGGCCTGCTGTTCTATCCCGAGCCGGGGCTGCCGATCACCCCCGAGCGTGCCGGCCTGGAGTACCGCGACATTGAACTGCGCGCCGCCGATGGCACCCGCCTGCACGCCTGGTGGTTGCCAGCCAAGGCTGGCGTCGCGGTCAAGGGCACGGTGCTGCACCTGCATGGCAATGGTGGCAACCTGGCCTGGCACCTGGGTGGGGTGCATTGGCTGCCGGAGCAGGGCTACCAGGTGCTGATGCTGGATTACCGCGGCTACGGTCTGTCCGAAGGCAAGCCACGTTTGCCCGAGGTCTATCAGGATATCGACGCGGCCTTCACCTGGCTCGATCAGGCGCCGCAGGTCAAGGGCAAACCGCTGTTCCTGCTCGGGCAGAGTCTTGGCGGTGCCCTCGGCGTGCATTACCTGGCGCAGCATGCAGAGCGCCAGTCGACCTTGCAGGCCATCGCGCTCGATGGTGTGCCGGCAAGCTACCGCGATGTCGGCCGCTATGCCCTGAGCAAAAGCTGGCTGACCTGGCCGTTGCAGGTGCCGCTGTCCTGGCTGGTGCCGGACGGCGACAGCGCGATTCACAGCATCGATCGAATCCAGGGCACGCCCTTGCTGATCTATCACAGTGTTGACGATACGATCGTGCCGCTTTCCAATGGCCAGCGTTTGTATCAAGCTGCGCACCCGCCACGCGCCTTTCAGGCGACCCGTGGCCCGCACGTGCAAACCTTCGCCGAGCCCGCCTGGCGTCAATCGCTGCTGGCATTCCTCGCCGCGCCGCAGGCATACGTCGAACGGTCGGGGCCGGCTACCGAATCCGCAACAGAGAGTCCGCAATGACCGAACGCAATCCCATCCCTCTGATCCTCACGGGTGTCGCCAGCATCGTCGGCACCATCGGCGTGCTCTGGTACTACGGCTACCTGCATTTCGCCAAACCGGAAGATGCCCTGCTGCTGTCCGATTTCACCATGCTCAAGACCATCCCTGGCGAGGACTACAAGATTTCGCTGAAGCCGGCCAATCAGGTGGCGCAGTGCATCGACGGCGTGCTGGTGCTGTTCGACCTGCAGCAGAAAGGTCTGACCGGCGTGCTGGTGGATAACAGGAAGCAGGCCGTGCGCTGCATGGGGCAAGAGACTCCGGCGCTGGAGCAGTAAGCTCAGGCGTCCAAAATGAAAGGTTCTTCGCGTTCTCGCGGGGAAGATGCGCTTGACACCGGACTGGCAATTACGTGTGAGCTGTCGATGACCTAGCACTATCCATTAGTGCGCCGCCTGGTCTGCTGGGTTTCGCCCCTTACGGGCGACTCACTTTCTTTGCTTGTGCAAAGAAAGTAAGCAAAGAAACACACCCCTGCATACGGCCCCGGCTGCACCGGGGTTCCCTCGCTCCATCACCGTTCCAGGGGCATGCCGAGAAGGGCCATCCCTGGCCCATCACGGCTCTCGCGACATCCATGTCGCTCAACCCCTTCCACGGCGATTCCACTCGGCCTCCTGAAGGGGACTTGGGCGTTGTCTGTACCGCCGCAGTTGAAGAGCAAAGGCAAAGTCAGACGCCGCCAATTTCAATTGCGCAAAGATTACACAAGCTCGCGCCCCGGTCCCCTTCAGGAGGCCGAGTGGAGGTGTTGCGTAGGGGACGAGCCGCATGGATGCGGCGAGAGGCTTAATGGGCCAAGGATGGCCCATGTAAGCCGGCCCCCGGAGCAGCGCCGGAGCGAGGGAAGTTTCGCGTAGCGAAACCCGGATGTCGGGGTGCCCTTCTTTGGCGCACCTTTCTTGGGCAAGCAAGAAAGGTGTGGCGCCCGTAAGGGGCGCAACCCAAACGCTCAGCGCACTCGGTAATGGATAGTGCCAAGTCAGCAAGCGATGCGCACACAAACTTGCCAGTCCGGTGTCAACCCGCACTTTCCCCAAAATATGCGAAGAATCAAAAGAAACCCGCCACCAGGCGGGTTTCTTCATTACAGCGCTGTGATCAGGCGCCGGTAGCGGAGCGCGGAGCCACAGGCTGGTTGTCGTTGGAGATGGTCACCTCCACGCGACGGTTCTGCGCGCGACCGGAGTCGGTGGAGTTATCCGCAACCGGATACTCCTTGCCGTAGCCCTGGGCGACGATACGAGTCGGCTCCACGCCGGCGCGAATCAACGCACGACGCACGGACTCGGCGCGGCGCTCGGACAGGCCCTGGTTGTAGCTGGCCGAGCCGACGCTGTCGGTATAGCCCTCGACGATCACCTGGCGCTCAGGGTTCTCCTGGAGGAAACGCGCCAGCTGCGTGACATTGGGCAGTGCGCTGCTCTTGAGGTCGGCCTTGTTGAAGTCGAACAGTACGTCGCCGAAGGTCACCAGGGTGCCGCGTTCGGTCTGCTTGGCGTTGAGGCTTTCCTGCAGTTTGCGGATCTGCGCATCACGCGCATCGAGCAGGGCCTGGGCGCGTTGCGCCGAAGTGTTCTTCAGCTCGGCTTCGGCAGTACGCAGGGCGATGGTCTGCTTGGCTACCTCGACACGTTTGTTGGTCAGGTAAGCCAGTTGGTCGACCTTCTTCTCGTCTTCCTTGTCCAGATAGGCCTTGTCGGCCTTGTCCAGCCACTCCTTGGCTTCCTTGGTTTCAAGGGCGGCGACCTTGCTCGCCTGCGGATCGCTCTGCAGCGAGGAATAGTTGCTACGCGCCGATTCCAGGTTGGCGTTGGGTTGGTGCGAGCAGGCGGCAAGGCCGACGCTCAGGGCCAGAAGGGCGGGGATCATGACGTGGTTACGCATGGCGTTCATCCTTTGATCTGTCAGCAAATGGGTGGGTGGCTTGCCGCTCACTGAGCGTTACGCATGCCTTCCTCACGCAGTTCCTGAACACCCTGACGGGCGTCCTGCAGCGCTTGTTCGGCCTTGGCTGCCTGGGCCTTGCGCTCGGCGACTCGAGCATCCCATTCGGCCTGTTCAGCCAGGCGGCGGGCTTTCTCATAGTCTTCATCGTGCATGGCCAGCTCGGCTTCCTTGAGCTTGTCCTGCGCCGCTTTCATTTCCACGGCGGCGAACTCGGTGCCGCCGGCGCTGATCGCCGCGTTCACGGCTGACTGCGTCACGGCGTATTGCTCGGTAGGCGGGTTACCTGCGCAGCCAGCGAGTACCAGGCTGCTACCCAATACCAGGGCAGCCAGTTTGATGCCTTGCAGGCGGCTGCGCGGGGCTTTCTCGATACGGCTCTTCATGGCGGCTAACTCCATTTGAAACACTCCTATGAATGACGATATCCGTGACTACTGGCCCGCCATATCGCCCGTCTACCGAGGGCGTTGGCGATCGGTGTCGCCTCGGGGGCCTGAAGTTGGGACCTGAATATTTCTGGAATGGTTCAGAAAAAAAGACAGCCTGCTCACGGTTTTTTGAGTGACCGGTCGGTCAGGTAAGGGCGTGGTGAAAATCGCTGACTATTGTTGGCGACGGCGGGTGCCAGCAGGAATTTTCACTGATTTACGCGGTTTCCATTGGGCGCGCGTTAGCGCCCGATAGGATCAGGTCAAGCGCATGCGTTTCGTTCGTTCAGGCGGAGCGAGGGCTGCCATTAGCGCCCTCATTGAGTGGATCTGAACGATATATCGAACGGTTTACGACTCTGCTGGTCTTAGTGGCTCTTGCCTTTGGCCGTATCGCTGAGTTCGCGCAGGTACTTGCGCGACAGGGCCAGAAAGCGCGGCGTCGGCCCGATGTCCTCGTACAGTGGATCTCCCTGTTCATCCAGTGCCACCACCTTGTTGCCCTTTACATAGGGCAGGCTGGCCTCCAGCTCTTCCAGTGCCGCGCCGATCAGTTCGCCGAGCAGCTCCTCGCTGTGATGCTTGGGATACATTTCGGTGAGTGCCGCCAGGCGAGCGGCCGACTCGACATCCAGATGAATGTGATAGCGGGTTGGAGTCAGGTGACCCTTGGCATTCTGTTCCCAGTGTTTTGCCAGTTCGCGAATTCTCATGTCGTCGCTCCTTACGGGGGCGCAGGCGATGCCGGTCGGGCCATCCACTGCGCCTATCAACAAGCCTAAACCCAACACGCACCGCAGCCTGGGTACGCCTCGCACCCTTGTAAGAAGTTGGCGCGCTGGGCACTCTGTTGACCATGCTCAGGAGAAGGAGTGCGACATGGCGGAAATAGATGCGCGTCTGCGTGAAGAGGTGCACCTGCTGGGTGAACTGCTAGGGCACACCATCAGCACCCAGTTGGGCGATGAGTTTCTCGACAAGATCGAGCGCATACGCAAGGCGGCCAAGGCCGGCCGCAGCGGTTCTGATGCCGGTGCCGAGCAGTTGACCAGCACCCTGGGTGACCTCGGCGACGACGAGCTGTTACCCGTGGCCCGTGCGTTCAACCAGTTTCTCAATTTGGCCAATATCGCCGAGCAGCAACATCGCGTGCGTCGCCGCCGTGCGGGCGAGCCCGAACCGTTCGAGCTGCGCGTGCTGGACGAGTTGCTCGAACGCCTGCTCGCCGAGGGACAAGGTGGCGATGAACTGGCGCGTCAGCTGGGGCGCCTGGACATCGAACTGGTGCTGACTGCGCACCCCACCGAAGTAGCGCGGCGTACCCTGATCCAGAAATACGATGCCATCGCCGCGCAACTGACGGCGCTTGATCACAGCGACCTGTCACGGGGTGAACGTGAGCGCATCGTCGAACGCTTGCAACGGTTGATCGCCGAAGCCTGGCACACGGAGGAAATCCGCCGCAGCCGACCCAGTCCGGTGGATGAGGCCAAGTGGGGCTTTGCCGTCATCGAACATTCGCTGTGGCAGGCCGTGCCGCAGTTCCTACGTCGTGCCGATCAGAGTCTGCAGGCCGCCACCGGCTTGCGCTTGCCGCTGGAGGCCGCGCCGATTCGTTTCGCCTCGTGGATGGGCGGCGACCGTGATGGCAACCCCAATGTCACCGCTCGGGTGACGCGCGAGGTGCTGCTGCTGGCGCGCTGGATGGCTGCCGATCTGTACTTGCGCGATGTCGATCACCTGGCCGCCGAGTTGTCCATGCAGCAGGCCAGCGATGAGCTGCGCGCGCAGGTGGGCGACAGCGCCGAGCCCTACCGCGCGCTGCTCAAGCAACTGCGCGAGCGTTTGCGAGAGACACGCAGCTGGGCGCAGCAGGCGCTAACGGCCGATATCGCAGCGGGGCCTTCGGTGTTGCAGGACAACCGCGATCTGCTGGCGCCGCTGCAACTGTGCTATCAGTCGCTGCACCAATGCGGCATGGGTGTCATTGCCGACGGTCCGCTGCTCGATTGCCTGCGCCGTGCCGCGACCTTCGGTCTGTTCCTGGTGCGCCTCGACGTGCGGCAGGACTCTGCCCGGCACGCTGCGGCGCTGTCTGAAATCACCGATTACCTCGGTCTTGGTCGCTACGGCGAATGGGATGAGGAGGCGCGCCTGAGCTTCCTTCAGCGTGAACTGGATAGCCGCCGGCCGTTGCTACCGAGCGACTATCGTCCCTCGGCCGATACGGCCGAAGTGCTCGCCACCTGCCGTGAGGTGGCCGCTGCTCCTGCTGCCTCGCTGGGCTCTTACGTGATCTCCATGGCCGGTGCCGCTTCCGACGTGCTGGCGGTGCAACTGCTGCTGAAGGAGGCTGGGTTGCGGCGGCCGATGCGTGTGGTGCCACTGTTCGAAACCCTGGCCGACCTCGATCACGCCGGGCCGGTTATGGATCGTCTATTGGGGTTGCCCGGCTATCGTGCACGCCTGCATGGCCCGCAGGAAGTGATGATCGGCTATTCCGACTCAGCCAAGGACGCCGGTACCACCGCCGCTGCCTGGGCGCAGTACCGCGCCCAGGAGGAACTGGTGCGCCTGTGTCGCGAGCATCAGGTCGAGTTGCTCCTGTTCCACGGTCGTGGTGGCACCGTGGGGCGTGGTGGTGGCCCGGCTCACGCTGCCATCCTGTCGCAACCGCCTGGCTCGGTCGCGGGACGTTTCCGTACCACCGAACAGGGCGAGATGATCCGTTTCAAGTTCGGCCTGCCGGATATCGCCGAGCAGAACCTCAATCTCTATCTCGCAGCCGTGCTGGAAGCCACGCTGTTGCCGCCGCCGGCCCCGGAGCCTAGCTGGCGAGCGATGATGGATCGCCTCGCTGATGTGGGCGTCAAGGCCTATCGCGGCGTGGTGCGCGAGCATCCGCAGTTCGTCGAGTACTTCCGCCAGGCTACGCCGGAGCAGGAGTTGGGCCGTCTGCCACTGGGCAGTCGTCCGGCCAAGCGGCGTGAAGGGGGTGTGGAAAGCCTGCGCGCGATCCCCTGGATCTTCGCCTGGACCCAGACCCGACTGATGCTGCCGGCCTGGCTCGGCTGGGAGCAGGCGTTGGGGCAAGCGTTGGCGGGGGGCGACGCCGAGTTGCTGAAGGATATGCGTGAGCGCTGGCCTTTCTTCCGTACGCGCATCGATATGCTGGAGATGGTGCTGACCAAGGCCGACGCCAGTATTGCGGCTCTGTATGACGAGCGTCTGGTCGAATCGACGCTGCAGCCGCTGGGTGCGCAGTTACGCGACCTATTGTCGCAGGCCTGTGCTGCGGTACTGGAACTGACCGGCCAGTCGTGCCTGCTTGCGCACAATCCGGAAACCCTGGAATCGATCAGCGTACGCAACACCTATCTCGACCCGCTGCACCTGCTGCAGGCCGAGCTGCTGGCGCGCTGCCGGCAACGTGAACAGGCGCCGGAGAGCCCTCTGGAGCAGGCGCTGCTGGTCAGCGTGGCGGGTATCGCCGCGGGTTTGCGCAACACCGGTTGAGGGGCAAATGGTGCTGGCCAACGCATGCCTGGCCAGCGCCTCATGCCGGGTCCAGGGCGTCAGGAGGAGGGTTTTTATCCGACTTTTGGCGGCTTGTGCGCCTGGGGTGCGCTGTGTATCTTGAGCAGCCTTTTGGCCGCTACGGCTGCCGCACTACATTCAAGAGATTGGCCCCACGAGGCGAGTCCGACCGATTACTACATAACTCTTGAGGAGCACATCGATGCGCGTGATTCTGCTAGGGGCGCCCGGTGCCGGCAAAGGTACCCAGGCTCGCTACATCACCGAGAAGTTCGGCATTCCGCAAATCTCCACCGGCGACATGCTGCGCGCAGCGGTCAAGGCTGGCACCGAGCTCGGCCTGAAGGCCAAGAGCGTGATGGACGCCGGCGGTCTGGTCTCCGACGACCTGATCATCAACCTGGTCAAGGAGCGCATCGCTCAAGACGATTGCGCCAACGGCTTTTTGTTCGATGGTTTCCCGCGCACCATCCCGCAAGCCGAAGCGCTGCGTGATGCTGGCGTAGCCCTGGACCACGTGGTGGAAATCGCCGTCGACGACGAAGAAATCGTCAAGCGTCTGTCCGGTCGCCGTGTACACCCGGCTTCCGGCCGCGTTTACCACACCGAGTACAACCCGCCGAAGGTTGCCGGCAAGGACGATCTGACCGGTGAGGAGCTGGTTCAGCGCGAAGACGACAAGGAAGAGACCGTGCGTCATCGTCTGTCCGTCTACCACTCGCAGACCAAGCCGTTGGTGGATTTCTACCAGAAGCTTTCCGCCGCAACCGGTACGCCGAAGTGCAGCCATATTCCGGGCGTCGGCAGCGTCGAAGAAATCACCGCGAAGACCCTGGCCGCTCTGGACTGAGTCCACGCCGCCAGCCGTCATCGCACCAAGGCCCCGAAAGGGGCCTTGGTCGTTTATGGAACACGGATAGGTTTTGGTCGCTCTCAAGCATGTCCCTGACCACGGGGTAGCTAGTATCGTGGTGCAAGCTTCCGGCCTGTGTCGGGGCCGCCGATAACCTATAAGGAAGAGGGCATAAAATGACCGAGAAACGCATCTGGCTGGGCCTTGCGGTATCGCTATTGAGCACTCCGCTGGTATTTGCCGAGACCGCCGCACAGAGCAAGACTGATTGTTCGGTCGCGCAATTCACCATGGGTTTGCGCTTTCAGCAACAGTCCGCGGAGGTCCAGGCGCTCCAGTTGCAGGCCTACAACATCGCCACGGAGAAGCTCGACAAGGCCGTAGCGGCGGCGAAGGATCCTTCCAAGCTGGCCATCGTCACCGACCTCGATGAGACCGTGATCGACAACAGCGCCCTGTTGGCACGCGACCTGGCCAACTGTCACCAATACGATGCCTGGGATACCTGGCTGCCGTGGGAGCGTGACGGCACGCCCGAGCTGATCCCCGGTGCGAAGAAATTCCTCGAACATGCCGACAAGCTCGGCGTGACCATCCGCTACATCTCCGACCGTGCCGACGAGCAGAAGAAATACACCCTGGCTACCCTCACAAAGCTGGGGCTGCCCCAGGTATCGGAGGAGAGTGTGTTGCTGCTCGGCCCGCCCAAGGTCGAGCGTCGCGCCATCGTCAGCGCGGATCACCAGATCATCATGCTGCTGGGCGATACCCTGCATGACTTCGACACACGTTTTCGCAAGACGCCGCTCGACGCGCAGCGCAAGACTGTCGCCGACGAGGCCGATAAATGGGGCGTCGAGTGGATCGTGTTCCCCAACGCCGGTTACGGCACTTGGTCCAAGGCGCCGCTCAAAGGCTGGGAGGCCAAGCCGGTAGTCGAGCCCTGGTAAGGCTGCGCTGACCCCTTCGGTCGCTCGGTGCAAGCCGGGCGCCGTCATGGCGCTGGAAAAAAATGTGTCGAGCCGGTCTAATGCCGGCTCTTTTTCTTCAGCCGTCCGAATGCAATGACCACTCTCCTGGCCCTGGATACCGCCACCGAAGCCTGCTCCGTCGCGCTGCTGCATGACGGTCGCGTGCTCAGCCACTATGAAGTTGCCCCGCGTCTGCATGCGCAGCGCCTGTTGCCGATGATCCAGCAACTGCTGGGCGACGCCGGCATCGCGGCTTCGGCGCTGGACGCCATCGCCTTTGGCCGTGGCCCCGGTGCCTTCACCGGTGTACGCATCGCCATTGGCGTGGTGCAGGGCCTGGCTTTCGCGCTGGATCGGCCGGTGCTGCCGGTCTCAAACCTGGCTGTGTTGGCCCAGCGTGCGCTGCGTGAGCAAGGCGCCACCCAGGTTGCGGCAGCGATCGATGCGCGCATGGATGAAGTCTACTGGGGCTGCTATCACGCCGAGGCGGGAGAAATGCGTCTGCTCGGGCAGGAAGCGGTGTTGCCACCCGAGCAGGCCGAAGCACCGCGTGGTAGCGGTGGCGAATGGTTCGGTGCAGGTACGGGCTGGGGCACCTTTGCCACGCGTATCGCCCTCCAGCCCACGAGCGTGGATGGCAGCATGTTGCCGCATGCCGAAGACCTGCTGAGTCTGGCTCGTTTCGCCTGGGCGCGCGGTGAGGCCTTGCCTGCCGATCAGGCGCAGCCGGTCTACCTGCGTGACCAGGTCGCCACGCCGAAGGCTCCGCCGGCATGACTACTGGTCGGATGCTTGGCGTCAATAACGCCGTGGCATTTGCCAAGTTCGATGCCCGCCGCTACATTGCCAGCACTGTTCATCGTTCAGCCGAGCCCACCGAGCAATCCTAGATGCGGATCGACGGTTACCTACCTTCCTACTCGCCAGATCGCGGCCCTCGTTCGGGGACTGCGGTCACGCCCTATCGTGAGGCGCAGCGGGAAGTCGAGGCTCAGCGTGAGCAGCCGGCTGCTCCGGCGAGCAGTCAGGGGCTTGAGCAGACCCCGCAGATTCGTCGTGTGCAGGCCAGCAGCAGTAACACCGACAGCCTGCCGAGCCGGTCGCAGGACCTTGGTTATCAACAGCCCTCGCTGAGTAATCGTGCCGCTCAGGCGTTGGCCAGCTACAGCACCACCGCCGCTTACGCCAACGACTACGACGCGCAGGAAGTGCTCGGCCTCGATCTTTACGCGTAACCCCGTTCCATGGCGTGTCTCACGCCCCTCAGCCAGGTCCGCTACATAGATCGATGAGTGCTGCGCTTCCCTATTTTCTTGGTTGTCCATCCTGGAGCGAAGCGGCCTGGCGCGCCACGCTCTACCCGCGGGACACGCGCCCCACGGATTTTCTCGGTCGCTATACCGAGGTATTCAATGCGGTAGAGGGCAACACCACGTTCTACGCCAGGCCCAACGAGCAAACGGCTGCTCGCTGGGCGCTGGCGATGCCGGCGCACTTTCGTTTCTGTGCCAAGTTGCCTCGCGATATCAGCCATAGCGAGGATCTGTGCCGGCAGCTCGACGAGGTCGCGCAGTTCCGCCAGCTGCTGGCGCCGCTTGGCGCTCGGGTTGCGCCATACTGGCTGCAATTGCCGGCTGCCTTCGGCCCTTCGCGCTTGGCCGAGCTGGCTGCGTTTATCGAGCAGTGGGGCGACTGGCCGCTGGCCGTCGAGGTGCGCCACCCGGAATTCTTCGCCAAGGGCGATGCCGAACGCGTGCTCAATCGCCTGTTGCATGAGCGCGGTATCGAGCGCATCTGCCTAGACTCGCGTGCGCTGTTCAGCTGCGATTCGCAGGAGCCTGCCGTGCTGCATGCGCAGGCCAAGAAACCGCGCCTGCCGACTCGGCCCACCGCGTTCAGCCAGCATCCACAGCTGCGTTTCATCGGCCATCCCGAACTGCTGGCCAACGACCCCTTCATGCAGCCCTGGCTGGACAAGGTCGCCGGCTGGATCGAACAGGGGCTCGCTCCCTACGTCTTCGCGCACACCTCTGACAATCGCCTGGCGCCCGAGCTGGCACGGCGTTTTCACCAGCAACTGATGCAGCGCCTGCCGGGCTTGCCCGAGTTGCCGGTGCTGCAGACGGAACCTGAACTGGAGCAGCTCGGCCTGCTCTGATAGAGGATGGATATGCTGATACGGATAATCGGCCGTTTGCTGTTTCTCGCCCTGCTGCTGTGTGCGGCGCTGCTGGTAGCGCTGTGGCGTGGCTGGGTTGAGGTGGCGCCACGGCTCAACCCCTGGGCGCCACTGGACGTGCGCGAAGCGCCGAACCTGCTGACTCCGTTCAAACTCTGGCGCCTGAGTGAGGATCGTGAGCTGTGTGACTTGGCTCTGGCGACTTCCGAGCTGCGTTTCACACGCCTTGAAGACAGCACACCGCATCCTGGCTGCCCGATTGAAAATGCCGTGCGTATCCAGGGGGCCAGCGTTGGCCTGAGCAGCAGTTTCATGGCTACCTGCCCGCTGGCGGTGAGCTTCGCCCTGTTCGAGCGACATGGCTTGCAGCCGGCTGCGCAGGCGGTGTTCGGCCAGCCGGTGACCCGTATCGAACACGTCGGCAGTTTCGCCTGTCGCAGCATCGCCGGCAGTCAGCGGCCCAGCCAGCATTCCTATGCCAATGCGCTGGACATGGTCGGCTTTCGCCTGCGCGACGGCCGGCGCATCAGCGTGCTTCACGACTGGCCAGGGGAGGGCGACAAGACGCGCTTTCTACGTCTGGTACAGGAGGCGGCGTGCGAAAGCTTCAACGTCACCCTGGGGCCGGAATACAACGCCGCCCATCGTGATCATTTTCACGTGGACATGGGCATGTGGCGGATGTGCCGCTAGCGCCGTTAGCGCTTGGCCAGCAACAGATCGGCGGCCTGTCCGCTACGCCCATCGGTGAGTTCGAAGCGGCCCAATTGTGCAACCTGATCGTAAGCGCCCAGTGCGATGCTGACATCGCGGGCGCGCAGATCGATGGCGCTGACGCCTGCTTCGCCAAGCGTTTGCAACTGCTGGCGACCCTGGGCATCGAAACGTAGCAGGCGTAGTTTGTCGAACACGGCATCGGCGGCATCGATACGGCCGTCGCCGTTATCGTCGAAGCGTGCCAGTTCGGCGAAGCCATTGGCAGCCCCATGCTGATCGCCAAACAGCTCGCGGCCATCGTCGATCCGTCCGTTGCCGTTGCGATCCAGTGCCAGAAGGGCGTCGTCACCAGTGGGGGCGCTGATCGAATCGATGCGCCCATCGGCATCCAGATCGAAACGTACCGGCCGGCTCAGGCCGCTGGTGGAAAAACCGTTGCCAGCCAAGTCCAGCACCAGTGGATCGACCTGTTGCGGCGACTGCCCAGTGCTGACATTCAGCTCCAGACCGCGCTGCTCGATCACCGCCTGGCTGACGGTCGCTGCGCTGTCGGAGATGGGCAGTGGTTCTGCTGTTTGCCTTAGCTCGCGGACAATCTCGCCAGGCTTTTGCTCGTTTTCGATACCCAGAGTACGGCGCAGAATCTGATAGTTGATCGATTCATTCGCTGCATTATCGAGCTGCTCGTTCAGTGAGCGAGGGCTGGCAGGGCTGCTGCTGGGGCGCGGAGCGGATAGAGCGTCGAACATGTTCACACTCGATGCGGCTGTCGGCGGCCGGGTCTGGCAGAATGCCGCTTCTTCGATATCGGCCGGACGGTCGATGCTTTGAGTGATTTTTGAGCAGAACGAGCCAATGACCGACGAGCGGCACAACGCCAGCATCCGCATCCAAGCCCTGCATCCTCAGTACGCCGAAGCGGCCGCCCAATGGGCGTCACGCCTGGGCCTGGCGCTCGAGGGGGAAACCGAGTTCGCCCTGCAGTTGGGGGATGACGGGCTGCAGCTGGTCGAGTTGGGCGACAAGGCACCCGGCCCGGTGCGGGTGGACTTCGTCGAGGGGGCGGCGGCGCATCGACGTCAGTTCGGTGGTGGCAGCGGACAGATGATCGCCAAGGCGGTGGGGGTGCAGTCGGGGATTCGCCCGCGCATCCTCGATGCGACGGCAGGACTGGGGCGCGATGCCTTCGTGCTGGCCAGCCTGGGTTGCGACATGACCTTGATCGAGCGCCAACCGCTGGTCGCCGCGCTGCTGGAGGATGGTTTGCAACGTGCGGCGCTCGATCTTGAAGTGGCGCCCATCATCGCCCGCATGTGCCTGCTCACCGGCAATGCCATCGAGCTGATGCGCGCCTGGCAGGGTGAGGCGCCACAGGTGATTTACCTCGACCCGATGTTTCCGCATCGCGACAAGAGTGCGTTGGTAAAGAAGGAGATGCGTCTGTTCCGTCCCTTCGTCGGTGACGATATGGACGCGCCGGTATTGCTCGAGGCTGCGCTCGCGCTGGCCACCCATCGTGTGGTGGTCAAGCGCCCGCGCAAGGCCCCGGCTATCGAAGGTAGTAAGCCGAGTTATGTGCTGGAGGGCAAATCCAGCCGCTACGACATCTATCCGAAGAAGAAGCTGGAAGCCGGCGCTTAGGTTGCGCGATCTGTGATCAGGGCCGATAAGCGCGCAGAAACAGTTGCACCGCGTCCTGCACATGATGTTCCGCGGCTTCACCCTCAAGCGGCTCGCCACAGCCGATCAGCAGGCGGAAATGCGCGCCGCCCTTGAGCAGGCTGAAGAAGTGGTCGGCGGCCAGGTGCGGATCGTCCAGGCTCAGCAGTCCGCGCTGGGCCGCTTTGTGCAGCAGCACTTCCATCTCATCCTGCACCCGTTTCGGGCCGGCTTCGTAGAACATCTGCGACAGCTTGGAGCCCTGGCTGGCCAGGCTCACCATCATCCGGTGCATTTCCACTGATTCGCGGCTATTGACCAGCGCCAGGAAGCCGCGCGCGATGCCCAGTAGCTGGCTTTCCAATGGCACGTTGTCCGGTAGTTCGAACAACAGTTCCGGCAGCTGTTCCTCGCATTTGGCCTTGATCGCCGCGGAGAAGAGGGTCTCCTTGTCGGTGAAGTGGCTGTACACGGTGAGCTTGGAAACCCCGGCCTCTGCGGCGATCGCGTCCATGCTGCTGCCGTCGTAACCATTACGCAGGAACAGGCTCTTGGCCGCCTCGAGAATGGCCAGGCGTTTGGCGGGATCCTTCGGGCGGCCGGGACCGGTAGGCTGTAACAATTTCTTGGGCATTGGCGAATTTTAATACTGGACTGGCGAGTTTGCTATTTTTACTATACCCGCCAGTACAAATATTCCAAAGGGCAATTCTGGAAGCGTCGACGACTGTTGAGCCGCCTGCTGCCAGGGCCAGCCCCAAACCTTCTCCGAAAGGTCTTACACATGTCTCGCCACGCTCTTCCCCTGGTCGCTTCTCTGGGTCTGGTCTTCGTGTTGTCTGCCTGTGGCAATGGAGAGCAGGCCGAACAGCCGGTTCGCCCGGCCATGGTGGTGCAGCCGCAGCCGGCCACCGCTCTGGTCGACAGCTATCCGGGTGAGGTGCGCGCGCGCTATGAGCCGGAGCTGGCCTTCCGCATCGGTGGCAAGGTGAGCAAGCGCATGGTGGACGTCGGTGACCGGGTGAAGAAGGACCAGGCACTGGCCGAGCTGGACCCGCAGGACGTGCGGCTGCAACTGGAAGCCACCCGTGCGCAGATGGCGGCGGCAGAGGCCAACCTGCAGACCGTGCGCGCCGAGCGTGAACGCTACAAGGCGCTGCTCGGGCGCAACCTGGTCAGTCGCTCGCAGTTCGACAACGTCGAGAATCAGTACCGTGCTGGTGAGGCCCGGCTGAAACAGGTCAAGGCCGAGTACGACGTGGCGCGCAACCAGACCGACTACGCCGTGCTGCGCGCTTCGCAGGATGGCGTGATCGCTCGCCGTGCGGTCGAGGTCGGGCAGGTGGTGGCAGCCGGGCAAACCGTGTTCACCCTGGCCGCCGATGGCGAGCGTGAGGTATCCATCAGCCTGCCGGAGCAGATCTTCGGCCGTTTCGAGATCGGTCAGGCGGTCGAGGTGGAGCTGTGGTCGCAGCCCGACCAGCGTTTCCCCGGGCGCATTCGCGAAATGGCGCCGGCGGCCGATCCGCAATCGCGTACCTTCGCCGCTCGTGTCGCTTTCAGTGAAGGCAAGGTGCCGGCCGAGCTGGGGCAGAGCGCGCGCGTCTTCATTGCCAGCAACGGCGAAGTGCCGCTTGCTGTGCCGCTGTCGGCACTCAGTTCCGAGCAGGGCAAGGCTTTCGTCTGGGTCATCGACCCCAGGGAGCACACCGTGCAACGCCGGCCGGTCCGTGTGGGCGCCTATGGTGACGACCGCGTGCCGGTGCTGGAGGGGCTTTCCGCCTCCGACTGGGTGGTGGCCGCTGGCGTCCAGTTGCTACGTGAGGGCCAGAAGGTGCGCCCCGTGGATCGCGACAATCGCAACGTCGAACTGGCAGCCAAGGAGTAAGCCTGCATGAGCTTCAACCTGTCTGCCTGGGCGCTGCGCCATCGCCAGATCGTCCTCTACATCATGCTGTTGTTCGCCGTTGTTGGTGCGCTGTCCTACACCAAGCTGGGACAGAGCGAAGACCCGCCCTTCACCTTCAAGGCCATGGTGATTCGCACCAACTGGCCGGGTGCGAGCGCCGAAGAGGTGTCTCGCCAGGTCACCGAGCGCATCGAGAGGAAGCTGATGGAGACCGGCGAGTACGACCGCATCACCAGCTTCTCCCGTCCGGGCGAGTCGCAGGTCACCTTCATGGCACGTGATTCCATGCGCAGCTCGCAGATTCCCGAGCTGTGGTATCAGGTGCGCAAGAAAATCAGCGACATCCGCCACACCTTGCCGAGCGGTATTCAGGGGCCGTTCTTCAACGACGAATTCGGCACCACCTTTGGCAACATCTACGCGCTGACCGGCAGCGGTTTCGACTACGCGGTGCTCAAGGACTACGCCGATCGCCTGCAACTGCAACTGCAGCGGGTCAAGGACGTCGGCAAGGTCGAGTTGGTGGGGCTGCAGGACGAGAAGATCTGGATCGAACTGTCCAATACCAAGCTGGCGACCCTGGGTCTGCCACTGTCTGCCGTGCAGCAGGCGCTGGAGGCGCAGAATGCGGTGGCGGCTGCCGGTTTCTTCGAGACGTCCAGCGAGCGTATCCAGTTGCGCGTAACCGGGCGCTTCGAATCGGTGGAGGAAATTCGCGATTTTCCCATTCGCGTCGCTGATCGTACCTTCCGCATAGCCGACGTGGCCGAGGTCAAGCGGGGGTTCAACGATCCACCCGCACCGCGCATGCGCTTCATGGGTGAGGACGCCATCGGCATTGCGGTGTCGATGAAGGACGGCGGCGACATCCTGGTTCTTGGCAAGGCGCTGGAGGGCGAGTTCGCTCGCTTGCAGCAAACGCTGCCGCTGGGTATGGAGCTGCGCAAGGTGTCGGATCAGCCGGCGGCGGTGAAGACCGGCGTGGGCGAGTTCGTCAAGGTGCTGGTGGAGGCGTTGGTGATCGTGCTCGCGGTCAGCTTCTTCTCCCTCGGTCTGCGCACTGGCCTGGTGGTTGCGCTGGTGATTCCGCTGGTGCTGGCGATGACTTTCGCCGCCATGTACTACCTCGGCATTGGCCTGCACAAGATTTCTCTCGGCGCGCTGGTGCTCGGCCTCGGTCTACTGGTGGACGACGCGATCATCGCGGTGGAAATGATGGCAATCAAGATGGAGCAGGGTTTTGATCGCTTTAAGGCGGCCAGTTTCGCCTGGACCAGCACCGCCTTCCCCATGCTCACCGGGACGCTGATCACCGCTGCCGGCTTTCTGCCCATCGCCACGGCGCAGTCCGGCACCGGCGAATACACCCGGTCGATCTTTCAGGTCGTGGCGATCTCACTGATCGCATCGTGGATCGCCGCGGTGATGTTCGTGCCGTATCTGGGCGACAAGCTGCTGCCGGACCTGGCCAAGCTGCATGCTGCAAAACACGGTGGCAGCGATGCGGGCCATGACCCCTATTCGACGCCCTTCTACCGCCGCGTACGCGCTACGGTGGAGTGGTGCGTGCGCCGCCGCGGCATCGTCATCCTGCTGACCATCGGCTTGTTCATCGGCTCGGTATTGCTGTTCCGCTTCGTGCCACAACAGTTCTTCCCGGCTTCCGGTCGTCTGGAGTTGATGGTCGACATCAAGCTGGAGGAGGGCGCCTCACTGAGTGCTACGGAGGCCGAGGTGCGTCGCCTGGAACAACTGCTCAAGGAGCAGCCTGGCATCGATAACTACGTCGCTTATGTCGGCACCGGTTCGCCGCGTTTCTACCTACCCCTGGATCAGCAGTTGCCGGCGGCGAGCTTCGCCCAGTTCGTCGTGCTGGCGTCGAGCATCGAGGAGCGTGAGCGCCTGCGCACCTGGCTGATCCAGACCATGAACGACGAGTTTCCTGCACTGCGCAGCCGCGTCAGCCGCCTGGAGAACGGCCCACCCGTAGGCTATCCCATCCAGTTCCGCGTCAGCGGCGAGCATATCGACGAGGTGCGTGCCCTGGCTCGACAGGTAGCGGACAAGGTGCGCGAGAATCCGCATGTGGTGAACGTGCATCTGGACTGGGAGGAGCCGAGCAAGGTGGTGATCCTCAATATCGATCAGGATCGTGCGCGCGCGCTGGGGGTCAACACCGCCGAATTGTCGCGCTTCTTGCAGGGCTCGCTATCGGGCACCAGCGTCAGCCAGTACCGCGAAGGCAATGAGCTGATCGAGATTCTTCAGCGTGGCACGCCGCAGGAACGCAAGGCGCTAAGCCTGCTGCCCAGCCTGGCGGTGCCGACCGACAGCGGTCGCAGCGTGGCGCTGTCGCAGGTGGCAACACTGGAGTACGGCTTCGAGGAAGGCATCATCTGGCACCGCAACCGCCTGCCCAACGTCACCGTGCGGGCCGATGTCTATGGCAAGGAGCAGCCAGCCAGCCTGACCCAACAGATCCTGCCGACGCTGGAGCCGATCCGCGCCGAGTTGCCGGATGGCTACCTGCTGGAGGTGGGCGGTACGGTCGAGGACTCGCAGCGCGGGCAAAAATCGGTCAACGCCGGTATCCCGCTATTCATCGTGGTGGTGCTGACGCTGCTGATGCTGCAGCTCAAGAGCTTCTCGCGTTCGGCCATGGTATTTCTCACCGCACCGCTGGGGTTGATCGGCGTGACGCTGTTCCTGCTGATCTTCCGTCAGCCGTTCGGTTTTGTCGCCATGCTCGGCACCATCGCCCTGGCCGGGATGATCATGCGTAACTCGGTGATTCTGGTTGACCAGATCGAGCAGGACATCAGCCACGGCCTCGATCGCTGGCATGCCATCATCGAGGCCACCGTGCGCCGCTTCCGCCCCATCGTGCTGACCGCGCTGGCGGCCGTGCTGGCGATGATTCCGCTGTCGCGCAGCGTATTCTTCGGGCCAATGGCGGTCGCCATCATGGGTGGCCTGGTGGTCGCCACGGCACTGACCCTGTTGTTCCTGCCGGCGCTTTACGCGGCCTGGTTTCGGGTCAAGGAAAGCGAGGCTCGCTAACGAGCGAGTGACGCTGGCGGCTTGCTCCTGAAAAGCCCGGTAGACGTGGCGGGACAAGCGGCGGCCATGGATAATGCGCGGTTTTCGTCGGCCCCGCCCGGGGCCGGCGGGACGCCATCGTCCCGTGTTCGTCGGACGGCGCTGCCACCGTCCTGCCTGGAGTCCTCATGTTCAGCCCGCTCGTCACCTTCCCGGCCCTGTATAGCGCCACATTACTCATGCTGGCCGGTTCGGGGCTTTTCAGCACCTACATGGGCCTGCGCCTGACGGAGGAGGGCGCGGGCGACGCCTGGGTCGGCGGTCTGATGGCGGCCTACTATTTCGGTCTGGTATGCGGTGGCAAGTTCGGCCACAAGCTGATCGCCAGCGTTGGCCATATCCGCTCCTACGTCGCCTGCGCCGGCATCGCCACGGTGATCGTGCTGCTGCATGTGCTGGTCGAGCGCCTGGAAGTCTGGCTGTTGCTGCGCTTCGTGATGGGCGCGGTGATGATGAATCAGTACATGGTGATCGAAAGCTGGCTCAACGAGCAGTCGGAGAACCATATGCGCGGCAAGGTGTTCGCCGGCTACATGGTGGCCGTGGATCTGGGCCTGGTGGTCGGCCAGGGCCTGCTGGCGATGAGCCCGACCCTGGATTACAAGCCGCTGGTGCTGGTGGCGATCTGTTTCGCCTCCTGCCTGATCCCGCTGGCCGTGACCCGTCGCGTGCACCCGGCCAAGCTGGTGGCTGCACCGCTGGAAATCGGGTTTTTCTGCAAGCGCGTGCCGCAGGCGCTGGGCAGTATTTTCGTGGCGGGGCTGATGGTCGGCGCCTTCTACGGCCTGGCGCCGGTTTATGCCAGCCGCAGCGGGCTGGATACTGCGCAGGCGAGCCTGTTCGTGGCCATCTGCATCATCGCCGGCTTCTGTGCGCAGTGGCCGTTGGGCTGGTTGTCCGATCGCCTGGACCGTAGCTGGTTGATTCGCGGCAACGCCATTCTGCTGTGCCTGGTCGCCATTCCCATGTGGGGGCTGTTCGACCTGCCGTACTGGCTGTTGTTGGCCAACGGCTTCGTCACCGGGATGTTGCTGTTCACCCTCTATCCGCTGGCCGTGGCGCTGGGCAACGACCATGTCGAGCAAGCGCGCCGGGTGGCATTGTCGGCCATGCTGCTGACCACCTATGGTGTTGGCGCCTGCATCGGACCGTTGTTGGCCGGTTTCATGATGCAGCGTTTCGGGCCGGGCATGTTCTACATGCTGGTATCGCTCTATGCGGTGGTGCTGATCTTCTGGGTGCAGCCCAAGCGCGTCACCGGCCGGCACCGGGTTGACGAGGCGCCGCTAAGCCATGTGCCGATGCCTGATACGGTCAGCCCCATGGCCGCGGCGCTCGACCCGCGTGTAGACGAAGTGCCGGAAGACTTGCTGGTGGATGCGCCCGTCAGTATCGGTCGCTCCGACGGCGAGCCGGACCCGCAGAAATAGGCAACAAAAAACGGGAGCCATTGGCTCCCGTTTCTTATCGAGCGGTTTGGACTCATTCGTCCATTTGCGATTGCAGGTAGTTCTGCAGACCGACGGCTTCGATCAGGCTCAGCTGGGTTTCCAGCCAGTCGATGTGATCTTCCTCGGAGCAGAGGATTTCTTCCAGCAGTTCGCGGCTGGCGTAGTCACCAATGCTCTCGCAATAGGCGATGGCAGCCTTGAGGTCGCCATGGGCCTTGTGCTCGATCTTCAGGTCGCACTCGAGCATTTCCTTGGTGTTTTCACCGATCAGGATCTTGCCCAGGTCCTGCAGGTTGGGAATGCCTTCGAGGAACAGGATGCGCTTGATCAGCTTGTCGGCGTGCTTCATCTCGTCGATGGACTCGTGGTACTCATGCTCGCCAAGCTTCTTCAGGCCCCAGTCTTCATACATGCGGGCATGCAGGAAGTACTGGTTGATGGCGACCAGTTCGTTACCAAGAATCTTGTTCAGGTGTTGAATGACCTTCTTGTCGCCTTTCATGACCGCTCCTGCTGTTTCAATGACCGTGGTGGCCTTGAATTTTCGGCCGCGTTTTTCTTTATGTCAAACCTAAGTGTTTGAAACATAAGTAAAAATAAAACCGAATAAGAATGTTTTTATTCCGCATCATGGCGCCAAGTTATTGAATTGGCGCAATAAAAAAGTTGTTCATAGTTCGGCGGAGACACAATTGGCTGAAAACCGTCGGTATTTTATTTTTCTGCACTCATAAAAAAGCCCCGCTTTGCGGGGCATTGGGGCACGCAGAATTCAGGCAGCGTGGGCCGAGTGTGGGTCGCGGCTGTTCAGGTAGTCCTGCAGGCGGGCCTGCTGAGCCTGCGTCATGAACAGCCCAAGCTTGCTGCGTCGCCAGAGAATGTCGGTGCTGCTCCGTGCCCATTCTTCGCGGCGCAGGTAATCCACTTCACGGGTGTAGAGGCCGGCGCCAAGGTGTTCGCCGAGGTCAGTCAGGTTGTGCACGTCTTCGAGCAGGCGCCAGGTGCGGCTGCCGTAAGACGTGGCCCAGCGTCTGGCCAGGTTGGAAGGTAACCAGCCATGACGCTCGCAAAGTGCTTCGACCAATGCACTCTGGCTTTGCAGATCCTCACCTCCTGGCAGCGCAGCACTGGCCGTCCAGCTCGGGCCGAGGTTCTTGAAGTAGGGCGCCAGTTGCTGCATGGCTGACTCGGCCAGCTTGCGATAGGTGGTCAGCTTGCCGCCGAACACCGAGAGCAGTGGCGCTTCTCCAGGCGTGCCGGAGAGCGACAATGTGTAGTCGCGGGTGATGGCTGAAGGCTCGTCGGACTCGTCATCGCACAGCGGGCGTACGCCGGCGAAGCTGTGCAGGACGTCGGCCTGGCTGAGTTGCTGTTTGAAGTGGTCATTGACCACCTTGAGCAGGTAATCGGTTTCCTCGGCGCTGATCGCCACTTGAGCAGGGTCGCCTTGGTACTCGCGATCGGTGGTGCCGATCAGGGTGAAACGCTCCAGATAGGGGATGGCGAAGACGATGCGGCGGTCTTCGTTCTGCAGAATGTAGGCCTGCTCGCCCTCGTATAACCGTGGCACGACGATATGGCTGCCCTGGATCAGGCGGATGCCATACGGTGACTGCTGCTTGAGATCTTCACGGATGAAGCGCGCGACCCACGGGCCGGCGGCGTTGACCAGCGCACGGGCGCGGATCGACAGCAGGCTGCCGTCGCTGCGCTCCAGGTGGATATGCCACAGGCCCTTGCTGCGTCGGGCGCTGACGCAACGCGTTCGAGGGTGGATGTGCGCGCCCTTTTCCCGGGCCGCCATGGCGTTGAGTACCACCAGACGGGCATCGTCCACCCAGCAATCGGAGTATTCGAACCCGCGGCTGATTTCTGCTTTAAGCGGGCTGCCAGCACCGAAGCGCAGGCCGCGCGAGGCGGGCAGGCGCTCACGTTTACCCAGGTGATCGTAAAGAAACAGGCCGGCACGGATCATCCAGGCTTGACGCAAGTGCGGGCGGTGCGGCAGGACGAAGCGCATCGGCTTGACGATGTGCGGCGCCTTGGCCAGCAACACTTCGCGCTCGGCCAGGGCCTCGCGCACCAGACGAAACTCATGGTGCTCCAGATAGCGCAGGCCACCATGGATCAGCTTGCTGCTGGCAGACGAGGTGTGGCTGGCCAGGTCATCCTTTTCGCAAAGGAACACCGACAGGCCGCGACCGGCTGCATCCGCCGCGATGCCCACGCCATTGATGCCACCGCCAACGACGGCGAGGTCATAGACTTCCGCAACGGGGCTGGTAAATGGATCGTGGGGCATGTGGCACGCTCGGCTATTGGATTCGAATGTGTTTATGTTCACTTTCGAAAATATGCTAGACGAAGATGCGCTGCTTCGCTACCTCAGCACGCGATTGCGCGCCGAGCGGTAGGGAAGGATCGGTTTTTTTGTAGGGGAGGTGTGATCCACCGAGACGTTGCTGGCAGGTTGCACCCGCCCTACGCGATAGCCGTCGAGAGGCCAGTCAGACCAGATCGAGCTGGACCTTGTGACTATGCAGCAGGCGGGTAATGGCGGCCGAGGGTGCGCTGTCGGTGAAGACGCGGTTGACCAGGGCAATGGAGCCCAGGCGCACCACGGCGTTACGTCCGAACTTGCTGGAGTCGGCTGCGAGGAAAACCTGTCGCGCATTGTCGATGATGGCCTGTGAAACGCGGACTTCCTGGTAGTCGAAATCGAGCAAGCTACCGTCGTCGTCGATGCCGCTAATGCCGACGATGGCGTAATCGACCTTGAACTGCTGGATGAAATCCACCGCGGCCTGGCCGACGATGCCGCCATCGCTGCGCACCGTGCCGCCAGCTACCAGCACCTCGAAATCGGCCTTGGCGCTGAGCTGGGCGGCGACGTGCAGGTTGTTGGTGATGATCTTCAGGCCCTTGTGATTCTGCAGTTCGCGGGCAATGGCTTCGGTGGTGGTACCGATGTTGATGAACAGCGAGGCGTGATCGGGAATCTGCGCCGCCACGGCCTCGGCGATACGTTGCTTCTCCTCGCGCATCTGCCCGGCGCGCATGCCGTAGGCGGTATTCTGAATGCTCGAGGCTTCGCAGGCGGCACCTCCATGGGTGCGGCGCAATAGGCCGTGTTCGGCCAACTGATTGATGTCGCGGCGAATGGTCTGCGGGGTGACGGCGAACGCTTGGGCCAGTTCGTCGATGCTGACGTAGCCGCGCTCGCGGGCGAGATTGAGGATGTCCTGCTGTCGGGGAGCGAGATTCATGAGCGCTTCCTGTGATGGTCACCCATTATAGGCTGTAGATGCGGAGGATTTCGGCCTGTTAATGTAGGACATCTTTCACAGCGTTTTCACATTCGAACATGACTCCTGCAATCGATCTGTTGAAGAAGGCCAAGGCCGAACACCGTGTGCACAGTTACCAGCACGATCCCAAGGCGCCGTCCTATGGGCTGGAAGCAGCGGAAAAGCTGGGGCTGGCGCCCGAGCGCGTGTTCAAGACCTTGCTCGCGGCTACCGAGAAGGGCGAGCTGTTGGTGGCCGTGGTGCCGGTGGCCGGTAGCCTAGACCTCAAGGCGCTGGCGACGGCAGCCGGGGCGAAGAAGGTCGACATGGCCGACCCGACAGCCGCGCAACGTGCCACCGGCTACCTGGTCGGCGGCATCAGTCCGTTGGGACAGAAGAAGCGCCTGCGTACCTTCATCGACGAGTCGGCGCGCCTGCATCCCACCATTCATGTCAGCGGTGGTCGACGCGGGCTGGAGCTTGAGCTCTCGGCCGACACCCTGGCCCAGCATACCCAGGGACACTTCGCCGCTATCGGCAAAGCCTGAGTCGCGCAGTATGCTGCAAGCAAAATAAGTCATCCTGCGGTCAACTGCAGCGATCGTTGGCAATAACAACAAGGAACCTTGCATGTCTCAATACCTGCTAGCCATCGACCAGGGCACCACCAGCTCCCGCGCCATCATCTTCAGTGCTCAGGGCTTGCCGGTGGCGCGTGCTCAGCAGGAATTCAAGCAGTACTTCCCGCAGGATGGCTGGGTCGAGCACGACGGCCAGGAGATCTGGCTGTCCACGCTCAAGGTCTGCCGTGACGCCATCGCCAGCAGTGGTCTGCAGCCTGAGGCGATCGCCGCCATCGGCATCACCAACCAGCGCGAAACCACGCTGGTCTGGGATGCCAAGACAGGCACGCCCATCCACCCGGCCATTGTCTGGCAGGATCGCCGCACCGCCGACTATTGCGCCGGGCTCAAGGAGCAAGGCCACGAGGCAATGGTCTCGGCCAAGACCGGCCTGCTGATCGATCCGTATTTCTCCGCCACCAAGTTGCGCTGGATTCTGCGCAACGTGCCCGGCGCGCAGGAGCGGGCAGAGCGCGGTGAGCTGCGTTTCGGTACGGTCGACAGCTTCCTGCTGTGGCGCCTGACCGATGGCAAGGTGCACCGCACCGACGCCAGCAATGCGTCGCGCACACTGATGTTCAACATCCATACCCAGCAGTGGGACGAGGAGCTGCTCGAGCTGTTCGGCATTCCCGCCGGCCTGCTACCCGAGGTGCTCGATTGCGCCGCCGAGTTCGGTCATACCGAGCGCGAGCTGCTCGGCGCCAGTATCCCGGTGTTGGGTATGGCCGGAGACCAGCAGGCAGCCTTGATCGGTCAGGCCTGCTTCGAGCCGGGCATGGTCAAGAGTACCTATGGCACTGGCTGCTTCATGATTCAAAACACCGGTGAGCAACCGGTGACTTCGAAGAATCGCCTGCTGACCACGGTGGGCTACCGGCTCGATGGCAAGGTCACCTACGCGGTGGAGGGCAGCATCTTCGTTGCCGGCGCCGCCGTGCAGTGGCTGCGCGACGGCATCAAGCTGATCAGTCATGCGCGCGAAAGCGAGGCCCTGGCCGAGGCAACAGGGGAAGCCTGCGGTGTGTTTCTGGTGCCGGCCTTCACCGGCCTGGGCGCGCCTTACTGGGACCCGAAGGCACGTGGTGCGATCTTCGGTCTGACTCGTGATACCGGGATCAAGGAGATCGTCACCGCCGGCCTGCAGTCCGTTTGCTACCAGACCCGCGACCTGCTCGAAGCCATGCGCCAGGACGGTGCGGCGGCGCCCAGCGCGCTGCGCGTGGACGGCGGCATGGTGGAGAACAACTGGGTCATGCAGTTTCTTGCCGACATCCTCGGCGTCAGTGTCGAGCGGCCCGAGGTCACCGAGACCACTGCACTCGGCGTTGCCTATCTGGCAGGGCTGAAACTCGGGCTGTATCGCGACCTCGAGGCCATCGCCAGTCACTGGCATCGCCAGCAACGTTTCGAGCCGCGGATGAACGACGCGCATCGCGAGCGTCTCTACGCCGGCTGGCTGGATGCGGTAAAGCGGGTGCGCAGCGAGCCCTGACGCTTTCCAGCGTCGCAGGAACTCCGCTTCAGCCGCGAGACCCTGGGCATCTGGAAAACAGCAACTGTACCTGTTGCAGGTGACCTGGCGCAGGCATGCTGGCGTTTCTGATCTGGCCAGGAACGCATCATGCCGCTCGAATTTCATCAAGTTGACGCCTTTACCGACCAACCTTTCGCGGGCAATCCCGCCATGGTCTACCGCCTGGATGCCTGGCTGGACGAGCCTTTGATGCAGCGTATCGCCGCCGAGCACAACCTGGCCGAGACGGCGTTCGTGATGAAGGAAGAGGCGGTCTGGCATATCCGCTGGTTCACCCCGACCAGCGAGGTGCCGCTGTGTGGCCATGCGACCCTGGCCAGCGCCAAGGTGCTGTTCGATCTCTATCACGAGGCGGGCGACGTACTGCAGTTCACCTGCAAATCCGGCGCGTTACGGGTAACTCGCCAGGGCGAGCGGCTTGAGCTGGATTTCCCTGTGCGTCCGGCGGGGCCGGTGGCTGCGTCGTTGCAGGCGGATGTCGAGCGCGCGCTGGGGCAGCCCGCGCAGCAGGTGTTGGCTCTGCTCAATGCCGATGGCAGCGTCCAGGAATTGATGGCGGTGCTGGCGTCCGAGGCGCAGGTGCGTGGCTTCACTCCCGATCTGCCGGCGCTGGCCGCACTGCCGGGCCTTGGCGTGCTGGTCACCGGAGCGGGCGAGCGGCATGACTTCGTCTCGCGATACTTCGCACCTGCCATCGGCATCGCCGAGGACCCGGTGACCGGTTCGACTCACTGCATGCTGGTGCCGTACTGGTCTGAACGCCTGGGGCGCACCGAGCTCAACGCTTTTCAGTGTTCGGCACGCGGTGGCGAGTTGCTCTGCCGTCTGGACGGCAGTCGGGTGAAGATCGCGGGCCACGCGCGGCATATCGCCAGCGGCCAGCTGATGCTCTGATTAGTTGCTGCTGACCCGGCGCACGCCGCCGGAGTCGCTCAGTTGCAACTGCGCCGCCACGCTGCCCAGGGCCGGGAAGGCTACCAGGTGATCGGCGGCGATGCGGATGCCCACCTCGTCGCCTGGCTGGTGGTCGGCATGGCTGGGGAAAATCGATTCCAGTTGGCTGCCGGTGGGCAATTGCAGGCGATACAGGGTGGCGGCGCCGAGGAAGGTCTTGCCGACGATGCGCGCCTTCAGGCCGCTACCTTCATCCGCAACGATGTCATCCGGACGCAACAACACATCCACCGCGCTGCCTTGCGCCCAGGTGTAGGCGCGATTGCCGCGTATCATGCCGAGCTCGGTCTGTACCGTATCCGGGCTGAGCAGCTGGCCGCGAATGAAGTAACCCTGACCGATAAAGCTGGCGACGAAGGGCGTCAGTGGCTCGTGGTAGAGGTTGAAGGGCGTATCCCACTGCTCCAGACGACCGCCCTGGAACACGCCGACATGATCGCTGACCGCGAAAGCCTCTTCCTGATCGTGGGTGACCAGAATGGCGCTGGTGCCGCGGGTCTTGAGGATATCGCGGACCTCGTGGCTCAGGCGCCGGCGCAGCTCGCCATCGAGGTTGGAAAAGGGTTCGTCGAGCAGCAGCAGCTTCGGCTCCGGCGCGAGGGCGCGGGCCAGGGCGACACGTTGTTGCTGCCCGCCGGAAAGCTCGTGCGGGTAGCGCTTGGCCAGGTTGCCGAGCTTGACCAGTTCCAGCAGCTCCTGAGTGACGCGCTCGGCGTTGGCTTGCTTGCGTATGCCGAAGGCGACGTTCTCCGCCACGCTGAGGTGGGGGAACAGGGCGTAATCCTGGAACACCATGCCGATGTGGCGTTTCTCCGGCGCCAGGGTGAAACCAGCGCGGGAGATGATTTTACCGTCGAGCTCGATCTCACCTTCGAGTACCGGCTCGAAACCGGCGATGGCGCGCAGCGTGGTGGTCTTGCCGCAGCCGGAAGGGCCCAGCAGGCAACCAATATCGCCAGCGTTGAGGTGCAGGTCGAGATCCTGCACCACCTTATGGCTGTGGTAGCCGCAGTTCAGCCCGCGTAGCTGCAGCAGCGGCTGGCTCATGCGTGGTGATACGCCGGCTCGACCAGCAGTTCGAGCAGCGCCTTCTGCGCGTGCAGGCGGTTCTCGGCCTGGTCCCAGGCAACCGAGCGCGGGTCGTCGAGCATGTCGATGCTGATTTCCTCTCCGCGATGCGCCGGCAGGCAGTGCATGAACAGCACATCCGGTGCAGCGTTATCGAGCAGTGCAGGGGTGACCTGGTAAGGGCGGAACAGCGCCATGCGCTGTTCGGCTTCGTCTTCCTGGCCCATGGAGGCCCATACATCGGTGCTCACCAGATGCGCGCCGGCCACGGCTTCGCGCGGGTCACGCAGCACCTGCACGCGGTCACCGGCCAGCGCGAGGAAGCGTGCGTCCGGCTCGTAGCCCTCAGGGCAGGCGACCTTGAGCTGGAAGTCGAACTGAATCGCCGCTTCGATATAGGAGTTGCACATGTTGTTGCCGTCGCCGATCCAGGCCACCGTTTTGCCGGCGATGCTGCCGCGATGCTCGAGGAAGGTCTGCATGTCGGCCAGCAACTGGCAGGGATGCAGGTCATCGGACAGACCGTTGATCACCGGCACTTTCGATTTGGCGGCGAATTCGGTGAGGTTGCTGTGGGCGAAGGTACGGATCATCACGGCGTCGAGCATGCTCGACATGACGATCGCCGCGTCGCCGATCGGTTCGCCACGGCCCAGCTGGGTGTCGCGCGGCGAGAGGAAGATGGCCTGGCCACCGAGCTGGATCATGCCGGCTTCGAACGACAGACGGGTGCGGGTCGAGGCCTTCTCGAAGATCATACCCAGCACGCGATTCTTCAGCGGCTCGAACAGCACGCCGCGGTTGCGCAGGTCCTTCAGCTCGATGGCTCGGCGGATCAACCCCACCAGTTCGTCCGGTGTGTAATCCATCATCGAGAGGAAGTGTCTGACGCTCATCGTTAACTACCTTTATCACTACAGTTCGCAAGCCTGTGCCCGGTGACAAAACCGACAAAAACAGCAGAGCTTGCGGCAGGAGGCCGCAGGGTGCGACGAAACAGGGGAAGGCGCGATCCTATAAGGAAATGACGAGACGGCGCAAGTTGCCGCCCGCGAGCGCGCAGAATCCTGTTTTACAAGCTTTTTTGCCAAAGCTTTGGCGCCAGCGATATCGAAGACTTCAGCGCCTGGATCGGCACCCATGATGCCTGCCGATTCACGGGACGAACGCTGCTGGCGTCGCTCCCATGCTCGGCCCATAGTGCGAAACCTGCGACCTGACCGGTCGTCTCGGATCAGAACAAGAGGCCAGGCCATGACCAAGTCCCTCCATTACCGTGCGTGCCACCTGTGCGAAGCCATCTGCGGCCTTGCCATCGAAACCGAAACCCAGCCGGATGGCACCTTGCAGATTCGCTCGATCAAGGGCGATGCCCAGGACAGCTTCAGCCGTGGCCATATCTGCCCCAAGGCGGTGGCGCTGCAGGATATCCAGAATGACCCTAATCGCATTCGCCAGCCCATGCGGCGCATCGGCGAGCAGTGGCAGGCCATCGGCTGGGATGAGGCGTTCGAGTTGGTGGCCGAGCGCCTGAGCGCGATCCAGGCCGAGCATGGACAGAGTGCGGTGGCGGTTTACCAGGGCAACCCCAGCGTGCACAACTATGGGTTGCTGACCCACAGCAACTACTTCCTTGGCCAGCTGAAAACCCGCAATCGCTTCTCGGCCACCTCGGTCGATCAGTTGCCGCACCATCTGACCAGTCTCCTGATGTATGGCCACGGCCTGCTGATCCCGATTCCCGATATCGATCACACCGACTTCATGCTGATCCTCGGCGGTAACCCGCTGGCCTCCAACGGCAGCATCATGACCGTGCCGGACGTGGAGAAGCGCCTGAAGGCCATCCAGGCTCGTGGCGGCAAGCTGGTGGTCGTCGACCCACGTCGCAGTGAAACCGCGGCCATTGCCGACCAGCACCTGTTCGTGCGGCCCGGCAGCGATGCCGCGCTGCTGCTGGCGCTGCTCAATACCCTGTTCGAGGAGGGCCTGACCCGCGACAGCCATCTGCCGGTGGAAGGGTTGGAGCAGGTGCGCGCGGCGATCGCCGGCTTCCACGCTGAGGCGATGAGCGCGCGCTGTGGCGTGCCGGCTGAGACCATTCGGCAACTGGCGCGTGATTTTGCCGCAGCCGACAAGGCCGTCTGCTATGGCCGTATGGGCGTTTCTACCCAGGCTTTCGGCACGCTGTGCCAATGGCTGGTACAGCTGATCAACCTGGTGACCGGCAATCTGGACCGCGTCGGTGGGGTGCTTTGCACTTCGCCGGCGGTCGATCTGGTGGCGAGTACTTCCGGTGGCCATTTCAACCGCTGGCAGAGCCGGGTATCCGGGCTGCCGGAATACGGCGGTGAGTTGCCAGTTTCGGCGCTGGCCGAAGAGATGCTCACCCCCGGTGAAGGGCAGATCCGCGCGCTGGTCACGGTAGCCGGCAACCCGGTGCTGTCGACACCCAACGGTCGCCAACTGGAGCGGGCGTTGGACGGCCTGGACTTCATGCTCTCGGTGGATTTCTACATCAACGAGACCACCCGTTACGCCGACCTGATCCTGCCGCCGACCGCGCCGCTGGAGCATGATCACTACGACACCACCTTCAATGTGTTCGCCGTGCGCAATGTCACCCGTTTCAACGAGGCGGTGCTGGCCAAGCCGGACGGTGCACTGCACGACTGGGAAATCTTCGTCGGTCTGGCCAAGGCCTTTGCCGCGCGCAATAACCTGGAGCTGAAGCCGACCATGGCGCCGGAACAGATGATCGACATGGGGCTGCGCTTCGGCGCCTATGGTGATCGCAGCGAGCACAAGCTCAGCCTGGCCAGCTTGCGCGAGCATCCCCACGGGCTCGATCTGGGGCCTCTGCAGCCGAACCTGGCGGCACGCCTGAAAACCCCGAGCAAGACCGTGCAGGCGGCGCCCGAACCGTTGCTGGCGGACCTGTCGCGCTTTGCCGGGCAGGAGCAGCCTGGTGCCCATGAACTGCTGCTGATCGGCCGCCGTCATGTACGCAGCAACAATTCCTGGATGCACAACTATCACCGTTTGGTGAAGGGCAAGCCGCGTCATCAGTTGCTGATGAACCCGGTGGATCTGGCCAGTCGCGGCCTGGCCGATGGGCAGCGCGTACGGGTGCGTTCGCGCGTCGGCAGTATCGAGGTGGAAGTCGCGGCCAGCGACGAGGTGATGGCCGGTGTGGTCAGTTTGCCGCATGGTTGGGGCCATGCCCGCCCGGGCGTGCGACTGGACATCGCGCAGGCCCAGCCCGGTGCCAGCGCCAATGACCTGACCGACGAACGCCGCCTCGATGTACTGTCCGGCAATGCAGTGCTTAACGGCGTGCCGGTTGAGGTGGTGGCTGCGTAACGACCTGCTGCGCGTCGGCCCTGCTGCGTTAAAAACAGGCTCGGACTGCTCATTTACAACTTGTAAAGTCGAACGCGACTCCGACCGCTCCTCGCCTGTTTTGACCAGCCGGAGGCTGTTACTAACGTAGCGCCTTGCATGGCTCTAGCTCGCTAGGTCGTAAACAGTTCTGGGGATGACGGCAAGGCCGAGCATTATGCTCGGCTTTTCGCTACAATCGCGCCACCGTGGCGACCGTCGGGTCGCGAAGTCTATGCTGAGGTGCCCCATGGATATCATCGAAACCATCAAAGAGCAGATCGCCAACAACACCGTTCTGCTGTACATGAAAGGCTCGCCCAACGCCCCGCAGTGTGGCTTCTCTGCCCGTGCTGCGCAGGTGGTGATGGGCTGCGGCGAGAAGTTCGCCTATGTCGACATCCTGCAGAACCCGGAAATCCGCGCCAACCTGCCGAAGTACGCCAACTGGCCGACCTTCCCGCAGTTGTGGGTCGGTGGTGAGCTGGTCGGCGGTAGCGACATCCTCACCGAGATGTACGAGAAGGGCGAACTGCAGACCCTGATCAAGGATGCCGTGAGCAAAGCCGGCGCCTGATCGCTGCGCTCGCAAAAAAGAACCCGCCTAGGCGGGTTCTTTTGTTTCTGCCGCAGGCTTTTTACTTCTGCAGCCACTGGCCGTTCAGCTGGATGAACTGGCCCTTGGGCGTGCGCTCGATGGCCTTCTTGCCGGCGATGGCTTCCACGTCGCTCAGGCTGATGCCGTTGTCCTTGGCCACCTTCTGGTATTCGGCGCGGCGCGCCTGGTTGATCAGATGGGCGATTTCGTCGGCCTGACCGCCGGATTTGACCACGCCCAGATAGCCATTGGGCTGCTCGCCCAGTTGGCCGCTGGCCTTGGCGTCGCCCAGGGCGCTCATGGCCTGGTTGAGGTTCAGCGCATAGGCCGGCAGGCTCAGGGTCAGTGCCAGCAGCAGTGTCGAAAGGTATCGAATCATCATGCTTCTCCTTAGAAGAGGCCACTGTCTTCGTTGAAGACATTGTCCAGCGCCTTGTCCACCTTGATGTAGATCTCGTGCTCGACCTTGACGTTGAGGTTGATGTTGATCGGCTCGTTGGGCATGGCCAGCTGCACCGTCGGGGTACAGGCCTGGCACAGCAGCCCCAGGCTAAGGGCTGCGAGGAGGCGGTACGTGCGCATCGCGCTACTCCTTGGTTTCTTGGGGGACACGCTGGCGCATCCGTTGCTGGATCCGTTGCTGGATGATGTCGCTGACCTTGTCGGTCAGTTGCAGGCTCGCCAGCAGGGTCGGAATGTCTTCTTCCAGATTGATGTTGAAGTGAATCGGGCGGCCCTGTTCGATGGCCGGGTTCTGTCCATGTAGACGCATACCGAGACGCAGTGTGCCGGACTGATCGTAGTCGAGGCTACTGCTGAGCAGATCGTAGTGGAAGTCTTCCAGCGCATCGGTGACCAGCTTCATACCCGGGTTGGTCTGACCCATGGCGCGGATGCGTGGCGAGTGAAAGCGCAGGCGGCCGCCCGGAGTGCGCGCTTCGATCAGCCCCTGCTCGATGCTGAGCGTTTTGCCCAGGCGCAGCGGCAAGGTTCCATCGAGCAGGCCATTGCCTTCCAGCCCTTCGGCCGGATAGACGCGAAACAGCTCCTGCAGGTCCAGGCCACTGAGCTTTAGCGGCAGCAACTGGGTGGATTGATCCAGCGCCCAGGTCGCCGGTTCCAGGCGCAGGCTGCCGCCAAGAATGCCTAGCTCCGCACGCTGATGGCTGAGTTTGCCGGCCATCGGATGTTGCAGGCTGGCCTGATAGTTGGCCTGCAATTGCAACGGGCCTAGGGCAATGCCGGGATCGATCTGTTTGGCACTGAGGCTCGGCAGTGCCAGCGTCAGGCGATCGCCCGCCAGTTGCAGGTGCAGTTCGCCGTCCACACCGCTCAGCGTGCTGCGATCGTAGATACCGGCCAGGCCCTTGCCGCTGAGCTGCGCCTTGAGTTGCAGGGGCTTGTCGCTGGGCATATTCAGGCTGGCGTCGGCCTGGATGCGGCCATTGTCCAGGGTCAACAGTGGCGGCCAGTTGGCCAGGGTTTGCGCCAGCGGGTTACCGGCACGTAGGAAAAGTTCGTCGAGCGTGGCGTTCAGCGTCAGCCCATCGGCTGTGTTGTTCAGGCCTAGGGCCAGGCTAAGGCCGGAGTCGACCAGCAGGGCGCCATCGAGTTTCTGGTGGGCGTCGTCGGCCTCTATCCGGCCTTGCCATTGCCAGCCCTGGGCCTGCAATTGGGGATGCTGCAGATTCTGCACGCGCAGCGTCAGCGGGCCGGACAGCCTCGGCGCATGGGGTGCGCCGGCCATGCCCAGGCCGTCGAGGGACAAGCGAACCTGTCGCAGGTCCAGATCGGTGCCGCGCAGGCGCTGGATCTCCAGCCTTGAGTGGGCGGCCAACGCGAGTTGCAGCTGTTGCGCCGTGACATTGCCAGACAGCTCGAGATTCAGCTGCAGACCATCGGCTCGATTGTTGCCCAGATCCACGCGTTTGCTGCGGGCGTCGAGCTGCAACTGGCGCACCTCGAGCGCCCAGTCGCGCGATTGCTGCAGGCCAAGCTCGGCGTTGGCCTGCATTTCTAGCGCCCCCTCTCCGGCGAGGCTCAGTTGCAGGGCCAGTTCGTTATCCACGCGGCTCTCCAGCGGCTGCAGTTGCAACTGCAGATGGTTTGCCCGAAGGCCGCTTGGCAGCGCGGCCAGCCAGGGCGCGTCGCGGATATCGAGATGCAGGTCGCCGTGCAATTTGCGGGCTTGCCACAGGCCGGTGGTGTTGAGCAGGTCGAGCTGCAGTTCACCGCTGATCAGACCGAGGCCGGGCATGGGCCAGGGTTGCGGCAGTTGGGCGTCGACACGTAGCCATCCAGGCGCGACCAGCAGATCGCCTAGCTGGCGGGTGGTCTGCGGCAGCTGCAATTGCCACTGGGCGATGATGCCGGCTTGCTGCGGCGTCGCTGGCAGGTTGGCCGTGTCCAGTGGTGTCCATTCGCTCAGCCAGGCAGCGACCCAGGCGATTTCCTGCAGCGGTGCCAGTAGCAGGTCGCCGTTCCATTGCAGTGCATCGCCCTGAGCGGCCAGGTCGCTGCGCAGTTCCAGTTGCTGCTGTTCATCGAGGTGCAGGGTCAGTTGCAGTTGGCGCGTGCTGTCCAGTGCACCATCGAGGCCCTGCAAGTGTGCTTGCAATAGCGCATTGTGGTTTTCGCGTAGCAGCCGCAAACGCAGTTGCAAGGTGTCGTCTAGACGCAGCAGGTCGAGCTCGCCGTCGAGTACGCAGCGGCCGCTGCTGCAAGGCAGTTGCGCCTGGACGTCATCTAGTTCGATCCGCCTCGGCAGCCAGGGCAGGGCGTTGAGCATCGTCCGAAGGTTGGCGTCCAGCCTGCTGTCTGCCGGGGGCTGCGCCTGCGAATCCGCCGGTAGCCAGTCCACTCGCAGAGTCTGCGCAGTCAGGCGGTAGCGCGGCGCCTCGTTGGCCAGCCATAGCAGTTGAAGTTGCTTGGCATGGGCCCGCAATTCACCCTGGTCGCGCTGCATCAGGTTCACCTCATGCAACTGCAGGCCACGCCAGGTGAGGGTGAAACCCTGCCAGTCCAGCTCGATATGCTGTTCTTCCAGCAACTGCTGAACGCGATAGCCCACATAGACGGCCAGTAGCGACAGCAGCGCCGGAATCGCTATGCAGATGCTCAGCCAGAAACGCCGGCGGCTCATGAGTTCTCCTTGCCAGGTGCCGTTGCGGGACGGTACCCCATGCTCCGGAGGGTGCCAAGTTGATCTGTGGCGCTGAATTTGCTGTGCGCATGGTCATGCGCCCTTGCTGTGCAAAACCACCTGCACGAGCGCGCCTGGGTGCTGGATTGACCATGACCGTTTCGCTGGGCTGGGACCCGGCTGCCGGTATGGCTGCCGCAGCCCGCATAAGTGCCGCAATAGCCATTTGAATGCCCCGAAACAGAGCGCTGCGCGGATATGTCGCAGCGAGTTGTGCACAAAGCTGAAGCAGCCTGTCACATCACTGTCAGAAACGCCGCTAAGCGTTTGATTTCTCGTGGCTGATTTTTAAGTCAATGAAAAATATGAAATTTTTTCATTGGTGAAAAAATCGACAGTTTGTCTGGGAGTCCCGAAACATCGGGCCTGGCACCTCTTTCGCCCAAGTTGTTCACTGAGTTATCCACAGCTTCTGTGGATTGTGAAGGAACTCTTTTCGGCCTCGGCAATCCGTCCGCCAGGCAAGGCTTTACCTTCGGCAAAAAAGGAGTAGAGTGGCGCGCCCCGGCAGTCACCCCCCTTTATTTATGCCTCGCGCTTTACCTTCTTCATCCTCCGTAACCCGCTCCGGTTCTTCTCGTCTGCCCATGCGTGTCGCGCTATGGCTGCTCGACAGTCCACGTCTGGGGCAAACGCCCAGCGTCAAGCGAATCGCCGGCAACTTGCTCAAGCAGCCCGCGCGCAAAGGTTGCGTGCAGGCGCAAAGCCGCCTGGGCCAACTGCTCTGCCGCGACTGTGGCAACACCCGCGACCGTCGTATCGGTTATGAATTACTGCGCCAGGCCGCTCGTGCCGGCGACCGCGGTGCTCAGCTGGAGCTGGAGCGCCTTTCACGCTGAGTGCGTGCTGGCCCCGTGTGAATCGCCGGCTGGGTATACTGCTCGTCGGTCCAACATGGAGCGTCTATGCCAATCGATCCCCTTTCTCTTGCCGTCGGTGCAGTCGTCGCGCTGGTGCCGCTGTTGGCGGCGCTCTGGTCACTGCAACGCCGGCTGACGCGCGAACAAGGTGAGCAGGCGCTGCTGCAGGAACGCCTGGAGCATGCCCAGCTAAGCCAGGCCGGCCTGCTGGCGCAACTCGACGCCTGCCGTGCGGAACTGGCCGAGGTCAGTGAGATCAAGGTAGACCAGCAGACCGAGCTGGCCGGCCTGCGCCGTGAGAACGAACTGCTGCAGCAGGAACGGCAGATCGCCCGCGAGGCCGCGCAATCCTGGAACCAGCAACGCGAGCGTAACGAAGCCGAGCTGCGCCGTCTGACCGCAGAATGCGCGGCGCTGGCGGCTGAGCTGCAGGAGAACCGCGACAACCAGCAGCAGCGTCTCGATGACCTGCAGGGCGCACGCAACGAACTGCGCGCCCAGTTCTCCGAGTTGGCGACGAAAATCTTCGATGAGCGCGAGCAGCGTTTCGCCGAGACCAGCCAGCAGCGCCTCGGTCAGTTGCTCGACCCGCTGAAGGAGCGCATCCAGGCGTTCGAGAAACGTGTCGACGAGAGTTATCAACAAGAGGCGCGCGAACGCTTTTCCCTGAGCAAGGAGCTGGAGCGCCTGCAGCAACTCAACCAGCGCCTGGGCGACGAGGCAACCAACCTGACGCGTGCGCTCAAGGGGCAGAAGACCCAGGGCAACTGGGGCGAGCTGGTGTTGGAGCGTGTGCTGGAGCATGCCGGCCTGGAGAAGGGGCGGGAATACCAGACCCAAGTCAGCCTCAAGGGTGCAGGTGGCGAGCGTTTCCAGCCTGACGTGCTGATCCGTCTACCCGGCGACAAGCAGGTGATCGTCGATGCCAAGGTTAGCCTCAGTGCCTACCAGCAGTATGTCTCTGCGGTGGACGAGCCGATTCGCCAGCAGGCGCTCAAGCAACATCTGATCTCACTGCGCAGCCACCTCAAGGGCTTGTCCGGCAAGGACTACCAGCGCCTCGAGGGCCTGCACAGCCTGGATTTCGTCCTGCTCTTCGTGCCGATCGAGGCCGCTTTCGCAGCAGCGCTGCAGGCCGAACCGGACCTGTTCCAGGAAGCCTTCGAGCAGCAGGTGGTGATCGTCAGCCCGACCACCTTGCTGGCGACCTTGCGGGTGATCGACAGCCTGTGGCGCCAGGAGCGCCAGGGCCAGAACGCGCGCGAGATCGCCGAGCGCGCCGGCCAGCTGTACGACAAGTTTGTTGCCTTCGTTGCCGACCTGGACGAAATGGGTAATCGCCTGCAGCAACTGGACAAGGCCTATGCCAGCGCGCGCAACAAGCTGGTCGACGGCCGTGGCAACCTCGTTGGCCGTGTGGAAAACCTCAAGCTGTTGGGCGCCCGGGCGAGCAAGAGCCTGCCGGGCGAGTTGCTCGAACGCTCTGCCGATCTGCCGGCATTGGACGAACTGGGCGAGTGAGCGGCCGTCGCCCCTTGTAGCCGCGTCGCTAGTTCGGGTTACCTTCCGGTCGGTCCGAGCGAGCGCGGGCCTGTTCGAGTCTGTTCACGTAGTCGCGCAGCCAGCCGGCTAGCGCAGTGGGTTCGGCCAACAATTGCCAATGGCCGGCGCTGACTTCTCGACGAGTCAGCAGTGGCGCCCAGTGCTGCAAATCCTCGAATAGCTGCGGACGCACGAAGCGGTCTCTCAGCGGCACGATCAGTTGCACCGGTACGCGGGTGCTGCGCGAGCGCGGTCTGAACAGACTGCGTATGAAGTTGGCGCGGTACAACTGCACCCCGCGCATGCCGTCGCTGCGCTGCGTCGGGCTCGGCGGCAGGCTGCGCACGCCTTCGAGACGCCGCAGCAGCCTGGGCCAGGCCCGATCCAGGCCCAGGCGCCAGCCCAGTTCCGGTAGCAGCGGGATGTGGAAGAAGGCGATGTACCAGGAGCTGAGCAACTGTCCCAGCGCCTGCAACAGCGCCTCAGGCCGACGCAGGCTCAAGCGCTCGCGCATCCAGTGGCCGACATGGTCGAGGCAAGGGCCGGAGATGCTGGTGTAGGACGCCAGCAGCGGCTGGATACGCGGTTCGGTCACAGCCTCCCAGCTCTGAATGGAACCCCAGTCATGGGCGATCAGGTGCACCGGACGACCCGCACTGGTGGCCTGTACCACTGCTTCGAGGTCGCGTCCCAACTGCTCCAGGCGGTAGTCGCGCAGGCGCTTCGGCACTGCGGACGCTCCAAAGCCGCGTACATCGTAAGCGACGATTCGGTAGTCGCCGGCCAGCTCACGGATCAGCGGCCGCCAGATCTCATGACTGTCCGGATAGCCATGCACCAACAGCAGGGTCGGGGCATCAGCCTTGTCCCAGATGTAGGTGCGCAGGCGCAGGCCATCGCTATCGATATCCAACAGGTGCGGTGGCCGCTCATGAGGCAGCAGCGGAGCGTTCATCGCGGAAGGCCGAGTGGGTGGACGAGCAAAGGCATGGCAGGCTCCAGAACATGACGATTACATTTTCTGATGTAATCGTCATTGTTGTGCGCCGTACGCCTCTTGCCTAGCCGTCGCAAGGCGTGGCGCTGTCGTGTTACGGCGTTACCTGACGGGCTGCGCTGCTCTGCAACGGCATCCTGAGTGATCACCCGAGGGTTCTTGTATGGGGGCGGTCAGGTGCAGAACCAGCCCTTGGTTGGGGCCAGCGCAACGGTTGGCGAGGGCCTGGCCCGCGACTATGATCGGCGCATGACTGAGATTTCCATGTTCTTCCAGCGCCTGCTTGGCAACGCTGCGTCCGAGGCGGCGACGGCTGCCGAATACACCGTCGACGAGTTGGCCCGGGCGGCGCAGACCACCGTGCGCAACGTGCGTGCCTATCAGGACCGCGGATTGCTGCCGCCACCTGAGCGGCGCGGACGAGTGGGCATCTATGGCGCTGAGCACCTGGCGCGCCTGCGTCTGATTGGCCAGTTGCTGGAGCGTGGCTACAGCATCGCCAGTATTCGTGAGCTGTTCGATGCCTGGGCCCAGGGCCGCGACCTCGCTCACGTGTTGGGGCTCGACCAGGCCATTCGTGGGCCTGGTGAACCCGAGCAGCCAGGACGCCTGGAGTTCGCCGAGTTGCAGGCAATTTTCGGTGATGGCCTGGATGATGCGCTGATCGACCGTGCCCAGGCCATGGGCCTGCTGCAATTTGCGGGTGACCACCTCAGGGTGCCCAGCCCGCGCCTGTTCGCCGCGGGCGTCGAGCTGTACCGCGCCGGCATCCCGCTGCCGGCGCTACTCGATGAGCTGGAGTCGATTCGCCGGCACGTCGAACAGGTATCCACCGGTATCGTGCAGATGATTGTCGGGCACCTGGTCAATCCGCTGCTGCAGAGTTCGCTGCCCCGTGCCGATCAGCTGGAAGGGCTCAGCGCCCAGCTGCTGCAGTTGCGCCCGCTGGTCGAACAGGTGGTCGAGGCAGAGCTGGCGCGCGGCCTGCCGGTGGCCGCCAACCGTGAGCTGAGCGAGCGTGTGCACCAATTGCTGCAGGGCTTCCTGCAACGCGGTTAGTGCCCCATATGCACGAGCTTCCCGGCGAGGTTCGCGTCCTGGCGACCTCCCGTCGCTAACCGCGCAAGATCAGATGACGGCTGAGCAGGGCGCGCAGGGCAGCCGGCTTGACCGGCTTGGGCAGGTAGTCGAGGCCGGCGGCATGCACTTCGGCAACCAGCTCAGGACGCCCGTCGGCGCTGATCACCACGCCGGGCACGGGTTCGCCCATACGGGTGCGTAGCCAGGCCATGAGCTCGGTGCCGGTCTCGCCCTCGTCGAGGTGATAGTCAACCAGCGCCAGTTGCGGATGCACGTCCTCGCTGAGCAAATGTTCGCACTCCAGGCGGTTGCGCGCCGTCCATACCTGGCAGCCCCAACGCGAGAGCAGGCTGTACATGCCGGTGAGGATGCTGTCCTCGTTGTCGATGCAGATCACTTGAGTGCCCTGCAGCGGTTGGCCATCGACTACCGATGCGCTGGTGCCTTGTGGTTTCGGCGCCGGTTTTCTCACCAGCGGCACGCTGACGCTGAATACGCTGCCCTTGCCCGGCCAGGAGCGCACCTCCAGGCGGTGAGCAAGCACGCGGCACAGGCCGTCGGCAATCGCCAGGCCCAGGCCCAGGCCTTTCTCGGCGCGGGTCTGGTGGCTATCCAGGCGCTTGAACTCCTCGAATATCACCTTGCGCTTGTCCTCGGGGATGCCCATGCCGCGGTCCCAGACCTCCAGGCGCAATTGCTCGCCTTCGCGGCGTACGCCCAGCACCACGCGTCCCTTGGCATAGCGGAAGGCGTTGGTCAGGAAGTTCTGCAGCACCCGGCGCAGCAATTTGATGTCGCTGTCGATCCATTGCCGGCTGCCATGCACGCGCAGATCGATGCCCTGTTCGGCAGCCAGCACGCCGAACTCGGCGGAGAGGGTGTCGAACAGGCTGGACAGGGCGAAGGGATGGCGATCGGGCGTGATCCGCCCGTTCTCCAGGCGCGAGATATCCAGCAGGTCGGTGATCAGATCTTCGGCTGAGCGCAGCGAGCTGTCCAGGTGCCTGACCAGCTCCTGGGCTTCGCTGGGCAAGGCTTCATCCTGATGAGCCAGTGCCGCGGAGAACAACCTGGCGGCATTGAGCGGTTGCATCAGGTCATGGCTGACTGCAGCGAGAAAGCGCGTTTTCGACTGGTTGGCGGCCTCGGCATGGGCTTTGGCCTCGGTCAGTGCCTGGTTCAGTTTCGACAGTTCGAAGGTCCGTTCGGCGACCCGCTGTTCGAGGCTTTCGTTGGCGTCCTTGAGGGCGCGTTCGGCTTCGCGGAACTCGGTGATATCGGTGAAGCTCATGACGAATCCACCGCCCGGCATGGGATTGCCGATCAGCTCGATCACCCGGCCATTGGGGAATACCCGTTCATAGCTGTGGGCGGTGCCCTGACGCATCCAGTACAGGCGCTTGGCGACGTTCTCTTCGACATTGCCGCCACCGAGCATGCCGCGTTCGGCGTTGAAGCGGATGATCTCGGCAATCGGCCGCCCCACGTAGATCAGGCCTTCGGGGTACTCGAACAATTCCAGGTAGCGATGGTTCCAGGCCACCAGGCGCAGGTTCTGGTCGACCACGCTGATGCCCTGGGTGATGTTCTCGATCGCTCCCTGCAGCAAGGCACGGTTGAACTGCAGCACTTCACTGGCTTCGTCGACGATACGCACCACATCCTCGACCTGCATCTCGCGGCCTTCGATGGCGGCCTTGACCACTGCGCGGGTCGACGATGCACCGAGTACGCCAGCGAGCAGGCGCTCGGTATGCGCGATCCATTCGCTATTGGCCGGCTGGTTGGGATCGAAGTCCTTGCCTTTGCCCTGGCGCAGGGCGAAGCGGGTGAAGCTCTGGCGCGCACGTTCCTCGCCGACGAAACGGCTGGAGAGCATCAGCAGGTCGGCCACCTGGACTGCCAGCAGGCTGCGGCCGCTGGGCTTGGTGCCCAGGTCATGGCCGATGAAACGCCCAGCCTGCCAGTGCTCGGAAACCCGGGTTCGGGAGAACCAGGAAACCCAGGCGAACAGCAGCATGTTGCCAGCCAGTGACAGCACCACGCCGCGCGTCAGCGGGTCGACCTGCAGGCCGATGGGGGCGTAGAGCAGGGCGGTGAGCCCGGGGAAGCTGTCCAGCGACCAACCCATGCCACGTGCCGCCAGCGGCAGCACCAGGGTGTAGAACCAGAGCATGGCGCCGAAGATCAGGCCGGCGAATACGCCACGACGGTTGGCCTGCTTCCACACCAGCGCGCCGAACATGGCCGGCGCCAGCTGGCCGATGGCGGCGAACGAAACCTGGCCGATGGTCGCCAGGCTGGTGCCTTCACCGAGTAGGCGATAGCAGACGTAGGCCAGCAGCAGAATCAGCACGATGCTGACGCGGCGGGCGGTGAGCATCCAGTGGCGAAACGCCTCGAACGGCCGCTCGGTGCTCTGCCGGCGCAGCAGCCAGGGCAGCAACATGTCGTTGGAAATCATGGTCGACAGCGCAACCGAGGCGACGATCACCATGCCGGTGGCTGCCGAGGCGCCGCCGATGAAGGCCAGCACCGCGAGCCCCGGATGGGCTTCGGCCAGCGGCAGACTGATGACGAAGGAATCTGGTGTGATGCCGGCTGGCAGCAGCATCTGGCCGGCCAGGGCGATAGGGACGACGAACAATACGGCCAGCACCAGATAGGCCGGGAATACCCAGCGCGCCAGGCGCAGGTCCTTGGGTTCGATGTTTTCCACCACGGTGACGTGGAACTGCCGCGGCAGGCAGACGATGGCGATCATGGCCATGCCGGTCTGCACCAGCATCGCCGGCCAGTTCACCGCCTCGTTCCAGAAGTCGTCCAGCTCGGCGGTGTTGTGTGCCTGCTCCAGCAGGTCGTTGAAGCCGTTGTACAGGCCGAAGGTGACGAATGCGCCGACGGCCAGGAAGGCCAGCAGCTTGACCAGCGATTCGAAGGCGATGGCCAGCACCATGCCGCGGTGGTGCTCGGTGACGTCGAGGTTGCGTGTGCCGAACAGAATGGTGAACAGCGCCAGCGCCAGCGATACGATCAGCGCGGTGTCCTGGGCGCTGGTACCGGTATCCTGGGCGTGCACGCCAATTAGCAGATTGACACCGAGCACGATGCCCTTGAGCTGCAGGGCGATGTAGGGCAGCACGCCGACCAGGCAGATCAGGGCTACGACGATGGCCAGCGACTGCGACTTGCCGTAACGCGCGGCGATGAAGTCGGCGATCGAGGTGATGTTCTCCTGCTTGCTGATCATCACCATCTTCTGCAGCACCCAGGGCATGGTCAGCAGCAGGATGATCGGACCGAGGTAGATCGGCAGGAACGACCACAGTTGTTCGGCTGCCTGGCCGACGGCGCCGAAGAAGGTCCAACTGGTGCAATAGACCGCAAGCGACAACGAGTAGACCCAGGCGCGGACTTTCGGCGGCATCGGCGCACTACGGCGGTCGCCATAGAAGGCGATGGCGAAAAGAATGGCCATGTAGATCAGGGCGACCGCGGCGATCAACCCGGGGGACAGCGACATGCAGACTCCGAAACACGCAGTGGAACGAAACAGGACGAAACGATGTTGATCAGTGTTGCACAAAGCCGGACGCTGTCGGCTGCGACCAAGGTCGCAGCCAAGCAGGTGTGCTTTGCGACGGGGCTCGATTGTGCAGCAGCGCAGGGCCTGATAGCTTGGTCGGTTTGCGATTCTGCCCAAGGACGGACCCGAGGAAGCCTCTATGTTCAAGCCGCAGCTGGTGACTTTGCAACGTGGCGCTTTGCGCCTGGAACCGCTCTCCGATGCGGATATCCCGGCGTTGGTAGCGTTGGCCGAGGCCAATCGCGAAGAGCTGCTGTACATGAGCGGTACCCAGCGGCTGGACTGGTACCGCAGCGCCCTGGCCGATCTGCGCGAGCAGCGCGCACTGCCGTTCGTCATTCGCCTGGGTGACGAGTTGGTGGGCACCACCCGTTTCGCCGATTTCATGAACACCCTGCCGGCCTGCGAAATCGGCTGGACCTGGCTCGACCGCAATCAGTATGGCAGCGGCCTGAACACCACCATCAAGTACCTGATGCTCAGGCACGCCTTCGACAACTGGGGCATGGTCCGTGTGCAGCTGAAAACCGCTGCCAGCAACCAGCGCTCGCAACGTGCCATCGAGAAACTGGGTGCTGTCCGTGAGGGATTGCTGCGCAACCATCGCCGGCTGGCCGATGGCCGTCTCGACGATACCGTGCTGTACAGCATCACCGATCTGGAGTGGCCGGCGCTGCGAGAGGCGATGGAGGCGGGCTTCGGCGCCTGAGCTGCATGCAAGCCCGCGAGCAGACCCGCTTCTGGCAGGCATCCGCGTTGAGCGGAGTCGAGCTGTTGCAGGCTCGCTACCTCGAACAACGCTTCGCGCCTCATGTCCATGAGGGCTTCGTCTTCACCGTGATCGAGCACGGTGCGCAGCGTTTTCACCACCGTGGCAGCGACCACCTGGCGCCACAGGGCAGCATGGTGCTGATCAACCCGGACGAAGTGCACACCGGTTCCAAGGCGCACGAGGATGGCTGGCGCTATCGCGGCTTCTATCCGGGTAACGATCAGGTGCTGGGGGCGCTGCAGGAACTGGGCCTGGCTAAGACGGGCATGCCGTCGTTTTCCTTCAGCGTGCTGCATGATCCGCAGTTGCACAGCGCCTTCCTGCAACTGCATCGCCTGCTCGACGGCGGCGCCGAAGCACTGCAGCAGCAACTGGCCTGGCGCGAGGCGATTCTGCTGCTGTTCCAGCGTCACGCCAGGCTTGCCGAGCCAGCTGCGCCCGGACGTGAGCCCTGGGCCGTAGCCTGTGCCAAGCAGATGCTCGCCGACCGCCTGATCGAGCCGCCGTCCCTGGAAGAGCTGGCGGCTGCGGTCAACCTTTCACCTTTCCACTTCGCCCGGGTGTTTCGCCGTGCGACCGGTCTGCCGCCGCACGCCTGGCTCAAGCAGCGTCGTCTGGAACAGGCGCGGGCGTTGCTCAAGACCGGCTGCACGGCGGTCACCGTGGCGACGCAGCTGGGTTTTGCCGACCAGAGCCACCTGTCACGACAGTTCAAGCAGGTCTATGGCGTCAGCCCTGGCGAATATCGTAGCGCCGTGGCACGGATTGTGGCTGAGGGCGCGCCCCCTGGCGAACGGTGACAGTCAGCATAAAAAAGCCGGCGCTCCTTGCGGAGGCGCCGGCTTTTCAACCCGCTGTCCGATCAGAATTCGTGATCGGCGGTGTCCGGGTTCAGGTCGCTGATGCCCAGCTTGCCCGCTGCCTGCTCGATGGCGCCGGTCTGCTTGACCAGGGCTGCGATGGCGTCACGAACAAGTTGCTGGCCTTCGGCGTTTTCCGCTGCGATCAGCTGGTCGAAGTGCACGTTGTTCTTCTCGGCGCTGTCGACCAGGGCCTGCAGTTTGGCTTCGGTTTCCTGCAGGTCGGCCTTGAGCGTGGCATCGGCCTGGGCGTCGGCCTTGGCGACCAGCTCGGACAGGCTCGGGCCGGTCAGGGTGGTGCCGTCGGCTTTCTTGTATTCGCCCAGGTAAACGTTGCGAATGCCTTTGCCGTTGTAGAAGTGCGAGTTGTGGGTGTTGTCGCTGAAGCAATCGTGCTCGTCTTCGGTGGAGTTGGCTTCCAGCGCCACTTTCATGCGCTCGCCAGCCAGCTCGCCGAGGGACAGGCTGCCCATGCCGAACAGCATCTTGCGCAGGCCGTTCTCGGCGGAATCGGCGACCAGCTCGCTGCGGTAGTTGCCTTCCACGCCGTCTTTCCACTGTTCGACCATTTCATCCAGATCGCTGACCAGCAGGTCGGTGGCGGCTTTCAGGTAAGTGCGACGACGCTCGTTGTGACCACCGGTGGCGCCTTCGCCGACCAGGTAGTCGGTGTAGGGGCGCTCGCCGGCGCCAGGGTTGGTGCCGTTCAGGTCCTGGCCCCAGAGGAGGAATTCGATGGCGTGGTAGCCAGTGGCGACGTTGGCTTCGGAACCGCCCAGTTCGTTCAGGCTGGCCAGCAGCTCGCCGGTGATCTCGCTGACATCGATCTTGTCTTCACCGACCTGAATCTCGGTGTTGGCGATGATGTTGGCCTGCGCGCCCGGGTTGCCCAGCGCGTGCTGGTAATCGTCGGCGACATAGTCGATCAGGCCTTCGTCCAGCGGCCAGGCATTGAGCTGGCCTTCCCACTCGTCGACTACCGGGTTACCGAAGCGGAACACTTCGGTCTGCATGTACGGCACGCGCGCGGCCAGCCAGGCTTCACGGGCGGCTTTCAGGGTCGCTTCGCTCGGATCGGCGAGCAGCGCATCGACTGCAGCCTGCAGTGCCTTGCCGGTGCTCGCGGCGTCGCTGAACACGGCCAGGGCGAGATCGGCGTAATGATTGACCACGGCCTTCGCCGCTGCCTCGTCGACCTTAGCCGCGGTGGCTGGAGCCGCGCTCTCGGTGGCGGCGGCAGGCGCTGCAGCCTGGGTGGCAGGGGCTTTGTCTTCGCCGCAGCCAGCGAGAGAAATGGCGATGGCCAGCAGGCTGGCGGAGGCCAGGGGCATACGAATCATGGCGGAGTCCTTTGCATGTACGAATGTGGACGGTACGCAGGGGTACCTGAAAAACCGCAACATAATGCAAATGTTTCGCATTATGTGTAAAGGCCATTATTCATCCTTGTGCAGGATATCGCTGCCCAAGGCCATCGCTGCCGCTAGAATGCCAGCACCTGATACGCAGTTCTGCATGGAGAAAACTGCATGAGCCTGACCGCTGTGATCGTTATCGTCGTCCTCGTCCTGCTCGGCGCCTACGCGGTGTCCCTCTACAACGGCCTAGTGCGCCTCAAGCATGGAGTGAGCAAGGCCTGGTCGAACATCGACGTGCTGCTCAAGCAGCGTCATGACGAATTGCCCAAGCTGGTGGAAACCTGCAAGCAATACATGCAGTACGAAGGCTCGACTCTGGAGCGGGTCATCGCCGCACGTAGCGCTGTGGCCAGCGCCCGCGAGCAGCAGGATGTCAGTGCCCTGGGCAAGGCCGAGAGTGGCCTGCGTGCCGGCCTCGGCCAGCTGTTCGCACTCGCCGAGAACTACCCTGAGCTGAAAGCCAACGACAGCTTTCAGCACCTGCAGCAGCGCATCAGCGGATTGGAAAACGGCATCGCCGATCGCCGCGAGCTCTATAACGAGGCGGTCAACCTCAGCAATGTGCGTATCGAGCAGTTCCCCGACGTGATCATCGCGCGCATGTTCAACTTCCCGGCTGCCGAATTGCTGGTGTTCAGCGATGCGGAAAAAGCCGATGTAGATATGAAGTCGCTATTCAATTGAGCATCAGCCGATGATGCAGGCGGACCCTTTCGGCTTCTTCTTCACCCTGACGCTGACCCTCAGCGCATGCCTGGGCGGCGCCTGGTGGTGCCTGCGGCGTTGGTCGCAGGCACGTCATCTGCTCGATACTCCCACCTCGAAGATCCGTTCTGCGGCGCAGGGTTATGTCGAACTCTATGGTGTACTCGAAGCGCTGCCTGACATGGAGATTCGTGGGCCGCTCACCGGCAAACCATGCCTGTGGTGGCGCTTTCGCATCGAGGAATACCGCTCCAGCGGCAAGAAGCGCAGTTGGCGAGTTATCGAGAGTGGTGCCAGTGACGCCTGGCTGCGCCTGGTCGACGGCACCGGCGAATGCCTGATCGATCCGCGCGGTGCCGAGATCAGCGCGGCGGTGCGCGAGGTGTGGGAGGGCAATCTGCGTCACCCGCTAGGGCCGGCCAAGACCGGGCTGTTCGGTTTTCTCACCAGTGGCCAGCGCTATCGCTACAGCGAGGAGCGCTTTCACGTTGGCCAGCCGCTCTACGCCATCGGTGATTTTCGCACCCGTGGCGCAGCTCAGCAGGGATTCGACAGGCATGCTGCCCAGGGTGAAGTGATCCGCGAATGGAAGGGCGACTATGCCGGTCTGCTGCGGCGCTTCGACAGCGACGGCAACGGTGAGCTCGATGAGCAGGAATGGAATCGCGTACGCCTGGCTGCGCAACTGGAGGCCGAGGACCGGCACCGGCAGAAAGCCTCCGAGCCTGCGCGGCATCAGATGGCCAAGCCCGGTGAGCGCCAGCCGTTCATTCTCTCCAACAGCGGGGAGGATGAATTGGCCGGCAGTTTCTATTGGCAGGCGGCCGGTGGCGCCGTGTTGTGCCTGGCAGGCGCCTTGGCCACGGCCTGGTTGCTGGGTGTGCAGCACTGGTGAGGTGTTGGCCTTCGGCACACGCAAACAAAAACGCCGCGATTCGTCGCGGCGTTTTTGTTTGCGCAGGTCAGAGTGTCGCAGCTGAGCTCAGGCGCCTTGCCTGCTTGAGGAACAGGGTCAGCTCACGCGCTGGCAGCGGCTTGCTGTACAGGTAGCCCTGACCCTCGTGGCAGCCCTGGGCAATGATGTAGGCCTCCTGTTCGGCGGTTTCCACGCCCTCGGCGATGACCTGCATGCCCAGACTCTTGCCCAACTGGATGATGGCGCGAACGATGGTCGCGTCGTCCTCGTCTTCGAGCAGGTCCTGCACGAAGCTCTTGTCGATCTTGATCTTGTCCAGCGGCAGGCTCTTCAGATAGCTCAGCGAGGAATAGCCGGTACCGAAGTCGTCGATGGCGATCAGCGCACCGGAGCGGCGCAGGCTGAGCAGGTGCTGGGCGGCGGTGCTGATGTCTTCCATCAGGCCGGTTTCAGTGACTTCCAGTTCCAGGCTCTTTGGCGGTAGGCGGTAGACCTGCATCAGGTTGTTGACTACGCGCGGCAGCTCGGAGTGGTGCAGCTGTACGGTGGACAGGTTGATGGCCATGCGCAGGTCGCTGAAGCCCTGGTCATGCCATTCGCGCAACTGGCGGCAGGTCTGGTCGAGAATCCACTCACCGATGGGGATGATGGTGCCGTTCTGCTCGGCCAGCGGGATGAACAGGTCCGGTGCGACGAAGCCATGTTGCGGGTGCTGCCAGCGCAGCAGCGCTTCGACGCCGACCACGCGGTGGTCGCGATAATCCACCTGCGGCTGGTAGACCAGATGCAGCTGGTTCTGCGCCAGGGCGTCACGCAGGTCCTTCTCCAGCTCACGGCGGCGGCGCATCTCGCTGTCGACGCTGGCAATGTAGAACTGGTAGCGGTTGCGCGAGCGACTCTTGGCCAGGGTCATGGTCTGTTCGGCTTTTTGCAGCAGCTTCTCGGTGCTGTCGCCGTCTTCCGGGAACAGGGTGATGCCGATGGTGGCGCGCAGGCGCACTTCATGCTGGTCGAGCAGGAAGGGCAGTTCCAGGTCGTCGAGCACGCTCTGCGCCAGCTCGGCGGCTTCGTAGGGCTGCTCGATGTCGGCCTGCACCAGGGCGAACTGGTCGCCGCCCAGGCGGGCCAGCGCGCCGAGACGCCCGCTGTGGCTGCGCAAGCGATCGGAGAGGGCGAGCAGCAACTGGTCGCCGCTCTGGTAGCTGAATTGCTCGTTGATGCCCTTGAAGTCGTCGAGGCCGACGCAGAGCACGGCGACGCGGCGCTGCAGGCGGCCGGCATCTTCGAGAATCTGGTCGAGCTGCTGCTGCAGTTGCTGGCGGTTGGGCAGGCCGGTGAGGAAGTCGTACTGAGCCATGCGTAGCAGGCTGTTCTCGGCTTCACGGCGCAGGTGGGTGTTGCGTTCGATGGAGGCCAGCAACTGATTGGCGGTGTTGATCCAAAGACCCAGCTCGTTCTTCTCGTTACCCTTGAGCATGGGCAGCTTGTGTTCGCTGGGGCGATCGGGATTGATGTTGGTGAGGTGTTCGATGATCTTCGATAGTGGTTTGGTCAGCAGCCAGTGGTAGACCAGATAGAGCACCAGGCCCATGGCCATGGCGCGCAGTACGCCAGATATGAAGATGATCACCGAGTTGGTGACGAAGCTCTCGCCATAGGGCGCCGTATCGAGGGTGATGTTGAGGTCGCCGTAGTATTCGCTGTAAGGGCCACGGCCGACCAGCTTGGTCGAGAATAGCTGCTCCTGACCGAGGATCGGGTCGGTCAGCCAGCGCGTGGGCATTTGCGCCAGATCGCGCGAACGCTCTGCGAGCATCGGCTCGTTGGGGTGACCAATGGACGCATAGCGCACCGACTCGTGCTGGAACAGCCCCTCGATCACCTGCATGCCCATTTCCCGATCCAGGCTGTACACCGCCTGAGTCGAAGGGTCGCGGAACATGCCGAGAATGCGATGGGCGTCATTGGCCACGGCCTGACGGGTCTTGTAGGCGTCGAAGACAATCTGCGCGCAACTCAATACCACCCCTACGACGAATGCTGACAGCAGCACCACGCGGAGCAACTTGAGTGACAAGCTGTTTTTCAATTCCAGCTTCAAAGGCAATTCCTTATGTCGATGCTTACAGCGTCAGTCAGACGAGAGTATTGGCAATCTAGCCCTGGCCGTCAAAGGGCCATCATGCCTGGTGGCACTATTTATCCCACAAGGAACGCTCCTGGTGCGAGTCGGCGCTGAAGCACCGCTCCACTGCTCTGTGTCGGTGCGGCTGCGCCGGACTTGAGCGCCTTTGGTCATTTGGTAATTCGCCGTGGTTACGCCTCATGGCGCGTCGCCAGCACTCTGCTTGGCTACTGGCACAAGAGTTGCGAAGGCAGGGCATCGACCAGGAGGGGATTCGTGATGAAAACGCTCATGCTGTTGCTCGTCGCTGTCAGCTTTGCCCCGCAGGCCCATGCAGCCAGTGAGGAGGCCGCCAATACGGCCTGGCTGGTACTAGCCAGCGTGCTGGTGTTCTTCATGCAGGCAGGCTTCGCGCTGCTGGAGAGCGGCATGGCGCGGGCCAAGAACGCCGTCAACGTGATGATGAAGAACTACATGGACTGTTGCGTCGGCGGCATCGTGTTCTGGCTGCTGGGCTTCGGTCTGATGTTCGGTGCCAACCTAACGGGTTGGTACGGCATGAGCCATTTTGCGCTCAATGAAGGCGAGCCCTGGGACTACACCTTCCTGCTGTTTCAGATGATGTTCGCCGCCACGGCTGCGACCATCGCCAGCGGCGCCATGGCCGAACGCACGCGTTATGGCGCCTACCTGATCGGCGCGGTGCTGATCAGTGGCGTGATCTATCCGATATTCGGCAGCTGGGTGTGGGGCGGCCTGTATGGTGGCCAGGGCTGGCTGGCCAGACTTGGCTTCGTCGATTTCGCCGGCTCGACCGTGGTGCACAGCATCGGCGCCTGGTGCGCACTGGCGGGTATCCTGGTGCTCGGTCCGCGTCTTGGTCGCTTCGCGCCTGATGGTTCGGCGCGCTTGATTCCGGGGCACAACCTTGGCTTGGTGGCGTTGGGCGGTTTCATCCTCTGGGTCGGCTGGTTCGGTTTCAACGCCGGTAGCAACCTGGAGGTCAGCAGCAGCCTCGGACTTATCGCTCTGAACACCCATCTGGCTGCGGTCGCCGGAGCGCTCGGTGCGTTGCTGGCGCAGCGCAGCACGGCCAGCCCGGTGTTGCTGACCACCACGGTGAACGGCTCGATTGGCGGGCTGGTCGGCATCACGGCCGGTTGCGCCAGTATGGCGCCTGGGTTCGCCCTGCTCAGCGGCCTTATCGCCGGTTTCATCGTGGTGTATGGCATGCGCCTGCTCGATTACCTGCGTCTAGACGATGTCGTCGGTGCGATTCCCGTGCATGGCTTTGCCGGCGTCTGGGGCACGCTGGCGGCCGGGCTGTTTTATCAGGGTGACCTGTTCAACTGGGAGCGTGTCGCGGTGCAGGCATTGGGCGCTGTTGCGGCCTTCCTCTGGGCGTTCCCCCTTGCCCTGGTGTTCTACTTCCTGTTGGCCAGGACCATCGGGCTGAGGGTTCCGACGCAACATGAACAGCGCGGGCTGGATTTCGCCGAGCATGCTGAGGTGGGCTATCCGGAATTCAATCTGACGCAGACCTTCGACAGTGAACAATGGTCGAGGAGGGGCTGAGGATGAGATTGAGCCTTCGACGTCGCGCGATCTACACCGGTCTGGCCGGGCATTTCTCGGATGAAGAGGTGTGGCCGTTGCTGGCGCTGTGGGAGAGCAAATATGCGGAGCAACCACCTTTCGCCCTCAATGAGTTCCTCGCTGAGGTCGTGCTACGAACCGAGCGCAAGGTCGAGCGTGCGCGCCTGTATCGTGAGTTGGTCGGCGCCCTGACGGGGCCACCCTCTCAACTGTTGCCTGACCCGGAGGAGCAACTGGCCGCCTGGCGACTGGGGCGCAATGAGGCCGTAAGGCAAGTGGCGACTCCTGATAGCGCCGCGCAAACGACTTTCCTGGCCCTGAACCAGGCGTTGTTGGAGCAACTCGATGGAACGCAGCAGGCGGCACTAAGGCGTTTTGCTGCCGGCAACCTGTCCGGCATGGGGGTGAGTTCAGAGCTGTCGACACGCTTGCGCCTCTGGTTCGAGCAGGGCGGTGGCGATGGTGTCGCCAACCTCGGGCTGGAGCAGCTGCGCAAGTTGCTGAACCTGCTCTATATCGGTCTTTGCGAGTTTCTCGGTCCGGTGCGTGCCGACCGTGTGCTGAGCCAGGCGGTCAGCCGTGTAGAGGCGCAAGGGGTAGCGTTCTCACCGCGCAGATTGCTCTAGCTGGGCGAGCCGGACCTGGAAATGAAAAACCCGGCCACAAGGGCCGGGTTTTCGCATTACGGGGCTGAGATTCAGGCCGCGTAGTTCTGAGCGACGAAGTCCCAGTTGACCAGGTTCCAGAACGCCTCTACGTACTTCGGACGCAGGTTGCGGTAGTCGATGTAGTAGGCGTGTTCCCAGACGTCGCAGGTCAGCAGCGGAGTGTCGCCGCTGGTCAGCGGGCAGCCGGCGCCGATGGTGCTGGCCAGGGCCAGGGAACCGTCAGCCTTCTTCACCAGCCAGCCCCAGCCGGAACCGAAGGTGCCGATGGAGACCTTGCTGAACTCTTCCTTGAACTTGTCGAAGGAACCGAAGGCAGCGTTGATGGCGTCAGCCAGGGCGCCAGTGGGCTGGCCACCGCCGTTCGGCGACAGGCAGTTCCAGTAGAAGGTGTGGTTCCACACCTGAGCGGCGTTGTTGAAGATGCCGCCCGAGGAGGTCTTGACGATCTCTTCCAGGCTCTTGCCTTCGAACTCGGTGCCCGGCACCAGGTTGTTCAGGTTCACGACGTAAGTGTTGTGGTGCTTGTCGTGGTGGAATTCGAGGGTCTCGGCGGAAATGTGCGGCTCGAGAGCATTCTTTTCGTAAGGCAGCGGCGGCAATTCAAAAGCCATGGTCTATCTCCTACTCAGGTCGTGTGCGATATGCGCCAGGCCGATCACGGGCGGCCCGTGGAGGGTGTTCACAACGGCGGCCTCAGCTACCTTGCGAGCACCTCTCTAAGCGGCGTCGAGTTTGTACCCTTTGCGCCGCAGACTCGGGATCATAGCACCCGGCCACGGCCATAACCACGCAGCATCTGTGTGGAAAAGCCGGAGCCAGGGCCTCTGCGGCAATGACTTCGACCATCGTGCAGGCCAGCAGTTGCCTCAACGAATCTGTGCAACGCCTCGCGGGCTGGAGCCAGGCGAGGCGAAGTGGGGCGAAGAAGCGCAGTTTAGGTGGCGTAAATGAGCATTCCGAGCCCGACTTCAACGAAGCCTGAGCGACATGCTGCGGACCTTGAACAGGCTCTAGAGCGCGCCGGCCTTTTTCCAGGCCAGATAGCTGCTTACCAGCTCTGGGCCCAGTTCGCCTGGGCGGGCGTCGAGCACCGGTACTTCATGGGCGGCCAGACGTTCGTGCAATTCGGCGCGAGCGTTGAGGTAGTCGAGCGTGCCGCAGTAGGCGAGGGCCTGCTCGAATTGCTCTACCGGCGTCTGGCGCAGGCGGTCCAGCGCCTCCTCGCGCAGGCTGGCGATCAGCACGCGATGCTGGCGCGACAGGCGGCGTACGGCGGCGAGCAGATCCTGATCGTCCTCGTCGCGCAGGTTGGTCACCAGTACCACCAGCGAGCGGCGGCGCTGACGCGCCAGCAGCAAGTCGGCAGCGGCGCTGAAATCGGCCGGTTGCTGGCTGGTGTCGAGGTCATAGACGGCGTTGAGCAGCACGTTCAGTTGCGCGGGGCCCTTGACCGGTGCCAGGTAGCGCGACTGGTTGCCGGCGAAGGTCGCCAGGCCCACTGCATCGCCCTGGCGCAGCGCCACGTAGCTGAGCAGCAGGCAGGCATTGAGGGCATGGTCGAAGTGCGACAGCTCGTCGTCCTGGCTGCGCATGCGCCGGCCGCAGTCGAGCAAGAAGATGATCTGCTGATCGCGTTCGTCCTGGTATTCGCGAGCGATGGGGGTGCGCTTGCGCGCGGTGGCCTTCCAATCGATCTGGCGCAGGGTATCGCCGTCACGAAATTCGCGTAGCTGGTGAAACTCCAGGCCCAGGCCGCGGCGTGGGCGCTGGCGCACGCCCAACTGGCTCAGCCAGTCGTCCACGGCTTTGAGCTGTGCGCCGTAGAGACGCGCAAAATCCGGGTAGACGCGACTTTCGTCGGCGAGCGGCAGCAGGCGTTTGGCCTGCCACAGGCGCAGCGGGCTGGGTAGCTTCAGCTCGCACAGGGCGAAATGGAAATGTCCGCGGATCAGTGGCTTGAGGCGATAGCTGACGCGTGTCTGCTGGCCGGGGTGCAGGGTGATGCGTTGTGGCAGGGCGTCGAAAGCCATGCCTTCAGGCACATGATCGAAGACCTCGATTTCCTGTGTCTGGGTGAAATCGTGATGGGCGATCAGTTGCACCTCGCTCCAGCGTCCCAGCGGCAGGTTGCCGGGCAGCACGCGCTCCAGGCGCGGCGAGCCCTGGCGGCGCAGCCACAAAGCATCGACAGCGGCGATCAGCAGCAAGGCCAGCAATAGCCCCCAGGCCAGCGGCATCAGGCTGTCCGCCAGGCGAATGCCGAGCAGGGGCAGGGCGCCGAGCAGCACGGCAGCGGCGAACAGGCCGCCGAGCAGCCCGAGGAGCAGGCGCGAAGGTTTCATAGGCGCGGTGCCGGTACCTGATCGAGCAGTTGCTGCAGCACCTGGTCTACCGACAAGCCTTCGATGTCCAGCTCCGGCGCCAGGCGCACGCGATGACGCAGCACGGCCAGCGCGCAGCTCTTGATGTCATCCGGCACAACGAAGTCGCCGCCACGCAGCAGCGCGCGGGCACGGGCACCGCGTACCAGGGCGATCGAGGCGCGTGGCCCTGCGCCCATGGCCAGGCCCGGCCAGCTGCGGGTGGCGCGGGCCAGGCGTACGGCGTAATCGAGCACCTGATCGTCCAGGGGCAGATCGCTGGCGATCTTCTGCAGCGCCAGCACATCCTTGGCTTGCAGCAGGGTGCGCAGTGGGCTGACTTCGAGCATGTCGGCCTTGGCCGAGCGGGTCACCTGACGCACCATGTTCAGCTCTTCGTCCTGCTGCGGATAGTCCATGCGCAGTTTGAGCATGAAACGGTCCAGCTCGGCCTCCGGCAGCGGGTAGGTGCCTTCCTGCTCGATCGGGTTCATGGTCGCCAGCACCATGAATGGCAGCTGCACCGCCAGGGCGCGGCCTTCCAGGGTCACCTGGCGTTCCTGCATCACTTCCAGCAGGGCAGCCTGGGTCTTGGCCGGTGCGCGGTTGATCTCGTCGGCCAGCAGCAGGTTGGTGAATACCGGGCCCTTGCGCAGCTTGAACTGCTCGCTCTGCATGTCGTACACGGCGTGGCCGGTGACATCGCTGGGCATCAGGTCCGGGGTGAACTGGATGCGTGCGAACTCGCCGCCGAAGCAACGCGCCAGGGCGCGTACCAACAGCGTCTTGCCCAGGCCGGGCACGCCTTCGACCAGCACGTGGCCACCGGCGATCAGTGCAGTGAGCACGTCATCGATCACCGCGCTCTGGCCAATTACGGCCTTGCGCAGTTCGGCGCGCAGGGCCTGCGCCAGTTGGCTGGCACGCTGGCGTTGCTGCACCTGCGGATTACTCGGCGCGGCGGCCGGGGTTTCCTGCTCCGGCAGGGTGTCGTTCTCGGGGATCTCGCTCATAGGGCATTCCTGAGGGTTTGCAGGTGGGCGACCTGGCGGGTGAAGTCACTGGCGGACAGGCGTTGCGGCGGCAATGGACGCATGGCCTGGCTGATGTCCTTGGCGGGCAGGCGGGTCAGGCGACCGAGCACTTGCCACTGATCGGCTACGGCGAGCTTCTCGAAGCCTGGATAGCGGCGCCGCGCACGGCGATTGATGTCCTGCTGCAGACCTTTGAGCAGGCTGTGCTGGCCACTGCGGCGCAGGAGGAAGTCGGCGCTGCCGCGCAGATGTTCTTCCAGCTGACGGCGTGCTCGGCTAGCCGGAGCCTGCAGCGGGCCGTGGCGCACGCCAACGTGCCACAGGGCGGCGATGATCAGCAGTGCCAGGACCAGCAAGGCCAGCGGGAAATGGCGCAGTAAAAGGCGCGCCAGGCCTTCGCTGTCGGCGTGGTAGAGCAGGGTCACGGCGCTGTCCTGGCTCAGGTACCAGAGCAGCCAGGCATGGTCGTACTCGTTGATGTTGCGGTTCTGCCAGATCCACGGATCGCTCAGTACGGTGATCAGGCCGTCGCCGTGGTAGAGCTGCAGCAGGTGCGTGGTGGCCTCGCTGTTGGCCCAGGCATGCGCGCGGTTTTGCGCATCGTAGAGGTGGAAGTCGGTATCGAAGGCGATATAGGCCGGCGCCTGCTCGTTTTCCAGGTAGAGCTTGGTGAGTTGCGGGTAGGCCTCGTGCTCTTCGTCCTGCTCGTTTTCTGCTGGCGCCTCGCTGGCCTCTTCATCGTCCAGTTCGTCGCTCATGTACTGCTGGATGCCGAGCAGATCGAGCAACAGGTCGCCGCTCTTACCTTCCTCTTCGTCCCACAGGCGTTCGGCGATGAACAGCAGATGACCGCCATTGGCCGTCCATTGCAGTACGCGCTCGACCTGGCGCGGCGTCATGTTGCCGCGGTCGGCCAGTAGCATCAGGGTCTGGCCTTCGCTGGGCAGGTCGTCGAGCACGTCCAGGCCTTCTGCGCGGCGGGCGGCGATGCCCTGTTTACGCAGGAAATGTTCGGCGGCCAGGTAGGGGCTGCTGGCAACCTCCGGAGCAGGGCCGTGCTCGATCACATCTTCGTAAGGTTCGAGTTTGCCCAGCACATAACTGGCGATCAGCCCAACCGCCAAGAGCAGGGCCATGGCGAGGGTGAATCCGCTGCGCCGACTCATGCCGCACGCTCCGGGCCGAAGAGGCTACGCCAGCCCTGGCACAAGCTCTGACGCAGCGCCTCGGCGGGTAGGCGATGACCGTAGGCCAGGGCCTGCCACTGCAGGGTGAGCTGGCGACTGTAATCTTCCAGATTCTGCTGTCCGAGGCCGGCGACCAGACCGAGCACTTCCCCTTCGGTATGCGATTGCTTCAGCGGCAGGCGGTGTTCATGCAGCAGGCGACTGAGCAGGGCACGGTAGAGCAGGCCGAGCGCCGCGCGTGGTTGTTCGGCCCAGAGCCGTTCGGCTTCGCTGGCGACATCATCGGGCAGGGTCTCTGGCGCCAGCTCCAGGCCAAAGAGTTGTTGCGGTGTTACTGACCGGCGTCGCGTCGGCAGGCCGATGCGTTCGCCAAAGGTCTGCAGCCACTCGCGATAGCGCCACAGGACGAAAGCCAGCAGTGCGGCCAGCGCCGCCCACAGCAGCACTTCAAAGATCTGGGCGACGACGTCCAGGCTCTTCCACCACTCGCCCAGCTTGAGCAGGTTCTTGAGCATGTCGAGGAAGGCTTCGACATCTTCCGGTTTGGGTTCTTCTGCAGGCTTCTCTTCGCCCAGACGCCAGCGCGTGACGGTTTCGCGGTGCTGGAAGGGCGGTTCGTCGAGCAGCGCTTCGATGCTTGCGCGGGCGGCCTGGCTGGTCAGCGGTTGCTTGAGCATGCGAGGCGCATCGGGGCCTTGCGGGTCGGTCTGTTCGACCTCTTCGCTGACGATTGGTTGCGTGTCGGCCCAGGCAGCGCTTGGCAGTTGCGTCAGCAGCACGGCGCAACCGAGCAACAGGGCGTAGGCGCTGCCGGTCAGGCGCTGGCGCAGACGACGGAAGGTCAGCTCGATATCCCAGGCCTCCAGCGCAGTACGGCGATTGAGATAGAGGGTGAAGCCGCAGGCGACGTAGACCGGTTCCCAGAGGATCAGCAGCAGCACGTAGAGCAGGTTGGACAAGTGCTCCAGCCACAGCCACTGACCGCTTTCTGCGGCTATCAGGCTTTCCCAGCTCCAGTCCAGCTCCATCTGTTGCGGCAGCATCATGTAGAACAGGGCGATCAGACCCATCCACAGGGCGATTTCCAGGTGCACACCCACCAGCGTCAGCCAGGTAGCGGCGCCGCTGTCACGCTGGCCGAGCACCACCAGGCGTTGGCTGCGTGCCTGGCCGGACAGGCCTTCGAGCTGCAGCACGGGCAGATCGAAGCTGCGCGTCGGGCTGAGGCGGCGCCATGTCAGGCTGGCCAGCAGTTGTGGCCACAACAGTTTCGGCAGCGCACGCAGGGATTGTTTAAGCGAGGGCGTGTTGCCGAACAGTGCCTGCGAAAGGATGTACAGCGGCAGCCGTTCATAGGCGGGTTTGAGCCACCAGAACAGGAAGATGGCCCAGCCCGGATACTGCCAGAGCAAGGCGCAGAGCAGGGCGAACAGGGGCAGTGTGACCAGCGCCCAGCTGGCCATCAGCAGGCCGGCATGACGACGGGCCAGCAGCACGCCGAGGTCGATGGCCTCCCAGGCGCTGCGCGGGCGGATGGCCACGCTGGCTTCAGTCAGGCGCATGCTGCCTCCGCCCGGCCAGTAGCAGATAGCTCAGTACCAGCACCCAGAGACCTGCACCGACGATGTACTTGATGTTCGGGCTGGCGAAGGTGGTGGACGACCAGAACGCTTCGATGAAGGCAGCCAGCAGCAGGAACAGAATCACCCCGCAGACCAGTTGAATTGCCTTGCTGGCTGCCAGACGCAGGGCTTCGCCGCGGGGCAGGCGGCCGGGTGCAAGCAGCGCCCAACCGAGTTTGAACCCTGCCGCGCCAGCCAGGGCGATGGCAGTCAGCTCGAAGGCACCATGACCGATGACGAAGGACCAGAAGGGTTCGCCGTAGCCGATACGCGTCAGGTGGCCCGCCACACCGCCAATCATCAGGCCGTTGAACAGCAGGAAGAACAGGCTGCCAAGGCCCAGCAGCAGGCCGCTGGCGAAGGTCTGAAAGGCGATGCCGATGTTGTTCATGATGTAGAAGCCGAACATCACCCAGTCGTCGCCCGAACCGCGTTCGCTGAAACGCCCGAGACGGCGCGCATCAGGGTCGTACATACGCTCCATTTCGCTGACCTGATCGGGACTGACCAGGCTGAAGATCAATTCGGGATAGAGATAGGTCAGCAGGCCCATCAGGGCCAGGCTGCCGAAGAACAGCAGACTGGCAATGCATACGCTGCGCCATTCGCTGCGTACCAGACGCGGGAAGCCGCCGAACAGGAAGCGGATTATCTGCGCACCAAGGTGACTGCGATGACGATAGAACTGCTGGTGGCCACGCATCGCCAGCTGCTGCAACTGATCGATCAGATGGCTGCTGTAACCGCGGGCCTGGGCCAGGGCCAGGTGCTGGCAGAGTTGTCGATAGCGGGCGGCGAAGCTCTGGCAGGTTTGCGCTTCGGCCTTGCCGCGCTCGAGAGTTTCGAGCTGGCTATTGAACGCATCCCAGTCAGGCTGATGGCGACTTTCGAACAGGCTTTGCTTCACGGTGCACTCCCCAGCAGGCCGCGGGCGATGCCGTTGAGGCGCGCTTCGGCCTGCTCGGCAGGCACTTGCAGTGGTTCGGCCAGTAGCGCCGCCAACTCCGCTCTACGGGCGGCGGACAACTGGCCGCCGCGTTCGGCGAAACCGAGGATGGCGCGTTGCTCGCCCAGGCTGAGCGGGAAGGGGGCAGGTAGCGGTTCGGCGTCGGCGAGCTGCGGTTTGCTCAGCGGCGCGTCGCGATAGACTACCAGTGTGCCAGCGGCGATATCGCCGAGACGCTTGAACGCCGGATGGTTCAGGCAACTGATGATGCCCAGGGTGTAGCCGAACGGCAGGATGTCGACGAAGCGCAGCAGGTTGCGGGTCAGCGAGGCGGCCCAGCCGATGGGTGTGCCGTCATCGTGCACCACGCGCAGGCCGAGCATCTGCTTGCCGGGGGAACGGCCCTGGTTGAGTACCTCGAACAACACCATGTACCACCAGGTCACGAGAAACAGCAGGATGGTGCCCAGGCCCATGCCGAACTGACCGAGCAGGCCGAGGACGATGAACATCAGGGCGAGAATCAGGCCGCGAATGGCCAGGTCGATGGCGAATGCGAGGGCGCGCGGGACCAGCCCGGCCGGTCGCAGATGCAGATCGATACCTTCCGGCGTTTCGACCTGATAGCGAGTATCCAGGGGCGGCAGGGGGGATGAAAAGCTGGCGCTTGAGCGTGAGGGCATCGGCGGACTGCATCAAGGAAAGCCCGATGCTAGCGAGCAGCGGGCTACGAGCGCAACCGGGCCAGCGAACTGGCCCGAGTTACGTCGGCTTACTGGGCGGCCGGCAGCACGCCGAAGATGGTGCGATACAGCACGCCCATGGCCACGACCATCAGCGGGATGCTCCACACCAGGCCGATACCCAGCGGGATGGCGCTGACCATGACGATCAGACCGAGCACGATGAACAGACCGAAGACCTTGAACCAGTGTTGGGTGATGGCCTTGCGCGAGGCTTCCAGCGCCTGCCAGGGCGATAGGCCGCGCTCGACCACCAGCGGCACGGCCAGCAGATAGGCGACGCCCAGGTAGATGCCGGGGATCAGCAGCAGGATCATGCCGAGGTAGATCAGCAGCATCATCACCACGGCGGTGATGATCAGTGGGACGGTGCGGCCGAAGTGGCTGAAGATTTCGTTGAAGCTCAGTGGCTGGTCGGCGGCACGGCGAATACCGACCATGTTGATGCCGGCCATGAAGGGATAGGCCAGCGCCGAGGCCAGCAGCGAAATCAGAATCTCGCCGATGAACATCAGGGCGATGCTATCGCTCAGCGCGCCGAAGATGCCCACTACGCCGCCGAGGATGAAAGTGGCTGCCAGAAGCACCACGTAGAACACCAGGAAGCCACCGATGATGATGCCTTTGGTGCCCTTGACCTTGCTCCAGGACTCGCTCAGCAGGTCGCCAATGCTGAAGTCGTAACCGCGCGCCAGGGCCTCTTCGACGCTCGGCGCATGGCCCTGAGGCGACTGTTGCAGGTCGCTGGTGGGGGCGGCATAGGGATTGGGGGTGATCGCGTCACTCATGGCTGCGTCCTTGTACAGAGTGGTAGAGGAACGCCAATGCTAATGGTTACAGCATTTTTCTCAAGTGCAGTGCATCCGCTCATGCGGCGCCTGTGCGCTGGTTCATGCTTTTGCCGGCAGCGGCTGGGCCGGAGGTGAATGATAGACTGGCAGCAATTTTGCCTCGGGTACGGAGCCGCCAATGACTTCCAGCATCTTCTGGTACGACTACGAGACCACCGGTATCAATCCGCGTTGCGATCGTCCGCTGCAGGTGGCGGGCATCCGTACCGACGAGGCGCTCAACGAGATCGGCGAGCCGCTGAACATCTACTGTCGACCCAGCGACGATATCCTGCCGCATCCCGCTGCCTGCCTGGTGACCGGCATCGATCCGCAGCGCCTGCAGCAGCTGGGCCTGGACGAGGGTGAGTTCATGACCCGCGTGCATGCCGCACTGTCGACGCCCGGTACCTGCGGTGCCGGCTACAACAGCCTGCGTTTCGATGACGAGGTGACGCGCTACAGCCTCTATCGCAACTTCTTCGACCCTTACGCGCGCGAATGGCAGGGCGGCAACAGCCGTTGGGACCTGATCGATCTGGTCCGTACGGCCTACGCGTTGAGGCCCGAGGGCATCGAGTGGCCTGAGGAAGACGGGCGTGTATCACTCAAGCTGGAGCGGCTGACCCAGGCCAACGGCATCGATCACGGCCAGGCGCACGATGCGTTATCCGATGTGCGCGCGACCATCGGTCTGGCGCGCCTGCTGCGTGAGCGGCAGCCTCGGCTCTACGACTTCCTCTATCAGCTGCGTAGCAAGCAGCGGGTCATGGATCAGATTCGCCTGCTGCAGCCGATGCTGCACATTTCCGGACGTTTCTCGGCGGCGCGTCACTACCTGGCGCCGGTACTGCCGTTGGCATGGCACCCACGCAATCGCAACGCGCTGATCGTCTGTGACCTGCAAGCTGATCCAACACCCTTGCTGGACCTGGATGCCGAGGTGCTGCGCAGTCGCCTCTACACGCGCCACGAAGACCTCGCCGAGGGCGAGGTGCCGGTGCCTTTGAAGTTACTGCACATCAATCGCTGTCCGGTGGTCGCACCCTTGTCCGTGCTGCGCGACACGGATCGGCAGCGCCTGCAGCTGGACTGGTCGCACTGCGAGCGTAACGTCGAGATGTTGAGGGGTGCGCAGCCGCTGTGGCAGGACAAGTTGATTGATATCTACCGCGAAGAATCCTTCGCCGCCAGCAGCGACCCCGAGCAGCAGCTATACGACGGCTTTATCGGGGATCGTGATCGCCGTTTGTGCGAGCAGGTGCGTAGTGCTCAGCCTCAGTCGCTGGCCAATGACAAATGGCCATTTGATGATGCGCGACTGCCGGAGTTGTTGTTTCGTTATCGCGCGCGCAACTTTCCCGACAGCTTGTCGTCCGACGAAGGGCAGCGCTGGGTGGATTTCTGTCGGCAGCGATTGAGTGATCCGCAGTTCGGCGCTCCCAATACCCTGGCACAGTTTCATGCAGCGCTGGAACAATTGCGTGCTGACTGCAACCCCCAGCAACTACAACTTTTGCAGCAGTGGCGAGCCTATGCAGAGCAACTGCAGGCGCGTTTGGCTGTGGAGGGGAGCTGTGTTTGACTCGCCGAAAGACGCTCGCACGAGCCGATCGAGCGACTAGGTTTGTCAGTTATTTGTAAGAAAAGTGCAGGCGTTGGGAACTTTCGCTGGCTGCGCATATTGCGTCAGTCAGCATGAGCATGCCGTTGCAAATCGAGTGCACGCATTGGCTGCGTACGGCATTGCACAAAACTGTTTTTCTGTCGAAGCAGAAAAAGATCGGCAATAAAAAACGCCAGCATGGCTGGCGTTTTGTGGCGTCGCTCTGGAGTTAGCCCAGCAGGGTGGCCCAACCCTCGACGACGTCGGCGCCCCACTTGGCTTTCCACTCTTTCAGCGTCTTGTGGTTGCCGCCTTTGGTTTCGATCACTTCACCGCTGTGCGGGTTCTTGTACTGCTTGACCTTGCGTGCGCGCTTGGTAGCGGCAGGCTTGGCAGCGCGAACGCCTTTGCCGGTTTTGGCTTCCGGGTCGAGCAGAGCAATGATGTCGCGCAGCGACTTCTGATATTCGCCCATCAGGGTGCGCAGCTTGCCTTCGAATTCCAGCTCTTTCTTCAGCTTGTCGTCTTGCGACAGGTTCTTCAGGCGTTCTTGCAGTTCTTTGATGGCTTCTTCTGTAGCGCGGTATTCATTGATCAGCGACATGGGCTTTACCTTGGCGTGAATAAGTCTGTGGTAGTGAACAGTGGGGTAATAATAGTCAGGCACTAATAGCAAGTAAACAGTGAAACATGAAATTACTGCAGTGCAATGCAACCCTTTGTGTCGATCAGGCCGAAATTAAATCGACTATTACAAATAGTCCGGGAAGTTTTCAGTGCTCTACAGTAGTGCATTATCCGGGCGGCCGACCCCAGGCGCCGCCGTCGCGCCTACTGCAGTTTTGCCAGCATATCGTTAGAATGGCAGGCTTTATGTGCCGCCATTGGAATCTTAGTTATGCGCACGTTCAGATTGGTCATTTCCTGCCCTGACCGCGTCGGCATCGTTGCCAAAGTCAGTAATTTTCTCGCCACCTATAACGGCTGGATCACCGAGGCCAGTCACCATTCCGATACGCAGAGTGGTTGGTTCTTCATGCGTCACGAAATTCGTGCCGATTCTCTGCCGTTCGATCTGGATGGTTTCAAGCAGGCGTTCTCCCCCATCGCGCGCGAGTTCTCGATGGAGTGGCGCATTACCGATTCGGCGCAGAAGAAGCGTGTGGTGCTGATGGCCAGTCGCGAATCGCACTGCCTGGCCGATTTGCTGCACCGTTGGCACAGCAATGAGCTCGATTGCGAGATTCCCTGCGTGATCGCCAACCATGACGACCTGCGCAGCATGGTCGAATGGCATGGCATTCCCTACTTCCACGTGCCGGTCGATCCTGCGGATAAGGCCCCAGCCTTCGCCGAGGTGGAGCGCCTGGTCAAGGAGCATCGCGCCGATGTCATCGTTCTGGCGCGCTACATGCAAATTCTGCCACCAGCGCTGTGCGCCGAGTTTGCCCAGCGAGTGATCAATATCCATCACAGCTTCCTGCCGTCCTTCGTGGGGGCCAAGCCCTACCACCAGGCCTCGCTGCGTGGGGTGAAGCTGATCGGTGCAACATCTCATTACGTTACCGAAGAACTGGATGCCGGCCCCATCATCGAACAGGATGTAGTCCGCGTTACGCATCGCGACGATATCGAGGAAATGGTGCGCCTGGGCAAGGACGTGGAGAAGATGGTTCTGGCGCGTGGGCTACGCTATCACTTGGAAGACCGAGTGCTGGTGCACGACAACAAGACGGTGGTGTTCGACTGATCTTGCTGCGTGGGCTGGCCCGATGCATAGAGGAGAAAGCCCATGCTCAAGTCCATCAAGGTGCGCGACTACATGACTCGCCATCTGGTGACGTTCCGATCGGATACGGATCTGTTCACTGCCATCAATCGGCTGCTGGAGCACCGGATTTCCGGTGCGCCGGTGGTCGACTCCCAAGGCCACCTGATTGGCCTGCTGTCTGAGGGTGACTGCTTGCGTGGCATTCTCTCCGGTGCCTACTACGAGGCCGTCGGCGGCACCGTCAGTACCTACATGACCACCGCCGTGGAGACGGTCAGCCCGGAGGCGGACATCATCGAACTGTCGGAGCGTTTCCTGCGTGGCCGGCGTCGGCGCATGCCGGTGATCGAGAATGGTCGCCTGGTTGGGCAAATCAGTCGGCATGACGTGCTCCGCGCGGTCAAGGAATTCGCTCAGCACGAGCAGGGCGAACTGAGCGTGGGTTGAGGGTAGAGCGATGAGCGATCCACTGGACAAGGCGACATCCAAGGCGCCGCCGACATTGGGCGAAGGCTGCGTGCGGCGTTACGACCCCGATGCGCTCAGCGACGAGGACGGTACCGAGTTCGCCGAAGCAGCCGAGTTGTGGCCACAGTTGCAGGAGCGGCAGGGGCCGAAGACCGAGCAGGAGTGACGAACGAGAAGGGCGCTGTGGCGCCCTTCGTCATGTCCAGCTGCATATGAAGCGCTGGGCCTGCCGTGATCAGTGAGATTGCAGGTTTTTGCTCGGCTGGTCTTGCGTCTGCATGGCTCTGCAACCAGTCTTGTGTTCCACGGCTGCGCTTGAAGTCCTGTTCGCGGCCGATCACGGCAAACCCGCAGTTAAGCTTCCAGGGGATGGCAAGATGCCTTTGAGTTCGCAGTTCGTATTGGGTGCTGGCAGTGATGGGCAGGCGGTGGGTCAGCCGCTGCGTCTGGGCAATCGTCACGGCCTCATTGCCGGCGCTACCGGTACCGGCAAGACAGTGACCCTGCAACGTTTGATCGAGACCTTCAGCGATGCCGGGGTGGCGGTGTTCGCTGCCGACGTCAAAGGCGATCTGTGCGGCCTCGGTGCCGCCGGCGCACCGCAGGGCAAGATCGCCGAGCGTATCGCCAGCATGCCCTGGCTGAATCACCAGCCGCAGGCCTACCCGGTGACCTTGTGGGACGTGCAGGGCCAGAGCGGTCACCCTTTGCGCACCACGCTCAGTGAGATGGGACCGTTGTTGCTCGGCGCACTGCTCGAACTGACCGACAGCCAGCAGGCCGCGCTCTATGCGGCATTCAAGGTGGCTGATCGGGAAGGTCTGCTGTTGCTCGATCTGAAGGATCTGAAGGCGCTGCTCGGCTACCTGAAGGACAATCCGCAGGTTCTCGGGGAAGATGCTGCGCTGTTCACCAATGCTTCCGCTCAGGCACTGCTGCGTCGTCTGGCAGGTCTTGAGCAGCAAGGCGCAGAGGCGCTGTTCGGCGAGCCGGCGTTGCAGCTCGAAGACCTGCTGCACCCGGATCGTGATGGTCGTGGACGCGTGCACCTGCTCGACGCCACGCGCCTGGTCCACGAAGCGCCCAAGGTGTATGCGACTTTCCTGCTATGGCTGCTTGCCGAGTTGTTCGAGCAATTGCCGGAGCGTGGTGATGCCGACAAACCGGTACTGGCGCTGTTCTTCGATGAGGCTCACCTGCTTTTTCAGGGCACGCCCAAAGCCCTGCAGGAGCGCCTGGAGCAAGTCGTGCGGCTGATTCGCTCCAAGGGCGTCGGGGTGTATTTCGTCACCCAGTCGCCGGGGGACCTGCCGGATGATGTGCTGGCCCAGCTCGGCTTGCGCATCCAGCACGGTTTGCGCGCCTTCACCGCCAAGGAGCAGAAGGCCTTGCGCGCCGTGGCCGACGGCTTTCGTCCGAATCCGGCGTTCGACACCCTTGGCGTGCTGACGGAGTTGGAGATCGGTGAAGCGCTGGTCGGAACCCTGGAAGAGAAGGGCACACCCGCGATGGTCCAGCGCGTGGCCATCGCCCCGCCGCAGTCACGTATCGGCCCTCTCAGCGATGCGGAGCGTTCGGCGCTGGTGCGCCAGTCATCGCTCGCGGGGCGCTACGACAAGCCAATCGACCGTGAATCGGCCTACGAGCTGCTCACTGCCCGAGCTGCTAAGGCCTCCGCCGAAGCGCCTGCGTCCTCGAGTGCTAAGACCAAGGCCGCCGCACAGGAACAAGGGCTGGGGCAGATGGCGGGAGAGATCATCGGTGGTGCGATGAAAAGTGCCTTGCGTCAGGCTGCCAACCAACTTGGTCGGCAATTGGTGCGAGGACTCATGGGCTCGCTGATGGGGGGCAAGAAGCGCTGAGACGGCCGGCACTTGCGCACTGTCGGAAATCCACCGCTTCTTGGCCGAGTGGATTTCCGCTGTAGCAGTCGTGGCGGTAGTGCATCTTTAGCAAGTATGTGAGTGGGTGATACTTGCCCGATAGGTTTCGGGAGTTTTACCCGTGCTGCACACTCTTGATGTTTGAACCCTGGGCTAGCGGTCGTTAGCCGGCGGCTTCGTTGGCAGCTTCCTGCTTTTCCCGGCGTTCTTTCTCGATCTTCTCGATTTCTTTGTCGAAGGCCTGGTCGAGCAGGCTGGGTTTCTTGCGCCAGGGTTTGCGGTCAGGGTCCGGCTGAGCGGCGTAGGTGATGACTTCTCCGCCGTATACATCCTTGTAACGCTGCGCCTGGCGCTCAAGTTCGGCGCGCAGTTCGTCTTTCGTCACGTGTTCTACCTGTATGTTGTGATCGACCCACAGGACACGTGAAACGTCAGGCTTCACTGCTGCGGTCAGGAATCGATCTAGGGGCTTCGCTTTGCTAGACAAGGAGCCGGTTATGCAAAGTTTGCGCTTTGCATCGCCTCCTTTTCTTCGCTACTTGTCTATATGTAACTTTATTGCGAGAAAAGTTGCACTGTGCAACTGGCGATTATTATCGCTAACGCCCCCTGAATGTCCAGTAATCAGCCCGGTAGCGCCTGATAATGCAAGCTGAAACTGAGCTGGCAACTTTGCCCGGGCGCCAGCAACTGCAACCCCGGACGCTGCGGTAGATGATGCGCATTGACCGGGTGGGTGACGGGCTCGAAACAGAAAAAGTTCTGTTCTTGCGGGCAGAACAGCAGAAATACGTCGCTGCCCTGTGCTGTGCAGACGAGTTGATAATCGGCGTCCTGCTGAATGATGCGGGCCTCGCCGGGCCATTGGGTAAAGGCATTGTCGACGAGTTGCTGCGGCAGCAACGTTGGCCCGTTGAAGTTCCAGGCCAGCGGCAACTCGACCCACTGGCTGGAAAGTTTGTCTTCGCCGCATAGCCATACACCCTCGGCTTTGGCCTGTATCCGCGTGTGTGCATTGCGCGGCAGATAAGGGTGCAGGCCGAGACCATACCAGGTGGGCTGCTCGCCAAGATGGGTGGCTTGTAACGTCAGGCGCAGACAGCCGTCTGTTAGTTGAACCTGCAGAGCGGCGCGGTAGGGGAACGGCGACTGGCTGTCGAGTTGCAGGCTTGCGCTGTCGGATGTCACGTCGACTACCTGCCAGGACTGTTGCCAGGCGCTGCCATGAATCGGCAGGGGCTCATGATCGGTATTGGCGCTTAGAGCCTGCCAGCCGGCAGGTGTATCGAAGCCGCCACCCCCGATGCGATTGGACCAGGGAAGTAATGGATAGCACGCCAGGCGCCTAGGATTGGCGGCGGCTAGCGCCTGCTCGTCGCTGTGTCGCAGCAGCGCTCGGCCATCGCTCAGGCGAGTCCAGTTGACCAGGCTTGCGCCCAGTTCCGGGGCGAGGGTCAACTGTGTCAGGCTATCGCTCAGGGTCAGCAGAGTCGTTGCCATTTGGCGCTCCTGGGGCTGTAAATGTCGGGAATTCGTAGTGTCATCGTACAACTGCTGGGCTATCATTACCGCAAAGCCTCAAGTCGAGAATTCGTCCACCATGGAAACGCAAAACGCTCAACCTCGTGCTCGTCGCAAGCACCGCAGCCTGGCCCAGGAGTTGGTGGCCGAGCTGTCGCAACGCATTCGCGATGGGCATATCAAGCGCGGTGAGAAGCTGCCGACGGAATCGGCGATCATGGAAGAGCAAGGCGTCAGCCGTACCGTGGTACGTGAAGCGTTGTCGCGTTTGCAGGCCGCCGGACTGGTGGAGACCCGCCACGGCATCGGCACCTTCGTGCTGGATACCCCCAGCGCCAGTGGTTTTCGCATCGATCCGGCGACCATCGTCACCTTGCGCGACGTGCTGGCCATTCTTGAATTGCGTATCAGTCTCGAGGTGGAGTCTGCCGGGATGGCGGCTGCACGGCGCAGTGATGCGCAGCTGAAGGCCATTCGTGAAGCGCTGGATGCCATCAATGAGAGCGCCGCGCATGCCAGTGATGCAGTGTCCTCGGACTTTCATTTCCATCTGCGCATCGCCGAGGCCACCGGCAATCGCTATTTCACCGATATCCTCAGCCATCTCGGCACCAGCATAATCCCGCGGACCCGGGTCAATTCCGCCGGCCTGGCACGTGACGATCAGACCCATTACATGGCGCGCCTGGAGCGTGAGCACGAGCAGATCTTCGAAGCCATCGCGCGTCAGGACGCCGAGGCGGCGCGAGCGGCCATGCGCTTGCACCTGACCAACAGTCGCGAGCGCCTGCGCCAGGCGCACGAAGCGGCCGAGGCTGAAGCACTGCACGGCTGATACTGGATCAACGAGCGCGGCGGCCTTGGGCCGCCGCGCTCGTTTTAGCAGTGAAAAAATACGGGTGCGCATGGGCTTCTCGGCAGCCTCTGGAAACGTAGGTGTTTTCAAGGGCCGCTAGCGGCGATAGGCAAGGGCTACGATTCCGCCTACCACGATCAAGCCGCCGACCACCTGCAGAACCCCCAAAACCTGACCCAGGATCAGCCAACCCAGGACCATCCCTGCCACCGGCTCCATGTTCATCACGGGAGCGTTACGCGCGATGTTCAGGCGTGGCATGCAGATGAACAGAGTGGAGAAGGCTGCACCATAGAGCAGCACCAGGCATGCCAGTGCGATCCAGCCGACGCTCGCACTGGGCAGGCTCAAGCCGCCCGGAATCAGGCCGCTGGCGCCGAGCAGGGTGGAGGCGCTGAACACTACCGCCAGGGTCAGCATGCTGCGTACCGAGCCGGCCAGGCTGGAGAGGCGGTGCTCGGTGATCCACAGGGCGACGGCAAACACCCCGGCAGCGGTCAGGCTGAACAGAATGCCGGCGATCCATTCGCCATCCGGCGCGGCGCTGCTGCTCAGGCGTCCGGGAACGTCGAGCACCAGTACCAGACCGAACAGGATAACGCCCATGATCCCCAGCGCCTGGCGCGTCGGTGCCGGGCCGCCGAGCGCCCAGGTGAGCAATGCCAGAAGAATCGGCGACAGGTTCACCACCAGCAACGCCAGTGCCACCGGGATGCGTGCCACGGCCGAATAGATGCAGAAACTCTGGATGGCGATCAGCAGGCCCAGCAGGATCTGCCAGCCCCAGGTGGCCCGCCCCAGTTGCAACGACTCGCGTCGCCACAGCACCAGCGCGACCAACACCAGCAGGGTCACGCCGGCGCGCGCGAGCATCGCCAGGAGCAGTCCTGTGTCGTGGTCGAAGGCGATCCGCGCGGCGATATGGTTGCCGGCGAACGAGCAGGCCAGCGACGCGAGGATCAGAACGGCGATGTGACGGGGAAATGGGGTGGAACCTTGCATGACGTAAATCCTGTCTTGTCATGGCCTGCAATCAGGCCCTAAAGCAAAACGCCGCCCGGTTGGGCGGCGTTTCGTTCAATGCCCCGGGTTGGCTGTCAGAGCACCACGCTCGGCAGCCACAGCGAGATAGCGGGGATATAGGTAACGGCCATCAGCACGGCGAACAGCGCGAGGTAGAACGGCAGCAGGGCCTTCACGGTGCTCTCGATGCTGACCTTGCCGATGGCGGCACCGACGAAGAGTACCGCACCTACCGGTGGCGTGATCAAACCGATACCCAGATTGACCAGCATGATCATGCCGAAATGCACCGGGTCGACGCCAAACGAGGTCACCACCGGCAGCAGGATCGGGGTCAGGATCAGGATCAGCGGCGCCATGTCCATCAGCGTGCCGAGGGCCAGCAGCATGAAGTTCACGCACATCAGGATCACGTAGCGGTTGTCCGAGAAGGTCAGGAACGCGGTGGTGATCTTCGACGGAATCTGCATCAGGGTCATGATGTAGCCGAAGCTGGCGGCGAAGGCGATCAGGATCATCACGATCGACAGCGTGCGCACCGTGCGATGCAGCATCTTCGGCAGCTCACTCCACTTGTAGTCGCGGTAGATGAACATGGTCACGAAGAAGGCCCAGACCACCGCGACTGCCGCCGACTCGGTGGCGGTGAATACGCCACTGAGGATGCCGCCGAGGATGATGACCATGGTCATCAGGCCCCATAGTGCCTCGGCGCAGATCTTCAGCGCCTGGCGCAGCGGAATCACTTCACCTTTCGGGTAGTTGCGTTTCTTGGCGAACCATAGGCACAGCGCCGCCATGGTGAAGCTCAGCAGCAGGCCAGGACCGATGCCGGCGACGAATAGCGCGGCGATGGACACCGTACCGCCAGCGGCCAGTGAGTAGATCACCGAGTTGTGGCTGGGCGGGGTGAGCAGCGCCTGTACCGAGCCGGAGACGGTGACCGCGGTGGAAAACTCGCGCGGGTAGCCTTTCTTTTCCATTTCCGGGATCAGCACCGAACCGACCGAGGCGGTGTCGGCCAGGGAGGAGCCGGAGATGGCGCCGAAGAAGGTCGAGGCGGTGATGTTGACCAGCGACAGGCCGCCGCGGACGAAGCCCACCAGTACCCCGGCGAATGCCACCAGGCGCCGAGCCATACCGCCTTCGGCCATGATCGCGCCGGCCAGGACGAAGAACGGAATGGCCAGCAGGGAGAATTTGTTCACGCCGCCGGCGATCTGAATCATCACGGCGTGCAGCGGGATGTCGATGTACCAGGCGCCGATCAGGGTGGCCAGGCCAAGGGCATAGGCGACCGGGACGCGCAGCAGGATCAGGGCAATGAAGCTGCCCAGCAGAATGGCGGCATCCATTACACGGACTCCTTGGAATCTTCGCAGTTCTCGTAATCGACGACGCGACGCTTGTGCTGGTCGCCGTAGAGCAGTTGTTCGATGACGAACAGCAGGGTGATCAGGCCGCCAAGGGGAATCGGAGCGTAGCTGATACCGACGCGCATCCAGGTCAGCGTGCTGAGGTACTGATTCCAGGTGGCGACGCAAAGCTTGTAGCCCCAGATCAGCATGAACAGGGCGATGGCGCCCATGGCCAGGCGTACGAACAGGGTGAGGAAGGGTTGAGCGACTTCGGGAAGACGATCGCTCAGCACCTGTACGGCCATGTGCGCACCGGCGCGGTAGCTGGCTGCGGCGCCGACGAAGGTGAACAGCACCATCAACAGGATGGCGATGGGTTCGGGCCAGCCCAGGCCCTGACCGAGTGCGTAACGGCTGAACACGCCCCAGGGGATGATCAGGGCCATGATCACGATCGCCAGGCCAGCGGTGGTGATACAGGCACGGTAGATGACGTCATTGACGCCCAGAACCAGGTTTTTCATGAGACTTCACCGGTGGCGCGGCGCGGGCAGGGTTGCCGGCGCCGCGCGCTTGCGCGTGGATTACTGAACGGCTTCGATGCGCTTGATCAGATCGGCGAACTGCGCGCCGTACTTCTCACGTACCGGGGCGGTAGCGTCGTAGAAGGGCTTGGTGTCGACTTCGATGAACTCGACGCCTTCAGCCTTGAGCTTCTCGTCGCTGGCCTTTTCCTTGGCAACCCACAGGTCGCGCTCTTCCAGCTGGGCCTCTTTGGCCAGCTTCTTGACCAGGGCCTGCTGCTCGGGGGTGAGCTTCTCCCAGGTGGTCTTGGACATCAGCAGCGGCTCGGGGAGGATCAGGTGATGGGTCTGGGTGTAGTACTTGGCCGCACGGAAGTGGTTGTGCTCGAGCAGGGTCGGCGAGTTGTTCTCGGCGCCGTCGATCACACCGCTTTGCAGGGCGCTGAAGATTTCACCGGTGTCCATGGCGATGCCATTGGCGCCCATGGCGTTGAGGGTGTCGATGAACAGCGGGTTGCCGATCACGCGGATCTTCATGCCCTTGAGGTCTTCCAGCTTGCGTACCGGCTTCTTGGTGTAGAGGCTGCGGCTACCGGCTTCCATCCAGGCCAGGCCAACCATGTTGAAGTCGGAATTGGTGATGGCGTCGAGGATTTCCTGACCGATTTCGCCGTCGACTACCTTGCGCATGTGTTCGATATCGCGGAACACGAAGGGCATGTTGAAGACGTTGGTGGCAGGCACCACCGGGCCAACCGAGCCGAGGCTGACGCGGGTCAGCTGGACGGCGCCGATCTGGGTCTGTTCGATCACTTCCTTCTCGGAACCCAGCACACCGCCTGCGAACATGCGGGACTTGATTTCACCATTGGTGGCGGCTTCCAGTTTCTTGCCGAGGTGCTCCATGGCGACTACGGTCGGGTAGCCGGCAGGGTGGATTTCAGCAATCTTCAGGGTCGTCTCGGCCTGTACGAAGGAAGACAGACCGAGCGCTAAAGGAAGTGTGGCGAGAAGCAACTTGCGTTTGAGGTTCATGCGGAAAGCTCCGTCTTGTTGTTGTTGGTGAACAGCAGTGCAGTCCGGTGCCGCGAACGGCCCGGGGTGAATCGGATCAGGGTTTGAAGGCAGGCTCCTCGATACCGCATACGCCCGCCTGCAGGGCGAAAACGCCGCCGGCCAGTGGCTGGTCGGAGAGGTCGCCGCCGGGGCGGATCGAGGTGACGAACAGGGTGTCCAGATTGGCGCCGCCGAAAGCGCACATGGCGGGCTTCTTCACCGGCACGGCCAGCGAACGGTCGAGGCGGCCATCCGGGGTGAAGCGATGGATCAGGCCTGCGTCGTTGCCGCAGATCCAGTAGCAGCCGTCGACATCCATCGCGGCGCCGTCGGGGCGGCCTGGATGCTGCTTCATGTCGATGAACAGGCGACGGTTGTGCGGCGTACCGCTGTCGGTGTCGTAGTCGAAGGCCCAGACGCTCTGCACGGTCGGGTGCGAGTCGGAGAGGTACAGGGTGCGGCCATCGGGGCTGAAGGCCAGGCCGTTGGGCACGATGAAGTCATCGAGTACCTGTCGCAGCTGGCCGTCGTAGCGATACAGCGCCCCGACGCGTGCGCCCTGGGCCATGTCCAGCAGCATGGTGCCGGCCCAGAAACGGCCCTGACGGTCGCAGCGGCCATCGTTGAAGCGCATTTCCGGGCGGGCGTGTTCGACGGTTGCCAGGCGTTCACCCTGTACCTTGCCGTCGTCCTGCAGGCGCAGGTGGAAGATGCCGCTCTGCATGCCGGCGAGCCAGCCGCCAGCCGGATGCATGGCGATGCAGGCGAGCATTTCCTCGGCCTGCCAGCTTTGCGTCTGGCCAGTGGCGGCAGACCAGCGATACAGGCGTCCGGCAGGAATGTCGGCCCAGTAAAGGGCCTGCTCGGCTGTGTTCCAAACCGGGCTTTCGCCCGTGGCGTTGCGCGCATCGACAATCAGTTCGGCTGTCATGGCAGGGGCGCTCTAGTTGTTGTTATGGCTTGGGCGGCGAGGTGATGCTTCAGTCGTCGCCGAACGGGCCGGCTGCAACGAAGGCGCCGCCCTGGTAAATACGTGCTGGGTCGTCAGCGGCCGGCATCGGCTGCGCTTCGACCTTGTCGCGAAACATTTCCGAGCTGTCCTTGGGCTTGAAGCCCAGGTGCGCGGCCTGGCTGTTGTCCCACCACACCTCGCGGTTGTTCGACATGCCATAGACCACGGTGTGGCCTACGTTCGGGGCGTACAGGCAGCGTTCGAGCAGGTGGGTGAGGTCGTCGTAGCTCAACCAGGTGCTCATCATGCGGCGGTTGGCTGGCTCGGGGAACGAGGAGCCGATGCGGATGCTGACGGTCTCGATGCCGTAGCGATCGAAATAGAAGCTGGCCATGTCTTCGCCATAGGACTTGGACAGGCCGTAATAGCCATCCGGGCGACGCAGGCTGTTGGCGTCGAGGTGTTGGTCTTGCTTGTAGAAGCCGATGACATGGTTGGAGCTGGCGAACACCACGCGTTTCACGCCATGGCGACGGGCCGCTTCATAGACGTGGAACACGCCACAGATGTTGGCGCCGAGGATTTCTTCGAAAGGGCGCTCGACCGAGACGCCACCAAAGTGCAGGATGGCGTCGACGCCTTCGACCAGTTGATGCACCGCGGCCTTGTCTGCCAGGTCGCAGCGCACCACTTCTTCATGGGGGCCGGCAGCAGGGGCCATTTCGCCGATGTCGGACAGGCGCAGGATGTTCGTGTAGGGGCGCAGGCGTTCGCGCAGTACCTTGCCCAGTCCGCCGGCGGCGCCGGTCAGCAGCAGGCGATTGAAGGGGCGCAGTTCGCTGGAGGTCGTGGTCATGGCGGGGCCTGGACTCTTGTTGCTTGTTGTTATTGGTTTGTCATACGTTGTCGTATGACTTGAATCGATTATCAGCACCCGCCCGAGCAATGTCAACGTGACAGTGGGGGAAAATTGAGGGCTCCGATTCGGCTGTCGTTTGGCTCGTCACTTGCTGTAAATAGCGGTGGCGGGCCAACTTAAATTTAGAATGAATGGCTCTATTACGGCACTTTATCCCGCTCGGGCGAAATATTCACAAGGCGGGGCGGTGGCTCTGAGCGGATGCCGGGGCATCATCATTTCGGCGTCTTTGACTAAAGTTGTATGACAACGTATCTCGATAGGTAGATAAGCCTGGCGCGGCAAGGCGCTCGAGTGACTGGAGGCGTGACATGGGCAGGAAACCTGCCGGTATTCGCAGCAGTGCGGCACCGACGCTGATCGATGTCGCCAGGGTGGCGGGGGTGTCGCCGATTACCGTATCGCGCGCGCTCGGCCGTCCCGAGGTGGTGACCGATGCGACTCGCAAGCGCGTGCTGGAGGCGGTGCGGGCGACGGGCTATGTACCCAACCTCGCCGCGGGCTCTCTGGCATCCAGTCGTAGTCGGCTGGTGGCGATTTTCCTGCCGACCATCGCCAACTCGATTTTCGCCGACACCGTGCAGGCACTGACCGACCGCCTGGCTGCAGCCGGCTATCAGACCCTGCTGGGCCTGACCGGCTATCGCCCGGAGCAGGAGGAAGCCTTGCTCGAAGCGGTGCTGGGGCGGCGCCCGGACGGCATCGTGCTGACCGGTACCGAGCACACCCAGGCGAGCCGCGAGCGCCTCGCGCGGGTCGGTATCCCGCTGGTCGAGGCCTGGGACCTGTGCGAGCACCCGGTGGACATGCTGGTCGGCTTCTCGCACGAGGCCGTCGGTCAGGCGGTGGCGCGCTACCTGCTCGGCAAGGGCTACCGCCGGGTGTCGGCGGTAGGTATCGATGATCCGCGTGGCTTGCGTCGCTATCGCAGCCTGGTTGCGGCGCTGCAGGAGCACGTGGCTGCACCGGTGGCGGCGCAGATTCTGCCTGCACCGGCGACGCTCGCGGTTGGTCGCGAGGGGCTGGCGCGCCTGCTGCAGGACGGCGCTGCCGGTGAGGTGGTGGTGTGCAGTTCCGATACGGTGGCGCAAGGGGTGATGGCCGAGGCGCTGAGCCGTGGCTTGCGTATCCCCGAGGATCTGGCAGTGATGGGCTTTGGCGACCTTTCCAGCGCGGCGCATACCCATCCGCCGCTTTCCACCGTGCGGGTGGACGGGCCGCGTATCGGCTGCGCCATTGCCGAAGCGCTGCTGGCGCGTATTGCCGAGCCGGCGGCTGCGCGCCAGCCGCTGCGAATGGATGTGGGCTTCGAGCTGATCGAGCGCGGTAGTGCCTGAGCCCGGCTCAGGCCAGGCGCAGGTGGTTGTCCCACAGGCCGGCCGGTAGCTGCAGGGCGCTGGTGACGATGCGCGCGCCGCGGCAATCGTACAGGCGGCAACGGCCCTGGCCGGAAGTGACGACGAAGCCATCGGCCACCGCGCCGACGCCTGCGCAGTCAGGCAGCGGCACGTCGAGGCGCACTTCGGCGCTGTCCAGGTCCCAGATGAAGAAACGGTTGCCGCGCGGTGCGGTCATCGCCAGCAGGCGCAGCTCGTCGTGGATGGCCACGCTGGCGGTGTACTGGTTCATGGCCGTACGCTGCGCCTCGCCGAGGGCGAAGGGCTGGTAAGGCTGGCCGGGGCGCTTGATCGCCAGCAGCGGTACGGCATCGTGCATGTCGCCCATGTACTGCTGACCGCTGACCACGGTACCGTCGCGGGCCACGGCCAGGTGACGGATGCTGTTGCGCTGGTCGGCCAGATACTCCTGGCTGACCAGGCTGCCGTCGCGCTGCATCAGCACCAGGCTGGCCTGCATGGCATCGAGGTTCATGTCGACGCGGCTTTCCGCTTCGGTGCGGATGCCGCCATTGGCCACCACCAGGGTTTCGCCATCGGGCATCCACAGCAGTTGGTGCGGGCCAACGCCGTGTGTGCCGTGTTCGCCGTCGCGTTGCAGTCGCTCAGCGTCCAGGCGATAGACGCCGAGGACGCCGCGGCCGGGTTCGGTGGTGTCGTTCTCGGTGGTGTACAGCCAGTCGCCGCCCTGGTGGAACACCGCGTGGCCGTTGAAGTGGCGCCCGGATGGCGAGCTGAGCGTTTGCAGCAGGCGGCCGTCGCGGGTGTCGATCAGGTAGCTCTCGGTGCTCGGGCGGCGGCCGACGAACAGTGCCAGCGGCAAGGTAGGGTGCGGCACCACATCGTGGCAGCGTTCGTTCACCGCGGTGGCGAAGGCGCGCTGACCGTCCAGGCGATAACCGACCGCATAGTGCTTGCCATCGGCATCGTCACGGGCCGACAGCAGCAGCGGTTGCCCCGAGGGGCCGAACAGCGTCCAGCCGCCGAATGCGCCCGCAGCCGCCAGGCTGGCCGCTGCAGCACTGAGGCCGAGGAAGGTTCTGCGTTGCATCCGTCAGTCCCCGTCGTGGGCGTTGAAGCCGATCTGTACGCCGAGGGCCTTGGCCAGCTCGCTTTCCTGCAGGCGGTGCAGGCGATTGAGGCTGTCGTACAGCTCGTTCAGCTGCTTGCGGCCGGCTTCGCTGGCCAACAGTTCGGTCAGCGGCAAGTCGAAGGCGGCCAGACGCTGGCGCGTGTCGAGGTAGGCGGCGTCGATGCGTTGCGCCAACTCGGCCTGGTCACTACCCAGCAGCGATTGCAGACCATCCTTGTTATTGCCGTGCCAGAGCAGTTCCGCGCTGGCCAGTGCCGAGCCGAGGTTGGCCAGGCTGGCGCTGCTGCGCCAGGATTCGGCCTGGTAGGGCTGGGGGATGCCCTTGGTCTGGCGGCCGAGCGGCGCGCCGAGCTTCTTCTTCAGGCCGTCGATGCCGCTGACCTGAACGCGCAGCAGTTCAGCCACCGCTTCCTTGGAATCGGCGTAGCGCTCGTTGGGGAACTGCTTGAGCTGCGCGGCCATCCCGCTCTTGTCAGCCTGCCATTGCGCCACGATATCGGCGGCCAGGGCCTGCTGATGCTGACCGATGGCCTGCAGCAATGGGCAGTAACGGGCTTTCTGCTCATCCTGGGTCAGGTCGATGTCGGCGTCGAACAGCACGTACTCGGAGGCGGTCAGGCCCTGCACCACGACACTGGCGCTGGCCAGGTCGGCCTGGGTCAGTTGCGGTTTGCTCTTGAGCAGCGCCTCGACCTGGCGCTGCACCAGGTTCTTCTTGTCCGGCCAGAACTGTACCTGCCAGGCGCGGTTGCCCTCGGCCAGCGGGCCGAGCATCAGCGGTTGCAGCGCCGACCAGGCGCTCATAGCGCCGAGAAAGGCCTGGCGCGCGGCGGGCAGATCGGCGTTGCCGGCGCAGAAGGCCGCAGCACGTTCGGCCAGTTGGCGATCCGCTTCCTGCCAGCTGTTATAGGCCGGCAGAAGCACGCCGTCGGTGAGGGCGCCAGTGACCTTGGCGGTCTGATCCTGCTGGCCGCAGCCGACCAGGGCCAGGCCGAGCAGGGAGGCGATCAGGCTCTTGTGCAACATCTCGGGCTCCTTAAAGGGAATTGAGGAAGGCGAGCAGCGCGGCTCGCTCATCGGCATCGAATTTCAGCACCTGCTGCTTGGCCGCTTCGGCCTCGCCGCCGTGCCAGAGTATGGCTTCCAGCAGGTTGCGTGCGCGACCGTCGTGGAGAAACTGGGTGTGGCCGTTGACCGCCTGGGTCAGGCCGATACCCCACAGTGGCGGTGTACGCCACTCCTGGCCGCTGGCGAGGAACTCCTCGCGGCCATCGGCCAGACCTTCGCCCATGTCGTGCAGGAGCAGGTCGGTGTAGGGGCGGATCAACTGATTGGCCAGTTCCGGCTCGGCGGCATCGGCCGAGGTGGTGAAGCTGGGTGTATGGCACTTCTGGCAGCCGGCCTGGTGGAACAGGCTCTTGCCCTTGAGCACTTGCGGGGCGTCGACGTTGCGCCGCGCCGGCACGCCGAGGTTACGGCTGTAGAACAGCACGCTGGCGAGGATGTTGTCGCTGACCTCCGGCTCGCCGCCATGGGGCGCGGCCAGGCAGTCGGCCTGTACGGCGGTGCAGTTGTCGTGCGGTATTAGCGTGGTGGTCAGGCCCATGTCATTGGCGAAGGCGTCGGCATTCTGCTGATTGAGGTTGGGCTGGCCAGCCTTCCAGCCGAAACGGCCGAGTACGCTGCGTTGCTGCTGGCGGTCCCAGACGATGTTGGGGCGTCCGGAGATGCCGTCACCATCGGCGTCATCCGGGTCGGCTGCGGCTAGGATGTCTTGCTCGGCAATGGCTTCGAGCAGGCCCAGGCCGATCATCGGCGGGGCGATGCGGGTGGAGAACAGGGTGTCCGGGTGCATGTCGCCGTAACCGAGCTGGGTGATCTCCAGTTGCGGTTTGCGCAGCTCCACCAGCGTGCCGTCGGCGAAACGCACCGGCACGCTGCTGTAGTTCACCCGCACCTTGCCCTCCGGGGCCACGCCGGGATTGGCCATGTCCTGCAACTGGGCGCCGTAGGTGGGCTCGGCGACTACGCCGTGGCGTTGCAGCTGCTCGGCATGCTCGGGGCCGGCCGGGATGGACAGGCGCACCAGCATGGAGGCTGCGCTGAGTGCATTCGGCTCGGGCGGATGGCCGCGACCGTCCTTGAGGTGGCAGTTCTGACAGGCGTTGGTATTGAACAGCGGGCCCAGACCGTCGCGCGCGGTGGTGGAGGCGGGTGCCGGAACCCAGGGGTTGCGGAAGAAGCTGTTGCCGACCGAGAAGTCCAGACGCCGGCTCGGCGCCAGGTTGGCCGAAGGCTGGGAGAACGCGTTGTGATCGAACTTGCGCACCGTGGCCGCGCCGGCGGAAAGGGCTTCGCCGGGTTCTGCCGCCGTGAAGTTCGGTTGCTGCTCGCAGGCGATCAGGGTCAGGGCCAGAAAGGGTAGCAGGCAGCGCTGGAGCGGCGACATCGAGGGACTATCCGGGCAGGCAGGAAACGGGGCGGCAAGATTATCAGGCTAACGAAATTTAAATAAGATCAATTAGCGTTATCCAGGCGTGGCCAGAGGTCGCGGGCAACTGCGTCATTTACCTGAATGGCGCAGTTGCAGGGCCTGTCAGGCGTTGGCCCTGTGCACTGCGATAAACCATTTCGGCTGCATGGCGGTGAAGTCGGTACGCACGTTGGAGGGTAGATAGCTGGCCGAATCCAGCACGTGCATCTGGCCGGCCGTGCGTTCGAATACCACCCAATGCCAGAAGTCGCGACCGTTTTCCTGGTGGTGCTTGATGGCCAGCAAAGCCAGGTCCGGCAGGGCCTCCCAGGAAATGAAAGGCGTCTCGCCGGTTGCCGCCCTCGCGCCGCCGCTGGCGAGCAGGCGGCGCACGTACTGGGTATCGGACCACAACGACTCGTCTTCGGCATGAATGCCCATGGCATTGGCGACGGCCTTCATCTCGGCGTAGCGCTTGCCAAGGATGTTGGCGACCGCGGCGATGCCACAGCCGCTGACTTCCTCCTGCACCACGCAGGCAGGCGCCTGTTCGGCGAGGTTGGCCTGCGGCACCCAGCCAGACTCGGCAGTCGCTTCGCGTGTGCACCACAGCCAGCCGTTGAGGTGGCGCGACGCGATCAGTCGTTCGCCAAGTTGCACGTCGAGTTCACGCGCGGTGTAGGCCTCACGAGCCCGGGCGTGCGGGGCGTCGAGCCGTTCGATGACTTGCTCCGGCACCCAGCCAGATTCCTGGCCCGGCGTGCTGCAGAAGAGCCAGTTATCCCAGCCTTCATCGCCCCGGTACGCCTCGCCGACCGTCAGCGGCGCGCCCTCGGCAAAGGTGATCGGATTGGGAAACTCGCTGGTGTGGGGCGTGGTGACGATGAAAATCCGCGGGGTCATGTGCGTCCTGCCAAAGCTGTCCGTTGCGTTCGGGCGACAGGGTATCGGCAGGCTTGTCGCTGGGGAAGGGGGCTGGAGCTTCGCCGGTGAGCGGTGCGGCCCGATGCGTACATCGGGCCGCGGGGCTCAGGCGCTGACCCGGAAGCGGTTGACCTGTTGTTGCAGGTCGCTACCCAGACGTGCCAGGTCGACGCTGGCGGCCGAGGTTTCCTCGGTGGCTGCTGCCGACTGTTCGGCGATGTCGCGGATATTGGAAATGCTGCGGTTGATCTCCTCGGCCACCGAGCTCTGTTGTTCGGATGCGGTGGCGATCTGCTGGTTCATTTGCTGGATACGCGACACGGCCTCGTCGATCAGCGTCAGTGCAGTGCCGGCCTGGCGCGCGGCGTCCACGGTATCGCCGGCCATGCTGCGGCTTCTGTTCATCACGCCCACGGCATTTTCGGCGCCACTTTGTAGGGCTTCGATCAGTTGTTCGATCTGCTGGGTGGATTCCTGCGTGCGGCGCGCCAGAGCCCGTACCTCGTCGGCGACCACGGCGAAGCCGCGGCCGGCATCACCTGCACGCGCGGCCTCGATCGCGGCGTTGAGTGCGAGGAGGTTGGTCTGCTCGGCGATGCTCTTGATCACGTCCAGCACGGTGCCGATGTTGGCGCTGTCGCCCTTGAGGCGACCGATGGCTTCGGCGGAGGCCTCAACCGTGTGTGCCAACTGCTCGATGCTGGTGATGGCCTGCTGCACTACGGTGCCGCCCTGGCGTGTCTGTTCCTCTGCGTCGCTGGCCGAGGTGGCCGCGTTCTCGGCGTTGCGTGCGACGTCCAGCACCGTAGCCGCCATCTCGTTCATGGCGGTGGCAACCTGCTCGGTCTCCATGCGCTGCTCGGTGACCCCGGCGCTGGTCTGCTCGGTGACTGCCGACAGCTCTTCGGCGGCGGTGGCGAGTTGGGTGATGCCTGCACCAAGTCTGCCGATGAGGTCGCGCAGGCTCTCGGTCATGGTCTGCATGGCCTGCATCAGCTGGCCCAGTTCGTCGCGGCGTTCGCTGCGTACATCGAGTGTCAGGTCGCCACTGGCGACCTGACGCGCGACAGCGACGACGCGTTGCAATGGGCCGACGATCACCTGGGTAATCAGCAGGGCGCAAAGCACACCGAGGACGAACGCCGCCACCGCCGCCAGGATGATCATGTGCTTGGCGTCGTTGGAGTCGCTCTCCAGCAGGGTGCGTTGCAGGCCCAGCGATTTGCTGGAGGCCGCCGCGACCTCGCGGGCGCGTTCGGTCATCGCCTGCTCGGACTGGTCACGGGCTTGCAGGCTGGCGCGCATGCTCTTGAATTGCTCGCGGTATTCGCCGAGCGAACGCATGGCTTCGTCGAGCGTCTGGCGCGCCTGCGTATCCAGGGTCAGGCGCTGGAGTTTCTCGCCGTTGCTTGCCAGCGACTGGAAATGTTCATCCAGCTTGCTGGCATAGCTGTCTTCGCCGCGCAGGAGGAAATCCTTCTCCCTGCGCCTGGCTTCGAGCAGCTCGGTGGACAGGGTGTTGGCCAGGTTGGCGTGATCCAGCAGTTCGATACTGCTGGTGTCGTTGGTCTGGCGAATCTGCTCGACGGCGGCCTGGCGCAGTCGTTCGGCCAGTGACTCGAAACGTTCGAGCGCTGCCCTGGCGGAATCTTCCATGGCCTTCTGAACCTGCTGGTTGCTGTTGGTGGTTTCCTGCAGGTGGAGCAGTTCCGCGCGGTAGCGCTCGACGTCTTCCTTGATCTGACGCATCAGCGCCTTGTTCTCCGGCAATTGCAGGCGCGTTTCGCTGGCTTGGGCCTGGGCGCCGATCTCGTCGGCAAGGGCGACGGCCTGGTTCAGGTACTGGGTTTCCCCGCGGATGATGTAGTTCTTTTCCTGTTGCCGGGCCTGGGTCAGCTTGCTGTCGATGGCGTTGACGCCCAACAGGTTGTCGAAGCGGGTCAGGCTGGTTTCCAGTGCCCAGTGGCCTATCCAGGCGATGCACAGGGTGATGAGCAGGATCAGGCCGAAACCGGCCATGAGTTTCTTACGGACACTCAGGTCAAGCAGCACTCTAGCAAGCGTATTCATGACAACTCCTTGTGACGCGTTCTCGTAGAACCTGTGGTCTGCAGCGGGCATGGCTGCCTCAAGGCGATGGGCAGGCATGCGTGGCGATGTGTGCAGCGGTGCCTAGATGACGAGTGAATTGCGCTGGAGAAGAGCTGGCCGGGCGTTCGGCCAGGCGTTGAGGGCGGAGGCTCGTGCAGGTTTCCGGGGCGTCGCTGGCGGCAGCGAGTGGCTTGGGCGTTGCCGGAATGCCTACAAGCGGGCGGGTAAGGCTCGACACTCGAAGTGATCTGGCGTCAGCAGAATATCAAGCCACGGCGTGATGGCAATATGATGTTACTTGTTTTGTTGAAAAAATGACGCCGACCTATTGGCAGTGTATTGGGGGAATTCAAGCCTCTCGCCGTTGAAGGGCTTGTTTGTCTCTGGGGTCGAGGTAAACAGCGACCGCAGCAATGCAGCCATCAACCCTGACGGGGCAGGTCGAGTATCGCCAACAGCCCGCCGCCTTCGCGAGGTTGCAGGGTGAGGCTGCCGCCATGGGCGCTGGCGATCTGTCGGGCAATGCTCAGGCCGAGGCCGTAGCCGGCAGTGTCTTCGCTGCGTGCTTCGTCCTCACGATAAAAGGGTTCCATGACACGTTCCAGCAACGCCTCGTCGATACCCGGTCCACGGTCGGCGATGCCGATGTGCAGGCGCTCGGCGCTGTCGTCGAGTTGGACTTCGATGATGCCTCCGGCGTGCCGCACGGCATTTTCCAGCAGGTTCTGCAGGCAGCGGTGCAGGCCGCTGGCGTGGGCCACCAGCGGGCGTGCGCTGCCATGGATCGCCACCTCGGCACCGAGATCATGAAAATCCGCCTGCAGACCCTGCAGCAGCGCATTGATATCCACCTGCTCGCGAGCGTCGTCCAGCTCGCCGCTGCGCAGGAAGTCGAGGCTGGCCGAAACCATCTGCTCCATGCGCTGCAGGTCGTCGCGAAAGCGCTGGCGGGTGCCTTCGTCGGCGAGCATTTCGGCGCGCAGACGCAGGCGCGTGATCGGCGTGCGCAGGTCGTGGGAGACGGCCGCGAAGAAGCGCGTGCGCTCGGCAATGCTGTCGATCAGGCGGCGCTGCATGGCGTTGAATGCCTGCGCGGCCTGGCGTACCTCGCGTGGGCCTTCGACCGGTAACGGCGGGCGATGGATGTCCTGTCCGAGCGCTTCGGCAGCGCCGGTCATGCGTTGCAGCGGGCGCATCACCAGGCGCACGGCGAGCAGGGCGATCAGCACCACCACGACGATGCGCAGCAGGTAGATGCGCGTCAGGTAGTCGAGCAGCAGTGACAGCGGCGGGGTATTGGTCCAGCCCTGTTCCTCCGTGACTTGCAGGTAGAGCTGCGGGCCGCTGGGCAGTTGCAGCTCCACCAGAAAGCGGCCGCTGGCCGTGCCCGTGCCGAACAGCACCGGCAGGCTGGCCGGGTGGCCGTGCTGATCGAGCACCTCGAGGCTCAGCAGGCGCAGTTGGGGAGCGGCGCCGGTACGTTGCTCGACCACTTCGCGCAGCAGCGTTTCGCGATCGCGGTCGGCCTTGTCCAGTGCCGACGTGCTCGGCGGGCGTTCGAGCAGGCGAAAGTCATCGGCCTGCAGCGCACGAATCAGCGCCATGGCCTGCTGCGGATCGTGCCGGTCGAGCAGGATCAGATCGGCCAGGCGTGTCGCCAGCAGGCGGGTGGGAATCTCCAGCACCTGGCCATGGCGCACTTCGTACCAGATGCTGCTGGTGAGAACCTGCGCGGCGAGCAGGCCGGTCACCAGAATCAGCACCAGGCGACCGGACAGCGAGTCGGGCCAGAAGCGCTTCACCCTTGCTCCACCTCTTCGACGGTCAGTGCATAGCCCTCGTTGCGCACGGTGCGGATCAGCCTGGGCGCACGCGGATCGTCTTCCAGATGCTGGCGCAAGCGGCTGATGCACACGTCGATGCTGCGGTCGAAGGGCGCGCGTTCCTTGTCGAAGGCATGGCCGAGGAGGAAGTCGCGGCTTAGTGGACGGTTGGGGTGTTGCAGCAGCAGACGCAGCACGCGGTAGTCGGAATTGCCGAGGCTGATCACCAGGCCGGCGGGCGAGCGCAACTGCCGCGTGGCGGTGTCCAGGCGCCAGCCGGCGAAGCGCAGGGTGGTGGCCTCATCGAGGCGGGCGCGATCGGGGAAGCTCTGCGTGCGGCGCAGCACCACCTTGATCCGCGCCAGCAGTTCACGTGGGTCGAAAGGCTTGGGCAGGTAGTCGTCAGCGCCCATCTCCAGGCCGACGATGCGGTCGACCAGGGTGCCGCGCGCGGTGAGCATGATCACCGGAATGTTGCTGCGCACGCGCAGCTCGCGGCACAGGCTCAGGCCATCTTCGCCGGGCAGCATCAGGTCGAGCACAACCAGGTCGATCAACTGCTCCTCTAGGCGCTTGCGCATCTCCACGCCCTGGCTGGCCACGCAGGTCTGGTAGCCGGCATCGCTGAGGTAGGTGGACAGCAACTGGCGAATCTCGGGGTCGTCATCGACGATGAGGATGTGATCCGGTCGGGACATGGGCATCACCTGTGGGCGGGACGAGCACCTTACACCGGTGTCGTCAGGCAAATGTAATGGAATGTTGTGGTGCGCATGGACATGCGATTACCGATACATCTCGACCGCCAGGGGGCCTGAGCGCAATCGATAGAATTCCTCGAATACAAATGCGACTGATTGTATTTAAGGAATCTCGATGTCCCAAGTGTTTCCCGCTGCTCCCCCCAGTCTGTCCAGAACGCTGGCCCCGGCGTTCGGCCTGATGCTTGGCGCCTGCGCCCTGCCGGCGTTGGCTGACGACGCTGCGGTCGAACTGCCGGCCACTCAGGTGACCGGTCAGAACGTACCCTACAAGGCTGACCGCGCTTCGTCGGCGAAGATCGCCGTACCGCTGCTCGACGCGCCGCAGAGCGTCAACGTGGTGCCGCGCGAGGTGCTCGAGGAACAGAACGCGCAGACCCTGCAGGACGTGCTGCGTAACGTGCCGGGCATCACCTTCATGTCCGGCGAAGGCAACCTGGGCTGGGGCGACCTGTTCTCCATTCGCGGTTTCTCCTCGGAGCAGAGCCTGACTGTCGATGGCGTGCGGGATTCCGGCATGTCCAGCCGCACCGACACCTTCAATCTGGAACAGGCCGAGGTCTACAAGGGCACCGGCTCGGTGGAGTCGGGCGTCTCGGCCATCGGTGGCAGCGTCAATCTGGTCAGCAAGCGCGCCCACCTCGGCGATGACGGCAAGCTTTCGGCGGGCATCGGCAGCGACAACTACAAGCGCCTGACCGCGGACATCAACCGCGAGATCAACGACACCAGCGCGCTGCGCATCAACCTGATGAAGCATGGCAACGCCGTGGCCGAGCGCGACGAAGTCGACTACGACCGCTGGGGCCTGGCCACGTCCTTCGGCTTCGGCCTGGGCACCGACACCCGTTTCTGGCTCGATGCCTTCTACCAGAAGGACGAGAACACCCCGGACGGCGGCGTGCCGATCCAGCGTGGCACCGATGGCAAGCGCATGCCCGGGGTATCGCGCGATGCCTGGTACGGCGACTCCAGCCTGTACACCCAGCAGACCGAGACGCGCTCGCTGACCGGTCTGGTCGAGCATGACTTCGATGACAGCACCACGCTGCGCAACCAGTTGCGCTGGCAGCAGACCGACAACTGGGCGGTGCTGTCGCCGGCGCGCTTCGTCGCCGCCAACGCCGATGGCAGCCGCAACTGCACCGGCACGCGCTGCGCCAGCCTCGGCTATGTCGGCGTTGGCCCGGTAAGCTCGGTCAACGGCGTCAATGCGTATACCGACTACGCCAACAGCGGCGACACCCGTTACGGCTATCTGCGCGGCAGCGACTTCGGCCTGTCCAAGCGCTATTCGATCATCGACAACCAGACCGACCTGAGCTTCGCCTTCGCCACCGGCGGCATCGGCCACCAGGCGGTCACCGGCATCGAGTTGTACAAGGAAACCTACGCTGGCCTGCACAAGAGCATGAAGGTGCCGGACGGCGCGATGTTCTTCGACATGACCGACCCGGCCCACCACTTCGCTTCTACCTACGAGCGCAAGGGCTACGGCGATGCGGCCACTGAGGTGAAGGATGCCGGCCTGTACGTTTCCGACACCCTGACGTTCAGCCCGCAATGGCAACTGCTGCTGTCGCTGCGCTATGACCGCTGGAAGGTCAGCACCGAGAACGGTGGTAACGAAACCAGTCGTCGCGACGATACCTTCGGCGGCCGCGCCGGGCTGGTCTTCAAGCCGGCGCACAACGGCAGCATCTACCTGTCCTACAGCCAGTCGTCGCAGCCTTCGGCCATCGGCGCGACCACCAACAACCAGGTCTATGGCGCAGCCAGCACGGCCAACTACGAGCCGGCCAAGGCCAGCACCTACGAGCTGGGCACCAAGTGGGAGCTGCTCGACGAGCGCCTGGGCCTGACCGCCGCGATCTTCCGCACCGAGCTGGAGAACAGCTGGGAATACAGCGAAGGCGAGGCCTCGCCGGTGCGTGCGCTGCCGGCCAAGCGGGTCGACGGCATCGAGCTGGGCCTGCAGGGCCAGCTGACCTCGAAGTGGAGCGCTTACGCCGGCTTCGCAGCGATGAAGAGCCGCCAGACCAAGGGCGTCAACAAGGGCGAGGAGGCGAAGAACGTCCCCGACCTGACCGCCAACCTGTGGACCACCTACGACCTCAGCGATGACCTCAGTGTCAGCTACGGCGCCAACTACGTCGGCCGTCGCCGCTACAGCGACAACAAGTACGTTGGTGGTCTGAACAACAACAGCAGCTACGCCGACGGCCCGGGCGGGGTGGCGGCCATCTACACCCGCGACCACGAGAAGGCGCCGGGTTACTGGCTGCACAGCGTCGCCGCACGTTATCAGGTGGACGCCAGCACCACGCTCAACCTGAACGTCGACAACCTGTTCAACAAGTTCTACTACAGCCGCATCGGCGCTTCGCTCGATGGCTTCCAGCTGTACGGCGTACCAGGCGCCGGGCGTACCGTCACCGCCAGCGTGGATTACAGCTTCTGATGCTGATCGAAATCGAAGGGCTGCTCAGCGCTGAGGAAGTGGACGAGGTGCGCCGGCAACTGCTGGCGCAACCCTGGGTCGACGGCAAGGTCACCGCTGGTGTGCAGTCGGCGCAGGTCAAGGCCAACCGCCAGTTGGACGAGGACAATCCGCTGGCGCGCCAGTTCGGTGAGCTGATCCTGCGGCGCCTGTCGGACAACGCCTTGTTCATGTCGGCTGCCCTGCCCAAACGCATCTATCCGCCGCTGTTCAATCGCTACGGTGATGGCGAGGCCTTTGGCTTTCATGTCGACAACGCCATTCGCGGCATCAAGGGCGTGCGCGAGCGCGTGCGTACCGACCTGTCGGCGACGCTGTTCCTGGCCGACCCGGCCAGCTACGACGGCGGCGAGCTGGTGATCCGCGACACCTTCGGCGAGCAGCGCGTGAAGCTGGCGGCCGGAAACCTGGTGCTCTATCCCGGCAGCAGCCTGCATCGCGTCGAGGCGGTCACCCGCGGTGAGCGCCTGGCCTCGTTCTTCTGGATCGAGAGCCTGGTACGCGAGGACAGCCAGCGGCAGATTCTGCTGGACATGGACGTGGCCATCCAGCGCCTCACCGCCCAGGGCGCCGACGACCAATCACTGCTGGAACTTACCGGCGTCTACCACAACCTGCTCCGCCGCTGGAGCGACACCTGAATCCATTCGAGGTCATTGCCGTGAATATCTCCCCGCTGCGGCGCGTACTCGCGCTGCCCCTGTTGCTGCTGGCCCTGGCCGGCTCCGCCCATGCCGTGGAAGTCACCGACGTGCTCGGGCGCAAGGTCGAAGTGCCGGCCGAGCCCAAGCGCGTGGTGCTGGGCGAAGGGCGCTTGTTCTTCGCCCTGGCCCTGCTTGACCGCGAAGCACCCTTCCAGCGGGTGGTCGGCTGGCAGAACGACATGCGCCTGCTCGACCCGCACACCTACGAGGTGTATGCCGAACAGTACCCGGACATCGCCAAGATTCCGCTGATCGGCCAGGCCTCGGAGCAGAGCGTCAGTGCCGAGCAGATTCTGGCACTCAAGCCGGATCTGGCAGTGTTCAGCATCGCCGGTGAAGGCCCGACCCAGCACAGCCCGGTCGCCGACCTGCTGGCGGCGGCGGGCGTGCCGGTGCTGTTCATCGATTTTCGTGTGCACCCGATCAAGAACACCCGTGTCAGCCTGGAGGCGCTGGGCAAACTGCTCGGCCGCGAGCTCGAGGCGCAGGAATATCTGAGCTTCTATGACCGCCACCTGGCGCGCGTCACCGATTCCGTGGCCGGCCTGCCGGATGCGCAGCGGCCCAAGGTGTTCCTCGAACTGCTGGCTGGCGTCTGGCAGGCGCCGGGCCACACCACCGGCAAGAGCGGCCTGGGTGGTGTGGTCGAAGCCGTCGGTGGGCGCAATATCGCCGCTGGCGTGGTCCCGGGCGCGATTGGTGACGTCAGCGTCGAATACGTGCTGAGCGCCGATCCGGACGTCTACATCGCCACCGGCAATCGCAAGCCAGGCGTGCTGCTCGGTGCCGGGGTGGACGAGAAGACTGCTCGTGACAGCCTGACGAAGATCACCGCGCGCCCCGACTTCGCGCCGCTGCGACCGATCCGCGATGGCCAGGCCCACGGCCTGTGGCATGACTTCTACAACTCGCCGTTCAACATCCTGGCCATCGAGAGTATGGCGCGCTGGATTCATCCCGAGCGTTTCGCCGACCTCGACCCGCAAGCGACCCAGGCCGAGATCAACCGCTTCCTTGCCGTTGGCCTGGATGGCCACTACTGGATCGACGCAACGCCGTGAGTGCCTATCTGCAAAGTGCCGGTGCGCCCGCCCTGGCGGCGGCCGCGCTGAGTTACAGGCGCCTGCTGTGGCGGCGTACCCTGCTGGTGGCGTTGCTCGCCGGCCTGCTGCTGCTCAGTGTGCTGGCCGACCTGGCCAGCGGCGCCTCGGGCATGGGCCTGGGCCAGTTGCTGGCCGGCATTCTCGACCCCGGCGCCCTGAGCGCCACCGAACGGGTAATTATCTGGAACGTGCGCCTGCCCTACGCGCTGATGGCGGTGCTGGTGGGCGCCGCGCTGGCGCTGGCTGGTGCCGAGATGCAGGCGATCCTCGATAACCCGCTGGCCAGCCCCTTCACCCTCGGCGTGTCCTCGGCAGCGGCGCTTGGCGCCTCGCTGGCCATCGCCTATCCGCTGGCCATCGACTGGCTGGCTCCAAGCGGGCAGGTGACGGTGGCGGCGTTTGTCTTCGCCTGCCTGTCGGTGCTGCTGTTGCAGGCCATGTCGCGCCTGCGTGGGGCCGGCGTGGAGAGCCTGGTGCTGTTCGGTATCGCCCTGGTGTTCAGCTGCAACGCGCTGGTGTCGCTGCTGCAACTGCTGGCCACCGAGGACGTGCTGCAGCAACTGGTGTTCTGGACGCTAGGTAGCCTGGCACGGGCCAACTGGGAGAAGCTCGGCATTCTCGCGGCGGTGCTCGCCGTGCTGCTGCCATTCTCCTTACGCGCCGCGCCGAGCATGACCCTGCTGCGCATGGGCGAGGATCGTGCGCGCAGCTTCGGCGTCGATGTGCGCCGCCTGCGCTATGGCTCGTTGCTGCGCATCAGCCTGCTGGCGGCCACGGCGGTGGCCTTCGTCGGCACCATCGGCTTCGTCGGCCTGGTCGGCCCGCACATGGCTCGCCTGCTGGTGGGTGAGGATCAACGTTTCCTGCTGCCGGCCAGTGCGCTGGTCGGCGCCTTGCTGCTGTCGTTGTCTTCCATCGCCAGCAAGCTGATCCTGCCCGGGGTGATCGTGCCGGTGGGCATCGTCACCGCGCTGGTCGGCGTGCCGGTGTTCGTCGTGCTGGTGTTCCGCCGCGGGAGGCGCCTGTGAGTCTCAAGGCTGCAAATATCTCGGTGGCCTACGGTCGCCGACAGGTGCTTCACGGCTTGTCGTTGCCCGAGCTGCAACCCGGCGGTCTCGTCGCGCTGGTCGGCCCCAACGGCGCCGGCAAATCCACCTTGCTGCGGGCGCTGGCCGGGCTGGAGCGCATGCAAGGCGAGCTGACCCTCGGCGGCCAGGATCTGACGCGCATCAGCAGTGGCGAGCGTGCCCGCACCCTGGCCTACATGCCGCAACAACTGCCACCGGGCATCGCCCTCGGCGTGCTGGAAAGCGTGTTGGCGGCGCTGCGCGTGAGCGAGGAGGGCGAGGTACTGGCACGTGCCTTCGACGCTCTGGCGCGCATCGGCATCGAGAACCTGGCCGAGCAATCGCTCGACGGCCTGTCCGGCGGGCAGCGGCAACTGGTCTCGCTGGCGCAACTGATCGCGCGGCGCCCGCAGGTGCTGCTGCTCGACGAGCCGACCAGTGCGCTCGATCTGCATTACCAGTTGCGGGTGATGGATTGCGTGCGCGACCTGGTGCGTGAGCACCGCCTGCTGGCGGTGGCCGTGCTGCACGACATCAACCTGGCGGCCAGTTGCGCCGATCAACTGGTGGTGATGCGCGCCGGCCGGATCCACGCCAGCGGTACGCCCGATGAGGTGCTCACGCCGCAACTGCTGGCCGAGGTCTACGGCGTCGAGGCGCGCGTCGAGCGCTGCTCGCGCGGGCGTTTGCAGGTGCTGGTGGATCGGGCGCTGCCAGCCGCTCAAAGACGCGCCTGACGAGGACAGCAGGGGCTGTGCCAATCAGCTCTCGGTAGCGCCCGTTTCGCACGCCTTGAACAGGTGCTCGAAGCCTTGCAGGGTGGTGTCGACGAAGCGGGCGTCGGTGGTCGAGGCGGGAAAGTGCAGCACGCCATGGATGACCAGCGACGCCAGGCCATGGGTGTAAGACCAGGCCGCCAGCGCAGCACGGCGGCCCTCGGCACTTGCGGCGTCCTGGCCGAGGATGTCGGCCATGATGCGTTTCAGCTCGTCAAAGGCCTCGTCGCGGGCCTCACGGTACTGCAGCGGCATGTCGTCGCTGGCCGATTCCGGCCCGAACATCAGCTGATAGAGCGCCGGATTATTGCGGGCGAAGCTGAAGTAGGCGAGGCAGGCATCGCGTAGTTTCTGCAGGCCTGTGCTGTCCTGATCCTCCAAGCGCAGAGCCGTGCCCAATTCGCGAAAACCCTGAGCCGCCAGGTGGCCGATCAGTTCGGCGCGATTGGCGTAGTGGTGATAGGCAGCCGTCGAACTGACGCCGACACGTTCGGACACCGCGCGCAGTGACAGCTTGGTCGGCCCCACTTCCTCGAGCATTTCTCGCGCGGCGCTGAGCAGCCGAGGGGCAAGGTTGCCGACATGGTAGGTGTCGCGGGCGCGGTTCGTGCTCATGCGAGAGAAGCCTTGGTTGCATGGGATAGGGGCGCTCGAATCTTATCATCGAGCAGTATCTTGACGGTGCTAAGATTCGATCTTAGCATCGCTAACATTCCCTGTATGAGGCCTGCCCATGACTCACCATTACGAATGTTTTGCCGTCAGCGTCGAGAACGGCGTTGCCCACCTGCAACTCAATCGCCCGGACAAGGCCAACAGCCTGACGCGGGCCTTCTGGCGTGAACTGCCGGAGGCCGTCAGCCGCCTGAGCCACTCCGGCCAGGTGCGGGCGCTGGTGATTTCGGCGCAGGGCAAGGTGTTCTGTGGCGGCCTGGACATGCAGATGTTCTCCACCGCCAAGGAATTTCACGCGACCTCGCCGCAGGAGCGCGAGGTGCTGCAGGTCAACCTGGAGCGCATGCAGGACGCGCTGAATGCGTTGGAGCGGGCGCGCTTCCCGGTGATCGCCGCCGTGCAGGGCGCCTGCATCGGTGGCGGCTTCGATCTGATCGCCGCCTGTGATCTGGTTTTTGCCTCGCAGGCGGCGAGCTTCCGTATCGAAGAAACCAACGTCGGCATGATGGCTGACCTGGGCGTGCTGCAACGTCTGCCGCGACTGATTCCGGCCGGTGTCGCTCGCTACCTGGCGCTGACCGGAGACACCCTGCAGGTCGACGAGGCTCACCGCCTGGGGCTGCTGGCCAAGGTTTTCGCCACGCCCGAGGAGTTGCTGGCCGGCGCCTTTGCCGCCGCTCGGAAGATCGCCGAGCGCCCGCCGATCGCGATCAACGGCATCAAGCGCGCCATGCTCTACAGCCGTGACCACGGCGTCTACGAATCCCTGCAACACACCGTGCTGCTACAGAGTTCCATCCTCAGCGGCCAGGACATCCTGCGCTCGGTCGGTGCGCGCAAGAGCGGCACGCCAGCGGAGTTCGCCGACCTGATCGAGCTGCAGGACACCTTCTAACAGGCAGTTGAAAAACTACCTGCGTTGTCTGGCCATCGTTGAAAACAGCCTCAAAATGCTCATTTACAACACGTAAACTGCGCTTTTTCGGCTGTTTTCGCCTCGTCCAGCCTGCCTCGCCTACGTTTTTCAACGGCCTGTTAAGGCCTTTTTAACCAAATCTTATCGCTGATAAGTTTGAGGTGAACGATGAAGCACTACGACGCCGTGGTGATCGGTGCCGGCAACGCCGGGCTGACCGCCGCCACAGCACTGCAGCGCGGCGGCAGTCGCACCCTGCTGGTGGAGCGGCACAACATTCCGGGCGGTTGCGCGACCTCCTTCGTGCGCGGCAACTTCGAGTTCGAGGTGGCGTTGCATCAGCTCAGCGGCCTGGGCACCGAGGACAAACCCTTCGTGATGCGCAAGTTCTTCGACAAGCTGGGGGTGATGGACAAGGTCGAGTTCATCCAGGAGCACGCGCTGTATCGCCTGGTGGTACCCGGTGAGCTGGACGTCACGCTGCCGGCCAGTTGGTCGGGCATCCGCCGCCTGCTGCAGGAGATGTATCCGGCTGAAAGCGAGGCCATCGAGCGCTTCATGCTGGTCTGCGAGAAGGTCACCCTGGAAAGCTTCATGACCTTGCCGCAGGCCGCCCGCGCCAACAGCGAGGCGATGCTCAGGTCGATGTGCCCGTACTACGTGCAGTACGGCTTCCGCCCGGCACGTGAGGTGCTCGATGAGTTCTTCAGCGACGCCAAGTTGAAGAACATCCTCGCCACCTACTGGCTCTACCTCGGCGTGTCGCCGAACATGCTGCCGTTCGCCGACCTGGCCACCATGCTCTACGCCTATGCGGTGTTCAAACCCTGGCACATCAAGGGCGGCTCGCAGGCCATGTCGACCGCGCTGGTGGAATCGTTCCTCGAAGCCGGTGGCGAGGTGCGCTTCAATTGTGGCGTGGAGACCATCCATACCGAAGGCGGGCGCGTCAGTGGCGTCAGCCTGGAAGGCGGCGAGCGGGTCGCCTGCGACGCGGTGGTGTCCAACGCCAGCCCGCTGATCACCTTCAACGAGCTGCTCGACCTCGACCGCCCGCCCTTGAAGATCCAGCAGGACTTCAAGTCGCGGCGCATGGGCACCTCGGCCTTCGTCATCTACCTGGGCCTGGACTGCACGCCGCAGGAACTGGGCGTGACCACGGCGTCGAGCTTCATCTACGAGACCCTCGACGAGGAGGCGATCCATGCACGCATGGGCAGCCTGGAAGCGCCGCTCGGCGGCATGCTCACCTGCTACAACCTGGAAGACCCGAGCGCTGCACCGGCTGGCAAAAGCCAGGTGGTGCTGGTCTGCCTGCAATACGGCGACGTATGGAAATCGGTGAAGCCCGAGGATTACGCGCAGACCAAGTACGCCTTCGCCGAGAAGCTGATCGCGCTGATCGAGCAGGTCTACCCCAAGGTGCGCCAGTACATCGAAGAGGTCGAGGTGGCCACGCCGTTGACCATGATGCGCTACCTCAACACGCCCGGCGGCGCCATCTACGGCTTCCAGCAGAGCGCGCAGGATTCGGCGCTGCTGCGTGAGCGCCTGGACGCCGTGCCGGGCCTGTACATGGCCGGCTCCTGGACGTCCATGGGCGGCTTCCAGCCGACCTACATGGCCGGCGAGTCGACCGCTCGCGCCGTACTCAAGCAAATCAAGGTGAAGGAGGTGGCCAATGTCTGAGCACAACGCATTGAACGTGATCGCCGGCTACAGCGAGGCGTTCGCCGCCAAGCTGGCGCTGGAACAAAGCGGCAGCGACTTCCAGGAAGTGCGCGGCGAGGTGGCCAGCAGCGTGGTGCAACTGCACCCCAAGCGCCTGGCGCTGCAGGTCGCCGAGATCATCGAAGACACGCCGAGCACCAAGACCCTGCGCCTGGTAGCGGTCGACGGCCAGGCACTGCCGCCGTTCCAGGCCGGCCAGTACATCAACCTGTTCGTCGAGATCGATGGGGTGAGAACGGCGCGGCCCTACGCCATGTCGTCTTCACCTCTGCAACGCATGCATTACGACCTGACGATCAAGCGCGCCCAGGGCGGTTTCGTCTCCAACTACCTGCTCGACCGGGTGAGCGTTGGCCAGCGCCTGAGCAGTTCGGGGCCGATGGGCACCTTCCATCACAACCCGCTGTTCCATGGCGACGACCTGGTGTTCCTCGCCGGTGGTTTGGGTTCGGCACCGGCGCGCAGCATCCTGCTGAACATCCTCGAGCGCGGGCTGCCGCAGCGCTTTCACATGATCTACGTGAACAGCCATGTCGATGACGTGATCTATGCCGATGAGCTGCGCGAGCTGGCGGCGCAGCACGAGAACTTCACCCTGAGCGAGGTCATCTCGCGGCCGCCTGCGGGCTACACCGGGCGCAGTGGTCGCCTGAACCGCGCCATGCTGCAGGAACTGCTGGGTGAGATCGGCGACAAGATGTTCTACATCTGTGGCCCGACGCCGTTCAACGACAGCTGCGTAGCGCTGCTCGGCGAGCTGGGCGTCGCCCGCCGGCGCATCCGCGTCGAGGCCAACGGCGCACCCAAGACGCCGCACCAGCAGGCCGGCTGGCCGACAGGCGTGAGCCTGGACGACGAGGTGACCATCACCGTGCAGGGGCGTGGCAGCTTCCGCAGCACCGTCGGTGAGCCGTTGCTCAATGCCCTGGAACGCAACGGCTACTTCGTCGAGAACGCCTGCCGTTCCGGCGAATGCAGCCTGTGCCGGGTCAAGTTGATCTCCGGCGAGGTGTTCAACCCGCAGGAGGCGCACCTGCGCAAATCCGACCGTGATTTCGGCTGGATCTATTCCTGCGTGGCGTTCCCCATTGGCGATATCGAAGTGCTGCTCTGAGCAGGCACGCGACGCTCCAGCCCCAATAACAAGAACCAGGAGAATGACGATGACCGCTCAAGCCCGCCGCTGGGAACAGCACTACCCAACGCACCTGCATGGCTACCGCATCGACGCCGAATCATTGGCCGGCAACCTGGCCGATAGTGCCGGCGAGAATGCCCGGCGCTTCGGCGCTGCACCGGCCTTCACCCAGGTGCTGTCCAACGGCTTGCAGGCCGAGCTTTCCTTCGCCGATATCGAGCGCTTGTCGGATGCCTTCGCCGCCTATCTGAGCCGGGAGCAGGGCTTGCAGCCAGGGGATGTCGTCGCCCTGCAACTACCCAACAGCCTGCACTATCCCGTCGCCGTGCTGGGGGCGTGGAAGGCTGGGTTGATCGTCACCAACGTCAACCCGCTGTACACCGAGCGTGAACTCGACGCGCAACTGCTCGACAGCGGCGCCAGGCTGCTGGTGGCCTGCGACCTGTTCGTCAAGCGCGCGCAGCAGGTGATCGAGCAGCGCGGCGTGTCGCTGCTATTGACCAGCCTTGGCGATTTTTTTCCCGCGCCGGTGGGACAGGCGATCCAGCAGAGCCTGGAAGAACAGACCGGCGACGACCTGATGCCACAGATCGCCTTCCAGCGTTTCAGCGAGGCGCTGAGCATCGGCGCTGAGCTGCAACTGTCGCGGCGCAATCATCCGGTCGCCCTGTACCAGTACACCGGCGGCACCACGGGGCGGAGCAAGGGCGCGGTGCTGACCCATGCCAATCTCAAGGCCGTGCTGAGCATGGCCGAGGATTACCTCAGTGCCTTCGGCGCGCAGATCGAGCCCGGCGACATCATCCTCACCATCCCGCCGCTCTATCACATCTTCGCCTTCAACTTTAACTTCCTGCTGTTCTTCGGCCGCGGTGGGCACAACCTGCTGGTGCCCAACCCGCGCCCGCTGGCCAACACCCGCCCGGCATTCGAGAAATTTCCGGTGCGCTGGATGACCGGGGTGGACACCCTGTATGCCGGCCTGCTGGCCGAACCCTGGTTCCAGGCCAACCCGCCTGCGCTGAAGCTCGCGGTTTCCGGCGGTACCGCGTTGCGCCCGGTGACCGGCGAACGCTGGCGCGCACTGGTCGGCCAGATTCTCGAAGGCTACGGTCTGACCGAGAGCTCCTGCTTCGTGGCCTTCAACCCGCCTGGCCCCAAGGAGCGGCTTGGCACCGTCGGCCTGCCGCTGCCCGGCCTCGACGTGCGCATCGCCGATGCCGATGGACAGGCGCTGGCCAGCGGTACGCCGGGCGAATTGCTGGTGCGCGGGCCGAACATCATCGAGCACTACCTGAATCGCCCCGATGAAACCCGCGAGGCCTTCGTCGATGGCTGGTTCCGCACCGGAGACATCGCGGTGATGGACGAAGACGGCTACATCCGCATCGTCGACCGCAAGAAGGACATGGTGCTGGTTTCCGGCTTCAACGTGTACCCCAACGAAGTCGAGGCGGTGATCGCCGAGCATCCCGATGTGATGGAAGTGGCCGTGATCGGTGTGCCGGACGAGACCACCGGCGAGGCCGTATGCGCCTTCGTCGCGCTGCACCGGCCAGGGCTGGATGGTGAGGCAATCATCCGTCATTGTCGCGAGCGGCTGACCGCCTACAAGGTGCCCAAGCGCATCGAGTTCCGCGAGCAGTTGCCCAAGTCACCCATCGGCAAGATCCTCAGGGCACAGTTGCGCACCTGACCCTTGCCAGCCGGCTACCCTACGCAGCCGGCTTTTCACCCGTTCAAGGACGCCTATGTCGCTCTGGATCATCCTCGTTGCCGCACTCGTCATCGGGCTCGCTTTTCACTACCTGCGCACGGCAGCGCTCAGGCCGCAATTGAGCTACCAGGACAATCCGGAAAACCGGCAACTGCTCGTCCAGGTGCCGCGCCTGGGTCGGCGTTTTTGGGTGACCCCCTGGCTGTTCAATGGCCACCTGCAGTTGCTTGGTCTGGGGCTGACGAAGGCCTTCTGCGGGCGTCTGCATTACGACCGCGTCGACACCCTGCGCATGGCCGACGGCGGCACCACGGCGCTGCACTGGCTGGGCGCCGACCTGCCCGGCGAGGTGCCGACACTGGTGGTGCTGCACACCATCACCGGCTCGCCGCACAGCATGCGCGCCTTCATGCGTGACCTGCAGCGGCTGACCGGGTGGCGCGTGGTCTTGTGCCAGCGGCGTGGCCATGGCGAGCTGGCGCTGACCAGCGCACGCTTCAACACCATGGGCGACACCGAGGATCTGCGCGAGCAACTGCGCCTGATCAGCGAACGCTATCCCCAATCCACCCTCTACGCCGCAGGCATCTCGGCCGGCACTGGCCTGCTGATCCGCTACCTCGGCGAGCAGGGCGAGGATACGCCGCTGCGCGGCGCGTTCGCCTATTGCCCGGGCTACGATATCAGCGTCGCTTTCGCCCGCTCGCGCGCGCCCTTCACCCGGCTGATGGCGCGCAAGCTGGTGCGCCAGTTCGTCACCCCAAACCGCGAAACCCTGGCTCATCTGCCGAGCTTCGCGGCGCTGGAAGGTGCGCAGAGCCTCGATGAATTTCACCAGCATCTGTACGAATGCGCGGGTTACTCCAGCCACCAGGCCTTTCTCGACAACTGCAACCCGATATCGGTGATGGAGAAGGTGAGCATTCCACTGCTGGTGCTCAACGCCGAGGACGACCCCGTATGCGTGCTGGACAACGTGCTGGATCACCGGCAGGCCATGGCACGCATGCCACGCACGATATTGGCGGTCACCTCACGAGGCAGCCACTGCGCCTACCTGGCAGGCTTCACCGCGCGCCCCTGGGCGCATCACCTGGCGGCCGAGTTTCTCCAGGCGCTGCACGCGGAACGGGCAGGGCGCTCGCTCACGTCCCCGGCGTGATGCGCTGGAAGCGTTTACGGAAGGCAACCGGCGACACGCCGACCCGCTGGCAGAACAGGCGGCGGAACGAGTTGCTGTCCTCGTAGCCCACCCGGCTGGTGATGACCTCGAAATTCAGGCGCGTGCTTTCCAGCAACTCCTTGGCCTTCTCCAGGCGCAAGGCCTGCAGGTAGGCCAGCGGTGCGTGACCGGTGGCCTCCTTGAAGCGGCGCTTGAAGTTGCGCACACCGAAACCGAAGCGCGTGGCCAACTCGTCGATGCCGCACGGCTCGGTGAAGTGCGCCTCCATCCAGTCCTGCACGCGCAGAATCGCTTCGTCGCCATGACCGCGTGGCAGCGACCAACTGATGTAGACGGACTGCTCGCTGCGCACGTTATCGATCAGCAGGTAGCGGCTGCATTGCTGCGCCAGCTCGCGCGAGGCGAAGCGGCGGATCAGGTGCAGCAGCAAGTCCATCGCCGCACTGGCACCGGCACTGGTGATCAGCCGACCGTCCTCGCAGAGGATGCGCCGCTCGTCCACGCGAGCTTGCGGGTAGCGGCGTCTCAGCAGGTCGGCGAAGGCCCAATGGGTGGTGGCTTCGACACCGTCGAGCAGGCCCGCCTCGGCCAGCATGAAGGTAGCCGTACACATCGAGGCCACGACCGCGCCCTGTGCATGCTGACGGCGTAGCCAGCCGGTATGGCGCTCGAACCCCGGCAGCGCCTCGCGCAGGCTGAAGAGAAAGCCGGGGATCAGCACCAGGTCGGTTTTCGTCACCGCGTCCAGCGCCATGTCCACCGGCATGCTGCGGCCCAGGGCGCTGGTCACCGGCTGCCCATCCAGCGACGCCACGCAGAGACGGAAGGGCGGCGCGGCCGGCAGGGCGAAGCGATTGGCCGCGTCCAGCACTTCCAGGGCCAGGGCGGCGCTGGCCAGTGAGCTGTGTTCAGCCAGCAGCAAGGTGACGTGCATGGACACTCCGTTGCGTAATCAGCGTGGTATTGGTCATTTCTGCACCTACCTTAGCGCAAGCTCGCTGCTTAGAGTGCGGCCCTCGTCATTCAAACAGGTGTTTGTCGTATGAACCTCTGGTTTCGCCTCTTGCTGATGTTGCTGCGCCGTCCCTGGCGGCGGCCGGTGCCAGGGCTCGCCACCACCGTAGTGCGCCTGCGGGTCTGGCCGCTGGATCTGGACTTCAACCGGCATGTCACCAATGGACGTTATTTCACCCTGGCCGATGTCGGGCGCATGGATTACGTGCTGCGCAGCGGCGCCTTTCGCGTTGCCCTGCGCCACCGTGCGCTGCCCATCGTCGGTGATGTGTGGGGCAAGTTCCGCCGTGAGCTGAAGCTGTTCGAGCGCTTCGAGATCCATACGCGCATGCTCGGCTGGGACGACAAGTGGAGCTTCGTCGAGCACCGTTTCGTCAAGGATCAGCGGGTCATCGCCGTGGTGGTCATGCGCGGGCTGTTCCGTGGGCCGAAGGGCAATGTGGCGCCAGCCGAATTCGCCCGTGAACTGGGCCTGGATGAGCAGTCACCGGCGTTGCCCGACTGGCTGCAGCAATGGTCGGCCAGTTGCGACGGCATGAGCCTGCAACTGCGCGAGTTGGAGCTACCCTCAGCATGATCAGCTGAGGTAGTCATGACCTTGGGAAGGGCCGCAACGCCTGGCTTTACTGGCCTTCTCATGCATGCGATACCGCTCGTATGCTCAGCCGCGGCGTTTCTCGTAGCGCACGTCGCGCTCGTCGATGGCGTCCGCCAGTTCCCAGCCATACCGGCGGTAGAAACCATTGGCGCGGATGCTTTCATGGCCATCGGTGATCAGCCAGATCGACTCGTGATGCTGGAATAGCGCAGTCTCCGCCGCATCCAGCAACAGGCGACCGAGGCCATGGCCTTCGGCTTGCGGGCGAACGAACAAGGCGAACAGTTCGCCGGCTTCGAGATCGACCATGGCGAAGCCTGCCGCAACACCGCCCAGTTCAGCTATCCAGGCGCACGGCGCCTGGTCGATGGCCTCGGCCAAGGCAGCAGGTGTAATGCCGAGTTCGGCCATCTGCTCGCGGGAAAGGTGGTTCTGAACGACGCTGGTGCGAATGTCGAATAGCGTGTGGATATCGGCTACGGTGGCCGGGCGAAGCGTGGCTTCCATGGCAGGGCTCCTTGTGCATGCAGGCCACCATAGGGTGCCTCTAAAAACTACCTGCGTTGTCATCGCTGCGTTAAAAACAAGCTCAAAATGCTCATTTACAACTCGTAAACTCCGCTTTTTCGCTTGTTTTTGCCTTGCGCTGACTGCCTCGCTTACGTTTTTAGGGGTACCCCATAGTCGATCGAGGCCATTGGCCTCAAGCCGATAGCGATCCTTGTTGTAGTTCTTTAACTGAAAAGAATTCTCACTTATATTCGCGCTCATTCAGTTGGCAGCGAAGCGCTCCCTTGTCCCATTCCTCCGCCAATACCTCTCTGCTCGCCGCGCTGGTGCGTCATTACGACGAACTGGTCGACTCGGTGCGTCGCCGCTTCGGCGATCGCCAGACGGCACGCGAGGTGGTCCACGACGTTTGCGTCCAGTTGCTGGAAGCACCGGAGAAGGAGGGTGTGCGTGTGCCACTGGCGCTGCTGCGCAAGATCGCCCATGACCGCGCCGTCAGTCATTACCGTAGCGAGCGGCGACGGCAGGCCTGGGTAGACGAGCAGACGCAGTTGCCGGAGGTAGCCAGTGCCGCTCCGGGGCCGGAGCGCTGTCTCGAAACGGCCGATGAGCTGGATCGTCTGTGTGCGGCGATTGCCGAATTGCCGCCGCGCTGCCGGCAGGTGTTCGTCATGCACAAGATCCACGAGTTGCCCCAGCAGGCGGTAGCCGAACAGCTAGGGATTTCCCTCAAGGCGGTGGAAAAGCACCTGCGCGTGGGCATGAGCAAGTGCCTGGCCTGGTTGGAGCGGGTAGCGCCATGAACCGTCAGCCGCCGCACGAGGACGACCGCATCCCGGCCGACGACGCCATCGCTCGCCACCGCGAGGCACTCAAGGCGCGCTTTCCCCTGCCTGCGCCGGTCAAGCGCAGCAGGCGCTCGCCGGGCTCCACGGTGGGGCTGTTCGCCGCCGCGCTGGCTATGGCCGGTGGCCTGATCTGGCTCGACCCTGCCTATCGCAACGAGGATCATGCCAGCGCTCCTGGACAGGTACAGACCATTGCCCTGGCTGATGGCAGCCAGGTGACGCTCGATGGTGACAGCCGTATTCGGGTGAGCTGGCACCTGCGTAGCCGCCGTGTGGAATTGCAGGCCGGCCAGGCGCTGTTCGCGGTTGCGCCGATGAACTACCGACCATTCCTGACCCAGGCCGGCGCTACGCGGATTGTCGTGGTTGGCACGCGCTACAACGTCAGCCGACTGGGCGACGAGGTGCAGGTCACGGTGAGCGAGGGCAGGGTGGCTGTACACGGCCGCGGCGATACGCTGCTGCTGAGCCCGAGTGAGCAGGTGCGGGTACGCGCCGGTGAGCTTGGCACGGTCACGCGGGTAGATGCCGAGGCGAGCGCTGCCTGGGTCGATGGTCGTCTGGTTTTCGAGCGCACGCCGCTGGGTGAGGTGCTCGATGCGCTGCAGCGCCATACCGGTATCCGCGTCAACCTGTCGGACGCCAGCCTGGCTGAGCTACCGGTATCCGGCCGCTTCGAACGCTCGCGCCTGGAGGGATTGCCGGCGCTGTTGCCGAAGATCCTGCCAGTGGACCTGACGACGGGGCCCGATGGCGTGCCGATGCTGAGCCGGCGTCAGGCCAAAAAATAATTTTCGTCGTGAGGTAGGGTTTTGCCCGCGTAGCGGCGGCTATCTCCAGGAACGCCCTCTTTTCATTCCCGGAGACCCCACGTGAGAACCCCGAAACTGCGCCTTAACCTGTTGGCCAGCAGCCTGCTGCTGGGCTTGTCGTCGATGGTGCAGGCCGCCAACGAAGTCGATTTCGACCTGCCTGCCGCGCCGCTCGAACAGTCGCTCAATGCCCTGGCCGGCCAGTCTGCCGCGCAGATACTTTTCTCCAGCGACATCGCCAGCGACAAGCAGGCCGGTGAGCTGCGTGGTCGCTACAGCACCGGCGAGGCCCTGCAGCGCCTGCTCGAAGACAGTGGCCTGGAGGTTCACCAGCAGGGCGAGGACACCTTCATCATCGTTTCTCGCGAGGCCGCGTTGTCGCAGGCTCCGAGTGCCGCGCCGCTGCAACTGGGGGCGATGGACGTGACCGCCACGCGCACCTCCAGCAGCCTGGTTCCACAGGTGCGCCAGGTCGATGTGATCGAACGCGAAAAACTCGAGCAGTTGCGTCAGGGTTCCGACAGCCTGGCCACCTTGCTGGCCAAGGTCACGCCGGGCATGTCCGATTCCAGCCGCACCATCACCGACTATGGCCAGACTCTGCGCGGGCGCACCATGCTGATCCTGGTCGACGGTGTGCCGCTCAATACCAACCGCGACTCCTCACGCAACCTTGCCAGCATCGACCCGGCGCTGATCGAGCGGGTCGAAGTGGTGCATGGCAGCAGTGCGATCTACGGTGCCGGCGCCACCGGCGGCATCGTCAACATCACCACCCGTCCGGCCGGTGGCGAGAGCCGGGCCGAAACCACCCTCCGTGGCTCGTCCTCGCTGACCCAGCTGGACAGCGACAGCCTGGGCGGTGAACTGCAGCATCATCTGTCCGGCGCGCAGGGGCAGGTCGACTACGCCTTCGACCTCGGTGTGCGCCATGTCGGTGGCTCGTTCGACGCGGACGGCAAGCGCATCGCTCCCGAACCGAGCCAGGGCGACCTGTTCGACTCCAACAGCTTCAACATCGGCGGCAAACTGGGCCTGCGTATCGATGAGGATCAGCGTATCCAACTGGCCCTCAGCCATTCCGATGCCAAGCAGGACAGCGACTACACCGCCGACCCTGCAGTTGCCACGCTGCCCGCCAGCAGCGTGCCGGCGCAGCCGCTCAAAGGCCTGAAACTGGATACCCAGAACCGTATCAAGAACACCCTGGCCAACCTCCAATACGACCACGCCGATCTGCTCGGCAGTCGTCTGTCTGCGCAGCTCTACTATCGCGACTACTTCACCCGCTTCACCCCCTTCGACGCACGTGGCGTCGCCACCCGTGGCGCTTCGTCGATCAGGTGATGCAGAACAGCGAGATTCTCGGCAGTCGCTTCACCCTGAGCACACCGCTGGGCGAGAACACCGAGCTGGTCTGGGGTGGCGACTTCAACCACGAGCGCAGCGACATGCCGCTCGACATCTTCGACGCTGCGCGCTACGACGCCAGCGGCGGTCGGGATTTCGAGAAGATCGGCAAGCTCACCTACATGCCCGAGCTGACCACCATCAGTACCGGCGCCTTCGCTCAGCTGCGTCATCGCATCAACGAGCAGTGGTCGGTCGATGGTGGTCTGCGCTACGAGTACGCCACCGCCGAGTTCGATGACTTCGTGCCGTTGTCAGAGATTCGCAATGCCAACCCGGCGACCGTCAGTGGCGGTAAGGTGCGTTATGACGACGTGCTCGGCAACCTCGGTGTGGTCTATTCGCCGCTGGCCGGCCAGGAAATCTATGCGGCTTTCAGCCAGGGCTTCCAGTTGCCGGACATCGGTGTACAGCTGCGCAATGCGCGCAGCGGTTTCGACATCGACTCTTCCGAACTGGAGCCGGTGAAGACCAACAACTACGAGCTGGGCTGGCGTGGTGCGCTGGGCGAGCAGACGCAGGGGGCGCTGGCGCTGTTCTACACCACCTCGAAACTCGGTGACGTGCAGAGCTTCAACAACGGCCTGATCCTGACCCGCACCGAGGAGCGCATCCACGGTGTCGAGGGTAGCCTGGACTGGCTGAGCCTGGAGGAAACCTGGGGCCTGGGCGGCACCTTTACCTGGATGAAGGGCCGCGAGAAGCCGGACAATGGCGAGTGGCGCGACATGACCGGTTTCCGCGTGCCGCCGCTGAAGCTGACCGCCTACGTGCAGTACAACCCCAGCGAAGCCTGGAGCAACCGTCTGCAGGCCACGTACTTCGCCAGCAAGGACTATCGCATCGATGGCCAGGCCAGCTTCGGCCGCCGCGACGTGGACGGCTATACCACCGTCGACCTCATCAGCGACTACCGCCTGAGCGAAGCGGACAAGGTCAGCCTGGGCATCCAGAACCTGTTCAACCGCGATTACTACCCGCTCTACAGCCAGCTACTGCGCAGCAACAACAACACCAGCCACCTGCCGGCGCCTGGCACTACGCTGACGGTGAGCTACAGCCACCAGTGGTAACCAAACGGCCCCGCACGATGGCGGGGCCGTTTTCTCGAACAGCGCGCTCGGCAAACCCTTTGGGCAGGCCGAGCGGCGCGATGCCTCAGCCTACCTTGAAGCGGTTCACCAGTTGCTGCTGGTGATCGGCCAGACGCGCCAGCTCGCGACTGGTTACGGCGGTCTGCTCGGCGGCGGCACTGACCTGGATCACCAGGTCGTTGATCTCGTTGACATTGCGGTTGATCTCCTCCGATACCAGGCTTTGCTCCTCGGCGGCCGAGGCCACCTGGATATTGCGGTCGCTGATGCTGGCGATACCGTCGGCGATCTCCACCAGCAGGTCGCCAGCCCTGACCACGTTGTTGGCGCCGGCCTGGGCCTTGTCCAGGGTTTCCTGCATGGAGCTGGCAGCGCGGTCGGAGCCGCTCTGCAGGTTGCTGATCATCTGCTGAATGCTGACGGTGGAGTCCTGGGTCTTCTGTGCCAACTGACGTACCTCGTCGGCTACCACGGCAAAGCCACGACCCTGCTCGCCGGCACGGGCCGCTTCGATGGCGGCATTGAGGGCCAGCAGGTTGGTCTGTTCGGCGACGCCCCGGATCACGTCGAGCACCGAGGAGATGGCATCGCTTTCCTGCTTCAGCTCGATGATGATCTGCGCGGTCTGTTCGGCCTGCGTCGACAGGGCCTGGACCAGGCGCACGGTGCTCTCGATTTCGCTCTTGCCCTGCAGCGTGCTGTCGTTGACCCGGCGCGACATTTCCGCGGCTTCGGTGGTACTGCGCGCCACATCACGCACGGTGGCGCTCATCTCGTTGATGGCGGTGGCGACCTGATCAGTGCCCTGACGCTGTTGCGCCACGTTCTGGCTGGTCTGCAAGGCCGCTGCCGAGGATTCCTCGGCAGCAGTGGCGACCTGCGCTGCCGCGCCGCCGATCTCGTGGATCACTTCCCTGATCTGCTGCGCCATGTTGTTGAGGTTGCGTGCGATGACGCCGAACTCGTCGCCACCTTCATAGCTCGTGTGGGCGGTCAGGTCGCGCTGGGCCAGTGCGACCAGGGTGTCGTTGACGTCGCTGACCGCCGATTTGATGTTGCGGATGATCAGCAGCGACAGCACCACCACCGCGGACAGCACGCCGAGCATCGCGGCGATGGTCAGCCAGAGGCTGCTGGCTGCTTCGTCGCGCGCCTGTGTCGCCAGGTCGCCGACGCTCTGGCAAAGTTCGGCTTCGACCTGGCCCATGAGGTCGATGCGGCTGGTGGAGAGCCGGAACCAGTCTTCGGATTTGATGCCCAGCGGATCGCCGAGCGGGGTTTCGAACGCCAGGCGCTGCAGGCGCGCCACCTCCTGCGAGTCGGGTTGCTGCAGCACGTTGTCGAGCTTGCTGCGGAAACTGGCTGAGGCGCGGCGCTGGAAACCGTCCAGATAGGCCGAGAATTCGCCGAGGTTGCGGCTGAAGCGTGACAGCAGGTCGGCGTCGAAATGACCCTGGGTGAAGGTCAGGCCAAGCAGCACGCGTTCACGCCCCGCCCGCTCCTTCATTTCCACGAACTGGTTGAGGGCACCCAGTGCACGCAGGATCTGCGGGTCGTCGACGCTCGCCTCGAGGGAATGGGTGTAGCCGACCAGGGTCTTGATCAGGTTGGTGTAGCGGGTACCCGAGTCGGTGCTGCTCAGCGACAGCGCATCGACCTGCGGGCGCAGTGTGCCCAGTTCGTCGAGGGCACGCAGGGTCTCGTCCATACCATTCGAGCCTTGTGCCAGGGTACGCAGGTTGCCGGCTGCGATGTCGGTGTCTCGGCGGTATTCGGTCAGCTTGTCACGCATGGCTTTGCCACTGCTGCCGATGAACACGCCGCTGGCACCACGTTCGCGTTGCAGGGAGGTAATCACCGCGCTGATCTTCTGTGCCGCGCCACTGGCGGTCACGGTGCGATCCATCTCGGTCAGGGTCTGGTACTTGCCGGCGACATAGACGCCAGCGAACGCCAGGAAACCGAGTAATGGGAATATCAGTATGAGCAGTAGCTTCACGCTAAGCGGGGCATTCTTAAGCATCTGTTTCTTGCCTCATCGTCTTGAATTGGATAGTTGGCAGGCGAAGTTACGACGATTGTCGGCGGCCCCCCCTTGGGCCGGCGACCAAGCAGGCTGCGAGGGATCTAGGTGCCCCTCTGCTGTTGCGGTGTTGTAGTGCTTCGTTGTATCGGCTGCGTCGGGGATTGGAGGGATGGACCCGTCTATCTGGCCTTGGTCTGCAACCGGGGGATGGCAGGCGTCGGACAGCAACGGTTGTGCGAACGGAGCTCGTACGTAGGTCATCGTATGACTCAGGCTTTTCTTTAACCAACGGCCTGATCGCGATCAATGACAGATGCAGTGAGCTGGGTGTTCACGGGTAGATTAAACAAAATCAATTGTTGGTCTTTGATCGACAGCAACAAGTCGCTTTGCGCGCTCAAGCCATTCATCGCCGAGCCGATAATGTCTCTGAGGATTCGTCGGTGCTCGCGCGCCTGGTGAATTCACTACCCCGAGGGATTCATCGAATGAACATCAAACAAAAGCTGACCTGTGCGTTTGCCGCTATCGCGTGCCTGCCGATCCTGTTGGTGGCCGCGGTGGTGATCTACAAGGAGCGGGTCCAGGCCGAGGCCGACTTCCTCGACGGAAGTTCGCGAGAGATACGCCAGGTCGACAACGCCATGAGCCTGTTCTTCAAGGGCATCACCGAGAACGTCGACTACCTGGCGAGTCTGCCGCAGATGACAGCGGCTCCGACCCTGAAGAACTATTCCTCGGCGGACGCGGCAAGCACCCCGTTACCGGAAACCAACCAGGAGCTGGAGAGCATCTTCGATCGCTTCGCCAAGACCCATCCGACCACGGCCTACCTTTCCTATGGACGGGTCGATGGTGGTTATGCCATCTGGCCGAGCGATCCGGGGCTCAGCAGCTACGATCCACGCGTACGTCCCTGGTACAAGACCGCCATGTCGGCACCGGGCAAAACCCAGCGTACTGCCGCTTACTACTGGGCGCCGGACGATGCCGTGCTGATCGGTACCGTGCGCACCGTCAACGACACCCAGGGAGCGATCGCCGGCGTGGTCGGCCTCGACGTTTCGCTGAAGCAGCTCACCGATCTGGTCAAGCAAATCAAGATCGGCCAGACCGGCTACCTGATGCTGGTGGAGGGCAGCGGCAACGTCCTCGTCGACCCCCAGAATGCCGCGAACAACTTCAAATCCCTTACCGATCTTGGCGGTGAATACGCACGTCTGGCTGGCGCCGATGGCTTGCTGGAGGTGGAGCTCAACGGCACTCGCTACATGGCCAATATCTGGTCGTCACCGACCTTGGGCTGGCGCTTCATCGGCCTGATCGAGCACGGCGAGGTCATGGCCAAGGCCAACGATCTGGCCTGGCAGGTCGGCGTGATCGTGCTGATCCTTGGGTTGGTATTCGCCATGGTCGGGACCCTGTTCGCCAATCTCATCGTCAACCCGATTCGCAGCGTGGCGAACGGCCTGGAGGGGATCGCGCAAGGTGAAGGCGACCTGACGCGCAGCCTGAGCATCCAGGGCAAGGACGAAACGGCGCTGCTGGCGCGCTGGTTCAACCAGTTCCTCGGCACTATCCGCCAGCTGGTGCAACGCATCATCGAGGCCTCGGCCGCCCTGCGTCAGACCTCCGATGGCTCGACGCGGGTGGCCCAGGACATGACCGACGTGGCCGAGCGCCAGCGCGGGGCAGTGGAAATGGTGTCGACTGCATTCAACGAGATGGTCGCCACCGCCAACGAGGTCGCGCGCTCGTGTAGCGAGGCTGCCACCTCGGCCGATGATGGCCAGCGCCAGGTGCATGCCGGGCAGGCGCAGATCGAAGATGCCACCGATAGCGTGTCGCGCCTGAGCGACAACCTCAAGCAGTCGGCATTGGCGCTGCAGGCGCTGGAACAGGACAGCCAGAACATCAACGCGATCCTCGGCACCATTCGTTCGATTGCCGAGCAGACCAACCTGCTGGCGCTCAACGCGGCCATCGAAGCGGCCCGCGCCGGTGACCAGGGACGAGGCTTCGCGGTCGTGGCCGACGAGGTGCGGGCCTTGGCGCAACGTACCGCAGACTCCACCGGCGAGATCGACAGCCTGCTCGGTGGCCTGGCGCGACGCACGCAGGAAGTCACCCGGCAGATGCAAAATAGTCTGGAGATGTCGCAAGCCAGCGTCGAGCGCATCAGCCTGGCCAGCAACAGCTTCGAGCAGATTCGTGGCGCGGTTGACCACATTCGCGATCAGAACACCCAGATCGCCACCGCCGCGGAAGAGCAGCATCAGGTTGCCGAGGACATCAACCGTCACATCGCCCAGATCCAGAGCGATGCGTTGCTGGTGGAAAATCTCGCTCAGTCGGCACACCGCGATTCGCAGGAGCTGGCGCAACTGTCGGAGCAACTGCACGGGCTGGTCGGGCGTTTCCGCGCCTAGCCTTGCAACGGCGCCGCATGAACCATGCGGCGCCATTCTCACGCTGGCGTTTCGGCCAGCCGTCAACGGCGTTGCGATGCCAGGGTACCCGGCGTGCTGGATTGGGCCGGGGCTGGGTGCTCAGGATCGGGCGCGTCTCGGTTCGCCTACGCCGGCAAGCCACTGGTTCGCTCACTCGCCATCTATTTGGCGCGACACCGGAGGCTTGCCTCCTTGTTGCGTCTGCTATCGATGCTGCGCGTCAGTTGGTCGAATGCCGCGATTGGCGTTGTCGAAACGGTAGGCGGTTGTCGACGAGCGAGGTGGCGAGGGCGCAGCCCTGTAGCCACGCTAATGGGTGTAATGCCTGCGGCGCGCAACGAGCCGCAGGCCGGTGCCCTTACAGCTGGAAGCGGGCGATGTTCTCGTGCAGCACCACGCTGGTACGGGCCAGGCTTTCGCTTTCCCGCTGCGCATGCTGGAACGCCGAGGCGGATTGCTCCGTGCTGTCGCGTACCGAGACGATGCCCCTGCTGATTTCCTCGGCCACAGCGGTCTGTTGTTCGGCTGCCGTGGCGATTTGCTGGTTCATGCCATTGATGCGCTCGATCATGGCGACGATCCGCGCCACCGCTTCACCGGCTTCCGATACGCCGGAAACCGATTGCGAGCTGGAGCTCTGGCAGCGCTCCATGTAGCGCGAGGTCTCATCGGCGATCTTCTGCAGGCTGGCAATCAGACCCTCGATTTCTGTCGTCGCTTCCTGGGTGCGGCGCGCCAGGCTGCGCACTTCGTCGGCGACCACGGCGAAGCCGCGCCCTGCCTCGCCAGCACGAGCGGCCTCGATGGCGGCATTGAGTGCCAGCAGGTTGGTCTGGTCGGCCACCGCCTTGATCACGTCGAGCACGCTGCCAATGTTGCCGCTCTCGGTCTTCAGGCGCCCCATGGCTTCACTGGAATGATCGATTACCTGGGCCAGTTCGCCGATCAGGCTGACTGCCTGGCTGGCCTTTAGCTGGCTTTGCACGGCGGCATCGTCGGCTTCACTGGCGGCCTGGGCGGCAGTCTCGGCGCTGCGCGCCACGTCCTGCACGGTCGCCGCCATTTCGTGCACAGCGGTGACGATCTGCTCCACCTCGCGTTGGGCGTGGGCCACGCTTTCGGCGTTGCGCAGGCTCGATTCGCTCAGCTCCTGGCTGGAGTGGGCGACGGTGCGTGATGAACGGTCGATGCCCTGTGTGACCTGGCGCAGGTTCTGTTGCATACGTAACAGCGCCGCGAGCACGCTGTTCTCGGCGCTGTCTACCGCCTTCTCCATGATGCGCAGGTCACCCTCGGCCACGCGCTGTGCGATCCGGTTGAGATCGCTTGGTTCGGCACCCAGGGCGCCGAGCAGGTAACGGCTGATCAGATTTCCCAGCACGGCGGCGAGAATGAAACTGAGCGCGGTGATTAGGATGAGCATGTTGCGCTGTTTCAGGTAGTGTGCCTCGTTGGCAAGTACCCTTTGGTCGGCAACCTCGGTGGTATGGATTAGGTATTCGTCGATGGTCTTGGTCAATTCTTCGAGCAGAGGCGTGCATTGCTCCTTGACCATGCGCATGGCCTCGGTGTCATTGCCGGCGAACAGCTGCTCGGCAATGGTATGAGCTACAGGGCTATAGCGCGCCTCTACTTGCTCGATGCGCGCGAGCATTTCACGGCCCGTGGCCGAAACGTCGCTATGCGTGCTTATTGCCAGGCGTAGTGCTGCGATGCTGTCGACAACATCCTTTTCATGGGCGGCGATGAACTCGCGCTGCTGCGCACGTTCTGCGGGGGCGCTATTGAGCGCCAAGTTGCGCAGTACGATGGCGCGGTCCTTCACCGCGTCGCTGACCGCGCTGGCCAGTCTCGCACGAGCCTCGACGCCATTGATGTAGGTGGAAAACTCTCGATCTGAGGTCGCCAGGTTGTAGAGCGAGACTCCGGCAATCAGCAGCATCAGCGCCAGGAGACAGGCATAGCTGGCGTAAAGCAGGCTACGTGTGGAAAAGCGAGCAGCATTGGAAGGCATAAGTGCACCTGCTATGAACATTAGTCGGCATGAACGGAATCGCTCGAGTGCACGCAAGAGCAATGGCCGCGGCCTGTACGCTGCATCCTGCGCCAGCCGCCTGGGATTAGGCGGCTGGAATGGCTCTCCTGGGCCAGCCTGAGGGTCGCTGGCTGATTCTGAGTATGGACCGCGACTCGGGATCGAGTGCGGTCAGTGCTTGTATTCATAGAGAGAAGGCTCGGGCCTTGCCTTGTGTAGCTAGCGTGGTTTTTCTCCGGTCCCCGGCTGTGCTGTCAGATTGAGGTCATTGTGATCGATTGTAGGACACAGTTTTGCGAGATGCGCTGCGACCTTGGTAGTGGCATTTTGCTGTTTGTTTCCGGGTATTACCAGCGCGACAGCGTGGCACCGCTTCGTGTCGCGCAACCCCACTGCGGTTATGCGCAAGAACGTTCAAGACCTGCTTAGACCGCCCGGGTAATCTCGCTGGACCAGGAGGTTCCATGTCACGTCATCACGAATTCACCCAAGGCGCCCGCGATATGCTGCCGATGCTGCTCGGCGCCATTCCCTTCGGCATCATCTTCGGCAGCCTGGCTGGCGCTGCGGGGCTCGATCCCTGGCAAACGCTGGGTATGTCCGCGCTGGTGTTCGCCGGCTCTGCACAGTTCATCGCCATCAGCCTGTTGGCTGGTGGCGCTGGCATCGCCGTGGTGCTGTTGACCACCTTTGTGGTCAATCTGCGCCATGCCCTGTACAGCGCCAGTATACAGCCCCACGTGCGCCACCTGCCCAAGCGCTGGCGCGTGCCATTGGCCTTCGGTCTGACCGACGAGGCCTACGCGGTGGTGGTGCAGCGCTATGCGCGGGGCGACAAGGGCGCTTTCCGTCACTGGTATTTTCTCGGCGCGGCGTTGGCCATGTACTGCAACTGGCAGCTGTGCACTTTGGTAGGCGTGCTGTTCGGTCAGGCAGTGCCAAACATCGGCGAGTGGGGGTTGGACTTCGCCATGCTGGCGACTTTCATCGGCATCGTCGTGCCCATGCTGCGCAACCAGCCGCAGGTGGCCGCGGCCCTGGTGGCAGGCGCCGTGGCGTTGGCGTGTCATGACCTGCCTTACAAGCTCGGCTTGATGGCGGCTGCAGCCAGCGGCATCGTCATCGGTGTGTGGTTGGAGCGGCGCAGGCCGGCACTGCAGGAGGAGTTGGCCTGATGGATATCTGGTTGCTGATCCTGGGCATGCTGGCGATCACCTTCGTTACCCGTTACAGCCTGTTCGCTTTTCCCGATCTGCGCTTTCCGCCCTTGGTCAGGCAGGGGCTGCACTACGTGCCGACGGCCGTGCTCACGGCCATCGTTGTGCCCGGCATGTTGCTGCCGGACGGGCAGCATTGGGCGCTGACCTGGAACAACGCTTATCTGCTGGCGGGCGTCGCTGCCATTGCCATCGCCGCGTTCACGCGGCACCTGCTGGCGACCATTGGCGGTGGGCTGCTGGTGTTCTTCCTGCTGCGCTGGGCGTTCGGGCAGTTGCCTATCTGAGTGTCGTGGGCTTTGCCTGTGTAGGAGCGCTGTACGCGCCGGGCATACCGCAAAGCCTGCCTGGTGCACATGGCGCACCCTATCAGGGCGGGCGGTGGAAGCCTCTACACCAGCGTGCTGACTTTCAGCTCTCGTTGGCTCAGGCGCAGGTATTGCTCGTTGGCGTTGAGCAGCTGTGCCTGGTCGTCGACGCTCAGCTCTTCCTGTGCATGGCCTTCGGCCTGACTGCGGTAGAGGTGCTCTCCGGCGCGGCGCTGCAAGCACTGATAATGTTGCTGGCGTGGCTCCACCTTGAGACTGAGCAGGTCGATGTAGGCGACCTTGATTTCGTCGCTTTGCCCGGTTTCCAGGGCGCTACGCTGTAGCAGGGGCGTATGGGTGAAGGGCGAGGCGGACAGCATGACGTGCTGGCATCGCTGCAATTCGGGGCGCAGCTCGCCATTGAGCAGCCAGTTGCCGCGCAGGTCACGCTGCAGGCAGAGGTTGCGCTGGCCGTGGTTGTCGACCTTGAGCCAGAGGCGGCGGAAGCGCCAGCGCGCGTCGCAATCGATCAGGTAGTTGGCAACGATGCTGTTGCCCTTGATGACCTGCATCAGGTGGCTGGTGGCGTGAATGCCATTGGCATCCCGACTCAGACGCAGCGTTTCCACGCCGGGGGTTTGCCTGGGTTTCCAGACCAAGGTCTGCTGCATCGCTCGACTCCATGCCGGATGCGAAACAGGAGGGAAGGGCGACTGCGCGCAGAACACGTTCCCTCGTGTTCATTGGGTTGTAGGCGCGTAGCATAAAGTGATGTCAATGTGATGTCTGTCAGCTATTGCTGACAGTTGCGCACGTTTTTGCGCTATAGGTTCAGGCTTTACGCTTGAGCGGTTGCTGCTCGAACTTCACGCCTTCCAGGCCGTGGGCCATCAATGCACGAATGTTGCCGTGATCGCTGCCTTGCGGCGTCGCCAGCACGCTACGGTAGTGTTCGCCAAAGGCGCGCAGCGCCTCGTCCGTGCTCAAGCCTTCCAGCAACGCAAGGCCCAGGGTCTTGCAGGAGCCTTCGTTCTGGCCCGCGGCGTTTTCCACGTCGCCATTGCGGAAGGCGCTGGGCTGATAGTCATAGTGCTCGGCAACGAAGGCCAGGGTTTCACTGAAGGCGTAATCGTCCTGCTGCAGGCGGCTGCGCAGTTCGTTCAGGGCGGTCATTCATGCTTTCCTTTTGCAAAGGCGGCTTTCTGTTCGGCCGACGCTTCTTTCTGATACTTGGCCTTCCAGTCGGCATAAGGCATGCCGTACACGGTCTCGCGGGCCTGGTCGGCGCTGACTTCGACGCCGAGATCGTCGGCGGCTGCCTTGTACCATTTCGACAGGCAGTTGCGGCAGAAACCGGCCAGGTTCATCAGTTCGATGTTCTGCACGTCAGGGCGAGTGCGCAGGTGCTGGACCAGGGCGCGAAAGGCTGCAGCTTCCAGTTCGAGACGTTCTTGCTCGGTCATGGTGGGCTCTCCGGGGATGATGGCGGCGATGATAAGAGCGTCGCTGGCGAGCGACAAGCCGCCAGGCCAGGCCGTCAGCGATGGCCAGCGAGGGTGATCGATACCGACTCGGCGAAACGCAGGGCGTGCGGCTTGTCCACTTCGACTTCGGCGTAACGCACGGCCTGGTGAGCCATGACCAGGTCGAGGATTTCCTGGGTCAGGCGTTCGAGCAGGGCGAAACGGTTGCCCTCCACGTGGGCGATGATCGCCTTGGTGATGGTGCGATAGTTCAGGGCGTGCTCGATGTCGTTGACCTGCACGGCGTCGACCGCCGGGTAGAGGATGGTCAGGTTGATCAGCACGTCCTGCTTGTTGTTGATCTCCTCTTCCTTGATGCCGATGTAGGTGCGCAGGCGCAGGTCCTTGACGCGGATGCGCGCCATTCCGGGTTCCAGTCGCGGCATTAGTTGTTCCGTCCGATCAATTGCAGGAATTCATGGCGAGTGTTGCAGGACTCGCGGAATGCGCCAAGCATCACCGAGCTGCTCATCACCGAGTTCTGTTTCTCGACGCCGCGCATCATCATGCACATGTGCTTGGCCTCGATCACCACGGCGACGCCAGCGGCGTTGGTCACCTTCTGGATCGCGTCGGCGATCTGCTTGGTGAGGTTCTCCTGGATCTGCAGGCGGCGTGCATACATGTCGACGATGCGCGCTACCTTGGACAGCCCCAGCACCTTGCCGGTGGGGATGTAGGCGACGTGGGCCTTGCCGATGAAGGGCAGCAGGTGGTGCTCGCACAGCGAGTACAGTTCGATGTCCTTGACGATCACCATCTCGTCGTTGTCGGACTCGAACAGCGCGCCGTTGACGATTTCCTCCAGTGACTGCTGGTAGCCGTGGCAAAGGTACTGCATGGCCTTGGCGGCGCGTTTCGGTGTGTCGAGAAGGCCCTCGCGCTCGGGGTTTTCACCGAGGCCTACGAGAATTTCACGGTATTGCTGGGAAAGAGGTTGGCTCATGGCAGTGTCCTGGACAGTCGCCTCACTTGAGGTGGCGGCCGCCGTTGAGGGTAAGGGTGGTTCCGGTTACGTAGGGGTTGTCCAGCAGATAGCGCAAACTCTGGTAGAAGGCGTGCGGGCCGGGTTCTATGCCCAGCGCCGATTTGGCCAAAGCCTTGGTTCGGTAGGCCTCATCATCACCTTCGTTGAACATCAGCAGCGCCGGCGCGATGGCGTTGACCTTGATACGCGGTGCCAGGCGCGCGGCGAAGGAAAGCGTCAGGCTCTCCAGGCCGGCCTTGCTGGCGCAATAGGCAGGGCGATTGGCGCTGCCCTTGCGCACCACATCATCACTGACGTGAACGATGTCGGCCGGTGTCGACTGCAGCAGCAGGTCGCTGCAATGCAGATTGATCAGGTAAGGCGCAAGCATGTGCACGTTGAATAGCTGGCGGAAGGCCTCGGCTTCTTCGCCGGGTGTTTCGGCCAGCCAATCTGAGGCGTTGTGCACGATCGCGCGCAGGCCGCTGCATTGCGCCTTGAGGCTGTCGATGAAGGACATAATGCTGGCCTCGTCGCTGAAATCGGCTTGTAGAGCGATGGCGCCGCGCTCACGCAGACGCGCGATGCCGTCGCGTTCCTGGCGGTAGCTGACGATCACCGACTGGCCTTCGTCGAGCAGGCGCTCGGCGCAATACAGACCTACCCTCTGGCCGGCGCCGGTGATCAGGATGGGGAAGCTGGCAGCGCTCATGTGTGACTCGTGAGAATGAAATGGAGGTCTGGTTCGTACCGCCTCGGGATACCTGACCAGTGGCAGGCGGTATTCACCAGACCGAGGATAAAGCTATACCAGAGCCGCAGGTTGTACAACCATGTGTGTCATGTGGTTTTGCTATCAGGCTTGGTGAATATGCCTATTTGCCTGAGTGATAAGGATTTTTACTGAGACGGATGGGGAGAGTGCTTCTGTACTTTACCTGTACGAACTTATGTTTTTGTATAGGTTGTGCTGGCTTGTATAGGGAAATCGGCCAGCGCGAGGCTGGCCGATGGGAGAGAAGGGTGCTGTCAGGATTTGCCGATGCTGGCAGCCCGTCTGCCCAGGCGCTGCGGACCGTTGCCTTGCAGCCAGGGTTCCAGCAAGCGGGTGGAAAGGGGGATGAACAGGTAGGTCATCAGTGGCGTCAGGGCCAGGGTCGACAGCAGTACGCGGGTTACCAGCGGCAGGTCGGCGAGCCAGGGGCCGAGTAGCAGATTAAAAGCCAGGGAAACCGGAAAGAACGCCAGCCAGATCGCTACGCTCTGTTTCCAGCGTGGCGGTTGCCGGTGGGCGCTGCCGAACCATGCGTCGAGGCCCACAGCGCGTTTTTCCTGAGGTTGAGCGAAAAGTCCTGCGCCGCGCTGGAGCCAGGCCTGACGTGAAGCGGAATGCTCCCAGGAGGACATGGTCTGTTCATCGCTGAAACGGAACACGATCTGAAATTCATCGTCGCCAGCGGGCGGTGCCAGTACGCCGGAGCCGAGATAGCCAGGAAAGTCGGTGGCCAGGTGTTCGCCTTCACGCAGCCAGGCGATGAAGTCGTGATAACGACCATTGGCGACGCGGCGCGCCACCATCAGAGTAACGGGGGACATTGTGTATCTCCTCGAGTGTGCCGTCAGCCGGGGTGTGGCATTGGCGTAATCGAACACGGGGTGGTGTGCTCGATGGGAAAGCAGCAAGGATTATTCCCGTTTTAGCAAAATTAGCCAGCCCCGCCTGATGCTGGACATTTGGCTCGAACAGAGGCAGTCGCTGCGGCAGCGCGGCGCCCCTTCAGAGGGCGTAGAGGCGCCAAATGAGGGCGGTCGGTCGTGATGGTGCAACCCTTGGGCGAGCTGTGTATGGGGGAGTCGCCACGGTAATGAAGGGGGACTATGCTGCGGACAATTATGCATTGGCTTGTCTTGTATAATTTTTGCACAATGTCAGCCTGCCGATGCTAGGTTACAATGCCCTCTTAATTCATTGCCGTGATGCCCGAAGCCATGCCTGAACTTGCCTCCGTCACATCGCTTGCGTCCAGTGCTTTGAAACAGGAAGAGTTGTTCCCCATTCGTGAGGTTTCCCGTCTTACAGGCGTCAATCCGGTCACCCTGCGTGCCTGGGAGCGGCGTTACGGCCTGATCCAGCCGACGCGGACGGACAGCGGTCATCGTCTCTATTCTCAGGCTGACATCGACGCGGTGCGCAGCATCCTGGCGTGGATAGAGCGCGGCGTGGCAGTCAGCAAGGTCGGCTCGATTCTGGCCAAGAGCGCCAGCAGTCGCAGTGCCGCCACACCGGCTTACGACGAAGTCAGCAGTGACGACTGGAGTCAGTGGCAGGATCAGCTGCGCAGCGCGCTGCAGAACTTTGACGAGCCTCGTCTCGAACGCCTGTACGGGCAGATTTTCTCTTGTTATCCACTGCCGGTGGTGTTTCAGGACATTCTCATGCCCGTGTGGCAGGAGCTGTTGCTGCGTCAGGATGAGGTGGGCCAGCGTGGCGAGTGGTTGATGCTCGATGGCTTCCTGCGTGGGCGCTGCTGGCAGCGTTTGCAGTTGGGGCGCGGCGAGTCCCGCGACCGTGTGCTTCTCGTGGCACTGCCTAGCCACTGTCGCGAGCTCGAATTGCTGGTTGCGGCCTTGCTGCTCGGCAGCCAGGACATCGAGGTGACGGTGATGGGGCCGGGGGTGCCGATGACCGACCTGGCCCTGGTCTGTGAGCGGATGCAGCCGCAAGCGCTGGTGTTCTTCAGCAATCAGCCGCCAGGCGAGGAGTTCCCGCGGCAGTTGGTGCGCCTGGCGCTCGGTCTGGAGTGCCCGGTGTTGCTTGCTGGTGACAGTGCCGATCTGGCCGAGGAGAGTCTTGTCGGCTCGCCCATCGCCTGCCTGGGCAACGAGGGGCGTTTGATGCAGCGTCGCCTGCAGCAGTTTCTCGCTGGCCATCTCGATACCTGAGACAGCCTGCAAGATCGGTTTCAGTCGACGGTTGCGGTTTGCAGTTGTTGCTCGCTGTGCTGATCGAACAGGTATTGGCGCAACGTCTGTTCATCTTCTTCATGCAGCGTCTGCAGGCTATAGGCATAGCGCGTTTTGCTGACCCTCCTGACCAGTCGGGCGCGCAGTTGAACGCGCTGCTCACGAGGTAGCAGCAACTGCAGCAACTGATCCTTGGCCGGCGTGCCAGCCTTGCGATATTCCACCAGCATCCCGCTGTTGGACAGTTCCAGCGCCTGCAGGCCGCTGGGCCGCTCGCTGCTGTCCAATAGCGCCAGTGCCGTGGGCAGAGCCAGGCGCCATGGCCGCTCGTTCACACCTTGCTCGAAGATCAGCGGTGCACCCAGCTCCAGGCGAGAATGGCTTTGCTCGTCCTGGATCAGGCGCAATGGAAAGCTGAGGTGCTGATTGTCGCTATGGGTGTCCAGACTCAAGTGCTCTTCATCACCCAATCGGGTCAACAGCTCACTGAGTCTTTCACCCAGCGCCAACTGCTGCGCAGTGCTAGGGCGCCGCGTGTGCGGAGGCTTGGAGAGAATCTGCTGGATGAAGTCCAGCTCGTCCTGGGTCAGCAGCGGATCGCTTTGCATGGAGTGAATACTGCAAGGGGGCAAACCTTTCTGACTGCGGCGCTAGACGATAGTTTTATCCGTTCGTCAGCTTTTCAGGCGCGCCAGTTCGGCCTTCAACTCCGCCACTTCGACCTCCAGTTCGCGCACGCGCTGCTTGGCTTCGACCTGTTCGGTGACGTCTTTCTGAATGCCGATGTAGTAGGTCAACTGGTCGCTCTCATTGAGCACCGGCGTGATCGATAGCTCGTTCCAGAAGGCGCTGCCATCCTTGCGGTAGTTGCGAATGATCTGGCGGCAGGGCTTGCCCGCCTTGACTGCGTCACGAATGGCCTGTAGGCCGATCTGCGCGCGATCTCCGGCCTGCAGAAAGCGGCAGTCCTGGTAGAGGATATCGTCACAGGGATAGCCGGTCAGACGTTCGAATGCCGCATTGGCGTAGATCAGGATGTTGTCTTCGCCCTCCTGCTCGGCCACCACGATTCCATCGTTGGAGGCGTCGACTACCAGTTGCAGCAGCTTGGCATTGATCATGGGACAGGTTCCGCGATGGGTGTGCGCTGCATTCTAAAACATCGGGTCGGGCTGTCCACTTGCGGCATAATGCGCGGCGTTTTTCCTGTTTCTGGAGTTGTCATGAAAGTCGCCATTGTCTCGGGTTCGGTCTACGGTACGGCCGAAGAAGTCGCACGCCACGCCGAGCGTCAGCTCAAGGCCGCCGGGCTGGAGGCCTGGTACAAAGCGAACATGAGTCTCGATGAGCTGCTGGCCTTCGCGCCGGACGCTTTCCTCACCGTGACCTCTACCACCGGCATGGGCGAAGTGCCGGACAATCTGCTGCCGCTGTACAGCGAACTCCGCGATCGCCTGCCGGCCTGGAGCGGCAAGCCAGCGGCGGTGCTAGCCCTGGGCGATTCCAGTTACGACACCTTCTGCGGTGCTGGCGAACTGATCCGCGAACTCTACGTCGAGCTGGGGTTGCGCGAGGTGGTCGAGATGTTGCGTCTGGACTCCAGTGAAACCGTAACACCGGAGACGGATGCCGAACCCTGGCTGCAGACCTTCGCCAAGGCACTGCAGGCCTGACATGCATCGGTGGGCTCGCCAGTTGATCGACAGCCGGCTTGCCCTGCACTTAGGGCCGCCAATCTTCAAGCGATGCAGAGTTCACCGCAGTCCCCATAAGTGGACGTAAGCGAAAGGCTGCCGGCCATAAGGTGTACATCAGTTACTCATCACAAGCCATGCATCGCATCGTCCTACCCACCTCTGATCACGCGTATGCTCGAACAGGTGCTCGGTGAGCGCCCTTGTCTTAGGCGAAACCATCTTCCTCCACGCCAGAGGAAGATGGTGCTGTACCAGCTATTGACTGATCGAGTGATCGTCTCGGATAAGCATGCTTACCCAGTCAGCAAATACGCGGACAGCAGGCGATAGAAAACGCTGATGTGGGTACAGCAAATTGACGGGTACCGAGGGCGGCTGCCAGTCGGCCAGCACCTCGACCAGCCGGCCGTCTTGCAGGTGTTCGGAGACGATCCTCTCAGCGAGTTGCGCCAAGCCAAAACCTTCAAGGCACATCTTTATGTAGAGCCCTGTCTCGTTGACGGCCGCCGTTCCCTTTACTGGTACTGAAAGCTTTTCAGAACCGCGAGCGAAGTGCATATCGCCGACTCGTCTTGTGCGACCCGAAAAATAATGGATGGCCCGATGGTGGGACAAATCTTCTGGCACCTGTGGGGTGCCGTTTTCTCTGAGATAAGCAGTAGACGCACAGGTCACCCAACGAAAGTGGCCGAGGGGGCGTGCAATGAGCGTTGAGTCATTCAGCTCGCCTGTGCGAATGACGCAATCCACACCTTCCTGGACGAGATCAACCTGGCGATCGTTGACCCCTATCATCAGATAGATTTCCGGATAGCGCCTGTAGAAGTCTTGAAGGTTCGGCATGACGATAAAGTGGGCGATGCCGCCCGGCATATCCACCCGCAAACGCCCCTGCGGTCGTTTTACGGAATCCGTGAGGCTGGATTCCGTGTGCTCGATCAGCGTCAATATCTCCCGGCATTGCGCCAGATAGCATGCTCCCTCGTGCGTCAGGCTTACTCGTCGCGTCGTTCTGTTGAGCAGGCGCACTTGCAGGTACTTCTCGAGATTCTTGATGCTGCTGGTGACCGTCGAGGCCGGCAAAGCGAGTGTCTGCGCCGCCTTGATAAAGCTTCCCACCTCAGCCACACGGACGAAAACCTGCATCGCCTGAATACGATCCATGACTGTTCGTTGGCCTCATCGTGATCATTGAGAGAGTATTATTATTCGTTATTCCTGAATAACAAAAACAGTTTAGTCATGTTTTTACGCGGTATCGCTTTCCGTACATTGCCTTCAACGAACTCTGACGGAGGCACTGAAAGTGACCGATTACAACCGCAACATCGTGCAGGCTCCGGCCGCAGCCGCAGCACGAGTACTTATCCGCGGCGCCACGATTCTGAGCATGGATGCCGATATCGGCAATCTGGTGCGCGGCGACATCCTGATCGAAGGCAGCATGATCAAGGCCGTAGGCGAAAACATCGAGGCAGGTGACGCTGCCGTGATCGATGCCGCGGGCATGATCGCCATGCCAGGCATGGTCGATACCCACCGCCACTCCTGGGAGGGGCAATTACGGCGCATCAACCCCAATGCCGCGACGCTGGAAGACTACTGCAACGCAACGCACTTCTCGTTCGCCAAGTACTATCGCCCGGCTGACATGTATGTTGGCAACCTGCTTAGTGCATTAGGCTGCATCGACTCCGGCATCACGACCCTGGTCGATAACTCGCATAACAGTCGCACTGGCGCGCACTCCGACGCTGCGATCGAAGCGCTGCTCGATGCAGGTATCCGCTCCGTGCACGCTTCCGGTGCGCCGGTTGCGGGTGAATGGGACAAAGCCCACTGGCCCGGCAACCTGGAGCGCTTGCAGGAAAAGTACTTCAAGAACGAGCACAACAAGCTGGTCTCGCTGGCGGTCATGGCGCAGTTGGAGCCAGAACTGTGGGCTGAAGCTCGCCGACTGGGCCTGCCGATCATCACCGAGTTCTTCGGCGGCGCGATGGCAGCCGAGCTAGAAGGGCTGCATCAGCAAGGACTGCTGGGCCCCGATAACATCTTCAATCATTGCACCTCGCTGCCGGACTCCGGCTGGCAAATCCTTCGCGAGGCCGGCGTCCGGGTCAACGTCTGCCCACGTTCTGATGCTCACTACGGAATCGAGGATGGAATGTTCGCCATGCAGGCGGCGCATCGTCACGGCATCAACCCAGGGCTGAGTGTCGATAACGAAACCTCCTACAGCGGAGACATGTTCATGGAGATGCGCACGGCGTTCTACCTGCAGCGCGTCATGGGCATGCATAAGCAGCATGTGCAGCACTGCTGCGGCGCCGAACCTCATCTGCTAACTCGGCCTGCTCATGGCCTGCTCAAAGCGGCCACCGTCGACGGTGCCATCTGTGCCGGGCTGCAGGACAAGATCGGCAGCCTGGTGCCTGGCAAACAAGCCGACCTCATCCTGATTAATACGCTGGACGTCAACCTGTACCCGCCAGGTAACGCATTCGGCACCGTGGTACATGCGGCGGAGCGCAGCAATGTCGACACGGTCATGATCGGCGGACGCATCGTCAAGCGTGACGGCAAGCTGCTGGGCCTCGACAATGAGCAGCTCCGCGCGGCAATCGACGAGTCCCGTGAGCATCTGTTCCGCGCTGCCGGATACCAGCCTGACCTGTTTGCCGAGACGTTTGCGCCGCTTGTGTCGGCCCAATAAGGAGCGCGCGAGATGAACGCACTCTATTACCCGCTGGCCGTAGTCGCTGGGCTGGGGATCACCCTGCAGACCACCTTGAATGGCCAACTGGCCAAAGGTGTAGGGGGCGATTCCGTAGCCGCGGCACTGTTCTCTTTCACGGCCGGGGCGGTATGCCTCGGCATCTACTCGATGATCCGGGGCGGTATCGTGACCTCGCTGGTTGCCATACCTTCCCAGCCCCTGTGGAGCCTGCTGGGCGGTGTGCTGGGCAGCTGCGCGCTGCTCAGCTACGTCATGCTTGCCCCCAAGATAGGTCTATCAGCCTTGCTTGGGCTGGCTATCGCCGGGCAGATAAGCTCGTCGCTGGTGATCGATCACTTCGGCCTAATGGGGGCGGTTGAACGGCCGGTATCGCTCATCAAGGTAGGGGGCACAATCGTGATGTTGATGGGGCTGGCGGTTGCTCTTTTCGCTGACAGATTGACGTCGCTTCTGCCCAACTGAGTGCTTCGTAATTCCGTCTATTCAAGCATTAGCACAGGGCCGCTTGGCAAGTGCTAAGGCATCGATGAAATCGGCGCTCCTGAAGGACGCGTCTGGCCGGTTTGCAATGGTTCCGGGCGCTAATTGACCCAGATCAGGCGTTCTGGATCAGGTCAGCGGAGCTGAGCTCAGAGGGGGTGCGACCTGACTCGCCGTCTGGCGCGCCTCAGCGCGGATGAAGCTGGGTAGCTGGCCAGATGGTTCAACCAGTTCATCGAGTCTATCAACGAAGCCGTGTCGCAGATACTGGTTCAGGTTGCCGAGGTCGAGAGCTATGCCGCAGAACAACGTGCGCTAAAACAGTTGGTGGGACGTTTCCGTACAGACTGCTCGCGACGGCAGCCGTTGCAGCAGGCACTTGCACGCAAGCTCAGACCAGCGGCTTGCGGCTGAATATGGCGCTGTCGTACTGCTTGGCGTCGTGGCTCACGGTGCCGGTGTGGCCATGGCGCTGGAGGCGGGCAACGAGGAGGCTACCGTCGCCGGGCTGGGGTTGCTGAATTTCCTCGCCGCGCCGCTGTTGCTCCTGCTCCTATAACGAAGGCGAATATCCTGCTATCGCCCCGGCCCGCCAGGCTTTCTGACCTGCAAAGCCATGAATATGGCTGCCAGGGCAACTACCATGCTCTGGCGCCACGGCTAGACTGCCGACACCACCGACCAACAAGAACATCGAGGTGTCGCCGTGAATGCTCCGCTGAAACTCCCTGCCGTGAAAAATCAGGTCTCCGAAGCCGAATGGCGTACGCGCGTCGATCTTGCGGCCTGCTACCGACTGATCGCGCTGTACGGTTGGGATGACCTGATCTTCACCCACATTTCCGCCAAGGTGCCGGGGACCGAGGATTTCCTCATCAACCCCTATGGCCTGATGTTCCACGAGATCACAGCGTCCAGCCTGGTCAAGGTCGACCTGGCCGGCAACAAGCTGATGGACAGCCCGTTCGACATCAATCCTGCCGGTTACACCATTCACAGCGCCGTGCACGAGGTACGTCACGACGTAGGCTGCGTGCTGCACATTCACACGCCGGCGGGCATCGCCGTGTCGGCGCAGAAGCAGGGTCTGCTGCCGCTGTCGCAGCAGTCGTTGTTCGTCCTCGCCAGCCTGGCCTACCACGGCTATGAAGGGGTGGCGCTGAACCATGACGAGAAGGCGCGGCTGCAGGCGGACCTGGGCGACAAGAACTTCATGATCCTGCCCAACCATGGCCTGCTCACGGCTTTCGGTGGTATCGAAGATGCCTTTCTCGGCATGTTCATCCTGCAGCGTGCCTGCGAGATCCAGGTCATGGCGCAGAGCGGCGGCGCCGAGCTGATCCATATTCCGCAGCAGATTCTCGATGGGGCGCGGGCGATGATCGCCGGTGTGATGAAAACGCCGCAGGGCATGGGGGGCTCGCTGCCCTGGCCGGCGTTGCTGCGTAAGCTCGACCAGCAGATGCCGGGTTACGACCAGTGAGTGACCTGCCAGGCATCGCCCTGGATGAATGGCGCGCGCAGGGGCAGGTGCTGGACTTTCGCGGCCACTCGATTCGGTACTGGGTTGCCGGTGACGCTGCGGCCGAGCCGCTGTTGCTGATACATGGCTTTCCCAGCGCCAGTTGGGACTGGCACCGTCTGTGGGCGCCGCTGGCTGCACGTTATCGGTTGATCGCCTGCGACATGCTGGGTTTCGGTTACTCGGCCAAGCCGCGCGGCCATGCTTACAGCTTGCTGGAGCAGGCCGATCTGCAGCAGGTGCTACTGGCCCACATCGGTGAACAGCGCCCCGTGCACGTGCTGGCCCATGACTATGGCGACAGCGTGGCGCAGGAGCTGATCGCACGTCATCAGGACGGGCAACTGCAACTGGCCAGTTGCGTGTTCCTCAATGGTGGCCTGTTCCCGGAAACCCATCATCCGGTACGCGTGCAGAAACTGCTGCTCGGGCCGCTCGGGCCGTTGATCGGGCGATTGTTCTCACGGCGCAAGCTGGCGCAGAGTTTCGCGCGCATCTTCGGTCCGCGCACCCAGGCCAGTGAGGCCGAACTGGATGCCCTGTGGCAACTGGTGGCCTATAACAATGGCCCGGCGGTGATGCACCGCCTGATTCGCTACATGCCCGAGCGGCGCCAGCAGCGGCAGCGCTGGGTGGCAGCGATGCAGGCGACGACGCTGCCGATGCGGGTGATCGATGGCGCATTCGATCCAATTTCAGGAGCACATATGGTGGCGCGTTACCGTGAGCTGATCGCTGACGCCGACACGGTGCTGCTCGACGGTATCGGCCACTATCCACAACTCGAAGCCCCGGTTGCGGTGCTCGAGCATTATTTGCAGTTTCGCGACGCAAGGAGCTCGCATGCGTAGACGTACCCTGCTCAAAGGCGCGGCAGTAAGCGGAGTCGCCGTGCTTGGCGCCGGCTATTGGGCACTGCCAACCGGTCCGCGGCCAGCGGCTGTCAGTCTGGAGGGCGCGCGCCAGGTATTGGCGGATCTACACGGCAGGGCGCTGCAAAGCGTCCGCGGCTGGAGTCCGAGCGAAGTGTTCAATCATTGTGCGCAGAGCATCGACTATTCCATCGATGGCTATCCCGAGCTGAAGCCCGCCTGGTTTCGTCATACGGTAGGACCAGCTGCGTTCGCCGTGTTCAGTTCGCGCGGCGCCATGCGTCATCCACTGGACGAAGCCATTCCCGGCGCAGCCGAATTGACCGAGCCGGCGAGTCAGGCGCTGGCGTTGCAGCGCCTGCAGGCGGCGTTCGAACGCTTTGCCACTCACGAGGGCGACCTACAGCCGCACTTTGCCTACGGTGCGCTTGATCATGCCGAGTACGCCGAGGCGCACGTGCTGCATCTGTACAACCACCTGAGCCTGATCCGCAGCGCCTGATGCACGCTGCAATAAATTCTTGTCGAACCTCCGGCGCGGTGAGCAACTCACTAACTGTGTCACTCACAGAAAAGTCGAGGTTACTCATGAACAACATGAACAAGAAGTTATCTGCACTGCTGTTGAGCGGGATTCTGGGCGCCATGGCACTGCCAGCCTTCGCTGCCGGTGAAACCGGTACCCCGGATACAACTGGGCCGACTACGCCGACCACACCGACCACGCCCGGTGACAACGACCCGATGAACCCGGCGGATGATGGTGAAGGTATCCCGCCTGTTCAGGGGCCGAACACCGATGGTAACCCTGGCGGTGATGGTGCGGGCTCGGGTAACGGTACCGGCACAGGTGGTGGTGGTAATGGTTCCGGTTCGGGCTCCGGCTCCGGTAGCTGACGCGCATAAGGTCGCATTATCGGCCGTCATTCAGGGGCCCCGCGCGCCTTGTGAAGCAAGCGGGGCTGCCTGACACTCGGGGGTATTCACAACCTGCCCGAGGAAGCTGTCGATGAGCGATGCCATTCGTTTCGAAGATCAAGTGGTCATAGTCACCGGTGCTGGCGGTGGCCTGGGCCGTGCCCATGCGCTGCTGTTCGCCCGTCATGGTGCCAAGGTGGTGGTCAACGATCTGGGTGGCAGTACGCACGGCGAAGGGGCCAACGCCTCGGCTGCGGACAAGGTGGTCGAAGAGATTCGCGCCTTTGGCGGTACCGCGGTGGCCAACCATGATTCGGTCACCGATGGCGACAAGATCGTACAGACCGCGCTCGACCATTTCGGTCGTATCGATGTACTGGTCAACAACGCCGGCATCCTGCGCGACAAGAGCTTTCACAAGATGGAAGACGCCGACTGGGACCTGGTCTACAAGGTTCACGTCGAAGGTGCCTACAAGACCACTCACGCCGCCTGGCCACATCTGCGCGAACAGAACTTCGGCCGCGTGATCTTCACCTCGTCCACTTCCGGTATCTACGGTAACTTCGGCCAGAGCAACTATGGCATGGCCAAGCTCGGCCTCTACGGCCTGACCCGCACCCTGGCCATCGAAGGCCGCAAGAACAACATTCTGGTCAACGCCATCGCGCCGACTGGCGCCACACGCATGACCGAAGGGCTGATCCCGCCACAGGTGTTCGAGCAACTCAAGCCCGAGCTGGTCAGCCCGCTGGTGGTGTACCTCGGTAGCGCCGCTTGCCAGGACACCGGTGGCCTGTACGAGGTCGGCGGTGGCTGGGTCGGCAAGGTGCGCTGGGAGCGCAGTCTGGGCGCCGGCTTCGATCCCAAGGCCGGCTTCAGTCCCGAGGACGTCGCCGCACAGTGGCAGCGCATCTGTGATTTCGAGGGCGCTGCACATCCGGCGGATAACGTCGAGGCGCTCAAGGAAATGATGGCGAACCTGCAGAAATACGCGCTCTGAGCGATGAGCCGATGAAAAAGGGCCGACAGTTATGTCGGCCCTTTTTTGTTACTGCTTGATAATCCTGAGCCTGGCCGCACTTTCGTCGGGTGATGCTGGCACGCAGCGGCGCTAAGCTCGGCGCATAACCATAAAAGGAATGATCGATGCGCCGTCTGCTGTGGTTGCTGCCTATCGTCCTGCTTACCGCCTGTTCCACTCCGGGAGCGTTCTTTGGTGCGACGGACGGGGAGGCCTTCGCTCCTCACGTCCTCAGTGACGAAAACCATGCGCTGGTCTACCTGTATCGGCCGCGCAACGACTGGGCCGACCAGGAACTGGAGGCGCCCGGACTGTTTCTCGACAACCAACTGATCGGCAGCCTGCCGAGCAATGGTTACCTGGTACTGGAGTTCGATGCCGCCAGCTACAAGCTGGAGATGCGCCGCCCACTGGTCGGCAGTTTCTGGACGTTGCTGGCTGACGGGCCGTTCGACTTCACCCTGATCGCCAGCTTCACCCTCGACGCCGCCGTTGGCGCCACCTATTACCTGCGTTACGACGAAGACGGCCCGCCGCCCATGGGCGGAGCGCTTGAAGGTGGCGGCGATGGGCCCCTGCAACTGGTATCGGCTGAACTGGCCCAGGCCGAGCTGGGGGTGACCCGCCAGGTGCAGCCGATGGCCCGCGTTGCGGCCAGTCAACAGGAGCCGGAGCGTCCGCAGCGCGGTTTCTGGCGCTCGATCGGCGAGGCGCTGGACAAGGTCGGCATCTGAGCACAAGCAGCGTGCGGGAGTAGTACTCGGCTGTTACCTGTCGGAAGAAACAGGGGCGAATAATGGCGTTCGTTCCACCTACCTTCAGGAGACGATCATGGCTGCCAAGAAGATTCTCATGCTGGTCGGCGATTACGCCGAGGACTACGAAACCATGGTGCCGTTCCAGGCGCTGCAGATGGTCGGCCACACCGTGCATGCGGTCTGCCCGGACAAGGTCACCGGGCAGACGGTGCGCACCGCCATTCACGATTTCGAGGGCGACCAGACCTACAGCGAGAAGCCGGGGCACAATTTTGCGCTCAATTTCGATTTCGCCAAGGTACGTGCCGAGGATTACGACGCCCTGGTCATTCCCGGTGGCCGCGCGCCGGAATACCTGCGCCTCAATGCCGAGCTGATCGCCCTGGTCAAGGCCTTCGCCAGCGCCGACAAACCCATCGCCGCCGTTTGCCACGGTGCCCAGTTGCTGGCGGCCGCGGGTGTGCTGGAAGGGCGCGAATGCAGCGCCTATCCTGCCTGTGCGCCGGAGGTGACACTGGCGGGGGGCAAGTACGTGGAAATTGCGGTCGACCAGGCGCATGTGCAGGGCAAGCTGGTCACTGCACCGGCCTGGCCAGCGCATCCTGCCTGGCTGGCAGCGTTTCTCAAGGTACTCGGCACGGAAATTCGCCTGTAACCGACGTAGCCCGGATGCCATCCGTAGGCGCATCATTTACCCGGCTGCATCCGGGCTGCGACGCTCATGAGGAGACCAAGCCGATGTGCGAACTCTATGTGAAGGCCGACCCCATTCTGTATGAGTCGCGCTCGCGTTCATTGCGTATCCGCGGAGTGGTGACCACGCTGCGTCTGGAGAACCAGTTCTGGGACATTCTGCGCGAGATCGCCGAAGTCGATGGCATGACCACCAACCAGCTGATCGCCAAGCTGTACGAGGAGGTCATGGACTTTCGCGGCGAAGTGGTCAACTTCGCCTCGTTCCTGCGCGTCAGCTGCACCCGCTACCTGGCGCAGAAGGCCGGACGTCAGGTGCCGCTGCGAGTGGTCGGCGCGGCCGGTTGAATCACTGGTACATCCAGAAATTCGGGTGCTCCTGCACGCTTGCTGTCTGCTGGACTGGTTGGGCGGGTTGGAAGAAGCGCTTGATCAGGCTCATGTGTCGTTACTCCTGTAGTGGGTTGCTGAACAGGTCTGCATGATCGAAGAAGCGCTTCGATTGATAAAACGGATTGTCTCTATTTCTTCAATTGTCTGTGTCTATGTTTCGTCGGTCAGGCCCCGCTGGCTTGGCGTCGAGGCAGCCTGACGCTCACGCGCAACCCGCCGAGCGGTGATTCATCGAGGGCGATGCTGCCCTGATGCAATTCCACCACGCGGCGTACGATGGACAGGCCAAGCCCGGCGCCCTGGCCATCGCCGATACGGAAGAAACGCTCGAACAGGCGCTCGCGCAGTTCCACCGGTACACCGGGGCCACTATCGAGCACTTGCAGTACCAGTTCCTGTGGCGTGGCCTGCAGTTGCACCTGAATGCAGCCGTCTGCCGGGGTGTACTGCACGGCATTGCTGACCAGGTTCTGCAGCAGGATACCCAGGCTGGGAGCATCGGCTGGCAAGTGATAGTCGGCGGGCTCCTGCGCTTCGAGAATCAATTCCTGACGGCGATTGAGTGCCAGCGGCGTCAGCTCGGCCAGTTCACTGCGCAGGAAGGCCAGCAGGTCGAGATTGCCCATGTTCAGGCGAATGCCGTTGGGGTCCAGGCGCGCCAGGGTCAGCAGCTGGGCGACCACCCGTGTGGCACGGTCGACACCACCGCCCAACTGTCGCAAGGCCTCCTCGCGATCACCGGGGTCCGGCGCCTCCAGCGCGTTCTGCGCGTGGATACGCAGTACCGCGAGCGGCGTGCGCAGCTCGTGGGCCGCATCGGCGATAAAGCGTTTTTCCTGTTCCAGCAGTTGGTTGACCTGCATCAGCAGGCGGTTGAGCGCCGCTGCCATCGGCTCCAGTTCGTTGGGTAACGGCGGAAAGACCAGCGGCGCCAGGTTGTCCGGCGCGCGGCCGCGAATGGCATCGGCCATACGTTTGAGCGGATACAGCCCCCAGCCAACGGTCAGCCACAGCAGCAGACCGACGATCGGCAGGCCGATCAATAACGGCTGCAGGGTACGCTGAGCGATCTTGTCGATCAGCTCGCCGCGTACGTCTTCACGTTCACCCGCCAGCACCCAGTGGTAGTCGCGGCTGTCATGCAGCACGAACACCCGCCAGCGATGCTCGCCGATGTTCAGGGTGTGATAGCCGATCAGGTAACGGGCCAACTGCGCCAGGCGCTGCTGCATCGGTTGATCGTTATCGGGTAGCACCAGGCCGAGCTGCTGGATCATGTCGTTGAGCAGGCCGGGCGGGGCGCTAGCGGACTGGAACAGCAGCTCGCCATCGTCGTCGAGCATCTGGAAGGCCAGCTTGCCTTCATATTCGTGGCCAAGCAGGTTGTCCGGGTTGCGTGCGCTGTGCAGCAACAGGGCTTCATCGAGCACGGCCTGCATCTCACGCCGTTCGCTTTCACTGAGGTCGTGGCGCACCAGGCCCATAAGCAGGCGCGCGGTCTGCGACAGTTGGGCGTCGAACAGCTCGCGCACTTCGTGCACGGAGTCGTTGTAGATCTTGTGGCTGATCAGCCCGAAGCTGCCCGCTACCAACAGCAGCAACAGGACCAGTAGACGGGTACGGATGGAGCCGAAGGTTTTCAGCAGCCTCATTTGTCCACCAGATAACCGACGCCGCGCACGGTGCGGATCAGCTCCGGAAAGAATTTCTTGCGCAGGTGGTGCACGTGCACTTCCAGGGCGTTGCTTTCCACTTCCTCGTCCCAGCCATAGAGGGCCTGTTGCAGCTTGTCGCGAGTCAGTACGCGACCAGGCTGGATCAGCAGCTCATGCAGCAAGAGGAATTCCTTGCGCGGCAGGTTGATGGTCTGGCCCTGGTACTCGACCACCTGGCTCGCCGGGTCGAGGCGGATGCCGCGGTATTCCAGGGCTGGTTGCGGACGCTGGAAGCTGCGTCGCAGCAGGGCGCGCAGGCGCGCCTTGAGTTCGGCGACGTCGAAGGGTTTGATCAGGTAGTCGTCGGCACCGGCATCGAGGCCGGCGATGCGGTCACTGGTGGCATCGCGTGCGGTGAGTACCAGCACCGGCACCGGGTTGGCCGCGGCACGCAGGTGCTTGAGCACCTGCAGGCCATCCATGCGCGGCAGGCCCAGATCGAGAATGGCCAGTTCGAAACTCTCGTGGCTCAGCGCATGCAGCGCGCTGGCGCCGTCCTGCAGCCAGTCCACGGTATAGCCTTCGGGTTTCAGCGCGGTGCGAATGCCTTCGCCCAGGGCCTGGTCGTCTTCGACGAGAAGAATGCGCATGGCAACTCCTGTAGGGATGCGTCCGAGTTACTGGAGTTTACGCTCGACTTGCTGCAAAAGCGCCGTGGCTTCTGCACGGCGGCCCTTGTCGGCCAATTCGCGGCCAGGACGGTCCTTGGCGGCCAGGGCTTTCTCCAGAGCAGCTCGCGATTCCTCGTAGCGCTTCTGCCGCTGCAGGTAGTCGCCATAGAAAAAGTTCGGGTCGAGGCCGTCCGGGTTGATCGCCAGGGCCTGTGTGAGCATCTGCTCGGCCTTCTCGTCGTCGCCGAAGCCGATCGGCCAACCTGGTACCTGGTAGTAGAGGCTGCCGAGGCTGGTGTAGGCCGAACCGGCCAGCGCTTGCGGGTCTATGGCCAACGCCTGTTCCAGGCTGGCCTTGGCTTCCTTGACCAGGCTCAGTGCGCCGAGGCCACCTTTGGCGCCGGCCTCGGTGCTGAGGATGATGCCACGCCAGATCAGCAACTCGGGGGCTTCTGGCTCGCTGGCCAGGGCCGCGTCGGCCTGTGTCACGAGCTTGGCGAAGGCCTCCTCGCGTTGTTTCTCCGGCGTCTGGTAGTTGATCTCGGCCCAGCGCGTCTGTAACTGGTGCAGCTGCGCTTCGCCGCCTTCACTGAGGGCGAAGGCGGGCAGGGTGGCGAAACCGAGCGTGGCGATGATCAGGGTACGCAGTGCGTTCACGGGGTTGTCCTCAGTGTTTATGACGGGCGAAGCGTTGAATGATCGGCAGCTGCTTGCGCAGGGCCTGGTCGACCACGCGTGGCAGCAGGCCGTTGAGGCGCACGAACAGGCGCTCCGGCCAGCCCAGGTAGCGTTCTTCCTGCTCGTGACGGATGGCTTGCAGCAATTCGGCCGCGACTTTCTCCGGGTCGTCCATGGCCACGCCCAGCTCGTCGTTCATCGCCACCACACTGGGGGCGTTCATCGCCGTGCGGGTGGCGCGTGGCGCGAAGTACAGGACGCGAACGTTGGTGTCGGCCAGCTCGCGGCGCAGCGCTTCGGAGAAACCGCGCAGGGCGAACTTGCTGGCGCAGTAGGCGGCGAAACCCGGGTAGCCGATGGTGCCGAAAGTGGAGCCGACGTTGATCAGCAGTGCGCGGTGTTGGGCGCGCAGCAGCGGCAGCAGGCGCTGGGTCAGTTGCAGCGTGGCGGTGACGTTGAGGCCGATCAACTCGGCGATCTGCTGTTCGTCCTGTTGGTCGAGCAGGCCAAAGCGGTTGACCCCGGCGGCGTTGATCAGGCAGTTCAGCCCGCCGAAATTCTGCGACGCTGCCACCAGCGCATCGCGCCCGGCGCGGGTGCCGATATCGGCCTGGACCAGCTGAATCTGTTGCGGATAGCGCTTGAGGAGCGCTTGCAGTGGCTCCAGACGACGGCCCACTAGGAGCAGGTGGGCGCCTTCATCGGCCAGACGTTGGGCCAGGGCCAGGCCGATACCGCCACTGGCGCCGGTAAGCAGGGCACGGCAATTCGTCGGTTGCATGACCTTACTCCTCGCCGGCAAGCGGCAAGCTGCGGAACATGTCGCCATACAGGCGGTAGACGACCTTGGCGGTGTGCACCACAGCAGCCTTGTCATCGTCGTTGTCCAGGCGGTTCATCAGCTTCTTGAAGAACTCGATGTGCTCCAGGTCCAGGCTGCCGTGGGAGTTGAGGTAGCTGAAGGCCTTGTTCGGCAGTTGCAGCTTGTCCTGGATGATGCCGGCGGCCTGGGTGGCCAGGGCGATGCTGGTGCCTTCGAGCACGTTGACCATGCCGAAGAAGCTCACCGGGTTGTGCCGGGCGATGCGGTCGTAGACATAGGCCACCATCAGTTCGGTGGACATGTGCGGCGTGCCATGGCGCACCGCATCCTTGTCCGCACCGCAGGCGGCGATGTCATTGAGCACCCACTCCTGGTGCCCGGTTTCCTCTTCGATGTACTCGGCGATGGCTTCGCGCAGCCATTCCAGACGTTCCGGCAGGCGTGCGCCGCAGGCCATCAGCAGCGGTACGGTGTGCTTGACGTGGTGGTAGGCCTCGGTGAGGAAGGCGATGTAGCTGCGCAAGGCGACCTGGCCGGTCATGGCCTGCTGGATGATCGGTGCGCCGAGCAGGTAGTCGCGTTCAGCCTGGGTCTGAGCCAGCAGGGATTCGTAGAAGCTCATGCGTGTACTCCTTCTGCCATCAACGCTTCGATGGCGGCTTGGTAATGATTGAACAGGGCAGTGCGGCGCAGGCGGCCGTTGGCCGTGGCCAGGTCGTTGCTCGCGTTGAAGGGGGCATCGGCGCGCAGCCAGTGGTGCACTCGGGCGTAGTCCGGCAGGCCGTGATTGACGGCGTCCACGGCCGCCTGCAACTGCGCGTCAGGGGTGTTGGGAAAGCGCGGCACCAGCACCGCGACGTTGGCCGGCAGCGCCTCGCCGTGCAGCCAGGCCTGGGCGATAGGCAGCTGTTGCACCAACTCGGACTCGACCCATTCCGGGTTGACGTTGCGCCCATAGGCGGTGATGAACTGATGCTTCTTGCGCCCATGCAGCACCAGGAAACCGTCCTCGAAATGACCGAGGTCGCCGGTGCCCAGCCACTCGCCTTGCGGCGCCGGGTCGCCGATGTAGCCGAGCATGCGCGCGCCCTTGACCAGCACCTCGCCGTCATCCGTCAGGCGGATCTGCAGATGCTCCAGCGGTTTGCCGGTGCTGCCGATATGGCGCTGCTCGGGGGTGTTCAGGCAGACCACCGAGGCGCACTCGGACAGCCCGTAGCCCTCGAAAATTGGCAGACCCAGCGCATCGGCGCGCTGCAGCAACTGGGCCGAGACGCGCCCGCCACCGACGGCGACGAAGCGCAGTGAGCCCGGTACCGGCAGTTTGCGCTCGGCTGCGCTGACCAGCGCCAGTAGCAGTTGCGGCAGCAGGATCAGGCTGTTCGGCTGGGCGGCTTGCAGCGCCTGCAGAAAGCGCATCAGGTCGAAGCCACTGGCGCCGCTCAGGCCGATCTGTGCCATCGGCATCAACTCCACGCGCGCACCGGCCAGCAGCGGGGCGTAGACGCCAGCAATGTTCTCCAGCAGGGTCGCCAGCGGCAGGATGCACAGATGGCGCTCCACTTCGCGGCTGGCGCTGGCCTTGACCAGGCTGTCGGCCACCGCCAGTTGCGTGGCCAGATCCAGGCACACGCCCTTGGGCTGACCGGTGGTGCCGGAGGTGTAGGTGATCTTGCAGGTGCCGGCGTGCAGCTCGGGCGGTTGCGCCACCGAGCGGCGATGAATGCCGTTCTCGACGGTGGCGAAGCCGGGTGCACCGGCGCCGATCAGGCAATCGATGCCGGCGCTGTCGAGCACATGGCGTTGCTGATCGGCGGAGAAGAACCCGGGTACCGGCACGCAGACCAGGCCGGCATGCAACGCCGCCAGATCCCACAGTATCCAGTCGATACCGTTATCCAGCGCCAGTGCCACGCGCTGGGCGCCCAGCTCGCGCAGATGACGGCTGCGGCTGGCCACGGCTGCCAGCAGACCGTCATAGGTGAGTTCGTGACCATCCTCGGCCAGCGCCGTGCGCGGACCAAAGGCGGCTAGATGCTCGAAGAAGGATTCAGCTGCAGACCACATTGGGCATGTCCTCCAGGGCATAGAGTGGTTGGTGGCCGAGACGGGGATAGGCGCCCAGTTGCAGCAGGCGCTGATGGCCGCCATGGATGTCGCCGGCCATCACCAGTGGGCGGTTGGCGTAGTAGTTGCCCCAGTCGGCCAGCTCTTCGCCCATGCGCGCCGGGTCGGCCTCGCCCAGGGCGATGGGGGTCAGGCCCAGGCGTTGGAAGCTGTTGAGCAGCGTCGGCGTACCGGTGAAGGTGACCCAGCGGAAACCCAGGGCTACCAGCAAATCGGTCAGGGCGACGATCAGCAGGCGCGCAGCACCGGGACTGTCGGCAGCCAGGTTGCCGACTTCCACCACCTCGCCACGACCAGGTTCGACATGACCAAGGCGGGCACCGATGGCGGTTTCGATCGGCTCGTTCAGGTAGCGCTCGAGAAACAGCGCGCCGCTGTTGCCGCCACGCACGCCCACTGCACCGAGCAACTGACCGGCCTGGTTTTCCAGGCCGAACAGGCAGGGCATGAAGTGACGGATGCGTGCACCGTGCTGCAACTCGAAGCGCTGGCGGATGAACTGCTCCAGCACCGCGCGCCGCGCGCTGCCAGGGGAAGCCAGGTGGAGTTCGTAAGTATCGCCGCGCCCGATACGGGCAACGGGACGGTCGTGATGCGCCCAGGGTAGTTCCATCGTCGGAACCTCGGTGATTGGCCTGGGGGTGATTCTGGGAGGGCTGGCTTAACGCTGTATTAAGACTTTGCAGAATGTTTCGGGCGTTGCGTTATCGCGGCTGAAGCCCCTCCCACAATCCGTGCGTCGGTGGGTGCCAGCGTTCAGGCCCGGCGCCTGTAGGAGGTGCTTTAGCGACGAGCTGTTCTGTCGCGGCTAAAGCCCTCCCACAGTCCGTGCGGCAGCAGGCGTCAGCGTTCAGGCCTGGCGCCTGTAGGAGGTGCTTTAGCGGCGAGCTGTTCTGTCGCGGCTGAAGCCCCTCCCACAGTCCGTGCGGCGGCAGGCTTCAGCGTTCAGGCCTGGCACCTGTAGGAGGCGCTTTAGCGGCGAGCTTTTCTATCGCGGCTGAAGCCGCTCCGCTCTGACACTGGCTCATGAGCGGGGGAGCGGGTAAGGTTCGCCATCGTTAGAAATACCTCGCAGGCAGGCGCGCAAGGCGCCTTGCGGCATTCGCTCAAGGAATACACGCGTGAACCAGCAAAACCTCGCCGACTTCATCTGGAACGTGGCCGACGTGCTGCGCGGCGACTTCAAACAGTCCATCTACGGCCGCATCATCCTGCCCTTCACTTTGCTGCGTCGTCTGGAGTGTGTGCTGGAGCCAACCCGTGACGCGGTGCGTGCCCAGCATCAGGCGATGAAATCCAGCAGCGTTGATCTGGATCTGATCCTGCCCGCCACGGCCAAGGCCACCTTCTACAACGTCTCGCAATTCGACCTGGCTACCCTGGGCGCCACCGATACCCGTGCCAACCTCGAAGACTACATCGCCAAGTTTTCCGCCAACGCCCGCCAGGTGTTCGAGCACTTCGCCTTTTCCGACTGGCTGGTGCAGCTCGACAAGGCCAAGTTGTTGTATCTGGTCACGCAGAAGTTCGCCGCCATCGACCTGCACCCCGAGGTGCTGAGCAACCACGAAATGGGCCTGGTGTTCGAGCACCTGATCCGCAAGTTCGCCGAATCCGCCAACGACACCGCCGGTGAGTTCTTTACCCCGCGTGACGTGGTGCGCCTGACCACCACCCTGGTATTCGCCCCGGATCACCGTGCCCTCAATCAGGAAGGCGCGGTGCGCACCGTTTATGACTGCGCCGCCGGTACGGGCGGCTTTCTGTCTTCGGCCATCGAGTTGGTCAAGGATGAATGGAAGGCCCCGGCGCGCATCGTGCCCTACGCCCAGGAGCTGAACCCGGAAACCTACGCCATCTCCGTGGCCGACAAACTCATCCAGGGCTTCGAGACCAAGAACATCAAGCTTGGTAACACCCTGTCCAACGACCTGCTGCCCGCTGAGCGCTTCGACTACTGCCTGGCCAACCCGCCGTTCGGCGTGAAGTGGGAGAAGGTGCAGCCGCAGGTGCAGGCCGAACACAGCCAGCATGGCTTCTACGGGCGCTTCGGCCCAGGCCTGCCGCGCGTGGGCGATGGTTCGCTGCTGTTCCTGATGCATTTGCTGTCCAAGCGCAAACCGCCGGAAGAGGGCGGCACGCGCATCGGGATCGTGCTGTCAGGCTCGCCGCTGTTCAACGGCGGCGCCGGCTCGGGCGAGTCGGAGATTCGCCGCTGGATACTGGAGAACGATTGGCTGGAGGCGATCATCGCCCTGCCCAATGACCTGTTCTACAACACCGGCATCGGCACCTATGTCTGGGTGCTGTCCAACCACAAGGACGAACTGCGCAAAGGCAAGGTGCAACTGATCGACGCCACCGCCATGCACGCGCCCATGCACAAGAGCCTGGGCAACAAGCGCAAGTACCTGTCCGAAGTGCAGATCGCCGAAATCGCCAAGCTCCATGAAGCCTGTGAGCACGGCGCCCAGTCGAAAATCTTCGCCACCAGCGACTTCGGCTACCGCCGCATCACCGTCGAGCGCCCGCTGCGCCTGCGCTTTGCCGTGACGCCGGAAAATCTCGCCGCCTACCGCGAGGCCAAGGGCGCTGATCAGATCGACGCCTTCGCCAGCGTGAGCGGCGAGTCCGACAACCTGCCGGCCTTCCTCAAGGCCGCTGGTATCAAGAAACTTGGCAAGGGCGCGCTGAAAGCCGCACTGGCCTGCTTCGGCGAACGTGACCCCAGCGCCCAGCCGATGCTCGATGACAAGGGCAAGCCGCAGCCCGACCCCGACCTGCGCGAGTTCGAGAACGTGCCGCTGAACCAGAACGTCGAGGACTACTTCGCCCGCGAAGTGCTGCCCCATGTGCCCGACGCCTGGATCGACACCGCCAAGCTCGACCCCAAGGACGGCCAGGTGGGCATCGTCGGCTACGAGATCAACTTCAACCGCTACTTCTACGTCTACCAGCCGCCGCGCCCGCTGGCCGAGATCGATGCCGACCTCAAGGCTGTGGAAGCCGAGATCGCCGCGCTGCTGGGTGAGGTGACGGCGTGAGTCAGTACAAACCCTACCCGGCCTATAAGGATTCCGGGGTGGAGTGGTTGGGGCGGGTGCCGGAGCATTGGCACGTTGCACGTATGCGCTATGTAGCCACCTTGAATCCGCCTGTTCGTCGCGATTTGCTGGATGATCCGGAACAAGAAGTTTCTTTCCTGCCGATGGAGGCTATTGGCGAAGATGGTTCGCTCAACCTTGAGCAGAATCGTCCGGTAGCTGACGTAAGAAGTGGTTATTCCTATTTTGAAAATGGTGATGTGGCCTTCGCTAAGGTCACGCCCTGCTTTGAGAATGGGAAAGGGGCTCTGATGCTGGGGCTGCAGCGTGCTGCTGGGTTTGGCACTACCGAGTTGACTGTAGTTCGCCCGAATCCAGCAGTTGCAGATGCCCGCTATATCAACTACATCGTTCAAGCTTCCAGTTTTCGTGCCTTCGGCGCCGGTGCAATGACCGGGGCCGGTGGGTTGAAGCGAGTACCGGATGAGTTCACGCGCAATTTTCCGGTATCGCTCCCTGATCTAGATGAACAGCGTCTAATCGCCAGCAAGCTCGACCGCGAAACCGCCCGCATCGATGCACTGGTCGAAAAGAAAACCCGCTTTATCGAACTGCTGCGCGAAAAGCGCCAGGCGCTGATCACCCATACCGTCACCAAGGGGCTTGACCCGAACGTAAAGATGAAACACTCCGGCGTGGAGTGGCTGGGGGAGGTGCCGGAGCATTGGGATGCTTTGCCTTTGCGGCGAGTGGTAAGTGCTGTGAAAACCGGCGGCACTCCATCCGAGGAACCGCCGAGTCCAGACTCGGATGGCCTCGCTTGGTATACACCAGGAGACTTTGGTGGCTCATTGGTTCTTACTTCATCCGAGAAGCGTGTCAGTGCTTTGGCCGTCAGTTCTGGTGAGGCAAAAACCTATCCGGCTGGTGCAGTGCTGGTAGTGAGTATTGGTGCCACGTTGGGTAAGGTCGGTTATCTCGTCGAATCAGCCTCTGCAAATCAGCAGATAAATGCTGTTATCCCTAATTCGCGGATGAGTGGGTACTTTTTGGCCTATTCGCTTTCCGTCAAGACCGAAGCAATGTGGTTTCTGGCAAACGCGGCGACTATCGGGATTATGAATCAAGAGAAAACCAAAGAAATTTGGCTTGCTGTTCCGCCTTCGCCAGAGCAAAAAGCAATCACTGAATATCTCGATCAAGGTACAGGGCGACTGGATAGTTTGATCGGCAAAACCGAACACAGCATCACTCTCCTAAAAGAACGCCGCTCCGCCCTGATCACCGCTGCCGTGACCGGCCAGATCGATCTGCGGGAGTCGGTATGAGCCGTAGGGTGGATCACGCCTTATCGATCCACCGAGCGGTCTTGCAGGGGGCAGCCTGTCGCCGTGCCGTGCATCGGTGGATGAAAAGAGCGTTATCCACGCCGCGTGATATGTTCCGCTCCACGCTTTCTCGCTAACACCTGACAACAAGGACGTGCCATGACCCAAGGCCGTAGCATTCGACTCTTTCTGGTGGACGGCACGCCCAATGGCCTGCTGACCGCCGAGATCATGAATTGGACGGGCCATGTGCTGACCGGCCCGCGCAGCAAGCTGGCCGAATTGGTGCAGCGCTCTGAGTGTGGGCGTACCGGTGTGTACTTTTTGGTCGGCCCCGATCCGGACGACAGCCTGCGCTCTCGCGTGTATATCGGCGAGTCCGACGATGTGGCGCAACGCCTGAAAACCCATAACCGCCCGGAAGAGGCGGGCGGCAAGGACTTCTGGGAGCGCGTGTGCCTGGTCACCAGCAAGGATCAGAACCTGACCAAGGCCCATGTGAAGTATCTTGAGAGCAAGCTGATCGGCATTGCTGCCAGCGCCGGGCGTTGTGTGCTGAGCAATGGCACGGCGCACGAATACGCCGGGCTACCCGAGTCCGACCGCGCCGATATGGCGTTCTTCTTGGAGCAGATTCGTACGGTACTGCCGGTGCTGGGTTTCGAGTTCCTGCGTGAGCTGAGCAAGCCATCCGCGCCAGTTACTGGCGATAACCTACCTACTATCGAGCGTTCACCGTTGTTTCGCCGGGAAGTTCCCAAAGAAGGTGGATATGCATTGGCGCAGGAAATTGATGGTGAGTTCTTCGTATTGAAGGACTCCAGGGCGCGCAGCAAATGGGGTGGCGCTCCGGGTGGTTATGAAGCTTTGTTCAAGCAGTTGGTTGCTGACGGTGTGTTAGTACCTGATGCAAGCGGCTTGCTGAGATTTGTAGACGACTACGCTTTTAAGAGCCCTAGTGCGGCGGCTGCGGTTGTTGCGGGCCGCTCTTCCAATGGTCGCACTGCATGGCTTGTGGATGGCACCGGACAAACCTACGCCGCCTGGCAGGATCAACAATTAAGCGCGTTGCAGCCAGCGCCGGAGGACGCATGAGCGCGCCCGAGTCGCATACCTCGCTGCAACCCTTGCTCGCTGAACTGGCCGAGCTGATCCGCCAGGCGCGACAGCAGGCCGTGCGAGCGGTGGATGCGATTCAGGTGCAAACCTGCTGGGAAGTGGGGCGGCATATCGTCGAGTTCGAGCAGGGTGGGCAGGCGCGTGCGGCCTACGGCAAGAAGTTGTTGCCAGCTCTGGCCACGGCGCTGACCGCTGAGTTCGGCAAGGGTTTCGATGCCTCCAACCTGCGTTACATGCGTCAGTTCTACCAAGCCTTTCCAATTCGTGACGCACTGCGTCACGAATTGAGTTGGACGCACTATCGCACTCTGCTCAAGGTGGATAGCGACAGCGCTCGCCAGTGGTACATGAACGAGGCTGCCACGCAGAACTGGAGCACCCGCGCGCTGGAGCGGCAGATCGGCACGCTGTATTACGAACGCCTGCTGGCCAGCCAGGATCGCGCGGCGGTGGAGCAGGAAGCCGCGAGCAACCTGCAGGCACTGGGCAAGAGCCCGCGCGAGTTCGTGCGTGACCCGGTGCTGCTGGAGTTTCTCGGCCTGCCCAATGCCGGCACCTTGCTGGAAAGCGAGCTGGAGCAGGCGCTGATCGACCAGTTGCAGCAGTTTTTGCTGGAGCTGGGCAAGGGCTTCGCCTTCGTCGGCCGGCAACAGCGCATCAGCACCGAGAGCAAGGATTTCTACATCGACCTGGTGTTCTACAACTACCTGCTCAAGTGCTTTGTGATCTTCGATCTCAAACGGGGCGAGCTGACTCACCAGGACATCGGCCAGATGGACATGTATGTGCGTATGTTCGATGACCTCAAACGGGCACCTCTAAAAACTACCTGCGTTGCCATCACTGCGTTAAAAACAAGCTCAAAATGCTCATTTACAACTCGTAAACTCCGCTTTTTCGCTTGTTTTTGCCTTGTGCTGGCTGCCTCGCCTACGTTTTTAGAGGCGCCCAAACGCGGGCCCGGAGGATGGCCCGACTGTGGGCATCATCCTGTGTGCGCAAAAGGATGCCTCGCTGGTGCGCTACTCGGTGCTGCAGGGCAGCGAGCAACTGTTCGCCAGCAAATACAAGCTGGTATTGCCCAGCGAAGAAGAGCTGCGCGCCGAGCTGGATCGGGAGCGGGCGCGCCTGGCCGAGCAGCACGGGTTGTATGACACGCGGGCCTAAGCCCACTGATTGGATTGCGAGGGATGGCATGAGTCACGTGCACCATGAATGCGAACTGGAGCGACACATCGTCGAGCAACTGGCCGCTGCCGGTTGGCTGGTCGGCCGCTCCGCGAACTATGACGCGGCGCGTGCGCTGTACAGCGAAGATGTGCTGGCCTGGCTCGATACCAGCCAGGCTGAGACGATGGCCAAGCTGCGCGCGCTCAATGGTGCGGGCACCGAAGCCGCGTTGCTCGATCGCCTGGTCAAGCAACTGGAGAACAAGACCGACGGCGGCACGCTCAATGTGCTGCGCAGTGGGTTTTCCATCGCGGGCGCCGGCACCCTGGCCATGAGCCAGGCGCTGCCCGAGGATGCGCGCAACGAAACCGTGGCCATGCGTTACGCCGCCAACCGCCTGCGGGTGGTGCCGCAACTGCGTTATTCGCAGGACAAAGCGGACGAACTCGACCTGGTGTTGTTCATCAACGGCATACCCGTGGCCACGGTGGAGTTGAAGACCGATTTCACCCAGTCGGTGGATGCTGCCATGGCGCAGTACCGTCAGGATCGTCGCCCGGAGCGCAAGAGCGGTGGCAGCGAGCCGCTGCTGACGTTCAAGCGCGGCGCGGTGGTGCACTTCGCCATGAGCGACAGCGATATCCGCATGAGCACGCAACTGGCGGGAGCCGAGACGGTGTTCCTGCCCTTCAACCGGGGCAATGACGGTGCTGCCGGCAACAAGGCCGAGGACGATGATTACCCGGTGAGCTATCTGTGGCAGAGCGTGCTGCAGAAGGACAACTGGCTGCATATCTTCCATCGCTTCGTACTGCTGGAGCGCAAGGCCCAGCAGGATGCCAACGGCAATACCCGGTTCAAGGAGCGCCTGGTGTTCCCTCGCTTCCATCAATGGGACGGGGTGACGCGCATGATCGATGCGGTGCGCCGTGAGGGCGTTGGCCAGCCGTATCTGATCCAGCACAGCGCCGGTTCCGGCAAGACCAACACCATCGCCTGGACGGCGCATTCGTTGATCCGCGTGCGCCGCCCCGATGGCGAGCCGTATTTTCATAGCGTGATCGTCGTTACCGACCGTCAGGTGCTGGATCAGCAGTTGCAGGAGGCGATTCGCCAGATCGACCACCAGGCCGGTGTGGTGCGCGCCATCGACCGCGAGCAATCCAGCCTGCCCAAGAGCAAGCAACTGGCCGAGGCGATGCTGGCAGGCGTGCCGATCATCGTCTGCACCCTGCAGACCTTCCCCCATGCGCAGAAGGCCATTCTCGAAGAACGCAACCTGCGTGATCGCCGCTTCGCCATCATCATCGACGAGGCGCACAGCTCCACGGGTGGCAGCACGGCGGATGATCTGCGCTACGTGCTCACCGGGCAGAGCGAGGAGGAGTGGAAGAAGCTCTCGCGCGATGAGCGTTTGTCGGTCTGGCAGTCGTCGCGCAGCCGGCCGAACAACGCCAGTTATTTCGCCTTTACCGCCACGCCCAAGCATTCGACGCTTAGCCTGTTCGGTCGCCCGCGCCAGCCAGCGTTGCCGGTGAGCGAGAGCAATCCGCCTGTGCCGTTTCACCTGTACACCATGCAGCAGGCCATCGAGGAAGGGTTCATCCTCGATGTGCTGCGCAACTACACCAGCTATGACGTGGCGCTGCGCATCGGCAGCGAGATGGTGGACGACAAACGCGTGGACGAGAAGAGCGCGCGGCGCAAGCTGGCCAAGTGGCTGTCGCTCAACCCGGTGAATGTCGGGCAGAAGGTCGAACTGATCGTCGAGCACTTTCGCAAGAACGTCGCCCACCTGCTCGGCGGCCAGGCCAAGGCAATGGTGGTGACCAGCTCGCGTGCGGCAGCGGTGAAGTACCACCTGGCGCTGGAGGATTACTGCCAGCGGCGTGGCTACGCCAATGTGCGGGCGATGGTGGCGTTCTCCGGTGATGTGCCCAACCTCGACCCGGATCTGAAAGCGCCGCTGGCCGCCAGCCTGCCGGATGAGCATGCCTTCAATGAGCAGAACCTCAACGCCAAACTGGGCAACCAGGACATGCGCACGCTGTTCGACACGCCGCATTACCAGGTGATGATCGTCGCCAACAAGTACCAGACCGGCTTCGACCAGCCCAAGCTGGTGGCCATGTACCTGGACAAGAAAATTTCCGGCGTGGAGGCGGTGCAGACCCTGTCACGGCTGAACCGCACCTATCCGGGCAAGGACAAGACCTACGTCATCGACTTCGCCAACGAGGCCAAGGAGATTCTCGAAGCCTTCCAGACCTTCTATCGCGACGCGCGGATGGCCGATATTCAAGACCCGAACATCGTCTTCGACATCCGCCAGCGCTTGGATGGCATGCACCTGTACGAGCGCGCCGAGGTGGAGGCGTTCGGTGATGCCATCGTCGATCCCAAGGTCACTCACCAGAAACTCTATGCGCTGACCCAGCCGGCTACCGACCGATTCAACGGCAAGCTCAAGACCCTCACCGATGCCATCGAACAGTGGGAACGGGCTTTGTTCAAGGCCGAAGAAGCGGGCGATGAAGCCGGTGCAGCCTATGCCGATGCGCAGCGCGCGGAATACTGCAAACAGCGCGATGAACTGCTGATCTTCAGCGAGAGCCTGTCCAAGTTCGTCCGTTGCTACGAGTACATCGCGCAATTGGTGGACTTGGGCGATCCAAGCCTTGAGGCCTTCGCCAGTTTCGCCCGCCTGCTGCGCAAGCGGCTCAAGGGTATTGGCGCCGAGCAGGTGGATCTGGGGGATCTCAAGCTCAGCCATTATCGAGTCAAAGCGGGCGAGCGTCTCGATGGCGTGGCGGTTCAGGGGGAAAGCCCCGGCCTGTACGGTATTACTGACAATGGCCTGCGCGAGGCCCGCGACCGTGAGAAGAAGTACCTGACCGAGCTGATCGAGCGCCTCAACGCTGCCTTCGGCAAGGATGTTTCCGACACCGATCAGGTGATGCTGGCGCTACAGGTGTCCGAGACGCTGCGCAGCGATCCGGTGGTGATGGCGCAGATTCACAACAACGACCTCGAACAGGCGCTGAAGGCTGACCTGCCGATCCGCGCCGTTGAGGCCATAGTCGGTGCCATGAGCAGCCATAACAGCATGGCGACTCGCTTGCTGAGCGATGAGCCCAGCCGCGAGTTCTTCATCACCGTGCTCTACGAGCTGCTCAAGCGTGATGTGGGGGCGCAGTTACTAGGGGCTGCGCGGCAGTGACTCAGCAAACCTGAGCGATCCAGTCATTCAGGTTGTAATAGTTGCTGATGCGCGCGACCTTGCCGTTTTTGATCTCGAAGAAGGCGCCAGCCGGCAGTACGTAGGTCTGGCCGCTGGCCGGTGGCAGGCCTTCGTCGTCGGCCAGGTATTCGCCGTGCACCACGAATTCGGCGGCGGCGCGGTCGCCGGCGGCGTTCTGCATGACCACTATGTCGGCCAGGCGCTCGCGGTAGCAGCGGTTCATCTTGTCCATGAAGGCGGCGAAGGTGGCTTTGCCAACCTGGCGCTCGCCCTGGTTGATATCGTGCACCACGTCCTCGGCCAGCAGGTCGAGGAAGGTGGGCATGTCGCCGGCGTTGAAGGCGGCGTAGTAGGCCTGTACCAGTTCGGTGGCGGTCATGGCTAAGTTCCTTTCGTAGCGTGGTTAGTGGTGGATTGGCACGCATGATAAGTTCGCGCCTTCGAGCCGGCATAGCCGCCGGCGTCACCCTGCTGCTGGCGAACGACTCCAGATGGACATCGAATTGCTCCGGGGGCCGCAGATAGCCCCCCATATCGAAGACCTGGCGCATTTGCGGATTACGGTCTTCCGCGAATTTCCCTACCTCTACGACGGCAGCCTCGACTACGAGGCCGAGTACCTCGACACCTATGTGCGCAGCGCCGATAGCCTGTGCGTGCTGGTGCGTGATGAGGGGCGAGTGGTCGGTGCCTCGACGGCGCTGCCGCTGGCCGATGAAACCCTGGAGTTCCAGCAGCCGTTCTTATCGGCGGGTTGGGATCCGGCGCGCATTTTCTACTGCGCCGAGTCGGTGGTGTTGCCGGCTTGGCGCGGCCATGGCCTGGGTGTGCGCTTCTTTGCCGAGCGCGAGGCGCATGCGCGCCAGTTGGGGCGTTTCGACTGGTGCGCCTTCTGCGCCGTACAGCGTCCGGCCGATCACCCGCGTCGCCCCGCCGACTACCAACCGCTGGACGCCTTCTGGGTGCGCCGCGGCTATCGCCATCATCCCGAACTGCACACCCAGTATCATTGGCGTGATCTGGACGAAGCCGAGGAGTCGGCCAAGCCCATGTCATTCTGGTTGAAGGAACTCGCTTCATGATCAAGGTTGCCGCCTGCCAATATCACATCGACCTGCTGACGAGTTGGGACGCCTACGCCGAGCACCTGACCGAGCTGTGCGAGAACGCGGCCGGGCAGGGCGCCGAATTGCTGCTGTTGCCGGAATACGCCGGGCTGGTGCTGACCGGGCAGTTGCCGGAAGCCCAGCGCAGCGACCTGCATGCTTCTATCGAGGGTATTCAGGCGCTGCTGCCGCGCTGGCTGGAACTGTGCGAAAGCCTGGCGAAGCGGCTGCAGATTCATCTGCAACCCGGTTCGGTGGCCGTGCTGGATGATGATGGCCTCTACCGCAACCGCGCCTGGCTGTTCGGCCCGGAGGGCTGCCTGGGCAGTCAGGACAAGCTGATGATGACCCGCTTCGAGCTGGAGCAGTGGCAGATTGCGGCGGGCAGCGGGCTCAAGGTGTTCGACACAGCGCTGGGCAAGCTGGGCATCCTGATCTGCTACGACAACGAATTTCCGCTGCTGGCGCGCACCCTGGCCGAGGCCGGTGTGGACCTGATCCTGGCGCCCAGTTGCACCGATACCGAAGCGGGCTTCTATCGTGTGCGCATCGGCGCTCAGGCTCGTGCTCTGGAAAACCAGATCGCCGTGCTGCAGTCGCCCACGGTTGGCCTGGCGCCCTGGTCGCCGGCGCTGGACGAGAACATCGGCCGCGCCGCGCTGTACGTGCCATCGGACTACGGCATGCCGGCCACTGGCGTGATCGCCGAGAGCGCGGAGCTTTGCCCCGCACGCAGCCACTGGCTGTTTGCCGAGCTGGATCTGGCCGAGGTGCGCCGCGTGCGCGAGCAGGGCCAGGTATTCACCCGGCGCGATTGGCCAAAGCAGTTCGAAGGCAACCGGCTGGTGCTGCGTTGAACGCGCCAGAGGTATTGCCAGGCTCGCCGCTGGCCGCCTACGAGCAGGCCCTGGCAGGTGGCTTCGTCGCCGATGCCGCACAGCGTCGAGCAGTCGAGGCGCTACAGCAGTGTCATGAGGCCGTGCATCGCGGCGAATGCCCACCCGGCGTGTACCTCTGGGGGCCGGTGGGGCGCGGCAAGACCTGGCTGATGGACAGTTTCTACAACAGCCTGCGGGTGCCGGCGCGGCGCCAGCATTTCCATCACTTCATGCAGTGGGTGCATCGCCGCCAGTTCCAACTCACCGGCAATGCCGACCCGCTGCGTCTGCTGGCCGAGGAGCTGGGGCGCGAGGTGCGTGTGCTGTGCTTCGACGAACTGTTCGTCAGCGATATCGGCGACGCCATGTTGCTCGGCCGCCTGCTCAGCCTGGTGGTGGAGCAGGGTGTGGTGCTGGTGGCCACTTCCAACCAGCCGCCGGATCAGCTCTATGCCGATGGCTATAACCGTGAGCGCTTCCTGCCAGCCATTGCCGCGCTGCAGGCGCATATGCAGGTGGTGACGGTGGACGGCGACCAAGATCATCGCCTGCATCCCGGTGCAGAGGTGCAGCGCTACTGGCTGCGACAGCCACAGGCGTTGGCCGAGCAGTTTGCCCGTCTGAGCGAGGGGCAAGCCATCAGCAGCGAGCCGGTCGAGTTGGCTCACCGGCGTGTCTCGGCCCTCGGCCATAGCCCGACGGCGCTATGGTGTCGCTTCTGTGATCTGTGTGAACAGCCGCTGGCCGCAGCCGATTTCATTGAGCTGTGCGAGCGCTTCCCGGCCATCCTGCTTGGCGAAGTGCCGCGCCTGGGGGGCGAGCAACGCGAGGGGCGCATCGCCCGTGGCACCGAGGACGGTGCCGAGCGGGTCGATGCCGGGGATCGGCAATTGCCAGCTTTGTCTCGTAACGACGATGCGGTGCGCCGCTTCATCGCCCTGGTCGACGAGTGCTACGACCGCCGCGTGCCGATGTATATCGAAGCCGAGGTGGCGCTGGATGAGCTGTACACCCAGGGCTACCTCGGCTTTGCCTTCCGCCGCACGCTCAGCCGTTTGCGCGAGATGCAGCTGGAGCGCTTCGGGGCAAGCTGATTCAGCCGGCCAGGTACTGCTCCGTGGACACCACACTCGCATAGGCGAAGGCCAGTGCGGCCATATAGGCGGCGTGAACCTGAGCAGCCGCAATCGATTGCCCTTCGAATTCCTGGTCACGCGTTGCGCAGGCATCGTGGATCACCGTGGTGGCGTAGCCGAAGTCGCTGCTGGCACGTGCTGCAGCGTCGATACACATATGACTCATGGCGCCAACCAGGGTGATCTGCTCGATGCCGGCGGCGTCCAGCTGAGCCTTGAGGTCGGTGCCGAGGAAGGCGTTGACCCGATGCTTGAGCACCACCACTTCGCTCGCCAGGGGCTGCACCTGCGGATGGATGTTCGCACCAGCGCTGCCGGGGACGAAGAAGGGCGCGTCGGCGCTTTCGAATTCATGGCGTACATGGATCACCTTATCGTCCGCCTGGCGTGCTGCCGCCAGCACGCGGGCGGCGTTGGCGGTTGCTCCTTCCATGCCTTCGAGCGACCACTTGCCGCCGGCGAAATAGTCGTTCTGGATGTCGATCAGGATCAGGGCGCGCTTGCTCATGGTTGTCTCCGTGGGATGATGTGCGGCAAACCTTATCGCCCTGGCGCGCCTGCGAGGATGGGCGCGGCCGACAATCTGCGGGGAAAAACTGACAATGAGCGAACGCTGTCTGGAGATCGGCCTGTTGCGCTACCCCGGTGCCCAACTGGCAGCGGTGTATGGCCTGGGCGATTTGTTCGCGGTGGCCAATCGCATGGCCGCCGGGCAGGGGCGTGAGGGGCTGCCTCGGCTGCGGGTCAGTCACTGGCAGGCCGATGAAACAGGACAGCTTCAGCGCATGTTCGACAGCCTGCCGCAGGCCGAGGGTACGCCGCAGGTAGTGATCTTGCCGCCCTGTCTGGACGATGCTGCCGAGCAGCCGCTCGCTGCCGTGTACCGTGACTGGCTGCGTGCACAGCACGGCGCCGGCGTGCTGCTGGCTTCGGTCTGTGCCGGCGCCTTTGCACTGGCCGAGTCCGGTTTGCTCGATGGGCGCACTGTGACTACCCATTGGGCGTTGGCAGCGCAGATGGCGGCGCGTTTTCCGCAGGTGCAGGTACTGCCCGAACGCATGGTGATCGATGACGGTGACCTGATCACCGCCGGTGGTCTGATGGCCTGGACCGATCTCGGTCTGGCCATTGTTACTCGCCTGCTGGGGCCGACCATCGCCGCCGAGACCGCGCGCTTTCTGGTGGTGGACCTGAACCGTGAATCGCAGCGCCATTTCAGCAGCTTCGCGCCCAGCCTCGATCACGGCGATGCCGCAGTGCTCGCCGTGCAGCGCTGGTTGCAGGGGGAGGAGGGCGCCGAGGCGAGCCTGGCCGATATGGCCGCGCGTGCCGGGCTGGGGGAGCGCACCTTTCTGCGTCGCTTTCGCGCCGCCACCGGGCTGAAGCCCACCGAGTACTGCCAGCAGCTACGTGTGAGCAAGGCGCGCGAAATGCTCGAGTTCACCCGCCAGAGCATCGACCAGGTGGCCTGGCAGGTGGGGTATCGCGACAGTGGCGCGTTTCGCAAGGTCTTCACCCGTCTGGTGGGCCTGTCGCCTGGCGATTACCGGCGGCGTTTCGGCACCACCGCGCGTTAGACCGAGTCTTCCGCCGCCTTACCTGCCGGATTGTCGCGGGTCGGCATGGCGAGAATCTCCGGCAGCACTTCACGGGCGAATACGTCATGCAGGCGACGCAGCTCGGCCACTGGGTCGAGATGGTGGTCGACGCGGATGTCCCACAGCGGATACGCCTCCTGATCGACCACGTAGATCACCGCCGAGGATTCGCCGTGCCGGTCGCCACCGCAGCGGTCACCGGCTGCCAGCGCCTCGATCAGACGCTCGATCAGCGGACGTTCCTGCGTCTGGCGAAAGGCGTCGGCGACGGCATCCAGCACCTGCGGACCGACCAGGCGGTTACCCTGTACGGAGAATTGCTCGCCGGTCAGCGAGCCAGCCCAGGGAATGCACTTTGCGCCGGTCCAGCAGGCGCTGTCGCCCTGAGCGTCGATCAGCGCGCACTGGCGCAGCTCCATGCAGGGATCGGTATCTTTTAGTCGCTCCAGCGCTTCCTGCGCCGAAAGACCCTGGCGCAACAGAGCCAGGCCATCGAGACCCAGGTATGGGTTGACCTGCGCCTGAGTCGCCACTGCGCCGGAACCGGCTGCGGCGTGGCTGAGCAGTTTGCCGACGGCGGGCATGGCGGTGGCTGCAGCGACGCCGAACTGTCCGCTGCGCGGGCACCGGGCGATGATGGAAAAGGTCATGGCAACTCCTGGGCGATTTTTCAGCTTAGGCCTCCCGCAGGCCGTTATCGTTCCGCTAGCTGGCCGATGCCGCGACCTTTGCCAGATCGGCCAGGGCATCGTCTAATGCGCGCTGTTCACTGCCTGCTATGAGGAATACCGCATGATCCTTGGCCAATCGCTTGGGCAATGGCGTGCCGAGTTTCCGCTGCTCGACGAGCTGATCGCCCTGCGCGAGATTCATTGGTTCAACCCGGCTGTGGCGCCCGTTGCCGAGGCACTGGGTGATGTCGGTTTGAGCGCTGCGGATGTGGCTGAGGCCCGCGCGCGCCTGGAGCGCTTTGCGCCTTACCTGGCCCGAGTGTTCCCGCAGACGGCCGCGAGCGCCGGCATCATCGAGTCGGACATTCTGCCTCTGCCGCATATGCAGGCCTTGCTGAGTGCAGAGATCCAGGGCGAAGGCGAGATTGGCGCGCTATGGCTCAAGCGCGACAGTCACCTGCCTATTTCCGGTTCGATCAAGGCCCGCGGCGGTATCTACGAGGTGCTCAAGCATGCCGAGGAGCTGGCGTTGGCGGCCGGGCTGCTCAGCCTCGATGACGATTACGCCTGCCTCGACAGCGACGCGATGCGCGCTTTCTTCGGCGGCTATCAGGTTGCCGTCGGTTCTACCGGCAATCTGGGCCTGTCCATCGGCATCATCAGCGCGCGCCTGGGTTTCCAGGCCACGGTGCATATGTCCGCCGATGCGCGTCAGTGGAAGAAGGACAAGCTGCGCGCCCATGGCGTGACCGTGGTCGAGTACGCCAGCGACTACAGCGTTGCCGTGGAGCAGGGGCGGCGGCAGGCTGAAGGCGATCCGCGTTGCCACTTCGTCGATGACGAAAATTCCAGGCACCTGTTCCTCGGCTACGCGGTGGCCGGCGAACGCCTCAAGCAGCAACTGGCGACGGCCGGTGTCGTGGTCGATGCCGAGCATCCGCTGTTTGTCTACCTGCCCTGTGGCGTCGGCGGTGGGCCGGGTGGCGTGGCCTTCGGCCTGAAGCTGGCGTTCGGCGATGCGGTGCACTGCCTGTTCGCTGAGCCGACGCACTCGCCGTGCATGCTGCTCGGCGTGCACACCGGCCGACATGAAGAGCTGGCAGTGCAGGATTTCGGTATCGACAACCGTACCGCGGCCGATGGCTTGGCAGTCGGTCGACCATCGGGCTTCGTCGGCCGCGCCATGCAGCGACTGATTGATGGTTACTACACGGTCAGCGATGAACAGCTGTTCCGCTACCTGGCGTTGCTGGAACAGACCGAGGGCCAGCGGCTGGAGCCTTCGGCCCTGGCCGGCATGCCGGGCGTATTGCACGTGCTGGGCGAGCAGCAGGGCTACCGCCAGCGCATGGGCCTGACGCCGCTGCGCATGTCGCAGGCGACGCATCTGGTCTGGGCAACGGGTGGCAGCATGGTGCCCCAGGCTGAAATGGACAGTTACCTGACGCGTGGCCGGCAACTGTTGCAGGACGCCTGACGGGCTGCGGATTCATGCCCTGAAAACGCAAAAGCCCGGCACATGGCCGGGCTTTTTGCTTTGCAGCGTTGACGCTTACTTCACTTCCACCGCCAGGCTTTCGGCGATCTTCTTGTTCCAGATCGCTGGGCCGGTGATGTGTACGGACTCGCCGTTGGTGTCGACCGCGACGGTCACCGGCATGTCCTTCACTTCGAACTCATAGATGGCTTCCATACCGAGTTCTTCGAAGGCCAGCACCTTGGACTTCTTGATCGCCTGGGCCACGAGATAAGCGGCGCCGCCGACGGCCATCAGGTACACGGCCTTGTTGTCCTTGATTGCGTCGATGGCGATCGGGCCGCGCTCGGATTTGCCGATCATGCCCAGCAGACCGGTCTGCTCGAGGATCTGACGGGTGAACTTGTCCATCCGTGTGGCAGTGGTCGGGCCAGCCGGACCAACCACTTCGTCACCGACCGGATCGACCGGGCCGACGTAGTAGATGAAGCGACCTTTCAGGTCCACCGGCAGTTGCTCGCCCTTGTTCAGCATGTCGACCATGCGCTTGTGCGCAGCGTCGCGGCCGGTGAGCATCTTGCCGTTGAGCAGGACGGTCTCGCCCGGCTTCCAGCTCTGCACGTCTTCCGGGGTCAGGGTGTCGAGGTTGACGCGGCGCGCGCTCGGGCCGGCTTCCCAGACGATTTCCGGGTAAGCGTCCAGATCCGGCGCTTCCAGCGAGGCCGGGCCGGAGCCGTCGAGCACGAAGTGAGCGTGACGGGTGGCGGCGCAGTTGGGGATCATGCACACCGGCAGGGAGGCGGCGTGGGTCGGGTAATCCATGATCTTGACGTCAAGCACGGTGGTCAGGCCGCCCAGACCCTGAGCGCCGATGCCCAGCTGGTTGACCTTCTCGAACAGCTCCAGACGCAGCTCCTCGATACGATTCTGCGGGCCGCGAGCCTGCAGTTCGTGGATGTCGATGTGCTCCATCAGCACTTCCTTGGCCATCACCGCGGCCTTCTCGGCGGTGCCGCCGATACCGATGCCGAGCATGCCGGGCGGGCACCAGCCAGCACCCATGGTCGGCACGGTCTTCAGCACCCAGTCGACGATGGAGTCGGACGGGTTGAGCATGGCCATCTTCGACTTGTTCTCGGAGCCGCCGCCCTTGGCCGCGACGTCCACTTCCACCTTGTCACCGGGGACGATGGAGTAGTGGATCACCGCCGGGGTGTTGTCCTTGGTGTTCTTGCGGGCACCTGCCGGGTCGGCCAGGATCGAGGCGCGCAGGACGTTTTCCGGCAGGTTGTAGGCGCGACGCACGCCCTCGTTGATCATGTCGTCGACGCTCATGGTGGCGCCGTCCCAGCGCACGTCCATGCCGACCTTGATGAAGACGGTGACGATGCCGGTGTCCTGGCAGATCGGGCGGTGGCCAGTGGCACACATGCGCGAGTTGATCAGGATCTGCGCCATGGAGTCCTTGGCGGCCGGCGACTCTTCCTTCAGGTAGGCCTCGTGCATGGCCTGGATGAAGTCGACGGGGTGGTAATAGGAGATGAACTGCAGTGCGTCGGCAACGCTCTGAATCAGGTCGTCCTGCTTGATCACGGTCATTGGGGCGCTCCTCTATCAGGGAACATCAACAAGGAAGCGCCGGACAACGACCCGGCGCAACGGCGAAAAACTGTCGGGAGCGATTTTCACGTCGCTCGCGACGGTCTGCTTAGGTGGCCGCCACACAGGGCAGCAACAAAAAAGGCGCGGCAGTATACCGCGCCGGTCGTATAGGGCACAGCCGCCTAAGGTCGATGATGCTAGCTGGGTGGGCGGTTATCGGCTCGCTAGGCAATCTGTGATCACAGGGGTAGAGTAAAGGCCAGATGCCAGTATGGGATGGAGCCCATGAGCTCAACCACTCGTCGGGGCACGCAGCGCAGCCTGCAAAGCCTACTGCTCAAACGCTTCGCCATGGCCTTCGCTACCTACGCGATGATGGCGCTCGTCTGCTGGTTCGCCGTATTCAATGGTCTGTTTCTCGGCTCCATCAGCACGGCCGTCTGGCTGAGCCTCGGCGTGTTCGGCAGTCAGCTGGTATTCCTCTGGCTTTTTCTTTCCGGGCGCAATCTGCGATACGAGGACCCCAGCCTGACCGAGGCCCAGGTGCTGGTGGCGCTGGCCTGGCAGCCGCCGGTGCTGGCGCTGTTCGACAGCGCACGCGGCGTGATGATGGTCTTCTACGTGTTGATCCTGTTGTTCGGCGTGTTCCAGTTGCCGCCCCGGGTATTCGCACGATGCGCGGCCTTCGGCTTTTTCGGTTTCACCGCGATGGTGCTGGTGGAGGCCTACCGCATGCAGTTGGTGGACCCGAGCATGGCCTGGCTGCAGGTGTGGGTGCTGTTCATCCTGCTGGTCTGGCTGTGCCTGTTCTCCAGCTACGTGCAGGCCATGCGCAAACGCATGCGCCAGCGCAGGTTTGCCTTGCAGGCGCATCAGGACACCCTGCGCGGGATGATGCGCCAGCTCGAGGAGTTGGTCGCCACCGACGAGTTGACGGGGCTGTTCAACCGCCGCCATTTCCTGCGCCTGGCCAGCCGCGAGTTGGAGCATCTAGGGCATGGCCGTCAGCACGGCCTGGCACTGATCGATCTGGACCATTTCAAGCGAATCAACGATGCTCATGGTCATGCCGCTGGTGACCGGGTGCTGCAGACCTTCGCCGCGGTAGCCCGTGCCTGTCTGCGTGACGGCGATATCGTTGCCCGCTACGGCGGTGAGGAATTCGTTCTGCTACTGCCCAATACCGATGCCGACCAGTTCACTGCCTGTTGCGAGCGGCTGCGCGAGGCGTTCGCCAAGGCCGAGCCGGTGGGGGTGAAGCTCGAGACGCTCAGTCTTTCCGCTGGCATGACGCTGCTGGTCGCTGGCGATGATCTCGACGAGGCCCTGCAGCGCGCCGACCAGGCGCTTTACCAGGCCAAGCGCGGTGGCCGTAATCGTTGCGATGCCAGCTGGGAGCGTGCGGGTGCCTGAGCTGCGTGTCGGTGGCCAGTTGTTGCAGGTCGCCCAACAAACCAACTTGCTCGATGCATTGCTCGGTGGTGGTGTGGCCGTGCCCTACAGTTGCCGAGCCGGCAGTTGTCACGCCTGCCTGGTGCGTTGTGTGGACGGCGAGCCATTGGACCTGCAACCCGAAGCGCTGGCGGCCGACAAGCGCGCAGAGGGCTGGCGCCTGGCCTGCCAGTGTCGAGTAGAGGGGGATCTGCAGGTCGAGCCCTTCGACCCAGAGCGCGACGGCCTGGCAGCGAACGTGATCGCCCTGGACTGGCCCAGTCCGCAGGTCTTGCGCCTGCGTTTGCAGCCGGCGCGGCCGCTGCGCTATCGCCCCGGGCAGCATCTGCTGCTGTGGAGCGAGCAGGGAGTGGCACGGCCTTATTCGCTGGCCAGCGTGCCGGGCGAAGACGACTGGCTGGAGTTTCATCTCGATTGCCGCATGCCTGGTGCGTTCTGTGATGCAGCGCGACGCCTGCAGGTCGGTGATGGGTTACGCCTCGGTGAATTGCGGGGCGGCGCGTTGCATTACGACCCTGACTGGCAGGCGCGACCGCTCTGGTTGCTGGCTGCTGGTACCGGGCTGGCGCCGCTGTACGGGGTGTTGCGTGAGGCATTGCGTCAGGAGCATCGGGGTGCCATTCGCTTGCTGCACGTGGCGCATGACTCGGTGGAGCATTATCTGGCCAGCGAGCTTCAGGCGCTGGCGGAGCAGCATGCCAACCTGCAGGTGGAGCTGGTGACGGCGGCGCAGCTGCCGGCTGCTTTGGCCGAACTGCGCCTTGTTTCACGACAGACCCTCGCCTTACTCTGCGGCCATCCAGAGACGGTCGACAGTTTCGCGCGGCGCCTCTACATGGCCGGTTTGCCGCGCAGCCAGATGCTCGCCGACGTCTTTCTCACTCGCGCGTAGGCTGTGCCGGTCAGGTTCGACGCCGGTGCTTGCATCGTATCCATTGGAGCCCAGGCATGAGCGAACACCTGCTTATCGAACGCGACGGCGGTCTGTTGACCCTGCGCATGCATCGCCCGGACAAGAAGAATGCACTGACCCGTGCCATGTACGCCGGCATGGCCGAAACACTGGACCAGGCGGAGCGCGACCCAAGCGTGCGTGTGGTACTGCTGACTGGTGGCGAGGACTGCTTCACCAGCGGCAACGATGTCGCCGATTTCATCCAGGCGCCACCGAGCGGGCTCAACAGTGAAGTGTTCCATTTCATGCGCGCGCTGTTCGACTTCAGCAAGCCGGTGGTCGCCGCGGTGGCCGGCCCGGCGGTGGGCATCGGTACCACCTTGTTGCTGCATTGCGATCTGGTCTACGTCGCCCGTGGCGCACAGCTGAAGATGCCTTTCGTCAACCTGGGACTGTGCCCGGAATACGGCTCCAGTCTGATCTTGCCGCGCCTGCTGGGCCACGCGCGTGCTGCCGAGTTGCTGTTGCTCGGTCAGGCGTTTACGGGGGAGCAGGCGGCGGCCTGGGGCTTCGCCAACCAGGCACTCGACGACGGCGCTGCGACGCTGAGCAAAGCGCGTGAGATGGCGCAGCGTTTCCTCCAGTTGGCGCCGTCGGCGGTTGTCGACAGCAAGCGCCTGATGCGCGCGCCGGGGCGTGAGGAGTTGCGCAGGGTGATTGAGGAGGAGGGCGCGTTGTTCGGTCAGCGACTGCGTTCGCCTGAGGCCATCGAGGCGCTGACCGCCTTCATGCAACGGCGCCCGGCGGATTTCACGAGGTTCGCCTGATGGACAGTGCCGCACTGCTCTGGGGCCTGCTGTTCGGCAGCATTGGCCTGGGATTCGTCATCTATGGGCGGCGCCAGAGCAAGCCCGTGCCTTTTCTCTGTGGCCTGGGGCTGATGGGTTTTCCCTATCTGATCGATGGCACATTGTGGTTGGTACTGATCGGCTTGACGCTGATCGCCATTGCCTATTTCGTCCGCACCTGACAGACAGAAACGAAGAGGCCGCTCGAAGAGCGGCCTCTTGCATTCACATCTGGATTACACCATCTGATCGCCGACGTGGAGGATCTTCATGGTGTTGGTGCCACCCGTGCCGTGGTAGCTGTCGCCCTTGGTCAGGATGACCCAGTCGCCGGGTTCCACGACGCCGCGCTTGAGCAGCTCGTCCACAGCCGCCTGGCTGACCTTGTTCGCCGGCAGCGAGGCCGGGTCGAACGGCACGGTGTAGACGCCGCGGAACAGCGCCACGCGGGCCTGGGCTTCGCGATGCGGGGTGAAGGCGAAGATCGGGATCGACGAGCGGATGCGCGACATGATCAGCGGGCTGTAGCCACTTTCGGTCAGGCTGATGATGGCCTTGACGCCCGGGAAGTGGTTGGCGGTGTACATGGTCGCCAGGGCGATGCTTTCGTCGCAACGCTCGAAGGTGCGGCCCAGACGGTGGCTGGACTGCTTGCTGGTCGGGTGCTTCTCGGCGCCCAGGCACACGCGGGCCATGGCCTGCACGGCTTCGACCGGGTATTCACCGGCGGCGCTTTCGGCCGACAGCATCACCGCGTCGGTGTAGTCCAGCGCGGCGTTGGCCACGTCGGAAACTTCGGCACGGGTCGGCATCGGACTGTGGATCATCGACTCCATCATCTGCGTAGCGGTGATCACCGCTTTGTTCAGGCGACGTGCGTGGGCGATGATCTTCTTCTGGATGCCGACCAGCTCGGCGTCGCCGATTTCCACGGCCAGGTCGCCACGGGCCACCATTACTGCGTCACTGGCGCGAATCAGGCCGTCGAGGGCTTCGTCATCGGCCACGGCTTCGGCGCGTTCGATCTTGGCCACCAGCCAGGCGGTGCCGCCGGCTTCGGTGAGCAGGCGACGGGCGTAGTCCATGTCGGCGGCATCGCGCGGGAAGGACACGGCCAGGTAATCCAGATCCATTTCGGCAGCGACCTTGATGTCGGCCTTGTCCTTGTCGGTCAGCGCCGGTGCGGTCAGGCCGCCGCCGCGGCGGTTGATACCCTTGTTGTCCGACAGCGGGCCGCCGATCACCACGCGGCAATGCAGCTCGTCGGCGCCCTTGAGCTCGACGCGCATGACCACGCGGCCATCATCGAGCAGCAGTTCGTCACCGACATCGCAGTCCTGGATCAGCGCCGGATAGTCGATACCGACCACTTCCTGGGTGCCGGCGGTGCGCGAGTGGCTGGAGGAGAGGCGGAACAGGTCGCCGTCCTTGAGCTCGATACGCTTGTTCTCGAATTTGGCGATACGGATTTTCGGGCCTTGCAGGTCGCCGAGCAGGGCGACATGACGGCCGTGCTTGGCAGCCAGTTCGCGGACCAGGGCAGCGCGGGCCTTGTGGTCGTCCGGTGTGCCGTGGGAGAAGTTCAGACGGGCCACGTCGAGACCGGCGAGGATCAGTTGCTCCAGCACTTCCGGCGAGCTGCTGGCCGGGCCCAGGGTGGCGACGATTTTGGTGCGGCGAAAGGTCATGCACGAACTCCCTAGTGAACTATGCCAGGGAGGCTACTACGCCATTCAGCTGTAGTCATTGTTCCTGTGCACTACCCTTTGCCGTCCGGTTTGATCACCAGCAGATCGCACTCGACGCGTTCCAGTACCCGCTCCGCGGTGTGGCCGATCAACAGGCTGTCCAGATGGCCGCGGGCGATGGCACCCATTACCAGCAGGCCGATATTGTGCTCATGCACGAATTTTGGAATGACTTCTTCGGCAAATCCGTCCAGCAGGTGGGCCTGCGCCCGATCGATGGCGTATTGGCCAATCAGCTTGTCGAAGGCCTCGCGGTGCTCGCGGCTGCACTGGTTCACGTAGTCGTCATAGGCTTGCGCTACCTCGGCGTCGAATAGTAGCGAACGTGGCAGTGGTGCCTGTGCATGCAGGTATTCGGCATGAAGGCCGAGCGCGGCCTGCAGCGCCTGGCTGGTGCGAATCAGCTGATGATCGAGGGCAGCAGGCTTGTCCGCGCTGTGCAGCGGGTCGAGTGCGACGCACAGGCTCTGGCCTCGGGGCTTGGCATCGTGCACCAGCCACAGTGGCGCCGGGCAGCGGCGGATCAGTTGCCAGCTGGTATCGCTGAACAAGAGGCGTCGTAGTGCACTGCTGGGGTGGGTCGACTTGAACAGGATGTCCGGCTGCAGCACGGCAACGCGGGCGAGTATCTCCTCGTGGCTGCGTTTGCCCCAGCGTACGTCCACTTCGATTCTGAACCCTTCATCGCTCAGGTGGGCGACGCTGGCGCGTAGCGCCTCATGGCTCTGCCGCAGGATGGCTTCACGGGCGCGGTTGAGCAACTGGCTGTCCAGCAGGCCGCTCTCCAGGCTCGGGTGGTATTCGATCTTCAGCAGGTGCAGCTCGGCGCCGACCTGACGCGCAATGTCGACGGCGCGTTGCAGGGCGGGTTGTTGCTGGTGTTCGGCGTCGATGACGACCAACAGTCGTTGTAGTTTCATGGCAGTGGCCTCGCCAGGGGGCTGTATGGGTATTACAGACCTGGTGACGGCGCGCGGCATTGATATGGGTCAGCGCAGGCCCGGATTGAGCGCCAGGTCCAGATGACGTGCGGCCTTGGCGCTCAGCTCGCCATTGGGGAACTGCACCAGCAGACGGCGCAGATAGGCAATGGCCTTGTCGCGGTTGGCGTCGGGATTGTCCGGCGCCATGTGCATCAGCGCCAGTTGATACAGCGCCTTTTCCTTGATGTCCGCAGGCACGTGCGGGTCGGCCAGGCCCAGCAGGTACAGTTGCTCGGCTTCGTCGACGCGCCCCTTGAGCACGGCACGACGCGACAGCAGGGTCATGTCCGGGTCCAGGCTGGGCTTGTACAAGTCCAGATTCTGACTCGGTTGCCAGTTCGCCAGCAGCTCGCGCGACGTCTGCTGGATCGGCTCGTCAGCGCGCAGGCGGATCGTGGCGATGCGCTCCTCGGCGCGGCTGGCGGCCTGGCTGGCGGGAAACTCGTTGAGCACCTTGTAGAAGTAGTTGAGCGCCTTGGCATCGTCGCGCTGCTCGTTGAAGCGGTTCATGTAGATCAGACCGATCTGATACAGAGCGATGGCACGCACCTCGCCGCTCAGTTGGCGGTCGCGGTAGCCGTCCAGATACAGCGCTTCGGCCTTGGCGCTGTGGGCGTCGCGAATGGCCAGGGCACTGTAGGTGAGCAGGTCGCCTTCTTCTTCGATGGCGGCGGTCATGCGTTTGGTCTTCAGCGCCTTGTATTCCACCACCTCGTTGGTGGTGACCTGGGCGATGAACAGCGGCGTGGTCGGGGCGCAGGCGCTAAGCAGGCTGGCACCGATGACGAGGGGAAGCAGGCGGGCGAGCGACATGCGGGCTCCTTGGCCGGAATGGGCCGATGCGGCGCAGTCTAGTCAGCACGCCAGTCAGCGCCAAGGTACGGCCGGCAAAACCCATCGGAGGTTTGTCGCTGTTCAGTTTTTCCCTGCGCTGTCGATACACTACTCATTGGAGGACTTGCCCATGCGTACCCTGATCATTCTGGCCGTGGCCGTGGCTGCCACAGGTTGCACCCGCGTCTCGCTCGATCATCATCTGAACAACGCCTATCGTGCCTACAACGAAGGCGATTGCGCTCAGGTCGCGCTGGAGCTTTCACAAGCCGAGCGCAAGAGCCGCTCGCGCAGCTACCTGCAGCCGGAGATTTCCCTGTTGCGTGGCCAATGCCTGGAGCGGGAAAGCCTGTTCGTCGATGCGGCGCAGACCTATCAGTTCATCATCACGCGTTACCCGGCCAGCGAATACGCCTACCGCGCACGTGCCCGCCTGCAGACCTTGGAACAACTGGGCCACCACAGCCCGGCGACGGCAGCCAAGGCCAGTCCTGCCGCGCTCTGAGCCTTCTGTCGTCCGGCATTTCCTGGCACCGCGACGCGGTATAAGCTGGCGCATGGCCTTCATGGAGGATGAACATGCGTCACTTATTGCTGATCGCCGCGCTGCTGCCGACGTTGGCGACAGCCGAGATCTATCGCTGGACGGACGAGCAGGGGCGCGTGCATTTCGCTCAGCGCCCCGTGGCAGGGGCTGAAACCGTGGAGGTTAAGCCGCAGGTGGTCGAGCGTGACGCCTCCACCCGTGAGCGTGAGGCGCGCACGCAGCGTTTCTATGACGCCAGGCGCGAGGAGCAGCAGCAGGCAGCGGCCACGGCAGCCGCGCAGCGCGAAGAGCGGGCCGGTGAATGTCGCGATCTGCGCCGGCGCCTGGCGCAGATTCCCGAAGGCTTCAGCTACTACCGCACCGACGCCAACGGTGAACGCATCTACTACAGTGATGATGAAACAGACGCCGCTCGTCGCCAGCTGCGCGAGCGGATAGCCCAACGCTGTACTTGAGGGTGGTTTAGCGGCCGTAGTAGGGCCATACTCAAGACCCTTTGTAGCGATCTGCCGCTATGCGTAGCCAGCGCCGAATCGAACGCCACCAGCTGCCCTACTACCTGAAGGTGTTCAACCGCATTACCGACAAACCGATGGGCTCCATCGGCAACGTCTCTCTCGACGGCCTGATGCTGATCAGTCAGCTGCCGATGCTGGTGGGCGCGCGCTTCGACATGCGCCTGAAGATTCCCGGCCAGCATGGCATTCACTTCATCGACTTTTCCGCCAACTGCCAGTGGTGCCGCGAAGACGTCAACCCAGGTGTCTACGACTCCGGCTTCGCGCTGGTCGCACCACCTGCCGACTACGTCGAGATGATCGACGCCCTGCGCTACTACTTCAGCTTTCACAGCCTGGCGGCTTCGGCCTGATATTCCCCTGCTTCGAATCAATGCATCGCCGGAACACGGGCCAGGTTGCGCAGGCGTTCGCTCAACTTCAGGCGCAGGCCGTCCTCTTCACAGAACAGCAGTGCGTGCTCCAGGTCGTAGCGTTCGCCCTGCGGGCAGTCGAGTTGCCGATAGACGTCGGCTCGGGCCAGGTGGTCGGCCAGGTTGGGTGGTCCCAGCAGCAGAACGCGCTCGGCGTCCTTGAGAGCGGCGTCCGGGGCATCGCACTGCATGTGCAACTGACGTAGATTGCGCGACAGGCGCTGCAGCATGGCCTGGGCATCGCCCGTTTGCAGGTGTTCGGCGCTGAGTTCGATGTTCGCCCCCATCTGGCGATAGAGTTGCTCGCGGCAGTCACGGGTGTACAGGCGGCGCCCACCGCACGGGTCGAGCAGGTGGTCGGCACCCGGTACGCGCAGCATGAAATGCCCCGGGAAATTCACGCCCTGCAAGGGAATGTCCAGGCGACGTGCCACTTCCAGGGCGATCAGGGCGAGCGCCAGCGGCTGACCGCGTCGGTGGCGCAGCACTTCATGGAGCAGGGCGTGGCGCGGCCGTGTGACACCTTCGTCGTCTTCCTGGAAGTCCAGTTCGGCAAGCCGCCGTAGCAGCGGCTGGGCTAGGTCGCGGGCGGGCAGAGCGGGGAGACCGGCGCTGACCTGCAGCACCAGGCTATGCAGGTCGTTCAATACCTGGGCGGGTTGAAGTCGGTCATCGTGTTCGGCGGCAATCCACAGCGCCGCCTCGAACAGGGCGGGGGGATCGCGTTGCAGGCACTGCAGGCAGGCTTGGCGTGGGCTCATCGCATTCTCCGCTGACTTCTGTTCTTGTAGCCCCTGTCAGGGGCGTCGTCCAGTGGGCTTCTCCTATACTGAGGCCTGAAGTCCGACCGGGAGCGCAGCCATGTTCAGCATGATGCAAGCCGCCCGCCTCGAGGCCCTGCACCTGGCCGAGGATCCGGCCAGCGGCCTCAAGGCCGTTATCGCCATTCACAACACCCGCTTCGGGCCAGCGCTCGGCGGTTGCCGTTACCTGGCCTATGCCGATGAACAGAGCGCCATTGCCGACGCCATTCGTTTGGCTCAGGGCATGAGCTACAAGGCGGCGCTCGCCGGTATCGACCATGGCGGCGGCAAGGCGGTGATCATCCGTCCGGCGCATGTGCCCAGTCGTGCCGCGCTATTCGAAGCCTTCGGGTGTTTCATCGAGACGCTCAACGGGCGCTACATCAGCGCCGTCGACAGCGGCACGTCCAGCGCCGACATGGATTGCATCGCCCAGCACACCAGCCACGTCACCAGTACGACCCAGGAGGGCGATCCTTCGCCGCACACGGCGCTGGGCGTGTTCGCGGGTATCCGTGCCACGGCGCAGGCGCGCCTGGGTAGCGATGATCTGGAAGGGTTGCGGGTTGCCGTGCAGGGGCTGGGCAATGTCGGTTTCGCCCTGGCCGAAGCGCTGCACGCCGCTGGCGCCGAACTTCTGGTCAGCGACCTCGATGCCGGGCGCGTGCAACTGGCGGTCGAACAACTGGGCGCGCATCCGGTCGCCAGCGATGCGTTGCTCGGTACGCCTTGCGACATCCTTGCACCTTGCGGTCTGGGTGGCGTGCTAAACGCGCAGACGGTCGCCCATCTGCGCTGCGCAGCGGTGGCAGGTGCGGCCAACAATCAGCTGGCCAGCCCCGAGGTGGCTGATCAGTTGGAGGCGCGCGGCATTCTCTACGCACCGGACTACGTGCTCAACGCCGGCGGCCTGATTTACGTGGCGCTACGTCATCGCGGCGAGGCGCTACCGGCGATCACTGCGCACCTGGCGCAGATCAGTCGACGCCTGACCGAAATCTACGCCCATGCCCAGGCTGAAAAACGCTCCCCTGCGCGAGTCGCCGACTACCTCGCCGAGCGCCTGCTGTACGGTGCCTAGCCGCTAGCCGAGGCGATCCAGGCGGGGAGCGAAACGAAAGACCAGCGCCAGGCCGATCAGGATCGCGCCCATCCCGAGCAGCGCGCTGGCCGAAAGGCGATTGCCCAGCAGCCCGTAATCGAGCAGCGCCGTCGTCACCGGCACCAGATAGAACAGGCTGGTGACATTGACCAGATTGCCGGCCTGGATCAGCCGGTACAGCAGCAATTGTGCGCCCACCGAAATCACCAGCCCCATCCACAGCAGCGGCACGATCAGCCCGACGTCAAAACGCACCTGCCACTCCTGGCTGGGTAACAGCAACAGACTACCCAGCAGGCAGAGGCCGTACTGCAGCGGCAAGGCACGCATGGGTGTCTGCCGCAGGTTTTTCTGGGCGATGGTGCCGCAGGTGATGCAGAGCAGGGCTCCAAGAGCCAGAAACACGCCGGACAACGGCATTGCGCTGCTCACCAGGCTGTCCGCGACGATTATCGCCAGCCCAGCCAGAGCCAGGAACAAACCGAGCACACGCAGTCGCGACGTGCGCCGTTCCAGCAACATGAGGGTCAGGATGGGTTGTACGCCGAGTACGGTGGCCAAAACGCCGGGTGTGATGCCTTCGGCCAGTGCCAGCATGTAGCAGATGCTGTAGCCGCCGATCATCAGCAGGCCGGCCCTGGCAGTTGCCCAACGCATACCGCGTTCGGGCAGCCAGACTCCGGAATGACTGGCGATGAGCGCCAGCGCCGTAAAAGCGAGGGCAAAGCGCAGCAGCAGAAAGGCGAAGGGAGAAGCATGGTCCAGGCCCAGGCGAGCGAAGATCGCACCGCCGGACCAGAGCAGCACGAACAGAGTCGTCGCGCCATAGGTGCGCAGGGAAGTCGAATCGAAACACATGAGAGAACACCTGTCGAAAATCCGCATGAGCTCCACGCGTGCAAGGGCACGCATCGGTATGGCCGATGGATCGGAGCGAGGAAAAAGCGGGATCAGCCCGCTTGGACGGAAGCCGGCGGTGGGGGCGTGCCGGCGCGACAGACAGGTGGCGGCGCACAGCCGTCGGCAGCGGCGCGATAGGCGGCGCTGACGAAATCGTTGAGGCAATGCGCGATGAGGGTCATGAAAACAGCTTCGGATATGTCGCAGAGGTTCGAAGGCTAGCCTGCCGCTGCCACGTGGTCAATGACCGTCGAACTCGCCCTGGTAGCACACTGGCGAGCTGGGCGAGTCATGGCGCTGCAACTCCTCTTCGAGAAATTCGGCCAGTACCCCTGCGTTGTTATGCGCTTCGTCGCGCGCGGCGTAGAGCAACGTCAGCGTGCCTTTGGTTGCCCAGTGCAGCAGGCGCTGCCAGTGCTCGGGGTGGGCGCACAATTCGCGGCGGTAGGCCGTACGGAACGCTTCGAAGGCCTCGGTGCGGTGGGCGAAGGACTTGCGCAGTTCAGTGGAGGGCGCGACATCGGGTAGCCATTCATCGAGCGCCAGGGCATCTTTGGACATACCGCGAGGCCACAGGCGGTCGACCAGGACGCGTTGACCATCGCCTGCTTCGGCCTCGAGATAAACCCGTTTGCAGCGGATCATGGACCTGCCTCCATCGCCTGCGGCAATGCCGCACTTGGCGCTGCCTGCAGGCTCGATTAGCGTGGTGAAAGGAGGATTCACCATGGACTATTTCATCATCGTCGTCACCACTGCAGCCGGCCTTTACTTTCACTGGTGGCTGTTTCGCCGCATTCGTCAGTGGACCGATCGTGACCTGGCGCTGTCTTTCGCCGAAGGTAACGAGCACAAGCGTCAATACATGCTGGAACAGTTGGCCCGTGCCCGGCGTGAGGGTGTAAAGCGGCGAGACTTGCCGGTCTGGCTGGAGCAGGCCGCAGCGCAGTATCCCGTCAGTCACGCATAGGTCGAGGCCCCGTTGGAGGAACGGGGCCGCTGCTCTTGATCACTCGCTGGCGGTGTCGATTTCCAGTTCGTCGAGCGCGTCCGGCTGGCTCTTGAACGCCTTGGCAAAGACGTCGCGATTCTTGGCCATGAAGATACCCAGCTCCTCGCCCTGTTCCTCACTCAAGGATGGAACCGCCTTGTGCAGGACCTCGCTCAGGCGCTCGGCCAGTTCCAGCATCTTGTCGTAACGGTCGGCTTCGGCCTTATCCATGAACAAGCGCTCCGGATCGCGACTGCTGCGATACACCACTTCGACGGCCATTCATCACCTCATCTGCCTTCATGCGTGTCTGTTGGTAGCTGTTTATTTATACAGTAATCCAAGCATAAAGAACTCGCTACCGTTTTGCCAGCAGCGAGTGTCGAGAATTCAGCGGTCGCTACGGATTGGGCTGAACTCGACGGGTACCCAGGCGTAGCCTTGGGCTTCCTTGCGTACGTGGCCCAGGCCGGGGAAGGGCAGGTGCGCACCAGCGACCCACAGCTTGTCTGTGGCCGCTTCGGCCAGGATGCGTTGGCGGGATTGCCTGGCCTGGTCGCTGTCGACATCGAACTCGATGACCACTTCAGGCTTGGCGAACTGCACGGCGTGGTTATGCAGAATGTCGCCCCATACCAGCAGGCTCTGTCCACCCGATTTGAACAGGTAAGAGGTATGTCCGGGCGTGTGTCCTGGGCTCGCTACCAGGCTGACGCCAGGCAACAATTCGCCTTCTTTCTTGTAGGGCTTGAGCTTGTTCATCTTGGCATAGGGTGCGACTGCCTGTTGCGCCATCTTGAACATGCCCTGCATGCCTTCGGGGGCCTTGGCCATGGTCGCCTCGTCGAGCCAGAATTCAGCCTCCGCCTGCGGCACCTCCACGGTCGCGTTGGGGTAGGCCGGGCTGCCGTCGGCGTTGACCAGGCCGCAGGCATGGTCCGGGTGCAGGTGGGTGAGCAGCACGGTATCCACCTGCTCCGGCTGGTAGCCGGATGCCTTGAGGTTGGTCTGCACCACGCCGAGAGTCGGGCCGAAGCACTTGGCGGCGCCGGTATCGATCAGCACCAGGTTGTCGCCGGTGTTGATCAGGTAGGCGTTGACCGCAGTCTGCACGCCTTTCTCGGACGCCACGAACATGCGTGCCAGCAGCGATTGCAGGTCCTTGTCATCGATGCCCTTGAGCAGGCTGGCAGGCAGGTCGACGTAGCCGTCATACAGAGCGGTGACTTCGAAGTCACCGAGTGCCATACGGTAGTAGCCCGGTACCTGGGTCTTCTGTTGTGCCGGTGCGGCCGCCTGCAGCGGCAGGCTGACCAGGGCGATCATGGCGGACGACAATGCGGTGCTCAGCGAGAAAAGACGCATGGGGGATCCTTCATTGAGAGTGGCGATGCCGCAGTGTGCGACGCGTCGGGGTATCTTGGCGAGCCTGTGATGTCAGTTTCAGCCTCGTCGCGGTCGGCTGGAGCGTGCCAAATCGTCACATCGCAGCGGCATCCTCGGGCTGGTCTTTTTCCTGCATGATTGTTTCCTGCGAATACCCGAGGTGGGGATTCGGGGTGGTTTGCCAGGTCTCGTGGGGAGTTGAAGGATGAATTGGGCTGAGCGCTTGCGCGAAAACATGCACGGTCTGGCGGAGTCGCTGGGCAATCTGCTGATGGAGGCCTTTCATTACCTGGCCTTGTTCGCCATTGGGGCTATCACGGCCTGGGCGGGAGTGATGGCCTTCATCGGCATGCTGGAGAAGGGCCACATCACGGTCGATGACATTCTGCTGCTGTTCATCTATCTGGAGTTGGCGGCGATGGTGGGGATCTATTTCAAGACCAACCACATGCCGATCCGCTTCATGATCTACGTGGCGATCACCGCGCTGACCCGCTTGCTGATTTCCGACATCTCCCACACCCACAAGCCGAGCTGGGGCGTGGTGATGGTTTCCGGGGCGATCCTGCTGCTGGCGCTGGCGATTCTGGTGGTGCGCTACGCCTCGTCGCGCTTTCCGGCCGTGGCCGGCCCGCACCCCCGCAGCAAGGCGCGCAACCGTGAGGATGCCGAGGCCGAGCGCGACGATACCTCGGATTGAGTCGCCGTTGCGCTGTCAGCCGAGCGGCGCGAATAGCGCCGCCAGGTCGTCCTCATTCAGTTGCCACTGGCCCTGGCTGCCGCCGTCGAGCACGCCCCTGGCCAGGCTGGCCTTGGCCTGCTGCAGTAGCTGGATCTTCTCTTCGACGCTGCCGCGGGCGATCAGCTTGTAGACGAACACCGGCTTGTCCTGGCCGATGCGATAGGCGCGGTCGCTGGCCTGGGCTTCGGCGGCCGGGTTCCACCAGGGATCGAAGTGGATCACCGTGTCGGCGGCGGTCAAGTTGAGGCCACTGCCGCCGGCCTTGAGGCTGATCAGGAACACCGGGAACTCCCCGGCCTGGAAGCGCTCGACCGGCGTGCGTCGATCCTGGGTGCTGCCGGTCAGCTTGGCGTAGGCGATCTTGCGCGCCTGCAGCTCTGCTTCGATCAGTGCCAGCATCGAGGTGAACTGGGAGAACAGCAGCACGCGGCGGCCTTCGTCGACCAGCTCCTGGAGCATGTCCAGCAGGGCGCTGAGCTTGCCCGAGTCGGCGGCCGTCAGCTGGCCGCCGTCCTCGCCGAGCAGGCGCAGGTCACAGCAGCTCTGGCGCAGGCGCAGCAGGGCTTCGAGGATGACGATATGACTGCGCGCCAGGCCCTGGCGGGCGATCTCGTCGCGTACCTTCTGGTCCATGGCCAGACGCAGAGTCTCGTAGCGGTCGCGCTGCAACTGGGTCAGCTCGACCCATTGGGTGATCTCGGTCTTCGGCGGCAGCTCGCTGGCCACCTGCTCCTTGGTGCGGCGCAACAGGAAGGGGCGAATGCGCCCGTTCAGGTGGTTGAGGCGCTGGGTGTCGCCACGCTTTTCGATGGGCGTGCGGTAGTCACGGGTGAAGGCCTTGGCATCGCCCAGCCAACCCGGCATGAGGAAATGGAACAGCGACCAGAGTTCGCCCAGGTGATTTTCCAGCGGCGTGCCGGTCAGGCACAGGCGCAGGTCGGCCTGCACTTGTGCGGCGGCACTGGCTGCCTTGCTGCGCGGGTTCTTGATGTTCTGCGCTTCGTCGAGAATCAGCAGGCGATAGCGCTGCTGGTTCAGCGCCTTGAGGTCGCGCGGCAGCAGAGCGTAGGTGGTGAGGATCAGGTCGTGCTCGGCGATCTGCTCGAACAGCACCTTGCGCTTGCTGCCATGCAGGGCCAGTACGCGCAGTTGCGGGGTGAAGCGCGCGGCTTCGTCCTGCCAGTTGGGAATCAGGCTGGTAGGCATGACGATCAGCGCGGGCTTGTCGAGGCGTCCGGCCTGTTTCTCGCAGAGGATGTGCGCCAGGGTCTGCAGGGTCTTGCCCAGGCCCATGTCATCGGCCAGTACGCCGCCGACGCGCAGTTCGGCCAGGGTCTGCATCCAGTTCAGGCCCTGCACCTGATAGGTGCGCAGTTCGGCCTGCAAACCCTCGGGTGGAGCAATCTCGCGCACTGCCAGGTTCTGCAGACGCTGGGCGAAACCGCGTAACTCATCGCCCCCTTGCCAGCTTAGCTGCGGGCCGTGCGCCAGTTCGGCCAGGCGTGCGGCGTCGGCGCGACCCAGGCGCAGCGGCAGGTGGTCTTCGCCAGGGTCGCGGAAATACAGCTCGCCGAGCGTGGCCAGCAATGGCTTGAGGCGGGCGAAGGGCAGGGCGATGCGCTTGCCGCCCTGCGGCAGGCTGACCAGCAGGCGATCCTCATCGGCGCGTTGCGCCAACGCTTCGGGTGCCAGCAGCCAGGGCGTACGGCGAATGGCCTGGAGCAGGATCGGCAGCAGGCTCAGGCGCTGGCCTTCGACTTCGATACCCAGTTCCAGGTCGAACCAGTTCTGCTGCGGGTCTTCCTCGACCTCGGCGTACCAGTCGTCGACCTCGGCGAGGTTGTACTGGAAGTCCGGGCGCATGTGTATCTGCCAGCCTTCGGCGCGCAATTGCGGCAGCTGTCGCTGGACGAAGTCCAGCCAGTCGCGCTCGCGCTCCAGCTCGAACGGCTCACCGGCTTCGGCCGGCAGCGCTTCGCTCTGGCGCAACGCCACCTGCAGGCCGAGGCCTTCCAGGCGCTTGCGTAGGGCGGCTTCGGCAGCGCCGTCGCGGATCAGGCGCAGGTTGCTGTGTTCGTCCAGGCGCTTGACCAGGTCCTTGGGCGGTTTGCCGAAGACCTTGTGCCCGGCGTAGTCGAAGGCCAGCGCCGCACGGTGCTGGGTTTGCTCCTGCATGCGCCCCTTGCGTGCGTCGAAATGTACACGCACCTGGCTGCCCAGGCTGAGGATGGCGGTGGGCGCGATGCCTTCCAGGCGCGTTTCCGCCAGCTCCTTGTCCGCCACGATGATGTCGGAGAGGTCACTGCCGGCGCGTTGCTGGGCCTCAAGGGTGAGCAGCGCGGCGACCACGTGCTTGCAGTTGAAGCCGACCGGGCAGTTGCAGTGGCCGGTCACGCTCCATTTGCGTCCATAGGGATGCAGGGTGATGCGCTGCTGATAGGTCTGCCCGGCCGAGCCGCGGCAATTGGCGAGCAGGCTGTTGTCTTTGAGGCTGAGCAGCTTGCTGCGCTTTTCCTCGGCGTAGCCGTGGCCGCGACGCAGGTCACCGGCACCGAACTCCGAGCGCCAGTCTTCCTGGCGTAGCTGGTGGATATCCAGGGGCATCAACGAAGCCCCGTGGCAACAATGGATGGGCGCATGACTGGGCCGTGGCAATGCAAAGCCGCAGATTTTCGCATAGCTGTGCGGCGATTAGCAGGCGTGGCGCAGAGATTGCCGACGAGTAGGGTGGTCCGATCCGTCCGGGCAGGGAGGGTCGGTTAGAGAAAGGCCGCGCGGTACTGTCGCGGCGTGGCGCCCAGAGCTTGGCGGAAGCGATTGCTGAAGTGGCTGGCGCTGGCGAAACCGCAGGCCAGCGCCACCTCGCTCAGCGAGGGTTGTGCCTGACGCAGCATCTGGCAGGCGCGAGCCAGACGCCTTGCCAGCACGTAGCGATGCGGTGGCAAACCGAAACTGCTCTGGAACATACGCGCGAAATGGTATTCGGACAGCGCGCAGAGTGCGGCCAGTTGGCTCAGCGGCAGTGGCGTCTCCAAATGCTGCTCGATGAACTCGCGCACACGCCGACGTTGCGATGGAGCCAGGCCTCCCTTGAAACGAAGGCCCTGACGTTGGCCAACCTGGTTGAGCAGGGCATGGTCGAGCAACTGGTGGGCCAGGCTGCTGGCCAGCAGGCGTTCGCCCGGTTCCTGCCAGTCCAGGATGCACAGTTGCCGAAAGCGCGCCGCCTGCTCGGCATCTTCGAGAAAGGTCGCTTCCTCAAGCTGCAGGCTGCGCGGTTCGCGGTCGAGCAGGGCGACCGCGCCGAGGGCGAACTGCTCCTGCTCTATATAGAGGTGGGCGAGCTGGATCTCGCCGTTGATGATCCAGCCCGACTCGTGCTCGGCCGGCAGGATGCACAGCTTGTCCGGCGCGCCCTTGTTGCCGGGTTGCTCGCGGCGAAAGGTGCCGGTACCGCCGCTGAGATAGCAGGACAGCGTGTGATGGCTGGGGGCGAGGTAGTCGCGTGCGTCATGGGCATTGCTCCAGCGGGCCACTGCCATGCCGTTGCCCAGTTCAGCCATCGCGTGCAGGCGCGCGTTGGGTGAGCGACTCATGCTCTGGAATACCTGAAGATGTTCGAATTGCGCCATTACCTTCTCCCGAATGCAGCCATGCTACGCCTGCCGCCAGGCAAAACCAGCATCGGCAAAAAAAATGCGCAAGTTTGCGCAAGTCTGGGGTCGTAATCTCTGGAACGCCTTTGACTGGTGCTTAAGTTTTTTTGCACTAACCCGCGGCGCGGCGCGAGGACTCGGAGTATCGTGGCGGCCATTCAAACAATGATTTGCATCCCGGATGCCGCTCCCGATGAAATACCTGCGCCAGTTCGCTCTCGCCTCCGTTCTGATCACCCCCAGCCTGCTGGCTGCCGCTCCGTCCATCGATGATAAATCGGCCTTCATCGCCGACCTGGTCGGGCGCATGACCCTTGAGGAAAAGGTCGGTCAGCTTCGCCTGATCAGCATTGGCGGCGACATGCCGCGTGAGCGCATCCGCGAGGAGATGGCCGCGGGGCGCATCGGCGCCACCTTCAATTCGGTGGTACGCCCGGAGAACCGTCCGATGCAGGAGGCCGCACTGCGCAGTCGTCTGGGCATCCCGGTGTTCTTCGCCTACGACGTCATCCACGGCCATCGCACCACCTTTCCCATCGGTCTGGGCCTGGCGTCCAGCTGGGACATTCCGGCCATCGAGAACAGTGCCCGGGTGGCGGCTTTCGAAGCCAGCGCCGACGGCCTGGACATGACCTTCGCGCCGACGGTGGACATTTCCCGCGATCCGCGCTGGGGCCGCACCTCCGAGGGTTTCGGCGAGGACCCCTACTTGGTTTCGCGTATCGCTGCGGCGATGGTGCACGGTTATCAGGGCAAGGACCCCAGCGATCCGCAACGCATCATGGCCAGCGTCAAGCACTTCGCTCTTTACGGTGCGGTGGAGGGCGGGCGTGACTACAACGTGGTCGACATGAGCCCGATGCGCATGTACCAGGATTACCTGCCACCTTATCGCGCCGCCATCGATGCTGGGGCCGGTGGGGTGATGGTGGCGCTGAATGCGATCAATGGTGTGCCTGCCTCGGCCAACACCTGGCTGCTGCGCGATCTGTTACGTCGTGACTGGGGCTTCAAGGGTGTGGCGCTCAGCGACCACGGCGCGATCACCGAGCTGCTGCGCCATGGCGTGGCCGCCGATGGCCGCGAGGCGGCGCGCCTGGCCATCACTGCAGGCGTCGGCATGAGCATGGCCGACACGCTCTACGATCAGGAGCTGCCGGCGCTGCTGCGCAGCGGCGCGGTGCCGCAGAGCGTCCTGGATGAAGCCGTCACCCATGTATTGAACACCAAGTACGACCTTGGCCTGTTCCACGATCCGTTCCGCCGCATCGGCCGTGCCGAAGACGATCCTGCCGACGTCAATGCCGAAAGCCGCCTGCATCGTGCCGACGCACGGGCCATGGCGCGCGACTCGCTGGTGCTGCTGGAAAACCATGGCGACACGCTGCCCCTGAGCAGGAAGACCACTGTCGCTCTGATCGGCCCGCTGGCCGACTCGCCGGTGGACATGCTCGGCAGTTGGTCGGCAGTCGGCGTGGCCGAGCAGGCGGTGACGCTGCGCAAGGGCATGGAGGCGGCGCTCAAGGGCCAGGGCAAGCTGCTCTACGCCGTCGGTGCCAACGTCACCGACGATGCCCATGTGATCAATTACCTCAACCAGCTCAACTGGGACCGCCCGGAAGTGGTGCTCGACAAGCGCACGCCGCAGGCGATGCTGGAGGAAGCCGTGCGCGTCGCCTCCCAGGCTGACGTCATCGTCGCCGCCGTGGGCGAGGCGCGGGGCATGTCCCACGAGTCGTCCAGCCGTACTCGCCTGGACCTGCCCGACAGTCAGCAGGCCCTGCTGCGCGCGCTCAAGGCCACCGGCAAACCTCTGGTACTGGTGCTGATGAACGGCCGCCCGCTGGCGCTCGGCTGGGAGAAGGAAAACGCCGACGCGATGCTGGAGACCTGGTACAGCGGCATCGAGGGCGGCCATGCCATCGCTGATGTGCTGCTCGGTGAGCACAACCCCTCCGGCAAGCTGCCGATCACTTTCCCGCGTTCGGTCGGGCAGATTCCCACCTACTACAATCACCTGCGTCTGGGCCGCCCTTACACCCCAGGCACCCCTGGCAACTACACTTCGCAGTATTTCGAGGAGCCCAATGGCCCGCTTTACCCATTCGGCTATGGTTTGAGCTACAGCGACTTCCAGCTTTCGGCGCCCAAGCTGTCCGCCGAGCGTATGACACCGGGTGAGAAGATTCGCGTAAGTGTCACCCTGAAGAACGCCGGGCCCAGGGCTGGCGCCACCGTGGTACAGCTTTACCTGCATGACGAGGCCGCTTCGGTGATCCGTCCGGTGAAGGAACTCAAGGATTTTCAGAGGGTCAAGCTTGAAGCAGGTGAGACGCGTGAGCTGAGTTTTGAGATCGACGAAGCCATGCTGCGTTTCTATAACGCCAGCCTGCAGCAAGTTAGCGAGCCAGGTGCCTTCCGTGTCCAGCTGGGGCTGGATTCGGAGAGCGTGCAGGAGGCGCGTTTCGAACTGTTGCCACGCCAATGAGGGTGTGGCCCAAGGAGGCGAAAAATATACTCGCGCGAGCACCTGTGCCGGACTTCACGATCTGGTAATAATGCGCAGAAAGAATCCGCGCATGCGGAGACGTCGCCGTTCGGTTGGCGGTCTGCATTGTGCTCGCGTTGCCTTTGTACCATTCGCCTGATTTCAACTTTCTGCAGCGGCCGCCCGTGGGCTTGTCGCTGCCTGTCAGTACGTGTTGCCCTGGAGGCTGTGTGTCGATGAGTCGTTGTTCTGGAGCCCGTATGGGCAAGGCCGGCAAGCTGGCCCTCTGTGTGCTCCCTCTGCTGTTCGCTGCCCAGAGCTGGGCCTTCGAGCTGGATGATGTGGCCGTCAAGGCCAAGGAGCTTGCTGCCGAACGCTACAGTGCCCCGCAAAGCCGTTTGCCGGCTTCGCTGCGCGAACTGCCGTTCGCCGGCTACCAGAAGGTTCGCTTCCTTGAGGAGAAAGCGCATTGGCGCGACGGCAAGACGCCGTTCCAGCTGTATTTCTTCCACCAGGGCATGCATTTCGATGTACCGGTGAAAATCAACGAAGTGACTGCCGAAGGCACCCAGGAGATCAAGTACGACCCGTCGATGTTCGATTTCGGCGACCTCAACCTGAACCCCGATGACCTCAAGGACCTCGGCTTCGCCGGCTTCAAGGTGATCAACGAGATCAACGCCAATGGCCGGCACGACGAAGTGATGAGCGTGCTCGGTGCCAGCTACTTCCGTATCGTTGGCAAGGGCCAGGTGTTTGGCCTCTCAGCTCGCGGTCTGGCGATTGACACGGCACTGCCGTCCGGTGAGGAGTTCCCGCGTTTCACCGAGTTCTGGATCGAGAAGCCGCAACCGGATCGCCGTAGCCTGGTGATCTACGCACTGCTCGACTCGCCGCGCGCCACCGGTGCCTATCGCATGGAAATCAAGCCGGGCCGCGACAGCGTGCTCGACGTGCAGTCCAAGGTCTACCTGCGCGAGAACGTCGAGAAGCTCGGCATCGCTCCGCTGACCAGCATGTACCTGTTCGGTGCCAACCAGCCGTGGCCGCGCCCGAACTACCGCCCGCAACTGCACGACTCCGATGGCCTGGCCATCGCCGCCGGCAATGGCGAGTGGATCTGGCGTCCGCTGAACAACCCGCAGCGCCTAAACGTCAGCAGTTACCGCATCGACAACCCGCGCGGCTTCGGTTTGATGCAGCGCGGTCGCGACTTCAACCAGTATCAGGATCTCGACGACCGCTACGAGCTGCGTCCCAGTGGTTGGGTGGAGACCGTCGGTGACTGGGGGGCTGGTCATGTCGAGCTGGTGGAGATTCCGACCCCGGACGAAACCAACGACAACATCGTTGCCCTGTGGCGCCCGGAGAAGCTGCCGGCGCAGGGGGAGTCGCTGGATGTGGCCTATCGCCTACACTTCAGCCGTGACGATGCCAAGCTGCATGATCCGCAACTGGCGATGGTCAGCCAGACCCGTCTGTCCGAGGGCGACATCAAGCAGGCCAACCTGATTCGTCAGGCCGATGGCAGCACCGCGCTGGTGGTCGACTTCGTCGGTGAGGAACTGGCCAAGCGTTCGCCCGATGCCGCGCCGCAGGTGCAGGTCAGCGTCGATGACAACGCCGAGTTGCTGGAAGACAGCCTGCGGTATAACCCGGTGAGCAAGGGCTGGCGCCTGATGCTGCGGGTCAAGGTGAAGAACCCGGCGCAGCCGGTGGAGATGCGTGCCGCGCTGGTCGAGGACGGCAAGCCTGTGTCGGAAACCTGGAGCTATCAGCTGCCTTCCCATGAATAACACCCTAGACGCTACACAGATCCAGGATTACCTGGGCGAACTGCCGCTCGATCACGAGCGGCAGCAGGCTTTGGCCAGCCGAGTCGAAGAGGAGGGCGGCGATCTTGCGACACTGCATCGCGCCCTGCACGAGGACGATCAGGTCACCGCCGAGCCCCAGGAAGAAACCCGCGAGATGCTCGAGTCAGTGCCAGCGCGGCTGGCGCTGGGCTGGCCGGATGCGCTAGAGCGCGGCTGCCGCATCGTGCAGGATCATCAGGGGCGTCCGACCATCGATTCGACCCCGCCGATCAAGCGCACGCGCATGGTGCCGGAACCCTGGCAGACCAATATCCTGCAGCGCGGTTGGCGCCGCCTGAAGGGCGAGAAGCCCGCGCCGCGACCACGCACGCGCGAAAGCGAGGACTTCGCCGAAGCACGCTGGCGTCATGTCGCTGCGGTACGCCGCGCCGCGCTGCTGGTACTGATGATCGTGCAGACCGTGGTTGCCACCTGGTACATGAAGTCGGTACTGCCCTATCAGGGCTGGTCGCTGGTCGACCTGGGCCTGGTCTTCGAGCAGCCGCTGCGCGAGTCGGCGCGGCAGATCCTGCCGTACGTGGTGCAAACCAGCATCCTGGCGCTGTTCGCCCTGCTGTTCTGCTGGGTGTCGATGGGTTTCTGGACCGCGCTGATGGGCTTCTTCCAGCTGCTCAAGGGGCGTGACCGCTACAGCATTTCCGCCAGCAGCTGCGGCGACGAGCCGATTTCGCCGCGGGCGCGTACCGCACTGGTGATGCCGATCGCCAACGAGCACGTCCCGCGCGTGTTCGCCGGTCTGCGCGCGACCTTCGAGTCGCTCAAGGCTACCGGGCAGCTCGAACACTTCGACTTCTTCATCCTCAGCGACAGCAACGACCCGGATATCTGCGTGGCAGAACAACAGGCGTGGATGGAGTTGTGCCGTGAGGTGGAAGGCTTCGGCCATATCTTCTATCGCCGTCGTCGCCGTCGGGTTAAGCGCAAGAGTGGCAACATCGACGACTTCTGCCGTCGTTGGGGCAGCAACTACCGTTACATGGTAGTGCTCGATGCCGACAGCGTGATGAGCGGCGAATGCCTGACTCGTCTGGTGCGTCTGATGGAGGCCAACCCGGGCGCCGGCATCATCCAGACCGCGCCCAAGGCCTCGGGCATGGACACCCTTTACGCGCGCCTGCAACAGTTCGCTACCAGCGTATATGGGCCACTGTTCACCGCTGGTCTCAACTTTTGGCAGCTGGGTGAATCGCACTACTGGGGCCACAACGCGATCATTCGCGTCAAACCCTTCATCGAGCACTGTGCCCTGGCGCCGCTGCCGGGCACCGGTTCCTTCGCCGGTGCAATCCTCTCCCACGACTTCGTCGAGGCCGCGCTGATGCGCCGCGCCGGCTGGGGAGTATGGATCGCCTACGACCTGCCGGGCAGTTATGAAGAGTTGCCGCCGAACCTGCTCGACGAACTCAAGCGCGACCGTCGCTGGTGCCACGGCAACCTGATGAACTTCCGTCTGTTCCTGGTGCGCGGCATGCACGCGGTACACCGCGTGGTGTTCCTCACCGGGGTCATGTCCTATCTGTCGGCGCCGCTTTGGCTGTTGTTCCTGGTGCTGTCGACCTGCCTGCTGGCGATTCACACGCTGATGGTGCCGGAGTACTTCCTGCAGCCCAACCAGCTCTACCCGTTGTGGCCGCGGTGGCAGCCGCAGGAGGCCGTGGCGCTGTTCTCGGCGACCATGACCCTGCTGTTCCTGCCCAAGCTTCTCAGCGTGCTGCTGATCTGGATCAAGGGTGCGGAAGCTTACGGCGGCCGCACGCGGGTGTTGTTGTCGATGTTGCTGGAAGCATCCTGCTCGGTGTTGCTGGCGCCAGTGCGCATGCTGTTCCATAGCCTGTTCGTCACCGCCGCCTTCCTCGGCTGGTCGGTGCAGTGGAATTCGCCGCAGCGCGTGGATGATTCCACGCCCTGGAGCGAGGCCTTCCGCCGTCACGGTACCCAGGTGCTGATCGGTATCAGCTGGACGGCACTGGTGGCCTGGCTCAACCCGGACTTCCTCTGGTGGCTGGCGCCCATCGTCGTGTCGCTGGTGCTGTCGCCAGTGGTATCGGTGTTGACCAGCCGCACGGCACCGGGCCTGGCAGCACGGCGCAGCAAGCTGTTCCTAATTCCGGAAGAGCACAAGGTGCCGGTGGAGCTGAGCAACACCGCCGAGTACGAGCAACTGAACAGCTCACGTGCACTGCATCGGGGTTTCCTCCGTGCGGTGGTCGATCCGCTTTACAACGCCCTGGTCTGCGCCATGGCCCGCGCCCGCCACGCCAAGGTGGTGCCGGCTGCCGAAGCGCTGCGCGATGAGCGAATCGATGAAATCCTCAACGCCGGGCCTGAAGGCAAGGTAGAGGCCACCCGCTGGCGTCTGCTCAACGATCCTGACGGCATGGCGCGCCTGCATGCGCGTATCTGGCAGGAGCCGCAACACCACGCCTGGCGCGAAGCGCTGCGCGACGCCTGATCATCCGGCACGCCCCCGCCTGCCGGGGGCGTGCCGTGATGCCTTTCTGACATACCCGTTAACATCTGCAGCCGCACCCCGAGCCCCGCGGAACGGCACCATTGCGTCTGGATCGGGTCTTTGCACGGACCGCGGCGTTTGGCTGCCCGACCTGATTACCGTTTTCGTTGATGACATTGGAGAGAAACCACGATGTCGAATCTGCATGATTCCGCACAGCGCTATGGCGCCGTTACACGCTTGCTGCATTGGGGCATGGCCGTTTTGCTGGGGTGGCAGTTCGTCACCGTTCTTGCCCACTCCTTGCTGGAAGACAGTGCACTGGACAAGTTCGCCTGGAGCACGCACAAGGCCACGGGCCTGGTGTTGATGGTACTGGTGGTCATCCGCCTGCTCTGGGCGTTGTACAGCCATAACCGCCGGCCTGCGGCGGTCAGCGCCCTGGCCCGCTTGGGTCACCTGGCACTGTATGGGTTGCTGTTCGTCATCCCCTTCATCGCCTTGCTGCGCCAGTATGGCTCGGGCCGTGAGTTCGTCGCCTTCGGCATGACCGTCATGCCGGGGTTCGATGGCAAGATCGAATGGATGATCGCGCCTGCCAGCCTGCTGCATGGCAACCTGGGGTGGCTGCTGCTGTTCATGGTGATCGGCCATGCGGCCATGGCCTTCATCCACCGCCGCCAGGGCGACGAGGATGTGCTGGCACGTATGATCGGTCGCTGAATCGACTGGCTATGGCGAAAGGCTTACACGCTGAGGCGGCAACCTCCACTGTTGCCATCGAGGGCCGATCTCTAATCTACGCACATCCCCTGCAGCGACGGAACGCTGAGGATCAAGGACGATGACCAGGCCAAGATGGCTACCGACAGGATGTCGGATGGTTGGGAAGAAACCCGCTTAGGCGGGTTTTTTGTTGCCCGCGATTTTTGTATCGCGCTGCTCATCACTTCTCTTTGCCAATGAATACCAGCAGTGCGAGCAACGGCAGTCCGGCGGCCAGCAAGGCTGTGCCCGACCAGCCGAAGCGCTCGTAGACCGGGCTGGCCAGCGCCGAGCCGATGGCTCCACCGACGAAGATGCTGGTCATGTACAGCGCATTGAGCCGCGCGCGACTCTGAGGCTCCAGAGCGTAGATCGTACGTTGGCCCAGCACCATGCTCATCTGCACGGCGAAATCCAGCACGATGGCGGTGGCGATCAGGCCGATCCAGCCTAGCCCGGTGTCCAGCAGATTGGGTGCGAAAGCCAACGGTGCCAGGATCAGCGCCACCAGGCTGGCGCGCCAGGTGTGGCCGGCATCGGCCAGACGCCCGGCGATGGGAGCCGCCACCGCGCCGATGGCACCGGCCAGGGCGAACAGGGCGATATTCTGTTGACTCAGGCCCAGATGACGCGCCAGTTGCAGCGGTGCGACCGTCCAGAACAGGCTGAAACTGGCGAACATCAGGCCCTGATAAAGCGCGCGGTGGCGCAGGGTGGGGTAGCGGCGCAGCAGGTGAACGAGCGAGGCCAGCAGTTGCCCGTAGCTTGCCTTGTGGCTGGGGGCGTGGCGCGGAATGGTGGTGGCGATCACCAGGGTGATCACCAGCATCAGAGCCGCTGCCATCAGGTACACCGCGCGCCAGCCAAATTCGCCGGCTACCACACTGGCTAGCGGCCTCGCCAGCAGGATGCCCAGCAGCAGACCGCTCATGATATTGCCCACCACGCGACCACGGCTGGCTTCCGGCGCCAGGTTGGCGGCCAGAGGAATCAGCATCTGCACCGAGACCGAACTGAGCCCGATCAGTAGCGCCAGGCCGAGGAACAGATCCGGCTGATTGGCGAAGGCGGCGGCCAGCAGGCAGAGCAGGGCGGCGGCGGTGGTGATCAGCATCAGCCGACGGCTTTCCAGCAAGTCCGCCAGTGGCACCAGGAACAACAGGCCGAGCGCATAGCCGATCTGCGTCAGCGAAACGATCAGGCTGGCGCGTTCGGCGCTGAGGCCGACGTCCGGAGCGATAAGCTCGATGATCGGCTGGGCGTAATAGAGGTTGGCGACGATCGCGCCGCAGCACAGGGCGAACAGCAGCACCAGTGCCTGTGGCAGGGCTGGCGACTCGCTCGTGAGTGAGGAGGTCTGGCTAGTCATGATGGGATCTCGATGAGAGGAAGCGACAGGCGCAAGGTTAGGTAGCTAACGCCTGGTGGAGAATCCGTCGGATCGGCAACGCTGCGTTGCGCGCTGTGCAAAGCCCTCAGCCTTGCAGCACTTCCTGGAGAAACTCGCTGAACGCGGCGATGCGCCGAGAGCCGCGATGGTTCGGCAGATACAACAGGTGGATGGTGCCTTCGTGCGGGCCGGGTGCGATGTCGTAGTCGGGCAGCAGGCGCTGCAGCGTGCCACTGTCCACGTCGTCACGTACCAGCCAGTCCGACAACAGCGCGATGCCCTGACCATCCAGCGCCGCCTGGCGCAGGATATCGGCGTTGTTGCTGCGCAGGCGCCCGCTGATTGGTACCTGCAGCGTCGTCCCCTGTTGCTCGAAGCGCCAGTAGTTCGCCGGGCTGCCGTAGTCGTACTGCAGGCAGGCGTGCATCTGCAGTGCGTCAGGCTGAGTGATGGGCGAGTTGCATGCGAGGTACTGCGGGCTCGCCACCAGCCAGCGGCGGAAGCTGCCGACCCGCTGGCTGACCACGTCGTCGCTGACAATGGAAGAGCCCAGGCGCAGCGCCAGGTCGACCCGTTCGCTGAGCAGATCGACCACCTCGTCGGTGACGCGCAGGGACACCTCCAGTTGTGGGTGTCGCTGCAGCAGCTTGCCAAGGTGCGGGGCAATGATGCGTCGGGCGAACTCCACCGGCACGCTTACGGCCAGGCGGCCGCGTACTTCGCCATCTTTGTCCGCTACGGCGGCGTCGGCTTCGTCCAGGGCATCGAGGATGGCCAGGGCGCGCTCGAAGTAGTCGCGCCCGGCCTCGCTGACGCTGATCTGCCGTGTGTTGCGGTTGAGCAGTACGCAGCCCAGTTCCTGCTCCAGGGCGTTGACTGCGCGTGTCACCGATGAGGTAGCCAGCCCCAGTTGCCGCGCTGCAGCGGAAAAACCACCACAGCGAACGGTGGCGACGAAGGTGCGCAGAGCCAGCAGTTTGTCCATGGGAACGCCTGAAGTGCCGATCAGCCTGAAGCTTGCGCGATAGGTCGGCTCGCTGCCAAGCACTGCGTGGCGCCCTGGGCCTTGCGCGTGTACCACAACACTCGGCTCACGCCGCGGGTGATGGCGACATAGGCCAGGCGCCGGGCTTCGTCCTGCATGGCCTGGTCGTAGCTGCCAGCGAAGAAGCCACACTGGGCGTAGAGCGCGTTGCGCAGCGGGTGTTTGTCCGCCGGCAGGCAGTCGTCGAGGATGATCGCCACCTCGGCCTGCAGCCCCTTGGCACGGTGGATGGTCATGGTTTTTACCGGCAGCGCCTTGTCCAGTTGCGCGCGCACCTGTTGCAGCGGCTCGTTGCGCCGGCTCAGCAGGAGCACGGCGGTACGATCGGCGTTGGGGCGCTGGCTGACGTGCTGGCACTGCGCGGTGATTTCCTTGAGCAGCGCCGGCAGGCCGCTGGCCAGGTCGAAGCGCTGGATAAGCCTGACGCCATGGTCGCCCGGTTGCATGGCCTTGGCCGCGACGCAGGTCTTGGCCTGCTTGTTGTGTACCTCGGCCAGCACCTTCTCGCCGTCGCGAATCACCGGCTCGATGCTGCGGTAGTTGGTGCCCAGCAGCAGGGTGGTGCTCTTGCCGCGTCCCCGGCTGGGGAAGTGTCGGTCGAAGTCGATGAACAGCTCCGGCGAGCTGCCGCGCCAGCCGTAGATCGATTGCCAGTCATCACCGATGGCCATCAGGCTGATGCGTTCGCCCGCTGCGTGCAGGCGACGGTGTACGGCCTGCAGCCACAGCACGATCTGTGGCGAGATATCCTGGAATTCGTCGATCAGCAGGTGGCTCAAGGCGATCAGGGCGGGGCCAGATTTGCCACCGTCGCTGCTCAGTCGCTCACTCAGCTGCGCGAACGCGCCGTTGAAACTGATCAAACCCTGGTTGTGCAGCAGGGCGTTGAAGTGCTGGTGGAAGCGCTGCATGGCTTCGATGAAATCACGTTCGCGCGGCGCACAGCCCAGGGCCTTCATGTCCAGGCGGTCGAGGCGAATCCCCAGGCTCTCGGCGAAGTCGATTTGCCCGTGCAGCAACTCGAACAGCGGCAGAGCGGCGAATTCACCGGGCAGCTTGCAGGCGTCCAGTGGTGCCTTGGCCTTGCCCTGTGGCGGCTCCTCGGGCGCCGGTAGCTTGAGCAGGCGGTGAGTCAGGGCGCGAAAGCGCGCATCGTCTGCGTAGGCGTTCTGGTAGGCCTGCTTGAGCAGGCGCTGTTGTGCGGGACGCAGGCGCGTGCCTGCGAGCGGGTTGTCCGGTTCGTCGCTGGGATCGTCCAGTTGCTCGAACCAACGCGGGTTGCCCAGGCGCTCCTTGGCCAGCGTCGCCATGGCGGCGTGGAAGGTGCGCACGCACTGGCGCGCATCGTGCGGGTAGTGCCAGAAGTCGAGCAGGCGTTGCAGGCGCTCGCGCAGCTCGTGGCAGGAGGTATTGGTGAAGGAAATCACCGTCAGGCGTTTCGGCTCGACCTCCAGGTGGCAAAGCAGAAACACCACGCGCAGTACCAGAGTGCTCGACTTGCCCGAGCCGGCGCCGGCGAAGATGCGCGCCAGTGGCGCGCGGCAGAGGATCATCGCCCACTGTTCGTCCGACGGTGCGCCGATCAGCCCGGCGCTTACCGCCTCGGCCACGCGCTCGCGCATGGCCTGTACCTGAGCGTCTTCGATCTTCAGCCGGGTGGCGGGGTAGATGCCGGCGGGGCCAGGCTTGCTGCTGGCGGTCTTGCGACTGCCGGCTTTCTTGTTCCCGGTGGATTTCTTCTTGCTCTGCTTGCGCACGGGCTTGCGTGGCTGCGCAGCCTCGCGCTCGGCGCGCAGGTAGGCGGTGGTGCGGGGGAAGTAACGGGCGAGGGCGCTGGACAGCAGTTGTTTGTAGCGCGCGACAGCGGAAAGCATGCGGTGAGAATGACCTAACTGATAAAGCCCGCATGATAAAGCCTGCAGCGCGATGGCAGGCAGTGATGGCGCAGCGATAAATGCGCAACTTTGTGCAAGCGCCCAGCGCGTATCGCTTCCAGACTATGCTCCAGTCTTGGGAGATTCTCGATGAACCTGTCGCTTTACCTGCTTACCGTACTGATCTGGGGCACCACCTGGATCGCCATCAAATTGCAGATGGGCGAGGTAGCTGTCGCCGCCTCCATCGCCTATCGCTTCGCCCTGGCCTCGGCAGTGCTATTCGCCATGCTCTGGCTCAGCGGCCGCCTGCAGTCGATGGATCGCCGTGGCCAGGGCATCTGTCTGATGCAGGGGCTGTGCCTGTTCTGCCTCAACTTCCTGTGCTTCTACACCGCCAGCCAGTGGATCCCCAGCGGGCTGATCGCGGTAATCTTCTCCACCGCTACCCTGTGGAATGCGATCAATGCACGGCTGTTCTTCAAGCAGCGTATCGCTGCCAACGTGCTGCTCGGTGGTGCGCTGGGGCTTGCCGGCCTGGGCTTGCTGTTCTGGCCTGAGCTGGCGGGGCACGAAGCCAGTCGTGAAAGCCTTTTGGGTATTGGCCTGGCACTGTGCGGTACGCTGTGCTTCTCCGCCGGCAACATGCTCTCCAGCCTGCAGCAGAAGGCCGGGCTCAAACCGCTGACCACCAACGCCTGGGGCATGCTCTATGGCGCGCTGATGTTGGCAGGCATTTGCCTGGTCAGCGGCACGCCGTTCGCCTTCGAGTGGAGCGCACGCTATGTCGGCTCGCTGCTTTACCTGGCAATTCCGGGCTCGGTGATCGGCTTTACCGCCTACCTGACCCTGGTCGGGCGCATGGGCCCGGAGCGCGCCGCCTACTGCACGGTGCTGTTCCCGGTGGTGGCGCTGAATATCTCGGTATTCCTCGAGGGCTACCAATGGACGGCCCCGGCGCTGCTCGGCCTGGGCCTGGTGATGCTGGGCAACGTGCTGGTATTTCGTAAGCCCAAGCCAGTGCTTGTCGAGGCCAGGGCTTAAGCGCTGGTTGGCTGCGGTGCGCACGGCGCACCCTACGAAAGGGCCACGTACGGTGGTAATTCTGTTCACTTAAGGTTGCATGCGTTTGGCTCCCCTCTCCCATTTATGGGAGAGGGGCTGGGGGAGAGGGCTGACAGCACCGCAAACTGGTAGTTTTCCCCTCTCCGAACGCGGCCCGCCCTAACCCTCTCCCCAGAGGGGCGAGGGGACTGATCGCGCTCGACCATTTCTTATGTGAACAGCATTACACGTACGGTGGCTCTTTTTGGCTACCCCGGCGCGGTCAACTCGGTAGGGTGCGCCGTGCGCACCGGCCTCTACCGTGCTTATCAGCTCCCGCGAATCAGCTTGCGCAGCATAAAGCGGTTGGGATGGCTGGCCTCGGCCACTCCGCGCGGCACTGGCAGCGGTTCGTCCTCCAGCCAGGCGGCGATCAGCTCGCCCGACAGCGGTGCGGTGATCAGCCCGCGCGAGCCATGGCCGCTGTTGATGTACAGGCCGGGTAGCCAGGGGCAGGGCGTTTCCGGCACCTGGCGGGCGTCCTTGGTCAGCACCGCGTAGGCCTCGTTGAAGGCCTGCTGCTCGGCCAGCGGGCCTACCAATGGCAGGTAGTCCGGGCTGGTGCAGCGGAACGCTGCGCGGCCTTGCAGAGTGGCAGGGTCGAGCGTCTGCACATCCAGGCGCTCGGCGAGATCCGTAGAAATCTCCCTTAGCAGTTCGAGGTTGCCAGCGTGCTCGGCGACGCTGGGCGTCAGATCATCGTTGTGAAAGTCGAAGCTGGCGCCCAGGGTGTGTTCGCCTTCACGTGGTGGTGCGACATAGCCCTCGGCACAGACCACGGTACGCAGTGCACTGCTGGACTTGCTGACGGGTAGGCGGCTGATCTGCCCGCGAATACGCTTGAGCGGCAGGTTGGCATCGGACAGTAGGCGACCGATCTCGGCGGCGCAGGCCAATACCAGAACCGGCGCCTCGGCCAGCACGCCGTTGTGGCCCTCGACGCGCCAGCGATCATCCCGCCGACTCAGGCTCAGCGCCTCCTGATAGGGACGTAGTTCGATCAGCGGGTGTTGCACCAGTTGCCGGCACAGCGCTGGCGGGTGCACCCAGCCGGCGTCCGGGTAGAACAGGCCACCGGCCGGCAGGGCGATGCCGGCGTGTTGCTCGGCTTCATCCTTGGTCAGTGCATGCAGCAGATCATTCGGGAAGGCCGCAGCCAGCTTGCTCTGACGTTCGGCCTCCTTGGCGTCGAAGGCCAGTTGCAGCACGCCGCAGGCATCCCAATCGACGCCACGTTGCAGGCGCTCGAGCAGGCGGCGGGTATGGCCGAAACCGGCGACGATCAGCCGCGACAGCGCAGTGTCGTGGGCTGAGAGTTTCAGATAGAGCACACCTTGCGGGTTGCCCGAGGCCTCGCGGGCGATATCGTCGTGGCGCTCCAGCACAGTGACGCACCAGCCGCGTGCGGCCAGGCTGGCAGCCGTGGCACAACCGGCCAGGCCTGCGCCGATCACCACGGCCTGGCGTTCGCCTGTCGGCAATGCCGGGCGGGCGAACCAGGGCGCTGTGCGCTGCATCTGCTGTGCCTGGAATGGGCCGGCGAGCATCTCGCGTTTGTGGCCGAAGCCCTTGACCCGCACCACGGCAAAACCCGCCGCGATCAGTCCGCGCCGGACGAAGCCGGCACTGGTGAAGGTAGCCAGCGTGGCGTCTGGCGCCGACAGCCGCGCCAGTTCGCTGAACAGCGCCTCTGTCCACATCTCCGGGTTCTTCGACGGGGCAAAGCCATCGAGGAACCAGGCATCGACCCTGGCATCGAGCTGCGGCAGGCAGTCGAGCACGTCGCCGATCATCAACGTCAGCGCCACGCGTCCGCCGTCGAGCAGCAGACGCTGGAAACCGGGATGGATGGCGCGGTACTGCGCCAGCAGTTGTTCGGCGTAGGGCGCCAGCTCCGGCCACAGGGCCAGGGCTCGTTGCAGATCCGCCAGGGCCAACGGGAATTTCTCCACGCTGACGAAATGCAGCCGCGCGTCATGCGGGGCATGCTCGGAGAAGGCCTGCCAGGCGCAGAGGAAGTTGAGCCCGGTGCCGAAGCCGGTTTCGCCGATCACCAGTCGTCCGCCCGCCGGGAGAGCTTGGCAGCGCTCGATGATCTGGTTGTGGGCGAGGAAGACGTGACGGGTTTCCTCCAGGCCGTTGGCGCGGGAGAAGTACACGTCGCCATAGCTGCGCGACAGCGGCTGGCCGTGCTCGTCCCAGTCGAGCTGGGCGTTGTGGACGTCGGACATGGTGGAGTTCCGGATAAAACAGGCGGCGATTCTAACCGCTGTGCACGTGCTTTTCCCGGCGCAGGTCAATCCGTGTCGAGCCGCTATCAGGCAAAGTCGCGTTCTATCCGTTAGGCTCTGATGACCATTCCAGGGAGGTCATTGCATGTTCGAATCCGCCGAAATCGGCCGCAGTATCGACAAGGCCACGTTCGAGGCCGAGGAGCCGGCGCTGCGCGAGGCCTTGCTGGAGGCGCAGTACGAACTCAAGCAGCAGTCTCGTTTCCCGGTGATCGTGCTGATCAACGGCGTCGAGGGTGCCGGCAAGGGCGAGACGGTTAAGCTGCTCAACGAGTGGATGGACCCGCGGCTGATCCAGGTCAGCACCTTCGATATCCAGACCGATGAAGAGCTGGCGCGGCCACCGGCCTGGCGCTATTGGCGACAGTTGCCGCCGAAAGGGCGCATGGGCGTGTTCTTCGGCAACTGGTACAGCCAGATGCTGCAGGGGCGTGTACATGGCAAGTTCAAGGACGCGGTGCTTGACCAGGCCATCGACGGCGCCGAGCGCCTGGAGCGCATGCTTTGCGACGAGGGCGCGCTGATCTTCAAATTCTGGTTCCACTTGTCCAAGAAACAGATGAAGGCGCGCCTCGAGGCGCTCAAGGACGACCCGCTGCACAGCTGGCGCATCAGCCCGCTGGACTGGCAGCAGTCGAAGACCTACGACAAGTTTGTGCGCTACGGCGAGCGTGTGTTGCGCCGCACCAGCCGTGACTATGCGCCCTGGTATGTGGTCGAGGGTGTCGATCACTATTACCGCAGCCTCACCGTCGGACGCATTCTGCTCGAAGGCCTGCAGGCGGCGTTGGCTAACCCGCAGCGCATCCAGCTGCAGCCGCATGCGGCACCGCTGGCTTCCAGCCTGGACAATCGCGGTCTGCTGGCCAGCCTGGACATGACCCAGGCACTGGGCAAGGACGACTACAAGGAGCAACTGGCCACCGAGCAGGCGCGGCTGTCCGGCCTGATGCGCGACAAACGCATGCGCAAGCACGCTCTGATCGCGGTGTTCGAAGGCAACGATGCAGCCGGCAAGGGGGGGGCCATCCGCCGTGTGACTGGTGCGCTTGACCCACGCCAATACCGCATCGTGCCGGTGGCGGCGCCGACCGAGGAAGAGCGCGCCCAGCCTTATCTGTGGCGCTTTTGGCGGCACGTTCCGGCGCGCGGGCATTTCACCATCTTTGACCGCAGTTGGTACGGCCGCGTATTGGTGGAGCGGGTCGAGAGCTTTTGCAGCCAGGCCGACTGGCTGCGCGCCTATGGCGAAATCAACGACTTCGAGGAGCAGTTGACCAATGCCGGGGTGATCCTGGTGAAGTTCTGGTTGGCCATCGACCAGCAGACGCAGCTGGAGCGCTTCAAGGAGCGTGAGCAGATCCCGTTCAAGCGCTTCAAGATCACCGAGGAAGACTGGCGCAACCGCGACAAGTGGGACGACTATGCCGATGCGGTGGGCGACATGGTCGACCGCACCAGCACCGAGATCGCGCCCTGGACGCTGATCGAGGCCAATGACAAGCGCTTCGCCCGGGTCAAGGTGCTGCGCACCATCAACGAGGCCATCGAGGCGGCGTTCGCCAGGGATTGATGTCTTGTCGCGGCTAAAGCGGAATGCCGCCCAGCCGCTCCCACAGGTTACAGGGGAGCCGTGGGAGGGGCTTTAGCCGCGATGCTTTTGCCTCGTGCCGGAGTGCATCCTGGCTCTGCCCGGCATCGTCCCGTATACGCCAGATCAATGATGGTCGCACCCAGGGATCGGCTGGATTTATCTTCTCGCCATTCGCCATCCAATAACAACGAGGTGCGTCATGCGTGATGTGGTGATCGTCGATAGCGTGCGGACTGGCCTGGCCAAGTCCTTCCGCGGCAAGTTCAATATGACCCGGCCCGACGACATGGCTGCTCACTGCGTCGATGCGCTGCTGGTGCGCAACGGTATCGACCCGAAGCTGGTCGACGACTGCATCGTCGGCGCCGGCTCCAACGAGGGCGCGCAGGGCATGAACATCGGCCGCAACGTTGCCGTGCTCTCGCGTCTGGGCAATCCGGTGGCGGGCATGACCCTCAACCGTTTCTGCTCTTCGGGCCTGCAGGCCATCGCCATCGCCGCCAATCAGGTGGCATCCGGCTGCAGCGACATCATCGTCGCCGGTGGCGTCGAGTCCATCACCATGACCCTGAAAAGCATGAACATGGACAACTTGTTCAACCCGCTGCTGCAAAAGGACAACCCCGGCATCTATTACCCCATGGGCAAGACTGCCGAGATCGTCGCCAACCGCTACGGCATCACCCGCGAAGCCCAGGATGCCTATGCCTTGCAGAGCCAGCAGCGCACGGCGCGGGCCCAGGCCGAAGGCCTGTTCGCTGATGAAATCGTGCCGATGACGGTGAAGTATCAAGTGGAAGACAAGGCCAGCGGCGAGAAGAAGATCGTCGATGGCGTGGTCGAGGCCGATGACTGCAACCGCCCGGACACCACCCTGGAATCCCTGGCCAAGCTGCAACCGGCGTTCGACCCGGCGGGTAGCGTGACGGCGGGCAACGCTTCGCAACTGTCCGACGGCGCTTCCATGACCCTGGTGATGAGCCTGGAAAAAGCGCTGGAGCTGGGCCTGACGCCCAAGGCCTATTTCCGCGGCTTCACCGTGGCCGGTTGCGAGCCGGACGAAATGGGCATCGGCCCGGTGTTCTCGGTGCCCAAGCTGCTCAAGGCCAAGGGCCTGAACGTGGCCGACATCGATCTGTGGGAGCTCAACGAGGCCTTCGCCTCGCAGTGCCTGTACTGCCGCGACAAGCTCGAGATCGACAACGAGAAATACAACGTCAACGGCGGGTCCATCTCCATCGGCCACCCGTTCGGCATGACCGGGTCACGCCAGGTCGGCCACCTGGTGCGTGAACTGCAGCGCCGCGAGCTGCGTTACGGCATCGTCACCATGTGCGTCGGCGGCGGCATGGGCGCCACGGGGCTGTTCGAGGCCTATCGCGGCTAAACGACGTAGGGTGCGCCGCGCGCACCACCGGCAACATTCATCGCGTGAATGAACCGCGGTGCGCATGGTGCACCCTACGGGATCGCTGGCCTGACGACGGCCAGCGATGCGCTGTTTATACTCGCGCTCTGCCCTTCGACCGGAGCGCCTGCCGATGCCCTTTGCCGAAAACCTGATCGCCTTCACCCTGGCGGCTACACTGCTGACTCTGACTCCCGGGATCGACACTGCGCTGGTGCTGCGTACTGCAGCGGTCGAGGGCCGGCAGCAGGCGTTTCGCGCGGCGCTGGGCATCAATGCCGGCTGCCTGATCTGGGGCGCGGCGGTGGCCTTCGGCCTGGGCGCGCTGCTGGCGGTTTCCGAGTTCGGTTACAACCTGCTCAAGTACTGCGGTGCGGCCTATCTGGCCTGGCTCGGGCTGAACATGCTGCTGCGCCCGCGTACCTCGCTGGCGCCTGCGCAGGCGAGTGATACTGCCAGCGCCAACTGGTTCCTGCGTGGTCTGCTGGGCAATGTGCTCAACCCCAAGGTAGGGATCTTCTACGTGTCATTCCTGCCGCAGTTCATCCCGCAGGGCCAACCGCTGATTGCCTGGACGTTCGGCCTGGTGGGCATTCACGTGGCGCTCAGCCTGGTCTGGGCGTTGCTGCTGATCGGCGCCACCCAGCCGCTCGGTCACTGGTTGCGGCGCGAGGTGGTGATCAAGTGGATGGATCGCAGCACGGGGCTGATCTTCCTCCTCTTCGCCGCGCGCCTGGCCTTGAGCCGGCGCTGATTCAGGACGTGGCCTCGTCATGAGTTACGCTGCGTCGGTGCAACAGAAAACCAGGCGGTGACGATGGATCGGTTTCAGGAAATGAAGGTGCTGCTGGCGGTCACCGAGGCCGAGAGCTTCGCTGGCGGTGCCAAGCTGCTGGGTATCTCGCCGCCCAGCGTGACCCGCGCCGTTGCTGCGCTGGAGGCACGTCTCGGCACGCTGTTGCTGGCGCGCAGCACCCGTAGCCTGCGCCTGACCGAGGCCGGCCAGCGCTATGTCGAGGATTGCCGGCGCATCCTGCTGGAACTGGAGGAGGCCGAGGAGCTGGCCGCCGGTGGCAGCGTGCGGCCGCGTGGTCGGCTCACCGTGACCGCGCCGGTGATGTTCGGCGAGCTGTTCCTGATTCCACGCATCGCCCAGTACCTCGACACCCACCCGGACGTGGAAATCAACGCGCTGCTGGTCGACCGCGTGGTGAACATGATGGAGGAGGGCATCGACGTCGCCGTGCGCATCGGTTCGCTGCCCGAGGGGGATCATCCGGCGTTGCAGGTTGGGCAGATTCGCCCGGTGGTGTGCGCGTCGCCAGAGTTTCTCGACCGCGTCGGGCGCCCGCGCCACCCGGACGAGTTGCGCGATGCGCCCATCGTCATGTCCAGTGCCAGCGGTCTGCTGACGCACTGGAACTTCGTTGGCGCCGATGGCGTGTTCGGCTTCACCCCTGCGCCACGCTTCACCGTCAGCTCCAACCAGGCGGCAATCGGCGCCGCGCGTCTGGGCTGGGGCTACACCCGCGTGTTGTCCTACCAGGTCGCCGATGCGCTAGCCCGTGGCGAGATCGAACTGGTGCTCGAAACCTTCGAACCGCCGGCCTTGCCGGTGCACATCATTCACCAGGGCGGGCGTCAGGTGTCGGCCAAGGTGCGTACCTTCGTCGACCATTGCGCCGCGAGTTTTCGTGCCGACCCGGCCCTACGCGCGGCCGGTGCTCCACCTGCCACATGAATCATCATCGCGAGATGCAGGTGTTCCTCGCCGTGGCGCAGGCGGGCAGCCTGGCGGCAGCCGCCAGGGCGCTGCAACTGTCGCAGGCCACGGTGATGCGCACCGTGACGGCGCTGGAAAACCGCCTGGACGCTAGCCTGCTGCTGCGTGGTCCGCGTGGCGTAAGCCTGAGCCCGGCAGGTGCGGCGTTTGCCGACAGTTGCTTGCGCATTCTGCAACGGCTGGATGAGGCCGAGCGCTCGGTGACTGGCCTGCATGCCAGCCCGGCCGGACAGTTGACCCTGGCTCTGCCGCTGTTGATGACGCACCAGGTGCTGATGCCTGTCGCTGTCGATTACCTGGCGGCATTTCCCAAGGTGAGCCTGGCGACCCTGGCGCGCGAGGAGCTGCCGAGGCTGCTGGAGGAGGGCATCGACCTGGCCGTGGTCGTCGGGCACCTGCCCAGTTCGTCCGGCTTTGCTGTGCCGCTGGGGCAGGTGCGCCCAGTGGTCTGTGCCGCGCCTGCTTATTTCGAGCGCTGGGGCCGACCAGCCAATCCGCAGGCCCTGGCGGCGCATCGCACCATTGCCACCTCGACGACCGGCCATGTGGGGGAGTGGCGCTTTGCGCAGGAAACGGTGAAGGTCGCGCCACGGCTGACCTGTAGCACGCCGCAGGCCGCTATTCGTGCGGCGCTCGCGGGTTTCGGGCTGACTCGTTGCCTGAGTTACGAGGCCCATCATGAGCTGCAGACGGGGCAACTGCTGGCCGTACTCGAGGCTTTCGCCGCGCCGCCTCTGCCGGTGCAGCTGTATTACCGCGAGGGGCGCCGTGCTGCCGCGCGGGTGCGCAGCTTTCTCGACTTCGCCGTACCGCGCCTGCGTGCTCATCCGGCATTTGCGATGGGGTAATTGCAGAAAGTGAAATAGTGGATTGTCTTGTTTGGTGATTCTTCTGTGGGATGGATGGGGTGAACATGGCTCCATCGTCGCGAAGTTAAGTGATCTCGCGATGGCCAACCCCCACTTTCAAGGAGTCATCGCCATGTCTAGTCCCGCCATCAAGCTGTACAACTTTCCCCGCTCCGGTCACGCCCACCGTGCCGAGCTGATGCTCTCGCTGCTGCAACTGCCCACCGAGCTGATCTTCGTCGACCTGGCCAAGGGCGAACACAAGACGCCGGCGTTCCTGGCCCTCAACCCCTTTGGCCAGGTGCCGGTGATCGATGATGGCGGCACCATCGTCAGCGATTCCAACGCCATCCTCGTATATCTGGCCAAGCGCTACGGCAATGACGACTGGCTGCCGCAGGAGCCCGCTGCTGCTGCCCGTGTGCAGCGCTGGTTGTCCGTCGCCGCCGGGCTGGTGGCCTTTGGTCCCGCTGCTGCGCGTCTGGTCACCGTGTTCGGCGCCTCGTTCAATACTGAAGAAGTGATCAATCGCGCCCATGCGCTGTTCACCGTGATGGAGGGCGAGCTGAGCGAAACCCCGTTCCTGACCGGCGACAAGCCGAGCATCGCCGACGTCGCCAACTACTCCTATATCGCCCACGCGCCGGAGGGCAACGTTTCGCTGGAGCCCTACCCGAACATTCGCGCCTGGCTGGCACGCATCGAGGCGCTGCCGGGGTTCGTGCCGATGCCGCGTACTGCCGCCGGTCTGCAGGCCTGAGTCGCAGGGCGCCTCTAAAAACTACCTGCGTTGCCATCACTGCGTTAAAAACAAGCTCGTGCGCGAGTCCGATCAAACTGCTCATTTACAGCACGTAAAGTCGAGCGCGACTCCGACCGTTTTTCGCTTGTTTTTGCCTTGCGCTGGCTGCCTCGCCTACGTTTTTAGAAGCGCCCTACAGCCGCTGCCGGGATCGCCCGGCGGCCACTTTCGTGGAGGGCGCAACATGCAACAGCTCCCCAGCCATCGGCAGTCGCCCTGGCACGCCGGTGAAAGACAACTGCAGGAAAAGGTCGGCGTCGGTGAACGCATGGAAGTACTCGGGCAGAAGGTGATTCGCGACTACATGCCCGATCAGCATCGCGAGTTCTACCACCAGTTGCCGTTCATGATCGCCGGCACCGTCGATGGTTCGGGGCAGCCCTGGGCCACCCTGATCGAAGGCGAGGAGGGCTTCGTCACCTCGCCCGACCCACGTCGGCTGTCGTTCGATCTGGCCGCCATGGCGCTCGATCCGCTCGACCCGGCCAGCAGTGGCCTGGATGCGGGCGATGCCATCGGTCTGCTGGGTATCGAGTTGCACACGCGGCGGCGCAATCGCATCAACGGGCAGATTCGCCAGGCTTCGGCACAACGCCTGGAGATCGCCGTGGAGCATTCCTACGGCAATTGCCCGCAGTACATTCAACTGCGCCAGTATCGCCGTGTGCCCGAACGGGGTGGCGAGCGCGTGGACTCAACTGAGCTGGATGCACGCCCCCGCGCGCTGATCGAAGGCGCCGACACCTTCTTCGTCGCCAGTTACGTCGAGCACGACGATGGTCGTCGTTCCGTGGATGTTTCCCACCGGGGCGGCCGCGCCGGTTTCGTACGAGTGGAAGGCAAGCGCCTGACCATTCCCGACTACGCCGGCAACCTGTTCTTCAACACCCTGGGTAACCTCAGCGTCAACCCGCGCGCCGGCCTGTTGTTCGTCGACTTCGCCACGGGCGATGTGCTGCAGTTGGGTGGTCGCGCCGAGATCATCCTCGACAGCCCGTTGATCAAGGCCTTCGAAGGTGCCGAGCGGCTGTGGACGTTCGACGTCGAGCAAGTGGTATTGCGCCCTGCGGCGACCTCGCTGCGCTGGGCCTTCGAGGAATATGCACCGACCAGCCTGATGACCGGCACCTGGGCGGAAACCGACGCGCGCCTGCACGAGCGTGAGCAGCGCAATCAGTGGCAACGCTGGCGCGTGCAGAGCGTACAGCAGGAGAGTGCCGACATTCGCTCATTGGTGCTGGCGCCGGAAACGGGCGCAGCACCGAGTTTCGCTGCTGGCCAGCACCTGCCCATTCGCATCACTACCGCTGCGGGCGAAACCCTGCTGCGTACCTACAGCCTGTCCAGTGCGCCGTCGGACGGCCAACTGCGTATCAGCGTCAAGGCGCAGGGTGTGGTTTCGCGGCATCTGCACGAACAGGTACAAGTGGGGGATGTGCTGGACGTGCGTCCGCCATTGGGCAGCTTCACCCTGAACAGCGACACCGACCGGCCGCTGGTGTTGATCGGCGCGGGCGTTGGCATCACACCGTTGCTGTCGATGCTGCGTGAGCAGGTGGCGCTGGGGCAGGGCAGGCGTATTCATTTCTTCCAGGGTGCACGGACGTTGGCCGACCTGCCGTTCCAGGCCGAGCTGCGCGAACTGGTGCAGCGTGCGGGTGGTTTGCTGAATATTCACCGTGCCCTCAGCACGCCGGAAGCGGACGCGCTACCGGGGCACGACTATGAGCAGCAGGGGCGCATCGAGCTGGAGCAGATCAAGGCGGCGCTGCCGTTCGACGATTACGACTTCTACCTGTGCGGCCCGGCCGCCTTTACCCAGGCGATCTACGATGGCCTGCGTGATTTGAACGTCGCCGACGTCCGTATCCACGCCGAGGCGTTTGGCCCCTCGACGCTCAAGCGGCGTACGGACGGCCCGGCCGCCACCTTCGTGCAGCCGCCGGCGGCGACGGAGCCGGTACCGGTGTATTTCAGCGCATCGAGCAAAGAGGCGCGCTGGAAGCCGGACAGCGGCAGCCTGCTGGAGCTGGCGGAAAGTCGCGGTCTTACGCCCGAGTTCAGTTGTCGGGGTGGTTCCTGCGGCACCTGCAAGACGCGTCTGCTCAGTGGTCAGGTGCATTATCCGAACCCTCCGGCCGAATTGCCGCAGGACGGCGGTGTGTTGATCTGCTGCGTGGTGCCGGCACAGGGTGAGGATGGTGTGCAACCGCTGGTGCTTGATCTGTAAGAGGACTGGGAAATGAGCACTCAACTCTACACCCGTTACACCTGGCCTGATGTCGAATCCAGTGATTCGCGCATCGCCCTCGGGGCGCATGGCCACCTGGAAATCGAACCGGGCTATTTGACGTTGCAACTGTTGCAGGGATGTGAGGTGCCGATGGGCAGTCCAGGCGACGTCGGGCTCTGGCGGAGGCTTTGTGCTTTTGCGGGGGAAGTTGGCGTGCTGGCGATATCGCTGGCTGGACGTGTTGCTGGGCGCTGCAAACGCCGCCGTGAGGCTGTTGCCGTTTCGTTCGAAACGGCAACAGCCTCTGCTTATCCTTGCGGTTGCGCGTCTTCCAGCGCTTTGCGGTAGGCATCGGCTTCGTCCTGCGACGGGAAGATACCCACTAGCTCTCCATTCTGAATTACATCCCAGGCCACTATCCCCATGGCACGGGCTTCACGGGAAAGATGTTCGTTGTCACGTTCATGCACGATCACGTTCATGCTTGTCTCCTCGTAATACGGATGCGGCTAAATGTCGCAGTTCGTTTATACGCCTCGTTAGCAAGCGCATTAAACCGGAGATTTGGCAAAGAACTGTTCCTCTTGTGCAACGAACAATGCAATTTTTGTTTTGTCGTTTCCTGTGGGGGACGTTTTGAATTGTCTTGAAATATTTTGCTGTGATCAGGCACCGAAAACACTGTTTCCGGTCAGCCTGAGTTACTGACGCCCATACTGCTGGCGATATTGCGCAGGTGTCAGCCCGGTCAGTGCCTTGAACATGCGCCGCAGATTGGCCGGGCTACTGAAACCCAGGTCGGCGCTCAGGGTACTGAGTGGCGTCGAGGTCATGGCCAGTCGTTCACTGAGTTGATAGAGCTTGATGCGCCTGGCGTAGCTCGCTACGGCCTCGCCTGTTTCCGCCCGTACCTTGCGCGCCAGAGTGCGCCCGGACATTGCCAGCCTGTCGGCCAGTGCCTGCACGGTCAGCTGTTCGGCAGGCGTCTGCTCGATCAACCTATGCAGGCGCCGCAACAGCCCCGTCGGTTGCTGCATCAAGCTGGCGCCTTGAAATGCACTATGGGGCACGGCAGGGCGGGGTAGCACCATCAACTGGCTGAGGTCCTTGAAGACGTCCTCGCTAACACGACGCTCGATCACGCCTTGGGCGATGGGCAGGTAACCGCTCACCCCGGAGGCGGTGGCCACACGTTGGGTGAACACGCAGCTGCTCTCGCTTTGCCAGCAAACTCGTGGGAAGCGCTCCTGCATCACGTCTGCCAGCCACCAGGTCACCGTCGCTGCCTGATCGTTGAGCCGGCCGCTGGCCGCGAGCAGGCCGACTCCCGTGCAGTAACTCCATAGTTGAATGCGCTTGCCGGCGGCCGAAAGCGCCTTAATCAGCGTGGCATTGCGCGTTAGCAGCGTATCGACCTGCTCTGCCGACTCCGCCCAGAAACCAGGGATCAGCAAGGCATCCAGCGCGCGTGGGTCGAGGTTGGAGTGCGCTTGCAGCACGAGTCCATGGGCGCATTGCACCGGTCCGGCCTGCTCGGCGACATAGCGAATCTCGAACAGTGCTGATGCGCTCCGGCGATTGGCGGCATGCAGCAAATCGGCGAAAGCCAGTAGCCCGGCGGGCATGCACTCGGGAAACAGCAGCAAACCAATGCGCATGGAGTGGCCTAAAATGAATCGAAGGTGTCCAATACTGCCATTATTGTTCATGGTGCGGATAGGCAGCATGGAGCTCTCAGAACTCGAGGGCTTTTCATGAAGATTCAGCAGCTGCGCAACGCCACAATCATCGTCGAATTCGGCCAGCACCGCGTTCTGGTCGACCCCATGCTGTCCCGGCAGGGCGCGTTACCACCGCTGCGATTGTTCGGCGCTCGCCAGCGCAATCCACTAGTCGAGTTGCCAGTCGGTGCTCGCGCCGCGCTGGAGTCGGTCACTCACTGCCTGATCACCCATTGCCAGAAAGGTCATTTCGATCACCTGGATCGCGCCGGCACCCAGTGGCTGCGCGAGCGGCAGATCCCGGTGATCTGCGCCCCGCACGATGCCAATCATCTGCGCCAGCGTGGCCTGAATGTCCAGCCATTATTGCCGGAACATAATCTCCCCGGTCCCTTTCTTGGCGGACACATCCGTACCGTCCGCTGCATTCATGGTCGGGGAGTGGTCGGGCGTCTGATGGAGCACGGTGTCGGGTTTCTGATCGAGATACCGGGTGAGCCGAGCCTGTACTTGGCCGGCGATACCCTGCTCACGGACGAGGTGCGCGCCTGCGTCCGCGAGCACCGGCCGGCGGTCAGTGTGGTGCCGGCAGGTGGTGCGCGCTTCGACCTGGGCGGCGACATCATCATGGGGATCGACGAGGTGATCGAGTTCACCCGGTTGAGCGGTGCGGCGGTGGTGGCCAATCATCTGGAAGCCATCAGTCACTGTCCGGTCAGCCGCATGGCGCTGGCCGAAGCCGCTGCCAGCGCACAGGTCAAGCTGCTGATTCCAGAGGATGGTGAGGTGCTCGCGTTCTGAGTATCAGTGGCACCCCTGCATCCAGCGCCGATATCGGCGAGTACTGAAGATGTCCTGCACTTGCTGGGTCAACAGTGCTCAGGTCGGCGCGCCGAGGTTGGCTTGCATCTGCCGGCCGAGATGGTTGATCTGCAGCCAGAACTGCGCGCCTTTGGCACGACCGACAGAAGCCCAGCGTTCGAACCTGGCGAGCTGCGCGTCGCCTTTCAATACCACGCCGCCGGGGCCGGTCATGGCGCGGCCGTCGACCATGTTCTCTTCTATTGCCGCCTTGGCGAGGCGATTGGAAAGGGTCGAGCCAAGGGGATCGAACAGGTTCATGGGGGGCTTTCTCGATTGGAGGTGCAGCAACCCTAGCGTTGAAGTTCACTTCAATTTCAATGGCGGTTCGCCTGGCTCGCTCAGGCCCTCACGCCCCGCACGTCGCGGCGTATCGCCTGGGGTGGGATGCCGAAGCCGCGAATGAACACTTCGCGCATGTGGCGGCGGTCGCGAAAGCCGGTTTCCTTGGCGATCACGTCCAGGGAATGGCGGCTCTGCTCGATCATCACCCGCGCCGCTTCCAGGCGCAGGCGCTCGATGGCCTTGGCCGGGGATTGTCCGGTCTCAGCGGTGAACACACGGGTGAACTGACGCGGGCTGAGATGCACGGCCTCGGCCAGTTCCTCGACGCTGAGCGGCTTGTGCAGGTTCTGTCGGGCGTAGTTCAGCGCGTTCTGGATGCGGTCGGACTTCGGCGCCAGGGTGAGCATCTGCGAGTGCTGCGACTGCCCGCCGGAACGGCGCTGGTGCATGACCAGCTTGTGCGCCACCGAGCGCGCCACGTCGGGGCCGAGATCCTTTTCCACCATGCCTAGTGCCAGATCCAGGCCGGCGGTCATGCCGGCGGATGTCCACACGTTGCCATCGATGATGAAGATGCGATCGTCCTCGACGCTGATCTGTGGGTACAGACGCTGCAGGGCGGCGCCGTAGGCCCAGTGGGTGGTCGCGCGGCGGCCATCGAGCAGGCCGGCCTGGGCCAGCACGAAACCGCCGGTGCAGATACCGGCGACACGGCGTGCCTGTTGCCCAGCCTGGCGCACGAAGGCCAGGGCGGCCTCGCTCGGCGGCGTTTCCAGCGGCTGGTTGACCCCGGCGATCATCCAGGTGTCGGCCAGGCCGGGATTGTTCAGCGCGCGGGTTTCGATGCCCAGACCCAGGGACGAGCGCACGATGCCGCCAGCGATGGAAAAGAACTCGATGGAGTAGAAGGGCGCCTCGGCCACGATGTTGGCGTACTCGAAGACGGTCTGGGTGGCGAGCGACAGCACCTGGCAGTCGTCGGAGAGCAGGTAGCCGATTCTGTGCATGGTGGGTCTCGCATCAGGCATGTCCTAAAACATGACTGTATACGTCATTTAGGTCTTTGCCCATCCTCGCCATGATGTGTTCCAAGCCCAACGCACTTGGAGACACACCATGAATACCGCATCGAAAGGCACCGCACTGGTCACTGGCGCATCTTCCGGCATCGGCGCGTTGTACGCCGAACGCCTGGCCCAGCGCGGCTACGACCTGATTCTGGTCGCCCGCAACCGTGACCGCCTCAACGACCTGGCCCGCCGCATCACCGACGATACCCAGCGCGTGGTCGAGGTGCTGCAGGCCGATCTGGGCGACGCCGCCAGCCTGGCTACCGTGGAGGCCAAGCTCAAGCAGGACGCGAGCATCACTCTGCTGGTCAACAACGCCGGCATCGGCACCCATACGCCACTGCTGGCCAGCGATGTCGGCCTGATGACGCGGATGATCGACCTCAACGTGACCGCGCTGATGCGCCTGAGCTACGCGGCCATCCCCGGCTTCGTCGAGCGTGGCAACGGCGCCATCATCAATATCTCGTCCATCGTCAGCATCACCCCGGAAGTGCTCAACGGCGTGTACGGCGGCAGCAAGGCGTTCGTCACCGCCTTCAGCCAGTCGCTGCACCACGAGCTGGCCGACAAGGGCGTGCGCGTTCAGGCGGTACTGCCGGGCGCCACTGCCACCGAGTTCTGGGACAACGGCGGCCTGCCGCTTGAGCACCTCGACCCAGCCATTGTGATGCCGGCCAGTGCCCTGGTCGACGCCGCTCTGATCGACTTTGATCGCGGCGAACTGATCTCCATTCCCTCGCTGCACGACGCCAGCCAGTGGCACGCCTACGAGGCGGCGCGCAAGGCCATGTTCAACCAGCTTTCCACCAACCAGCCCGCACCGCGCTACAGCGTTCAGCGTTAACCGACCCTTGATAACAGGAGCAGCATCATGAAACTCAGCGGCAATACCATCTTCATTACCGGCGGCACCTCGGGCATCGGTCGCGGCCTGGCCGAAGCCTTCCATCAACGCGGCAACAAGGTGATCATCGCCGGCCGCCGCCAGGCGCTGCTCGACGAGATCGCCCGCGCCAACCCCGGCATCGACACCGTGGTGCTGGACATCAACGACGCGCAGCAGATCAAGCAGGTGGCGCAGCAGGTGATCGAACGTCACCCGGCTCTCAACGTGGTGATCAACAACGCCGGCATCATGCCGTTCGACGATGCCGCCTCGGGCGACCTCGACGATGAACAGGCGGTCGGCCTGGTGACCACCAACCTGCTCGGCCCGGTGCGGGTCAGCGCGGCCTTCGTCGAGCACCTCAAGCGCCAGCCGGATGCCACCATCATCAACAACAGCTCGGTGCTGGCGTTCATCCCGATTGCGGTCACCGCGCTGTACTCGGCGACCAAGGCGGCCATCCATTCCTACAGCCTGTCGCAGCGCTTCATGCTGCGCGACACCAGCGTCAAGGTGCTGGAGATCGCGCCGCCATGGGTCGACACCGACCTGATCCACAAGAGCGGCGATGCGCGCGCCATGCCGCTGGACGCCTTCATCGCCGAGACCCTGGCCAAGCTGGAGACGGCGACCACCGAGGTGATCGTCGACGGCATCACGGCACTGCGCGCCAACGTCGGGCCGAGCGAGCACGCACTGGTTAACCAGTTCAACCAGTCGATCATCGACAACCTCATCCCCGTTGCCTGAGCCGGCGCCCGACCTCATCACGAGGTCGGGCGTTCGTGCCCCCCCTGGAGAGCCCCATGCACAGCCCTATTACTGCACCGGATCGCCTCGCTCTACGCCTGCTCAGCCTGGCCTATTTCGTCCAGGCGGTCGGTGCACTTTCGGTGGTCGGCAGCCTGGAGGCGATCTCCGCCGCCTGGGCCTTGAGCAGTGCGCAGAGCGCGCTGTTGATCACCGTGTTCGGCATCACCTTCGCGCTCGCCGCACCGCTGTTGCAGATGACCCTGGGCCATCTGCGCCGGCGTGCCCAGGTGCTGCTGGGGCTGTCGATATTCAGCGCCGCCGCGCTGCTGTTCGCGGCGGCGCCGGATTACCAGACGCTGCTGCTGTCCCGTGTACTGATGGGGTTGGGCGCGGGCTTCATCGGCCCGGTGCTTGGCGCCCTGGGCTCGAACCTGGTGACGCGTGAGCAGCAGGGTAGCGCCATCGCCATTGTGCTGCTCGGGCTGAGTGTCGCGGGGCTGGCCGGCATGCCGGTCAGTGCCTGGATCGCCCATGAGTTCGGAGCGCGCAGCCTGTTCTTCGGGATCGGCGCCAGTGGTCTGCTCATTGCGGTGATGATTCTGGCGTGGGTGCCAGATCGTGTGGCGGGCCAGCGTGTCGCGCCGATTGAGGTCATTACGTTGCTGACCCGTGCCACTTCGCTGAGCGCGTTTCTGGTGGTGTTCTTCGTCACCACAAGTGTGTTCGCCACCTATGCCTTTCTGGCGCCGATCATCGGCAACGATTTCCACGGCAGCGCCGACGACACCACCCTGGCGCTGACCGTGTTGGGCGTGGCCGGCGTCCTGGGCAATCTGCTGGTCACGCGCCTGGCGCTGCGGGTCAGTGCCGAGCGTTTGCTGCTGATCGGCATCGGCCTGCTGGCGCTGGATCTGCTGGGCCTTGCCGCCATGCCAAGGCTGTTCGGCGGGCTGTTGCTGGCCCTGGTGATCTGGGCGCTGGCCACCGATATCGTCTGGCCGTCGCAGCAGCGGCGTATTGTCGAGCTGATGCCCGAGCAACGCGGCATCGCCCTCGCCCTGACCGCGTCGTTCATGTTCGCCGGCATCGGCTCCGGCTCAGGGGTCGCCGCCTGGCTCTATCCCGTTGTCGGCTACAAGGGCCTGCTGCTGGCTTCGCTGCTGTTTCTGCTGCTGGCTTTCGTCAGCCTGCGGGTTTCGGAGTGGCGTGCTCGTGTACAGGTGGTCGCACCGGGGTTGAGCTGATCAGCGGCTGGCCGCTGCCTTCTGCTGAGCGGTCTGGCGCAGCTTGTCCAGGCGCTCACGTGTCGTCTCATCCGCACCCGGGCCGACGATTAGGCCGAGGTCTTTCAGTTCGAGTGGCTCGCCGTTGACATCGGCCAGTTGTACCGGGGCCAGTGGCGCTCCGGTCTTGCGGTTGACAGGGATCAGCGGCGCGCCCTCGGCCAGCGGGTTCCACTTATCCCCCCACTGCATCATGGCGATGATGATCACGTGCAGGGCCCGGCCTTTCTCGGTCAGGGCGTATTCGGTGCCGCTGCCGACGGTGTGCTTCACCACGATGCCGTAGTCCTGCAGCAGCTTCAGACGCTTGGACAGGATGCCCTTGGAAATCTCCAGATTGCGCTGGAATTCATCGAACTTGCTCGTGCCCCAGAGCAGTTCGCGGACGATCAGCAGGTTCCACCAGTCGCCCAGTACATCCACCGAGCGGGCCACCGAACAATTGCGATCCTCGAAGGTAACTCGTTCCACGTGCGGGTCTCCGGTTAGGGGCAGTTTGCAGTTGCCGACAAGAAAGCGGTTGACAGGTTTCATGATAGCACCTAATTTCTCGCTGCAAGGTTCTGTAATAGAACCTTGTAACGAATGTCCTATCGAGGTCTATCCCATGATCAAGCAGCTCCTGACTGCGACGGCTTTTTTCGTTGTCGCTACTGCGCAGGCCGAACCCCACGGCAACTGCGTCACCAATGAACTGGAAGACCGCCTGATCACGGCGGATCTCGCGGTCGCTGTAGGCAATTGCTACCTGGCCCGCGCCAGTGAGGAAAGCCAGGCTGTGACAGCGTTGGAATACGCCCACAGCTGGTTCCTTCAGGCGCAAGCGCTGGGCTCCAGCCAGGCTCGCCGGGGGTTGGATCTGGTCGAGAACAAACTGGCGCAGGCAGGGCAGGCTCATGACTAAGTCCATCGTGACATCGATGTTGCTGACCACCATGGCTGTCACTGCCAACCTCGCGTTAGCAGACACGTTCACGCCGCTGGGCGCTGAGGCAGGCGCCAATGCCGACGGTTCCATTCCGGCCTGGACCGGTGGCTTCAACCGCGGCGTGACCTGGAGCGATATCGGCAAGCAGTTCGTCGATCCGTTCGCCGATGACCGGGTGAAGTTCTCCATCGACGCCAGCAACCTCGAGACCTACCGGGACAACCTCACCCCGGGGCAGATCGAACAATTGCGCCGCAATCCGGAGGGCTATCGCCTGAACGTTTACGAGACCCGGCGCACAGCCAAGTATCCCGAGCACGTTTACGCGGCTGCGCAAAAGAATGCGGATACGGCCAGGTTGGTGCCCGGCGGCAATGGCGTGCTCGATTATCAGGGCTATTACCCCTTCATCCATCCCAAGAGCGGGGTGGAGGTACTGTGGAACCACTTCATGCGCTATCGCGGCGGAAGCCTGCTGCGCACCCATACTCAGGTAATCACTCAGCCGAGCGGTTCCTTCAGTGAAGTCCAGCTCGAAGACCGCGCGGCCTGGCCGGAAAACCTCAACGGCTTCGACCCGGTCAGCGACGCCAACATCATGATCTTCTCGACACAGAAGGTGACCGCTCCGGCGCGCCTGGCAGGCAATATCCTGCTGGTCCAGGAAACTATCGATCAGGTCAAGGAACCGCGCCTGGCCTGGCTCTACAACGCCGGACAGCGTCGTGTGCGGCGAGCCCCGCAGGTCGCCTATGACGGCCCCGGCACCGCTGCCGACGGCCTGCGTACCTCCGACAACTACGACATGTACACCGGCTCGCCGGATCGCTACGACTGGAAGCTCGATGGCAAGCAGGAAATCTACATCCCCTACAACAACTACCGCCTGACCAGTCGTGAGTTGACCTCGGCCAAACTGATCGAGAAGGGTCACCTCAACCCGAACTACCTGCGCTACGAGAAGCACCGCGTGTGGAAGGTGGTCGGCACCCTCAAGCCGGGCACGCGCCATATCTACGCCAAGCGCGTGTTCTATGTCGATGAGGACACCTGGCAGATCGCCCTGGCCGAGCACTACGACAGCCGTGGTGTGCTGTGGCGATTCTCCGAAGGCTTCCACGTGCAGTACGACTACGCCGACACGCCCTGGTACGCGGGGGAGGCCATCTACGACTTCAGCAACGGTCGCTATCTGGTGTTCGGCCTGACCTACAACAGCGCGCAGCCCATCACCTTCGGTTTCAAGGCGAGCAAGTCGGAGTTCGTGCCGGCTGCGCTCAGGGCTCAGGGGATTCGCTGAGCTTGGCCGCATCCGATCATTCGGTGGCGTTGTTCTGCGCCACCGTTCACGCAATGAACCCAGGTGATTTCAATGAAAGCCTTTGTCATCGAACGATATTCAAAGCAGGAGCCCTTGCGACTGGTCGACGTGCCGGAGCCGACTCTGGGCGAGCAGGACGTGCTGGTGCAGATTCACGCAGCCAGTATCAATCCGCTGGACCTGAAAATTCGCAGCGGCGCGCTCAAGCGGATCCTGCCGCTGCGCCTGCCATTGGTACTGGGTAACGATCTGGCCGGGGTGGTGACGCGGGTTGGCGCCAAGGTGCAGGGCTTCAAGCCGGGTGATGAGGTCTATGCCCGCACAGATACCCGTCGCATCGGCACCTTCGCCGAATTCATCGCGGTGGCCGAATCCAACCTCGCCTTGAAACCGGCCAGTTTGAGCATGGAGGAGGCCGCCTCGATCCCCCTGGTCGGCCTGACCGCATGGCAGGCGCTGGTGGAGAAGGGCCAGCTGCGCAAAGGGCAGAAAGTTTTCATCCATGCTGGCTCTGGCGGTGTCGGCACGCTGGCGATCCAGTTGGCCAAGCACCTGGGCGCGTATGTCGCGACTACCACCAGCAGCGCCAATGTCGCGCTGGTGAAAAGCCTCGGCGCGGATCTCGTCATCGACTACAGGAAGGACGATTTCGCCAAGACGCTGCGTGACTACGACCTGGTGCTGCACAGCCTGGGCGACGAGGAACTGGCACAGTCCGTGAGCGTGCTCAGGCCCGGTGGCCAGCTGATCACGCTGTCCGGCCCGCCTGACCCCGCGTTCGCCAGGAGCGCCGGCATGCCCAAGCTGCTGCAACTGATCGTGGGGCTGCTCAGTCGCAAGATTCGCAAGCGGGCTGCACAGCGCCAGGTCAGCTATGCCTTTCTGTTCATGCGCGGCAGTGGCGAGCAGTTGGCCAGGTTGGCTGAGTTGATCGACAGCGGTGTGATTCGTCCGGTGGTTGACAAGGTCTTCCCGTTCGAAGCCACCGACGAGGCGTTGGCCTATGTCGACAGCGGTCGAGCGAAGGGCAAGGTGGTGGTCAGGGTGCGATAAGCCTGGTGCAGGCTGAAGCCGCGTAGCGGCCTTTCACCACCGGAGGCGGTGCGCGTGGCGCACCCTACTAAGGGCACCTTAGACGTGCTTGCTGTTCTTGCCAGCGCGCTTGGGTGCCTCGCTCGGCTCACCCAGATTCATCTTCGATGGCACCCGCCTGGCGTTGGCGGCGCAGTCGAGATCGGCCGGTTTGCTTTCGCTCTCGTCGATCAACGCTAGCAGGTGCGTCTTGCTCTGCGCGAGGCGCTGTTCCAGCGCCTCGATGTCGCTCACCTTGGCCTGCAGGGTATCGAGCAGCGTTAGCCTGGCGCTCCACCAGCCTGAGCAGGCCGATGCTTTCGTAGAAGTGAGTGCGCGAGGCCGCCAAGCCTGTGCGCTGCGCCAGTTCGCCAATCTTCATGGGGAATGCCCGGCGCGAAACGAAGAGGAGCCAGACTTTAACCATTTGCATGCGTTTGGCCTGCCGAGCGCTGGTGCTCAGTCATTCACGCCGGTTAAGCGCTATGCTGGACGAACGCACGCTCCAACTCTCGCTGTAACCACTCCCTCACTTCCAGGCTATTTCGTGACGCATTTGCCACTTGCAGCCGCTGTGTTCGTTCTGCTGCTCGGTAACTTTGCCAGTGCCGAGCCCTATCAGCTCGTCACCGAGGAGTGGGCACCGTACAACTATACGGACAACGGCCAGCTCACCGGTATGTCGACGGAGGTCGTGCGGGCCATCATGGTGCTCACCGGGGATGACTTCGAGATCGACCTGTTGCCGACCATGCGCGCTACCTATGCGCTGCAGAACCGTCCCAGAACCATCATGTATTCGATGTTTCGTACGCCCGAGCGTGAGCCGCTTTACAAGTGGGTCGGGCCGATCGTGGAAGAGTCCATCCATCCTTATCAGTTGGCCAGCACGGCCACGCCGATCACCTCCCTTGAGCAACTGATGCACGCGCCGCAGATCACCACGCGTCACGCCGGCCTGGTACCGAGAATGCTCGAATCGCTGGGGTTCGGGAATCTCGACAAGAGTGCAGCCGAGAGCCATCAGCTCTATCGCATGCTCCTGGCCGGGCGCACCGTACTGATCGTCGGCGATACCGACGCCGGTGTGGCCTATTACAGCCGCCAACTGGGCATCGCCCCCGGCACCCTCAGGCGGGTGCCCATCGAGCTGTACCGCTCCTCGCTGTACATCGCCTTCAGCCGTGACAGCGATGATGCGCTGGTCGCGGCCTGGGCTGCTGCCCTGGCCACGTTGCGCCGCTCGGGGGAGCTGACACGTATCCAGCGCCGCTATGAACGGCAGGACGATCAGTGACCGGCTGACACGCCCTGATCGATGGCCATGTCGGCGCCAGTGATCGAGCGGGCGCCGGGCTGGCAGAGGAAGAACGCCAGCTCCGCCACTTCCTGCGGCTGGATGAAGCGCGCCTGATCGCCCTGCGGATATTTCCCCAGCAACTCCCGATAGTAAGCCTGCGGGTCGCCGTTGCCGTAATGCTCGGCCTGGAACTTGAGCATCGGTGTTTCGATGTCGCCGGGCGAAACAGCGTTGCAACGCACGCCGTAGGGCGCCAGATCCAGCGCCAGGGCCTTGGTGAAAATGCTCAGGCCGCCCTTGCTGGCGCAATAGGCGGCTGCGTTCGGGTTGCCCTGGCGCCCGGCGTCGCTGGAAATATTGACGATGGCACCCCGTGTCTGGCGCAGGTGAGCAATGGCCGCCGCGCACATGAAGAAGCTGGCCTTGAGGTTGACGTCCAATACCAGGTCGAAATCCTCCTCGCTGAAGGCTTCCACCGGCCCTTCGCGCCATACCCCTGCTGCGTTGATCAATGCATCCAGTCTGCCAGCTGCTTCTATTGCGGCTGCCACCACCGCGTTGCAATGGGCGGGCTTGCGGATATCCGTCGCCAGGCTGCCGACCAGCGCATGGCGCTGGCCCAGCTCAGCCAGACCGTCAGCGTTGGCGTCGGTGGCGAACACCTGCCAATCACTTGCGAGGAAGCGCGCCACCAGCGCACTGCCCACGCCGCCAGCGGCGCCGGTGATCAGTACCACGGGGCGGGTTTTGGGTTCGGTAGTCATGGGGCCTTGTCCTCGATCAGGCAGTTGCCGCCATCGACCACCAGCACTTCGCCGGTGATGTAGCTGGCTTCCGGGGAGGCGAGGAAGGCCACGGCTGATGCCACTTCCTCGGGGCGGCCGGCGCGGCCGATCGGCACGTAGGCTGCGGCGCGCTGTTCATGTGGCGTGCTCGAGCCCGTGGCGATCCAGCCTGGCGCCACTGAGTTGACCGTGATGCCCTGGCGGGCCACTTCCAGCGCCAGGCCCATGTTCAATCCCACCATGCCGGCCTTGGCTGCGCTATAGGCCGCTTCGCCTGGGTGGCCGGCCTTGGTGCCGGTGGTAGAGCTGATATGGATGATGCGCCCGTAGCCGCGCGCCTGCATGCCCGGCAACACGGCGCGGGTGAGCAGGAAGGCGGTGGTCAGGTTACGTGCGATCGTCAGGTTCCAGGTCTCCAGGCTCATGCTGGATACCTCTTCGAACGTCTCGGGGCTGCCCTGCATGGTCATGCCGGCATTGTTCACCAGAATGTCGACGTGCCCCCACAGCCCTTCGGCCCAGGCGGCGAATGCCAGCACCCCGGCTTCGTCGGTGAGGTCGACGGCCCGGCCCTCGGCCTCGAAGCCTTCGGCGCGCAGTTCTGCGACGCGTTCGGCGATGCGCGCACTGCTGGCGGTGACGATCAGCTTCGCGCCAGCCGCGCCCAGGCGCCGGGCGATGGCCATGCCGATGCCGTGTTCGCTGCCGGCACCGCTGACCAGTGCAACCTGGTCTTTCCAGTCCTGTTTCATGCAAGGCTCCCATCGGGTTGTCGATGGCTGGAAGTTAGAAGGAGTAAGCTGATAAAAAAAGACGATAGTCATCAGGGAAATTGACAACGACCATGGCATTCAACAGCGAAACCCTGCGCGTCTTCCTCGCGGTGCTGGACGGCGGTTCCTTCTCTTCCGCTGCACGTCAGCTCGGGCGCGTGCCTTCCGCTGTGAGCATGGCCATTGCCCAGCTCGAAGCGGAGCTGGATCTGGAGCTGTTCGATCGCAGCACGCGCAAGGCCCTGCCGACCCAGGCTGCGTTGGCACTGGAGCCTCAGGCACGTCAGGCCGCGCGGCAACTCAACCGGCTCGACGCTCAGACCCTGCAAATGCACCAGGGCCTGGAACGGCGGCTGGTAATCGCCATGGCGCCGGAGTTGCAGAGCGGCCTGTGGAGTCAGCCCCTGATCGACCTGGCGAACGAATTTCCTCTGCTGCAGGTCGAGGTGCGCTCGGCCTCGCAGGCGGAGGCGGTGCGTCTGATGCATGAAGGCAGCGTCCACCTGGCACTGGTGTTCGAGCGCCCCGGCATCGATGAGCGGGAACACTTTCTCGAAGCCGGCAGCCAGCTACTGACGGCAGTCGCGGCGCCGGGCTACCTCAGGCAGATGGCCGAGCAGGGGATGGTCGAGGCGCGGCAGATCATAGTCGCGGCCGGTTCTGCGTCGGCGACCGAGCCACAGATGATTTTGTCCCATCACCTGTGGCTCACCGACAGCGACCTGGCCACGCTCAACCTGGTGCAGGCCGGGCTCGGCTGGGCCTACCTGCCGCATCCGTTGGTCGCCGCCCTGATCGACTCGGGCAACTTGCAGACCGTGGCCTTCGACAACATGGCCAGCCAACTGAGGCTGTGGGTGGATATCGTCTGGAGCAGCAGCCGGCCACTTGGGCTGGGCGCTCGACGCTACCTGGAACTGATACGTCAGCGCATGGCGGAGCAGCCGGCGCGCGGCTAGGGTATGTGGACATCACTGCGACCGGGTTATCCGGTCGCAGTGGGGGGATCAGATCGCCTGACCGCCGGATACCTCGATGCGCTGGGCGTTGATCCAGCGATTCTGCTCGCCGAGCAGGTTGGCGATCATCGGGCCGATATCGTCCGGCACACCGACCCGCCCCAGCGCCGTCATCTCCGCGAACACCTTGTTCAGATCCGGCATGTCGCGTACGGCGCCACCGAGGAAATCCGTTTCGATGGCACCGGGCGCCACCGTGTTGACTGCTATACCCCGGCTGCCCAGCTCCTTGGCCATGTACAGGCTCAGCACTTCCACTGCGCCCTTGACCGCCGAGTAGGCCGAGAAACCGGGATAGGACACGCGGGTCAGCCCGGACGAGATATTGACGATACGACCACCGTCGGCCATCAGCGGCAACAACGCCTGGGTCAGGAAGAACACTCCTTTGAAGTGCACGTTCACCAGGGCATCGAACTGTGCTTCAGTGGTGTTGGTAATCGACGCCATATCGCCATGGCCGGCGTTGTTGATCAGGTGGTCGAAGCTGTCGCGATGCCAGGTCTCGTTCAGCGCCTGGCGCAGGCGTTGTACGAAGGCTGAAAAGGTGCTGACGTCGCCAGCGTCGAGTTGCAGGGCGACCGCCTTGCGTCCCAGAGCCTGGATTTCGGCAACCACGGCCTGTGCGGTGTCGGCCTGGCTGTGATAGGTGACGACGACGTCGATTCCCTGACGCGCGATGTTCAGCGCAGTATTGTGGCCGAGGCCACGGCTGGAGCCGGTTACGATGGCGATCTTGGTCATGGTAAAAATCCTCTGATGGGTGAACGGGATTTCATTGTGTGGCTCGTGGTGCGACCCCGTCCTTACCGAAACCTCAACGCTTTTTGCCTATTTCTCCAAAGGGGGATGACATGCCCGGGATCAGCTTCAGGAGCCCTCAATGAGCGCAGCCTTGCTGGAAGTCGTCCGCGATTATCTGGATAAAAGTGAGAACTTCGGAGGGCTTGCCCAAGCCCCCATTCCCGGCTTGACCATCATTCGCACGTCAGAACCCAGTGGGCTGGATTACGCCATTACCCGGCCCTTGGCCTGCCTGGTCTTGCAGGGCTGCAAGCGCGTCATGATGGGCACCCGAACCTTCAACTTCAGCGCCGGTGATTCGCTGTTGATCACCGCTGACGTACCGACGGTGAGCCAGATCATTGAGGCGAGCCACGAGGCTCCGTATATCTCGCTGGTGATCGACCTCGACCCTGCACTGCTCACCGAATTGATGGAGGAAATGAAGGCGGTGCCGAGTGCGGAGGTGGAGCCCATCCGCATCGAACCGACCGATAGCGAAGTCGCCGAAGCGGCGCTACGTCTGATGCGACTGCTCGAGCGCCCAGCTTCGGCGGCAGTGCTGCATGCTTCGCGTGTGCGCGAACTGCATTACTGGTTGCTGGCTGGTCGACATGGCTCGGCAATCAGTCGCCTGGGCTGGCCGGACGGCCATGCACAGCGTATCGCCCGGGCGGTGAAGGTGCTGCGTACCGAATTCACCCGGCTTCTGCCGGTGGAGCATCTGGCGTCCGTGGCGGGTATGAGCCCGTCATCTTTTCATCACCACTTTCGCAACCAGACATCATTGACGCCGCTGCAATTTCAGAAACAGCTGCGTCTGATCGAAGCACGACGCCTGATGACAGGGGAGGGCGCCAGCGCCAGCAGTGCAGCGTTCGCGGTGGGTTACGAAAGCGTGTCTCAGTTCAGCCGCGAATACCGCCGGCTGTTCGGCCTGCCGCCGGCAAGGGATGTCAGTACCGTCTGCTGAAACGGGCAACCGCCTTGCTCACGCTGGGCTCAATGAGAAATTCGCAGGTTCGAAGCGTTCGCTCGCGTCCATGCGAATCCCTCGCAGGCTGCGCGTTTCCAGATAGGACGCATACAGTGGCTCGGCGAAGTAGCTGATCAGGATCGAGCGGCGACGTGTGCCGAGCCGGTTCAGGCTGCCGGCGTGTATTAGGTCCACATCGAACACCAGGATGTCGCCGGCCGCACCCGCAAGTTGCACTGAGCGGGACTCGTCGTTGAAGTCGAATGGCGGCTCGTCGGCATACGGACGGTGGCTGCCCGGGACGATACGCGTAGCGCCGTTGTCCGGGCCATAGTCGTCGAAGAAGACCATGGCATTGGCGATATCACCTGGGCGCTGTATCGAGAGATCGCGGTGCAGTTGCTGATGACCGCCTCCAGCCAGTGGCTCGCGACCTTCCACCTGGGCCAGGAAGAAGCGTTCGCCGATCAGCTCGCCGATCACTGCCAGCAGTTGCGGCAGGCGACATACGGCCTGAATCATGGCGTGGTCATCCAGCCGCGAGTGATGCCAGTCAGCGCCGCGCGGTACCGGCCACTGATGCGAGGGTGTAATGCGCGCGTCGAACAGGGTGCGCAACTCATCCAGCCACTCGGCAGGAACCGCCTGGCGCAGCAATGCATAGCCATCGCGGTGCAGTTGTTCGCGGTCAGTCATGGTCAGGTTCCCGTCATCCATGTGGCTCGAAGAAAACAGCTGAAGGCCAAAGAGGCAAGCCTGTTCTCAAGGCGTGACTCTCCGTCTGCAAAATCAGCCGCAGGCTATCGAAGACTGAATACAATGGCGCCTGAACTTTCCGCGCCATGGATATGGCTGTACCAAACGAGGACCGCCCCATGGCATCCGCAGACAAACAGAAGAAGCGCGCCCAGCGGGCCAAGAGCAAAGCCAGGCAGAACCGCATGGGCAAGGCCAGGCCGCAAGCCAATGTCGTCCATCCGATTCTGACCAATCCCTTTATCAACGAACCGTTCGATGATGTCGAGATCGACCTCGCCACTTTTGACTTCAAGGACATCGAGGAGAACGGTTTCGACCCCGCGCATTTCGATGACCTGTTCCAGGCGATGAAGGCCGGTGAAGCTATCAGCCTGCTCGCCATGTGCCTGGTATTCCTGCAGTACCCCGTGCTGGAACTGGTAGTCGCGGAAGAGTCGCAGGAGGCCGCCACCGATTTCATGATGGGCCTGTTGATCGTCTATCGAGCCATATTCCATGAAGAGGACGAAGACGCCGCAGTGGCCTGGATCGGCAGCGACGCCTTCCAGAGCGCCTACAACGAAGCCTCGTTGATCCTGCAGAAGAAGAACGCCCGCGCCTGATTCATCTCGGCAGTCAGCCCTTCAGCGCAGCCTCGATAACGGCGATCTCGATCTTGCTCATGGTCATCATCGCCTCGAAGGCACGCTTGGCTGCCGCGCGGTCAGGGTTGGCGATGGCGGCGCTGAGGATGCGCGGCGTGATCTGCCATGAGATGCCCCACCTGTCCTTGCACCAGCCGCATTCACTGGCCTGTCCGCCGTTGTCGATGATCGCGTGCCATAAGCGATCCGTCTCGGCCTGATCGTCGGTCGCAACCTGAAACGAGAACGCCTCGTTGTGCTGGAACGCCGGGCCGCCATTGAGGCCGAGGCAGGGGATTCCCATGACGGTGAACTCTACCGTCACCACATCACCCTGCTGTCCCGATGGGTAGTCACCAGGGGCGTGATGCACCGCCAGCACCGCGCTGTCAGGGAAGGTTGCGGCATAGAAGGTCGCAGCTTCCAGCGCGTCGCGGTCGTACCAGAGGCAGATGGTGTTCTTGCTGGTCATGCTGAGTCCCCTCGGTGGTGTGGATGGATTCAGCAGTCTAGACGGGCAATGGCAAGGCAGCCGTGTAAGCGATACGTCGCGCTGCAAGGTGAGAGCCAATAACGGGCGAAGGCGCTAAGAATGGCCTGACCGATGAAGGCACCTACCATACGTTCTACGTACGTGTGCAAACCACGTTCTGATTCTGCACCGGTATTCAAAGACTCCCGCTAAGCCTGGGGGGAGCCTTGCGTACCGCTCAGGAGTACGACGGCGTTACGGCTGCGCGTCTCTCGTCCAGAAGGTCGGATACTGTTTGAAGGGGTACTGTTTGCCGTCGTAGCGGACAGTCGTGTTCACCGTGCGCAGGGTGTTTCCGCCGCGCGCGTCGCGAACGCGTGCGCTCACCAGTAGATCGGCATAACCATGGGATTGCGTGGAGGCGATGGCGAGTGTCAGGTCGGCCTGTTCCGATTGGAAATCGCTGTCCATCACGCAGGATGTGCCTTTCACCGTCGACCAGGAACTCAGGTAGGTGGAGAGCACGGGGCGTAACTGGGGGCCGTCCGGCGCCATCAGCGTCAGCAGGTCATTGAAACCGGCATCCGGGCAGCTTGCGCCGCGCGCCACGCTGCTAACCACCACACCGAAGGCGCGAACCCCTGGCGCCAGGTGATAACGGGCCGTATCCAGCCAGAGGCTGTTGGCATCGATTTCCAGTTCGGCATCTTCGCCAAGGTAAGCGTCATAGCGCTCGCGCAACTGCCCGGTTCGCTTCTCCACCTTCGCCGTCAGCCAATGCAGGTTGCGCTCGCCGGCTGGCGTTGTATCCGCTGCACTGCGGTAGGCCAGGGTCACCACCGACAGGTTCGGGGCATCCGGCCAGGGCTTGCAGGCAGCAGCTACCAATGGACCATCGCCTCTATTATCGGGAACGGCCCAATCCTGCTGCCCCAGCTGCTTGGCGAGTGCCTCCAGCATTGCGCCGTCACAGGGTTGCTGCTGGCGAGCCTCGGCGTAGAGGGGGAGCAGGCAAAGGGCCAATAGGGGAGCGAAGCGCTGAAAACGGTCCATCTCGGGTATTTCTCCTTTGGGCGGATGCGCGTGCCGATGATTCGTCGCGACAAGCGAAGGTCATCGGGCACGCGACGTCCAGGCACAATCACAGCAGGTTATCGACGAAGCTCCTGAGGTGGTGACTCTAGCATGTCGAAGAAACCGTGCTGACTCGCCGGCTCACTTGCAGCAAAGGCTGCTCCTTCGATGTGGTAAACCTGCGGTTCGTCTGAAAAGTAATCTTCCAGCGCCATCATGAATTGCCGGTGGTCTTCACTCGCCTCGAAGCCCGGCGTGTGATCCTCAAGGGTTTGCCAACGGACTATCAGGTTGAACCGTTCTGGCGTTTCGATACCTTGCGCCAGCATATGACCACGGTACCCCTTGGCGCGGCGGAGCAATGGGGCGACGTCGGCGAATGCCTGCCTGAACGGTTCAATGCGTTCCTGATGCACGGGTAGCAGGGCGATTTCATAGATCATGTGTGATTCCTCGGGTTGAGTTGGTTGGTCAGGCACTGGCGAGATGAGTCTGTGGCTCGACGGCAATCGCGATCTTTCCTCGCAGGCCGTTGTTGGGGCTCTCCAGCAGCGCATGGGCGCGAGAAATATCCGCAAGCGAATAGACGGCGCCGACGTGTGGCCGCAGTTGGCCACGCTCGACCAGTGCACTCAGCTCATCGAGCTTGCCGCGGTTCTGGCGGGTGAAGACGAAGTGGTAGCTCGCGTTCTTGCCCCAGGCCTGGATGAGGTTCTGCGGCTTGGCGATGTCCACGATCGAGACCACGCGACCCAGTTGCGCGAGGGCGTCGGGGCTACGTGACAAGGTGTCGCCGCCGATGGTGTCGAATATCACGTCGACGCCGTGGCCATCGGTTTCCCGCAGGATGGCGTCGACGTAGTCCTCCTGCTCGTAGTCGATGGCGACGTCGGCGCCCAGGCTCCGCGCGAACTCGAAGTTCGCTTCGCGCACGGTGGTGAACACTCGGGCGCCCATTGCTTTTGCCAGTTGGATCGCCACATGGCCGACGCCTCCGGCACCGCCATGTATCAGGATGCTCTCGCCCACCTTGAGCTCGGCACGTACCACCAGCGCTTCCCAGGCCGTGCCGCCCACCAGGGTCAGGGTGGCCGCTTCGAGGTGGCTCAGTGAGGCAGGTTTCTTGCCGATGATGCTTTCCGCTGCAATGTGATACTCGGCGTAGCTGCCGGGGCCGTCGAAGATCTGCGGGGTGTACCAGACCTCGTCGCCCGGCACGAAGCTGGTCACACCCGGACCGACCGCTTCGACCACGCCGGATACGTCATGCCCGGTGATGGCGGGAAGGGGGACGTAGTCGACATAGTCGCCGCGACGCACCTGGTAATCCAGCGGGTTGATGGAGGTGGCGTGAACGCGGACCAGCACCTGCCCTGCCTGTGGCACCGGCTTGGGTACCTCGCGAAGCTCGAATGATTCCGGGCCGCCAAATGAGTCCAGTACTTGCGCTTTCATGTCGTGTTCCTCGTTTCGCTAAAAAGGGATATCGGTATTTTTCGATATATTGTGGTGGAAAAACTCGCAGCTCTTTCCCTATGCGCCTGACTCGCCGCAAACCTGTTGATCGAAAAGAAATATCGGGATTTTTCGATATAAAAAGTTAAAGCGATTACAGCTCTTTCCCTATCCGCTCGGCCAGGGCACTGATGGTTTCTTCATTGCGCTTGTAGTACGTCCACTGCCCGATACGCCTGACTTTGACCAGACCCGCTCGGTGCAGAGTGGCTAGGTAGTCGGACACCGTCGATTGCGACAACCCGACGCCTTCCTGGATGCTACTGACGCAGACCCCCACCTCGTGAACGTCTCCTTCATCCTGTGGAGGGAAGTTCTTCGCGGGATCCTTCAGCCCCTTGAGAATTTCAAGGCGCGTACGGTTCGAGAGGGCTTTGAAGATTTCGATCAGTTCCATGGCGCGATAATATCGGTATTTACCGATATGTCAATGCGCTAAATCCTCAGCATGTCTGGGCCAAGCCCGCTAAGCAGTTGCGACCGAATTTGCGTGTTGCGAGCGGGAGCGAAGGCGAGCTCGCGACTGCCGAGCCTGGTCGCTCAGCGCACAGCGGGTTCAGCCACTCACCCAACGCTGTCGCGCCCAACCACTCAAGGCGTCGACTGCCAGCACCAGCAGCAACATGGCCAGGATCACCGTAGCGGCCTGGGCTTCCTGGAACAGACTGAGGCTCATGTAGAGCATCTGTCCCAGTCCGCCGGCACCGACGAAGCCGAGCACGCTGGCCATGCGGATGTTGTTTTCCCAGCGATACAGCGTGTACGCCACCAGTTGTGGCCATACGCCGGGCAAGGTGCCGTAGCAGAAGGCAACCAGGCGGCCGCCGCCGCTTTCGCGGATGGCCTCGGCCGGCTCGCGCGGGGTGTTCTCCAGGGCCTCGGCGAACAGGCGACCGAGCACGCCAGCGGTGTGCAGGGCCAGTGCCAGGGTACCGGCATTGGGGCCCAGCCCGGCGGCCAGAACCATCAGTGCAGCCCAGACGAGTTCCGGGATGGCGCGCAGGGCGTTGAGCAGCAGGCGGGTGGCATGCAGGGCGAGTCCGCCGAAACGCCCGGCGGCCGGTAGCGCCAGGGCCAGGCCGAGCAGCGCGGCAAGCAGCGTGCCGATGGCGGACATGGCCAGGGTTTCCAGGGCGCCGCGGCCGATGGCGTGCAGGTGCGTGGCAGAGAAATCCGGCTGCAGGAAACCGCTGGCGTACTTGCCCATCTGCGCCAGGCTATCGCCGGCGACCAGCGCACCGAGGTCGATGCCCAGATAGAGGAACGAGGCGATCACCGCGGCGATAAGGGCGGCGAACAAAATCAGGTTGCCGGCTCTCATGTCAGCCTCGCACGCAGCAGGCGGCTGAGCTGATCGGCGAGCAGCACCAGCAGCAGGAAGGTGAGCAACATGCTCGCCACTTCGCCGCCAGCGAACATGCGCAGCGACAGGTCGATCTGCTGCCCCAGCCCGCCGGCACCGACGAAGCCCATCACCACCGAAGCGCGGATGGCGCATTCCCAGCGGTACACGGTGTAGGACAGCATCTCCCCGGCCGAGTTGGGCAACACACCGTAGGCGAAGGCTGCCAGGCGGCTGCTGCCGGCCTCCAGTAGCGCACGAGTAGGGCGGGCATCCACCGACTCGAAGATTTCTGCGTAAACCTTGCCGAGCATGCCGGCGTAGGTGATGGCGATGGCCAGCACGCCGGCAGTGGGGCCGAGGCCGACGGCGCGCACGAACAGCAGCGCCCAGACGATCTCCGGCACGCTGCGCAGGAAAATCAGCAAGCCGCGTACCGGCCAGCGTGCCAGTTGCGCCCACCAGGCCGGGCGGCCGCCACGATGAACAGCCGACAACGACAGTGCGCGTGTCGCCAGGAGCGCAGCGGGGAGGGCGATCAGCAGGGCCAGGCTCATGCCGGCGGTGGCGATGGCCAAGGTTTCCAGAGTGGCGCGGCCGAGCAGTGCGAGGAACTCGCCGTCATGTGCAGGCGGCCAGAAACCGGCGAGGAAGTTTCCCATGGCGCGGGTGTTGTCGCCATCCACCAGTACCGCCAAATCCAGCTCGCTGAGGTTGACACCTGGCCACAACAGCAACAACGCCAGCACGGTTATGAGCAGTCGCGGTAAGGCGGCGGGATCGCGTGGTGCGCGCTTCAGCATCGCGGGATATGCACCGGTTGCGGCTGCGCGGGTGAACCGGGCGTGGCCTGCAATTGCTCGTTGGCATACAGCGCATCCAGTTGCGCCGGCTGCACCGCACCGGCTGGCAGATCGAAGGCGATGCGTCCGTCGCGTATGCCGATGACGCGGGGAAAATGCGCCAGGGCCAGGTCGACGGCATGCAGGCTGGCGACCAGGGTCATACCGCGTTCGGCGGCCTCGCGGTTGAGTACGGCCAGGGTATGGCCGGCCAGTACCGGGTCCATGGCGGAAACAGGCTCGTCGGCGAGGATCAGCTCCGGCGCCTGGTACAACACGCGGGCAATGCCAACGCGTTGCAACTGGCCGCCGGAGAGCTGGTCGCAGCGTTGGTAGAGTTTGTCGGCGATATCCAGGCGGGCCAGAGCAGCCTGCGCGCCAGTGGCATCCAGCGGATGCAGCAGGTTGATCAGGCCCTTGACCACAGGCCACTGGCCGAGCTTGCCAGCCAGTACGGCGGTGACGACGCGCTGGCGCGGCGGCAGCGGCGGCGCCTGGTGAACCAGGCCGATGCGTGCACGCAGGCGCTGGCGCTTACCAGCAGGCAGGCGCCAGGGGTTGTGCTGCAGCAGGTCGATCTCGCCACGTGAGGGTTGCAGGCTGGTGGCCAACAGGCGCAGCAAGGTGGTCTTGCCGGCGCCTGAGGGGCCGATGATGGCCACCCGCTCGCCGGGAGCAAGGGTCAGATCGATACCCTCGAGCGCGACCTTGCCGTTGGCGTGGGCCAGGCTCACGCCACGCAGGGCGACGCTCACTTCAACAGGCCGGCGGCGCGAGCGGCTTCCTCGATCCCTTCGTAGTTCTCAGGCTTGGTGTCGATGAAGCGGCTCGCGGCCTGCAGGTCGAGAATCGCCTTCTGCTCGGGCTTGGCCGGGTCGAGGGCGAGGAAGGCAGCCTTGATCTTCGCCTGCAGATCGGCGTCGAGGTTGCCGCGTACGGTCCAGTTGTAGTCGTAGTAGGTGGGGGTGGTGGCGATCACCTTGACCTTGTCGGTGTCGACCTTCTTGGCATCGACCAGCTTCTGCCACACCGAGGCATTGAGCACGCCGCCATCGGCCTTGCCGGCCTGCACCCAGGCGACAGTCGCATCGTGTGCGCCGGAATAGGCCACGCGGCTGAAGAACTCTTCCGGTTTGATGCCGTCCTGCAGCATGAAGTAGCGCGGCATCAGGCTGCCGGAGGTGGAAGACACCGAGCCGAAGGCGAAGGTCTTGCCCTTGAGGTCCTGCAGCGATTTCACCGCCGGATCGGAGGTGATGAACTTGCTGGTGAATTCGGCATCCTGTTCGCGCTGTACCAGCGGTACGGCATTGCCGGTCTTCAGGCGTGCCTGGACGAAGGTGAAGCCGCCCAGCCAGGCCATGTCTATGCGGTCGGCGGCCAGGGCCTCGACCACGGCGGCGTAGTCGGCCACCGGCACGAACTCAACCTTCATGCCCAGCTCCTGCTCCAGGTACGCGCCCAGCGGCTTGAACTTGCGCAGCAGCTCGGTGGGGGCTTCGTCGGGGATGGCCGAGACCTTGAGGACATCGGCGGCTTGCGCGAATACGGCGGATACGGACAGAGCGATGCCAGCGGCGAGAGCCAGGGTGTTCTTGAACATGTCGGATTCTCCGGTTCAATAGCGGGGAAGGCGCGCGAAGTATAGTGGCCGTACGCCGTGCTTGCAGCACGACGCATTGACTCCGGGGTTAATATGCACGCTGGATACGAACTGCCTGGAGTTGATCGATGACTGCAACGCTACCCGCCCTGGCCTTCGCCGGGATTGGTCTGATGGGCCTGCCGATGACCCGCCGCCTGCTCGCTGCAGGCTACCCGCTGACGCTCTGGAATCGCACTCCGGACAAGTGCACTGCACTGCTGGAGCAGGGCGCGCATCGCGTGGAAACCCCCGCCGAGCTGTGTCGCGATGCCAATGTGGTGATGCTTTGCCTGGCCAATACCGAGGTGGTGCGCGAGGTGGTGTTCGGCCCGGGCGGGATCATCGAAGGCGCGCGTCCGGGGCAGTTGTTGGTGGACTTCTCCAGCCTGGAACCGGCTGCCACACGTGAGATGGCGGCGGAGCTGGAGGCACGCACCGGTATGCGCTGGGTTGATGCACCGGTTTCCGGCGGTACGCCGGGTGCCGAAGCCGGCACGCTGGCGATCATGGCCGGCGGCCGAGCAGAGGATGTGGAGCGTGTGCGCCCGGTGCTCGCGCACCTGGGGCAGCGTCTGACGCGCATGGGCGAAGTGGGTGCCGGGCAGGTGACCAAGGTGTGCAACCAGATGATCGTCGCCTGCAACGCGTTGGTGATTGCCGAAGTGGTGGCGCTGGCCGAGCGCGCCGGTGTCAATGCCAGCCTGATCGCCCCCGCGCTTGCCGGCGGTTTCGCCGACTCCAAGCCGCTGCAGATCCTGGCGCCGCAAATGGCCGCTAGCCAGTTCGAGCCGATCAAGTGGCACGTGCGCACCTTGCTCAAGGATCTCGACACGGCGGTGAAACTGTCGCGCGAGCAAGGCAGCGCCACCCCCATGAGCGGCCTGGCTGCCCAGCTGATGCGCCTGCACGGCAGCCAGGGCAATCTGGAGCGTGACCCCGCCACGCTGGTGGAACTGCTGCGGGAGCAGCGTCCATGAAGATCGCCGCCAATCTGTCCATGCTGTTCACCGAGCTGCCGCTGCGCGAGCGCGTGCTGGCGGCGATGCGCGCGGGGTTCGAGGGTGTGGAAATCCAGTTCCCTTACGAGTTGCCGTCCATCGCCCTGAAGGAAGTGCTGGAGCTCAGCGGCCTGCCGCTGGTGCTGATCAACGTGCCGGCTGGCGACCTGATGAGTGGCGGCCCTGGCCTGGCCGCCGTGCCGGGGCGTCAGGCCGAGTTCGATGCCGCTTTGCAGGAGGCGCTGACCTATGCCGCCATGGTGCGCCCGGCCTGCGTCAACGTTCTGCCAGGGCGCCTGGCCGAAGGTGTCAGCCGGGAGCAAGCGCTGGACTGCCTGGTTGCCAACCTGCGCAAGAGTGCCGAGGCATTCGCCGCACTCGGCATCCGCGTGCTGGTCGAGGCGATCAACCCCATCGATATGCCGGGTTTTCTGATCAACACGCCGGAGCATCTCGATGAGCTGTTGCGTGCGGTCGATCATCCCAATCTGGCGGCGCAATACGACCTCTACCATATGGCGCGCCAGGGGCTGGACGTGGCTGCCGGCATCCGCCTGCTGGCGGGGCGCATTGGTCATGTGCAGTTCGCCGACGTGCCGGGGCGTGGCGCGCCAGGTACGGGCGAGTTGGCGTTCCCGGCGCTGCTCGGTGCTTTACGTGACAGCGGTTACAGCGGCTGGCTGGGGGCTGAATACAAGCCCGGCGAGGCGGGCACGCAGGCGAGTCTGGGCTGGTTGCAGGCGTTCAGGGCTTGAGTGGGAGACGTGCCTGAGTCGCGGCTGAAGCCCTCCCACAGGGGCTGCACAGCTGCTTGTAGGAGGCGCTTCAGCGGCGAGCCTTTGCTCTGGGGCGAAGGCTCAAAACCTTGCCGCCACCCGTTCCAGCGGCCGGAAGTGTGGCGGAAAGAGGGTCACGATTTCCTCCAGCGGCACTGGTTTGCTGAACAGGTAACCCTGCACCTGATCGCAACCGCGCTCCTGCAGGAACGCCAGCTGCGCAGTGGTCTCCACGCCTTCGGCGACGACTTTCAGATGCAGGGCATGAGCCATGGCGATGATGGCATGGACGATCTCGCGGTCCTGACTGGAGTTGGCCACATCCTGTATGAAGGAGCGGTCCACCTTCAGCGTATCCAGTGGCAAGCGACGCAGATAGGCGAGGGATGAATAACCGGTGCCGAAATCGTCGATGGACAGGCTCACCCCCAGCGCGCGGATGTTTTCCAGCAGGCCGATCGCGCGGTTGATGTTGCTCAGCAGCGCGCTTTCGGTTACCTCCAGCTCCAGGCAATGAGCGGGGCAGCGGGTCGCGTTCAGCAGTTGTTCGATGCGGCCCGGCAACTGGTCATTGGCGAGGTTGAGCGCCGAGCAATTGACCGCGATCTTCAACCCCGGATACCCCATCTGTTCCAGGCTGTTGAGATCGAGACAGGCACGGCGCAGCACCCAGTTGTCGAGCTGGTCGATGAAGCCGTTGGCCTCGGCGATGGCAATGAAGCGTTCCGGTGTGAGCAGACCGTGCTGTGGATGATTCCAGCGCACCAGGGCCTCCAGCTTGCTCAGGGCACCGCTGCGCAGGTCGATGATCGGCTGGTAGTAGAGAACCAGGCCGTTGTCCTGCAGCAGGGTTTGGCGCAGATCTTCTTCCAGTTGCAGCTCGAACGAGGCTTTCTGCTTCAGGTACGGATTGAAGAAATGCACCACGTTGCGCCCGCTGCCTTTGGACTGATAGAGCGCCAGGTCGGCATGCTTGAGCAACTCATCGGCGCTGCTGCCGTCCTGCGGGAACAGGCTGATGCCGACGCTGGTGGTCATCACGATCTTGCGGCCGGCCAGGCTGATCGGCTCCTTCATCTGTTCGAGCATGCGCGCAGCCAGCCCGCGCGGGTCAGCGTTGCTGTCGAGGCTGGCGACCACGCAGAACTCGTCGCCGCCAAAGCGCGCGATGATGTCGCGTTCACGCAGTGCCGCGCGAATGCGCTGCGCGACGACACGCAGTAGCTCGTCACCGGCATCGTGGCCAAGGCTGTCATTGATGCGCTTGAAGTGGTCGATATCGAGAAACATCACCGCCAGGGTGCGCCCGGTCACCGCGTGTTCTTCCAGCGTGGCGGCGAAAACCCGATTGAATCCACGGCGGTTAAGCAACTCGGTCAGTGGGTCGAAATGCGCCACCTGTTCCAGCGAGGCCTTGGCCTGGTCGAGCTGTACCAGCAGGGTATTGACCCGTTGGAGGTCGCGCTCCTTGTCATCGAGCTTTCTACCGATCCAGGCCGCTGCCAGGCTCAGGCTGAGGATGAGCAGGGTGATGGAGGCGACGATCAGTACCAGCTGTACACTGTTGTCGGCGCTGCGCAGTTGCAGCGGCGTGCCTTCCGGCACCACCAGATTGAGTGCAGCCATGCCGGTGTAGTGCATGGAGGCGATCGCGGCGCCCATCACCAGCGCCGCGGAAACCATCATCCAGCGTTGGCGCTTCTGCGAGCCATGGCGTACGTAGCGGTTGAGCAACAGCGCGGCGAAGCTGGCGCTGATGGCAATGGCGATGGACAGGGTAAACAGGCCGCTGTGGTAGTAAGCCTGTGCCGGGGAGCGGATCGCGGCCATGCCGCTGTAGTGCATGGCGCTGATGCCCAGGCCGATGATCACGGCCGCCAGCAACTGGCGGCTCAGGCCGGGACGCGGCATGGCCATGTAGTAGAGAGCCAGGAGGGCAGCAGCCAGCGCCACCAGCAGCGACAGAATGGTGATGGCGAGGTCGTAGCGAATGGCGACGGGGGCTTGGAACGCCAGCATGCCGATGAAATGCATGGACCAGATCGCACCCGCCAGACACAGCCCGCCAAGCAGCCCCCAGACCAGACGCATGCTGCGTCTTTGCACCTGATCCAGGTGGCGGGCGATGGTCAGCGTGCTCAGGCTGCCGACGCTGGCGATGACGTACGAGAGGGCCACGAGCCAGGGATCGTGTTGGCAATCGAGCAGGAGTCGTCCCTGTTCGGGCAGGTCGACAAGAAAGCGGATCGAGAGTCCTTCCATAGTCATCCCCCCGCCGTGCGGCGGTGTGAGCGCCTGATCAGGAAAGAACAGGCGTGCTCCTTACTACCTAGCGAGTCAGTGGGGCATTGGCCAGAAAATGACCAACTTCATTGGTTTAGCACGGAAAGAAGCACTTTGCCTTATTCCTTCAGGATATGAGGCAGATTGGTATCTGCCGTCATTGCCCTGCATAAACCAAGCGAATGGTCGCAGACATGTTTGGGCAAAGGCTCTAGATTGCGCTTCAACCAACGTTCGACCAGTGCTGCCAAGGTAGGCGCCACTGCAGTAGGCCGGATGTGGACAACAGTAAAGGGAGACCTTGTCGTGCAGCCCAATCAGCAAGCCGCGAATGCCTGGCGCATTCTTTTCCTGCTCTTTCTGGCCAACCTGTTCAACTTCTTCGATCGCACCATCCCCGCCATCATCATCGAGCCGATTCGCCTTGAATGGAGCCTGAGCGATCTGCAGCTCGGCCTGATCGGTACGGCCTTCACCATCGTCTACGCATTGGCCGGCATCCCGCTCGGGCGCATGGCCGACACCGGCGCGCGACGCAAGATCATGGGTTGGGGCCTGGCAGCCTGGAGCGGCCTGACGGCGCTCAATGGCCTGGCCTGGAATTTCTGGAGCTTCCTGCTGATTCGCATGGGCGTCGGTATCGGCGAGGCCAGTTACGCACCGGCGGCGAACTCGCTGATCGGCGATCTGTTCCCTGCGCACAAACGCTCGCGGGCGATGGGCATCTTCATGCTCGGTCTGCCGCTGGGGTTGCTGCTGGCATTCTTCACCATAGGCGCCATGGTTCAGGCATTCGGCAGTTGGCGCGCGCCGTTTCTGATCGCGGCCGTGCCGGGGCTGGTTCTGGCGCTGTTCCTCTTTTTCATCCGCGAGCCGGCTCGGGGCGCTGCAGAGACCATGCAGGTCAGCAGCGAGCCGGTGGCCAGGCCGCTACGCAAGGTGTTGGCGATTCGGACCTTCTGGTGGCTGGTATTGGCGGGGCTGGCATTCAACTTTGCTTCTTACGCCTGCAACTCCTTCATGGTGCCGATGCTGCAGCGTTACTTCGGCTTGGGATTGCAGAATGCGGCGATGGCTACCGGGGTGATCGTCGGGCTTACCGGCCTGGTCGGCCTGACCCTGGGCGGCTGGATCGCCGACAAGGTGCACCAGCGCTGGGGCAATGGCCGGCTGCTGTTTGCTGCGTTCAGCATGCTGGTAGCCTGTGCCTGCACCGGCTGGGCGCTGGGTGCGGGACGGATCGATACGGCGCTGTTCATCACCGTGTTCAGCCTGGGCTGGCTGTTCTCATACAACTTCTATACCTGCGTCTACACGGCGATCCAGGATGTGATCGAGCCACGTCTGCGGGCTACCGCCATGGCGCTGTTCTTCGCCGGTTTGTATCTGCTGGGTGGGGGGCTCGGCCCGCTTGCGGTGGGTTGGCTGTCGGATCATTACGCGCAGGCTGCGATGCATGCCGCCGGCGCCAGTGAAATGACCGAGGCGTTCAAGGCCACCGGTTTGCATGACGCCATGCTGCTGATCCCCGTGGCGCTGCTGCTCACATTGCTTGCCCTATTGCAGGCGGCGCGTTGCTTCCAGAGCGATGCTTTGCGTATGCGTGAGGATTTGGCCGCGGCTGCGGTGGCCTGATGGCGGGGAGTGCGAACGGCGCCCCTGGGGAGTAGGGGCGCCGTGAACCTCTGAGCTAGGGGGCGCGGTGCGCACCAATCACTGTGAGTTAGGGCACCAGCAGAATCTTGCCGTCACGTTCGCCACTGGCGGCTGCCGCCACGGCATCCTTGATGTGCGCCAGGTCGTAGGTGGCCGCAACGCGCGTCTTCAGCTTGCCGCTGGCGATCAACTGCACCAATTCGCCGAACACCTTCATCTGCTGCGCCGGGCTGGCCTGCTGGAACCACTTGGCCAGCCAGAAACCACGCAGAGTGACGTCGCGGAACACGAACGAGGCCGGCGAAACCTGGCAGGCCTGGCCGCTCATCATGCCGTAGTTCACCAGCACACCACCGTTGGCCAGGACCGCAGCCAGGTTGTCGGTGCTGACCCCGCCGACCGCGTCGATCCCCAGGCGTACGTCGGCACCGCCCGTGGCAGCACGAACCCGCTTGGCCAGGTCCGGGCCATCCACCAACACCAGATCACCGCCTTCGGCCTCGACAGCGGCGACCGCCGATTCGCGGCGCACTACGTTGATGGTCTTGAAGCCGCGCAGCTTGGCCAGTTGGATCAGATAGCTGCCCACCCCGGAGTTGGCGGCGTTCTGGATCACCCAGTCGCCCGGTTTGAGGTCGACGAACTCGCTGAGCAGTAGCGAGGCGGTCGGTGGGTTGACGGTGAGCATGGCCAGTTGTTGCGGGTCTGCATCCGGCAGCGGGATGAGCTTGTCTGCCGCGGCGTTCATGGCGCTGACCCAGGTACCACAGCCCACGGGCAGCAGCACGTTCTGCCCGACCTTGAAATTGCTGACGCCTTCGCCGAGTGCCTCGACCTTGCCGACGCCTTCATTGCCGCCGATGGCGGGCAGCGGCGGCAGCATGCCGTAGGCGCCGGTCAGGGTCAGCACGTCGGACGGGTTGATCGGTGCAGCCAAGACCTTGACCCGCACTTGTCCGGCGGCGGGCTCCGGTAGTTGCAAGGGCACTGCGCTGATGACGTCCTGGGGCACCGGGCCGCGATGCTGGTATTCGGCTTTGAGCATGGTCTGATCTCCTGAAGTCGGGCGCAAAATGCGTGCAGCCAGTCTAGCCGCGATAGGGCAAAGCGGAATGAATCGGCCGGCATCCACTCTGGTTATGAAGGCGGCCGGCCGTCTATGCTCTGGCAGGTCCGATAGCGGGGTAGACGATGTTCAGATGGTGGCTGGGCTTGATGTTGGCGTGCCAGAGCGCGACGGCTGCAGCAGAGGTGCTGCACGTCGGCTTCGGTACGCACAAGCCGCCTTATGTGTACGAAGGTGAACCACGGGGTCTGGAGTACGAGATCGTCGAGCGGGCGGCGCACAATGCCGGCTTCGAACTGACCGCCTACTACGCGCCGATCGAGCGTCTGCATCTGATGCTGCGTCGTGGCGAGATCGACGCTATTACCACTACTCACGAGCGTAGTGGCGTGGTGGCTTACTATTCGGACGTTTACATCCACTACCATAATGTCGCCGTTGCTCTGGCCAAGCGCGGCTATCGCATCGAACAGGTCGCCGATCTCGGCAACTATGCCGTCAGTGCCTTTCAGCGCGCGCGAGTGCTGCTCGGGCCTGAATTCGAACGCATGGCCATGAACAACCCGCGCTATCGCGAAGAGGCGCTGCAGATCAACCGCAACCGCCTGCTCTACAGCGGTCGTACCGATGTGGTGGTGGGCGACAAGCGGATCATTCGTTACTTCGATCGTGAAGTGAACGATCAGGTCGACATCACCCAGTCACTCGACTGGTTCGATATCTTCCCTCCAACGCCTTACCGCCTCGGCTTTCGCCAGGACGAGCAGCGGCTGCGCTTCGATGAAGGATTGCGCATGCTGCGCGAGTCTGGCGACTACCAGCGCATCGAACAGCGCTATCTGACGGACTGAAACCTGAGGAAACTTTTGTAGGGCTGCCACGGCCGCAAGCCTGTTGCACTATGCCGGCTTGTCTGACGACTGGAGACGCCCCATGCCGCGCCTGAAACCCCTCGCAGCCCTCGGCCTGACCGCCCTGTTCGCTGCCCAGTACAGCCTCGCCGAAGACCGGCAGCTTTCTTCAGAGCTGGGCCCGCTGAACGTTCATACCGTCGCCGAAGGGCTGGCCAACCCATGGGCTGTGGCTTTCCTACCGGATGGCCAGGGGTATCTGGTCAGTGAGCGGCCGGGCGCGTTGCGTCGGGTAAGTGCCGAGGGTGAGGTGTCCGCGCCATTGCGTGGGCTGCCTGAAGTCTTCGCCGTCGGTCAGGGCGGTTTGCTCGATGTGGTGCTGTCGCCTGATTTCGCCGAGGACCGCCTGGTCTACCTGTCCTACGCCGAAGAGGGCGACGGCGCTGCCGGAACGGCGGTGGGGCGCGGCAAGCTGTCTGCCGATGCGTCGGCGCTGGAAAACTTCGAGGTAATCTTCCGCCAGCAGCCCAAGCTGTCCAGCGGCACGCACTTCGGCTCGCGCCTGGTGTTCGACCGTGACGGGCATCTGTTCATCGCCCTGGGTGACAACAACGACCGTCCAACTGCGCAGGAATTGGACAAGCTCCAGGGCAAGCTGGTGCGTATCCTCCCGGATGGGCGTATCCCCGAGGACAACCCTTTCGTTTCCCGTGATGGCGCGCGTGACGAAATCTGGTCCTATGGCCATCGCAACCAGCAGGGGGCAGCGCTTAACCCCTGGAGCGGCCGCCTGTGGACGCATGAGCACGGCCCGCGCGGTGGTGATGAAATCAACATTCCCGAAGCCGGCAAGAACTACGGTTGGCCGCTGGCGACTCACGGCATCAACTACTCGATGCTGCCGATCCCCGAAGCCAAGGGCAAAATGGTCGAGGGCACCGAGGCGCCGCATCATGTCTGGGAAAAGTCACCAGCCATCAGCGGTATGGCCTTCTATGATGCGAAGCGCTTTCCAGCCTGGCAGCATAACCTGTTCATCGGAGCACTGGCCGGCCAGGCACTGATTCGTCTGCAGCTCGACGGCGACAGGATCGTGCATGAGGAACGTCTGCTGGAACCACTGAAGGCACGGATACGCGATGTTCGGCAGGGGCCGGACGGCTATGTCTACGTGTTGACGGATGCGCCGAAGGGGCAGTTGCTGCGCCTGGGGCTGGCGAGCGAGTAACGCGGGAGGGGCTGGGTGCGCGATGCGCACCCGAGGCGATCACTTCTTGCTGATGGTGATCTGACGAGTGCCGCCATAAGTCTGGCCGCTGACGCCCTTGGCGATCTGCTGAATCTCGCCACCACCCTGGAGGAAGGCAGCGATCTGCGCCTCGATGGACTCGCGGGTTTCCACGGCAGGTGCGGGTTTGCTGACTTTGCTGGCGGACGACTTGACGCGAAGGGTGGCCATGACCTTGATCTCTTTCAGATGGGCGGCCGGCCATTATGCCTCAACCCGCCTGTTCTTGCTTGGGTAATCGCCCCTTTAGCTACCACAACGCTGCGCATGAGTGGTTTTTCGCGACACTTTATCGCTTGTTTTCCAGATACTTATGCGGTCTGGTGACCGGCTGTCGATTGATCGCGCAGCCAGCCCTGATGCCTCGGAACTCGGGTAGAATGGCTGGCTGTTTTGGCGAGGTGGAACACGATGGCCGTTATTGGACGGATGAATTCTTTGCAGGTAGTCAAGCACACCGACTTCGGTCTGTATCTGGACGGTGGTGCCGATGGCGAAATCCTCCTGCCCAAGCGTTACATCCCCAAAGACACGCCGAGCGAAGTCGAGGACTGGCTCAACGTCTTCATCTATCTCGACAGCGAAGACAAGCTGATCGCCACCACGCTCAAGCCGAAGATCCAGCTGGGCGAGTTCGCCAGCCTCAAGGTGGTGGATATCAACCGCGTTGGCCTGTTCTTCGACTGGGGGCTGCCCAAGGACCTGTTGCTGCCGCATTCCGAAGAGAAGCGCCCGCTGCAGATCGGTGACTACTGCGTGGTCTACCTCTACCTGGACAAGCGTACTCGCCGCCTCACCGCCACCGCGCGCCTGGATCGTCATCTGGACAAGGTGCCTGCCAACTACCAGGTTGGCCAGGAAGTCGATCTGCTGGTGGTCGAGCGTACCGACCTCGGCTTCAAGGCCATCATCGATGGCAAGCATTGGGGCCTGATCCACAAGAACGAGCTGTTCAAGTTCATCCGCAGCGGCATGCGCGAGAAGGGCTACATCAAGGAGCTGCGTGCCGATGGCAAGATCAGCCTGAGCCTGCAGCCCATCGGTCACGAGGCCGCCAGTGGTCTGGCCGAGCAGATCATCGAGCGCCTGCGTGATCAGGGCGGTGTGCTGGCATTGGGTGACAAGAGCCCGCCCGAGCTGATCGCCGAACAGTTTCGGGTCAGCAAGGGCAACTTCAAGAAGGCTATCGGCGGGCTCTACAAGCAAGGGCTGATCCGCATCCACGATGACCGTATCGAACTGCTCGACAACTGAACCAACGGTGACTTGAGCGTTGTCGCGGCAACTCGCATAATGCCCGCGTTTCCCGCCGGTGTAGCTCAGTCGGTAGAGCAGCGCACTCGTAACGCGAAGGTCGTAGGTTCGATTCCTATCTCCGGCACCAAAAAATCAGAGGGTCAGCTGCGGCTGACCCTCTGTCGTTTCAGGCGGAAAATTCCCTCGCGCTGTTGTCCAACCCGGTGTGATGATGATTTTCGGTGGTCAGGCATGTGCAGCCTGACCCTGGCTCAGTGGGAGTTGCTCATGCTCATTCGTTCGCTTGTATTGATCCTGACTGCAGTGTTGGCCAGTGCGGCTTTCGCCGATCAGCCGCAGACCATTCGGGTCATTCCCAAGAGTTACGTCAGCCCGGGTGCCAGCGGCAGCGTCTCGGGCTCGTCGAGCTACCAACAGCACAATCTCTATGGCGGCCAGCGCCTGCCGCAGGGCAGCGTGCGCCAGGAAAGCCGCTACGGTAGCCAGTCTGTCGAGACGCGTGGCGGGATTCGGCAGAGTACCGAGTATCCCGGTGGGTTGATCATCGAGCGTCAGCCCGGCAGCGGCAGTTACCAGCAGCAACGCAGTCGCTGACTCGTCAGTGACGGGCGGTCGTTTCCGGCGCGTCGGCGATCACCGCGCGGTTGCGTCCTTCGCTCTTGGCCCGGTACAGGCACTCGTCGGCACGCTGCAACCAGCTTTCCCAGTGCTCACCACCATGCAGGATCGCGCCGCCTATGGAGACGGTTACCGCACCGGCCGGGCTTTGTAGCTCGTTGGCGACCTTGCCCAGCAGGTTCTGTGCCGCGGAGCGCAGGCCTTCGGCCTCGGTGCTGGGCAGCAATAGCAGAAACTCCTCGCCACCGAAGCGGAACAGGCGATCCTCCTTGCGACAGTAACGTTTGATCAGCTCGACGAACGCCACCAGCACCTGGTCGCCGACGTGGTGGCCGAAGCGATCGTTGATCTGCTTGAAGTGATCCAGGTCCATCACCAGCAGCCCATAGCTGTCGCTGTGCCGGCGATGGCTGGCCATGGCGATCTTCAACTCCTCGTTCATCGCCCGGCGGTTGCGCGCGCCGGTGAGCGGATCATGGATTGCCAGCAGCTGCAGCTGGTCGCGTTGGGTTCGCGTGCGGAAAGCGAAGATGAAGCTGAGCACGCTGGCCATCATGGAGGTGACCAGAAACGAGACCATCTGGTAATGGCTTTCGAATACGCTGCCAGGTACCAGCAGGGCGTGACTGACCAGGCTGACCAGCACCAGTGCGGTGGCCAGTAGCGCCTTGCCGGGGGAAACCATGAAGAAATTGAAGAGGATCAGCGGATAGATCCAGAACAACCCGTTGACCCCCAGGTTGATGGCGATCAGCGTGGCACCGACAGAAAATACTGCAGCCAGATAGATGCCGGGCTTGATCGTATCGCGCGTGACCCAGGCGTAGAGCACGGCGAACAGCGTGGAGAGGACGATGATGGTGTCGGCGATACCGACCAGATAGTTGCCATGGAGCAGGCGGTAGACGGCATAGGGCGAGATGCCGATCACGCCGAAAAGTCCCATCAGGGTGATGATCGACAGCTGGAAGTCGTTGCGCAGGCGCTTCAGCAAACGAGCGGTCTGGGTAGCCATAGCGTTTCTTTTCGTTGTTATGGAACAAGCATGCAGAGCTTTGACCGCTAATGGCAAGGGGCATTCCTGAGCAAAGTGCCAGTATTTTTGCCCGGGCGACAGGTTGTCTCCGGGGTCTCGCTGAAAAGAGCCTGGGCTCGATGATGCTTCGTTGGAAACGCGCAGGAATGCCTGCCTCACCTACCGCTTGTGAACGCCGCTTCTTCACCCGCCCTTGAAGCTCCAGCCTGAGCATTGCCAGATGATTTGGCGTGCCGAATCTAGTGGGCGCGCAGTGATACTAACGACTTGCTGCGCTGATAGCGGGCCAGCCGTTCGGCTAGTTCGGCGGGCAGGGGCTGGCCGGCCACGAAGCCTCGGCACTGATAGAAACCCTGCAGGTCGGGATGGCAGAACAGCCACACCGCCTCCGGGTGCTCTGCCAGGGCCTTATCGAGCAAGGTCGCGGCCACTCCCTGGCGACGCAGTGCAGGCGCGACGAACAGGCCGGTGAGCCACTGCCCACCTGTCACGGCTCGCAAGCTGAGGGCCGCGATGATGTTCCCCGCATGCTCGGCGGCCCAGACCTCGTCGCCCGCCTGGCTACGCATCGGCGAGCGATGGCTGCGGTAGAACTTGTCGACCAGTGGGCGTAGCGGGGGCGGCAGTTGGCGGTAGTGGGGTGAACTCATCGATACAGGTAACGGGGGCGATGGGCCATTTAAGCAGAACCAGGCGGGTTAAGGGGCCGTGCACGCCGAGGTTCTGGATGCTCGCTGCGCACGGCACGGTCGCCGTCGATTCAGGCTGGCGCCAGTCGACGGCGTTCGGCGCGGATTTCCGGCAGGTCGTTGCGGCGCAGGTAGACGCGCAGTGGCTCGCTGAGATTCACTCGGTCATCGATACGCTGCTCCTGCAGCCAGGCCAGGCGCTGGCGATCCAGGCGCATCAACTCGCCTTGGTCAGCGTGCCAGACGTATTCACAGGTCGGAGTGATGGTCTCGGCGGGCACGTCGAGGCCGAAGCTGTCTTCGGAAAAACGCAGCAGGTACTGGCCGGTCTTGGCGTTGAAGCCGACGAAACCCTGCAACTGGTCGGCGGCCTCGCAGATCTGGGCGGACGTGATACTCATGGCAAACCTCGTTTCCTATGGGGTCTGCAGGCAAGGCGAATGGTTCTGTTTATCGGCGCAGCCTAACGCCTGAACCGCTGGCTGCCGTTGCCGTGGATCAAGGAAGCCGTTGCAGGGCCGGCAATACCTGCTCGCGAAGCAGCGGCGCCAGGTCATCCGGCAGGGGCTGGGCGGTATCGAGCCAGCGCAGTTCTTCCAGCTCTGCTGCCGCTTGAACGCTATGGGGCAGGGCGGCGCGATAGATGTCGGCCTGCACCCAGGTATTGGCTTCGTTGGCGGCGGGGGCGTGGAACTGGCCGAGTGGTTGCAGTGCTGTGCTGTCCAGTTGCAGTTCCAGCTCCTCGAGCAGTTCACGCTTGAGCGCAGACAGTGCATCTTCGCCCGGCTCGCGCTTGCCGCCAGGCAGCATGAAGAAACGGGTATTGCGCTTGCGCACGAGCAGCAGGCGGCCGCGTTCGTCGAACAGGCAGGCGGCGGCGATCTGTAGGGTGTTGTTCATGGGATAAGCAGCGGGCGCCCGATCAGGGCGCCCGGCGGGCCTCAGCCAGCAAGGCCGACATAGACGTTCTGCACGTCGTCATGGCCGTCGATGGCTTCGAGGAAGGCCTCGACTTCTTCCATCTGTTCCGGTGTCAGGCTGGTTACCGGGTTCTTCGGGCGGTAGCCGAGCTTGGCCGAGTTGACGGTGAAGCCCTGCTCCGGCAGCGCCTTGCATACGGCGTCGAGGTCGGTCGGGTCGGTGATGAACAGGGTCGAGCCTTCGTCATCGGGCACGAAGTCCTGCGCGCCAGCTTCGATGGCGGCCAGTTCCGGGTCTGCGCCTTCTTCGGTGCTGGCTTCGATCAGGCCAACGTGGTCGAAGTCCCAGCTAACCGAGCCGGAGGCACCGAGCTGGCCCTTGCGGAACAGCACGCGAATCTCGGCGACGGTGCGGTTGACGTTATCGGTCAGGCACTCGACGATCACCGGCACCTGGTGCGGGGCGAAGCCTTCGTACAGGGTGCGCTCGTAGTTGATCACTTCACCGGACAGGCCGGCGCCTTTCTTGATGGCGCGCTCCAGGGTGTCCTTGGGCATCGAGGCTTTCTTGGCCTGATGCACGGCCAGGCGCAGCTTGGGGTTCATGTCCGGGTCGGCGCCGTTGCGCGCGGCGATCATGATTTCCTTCACCAGCTTGCCGAAGATCTTGCCTCGGGCATTGGCGGCGGCTTCTTTGGGTTTGGCTTTCCACTGGGCGCCCATCTGGGGTCTCCTGGCCGATAGGTGAGACGGCGTCGCGCGAATCTGGGCGTGACGATCGGATAGGCTGCGGATTCTAGTGCCTTGCGCGGTTGTCGGCACCTGCAATTTCCCGAAGGTACGAGTACGCATGTCGACGGCCGGCGGATCGTGTCAGTTGCCGGGGCTACGACGACGCTTGCCTGGCTTGCCCGGGCGAAGCAACATGGCGGCCCTGCGCAATCATCAAAAGGAGTTGTTCATGTCGCGTCGGGTCTTGCTTAGCGCTCTGCTGCTGGTTGCGGGAATCACTCAGGCGGCGCCCGAGCAGGTGCCGCTGTACCGGGAAATCAAGGATTGGGTCGTTGCTTGCGACAACCTGCGCGGATGCCAGGCATTGAGCGCCCCGGAAAGTTTCGGTTACTCGTCTTTCAGCCTTCAGCTCGAGCGTGCGGCCGGTGCTCAGGCGCCGCTAAGACTGTCACTGCACGATGCCGAGCAAGACGGCTATGCGCCGCTGCGGCTCGATGGCCGAGCTCTGTCCACTGCCGATCGCCTGCACCCGATAGAAAACCAGGGTGAAACCACGCTGGTGGCCGAGGGCACCGATGCTCAGGCCGTGCTGGCCGAGTTGCGTAACGGCGTGCAGTTGCGTATGGAAGGGGAGCGCGATTACGAGGCGGTGGTTTCGCTCAGCGGTCTTTCCGCGGCCTTGCTGCTGATGGATGCCGTGCAGGGGCGGGTGGACAGCCGCAGCGCCCTTTATCGTCCCGGCTCACGACCGGACAGCGAGGTGCCCGCTGTGCCACAGGCGCCGCGTCTGCGTGCCTATCCTGGCGTCACCCCGCTGAGCGAAGTGGAGCAGCGTGATATCGCTGAGCAGGTGATGGCCGCGACTCGTAGCCAGTGGTTCGAAGAAGACATGAGCAGCGAGCCCGAGGCCGAAGCCTTTGCGCTCAATGATCGCGAGGCGCTGGTCATCATCCGAACCTGGTGTGCCGCCTACAACTGCGATTTTGCGGTGTATCGCGTTGGCCGCCAGGCGCCGTACGCCGAGCGTGATCTGCAGCTCGAGCCGCCGCCGCTGGACCTTGGCGCGTTGTCTGGCTGGGTGAGCTACAACCCCGACACCGGCGAGCTGGGTTACCTGTACAAGGGACGAGGGATTGCCGATTGCGGTGAATCGGGCAGCTGGCGCTTCGATGGTGAGCGTTTTCAACTGGCCTCGCTCAATTTTCTTGGCCGCTGTGCCGCGCGCAATCCGGGCGAGTGGCCCGAGTTATGGCGCGTGGCCGAGCCCTGATCTGGCGTGTCAGGAAGTGCCGGTGCGCATGGTGCACTCTACGAAGTGGTGTTTACAGGTAGCGCCAGATCAGTTGCACCCCAGCCAGCAGAATGCCCAGCCGTGCGATGCGGTAGAACCACAGGTGGTTGACGCGTGACTGCAGCCACAGCCCGCTCCATACCCCCAGCGGTACGATGGGTGCGAGCATCAGGCTGAGCAGAAGGTTCTCACCAGTGAACTGACCCAGCGCGGCGTAGGGGACCAGTTTGGCGGCGTTGGTCAGCAGGAAGAACAGGTTGATGGTGGCGACGAAGCGCACCTTGTCCAACTGCTGTGGCAACAGGTGCATCATCACCGGCGGCCCGCCCGCATGGGCAACGAAGCTGGTGAAGCCCGCCAGGCTCGACAGCAACGTGCCGCGCCCCTTGTGCAGTGGGCGTGGCGCCTGGTTGCTAGCCAGAAACCCAAGACCGACGAAAACGATGGCGATGGCGCCGATCAGCAGGCCAATGGCACGTTCGTCGAAGAAGCCGAAGGTCAGCGAACCGATGCCGATACCGATCACGGCACCCGGTAGCATGACCTTGAGGTTGGCTATATCCCACTTGCCCCAGTAGGCCTTCAGTCCGACTACATCGGCCAGGCAGAGAATCGGCAGCATCACCGCCACGGCCTGTTTCGGCGAAGTGGCCAGTGCCAGCAGCGGTACGGCGATGCCGCCCAGGGCACCGCCGAAACCGCCCTTTGACAGGCCAGTGAGAAACACCGCCGGCAGGGCGAACAAGAGGAAATCGTGCAGGGTCATGGGCTTGGCGTAACGGCACTGAAGCGCGCAGGGTAGCAGCCGCGTGTGGCTGTGTGGCTTTTTTCCACGGCCTCTGTGTCTGTCTGCGTTTGAGCGAGGCTGCTCTAATGCCTGCTCATTCAAGGCGAGGCTCGTACCCCATGACACCCAAGGATCTACTGCTGGCGCTGCTGGTGATCGTCGTCTGGGGGCTGAACTTCGTGGTGATCAAGGTCGGCCTGCATGGCATGCCGCCGATGCTGATGGGCGCCCTGCGTTTTCTCCTCGCGGCCTTTCCGGCGATTCTCTTCGTGCGTCGGCCGCAGGTGCCGCTGCGCTGGATGCTGGCCTACGGCATGACCATCTCGCTGGGGCAGTTCGCCTTCCTGTTCTATGCCATGTACGTTGGCATGCCGGCGGGCCTGGCGTCGCTGGTGCTGCAGTCGCAAGCCTTCTTCACCCTGTTCTTCGCCGCGCTGTTTCTCGGCGAGCGGCTGCGAGGCAGCAACCTGTTCGGCTTGCTGGTGGCGGCCAGTGGCCTGGTTCTGATCGGTCTGCAGGGTGGGCAGGCGATGACCCTGGCCGGTTTTGCCCTGACCATCGCGGCGGCGTCGATGTGGGCGCTGGGCAACGTGGTGACGCGCAAATTGGGCAAGGTCAATCTGGTCGGCCTGGTGGTCTGGGGCAGCCTGATTCCGCCTTTGCCGTTCCTGGCCCTGTCGCTGTGGCTGGAGGGGCCGGAGTTGATCAGCCAGTCGTTGCGCACGCTAGGCCTGGATTCGATGCTGGTGCTGGCCTACCTGGCATTCGGCGCGACCATTCTCGGTTATGGCTTGTGGAGCCGGCTGCTGTCGCGCTACCCGGCCAGCCAGGTGGCGCCGTTCTCGCTGCTGGTGCCGGTGGTGGGCATCAGTTCCTCGGCGTTACTGCTGGGCGAACGTCTTGGCGCTCTGCAGATGGTCGGTGCAGCACTGGTGATGGCCGGGCTGCTGATCAACGTGTGGGGCGGGCGCCTGCTCGACAGCTGGCGCCAGCGTACGCCGGGCGCGGTCTGACGCGAGTCAGGGTCAGGCTTCCGGGCGTTTCTCTGGCAGGCGCTCGAGGATCTGATCCAGGCGCTGCTGGATTTTCTGATCGATCTTTTCATGCAGGCGCATGATTTCCAGCTCCGCACGCAGGTTCACTTCGAAGTCCAGTCGCGCTGCGAGGCGGTCCTTCGCCGCCTGGCGGTTCTGGCTCATCATGATGATCGGCGCCTGGATCGCTGCCAGGGTCGATAGCATCAGGTTGAGGAAGATGTAGGGGTAGGGGTCGAAGGCCATGCCGAAGTGCGACAGCACGTCGGTGTTGATCAGCATCCAGCCGAGCATGGTCAGCGAGAAGCAGATGATGAAAGTCCAGGAACCGCCGACCGCAGCGACCTTGTCCGACAGGCGTTCGCCGAAGCTCGACTCTTCATCCGACGCGTCGGCGGCATCACGGCTGATGGGGCGGCGCTGGCGGATTCGCTCGAGAACGTGGGTTTCTTCCGGCTCCAGTTCATGCAGGGGTTTGCCAAGCAGGTTCTGGGCGAGTTGCTGCAAAGGGTGTGGGGTACCGTTGCTCATTGTGACCGATCATCCAGGGCTGACAGTTCATGGTGATGCTGAACCGCTTCGGCGGACTTGTCACCCTTGCTCAGCGCATTGCAGCTCGGCTCGTTCCAGACGGTTACGGCCATTGGCCTTGGCCCGATAGAGAGCCTGGTCCGCGGCCTCGATCAGCTTCATGGCCAGCTTGGCACTGTCTTGCGTGTCGGGCATCAGGATGGCCACACCGACACTCGCCGTGATCCTCTGAAATGGGCTGCCCTGATGCGGCAGGTTGCACTGAGCGAGGCTTTCCATGAAGCCGATGGCGACGGCTTCGGCGCCTTCGCCATCGGTATTCGGCAGGATCACCACCAGCTCTTCGCCGCCGTAGCGCGCCGCCAGATCGCCGGGGCGCCGCACGCATCGCTTGAGGACTTCGGCGACGCTGCGCAGGCATTCGTCGCCGGCCAGGTGGCCGTAGTGATCGTTGTAGCGCTTGAACAGGTCGACATCGAGCAGCATCAGCGCCAGGCACGAGCCGCGTCGCTGCGCGCGGCGAATCTCCACTTCCAGCGCCTGGTCGAAACTGCGGCGGTTAGCCAGGCCGGTCAAGGCATCCTGCGAGGCCAGTACTTCCAGGCGTGCGTTGGCATCGAGCAGCTCTTCCCGAGCACTGAGCAGCTGGCGTTCGGCACGTGAACGGCGGCGAACATCGACCAGCAGACGCTGCCCGATGATGCTGACGGCGAGCAGCAGGATCAGGACCACCGTGGCGAACAGCCGGGCGTCACGGCGCCAGGCCGTCAGCGCTTCATCGCGGCCGAGGGCGACCACGGTGATCAGCGGCAGATTGCTGTTGCGCCGGAAGGCGTACAGGCGTTCGACGCCATCCAGGCGCGAGGTCTGCGAGGCAATCGTATGGTTGCGTTCGCGCAGTTGCTGGAAGATCGGTGAGTTCGACCAGTCCAGCCCCACGTCCTGCTCGCGGAAGGGCTGGCGAAACAATAGGATGCCGTCGCTGGTGGACAGGCTCATCGCCCCTTGCTTGCCCAGGTCGAGGCTGCCGAACAGATGGAGGAAATGCTCCACGCTCAGCGTGATGGCGACCACGCCGGAGAAATTGCCGTCGGCGTCGTTCAGGCGCCGGCTGACGGTGAATACCCATTCGTGCGCCAGTCGGCTATTGATGGTGGGGCCGATGAAGGTCTCGGTAGAGGGATTGTCGCGGTGATGGATGAAGAACACGCGGTCGGCGGCGTTGGGACGTGCGTTGATGTCACCCCGGGATACCAGCAAACGGTCGCCCTGAGCGTCATAGATGATGATGGTGCTGGCCAGTTTGAGGACGCGGCTTTGTTCCTGTACGACCTTCTGCAGGCGGTCGAGGTGTGCCCGACCCTTGCCTTCCTGTTCCAGGCGCTCCGCCAGATCCACCAGTACCAGCTCGGATTGGCGAATGACCCCTTCGCTGTAGTTGTCCAGGGCTTGGGCCAGGTTGAGGTTGGCCACGTTCAGTTCGTGTAGCGCGCGCTCGCGGGAAAACCAGATCTGCCAGGCCGTCAGTAAGGCCAGCGAGAGGCAGATGAACACCAGCAGGATGGAAGTGAGCCGAGTGCCGCGTTTCATAAACCCAGAGCCCTACTACGGTGGACTGAAAAGGCTTGGGGCAAGAGAGGAGCCTCAGTCGCTGGCTCCTCCATTGCTGAGGGTCAGTCCTGGCGGCTGGTGACTTCCAGCAGGTGATAGCCGAACTGGGTCTTGACCGGGCCTTGCACCACGCCGACCGGTGCGCTGAATACCACGGTGTCGAATTCCTTGACCATCTGACCCGGGCCGAAGGAACCCAGGTCGCCGCCGCTACGGCCGGACGGGCAGGTGGAGTTGTCTTTGGCCAGTTGGGCGAAATCGGCACCGCCCTCGATGGCGGATTTCAGTTCGTTGCACTTGTCTTCGCTGGCAACCAGGATGTGGCGGGCAGTGGCGCGGGCCATGGGAGTACCTCCTATCGATAGAGGTGCAGAGCCTAGCGCAATCGCTTCGACAATCAAACGGGCGCGCGACGCAGGGTGCGCCACGCGCGCTGGTCGCTCAAAGCAACTGCTTGTCGACGGCTTGCTGCAGCGTGCTCTGCGTCAGCTCGGTGAGCAGTTTGTCGCTGCGGTCCTGGAAGGGCACGGCGAAGATCAGCAACAGGTGCATCCAGGTCGTCAGGGACTCCTGGCGCTGGGCGACGCCACGTTTGTTGCCGTCTTGGTCACGCACGACCATGTCCATCGTCAGGGTGTTGTCGAAGGCACCGGGGATCAGGAACAAGGTTGCCCCGGTCAGCATGGCCAGGCCCATGTTGCCGGTTTCGTGATTGCGCAGGGTCACCGTCATATACAGGTCGGATTCTTCCTGTTCGGTGGTCACGCGTGAAAAGCGCCCGCTCTCGCTGAGGGTCTTGGCGATGACCTGCTCCAGCTTGGCCACGTCGGCATTGCTCACGCGCGGGTTGTCGTTGACCTGATATTCACCGTGAACCTTGAGATAAACGCTCGGTTTGTCCTGTTCCGGTGAGGCCAGCGGCCATTGATCGACCTTCTGCAACGAGTTGTGCGAGTAGGTCATGCAGCCCTGCAGGCTGGCCGATGCGATCAGCAGCATCAGTGTGAAGAGTTTCTTCATGGGAAAGTCCTTTTCAGTGAGTCAGTTGTGCGGTGCCGTCCTGCAGCAGTTGCTCGACCAGCTCGGTCAACTGCTGTCCGCCAGAGGGGAACATGTAGTCGTAGTCCCAGAGGCCGGTGTTCTTGTCTACTACCAGCTTCTTCTGGGAAAGGGCCAGTTGCTTGCCCTCGCTGTCGAGAATCTGCAGTTCGGCAGCCAGGTCATACTTGTCGACGTAGATCGGCCCGTTGACCCAGATCCAGATCGTCAGCGTCAGCAGTGCGCCCGGGAAGTAGCCGGGGTGAGGCGTACGCTTGCCCTGCAGAGAGGAAAAGTCGAACTGCAGTTGAACGTCCTGCTCATTCAGCTTGGCCGGGAAGCTGATCACGCGCCGGAAGTATTCGCCTTTCTCGACGTGCTGGCTGATCTGGGCGGTCAGCTGATTGCCGATGTTGCGGCGGGTCTGTTCGTCGAGACGTTGGTCGGTGACTTTCACGTCCTTGATCATGGCGCTGCCTGGCAAGGACCGCTCGACGATCTGACTGGGAGGGGAGATTGGCCCCGCCGGGGTGAACGAGACGCAGCCGGTCAGCGCCATGCTGACAAGGCCGGCTGCGAGAAAGTGTGCTTTGAACATCTGGAGCATCCTTGGCGTATTGCTGAAAAAGCGGATATCCGTCGGTGGTCGCTGGTTTCCGCCTGAGCGCTATCCCTTGCCATCCTTCGGCGCGGCGGCATGTTAGCGTCAAGCAGCCATCGTTGGAATGATGGCGATCACAGCTTGCCTGGCAAAAGCTTGCCTCAAGCTGGCAAGCAAGTGCCGCCGAGAATGCTGAAGAACCCATGATCACTGGCTTGCAAGGCTGGCCCGAAACCTGCTTTGCCTGTGGCGAATGCATTTGGCGGGAGGCCATATGACCAGCATCAACAACAGCATACCTGCCATGCTCAGCTACTACGGCAGCCAGGCAAACAATCGTTCCAGCACCGCCAGTGGCGAAACCGACAGCCAGGCCAGCCAGGACCCGCTGGGTGATCTGCGGCGTTTTGCCAAGCAGGTGGTCGCGCGTAGTGAGGGTGGACTGCTGCGTGCGATGAACGGCGGCTCGGCACCGGCCAGCAATGCCGTGCAGCGCAGTGCCGGCAATCAGGCTGCCGCACCCTCGGTGATTCAGTTGCCTGACGTGACGCAGCTCGATCGCGATGACGCTGCCAAGCTGCTGCAGCAGGTACAGAAGATGGTCGACGCCGGCCTGGACGGTAGCGTGCGCATCGCCGGCCACAATGGCGACAAGCAGACCGACTCGCTGGAAACCTACCGCCAGTGGCTGCAGGAGAAGGGCGGGCTCAGCGTCTACGCCTGATCAACCCAGTGCCGCTTGGCTGTCGCCGGCGCCTTCACGGCTGATGACCCGGTTGCGACCGGCACGCTTGGCGGCGTAGGTACGCCTGTCAGCCGCCAGCATCAGCTCATGCAGGGACTGCCCGTCTGCCTTGAAGCTCGCCACGCCGGCGCTTAGCGTCATGGGCAGGGCGATGTCATCGAATGCCAATGGCTCCGCTGCCAGGCGCTCGCGCAGGCTTTCCGCGATGTCGCGGGCCTGCTCCGCGGTGCTGCCGGGCAGCAGCACGGCAAATTCCTCACCGCCCAGGCGACAGAACAGATCATTGATGCGCAGCCGTTGCGCCAGCACCGTGGCGAAGTGAGCCAGGGCACGGTCGCCGATCTCGTGGCCGAAGCGATCGTTGATCTGCTTGAAGTGATCGATATCGAGAAACACCAGCGAAAGCGAGGTGCCATTGCGCAGCGCATGGGCGCGTTCGCGTTCGAATACCTCGGCCAGTTTAAGCCGGTTCGGCAGGCCGGTCAGGGCATCCGTGGTGGCCTGCTCGGTCAGACGCTTTTCATTGAGAATGCGGCTGCGCTCGTAGATGTGGGCGAAGATCATCACCGCCAGGCTGGCCAGGCCGAGATTGGCGATGATCTCGACGTTCTGCAGCAGACTCTCGGATGAAAATCGCCGGCTGAAGACGAACAGGCCGATGCCGACGAACAGCACCGAGCCATACATGCCCAGGCGCAAACCGAGCAGCAGATAGCAAATGATCGGAATTGACTGTATCCAGGCGAACACCGCGAAGGTGGTGTGGGTCTGAGCCAGCGCCACGATCATGATGCTGAAGAACGGCAGCAGGTATGCCGCGGTCAATAGTTGCAGGTTGCGGGTTCGCTCGAGGATGGTCAGCAGATACAGCGATACGGCGGCGTAGCCTATCTCCAGGCCCGCCAGCAGCCAGTTATCGTGCAGCAGATTGACCACTGAGAAGAACAAACCGCCGCACAAAGTGATCCATAGCAAGGCTTTGAGGACCAGACGTCGATGTTGCTCGTTCTTGGTGAAGTAAGCGGGCATCAGTGTTCTCGAGCGGAGTGAGGCATTTGCGTCAGTGGTGCGATGGCGGCAAGTGGCGTCATGCAGGAACCCTGCCGAGCCTGGAGAGTCCAGTGTTCGCGGGCATTCGAAGGGACGAGGAAACCGGCCATGATGGTGCGCCGGGAAATACGTCAGAATTACGACGTTAGTTGGGAGAGGGCTGTATGACAACAACAATGGACAAATGGGGATGGCGGCGCTGCCTGCTGGCGCTGCTGTTGATGGGTGGGCTGGGCTCGGCCCAGGCCAGCGAGGATCTGGCGCTGATCGAGACGATCAATGCCTATCGCAGCGAAGTGCAGCGTTGCGGCGTGCAGGCTTCCGAACCGCTGCCGCCGCTGACCAATGACCCGCGCCTGATACTGCCCGCCAATGGTACCGGGGACCTGCAGGATTTGCTCAGCGCCGCCGGTTACCCACTGGTCAACGTCCAGGCCATCACCCTCTCTGGCCCACGCAATGCGCAAGCGGCGATGCAGGCGTTGAGCGAGAGCTTCTGCCGGGTACTGCTCGATCCGCAATTCATCGACATTGGCGTTAGCCAGCAGGATCGTGACTGGCGCATCGTGCTTGCCAGGCCGCTGCTCAGTGGGCGCCTGCAAACCTGGCAGACCGAAGGCGAGAGTCTGCTGTTGCAGATCAACTCGGCCCGTGCCGAGGCCCGCCAATGCGGCGACCAGGCGTTCGCCGCGACGGCGCCACTGGTGTGGAACGCCGAATTGGGCAGCGCTGCCGAGAGCCACAGTCGAGCCATGGCCAACGGCAATTTCTTCGCCCATCAGGGCCGTGATGGCCTGACACCGGGTGATCGTGCCGAGCTGGCAGGCTACGGAGGCACCAAGGTGGGCGAGAATATCGCCGCCGCGCTGGACACCACCGCCAAGGTGGTCGAGGGCTGGCTGGCCAGCCCGGGGCATTGCGCCAACATCATGAACCCGGAGTTCAGCGAGTTGGGCGCTGCCTACGCCAATGACCCGCAGAGCGACGCCGGCATCTACTGGACGGCTTTGTTCGGTGGGCAGTGAGGTAGTGGCTCAACTGACGCCGAATACCCTGGCCAGGTGCTGCTCGTAGCGTGCCACGTCACGCTCGACGTTCGGCACCTTCATCACGTCGTTGCACAGGAAGGTGGGCAGGGCGCTCATGCCGAGGAACTCGTTGGCCTTGTGGAAGGGGAAGTACACCGCGTCGACGCCCTTGCCCTCGAAGAAGTCGCTGGGGTCTTCGAAGGCTTGCAGCGGAGCGTTCCAGGTCAGCGACAGCATGTACTGCTTGCCCTGGATCAGCCCGCCGCTGCCGTATTTTTGCGACGCATCGGAGCGCGTACGGCCGTCGTTGGCGTAGAGGCTGCCGTGACCGGCGGTGAACACCTCGTCGAGGTACTTCTTCACCGTCCATGGGGCGCCCATCCACCAGCCGGGCATCTGGTAGATCACCACGTCGGCCCAGAGGATTTTCTGCACTTCTTCGTCGATGTCGTAGCCGCCATCGATGAAGGTGGTCTTGATGTCGAAGCCGGCACGATCGAGGAAGGCCACGGCAGCGTCGTGCAGGGTGGCGTTGTACTGGCCGTTGGAATGGGCGAAGGCTTTGCCGCCATTGAGCAGGAGGATCTTTTTCATCGGGGTTCTCCAGAAAGTGTGGCGGCAGGTTATCGAGCCCCGCGCGGGTGAAACACCCCGCAACGATCAAATCATTGTTGACTGATAGTCATGAAATGTTGGGTTAATCCTGCGTTAAGGTGAGACTCCTTGTGACCTCAGGAGACTTTTCATGCACGCCTTCATTCTTCACGCTCACGCCAGGCCCGAGCAGGCCGAGGCTTTCGAGCAGCTGTTTCGTGCCTACGTCGAACCGAGCCGTGCAGAGCCCGGTTGCATCGAGTACCACATGCTGCGTGATGCCCAGGACCCGACACTGTTCATCTTCTACGAAGTCTGGGCGTCGCAGGCGGCGCTGGCCGGGCACATGGCGCTGCCGCACATGCGTGCCTTTCATGAGCGACGCATGGACTACCTGCGCCGCGATTTCGATGTTCGCGAAGTACTCATGCTCAGCCCTGCGGCCTGATACCGCGGCGCCGATACGCGGGCGCCTTTCGCGCTTTTCCATACGCCTTCTATGCTTGAGCTGAGACTGGCCTGGCTGCATGCCGAGGACAGCCAGACGATCTGGAGAATGACTGCTTGGAGAAGGCGCATGTTCGCTAATCGATTGAAGAAGGAGTTGCGGGAGAAAGAAACCGAGCTGGCGCTGTACAAGCAGCTCTACGAAGGCATCCGGGCGCAGAAGATCATGCTCTCGATAGATCCCGAGAAGCGCATCGTCGACTTCAATGACAAGTTCGCCCGTTTCGTCGGCTATACGCTCGAGCAGTTGAAGGGGCGCCCGCTGAGCGACATCGTGCCGGCTTACGTCAAGGATCTGCCGTGTTTCAAGAACCTCAGTTCGGCGATCGGTACCGGGAGTTCGGTCAGTGATCGTTATCGCTTCCTGCGTAGCGATGGTGCGCTGGTGTGGGTGCAGGCCTCCTGGATGCCGCTGGCCGACGAGCGTGGCGTGGTGCGCCAGATCCAATGCATCGGCAGCGAAGTGACCGAGAGCATGAACAAGGCGCGTGAGAACGAGGATTTCATCAACGCGCTGCTGCGCTCCACTGCGGTGATCGAGTTTGATCTCCAGGGCCATGTGCTCAATGCCAACCAGCAGTTTCTCGACGCTATGGGCTACAGCCTGGAGCGCATCCGTGGCGAGCACCACCGCATCTTCTGCGAGCCGCAGGAGACCGCGTCGGCCGACTATGCGCGATTCTGGGAGCGCCTCAATCGCGGCGAATTCGTCGCCGGGCGTTTCAAACGAGTGGACAGTCATGGCCGCCCCGTCTGGCTGGAGGCCACCTACAACCCGGTGCATGACACGCAGAACCGCCTGTACAAGGTGGTCAAGTTCGCCACCGTGATCACTGAGCAGGTCAACCGTGAGGAGGAGGTCAACGACGCCGCCGACACCGCCTACGGCATCTCCCAGCGTACCGACACCACCGCTCAGCAGGGCGCCCAGGTGGTGACCGAGACGGTGCAGACCATGCAACGTATTGCCCAGGAGATGACGTCGGCGTCCGAAGGGATCGAAGCCCTCGGCAAGCAATCAGTGCTGATCAGCACCATGGTGCAGACCATCGGCGGCATCGCCCAGCAAACCAACCTGCTGGCGCTCAATGCCGCCATCGAGGCTGCGCGAGCGGGCGAGCAGGGACGCGGCTTCGCCGTGGTGGCCGATGAGGTGCGTCAGTTGGCCAGCCGCACCAGCAAGGCCACCGAGGAGATCGTCGGGGTGGTGCAGGACAACCAGAAACTGGTGGACGCTGCGGTGCGTGACATGGCCAGCAGTCGCGCTCAGGCCGAGACCGGGTTGGCCCTGGCCAACCAGGCCGGCGATGTGATCGTCGAGATTCGCCAGGGCGCCAAGCAGGTGCTCGGCGCGGTGGAGCGATTCGCCCGGCAGTTGCACTAGGCCGGTACAGCCCGTAGACGCGGGCGTTCCACTGGCGCCGTCAGGCCCTTGTCGTGCTCGTCGAGCACCTTCCTGACGATGCGCATCACCTCGACGTTGGCGTCTTCCATGGTGGCCAGGTTGTCCAGCGTCTCCTGCAGCTGACCGCTGGCGAAGGCGGTGATGGCCTGCGCGCCGCACCGGTGGACCTGCTCGTGCGGATGTTCGATCTGGCGGAATTCGCGGTTGCCCTGCAGCGCCGCGTTGCCTTCGCCGTAATACCAGCGACCGAAAAGGCACTGCTCTTCGCTGGGCAGGTCGCGGGCATCGCCCTTGTCGTTCAGAATCGCCCGGTAGACCGAGGCCTTGAGCGACAGCTCGGCGAGGTTGGCCAGCTCGATGCCGGAGCGGAAGAACGACTGGCTGATCTCGTGATGCATGCGCTGCGCCTGGCCGTGGACGTTGAGCATGGCGCCGCTGGCTTCGGTGGTCATGGCATGGAAATGCCCGGCGCTGCCGGTATGTTGCTGGATTTCCTGCTGGGCGGCGTGGATCACGTTCTGGATATCTGCGGTCTCGCGAACGATGTCCTGGGTTGCGCTGGCGGTCTTCTCCGCCAGATCGCGGATCTCACCAGCGACCACGGCGAAGCCGCGACCGGATTCCCCTGCGCGCGCCGCCTCGATGGCGGCATTGAGTGCCAGCAGGTTGGTCTGGCTGGCGATGCTGCCGATCAGGCCGACGATGCGGTCGATCTCACTGGCACGCTTGACCAGTTCCGAGATGCGCTGATTGAGGCTGGCCAGGCCGTCCTCCATGCGTTGCGACTCCTCTTGCAACTGGCTGAACTTGAGTTTGTTCTGGATCGCCGCCTGGGCCACGTCCTGGGCGCGGCGATTGTTTTCATCGAGACGCGCGTTGAGGTAACTGAAGGAGTCGCCGACATGCTCGATGGATTGGCCGAACTTGAGCAGGTTACCCGCCAGCCCCTGGTAGAAGCTCAGGTCGCTCTGCAGCCGGGTGTCCTCCTGGCTGGCCTGCAGCGCGCTGCGCAGATGTTGGGTTTCCTGCTCACTGGCGGTGAGGCGAGCGAGTAGGGCGTGATGCTCGGCTTCGAGGCTGTGATGGCGTTTGGCGCTGACGAAAAACATGGCGGTATCCGGCACGAAAGGAAGAGGTCCCTGAGGACATTTCAGATTTCGTGCCAGCGCCTGGTGGCTTGCAAATCAGTGACTTACCGTTTCGCTGTCATTATGACCTGATGTCAATCCGACATTTTGCAGTATTAATGACCTGATGTAGCACCGGCCTATCGCCAGGCCGGGCAGGTGTCAGTGGCTGTAGCCCGGCTTCTGGCGGATGGTCTTGAGCAGGTCGTCCGGGCTGATATGACCGACCACCTGGGCCGCCGCACTACCGGGTTGCGGCAGGTCGAGGATGTGGCCCTTCATCTTGCCGATCACGTGCATCTCGCACGGCTTGCAGTCGAACTTCAGGGTCAGCACCTCGTCACCGTGCACCAGCTGCATCGGCGCGACCTTGGTCTTCACTCCGGTGACGCCCTTGGCCTGTTTCGGGCACAGGTTGAAGGAGAAGCGCAGGCAGTGCTTGGTGATCATCACCGGCACTTCGCCGGCTTCCTCGTGCGCCTCGTAGGCGGCGTCGATCAGTTGTACGCCGTGGCGATGGTAGAACTCACGAGCCTTGTGGTTGTACACATTGGCCAGGAACGACAGGTGCGACTCGGGATACACCGGCGGTGGGTTGCTTTCGGCCTTGCGGCGGCCTCGCGGATGAGCGGCGACGCGTGCCTCGGTGAGCTTGTCGATGGCGTCGCGGCGCAGGGCCTTGAGCTGCGAGTTGGGCACGAAAAACGCCTGTGGCGCATCCAGCGTCACGCCCTGGGCGTGGTAGATGGTGGTGCCGAGTTGGGTCAGCAGATCGCGCAGGCCCTCGAGCGCCTGTTCCGGCTTGTTGGCCACGCCGAACGGGCCGGGAAGGGCGACGTCGACGCTGATGCCTTCTTCGCTGGTGGCGGTGAGTTTGAGGGCATCCTCGCGCAGCTCGGCCTTCCAGCTCACACCAATACGGCGTTCGGCGCTGGTGCGCTGCAGCGCCTGCTGCCAGTTGTGGTCGAGGTTGCGCGACAGCGGGTGATTGGGGCGCAGACGCAGCAGCCCTTCGGGCATCTCGTTGGGCTCGACGCGGTAGCGATAGCGCTTCTCGCCATCCTCTTCGAACTCGCCCTTGAGTTCGCAGATGTTGGCGCGAAAGCCCACCACCTCGCGCTTGACCAGCACGTTGAGGCCGTCGCCGTTGGACAGCGGCTCATGGGTGACGGCGATCAGGTCGCGTTTGTTCACCTTCTCCACATGGCCGACAGGAAGCCCGGTGAAGGTCGGCGAATCGAAGGCGCCGATATCCACCTTGCGCTCGGTGACGAAGTAATCGGTGCTGCCGCGGTGGAAGGTCTTGTCCGGGTCGGGCACGAAGAAGTGCGCGGTACGGCCGCTGGAGGCGCGGGCTAGATCCGGGCGGTCTTCGAGAATGGTGTCGAGCTCGCGGCGGTAATGGGCGGTGATGTTCTTCACGTAGGCCACATCCTTGTAGCGGCCCTCGATCTTGAACGAGCGCACGCCGGCCTCGACCAGGGCGCGCAGGTTGGCGCTCTGGTTGTTGTCCTTCATGGACAGCAGGTGTTTCTCGTAGGCGATCACGCCGCCTTTTTCATCTTTGAGGGTGTAGGGCAGGCGGCAGGCTTGCGAGCAGTCGCCGCGGTTGGCGCTGCGCCCGGTTTGCGCGTGGGAAATGTTGCACTGGCCGGAGAAGGCCACGCACAGCGCGCCATGGATGAAGAACTCGATGGCAGCATCGGTCTCGTCGGCGATGGCGCGGATTTCCTGCAGGTTCAGCTCGCGGGCCAGCACCAGCTGGGAGAAGCCGGCCTGGTCGAGAAATTTTGCACGCGCCAGAGTGCGGATATCCGTCTGGGTGCTGGCGTGCAGTTCGATGGGGGGGATGTCCAGGTCCAGCACGCCCAAGTCCTGCACGATCAGCGCGTCCACGCCCGCGTCGTAGAGCTGGTGGATCAGCGCGCGCGCCGGCTCCAGCTCGTCGTCATGCAGGATGGTGTTGATGGTGGTGAAGATGCGCGCGTGATAGCGACGGGCGAACTCCACCAGCCTGGCGATATCGGCCACCTCGTTGCAGGCGTTGTGCCGGGCACCGAAACTCGGGCCGCCGATGTAGACGGCGTCGGCGCCATGCAGGATGGCCTCGCGGGCGATCTCGACATCGCGGGCAGGGCTGAGCAGTTCCAGGTGGTTCTTGGGCAAGGACATGGTTTTTTCTTTATCAGGCGACACGGGCAAGGGGCGCATTGTACCGGCGTGGCGCCACTTCGGCATCCGCCGCTGATCCTGCGTGAGGCCACAGGAGGATAGTGTCGGCTCAGCGGTAGAAGGCCGAGGGCGGTACGCCGAACTGGCGGCGGAAGGCTGCGGCGAAGGCGCTCTGGCTGTCGTAGCCATGCTGCAGCGCCACCTGCAGCACCGGCAAGCCCTGGGCCAGCGCCTCTAGCGAGAGTAGTAGGCGCGCCTGTTGGCGCCAGCGGCCGAAGGTGATGCCGGTGCTGCGCTGAAAATGGCGGTGAAAGGTCTTGCTGCTCATCGCCAATTGCTTCGCCCAATATTCCGCCGGTTCGGCCTGCGCCGGGTTGTCTGCCAGACTCTGGCAGACCCGGGCAATGCGCGCGTCGTCCGGCCAGGGCAGGTGCAGCGGCAGCACCGGCAGGCTGCTCAGCTCATCGAGCAGAAAGCGCATCAGCCGCCCGTCGCGGCTGTCGGCAGGGTAGTGCGCCGGTACCAGGGTCGCGGCCTGAATCAGCTCGCGCAGCAGCGGGCTGACGTCGATCACGCAGTTGCCGGCGGGCAGGCCTGGCGCTGCATCGGGGTTAACGAACAGGCTGCGCACTCGGGTGACACCGCGCATCTGCAGGCTGTGCTCGCAGCCGGCCTGCAGCCACACGCCCCGTGTCGGCGGCGTGACCCAACGCCCGGCGGGGGTATCGACCACCAGCACGCCCTCGATGGCGTAGATCAGCTGCGCGCGTGGGTGGCTGTGCGACGGCACCTGGTGACCGCTGGGGTAATCGATGGCCACGCCGGTGACCGGCATGCTCAGGGATTCGTAGGGCAGTGCGGTGTGATCGACCATGGCGGGTTTGGCGAGGGCAGGTTGTGCAAAGGACAGGCGGCCACCCTAGCGCCGCCTCGGTAGGTTGTCCATTTTGCGATAACGGTAGGCTATTTGGCGCAAGGTGGTCGGTGCGGCAGGCATTACTCTGACCACTCACTTCACGGACATGCCGCCATGACCTCGCTTGCCGACCTACGCGCACTACGCCTGAGCCCAGGCCGGGATCAGCCCCGGTGCGTGACCGCCACGCGCCGCTGATCTCCCCCGATCCCGGCCTCGAACAGCCTGCCATGCAGGCAAGGGAGATCGCGTTGTTCTCCGTTCTCCCATCGAGGCTTTGCCATGTTGCGCAATCCGCACACCAAGTACCGCGCGTTTCCCCCCGTCGACCTGGCTGATCGCCACTGGCCGCAGCAGCGTTTGCAGCAGGCGCCGATCTGGCTTTCCACCGACCTGCGCGACGGCAACCAGGCGTTGTTCGAGCCGATGAACCGCGAGCGCAAGCTGCGCTTGTTCGACGAGCTGGTGCGCCTGGGCTTCAAGGAAATCGAGGTGGGCTTTCCCGCTGCATCGAGTACCGATTTCGACATCATCCGCCAGTTGATCGACGAGGGCGGTATTCCCGACGACGTCACCCCCATGGTGATGACCCAGCTACGCGAGGACCTGCTGCAGCGCACCGTGCAGGCGGTGGCTGGCGCGCGGCGGGTGATCGTGCACCTGTACAACGCCATCGCGCCGCTGTGGCGCGAGGTGGTGTTCAAGCTCTCGGTGGATGAGGTCGAGGCACTGGTGGTGCAGCATATCCAGTTGTTCAAGACGCTGACCCAGGCCCACCCCGAGACTGAATGGGTGCTGCAGTACTCGCCGGAAACCTTCTGCATGGCCGAACTGGAGGTGTCGCTGCGCATCTGCAACGCCGCCATCGAGGCCTGGGATGCCGGCCCTGCACGGCCGATCATCATCAACCTGCCGACCACGGTGGAGGTGAGCAGTGCCAATGTCTTCGCCGACCAGATCGAGTGGATGCACCGGCGTCTGGCCCGCCGCGAGCATGTGCTGCTGTCGGTGCATCCGCACAATGACCGCGGCACCGGTGTGGCCTGCGCCGAACTGGCGCTGCTGGCCGGTGCGCAGCGGGTCGAGGGCTGCCTGTTCGGCAACGGCGAGCGCAGCGGCAACCTCGATCTGGTGACCCTGGCGCTGAACCTCTACACCCAGGGCATCGATCCGGGCCTGGATTTTTCCGACATCGCCGGCGTGGCGCGGGTGGCCGAGGCCTGCACCGGTTTGCCGATCCATCCGCGTCATCCCTATGTCGGCGACCTGGTGTTCACCGCGTTCTCCGGCTCGCACCAGGACGCCATCGCCAAGGGCTTCGCCGCGCAGGACCCGCAGGGCCTGTGGCAGGTGCCGTACCTGCCAATCGACCCGCAGGACCTGGGGCGCACCTATGACAGTATCGTGCGGGTCAACAGCCAGTCCGGCAAAGGCGGCATCGCCTACCTGCTGCAGCGCGACCACGGTGTGCAGATGCCGCGCCGCCAACAAGTGGAGTTCAGCGCCATCGTGCAGAAGCAGGCCGACAGCAGCGAAACCGAGTTGTCCAGCGCCGAGCTATGGCAGTTGTACCAGCGCACCTACCTGGCTCCGGCGCGGCCGGGCGGCGAGCTGGTCTACCGCAGCCATCGCCTGCAGGAAGTGGGTGAGCGTCAAGTGATCGAACTGGAGGTCGAGGTGGTCGGTCAGCGCCTGAGTCTGCGTGGCGAAGGTAACGGCCCCCTGGCCGCCGCGGTGGCCGCGCTCGGTCTGCCGCTGCGCATCGACGACTACCAGGAGCACAGCCTGGGCGGCGGCAGCGAGGCCAACGCGCTGGCGCTGGTGGAAGTCAGCTGGCCGGGGCAGCCCGGCTCGCGCTTCGGTGCAGGACGCGATGGCAACCTGTTGCGCGCATCGTTGCAGGCGCTGCTGGCGGCGGTGTCGCGTTTCGCCCCGGCTCTGCAGCAGCTTCGCGCCCGGCAGGCGTGAGAGGGAAGGCCTGACCGCCTGGCGGTCAGGCTGTTTCGCGGCGGTCAACTGTGGGACAGTAGCGCCCTTTTTTCAGCGAGAGGCGTGGCGATGGACAACAGAGGCTTGGAGAAGCTCGATCAGTGGCTGCTCAAGTACGGCAACGATGACTCGATCCTCTCTGCCAGCGAGCTGGACGGCTATTTCGCCGCCATCGTCTCCGCGCCGCGCCAGGTCGCGCCTGCCGTCTGGTATGCGGCGATCTGGGCCGACCAGCCACCGCAATGGCCGAGCGACAAGGATGGCGAGCGCTTCATGAAGCTGGCGGTGGAGCTGATGAGCGAGGCCACCTACATGCTCAGCGAAGAGCCGGACGACTATGAGGCGATCTTCCTCGCCGATGGCAACGGCAAGGGCGAGAAACTGATCGTTTCCGAATGGTGCGCCGGTTACCTGCGTGGCGCTGCGGTGGCTGGTTGGCTGGAAGAGCCGCTGCCCGATTCGGTGGCGGCAGCTCTGGCGTTGATCACCCTGCACGGCGACGAAAGCGGTACCGAGACGCTCAAGGCCATGTCCGACGCGGAATATGACGCCAGCACGGCGATGATCGAGCCGGCCGCCGTCGAACTCTACGAGTACTGGCAACAGAATCTGGACCCGCTGCTGCCGGTACGCCGCGAGGAGGCCAAGGTCGGCCGCAACGATCCCTGTACCTGCGGCAGTGGCAAGAAGTACAAGCAGTGCTGCATGCGCTGATGCCATCCTTGCCTGCACCGGCTGACTGAAGCCCGATCCTTCAGCCAGCCGCTTGCAGCAGTTTTCGCGATGGGAATGTGCTGGGGTTAGCCGAGCAACTCGGCAAATGCCTTGTCCGCCTCCAGTACCGCCGGCAGGGCTTCGAACAGCTTGTCCAGGTCGACTTCTTCGAACAGCGGGCCTTCCAGGCTCTGCTTGGCCTGCTCGCTGACACCGTCCAGCTCGACGCACTCCGCCACGGTCACCGACTGGGCGACCAGGCGTGCATAGCGATTGTCACCGGGCGCCTGGGTTGGACGAGCCTGGAAGGCAATCGCGTGCTGGATCAGCATAGGCAATTGCCAGCGCCTCGCCAGTTCGGCACCCACCTCCGGGTAGCCGAAGCCCAGTTGCAGGGTTTCCTCGGCAGCGTGGGCTGCGGCCTCGCGTCTCGGGTGGCGGTTCATGCGCCGGGCGAAATCCGGTGCGCCAGTCTGGATCAGCAGTTCGCCGATGTTGTGCATCATGCCGCAGGTGAAAGCCGCGTCGGTGTCCAGCTTCATCTGCTTGGCCAGGCAGCGGGAGATACTGGCGACGCGGAAGCTGCGAATCCAGAAACCCTTGAGGTCGAAGCCGGTATCGGGCTTGAACGCGCCCGTCATGGCCGACGCCAGCACCAGCGTTCGCAGGGTATTGATGCCCAGGCGCATGGCGGCGTCCTCGACGCTGACCGCTTCGCGGGAACCACGAAAGCGCGGCGAGTTGGCCAGGCGCAATACCTTGGCAGCGATGACCGGGTCGCGCTCGATATTGCGCGCCACGCTTTCCAGGTTGGAGGAGGGGTTGTCGAACTGTTGGATCAGCTCCTGCGCGACCTTCGGAATGCTGGGCAGGGTGTGCAGCTGGGCAAAGAGACTTTCGATATCCATGTTGGCTCCGATAGATACGGGCGCAGCTCTGGCGCTCGGTGAGAAGGTGCTCTTTGAGCATAGCCGCGCCGGCCATCGCATCCAGTCTCGCAGCCGCTTGCTAGAGCTTTTTTCCCCGTACCCCGCTCTCGGGCAAGTGCCGCGAAGCACCGGCCATCCATGGCCGGTGCGGCAGAGCCCGACGCTACTGGCGCGGCGCCACGCTGCTCTGGCCCAAGGCCGACCACAGGCGATAGCGCACTTCGATATCGTCCGGCGCGTAGATCACCAGTGGCAGCTTGCTGTTGTAACGCACCAGGTGCGGCTCGCCGCCAACGCGCACGAATGCCTGCTTGCGGCTGCCGTCCGGGCAGGCCATCAGTGTGCTCACCGCCGGACCTACCTGGCCCAGTTCGTAGTAGCTGTAGCCCCAGCCTTCCACGGTCTTTTCCTGCCACTGGCCACCCAGACGTTGCTGGTTGCAGTCCACCTCCAGCGTCTTGCCGGCGATGATTTCCACCTTGTATTCGGCTTCGTTGGCTTGCGCCGGCAGCTCGATCACATGGCGGCTGTAGCCTGCCTCGGCTGCAGGGTAGGGTTTCAGTGCCTCGGGCGTGGTGGCGCAGGCGAGGGTGAACAACGGCAGCTTGAGTCGGTTCATGATGATTCCTTGCTGAAGGGCCTTTTGAGCCATCCGTGAGTGGGAAACCGCCGGGTCGGCGGAGCAGCACAGACCGTTTTCAATAGGCCAGGTTCCCGCGCTTTCAAGCCGCTTCAGACGCCATGCCAGGGCGCTTCGGCAAAAGGTTGCAAATTGGCGGGCAGGGCGTGCTGCAGATAATCCATGAACAGCCGCACCTTGGGCGTCAGCTCGTAGCGATCACGCACGCACAGGTAGTAGTCTAGCGGTGCGCTGGTGGCCCGGCCATGGGTGGGCGTGGCCGAGGAGAACAGTTCGACCAGCTCGCCGCGGGCCAGGTAGGGATCGGCAACGAAGGACGCCAGCCGGGTGATACCTCCGCCTGCCGCGGCGCATTGGGCGAGGGCATCGATGTCGTTGCTGCTCATGCCAACCCTGACCTGGGCATCGAAATGCACGCCTTCGCGAACGAAGCCCCAGCGCAGGAAGCGTCCGTCGGTGGCGAAGCGAAACAGCAGGCAGTCGTGGTCGCGCAGTTGTTCGGGCTCGCTGGGGCGTCCGGCACGTTGCAGGTAGGCTGGCGCCGCGCAGAAGCGTGTCTGCGCGGTGGCGATGCGCCTGGCCACCAGGCCGTCCTGCAACTGCTGGGCGATGTGGATACTGAGGTCGACACCCTCCTGGATGTGATCGACCACGGCGTCGGTCGTCAGCAGTTCGCAGCGGATGCGCGGGTGCTGCGCCATGAAACCGGGGATCAGCGGGGCCAGTACGTGACGGCCGAATGCGGCGCTGGCGGCGATGCGCAACTGGCCGCGCGGTTCGTCCTGCAGATCGGCGACGGCGGCGCGGGCCAGCTCCAGCTCCTGAAGCACCGCTTGCACGCGCTCGAAGTACAGCGCGCCGGCGTCGGTCAGTGCCAGGCTGCGGGTGGTGCGGGTGAGCAGGCGCAGCCCCAGGCTCTGCTCCAGGCGGGCAATGTTCTGGCTCGCTGCCGCTGCGCTGATACCCAGCAAGCGTGCGCCAGCAGCGATGCTGCCGCTCTCGACGGCCTTCACGAAACTCTCCAGGCCGCGCAGGGTGTCCGTGCTTTTGCTTTCCAATTGGATGTCCATTCGTAAGTTAAGCTTGATACTCAACTTACCTTCCGCCCTCTACCGTCGCAATCGCCTTCATCGCTAGAGTGCCGGCACTTTCATCGAACAGGAAAACTGAACATGTCCGATCTCGACCTCGCGCCAGGTGTCACGCGCAGCTGGAAATTGCCTGCGCGCGCCATGCCTGTGGCCTTTGCCTTTTTCATGTCAGGCATCGTGGCCATGCTCATGTCGCTGGTCATTACGGCTGCAAACCGTGGTCTTGGCGAGGGTTACCTACAGGCGGTGCTGAGTGCATACAGCCTGGCGATGCCGGTGGCTTTCGTCTGCGTGATGCTGGTGCGACCGATCGTGCTCAAGCTGGTGAGCCTGACGGTAAGGGCGCCCTGAGACATCCTGGGTAGCTCTGGAGACTCGGAGCTTTGGCGGGGCGTGCTGCCTTTGACTAACGCCAGTGAGGCGCATGAGTGTGCGCCGGCAGAGGGCGCACACCGATATGAGGGGGCAGCGATCAGGCGAAAACGAAGTACTTGCGAACGGTCTCGACCACTTCCCAGGTGCCTTTCATGCCAGGCTCGACCACGAAGATATCGCCAGCCTTGAGGTGAATCGGCTCCATGCCGTCCGGGGTGATGATGCAGTAACCTTCCTGGAAGTGGCAGTACTCCCACTTCACGTATTCCACACGCCATTTGCCGGGGGTGCAGATCCAGGTTCCCATGATCTTGCTGCCGTCGTCGGAGGTGTAGGCGTTGAGGTTGACGGTGTGCGGGTCACCTTCGATGCGCTCCCATTTGCAGGCATCGACGACGGGCATCGGTTGGGTATCGCGCAGAACGGTGATCGGTTTGTTGGCCATTTTGGCGCTCCGGTGTCGGTCAAAAAGAGCTTTCACCATAGAGCGGGGTGGCAGCGGTTGGTTGCCGGGGCGCGACACGGGGGTATTCATTCGCGCTGTGTACGGGTGACCTTTCAGTGCCCCAAACAGCAAGGCCGGCTTATCAGGCCGGCCTTTTCGGGCTGCACTTGCCATCGAGTCATACGACGTTCTCGATCAGTGGGTGAATGGCCAATCAGGCGGTGCGATTCTGAATCAGACGATCTGAGCCACCTTCGGCGACGCGGTTCTGGATCAGACGATCAGAGCCACCTTCGGCGATGCGGTTCTGAATCAGACGGTCGGAGCCACCTTCAGCGACGCGATTCTGAATCAGACGATCAGAGCCACCTTCAGCGACGCGATTCTGAATCAGACGATCGGAACCACCTTCAGCGACGCGATTCTGAATCAGACGATCAGAGCCACCTTCGGCGACGCGGTTCTGAATCAGACGGTCGGAGCCACCTTCGGCGACGCGGTTCTGAATCAGACGGTCGGAGCCACCTTCGGCGACGCGATTCTGAATCAGACGATCGGAACCACCTTCAGCGACGCGATTCTGGATCAGGCGGTCGGAACCACCTTCGGCGATGCGGCTTTCGATCAGGCGATCAGAGCCACCTTCGGCGACGACAGGTTGGGTAGAGGACGCGGCGAATACGTTGGCTGCCAGTACGGAGAAAGCGAAGCTGAGGACGAGTTGGCGTTTCATGGTGTTTTGCTCCAGCGGGGTTGTGGTTGGGTATGGAGCAGATGTTACGCACTGGATTTTTTCAGAGAACTTCATTGGCATGATGGTGAACATCGATGCCACTGATGCTTGCTGAAACGCCCTAAATAGAGCGCTCAAGGCCTTGTGAAAGGCGCGGCAGGCCACGGCCGGAGCGGCCGTGGCGCAGTGGTTAGTTGATGAAGGTGGCGCCGCGTGCGTTGACGAACAGGGAATAGATGCCATGGCTGCTGGCCATGAACAGGCGATTACCTTTCTCGCCGCCAAAGCACAGGTTGGCGCAGCGCTCCGGCAGTGCGATATGGCCGATGGCCTTGCCCTGCGGGTTGAACACGCGCACACCATCGAGCTTTTCCGGATCGCTCTCGGCCGAACCGTTGCTGCCCCAGCCGCACCACAGGTTGCCGAACTCGTCGCACTTGATCCCATCCAGCGCGCCGGTGTCGGTGGCTTCGATGTGTTTGCGGCGTTGCCCGAGGCTGCCGTCGTCGTTTACCTGATAAGCCCACACCAGGCGATGCGGCTTGGCACGACCCTCGACGATGTACAGGGTCTTCTCGTCCGGCGAGAAGCACAAGCCGTTGGGGCCGGCCAGATCGTCGATCACTCGGGTGACCTGCTGCGTTTCGCCGTCGATGCGGTAGACGCCATGGGGCAGCTCCGGCTCGATCTTGTAACCCTCGTAGAAGTTGCCGGTCTGGAAGGGCGGGTCGGTGAACCACACCGAGCCGTCGCGCTTGACCACCAGATCGTTCGGCGAGTTGAAGCGCTTGCCCTCAAACGTATCGGCCAGCACGGTGATGCTGCCGTCGTGTTCGGTGCGGGTGATGCGTCGGCCAACATCCTGTGTGGTCGAGCCCTCGCAGGCAATCAGCCGGCCCTGGCGGTCGCGCACCAGGCCGTTGGCATAGTTCGATGGCTGGCGGTAGACGGCCAGCGACTGACTGATTTCGTCCCAGCGCATGATGCGGTTGTTGGGGATGTCGCTGACCAGCAGGTAGCGACCGTCGCCGAACCATACAGGGCCTTCGGCCCAGCGGATGCCATCGGCGAGTTTTTCCACGCTGGCGTTGAACAGGCGTAGTTGCAGGAAGCTGTCATCCAGCGGCTTGACCGCAGCGGATGGGTAGCGCAGGTCGAGAGGCTGCGTGGCATTGGCCAGTTGCGGCAGCAGCGAGGCGGCGCTGGCGGCGGCAGCGGAATAGACCAGCGACTGCTTGAGAAATTGGCGGCGTGAACCGTCGGGGCGTTGTTCGTCATTCATCGTGAGGGTCCTTGTTGTTCTTGTTGATCGCAGATGCGACCCGTGAAACTTATACGATGTATGACAACATTGAAAATAGTGGCATTCAAATGCATTGGGAATATGCACGGATTGGCTTTTGGCCAGGTATTAGGGGGAGAGATGGAAGATAGAGTTGTGTGATGACGTGTTCTGGGGCGGTGCCTTAGGCACCGACGCCCCCTGGGTTACAACTGCGTGGCGAAACTCTCGACCGCCTTGACCACGCGCCGCGCACCATCCTGAATTTCCTCGATCACCCGGCCAGCCTGGCCGGACAGTTCGAGGCCCAACTCGGCCTGGGTCTTGCCGCGATCGATGATCTCCACCGCGCGTTCGGCCAGTTGCTGGTTCTGGCCGACCACCGAGGTGATTTCCTCGGTGGCCGCGCTGGTGCGCGACGCCAACTGACGAACCTCGTCGGCCACTACGGCGAAACCACGCCCCTGGTCACCCGCTCGCGCCGCCTCGATGGCCGCGTTCAGGGCCAGCAGGTTGGTCTGGTCGGCGATGCTGCTGATGTTCTTGACGATGGAGCCGATGAGTTGCGATTGCTTGTCCAGCGCTTCGATACCCTGAGCAGCCTCCTGCATGCGCGCGGCCAGTTCGGTCATGGCGTCGAGCATCTGCTGCACCACCGAGGCGCCGTTGCGCGCGCTTTCGTCGGTGCCCTTGGAGGTCTCGAAAGCAATACCTGCAGCCTGGGCGACGGCCTCCTCGCGCTGCACCTGGTCGGTGATCACCGTGGCGAACTTGACCACCTTGTACAGCTTGTCGTGGGCGTCGGTGATGGGGTTGTAGGACGCCTCCAGCCACACGTCGCGGCCGTGGCTATCCAGGCGGCGGAAGCGGTTGACGACGAATTCGCCCCGGCGCAGTTGTTCCCAGAACCGCTGGTAGTCTGGGGAGTTGTATTCGCTCGGATCGCAGAAGATGCGGTGATGCTTGCCCTGGATCTGCGCCAGGCTATAGCCCATGGCATCGAGAAAACGCTGATTGGCGGTCAGTACCTCGCCGTTCAGGTTGAACTCGATCACCGCAGTGGAGCGCTGCAGGGCCTTGATCAGGTTTTCATGCTCGCGCGAGGTCTCGATGGTACGGGTCAGGTCGCTGCCATGGATCGAGAAGAAGCGGATACGCCCGCTGCTGTCACACACCGGCTGCAGGATCGAGCGCAGCCAGGCCTCCTCGCCGTTGCCGCGCAGCAGACGGATCACCCCGGCGAGGTGCTCGCCACGCTCCAGTGCCTGGCGTACGCGATGATGAAAGTCGAGATTGCGCACATGTTCGGGTATCAACTTCAGCAGGTGCTGACCTTGTAGGCGATCTGCCGTGTAGCCCATCTCCTTGAGGAAATTGCCATTGGCGCGTTCGATGCGGCCTTGCGGGTCGAGGATCAATACCAGCATCTCTTCTTCCAGGCTGGCGCAAACCTGCGTCACGGACGAGAAGTCGTCACGCAGAGTCTGCAACTCGTGCTTCAGTCGTCCATTGAACATGTGAGCATCTCACTGAGTGTTGACGTCATTGTTTCGGCTGCAAATGCCAGGAGTTTAGCGGGGGATCAGTGCGGCGTTTTTCTCTATCGGCGCACGGCTGTGCTTGGGATATGATGCGCGCCCCTCGACACCCCTGGCGGGTCACCATGTCCGGCAACGCTCTCTATACCGACCTGTCGGGCTATTACGACCTGATGTGCGCGGACATCGACTACGCCGCGCAAAGCCATTGCGTGCAGCGCCTGCAGCAATTGTTCGGCAACGGCGGCAGGCGCCACCTCGACCTGGCCTGTGGCACCGGCCCGCATGTGCGCCATTTTCTCGATGCCGGCTACGCCTGCAGCGGGCTGGACATCAATCAGCCGATGCTCGACCGCGCTGCCTTGCGCTGCCCCGAGGCACGCTTCGCCCGGCAGGACATGTGCGGCTTCCAGGTCGACGAGCCGCTGGACCTGATCACCTGCTTTCTTTACTCCATCCACTACAGCGCCAGCATCGAGCGGCTCAAGGCCTGCATCGCCAGCGTGCATGGCGCCCTGGCGCCGGGTGGGGTGTTCTGCTTCAACGCCGTGGACAAGCAGCGCATCGACAACACTTCGTTCGTTTCCCACAGCGTGCAGCATGGCGAAGGGCAGTTCCGTTTCAGCTCAGGCTGGTACTACCGTGGTGATGGCGAGCAGCAGGCGCTGCGCCTGCGCATCGAGCGGACCCTGGATGAGCAGACCGAGGTCTGGCACGACGAGCATCCCATGGTGGCGGTGAGCTTCGCCGAATTGCAGAACCTGCTGGCGCCTTACTTCGAGGTTCAGATGCTGGAGCATGACTATCAGCGGCTGGCCCAGTGGGATGGCAACTCCGGTAATGCGCTGTTCGCCTGCAGCAAGCGCTGAAAGGCAGGTGGCCGGGCCGCGCGGCAGGTGTCTTGGATAACTATTCTCATTTGCTAAAACATCATTCTTGCTTATCATTCCGCGACTTTCGCCGGGGGAGGCTGGAGTGATGCAAGAGCTGTCGCTGGCAGCCAATCCGTTGACCGAACTGCTGGCTTTACTGGCCAGGCAGGTTCAGGGGCTTTTCGACCTCAACGGGCGTATCGGCCTGGTCTTCATCCTGCTTTCCTATAGCGTGGCTTACCTGCTTTATCGTCGGCGTCGCATGAGCAGCGGCACCGCGACGTTCTGGCAGTTCGTCGGTGGGCGCCAGGTGTTGCTGCATCCTTCGGCGCTGCTCGACTACCGCTACTACTTCGTCCGTGCACTGCTGCGCGTGCTGCTGATCGTGCCGGTGATCGGCCTGGTCGACCCTTACGTGCTGCACTCGGCCGACTACATGGCCTTCTTCACCAACCTCTGGGGGGCCCGGCCGCAGCTGGGGGAGAACCTTGGCCTGAGCCTGCTCTACGGCCTGGGCGTGTTTCTGATCAACGACTTCGCCAGCTACTGGACGCACCGCGCCTTCCACTCGCGCTGGCTGTGGGAGTTTCACAAGGTTCACCACGTCGCGCCCGTGCTGGTGCCGTTGACCGCCAGCCGCGTGCATGTCGTGGAAAAGCTCGCCGATAGCCTGCTGACGCTGGTGCTGCTCGGCGCCTATTCCGGAGCGTTCTGGTACCTGTGCGGGGGCGAGGTCAGCCGTTACACGCTGTTCGGCGTGACCTACCTGGTGTTCATCTTCAACTGCCTGGCAGCCAATCTGCGTCATACGCACATCTGGCTGTCCTTCGGGCCCAGGTTGGAACACCTGCTCAACAGTCCGGCGCAGCATCAGATCCACCACAGCGACGCCCCGCACCATTTCCACAAGAACTTCGGCACCAACCTGTCGCTCTGGGACTGGATGTTCGGCACCCTCTACACCACCACGCATACACCGGAGCGGCTCAGCTTCGGCACGGCCGAGCGCGATGCACATCGCTACCTGAGTTTGTACAGCCTGATCGTGTTGCCCTTCATCGACAGCGCTCGCAAGGTGCTGGCAAGCCTCGACAGCCGAGGCCTGCGCCGCAGGGTCTAGCGCGAATGGCGCCGTGGCCATCCACGCGGTGGCCTTCGGTCGTCACGCCGGTTCCCCGACGCGTTCTGCCTGCACGGCGCGTTGCAGTTCGGCCACCAGGGCGTCGACCTTGCTCAGCCCCAGCCTGACCGACTCGGCGAGCAGTTCGCCGCCGACTTCCTGACCTTCGATGGCGATCTGGTGCACGCGAGTGAGGCCGATGAAACCGAGCGCGGTGATCAGGTTCGGCTCCAGGTGATTCATGTGCGCCATCTCGCCGCCGGCATCGAAACCGATGCCGCCGCGTGCGGTGAGGATCACCACATGGCGCGGCCGGTCGGCCAGCTTGGGCACGTAGGGATCGAGCGGGTTGCTCTCGTCCACCTCCACGGTACGGCCGGGGCGGACCACCTGGTCGATCCACGCCTTGAGTGCGGCGGGCATGCCGAAGTTGTACAGCGGCGTGCCGATCACCAGCACGTCGGCGGCAATCAGCTCGTCCACCAGGCGATCACTTTCGGCCAGCGTGTCGTGCATCCAGGCCTCGCGCTTTGGCTCGGGGGTGAAGGACGAGGCGATCCAGTCATGGCTGATGATCGACGGTGGGTTCTGGCCGATGTCGCGGTAGGTGACGATGTCCTGCGGGCGACGGGCCTGCCACTGGCTGACGAAGCGCTGGCTGAGGTTGCGGCTGTGCGAACCGTGCAGGTCCTTGCCGGCGAGGCCGGGGCGGGCGCTGGCGTCGAGATGCAGAATATGGGTCATGGCGAATCTCCTGCTTGAATTTGAATTCATCTGTAATTGGCAGCAGACTCAGGCTAAGTTCGCGCATGTTGGGCGACAAACGATCAATATTTTTCGTAACGGATGAGGAAAATTCAGCTATGAGCCGACGCCGGCTGCCTCCGCTATCCGCCTTGCGTGCCTTCGAGGCGGCGGCCCGCCACGAGAGCGCCAAGCAGGCCGCAGAAGAACTCTCCGTCACCGCCACGGCGATCAGTCATCAGATTCGCGCGCTGGAAGAGTCCCTCGGCGTTGCGCTGTTCGTGCGCAAACCGCGCCAGCTGGAGCTGACCATGGCCGGCCGCGAACTGCAGCAGGTGCTGGAAAGCGCCTTCGACAGCATCAGCGCTGCGGTCGAGAAACTCAGCGCCGCACCACGCCGGCAGGCGGTCACCCTCAGCACCACGCCTGCGGTGGCGGTGCGTTGGCTGCTGTCCTGGGTCTGCCTGCTGCGCGATTCCCACCCGCATATCGACCTGCGCATTCATGCCTCGCACGAGCCGGTGGCGCTCGACGGCGTCACCGCCGACATCGCCATTCGCTACGGCGATGGGCGCTGGCCGGGGCTGGTTGCAGAGAAACTCTTCGACAACACCTTCATTCCGGCCTGCAGCCCGCTGCTGGAGCTGCACGATGCCGCCGACTTACCCAGGCATACGCTGATCCACTTCCGCAACCAGGCGGCGATTTCCTCGCCGATCGACTGGGCCGTCTGGCAGAAGAAGGCCCAGGTGGCAGGGCTGGATGTCGGTGCCGGGCTGGTGTTCTCCGACGAGACCCACGCCGTTTCGGCTGCCGTCGGTGCCCAGGGCGTGGCGCTGATGAGTCGGCAATTGATCGAAGACGAGCTGAAGGCTGGACGACTGGTGCAGCCCTTCGGTCCCGAGCTGGAAGGCAAGCCGTTCTATTTGGTGTACCCGGAAAGCCGGCGCAACGACCCGAGTATTCAAGCCGTGCGGCAATGGATCCTGACGGTGCCAGGCGGGATGTGTTCGATCTAGAGGCTGTGGCCGGTATTTGCCGGGCGGATACCGAGCGCGCTAGGCGCCGGGTCGGGGCGCATAGCGTTTCGTCATCACCGCCCATTGCAGGGTGGGTGCCTCCTCCAGCTTCAGCGACCCGACCCTGAGTTGCACCATTGCCGGATCGTTGCCTGCATAAGCGACTGCATCGTCGATGGCCCGCGTCCAGTCATGCTCGTCAAACCCTGCGCCGACCAGGATGGCGCTTCCACTCGCGGCGGACTGGTCGACGGCAAGAAGGCGCGACATGTACCAGAAGTCGTCGGACGCGCTGAGAAACAGCTTGCCGCGGTTGTTGTTGGCGAACGGGACTTTCAGTTCGATGTAGTGGTAGCCGTGGCCTGCGGCATCACGTACCCACAGGTCGCATTGCTTGGTTTCACGGTCCATCTGCCCGCGCCGCTGATCCAGCCAGACCTTGTACTCGACTCCCACATCCGTCTGCGGCTGCAGCTGGTAGCGTTCGGTCAGCCAGAGATAGAGCTCGATCTTCAGCCAGCCCTCGAAGCCGTTTCGCAGTTTCGACAGCTGGTACAGGGCAGGGGCGCGGCGAGTTTGCAGGTCGTCGAGAAACGCCGCAAAGGTGTCCGCGACATGGATGATGCCGGGCATCACAACTCCTTGGCACTCGCCCGGTTATCGGGCGGCAGGTAATAGGCATCCCACAGCTTGTTGCGGAATTTGTTGCTTGGGTCGACGCGCCTTTTCACCGCGAAGAACGCTTCGGCGCGCGGATAGGCGGCGAGGAACTGCTCACGGCTGGCGTGGATTTGATACGGCAGGTAGTAGCTGCCCTGGTGGGCGATGGCGAGGTCGATCAGTTGCCGTGTCCAGTTGGCCACGGCGGCGCGCTCGTCGGGCGAGACGCCCTGGCGGTAGTAGATCACCAGCGCGAAGGTGTCTTCGCGGGCCCAGGCCAGCAGCGTACCCGGGTCGGCCTTGGCATGGCGGATGGAGATATTGGCGACCTTGACCTTGTGCGCCTTGAGCACCTCCCGCATGCCCGCGACGAAGTGCTCCAGCTGGGCTTGCGGGACGAAATACTCCTGCAGCACGTAGCTGTAGTCGGGGCCGGAAATGGGCTGCAGCTCGCGCACATCCAGGCTGGCTTCGTGGTTGCGCCACTGCACCTGCGGTCGTTTGAGCAGCAGCGGGTCGACCAGGCTTTCGCGCACCTTGGCGCCGCCATTGCTGCTGGCCACAGCCAATGCGGCGCGCATGGCCTTGTAGTCTCGGTCCAGCGGCACCAGGCGTTCCGTCACGGTCAGCGGTGCGTCCGTACGCAGGTAGGACACGGCGCGAACGCTGTCGTAGTCGTCGGTGTAGAGAATGCCGTTGTGCATCACCATGTCCGGGTTGTCGACGACCTGGTTGGCGAAGAACTGCGCATAGTCACCGAGCGGCATGATTTGCGTCTGACGCATCAGCTTGCTGTTCTCCACCAGCGGCAGGGTGGCCTCGACGATCACGCCCAGCCCGCCGTAACCGCCAATGGCACCGTAGAAGAGCTCGCTGTTGTGCGTCGGGCTGGCATCCACCACCTGGCCGTCGGCCAGCACCAGGCGCAACGAACGCACGCCGAGCACCAGCGGCCCCTGGCCGACGTAACGGCCATGGGCGTTGACGCTGAGCGCGCCGCCAACGGTGAAGTTGGCGTAGGACTGCATGATCTGCGGCGACAGGCCATGTGGATCGATGTACGCCAGCACTTCGCGCCAGGTGATACCGGCCTGCACGCGAATCTCCCGGCGCTCTGCGGAAAACTCCAGCACCTGGTTGAAGCGGCGCATGTCCAGTTGCAGGGCCTGCTCGGTAGCGGTCTGCCCGCCCATGCTGTAGCGCCCGCCACCAATGGCGATGGGCCCGGCATGCCCGCGCACCGCCTCGACGATCTGCTCCAGTTCGGTAGGTGCCAGCACCTGCGCCACCTCGATGGGGTTCATGCCGCTGACGTCGTTGACGATTTCCCCGGCATGGGCGGCCTGGCACAGAAGCAGGATAAGAAGGGGGAGTATGCGCATCGGACGTCCTTGTTCGCGGCAGTGAAGCGGATGATGTTGCGACTGGGGCTGTTGCTCGCGCGGCTATGCAAGTGCCGCCAGGCGAGCGTTGCCGTGCATTGTTCCTCGACTGCGCCTGCGAGTGTCAATTGAAATATCGGCGGCTCCCGGTGGTTGGTATCCGCTGCGCCGGTCAGCCAAGGCCGTACGGATTCAGGCCGGCAGCGGTTGGCGCACGCGCAAGGTCAGGCCGGCATGCACCGCCAGCGTGGCGATCACCAGCGCGCCACCGTAGAGCGTGGCATTGGCCGGCGTTTCCTGCAGGAAGTACCAGACCCAGAGCGTACCCAGCACGCTTTCCAGCAGGTAGAACAGCGCCACCTCGGCGGAAGGCAGATAACGCGTTGCGTTGTTGATCAGCAAGGTCGCCAGCGGCATTTGCACCAGGCCCATGATGGCCAGCGCCCAGTAGCTCGAGGTGCCTAGGGCGAAGGGCTGTGCGTTGGGCCAGGCGATCAGTGCCGCCGCCAGCCCGCCGAGGGCGATCAGCGGCATGCGTTCCAGGGATGGATGGCGGCGCAGCAGCGTCAGGTTGGCGCCCACGGCCGCCGAGGACAGCAGCGCATAGCCGTTGCCGGCCAGGTCGGTTGCGTTAAAGGCGCCCGCGAATACCAGCATGATGCCCAATGCCGCCACGCCAATCGCCAGCCAGGTGCGCAGCGCCACCTGCTCGCCGAGAAAGAAGCGGGTGAACAGCGCGGCGAACAGCGGCGCGGTGCAGAGAATGACCACCACGTTGGCGACCTGGGTGTGGATCACCGCCAGCACGAAGAAGATCGAGATCAACGCCAGCAGCAGCGCTGAGCAGGCGCTGAGCAGCGGATGCGCGCGGACGCTGGCACGGCTTCTGGCCGACAGCGAGAACACACCGAGCGCCAGGAACATCAGCAGCCCGCGCCAGAACACGATGCTCCAGCCATCGGCCTGGGCCAGGCGCACCAGCAGGCCGTCGAAGCTGAGAATCACGATACCGCTGGTGACGAGCAGCAAACCCCGTGCTGAATCTTTCATCCGTGTGTCCTCGGCAGGCCGTTGTCGGCGTCTTGTTCTGGGCTGGCTGCGCCTCGAACGAGGGCGCAGCCAGTGCTTGCCCCGATGATGGCCGCGCTTTGCGCCACGAACCTGCCCAGAAGCGCCCCGAGCACTGCGGTTAGCGACCTTGGTCGCGCGTACCGAGTGTGAGCCTGCCAATCGCAGGCGACCTACCCGTTCAGTGCAGTGCGCGTGACGGCAGGCGTTCGTCGACCAGCTGCTGCGCCTGGAGCGCGAGCGCATCGAGGTACTGGTCGCGCTGCTTTTCCGCCTGTTGCATGGCGCGCTGGCCGTGCTGCTTGAGCAGGTAGGCGTGAATCTGCCGGACCTCCGTGGAGGCGAACACAGGCGCCAGGTCGACGGCGGCGAACATGCCGCTGGAGCGATAGTCGCGGCTGTTCATCACCACCTGCGCACCCTGGGTGGCCAGCACCTGCAAACCCAGGGCCTCGAACAGCGGCACCTTGTCTGCCGTGCAGGCCAGTTCCAGGTGCGGGCGTTGCTCCTGCAAGCGTTGCAGTAGCGCCCGACCGATGCCCTGAGCGCGATGCTCGCTGTGCACCGCCAGATAGACGAGGGTGCAGGCGGCAGCATCGTCCGGGCTGGGCAGGTACAGGGCAAACCCGAGCACACGAGCCGGGTCTTCATCGTCCAGCGCCAGTAGCAACTGCACGGGGCCTTCGGCGTCGCCGTTCATGCTCTGCAGGTGCAGATGCAGCTCATAGCCGATCACGTACTGGTACAGCTGATACAGCGGATTGCTCGGCAGCAGCGGCACCGCGCTGATGTCGGCGAAATAGTCCACCACCATCTGCTGCACCTGGCTCTTCAGTGACTCGGGCGGCGGGCTGCTGAGGTGGGAAAGGGTGAACATCAGGAGGCTCCGCAGGGCAAGGGCATGGCCGGGGATTGTAACCCGCAGGCTGCGTCCATGAAGCTTCGTGGCCGATGGCGCTGCGAACCCGCGTCCGATCTCGAACGTGGCTGCTGGCAGACCGGCGCTACGGTGCGCCTTGATCCGCTTGGCCGCGATGCGCCTCCGTCCGGTCATCCACCCGCGTGCTGTTACGGCCGCCGCGCTTGGACTGATAAAGCGCCGTGTCGCCTTGCTCGATCAGTGCCGCCAGGCTGGCCGGTGGTCGGTCGAACAGTGTGGCACCGATGCTCAGGGTGACGGCCTGCGGCGTGGCAAAGGCCTGCGCCGCCATGTGGTTGAAGCGCTGGCGCAGCGCATCGCCCAATGCCACGACGCGAGCATTCGACGCATCGTCCATCAGGATGACGAACTCGTCGCCGCCCAGGCGAGCCGTCAGCGCCCGCTCCGGCAGCAGTGCGCGGAGCATCTCGCCGAGGGCGATCAGCAAGCGGTCCCCCGCAAGGTGGCCGTGGAGGTCGTTGACCTGCTTGAAGTTGTCGATATCGATCAGCAGCAGCGCGCCAGGGCGTGTGGGCGAGGTTTCCTTCAGCAGGTTGCCGGCTCTCGCCTCCAGCGCGCGGCGGTTGTACAGCGCGGTCAGCGGATCGCGAGCAGCCAGGCGCTCGATGCGTTTTTCGCGGCGCCAACGCACGGTGCCGGTCATCGACAGGGCGATCAGCATCAGCGCCATGGCGCCTTCCACCAACGAAACCTGGATGATCAAGCCACGAAAGGCGTTGAGGTCTATCAGCGCGCCGGGAATCACCGCGGTCATGGCCTTGGCCGCATAGAACAGGCCGTGCATCAGCAACACATAGCGCAACTGAACGGCGCCCACGCTCAATGACTTGCCGTGAGGGCGCAGCAGGGCGCTGGCCTTGAGGGTGACCAGGGCGACCAGCATAGAGTTGGTGAACAGCATGACCCTGGACCACTGCGGTCCCTCCGGCAGGAGCAGCATCGCCAGCCAGGCGACGAAGATCAGGTACCAGGCCCGCGAGAAGCGCGCCTCGGTGAAGCGGGCCACGCCCAGCAGGAAGAACCAGTGCGCCGTCACCAGCAGGCCGTTGGCGAACCAGATGCCGATCAGGATCAGGCCGCTGCCGCGCAACAGGGCAAGGGTCGAGCCGATGGCGATGGTCGCGAAGCCCGCACTCCAGAACAGCAGGGGCGACTCCCGCACGTTACGCCACTCAACCGCCAGGTACAGCGCAGCGGCCAAGGCGAGGGCGACGGTAAGGGTCAGCATGGTTGGGGCGTCGAACGCCATGTTCTGCAGGGCCTGTATGGAAAGCGAACGAAGGAGCGGTGGGCATTACGCCGACGGTCTGTTTGGAGGCAGATTCTAAGGGGTAGGGAGGATTTTCAAAGGGCTGGTGGTCGGGGGCCTGCAGTGGCGATTGGACGCTTTTGTTCGGTCCCTCGCTGTGCGTCATGAACGCCAGCGCAGCCTCCTGGCCTGTAGCGTCTCGGGTAACATAGCGGCGCATCGAACACCGACCCGGAAGCGCCATATGCCATCGTCGAAACGAAAATACTCAGGCATCGAGCGCGAGCTGATCCGCGCGTTGACACTTGCCTGCGAAACGGCGAAAAGCGAAATCGTCGGCTTCCAGTGGCTGACTCATGATGTGGACTACGAGCAGTTTCCGCAGAGCCTTGTGGTGACCTGGATGTTCGATAGCGAGGCGAACAGGGCGCGGGCACTCGCCAGCCCGGACAAGGCGAGAATGCTGGCGCTGACCCTGGCGGCCTTCGACGAGGTGGGCATCAGCGTATCGCGCATCGTCGACCACGTGGTGTTCTCGGTCGAACGACCGGTAAGGGGCAAGCGTGGCTAAGGACGTTGAGAACCCCTGCGTGTCGTTGTGCCAGCTCAGCGGCGAGCTGTGCGTCAGTTGCGGGCGCACGCGCGAGGAAATCCGCAAATGGCGGGGCATGAAACGGCCCGAGAAGATGGCCACCGTGCAGAAGGCCGCAGCAAGGATGAAGGTGATTGCCAGGAAGAAAGGCAAGAACTAGCAAGACGGGCCGGATGGGAACTGCTGTCCCTACCGACCCGGTGCTCATGCACTATTACTGCGGCTCGGCTAAAAACGGTGCGACGCTACCGAATGGATAACTGCCCATTCCAATGCGCAAGGGGGCGATGGTCTTCGGTATGTTGGTGCCGACGACCAGCACATTATCAACAAGCACCTGCTCGCCGGGGTTACGGTTATCCGCTGCGACGATCAGGTAATAAGTGCCGCTGTGAGTAACCTGGCCCGCTAGCTCTTGGTTAACCACACCGATCTGGCCACGTATCTGGCCAAAACCACGACCAATCACTGTTGATTTCTCATCCAGCAAAATCAAGTAAGGCGACAAAACATACTTGCTAAAGCCAAGGCAACTGTTCACGCACCAGGAGTGAACCTTGATCAGAAAGGGCTTGTTGGCCTCGAGGTCGACGGAAAATACACGGTAGTTGGACGGTACCCCATCGACTAACAGACGAGGCTCCTGCGCACTGATCTGCCATTGTTTTGGACGCCATCCTGGGTTGATCTGCATGGGCTCGACAGTGGCATTGCGAACTGCTTCTGCGGGTGTTTTGGCCAGGGGGGTAGTGGAACCGACTACTTGCTCCTGATAGAGCCGCTGCGGGTTGGCGCTGCAGGCTATCAAAACCAGGCAAAGGCTCAGAAGAAGGATAAGGCGCATTGTATTTTCCTTGAAATGGGCAAAGTGCATAACGAATCTATCGTTCGGCTAAGGCGAATCAGCATGCAATGCTGAGCGAAGAACTCCTTCTGCGCAGGATCATCGGGCCGTTTCGCCGAAGCGATAATCCACCGCTATCAGTCGATCCAGTGAGTTGCCGTAATGAAAGGTGAATGGTCGCCCGGCAGCCATGATCCGCTTCAGGCAGTTCGCCTCGAACTTGCCAAGATCGGTGGTGGTAAGGCCGCCTCTGTGGTCGATCAAACCTAGTTCACCGAAGAAGAACACCAGTTCATCGGCCTGGTTGGCACGGGCATTGGCGCTGGTGATCAGCTTGTAGCGGTAATGGCCTTCGGCAACGGCCTTATCGAGGTCGCTGTTGCCGATACTCACCGACGAAGGCAGACGGAAGCTCTGTGTCGCCAGAAACGGGTTGAGCATGTCGACGCTGCCACTCTCGCCGGGGGCGTTCAACTGGTAGTGGATTTGCGGCAGCGGCTTCTCCAGGCCCAGGGTGACCTGGCAGTGCACCGGGCTGGACTGGTACAGGCGGACACCTGGCGCTTCGCGCTCCTGATACATCAGTCGTGGCGTGTCGTAGTATTCGATGCGGCTGGTGAATTGCGGGCGCATCGTGTTGGCCTTTGCCTGCAGCATCCGGATCGTGTCGGCAAATGGATCACCCTTTACCACTTCGGGCTCCTGCTGCTTGATGCGCAAACGCACCTGTTGCGCCTCGGCACGTGCCTTGAGCAGATCGTCGAAGTAGGTGGTCAGGCTTGCCTGCTGTTGCTGGCTCAGCGCGTCTTCGGGGAAGGAGACGGCCACTGCCTTGCCATTGTCGCGTGTGTCGAGCGTCGCCTGGCTGCTGTCGATACCGGCGTTTTGCAGGCCATCGAGGATCGCTTGCTGGTATTGCGAGTCGAGCCCCCAGCCACTGGAAACAGGTTGCTCGAAGTGCAGAACCAGGCGTTCTTCCTTGCAGGCGCCAAGTAATGCCAGGGCGCCAAGCAGCATGATGCGGCGAGCGTTCACGAGACCTCTCCTTTGGTCTGAATGGGCCGCGCATGATAGCGCCTGGTTCATGTAGGGGAAGGGACGCGTGCCACGACCGTGGGAATTCCCCTGCGGAGCGTGGGCGCGATCAACCTTTGCTAACGTCCAACTGGCGCTGGGTGATGTCCTTCATCTTGGCACCGAGGATCGCCGCCTCGATTGCCTTCACCGTGTCCTTGGCCGGAGGCACTTCGAAGACGGCACTTTCGGCAAGGGTGTACAGGCGCTCGCCGCTATTCAGGGTCAGTTCGAGAAATGCCACGTGCTCCGACCAGGAGCGGTAGCGGCGGACCATGAAGAGGCTGTGCCTGGCCCTGGTCGAGCTGATTTTCGCCAGGGGAATCCGGCGGTTGCCGTCCTCGCTGCACAGCACCAGTTCGTCCGCGTGGATGAATGCCGGTTGGCTTTTGGCGACCCGGCGCCACTCCACGGTGAAGCGGCCCAAGATGATCAGCATGATGCAGGGTAGGGGCGAGAGCAGGGCGAATTCATCGTTTGCCAGGCCCTTCAGGGTGATGCCGGCCATGAGCAGCAGGAAGAGAAGGGTGATGATCCTGTAGAACTGGACGTTGCCGAACTCCGACTGGGACAGTAAACGGACTTCCATGCGTCATTTTTCCTGGGGGTTATTGCTGCGGAGTTGGTAAAGCGTATTGCATCTGTTGTGGTGCTGTTGGGTCTGCTCCGCAAAAACGCGGGTGCAGCGATCTGTGGTGCTGAAAGCCACTCACCGTTTTCAATCAAGGAGTCCGGGAGTTCAGGCCTTTCGCTACGGAGTGAACCCGCCGCTTGTGTGGTGATTCTCATACCGGTTCCGCTTTTACAGCGGCTCACTTTTGGCAGACGCCCGGATGGCCGGCCCCGCCAAAAGTAACCAAGAGGTCTTTGCCCCTGGCATCCGGCCCGACTTCGTCGGGTTGATTCGCTTCGCTCACCCTACGGGCCAGCCTGCGGCTGTTATTGCGCTTCGCTACGTTTCCTCGTTACTGATCGTTCCCACGCTCTGCGTGGTAACGCCTTTGGAGACGCTCCGCGTCCTGCTTCTAGCCGGCCGCAGAGATCAGCTGAAACGTCGTAACTGATCGACGCAGAGCGTCGAGAGCTGCGTTCCCACGCGGAGCGTGGGAACGATCAAAGAAGGAGCCAGAGCATCGCGGCGTTGCTGCGATGCTCTGGCTCTGCTTTTTCTTTTGATTTACCTGCACCGTCAGACCAGGCGACTCGGTCTCTGAATCCCGTCAGGAGGCCGAGTGGAGGTGCTGTGGAGAGGGGCGTTTGGCATGGATGCCAAACGAGGAACGATGGCCGGGGCCGCCTAGGTAGGGATGGCCCACCGTGACGACCCTCGGAACAGCACCGGAGCGAGGGGAGTTGAGCGTAGCGAAACCCGGATGCCGGGCGCGCTTTCTCTTTGGTTATTTTCTGCGCGAGCAAAGAGAAACGGAGCGCAGCGGAGTAACAGCCGCAGGCTGGCCCGAAGGGCGAGCGAAGCGAGTCAAGTGACTCGCCGTAAGGGCGAAACCAGTAGAAGAGGTGACGTAGAAAATAAATCTGTCACCTTTTCGATAGTAGAAGAGGGTGACGAAGAAAATAAATGTGTCAGCTCTTTTGCTTCAAAGAGTTAAGTCCCCACGCGGAGCGTGGGAACGATCAATCATATATCAGCTGATATGGGTTATTACGTCATCAATAGCTGATAAGCACTCATCCACTCTTTCAGCATTGACCTTTACCTGTGTCCCATGTACTGCGTGATAGCCTTGAGTAAGCTTCGATAGGGGAATGCCTAAGTGGGCTGCGACTACCCCAGCAGTGTTGAAGTCTCGTAAGGCTACAGAGTATTGGTTTCTAAAGTCATGAATATTTGATGCGGGAGTTTTTCTACTTGTGAAATAGCTCGGGTGCGTGAGGTATGCTGAGAATAATGTGTCGGCAGTTGCATCTGATAAAGCCATAAATGCCGTTGCGGCACCATCGTATTGAGTTAGTCTGTTTCCAACTATCGTGTGGATTTGCGGGATAGTCATTCCGTGGCGTTGTGCTTGGGCTGCATATGTCCATGAGCCATATATTGGATGCGGAGGGGTTTGTCCATGCAGGAGAATAAACATTGCATTTGTTGCAACCCTTGAAGAGTCATCCGCGTTTACAGGAGTAATCAGTCGGTCGGCAGCAGAAATAGCTAGCTCTGTGTAAATTGAAAAGCTTGGGTTTGTATCAATGAAGACTATTAAATCTTTTTTGCTTGTGGAGGCTAGGTTGTTGATTAGCTCGCGGAATATTGTGTGTACCCACTTCCACGGTTGAACTGCTGGTGTAAGCGCTGGTGCTGCTGCCGCGCCAGTTATTGCTGGAGCCATTGGCTCGAGGTTTCCGTCACCACATAGGAGGAATATATTGTTAGGGGTGGACTTGTTGAATGTATTTACATTGACAATGAAGTTACTTGGCTGGGGTAGAGGGGCGCCAGAGCCTCGGGAAATGACCTCGCTGAGATATCCCACCACTGTCTGTGGAGTTGTCTGGCTACACAGGTTTAGTACATTGTTCTCGCCAGTTATCCCGCCGCCAAGGAGAATCATGCTGGAGTTTGATTGAGGGCAAAGGTCAATCACTAATACATCTTTTTCTGGGTTTTGTTCGGCATATCTTGTCGCTAAGTGGAATGTGATAGTGCTTTTGCCAACGCCGCCTTTGTTGTTCCAGATTGCATAGCTAGAGATGAGTGGCATTATCTAACTCTCTAAAATGAAAAGCCCCGCACAATGCGGGGCTTCAAGTTTCTACTCGCTGCCCCAAACATCCATTTCAGGTAAAGCGCTCTTAGTCATCTTTGATGAGTCACCGGAATCAATCCCAGCTCAACGCCCCACCAGTCTGATACTCGATCACTCGCGTCTCGAAGAAGTTCTTCTCCTTCTTCAGGTCCATGATCTCGCTCATCCACGGGAAGGGGTTGGTGGTGCCCGGGTACTCTTCCTTCAGGCCGATCTGGGTCAGGCGGCGGTTGGCGATGAATTTGAGGTAGTCCTCCATCATCGCCGCGTTCATGCCCAGTACACCGCGCGGCATGGTGTCACGCGCGTATTCGATCTCCAGCTGGGTGCCCTGCAGGATCATCTGGGTCGCTTCGTCCTTCATCTGGGCATCCCACAGGTGCGGGTTCTCGATCTTGATCTGGTTGATCACGTCGATGCCGAAGTTCAGGTGCATGGACTCGTCACGCAGGATGTACTGGAACTGCTCGGCGGTGCCGGTCATCTTGTTGCGGCGGCCCATGGAGAGGATCTGGGTGAAGCCGCAGTAGAAGAAGATGCCTTCCAGTACGCAGTAGTAGGCGATCAGGTTGCGCAGGAATTGGCGGTCGGTTTCCGGGGTGCCGGTCTGGAACTGCGGGTCGGAGATCGAGCGGGTGTACTTGAGGCCCCAGGAGGCCTTCTTCGCGACGCTCGGGATCTCGTGGTACATGTTGAAGATCTCGCCTTCATCCATGCCCAGCGACTCGATGCAGTACTGGTAGGCGTGGGTGTGGATCGCTTCCTCGAAGGCCTGGCGCAGGATGTACTGGCGGCACTCGGGGTTGGTGATCAGGCGGTACACGGCCAGTACCAGGTTGTTGGCCACCAGGCTGTCGGCGGTGGAGAAGAAGCCGAGGTTGCGCATGACGATGCGGCGCTCGTCTTCGCTGAGACCGTCCGTGGATTTCCACAGCGCGATGTCGGCGTTCATGTTCACTTCCTGCGGCATCCAGTGGTTGGCGCAACCATCCAGATACTTCTGCCAGGCCCAGTCGTACTTGAAGGGTACGAGTTGGTTGAGGTCGGCGCGGGCGTTGATCATCTGCTTATCGCCGACCTGTACGCGCGCGGAGGCGCCTTCGAGGTCGTCCAGGCCTTCCTGGATGTCGAGGTCGTTCAGGGCTTTCTTGGCGCGGGCCACGGCGTCGGAGTCGTTGGCGTCGACGGCGCGGGCCTGCTCGACCGAGCCGGCAGCTTCGCTGTCGAGCTTGTCGAAGTTGGTGCCGGCGCTTTGTGCGGTGGCTTTGCTTGCGGCGGCTGCTTCTGCGCCGTCTTCCTTGTCGAATTCATCCCAGCTCAGCATGGCTTGGCTCCTGCGTGAGGGCCGGTTAACGAACCGGCCTGTATGGATATACAGATAATTTGAATTATGTTCCGTTGCGTGATGCGCGCAAGGGTAAACGGGTACCACTGGTCAGCAGGCGGTGGATTGCTGGCTGACCGTTGCCCCTCGACCCGGAGGAGGAGGGGCGGGAATTTGTGAGAGGGGCTAGGCTCGGGTAGGAGTGGATTTATCCGCGAATTTCGCGGCTGAAGCCGCTCCTACGGAAGAGCTTTTGCCCTCTCCCTAGCCCTCGGTTCGGGCTTCCTGCTTCACCCTACCTCCTGCATCCCTGCAGTCGTCTCCCGCAAGCGGGAGAGGGGACTAACTGTTGCTTTGCTTTAGAACTGCATCAGACCTTCGAGCGTGTAGCTGAGCGAGTGAGCGCTAGGCGCCTGGTAGGTCGGAGCCCCCATCACGTACTTCAGTACGTGATGGGGGGCCGGCCTACCGGGCAACGATGCGGGCGCCGCTCAGATACGCGCGAAAGCCTTACTGGCACGCTTCGCAGTCGGGTTCGTCGATGGCACAGGCCTTGGGAACCGGTGCCGGCGCCGGGGCGGCCTGCTGGGCAGGGGCCTGGGCCTTGGCCGAGAAGCCTTCGTCGCCACCGGCGGAAACAGCATTGAGCTTGCCGGTGTTGATGGTGGACTTCTCGGTGCTGGTGGCGGCCAGGGCACGGAGGTAGTAGGTGGTTTTCAGGCCACGGTACCAGGCCATGCGGTAGGTCACGTCCAGCTTCTTGCCCGAGGCGCCGGCGATGTACAGGTTCAGCGACTGAGCCTGGTCGATCCACTTCTGGCGACGGCTGGCGGCGTCGACGATCCACTTGGTTTCCACTTCGAACGCGGTGGCGTACAGGTCTTTCAGATCCTGCGGGATGCGCTCGATCTGCTGCACGGAGCCGTCGTAGTACTTCAGGTCGTTGACCATGACCGGGTCCCACAGGCCGCGGTTCTTCAGGTCGCGCACCAGGTAGGGGTTGATCACGGTGAATTCGCCGGAGAGGTTCGATTTCACGTACAGGTTCTGGTAGGTCGGCTCGATGGACTGCGACACGCCAATGATGTTGGAGATGGTCGCGGTCGGCGCGATGGCCATGATGTTCGAGTTGCGAATACCTTTCTTCACGCGCTCGCGGATCGGCGCCCAGTCCAGCGATTCGGACAGGTCGACGTCGATGTACTTCTGGCCACGGGCTTCGATCAGCAGTTGCTGCGAGTCCAGCGGCAGGATGCCTTTGCTCCACAGCGAACCTTCGAAGGTGCTGTAGCTGCCACGCTCTTCGGCCAGGTCACAGGAAGCCTGGATGGCGTAGTAGCTGATGGCTTCCATCGACTTGTCGGCGAATTCGACGGCAGCGTCGGAACCGTAGGCGATGTGCTGCAGGTACAGGGCGTCCTGGAAGCCCATCAGGCCGAGGCCGACCGGACGGTGCTTGAAGTTGGAGTTACGCGCCTGATCCACGCTGTAGTAGTTGATGTCGATGACGTTATCGAGCATGCGCACAGCGGTCTTCACGGTGCGGCCGAGTTTCTCGATGTCCAGCTTGCCGTCGACGATGTGGTTGACCAGGTTGACCGAGCCCAGGTTGCAGACCGCGATCTCGTCCTTGTTGGTGTTCAGGGTGATCTCGGTGCACAGGTTGGAGCTGTGTACCACGCCCACGTGCTGCTGCGGGCTGCGCAGGTTGCACGGGTCCTTGAAGGTCAGCCACGGGTGGCCGGTCTCGAACAGCATCGAGAGCATCTTGCGCCACAGATCCTTGGCCTGGATGGTCTTGTACAGCTTGATCTTGCCGTACTCGATCAGGGCTTCGTAGTACTCGTAACGCTCTTCGAAGGCCTTGCCGGTCAGGTCGTGCAGGTCCGGCACTTCGCTCGGGCTGAACAGGGTCCACTTGCCGTCTTCGAAGACGCGCTTCATGAACAGGTCCGGAATCCAGTTGGCGGTGTTCATGTCGTGGGTACGACGACGGTCGTCACCGGTGTTCTTGCGCAGCTCGAGGAATTCCTCGATGTCCATGTGCCAGGTTTCCAGGTAGGCGCAGACCGCGCCCTTGCGCTTGCCGCCCTGGTTGACCGCCACGGCGGTGTCGTTGACCACTTTGAGGAAGGGCACGACGCCCTGAGATTTGCCGTTGGTGCCCTTGATGTAGGAGCCCAGCGCGCGCACCGGCGTCCAGTCGTTGCCCAGACCGCCAGCGAATTTCGACAGCATGGCGTTGTCGTGGATGGCGCCGTAGATGCCCGACAGGTCGTCCGGCACGGTGGTCAGGTAGCACGACGACAGCTGCGGACGCAGGGTGCCGGCGTTGAACAGGGTCGGGGTCGACGCCATGTAGTCGAACGAGGACAGCAGGTTGTAGAACTCGATGGCGCGGTCTTCGCGGTTCTTCGGCTCTTCGATGGCCAGGCCCATGGCCACGCGCATGAAGAACACCTGCGGCAGTTCGAAGCGGATGCCGTCCTTGTGGATGAAGTAACGGTCGTACAGGGTCTGCAGGCCCAGGTAGGTGAACTGCTGGTCGCGCTCGTGGTTGATCGCGGCGCCCAGTTTCTCCAGATCGAAGGTCTTCAGCTTGGCGTCCAGCAGCTCGAACTCCACGCCTTTTTCGACATAGGCGGGCAGGGCCTTGGCGTACAGGTCGGCCATCTCGTGGTGGGTGGCGCTGGCGGCGATGCTGAGGAAGCTCAGGGCCTCGGCGCGGATGTTGTCCATCAGCAGGCGGGCGGTGACGTAGCTGTAGTTCGGCTCACGCTCGACCAGTGTACGGGCAGTCATCACCAGGGCGGTGTTGACGTCCTTCTCGGCTACGCCGTCGTACAGGTTCTTCAGGGTTTCGCGCTCGATCAGGCTGCCGTCGACCTCGGCCAGGCCTTCGCAGGCTTCGCGGATGATGGTCTGCAGGCGGCCCATGTCCAGCGGCTGTACTTCGCCAGCGGCGTTGGTGATACGGATGCTCGGGTGCGGCTGGGCGATCTCGCTGCCGGCACTGGCCTTGCGTTTGCTGGCCTGGGCTTCGCGGTAGATCACGTAGTCACGGGCGACTTTCTGCTCGCCGGCGCGCATCAGGGCCAGTTCGACCTGGTCCTGGATTTCTTCGATGTGGATGGTGCCGCCGGACGGCATGCGGCGCTTGAAGGTGGCGGTGACCTGCTCGGTCAGGCGCGCGACGGTGTCGTGGATACGCGACGAAGCGGCAGCGGTGCCGCCTTCTACTGCAAGGAAGGCCTTGGTGATGGCGACGGTGATCTTGTCATCGGTGTAGGGGACGACAGTGCCGTTGCGCTTGATCACACGCAGTTGGCCGGGCGCGGTGGCAGCCAGATCCTGGGAGGATTCAGCGGCCTGCGGCGTCACGGCCTGCGGGTTCTCGCGAGTAGTGTCGGTATGCATGGAGATCTCCGTGTTCTGTAATTTTGGGTTGGACGTCACGATTGGAAACCGTGCCTTGTCCGCCGTTCATTCCATTAACAACTGAGCCGCACGCGGCAGCGGGGCCGGGTACGGGGTGTCGCAAGAGCTGGCAGGGTGGGCACGACTTCAAGTGCCGTCCTGGCGCATAAGTCACAGCGGGGCATTACCACACCCCGCCTACTACATATAGTGGTCGACTGGCGGACAAGACCGCTGTCTGACCGGCTCACGCGCAACGTCGAGCGTTGCAGCGTGGCTGTAACCCAGGCCAGGCCTGGGTTAGGGCGAAACGATTGGCCGGAACATCTGGAAAACCCTGTGAAAAGGGCTTGCGCGATTCGTTCTTTTTGTATCCGGGTTTCTGCGTCAACCCAATATCTGGTGGGTGCCGCGCGATGGGGATACAAGATAGTGCGCTGTTGGAGGCATTGCAAGGCGCTAGGAAAAGAACAACCTGTGGATAAGATGTGGGTGTCTTGTGGGTGTCGGCGGCGTAGCCCGCATGGTCTCTGGCTCTGGCTACTGAATGCCGTTCGTCGCCCTTGGAGGCGGAATCTCCGCGACTTGGCGAAGCTGTTCGGCAGTGCACAGACTACCACTATATATAGTGCTTTTGGCATGTGCTGTGCTTGACGAGAGGGCCAGGCTCGGGCACTGGTTTGCCGCTCGCACCGAGACGCGCACAGCCCCTAGAATGGCTGCGGTATTTGCGGCGCTTGCCGGTATGCAAAGGGGAGAGGGTGTGGAACAAGAAGCGTGGCAGATTCTGATCGTCGAGGATGACCAGCGCCTGGCGCAGTTGACCCGAGAGTATCTGGAAGGCAACGGCCTGCGCGTGGCCATCGAGGCCGATGGCGGCAGTGCGGCGGCGCGGATTCTCGCCGAGCAGCCGGACCTGGTGATTCTCGACCTGATGCTGCCGGGTGAGGACGGCCTGAGCATCTGTCGCAAGGTGCGTGGCGGCTACAAGGGGCCGATCCTCATGCTCACCGCGCGTACCGACGACATGGACCAGGTGCTGGGGCTGGAGATGGGCGCCGATGATTACGTGTGCAAGCCGGTACGCCCGCGTGTGTTGCTGGCGCGCATTCGCGCGTTGCTGCGCCGCCGCGAAGGTGGCGAGAGCGAGCGCGACGAAGGTCAGCCGCGGCGCCTGCAGTTCGGCGCGTTGGCCATCGACAGTGCGATGCGCGAAGCCTGGCTGGGCGAGCAGGGCATCGAGCTGACCAGCGCCGAGTTCGACCTGCTGTGGCTGCTGGCGGTCAACGCCGGGCGCATCCTGTCGCGAGAGGAAATCTTCAATTCCCTGCGTGGCATCGAGTACGACGGCCAGGATCGCTCCATCGACGTGCGCATTTCGCGTATCCGCCCGAAGATCGGTGATGACCCGATGCATCCGCGCATGATCAAGACGGTGCGTAGCAAGGGCTACCTGTTCGTCGCCGAGGCCGCCGAGGCGCTGTTGTGAGCCCCTTGCCCCATGACCGTCAGACCAGCGAGCCGGCAGGTTTCAGCATGTTGGCGACGCGGCGCTTGCAGCTGCGCGAGATCGTCCAGGACGATATCCACGGCATCTTTCACGGTCTGTCCCATCCGCAGGTGATTCGTTACTACGGCGTGTCCTATGCCACGCTGGAGGCCACCCAGGAGCAGATGGACTGGTACCGCGAGCAGTTGCTCGAACGCACCGGCATCTGGTGGGGCATCTGCCGGCCGGACGCGCCGCACGAGCTGCTCGGGGCATGCGGCTACAACGACTGGGAGCGCAGTCACCGCCGTGCAGAGCTGGGCTACTGGCTGCTGCCGCAGCACTGGCGCAGCGGCATCATGCGCGAAAGCCTGGAAGCGGTGATCGCCCATGGTTTCGCCGCGATGGATCTGCATCGCATCGAGGCCGTGGTGGACACCGACAATGGTGCCAGCAGTGGCCTGCTGCGCCGCCTGGGCTTCACCCACGAGGGCGTACGCCGCGAGTGCGAGCTGCACAACGGGCGTTACCTCAGCCTGGATTGCTTCGGCCTGCTGCGCACGCAGTGGGAGCGGCGATGAACTCGATCTTCCTGCGCATCTATGGCGGCATGCTCGCCGCGCTGGTGCTGGTGGCGCTGCTGGGCGTCGGTACGCTGCATCTGGTCAACGAGGTGCGCGGCGACCAGTACCGTGAAGGACTGGCGCGCGGCACTTTCCGTCTGATGGCGGATAACCTGTTGCCAATGAACGAGGTGGAGCGCAAGCGCGCCCTGGTGGTGTGGTCGCGCCTGCTGGGTATCCCGCTGGAGCTGCAGGCCCTGAGCGATGTGCCGCTGGACAGCAGCGAGCGCAACCGGCTGCAACGCGGCCACGTGCTGGTGCAACAGACCGGCCCGCACTCGGCCAAGGTCTACGGCCTGCTCGATGGCAAGCAGCCGCTGCTGCTGACGGGTGAGATCCAGCAGATCAGCGAGCAGCTGGCGCGCGCTACCAACTACCTGCTGATCGACGAGCTGGTGCGCTACCCGGTGCATGAGCAGCCGCAGCGCCTGGCTGAGCTGAAGGCGGCCAAGCAGTTCGGCTTCGACCTGCAGCTGGTGCGACTCGAAGAGGCCACCATCGACCTCGACCAGCGTCGGCGTATCGACGAGGGCGATACGGTGATGGCGCTGGGCAAGGGGGGCGACTCCATCTATGTGTTTTCCGGCATCGTCGATACGCCCTGGGTGCTGGAAATCGGCCCGCTGTACCAGATGAACCCCTATCCGCCGCAGTTGCTGGTGCTGATCGGCGCGCTGGGCCTGAGCCTGATCGGTTTGATCGTCTATCTACTGGTGCGCTCGCTGGAGCAGCGCCTGCGTGCGCTGGAAAGCGCGGCTACGCATATCGCCAGCGGCCGCCTGGATGCGCGCGTGCCGACGCGCGGCGCGGACTCGGTGGGGCGCCTGGCCAGCAGCTTCAACGCCATGGCCGAGCACCTGCAGACGTCCCTGAGCACGCAGCGTGAGCTGGTGCGGGCGGTGTCCCACGAGTTGCGCACGCCGGTGGCGCGCTTGCGCTTCGGCCTGGAGATGATCGCCGACGCACCCAACGAAAGTGCCCGGCGCAAGTACATGGATGGCATGGACAGCGATATCCAGGACCTCGACAAGCTGGTCGACGAGATGCTGACCTACGCGCGCCTGGAGCAGGGCTCGCCGGCGTTGAATTTCCAGCAGGTGGAGCTCAGAGCGCTGATCGACCAGGTGATCGACGAGCTGGCGCCCCTGAGCAACAAGGTGCATGTGGAATGCGGTGCGGTGCTCAGCGTGCAGTCTGACGGTGCCTGCTGGGTCGAAGCCGAGCCGCGTTACCTGCATCGCGCCCTGCAGAACCTGGTGAGCAACGCCATGCGTTATGCCGAAGGCAGGGTGTCGATCAGTTGCCAGGTCGGCTACAAGCGTTGCCGCATCGATGTCGAAGACGACGGGCCGGGCGTGCCGGAGGAAGCCTGGGAACGCCTGTTCAGCCCCTTCCTGCGCCTCGATGACAGTCGCACGCGGGCCTCTGGTGGGCATGGCCTGGGGCTGTCCATCGTGCGTAGGATCATCTACTGGCACGGCGGCCGCGCGCAGATCGGGCGTAGCGAAAGTCTCGGCGGCGCGCGTTTCAGCCTGGTATGGCCGCGGCGGCAGGGGGAGTAGGGCGCGATTGCGTGTTGGGCCTGGTGCGCTGTGCGCACCGATTTTTTGCCTGCGCTGTAGCCCGAATGCAATCCGGGGCGATTGAGCGCGGCCAAAAGCATCGCGGCTGAAGCCGCTCCTACAGAGGCTCACAGGTCCCGTGGGAGCGGCTTCAGCCGCGATAGCTCTATCCAGCCAGCATGAAATCCGGGCTACGTCGTGACCGCCGCCGGCTTTGAAGGGTGCGCCGCGCGCACCGGCTTATCAATGTACGTCGGGGCGCTTGATCACGCCGCCACGGCCACCAGGCTCAGCACCTTGTTATCGAACAGCACGAACTGGCCATCCAGCTCGGCACCTTCACGCCAGTCCGGGTGCAGGTCGATCAGCAGGCGCAGGCGCGCGCTGTGCTGATCGATGTCCAGCAGCTCGGCGTCATGGAAGTAGAAGCGCGTCAGGGTCAGCGGGTACAGCGCCTTGAACAGGCTTTCCTTGAGCGAGAAGGTCAGGCTGATGCGCGCGGCGCGGCTTTCTTCATCCAGGCCCTGCAGGCCCCGCAGTTCGGCGGCGGTGAGGATTTCGCCCTGCAGACGCTGGGCGCGTTCGGCCGGTAACAGGCGCTCTACATCCAGGCCCAGGCCTCTCCATCGGCTGTCTGCTGCGACCAGCGCTGCGGCCCAGTTGTCGCCGTGGGTGATGGAGCCGACCACGCCATGTGGCCATTGCGGGGCGCGGTCCTCGCCCACCGCCGGTACGCTGGCCCGGCCGCTCACGCGGCGTAGCGCCTCGCGTGCGCACAGACGTCCGGCCAGGTATTCGGCCTGGCGCTTGGCGACGCCGCGCACGGGGGGAATGCCGCAGCGGGCGAGGTCGTCTTCGGCGAGCAGGGCAGGGTCGAAGCGCGTGCTGATCAACTGCGCGCCTGCGAGCGGGCGCGGGAGCGGGTCGTGGTCGTCGAGGGGGCTGCAGCAGGCGGGGTGGTAGGCATTCATGGGCGCGATTGTGCCGCGCCATGGACCGTGCAGTCATCCGCCGTTTACATTTCTTTGCAGGCAGTTAACAAAGCTAAACGGACGCTGTGCCTGGCTTTTGTCAGACTGCGCTGGCATTCCCCCAGGGAGTGCAGGTGAGGTTGTAGTCAGTGCGAGGGCACTGACGTTTTCTCCGAGTTCGAGAACGGTAGCCCGATTGGGCTGCCGTTTTTTTTGCGCCGCGTTCAGTGGCGCGCGCGTTGTAGGAGGCGCTTCAGCGGCGAAAGCATCGCGGCTACGACTGCATGGATGCAGGAGGTAGGGCGAAGCAGGATGCCCGAGCCGAAAGCCCTTCCACGAAGGAGGGAACCGCCAAGGCGTTCGCATTTGCCCTGTGGCTTTCGTGGGGCGATTTGCAGTCAAATGCCTGTGCGGGCAAAAACCGACTCCCGCGAGGACCATGGACGATGACCCAACAATCGCAATTCGCCCTGCTCGGCAAGAAGCGCTTCCTGCCGTTTTTCGTGACGCAATTGCTCGGCGCCTTCAACGACAACATCTTCAAGCAGTCGCTGATTCTCGCCATCCTCTTCAAGCTCAACACGGGCGCCGACCGCGATCTGCTGGTCAACCTCTGCGCCTTGTTGTTCATCCTGCCGTTCTTTCTGTTCTCCGCCCTCGGTGGGCAGTTCGGCGAGAAATTCGCCAAGGACTCGCTGATCCGCAAGATCAAGTTCGCCGAGATCGGCATCATGCTCGCCGGCGCTGCCGGTGTGCTGCTGGACAACCTGCCGCTGATGCTCGCCGTGCTGTTCGCCATGGGCACGCAGTCGGCGCTATTCGGCCCGGTCAAGTATTCGATCCTGCCGCAGCACCTGAAGGAAGAGGAGCTGGTGGGTGGCAACGCCCTGGTGGAAATGGGCACTTTCCTGGCGATTCTCGCCGGCACCATTGGCGCCGGCATCATGATGGCCAGCAGCAGCTATGCGCCCATCGTCGCCGGTTCGGTGGTCGGTGTGGCGCTGCTCGGCTATCTGGCCAGCCTGGGCATTCCCAAGGCGTCGGCGGCAATGCCGGGGCTGCCGCTGGACTGGAATATCTTTCGCCAGTCCTGGGCCATCCTCAAGCTCGGCCTGGGGCAGCGCCCGGCGGTGTCGCGCTCGCTGGTGGGCAACTCCTGGTTCTGGTTTCTCGGCGCGATCTACCTGACGCAGATTCCGGCCTACGCCAAGGAGTGGTTGTACGGCGACGAGAGCGTGGTGACGCTGATTCTCACCGTGTTCTCGCTGGGCATCGGCCTGGGCTCGATGCTCTGCGAGCGCATGAGCGGGCACAAGGTGGAGATTGGCCTGGTGCCGTTCGGCTCCATCGGCCTGACCCTGTTCGGCATCCTGCTCTGGTGGTTCTCCGGTGGTTTCCCCGAAGGTGCTGCGCCGCATGACTGGCTGGCGCTGCTGGGCCATGGCCAGGCCTGGTGGATTCTCGGCTGCATCCTCGGCATCGGTCTGTTCGGCGGCTTCTACATCGTGCCGCTGTACGCGCTGATCCAGTCGCGCACCGCCGAGCATGAGCGCGCGCGGGTGATCGCGGCGAACAACATCCTCAATGCGCTGTTCATGGTGGCGTCGGCCATTGCCGCGATCCTGTTCCTGAGCGTCGCCGGGCTGTCGATTCCGCAGCTGTTCCTGGTGGTGTCGCTGATGAACATCGCGGTCAACAGCTACATCTTCAAGATCGTCCCCGAATTCAGCATGCGTTTTCTCATCTGGCTGCTGGGGCATTCGATGTACCGCGTCGAGCACAAGGGGCTGGACGTGATCCCTGATGAAGGGGCAGCGGTGCTGGTGTGCAACCACGTATCGTTCGTCGATGCGCTGCTGATCGGTGGCGCCATCCGCCGGCCGGTGCGCTTCGTCATGTACTACAAGATCTACGATCTGCCGGTGCTCAACTTCGTCTTCCGCACCGCCGGCACCGTGCCGATTGCCGGGCGCAACGAGGATCTGCTGATCTACGACGCTGCGTTCAAGAAGATCGCCGAGTACCTGCGCAATGGCGAGCTGGTGTGCATCTTCCCCGAGGGCAAACTGACCGGGGATGGCGAGATCGACGAGTTCAAGGCCGGGGTCGAGCGCATCCTCGAAGAAAATCCGGTGCCGGTGATCCCCATGGCGCTGCAAGGCTTGTGGGGCAGCTTCTTCAGTCGCGCCCCGCACAAAGGGCTGTTCAAGCGCCTGTGGTCGCGGGTGTGCCTAGTGGCTGGAGCGCCGATTGCGCCGGAGCAGGCCAAGCGCGAGGCGTTGCAGGCGCAGGTGGCGGCCTTGCGTGGGGATTGGCGTTGACTTGAATCATGTGGGAGGGGCTTTCGGCTCGGGCATCCTGCTTCGCTCTACCTCCTGCATCCCTGCAGTTGCAGCCGCGATTCGCCGCTAAAGCGCCTCCCACGAATCTGTATTCCGACTTTCTAATGGCTCAACTTGAGCCCGATCAAGCCGCAGACGATCAGCGCCACGCTGGCCAGGCGCAGCAGCGCCATCGACTCGCCGAACAGGATGATGCCGGCGATCACCGTGCCCACGGCGCCGACGCCGGTCCAGATGGCGTAGGCGGTACCCAGCGGCAGTTCCTTCATCGCCAGGCCGAGCAGGCCGAGGCTGACCAGCATGGCGCAGACGGTCAGCGCCGTTGGCAAGGGGCGGGTGAAGCCTTCGGTGTATTTCAGGCCGATGGCCCAGCCGACCTCGAACAGGCCGGCGAGAAACAGAATGATCCAGGACATAGTCACCTCCAGTGGCTGAAGGGGCCGTCCCCGGATGAGCCACCCTGGGCTCAGGGTGTGGAGGTCGTCCTCGCGTGCGCCATTATTGTGCACATTGACGCGTCCGGGGCAAGGTGCCCCGGATTGGTGCGAGATGCTGAATCAGTCTGCGCTGTGCTTGGCGTTCTGGCCCATGCGGCGGTACAGGGTCGCCAGCAGCGGGCCGGACAGGTTGTGCCAGACGCTGAACAGGGCGCTGGGCACGGCGGCCAGCGGGCTGAAGTGTGCGCTGGCCAGTGCGGCGCCGAGGCCGGAGTTCTGCATGCCGACTTCGATCGACAGCGTCTTGCGCTGCGCCAGCGACATGCCGAACAGGCGCCCGGTCAGATAGCCCAGGCCCAGGCCGATGCCGTTGTGGAGGATCACCACGGCCATGATCAGCAGGCCCGATTCGGCGATCTTGCCCTGGCTGGCGGCGACGACCGCAGCGACGATGGCGACGATGCTCACCACGGAAATCAGCGGCAGCACCTCGACCGCGGTCTTCACCCGCTCGCCGAGCAGGCGCTGGGCGATTAGACCCAGGGCGATGGGCAGCAGCACCATCTTGAGGATGGAGATGAACATGGCGCTGAACGACACTGGCAGCCATTCCGAGGCCAGCATCCAGATCAGCGCCGGGGTGACCAGCGGGGCGAGCAGGGTGGTGACGGCGGTGATCGACACCGACAGCGCCAGGTCGCCACGGGCGAACCAGGTGATCACGTTGGAGGCAGTGCCGCCCGGGCAGCAGCCGACCAGAATCACCCCCACGGCGATTTCCGGCGGCAGCGCGAATACCTGGCACAGCAGCCAGGCGGTGCAGGGCATGATGATGAACTGGGCCAGTACGCCAAGCAGCACGGCCAGCGGGCGACGGGCGACTTCCTGGAAGTCCGCGCCTTTGAGGGTCAGGCCCATGCCGAACATGATCAGTCCGAGCAACGGGACGATCCAGGCGGTCAGTGGCAGGAACCAGCTGGGTTGGAAGAAGGCCATGACGGCGAACAGCAACACCCAGACGGCGAAGGTGTTGCCGATGAAACGGCTGAGGGCGATCAGTGCTTGCATGGAGTGAGGCCTGGGCTTTCTGGAAAGCCGGCAAGCCTACCAGATGCGATTTGATTTGCCTGAGCGATATGGGCAGGTTTTCACGACCGCAACCCAGGCTCTGTGACAGTACCTGCGCTCGGTGATGCTTCGTTAAAAACAGGTTCGGCAAGCCGCGTGTGGTTAACGCGCTTTAGAGCGCGCGAAGCGAGTACTGCTCGCTTATCGCTCGTGCGCTCGAATGCGAGCCCAGTCTGTTTCTCACCTGTTCTGCTTCGCCTGACCTTCGCTCGACGACTTTCGTGCGGAGCCTAGGCAGGGAAGCCCTGTCCGAATTTCTACAGTGGCTCTTCGTCCGCCGGGTAGCGGCTGGCGCTGAGGCTTTCCTTGATCTTGCGCAGGTGCGGCTGGAAGTCGACGCCGCGGCGCAGGGTGACGCCGGTGGCGAGCACGTCGAGTACGGTGAGCTGGATGATGCGTGAAGTCATCGGCATGTAGATGTCGGTGTCTTCCGGCAGCGGAATGTCCAGGCTCAGGGTGCTGGCCTTGGCCAGCGGCGAGCCGGCGGCGGTGAGGCCGAGTACCGAGGCGCCGTTCTCACGTGCCAGGCGCGCCACTTCCACCAGCTCGCGGGTGCGCCCGGTGTAGGAAATGATCACGAACAGATCACCGGTGTGCGCCACCGAGGCGATCATGCGTTGCATCAGCACGTCGGAGTGGGCCGAAACCGCGAGGTTGAAGCGAAAGAACTTGTGCTGCGCATCCAGCGCCACCGAGGCCGAGGCGCCGAGGCCGAAGAAGTGGATCTGCCGTGCCTGGATCAGCAGGTCGACGGCGCGGCTGACGTGTTGCGGGTCGAGGCTCTGGCAGGCGCTGTCCAGCGAGGCAATGGTGCTGCCGAAAATCTTCCGAGTGTAGGCCTCTGGACCGTCGTCGGCGGACACCGCGCGACTGACGTAGGCAGCGCCACTGGCCAGGCTCTGCGCCAGCTGCATCTTCAGCTCCGGGTAGCCGTTGGCGCCGAACGAGCGGCAGAAGCGATTGACCGTCGGCTCGCTGACCCCGGCCGCCTGTGCCAGTGCGGCGATGCTGAAACGAGTGGCCTGCTGCGGATCGTGCAGGATCACTTCGGCGACCTTGCGTTCGGCCTTGTTCAGGTCGTCCAGGCGGCTCTGGATCTGTTCCAGCAGGTTGCGCACTCGGTCCATAGGGGCTCCTAACAGCGGTTTAACGGGCTTGGCAGCAGGGCAATGGCTAGCCAAACGGTCGGCCTATCCTACTGATGCTGCCCTCGGGCCACCACTGACTTATCGGTGGCCATGGAAAATGTTGTTGCTATGACAACATTTTTTCTTGATAAATGCAGTATCACCCGGTATTTCTAGTTCATCTTGATAAAAGAACAAACTCATGCCTGCGATGAAACTTGAATCCTGCACTTTGGCCCTGTTCGGCGCGCTGGGCGACCTGGCTTTGCGCAAGCTATTTCCCGCGCTTTATCAGCTCGATCGCGCCGGTTTGCTGCACGATGGCACCCGCATCCTCGCCCTGGCGCGTGACGGCGGTGAGCCGAGTCGGCATCTGTTCGCCATCGAGCAGGCTCTGCGGCTGTACGTGCCGGCGAAGGAGCTAACGGAACCCGACCTGGCGCGTTTCCTCGCGCGGCTGAACTACCTGACGATGGATTTTCTCAAGTCCGAGGATTATGCCGCTCTGCTCGAGCACGTCAGCGCGGAGGATCAGCTGATCGCCTACTTCGCCACGCCAGCGTCGGTGTATGGCGGCATTTGCGCCAACCTGGCTGCCGTCGGGCTGGCCGAAGGGACGCGGGTGGTACTGGAAAAGCCGATCGGCCACGATCTCTCGTCCTCGCGTGCGGTCAACGATGCCGTGGCCCAGGTGTTCCCGGAGAATCGCGTCTATCGCATCGACCATTACCTGGGCAAGGAGACGGTGCAGAACCTCATCGCCCTGCGCTTCGCCAACAGCCTGTTCGAAACCCAGTGGAACCAGAACCATATCTCCCACGTGGAAATCACCGTGGCCGAGAAGGTCGGTATCGAGGGCCGCTGGGGCTACTTCGATCAGGCCGGGCAGTTGCGCGACATGATCCAGAACCACCTGCTGCAGCTGCTCTGCCTGATCGCCATGGACCCGCCCAGTGACCTGTCCGCCGACAGCATTCGCGACGAGAAGGTCAAGGTACTCAAGGCGCTGGAGCCGATCAGCGTCGAGCAGCTCGGCCAGCGCGTGGTGCGTGGCCAGTACGTCGCCGGCAGCAGCGATGGGCGGCCAGTGCCGGGCTATCTGGAGGAAGAGAACTCCAATACCCAGAGCGATACCGAAACCTTCGTCGCCCTGCGCGCCGACATTCGCAACTGGCGCTGGGCCGGTGTGCCGTTCTACCTGCGCACCGGCAAGCGCATGCCACAGAAGCTTTCGCAGATCGTCATCCACTTCAAGGCGCCGCCGCACTACATCTTCGCCCCGGAGCAACGCCAACTGATCGGCAACAAGCTGATCATCCGCCTGCAGCCGGACGAGGGGATCGCCCTGCAGGTGCTGACCAAGGATCAGGGACTGGACAAGGGCATGCAGCTGCGCAGCGGTCCGCTGCAGCTGAGTTTCTCCGACACCTACCGTAGTGCGCGCATCCCCGATGCCTACGAGCGCCTGTTGCTGGAAGTGATGCGCGGCAACCAGAACCTGTTCGTGCGCAAGGACGAGATCGAATACGCCTGGCAGTGGTGCGATCAGTTGATCGACGGCTGGCAGCGCCTCGGCGAAGCGCCGAAACCCTACACCGCCGGCAGCTGGGGCCCCATGGCCTCGGTTGCGTTGATCACCCGGGATGGCAGGAGCTGGTATGGCGATCTCTGAACTGAAACTGCCGCAGGGCGTACAGGCCTGCCCCTACGACAGTGCCGAACAACAGGCCCAGGCGATGGCGGTGCGCGTGGCCGATGCGCTTCGTGAAGCCATTGCCAGTCGCGGTCAGGCCACCCTGGTCGTCTCCGGCGGGCGCAGCCCGGTGCCGTTCTTCGAGGCGCTGGCGCAGCAGGACGTGCCCTGGGCGCAGGTGCTGGTGAGCCTGGCTGACGAGCGCTGGGTGCCGATCAATCACGCGGGCAGCAACGAGGCGCTGGTGCGTCGTCACCTGCTGCGTGGGCCAGCGGCCGAAGCGCGTTTTCTCAGTCTGTATCAGGTTGCCGGCAACCTCGAACAGGCGGCCGAGCTGGCTGATGCTGCGGTCGCCGAACTGGCGCCGATAGACGTGCTGGTGTTGGGCATGGGCGATGACGGCCACACCGCTTCGCTGTTCCCGCACAGCCCCAATCTGAATCAGGCGTTGCAGCCCGACTGCGCGCGCCGCGTGCTGCCGATGCTGGCGCCGAGCGAGCCGGCGCAGCGCCTAACCCTGACTCTGCCGGTATTGGCCAGCGCACGCCTGCCGCTGCTGGCGATCCAGGGCCAGGCGAAACTGAACATCCTCGGCGCGGCGCTGCGGCCTGGTGAAACCTCCGAGCTGCCGATTCGCGCGTTCTTGCATTCCCCCCTCGAAATCCATTGGTGCCCCTGACATGACCAGCCCCGACCAAGACCAGCGCGCGCGCATGGTCGACAAAATCGCCGAGATCGACCGCATCTGCGCGCAGGCGCGGATCATGCCGGTGATCACCATTGCCCGTGAGGCGGACATCCTGCCCCTGGCCGATGCACTGGCCGCCGGTGGCCTGCGCGTGCTGGAAGTGACCCTGCGCTCGGAGCACGGCCTGGAGGCGATTCGTCGCCTGCGTGCCGAACGCCCCGAGCTCTGTATCGGCGCCGGCACCGTGCTGGACGAGAGCATGCTCGCTGCCGCGACTGCGGCCGGTGCGCAGTTCATCGTCACGCCGGGTAGCACGCGCGAACTGCTGCTGGCGGCGCTGGACAGCCCGCTACCGCTGCTGCCGGGTGTGAGCAGCGCGTCCGATGTGATGGTCGGCTACGCCTTGGGCTATCGCCGCTTCAAGCTGTTTCCGGCAGAGGTCTGTGGCGGCGTGGCGATGCTCAAGGCGCTCGCCGGACCTTTCGGCGGCGTGCGCTTCTGTCCGACCGGAGGCATTACCGCGGACAACCTGCAGCGCTACATGGCGCAGCCCAATGTCATGTGCATCGGTGGCACCTGGATGTTCCAGCGTGAATGGGTGGAAAACAGCGATTGGGCGCGCATCCAGCAATGCAGCGCCGAGGCCCTGCAACTGTTGGAATGATGGAAGCGCAAGGCGCCACCGCCACCGGTGGCGCTGTCGTGACGTCTTCCCGCTTAAAATCTGTGCCGTAGTGGTCGCCTGGTACGTCAGCTGATCCCTTGTGCTGGCTTCAACAAAAACAATTCTCCAGCGAAACCCGAAACATCCGCAGTTGGAGAATTTCATGAACACCTGGTTCGCTAACCTCAGCGTGACCCGCAAACTCGCGCTCGGCTTCGGTCTGGTGCTGGCCCTGACCCTGATCCTTGCCAGCGTTGCCTGGACCAGCATGGGTGGCCTCATCCAGCGCAGCAACTGGACTGCCGACATCAATCACCTGAGCAATCTGCTGACTGAGCTGCGTGTCGACCGCCTGCGTTACATGCTCGATAACGGTGACGAGAAGATGGCCGAGGTGGTGCAAAAGTCGCTGGCCAGCTACAGCAATGCGCACGCTGACGTGCGCAGCCGTTTCCGCAGCGAGGAAAACGTTCGGCTGCTGGCGCAACAGGCCGAGCAGATCGAACTGTACAAGCAATCCTTCAATCGCATGGCCGAGGCCTATCGCACGGCACGCGCTGCTCGCGAACAGATGGGCAGCCTGGCGAAGCAGGCTTTTGCCGAGCTTGAAAACTTGTATAAGGCCGTGCAGCTGATGCCTGAGTTCGACGAGCGGCGTTCCGAGCGTTACCTGGCCGTGCGCGACGTGCGTGAGAATCTGCAGCTGACCCGTTACGAGGTACGCGGCTATACGGCCAACCCAAACCCGCAGACCGAGCAGGCGATGCGTGCCCAGACCGAGCGCGCCGTGCAGAGTATCGACGCTCTGGCGGCAGCCTTCGCAGGCGAGCAGGGCGATGCGATCAGCGCGGTACGTGCCGGTCTCGATGCCTATCGGGCGCAGGTGCAGCGCTTCAGCCAGGCCAACGACATCATCGTTGCTGCGCGTGTGGAGCTGACCCAGCAGGGCTACCAGATCGTCAAGGATAACGAGGCGCTGGTACAGATTCAGATCGACCGCCGTGATGAGGAAACTGCGACCGCACGCAACCTGCAGATCATCACTACGCTGCTGGCGCTACTCTTCGGCGTGCTCGCGGCCTGGATCATCACCCGGCAGATTACGCATCCATTGCAGGACACCCTGGGCGCGGTGCGCCGCATTGCCGAGGGCGACCTGACCGCTACCGTGCAGGTCGACCGCCGCGACGAGATGGGGCAGTTGCAGCAGGGCATCCAGCATATGGCTACCACCCTGCGCGAGCTGATCGGTGGTATCCGCGACAGCGTCACGCAGATTGCCAGCGCAGCCGAAGAATTGTCGGCGGTGACCGAGCAGACCAGCGCAGGCGCCAACAGCCAGAAGAGCGAGACCGATCAGGTTGCCACCGCCATGCACGAAATGTCGGCCACCGTGCAGGAAGTTGCGCGCAATGCCGAGCAGGCCTCGCAGGCGGCCAACCAGGCCGATGGCCAGGCGCGTGTCGGTGATCAGGTGGTCGCCGAGGTAATTTCGCAGATCGAACGTCTGGCCGCCGAGGTCAGCCGCTCCAGCGATGCGATGAATGGCCTGCAGCAGGAAAGCGACAAGATCGGCAGCGTCATGGACGTGATCAAGTCGGTGGCCGAGCAGACCAACCTGCTGGCGCTCAACGCCGCCATCGAGGCCGCGCGTGCCGGCGAGGCCGGGCGCGGTTTCGCCGTGGTCGCCGATGAGGTTCGCGGCCTGGCGCAGCGTACGCAGAAGTCCACCGAGGAGATCGAGGCGCTGATCGCCGGCTTGCAGAGCGGCACCCAGCAGGTCGCTGCGGTGATGCGCAACAGCCGCAATCTGACCGACAGCAGCGTCGAACTGACGCGCAAGGCTGGCGATTCGCTGGGCAGCATCACCCAGGCGGTGTCCAACATCCAGTCGATGAACCAGCAGATCGCCGCTGCCGCGGAACAGCAAAGCGCCGTGGCCGAGGAGATCAGCCGCAGCATCCTCAGCGTGCGCGATGTCTCCGAACAGACCGCCACTGCCAGCGACGAAACGGCCAAGTCCTCAGCCGAGCTGGCGCGCCTGGGCGGCCAGCTGCAGTCCATGGTCAGCCGCTTCCGCGTTTGATTCAGCCTGCGCGGTGTGCCTCATAGGGCTCCGCGCGAAGCTCTCCCCGCGGGTCGTCTCTGACGACCCCACCAAAAACTTCTTCATCGCCTGTCTATTGTTCCGTTGCCCATTCGACTACTGCATAGAACCCCGCCCTGGGTTCACTGTCAGCCGTAGGGAGACACCCTGCGCGCGACTTCGACTCGAACAAGGAGAAAGGCGATGCGTTTCATGGTGATTGTCAAAGCGACCGCGGATTCCGAAGCCGGTCTGATGCCCAGTGAGGAGTTGTTGACGGCCATGGGCCGTTACAACGAAGAGCTGGCCGCCGCGGGTGTGATGCTGGCTGGCGAGGGGCTACATCCCAGCGCCAAAGGCGCGCGGGTGCGGTTCTCCGGGGCGCAGCGCACGGTGATCGATGGCCCGTTCATGGAAACCAAGGAGCTGGTGGCCGGTTTCTGGATCTTTCAGTGTGAGTCGCTGCAGGCCTGCATCGACTGGGTCAAGCGCTGTCCCAGCCCCATGCCTGGCGAATCCGATATTGAGATTCGGCAGATTTTCGAGGTCGAGGATTTCGGCGCCGAGTTCACCCCCGAGTTGCGCGAGCAGGAAGAGCGTATCCGCGCGCGCATCAGCAGTGAAAACCAAGGAGAGCAACGATGAAGATACATGCCTATCTGATGTTCGACGGCCGGTGCGAGGAAGCCTTCAATTTCTACGCCGAACTGCTGGGTGGCAAGCTGGAGCTGATGCGCTTCGGCGAAAGCCCGGATGCCCGCGAAGTGCCGCCGGAGTTTCACGACCGGGTGATGCATGTTTGCCTGACCGCGGGTGATCAGATCCTGATGGCCTCTGACACCATCCCGCAGTATCCGCACGAAGGGATCAAGGGCTGCTCGATTTCCCTGCAGGTGGACAACGTGCCGGAGGCCGAGCGCCTCTATGAAGCGTTGTCGGCCGGTGGCGAGGTGCAGATGGAGCTGCAAGCCACCTTCTGGGCGACCCAATTCGCCATGCTCACCGACCGCTTTGGTGTGCCATGGATGATCAATTGCGTGGTCGATAGTCAGGAGGGCTGACAGCAAGCATCCAAGCCTAGTCCGGATGCAATCCGCGGCGGTGCGGGATCGGGTATTCGCGGCTGAAGCCGCTCCTACAGACTAATAGTTGGGTAGGAGCGGTTGGGCGGCATTCCGCTTCAGCCGCGAGCGCTGTTTTTCAGCCCGCCAGCGTCAGCGGCTCGCGCTCTTCCTCCACCTGCACGCCCGCCAGGAAGTCCTCGCCCCAACGGCGGATGTCGTTGAAGCAAACGATATCGAACAGCTCGCGCAGCCGCGCCTGGGCCTCGCTTTTGGGCAGGTTCAGCGCCAGATAGCAGGTCTGCGCCAGGTCGGCCGGGTCGTGCGGGTTGGTCAGCAATGCGCCCTTGAGCTCGGCGGCGGCGCCGGCGAATTCCGACAGCACCAGCACGCCACGCCCACCGAGCAGGCCTTGCGCGGCGACGAACTCCTTGGCCACCAGATTGAGGCCATCACGCAGTGGGGTGATCCACATGACGTCGGCCATGGCGTACCAGGCGCTGACTTCCTCGAATGGCAGGCTGCGGAAGAAGAACTGCAGCGGTGTCCAGCCGATGCGGGCGAAGCGTCCATTGATGCGCCCCACGGCCTGTTCGATCTGCGTCTGCAGCTCGTCGTACACCGTCATCTCGCGTGCTGCCGGCACGCAGACCGTCACCAGGGTGACCTTGCCGAGCAGCTCGGGGTTGTCGTCAAGCAGGCGCTCGTAGGCGTTGAGCTTTTCCAGGATGCCCTTGGTGTAGTCGAGGCGCTCGACCGCGAGAATCAGCTTCACGCCCTTCATCTCTTCGCGCAGCTGGCCCATCAGTTCCTTGATCTTCGGTGCCTCCAATGCATTGCGCACACGGTCGATGTCCAGGCCTACTGGGTGTGCGCCGAGCTTGACCTGGCGGGTACCGGTATCCAGGGCCGTGGTCATGCGCTCCAGGCCCACGGCGCAACCATAGGTAATGAAGCGCGGCGCGCAGCTCTGCCGTTCCAGCGTCTTGAGCGGGAACACACCGCGGGCAACGTCGACGAAGTTCTCCACCTGACGCGGGATATGGAAACCGATGTAGTCGCATTGCAGCAGGCTGCCGACGATCTGCCGGCGCCAGGGCAGCACGTTGAACACGTCGGCCGAGGGGAAGTAGGTGTGGTGGAAGAAGGCGATGCGCAGGTCCGGGCGCAGTTCGCGCAGGTAGGCCGGCACCATCCACAGGTTGTAGTCGTGCAGCCAGACGATGGCGCCCTCGGCGGCTTCCAGCGCGGTGCGTTCGGCGAAGGCGCGGTTGACCCTGAGGAACACCTGCCAGTCGTCCTCGTTGAAGGTGGCGCGCTCCCAGAAGGTGTGTAGGGTGGGCCAGAAGGCTTCCTTGGAGAAGCGCTTGTAGAAGATGTCCACCTCTTCCTTGCTCAGCTTGACCCGCGCGGCGGTCAGCTTGGGATAGCGTTCGGCATCCACGGTGGTGTGGCTGTCGAACGGCTCGTCGCCATCCTCGTGCACGGCCCAGGCGACCCAGGAGCCGGGCTGGCCGTCACCGAAGAAACTGAGCAGGGTGGGGATGATGCCGTTGGGTGAGGTGGGGCGGCGGCGTTGCAGCTTGCCGGCGGCGTTGCGGTATTCCTCATAGGGCAGGCGATGGTAGACCATCACCAGCTCGGCCTTGCCCGGCTGCGCGGCCTGGCGCCGTTCGGCGGCGATGCCGTGCTCGCCAAGGAAGCCGAAATGGGCGAAGGCTTCGAGAATCCCGCCGCAGCCAGGGCGGCTGGCGTGCAGGGTGCGCGAGTGGCTGCGCGTGGCTTCCAGCAGCGCGGCTTCCGACTGGCCGACGCAGACGCCATGGAAGCTGGCGCTGAGCATGGACAGGTCATTGAGCGTATCGCCGGCCGCCAGCACCTGGTCGTGATCCAGCTCCAGCCAGTCGGCCAGGGCCTGCAGGCTGCTGCCCTTGTTAACCCCTTTGGGCAGAAAGTCCAGGTACAGCTCGGCGGAGTAGAGCAGGTCGCAGCCCAGTTCATCGGCGATCTCGCGTAGCGCCGGGTTGGCTGCCTGCTCAGGCGTGCAGAAGTAGGAGCAGCGGCGCGCCTGTGGCACGTCCTGGCGCTCCAGGCCGAACGGTTCGATGGCGCTGGCCACCTGGCTTTCGCCGGGCCAGCGGACATCGACCACGCTCTGCAGCGGTTGGATCGGTTGCAGGCTGTCGCCATGCACCAGGGTCGCGCCGACGTCGGCGATGATGTAGTCCGGCTGCGGCAGCGTCGGGTCGGCCAGCAGTGGCAGCACCGCCTCCAGGCTGCGCCCGGTGACGTAGGCGAGCTTGATCTCGGGGTGGGCGGCGATGGTCTGGTAGAGGCTCAGGCGATCTTCGGGATCGCCAGCGAGAAAGGTTCCATCCAGGTCGGTGGCTAATAGCATCGTTGTTTCTCCAGAAGTGGCCGCTGCGGCTCGGCGCGAATGCACGCGGCCGACGGGCCGGGTTTCTGGCTGCTTGGGGTAGGCTCGGGGCCTTGCCGAAACAGCCGGTTCACGTCTTCAGGACGCTGGGTTCGGGTTGTCCTCCATCTGTTCGTGCTCTTGCGCCGGCGCATCGGGCATCAGCTCCAGCACCGTTGGGCTGGTGCGCAGCATGGGTACGAAGTGCGCGGCGTCGCCGCTGACCAGGTCACTGACATGGCGCAGCCGGTAGAAGGTGTAGGCAGCCAGCAGGCCGAGTGTGCTGGCGAAGTACAGCGGCAGTGCGCTGGCGCCCAGTTGTTCCATCAACACGCCGGCCAGCAGTGGGCCGCACACCGAGCCGATGCCGTTGACCATCAGCAGGCTGGCGGAGCCGGAGAGAATCTCGTCGCTGTGCAACTGGTCGATCAACTGCGCGACGGCGATGGGGTAGATGGCGAAGGCCAGGCCGCCCCAGATGAAGATCGCGCCGAGCAGCAGCGGCCCTGCCGGCAGCAGGCTCATGATCAGTGCCAGCACGACCGCCAGGATCACCACCCGCAGCAGCACCTGGCGCCGGTCGTGGCGATCCGAATAGATACCGATGGGCCATTGCAGCAGGGCGCCGCCGAGAATGGTGGCGGTCATCAGCAGGCCGACGCCGGATGTATCGAAGCCGGCCAGGCTCGCATAGACCGGTGCCATGCCCCAGAAGCCGCCCATCGCCAGGCCGGACAGGCCTGCGGCGATGATCGCCAGCGGTGCGATCTCCCACAGTTGGCGAAGGTTTGTCGGCGGCGACTCGGGCAGTGTCGGTTGTGCCTGACGGGTGAGCGTGATGGGCATCAGCGCGGCACTGATCAGGATCGCGGCGATGGCGAACAGGGTGAACTGCACCGGGTCGGCCAGGTGTAGCAACTGCTGGGCCAGGGCCAGGGCGCCGAGGTTGACTGCCATGTATACCGCGAATACCTGGCCGCGTTTCTCGTTGGGCGCCTGGGCGTTGAGCCAGCTCTCGATGACCATGTACAGCGTCACCAGTCCGAGGCCATAGAGTACGCGTAGCAGCAGCCAGACCCACGGATCGATCAGCAGCAAATGGAGCAGGGCGGCGATGGCAGCCAGGGCTGCGCAACAGGCGAACGCGCGAATGTGCCCGATGCGCCTGACCAGCGGCGTCGCCAGCCAGGTGCCGAGAAGGAACCCGACGAAGTACCCGGACATGATCAGTCCGAGCATCGTGGTGGAGTAGCCTTCGGCGACGCCACGCAGGGTCAGGAGGGTGTTGAGCAGACCATTGCCAAGCAGGAGTAACGCGACCCCGCTCAGCAATGAACTGATGGGGGCAATCAGGGACCACATGCAAACTACCCTAGGGAACTGTGCCCCTGATAGCAAGCATGAAGCACGCCATGACTTCCCGGATTGTCCTTTATCTATTTGATTCTAAAGAGTTATTTTTAATGAAGAACGGTGGTGCAATTTTTTGACGGCAAACTTTGCACCGTCATGGTGCCTCGCCCGCGATGTGCAGGGGCATCAGTGGCTGATCCGAATCGTGCAACGTACGATTGATGCGCGCGATGAAATCGTTGATTTCCTCGCGATCACGTCGATCTTTCAAATGGCGCTCGGCGGTGTCGCGTACGCTGCGTGCGTGGCACAGAAGGTCGGCGCGCTGCTGCGTGCTGGCAGGGTGATGTAGCAGGTTCTTGAAGGCCTGCAGCAGGCTGACCAGCACACAGACATCGGCCGCGCCATAGGTGCGTATCGGACCCAGCAGTTGCAGCAGTAGCTGGTCCAGCGACAGCTCCTGGTAGCACAGCCGCGGTGGCTCGTCGGGCAGGCTGGCGAAATCTCGTTCGGACAGCGCCAGGCGTCTGCTCAACAGTACGCTGAGCAGGTCCACGGTCTTGATTGCCGTGCCTGGATCGTTGATGCCGGGGCTCAGCGCCTTCACGGCGATCTCTGACATCTGCCGACAGCCGAAGAAGTAATGGCTGCTGGCGTACTCCTCGATGAAAAAGTCGAAGCAATCGAGCAGTTGCTGGCAGGCCCCCTCGTCCAGCGGACGCTCCAGGCGAAACAGCGGATGCCCCTCGCTGACGAAGAAACCGCGGTGGGCAAGGACTGTCATCCGTATCTGATGGCGCTGCAGCAGCGTATTGACCTCCTTGACGTTGAGCTCCTTGAAGTAGCCGTTACGCTGCGCGTGCACAGTGATCCACTCACTGTCATCCGGCCATTGGGGCGCGGCGTCGCGCGAAGCTGGACTGCCACCGCAGGCATCGAGCTTTTCCAGGCTGGTGCTGTAGAGGTTACCGAGGATGTGCTCGACCTGAATCGACTGCGATATCGAGCGAATGAAGTGCACGAACAGGCCCAGGCAGACGATGCCCAGGGCCAGGGTTATGAGCACGCCGAGGCTGGGTATCCGCTCATTGTTGCCCTGTTCGATTGTGGTGATGAGCAGCAGCGCGTAGAGGATGGTGCCGAGGTAGAACCCCAGGGTTTTCTGGTGCCCCTTGTTGCTGACCAGGCCGGGAATCACCCGTGGTGACAGCGATGCGGCTGCGTTATTGAGCACCACCATGACCATCGAGAAACTGAACACCATCAGTGACAGAATACCCGTGACCAGCGTGCCGAGAATCAGCCTGGCATTGTCTGCATTGCTTACCAGGCCGAGATCGACGTGATCCTTGAACGCCATCATCCACGGCTGGTACTCGGCAGCCATGGTCAGCAGGCACAGCAGGAAGAAGCCGATGGCGATCAGCGTCGGGTAGAACGCCAGGCTGTGGATGATGCGCTGGTAGGCGCGAAAAAGGATGTTGCTGGGTACGGCCATTGGCGAATCCGTCGTGAATGGCGATGACCGCACTATAGCTGTGAAGCTGGCAGGCGGCGGTCTCTAAGACCCGCCGCCTGCTGACTCAGTTCACGCAGACCCGAGCGATGGCGTCGGCTAGTTGATCCAGTCGGCTGGCATCCAGCCCCGCGACGTTGGCGCGGCCGCTGCCGACCATGTACACGCTGAACTCCTCGCGCAGGCGTTGCACCTGCAGCGGCGACAGCCCGGTGTAGGAGAACATGCCGCGCTGTTCGGCGATGTGCGCGAAACGCTCGTTCAACCCATGCGGCGCAAGTGCTTCGACCAGGCCACGGCGCAGGCTGGCCACGCGTAGGCGCATACCTTCCAGCTCGTCCAGCCAGAGGCCTTTCAGCTCGTCGTCGCCGAGTATCTGCGCCACCACAGCGGCGCCATGGGCGGGCGGCGTCGACCACAGATTGCGGGCGATGGAGGCCAGCTGGCTGCGGATGTCGATGAGTTTCTCGGCGTTGCCGGCACAGACGATCAGAGCGCCGGTGCGCTCGCGATACAGGCCGAAATTCTTCGAGCAGGAACTGGTGATCAGCAGCTCCGGCAGTTCGGCGGCGAACAGGCGCACGGCCCAGGCGTCCTGCTCCAAACCGTCGCCGAAGCCCTGGTAGGCGAAGTCGATCAGCGGCAGCAGTTCGCGTGCCTTGACCACCTCCAGCACGCGCTTGAAATCGCGTGGGGAGAGGTCGAAACCGGTGGGGTTGTGGCAGCAGGCATGCAGCAGCACCACGTCGCCCTTGGGCAGGTGGGTGAGGGCGGCGATCATGGCCTCCACGTCGAGACGGTTGTCAGCGCCGACGTACGGATAATGGCCGACCTTGAGCCCGGCTTCGGCGAACAGGGTTTCATGGATGGGCCAGGTCGGATCGCTCAGCCAGATGCCGCGCCCGGGCAGGCAGTGGCGGATGAAATCACCCGCCAGGCGCAGCGCACCGGTACCGCCGGGCGTCTGCGTGGCGCCGGCGCGCTGTTCGGTGAGCAATGGTGAGTTCGCACCGAGTACCAGCTGGCTCAGGAGCGCACCGAACGCGGCGTCGCCGTGGCCTCCGACATAGGTCTTGGTCTGTTCGAGGTCGATCAGGCGCTGCTCGGCCAGTTTCACCGCGCGCGGTATCGGCGTCAGGCCTTGGGCGTCCTTGTACACGCCAACGCCAAGGTCCAGGCGCGCCGGGTTGCTGTCCAGCCGATAGGCTTCCATCAGACTGAGGATGGGGTCGCCCGGTACGCGGGCGACCTCGGCGAAATGGTTCACTTGCGGCCCTCGGCGTTGGCAGCCAGCGCATCAGTGCGCGCGGCCATGATGAAGTCGTTGCGGTGCAGACCGCGCATTTCGTGGCTCCACCAGGTGACGGTGACCTTGCCCCATTCGGTGAGCAGTGCCGGATGGTGGCCGACTTCCTCGGCGATGGCGCCCACGGCGTTGGTGAAGGCCAGGGCATGGCGGAAGTTCTTGAACAGGTACACGCGCTCCAGCTCCATATGATCGCCACGCACCTCGATGTTCCAGTCGGGGATCTCGCGGATCAGTTCGGCCAGTTCTTCATCGGACACTTTCGGCGCATCGGCGCGGCAGGCTTCGCATTGGGCTTGGGCAAGGCTGGTCATTTCAGGCTCCTTGAGGATTAGAGGTCAGAGCATAGACGGTAAGAGGTATCGAGCAGCTCCCTCGCCAATGAATGGGCGAGGGAGCTAAAAGGCTACGCGGCTTTCGGCGGAAATTTCGGCGCGTGCAGGCCGAGCGCCATGGCCTGATGCACCAGCGCCATGATGTCCTCCTGAGCCAGCTCGAACAGACGCTTGAGTTCGGGCAGGACGAAGTACACCGGCTGCAGGATATCGATGCGATATGGCGTGCGCATCGCTTCCAGCGGATCGAACGCCTGGTGCTCGGGAGCGTCGGACAGGGCGTAGAGGGTTTCCTTCGGCGAGGAGAGGATTCCGCCGCCGTAGATGCGCCGGCCCTGCGGGGTGTCGAGCAGGCCGAACTCGATGGTCAGCCAGTACAGCCGCGCCAGATAGACGCGCTGCTCTTTAGTGGCCTGAAGGCCGAGCTTGCCGTAGGTGTGGGTGAATTCGCCGAACCAGGGGTTGGTCAGCATCGGGCAGTGGCCGAATATCTCGTGGAAGATGTCCGGTTCCTTCAGGTAGTCCAGCTCCTCTGGCGTGCGGATGAAGGTGGCGACGGGAAACTGCTTGCTGGCCAGCAGCTCGAAGAAGGTCTGGAAGGGGATCAGTGCCGGCACCCGCGCTACGCGCCAGCCGGTGGTGGCTTCGAGCACACGGTTGATCTCGCCGAGCTGCGGAATGCGCTCCTTGGGCAGGTCGAGCTGCTCGATACCGTCCAGGTATTCCTGGCAGGCGCGGTTCTGGATCACCTCCAGTTGGCGGGTGATCAGGGTATTCCACACCTGATGCTCGCTTTCCGGATAATGGATAAAGCCACTCTCGTCCGGTTCCCGGGCCAGGTACTGCGTACTCTTCATCGCTGCCTCCTTCTGGGGGCTGTTGTTCTTGTCTTGACCCGAGCATGCCGCTGATTGCTCGGGTTGGAACGGCGGCCAGACACAGCGCAGCCCAGGATTGCACGGGAAAAGTGTAAATTTTTGATTACGATATTGCTGGCGTGGCGATTTTTCGGCTTGCTGATGAGCTTTGCTGTCACATATTCTTGACGGAAATTATGCCGCCATCTCCGATTTCTGTGACCCGGCGGCCATAACAACAAGAGCCTGAGCCATGCGTATCAAGGTCCACTGCCAGAACCGTGTCGGCATCCTGCGTGACATCCTCAACCTGCTGGTCGACTACGGCATCAACGTCGCCCGTGGCGAAGTCGGGGGCGAGCAGGGCAACGCCATCTACCTGTACTGTCCGAATCTGATCAATCTGCAGTTCCAGTCGCTGAGGCCGAAGTTCGAGGCCATTGCCGGCGTATTCGGTGTCAAGCGCGTCGGGCTGATGCCCAGCGAACGGCGTCACCTGGAGCTCAATGCGCTGCTTGGTGCGCTGGATTTCCCAGTGCTGTCCATCGACATGGGCGGCAGCATCGTCGCCGCCAACCGCAGCGCCGCGCAGTTGCTCGGGGTGCGTGTGGACGAGGTGCCGGGCATGGCGCTGTCACGCTATGCCGAGGATTTCGACTTGCCCGAACTGGTGCGCGCCAACAAGACGCGAATCAACGGGCTGCGGGTGAAGATCAAGGGCGATGTGTTTCTCGCCGATATCGCGCCGCTGCAGAACGAACACGACGACAGCGAGGCGCTGGCTGGCGCGGTGCTGACCCTGCATCGCGCCGACCGCGTTGGTGAGCGCATCTACCATGTGCGCAAACAGGAGCTGCGTGGCTTCGACTCGATCTTCCAGAGCTCCAGGGTTATGGCGGCGGTGGTAAAGGAAGCGCGGCGCATGGCGCCGCTGGATGCGCCGCTGCTAATCGAGGGCGAAACAGGCACCGGCAAGGAATTGCTGGCGCGCGCCTGTCACCTGGCCAGCCCGCGAGGGCAATCGCCGTTCATGGCGCTCAATTGCGCAGGGTTGCCGGAATCCATGGCCGAGACCGAGCTGTTTGGCTACGGCCCCGGCGCCTTCGAGGGCGCGCGTCCGGAAGGCAAGCTCGGTCTGCTGGAACTGACTGCAGGCGGCACGCTGTTTCTCGATGGCGTCGGCGAGATGAGCCCGCGCCTGCAGGCCAAGCTGCTGCGCTTTCTGCAGGATGGCTGCTTTCGCCGTGTCGGCAGCGACGAGGAGGTGTACCTCGATGTGCGGGTGATCTGCGCCACCCAGGTCGACCTGTCCGAACTCTGCGCCCATGGCGAGTTCCGTCAGGATCTCTACCACCGCCTCAACGTGCTCAGCCTGCATATTCCGCCCCTGCGTGAATGCCTCGACGGTCTGGCGCCGTTGGTGGAGCACTTTCTCGATTCCGCCAGCCGGCAGATCGGTTGTGCGCTGCCGAAGCTGGCGCCACAGGCCTTCGAGCGTATGGCCCATTACCACTGGCCGGGTAACGTGCGGCAACTGGAGAACGTGCTGTTCCAGGCGGTCTCGCTATGCGATGGCGGCACCGTGAAGGCCGAGCATATCCGCCTGCCGGACTACGGTGCGCCGCAGCCGCTCGGTGAGTTCTCTGTCGATGGCAACCTCGACGATATCCTCGGCCGCTTCGAGAAGGCGGTGCTGGAGCGCCTGTTCCGCGATCACCCGAGCAGCCGCCAGTTGGGCAAGCGCCTCGGTGTTTCCCATACCACCATCGCCAACAAGCTGCGTCAGCACGGGTTGGGCAAGGAGTAGGCGTAGGGTGCGCTGTGCGCACCAACGCTCCGCTGGCCCTGGCTGATACCTGCAGTTTTTTGTTCGCACGGCGCCCCTACGGTTTCAACGACTGCCACGCCAGGCCTGTATTACGCGTTGTCGGAGTACCTGCCGATCCTGCAGGCAATCGATCATTCGCTCGGCCAGGTCGAGCCAGTAGGGATCGACCTTGGCCTGCACCATGCACGCACCCGAGGCAAGATTGGCCCAGGCCGGTGGCAGGCGGCCGTGGCGCAGGGCGAAACCGCCGTCGCGGTCGCGCGCCAGATAGCGCACGCGGGTGATGCCGGCCAGCAGGATACGGCCATAGCACATCAGGCAGGGTTCGAGGCTGACGTAGAGGGTCAGACCTCGGCGGTCGACCTGCGGATGTTCTCTTTCGAGCTGGTCGAGCACCTGCATCTCGGCGTGGGCGGCGCTGGCGTAGGCCGAGGCGAACACCTGGTTGCGCCCGCTGCATAGCAGTTCACCGGCCTCATCCACCAGCAAGGCACCGACCGCGTAGCAGCCATCCTCGATTGCCAGCAATGCCTGTTCGCAGCAAAGCCTGGCCCAGGTGTCATCGACATGAGTGCTGGCGGGCGCCTGCTGTAACAGGGCCAGGTGCTCGGGGTTCATGGCGTCTCCAGGGCTGGCGAAGTGTTGCCGGAGTATGGCCTGCCATTGGTCGGGTGCCCTACGACCTTGGTGCAATAGGCAGGGTGGGGCTGCGCGGCGACACTGAGCGCGTCCCGATCATCCTGCGTGATATGGGTGCAAGCGTTTCCGCATTCCTCTCGGGGAATGCCTTGAATGGGCGGGCGACCAATTGGTCGCCCTTTTTTTATCCCCAGATTCCCGCTCGCCGAGCTTCGCCTAGACGCCCTGATTCAGCCTGTCGATCAGCGCCCGCACGCTCCCCGGCAATGCATCCAGCTCGCGCACCAGCATGCTGCGCTCGCGCACCGCCCAGGCTTCGTCCAGTTGCAGGATCACCAGCTGCATGGTGCGGCTGTGCCGACGTGCGGCCGACTCGGGAATGATGCCGATACCGACGCCGCCTTCGATCATCCGGCAGATCGCCTCGAAGCTCGATACCTGGATGCGCAGCGCCAGGCTGCCGCCGAGCTTTTCCACCTGTTCGCGCAAAAAACTCAGCAGGGTGCTGCCCTCGTGCAGGCCGATGTGTTGGTAGGCAAGGGTGTCGTTGAAACTCACCGATTGCCGCTGTGCCAGCGCGTGGCCCAGGGGGACGGCCAGCACCAGGCGGTCGGTGCTGAAGTGCAGCACCTGCAGCCCCGGCGCCTGCACCGGGCCGGCGATAATGCCCAGATCTGCCGCGCCATCGAGTACGCCACGAACGATGTCGCGGCTGAGGCGCTCCTGCAGGTCGACGGTGACGCCCGGGCGTTCGGCGAGAAAGCCGGCCAGCACCTCGGGGAGAAATTCGGTCACTGCCGTGGTGTTGGCGAAGATGCGGATATGCCCGGCGGCATCGGTGCCGTATTCGGTGAATTCGCTCTTCAGGTAATCCACCTGACGCATGATCAGCCGCGCGTGCTGCAGCAGGCGCTGGCCGGCCGGGGTCAGCTCGACACCGCGACTGTCGCGGTACAGCAGGCGGCTGCCGAGCTGGCTTTCCAGTGCCTTGATCCGCGCACTGGCAGCGGCCGGCGAGAGAAACGCCTTGCGCGCGCCCTGGGTCAGGCTGGGGGACTCGGCGATATGGATGAACAGGCGCAGGTCGGGCAGATCGAAGTGCATGGGTTCCTCTGCTTCTGTGGGAGGGGCCGGGCGGCGATCCGCTTCAGCCGCGACGCCCTGGCTTCCCCGGAAGACATCGCGGCTAAAGCCCCTCCCACCTAGAAATATGGCGTTCAGAATAACCGAACGCCGGTTTAAATAAATGCGGATTCTCTGAACGCATGCGGCGTCGCATGCTCCAGCTCACACAAGAACCGAGCTGGAACCTGCCCCATGAGTGATTCTGCTTTTTCCGCCTGGATCGGTCGTAGCGAAGAAGTCCACGACCAACTCAGCCGCAATCTGGTCAAGCGCATCGCCGCCACCTTTGGTGAAGTCACGCCTGCCCATGGCGAGGCGCTGCCGCCGCTGTGGCACTGGGCGTTCTTTCAGGAACCGGTCGCCGAGAATGGTCTGGGCGAGGACGGTCATCCGGCCCGTGGGGGCTTCCTGCCGCCGGCGGACAACCGCAACCGCATGTGGGCCGGGGGGCGTGTCGAGTTCATCCAGCCGTTGCGCGTGGGCGGCGAAGCCAGCCGGGTATCGACCATCAAGCACATCGAGGAAAAGCACGGGCGCACCGGCGCACTGCTGTTCGTTACCGTGCAGCACGACTACCTGCAGGATGGCCAACTGGCCATCCGCGAAAAGCAGGACATCGTCTACCGCGAGCCCAGCCCGCCCAAGACCAGCAGTGGCGAGCCGCTTATTGCCGGCGACTGGCGTGAGGCAGTCACGCCGTCCAGCACCCTGCTGTTTCGCTACAGCGCCGTGACCTTCAACGGCCATCGCATCCACTACGACTGGCCCTACGTCACCGAAAGCGAAGGCTACAGCGGCCTGGTGGTACACGGCCCATTGATCGCCACCCTGAGCCTGCGTGCCTTCTGCCGCGCCAACCCGCATGCGCGCCTGCGCCGCTTCGCCTATCGCGGCCTGCGCCCGTTGATCGCGCCGCAACCCTTCGAGGTGGGCGGGCGTCTGCTGGGCGAAGGCCAGGCCGAGCTGTGGGCCGGCAACGAAGCCGGCCTGGCACAACGCGCCGACGTGCAATTCGACTGATTTTGTAGGGCGGACTCAGGAGCCTAAGCGAACAGTCCGCCGACTGAGGTGAGCCCAACAACAAGCGGCGTACTGCTTCCGAGCGGCCGGCGTCCCGGCACGCCCTACCTGTCTGCATGGATGCAGGAGGCCAAAGCCGAGTAGGCCCTACATCGTGCCCGAGTGGCGCCACGCCACACATGATTCGAGGAAGACCGATGAACCACAACAATAACGAAGAACTCAATGCGATCCGTGAAGGCGTGCGCGCGCTCTGTGCCGAATTCCCCGCCGAATACTGGCGCAAGATCGATGAGGAGAAGGGTTTCCCGGAAGCCTTCGTCACGGCCATGACCGAGGCCGGCTGGCTCTCGGCGATGATCCCGGAAGAGTACGGCGGCTCGGGTCTGGGGCTGGCCGAGGCCTCGGTGATCCTCGAAGAGGTCAACCACTGCGGCGGCAACTCCGGCACCATCCACGGGCAGATGTACAACATGTTCACTCTGCTGCGTAACGGCAGCGAGGAGCAGAAGCGCTACTACCTGCCCAAGCTGGCCAGCGGCGAGCTGCGCCTGCAGTCGATGGGCGTCACCGAGCCCACCACCGGCACCGACACCACCAAGATCAAGACCACCGCGGTCAAGAAGGGCGATAAGTACGTCATCAACGGCCAGAAGGTATGGATCTCGCGCGTGCAGCATTCCGATCTGATGATCCTGCTGGCGCGTACCACGCCACTGGCTGAGGTGCAGCGCAAGTCCGAAGGCATGTCGATCTTCCTGGTCGACCTGCGCGAGGCAATCGGCAACGGCCTGACCGTGCAGCCGATTGCCAACATGGTTAACCACGAGACCAACGAGCTGTTCTTCGACAACCTGGAAATCCCCGCCAGCAGCCTGATCGGCGAAGAAGGCAAGGGGTTCCGCTATATCCTCGATGGCCTCAATGCCGAGCGCACGCTGATCGCTGCCGAGTGCATCGGCGACGGTCGCTGGTTTATCGAGAAGTCCGCGCAGTACGCCCGCGATCGCGTGGTGTTCGGCCGGCCCATCGGGCAGAACCAGGGCGTGCAGTTCCCCATTGCCGAGGCGCATATCGAGATCGAGGCCGCCGACCTGATGCGCTGGCGCGCCTGCGAGGAGTACGACGCCGGGCGCAATGCAGGTGCTGCGGCCAACATGGCCAAGTACCTGGCGGCCAAGGCCAGTTGGGAGGCGGCGAACGCTTGCCTGCAGACCCACGGTGGCTTCGGCTTCGCCAACGAATACGACGTCGAGCGCAAGTTCCGCGAGACCCGCCTGTACCAGGTGGCGCCAATCTCCACCAACCTGATCCTGTCGTACGTGGCCGAGCACCTGCTCGAGCTGCCGCGCTCTTTCTGAGGTCTCCGCGATGAGCACACATACTCAGCAACTCGCCGCATTCCTCGCCGATCTCAATTACGAGCAGATTCCCGAGCACGTACTGAATCGCACCGAAGACCTGTTCCTCGACTGGCTCGGTTCGGCTCTTGCCAGCGAGGGCGCGCGGCCGATCCCGCTGTTCGAGGCCTACGCACAGAAAATGGGCCCGGCCGATGGCCCAGCGCGCATCCTGGTCAACGGGCGCGGCACCTCGGCGTACTTCGCCGCGCTGGTCAATGGCGCCTCCTCGCACCTGGTCGAGCAGGACGACCTGCACAACAGCTCGGTTCTGCACCCGGCCACCGTGGTCTTTCCGGCGGCCCTGGCCGCTGCGCAGGATCTCGGCAAGTCCGGTCGCGAGCTGCTGCTGGCCTCGGTCGCCGGCTACGAGGCGGGCATCCGCATCGGCGAATTCCTCGGTCGCTCGCACTACCGCATCTTCCACACCACGGCGACGGTCGGCACCCTGGCCGCCGCCGTGGCCGTGGGCAAGTTGCTGAACTTCGACCAGCAGCAGTTCATGCATCTGCTCGGCAATGCCGGCACCCAGGCCGCCGGCCTCTGGGAGTTCCTGCGTGACGCCGCCGACTCCAAGCAGTTGCACACCGCCAAGGCAGCGGCTGATGGCTTGCTCGCCGCCTACTTCACCGCGCAGGGCCTGACCGGCGCGCAGAACATTCTCGAAGGCGAGCAGGGCATGGCTGCGGGCATGTCCAACGACGCCAATCCAGCCGCGTTGTCCGACCGTCTCGGCAGCCGCTGGGCGCTGGTGGAAACCTCGTTCAAGTTCCACGCCTCGTGCCGTCACACTCATCCGGCTGCCGATGCGCTGCTCGACCTGATGCAGCGTGAAGGTCTGCGTCATGGCGATATCGCTCAGGTCGTTACTCATGTGCACCAAGGCGCCATCGATGTGCTCGGCCGCGTGGTGGTGCCGCAGACCGTGCACCAGGCCAAGTTTTCCATGGGCACGGTGCTCGGCCTGATCGCCGTGCATGGCAAGGCGCAGCTCACCGAATTCGCCAACCTGTCGTTGACCGATGCCGATGTCGCCGCCTTCCGCGACAAGGTCAGCATGCGCCTCGACCCCGAGGTCGATGGTGCCTATCCGGCTCGCTGGTTGGGCCGGGTCGAGGTCGTCACGGTCGACGGCCGCACCCTGCATGGCGCCATCGACGAGCCCAAGGGCGATCCCGGCAACAGCCTCAGTCGCGCCGAGCTGGAAGACAAGTTCCGTCGCCTGCTGGCCTTCGCCGGCAAGCGCAGCAGCGATGAGGCGGGTGTGCTGATCGAGCGGGTCTGGCGCCTGCGCGAGACCGATGACCTGAGCCACCTGGCCTGACCGAGGACATGGACATGAACAATGCACAACAAATTCGGCCACTGGATGGCATCACCGTGGTCAGCCTGGAACATGCCATCGCTGCGCCGTTCTGCACCCGTCAGCTTGCCGACCTCGGCGCGCGGGTGATCAAGGTCGAGCGCCCCGGCAGTGGCGACTTTGCCCGCGGTTATGACGAGCGGGTCGATGGCCTGGCCTCGCATTTCGTCTGGACCAACCGCTCCAAGGAAAGCCTGACCCTCGACCTCAAGCAGGACGATGCGATGCAGGTGCTCGATAGCCTGCTGTCCAAGGCCGACGTGCTGGTGCAGAACCTCGCGCCGGGCGCCGCGGCGCGCATGGGGCTTTCGTTCGAAGCGCTGCACGAACGCTTCCCGCAACTGATCGTCTGCGACATTTCCGGCTATGGCGAGGGCGGCCCATACGAGCAGAAGAAGGCCTACGACCTGCTGATCCAGAGCGAGGGCGGATTTCTTTCCGTCACCGGGGGGCCAGGCGAGGAGGAGATGGCCAAGGCCGGCTGTTCCATTGCCGATATCGCGGCTGGCATGTACGCCTACACCGGTGTGCTCTCGGCGCTGATGCTGCGTGGCAAGACAGGCCTCGGCAGCCGTGTCGACGTGTCGATGCTGGAAAGCCTGGTGGAATGGATGGGCTACCCGCTGTACTACGCCTACGACGGCGCTACACCACCGCCGCGTGCCGGGGCCGCGCACTCGACCATCTATCCCTATGGCCCTTTCCCGGCCGGCGACGGCGGCACGGTGATGCTCGGCCTGCAGAACGAGCGTGAATGGCAGGCGTTCTGCGAGAAGGTGCTGGAGCAGCCGGAGCTGGCTGGCGACGAGCGCTTCTCGGCCAACTTCAAGCGCTCGGCCAACCGCAGTGAGCTGCGCGCGCTGATCGTCGAGGCCTTCTCGCGCATGAGCACGGCGCAGGTGATCGAGCGCCTGGAGCAGGCGCAGATCGCCAATGCCCAAGTCAACGACATGGCCGGTGTCTGGGCTCACCCGCAACTTCACGCACGCCAGCGCTGGTGTCAGGTCGACAGCCCCAGCGGCCGTCTGCCTGCGCTGCTGCCGCCGGGGCGCAACAACGCCTTCGAGCCGCGTATGGACGCCATTCCGGCGCTGGGTCAGCACACCGATGCGCTGCTCGCCGAGCTGGGCTACGGCGTGGGTGATATTCAACGCCTGCATCAACAGGGGGCCGTGTGATGAACCACTCCATCATTCGTACCGCGCTGTTCGTGCCAGCCAGTAGACCCGAGCGCATTCCCAAGGCGCTCGCCGTGGGCGCCGACGCGGTCATCGTCGACCTGGAAGACGCCGTGCAGGAAAGCCTGAAGGTCGAGGCTCGTGCTCATCTCGATGCCTTTCTCACGGCCAACCCCGAGGCCCGTCTGCTGGTACGCATCAACGCGCCGGAACATGCCGGTCATGGCGCCGATATCGAGCTGTGCGCACGCCATGCCGGAGTCATAGGCGTGCTCTTGCCCAAGGTGGAGTGCGCCGCTCAGGTAGCCCGCGTTGCGGCTTGTGGCAAGCCGGTTTGGCCGATCATCGAGAGTGCTGCGGGGTTGTTGGAGTTGCCGTCCATTGCACGGGCCTCGGGCGTCGAGCGGCTGTCCTTTGGCGCGCTCGACCTTGGGCTGGACCTGGGCCTCAGCAGCGGCAGCGCCGCGGCCGAGCGCATGCTCGATCAGGCTCGTTACGCCCTGTTGCTGCATTCGCGCACGGCGGGCCTGGCGGCGCCACTGGACAGTGTGTTCCCCGCCATCGAAGACCGCGACGGTCTGGCCCGTACCGCACGTGATGCCCGCGACATGGGCTTCGACGGTTTGCTGTGCATCCACCCCAAACAGGTGGAGGTCGTCCATCGCGCGTTGCTCCCGGCCGAGGAGGAGTTGGCCTGGGCGCGCCGCGTGATGACAGCGGCCAGCAGCGGTGAAGGTGTCTTCGTTGTCGACGGCCAGATGGTCGACGCCCCGGTGCTGGGCCGCGCCCGACGACTGCTGCAACGCGCTGGCGAGAGCCCAGCCTGAATACCGGCCGGAGGCACCACGCCACCGGCCATTTCGTCCCACGTACCGACCTACAAAAACAATGAGGTAACGTCATGTTCAAACTCACCGCCAAGGCGCTGGCCTGCGCCGCCATCCTCTCCTGTACCGGCCTGGCACAGGCGGCCGATGAGCCCATCCTCATCAAGTTCGCCCATGTAGTGGCGGACAACACGCCCAAGGGACAGGGCGCGCTGTTGTTCAAGAAACTGGCCGAGGAGCGCCTGCCAGGGCGGGTCAAGGTCGATGTCTACCCCAACTCCTCGCTATTCGGTGATGGCAAGGAAATGGAGGCACTGTTGTTAGGCGAGGTGCAGATGCTGGCGCCGTCGCTGGCCAAGTTCGAGCAGTACGCCAAACCGGTGCAGATCTTCGACCTGCCGTTTCTGTTCGACAACATGGAGGCGGTCGATCGCTTCCAGGCCAGCCCCGAGGGCCGCGGCCTGCTGACCTCCATGGAAGACAAGAACATCACCGGCCTGGCCTACTGGCACAACGGATTGAAGGTGATGTCGGCCAACAAGCCGCTGCGCGAGCCGTCCGACGCCCGTGGCCTGAAATTTCGTGTGCAGGCTTCGGCGGTGCTCGAGGAGCAGTTCAAGGCGGTACGGGCCAACCCGCGCAAGATGAGCTTCGCCGAGGTCTACCAGGGGCTGCAGACCGGCGTGGTCAACGGCACCGAGAACACCTGGTCGAACTACTACAGCCAGAAGGTGCACGAGGTGCAGAAGTACATGACCGAGTCCGATCATGGCCTGATCGACTACATGGTGATTACCAACACCAAGTTCTGGAAGGGCCTGCCGGATGACGTGCGCAGCGAGCTGGAAACCATCATGGCCGAGGTCTCCGTCGAGGTGAACAAGCAGGCCGATGACTTGAACCGCAAGGCCAAGCAGGACATCGCCAAGGCCGGTACCACCGAGATCATCGAGCTGACCCCGCAGCAGCGCGCCGAATGGCGTGAAGCCATGCGCCCGGTGTGGAAGAAATTCGAGCAGGAGATCGGTGCCAAGCTGATCCAGGCGGCGGAGAAGTCCAACCAGCAGTGATCTTGCGCTGCAAACGAAAACGCCCGGTGCTTGCACCGGGCGTTTTTTTGTCTCGGCCGAGCCTTAGAGCCCGGCTTCCTGCATCCACTTCGGCTTGGGATAGCGGCGATCGGATTTGCCGGCCTTGAGGATGGCGCCCGGTACATCGTGGCCGATCAGACCGGGCAGGGTGGCGGCTGCGTCGAGCAGGGCATCGAGGTTCACGCCGGTGTCCAGGCCCATGCGCTGGAACATATGCACCAGATCCTCGGTGCAGATATTGCCGCTGGCACCTGGGGCGTAAGGGCAGCCGCCAAGACCGCCAAGTGAGGCGTCGAAACGGTCGATGCCCGCGTTCAATGCCGCCAGGGCATTGGCCAGGCCCATGCCACGGGTGTTGTGGAAGTGTGCGGTGAACACCGCCTCGGGCCAGCGCTGCAGCGATTCACGACAGATGCGCTCGACCTGGGCCGGGTCGGCCATACCGGTGGTGTCGCACAGGGTCACGCCCTGCACGCCGATCTCCAGCAGGCGCTCGGTCAGCTCGTATACGCGGGCCTCGGGCACCTCGCCCTCGAAGGGGCAACCGAAGGTGGTCGACAGCGACGCGTTGATAAATACGCCGCTGCCACGGCTGACCTCGATGATCTCGGCGAACTGCGCCAGCGACTGCTCCGGCGTCATGCGCAGGTTGGCCAGACCGTGGGTGTCACTGGCCGACATGACCAGGTTGATCTCGTCCACCTCACAGGACAGTGCGCGCTCGCAGCCCTTCACGTTGGGCACCAGCACGGTGTACTCCACGCCAGCCACGCGCTGGATGCCGCGCATCACTTCTTCGGCATCGCGCAGGTTGGGGATGGCCTTGGGCGAGGTGAAGGAGGTGACCTCGATCTTCGCCAGGCCGGTGTGGGACAGGCGGTCGATCAGGGCGATTTTGTCTTCAGTGGGGATGAAGGAAGCTTCGATCTGGAAGCCGTCACGGGTGGCGACGTCCTGGATGTAGAGGCGTTTGCTCATGGCATGATCCTGGTTGTTCGCGGCGTAGGGTGCGCTGTGCGCACCGGCTTGGGCTGCGTTGCTGTCTTGGTGGACAAGCTTCGCGTTGTCCACCCTACGAACTGTTGTAGTGCGCACGGCCTAGGCGGCCCCGCGACACCCTACGGGCTAAGTGGTACTGCTGTTAGATGATCCCGCGCTCGCGCAGGCCAGCGACCTGTTCCGCGCTCAGGCCAAGCCCGGCGAGGATGTCGTCATTGTGCTCACCGAGCTGCGGGCCGCCGGTGCCGATACGCCCCGGTGTGCGGCTGAGCTTGGGCAGCACGCCCGGCACCTTGAGCGGGCCGACGCTGGTCTGCACCTGCTCGATCATCTGTCGCGCCAGGTAGTGCGGGTCCTGCACGATGTCGGCGGCGGTGTAGGGATAGCCGGCCGGCACGCGCGCGCCCTTGAGTGCTTCGATCACCTCGTCGCGGCTGCGCTGGGCAGTCCACTCGGCGATGGCGCCGTCGATCAGTTCGGCGTGCTGGCTGCGTCCGTCGTTCTGCGCCAGGCGCGGGTCGTTACCCAGGTCCTCGCGACCAATCAGGCTCATCAGGCGCTTGTAGATGCTGTCGCCATTGCCGGCGATCAGCACGTAGCTGCCGTCGTTGCACGGGTAGGAATTGGACGGCGTGATGCCGGGCAGGGCGCTGCCGGCCGGCTCGCGGACGTAGCCGAAGGCGTCGTATTCGGGGATCAGGCTTTCCATCATGGCGAACACCGACTCGTACAGTGCCACGTCGATTTCCTGGCCTTCGCCGCTACGTGCGCGCTCCTGCAGGGCCAGCAGCACGCCGATCACGCCGTACAGCGAGGACAGCGAATCGCCGATGCTGATACCGACGCGCACCGGCGCCTGGCCGGGGTAGCCGGAGAGGTGGCGCAGGCCGCCCATGGCTTCGCCGATCACGCCGAAACCGGGCAGGTCGCGGTAGGGGCCGGTCTGCCCATAGCCGGAGATGCGCAGCATGATCAGTCGCGGGTTGATCGCCTTCAGCGCGTCATAACCCAGGCCCCAGCCTTCCAGCGTGCCAGGGCGGAAGTTCTCCACCAGCACGTCGGCCTCGGCCACCAGCTTGCGCACGATGTCCTGGGCTTCGGCCTGTTTCAGGTCGAGGGTCAGCGAGCGCTTGTTGCGTGACTGCACGTGCCACCAGAGCGAGGTGCCGTCCTTGATCTTGCGCCATTTGCGCAGCGGGTCGCCGACGCCCGGCGGCTCGATCTTGATCACGTCAGCGCCGAATTCGCCGAGCAGCTTGCTGGCGAAGGGACCGGCGATGAGCTGGCCCATCTCGATCACCTTGAGCCCCTGCAGGGCCATGTTGCTGGTGTTGTGTTGAGTCATGGCTGCACCTGATTTGCCTGTGCGTTTCTCGTGGTGCGCAGAATGGCGCAGCGGCGCGGTGCCGACAATTGCTCAATGGCCAAGCTAGGCTTCGCGTATTGCGAAGTGGCATGCTGTAAATCAGCTTTCTGGCGGCTTCGCTTCGCCAGGCACGAAATGGAGACCTTTATGCGCCGCATCGATTTCGTCACCCTCAAGCTGTTCGTCGCCATCGCCGATGAGCGCAGCCTGACCCGCGCTGCCGAGCGCGAACACTTGGCCCTGGCGGCGGTGAGCAAGCGCGTCAGCGACCTGGAAAACCAGCTCGGCATCGCGCTGCTCTATCGCCAGCCCAAGGGCGTCGAACTGACTCCGGCCGGCCATGCATTGCTGCACCACGCGCGCAACATGATGGACAACCTCGAACAGCTCAACGCCGACCTCAGTGAGTTCAGTGAAGGGGTCAAGGGCCATGTGCGCATTCACGCCAACACCTCGGCGGTGATCGAATTTCTGCCCGAGGACCTGGCCAGCTTCAGTCGCCTGCACCCGCAGGTGAAGATCGACCTGGAAGAGCGGGTCAGCAGCGAGACCATCCGCGCCGTGCGCGAGGGGCTGACCGATATCGGCATCTTCGCCGGGCATGTGCCGGCCGAGGATCTGCAGGTTTTCACCTACCGTCACGATCAGTTGGTGCTGGTCACCCCGCGCGAGCATCCCCTGGCCGAACGCGACGGCCTGTTCCTGCGCGAGGCGGTGGGCTTCGATTTCATCGGCCTGCAGCAGGACGCTTCCCTGCACAGCCTGCTGCAGCACTCGGCGCACAGCCAGGGCGTGGCCTTGCGCCTGCGCATTCAGGTACGCAGCTTCGAGGCCATTTGCCGGATGATCCATACCGGCATGGGTGTTGGCGTGTTGCCGGATCTGGCAGTGCGTACCTACCTGCCGGCGCTCGATGTGCGGGTGATCCCGCTGCACGATCCCTGGGCTCGGCGTGAGCTCAAGGTGGCGGTACGTAATCAGGACAACCTTTCGCTGACCGCGAAGCAGATGCTCGATCACCTGCGAAACAGTGGCGCGACAGAGGGATATTCAGCGCTGCCTTCGTGAATGCCGAAGGCTCGGTTGTTCAAATGTGAATTTCAGCCGGGGGGCGGCGGAGTAGAGTCCGGGCCAATCGAAGGGGTTTCTCCCTCGACGCTCAGACAAAAACAACAGGAGCCTTCCATGAAGTTTTCTTTCGTCCGTCGTGGCCTGGCCGGTGTGCTCGCCGGTTGCGCACTGCTTGGCGCACTCTCGGCACACGCAGCTGATCCGATCTTGATCAAGTTTTCCCATATCACCGCCGACAGCACGCCGAAGGGCCAGGGCGCGCTGATGTTCAAGAAACTGGTCGAGGAGCGCCTGGCCGGCAAGGTCAAGGTCGATGTCTACGCCAACTCCTCGCTGTATGGCGATGGCAAGGAAATGGAAGCCCTGCTGCTCAACGAAGTGCAGATGCTGGCGCCGGCACCGTCCAAGCTGGAGCAGTACACCAAGCAGCTGCAGCTGTTCGACATGATGTTCCTGTTCGACGACGTTGCCGCCGCGCAGCGCTTCCAGTCCTCGGAAAAGGGCAAGGCACTGCTCAAGTCGATGGAGAGCAAGGGCATCACCGGCCTGGCCTACTGGCTCAACGGCATGCGCCAGCTCACAGCCAACAAGCCGCTGGTCGAGCCAAGCGACGCCCGTGGGCAGAAATTCCGCGTGCAGCCGTCCGACCTGCAGGCCGCGCAGTACAGCGCCCTGCGTGCGGTACCGCGCAAGATGAGCTTCGCCGAGATTTACCAGGGCCTGCAGACCGGCGTGGTCAACGCCCAGGACAACCCCTGGTCGAACATCTACTCGCAGAAGTACTTCGAGGTGCAGAAGTACATGACCGAGTCCAACCATGCCATCGGCAACTACCTGCTGATCACCAATACCCAGTTCTGGAACGGCCTGCCGGCGGATATCCGCAGCGAGCTGGAGCAGATCGTCGACGAGGTGACTGTCGAGGTGAACAAGCAGGCCGAAGCGCTGAACGCCGAAGCGCGCCAGGCGATCCTCGATACTGGCAAGAGCGAGATCATCACCCTCACGCCCGAGCAGCGCGCCGCCTGGCGTGACGCCGTGCGCCCAGCGTGGAAGAAGTTCGAGGCCGAGATCGGCACTGATGTGATCGAGGCTGCGCAAGCCGCCAATCAGCAATGAGCCCATGACCGCCTCGGGCCCACGCACCCGGGGCGGTCTTTCACTCGCCGTCGCCTAAGACGGCGTTTGCCAATGACGAATATCGCGCTGGTCCTGGCTCGGTTAGATTCGTCCGACTCCTGACAATCACAAGAACCTCGCGGAGATGCCATGAACGCCTTGCGGCGCGTCTGGGAGCACTTCGAGGAAGGCTTCATCGCTTTCCTCCTGGCGGCCATGACGCTGATCACTTTCGTCTACGTGATCCTCAACAACTTCTACACCCTATTCTATTGGCTGGGTGACACCTTCGGCGGTAACGAGACCCTGCTCGCTATCGGCGACTCCATTCTCGACATGGCCCAGGCGATGACCTGGAGCAATGCCCTGACCAAAGCGCTGTTCGGCTGGCTGATCTTCTTCGGCCTGGCCTACGGCGTGCGCACCGCCGGCCATATCGGCGTCGACGCACTGGTCAAGCTCGCCCCGCGCGGCGTACAGCGCGTTATCGGCGTGATCGCCTGCCTGTGCTGCCTGGGCTATGCCGGCCTGATCGCCGTCGGCAGCTTCGACTGGGTTCGCACCCTGTTCATCGCCGGCATCGGCGCCGAAGACCTTGGCCATTACGGCGTGCAGCAATGGCACATCGGCATGATCGTGCCGTTCGGCTACGCCATGGTGTTCATCCGTTTCACCGAGATCCTCGTGCGCATCCTGCGCAACGAGCAGACCGGCCTCGGCCTGGCTGACGAAGCCGCCGATGCGCTGAAAATCAATGAGCACGAGGAGGCCAAATAATGACCGTTCTGTTCCTCTTCCTGCTGCTGTTCCTGCTGATGTTCATCGGCGTGCCGATCGCCGCGTCGCTCGGCCTGGCCGGCTCGATCACCATCATGCTGTTCAGCCCGGACTCGGTACGCTCGCTGGCGATCAAGCTGTTCGAGACTTCCGAGCACTACACCCTGTTGGCGATCCCGTTCTTCTTGCTCTCCGGTGCCTTCATGACCACTGGTGGCGTGGCGCGTCGCCTGATCGACTTCGCCAACGCCTGCGTCGGTCACATCCGTGGCGGCCTGGCCATCGGTGCGGTACTGGCGTGCATGCTGTTCGCCGCGCTGTCCGGTTCCTCGCCGGCTACCGTAGCGGCCGTTGGCTCCATCGCCATCGCCGGCATGGTGCGTTCCGGTTACCCGCAGGCGTTCGGCGCCGGCATCGTCTGTAACGCCGGTACTCTGGGCATCCTGATTCCGCCGTCGATCGTGATGGTGGTGTACGCCGCCGCCACCGAGCAGTCGGTGGGCAAGCTGTTCATGGCTGGTGTGATCCCCGGCATTATGCTCGGCGTGGTGCTGATGGTGGCGATCTACATCGTCGCGCGCATCAAGAAGCTGCCGGCCCTGCCACGCGCCAGTTTCCGCGAGTGGCTGCGTTCCGCCCGCGAGGCGTTCTGGGGCCTGCTGCTGATGGTGATCATCCTCGGTGGTATCTACACCGGTATGTTCACCCCGACCGAGGCCGCAGCCGTGGCAGCGGTGTACGCCGGTTTCGTCGCCCTGTTCGTGTACAAGGACCTGAAGGTCCGCGACTGCCCGAAGGTGCTGCTGGAGTCCGGCAAGCTGACCATCATGCTGATGTTCATCATCGCCAACGCCATGCTGTTCGCCCATGTGCTGACCACCGAGCAGATCCCGCAGACCATCACCGCCTGGGTGGTCGAGCTGGGCCTGCAGCCGTGGCAGTTCCTGCTGGTGGTGAACATCGTGCTGCTGGTGGCCGGTGCCTTCATGGAGCCGTCGGCGATCATCCTGATCCTGGCGCCGATCCTGTTCCCGATCGCCATGCAGCTGGGCATCGACCCGATCCACCTGGGCATCATCATGGTGGTGAACATGGAGATCGGTTTGATTACGCCGCCGGTGGGGCTGAACCTGTTCGTCACCTCGGCGGTGACCGGCATGCCATTGACCGCGGTGATCCGCGCCGCGATGCCATGGCTGATGCTGCTGCTCAGCTTCCTGATGATCATCACTTACATCCCGGCCGTGTCCATGGCCCTGCCGAACTGGCTGGGCATGAGCTAGGGCAGCCGTTGATCCCGCGTCTACCTCTGCGCCCGGCCTTGTGCCGGGCTTTTTTTGTCCATGCGCCGCGACATATCCCTGGCGCTGCCGATTTGGCTGGGCATGCGCCAGAAACTGGTTCAAGACCATGGTCTTAGAGCGGTAAGACCATGGTCGAATGGCCTCACGAAGGGTCGGGGGATACAAAAGGCACCATACAAAAACAACTCCCCGTCGAGGTGATTCCATGAGTGCTGCGTCTCTTTACCCTGTGCGTCCCGAGGTGGCCGCGCGGACCCTCACTGACGAGGCCACCTACAAGGCCATGTACCAACAGTCCGTGGTCAACCCCGAGGGTTTCTGGCGCGAGCAGGGCAAGCGGATCGACTGGATCAAGCCCTACACCAAGGTCAAGCAAACCACCTTCGATGACCACCACGTCGATATCAAGTGGTACGCCGATGGCACCCTGAACGTCTCCTACAACTGCCTCGACCGTCATCTGGAAGAGCGTGGTGACCAGGTCGCGATCATCTGGGAAGGCGACGATCCTTCCGAGCACCGCGAGATCACCTATCGCCAACTGCACGAAGAGGTGAGCAAGTTCGCCAACGCCCTGCGTGGCCAGGACGTGCACCGTGGTGACGTCGTCACCATCTACATGCCGATGATTCCCGAAGCCGTGGTGGCGATGCTCGCCTGCGCGCGCATCGGCGCCATCCATTCCGTGGTCTTTGGCGGCTTCTCCCCGGAAGCGCTGGCTGGCCGCATCATCGACTGCGAGTCCAAGGTGGTGATCACCGCCGACGAAGGCCTGCGTGGTGGCCGCAAGGTGCCGCTGAAAGCCAACGTCGACGATGCGCTGACCAACCCGGAAACCGCCAGCGTGCAGAAGATCATCGTGGTCAAGCGCACCGGCTCCGACATCAAGTGGAACCAGCATCGCGACATCTGGTACGAAGACCTGATGAAGGTCGCTGGCAGCGTCTGCGCGCCGAAGGAAATGGGTGCTGAAGAAGCCCTGTTCATCCTCTACACCTCCGGTTCCACCGGCAAGCCCAAGGGCGTGCTGCACACCACCGGCGGTTATCTGACCTACGCTTCGCTGACCCATGAGCGCGTGTTCGATTACCGTCCGGGCGAGGTGTTCTGGTGCACCGCCGACATCGGCTGGGTCACCGGCCACACCTACCTCGTCTACGGGCCGCTGTCCAACGGCGCCACTACCCTGATGTTCGAGGGCGTGCCGAACTATCCGGACGTGCGTCGCGTGGCGCAGATCGTCGACAAGCACAAGGTCAACATCCTCTACACCGCGCCGACCGCGATCCGCGCCATGATGGCTGAGGGCAAGGCCGCAGTCGAAGGTGCCGATGGTTCCAGCCTGCGTCTGTTGGGGTCTGTGGGTGAGCCGATCAACCCGGAAGCCTGGCAGTGGTACTACGAGAACGTTGGCCAGAGCCGCTGCCCGATCGTCGATACCTGGTGGCAGACCGAAACCGGTGCCTGCCTGATGACCCCGCTACCAGGTGCTCACGGCCTGAAGCCGGGTTCTGCCGCACGGCCGTTCTTCGGCGTGCAGCCGGCGCTGGTGGACAACCTGGGTAACATCATCGAAGGCCCTGCCGAGGGCAACCTGGTGATTATCGATTCCTGGCCGGGTCAGGCACGTACCCTGTACGGCGACCACGACCGCTTCGTCGACACCTACTTCAAGACTTTCCGCGGCATGTACTTCACCGGTGACGGTGCGCGCCGCGACGAAGATGGCTACTGGTGGATCACCGGTCGCGTCGATGACGTGCTCAACGTCTCCGGCCACCGCATGGGCACCGCCGAAGTGGAAAGCGCCATGGTCGCCCACCCGAAAGTGGCCGAGGCCGCGGTGGTTGGCGTACCGCACGACATCAAGGGTCAGGGCATCTACGTCTACGTCACCCTGAACGCTGGCGAGGAGTCTTCCGAGCAGTTGCGTCAGGAGCTGAAGAACTGGGTGCGCAAGGAGATTGGTCCGATTGCCACGCCGGACGTCATTCAGTGGGCGCCTGGCCTGCCGAAGACTCGCTCGGGCAAGATCATGCGCCGCATCCTGCGCAAGATCGCTACCGCCGAATACGATTCTCTCGGCGACATCTCCACGCTGGCCGATCCTGGCGTGGTACAGCACCTCATCGATACGCATCGGCAGATGCAAGCCGCCTGCGCCTGATCGGCAACGGTACCTTCGAAAACCCCGCCCGGCCAAAAGCCCGGCGGGGTTTTTCTTTGCCTGGATAAACCCGACGGGATAGCGCCTCGGGTGGCCGGCCACGGCTGCGGATGGTCGTGCAGGGCACATGAGTCTGGAGCGTAATGCAATCATCTTAGTTGTACGAAAATAAAATTTTGTATAATTGTTGTATCGATGTACATAATGGCCAGGCGCCAGATTCCTGGCCGATTCATCGTTTCCATTCCGTTTGCATAGCCACTCATCCCCTCTGGACGACACCGTGTTCCAGAGCGCGATGGCGTGCGCCTGCAAATCAATTTCGACTCGGAGCTGTCCATGTTCGCCAATCTCAACATGTCGCAGAAGTTGTACACGGGGTTCGGTGTGGTACTGCTGGTCATTCTCCTGCTGGTATTGAGTACCTGGCGGGGCTTCGACCAGGTGGATGGTGCGGTCAAGCACAACATCCACACCTATAACGTCATCAACGCGTCAGCCGATCTGCTGGTCAGCCTGGTCAATATCGAAACCGGTGCGCGGGGATTCGTCATCACCGGGCGGGATCAGTTTCTCGGCCCGTTGGAAAGTGGTGAAAGGGATTTTCAGAGCAACCTTGCCCTGCTACGCCAACTGACCAAGGACAATCCGGCGCAGCAGCGGCGTCTTGCCGAAACTCAGGCGATGCATGACCAATGGCTGCGCGAGGACATCAACATCTACCTCGAACTGCGTCGCCAGGTCGTCGCAGGCCAGCAGAGCTTCGAGGCGCTGATCGAGCGCGTCGCAACGGGTAGTTCCAAGGTCAAGGTGGATGCCATGCGGCGCCTGATCAGCGATATCCAGGGCGAAGAGCGCGCCTTGCTGGCGCAGCGCACGGCCTCGATGAATGCCGCCAAGTTCCTGTCGCTGACCATCCTGCTGGCGGGTGGGGTGATCGCCACGCTGCTTGCGATGAGCGTGGCGTTCGTAATGTCTCGCAGCATCGCCGGACGTCTGCAGCAGGTCGTCGAGGTGGCGCGCAGCATCGCTCAGGGACGACTCGATTCGCGTATCCAGCGGGGCGGACGCGATGAGATCGGCGTGTTGCTGGATGCCTTCGCCACCATGCAGGAACGGCTACGCGAGATGATTGGGCAGATCCGCGTTGGTGCCGGACAATTGGTGGAGGCGGCGCAGAACATCTCCAGTGCGTCTACCCAACTGTCGGTTTCCACTCAGGAGCAGTCGCAGGCCGCGTCGAGCATGGCGGCGACGGTGGAGGAACTGACCGTGAGCATCAACCACGTCGCCGACAACGCCAACGAGGCGCATGCGCTATCCAGTGACTCGGGCCGGCAGTCCGCTGAGGGTGGCGCCGTGATCCAGGAAACCCTGGCCAGCATGCAGAGCATCGCTGATACGGTGCAGGGCGCGGCGGCGCAGATCGCCGAGCTGGGCCAGCAATCCGACCAGATCTCCTCGATCGTCAACGTGATCAAGGAAATCGCCGACCAAACCAACCTGTTGGCGCTAAACGCCGCCATCGAGGCGGCGCGAGCTGGCGAGCAGGGTCGTGGCTTCGCCGTGGTGGCGGACGAGGTGCGCCTGCTGGCGCAGCGGACTGCCAACTCAACCCAGGAAATCACCGAGATGATCAAGAAGATCCAGGTCGGAACGCGCAATGCGGTAAGCAACATGGAAGTGGGCGTGCAGCAGGTCAGCGGCGGGTTAGAGCAGGCCAGTCAGGCCGGCGATGCCATCGTCGCCATTCGCCAGGCCTCGGGGCGTGTGGTGGATGTGGTCGATCAGATCTCCCTGGCGCTGCGCGAACAGACCGTCGCTAGCCAGGACGTTGCGCGCAACGTCGAGCGCATCGCGCAGATGTCGGTGCACAACAGCGAGGCGGTGGCCGAGACCTCACGCACGGCGCAGGGGCTACAGCAGTTGGCCCTGACCCTGGAAAAACAGGTAGCTTCGTTCCGCTTTTGACTAGGCTTGATGCAAGTGGGCCGTCCGGCCATATCCTTCGAGGAAGCGCCGATGAACAGTGTCAGCCGATGTACCTTCCCACAGCCATTTAAGGCCATAGGGTGCGCCGAGTGCCGAGATGTCGAAGCGTTGGGATTCGATTTCACCATGGCGTTTCAATTGATCCTCGATGTCGAGGAGCGACGGCCGTTCGCCTACGAGGCCCTGGTGCGGGGAAGCAAGGGCGAGTCGGCCAGAGAGGTATTGGGGCAGGTCAACGATGGCAACCGCTATCGCTTCGACCAGGCCTGCCGCGTCAGAGCCATCGAGCGGGCAGCGCAGCTCGGCCTGCTCGATGTGCCGGATTGCCTGCTCAGCATCAATTTCCTGCCCAATGCGGTATATCGGCCCGAGACCTGCATTCGTGCCACGCTGGAAGCGGCCAGGCTTTTCGACTTTCCGCGCGAGCGGCTGATGTTCGAAGTGACCGAGGGTGAGCAGATTCACGACACCGCACATCTCAAACGAATCTTCGCCGAGTATGGAAAGCAGGGGTTCACCACCGCCATCGATGATTTCGGTGCCGGCTATTCCGGGCTCAATCTGCTGGCCGAGTTCCAGCCGCACGTGCTCAAGTTGGATATGGCGCTAACCCGTGGCATCGATCAGGACCCGGTGCGCCAGGCGATCGTCGCCGGCATCGTGCTGGTGGCTACACGGCTGAACATCCGCATCATCGCCGAGGGCATCGAAAGTGCGGGGGAGCGTGATGCCTTGCAGGAACTGGGTGTTCGCTACATGCAGGGCTTTTTCTTCGCCCGGCCGGCGCTGGACCGGCTCTGCTTGCCCTGACTGAAAAGAAAACGCCCCGATAGCTACAGACCAGCGGGGCGCAGGCAATGGCAGCTTTCTCACAGTGCGCCGAACACCTTCTTCGCCAGACCGGTGGCGGCAGCAGCCGGGTTCTGGCGGATACTGGCTTCCTGCTTGGCGATCATCTCGAACAGCCCATCGAGGGCCTGCTCGGTCACGTAGCTTTCCACCGTGCTGCTCTTGGCATCGACCACGCCAAAGCTGGCGGCCTGGCCGGCGAAGGCGTTGTACTGCTGGGCCAGACCGACCTGGTCGGTGGCCTGCTTGACGATGGGCAGGAACTTGGCGCGAATCTGCTCACGGCTGCTCTTGTTCAGGTACTGCGTGGCGGAATCATTGCCGCCGCTGAGAATCGCCTTGGCGTCAGCCACGGTCATCTTCTTCACCGCGTCGACCAGCAAGGCCTGGGCTTGTGGCACGGCCGCTTCGGCGGCCTTGTTCATGCTCGCTTCGAGCTGATCGACCTGGGCACCCATGCCCATCATCTTCATGGTCTTGGCGGCTTTGCCGAGTTTGCCGGGCAGCTCGATGCGCACGTCCGGGTTGTTGCTGAAGCCGCCTGGCGCGCCCAACTGCTTGACGGCCACCTGGGCGCCCTGGATCAGCGCGTCCTTGAGACCTCCGCTGGCGTCCTGCTGGCTCAGGTCGGAGAGGGACAGGGCGAAGACGTTGGCCGAGAGCAGCAGGCCAGCAGCGAACGTGGTGAGGCGCAGCATGGTGTTCTTCCTTGTTTCGGGGAAATGCTGTGAGCTTAACGGAGTCTGCTGCGCTGACAAGCCAGGCGATGGGAGTGGATGTGCAGCGCGCATGGCTATGGCTATGATCAGGGCGATGAATTCACCATTGCCCTTGCGTAATCCCTGCCCACCCGGTGCTTGCGACTGTCAGCGTGACGAGCTGCTGGACCGGCCGGGTGCCGACACGCGCATCCTCCTGCTCACGCGCCAGGAGGAGCAGCGTCTGCTCGAACGCCTGGAGAACCTGCAAAGCTTGGACGATCTTGAGCGCATGAAGCAGCGTATGTACGAACAACTGGGCATTCGCCTGCATATCGAGCCAGCGTATGGCGAGGTACGCAGCATGCGCGGCATCCACATGCAGTTCGACGCGCATCCGGGGTTGTGCCGCAAGACGCGGCAGAGCATTCCCGCGGCGATCCGCCGGGCCATGGAGAAGCGCCCGGAAATCGCCTGGCGCCTGCTCGACGCCAACGATCTGTTCAGCGCACTGTAAGGGATCAACCCTGGCGGGCGTTATGCAGGGCTAGGCGATAAGCTTCGACCAGTTCCTGCAGCAGCAGGTTGGCCATTTCTGTTTGCGCCTGCCCCGGCTGGCCTCTGAGCAGTTTGCCGAGGCGTGCTGCCTGGTATTCGGCAGTCGCCTGGTACTGGCAGGGCTCGTTGCGTCGGGCGCTGATCTCGATGCGCGGCAAGGTACTGCGCCTGTTGTTCGCAGTCACTGGTTTGGCTGTTAGCGGGGCCGATCTTTTGCAGATCATGCGGATTCATTCTCCGTGCGAGGGTTAGGCGAGCTGGCTGATGCCACGGCATCACTCGCTGATCGATGCGCAGGCGCTGGCTGGACTTGGTGAAGTCGATTGGTGGAGTCGCTTGGCAGAAACCACGGTTTCGATGATGGCGGCGCATCGGCCTACTGGCTTCATCCGTTCGGCTATCTACTGCGCCATTCACGTTGGCGCAATCATCGAAGGGCGAGTGTATTAGCCGCCTGAAAATAGCGCCTTTGCAGGAGCGGACAAGAACTTTGCAGGGGAGGAATCTGAGCCTGCATTTCGTTTCAGTGCACGAACTCAGGCTTGTGTCTGCATGCGCTTCCGGTGGCTGGTTATTTAACGCGATTAGCAAGTACTGAGCCTGTGTGAACGACAACGCCACGCTCAGGCGTGGCGTTGTCGTTCGTGGTTGGGTAGCAGGTTAGTGCTGCCAGCCGCCGAGTGCCGTATCTTCGCATCGCTATCATCGGCGAGCTGCTGATCGAGTGGTAAGTATCGCTGGTCTGTGGCGTGGCCGTGCAGCCAGTGTGCGTTCGCTGACTGTACTGGAGCAGCTCTTCCTCAAGGGCGCCAGTCAGCCAAAGCCCTGATAGTCGCAGTCGCGGTTACGCCTACACTCAATCGCCCCCACGCGATTACCTCACTCGCGCGTAGGTTTTCAGCTTCTGTCACCATGGCAGCGGTTGTCCGTCGTAGGCGTGGAAGTTGCCGCTGTGCTCGGGACCGAGCCTGTCGATCACCTGCAGCATCTGAGCCGCCGCCAGTTCGGCCGGGCGTGCGGCAGCGGCGCCGCGAAAGGGTTGCGACAGTGGCGAAATCACCGTGCCGGGATGAAGGCTGAGCAGTCGCGCCCTGGGTTTGCTGCGCGCCAGTTCGATGGAGGCGGTCTTGATCAGCATGTTCAGCGCCGCCTTGGACGCGCGGTAGGCATACCAGCCGCCCAGGCGGTTATCGCCGATGCTGCCGACCTTGGCCGAGAGCATCGCCATGGCGCCCTGTTTGTCGAGCAGGGGCAGGAAGTGTCGCAGAACCAGCGCCGGGCCCAGCGCGTTGACCTGGAACACCGCCTGCAGGGCATCGGCCTCGATGGCCGCCAGGCTCTTCTCCGGGGCGATACCGTCGCGGTGCAGCAGCCCGGCAGCATGAACGATCAGCTGATAGGGGCCGTCCTCGGCCAGCGCGGCGGCGGCTTCAGCGATGCTGGCAGGGGCTTCCAGATCCAGTGCGGGCGTGCTGCTGCGGCTCAGTTCACGCACGCCGGCACAGTTTGCATCAGCGCGTAGCAATTGGCACAAGGCCTGGCCGATGGCCCCGCTTGCGCCGATCACCAGTGCCTTGTAGCCGCTGCCGAAGCTGGTCAGCGTCAGCGCTTGGCTCATGGTTGAGCCGCGCCCCGGCGGAAGAACAGCGTCACCTGGCCCAGTTCGATGCCGAACTTGCTCATGCTCGAACGGTTGATCAGGGTGTCGTCGTCCATCAGGTACATCCAGTCGTCGAAATAGACCACGTAGGTGCTGTCGTCCACCGGCAGGTTCAGGTGATAACGCCAGCGCAGGGCATTGCCGGCCACTTCGCCTGTGGCTTGGCCGACCACGTCATCGGCGGTGCCGAGCCAGCGTCCGGTGCCATCCGGTGTCAGTGTCCAGACCCGGCGCTGGCGCGTGCCGTCGCTGTACAGGAAACGCTCGTCGAGGATCAGCTTGTCGCCATCGCGGCGGCTCTGGATATCGACGTGGAAGCGTTTGATCACCTCGCCTGAGCGATCCTGAAACATGCCCCAGGCCTGTACCGGGCCGGAGAAGAAGGTAGGCAGGTCGAGTACGGGTTTCTCGTCGGCGTAGCGTTCGACCGGTACCTGGCCGCAACTGATCAGCAGCAGGCTGGTCAGCAGTATCAATAGGGTTTTCATGGCGTACCTCATGGGTTAAGGCCGAGTAGCGCAGTGCGCAGCTTGGGGCTGCGGGTTTGCGGGTCGAGCCAGATGGAAAAGAAGGCGCGGGCAAACTCCGGGTCGTCGATGACATGCTGCAGCTTGCCGTCGACGTAGAAGCGACAACCGCGTTCGGGCAGGAACACGCCGGTGATGCGCGTACCGTCGGTGACGTCGACGAAGGCCTGGCGCATCTGCTGCGTCCAGTCGTCCTGTTGCTCGCGGTCCAGCGGCTGGCCATTGATCCGGCGGATTTCGTCGAGACTGGTATCGACCAGGGTCTCCCGGCTGATGCTACGCCTGTAGGTCAGTTCCAGAGCGAAGGGTTGCGAGAAGTCCACCTGCCGTGTCGGACTCCAGAGCTTGGCGTTGTATACCGAGAAGCCGAACCAGCTGAAATCGCCACTGCCGACCAGGCGTGCCTCGGGCAGCTGTTCACGCCAGCCGGACTGGTTGTTGGCCTGTACCAGGGGGCTGCTGAGCAGCAGCGTCAGCAGCAGGGTGGAGCACAGGCGTGATGTCAGGATTGCCATGAACCATCCCTCGCAGTTGAATGCCGCGGCCAGCGACTGGCCGCGTGTACCGAATAAAAAAATCCGACAACCAAAAAAGGGGAGAAGTGGGTTGCCGGATTGCGCAGCTTGTCGACTGCCGCCTGTGATCAGGCGGCGAACTCCTCGTCGGGATTTGCTGATACGCCCAGCCTTGAGACCGTCTGGGGCGCTGCAGTCCTCGCACACGAGGCACAGATCACGCGGGGGGCACGCTGAGACGGCAGGGCGATTTACCTAAACTGTACAATATCTGATTTATGTACAGTTTTTGTATAGCTGTTTGAGGTGCTTTGCAAGCCCTTTCGCGTATGTTCGTGTATCGGCTGACTCATCCAGGCCACGGTTGTGTTGGCTTTACAGGTTTATCGAGGCAGCAAACGAAAGCGCCCGGCGGATGATCGACATGGCCGGGCGCAGCGATGATCGCGTTGCTCACCAGGGTAGGGCTTGGCCCTGGTAGTCGAGAAACGCGCAGGTGCGTTGGCCAAGCTGAGCGAGTAGTACCTCACGCAGGCCGCGGCCACTCTGCTCAACGCTCAAGGGAGCGTTGTCGCCGCCCATGCCGGTGCGTACCCAGCCGGGATGCAGTGCCAGCAGGCTCCAGGGCAGTTGCGGCAGTTGCATCTGCCAGCTGCGCAGCAAGCTGTTCAGCGCTGCCTTGCTGGCGCCATACAGCGGCATGTCGGCGGCGCGAGCCAAGTGCAGGCTGGCCATTTGCGAACTCATGAAGGCGATCACACCGCCCTCGATTACATGCTCGGCCAACTGCTGGGCCAGGCGAATAGGCGCCACGGCGTTGGCCAGGAACAGCTGGCCGATTTCATCGTCCTCGGCTTGTCGCGGGTCCTGATGGCCGGGGCCGTACACCCCGGCATTGAACAGCGCGCAATCCAGACGCCGGCCATGCAGGGCGGTTTCGATGGTGCAGGAGGCTGCGCGGTCATTGAGATCGCAGGTAATCACGCGCAGGTCATCCGGATGTCGGGCGCGCAAGCCATCCAGCGGGCTGGCGGGGCGCAACTCGCGCACCACCGCGTGCACCTGCCAGCCTGCGTCGAGAAAGGCCTGCACCAGGCCGAGTCCCAGGCCGCGCGAGGCGCCACAAATCAGAATCTGGCGTTTCATGGCCATTGCATTTCACCTTTGAGTACTTTGGCGCTCAGTTCCAGGCTGCTTTCATCCTGCAAGTCAGGATAACGCGCCTTCATGGCCGCAATCAGTGCTTGGCTGTCGTTGGCTTTGGCCAGTTCCTCCTCCAGCGCCAGAAGGTAATCGCGGGTGAAGCGCAGGTCCGCCAGGTTCATGGCCGGCTCGCCCAGGTAGTGACCCGGTACCAGAGTGGTCGGTTGCAGGGCTTCGAGCTCGTCCAGCGACTTCAACCAGCTCTTGCGCGCTTCGGCGCTCTGCGAATCGGCCATCCAGACGTGGATGTTGGCGCTGGTCAGTATGCCGCCGACCACGGCCTTGATCCCGGGAATCCACAGGCTGGTGTGCTTTGGATCATGGCCGACCACCTCGATGCGCTGGCCTTCCAGCTCCAGTGCATCGCCTTGCAGCACTTCGGGCGCCAGGGTGCGTGCCGGCGCGCTGTCCTTGAGGATCGGGCCCCAGTAGGCCAGCTTGGGCGCGCGGGTTTTCTCGATGTAGGCGACGGTGGCCGGCGTGGCCAGCACCTTGGCTTCGGGGTAGGCGCGCGTGAGCACGTCGAGGCCGAAGTAATAGTCCGGGTCGCCATGACTGATGAATATGGTGGTCAGGTGCTTGCCGCTGGCCTGAATACGCTTCACCAATTCCTCGGCCTCCCGGTTGGAGAACTGCGCGTCCACCAGGATCGCGTCCTTCTCGCCAGTGATCAGGGTCGAGCTGACCGGGAACACGGCGGCGTCGCGTGGGTTGTATGTGTCCAGGGTCAGCGGCTGGGCGAGCACGCTGCTGGCTGCAGCGAGCAGACCAAGGCCGGCGATGAAACGGGTGGCGAAAGACATGACGATCTCCAGGCTGGTGAGAGTCGCGCATCTTATGTGCTATCTGGCGAGCTAAAAGCCCCGTAAGCTGGCCATGTTCATTGCGTGAATCGAGCGAATCATCATGGATCGACTGACAGCTGCACGGGTTTTCGTCGAGGTGTTGGAGCGCGGCAGTCAAACCGCTGCGGCCGAGGCCCTGGACATGTCGCGGGCCATGGTCTCGCGCTATCTCGCCGAGCTCGAGAGCTGGGCCGGGGTGCGCCTGCTGCACCGCAGCACGCGGCGCCTGAGCCTGACAGCCGCAGGCGAACAGATGCTGCCGCAGTGCCGCGAGATGCTGGCGTTGGCCGAACGCATGCAGGCACTCGGTCAGAGTGTGGATGACACGCCGCGCGGCACCTTGCGTATCACCTGTAGCCAGTCCTTCGCCCAGGCCTGGCTGGTGCATGCGCTGCGGGCATTCACCGAGCGCTATCCCCAGGTCAGTGTCGACCTGTTGGTGGGCAGCGAGGCCGTCAACCTGGTGGAAGCCCGCATCGACCTGGCGCTGCGTATCACCAACCAGCTCGACCCGAATCTGATCGCCAGGCGTCTGGCCGTATGTCGCTCGGTGGTTTGCGCCAGCCCGGATTATCTGGCGCGGCACGGCGCGCCGCAGCGCCCGGAGGACCTGACTCGGCACAACTGCCTGGCTTATGCCTACTTCGGCCGCAGTCTGTGGGAGTTCGAGCACCAGGGCGAGGTCATTGCGGTGTCGGTGTCTGGCAGCCTCAGCGCCAACGAATCGATGGTGTTGCTGGAGGCCACCCTGGCGGGTGCCGGCATCAGTCTGCAGCCACTCTATTCGGTAGACGCGCTAGTGCGCGAAGGTCGCCTGGTGCATCTGTTGGCGGACTACCAGCCGCCGCAGTTGGGCATCCATGCGCTTTACGGCACGCGCAGACAAATGCTGCCGGCCATGCGCCTGCTGCTTGATTTCATTGCCGAGCGGCTGGCCAGTGACACGTACTGGCAACATTAAAAGCTGCTTGCATTTGGCCAGCCGTCTTCGAGAATGAGAGAGATCGGACAAGGATTTCTCCATGCCAGCACTCTCGACCTTCGGCAAACGCGTTCGCCAACTCTGGCATGCAGCAGATCTGGCTTTGGTCGGCCAACGGCGCGAGCGACGCATGCGCATGCTGGCCAGCATGGTCATGGTGGTGATGGGCATGTTGTGGGGGCTGTTCTTTTCCTCCCGCGGCTACTGGGCCATCGTGGTCATGGATATCGTCATCGTCCTCAGCGGCGTCGCCGTGTTCGCGCTGACCCTGCGCAATCGAGCCCGCGCGGCCAACCTGATCCTGTTCGGTGCGCTGATCCTGATCGTCGTCGCCTCGACCCTGCTGCTCGATCCGCCCACGCTTGCGGCGCCGCGGGCCACGCATCTGTATCTGCTGCCGGTCGCGGTGGGTGCGCTGATGGCCTTTCGCGACGAGCCATTGAGACTGCGTTACGGCATTTCCCTGTTCAGCCTGCTGCTGTTCGTGGCGCTGGCGGCTTCCAACTGGCGGCCAACCGATCTCTATGCCTTGCCGGACGATGTCCGGTTAATCGGCTCCTGGTTGCAGGGGCTGGTGGCCATGGCATTGTTCTTCGGGCTGCTGCATATCCTGCAAACCGATACGGCCGAGCGCTCGGAGCTGGATCGCGACTTGCGAGCAGCGGTGCGCGAGCAGCAGTTCGTGCTGTATTACCAGCCGCAACTCGATGACAGCGGGCGGGTGACCGGGGCCGAGTTGCTGATTCGCTGGCAGCACCCGCAGCGCGGACTGCTGGCCCCCGGCGAGTTCATCGACCACGCCGAGAATACCGGCCTGATCATCCCCATCGGCCAGTGGGTGCTGGAGCAGACGGCGGCGCGATTGCGGCAGTGGCAGGATGACCCGCTTTATCGCGACCTGAGCCTGGCGGTGAACATCAGCCAGAAACAGTTCGGCCAGGCCAGTTTCGTCGCCGAGATTCTCGGCCTGATCGAGCGCCATGGCATCGATGCCCAGCGTCTGGAACTGGAGCTGACCGAGACGCTGATCGTCCGCGACATGGAAGACCTGACGCGCAAGATGACTGCGCTGGTCGAACGGGGCGTACGTTTTTCCCTGGATGATTTCGGTACCGGTTTTTCCTCGCTCAGCCATCTCAAGCGTTTGCCTTTGAGCAAGCTTAAGATCGACCGCTCCTTCATCTGTGATGTGCTCACCGACGCCAACAGCGAAACCATCGTGCGCACCGTGATCGCCCTCGGTCAGAGCATGGGCATGACGGTGATCGCCGAAGGAGTGGAAACCGAGGCGCAGCGGGGTTTTCTGGCCGATAACGGTTGTCTTCGCTACCAGGGCTATCTGTTCGGCAGGCCGATGCCGCTGGCGGATTTTTGCGCCTTCGTGCAGCGTCACAACGTCTGAGCCAGCGTTCCGTCCATCCACCATCGCCCGCTTCGAGTGAACTCGAAGCAACGGGGCAATGTCTGTCTGCTGTCGGCCCGTACCGGCAGAAATAGATGGCTATTGGCCGCTAGTGTGGCGTCTTCGTCGCGGATTCTGCCTGGATCATGCTTGAGCATGCTTTTGAGCGCGCGGCCGGCACGTTCATCCCGTTCGCCGGGTTCGTCTGACTGCCACGTGAAGATCGCCCCATGTTTTTATCTCGTCATGCTCCATTCCAACCCCGCATCCTCGGTGCCTGCCTGCTGCTCGGTGGCCTGCTCGGCGGCGCACAACCGGCCTTGGCCGAAGAAGCACCCAGCAACCAGCGCTGGGTCAGCGACAGCCTCAATACCTATGTGCGCAGCGGCCCCACCGATGGCTATCGCATCGTTGGCACCCTGGTTTCCGGGGAAAAAGTGGAGTTGTTACGCACCCAGGGCGACTACAGCCAGGTACGCAGCGAAAGCGGCAACACGGTCTGGATTCCCAGCCGTGACCTGCAGTCGGTGCCCGGCCAGGCCGAGCGCCTGCCGCAACTGGAGCAGAAGGTGGCTGACCTCAGTGCCGAGCTCAAGGGCATCGACGATGCCTGGAAGGTCCGCGTGCAAGGCATGCAGGAAACCCTGGACTCGCGCAAGAAACTGATCGACGAGCTGCAGGCCGCTCGCGGTGCGCTGGATGCCGAGCTGACCACCACCCGTTCGCAGCTGCGCGATGCCCAGGCGCAACTGGGCGAGGAGCAACAACAGGTGCTGATGCGCTACATGGCCTATGGCGGCAGCATCGCCGGTGCCGGGCTGCTGCTCGGCCTGATCCTGCCTACCATGTTGCGCGTGCGGCGCAAGCGTAACGATCAGTGGGTGTGAGCCCTCAGAACGTCTGTTGCCCCTGATGCTCGCAACCTCCATCGCAGGTGCCGGGACAGGCGCAGCCACTGGTGCTGCGCCCGGTATCGCGCTCGACGCGGCGCGCCACGGCGGGATCGTCGGCGAACGGCAGCATGGTCGCCTCGTCGAGGTCACGCTGGCTGCCGCGGCACAGGCTTAGCTGTACGCCGACGAAGAACACGGCCAGGGCGATCATCCACCAGGCTTCAGCCAGCATGAGCGGCCTCTGCGACAGCGTGCGATTCGGTAGCCGGGCGACGCAGGGTCAGCCAGGTGTTGAGCGCCATCAGCAGCATACCCGCGAGGAAGCACAGGCCGCCGACCAGACGTACCACGAAACCCGGATGGCTGGCTTCCAGCGCCTCGACGAAGGAGTAGGTGAGGGTGCCGTCCTCGTTCACCGCACGCCACATCAGGCCCTGGGTGATGCCGTTGACCCACATCGAGGCGATGTACAGCACGGTGCCGATGGTCGCCAGCCAGAAGTGCGCGTTGATCATGCCGGTGCTGTACATGCCGTCGCGGCCGAAGACTTTCGGGATCAGGTGATAGAGCGAGCCGAAGGTGATCATCGCCACCCAGCCGAGCGCGCCGGCATGCACGTGGCCGATGGTCCAGTCGGTGTAGTGCGACAGGGCGTTCACGGTCTTGATCGCCATCATCGGGCCTTCGAAGGTGCTCATGCCGTAGAACGCCAGCGAGACCACCAGAAAGCGCAGGATCGGATCGGTGCGCAGCAGGTGCCAGGCGCCGGACAGCGTCATCATGCCGTTGACCATGCCGCCCCAGCTCGGCGCCAGGAGGATGATCGACATCACCATGCCCAGGCTCTGCGCCCAATCCGGCAGTGCGGTGTAGTGCAGGTGGTGCGGGCCGGCCCAGATGTACAGGGTGATCAGTGCCCAGAAGTGCACGATGGACAGGCGGTAGGAGTACACCGGTCGATCCACTTGCTTGGGCACGAAGTAATACATCATCCCCAGGAAACCGGTGGTGAGGAAGAAGCCCACCGCGTTATGCCCGTACCACCACTGCACCATGGCGTCGGTGGCGCCGGAATAGATCGAGTAGGACTTGAACCAGCTCACCGGCACCGACAGGTGGTTGACGATGTGCAGCATGGCGATGACCAGAATGAAAGCGCCGAAGAACCAGTTGCCGACATAGATGTGGCGCGTCTTGCGCTGCGTCAGCGTGGTGAAGAAGACGATGCCGTAGGCGACCCAGACGATGGCCATCCATACCGCGCCGGTGAATTCGATCTCGGCGTATTCCTTGGTGGTGGTCAGGCCCATGGGCAGGGTCACCAGCATGATCAGGATGGTCGCCTGCCAGCCCCAGAACGTGAAGGCAGCCAGTTGGTCGGAGAACAGTCGCGTCTGGCAGGTGCGCTGCACTGCGTAGTAGCTGGCGGCGAACTGCGCGCTACCGGCGAAGCCGAACACCACCAGGTTGGTGTGCAGTGGGCGCAGGCGGCCGAAGCTCAGCCAGGGCGTGTCGAAGTTGAGTTCCGGCCAGACCAGCTGGGCGGCGATGAGCACACCGGTGCACATGCCCACCACTCCCCAGAAAAGAGTCATCAGGGTGAACTGGCGGACGACCTTGTAGTTGTAGGCCGGGAGAGGAGCAGCAGATTGCATCGCGTTAACCTTCCATACAGATGCGGGCGCAGCCGCGCGAGTGACGAAACTGTAGGGAGATGGAGGAAAACAAAACAGACTCAGAAAGTGCTGTCTGATGCATATCAGATGCTGCGAGGGGAAGCGCGAACCAGGTTTGGCGCACGCTCCCTAGGGGCGTCAGGCGCGGGCGGTCAGGTGCCGGGCGATGCCCTTCTTCAGCGGCAGCAGGCCCTGAGCCACGAGCAGACCTGCGCCGCGTAGCAGGCGAGCGGGCAGGCGATCGTTGGTGTACAGCTCCACCAGCAGGTTGGTGGCCTGGTACAACGGCCAGGTGGCCAGGCGCAGCTGGCGCTCGTAGCGCGCCAGTGGCGCAGTCGCACCGATGTCCTGGCGTTTGCCATGTGAGGCGAGCAGTGCGTCGCTGAGCAGTTGTACGCCGATCAGGCCGAAGTTGAAGCCGTGTGCGGTGACCGGGTGCATGCCCACGGCGGCATCGCCGAGCAGGGCGCAGCGGTTGCCGACCATGCGTCGTGCGTAGGCGCCCACCAACGGATAGGCGTGGCGGCTGCTGGCCAGTTGCATGGCGCCCAGGCGACGGTCGAAGCGCTTTTCCATCTCACGGGTGAAGATCGCTTCGTCCAGTTTCTGCAGGCGTTCTATTTCGCGCGGCGGCAGGGTGAGGACCATCGACGATTGCCGGCCATTGAGCGGTAGCAGGGCCAGGGTCTGGCCATAGCCGAACCATTCCCAGGCTACCTGGTGATGGTCCTGTTCGTGCTGCATGCGGCACACCAGCATGGTCTTGCCGAAGTCCTTGAGTTGCGCGCCGATAGCCAGCTGGCGGCGCGTCTCCGAGAAACGGCTGTCGGCGGCGACCAGCAGGCGTGGTTGCAACACCTGGCCGTCCTGTAGCACCAGCTTCACCTCGTTCTGGCTTTGCTCGATGGCGCGCACGCTGGTTTCACAGAGCAACTGCACATCGGAGCATTCGCTTACGGCCTGATAGGCAGCACGGCGAATGGCCTGGTTGGCCACCAGATGGCCGAGTCGCTCGGCGCCGGCCTGTTCGGCGCGTATCTTCAGGGCGAACAGCGAGGGCCCGTTGAACACCTGGGCATCGCGCAGCACGGCAACGTCTTCGCTGGGCAGGCGTGCCCACAGGCCGAGGCGTTCGAGCAGGGCTTGCGAGCCGTGGGTGAGGGCGATTTCGCGGCCGTCGAAGGCAGGTTCGGCCAACGCCTGCTCGGCCTGTCGCTCCAGCACGACAATGGACAGACCCTTTCCGGATAGGGCACGAGCCAGGCAAAGACCGGCCGGGCCTGCGCCGACGATGACGATATCGGGTGACATGCTGCTCTCCTTGCGAACTCGGAAAGGGCCGAGTCTAGGGCGCGGGATGGCTGCAACTATTGTCCGGGATCATGCCGAAGGTGGAATGCGCCATCCTCGGCGCGATTCACGACGCCGTGGGATATTCGTTGAATATTGTTGTTATTACTACTTTGTCCAGGTTGATTGGCGTAATTTTCGGGATTACTGTGGTGCGCGTTGTATGAACTACAAAAATAATTCGAGTTGGAGTCGATAGCATGCCCTCTCACGCTTCCGAGATAGCCCGTGCGCGATGCGTCCTCGTCATGGAGGCATTCACGTGAAACTGGCGCTGGTCGGCGACATCGGTGGAACCAACGCACGCTTCGCCCTGTGGCGTGACGATCATCTGGAGGCGGTACAGGTGCTGGCGACCGCCGATTTTCCCGGGCCGGAGCAGGCCATCATGGCCTATCTGCAGGCCCAGGGCCTGCCGTTGGGGGCGATAGGCTCGGTGTGCCTGGCCTGCGCTGGGCCGGTCAGCGGTGACCTGTTCCGGTTTACCAACAACCATTGGCGCATCGATCGCACAGCCTTCTGCCAGGCGTTGCAGGTCGACGAGCTGCTGATGATCAACGATTTCTTCGCCATGGCGTTGGGCATGACCCGCCTGGCCGAGCACGAGCGGATACCAGTGTGCGAGGGCCAGGCGCAGGCAGAGCGGCCGGTGCTGGTGATCGGCGCCGGTACCGGTCTGGGCGTCGGTACGCTGCTGGAGCAGGCCGACGGCCGCTGGCTGGTGTTGCCAGGGGAGGGTGGGCATGTCGACCTGCCCATTGGCAGCCCGCGTGAAGCCGAGCTGTGGCAGATTCTCCATCGACAACTGGGGCACGTAAGGGCCGAAGACGTGCTCAGCGGCAATGGCTTGCTGGCGCTTTACCGCGCCATCTGCGAGCTGGACGGCCAGCCGCGGCAGCACGATACGCCGGCTGCGATCACGACTGCCGGCCTGGCGGGCGAGCCCGTCGCCGCCGAGGTGCTGGAGCAGTTCAGTTGCTGGCTCGGGCGCGTGGCCGGCAACAATATGCTGACGCTGGGCGCGCGTGGCGGGGTCTACATCGTCGGCGGCGTGGTACCGCGTTTTGCCGAGCGTTTTCTCACCAGCGGTTTTGCCAAGAGTTTCCGCGACAAGGGGTGCATGAGCCATTACCTTGACGGCGTGCCTGTGTGGCTGGTGACGGCCGAGTATCCAGGCCTGACCGGCGCCGGCGTGGCCTTGCAACAGAGGGCCGAGGCCGGTTAGAACCTGCACCGACCAGGCCTACATTGCGGCGTGAACACAACAAGGACGGCGGACCATGAGCCAGCCCGGCAAGTCGATTCTGCTGGTCGATGACGACCAGGAAATACGTGAACTGCTCGAGACCTACCTGAGCCGCGTCGGCTTTCAGGTGCGCGCCGTGGCCGATGGCGCCGCCTTTCGCCAGAGCCTGTGTGCGGAGTCGGCCGACCTGGTCATCCTCGATGTGATGCTGCCCGACGAGGACGGTTTCAGCCTGTGCCGCTGGGTGCGTGAACACCAGCGCTTCGCCCAGGTGCCGGTGATCATGCTCACCGCCAGCTCCGACGAGGCCGACCGCGTGATCGGCCTGGAGCTGGGCGCCGATGATTACCTCGGCAAGCCGTTCAGCCCGCGCGAATTGCTGGCGCGAATCAAGGCGCTGCTACGCCGCGCGCAGTTCAGCCAGGAGCGCAGCGGCGAGGTGCTGGCATTCGATGACTGGCGCCTGGACATGGTCAGCCACCGCCTGTTCCATCGCGACGGCGAGGAGGTGATCCTCTCCGGCGCCGACTTCGCCCTGCTCAAGCTGTTTCTCGATCACCCGCAGCAGATTCTCGACCGTGACACCATCGGCAATGCCACCCGTGGCCGTGAGGTGATGCCGCTGGAGCGCATCGTCGACATGGCGGTGAGCCGCCTGCGCCAGCGCCTGCGCGATACCGACAAGCCGCCGCGGCTGATCCGCACCGTGCGTGGCAGCGGTTATCAACTGGCGGCGACCGTCAGCGTGCAGGCCGGCGATGGCCGCTGAAGCGCGGCGCTGGTTGCCGCTGCCGCGCTCGCTGCTCGGGCGCATGCTGTTACTGACCCTGCTGGCGATACTGGCGGCGCAGACGTTGTCCAGCGCCATCTGGCTGTCGCAGTTGCGTGCCACTCAGCTGGAAGGCCTGGTGACCACGGCGCGCAGCCTGGCTCACTCGATGTCGGCCAGCGTGCGTTACTTCCGTTCGCTGCCGGTGAATTACCGGCCGCTGGTGCTCGACCAGTTGCGCAGCATGGGCGGCACGCGCTTCGTGGTCAGCCTCAACGATCGCCCGTTGCAGATGAAGCTGCTACCGCCCACGCCGCGCAAGCAGGCGGTGACCGAGACGGTGACCGAAGTGCTGCGTCAGGCACTGGGCAGCGCTGCCGACATCTCTGTGACCTTCGTCCGGCCGGATGATCTGCTGATCTTCAACGGCGGCCTGAAGCTCGACGAGCTGCCGCGATCCTGGGCGCACTATGCGCTGACCCTGGAGCCGCTCAACCCGCCGGTGCTGGTGACGCAGATCCAGCTGGCCCCGGGGGAGTGGCTGTACATCGCCTCGCTGCTGCCCGAGCCCTACACCAACCTGGAGGAACCCTTCCTGCCCACCCAGCAGCTGTGGTTCATCCTCCTGACCAGTGTTTTCCTGCTGCTGTTCATCGGCTTGCTGGTGCACCTGCAGAGCCGTCCGCTCAAGCGTCTGGCGCGCACTGCGCGGCATATGTCGCTGGGGGCGGAAGTGGAGCCGGTGGCCGAGGGCGGTGGCCGCGAGGTGGTGGAGGTGGCGCGCGCGTTCAACGCCATGCGCGAGCGCATCAGCCGTTACCTGACTGAGCGCAGCCAGCTGTTCAGCGCCATTTCCCACGACCTGCGCACGCCGATCACGCGCCTGCGTCTGCGCGTCGAGCTGCTCGACGACGAAAGCCTGCAAAGCAAGTTCGGGCGCGATCTGGACGACCTCGAGCTGCTGGTCAAGGGCGCACTGCAATGCGTGAAGGACACCGACATCCACGAGAACATCGAGCCGGTCGACCTCAATCACCTGCTGCACGGGTTGATCGAACCCTACCTCGGCACGGGCCGCGTCACCCTCGATGGTGCCGCGCGTGATCTTTATCCCGGCAAGCCGCTGGCCTTGCGCCGTTGCATCGGCAATCTGCTGGACAACGCGCTGAAGTATGGCGAGCGCGCGCACCTGCACATCGAGGACGATGACGAAGCCTTCGTCCTGCATGTCGATGACGAGGGCCCGGGTGTGCCCGAGCAGAAGCTCGAGCAGGTGTTCGAGCCGCACTTTCGCCTGGCCAGTCAGCAGCAGGGCTATGGCATGGGCCTGGGCATCGCGCGCAACCTGGCGCATAGCCATGGCGGCGAACTGAGCCTGCGCAATCTGCGAGATGGAGGGCTGCGTGTCACCCTCTGGCTACCGCGCCAACCTCGCTGAATTTCCGCTCGTGCGCCCTCGCGCTGGACCGCAGAATCCGCGGCGCGGTGCCTTATGTAACCTGTCGGCGTCACTTTGTAACCGCTTGGTGACTATCCAATACCCTTTGTTACCCCGGCCACATTGGGGGCTGGGTAGACTCGTTCGCAATGCAAGCACCACGACTTGCTCGCGAATAACAACAACAAGGTGTCTCATCCCATGAAAGCGATCTCTCGCCTGTCCTGCGCCATCTCCCTAGCAGTCCTGTTGCCCCTGTCCGCTACGGCCGGTGAAGTCGAAGTGCTGCACTGGTGGACCTCCGGTGGTGAAAAGCGCGCCGCCGATACCCTGCAGAAACTGGTCGAAGCCCAGGGCCACAAATGGAAGGATTTCGCTGTTGCCGGCGGTGGCGGTGAAGCGGCCATGACCGTGTTGAAGACGCGCGCCGTGTCCGGCAACCCGCCTGCCGCCGCGCAGATCAAGGGGCCGGATATCCAGGAGTGGGGCGAGCTGGGCCTGCTCGCCGACCTCAACGGCGTCGCCGCCGAGCAGAAATGGGATGACCTGCTGCCGCCGCAGGTGGTCGAGGTGATGAAGTACCAGGGCGACTACGTGGCGGTGCCGGTCAACGTGCACCGGGTCAACTGGCTGTGGATCAACCCACAAGTGTTCGAGAAGGCCGGTGCCACGCCGCCGACTACCCTCGACGAATTCTTCGCCGCCGCCGACAAGCTCAAGGCGGCCGGCTTCATCGCCATCGCCCACGGCGGCCAGCCCTGGCAGGACGGCACCGTGTTCGAGGACCTGGCCTTCAGCATTCTCGGCCCCGAAGGCTTTCGCAAGGCCTTCGTCGAGCTGGATCGCGACACCCTGACCGGCGACAAGATGGTCGAAGTGTTCGCTGCCCTGCAGAAACTGCGTGGCTACATCGACGCCGACGCCGCCGGGCGCGACTGGAACAGCGCCACTGGTTTGGTGATCGATGGCAAGGCCGGCATGCAGATCATGGGCGACTGGGCCAAGAGCGAGTGGACCGCAGCCGGCAAGGTCGCCGGCAAGGACTACGAGTGCCTGGCGTTCCCCGGCACCCAGGGCAGCTTCGCCTTCAACATCGACTCGTTGGCCATGTTCAAGCTGACCAATGCCGACGATCGCAAGGCCCAGGAAGACCTGGCGCGCACGGTGATGGGCAACGAGTTCCAGGAGTTCTTCAACCAGAACAAGGGCTCGATCCCGGTGCGTATGGACCAGGACATGAGCAGCTTCGACACCTGCGCGCAGAAATCCATGGCCGACTTCAAGGAGGCCGCTGCCGATGGCGGCCTGCAGCCGAGCCTGGCCCACGGCATGGCCGCCTCCAGCTACGTGCAGGGCGCGGTGTTCGACGTGGTGACCAACTTCTTCAACGACCCCAAGGCCGACCCCAAACGCGCCGCACAGCAACTGGCGGCGGCGATCCAGGCGGTGCAGTGAGCCTGCCGGCCGCCTAGGCGGCCCTTGCCGTAGGGCGGGTGTAACCCGCCATTCAAGCCTTTGACCCAAGGTGCATGCCTTCATGCCTGTGCCATGGGATCGGCCGCGCCGAGATTCAGGTGTCGGGGCAGGGCAACTGGCAATCGGTAGGGCGGGCTCAGGAGCGCAGCGAACAGTCCGCCGGCTATGCGTGCTGGCTGTAATCGCCGACGTACTGCTTCGCGAGTACGCCCTACGGGTCCGCTACGGATGTTTTACGCATCAACGCAGCATGCAACGGAGTCAACCATGAGTTCAAACGCAGTCATCAGCAAAGCCTCACCGCTGGATGCCCTGCAGCGCTGGCTGCCCAAGCTGGTGCTGGCACCGAGCATGGTCATCGTGCTGGTGGGCTTCTACGGCTACATCGGCTGGACCTTCCTGCTGTCGTTCACCAACTCGCGCTTCATGCCCAGCTACAACTTCGTCGGGCTGCAGCAGTATGCGCGTCTGTGGGACAACGACCGCTGGTGGGTGGCGAGCCAGAACCTGCTGGTCTTCGGCGGTTTGTTCATCGCCATCAGCCTGGCCATCGGCGTGCTGCTGGCGGTGCTGCTGGACCAGCGCATCCGCCGCGAAGGTTTCATTCGTACCATCTTTCTCTACCCCATGGCGCTGTCGATGATCGTCACCGGCACCGCCTGGAAGTGGCTGCTCAACCCCGGTCTGGGTCTGGACAAGCTGCTGCGCGACTGGGGCTGGGAAGGCTTTCGCTTCGACTGGCTGGTGGACCCGGATCGCGTCGTCTACTGCCTGGTGATGGCCGCCGTGTGGCAGTCCTCGGGCTTCGTCATGGCACTGTTCCTCGCCGGGCTGCGCAGCGTCGATCAGTCGATCATCCGCGCTGCCCAGGTCGACGGTGCCAGCCTGCCGAGCATCTACCTGCGCATCGTCCTGCCGAGCCTCGGGCCGGTGTTCTTCAGTGCGCTGATGATCCTCGCGCATATCGCCATCAAGAGCTTCGACCTGGTCGCCTCGATGACCGCCGGTGGCCCTGGCTACGCCTCCGACCTGCCGGCGATGTTCATGTACGCCCACACCTTCACCCGCGGCCAGATGGGCCTCGGCGCCGCCAGCGCGATGCTGATGCTCGGCGCGGTGCTGGCGATCCTGGTGCCGTATCTGTATTCCGAACTGCGAGGCAAACGCCATGACTGATTCCGTGCTCGATGCGCGTCTGGCGCCACATCCAGTGTCTCGGGTGAGGGCCTTCAGCCTCAGCCGCCTGGCCATCCACGCCACCCTGATCCTGGCCTGCGCGGTGTACCTGGTGCCGCTGCTGGTGATGCTGCTGACCAGCTTCAAGACCCCGGACGACATTCGCAGCGGCAACCTGCTGTCCTGGCCCGACGTACTCACGGTGATCGGCTGGGTCAAGGCCTGGGACGGTGTCGGCGGCTACTTCTGGAACTCGGTGAAGATCACCATCCCGGCGGTGCTGATCTCCACGCTGCTCGGCGCGCTGAACGGCTACGTGCTGGCCATGTGGCGCTTTCGCGGTTCGCAGCTGTTCTTCGGACTGCTGCTGTTCGGCTGCTTCCTGCCGTTCCAGGTGATCCTGTTGCCGGCGTCCTTCACCCTCGGCCAGCTCGGCCTGGCCAATACCACCGAGGGCCTGGTGCTGGTGCACGTGGTCTACGGCCTGGCTTTCACCACGCTGTTCTTCCGCAACTTCTACGTGAGCATTCCCGAGGCCCTGGTGCGCGCCGCGCGCCTCGATGGCGCCGGCTTCTTCACCATCTTCGGACGCATCCTGCTGCCGATGTCGGTGCCGACCATCATGGTCTGCCTGATCTGGCAGTTCACCCAGATCTGGAACGATTTCCTCTTTGGCGTGGTGTTCGCCAGCGGCGACACCCAGCCGATCACCGTGGCGCTGAACAATCTGGTCAACACCAGCACCGGGGCCAAGGAATACAACGTCGACATGGCCGCGGCGATGATTGCCGGGCTGCCCACGCTGCTGGTCTACATCCTGGCCGGTAAATACTTCCTGCGCGGCCTCACCGCCGGCGCCGTCAAAGGTTGAGGTAATAACCATGGCTACCCTCGAACTGCGCAACGTCAACAAATCCTACGGCAGCGGCCTGGCGGACACCCTGAAGAACATCGAACTGGCCATCGACTCCGGCGAGTTCCTGATCCTGGTCGGCCCCTCCGGCTGCGGCAAATCCACCCTGATGAACTGCATCGCCGGCCTGGAGGACATCAGTGGCGGGGCGATTCTGGTGGACGGCGCCGACATCAGCGGCATGAGCCCGAAGGATCGCGACATCGCCATGGTGTTCCAGTCCTATGCGCTGTACCCGACCATGACGGTGAAGGACAACATCGCCTTCGGCCTGAAGATGCGCAAGCTGCCGCCTGCCGAGATCGAGGCCGAGGTGGCGCGCGTGGCCAAGCTGCTGCAGATCGAGCATCTGCTGTCGCGCAAGCCCGGCCAGCTGTCCGGTGGCCAGCAGCAGCGCGTGGCCATGGGCCGGGCACTGGCGCGGCGGCCGAAGATCTACCTGTTCGACGAACCGCTGTCGAACCTCGACGCCAAGCTGCGCGTTGAGATGCGTACTGAAATCAAGCTGATGCACCAGCGCCTGAAGACCACCACGGTATACGTCACCCACGACCAGATCGAGGCCATGACCCTGGGCGACAAGGTAGCGGTGATGAAGGACGGCATCATCCAGCAGTTCGGCACCCCGCAGGAAATCTACAACGACCCGGCCAACCTGTTCGTCGCCAGCTTCATCGGCTCGCCGCCGATGAACTTCATTCCCGTACGCCTGCAGTGGCGCGATGGCCAGTGCTGGGCCGTGCTCAGCTCGTCGCTCGGCGTCGCTGGGCAGGCTCGCTGCGAACTGCCGTTGGGCGAACTGGAAGCCGGCATCGAGAACCGCGACCTGATCCTCGGCATCCGTCCCGAGCAGATCCAGTTGGCTGCCGACAGCGGCGCTGAGGCACCGAGCATCTGCGCCGAAGTGGAGGTCACCGAGCCCACCGGGCCGGACACGCTGGTGTTCGTCAACCTCAACCAGACCAAGGTCTGCTGCCGTCTGGCGCCCGACATGACGCCGCAGGTGGGCAGTACGCTTTCGTTGCGTTTCGAGCCGAGCCGGGTGTTGCTGTTCGATGCCCAGAGCGGCGAGCGCCTGCTGGCAAAAAAACACCAGGCCACTGACAACAAGGTGGCGCAATTGAAGCGCGGTTAGCGGTGTAGCCCGGACGAAATCCGGGATCTGCCGAAACAACCTTCCGAACTGCATCCGAGCTACGCGACACACCCAGTCACGTAGGAGGCGTCGTGCGCCCCAGGGAAACGAAAAAGCCGTCGCTGCGGCGGTTATTCCGCAGCATCGCTCAATAAAAACAATCAGGAGCAACGATGAAGATCACACAGCAAACCCTCACCTGTTCGCTCGGCACCCCCTGCCTGCTGGCACTGGCTTTGGCCACACCGCAGGCGCAGGCCTTGGAGTTCAGCGGTTATCTGCGCAGCGGTATTGGTGGTGCCGATACCGGCGGTACGCAGCAGTGTTTCCAATTGCCGGGCGCGCAATCGAAGTACCGCCTGGGTAACGAGTGCGAGCAGTACATCGAGCTGGATCTGCGCCAGGACCTGTTTCGCCTGGATGACGGCTCGGTGATCAGCGTCGAGGGCATGGCCCAGCTCTACAACCAGTATGGTCATACCCCGAAGTTCACCGGCGACTACGGCTTCGCACGGATGAACCAGATGTACGCCGAGTGGAGCAACATGCCCGCGCTGAACGGCGGGTCGCTGTGGGCCGGACGGCGCTTCTACAAGCGTAACGACATCCACATCTCCGACTTCTACTACTGGAACCAGAGCGCCACCGGTTTCGGCATCGACGAGATGAAGATCGGCGATCTCAAGTACAGCTACGTGTTCTCGCGCAAGGACAACTACGACCAGAAGCCCTACATCAACCGCCACGATTTCAACGTCGGCGGCTTCCAGGTCAACCCGGGCGGTGAGCTGGAGGTGGGCGTCAGCTATATCGACAAACCGGACAGCAGCGATGCCAACAGCGGCTGGGCGGTGAGTGCGCAGCACAAGCAGCAGGGCTTTCTCGGCGGGGTCAACACCGTTGCCCTGCAATACGGGCGAGGGCCAGGTACCGGCCTGGGTTATACCGGTGATCCGGCTCTCGACAGCAGTAACCGCAGCTGGCGCCTGGTGGAGTATTTCGACTTCCAGATGACTCCGCGTCTCGGCGGCCAGGTGCAACTGGTGTATCAGAAGGACAAGCGCCCGGATGGCGCGGATCAGAACTGGCTGTCCATCGGTGGCCGCACCAGCTACGCCTTCACCGAGCAGTTCAAACTGGTCGGCGAGATCGGTCGCGATCAGGTCGAGGCGCCCGGTGGTACACGCAAGCTGACCAAGTTCACCATCGCGCCGACTTGGTCGCCCTCAGGTCCTGGCTTCTGGGAACGTCCGGAAATCCGCCTGTACTACACCTACGCCAGCTGGAACCGCGCCGCGCAACAGGCCGCCAACCTGCTGGCCGATGGCTCGGCGCTGTCCGAGAACGGCGCCTTCGGCAGCGCGCGTAATGGCTCCAACTTCGGTGTACAGGTTGAGTACTGGTGGAAGTAGAGCGCTCGTAGGATGTGCACGCTTTAAATCAGTCGGTGCGCATGGCGCACCCTACGTGGGTGGCGCAGGTCATCCGTAGGGTGCGCCTTACGCGCCAGGCGTCAGAGCAATCCCGCCACCAGGCGCCCGAGCACTTCCATGGCCTGTTCGTTGCGCGGGTTCCATGGGTGACCGTAGTTCAACCGCGCGCAGTGGCGAAAGCCCTGGCTGGCGGAGAAGATCGGCCCCGGCGCCAGGCTGATGCCCTGGGCCAGCGCCAGGCGCAGTAGTTGCAGCGAGTCCAGGCGCTCGGGGAACTCGAACCAGAGGAAGTAGCCACCCGAAGGCCTTGTGACCCGCGTGCTGGCGGGGAAGTGCCGGGCGGCAGAGGCGAGCATGGCGCTTTGCTGCATTTCCAGGGCGTGGCGCAGCTTGCGCAGGTGGCGGTCGTAGCCGCCGTGCTGCAGGTAATCGGCCAGCGCTGCCTGGGCTGGCACCGACGGGGAGATGGTAGTCATCAGCTTGAGCCGGGCGATCTGCTCGGCATAGCGCCCGCCGGCCACCCAGCCGATGCGATAGCCCGGCGCCAGGCTCTTGGAGAACGAGCTGCAATGCATCACCAGCCCCTCGCGGTCGAAGCTCTTCACCGGCTTGGGCGGGTGGCTGCCGAAGTACAGCTCGGCGTACACGTCGTCTTCGATCAACGGCACCTGATGTTCGACCAGCAGGTCGTACAGCGCCTGCTTCTTGGTCTCGCTCATGCTTGCGCCGAGCGGGTTCTGCAGGCTGCTCATGAACCAGCAGGCCTTGATCGGCAGTTGCTTGAGGCTATCGGACAGGGCGCCCAGGTCGATACCTTCGCGCGGGTGTACGGGGATTTCCACCGCCTTGAGCTGCAGGCGCTCCAGCACCTGCAGGCAGGCGTAGAAGGTGGGTGACTCGATGGCCACCAGGTCACCTGGTTGAGTCACGCACTGCAGGCAGAGGTTGAGCGCCTCCATGGCGCCGTTGCTGATCACCAGTTCCTCCATCGGCAGCATCACGCCGCTTACCATGTAGCGCAGGGCAATCTGCCGGCGCAGGTCGGCGTTACCGGCGGTCATGTCGGCGATGATCTCGTGCGGCGAGAGCATGCGCAGCGCGTGCGCCATGCTCTTGGCCAGACGCGGCAGCGGGAACAGGTCGGGGCTGGGGAACGCCGAGCCGAAGGGCACGGTGTGCGGGTCCTTCAGCGAGGCGAGTACCGAGAACACCAGCTCGCTGACGTCGACCTCGGTGGTCTGCGCGGTGTGGGCGGTCAGCTCAGGCTCGTGCAGCGGGCGTTTGGCGTGTTCGCGTACGAAGTAACCGGAACGCGCGCGCGCCTGGATCAGGCCGCGATCCTCCAGCAGGTAGTAGGCCTGGAACACGGTGGAGGGGCTGACGCCATAGGTGCGGCTGGCATGGCGCACCGAGGGCACCTTCTCGCCGGGGCCGAGCACGCCGGTACGGATCAGCTCGGCGATCTCGTCGGCAAATTTTTCGTAGCGTTTCATCCTGTCCTGGTTCACCGCCGCAAAGGGTACGGGTGAACACTTTACGGGGTGAGCGGCAGACATGGCAGTGCCTCGTGAAGGGGGAACGTATCTCGAATCGCCCCGGATTGCATCCGGGCTACGACGCTTGCTCCCCTCTCCCATTCATTGGGGGCGCGCCTAGTGGCGAGGGGCCGGGGGAGAGGGATCTCCGTGTAAATCGTCACCCCCTCTCCCTGTGGGGAGAGGGGATTGATCGCGTCCATCTTTCGTTAAGTGAGCACGGTTTACTGCGACTCAACGCAGCGGCGCGAGGAAGGTGCTCTTGGTGCTGACGCGGCTGCCCGCATCGGCCTGGTCGCGTACCTCGAAATGCAGGGTTTGCGGGCCGGCAGCGTTGTGCGAAGCCGTCAGCGCGACGCTTACCGGCAGGTCACGAATCTCCCCCGGTGCCAGGTTCAGCGTGCTCGGGCCGTGCAGCTCGAAGTCGCCGGCATCGACCAGGTCGATGGCATAGCTGCGCGGTTGCTGGGTCTTGTTGATGATCTTCAGGCTGTAGATGTTCTCGATCTGGCCCAGCGAGTTCTCACGGAACAGGCCACGGTCGCGGGTCACGTCCAGGGAAATCAGCGGGCGTTCGGCCAATGCCCAGGCGAAGGCGCCGATCATCACTGCCAGCATCGCCGCATAGCCGATCAGGCGTGGGCGCAACCAGTGCGTCTTGCCGCCGGCCAGCTCGTTCTCCGAGCTGTAGCGCACCAGGCCGCGGGCATAGCCGAGCTTGTCCATGATGCTGTCGCAGGCATCGACGCAGGCGCCGCAGCCGATGCATTCCAGTTGCAGGCCGTCGCGGATGTCGATGCCGGTGGGGCAGACCTGCACGCAGACCGTGCAGTCGATGCAGTCGCCCAGGCCTTCGGCCTTGTAGTCGGCGTCCTTGCGGCGCGGGCCACGGTTTTCGCCACGAGCGGCGTCATAGGAGATGACCAGCGTATCGCTGTCGAACATCACGCTCTGGAAGCGTGAGTAGGGGCACATGTCGCGGCACACCTTCTCCCGCAGCCAGCCGGCGTTGATATAGGTGGCAGCCGTGAAGAACAGCACCCAGAACGCCGTGGTGGCGCCGACTTCGAAGGTCGCCAGGTCCACCGTCAGCTGGCGCACCGGGGTGAAGTAGCCGACGAAGGCCAGGGCAGTGGCCAGGCTGACCGCCAGCCACAGCGCGTGCTTGGCGCTGCGCCGAGCCAGTTTCTGCAGCGACCAGGGCGCAGCGTCGAGCTTGATGCGCTGGCCGCGGTCACCTTCGGTGATCTGCTCGACACGCATGAAGACCCAGGTCCACACGCTCTGCGGGCAGGCGTAGCCGCACCAGACGCGGCCCGCCAGCACGGTGATGAAGAACAGGCCGAAGGCGGCGATGATCAGGATCGCCGAGAGCAGGATGAAATCCTGTGGCCAGAAGGTCGCGCCGAAGATATGGAACTGGCGATTCTCCAGATCCCAGAGCACGGCCTGGCGGCCGTTCCAATCGATCCAGGCGGTGCCGAAGAACAGCAGGAACAGCAGGCCGGCACCTAGCAGGCGCAGGTTGCGAAAGCGCCCGGTGAAGCTGCGCGTGTGGATCGGGCCGCCGGCCTGGGCCGGTGTCAGGCGGATGGGTTTGGCGGTGTCGAGGCTCCGCACGGGGATCAGATCGGTCATTTAGTTGCCCTCATCAGGCGTTTATCAGGCTGGCGCCATGATCCGAGGGCAACTGATCGTGAAACAGACTCAGGTTTTCGATAAAAAAGCGGATCAGATGCTGGCGGCGAACACAGGGAAAAGTACCAGGCAGGTCGCCAGCCCGCGCCATTTCTGGCGTCTGGAACTTTGGTGGCTGGAGAGACAGCGATCGCCCTGCGACATCGCGCCGCGCCAATCAGCGGGCTGTGGTGGTCGCTGCCGTACCCATCTGATCCGCTTTTTTAAGGCTTTTCTGGCGCTGTTTTCAGTGCACGTCTGGCAGGCATAGTCGACGCCCCGTGATCAGGAGGCATGCCTGCATGTACCAATACGACGATTATGACCGCGCGCTGGTGCGCGAGCGCGTTGCCCAGTTTCGCGACCAGGTACAGCGGCGCCTGGCCGACGAGCTGAGCGAGGAAGAGTTCCTGCCGCTGCGCCTGCAGAACGGCCTGTACCTGCAAAAGCATGCCTACATGCTGCGTGTGGCGATCCCCTACGGCACCCTGTCGGCCAAGCAGATGCGCGCGCTGGCGCATATCGCCCGTGAGTACGACCGCGGTTACGGCCACTTCACCACGCGGCAGAACATCCAGTTCAACTGGGTTGAACTGGAGCGTGTGCCGGACATTCTCGACTGGCTGGCCGAGCACGACATGCATGCCATCCAGACCTCCGGCAACTGCGTGCGCAACATCACCACCGAAGCTTTCGCCGGCGTCGCTGCCGACGAGTACCTCGACCCACGCCCACTGGCCGAGATCCTGCGCCAGTGGTCGACGGTCAACCCGGAATTCCTCTTTCTGCCGCGCAAGTTCAAGATCGCCCTGTGCGCCGCCGAGCAGGATCGCGCGGCGATCCAGGTGCATGATATCGGCCTGCAGCTGTATCGCGACGAGGCCGGCGAGCTGCGCCTGCGTGTGCTGGTCGGCGGTGGTCTGGGACGCACGCCGATCATCGCCCAGACCCTGCGTGAAGGCCTGCACTGGCAGGACTGTCTGTCCTACGTCGAGGCCATCCTGCGCGTGTACAACCGCCACGGCCGACGCGACAACAAGTACAAGGCGCGCATCAAGATCCTGGTCAAGGCGCTGGGCATCGAGGCCTTCGCTGCCGAGGTGGAGCGCGAGTGGCAACCGATCAAGGACGGCCCGGCACGCCTCACCGAGGACGAGTATCAGCGCGTCGCCGCGTCTTTCCATAAGCCGGCCTACACCGCGCAGGACGGCCTGGATCTCGATTTCGGCACCCAGCTGACGAGGGATCATGCCTTCGCTCGTTGGGTCTCGCGCAACGTCATGGCGCATCAGGTAGCGGGCTATGTCAGCGTGGTGTTGTCGACCAAGCCGGGCATCAGCGCGCCGCCCGGTGACGTCACGGCCGAGCAGATGGAGGCGCTGGCCGACTGGAGCGAGCGCTACGGTTTCGGCGAGATTCGCGTCGCTCACGAACAGAATCTGGTGCTGCCCGATGTTCGCAAGGCCGACCTCTACGCGCTATGGCGGGAGGCCCAAGCTGCGGGGCTGGGCACCGCCAACGCCGGGCTGCTGACCGATATCATCGCCTGCCCGGGTGGCGACTTCTGCGCCCTGGCCAACGCCAAGTCGATCCCCATCGCTCAGGCCATCCAGCAGCGTTTCGATGACCTCGACTACCTGCATGACCTGGGCGAGCTGAGCCTGAACATCTCGGGCTGCATGAACGCCTGCGGCCATCACCACATCGGCAACATCGGCATCCTCGGCGTCGACAAGAACGGCAGCGAGTGGTACCAGCTCACCCTCGGTGGCAGCCAGGGCCAACAGGCGGCGCTGGGCAAGGTGATCGGCCCGTCGTTCGCTGCCGAACAGGTGCCCGAGGTGATCGAGAGCATCGTGCATACCTATGTCGACCATCGCGAGGAGGGTGAGGGCTTTCTCGACACCTTCCAGCGCATCGGCCTGGAGCCTTTCAAGGCGCGCGTCTACAGCCGCGAGGAGGTGGCATGAACAATCTGATCCGTCTGATCGAGGGCCAGGCCCGCATCGTCAGCGACGATCCCTGGCAGTTGCATGCAGCCGACCAAGGCGAGCGGCTGATCCTGCCGCTGGCAGCCTGGCGTGAGCGGCAGCCCGGGGAGGTGCTGGAGGGCAGGGCGATGAGCGCTGACGGCCTGTTGCTGCAGGTCGACGACGAGCCGGAGGCGCTGCAGCCATTTCTTTCCAGTCTGCCTCTGATCGCCATCGACTTTCCCAGCTTCCGAGATGGCCGCGGCTACAGCCAGGCCTACCTGCTACGCACCCGCCTGGGTTGGCGTGGCGAGTTGCGCGCCGTAGGCGATGTACTGCGCGACCAACTGGCGCACATGCGCCAATGCGGCTTCGATGCCTTCGCCGTGCGCGCTGACAAATCGCTGGAAGATGCAATCAAGGGCCTGGAAGGGCTCAGTGTGTTGTATGGTCGTTCGGTTATCGAGCCGCGTCCGCTGTTTCGCCGGGGACGCCATAAGGAGGAATCGAGATCATGATGGTGCGTGGCCTGTTCTGGCTGGTATTGCTGCAGTTGCTCGGCGTGGCCCTCAACCATTGGTTGTTGCCGATGTTGCCGGCTTCGATCATCGGCCTGTTATTGCTTTCGCTCTGGCTGATGTGGCGCGGCGCCGTGCCGGAGCCGCTGCAGCAGGCCGCCGGTGGTCTGCTGCCGTATCTGCCGCTGCTGCTGGCCGTACCGGCCTCGGGAATCATGACCAGCAGTGATCTGCTGCTCGGCGAGTTGCCGGTGATTGTCGCGGCGCTGGTGCTGTCGTTGCTGGTGACCGTACCCTTCTGCGGCTGGCTGCTGCAGGCACTGATCCGCCGCCAGGAGCGCAAGTGATGACGCAGTTCACTCACCACCCGCTGTTCGCCATCGCCCTGACGCTGGCCGCCTTTCTGATTGCCGCCTGGCTCTATCGCCGCAGCGGTTGGCTGGTGCTGCAGCCGGTTCTGGTGTCGGTGACGCTGATCGTCACCACCCTGCTGCTGTGCGGGGTCGATTACGCCACCTACCGTGCCGGCGCCGAGTCCGTTGCCTGGCTGCTGGGGCCGGCCACCGTAGCCCTGGCGGTCCCGCTGCAACACAACATCAAGCGCATCCGCCAGTTGTTCTGGCCGGTGCTGATCACCCTGACCGCCGGCGGCGTATTGTCGGTGGCGCTGACCCTGGTCATCGGTTGGGCACTGGGCGCCGATTGGAGCGTGGTGATGAGCCTGGCGCCGAAGTTCGTGACCATGCCGATTGCCATGCCGGTGGCCGAGCAGATTGGCGGCGTGGCCTCGCTGGCGGCGGTGATGGTGATGCTCACCGGTGTGATTGGCACAGCCATGGGACCGCTGCTGCTGCGCTGGGCCGGCGTCGACCACCCGGCGGCGCGTGGTCTGAGCTATGGCATCAACGCCCACGCCATCGGCACTGCGCATGCTCTGCAGGAGGGCGAGGAGTGTGGGGCCTTCGCCGCCCTGGCGATGAGCCTGCTGGGCATCGGCACTGCCTTGCTGCTGCCGCTGCTGTTGGCCTGAGCGTGCGGAATCCCGCCATCTGAACGCCCCCTGACGCCGCGCGGTGGCGACATCTCGCCACCGCGGCGTGCGCTGAGCGCCGTGCAAGCCAGTAAATGCTGCTGAAACCTTTCAGCGGCATGCATATTGCTCTTGCCCGCGACGCGAACGGAATACGCCCGCCAAGAGGCCTGGAACCCCCTTCCTTTCGCCGTGCCGCAGATCTGCGGCTATCGCCCATATGCGGCCCAAACGGCCGCTGCCCGAAACCTTGCCTGCACGGCCCTTGTCGTCGTGCGACGAACTGGACTGTCACATGAAAAAAATCCTGCTGACGCTGCTTTGTCTCAGCGTGATCGGTTGCTCCAAAACCCGTGAGCCCGAGAAAACCGTCGACGTGCTGCTGATCGGCGCTGGCGTGATGAGCGCTACCCTCGGCACCTACCTCAACGAGCTGCAGCCGGACTGGAGCATCGAAATCTACGAGCGCCTCGACCGCGTCGCCGGCGAGAGCTCCAACGGCTGGAACAATGCCGGCACCGGCCACTCGGCGTTCTGCGAGCTGAACTACACCCCGGAAACCGCCGACGGTGGCATCGATATCAGCAAGGCTATCGCCATCAATGAGTCGTTCGAGATCTCCAAGCAGTTCTGGGCCACCCAGGTCGAGCGCGAGGTGCTGAGCAAGCCCAAGAGCTTCATCAACATCACCCCGCACATGAGCTTTGTCTGGGGCGACGACAACGTCGAGTACCTGCGCAAGCGCCACGCCGCCCTGCAGCACAGCAACCTGTTCCGTGGCATGGAGTTCACCGAGGACCACGCGCAGATCGCTCAGTGGGTACCGCTGATCATGCAAGGTCGTGATCCGCAACAGAAGGTTGCCGCGACCCGCATGGCCATCGGCACCGACGTCAACTTCGGTGAAATCACCCGTCAGTTGATCGACTCGCTGATCGGCAAGGAGCAGGCCAGCCTGCACCTGGAGCACGAAGTCCGCGACCTGCAGCGCAACGATGATGGCACCTGGCGCGTGACCGTGGCCGACCTGGCCAAGGGCGGCGCCGAGCAGAGCATCAATGCACGCTTCGTGTTCATCGGTGCCGGTGGTGGCGCGCTCAAGCTGCTGCAGAAGTCCGGCATCGAAGAAGCCAAGGGCTACGCCGGCTTCCCGGTCGGCGGCCAGTTCCTGATGACGCGTAACCCGGACATCGTCAGCCAGCACCTGGCCAAGGTCTACGGCAAGGCTTCGGTCGGTTCGCCGCCCATGTCCGTGCCGCACCTGGACACCCGCGTGATCGACGGCGAGAACGTGCTGCTGTTCGGCCCGTTCGCCACCTTCTCCACCAAGTTCCTCAAGAACGGCTCGCTGCTCGACATGTTCAGCAGCATGACTACCGACAACTTCCTGCCTATGGTCAACGCCGGCATGGACAACTGGTCGTTGAGCACCTACCTGATGGGCCAGCTGATGCTCAGCCAGGAAGACCGCATGGCGTCGCTGCGCGAGTACTTCCCGGACGCACAGGACGCCGACTGGGAGCTGCTCACCGCCGGCCAACGCGTGCAGATCATCAAGAAGGATGCCGAGAAGGGCGGTGTGCTGCAGTTCGGTACCGAGGTGGTGACTTCCGCCGATGGTAGCCTCAGTGCGCTGCTGGGGGCCTCACCGGGCGCCTCGACCGCTGCACCGATCATGCTGCAACTGATCGAGAAGGCTTTCGCCGAAAAGGTCGCAACCCCTGAGTGGCAGGCGCGCCTGAAGGACATAATCCCGTCCTACGGGCAGAAGCTGAACGATGACCTGGCGCTGACCAACCGCATTCGTCAGTGGAGTAGCGAGCGTCTCGAGTTGCAGCACATCGAAGTGGCCCCGGACGTGGAAATGGTCGTCGAGCCCGAGCCGAAGCCCGTGACGCTGTAAGGCTTAGAACGCTGTGAAGGAACCCGCCCTGCGTGATGCGCACGGCGGGTTTTTTCTTGGGCGGCCGTTCGTATTTCGTGGCGAGTAGCCCGGATGCAATCCGGGGACCGTTCGAGCGTCAGAAAAGCTATCGCGGCTAAAGCCCCTCCCACAGATCCCGCCGTGCCTGTGGGAGGGGCTTTAGCCGCGACTGGGTAGAGGGTGATTGCTCGGTTTATGTCCGGGTCATGGGCAGGCTGATCACTCCGTCAGCGTCATCAGAATATCGGCATACCAGGTGCAGTTCAGACCTAGCGCTTCGTCCTGATCCTCGTCGCGGTCGCCGAGCAGGCGGGTGGAGTGGATGCCGAGCAGGTGCCAGGGCAGCTCGCCGTCGACGCTGGCGCGCTTGACCACCGGCGCGCCGCTGATGCCGCGGTGGGTGCGGCCGTCTGTGAGGAAGTAGCCGAGCCCCTGGAAACGCAGGCCGAAGGAAGAGGCCAGGCCGGCATGACGAGCGACCGGCATGCGGTGCAGGTTGTCCTGAAAACCCAGCGGGAAGCCCACCACCAGCAGGGTCGAACCGATTTCGACATGCTCGTCGGCCTGCAGCAGGTGCTGCTCGCTGAAGGCCTGGTAAACGCTGCCCGGCGGTAGCGCAGAACGATCCAGCTCGATCACTGCCACGTCGATCTCGCCGGCACCATCGATGCCCTGGCGCCACAGGCGCTCGTCACCGTGGTAGAGGGGAATGGTGAAATCCGCCGTACTGGCCAGGTTCCTGGCGTCGGTGTGCAGCTCGATCTGCAAGGCGTCGGGGTGATGGCTGCTGGGTTCGTCGAGTACCACATGGCGACTGGTAACCAGGAACAATTTTTGATCCCGGCTGAAGAAGAAACCGCTGGCGTTGGTCAGCGTTTGACCTGCCGCCAGCGTGGTGATGCGTGCTGCGCTGAGCATCAGAGAGTCGATCATGGCCGGGGCCTCTTGCCTGTGTGTGGCTTACCGACTGACTGCCAAAACCGTGACAGGTTCGTCTGCTGGTATCGAGCCTTCGCCAGGGAGGATGCAAAAAGCGACATCCACCGGGGTGAGCGGTTACGAGCGGCTTGCTCTGGCCGGCTCCCGCGTATGCTCCCGATGCCCGTTTTTGTGAGCCTCGGGTGGGCGTAGGGTGGGCTTCAGCCCACCACGCTGGGGGCTAAAGCCCACCCGCGTCACGCAATAGCCGGTTCGTCCTCGTTGCGATCCAGTGCCACCTGGCGGATCGACAGGCGAATCTCGGCCGGCAGCACGCGCTTGGCGGCGCCTTCGGCCAGTTCGCTAAGCAGCGGATGATGGCTAAGCTTGCCGGCTTCGTCCTGGCGCAGCACGCCCTGATCCAAAAGGCTCTGGATGAAGTGGCGGAACAGGCTCTTGTCGAAGAACTCCGGCGCGTTCAGGCCATGCAGGATCGACAGGCGCTGAGCCATGACCGTACACAGGTCTTCCAACTCCTCGGCGCTGATCGCGTTCTGCCCGGCGTTGAGCAGCAGGGCGATGGCCATGTAGAAGCGCTGCAGGGTCTGCGCCACCGAGCGCGACAGCAAGGTCAGCAGCACGAACTGGCGCGAGCTGGGCGCCGGGCGCACGTACACATCGCCCTCGACCTTGAGCAGGCCCTGTTCGACGAAGGCCGCCAGCCACTGGTCGATCACGCCTTCCAGCTCGCTCTGCTCCCAGCGGATGAACAGCTCGGACTGTAGATACGGGTACAGCGCGCCAGCGTAGCGCAGGATCTGCTCGCGGCTGATCCGTGCGCTGCTCTGGAAGAAGCTCGCCAGCAGCGCCGGCAGGGCGAAGATATGCAGCACGTTGTTGCGGTAGTAGGTCATCAGGACGGCGTTCTGCTCGTCCAGATAGAGAATCTTGCCCAGCGCATCCTTCTGTTCGGCCAGCAGGTCCATGCTCTTGACGTGCTCGATCAGCGCCGCGCCGTCGCCTTCCGGCAATGTGGTGTGCGGCGAGTAGGGCACGGCGCGCAGCAGGGCCAGGTACAGGTCCAGCACACGGGCCAGGGCGCGGTCATCCAGGGCCAGCTTGCTGGTTGACAGCAATGCCAGCGCCACCAGGTTGACCGGGTTGATCGACGCCGCCTCGTTGAGGTGACGCGCCACGCGCTCGCCGAGGCGATTGGTGGTTTCATTGAGCCAGGCCGGGCGGTACTGCGGGCCAAGATCCTGCTGGCGCCAATCCGGCTGCTGCTGGTCGAGGAATTCCGCCAGCTTGATCGGCTCACCGAAGTTCACCGAGACCTGGCCGAAGCGTTGCTTGAGTGCACCGAGCACCTTGAACAGGTCGAAGATCGACTCCTTCTTCTTGCTCGCGCCACGCAGCTCGCCCAGGTAGGTGCGGCCTTCCAGCACGCGCTCGTAGCCGATGTACACCGGCACGAAGACGATGGGCAGGCGATTGCTGCGCAGGAAGCTGCGCAGGGTGATGGCCAGCATGCCGGTCTTCGGCCGCAGCATGCGCCCGGTGCGCGAGCGTCCGCCCTCGACGAAGTACTCGACCGGGAAGCCCTTGCTGAACAGGGTGTGCAGGTATTCGTTGAACACCGCCGTATACAGGGGGTTGCCCTTGAAGGTGCGACGCATGAAGAAGGCGCCGCCACGGCGCAGCAGGCCGCCGATCACCGGCATATTCAGGTTGATGCCGGCGGCTATGTGCGGCGGCGTCAGGCCGTTGCGGAACAGCAGGTAGGACAGCAGCAGGTAGTCGATGTGGCTGCGGTGGCAGGGCACGTAGATCACCTCGTGGCCCTGGGCGATGTCGCGCACGCCTTCGACGTTGTGCACCTTGATGCCGTCGTAGATCTTGTTCCAGAACCAGGAGAGCACCAGTTCGAGGAAGCGGATCACCGTGTAGGTGTAGTCCGAGGCGATCTCGTTGCCGTAGCGCAGCGCCTGGGCTTCGGCTTTCTCCAGGCTGATCTTCTCGCGTTCGGCTTCCTCGGCAATCGCTTGACGCACCATCGGGTCGTGTACCAGGCCTTTGACCAGGTTGCGCCGGTGCGACACGTCCGGGCCGATCACCGCGGCCTTCTGGTTACGGAAGTGCACGCGCAGGATGCGGTGCACCATGCGCAGCGTGCGCTCCTGGCCCTTGTCCTGCTCGACCAGCTCGCGCAGGTGAATCGGCGTGGAGAACTGCACACGGGTCTTGCGCCCGAGAATCAGGATGCTGACCAGGCGGCGCAGGCGCCCGGTCACCGCCCAACTGTCGGCGAACAGCAGCTTCCAGGCGCTTGTCTCGCGATCCGGCGATTGGCCCCAGAACACGCTGACCGGCACGATCTGTGCGTCGTCCACGGCATGCTGGCTGAGGGCGCTGACCACGCGATCGAGGGTCGGCGAAATGCCGCGTTTGTCCTGGCGGCCGAACCAGTCCGGTTCCGGCGTCAGGTAGAAGAAGGCCGCGGGCTCGATATGCTCCCCGACGGCCACTGGCAATACCGGGCGCGGCAGGCCAGCCTTGGTGCATTCTCGGTCGACCACCGCCAGATCGCTCACCGAGGGCTGCTGCAGCACGTAGAACACCGGCTTGCTGCGGTCGAGCTTGAGGGTGAAGGCGGACTGGTTGATGGTTTCCGAGCGTACCCAGAGGTACAGCAGGCGGCGCAGCGCGCTGAAGGCCATGCGGCGGAAAGGGGAGCGGGTCATACGGACTCTTGCATGCGGGAGCGAACAGGCGCTCGGGAGGCGCATAGTTTGCCGCAAGCCTGGGCAGCGGGCAAAACTCTTGTGTTTGGCAGGAGGCGTGCCACGAGTCGGCAGCGGGCTGAGGTTAAGTGCTTCCGGCCTGCATGCTGCTCTCAGCCGGGCAGCGCATAGTCGAGCAGGTACTGACTGCTCGTGAACAGCGCCGCGATCAGCCCCGCCAGGCCGGCGCAGATAAGTGCCTGTTGGATGCCAGTGGTAACGGTGCTTATCTTCTGAATAAAAACGATGAACCCTGCGACGAACAGGCAGGCGGTATAGGGAATGGAAAACGAAGTGGTGCCGGGGATTGCGATATTGGCAGCGAGTATGGGCGCTGACGCCAGGAGGAAGATCAGAAATGACAGCAGGCTGGCCTGCAGCATGGTCCAGTAGGGGCGCTCGATACTGGCTTTCGGGTTCTTGCCGAAGATCTTGAGTGTGAATCCACCCAGGAGAATCAGGTAGCCCCACATCAGCGGTGCGATAACGATGGCAATCAGAAAAAACGGCGGTGCTGACGTCACGGGTATTCCAGGGCTCCGGCTGAACGTAGGGTGCAAGGTAGCATGAGGTTGTAAGCGCGAGCAGGTCATCCTTGCGCAGAGCGCTACCGCTTTTCAGGCCAGTTTCATCACCACGACACCGGCGGCGATCACCACGCAGGCCAGCAGGCGAAGCGGTCGCAACGACTCCTTGAGCAGTACCATCCCCAGCAGTACGGCGAACACCACGCTGGTTTCGCGCAAGGCAGAGACCAGCGCCACCGGCGCCTGGGTCATGGCCCAGATCACGATGGTGTAGGCGGCCATGGACATCGCCCCACCGGCCAGCCCGCCGCGCCAGTGCGGCCCCAGTTGCAGAAAGGCGCGCGGCCCACGGCTGATGGCCAATACCGCGGCCATCACCACACCGTTGACCGTGAACAGCCACAGCGAATAGCTCAGCGCGTCACCATTGTTGCGGGCGCCCATGGCATCGCTGAGGGTGTAGCCGGCGATGAACAGCGCCGTCATCAGCGCGCAGAACAGCATCGCCCCTTGTGGCGCCTTGTGCTGGCCGCCGCGCAAGGCCATCAACCAGATGCCCATCACCAGCACCAGCAGGCCCAGCAACTGCATCGTGCTCAGCCCGTCTTGCAAGAACAGCAGCGAGAGCAGGGCGACCATCAGCGGTGAGCTGCCTCGTGCAATCGGGTAGACCTGGCTCAGGTCGCCGTACTGGTAGGCGCGGGCGAGGAAGAAGTTGTAGCCGATATGCAGCAGCGCCGACAGCGCGATCCAAGGCCAGGCCGAAGCCTGTGGCAGGGCTACAAACGGCAAGGCGCAAAGCGCTACCAGGCCAGCACCAATCTGGATCAGGGTGGCGGTGAGAAAACGGTCCAGTCCGATCTTGAGCAGGGCGTTCCAGCCGGCATGCAGGGCGGCGGCGGCGATGACGGCGAGAAAGACCGTGGTTTCCAAGAAAAGCCTCTGGCTGGGCAATCAGGTGGTGCTGCTCGAAGCGCAGCAGCATCGCTGACGCCTGTGACAAAAAGAAGACTACCGGCTAGTCATGGGCAGCGTCGATACAAGCGAACGGACAGTGCCGCTAGCCAGCGCGTGTCAGGCCACGGCCTGTCGCCGCGCACTCAGCAGATAGAGCAGGGTGAACACGATAACCAGCACGTCCAGAACCACCGCTGCAGCCGCCTTGGCCAGATACGCCTGACCGTGAACGATCAGCAGCGATACGAAGACGGCCTTGCTCAGCGCTGCAATGACGGCACAGAGAACCCGATGCTTCGGGCTCAGCGCGCCATAAATCAGCAGCACGCCCATCAGCCCGACCAGCGCCGACCAACTGCGAATGACCAGAGATTGCAACTGCCCGTCGAAGGACGCGCCGAACATCGACTGCAGCGCCTCCTGCGGCGCGAACAGACCGTAGAACATCGTGGCGGTAAGCACACCGGACACCAGCATCAACCATTTGAATGACGTGCGATAAGACCCATGGCGGTTCCTTCCTTTGCGGTGTTGGCGGCATGCATCTTAGCCTTGAAACGAGTGCATCACCTGAGATGAAGCCGCGGTCGGGTCATTGCACATCAGGGCCGGTACGCAGCTTCTATATCGTTGCAGGGCCTTGTCAGCGCTCCGTGGCGGCATCTCGGCAGAGGTGTTCATGCATCGCTGAAGTCGAAGTACAGGGTGTTCGACCAGTTGCCAAGTCCGAGGCCATACAGGCTGGGCATTACATCATGCGCAGGGGGCACTGGCTCGGGCTTGCGGCCGAGCAGCCTGGACAGGAGGCCGGCGGGTTTGGGTGGCGCCACAGGAGGTGGCAGCAAGGATTGCAGCGCCCGGTCCATTTCAGGCGCCAGATCGTTCAGCTCCTCCAGCAGCGCCAGATTCTGCTCGAAGAGGGGCTCGTCACCCATGTCGAAAATTTCACCGCACTCCAGCACCAGGTACTGGTTCTGGCTCTCTGGCTTATGCAGGAACTCGAGGGCTTCGGCAATCAGCGGCTGAGCTTCAGGCAGTTGTATTTGCGAGAGGAAGCCTTCAAGGTTCTTCACGCCGTTGGCGTAATCACCTATCAGGGCGATTTCCTCTGAGTTGTCCCAAATCGAGGAGGGGCAGGTTCTCGGGGCGCCGGAGAGAAGAATCTTGAAAACGATGGGTATGTCGTAGTTCCACTCGGCAATACCAATCAGCTTGCGGCCGCTGGTCTTCGCGCTCGGCCCGGGAATGACATTGGTGGAGTAGAGATAGCTGCGGTTGGCCACGGTGATCGTTCCAAATCTCGAGGTTCTTTTTGAGGCAGCATCCAGGCTGCATCAGTGCAGGTAGGGCGCCGGTTGCCATCCGTCATGCAACCGGCTCCGGTGGGCGACGGGCAGGCTCAGTGCACGGTGCTCATGCTCTGGTGAAGCTTGGCCAGGTCGCTCCAGTCGCGGTCTTCGTAGAAGTTGATCTCGATGGGGTAGACCGGATGATCACTCAGCGCCTCGTTGACGTTGGCCATGAAGGCTTCGCGATCCGCGATGTAATAGACGAACTCCTTCAGACCGTTGCCGGTCGCCGTGTAGGCATCCAGATAGAGCGTGCCGTTGCCGCCTATCGTTTCCAGCCCATCCTCGAGCCGGATCATCTCCTTGTTGATCTGCGCTGGCGGCAAACCGTTGTTTCCCGATGCCTCGTACTTCCAGGAAATGACCGTCAGCCAGGGCATTTTCTGCTGGATGTTCAGGGGCGGAGCGTCGGCGATGAATTTATAGATGATTGGTTTGCCTTCGACCGTTGCCTTGGCGACTGACCAGATGCGTTCTGTGGATGCCATGGAAAATGCTCCCGCTAAAAAGAAACACAACAGAAAGAGGGCGGTTCTCATGATGTTCGGTCATGCCATTGAAGTGAAGCGATGGGCAACCTCCTGACCCGATTGGCTATAGGTATTTGAGCGTGACATTCAGCTTCTTGTGGCAATCCAGCGTTTGTGGATCCTGTTCACCCAGCTGTTTGGCGAAGATGTCACAGGCTATCTGCAGATGCTCGTTGGCCTTCTGGTATTGCCTGGACCGAATCATCGCCCAGCCCAGGTTGCCATTGGCGATGCCGATATTGAGATGTTCGGCCGGGTAGTGCCGCTCGTCCACTTCCAGCGCTGCTCGAAGTGATTCCAGACCTTTCTGAAATTGACCATCGAAGACGTAGGCCTGGCCGAGGTATGTCCAGCGGCCGCCGAGGAGGGGGTCATCAGGATCGAGGGTCTGATCGATATCCAGCGCAGTCTGGAAATAGGGAATCGCTGCCTTGTAGGCCTGGCTTTCCAGTAGGCGTACGCCGATCTCGTGGCTGAGGAAGGCGCGCGATTGCTTGTGCAGGTAATCGCCGGTTTTTTCCAGGTTGTAGCGTTCGATCATTCTGCTCAGCGACTCGTCGGCTAGAGCCCAATGGGGCAGCAGGCAGATCAGGAAAAATAGAACTACGCGCATGCATCATCCTTTTGCACCGCCAAACGACCAGACCGCAACAGGCGTGAGGCTTCCGAATGGTATGGGTAGGAAACTATTCCATTTCCAAGCCGACTGTCCACGCCGAGTCGACGCAGTGCGGTAGACCTGGAGGCCGCTAACCTTTGCAGGAAAACGACGTGGTACAGGACTCCAGCATCGCTTGAACTCTCAAGTGGGAGTTACGCCTCATCCAAAAAATGCAACCGCTAGTGCTGAAGGTCCAAGCAACTTTCGGTAGACGCCAATGGCGAGCGTAAGAGTTCAATTACCTTGGGAGTGTGGATTGTGCTTGGGCCAAAGTCAGAGTTCCAGCCTCTAAGGGAGGCAGCCAGATAGGGTGTGTAACCCTCTTTGCAAACCCAAATGACTTTGAGCACCATCGCTTCGCCTAACAAGCCACTTACAATAAATTTTCTTTTGGGATCAAGACGTATTTCGCCTCTCTCGTTGCTGCGTGCCAAGATGCCGGGCGTTTGCCCTTCAAGACGGTCGTAAACAAAGGCGCCCTCCAATGGTTTTTTACTGGTGGAGTCAATAACTGTTGTTTTCAGTCCATCGTGCACAATAACTGTTCTTGGAATACAACCTTGTAGCAATAGTAGGCATGCAATAAGCCAGAGTAGCGGGGGTTGCATTCGGGACCTAACGTTTGGTTAAGGGGCGGGCTTTAGCCCGTCTCAGTGAGCGCAGCGAACGTTTTGAACCAGTTGTTATGTATTTATTGGAACATGCTGGTAATGTCAGACGCATGATACTCACCTAGAGCCATTCCATTACTTTCGACGAACTGCTTAATAATAAGGCGTGCATCTCGCATTGTGAGAACTTGCGATTTGTCTACTGTTATAGGGCCGCAATTGCACTCGATAATTGCATGCGCACCGGATTTCTCTGTATTGCCAAATCTATAGTGTTTAAAGCTTCCGCTTTCATTGAAAATACGGGCCTCGACAACCAGGCTTTTTTTGCCTCCGGCACACTGTATGTAGCTACCGTTTTTCAGAGTGAACACTGTATACGAAGGACCTTCGGCTTTCTGGTACCCGAGAAGCGTATTCGCATCATCCCATGACTTAACCAGCCAGCCTGTCGTTCCTTCTCTTTCATAGTGTGCTTCGAAGGTCATGTTATTCCTTTACACATAACGATAAAGCTAAGGGGCGGGCTTTAGCCCGTCCCAGCGAACGAAGTGAGCGATTTGAGCGCATTGTTAGAGAATGCCCATTTCTTCAGGCCATGCCTCATCACTTAATAATTTGGCAGATTCAATTAGGCTTCGTTTCTCAGCATCAGATGCTGAACCAAGCTCGACAGCAATTGCTTCCAACAGCGCCACGTCATCATCGCTATTTGAGTTGCTTCGATCATTGATGTGTTTGCATGCAAGAATCAGCGTGCGAGCAAGAGTTTCCATAATATTCTCTAACGTTTGGTTAAGGGGCGGGCTTTAGCCCGTCCCAGCGAGCGGAGCGAGCGATTTGAACCGATGGTTAGGCTGTGCCATTAGCTCGGTACCACTTCTTAACAAGAGCGAATGAATGATGCCGAACTCTCTGTGAAAAATATTTGTTATTCACAATTGAGTTTAATTCTTGAATGATGTCATTGTTGGCCGGCGCTCCTTGCTCTAGCCAGCTGACTGCAAGACCAACCCAATATTCTGACGGGGCTTGTAAACCCGCAAGAACGATTTCATGTGCCGTGGGCTGATCGCAGCGTTGTTCGCTGTATGGCGATTCTAAGTATACAACTAACGCTCGCGGATCCATGGAGAGGCCTAACGTTTGGTTAAGGGGCCGGCTTTAGCTGGTCCCGAGTGAGCGAAGCGAGCGACTTGAACCATTTGTTAGGTGCAATAGTTTTCAGTGCCACAGATTGGGCAAACAACTGCTTTCGCGACGCTAGCTAGCTCTACCATGCATTGCGTGCATCTCCCGCCTTGGTTGAGGGAGCCGCCCCAGTTTACATTTCTGACGTGATCGGCAGGCAATGCCACTAGATAGATGTCGCTTTCTCGGTCAGGCACGCCCTCCGTTCCACCATAAACTGTTTTGGCTAAACAGATTTTCTCTTGGTAGAAATCTCCGTTCTCATAGACCTCTTTCACTATGAGATTAGAGGCGACTTGATAGAAGAGCTCGGCAAGCTCTCCTTCGGTAAGAGTTTCTAAATACTCCCTAATTTGTTCAGTCTCTACGACCATATGAGTCTCTTTGCACCTAACGTTTGGTTAAGGGGCGGGCTTTAGCCCGTCCCAGCGAACGAAGTGAGCGATTTGAGCGACTTGTTAGAGGTAAAGCGCTACGCATTATTGTGGCTCCAGTTCAGACCAAAGAGGGTTTAGCCCCTTTGATTCCATTACTGCGCCATAGTCCTGAAAACTGTTTTTGCTAATGGCGTTTTGACTTGCCCAGCTTGCTTCGCATTCTTCACAAACCCAAATAAATTCTCGCGTACTTATGATGCGCATTGGCCTTATTTGTCCTTGCTGGCACCTTGGGCACTCAAGGGTCATGAGCATTACCTCTAACGATTAAGCTAACAGGCGAGCAAAAGCGTAGCTTTTGCGAGTCCAGTGAGCGAAGCGAACGGTGTTGAGCGACTTGTTAGAGTGCATTTCCAGTGCCTACGCCAATCGGATTTATAAGGATGCGCCCGTGAAAGCGTGGGTCTGCTATGCGAATAACGCCGTATTTAATGAGAGTTTTGATGTGCTCAAATGCAGCAGACTTGTTTGAGTAAGCGCAATGCTGCGGGTCGACAAATATTAGTAGCTCATCGCCTTTGATGTATTTTTCAATTAAGTCGTTTACTTTGTTGTGACTCAGTGCGTCGTCAATCATTAGATGCACCCAGCCATCATTATGCGGAATGTCTCCGTAAAATAACTTGTGCATTAGCGTAGTGATTTGGCGAGCATCCATAGAAGCACTCTAACGTTTGGTTAAGGGGCGGGCTTTAGCCCGTCCCAGTGAGCGAAGCGAGCGATTTGAACCACTTGTTAGGCGCTGCTTACGCATGATTGAAAAGCCAGTAATAAGGGGCGATGAATAGAGCTGTTTGTCCAAGAATTTGCAAGGATGTATCAATTTTTCCTTTTGCTGGAGTTCTGCGCAGCCAAACGAAATTTACCATGAGAACTATAGGCATCATGGTGATTAACACCCAACGAGCCTCCGATAAGCTGTTGGTATTGATGGTATGGGTGAACGTGCCCTGATTGATAAAAATGCCTGAGAGAACACTTGCCGATATAAATGCCAAGGTTGTGTAGAGTAGGGCGCTTCGCATGATCAATTGCAGTGCCTAACGTTTGGTTAAGGGGCGGGCTTTAGCCCGTTCCAGCGAGCGCAGCGAGCGATTTGAACCAATTGTTAGGCGCTCGGATGCACGCATAATTAAAAGTACCGCTTTTCTGCTTGTAACGCGTTACGCGGTGAACCTGGCGAAACACGATGAATTTGATGTGCCGATCTTACTGACTGATAACGGTTTTGACTGTGCCCCGATTGTGGCGGCGGACGATCAGAAAACGCAATATCGGAACCGTGTGAAACCTCAAGCAATGGAGCGATGTGACGGATGTACGCGGAGCAAATACAAATAAGGCGGAACGCGATTGGCTAACGCTTGGTTAAGGGGCGGGCTTTAGCCCGTCCCAGTGAGCGAAGCGAACGGTTTGAACCACTAGTTAGGCTTTTAAATTATCCATGGGCCTTGCTCTCCATCGACGTAAATTTGCATGCATTCAAACTGGTCTGAGTTATCGCTGAGGTGTATTTCAATACCGTTATCCAGATAGATGGTTACTGTTCTTTCATCTGGTATTTGGCACGCAACTACGTTTGTATTCATTATTTCAAAAAACTGCTGTGGCGGCCAAGTACCTGCTTGCCAAACCCCAATAATTTGCCCGCGCTTAATAAGATGAATATCTGACTGAACCGCAAAATGATATTTCCCAAAGCAAAACTGGATATCGAATTGACCAACCAACACTTGCGTCGTGAACTCACCAACGATTCCTGATAGATCTATGTCTTTGGGAATGCGGTACATAATTGCCTAACGTTTGGTTAAGGGGCCGGCTTTAGCCGGTCCCGAGTGAGCGAAGCGAACGACTTGAACCATAAGTTAGACGCCATACTCGCTGTAAGCAGGGCTTACATAGTAGGAAACCCAGCCGGAAATGTAAGGCAACAGCGCTATAAATAGGAAGGCCAAAAATATTAACGCACCTCGCCAGCCCCGCGTATGGATGAGGTATGCCGGCAATACAATGGGCCAGAGGAAGAAAATAAACGCGCCGAACTCATAAGGGGGATGGAAGTTGTATTTCTTTGCGTCATCCAGACACCACAAGGCAACCATGAGCGCGAAAGACCAAGCCATTAAGTTTTCATACTCAGGCGCAGGGTCATAACCCAAGTAACCCATGATTGAGTAATGGGCTATCGAGATTGTGACTACGATTGTGATATTTACGGACTTGCGCATAACTTCCTTGTGGTGTCTAACGATTAAGCTAACGGGCAGACAAAAGCGTAGCTTTTGGCTGTCCAGCGAACGAAGTGAGCGGCAGTTGAGCGACTTGTTAGGTGCATGGCTACTCAGTGGCTACCCAGTTAACTGCTTTTACAAGCTGGTTGTTATCAAGTGTAAATTGGAGCTCACTGCCACCACCAAGGTAGGTGCTTGGGAGGTAGTAGAAAGAGTAGCCCCACACTGTAGTGCCGCCGCAGTCTTGTTCTGTCCAAGGGAAATATGTTGCCCGTGAATTGCTGCACCAACTCGGGGTGCCTAGAGAGCTTAAAATATTTTTGCTAGAAACACCTTGTAGGATATTTACTGGAGACTCTGCACATGCTGAGTCAGCAGGTTTATCCCCGTTTTTCGGTAGTAACATCAAGCACGACTCTAATTCTTTTAGCTTTACAGCTTGCTCATGCGACATTTCTTGTGCCGCCCCGACTGAGCTGTAAGCCAAGAATACAAGTACTGCTGCAAGCGCTTTCAGTAGTTTACTCATAGAAGCATCTAACGTTTGGTTAAGGGGCGGGCTTTAGCCCGTCCCAGTGAGCGAAGCGAACGGTTTGAACCAGTTGTTATGTGCATTTTCGCGCGATAAATATTACGGGGTCGTAGGTTTCGGATGCTGGCCAGAAAACCCAACCAAATGATTCTGCTTCAACCATTATTCCTGGTTCGTCTAGCGCCCACTCCTCAATTTGTTGCGGGGTCTCAATGACGACCTGCACAACACCGGGCGTTTTACCGTGTTCCAACGTTACCGAGTCACCGATTTCTACTACTTCGCCAGTGGAGTAATTCATCTGTCAGTGTTTCCTTACTCTGAACTAGCTAAATGTACATAACGTTTGGTTAAGAGGCGGGCTTTAGCCCGTCCCAGTGAGCGAAGCGAGCGACTTGAACCACTTGTTATGCGGTTTGCTCACTAGCCTAATATTCCCTGTCTGGCACTGACGATTAACTTTGCAACACTAATGTCATGTTCGTTGTTTTCTGTGGCGTTCAATCCGATATTTTGACGAATTGTTGATGTGAGTGAAGCGGCGATTCTAATGTGATCGCAACCCTCTACTGCAAGTTGGAATATGTGAGGTACATAGCTATCGTATTCATCATCCCACTCACTGTCTTCTTCGTAGACACCGATAGGATCCCAATTCTTCCAGAGAATTTTGGATATCCTATTCCAGAGTTCTTTTTCCTTTGAGCTCAATTTATTCTTCATGCTCGATTACGCATAACGTTTGGTTAAGGGGCGGGCTTTAGCCCGTCCCAGTGAGCGAAGCGAACGATTTGAACCACTAGTTAGGCAAACATAGCTCGCATGAAGCCTCTTCCGCCTGCAGTCGTATGGAAAGGCCTGACTGGAATCGCAGAACTAAGTGATGATCTTGAGTGAAGTCGTCAGTAAGGTAGAAGTCATTGGTCAATGCTTCAGGCTCTACTAGCCCAATAGATTCTATACAGTCATCTTCTGTGTAAGGCATTTTAGGATCGCGCTCTTGAACTGAAAAGTGACTGATGCGTACAAAATTTAAACAGATCCTATTGGGCTCTTCGGGTGGTACCCACGACTCAGATCTTTTTGAGAATTCTAAGATGACGCGCCGATCATTTATTTGGTATTTGAAGAAGTCTAGACTGTAAAAGTTATGCAAATCATAAGCGCGCTCATCTACCTCAACCTCGATGTGCCCGAAAATGAAACCTCTGCAATGCATGATTTGTTTGCCTAACGTTTGGTTAAGGGACGGGCTTTAGCCCGTCCCAGTGAGCGAAGCGAACGGTTTGAACCAGTTGTTAGGGATTGCGGTGACTGTAGCCATATACGTATATGAAGTCGTCCTTTATTTCGAGTGGCAGCAAGCCCAGTTTTGCTGCCTCCGTTAGAAAACGATCACTTTTTTCAGTGCTTGGTAATTTTTCGCCTGTTTTTGGATTTTGAGCCCAGATTGTTTTGGGAATACGTATGGAGTAAATATCAATATATTCAGCTGGGCCGCCTGCTATTCCTGGGTCGGCGATATGTGTTTCTTTTAGCTGATCCTCCGCTGGTGGTAATGCGGGCTGAAATCGCTCCTCCCAGATATAGGCTACTTCAAACCTCTCACCCATGCGTCCAACTAGGCTTAACACCTCACGCCACTTTGTATTGTTCATTAGTGCGGATAAGTAGGTGGGGCGGCGCATGTGTATCCCTAACGTTTGGTTAAGGGGCGGGCTTTAGCCCGTCCCAGTGAGCGCAGCGAACGGTTTGAACCACTTGTTAGAGGCGTTACTCGGAGACCGAGATTTTTGCCCCTATTGACTCAAGCGTATGTATTAGCGCGTTAGCGGACTCGGCGCTAATTATTTTTATTTCTAGAAGCTCTTTCTTTCTGATGTTCCGTGCTACGCGCTTTAATTCAGTGCCTTTGAGATTTGTACAAAGTCCAAGCCGATATACGAAAGACTCCAGCGACCAGTGGGATTCCTCAACCCAACCTAGCTCCGCAGACCACGACTCGATGCGCAGTGTCGTCATGCATGCCTCTAACGTTTGGTTAAGGGGCGGGCTTTAGCCCGTCCCAGTGAGCGAAGCGAACGGTTTGAACCAGTTGTTAGGGATTGCGGTGACTGTAGCCATATACGTATATGAAGTCGTCCTTTATTTCGAGTGGCAGCAAGCCCAGTTTTGCTGCCTCCGTTAGAAAACGATCACTTTTTTCAGTGCTTGGTAATTTTTCGCCTGTTTTTGGATTTTGAGCCCAGATTGTTTTGGGAATACGTATGGAGTAAATATCAATATATTCAGCTGGGCCGCCTGCTATTCCTGGGTCGGCGATATGTGTTTCTTTTAGCTGATCCTCCGCTGGTGGTAATGCGGGCTGAAATCGCTCCTCCCAGATATAGGCTACTTCAAACCTCTCACCCATGCGTCCAACTAGGCTTAACACCTCACGCCACTTTGTATTGTTCATTAGTGCGGATAAGTAGGTGGGGCGGCGCATGTGTATCCCTAACTATTAATTAGACGACACGCATGTCGCGTTCCTACGCGACACCTGTCGCATAATCTTCCTTGTCGTCTTGCAAGTCCTTGTCTAGCTTGAAGGTTGTCGCGACAAACGCGACAGCACTCAGGGAGAAACGCGACATGGATGACGGCAAGCCCAAGCTGCTGGATCAATTGCGCCAGCAGATTCGAGTCAGAAACTATTCCATCCGTACTGAAGCTGTCTATGCCGAGTGGGCAAAACGCTACATACGTTTTCATCACTATCGGCATCCAGCTGAGATGGGGGCGGCAGAGATCGAGGCTTTTCTGACCCATCTTGCGGTTAAGCGCGATGTGTCCGCCTCGACACAGAACCAGGCTCTAGCCGCTCTGCTATTTCTCTACAAGGAGGTGCTCAAACTGGATTTACCCTGGTTGCAGGGTGTGGTACAGGCGAAGAAGCCCAAGCATCTGCCGGTGGTGCTTACCCGTATTGAGGTCGATGCCCTGTTAGGTCAATTGCAGGGGGATAGCTGGATCGTTGCGAACCTGCTCTATGGCGCGGGCTTGCGTTTGCTCGAGGCGCTGCGGTTGAGGGTCAAGGATGTCGACTTCACCCGGCGAGAAATCATCGTGCGTGATGGTAAGGGCCAGAAAGATCGGGTAACCATGCTACCAATGCGTGTTGTCGAGCCGTTACGGCAGCATTTGAACAAGGTGCGGCATGTGCATCAGGGGGATCTGGCTGATGGGTTTGGCGAAGCCAATCTGCCGTTCGCACTGGCGCGCAAATATCCGAATGCGGCGAAGGAGTGGGGATGGCAGTTCGTTTTCCCGTCGGTCAACCGCTCCCAGGATCCACGCGGGCACGGCATTTACCGCCATCACCTGCATGAGAAGACCATTCAGAGGGCGGTGCGCGAGGCGGCGCAGCGCGCTGGCCTGATCAAGCACGCGACGCCCCATTCGTTACGTCATTCCTTCGCGACGCATCTACTGGAGGCAGGCCAGGACATTCGTACGGTGCAGGAGTTACTCGGCCACTCCGACGTGAAGACCACCATGATCTACACCCATGTGCTCAATCGAGGTGGTCTCGCGGTGTTGAGCCCTCTGGATCGCTGATCACATATTCCATTTACTACTTGTTTCATCGTGCTGACTGAACTTTTCGGTTTTGCTACGGTCTTGCCCTCGTCCGGGCCGGCGGTTTGCGTGCTCGGCGTTCTTGAGGCCTGCGCGTGTGCGGTGGTTTCGCTGAGCGCAGTGCCCTTCGCGACGGTGAGAGGCCATGATCGAAATAAGAAACCTGACCAAGCGTTTTGCGCAGTACACGGCAGTCGATGACCTGTCGTTCCAGGTCCAGCCAGGGGAAGTGCTGGGCTTTCTCGGCCCCAACGGGGCCGGCAAATCCACCACCATGAAAATGCTCACCGGCTTTCTCGCGCCGACCTCCGGCACGGCGAGTATTCTCGGTTGCGATATCCAGACCCAGACTCTCAAGGCCCAGCGGCAGATCGGTTATCTGCCGGAAGGTGCGCCGTGCTATGGCGACATGACAGTGCGCGGGTTCCTCGAGTTCATCGCCGAAGTGCGCGGCTTTCGCGGTGCCGAGAAGACGCTGCGCGTGCAGCGCGCAGTGGAGCAGGTGGAGTTGGAGAAGGTGCTTGAGCAGAGCATCGAGACGCTGTCCAAGGGCTTCAAACGCCGCGTCGGTCTGGCCCAGGCCATCCTCCACGATCCGCGCGTGCTGATCCTTGACGAGCCCACCGATGGCCTCGATCCCAACCAGAAACATCAGGTGCGCCAGCTTATCCAGGGGCTGGCGCAGGACAAGATCGTGATCATTTCCACGCATATCCTCGAAGAGGTCACGGCGCTGTGTACCCGCGCGGTGATCATCGCCCATGGCCGCTTGCTGGCTGATGGCACGCCGCTGGAGCTTGAGAGCCGCTCGCGCTACCACCAGGCGGTGACGCTGGTAGCTGATGAGGCGCTGGACCAGGCCGCCCTTGCGGCGCTGCCGGGTGTTGCCGGCGTCGAGGAGAACGCCCGTGAGCACAGCCTGAGCGTGCTGGCGCAGCCGGGCGAGGTGATCTTCCCGCAGGTCAATGCGTTGATCGCCGAGCGCGGCTGGAAGGTGCGTGAACTCAATGTGGAGCGTGGCCGGCTCGATGAAGTGTTCCGCACGCTGACCCGGGGAGAGCAGCCATGACCCAGTTACCCGTGATCTTCAAACGCGAGCTGGCCAGTTACTTCGCCACGCCGTTGGCCTACGTGTTCATCGTCATCTTTCTGGTGCTGTCCGGGGTATTCACCTTCTACCTGGGTGGCTTCTTCGAAGGCGGCCAGGCCAATCTGTCGGCCTTCTTCAACTTCCACCCCTGGCTATACCTGTTCCTGGTGCCGGCGATTGCCATGCGCCTGTGGGCGGAGGAGCGCAAGTCCGGCTCCATCGAGCTGCTGATGACCTTGCCGATCACCCGCTTCGAGGCGGTCACCGGCAAGTTCCTGGCGGCCTGGGTGTTCGCCGGCATTGCGCTGCTGCTGACCTTCCCGATGATCATCACCGTCAACTACCTGGGCGAGCCGGACAATGGCGCCATCGTCACCGGCTACATCGGTAGCTGGCTGCTGGCCGGCGCGTATCTGGCCATCGGTTCGTGCATGTCGGCGTTGAGCAAGAACCAGGTAATCGCCTTCATCCTCGCGGTCAGTGCCTGCTTCCTGTTCATCGTCAGCGGCTTTCCGATGGTGCTCGACGCCTTTGCCTGGGCGCCGCAGTGGCTGCTGGACGCCATCGCTTCGCTGAGCTTCCTGGTGCGCTTCGATGCCATCAGCAAGGGCGTCATCGATCTGCGCGACCTGCTGTATTTCCTCTCGCTGATCGCTGCCTGGCTGACCGCCACCGCAGTGGTCATCGATCTGAAGAAAGCTGACTGAGGCCCGCCACCATGAAAAAGCTGATCTATTCCGGCGTCGGGCTGCTGCTGATCGCGGTGGCCTTCATCGCCTTCAACCTGCTGGCCGGCCTGGGCCTGGGCGGTGCCCGCCTGGACCTGACCGAGCAGAAGCTCTATACGATCTCCGACGGCACCAAGCAGATACTTGGCGAGCTGGACGAGCCGATCAACCTGTACTTCTTCTATTCGGACAAGGTGGCCAAGAACCTGCCGGCGCTGCGCACCTACGCCCAGCGCGTGGAGGAGATGCTCAAGGCCTACCAGGCGCAGGCCGGTGGCAAAATTCGCCTGCACATCATCGACCCCGAGCCGTTCTCCGAGGACGAGGACAAGGCCGCCGAGTTCGGCCTGCAGGGCATCCCACTGCAGCAGGGCGGTGATTCGATCTACTTCGGCCTGGCCGGCACAAATGCCTTGGACGACACCCAGGTGATCCCGTTCTTCGCCCTGGATCAGGAGGAACATCTGGAATATGAGCTGAGCCGCCTGGTGCAGACCCTGGCCAAGCCGGAGTTGCCGGTGGTCGGTGTGTTCTCCGGACTGCCGATGACCGGCGGCTTCGACATGATGGCGCGGCAGCCGACACCGCCTTGGATGGTGCTGGAGCAGGTGCGCCAGTTGTTCCAGATCGAAAATCTCAAGGCCGATGTCGACCAGATTCCCGACAAGGTCTCGGTGCTCTGGCTGGTGCATCCGAAGAATCTGCCCGAGCAGACCCTGTACGCCATCGATCAGTTCGTGCTGCGTGGCGGCAAGCTGATGGTGTTCGTTGACCCCTACGCGGAAGCGGATAGTGGTGACATGCCGGGCGAGGTAGCGGTGGACAAGGCCTCGAATATCGATGCGCTGTTCAAGGCCTGGGGTCTGCGCATGGTGCCGGACAAGGTCCTTGGCGATGGCTCCTATGCCATGTCGGTGAACATGGGCCAGGGCCAGCGCCCGGTACGTCATGCTGCCTGGCTGAGCCTGCCGCGCAAGGCGTTGGACCAGAACGACATTGCCACCGCCGGGTTGGAGAGTGTCACCGTCGCCACTGCCGGCATTCTCGAGCCGGTGGAGGGGGCGAAGACCCGGTTTACCCCGCTGATGCAGAGCTCCGAGTACGCCATGCCCTTCGATGCCCAGCGCTTTGCCATGCTCGGCAATCCTGAGGAGCTGATCCGCGAACTGGAGCCGACCGGTGAGCGCTACACCATCGCCGCGCGTATCGATGGCCCGGCGCAGAGCGCCTTCCCGGAAGGCATCGAAGGGCGCAAGGACGGGCTCAAGCAGGCGGACAACATCAACGTGATCGCGGTGGCCGATACCGATATCCTCAGCGACCGCATGTGGGTGCAGGTGCAGGACTTCTTCGGCCAGCGTATGCCGCAGCCATGGGCGGACAACGGCAGCTTCACCATCAATGCGCTGGACAACCTGACTGGTTCCGAAGCACTCATCAGCGTGCGTTCGCGTGGTCGCTTCAGTCGTCCGTTCGTGGTGGTTGAAGAGCTGCAGCGTGCTGCCGAGCAGCGTTTCCGTGACAAGGAGCAGGCGCTGCAGGCGCGCCTGGCGGAAACCGAGCAGCAACTGGCGGCGTTGCAGCGCAGCGACGATCCCAGCCAGGCACTGGAGCTGACGCCAGAGCAGCAGGGCGCGTTGCAGAACTTCATCCAGCAGAAGCTGGAAATTCGCAAGGAGCTGCGCGATGTGCGCTATCAACTCAACGCCGATATCGAGGCACTTGGCCGCACGCTGAAGGTCATCAATATCGCCCTGGTGCCGGCGTTGCTGACTCTGGGTGTGTTGGCGTTGTGGCTATGGCGTCGTCGCCGGCGCGCGTGAGGCCAGCACCTGTGGGAGGGGCTTCTGCGGCGACAGTCGCGGCTAAAGCCCCTCCCACGAACCGAGCGTAGGGTGGATCACGCTTTATCGATCCACCGCCACTACTGAATCATCGACAGTGAGAACATCATGGGACGTAAAGGTCTGGTGGTATTGGCCGTCATCGTGCTGCTCTGCGTGCTGGGTTATCTGGCGGTGCAGCGCAGCCAGCAACAGGATGTGGCGCAACTCGAGCAGGCGCCATGGCTGGCAGCCGAGCAAGGCTATCTGAATACGCTGCAGGCGCTGGAGGTCGAGCAGCCGGGGCAGCCGCCCGTGCGAATCGAACGCCGCGGCGAGCAGTGGGTAGTGCCGGCCAAGGCCGACTATCCGGCGGCGCCGCAGGCGCTGGTCGAGCTGCTCAGGGCACTGCGCGAGGCGCGTAGCGTCGAGGCCAAGACCGCCAACCCGCAGTGGCATGCTCGTTTGGGACTGGCCGAGGAGGGCGCGGCTGATGAGCAGGCGCTGCGTCTGAAGCTGCACTTCGACGGGCATCCCGACCTGGGGCTGCGTCTGGGTAATCCGTCTCAGCAAGGCAGTGGGCAACTGGTGCGCCGTGCCGGTGAAGATCAGGTCTGGCTGATCGATCAGCGGTTGCAAGTACCGACGCATGAGCTGGACTGGCTGGATCGGCGAGTCACCAACATTCCCTTCACCGCTATCGCGCGCCTCGAGTTGCGCTACGCCGATGGTGAGAAACTCACGCTATCGCGCGCTGACGCTCAGCAATACAACTTCGCTGTCGACAACCTGCGTAAGGAGCAGAAGCTCAGTTTCGAGGGAGCGGCCAATAGCGTCGCCCTGGTCTTTTCCAACCTGCAGTTCGCTGATGCTGCGCCGCTGGCGCAGGTGAGTTTCAAGCAGGCGCCGATGTTGCAGTTCAACCTCAGAGGTTTCAGCGGGCAGCTGCTCGAAGGCGCCCTGTACAAGCAGGGAGAGCAACACTGGCTGGTGCTTGGCGAGCACGAGGGATTCACGGCTGACGAGGTCAGTGCACGCAGTGACTGGGCCTACCGGCTGGAGCCTGAACAGGTCCAGCGGCTGGCGAAAAAGTTGCGCGATCTGTTGGCCAAAAGCTCATAAAACAGGCTGTAACCCGCATAACTTCTGGCTTCGTGCCGATTCTAAAAAAGAGCTTTTCAGTCACAATCCATGCTTTATACTCGGCCTTCGGCTGTAGCAAGAACGCGAATCGCTTGACCTGCTCCAAGCTCGATTGCCGGGGGTGGCGAATGCTGAGAAGTCCGTTTTTACCGAGCCGTCAAAGCGCCTTCGGGACAATAAAAAAATAGCGAGTTTGGAGAAGTTGGTAATGGCAGATCGTGAGACCGGAACCGTCAAATGGTTCAATGATTCCAAGGGTTACGGGTTCATTCAGCGCGAAAGCGGCCCGGACGTATTCGTTCACTACCGCGCCATCCGCGGCGAAGGCCACCGCACCCTGGTCGAAGGCCAGAAAGTCGAGTTTGGCGTAACCCAGGGCCAGAAAGGCCTGCAGGCGGAAGACGTATCGGCGCTCTGAACGCCAAGCTCGTAATCCAACAAGGCCCGTCGATGACGGGCCTTGTTGTTTGTGGGCGCTGTATTTCGTAGGGCGGGTTTCGCAGGTAGCTCCCCTCTCCCATTTATGGGAGAGGGGTTGGGGGAGAGGGCCGAGAACATCGCGAAATTGCCTGCCGGCTCCAACCTCTGTGAACGCGGCACGCCGTATTAATAGTGTTCGGTGGTTTCTTGTTTCAGTGGGTTGTAGGTCTTTCTCCGGATCGCATCCGGGCTAATGGCTGTCGATGCAAACGCCCTTGTCGGCACCTTAGCTCTCTCGCCCTTCGGGCACCCTCGGTTTTGGCATCCTGAGTCGCCATACCTCCTGCATCCATGCAGTCGTCTCCTGCAAGCGGGATAGGGAGATGGCCGCGAAGCGGCCGCTTTATTCGGTACGCCAGACGATCTCGGTTTCTCCGTCGGCATCGACCTTGATCCAGCGGTCGGCCTCTTCGTCGCTTTCATCCTCGACCCAGGTGCCGGGTGCGCAGCGAATCTGTACGCCGAGCGCGGCATGGGCGGCGCGGGCGCAAGCCAGGTCGTCGTCCCAGGGCGTGGCGTCGCTTTCCAGGTACAGGCTGTGCCATTTGCCTACGGCTTTCGGCAACCAGGTCACCGGCACGTCACCGGCCTTGCACTTGAAGGTCTGGCCTTTCTGCTGCCAGTCGCTGCATGGGCCAAGTGCTTCACCCAGCCATTGCGCCACGGCATCACGTTCGGCGTCTTTGAGGTAGATCTCGATGTCCGGTTGGCGCATTAGGTTCATTCCTGAGTTTTGACGATCCAATCGTAGCGGATGGCGACGGTAACTTCGAAGGGCTCGGCGATCACTGCTTCACGGCGTTCGGCACTGGCGCGCCAGCCGTGTGGGGTCATGGCCAGCAGGTCGGCGCGGGTTTGGGTGTCGGCGAGGTGCAGTGGGAACTGCAGTGTCTCGCTGTGGGCCAGGCGCATGCCCGCAGGGATCAGCGCCAGGTGCTTTTCGTCGTCGTAGTCGCGTACTTCGTCGTACAGCTTCTGGCGCAGTTCCATCAGGTGCACGCGGGTTGGGCCCATGCGCAGCAGGCCGCCGCCGGGGGCGAGCAGGCGTTTGGCCTCGCTCCAGTCGAGCGGGCTGAAAACGCTGGCGAGCAGTTCGCAACTGGCATCGGCCAATGGCACGCGAGCCATGCTCGCCACCAGCCAACTCAGTTGCGGCGCGCGTTTGCAGGCACGTTTGATCGCCTCGCGGGAGATATCCAGGGCATAGCCATCGGCGTGGGGCAGAGCGTGGGCGATCTGCTCGGTGTAGTAGCCCTCGCCGCAGCCGATATCCAGCCAGCGTGCTGGCTGGTATTCGGCCGCCAGTGCTGCCAGGCGCGCGGCCAGCGGGGCATAGTGACCACCGTCGAGAAAGCGTCGGCGCGCCTCGACCATGGCGGCGTTGTCGCCGGGGTCACGACTGTTCTTGTGCTGCACCGGCAGCAGGTTGTAGTAGCCCTGCCGGGCGCGGTCGAAGCTGTGGCGGTTTGCGCAGGCCAGGCCGCTGGTGCTCGGCTCTAGCGGGGCCTGGCAGATGGGGCAGATCAGGCTCATGCGAGGAGTTTCACCATGGTCTGGTAATAAACCTCGGTGAGCAGATCGAGATCGCTGGCCAGCACGCGTTCGTTGATCTGGTGAATGGTGGCGTTGACCGGGCCAAGCTCGACCACCTGGGTGCCCAGGGTAGCGATAAAGCGCCCATCGGAAGTACCGCCGCTGGTCGAGGGGGTGGTGTCGCGGCCGGTGACGTTCTTGATGCTGGCGGCTACGGCGTCGAGCAGGTCACCCGGTTGGGTGAGGAAAGGCAGGCCGGACAGCGCCCACTCCAGGTGATAGTCCAGGCCATGCTTGTCGAGAATGGCGGTGACGCGCTGCTGCAGGCCTTCGACGGTGGATTCGGTGGAGAAGCGGAAGTTGAACACCGCCTTCAGTTCGCCTGGGATAACGTTGGTGGCGCCGGTGCCCGAGTTGAGGTTGGACACCTGGAAGCTGGTCGGCGGGAAGTAATCGTTGCCGTGATCCCAGTGCTCGGCGGCCAGTTCGGCCAGGGCCGGGGCAGCGAGATGAATCGGGTTCTTCGCCAGGTGCGGGTAGGCGACATGGCCCTGCTTGCCGTAGACGGTGAGGGTGCAGCCGAGCGAGCCGCGGCGCCCGTTCTTGACCACGTCACCAAGCAGGCTGGTGCTCGACGGCTCGCCGACGATGCACCAGTCCAGGCGCTCGCCGCGTTCGCGCAGGCGCTCGACCACGGCCTTGGTGCCATGCTGCGCCGGGCCTTCCTCGTCGCTGGTGATCAGGAAGCTGATCGCGCCCTTATGGTTCGGATGCTCTGCGACGAAGCGCTCGACGGCGATGATCATGCTCGCCAGGCTGCCTTTCATGTCCGCCGCGCCACGGCCGCAGAGCATGCCTTCTTCGTCCACGCGCACGTCGAACGGCTGGTACTGCCAGGCGTCCAGCGGGCCGGTGGGCACCACATCGGTGTGGCCGGCGAAGCACAGCACCGGGCCGTCGCCACCGCGTTTGGCCCAGAAATTCTCCACCTCTTCGATGCGCATGCGTTCCACCTCGAAGCCGCAGGCGGCCAGGCGCCGCATCATCAGTTCCTGGCAGCCTTCGTCGACCGGGGTCACGGACGGGCGACGAATCAGGTCGAAGGCGAGTTCCAGGGTCGGGGTGAGGGTGGGGGTCATTACGGCTCCGGTACGGCGGCTGGCGTGAAGGTTGGCCATCTTAAAGCAAAAGTCGTTGTCGATCAGTTCATCAGGCGCGCTACGCGGCGCATTCGCCGCGATGCAGTCTGTTTTGGCAGACCGACGGTTGGCTTGCACGGCAGGCTTGGGTGGGAGAGAGGCTATCCCTATAATGCGCGCCTTCCTACAGGGGGGTGAGATGAACACAGACGATCAGCGATTCGGCGGCATAGCCCGGCTATACGGCCAGGGGGGCTATCAGCGCCTGGCTGCGGCGCACGTGGCGGTGGTCGGCATCGGCGGTGTGGGCTCGTGGGCGGCCGAGGCGCTGGCGCGTTCGGGTGTGGGCGAGATATCGCTGTTCGATCTGGATGATGTCTGCATCACCAACACCAATCGCCAGGTACATGCTGTCGAAGGCGCGGCGGGCAAGGCCAAGGTCGACGAGATGGCTGCGCGTATCCGGGCCATCAACCCGGCTTGCGTGGTGCACGCCGTAGCCGATTTCGTTACCCGCGAGACCATGGCCGAGTACATCACCGAGCAGTTGGACGGTGTGATCGATTGCATCGACAGCGTGCCGGCCAAGGCCGCGCTGATCGCCTGGTGCAAGCGGCGCAAGATCCAGATCGTCACCACCGGCGGTGCGGGTGGGCAGGTCGACCCGACGCAGATTCAGGTCACCGACCTGAACAAGACCTTCAATGATCCTCTGGCCGCCAAGGTGCGTTCGATGTTGCGCCGCGATTATGGATTTTCCCGCACGCCGGGGCGTACCTACAGCGTGCCCTGCGTGTTCTCAACCGAGCAGCTGCGTTACCCCAAGCCGGATGGCACGGTGTGCCAGGCCAAGGGCTTCGTCGGTGAGGGGGTGAAACTCGACTGTGCGGGTGGCTTCGGCGCGGTGATGATGGTTACCGCCAGTTTTGGTATGGCCGCGGCGGCCAAGTTGGTGGACAAGCTGGTGGCGGGCGCACGTCGCCCGGCAGAGCGTCAGCCCAGGGATTGAAAAAAGCCCGCGCACGTTGCGCTTGACTATGCTGGGGCAGAGGAGAGGTTGCAGCAGCAGACAGGGAGGCGTCGAACATGATCCGTAGCAGAGGTGCTTTGTGTCGTACCTGATTTTTTGCGTCTCGCTGAGGAGACGCTGGGCTCGGATGCTCACCTGCCTGACGTTGCCCGTTTTGCTGGTCGTGCTTGTGCCCGCTCAGGCCGAGCCGAAGACGCTGCGTATCGGTACCGGCGACTGGGCGCCTTATGTCGACCAGGAGCGCAGTGATGGCGGCGCTCTGCCACGACTGATCAGCGCGGTTTTTGCCGACGCGGACTACCGGGTCGAGTTCATCTTCCACCCCTGGGATCGCAACGTGCTGATGCTGCAGCAGGGCCAGTTGCACGCGATCATGCCCTATAGCTGCACGCCCAGCCGGCTCAATTACGGTATCTGCAGCGATCCACTGGTGCGTGGGGAAATCGTTCTGTTCCATCGTCGTGACCAGGCGTTCGACTGGACCACGGTCGAGGACCTGCTCAAGTACCGCATCGGTACCACGCTCGGCTATTCCTATGGTCCGGCATTCGACGAAGCGCTGCAGGCCGGACGCCTGAATGTCGTGCAGAACGGCAAGGAGGACACCAGTTTCCGCCTGCTGGAGCTCGGTCGAGTCGATCTGCATCCGCAGGATCGCGCGGTGGGCTACGCCATGCTGCGCCGCCTGTTTCCGGCAGATAGCGGCAATATCGTCCATCATCCCCGTCAATTGAACACCGAGCCACTGCGTTTGCTGTTTCGCAAGGATGACCCCGAGGGCATCAAGCTACTGCGCTTGTTCAATGCCAGGCTGCGCGACTTTGCCGAGCGTGGCGACCTGCAACGCCTGCAGCAGGCGCTCAATTCCGGTAACGCCGATGACTGGAAGCCCAGCACACAGACCCAGGCGGTGCGGGACTGAGCCACGCCTGCCGACCTTCTTCTCTCACGAGTTTTCCACATGCTTAACAACGATGTGCTGCGCAGCCTGCGCTATCTGCTGGATGTCAGCGATGGCACGCTGGAGGCTTTCTGCCAATTGGCCGACTATTCCGTCGAGCCGGGCCTGATCACGGCCTGCCTGCTGCGTGAGGACGAGCCCGGCTACCGATCCTGCAGCGATGTGTTGCTGGCCCATGTGCTCGAAGGACTGGTGTTCTACAAGCGTGGCAAGGATGAAAGGGGTTCTACCCCATTTCCACGGACGGTTTGAAAAGGGCTGAAAACTTCAGATCTTGCCGGGCGACTCTACGACGCATTCGTGGGTTATGGAACCGCTCGATGTAGTCGAAGAGATCCGCTCGTGCCTCATCGCGAGTTCGATACGACTGATGGGCAACCCGCTCCCGTTTGAGCTGACCGAAGAAACCCTCACAAGCAGCGTTGTCGCCGCAATGCCCGACGGCACTCATGCTGCACACCAACGTGTTGCGGTTGAGAAAGCGCTGGTAGTCAGCACTGGTGAATTGGCTACCGCGATCCGAATGCAGGATCACTGACCAGTCACCCTGGCGCTGCCAGATTGCCATCTCCACTGCACGGATCACCATTTGCCGATCCTGGCGGTGATGCATCGACCAACCGATCACCAGCTTGCTGTACAGGTCGAGCACTACGCACAGGAAGAGTTTGCCTTCCAGTGTGGCTATTTCCGTGATGTCCGTGACCCACTTGCGCTCTGGTTCCTGTGCAGTGAAATCGCGCTCCAGGAGGTTTTTCACGCCTGCTGGGCGGCCACTGGCGACTCTTCCAAAGCCACGTCGTTTCCGGCGTGGCCAGCCTTGAATTCGCTCAGCCGCCATCAGGCGAGCAACTCGGTTCAGGCTGACGACTTCGCCCTCGTCGAGCAAATCCTCGTGCATTCGTGGCGCTCCAATCACGCCCCGGCTGTCCTCGTGAATCTCCCGAATGCGCTTCACCAAGCGCGCATTCTCCTGAGCTCGCGCGCTTGGTTCACGATCCTGCCAGGCGTAATAGCCGCTGGCAGAAACCTTCAGGCAACGGCACATCAATCGTACCGGGTACTCGTTGCGGCAGCGCTGGATCATCGTGTACCGCTCGATGACTCCTTGGCAAAGTACGCTGCCGCGTCTCTTAAAAAATCACGTTCCTTGGTTACTCGGGCCAACTCGCGCTTGAGACGGGCAAGCTCCTCATCCCGCGGACTTCCCGTTCCAGGAAAGGCTTTCTCAGTGCTTGGTTGCGCCTCCCGCACCCAGCGTGTGAGCAGGTTGGGGGCAACACCAATCTCCAAGGCCACCTGCCGGCAGCTCGCCCCTGAACGACGAACCAGTTCGATGGCTTCCCGCTTGAACTCAGGACTGTATTTCTTGCGCTTCATGAACACTCCTTCAGCTCGGTGTGAGCTTACTCGAAAGTGTCCGTGCTAACGGGGTAGAACCCGTTGCGGACTGAAATACAGTACGACCAGGGTTGCCAGGGCACTTAGCCCGATGCGCACGATGGCAGGCATGACTCGCTCCATGAGTTTTTTGGGGGCGGGAATATAACCTATTGCTGCCGACTGAGCTGGCGCTGCGTCTAGGCTCTGTACGAAAAGTGCCTGCGCTCGGTGATGCTTCGTTAAAAACGGGTTCGGAATGCTCATTTACAGCTCGTAAACTCCGCTTCCTCACCCGTTTTTGCCTCGTCTGACCTTCGCTCGCCGACTTTTCGTACAAACCCTAGCTTTCCCGCGCCAGTGTCCTCATTCGCTGCAACACCGCATTCAGACCGTTGCTGCGAGAGGGAGAGAGCTGACGTTGCAGGCCGAGTTGGGTGAACCAGTCGGCCAGGTCGAGCGAGGCCAGTTGTTCATCGCTCAGGCTCTCCACTCGGACCAGCAGCACGGCCAGCAAACCACGCAGCAGGCGGGCATCGCTGCCGGCGCGAAAGTGCAGGCGCCCGTCGCGGCGTTCGGCAACGAGCCAGACCAGGCTTTCGCAGCCATGCACGCGGTGCTCATCGACCCGTTCGGCATCGCTCAGAGGCTCCAGGCGCTCGCCCCATTGCATCAACAGGCGGGCGCGCTGTTCCCAGCCTGGGCAGGCGGTGAAGGCTTGCAGTGTCTCTTGAGCGGCGACTGACAGGCTCATGGTGAGAGACTTCCGTAGCATGTAGGAGCGGCTTCAGCCGCGATGGTCCGGGCGCCGATATTCGCGGCTGAAGCCGCTCCTACGACGAACCATTGACCTTGCTTCATCGCAGCAGCTCCAGAGCATTATCCAGGGCGCTGAAGAATCGCTGCAGATCTTCGCCATCGTTGTACAGACCGAGCGAGACACGTATCGCACCACTCAGGCCCCGGCTTTTCATCAGTGGCATGGCGCAGTGGTGGCCGGCCCGTACGGCGATACCCTGTTCGCTGAGCAGGTGCGCGAGGTCGGCGTTATGTACGCCGTCGACGCAGAAACTGGCCAGTGCCAACTGTGGCCGGCCCAGCAGGCGAACGTCGTCACGTGCCAGCAGGCCGCTCAGCAGTTCAGCATGCAGGGCTGATTCATGATGAGCCACCGCTGGTTGATCGAGGCTATTGAGCCAGTCCAGCGTGGCGCCCAGCGCTATCACGGCGGACACTGCCGGCGTGCCGGCCTCGAAGCCGAGCGGCGCCGGGCGAAAGCGCGCTTGCTGATAGTCGGCGTCGAGCACCATCTCGCCGCCGAATTGCCAATGCCGCAGCTGGCCAAGCGCCTCGCTGCGTCCGTAAAGCAAGCCAACCCCATCGGGGCCGTAGAGCTTGTGCGACGAGCACACGTAGAAGTCGCAGCCCAGTGCCTGCAGGTCATGGCGACCATGCACTGCGCCTTGTGCTCCATCGACCACAGTGAGGGCGCCTTGCGTGCGCGCCAGCGCCAACAATTCGTCCAGCGGCTGCCAGCGACCCAGCACGTTGGACAGTTGCGAAACCGCCAGCAGGCGGGTGCGCGGTCCGATCAGCCGGGCGGCCTGGGCCAGGTCGATGCTACCGCTGTCGTTCAGCGGTAGGACTACCAACTCCAAGCCGCGGCGCTGGGCCAGTTGCTGCCAGGGCAGCAGGTTGGCGTGGTGCTCCAGCGCACTGATGACGATCTGCTCACCGGGCTGCAGTAGGTGCTCCAGGCCATAGGCCAGCAGGTTGAGGGATTCGGTGCTACCGCGGGTAAAGATGATCTCCTCGGCGCTGGCCGCATTCAGCCACTGCGCAGCCTTACCTCGTGTCGCCTCGAACGCGCGGGTAGCGCGCTCGCCCGGCAGGTGCTGGGCGCGATGCACGTTGGCAACGCCGCTGGCCAGGTAGCCGAGCAGAGCGTCCAGCACCGCCTGCGGTTTCTGTGCAGTGGCGGCGCTGTCCAGATAGGTCTGGCCTTCGGCTGCGAGAGCGAGAATGCCGGGGAAATCGGCACGCCAGGGGGAGTTGAGAGCCATGAGCTTCAAGCCGCAAGCTGCAAGTTCGAGCCGCAACGCTTGCGGCTTGTAGCTTGCAGCTTGGCGCTGCCTCTTAGTTGTGAGCGTGCAGGGCTTCGTTCAGCTCAATGGCCGACTTGTGGGTCTTGCACTCCACGGCACCGGTCAGCGAGTTGCGACGGAACAGCAGGTCTGGCTGGCCAGCCAGGTCGCGCGCCTTGACCACCTTGACCAGGGCGTTGCCCTCGTCGAGCAGGTTCACCTTGGTGCCGGCGGTGATGTACAGGCCGGCTTCCACGGTATTGCGGTCGCCCAGCGGGATACCGATGCCGGCGTTGGCGCCGATCAGGCAACCTTCGCCAACGCTGATGATGATGTTGCCGCCGCCGGACAGGGTGCCCATGGTAGAGCAGCCGCCGCCCAGGTCCGATCCCTTGCCGACGAACACGCCAGCGGAGACACGGCCTTCGATCATGCCCGGACCTTCGGTACCGCCGTTGAAGTTGACGAAACCTTCGTGCATCACGGTGGTGCCTTCGCCGATGTAGGCACCCAGGCGCACGCGAGCACTGTCGGCGATACGTACGCCAGCCGGCACCACGTAGTCGGTCATTTTCGGGAATTTATCCACCGAGAACACTTCCAGAAGCTCGCCCTTCAGGCGCGCTTCCAGCTGACGCTCGGCCAGCTCGTTCAGGTCGACAGCACCCTGGCTGGTCCAGGCGACGTTGGGCAGCAGCGGGAAGATGCCCGCCAGGCTCAGGCCGTGTGGCTTGACCAGACGATGCGACAGCAGGTGCAGCTTGAGATAGGCCTCCGGGGTGCTGGTCGGTGCAGCATCCTCAGCCAGGAAAGTGGCGACCAGCGGGTTGTGGCTTTCGGCCAGGCGGGTCAGCAGTGCCGCTTGAGCCGCGTCCACGCCTTTCAGCGCTTCAGCCAGATCGGCAGCTTGTGCAGTGCTGAAGGCGATGGCCTGGTTGCCGCCCTGATAGCCGAGCTTCTCGGCGGCCTTGGCCACCAGTTCGCTGGTCGGATTGAGCAGCGGCAGTGCATAGAAGACTTCCAGCCAGTTGCCCTGGCGGTTCTGGGTGCCAACGCCGAAGGCGATGCTGAAGAGGGAGGTGCTCATAGATGGGTTCCTTGCAACGAAATCGGGGTGAGATTGTTCAGGCCAGCGCGGCTTGGTAGTTATCCGGTTTGAAACCGACCAGGGTCTTGCCGCCCATATCGAGTACCGGGCGCTTGATCATCGACGGTTGGGCTAGCATCAGGTCGATGGCCTTGGCCTGGTCGAGGTCGGCTTTCTGTGCGTCATCGAGCTTGCGGAAAGTCGTGCCGGCGCGGTTCAGGATGGTTTCCCAGCCGTGCTCGTTGCACCACTTTTCCAGGCTGGCGCGGTCGATGCCCGCGCTCTTGTAGTCGTGAAAGGCGTAGTTGACCTTGTGCTCATCGAGCCAGGTGCGGGCCTTCTTCATGGTGTCGCAGGCTTTGATGCCGTAGAGGACGTAGCTCATTGCACTTCCTATGTTGCTGGCGCCCCACTAGGCGGGCGCGGTCTGTCTTCGAAATTTTGGCCGAGCATTATGCCATGAGCGCCGGGTAGCGTCTGCGTTGTGGCGTCGGCGGCCGGGTGGCTCGCACCAAAGGCAAGCAAGCCTCTAGAATGGGGCCTGCTCCATCGAGGTTGGTCCCATGCAACTGCTCTACACCATCCTGACCATGCTACTGGTGGTCAGTGGCACCCGCATTACCGCTCAGTTCATCCCGTTGCCGCTACCGCTGCTGCAGATATTGATCGGCGCGCTGCTGGCGATACCCGTGCTGGGGCTGCATGTGCGCCTCGAGCCTGAGCTGTTTTTGCTGCTATTCATCCCGCCGCTGCTGTTCGTCGATGGTTGGCGAATGCCCAAGGGGCAGTTCCGCCAGTTGCGCACGCCGATCCTGTTGCTGGCCTTCGCCCTAGTGTTTTTCACCATCCTTGGCGCCGGACACTTCATTCACTGGTTGTTGCCTCAGGTGCCACTCGCTGCCTGCTTCGCGCTGGCCGCCGTGTTGTCGCCGACCGACGCCGTGGCGGTGTCGGCGATCACCCATGGGCGCCTGCCGAGCACCTTGAACAATTTGCTGCAGGGCGAGGCGCTGATGAACGACGCCTCGGGCCTGGTGGCGTTCAAATTCGCCGTGGCAGCGACCCTGACCGGGGTGTTCTCGATTACCGACGCTGGTGTGCAATTCGTGCTGGTGGCCTTCGGTGGCCTGGCCGTTGGTGTGGCCCTGAGCTACCTGCTGGGGCGTTTGCGCGCCTGGATGATCGCCCGTGGCTGGGAAGACCCAGCACCGCACGTACTGTTGCTGTTGTTGCTGCCATTCGCCGCCTATGTCGCCGCCGAGCATCTGGGGCTGTCCGGTATTCTTTCCGCAGTGGCGGCAGGGATGATGCAGAGCCGCCTCGATCTGCTGCCCAGGCAGACCTCCACGCGCCTGCTCAATCGCAGCGTCTGGACCTTACTGGAGTTCACATTCAACGGCCTGATCTTCCTGCTGCTCGGCTTGCAGTTGCCTGACATTCTCGATGCCGCGCTGGGCATGCATGAGGCGCCCTGGCTGTTCGCCCTCGAGGCGCTAGGCATGGTGGTGGCGATCTACGCGATTCTGATGCTGCTGCGTTTCGTCTGGGTCTACGGCTACTGGCGGGTTTCCGGGGCGGTGCGCCGCCTGCGTGGCGAGCCGACGCGTTTCGCCGGGCAGTCCCGTATCGCGCTGAGCGCAGTGCTGACCCTGGGCGGCGTGCGTGGGGCGGTAACCCTGGCTGGCGTGATGTCGCTGCCGTTGCTGCTCAACAGTGGCCAGGCGTTTCCCCAGCGTGATCTGCTGATTCTGCTCGCCGCCGGGGTGATCCTGCTCTCGCTGCTGGTGGCCAGTGTGGCTTTACCGCGGATATTGCCGCGCCTGCCTCAGGACAATGCGGCCTTGCGCGAGCGTGAACTCAATCGTCATCGTGCAGTGATACTGGAGTCGGCGATTCGCTACCTGGAATCCGAGGACGAGCGCGCGGCCAATGCCGAGGGCGCGATTTCCTCGGCGGAGGTCAAGGCCCGGCTGATGAGCGAATACCGCGACCTGCTCGAGCGTGCCCGCGACGGCGAGGAGTCGCGGGAGCAGCAGCGCGAAGTGGATCGTCTGGAGTACCGCCTGCGTCTGCAGGCACTGCGCACTCAGCGGCTGGAGCTGTACCGCATGCGTAAGGACAACGAGCTGGATGACGACATGCTGACCGAAATTCTGCGCGATCTGGATATCGCCGAGGCGCGTCTACACAATAGCTGAGGCGCCCGCGTTCATTCGTAGGGCGGATTCAGGCGCGAAGCGAACAATCCGCCGGGCCCTGCCTCGGCAGCGGGCAGGGGGCGGGTTGCACCCGCCCTACGGGCTCAGGCCCTCCGTATGCCAGGTTCCTGGGGGAGGGGCTTTAGCCACGACTATAGAGGGCTTCAGGCGCCGCGAATGAAGCGGGCGATGCGCTCGGCGGCCTCGATGCATTCTGCCAGGGGCGCGACCAGCGCCATGCGCACGCGTCCGGCGCCCGGATTGACGCCATCGACCTCACGCGACAGGTACGAGCCCGGCACCACCGTCACGTGTTCGCTGGCGAACAGGTCGCGGGTGAACAGGGTGTCGTCACCCGGCGTGCGAGCCCACAGATAGAAGCCGCCATCCGGGCGCTGAACGTCCATCACCGGGGCCAGAATTTTCAGCACCGCATCGAACTTCTCACGATACAGATCACGGTTGGCGCGCACATGCGCCTCGTCGTTCCAGGCCGCTACGCTGGCCAGCTGGGTCTGCACCGGCATGGCACAGCCGTGGTAGGTGCGATAGAGCAGGAAATCCTTGAGGATCTCGGCGTCGCCGGCGACGAAGCCCGAGCGCAGGCCCGGCAGGTTGGAGCGCTTGGACAGGCTATGGAATACCACGCAGCGTTTGAAATCGCTGCGGCCCAGCTCGGCGCAGGCGCTGAGCAGGCCCGGAGGCGGAGTATCTTCGTCGAAGTACAGTTCGCTGTAGCACTCGTCGGCGGCGATGACGAAGTCGTGTTCATCAGCCAGGGCGATCAGTTTTTTCAGAGTCTCGACCGGGATCAGCGCGCCGGTGGGATTGCCGGGCGAGCAGAGGAACAGGATCTGGCAGCGTTGCCAGACCTCTGCCGGCACTGCCTCGAAATCCGGGTTGAAGCCGTGAGCTTCCAGGCACGGCAGATAGTGCGGCTCGGCACCGGCAAGGAACGCGGCGCCTTCGTAGATCTGATAGAACGGATTGGGGCTGACTACCAGGCCCCTGGCATCGCGGTCGACCACCGTCTGGGTGAAGGCGAACAGCGCCTCGCGCGTACCGTTGACCGGCAGCACGTGGCGCGCGGCATCCAGCCAGCCTGCCGGCACGCCGAAACGGCGTTCGCACCAGTTGGCAATGCTCTGGCGCAGTTCGGGCAGGCCCAGGGTGGTCGGATACACAGCCAGCTTGTCGAGGTTGGCGGTCAGGGCCTGGCCGACGAAGTCCGGTGAGCGGTGCTTGGGCTCGCCGATCGACAGGGCGATCGGCGAGCGGTCGGCGGCAGGTTGCACGCCGGCAAGCAGGGCGCGGAGCTTTTCGAACGGGTAGGGCTGCAACTGGGCGAGGGCGTGGTTCATGATGATCCGACGGGTCCTTTGTGAGGCGGCGACAAAGCTGGCGACACTAGCACGGCAGGCCCTTTGGGGAAATTCCCTTTGTCCGTCCGTTTTCCATCCGTTTAGGTCGCCAAACCGATGCCTGTGTAGCTCAAGACGGCACACGCTCAGCCGATAATCCTCATGTCACCCGTTCATCCCTTCTTCCGGCGAGTTCTCTCCATGCGCACCCTCAAATTCAGTCACAAGATCATGCTGGCTGCTTCCCTGGTGGTCATCGCGGCTTTCGCGTCATTTGCCTTGTATAACGATTACCTGCAACGCAATGCGATCCGCGACAATCTGTCCAACTATCTGAACGACGTCGGAATCGTCTCCACTGGCAACATCCAGCACTGGCTCGATGGGCGCATGCAGTTGCTGGATAACCTCGCCGAATCCGTCCAGGACGACAGCTCGCCCGAACCACTGCGCCGCAACCTGCAGCATCGCAGCATCGCATCGGCCTTCCTTTATGCCTACTTCGGCCAGGCTGACGGCACCTATACCCAGTTCCCGGCCAGCGAGTTGCCTGCCGGTTACGATCCGCGTCAGCGTCCCTGGTACAAGAGTGCGGTGGGCAGCAGCGGGCCAGGCCTTACCGAGCCTTACCTGGCGGCCGATCCGCGTGACGGTCTGCTGATCACCATCACCCGACCGGTCAGCGTTGGCGGTGCCCTGCAGGGTGTGGTCGGCGGCGACCTGAAATTGCAGACGGTTGATGACATCCTCAATTCCTTCGATCTCGGCGGCATGGGCTACGCCTTCCTGGTCGACGAGAAGGGCACGGTGCTGGTGCATCCCGACAAGAGCCTGGTGCTCAAGACCCTGGCGGACCTATTCCCCAGCGGTGCACCACGTCTGCAACCTGGCCTGCAGGATGCTTCGTCCATCGAGGGTAGCGCTCGTCTGGTCACCTTCCTGCCAGTGAAGGGGCTGTCGGGCGTGCGCTGGTACGTCGGTTTATCCGTCGATGAGGGCAAGGCGTTCGCCGCGCTCAGCGAGTTTCGCGTGTCTGCGCTGATGGTCACGATCATCGGCGTGGTTGCCATCCTGATCCTGCTTGGTGCGCTGATCCGTATCCTGCTGCGTCCGCTGCACGTGATGAGCCACGCCATGGGCGGCATCGCCGAAGGTGAGGGGGATCTGACCCAGCGCCTGACGATCGCCTCCGGCGACGAGTTCGGTGAGTTGGCGGGGGCCTTCAACCGCTTCGTCGAGCGTATTCACGAATCCATCCGCGAAGTGGCCTCCGCGACCCGCGAGGTGCATGCACGGGTCAGCACCGTGGTGCAGGCGTCCAATGCCTCCATGGGTAACTCCAGTGAACAGGCCGCGCGCACCGACAGCGTCGCCGCCGCGATCAACGAGCTCGGTGCAGCCGCCCAGGAGATCGCGCGCAATGCTGCCGATGCTTCCGTGCAGGCCAGTGATGCGCGCCGTGACGCCGAGGAAGGCCAGGGCATGGTGGAACGGACCCTGAGTTCGATGGGGGAGCTGTCGGAGAAGATCCAGGCTTCCGGTCGGCATATCGAACTGCTCAGCGAGAAGAGCAACGACATCGGCCAGATTCTCGATGTGATCAAGGGCATTTCCGAGCAGACCAACCTGCTGGCGCTCAACGCCGCCATCGAGGCGGCGCGTGCCGGTGAGGCCGGGCGAGGTTTTGCCGTGGTCGCCGATGAGGTGCGCAACCTGGCGCAGCGTACGCAGAGCTCGGCGCTGGAGATCCAGCAGATGATCGAGCAACTGCAGGCTGGAGCCCGTGACGCCGTGGCGACCATGGCCGAGAGTCGTCGCTTCAGTGACGACAGTGTGCGCATCGGTGGGCAGGCCGGCGAGAACCTGCGCGGCGTGACCCGGCGCATCGGTGAGATCGACGGCATGAACCAGTCAGTGGCGACCGCTACCGAGGAGCAAACCTCGGTGATCGAGAGCCTGAACATGGACATCACCGAGATCAACACGTTGAACCAGGATGGTGTACGCAACCTGCAGTCCAGCCTCAGTGCCTGTACCGAGCTGGATCAGCAGGTCCGTCGGCTCAAGCAACTGGTAGACAGCTTCAGGATCTGAGTCTGGCCCTGGATGCGGCGCCCGCCGCATCCAGGTGCTCAGAAGGTGATCTGCGTCGTGCTCGGGGCACTTGGTTCGGCGAGCTTGGCGATGATCGCTTCCTGCAGGCGGGCGCAGAACTCGGGGTCGGACAGCGGCTGGCCCTTGTCGTCGGTAATGAAGAATACGTCTTCGACGCGCTCGCCTAGGGTGGCGATCTTGGCGTTCTGCAGCGACAGGTCGTATTCGAGGAAGATGCGTCCGATCCGTGCCAGCAGTCCGGGGCGGTCCGGGGCGGTAAGCTCGAGGATGGTCACCGGCCGCTGCGCGTCATTGTGAATGGTCACCTGCGGGGCGAAGGCGAAGTGCTTGAGCTGGCGCGGTACCCGACGCTGGATGATGGTCGGGTAGTCATCGGGGTTCTTCAGCGCTTCGATCAGTCCTTCGCGAATCTGCTGGATGCGGGCGGGATTGTTGCCGATCGAGCCGCCATCTGCATCCAGCACCACGTAGGTGTCCAGGGTGAACTGGCTGGTGGAGGTGATGATCCGCGCGTCATGAATGTTCAGGTTGAGTTGGCTCATGGCAGCCACGGTCACGGCGAAGAAGTCGTGCTGGTCCGGTGCGTAGATGAATATCTGCGTGCCGCCCTCGAACTCGCGCTGAGTGGTTTCCTTCATCAGTACCAGCGGGCCGCCATCGTCGGGGTGCTGGAGAATGGCGTCGGTGTGCCAGGCCACGTCGTTGGCCGTGTGGCGCAGGAAGTAGTCGTCGCCGAGCTGGCTCCATAGCTGCTCGGCATCGTCCGGGTCGGTTCCGCCGCGCACCAGGATGTCGAGGGCGGCGCTCTGCGTCTGGCGAATCTGCTCTTCGCGATCCAGCGGGTTTTCCAGGCCGCGGCGCAGGGCGCGCTTGGTTTCGGTGTAGAGCTGGCGCAGCAGGCTGGCGCGCCAGGAATTCCAAAGGCTGGGGTTGGTAGCGTTTATGTCGGCCACGGTCAGCACGTAGAGATAATCCAGATGCGTCTGGTCGCCGACGAATTGAGCGAAGTCGTGAATCACCTGCGGGTCGGAGAGGTCCTTGCGCTGCGCGGTGGTGGACATCACCAGGTGATGCTGCACCAGCCAGACGATCAGCGCGCTGTCCCAGGCCGGCAGATGATGGCGACGGGCGAAGGCTTCGGCATCCACCGCGCCGAGCTCGGAGTGATCGCCACCGCGGCCCTTGCCGATATCGTGGTAGAGGCCGGCGAGGTAGATCAGCTCCGGCTTGGGCAGCTTGTCGATCAGCTTGCTGGCCAGCGGGAACTTCTCCGCCAGCTCCGGCCAGCGGAACTTGCGCAGGTGCTTGATCAGGTTGAGGGTGTGCGCATCGACCGTATAGATGTGGAACAGGTCATGCTGCATTTGCCCGACGATATGGCCGAACTCCGGCAGGTAGCGACCGAGAATGCCGTAGCGATTCATTCTGCGCAGGTTGCGGTGGATGCCTTCCTTGCACTTGAACAGCTCGATGAACAGGCTGGTGTTGCGGATGTCCTTGCGGAAGTCGTCATCGATCAGGTGGCGGCTGTCGCGTAGCAGGCGGATGCTGTCGGCGCGTACGCCCTTGATCTCCGGGTGCTGCGCCATCAGCACGAAGATTTCGATGATGGCGAACGGCGTGCGCTTGAAGACGTTCGGGTGGGTGACCTCGATATAGCGGTCGCGCACCTGGAAGCGGCTGTTCAATGGCGTTGCCGGACCGCTTTCGCCAGCGCGCAGGATGACTTCCTCGAAGTGCTGGTTGATCAGGTCCGACAGTTCGGAAATGCCCATCACCACCCGGTAGTACTTCTGCATGAAGTGCTCGATGCTGCGCTTGCCATCACCATCCTTGTAGCCGAACAGGGCGGCGATCTTCGCCTGGTAGTCGAACAGCAGGCGGTCTTCCGCGCGCCCGGCGAGCATGTGCAGGGCATAACGCACCTTCCACAGGAACTCCTGGCTGGAGGAGAGCAGGGCGTATTCGCTCTCCAGCAGAAAGCCCTGGCCGACCAGGGCTTGCAGATTGAGGGTGTCGAACTGGCGGCGAGCGACCCAGAGCACGGTCTGGATGTCACGCAGGCCACCGGGTGAACCTTTGACGTTGGGTTCGAGGTTGTACTCGGTGTCGTTGTACTTGGCGTGGCGCGCTCTGCGCTCGTCACGCTTGGCCTGATAGAAGTGCTTGCTCGGCCACATCTGGTCTGTGCTGGTGACCTGCTGCATGCGCTGGCGCAGGCGCTCCGGGCCGGCGATGGTGCGGCTTTCCATCAGGTTGGTGATCACCGTCAGGTCGGCGCGCGCCTCTTCGGCGCATTCATCGACCGAGCGCACACTCTGGCCGACTTCCAGGCCGATATCCCAAAGCAGGGTGAGGAAGCCTTCGATGGGCTCGCGGAACATCTCGTGATCATCGCTGCCCAGTAGGATCAGCAGGTCGATATCCGAGTAGGGGTGCAGTTCGCCGCGGCCGTAGCCGCCGACTGCCAGCAGGGCGATGTCGGCGTCCTCGCTCCAGGCGAAGCGCTTCCAGGCCTCCTGCAGGATCTGGTCGACGAACCAGGCGCGATCCTCGACCAGGCGGCGAATGTCGCGGCCATCGCGAAAACGCGCATCAAGGACTTCGCGCGCGCTGCGGATGGCCTTCTTGAATGCCGCGATGGGGCTGGACTTGAGAGCCAGCTCGGCCTGGAACTGACCACGGTCAAACAGTTCGGGGTCCATCTGCGGCATGCAATTGCCTTCCTTATATAGGGTAGGGGTGATCAGGCCGAGGTGCGTGGCAGTGTGTCGTCGCTGCGCAGGGTCAGGATCTCGTAGCCGTCAGCGGTAACCAGCACGGTGTGCTCCCACTGCGCGGAAAGCTTGCGGTCCTTGGTGATGGCCGTCCAGCCATCGCCGAGCAGGCGGGTTTCCGGGCGGCCCTGGTTGATCATCGGCTCGATGGTGAAGGTCATGCCTTCCTTGAGCTCCATGCCGGTGCCGGCCTTGCCGTAGTGCAGTACCTGCGGCTCTTCGTGGAAAACGGCGCCGATGCCGTGGCCGCAGTACTCGCGGACCACGGAGAAGCCGTTCTTTTCGGCATGCTTCTGGATCACTTCGCCAATGTCGCCCAGGCGGGTGCCCGGCTTGACCAGTTCGATACCTTTATACATGCACTCCTGGGTGACCTTGGCCAGGCGCTCAGCCCATTCGGCGACCTTGCCGACCATGAACATCTTGCTGGTATCGCCGTGGTAGCCATCCTTGATCACGGTGATGTCGATGTTCAGCACGTCGCCATCCTTCAATGGCTTGTCGTTGGGAATGCCATGGCACACCACGTGGTTGATCGAGGTGCAGATCGATTTGGGAAAGCCCTTGTAGTTGAGCGGGGCGGGGATGGCCTTCTGCACGTTGACGATATAGTCATGGCAGATGCGATCCAGTTCTTCGGTGGTGACGCCCGGCTTGACGTGCTCGCCGATCATCTCCAGCACTTCGGCGGCCAGGCGGCCAGCCACGCGCATTTTCTCGATTTCTTCGGCGGATTTGATGGTGACGGTCATATGAAGCTCTCGGGCACGAACGGAAAGGGCGATATCTTAGCAGCTTCGCCGTGCCAGCCCCAAAGGCCAGCGTGAGCGTGACGTTGGTCTGGCGCGCGATGGTCGTGTTCTTTGCGAGCTTTTGTAGCCGGAGCCGGCTTTGTGTGGTATAAAACGCGCCGCTTTACGGGCACTGCGCTCGAAAGCTTAAACCCACACACGTATCGACACGGTTTCCTGGGTGCCTTTCGACAAGTTCGAGGGGTTGGAAGCTGGGATGCGTGGAGGCCTAACCCGACTTATCAAGGAACTATCATGTCCCAAGTCAACATGCGCGATATGCTGAAGGCCGGTGTGCACTTCGGCCACCAGACCCGTTACTGGAACCCGAAAATGGGCAAGTACATTTTCGGCGCGCGCAACAAGATTCACATCATCAACCTCGAAAAAACCCTGCCGATGTTCAACGACGCCCTGTCGTTCGTTGAAAAGCTGGCTGCTGGCAAGAACAAGATTCTGTTCGTTGGCACCAAGCGTTCCGCTGGCAAGATCGTTCGCGAAGAAGCTGCTCGTTGCGGCTCGCCGTTCGTCGATCACCGCTGGCTGGGCGGCATGCTGACCAACTACAAGACCATTCGTGCTTCGATCAAGCGCCTGCGCGAGCTGGAAACCCAGTCCCAGGATGGCACCTTCGCCAAGCTGACCAAGAAAGAAGCCCTGATGCGTTCCCGCGATCTGGAAAAACTGGATCGCAGCCTGGGTGGTATCAAGGACATGGGCGGTCTGCCGGACGCTCTGTTCGTGATCGACGTTGACCACGAGCGCATCGCTATCACCGAAGCCAACAAGCTGGGCATCCCGGTCATCGGCATCGTCGATACCAACAGTAGCCCGGAAGGCGTTGACTACATCATCCCGGGTAACGACGACGCCATCCGCGCCATCCAGCTGTACATGGGTGCCATGGCTGACGCCGTGATCCGTGGTCGCAGCAACGCTGGCGGCGCGACTGAAGAGTTCGTCGAAGAAGCCGCGGCCGAGAGCGCCGAAGGCTAAGCGGTAACGCCAAGCATTTAGCGTTATGCGCTGTGCAAGAAGGGGGCTAGGCCCCCTTTTTGCCACTCAAAGATTTGATTTGGTTGAAGACCTACCGAGAGGATTTTCAAGATGGCAGAAATTACTGCAGCCCTGGTTAAAGAACTGCGCGAGCGTACCGGCCAAGGCATGATGGAATGCAAGAAGGCCCTGGTTGCCGCTGGTGGCGACATCGAGAAAGCCATTGATGACATGCGCGCTTCCGGTGCCATCAAGGCTGCCAAGAAGGCTGGCAACATCGCCGCTGAAGGCTCCATCGCCGTTCGCGTCGAGGGTGGCCGTGGCGTGATCATCGAAGTCAACTCGCAGACCGACTTCCTGGCTCTGCAGGACGACTTCAAGGCCTTCGTCAAGGAAAGCATCGACGAAGCCTTCGAAAAGAACCTGACCGACGCTGCTCCGCTGATCGCTTCCCGCGAGTCGGCTCGTGAGGCGCTGGTTGCCAAGTGCGGCGAGAACGTCAACATCCGTCGTCTGACCGCTGTTTCCGGTGAAACCGTTGGTGCCTACCTGCACGGCCACCGCATCGGCGTTCTGGTTGTCCTGAAAGGCGGCAACGACGAGCTGGCCAAGCACGTTGCCATGCACGTTGCCGCTTCCAACCCGGCCGTCGTTTCCCCGGACCAGGTTTCCGAAGAACTGGTTGCCAAGGAAAAGGAAATCTTCCTGCAGCTGAACGCCGAGAAGATCGCCGGCAAGCCGGAAAACATCGTCGAGAACATGGTCAAAGGTCGTATCGCCAAGTTCCTGGCCGAAGCCAGCCTGGTCGAGCAAGCCTTCATCATGGATCCGGAAGTCAAGGTCGGTGACCTGGTCAAGAAAGCCGGTGCCGAAGTCGTTTCCTTCGTTCGTTACGAAGTGGGCGAGGGCATCGAGAAGGCCGAGACCGACTTCGCTGCCGAAGTTGCCGCTCAGGTTGCTGCCAGCAAGCAGTAATCGGCGGTTAGGCCAGTTGTCCCAGAGAGGCTGCCCGCTTGCGCGTGCAGCCTCTTTGCCGAATAAGGGGCGACAAATGTACAAACGGCCGTGCAACCTACGGTCGCCGGCAGGTTCGAAGTGCCGGATAGTTGCAGCGCGCAAGCGCGTTGCTCAAGAATTTCATATCGCCGCAGGAGAGACTTGCAATGGCTCAGCAGACAACTGGTCGCCAACCTCGCTACAAACGCATTCTGCTCAAACTTAGCGGCGAAGCCCTGATGGGCTCGGAAGATTTCGGCATCGATCCCAAGGTCCTTGATCGTATGGCGCTGGAAGTCGGCCAATTGGTCGGCATCGGCGTGCAGGTCGGCCTGGTGATCGGTGGCGGCAACCTGTTCCGTGGTGCTGCGCTGTCCGCTGCCGGCATGGATCGCGTTACCGGTGACCACATGGGCATGCTGGCGACCGTGATGAATGCGCTGGCCATGCGTGATGCGCTGGAGCGCTCGAACATTCCGGCCATCGTCATGTCGGCGATTTCCATGGTCGGCGTGACCGATCATTACGACCGCCGCAAGGCCATGCGTCACCTGAAGACGGGTGAAGTGGTGATCTTCGCCGCGGGCACCGGCAACCCCTTCTTTACCACCGATTCGGCCGCCTGCCTGCGTGCCATTGAGATCGATGCCGACGTGGTTCTGAAGGCGACCAAGGTCGATGGCGTGTACACTGCCGACCCGTTCAAGGACCCGCATGCCGAGAAGTTCGAGCGCCTGACCTATGACGAGGTGCTCGATCGCAAGCTGGGCGTGATGGATCTGACCGCCATCTGCCTGTGTCGCGATCACAACATGCCGCTGCGGGTCTTCAACATGAACAAGCCCGGCGCCCTGCTGAACGTTGTAGTAGGTGGCGCCGAAGGAACTCTGATCGAGGAGGATGCACAATGATCAACGACATCAAGAAAGATGCTCAGGAGCGCATGAGCAAGTCCCTGGAGGCGCTGGGTCGAAACCTGGCGTCCATTCGTACCGGTCGTGCCCATCCGAGCATTCTCGACAGCATCAAGGTCCCGGCCTGGGGCAGCGACATGCCGCTCAATCAGGTAGCCGCGATCACCGTCGAAGATGCGCGCACCCTAAAGATCGTCGCTCACGACAAGAACCTCAGTGCCGCCATCGAGAAGGCCATTCTGACTTCCGACCTGGGCCTGAACCCGAGCAGCGCCGGCACTACCATTCGCGTACCGATGCCAGCCCTGACCGAGGAAACCCGCAAGGGCTACACCAAGCAGGCGCGTGGGGTTGCTGAAGATGCCAAGGTCGCGGTGCGTAACGTGCGTCGTGATGCCCTGGCCGAGTTGAAGAAACTGTCCAAGGCCAAGGAAATCAGCGAAGACGAAGAGCGTCGTGCCGCTGACGAGCTGCAGAAGATCACCGACAAGTTCATCGGTGATGTAGACAAGGCGCTCGAGGTTAAAGAAGCGGACCTGATGGCCGTTTGACGGCTGGGCGCCCATACATGGACAAGAACAAGCAGGGGGCGGTGCCGCGGCATGTCGCCATCATCATGGATGGCAACAACCGCTGGGCGAAGAAGCGCCTGTTGCCGGGCGTGGCAGGGCACAAGGCCGGGGTCGATGCGGTTCGCGCGGTAATCGAAGTCTGTGCCGAGTCGGGTGTCGAGGTGCTAACCCTGTTCGCCTTTTCCAGTGAAAACTGGCAGCGCCCGGCCGAAGAGGTCGGCGCGCTGATGGAGTTGTTCCTCGGTGCGCTGCGTCGTGAGGCCAAGCGCCTATTGGATAACGACATCAGCCTGCGCATCATCGGCGACCGTTCGCGTTTCCATCCCGAACTGCAGGCTGCCATGCGCGAAGCCGAGCTGATGACTGCCGGCAGTCGCCGTTTCACCCTGCAGATCGCGGCCAATTATGGTGGTCAGTGGGATATCGCTCAGGCCGCTCAGCGCCTGGCGCGTGAGGTGCAGGCGGGGCATCTGCAGCCAGAGGATATCACTCCACACTTGCTCCAGGGCTGCCTGGCTACCGGTGATCTGCCTTTGCCTGACCTGTGTATTCGCACGGGGGGCGAGCACCGCATAAGCAATTTCCTTCTGTGGCAGTTGGCTTACAGCGAACTGTACTTTTCCGACCTGTATTGGCCGGACTTCAAGCACGAGGCCATGCGCAAGGCGCTGGCCGATTTCGCTACCCGCCAGCGTCGCTTCGGCAAGACCAGCGAGCAGGTGGAAGCTGAGGCGCGCTCCTAATGCTCAAACAACGAATCATCACGGCGTTGGTGCTGTTGCCCATCGCCCTGTGCGGGTTTTTCCTGCTCGACGGCGGTGCCTTTGCGCTGTTCATTGGTGCGGTGGTTACCCTGGGTGCATGGGAATGGGCGCGGCTGGCAGGATTCGAGGCGCAGTCGCTGCGTGTCGCTTATGCGGTCGCGGTGGCTGTGTTGCTCGGTTTGCTCTACCTGGCTCCGGTCCTGGCGCCTGTGTTGTTGGTGCTGGCGGTGCTCTGGTGGCTGGTCGCGACCCTGCTGGTGCTGAGCTATCCCGATAGCAGTCGCTACTGGGGCGGGGTGCCGGGGCGCTTGTTGATCGGCCTGCTGATTCTCCTGCCTGCCTGGCAAGGTCTGGTCCTGCTCAAGCAATGGCCGCAGGCCAATGGCCTGATCATCGCAGTGATGGTGCTGGTTTGGGGGGCGGATATTGGTGCCTACTTCTCCGGCAAGGCCTTCGGCAAGCACAAGCTGGCGCCCAAGGTCAGCCCAGGCAAGAGTTGGGAAGGGTTGTATGGCGGCCTTGCTGCCAGTCTGCTGATCACTTTCCTGGTGGGGCTGCAGCAAGGGTGGTCCGTCACGGGATTGTTGCTGGCTATGGCGGGCGCGGCTGTGGTCGTGCTGATTTCCGTGGTTGGTGATCTGACCGAGAGCATGTTCAAGCGCCAATCCGGTATCAAGGACAGCAGTAACCTGCTGCCGGGCCATGGTGGCGTACTGGACCGTATCGACAGCCTTACCGCGGCTGTTCCCGTGTTTGCCGCATTGCTGTGGCTCGCCGGCTGGGGCGCGCTGTGAGCACGGTGCAGCAAGTCACTGTGCTGGGGGCGACCGGCTCAATCGGCCTCAGTACGTTGGATGTGATTGCGCGCCATCCCGAGCGCTACCAGGTTTTTGCCCTGACCGGTTTTTCCCGCCTGGCAGAGCTGCAGGTGTTATGTGTTCAGCATCGTCCGCGCTACGCGGTAGTGCCCGATGACCGTTCAGCGCTCGATCTGCTGGGCAGGCTGCGCGCCGCCGGGCTGGCGACCGAGGTGCTGGTCGGCGAAGAGGGGTTGTGCGCGGTTTCGGCGGATGCGGCCGTCGACTGCGTGATGGCCGCCATCGTCGGTGCTGCCGGGCTTAGGCCGACGCTTGCCGCGGTACAGGCCGGCAAGAAAGTGCTGCTGGCCAACAAGGAAGCGCTGGTGATGTCCGGCGCCCTGTTCATGCAGGCCGTCAAGCAGAGCGGGGCGGTTCTTCTGCCCATCGACAGCGAACACAACGCCATTTTCCAATGCCTACCTGGCGACTATGCGCGCGGTCTGCAGGCTGTTGGTGTGCGCAGGGTTCTGTTGACCGCCTCTGGCGGGCCGTTCCGCGAAACACCATTGGCCGAGCTGGAGCGCGTCACGCCGGAGCAGGCTTGCGCGCATCCGAACTGGTCGATGGGACGCAAGATTTCGGTCGATTCGGCGAGCATGATGAACAAGGGCCTGGAGATGATCGAGGCCTGCTGGTTGTTCGATGCGCGTCCCGAGCAGATCGAGGTGGTCATCCACCGGCAGAGCGTGATTCATTCGCTGGTCGACTACGTTGACGGTTCGGTCCTGGCCCAGTTGGGTAACCCGGACATGCGCACACCTATCGCTCACGCTCTGGCTTGGCCGGAACGTATCGATTCGGGAGTGTCTCCGTTGGATCTGTTTAGCGTAGGTCGCCTGGATTTCGAGCGCCCTGACGAACAGCGTTTTCCCTGTCTGCGGCTGGCGCGCGAGGCAGCGCAGGCTGGTGGTAGTGCGCCAGCGATGCTCAATGCGGCCAACGAAGTGGCGGTCGAGGCTTTCCTGCAGCGGCGCATCCGTTTCACCGATATCGCGCGTATGATTGAGTCCGTGCTGAACGCTCGGCCGGTAAGGGCTGTCGAAGCGCTCGACGCGGTATTCGAAGCGGATGCCCAGGCGCGAGAGCTGGCTGCTCAATGGCTAGCGGGGCGCTGATGAAACCGCTGTTGCGCTGGCGCGCGTCGGAACTTGAGCGGCCCCGTAGGGCTGGAGAAGTGAAATGAGTGGGCTGTATATGCTGCTTGGCACCCTGATCGCATTGGGTGTCCTGGTGACCTTTCACGAATATGGGCACTTCTGGGTGGCCCGGCGCTGCGGCGTCAAGGTTCTGCGTTTTTCCGTAGGCTTCGGCACGCCATTGGTGCGCTGGCATGATCGCCACGGTACCGAATTCGTCGTCGCCGCCATTCCTCTGGGCGGCTACGTCAAGATGCTCGATGAGCGCGAGGGCGATGTTCCGCCTGAGCTGGTCGAGCAGTCCTTCAATCGCAAGACCGTGCGTCAGCGTATCGCAATCGTCGCCGCTGGTCCGTTGGCCAATTTCCTGCTGGCGCTGCTGTTCTTCTGGTTCGTGGCCATGCTCGGCAGCCAGCAGGTACGCCCCGTCATTGGTGCGGTGCAGCCGGACAGCCTGGCGGAAGCGGCAGGGCTACGTGCGGGGCAGGAAATCGTCGCGGTCAATGGTGAAGCCACCAGCGGCTGGGCGGCGGTCAATCTGCAACTGGTACGGCGCCTGGGTGAAAGCGGCACGCTCGACCTGCGTGTGATCGAGCCGGGCTCTACGGTTGAAACGCCGAAGCAAGTGCAGCTGGACAACTGGTTGCGCGGTGTCGACGAGCCGGACCCGATTGGATCGCTGGGTATTCGTCCCTGGCGTCCGGTGCTGGAGCCGGTCTTGGCTGAAGTCGATACCAAGGGGCCGGCCTACGGTGCCGGCCTGCAGGGGGGGGATCGCCTGCTGGCACTCGATGATCAGCCGCTGGCCGATTGGCAAGACCTGGTCGATCGTGTGCGTGCGTTGCCGGGCGAGACGGTCACGCTACGTTTCGAGCGCGACGGGCAGGCGCAGGATGTAAGGCTGACCCTGGCGTCGCGTGGCGAGGGTGAGGCCCGCAGCGGCTACTTGGGTGCGGGCGTTCAGGGTGTCGAATGGCCTCCCGAGATGCTTCGCGAGGTGCGTTACGGCCCGCTTGAGGGTGTCGTCGAAGGTGTGCGTCAAACCTGGGCAATGAGCCTATTGACCCTCGATTCGCTGAAGAAAATGCTGTTCGGAGAGCTCTCGGTAAAAACTTGAGTGGGCCGATAACCATTGCTAAAGTGGCGGGCGCTTCAGCTGAGTCAGGGCTGGGGGATTTCCTGAAATTCCTTGCATATCTGAGTATTAGCCTGGGGGTTCTCAATCTGCTGCCCATTCCCGTACTGGATGGTGGGCATCTGCTGTTTTATCTGGTCGAGTGGGTGCGTGGTCGCCCCTTGTCTGAGCGGGTTCAGGGTTGGGGGATGCAGATCGGCATCAGTCTGGTCATCGGGGTCATGCTGCTCGCCCTGGTCAACGACCTCAGCCGCCTGTGAGCATTGCTGAATACGTTCTTAAGATTTAAAAGAAGTGTCGCTTAAGCGGCAGTTTTTATCGTCAGTTGGAATAAGAAAGGACTTCATGAAACGTCTGCTGCTACCTGCGGTACTGTCCGCATTGATGATCGCCGAAGTTCACGCCGAGTCCTTCACCATCTCCGATATACGCGTCAACGGATTGCAGCGGGTGTCCGCGGGCAGTGTGTTCGGCGCATTGCCGCTCAATGTGGGCGAGCAGGTCGATGATCGCCAACTGGTCGATGCCACGCGCTCCCTGTTCCGTACCGGCTTCTTCCAGGACATCCAGCTTGGTCGCGATGGCGACGTCCTGGTCGTCACCGTGGTCGAGCGTCCTTCCATTTCCGGTATCGAGATCGAAGGCAACAAGGCCATCACCACCGAGGATCTGCTCAAGGGCCTGAACCAGTCCGGCCTGGCTGAGGGCGAGATCTTCCAGCGCGCGACCCTCGAAGGCGTGCGTAACGAACTGCAGCGCCAGTATGTCGCTCAGGGCCGTTATTCGGCCGAGATCGAGGCCGAAGTGATTCCGCAGCCACGTAACCGCGTGGCGCTGAAGATCACCATCAACGAAGGCACCGTAGCCGCCATCTCCCACATCAACGTGGTCGGCAACACCGTGTTCTCCGATGAAGATCTGGTCGATCTGTTCGAGCTGAAGACCACCAACTGGCTGTCCTTCTTCAAGAACGACGACAAGTACGCGCGTGAGAAACTCTCGGGTGACCTGGAACGTCTGCGCTCCTACTACCTGGACCGCGGCTACATCAACATGGATATCAGCTCCACTCAGGTATCCATCACCCCGGACAAGAAGCACGTCTACATCACTGTCAACGTCGAAGAGGGCGAGAAATACAGCGTTCGCGACGTGAAGCTGTCCGGTGACCTCAAGGTGCCGGAAGAAGACGTGCGTGCACTGCTGCTGGTCAAGGAAGGGCAGGTCTTCTCGCGCAAGATCATGACCACTACCAGCGAGCTGATCACTCGCCGTCTGGGTAACGAGGGTTATACCTTCGCCAACGTCAACGGCGTGCCGGAAGCGCACGACGAGGACAACACCGTCTCCATCACCTTCTTCGTCGATCCGGGCAAGCGTGCCTACGTCAACCGCATCAACTTCCGGGGCAACACCAAGTCCGAAGACGAAGTGCTGCGCCGCGAAATGCGTCAGATGGAAGGTGGTTGGGCTTCGACCTACCTGATCGACCAGTCCAAGGTTCGTCTGGAGCGTCTGGGCTTCTTCAAGGAAGTCAACGTCGAAACCCCTCAGGTACCGGGCACCGACGACCAGATCGACGTCAACTACAGCGTTGAAGAGCAACCGTCCGGCTCCATCACCGCCAGTGTCGGCTTCGCGCAGAATGCCGGTCTGATCCTCGGTGGTTCGATCAGCCAGAACAACTTCCTCGGTACCGGTAACCGCGTCAGCATCGGTCTGACTCGCAGCGAATACCAGACCCGCTACAGCTTCGGTTTCGTGGACCCCTACTGGACCGTCGATGGTGTCAGCCTGGGTTACAACGCCTTCTACCGCACCACCGACTACGATGAGCTCGATGTCGACGTATCCAGCTACTCGGTGGACAGCCTGGGTGCCGGTATCAATATCGGCTACCCGATCAGCGAGACCGCGCGCCTGACCTATGGCCTGACCGTGCAGCAGGACAGCATCGACACCGGTCGTTACACCGTCGACGAAATCTTCGATTTCATCGACGCAGAGGGTGACAACTACCTGAACTTCAAGGGGTCCATCGGTTGGTCCGAATCGACCCTGAACCGTGGTGTGCTGGCCAACCGTGGTCACTCGCAGAGCCTGGTGCTGGAAACCACCATCCCGGGTAGCGACCTGTCGTTCTACAAGCTCGACTACCGCGGCCAGGTGTTCACACCGATCAGTGACAACTACACCCTGCGTTTCCATACGCAGCTGGGTTATGGCGATAGCTACGGCAGCACTGCAGAGTTGCCGTTCTACGAGCACTACTATGCTGGCGGTTTCAACTCGGTTCGTGGCTTCAAGGACAGCAGCCTCGGTCCACGCAGCACGCCGAGCAGCGGCAACAAGCCAGGTACCTTGCGTGATCCGGATCAAGATCCGCTGCCGTTCGGTGGTAACGTTCTGGTGCAGGGTGGCGTCGAGATGCTCTTCCCTCTGCCGTTCGTCAAGGATCAACGCTCGTTGCGTACCGCATTGTTCTGGGATGTGGGTAATGTCTTCGACACCAACTGCTCGTCCAGTCAGAAGAAGCTCAGCGACAGCTGCGATATCGATTTCAGCAACCTGGCAAGCTCCGTGGGTGTTGGTCTGACCTGGATCACTGCGCTCGGTCCGCTGAGTTTCAGCCTGGCCATGCCGATCAAGAAACCGGATGATGCCGATACCCAGGTATTCCAGTTCTCCCTGGGCCAGACCTTCTAAGACTCATTCACCGAAAGCCAACAGTTTTGTTGCAGGAGTGCATTGTGCGTAAGTTGACTCAACTGGTTCTGTTCACCGCTGCCCTGATCGCCACTCCGGCGTTCGCCGAGATGAAGGTGGCCGTGCTGAACTATCAGATGGCGCTGCTCGAGTCGGATGCGGCCAAGCGCTACGCGGTGGATGCCGAGAAGAAGTTCGGTCCTCAGCTGAACAAGCTCAAGACCCTGGAAAGCGATGCCAAGCGCATCCAGGATCGCATGGTCAAAGACGGCGAGAAGATGCAGCAGGCCGAGCGCGAACGCCTTGAGCTCGAGTTCAAGCAGAAGGCACGCGACTTCCAGTTCCAGTCCAAGGAGCTGAACGAAGCCAAGGCCATCGCTGACCGCGAGATGCTCGCCAAGCTCAAGCCGAACCTGGATAAGGCTGTCGAGGAAGTGATCAAGAACGGCAACTTCGACCTGGTGCTCGAGCGCGGTGCGGTGATCGATGTCAAACCTCAGTACGACATCACTCGCCAAGTCATCGAGCGCATGAACCAGATGCGTTAAGTATGACTGTTACAGTTACTCTCGGCCAATTGGCCGAGCGCCTTGGCGCCACCTTGCGTGGCGCTGAAGCTAAGGTCATCACGGGCCTGGCCACCTTGCAGGAGGCCAGGCCCGAACAGTTGAGCTTCCTGGCCAATGCCCAGTACCGCAAATACCTGACGCAGACCCAGGCCGGTGCCGTGCTGCTGACGGCAGCTGATGCAGAAGGCTACGCTGGCGATGCCCTGATCGTCGCCAATCCTTATCTGGCCTACGCCCAGCTCTCGCATCTGTTCGATCGCAAGCCAAAGGCTGCTCCCGGAATTCATGCCACTGCGCAGGTCGCCGCTGACGCAGAGGTCGATCCAACTGCCAGCGTTGGCCCTTATGCCGTTATCGAAAGCGGTGCACGTATCGGTGCCGGCGTCAGCGTCGGTGCCCATTGCGTGGTCGGTGCTCGTAGTGTGGTTGGTGACGGTGGCTGGCTGGCACCACGCGTGACGCTGTACCACGACGTACAGATCGGCAAGCGTGTAGTCATCCAGTCCGGCGCGGTGATCGGTGGCGAGGGCTTTGGTTTCGCCAACGAGAAGGGCGTCTGGCAGAAGATCGCGCAGATCGGTGGCGTGACCATCGGTGATGATGTCGAGATCGGCGCCAACACCACGGTGGATCGCGGCGCGATTTCCGACACCCTGATCGGCAATGGCGTGAAACTGGATAACCAGATCATGATCGCGCACAACGTACAGGTCGGTGACAACACGGCCATGGCCGGTTGCTGCGGGATCTCCGGCAGCACCAAGATCGGCAAGAACTGCATGATCGCTGGTGGTGTGGGGATGGTCGGTCATATCGAGGTATGCGACAACGTGTTCGTGACCGGCATGACCATGGTGACCCGTTCGATCACCGAGCCGGGCGCCTATTCTTCCGGCACCGCCATGCAGCCGGCCGGCGAATGGAAGAAGAGTGCGGCCCGTATTCGTCAGTTGGACGAGATGGCCAAGCGTCTGCGCGAGCTGGAAAAACAGCTGGCCGCCGTGACCCAGACGGCAAACGTCTCATCTGATGCCTGAGCACGGCGCGACCGTGCTCTTTTCTTTTCTTACAGGCTTAACCGGACATGATGGACATCAACGAAATTCGTGAATATTTGCCGCACCGCTATCCGTTCCTGCTGGTGGATCGTGTGGTGGACCTGGACGTCGAAGGCAAGACTGTTCGCGCCTACAAGAATGTCAGCATCAACGAGCCGTTCTTCAACGGTCACTTCCCCGAGCATCCGATCATGCCGGGCGTGCTGATCATCGAGGCCATGGCTCAGGCCGCCGGTATCCTCGGTTTCAAGATGATGGGCGTGAAGCCGGCCGATGGCACCCTGTACTATTTTGTCGGTTCCGACAAACTGCGCTTCCGCTCTCCTGTCACTCCCGGCGATCAGCTTGTGCTGGAGGCGAAGTACCTGAGCGATCGTCGCAGCATCTGGAAATTCGAGTGCCGTGCCACTGTCGATGGCAAGGAAGTCTGCTCCGCTGAAATCATCTGTGCGGAACGCAAGCTATGAGTTCGATTGACCCTCGCGCGATCATCGACCCCAGTGCCAGATTGGCCGACGACGTCGTCGTCGGCCCGTGGAGCATTGTCGGGCCCGATGTGGAAATCGGCGAGGGTACAGTCATCGGCCCGCACGTCGTGCTCAAGGGGCCGACCGTGATCGGCAAGCACAATCGCATCTACCAGTTTTCTTCGGTCGGTGAAGACACGCCAGACCTGAAGTACAAGGGCGAGGCTACGCGCCTGGTGATCGGTGATCACAACACGATTCGTGAAGGTGTCACCATTCACCGGGGCACCGTGCAGGATCGCAGTGAAACCACCATTGGTAACCACAACCTGATCATGGCCTATGCCCATATCGGCCATGACAGCGTGATCGGCAATCACTGCATCCTGGTCAACAACACGGCGCTGGCCGGCCACGTTTGGGTCGACGACTGGGCGATCCTGTCCGGCTATACCCTGGTACATCAGTTCTGCCGCATTGGTGCGCACAGCTTTTCCGGCATGGGTACCGCCATCGGTAAGGACGTACCCGCGTTTGTCACCGTCTTCGGTAACCCGGCCGAGGCGCGCAGCATGAACTTCGAAGGCATGCGCCGTCGCGGTTTTTCTGCCGAAGCCATTGCGGCCTTGCGCAAGGCGTACAAGTTGGTCTATCGCCAGGGGCTGACGGTGGAGCAGGCCCTGAGTGAGCTGGCCGAGTCCGCTGCGCAGTTTCCCGAAGTAGCGGTATTTCGCGATTCCATCCAGGCTTCTACCCGCGGCATCACCCGCTGATTCCTATGACCAGACCACTACGCGTCGCACTGGTCGCCGGTGAGGCGTCCGGTGACATCCTCGGTTCCGGCCTGATGCAGGCCATCAAGCAGCGCTATCCGAACGCCGAGTTCATCGGTGTCGGTGGTTCGCGTATGGAAGCCGAGGGCCTGAAATCCTATTTCCCCATGGAGCGCCTGGCGGTCATGGGCCTGGTCGAGGTGCTCGGCCGTCTTTTCGAACTGCTCGGCCGGCGCCGACAGTTGGCGCGTGATCTGATCGCCGCCAAGCCGGATGTGTTCATCGGCATCGATGCGCCCGACTTCAATCTGGGCCTGGAACTCAAGCTGCGCCGTGCCGGGATCAAGACCGTGCATTACGTCAGCCCCTCGGTCTGGGCCTGGCGGCAGAAGCGGGTTTTGAAGATTCGTGAAGCCTGCGATCTGATGTTGACTCTGTTTCCCTTCGAAGCGCAGTTCTACGATGAACATCAGGTACCGGTGCGCTTCGTAGGCCACCCGCTGGCCGATGCCATCCCGCAACAGGCTGATCGAGCCGGTGCGCGCGCGGCACTGGATTTGCCGCATGACGAGCCGGTGGTTGCCTTGATGCCCGGGAGCCGTGGTGGCGAGGTCGCGCGTCTCGGTGAGCTGTTTCTTGACGCCGCGATCCGCCTGCGTGCACTTCGTCCGGGGGTTCGCTTTCTCCTGCCTTGCGCCACGCCCGAGCGCCGCGAGCAACTAGAGCAAATGCTGGCCGGACGGGATTTGCCGCTGACGCTGCTCAACGGCCGTTCCCATGAGGCGCTGGCGGCCTGTGATGCGGTGCTGATCGCTTCGGGTACCGCGACTCTGGAGGCGCTGTTGTACAAGCGTCCGATGGTGGTTGCCTACCGTGTGGCTCCATTGACTTATCGCATCCTCAAGCAACTGGTCAAAAGCCCCTATATCTCGCTGCCCAACCTGCTGGCCGAGCGCCTGCTGGTGCCTGAGCTGATTCAGGATGCGGCGACGCCAGAGGCCCTGGCGCAAGCCGTGGCTCCGCTGATCGATGGTGGTCAGGTACAGACCGAAGGCTTCGACGTGATCCATCGCGCGCTGCGCCGTGATGCCTCGGTATCGGCGGCTGACGCGGTGTTGAAACTGGCGGGGCGCGACTGATGCAGCTGGGGCTCGACTTCACGCTGGTTGAGGAGCTGGTCGCGGGTGTCGATGAGGTCGGTCGTGGCCCTCTCTGCGGTGCCGTGGTCACGGCTGCGGTGGTCCTCGACCCGGCGCGGCCGATCATCGGCCTGAACGACTCGAAGAAGCTCACTGAGGCGCGCCGTGAATTGCTGTTTGACGAGATTCGTGAGAAGGCCCTGGCCTGGTGCATCGCCCGCGCCGAGGTCGAGGAAATCGACCGCCTGAATATCCTGCATGCCACCATGCTGGCGATGCAGCGCGCAGTAGAGGGGCTGAGCGTAACGCCCAAGTTGGCGCTGATCGACGGCAACCGTTGCCCTAAGCTGGCGGTGCCGAGTGCACCGGTGGTCAAGGGCGACAGCCGCGTTCCGGCAATTGCGGCGGCCTCGATCCTGGCCAAGGTCAGCCGCGACCGCGAGATGGTCGAGATGGATCGCCTCTATCCCGGCTACGGCATTGCCGGTCACAAAGGCTATCCCACCCCTGTTCACCTGGAAGCCCTGCAACGCCTGGGGCCGACGCCCATCCATCGGCGCTCCTTCGCGCCAGTGCGCGCGTTGCTCGAGCCTGTAGCTGTCGATTGCATCGCAGCCCCGATCTGAACCTCTGGCCCTAAGCCAGACCCTCTTAGGCTACAATCCGCGCTTTGTCGTTTTCACCTGCAAGGCCGCCCATGACCCAAGCTTTCGTCCACCTGCGTCTGCACACCGAATACTCCCTCGTCGATGGTCTGGTGCGGGTCAAGCCGCTGATCAAAGCCGTCGCGGGGGCCGGCATGCCGGCAGTGGCGGTCACCGACATGAGCAACATGTGCTCGCTGGTGAAGTTCTACAAGACGGCCATGGGGGCCGGGGTCAAGCCAATCTGCGGCGCTGACATCTGGATGGCCAGCGCCGAGGAAGATGGCCCGCTGACGCGCCTGACCCTGTTGGCGATGAATGCCAAGGGCTACCGCAATCTCACCGAGCTGATTTCCCGCGGTTGGGCTGAAGGGCAGAGCAACGACCTGGTGATCATCCAGCGTGACTGGGTCAAGGACGCTGCCGAGGGCCTGATCGCGCTGTCCGGTGCGCGTGAAGGCGAAGTCGGTCAGGCGTTGCTGGGCGGTGACGAAGTGCTGGCGGAAACGCGCCTGCGCGAGTGGATGGCGGTGTTCCCGGATCGTTTCTATCTCGAAGTGCAGCGCACCAGCCGTGTCGGTGATGAGGAGTATCTGCACGCCGCCGTAGCGCTGGCTGATCGTGTCGAGGCGCCACTGGTGGCCACCAACGACGTGCGCTTCATCAAGCAGGACGACTTCGAGGCGCACGAAACGCGCGTCTGCATCGGCGAGGGGCGTACCTTGGATGACCCGCGTAGGCCGCGCAATTACTCCGATCAGCAGTACCTGAAAAGCGCCGAAGAAATGTGGGAGCTGTTCTCCGATCTGCCAGAAGCACTGGAGAACACCGTCGAGATCGCCAAGCGTTGCAATATCGACGTGCAGCTTGGCAAGTATTTCCTGCCGGACTTCCCTACGCCCAATGGCATGGGCATCGACGATTACCTGCGCCATGCCTCGTTCGAGGGCCTGGAAGAGCGTCTCGAAGTGCTGCTGCCCAAGGACACGCCGGATTACGAGGCGAAGAAGCAGGTCTATATCGACCGTCTCAACTTCGAGCTCGACATCATCATCCAGATGGGTTTCCCCGGCTACTTCCTGATCGTGATGGACTTCATCCAGTGGGCCAAGAACAACGGCGTGCCGGTCGGTCCAGGCCGTGGTTCGGGGGCCGGTTCGCTGGTGGCCTACGTGCTGAAGATCACCGACCTCGACCCGCTGGCCTACGACCTGCTGTTCGAACGTTTCCTCAACCCCGAGCGGATTTCCATGCCCGACTTTGACGTCGACTTCTGCATGGACGGCCGCGACCGGGTGATCGACTACGTGGCCGAGAAGTACGGGCGTAACGCGGTGAGCCAGATCATCACCTTCGGCTCGATGGCGGCCAAGGCTGTGGTACGCGACGTGGCGCGGGCGCAGGGCAAGTCCTACGGCTTGGCCGACCGTCTGTCGAAGATGATCCCCTTCGAGGTCGGCATGACCCTGGAGAAGGCCTACGAGATGGAGGAGCCGCTGCGCGAGTTCCTCAAGAATGACGAAGAGGCCCAGGAAATCTGGGACATGTCGCTCAAGCTCGAAGGCGTGGTGCGCGGCACCGGCAAGCACGCCGGGGGCGTGGTGATCGCGCCGACCAAGCTCACCGACTTCTCGCCGATCGCCTGCGACGAGGAGGGCGGCGGCCTGGTGACCCAGTTCGACAAGGACGACGTCGAGCAGGCCGGCCTGGTCAAGTTCGACTTCCTCGGCCTGCGCACCCTGACCATCATCAAGTGGGCGATGGAGACCATCCACCGTATCCAGAAGCGCGACGGCGCCTCGGACGAGGAACTGGTCAACATCGACTTCATCCCGCTGGATGACAAGAAAACCTACGACATGCTGCAGAAGGCGGAAACCACCGCGGTCTTCCAGCTCGAATCGCGCGGCATGAAGGAGCTGATCAAGAAGCTCAAGCCCGACTGCCTGGAAGACATGATCGCACTGGTGGCGCTGTTCCGCCCCGGCCCGCTGCAGTCCGGCATGGTGGACGACTTCATCAACCGTAAGCACGGCCGCGCCGAGCTGTCCTACCCGCACCCCGATTACCAGTACGCTGGTCTGGAACCGGTGCTCAAGCCGACCTACGGCATCATCCTGTATCAGGAGCAGGTGATGCAGATCGCCCAGGTGATGGGCGGTTATACCCTGGGCCAGGCGGACATGCTGCGCCGCGCCATGGGCAAGAAGAAGCCCGAGGAAATGGCCAAGCAGCGCGGTGGCTTCATCGAGGGCTGCGCCAACAACGGCATCGATGCCGAGTTGGCCGGTAACATCTTCGACCTGGTGGAAAAGTTCGCCGGCTACGGCTTCAACAAGTCGCACTCGGCCGCCTACGGTCTGGTCTCCTACCAGACGGCCTGGCTCAAGGCGCATTACCCGGCGCCTTTCATGGCGGCGGTGCTGTCGGCGGATATGCACAACACCGACAAGGTGGTGATCCTGGTCGAAGAGTGCCGCAACATGAAGTTGCGAATCGACCCGCCGGACGTGAACGTCTCCGAGTTCAAGTTCACCGTCAACGACGACGGTCGTATCGTCTACGGCCTTGGCGCGGTCAAGGGCGTGGGCGAGGGGCCGGTCGAGGCCATCGTCGAATGCCGTGCCGAGGGTGGGCCGTTCAAGGACCTGTTCGACTTCTGCAACCGCGTCGACCTCAAGCGCATCAACAAGCGCACCCTCGAGGCGCTGATCCGCAGCGGTGCGCTGGATCGCCTCGGCCCCTATTATCAGGACGAACTCAAGGCCTACCAGGCCAGCGTGGACAAGAACCGCGCCGTGCTGCTGGCCTCCATGGAAGAGGCCGTGCAGTCCGCCGAGCAGACCGCGCGTAGCGCCGAAAGTGGCCACATGGACCTGTTCGGCGGGCTGTTCGCCGAACCAGAGGCGGATGTCTACGCCAACCATCGCAAGGCGCGCGAGCTGCCGATCAAGGAGCGCCTGAAGGGCGAGAAGGACACCCTGGGTATCTACCTGTCCGGCCACCCCATCGACGAGTACGAAGGTGAGATCCGCCGCTTCGCCCGCCAGCGCATCGTCGAGTTGAAGCCTGCGCGTGACACCCAGACCATCGCCGGGATGATCGTCAACCTGCGGGTGATGAAGAACAAGAAGGGCGACAAGATGGGCTTTATCACCCTGGATGACAGATCAGGGAGGATCGAGGCTTCGTTGTTCGCCGACGCCTTCGCCAGCAACCAGGCGTTGCTGCAGAACGATGCGCTGGTGGTGGTCGAAGGTGAAGTCAGCAACGACGACTTCTCCGGTGGCCTGCGTCTGCGTGCCAAGCGCGTGATGAGCCTGGAAGAGGCGCGTACCGGCCTGGCCGACAGCCTGCGCGTCAAGGTCGCCAGTGAAGCGCTCAAAGGCGATCGCCTGCGCTGGCTGGCCGAGTTGTGCAGCAAGCACAAGGGCGCTTGCCCGGTGACCGTCGACTACAGTGGCGAGGAGGCACGCGCCTTGCTTCAATTCGGCGATGCCTGGCGAATCGACCCGGCTGACACTTTGATTCAGGCATTGCGTGACCAGTTCGGGCGCGACAACGTCTTTTTGCACTACCGCTGATATACGAGGGGGGGAATTTCCTCTTCGTGACAGCAAAGGCACCCGAGGGTGTCGACCCGCTGCGCCCTATCCCTTAAGGTAGGGCGCCTAATGGATACAGCTCCCCGGCCACTTGGCCGTCGACGCAAGACGGATGACTATGAACCCGAATTTCCTCGATTTCGAACAGCCGATCGCCGACCTGCAAGCCAAGATCGAAGAGCTACGCCTGGTTGGTAATGACAACGCGCTGAACATCGGCGACGAGATTGCCCGCCTGCAGGACAAGAGCAGCGCCCTGACCGAAAGCATCTTCGGCAACCTGACCAGCTGGCAGATCGCGCAGCTCGCGCGTCACCCGCGCCGCCCCTACACCCTGGACTACATTCAGCACATCTTCACCGAGTTCGACGAGTTGCACGGCGACCGTCACTTCTCCGACGACGCCGCCATCGTCGGCGGTGTGGCGCGCCTGGCTGATCAACCGGTGATGATCATCGGTCACCAGAAAGGCCGTGAAGTGCGCGAGAAGGTACGCCGCAACTTCGGCATGCCGCGTCCAGAAGGCTACCGCAAGGCGTGCCGCCTGATGGAGATGGCCGAGCGCTTCAAGATGCCGATCCTCACCTTCATCGATACGCCCGGTGCTTACCCGGGTATCGATGCCGAGGAACGTGGCCAGAGCGAGGCCATCGCCTGGAACTTGCGTGTGATGGCGCGCCTGAAAACCCCGATCATCGCCACCGTTATCGGCGAGGGCGGTTCCGGCGGTGCGTTGGCCATTGGCGTCTGCGACCAGCTGAACATGCTGCAGTACTCCACCTACTCGGTGATCTCGCCGGAAGGCTGCGCCTCGATCCTCTGGCGTACGGCCGAGAAGGCGCCGGATGCTGCCGAGGCCATGGGCATCACCGCCGAGCGTCTGAAGGATCTGGGTATCGTCGATCAGGTGATCGCCGAGCCGCTGGGTGGCGCGCACCGTGATCCGGCCGCAGCATCGGAGTCGATCCGCCAGGAGCTGACCAAGCAGCTCGCCAGCCTGCAGAAGCACGATACCGATGCGCTGCTCAAGCGCCGTTACGATCGCTTGATGAGCTACGGCATCGCCTGAGTTCACTCAGCGCATATCTCAATGGGCCTTCGGGCCCGTTGTTGTTTAAGCTTGGCCGATGACCGATCTCACCATTCGCCTGCGCCAGGCCATGCAGCCCTGGCGCACAGCTCCTGCCTGGCGTATCGCCTTCTCCGGTGGCCTGGATTCCAGCGTGCTGCTGCATCTGCTCGCCGCCTGGGCGAGGTACGAGGAGTTGCCAGCGCTGTCCGCCATTCATGTCCATCATGGGCTGCAGCCGGCGGCTGATGGCTGGCCTGAGCATTGCGCGCAGGTTTGCACGCGGCTGGGTATTCCACTGGACATCGTCAGGGTGCAGGTGGCGCCAGGGGCCAGCCTGGAGCAGGCCGCGCGGCGGGCGCGATATGCGGCGTTCGCTGAGCGGTTGGGCTCAGGCGAGGTATTGCTAGGCGCCCAGCATCGCGACGACCAGGCCGAAACCCTGCTGTTTCGTCTACTGCGCGGGGCTGGCGTACGGGGCCTGGCGGCCATGCCGGCCAGTCGCTCATTGGGTCGCGGCACTCTGCTTCGGCCCTTGCTCGGCTGCTCGCGGGCCGAATTGCATGCCTATGCGCAGAGTCATGGGCTTGCCTGGGTCGAGGATCCGAGCAATGCCGACGAGCGCTTCAGCCGCAATTTCCTGCGCAGGCAGGTGATGCCGCTGCTGGCTGAGCGCTGGCCGCAGGTGACGGCAAGCCTTGCGCGCAGTGCCGGCCATTTGAGCGAGGCCCAGCAATTGCTGGACGAACTGGCTGGGACGGACCTGCTGGCTGCGCGTGGCGTTTGCGCTTTACCCTGGCTGCCGTTGCCTTCTCTGGATTTGTCGGCCGTGACCGCGCTGAGCGATGCGCGTCAGCGCAATCTGCTGCGCCACTGGCTGGCGCCGCTGACGCGCTTGCCCGATAGCGATCACTGGGCCGGCTGGTGTGACCTGCGTGATGCCGCCACGGATGCGGCGCCGATCTGGAAACTGGCCGATGGCGAGTTGCACCGCGCCGATGGGCGGCTTTGGTGGCTCAGTGGTGAGTGGCTGCGGCCGCTGGAGCCACTCGATCTAGCCTGCGACTCGTTTTCCGAATTGGTCGAACTTCCCGACAATGGTCATGTGCATCTACAGGGCGAGATGCCGCAAGGTCGCTGGCACCTGCGTTACCGCCAGGGCGGTGAGTCACTACAGGTGCCGGGGCGTGGCAGGCGTGATCTCAAGCGCCTGCTCAATGAAAGGCGCGTGCCTTTATTCGTGCGCTCACGCCTGCCGCTGTTGTTCGATGGCGATGAGCTGATGGCGGTGGCGAACCTGACGCAAGAGCCAGGAATCGAGGCCAGCGGGGTGCGTCTGCACTGGTCGCCGCCTATCGGCGAGCAAGGTTTGAGCTGGTAAGGCCTTTCGGGTAGACTACGCTCCCGTCTTAATACAGCTTTTGCCGACTCCCTCAGGGAGCTTGGCGAGCTTGCCATTGTGTTGTCGATGGCGCTCCTTCGCTTTCCCCGGCGGCACTGACCGCTTAAACGCAGACTTCTAGGGTTTTTCATGACGCGCTACATCTTCGTCACGGGTGGTGTTGTTTCTTCATTGGGGAAAGGCATCGCCTCGGCTTCACTGGCGGCCATCCTGGAGGCGCGGGGCCTGAAGGTCACCATGCTCAAGCTGGACCCTTACATCAACGTCGATCCGGGCACCATGAGCCCGTTCCAGCACGGTGAGGTGTTCGTCACCCACGACGGCGCCGAGACCGACCTCGACCTGGGTCACTACGAGCGGTTCATCCGCACCACGATGACCAAGAGCAACAACTTCACCACCGGCCGTGTGTACGAAGACGTACTGCGCAAGGAGCGCCGTGGTGATTATCTGGGTGCGACCATCCAGGTCATTCCGCACATCACCGACGAGATCAAGCGTCGCATCATCAAGGGTGCCGGCGATGCCGACGTGGCCCTGGTGGAAATCGGCGGCACCGTTGGCGACATCGAGTCGCAGCCGTTCCTAGAGGCCATCCGCCAGCTGCGCGTGGAAGTGGGCGCCAAGCGCGCCATGCTGATGCACCTGACCCTGGTGCCCTACATCGCCACCGCCGGCGAGACCAAGACCAAGCCGACCCAGCATTCGGTCAAGGAGCTGCGTTCCATCGGCCTGCAGCCTGACGTGCTGGTGTGCCGTTCCGACCACCCGATCGACGTGTCCTCGCGTCGCAAGATCGCCCTGTTCACCAACGTTGAAGAGCGTGCGGTGATCAGCCTGGAAGACGTCGATACCATCTACAAGATCCCAGGCGTGCTGCATGCCCAGGGGCTGGACGACTTCGTCGTCGAGCGTTTCGGCCTGGAGTGCGGCGGTGCCGACCTGTCCGAGTGGGATCGCGTGGTCGATGCCAAGCTCAACCCGGAAAAAGAAGTCACCATCGCCATGGTCGGTAAGTACATGGAACTGCTGGACGCCTACAAGTCGCTGATCGAAGCGATGAGTCACGCGGGCATCCAGAACCGTACCAAGGTCAACCTGCGCTACATCGACTCCGAAGACATCGAGAACCAGGGCACTGCGCTGCTTGAGGGCGTGGACGCCATTCTGGTACCGGGCGGCTTCGGTCTGCGCGGCGTGGAAGGCAAGATCAAGACCGTGCAGTACGCTCGCGAGAACAAGATCCCTTATCTGGGTATCTGCCTCGGCATGCAGGTCGCGGTGATCGAGTACGCCCGCAACGTGGTGGGCTGGACCGACGCCAACTCCACCGAATTCGACATGGCCAGCCAGCATCCGGTGGTCGGTCTGATCACCGAGTGGCAGGACGCAACCGGTGCCACCGAGCAGCGCAGCGAAACCTCCGATCTGGGCGGCACCATGCGCCTAGGGGCGCAGGATTGCCAACTGCAGGGCGGCTCCAAGGTACACGATTGCTATGGCAAGGACGTGATCGTCGAGCGTCATCGCCACCGTTATGAGGTCAACAACAACCTGCTGCCGAAGCTGACCGAGGCTGGCCTGAAGGTCACTGGCCGCTCTGGCGACGGCGCGCTGGTCGAAGTGGTCGAGGCCCCGGATCATCCGTGGTTCGTTGCCTGCCAGTTCCACCCGGAATTCACCTCCACGCCGCGCGACGGTCATCCGCTGTTCAGTGGTTTCGTCAACGCCGCGTTGGCGCAAAAAGCGAAGAAGGTCTGATCCATGGCGCAGAAGATCATCAAGGTTCGCGATATCGAGATCGCCAATGACAAGCCTTTCGTGCTGTTCGGCGGCATCAACGTGCTCGAGTCGCGTGACCTGGCCATGCAGGCCTGCGAGGAATACGTGCGGGTGACCGAGAAGCTCGGCATCCCCTACGTGTTCAAGGCCAGCTTCGATAAGGCCAATCGTTCTTCCATCACCTCCTTCCGCGGCCCGGGCCTGGAAGAGGGCATGAAGATCTTCGAGGAAGTGAAGAAGACCTTCGGCGTGCCGGTGATCACCGACGTGCACGAGCCGCATCAGGCCGCTGCCGTGGCCGAGGTGTGCGACATCATCCAGTTGCCGGCCTTCCTCTCGCGGCAGACCGACCTGGTGGTGGCCATGGCCAAGACCGGTGCGGTGATCAACATCAAGAAGGCGCAGTTCCTCGCCCCGCAGGAAATGAAGCACATCCTGACCAAGTGCGAAGAGGCCGGTAACGATCAGTTGATCCTCTGCGAGCGTGGGTCCTCCTTCGGTTATAACAACCTGGTGGTGGACATGCTCGGCTTCGGCATCATGAAGCAGTTCGAGTACCCGGTGTTCTTCGATGTGACCCACGCCCTGCAGATGCCGGGTGGTCGCGCCGACTCCGCTGGCGGTCGTCGTGCCCAGGTCACCGACCTGGCCAAGGCCGGCATGAGCCAGGGGCTGGCTGGTTTGTTCCTGGAGGCGCATCCGGATCCGGAGAACGCCAAGTGCGACGGCCCGTGCGCCTTGCGCCTGAACAAGCTGGAGCCTTTCCTCAGCCAGCTCAAGCAGCTCGATGATCTGGTGAAGAGTTTTCCGCCAATCGAGACTGCCTGAACCGCACGCAATCCGGTAAAGTGCCGCCCGAGAAAAATCCCCCTGACCCGTGAGTCAGAGTGAGCCGTCGATCTGCCCTCGGGCAGCGACGGCCCAGTGCAGCCTGCTGCTGCCGTCTTATCGTCAACCTTTGGAGCGTTATCAAGAATGGCAAAGATCGTCGACATCAAGGGTCGTGAGGTTCTCGACTCCCGTGGCAACCCCACCGTGGAAGCCGATGTAATTCTGGAAGGTGGCATTGTCGGCAGCGCGTGCGCTCCGTCTGGCGCCTCCACTGGCTCGCGCGAAGCGCTTGAGCTGCGTGACGGTGACAAGAGCCGTTACCTGGGCAAGGGCGTGCTGAAAGCCGTCGCCAACATCAACGGCCCGATTCGCGACCTGCTGCTGGGTAAGGACGCGGCTGATCAGCAGGCGCTGGACCGCGCGATGATCGAACTCGACGGTACCGAGAACAAAGCCAAGCTGGGCGCCAACGCCATCCTCGCCGTGTCCCTGGCCGCTGCCAAGGCCGCTGCCCAGGCCAAGGGCGTGCCGCTGTACGCGCACATCGCCGACCTCAACGGCACCCCGGGCGTCTACTCCATGCCGGTGCCGATGATGAACATCATCAACGGTGGCGAGCATGCCGATAACAACGTCGACATCCAGGAATTCATGGTGCAGCCGGTGGGTGCCAAGAATTTCGCCGATGCCTTGCGCATGGGCGCCGAAATCTTCCATCACCTCAAGGCCGTGCTCAAGGCCCGTGGCCTGAACACCGCCGTGGGTGACGAAGGCGGCTTCGCGCCGAACCTGGCCTCCAACGAAGATGCCCTGGCTGCCATCGCCGAAGCTGTTGCCAACGCTGGCTACAAGCTGGGTGACGACGTGACCCTGGCTCTGGACTGCGCCTCCAGCGAGTTCTTCAAGGACGGCAAGTACGACCTGGAAGGCGAAGGCAAGGTCTTCGACGCCGCTGGTTTCGCCGACTACCTGGCCGGCCTGACCCAGCGTTATCCGATCATCTCCATCGAAGACGGCATGGACGAATCCGACTGGGCTGGCTGGAAGGTGCTGACCGACAAGATCGGCGAGAAGGTACAGCTGGTTGGCGACGACCTGTTCGTCACCAACACCAAGATCCTCAAGCGCGGTATCGACGAGAAGATCGGCAACTCGATCCTGATCAAGTTCAACCAGATCGGCTCGCTGACCGAGACCCTGGAAGCCATCCAGATGGCCAAGGCAGCCGGCTTCACTGCGGTGATCTCGCACCGCAGCGGCGAAACCGAAGACAGCACCATCGCCGACCTGGCTGTGGGTACTGCCGCTGGTCAGATCAAGACCGGCTCGCTGTGCCGCTCCGACCGCGTATCCAAGTACAACCAGTTGCTGCGCATCGAAGAACAGCTTGGTGGCAAGGCACCCTACAAGGGCCGTGCCGAGTTCCGCGGCTGATCACGATCTGCTGCGCGTCGGCCCTACCGCGTTAAAAACAGGCTCGGAATGCTCATTTACTTCAGTAAACTGCGCTTCCTCGCCTGTTTTTGCCTTGTAGGTCTCTAGCTCGCGAGATCGTTTTAGTCTGAAGATGGGCGACGCAAGTCGCCCTTTTTCGTGGACGCTTCGTCGATCTTTGGGAACCATTGCACGGATGCAGGTACAGAAACCCCATGTCACTCATCAGTCGGCTTCTTTTCAAGCATGAACGCAGCCCCTACCATGCCGATGACTCAATCTGCGAGCCGCTCCATGCGTAGTCCGTATTGGCTGTTCATCGTGCTGATCCTGCTGCTTGCCGGTCTGCAGTATCGTCTGTGGGTCGGCGAGGGCAGTCTTGCCCAGGTAAGCCGCCTGCAGCAGCAGATCGCCGAGCAACAAGGCGAGAACGAGCGCCTGTTGGAGCGCAACCGCATCCTCGAGGCCGAGGTGATGGAGCTCAAGCGCGGTATGGAGACCGTTGAAGAGCGTGCACGGCAGGAGCTTGGCATGCTCAAAGAGGGTGAGACCCTCTACCTGCTGACCGAATGACAATCCCATTCTGGCTGGTGATTCCAGCCGCTGGCGTCGGTGCGAGGATGGCCGCCGACCGCCCCAAGCAGTACCTGCAGATTGCCGGTCGCAGCATTCTCGAACACAGCCTGCATTGCTTTCTCGATCATCCTAGCTTGCTGGGTGCCATGGTGTGCGTGGCGGTGGACGATCCGTTCTGGCCGCAACTCCCGGTTGCCAACGATCCGCGTGTGCATCGCGCGCCAGGCGGGCGTGAGCGGGCCGACTCGGTACTGGCCGGGTTGCAGATGTTGCTTGCCGAGGGCGCAGGAGCCGAGGACTGGGTGCTGGTGCATGACGCTGCGCGTCCCAATCTCGCCAGGCAAGACCTGGACCGCCTGTTGGTAAGCCTGGCCGATGATCCGGTGGGCGGCCTGCTGGCCGTGCCGGCGCGCGATACACTCAAGCGTGCCAGTGCAGACGGCCGAGTGGCGCAGACCGTGGATCGCAGCGTGATCTGGCAGGCCTACACGCCGCAAATGTTCCGACTTGGCGCGCTGCATCAGGCGCTGAGCCAGGCCCTGCAGGCGCAGGTAGCGGTCACCGATGAAGCTTCGGCCATGGAATGGGCAGGGCAGTCGCCGCGCCTGATCGAGGGGCGGGCGGACAACCTCAAGGTCACCCGCCCGGAAGATTTGCATTATCTGCAGTCGCTATGGCCGCGCGGCCACTGAGTCGATTGAGGCGTCAATGGGTCCAGCGCTTGGCGTCCTTGCCCAGGTTGCGATCCAGTGCGTTAGTCAGCTTGTTCATGGCGCCATCAATGGCTTGATGCAGTTCTTCGGCGTCATGGGATACCGTCATTGGGTCACGTCCTTTCATCCGTGCCTCGACCTTGCAGCGTTTGTCCTGGGGGCCGCTCTTGAGTGCGTTCTCGTCGGAAAGGTGGACTTCGATCCGGGTGAGGTGATCCTCGTAGCGTTGCAGCTTGTTGCGGATGCGGCTGCTGATGTCTTCCTTGAAGGCCATCGACGAGGCGACGTGCTTACCGCTGTTGACCAGAACCTGCATAACCATTTCCTCATGCTGGGAGTTCGTGAGGCCCCGTTTGGCGGGGGGCATTGGTTGTGACGCGGTCGCCCCGTCCAAGTTTCGCTCCGGCTTGTGACATTCCATGACGGTTCAGCTGGGCGACAAGGTTGTTGCAGCGTCTCGGGCGGGCGCGGCGTACTCGTCACGCTGACTGAGCCCCAGGCGCAACGAGTCGATAAGCTGACGGATCTTCGGCGAGAGGTGGCGTTGTTGCGGATAGAGCGCCCAGACCGCGGTATTCGGTGGGCGATGCTGTTCCAGCAGGGAGATCAGTCGCCCGCTGCGCAGGTATTCCAGCACGTAGTAGTCCGGTAGTTGGCACAAGCCGAACCCACGCAACGCCGCATCAAGCACGGCCTGGCCGCTGTTGCAGCGCCAGTTGCCTTGTACTCGAACCTGAGTTTCCCGGCTGTTCTCGGCAAAGCTCCAGTGATCGCTGCTGCCGATCAGGCAGTTGTGGCGGGCCAGTTCCGACAACGAGTGTGGCCGGCCATAGCGCTGCAGGTATTCCGGCGCCGCGCACAGGTACATTTCCCGAGGCGCCAGGCGTGCCGCCATCAGTCGTGAGTCTTGCAGGCGCCCCAGGCGAATGGCCAGGTCCAGCCCTTCGTGCAGCAGGTCCAACTGGCGGTTGGATAGTTCGATCTCCACCCGCAGCTGCGGGTGACGAGCCATGAAGTCATTCACCAGCGGCACGATGAAGCGCTCGCCATAGGCCACCGCGCAGGTCATGCGCAGCAGCCCCTTGGGCTCCGCTCCGAGGTCGCCGACTGCCCGCAGCGCTTCTTCGCGCGCATCCTGCAGGCGCTGGCAATGCTGCAGGAACAGTTGCCCGGCCTCGGTCAGCGCCACGCGACGCGTGCTGCGGTAGAACAGGCGACTCTGCAGGCGGTCCTCCAGGCGCGCCACCTGGCGGCTGACTTGCGAAGTGGACAGTCCCAGTCGCTCGGCGGCGGCGCTGAACTGGCCACATTCGGCGACTGCGACGAACTCGTCGAGTCCTTCCCAGCGACTCATGGTTTGCTCCAGTGTCATTGACGGATGAGCATATTATCCCTGTGTGGCAATAATGTTTTTATATCTGTTGAATTATCTCTTCAAGCCGTTGTTCTAGACTGCTCGGCACTTTCGCAACGCTCAGGAGAGCTTTCATGATCAAGTCCCGTGCTGCCGTCGCTTTCGCGCCCAACGAGCCGCTGAAGATCGTCGAGATCGATGTCGAGCCGCCGAAGGCCGGTGAAGTGCTGGTGCGCATCGTCGCCACTGGCGTTTGCCATACCGATGCTTACACCCTGTCCGGTCAGGACTCCGAAGGCGTGTTCCCCTGCGTGCTGGGCCACGAGGGCGGTGGCATCGTCGAGGCGGTAGGTGAGGGTGTGACGTCGGTGAAGGTCGGCGACCATGTGATTCCGCTGTACACCGCCGAGTGCGGGGAGTGCAAATTCTGCAAGTCGCAGAAAACCAACCTGTGCAGCTCGGTGCGCGCTACCCAGGGCAAGGGCCTGATGCCGGACGGCACCACCCGTTTCAGCTACAACGGTGAGCCGATCTACCACTACATGGGCTGTTCGACCTTCTCCGAATACACCGTATTGCCGGAAGTCTCGGTTGCGGTGATCCCGAAGGAGGCGCCGCTAGACAAGGTCTGCCTGCTCGGTTGCGGCGTGACCACCGGTATCGGTGCCGTGCTCAATACTGCCAAGGTCACCGAAGGCTCCACCGTGGCCATCTTCGGTCTGGGCGGCATCGGTCTGGCTGCGATCATCGGCGCCAAGATGGCCAAGGCTTCGCGCATCATCGGTATCGACATCAACCCGGCGAAGGAAGCCGTGGCACGTGAACTGGGCATCACCGATTTCGTCAACCCGAAGGAGCACAGCAAGCCGATCCAGGAAGTCATCGTCGAGATGACCGACGGTGGCGTCGATTACAGCTTCGAGTGCATCGGCAACGTGCAACTGATGCGCGCTGCGCTGGAGTGCTGCCACAAGGGCTGGGGCGAGTCGACCATCATCGGCGTGGCGCCGGCCGGTGCCGAGATCAGCACCCGTCCGTTCCAACTGGTTACCGGTCGTGTCTGGCGCGGCAGTGCCTTCGGCGGGGTCAAGGGGCGCAGCGAGCTGCCCAGCTATGTCGAGAAGTCGCAGAAAGGCGAAATCCCGCTGGATACCTTCATCACCCACAACATGGGGCTGGATCAGATCAACGAAGCGTTCGAGCTGATGCACGAAGGCAAGAGTATCCGTACCGTCATCCATTTCTGATGAAACGCCGTGCGGCCTCATGGCCGCACGAATTCTCGCGGGGTGCCCTGTGCGCACTGCAACCCCTTGGTGCGCATGGCGCACCCTACGGAGCGGCTCATGACCCTCGAAATCGTTTCCAGCAACAAGAGCTTTGGCGGCTGGCACAAGCGCTATCGCCATCGTTCCAGCAGTCTCAACTGCGACATGGTGTTCGCCGTCTATCTGCCACCGCAGGCCGAGCAGGGCGCCAAGTTGCCAGTGCTGTACTGGCTGAGCGGCCTGACCTGTACCGATGAGAATTTCATGCAGAAAGCCGGCGCCCAGCGCATGGCGGCCGAGCTGGGGTTGATCATCGTCGCGCCGGACACCAGCCCGCGTGGCGAAGGCGTGGCCGACGACGCCAATGGCGCCTATGACTTCGGCCTCGGCGCAGGTTTCTATGTCAATGCCACCCAGGAACCCTTTGCGCGCCACTACCGCATGTACGACTACGTGGTGCAGGAGCTGCCGGCACTGATCGAGGCCAACTTCCCCGTCTCGGACAAGCGTGGCATCGCCGGTCACTCCATGGGCGGTCACGGTGCGTTGATCTGTGCGCTGAAGAACCCGGGGCGTTATCAGTCAGTATCGGCCTTTTCGCCGATCAGCAATCCGATGAACTGCCCCTGGGGGGAGAAGGCGTTCTCCCTGTACCTGGGTGACGAGCGTTCGCGCTGGCGTGAGTGGGATGCCAGCGTGCTGATCGCCGAAGCTGACGAGAAGCTACCGATCCTGGTCGACCAGGGGGATCGCGATGATTTCCTCGAAGGTCAGCTCAAGCCGCAGGCGCTGCAGGCTGCGGCCAAGGCCGCCGGTCATCCGCTGACTCTGCGCATGCAGCCAGGCTATGACCACAGCTATTACTTCATCGCCAGCTTCATCGACGATCATCTGCGTCATCACGCTGACGCGTTGGTGTAGCGTGCCGTGCGCAGCATTGCGCGATGCCGACGCCAGACGGTGTGCTTGGCGCCCCCTACGGCGGCTTGTGCATGTAGAATCACGCCCTGACTTTTTCAGGGCGTTGTTCTTTATGCGTATCGGTCATGGCTATGACGTACACCGCTTCGGCGAAGGCGATTTCATCACCCTGGGTGGTGTACGGATTCCCCATAAATTCGGTCTTGTCGCTCATTCCGATGGCGACGTGCTGCTGCATGCGCTGAGCGATGCCCTGCTCGGTGCGGTGGCGTTGGGTGACATCGGCAGACATTTCCCCGATACCGATCCGACCTTCAAGGGCGCCGACAGTCGTGTGCTGTTGCGTCATGTGGTGGGCTTGGTGCGTGGCAAGGGCTATGCGGTGGGCAACGTCGACGCCACCATCATCGCCCAGGCGCCGAAGATGGCGCCGCATATCCAGAGCATGCGCGAGTGCATTGCCGAAGACCTCGGCATCGAGCTTGACCAAGTCAACGTCAAGGCTACCACCACCGAGACGCTCGGCTTTACCGGGCGTGAGGAAGGTATTGCGGTGCACGCCGTCGCCTTGCTGGTCAAGGCATGAACGAGCTGCAACTGCTGGGGCCGCGCGCCCATGGTGAGGCCTGTGGGCGTGCCGTGCTCAAGGCCACGGCCGAGGATTTCCAGGTCGATGAGGTGCTCGACATCCCGCTCACGGGCCAGGGCGAGCACCTCTGGCTGTGGGTGGAGAAGCGTGGCCTGAATACCGAAGAGGCGGCGCGGCGGATCGCCCGTGCTGCCGGCTTGCCGCTCAAGGCGGTCAGTTACGCCGGGCTCAAGGATCGCCAGGCGCTGACCCGGCAGTGGTTCAGCCTGCACCTGCCGGGCAAGGCAGATCCCGAACTGGCGGCTGCGCAAGGCGATGATCTGGTCATCCTGCGCAGCCAGCGGCATAACCGCAAGTTGCAGCGCGGCGCCCATTCCGCCAACGGCTTCACCCTGCGCTTGACCGCGCTCGATGCGGATCGCGAAGCACTTGAGCGGCGCCTGCAGCGTATCGCCGAGCAGGGCGTGCCGAACTACTTCGGTTTGCAGCGTTTCGGTTTCGATGGCGGCAATGTCGAGCAGGCGCGTGATTTTGCCTCGCGCCAGGAGCTGCCAGTGCAGCGCAATCTGCGCTCGCGCTTGCTTTCGGCTGCGCGCAGTTACCTGTTCAACCAGGTGCTGGCCAGGCGCGTTGCCGCCGGTACCTGGAATCAGGCGCAGATTGGCGATCTGCTGGCCTTTACCGGCAGTCGCAGTTTCTTCATGGCGGGTGAGGCTGAATGCAGTGATCCGCGCCTGGCCATTCTCGATCTGCATCCCACTGCCCCGCTCTGGGGGGATGGACCGCTGCCGACCGGCGGCAGCACCCAACTGCTGGAGCAAAGTGTGGCCGACGAGGCGGCACAACTGGTGCAATGGCTGATCAAGGCGGACATGGCGCACGAACGGCGAATTATGCGCCTCCCCATCGGCGGCCTGTCATGGCATTATCCCGAGCCCGATATTCTGCAACTTGCATTCGTCCTGCCGGCCGGGTGTTTCGCCACCGTGGTGGTGCGTGAATTGCTCGATCTGGTGCCAGCAGGGCAGACGGATACTCCATGCGAATTCTGATTTCCAACGACGACGGGGTGAACGCGCCCGGTATCGCCGCGTTGCACCAGGCGCTGGCCGACTACGCCGAGTGTGTGGTGATCGCCCCAGCCGAAGACCGCAGCGGTGCCAGCAGTGCGCTGACGCTCGACCGTCCGCTACATCCGATGGCTTTGGCCAACGGTTACATCAGCCTCAACGGCACGCCGACCGACTGCGTGCACCTGGGGCTCAACGGCTTGCTCGAGCAGACCCCGGATATGGTCGTCTCCGGCATCAACCTGGGCGCCAACCTGGGTGATGACGTGCTCTATTCCGGCACCGTCGCCGCGGCGCTGGAAGGTCGCTTCCTGAGCAAGCCGGCTTTCGCCTTTTCGCTGTTGTCGCGTCTTCCCGACAACCTGCCGACCGCCGCCTATTTCGCCCGCAAGCTGGTCGAGGCGCACGAGCGCCTCGAGTTGCCGCCGCGCACCGTGCTCAACGTCAACGTGCCTAACCTGCCGCTCGAACATATCCGTGGTGTGCAACTGACCCGCCTCGGTCACCGCGCACGCGCGGCAGCTCCGGTCAAGGTGGTCAACCCGCGTGGCAAGGAAGGCTACTGGATCGCGGCTGCCGGCGATGTCGAGGACGGCAGCCAGGGCACCGATTTCCACGCCGTGATGCAAGGCTATGTTTCGATCACGCCGCTACGGCTTGATCGCACGTTCAATGAGGCTCTCGAAACTATGGATGGCTGGTTGGAGGGCATCTTCTGATGCGTGGCCAGGACGACATGCAGCGCAGCGGGATCGGCATGACCTCGCAGCGCACCCGTGAACGATTGATCCAGCGCCTCTATGAGGAAGGGCTGTCGAACGCGCGCGTACTGGAAGTAATCCGCCGTACCCCGCGTCACCTGTTCGTCGATGAGGCGCTGGCGCACCGTGCCTATGAAGACACTGCGCTGCCCATCGGGCATAACCAGACCATTTCCCAGCCGTACATGGTCGGTCGCATGACCGAGCTGTTGCTGGCGGCCGGGCCGCTGGACAAGGTTCTGGAGATCGGTACTGGCTCCGGCTACCAGACCGCCGTGCTGGCGCAACTGGTGGAGCGGGTGTTCTCGGTGGAGCGCATTCAGGTGCTGCAGGACCGAGCCAAGGAGCGTCTGGCCGAACTCAAGTTGCGCAACGTGGTCTTTCGCTGGGGGGACGGCTGGGAAGGCTGGAATGCGCTCGGCCCGTACAACGGCATCATCGTCACGGCTGCCGCCGCGCAAGTGCCACAGGCCCTGCTCGATCAGCTGGCGCCAGGTGGACGCCTGGTCATTCCGGTGGGCAGCGGCGATGTGCAGCAATTGCTGCTGATCGTGCGTGAAGAGGATGGTTTTTCCCGTCATGTGCTGGACGCGGTGCGCTTCGTGCCGCTACTCAACGGGCCGCTGGCCTGATCGCTCTATCGCTCTGGAAGGATCCATGAAGAAACATTTCCTGCTCTACGCCAAGGGCATGGCCATGGGCGCTGCCGATGTCGTGCCTGGCGTTTCCGGCGGCACCATCGCCTTCGTCAGTGGCATTTATGACGAGCTTCTGCGTTCCATTGCCAGCATTCCCGAAGCGCTCCTGTTGCTGTTGCGTGGTCGCATCAAGGACGCCTGGCGGATGGCCAATGCGACCTTTCTGCTGGTGCTGCTGTGCGGCATCCTCACCAGTATCCTGACCTTCGCTCGCCTGATCACCTATTTGCTGGAACATCATCCGATTCCGGTGTGGTCGTTCTTCTTCGGATTGATTCTGGTGTCCACCTATCTGGTGGGGCGCGAAATCGGGCGCTGGAACTGGAGCAGGGTGGTGAGCTTCTTGCTCGGCCTGGCATTTGCCTACTGGATCACCGTCGCGGCGCCCATGCAATGGGGCAGTGATCTGCCGACGCTGTTCCTGGCTGGTGCCATCGCCATCTGCGCAATGATCCTGCCGGGTATCTCGGGCAGTTTCATCCTGCTGCTGCTCGGCCTTTACTCGGTCGTGCTGGGCGCGGTGAAAGACCTCAATCTGCTGGTCCTGGCGGTTTTCGCCAGTGGTTGCCTGGTGGGTATCCTCAGTTTTGCGCGCTTGCTCAGCTGGCTATTGTCGCGCTGGCGGGACGTCAGCCTGGCGTTTCTCAGTGGGCTGATGCTTGGATCCCTGAACAAGGTCTGGCCCTGGAAGGAAACGCTGACCTGGCGTGTCGACAGCAAGGGTGAGCAGGTGCCACTGTTGCAGAACAACTTGCTGCCTGCGCATTTCGCCGATATCAGCGGCCAGGACCCGCAGCTGTTACTCGCCGTGGCGCTGGCAATAGGCGGTATCGTATTGGTGCTGGGCCTGGAATGGCTGGCGGGTCGCCGGCCGGTCGATGCTGGCCGCACCGAATAAATACGGCACAATGGTCGCCGTACTCGGAATCATTCAGGGAGCAGTTGGGTGAGTTGCACCGTCCTTCACGTGCTAGTCCGCGCAGTTGCAGTCTTTCGTCTGCCGCTCGCCATGCTTGCTGCCTCGGCATTGGCTGGTTGCGTCAGCTCGCCTCCTGGTGGGGTGCAAGTGGTCGATCGCGGGCAGAACCAGGGGCGGGCTCCGGTGGTGCAGCGTCAGCCCGTGCGTAACGGCCACTATGTCGTGCAGCGTGGCGATACCCTCTATTCCATTGCATTTCGTTTCGGCTGGGACTGGAAAGCGCTGGCTGCGCACAACGGTTTACGCGATCCCTACATCATTCGTGTTGGCCAGACGATCCGTTTCGACAATCGCCCGGTCGGTAGCAGTCAGCCAGTTGTAACCTCGGCACCGTCTGCGCCCACTTCCCCGGTGGTTACCCAACCGGCGCAGAGTCGTCCGCCCGTTGCGGTGACGGCGCCGCCTGCCACTCAGCCGGCCCGGCCACCTGTAGCCAATACACCGGCGACCACCCCTGTAACTCCGGTAAGCCGCTCGGCCAGCGGTTGGTCCTGGCCGACACAGGGCGCGGTGATCAGTCGTTTTTCGTCAAACGGTAGTTTGAATAAAGGAATTGATATCGCCGGGGAATTAGGACAGCCTGTTTTAGCTGCGTCTGATGGATCGGTGGTGTACGCCGGGAGTGGTTTGCGGGGCTACGGCGAGTTGATCATCATCAAGCACAGCGATACCTACGTAAGTGCTTACGGTCATAACCGCAGGTTGTTGGTACGGGAGGGGCAGCAGGTCAAAGCCGGGCAAAGCATTGCCGAAATGGGGTCCACAGGGGCCGACCGGGTGAAGCTGCACTTCGAGATTCGCCGCCAAGGTAAACCTGTCGACCCGCTGCAATATCTGCCACGTCGTTGATCCGCCGCTGACCCGTTCCATCACGTAGGAGGGACGGGCTCAGGTGTGGCCAGGACGGTTCCGCCAGAGTCTGTTGTCGAACTCAGCTAAGGACAACAACAATGGCTCTCATCAAAAAAGAAGCGCCGGAGTTTGACGTCGACGATGAACTGCTCCTCATGGAGCCCGGCATCGTTTTCGGCGAGGTTCAGGGCGATGACCTGGAAGCACCGGTCACGCGTACCAAGGCCAAGAGCGCCACACCTTCCAAGCAGCACAAGTACATCGACTACACCCGGGCGCTAGACGCCACTCAGCTTTACCTCAACGAAATAGGTTTCTCTCCCCTGCTCACTCCCGAAGAGGAAGTGCACTTCGCGCGCCTGGCGCAGAAGGGCGATCCAGCCGGGCGCAAGCGCATGATCGAGAGCAATCTGCGTCTGGTCGTGAAAATCGCCAGGCGTTACGTCAATCGTGGTCTCTCTCTGCTCGATCTGATCGAGGAGGGTAACCTGGGCCTGATTCGTGCCGTGGAGAAGTTCGATCCGGAGCGGGGGTTCCGGTTTTCGACTTATGCCACCTGGTGGATCCGCCAGACCATCGAACGGGCGATCATGAACCAGACGCGAACCATCCGTTTGCCGATTCATGTGGTCAAGGAGCTCAACGTCTATCTGCGTGCGGCTCGTGAGCTGACCCAGAAGCTGGATCATGAGCCTTCCGCGGAAGAAATTGCCAACCTGCTGGAGAAACCGGTGGGTGAGGTCAAACGTATGCTTGGCCTCAACGAGCGGGTGTCTTCGGTAGATGTCTCGCTCGGTCCGGACTCGGACAAGACGCTACTCGACACCCTGACCGATGATCGTCCGACCGATCCCTGCGAGCTGCTGCAGGATGATGATCTGTCGCAGAGTATCGATCAGTGGTTGTCGGACTTGACCGATAAGCAACGCGAAGTCGTCGTGCGTCGTTTTGGTCTGCGTGGGCATGAGAGCTGTACGCTGGAAGAGGTAGGCCAGGAGATCGGCCTGACGCGTGAGCGTGTACGCCAGATCCAGGTCGAAGCGCTCAAGCGCCTGCGCGAAATCCTGGAGAAGAATGGCCTGTCCAGTGACGCGCTGTTCCAGTGAGTTGTCGCCTTGATCATGAACCCGGCTCCGGCCGGGTTTTTTATGCGCTCTCATGTAAGCCATTGCTCACAGGCGCTGTCAGACTTTGTGCTGAAAAGGACTGTCGCTAAGCGGTTTGTTTTATTTAATTATATGTTTTTAAAGGAAATTTAATTTATATCGAACGGGCTTAACGTATTTCAGTCGGGTTGTATGTGATTCTGGAACCGCTAATATCACAACCGTGCTCAGGGACAAGCACAGGTCATCAGGATGATGATCAGGAACATCGCAAGAAGCGATTCATCAGGACGATGAGTTGGGAAACAAAGGGATTAGGGAATAAAAGTGGGCGGCGCGAGCCGCCCCTTTTTTTGTCCGCTATTTCTGCTACGTCCCGCGGGTCGCCCGCGAGAGCAATGGCCGTAAAAGTAAAAGACCCGCACATGGCGGGTCTTCGTATTTCTGGGATAACTCAGCGCTCCAGGTGCTGCAGCTTGTCCTTCACGCCATCCCACTCTTCGGCGTCCGGCAGGGCGTCTTTCTTCTCAGTGATGTTCGGCCACACTTCGGCCAGGTCGGCGTTCAGTTCGATGAACTCCTGCTGATCCTCCGGCACCTCGTCTTCGGAGAAGATAGCCTGCGCAGGGCACTCCGGCTCGCACAGGGCGCAGTCGATGCACTCGTCCGGGTGAATGACCAGGAAGTTCGGGCCTTCGTAGAAGCAATCCACCGGGCAGACTTCCACGCAGTCGGTGTATTTGCACTTGATGCAGTTGTCGGTGACGACGAAGGTCATTCTGATTCTCTCCTCGGGCGGCGGCCTGGGCTCTTTCTGCGAAGGGCTGCCAGGCGCTCTGTCTATGGCCGCGGCTCAGGCTGTAAACCGGGCAGTCGTAAAATTGCGCGCGATTCTAGCAGTTTGTTGTATTGAGCGTTAGACCTGCGTCTTCCATGCATATAACAGCTCGAGGGCCTTGCGTGGCGTCAGATCATCCGGATTGATCTTGTGCAGTTGCTCTATCAGTGGATGCGGCACGCTGGCGAACAGGTCGCTTTGCATCGGGACCTGGGGTTGGCCGGGCTCCTGGCGTGGAAGATCGTGCGGCAGGCTGGTGGCTTCCAGGCGCGCCAGGTGCTCGCGCGCGCGGCTGATCACCGTGCCCGGCACGCCCGCCAGTTGTGCCACCGCCAGGCCGTAGCTCTGGCTCGCCGGTCCGGGCTGCACATGATGGAGGAAAACGATGCGTTCGTTGTGCTCGGTGGCCGAGAGGTGCACGTTGGCCACCACGGGCTCACTTTCAGGCAATACCGTCAGTTCGAAGTAGTGAGTGGCGAACAGGGTGAAGGCACGCAGGCGCGCCAGGTGCTCGGCCGCCGACCAGGCCAGCGACAGACCATCGAAGGTACTGGTACCACGGCCGACTTCGTCCATCAGCACCAGGCTGCGTTCGCTGGCGTTGTGCAGGATGTTGGCGGTTTCGCTCATCTCCACCATGAAGGTGGAGCGGCCGCCAGCCAGATCATCGCTCGAGCCGATGCGGGTGAAGATGCGATCGACCAGCGACAGCTCGCAGGCGGTGGCCGGCACGAAACTGCCGATATGGGCCAGCAGTACGATCAGGGCGGTCTGGCGCATGTAGGTGGATTTACCGCCCATGTTCGGCCCAGTGATGATCAACATGCGGCGGTGGTCGTCGAGATCAAGGTCGTTGGCCACGAAGGGGGTGGTCAGCACTTGCTCGACCACCGGGTGACGACCCTGATCGATGCGCATGCACGGTTCATCGACGAAGCGTGGGCGGTTCAGGTCGAGGTTGAGTGCGCGCTCGGCTAGATTGCTCAGTACATCCAGCTCGGCCAGGGCCGCGGCGCTGTCCTGCAGCGGCGCCAGGTGACCGATCAGCTTCTCAAGCAATTCGTCATACAGCATCTTCTCGCGCGCCAGGGCGCGGCTCTTAGCGGACAGCGCCTTGTCTTCGAATTCCTTGAGCTCCGGGGTGATGAAGCGCTCGGCGCCCTTGAGCGTCTGCCGGCGGATGTAATCGGCCGGTGCAGATTCGGCCTGCTTGGTCGGCAGCTCGATGAAGTAACCGTGCACACGGTTGTAGCCCACCTTGAGGTTGGCCAGGCCGGTGCGGGCTTTTTCGCGGGCCTCCAGATCCATGAGGAACTGGCCGGCGTTCTCGCTCATCGCCTGCAGCTCGTCCAACTCGGCGTCGTAGCCGGTCTTCAGCACGCCGCCGTCGCGAATCACCGCCGGCGGGTTGTCGATGATGGCGCGGGCCAGCAGCTCGGCCAGTTCCGGGTAGGTGGCGATGGTCGTGGCCAGCTGTTGCAGGTGCGGCGTGTCCAGCGAAGCCATTTCCTGCTGCAGCTCGGGCAGTGCGGCCAGGGCATCGCGCAGGCGAGCCAGGTCGCGTGGACGGGCATTGCGCAGGCCGATACGGGCGAGGATGCGCTCCAGATCGCCGATTTCCTTGAGCTGCGGCTGCAGTGTTTCGAAACGGTAGCCATCGAGCAGGCAGGCGATGGCATCCTGGCGCGCCTCCAGCACTGCACGGTCGCGCAGCGGACGGTTCAGCCAGCGGCCCAGCAGGCGGCTGGCCATGGCGGTCTGGCAGCGATCCATGACCGACTGCAGGGTGTTGTCGCGACCACCGGCGAGGTTGATGTCCAGTTCCAGGTTGCGGCGGCTGGCGCCGTCGAGGATCACCGTATCGTCCAGGCGCTCGTGGCGCAGGCTGCGCAGGTGGGGCAGGGCGGTACGCTGGGTTTCCTTGGCATAGCTCAGCAGGCAGCCAGCGGCGCCGATGGCCAGAGTCAGGTTCTCGCAGCCAAAGCCTTTCAGATCCTGGGTACCGAATTGCTGACATAGGCTCTTGAAGGCACTGTCGCGATCGAAGTCCCATGGCGCGCGGCGGCGTGAGCCTTTGCGTTTCTCGGCCGGCAGACCTTGCGGCCAGTCGTCCGGAATCAGCAGCTCGGCGGGGTTCAGGCGCTCCAGTTCGGCCAGCAGGTTCTCCCAGCCGTTGATTTCCTGCACGCTGAAGCGGCCACTGGTGATATCCAGCACGGCCAGGCCGAACAGACGTTCGTCACCGAGGACGGCAGCCAACAGGTTGTCGCGATGTTCGTCGAGCAAGGCTTCGTCGCTGATGGTGCCAGGCGTGATGATGCGCACCACCTGGCGCTCCACCGGCCCCTTGCTGGTGGCTGGGTCGCCGATCTGCTCGCAGATCACTACCGATTCACCGAGTTTGACCAGTTTAGCCAGGTAACCCTCGACCGAATGGAAGGGAATGCCGCACATAGGGATCGACTGGCCAGCCGACTGACCGCGAGCGGTCAGGGTGATGTCCAGCAGCTTGGCTGCCTTCTTCGCGTCTTCGTAGAAAATCTCGTAGAAGTCACCCATGCGATAGAACATCAACTGGTCCGGGTGCTGGTTCTTCAGCTTCCAGTACTGCTGCATCATCGGGGTGTGTGCGGAGAGATCGGTCATGCCGGGCCTTACGTGCGGTGGGTGTGACGAAACGGGGAATCTTCCCATACTTCGTCTTTCCCGTGGACCCCGAAACGCCAACGATATCGCCCGCCAGTGCGTTGCGTCGACTGGTGGCCATGGTCATTTCCACTGCTCGTGCAAGATGTGTAGGGTGGGGCACTCGATAAGGAGGCGAACATGGACAGAATCAGTCAACTGGCCGAGCAACTTGGTAAGGCGTTGAAGGCGCAGGGTGCTCAGGTCAGCACGGCAGAGTCCTGCACGGGTGGCGGTATCGCCGAGGCGATTACCCGCATACCGGGCAGCTCGGCTTGGTTCGAGGCTGGGTATGTGACCTACTCCAACGAGCAGAAGACCAGGCAACTGGACGTCTGCGCCGACTTTTTCTCCAGCGTCGGCGCGGTGAGTCAGGAGGTGGTTGAGGCCATGGTGCGCGGCGCACAAGGGCACAGCGGGGCGCGCTACGCTGTCGCCGTCAGTGGTGTGGCAGGGCCCGATGGCGGCTCGCCGGCCAAGCCGGTTGGTACCGTCTGGTTGGCCTGGGGCGATGGTGAGCGTCTTTACAGCGTGCGCAGGCAGTTCTCCGGAAACCGCGACGAAGTGCGCCGACAAACGGTCGAGGCCGCTCTGGTGGGGCTTCTGCGGCTGTTGGCCGAGGAAAATCCTGCAATGGGGTAGGCGGGCGACTTGCCCTGTGGAATAATACTGGCTACTTATACAGTTGTTGGCGGCCGCTGAGGCCCTTGTGAATACGTGAGGATGGTAATGGACGAGAACAAGAAGCGCGCTTTGGCGGCTGCCCTGGGTCAGATCGAGAAGCAGTTCGGCAAGGGCGCAGTCATGCGCATGGGCGATCATGAGCGCCAGGCGATTCCGGCCATTTCCACCGGTTCGCTGGGCCTGGACATCGCACTGGGCATTGGTGGCCTGCCGAAGGGGCGTATCGTTGAAATTTACGGTCCGGAGTCTTCGGGTAAGACCACTTTGACCCTGTCGGTGATCGCTGAGGCGCAGAAACTCGGTGCTACCTGCGCCTTCGTCGATGCCGAGCATGCGCTCGATCCCGACTACGCTGGCAAGCTCGGCGTCAATGTCGACGACCTGCTGGTGTCGCAGCCAGACACCGGTGAGCAGGCCCTGGAAATCACCGACATGCTGGTGCGTTCCAACGCTATCGACGTGATTATCGTCGACTCCGTGGCGGCCCTGGTGCCCAAGGCGGAAATCGAAGGTGAGATGGGCGACATGCACGTCGGTCTGCAGGCCCGACTGATGAGTCAGGCACTGCGCAAGATCACCGGCAACATCAAGAACGCCAACTGCCTGGTGATCTTCATCAACCAGATCCGTATGAAGATCGGCGTGATGTTCGGCAGCCCTGAAACCACCACCGGCGGTAACGCACTGAAATTCTACTCCTCGGTTCGCCTGGACATCCGTCGTACTGGCGCGGTGAAGGAAGGCGAAGAAGTGGTGGGTAGCGAAACCCGCGTGAAGATCGTCAAGAACAAGGTCGCCCCGCCGTTCCGTCAGGCCGAGTTCCAGATTCTGTACGGCAAGGGCATCTACCGTAACGGCGAGATCATCGATCTTGGCGTGCAACAGGGTCTGGTCGAGAAGTCGGGTGCCTGGTACAGCTATCAGGGCAACAAGATCGGCCAAGGCAAGGCCAATGCCGCCAAGTTCCTGGAAGACAATCAGGAAGTGGCCCGCGAGATCGAAGGTCAGATTCGCCAGAAGTTGCTGGTCAACAGTACTCCGGCCAAGGCTTCCGCCGACGACCTGGCTGACGCAGAAGTCGACTTCTAAGCCAGCCTCGCATGACCGTCGTACTGGATAACCCGCTCGCTGTCAGGCGAGCGGCCATGGATCTGCTGGCACGGCGTGAACATGGGCGTGTCGAGCTGACGCGTAAGCTGCGCAAGCGTGGCGCCTCCGAAGAGATGATCGAGACCGCTCTGCAGCGCTTGTCGGAAGAGGGGCTGCTGTCGGAGGCACGTTATCTGGAGAGCTTCGTCGCCTATCGGGCGCGCGCCGGTTATGGTCCGCAACGTATTCGTGAAGAGCTTGGGCAGCGAGGGTTGGTGCGCGCTGATATCGATCAGGCGTTGCGTGAGAGTGGCATCGACTGGTTCGAGCAACTGCGTGAAACCTGGCAGCGCAGGTTTTCCGGCCAGCTTCCCGGTGATGCTCGCGAGCGTGCTCAGCAGGGCCGGTTTCTGGCTTACCGTGGTTATTCGCTGGAGATGATTGGGCGCTTGTTGCGCGGTTGTGACGAGTAGTTCGTCATTCCGCGTTTTCTGGTTGTACGGTCAGCTGGCGCAAGTGCTCCGGTACGTCGGGTGCACCTGCCAGGCGCAGGCCTTCGCCCAGGGCCGTGGCCTCCTGATGTTCCTTGGGTAGCATCAGGAACTCCGGTGTGCCGGCTTTCTTCAGTAGCGACAGCCGCGCGTATGGAATTGCATTGTCCAGCAAGAGCCCCATGAAAGTGGGATCGCTCCAGGCCGCCTCAGGCATGGCCAGCACGTGATAGCGGCTCTGCAAGTCATGCAGTCCTGATTCGTTCAGGCGATAGCGCACCAGATTGGCTGGCAGCTGTACGTCCAGTCCGCGTCTGCGGGCGTAGACAATCGCTCCGGCGAAGGACTCTCCTTGTATTTCACCTGACCAGAATGTACGCGAGCCTCGCCAGTTGGCCTGGCGCAGCTCGATTGGTTCGCCTGCGAGAAATCGCGGCAGCGCCAGACTGATAGTCCTGACGAAATCCTTGTAACTGATGATGCGAACCTGTTTGCAGTGCTCGCTGGCGGCATAGTCTTCAAAGCATGAATAGCCAGTTGCGGGAGTCGAGCAGGCGAAGCCATCGATCATGCGTAGATCGAAGGTCTGCAGTTGTTGCGTTTGTGCCTCCACTACCTGGGTCAGTGCCGCATGGGCCTGGGCCTTGTCTTCCTGCACCGGGCCTGAGAGGGCGCCGCGTGGCAGGTTGAGCAGCAGTTGCAGTTGCGGGCCCGCGTGCCAGCAGATGTTTTCGGTCGCAGCCGGTAGTGGCTTGAAGGGCAGGCGTAGAGCGCTTGCTCTGGCGAATATCTGTCTGGAACCACGACCGAGCAGGCCCATGCGTTGAGCAAGAGCTGCCAGGCGACTGCTGAAAGTTGAGGACTCGGACAAGCTCATGGCCGGCAGATCGCTCCTGAGGCGTCTACTGCAGTGTGGCAGACGCACACGACTGTTGCCCATGAAGCGTAGCGTGGTGCACGAGCGCCAGCGGCTGTGCAGGTCTGTGGCAAAATAGCCGCATTCATTTGCGAGGGTGCCTCCATGCCCAGCTTGGTGCTGGATATTGCGTTATCGGCCGAACGATTGCAGGCCATCTACCGTGGTCATGCCAACCGGATTATGGCGCAAAGCCGTGATGGGCGCCGCGTCAGTTTGCCGGCCCATCATCTGCGGCCCTATCTGACTCACGCCGGTATCTATGGTTCCTTCGTGCTGGAATTCAACAGTACCGGTGAGTTACTGAGCTTACGCCCTTTGGACTGATCTGGCGCGCTTGCCTCGCGCCAGGGGCAGCTGCGCGGCTATAATCGCCGGTCTGCCCACCCTCTACCTGTCGAGCTGAGCCTGCCCATGTACTCCCTGGCCCGCGAGCTGCTGTTCAAACTTTCCCCGGAAACCTCTCACGAGCTGTCCATCGATCTGATCGGTGCAGGTGGCCGGCTGGGTCTCAATGGTCTGTTGACCAAGGCACCGACCAGCCTGCCGGTAAACGTGATGGGCTTGCAGTTCGCCAATCCGGTCGGCCTGGCCGCGGGGCTGGACAAGAACGGTGATGCCATCGATGGCTTCGCTCAGTTCGGTTTCGGTTTCGTCGAGATCGGCACCGTGACTCCGCGTCCGCAGCCGGGTAACCCCAAACCGCGGCTGTTCCGTCTGCCGGAGGCCGAGGCGGTGATCAACCGCATGGGGTTCAACAACCATGGCGTCGATCATCTGCTGGCGCGGGTCAGGGCTGCGAAGTTCAAGGGGGTGCTGGGCATCAACATCGGCAAGAACTTCGATACACCGGTCGAACGTGCGGTGGATGACTACCTGACCTGCCTGGACAAGGTTTACGCCCATGCCAGCTACGTCACCGTTAACGTCAGTTCGCCCAACACTCCAGGGCTGCGCAGCTTGCAGTTCGGCGATTCCCTTAAGGAGCTGCTCGAGGCGCTGCGTCGACGTCAGGAAGACCTGACCCAGGAGCATGGCAAGCGCGTGCCGCTGGCGATCAAGATTGCCCCGGACATGAGCGATGAGGAGACCGCGTTGGTCGCTTCTGCGCTATTGGGCGCGGATATGGATGCGGTGATCGCCACCAACACAACCCTCAGCCGTGAAGGTGTGGAGGGGCTGGCTCATGGTGACGAGGCGGGTGGCTTGTCGGGCGCACCGGTGCGTGACAAGAGCACGCACATCGTCAAGGTACTGGCTGCTGAGTTGTCCGGCCGCCTGCCGATCATTGCGGTCGGCGGTATCACCGAGGGCAAGCACGCTGCGGAGAAGATCGCTGCTGGGGCGAGCCTGGTACAGATCTATTCGGGGTTCATCTACAAGGGGCCGGCGCTGATTCGCGAAGCGGTGGATGCTATTGCCGCGTTGCGCAAATAAATAGGGCTCCCGAAGGAGCCCTTGGGCTTGCGCCCGCCGCCCGGAGGGGGTCGGCATGGTGAAGTCGGGAGTGATCCTGTATTAGCCGACAGCGTGAAGTTCGTTGAGTCGATGAATACCGGCTGTGCCGGTCAGCCCATCCCAGTTGTCGCCACGGCCCTCACGCCAGCCATTGAGCCAGGCCTGACGAACCGAAGGTAGGGTAAAGGGGCAGAGTTCGCGGGATTTACCATTGATGCCGTATTGATAGCCGCGCAAAAAAGCTCTTTCTAACGGATCACGCTTAAGTCTTCTCATAGGGTGTTGCCCTCACTGTTGACTGTTATGTCCCGTTGGCCTTGTAGCAAGGCCAGGCAGAAATCGTTCTGCCTACGAAAGTCCGCTGCCGGCGTGGCGAACTTTCTGTGCCTTCGCCGTTGCAGCGAAAGCCTTAGGTAGTGTTCTAACGAATGCACCGGGGACTGTGAATGATCGATTTGTCATAAGGGCGTAACCTAAATGCGGGTGAGGCCATAAGGAGGCTGGGAATATGTCCAGCCTCTTTCAGCCAAGCGCCGCCATAGCTGGCTGTGCGCGCCAATGCTCGCAATTTGCTAGTGCAAATGAGAGTGCTTGCTTATTCCGACGAAGGGTCGCTCTGTGACTTTTTGTCACTTATTTTGAGTCGAGGTGCACCGACGCACCTCCCTTATTGCCATAGGCAGCGGAACATCCATGTCTGACCGTTACGAAATCGTGCTGACCTGTCCCAAAGGGCTCGAAGGCCTGTTGCTGGAAGAAGCCAAGGCGCTGGGCCTGGAGGAGGCGCGCGAGCAGACCGCCGCCGTTCGTGGGCATGCCGAGATTGAAGTGGCCTACCGACTCTGTCTCTGGTCGCGACTGGCCAACCGCGTGTTGCTGGTGCTGTCGCGCTTCGCCATGAACAACGCCGACGAGCTGTATGAAGGCGTCAAGGCGGTGGACTGGCGTGACCATCTGGAACCGGCTGGCAGCCTGGCGGTGGAATTCAGCGGTAATGGTTCGGGTATCGACAACACGCATTTCGGTGCGCTCAAGGTCAAGGATGCGATCGTCGACCGGCTGCGTACGGCCGGTGGCGAGCGCCCCAGCATCGACAAGCTCAACCCTGACTTGCGCGTGCACCTGCGCCTGGATCGCGGCGAGGCCGTGCTCTCTCTGGACCTGTCCGGACACAGCCTGCACCAACGCGGCTACCGCCTGCAGCAGGGGGCCGCGCCGCTGAAGGAAAACCTGGCTGCCGCGGTGCTGATTCGCGCGGGCTGGCCGCGCATCGCTGCCGAGGGCGGCGCATTGGCCGACCCAATGTGCGGCGTCGGCACCTTCCTGATCGAGGCAGCATTGATGGCCGCCGACATCGCGCCCAATCTCAAGCGCGAACGCTGGGGCTTCTCCAGTTGGCTCGGCCATGTGCCGGCAATCTGGAAGAAGCTGCATGCCGAGGCCGAACAGCGCGCTGCGGCGGGGCTGGCCAAGCCGCCGCTGTGGATTCGTGGTTATGAAGCTGACCCGCGTTTGATTCAGCCTGGGCGCAATAACGTCGAGCGCGCCGGCTTGTCCGACTGGGTGAAGATCTATCAGGGTGAGCTGGGCAGTTTCGAGCCGCGTCCGGACCAGAACCAGAAGGGCCTGGTGATCAGCAACCCGCCCTATGGCGAGCGTCTGGGCGATGAGGCCAGCCTGCTGTACCTCTACCAGAATCTGGGTGATCGCTTGCGTCAGGCCTGCCTGGGCTGGGAGGCGGCGGTGTTCACCGGCGCGCCGGAGTTGGGCAAGCGCATGGGCCTGCGCAGCCACAAGCAGTATTCGTTCTGGAACGGTGCGCTGGCGTGCAAGCTGCTGCTGATCAAGGTGCAGACCGAGCAGTTCGTTACTGGCGAGCGGCGTGCGCGCGAGGACGATCAACAACCGGTGAGTGAAGCACCACAGCAGGCGCGTTTGTCCGAAGGCGGCCAGATGTTCGCCAACCGCCTGCAGAAGAATCTCAAGCAACTGGGCAAGTGGGCGCGCCGCGAAGGTGTCGAGTGCTACCGGCTGTACGATGCCGACATGCCCGAGTATGCCGTGGCAGTCGATCTGTACCGCGACTACGTTCATGTTCAGGAATATGCCGCGCCGCGTTCGGTCGACCCGGACAAGGCGCAGGCACGCTTGCTCGATGCCCTGGCGGCGATCCCGCAGGCGCTGGGCGTGGCCCAGAGTCGTGTGGTGATCAAACGCCGCGAGCGTCAGACCGGTACCAAGCAGTATCAGCGTCAGGCGGCGCAGGGCGAGTTCATGGAGGTGAACGAAGGCGGGGTCAAGCTGCTGGTCAACCTCACCGATTATCTGGATACCGGGCTGTTTCTCGATCACCGCCCGTTGCGTCTACGCCTGCAGCGTGAGGCGGCTGGCAAGCGGTTCCTCAACCTGTTCTGTTACACCGCCACAGCCACCGTGCATGCGGCCAAGGGAGGGGCGCGCAGCACCACCAGCGTCGATCTGTCCAAGACCTACCTGGATTGGGCGCGGCGCAATCTGTCGCTCAACGGTTTTTCCGACAAGCATCGCCTTGAGCAGGGCGATGTAATGGCCTGGCTGGGGGAGGATCGCGGGGAGTACGACCTGATCTTCATCGACCCGCCGACCTTCTCCAATTCCAAGCGCATGGAAGGCGTGTTCGATGTGCAGCGCGATCACGTCGAGTTGCTCGACCTGGCCATGGCGCGTCTGGCCCGTGGCGGCGTGCTGTACTTCTCCAACAACTTCCGCAAGTTCCAGCTCGACGAGAGTCTGGTGGCGCGTTATCAGGTCGAGGAGATCAGCGCGCAGACTCTGGATCCGGACTTCGCCCGCAACCCGAAGATCCACCGCGCCTGGCGTTTCACTGCGCGCTGACTGCGTAGTCCGGATGCAATCCGGCGGCTCTGCGAACCAGGCCCCGAATTGCATCCGGGCTACAAAAATCGTCAGCGCTTGGGCTGTTTGTAGGTTTCCAGCAGCACCTGATCGAGAATCGAGGTGGCTCCCCAGGGTTTGGGGTCGTTGAGGATGGCGACCACGGCCCAGTCCTGGCCATTGCTGTCGCGACTGTAGCCGGCGATGGCGCGTACGTTGTTCAGCGTACCGGTCTTGATGTGCGCTTCGCCCACCAGCGGGGTGCGTTGCAGGCGCCGGCGCATGGTGCCGTCCATTGCTACCAGTGGCATCGAGCTGCGGAACTCGGCAGCGTACGGGCTGCGCCAGGCAGCCTGGAGAATCAGGGCCATTTCCCGAACACTGATGCGCTCGGCGCGCGACAGGCCAGAGCCATTTTCCATCACCAGATGCGGGGCAGTGATGCCCTTGCGTGCCAGCCAACTGCGGATCACTCGTTGCGCGGCCATGGAGTCGTCCTGGTCGGCTTCGGTACGAAATTGCGCGCCGATGCTGAGGAACAACTGCCGTGCCATGGTGTTGTTACTGTACTTGTTGATGTCGCGGACGATCTCCACCACATCGGGCGAGAAGGCGCGTACCAGCATGCGCGCGTCTTCCGGAACGGCGCCCTGGCGGTCCTTGCCGAGGATCTTGCCGCCCAGTTCCTGCCAGATGCCGCGTACAGCGCCTGCTGCGTAGCTTGGGTGATCGAGCAACGACAGGTAGGTCTGCGCGCTGCAGCCTTCGGCCAGCTGGCCACTGACGATCAGCGTGGTGCCGTCGAACTGATCCACCGCGTTGTAGCGAATGTCGGGCCAGGATGGGCACTTGGCGGCCTTGAGCAGGCGGACCTGGTTGTCGATACGGATCGAGGCGATGGGCGGGTCCATGGCGATGCTCACCTTGCCGTCTTCGGCACGGGTGATGAAACGTTGCGCCTTGAGGTTGACCAGCAGCGAGTCGGGTTTGACCAGGAACGGCTTGTTGGCGTCGCCGCCATCGTCATTGAATGCCGGTAACTGCGGGGCGACGAAGAAGCTGCGATCAAGCACCAGGTCACCCTGGACCTGCCGAACGCCATTGATACGCAGGTCGCGTAGCAGCAGCCAGAGTTTTTCCATGTTCAGTTTCGGGTCACCGCCACCCTTGAGGTAGAGGTTGCCGTGCAGCACACCGTCCTTCAGCGGGCCGTCAGCATAGAACTCTGTCTTCCACTGATGGTTCGGGCCCAGCAGTTCGAGCGCCGCATACGTGGTCACCAGCTTCATGGTCGACGCCGGGTTGACCGAGACATCGGCGTTGAATTGCAGGCCGCCGGTCTGTCCGCCCAGTGGCACGGTCATCACCGACAGCGAATTGCTGGAAATCTTGTTGGCCTTGAGCGCCTGTTCCACCTTGGCAGGTAGTGCAGCGCTGGCAGCATGGCAGGAGAGAGCGAGGGGCAGGAGCACGGCGCTCAGCGCCAGTTGGCGAAACCGCTGAATCATCGACAGGAACCTTCCGCAGTCAGGCGGGAGTAACAAGGGAGACAGACAACCGACAGTCTGGCTCGGGGAAAAGTTGCCGGCATTATGCCGCAAGAGTCCATCCGCAGTCGGCCCTGTCCGGCTAAAAAACGACGGGGCAAACAGCTGGCGTTCAACATTTGCACGGACGCCTCAGACGACACAAAACGGGCGCTTGCCCGGCGAAACTGCTAGAGTGCCGCGCGTTATCACCTTTGAGGATTGTTTCATGGCGACCAACCGTTCCCGCCGTCTGCGCAAGAAGCTCTGTGTCGATGAATTCCAGGAGCTGGGCTTCGAGCTGACCCTGAACTTCAAGGCCGACCTGAGCGACCAGACCCTTGACGACTTCGTCGATCAGTTCCTCGATCAGGCCATCGCTGGCAATGGCCTGGATTATGTAGGCGGCGAAGACTACGGTCTGGTCTGCCTGGCCAAGCGCGGCTCGGTCAATGAGGAGCAACGCGCTGCTGTCGAGGTCTGGCTGAAAGGTCGTGACGAGCTGCAGAACTACGAGATCAGCCCATTGCTGGACGTCTGGTATCCGGAAAACCCGATCAACCAGGCTTGATTGATGTCGGGCGCCGGGTTCCCAGGCGCCGCCTCAGCTTTTGGCTGATCCAGGCCATGGCCTGATACCCGACTGAAGAAGCGGGCTCTGCTCTCGAGTCGAAGCGTTGATCAACGTTTCGCGAGCAGGGCTCGCTCCTACAGCACTCCCGCCTTTTCCAACACCATCTGTTCGTTTACTTCATCGATTTGCTCGGGACGCATGAAGCGTTCGGCGTAACGTCGATAGATGCCGCTGCGGATGAACAGAGCGAACAACTGCGGATCAATGTGCGCGCCTTTGCACATGCCGATCATGATGTTCAGTGCCTCCGACAGCGTCTTGCCTTTCTTGTAGGGACGATCCACTGCCGTCAGTGCTTCGAAGATGTCGGCGATGGCCATCATCCTTGCGGGCAGGCTCATTTGCTCGCGTGTCAGGCGTTTGGGATAACCGGTGCCATCCATTTTCTCGTGATGCCCGCCAGCGATCTCGGCGACGCTCTGCAGATGCTTGGGGAAGGGCAGGCGGTCGAGCATCAGTATGGTCTGCACGATGTGGTGGTTGATGATGTAGCGCTCCTCGGCCGTCAGCGTGCCGCGGGCGATGCTCAGGTTATGCAGCTCGCCACGATTGAACTTGTGTGGCGGCACCTCCAGTTTGAAGCCCCAGCGGTTGTCCGGTGCAATCAACTCTTGTGCCGGTCGCTCGATCAGGTGATCGAGACGATCAGCCAGCAGCGCCTCTTCCACCGGTAGGCTGTCGGGCACCGAGCGCTCCAGGCGTTTGGCTTCCTCCCAGGACACTCCCAGGCGGTTATCCAGCGTTCGCAACCAGCGCCGTTCGGCGATCTGCTCGAGTCGCGACTGATCTGCGTCGGCCATGGCCTCGCCGCCCAGGTTGATGCGCGCGATGAAGGCGAATTCGTCGTCCAGATCACTCAGCAACTGATCGCGCAGGGCAGCCAGTGCGGTTTCGTCTGCGCCTTCGGTGCGGCCACGCCAGTAGGCGATCCAGGCATCGCGCTTGAGCACCTCGAAGCGCATGCGTACCTCGTGAATGCGGTCGTACAGGGTTTCCAGCTTGGTCGCCTTGTCGACCACGTACTCGGGGGTGGTGACCTTGCCGCAGTCGTGCAACCAGGCGGCGATATGCAGTGCTTCCCATTCCTCGTCGCTGGGGTTGTAGTCGCGAAATTCGGGCGCGTCACTTTCGGCGGCGGCACGCGCCAGCATCAGGGTGATTTCCGGCACACGCTGGCAGTGGCCGCCGGTATAGGGGCTCTTGGCATCGATGGCGCCGGCGATCAACTGGATGAAGGCGTCGAGCAACTGCTTCTGTCTGGCCAGCAGGCGCTGGCTTTCGATGCACAGCGCCGCGCTACCCGAAACAGCGTCGACGAAGGCGATACGGTCCGGGCTGAGCATGCTTTCGCTGTCCTCGCCGCTATCACGTTGCAGCAGCACCAGTACCCCCACGGTATCGCCCTGGCGGTTGTGCAGGCCGGCGGCGATCAGGTGCAGGCGCGGACTGTCCATCGCCGAGAGCAGCCCCTGAAACGTACCGGCCTGATCGAAGCCGATGGAGGTGGCAACGCTCTCGCCGCCGCTGGCCGGACGTTGCAGCCAGGCGGGGAGCGTCGGGTCTTCGTGGGCCAGTGGGTGAATACCCAGCTCGGTGAGGCTGCGGCTCTGACCATCGATCACCAGTCCCTTGGGTTCCAGTCGACCGTTGTCATTGTCGAGCAGATAGAGCAATCCACCCTGGGCATCGCTGATGGAAACGGTCGCATCCATCACCCGTTTGATCAGCGTGTCGAAATGCGTCTCTGCAGAGAGGCTGGCCGCGATGTCGAGGAAGCTCGAAAGTGTCTCTTTCATGCTGCTCATCGATACCGCCAACTGGTCGACTTCGAGAATTGGTGAGCGGCCGCTGGCCGGGTAGTTGAAGTCGAAGCGGCGGATGGCCTGTGCTTCCTGCACCAGGCTGCGCAGGGGTTTGACCACCAGGCGCGAGGTCAGCCAGCCCAGCGGCAGGCACAGCAACAGCGTGGTCAGGGTGATCAAGGCGCCCTGCCAACGGATGCGGTAGGCCTCGGCCAATAACTCCTGCTCGGGCACCAGCAGCGCCAGATGAAGCCCCTGGGGGCCGCCTTCCTGAATGTGCCAGTGGGCCATGGCCCAGCGCTGTCGGGCCAGTTCGATGATGCCTTCATCCTGCTCGTTGAGATTCCCGGACAGCAGTTCCCCCAACGCCGGGTTTAGCTCGCTGACCTTGACCAGCGATACCTTGCCGTCGACCTCCTTGAGCAGGCGGTTGCTCTCGGGATAGGCCACCGCGTTACCGTCGCCGTCGGCGAGTATCACCTGGCTGTTGGGCGTGACACGGTGGGTCGCCAGGGTGGCGGAAAGGTCATCGAGCGTGAGATCGGCGCCGAGTACCGTGGTCAGGCCACTGCGCCTGGCCAGGGTGGTGCCGATTTCCTGAGTGGAGAAGAACAGATAAGGCGCGGTGGTGATCTGTCCGCCATCGCCGCGGGCGCGCTTGAACCACTCGCGCTCTCTTGGGTCATAGGGCTCGCTGAGCTTCTGACGGCGGCTGAGCTGGTTCAACGAACCGTCATAGAACAGATAGTCGCTCTCGGTTCCGGCGCTGCTGCGGTCAATGGTCCAGACCTGGTAGGCGGCTTTGTCCGGTGCATTGAAGCGCTGCTTGAGCATCTCGCTGCGCAGTGGCCTGACCATGAAGAAATCGCCATCTTCGTAGCCGAGATAGATCGAGGCCAGCTTGGGATTGTCGCGCAGCGCCTGGACGAATAGCGGCAGCATTTCCAGACGTTCATCGAGGGTGTCGGCCTGGCTGGCAGGGTGCAGCGCGAGCAGGCTGAGCAGGTGGCGAATAGGCTGGTAGGTACTGTCCAGGTCGCGCTGCACATCGTGCTGGATGCGCTCGAAGAGGGTCGAGCTGCTGGAGAAGATCAGCCGGCTGGTCTGCTGGTAGTTGAAAAGCCCCAGCACCACGCCGGTGAACAGCAGCAGAAGCGTGAACAGGACGCTGATATGGACGTGCAGGGGGAAACGGCGTTCACGCGCTACGGCGGTATTGAGCATCGCACTTCACTCCTTGCGGACGCTGCAGGCTTCAACAGCATAGTGAAGAGTGAGCGAATCTGCCGAAACGTTATAAGGGCTATTGCGATCCGTCCCTGGTCTTGTCCTGTTTGTTCAGCTGCAGGCGCAAGCCATGTATCAGCAGGGCCACGGTGAGGGTCAGGGCGACGCCGATCAATGCGTTGAGCAGGCGGACCTCGGCCAGGTGCCAGTCCTGTGACAGGCTTTCGGCCAGGAGCACGAAGCAGAGGCTGGTTTGCAGCACGAACAGGCCGTAGTGATTGGCCTGTAGCGCGCGGCTGAGGATGACCAGCACCAGCAGGGTCATGACCATCATCGGCGGGCTTTGCAGGCTATGGCCAAAGAGGATCAGCAGGCCGGCAGCAGCGAGGCTGGCCAGGCTGGCTTGCAGGGCGCGCACCAGGCTGCCCTGGAATTCCAGTTGCAGCGTGCTGATGACGGTCAGCGTCAGCCAGTAGCCACGGGACAGACCGGCCAGGTTGACGACCAGGCCAGAGGCGGCGAAGGCCAGCATGCAGGCCAGTGCATGCAGACGCCATTGCTGGCGAGGCAGGCGCTGCGCGTGACGCTTGAGCACCTTGAGAATGGCGAGGAAGCGCGGCATGTACGGCCACATGCGCAGGCCATGCAGACCACGCAGGCCGAATGCCAGCAACATCACCCACAAGCCGCCGAGGATGAACAGCATGGCCACGGCGTAAGGGTTATGCAGGTTGCCTATACCGAACTGACCTTGGCCAAGACACAGGCAGATGCATAGGCCTATGCCCAGCTTGCCGGCCTCGCTGCCGAAACGCTGTAGCCAGGCCAGCAGCAGGCCGAAGGCGGCAAAAATGCCCAGGCTGACCAATGGGTGACTGCCAGCCCAGAAGCCGAGGCCTGCACTGCAGGCGCCGAGACCGGTGAGCAGCAGCATGCGCAACATGCCGAAGCGGTGCAGCGGATTGGCCTGCGCCGCCTGGAGGGCGCCGGCCGAGGCCCAGAGGAAACCACTGTGAGCGGTGGACAGGCCGAGTAGCAGCGGCAGGGCACAACCCAGGCCTGCGACCACGGCCGGACCCCATGCCGGCGGGCCGGCATGCCAGGTGAAGCTGTTGCGAATCAGGTTCTTCATGTGCGCTTTCGTCACACCGGGCTCGAACGGCCGGTCATTTCCCTCGCCATCTCCGTAGCGTAGCTGTCAGTCATGCCGGCGATGAAGTCGATCACGCGCATGAACGAGCGGTACAGCGGCCAGCCCGGTTCAGGAGCGTAGTAGCTGAGCAGGTCGAGAATGCGCCTGTGCTTGAAGGACAGCGTGCGCCCGCTGTGCTGTTCCAGCGCGGCGCCGCAGAAGGCATTGAGGAGAATTTCCAACGTGGTGTAGGCGCCGATCTCGTGCAGCGTCTTGCGCTTGTCATGGAATATTTTCTCCCGCGCCAGCGACTTCGCGCTTTGCACGCAGCGCTTGGCCGCGCCGTGCATGTGTTCGACCAGGTCGCCCTGCAGGCCACCGCCAAGCAGTGCCTCTTGTTGCTCGACGAAGGCTCCGGCCGCGGCATTGGTCAGGTGTTCGATGGCTTTGCCGCGCAGGATCGCCAGTTTGCGTCGACGTGAATCTCTGGGACCAAGCTGGCGGTAGGTTTCCGGCAGATCGTCGCCGACCAGGTCGAGCAGCAGCGCCTCGACTTCGGTGTAGTCGAGCAGCTCCATTTCCACGCCGTCTTCCAGATCGATCAGGCCGTAACAGATGTCGTCTGCTGCCTCCATCAGGTAAACCAGCGGGTGACGCGCCCAGCGCTGGGCCTCCAGTTGTGGCAGCTCGAGCTTGGCGGCGATTTGCTCGAGCAGCGGCAGTTCGCTCTGGTAGCAGCCGAACTTGTGTTTCTTGTAGCCCTGCGCATCGGCATGGCGGGCCGTCCAGGGGTATTTGAGGTAGGTGCCTAGGGTGGCGTAGGTCAGTCGCGTGCCGCCGTCGAATTGGTGGTATTCGAGTTGAGTGAGGACGCGAAAGCCCTGGGCATTGCCTTCGAAGTTGAGAAAGTCGGCGCGTTCGGCATCGCTCATCGCATCCAGCCAGCCGCGCCCTGCAGCCTGCTGGAACCAGTGGCGAATGGCGTCTTCGCCGGAGTGGCCGAACGGCGGGTTGCCGATGTCATGCGCCAGGCAGGCGGATTGCACCACCATGCCCAGGTCGCTGGGCGTGCACCAGTTGGGCAATTCGTCTCGGAGCATCTCGCCGACGCGCATGGCCAGTGAGCGGCCGACGCAGCTGACTTCCAGCGAGTGGGTCAGGCGGGTGTGGATATGGTCGTTGCTCGAGACCGGATGCACCTGCGTCTTGCGCCCCAGGCGGCGGAAGGCGCCGGAGAAGATGATGCGGTCATGATCCTTGTGGAAGGGACTGCGTCCGAGCTCTGCCGAGCTGGGAGCGGGTTTGCCGAGACGTTCGCGGGTGAGCAGGGTGTGCCAATCCAAGGCCGATCCTCGCCAGGTTGATCCGGGCCCCTAGCTTGGTTGTTCGTGCCGCTGCCTGCAACCCCGGGTTGGTTACAGACCGGCAGCGTCGATGTCTACCAGCAGCAGACGGCGACCGTTATCGATGAACTGGCCCGCTGTCAGGCAGTACTGGTTGGTAGTGGCGTCACGGTAGGTGGTGGAGAGCGTCAGGCGTCGCTCTTCCCAGCCCTCGGCCAGCAGTTGGTAGAAGTAGGGGCGCCACGACCAGTTGTGGCCGAGATAGCGATCATCTGCCTGCCAGGCGTGCTGGCGCCATTCCAGGTTTGGCGTCAGCTGAGTGCCATGACGATCACACTGATAGGTACGCAGCAGCCAGGGGTAGTTGTCCGGTGCGCGCAGGCTGCTCGCCGCGGCGCCACTCTCGGCCCAGGCCCGCAGTTCGGCCATCAGCTCGGTCAGCTGCTGGCGCAGGTTGACCAGGCGGGCGCGTTCGGCGAGTTTCTGTTGGACGTAGCTGTCGCGCAGGCGCGCGAAGCGACCGACGAAGGCATCGCTGGCGAACAGCTCCTGTTCGGGTTTGGCAAAGAGAAAACCCTGCACGTAGCGCGCCCCGCATTCCAGGGCGAAGTTCAGCTCGGCTTCGGTTTCCACCCCCTCGGCGATGATCCAGCAGCCGGTCTTCTCTGCCATCTGCGCCAGGGCCTTGACCACTTCGCCGCTGGGGCCTCCACGCGCAGCTTCCTGAAACAGACGCATGTCCAGCTTGAGGATGTCCGGTTGCAGCGCCAGCACGCGGTCGAGCTGCGAGTAGCCGGCACCGAAGTCGTCAATGGCGATACGCGCGCCGGCTTCGCGGTAGCGTGCAACCACATCCGGCAGGCGCTGACTGGCACCACCCAATTCGGTGATCTCGAAGACGATGCGCGTTGGGTCGACGCCGCTGCGCTGCAGCTGGATCAGACTTGGCAGCGGTTGCGCCGGGCGCAGGCGGCTGATCCAGCGGGGTGAGATGTTGAGGCTGAGAAACCAGTCAGCCGGAGCCTGATGGAAACGCTGCAGGGCATCCTCGCGGACCTGGCGGTCAAGGCGGCGCAGGGCTGCTGGCGGGGTTTTCGGGTCGGCGAAGAGTGGGCCGGCCGAATGCGCTCGGCCCTCGCCATCGCGCAGCCGAGCCAAGGCCTCGACGCCGGCGATACGGCCAGTGGCGGTGTCGATAAAGGGTTGGAAGACGGCAAAAGGCAGTCCGTCGATCACCTGGGATGTCCTTAGCGCTCAGCGGTTGAGCCACCAAGTGGCGGCTGGGTTGCTCAACCTAGCAAGATCGCGGCCAGCCCAGGTCTAGACCAGTGGTGAGCGTCCACCCGAGCCACGCTGCGTGCGCCGCAGCAGCGGTATGACGATCAATGCCAAGCGCAGCCAACGGCGCCAACCGCGTCTACGGCCAAGCAGCCCGGCCAACGCCAGCACGCCGCCAGTGAACAAAAATGGTGCATTACCTTTGCGCAGGCGTTGCCCATACTCGCGCACCTGTTGCAGTGGCTGGGTGATCTGCAGGATCTCATGACGCAGCTCCTGGCGATGCATCTCCAGACGCATGCGCAGCACGGCTTTACGCATTTCACGGCGCGATGCGCCTGGGGGCATGTTGGGGGTCATGGCAGCAGTTGCTCGCGGTCACGTTGCAGTTCTTCCAGACTGGCGCTGAAAGGCGTTTCGGCATTGCGCAGACTGACCAGCAGCCAGGCGCCGCAACCGAGCAGGCCCGCGCCATAAAACAGGCATAGACCGGTAGCGACCAGCAGGCGGTGGCTGTCCCAATAGACGATCAGCAGCAGCGCGGAAAGCCCTATGAGCAGCAGCAGGGCGAACGCCAGGCACAAGCCCCCCAGCATCAGGGCGCGCAGAGCCTGGTTGCGCTGGTCCTCGAGTTCGTGCGCCAGCAACGCCACGTGGCCTTGCAGCAGGCCCAGCAGAGCAGCTCCCAGGCGCCGTGGCGATGGTCCGTTGGACATGGGCGAGGTCAACGGCGGCTGATCAGCAGGCCAAGCACCAGGCCGATCGCGGCCGACAGACCCAGTGCCTGCCACGGGTGCTTGTGCACATAGTCCTCAGTGGTGTCGATGGCAATCTTGCCCTGCTCGCGCAAGCTGGCCTCGGCGTCATGCAGGGTTTCGCGAGCGCGGCCCAGGCTGCTGCGGATATCGTCGCGCAGGGCTTCGGCCTGTTCGCCAGCGAGGCTGGCTGAATGTTGAAGGAGCTTCTCGGTGTCGCTGACCAGAGCCTGGAATTCATCCAGCAGGGCGTCCTTGGTGCTTGGAGTGGCGGCTTTGCGTGGCATGGTGAGCAGTCCTCTGCGTTGGGTATGTATGGTTTACGAGTGCTCTGCGGCGCGAGGGTTCCGCAAGAATAGTCGCGAAGTGACCGGTTTGGCATTTGGTATAGCGATTGCATTTTGCTGGTGCGCGAAGGCCGGAAAATGCTCCGCGATGGGGCTTTTCAGGTGCGGCTCAGGATGGTCCATTTCGCGCATAACCATTTGATTAACAAGAAATAAGCACCGATCTGTCGATTTTTTGTGGCGCTATTTTAGTGCTGCTCGACAGCACTCCTTGAGGGCGCGCCCCGCAGCCTGGCTGCATTGTGGTGCGGGTTTTCGCAGATGTGCCTTGGTTTGGTGCCTTTTCTTCTGCCTCCGGAGTTTTCTTCCTCAATGGAAAACATCAACAGCGCCGTGGCCACGCTGATCCACGGCTCGAATACCCTGTTCATCCTGCTGGGTGCGATCATGGTCCTGGCCATGCATGCCGGTTTTGCCTTCCTCGAAGTCGGCACGGTACGGCAGAAGAACCAGGTCAATGCGTTATCGAAGATTCTCTCGGACTTCGCCATTTCCGCACTGGCGTACTTCTTCATCGGTTACTGGATCGCCTATGGCATCAACTTCCTCGAGCCGGCCGCGGTGCTGACCGAGAACCATGGTTATGGCCTGGTTAAGTTCTTCTTCCTGCTGACTTTCGCCGCTGCGATTCCGGCGATCATCTCGGGTGGCATCGCCGAGCGCGCCAAGTTCGGCCCGCAACTGTGCGCTACGGCGCTGATCGTGGCCTTCGTCTATCCCTTCTTCGAGGGCATGATCTGGAACGGCAATTTTGGTCTCCAGGCCTGGCTGGAAGCGCGTTTCGGCGCTGGCTTCCATGACTTCGCGGGGTCGGTAGTGGTGCATGCCATGGGCGGCTGGTTGGCGTTTGGCGCGGTGTTGCTGCTCGGTCGTCGTAATGGTCGTTACCGTGACGGCAAGCTGGTGGCCATTGCGCCCTCGAACATTCCGTTCCTGGCGCTGGGATCGTGGATCCTGATCATCGGCTGGTTCGGCTTCAACGTGATGAGTGCGCAGACGCTCGAGGGCGTCAGTGGCCTGGTGGCGGTCAACTCGCTGATGGCTATGGTGGGCGGTACCGTCGCGGCGCTGCTGGTTGGGCGTAACGACCCAGGCTTCCTGCACAACGGCCCGCTCGCCGGTCTGGTCGCGATCTGTGCCGGCTCGGACCTTATGCACCCGATTGGCGCTCTGGTCACGGGCGCGATTGCCGGCGCTCTGTTCGTCTGGGCCTTCACCGCGACGCAGGTTAAGTGGAAGATCGACGATGTGCTGGGCGTCTGGCCATTGCATGGATTGTGTGGCGTCTGGGGTGGCATCGCCTGCGGTATCTTCGGCCTCGAAGCCTTTGGTGGCCTGGGTGGCGTGAGTCTGGCCAGTCAGGTGATCGGTACCGCGTTGGGGGTGGTAATCGCATTGCTCGGCGGCTTTGCGGTGTACGGCCTGCTCAAGACCTCCCTGGGTATTCGCCTGAGCCAGGAGGAGGAGTACAACGGCGCCGACCTGTCGATTCACAAGATCGGTGCGGTGAGCCAGGACTGAATATCTGCCGAGCGCTGCCCGATCAGCGCCTATGGCGGGCAATAAAAAACCGGGCAATGGCCCGGTTTTTTATTTGATTGCAGATCAGTCGCGACGGCCTTCCACGGCCTTGCCTGCGACGGTGCCTTCCTTGAGCATGATCTGGTATTCCTTGCCGTCGGTTTCCACCTGATGCAGACGAACTAGCAGGTGTCCCCAATCCTTGGCAAACCACAGTACTGTCTTGCGGGTGCTTTGCGTGGGGTCACGCACACGCTCGACCTTGATCGCATCGATCAGACCGGCCTTGGTGCGTACCACTTCCTCGCCCAGTACACGGAAGTCGTAGGTTTCGATCTCGTCACCGTCGACCACCTGGTAGCTCACGCTCTTCTTGCCGGCTGCGACGTCCTGCTGCAGGGCAATCTGGTAGGTCGACTTGTCCAGCAGGCCGCGATTGAGCGGTAAACGTACGGCGTCGCCGCGGTCGCTACCGATGACCTGCTTCTGTTCCCAATCGAAGTCCTGCTCAACCTTTTTGCCTTTGCCCAGCCCGCTGCGGTTGAGGCGGTAGGTCAGTGGCAGCAGTGCGCCGTTGTCGACGCGGAAGGTGCTCTCTTCGGTGAGGCTGGCGACCAGCATCGAGGCTTCGAAGTTGAGAGTCCAGCGACCGTCGTCTTCATGTTTGAGGCTGCGCTCGGCGCTGCCGCTTACCGGCAGTTGCTTCCAGTCCGCGGTGTAGCTGGCGGAGAAAGGCTGCAGGTCCTCGGCAAGGGCCGGCAGGGCGAACAGTGTCATGGCGAACAGCAGGGCACGACGCATAGAGTCTCCTAGGTTCGAATCAGGTGGCCGTTGGCAGGCAACGGCTGGTCATCCAGCATTGCGCCTTGAGCGTCAAGACGCAAGCGGCCTTCGGCAAACCAGCGTACGGCCAGAGGATAGATGTGGTGTTCCTGCTGGTGCACGCGGCTGGCCAGGCTCTCGGCCGTGTCGTCTGCCATCACTGGCAGCACAGCTTGTACGACCAGAGGGCCACCATCGAGTTCCTCGGTGACGAAGTGCACGCTGCAGCCGTGCTCGCTGTCGCCGGCTTCCAGAGCTCGTTGATGCGTGTGTAGACCCTTGTGCTTGGGGAGGAGCGAAGGGTGAATGTTCAGCAGGCGTCCCGCGTAGTGCTGAACGAAGCCCGGCGTAAGAATACGCATGAAGCCGGCCAGCACCACCAGATCGGGCTGGTGGGCATCGATGGCTTGAATCAGCGCCGTATCGAAGGCTTCGCGGCCGTCGAACTGCTTGTGGTCAAGCAGTTCGGTGGCGATACCGGCCTGCTTCGCCCGCTGCAGGCCGTAGGCATCGGCGCGGTTGGAGATAACCGCGGCGATGCGAGCCGGATTGCCGTCGTGGGCGACGCTGTCGATCAGAGCCTGCAGGTTGCTGCCTGACCCGGAGATCAGGACGACGACATTGCAGGGCATCAGTGAGCTTTCAGGTTGTTCAGCTGAACCTGGGCTGCGCCTTCGGCCGCTTCGGTGATCTGACCGATGACCCAGGGCTGCTCGCCGCTGGCGCGCAGGCTGGCCAGGGCTGCATCGACCTGATCCTGAGCGACGCAGATGACCATGCCGACGCCGCAGTTCAGTACGCGGTGCATTTCATGCTCGTCGACGTTGCCTTGTTCCTGCAGCCAGTCGAACACGGCCGGACGATTCCAGCTGGCAACGTCGATCACCGCCTGGGCGCCTTGCGGCAGTACGCGCGGGATGTTGTCCAGCAGACCGCCGCCAGTGATGTGGGCCATGGCCTTGACCGCGCCAGTGTCCTTGATCAGCTTGAGCAGCGGCTTGACGTAGATGCGGGTCGGGGCCATCAGCAGGTCGGCCAGGGCCTTGTCGCCGAGCTGCACCTGCTCGATGTCGGCACCGGAGACTTCGATGATCTTGCGGATCAGCGAGTAGCCGTTGGAATGCGGGCCGGAGGAGGGCAGGGCGATCAGCGCGTCGCCGGTGACGACCTTGGAGCCGTCGATGATTTCGCTCTTTTCCACCACACCGACGCAGAAACCGGCCAGGTCGTAGTCTTCGCCTTCGTACATGCCCGGCATTTCGGCGGTTTCACCACCGACCAGGGAGCAGCCAGCCAGCTCGCAGCCGGCGCCGATGCCGGTGACCACGGTGGCGGCCACATCGACATTGAGTTTGCCGGTGGCGTAGTAGTCAAGGAAGAACAGCGGCTCGGCGCCACAGACCACCAGGTCGTTGACGCACATGGCCACCAGGTCCTGGCCGATGCTGTCGTGCTTGTTCAGGTTCAGCGCCAGGCGCAGCTTGGTGCCGACGCCGTCGGTGCCGGAGACCAGAACCGGTTGCTTGTAACCGGCCGGGATCTCGCACAGGGCGCCAAAGCCACCCAGGCCACCCATGACTTCCGGACGGGCAGTGCGCTTGGCCACGCCTTTGATGCGCTCGACCAGGGCTTCACCGGCATCGATGTCGACGCCTGCGTCCTTGTAGCTGATGGAGGGTTGCTTGCTCATAGATCCGGGCCTTTGGATGGGGAGTTCGTGTAGGCGCCGACGTGACGCAGGCTCATCCAAGGAGCCCGGCGTGCGTACCGGCTGGCGAAGGCGCGCGATTTTATCAGGCTTGCCCGGTAGCGGCCACTCACGCGCGTGCGCTTCGTCGCAGGCACTGGCTCTTGTTGCCGGGGCAGAGGCGGCTGTTTAAGGTATAGGCCTTTGCGCACGCCGCCATCCCTTCGCGAGAGCCCGCCCCATGCGTTTGTCTGTCCGCCTGATGTTCTTCTGTCTGTCGCTCCTGAGCCTGCCGGCATTGGCCGCGCCGGTTGCCGGTTTGTATCAGGTGCGTGAACCTGTAGCGGATCAGCAACCGGAAAGCCGTGACGCGGCGATGCAAAAAGCGCTGCAGACCCTGGTGCTGCGCCTGACGGGCGATGCCAAGGCGTTGCAGAACCCCGGCCTGGAAGGGTTGCGCAAGGACCCGCAGCAAATCGTCAGCCAATACGTTTACGAGGGCGATGCGCTGCTGGTCGAGTTCGATCCGGGCAGTACCGAGCGTCAGCTGCGCCAGGCCGGTCTAGCCTTGTGGGGCGCCAATCGTCCGGCGATCCTGGCCTGGTGGCTCAACGAGGCGCCGGAGGGCAGCCAGCTGGTTGGCGAGAGCCAGAGCGCATCGGCGTTGCTGCGCGATGCCGCGCAACATCGTGGTCTACCACTGCGTTTGCCGCTGGCGGACCTTAGCGAGCAGGCGCTGGGCAGTGCCGATAGCTTGTTGGCCAATGACCCAAAAGCGCTGCGCGAAGCGTCCGAACGTTATGGCGCCGACGCGCTGTTGGCGGTGCGGGCAACTGAAAACGGCGGCAACTGGCAGGCTACCTGGCGCCTGTGGCTGGGAGACGAACGTGAGCAGGGCAAGGCTGAGGCCGCTGATCAGGCTACGTTGGCCGATGCGGTGATGCTGGCGGTAGCCGAGCGTCTGGCCCCGCGTTTTGTCGTCAAGCCCGGTGCGGCGCAAAGCCTGACACTGGTGATCGAAGGCGCTGATCTGGGCCGTTTCGCGGCACTGGAGCGCCTCCTCGAGCCGTTCGCCGCGCGTTTGCAGGAAATCGACGGGCAGCGCCTGGTTTATCAGGTCAGCGCCAGCCCGGAGCAACTGCGCGCGCAGCTGGCATTGGCCCAGCTGCAGGAAGTCAGCGAGCCGCTCGATGCCGCCGAGCCGGTGCAGAGCCCGCAGGAGAGTCCCGCAGATGAGGCGCCTCAGGTGAAGCCGCGCACCGATCAGCTGCGCTTTCGCTGGTAGAATTTTCGCCACAAAAAACAGCCCTGTTTCACGGCGCCTTGCGGGCGCCGTTTCGCATCGAGGACGCGAGCATGACCGATTCCACCCGCTGGCTATGGATGGCTGGGCTGTTTCTGCTTGGCTGGCTCCTGTATCTGCTGCACCCGATTCTTTCCCCCTTCCTGGTGGGCATCCTGCTGGCCTATCTGGGCGATCCTCTGGTCGACCGCCTCGAACGGCATCGCCTGTCGCGTACCGGCGGCGTGGTCGTGGTGTTCGCCCTGTTCGCATTGCTGTTGCTGATTCTCCTGCTGGTGCTGGTGCCCATGCTGGGGCGGCAATTGGTGCGTCTGTATCAACTGGCCCCGGAGATGCTCGACTGGCTGCAAGGCACCGCCTTGCCCTGGTCGCAATCGCACCTCGGGTTGCAGGATGATGTGCTGCAGCTCGATCAGCTCAAGCAGGTATTCGCCGACAACATCGGCAAGACCACCGACGTGCTCAAGGTGGTGCTGGCTCAGGCCACGTCCTCGGGGCTGGCACTACTGGCCTGGCTGGGCAATTTGTTGTTGATCCCGGTGGTGAGCTTCTACCTGATGCGTGATTGGGACGTACTGGTCGAGCGTGTGCGAGGGTTGCTGCCGCGGCAACGCGAGGGGCTGGTTGTCAAGCTGGCGGGCGAATGCCATGAGGTGCTTGGCGCTTTCCTGCGCGGCCAGTTGCTGGTGATGCTGGCCTTGAGCGTGATCTATTCAGTCGGTCTGATGCTGGTCGGGCTGGAGCTCGGCCTGTTGATCGGTGTGCTGGCCGGCCTGGCGAGTATCGTGCCTTATATGGGCTTCATCGTCGGTATCGGTGCAGCGCTGAGTGCAGCGCTGTTCCAGTTCGGCCTGGAGCCCTATCCACTGATCGGCATTGCCGTGGTTTTCATGATCGGTCAGTTGCTCGAAGGTATGGTCCTCACGCCCATGCTGGTGGGCGACCGTATCGGTCTGCATCCGGTCGCGGTGATCTTCGCCATCCTTGCGGGCGGCCAGCTGTTTGGCTTTACCGGTGTGCTGCTGGCCTTGCCGGTTGCTGCGGTGATCATGGTGTTGCTGCGCCATGCGCATGATCTGTACAGGCTTTCGGGGCTGTACGGCGGTTCGCCGCCTGTCGATTGATTTCGCTACAAACGGTTGGCGAAATCATGCTGTGCAAGCTTTGAATCGGTGTGTACGGCTGCTTTGAAAAGGTAGCTGCCTTTGTGAAAACTGAATTGCTAGGGAGCAAACATGGAGTTTTCGACTGTCCAGCTTGGAGTGGATGTGGCCACGAGCCTGGCGATTTTGGCTTCGGCGATCACCTTCATGGTGAACCAGCGGCTGAAAGCCCGAGAGACCAAGCGCCGTCAATTGGACGAATCCGTTCGTGCGGTGACCGTCGATGAGTTTCAGTCTGCGCTGGGCGAGTTGTCGGGCATTTACGTGAAGGAGATCGTCGAGCGCGCCGCCCCCCTGCAGAACTCGGTTGGCGCGGGGCTGGAGCGACTGGAGAAGAGTCTCAGGCTCAATCCCGAACGTTCCGCCGAGTTGCTCGAGTCCATGTCGAGCACCAAGAGGGCCATGGGGGATTTCATCAATTCCATCTGTGCCTACAACTATCAGATCTACCCCTTGCTCGACAGCATTGAGGGCGGCAGTGCGCAGATCACCGAGTTTCGCAGTAGCCTGAATGAGCTGATGGAAGGTTACAACCGCATAGGTGGCGGCTTCGAATCGTTGTTGAAGGAGGTTCGCGCACTTGCCGCCTTCTGCAAGTCCAATCCGTTCGAGGATGCGGATCAGGAACAGCTGCACAAGATGGTGACGTCGATCATCATCGATCCGGATTATCGCCGTTGGGTAGACAGCTTCATCCCTGATGGTTCAGAGGATTTGTATTGGACCCGTATCGAGCAGGGCAGCTTCGCCGGTAATGAAGAGTTGCTCCAGAGCGTTCATGTCAATGTGATCCGTAGCTTCTACCACAACCCTGCGCGCATGGAGACGCAGGTTCTGTGGCTTTCCTACGAGGCGATCGCCGAGGCACGCAAGCGTTGCAAGGAGTTCCTTACCGACATGGCGGCGATCAACTACTGGCTGATCCGCAAGGCCGGCAGCGGGGAGACCTTGCCCGAGGTGATCCGCCGTTATCGTTCACCGGAGGTTTTTGCGGTAGACACGGCCATCCGCTGAACGTTAATGGACCCGGATCGATGGAGCAGCACCCCGGGTGCCCGCTTCATTATCTGAAGTGGCGATAACGCATTGAATTACCAAGGATAGTGCGTCAGTGACACCCCGCGGGGAAGGATATAAACTGCCTCGCCTTTACGGAGAGTCCCACTGCGGTTCCGATGAGCCGCCGAGCACTGCATGAAACCTATCCAGCTGCCTCTGGGGGTGCGTCTGCGCGATGACGCCACCTTCGCCAACTACTACCCCGGCGCCAATGCCGCGGCGCTAGGCTATGTCGAGCGTCTGTGCGAAGCCGATGCAGGCTGGACGGAAAGCCTGATCTATCTGTGGGGTGCCGAAGGTGTCGGGCGCAGTCATCTGCTGCAGGCGGCTTGCCTGCGTTTCGAGCAGCGTGGCGAAGCAGTGGTCTATCTGCCGCTCGGTGAGGTGGTGCAGCATGGCCCGGAGCTGCTCGACAACCTCGAGCTGTGCGAACTGGTCTGCCTTGACGACCTCGACGCTGTGGCGGGGCGCAGTGACTGGGAAGAGGGCCTGTTTCACCTGTTCAACCGCTTGCGCGACAGCGGTCGGCGCTTGCTGCTGGCCGGCACCATGTCACCGCGCGAATTGCCGATTCAATTGCCAGACCTGAAGTCGCGGCTGACCCTGGCGCTGGTTTTCCAACTGCACGAGCTGTCCGACGAGGACAAGCTGCGCGCCCTGCAGCTGCGCGCCTCGCGTCGAGGGTTGCAGATGGGCGACGAAGTGGGTCGTTTCATTCTCACCCGCGGCGAGCGCAGCATGAGCGCGCTGTTCGACTTGCTGGAGCGTCTCGATCAGGCGTCGCTGCAGGCGCAGCGCAAGCTGACCATTCCCTTTCTCAAGGAAACGCTGGGCTGGTGACGCGCCGGTTTTCCAATTCTTGCATGAAGCCGCGAATCGCCTGAGCGCAACGCCGTGGTTGCGTCTGCAGAATGAAGTGCGGTCCTTCCAGACATAATTGACGAATATCGCTGCACGCATGCGCCAGTTGCCTGGCTACCTTGTGTGCAACCAGGCGATCCTGCTGCGGCCATAGATGCAGCGCGGGCAGTTCGAGCCGCTGTTGCGGTGCTCGCAGCGTCGCCAGCGCATGCAGGCGAGCGTGTATCAGTGCCTTGTCCAGGCCACGGATTTCTTCCTGTATCAGGCGCATGATCTGATCGCTCGCGTTCTGGCCAAGGCACATTGCGCGTAGCAGCCACGGCTGGGTAGCGAGTCGCAAGGATATGGGCAGGCACTTCAGCAGGGGCAGGGCGGCACTAGGGGCTGTCAAGAACGAGGCGGCGAAGACCACGCCCTGCAGTCCAGGTGGCTTGCGCATGGCGAGCCGATAAGCAATGGGGCCGGAAAAGGACTCACCCAGCAGCACGAAGGGCGCATTGCCCAGTCGCTCGGCCATCTTTTGCGCCAGGGCGTCATAATCCTGCGGCCCATGCTTCGGTAGGTCGAGGGGCTGGCATTCGATATCCCCAAGCTCGGCGAGCAGGGGGGCGAAGAGAGCGCTGCTGCCATTGAGGCCAGGCAGCAGCACCAGGCGCATCAAGCTTCCCCGGCCTTCTTGCGGTCGTACTGAAAGCGCCAGCGGGTATAGAGCAGGGCGCAGCAGAACAGGCCGAAGCTGATGACCGCCTCCAGGGCACCGAACAGCGCGCGCGCTGGATCAATCGCGGCGAGTACGCCCTGAATGAAGTAGATGTTGACCACGAAGCAGGCCCAGGCGTGAGCACGGGCATTGCCCATGGCGATGCCAGGGGCCAGCAGGGCCAACGGCAGCAGCTGGATGGCCAGTACCACACCGACGCGGGCACCGTGCAGGTCGGCGAAGGCCAGGTTCCATACCAGCAGCAGCGTCAGCAGGGCGACGAAGCTGAACAGGCTCAGCGCTCGGCTGAGTTTTACCCGTGGCTCCAGCCATTCGAGGCTTGGCAGGGGTTTCTTGGCTCGGGCCACGATCAATGCTCCAGTTTGCCGGCGATCTGCGCCAGGCGTTGGCCCAGTGCGCGGCACAGGGCGACTTCATGTTCGTCCAGCGCGCGCTTGCCGTCGCCGCCAGCATGGTGGCTGGGGCCATAGGGCGTGCCGCCGCCGCGAGTTTCGAGCAGCGCCGATTCACTGTAGGGCAGGCCACAGAGCAGCATGCCGTGGTGCAGCAGTGGCAGCATCATCGATAGCAGGGTGGTTTCCTGACCGCCATGCAGGCTGGCGGTGGAGGTGAACACGCCAGCCGGCTTGCCAACCAACTCGCCGGTGAGCCACAGGTTGCTGGTGCCGTCTAGGAAGTACTTGAGCGGCGCGGCCATGTTGCCGAAGCGGGTTGGGCTGCCCAGTGCCAGGCCCGAGCAGTTCTTCAGATCGTCCAGGGTGGCGTACATGGCGCCGTCTTCGGGCACGCTAGGTGCTACGGCCTCGCATTCGCTGGATACTGCCGGTACCGTGCGCAGGCGTGCCTCGAGGCCCGCCATCTCGACGCCGCGGGCAATCTGTCTGGCCATCTGCGCGGTGGCGCCATGGCGGCTGTAGTAGAGCACCAGGATATAGGGCGTATTCATGCCAGCAGCTCCAGGACCTTCTCCGGTGGACGGCCGATGACGGCCTTGTCGCCAGCGATCAGGATCGGGCGCTCGATCAGTTTGGGATGCTTGACCATGGCGTCGATCAGTTGCGCTTCGCTCAGGCTGGTATCGCTCAGGCCCAGTGTCTTGTACTCGTCCTCACCGCTGCGCAGCAGGTCGCGGGCGGGGATGCCCAGCTTGCCCAGCAGGCTCTCGAGTTCGCTGGCGCTGGGTGGCGTTTCCAGATAGCGCACTACGTTCGGTTGCAGGCCGCGGGCTTCGAGCAGTTCCAGAGCTCCGCGGGATTTGGAGCAGCGCGGGTTGTGGTAGAGGGTCAGGTCGGTCATGGTGGCTCGCATCCGGCTTGAAGTGGCGGCTATTCTAACCGCCTGATGCGCGGATGCACGCGAACCGATAGGTTGCTTCGTGCGACCTTTTCACGCGGCGTACTGTCTGTTTAGGTTTGGAGACTAAGGAGAGGTCATGCAGGTTCGTCTCAAGGATTGGCTGGGATTCTGGCTGAGCCTTTACCAGCGCTTCGTGGAGAACCGTGGCGCGGGCAACGCCGCGGCGTTGACCTACACGACGCTGTTCGCCGTGGTGCCGATGATGACCGTGACCTTCGCCATGCTTTCGGCGATTCCGGCTTTCCAGGGCGTCGGCGAGGAGATCCAGGGCTTCATCTTCCACAACTTCGTACCGTCCACCGGCGAGACGGTGCAGGAATACCTGCGCGAGTTCACCACGCAGGCGCGGCAACTGACCTGGTTCGGTGTGGGCCTGCTGGCCGTTACTGCCTTCCTCATGCTGGTGACCATCGAGAAAACCTTCAACGTGATCTGGCGGGTGCGCCAGCCGCGCCGTGGCATGTCCAGTTTCCTGCTCTACTGGGCGATTCTCAGCCTTGGGCCTCTGCTGCTCGGCGCTGGGTTCGCGGTCAGCACTTATATCGCCTCTCTGTCGCTGATTTCCGGGCCGGATGCCGTGGTCGGCGCCAAGACGCTGCTGAGCTTCGCGCCGCTGTTGTCGAGTATCGCTGCCTTCACGCTGCTGTATGCGGCAGTTCCCAATACCCGCGTACCGCTGCGTCACGCGCTGCTGGGTGGCCTGTTCAGTGCCATCCTGTTCGAGATCGCCAAGGCACTGTTCGGCCTCTACGTTCGCCTGTTTCCCGGCTATCACCTGATCTATGGGGCGTTCGCCACGGTGCCGCTGTTCCTGGTGTGGATCTACCTGTCTTGGTTGATCGTGCTGCTGGGTGCCGAGCTGGTGTACGGCCTTTCGCAGCCCAGGTACTGGCGGCGAGAGCCCATTCCCAGAGGATTGACGCTGCTGGTGGTGCTGCGTCTTTTGTTGAAACGCCAGCAAAAGGGCGAAGCCCTGCACTACGGCGATATGCAGCGCGCAGGCTGGCGTTTGCCTGAAGATGAATGGGGCCAGGTGATGGATTTCCTCGAGCGCGAGCACCTTGCATGCAAGGCCAGCGGAGGTGGCTGGGTGTTGTGCCGGGATTTGCACACCTTCCCCGTCTACAAGCTGCTCGAGTGCAGCCCCTGGCCGTTGCCGAGCCTGTCACAACTCCCAGCACAGCTTGATGAGCCCTGGTATCCCGCGCTGCGCGACGGACTGGAGCGTTTGCAGGAGGAGCGAGAGAAGCAATTTGGCGCCAGTCTGGCGGATTGGTTGCCGGGAAAGAGCTGACAATGTTGGCAGGTATACCACGTGACAAAAAACGTCAGTAAACGGCCTTGTCCTGTTGCGCTGTGCCCCAGGCAGCGAGCTGAGCGTCAATAAATTCAGTGTCGGGAAGCTGGCACGCTTCTGGCTATTGCAGGAGCAATTGCTATCGAACTGCCGACAAGGCAGGGATCGCTAAGGATGCATGCAATAATGACAGGCCAAAATAAGGTAGTTCAACTTCATCGACGCGATCCCGAGGAAGCGCTGACGCGGCTCAACCGTATCACCGGGCTGCGCTTTGCTCGCTGGCCGGAGTCGTTGCTCGAGCACGCGATCAGCGAAGAACCGCAGCCTGAAGCCGCCGATTCGAATTCATTGCCTCCGTGCAGCCCGGAAGCTTCTTCCGCTTGAAAGCAAAACCCCGCGACGATGCGCGGGGTTTTGCTTTTCCATGCTGTTTCAGGCCATGGCCTGGCGGCTCTCGCTAATGGCCAGCTCCACGGCCTGAACGAAGAACTCTTCGACGACCAGACTTTGCGCTGGCACCGCCGAGCGCAGGCGTACCTGCATGTCTTCGATCTTCTGCCGCACCGGCATGCGGGCGATGCCCGAGAGCAGAATCTTGCCGTGAGCGTTGACCTTACCATGATCGACATTGACCTCGCGGCGTTTGTCGCCGTCGCGATAGCTCACCAGCAGTGATACCGGCAGGTTGGCCAACCCGGGTAAGTGCAGCCAGGTGGCAATGTTGTATTCGGCCACGCGACCCTCGTAGGGCGTGACCAGCAGGCGAGCGACGTCGACGATGCGCGAGGGCACGGAGCCAATCAGCTTGTCTTGCACGTGGGACATGGTGAAATTCCAGGCAGGGTGAGACTTGAGTGCGAGGAATTATAAGCAGCCACCTGTTGGCGAAACTGTGCACTCGGCGGACAGAGCGCGTGACTGGGGTCGCAGTTTCGCGTATCAGGCCAGGCGCAATGGATGGCGAGTGACCGCCGATGTCTGCAGGTTGCTCTCGGGGAGCGGCACGATTGCCTGGTTGTGTACGTTGGCCAGTTGCAACCACAGATGCTCGTCGACGCTGAACTGGCCATTGGGCAGCCACAGACCGTGGTACCAGCCGTTGCCCGGTGCAGGCGTACTCTGCAATACGCCGGGATGGGTCTGGGCGTTGGGCGCACGGCGCAGCCAAACCGGTCGCGGCAGCCCCTTCAGGTAGCGCAGGCCAAGGTGCAGGCCCTTGCTGCCCTGATGACGCCAACGAACCAGAGCCAGGGTCGGCGTACCGCTGGTAAGCAGCAGAACCAGCTGCCCGACCTGCAGCTGTGCACCTTCATTGGCGTTGCACAGCAGGCGCGCCCCTCCGGGGCTGGCATCGAGCAACTGTGCTTCGGTGCGTTGTGGCAGCTTGTCCAGCAGTTGCGCGTGAATGGCCGGCAGGCCGATCACCAGGCTGCATTGGCCGTCCAGTTCGGCGCGTTCGTGACGACGCTGCTGGCGCCCCAACCAGTGCTGGCGTACGCGTTCGAGAAGCTGGCGCTCCTGAGCGCTTTGCAGCGGCGCCGGTTCGTGCAGTGCGATCAGCAGTGCGCCCAGCTCAAAGCGGCGCAGGTTGGCTGCCTCGCCTTCCACCGGCTGTTCGAATCCCAGGCAGGCCTGGGACTGACTGAGGTCGACAAGCGGACCCTCGGCCTCGTCTTCCTCATCCCAGGATTGCAGCCTGGCCAGCGAGGCCAGCGGTGCGAGCGCGCTGAACAACGTCAGGCATTCGCCTTCATCGAGGTGAAAGGGGTTGCTCAGGGCCAATAGCAGCATCTGCTGGTACAACCCACGCAGGTCGCTGGCCGGCTTCGGTTCGAAGGCCGCAGCGACCGGTTCGTCCAGGCACTGCTGATGTTCGCCGATCCAGTACAGCAAATGGCTGTCACGCCAGAGTGCTGCCGGTGGCTCCTGATAGAGCTGGTAGTGGCGCAGCAACTGTTGGGCGAGGAAATGCTGGGCCATGTACAGGCACCAGGCCAGGTGCGGCAGCGATGGCTGACGGCCTTGCAGAATCTGCAGCAGCAGGCGTTTGAAGCCGATCGCCAGTTCACCGCACAGACGCACGAACAGCGTGCTGGGTGGATGCTGGCGACTGGCGAGGCTGGCGTAATGGCGATACTCGTCACTGAAGCTTTGCAGCGCACGCTGCCTTTCCAGTAAGGTCAGAGCGCTGCGATTGAGCGTGAACAGCAGCCCCAGCACCTCTTGCAGGCCATGTTCCGAGTCCTGGTGACGGGCGGCCGCGAGTCGCTGGGCGATCTCCGCTGGCGATACGCTGTTGTCCTCGCGGATATCCGGTACTTCCAGACGCAGTGCATTGAGCGTCATATCAACCCCGAGTGGACGAGGATCGAGTACATGGGCTTACGGCTCCGGATGGTCGGCAAGGCTGTTTTGGGAATCTGCGCCGGTCTGCTGCTGGTGGCTTGTGCCGAGGATTTCGGCCCTGATCAGCATGGACGAAAGGTAACGGCTGACAGCCTCGATGGCCAGTGGCTAGTTATCAATTATTGGGCCGAATGGTGTGCACCCTGCCGCACGGAAATCCCCGAGCTCAATGCGCTGGAAGATGAGCTGAAAAATCAGTCGGCACGGGTGATCGGTGTCAATTTCGACGCGTTGCAGGGCGATGACCTCAAGCGCGCGGCCGACAGCTTCGATATCCGTTTCACCGTGCTGGCGCAGGACCCGGCAGCGCGTTTTGCACTGCCGCGCAACGACGTGCTGCCGGTGACCTACATCGTCGATGCCGACGGCAAACTGCGTGAACGCCTGGTGGGCGAGCAGACGTCAGCTGGCGTACTGGCGCATCTCGAGCGCTTGCGCAACGAATAGAGCCGCGCCTTGGCGTCGTGAGCCCTGAGTTAGCGTTGCGCAGCGCACATCTCGCATTACCAGCCTGGCACGCCGCTCATGTCTGGCAGATGGTGGGCGATGCCCTTGTGGCAGTCGATACAGGTGGCTTCACCGTTGGCCAGCGCGCTGGAGTGCATCTGCCGGGCGCGTGGGCTCTGCTTGGTGAAATCCATGTAATCGAAGTTGTGGCAGTTACGGCACTCCAGCGAGTCGTTGGCCTTGAGCCGCGCCCATTCGTGCTCGGCCAGCTCACGGCGGTGGGCGAGGAATTTGTCGCGGGTGTTGATGGTGCCGAAGATCTTGCCCCAGACCTCCTTGGAGGCCTGCATCTTGCGCGCGATCTTGTCGGTCCACTGGTGTGGCACGTGACAGTCGGGGCAGGTGGCGCGCACGCCGGAGCGGTTGCTGTAGTGAATGGTGTCCTGCAGCTCGACGTAGACGTTGTCGCGCATCTCGTGGCAGGAAATGCAGAACTGCTCGGTGTTGGTGGCTTCCAGCGCGGTGTTGAAGCCGCCCCAGAAGATGATCCCGGCGATGAAGCCGCCGAGGCTGAGAAAGCCCAGGCTGTAATGCACGCTCGGACGACGCAGGATGCCCCAGTATTCCTTCAGCAGGGCCAATAGTGACTTCATGTGGCCTCCTCAGGGTTTCGCCGCGCCGGCTGCTTCGTCTTCGAGCAGGTGGTCGATATTGCGGAAGCTGTTGCCGACCAGAGGTTTGACCTCCTGCTGGGTGACATGGCACTGGGTGCAGAAGTAGCGCCGCGGCGACACGGCAGCGAGCGGCTGGCCGTCGCGGTCCATGTAATGGGTGATGCTGATCATCGGCGCTTGGCTGCGGGCGCTGCCGGCCCGGCTGTGGCAGGTCAGGCACTTGTTGCCGTTGGCATCGACTTGGTAGCCGCGGATGCTATGCGGAATGGTCGGTGGCTGTTCCGGGTAGTTGCGCTCGCGGCGCACGTCCTTGTTTTCCTCGTTGCCCAGCACCGGTGCCGGCAGTGTCTGGCTGAGGGTGCCGCCTGGGCGGCGACCGTCCGGCGCGGGAGCGTCGAGCGGGTAATTTAGCTCGCCGGCGATGGCAAGGCCAAAGGCGGCAAGCAGTAGCAGAGGTAGAAAACGCAGGCTCATGACGGTTCTCCTCAGGCCAGGCTGACCAGTTCGATCTTCACCGCACACTTCTTGTAGTCGGTCTGCTTGGAGATCGGATCGGTGGCGTCCAGAGTGACCTTGTTGATCAGTTTGTTGGCATCGAAGAACGGCACGAAAACCAGGCCGCGTGGCGGCTTGTTGCGCCCACGGGTTTCAATGCGGGCACGGATTTCACCGCGCCGGCTGATCACCTTGACCTCGCTACCACGTCGCGCCTTGAGCGTCTTGGCGTCGTCCGGGTGCATGTACACGAGCGCGTCAGGCACGGCGCCATGCAGTTCTTCGACACGCTGGGTCATGCTGCCGGTATGCCAGTGCTCCAGCACGCGGCCGGTGCTGAGCCAGAACGGGAACTCGTCATCCGGTGCCTCAGCTGGCGGCTCGTAGGGCAGGGCGAAGATCAGTGCCCGTTTGTCCGGGTAGCCGTAGAACTGTACGCCGCTGCCTTTCTCCACGTAGGGGTCGAGGCCCTCGCGGTAGCGCCAGCGTGTCTCCTTGCCGTCGACCACTGGCCAGCGCAGGCCACGTGCAGCGTGATAGCTGTCGAACGGCGCCAGGTCATGGGCGTGCCCGCGGCCGAACTGGGCGTACTCCTCGAACAGCCCCTTCTGCAGATAGAAGCCAAAGGCCGCCGCTTCGTCATTGAGGTAGCCGGTCTCGATCTGCTCACTGGAGAACTGGTCGACCTGGCCATTGGCGAACAACACCTGATAGAGCGTCTTGCCCCTGTAGGTCGGAGCCTTGGCCAGCAGTTCGGCGGGCCAGACCTCGTCGGTGGTAAAACGCTTGGAGAATTCCACCAGTTGCCAGAGGTCGGACCTGGCCTCGCCGGGGGCTTTCACCAGTTGATGCCAGAACTGCGTGCGGCGTTCGGCGTTGCCATAGGCACCTTCCTTTTCCACCCACATGGCGCTGGGCAGGATCAGGTCGGCGGCCTGGGCCGAGACGGTGGGGTAGACGTCGGAGACGACGACGAAGGCCTGCGGGTTGCGCCAGCCCGGCAGGACCTCCTGCATGATGTTGGGGCCGGCCTGCATGTTGTTGCTGACCTGCGTCCAGTAGACCTTGAGCACACCATCCTTGAGCTTGCGGCTCTGCTCCACGGCATGGAAGCCGGGCTTCTCCTGAATGGTGCCGGCTGGCAGTTTCCAGATTTTTTCGGCGGTTTCGCGGTGCTTGGGATTGGCCACCAGCATGTCGGCGGGCAGGCGGTGGGAGAAGGTACCCACTTCGCGTGCGGTGCCGCAGGCCGAGGGCTGGCCGGTCAGCGAGAACGGGCTGTTGCCCGGTTCGCTGATCTTGCCGGTGAGCAGGTGGATGTTGTAGATCAGGTTGTTGGCCCAGACACCACGGGTGTGCTGGTTGAAGCCCATGGTCCAGAACGACACCACCTTGCGCTGCGGATCGGCGTACAGCTCAGCCAGCGCCTTGAGGCGCTCGGCCGGGACGCCCGATTCCTTCGCGGTGCGCTCCAGCGTGTAGGGTTTTACGAAGGCAGCGAACTGCTCGAAGGACATGTCTTCCCAGGTATTGGCCTTGGCGACGTTCTTGGCCTGCATCTCCAGCGGATCGTCGGCGCGCAGGCCATAGCCGATATCGTCGGCACCGCGGGCGAACTTGGTGTGCTTGTCGACGAAGTCCTTGTTCACCGCGCCACTTTCGATGATGTGGTTGGCGATGTAGTTGAGAATCAGCAGATCGGTCTGCGGTTTGAACACCAGCGGGATATCGGCCAGGTCGAAGCTGCGGTGCTCGAAGGTGGAAAGCACGGCGACCTTGGTGTTCGGATGGCTTAGTCGGCGATCGGTGACCCGGCTCCAGAGGATCGGATGCATCTCCGCCATGTTCGAGCCCCACAGCACGAAGGCGTCGGTGGCCTCGATGTCGTCGTAGCAGCCCATCGGCTCGTCCATGCCGAAGGTACGCATGAAGCCCATCACCGCCGACGCCATGCAGTGGCGGGCGTTGGGGTCGATGTTGTTGCTGCGAAAGCCGGCTTTCATCAGCTTGTTGGCGGCGTAGCCTTCCCACACCGTCCACTGGCCGGAGCCGAACATGCCGACAGCCTCCGGGCCATGCTCGGCGATGGCCTGCTTGATCTTCTGCGCCATGATGTCGAAGGCCTGGTCCCAGCTCACTGGCTGGAATTCGCCCTGCTTGTCGTACACACCGTTCTTCATACGCAGCAGCGGCTGAGTGAGGCGGTCGACGCCGTACATGATCTTCGACAGGAAGTAACCCTTGACGCAGTTCAGGCCGCGGTTGACCTCGGCCTTGACGTCGCCGTGGGTGGCCACCACGCGGTTGTCGCGGGTGGCGACCATCACGCTGCAGCCGGTGCCGCAGAAGCGGCAGGGCGCCTTGTTCCAGTCCAGGCGGGTCATGTCCGCCTCGGTGATCAGGTTGCTGGCGGTACTGGCGATGGGCAGGCCGGCCGCCGCTGCGGCGATGGCAGCGGCGTTGGCTTTGGCAAATTCACGGCGGGTTAGCTTCATTCTGTATCTCCTTCTGTATCGAGGAGTTCGTGGTAAACCAGGGCTGCATTAAGCACGCCAGGCAACGCGTTGATCTGTTCTATGCGCGCGAGGATGTGGCGCTCGTGCTCGGTTTCCAGCACCACCACCAGCTTGCCCTGAGGACTTTCCTGGTGCAGTTCGAGACCATCTAGCTGGCGCAGGTTGGTCTTCACCGCTGCGAGCAGTTCGGGCCGTACGTGTACCAGCAGGCTGGATATGTGCAGGGGGGCGGCCATGTTCCGTGGCTCCGTCACGTGAGAAAGGATCAGGTGGGTGGTCCAGGCGGTCCTAGCAGCATCTGCATGAACCAGATGATGAACCCGTAGCCGCCGACCAGCGCGACGGACAGGAGGGGAAATAAGCAGACCACGAGAAAGACGAACAGGCGGGTTTCCTTGCCTTTCGTGGCTTTGCGTTCGGGCGTGCTGTCCATTCGCTCGGCTCCATTGCATTCCGTATCTCAGGCTAGACCTTAGCATTGGTAAGGGCAAAGTCAGTTGAGCTGGATCAAGTCAGGGGCAGAGCGTTCAAGGTACTGGGGAGGCACGTTCGAAATTATCGATAGCGTGCTAATATTTGTTCTTCGTTCCATTCGCGGACCCGCGTCGCTCGGATCGGCTTCTTTTGTCGATCTGTCGCTTGTCCGCAACGTGCTCCGTGAGTCATCCAATCTATGTCCGCTTCTCATCTCAGTCGTGGCAGTGCCGGTTATCGGCGCGCCACTCTGGCGCTGTTCTGCGCCGGTTTCGCCACCTTCGCCATGCTCTATTGCGTGCAGCCGTTGCTGCCTCTGCTGGCCGCACACTTTCGTGTATCGGCCGCCAGCAGCAGCCTGGCGCTGTCGCTGACGACTTTGAGCCTGGCGCTGTGCCTGCTGGTATCCGGTGCGCTGGCTGAAAGCTGGGGCCGCAAGCCGGTCATGGCGGCAGCGCTGGGGCTGGCGGCGATGCTGGGAATCGCCAGCGCGCTGGTGGAGGAGTGGGGCAGCCTGTTGATTCTGCGTGCACTGCTGGGGCTGGCGCTGAGCGGTCTGCCGGCGCTGGCCATGGCCTATGTCGGGGAGGAGTTCGATCCCGAGGCGCTACCTGCCGCCATGGGCCTGTATATCGGCGGCACGGCGCTGGGGGGCTTGCTGGGGCGACTGCTGGCCGGCCTGCTCAGCGATATTGGCGGCTGGTCCTGGGCGCTCGGCGGGATCGCCGGGCTGGGTTTGCTGGCGATGGGGCTGTTTCTCTGGCTGTTGCCGCCTTCGCGTCATTTCACGGCCCAACCGCTCTCTCTGCGTGGGTTGCTGCGCAACTTCGCCTTGCACCTGAGCAATCCGCGCCTACGCGTGTTGTTTGCCCTCGCGTTTTTGCTGATGGGCGGTTTCGTTGCGCTGTTTAACTACGTGGGTTTTCGCCTGGCCGGTGCGCCTTTCAATCTGTCCGCCACGGTGATCGGCCTGCTGTTCACCGTCTACCTGCTGGGTATCTTCAGTGCCGGCTGGGCCGGGCGACTGGTCCCACGCTTTGGTGCGCGCCAGGTGCTGCATGGTGGCATCGGCCTCATGTTGCTGGGCGTGGCTCTTTGCGCGACGCCCTGGCTGATTACTGCGGTGGTTGGGCTGGCATTGTTCACGCTGGGTTTCTTCGCCGCTCATGCCGTGGCCAGCGGGCAGGTCGGCGCGCACGCACAGGGTGCCAAGGCCCAGGCATCGGCACTGTACCTGTGTGCCTATTACCTCGGCTCCAGCCTGGTGGGTTATGTCGGCGGTTATGTCTGGGAGCATGCCGGATGGCTGGCATTGCTTGCTGTTCTGGCTGCGTTGTTCATCGCCGCAGCCGCTCTGGTACGGCGTATTTAGGCTGTCTGTCGCTCGTTCAGTGCAGGTTCAAGGAGGGTTCAGCGGGGATTCAGTAGTCTTCCCGCAGACTCGTTGCCGAGTTGATCAAAACTGCAACGAGAGGAACGATTCGATGAAAATCACCCTGAACCGTATTGCATTCGCTACCTGCCTGGCCCTGGGCGCAACCACTGCTCAGGCCAATGACAATTTCGTCGGCCTGACCTGGGGTCAGACCGACAACAACATCCAGAAGTCCAATGCACTGAATGCCAACCTCGGCAATCCCAAGCTGGACAAAGTGATCAATGGCGAGGGGACCTGGGGCATCCGTGCCGGTCAGAAGACTGCCGATAGCCGTTACTACGCAACCTACGAAAACGTCTCCGACAGTCACAATGGCTACAAGCTGCGCCAGCAGAATCTGCTCGGCAGCTACGACATGTTCGTTCCGTTGGGTGACAACAACACCAAGCTGTTCGGCGGTGTGACCGGGGGCCTGGTCAAGCTTGAGCAGGAAAGCCGTGGCTTCTCCCGCGACAGCGACATCGGATTTGCTGCCGGCCTGCAGGCCGGTATCCTCCAGGAACTGAACAGCAATACCTCGATCGAAGCCGGCTATCGTTACCTGCGTACCAATGCCAGCACTGAAATGGCGCCGCATGGCGCAGGCAAGGCCGGGTCGCTGGACCTGCATAGCAGTTCGCTGCTGTACCTCGGCGCCAACTTCGCCTTCTAAGGATGGCTTAGCGTTACCAGGCCGGGCATTTGCCCGGCCTTCGTATAACTGAAAAAGGGGGACGACCCATGAAATTGCTGGTGGTGGAAGATGAGGCGTTGCTGCGTCACCATCTGTTCACTCGCCTCAGTGAAAACGGGCATGTGGTGGATGCCGTGCGTACTGCCGAAGAGGCGCTGTATCGAGCTGAGTCCTTCAATCATGACCTGGCCCTGGTCGATCTTGGCTTACCGGGCATGAGCGGTATCGATCTGATCCGTCAACTACGCAGTCAGGACAAGAGTTTTCCGATCCTGATACTCACTGCGCGTGGCAACTGGCAGGACAAGGTCGAGGGCCTCTCCTGCGGCGCCGACGATTACGTAGTCAAACCCTTCCAGTTCGAGGAACTGGAGGCGCGCCTCAATGCGCTGCTGCGGCGTTCCTCGGGGTTCACCAAATCGACCATCGAGGCCGGTTCGCTGGTGCTGGACCTCCACCGTAAACAAGCCACGGTGGATGAGCAGTCCCTGCAGCTGACAGCCTACGAGTACCGCATCCTCGAATACCTCATGCTGCATCATCAGCAGGTGGTGGCCAAGGAGCGCCTGATGGAACAGCTCTACCCGGGCGATGATGATCGTGACCCGAATGTCATAGAAGTTCTGGTCGGGCGCCTGCGACGCAAGCTTGAGGCCGTGCTGGGCGGCAAATCGATAGAAACCGTGCGCGGCCAGGGCTACATGTTCAACGAGCGCTGCAAGTGAGGCGAGCGCGCCGCTTCGTACGCAAGATGCGTATCCGCTTCGGCTCGCTGCGGCTGCGCCTGATGCTGGCCAGCGCGGCGCTGGCGATGTTGTTCATGCTGCTGTTGATGCCCGTGCTGCAGGGCGTGTTTCTCATGGCCCTGGAGCAGACCGTGGAGAAGCGTCTGGCCTCGGACGCTGCAGCGCTGATCTCCGCCGCGCGCATCCATGACGGTCAGCTGCATATGCCGGAGAAGATGCCGGACGAAGAATTCGACAACCTCGACTCGCACCTGCTGGGGTTCATCTTTGATCGTGATGGCCAGCTGATCTGGCGTTCACGCTCCTCCATCGACGAACTGGTGCGTTACCTGCCGCGCTACGACGGTCGTGGCCACGAGTTCGTGCGGATTCGTGACGAGAATGGCCAGGAATACTTCGTGTATGACATCGAAGTAGACCTGCTGCGTGGCGACCAGACGGCCCTGAGCATCGTGACCATGCAGCCGACGCGCGAGTACCAGGGGCTTTTCAATGGCTTCGCCTGGCAGTTGCGGCTGTGGCTGGGCATTGCACTATTGGTGTTGCTGGGCTTGCTCTGGTTCGGCTTGACCTGGGGTTTTCGCAGCCTGCGCGGCTTGAGCGATGAGCTCGATGGCGTGGAGGCGGGTACCCGTCAGCGCCTGAGCGATGAGCACCCACGTGAGTTGCTGCGCCTGACCAACTCCCTCAACCGCCTGCTTGACAGCGAACGACGTCAGCGCGAGCGATATCGTGATTCGCTGGAGGACCTGGCGCATAGCCTGAAAACGCCGCTCAGCGTGCTGCAGGGCATTGGTGAAACCCTTGCCGTCCAGCCTGAAAATCGTGAGCAGGCGCAGCTGATGCAGGCGCAGATCGAGCGCATGAGCCAGCAGGTCGGCTATCAGTTGCAGCGTGCCAGTCTGCGTCGTAGTGGCCTGGTGCGCCACCGTGAGCAGGTCTGGCCACTACTCGACGGTTTGTGCCGTTCGCTGGACAAGGTCTACCGCGACAAACGCGTGGAGGCGACGCTGGAAGTACCTGAGCACAGCCAGATCACCATGGAGCGCGGTGCGCTGATGGAATTGCTCGGCAACCTGCTGGAGAACGCCTATCGCCTGTGCCTGCATCGCGTGCGCGTCAGGTTGCAGCCACTGGCCGGTGGCTGCCTGCTTACCATCGAAGATGACGGCCCAGGAGTGCCGCAGCATCAGCGTGAGCGGGTGCTGCAGCGCGGCGAACGTCTGGATGCGCAGAATCCGGGGCAGGGCATCGGCCTGGCGGTGGTGGAAGACATCATTGAGAGCTACGACGGCGAGTTGAGTCTGGAAGACTCGGAGCTGGGCGGCGCCTGTTTCAGGGTGCGGTTGTATGACTGAGCCTTGCTGATGCATCTTCCTTGATTGCGCTCAGGTCGCTGCAGCGGAGCAAGGCCGATATCAATGATGATCCTCGTGATCGATTGAACGCTTGGCCCCCGCTGCGCGAACTACAGAATGGCCAGAGCGTGAACGCCCACAATGGGTCGGACATACGAATGCAACCGCGCTGACGGTAGGTGCAAAAGCAAGGCTTTGCTCACTACTTGTGGGGAGAGTCCATATAAGTTGTTAGGCCTCGCACAATATTACATAAGCAATATCGGGGCTAAGGGTTAAGTAATACTCACTCTCTGCCCCAAAGTTGGTCTGTTATTCTCTCGTTGAATTCATCAAGTGTGTGGCGAGCAAGATTAATAAAAGCTATATCGGACTCGACTTGCTCTGGTTCAAACCTCTTGTATCGCTGTGTTATTCCGCGCTTTTTGGATTGTGTCTTAACTCTAACGTAAGCACCTTTCTTTAAGCCAATCCAATCTGCGTGCGCATACTCATTCCTGCGTTTTGAGCATTCGAGAAGCATCTTCTCAAGTTCGTTCAAGTCAGTGTGCGTAAACTTGACCTCTGCTGATTCGATCATCTGGCCATACAAATGCATAAGAGATCGGCATTTAGCAGTGAACATCATTTCCGAGAGAAAGACATCCATTCGTTCATCTTGGTATGGATCGTGGAGCATCGCTTCGCGAATGCATTGTGAAACACCATCTTCTAGAGAGTTAAAGAAAATTATGATCCATCCAATCTGCGGTGCAAGTTCTTCAAGATAGGAACGTAGTTCATCATCAGAGTCTGTCGACTCGAACTGTTCTTCTGCTTCTCTTTGTGTAAAGTGGATTTCTGACATTGCCGGCCTAACGTTTGGTTAAGGGGCGGGCTTTAGCCCGTCCTAGTGAGCGCAGCGAACGGTTTGAACCATTTGTTAGCAAGCTCTACCAGTTTGGACTATGTGCTTAAGACCAAATAGGGGCGCTGGCGGCATCGTAGAAATCAATATCAATTTTTCTTGCATCAATAAAGCGCCTAGCATTTGCCATGGTTTCTCTATTCTGTTCAGAGTGCTCATCGCCAAAAATGCTAATGAATACTTTATCGATAGCGCTCTTATTGATTTGATTGAATATGTGCTGATCGTTTTCAGCCATTGAATGGCCGTGAATAAATAAAGGTCCGGTGAGTTTTTTTAATGCTTTAAAGCATGCGTTTAGATATGGATTATGCTCAATGCGGGAAAGCTTTTTCTCGCATGTGGGCTCTGAAACAAATAATGGAAATTTGCCTTGATTTAAATTGTCTCTCACCTGATCGACTATGCTGATATCTGCATCGCCTCTGAAGGTGTGCTTTTTAATGGTAGTGCCATCATCATAAATATGGAGCCCTCCGTGTAGGAAGTACACGTTTTGGCTTTGTATATTATCCCACGTGGTATGACGGAATCCGTCATCCGTATGATAGCCTCTCGGGTTAATATCAAATTTATTTACAACCCAATAAAGCAATAAGTCATAATTTAATGTAAAAATATTTTGGAATCGAATTATGAAAGGTTTTGCATGCTCATATTGTTGAGTTGTTACATTGCTAGAACGCAATGGGTGAGTTTCTGAGATGACTTTAATTAATGCGTTTTTTAAATGCTCTTGGTCGGCTTGGATTTCATTGATTTTTGCCGGGTCAACTCCGTAGCTTTCGCAAACAGATTCAGCTGCTTCAAGAGCGCGCATTACTTTTTCAAAATCATAAGTATTAAATTTATTAAAAATATCTCTTATGGTGGCGTCGCGAGCGCCGAAATTTGCTTGCTGAAGCAAGTTTTGGTAGTTAAAAATATTGTGATTCCATGCTTGGGAAAATCCATTGGCCAATAAAATAGATGGGGCTTCATTTGGTTCGAGACTGTTTATTTTATCTTCAAAGCTTTCCAATGGCATTACTCTGTTCCCATGTCAATTATGGTGTGGCCGCTATATGGCAACTGTCTTGCTAACGTTTGGTTAAGGGGCCGCGGAACGCGGTCCCGAACGAGCGAAGCGAGTGGCTTGAACCAGTTGTTAGGCTGCACCGTTATCCCTATGCCACTTTTTAATAAGAGCAAATGAATGATGCCGTACCCGCTGCGAAAAATACTTGTTTGTTGCGATTGAATTTAACTCTTGAGTTATCTCTTTGTTGATTGGTGCGCCTTGCTCTAGCCAGCCAACAGCAAGACTGACCCAATATTCTGATGGTGCTTGTAAACCCGCAAGAACAATTTCGTGTGCCGGATGCTGATCGCAGCGTTGTTCGCTGTATGGTGACTCTAAGTAAACAACTAAGGCTCGCGGATCCATTGTGAGGCCTAACGTTTGGTTAAGGGGCGGGCTTTAGCCCGTCCCAGTGAGCGAAGCGAGCGAATTGAACCAGTTGTTATACGGCTCACTTGAACTCGTATGCTGCAGTGCCACTTGGTTTCATTTTAATTATTACTGATTCATACTGGCGGCCGTGCTGTGCTTCTAACTTGAGTAGTTCCCGAGCTGCGTTGTGCGGCCCAAAAACGTTTGCCGGCTCAAATTTTAACGACTCACCACCGTCATTTATAGTTGCGCTGTATGAGCTTTTAGAATTTGTGAGGCCGCCCTCATATGTAATGGTGAATGTAGCTGTAACCTCAGTCCAGTCTTTGGGTGCATCTATAGTCACATTCTCATATATGAAGCCAATCAAGCCATCAGTGGTGTAGTTTTGTGACATAGAAAAACTGCTCCATAATAAAGCTATTAGTATACATATTACTTTTGACATGCATGGTTCTCAGCTGGCGTATAACGTTTGGTTAAGGGGCGGGCTTTAGCCCGTCCCAGTGAGCGGAGCGAGCGATTTGAACCACTAGTTAGGCTCGCCGCAGACTCACGATTGACCACTAAGCTTTAGCTCTTCTGGGTACATAGCGGCAAGCCAAATTGTGATCCCATTGCTATCAGAGCATTCGACTTCAAATGCAGGCTCTGGATTTGAGTACACATCAATAATTGTTCCAATGTCCCCGATACAAGGGTTGCGCTCGTAACCTGCATTCGACTTTGAAAAGCGCTCGTCACGAAGTGCAATAACTTGAACAACATCGTATGGCTTCATCTTGGCGCCTAACGTTTGGTTAAGGGGCGGGCTTTAGCCCGTCCCAGTGAGTGCAGCGAGCGATTTGAACCACTTGTTAGGCAGTGGAGAGCGCTACTTTTTCGTGGTTATATGTTTTTCTCGGGGAACATTATTTCATGATATTGCTTGGCGACTTCTTCTTTTTTAAATATTCTTGGAATTACTTCTTTCGAGTAGATGCTTCCATTCTTAAACTCTGCGGAGATTTTTGATATTTTATCTACCTCAACCTCTCGAATGGTTAACCTGCGTAAAACATCATCTATTTCGCGAAACTTAATTATAAACCTGTCAAGTTGTTCCGGCGGCAGGCTTTCTTGATGACCAGCTGCTACGAGCGCCGCTATTACAACAGGAATCCCATGCATTTGAGGAAGTGAACCTATTCCAGGCTTTGTTGCCACGTAGGCCAAATATGAGTTCCAGTATTCTTCAAGCTGCATGTTGATATGCCTAACGTTTGGTTAAGGGGCCGGCTTTAGCCGGTCCCGAGTGAGCGAAGCGAACGCCTTGAACCAATTGTTATGCATGGTTCTCACCAGTACCCATTACAAGTTACGCGTTGCTGCCCAGCTTCTCCACCACAAGCTATTTTTCCAGCCTGTGGCCAAGTGGGAGAGTAGGTTGTAAAGATACTACCTTTTTCAGGGAGGTATAGTATTTCTGAGTTACTAGGTGGATTGCTCAGATATTTAGGGTACAGCTCTGCGAGTGATTTAGGTAGCCTTTGATTCTCCGAATGGAAGGAATTAATGGCCGATAAGAGATTATTGGCATCAGCTGTGATATCTCGTCCTTTAGGATCTTCCCCAGGTGCCCATATAGAGCACCCGGATAGTGAAAACAAAAGCAAAGCAAATGCGCAGAGTCTCATGCGTGGTCTCTTGATGCATAACGTTTGGTTAAGGGGCGGGCTTTAGCCCGTCCCAGTGAGCGAAGCGAACGATTTCAACCATTTGTTAGGCTTTTGACGAATAAGTAGAGGTATGGTGTCTTTTAGCAAGCCAACAAGAAGCAGCAGAAATAATTGCTGGAAGAATAAGTAAAGTCAAAGCAAAAGCTATTGCAAGATCAGTGCTGCCGCTTATTTGCCGCGGGACTTCTTGCGATAAAAACACTCCCGTTGGCAATAAAGACCCGAGCAGAGCCATTTCTGCAGCGCCAAATTTAACTCTTCCATTCAAGCGTTTTTTTACCGTGGCAAAAATACTAGTAACATAGGGCACTGGAGCATACGAGAAAGAATTAAAAAATACTTCATACATCATGCTCTCGCTATAGGTGTGTATGAATAATGATCTAGCAATTTGCACCCAAACGAGAATGCATATAGCTAAAGCAAGCATTCCATACCAGTCTCTATTCTGCGATTTCATGCTTGTAGATGCCTAACGTTTGGTTAAGGGGCCGGCTTTAGCCGGTCCCGCAGTGAGCGAAGCGAACGACTTGAACCATTTGTTAGGCGGCAACACTCTGTATGAGAAGTGCAAGACCTTGTAGTGCTGCAGCTATTGCTGCTGCATAAGCCCCACGCTTACTCCAAACTGATTGAGCAGAGGCTGTCTCAATGAAGTCCGTATTGTCGTCAGTAATTATGGCGGCAGGGTACATACCACTCGCATCAGGTTCGTCTTTATGCGGAACCTTGACTGTAGCTGATTTGTGCCACAGATATGCTGCAGCGAAGGCCGCGAAGGCTGCCCCAAAATTTAAATACATAACTACAAGGTTGGAGTTCACTGCGGTATTCCTTGTGCTGCCTAACGTTTGGTTAAGGGGCGGGCTTTAGCCCGTCCCAGTGAGCGAAGCGAACGTTTTGAACCATTTGTTAGGCCTTACACCGCTACTTGGATGAACGGAAAAGCAGTTCTGAATTCTGTAAGGATAGCCTGGTTCATATGTAGCGAGTTTATAGCATGCTCTCTAGCTGGGCCGTCAAACACCTCGCGATTACGTAGGTATGCAATGCCAAAAATTGCTTCGTCCTCCTGATTTGTAAAGCTGCGGCCAGGGCTGAAGCCGATTGTTTTGTAGATATGGAAGCGAGGAGCATCAAAGCGAAGCAACTCAGCTATGTAGTCTGGGTATGCTTCAGTTGACTCCATGACTCGAATAGCCCATTGCTGCAATTCATCTGTGCTTATTGAGTTGCTTAGGTAGCAATTCACGACAAAGGCAATGGTTGATGAATTTTCGCTGGTGAGTCCGTTCATGATCTAGGTCTAACGTTTGGTTAAGGGGCGGGCTTTAGCCCGTCCCAGTGAGCGCAGCGAGCGATTTGAACCACTTGTTAGGCAGTGGAGAGCGCTACTTTTTCGTGGTTATATGTTTTTCTCGGGGAACATTATTTCATGATATTGCTTGGCGACTTCTTCTTTTTTAAATATTCTTGGAATTACTTCTTTCGAGTAGATGCTTCCATTCTTAAACTCTGCGGAGATTTTTGATATTTTATCTACCTCAACCTCTCGAATGGTTAACCTGCGTAAAACATCATCTATTTCGCGAAACTTAATTATAAACCTGTCAAGTTGTTCCGGCGGCAGGCTTTCTTGATGACCAGCTGCTACGAGCGCCGCTATTACAACAGGAATCCCATGCATTTGAGGAAGTGAACCTATTCCAGGCTTTGTTGCCACGTAGGCCAAATATGAGTTCCAGTATTCTTCAAGCTGCATGTTGATATGCCTAACTATTAATTAGACGACATTCATGTCGCATTTCCACACGACACCTGTCGCATAACCTTCCTTGTCGTCCTGTAAGTCCTTGTCTGGCCTGAATATGCTCGCTGCAAACGCGACAGCACTCAGGAGGAAAAACGACATGGAGAACGGCAAGCTTATCGCCTCTAGCGCATTGCCAGCAGGCTTGGGTCAGAAGTTAGTGCAGGACTGTCTGCTCTGTCCATCCACGAAGTCAGATGCACAGACAGCAATACGACTTACCCCTCCTGCGCCCGATACGCCCCCGGCGTCAGCCCCGTCCATTTCTTGAAAGCCCGATGAAATGCCGAGGGTTCGGAGAAGCCGAGTTGTTCGGCGATGTCCTGAATCGCCAGTTCGTCGCGCCCCAGGTGATAGATCGCGAGGTCGCGGCGCAGGTGGTCCTTGAGTTCCTGAAAGCTGGTGCCTTCTTCGCGCAGGTGGCGGCGTAGGGTTTGCGGGCTGGTGTGCAGGTGCTGGGCGACCTGCTCCAGGTCGGGCCAAGTGCGGCAGTCGCGGCCGAGCAGGCGACGAATCTGGCTGATCAGGCTGTCGCCGCCGTCGGGGCGGGCCAGCAGGTCGGCGGGGGAGTGCTGGAGGAATTGCTTGAGCGTGCGTTCGTCCTGCAGCAAGGGCATCGTCAGGTAGCGGGCATGGAACAACAGGCTGGTTTGCCCGGCAGCGAAGCGCTGCTTGCAGGGAAACAGCAGTTCGTATTCAGCGGCGTGCGTAGGTTTTGGGTAGGCGAAGGTGGCTTCTTCCAGGCGAATACGCTGGCCGATCAACCAACTGCCCAGGCGATGCCAGATCACCAGCAGGCTCTCCACCAGAAAATGGTCCGGGTCCCACAGCGCGCTGTCGTCCACGCTCAGTCGCGCCCAGTCGCCTTCGCGTTGCAGGCGGATGCCGGGGGCGTCGGGAAACAGACCGTAGAACATGGCGCCGCGGCTGAGGGCCTTTTCGAGGCTGCGGCAATGGATGATGGCATGGCCCATCATGGCGAAGGTGCCGCGCTTGCTTGGCTGGCGACCGAAGCCCAGGTATTCGTCATCCAGCGCTTCCCACAGCAGTTGCATCAGCCGGGCGAATTGCTCGGGGGCGATACGCGCACGTGGCTCGACGAGTACGGCGGGCTGGATGCCGGCCTGACGCAGAATCACCTCACAGGCCAGGCCGCGACGGTCGGCGCCGCGCAGGGCGGCGCGGACGAAATGGCTAGCGATGGTTCGTTCGCGCATGCTGGGTTCCGATAGCGAAGATCGCCGATGGTAGGCAGCTGCGCTCGGCTTGGGCAAGCCAGCCGAGCGATTGGGTCAACCGAGGCTGAGCGCATGGGTCATTGAGGGCGCGCGGGGTGGCCCTTACCCTCAATGGCATAACAACAGCGGAGGACCCGCCCATGCAGCGCAGCCATTTCGACACCGAGCACAACCTGTTCCGCGATGCCTTCGCGGCCTTTCTCGACAAGGAAGTGGTGCCCAATCAGGAGGCCTGGGAAGAGGCCGGTGTGGTGGATCGAAGCGTGTGGCGCAAGGCTGGCGAGATGGGCTTTCTGCTGCCCTGGGCAGACGAGGAGTACGGCGGCGCGGGGCTCAAGGATTTTCGTTACGAGCAGATCATGTGCGAGGAGCTGGCGCGCATCAACGAGCCCGGCTTCATGCTGCCGCTGCACTCGGCGTTGTGTGGTCCCTACATCGCCGAGTATGGCAATGCCGAGCAGAAGGCGCGTTTGCTGCCGGGCATCATCAGCGGCGAGACGATTCTCGCGGTGGCGATGACCGAACCCTCGGCCGGCTCCGATCTGGCCGGCATGCGCACCACGGCGGTGGACAAGGGCGATCACTGGTTGCTCAACGGCTCCAAGGTGTTCATCTCCAACGGCTACCTGGCCGACGTGGTAATCGTCGCGGCCAAGACCGATCCGGCCAACAAGCACGCCATGGGCCTGTTTCTGGTGGAGCGCGGCATGCCGGGTTTCGAGCGCGGCAAGAAGTTGAAGAAGCTCGGCATGCACAGCCAGGACACTGCCGAGCTGTTCTTCAATGACGTCAAGGTGCCCAAGGAGAACCTGCTCGGCGATGCCAAGGGCGGTTTCTTCTACCTGATGAACATGCTCGCCCAGGAGCGCCTGACCAACGCCTGCGGTGCGGTAGCTGGTGCCGAGGCAGCATTGCAGACCACCATCGATTACGTCAGGGAGCGCCAGGCGTTCGGCCGTCCGGTGGCGCACTTTCAGAACACCCGCTTCAAACTGGCGGAAATGCGCACGCAGATCGACGTGGCCCAGGTCTTCACCGACCGCTGCGTGATGGATCACAACCAGAAGAAGCTCAGCCCCGAGGTGGCCGCCGAGGCCAAGCTGTTCACCACCGAACTGCTCGGCAAGGTGGTGGACGAGGGCGTACAGCTGCATGGTGGCTGGGGTTACATGTGGGAATACCCGATCTGCAAGATGTACGCGAACGCGCGTATTCAGCGAATCTTTGCGGGTACCTCGGAAATCATGAAGGAAATCATCAGCCGTGGGATGAAGCTGTAGCTCCACGCTATGACGGTCTGTGGAGGTCTACCGTCATAGCGCGCTCACCGTGATGAGCAGGAGAACATAACAACAAGAAGGCGATCACTCATGACCTTGCAACTGCCTCTCGAACGCTTCAACCACTGGTTGCACCGCCAGCCTGACGCTGTCTGGTTACGTCAGCCGGTCAATGGTGTGTGGCATGACTACAGCTGGCGTCAGGTCGATGATCAGGCGCGGCGTCTGGCCAGTGCGTTGCTGGCCCTGGGTTGCGTGCCTGGCGAGCGTGTCGCCCTGTTGGCGAAGAACTGCGCCGAATGGTTCATCAGCGACCTGGCCATCCAGCACGCCGGGTTGATCAGCGTGCCGTTGTATCCGCTGCAGGCTCCGGAGCAGATTGCCTATGTGCTGGAACACGCCGGTTGCAAGGTGATTCTGCTGGGCAAACTGGATGAGCCGGACAAGCTGGCCAGCGGTATCGCGCCGCATATCACCCGCATCGCCATGCCTTATCCGACCATGCCCGCCGAGCATCAATGGCAGACCTTGCTCGCCGCGCACGAACCGTTGCCCGGTACGCGTTTGCAGCGTGGTGAGGATCTGCTGTCGATTCTCTATACCTCGGGTACGACGGGGCAGCCCAAGGGCGTGATGCTCTCGGCCCACGCAATGGCGTTCTCGTCGGCCAACGCCACGGCGGAGATGAACATGACGCCGCAGGATCAGTTTTTCTCCTACCTGCCGCTGTCGCATGCTGCCGAGCGTTTTCTGGTGGAGTTCAACAGCCTTTATTGCGGTGCGCCGGTGGCCTTCGTCGAATCCCTGGAGACTTTCGCCAGCGACCTGCGCCAGGTACGGCCCACGGTGTTCTTCTCGGTGCCGCGATTGTGGACGCGCTTTCAACAGGGCGTGCTGGAGAAACTGCCGGCGCACAAGCTCGAGCGCCTGCTGCGCATTCCGCTGCTCGGGCGTCTGGTGGCGCACAAGGTGCGCGCAGGCTTGGGGCTGGATCGCGCGCGGATTCTGGTATCGGGTGCGGCGGCGATTTCCACCGGCTTGTTGGAGTGGTACCGGCGGTTGGGCATGACCATTTGCGAGGGCTACGGTATGACCGAGCACTTTGCCTATGGCTGTTTCAATCGCCCCGGCCAGGTGCGCTTCGGCACCGTGGGCAGGCCGATGCCGAATCTGCAGGTGCGCATCGATGCGGCTGGCGAGATTCTGCTGCGCAGCGAAACGCTGATGCAGGGCTATTATCGCGAACCAGAGAAAACCGGGGAAACACTCAGGGACGGCTGGTTGCACACGGGGGATCGCGGCCAGCTGGATGAGGCCGGCTATCTGCGCATTACCGGGCGGGTGAAGGACATCTTCAAGACCAGCAAGGGCAAGTACGTGGCGCCGGCGCCCATCGAGGGCGAGATAGCCAAGAGTCACTGGGTCGAGCAGGTGTGCCTGATGGGCAGCAATCTCGATCAACCGCTGGCGTTGATCGAACTGTCACCGGCTGCTCGCCAGCAATCTCGCGAGGCGCTGGAGCAGTCGCTGACCGAACATCTGCATGCAGTCAATCTGGGGCTGGAGCCGCATGAGCGCATCAGTCACTTCTATCTGGTCAGCGAACCCTGGACGGTGGATAACGGCAGCATGACGCCAACCATGAAGATTCGTCGCAATGTACTGGAGGTGCGCTATGCCGAAGTCATTGCCGGTTTGTCCAGTGATGCCGCTATCGTCTGGGAAGCCTGATCAGCCCTTCATCATTTCTTGCCATCTGGAGTCACCATGTCCGGGCCCTTGTCATCGCTGAAGATTCTCGATTTTTCCACACTGCTGCCGGGGCCGTTCGCGTCGCTGCTGTTGGCCGATATGGGCGCTGAGGTGCTACGGGTGGAGTCGCCCACACGCATGGATCTGGTACGCGTGCTACCGCCGCACGAGGGAGGAACGTCCACCAGCCACGCCTATCTGAACCGCAACAAGCGCAGCATCGCCCTGGACCTAAAGCGGCCAGAGGCCGTTGAGGTGGTCAAGCAATTGGTTGGCGAGTACGACATCGTGCTCGAGCAGTTCCGCCCCGGCGTGATGGACAAGCTGGGTGTCGGCTACGAAGCGCTCAAGGCGGTCAACCCGCGGCTGATCTACGTGTCGATCACCGGTTACGGTCAGAGTGGACCTTACCGTGATCGCGCCGGGCACGATATCAACTACCTGGCGTTGGCCGGCATCGCCAGTTACACAGGGCGCCAGGACAGCGGCCCGCTGCCGCTCGGCGTGCAACTGGCCGACCTGGCGGGTGGTTCGCTGCATGGGGTAATCGGTCTGCTCGCGGCGGTGGTGCAACGTCAGATCAGCGGCCAGGGCCAGCAGGTCGATGTGAGCATGACCGACTGTGCCTTCAGCCTGCACGGCATGGCTGGCGCCGGGTATCTCGGTGCTGGCGTGGAGCCTGGCATGGAAAACCAGGCGCTCAATGGCGGCAGCTTCTATGACTACTACCGCACGCGCGATGGCCGCTGGTTTTCCGTTGGCAGCCTGGAACCTCAGTTCATGCAGCAGTTTTGCGCCGCGATTGGTCGCCCCGAGCTGGCCGCGCGTGGTTTGTCGCAAAAGCCCGAGGACCAGCGCGCGCTCAAGCGCGAGATTGAGATCGAGTTCGAGAAGCGCGATTTTGCGCAATGGAGTCAGGTGTTCGCCGAACTTGATGCCTGCGTCGAGCCTATGCTGCCGCTGTCCGAAGCGGTGCAGCATCCGCAGATCAGGTCGCGCGAACTGGTTGTCGAGGTGCCGCGTGAAGGCTTGCCGGCGCAGGCGCAACTGGCCTGTCCGCTGAAGTTCTCCGACGGTTTGCCGCCGCCGCAACATGTAGGGGCCGCGCTCGGTGCGCATACCGAGCAGGTACTGGAGGAGCTGGGTTACGACGCCGAGCGAATTGCCGCGTTGCGCGAGGCACGCGTGTTCGGTTGATGCGAGCAACAGCGCCCGCTTAGGATGGGCGCCTTTATCGCATTGGAGCGTGGGTATGAAAGGAATCATGGGGAGGGCGCCGGGGGCCTTGGGCTGGCTCTTGGCGTTGGGCGCTGCTGTCGGCTTCAGTTCTGCGCAGGCCGCCGAGGATACGGAGGATCCCTGTCAGCAGGGCAGCGCCATGGCCGCATTCATGTGTCAGGGGCCGGTATGGAAGGCTGCCGAGCAGGAGCTGCAAGGCACTTATGATCGTGTGATGGCCTCGCTCAAGCAGTATGACCCGACGTTCGCCACGGAGCTGCGCGATGCCCAACGGCTGTGGGTCAAGCTCCGCGAGCAGGATTGCAGCCTGTACGCGCGTAACCGAGTGCAAGGCTCGCCCTGGACCGGATTCTGGGAGTCGGAATGCCAGGCGCAGCAGGCCCGTGAACGCACCGAGTGGCTGAAGTCATTCGAGGGTTAGCTTTTTCGGTGCGCCAGCGCGCGATCATTCCTGGCGATGCTCACCGGTGAAATGCAGGGTCGCCTTGCAGCGGCGGCAGTAATAGCGGCGCCCCTTGGCCACCAGCGCATGGCGCTGAGCCGAGAAGGGAAACTCGCCATCCACGCAGCTGCAGCGGTAGATGAAGCGGTTGACCTTGCGTCGTTCGACTTCGTAGCTATGGCAGCGATGCGGTGGCAGTTCGTAGACGCCGCGCATGATTAATTGCCATTCCTCGCCGTGGGGCTGGATGCGCGGGCCGAACAGCTGGTGAGCGATCATGTGGGCCACTTCGTGCGGGACCGTCTGGCGCAGGAAGTCCTCATGATTATCGCGGTAGAGCTGCAGGTTGAAGCGCAGCTTGTTTTCCGTCAGGTGAGCGACACCTGCCTTCTGCCCTCGCAACTTGAAGCTGATTTCTGGGCGGGCGAAGCGTTGCTTGAAGAAGGCTTCCGCCTGCTGGTAGCAGGCTTCGACGCGGGCGTGAATCTGTTCGGGCATGGACTGGCGCTGGTGCAGGCTGATGGCGGATTATGCCGCAAGCAATCAGCCTGCGCAGGTATCACTCGTCTCCTGGCGGTTGCATGCGCTCCTGCTGCGTGCCGCGGCTCTGGTCTTCATCGACTGTTCGCTGGTAGTCCGGTTCGAGGGTGTAAGACCAGAACAGGATCATGCTGACCAGAATGGTAACGACCACCAGCAGGCCGACGCCGATCATCGAGGAGGCGTAGAGAAATCCCTGCTGGTTGTCGATGCGCATGAAGCGCGGCAGGCCGACATAGATCAGATAAGCGGTGTGCGCGCACGCTGCCAGCAGAACCAGTATTGCCAACCAGCGGGCGGGGTAGAGTGCGGCGATTCCGGCGAGAAAGAAGGGCGTACAGGCATAGGCGATGAAGCCGATGCACTGGTTGAAGGTAGGCCTGGCTTCGAAGGTGCGTGACATGTAGCGCAGGAAGTAGCCCATGATGGACACGCCGATCAGTGTCGCCAGATAGAGCAGTACGCTCAACTGCAGTGCGCTTACCGCTTCCAGTCGGATGCGTTCTTCTTCGACTAGGCTCCAGCCTACCCAGTGGGTGCCGATGAACAGGCAAACCGCCGGCAACAGGCTGAAAAGCAGCAGATAGGGCAGGTAGTTGGCGCTGTTGCGCTCTTCGTCCTGACGAATTGCCGTCCAGGCGCGGTCCGGGCGGGTGAGAAGGGTGTAGAGGTTCGCATACATGGTCTGTCCATCCGCTGACTGCCTTTATAGTTCGGGCAGCCATTGCCGCGCAGGGTTCAACTCAAATTCCTCAGGATGCCGCGGGCAAGAAAAAGGCCGCCCGAAGGCGGCCTGATGATGTGCTGCTGATGCGATCAACTGGTGTAGATCGGGCCGACGCCCATGCCCCAGAGAATTACCGAGCTGGCGATCATCGCTACCAGCACGACCAGGCCAACGGCCAACACCGAGCTGGAGAACATGAAGCCTTCGTCGTCAGGGATGTTCATGAAGGTCGGTATACCCACATAGAGCAGGTAGACGGTGTAGCAGATTGCAACCGTGCCTACGACCATGCCCAGCCACAGATGCGGGTAAAGCGCTGCAAGACCTCCGATGAACAGCGGAGTTGCGGTGTAGGCAGCGAAGACCACGCATTGGGTCAGACTCGGGTTGGCATCGTAGGTGCGCGCCATCCAGTGGATGAACGCCCCCATCACGGCCACGCCTGCAAGCATCGCCAGGTAGGACATGATGGTCATCACCATCGCACTGCCTTCGGTAAGCATTACGGGTGCTCGGTCGCCGATTGCCCAGCCGACCTGGGTGGTGCCGATATAGGCTGAGATTGCGGGAATCGCCGCGAGAATCAGAACGTGGGTCAGGTACATGTGGCTGATGGATTCTTCCTCGCCACGGATTTCTTGCCATTCTTGGTCGGGATGGGTGAAGAGCCCCCAAACGTGGTGGATCATGTCAGACACCTCCTTTTCTTATGACGGTCGCCCCCCAGCGAACGCCCGGGACGCGTGTACAGCGCCACCGGGTGTCAGGCCGAAATCTATGCGACCTTATGTCGCAGTATAGGCAGGGCTTGGAGTCGGCGTGGTGCCTGGCTTTAGAGCAAATTGCTCTCTAGCGTTCAGTGGTAATAGCGCTCAAGTATTTCCATTGCCAGGTTGATCGACTGTAACCGCTCTGTGCTGCCACCTCGGTCCGGATGGTGCACGCTGACCATTTGTCGGTAGCGCTGCTTGATTCGTGGCAAATCGAGCGTGCGTTCGTTGCTGAGCTCGAACAACTCCAGTGCTGCCTGTTTCTCGTCGCCGCCGTGCATGCGCGTCCAGAAACTGGTCAGCAGGCGCTCGACATCGCACTCATCGGTGTCGCGTAGTTGACTCATGTCCAGGTAGTAATCGCGCAACTCGTCGCGTTCGCTCAGCGCTGCACTGCCTGGCTGATAGGGCAGCAGGCGGATGCACAGCGGGCTGATTTCGAGCAGGTGCGTCTGCGACTGCCAGAGCCGATCACGCAGGCGGTAGAGTGCGTTGAACAGCAGAAAATGGGTGCGAAACAGCACCAGCTTGTCGGTCAGCGGCAGGTTCGGCAGGTGGCCGCTATGGTGGGCCTTGAGTTGCTGGATCAGGGCGTATTCGGCCAGGCCCTCGGGGGCTGCCTGCAGCAGTTGCAGCACCTGGTCGGCGAGATCCTGGCTGGGGTCGAGGTCGTCGTTCATCGGCCGAGCCTAGCATTTAACCGTCGACGGGGTAGGGGCGCGGCGCCTTTGTGCGTAAAATGTCGCGCTTTCGTTCCCACCCCTCGGATTTCGACGCACCATGGGCACCCTCTCGGTCAACCAGAACAAACTGCAGAAGCGCATTCGCCGCCTGGCCGGCGAAGCCATCACCGACTTCAATATGATCGAGGATGGCGACAAGGTGATGGTCTGCCTGTCCGGCGGCAAGGACAGCTACACCATGCTCGACGTGCTGCTGTACCTGCAGAAGGTGGCGCCGATCAAGTTCGAGATCGTCGCGGTGAACATGGATCAGAAGCAGCCGGGCTTCCCCGAGCACGTGCTGCCGGCCTACCTCGAATCCATCGGCGTGGCGTACCACATCATCGAGAAGGACACCTACTCGGTGGTCAAGGAGAAGATCCCCGAGGGCAAGACCACCTGCTCGCTGTGCTCGCGCCTGCGTCGTGGCACGCTGTACACCTACGCCGACGAGATCGGCGCGACCAAGATGGCGCTGGGGCACCACCGCGACGACATCCTGGAAACCTTCTTCCTCAACATGTTCTACGGCGGCACGCTCAAGGCCATGCCGCCCAAGCTGCTCTCCGACGACGGCCGCAACGTGGTGATCCGTCCGCTGGCCTACTGCGCCGAGGCCGATATTGAGGCCTACAGCCAGCTCAAGGAATTCCCCATCATCCCGTGCAACCTCTGTGGCTCGCAGGAGAACCTGCAGCGCCAGGTGGTCAAGGAGATGCTGCAGGAGTGGGAGCGCAAGAGCCCGGGCCGCGTCGAGATCATGTTCCGTGCCCTGCAGAACGTGCACCCCTCGCAGTTGGCGGATCGCAACCTGTTCGACTTCAAGAGCCTGAAGATCGACGACAGCGCCACGCCGCGCTTTCTCGATGTGATGAGCCTGTAAGCCATCGCGGCTGAAGCCGCTCCCACAAGTGACTCGAATCTGTGGGAGGGGTTTTAGCCGCGACGCTTGCCAGGCCGCAAACGCCTGGAGTATGTTTCGGCCATCGCTTTGGAGAATTCCATGTCCGCCAGCCTCAACCTCCTGTCCATGCTGCAAGCCGGTGCCTCGCGCGCCGCGTTGGCGCGTGCGCAGTCGGTTGCGGCTGCGGCGTATTACTTCTTTGGGTATTGGTTTAGCCATAGGCGCGCCTGATACCCCACAGGCGGCCTGAGAAACCAGGGTCGCCACCAGAGACGTTTTCCAGAAAACCCCCGGTCGGCAACCCGACCGGGGGTTTTGTTTTTTCGGCCGAAAATGGCCACAGATCGAGGACTCACAGATGAACCGTTATTACCGCAACTACCGCTACGACTGGCGATTTAGCAGCGTCACCACTGCCCTGACACCTTTGCCACGAACACTCAGTTAGCGCCGCCGCGGCATCGACCGCGCCGGCCAAGGAACCGCCAGATCATGAACAGCTCCGCTCAACTCGTCTCGACCGTCACCACCATCGCCCGCCGCAGCGCCCAGCCGCTGCCCAGTCCCGCCGTCTTGCGCCAGCGCCTGCCGCTATCCGCCGCCCTTGCCGAACGTATCGCCGCTGACCGCGACGCCATCCGCGCCGTGCTCGATGGCCGCGACTCACGCCTGCTGGTGGTGGTCGGCCCCTGTTCCCTGCATGACCGCAGCAGCGCCCTCGAATATGCCGAGCGCCTGGCCGAGCTGGCGTCGCAGGTGGATGACCAACTGCTGCTGGTGATGCGCGCCTACGTGGAAAAGCCGCGCACCACCGTGGGTTGGAAAGGGCTGCTGTACGACCCGCACCTGGATGGCAGCGGTGACATGGCCGAGGGCCTGCGCCAATCGCGGCAGTTGATGCTGGATATCCTCGAGCGCGGCCTGCCGCTGGCCACCGAGCTGCTGCAACCTATGGCGGCTGGCTACTTCGACGATCTGCTCGGCTGGGCGGCCATCGGTGCGCGCACCAGTGAGTCGCAGGTGCACCGTGAGATGGTCAGCGGCCTGGATCTGCCGGTGGGCTTCAAGAACGGCACCGATGGCAGCGTCGGCATCGCCTGCGACGCCATGCGCTCGGCGTCGCATCCGCACCAGCACTTCGGCATCGACGATCTCGGCCATCCGGCCCTGCTGCACACCGCCGGCAATCCGGACACTCATCTGGTGTTGCGTGGGGGCCACGGCGCGCCGAACCATGATGCTGTTAGCGTCGCCGCCGCGCGCGAGGCGTTGCAGCGCCAGTGTATCGCGCCGCGCATCATGGTCGATTGCAGCCACGCCAACAGTGGCAAGGATCCGCTGCGCCAGCCGGCGGTACTGGACAGCGTGATCGAGCAGCGTCTGGCGGGCGACGCCAGTCTGCGTGGAGTCATGCTGGAGAGCCATCTGTTCGATGGCTGCCAGGCGCTGTCCGGCGAGCTGCGCTACGGTGTGTCGATCACCGATGGCTGCCTGGGCTGGAGCGGCACCGAGGCTGCTTTGCGCCGGGCTGCCGAGCGTTTGCGCGGTTGAGTCTTGCGAGAGGGGGGACTCTGCGTGCAGGCTTCGTCATCCGTTTCATGAAGGATTCGATTCATGCGTGATTACAAGTGGTTGCACGAGTTCTGCCTCAACCGTTTCGGCTCGGCGAAGGCGCTGGAGGCTAGGCTGCCGCAGCCGCGCAGCGATGCCGAGCTGCGGGCGCTGAGCGATGACCGCTACCTGTCGCTGATCAGCCTGCGCATTTTTCGCGCGGGGCTCAAGCACAGCCTGGTGGATGCCAAGTGGCCGGCGTTCGAGGAAGTGTTCTTCGGTTTCGACCCGGAAAAGGTGGTGCTGATGGGCGCCGAGCGTCTGGAGAACCTGATGCAGGACACGCGGCTGATCCGTCACCTGGGCAAGCTCAAGAGTGTGCCGCGCAACGCCCAGTTCATCCTCGACGTGCGCCGCGAGAAGGGTAGCTTCGGTGCCCTGATCGCCGACTGGCCGGTGAGCGATATCGTCGGGCTGTGGAAGTACCTGGCTAAGCACGGCAATCAGCTCGGTGGCCTGTCGGCGCCGCGTTTCCTGCGCATGGTGGGCAAGGACACCTTCATTCCCACCGATGACATGGTCGCTGCGTTGAAGGCTCAGGGGGTGATCGACAAGGCGCCGACCAGCCAGAAGGATCTGGCTGCGGTACAGGCTGCCTTCAACCAGTGGCGCGCCGAAAGCGGCCGGCCATTGTGCCAGCTATCGGTGATGCTGGCGCACACGGTCAATCATTGAGGGCATCGTTCAACGCATCCAGCCATTCTCTGGGTACGTCACGCTTCATCGCCAGCTGGCACTGCTGGCTGTCAGGGTCGAACACGATCACTGCATCGCCTTTGTCCAGGGCTCGCCGTACTCGTTGTACGCGGGTTTCCAGCGGTGTTTCGTCACCGTTATCGGTGCCGTCGCGGGTGACGAAATCTTCGATCAGGGCGGTGAGGGTATCGGCTTGCAGCAGGTGAGCGGGGATCAGCACAGCGAATCGACTCCAGTTGTTGGCAGCCATGATAGAGCCAGAGGGCGCTCAGCTGCGAGTGCGTTCAGGCGCGATTGCCGGGGCGTTTCAGAAATCGCTCCAGCGTGCTGTAGAGCAGCCCGCTATCCAGCGGCTTACCGAGGAAATCGTCCATGCCGGCATCCAGCCCGTGCTGGCGGTGCTCTTCGAGGATGTGTGCAGTCAGGGCGATGATCGGTACTGCAGCGACCTGCCGGCTGCGCTCCAGGCGCCGTATCTGGCGGGTGGCTTCGAAGCCATCCATGACCGGCATCTCGCAGTCCATCAGGATCAAGTGCACGGCAGCCGGGTCACGGCCGTACTCATCGACTGCGGCCTGACCGTTGGTGACCAGGCGCACGCTGTAGCCGCGTTTCTTCAGGAAGCCTTGAACCACCAGCTGGTTTACCGGGTTGTCCTCCGCCACCAGGATGCAGGGGGCGTTACTGTTGTCGCTACGTATGTCTCTGACCAACTGATGTACCTGTGCTCTGGGTTCTTCATACAGCCCGGTGAGTGCCTGGCGCAGCGCATTGATTGCCACCGGTTGGGCCAGGTGCTGCAGACGCAGGCCCTGGCTTGCCGGTAACTGCGGACAGGCCTCGGGTGGGCAGATCAGCATTATGCGTTGCTGCGCCTGCAGTTTTGGCCTGATCGAGTCGAGCCAGTGGTTGACGCCACCCGGCCAGGGCGCCATCAGCACCAGTAGCGGCGGCGCGGTGAAATCCTCCAGGTAGTCCTGCAGCCGTTCCGGTGTCTGGCAGCGCTCGGTGCGCATGCCCCAGCGGCCGAGCAGGCGGCTCATGGCGTCCAGGCCCAGGCCATCGAGCGAGGCGAGCAGGGCGGTGCGGCCCGCCAGCAGGCGGTTTAGCTCGTCAGGCGCGTCCTGCTCGTTCAGCAAGGGGATGTCGAAGGCGAAGCGAGTGCCCTGGCCAAGCGTGCTCTGCACCTCGATTCGGCCGCCCATCATCTCCACCAGTTCCTTGCTGATAGCCAGCCCGAGCCCGCTGCCGCCATAGCGGCGCGTGGTGCTGGAGTCGCCCTGGGCGAAGGATTCGAACAGCTGCGCCAGCGCCTGCTCGCTGATGCCGATGCCACTGTCGCTGACGGCAAATACCAGGTGTGGTTTGCCATGGCTGTCGCTGCGGCGACTGACGCTGACGGCGACATGGCCTTCCGCGGTGAACTTCAGGGCGTTGCTGAGCAGGTTCATCAGGACTTGTTTGAGTCGCGTCGGGTCACCCTGAATGCGCCGAGGTACGCCATTTTCCAGGCTGACGTAGAGGCGCAGACGCTTGTCCAGCGCCTGGCCGGTGAACAGGCTGAGCGTCTCGGAAATCATGTCTTCCAGGTCGAACTCAATCTGTTCCAGGCTGAGCTTGCCTGACTCGATGCGGGCGTAATCGAGAATGTCGTTGATCACCGCCATCAACGAGCTGCCAGAGCTGGAAATGGTGTCGACATAAAAGCGCTGGCTGCGGTCCATCGGTGTTTCGCGCAACAGCTGCAGCATGCCCAGCACTCCGTTGAGCGGGGTGCGGATCTCGTGACTCATCTTGGCCAGGAAGCGGCTCTTGGCCTGGCTCTCGAAGGCTGCCTGCTCGGCTGCGCGGCGTGACTGGAAGCCTTCCTCCTTGAGCAGGTTGATGCGGTCGGCCAGGCCGATGGACAAGGTGATCAGCTCGATGGTCACGCCGATCTTCACCACCGTTGCGCCGAACACGCCGAGCACTTCCAACCCCAGCGAACCGGTGGTGGCCTGGATGAAGGCGAACAGCAGAATGGCCCAGGCCAGGGTGTAATAGGAGCCGTAGCGCACGCCGCGACGCCAGACGTAGATGCCGGTCAGCAGAAGGATCAGCGAGACCAGGGAAACCGTCACGCTGGCGAGGATGTTCCAGGCTGCGAAGCCGATCAGCGGCACCGACAGCAGGCAGCCGACGCAGATCAGCATCATGAGGCGCAGGTAGGTATCCAGGCGCGGGAAGTACTGCGGGGCGTGAAGGAAGTGGCGGCTGAACTGGATGGCCGTGAGGCAGTGCACGTACATCAGGATATAGATGCTGACCGACTGCAGTGCCACGTGCTCGGGCAGCAACTTGAACAGCATGCCGTCGAAGCAGGCAGCGAGCAGACCAACGTTGAGGTTGTAGGCCAGGTACCAGAGATAGGCCGATTCGCGCAGTGAAATATAGAGGAACAGGTTGTAGCAGAACATGGCGAACAGCACGCCGTAGAACGCGCCGTTGAAGCCCATCAGATTTTCCTGTGCTGCTGCGCTGGCACCGTAGGTGGCGAAGAACAGCGGCACGAATACCGTGCTGGTGGTTTCCACGCGAACCAGCAGTGTGCTGACGCCAGGTTCGAGCTGCATGGGGAACCAGAAATTACGGACCTGCACCGGCCGCTGGGAGAAGGCGAAGCTATCGCCGCTTTCCTGTTGTAGATGTTTGCCGTCCGGGGTGAACAGGTGAACCTGCAGGTGGTCGAGCAGCGGATAGTTGATTTCGAGGTAGCCGCCCAGCTCCTGCTTCAGGGCATTGACCAGGCGAATCTTGAACCACCAGACCGAGGCGTTCTTGCCCAGGTTGATATGGTCGCCACCGACTTCGTGGAAGGCGTCGTCATCCAGTGCCAGCACCTGCGCTACGCCAAGGGTGCCATCGGCATCTTCGTAATAACTGGTGTAAGGGCCCAGAGACAGGCGCAGGTCGTCGCTGTCCAGCGGCGCAGGCGTGAGTGCCCACGCTGGGCAGGCAAGCCACAACAGCAACAAGGCCAGGTAAAGGCGAGGCATCCGTGAACCTCAGAAGATGTCTGCAAACCGCGCTGTTTGCCAGGCGCCTTCTCAATGGGCCATGCAGCATGGCCGGAAGTCATTCTTTTAACGTCACGCGGCGACGTCCCTAAGGGTAGCCGACCGGAGCGCTGGCCATAAAAAGGGGAGCTGATGCTCCCCTGTCGTCCTTCATGTCACTTTGCCTTTATGTGTCGGCGCCTTCAAGCGTCGCGATCGTGTTGCCCGACCAGGCTGTCCACGGGCGGGACGCGGGTATCGCTTTCCATCTGCGCATCGTGTTCCAGCTGATGGCTGAAACGCTCCAGCGAACCCTGCGCCGGCTGGGCGTCGCTGGCGAATACCGGCGGGCTCATCATATAGGCGGTGAGCAGGCGGCTGAGGGCCTTGAGGCTATCGATATGGGTGCGCTCGTAGCCATGCGTGGCGTCGCAGCCGAAGGCCAGCAGGGCGGTGCGAATGTCATGGCCGGCGGTGACGGCCGACTGTGCATCGCTGTGGTAGTAACGGAACAGATCACGGCGCACCGGCACGTCCTGCTCGGCAGCCAGGCGCAGCAGCTGACGTGATAGGTGGTAGTCGTAGGGGCCACCGGAGTCCTGCATGGCCACGCTGACCGCATGTTCGCTGGACTGTTGACCCAGGGCGACCGGAGCGATGTCGATGCCGACGAACTCGCTGACATCCCAGGGCAGGGCGGCGGCTGCACCGGAGCCGACTTCCTCGGTGATGGTGAACAGCGGATGGCAGTCGATCATCGGTTGCAGGCCGTGGTCGCGAATCGCCTTGAGCGAGGTCAGTAGAGCGGCGACGCCAGCCTTGTCGTCCAGATGGCGGGCACTGATATGGCCGCTTTCGGAGAACTCCGGCAGCGGGTCGAAGGCGACGAAGTCGCCGACCGAGATGCCCAGCGAGTCGCAATCGGCACGGGTCGCGCAGTAGGCATCCAGGCGTAGCTCGACGTGATCCCAACTGATCGGCAGGGTGTCGACGGCGGTGTTGAAGGCATGCCCGGATGCCATCAGCGGCAGTACGCTGCCACGGATCACGCCGTTGTCGGTGAACAGGCTGACGCGACTGCCCTCGGCGAAGCGGCTCGACCAGCAGCCCACCGGTGCCAAACCCAGGCGGCCGTTGTCCTTGATTTCGCGAACGATGGCGCCAATGGTGTCGAGATGCGCGGAAACCGCGCGATCGAAGCGCTCGTATTCGCTCTGGCGCCCACGCAGCGTGGCGCGGATGGTGCCGCGGCGGGTCAGCTCGAAGGGGATTTCCAGCTCTTCGAGACGTTCGGCGACATAGCGCACGATGGTGTCGGTGAAGCCGGTAGGGCTGGGGATGGCGAGCATCTCCAGCAGCACTTTCTGCATGTAGTCGAGATCGGGTTCGGGTAGTTGTTGCATGCAAGCTCCTCGCGTTCGCATCGCCCTCTCCCAAATTTCGGAGAGGGCCGGGGAGAGTTTTCAGCTCGTTGCCTGGCTGAGTGGAAACAGCAGGTCGACGAAGCGCTCGGCAGTCGGCTGCGGTTCGTGGTTGGCAAGGCCGGCCCGTTCGTTGGCCTCGATGAACACGTAATCAGGCTGGTCGGCCGCAGGTACCAGCAGGTCGAGGCCGACCACCGGGATTTCCAGGGCGCGGGCAGCCTTGATCGCCGCGTCGCGCAGCGCCGGATGCAGGACTGCAGTGACGTCCTCCAGGGTGCCGCCGGTGTGCAGGTTGGCGGTCTTGCGTACCGCCAGGCGCTCGCCGGCCGGCAACACGCTGTCGTAGTCGAGGCCGGCACCGTGCAGGGTGCGCAGGGTTTCGGCGTCCTTGGGGATGCGACTTTCGCCGCCGGTGGCGGCCTGGCGACGGCGGCTCTGGGCGTCGATCAGTTTGCCGATGCTGTGACGGCCGTCGCCGATGATCTCGGCCGGGCGGCGAATAGCCGCTGCCACCACTTCGTAGCCGATCACCAGGATGCGCAGATCAAAACCCTCGTGATAGCTCTCCAGCAGCACGCGCTGGTCGAACACACGGGCGCGTTCGATGGCTTCCTGCACTTCACCCGGCGTGCGCAGATCGACCGCTACGCCCTGGCCCTGTTCGCCATCCACCGGCTTGACCACCACCGAGCCGTGCTCGGCGAGGAACGTGGCGTTGTCCTCGGCGCTGCCGGACAGGCGCTGGGCTGGCACGCTGAGGCCGGCACGCGACAGTGCACGGTGGGTCAGGCGCTTGTCCTGGCACAGGGTCATGCTCACGGCGCTGGTCAGGTCGCACAGCGACTCCCGGCAACGGATGCGTCGGCCACCATGGCTGAGGGTGAACAGACCGGCTTCGGCGTCGTCCACCTGCACCTCGATGCCGCGACGCAGCGCCTCGTCGACGATGATGCGCGCGTAAGGGTTGAGTTCGGCTTGCGGGCCGGGGCCAAGGAACAGCGGCTGGTTGATGCCGTTTTTGCGCTTGAGGCTGAAGGTCTGCAGCTCGCGGAAACCCAGCTTGGCGTAGAGTTTCTTGGCCTGCTTGTTATCGTGCAGCACCGATAGGTCGAGGTAGCCCAGGCCACGGCTCATGCCGTGCTCGATCAGGTGACGCACCAGCACCTCGCCGACGCCTGGGCGGCTGCATTGCGGGTCGACTGCCAGGCACCACAGGCTGCTGCCGTTTTCCGGGTCACGGAAGGCGCGCTGGTGGTTGAGGCCCATGACGCTGCCGATCACCGCGCCGCTGTCCTCGTCCTCGGCCAGCCAGTAGGTCGGGCCGCCTTCGTTGTAGGGCGTGAGCTTGGCCGGGTCGATCGGCAGCATGCCGCGGGTCTGGTACAGGCAGTTGATCGCCTGCCAGTCGGCATCGTTCTGCGCCCGGCGAATGCGAAAGCCCCGGAAACTGCGACGCGCCGGGCGGTAGTCGGTGAACCACAGGCGCAGCGTGTCGGAGGGGTCGAGAAATAGCTGCTGCGGGGCGTGGGCCAGTACCTGGTGCGGCGCAGCGACGTACAGAGCGATATCGCGCTCGCCGGGTTGCTCGTTGAGCAGCGCTTCGGCCAGCACGGTGGGGTCCGGGTAGGTGTGGCCGATCAGCAGGCGGCCCCAACCGCAATGGATGGCCTGCGGCTGACTCGGCTGGCTGGCGTGATCTTCAGCCAGGCGCGCTTGCAGGCGCTCGTAGGAGGGCGTCTGGCCGCGCAGCAGGCGTTGGTTGAAGGCAGTGGAGCGCATGGAATAGTCCCTGTCCGTGTTCATTACGTCCGGTCTGAGCCGGATCGTCATTGAGTCGCGACAAATCCCGGCTTTGCCGGGCTACGACCATTGATCTCGCAGGAGCGGCCAAATGGCCGCTCCGTCTCTGTTACAGACCCTGTTCGCTCAGCCACAGGTTGAGCGCCGCAAGCTGCCACAGCTTGGAGCCGCGCAGCGGCGTGAGCTGGCTCTGCGGGTTGGTCAGCAACTGGTCGAGCATCTTCGGGTTGAACAGGCCGCGATCCTGGCTCGGGTCGAGCAGCAGGTCGCGCACCCAGCCGAGGGTGGCGCCTTCCAGATGCTTGAGGCCGGGAACCGGGAAGTAGCCTTTGGGCCGGTCGATCACTTCGCTTGGAATGACCTTGCGCGCCGCTTCCTTGAGCACGTATTTGCCGCCTTCCGGCAGCTTGAACTGAGCCGGAATGCGCGCCGACAGCTCGGCCACGCGGTAGTCGAGAAACGGCGTACGTGCTTCCAGGCCCCAGGCCATGGTCATGTTGTCCACCCGTTTGACCGGGTCGTCGACCAGCATGACGGTGCTGTCCAGGCGCAGTGCCTTGTCTACCGCGGCGTCTGCACCCGGCATGGCGAAATGCTCGCGAACGAACTCGCCGGCCATGTCACCGGTCAGCCAGGCAGGTTGCACGCAGGCTGCGTACTCATCGTGCTCGCGGTCGAAGAAGGCCGCGCGATAAGCGGCGAAGGCATCCTTGGCGCCGTCGACCTGCGGGTACCAGTGATAGCCGGCGAACAGCTCGTCGGCGCCCTGGCCGCTCTGGACCACCTTGCAGTGCTTGGCCACTTCGCGCGAAAGCAGGTAGAAGGCGATGCAGTCGTGGCTGACCATCGGCTCGCTCATGGCGCGGAAAGCCTGCGGCAACTGCTCGAGAATCTCGTGCTCGCCGATGCGCAGCTGATGGTGGCTGGTGGCGAAGCGCTGGGCGATCAGGTCCGAATACTGGAACTCATCACCACGTTCGCCGCCGGCATCCTGAAATCCGATGGAGAAGGTCAGCAGGTTTTCCACGCCGGCCTCGCGCAGCAGGCCGACCAGCATGCTCGAGTCGACTCCACCGGAGAGCAGCACGCCGACGTCGACGGCAGCGCGTTGGCGAATGGCTACGGCCTCGCGCATGGTTTCCAGCGTCTGATTGCGCCATTCTTCAAGGCCGTAATTGGTCTCGTCGCCTTGCGGGCCGAACTGTAGCGTCCACCAGGTCTTCTGCTCGAACTTGCCCTCGGCATCGATACGCATCCAAGTGGCCGGCGGCAGTTTTTCCACGCCTGCCAGGATGGTGCGCGGCGCCGGCACCACGGCATGGAAATTCAAGTAGTGGTTCAGCGCGACGGCATCCAGCGTCTTGGCGATATCGCCACCTTGCAGCAGGGCCGGCAGCGACGAGGCAAAACGCAGGCGCTCACCGGTGCGCGACAGGTACAGTGGTTTGACGCCGAGACGGTCGCGGGCGATGAACAGGCTCTGCTGGTCGCGCTCCCAGACGGCGAAGGCGAACATGCCGTTGAGTTTGGGCAGAAGCTTTTCACCCCAGGCGTGATAGCCCTTGAGCAGCACTTCGGTGTCACCGCCGGAGAAGAAGCGATAACCCAGCGTTTCCAGCTCGGCGCGTAGCTCGGGGTAGTTGTAGATGGCGCCGTTGAACACCATCGACAGACCGAGATCGCTGTCGATCATCGGTTGGCCTGAGGCTTCGGCCAGATCCATGATCTTCAGGCGGCGATGGCCCAGGGCGATGGGGCCCTGGCTATGAAAGCCGTGGGCGTCGGGGCCGCGAGGGGCGAGGTGGTGAGTGATGCGCTCGACTGCCGCCAGGTCCGCGGGGCGTCGATCAAAACGTAGTTCTCCAGCTATTCCGCACATAGTTCCTTACCGGTGTTGCCGTTGGGGAGTGGCTCGTGGCCGAGCCTTTTACACCAAAACAATAAAATGCTTTCATGTCAAAGTGTTGGTGGTTAAGGATTGGTGCTTATGAGTGCTAAAAAAGTTCCTGCTGAAATAGATTTGTCATCTGTCATGGCTTTTGAAATGCCACTGTTCCAGGCGCTGCGGCGCCTGCAGCAGGCAGGGGAAGTGCATGCCAAGCGGTTGGCCCGTTTTGGTGGACTGACACCCATGCAGTTGATGATCCTGCAGGTACTGGCCAGCGAGACGCGCATGACTGCCAGCGTGCTCAGCAGTCGCGTGAGCCTGACCGCAGCAACGCTTTCCGGCTTGCTCGACCGCCTCGAGGAGCGCGGTCTGCTGCAGCGTCAGCGCGATGATCAGGATCGCCGACGGCAATGGCTGCTGATCAGTGATGCCGGCCGTGAGTTGATCCAGCAGGCGCCGTCGCTGATGCCGCCGGAGTTCAACCAGCGTTTTGCCGTGCTGGCCGACTGGGAGCGCCACAGTCTGACCGCAGCCTTGCTGAGGGCCGCCGAGCTGTGCGGCGAGATGGACTGAGTCCGGCGCGCTTTTTTCAGAAAAAATTCAAGCAGGGTGTTGACTTAGCTTCGCCACCTGCATAAAGTGCGCGCCTCGCTAAGGCACATGGGTGGTTAGCTCAGCCGGGAGAGCATCTGCCTTACAAGCAGAGGGTCGGCGGTTCGATCCCGTCACCACCCACCATAGCGAATTCGGACGAAAGTCCGGCCGACGCGCAGCGGTAGTTCAGTCGGTTAGAATACCGGCCTGTCACGCCGGGGGTCGCGGGTTCGAGTCCCGTCCGCTGCGCCATTATTTTCCAGATCGACGGTTCGTCGGTTTGAGATGGCAAGCCCACCAGGGCACCATCAGAGGCTACAGAGTTTCGAGAGTTTTCTGGACGCAAGTCCAACCGACACGCAGCGGTAGTTCAGTCGGTTAGAATACCGGCCTGTCACGCCGGGGGTCGCGGGTTCGAGTCCCGTCCGCTGCGCCATATACGAAACCCGTCGATCGAAAGATCGACGGGTTTTTTATTGCCTGTGATCCGGGGTAATCAATCGCCCTGCGACTTTTCGTCATCTTGTCTTCATATGGGCAAAGTAGCTTGCTATCGATCAAGCGAAAGACCTTAGGAGAGTCGAAGATGGACGATTATCAAGAAGAGTTGCTCGAACGCGATGCCTTCGATCAGGACGTGATCGACGTCGACGACGCCACCGAGCTCTGAGCTTCGCCAGCGGCGCGACGCTGTGCGCGGCGGTAGTCGCCGGGTGTTTGTCCAAGCCAGCGTTTGAATGCACGCTGGAACGCCTCGGCCGAGGCGAAGCCGAGCAGGTAGGCGATCTCGCCGAAGGCCAGTTCGGTGTCGCGGATATAGGCCGTGGCCAGGTCGCGACGGGTGTCGTTGAGGATGGTGCGAAACTGCGTGCCTTCCTCGGCCAGCTTGCGCCGCAGTGTCCAACTCGGCAGGTGCAGGCTGCGTGCGACTTCATCCAGGTCTGGTTCGTGCCCGTGCAGCAATGGCCCCAGCAGCTGGATCACGCGTTCGCGCAGGCTGCGCGTGCGGGTCAGCTGATCCAGTTCGCGTTCACATAACTCCACGAGATGCCGCCAGGTGCCCGGGCAGTGCTGCGGATTGCGTTGCGCCAGGGCTTCATTGCCAAGGCGCAGCCGGTTGGCACCGGCGTTGAACTCCACCGGGCAGCCGAACAGCGCCTCGTAGCGCTCGTCATACTCCGGCGCAGGAAATTCGATTTCGACCTTTTCAAGGGTGACCGGGCGACCGACCACCTGGCCCAGATTGATCTGCCAGCCGGCCAGTACCGAATCCACCACGAAGCGGTTGTAGGCGTTGTATGGACTGATGGAATAGAAATGCAGCCAGGCGCCGCGGGCATCTTCGCTAAATCCCGAGCGGCCTCGATAGTTGGCGGCGTACAGCGGCTCGAATCGCGTCAGCGTGCGCGCTGCCTCGCGCAGATCAGGCGCCTGCGCAGCGCAGACGCCGGCCAGGCCAACCTGGCTCAGGCGGCTGTGGCGGCCCATGTCCAGGCCCAGCGCCGGGTTGCCGCACAAGACGATGGCGCTATGGCCAAGGCGCATGAAGCGCGGGATCGACAGGCGTGCGCGCGGTTCGCTCAGGCGGGCGGCATCCAGGCCGAACTGGTCGAGCAGTGGCTCCGGCCGCTGGCCCTGTTCGCGTAGCGCGTCGGCCAGTGCATGGGTGAAGCCGACCGAGAGGTCGCCGAGGCGAACGCGTGATGTTTTCATAACCATAGGTTGATCAGTTGTGCGCCGCGTTCGCTGCTGCTTCGCTCGCTGCTGCCGGCATGGAAGGCCAGTGCCTGGGGTTGGCCGCTGAGCTCCCACAGTCTGCCGCGCAGGTGGACTTTAAGTGCGGTACGGATGCCGTCAGCCTGCAACCGTTCTTCGAGCCTGGCGTCGTCCACCTGGGCGCTCAGGTCGCTGGGCATGGCCAGCAACTCGATGCTTTCACCGTTCGGGGTATGTGCCTGCGAAAGCTGGGTGACATCGCCGCCGAGCAGCACGCCGAGGCGCCCGGCGGGTGTATTGAGTATCTGCAGCGCATCTGTCGCCTCGGTGGTGAGTGCGCCGGCATCGAAGGGCTGGCGCTGTGGCTGGCCCAGCGGATTGCCTGCGCGGTCGAACGCCAGGCTGGTGTTGTACAGCGGCCCGCGCCCGACTTCTAGGCGCCCCGACGTCACACGGGGCTCGGGCAGGACGATGGAGCCGGCAAGCAGGGTGATCCGGTAGTCGCGGGCCAGGCCGCCGAACAGTTCCTGATAGTCACTGGCCATCGCCTTCGCCTTGGTGCGCAGCAAGGCGTCGTCCAGGCGCGCATCGCTTCCGGCATTGAACAGCGCACCGAGAAAATCCAGCGGATTGGTCGCCGCCAGCCAGTGCATGGCCTGGCGGCGTTCGTTGGCGCGGTAGAGCTCCTGCTTCTCGCCGACAGCCAGCAGCCAGGTGCCGATATGCTCGGGCAGCACGACGACGGTGCGCTCGTTGAGCAGGCCCTGGTCACGGGCGTGATCGAGATAGGCTGCCAGCTTCAGGCGCAGGCGAGCGAGGCTTTGATAGTCGGCGGTGAACAGTTCCGGCTGGATACCCAACAGGTTGCCGCGCGAGCCAGGCTGGCCGATATCGAGCGCGACCTGGCTGCGCAGATCGGACAGGTAGTGGCCGCTGGGGCGCTGCCCGACCCAGTGGGTATAGCTGCCGAGGCCGGCAAGCAGGGCGAGTGAGAGCAGTAGGGTGATCAGTAGGCGCATTTCGGGATGTTCGGCTTCGTTGCGGTGCAGGTTAGGTCGGTCGAGCCGTGCTGCCAAGGCGAATTGCTATTTTTGATCATTATCTTGTCAGTTTTGATCATTGAGCATGGCTGGCAGCCTCTTTATCGTCTGGCTCCATAACCGACCGCGTGACCATGAGACCGCGGCGATCCGTGAACTGCACCGCGATGTGGAGATATCCATGACTGCTCGTTACCCGCACATGCTGGCCCCGCTCGACCTCGGCTTCACCACGCTGAAGAACCGCACGCTTATGGGCTCCATGCACACCGGCCTGGAAGAGAAACCGGGCGGCTTCGAGCGCATGGCGGCCTATTTCGCCGAGCGTGCCCGTGGCGGTGTCGGCCTGATGGTCACTGGCGGCATCGGCCCGAACGAGGAGGGGGGCGTGTATGCCGGCGCGGCCAAGCTGACCACCGTCGAAGAGGCCGAGAAGCACAAGGTCGTCACCCAGGCCGTGCACGAGGCCGGTGGCAAGATCTGCATGCAGATCCTCCACGCAGGCCGTTATGCCTACAGCCCCAAGTCCGTGGCGCCGAGCGCCATCCAGGCGCCGATCAACCCGTTCAAGCCGCGTGAGCTGGACGAGGAGGGCATCGAGAAGCAGATCGCCGATTTCGTCAATTGCTCCGTGCTGGCCCAGCAAGCCGGCTACGACGGTGTCGAGGTGATGGGGTCGGAAGGCTACTTCATCAACCAGTTCCTGGTGGCCCACACCAACCATCGCACCGACCGCTGGGGTGGCAGCTACGAGAACCGCATGCGCCTGCCGGTGGAAATCGTCCGCCGCGTGCGTGAGGCAGTCGGGCCGAACTTCATCATCATCTATCGCCTGTCGATGCTCGACCTGGTCGAGGGCGGCAGCACCTGGGACGAGATCGTACTGCTGGCCAAGGCCATCGAGCAGGCTGGCGCCACCATCATCAACACCGGTATCGGCTGGCACGAGGCGCGTATTCCGACCATCGCCACCAAGGTACCGCGTGCGGCCTTCACCAAGGTCACTGCCAAGCTCAGGGGTGAAGTTGGTATCCCGCTGTGCACCACCAACCGCATCAACACCCCGGAAGTCGCCGAACAGGTGCTGGCCGAAGGCGACGCCGACATGGTGTCGATGGCGCGCCCGTTCCTTGCCGACCCGGACTTCGTCAACAAGGCGGCCGAAGGCCGTGCCGACGAGATCAACACCTGCATCGGTTGCAACCAGGCCTGCCTGGACCACACCTTCGGCGGCAAGCTGACCAGTTGCCTGGTCAACCCGCGCGCCTGTTACGAGACCGAGCTGAACTACATTCCCACCACCGCAGTGAAGAAGATCGCCGTGGTCGGTGCCGGCCCCGCAGGACTTGCGGCTTCTACCGTGGCTGCCGAGCGCGGTCACAGCGTGACCCTGTTCGACGCGGCCGCCGAGATCGGCGGCCAGTTCAATGTGGCCAAGCGCGTGCCGGGCAAGGAAGAGTTCTACGAGACCTTGCGCTACTTCAAGCGCAAGCTGGAAACCACCGGTGTCGATGTGCGCCTGAACACTCGCGTGTCGGTGGACGATCTGCTCAAGGGCGGCTTCGACGAGATCATCCTGGCCACCGGTATCGCCCCGCGCACACCGGAGATTCCGGGTATCGATCATGCCAAGGTGATCGGCTACCTGGACGCCATTCTAGAACGCAAGCCGGTCGGGCAGAAGGTCGCGGTGATCGGCGCCGGTGGCATCGGTTTCGACGTCTCCGAGTACATCACTCACCAGGGCAAGGCCACCAGCCTTGACCGTGACGCGTTCTGGAAGGAGTGGGGCATCGACACCGCGCTGCAAGCGCGTGGTGGTGTGGCGGGTGTCGAGGCGCATCCGCACCCGGCGGCGCGTGAGGTGTTCCTGCTGCAGCGCAAGAAGACCAAGGTCGGCGACGGCCTGGGCAAGACCACCGGCTGGATTCACCGCACTGGCTTGAAGAACAAGAACGTGCAAATGCTCAATTCGGTCGAGTACGTGAAGATCGACGATGCCGGCCTGCATATCCGTATCGCAGGCGGTGATGAGCAGGTGCTGTCGGTCGATACCGTGATCGTCTGCGCGGGGCAGGATCCGCTGCGCGAGCTGCAGGAAGGATTGGAGAGCGCCGGTCAGCGCGTGCACCTGGTCGGTGGCGCCGATGTCGCCGCCGAGCTGGATGCCAAACGGGCGATCAACCAGGGTTCGCGCCTGGCGGCGGAACTGTAATGACAACGCCCCGCCTCGTGCGGGGCGTGTTCTATGCGGCTGACAATAACAAGGAGAAGCCCCATGTCCCTCAACGCACAATTGCAACCCGCCGCAGCGGCTAGCCTCGAACGCTGGCACCAGTTCATCGCCGCCAAGGATCTCAGCGCCTTGCCCGAGCTGCTGCACCCGCAGGCGGTGTTCAGATCGCCCATGGCGCATAGCCCGTATCCGGGCGCGCAGGCGGTCAATCTGATCCTCAATACCGTGCTCAAGGTGTTCGAGGATTTCGCCTATCACCGTGAGCTGGCGACAGCCGATGGCCTCAATGTGGTGCTGGAGTTCTCTGCGCGGGTGGGCGAGCGTGAATTGAAGGGGATCGACATGATCCGTTTCGACGAGTCGGGACGGATCGTCGAGTTCGAGGTCATGGTGCGCCCGATGAGCGGGCTGCAAGCCCTTGGCGCGGAGATGGCGCAACGTCTCGCGCCGTTTCTCGCTGCAGCCAAGGGCTGAGGTTCGCCGCCCACTGCAAGAGTGGGCGCGTTCTCCTATTTGAGTACGCCGACTTCCCGATAGAAACGTTCGGCACCGGGATGCAGCGGAATTGGCAGGCCATTGATCGCCCGCTCCAGTCTGATGTCCTTGGCGGCCGGATGGGCTTCGGCCAGGCGGTCGAGGTTTTCGAATAGCAGCCTGGTCATCTGGTAGGCCAGGTCGTCGGAAACGCTGGTCTGGCTCACCAGAACGTTGGTGATCGTGGCTGTCGTCACGTCGTTGGCTTGGCCCTTGTAGGTGCCGGCGGGGATGATGCCTGACTGATAGGCGCCGCTGCCGATGCGCGATACCACCTGCTCTGGAATGGCCACGAAGGTAATCGGCACGCGCTCGGCAAGTTCGCGAATCGCCGCCATACCCAGGCCGGCCGACTGCAGGGTAGCGTCCAGCTGGCCCTTTTCGATCAGCTCCACGGACTCGGCGTAGGGCTTGAACTCCACCTGTGCCATGTCCTTGTAGCTCAGGCCGGCGGCCCTGAAGATTGCCCTAGCGTTGAGTTCGGTACCCGAGCGCGGCGCCCCGACGGAAATACGCTTGCCGCGCAGATCCTCCAGGCTGGTGATGCCCGATGCCTGGCTGGCGACGATCTGGATGTAGTTCGGGTAGATCCCGGCGATGGCACGTAGGCGGTCACGCGGCGCCCTGAAGCCGGCTTCCTCGTCGCCCTTCCAGGCATCGGCTACCGAGTCGCCGAGGGCGAAGGCCAGCTGGCCACGAGCGATCTGTAGCAGGTTGAGGTTCTCCACCGAGGCTTTGGTTGCGCGGACACTGGCGGTCGATCCTTCGATGTTCTCGCTGTACAGCTCGGACAGGCTCATGCCCAGCGGGTAGTACACGCCGCTGGTGCCGCCAGTGAGGATGTTGATCGGGGTTGGATTGGCGTGAGCGTTGGGGCTGTTGGCCAGGATCGCGGCAGCGACGAGCAGGCCAACACGCTTGGCTAAGCGCATGGGGATTCTCCGTTATTGTTGTTTTCTCGGGCCGGCGGGTCAGTGCTGAGGGTATTTGCAGCTTTGCTGGCAGGCGTGCGCCAAGTGAAGCGAGCGGGTAGGGGTGACAGGGCAATGCTGGCAAAACATGGCTGACCTCTTGTCTTTTTTATCAGTCCGGCCACGCGATAGACGCGCGGGCTCTTTAGGGGGCGAGCAGGTGGCGTGCCAGGTTGCCGGAATACTGTTCTAGAGCGGATGAAGATTTCTCTGTCGTCTTTTGTAGGCGGAAATTCGCTTGTGTTGGGTGCTTGGGGTAGCGGAAATCCGCCGATTTATTTGCGCTTGATGGGGCGGCAGCCGAGTCAGGCCGCTATCGGTATTTCGCCCCTGTCACATTTTGGCGCGAGTGGCGCGCTATCCGGCGTGGCTCGCAGAGTGAGTGCCAACCCAGTCACATTGCTGGGTGCGGGTTTTCCCCTAGACTTGCCTGACCGATCAGGGACGGCATCAATCGCCAAAGCAGGATGGGCTTTGACGATCGATGCCGTACGCGCATATCCCCGTTGGTTCAGAGGGTCTTCGATGAGCATGCAGAACAAGCCGCAGATGGTGGAAGCCGTGATGTTCTTCAGTGAGCGCGGTATCTGCAAACAGATGATGTTCCCTGAGTTCGAAGCCTTGCTCGACGGTGTGGTGAACATGCCCGAATTCGCCGACGAGCAGATGCGCGCGGTATTCGTGGTGATCAATCCGCGCCTGCTGGTCAAGGCTGCAGTGTTCTTCTTTCTGGACTTTGACGAGGACGGTCGCCCTGACAAGGGCTGGAACATTCCTCTGCAGCACCTGGCCGAGCGTGCCGGCCGTGGCCCGGACCTCGGCGCCGGCCCGATTCGCCTGGCCTGTCGCAGCCAGTGCCCGGTGTCGTGGCACCAGATGCATTTGTGGGACCCGAGCCTGGCCCCTGGGCAAAACGATCTGGTGCTGTTGCGTGATGCAGTCAAACGCAATCAGCTCGGTTTGTTGGTCGAGGACGACAGCGCCCAGGCGGTGGTCGCCGAGCGTTTGCAGGTGGCTCCCGAAGACAAGTGGTATGCCGCGGACCCGGCCAAGGAAGTCGCCGACCAACTGGCGCAGAAGATGGATCAGGAGCACCGCGCCAAGACCGCGCAGTTGATTCAACAGCAACGCCTGCGTATCACCAGCCTGACCCAGCAGCACGAGGAAGAACTGGCCAAGCTCAAGTTGGCCAGCGAGGAGCAGAACAAGCATCTGCAGGCTCAGCTACACGGCCTTCACCAGGCGCTGCGCCAGCAGGAGGAACTCAACGTCAGTCTCAAGGCGCAGTTGGCGGCTCAGGCCGAAAGCTTCCAAAGCAGCCGCGAGGAGATGACGCAACAGTTGCGTGCACTGGAGCGCCATGGTCGTACCGAGGGCGATATCCTGCGTGCGCAGTTTGACGGTGAGGTGCGCGCCAAGGTCGCTGCGGCCGTGGCGGAGTACAAGGAGCAGATCGCCGTGCGCGATGTCGAGCTGGCCTATCGCAACGAACTGGACGCCCAGCAGCAGGCAGAGATCGAACGTCTCAAGCGTGAGCGCGATGCCTTCGCCAGTCAGGGCGGCGACCAGGTACTGGAGCGCTTGGCCAGGCTCGGTGTGGTGTTCGTGGTGTACCATCCCGGCGCCGGGCACCTGACCATTCCGTTGCAGGACGTTGCCCGCTATCAGGACAATCCCATGGCGTACGCGGCCAGCAAATGCTTCGTTTCCGAAGAACAGTACCGTCACTGGCTGGCGCATTATCAGCAGCCTAGCTGCGATGCGACCTTACCTAGCGGTGAACGCTGCGCCATTCCGATCGACCGTGTCGATACCCCCAGCCGTTTCACGCTGGGCGATTCGAACTGCTGTACGCGACACAAGGCGAGTAGCCGTTTGCGTACCGTCAGCTGATTTTGCCGATACACATTCCCCACTGGCGCCCGCAGGCGCCACTGCACCCAGTGAAGCTGCCCTGGCTCGACGCTGCCGGCGTCGAACTCGCCTGCCTGCGCCTCGACCTCGTCGACCCGCTGGTATCCGGCAACAAATGGTTCAAACTCGCGCCCTATCTCGAGCAGGCGGCGGGCGCGCAGGGCGTGATCAGCCTGGGTGGTGCTCATTCCAATCACCTGCATGCGCTGGCCGCTGCGGGGCAGCGTTTTGGTTTCGCCACCGTTGGTTTGCTGCGTGGTGAGGCGCAGCGGACGCCGACCGTCGATGACCTGCAGCGCATGGGCATGCAACTGCACTGGCTGGGTTATGGCGGCTACCGCGCCCGCCATCAGCCGGATTTCTGGACGCCCTGGCTGGCCCGCTACAGTGGCTTTCACGCGATAGGCGAGGGAGGTCTGGGGCTGCAGGGTGCACGAGGTTGCAGCGCTCTGGTCGAGATGGCCGAAAGGCAGCTGACAACGATCGGCTGGGCTGATTTCGAGGCCTGGTGGCTGGCGGCCGGAACCGGTACGACCCTGGCCGGATTGGTGCTTGGTGAGCCGCATCGCGCCGTATTCGGTGCGCTGGCGGTGCCGAGTGACCACGGTGTCGCCGGCCAGGTGGCTAGGCTGCTGGATGAGGCCGGTGAGACGCAGCGGCGCTATCGCCTGATCGACGCCGCGCGTGGCGGTTTTGCCCGGCTCGACGAGCAGTTGCGCCAGTTCATCCAGGACACCGAACGGGCCAGCGGTTTGCCGCTGGAGCCTGTGTATACCGGCAAGGCGCTCATGGCGCTGCGCGAATTCTGTGAAAGTGGTCAACTTGCTCGCGGCAGTCGGCTGATCTTCATTCATACTGGCGGCTTGCAGGGGCGTCGAGCGCTGATGGGCGCAGACGCCGGCTACACTCAGGTCTGACCAGCGGAGCCTGGAAACTTTCATGAGCGAACCCCTTACCCCCGAACAGTTACGCAGCCTGACGCCACTCAATGCGCTCTCCGAGCAGCAGTGGCGTGAGTTGCGCAGCCAACTGGTACCGCAGCCCCTGCTGGCGGGGCAGCTGCTATTTCGCCAGGGCGATCAGGCGCGCCTGACGTGCTATCTGCTGGCCGGTGAGTTGCAGCTGCAGGATGCCGAAGGGCGTACGCAGAGGGTTCAGGCGGGTAGCGAGATCAGCTGTCATCCCGTGTCGCCGGGTTTGCCGCGACTGCATGATGCGCGTGCCCTGACCGATATCAGCGTGCTGATGATCGACAGTGCCACCCTGGATCGCCTGTTGACCTGGCGCCTGGCGCATCAGGACCTGTTGCTGGCACTGCAACAGAGTGGCGTCGATGTCGAGTGGCTGGAGCGACTGCTGGAGAACCCGCTGTTTGCCAAGGTGCCGCCGGCTAACGTGCAGAACATGTTGGGGCGCCTGCAGAGAGTCGAACTTGCGGCGGGCAGTCAGATTCTCGAAGAGGGCGCCAACGGTGACTGCTGTTATTTCCTGGAAAGCGGTCGTGCCGAGGTGATTCGCAGTGCCGGCAGTGATCGCCAGGTGCTGGCGGAACTGGAAGTGGGGGCCTGTTTCGGTGAGGAAGCCCTGCTCGCCGACCGGCCGCGCAACGCTACGGTGACCATGGTCGAAGCCGGCAGCGTGCTGCGCCTGGACCGCCAGGATTTCTTCGCGCTGCTCAAGGCGCCCGTGGTGGCCGAGGTGTCCTTGGGCGAGGCCGCCAGGTTGCTGGGGCAAGGTGCGCAATGGCTCGACGTCCGCTTGCTGGAAGAGTACGAGAAGACGCATGCACCCCAGGCCCTGCATATGCCGTTGCAGTTGTTACGCTTGAAGGCACGCTTGCTGGATCGTTCGCGCACCTATCTGTGCTACTGCGACAGCGGCAAGCGCAGCAGCAGTGCGGTGTTTCTCCTCGCGCAACTGGGTTACAGCGTTTATGCGTTGCGTGACGGCCTGGATGGCTTGCCGGCGGTGCAGCGCGATGCGCTGCTCTGCGAAAGCGGCGCCGGGTATCTGGCGCGCTCCGGGGGGCGTATCGAGCGCAGTCTTTGAGCAGTGCTAGCTCCGGGCTACGAGTGCGCCGGCCATTGATCGTTGACCAGAAAGATTCGCTCGACCTCTCGCCAATCCCCAGCGTGATCTTCCTCCAGTCGTACCAGCAGCTGCGCCTGAGCCTCTGGGCGCAACGTGTTCAGCCATTGCTCAAACATTTCATCGGAGCAGCGTCCATCGGCACTCACCCGCGTTGGCGCCAGCCAGGCCAGTCGTGGAAGCGGCTGCCACTGCGCGCCTGGCCTCGTCACGGCGAAGTCATTCCAGTCACGCTGGCGTAGCCAATTGCCCCGGCAGTGCGCGGGCGCCGCGCCGCGAGGTAATGGGCAGCCGCTAGGCCAGGGATAGAACAGATAGCCGCCGAGCCAGAAGGCTGAGTGAGCCTCGCTCACTTGCAGCTCGTTCAGCAGTCCCCTGGCCTCGCGTCGCGACGACAGAGGCAATTGGTGATGCGCCAGATGGCTCAGTTTCAGGTCGAGTCGATCATGGCTGCCGGGGCCGAGCCAATCAGCGGTATCGCTGCCGTCCGTGCCCAGGTAGAACTTCACCGCCAGCTCCAGGTGATGTTCGCCCTCGTCGTCGCGCAACAGCAGGTCCAGCTCGCCTAGCGTCTGACCGTTGTGGCGGATAGGCAGATTGGCGGCGACCACTTCGACGTCAGGTGCGGCATGCAGGGCGAACTGCCACAGACGCTCGTAGTACAGGCCGAGGCGGCGTACCGGTTTTTCCGCCAGCCAGCTGTGCAGGGCGCTAGGGTCCCTGTCCTGCTGCGCAAGCCAGTCTGCCAGTCGTTGCGGCTGTCGCCTCCAGCAACTGGCTTGCAGGGGGTGGCGCTGGGCTTTCGTGGTTTCACCGAGCATGGGGCTGGAGCACAGCGTCCAGGCCAGATCGCGCACAGCAGGGTTGCGCAGGTTCTGCAGCAGGTCATGCAACATGTCGGGAGCGATCATCATCCGAGCATAGCGCAGTGACGGTGCTGGTTTGCTGTAGCCCGGGCCTTTGGCCGATAATCTCCCATCGTTTCTAATCTGTCTGGCGGGAGTCCCATGGAGCAATTTCGCAATGTCGGCATCATCGGGCGCCTGGGGAGCACGCGGGTTCTGGAAACCGTGCGTCGTCTCAAACGCTTTCTGATCGACCGTCACCTGCATGTGATTCTCGAGGACACCATCGCCGATGTGCTGCCGGGGCACGGCCTGCAGACCTCCTCGCGCAAGATGCTCGGCGAGGTCTGCGATCTGGTGATCGTCGTCGGCGGCGATGGCAGCATGCTCGGCGCGGCGCGCGCCTTGGCACGGCACAAGGTACCGGTGCTGGGGATCAACCGTGGCAGCCTCGGCTTTCTCACCGACATCCGCCCCGATGAGCTGGAACTCAAGGTAGCGCAGGTGCTGGAAGGCCAGTACCTGACCGAGAACCGCTTCCTGCTCGAGGCTGAAGTGCGCCGCCAGGGAGAAGCCATCGGCCAGGGCGATGCGCTCAACGATGTGGTGCTGCACCCCGGTAAATCGACGCGAATGATCGAGTTCGAGTTGTATATCGATGGCCAGTTCGTCTGCAGCCAGAAGGCCGACGGCCTGATCGTGGCCACGCCCACTGGCTCGACCGCCTATGCCCTGTCGGCTGGCGGGCCGATCATGCATCCCAAGCTCGATGCCATCGTGGTCGTGCCGATGTACCCGCACACCCTGTCCAGTCGGCCCATCGTGGTCGACGGCAACAGCGAGCTGAAGGTGGTGGTATCGCCGGACATGACCATCTATCCGCAGGTTTCCTGCGACGGTCAGAACCATTTCACCTGTGCACCAGGCGACACCCTGCACGTGGCCAAGAAGGCACAGAAGCTGCGCCTGATCCATCCGCTGGATCACAACTACTACGAGGTCTGCCGCACCAAACTCGGTTGGGGCAGCCGCCTGGGAGGACAGGACTGAATGTCCCTCGACCCCCATCGTGGTTATGACCTGATCGGTGATATCCACGGTTGTGCGCGCACCCTCGAACGCTTGCTCGAACGTCTGGGTTACAGCCGGCAGAGCGGCGTGTGGCGCCATCCGACGCGTATGGCGATCTTCCTCGGAGACCTGGTCGACCGTGGCCCCGGCATTCGCGAAGCCCTGCATCTGGTGCATGACATGGTGCGTGCCGGCCAGGCGCTGTGCATCATGGGCAACCATGAGTTCAACGCGCTGGGCTGGAGCACGCCGGCGCCGCCGGGTAGTGGCCGCCAGTACGTGCGCGAACACAGCCCGCGCCACCAGCGCCTGATGCGCGAGACATTGGCACAGTTCGAAGACCATCCGCAGGAGTGGCGCGAATTCCTGCGCTGGTTCTACGAGATGCCGCTATTCATCGATGCGGGGCGTTTCCGTGTCGTACATGCCTGCTGGGACGCCGAGCTGATCGCGCCGCTCAAGGCCCAGTTCCCCGATGGCTGCATCGACGAGCACTTCCTGCAGGCCGCAGCCGTGCCTGGCAGTTTCGCCAACATGGCGCTCGACCGTCTGCTGCGCGGTACCGACATGCGCCTGCCGCACGGGCTGACCCTGACCGGCGGCGACGGCTTCACCCGTTCCTACTTCCGCACCAAGTTCTGGGAGGAGAACCCGCAGACTTACGGCGATATCGTCTTCCAGCCCGATGCATTGCCGGAGTTGGCAGCGCAGACGCCCCTGACCGAGCTGCAGAAGGACGAGCTGCTCAGATATGGCGCGCACGAGCCACTGTTGTTCGTTGGTCATTACTGGCGACGCGGCAAACCGGCACCGATTCGAGCGAACCTGGCTTGCCTGGACTACAGCGCGGTGGTCGGCGGTCGTCTGGTCGCTTACCGTCTGGATCAGGAGACGCGTCTGGACGCAGGTAAATTCGTCTGGGTCGATGTCGCTCCGCAGGAGGCGCCGCGATGACGGCAGTCGTAGTTTTGCGCTTGCCGCTGGATACCGATTTGAGCGGCTTCGTCGCCCTGTTGCGGCGTCTTCGAGTGCCGCACCGGGTGGCGGAAGAGGGTGGGCAACAGGTGCTCTGGGTGCCGAGTGAGGAGCTCGCCGAGCAGGTGCGCGAACTCTATGCCCGTCACCCGCAGGGCGACATCGGTGCAGAGTTGCCGGCAAGCGCTGCGCCGGTGCGGGAGAGTTTCTTCAATCAACTGCGCCGCAGCCCGATCACCGCCCTGGTGCTGCTGACCACCTTCATTGTCTTCGCCGTGACCCTGGCCGGAGAGAACTTCGCCGCCATTCGCTGGCTGAGCTTCGTCGATTTTCGTATCGACGGCGAAAGCCTCTACCTCAATTACCTCGATGCGACATTGAGCAGTGGCCAGTGGTGGCGCCTGATTACGCCGATGCTGATCCACTTCGGTTGGCTGCACCTGGCGATGAACAGCCTGTGGTACTGGGAATTGGGGCGGCGTATCGAGTTTCGCCAGGGGGCGATTGGGTTGCTCGGGCTTACCTTGTTGTTCGGCCTGGCGTCGAACTTCGCTCAGTACTGGTGGGCCGGTCCATCGCTCTTCGGTGGTTTGTCCGGCGTGCTCTACGGCTTGCTCGGGCATTGCTGGATCTACCAGCGCCTGGCGCCGAATCCGGCCTACCGGCTGCCGCCCGGCGTATTGGTGATGATGCTGATCTGGCTGGTGGTCTGTATGACCGGAATCTTCGAAACGCTGGGTGTTGGTGCCATTGCCAATGCTGCTCATGTTGGCGGCCTGCTCATCGGCTGCCTGACCGGGCTGCTTGGCGGTATGCTGGCAAGACGCTGATTTATCTGGTGGGCTGAAGCGGAACGCCGCCCGGCTCACCCTACGATTTACTTGGAGACCTGTATGTCGTCCTTTCTCGATGCGATTGAAAACATCACCCCGGAAATCTACGCGAGCCTCAAGCTGGCCGTGGAAATCGGCAAATGGCCGGACGGCCGCAAGCTGACTCAGGAGCAGAAAGAGCTGAGCCTGCAGGCGATGATCGCCTGGGAAATGCAGAACCTGCCGGAAGATCAGCGTACTGGCTACATGGGCCCGCAGGAGTGTCAATCCAAGTCCGAGCCTGCACCCAATCTGCTGTTCAAGTCGTCGGATACCCTTCACTGATGACTGAGTTAGGACGTGGTTCGCTGAGCAAGATGAAGGCGCATCTCGACGCGCCGGTGCAGTACGCCTTTCGCTTGGGCGATGAAGAGGTGCCGGTCAATCCGCTGGTGGGCAAGAGTCTGCGCCTGGAATACCTCGGCGCTATCCACTGCAGCCATTGCGGGCGCAAGACCAAGACCAGTTTCAGCCAAGGTTATTGCTATCCCTGCATGCAGAAGCTGGCGCAGTGTGACGTCTGCATCATGAGCCCGGAGCGCTGCCATTACGACCAAGGCACCTGCCGCGAGCCGAACTGGGGCGAGCAGTTCTGCATGACCGACCATATCGTCTACCTGGCCAATTCCAGTGGTGTGAAGGTCGGCATCACTCGTGCCAGCCAGGTGCCGACACGCTGGATCGACCAGGGTGCGACCCAGGCGCTGCCTATCCTGCGTGTGGCCACCCGGCAGCAGTCCGGCTTCGTCGAGGATCTGCTGCGTTCGCAGGTGGCGGACAAGACCAACTGGCGCGCACTGCTCAAGGGCGACGCCGCGCCGGTCGATCTGCTGGCGACCCGCGAGCAGTTGTTCGATAGCTGCGGCGCGGGTATCACCGAGCTGCAGCAGCGTTTCGGCCTGCAGGCCATCCAGCCCTTGAGCGCGGCCGAGGTGTTGGAAATCCGCTATCCCATCGAGGCTTATCCGGCCAAGATCAGCAGTTTCAACCTGGACAAGTCTCCTCTGGCCGAGGGTACCCTGCTCGGTATCAAGGGCCAGTACCTGATGTTCGACACCGGCGTGATCAATATCCGCAAATACACCGCCTATCAGCTGGCCGTCCACGAGATCGCCGCCTGACACCCGATTGCCACCGGCGCCCGAGGCGCTGCAGACGAGAGGCCAAGAGCCATGCGCACCGAACAATCCAAGACCATCTATCTGAAGGACTATCAGGTTCCCGATTACCTGATCGACGAGACCCACCTGACCTTCGAGCTGTTCGAGGATCACAGCCTGGTGCATGCGCAGCTGGTCATGCGTCGCAACCCCGAAGCTGGCGCCGGCCTGCCGAAGCTGGTGCTGGACGGCCAGCAGCTTGAGCTATTGCACCTCAAGCTCGACGACCGCGAGCTGGGCGAGGGCGATTACACCCTGACCGACAGCCACCTGACCCTGCAGCCGACCCAGGAGCGCTTCGTGGTCGACAGCAGTGTGCGCATCCATCCGGAGAGCAACACCGCGTTGGAAGGCCTGTACAAGTCCGGCACGATGTTCTGCACCCAGTGCGAAGCCGAGGGCTTCCGCAAGATCACCTTCTATCTCGACCGCCCGGACGTGATGAGCAAGTTCACTACCACGGTCAGCGCCGAGCAGCATGCCTACCCGGTGCTGCTGTCCAATGGCAACCCGATTGCCAGCGGTAGCGAAGAGGGCGGTCGGCACTGGGCGACCTGGGAAGACCCGTTCAAGAAGCCGGCCTACCTGTTCGCCCTGGTCGCCGGCGACCTTTGGTGCGTGGAGGACAGCTTCACCACCATGAGCAGCCGCGAAGTCGCGCTGCGCATCTATGTCGAGCCGGAGAACATCGACAAGGTGCAGCACGCCATGGACAGCCTCAAGCGCTCGATGAAGTGGGACGAGGAGGTCTACGGCCGCGAGTACGACCTGGACATCTTCATGATCGTCGCGGTCAACGACTTCAACATGGGCGCCATGGAGAACAAGGGCCTCAATATCTTCAACTCCAGCTGCGTGCTGGCCAAGGCCGAGACCGCCACCGATGCCGCGCACCAGCGCGTCGAGGCGGTGGTGGCGCACGAGTACTTCCACAACTGGTCGGGCAACCGCGTGACCTGCCGCGACTGGTTCCAGCTGTCGCTCAAGGAAGGCTTCACCGTATTCCGCGACAGCGAGTTCTCCGCCGATACCCACTCGCGCACCGTCAAACGCATCGAAGACGTGGCCTACCTGCGTACCCACCAGTTCGCCGAGGACGCCGGCCCCATGGCTCACCCGGTGCGCCCGGATGCGTACATGGAAATCTCCAACTTCTACACCCTGACCATCTACGAGAAGGGTTCGGAAGTGCTGCGCATGATCCACACCCTGCTCGGGCCGGAACTGTTCCGCAAGGGCTCGGACCTGTACTTCGAGCGCCACGACGGCCAGGCCGTGACCTGCGACGATTTCGTCAAGGCCATGGAAGATGCCAGTGGCATCGACCTGACCCAGTTCAAGCGCTGGTACACCCAGGCCGGCACGCCGCGCCTGGAGGTCAGCGAGGCTTATGACGCCGCTGCGCAGACCTACAGCCTGACCTTCCGTCAGAGCTGCCCGGCGACGCCGGGGCAGAGCGAGAAGCTGCCGTTCGTGATTCCCGTGGCGCTCGGTCTGCTCGATGCCCAGGGCAGCGAGCTGCCGCTGCGCCTGCAGGGCGAAAGCGCGGCGCAGGGCACCAGCCGCGTGCTGTCGGTCACCGAAGCCGAGCAGACCTTCACCTTCGCAGGCATCGCAGGCAAGCCGCTGCCATCGCTGCTGCGCGGCTTCAGTGCGCCGGTCAAACTGCACTTCCCCTATGACCGCGATCAGCTGATGTTCCTCATGCAGCACGACAGCGATGGATTCAATCGTTGGGAAGCGGGCCAGCAATTGTCGGTACAGGTGCTGCAGGAGCTGATCGGCCAGCACCAGCGTGGCGAGGCCCTGGTGCTGAATCAGCGCCTGGTCACTGCCTTGCGTACCCTGCTCGAAGACGAGTCGCTGGATCAGGCCATGGTCGCCGAGATGCTCTCGCTGCCGGGCGAGGCGTATCTGACCGAGATCAGCGAAGTGGCCGATGTCGAAGCCATCCACGCCGCGCGCGAGTTCGCTCGCAAGGAGCTGGCGAGCGCGCTGTTCGCCCCGCTGTGGGCGCGCTATCAGGCCAACCGCGAAGTCTCCAAGGCCACGCCGTATGTCGCCGAGGCGGCGCACTTCGCCCGCCGTAGTCTGCAGAACATCGCGCTGTCTTATCTGATGCTCAGCGAGAAGCCCGAGGTATTGGCGGCCTGCGTCGATCAGTTCGAGAACGCCGACAACATGACCGAGCGCCTTGCCGCGCTGGCCGTACTGGTCAACTCACCGTTCCAGGCAGAGCAGAGCAAGGCCCTGGCCATGTTCGCCGACTTCTTCAAGGACAATGCGCTGGTCATGGATCAGTGGTTCAGCGTGCAGGCCGGCTGCCCGCTGCCAGGCGGCCTGGAGCGTGTGCATGCGTTGATGCAGCACGAAGCCTTCACCCTGAAGAACCCGAACAAGGTGCGTTCGCTGATCGGCGCCTTCGCCAACCAGAACCTGATCAACTTTCACCAGGCCGATGGCTCGGGCTATCGCTTTCTCGCCGACCAGGTGATCACCCTCAACGCCCTCAACCCGCAGATCGCTTCGCGCCTGCTGGCGCCGCTGACTCGCTGGCGCAAATATGGCGAGGCTCGCCAGGCGCTGATGAAGGCAGAACTGGAGCGCATCCTCGCCTCTGGTGAACTCTCTAGCGATGTCTATGAGGTCGTGAGCAAAAGCCTGGCCTAAGGCGGGTTTTGCTCTACAAAAAGTGTTACCGGCCTTCGGCTGGTAACACTTTTTTGTTACCTGATGAAATGTGCACGCAACCCGTTATGCGTTTGCGCACTTAAGTTCTGTGTTGATTGCTTGACAACGAGGCTTCTTTCAGGAGTGAGTCGTGCTTGGTTGCGTGTGGCAGGTGGCATAAAGCGTCGGATCGTAGGACAAGATGCGCCATTTTTTCTGACGCGTTGGTCAGTGGCTGATCAGTCACTATCTGGGTGGTATCAAGACCTCTAGCTAGCGTCTTTGGCGTGATACATCCGTTTGAATTGGCATCATGGTTGCAGTGCTGGCCAAGGTTTCGGTTTCCGCACATTAGCGCGTGGAGCCGCGGATTTCACCGCTTCAAATAAAAAAGCCGTCGCCAGTACGGCAAGATCGCGGCCCTGATACGGGATCGCTCAAAAGAATGATCTGTCCACGGAGTGAGTCTCGATGGAAATTAAGTCCCGCAAGCCTGTTCTACGTTTTGCCCCGGCCAAGGCCGGCTTTGCGTTCGCTGGTGTTCTGCCGTTGCTGGTCGCCGCCCAGGCTCAAGCGGTGGAGTTCAGTTTCGCCGATAACGAAATCACCGGTTCCATCGATACCACCATCTCCTACGGCCAGCTGTGGCGTGTCCAGGGGCAGGACAAGACCAACAACGACATCAATACCAACGACGGCAACCGCAACTTCGATACTGGCCTGGTTTCCGAAGTGTTCAAGATCACCACGGACCTGGAAGCGTCCTACCAGAACTATGGTGTGTTCATTCGAGGCACCGCCTTCTATGACACCCAGATCATGGACAAGCGCAACGATTACAACGATGCCAACAGTCCGGCTCAGCCTAGCCAAACCTACCCGCGTAACAACTCTTTCACCCGCGAAACCCGACACAAGGCGGGGCGTGATGCGCAGATCCTTGATGCCTACGTCTATGGCAACTGGGATGTAGGTGATATGCCGGTCTCCGGTCGTTTCGGTAAGCAGGTCTTCAACTGGGGTGAAGGCCTGTTCTACCGTGGCGGCGTGAATACTACCAACCCAGTAGATGCCGCCAAGTTCCGCTTGCCGGGCTCGGAGGTCAAGGAAGTACTGGTCCCGGTCGAGGCGCTGAGTTTCAACGTTGGCCTGACGGACAACCTGTCGATGGAAGCCTTCTACCAATGGAACTGGAAAGAAACCGCTATCGATCCGGTCGGCACTTATTTCTCTGAAACCGACCTATTCGCCGATGGTGGTAGTACTGCTTATACGACAGTGGGGGCGCTATCTAACCCCTTGTTCCAAACCGTATACAACGGCGCTGTAAACGGAGGTATTGCAGGTCTGCCGGCAAACTTCGGCGGACTGCAGGGTACAAGCTACCTAGACAGTAACGGCGTGATTAAGGTCGCGAACGTAGGGCCGGATATCAACGCCAAGAACGATGGTCAGTTCGGTATCGCATTCCGTTATATAGCCGAGGAGCTGAACTCCACTGAGTTTGGATTCTACTTCGTTAATTATCATGCGAAAGAGCCGACTATTTACGCTGATCTTAACGCCAGCTATGCCGGCCTCAATATCGATCAACTGGCTAGCCTGGGCAGCCTGCTTGGCGTCAGTGCCAGCAGCTACGATGATTTGGTGAATCAGGCTGCTACCAATCCTGCTGCCGCTACAGTGCTCGGTTTGGTCAATGGCGCAGCGGCAGTTGACGTCGCCAACCAAGTCAATGCCCGTCGCGAGTACGCCGAAGATATTCGCATGTACGGTATGAGCTTCAACACTACTGTGGGAGTTGCCTCGGTATTCGGTGAATTGTCTTATCGTCCGAACCTGCCGATCGGTATCGCTACCACCAACGACCTGCTTGGTGACCTGCTTGGACAGGCGGCCTATCTGGCTGATGGTCGCCAGGTGAATATCGGCGGTCAGATGGTTGATATCAACGATCAGATTCATAACTCTGAGCGTGTCGAGGCATTCAATACCTCGTTGGGCACCATCTATAATTTTGGCCCCTCATTCGGTTTCGACTCGCTGTTCGGTGTTGCAGAACTGGCGTCCGAGCACATTCGTGGCAGCAGCCTGCAATACACCGCCTATGACGGCACCCGTCGTTATTACTCCGGTCGTGGTAACGGTTCTTACGTCTCCGGCTACGACCGCGACGACCAGGTCAACAAGAATGCCTACGGCTACACCTTGGTGCTCTCTGGTACCTGGAACGACGTCTACGCTGGCGTGAACCTGTCGCCGTTCGCCGTGTTCAAGCACGACTTCGAAGGCAACTCGCACCAGACCGGCAACTTCATCGAAGGTCGCAAGGCCTACACCGTCGGTATGCGCGCCAGCTACCTGAACAGCCTGGAAGCCGAGATTCAGTACACCGAGTTCTATGGCGCTGGCCAGAACAACGGTGCACGTGATCGCGACAATATCGGCCTGAACGTCAAGTATTCCTTCTAATACCTATAACCAGAAACACGCCGGGCGCCTTGGGCGCTCGGCAATACTCTTCACGGAGAATTACCCATGCTGAACAAGCACAGGCTGATGGCCGTAGCCGTTGCACTGGCGTTTTCCGCCGGTTCCGCGCTGGCTGCCGTTTCCCCGCAGGAAGCCGCCAAGCTCGGCGATACCCTGACGCCCTTCGGCGCCGAGAAAGCCGGCAATGCCGCCGGCACTATTCCGGCCTGGACCGGTGGTATCACCCAGGCGCCGGCTGGCTATACCCGCTCGGGCCAGCACCACGTCAATCCGTTCCCGGACGACAAGCCGCTGTTCACCATCACCGCGGCCAACCTTAGCCAGTACGAGGCCAACCTGACCCCGGGTCAGATCGCCATGTTCAAGGCTTATCCGGAAAGCTATCAGATGCCGGTGTACCAGACCCGCCGCTCCGGCTCCGCGCCGCAGTGGGTCTATGACAACACCATCAAGAACGCCACCAGCGCCAAGCTGGCCGATGGCGGGAACGGTTTCAGCAACGCCTATGGCGGCATCCCGTTCCCGATTCCGCAAAATGGCGTGGAAGCGCTGTGGAACCACATCGCCCGCTATCGCGGCACCTACATCGTGCGCCGCGCCTCGGAAGTGGCGGTGCAGCGCAACGGTTCCTACTCGCTGGTGACCTCGCAGCAGGAAGCACTGTTCAAGTACTACCTGCAGAACGGCTCCTTCGCCGATCTGAACAACATCATGTTCTATTACCTGTCCTTCACCACCAGCCCGGCGCGTCTGGCCGGTGGCGCGACCCTGGTTCACGAGACCCTGGATCAGGTGAAGGAACCGCGTCAGGCCTGGGGCTACAACGCTGGCCAGCGTCGTGTACGTCGTGCACCGAACCTGGCTTACGACACGCCGATCGCCGCTGCTGACGGCCTGCGTACTGCCGATGACACCGACATGTTCAACGGTGCTCCGGATCGCTATGACTGGAAGCTGGTGGGCAAGAAGGAAATCTACATCCCGTACAACAACTACAAGGTCACCAGCCCTGAGGTTAAGTACAAGGATCTGCTGCAGGTTGGTCACCTCAACCCGGCTCTGACCCGTAACGAGTTGCATCGCGTATGGGTGGTCGAGGGCACGCTGAAGTCCGGTGCGCGTCATATCTACTCCAAGCGCACCCTGTTCCTTGACGAGGACAGCTGGCAGGCCGCGGTAGTGGATCAGTACGACGGCCGTGGTGAGCTGTGGCGCGTTTCCATCGCCTACCTGAAGAACTACTACGACCTGCCGACCACCTGGTCCGCACTCGACGTGTTCCATGACCTGCAGGCGCGTCGTTATCACGTGCAGAACCTGGATAACGAAGAGAGCAACACCATCGACTTCACCCAGGCAGTTCCGGACGACGGCTATTTCAAGCCTGCTGCCCTGCGTCGCCGCGGCACTCGATAATAGTTGTGTAGTCTCGCGCGAAGGCCGCTACAGTAGTAGCGGCCTTTTCGTATCAGCTTGGCGAATAGGCTTCTATAACGCGGGTTCTGCCTTAACAAAACATAACGTCGCGCCAATTGTCAGGGCTTTCCGAAGCTCGCTAGGATGGGCAGCCTGCTAATCAGCAGTACCGCCTATAACAAGAAAGGGGGAAGGTATATGAGTGAGCCCGTCATGCGGCGCACCCAGTCCGGTCTGGCGCCCAACCTGGCGCGCAAATCGGCGCTCCGTGTCCATTCGCCGCTGGCTAAAGCGCTCTCGCTGTGCAGTGTGCTTTCCATTCTGGCTTTCGCTGCCGCACCCTTGCAGGCTGAGACCTCGGCTGCGGCTGACGCCGGTTACGCCATCGAGTCGCCCAAGGCCGTGCATAGCCTGCTGCTCGATGTGGTCAACACCGGTGAGCGCCTGGTTGCCGTTGGCGACCGCGGCCACATTCTCTATTCCAACGATCAAGGACAAAGCTGGCAGCAGGCCAAGGTACCGACGCGGCAGATGCTGACCTCCCTGTTCTTCGTCGATGCCAAGCATGGCTGGGTCGTCGGCCACGATGCGCAGATTCTCGCAACGGCCGATGGCGGCCTGACCTGGACCAAGCAGTTCGAAGACCTCGAGCGCGAAGCGCCGCTGCTGGATATCTGGTTCAAGGACCTGCAAACCGGTTACGCCGTAGGGGCCTACGGGGCGCTGCTGGAAACCACCGATGGTGGCCAGAACTGGGAAGATGTCAGCGATCGTCTCGATAACGAAGATGCCTATCACCTCAACGCCATTACTGCCGTGAAGGATTCCGGTCTGTTCATCGTCGGTGAGCTGGGGCAGATGTTCCGCTCCGCCGACTGGGGCCAGACCTGGGAGCGCCTCGAGGATCTGCCTTACGAGGGGTCGTTGTTTGGCGTGCTCGGCACCGACCAGCCCGCTACCTTGCTGGCCTACGGTCTGCGTGGCCACCTGTTCCGCTCCACCGACTTCGGTGACAGCTGGCAACAGGTCAAGCTCAATACCCCGAACAATGGCCCACTGGAGTTCGGTTTGGCCGATGGCGCGCTGCTGAACGATGGCAGCGTCGTGGTAGTGGGGCATGGTGGCACTGTCTTGCGCAGCAAAGATCATGGCCAGACATTCAGCCTGATCAATCGCCCCGATCGCCTTTCACTGGCCGGGGTCACTGCACTGGATAACGGCAACCTGATCCTGGTGGGGCAGGGCGGCGTTCACCTCGCCGCCTCGACTGGCGCCGATCTGGGCCAACAATAACAAGCCGGGAGCCTTTGCATGACCAAGCATCAACAACAGCCCGCCTCCTTCCTCGAGCGGCTGATCTTCAACAATCGCCCGGCAGTTATCCTGATCTGCCTTTTGATCAGCATCTTCCTGTTCTATCAGGCTGCGCAGGTACGCCCGCAGACCAGCTTCGAGAAGATGATTCCGCTGGGGCACCCCTATATCCAGAAGATGCTCGAACACCGTAATGACCTGTCCAACCTGGGCAACACGGTGCGCATCTCGGTAGAAGCCACCAATGGCGATATCTTCAGCAAGGAATACATGGAGACGCTACGGCAGATCCATGACGAGGCCTTCTACATTCCTGGTGTCGACCGTTCCGGGCTGAAGTCGCTTTGGAGCCCCAGCGTGCGCTGGACCGAAGTGACCGAAGAAGGCTTCGCCGGTGGCGAGGTGATTCCGCAGACCTACGACGGCTCTGCCGACAGCCTCGAGGATTTGCGCAGCAACATCCTCAAGTCGGGTCAGATCGGTCGTCTGGTGGCGAACAACTTCAAATCCAGCATCGTCGATATCCCGCTGCTGGAGTCCTATCCGGACCCGAATGACCAGAGCAAGCTGATCAAGCTCGACTATCAGAAGTTCTCCCACGAACTGGAAGAGAAGATCCGCGACAAGTACCAGGCGCAGAACCCGGATGTGAAAGTGCACATCATCGGTTTCGCCAAGAAGGTCGGTGACCTGATCGACGGCCTGATCGGCGTGGCGCTGTTCTTCGCCGTGGCCATCGGCATCACCTTCGCGCTGCTGCTGTGGTTCACCCGCTGCGTCAAGAGCACCATGGCTGTGCTGATCACCACGTTGATTGCGGTGATCTGGCAGTTGGGGTTGCTGCACACCCTGGGCTTCGGTCTCGACCCTTACTCGATGCTGGTACCGTTCCTGGTATTCGCCATCGGTATTTCCCATGGGGTACAGAAGATCAATGGCATCGCCATGGCTTCCGGCGAGGCTACTGACGCCCTGTCTGCCGCGCGCATGGCCTTCCGTCAGCTGTTCATTCCTGGCCTGGTGGCGCTGTTGTCCGACGCCGTCGGTTTCGTGACCCTGCTGCTGATCGACATCGGCGTGATCCGCGAACTGGCCATCGGCGCGTCGATGGGCGTTGCGGTGATCATCCTGACCAACCTGATCCTGCTGCCGGTGATGATCTCCTACGTCGGCATCAGCCAGAAGGCGGTGCAGATCAGTCGCGAAGAGGCGGCCAAAGACCATCCGTTCTGGCGTGCGATCTCCAATTGCGCCCATCCGATGGTGGCACCCATCTCCGTCGTGGTTGCCGTGGTGGCGCTGGCTGGCGGTGTCTGGTACGGCCAGAACCTGAAGATCGGCGACCTCGACCAGGGCGCGCCGGAGCTGCATCCAGACTCGCGTTACAACCTAGACAACGACTTCGTCATCCGCAACTACTCGACCAGTTCGGACGTGCTGGTGGTGATGATCAAGACGCCTAGCGAGGGTTGCTCCACCTATGAAGCACTGTCCGCCATGGACGAGCTGATGTGGAAGATGGAGAACACCGAAGGTGTGCAGTCGGCCATCTCCATGGTCACTGTATCCAAGCAGGTGATCAAGGGCATGAACGAGGGCAACCTGAAATGGGAAACCCTGTCGCGCAACCAGGATGTTCTGAACAACTCCATCGCTCGTGCTGAAGGCTTGTACAACGCGGACTGCTCGGTCGCGCCGGTGCTGATCTTCCTCGAGGACCACAAGGCCGAAACCCTGTCGCGCGCCGTAGCCGCCGCCGAAGAGTTCGCCGCGCAGCACAGCACCGACGAGCTGCAGGTGGTACTGGCAGCGGGTAACGCCGGTATCGAGGCGGCCACCAACGAGGTGATCGCAGCGTCCGAGACCACCATGCTCATCGCGGTCTATGCGGCAGTCAGCATCATGTGTCTACTGACCTTCCGCTCGCTGGCAGCGACCCTTTGCGTGATCCTGCCGCTGGTGCTGACCTCGGTGCTGGGCAACGCGCTGATGGCCTTCATGGGGATCGGTGTGAAGGTCGCCACACTGCCGGTGATCGCGCTGGGCGTGGGTATCGGTGTCGACTACGGCATCTACATCTACAGCCGTCTGGAGACCTACCTGCGTCAGGGCATGCCGCTGCAGGAAGCTTACTACGAGACGCTGAAGTCCACGGGTAAGGCAGTGCTGTTCACCGGCGTCTGCCTGGCCATCGGTGTGGCGACCTGGATCTTCTCGGCGATCAAGTTCCAGGCTGACATGGGCCTGATGCTGACCTTCATGTTCCTGTGGAACATGATCGGCGCGATCTGGCTGCTGCCGGCTCTGGCTCGCTTCCTGATCAATACCGAGAAAATGCGCGCCAAGGCTTGATGCCTGCAGCGCAAAACAAAAACCGCGGCCTCGGGCCGCGGTTTTTTTTCGATGTAGTTGAGCGCTGGCCCCGGATTGTATCCGGGCTACGAGCCGCCGTGCGGCGATGAGTGTGGGAGGCGCTTTAGCGGCGAGCTTTGATCGCGGCTAAAGCCGCTCCCACAGGTGGCATGCGGCCCGTATGCAATCCGGGGCAGCGTTGTGCCCCAACTGCGGATACCTTAGCGCGGGTACAGCGGCGGCAGTGCAGTGCTGTCCTGCGGCGCAGCGCTTGGCTCCTGCGTGGCTGGCAGGTTGCGGATCGCTTTCCACAGCTCCTCGCCTTGCCATTGCTGACCTGTTTCGCTGTATAGCGCGCCGTTGAGGCCATCTAGCGCATCCGACAGCGGCACATAGCGCGCGGCCATATCTGCGAGTGTCTCCGGCTGTTGCCGCGCCCAGGCGTCGAGGGCATGACGAGTCGCCTGGGCGTCGCCAGCCTGGCAGGCGCGTTTGAGGTCATCGAGCAGGGTGCGCGGGCTTGGGCCTGCTTGTGCTACGCGCTGGATCGCCGGTTGCCGGCGGGCGTGCCACCACAGGCCGAAGCCTAGCAGGGTGGTCAGGCTCAGCACCCCGCACGCCAGTTGCCAAGGCCACAGCTCCGGCCCCTCGATTACCTGGGGTGTCACCATCGGAGTGTTGGGTTGTTCGTCGTTCTGCAACTGCGGATTTTCGGCAACCTGCAGGGTGCGGGAGGAAAGCGTGGTGCGCTCCAGCGTGTCGGTCTGGGTGTTCCACCACAGCACTTCCAGCGGAGGCAGATCGAAACTGCCGGCGCGACTCGGCACCAGCGCTTCGCGTTCTTCACGGGTGCCGATGATGCCGTTCTCGCTTTTCTGATCATCCATCTGCGGCTGATCCGGATAACGCCGCAGGCCTTCGACCTGGGTCGCGGGCAGCGGCGGCAATTGGGCGCTGGAGAGGCCATCGACCTTGAGAATCAGGCGGCGGGTCAGCGAGTCGCCGACCTGGCTTTGTTCCGGCTGCGGGTTCCAGGTTTCCGCCAGCCCCAGGGCACGAGCCGGTAGCCAGGGCGCGTCAGCCGGGTAGTCGGCCGGCTTGGGTTTGACCTGTAGGGGAATGTCCGGCGATTTCACTCGCGTGACCTTACCGGTGCGTGGACCGAAGGGCAGGAAGTCGTTGTTGCGCGAGCGGTCGACCAAGGTGGCGCTGAAGGTTTGCCCGGGTATCACCAGTTGACCACTGCGCTGGGGATAAATGGCGTACTGCAGTTCGATCACACCGTGCAACACGCCACCGATGCTTTTCTCGTAGGTGCGCGGCTCGCCCAGCTGTTCGGCCCGTGCATCGTCGATGCGCAGAGGCGTCAGGTTGCTGTCGTCATACATCGAAACCGAATGGTAGATGCGCAGGGTCAGCACAGCCTGGGCCTGTACGTAGACGCTTGGCTGATCGAGGCTGGCATCGATGAACACAGGTGCCAGCTTGTCGCCAACGCCGGCGCTGACGGCTTCCTCGACCGTCAGCGTGATCGGCAGGGTCTGGGCGTCTTCCAGGTGGATCGCGGGGATGACCACTTCGCCGCTGCGGCGCGGCTGCAGGGTCAGGATCCAGCGGGTGCTGGCGCGTGGTGTGTCACCGATACTGCTCAGGCGGTTGACCTGGCGACTGCCGAGCACCTCGAAATCCTTCTCCAACGGGCTCAGATCCGGGCGGCCGAAGCGGGTCGGGTCGGTGGACTCCAGCGTCAGCACCACGGTTTCACCTTCGCTCAGGCGAGTGCGGTCGACGCTGGCGAAAAAGCCTTCGGCATAGGCCTGCCCGGCTAGCAGTAGAAGAAGCAGGAAGACCAGACGCTTCATCGGTTAGTGTCCTGACGCTGTTGCTGTTCATACCAGAATTTGCGCCGCAGCAGCTCCGCCGGATCGTCCGGGATCTGCCGCAACCATTGTTCCAGCGCTTGTCGACGTTCGGCTGCGGTGCCCAGGTCAGCTTCCGTGCGGGGTTGCTCAATGGGCTCGACATCCTCCGGGGAGGCGCTGTCGGTGTGGGTATCGAGTTGGCTGTCCTGCCCGGCACCATTGGCCGTGCCTGGAGTCTCGCTGCTTTCAGCGTTCTCGCCGGTAGTGCCTGGTTGAGTCGGCTGCGCTGCATTGCTCTCTGCCGGTTGGCCGGCTGAGGGCTCCTCCGGCTCGGTTTGATCGTCAGCGGATTGCTGCTGCTCGGCAGTATCACCTTGACCGGGCTGCTGCTGATTTTCGCGCTGGCGCAGGGCTTCTTCCACCAGTGCCTTGTTGTACTGCGCAGCGGCCAGCTCCGGCTGGCGCTCCAGGGCCTGCTCGTAGGCATCCAGCGCGGCCTCCAGCTCGCCGGCCTTGGTCAGGGCGTTGCCGCGATTGTAGTGATCGGCGGCGCTGTCGCCCTTGGCGAAACGCTCTGCAGCGGCTGAATAATCTGCCGCCTCGTAGAGTGCCTTGCCTTGCCATTGCGGATCGACGAAGCGCTGCGCGGCCTCGTCCGGGCGTTGCGCTTGCAGCAGGCGCTGGCCCTGTTGATCGGGGCGCAGCCAGAGGTCATCGAACTCGAAGGCCTGACTGCTTTGCGGCGGCAGCATCAGCAATAGCGGCAGGCAGAACAGCCAGCCGCGGCGCCCGGCGCAGGCGGCCAGCAATAGTAGGGGCAGCAACAGCCAATAGCCTTGGTCGATATGGCTGTCGAGCTGGGTCGGCTCACCTGCAGCGCGCATGGCCTGCGGGCCGTCGAGCAACCCCAGGCGGCGCAGGTCTTCGTCGTCCAGACGTATGGCTGTGTAGCGGCCATCATGGGCTTCGGCGGTTTCCCGGAGGCCGCGAGCATCGAGGCGCGGGATCAGGATGGCGCCGCGCGAGTCCTTGAGAAAACTGCCGTCCTCCTGCACCACCGGGGCGCCTTCGCGGCTGCCTATGCCGAGCACCAGCAGCGGTACCGAGCGTTTCTCCAGCGCTTGCTGGATGCCGCTGCGCTCTTCTTCATCGAGGGTGCTGGTGATCAGCAGCAGGCGTCCTTGACCCAGTTGTGCCTGGTCGAGCAGTTGCAGTGCCCGCGCCACGGCCAGATCGGCGCGACGGCCCGGCTCGGGCATCAGCGAGGGTTTCAGCGCTTCGAGTAGGTTGCGGCTGGTGGCCAGGTCGTCTGACAGCGGCACCAGGCTGTGGGCACTGCCGGCATAGACGATGATCGCCGTCTGCGCATCGCGGCGGGCTTCGAGCAGATCGAGCAGCTTGCGCCGGGCCTGTTCCAGGCGATTGGGGCGGCCGTCGGTGGCGAGCATCTGCGGCGTCAGTTCGAGCAGAACTACCAGCGGATCGGCAGGCTTCTGGTTGATCTGCTCGACGCGTTGCCAACTGGGACCGAGCAGCGCCAGAATGGCCAGCAGCCAGGCCAGGCCGATTGCCAGCCATGGCAACTTGCTGGAGCGACCGCTGCCGCCCTTGAGCAGCGCCTGATGAAACGCCGCCGGCAGCAACAGTTGCCAGCGCCCGCTCTGGCGCTCGCGATGCCACAGGCGCCAGAGCAACCAGACCAGCACGGGTACGGCCAGGAGCCACAATGGGCGCAGCCATTCCGGCCAGAGTATGCTCATGTCCGTCTCCTTAGCCGCAGCAGCAAGTCAGGCCAGAGCACCTGGCCAACCAGCAGCAGCGAGCCCAGCAACGCCAGCGTCAGTGGCCAGGCATAGAGCGCCTGGGCAGGGCGGGCGAGAGAGGGTTGCTGGGCGACCGGCTCAAGGCGATCGAGGGTCAGCTCGATCTGCTGTAACTCAGCCTGATTGCGTGCGCGGAAATACTCGCCGCCGGTGGTGTCGCTGATCGCGCGCAGGCTGGTCTCGTCCAGGTCCAGCGCGCTGAAGCCGAAGCTGCCGAACGCGCCGCTTTGTTGTGGGTCAGCGCCAATGCCGATGGTGTAGATGCGCACACCTTCATCGGCGGCCAGTTGCGCCGCGACCATCGGATCGATTTCGCCACCGTTGTTGGCGCCATCGGTAATCAGTACCAGCACCCGGCTTTGCGCCGGACGTTGGCGCAGGCGCTTGACTGCCAGGCCGATGGCGTCGCCGATGGCGGTGTTCTTGCCAGCGATGCCGATCAATGCCTCGTCCAGCCAGGTGCGCACCGTGTGACGGTCGAACGTAAGCGGCGCCTGCAGATAGGCCTGGCTACCGAACAGGATCAGGCCGACACGATCACTACGGCGACCTTCGATGAAGTCGCCGAGCAGGCGCTTGACCAGCTCCAGGCGACTGATTGGCTCGTCGTCCCACTGCATGTCGGCGTAATCCATGGAGCCGGAGACGTCTACCGCGAGTAGCAAATCGCGGCCGCTGGCTGGCAGCGGCAACGGCTCGCCGACCCATTGCGGCCGCGCCGCGGCGCACAGCAGCAGGCACCAGAGCAACACCAGTGGCGCTTGCTGGCGCCAACTGGGCAGGGCCGCACGGGCGCGGCGACCACTCAGGGCCTGCAGTTCGTCCAGAAAGCCAACCCGCAGCGCCGCATCGCCGCTGTCGGCCGCGGGCAGCAGTAGACGTAGCAGCCAGGGCAGCGGTGCGAGCAGAAAGACCCAGGGCCAGGCGAACTCAAACATGCTTGCGAATCCAGGTGGCGATGGCCTGATCGAGTTCCGCGATGGCTTTGTCGCTCAGCGTGCACTGCGGCCTGTAGCTGCCGTCGACGAGGATCATCCAGCGTGTGAGGCCGGCTGCCGGGCAACGGTTGTCGAGAAACGCCAGCCAGGCGCGGCTGCTCAGAGTGTGGCTGGCACTGTCCGGGTAGCGTTCGCGGCACAGGCGCTTGAGCAGGGCATTGAGCTGCTGCAGCCAGGGGCCGGCAGGTGCGCCGTCATAGGGTTTTTGCAAGGTGGCCAGCTCGTCGAGCGCTGCCTGGCGCAGTGGGTCGAGCACCTGCTCCATGGTCGCCTTGGGCGGGCGCCGCCGCCAGTTGCGCAGCAAGCGCCACAGCGCCCAACCCAGCAGTGGCAGCAGCACGGCCAGTAACCACCAGCCCGGCGCCGGCGGCCACCAGGGCACGGGTGGTGGGTCGATCAGCGGCTGCAACTGGTCGATGGGATTCATAGGGATCTTCTCGCGTGCAGGCTGCTGAGTTGTTCCTGCAACTGGTCGACCAGTTCGAGCTGCGTGCTCAACGGTAGCAGAGGCACGCCGAGCTTCTGCGCCAGGCGCTGCCAGCGCGCCTCGCGGGCCTGCGCCTGGGCGCGATAAGCCTGGCGTAAATCGCCGTTATGGCTGTCGAGTTCCAGCTGTGCGCCACCCTGGGTAAAGCGCAGCAGGCCAGCCGCTGGCAGTGCGTGATCGAGTGGATCGGACAGCGGCAGCAGCAACAGATCGGTGTGGCGCGCGAGCAGGGTGAGTTGCTGTTCGGCGTTGTCGCTGAGGGCGCGCTCGTCGCACAGCACGATCACCAGGCTGCCCGGACGCAGCACTTCGCGGGCGCGACGCAAGGCCAGGCCGAAGTTGTCGCGGCTGGCGCTGGCCTGGCTCTCCGGGCCGAGCACCTGGTTGGCGCGGGCCAGCAGGTTGAGCAACTGCAGCAGGCTCTGCTTGCTGCGCCGTGGCTTGACTTCATGATGTTCGTTGTCGGCGAATACCAGGCCGCCAATACGGTCATTGTGGCCCAGCGCCGCCCAGCCGATCAGCGCCGCGGCGCGTGCGGCCAGCACCGACTTGAAGCACAGACCGGAGCCGAAGAACAGGCGCTGGCTTTGCTCGCTGATGATGAAGATGGGACGCTCGCGCTCCTCATGGAACAGTTTGGTGTGCGGCTCCTGGGTGCGCGCGGTGACGCGCCAGTCGATGGTGCGCACGTCGTCGCCCGGCTGGTAGACGCGCACTTGGTCGAAGTCCACACCACGGCCGCGCAGCTTGGAGTGATGCAGGCCCGTCAGCGGGCTGCGCCGCGCCGGGGTGGAGAACAGCGGCACTTCATGCACCTTGTGGCGCATGTCAATGAGTTCGCCGAGGGTGATATGGATGCCGGGTGACAGGGGCTGGCTGGACATATCGATCTCACGCCATCCTGCCGTGCTCCCTCGCCCATTCATGGGAGAGGGCTGGGGAGAGGGTGGGGCGTTTCACTGTCCTCTCCCCCGACCACTCGGCTTTGGCATCCTGCGTCGCTCTACCTCCTGCATCCATGCAGTCGTCTCCCGCAAGCTGGAGAGGGGAGACAAGCTTATTGCGCTGCATCAGGCCACCGCCACCACGTCGAGGATACGCTGGATCACGCGATCCTGATCGACGCCCGAGGCTTCGGCCTCGAAGGACAGGATGATGCGGTGGCGCAGCACGTCGAACAGCACCGCCTGGATGTCTTCCGGGCTGACGAAGTCGCGTCCGGCCAGCCAGGCATGGGCACGCGCGCAGCGGTCGAGGGCGATGGAGCCGCGCGGGCTGGCGCCGTAGGCGATCCAGTCGGCCAGCTCGGCGTCGAACTTGGCCGGGGTGCGGCTGGCCATCACCAGTTGCACCAGGTATTCCTCCACCGCATCGGCCATGTACAGGCCGAGGATTTCCTTGCGTGCGGCGAACACCGCCTGCTGGCTGACCCGGTGCTCGGGTTTGACCTCGCCATTGAGCGCATCGCCCCGGGCCTGGGCGAGGATCTTGCGCTCCACCGCCGCGTCAGGAAAACCGATCTTCACGTGCATCAGGAAGCGGTCGAGCTGGGCCTCGGGCAGCGGATAGGTGCCTTCCTGCTCGATGGGGTTCTGCGTGGCCATGACCAGAAACAGCGGCGACAGGTCATAGGTCGAGCGGCCGACCGAGACCTGGCGCTCGGCCATGGCCTCGAGCAGTGCCGATTGCACTTTGGCCGGTGCGCGGTTGATCTCGTCGGCCAGCACCAGGTTGTGGAAGATCGGCCCCTGCTGGAACACGAAGCTGCCGGTTTCCGGACGGTAGATTTCAGTGCCGGTAATGTCCGCAGGTAGCAGGTCAGGGGTGAACTGGATGCGATGGAACTCGCCCTCGATACCTTCGGCCAACTCCTTGATCGCCTTGGTCTTGGCCAGCCCGGGGGCGCCTTCGACCAGCAGGTGGCCGTCGGCGAGCAGGGCGATCAGCAGGCGCTCGATGAGCTTTTCCTGGCCGAGAATCTGGGTGGAGAGAAATTGGCGTAACGCGACTAGCGCTTCACGGTGTTCCATCGTCGGGCTCTTCTGGCGGATGAGCGGGCTTTTCAAGCCGCGCGTGCAGACCGCCGACTTTAATGCATTTGCCGCTTCAGCCGCTATCTGCCGCGCGGGTCATGAACAGTCTGGCAACAGAAATGCGCGGCAGGTCGCCAACGCTGAAATGCCCCGCCATCGTCCATGGCGGGGCAGTTGTGACCCTATTGCCACTGCGCCAGTAATCGGCGCTGAGCCAGCTGTGCACTGTCCTGCGTGGTAGGCGTCAGGTGCAGCGTCTGGCCCGGCAGGCATTGCGCCAGCCGAGCCACGGCCTGCGGCGTCAGCGCGCCCAGGCGCGGGTAGCCGCCGATGGTCTGGCGGTCGTTGAGCAGGATGATCGGCTGGCCATCTGGTGGCACCTGCACGGCCCCGAGGGGAATGCCCTCGGAAATCATCGAGCCACGCTGGCATTGCAGTTGTGGACCGTTAAGGCGGATACCCATGCGGTCGGCACGCTGGTCGATCAGCCACTCACTGTTGAAAGCATCGAACAGGCTCTGTCCGCGAAAATCGCCAATCTGTGCGCCCAGCACCAACTGCAGACGGGGTGTGGCCTGATACTCGGGAATGAACTCGGCAGGCATCTGCCGCGCTGCATCGACATTGCCACTCCAGCCCAGAGCATCGCCGACAGCGATTGCGCGGCCATCGCCGTGCAGACCCCCTAGGCCTTCACGCAGCATGCTGGCGCAGCTGCCGAGCACCACTGGCGCCTGGAATCCACCCGGCGCAGCCAGGTAGGCACGCGCGCCCTGGCGCGGCTGGGCAAAGCTCAGCCGCTGGCCCTGGCGCACCTCGAAGCTGTGCCAGGGAGACAGCGGTTGATCGTCCAGCCGCGCACCAAGGTCGCCGCCGGTCAGCGCCAGTGTGGCGTCACGGCAGCATTCGAACTCGGCGTTGCCCAGGGTGATCTCCACCACGGCGGCAGTCAGCGGGTTACCCAGCAGCCAGTTGGCCCAGCGATGGGCGATCCAGTCCAGAGCGCCGCACTGGGTTACGCCAAGATGGCGAACACCGAAGCGGCCACCATCCTGCAATTGAATGAAAGGGCTGCTGCGCAATACACGCAGGCCGCCATCGATAGTGCTCATTGGCTGGCCTCCAGCGGGCTATCGTCGCCGCCCAGACGGATGAATTCGGCGCGCTCGATGGGCACGAAGCGGACCCGGTCCCCCGGTTGCAGCAGGCTGTAGCCTTCGATATCGCGGCCGAACAGGCGGCAGGGCGTGCGGCCGATCAGGTTCCAGCCGCCGGGGGATACCACCGGGTACGCGGCCGTCTGCCGTTCGGCGATACCGACGCTGCCGGCGGCGATGCGCTTGCGCGGCGTGCTCAGGCGTGGCGCGGCGAGGATTTCCTCGACCAGGCCCATGAAGGCGAAGCCGGGGGCGAAGCCCAGGGCGAATACCTGATAGGCGTGGCCGCTGTGCCGGGCGATCACTTCGGCTTCGCTCAGCCCGCTGCGGCGCGCCAGCAGTTGCAGCTCCGGGCCGACGCTGCGGTCGTACCAGGTGGGCAACTGGTGCTCGCGGCCGCCGTGCAGATCGGCAGGCTGCAAGCCATCGAGCGCCTCGGCGACCTTCGTCCGCGCCTGATGGCTGTCGAGCTGGCACAGGTCGTAATGCAGCAGCAGCGTGGTGTAGGAGGGCACCAGGTCCAGCAGGGCACTGCCGAATGCCTCCTGCAGGCGCGTGCGCGCTGCCAGCATCCACGGCATGTTGGCTTCATCGATATGGTCGAACAGGCGCAGGATCAGGCTGTCGATGCCGGCGACTTCCAGCCGGGCGTTGGGCGACTTCATGCCTGTGTCAGGCCGTCGAAGGCCTGCCGGATACGTTGCACGGCAGCCACCGAACTGGCGTTGTCGCCATGCACGCACAAGGTCTGCGCGTTCAGATACAGCGCGCTGCCGTCGCTGGTCTGCAGCGCCTCGCCACGTGCCAGTGTGACCGCCTGATTGACGATCACTTCGCTGTCGTGATGCACGGCGCCCGGCAGGCTGCGGCTGACCAGGAAGCCGGCGGCATCATAGGCGCGGTCGGCGAACGCCTCGAACCACAGGGTAAGGCTGAATTCGTCGCCCAGCGCCTGCGCCGCGCTGTTGTCGCGGGTGCACATCAGCATCAGCGGCAGGTGGCGATTGTACTTCGCGACTGCACTCATCACCGCACGCAGGGTGGCGGGCTTGCGCATCATGTCCTGATACAGCGCGCCGTGCGGTTTGACGTAGCTGACGTGGGCGCCCTGGCTGCGACAGAGGCCTTCCAGCGCGCCGATCTGGTAGAGCATCAGGTCTTCGACCTCCTGCGGTGTGCAGTCCATCGAGCGGCGACCGAAACCGACCAGGTCCTGATAGGCCGTGTGCGCACCGATACGTACGTCGTGGGCCACGGCCAGGGCCACGGTCTTGCGCATCACGCTGGGGTCCGAGGCGTGGAAGCCGCAGGCGATGTTGGCGCAGTCGATATAGGGCATGACTTCGGCGTCCAGGCCCATGGTCCAGGCGCCGAAGCTTTCACCGATGTCGCAATTCAAAAGCAGGCTGTTCAAGTGAGCATCCTAATCATGAGGTGCATGGATAGGGTCCGACAGCTTTGAGCTGTTCTGGCAGTGGCTTCATTTTTCCGACGCCGCCTGGGGGCGTCCAACTAATAAAAACATCCGCCGGAGATAGGAAAAGCTGATGGTGTCTGGCATCGGTTTTTCTGATCGCCTGGCGCCGGTTTTTCCCGTTGGACAGTGGCGGCCGTCGCGCTCGACAGTGAATCGGGTGAACGCTCCCTGGCGCCATTTTGGTGCACCCCCGGTGTGTCCTACACCCGGGGGCTTTTGCGTTCCTTTCGAGTCGACTCAGTACCTGGCCACCAGTCTACGGGGGAATCCCAGTGAAGACCGCACCCTGTCTGTCCGCGTTCTGCGCGTTGCTTGTCGCTCTACCCATGGCTTTACCCGTTTGCGGCAGCGAACGCTGGTCGATGTCGGTGGAGCAGCCAGCCGGTAATTTCATCAGCCGCGTGGCGGTGGAGTTTGCCAGGAATGTTCGCCAGGCCACCAACGGCCAACTGAATATTCGCGTTCATCCCAACTCCACGCTGTACCGCCGCCCTGAGGTGAAGGCAGCGGTGACCCGTGGTGATATTCAGCTTGGCGACGTGTTCATGTCTGCGCTGGGCAATGAGGATCCGATCTTCGAGTTGGACAGCTTGCCGTTTCTTGCCACCGACTACGAGCAGGCACGCAAACTCTGGACGGTAAGCCGTGAGGCGGTGGAGCGGCGTCTGCTGGCCGATGGCGTGCGCCTGGTTTACGCCGTGCCATGGCCGGCACAGAGCCTGTTCAGCAATCGCCCGCTGCGGACTGTGGAGGATGTTCGTGACCTGCGTTTTCGCAGCTACAACCCAACCATCTCGCGCCTGGCCCATCTGCTCCATGCCCGTCCGACGACCATCAACACCGAGGAAGTACCGCAGGCGTTTCGCGAAGGTCTGGTGGATATCATGCTCACCTCCAGCACCACCGGCATGGACCTGCGTGCCTGGGATTTCGTCTCGCATTTCTACGACGTGCGCGCCTTCATTCCGAAGAACATCGTCATCGTCAACGAGCGTGCCTTCCAGCGTCTACCAGAGGCCCAGCGTCGTGCGTTGCTGCATGCCGGTGAGCGTGCCGAGCGGGCAGGGTGGGAATTGTCCTGGGCATTGACCGGCTATCAGACGAGGATGCTCGCCAGGCGCGGCATGACCGTGGTGCAAGACATCGACCCGCAACTGCGTCGGGAGCTGACTGAGGTTGGGCAGCAGATCACCGAGGAATGGCTGGCGCGTGCAGGTGAGGAGCATGCGCAGATCATCGAGGCTTATCTCGATGAGCCGCCACGCTAGTCCGTCAACATGAATGCCCGGCCGGCGGTATACCGGCCGGGCGCTCGTCTCACTCAGGCCAGGCGGAACTGACTGGCGCTGCGCCCCAAAGCATCGACCTGCGATGACAGCCCCTCGGTGTGATCACCCAGGGTATGGCGAAGATCCTTGCTTTGCCCGGTATGCACGTGGATGGTTTCCATCTTGTCGGCGATGTCCTCGGTGGTGGTCGAGACCTCCTCGATGGCCACCACGACCTGGTTCATTTCGCCTGTCAGTCGCTCCATCGCCGAGGTGATGGAGGTGATCGCATCGGCCACCTGAGCGGCATGCCGCTCGCTGTCGGCGGCCAGGTTCAGACCGTTGCTCATCAATTGGTGCATGTGTCGGGTCTGCTGCTGGAACTCACCGACGATGGCACTGATATCGGTGGTCGCCGCGACGGTCTTCTGCGCCAGGGAGCGCACCTCATCGGCGACCACCGAGAAGCCTCGACCGGCCTCGCCGGCACGGGCAGCCTCGATGGCCGCGTTGAGCGCGAGCAGGTTGGTCTGATCGGCGAGGCTGTTGATCACGTCGACGATGCCATTGACCCGTGCGCTGCTCTGGCCGAGGGCGTCGACCTGGCTATGGGTGTCCTGAATCAGCTGCGCCAGGCGACTCATGCTGTCGACGCTGGCGGCGATCACCTCGCCACCGTTGCGCGCGGCATCGTAGGCGCTGGTGGTGGCGCTGCCGACTTCGGCGGTACGTTGCGCCATGTCGTTGAGGGTGGCGCTGATCTGGTGCGAGGCCGAGGCGGCCTGCTCGGTCTGCATTTCCACCTGGGTGCTGTTGTCGCCCAACTGGCGCATGGCGTCGCCCAGGTGGTTGTGCAGGCGGCCCAGCTCGCCGTTGGCACGTACCACTTCGGCAACGATGCCGCCGATGCCCTGGATCATGCGATTGGCAGCATCGGCCAGCTGGTTGAATTCGTCGTTTGGGTTGCTGCCCACCGGCAACTTGCCAGTGAGATCGCCGGAGGCAACCTGGCTGAGCAACTGAATGACGTTACGCAGCCGAGAGACTAGGGTGCGCGAAGCCTGCAGCAGGGTGAAGCAGAGCAGGGCGGCGACGGCGAGGAAGCTCAGCCCCATCATCCACAGTGCCGAGAGGCGCGCCTGTTCAGCTTCCTGCGTGCGGCGCAGCAACAGGCCGCTTTGCAGGGCCTGTGCCTGCTCATCGATGCGCGTCTGCAGTTGTTCGCCGAGTTGGCGCAGACGTTGATTGGTCGCGTTGATGCGTTCGATGCTGCCATTGGCATCGGCGAAGGCCTGGGCGTAGCCCTGTACGTTCTTGCCGATCGGCGTGTCCTGCCATTCCAGGTCTGTAATCTGCTCCTGTAGCTTGCCGATAGCCGTCAGGGTCATCTGGGCGAACGCCGGATCGAAGGTCGAAAGATAGTCACGCTGACTGCTCAGGGAACCGGCGATGAAGGGTTTGATCAAGTCGAAACTGATCGCTTCCAGGGCCTTGCCTTTCTCGCTCAGCGCTTTGCGCTGGCCTTCGAAGGGCGTCAGCCCCAGCGCCTGGTTGAGGTTCAGCCACTGGCGTTGCTGGGCCAGTTCCTCTAGCAGCACGGTTTGAATCTGTTGGGCATGCTGCACGGTGGCGTCATCTTCCAGCGCTTGTGCTTGCGTTAACAGTTGTCCGACGAGTTCTTGCAGGTCACCGAGGCCTTCATTGAACGCTTGCTGCAGGTCGGGGGTTATCTGCTGGCGTAATGCGTTCTGCCGCCACCAGTGGTTCATCAGTTCTGTACTGGCGCTGGCATAGGCTGCTGCCCGCTCCCTTGCCTGCAATGCACTGCTGACACTATGGCTGGCCCACAGAGAGGCGGCCGCCATAAGCATCAGGCTGATCAGGGTGAGCGCGATAAGGGCGCGGAATTTTTGTTGCCAGGACAGTAAAAAGCTCACGATAACGCCTCGCCATCTTCTACGGGATGATTCTCAGGAATCGGCAAGTTGTCATACAACTTGATTAAAAGTCTATGGCCTTCTTGCTTTCCGAGAAATGCGAACGGGGCCGCGAGGGCCCCGTCATCGGTTGAGTGCTTACCAAAGCGGCAGGGTATAGCTGAGAATCAGACGGTTTTCGTCGAGATCGTTGGCGAAATTGGAGCGAACGGTGGCGTTACGCCATTTCAGTCCCAGATTCTTCAGCGGACCGTTCTGCACCACGTAAGCGATATCGGTATTGCGCTCCCATTCCTTGCCTTCACTGCTGCGACCGGCGACTTCGACGTTGTCACCGGAGATGTAGCGGGTCATGAAGGTCAGGCCGGGTATGCCGATGCTGGCGAAGTTGTAGTCGTAGCGCACTTGCCAGGAGCGTTCCTGGATGTTGGCGAAGTCGTTGATCTGCACGAAGTTGACCAGGAACGGGTCGCTGCTGGCGATGTACGGGAAGGGATCGTCACCGCTCATGCGCTGGTAGCCTGCGCCGAAGGCATGACCGCCCAGGCTGTAGGTGAACATGGCGCCGAAGGCCTTGTTGTCGAGGTCGCGGAAGTTGCCGTCCTCGCGGCTTTGCGAGTAGCGCAGGTCGCTCTTGAACGACTGGCCATCGTCCAGCGGCAGCACGTGCAAAAGGGTGCCGTAGTACTGCTGGTAGATGTCCTCGAGGGTGCCGTAATGCAGGCCGGCGGTAAGCTGCGGAGTGATCTTGTACTCGCCGCCTCCGAATACGAAGGAATCGCTGCTACCGCCAATACGGTTGCCGGTCATCTCGGTGTAGTCGGTGGAGCTGTTGGCCTTGATGCGGTTGATCTTGCCACCCTGCAGGGTCAGGTTGTCGATCTCCTGAACGTTGAGCAACGCGCCCTGGAAGGTCTGCGGCAGCAGGCGCGAGTCGTTGGCCGAGACGATCGGGCTGCGAAAGTGCAGGGCGCCGATTTTCAGCGTGCTGTTGGACAGCTTCACCTTGCCGGTCAACGCGAGCTTGGAATACTCATCCTGCGAACCGCCGGAACCATCGGCCGGCAGCAGGCCACTGCCAGCGGTGCCGTCGCCGGAATCGAGTTTCAGGCCGAGCATCCCCAATGCATCGATGCCGAAACCGACGGTGCCTTCGGTGTAGCCCGACTCCATGCGCAGCAGAAAACCCTGCGCCCATTCCTCGGCCTTGTCACGGGCACCGCTCTGGCGGAAATCACGATTGAAATAGAAATTGCGCAGCTCGACGCTGGCCTTGCTGTCAGCGATGAAGTCGGCCTGTGCAAGTGCCGGCAGACCGCCGCCGAGCAGCAGTGCGGTGGCTAATGGGTAATGGAGTTTCATGGTTGCAGTGTCTCCTGTTGGGAGCGCGCAGCGGCGAGAGCGGCTGCTTGGCAGAGCGCGTTTTGAGTGATGTTGTTGTGGTCTGCGCAGAGCGCGGCGCCATTCTTCAAAGCGTTGTTCGGCGGCGTCCAACGAGAAAAAACAGGGGGCCAGCGATAGGAAAATTCATCGGCTGCGCGAAAAACCTCTGGCATACAACCTGCTACGCCCGAGGCAGCGTGGGCGCTGGTGAACAGGCCCGAAAGAGGACATTGCGAAGAGGCGTTACGGCATGAACCTGAGATTTCTCGAGACCTTCGTTTGGGTAGCACGGCTCAAGAGTTTTCGCCTCACAGCCGAGAAGCTGTTCAGCACCCAGGCGTCCATTTCCAGCCGTATCGCCGCGCTCGAGGATGAGCTCGGCACGCGTCTTTTTCTGCGCGACTCCAAAGGCGTATCGCTGACCCCGGAAGGGCAGAAGGTGCTTGAATATGCCGAGCGCATGATCGACACCATGCAGGCCCTGAAACAGTCGATCAGTGATACCGGCAACATTCAGGGGCGTATTCGTGTCGGCGCAATGGATACCGTCATTCACACCTGGTTGAGTCCGTTCGTAACACGGGTGATGGAGCGCTACCCCGCAGTGGAGATCGAGCTGACTGCCGACACCGCGCGTAACCTCAACGAACAATTGCTCAAGGGCTATCTGGATATCGTGTTCCAGACCGACATGGTCAACGGCGACAGCGTACGCAATCTGGAACTGGCTGCCTTTCCGGTGCGCTGGATCGTACCGACCGGTTCGTTGTATCACCGTCGCTATGCCTCGATGGAGGAGCTGGCCCGCGAGCGCATCATCACCTTCTCGAAGAATTCGCGGCCGCATCAGGACATCCTCAACCTGCTGCATGCCGGCAGCGTCAGTGCGCCGCGCATCAACTGCGTCAATTCCATCGCCGCGATGACCCGCCTTATCCGTGATGGTTTCGGCATCGGCGCACTGCCACCGGCGCTGGTGCATGACGAACTCAAGCAGGGGCTGCTGACCATTCTCGACGAGGTACCCGAGCCGCCGCCCTTGCCGGTGGTCGCCACCTGGCGCACGGGGGTGGGCCTGGAACTTAGTGAAGACATCATCGCCCTGGCCTGCGAAGCACTCGATGTCTACGCCGAGGAAATGGGTGAGGCCTGCATGGCGCGAGTCGCGCCAGCGCCTGAGCAGCAGAGCGCCTGAACACCCTCATCGAACTGCTGTGGGCCCGAAAACGGTTGCCCGCTGCTGGTGCATTCGCTGCAGAAATGCCCCCTTTCATCTCATAACGATTTCCGATCATGCGCCTCCGGTTTTTCTAGTTGGACAGGGTAGGGCGATGCGCTGAGACTCGAAATCGTCTTCCAGCCGCGCCATGCGGCGCACAAAAAACAATGAACAGGAGAGCACCATGAAAAGCATCGCATCGCGTTTCGCCATGACCGCCTTGGCTTGCGCACTGGGCTTCGGCGCCCAGGCCGCCGAACGCTGGAACATGACCGCCGAGAACCCCGACGGCAATTTCATCACCACCGTGGCCAAGGAGTTCGCCCAGGATGTGGAGAAGGCCAGCAATGGCGAGCTGCAGATTCGCGTGCATGCCAACTCGGTGCTGTTCAAGCGTCCGGAGGTCAAGCGCGCCGTGCAGACCGGCCAGGTGCAAGTGGGGGACGTATTGATGTCGGTGCTGGGCAACGAAGATCCAATCTTCGAGATCGACAGCGTGCCGTTCCTGGTGCGCAACTACGAGCAGGCCCAGGTCCTGTGGGCGGCGAGCCGCCCGGCAGTGGAAGAGCGCTTGAACAAGCAGGGCATCAAGCTGTTGTACGCCATGCCCTGGTCGCCGCAGAGCATCTTCACCAAGACGCCGGTGACCAGCATGGATGACTTCAAGGGTATGAAATTCCGTGCCTACAACCCGGCTACCTCGCGCATGACCGAGCTGATGGGAGCGGTGCCGACGGTCATCCAGACCGGCGAGATTCCGCAGGCTTTCAGCACCGGCATGATCAACGGCATGCTTACTTCACCGACCACTGGCGTGGACTCCCAGGCCTGGGATTTCTCCTCCTACTACTATGACGTCAAGGCCTTCATTCCGAAGAACTTCGTCATCGTCAACGCCCGTGCTTTCGCCCGCCTGCCGGAGGCGACCCAGACGGCGGTGCTGGAGGCGGCCAAGCGGGCTGAGGCGCGCGGCTGGGAGATTGCCCAGGAGAAGACCGGTGAGCTGGTCAAGACCCTGGCCGACAATGGCATGCAGGTGTCCGAACAGGCACCCGCGGCGTTGGAGAGCGGCTTCGAGCAGATCGGCCAGACCATGACCGAAGAGTGGCTCAAACGCGCTGGAGCCGATGGCAAGGCGATTCTCGATAGCTACCAGCGTTGATCCGCTGCCCGCCGCGTTGATTGCGGCGGGCTTTTCTTGTGGCTTGCCCAGGGAGCCCGTAGTTCATGACCCCACTGCACAAGCTCTACACCCTGTCCGGATGGTTGTCCGGCGTGTTTCTCGTCCTGATCTGCCTGCTCGTCGTGACGCAGATCGTCGCCCGCCAGCTGGGCACCATGGTGCCCGCTGCCGATGAGTTCGCCGCCTACGCGATGGCTGCGTCGGGTTTTCTCGCTTTGCCCTACGCGCTACAGCGTGGCGCGCACATTCGTGTGGAACTGATGTTGCGTCTGTTGCCTGCTGGCGGTCGGCGCGTGCTCGATGTGCTGGCCACGTTGGTTGGTCTGGGTATCGCCGGCTATATGGCCTGGTACTGCGCGTTGTTCGTTCTGGAGTCTTACGAATTCAAGGAAGTGTCTTCCGGCCTGCTGCCGATTCCGATGTGGTTGCCGCAGCTGCCGATGTTGCTTGGCACGCTGATTCTGGTGGTGGCGATGGCCGAGCGCCTGGTGCTGACCTGCCAGGGCAAGCGCTTCGAAGCTGTCGAAGCCGGCACGGCGATGAGCGAGTGAGCCTGCGCGCTCGACCTTTAATTGCGGCCATCGCCGCACTGCATTCGTGAGTGAACCCGTGGACTACACAATCATTACAATCACCCTGCTGCTGGCGCTGTTCGTGCTGCTTGGCGGCGGCGTCTGGGTTGCCCTGTCGTTGCTTGGTGTCGGCATCATCGGTATGGAGCTGTTCGGTGGTGCGCCGGCCGGCTCGATTCTCGCCTCCACCAGTTGGGCTTCCAGCGCCAGCTGGACATTGACGGCACTGCCGCTGTTCATCTGGATGGGCGAGATTCTCTATCGCACTCGTCTTTCCGAAGACATGTTCAACGGCCTGGCGCCCTGGATGCGTGGGCTTCCGGGGCGCTTGCTGCACGTCAACGTGTTCGGCTGCGGCATGTTCGCGGCTGTCAGCGGCTCTTCCGCGGCAACGGCGGCCACCATCGGCCGTATCTCCCTGCCGGAGCTGAAGTCGCGCGGCTATCCGGAGTCCATCGCCATGGGCTCGCTGGCTGGCGCCGGCACGCTTGGCCTGCTGATTCCGCCGTCGATCATGATGATCGTCTACGGTGTGGCGGCGCAGGTCTCGATCTCGCGTCTGTTCATTGCGGGCATCCTCCCGGGCCTGTTGCTGCTGGCCATCTTCAGCGGTTATCTGATGATCTGGGCCGCCTGCAATCGCAGCAAGCTGCCGGAGGAGGGCGAGCGCCTGCCGTTCATGGACAAACTGCGTCGTGCCAAGCTGCTGATTCCGGTGTTGGGCCTGATCGTCGCGGTGATCGGATCGATCTACGGCGGTATCGCCACGGCCACCGAGGCGGCGGCAGTCGGCGTGGTTGGCGCGCTGCTGATCGCGCTTTGCTCAGGTGCGCTGACGCGTGAAACCTTCATGGCCAGCCTGATGGGCGCGGTGTCCACGTCGTGCATGATTTTCTTCATCCTGCTCGGTGCGGCGTACCTGACCTCGGCCATGAGCTTCACGGGTTTGCCGGCGGCGCTGGCCGACTGGATCATCGCCAAACAGCTGTCGCCGTACTTGTTGCTGCTGGCGCTGACGCTGTTCTTCATCGCCCTGGGCTGCTTCCTTGACGGCATCTCCATCATCCTGCTCACCACTGCAGTGATTCTGCCGGCGGTGCAGGCTGCCGGGATCGACCTGCTGTGGTTCGGCATATTCGTCATCCTGGTGGTGGAAATGGCGCAGATCACCCCACCAGTGGGGTTCAACCTGTTCGTCATCCAGAACCTGACCGGGCACAACCTGGGCGCCGTGGCGCGCGCCAGCTTTCCGTTCTTCCTTCTGCTGGTGCTGGCGGCAATCCTCATCACCCTGTTCCCGCAGATCGTGCTGGCGCTGCCCGAAGCCATGCGCGGCGCCTGACCTCTCGCCATGGTTCGTTCGCTCTCCGGTGGCGGGCCATGGCTTTTTCCTTTTGCACCGTGTCGGTGCAGCCTTGAAAGAAAATGTCGCAGCGCCGCAAGCGGCCTTCCGGTGTCCCTCGTTAAGCTCGTCGGCTATATGTGACCAGTCGGTCGCTCTCTTCGCGCCGGTCCACACGCGACTCGCAAGTGTCATTGTCGCTTCATGGACTAACGTTGAACTAACACCCAGCGACAGCGATCCAGACCTCCTGTCGAACCACCAGCCCAATGGAGCAAAACCATGGCGTTCTTTACGGCGGCCAGCAAAGCCGACTTCCAGCACCAACTGCAAGCGGCCCTGGCACAGCACGTGAGTGAGCAGGCGCTGCCACAAGTAGCCCTTTTCGCCGAACAGTTCTTCGGCATCATCGCCCTTGAAGAGTTGACCCAGCGGCGCCTGTCCGACCTGGTCGGCTGCACCCTGTCGGCCTGGCGCATGCTGGAGCAGTTCGATCACGCCAAGCCGCAGGTACGCGCGTTCAACCCCGATTACGAGAAGCATGGCTGGCAGTCCACCCACACCGCGGTGGAAATCCTGCATGGCGACATCCCGTTCCTGGTCGATTCCGTGCGCATGGAGCTCAACCGCCACGGCTACAGCATCCACACCCTGCAAAACAGCGTATTCAGCGTACGCCGTGACCAGAATGGCCAGTTGCTGGAGATCCTGCCGCGCGGCACCCAGGGCGAGGGCGTGCTGCAGGAAGCGCTAATGTTCCTGGAGATCGACCGCTGCTCCAGCGCTGCCGAGTTGAAAACCCTGGAGAAAGCCATCCACGAGGTATTTGGTGACGTGCGCATGAGCGTTGCCGACTTCCAGCCTATGAAGGCCAAGGCACGCGAGCTGCTCGCCTGGCTGGATCGCGCCAAGCTCAAGGTGGACAAGACCGAGCTGGACGAAATCAAGGTGTACCTGAACTGGTTGCTGGACAACCACTTCACTTTCCTCGGCTATGAAGAGTTCACCGTCGCGCCGACCGCCGACGGCGGCACCATGGTCTACGACGAGAAATCCCTGCTGGGTCTGTCCAAGCGCCTGCGCACCGGATTGTCCGCCGAGGAACTGCATATCGAGCCGGAGGCGGTGGCCTATCTGCGCGAACCGCAATTGCTGTCCTTTGCCAAGGCTGCGGTGCCGAGCCGGGTGCACCGCCCGGCCTACCCGGATTTCGTTTCCATCCGCGAACTCGACGCCAAGGGCAACGTGATCAAGGAATGCCGCTTCATGGGCCTGTACACCTCGGCGGTGTACGCGGAAAGCGTGTGGAACATCCCTTATATCCGCCGCAAGGTGGACGTGATCAAGCAGCGTTCCGGCTTCGACAGCAGCGCCCACCTCGGCAAGGAGCTGGCCCAGGTACTGGAGGTGCTGCCGCGCGACGATCTGTTCCAGACGCCAGTGGACGACCTGTTCAATACCGCGCTTTCCATCGTGCAGATCCAGGAGCGCAACAAGATCCGTGTGTTCCTGCGTCGCGATCCCTACGGCCGCTTCTGCTACTGCCTGGCTTACGTGCCGCGTGACGTCTATTCCACCGAAACCCGGATGAAGATCCAGCAGGTGCTGATGGAGCGCCTGCAGGCCACCGACTGCGAGTTCTGGACCTTCTTCTCCGAATCGGTGCTGGCGCGGGTGCAGTTCATCCTGCGCGTCGACCCGAAGAACAAGACCCAGATCGACCCGGTGCGTCTGGAGAAGGAAGTCATCCAGGCCTGCCGTTCGTGGAAGGACGACTACGCCGGCCTGATGGTGGAAAGCCTCGGCGAAGCCCAGGGCACCAATGTACTGGCCGAGTTCCCCGGTGGCTTCCCGGCCGGCTATCGCGAGCGCTTCGCCCCGCATTCGGCGGTGGTGGACATGCAGCATCTGCTCAGCCTGAGCAACGACAAGCCGCTGGTGATGAGCTTCTACCAGCCACTGGCGCAGGGCGACCAGCAACTGCACTGCAAGCTGTATCACGCTGACACGCCGCTGCCGCTGTCCGACGTGCTGCCGATTCTGGAGAACCTCGGCCTGCGTGTGCTCGGCGAGTTCCCCTACAAGCTGCGTCGTGCCGATGGCCGCGAGTTCTGGATTCATGACTTCGCCTTCACCTACGCCGAAGGCCTCGACGTCGACATCCAGCAGCTCAACGACACGCTGCAGGACGCCTTCATCCATATCGTCGGCGGCGATGCCGAGAACGACGCCTTCAACCGCCTGGTGCTCACCGCCGCCATGCCCTGGCGTGACGTGGCGCTGCTGCGGGCCTATGCCCGCTATCTCAAGCAGATTCGCCTGGGTTTCGACCTCAGCTATATCGCCTCGACCCTGATCAATCACGCCGACATCGCGAAGGAGCTGGTGCGCCTATTCCGTACCCGCTTCTACCTCGCGCGCAAGCTCACTGCCGACGACCTGGAAGACAAGCAGCAGAAGCTCGAACAGGCCATCCTGGCTGCGCTGGATAACGTCGCCGTGCTCAACGAAGACCGCATCCTGCGTCGCTACCTGGACCTGATCAAGGCGACCCTGCGCACCAACTTCTTCCAGGCCGATGCCAGTGGCGCAGCCAAGTCCTATTTCAGCTTCAAGCTCAGTCCGCGCCTGATTCCGGAAATTCCGCGGCCAGTGCCGAAGTTCGAGATTTTCGTCTACAGCCCGCGTGTCGAGGGTGTGCACCTGCGTTTCGGCGATGTTGCCCGCGGCGGCCTGCGCTGGTCGGATCGCGAAGAGGACTTCCGCACCGAAGTGCTGGGCCTGGTCAAGGCGCAGCAGGTGAAGAACGCGGTGATCGTGCCGATGGGCGCCAAGGGCGGCTTCGTCCCGCGCAGGATGCCGGTTGGCGGCTCGCGTGACGAGGTGATGGCCGAGGGCATCGCCTGCTACCGCATCTTCATCAGCGGCTTGCTGGATATCACCGACAACCTCAAGGACGGCGAGGTGGTACCACCGCAGAACGTGGTACGCCACGACGCCGACGACCCCTATCTGGTGGTGGCGGCGGACAAGGGCACCGCGACCTTCTCCGACATCGCCAACGGCATTGCCGCCGAGTACGGCTTCTGGCTCGGCGACGCCTTCGCCTCCGGTGGTTCGGCCGGCTACGACCACAAGGGCATGGGCATCACCGCCAAGGGCGGCTGGGTTTCGGTGCAGCGTCACTTCCGCGAGCGCGGTATCGACGTGCAGAAGGACAACGTCACCGTGATCGGCATCGGCGACATGGCCGGCGATGTGTTCGGCAACGGCATGCTGCTGTCGGACACGCTGCAACTGGTGGCCGCCTTCAACCACCTGCACATCTTCATCGATCCGAACCCGGACGCGGCCAGGAGCTTCGCCGAGCGCAAGCGTCTGTTCGAACTGCCGCGTTCGAGCTGGGCCGACTACGACAGCAAGCTGATTTCCGACGGTGGCGGCATCTTCCTGCGCAGCGCCAAGAGCATCACCATCACCCCGCAGATGAAGGCACGTTTCGACATCACGGCCGACAAGCTGGCGCCCACCGAGTTGCTCAATGCCCTGCTCAAGGCCCCGGTCGACCTGCTGTGGAACGGCGGTATCGGCACCTACGTGAAATCCAGCAAGGAAAGCCACGGCGACGTCGGCGACAAGGCCAACGACGCCCTGCGCGTCGATGGTCGCGAACTGCGCGCCAAGGTGGTGGGCGAGGGCGGTAACCTCGGCATGACCCAGCTCGGTCGGGTCGAGTTCGGCCTGCACGGCGGCGCCAGCAACACCGACTTCATTGACAATGCCGGCGGCGTGGACTGCTCCGACCATGAAGTGAACATCAAGATCCTGCTCGGCGAGATCGTCTCCGGTGGCGACATGACCGAGAAACAGCGCAACAAGCTGCTGGCCGAGATGACCGACGACGTGTCCGAGTTGGTCCTGGGCAACAACTACAAGCAGACCCAGGCTCTGTCGCTGGCCGAGCGTCGCGCCCGTGAGCGCGTCGGCGAGTACAAACGCCTGATGAATGCGCTGGAAAGCGCCGGCAAGTTGGACCGCGCCCTGGAGTTCCTGCCATCGGACGAGGAGCTGAACGAGCGCGCCACCAACGGCCAGGGCCTGACCCGACCGGAGCTGTCGGTGCTGATCTCCTACAGCAAGATCGACCTCAAGGAATCGTTGCTCAAATCCCTGGTGCCGGACGATGACTACCTGGCGCGCGAGATGGAAACCGCGTTTCCGGCGATCCTCACCGAGAAGTTCGGCGATGCCATGCGTCGCCATCGCCTCAAGCGCGAGATCGTCAGCACGCAGATCGCCAACGATCTGGTCAACCACATGGGCATCACCTTCGTGCAACGCCTGAAGGAGTCCACCGGCATGAGCGCGGCCAACGTCGCCGGCGCCTACGTCATCGTGCGTGACCTGTTCCGCCTGCCGCACTGGTGGGCGCAGATCGAGGCGCTGGACTACAAGGTGCCGGCCGAGCTGCAGTTGCAGCTGATGGACGAGTTGATGCGCCTGGGCCGTCGCGCGACGCGCTGGTTCCTGCGCAGCCGCCGTAACGAGCTGGACGCTGCCCGTGATGTGGCGCATTTCGCACCGCGTATCGAGGCGCTGGTCGGCCGTCTGGACGAACTGCTCGAAGGCCCGGCCCGTGAGCAGTGGCTGGCGCGCTACCAGAGCTTCGTCGAGGCCGGTACGCCGGAGGAGCTGGCGCGCGTGGTCGCCGGCACCAGCCACCTGTACACGCTGCTACCGATCATCGAAGCGGCGGATGTCACCGGCAAGGACACCAGTGAGGTGGCGACGGCCTACTTCGCCGTGGGCGGTGCGCTTGAGCTGTCTTGGTACCTGCAGCAGATCACTAACCTGCCGGTGGAGAACAACTGGCAGGCGCTGGCCCGCGAGGCCTTCCGTGACGATCTGGACTGGCAGCAGCGTGCGATTACCGTGTCGGTGCTGCAGATGGCTGACGGTCCGCAGGAGATCGAAGCGCGCGTGGCCCTGTGGCTCGATCAGCATCAACGCCTGGTCGACCGCTGGAAGGCGATGCTGGCCGAGCTGCGTTCGGCAACCGGCACCGACTACGCTATGTACGCGGTAGCCAACCGCGAGCTGATGGACCTGGCGCAAAGCGCCTGAACTGGCAGCTGAAACCAAGAAGCCCCGCCAAGTGCGGGGCTTCTTCTTTTCGGATCATACGGTTCAGCACGCGTTATCGGTGCGCACGGCGCACCTATGAGCTGACGGTGATGGTGGGTTTGTCGCTGCAGTCCTTGCAGCAGCGGGTTTGCGGGGGCGCTGGCTCTGTGGGAGCGGACTCGTCCGCGCATGGGGGAGACGAAAGAACATCGCGGCTAAGGCCGCTCCCACAGGGTAGGGCGCGCCGTGCGCACCACCATGGCCCCGATCAGCGCAGCATCTGCTCGACCAGGCGTTTTTCCTCGGCGAGCTCGCGTTGCCGTGCATCGATGCGCGAGGCCAGCTGGAAGTTGTTGCTGGCGCGGCGCTTGGCGAAGTCCAGTTGCTCGATGGCCTGGTTGTAATCGCCGACCAGGGCGAAGAACTCCGCGCGCGCCTGGTGCAGACCGATGGTGTTGCCGCTCAGGCCGCGTACCTCGGCGACCTGATACCACACGTCCGGGTCCTTGCCGCGGGTCTTGAGCAGGTTGTCCAGGGCGCGCTCGGCATCGGCGATGCGTTGTTGTTTGAGCAGCAGGTCGACTTGCGTCTGCTGCAGCGGGTAGTTGCTCGGGTAGAGGGTGAACATGCGCTGCTGGCGGCGCTCGGCGGCATCCAGGCGATTGGCCGCCATATCCAGTTCGATCTGCGCCAGGTTGTAGGTGATGTCGTCCGGGCTCTTGCTCAGCAGCGGCGCCAGGGTCTCGCCGGCCTCGGCGAGCTGACCGGTTTTCATCTGTGCCAGTACCAGGCCATAGCGAGCGGCATCGAGGCCCGGGTTCTCGTCGAGCATGGCGCGGAAGCGCTTGGCGGCGACGCCAGGGGTTTCCTCGTAGGTCAGTTGTACGCGGGCACGCATCAACTGGTAACGCAGGCTGTCCTCACGACCCTGGGCCGGATACTGTTCGGCGCGGTTGCGGGTATCGGCGATGCGCGATTCCGACACCGGGTGAGTGAGCAGGAATTCCGGCGGCTTGGCGTCGTAGCGGTACTGACGCATCAATCGCTCGAACATCAGCGGCATGGCGCGCGGGTCGTAGCCGGCCTTTTCCAGGTTGACCAGGCCGATACGGTCGGCCTCCTGCTCGTTCTGTCGGGAGAAGCGCCGTTGTTCCTGAATCGCAGCGGCCTGGGTCGACATGATGGTGGCGATACCGGCGTCGCCCGCACCTGCAGCGGCGGCGACGATGCCGGCGAGCATGGCGGCCATCAGCGGCAACTGCATGCGCTGCTGGGCCTCGACGCCACGGGCGAAGTGACGCTGGGACAAGTGCGCCAGTTCGTGCGCCATCACCGAGGCGTACTCGGCTTCGGTCTGGGCATAAAGGAACAGGCCGCCGTTGACCCCGACGATCCCGCCGGGAGCGGCGAAGGCGTTCAGTTGCGGGCTGTTGAGCAGGACGAATTCCAGGCGACGATCCTGCAACTGGCTGGTTTCCGACAGGCGATAGACGCTGGACTCGACGAAGTCCTTGAGTTGTGGGTCGTCCAGTTGCGAAACCTGACCACGCAGCAGGCCGAGCCAGGCGCGGCCTAGCTGGTGTTCTTGCTGCGGCGAGACGATCGAGGAGCTGGCGTCGCCAAGCGACGGCAGGTCACTGGCACCCGTATGGGCGGCGAACAGGCAGGCCAGCGTCAGCAGGGTGGGGCGCAGAAAAGTCATGCACTCAGGGCTCTCGGGAGGCAAAGGCGTTACTGTAGCCGGCCAGATACCGCGCTGGCCAGGGTTGCGGCGGCTTGGGTATCCTAGCCGACTTATCAGGAGTAGATGATGACAGACGTACCGGCGTTCGATGCCGAACTCGATGCCTGCGGGCTGAACTGCCCGCTGCCGTTGCTCAAAGCCAAGCTCGAACTCAATCGCCTGGCCAGTGGTGCCGTGCTCAAGGTCAGCGCCACCGATGCCGGCTCGCAGCGCGACTTTCGCGCTTTCGCCAGTCTCGCCGGGCATGAGCTGCTGCATGAAGAGGTCGACGCGGGTATTTATCGTTACTGGTTGCGTAAGGCCTGAGCCACGCCCCGTGATGCAGGCTAAAAAGAGAGCGAGCGCGCCTCTTTGGCAGATTAAGGATTGTTGATGGTCAAGGTTCTTCGCGACTGGCTGTACCGCTATTTCTCCGATGAGCAGGCCGTGGTGCTGGCGGTGTTGCTGGTGCTGGGTTTTGCCGTGGTGCTGACGCTGGGCGGGATGCTTGCGCCAGTGCTGACCGGTCTGGTGCTGGCCTTTCTCATGCAGGGCCTGGTCAACGGTCTGGAGCGTCTCAAGGTGCCGCAGGTGCTGGCGGTCTGGCTGGTATTCACCTTGTTCATGGGCGGCCTGACGGTATTTCTGCTGGTGCTGATGCCGCTGCTTTGGCAGCAGCTGAGCACCCTGTTCAACGAACTGCCGCGTATGGCCGCCGAATGGCAATCGGTGTTCCTGCTGCTGCCGGAGCGTTACCCGAACCTGATCACCGACGCGCAGGTCGTGCAACTGATCGACAGCATGCGCGGCGAAGCTGGCAAGTTCGGCCAGTGGGCGCTGTCGTTCTCGCTGTCCAGCCTGCCGATGCTGGTCAGCGTGATGATCTACCTGGTACTGGTGCCGATCCTGGTGTTCTTCTTCCTCAAGGACCGCGAGCAGATCGGCCAGTGGTTTCGCAGCTACCTGCCGCGCGAGCGCTCACTGATTACCCAGGTGGCGCAGGAAATGAACCAGCAGATCGCCAACTACATTCGCGGCAAGTTCATCGAGATCATCATTTGCGGCGTGGTCACCTACATCGCCTTCGCCTACCTGGGCCTGAATTACGCCGCGCTGCTGGCCCTGCTGGTTGGCCTGTCGGTGGTGGTGCCTTACATCGGCGCGGTGGTGGTGACGGTGCCGGTGGCGCTGATCGGCCTGTTCCAGTGGGGCTGGAGCGATCAGTTCCTCTACCTGATGGTGATCTACGGCATCATCCAGGCGCTCGACGGCAACGTGCTGGTGCCGTTGCTGTTCTCCGAGGCGGTCAACCTGCATCCGGTGGCGATCATCTGCGCGGTGCTGCTGTTCGGTGGGCTGTGGGGCTTCTGGGGCGTGTTCTTCGCCATTCCGCTGGCGACCCTGTTCAAGGCGGTCATCAATGCCTGGCCGCGTACCGAGTTGGTGTCTATCGACTAAAGAGAGGCACGCAGATAGAAAGAAGGCCGCAAGTGCGGCCTTTTTCGATTGCAGCGAGGGTCAGGCCTGGTTCAGGGCCTTGGCCGCTGCCAGCACCTTGTCGACATGGCCGGCGACCTTGATGTTGCGCCATTCCTCGCGCAGTACGCCGTTCTTGTCGATGAGGAAGGTGCTGCGCACGATGCCCATGTATTCCTTGCCGTAGTTCTTCTTCAGCTGATACACGCCGAACAGATCGCACAGCTGGTGCTCTTCGTCGCTGATCAGCTCGAAGGGGAAGGCCTGCTTGCACTTGAAGCTCTCGTGCTTCTTCAGGCTGTCCATCGATACGCCGAAGATCAGCGTGTTGGCTGCCTTGAACTGCTCGAAGCGAGCGCTGAAGTCCATGCCTTCAGTGGTGCAGCCCGGAGTGGCGTCCTTCGGGTAGAAATACAGCACCACCTGCTTGCCCTTGAGGTCGGACAGCTTTACCTGCTGGCCACTGGTGGCCTGGGCCTGGAAGTCGGCAACGGGTTTGTCGAGTTCAACGGACATGAAGACTCCTTGATTGAAAGGTTGTCGGCACACTCGCGAGCTGGAGCCACGCAGGGTCGAACCTGCTTCTAATGCAGCAGGGCCGACGCGCAGCAGATCGTCATGGATTCTGCGGGCGCCAGGGTTCGATCAGCGCATCCAGATTCAGCGCATCGGCGAAGTCGAGGAACTGGTCGCGCAGCCAGCTGATCTGCGTGCCGGCCGGCAGCGTCACGGTCAGGGTGGCGTTGAGCATGGTGCCACCGGTCTGCGGCGCCTGATAGGTATCACAGGTCAGGCTTTCCAGCTCTACGCGGTGGTCGATGAAGAACTGGCACAGCTCGTTGAGAATGTCCGGGCGGTACACGGCGCTGACGTAGGCCACGTAAGGCAGGGCCTGCGGGCGTACCTCCGCAGCGGCGCTGCGCACCAGATCCACGGTGAAGTCATGCTTCTTGGCCAGCAGCGGCAGGCTCGACTCCAGGCGTGCCAGTGCATCCCAACTGCCGGACACCTGCAGCACCAAAGCGCTGAACTCTCCATGGCGGCTCAAGCGGGTGCTGATCACCGCGCAACGGTTCTCATGGCTGGTGCGGCTGAGCAGGTTGGTCAGGGCCATGGCGTCGCGGCCGAGAGCGCTGATAACGAGGAATTGTTCGCGAACGGGGGGGGTGGACATGCAGCCTTCCTAAAGCGATGAACGGTCCGCGCATGAGCAGCCGCAGACCAAAGGCAGCAGGTTAGCGAAAAGCACCGCCGAGGGGAATGGCGGACCCTGGTGCATCGGACGACGGCCAGCATGTATAACGGGCCGTTGCTTGTGCCGGACTGGTGGCACCAGTACCATTACGGCTCAATTTTTCCGGCAGGAGCGGTTGCATGATTGCGGGCAGTATGGTGGCACTGGTCACGCCCATGGATGCGCAGGGTGGTCTGGATTGGGAGGCCCTGAGCAAATTGGTGGATTTCCACCTGCAAGAGGGCACCAATGCCATCGTCGCGGTCGGCACCACCGGTGAGTCCGCCACGCTGGACGTGGGTGAGCACATCGAAGTGATCAAGCGCGTGGTCAAGCAGGTCGCTGGCCGCATTCCGGTGATCGCCGGTACCGGCGGCAACTCCACCCGCGAATCGGTCGAGCTGACCCGTGCCGCCCAGGACGTTGGCGCTGACGCGGCGCTGCTGGTCACGCCGTACTACAACAAGCCGACCCAGGAAGGCCTGTACCTGCACTTCCGCCACATCGCCGAAGCCGTATCCATCCCGCAGATCCTCTACAACGTCCCGGGTCGTACCGTGTGCGACATGCTGCCGGAGACTGTCGAGCGCCTGTCGAAGATCGACAACATCATCGGTATCAAGGAAGCCACCGGCGACCTGCAGCGCGCCCAGGACGTACTGGATCGCGTCAGCAAGGATTTCCTCGTCTACTCCGGCGACGACGCTACCGCTGTCGAGCTGATGCTGCTGGGCGGCAAGGGCAACATCTCGGTGACCGCCAACGTTGCGCCGCGCGCCATGAGCGACCTGTGCGCTGCTGCCATGCGTGGCGAAGCTGCCATCGCCCGCGCCATCAACGACCGTCTGATGCCGCTGCACAAGGCGCTATTCCTCGAATCCAACCCGATTCCGGTGAAATGGGCGCTGCATGAAATGGGCTTGATGGGCGACGGTATTCGCCTGCCGCTGACCTGGCTCAGCCCGCGCTGTCACGAACCGCTGCGCCAGGCCATGCGCCAGTGCGGTGTATTGGCTTAACTCAAGGATTCTACGCATGAAGCGACTGGCCGGATTCTCCGCCCTTGCTCTGATCGTCTCCAGCACCAGCGGTTGCGGCTGGCTCTGGGGTGAAAATGGCTACTTCCGTGATCGCGGCAGCGACTATCTGGAAGCGCGCCAGACTGCACCGATGCAATTGCCGGCCGACGTCCAGGCCAAGCGCCTCGATCCGCTGCTGCCGGTGCCGGCTCAGATTGCCAGCACCACCGCGACCCCTGCTGAATTCGAAGTGCCGCGCCCACAGGGCCTGCAGGTACGGGCCGATGAGCGCGAGTTCAGCCTGCAGCGCAGCGGCGATTCGCGTTGGGTCGTCGCCCAGCGTGTGCCGGCCGAAGTTTGGCCGCTGGCGCGTCAGTTCTTCGAGGACAATGGTTTCCGTATCGCCAACGAGCGCCCGCAGGTCGGTGAGTTCACCACCTCCTGGCAGCGTTTCGACGAGCTTTCCGCGGGCATGGCGCGCCGTCTGAGCAGTCGCGTCTCCGGCGTTGCCCCGGATGCTGAAACCCGCGTGCGCGTGCGCATCGAACCGGGTGTGCAGCGCAATACCAGTGAAGTCTTCGTCAACAGCGCCGAGCGCCCTGCCGGCAGCACGGCCGACGTCGATTTTGCTTCGCGTAGCGGCAATGCCAGCCTCGAAGCGGCGCTGCTCGACGAAATGCTGGTGAGCATGGCTCGTGGTGTGGAGCAGGGCGGTTCCGTATCGCTGCTCGCCGCGCGCGACTTCGATGCGCCCAGCCGCGTCAGTCTGAGCGAAGACGGTAACGGCAATCCGGTTCTCAATCTGGGCGCTGATTTCGACCGTGCCTGGTCCGGTGTCGGTCGCTCGCTGGAGCTTGGCGACGTGCGCGTCGACGATCTCAACCGCAGCCTGGGCCTGTACTACATCAACCTGGCCGAAGGCGCTCAGGTCAACGAGGAGAAGCCCGGCTTCTTCGGTCGCATGTTCGGCAGTGCGCCGAGCAAGGAAGAGATCGAAGCCCGCGCCGAGCGCTATCAGGTACGCCTGACTCCGGTTGGTGATGGCGTTCAGGTCACAGTGGAAAAAGACCTCAACACCGTTGCCCCGGCCGAAGTGTCGCGGCGGGTGCTGAGCCTGATCCAGGATAATCTCGGCTGATCGGCGCGGCGCGCCTCAGCTGTTAATCGATGGGCGAAACCCGCAAAGGTTTCGCCTGTTTTGTTTGCCAGAAACGGAAATGCCGACATGAGCACACCCACCACCCTGAGCCTGAAGAAAATCTACTCGGGCAAGGTTCGCGACCTCTACGAAATCGACGACAAGCGCATGCTGATGGTGGCTACTGATCGTCTGTCGGCTTTCGACGTCATCCTCGAACAGCCGATTCCGGAGAAGGGCAAGATACTCACCGCGATTTCCAACTTCTGGTTCGACAAACTGGCTGACGTGGTGCCTAACCACTTCACTGGCGATAAGGTCGAGGATGTCGTGTCGGCCGCCGAGCTGCCGCTGGTCGAAGGTCGCGCCGTCGTCGCCAAGCGCCTAAAACCGGTCGCCGTCGAGGCCATCGTACGTGGCTACATCGTTGGTTCCGGTTGGAAGGAATACCAGAAGAGCGGCACCGTCTGTGGCATCGAGCTGCCTGCAGGCCTGAAGGAAGCGGCCAAGCTGCCGCAACCAATCTTCACCCCCTCGACCAAGGCAGCCGTTGGCGACCACGACGAGAACATCAGCTTCGAGCAGTGCGAAGCCATCATCGGTGCCGAACTGGCGGCCAAAGTACGCGACACGGCGATCAAGCTGTACACCACGGCTGTGGAATATGCCGCTACTCGCGGCATCATCATCGCCGATACCAAGTTCGAATTCGGCCTGGACGAAGACGGCACTCTGACCCTGATGGACGAAGTACTGACTCCGGACTCCAGCCGCTTCTGGCCGGCCGACAGCTATGCAGAAGGCAGCAACCCACCGAGCTTCGACAAGCAGTTCGTGCGCGACTGGCTGGAATCCACCGGCTGGAACAAACAACCTCCGGCGCCGGCTGTGCCGACCGAGGTCGCACAGAAAACCGCCGACAAGTATCGCGAAGCGCTGACCCGTCTGACTGCCTGAGGCTGAAGCCCTCTGTTGAAAAGGCCGAGCACTGCTCGGCCTTTTCACAAGCACCTGATAGAACACGAAAATTTTTAAAAATAAGCTTCGCCAAAGCGTAATCAACTGTTATCATGCGCGCCGCTTGGGAAGATGCCGGAGTGGTCGAACGGGACGGATTCGAAATCCGTTGTGTCAGCAATGGCACCTAGGGTTCAAATCCCTATCTTCCCGCCATATCTCAAGCTTAAGCCCCTGAAATTCCTAGAGTTTCGGGGGCTTTTGCTATCTACGGCATGCAAGGTGTCGAAGAAGTGTCGATAGGCGTACTATGGGTCCATGAACTTCTCTGGCCGAAGGACCGTACACTTCCTGGGGAATCTCATACCCCTTCTCACTCACGACTATGTTGAGAACATCGCCTGCGCTCGATCATTGCATGACGGCACCTTGATCCGCCCAATGGAGGCAGCGGACCAATTCGACAGGGATTCAGATGAATGGGTAACTATCTGGTGGCAAGGTGACCGTAATAGGTCCAGCGATGTACTAGCAGGTATTGCAGCAGCAAACCTAATTAATGAGTTTGTTCAGTTGCAGAGCTTGGGGAAGTCTCCTGAATATGCCAAGCACCTACTTATTCTGCTGAGCAGGCATTACCACCGCAAAACAGGCCAGAACATCTTTCTCAGAGACGACGCATCAGTGCTATGTGCTGTGGTTGAGGACGCAAAGCGCTACTGGCCAGACCGAGTGTGGGATTTATTGAGGAAGTAGAGTTAGCTCGATTCGCTCTGAATCACTGCAGCTAGTTCTGGACAGGCGGCCACATCCGGGCGACGTGTACCAGGGCGAGAATCCAGACAGCGTCACGCTCAGCCTGATAAACCAGGCGGTAGTTCTCGTGAGGGATCAGCTCTCTAGTACCGGCGACCAAACTCAGCCTGCCCTTGTCGGGAAAGTCAGCCAGTGAGGCTGCAGCAGTGCTGAATAACTCGTCCATGTGCACGGCAGCTTGAGGGTTTTCAGTGGCGATGTATTCCCAGATATCCAGACGATCCTGCAGGGCCTCGGGCGTCCAAATAACCTGCATCAGTGACCTAGGGCCTTAGCACGGCGAGCGGCGAATTCAGCTTCCACATCATCATTGGATCGGCCACGACCAGCCTCTACCGATGCCCTGGCAGCAGCGACCTTGCGTTGCACGAATTCATCATGCTCTTTGGCCTGTTGCTGCTGGCGAATGAAGTCGCGCATAAGGTCACGCATAACCTGAGAGGCGGGCCGGTGTGCAGCCTGAGCTGCAGCCATGAAACCTTCGCGCAGTTCGGGTTCAAGCTTCAGATTGAAAACGGCTTCTTTGGCCATGGTGAGTCACCTCATGTCTTGGCTGTATCTACAACGTATATACGTTGTATGCATGTTAAGCCAAGCACCTGGCACAGGAAAGCACTCAGCCGGCCGGGGTGATGATGCAGAGAAATCGGCGGTGATCGCTAGCCGGTCCGAATCTGACGACATCCTGCAGGTGATCGGGCGCAAGGTGCGCGTAGCGCATGGTCATGGCCAAGGTGGTATGACCCAGGATTTTCTGCAGGGTGAGGATATTGCCACCGTTCATGACGAAGTGGCTGGCGAAAGTGTGCCGTAGCACGTGTGATGACTGGCCAGCAGGCACCGGCAAACGGGACTCGCCCAATGCCTTGTCGAAGCTGTTCAGGCAGTTGCTGAACTGGCCATGCTGCTTGAAGTGCCGGTGTATCTGTTGTTCCAGCTCCAGGGCGATGGGAATTGAGCGGACACGCTTGCCTTTGGTGTTCACGAACGTAACCAGCTGGTTGCGTACTCGGTCGGGCGTCAGTGCCTGAGCTTCACCCCAGCGGGCACCCGTGGCCAAGCAGATGGCGGCGACCATGGCGACATGGGGCGTTCGGCAATAGCGGTGAATGGTGGCGAACAGCGTCTCTATCTGGCTATCGGTCAGGTAGGCCAGTTCCTTCTCGTGCAGACGCAGAGGACGGACGCGAGCCAGCGGGTTGGCGTAGTCGATTTCGCCGAGCTGGTGCAGCACGTTGAACACTGATCGGAGGTAGCCCAGGCGGTTGTTCAAAGTTTTGGGGTTAGCACCGGCTTTGATCGCCTGGGTTCGATACTCGGCATATTCGTTGCCGGTCATCTTGATCGCCACCGGATCGCCAAGCTCTTTGGCCATGGTATCCAGCAAACGACGCCTTGCCTCACCATCGCTCAGGGTGTGGGCATGCAGTGTTGCCCAACGGTCGATCAGCTCAGAGAGCTTGCGACGATCCTTTGGCTTGGGTGCCCACTCCGGCGCATTGATGACCTTGGCCCTGCAGGTGGCTTCGAAGCGCTGGGCTTCACCCTTGGTCTTGAAGGTCTTGCGGAAACGCCTGCCCTTGATGGGTTCAACATCGACTTTCCAGCGACCATCAGGCAGTTGCTCGATAGCCATCAGACAGCACGCCCCCAACGCACATGCCGTTCCTCAAGGATGCCTTTGATGTGCTTATACAGCCCGTCTTCATCCATGCCTTTAGCGGCATAGTGGTCGCGGATCACCGGCCAGCACTCCCAATCCTTGAGCCGATAGAAAGCCTTTCTAGCGCCCACTCGCTCCCGTGCCAGCAGGCTGACGAAGTTTCCCAGGAATAGCTCCACGTTCTTGCCGGAGAAGCCCCTAGACGTCTTGTATTGGCGCTTGTACTCGGTTTCGTCCACCAGGGAATCCACCGGTAGATCGACGCGCACATCGTCACGGATCAGGGTCCAAATCGGTTCGAAGTAGCCAGGGCGAGCCAGCAGCTTGAACTGGCGCAGGCCATAGCGCCACAGGCCGTCTAGGTGCGGAGCGAAGGCAGCATAGCTGTTGGTTTCAATGGTCTGGCCGCTCTGCAGATCGAAGGAGCCGGAGGCGAATTGTTGGATAACCGAGTGGTGGTAACGCAGCTCGACACGCCAGACGTCTTGTTCCGGGTTGTAGTTGTCCGGGTCAGCTTCATCGAAGCTATCGCGACGTCTCCAGACGCCTTCCCAGTAGTCGAGCTTGTCGATGGAGCGGGCCTGTTCGGTCTTGTTGTAGATACCGAGCTGGACGCCTCCAGCGGAGCCGAACAGGTAGGACTGGCCTTTGCCGTAGGTCGCAGACTCCAGCGTCCATTGGATTTCCTTGATGCCAGAGATATCGCGGGCAGCACGTGCGCGGCAGTGCATACGGGCGACCAGATCAGCGGGCGGTTGCCAGCCTTGCAGGTCTAGCGCGAGGTGGACCGCGCATTGGTTGCGTTCGACGTTGGTCAGTACGTGGCTGGCGTAGTAGTCGAGACGTTCTTGCAGGCGCTCAGGCGAGAAGGTGTCGATGGCATGGGGGGACACTTCGATTTTCAGGTGAGGGCCGATGTTTTCCAGCTTGGCGTTGAAATTCTTCACCAGCAGGATGATGCCCAGGTCAGCGTTTTGCAGCTTGTACTGGTAGCCAGAATCCTTGCTGACGCGACCCGAGTGCCAGCGCTGGCCAGCGAAATCGACGATGGTGCCGGGCTTGTCGAACAGGCACATGATTTCCGGGCGGATCAGGCCACGATAGAGCTGGCGGACGGTATCGACGCTACAGGCCAGGATTTTGATCTTCGACAGATCGACGATTTCAGCAGTACCAGGATCAACGAAAATTCGTCCTAGACGGTTGTGCTCACCGTTGAGGTCGAGACGGGCAAAATCTTTGATCTTCATGCTTGGGTTTCCTTACTGGCCATTACTTGCCATTTCGAAATCGGTTTATCTGACGTGCTACAGGGACGTCAGCGCGCCTAGCGGTCGGCTAGGCGCGCGGTCCCACCGGCTGCGCCGAAGTGCCCGCGCGCCTGCTCGACCGCCTGCGGAACAAGCGGACTTACTGCATCAGGGACAGCTACCCCTCTTTCATCGGTGTGTATGGCTGCGGTGAGCAGCACAACGAGGTTCGTTCCACGGGTGCGGACAGAGGTCGAGCGGAAGACGGGACCAATCAGCGGGATATCGGAGAGGAAGGGCACGCGGGAGACGGATTCGTCCCGTTGCTCTGATCGGAGGCCACCCAGGAGCACACCACCGCCATCAGGCAATTGCACCTTGGTGGTGATGCGGCGGGTGTTGGTGATGATGTCGGCAGCACTGCGATCATCAGAAACAGTCGAGGCGGATTGGTTAACGCTGAGTTCGATAGCCCCTGATGGCGTGATGAAGGGCGTTACATCGAGCGAGACGCCTACATCCTGGCGGACGATGGTTTGAAAGGGATCAGAGGCCGGCGTAGAGCCACTGGTGGTTTGCCCGGTGATGAACGGGACATTTTGGCCGACGACGATGGAGGCGGCTTCCCGGTTGAGGGTGAGCAACTGGGGCGTCGAGAGGATGCGGTTGTTGCCGGTGACTTTGACGGCCTGCAGGAAGGCCGAGAGCGTTGGTCCGTTGAAGGTGAGGCTGAATCCAAGATCGGATTTGTCGGCACCGCGCAGGCTGATCCCGCCGAGGTCGGTTCGGTCGTTTTTGGCACCCACATTGAGGCCGAGGGCTTCGAAGTCGTTGTCGGCCAGCTCAGCCACCACGGCGGTAATGACGACTTGACGACGAGGCTTGTCGATTTCAGCCAGGACGCTGGTGACGGTTTCGAGCTGCGATTCTGTAGCCGTGACGATGACAGCATTAGACGTGGGTGAGGGGGTGGCCATCAAGGATGGGCCGGACTGCTGGTTTTCGCCTTGCTGTGATCGGAGTACGTCGAGAATCGACTGGTAGGCGAAATCGGATTGCAGGTGCTGGAGCTGGAATACCTTGGTTTTCAGGTCCAGCGGTTCAGGGATGGGCTGCGCGCTGATCAGCAGCGTATTGCCGCGTGCAGCGAAGTGAAAGCCGGACGAGGTGACGGCGTTGGCGATCAGGGCTTCGAGTTCGTCGTTATCGCGGTAGTTGGCAAAGATGCTGATGGGGGCATTGCGGATATCCGAGCCGACCACCACGGATTTGTTGAGCATCTGCGATGACCATTCAACGAAGTCTTGCAGGGTGGCGTCATACAGTTCGATGCGTTCGGCTGATTTGGCCGGCGCTGTGAGTACCAGGAAGAGCAGAAGCGGCAGCAGGAAGAACAAGGCAAAGGACTTATCCGAGCGATCAATCATGGCGGATCACCTGTAGAGGGAAAGGTAGTCATCGCCCCGAACCAGCAGGGCTTCACGGGGGCCGCGATCACGAACGAGCACATCGCGGGATAGGAGGTCGTCGGACTTGATGCGGCGGCCAGTGCTATCGACGAAGACGTAGAAGCTCTCCCCACCTAACTGGCCGTAGGTGGCAATGCGGTAGTCCGCGAATTCGCTTTCGAGACGCTGAGCCGTGGCGGGCTGTTGCGCGGGTTTTGCGCTATGGCCCACAGGCTCGCTGGGATGGCTACGGGTGATGGCGATCCCAGCGAAGACGGGCACGCAGATGGCGGCAGCGCTCAAGGCGCCGATGAAGAAGGCGTTGATGACGCGAACACGGCGGAAGAAGATTTTGGTGGTGCGCATGAAGAACCCCAAGCCGCGCTTGGCGGCGGGCAGTGGGCTGTACCAGTAGCCAGGCGGCAGCATGGAGTACGAGCCTTTGTCGTATTCCTTGTCGTATTCCTGGGTGGTGTCGTAGAAGCTGTAGAACTCTTCGCCGCGGTAGAACCAGTCATCGACCTTGGGCGAGTTGAACTTGGCGCCGTACTTGACGATGGCCTGATGCATTTTCGGCAGGCGGCCTTTGAAGAAGCCGAGGGATAGCACGCGTAGCAGCGGGCCAATCGGGAATGGCAGTTTTATGCGGTCGAGGCGGTTGATGTAGACGACGTGTTCAGCGATGGATTCGCGGATCTGCTTGTCGATGACGCTGACGTTCTGGACGCACAGCCAGAGGTCCCAACGGCGTTTGCGCAGGAACAGGAAGAACTTGAGCAGGTCAGTACGCCCGCCGCTGTTCCAGTCGCGGGAGTTGAGCCAGACGCCGGCTTCATCCAGGAAGATGCCGCCGAACTGTTCTTCATCGTAGATATCGCAGCCGAAGCCAAGGCCGGTGAGGTCGTCGGCAGTGGGCAGATCAGGCAGGCGGACTAGGCGCGAGTGCTTGTTGCCGCGTTTGCACAGCTTGTCCATTTTCACATCGACGTTCACTGCGACCCGGCGACCTTGCTTGAGGTAGGCCAGGATGCGCATGACGCAGAGTAGGGTTTTTCCAGCACCGAGCTTGCCGGTGACGATGTAGACGGCCATGGCAGGGCTCAGGTGTGAATGAGTTTTTCGGACAGCTTGGTCACCCAGTAGAACGCCAGTGACTTGAGCTTGAGGAAGACCAGCAGGGAGACGCAGAAGGAGAGGTTGTCCGGCAGGAACATGCGTCCGACGATGACCAGATCAGGCGCGGCAAACGAGGCGAGGCGGGACACCACGTAGTCGATGCCAGCAGCCAGGACGGCAATGGCCGAGCCGATGGCGGCCAGGATCAGCAGGAAGATACCGACCTTGCGCAGCAGAGCGGCAGCAGCCTGCAGGACGGGGCCGAGGATGGGCATGATGAAGCCCAACAGGAACTTGGCCAACCAGGCGAAGGCGTTGGGAAAGAGCTTCTTGAAGAAGTTGAGTAACCAGCCCATGGCTTAGGTGCTCCCTTTAGGTTCTGTGGCGGGCGTCTTCTTGACGGAGGGCGGCGTAGCCGATGCGCCATGCACCGATAGCGGTCAGGCACCAGATCACCCATTCAAGAATCGGTTTGTAGGGAATCAGCGCGCAGACCGGCAGGCGCAGGTTGGCGGTATAGCCGGCCAGGGTCAGAGGGACGATGTAGTCAGCGCAGGCGACCGGCGAAGGCAGGATGCTGTGCATGAAGTCGAGCCCGACAGCGGAGCCGTCAGAGCCGAACCATTGCCCGACTTGGTTGGGCAGTTGGTCGAGGACGGTTTCGACTTCTTCATTGCGCTCTTCATCGACGGTTTGCATCTGAGCGGTGAGCGAGTCGGCTATGGTGTTGCCGAGTGCAGCACCCTCAGCTTCGGCATCTGCGGGGGAGCCGTCAGGGTCGCCGGAATCGTCTGAGCCTTCGCCGCTAAGAAGGTCGAGGATGTCTTGCAGGATGCCTTTGGACTCTTCGACCTTGTCGCCAACGGAAGCAATGGCTTCGTTGGTTTCGCGCATGTCCGTCGGCGGACCACCGCCACCCACGTACTTGGTGTCATCAGCAGTGCCAGGGGCCTTGGGGTCGTTCTTGTCGTTACCGTCGGCGTTGCCGCCGTTGTACGGATGGTCGGAAGAGTTACCCGGTATGACGGAAGGCGGGCTGCTGCCACGCGGGTTGCCGGTGGAGATGCATTCCATCTTGCCGTTGACGAAGGTGCACTGGCGGGAGGTATTGGGCAGGCAGACGAACTCACCGCCAATCTCACCGCAGGTGTCGCCGGTCTGGTAGCACCAGGGATTGCCCTTGTAGACGTCGCACCCGGCGTTGTCGGGCGATAGGCATAGCTCGCTGCCACCGAAGTCGAAGCAGGGCGGCTGGTTGCCTTCGGGGGTGGCATCGGCATAGGCGCCTTCGGGGACTCCAGGCGTGCCCTCAGAGGGGGCTTGGCATTTGCCGGTGCCTTGATAGCGGGCAACACAGATGCCGGTGCCGGAACCGTCGAGGTTCTTTTTAACGCGCTGATTTACGCCGAGTTGCGGAGCCGATACGTATTCGCCACCGTCGATGGAAACCACAGAAGGGGTGGAGTAAGCACCGGAAGGAGAGGCCGCGCAGTCAACTGCGGCGAACTTCATTTGATCGAGGTGGGTGGAGCAGTCGGGTTCTGGCTCTGGCTCAGGATCAGGCGCAACACACTGACCGCCAGTACCGGTTGGCACCTGACCAGCAGGGCAGCCAGACCATTTGTAAGCGTGAATGATACTGCCAATGGAGCTAACAAGAATGGCTTGCTGCTGCTGACCGTGTACCTGACACCAAGAGCCTGGGTAAGTACCAGAGCGCTCAGCAGCTTGGCAGGCCTTAACCGCGTCAGTCGAATTTGCGAAGTTATAGGTAGCCGAGTAACCAAACTGCCCCCACCCCATAAGGGCGAGAGCAAGCAGCAGGCGAAGGCTGATAGCCGCGCGCATCTATCAGCCTCCTCAGCGGTTAAGCACCAGCGGCGCCAAAGACGCTGCGGGCCAGCTTGAACAGCGCCAGGGTGCCGCGGATGACACCGAACAGCACCGCACCAGCGGCAACCAGGGTGCCGAAGGCGGTGGCCAGATCGGTGAAGACCTCGAGGAGTTCCGGTGGAACGGTGATGGCCGCATTGGCAGCACCGGCAGTCATGCCAGCAGCGGCAACGGTGAAGGTGGCAGCCGCTTTGGCGCCCAGTGCTTTACCGACACTGGTATCGCCTTGCTCAGCCTGTGCGCCACGAATGGCGACTTCTTTCTTGGATTGGTACATGGTGAGTTTCCTCAGTTGGTTGATGCGTCAATCATTTCTTTCCAGCCGAGCCGGAAAGCACCCCAGGCGACGCCGAGCCCGAGAGAGCCGATATAGAGCCCAGCGATAACGAGGTATTGCCCCCAGGTGAATGCCATTGCCCGTTACCTCTGGTGCCCGTGAATGAGGCCAAGGGCGGCCAGAAAGACCATCCCTTGAATGAATTGCAGGGCCCACAGATCACCGAGGGTGACGTTGGCGAGGTAGCTTTCGAGCGATCCCATACCGGCACCTATTGCGTTGTGTCCGTGAGCGCTGCGCCGTCCTCTTCTTGCTCAGCCAGGGCCTTGCAGTCAGGACAGACGGCGTAGTCAGGCGCCATGCCGAAGTCAGCCGCCCAGCCGCTGGAGTCAGCGGGCTGGCCGTAGACTTGGCCCATGTCGGCCAAGCACAGGTCACAGAGGACGCGGCCGTGAATCAGCATGGCGATGGCCTGGGGTTAGGCCTTGGCAGCGTCAGCCGGCTTAGGCTGTTGCTGGCCGGGTTGGGCAGCAGGCTTGGCGGCCTGAGCAGACTTGGCGGACTCGACGTGCAGGACGATGAACTTGCCGGCGTTCTTGGAGCCGCGTTCGATTTCTACGGTTACGCGCAGGGGTTCGAGGACATCGAAGCCCTTGCAGGCTTCCCACACTTCATCCAGGGCGTCTTCGGATACACCCATCGACATGAGGGAAATGCCGAGGTCCTTTTCGCCGTCGGGTTCGTCACCGACAAACAGTTTGACCAGCTTTACGTCGTCAAACTGGACGCGCTCAGCGCTGATGAATGCCAGTTCCATAGTGGTACGTGCCATGTTGTGTTACCTCGCTTAGTTGCGCCTTATTGCGCGGATTTACCTTTCAGCAGGCCGAGCGAGTCCACGCGGGCAAACTTTCGTTTTTGCCCGAGAGTGGGGTTCTCAACTTGCCGGGGTTTCAGTTGTCGCTTGTGCAGCTTGTTAGTTCGTTAACACCAAGGGCCGCGCCCTTGTCATCCCGTTTCGCCACCGCCGCCCGCGACTGGCGGAGATTGCGCGGTTCTGTCAGGAAGACCGGGGTGGCCAGTCACGGACGCCGGAGGCGATGGCTCAGAGGCCTCTTCATCGACGCTGGGCTGGGAATCAAAGTCGATCAGGAAAAGAAAGTAGAGGAATAGCCCCCAGCCGATGTACAGCAGGGCATCAAAGCTGATCATGCGCTCACCCCACCAGTTCGAACGGTTCGCGTAGCGGCACGAAGGGCGTTGGTTTGCCGGTGTCGAGCACAACGCTCCAGTACTTCGGCGGTCGGCTCGGTGGCGTGTGTTTCTCGCAGGTATAGGCCGGCGTAACGTGGGTCCGACCATTTACCTTGGACCATTGCGCGGGGCGGCACTCGGTGCATGGTGTGGATCGGCAGGTAGCCGATGGAGACGATGCTGGGAGCGTCGACCAGTTTCGATTGACGTAGCACACAGAGCAGTCGCAGTTCGCGGGGTGCGGCTGGTGCAGGTACTGGCTCAGGCTTTTCATTGATCGCCTCCAGGGTTTGAGACTTCCCATGAACAGGATCGACAACGTAGTAGCCAGGCATATGGATCACGCCAGTCATTGATTCAGCAGCCAGTTCAGCTTTGTGGCGTTTGAACCACACAGACGTAGGCATGTATGGCCCGGCGTTACGAGCATCAGGAAAGTTCAGATTTGCGGAGTACAGAGCCGCACTCCGAAGCAGGCGATTGAGTCGAAGAAACTCAGGTGCAGAGATATAGCCCTCAGTCAGCCCACGATTGATCAGCGATGAGGCTTCCGTCAGCGAGCCACCCTCTGTGCCATGTGGGTCATTGGAGAGGCGAACCTCAGTAAGCGCACACAGCAGGCGCCAGAGGAAGTTTTGGTAGTCCATGACCGAATAGGCCATGCCCTCACCTGGGAGGCCGGAGGCTTGGCGGATCATTCAACCCACTCCTCTTCCATAAGCTTCTTGGTCAGCAGGGCGACGTTGACCATTACGTGGCGGCCTACCTTGAGGTGGGGCAGGTAGCCGTTGCGCATCCAGCCGCGAACGGTGTCGTGGTCTTCACTCATGCGAATCCAGTTTGCGAACTCACGCCACGGCATCATCGGCGGCGGGTTCACAAGGTCTTTCAGCGTCAGGGGGATTCCTTCCATCGGAGTGGCCTTTGTTGCACTATGTTGGTCTTTGTTGGTGAAACCATTAGTCGGCAATATTTGCCGGTTTCATATTGACGATTATAGGCAGCCGGACAAGGTTGACTAGCAATAATTGCCGGCCTTTTAGACGATTAAAGAATATGAGAGAGCGCATAGTCGCTATTCTTGAGCATAAGAAGCTCACGGCTAAGAAGCTGGAAGAGCTGAGCGGTATCGACCGAGAAAAGTGGTACGCGCTGAGAAAAGGCGGACGGCGGGTCAATGAAGATGACATCAAGGTCATCGTTGATATCGCGCCGGAATACGCTCTATGGCTGGTCAGCGGGAAGATTGCCCCCGAGAGTGGCCAGACCAGCCCCGAGTACGACGAGGCCAACCGAAACTTGACCGATCAAGACGCGGGATAGCGATCACCCAGGAAGTAGCTAGGCGCTGGTATGCCCGAAGGGAGGTGGGTAAAGAATGAAGAGAGCAGCCATATTGGCACTGGCCATCGTCAGCCTTGCAGCCAACGCAGACGACAAGACGGCCTTGTCTAAAGCAATAGACACGATCAGGCCAGCCACAGACGCGGCCGCTGATTACGTGAGCAAAAGCATCATGCAGAGCCTGTCGGGCAATGACACCGCGATGGGCCGAGCGGCACGCGATAACCTCGAACGCCAGGCCAAAGCCGAGAGGGAAGCGAGTCGCGGCACGCGCAAGACCATGAAAGAGTGCATCAAGCCGGGCAACGTCATCGACGAAGACGTGCAGGAGTGCATCATGGGCATGCGAGAAAGGGACTGGTAAGGAAGGAGTTCAAGGATGAAAGCTGACAGAGACGACGCCCCAGAATGGCTAACCAGCCGCCCGAGTAAAGGTAGCCAGCTAAAGGTTGTACTGGCAGGAACAATCGGCACTGTCGTTACCCTTGGCGCTCTGACTCTGGCCGGTCAAGCGTTCATGCAGAACACCGTAAAGAACCTGGCCGCGAGCAGTCAGCCACCGAAGCCCAAGCCTGTTGCCGAGATCATCCGAGCAGAGCCAACGCCCAGGAATGACTGGGACAGGATCGTAGAAGAGCAGGCAAGGCGAGACGCAATGTCTCAGCAGCAACCTGAGCAGCCCACTGGTTCAGATAGCCCTGCAGTCAAACAGACCGTGTTCAACGATCAGAACTACACCCCGAGAGGAGCTGACAACGTGCTCAGCCTACGCGAGAGCTACCAACCCGCCGAGCCAGAAAAACCTGCAGGAAAAGTGAGGGTGACGGTTATAAAGGAAACAAAGGATCAGACGTGCTGGCCGCTTAAAGAAGGGAGCATTGAACGGCGTAACTGTAAATCCTATATAGGGCTACAGCGGTAGCACTCGAGCTTTACTTGGGAGTAAAAGTTGTTAGCGACTGAGCAGTCTTTCACGCAACTGGATGATATAAAAATACGCCAATTGCCTAGTTGTAAGTTCTGACCGCTATCGCGGGAATTGACGCGTTACGACAAAAAGAAACATTGACGGTCCGAAGAAGATCAAGAGCTTGATCTTCTATAAGATTGAAATCAATCCTTGGCTTCCTTTCTAGATAAATTCCAATCTCTTGTAGTAGCGAGATCAACTCACCTTGATGGGCAGTATACTTATACTTCTCATCCAGATTGGTGCTGGTATTTTGATATAGACCGTTTGATTTTTCCACTTGGGCGTTTAGCCTCTTCACAAATTCGATATATGCCCCGGAAATTTCAAGACTACCAGACATGGAGTCTGAATACGCCAAATTATACCATTTTAAAGACTCGACATTAAGACTGGATAGCAAGTGCCTTCTAGATGCCTCACTCTTGACGTAGTTTGAAAATATCGAAAGATGCGAAAGGTGATTGGACACCGAGGAGAATTGAACAGAGTTCTGATAGTTCAGTAGCGCAATCATGATGCCCCCAACTGTAACCAAGCCAATAGCCAGCCCCCCCGTCACCGAAAGCACGTCTAACGCAGCTTTATTTGCTTCGCTCCAAAATTCAACGCATGAACTGCTGAAACAAAAATCTAGATCACCAAGAGACTCTACCCGATATGTGGATATCAATATTGCCACTGAAACCATAACACCAATGGAAACAACGACTATTAGTAGCTTTGCAATAATTGCAATGTCAAACTTATTCTGAAAAGGCATTGACAGCTTCCACTTTATTCATATGTAGGCTTAATGGGTCTTAGCCTTTTTCTCAAATCTCGAACTAAAGAGGGATAAGATCGCTGCACTACATTAAGCCTATCATTGGTTCTATAGTAGTGCCTTTTGTATCGAAAACTATCTTTTTTGTGCAGGTAATCGCGCTCAAGTATCTCTACAGAACTCTTAACATAGTTAACTTCTTTCTGAGATGGCAGGGGTAATATACGCGATAGCCTTGCAACAAACTTCGAGTGCTGCGGATGCTTTACCCTTGCCAGCTTATTAGCCCTGCCCAGGCAACGATTATGATCTTTTCTATATGCATATGTCTGCCGATAATTACCGTGCTTTGAAGCTATCTCGAGGCTTCGTATCGCTGCTCTAATATTGCTAATTTCGCGAGATGGAAGGCGCGGTTCTTTGTAGCATACTCGCAGACCATGAACCGTGAGAGGGCTTGCCGATGCGTACTGAGTCTGAGTTTTCTTCGAATTTACAGGAAATTCAGCGTTAGAGAGCATGTCCTCTATTATTTTTTGAGCGTATGAGAAATCATAGTTTGCGATTTTTGATGAGACTGTAATATCGTCAACAAATCGAGTATAGACCAAGTCTTTTCTTTTTAGCTTGGCAACAATTTCCGGCTCTTCCTTATATAGACTTAGCATTGCCAGATAGCTAGATGTTAATGCCCCCTGCACTAATCTTGACTTATAAGTACAGATTCTAGCAAGAATCTCTGAAACATCCTCAGGGTATCGCAATATATCAGAGAATATTTCAATGACTAATTTCTCATGAATATTGTCGAAGAAATTCTGAATATCCAACTTTAGAATAGACTTCGCTTCGCAGTGAAGTCTGGCACAGGCAACATAATCACGACTATGATTTATATCGGATTTGTTCGGAGAAGAAGGTATAGAGCCGTAGAGGTAGCTTGGCCATCTTATAACGTAAGGATTAGAGAAGATTCTAGTATTTATTCTTCTCTGTATTAGCCGAAGCTGGGGGCACGGGTTGTAAACCACTCTCATGCCGCCAGATGTTTTGGGTTTTTCAAGAGACTTATAGCGAGACTCTTCGGGTATTTCCCAAAGTCGCTCAAAGTCAGAAACTTGAAGATTTAGAGCTTTTGCTAAATTAGAGATGCTAGATATAGAGCCGGAGGCTGCTTTGAACTCTCTATGTGCTAAAGTCCGTTTCATAGTTCAGCAAATTAAGTGTAGGTTGAGCCAGCTCAAACCATAGAGCTTTTGGGGAAAAGTGTTGCTTAAGCTGACACTGTGCACCGATACAGCCATTTCTCCCCATGGCCAACCTACCGTCTGTCGCTACTCCGGCTCGGAGGAGGCGAACCGTCCCGCCGGTGTCCCGGAGTGCCCATAGTCATAGCTACAGGCGCTCAATTAAGAGCAATTTCGATGCATTGAATATGTCAGTTGTAGCAAACAAGCGGTACGCTTGCGCACAGACATCCTAAACCTAGCGCACCAATGATGGCAATAGGGCATTGTGACGTGTCGAAAAAGTGTCGAAATCAACGGGCGACAGAGTGCCGCAATGGGCAGAAGGTGTGAGGCGGAAGCCCCGATTTTGCTGGCTTTGGGCAACGATGGGCAGCAACGGGCACCGGCCAAAACGGGTTCAAATCCCTATCTTCCCGCCATATCAAAAGCCCTGAATCGTAATACGGTTCGGGGCTTTTTCGTGTCTGGGAATCCGCAGCTTTTGTTCCGGTGCTTTCCCGTATCAGGTCTTAATCCAAATCAGCAGCTTGATGCCGTTCAGGCACTTGATCCGATTCATCGCCCCATGCGCGATTGACGCGGCGGCCACGTTGCACGGCTTCGCGTTTGGCGATTTCTTCGGCCCAGCGCAATACATGCGGGTAATCGTGAACGGCCAGGAACTCGGCGGCCGAGTAGACGTTGTTCCGCACCAACTCGCCATACCAGGGCCAGACGGCGATGTCGGCGATGGTGTAGACGTCGCCGGCCAGGTAGCGGTTATCGGCAAGGCGCTGGTTGAGGACGTCCAACTGACGCTTGGTTTCCATGGTGAAGCGGTTGATGGCGTACTCGAATTTTTCCGGGGCGTAGACGTAGAAGTGGCCGAAGCCGCCGCCCAGGTAGGGCGCCGAGCCCATTTGCCAGAACAGCCAGTTGAGGGTTTCGGTACGGCCTGCCGGATCCTTGGGCAGGAAGGCGCCGAATTTTTCCGCCAGATAGAGCAGGATCGAGCCCGACTCGAAGACGCGGATAGGGGTTGCCGTGCTGCGGTCGAGCAGGGCGGGGATCTTCGAATTCGGATTGACGCCTACGAAGCCGCTGGAGAACTGGTCGCCCTCGCTGATGCGAATGAGCCAGGCATCGTATTCGGCGCCCTTATGGCCCTGAGCGAGCAGTTCTTCCAACAGGATGGTCACCTTCACGCCGTTGGGCGTTGCCAGGGAATAGAGCTGCAGTGGGTGCTTACCGACCGGCAATTGCTTGTCGTGGGTCGCGCCGGCGGTGGGACGATTAATCTTGGAGAACTGGCCTCCGGATGCTTCCAGATGTTGCCAGACCTTCGGCGGTACGTAGCTGGATTGGCTCATTGAAACCTCGCGTGTCGACGTATGAAGGGGCAGTCGCAGTCAAGGCTATCTGGATCGCGCCCGACGTTTGAATGCCTATCGTGCATTTGGATTATCGACTTAAGGGATAGTGCCTGTTGGCGCGCGCGTTCGATAGGCATCGTGGCGAGTGCATTAGGGCGCGAACTTCAATCGTTGAGTGGTGCCATACCGGCTATGGGCTGGGTAGTGAGCATTTCGCGCAAGTGTTCGATCAAGGCGCGGGTGGCGGAGGTGATACTGCGGTGAGGGTTGGTCAGGGTGTGCAGTACAGCGGAAATCGGCCGCTCGTCCAGGCAGGTGCGCTGCAGGTGCCCGGTTCGCAGATCCTGCAGGCAACTTTGCAGTGGCACGCAGGCCAAGCCTAGGCCTGAGCGGGCGGCGTCGAGTAGCGAGTGCTGGTCGCGCGCGCTCAATGCCGCTTTGCCGAGAATCTTCTTTCCGTTTGCCAAGAGCCAGGGGCGCATCTCCGTGGCTGAGCGGGTCGTGAGCAGGTGCCGGTCATCCAGAGCGGACAAGCGCCTGGGCCTGCCGAGGCCATCCACCACTTCCGGGGTGCCGACTATTACCATTTCCAGTGCGGCCAGTGGTCTGGAGACCAAGTCGGGGCTGTCGAAAGGTGCTTCATGAAGGCTGAGAGAGAGATCTAGCTGGTTGCCCGTCAGGTCGATCATGTCGTCCGCTTCGCTCAGGCAGAGTTCGACGTCTGGGTAGCGCTCCCGGAAGGTGTGCAGGCAGCCGTACAGCCACTGCGAGAGTATGCCCGGCGCGCACAGATGAAGGGGGCCGCGTGGCAGGCCATTGGCCTGCATGGCGATGTCCTCGACGGCTTCGGCGGCGTGCAGCATGTCCAGGGCATGGCGATAGATGCGCGAGCCGGTCGGGGTCAGGTGCAAGGCGCGTGGTTTGCGTATCAGCAGTTGCACGTCCATGCGCCGTTCCAGCTGGATGATGCGCCGGCTCAGGTTGGATTTGGCGATGCCGGTGCGCTGCGCGGCTGCGGCAAAGCTGCCGGCTTCGACGACGTGCACCAGCCAGTAGAGGTCGGTCAGGTTGGCGGCTAGCAGGGTGGTGCGCTGGGCCGGCTTTTGGGACGACCTGTGGTCGTATATGGGACGCTGCATCGTATTTATCTACACGGCTTTGCGTTATCGTAGCGCGCTCTTGATGTTGGGCCTTTTGCCGTGGCGGACAACGCTTTTGCCGAGCAGGACATGCATCGACCCATCAGGGTCGTCTGCCGAGCCCAGGTCGCTGATGGGACGGACTCATGCAAAACAATTTCAATAATGCACCGCACATCCTGGTCATAGACGATTCCCCCGAAGAGCTGCGCAGCGTAGTGGGCTTGCTGCGCCAGCAACCCTGGCGCCTGTCGATGGCCAGCGATGCACGTCAGGGCTACCAGCGCGCACTGGCCCTCAAACCCGACTTGATTCTGCTCGACGTGCGCATGCCGGGTATGGACGGATTTACCTTGTGCCGCTTGCTGCGCGAGGCACCTGCCACCACTCGCACGCCGGTCATCTTTCTTACCTCCGCCGGTGCGGTGGAGGAACGCCTCGAAGGCCTGACGCTGGGTAGCGTCGATTACGTGCTCAAGGCTTGCGATCCGCAGGAAATCCTCGCGCGCATTCGCATCCACCTGCAGTTGGCCTGGCGTGAGCCCGCCGCTGCGCCGAGCAGCGCAGCCGAGGAGCCGGGCAGCCCGGACGAGATCACCCTGCGTGCGGCCATGCGCCTGATCGCTCAGCACCTCGACGAGGTGCCGTCGCTGGCGGAGATCGCACGCAAGGCCGGCACGCACGAGAAGCGCTTGTCGAGCATCTTCCGCGAGCACCTGGGTTGCACGGTCTTCGCCTATATCCGCGAGGCCCGGCTCAAGCGCGGCCAGGAACTGCTCAGCGAAAGCGCCATGGATATCCAGGACATCGCCGATCAGGTGGGTTTTCGCAGCGCCTGCAATTTCACCACCGCTTTCCGTGAGCGTGTCGGCATGACGCCCAGCCAGTACCGCCAGCAAGCGCAGGACAATGGCACCGCGCAGCGAGTCGACCCGTGTCGGGAATGATCCACGGATGATGCTTCGTTTGATCCGCTGGCTGCGGTCTTGGCTCACCTGCCTGCTGCTGTGCAGCAGCCCTGCTGCCTGGGCGCTGGATGTGTGCCTGGCTTCACGGGTGGATCTAGCACCCCAGGCGCAGATTTTCGAGGACCTCGATGGTCAGCTCGATGCCGCGCAAATACTGGCCTTGCCGGCCTCGCGTTTCCACGCTGCCACCCCGGAGCAACTGAGGCAGGAGTACAGCCATTCGGCCTACTGGCTGAGATTCGAGTTACACAATGGTCATGCCGAGGCCTGTCGCCGCTGGCTGACGGTGGGCGAGCCGCGTTTGCATGACATTCAGGTGCATACCCTGCGCGGCGATACCTGGAGCCGGCAGGTTGCCGGGGCCGCCTATCCGCTGCAACAGTGGCCGGTGATCGAGCGCCAACCGGTGTTCGAGCTGTTGCTCGAACCCGGGGAGCAGGTGCAGGTGCTGGTGCGGGTGAGCACGCCCACGCTGCTGCTGCTGCAACCGGTGCTGTGGAGTGAGACGGCGCTGCTGCAGGACCGGCAGCGGGTCTCGCTGGGCGACGGCATCACCCTGGGTATCGTGCTGCTGATCGTGCCGTTCAGCCTGGTGGTCGGCTGGATCGTGCGTTCGCGGCTGCTGGCGGTGCACGCCGCGACGGTGTTCGCCTACGTGCTGGTCACCATCGTCGCCAGTGGCTACCTGATCTTCCTGCCGAGTCTGATGGGCTGGAGCCTGCCGATCTGGTCGGCGCTGAGTATCCTCTCGTACCTGTGCTTTCTGGCCTATGCCCGGGAGTTGCTGCAGGTGCGTCAACTGCCGCGTCTATGGGGCTGGCTCTATAACCTGGGGCTGCTGGCCTTCATCGCCGCCTGCCTGTGGGGGCTGCTGGTGGATTCGGTGCAGGGGCGGCCGCTTGCAGAGTTGTGCACGCGGGTGGGGGCCTACGTGCTGCTGCCGGCGACACTGATCGCCGCCTGGCGACGCGGCCTGGAACTGAGCTGGATGGCCTGGGCCGTGCCGCTGTTCATGCTGGTGCAGTTTCTCGTGCGCTACGTGCTGCAGCTCGACACGCTGCCCTGGCAGGCGCGCGCCAGTATGCTCAGCCTGTCCTCGACCTTGCCGGGGGTGGCCATTCTGGTGTGCACCCTGATCACCGAGGTGGTGCGCAGTCGCCGCCGCGAAAGGCATGCCCTGACGGCACTGGAGCATCAGCAGAAGGCCGAGCAGGAGCGCCTGGAAAGCACCGTCGCGATCCGTACCGGGCAGTTGCGCGAATCGTTGCAGGCACGCAGCTCGCTGATGGCGCGCATCAGCCATGACCTGCGTTCGCCGTTGGTCAGCATCATCGATCATGCGCGTCTGGCACAGGCGGGCGCTGCCGAGGATTTCCCGCGCAAGGTGGAGCGCAACGCCCGCCAGCAACTGGAGCTGATCGACGAGTTGCTGGAGTTCTCCCGCAGCGAGTTGCAGCAACTGGAACTGATCCTGGCGCCCGGCTACCTGTACGGATTCTTGCGCGAGCTGGAGGAGGAGGCGGGCTTTCTGGCCTCGCGGCAGAATAATCGCTTCGAGTGCCGCTTCGCCGACGACCTGCCGCCGCTGGTGCGCGCCGATTTGCGCCGCCTGCGCCAGGTGCTGCTGAACCTTCTGGGTAATGCCGCCAAGTTCACCCATGACGGGGTGATCGTGTTCGAGGTGAGCGGCCGGCCCGCCGAGGATGGCCAGGTGCTGCTGAACTTCAGCATCAGCGACAGCGGCATCGGCATCGATACCCAGGCCCGTGACCGGCTGCTCAAGCCCTTCCAGCGCGGCCAGGGCGTGGAGGGCTATGACGGCAGTGGCCTGGGCCTGTCGATCGTGACCCAGTTGCTGCAGATCATGGGCAGCGAACTGCAGCTGCAACGGCTGGAACCGACAGGCAGCCGCTTCAGCTTCCAGCTCACGCTCGCCTGCGCCAGCGAGGACGAGCTCGACAGCAGCTTCGTCGAGAACCATGGAGTACAGGTCGAAGGCGCCGGCCGGCGTATCCTGATCGTCGACGATCTGCCGCAGAACCGCGACTGGCTGAGCGATCTGCTGGCGGGCTACGACTTCGAGGTGCAGACCGCCTCCAGCGGCCAGCAGGTGCTCGAATATCTGCAGGCCGAACCCTACGACCTGCTGATTTCCGACATGCGCATGCCCGGCATGGATGGCTGGGAACTGCTTGCCGCACTGCGCCCGCGCTGGCCCGAGCTGCCGGTGCTGTTGTACTCGGCGGTGCCGGCGCTGCGCCCGGCGCAGATGCCGCCGCACCTGCGGTTCGATGCCACCCTGCTCAAGCCTGCCTCGAGCAATGACCTGCTGGCCTGCGTCGACAGGCTGAGCGGGGCAGGGCACACGGCCCTGGAGGCGTCATGAGGCGGATGACGGTGGCGTTGTGCTGCGTGGCGTGCTGGCCTGCCGTGGGCCTGGGCGAGACCGAGGTGCTGCAGCTCGAAGACATCAGTGTGGTGGGGGCCAGCCATCGCCTCGAATCGGCCCGGCAGGTGCCGGGCAGCGTTCTGGCCGTCGACGGCGAGCGGCTGGGCGAGGCCGGCCTGGATGATCTCGGCGCCCTGGCGCAGCGTGTGCCGGGTTTGATGCTGAGCGCACCCAACCCACGCTATACCGCCATCGGCATCCGTGGCCTGGGGTCGAGTTCGGCCAACGACGGGCTCGATGGCAGCGTGGCGGTGTACCTCGATGGCGTGTACCTGGGGCGCCAGGGCATGATCCCGCAGGATTTCGTCGATATCGACCGGCTGGAAATCCTCCGTGGCCCGCAAGCCACCTTGTACGGCAAGAACGCCACGGCGGGGGCGATCAACCTGACCAGTCGGATGCCGAGCTTCGTCAATGAAGGGCAGGGCGAAGTGCGTATGGGCCAGGATGGCCTGCGCCACTACCGCGCCAGCCTGTCCGGCCCGCTGATCGACGAGGTGCTGGCGGCGCGCCTGAGTGTCTATGACCTGAGCCGCGACGGCGATATCGACAACCACTTCAATGGTCGCCAGCTTGGCGAGCAGGATCGCCAGGGGCTGCGCGGGCAATTGCTGTGGGCGCCCAACGAGCGCTTCAGCGCCCGGCTGATCGGCGAGTATGCGGTACAGGATGAAAGCGCGGTGCTCACCGCCAGCCACCTGAGCGCGACGACCCGCCAGCGCGCCGCCTTCGTCGGCTACCAGCCCTTGCCGGTGGCGCCCTTTGCCCGCCGCGTCGAGCAGAACGACGACAACAGCCTGCATACCGTGCAGCGCGGCCTGACCCTACAGCTCGACCAGCATCTGGATAACGAACTGACCCTGACCAGCATCACCGGCTACCGCGACTGGGATTACGACAGCCGCTACGACGCCGACAGCATGGCGCTCTCGGTGGCACGCTCGGCGGTGGAGCTCGATCATCGCCAGTTCAGCCAGGAGCTGCGCCTGGCGCAATCGCTCGGCGAGCGCTTCGATTACCTGCTGGGCGCCTACTACCTGCAACAGAGGCTGCAACGGGATGTGGACGTGGCCTTCGGCCGTGATGCCGCGGCGTTCTTCCTCGGCGACCGGCCGGAGGTCACTGCCCTCGGCATCACCCCCGGCATGGTGCCACCTTCGCTGTTGCAGGGCGCCGAGCAGCACTTTCGCGGCGGGCAGGATAGCGACACCCAGGCCGTGTTCGGCCAGTTCACCTGGCGCCCCACGGAGCGTTTGGCCATTACCCCGGGCTTGCGTTACAGCCGCGAGCGCAAACGTGGCGAGATCATCCGGCGGGTCGATGGCCTGGCGCCGCTTGGTATGGATCCAGTGTCGCAACTGGGTGGCCAACTGCTGCGCGATATCGCCCTGGGCGGCGCCTATGAGCGGCGCAACCGCATCACGGAGAACAACCTTTCTGGGCAACTGGCGCTCAGTTATCAGTTCAATGACGCGCTGATGGGCTATGCGCGCTGGTCGAGGGGTTACAAGGCCGGTGGCATCAACCTGGAGGTCACTGGCGATGCCATTGCCCCGGTGTTCGACGCCGAGCGTGCGACGGCGCTGGAGGTGGGCATCAAGAGCCGCTGGTGGGACGAACGCCTCGCACTCGACGTGGCGCTGTACCAGACCGACGTGGACGACTACCAGGCGCTCAGCAACAGCGAGCCGGCCGACGAACTGTCACCGCCGCTGCGCGACAGCCTGATCAACGTTGGCAAGGTGCGCCTGCGTGGCATCGAGGTGGACGGGCGCCTGCAACTGACGTCTCAGGTAGCGTGGCACCTGGGCCTGGCCTTGAACGATGCGCGCTACCGCTCCTTCGACAATGCGCCCTGCCCGCCGGAAAGCGGGGCGTGGTCGTGCGACCTGTCCGGCAAGCGACTGTTCAATGCGCCGCGCTGGAGCCTGGCCAGCGGGGTCGATTACCGCAGGCCGCTGGAAGCCGGGCTGGAGCTGTTCGGTGCGCTCGATTACAGCTGGCGCAGTGGCTACTACGGTGTGCTGGAGCGCGGCACCGGCAGCTACCAGTCGGCTTACGGCCTGACCGACCTGCGCCTGGGCATCGGCCAGGCCGACCAGCGCTGGGCCGTGGAGCTGTGGGCGCGCAACCTCTTTGACCAGGATTACGCCAGCGCCTTCTACGCCACCCTGGGTTCCGGTGACTACGGCCTGTTGCCGGGTGCGCCGCGCAGCCTTGGAATGACCCTGCGCGCGCGCTACTAAAAAGCATCGGTTCGCCCTCCCGAGCCTTTGTCACGCCTCTGCAACGCCCTTTCGGCATGCCTTTCGTCGTCATTTCGTGGTGCGTCCGCTGCGGCAAAACTCCTGTCCGGCCATGCAAAATTGACCGCTTGACGGCGTGCTTAGACTCCGCGGGCTCTTCACTCCCAGCCAATGGCTGGTGAGTGGTTCCCCAATCTTCATGGAGTTGTACGATGCCAGTTCCTCACAAGGATTCCGTTCGTGCGGGTAAGCATCTGCTGCATTGCGCCATCGTGCTGGCCGGTACCGCTACCGCCCAGCTAGCGCTTGCGCAGGTGCTGCCGGACGCCGGTCAGTTGCTCAACGAGCATCAGCAGACGCGACCTTCGGAGCCGCGTTCCACCCAGCCACCCGCAGCCATCGAGTTGCCCTCCGGCACCAGCGGCCGGCCAACGGACTCCGGCCTGCGCGTGCAGCTCAAGGCCATTCGCTTCAGCGGCGATACCGAACTGGCCGAGGCCGAGAACCTGCAGGAACTGACCAAGCCGGTACTGGGCAAGACCCTGGATCACGCCGGCCTGCAACAACTGGTCGAAAGCCTGACCCGCTACCTGCGCGGTCGCGGTTACGTGCTGGCGCGTGCCTACCTGCCACGCCAGGATCTCACCGACGGGGAACTGGAGATCGCCCTGATCAAGGGTCGCCTGCAATCCGGCACCTCGCGCATCGAAGTGCAGGGCGACACCCGCAGCTCTCCCGAACGCCTGCGCCAGATCGCCGCTGCCGCCTTGCCCGAGGGCAAGGTACTGCACGCCGAAGATCTGGAACGCGCGCTGCTGCTGATCAACGACCAGCCAGGTGTCAGCGCGCAATCCGCGCTGGATGTGGGCACCGAGCCGGGCACCAGCCGCCTGCTGATCAACGCCAAGCGCGGCCCGCTGGTGTCGGGTGGCGTGTCGGCCGACAACTATGGCAACCGCAGCACGGGCACCGCCCGCGCCAATGCCCAGGTCAGCCTGAATGATCCGCTGGGTATCGGCGATCAGTTCAGTCTCGGCCTGAGCAAGAGCACCGGCACCGACATCGTCGGTGCCTCCTACAGCCTGCCGCTGAATGCCTCGGGCCTGCGCCTGAACGCCGCCGGCTCCTACCTGCGCTATGAAGTCGACCAGGAGCAATTCCGCCCCCTGGATCTGCGCGGCAACGCCCGCAGCGGCTCGCTGGGCCTGAGCTACCCGCTGATCCGCTCGCGCCTGCAGAACCTCGACCTGTCCGCCACCTACGAGCACAAGGCGCTCGAGGACGAGGCGCTGGGCATCAACCTGCGTGATCGCGAGCTGAACAATGTGATCCTGGGCATGAGCGGCAACCGCTTCGACTCGCTGGCTGGCGGCGGTGTGACGGAGGCTATGCTGGCGCTGACCCTGGGTGAACTCGACCTCTCGGGCAACCGCGACGATCAGTTCGCCGACCGCGTCGGTGCCGGCAGTGACGGTAGCTTCCACAAGCTCAACCTGCGCCTGTCGCGCCTGCAGAGCCTGGGCGCCGGTAGCCCCTGGACGCTGTTCGGCGGCCTTTCCGCGCAGTGGTCCGGTGACAACCTCGATTCCTCGGAGAAATTCCTGCTCGGTGGCCCGGCCGGTGTACGTGCCTATCCGGTGGGTGAGGCCTCGGGTGACCAGGGCTGGCTGGCGACGCTGGAGCTGCGCCGCAACATCGATCTGAACCTGCTTGGCGTGGTGCTGCAGGGCCTGGGCTTCGTCGATAGCGGGCGCATCTGGCTGCATCAGGATCCCTGGCCGGGCTCGATCAACAACGCCGGTGACACCAACCGTTACGACCTGCATGCCGTAGGCGTTGGCGCCAACCTGTGGGCCGGCAGCTTCAGCTTGCGTACCGCCGTCGCGCGCACTCTGGACAACAACCCGGGGCGCAGCCTTTCCGGCCTGGATGCCGACAGCCGCTCCAGTGACTGGCGCGCCTGGATCCAGGCCTCGTACGCATTCTGATCCGGCCCATTGCGGCCCTCTACGAATTTTAGGAGCACACCATGAAGCGCGCTTCGTTGAATCATCTTTACCGTCTTGTCTGGAGCGACGCCGACCAGGCGTTCGTTGCCGTTGCAGAACACTCGACCGCACGCGGCAAACGTGGCGGTGTGGTCGGCGTCCTCGCTGCCGTCAGCCTGCTCGGCAGCGGCGCCGTACTGGCGGCCGACCTGCCCACGGGCGCAAGCGTAGTCGGTGGTAGCGGCAACATCTCGCAGAACGGCAGCCATATGGTGGTCGATCAGCACACAGGCAAGCTGGTCACCAACTGGAACAGTTTCGATATCGGCGCCGATGCCAGCGTGACCTTCCACCAGCCCGGTGCCAACAGCATCGCGCTGAACCGGGTGATCGGCGGCGGCAATGCCAGCCAGATTCTCGGCAAGCTCGACGCCAACGGCCAGGTGTGGCTGCTCAACCCGAACGGCGTGGTGATCGGCAAGGGTGCCGAGGTCAACGTGGGCGGGCTGGTCGCCTCGTCGCTGCAGATCAGCGACCAGGACTTTCTTGCCGGCAAGACCACCTTGAGTGGTGGTGCAGGGGCTGGTGCGGTCATCAACCAGGGCATCGTGAACACCGCGCCGGGTGGCATGGTGGCGCTGATCGGCCCGCAGGTCGGCAACAGCGGCAGCATTCATACGCCCGGCGGCAGCACCGTGCTCGCGGCGGGTGACAAGGTCAGCCTGGATTTCCAGGGCGATGGCCTGGTGGGCGTCAATGTCGAGCGTGGCGTTCTGGACGCCGCAGTGCGCAATGACGGGCAGATCAGCGCCGACGGTGGCCTGGTGTCGCTGAGCGCGCGCTCGGCCGATGCGCTGCTCAGCAGCGTCATCAACAACACCGGCGTCATCGAGGCCAAGGGGCTGGTGGAGCGCGGTGGTCGCATTCTGCTCGACGGTGATGCCGAGGGTGGCCTGACCCAGGTTGCCGGCACCCTTGACGTGTCTTCCGAACAGGGCAAGGGCGGCAGCATCGTGGTCACCGGCGAGCGCATCGCCGTGGCCGATGCTACGCTCGATGCCAGCGGCGCGACCGGCGGCGGCACGATCAAGGTCGGTGGTGGCTGGCAAGGCCAGGATGCCACGGTGGCCAATGCCACCCAGGTGACGGTCGAGCGCAACGTGAAGGTCAAGGCCGATGCCACCCAGGCTGGCGACGGCGGCACGGTGGTGTTCTGGGCCGATGGCGACAACCGTTTTGCCGGCGATATCTCGATCCGTGGTGGCGAGCAGGCTGGCAACGGCGGCAAGGCCGAGGTCTCCGGCAAGCAGACCCTGCACTATGCCGGCAAGACCGATGCCCGCGCGAGCAAAGGGCGCACGGGTGACCTGCTGCTGGATCCGACCAATATCATCGTTTCCGGCGGCAACGGTACGGACGGCGATCTGAGTGCCAGCACCGGCAACGTGACGGTGTACGAGAAGAATCTGGAAGCGCAAACGGCCAATGTACTGCTGCAGGCCACCACCAGCATTCATTTCGCCGACCTGAACCAAAACGGCGGCGATGGCACCATCAGCATGCAGGACGACGTCAGCTTCCGGGCCGAGGTGATCAACAGCGGCAATACCGCTACCTCCATCAGCTTCGCCAACAGCAGCAACACACTGGAAGTTTCCGGCAGCGGCAGCATCTACATGCAGGCCGGCGGCACCCGTACCGGTTCGATCGATGGCGTGTTCAACCTCGTGGCCAAGGGCGCGGGGGTGAATCCGGCGCTGGCTGACCTGCCGGATCACGATGTCAGCGTGATCGGCAGCGGCACGCCCGGTGCCGGCAGCATCACCCTGTTGGGTGCCGATGGATTGACGATCGCCGGCTCACTGTCCACCGAGGGCGGCTATATACGACTGTCCAGCGATTCTGACACCGGCGGCCGAGGTGATTTGAGCATTACCACTCCAATCACCACGCGTGGCGGCAACCTGTATCTATCGTTCGGGGACACTACGCGCGGTTCCAATACCTACAACAGTGTAGCTACCTTGAGTGGAGACATAACCCTTGGCACTGGCCGCCTGTATTTTGGTGATGCCATGGGGACCAAGGGGCTTGGTACCTCGACGGGTGAAAAGCAGCTAGCGGGTCTCCTGAGCTTGAGTGGTGACGTGAACTTCAGTACCCCCTTGACGATGAAGGGGGGGGCTTCCGTGTTCACGGACGGATCAATCAACTTCACCAGCATCGTCAATCTCGACACTGGCAATGATCTGCTGACGCTGCGCGCCAATAACGTCGACTTCACCCAGGCCACCTTGCAGAACCTGACCACCGCCAGCATCCGTCTGGAGCCGTACGACGTCACCACCAACATCCTGCTCAACAGCAGCAGTGGCAGTGCTGGTGGCGGTATCTTCCTGGACGGCAACGCGCCGGCCACCGATATCAGCAAGCTGGTGGGCATCAAGAATCTCACCATCGGTCGCGCTGATGGCACCGGCACCACCACGGTCGACTCCTCCGGCTTCAGCTTCAATGCCAACAACAACCTGTCGCTGCTCAACGGCAGCATCCAGGTCGATGGTGCGCTGAGCAACAGCAATGGCAGTGGGCATGTGCTGGCCCAGGCGGGCGTCGGCGACGTGGTGATCGGCAGCGGCGGCACCGTGACCGCGCAAGGCAGCGGCGATGCCGTGGTGCTGGTGGCCGAGCGCAACTTCGTCAACCAGGCCGGTGCCAACGCGCTTTCCGCCAGCAATGGTCGCTGGCTGACCTATTCCAGCAGCCCGCTGGATGACATGCGCGGTGGCCTGGACGTGGCCTTCAAGCAGTACGCCGCGCAGTATGGCGATACCGTGCTGGGCAGCGGCAACGGCCATCTTTACCGCTATGCGCCGAAGGTGACGGTGGAACTGCAGGGCGAGGTTCGCAAGACCTATGACGGCAATGCCGCCGCCAGTGTCAGCGACGCCAATTTCGCCATGAGCGGCGCCATCGATGGCGACACCATCGACGTGCTGTCCTTCGGCAATGCCTACTACGCCGACAAGAATGCCGGCGCGGGCAAGCAGGTCACCGTGGACGATGTCGAGGTGTCCGAGGCCACCAACGGCAACGTCAAGGTCTATGGCTACCAGGTCGACGCTTCCAGCGTGAGTGGCGACGTCGGGCAGGTCGACCGCAAGGTGCTGACCGCCAACGCCGATGTAGCGGGCAAGACCTACGATGGCACCACCACCGCGAACCTGAGCAACGTCGCACTGGTGGGTGTGGTCGCCGGTGATGAAGGCAAGGTGGGCACCTCCGGCACGACCGGCGCGTTCAGCGACAAGAACGCCGGGCAGGACAAGTCCGTGACCGGTTCGGGTATCGCCCTGACCGGCGCGGAAGCCGACAACTACAGCTTCGACACCGACGCCGAGATCGGCAAGGCGGACATCGACCGCAAGCTGCTGACCGCCAACGCCGATGTAGCGGGCAAGACCTACGACGGCACCACCACCGCGAACCTGAGCAACGTCTCGCTGGTGGGCATCGTCGATGGTGATGAAGGCAAGGTAAGCACCTCCGGCAACACTGGCGCGTTCAGCGACAAGAACGCCGGGCAGGACAAGTCCGTCACCGGTTCGGGCATCGCCCTGACCGGCGAGGAAGCCGACAACTACGCCTTCGACACCGACGCCGAGATCGGCAAGGCGAATATCGACCGCAAGCTGCTGACCGCCAACGCCGATGTAGCCGACAAGACCTACGACGGCACCACCACCGCGAACCTGAGCAACGTTTCGCTGGTGGGTATTGTCGATGGTGATGAAGGCAAGGTTGGCACTTCCGGCACTACCGGTACGTTCAGCGACAAGAATGCCGGGCAGGACAAGTCCGTCACCGGCTCGGGCATCGCATTGACCGGCGAAGAGGCCGACAACTACGCCTTCGACAGCGACGCCGAGATCGGCAAGGCGAATATCGATCGCAAGCTGCTGACCGCCAACGCCGATGTGGCCAACAAGACCTACGACGGCACCACCACCGCGAACCTGAGCAACGTTTCGCTGGTGGGCATCGTCGACGGCGATGAAGGCAAGGTGGGCACCTCCGGCACCACTGGTGCGTTCAGCGACAAGAACGCGGGGCAGGACAAGTCCGTGACCGGCTCGGGCATTGCTCTGACCGGCGCGGAAGCCGACAACTACGCCTTCGACAGCGACGCCGAGATCGGCAAGGCGAATATCGACCGCAAGCTGCTGACCGCCAATGCCGATGTAGCGGGCAAGACCTACGACGGCACCACCACCGCGAACCTGAGCAACGTCTCGCTGGTGGGCATCGTCGATGGCGACGAAGGCAAGGTAAGCACCTCCGGCAACACTGGCGCGTTCAGCGACAAGAACGCCGGGCAGGACAAGTCCGTCACCGGTTCGGGCATCGCCCTGACCGGCGAGGAAGCCGACAACTACGCCTTCGACACCGACGCCGAGATCGGCAAGGCGAATATCGACCGCAAGCTGCTGACCGCCAACGCCGATGTAGCCGACAAGACCTACGACGGCACCACCACCGCGAACCTGAGCAACGTTTCGCTGGTGGGTATTGTCGATGGTGATGAAGGCAAGGTTGGCACTTCCGGCACTACCGGTACGTTCAGCGACAAGAATGCCGGGCAGGACAAGTCCGTCACCGGCTCGGGCATCGCATTGACCGGCGAAGAGGCCGACAACTACGCCTTCGACACCGACGCCGAGATCGGCAAGGCGGACATCGATCGCAAGCTGCTGACCGCCAACGCCGATGTGGCCAACAAGACCTACGACGGCACCACCACCGCGAACCTGAGCAACGTCTCGCTGGTGGGCATCGTCGATGGTGATGAAGGCAAGGTAGGTACCTCCGGCACCACTGGCGCGTTCAGCGACAAGAATGCCGGGCAGGACAAGTCCGTCACCGGCTCAGGCATCGCCCTGACCGGCGAAGAGGCCGACAACTACGCCTTCGACAGCGACGCCGAGATCGGCAAGGCGAATATCGATCGCAAGCTGCTGACCGCCAACGCCGATGTGGCCAACAAGACCTACGACGGCACCACCACCGCGAACCTGAGCAACGTCTCGCTGGTGGGCATCGTCGATGGTGATGAAGGCAAGGTAGGTACCTCCGGCACCACTGGCGCGTTCAGCGACAAGAATGCCGGGCAGGACAAGTCCGTCACCGGCTCAGGCATCGCCCTGACCGGCGAAGAGGCCGACAACTACGCCTTCGACAGCGACGCCGAGATCGGCAAGGCGAATATCGATCGCAAGCTGCTGACCGCCAACGCCGATGTGGCCAACAAGACCTACGACGGCACCAACATCGCGAACCTGAGCAACGTCTCGCTAGTGGGTATAGTCGATGGTGATAAAGGCAAGGTGGACATCTCGGGCACTGGCACATTCAACGACAAGAATGCTGGTCAGGATAAATCCGTTACTGGTTCAGGCATCACTCTGACCGGCAAAGAGGCCAACAACTATACCTTCGACACCGACGCCGAAATCGGCAAAGCCGATATCGACCGTAAGGTACTGACCGCGATAGTCGATATTGCCGATAAGCCCTATGACGGCCTTAGTACTGCAATCATCCGCGACATTGCGCTTGATGGGATTATTGATGGCGATACTGTGGGAGCAACGGGCAATGCCACGTTCGACTCCCCGGCTGCAGGGCAGGGCAAGACGGTGAGCATCACTGACCTGCAATTGCTCGGTGATGATGCTGGTAACTATCAATTGTCTGATCAGCCTGTGATCGGCGTGGCCAGCATCCAGCAGCCGTTCCTACCGCCGGCCGGCCTGATCAACGCGCCTGAGGGCGCTAATGGCACCGGCGACGCGGTCAAACGCCCAGATAATCAGCTGGTTGTGCTCGAACCTGCCTCGGTTCAGCCGTTGCCGTCCACAGTGCTGTTCAGTGATACGCCAAGCCTGGCCACCAGTCCGGTGGGCCTGACCACTGGCGATGCTCTGGTGCTACAGGATGCAGTGCTCTCAGGTAATGGCCGGATGAGTCTGGCGCTGGCCGATGGGCGCTCCGAGCCCGCAGTGCGCAAGAGTCTGGACATCTACCGCACCCGTGCCGGCGAGCCGCTGCGTAGCGAGGGACAGTACGCTGCCACCGACCTGGGCAGTAGCATCACACTTGAACTGGCCGATACTGGCAGTCGCCAGGCGCCAGTCCTGCAGCGTGCGGGTGCGCGATCGGCCGAGGGCTCGGTAGCCTTGGCCAACGGGCAGAGCCTGAGTTTGCAAGTGACGCTCATGAACGATGGCGTGCTGCTGGTTCAGGTGCCGCCGCTGGCCAATGACCTCGACAGCGACGAGCTGGCTGCTTATGGTCTGGCCGTCGCGAAAAAGCGTTTGGGCGTCAGCGTTCGCAGTATCGAAACGGTGGTGGTCGAACATGCCCTTAGGCAGGCCGAGGTCTCGAGCGAGACTCACATCGAAGTAGCCAGTCGTTGACCGATTGCCCCCGGCCTTTCACGCCGGGGGCTTTTCCTTTCTTGAGGGAATGCCCGGTTTCTATAGGCATTGCCACTTTCCGCGTCCACGTACCCGGCGGTCCACACGGGATTGATTGTTGCGGGTAGGCACGCGGCCTTTTCCTGCTCGAACATTCAAGGACCACCAGGGTAGCATCCGGGCATCAGCGTTGAGCATTGACGAGAATGGCTGGCTCCTACTAGTAAGATGCGCGTCGGCTGATCAAAGGCAATGCAGGCGATCTTCTTTTCTGAGCGCAGTTTCAGCGTTTCTAGCCATTTCGAGCTGTTTGGGGCCCCTATGCAAAAATGCTTCGCCTTGAGGCTTGGCACAACGCCATTGCCTGATCTACTCTCCGGTCACCGGGCTAACGAAGTGGCCAACAGGCAGGATGCCGACCCCATACACTTCGTTAGCTCGGTGTTCATTGCTTGCGCTGGCTGATGCGAGGCGAGCGGAAACAACAAAGCCCTCTTTTGGAGGGCTTTGTTGTTTTTTGCGAGCGCATTACTCGCTTGGCCTCATAAGAGCATCCCTGCGATCTTTCCATCCCCGCCCTTAATCGTCGTTGCTGTCTAGCCTAGGTGATATCTGGCGTTTTGCCATGTCTCGTTTGGCCCATCAGTCGGTGCGTTGCAGATACGACTTTCCCTCGCCACGAGCAATCAGATGTTCGGGCAGGTCGAGTAGGTCGGTGTCATAGGTCTCCAGTAGTGGCGGGCGACGCTCGAAGCGGGCACCCAGTACCAGCATGCAGGGGGTCAGCAGCAGGGTCAGCACCGTGGCGAAGGCCAGGCCCCCGGCGATGGCGCTCGACAGCTGTGTCCACCACTGGGTCGAGGGGGCGCCAAAGCCGAGGCTCGGGGTGACCAGGTCGACGTTGATGCTGAGCACCATCGGCATCAGGCCGAGAATCGTGGTCACCGCGGTGAGCAGCACTGGTCGCAGACGCAGGCAGCCGGTTTCCAGCGCCGCTTCGCGCGGCTCCAGGCCCTGGCGGCGTAGCTGGTTGTAGGTGTCGATCAGGATGATGTTGTTGTTCACCACGATACCGGCCAGGGCGATCAGGCCCATGCCGACCATGACGATGCCGAACGACTGGCCGTTGACCAGCAGGCCCATCAGCACGCCGGCGGTGGACAGGACGATGGCAGAGAGCACCAGTGCTGCCTGATACAGGCTGTTGAACTGGGTCACCAGGATGATCGCCATAAGGAAGATGGCGACGACGAAGGCGGTCATCAGGAAGGTGGCCGCTTCACGCTGATCGGCATCTTCACCGGCGAATTTCACCTGGACCTCGGCTGGTACATCACCGAGCGCTTCGCGCAGTGCCTTGAGCCGTTCGTCCAGCCGCGCGCCCTCGGCCAGGTCGGCCTGTAGAGTGATGGTGCGATCGCCATCGACGCGGCGCAGTGTGCCGACCTTGGGCGCAGGCTGCAGGTCCACGAAGTTGCTCAGCGGCACCTGGCCAGCAGGCGTGTTGAGCGTCAGGCGACCGAGCTGGTCGAGCGAGCGCCAGTTGCCGGGCAGGCGCACGCGAATGTCGACTTCATCGGTGGCATCTTCTGGCCGGTAGGTGGCCAGCTTCAGACCGTTGGTGATCATCTGCACCGCGTTGCCGACGCTGAGCACATCGGCGCCGAAGCGTGCGGCTGCCTCGCGATCAACCTTGATGCGCCACTCGATGCCGGGCAGGGCACGATCGTCCTCTATATCGACGAAACCGCCGAGGTTTTGCATCTCGTCGCGAATACGCTCGACCCACTGCTCGCCCAGTGTCGGGTCCAGTGAGCTGATCTGCAGCTTCACCGGCTTGCCGTCTGTGGGCCCCTGTTCCTGCTTGCGGAACTCCAGGACGACGCCGGGAATGCCGGCGGTGCGCTGGCTCATTTCGGCGAGAATGTCCTTGGCCGGGCGGCGCTGGTGCCAGTCGACGAACTGGAACTGCAAGGTGCCGACCACGTCGGCGCCGAGTTGGCCCTGCTGCCCTTCCGGCTGAGCCAGGGAGCGTGCATACAGCGCCTTGACCTCAGGCATGCCGATCACCTGTTTTTCCACCTGCTGGAGCAGGGCGTCCTTCTCCTGCACTGAAAGATCGCCGCGTGCGCGCACCCAGATCTGCGCGCTTTCCGGTTCTACGTCGGGGAAGAATTCCACGCCATGGTTGAAGCGCCCGTAGCCGACATAGATCAAGGCGATCAGCGCGAGCATGCCGAGCAGGGTCAGGCCGGGGCGCTTGAGCAGCGTGGCCAGCAGATTGCGGTAGGCGTTGCCGGCACGATTGGCGCTGGCGGCTTGTGGGTGTGCCTGGCCGCCGGTAACGGCGCCGAGCACGGGTAGAAATATCAGCGCCATCGCCAGCGAGGCCAGCAGGCAGAGAATCACGGTCGCTGGAAGGTACTTCATGAACTGGCCGACCACGCCGGGCCAGAACAGTAGCGGCAGGAACACCACCAGGGTGGTGGCGGTGGAGGCGATTACCGGCCAGGCCATTCGTGTCGCGGCATTGGCCCAGGCCTGACGAGGCGTCTGGCCTTGCTGCAGATAGCGGTCGGCCAGCTCGGAAACGACGATGGCCCCATCCACCAGCATGCCCGCTACCAGAATCAGGCTGAACAGCACCACGATATTGAGGGTGAAACCGAGCATCCAGATCAGCAGGATGCCGCTGAGGAAGGCGCCGGGAATGGTCAAGCCGACCAGCAGCGCCGAGCGCATGCCCATGCTCGCCACGACTAGGATCAGTACCAGAACGATGGCGGTCAGCACGTTGTTGAGGAGGTCGCCGAGCATGCTCTGTACCTCCTGCGACTGGTCCATGATGTAGCTGACTTCCACGCCCGGCGGCAGCAAGGGCTTGGCCCGTTCCATCAGCGCCTTGACCTGATCGATGGTCTCGATGATGTTGGCACCGCTGCGTTTGGCCACTTCCAGCACGATGGCCGGCTGGCCATTGATACGGGCGAAACCGGTGGGGTCCTTGAAGGTTCGGCGGATGGTGGCGACGTCGGCGAAGGTGACCACACTGTCGCCAACTACCTTGATCGGCATGCGCATCACGTCTTCAAGGTCTTCGATGACGCCGGGCACCTTCATGCTCATGCGCCCGGCGCCGGTGTCCAGGCTGCCGGCAGCGACCAGGCGGTTGTTGCGGCTGACCAGGTTGAACAGTTCGTTGTAGTCGATGCCGTAGCTGTCCAGCACTTGCGGATCGACGACGATTTCCAGCAGGTCCTCGCGGTCGCCACCGATTTCCACCGACAGCACCTCGGCGATGCCCTCGATGTTCTCCTTCAGGCGCCGGGCGATGTATACCAACTCGGTCTCGGCAATCGGTCCAGACAAGCCCACCGACAGTACCGGGAACAGCGCCACGTTGACTTCGTTAACGGTCGGCTCGTCGGCCTCTTCAGGCAGCTTGCTGCGAGCAGTGTCGACCTTCTCGCGGACATCGGCCAGCGCCACCTTGGCATCGAAGCCGGCATCGAACTCGAGGATCACCGAGGCATGACCCTCGCTGGACATCGAGCGCATTTCCTTGACCCCTTCCAGGCTGCGCAGCTCCTGCTCCAGCGGGCGCACCAGCAGGCGTTCACCATCTTCCGGGCTGATGCCTTCGAGCGTCACCGAAACGTAGATCATCGGGATGGTGACGTCGGGGTTGGACTCCTTGGGCATGGCGATGTAGGCCACCAGCCCGCCGCAGAGCAGGAACAGCAGGATGAGGATGGTGGTGCGGCTGCGGTCGAGCGCGGCGGCGATCAGTGCGTGCATCTCAGCTGTCCTCGGTCGCGAGTTGCGTCTTCACCTGCTGACCAGGCTGGACGAATCCCTGGCCAAGGGTGATCAACGCCACCTTGGGCGGCAGGCCGCTGACCCAGGCGCCCTGGTTGTCGACGCTGATCAGATCCACCGGGGTGAACTCCACGCGCTGCGCATCGTTGACCCACTTGACGCCGTGGCGGCCGTTTTCGTCCAGGCTGAGCAGGGCAGGGGACAGACGATGAGCCATGGCTTCACCAGTCTGGATATGCAGCGTGGCGCTGGCACCCGCCAGGCGCAGGCCGTCCGGGTTGTCCACCTTGACTTCGATGCGGAAGCTGCGCGAGCCTGGGTCGGCTGCCGCGGCAATGAAGTGCAGTTCACCCTGTAGGGTGCGGCCGTCAAGCAGTTCCACCTTCACCGGCTGGCCCAGTTCGAGCTGGGTGACCTGCTGCTGGGCGATCTGCGCGCTGACCTTGAGGCGGTCGATGTCCACCAGGGTCAACAGGCTCTGCCCGGGTTGGACGAAGTCGCCCAGTTCGACCATACGCTGGTCATAGATGCCGGCGAACGGCGCTTTCACCTTGGTGTTGCGCAGTTGCAGGCGGGCGCTGTCGAGTTCGGCGCGGGCCTTGGCCAGCTCGCTTTCCAAACGCATCAGTTCGTTGGCCGATACCAGACTGCGTTCACGCAGGCGTTTGGCGGCGGTAACGTCGCTTTGCCGTTGCCGGACGTCAGCCTCGCTGCGTGCAACCTGGGCTGGGCGGTCATCTGGCGAGAGGCTGAGCAGCAACTGGTCGGCGGCGACGCGGTTGCCCTTGTCCTGATCCAGGTTCTGCACGCTGCCGCTGACCTGGGCGCGTAGCTCCACCCGGCGCCAGGCCTCGATCTGGCCCTGCACGACATGCTGGCGCTGCATGGGCTGGGCTTCCAGCCATGTCACCTCCACCCGCACCAGTTCGGCGCTCGTGGCTGGTTTATCGGGCTCGGCCGGTATGTCGTCGCGTGCGACGAAGCGGTCTCCACTGAGCAGCCAGAGCAGCAGCACGATGGCGATGACGACGGCGATGATCCAGGGACGTTTGCTGAATTGCGCGAACATGGATGGCTTACTCGTTGATGGCGGGCGCTGCCAGCAGCGCGGCGGCCTGGCCCTGCAGGCCGGCGATGATGAAGTCGGTAACGCGATCGAAATACGCGTCCAGTTCGATGTATTCGGTCCAGTGCGCGAAACCACCGGAGGCGATGCGCGCCATGACGCCATTCACGCAAGCCTCCACGCCCCAGAGCAGATGCTGGCAGTGTGCGGGAGACAGTTGCAGGTCGCGGAAGCTGCTCTGTAGAAGGCCGCTGAACAGATACATGTACTGGCCTTCCAGCTCGATGAACTGTTCGCGGTAGGGTTGTTCAAGGCGTTCCTGAAAGGCCGGGCGGTCACACAGCAGGCAAAGCTGCGCTTGCAGTGGGTCGGCCTGCAGCTGCTCGAAGGCGCGGCGAATCACTCGGCGCATGGCCTCTTGCGTGGGTGCGCTGCGGGCGACTTCCTGCAGTTCGGCCAGGTGTTGGCGCGAGCAGTCCAGCACCATTCGCGCGTAGAGCGCTTCCTTGCTGGTGAAGTGTTTGTACACGGTGCCTTTGCCGATACCCGCGTGACGCGCCACCTCGGCGATGGTGACGCGGTCCCAGGAGTCGTTCTGGAACAACTGGCGAGCGGATTCGAGCAGGGCGTTTTCCCGTTGCTGGAAGAGTTGATCCTGGTAGCGCATGGGCATTCCGCGGAGTGTTGTGACCGGCGGTCATGCTATGACTGTTGGTCACGATGCGGCAAGCGGGGAGTTGTAACAAGGCAATTGCGGGCTGCCACCTGGGCTGAGGGCTGCGCCAGATGCGAGGTGTTTACAGCAGCGTCACTGGGCCAAGCATGCCGACAGCCAAAAAATTCGCTCGACTGCCAGCTACCTTATGAGGGCGGCGCTTAGCGCGCCACGCTGACACCTTCGAGGCTGGCGAAGGAGGTGTCCTTGGCGGTCAGCAGGAAATCACGCATGAAGGGGGCGTCGAGCATGTCGCTGCGGATCGCTGCGTACAGCGTGCAGTACAAACCTTTCTCGCCCAGGCGCTTGGCGCTGACGTAGCCGCGCGAGCTGTACTCGTGCAGCGCCCAGTTGGGCAGACCGCATACGCCACGGCCGCTGGCGACCAGCTGCATCATCATGACCGTCAGCTCGGAAGTGCGCACCTGCGCCGGCTCGACATCGGCCGGTTCGAGGAAGCGGGTGAAGATGTCCAGGCGGTCGCGCTCGATGGGGTAGGTGATCAGGGTTTCCCTGACCAGATCCTCGGGCTGGATATAGGCCTTGGACGCCAGGCGATGCTGATTGGCGACCGCCAGCTGGGCCTCATAGGTGAATAGCGGCACATAGGTGATGCCAGCCAGTTCGATGGGATCTGAAGTCACCACCAGATCCAGGTCGCCACGGGCCAGCGCCGGCAGCGGGGCGAAGGAGAAGCCCGAGGCCAGGTCCAGCTCCACTTCCGGCCAGGCATCGCGGAACTGGTCGATGGTCGGCATCAGCCATTGGAAGCAGCTGTGGCACTCGATGGCCATGTGCAGGCGGCCGGCGGTGCCACCGGCCAGGCGCGCCAGGTCGCGTTCGGCGCCACGTAGCAAGGGCAGGGCGGCGTCGGCCAGTTGCAGCAGGCGCAGGCCTGCGCTGGTGAAACGCACCGGCTTGGTCTTGCGTACGAACAGTTGCAGACCCAGGCGCTCCTCCAGCTCCTTGAACTGGTGTGACAGCGCTGACTGGGTCAGGTGCAGGCGTTCGGCGGCTTCGACCAGGCTGTCGGTCTCGCGCAGGGCATGCAGGGTTTTCAGGTGGCGTAGTTCGAGCATGGCGGGTCTCTGCAAAGGTTTCACTCATCCAGTTTCGGTGCTGGATGAAAATGCTTCATACAGCCTACATGAGTAAATCTTTAGATCAAGACGAAAATCTTGAGTTTGTCTCACTCATGGCCGATGCCGAGAATGGCGCCATCTCGATTCATTGTGGAGCGTTAAGTCATGGCCCTGTCCCATTCCCTCGGTTTCCCACGTATCGGTCGCTACCGCGAACTGAAAAAGGCGCTCGAAGCGCACTGGCGAGGTGAGCTGGATGAAGCCGGGCTGCGCGCCGTTGGCCAGCGCCTGCGGGCCGAGCATTGGCAACTGCAGAAGGATGCCGGCATCGATCTGCTGCCGGTGGGCGACTTTGCCTGGTACGACCAGGTGCTTGGCCATTCGCTGGCCTTCGGTGTGATTCCCGAGCGCTTCCGCCCTGCGGCTGGCAAACCGACGCTGGAGACGCTGTTCGCCATGGCCCGTGGGGCCGTTGCAAACAAGAGCAGTGGTACTTGCTGCGGTGGTGCCCATGCCCAAGAGATGACCAAATGGTTCGATACCAACTACCACTACCTGGTACCGGAGTTCGGCATTGACCAGCAGTTCGCCCTGAGCTGGGAGCAGTTGTTCGAGGAAGTGGAGGAGGCGAACACCCTTGGCCACCAGGTAAAACCGGTGCTGATCGGCCCGCTGACCTATTTATGGTTGGGTAAGGCTAAAGGCGCCGGTTTCGACAAGCTGGAACTGCTCGAGCGCCTGCTGCCGGTGTATGGCGAGATTCTCCAGCGCCTGGCCGCGCAGGGCGTGGAGTGGGTGCAGATCGACGAGCCGATCCTGGTGCTCGACCTGCCGCAGGACTGGAAAAACGCCTTCGAGCGAGCCTACAACCTGATCCAGCGCGAACCCTGCAAGAAGCTGATCGCCACCTACTTCGGTGGCCTGGAAGACAACCTCGGCCTGGCCGCCAACCTGCCGGTGGATGGCCTGCATATCGATCTGGTGCGGGCGCCGGAGCAGTACCCGACCATCCTCGACCGCCTGCCGGCTTATAAAGTGTTGTCGCTGGGCCTGGTCAACGGCCGCAACGTCTGGCGCTGCGATCTGGACAAGGCCCTCGAAGTGTTGCGTCACGCTCACGAACGTCTGGGCCAGCGCTTGTGGGTGGCGCCGTCCTGCTCGCTGCTGCACAGCCCGGTGGACCTGGCGCGTGAAGATCAGCTCGATGCCGAACTGAAGAGCTGGCTGGCCTTCGCCGTACAGAAGTGCCAGGAGGTCGCCGTGCTCGGCAGGGCACTGGAGGCGCCGGACGACGCCGCTGTTCAGGCCGCGCTGGAAGCCTGCCGTGCGGTACAGGCCGTACGTGCTGCATCGACGCGCATTCACAAAACCGAGGTGCAGGCGCGTCTGGAGGCGATTCGCCCGCGCCACGCTCAGCGTCAGTCAGCATTCGCCGAGCGTATCGGCAAGCAGCGTGAGCGCCTGCAGTTGCCGCTGCTACCGACCACCACCATCGGTTCGTTTCCGCAGACTTCGGCCATTCGCCTGGCTCGCCAGGCGTTCAAGCAGGGCAAGCTCGGCGTTGCCGATTACACCGAGGCCATGCACAGCGAAATTCGCCAGGCGGTGCAGGTGCAGGAGCGTCTGGGGCTGGACGTGCTGGTGCATGGGGAGGCCGAGCGCAACGACATGGTCGAGTACTTCGCCGAGCAGCTTGACGGCTATGCCTTCACCCGCTTCGGCTGGGTGCAGAGCTATGGTTCGCGCTGCGTCAAACCGGCAGTGATCGTCGGCGACCTGAGTCGACCCAGGGCGATGACCGTGGAGTGGATCCGCTATGCACAGAGCCTGACCGACAAGGTGGTGAAGGGCATGTTGACCGGCCCGGTGACCATGCTGATGTGGTCGTTCCCGCGCGAGGACGTGCCCCGTGAGGTGCAGGCCAGGCAACTGGCGCTGGCGATTCGCGACGAGGTGGTAGACCTGGAGGCTGCGGGCATCAGAATCATCCAGATAGACGAGGCTGCGTTTCGCGAAGGACTGCCGCTGCGCCAGGCAGCCTGGCAGCACTATCTGGACTGGGCCACCGAGGCCTTCCGCCTGACCGCCAGTGGCGTGCGTGACGAAACCCAGATCCACACCCACATGTGCTACAGCGAGTTCAACGACGTGATCGAATCCATCGCGGCGATGGATGCCGACGTGATCACCATCGAAACCTCGCGTTCGGACATGGAGTTGTTGGAGGCGTTCGAGCGCTTCGATTATCCCAACGAGATCGGCCCGGGCGTCTATGACATTCACTCTCCACGGGTGCCGGACAGCGCCGAGATGGCCGGGCTGTTGCGCAAGGCGGCGCGGCGTATCCCGCTGGAGCGTCTTTGGGTCAACCCAGATTGCGGCCTAAAAACCCGCGCCTGGCCGGAGACCGAGGCCGCGCTGGTGAACATGGTCGCAGCAGCTCGACAGTTACGCGCCGAGCTGGCCTGATTCCTCTGGTCGCGGCTAAAGCCCCTCCCACGTAGCGAGGGGCTTCATGGCGCGACGTTCTGGCTGGCCGCTATCGTCACCTGACCGCCGACCGTTCGTCCTCCTTCATCAAACTGTCACGCTGATGTGGCAGCGCCGTCGAACGACTTTCACCAGAATCGCGTTCCAGTGGGGTTCTGCGTTTCTGGTGTTTTTCATGCGTGCATTCTTCTTCGTGGTCGCAATGCTGTGCGTCCTGCCGTCTTTTGCGGCCAACCGTTGTGATATTTCCGAGCCAACCCGGTATGCCGACGTCGGCGACGTGCGCCTGGCCTACCAGAGTGTCGGTAGCGAGCGCGACCCGGCTCTGCTACTGGTCATGGGCCTGGGTGGACAGCTGATCCATTGGCCTGACGAGGTGGTCGAGCGCCTGTGCCAGCAGGGCTTTCGTGTGGTGCGCTTCGACAATCGCGATGTGGGGCTGAGCACCTGGCGCAAGCCTGCGCCGAGCATCAATCTGCCTTATGAGGTGCTGCGCTATCGCCTGGGGTTGTCGCTTGGCGCGCCTTATCATCTGCGTGACATGGCGGGGGATGCCCTGGGATTGATGGACAGCCTCGGGGTCGAAGCCTTTCACGTCTTGGGCGCGAGTATGGGCGGGATGATCGCCCAACACCTGGCCGACCTGGCGCCGCAGCGCGTGCTCAGCCTGACGCTGGTTATGACAAGCTCGGGTGCACAAGGCTTGCCAGCGCCAAGCGATGCCCTGGTTGCCCTGTTGGCGCGACGTGAGGCCGGCAGTCGCGAGGCCGCTCTGCAGCAGCAGGCTGACCTGCTCGCCGCGCTGGGAAGTCCGGCCGTGCATGATGATCGTGCTCTGCTTCTGCGTCAGGCCGAAGTGGCCTATGACCGCGCATTCAATCCCGAGGGGGTGCAGCGGCAGTTGCTGGCGATTCTCGCCGAGTCGAGCCGGGTCGAGTTGCTCAACCGCTTGAACGTGCCGACGCTGGTGGTGCATGGCACGGCTGATCCGCTATTGCCGGTGATGCACGGCGTGCATGTCGCGGCACATATCAAGGGCTCCGAACTCAAGCTGATTCCGGGGTTGGCACATCGCTTCCAAGATGCCTTCAAGGAGCCGCTGCTGGCAGCGGTATTACCACACCTGGCGGCGCATCGGGAGGATATGGGCTTGGCGCGTTTGTAGCGAGGCGTGCGCTCAAAGCTCCTGATTGTGCTTGATCGCTTCGCGGCGCTGCAGGTTGTCGATGTGCTCGCTGCTATGGCGCAGCAGCTTGTCGGCCATGGCCATGCGCTCGATATAGCGCGCTATGCTCTGTTCGGCGTCGTGGCGGGAGAGATAGGGGCCTTCCAGCGTGCCTTCGCGTGTGGCGAAGAAATACTGGCCATTGACGGCGCTGACACGTGAACTGCGGTAGTGCGTACCCGGCTGCGGGTCAGCTGTACGTTGGCCGAACATGACGAAAGCTCCATGTGAGGGGGCTGAATAATCTGAGTCTAATGCCAGCGAAGCGGTGCGTTGGGTAAAGCGACAGATGGTCGTAATTGGCTGATTTTTGGTGGTTTTTAGCAATTCTTATGGATTTCTGGCGTCGATCTTCTGGCAGGCTTCAGCTGTCGATCAGTACAGTTATGTTCGTCAGCCAGGCTGAACTGTTACTGTGTCGATAGCCTGACCTCTCCTAGAATGGCCGGCTGCGGACGACATGCTCTGTCGACCGCTTGCCAGAGGTCTCCATGCACATTTCCTCCGGTCGTTGGATATACGGCCTGCTACTCGCCCTGACCACCTCCGTGCTCTGGGGCATCCTGCCAATCAAACTGAAAGAAGTTCTTCAGGTGATGGATCCGGTAACCGTCACCTGGTACCGCCTGGCTGTGGCGGGCTCCCTGTTGTTCGCCTATCTGGCGGCCACTCGGCGCCTACCGCGTTTTCGCCCGCTCGGGCGCAAGGGGGGCTGGCTACTGGCCTTGGCCATCGGCGGACTGACTGCCAACTACGTGCTGTATCTGGTCGGGCTCAACCTGCTTAGCCCCGGAACCACGCAACTGGTGATTCAGGTCGCGCCAATTTTGCTTTTGATCAGCAGCCTGTTCGTCTTTCGCGAACGTTTCAGTCTGGGCCAGGCGATTGGCCTGATGGTGATGCTGCTGGGCTTCGGCCTGTTCTTCAACCAGCGCCTGAGTGAGTTGCTGACCTCGCTGACCACCTATACCACCGGCGTGCTGACCGTGCTGGCCGCTGCTTTCGTCTGGACCTTCTATGGTCTGGCGCAGAAGCAACTGCTGACTTCGTGGAATTCGGTGCAGGTGATGATGGTCATCTACCTGGCCTGTGCACTGCTGCTAACGCCTTGGGCACAGCCAATGCAGGTGCTGGAGCTGAGCCCGCTTCAAGGCTGGCTGCTGCTGGCCTGCTGCCTGAATACCCTGGTCGCCTACGGTGCTTTCGCCGAGGCGTTGGCGCATTGGGAGGCCTCCAGGGTCAGCGCGACCCTGGCGCTGACACCGCTGGTGACCTTCGTTTCCGTAGCCCTGGCCTCGACCTGGTGGCCGGATCACGTGCTGCCTGAGCAGGTCAACTGGATCGCCTATACCGGCGCCGTAGTCGTGGTGCTCGGTTCTGCATTCACCGCCCTCGGTCCGTCATTGATGGCTGCATTGCGGGCACGCAAGACTAGGCGATGAGGTTGCTTAAACGCTGCTGCCCAGCGCTTCAGCCTTGCGCAGCCAGCTCTGGCGCTGTTCTTCACTGGAGGGGCGCACTGGGGCGAACTCGCTCAGGCGGCGGGTCTTGATGCCGGAGAAGCCGAGGATGGTACGCACCATCTGCCGATGCGCCGGGGCGCCGTAGACCCAGCGGAAGTACCAGCGCGGCGTGTCCATGGTCACCAGCAGATCGGCGTTGCGGCCGCTGAGCAGTTTATCCCAGAGCTGCGAGCGGTTGCGGTACTTGAAGGCGAAGCCGGGCAGGAACACCCGGTCGAAGAAACCTTTCAGCAGCGCTGGTATTCCGCCCCACCAGACCGGGTAGACGAACACCAGATGCTCGGCCCAGTGGATCAGACGCTGCGCCTCCAGCAGGTCCGGCTCCAGGCTCTGGCTCTGTTCATAGCCGTCGCGCAGTATCGGGTCGAACTGCATTTCGCCCAGCTTCAGTTGGCGAACCACGTGGCCTTTGCTGCGTGCACCCTGGCTATAGGCCTCCGCCAAGGCGTGGCAGAGACTGTTCTTCTTCGGTGTGCCGAGTACCAGCAGGATTCGTTTGCCATCGCCTTCCAGCGGTGTGGCGCCGCTCTTGCCCTCACTCATGCCGCCCGGCTCCGAGCATGTCTTGTGGTCTGACCCATTGGTCGAACTCCTCTTCATTCAGGTAACCGAGTTGCAGTGCTGCCTGGCGTAGCGTGCTGCCTTCGGCGTAGGCCTTCTTGGCGATCTCTGCGGCTTTGTCGTAGCCGATGTGGGGATTGAGCGCTGTCACCAGCATCAGGCCGTTTTCCAGGTGCGCAGCCATTTGCGCGGCATCCGGTTGCAGGTCCGCCACGCAGTGCTGCTGGAAGTTGCGGCAGCCGTCGGCAAGCAGGCGGATCGACTGCAACAGGTTATGGATGATCACCGGTTTGAACACGTTGAGCTGCAAGTGCCCCTGACTGGCGGCGAAGCTGATAGTGGCATCGTTGCCCAGCACCTGGCAGGCGAGCATCGACAGCGCTTCGCACTGGGTTGGATTGACCTTGCCGGGCATGATCGAGCTGCCCGGCTCGTTGGCTGGCAGGCGTACCTCGGCGAATCCGGCGCGCGGGCCGGAGCCCAGCAGGCGCAGATCGTTGGCCAGTTTCATCAATGCCACGGCCAGGGTCTTCAGCGCGCCGGAGAGCTGCACCAGCGGCTCGTGCCCGGCCAGTGCGGCGAACTTGTTCGGTGCGCTGGTCAGCGGCAGGCCGGAGAGGGCCGCCAGCTCGGCTGCGATGGCCTCGGCGAAACCGGCCGGCGCGTTCAGCCCGGTGCCGACGGCAGTCCCGCCCTGGGCCAGTTCACAGACGGCGGGCAGGGCAGCGCGAATCGCCGCTTCGGCATGGCCGAGCTGGGCAACGAAGGCAGACAGCTCCTGGCCGAAGGTGATGGGGGTGGCGTCCATCATATGGGTGCGCCCGGTCTTGACCAGATTGGCATGGCGCTGCGCCTGCTCTTGCAGGCCGTCACGCAGTTCGGCCAATGCCGGTAGCAGGCAATGGCGCACACCCTGGACGGCGGCAATGTGCATGGCCGTGGGGAAGCAGTCGTTGGAGCTCTGGGCGCGGTTGACGTGGTCGTTGGGGTGGACCGGGCTCTTGCCGCCACGTTGGCCGCCAGCCAGTTCGTTGGCGCGGCCGGCGATCACTTCGTTGACGTTCATGTTGCTCTGCGTGCCGCTACCGGTCTGCCAGACCACCAGGGGAAACTGCGAGTCGTGCTGGCCTTCGAGTACTTCATCGGCCGCCTGCTCGATAAGCCGGGCGATATCCGCAGGCAGTTCGCCGCTGCGGCTGTTTACCCGTGCAGCAGCTTTCTTGATCAACGCCAGGGCATGCAACACGGCCAGCGGCATACGTTCCTGGCCGATGGCGAAGTTGATCAGCGAGCGCTGTGTCTGCGCACCCCAGTAGGCGTCGTTGGGTACTTCGATGGGGCCGATGCTGTCGGTTTCGGTACGGCTCATGGCGTTCTCCGGGCATGTTCGAGGTTGCTGGCAGTTTAGGTCGCGCCGCTGGAGACTGGTTCCGCAACTTATCTATCGCGTCGATTACCAGCGGGCGTGGGTCTCACCCAGCCAGCCCAATGCACTGTCTACCGGAACGCGTTCGCCCTTCGGGCCACGCAGCACACCATCGTAATGGCCGAAGCGCTGCACGGTGTGGGCATGGAAGGGGCCGAACTTGGGACGGGCTCTATGCAACTGGCGGGGAGTGAAGCGCAGGGACACCCGATCGTCCTCGCTGTCCAGGCGCCAGGGTGCCAGCGGTGCCTGCGAACTGCGGACGATATGCAGCGTACTGTCGAGCTGCTGTACTTCACCGCCGAACCAAAGCGAGTTCTCCGACAAACCGCTGTAATCCAGCCAGCCTGTACCGAAGTTGCCGGCGATGCCGCCCGCGGCAGCGAAGGCTGCCCGCTGCCAGTGGCTGTTCAACGGCCAGACGCCGCGGCCGAAGTCCAATGCGGCGAAGCTCTGGCCCGGCACGCAGCTGTAATGTTTATGACCCAGTTGCAGGCTGCCTGCAGCGGGTAGGCCCAACTGACGACTGGTGGCATGAAAGCCACCATTTTTCAGCGGCGCCACCAGATTGACCGACTGCAGGTGGGCAGGGCGCTGAATGTCCAGGGCGATCTGCAGCGGTTGGCCGCCGATATCGGGCGCTGATGCGGTAAGACGCAGGCGACCAGGGTGTTCGTCGATGCGCAGTTGCAGTCGAGAATGACTGAAAGCGTGGCTGTCCAGCGGCACATCGGGCAGCTGGCAGCCCAGGGCGAAAGGGCGCAGTTGGGTGTGGGCGGCTGGCTGGCCGGTTTCCATATCTAGAAAGTAGGCGGCGCCGTAACCGACGTAGTCGAGGTCGGCCAGCGTCAGCGCGAGCATCCATTGCGGCGTGGTGATGCACCAGTGGTTCCAGCGTTTGCGCCGCCCCAGGTGACCGTGCAGGGCGCAGTCCACCAGCGGGCGGCTGGACCAGCCGACAGCCTCGTCCAGCAAACGGCCCTTGCTGTCGCAGAGTGGCTGGAGCGGAAAAGGTGCATGTGAAGTGAGGCTGGTCATCGGGCACGTCCATGTATGTGCGCAGGCTGGCGATCAATTGCCGGTCGGGAGAGTGCGCACGCCTTGATAAGAATGGCGAATATCACGCAGGATGCCGAGCTTGCCCAAGCATGGGCAAGTGCTGGCATTTTGGCAACTGACCAATGGGTGCGCCGGTCTGCATGGCTATTGTGAGCCAGTGCGCAACTCGCCTCGCTTGAGGGTTTTGGGCGTAGGGCACAAAATGCCGCCACCGCAGTCTACCCAGACTCATTCATAACCCTGGACGCCTTCTCATGCTCCGTTTCTCCAAACTCTGCACCGCCGTTCTGCTCAGCGCGAGCGCATCCCTGGCCATGGCCGATGCTGCCAGCCACGCTGCCGATGCCGAGCGTTTTCTCAAGCTGGCCCATGCCGACAAGTTGACCGTGCCGGTGTACGGCCAGGTGCAGCAGATGTTCGCCCAGCGTTTCGCTCAGGCTCCGGATGGCAAGAAGGCGGTGCTGGAGAGCTATCAGGCCAAGGCCAACGCCGCGCTGGACAAGGCGGTGGGCTGGGACAAGCTGAAGCCGGACATGGTCAAGCTCTACACCAGCAACTTCAACGAGCAGGAGCTCAAGGACCTGATCGCGTTCTACGAGTCGCCGTTGGGGCAGAAGGTGCTGCAGAAGATGCCGACCCTGACCGCGCAATCTGCGCAGATCACCCAGAGCAAGCTGGAATCTGCGGTACCTGAGGTGAACAAGCTGCTGGCCGACATGAGCGGCGAGCTCGGATTGCCTAAACAACCCTGATGGAGCTCAAGATGTCCAAGCAAGACCTGATTGCCGCTGCCCTCGCCGCGCTGGAACCCGAGCATCTCGAAGTGCTGGATGAGAGCCATATGCACAGCCGTGGCCTGGAAACCCACTACAAGGCGGTGATCGTCAGCTCGGCATTCGCCGAGCTGAATGCGGTCAAGCGACATCAGAAGGTCTATGCCACCGTCGGTGAGCTGATGGGGCAGATCCACGCGCTGGCGCTGCATACCTACACGCCGCAGGAGTGGGCGGCGCAGGGCGTGGCGCCAGCCTCGCCGACCTGCCATGGTGGCAGCAAGCACGACCATTGAGTCAGGCTGCGCGACGACCTGTCGCTGCGCTTGGTCGCCCGCCGGAGTGCGAGGCCTTCATCTCTGCGGTAGAATTGCCCCCGCGCCGGCCCACGCCGGCGCTTTCGTTTGAGTTCTCGATCTCGCTAGAGCCTGTTTTTAACGCGACAGGTCCTGCACGCAGCAGATCGAGGTCCAGTCCGCCCTTTACGTGGGCGACTACTGAGAGAACTGTTCATGACCGACAAGATCGTCGTCGCGGCGCTGTATAAATTCGTCTCCCTGCCGGATTACCAGGCGCTGCGCGAGCCTTTGCTGCAAACCCTTATCGACAATGGCATCAAGGGCACGCTGTTGCTTGCCGAAGAAGGCATCAACGGCACCGTGTCCGGCAGCCGTACCGGCATCGACGCGCTGCTCGCTTGGTTCCGTCTGGATGCTCGTCTGGCCGATATCGACCACAAGGAATCCTATTGCGATGAACAGCCGTTCTATCGCACCAAGGTCAAGCTGAAAAAGGAAATCGTCACCCTTGGCGTGCCGGGCGTCGACCCCAACCAGCGCGTCGGCACTTATGTCGAGCCGCAGGACTGGAATGCCCTGATCAGCGATCCGGAAGTGCTGCTGATCGATACGCGTAATGACTACGAAGTAGCCATCGGTACCTTCGAGGGTGCCATCGACCCCAAGACCAAGTCTTTCCGCGAGTTCCCGGAGTACATCAAGGCCCACTTCGACCCGAGCAAACACAAGAAGGTGGCGATGTTCTGCACCGGCGGTATCCGCTGCGAGAAGGCCTCCAGCTACATGCTCGGCGAAGGTTTCGAGGAGGTCTATCACCTCAAGGGCGGCATTCTCAAATACCTTGAGGAAGTGCCACAGGATCAGACCAAGTGGCAGGGCGACTGCTTCGTCTTCGACAACCGTGTGACCGTGCGCCACGACCTGTCCGAAGGCGACTACGATCAGTGCCATGCCTGCCGCAATCCGATCTCCGTGGAAGACCGCCAGTCCGAGTTCTACAGCCCCGGCGTCAGCTGCCCGCATTGCTGGGATTCGCTGCCGGAGAAGACTCGCGAAGGTGCCCGTGAACGGCAGAAGCAGATCGAGCTGGCGCGCCAGCGCAACCAGCCGCACCCCATCGGCCGTGACCCCCGCCAACTGAACGAGGCCTGACCCCATGGCGAGCCGCCTGCTCTACGTGATGGACCCGATGTGCTCCTGGTGCTGGGGCTTTGCCCCTGTGGTCGAAGCACTGGCCGAGCAGGCGGCGGGAGCCGGCGTGCCGCTGCAGATCGTGGTGGGCGGCCTGCGTCGCGATCAAGTGGCGATCGACGCCGCCGCGCGCGTGCGTTATCTGGGTTATTGGCAGGCGGTGAACGCCAGTACCGGGCAATTATTCGATTTCGACCGCGGTCTGCCCGAGGGGCTGGTGTACGACACCGAGCCAGCGTGTCGTGCACTGGTCACTGCGCGCAATCTCGACGCGCCCAGTGCCTGGACCTTGCTCAAGCTTATCCAGCGCGCCTTCTACACCGAGGGCGTCGATGTCACCCAGGCCAGCGTGCTGGTGCAACTGGCCGAGCGGGCCGGTATTCCGCGTATCGAGTTCGCCGAGGCCTTCGACAGCCAGGCGATGCATGAGGCCACCGCCGCAGACTTCACCTGGGTGCAGGATCTGGGTATCGCCGGCTTCCCGACGCTGCTGGCCGAGCGCGATGGTCAACTGGCGCTGCTGACCAACGGCTACCAGCCACTCGAGGCCTTGTCTCCGCTGCTGGGCCGCTGGCTGGAGCGCGCTGCCAATGCCTGATCGGTTGAGCTGGGCAGAAATTCGCCGCCTGGCCCTGCGTCACAAGAAAGCGCTGATTCTGGCCAATCTGGTCGCCGTGCTGGCGACCCTGTGCAGCGTGCCAATCCCGTTGCTATTGCCGTTGCTGGTGGACGAAGTGCTACTGCACGACGGTGATGCGGCGCTCAAGGTGATGGACAACTTCCTGCCAGCCAACTGGGAAACGGCGGCCGGCTATATCGGCCTGATGTTGCTGTTGACCCTGCTGCTGCGCGGCTCGGCGCTGATTTTCAACGTATTGCAGGCGCGCCTGTTCGCCAGGCTGTCGAAGGACATCGTCTACCGCATCCGCATGCGCCTGATCGAGCGGCTCAAGCGCATTTCCCTCGGCGAGTACGAGAGTTTGGGGGGCGGCACGGTGAGCACTCACCTGGTCACCGATCTGGATACCCTGGACAAGTTCGTCGGTGAGACCCTCAGCCGCTTTCTGGTGGCGGTGCTGACCCTGGTCGGCACCTCGGCCATCCTGATCTGGATGCACTGGCAATTGGCGCTGCTGATCCTCCTGTTCAATCCGCTGGTGATCTACGCCACCGTGCTGCTGGGCAAGAAGGTCAAGCACCTGAAGAAGCTGGAGAACGACAGTACCTCGCGTTTCACCCAGGCACTGACCGAGACCTTGGAAGCGATCCAGGAAGTACGTGCCGGCAACCGCCAGGGCTACTTCCTGGGGCGTCTTGGCGGGCGAGCGCGTGAGGTGCGCGATTATGCCGTGGCCTCGCAATGGAAAAGCGACGCGTCGAACCGTGCCAGCGGCCTGCTGTTCCAGTTCGGCATCGATGTGTTCCGCGCCGCGGCGATGCTTACCGTGCTGTTCTCCGACCTGTCCATCGGCCAGATGCTCGCGGTGTTCAGCTACCTGTGGTTCATGATCGGTCCGGTCGAACAGTTGCTTAGCCTGCAGTACGCCTTCTATGCCGCAGGCGGGGCGCTGACGCGGATCAACGAGCTGCTGGCGCGCAAGGATGAGCCGCAGTACGAAGGGCGCGTCGATCCCTTCAAGGGCCGTGACACGGTGGGTATCGAGGTGCGCGGGCTGACCTTCGGCTATGGTGAGGAGCCAGTGCTGGATCGTCTCGACCTGTCCATCGGCCCAGGCGAGAAGGTCGCCATCGTTGGCGCTTCCGGCGGCGGCAAGAGCACCCTGGTGCAACTGCTGCTGGGGCTCTATACACCGCAGGCAGGCAGCATCCGCTTCGGCGGCAGCGCGCTGGAGGAGATCGGGCTGGACGGTGTGCGCGACAACGTCGCGGTGGTGCTGCAGCACCCGGCGCTGTTCAACGACACGGTGCGCGCTAACCTGACCATGGGCCGCGAACGCAGCGACGAGGCCTGCTGGCAGGCGCTGCGCATCGCCCAGCTGCATGACAGCATTGCGCAACTGCCGCAGGGGCTGGACAGTGTGGTCGGGCGTAGCGGCGTGCGTCTGTCCGGCGGGCAGCGCCAGCGCCTGGCCATCGCTCGTATGGTGCTGGCCGAGCCCAAGGTGGTGATCCTCGACGAAGCGACTTCGGCGCTGGATGCGGCCACCGAGTACGCCCTGCACCAGGCGCTGGCGCAGTTCCTCGAAGGGCGCACCACGCTGATCATCGCCCACCGCCTGAGCGCGGTGAAGCAAGCCGACCGCGTGCTGGTATTCGACGGCGGCAGCGTGGCCGAGGATGGCGACCACCAGCAACTGATCGCCGAGGGTGGGCTGTACGCCAAGCTGTATGGGCATTTGCAGCAGGGCTGAACTGCCTAGGCTTCGCGCTGAAACCACTCATACGTGATCTGTGTTGTAGGGCGGGTGCAACCCGCCACAAATGGCTGGCGGGTTGCACACGCCCTACGGTTCTACGCTCCCTGTACGTTAGGAACGGCTTCAGCCGCGATGCTCTTTTTCGTAACCCATGCTCCCGGATTGCATCCGGGCTACAGAACCTTCTGGGCTGTCGCGGCTAAAGCCCTCTCATAAGGCATGACAGATTGCTCCGCGCCTGTGGGAGGCGCTTCAGCGGCGACGCTTTATCTCAATCGCTGCTTATCAAGGCTTCGCTCAACTCCTCGAACAAGGTCTGCACCGAACGCAGGGCGCGGCAGTCGGGGCGGGTCAGCAGCCACAGCTCGGTGTCGCAGCCTGGCAGCGGGGCGCTGAGTGCGCGCAGATCCTGCTGATTGCGCAGGATGAAGTCGGGCAGGGCGGCCACGCCGAGCCCGGCGCGGGTCAGTTGCGCCACGGCGTACATGCTGCTGCAGCGGTAGCTGGGCATGACCCCTGGCAGATCATGTAGACGCCAGAGCACCGTGGCGTGATCCGGCATCGACTCATCCGGGGCGATCCAACTCTGCCGCGCCAGGTCGCTGCGATCCTGCCCGTCGTCGCGTGCGCAGACCACGTAGGACACCTTGGCCAGACGGCGGCCGATCAGATGCTCCGGCGGCTGGTTGGTCAGGCGCAGGGCCAGGTCGGCGTCGCGGCGGCTGAGGTTGGCGAAGTCGTTGGAGGTCACCAGTTCCAGCGACAGTGCCGGATAGTTGGGCATGAAGCGCGCCAGCGCCGGCAGCAGCAGGCTGCTCAGCACTGCGTCGGTACAGGTCAGGCGTACCGTGCCGCTGACCACCTGCTTGCCCTGCTCCAGCGCCACGCGTGCGGCATCCAGCGCCTGTTCGGCGCGTTCGGCCTGTTCGGCCAGAGCCTGGGCCGTTTCACTGGGCTCGTAGCCGCGCCGGCTTTTCTCGAACAGTGCCACGCCCAGGGCGGCCTCGAGGCGGCGTACGGCGCGAAATACCGTGGAAACGTCCACCTGGAGCAGCTCGGCCGCTCGTGCCAGGGAGCGGCCACGCACCAGGGCGAGTACCAGGGAAAGGTCGGTGTGATCGATCTGATATTGCACGGCTGCAATCTCTGCTTGTCAGTGCGCCAATTATTATTGCGCGAGCGCCATCTTATAGTGCCAGGCAGACCGCCATGCAAGAGGGGCAAAATCATGTACAGCAAGTGTCGAGTCAAGGTCGCCCTGGTGGGCGACTACAGTGCAGCCATTACTGCGCACCGCGCCATTCCCGAGGCGCTACGCCTGGCTGGTGAAGCGCTGGGGGTGGCGGTCGAATATGACTGGCTGGCCACTGAGCGCATTCTCGATGATGCGACCTTGTTGGCCTATGACGGTATCTGGTGCGTGCCGGGCAGCCCCTATGTCGCCACCGAGGGTGCGCTGCGCGCGATTCGTTTCGCCCGCGAGCAGGGCGTGCCATTTCTCGGCACCTGTGGTGGCTTCCAGCATGCGCTGCTGGAATACGCACGCAATCAGCTGGGTTGGACGGATGTCGAACATGCCGAGCTGTCGCCGCAGGCGCCAACGCCGCTTATCGCGCCGCTGGCCTGTGCCCTGCAGGATGTCAGCGAGCGCGTGCACCTGGTATCCGGCTCGCGTATCGCCGAGCTGTACGGGGTACGCGAGATCAGCGAGCAGTACCTGTGCCGCTATGGCCTCGACGATGCCTTCGTCGAGCCGCTGATGGTGCAGGCGCTGAAGGCCTCCGGGCATGACGAAGCGGGTGCAGTGCGCGCCATCGAGCTTGAGGATCATCCTTTCTTCATTGCCACCCTGTTTCAGCCCGAGCGTGCGGCGCTGGAGGGGCGCCTGCCGCCGCTGGTCGCCGGCCTGGTCGGTGCTTGTGCGGTGCAAGCGGTACATGAAGCGCAGCAGGAGGCAGTGGCTTGATCGCCGCCACGCCAGAGCCACCCTATTACGTGGTGATGTTCACCTCAGTGCGTACCGAGGTGGACGCCGGTTATGCCGAGGCGGCGCAGCGCATGCTGGAACTGGCCGTACAACAACCCGGTTTTCTCGGCGTGGAGTCGGCGCGCAGCGATGGCCTGGGCATCACGCTGTCCTATTGGCAGAGCGAGGAGGCGATTCGCGCCTGGCGTGAGCACGCGGAGCACAGCGCCGTGCGTGAGCAGGGGCGAGCTGATTGGTACGCCGCATTTGTCACACGGGTGGCCAAGGTCGAGCGCGCCTACACCTTCTCGCGCTCTGAGTGAGCGCCAGCGGCAAGCCGGCAGACCACGATGTAAGGTTTTTTTTACGCTAAGCAAGGCATTGCATGCCTTGGCTGCCTGGCGTAACGAAAGTTTGCCAGCGCTGCGCTCGGCCACTGTGTCGAAGTGTCGCAAGTCATCTTGAGAGCGCGTCTGCGCTCGGTTGTCATGAGGTTGTCCGCAACGCATTCGTGCGCTGCCATAACAATGACAATCAGGAGGCGAGATGAACGCCGTGGCCAAGATCGAGCAGCACAACCCCATCGGAACCGACGGTTTCGAGTTCGTCGAATTCACCGCACCGAATGCTGAAGGCATCGAACAACTGCGTCAGTTGTTCACCGCCATGGGCTTTACCGAGACCGCCAAGCACCGCTCGAAAGAGGTGTGGCTGTTCCAGCAGAACGACATCAACATCGTGCTCAACGGCAGCCCCACCGGGCACGTGCGTGCCTTCGGCGAGAAGCATGGCCCCAGCGCCTGCGCCATGGCCTTCCGGGTCAAGAACGCCGCCCAGGCCGCGGCCTACGTCGAGCAGCAGGGCGCCACGCTGGTGGGCAGCCACGCCAACTTCGGCGAACTGAACATCCCCTGCGTCGAAGGCATCGGCGGCTCCCTGCTGTATCTGGTCGACCGCTACGGCGACAAGAGCATCTACGACGTTGACTTCGAGTACATCGAAGGCCGCAGCTCCAACGACAATGCTGTCGGCCTGCAGTGCATCGACCATTTGACCCACAACGTGCGCCGCGGGCAGATGGACGTCTGGTCCGGTTTCTACGAGCGCATCGCCAACTTCCGCGAGATCCGCTACTTCGACATCGAGGGCAAGCTCACCGGCCTGTTCTCCCGCGCCATGACCGCACCGTGCGGCAAGATCCGCATCCCGATCAACGAGTCGGCCGACGACAAGTCGCAGATCGAGGAATTCATCCGCGAATACCACGGCGAAGGCATCCAGCACATCGCGCTGTCCACCGACGACATCTACGCCACCGTGCGCCAACTTCGCGCCAATGGCGTGGACTTCATGACCACCCCGGACACTTACTACGAGAAGGTCGATACCCGCGTCGCCGGGCATGGCGAGCCGACCGACGTATTGCACGAGCTGAACATCCTGATCGATGGCGCGCCGGGCGATGACGGCATCCTGCTGCAGATTTTCACCAACACGGTGATCGGCCCGATCTTCTTCGAGATCATCCAGCGCAAGGGCAATCAGGGTTTTGGCGAGGGCAACTTCAAGGCCCTGTTCGAGTCGATCGAGGAAGACCAACTGCGTCGCGGTGTGATCGCCGAGGAGTGATGCCATGAGCCGTCAATGGATCCGCTTTCCCCTGCGTGAAGGTGAGTGCTCGCGCCAGGCGCACTGCGATCTGCCGCAGGGCACCTACGAGCGCGAGATGGGCCGTGAAGGCTTCTTCGGCCCCACCGCGCACCTGCACCACAAGCATCCGCCCACCGGCTGGATCGACTGGGAAGGCCCGCTGCGTCCGCACGCGTTCAACTTCAACGACATCCCCAGTGAGCGCGATTGCCCGTTGGCAGCGCCGCTGACGCTGCACAACGCCGACGTCAAGCTGCGCGTGTGGCGCACCCACGGCGCCATGCGTCACCTGGTGCGCAATGCCGATGGCGACGAGCTGCTGTTCGTCCATGAAGGCAGCGGGCACTTTTATTGCGACTTCGGCCATCTGGAGTACCGCGACGGCGACTATCTGCTGATCCCCCGTGGCACCGCCTGGCGTATCGAGGCCAGTACGCCGAGTTACTTCCTGCTGATCGAGAACAGCGACGGCGCTTACCAGTTGCCGGACAAGGGCCTGCTCGGCCCGCAGGCAATCTTCGACCTGGCGGTGCTGGAACACCCGCACATAGACGACGCCTTCAAGGCGCAGCAGGACGAGAGCACCTGGCAGATCCGCATCAAGCGGCGCGGCCAGATCAGCACCGTGACCTACCCCTACAACCCGCTGGATGTGGTCGGCTGGCATGGCGACAACACCGTGGTGCGCCTGAACTGGCGTGACATTCGTCCGTTGGTCAGCCATCGCTACCACCTGCCGCCGTCGGTGCACACCACCTTCGTCGCCAACGGCTTCGTGATCTGCACCTTCACCCCGCGCCCGGTGGAATCGGACCCAGGTGCGCTCAAGGTGCCGTTCTTCCACAACAACGACGACTACGACGAAGTGCTGTTCTACCACCGTGGCAACTTCTTCAGCCGCGACAACATCGAGCAGGGCATGGTCACCCTGCATCCGTGCGGCTTCCCTCACGGGCCACACCCCAAGGCGCTGAAGAAGAGCCAGGTCGATCCGGCCACTTTCATCGACGAGGTGGCGGTGATGATCGACACCCGCCGCGCCCTGGAGGTGAGCGATGCCGCTGCTGCGGTGGACGTGGCCGAGTACGTCAATTCCTGGCGTGCGCCAGGTCTGTAGCTGCCCACGAATGTCTGATTGCAATGGTGCGCATGGCGCACCCTACGAGGTTTGAGTATGAAACTCGCATCACTGAACCAAGGCCGCGATGGCGTGTTGATCGTGGTCTCTCGCGATCTGACCCGTGCCGTGCGCGTACCGCAGATCGCCGCCACGCTGCAGGCGGCGCTGGACGAATGGGGCGTGGCCCGGCCCAAGCTCGAAGTAGTCTACCAGCGCCTCAACGATGGTCTGGAGGAGGGCTCCTTCGCCTTCGATCAGGCCGCCTGCCACAGCCCCTTACCGCGCGCCTACCACTGGGCCGACGGCAGTGCCTACGTCAACCACGTCGAACTGGTGCGCAAGGCCCGTGGCGCAGAGATGCCCGAGTCCTTCTGGCATGATCCACTGATGTACCAGGGCGGCGCCGATGCCTTCATCCCGCCGCACAGTCCGATCAGCCTGGCCGATGAGGCTTGGGGCATCGACCTGGAAGCCGAGCTGGCGGTGATCACCGATGACGTGCCGATGGGGGCCACACCGGCCGAAGCGGGCGGCCATATCCGTCTGCTGATGCTGGTCAACGATGTGTCGCTGCGCAACCTGATCCCCGGCGAGCTGGCCAAGGGCTTCGGTTTCTACCAGAGCAAACCGTCGTCGAGCTTCTCCCCAGTCGCCATCACCCCGGACGAACTGGGCGAGAGCTGGAAGGACGGCAAGGTGCACCGGCCGCTGGTGTCGCATATCAACAATGTGCTGTTCGGCCAGCCGGATGCTGGCGTGGACATGACCTTCAACTTCCCAACTCTGGTGGCACACGCGGCTAAGACCCGGCCGCTGGGCGCCGGCACCATCATTGGCTCGGGCACCGTGTCCAACTACGACCGCAGTGCCGGCTCCAGCTGCCTGGCGGAGAAACGCATGCTGGAAATCGTCGAGCAGGGCGAGGCGAAAACGCCGTTCCTCAAGTTTGGCGACCGGGTGCGCATCGAGATGTTCGACGCAGCTGGCCAGAGCATTTTCGGCGCCATCGACCAGGTGGTGGAGCGCTACGGCGCCAGATGAATTGTAGGAGCGGCTTCAGCCGCGATCAGCCTTGAGCGTGCTGAAAACATCGCGGCTGAAGCCGCTCCTACGGTTTGCGTTTAAAAGGAATGCACAATGTTGAAACTCTACGGCTACTGGCGCTCCAGCGCCGCCTACCGTGTGCGTATCGCCCTGAACCTCAAGGGCCTGGCCTACGAGCAAGTGCCGGTGCATCTGATCAAGGATGGTGGCCAGCAGCATGGCGCAGCCTACCGCACGCTGAACCCGCAGGGCCTGTTGCCGCTGTTGGTGGACGAGGAAAACGGCGGCGTACGCATCGCCCAGTCACTGGCGATCATTGAGTACCTCGAGGAAATCTTCCCGGTGCCGACGCTGTTGCCGGCCGATCCGGCCGAGCGTGCGCAGGTGCGTGCACTGGCGCTGCATCTTGCCTGTGACGTGCATCCGCTGAACAACCTGCGCGTGCTGCAGTACTTGTCCAGCGAACTGGGCGTCGCCGATGAGGCGAAGAACACCTGGTATCGCCACTGGGTCGCGCTCGGCCTGGCTGCAGTGGAGGAGGGCCTGGCCGTATTCGAAGGGCGCCTGTCGCTCGGTGAGCGACCTGGATATCTGGAGGCCTGTCTGATCCCGCAGCTGTATAATGCGCGGCGTTTTAACTGTGACCTTGCCGCGTACCCACGCATTGTCGCCATGGCAGCATGCTGTGAACTCCTGGAGGCCTTCCAACTGGCCATGCCGGAGGCACAAGCCGACGCCCAGTGACACCTTTGGCTTCAACCCAAGCCTTGCATTCCGCTGCGCCACGAGCGCGGCGGGTCCGATTCCGTCACAGATAAAAACAAACAGGTGACGCATGACCCGTGAAAAACCGAAGAATCTCTGGCTCTCGCGCTGGGGCTTCATCCTCGCAGCAACCGGCTCGGCCGTCGGCCTGGGCAATATCTGGAAATTCCCCTACATCACCGGCGAATACGGCGGCGGCGCCTTCGTGCTGATGTACCTGGCGTGCATCCTGGCCATCGGCATTCCGGTGATGATGACCGAGATCGCCATTGGTCGTCGTGGCCGCGGCAGCCCCATCGACGCCATCGGTCGCGTGGTGCGCGAGAACAATGGCAACCCGCTGTGGAAGACCGTCGGCGGCATGGCCATGCTCGCCGGTTTCATGATCCTGTGTTTCTACGTGGTCGTCGCCGGTTGGGCCTTCGCCTACACTTGGAAGATGCTCGACGGCTCCCTGGCCGCCACCAGCGTCGAGGCGCTGGGCGGGGTGTTCGAGGCGCACAACGCCAACCCCTGGCAGCTCGGTGGCTGGAGCGTGCTGGTGGCGTTGCTGACTCTGTGGATCGTGGCCAAGGGCGTACAGCAAGGTATCGAGAACGCGGTTCGCTGGATGATGCCAGGCCTGGCCCTGATGCTCGTCGCGCTGGTCGGCTATGCCTTTACCAGTGGTAGTTTCGACGCCGGATTCGCCTTCCTCTTCCACTTCGATGCCTCGAAGATCACCGGCGAGGCGCTGCTGGCTGCCCTGGGTCATGCCTTCTTCACCCTCAGCCTGGCTTCGGGCGCCATTCTCACTTACGGCTCCTATGTGCCGGATGGCCAGTCCATCGCCCGTACCACCTTCATGGTCGCCATCTGCGACACCCTGGTGGCGTTGCTTGCCGGTCTGGCGATCTTCCCGATCATCTTCGCCAACGGCATGAGCCCGAGCGCCGGGCCGGGGCTGATCTTCATGAGCCTGCCGCTGGCCTTCCAGCAGATGCCATTTGGCACCGCTTTTGGCGTGCTGTTCTTCGCCATGGTGTCGATCGCCGCGCTGACCTCGGCGATCTCGATGATCGAAGCCACGGTGGCCTACCTGAACGAGAAGCACGGTATCAGCCGTGTGCGTGCCGCCCTGGCTTCCGGGGCTGTGCTGCTGGTGATCAGCCTGCTGGCCATGCTGTCGTTCAACCTGCTGTCAGGCTGGACGCCTTTGGGCAAGAACCTCTTCGACTGGCTGGACTACCTCACCTCGCGCTGGATGATGCCGCTGGGTGGCATCTTCATCGTGCTTCTGGCTGGCTACGCGCTGCGCAGCGAGATCATGCGCGAGGAGCTTGACCTGCCGCCGGCCGGCTATGCGCTGTGGCTGTTCATGGTGCGCTACGTCAGCCCGGTGCTAATCATGGTGGTGTTCCTGCATGCACTGGGCTGGCTGCTGTTCGACCCGGTCGCGCAGTGGTACTGGATCGCGGGCGCCATTGGCCTGCTGGCGGTGGTCGGTGAAGCCCTGCGACCGCGGGTGATGCCGGTGCTCGCCGGCCGCTAAGACTCCGGCTCAAGCCAAACAGGCGCAGCTTCGTCGGAAGCTGCGCCTTTTTTATGGCGTTGAGGGATAGGTCTGATCGGCGATAAATCGCCAGTTGTTGGGCGTCAATAAGCGGATAGTTGCCGAATCTTCCCGCCTGCTCGTACGACTATGGCTATGCTGCGAGTAATGAATTGGCTAATTGCCAGTACTCAAGCGGTGCCACTCTCCTGCCGATAATCTGAATTCGATATGGCATAGCAGTTGCGTAGCCCATCGGCCAGGTCGCGTCCATGAGGCGCGGCTGTATAAGAAAAAAACCTGGAGTCGCCGTTATGTTCAATCCTGCTGCACGCCTTTTCGCCAATCTTGCCGTAGGCAAGAAACTCTTTATCGGTTTCGGTCTGGTGCTATTGCTGACAGCCGCCATGACGGTCAGTGGCTATCTGGCGGTCCAGGCGGTGTTGAAAGGACACGAACAGGTCGGACAGCTGGCGCAGGTGAATCAGGAAATCCTCCAGGCACGCCGCCTCGAGCGCAATTTCGCCATCGAGCAGACCCAGGAGAGCGCCGAGCGTGTGCGCGAGAGTCTGCTCATGGTACAGGGCATGCTGGAGCGCCTCGGCAAGGATGTGGCCGAAAACACGCGCGTACAGACCATGCAGCAAGCCACTGCCGAGTACCTCAAGCAGTTCGATAATTATGTCGAGCAGCAGGGCAAGGCGCGCGAAGCACGCCAGGACATGCGCACTGCTGCAGCGGAAACTCGCGATCAGTTCGAGGTGATCGAACTGGACATGTACGACGCAGTGCGCGAGTTGCGTCTGCAGGGTGACCGCCTGCGTGGCAGTGACCCGCTGACCCTGGCGGAAACCGCATCCGGCCTGAGCAAGCGCATGCTCGATCTACGGGGGCACGAGAGTCTTTACATCATCGATGGCTCGCCAGAAGCGCTGGAGGAGTGGGAGTACGTCAGCGAAGACCTGCAGACCGTCGCCGGCAGCCTGAAGGTCTGGCTCGACGACGATCAGAAAGCAGCCATCGACACCGCCTTGCAGGCGCTGACCCTTTACCAGCGTTCCTTCCTCTACTACCAGCAGCTGCGTGAGCAGAACCAGGCGACCGAGAAAGCCATGATCGAGCGCGCGCGCTCGGTCGTCGATCTCGCCGAGTCGGCCCAGGCCAGCGCCGAAACCTATATGCGCGCCGATACCCAGCGTGCGCTGGTGATGCTCGGCATCATGGGTGTCGCTGCGGTGGTGCTGGGACTGTGCGCTGCGCTGCTGATCACTCGCCTGATCGTTGTGCCGCTGCGCCAGACCGTGACCTTTGCCCAGCGTATCGCAGCCGGTGATCTCAGCCAGGACATCCCGCAGGATCGCCGCGACGAAGTCGGGCAACTGCTCGCTGCCATGCAGGATATGACCGTCAGTTTGCGCAATCTGGTTGGTCGCATCGGTGGCGGCGTCGGCCAGATCGCCGCGGCTGCCGAGCAGCTTTCTTCGATCACTGCGCAGACCAGCGCCGGTGTGCAGACGCAAAAGCTGGAGACCGAGCAGACCGCCACCGCCATGCATCAGATGGCGGCCACCGTACAGGAAGTGGCGCAGAACGCCGAGCAGGCCTCGCTGGCGGCGCGCGATGCCGACCTGGAGGCGCAGCAGGGCAATCGCGTGGTGCAGCAGGCCGTCGATCAGATCGATAGCCTTGCCGGCGAGGTCGAGCAGTCGGCCAAGGCCATCGCCGACCTGAATCAGGAGAGTGCGCGTATCGGCACCGTGCTGGAGGTGATTCGCAACGTCGCCGAGCAGACCAATTTGCTCGCGCTCAATGCTGCCATCGAGGCGGCGCGAGCGGGTGAGCAGGGCCGCGGCTTCGCCGTGGTCGCCGATGAGGTGCGGGCACTGGCCAAGCGCGCACAGGACAGCACCGAGGAGATCGAAAGCCTGATCGCAGGCTTGCAACGCATGGCCAAAGGTGCTGTGCAGCAGATGGACAGCAGTCGTGACCTGACGCGTCGGACCGTCGAGCTGGCCGGTGAAGCCGGTGATGCCCTTGGCCGTATCACCCAGGCGGTCAGCACCATCGAACAGATGAACCAGCAGATCGCCGCAGCCGCCGAGCAGCAGAGTGCCGTGGCCGAGGCGATCAACGAGAGCGTGACCCGCGTGCGTGATATCGGCGAGCAGAGCGCCGCGGCCAGCGAGCAGACCGCATCTTCCAGTGCCGAGCTGGCGCGCCTGGGCGTGGAGCTGCAGGGGATGGTGCGGCAGTTCCGCACCTGACCCTCAGCCCAGGTGAAAGCCGCCGTCGATGGGGATGATGGCGCCAGTCATGTAGGCACCGGCGCTGCCTGCCAGGCTCAGCGCCAGTGCGGCCATCTCTTCCTCACGTCCCCAGCGCTTCATCGGGATCACTGCGGTATCGGCGGCCAGCGCGGCTTCATCCTCGGCGATGAAACGGGTCATCTTGCTCGGGAAGCGCCCCGGGGCGATCACGTTGACGTTGATGTGATCGCCCACCAGTTCCTTGGCCAGCATGCGCGACAGCTGATGCAGCGCGGCCTTGCTGGGGCCGTAGGCGTAGGCTTGCTCGCCCATGGCGCTGATACCGGCCACCGAGCCGATATTGATCACCCGTGCCGGGCAGTCCGGCGAGCCGGCCTTGCGTAGCAGCGGCAGTAGCTGCTGGATGCAGCCGAATACCGAGGTGACATTGAGCTGCATGACTTTCTCCCAGCCCTTGGCCGGGTAGCTTTCCAGTGGTGCGCCCCAGGTAGTGCCGGCGTTGTTGACCAGAATATCCAGCCGTCCGATGCGCTCGCTCAGCTCCCTGGCCAGCGCCTGTACGCCTTCTTCGCTGGCCAGGTTGGCGGCTATGCCGGTGCATTGGCCCAGCGCCGACAGCTCGCTGGCGGTTTGCGCGCAGGCTTTGCCGTCACGGGCACAAACATAGACATGGGCGCCTGCCTCGACGAAGGCCTTGGCGATCATCAGGCCGATGCCGCGAGTGCCGCCAGTGACCAGGGCTGTACGCCCGGCAAGGGAGTAGTAAGGATGCATGTGAAGGCCTCGAAGAATAGTGAGGTCTTCACCCTAGGGCTTGGCCCCAGGGAAAGCAGGCATCATTGCCCGCCGAAATGACGCTTCATGCACGGCCGTAAGGTGCACTGCGTTTCAGGCTGCGCCGTCGACCCGCTGCAGGTCCAGCACGCGTATACGCCCTGGCTCGGGGTAATGCCAGTGCACGTCCAGGTCCCAGAAGCGCGCGCCGTAGCGCCGTTCGGGCTGCGGTTGCTGATAGGCCGGGCGTGGGTCTTGCGCCAAGCACTGTTCGATCAGCTCCACCAGCGGCTCGGCCAGACGCAGCGCATGCTGACGTGCCAGCAGCAACGCATCGTCTTGCCAGACCACCGCGATCAGTGGCGGCGGCGCCTCGGCCATGTCATTACGTGCGTCGGCCACGGCATCGGCATAGGGCACATACGGCTTGATATCCAGTACCGGCGTGCCGTCGAGCAGATCGATGCCGGACAGGTGCAGGCGACCCGCTTCGACTTTTTCCAGGCGCACCACCGATTGGCCGATGCCGTTGGGGCGATGGGTGGCACGGGTGCTGAATACGCCGACCGACTGGTTGCCGCCCAGGCGTGGCGGGCGCACCTTCAGGCGCGGTTTATCTTCCAGCGCCTGGTGAAACAGAAACAGCAGCCAGACGTGACTGACCTGTTCCAGCCCCTGCACGGCATCGCCCTGATCGAACGGTGGCAGCAACTCCAGCACGCCGCGTGCAGCGGGTGCGAGATGCGGCTGGCGGGGGATGGCGAATTTTTCCTTGAAGCAGGAGCGGACGATACCGACCGGGGAAACCTGATGCTGCATGGCGTTCTGCTTAGCGTCTGGAAACCGGTGCGTCATGTGCCACCCGGCAGCCGGCATCGCGGAACGGGCCGGTGAAACGAATCCAGCCCTCGCCAGGGCTGGTCTGGGCGCAGGTCAGGTGGCCGTCGACCTTGCTCTGCCAGAGAAAGAAGGGCGCCGGCGCGGCGAAGCTGGGCAGGCTCATGGCGAGCAGGGCGGTAAGCAGCAGAGTGCGCATGATGATGGTCTCCAGAGCGTGACGAACACAGCCTAACACGGCCTCAGAATCGTTCCTTGTCACCCAGATAGCGCCACTGCCCGACTGGCAGTTTGGCCATCGGCACGCCGCCGACGCGGATGCGCTTCATCGCGTTGACTTGCAGGCCCAGCGCCTTGCAGATCTGCTGCAGCAGGTCGGGCGCAGGATTCTTCAGGGCGAAGCGCAGGCGCTGCTCGCTCTGCCAGCTGGCCTTGCACGGTGGAAACTGCGTGCCCTTGTGGGCCAGCCCCTTCTTCAGGCGCTCGAAGGTGCTGGCCGGCAGTTCGCCAGTGACATCGACCAGATACTCCTGCTCCAGCTTGGCGCCGTCCTCGCGCAGCTTGCGCTGGGCGCGCCAGTCCTGGCTGAGGATCACCAGGCCGCTGGCGCCGTGCTGCAGTGGCAGGCTTTGCTCCTGGCGCAGGAAGTGGCCATGCAGAATGCGCTGCGCATGCGGGTCTTCTTCCCAGTGGTTCTCGCGTGCCAGCAGATGCTGTAGCTGTGCGGCGTTGGAGCCGGCTGGGCAATGCACCAGCAGAGTGACCGGCTCCACCGGCTCGAGGCTGGCGCCTGGCAGCAACTCGACGCGCTGATCGTCGACCTTGAACTGCGGCGCCTCGACCACCTGGCCGTCCACGGTGACCCAGCCACCAGTGATGTACAGATCCGCCTCGCGCCGAGAACAGCCGAACAGTTCGATGACGCGTTTGGACAGGCGGGTGGGTTCGGTCATGGTGGCACTCGACAAAAAGAAGATCATTGTACCGGCAAGGTGTTGGCAGGTCGGAAAGAAAAAGCCCCGCAGGCTGCGGGGCTCTTCGGACTGGAGTGGATCAGACCAGTTCGCCCCACATGTCGTACTCGTCCGCATCGACGATGCGCACACGCACCTTGTCGCCTGGCTTGACGTTGGGGGAGTCGATGAACACGCTGCCGTCGATCTCCGGGGCGTCGGCCCAGGAGCGGGCTACGGCGCCTTCGCCGTCCACTTCGTCGACCAGCACATCCATCTCCAGGCCGATCTTGGCCTGCAGGCGCGCTGAGCTGATGGCCTGCTGGTGCGCCATGAAGCGCTCCCAACGCTCCTGCTTGACGTCATCCGGCACCGGCTCGAGGCCCAGATCGTTGGCCGGTGCACCTTCTACCGGCGAGTATTGGAAGCAGCCGACGCGGTCGAGCTGTGCCTCGGTCAGCCAGTCCAGCAGGTACTGAAAGTCTTCCTCGGTCTCGCCAGGGAAGCCAACGATGAAAGTGGAGCGGATGGTCAGCTCCGGGCAGATCTCGCGCCACTTCTTGATGCGCGCCAGAGTCTTGTCTTCGAAGGCCGGACGCTTCATCGACTTGAGCACTTTCGGGCTGGCGTGCTGGAAGGGGATATCCAGGTACGGCAGCAGCTTGCCGGCGGCCATCAGCGGGATCACGTCATCGACGTTGGGGTAGGGGTAGACGTAGTGCAGGCGCACCCATACGCCCATGGAGGAGAGCGTCTCGCACAGTTCCAGCATGCGCGTCTTCACCGGCTGGCCGTTCCAGAAGTCCAGCTTGTACTTCAGGTCCACGCCGTAGGCGCTGGTGTCCTGGCTGATCACCAGCAGCTCCTTAACGCCAGCCTTGACCAGGCGCTCGGCTTCGCTGAGCACGTCGCCCACCGGGCGGCTGACCAGCTTGCCGCGCATCGAGGGGATGATGCAGAAGCTGCAGGTATGGTTGCAGCCTTCAGAAATCTTCAGGTACGCGTAGTGGCGCGGGGTGAGTTTGATGCCCTGCGGCGGCACCAGGTCGATCAGCGGGTTGTGCTCGGTCTTCGGCGGAATGACCTCGTGTACGGCGTTGACCACCTGCTCGTATTGTTGCGGGCCGGTGACGGCCAGCACGCTCGGGTGCACGTCGCGGATGCTGTCTTCGGCCACGCCCATGCAGCCGGTGACGATCACCTTGCCGTTCTCGGCCAGGGCTTCGCCGATGGCGTCCAGCGACTCGGCTTTGGCGCTGTCGATGAAGCCACAGGTGTTGACCACCACGACGTCGGCATCCTGGTAGGTCGGCACGATCTCGTAACCTTCCATGCGCAGTTGGGTCAGGATGCGTTCGGAGTCGACAGTTGCTTTCGGGCAACCAAGGCTGACGAATCCGACTTTCGGGGTGGCGGTGGACATGCGGGCTAACCTCTAAGGGCGCCTGAATGGCGCCTCTGATCAAAAAGTGCGCAATTCTAGCGGCGCTTCGAGCACTTGACCAGAGGCGTCGTCACCTCAATTACGCTCAGGCAGCATGCGCTTCAGGGTGTTATCACGGACCACATAATGATGGTACAGACCGGCGAGTGCATGCAGGCCGATCAGCCAGTAGCCAGCGGTACCGGCCAATTCGTGCAGTTCCTTGATCTGGCCGGCCAGTTCCTTGTTTGGGGCGATAAGCGCCGGCAGCTCCAGGCCAAAGAAGGGGATGGGCTTGCCGGCGGCACTGAGAATCAGCCAGCCGGCCAGCGGTGCTCCGATCATCAGGGCGTACAGTGCCAGGTGCATCAGCTTGGCGAGCAGGTTTTGCCAGCCCGGTGGAGCAGGTTCGATGGTAGGCGTCGGATTCAATGCGCGCGCCAGCAGGCGCAGCCAGACCAGTGCGAATACTGTCAGGCCGAGCATGAAGTGCCATTGCTTGAGCAGCTCGCGTGTATCGCTGCCCTTGGGGAAATTGCCTTTAAGTTCGATACAGGCGTAGACGGCGGCGATAAGAAGCAGCATCAGCCAGTGGAGGCCAATGGACAGGCTGCCATAACGGGATGGGGTGTTCTTCCAGTTCATGAGACGTTCCTCGGTCAATCCCCTGCATTTGCGGCAGGTGCATTGAGCATAGGCCCGCTTGGCTTAAGAGAAACTGAGGAAGATCAATGATCGGAAACGAAAAAGGCCACTCAATCGAGTGGCCTTTTTCTGAAGGTGGTTGCGGGAGCAGGATTTGAACCTACGACCTTCGGGTTATGAGCCCGACGAGCTACCAGACTGCTCCATCCCGCGCCGGCAATTCTACGCCTGCTTAAAGTGTTGTCAATCGATTTATTGCTTTTGATCGAAAAAGTTAATTTCGAGCAAATAAAAAGGCCACTCGTTTGAGTGGCCTTTTCGTGAAGGTGGTTGCGGGAGCAGGATTTGAACCTACGACCTTCGGGTTATGAGCCCGACGAGCTACCAGACTGCTCCATCCCGCGTCTGTGGGGCGGCATTCTACAGCCAGATGCTGCGGTGTCAACCGCTATTTGCGAGAAAAGTGTTTTCAACTCAGATGCTTAGCATCAAACAGCTGTTAGACTGCAACGCTCCAGGCCAGGCTGGACAAGGCTTCCGAGGATGTTGTGCGCAAGATAATTCATGTGGATTGCGACTGCTTTTACGCCGCCATCGAGATGCGTGACGACCCGAGCCTGGCCAATCGTCCGCTGGCCGTTGGCGGTTCGGCTGACCGTCGTGGGGTGATCGCTACCTGCAACTACGAGGCACGTGCCTATGGCGTGCGTTCGGCTATGTCCTCGCGGCATGCACTTAAGCTGTGCCCGGACCTGCTGATCGTCAAGCCGCGCTTCGAGGTGTACCGCAGTGTATCGCGGGATATTCACGGCATCTTTCGTCAATTCACCGACCTGATCGAGCCGCTGTCGCTGGACGAGGCCTATCTGGATGTCAGCGACTCGCCGCACTTTTCCGGCAGCGCTACGCGTATCGCCCAGGAAATTCGCCGACGCGTGGCGCAGGAGCTGCACATCACTGTATCGGCCGGCGTGGCGCCGAATAAATTCCTGGCCAAGATCGCCAGCGATTGGCGAAAACCCAATGGGCTGTTCGTCATCACGCCGGATCAGGTCGATGATTTCGTCGCCGAGTTGCCGGTGGGCAAGCTTCATGGCGTTGGCAAGGTTACGGCCGACAAGCTGACGCGGATGGGCATTCGTACCTGCCTGGATCTGCGTGACTGGAACAAGTTGGCGCTGGTGCGCGAGTTCGGCAGTTTCGGTGAGCGTCTGTGGCGGTTGGCTCACGGCATCGACGAGCGCGAAGTGAAGGTGGACAGCCGTCGCCAATCACTGAGCGTGGAGCACACCTACGATCAAGATCTACCTGATCTGGAGGCCTGCCTGGAAAAGCTACCGGCACTGCTCGAGGAGATGAACGGCCGCCTGCAACGCCTGGATGCCAGCTATCGGCCGGACAAACCTTTCGTCAAGGTGAAGTTTCACGACTTTACCCAGACCACCTTGGAGCAGGCGGGGGCCAGTCGGGATCTGGACAGTTATCGACTCTTGCTGAGCAATGCCTTTGCCCGTGGCGACAAGCCGGTGCGGCTGCTTGGCGTTGGAGTCAGGTTGCATGACTTGCGTGGACGGCAGGAGCAGTTGGAGCTGTTTGCCTAGTTGCCGTTGTGGGGGGCTTTAGCCACGAGGTTTTCGAGGTTTTATCGCGGCTGAAGCCGCTCCTACAGGAACAGGATGCGTTCTGTAGGGCAGCGTCGTGTCATTCCGCCCAGAGGCGAATCGGCTTGCCACTCGCCGGCCATAGCTGCAGTTGGCCGATACCGTTGAAGTCCCAGCGCTGTACCTCACGGAGAGCTGCGAGGAAGCGTTGTTCCTGTTCCATCAGTGCCGGTGCGCACATCTTGCGGGTGCTGCCGGCCGGCTCGAAGCTGAGCGAGTCGCCTTTGAGCGTATAGCCGGCGAACCAGTGATTGCAGCCTGCGTGGCCATGGGCACGGCCGTCAGCGGCGAAGGTGATGGTCAGATGGCTGCGGTCGATCAGCGGGCGCTCGCCGATCCACTCCACGCGGTAGCTGCGTTCGGTTTCTAGCTGCGGTGCGTCGCTGGCGCAGCCGGCCAGTGTGGCGGCGAGCAGGGCGAGGGGCAGGGCGCGATACATGGGTCAGGCCTCCTGGCAGGTACGACACAGATGACGGCCGGCGTCGTTGCGCCAACCCAGCTCGCTGATGCGGGCCTCGGCAGCCGGCGCTTGTGCGGCTTTGCCAAGGGCTGCATCGACGGCGAATTCGAAATCCAGCTGCTTGCCGCAGCCGTCGCAGTTCACCTGCCAGTTGTGAATGGCCAGTTCCTTGAACTGCGGTCCTTTGCACACCGCCAGCCACTGCCCGGGTGGGTTGATCAGGTGGCGAACCTTTTCCACGTCCAGGCGCATGTGCAGATCGCGGCTGCCTTTGAGGGTGACCAGCAATGTGTCGGCCGCCTGGATCGAGCCGCCGTTGCCGGTGACCTGATAGCGGCCTGGCGCCAGGGCTCGGCACTCGGTGAGGGTGTGCTGCGGGTTGAGCAGGGAATAACGGAAATCGTGTTCGGCCATGGGTCCTCCGGTTCAGCCGGCATGCTATCACGCGCCGGCCTTGTCCTCATGGCTCAGCCGGCTGGTTCCTAGGTCGCAAGGCCTTGCCTCAGGGCCGGATGGACAACAATCTGGTTGTCAGGCGCTCTGTGCGGCTGCTTCGGTCAGGCGTGCGATGGCGTCGTCCAACTCGTCCAGCGCGCGCCGGGCCTCGGGGTCATCCTGCTTGAGCAATGTCTCGCTGCGCTGGCAAGCGGCGCGCAGTTGCGGCACGCCGCAGTAGCGTGTGGCGCCGTGTAGTCGATGAACCCGTTCGATCAGTGCGGTGCGCTCGCCAGCATCACGCGCCTGGCGAATGGCCTGGCGGTCACCCGGCAAACCGGCCAGCAGCATGCTCAACATGTCGGCTGCCAGGTCTGCCTTGCCGGCTGCCAGGCGCAGGCCTTCTTCTGCGTCGAGCACCTTGGGTTGCAGCTGGGTGGGTGCGGGTGGGCTGACCCTGTGGCTCGGCTGATTGCGCAGGTTCAGGCCGGTCCACTTCAAGACCACCTGGGCCAGTTGGCGTTCATTGATCGGCTTGGTCAGGTAGTCGTCCATACCGCTCTGCAGCAGAGCGCGCTTCTCGTTGGCCAGGGCGTGGGCGGTCAGCGCGATGATTGGCGTGGCGCTACGGCCTTCAGCGCCTTCCCATTGGCGAATCGCCTCGGTGGCTTCGCGACCATCCATGCCGGGCATCTGCACATCCATGAATACCAGGTCGAAGCAGCCTTGCTGGATGGCCTCTATCGCCGCGTAGCCGCTGTCCACCGCCGTGACCTGGGCGCCCAGGTCGTCGAGCAGGGTTTGCACCAGTAGCAGGTTGGCCGGGTTGTCATCAACGCAGAGGATCTGCGGTCGGCGCGTGTCGCCAATGGTAATTGGCTCGCTGGCCGGGCGCTGCGGGCTGACCATTTCCACTAGCGCCTTGTGCAGCTTGCGCGTGCAGGGCGGCTTGGCCTGCAGTTGGGTGTAGGCGTCGGGCAGCGTTTCGTGGAACAGCCCCAGCTCGGTGGTCGGGCACAGCACCAGGGCCTTGCAGCCAAGGCTGTCTAATTCATGGATACGCTGGCCGAGGGCCTCGGGCGGCATCTGGCTGGCGGTGATGCCCAGCACAGCCAGGCTCAGTGGCTGTTCGCCATGCTGCTGGTCGTTCACGGCCTCGAAGAGCTGGCCAGGGTCGGCGAAGCTTTCCACTTCCAGGCCACAGTCCTCAAGCTGATGAGTCAGCGCCTGACGTGCCAGCTCGTGGCTCTCCAATACGGCTACGCGGCGGCCCAGCAGGGCGGTGCGCGGCAGATCTTCGGCATCGTCGCGAGCCTTGGGCAGGGTCAGGGTGATCCAGAATTCCGAACCTTCGCCTGGAGTGCTGTCGACGCCGATTTCGCCGCCCATCTGCTCGATCAGGCGTTTGGATATTACCAGGCCAAGGCCGGTGCCCCCCGCCTGGCGGCTGAGCGAGTTATCGGCCTGGCTGAAGGCCTGAAACAGTGCGCGCAGGTCTTCATCCGACAGGCCGATACCGGTATCCATCACGCTGATGCGCAATTGCGCGCTGTCGGCGCTTTCGTCCTCGACCATGGCGCGCATGACAATGGTGCCTTCGCGGGTGAATTTGATCGCGTTGCTCACCAGGTTGGTCAGTACCTGCTTCAGACGTAGCGGGTCGCCGCGCAGGGCCAGCGGTGTGTCGCGGTAGATCAGGCTGACCAGCTCCAGCTGCTTTTCATGGGCGGCGGGGGCGAGGATGGTCAGCGTGTCTTGCAGCAGGTCGCGAAGATTGAAGGGGATAGACTCGAGCACCAGCTTGCCAGCCTCGATCTTGGAGAAGTCGAGCACCTCGTTGATGATGCCAAGCAGGCTATCGGCAGATTTTTCGATGGTCGACAGATAGTCCTGCTGACGCGGGCTTAGTTCGCTTTTCTGCAACAGGTTGGTGAAGCCGAGAATGCCGTTGAGCGGGGTGCGAATCTCGTGGCTCATGTTGGCCAAAAATTCGGACTTGATGCGGCTGGCCTCGAGGGCCTCCTTGCGCGCGAAGTCCAGCTCGATGTTCTGGATCTCGATGGTTTCCAGGTTCTGGCGCACGTCCTCGGTGGCCTGCTCGATACTGTGCTGCAGTTCTTCCTGGGCGTTCTGCAGGGCTTCGGCCATGCGGTTGATGCCGGCGGCCAGCTCATCCATCTCATGGCTGCCCAGTGGTGGCAGGCGGGTTTGCAAGTGGCCGTCCTTGAGTTGGGCGACGCCGGCTTTGATCTCGCGCAGCGGACCGTTGATGCTACGACTCATGCGCAAGGCGAGCAGGGCGGTAACGGCAAGGCCGCCGGCGATCAGCAGCAGGCTGGCGAACAGGCTGCGGTAACCGCTGAGCAGCGTGCCCTGGTGCGAGAGTTCCAGTTCGACCCAGCCGAGCAGCTCCAGCTTGCGTTCCTCATCCAGGCCGTCGCTGAGCGCCAGATGCTGGTCGTAGACCGGCAGCAGAAAGCGCGTAGCGTCCTGGCCACTGAGCAGGCTGACACCCGGCTGGCCGGTGGGCGAAGGGTTGAGCATGCTCGGTCCGGCATGTGCCAGTAACGCCCGCTCGGGGGCGAGAAAGCCCACCGCGCGAACGTCCGGGTGCTCCAGCGCCTGCTGGGCGATGCGTTCGAGCTTTTTCACATCGTTCTGTTCCAGCGCCGGGGCCGCGAGGGGCGCCAGGTGTTCGATCAGCATCTCGCCACGCTGCAACAGCTGGGTCTGCAGGCCCGATAGCTGCACCCAGGTGAAATAGCCACCGAGTACCAACGCCAACAGGCTGGTGGGCAGCAGGGTGAGCAGCAATACGCGCCCTTTGATGCTGAGATCCTTGAACACGACCGTCCTCCTTCAGAACATCTGGGCAGTGTAGCGATTCGGCACGCTGGAATCTGTAGGTGAGCGATTGTCGTTTAGTAGGTAGAATTGTTCTCATCTGTCTGTTCGGTTTCTCACCATGATGAGCTCCACTACTGCCTCGGCTCGAATTCTCGCGGTCGAGGACGATCCTCTGCTTGCCCGTCACCTGCAGTCCCATCTGGTGGGCTGTGGCTTCGATGTGACGCTCAGCCATGACGGCAGCGAAGGCCTGCAACTGGCCGAAAGCGAAGATTTCGATCTGATCCTGATGGATATCCTGCTACCCGGCACCAACGGCCTCAAGGCGCTGCAGCGTCTGCGCCGGCAGCGCAGCGTGCCGGTGCTGCTGATGTCGGCGCTGGGGGACGAGCAGAACCGCATCGCCGGTTTCAGTCAGGGCGCCGACGACTATTTACCCAAACCCTTCAGTCTCGGCGAGCTGAGCGTGCGGGTGGAGGCCATTTTGCGGCGTGTCGCCTATGAACGGCGTGAGCCGCAGGCGAGCGCCGAGGGCAGTGGCTTGCAATTCGACGAAGGGCGCAGCGATGTCGCCTTTCGTGGCAACTGGGTTGGTCTGACGCCCAGCGAATACCGGGTGCTGGAGCTGCTCTGGCGGCACAAGGACGAGGCGCTGAGCAAACCCTTCCTTTATCAGCAGGCGCTGCGCAGGGCTTACGCCCAGCACGATCGCAGCCTGGACATGCACGTCAGTCATATCCGCCGTAAGCTGCAGGCCGTTGGTCACGAGGCCACGCGCGTCGATACCGTGTGGGGCAAGGGCTACGTGCTGGTGCAGGCCGGCGCATGAGCCTGCCCGGAAGGCACTCGCTGCTATGGCGCCTGGCTGGTGCACTGGCGCTGTTCTGTCTGTTGCTGGTCAGCCTGCATGTGGATATTGGTCGCGAGTTGATCGACGCGACGTCCTACCTACCTGACTCTACCCGGCAGACGCTCAAGGGCTATGCCCAGGAGGCGGAAACCAGCTGGCGTGAGGAGGGGACTCCTGGCGTCGATGCGTTCCTCAAGCAGTTGCAGGAGCGTGAGCAGGTGTGGGCCGTGGTCGTCGATCAGCACAAGGATTCGCTGTCCTCGCAGCCCCTGAGTGCAGAGCAGGAGCAGCGCCTGGATTTCGTCCGTAGGCTGGATTTCGCAGTGGGGCGGCCGGGCAGTACGCCGACCTTCTATATTCCCTTCGTCGACAGCGATGCCAGGCTGGTGATGGAGCTGCCGCAGCGCCTGAACCCACGCAAGTACAACGAGCTTTGGGAGCTGCTGCTGCAGCGCGTACTACCGGCGATTCTGGCGATGGTAGTAGCGCTGCTGCTGTACCGCCTGCTGATCGCGCCGCTGGCGATTCTACGACGTCAGGCCGCGGCACTCAGCGCTGGCGACCTGTCCGCCCGGCTCGGGCCGCAGGTGACACGACGCAAGGATGAGCTGGGGGAGCTGGCGCGCACCTTCGACCACATGGCCGAGCGTCTGGATCGCACCGTGGCATTCCAGCGCCAGTTGCTGCGCGACCTGTCCCACGAACTGCGTACGCCGCTGGCCCGTCTGCGGGTGGCGGGGGAGAGCGAACAGGATATCGAAGCCCTGCGCCAACGCCTGGCGCGTGAGGTGGCGGAGATGGAAAAGCTGGTCGGCGATGCACTCGAACTGGTCTGGCTGGACACCGAGCGGCCCAGTTTGCCGCTGGAGGAGGTGGACATCGTCAGGCTCTGGGACGTGCTGCGGGAGAATGCCGGCTTCGAGACGGGCTGGTCCATAGAGCGTATGCCCTGCGAGCTGCCGGCCGACTGCAGGGTGCTGGGCAACCTCAATGGTCTGGCGCAGGCCCTGGAGAACATCCTGCGCAATGCCATTCGCCACTCGCCGGAGGGAGGCGTGGTGCGCTTGGCTGGACGGCGCGAGGGTGAGCAGTGGCTGCTGTGGGTCGAAGATCAGGGGCCGGGTGTCGCCGAGAGCGAGCTGGAGAATATCTTCCGGCCTTTCACCCGCCTCAGTGCTGCCCGCCCTGGTGGTGACGGCTTTGGTCTTGGGCTGGCCATCGCGCGAAGCATGATCGCCACTCAAGGGGGGCGCCTGTGGGCAGAGAATGCCAGGCCTGGGTTGCGGCTGAAGCTCCATCTGCAAAGTGTATAGTTTGTAAATGAAATTTACTCTCATTTGTCTGCCGGTATCATGCCTGCAAGGTTGACAAGCCGCATGGCAATTGAGGGCAAGTGATGAATTCGAGGCGTATCCCCCTGGGCCGGATCGGCGTTGCGCTGATTGCTCTGCTGATGCTCTGCGCATCGGCTCAAGCAGGCTATCCGTTGGCCATCGAGCATGCTCAGGGCACGCTGACTCTGGACGAGGCGCCCAAGCGTGTAGCGGTGTTCGATCTGGGTGTGCTCGACACGCTCGATGCCCTTGGTATTGCCGTTGCCGGCGTGCCGCAAATGGTCGGGCCGGCTTATCTGAAAAACAGGTACGGGGCGCGCGAGGCGGTCAATATCGGCACCTTGTTCGAACCGGATCAGGCAGCGCTGGAACGCCTCAAGCCTGACCTGATCATCATCGGCGGCCGTTCCAGCAATCAGTTCGAGATGCTTGCCACGTTGGCGCCGACCATCGATCTGAGCATCGCGCCGGACCAGTTCCTGGCGGGTGTGCGGAGCAACATAAAGGTGCTGGGCGAGATATTCGACAAGCAGGGCCAAGCTGCGCAGCTCGACGCAGAATTGCGCCAGGAGCTGGCTGCGGTGCATGCCAAGACCGCCGGTCAAAGCTCGCTGACCCTGTTCACCATCAATGATGCGCTGATACTGCATGCGCCGGGCGAGCGCTTCGGCATGCTCAACGAAGTGCTGGACACGCGTTCGGTGGTGGAAGCGGTCGATCCGGCAAGCGTGCCTCAGGGCCGGCCAGCGCCGGATTCGCCCGAGGCCAGGGAACTGCGCGAGCGTCAGAGGGTACGCCTGCAGGCAGCCTTGAAAGAACAGCCGCAATGGCTGGTGATCCTCGACCGTGGCGCAGCCACTGGCGGCGAAGGCAAGGGCGTCGAAACCCTTGGCAAGCACGCCGGTATCGCCGCCAGTCCGGCCTGGCAGCAGGGCAAGGTGTTCTATCTGGAGCCCGCGACCTGGTACATCGCCACCGGCGGTTATCAGGGGCTGATGCGTACCCTGAAGGATTTTGCCGCCGCGCAATGAATGAAGTGGCGCTGCACGGATTGCAGTCCGTGCAGCGCCTCGGATCACGCCTTGAAACCGACATTGGCGTGATGAAGCCACGGGTTCGGCGTATCATGACGCCCCTTCGCGTCAGTCTGGATTCGAGCGACCCATGACCCTGCAATTTCCCACCATTGCCGACTGCATCGGCAATACCCCCCTGGTACGTCTGCAACGCCTGGGCGGTGACACCAGCAACACCCTGCTGGTCAAGCTGGAAGGCAACAACCCGGCCGGTTCGGTCAAGGACCGCCCGGCACTGTCGATGATCAACCGCGCCGAGCTGCGTGGTGATATCCAGCCCGGCGATACCCTGATCGAAGCGACCAGCGGCAATACCGGTATCGCCCTGGCCATGGCCGCGGCGATCAAGGGTTACAAGATGATCCTGATCATGCCGGACAACTCCACCGCCGAGCGCAAGTGGGCGATGACCGCCTATGGCGCCGAGCTGATCCTGGTCAGCAAGGAGGAAGGCATGGAAGGCGCTCGGGATCTGGCCGAGAAGCTGCAAGCTGAAGGGCGCGGTAAGGTGCTCGACCAGTTTGCCAATGGTGACAATCCAGAGGCGCATTACAGCGGTACCGGCCCTGAAATCTGGCGCCAGACCGGCGGAACCATCACCCATTTCATCAGCTCCATGGGCACCACCGGTACCATCATGGGCACCTCGCGCTACCTCAAGGAGCAGAACCCGGCGATCCAGATCGTCGGTCTGCAGCCGCAGGAAGGCTCGGCCATCCCGGGCATCCGCCGCTGGCCGGAAGAATATCTGCCGAAGATCTATCAGGCCGAGCGTGTCGATCAGGTGATGGACATGGGCCAGGCCGAGGCTGAGCACGTCATGCGGCGCCTGGCACGGGAAGAGGGCATCTTCTGTGGTGTTTCCTCCGGCGGCTCGGTGGCCGGCATGCTGCGCTTGTCGCAGCAGGTAGAGAACGCAGTGCTGGTGGCGATCATCTGCGACCGTGGCGACCGATACCTGTCGACCGGCGTTTACGAAGAACCGGCACACTGATGGCCAGACGCAACTCCAACCTGCGCTTTCAGCCCAGTGGCGGCAGTCGCGCGGTGCAGGTTCCGGTCGGCAAGAAGCAGAAGCTCGCCATCGAGCGTCTGGCCGGTGACGGCCGTGGTATTGCCTTTGAAGGTGGGCGCACCTGGTTCGTCAGCGGTGCACTGGCTGGCGAGCAGGTCGAGGCACGTGTGCTCGGTGCTCGCAGCCAGACCGTCGAGGCGCGTGTCGAGCGCATCATCACTGCCAGCAACGAGCGCCGTGCGGCGCCTTGCGCGCATGCCGATCGCTGTGGTGGTTGCAACCTGCAGCATATGCCGCATGCCGATCAGCTTGCCCTGAAACAGCGCACGCTGGCCGAGCAGCTGTCCCGTCTGGGTGGTATCCAACCAGACGAGTGGGCAGCGCCGTTGACGGGCCCAGAACTGGGCTACCGCCGCCGTGCGCGCGTCGCCGTGCGCTGGGACGCCAAGGCGCGTCAGCTACAGGTTGGCTTCCGTGCCGAAGCCAGCCAGGACATCGTCGCCATCGATGAGTGCCCTGTGCTGGTACAGCCCTTGCAGCCTATTTTCAGCGCCTTGCCGGCTTTGCTACGCAGCTTGGAAAAGCCGCAGGCAGTTGGCCATGTGGAATTGTTCAGCGGTACGGCCGAATCCGTGCTGCTGCGCCATACCGCCGCCCTGGCCGAAACTGACCTGAAGCGCCTGCGCGTGTTCTGCAGTGAACACCGCGCGCAGCTGTGGCTGCAGGGCGAAGGTCAGCCCCAGCCGGACGACCCTTGCGCCGAGCTGGGGTTCGAACTGCAGCGCTGGCAATTGCAGCTGGCTTATCGGCCTGGCGATTTTGTGCAGGTCAATGGTCTGGTCAACGAGGCGATGGTCGCGCAGGCGCTAGACTGGTTGGCAGTGCAACCTGGTGAGCGGGTGCTGGATCTGTTCTGCGGCCTGGGCAATTTCGCCCTGCCGCTTGCGCGGCAGGGCGCTGAAGTGGTGGCCGTGGAGGGCGTCGAGGCAATGGTGCTGCGGGCTGCAGCCAACGCGCGAAACAATGGCTTGGGCAATGCGCACTTTTATCGTGCCGACCTGTCCAACCCGCTGGCCAGTGAGGCGTGGGCGCGCGGTGGTTTTCCCGCGGTGCTGCTCGACCCGCCGCGCGACGGGGCGCTGGAGGTGGTACGTGGGATGAGTGAGTTGGGCGCACGGCGTCTGGTCTATGTATCCTGCAACCCGACCACGCTGGCGCGCGACGCCGCCGAGTTGGTGCGGCAGGGCTACCGCCTGCGCCGCGCCGGGATTCTCGACATGTTCGCGCAGACCGCGCATGTCGAGGCGATGGCTTTATTCGAGAAGCCCGAGGCCTAGCCTCGGTCCAACAGGTCGTTTTTCAACGATCTGTCAAAGCGGTACGTTCGGTGCCGCAGGGGTGCGCAGGATGCGCATCCTTTCAGTTAATCCGACCGGCTCAGAGAAGGCCGGCGACTGCTCGGTGTAGCGTATGCGCACCGTAGGGAAGGTAAGACGATGGTTCAGGTGAGAGCGCATCAGCCAGTCAACGACGACGGCAGCATCAATCTTGAGGCCTGGTTGGATCATGTCACCCGCGTCGATCCGGCGCTGGATCGCAAGGCGTTGCAAGAGGCCTGCGAATTCGCCCGCGATCTGGAACAGCAGGCCAACACCACCCAGCATCATTGGAGCGAGGGTGGGTCGACATTTCGCGCCGGCCTCGATATCGCGGAAATCCTTGCCGATCTCAAACTCGATCAGGATTCGTTGGTCGCAGCGATCATTTATCGCGGCGTGCGTGAGGGCAAGATCACCCTGGCCGCCGTTCACCAGCGTTTCGGCCCAGTGGTGGCCAAGCTGATCGAAGGCGTGCTGCGTATGGCAGCGATCAGTGCCAGTATCAATCCGCGTGAGTCGGTGGTGGTCGGCTCGCAGACGCAGGTCGAGAACCTGCGCAAGATGCTAGTGGCCATGGTCGACGATGTACGGGTGGCGCTGATCAAGCTGGCCGAGCGCACCTGCGCCATCCGCGCGGTCAAAGAAGCCGACGAAGAGAAGCGCCAGCGCGTCGCGCGCGAGGTGTTCGACATCTACGCACCGCTGGCTCACCGCCTGGGCATCGGCCATATCAAGTGGGAGCTGGAGGACCTGTCCTTCCGCTACCTGGAGCCGGATCAGTACAAGCAGATCGCCAAGCTGCTGCATGAACGCCGCCTGGATCGCGAGCAGTACATCAACGATGCCATGGCGCACCTGCGCCAGGAGCTGGAAGCTACTGGTATCAAGGCCGACATCAGCGGCCGGGCGAAACACATCTATTCGATCTGGCGCAAGATGCAGCGCAAGGGCCTGCAGTTCAGCCAGATCTATGATGTACGGGCGGTGCGCGTGCTGGTGCCGGAGGTGCGCGACTGCTACACCACCCTGGGTATCGTGCACACCCTGTGGCGGCACATCCCCAAGGAGTTCGACGACTACATCGCCAACCCCAAGGAGAATGGCTATCGCTCGCTGCACACCGCCGTGCTCGGCCCGGAAGGCAAAGTACTGGAGGTGCAGATCCGCACCCACTCCATGCACGAAGAGGCTGAGCTGGGCGTCTGCGCGCACTGGCGCTATAAAGGCACCGACGTCAAATCCGGCTCCAACCACTATGAAGAGAAGATCTCCTGGCTGCGTCAGGTCATCGAGTGGCATGAGGAGCTGGGCGACATCGGCGGCCTGGCCGAGCAGTTGCGTGTGGATATCGAGCCGGATCGGGTCTACGTCTTCACCCCGGACGGCCACGCCATCGACCTGCCCAAGGGCGCCACGCCGCTGGACTTCGCTTACCGCGTACACACCGAGATCGGCCACAACTGCCGTGGCGCCAAGATCAACGGGCGCATTGTGCCTCTGACCTACAGCCTGCAGACCGGTGAGCAGGTGGAGATCATTACCAGCAAGCAGGGCTCGCCGAGCCGTGACTGGCTCAACCCCAACCTGGGCTACGTCACCACCAGCCGTGCCCGGGCGAAGATCGTCCACTGGTTCAAGCTGCAGGATCGTGACCAGAACGTCGCTGCTGGCAAGCAGTTGCTCGAGCGTGAACTGGCACGGATGGCCTTGGTCGGTGCGGACTTCGACAAGCTGGCCGAGAAGGCCAACCTGAAGAGCGCCGAGGACCTGTTCGCGGCCCTGGGCGCCGGCGACGTGCGCCTGGCCCATGCGGTCAATCTGGCCCAGCAACTGGTCGAGCCGGAGCGTGGTAACGAGCAGCTCGAGCTGATCCCGCGCAAGGCGCAGGGCTTCAAGCCGGGCAAGCGCGGCGACATCCAGATCCAGGGTGTCGGCAACCTGCTGACGCAAATGGCCGGCTGCTGCCAGCCGCTGCCGGGTGACCCCATCGTTGGTTACATCACCCTCGGTCGCGGCGTCACCATCCACCGTCAGGACTGCCCCACGGCGCTGCAACAATCCGCGCGCGAGCCTGAGCGGATGATCCAGGTGAGCTGGGGGCCGGTGCCGGTGCAGACCTATCCGGTGGAGATCGTCATCAAGGCCTACGACCGTTCCGGTCTGCTGCGGGACGTCACCCAGGTGCTGCTCAACGAGAAGCTCAACGTGCTGGCGGTCAACACCCGCTCGAACAAGGAGGACAACACCGCCTCCATGTCGATCACCGTGGAGATTCCCGGGCTCGATGCGCTCGGGCGTCTGCTGGCGCGCATCGGTCAGTTGCCCAATATCATCGAGGCGCGTCGCCACCGCGTGGCGTGACAGGACGCATTCATGTACCAACTCGACGACCTGCTGCACCTGATGGCGCGCCTGCGTGACCCGCAACACGGCTGTCCGTGGGACCTCAAGCAGAGCTACGCGAGCATCGTGCCCTACACGCTGGAAGAGGCCTACGAAGTCGCCGACGCCATCGAGCGGGGCGACTTCGATCACCTGCCGGGCGAGCTCGGTGACCTGCTGTTCCAAGTGGTTTACTACAGCCAGTTGGCGCAGGAGGAGGGGCGTTTCGACTTCGCCAGGGTGGTCGATGGCATCACCAGCAAGCTGATTCGCCGCCACCCGCATGTGTTCCCAGATGGTGATCTGTATGGCGCTACGGACGCGACGAAGCTGGAGGAGGCCGCGGTCAAGCAGCGTTGGGAAGAGCTCAAGGCGCAGGAGCGCGCCGAAAAGGCCGCGGCGCCTGAGCAACTGTCCCTGCTCGACGACGTACCCACTGCGCTGCCGGCGCTTTCGCGTGCCGCCAAGCTGCAGAAGCGTGCGGCCCAGGTCGGTTTCGACTGGCCAGAAGCGCTGCCGGTGGTGGACAAGGTGCGCGAAGAGCTGGATGAAGTGCTCGAAGCCATGAGCGAGAACGACGCCGAGGCGGTGGCCGAGGAGATCGGCGATCTGCTGTTCGTGGTGACCAATCTGGCGCGTCACCTGAAGGTCGATCCGGAAGCCGCACTGCGTGCTGCCAATGGCAAGTTCGAGCGACGCTTTCGCTTTATCGAGCAAAGCGTTCGCGAAGCCGGCCGCAGCTTGGATGGCTGCTCGCTGGAGGAGCTGGACGCCCTTTGGGGGGAGGCGAAGAAGCTGGAGAAGCAAACTCCCGGTTGCTGAACACTCCAGTCGGATGAAATCCGCAAAGCGTTTGATTCGTCCCGCACGGACTGCGTCAGAGCTTACGCGAGGTTTTCGGGCTGGAGCCGCTGCGCCTTAGCCCTTATGCTGGGCGTCTTGGACTGGCAGCGCGCAATCTGCGTCGCTGCCGCAACACAATTATGTTCGGGATCTTTATTCATGGGTCTTTCCCTGCGCGACCAGCTGCTCAAAGCCGGCCTGGTCAATGAAAAACAGGCCAAGCAGGTTGGCAAACAGCAGCAGAAGCAGAAGCGTCTGGCGCACAAGGGCCAGGCCGAGCTGGACGACAGTACCCGTCAGGCCGCACTGCAGGCCCAGGCCGAGAAGGCGGCACGCGATCAGGAGCTGAACCGCCAGCAGCAGGAAAAAGCCGAACAGAAAGCCCGTACCGCGCAGATCAAGCAACTGATCGAGCGTTCGCGCCTACCCAAGCTCGATGGCGAGGACTACTACAACTTCGTCGACGACAAGAAGGTCAAGCGCCTGCCGGTCAACACCCTGGTGCGCAACAAGCTGTCCAACGGCTGGCTGGCCATCGTTCGCCATGGCGGTGGTTATGAAATCATTCCGCGTGAGGCGGCGCTGAAGATTCAGGAGCGCGATGCTTCGCGTATCCTCCTGCTCAATACCCACGTTGAAGAGCCGGATGCCGATGATCCTTACGCGGCCTATCAGATCCCTGACGATCTGATGTGGTGATGCTGCGTTACTGCACGCTTGCTTGCATAGGGTGCGCTATGCGCACCTCAGGTTGATGCGCTTGCCGCTGGACGTGCTGCACCCTTGGGCTAGCCGAGCCGCATTCAGCAGCTCTTGCCGCTCAACAATACCCGGCCAAAGCTGGCGCCTGCGTCCTGTGGGGTAATGGCCAGCAACCGATCCATGCGTAGGCGCTGCTCGCTATCGGCCGTGCGTACCAGGAGAAATTCCTCCTTGCTCGCCGTGGTTTCCGTGGTCAGGGCCTGGCCATGCAGATGAGAGCCGTCGACCAATTCGATATCCAGTTGATAGCGGTGCATGCAGGCGATCTCGAGATAGTCGTAGAGATCGCAGGCCAGGGGTTGGTAGTCGTCCATCGCGTTATCCTCCGAGATCGTTAGAGCCTAGCCGACTGTTTTTCAGATAGACAAAAAACGCCGCAACCCGGTACCGGTGTTGCGGCGTTTTCCTTTCGGCGTGGAACTTACATCAGCGGGATGGTGTAGCTGACGATCAGGCGGTTCTCGTCCAGATCACCGATGGTCGCATTGGAACGCACCATCGCGTTACGCCAGCGTACACCGAGGTTTTTCAGCGGGCCTTCCTGAATGATGTAGCTGATGTCGACGTCGCGCTCCCATTCCTTGCCACTGGCGCCACCTACACCGTCGAAGCCGTCGCCGGTGACGTAGCGTACGAAGGCCGTCAGGCCTGGTATGCCATAGCTGGCGAAGTTGACGTCATAGCGTGCCTGCCAGGATTTCTCGTCCTTGCGGGTGAAGTCGAGAATCTGGATGTAGTTGACGATGTAGGGGTCGGTTTCGGCGAGGAAGGGGAAGGCATTGTCGCCGCCGACCTTCTGGTAACCCACGCGGAAAGTGTGCGCGCCGATGCCGGCCCAGAGATTGACCGAGGTCAGGTCGTTGTCCAGCTTGCCGCCGAGCTTGCGGCCGTTGTCCTGGGAGTCGAAGTAGGCCAGGTTGGCGCCCAGCTTCCAGTCGCCAATCGGCTGTACATGGATCAGGTTGTACAGCTTCTGGTCATAGATATCCTCCAGTTCGCCATACCACACGCCAACGGTGGTGTTGCCGCCGTTGAACTTGTAGTCGCCACCGGCGAAGTTGTAGCGGTCGCTCTCGCCGGCCACGTTGGTGGCGGTGATATCGACCCTGTCGGTGGAGGCGCGCTGGTTCACTTCACGCAGTTGGCCGCCATTGAGCGTCAGGCCATCGATTTCCTGCGAAGTGATCATGCCGCCGGTGAACACCTGTGGCAGCAGGCGTGAGTCACCCGAGGAGACGATGGGCAGCTTGGGCATCAGCCCGCCGACCTTGCCGACGGTCTTGGAGATACGCGCCTTGACTGCTCCGCTGAACTCCGAGTACTCGTCCGGTCCTTCGTTGCCGAAGGCATTGGGCAGCAGGCCAGTACCTGCGCGCTCGTCTGACGAGTCGAGTTTCAACCCCAGGCCGGCATAAGCGTCCAGGCCAAAACCCACTGTGCCCTCGGTGAAGCCAGACTCGGCCTTGAGAATGAAGCCCTGCGCCCATTCTTCGCGCTTGGACTGGGCTACGCCCGGGTCGCGCAGGTCGCGATTCATATAGAAGTTGCGCAGTTCCAGAGTGGCTTTGCTGTCGCCGATGAAGTCAGCCTGTGCCAGGCCTGGCAATGTCAGGCTGGCGCCCAGCGTGGCCAGGGCCACGGCACGGGCGATGGGAGTCTTGCTCATTATTGTTGTCTCCTCGTTGTTATTAGCAGGTCGGCCACAATCTGACCGGCCAGTTACGGCGCGATGAAATAAAGCATCTGGCTAGCGAGTCGACTGTAAGACTTTAGTCTGGCGGGGCTTCAGGCAATTTCGGGGCAGGGCGGGCGCGGGCTCTAGGCTGTGGTTATCGAGGATTTTCGAGGTTCGCCGCCGATCAGAAAAAATCGTGCGCAGGCAATCGGGCTGAGAAAAATCGGCAACCGTTGGTCGATAAAGGTTAAAGCTTGCCTTCATTCGGTCGTTAAGTTCGGCAGATAACCTATTCAGGTACCCAGCCATGAATCCTCTGAGCACTCTCAACTCCGCCGCGTCCCGTACTGCGCAAGCCAGCCAGTCCATGGCGGCGCGCAACAATGCTGCCGACGCGCAAGCCACACTGGCCAACCGACTGGCCGAGAAGTTGGGTGTGCCACCGGGTTCGCTCTCCGGTTCGCGCGACGATTACACCCCAGAAAAGGTATCCGGGCGGATCATCGGTTTCATCGAGCAGCGTCTGCAGACTGAGGCGGCTGCTGGTGCTGACCCGGCCAAGCTGGATAAGCTCCTGACCCAGGCGCGCGAAGGTGTAGAGAAAGGCTTCGCCGAAGCGCGCAAGATTCTCGATGGCATGGGCGCTCTCAAGGGGCAGGTGGCCAGCGACATCGACGACACCTACAAGCGCATCCAGGATGGCCTTGGCGATCTCGACAAGCGTTTCGGCAGTGCTGCTTCGAGCAATTCGGACAAGGTGGGGGTGGCGGCAGGCTACAGCGAGCGCTTCAGTGCATTGGCGGAGACCTTCGACCTGTCGGTTACCACCCGTGATGGTGACCGCCTGCGTATTTCCGTGGCGCAGGCCTCGGCCAGTTGGTCGCAGAGCAGCTTTGCTGCCTCCAGCGATGGCAAGTCCACGAGCGTGGTCGGCAGCAGTCAGTCCGGCAGCATGCGCATCGGCGGCTGGCAAGTAGATGTTGAAGGTGAACTGGACGAGGACGAGGTCAAGGCGCTGGAGAAACTCTTCAGCCAGGTTCAGGAGCTTTCCGACAAGTTCTATGCAGGCGACCTGGCCGGCGCCTTCGACCGTGCTATGGCGTTGGACATGGACAGCGAGCAACTGGCTTCGATGTCCCTGCGTCTTACCCAGACCAGTGTGCGTCAAGCCACCGATGCCTACGGCGCGGTGGCCGGGCAGGGGGCCAGTGCGGTCAATGGCGGGCTGCAGGAGTATGCACAGGGGCTGCTCGATGCACTGCGCACTGCCGGCGACCTGGGCAAGGATGCCGGTGGCATGCTCAAGGATCTGCTCAAGGGTGGTTTCTCGCTCGATGAGCGCTTCGACCAGCCGCGCCTGGACAAGGCCGACAGCCTCAATCGCAGCCTGCTCGACGGTTTGCAGTCGTTGCTCGCCAGTCAGGCGGGCAAGGTTGGCGAGGCGAGCTGATTCAGGCCGATGCTAAACTGCGCACCTTGCTGATACTAAGGTGCGCTCATGACCCCTGAATGCCAACTTTTCGGAACCCTGGGCTGCCATCTCTGCGAGGTGGCCGAGGCGCTGCTGATGCCGTTCGTCGAGAACGGCCTGCTGGTCGAGTTGATCGACATCGCTGAGCATGAGGGGATGGTCGATCAGTACGGTCTGCGTATCCCGGTACTGCGCCGTTGCGACACCGGCAGCGAGCTGAACTGGCCATTCGATGCCGAGCAGGTGGTGGCCTTTCTGAGCTGAAAACCCCTCACCGACAAAACGCAGGCAATAAAAAACCCGCCGATTAGGGCGGGTTTTTGATTTGGTCGGAGAGACAGGATTCGAACCTGCGACCTTCTCGTCCCGAACGAGACGCGCTACCAAGCTGCGCTACACTCCGAATGAGGCGTATTCTACCGAAAAACTTTTACTGCACAAGGGGTTAGCCTGAAAAAATATGCAGGCCAATCATCCTTTTCTGCAGCCCGGCGCGAGCCGGTTGTCATTCAGCAGAGCCCCAGGATCTCGCCTCAGAGTTCCTTGACGGTCTGCACCTGATCCTTGTTGATAGTGGCGCGCTTGCCGTCGAGCTGCTCGAATTCGTAGAAGCCGGATTCTTCATCGAACTTGGGCTTGTCCACGGTCTGGATCTCACGCCCGTCGTTCAGCGTGATCACCGACGGCGTGGAGCAACCGGCCAGTACAGCGAGGCCGAGGGTCATCAGCAGGGCGGGGATGATCCGTTTAGTCATGGTTTGTCTCCTTGCATACAAATGGGGTGCCATACCCTCGCTCAGACGTAAAACTGTCGTACGAGTTCCGCAACTGGCGTTTGGCTTCAGCTTGCAGGCGCACTTTGCGCCAGAGTTTCGGGGGTGTTGAGGTTGGCCAGCCGCATATCGTCCAGGTCGCAATCGACGGCCATCGGCGATAGTCGGCTGAACCAGCGTTGCGGGCTGCGTTCTCCGGTTTGCCAGGCGTGCTCCAGATCATCCTTGAATCGTGTTGGCAGCAGGCAGAATAGCGGTTGCCAATAATTGCCCTGGCGAATTACCACCGGCTGGCGGCCGGCGTGGGCGAGGAGTGACTCGATCAGTGCGCGGTCCACCAGCGGTGCATCGCAGGGCAGCACCAGCATCTGCTCGTGACGTGCCGCGCGCATGCCGGCGCGAATGCCGGCCAGCGGTCCTTGAAAATCCTGGTCCGGATCGGTGACCAGTTGGTCTGCATAGTGGGCGTAGCGCTCGTTATTGCGATTGCAGGAGATGATCAGGTCATCGCTCAACGGTCTGGCCAGATCGTGCAGCCAGGCAATCAGCGGCCGGCCGCGCCATTGTTCCAGCCCCTTGTCTCGCCCTCCCATGCGCTGGCCGCGACCGCCGGAAAGTAGCAGCACCGAGAAGGCGGGGAAGGAGGGGGATGCGGGCATGCGGGCAGTCTCCGAAGTCAGGCTGTGTGATATAACAGCGCCCATTCTCCCCCAATTGGAAGCCTGCCATGAACCACAAGGCCGATGCGGTTTTCGTGCCGCTGAATATTGCCGTGCTGACCGTCAGTGATACGCGCACGCTGGAGACCGATACTTCGGGGCAATTGCTGGTCGATCGCCTGACTGACGCAGGCCACCAGTTGGCTGCCCGTGTGTTGCTCAAGGATGATCTGTACAAGATTCGCGCCCAGGTCGCGACCTGGATCGCCGAGGATCAGGTGCAGGTTGTGGTGATTACCGGCGGTACCGGTTTCACCGGGCGCGACAGCACGCCGGAGGCTGTCGCTTGCCTTCTGGACAAGCAGGTCGACGGTTTTGGCGAGTTGTTCCGGCAGATATCCGTGGCCGATATTGGCACTTCAACCGTCCAGTCGCGCGCGTTGGCCGGCTTGGCCAATGGCACGCTGGTATGCTGCCTGCCCGGCTCGACCAATGCCTGTCGCACGGCCTGGGATGGGATTCTCGCTGAGCAGCTGGATGCACGGCATCGTCCCTGCAACTTCGTGCCGCACCTGAAACCGGTGGCTGCCTGCGAGTCGCGCGGATGACTACCTGTTGCGATCATCCCGGCTTGCTGCCCATGGAGGAGGCGCTGGAGCGTCTGCTGGCATTGGCTGCCGCCGCGCCCATCGAGCAGACCGAACAGGTGGCGCTGGCCGACGCCGATGGCCGGGTGCTGGCTGAGCCGCTGATCGCGGCTCTGGATCTGCCGCCCTGGGCCAACAGCGCCATGGACGGTTATGCCCTGCGGTTGGCCGACTGGAGCGATCAGCCGTTGCCGGTCAGTCAGCGCATTCAGGCTGGTACTGCGCCTGCGCCCCTGCAGCCGGGAACCTGTGCGCGCATTTTCACTGGCGCTCCGCTGCCTGAAGGCGCCGACACCGTGGAAATGCAGGAAAACGTCGAGGTCGATGAAGCGGGGCGCGTGCATTTCCGCGAGCGGCTGAAGGTCGGGCAGAACGTTCGCGCTCAAGGTCAGGAGACCCGCACGGGTGAATGCGTGCTGCCCGCTGGCACGCGCCTGGGGCCTATCGAGCTTGGGCTGGCCGCCTCTCTGGGCGCGGCGCAGCTCTCGGTGCGTCGGCGCTTGCGTGTTGCGGTGCTGTCCACTGGCGACGAATTGGTGGAGCCTGGGCAGGCCCTCGGTCCGGGGCAGATATTCAACAGTAACCGACGCTTGCTGATCGCCTGGCTGCAGCGCCTGGGCTGCGCTGTAGTGGATGCGGGCATATTGCCCGACGATCTGCAGCGCACCCGAGAAGCGCTTGGCGCCTTGGGCGCGGTCGATCTGATTCTTTCCACGGGTGGTGTTTCGGTGGGAGAGGCGGACTATCTCGGCCTGGCGCTACGCGAGGCGGGTGAGCTGGCCCTGTGGAAGCTGGCCATCAAGCCGGGCAAGCCGCTGACCTTTGGTCATTACCAGGGCGTTCCCGTGATAGGTCTGCCGGGCAATCCGGCTTCGACGCTGGTCACCTTCGGTTTGCTGGCGCGTCCTTACATGCTGCGTCGTCTCGGCGTGCAGCGTGTGGAGCCTCTGGGTTTCGCGATGCCGGCGGGGTTCACCTGGGCCAAGCCGGGCATGCGCCGCGAGTATCTGCGTGCGCGTCTGGAGAGCGGCCGTGTGGTGCCTTACGCCAACCAGAGCTCGGGTGTTTTGCGAAGCGCCGCGTGGGCGGAAGGGCTGGCCGAATTGATGGAAGGCAGCACGCTGGCGGAGGGGGATATGCTGCGGTTCATCCCTCTGAGCGAGATTCTCGGTTAGGCCCTGAATCGCCCGGCCAGGCAGGTGGTCGGGCGCTTTAGATGGTGCGGCGAAACCACTGGGTCACATTTCTGACGATAGAATTTGCAAATGGGCGTTATAGAAGGCATAGTCGCCAGCTTGTAAATTCAACCGACACGGTCGTGCCCATGCTAAAACGCTTCGCACCCCTCGTGCCTCTTGCACTCACAGTCTTTCTCGCTGCCTGCGCCGGCCACTCGCCGCAACCGCAGATCAGTGAAGCCAAGGTCGAGCCTACTGCTCGTCCACTGTCTCATCAGGCTGAGCCTGCTGACGATGAAATCAACGCGCTGATCGACGACAAACCCTACGAAATGCCGCAGTTGGCCGACAGCCTGCTCGATCTTGGGCGTTCGCTGATCGGCACTCGCTATCGCTACGGCGGCACCTCGGTGCAATCCGGTTTCGATTGCAGCGGTTTCGTCGGTTACCTGTTCCGTGAGGAAGTCGGGCTGGAGCTGCCTCGCTCCACTCGCGAGCTGATCAACCTCGACGCGCCCAAGGTGGCGCGTGCTGACCTGGAGCCGGGCGACCTGATCCTCTTCAATGATCGCGGTCGTGGTCGTGTCAGCCACGCTGGCATCTACCTGGGTGACGACCAGTTCATCCATTCCAGCAGCAGCCGCAGCGGTGGCGTGCGCATCGACAGCCTCGATGACAGCTACTGGAACCGCAGTTACCTGCAGGCCAAGCGCGTTCTTGCGTTGGCCCCGGTAGAAGAGCAGATGGCAGCCAAACGCCACAATTGATGTGTCACGGCGTAACTCCAGGGTTGCGCCGTTTGTCTGCAATCGGCAGAGTAGGGCGCATTCAGGCTCTGGATCGCCTCGCTTATGCCCGTCACGACCCGCGTCGTCCTCGTTTTCCTCGCACTGCTGCTGAGCGCCTGTAGCAGTCGTGCTCCAGCCCCACAGCCCATTTACCACCCGCCGGTCTCTTCGTCCTCCTATCAGGGCGGCGCGGAAGATGTGTTGTTCCGTGCTCTGGGGTTGGTAGGTACGCCCTATCGGTACGGTGGCAACACGCCGGAAGGTGGTTTCGATTGCAGTGGTCTGATCGGCTACGTCTACCGCGATGCTGCCGGTATCAGCCTGCCGCGCTCGACCCGCGAGTTGAGCGCGATGCGCACTCCTGACGTTCGCCGCGATGCGTTGCAGAGTGGTGATCTGGTGTTCTTCGCCACCAACGGCGGGCGCGCCGTTAGCCATGCCGGCATTTATGTCGGAGAGGGGCGTTTCGTGCATGCGCCATCCAGTGGCGGCACCGTGCGCCTGGACAGCCTCGACAACGTCTATTGGCAGCGCGTCTATCTCGATGCCAAGCGTGTGATCACGCCCGAGCTTGCACGCAACCCCTGATTCGCCATGGCCGAGCCCATTCGCCTGCCGCCCCAGCCTGAGGTCTGCGCGCTTTGCGCGCGGCCGGTTGCGCTGACTCGCCATCATCTGATTCCCAAGGCGCTGCACGACAAGGCCTATGTGCAGAAACGCTTCGCTCGTCATGAGCGTATTACCGCCACACTCTGGGTTTGCCGGGCCTGCCATAACCAGATCCATCGACTGTTCACTGAAAAGGAGTTGGCGTTGACCTACAACAGTCGGGATGCACTGTTGGCGGACGAGCGCTTGCGTACCTTCGTCGAGTGGCTGGCGAGCAAGCCGGCCGGATTCACGCCGAGGCATTAGTGCATCGGCGTTGACGGGCAGGGTTGCCAGCCTCTACCCTGCGCGCCTTGCTTCAGGTGCCCTGCGTCGTCATGACTGATGGCGACAGGGTGAAACAGGGAAGCCGGTTCCAACGCCGGCGCTGCCCCCGCAACGGTAGGTGAGTCAAACGCCGCTCAACGCCACTGTGCATCGCACGGGAAGGCGCAGCGTCGAACCTTGAGGTTCGCTCACAAGCCCGGAGACCGGCCTGTCGCAGTACCACGGCATCGCGGAGGGCGCTGTCCGGCCAACGCTCCGGTTCTGCCGGACGTTCGTGTTGCCTGTCTTCCGCTCGCCTGACCAGCCATTGGTGCCTGGATGAGGATGCGCGGTGCATCGCGATCCCTTCATTACCGTTCGCTCTGTTCATGCAGGCAACGGAGGGCGCCTGACTTGCAGGAGCACAGCATGAGTGAGTCCGCCGAACGCGACGTCCGCCACAAGGCGCGGATGCAGCGCAAGAAAGCCCTGATCGACGAGAAGATCGCCCAAGCCCAGGACGAGTACGGCCTGTTGCTGGTGCACAGCGGCAACGGCAAGGGCAAGAGCAGCAGCGCCTTTGGCATGGTCGCGCGTGCCCTCGGTCACGGTATCAAGGTTGGTGTGGTGCAGTTCATCAAGGGCGCGGCCAGCACTGGCGAGGAGACTTTCTTTCGCCGCTTCCCCGAGGAAGTCAGTTATCACGTGATGGGCGAGGGCTTCACCTGGGAAACCCAGGATCGCCAGCGCGACATCGCCAAGGCGCAGGAAGCCTGGGCCGTGGCTCGACGCCTGCTCAGCGACGAATCTGTTGGCCTGGTGGTGCTGGATGAGCTGAACATCGCCCTCAAGCATGGCTACCTCGAACTGGAGACGGTGTTGGCCGATATCGAGGCCCGGCCGCTGCTACAGCATGTGGTGGTGACTGGTCGTGGCGCCTTGCCGGGGATGATCGAGGCGGCCGACACGGTCACAGAAATGAGCCTGGTCAAGCATGCGTTCAAGTCCGGGGTGAAGGCGCAGAAGGGCATCGAATTCTGATGAATGCACGTCACTGCCCGGCGCTGTTGATCGCCGCCCCCGCGTCTGGTCAGGGCAAGACCACCGTTACTGCGGCCCTGGCGCGCCTGCATACGCGCCAGGGGCGTCGGGTGCGTGTGTTCAAATGTGGGCCGGATTTTCTCGACCCGATGATCCACGCTCGTGCCAGTGGTGCGCCGGTTTACCAGCTCGACCTGGCCATGGTCGGCGAGGCGGAGAGCCGGCGGTTGCTGGGGCAGGCGGCTGGCGAGGCTGATCTGATCCTGATCGAAGGGGTCATGGGCCTGTTCGACGGCAAGCCCTCGGCGGCCGACCTGGCCCGCCATTTCGGCGTGCCGGTACTGGGAGTGATCGACGGTGCGGCCATGGCGCAGACCTTTGGCGCTCTGGCCCATGGCCTGGCCACCTTCCAGCCTGATCTGCCCTTCGCCGGCGTACTCGGTAATCGCGTCGCCAGCGCGCGTCATGGCGATATCCTGCGTGATGCACTGCCGCCCAGCATCCGCTGGTTCGGCGCCTTGCCGCGCAGTGCTTCAGTCGAGTTGCCCAGTCGGCATCTGGGCCTGGTGCAAGCGGCTGAGTTGGCTGATCTGGATGCGCGCCTGGATGCTGCGGCCGATGCGCTGGCGGCTACCGCCGATGTCGACCTACCGCCGGCGGTGAGTTTTGCCGCGCCAGTGATTGAGCCGCTACCTGAGCTGCTGGCTGGAGTTCGTATCGGCGTGGCGCGTGATGCCGCGTTCGCCTTCCTTTACCAGGCCAACCTCGATCTGCTGCAGGCACTGGGCGCAGAGCTGCGTTACTTTTCGCCGCTGGCCGATAGCGAGCTGCCCGAGGTGGATAGCCTTTATCTGCCTGGTGGTTACCCCGAGTTGTACCTGTCCGTGCTGGAGAGCAATCAGGCCATGGCCGACGCGATTCGCGCCCATCACCAGGCCGGCAAACCGCTGCTCGCCGAATGTGGCGGCATGCTCTATCTGCTCGATGAGTTGCGCGACAAGCAGGGCAGCAGCGGGCGCATGCTCGGCCTTCTCAGTGGCAGCGCCGCGTTGCAGCCACGCCTGACGGCTCTGGCCCTACAGGACGTGACGCTACCGGAAGGTGAGCTGCGCGGTCATAGCTACCATCACTCGCGGCTGGAAAGTCCGCTCGAGCCACTGGCACAGGGCCGCTGCTCGAACGGCAAGCCGGTGGCCGAAGCGGTGTATCGCCTGGGGCGGCTCACTGCCAGCTACATCCACTTCTACCTGCCCTCCAACCCGGAGGCGGCCGCCGCGCTGTTGCGTCCATGAGCGAGCACGCCTTCAGCCCCGAGGAGCGTGCGGCGGTATACCGGGCCATCGCCGAGCGCCGCGACATGCGTCATTTCGCCGGCGGCGAGGTGCCGCCCGAGGTTCTGGCGCGCCTGCTCGAAGCGGCGCACCACGCGCCCAGTGTCGGGTTGATGCAGCCCTGGCGCTTTTTGCGCATCAGTGATCCGCAACTGCGTGAAGCCGCTCATGGGCTGGTAGAGGCTGAGCGAGTGCGTACCGCCGACGCTTTGGGCGAGCGCAGTGACGCGTTCATGCGCCTGAAGGTCGAGGGCATTCGTGACTGCGCCGAGCTGCTGGCGGTGGCACTGATGGAGGGGCGCGAGGCGCATATCTTCGGGCGACGCACACTGCCGGAAATGGATATGGCCTCGGTCGCCTGCGCCATTCAGAATCTGTGGCTGGCTGCGCGTGCCGAAGGCCTTGGGCTCGGCTGGGTATCGTTGTTCGACCCCGAGGCGCTGGCCGAGCTGCTGGGTATGCCGGCTGGCAGCAAGCCGGTGGCACTGCTGTGCCTGGGGCCGGTAGACGCCTTCTATGAGAAGCCGATGCTGGTTGAAGAGGGCTGGGCCACGGCTCGGCCGCTGAGCGAGTTGCTGTTCGAGAATCAATGGGGAGTGCAGGGTGACTGAACGATGAGCCTGGCGCTGATCACCTGTGCCGGTGTGGCGCTGGATGCCGTGCTGGGCGAGCCGCGTCGCGCGCACCCGCTGGTGGCCTTCGGGCGCCTGGCCGATCGCCTGGAGCAACGCTTCAATCCCGCCGGTGGCGGCTGGCGCAGCCATGGTGTCACTGCCTGGTGCCTGGCGGTGCTGCCGCTGACCCTGCTCACTTGGGTGCTGGTGCAGGTCAGTGGTCTGGGCTGGGCCGTGGAAATCTTCGCCCTGTATTTCGCCCTCGGCCTGCGCAGCCTTTACGAGCATGCGCAACCGGTGGCGCGCGCACTGCGCCTGGGTGATCTGAAGCTTGCGCGGGAGCGCGTCGGCTGGATGGTCAGCCGCAACACCCATGAGCTGGACGCCACTGGCGTGGCGCGTGCCGGCACCGAGTCAGTGCTGGAGAACGGCTCCGATGCGGTCTTCGCCGCTTTGTTCTGGTTCATCGTCGCCGGTGCGCCTGGTGTCGTGCTGTATCGCCTGAGCAATACACTGGACGCCATGTGGGGGTATCGCAACGAGCGTTTCGAGCGCTTTGGCTGGGCGGCCGCGAAAATCGATGACGTACTCAATTACATCCCGGCGCGCCTGGTGGCGCTGACCTATGCGCTACTCGGGCATACCCTTCTGGCGCTGCGTTGCTGGCGCAGGCAGGCGCCGTTGTGGGACAGTCCCAATGCTGGCCCGGTGATGGCGGCCGGTGCAGGCAGTCTCGGTGTGAGTCTGGGCGGGGCGGCCGAATACCATGGCGAGCGGCACGAACGTCCGACGCTGGGCGAAGGCCCTGCGCCGTGTGCGCGGGAAATCGAGCGGGCAATGAACAGAGTGGTTGCCGGCGTTGCCTTGTGGCTGCTGTGCCTGATGATCTGGGAGGTGCTGGGTGCTTGAACACGGAGGTCGACTGCGCGCCGCGGCGCAGCGCTACGGCATTCCCCTGGAGGATTGGCTGGACCTGTCCACCGGTGTGGCGCCCTACGGTTGGGAGCTGCCGTCCGTTCCGGCTCAGGCCTGGGCCCGGTTGCCCGAGGCCAACGACGGCCTGGAGGCCGCCGCTCGCGATTACTACCGTGCCGTCAGCCTGTTGCCGGTGGCTGGCTCGCAAGCGGCGATCCAGACGTTGCCACGCCTGCGCGGGCACAGCAGCGTGGGCATTCTCGCCCCGACTTATGCCGAGCATGCAGCGGCCTGGCGCCGCGAAGGCCATCGCATCACCAAGCTCAGCGAGGGTTCGGTGCATCGAGCCCTGCCACAGCTCGACGTGTTGCTGGTGGTCAATCCCAACAATCCGACTGGTCGCCTGATCGAGCCGGCGCGCCTGCTCGACTGGCACGATGAGCTGGCCGAGCGCGGTGGCTGGTTGGTGGTCGACGAAGCGTTCATGGACTGCAACCCGGAGCAGAGCTTGGCTGCCTACAGCGATATGCCGGGGCTCATCGTGTTGCGTTCGTTCGGCAAGTTCTTCGGCCTGGCCGGCCTGCGTCTGGGCTTCGTGCTCGCCGCCCAGGCACTGCTGGATGAGCTGGAGGCGCTGCTCGGACCCTGGGCTGTCAGTGGTCCGGCGCGCAGCGTAGCGTTGAGTCTGCTGCTCGATCGTGAGGGGCAACGCCGCCAGCGCGAGCGCCTGCTGGCCGATGGCGAGCGTCTGGCAGCGCTGCTGCGTGATTGCGGTATGCCGGTAACCGGCGGCTCGGCGCTGTTCCAGTTCTGCTGCACCCGACGGGCGGTGCCTTGCATGGAGCTGTTGGCGCGGCGCGGCATCCTGGTGCGGTTGTTCGCAGAGCTGGACAGCCTGCGTTTTGGCCTGCCAGCGGATGAGGCTGGCTGGTTGCGCCTGGAACAGGGACTGCTGGAGTGCGCGCCGATCCTGGCCAGCCTCGAGGAGACGCTCTGATGCCGACGTTGATGGTGCAGGGCACCACCTCCGATGCCGGCAAGAGCACGCTGGTAACGGCGCTGTGTCGTTGGGCGCGCCGCCAGGGCGTGTCCGTGGCGCCATTCAAACCACAGAACATGGCGCTCAATTCTGCCGTGACCGCCGATGGCGGCGAGATCGGCCGTGCCCAGGCGGTGCAGGCGCAGGCGGCCGGGTTGGCGCCACACACCGATATGAACCCGGTGCTGCTCAAGCCCAACAGCGACATGGGGGCTCAGGTGATCATCCATGGTCGCGCCATTGGCAATATGCAGGCACTGACCTATCACGGTTACAAGCCGGTGGCGATGGCGGCGGTTCTGGAGTCCCACGCTCGTCTGCTCAAGAGCCATCAACTGATACTGGTCGAAGGCGCCGGCTCGCCGGCCGAGATCAACCTGCGTGCCGGTGACATCGCCAACATGGGCTTTGCCGAGGCAGTCGATTGCCCGGTAATCCTGATCGCCGACATCGACAAGGGCGGCGTGTTCGCCCACCTGGTCGGCACCCTGGAGCTGCTTAGCCCGAGCGAGCAGGCACGGGTCCAGGGCTTCGTGATCAACCGCTTTCGCGGTGATATAACACTGCTCAAGCCAGGGTTGGACTGGCTGGAGCAGCGTACCGGCAAGCCGGTGCTCGGCGTATTGCCGTACCTGATGGATTTTCATCTGGAGGCCGAGGACGCCGTCGACACCCGTCAGCAGACCAAGGAAGAACAGGCGTTGCGCGTGGTGGTTCCGGTACTGCCGCGCATCAGCAACCATACCGATTTCGACCCACTGCGCCTGCATCCGCAGGTTCAGCTGACCTTCGTCGGCCCAGGCCAGGCCATCCCGCCTGCGGACCTGATCATCCTGCCTGGTTCCAAGAGCGTGCGCGCCGATCTGGCTCGCTTGCGCGAGCAGGGCTGGGACGCGGCCATTGCCCGCCATCTGCGTTACGGCGGCAAGGTTCTGGGCATCTGTGGCGGCCTGCAGATGCTGGGGCGGCAGATTCATGACCCGCATGGCCTGGAGGGCGCTGCTGGTAGCAGCGAGGGCCTGGGTCTGCTGGATTTCGAGACGGTGCTGGAGCCGGAGAAACAGCTACGCAACGTGCGCGGCGAACTGTGCCTGGAACAGGCGCAGGTCAGCGGCTACGAAATTCACGCAGGCGTCAGTAGCGGGCCGGACCTCAACGGCGCCGTGCGGCTCGACGATGGTCGCAGCGACGGCGGCCTCAGCGCTGACGGCCAGGTGCTCTGCACCTATCTGCACGGGCTGTTCGAGCAGGCGCCGGCCTGTGCTGCGCTGTTGCGCTGGGCCGGGCTGCGCGAGGTGCAGACCGTGGATTACCAGGCGCTGCGCGAACGCGATATCGAGCGCCTGGCGGACCAGGTGGAGCTGCATCTGGATGGCGCCTTGCTGAGCCGGTTATGCGGGCTGGCTTAGGGTGTGCGTGTACAGCATGAATCGATGGCGGTGTGCACGATCTAGGTGCCCCTGCGAAACACCACGGAGTGACAATGCTTGAACTGATCCTCGGCGGCGCCCGTTCGGGCAAGAGCCGGTTGGCCGAGAAACTGGCTGATAAATCGGGGTTGGAGGTGGTGTACATCGCCACCAGCGAGCCACTCGATGGCGAGATGAACGCTCGTGTCGTGCAGCATCGCGCGCGGCGACCGGCGCACTGGGCGTTGGTCGAAGAGCCGCTGGAGTTGGCTCGCGTACTGCGCGAACAGGCCGCCCCCGGGCGCTGCCTACTGGTGGACTGCCTGACCCTGTGGCTGACCAATCTGCTGATGCAGGATGATCCGGCTCGGCTGGCAGCCGAGCATGAGGCGTTGCTGGGCTGCGTGGGCGAGCTACCGGGGCGCATTGTGCTGGTCAGCAACGAAACCGGGCTGGGGGTGGTTCCGCTGGGCGAACTGACGCGTCGTTATGTCGATGAGGCTGGCTGGCTGCACCAGGCGCTGGCCGAGCGCAGTCAGCGCGTGGTGTTCACCGTCGCCGGGCTGCCCATGGTGCTCAAGGGAGATGCATTATGAGTCTGCAATGGTGGCAGGGGCCGTGTCAGCCGCTCGATCACGTTGCCCGGTCCAAGGCTGAAGCCCGTCAGCAACAGTTGACCAAGCCGGCCGGCTCGCTCGGCCGGCTGGAGGCGCTGGCCATTCATCTGGCTGCGCTGCAGGGGCGCGAACGACCGAGCCTGGACAAGCTGTGGATCGCTATTTTTGCCGGTGATCATGGCGTGGTAGCCGAAGGTGTTTCCGCCTACCCGCAGGCCGTGACCGGGCAGATGCTGGCCAACTTCGTCACTGGCGGCGCGGCCATCAGCGTGCTGGCGCGTCAGTTGGACGCCGCACTGGATGTGGTCGACCTGGGCACTGCCGAGCCGTTGCCGCCGCTGCCCGGGGTAAGGCACCTGCAGGTTGGCGCCGGTACGCAGAACTTCGCCCGCGATCCGGCCATGACTCTGGCTCAGGCAGTGATTTGTCTGGAGGCGGGACGCGACAGCATTCTGCGTGCCCGCACCTTAGGCTGCGACCTGCTCGTGGGGGGCGAGATGGGCATTGGCAATACCACCGCTGCGGCAGCGCTGGCCTGCTGGCTGCTGGACTGCCCGGCGAGCGATCTGGCCGGCCCCGGCACGGGGCTGGACGGCGCAGGCGTGGCGCACAAGGCGCAGGTCATCGATGCGGCGCTGGCACTGCACCGGGCGCAGATCGATGACCCCTTGCAGGCGCTGGTCCACCTTGGCGGCTTCGAGATCGCCGCTCTCGTTGGCGCCTACCTGGCAGCTGCACAGCAGGGCATCGCGGTACTGGTCGATGGTTTCATCTGCAGCGTCGCCGCCTTGCTCGCGGTACGCCTGAACCCTGGTTGCCGCGACTGGCTGCTGTTCGCCCACCACGGTGCCGAGCCAGGTCACGTGCGTGTGTTGCAGGCGCTGCAGGCCGAGCCGCTGCTGGAGTTGGGCTTGCGCCTGGGCGAGGGCAGCGGGGCTGCCTTGGCCGTACCCTTGCTGCGTCTGGCCTGTGCCCTGCACGCACAGATGGCGACCTTCGCCGAAGCCGCCGTGGCCGAGAGACCGAGCTGATGCTCTATCTGGAGTTGCTGCGTCACGGTGAGACGGAGCAGGGCGGCGGCTTGCGCGGCAGCCTGGATGACGCGCTGACCGAACAGGGCTGGGCACAGTTGCGCGCCGCCGTGCACTGGGCTGGGCCCTGGGATCGGTTGATCAGTTCGCCGCTGCAGCGCTGCGCGCGCTTCGCCGAGGAAGTGGCGGCGGCTCATGGATTGCCTCTGCACTATGAGCCGGGGCTGCAGGAGCTGCATTTCGGTGACTGGGAAGGGCGTAGCGCTGCGCAACTGATGGAAACCGATGCAGAAGCGCTGGGACGCTTCTGGGCCGACCCGTATGCCTTCACGCCGCCCAATGGCGAGCCGCTGCTGCAGTTCGAGGCACGCGTACTCGTTGCCTTACAGGGGCTGGTGACGGCGTATGTCGGCCAGCGTCTGCTGCTGGTTACTCACGGTGGCGTGATGCGCCTGCTGTTGGCGCGGGCACGTGGCCTGCCGCGCCAGGATCTGCTGCAGGTCAATGTCGGTTACGCCCAGCGCTTTCGCCTGAGCCTGGACGCCGACGGGCAACTGACGGAGTTGCCATGACTCCACTGCTGATTGCCCTGCAGTTCCTTACGCGACTACCGGTCAGTCTGCCGGGCATGCCGACGCCCGAGCAGATGGGGCGCTCGCTGCTCTGGTATCCAGTGGTAGGGCTGTTGCTCGGCCTGTTGCTGTGGCTTGCACATCTACTGCTGGGGCAGACTTCGGCTCTGTTGCAGGCCGCGATCATCCTGGCTCTGTGGGTGGGGCTGAGTGGAGGGTTGCATCTGGATGGCCTTGCCGACACCGCAGATGCCTGGGTGGGCGGTTTTGGCGACCGTGAGCGCACGCTGACGATCATGAAGGACCCACGCAGCGGGCCGATCGCCGTGGTGGTCCTGCTCCTGCTGCTGTTGCTCAAGTTCGCTGCGCTGCTGACGTTGTTGCAAGCCGGAAAGGGCGCCTACCTGATACTGCTGCCCTGGCTGGGGCGCAGCCTGCTGCCGCTGTTGCTGGCAACTACGCCTTATGTCCGCGCCGGCGGCCTGGGTCAGGCGCTGGTCGATCATCTGCCGCGCCATCAGTTGCCCTGGGTGCTCGGTGCGCATCTGCTGGGTATGCTGCTGTTCGGCTGCTTGGGGTTGCTGGCGCTGGTCACGGCATTGTTGCTGTTCGTCTGGCTGCGTCGTGCGCTGATGCAGCGCCTGGGCGGTACCACAGGCGATACCGCTGGGGCCCTGGTGGAACTGGCCGAGTGTGCTGCATTGCTGGCGCTGGCATTGAGCCTCTGAAGCAACTGTTATGGCGACGCGCTACGTAACTGTATGAGTGCGAATCGCTGATGCGGGTATATACCTGTATCCATGTTGCCGACTTCCTGTCTTTGTACCCAACTGCGCCGTGCCAGCCGTGGCGTGACCCGTCGCTACGATGACGCGCTGGCTGGCGTCGGGCTTGGGGCTGCCCAGTTTTCCCTGCTGCGCCATGTGCAGCGGCTCGGGCGGCCGAGCATTTCCGCGCTGGCCGAAGCCATGGGGCTGGACCGCAGCACCCTGGGACGCAACCTGAGGGTTCTGGAAGAACAGGGGCTGGTGCAACTGGGGGAAGGGCTTGATTTGCGCGCTCGCGAGATACGGCTCACAGAGGCCGGTCTGCAACGTATCGAACAGGCGCTGCCGCTGTGGGAGAAGGCGCAGTGCGAGCTGAATGCTCGGCTGGGCGCAGAGCGCCGTACCGAGTTGATGAAACTGCTCGACGAACTGGCCTGATGGGCCCTTTACTGCCTGAACGGTCGCTGGCGGCCGTCTGCTGGAGACAACGATGACAACTGCATGGCGCTCAACCACCTGGCTGCTGCTTGGCGCGTCACTGATCCTGGCGCTATCGCTTGGCACCCGCCATGGTTTCGGCCTGTTCCTGCCGCCGATGAGTGCGGAGTTCGGCTGGGGCCGCGAGGTGTTCGCCTTCGCCATCGCGCTACAGAATCTGATCTGGGGTTTGGCGCAGCCGATCACTGGAGCACTGGCCGACCGCTTTGGCGCGCGCAAGGCCATCGTCACCGGCGGGGTGCTCTATGTGTTGGGGCTGCTGTGCATGGGCATGGCGGATTCGCCTCTGTCGTTGTCGCTGAGCGCTGGCCTGCTGATCGGTATCGGCCTGTCCGGTACCTCGTTCTCGGTCATTCTGGGCGTAGTCGGCCGTGCGGTTCCGGCGGAGAAGCGCAGCATGGCCATGGGCATCGCTGCGGCAGCCGGATCTTTCGGCCAGTTCGCCATGCTGCCGGGTACGCTGGGCCTGATCGGCTGGTTGGGCTGGTCTTCGGCATTGTTGGCGCTGGGCCTGCTGGTCGCGCTGATCCTGCCGTTGGCCGCGATGATCAACGAGGCGCCGTCACCGGTGAGCACCGGCCCGCAGCAAACCTTGGGTGAGGCGCTGCGCGAGGCCACCAGCCATTCGGGGTTCTGGCTGCTGGCGCTGGGCTTTTTCGTCTGTGGCTTTCAGGTGGTGTTCGTTGCCGTGCACCTGCCGGCCTATCTGGTCGATCATCACCTGCCGGCGCTGACCGGCACCACGGTGCTGGCACTGGTCGGCCTGTTCAATATCTTCGGTACCTACATCGCCGGCTGGCTCGGCGGCCGCATGGCCAAGCCGCGTCTACTGAGCATCCTGTACCTGTTGCGTGGCGTGGTGATCACGCTGTTTCTGCTGGCGCCACTGACGCAGTGGAGCGCCTATCTGTTCGGCATCGCCATGGGCCTGCTGTGGCTGTCGACAGTGCCGCTGACCAACGGCACCGTGGCCACCCTGTTCGGTGTGCGCAACCTGTCGATGCTCGGCGGTATCGTCTTCCTGTTCCACCAACTGGGCTCCTTCCTCGGTGGCTGGCTGGGCGGTTACCTCTACGACACCACCGGCAGCTACGACCTGGTCTGGCAGATTTCCATCGGCCTCAGCCTGATGGCTGCCGCGCTCAACTGGCCGGTGCGCGAGGTGCCGGTGGCGCGCCTGCAGGGGGCGCCGGCGTGAGCCGCAAGGTGCTGACATTCAGTGCCGTGGCGCTGGCCTTCGGTTTGCTGTTGGCGCTGGCCTGGTGGGGCTGGCGCCAGGGCGGGCTGGCCTTGCTGCAACTAGGTGTCGGCATCTGCTAGTTGCCTGAGGACTGGGCTGCGAGTAGCGTGGCGAAAAAATGTGTTGTTGCCCGAGGTCATCGCCATGTCTCTTCGCCGTTTTGCCTGTGTTGTGCTGCTCGCCGGTCTGGCGCTGCCGGTGTTGGCTGCCGAGTGCCCGGCGATGCTGCAGGGTGAACTGCCCAAGCTGCGCGCCAAGGGCGAGAGCATCGAGCTCTGTCAGTTCGCCGGCAAGCCGTTGGTGGTGGTCAATACCGCCAGCTTCTGCGGCTTTACCCCACAATTCAAAGGACTCGAAGCGCTTTACCAGCGCTACAAGGATCAGGGGCTGGAAGTGCTGGGCGTGCCGTCCGACGATTTCCGTCAGGAGTCTGCTGACAGCCAGGAGACGGCCACTGTCTGCTACGTTAATTATGGCGTGACCTTCGCCATGACCGAGCCGCAACCGGTTTCTGGCGATGACGCGATTCCCCTGTTCAAGGGGTTGGCGCAGCAGAGCAGGGCGCCGCGCTGGAATTTCTTCAAGTACGTGGTCGACCGCCAGGGCAAGGTGGTGGCCAGTTTCTCCAGCCTGACCAAGCCGGACGATCCCGAGCTGATCGCCGCCGTCGAGCAAGCCATCGCCTCGCAACCCTGAGAACCTATTCAAAGCCAGGTGCGTCAAGGCTCGGCAGGCCGCTTGCGGCTAACGCGCTTTAGCGCTGCCTGAAGGGCGAGCGAATTGAATACTGCTGATTGTGCTCGGTACAGTCGCCCGCGATTCCGACCGTTGCCGCCTCGTATTGCATGGCTCTGGCTCGCGAGACGTTGAACAGGATCTGAGCCTTTCCACTTCACCGTCCTTCACCCATCTGGGCGATGGGCCGTGTTCGCGTGCCTCCCTAGACTGTTCGAGCGCCGGACGCAGTTTCCCGGCGTGCCCAACAAGAACAATAAGGAGGCACCCATGCGTCGCGTCTATACCGCTACCGTTGCAACCCTCGCTCTGCTTGGCGCCGTCGAGGCCCAGGCCAACTACACCAAGACCAAGTATCCGATCGTGCTGGTGCACGGCGTGACCGGATTCAACACCATCGGCGGTCTGGTCAACTACTTCCACACCATCCCCTGGAATCTGGAGCGTGATGGTGCTCGGGTTCACGTCGCCAGCGTCGCAGCGTTCAACGACAGCGAGCAGCGCGGCGCTGAAGTGGCCCGGCAGATCGTACCCTGGGCCACCGCCGGTGGTGGCAAGGTCAACCTGATAGGCCACAGCCAGGGTTCGCCGACTTCACGAGTGGCCGCCTCGCTGCGCCCCGATCTGGTGGCCTCGGTAACCTCGATCAATGGTGTCAACAAGGGTTCCAAGGTGGCCGATGTGGTGCGCGGTGTCCTGCCGCCGGGCAGTGGCATCGAGGGCGGTGCCAATGCCATCGCCAATGCCCTTGGGGCAGTCATCAACCTGTTGTCCGGTTCGAGCAATCCGCAAAGCGGCATCAATGCACTGGGCACCCTGACCACTGCAGGTACCAGCGCGCTGAACAGCCGTCATCCTTGGGGCGTCAACACAAGCAGCTACTGCGCCAAATCCAGCGAAGTGCACAACGTGCGCGGGCACAGCATCCGTTATTACTCCTGGACCGGTAACGCCGCCTACACCAACGTGCTGGACGCAGCCGACCCCTTCCTGGCCTTTACCGGGCTGGTTTTCGGCAGCGAGAAGAACGACGGTCTGGTCGGTGTCTGCTCGACCTACCTGGGGCAGGTGATCGACGACGGCTATAACATGAACCACGTGGATGCGATCAACCACCTGTTTGGCATCCGCGGCTGGACCGAGCCGGTGTCGCTGTACCGCCAACATGCCAATCGCCTGAAGAACAAGGGCGTCTGATCCCTGACGAAAACGGCGGGGTGCCCCGCCGCAGCGAGGTCGCATGTCCAGATTCTTCAGCCTTTCTCTGGTTGCCGTGCTGGTGGCCGCTGGCCTTACGCTGTACTGGCGTTGGCCGGCAGCTCTGCCCGAGTCGGCGCCACTGGTCGCGGTCGTCGTGCCCTCAGCGCGGACTTCGGCGCAGATGCCTGCGTGGCCCTCGGCTATGCGATCTGTACCGAGTCAGGCACCAACTGCGGCGGGCTTGCCCAGCCTGGCTGGCACCGAGGTGGATGGTCAACTGCGGGTCGATGCCACGGGCAACCTGGTGCTCGACCTGGGGATTCGCGACTACTTCGATTATTTCCTCAGTGCCGTCGATCGCTCTGGCCTCGATGCGGTGATCGAGGCGCTGCTGGCTGATGCCAGGGCGCGCCTGCCTGAGCCCGCGCTCGGGCAACTGATCAGCCTGCTAGGTGATTACCTGGACTACAAGCGCGCCAGCCTTGCACTGATGCAGCAACCTCTGGATGCACGCCAGCAGGTCGACCCAGGGGCGCAGTTGCAGGCTCTGCAAGCAGCTTTCACGCGCCTGGATGAACTACGCCGCGCGCATTTTTCCGCCGCCGCACAGGAGGCGTTGTTCGGCGCCGAGCAGGCCTATGCTCGCTATACACTCGACAACCTGGCGCTGCAGCAGCGCGCCGATCTCAGCGATGCTCAGCGAACGCAGATGGCCGATCAGTTACGTGCACATCTGCCCGATGCCATGCGCGCCAGCGAGCAGCGCCAGCAAGTGGCGCTGGAACAGTTGCAGCGTAGCGAGCAGCTATGGCGCGACGGAGCGGACGAGCAGCAGGTGCGCGAATTTCTGGCGATGACCTATGATCCGCACACGGTTCAACGCCTGCTGGATGAGCAGCGCCGCGAGCGCGACTGGCAGCAGCGCTACCACGCCTATCGCGACGAACTGGCCGGTCTGCAAGGTCGAGGACTGAGCGAGGGCGATGGCCAAACGCTGCGACGCCAGCTACGTGAGCGGTTGTTCAGCCGTGAAGATCGACATCGTGTGGAGACCTATGACGCCATCGCCGCGAAACAGCCGGAGCCGCTCGAACCCTGACGAGCGCTACTCATGAGTGAACCCTTGCTGCTCGCTCAGCAGCGCCGAGGCTATCGCGCTCTGCGTTTCGCTACGGAGCTGGAGGTCGGGTTCACCGAGCATAGGGTTCAGCGCATTCGTCGCCGTCTGCCTCTGATCGCCGCTACCGCAGCGCTGTTTCAACTGATCTATGCGCTGCTCGATTTCCTGCTCATGCCTCTGCCTATCAGCCTGTCCGTGCTGCCGCTGCGCCTGGTGGCGCTGACGGCAGTATCGCTCTCCTACCTCTATTGCCGCCGCCTCGAGGTGCCGTCTGCGAGGGTACTGCTGGTCTATGCCGCGGCCTACTGGATCAACGGTGTCAGCGTCGCGCTGATCGTCCACCTGTGCTGGCAGCAGGGCGTGGCGATGCCCTATGACGGCCTGTTTCTCATCCTGCTGTTCGGCTACGCCTTGCTGGGGTTGTCATTCCGCGCGATCAGCCTGTGCAGCTGGGGTTTCTGCCTGCTGTTCGTCGGCCTTGGCGTGTTGTTCGGCGAGACCGGAGGCGAACTGGCCTACCAGGGCCTGTTTCTGTTCTGCGCCAATCTGATCGGTACCGTCGGCGCCTATATGCAGGAGCATGGCCAGCGTGGTGCCTGGTTGAATCTGCGCCTGCTCGATCTGGCGCGCCAGCGTGCCGAAGCCGATGACGCACGCAAACTGCGCCTGCTGGCGGCGGCCAGCCATGACTTGCGCCAGCCGCTCAATGCCATGGGCTTGTACGCCGAGCATCTGGTGGAGCAGGGGGGTGACCCGCAGACCCGGCGCATCAGTGCGCGGCTGGCCGCTTCGGTCGAGCAACTGGGGCGTCTGTTGCAGTCGCTGCTCGACTACACCCGCCTGACCTTGCCAGGTGGCGTGCAGGCCAGGCCACATGCATTCGCCCTGCGTCCATTGCTCGAACGGCTGATCGCCGAAGTGGCCCCGGAGGCGCAACAGCAAGGCCTGCATCTGGAGTTGAACTGCGACGATTGTGGCGCGCGCAGCGACCCGCTACTGCTCGAGCGACTGCTGCGCAACCTGTTGAACAACGCAGTGCTGCATGCACAGGCGCAGCACTTGACCCTGAGTGCGCAGCCTGATGGTGATGTCGTCGAGCTGGTGGTGGCCGACGACGGCCGCGGCCTGAGCGAAGCCGAGCAGACGCTGGTTTTCGAGGAGTTTCGTCAACTGGACAATCCGGGGCGTAATGCCGAACGTGGTCTAGGGCTGGGGCTGGCCATCGTGCGACAGCTGGCCGAGGTGCTGGAGCATTCGCTGCAACTGCATTCCCGGCCTGGTGTCGGGGCACGTTTCGTTCTGCGCCTTCCAGCGGCCGAGGTGCCCGTGCAGGTGCCGCGAAATGACGGTGCGCTGGTGCTGCATGGGCGCATCCTGCTGCTCGAGGACGACACCGCCGGGCGCGAAGCTCTGGCGGGGTTATTGAGCCGCTGGGGCTGCGAGGTACAGGCTTGCGGCGATCTGGCCAGTGCGCTGCGTGCCTTGCAGCAGGCTATTCCTCAGGTGCTGATCAGCGACTATCGACTGGCCGAGCAGGGCGATGGTCTGCAGGCTATCGAGCGCTTGCGCGAGGCTGCCGGGCAGATGTTGCCGGCCCTGTTGATCACGGCGGATCTTAGCCCCGAACTGCACGAGCGTTGTCTGCCGGCCCATGTCATTCCTCTCGGCAAACCGCTGCTACCGGCGCGTCTGCGTCAAGTTCTGGCCACTCAGCTACAGGTGCGTCAGGCGGTTTGCTGATCACAGCCAGCCGCGTTGTCGGGCGGCGCTGACGCAGGCGGTGCGAGTATGCACGGCCAGGGTTTCGAACAGCGCCTTGAGGTGCGTCTTCACCGTATCTTCGGCCAAGCCCAATTGGCGGCTGATGACCTTGTTTGGCAGGCCCTCAGCCAGCAGTCGAAGAATCTCCAACTGCCTGGGCGTCAGCGGCGATGGGCTACTCGGTACAGGCAGCGTTTCACCCAGCAGAACGCGAGTCACAGCCCGGCGCAGGGCATTGCCATCGGAACTCTTGGAGATGAATCCCAGCGCACCAGCGGCCAGAGCGGCCTGCGCCTCCAGCGTCGAGTCGCTGGCACTGAGGATTGCCACCGGCGTGCTCTCACCGCGTGCCAGCCAGCGTTGCAGCAGCTCGATACCGGGTTCGTCAGGTAGGCGCAGGTCGAGCAGGATCAGGTCATAGCCATGCTGGCGCAGGCGTTGCTCCGCTTCGGCGGCACTGTGCGCGGTATGGATCTGCAGGTTCTGGCTCAGTGGTGACAAGGCCAGGGAAAGGCCATCGAGGAAGATGCGGTGGTCGTCGACCAGCAGCAGGCGGAGATTGTCGGGCAGGGTGGTGCAGAGGGCAGTCATGATGTTCTCACGCGGCTTTTATTGTTGTTCTGCCGCGTGAGTTTAGCCAATGCCGAGCCTCGATTAGAAGCGGTAGCTGAGCGAGGCCCCCAGGCCGTGCGCGCTGTTCTTGTAGCGTGCGCGGTAGGTGCCACGGGTAGCGCTGGCGTGGTTGACGTCCACCGATTCCTCCTGCAGGTAGGAGTACGCCAGGTCGATGGTCATGTCCTGATTCGGGCTCCAGCCAGCACCAACGCTGAAGATGGTGCGGTCGCCGGAGGGCACGCGCGGCGAGCGGTCGACGTTGTTGGTTGGCGACTGGTCGACGGCGACACCGGTACGCAGCGTCCACTGCGGATTGAGCTTGTACGACAGACCGATCGCATGGGCCCAGGTGTCGTGCCAGTTCTGTTCCTCGACGATGGTAGCCAGTGGTGGCGGCAGCGTAGAGGTTTCGTTTTCGATACGGATTTCCTTGAAGCGACTCCAGCGTGTCCAAGTACTGCCGAGGTACAAGGTCCAGCGATCATCAAGTTCGTGGGTTAACGAAAGGTCAACTGATTCGGGAGTGGTAAGGTCGAGCGAGGCATCGTACTTACCGGCCAGGCCTGCCAGTGCACCACCGACCCGTACCTGGGTATCGCCCTCGAGCTCGTACTTCACGCGTGAATGGTAGGTCATACCTAGACGGGTTTGCGGAGTGAATTCGTACAGCACGCCGACGTTAAAACCGACCGCCGTATCATCGCCTTTAACCTTCACCTTACCGTCCTCTGTGCCGGCATTGAGCGAAGAGGAAAGCTCACCCTCGATATGGTTGAAGGTGGGACCGAAGCCTACCGACAGCTTGTCGTTGAAGCGATAGCTGAGCGTCGGTTGCACAGTAATGACACGCACGTAGCTCTTGTCGGCGTAGTAGCGGCCTTGGTAGCCGCTTTCGTAGTCGGTCATCAGGCCGAACGGTACGTAAATGCCGAGGCCGAAGGCGACCTTGTCGTCCAGCGGCTTGACGTAGTACCCCATGGGAACACCGGTAACGGGCACCATGTCGCCGTCATTGCTACCGGCCACGGGGCCGAAGGCAGAGTTGGCCGTGGCATGGCTGATATCGCTCTTGGCATAAATGGCCGCGGCACCGACATAGACCTCATCGCGCTTGAGGCGAGCCATGCCTGCGGGGTTGCCAAACACTGTGCTGGCGTCGTCGGCGGACGAAGAGCGACCGGCGAAGGAGGTGCCCATGCCGGAAATGCTCTGCTCGTTGAGGGCGAAGCCACTGGCGAAGCCATAGCTGGATGTGGCGGTGATGGCGACGGCCAGACCGGTCTTGAGAAGGCGTTTGCTCACGGGGAAGCTCCTGTGGTGAGGCGAGGGGGGCGCACGCTACAGTTTTTCCTGACTGCTGCCAAGGCGCTGAAGTTCCCGAAATAGAGCGCATTGTCGGACAATTGGTGAGATTTGACATTGATCTTCTTCGAGGTCGTTTTCTGACGACTTGGTCAGGCTACCTGGCTCACCTGCTCGATGCAGCGTTGCCAGGCTTCGAGAAAGTCACGCTGACGACCTTGCGGCTGAAAAACCTTGCACCAGATTCGGCCCAAGGCCATCAGGTCATTGGCTGCGGGTAGTTCCAGTTTTTCGGCTTCCACCAGCAGCCAGGCGATTGCCGTGGCGTAGCGCAGGTTGACCGTCAATTCCAGGTGCGGTGCTTCGAGGAAGGCGTGCTGGCTGGCGAGGCCGCGGACGCGGCTGGCAAGCTCCGGGTCGAAGGCCAGATGCTTATCCCAGAGCGCCTGATGGCGCTGCTCGCTGATGCGATACAAGCCATGGCCTTGCGGGGTGTCCAGCGCGCTGCCAAGTGCCGATTGGCAGGCTGCAGCGCCCAGCAACAGGGCTTCGGCCGTGGCGCTATGGCGCTGCAGATAGAGAAGGGTAGGGCGGATCACGTGCTGGCTGAGATCGCAGGCGGCTATTCCCATGACATCCTCGCGGAGGGTGCCGGTGGGGCCGGGCGCGTGGCAGCTTTTCTAGTGGATCTTCGATAAAGGCCCCACCGGGAGCGGGGTTAGCCGCTCATTTTCAAGTCTAGTGCGATATTTCAGCTGTAAAGGGCTGTTTTTAAATTGATTCCAGCTTTGAGTTATTGGGCATATTTCGATTGGTGCTTAAAACTCATTGTCAGTCACCCGTTGCGATCGGGTGTGACGGATCGGTGATCCATTCGCTCCATGATCCTGCATACAGCGGGGCCAGCGGATAGCCGGCCAGGCTCATGGCGAACAGGTTGTGGCAGGCCGTAACGCCGGAGCCACAGTAGGCCACCAGGTTTTCCACTGGGCGGTCACCGCGTAGTTTGTCGAAACGCTCGCGCAGCACTGGTGCGGGCAGGAATCTGCCGTCGGCGTCGAGGTTGTCGGTGAAGGCTGCGCATTGCGCCCCAGGAATGTGTCCGGCGACCGGGTCGAGTGGCTCCACTTCGCCACGAAAGCGCGGCAGTGCTCTGGCATCGAGCAAGGTGAGATCCGGATTGCCCAGGCGCAGGGCCAGTTGTTCGGCACTCAGCAGCAGGTCACTGTCGGGTTGCGCGGAAAAATCACCGGGGGTGTTCTCTGGCGGAGCAATGGTCAGCTCCTGGTCGGCCTCGCGCCAGGCCTTCAGGCCGCCATCGAGCAGGTAAAGGCCGTCGCGCTTGCCCAGCCACAACAGCAGCCACCATGCCCGCGCCGCGTAGGCGCCGGGGCCATCATCGTACAGCACCACCTGGCTGTCCGCGCGCAGGCCGCAGCTGCGCAGGCGTTCGACCAGTGAGCTTGGGTCTGGTAGCGGGTGACGACCGGTTACGCCCTTGATCACCGGGGCGGACAGGTCCTGTTCGAGGTCGAGGAAGTGAGCGCCGGGGATATGCCCGTCGAGGTAGCTGCGGCGGCCATAGGCCGGGTCTTCGAGGGCAAAGCGGCAGTCGAGTACCAGCAGGTTCTCCTGCCCCAGGCGTTGCTGCAGGTGTGGCGCGCTGATCAGTTGAGCGAGTGACATGGTGCCTCCTGTGTCGTGGACGCGTTTGCCGGCATCATACCGCCTAGCCAATCCGCTGCACCCGGATCGATCTCCCGATACGTAAGGAGCCGTTTCATGCTGAGTCTGCAACCCATCGCGCACAGCGCCAATTTGGCCCGCCGTGTCGGCGTGGCGCTGGGGTCCCTGAGTGTGACGCTATATTTCTGCCTGCTGGTGATTGGCCGTGCCGCCTTGGGGCGACTGCGCCGTGAGCATGTCGATGGTTATACCCGCGCCTGGTCGGCGGTATTACTGCGCCTGGTGCGCATGCATATGACCGTGCACGGCCAGTGCCCGGATTTCAATGATGGCCGGCGTTACCTGATTCTCTGCACGCATTCCAGCCACTACGACATTCCAGCGAGCTTCGTCGCCATGCCCGGGTCGATTCGCATGCTGGCCAAGAGCGAGCTGTATCGCATTCCGTTTCTTGGTCGCGCCATGCGCGCGGCCGAGTTTCCCTCGGTGGCTCGGCACAATCCACAGCAGGCCCGGCGTGATCTGCTGCGTGCCCGTCAGATGATGGAAAGCGGCATCGTGCTGTGGGCTGCGCCGGAGGGGACCCGCTCGGCGGATGGCCACCTACAGCCGTTCAAGAAGGGCTGCTTCCACCTGGCGCTGGACACCGATGCCATGATCGTCCCGGTGGCCATCCGCGGTATTCAGCATGTGCTGCCGGCACGCACCTGGCGCCTGAATCTCGATCAACCGGTGCAATTGCTGATCGGTTCGGCTATCGATGCCAGTCGCTATGACCGCGAAAGCCTTGCGACCCTGATGGCCGATACGCGGCAGAGCATGGAGGTCCTGCTGCAGGGCGCCGAAGCTCCGCCGTTAGCGCCGCTCGAAGTGCCGGTGGTGGTCGAAAACTGTGCGCGGTAGGGTGGATTATGGTGCGCGTCTCGATATTTACAGAGGGCTTTAAAACGGGTTATTTGAGCATCGGCTTGGGCTAATGCACTAAAAAGTTTCATCAAAGCGACATTTTGATCTGTTTTGGTGCTTTGCTGCCTGATAGAGTGCCGGCCACTTTTGTCTTTGTGGTGTCGAGGTGCCGCATGTCGTTGTCCGTTGATTCTTTCCTGGCGCGCCTGAAACAGCGCGATCCCGACCAGCCAGAATTCCACCAGGCGGTGGAAGAGGTCGTGCGTAGCCTGTGGCCTTTCCTCGAAGCCAATCCGCGCTATCGCGATGCCGGTATTCTCGAGCGCATGGTCGAGCCCGAGCGCGCGATCCTGTTCCGTGTACCCTGGGTCGACGACCGTGGTCAGGTGCACGTCAACCGTGGTTACCGTATCCAGATGAGCAGCGCCATCGGCCCGTACAAGGGTGGCCTGCGTTTCCATCCCTCGGTGAACCTGGGCGTACTCAAGTTCCTGGCTTTCGAACAGGTGTTCAAGAATTCGCTGACCTCGCTGCCCATGGGTGGCGGCAAGGGCGGTTCGGACTTCGATCCCAAGGGCAAGAGCGAGGGCGAAGTGATGCGCTTCTGCCAGTCGTTCATGACCGAGCTGTATCGCCATATCGGTGCCGACCTGGATGTGCCGGCTGGTGACATCGGTGTCGGTGGGCGCGAGATCGGTTACCTGTTCGGCCAGTACAAGCGCCTGTCCAATCAGTTCACCTCGGTGCTGACCGGCAAGGGCCTGAGCTACGGCGGCAGCCTGATCCGCCCGGAAGCCACCGGCTACGGTTGCGTGTATTTCGCCCAGGAGATGCTCAAGCGCATCGACCAGGGCTTCGAAGATAAGCGCGTGGCCATCTCCGGTTCCGGCAACGTTGCCCAGTACGCGGCGCAGAAGGTCATGGAATTGGGCGGCCGGGTGATTTCGCTGTCCGACTCCGAGGGCACTCTCTATGCCGAGAGCGGCCTGAGCGATGAGCAGTGGTGGTACCTGATGGACCTGAAGAACGTGCGCCGTGGCCGTCTGCGTGAAATGGCCGAGCACTACGGTCTGCAGTTCCTCGCCGGCCAGCGCCCCTGGGACCTGCCGTGCGACATCGCGCTGCCCTGCGCGACGCAGAACGAGCTGGACGGCGAAAACGCTCGCACGCTGCTGAAGAATGGCTGCATCTGTGTGGCCGAGGGCGCCAATATGCCCTCGACCCTCGAAGCGGTGGACCTGTTCGTCGAGGCCGGCATCTGCTACGCACCGGGCAAGGCGTCCAACGCCGGCGGTGTGGCCACCAGCGGCCTGGAAATGAGCCAGAACGCCATGCGTCTGCACTGGAGTGCCGGCGAGGTGGACGAGCGTCTGCATGGCATCATGCAGAACATTCACCACGCCTGTGTGCACCATGGTGAAGAGAATGGCCGCATCAACTACGTCAAGGGTGCCAATATAGCCGGCTTCGTCAAGGTCGCCGATGCGATGCTGGCGCAAGGCGTGGTCTGATAGCTGCGCAGAGTCTGACGTTGACCGGATTCTGAATGCAGCGCTGCTATGACCTCGAGGCCCCGCGTGTGAACGCGGGGCCTCGTCATTTCTGGCGCGGGGCTGTGTTGCCCGAGTGATTCAGGCATGCTGCCTGCCCTCACGCTCGCTACACAGGCCCTCGCCACGCATGAAACGTTTTGTCCTGCTCGACACCGCTCCGATCCCGGGTACGAATGGTGCGTTGAACCTGTTCGAATATGGGGAAGATTTCGTCATCAAGATCGCCGGTGGTGATGGCGGGCAACTGATGAATACGCGCATGCACGGCTCGGAAGATGCCCTGGCGGCGATTCCCTGCAAGCAGATCGCCGGTCGTCCACAGGCGCGGGTGCTGATCGGTGGTCTGGGCATGGGCTTCACCCTGGCCTCGGCACTCCAACACCTGGGCGCGGATGCCGAGGTGGCGGTGGCCGAGTTGGTGCCAGGGGTGGTCGAGTGGAACCGCGGCCCGTTGGGGGCGAAAGCCGGTTACCCCTTGAACGACCCGCGTGCACTGATCATTCAGGAAGACGTCGCCAAGGTGCTGCAAGCAGCCGCGCAGCGTTACGACGCGATCATGCTGGACGTCGACAATGGCCCCGAAGGCCTGACTCAGAAGGGCAATGACTGGCTGTACAGCATGGACGGCCTGCGCCAATGCGCCAAAGCGCTGAGGCCCAAGGGCATGTTGGCGGTGTGGTCGTCCAGCGCCGACCACGCGTTTTCCGAGAAAGTGCGCAAGGCAGGTTTCAGGGGCGAGGCGGTGCAGGTGTATGCCCACGGTAATCGGGGCACGCGGCACACCATCTGGATTGCCCAGAAGGTCTGAGTCTGCAGCCTTTCGATTAGGCGGGCTGAAGCACGCCCTGAGGGTGGGCCGGGCGGCGATCCGCTTCAGCCCACCAGTTTGGGCACGACTGCGAATGACCGCTATGCCTTTTTGGTGTCATTCGCAGGTGGGCTCTCGTTTAGTGAATCTGCAGTTTGCCGATGCGATCGTTGTCCAGGCTGCCGAAGTACAGGTAATCACCCACCGGCTTCACCGACGTGACCATGCGCAGGTGCGTGCCGCTGGTGTCGTGCAGGCTGCGGACGATCTCGCCTTTCTCGTTGAGGGCGATGGCGAAACCGTAAGGGATCGCCTTCGGCCACATTGCGCGCGGCAGCTTGGCCAGTTGCGCCTTGAGCCAAGGGTGGCGATGGAGGAAGTCGGCGTCGGCCTTGCGTGGGGTCGGTAGCGCCACCCAGAACGTGCCCTTGCGGTCGCCCTGCAGGTTGTCCGGCAGGCCGGGCAGGTTGTCGATGAAGATGTCGTGCTGGCCGGCCTTGTCGCCCTTGAGCCAGTAGCGAGTGATGCGATAGCGATAGGTCTCGTTGACCAGGACGAAGTCTTCATTCGCCGAGAGTGCCACGCCATTGGCGAAGTACAGGCCATCGAGCAACACGTGGGTTTTGCCGCTGGCCGGGTCGTAGCTCAGCAGGCGTCCATGCGGGCGGGCTTCGAGCAGATCGAGCAGGTAGTCCGGCTGTTCGAAGCGTGATGAAGCGTCGCTGAAGTAGATGGTGCCGTCACTGGCAATATCCAGATCATCGGTGAAAGCGAAGGGCTGGCCGTCCGCCTCGGTGCTCAGCACCTTGATCGCGCCCTGCGGGTCGATGCTCAGCAGCCCCTTGTAGGCGTCGGCGACGATCAGGTTGCCACTGGCGTCGAAGCTCATGCCCAGCGGACGGCCGCCAGTATCGGCGAAGGTTTCCAGGCTGTCGTCTGCCAGAACGCGCACTATGCGTCCATCATGCAGGCCAGCGTAGACCCGGCCCTGGCCATCGACGGCAGTGTCTTCCGGGCCGTGAACCTGGCCGCGTGCCAGCAGCTCGGCCTTCATCAGGGTGTCGTTGGGCTCCAGTACGCCAGTCATCGCCGGGGCTGGCGCGGCGTCCCAGGGCAGCGGATCGATTGGGCTCGGGGTAAGGGCGAGGTAACCGGCCGCTGCAGCCAGCAGCACGACGAGCAGGGCAAGCAGTTTTTTCAGCATTGTTGTTCTTCCGTGTCGGAGGTGGTGCGCGGCACAGATTACACAGTTCCGCTGATCGACGGCAGGCCGCGCCCCGTGCGATGGCCTGGGCATATATACTGCGCGGCATTGTTCATGGGAGAGCCGCGTGGCTAACGACATTCACTGGATTCTCGACGACGCCGGCCTGGCCGAGCATTGCGCCGCCTGGCAGGCGCTGCCTTTCGTCGCGCTGGACACCGAGTTCATGCGCGTCGACACGTTCTACCCCATCGCCGGGCTGCTGCAGGTCAGCGGCGGCGACGGCGCCTATCTGATCGACCCCTTGCGCATCAGTGACTGGCGGCCTTTCGCTGCGTTGCTCGAAGCGCCGAACGTGGTCAAGGTGCTGCATTCGTGCAGTGAAGACTTGGAGGTCTTCCTGCGCCTGAGCGGCAGCCTGCCGGCGCCGCTGTTCGATACGCAATTGGCCGCGGGTTATCTCAACCTCGGTTTCTCCATGGGCTACTCGCGCCTGGTGCAGGCCCTGCTCGATATCGAGTTGCCCAAGGGCGAAACACGTTCCGACTGGCTGCAGCGGCCGCTGTCCGAGCTGCAGGTGCGCTACGCCGCCGAAGACGTGCTGCATCTGGTCGAAGTGTACCGTGCGCTGATGGCCCGCCTGGCGCCGCAGAAGGTCGAGTGGGTGCTGGAGGACGGTGCCGAACTGGTGGCCAACCTGAGCCGTGAAGTGGCGCCCGAGGATGCCTGGCGCGAGGCCAAGCTGGCCTGGAAACTGTCGCGTCAGCAACAAGCGGTGCTGCGCGCGCTGTGCGCCTGGCGCGAGCGCGAGGCGAGGGCGCGCAATCAGCCGCGTAATCGCGTGCTGCGCGAGCATTCGTTGTGGCCGCTGGCGCGTACCCAACCGGATAACCTGGTGGCGCTGGCGCGTATCGAGGACATGCACCCGAAGACCGTGCGCCAGGATGGCGAAACCCTGCTGAAGCTGATTCGCGAGGCCGCGGCGCTGCCCCCCGAGCAATGGCCCGAGGCCTTGCCCGAGCCGTTGCCGATCGAAGCCTCGGCGCTGCTCAAGAAGCTTCGCGCCGTCGGCCAGCGCGAGGGCGAACGCCTGGATATCGTGCCCGAGCTGATGTTGCGCAAGAAAACCCTGGAGGCCCTGCTGAAAAGCGGCTTTCCCAATGGTCCGTACCAACTGCCTGATTCCCTGCGTGGCTGGCGCCGGGAATTGATGGGCCAGGCTCTTCTGGACTGCCTGGCCGCTGAAGGAGAATCCGCGTGAAACGCATCTGTTCCATCTACAAGAGCCCGCGCAAGAACGAGATGTACCTCTACGTACTCAAGGCCGAGGCCCTGACCCGCGTGCCCGAGGGCCTGCTCGCTGTGTTCGGCCCACCTGCGCATGCCTTCGACCTGGTGCTCAGCCCGGAGCGCCAGTTGGCACGGGAAGACATCGCCACGGTGCTGGAAAATCTCGAGAAGCAGGGTTATCACCTGCAGATGCCGCCGCCAGAAGAAGACTACATTCAGCACCTGCCTGACGAATTGCTGTGCCGTAACGATCCGGTGTGAAGCATGCGTTTGCTGATTGCCGAAAGCGACCACGCCCTCTATGCCGAGCGCATTCGTAGCGCCTGTCCTGACTTGCAGCTGGTAGCCAGCACGCAGCCCGAACAGCTGCGTGCGCTAGCTGGCGGATGTGACCTGTGGCTGGGGCCGCCTGACCTGCTCGCGCCCTTGCTGCGCGAAGGGTTGCGTCCACAGTGGCTGCAGTCGACCTGGGCGGGGATCACGCCGTTGCTGGCGGCCGGCCTGCCGCGAGATTATCGCCTGAGTCGCGCCGTTGGCATCTTTGGCCAGGTGATGGCCGAATACGTGCTCGGCCATATGCTGGCCCATGAGCGGCGACTGTTCGCGCGGCTGGCAGCGCAGGTCGAGCAGCGCTGGGATCACAGCCTGCCGCGCAGCCTGCGTGGGCGCCGCGTGCTGGTGGTCGGTTGTGGTGATATCGGTCAGTCCGTAGCCACTTTTCTGCAGCCGTTCGGCGTACAGCTGCGTGGTGTGGCCAGTCAGGCACGTGAGCAGGCGCCCTTTGCCGAAGTGGCGGCCATGGAAGCCTTGCCACGGTTGGTCGTCTGGGCCGACTACGTGGTCAACCTGCTGCCGGACACACCGACAACCCGCGATTTGTACGATGCCGATCTATTGGCGCATTTCCGCGAAGAGGCGGTGCTGATCAATGCCGGGCGCGGCGTTGCGGTGGTCGACGCCGATCTGCTCGCGGCGCTCGAGCGCAACCAACTGGCGGCTGCAGTGATCGATGTCTGCCGTGAGGAACCTCTGCCGCCAGGCCACCCGTTCTGGACGGCGCCGCGCCTGCTGCTCACCGGTCACAGCTCGGCGCCTACCGATCCGACGCTGATGGGCGAGCTGTTCATCGATAACCTGACGCGCTGGCAAGCCGGCGAACCACTGCGTGGTGAAGTGGACTTTGTCCGCGGGTACTGAAACCGTTGGGTCAAGGCCGCTTGGCCCTGCCTGCTGTCCAGGCTAGACTGCCGCGCTTTTTTCCACCCGAGTCCATACTGCTCTCATGGCCGCCAACCTCGCACCCTTCTGGAAACGCAAGACGCTCGCCCAGCTCGACCCGGGCGAGTGGGAGTCGCTGTGCGACGGCTGCGGTCTGTGCTGCCTGCAGAAGCTCGAAGACGAGGACGATGGCGCCGTCTACTACACGCGTATCGCCTGCAAACTGCTGGACCTGCAGACCTGCCGGTGCAGTGACTACCCCAATCGGGTCAAGCATGTGCCCGACTGCATCCAGCTCACCCCGGCGCAGGCCGATCAGTTCCAATGGCTACCGCCGACCTGCGCCTACCGTCTGGTCAGTGAAGGCAAGGATCTTCCGCGCTGGCATCACCTGGTGAGCGGTGATCCGGAGGCGGTACATGCCGAGCGGATTTCCCAGTCGGGACGTATGCTCAGCGAGAACAGCGTGGCCGAAGATGACTGGGAAGATCATCTGATTTTTCGCGCTGGTTGATTGCCGCGCGGCTTCGTGGCAAATCTGTCGTCCGTCCATGGAATTTGCCCTGTGGCGCAGCGGTCATATGCCGCCATGTCCCGCATCAGGAGTGTTGCTCGATGTCCCTTCGCTTGCCGTTGTACTCGTCTCTGCTGCTTCTGAGCCTGCCGGCTTTCGCCGCTACACAGAAGGTCGATCTGGATTATCACGTGCGCTTTCTGCCCGAGAGCCATCAGGCCGAGGTCAGCATCACGCTGGAGAAGGGCGAGCGCGTACGCAGCCTCGATTTCAATCTTGGCGAAGATGGGCGCTTCAGCGACTTCAAGGCCGATGGCCAGTGGTCGCAGGAGGTTGCCGGGCGTGGCAAATGGCAACCGGGCGAGGGTAAGAGCGTGCTCAGCTATCGGGTCTTGATCGACAGCGAGCGCAAGCCTGGCCGTTACGATGCCAGGATGACCGATGACTGGGCGCTGTTTCGCGGGGACGATCTGGTGCCCGCGGCCAAGCTCGATCAGCGTGACAAGACCGATCTGGTGGCGCGCCTGCAGTTCGAGCTGCCCAAGGGCTGGAAGAGTGTGGAAACCGGTTGGCCGCGCATCGGCAAGAATCGTTTCCGTATCGATAACCCGGAACGCAAGTTCGACCGCCCGACCGGCTGGATGCTGGCCGGCAAGCTGGGCACCCGCCGCACGCGCCTGGGCGATACCGAAGTCGCCATTTCCGCGCCGATCGGCGAAGGCATGCGACGCATGGACATCATGACCTTCCTCACGTTCGTCTGGCCGCAGATGCAGCAGGTGTTTCCGCGCGATCCGGACAAGCTGCTGATCGTCGGCGCTGGCGACCCGATGTGGCGCGGTGGCCTGTCGGCGGCCAACTCCTACTACATGCACGCCGACCGTCCGCTGGTCAGCGAGAACGGCACCAGTTCGCTGGTACACGAGCTGGTGCACGTGTTCGGCCGTATCTATGGGCGCGACCGCAGTGACTGGATCGCCGAAGGCCTGGCCGAGTACTACGCCATTGAGCTGATGCGCCGCGCCGGCGGCATCAGCGAAGACCGCTATCAGAAAATCCGCGAGCAGCTGATTCGCTGGAGCAAGCCGGTCAACAGCCTGCGCACCGACAATGCCAGCGGCCCGGTCACGGCGCGTGCTGTGCTGCTGCTGCAAGAGCTGGATCGGGAAATCCGCCAGAAGACCAAGGAGAAGGGCAATCTCTCCCTGGACGACGTCACCCGCGGGTTGATGCGTCTGGACAAGGTCAGCACCAAGGATTTCATCGATATCACCGAGAACGTCATTGGCGGCCCGTCGAAGACGCTGGATACGCGGCTGCTGCGTTGAGCGCTACCGCTTCGGCCTCTATTCTGCGGATAGGCTCAGAACAAGGGGCCGGAACGGGTGTTGTTACCTTTGGCCAGGCGATCGTAGAGCACCACGTTGACCGTGGCCGCCAGGTTCATGCAGCCCTGAGTCGGGATGTACACCACTTCACCTGCGCACCAGTCGAGAATCTCCTGCTGCAGCGAGCCGTCTTCCGGGCCGAAGATGTACAGCGCCCGGTCTGGATGGGTATAGGCAGGCAGGGCGCGGGCGTCATCGACCAGCTCCACCGCCACCGGCGTGCAGCCCAGCGGCAGGATTTTGCGCAGATCATCGATATTGATCAGCGGGATATCCTGGTGAACCTTCTTGGTATCGGTGATGAAATCCTTGGCGCGGTCGTAGCGGGTTCCGGTGTAAAACACCGAGCTGACGCCATAGCATCCCGCTGCACGCATGATGGAACCGACGTTTTCCGGGGATTTCGGATTGAACAGGCCGATGCAGGCGTATCTCTTGTTGGCCACGGTGGCACTCGCAAAAGACCCGATTATACGGTGCTGACTGCCAGGCCCTAGTCCTTTTTCAGCAGGCCGGTCAGGTCGCCAAAGGCCTTGCAGATCGATTTGGCGGATTGCGGGGCCTTCGGCGAAATACTGCTGGTAGGTGTGCGAGTGTTCGTTGTCCTGACGGAACAGGCACAGTAGTTCCCAGTTGGAATCATCCATCAGGTTGCCGATTGCTCCGGCTCCGTGTGGGAGCGCAGCCCATAGCGTGTGCGCCAGCAGGTTCGCTAGGGGCTGCGGTTCACTCCTGTTTAGCGTCAGCCTGGCCGAGCAGAGCTGCGAGACCTGCCAGCCCCTTGTGCGTGACCTTGCTGCCGGAGCCCGCACTGGCCGCCTCTTCCTTCTGGTAGTGCAAATCGACCTGACGCTGGTGTTCGTTGTCGTGGCAGTACAGGCACAGCAATTCCCAGTTGGAACCGTCTTCCGGGTTGTTGTCGTGGTTATGGTCACGATGATGCACGGTCAGTTCACTCAGGCGCTTGCCGCTGAACTCACGGCCGCAACGGCCGCAGATGTGCGGGTACATGCGCAGCGCTTTTTCCCGGTAACTGGTTTCGCGGCGTTGCTGGGCTTCGGCGAGAATCTTGTCGAGCTTGCTGGTGGTATTCATGAGGCGATTCGCTGGAACGTTCGTGGGCAGGTGTTGCCAGAATAGAACGAAAGCCAGTCGAGCAGGAGAACCATCATGCGTATTCCTATTCTCGCCGCGATGATCCTGGCATCCAGCGTCGCCACATTGGCATGGGCGCAGCAGCCCATGCGCATGCCATCAGCCCCGGAGGCCGGTTCGCCGGGAACAGCGACGCCACAGCCTTATGGCCAGCCTTCGACAGCAGTACCGATCAAGCGCCAGGGATCGGCGCCCCTCTTGCCGCCGCCCCAAGGGCAGCCCCTGCCCGGGGCGGCGCCTCGTTCCAATGGCGATCAGTCGATTCCTCAACTGGACGAGCAGATACGCCGCAACAGCCAGGGGCTGGAAGGGCAGCGCAAGCAGGAGTGAGCGTCGGTTTTTGTAGGAGCGGCTTCAGCCGCGATTCCCCAAATATCGTGGCAAGCGGAATGCTGCTCAACCGCTCCTACGGGTGCGCTATCCCCAGTACGCGGAATATGAACGCGTACTCCAGCGCCACATCCTTGATGCCCTGATAACGCCCACTCATGCCGCCATGTCCCGCGCCGAGGTCAGTCTTGAGTAGCAGCAGGTTGTCGTCGGTCTTGTCGCGGCGCAGTTTTGCCACCCATTTGGCGGCCTCCCAGTACTGCACGCGGCTGTCGTTGTAGCCTGCCACGGCGAGAATCGCCGGATAGGCCTGGGGCCTGACGTTCTCGTAGGGGGCGTAGGCCTTGATGCGCTCGAAGACCTCGGGCTGGTTCGGATCACCCCATTCGTCGTACTCGGTCACCGTGAGCGGCAGGTCCGGGTTGAGCATGGTATTGAGCACGTCGACGAAGGGCACTTCGGCGATGGCAGCGGCGAACAGCTCGGGGCGCTGATTGAGTACGGCGCCGATCAGCAGGCCGCCGGCGCTGCCGCCGCTGATCGCCAGTTGCGAGGCGGTGGTCAGGCCCTCGGCGATCAGGCGTTCGGCACTGGCGATGAAGTCATCGAAGCTGTTCTGCTTGTGCGCAAGCTTACCGGCACGGTACCAGGCTTCACCCATCTCGCCGCCACCGCGGATGTGCGCGATGGCGAAGATGAAGCCGCGGTCGAGCAGGCTCAGGCGAGCATGAGAGAACCAGGGGTCTAGGCTGGCGCCATAAGCACCATAGCCATAGAGGTAAAGCGGGGCCGGTTGGCCTGCGGCGAACACCTCCCGCCGCGCCACCAGGCTGATGGGGATCTGCGTACCTTCGGCCGTATTGGCCCAGAGACGGCGGCTCTCATAGGCGTCGGCATCGAACGGGCCTTCCACCGGCGTCTGCTTGAGCACCTGTTGTGCGCCCGTGGCCAGTTCCAGCTGACGTACCTGCGCGGGGCGGTTCAGCGCTTCGTAGCGTAGGCGAATCACCGGGCTGTCAAATTCCAGGCTGTCCTGCACGTAGAGGCTGTAGGCCGCATCCGGCAGTTGCACGCGATATGCCATCTGGCCTTGCGGTTGCACTTCGAGGATAGGCAGACCACCTTCGCGCAGCGCCAGGACGATGGCGCGTTGGTTCAACGTAGCGCCTTCCAGCATCACCTGCGGGTCATGTGGACGAATCTGCTGCCAATGCGAGCGCTGCGGCTTGTCCTCGGTGGCGCGGTAGAGCGCGAAGTTGATACCGCTCTGGTTGCTGCGGATCAGCCAGCACCACTCGCCGTTGAGCATGCCGTGGTCGACGTCGTACTCGTGATTTTCCTCGCGGGGCGCCAGGCAGGTGAAGGCGTCTTGCGGCCTCTGGGCATCCAGCACCCAGACTTCGCTGGTGGTCTTGCTGCCCAGTTGCAGAATCAACTGGCGTTCGGAGCTGGAGCGATAGCAATGCAGGAAGAAGCGGCCATCGGCTTCCTCGAATACCGCTTCGGCTGCGGCCTCACCGAGGCGGTGACGATAAAGTTTGTAGGGGCGGTGGGTGTCGTCCAGTTCGGTGAAGAACAGCGTCTGGCTGTCGTTCGCCCAGGTCATGCTGCCGTCGCAGCCGTCGAAGGGCAGCTCGCTGATCTGGCCGCTGTCCAGCTCCTTGACGAACAGGCGGTAGATCTCGTCGCCGCTGCTGTCGAGGCTGTAGGCCAGGCGTTGCTGGTCGGGACTGATGCTGAATGCGCCGACGGAAAGAAAGCCTCCTCCGGCCAGCTCGTTGGGGTCGAGCAGCAGCGTTTCGCTGGCGCTGTCGACCTGCAGCGAACCGTCGGCAGGACGGCGGCAGCGATAGTGCCGTGGATACTCGTCACCCGCTGTGGTGCGCTGGTAGTAGAGGTAGTCGGCCCAGGGCGTGGGCAGCGACAGATCAGTCTCGCGGATACGCCCCTTGATCTCCTCGAACAGTTGCTCGCGTAGCGCCTGCTGCGGTTCCAGCACGCTTTCCAGGTAAGCGTTCTCCGCCTGCAGATGGGCCAGTACTTCCTCGCTGTCGCGGTTCTCCAGCCAGCGATAGGGATCGTTGCCGGCTTCCTGGCGGGCGATGGGGGCAGAGGGCATGGCGAAACTCCAGATCGGCCTGGCCGGCAGGAGCGCCGAGCCGGGTAAAAACCGCTATCATAAGCGCCCCTTTGCCAGACCTGCCACGCCGGCGCCTGCTTATGATGAATGAAAACGACTACCTCCTGGCCTGGGCGGCCTACGGCTTCGCTGCCCTGGGTTGCCTGTTGGTATGGATGCGCCTGACCAGTTGGATGTGGCGCTACCTGCGCGAGCCGCTCGCCGTGCTGGTCGCTGTGCTGCTGTTCAGCCCGACCATCGTCGATCCGACGCGTGAGCTGTTCGCGCCCGCACTGGCGGTCACCGCCATGGACGTTTTGCTCAAGGTTGGCAACAACGCCTGGCGTGCTGTCGCCGATCTGGCGCTTTACAGCCTCATTGCGCTGGCCGTATACCTGTTGTTCGTCGCCGTGCGCTGGCCCATCGAGCGTTGGTGGAAGAACCGCAATGGCCAGGCGGTCTCCGAGCCTGACGAAGACTCGCGCACCCTGCGCGAGCGCATGGAAGAGGACGACGATCTGCCGGTTCGCGACTACGGGCGTGATCGCAGCGGCCGTATGGAGCCGCGTATCTGATTTGCCCCCTTGCGCCTGCTGGCCCGTGCGTTCAGCATGATGGCCTTGTGCAAGGGAGGCTCGATGGATTGCGTGTTCTGTGCCATTGCCGAGCGTCGGCTACCCGCTCATCGGCTTTACGAGGACGATGACTTCATCGTTCTACTGGATATCTTTCCCATGCGTCCGGCCCATGTGCTGATCGTCAGTCGCCAGCATGCGCCGTTCCTGCGTGATTTGCCGGCAGCGGTTCGCGAGCGCCTGCTGGCCTTGTCGGAGCGCATCGCCAGTGCGTTGCGTGAGGCCGGCTACGGTGTCAACGGCATCAACATACTGATCAACGATGGTCCGGATTCCAACCAGCACGTGCCCCATCTTCATCTACACCTGATTCCGCGACGGCCGGGTGACCTGCCGGCGCTGCTCTGGCGACTGCTGGTGCGTTTTCTGCCGCAGGGCCGCAAGCGACTCGACGCGCGTCTGCAGGACGAAGCCGAGCGTCTGCGCCTGATACTCGGCAAGGAGAATTGATTCGATGTGCGAATTGCTCGGCATGAGCGCCAATGTCCCCACCGATATCGTCTTCAGCTTTACCGGGCTGATGCAGCGTGGCGGCCGCACCGGGCCGCACCGTGATGGCTGGGGCATCGGTTTCTACGAGGGGCGTGGCCTGCGGTTGTTCCAAGACCCGCGGGCAAGCAGTGAGTCCGAGGTGGCGCAACTGGTACAGCGCTACCCGATCAAGAGCGAGGTGGTGATCGGCCACATCCGCCAGGCCAATGTCGGCCAGGTTTCATTGGTCAACACCCATCCCTTCAGCCGCGAGCTGTGGGGGCGCAACTGGTGTTTCGCGCACAACGGTCAGCTCGCTGGTCTGCAAGGCTCCACCAGTTTCTATCGACCGGTGGGCGAGACCGATAGCGAGGCTGCCTTCTGCGACCTGCTCAACCGCGTGCGGCGCGCCTTCCCAGAGCCGGTCTCGGTGGAAATGCTCCTGCCGGTACTGGTCGCAGCCTGCGCCAGCTACCGTCAGCTCGGCGTGTTCAATTGCCTGCTCAGCGATGGCGACTGGTTGTTCAGCTTCTGCTCGACCAAGCTGGCGCATATCACCCGGCGCGCCCCTTTCGGTCCGGCGCAACTCAAGGACGCCGATCTCAAGGTGGACTTCCAGTCGGAAACCACACCCAACGATGTGGTGACGGTCATCGCCACTGAACCTCTGACCGACAACGAACAATGGTCGCTGTACCAGCCGGGCGAGTGGCGCCTATGGCGCCGCGGCGAATGCATCACTCACGGCAAGGCCTGATCCCATGCTTAGAAGCTACCTGCGTCTGACGCTGTTCGCCTTCGGCCTGTTGCTTGGCGTACAGGTGCCGGGCTTCATCGATGACTATGCCAAGCGCGTCGAGGCCCATCGCCTGGAGTCGCAACAGAGTCTCAAGGGGTTTCAGGAAACCGCACAGAAGTTCTTCAAGGGCGACATGGATGCGCTGGTGGCGCACTACCGCGTCAGCGACGACCCGGTGATGCGCAGCGATGCCAACAGCGTCGGGCACCTGGTGCAGCGCTCGGCACTGCTTGAACGCGAGTGGCAGGCCATGCAGGGACCTTGGTACGCCCAGGCCTGGCACCTGGCGACTGGCGCCGATCACGAGCTGTTCCAGGAAACCTTGCAGGCTTACCGCTATCAGGTGCTGTTCACCCCCGATGCAATCCTCTGGGGTGTTATCAGCGCGTTGCTATTGGCTTGGCTGGCTGAGCTGCTGGTGCTCATGTTCGGCTTGATGTTCGGGGTAGGGCGGACCACGCGTGCCCAGCAACGCCACTGGCGTTGAGCACGATAAACCGCCGGGAGCCACTGCCTTCAGGATGGCAGGCCACAAAAAGGTGCGCTGGTTCGCCTGAAGCCAGGGATAGGGTGTGTTAATGTAATACCGCGTTACATTTACCTCTTACCCTGTTGCACTGGAGTTTCCATGTCGATCAAGGATTCGATCCTGGCCGCCGCGCTGGCTGCCGTCCTGCCGTTCACGTCCGTTGTATACGCCAATCCCGAGCCAGAGCCTGAGAGTGCTACGGTCAGCGAGGAGGTCACCGAGAGTGACGATTCGGCGCAGTACATCAGCCCCGAAGAATTCGTTGCCAGCCTGGAGTTCAAGACCGGGCGAGTGGTGCTTGGCAACAACCTGGCTACCCTCAATCTGCCCGATTCTCTGGTGTTCCTCGATGGCGAGAATGCCCAGCGTCTGCTGGTCGATGGCTGGGGCAACCCGCCAGACGACGTCCCGCCCCTGGGCATGATCCTGCCGGCCGGTGTGTCACCGTTGGCCGATGAGTCCTGGGGCGTGACCGTCGAGTACGAAGACAGCGGTTATGTGTCCGACGAGGACGCCGCCGATATCGATTACGGCGACATGCTCAAGGATATGCAGGCCGACATGCGCGAGGCCAACACCTGGCGTGAAGAGAATGGCTACGAGCCGGTACAGCTGGTCGGCTGGGCCGCTGCGCCCCGCTACGATGCCGAAGGCAAGAAACTGCACTGGGCCAAGGAGCTGAAGTTCGGTGACAGCGAGACCAATACCCTCAACTACAACATCCGCGTGCTGGGCCGTAAGGGTGTGCTGGTGCTGAATTTCGTCGCCAACATCGACCAGCTGGCTGAAATCGAAGCCAACGTACCAGCCGTGCTGGCTGCTACCGAATTCAACCCCGGTCAGCGTTATGCCGAGTTCGATCCCGATCTGGACACCGTGGCCGCTTATGGCCTGGGCGCACTGGTAGCCGGCAAGGTGGCTGCCAAGACCGGCCTGCTGGCCATGCTGCTGGTACTGCTGAAGAAGTTCTGGTTCATCCCGGTGGTGGTGGTCGGCTGGCTGTTCAAGCGTATCGGCTTGAGCAAGAAGGACACGCCGAGCGAAGAAGCGAGTGCACCGGCTGCTCCTGTGGCAGCGCCAGCCGAGGCCAAGGTCGAGGAGCCGGTACAGGCCCCGGCGCAGACGGTGATGGACCTGAACAAGCCGGACGACGCGGACAAGCGTTGAGTTCGAATCTTGCGTAGCCCGGATGCAATCCGGGGCCGAGGTTCATAAGTACCCGGATTGCATCCGGGCTACAAAAACGCCGCGAATCCTGTGCAGGGTTCGCGGCGTTTTTCATCGCTGCTTGAAGTCTTACTTGGACAGGTACTTCATGCCGTCTTCCAGCCCCTGCAGGGTCAGCGGGTACATGCGATCTTCGATCAGTTCGCGCACCAGGCCAGTGGAGGCGGTGTAGTTCCAGGTGTCCTTGGGGTAGGGGTTGATCCAGATGATTTTCTTGAACTTCTCGGTGAAGCGCTTCATCCAGACGTAGCCGGCTTCCTCGTTCCAGTGCTCGACACTGCCGCCAGCCTGGGTGATCTCGTAGGGCGCCATGGCCGCGTCGCCGACGAACACCACCTTGTAGTCGGCGCCGTACTTGTGCAGCAAGTCCAGGGTCGAGGTGCGCTCGCTGGTGCGGCGCATGTTGTTCTTCCACACGCTCTCGTAGATGAAGTTGTGGAAGTAGAAATATTCCAGGTGCTTGAACTCGGTCTTGCAAGCGGAAAACAGCTCCTCGCAGACCTTGACGTGGGCGTCCATCGAACCGCCGATATCCAGCAACAGCAGGAGCTTGACCGTGTTGCGGCGCTCCGGGCGCATCTGGATATTGAGCAGGCCGCCGTCTTTGGCGGTGTGGTCGATGGTGCCGTCCAGATCCAGCTCTTCGGCAGCGCCCTGGCGGGCGAACTTGCGCAGGCGGCGCAGCGCCACCTTGATATTGCGCGTGCCCAGTTCGACCTGATCGTCGAGGTTCTTGTATTCGCGCTGGTCCCACACCTTGGCGGCCTTGCCCTGGCGCTTGCCGGCATCGCCGACGCGAATGCCTTCCGGGTTGTAGCCGCCGGAGCCGAACGGGCTGGTGCCGCCGGTGCCGATCCACTTGTTGCCGCCGGCGTGCTTTTCCTTTTGCTCCTCGAGGCGTTTCTTGAACTCCTCGATCAGCTTATCGAGGCCGCCGAGGCTCTGGATCTGCGCCTTTTCCTCATCGGTGAGCAGGCGCTCGAATTCCTTGCGCAGCCATTCCTCGGGGATCATCGCCTCGATGTGTTCATTGAGGTTTTCCAGGCCCTTGAAGTAGGCGCCGAAGGCACGGTCGAACTTGTCGAAGTGACGTTCGTCCTTCACCAGGATCGCCCGCGCCAGGTAGTAGAACTCGTCCATGTCGGCGAACACGACGTTGTGCTTGAGCGCGTTGATCAGGTCGAGCAACTCGCGCACCGACACCGGCACCTTGGCCGCGCGCATTTCGTTGAATAAATTGAGCAGCATGCTTATGCCCTCATGAAAGTCTGTGACTGCCTGTGGCCACTGCCCGCGCCGGAGGAAGGGCGAGCGAGCTAGAGCCAGGCAAGGCGAGAGCAGGCGAGCAAGCGCAGTGTACTTTTGTACATGAGCATTGCGAGCCTGCTCTCAACGCAGCCTGGCCGACGCGCAGCCGCCCGATGTTTACCGAGAAGCGCGGCGGGTCATGAAGGCCAGGCGCTCGAGCAGTTGTACATCCTGCTCGTTCTTCACCAGAGCACCGGCCAGCGGCGGGATCGCCTTGGTCGGGTCGCGTTCGCGCAGCACTGCTTCACCGATATTGTCGGCCATCAGCAACTTGAGCCAGTCCACCAGTTCGCTGGTCGAGGGCTTCTTCTTCAGGCCCGGTACCTTGCGCACGTCGAAGAACACATCCAGCGCCTCTGCCACCAGCTCGCCGCTGATGTTGGGGTAGTGCACGTCGACGATCTTCTTCAGGGTGTCGCGATCCGGGAAGGCGATGTAGTGGAAGAAGCAGCGGCGCAGGAAGGCGTCCGGCAGTTCCTTCTCGTTGTTCGAGGTGATGATGATGATCGGGCGCTGCTTGGCCTTGATCGTCTCGTTGGTTTCGTAAACGTAGAACTCCATCTTGTCGAGTTCCTGCAACAGGTCGTTGGGGAACTCGATGTCGGCCTTGTCGATTTCGTCGATCAGCAGGATCACGCGCTCGTCGGACTCGAACGCCTCCCACAGCTTGCCTTTCTTGATGTAGTTGCGAACGTCGTGAACCTTGTCCGAGTCGAGCTGCGAATCGCGCAGGCGGCTGACCGCATCGTATTCGTACAGGCCTTGGTGCGCCTTGGTGGTGGACTTGATGTGCCAGGTAATGAGCTTGGCGCCGAAGGCGTCGGCCAGTTGCTCGGCGAGCATGGTCTTGCCGGTGCCCGGCTCACCCTTGACCAGCAGCGGGCGCTGCAGGGTGATGGCGGCGTTGACCGCGAGTTTGAGGTCGTCGGTGGCGACGTAGGACTGGGTGCCTTCGAACTTCATCGGAAAATCCTCGGAACGGTAACGCGCGGGGCCGGCCCGCAGCAGAAATTCAGAGCGCGACTATAACGCGCAGCTCCGGTGGCTGTGAACGCAGACGCAGTATTCAGTCACTGAATGGGCAGTCACCGCTGCTTGCGACTACAGCTCAATTGCCGTCTTGCTGAGGTGGCGGGCGTTCGTAGCGGGGCGTGAAGGCTTCGACGAAACCATTACGCAGGATGGCGATGAAGGCCTGGAATGCGCTGGTCTGCTGGTTGTGCACGCTGCCGCTGAGTTCGACACGGGTGGCAAATTGGTCGCGGCGCTGGTTCTTCAGCAGTGTCTCGCTGCCCCCTACGATGGCTTCCCATATGGAGCGCAGGACGCCTTTATCTTCATCTTCGACGTCCTGCTCCCAGTCGAACACCTCGACATCACGTAGCAGGGGTTTGATGTAACCGTTGAGCTGAGCATTTTTGGCTTGCGCTTCGATGACCAGGTCGCCGTTGCCGCGCTTAAAGTCGAAGCGGCCGTAGGCGCGGGCAAAGTCGTTGAAGCGTGTTAGGTCGATGTCCTTCGCGCGCAGGCGCAGCTCGAAATCCTCGAATTGCTCGAATGGGTCGAAGGTCGCCTCGGCTTCCAGTGGCGCGTGCTCCAGCAACAGCGCCCGACCTTCGAAGTGTGCGACGCGGTCGCCTGGTTCGTCACCGACATTGGTGAGGTTGTATAGGCTGGCGTTGACCTTGTCTGCGCTCAGTTCAACCTGGGGATCGGTGGTGAAGTTGTGAAAGCTGATGCGGCCGTCGATCACCCGCAGTTCGTTGAGGGTGATGGGCAGCAGCTTGTTCAACTGGTCGCGCCAGTCGGTACCGGCACCGGTCTGGGTGGCCTGGTCATTATCGCCACCATCGACGAAGTTCAACTGCGGCCGCTCGAAGAACACCTCGGCCACCACCGCATGCTCGCGCCATAGCGCCGGCCAGCTCACGGAAAGGTCGATCAGCGGGGCATCGAGCAACGGCACTGGCACATCGCCCGTCTCCTTGACGATGGTCAGCTCGTTGATGCGATAGGCGCCGCGCCACCAGGCCAGGTCGATATCAGCGATATGCCCTCGGTAGTCGCCCATCTCGGCGAGCTTGTCGTTGAGGTAGTCACGGATCAGCCAGGGCAGCGCGAGCTGCGCGGCCATTAGCAGCAGGACCAGGATGAGCAGGGCTTTGAGGGGCCAGCTGTAGCGTCGTTTCATGGCAGCGTCTGTCGGACAGTTATCTTCGATGGACTACGCTCACGCCGATCTGTTCGGCTGGACTGCTGTCGCACCTGGGCATAGGCTGATGCTCTTGTTCGTCATTTCACCTGCTAAGGAAGGGACCATGAGCCGCATTTTCGCTGACAACTCCCAGGCCATCGGCAATACGCCGCTGGTGATGATCAACCGCCTGGGACCGAAAGGCGTGACCATCCTCGCCAAGATCGAGGGGCGCAATCCGGCGTATTCGGTCAAGTGCCGCATCGGCGCCAGCATGATCTGGGATGCCGAGGAGCGCGGCGTGCTCAAGCCGGGCATGACCATCGTCGAGCCGACCTCCGGTAATACCGGCATCGGCCTGGCCTTCGTCGCTGCCGCACGTGGCTACAAGCTGGTGCTGACCATGCCGTCCTCGATGAGCCTGGAGCGGCGCAAGGTGCTCAAGGCCCTGGGCGCCGAGCTGGTGTTGACCGAGCCGGCGAAGGGCATGAAGGGCGCGATCGAGAAGGCCAACGAGCTGGTGGCCGCCAACCCTGACTACTACCTGCCGCAGCAGTTCGAAAACCCGGCCAACCCGGCCATCCACGAAAAGACCACAGGGCCGGAAATCTGGCGCGACACCGAAGGCGCCATCGACGTGCTGGTCTCCGGCGTCGGCACCGGCGGCACCATCACCGGCGTTTCGCGTTACATCAAGCAGGCCCAGGGCAAGCCGATCCTCTCGGTAGCGGTGGAGCCGGTGAGTTCGCCGGTGATCAGCCAGACCCTGGCGGGTGACGAGGTCAAGCCGGCCCCGCACAAGATCCAGGGCATCGGCGCAGGCTTCGTGCCGAAGAACCTCGACCTGGCGATGGTCGATCAGGTCGAGCAGGTCGATGACGACGAAGCCAAGGCCATGGCCCTGCGCCTGATGCGCGAGGAAGGCATCCTCTGCGGGATTTCCTGTGGCGCGGCGATGGCGGCGGCGGTGCGTCTGGCCGAGAAGCCGGATATGCAGGGCAAGACCATCGTGGTGATCCTGCCGGACTCCGGGGAGCGTTATCTGTCCAGCATGCTGTTCAGCGATCTGTTCACCGAACAGGAATTGCAGCAGTAAGACCTGATTTTCTTGCGAGCAAAGCCGCCTTCGGGCGGCTTTTTCATGGAGGCGCTCAGTGCGCGTAGCGCAGCCTACGCCTTGGCTACGCCAGGCCTGACCACTAGCCAGAGCGCCAGGGCGATCAGTACGCAGCCGGGCAGGTAGTCCCAACTCAGTGGCTCATCCAGCAGCAGGGCGCCCCACAGTACGCCAAATGGCGGAATCAGGAAGGTGGTGGTGCTGGCCCTGATCGGCCCGATATCGGCCAGCAGGCGGAAATACAGCACATAGGCGAACGCCGTGCAGAGCAGGCCAAGACCGGCCAGTGACAGCCATACTTCGAGGCCGCCCCAGCTGGGCGGTGGTTGCAGCGCCAGGCTTCCGATGAACGGCGGTAGCAGGAACAGGCTGGCCCCGGCCAGGCTGGCGAAGGCGGTCAGACGGTTGTCCAGGCCGCCCTGCTGGCCGATCCAGCGCCGGGTCAGGAAGCCGGCGAAGCCGTAGCAGGTGGTGGCTACCAGGCAGGCGCCGGCGCCGAGCAGCAGTTGCAGGTCGAAGGCCACCGGCCCGGTGCGGGTCAGCACCGCCACACCGAGCAGGCCGAGAAATACGCCCGCCGCCTTGCTTGGGGTGATGCCCTCATGGAAGAACAGCGCACCGATCAATACGCCCATCAACGGCGTGGTCGCATTGAAAATCGCCGAGTAGCCGGCCGGCAGGATGAGCGCCGCCAGGCAGTACATGGCCGAAGGCAGGCCGGCATTGATCACGCCCAGGCCCAAACAGATGCGCAGCTTGCCGCGAAAGTCCCAATTGCTGCGCAGCAGCATAAGCACGGCAAGTAGCCCGAGCGTGCCGAAGCTGGCGCGAAAGAACGCGGTCGGCATACTGCCGAGGACCGGTGCGGCAACGCGCATGAACAGGAAGCTGGCGCCCCAGATGGCGGCGAGCAGCAGCAGGCGGAGCAGGTCGGCGGTACGCAAGGCGAAGTATCCGGCAGGGTGGGGCCGAGAGTGTTGCCGCTAGGCGGGGTTCTGGCAATCCGCATGGCGCTTTCGAATGTTTGGCCAGGGCGCTGCTGCAGCGAAGCTGTGGGAGAGGCTTCAGCCGCGATGAGCAATCGTGGAGGTTTGGCGATTCCCGGTTGCATCCAGGCCAGCGTTGTCGGCTAATCTCGGCTGACTACTGTACGGACGAGGCACATGTATGGGGCAACAATGGCCAGCCGGCGAGATCGCTCGCCTGATCCTCGACGGCTTCGACGATTACCGCGAGCATTTTCGTCAGATCACCGATGGAGCCCGCGTACGCTTCGAGCAGGCGCAGTGGCAGGAGGCGCAGCAGGCCTCGGCGGCGCGGATCAACCTGTATGAAGAGAAGGTGGCGCAGACCCGCGAAGGTCTGCTCGCCGGCTTCGATCAATCCTTGCTGGACGTGGACCTGTGGCCGCTGGTCAAGAGTGCCTATATCGGCCTGATCGACCTGCGCTTCGACGACGAGCTGGCGGAAACCTGGTTCAACTCGATCTTCTGCAGCCTGTTCAGCCATGACCAGATCAGCGATGGCTGCATGTTCATCCATACCACCCGCCCCTCGCTGCGCAACCAGCCCAGCGCTGCGCAGACGCGCAGCTATCGGCCTGCTGGCGAGCTGCATGCGACGCTGCAGGCGATCTTCGAGGATTACCGTTTCGATGTGCCTTACGAGGACCTGCCTCGTGACCTGCAGCGCCTGGAAGAACAACTGCGTGCCAGCCTGCCGGACTGGGTGTGCAAGGACCCGGAGCTGTGCATCGAGCTTTTTTCCTCGGTGCTGTATCGCAACAAGGGCGCCTACCTGATCGGACGCATCTACAACCGTGAGGAGCAGTGGCCGCTAGCGATCCCGCTGTTGCACCGCGAAGGGCGGGGCATCCAGGCCGATGCGGCGATCACCGACGAGGCGGAGGTGTCGATCATCTTCTCCTTCACCCGTAGCTACTTCATGGTGGATGTGGCCATACCTGCCGAGTTCGTCGGTTTTCTCAAGCGCATCCTGCCAGGCAAGCACATCGCCGAGCTGTACACCTCGATCGGTTTCTACAAGCACGGCAAGTCCGAGTTCTACCGCGCCTTGATCGGCCATCTGGCCAGTACCGACGACCGCTTCATCATGGCGCCGGGTGTGCGTGGCATGGTCATGAGCGTGTTCACCCTGCCGGGTTTCAATACCGTGTTCAAGATCATCAAGGACCGTTTCGCCCACGCCAAGACGGTGGACCGCAACACGGTCATCGAGAAGTACCGCCTGGTCAAAAGCGTCGACCGCGTCGGGCGCATGGCCGATACCCAGGAGTTCGCCGATTTCCGTTTCCCCAAGGCCAAGTTCGAGCCTGAATGTCTGGCCGAGCTGCTGGAGGTGGCACCTTCGACCGTGGTGGTGGAGGGCGACACCGTGCTGGTACGTCACTGCTGGACCGAGCGGCGTATGACGCCGCTCAACCTCTACCTGGAAAGTGCCAATGAGGCGCAGGTACGCGAAGCGCTGGACGACTATGGCCTGGCCATCAAGCAGCTTGCAGCAGCCAATATCTTCCCTGGCGACATGCTGCTGAAGAACTTCGGCGTCACCCGCCATGGCCGTGTGGTGTTCTATGACTACGACGAAATCTGCTTTCTCACCGAGGTGAACTTCCGCCGCATTCCGCCGCCGCGTTTCCCCGAGGACGAGATGAGCGCCGAACCCTGGTATTCGGTAGCGCCGATGGACGTGTTCCCCGAGGAGTTCCCGCCGTTTTTGTTCGCCGACATCAAGCAGCGGCAGCTATTCAGCAAGCTGCATGGCAATCTGTACGAAGCTGATTACTGGAAGCAGTTGCAGGAGGCGATTCGCGCAGGCAAGGTGATCGACGTGTTCCCCTATCGGCGCAAGAGCCCGGTAATTTGACCGGGCCTGGTTGAAATCCGGTTTGTCCGGCCTAATCTGATAAGTGAGCCGCTGGCTCTTCCCTTTACTTGGCAGGAGGTCGTACCCATGCTCGCCAAGCTGCAAGAACAACTGCAAGCCCTGTTGCAGGCCCTTGGCCTCGTCCCGCAACCTCAGCCGATTCGTATCAGCGAAGCCGAGCAGGAGCGCCTGCGCCGTGAGGCGCGTCAGCGTCGCTGAAGCCCGTCACATGAGCCGACGGGCGTCGAACCAGGCGTCTATCAGCTCGCGCATCCGCTGCCCCGAGAAACTCGCGAAATGCCCGCCGTGCACGGTGCGTACGGGCAGTTCGCGCAGCCGTGCCAGGCTGCGCGCGTAATCTTCCAGGTTCGAATGGTAGGCATCCTCGATCAGCGGGCCATCGTAGAGGATGTCGCCTGAAAACAGCGTTTGCGTGCTTGCTTCCCACAGGCTAATGCCACCCGGTGAGTGGCCGGGTGTGTGCAGCACCTGCAAGACCCGATTACCCAGATCCAGCACGTCGCCATCCTCGATCAGGCGCGTGGCCGGCGCTGCTCGCACGCGGTATTCGGCGTAGCACAGCGGGCAATCCGGGTGCGCCTCGAACATCTCGTCGCCGACGTAATCCGTGGCCAGGGTATTGGCGCCGTCCGGCGCGGCGAGGATATCGGCTTCGGCCGGATGCACCAGACGCTCATCGAACTCGTGATGCCCGGCGATATGGTCGAAGTGGCAGTGACTGGCGACCGCCAGCAGCGGCTTTTCGGTCAGCCACGGCAGTTGCTCGCGCAGACTTACCAGCCCGGAGCCGGAGTCGATCAGCACGTCATGCTCGCGCCCCTGCACATGCCACATGTTGCAGCGATAGAAGGGGCGTACGTAAGGCTCGTGGATCAGGCAGATGCCGTCGTGGCGGTGCTGCACCTCGAACCAGCGGTCGCGACTGACGATTTTCATGACGGGGACTTGCCTCATTGGCGGGTTGCACCCGCCCTATAGATTCATATGGCGGGAAGGGCGGGTGCAACCCGCCACGATTGTCATCACGCTACGCCAGCTGTGCTCGTGGCACCAGCACCCAGCGACGCAGCACGGCATAGCTGGCGGCGGTGAGCAGGAACACCGGCAGCGAAGCGCCCCAGGCCAGCGGCGAGACCCAGCCCCAGTAGTAGGCCAGCACCGCGCCCAGGCCATAGGCAACGAAGGCCGCCGGGTTGAAACCGTTCAGGTAACGGTAGCGGCCGCCGTCTTCGCTGAGCAGTTCGTCCACCGCGTAGTCGCCCTTGTGGATCAGGAAGTAGTCGGCGATCAGCACGGCGAAGGCCGGGATGAACACGCTGCCGATCACCAGCAGGAAGCTCTGGAAATTGTCGAGGATGCCGGGGATCTGCGAGCCGAGAATCGACAGCACGCCGATGGCCAGTGCCGGTTTCCAGAACGGGGTTTTCGGGCTGATGTTGAGGTACGACAGCGAGGCGCTGTAGACGCACATGACGTTGGTGGTCATCACCGAGAGGAACACCACGATGGCCGCTGGCAGACCGAAGCCGAAACCGGCCAGCAGCACCGCCGGGTCATAGGTCTGCTCCATGCCGGTCAGTACCGAGAAGCCCGACACCGTAGCGCCCAGGCCCATGGCCAGCAGGGTGGCGGCTACATAACCGACCCAGGTGCCGACCGCCGCCACGCCTTGACTGCGGCAGTTGCGGTTGTAGTCGGCGGCCAGTGGAATCCAGGAGAACGCGGTGGCGATGACGATATCGAAGGCGATGCCGGGAGTGATCTGGTTACGCGGCTCGGTCGGCATGGCCAGGAGGCTGGTGAAGTCGAACTTCTGTCCCATCACGTAGAATACCGCGCCGGCCAGCAGGAGCATGCCGATGGCGGCCCAGCGTTCGACCCGCTCGATGCCCAGATGACCGCGCAGGGCGATCAGCAGTACCAGGGTTTCGCAGAGGATGGTGAACAGCGGCAGGTTGGAGTAACCGGTCAGGTGCTCCACTGCATAGTTGAGGCTCATGCCGGCCAGCAGCGCCTGGATCCAGCTCCAGGCCAGCAGAGTCAGCAGGTTGACCAGCGAGGGCAGCTTGGCGCCGCGCGAGCCGTAGCTGCCGCGTGCCAGCACCATGGTGGTGAGGCCCGAACGCTGGCCCATCAGGCCGACCAACACCAGCGGCAGGATGCCGATGCCCGAGCCGATCAAGACGATGAGCATGGCCTGGGTGAATTTCAGATCCGGTACCAGCAGCATGCCGGTGAGGATGGTGGTGACCACCACGTTGGCGCCCAGCCACAGGGCGATGGTGCCGCCCAGGCCGAGGCTGCGATGCGACTTGTCGGTAGGAGCAAGGCCGTCCTGGCCGAAATGCTGGCTGAGATTCTTGAACATGGAACGACTCCCCGATACTTGATTGTTGGTATTGGTGGGTGGCAGTCAGTGATACAGCTGAGTCTTGTGGTTATGCCCCTAGCCCGGATGCAGTCCGGGGCGGGATGTCGCGGCTAAAGCCCCTCCCACAGGGATACCCTGCTTTCTGTAGGAGCGGCTTTAGCCGCGATTGATCTAGTCAGGGATGAAAGGGTGCGGCCTCCTGCACTTCGATGATCAAAGGGCGGTCTTCAGGCGCGCTGCGCAGCAGCTCGGCCAGATGGGCGTGGTCGCGCGCACGCTCGGCGGCGCAGCCAAAGCCCCGGGCGATGGCTAGCAGATCCGGGGTGTAGATATCGACGGCAATCGGGGTGATATCGCGGCGTTGCATGTAGCGCTTGATCTCGCCATAACCGGCGTTGTTCCACAGCAGCACGATGATGCCGACCCGCGCTTCCACGGCGCTGGCCAGTTCGGCGATGGTGAACTGGATGCCGCCATCGCCCATCAGGCTGATCACCGGTCGCGCCGGCTCGGCCAGCCTGGCGCCGATGGCTGCTGGCAGGCCGTAGCCGAGGGTGCCGTAACCGGTGGAGGCGTTGAACCAGCGCCGCGCGCCGTCCAGCTCGACCAGATGATTGCCGCTGTACACGGTCTGCGTCGAATCGCCGACGAAGCGGGTATCGGGCAGGGCATCGAGGATGCAATCGAACAACTGCCGGTAGTGCGCCCAACCACTGAAATCTTCGGCCAGACGCTCCTGCACGGCTGCGGTACGCTGGGCCCCGGGACTGTGTTCGCCTGGCTGACGGGGATCGAACTCGGCCAGCAGCATGCGCATGGCCAGGCGCGCATCGCCCTGAATCGCCAGGTGCGGGGTGAAGTTGCGCTGCAGTTGCTGGCCGTCGATGTCGACGCGAATCAGCCGGCCAGGCAGGCGGAAGTCGCCGTCGAACACCACGTCGTAGTCGGTCTCGCCCAGCTCGGTGCCGATGGCCAGTACCACGTCTGCTTCCAGCGCCAGGTCGCGCACAGGGCGCAGCGACTGGTTGCTGCCCAGCAGCAGCGGATGGCCCGGCGGAAGCAGGCCTTTGGCGTTGATGGTCAAGGCTGTCGGTGCATCCAGCGCGGCAGCCAGGGCGCGCGCCTCGGCCTCGGCGGCGACGCAGCCACCACCGAGCAGCAATAACGGGCGTTCGGCCTGCTTGAGCAGCCCGGCGGCCTCGCGGATCAGCGCGCGGTTCGGCGCCGGGCGGCGTACCGTCGGGCGCGGCGCCAGGGTCATGTGCGAGGCGTCGGCGGTGATGATGTCCAGCGGCAGCTCGATGTGCACCGGGCGTGGCCGCTCGCCTTCGAACACGGTAAAGGCGCGGGACAGGACTGCGGGCAGCTCCTCGACGCTCATCAGCGTGTGGCTGAAGGCGGTGACGCCTGCGGTCATCGCCCTCTGGTTGGGCAGCTCGTGCAAATAGCCCTTGCCCAGGCCCAGGCGTTCGCGCTCGTTGACGCTGGAGATCACCAGCATCGGGATCGAGTCGGCGTAGGCCTGGCCCATGGCGGTGAGGATGTTGGTCATCCCCGGCCCGGTGATGATGAAGCACACGCCAGGCTTGCCCGAGACGCGCGCATAGCCGTCGGCCATGAAGCCGGCACCCTGTTCGTGGCGCGGGGTGACATGGCGGATGCCGCTGTGCGGCAGGCCACGGTAGAGCTCCACGGTATGCACGCCGGGAATGCCGAACACGGTGTCGACGCCCCAGGCTTCGAGTTGCTTGACGAGAAATTCGCCGCAAGTGGTCATGGTCAGGTCCTTGTGTCGACGTCAGCCAACGATCCAGTGCGCCATCAGCGCGATGATCGGCAGGGTGATCAGGGTGCGGATGATGAAGATGACGAACAGCTCCAGCAGGTTCAGCGGCAGCTTGGCCTTGAGGATCAGCACGCCCACTTCGGACATGTAGATCAGCTGGGTCAGCGACACGCAGGCCACCACGAAACGGGTCAGCTCACTTTCGATGCCCTTGCCCAACACGGCCGGCAGGAACATGTCGGCGAAACCCACCAGCATGGCCGGCGCCGCCTTGGCCGCTTCCGGCAACTGCAGGGCTTCGAGCAGTGGGACGAAGGGGTAGGACAGCCAGCTGAAGATCGGTGTGAACTCGGCAATCGCCAGGGACACGGTGCCGATGGCCATCACCAGCGGCAGCAAACCGAGCCAGATGTCGACCACGTTGTGTACGCCGATCTTCACCATCTGCACGGGAGAGGGATTGGCATTGGCGCGCTGGACCGCTTGGGTCAGGCCCCAGCGCAGCAGCGAGGTGCCAGCCGGCACGTCTTCCTTAATCTGCTTGCCGACGCCGGCGACGTACTCGTCCTTCTTCCATGACAGCGGCGGGATACGCGGGGTGATGATGGCGGCAGCGAGGCCAGCGACCACCACGGTCAAGTAGAAGGGCACGAACAGGTGGTCGAGCTTCATGAAGCTGGTGATCAGCAGGCTGAAGGCGATCGAGGCGATGGAGAAGTTGGTGGCGATCACCGCCGCCTCACGGGCGCTGTAGAAACCCTTCTGGTACTGCTGGGCGGTGATCAGCACGCCAACGGTGCCGGAGCCAAGCCAACTGGCGATGGCGTCGATGGCCGAGCGGCCCGGCAAGCCGAAGATCTTGCGGAACACGTTGCGCACCAGGGTGCCGCAGAACTCCATCAGACCGTAGTCGGTGAGCAGCGGCAGAATCAGGCCGGCGACCAAGAAGAAGGTGATCAGTACCGGAGCCAGGTCTTTCAGTACCACGCCGCCAGTGTTGGCGCTCCAGACCCATTCAGGGCCGAACTGCCAGAAGGTCATGGCTGCGAACAGCGCGCCGACCACGCGCAGGCCGAGCCAGAGTGGGTGGAGGTTGAACAGATCATCCAGCGCGCGGCGTTCTGTGATCCAGCGCGGCTTGAGCAGGCTGCCAAGTATGCCCAGTACCGCCGAGAGGATCAGCAGGGTGGTTGCAATGGCGGGCAGATGGTCGTTGACCGCAGCCTTGAGCGCGTCGGCCATGACGCCGAGGCCGATGGTTACCTTCTCCTCATAGACGATGGGAGTCAGAAACAGCAGCACGCCGAGCAGTGACGGGATCAGGAAGATCAGAAACTGGCGCAGGCTATAGGGTTGCGCGACACGGTCGGTGACTGGTGGCTGCTTATTCAGTGTTGGAGCAGCGTCTTCGTGATTCATAAGGGCACCCTAATTGTTGTTGTTTGCCGGGTGCCTTCAAGGACACCCGTGCGGGTATTGAAAAGCCGTGGGTCAGCGACGCTGGACTCCAGGAAGCACGCAGAGCATTTCGTAGAGCAGGTTGGCGCCGAGCAGCGAGGTGTTGCCGGTGGTGTCGTAGGGCGGGGAGACCTCGACCAGGTCACCGCCGATCAGATCCAGGCCTTGGCAGCCGCGGATGATCTCCATCGCCTGGATGGTGGTCAGGCCGCCGATTTCCGGGGTGCCGGTACCGGGCGCCCAGGCCGGGTCGATGCCGTCGATGTCGAAGGACAGGTACACCGGGCCGCCGCCGACCTTCTCGCGCACCTCGGCCATCAGCGGCGCCAGCGACTGGTGCCAGCACTCTTCGGCCTGCACCACGCGGAAACCCTGCTTACGACTCCAGTTGAAGTCCTCGGCGGTATAGCCCTGGGCGCGCAGGCCGATCTGCACCACGCGCTCACTGTCGAGCAGGCCTTCTTCCTGGGCGCGGCGGAAGGTGGTGCCGTGGGCGATCTTCTCGCCGAACATGTGATCGTTCACGTCGGCGTGGGCATCGACGTGCACCAGGCCGATCTTGCCGTACTTCTTGTGCAGGGCGCGCAGGATTGGCAGGGTGATGGTGTGGTCGCCGCCCAGGGTCAGCGGCTTGATGCCGAATTCGACGATCTCGTCGTAGGCCTCTTCGATGATGCGTACGGCGTCGAGCAGGTTGAAGGTGTTGATCGCCACGTCGCCGATGTCGGCCACGTTCAGCGAGTCGAAGGGGGCGGCGCCGGTGGCCATGTTGTACGGGCGGATCATCACCGACTGGGCGCGAATCTCGCGCGGGCCGAAGCGGGTGCCGGAGCGCAGCGAGGTGCCGATGTCCAGCGGCACGCCGACGAAGGCGACGTCGAGCTGGCGTTTTTCCTCGGTGCTCTGGATGTGGGGCAGGCGCATCATGGTGGCGATGCCGCCGAAGCGGGGCATTTCATTGCCGCCCAGGGGCTGGTGAAAGGTCTTGTCCATGGGTAGGCCTCAGGCTCGTTCTGGTTGTGGCCGGAGTCTTGACCGGCCAGGCGTTTGGAAAAATCGGCTGGGGCAAAAACTTACTTCAGGATTACCTAAAGTAAGGCTGCAAGCCGCGGTTCATAAGGGTTGGCGGGGTGTGCTCATTAGTCGCGGTAGCTGGGGTCGAGGCGATCGAGCTTGCGTAACCAGGCCTGCCAGATCAGTTGGCGCTGCCATTCGGCGCCCTGCAACTGCTCGCAGGCGTGCTGCGCCAGGTGCGCGGGTATCTCGCTGCAGGGCTGACCACCGCCAGTGGCAGCGAGCTGGATCTCGCAGGCGCGGTTCAGGTAATGCATGACATAGAAGGCATCGGCGACGCTGGCACCGACGCTGAGCAGGCCGTGGTGGCGCAGCAGCAGGGCGATGTTGTTGCCCAGCGAGGCCTGGATACGCACGCGCTCGTCCAGATCCAGCGCCACGCCTTCGTAGGCGTGATAGCCCAGGCGCCCGTGGAATTCGGTGCTGATCTGGTTGAGCTGCAGCAGACCGGCGTCCTGCGCGGCCACTGCCATGCCTGCCAGCGTGTGGGTGTGGATCACGCAGTGAGCGTCGTCGCGGGCCATGTGCACGGCGCTGTGGATGGTGAAACCGGCGACGTTGTAGTCGGCGTTGCCCTCGACCACCTTGCCGTGCATGTCCACCACTATCAGGTCGCTGGCGCGGATCTCCTCGAAGAACAGGCCGAACGGGTTGATCAGAAAGCGCGGCTCGCCGTCGCCCGGCAGGCGCACGGAAAAGTGCGTGTAGAGGGTGTCGTCCCAGCCGAACAGGGCGGCCAGGCGATAGGCCGCAGCCAGGTCGCGGCGCAGGGTGGCGATGTCGTTCATGCATTCTCCAGGCCGATGAAGCGGCGTACGCGTTCGTGGTTGCCGGTGCGGATGGCGTCGGGCGAGGCGTCGAGCTGGACGTGGCCGTTTTCCATGAACAGCACGCGGTCGGAAATCGACAGGGCGAAGTCCATCTCGTGGGTGACGATCAGCATGGTCATGCCCTCGCGGGCCAGGTCGCGGATCACCGCGAGCACGTCGCCGACCAGTTCCGGGTCGAGCGCCGAGGTGGGCTCGTCGAACAGCATGATGTCCGGCTTCATCGCCAGGGCACGGGCGATGGCCACGCGCTGCTGCTGGCCACCGGAGAGCTGGTGTGGGTACTTGTTGGCGTGGGCCAGCAGGCCGACCTTGTTCAGCAGCGCCAGGGCCTGCCGGCGCAGGTCGGCGGTATCGCCCAGGCCGTGGTAGCGCGGCGCGAGCAGCACGTTGTCGAGAATGGTGCGGTGCGGGAACAGGTTGAAGCTCTGGAACACCATGCCGATGCGCCGCACGCCTTCGCGCTGGCGACGGTTCTCGGGGCGGTCGCCGGCCTGGATGAAGGCTTCGCCGAACAGCACGATCTCGCCTTCGTCGATGCTCTCCAGACCGTTGACGGTGCGAATCAATGACGTCTTGCCGGAGCCGGACGGGCCGATGATGGAGATCACCTCACCGGGCTGCACGCTCAGGTCGATGCCCTTGAGCACATGGTGATCGCCATAGTGCTTGTGGATGTTGCTCAGGTGCAGCGCCGCCGGGGCGCCGGGCTGGCGCGCCTGGGTACTGCTGGCCGTTATCTGCGGTAGGCTGCTGCGTAGTTCTGTGACCTGTGCGTCGCTTAGGGTGCTCGGCTTACGGCGGCCCAGGTCGAGGTGGCGCTCCAGGTACTGCAGGCCCCAGCCGAACAGGCTGACGATCAGCACGTAGTACACGGCCACCGCGCCGAGGGTTTCCAGCACCAGGAAGTTCTGCGCGTAGAGGCGCTGGCCGACCAGCAGCAATTCGCTGAGGGAGATCACCGAGACCAGTGAGGTCAGCTTGACGATGGTCACGTACTCGTTGGTCAGCGTCGGCAGGGCGATACGAAAGGCCTGCGGCACCACGATCAGCCGTTGCGCACCGAGCCGGCCGATGCCCAGGGCGCGGGCGGCCTCGCGTTGACCCTTGGCTACAGAGAGTAGGCCGCCGCGGTGGATCTCCGCCATGTAGGCGGCTTCGGTCAGCACCAGGGCGAACAGGCCGGCATAGAAGGGGTTGGACAACACCTTGCCGCTGGCCGGCATGAGTTGCGGCAGGTTGTAAACGAAGATCAGCAGTACCAGCAGCGGTACGCTGCGGAAGAACCACACGTAGATCGCGGCTGGCGCACTGAGCCAGCGGCTGGCGGCCTGCTTGGCACTGGCCAGGCCGAAGCCCAGCACCAGACCGAGCAGCCAGGCCAGGCTGCTGAGTTTTACCACCGTCCAGCACGCGGCCCAGAAGGCCGGCATGGAAAACAGGGAGAAGAAATAGCTCCATTCGAACGGCATATGGGGCACCTGCGACTCAAGCCGAAAAAAGGCCGCTGACCGGCGCGAGCACCGGCCAGCGGGGTGAAGCGGTCATGCCTGGGCGGTATCACTCGCCCACGGATTTGTCTCAGGCTTCTTCCAGGTTGTATTTCTTCAGCAGCTCGCTGTACTCGCCGCTGGCCTTGAACTCGTCCAGCGCGGCCTTCAGCGCGTCGAGCAACTGGGCATTGCCCTTTTTCACGTAGATGCCCAGCACCTGCGGGTAGATCGAGCCCTTGGAGCTGATGGCGATGCGGCCCTTGGCGCGCTCGACGATGCGCAGCGAGGCGGCGTCGATCTCCAGGTGTGCCTGGATATGGCCGGAGAGCAGCGCCTGGGTGGTTTCGGCGGTGGTCGGGTACTGGTTGATGGTGATGGCGCCGGCGCCTTGCTCCTTGCAGTAGCCGTCGGAGACTTTCTGCAGTGCCGGAACCCACGAGGTGCCCTGTTGCAGGCCGACGGTCAGGCCGCACAGCTCTTCGGGGGTCGCCGGTTTCTTCTCGGCGTCGCTGCGCACCATGATCGCCGCGCCAGTCTTGGCGTAGGGGATGGCGTCGGCTTTCTCCAGGCGCTCGGGGAGGATGTACATGCCGGAGATGATGGTGTCGAAACGGCCGGCGTCGAGGCCAAGGATCAGGTTGGGGAAGCTGATGTCGCTGAAGCTCGCCTCAAGGCCCAGACGCTTGGCCAGCGCTGCGGAAACCTCCGGGTCGAAGCCGAGCACCTTGTCGCCTTCGTAGTATTCGAACGGTGGGTAGGAAATCTCCATGCCCACCTTCAACTCGCCGCTGGCGAGGGTCTTGGGCGTTTCGGCAGCGTGGGCGCTGGTGAACAGGCCGGCCAGGGTGCACGCGAGGGTCAGGGCGGTAGTGCGCAGCGGGGTACGGGTTGCCATTGTGCTTATCTCCGGATCAGGTTTTGTATTGGCAGCGTGGAAAATCACAGCGCGCTCGGCTGATGCTTGAGGTGGCCGAAGCTGGACGGTGCGCGGGCGCGTTCGGGCAGTTGCAGCTGGCCATCCTCGACGCGCTTCTTCAGGTATTGGTAGGTTTGCAGCGCCTGGCTCCACATGTGCTCGCCGATGCTGATGGTTTCGTAGTGCTGGCCGGTGGCTTCGAACTGCGGCAGCGGGCGGATCTGCGTGTGGTAGTCGCAGGCATAGAAGAAGGGGAAGGAGTAGCGCTCCTGGCTGACCTTGCGTACGCGGTGCGAGGTGGCGACGAAGGTGCCGGCGCTCATCACTTCGAGCATGTCGCCGATGTTGACGACGAAGGTGCCCTCGCGCGGCGGTGCGTCGATCCACTGGCCAAGGTCGTTCATCACCTCCAGCCCCGGGCGGTCGGCGAGCAGGATGGTGAAGCACTCGTAGTCGGTGTGTGCGCCGATGCCGGGGGCGTCCTGGGCATCGCCGTCGAAGGGGTAGTGGATCAGGCGCAGCTTCGACGGCGGGAAGTTGGCCATCTCGTCGAAGGTATTTTCCGGCACGCCGAGGGCCAGGGCGAAGCCGCGGAACAGCGTGCGGCCAAGCTGGAAGATGCGCGCGTAGTAGGCCTGCACCGCTTCCTTGAAGTTGGGCAGCGTGGGCCAGTCGTTGGGCCCCAGCAGCGGCGTGCCGGCCAGCACCAGCGGATTGTCGGCGGGGACTTCGAAACCGATGTCGAAGGCTTCCTTGTGATCCGGCTTGCCAGTGCCGTAGCGCTCCTCGCCCTCGGGCACGAAGCCCTTGTGGCTGGCCGAGGCGCCGATGTAGTGGCGCATCTTGGCGTCCAGCGGCTGGGCGAAGTAGTCCTCGGCGGCGCGGTGCAGGCCGTCGATCAGCGCCTGCTCGATGCCGTGGCCGCTGATGTACAGAAAGCCGACCTCGCGGGCGGCGCGGCCCAGCTCCTCGGCCACGGCCAGTCGTGCGGCCGGGGCGCTGCTGAACAGGCCGGCGATGTCGACCACGGGGATTTCGGTGAAATGCTTGGCGTTGGTGTTCATCACGACTCCTCAGCGACTGGTGAAACGGTGGAAGTGCTGGCGCTCGCAGCGCGCCATCCACTGGTTGAGCTGCCACAGGTCGGCCACCGGCACGTCGGTGAAGGGCAGGTGGTGCAGGTAGCCGTCGGGGCCGAATTCGGGGGTCAGGGTGGTGGTCTGCAGGCCACGTTTTTCCTGGCTGCTCCAGATGCTTTCCCAGTGGCGCTGATGGAAGGCCAGCACCTCGGCGTATTCCGGAGCGCCGGGGTGCGGTACTTGCGGGCCCTGGTCGTAGCCCACGCGGGCCTGGATATGGTCGACCCGCTCGATAAAGGCGGAAAGGTCGTCGGCGGGATCGTCGAGCAGGCGCTCGCAGGTCACCAGCCAGTGGCTGATGTCGCTGGTGAAGCGCAGTTCGGGCACCTGGCGAATCACGTCGAGGGTGACCCAGGGGCTGTACAGCGAGCGGCCACGGTGAATCTCGAAGCACACCTTCAAGCCACTGGCATCGGCCAGTTCGACGGCACGGGCGAAGAAGTCGACCTGCTCGCTCAGCGCCCAGCGATCGTTGCCGGGCAGCACGTTGACCAGGCGTGGGCCGAGTTCGGCGGCCCAGTCGAGCTTCATGCGCAGATCTTCGAGGTGCACCTGCGGGCTGTCGCTCTGACGCGGCAGCACCGGCGTGGAAGTGAACAGAGTGGCGATATAGGGGACGTTCTGCTCGCGCAGCAGGCGGGCATTGATGGCGCGCTGCGCGGCGGTCTCGGGGATGCGCGCTTCGAGTCCGTCGAAGCCGGCACCGAGCGCTTCGTCGAGCGCTTGCTGCCAACTGCCGCGATAACCCCAGAGGGTGCGGAAGATTTCCAGTCGCATGGCCGTCTCCTGGAGAGGGCGAAGGTCAGCGGCAGATTGGCGAAGGGGCGTGGTGTAGCGCCCAGTGGCGTTCGGTTCGGGCCCGGCGCCTGGTTATGGCTGCATTGTTGGCTCAGCGCGCGAATGGGTTAAATCGCATTGAGCAAATACTTAGTTCAGTGATTACTGAACTATCGTGGATGGGGAGTGGGGGCGGCTTCGTCGCGATAATCGCGGCTGAAGCCGCTCCTACAAGAGACTGAACAGCGCGTTCTCTGTATGTCTGCGGGGCTTGCATGGCGCTACACTGGCGCTCCGTTCATCCGCCGTACGCCCCCATGTCCTTTGCCTTGCCCGACCTGAAACTGCTGAAGATTTTCGTCGCCGTGGTGCGCCACCAGGGCTTCGCTTCTGCGCAACAGGAACTGAATCTGTCCACTTCCGCCATCAGCACCTACATGAGCCAGCTGGAAAGCCAGCTCGGTATCGTGCTTTGCCATCGCGGCCGTGGCGGCTTCAGCCTGACCAGCAAGGGCGAGCTGTTCCATCAGGAAACCCTGCGCCTGCTTGGCGAACTGGAAGGCTTCGAGCGTTATTCGGCGGCGCTCAAGGGCGAGCTGCGCGGTACGCTCAACCTCGGCGTGCTGGACTCCACCGTCAGCGACCCGGCCCTGCCGCTGGCCGAGGTGATCGGTGCCTACAGCCAGGAACACCCTGGCGTGCATCTGCACCTGTCGGTGATGAGCCCTTACGAGCTGCAGTTGGCGGTATTGGACAACCGCCTGGATCTGGCCATCGGCGCCTTTTCCACACGCATGAACGGCCTGGTCTATCAGCCGTTGTACCGTGAGCAGCACTGGCTGTACTGCAGTGAACGGCATGCCTTGTTCGAGCAGCGGCGGATTCCCGAGGAGCTGATCACCCAGCAACGCATGGTGGGCCGTGGCTACTGGAGCCAGGCCGAGTTGGCGCGCCATGGTTTCAAGCACAGTGCGGCGACCGTCGAGTCGATGGAGGCCCAGCTGATTCTGGTGCTTTCCGGCGCCTATATCGGCTACCTACCTGAGCATTACGCCCAGCACTGGGTGGATCAGGGCAAGCTGCGCGTTCTGTTGCCTGCTGTCTTTGGCTACCAGGCTCCGTTCTCCCTTATCCTGCGCCGCGGGCGCACCCGCGAGCCTTTGATTCAGACCTTCCGCGATCTGCTGAAGACGCAACTGAATCAGAACTGAAACAGTGTCGCCTTTCTTCTCCGAAAGGCGTACAGCCTAACGCTGGCGCGCTTATTAGGCTGTGCTAGTACTTATTCATACGTCTGCCTCAACTCCAACGCCACCAGGGAAGCCTAGATGCGCCAGAACCTGCCCGTGACTCAGCGGGAAAGAACCTTCCCCGCGGAAGAACGCCTGATTTCCACCACCGACCTCAACAGCAAGATCACCTACTGCAACGATGCTTTTGTCGAGATCAGCGGTTTCACCCGCGAGGAGTTGATCGGCCAGCCGCATAACCTCGTACGACACCCGGACATGCCCCCTGCGGTGTTTGGCCATATGTGGGAGACGATCAAGCAGGGCAAGCCCTGGATGGGGATCGTCAAGAATCGTTCGAAGAACGGTGACTTCTACTGGGTCAGTGCCTATGTCACACCGGTCTATGAGAACGGTCGCATCGCCGGCTACGAGTCGGTGCGCTCCCTGCCGACGGAGGCGCAGAAGCGGCGTGCCGAGACGCTTTATGCTCGTCTGCGAGCGGGCAAGTCGCCGGTGCCGAAGCTCGAGTACTGGACTTATGATCTGGTGCGCTCCTGGCCATTGATTGCAGCGTCATTACTGATCGTTGCGGCGCACTGGCTGATCTCGGGCTGGCCGCTGATGGTGTTCATCCTGCTGACGCTGTTCGCCCTTGGGTCTTATCAGCTGTACCGCACTCGCCAGCTCATTCGTCGGACCTTGGCCGAGCATCCGAAAGCCTTCACCAGCGGCCTCGTGGCGCTGACCTACAGCGATAATCGCGGTGCCCAGGCGTTGCTGGACATGGCGATGATCAGCGAGGAGGCCCGTTTGCAGACGGCGCTGACGCGGCTGGAAGATGCCGGCGAGAACGTCAAGAAGCGCGCCACCCAGTCTGCAGAATTGTCGCGCTCTGGCGCGCAGTTGCTTGACCAGCAGCGGGCAGAAACCGACCAGTCGGCGACAGCCATCAACCAGATGGCGGCGACCATTCAGGAGGTCGCACACAACGTACAGAACACCTCGCATGCCGCCGAGGAGGCGGATCGCCTGGCGCGGGAAGGGCGTGACCTCGCCGTGGGGAGTCTCGATTCCATGCGACAGATGGCCAAGGCCGTCAACGATATCGGGCAGGCCGTCAACGAGTTGGCCAATTCCACCCAGTCCATCGGCAGTGTGGCCGATGTAATCACCTCGATTGCCGAGCAGACCAACCTGCTGGCGCTCAATGCTGCTATCGAGGCGGCGCGCGCAGGTGAGCAGGGTCGTGGTTTCGCCGTCGTGGCCGATGAGGTCCGGTCGCTGGCTTCGCGCACGCGTCAGTCCACCGAGCAGATCCACCAGATCATCTCCGACTTGCGTGCCGGGGCCGAGCGTGCCGTGTTGACGGCAGGCAAGGGCGAGGAAATCTCCCGCGGCAGCGTGCAGAGTGTGGAGTCGGTGCGTGATGCGCTGGAGGGCATCAGCTCGGCGGTAACTCGCATTACCGGCATGAGTCAGCAAATGGCTGCGGCTTCCGAAGAGCAGAGCCATGTGGCGGACGATATCAGCCGGCAGATCACTCGTATCGCTCAGCTTTCCGACCACAGTGCCGGCCAGGCGCATCAGGGCGCGGCCATCAGCCGTGAACTGGAGGAAATGGCCGACTACCTGCACAGCCTGGCAGAGCGTTTCAATCGCTGATGCTGCCGCCCGGGTGCGATCCAGGGAATGATTGGATGTTCCTGGGTTGCATCCGGGCTACGCGTGGGCAGGGCCTTCTGGCAAACTGCACGGTATGCCTCGTCCGACCTGTTGCCGTTGTCAGCGTCCCCTCAGTCATTGCCTCTGCCCGCTGATTCCCGATCTCGATAGCCATACTCGTGTGCTCATCCTGCAGCACCCGAGCGAGGTCGGCCATGCGCTGAATACCGCTCGCCTGGCTGCGCTTGGCTTGCGCAATGCAGAGCTGCGCGTCGGGGAGGTGTTCGAGGACCTGCCGCAACTGCTCGAACAGCCTGACTATCGAGCCTGCCTGCTGTTTCCTGGTGAAGAGTCCGTCGCCCTTGGCGCTTATGCGCCTGACGAGAAACCCTTGTTGTTGGTAGTGCCAGACGGTACCTGGCGCAAGGCGCGTAAGCTGCTGCACATGAACCCGTCATTGGCGGCGTTGCCACGGGTCAGCCTGGATAGCGCTGCGCCGTCGCGTTATCGCCTGCGCAAGGCGCCGGAAGAGGGTGTGCTATCGACCATCGAGGCGATCGTTGCGGCCCTGGGTGCACTCGAGGCGCCACGGGGTTTCGAGGCATTGCTGCGGCCATTCGATGCCCTGATCGAGGGGCAGATAGCGGCGATGGGAGAAGAGGTCTTCATTCGCAATCACCGGCGCTAACGAGGTGCGCACAGCGCCCCCTACGCAAGCCTGCACGGCAGGTATTCAACGTTCGCGCATGGCTTCCGAGCGGGCCTTGAGCACGGGCTTGAGCAGGTAGGCCAGCACGCTCTTTTCACCGGTAATGATGTCCACGGTGGCGACCATGCCGGGAATGATCAGCAACGGGTGTTCGTCGCTGCCGAGATGGCTTTTATCCGTGCGTACCTGGATCAGGTAGAAGCTGTTGCCTTCCTCGTCGGTGATGGTGTCAGCGCTGATCAGTTCAAGATTGGCCTTGAGCCCGCCATAGATGGTGTAGTCGTAGGCGGTGAACTTGACCATGGCTTTCTGTCCGGGATGCAGGAAGGCCACGTCCTGCGGGCGCACCTTGGCCTCGATCAGCAGGCTGTCGTCCAGCGGCACGATCTCCAGCATGTCGCTGCCCGGCTGTACCACGCCGCCGATGGTGTTGACCTTGAGTTGCTTGATCACTCCGCGCACCGGTGAGGTAACGGTGGTACGGGTTACCTTGTCTTCGATGGCGACACTGGTGGCGGTGATCTTCTGCAGCTCGGTGCGTACCTCGTTGAGCTCCTTGAAGGCATCGGAGCGAAAGCTCAGCTCGGATTCGTCCATCTTGCTCTTGATCTCGCTCATCGCCGCTTCGGCGCGGGGGATGGCCAGGTTGGTGGCTTCCAGTGAGCCACGCAGCTCCACCAGGCTACGGCGCAGGCGCAATACTTCGACCTGGGAAATCGCCCCGGAGGCCACCAAGGGTTGCGACATGTTCAGCTCCTCCTGCAACAGCCCGAGGCTGGAGCGGTACTGCTGGGCCTTGGAGCGGAACTCGGCGAGCTCCTGTTCTTTCTGGCGTAGCTGCTCGCCGAGGGTGCGCTGTTCGCTCTGCAGGCGCTGCTGCCTTGAGCGGTACAGGGCCAGTTCGTCTTCGGCCAGTTGTGGCGCACCTTGCGCAATCTGCTCCGGGAGCCTGGGTTCACGCCCCTCGGCCTCGGCGCTGAGCCGTTCCAGGCGGGCCATCAGTGCCAGGCGATCGGCTTCGGTTTCGCCACGGTTCGACAGAAAACGAGTGTCATCCAGCCTCAGCAGCGTGTCGCCCTTGTCCACCACCTGGCCTTCGCGGACGAAGATTTCGCTGACGATGCCGCCTTCGAGGTTCTGAATCACCTGCACCTTGCTCGAGGGAATCGCCTTGCCCTCGCCGGTAGTGACTTCCTCCAGCACGGCAAAGTGCGCCCAGGCCAGCGCGGTGAGCAGGCAGGCGCTGACGGCCCACACCGTGATGCGACTCAACCAGGGCGAATCCTCGAGGATGGCGCCTTCCACTTCCGGCATGAATTCGGTGTCCTGGCGTTTCTCGCGCAGGCTGTCAAGGTAACTGCCGAGGCTCTGAGTGGCTTGCATGGCAGGGCGCTCCTACAGGCTGGCCGGGCCGACGCGGCCCTTGCGCAAGGCTTCGATGACGGCATCCTTCGGCCCATCCGCCACTACATGACCGTTGTCCAGCACGGCCAGGCGGTCGACCAGGCTGAGCATGGAGGCACGATGGGTAATGAGGATCAGGGTCTTGCCCTGGACCCAGCTGTGCAGACGCTGGCGCAAAAGGTCTTCGCTGGTGTTGTCCATGGCGCTGGTCGGCTCGTCGAGCACCAGAATCGGAGGATCGAGCAACAGCGCGCGAGCCAGCAGCACGGCCTGGCGTTGACCCCCGGAGAGCAGTTGGCCACGCTCGCCCACCGGGCGGTCGAAACCCTGCGGATGTTGGCGCGCCAGGTCGACCACGCCAGTTAGCTCGGCGACTTCGAGCATGCGTGTATCGCTGATGTAACGCGCACCGAGGGTGAGGTTGTCGCGCAGGCTGCCGGCCAGCAGCGGCAGGTCGTGGGCGACGTAGCCGATCTGATGGCGCAGGTCGGCAACATCGAGCTGACGCAGGTCGAGGTTGTCGAGCAGGATCTGCCCTTCGTCGGCGCTGTAGAACGCCATCATCAGACGCGCCAGGGTGCTTTTGCCCGAGCCACTGCGACCGATGATGCCGAGCCGCTCGCCGGCGCCGAGGCGTAGGCTGACGTTGTTCAGTGCCGGTGCGCTCTGACCGGGATAGGTGAAGCTGATCTGGCGAACGTCCAGCGCCCCCTTGAGCTGGGTGCGGTCCAGCGGACGCTGTTTGTCCTGGCGCTCCTGAGGCAGGGCCATCAGCGCGTCGGTGCTGGTCATGGTCAGGCGTGCCTGCTGGTAGCGGGTGATCAGTCCGGCGATTTGTCCGAGCGGCGCGAGAATCCGGCTGCCGAGCATGTAGCAGGCCACCAGCGCGCCGACGCTGAGGTTGCCGGCGATGATCAGGTAGACCCCTGAAATGATGGTGGCCATGCCGGCGAACTGCTGAAGGAACAGGGTGCCGTTGGTGGCCAGCGAGGCAAGGAACTTGGCATGAGCGTCCAGGCGAGTGAGGGCGCCATGGGTCTGTTCCCACTGGTGCTGGCGTTCACTCTCGGCGCCACACACCTTGAGCATCTCCAGCCCGCCGAGCGTTTCAATCAGCAGGGCCTGGCGCTGCGAGCCGAGTTGCAGGCTTTTCTGCACCGTATCGCGCAGGCGCACCTGGATGATCCAGGCGAACAGAATGGTGATGGGGAAGGCCAGTACTGGAATGACCACCAGTGGCCCGCCGATCAGGCCGATTACCAACAGCATCAGCAGGGAGAAGGGCAGGTCGATCAGGCTGGTCAGGGTCACTGCGGTGAGGAAATCCCGCAATCCCTGGAAATCATGGATGCTCTGGGCGAAGCCGCCGATGGTCGCCGGCCGCGCCTTCATCGACATACCGGTGATGCGCTCGAACAGCGTGGCGGAGAGCACCACATCGGTCTTCTTGCCGGCGGTATCCAGCAGGTGCGCTCGCAGCACCTTCAGCAGCAGCTCGAAACCCGTGCCGATCAGCAGACCGATGGCCAGCACCCAGAGCGTCGAGGTGGCCTGGTTGGGCACCACGCGGTCGTAGGTCTGCATGACGAACAGCGGCACCATCAGGCCCAGCAGGTTGATCAGCAAACTGGCCAGCACCGCATCGGTGTAGAGCCAGCGCGACAGCTTGAGGGTGTCGCGGAACCAGGCTTCGATGCGCGGCACCAGTGGTGTACGGGCTTCCTCCAGCTCGTGCCGTGGACGCGCGAAGAAGGCCTGGCCGCTGTACTCGGCGGCCAGTTGCTCGCGGCTGACCCACTGCTCGCCGCCATCAGTCTCGCAGGGCAGTATCTGTGCCTGCTGCTTCGGTCCCCATTGGCGCAGCACTGCGCTGCGGCCATCCTTGAGCAGCAGCAGCACGGGCAGGTTGAGCGGCGAAATGCTGGCCAGATCACGCTGCAGCAGGCGCCCCTGCAGTCCGGCCCGTGCGGCTGCGCGGGCCAGCAGATCGGGGCTAAGGCGCTGGGCCGGCAATGGCAAGCCGGCGCTCAGGCTGCCACGACTGACGCTGCAGCCGTGCAACCGACAGAGGATCAACAAACCATCCAACAGCGGATCGTCGTGACTGAGCCGTGGATCACTGGCTGGCCCTGGCCGTTCCATGGTGGTCAATTTCTACTACTCCTCAGAGCCTGTTCAGCCCTTTGCTGCGCGTCGGTCCCGCGGGTATCCGCGCGGGGCCTTCGAGCCGGGATCACTTCATTTCCGGCAAGCGTGCTTCGCTCTTCACTTCGGTGAGGGCTACAGCTTCCGCCGGGACCACGACCTGTTGCTGACGCAGCAGATCCCCCATGGCCGCAACGACGCGGTACATCGAGAACTCTTCGCCGTAGCGAACCTCGGTGTAGCGGCGATTGGCGGTGAACAGTTCGTTTTCGCTGTCGAGCAGGTCGAGCAGGGTGCGTTGTCCCAGGCTGAACTGCTGCTGATAGGCCTCGCGAACGCGGGAGGTGTAGTCCGCGTAGTCACGTGCCTTGGGGGTTTGCAGGCGTGCGTTTTCCATGGCGTTCCAGGCCAGCGAGAGGTTTTCGTTGAGCACCCGCAGGGCATTGTTGCGGATGTCCATCGACTCGTTGATCTGGTGCGCAGCTGATTGCAGGCGAGCCTTGTCGCGCATGCCGTTGAACAGGTTGTAGTTCATCACTACGGCGGCCCGCCATGTGTTGTAGTGGCCTTCGTCGCCCTGCACGTTGTCATCGGCCGAGGTGGCCAGCTCCAGATCGAAGCGCGGGTAGAAGGGGGACTTGGCAACCTCGTACTGCTTCTCGGCAGCGTTGACGTCCGCTTGCGCCGATTTCAGGAAGGGGTTGTTGTCCATTACCGTTTGCCGAGCGGCCATCAGGTCGGCGGGCATGTTGCTCTTGATCGATGCAGGCGCTTCCAACTGATCCGGCAAGCGCCCGACGGCGCTGAAGAAGTTGGCTTCGGCGTCGGCCAGGTTGACCTCTTCGGTGTACAGGTTGTTCTGTGCCAGGGCCAGACGCGCTTCGGACTGGTCAAGGTCGGCGGTGCTGCCCACGCCCTGACGACTGCGCATGCCGATCTGATCGTTGATGCGCTGATGGGCCTGCAGGTTGTTGCGGGCCAGGGCGACCATCTCGCGGCGCATCAGCAGGTCCAGGTAGACCTCGACGGTGCGCAGCGCCAGGCTTTCGGACGTGCCCAGCAGGCGGTAGGCACGGGAGTTGACAACGGCCTGGGTGCGTTCCACTTCGTTGGGCGTATTGAAACCGTCGAACAGCATCTGGCGCAGGCGCAGCTCGGCGTTGCGATAGTTGAGGGTTTCCGTGTTGTGGTCACCCAGCGCTCGGGTGCTGGGACTATCGGTGTTCTGCCTGCCGTATCCGACCAGCAAGTCGACGCTTGGCAGGTAGCCGCCCTTGGCGAATTTCACATCTTCATCCGATGCGAGTCGGCTATTGGCGGCCGCGTGGATCTCCGGATGGTTATCCAGCGTGTTCTGAATGGCTTCCGAGAGATTCATGGCTTGCGCCTGACTGCAAACAGTCGCCAAAAGCATGGCGCTCCACAGCGGGGTTAAGGTGCGCATTGGCGTTTCTCCTGACTGAAGTTCTTATCCTGTCGCCATAAAAATGGCGTTTTTCCATGTCAAACCGTTTCAGGCTTGTAACATCAGAGCTAAGAACAACTTTTGGAGAAGCTAAGATGATTTTTTCACAAGGTATATTCAGAAAAAATCTTATGAACTCTGCGAAAAGCAGCACATTGTTTGAACCTATGAGCTGCTCGGGTCCGCATTTTTCGTGGGCTGTGCAGCTGAAATGGGCAGTCAGGCATCAAATGGGCGGGGATTCAACTGATGGAGTAGTTCGACGCATGCTGTGGTGACATTTTTTTGTCAGTAGCGTTTTTTGGATTTTGCGCCGTTCCATTTCAATCAGCTGTGTGGGTTCTCTCCTCTGCTTCGAAAAGGTGCTCTGACCCTTTCGGTAAGTACGTGTCGGCGGTGGTCGGCAGCTGTAGTGAGGATGGAATCATGGCTACTCTTATTGGTGTCGTCAGTCAGGTTGTCGGCGAAGTGTTCGCGGTAGCGAGCGATGGATCGCGCCGGCCAGTCAGCGAAGGTGATCGGCTCTATGCAGGCGAGCAACTCATAACCGGAATGTCCGGTGCGGTTGCGGTGGCTCTGACCAACGGTCAGGAGCTCACCCTGGGGCGTGACAGCGGCATCGCCCTCAATGCGCAACTCATCGCGAGTCGCGATGAGCTTCAGGCTCCCGTCGTAGAAGTTTCCCCCACAGCGCCGAGCGACGATGACCTCACCGATGTCGAGCGCCTACAGGCTGCCATCGAAGCCGGTGACGACCCGACCCAACAGGGCGAAGCTACAGCCGCTGGCCCAGGGGCTGGCGCAGGTGGCGCGGGGGGAGCCGGTGGCGGCCATTCCTTCGTGATGCTCAGTGAAGTCGGCGGGGCACTGGATCCGGTCATTGGCTTTCCCACTGGGCCGCTTGCAGCAGCCCCGCTGTTTCCCGAAGGCGAAGTATTCGCTCCTGCCGATTTCAGCCCCGAGCTGACCGTGGTCTTCCTGGACAAGGAGGGCAGTGTGGTCACCGGCCCCGGTGTGGTGGATGAGGCCGCACTGAATGGTGGCGAGAACGGCGGCGGTCAGCCGGGCAGCAACCCCGGCAGCGACGCCGAAACGACCTCGGGCACCCTGATCATCAACTCCCCCGATGGCATCGGCCGTATCGAAGTGCTGGACGCGAGCGGCAACTGGGTCAACGTCACTGGTGGGGGTGTCGTGCAGGGCGCTTATGGCGTGCTGGTGTTCGACGCCGCCGGCAACTGGACCTACACCCTGACCGACAATAGCCTGGATCACAGCAACCCCAATGCGATTGGGGCTGACGATCAGCTGTTCGATAACTTCAGCGTGCGCGTATTCGATCTCGATGGCGACGTGTCGCCCACCGTGCCGCTGATCATCGCCATCAACGACGACGGCCCCAGTGCCGGCCTGGAATTTTCCCGCGAAGGTGGTGAGGTGGTACTCGACGAGAGCGCCGGCCTGCAGCCGGGCAGTCACGACGTCGCTGGTCCGTTAGCGGTGTTCAATGGCGTAGCCAATCCGTCTTCCGACATGCGCGCCTACGCGCAAGGTACTGCTCCGGCGGTCGTGGCCAACTATAACTTCGGTGCCGATGAAGGTGGTGCTACCGCCGTCTATTCCCTGGCGCTGGTCGGAAGCGGTGAAGGCGAACAGGGCCCGCAGGTGCAGGCGGTTGGTCTCACTACTACCAGCGGTAGCCCCATCACCCTGAGTGTGGAAAACGGCCTGGTGGTTGGTCGCGATGCAGGTGGTAACGCTGCGTTCGCCATTTCCATCGACCCGGACACCGGCATTATCAGTGTTGTTCAGTACCAGTCCCTGCATCACCCCGATGCGAGCGACGCCAATGACAGTATCGACCTCAGCGGTCTGATCCGCGCCGTACTGACCGTTACCGACGGCGACGGCGATCAGGCCGTTGCCAGCGCCGATATTGGCCAGTTGATCCGCTTCGTCGACGACGCTCCGACCGCAGCCATCGAGCGAGTCGAGGGCGTGCGCGTTACCCACGACGAGAGTGCCGGCCTGCAGAATGGCATTGCCACACCAACCCCGGGCGGCGATGCCAACGACAACGACACCAACGCTGGGTCTGTGGTGGGCCTTTTCTCAAGCGTGAGCAATACCGGTACCGACCTTTCCAGCCCTGGCTATGCGACCAGCAATGGCGCGGTGGTGGACATCTCCGGCAGCAGCACTGGTGAGGACAACGAAGGGGCCACTACCGTGCTCAGCCTGTCCATCGTCGGTGGTGACGGCAGCGATTCCGGGCTCACCACCACCGATGGGCAGACCATCCGCCTGTATCTGGAGAACGGCCTGATCGTTGGCCGTGTGGACGGTGGTGAAACCAGTCCGGGCGCGGCGGCCTTCGCCATCGCCATTGGCCAGGACGGCAGTATCAGCGTCGCCCAATACATCTCGCTCCACCATCCAGACACCGGCAGTGCTGACGATGCCGTGAGCCTGGCCGGCAAGGTCCGCGCCGTGGTCACCGTAACCGACGGCGATGGCGATGTGGACACTGCGCAGGTTGGTATCGGCGGCGCCATCCGCTTCGAGGACGATGGCCCCACCGCGGTCATTCAGCGGGTCGAGGGTGTGCGTGTCACCCATGACGAGAGCGCTGGCCTGCAGAACGCCACCGAGACTCCGACGCCTCAGGGGGACGCCCTGGATGACGACACCGGCAATCCGGATGTGATCGCTCTGTTCGCCGGCGTGAGCAACGTCGGTACCGACCTGGAAGGTTATGCCGCCAGCGCCGGCCCCGTGGTCAGCATCGCCGGCACCAGTACCGGCGAGGACAACGAAGGCGCAACTACCGTGCTGAGCCTGGAGATCACTGGCGGCGACGGCACCGATTCGGGCCTCACCACCACCGACGGCCAGGTCATTCGCCTCTATATGGAGAACGGCTTGATCGTCGGCCGCGTGGACGGTGGCGACCAGGGCCCTGGCGCAGCGGTGTTCGCCGTCGCCATCGGCCAGGACGGCACCATCAGCGTCGCCCAGTACATGTCGCTCAACCACCCGGATACCGGCAGCCGCGATGAGGGTGTCGATCTCGGCGGCCTGGTCAGGGCCGTGGTCACCGTCACCGATGGTGATGGCGATGTAGACGTGGCCAAGGTCAACATCGGCGGCGCCATTCGCTTCGAGGACGATGCTCCTACCGCCAACATCCAAGTAGTCGAAGGTGTGCGCGTTACCCACGACGAAACCCCCGGCCTGCAGAACGGCACCGCCACTCCGACACCGGGCAGCGATGCCAATGACAATGACACCAACACCCCCAGCGTGATCGCGTTGTTCAGTAGCGTGACCGATGCCGGCACCGCGCTAACGACCGGCTACGCCAGCAGCAATGGCCCGGTGGTGAGCACCAGCGGCAGCAGCACCGGTGAAGATCAGGAGGGCGCGACCACCGTGCTCAGCCTGGCAGTGCAGAATGCAGACTCGGGCCTCAGTGCCCTGGACGGCTCGCCTATCGTTCTCAGCGTGGAGAATGGCTTGGTCGTCGGCCGCGTGGACGGCGGCATCTATAACGGCCAGGCCGCCTTCGCTGTAGCCATCGGCCAGGACGGTAGCATCAGCATTGCCCAGTACCTGCCCCTGCAGCACCCGGATACCACCAGCCATGACGAGGCATTGAACCTCTCCGGCAAGATTCGCGCCGTGGTTACCGTCACCGACGGCGATGGCGATGTCTCGGTGGACTCGGTGGGCATCGGTGGCGTCGTGCGTTTCGAGGACGACGGCCCCACCGCCACCAAGGTGACAGCTACCAATGTGTTTGATGACGAGGGCCTCAACGGTGGCATCAACGGCGGCCCTGGCGATGTCTCCGGCGCCCACACCAGCACCAGCGGCAACCTTGGCTACGACGCCGGCGCCGATGGCCTGAAGTCCATCGAACTTAGCGGCCCCAGCACCTTGGGCAGTGAGAACGTGACGTCTACCTGGGACCCGGACACCAATACCCTGACCATTAGCAGCGTCCGTGGCGACCTGATGACCGTGGTGCTGACCGACCTGGCCAGCGGCGCCTACACCGTCAACCTGCTCAAGCCGCTGATGCACACCGTGGACGGCACCGAGGACAACATTACCCTCAATGTTGGCTACAAGGTCACCGATGGCGATGGCGACACCGCCGACGGTTCCCTCACGGTCGCCATCAACGACGACACTCCGACCTTGCAGGTAGGGGCCCTGGACCTGAACTCCTCGGTGACCTTCCACGGCACCGATGCCGGCTACAGCAACAGCTACGGCTACTACATCAAGGGCGAGGATGGCACCCCACTTAGCGGCAAGGTGATCTGGGCCAACGTCCATGACCAGAGTAGCGGCGACACCTTCGACCTGGGCGACCTGGATCCGGCCAGCACCGGTTTCTTCATCATCCCCAATGGCGGCGGTAACGCCGGCTTGCTCAACGGTGCGGACGTCACCTTCCAACTGGTAGGGGGCAAGTGGCAGGCCTTCGTCGGTGGCACGCCACTGATCGGCGCCGACGGTGCCAACGTGCTGTTCAGCGATGCCACCCTCAACCCCGGTGGTTCGCACCTGCAGGACACCGGCAATGCCGGCAACCAGAACTGGGAAGACAAGACCGATACCTCCGACTACGACTACAACGACGTCAGCACCAGCGTCACCTGGGGGAGCACCTTGCAGCTGCAGGTGGACGAGACCCATCTCGGGCAGGGTAACATTTCCACCGCCACTGCCGATTTCAGTGGCCTGTTCAACGTGCAACCCGGTGCCGATGGTCTGGGCAGCCTGGACTACGAACTGCAGGTCACCAACCCGGCTTCCGGGCTGGTCGACACCGAGACTGGCGAAGATGTCGTGCTGTTCCTGGAAGGCGACCAGATCGTGGGCCGTGTCGGCGACGCCAACGGTGAGGCCGTCTTCACCCTGACCGTGAGCGCGGACGGCAAGATCACCCTCGAACAGCTACGTGCCATCGAACATCCGACCGCCGATCCGGACGAGGCGGCCTTCCTCGGCTCCGGTCACGTCGAGCTGAAACTGACGGTGACCGACGGCGATGGCGACAGCGTCAGTGGCGGCCTGGACATCGGCAAGGTCATCAGCTTCCGTGACGATGCCCCGAGCATCAGCGCTGGCGAGATTGCCACCGGCGAGCTTGAAGTGGATGAGACCAATCTGCTGGTGGACAAGACCGTCGACTACAGCGGTGCTTTCACCAGCAGCTACGGCGCCGATGGTGCCGGCAGCATCAGCTACAAGCTGGACATCAGCGCCAGTGGTACCGACAGCGGCCTGAAGGACTCCGCCAGCGGCGGCAACATCAAGCTATACCTCGAGGGTGGGCAGGTGGTCGGCCGCGTGGGTGGCCCTGCTGGAGCCATCTCCTTCACTGTCTCGGTGGATCCCGATGGCAAGGTGACTCTCGACCAGAAACTTGCCATCGTGCATTCGCCCAACACCGGACCTGACCAGGCCACTGGCCTGTCGGCTGCCGATCTGGTGAAACTGGTGGCGACCATCACCGACAAGGACGGCGACAGCAACAGCGCCAGCCTCAACCTGGGTAATGCCATCAGCTTCAGGGATGACGCGCCGACCATCACTGCCGGTCAGGCCGCCAACGGCAGCCTGGAGGTGGATGAAAGCTTCCTTGGGGTCGACGCCACCCGCGACTTCAGCGGCGTATTCACCCATAGCTTCGGCAATGATGGCGCGGGCACTATCACCTACGCGCTGGCCATCAGCGCCGAGGGCGCCAGTACTGGGCTGAAGGACACCGCCAGCGGCAGCGATATCAAGCTGTACCTTGAAGGGGGCGAAGTGGTAGGCCGCGTCGGCGACCAGAGCGGCGCCATCGCCTTCAAGGTCACGGTGGATGCTGTCGGTAAGGTCACTCTTGATCAGAAACTTGCCATCGTGCACTCACCCGACAGCGGGCCTGACCAGGCAGCCGGCCTTTCCGCCGCCGACCTGGTGAAACTGGTCGCGACCATCACGGACAAGGATGGTGACCCGGACAGCACCACCCTCAATCTGGGCAATGCCATCAGCTTCAAGGATGACGCGCCCAGCATCCGTGCCACGGCCATTCCGGCGGACAGCCTGCAGGTGGACGAAACCAACCTGCTTGGCAACGCTACCACTGACTTCAGCGGCGCTTTCATCAAGGCTTATGGCGCCGATGGTGCCGGCAGCATCAGCTACAAGCTGGACATCAGCGCCAGTGGTGCCGACAGCGGCCTGAAGGACACCGCCACCGGCAGCGACATCAAGCTGTACCTGGAGAACGGCGAGGTGGTCGGCCGCGTGGGTGACCAGAATGGCGCCATCTCCTTCAAGGTCACGGTGGATGCCGACGGCAAGGTCACCCTCGACCAGGTGCGCGCCATCGTCCATTCGCCGAACTCCGGCCCTGACCAAGAGAGCAGCCTGGGTGCGGCCGACCTGGTGAAGCTTGTGGCGACCATCACCGACAAGGATGGTGACTCCAACAGCGCCACCCTCAACCTGGGTAATGCCATCAGCTTCAAGGACGACGCGCCGACCATCAGCGCCGGCCAGGCAGGTGTCGCCAGCCTGCAGGTGGACGAGACCACCCTGGCGATCAACGCCACCACCAACTTCAGCGGCGCCTTCACCAGCAATTACGGCGCCGACGGTGCTGGCTCGATCAGCTACGTGCTGGACGTGAAGTCCCAAGGCGTCGACAGCGGCCTGAAGGACAGCGCCAGCGGCAGCGATATCAAGCTCTACCTGGAAGGTGGTGAGGTGGTGGGGCGTGTGGGCGACCAGAACGGTGCCATTGCCTTCAAGGTTACGGTTGATGCCTCCGGCAACGTCAGCCTTGATCAGGTACGTGCCATCGTGCACTCGCCCAACACTGGGCCTGACCAGGCCACTGGCTTGTCGGCTGCGGATCTGGTGAAACTGGTGGCGACCATTACCGACAAGGACGGCGACTCTAATAGCGCCAGCCTCAACCTGGGTAATGCCATCAGCTTCAGGGACGATGCACCGACCATCAGCGCCGGCCAGGCGGGTGTCGCCAGCCTGCAGGTGGACGAGACCACCCTGGCGATCAACGCCACCACCAACTTCAGTGGCGCCTTCACCAGCAATTATGGCGCCGACGGTGCCGGCACCATTGGCTACGCGCTGGAGGTCAAGGCTCAGGGCGCCGACAGCGGCCTGAAGGACAGCGTCAGCGGCAGCGATATCAAGCTGTACCTTGAAGGGGGCGAAGTGGTGGGCCGTGTCGGCAGTGACACCGGTGCCATTGCCTTCAAGGTCACCGTGGACGGCTCCGGCAACGTTACCCTCGATCAGGTGCGTGCCATCGTGCACTCGCCCAACACCGGACCTGACCAGGCAACCGGACTGTCGGCTGCCGATCTGGTGAAACTGGTGGCGACCATCACCGACAAGGACGGCGACAGTAACAGCGCCAGCCTCAACCTGGGTAATGCCATCAGCTTCAAGGACGACGCGCCGACCATCAGCGCCGGCCAGGCGGGTGTCGCCAGCCTGCAGGTGGACGAGACCACTCTGGCGATCGACACCACCACTGACTTCAGTGGCGCCTTCACCAGCAATTACGGCGCCGACGGTGCCGGCACCATCGGCTACGCGCTGAAGGTCAAGGCGCAGGGTGCTGATAGCGGCCTGAAGGACACCGCCAGTGGCAGCGACATCAAGCTGTACCTTGAAGGGGGCGCAGTGGTAGGCCGCGTCGGCGACCAGAACGGCGCCATCGCCTTCAAGGTCACGGTGAACGCCTCTGGCCACGTCACCCTCGACCAGGTGCGCGCGATCATCCATTCGCCCGACACCGGCCCGGACCAGGCCACTGGGCTTTCCTCCGCCGATTTGGTGAAACTGGTGGCCACCATCACCGACAAGGATGGCGACTCCAGCAGCGCCAGCCTCGAGCTGGGCAAGGCTATCAGCTTCAAGGACGATGGCCCGAAAATCACCGGGTTCGAGTTGCAGGGAGGCGGTCGGGTCTACGTCGACGAATCCGTCGGCACGGCTGGCTCCAGCCGGGACGAAAACGGCTATGTCGCCCCGAATGATGAGCAGGGCCACGGCAATGTGCTGGGCTACGCGCGCATCCAGGGTAGCGATCTGTTCAACCTGGCCACCAACGGTGGTTCGGATGGGCTGGACGCCTCGCGTACCCAATTTGCTCTCAGCCTGGTGAGCGAGGGCGTGGACTCCGGTCTGGACGCCACCGCTGGCGGCAACATCCTGCTGTATACCGACAGCAATGGGAATGTGCTGGGTAAGGTAGGCCTGGATACCATCTTCAAGATCAGCGTCAATACCGTCGACGGCAGCATCACCCTGGAGCAATACAAGGCCATCGCCCATGGCAACACTGCCAGCCATGACGAGCTCGCCTTGATCAGGGAAGGGCTGGTGAAACTGGGTGTGACCGTTTATGACAAGGATGGTGACTCGGACAGTGCCAGTCTGGATCTGGGCAAGGTAGTGGGGTTCGAAGACGACGGTCCCAGTGTGATCCAGCCCGATTGCGCCGAAGTCGAGGAGAGCAATGGTTTCACCACCCAAGGTGTGATCCAGGCCGACTATGGCAGTGATGGCGGCGGCTTCGACCTGTCCGCCAATGCTGGCCTGACCGACGATGGATTGTTCTACACCGTGGTCAAGGAGAACGGTGTTACCACTCTGACCGCCACGGTAGGTGATGCGCAGGGGGACGTGTTCTTCGTACTCAAGGTTTACGACGACCCCAATGTCCTCGGTGGTGGCAACAACTACGAGCTCACCATCGTCAATGCGCGTCCGGTGACCATCGCCGACTTCGACTTGCAGGCCATCGCCGCGGGACAACCGCAGGCCTCATTCCTGGTGCAGAGCGGCGAAGGCCTCGCCGTGACACTGACCGGCAGCGGTCTGGTCAACCCTTCGGAGCAGGGCGTCGGAGTGGGCGGCAACAACCTGATCAACGGCGCTGAGTCGTTGACCATGGCGTTCAGTGCAACGGTCTATTCGGCCGAGGTGAGCGTACAGAAGCTATCGTCCAGCGATCAGCTTTCGTGGACTGCGCTCGATGGCAATGGCCAGGTGGTCGCTGCTGGTACCTACAATGGTCAGGGTTCCGAGAACTCCCAGTTCAGTTTCGATCTGGCCGACTCGGCATTCACCACTGGCTCGGCCGCTGCCCTGGCGGGCGGCTTCACAACGCTGATCTTCGCCTCCAACGACGGTGACTACCGCATCCAGTACATCACGCTGGAGCAGCAGTTCCTGCCGCCAAGCCTGGATCTATCGTTCCAGGTCGATGTGGTGGATGGGGACAATGACGTGGCCAGCACCCAGCTTGACGTCTGCTTCGTCAACGATGAGCCAACTGGCGGCTTCGTCTTCGACCGTGTCGATGAAGATGGCCTGCCAGGCGGGATCCCCGGTGGCGTTCAGGATGACGAAGGGGCTACAACCCTCGTTACCGGCACCTTGGGTTACGACTACGGCGACGATGGCTTCGGCAGCTTCGCCTGGCAACCTTCCGGGCTGCCGAGCGTGACCTCCGGCGGCCAGGCGGTGGAGTATCAGGTCAGTGGCAACGGCCAGGTGCTTACCGCCCAGACCGTCGGCAGCCACCAGCCAGTGTTTACCGTGACGTTGACCAATCCGGCCACCGGTGCGTTCACGTTCGAGTTGCATGCGCCGTTGGATCATCCGGCACCAGCCTCGGGTAGCGTGGAAAACAATCTAGACTTCCAGTTCGCTTACCAGATGGTCGATGGCAATGGTTCCACCGCCCAGGGAACCCTGCATATCTCCGTGGATGACGACTCGCCGGCCCAGCCGAAGGACATCGCCAAATCCGCCAGTGAGCCCCAAGGCATCCATACCAACCTCATGGTGGTGCTGGATCTGTCCGGCAGCATGGACGATGCGCCGTCAGGCGTCAGTGGCTTCAGCACCAAGCTGGCGTTGGCCAAGGATGCCGTGCAACGTCTGATCGACAGCTACGACAACCTAGGCGACGTGATGGTACGTATCGTCACCTTCGCCAATACAGCCAGTGCCGTGGGCAATGTCTGGATGACGGCCAGCGACGCCAAGGCCTGGTTGACCGCGCTGGCCAATAACGCCGGCAACGGTTCGACCAACTATGACGATGCGCTGATCAAGGCGATGAATGCCTACGATTCGACCGGGAAGCTCACTGGTACCGGCGTGCAGAGCGTCTCGTACTTCCTCTCCGACGGGCAGCCGACGTTGTCCAACGCCAACCCTGGCAGCAACAACAGCGGCAGCCAGTACAACCCGGAACTAGGTGATGGCATCGGTGCCGGCGAAGAGGCGGACTGGATCGCCTTCCTAACGGCCAAGGGCATCAAGTCCTACGCACTGGGCATGGGGCTTGGCAGCGACCTCGACAAGACGCTGCTCAACCCGATCGCCTATGACGGCAAGGCTGGCGTCAATACCGATGGCATCCTGGTTTCCAATCTCAATCAGCTCAACGACACCCTGCAGGGGACGGTCACCGGTACGGTGATATCGGGCAACCTGATCAGCGAAGGCAGCAATGGCTTCGGTGCAGACGGCCCGGGTGTACTGCCGGTCGCGGCGATCACCCATAACAATGTGACCTATACCAGTGCCTCGGCGGCCTACGATGCGGCAAGTCATACGCTGACCTTCACCACCGCGGGGGGCGGCTCGTTCAGCGTCAACCTGCTCACCGGGGCCTACACCTACAGCTTCAACGGAGATGTGGCCGAAAACCGGACGGACACCATTCGCTACACGCTGGTCGACCGGGACGGCGATGCTGCGACCGCCGAACTCAAGTTGACCATCACCGATAGCAGCGAGGTGCATGCCTACGACAACTACAGCCAGGCTATCGTGGGGCAGACATGGGTTACGCCCGACCCAGTGACCAAGGTACTGGCGGACTTTTCCAGCACCAGTAATCCTGCGTCCTCAGGGCCCAACTACAATCCCTGGGTGTTCGACACGGTCAATGACTTCCTGCCCTCGGGTGACGAGCGCACGGTCGTTACAACCAACGACTGGGTCAACGTCGCGGCCGACAAGTGGGGCGTCAGCAGCATCGCCGTGAACAACACCAGTGGCAACAGCGGGGTCAACGGCGTACGTGTTGAAGGTGGCCAACTGCAGTTGCGGGACACGAGTAGCGCTGATGGCGTCAGTACCAAAGCCATCACGCCGTCCTTCCAGATCGCCGAGGGTTCGACGGGCACTCTGTCGTTTCAGGTCGGCCAAGCTGCTACCGGTTCCGGTGACAGCTTCACCTGGAAGCTGTACAGCCTGTCTGAAACCAATGTCTGGGATGAAGTCAGTGATGTACAAAGCCAGACCCAGGGCGCGACCATTAGCTTGCTGAACCTGGCTGGCGGCACCTACAGGGTGTATTTCGAGGCCAACGACCGCAGCTCGACCAACCAGACCCGTAACAGCAACCAGTACCGCGTGACGATCGACAACATTACTTTGGTCACCCTTGCCGCCGCGGTACTGGTCGATACCGCCACGGCAGTAGCGGGCAACGTACTGACCGACCCCAATAACTACCTCGGTAGCGATCAGCCGTGGGGTGCGGTGGACAGTAAGGGAAGCGAAGGAGCCGTACTCAGCGTGTTGGACAACGGCAATTTTGTCGCCGTAGGCACCTCGAAGGCTCTCGTCGGCCAGTGGGGAACCTTGCTGATACACGGTGACGGCGCCTACACCTATACCCCTGACCCCGATTACAGCAATCTGGGCAAGGAAGACGTGTTCACCTACCAGCTGACTCAGCCGGATGGTGACGTCAGCACGGCTCATCTGGTGGTCGGAATCGGCGCCGGTGCGGCGGTACAGCCTAACGTGCTAATGGGGAACGAGGGGCTCAACGACACCTTGCTCGGTAGCGAAGCAAGTGATGTGCTGCTGGGGTTGGGCGGCAACGACACACTCCGTGGGCTGGGCGGCAATGATCGTCTGGAGGGCGGTGATGGCAACGACACCCTGATCGGCGGCAAGGGCAACGATGTCCTGGTTGGCGGTATCGGCAACGATACCTTCGTCTGGACTGCTGACGACCGTGGCGGCAACTATCACGACATCGTCAAGGACTTCGGCAATGGCGACGACAAGCTGGACCTGTCGCAGCTGTTGCAGGGGATCGAAGGGCCCGCCACGGCCGATGTGCTGACCCAGTATCTGAGCTTCGACTTCGTCAGCGAGCCAGGCAGCACAGTGATCAACGTGGCCAGCGCGGGGAGCGGCACTCCGGTTGATCAGACCATCACCCTGGAAAATACCGTGCTGTCTGGCGGCAATGCGGCAGATATCATCCAGGGCATGCTGGATCACAACCAGTTGGTCGCCTGAGGTGCGAAGGAGCCGTTGGCCTCAGGTCAGCGGCTTCTCAGACAAACGGAAATGTTTATCAGAGTTTCCTTAGCTGGAGCACTCAACTAGAGTAAGCCCGCTACCCGTTCCGGGAGCGGGCTTTTTTATGGCGTTTGCTGGAGGCATCGATGGTTTACGTACAGCGCGACGCGGCCGGGCGTTTGTTGCGGGTTGAGCACGAGCCCTTCGAGGGGATGACGGAGAACCTGGCGGTCGAGAGCGAGGAGTTGCATAACTGGCTGGCTGCCAAGGAAGAGGTCAAGGCGCGTCTGGACAGCCTGAAACAATCCGACCTGGAGCTGGTGCGCGTTCTCGAGGACGTGGTCAGTGTGCTGGTCGAGCGTGGCGTGATCCGTTACACCGATCTGCCCGAGGCTGCGCGCCAGAAACTCGATCAGCGTGCCATCGCTCGTGCCGAGATCGAAGGTTTGAGCGGCCTGCTTGGCGACGACGAGCACCACCTCGTATGACCGGCGCCTTGCGCGCCGCGATGTATCGCCCCGGCAGGTCCATTGGCAGACGTTGAGCAAGCCCCCGTAAATCACTTCATTGCCAGGGCGTCGGCGCGCCGATCAAACGGCCCATGGCGCCGTTTATTCCCAGTTCGGTGAGCGCCTCGAGTTCGCCCTGGGTTTCCACCATCTCCGCAATCAACGGTAGATCGATGCTGTTGGCGGCACGGAACACTGCTTCGATGAACATCCGCTTGTCGCTCTCCAGGTCGATGGCGCGGATATAGGTGCCGTCGATTTTCAGGTAGGCGAGGCCCAGATGGGTCAGGTTGCCAATCAGGCTGAAGCGTCCACCGAAGTGCTGCAAGCCCAGGCCGTAACCGATTTCACGCAGGTTCTGGCTCAAGGCCTCCAGTTCTGCGGGTGGTGGCAGGTGGCGCTCGTCCACTTCCAGGGTCAGCAGGCTTGCCTGCTCGGGGTGGCTCCTGAGCAAGGCGAGCAGTCGTTCCCGCTGCACAGGTTCGCGCAGGGTCGCGGCGGACAGGCTCAGCGCCAGGGGCTCGGCGTGTTGACCCAGGTGGGTGAGGGCGTGTTCGAGCATCGCCAGGTCGAAACGGGCGCTCCAGCCTAGGCGTTCGATCCATGGCAGGAAGCGCCCGGCGGCGATGGCTTCGCCCTGCGGATCGAGCAGGCGCGCCAGCACCTTGCGGTGCCACAGACGCCCTGAAACGCATTCCACCACCGGTTGGAAGTACAGCTGCAGCTTGCCCTGGTTGAGTGCATCGTCGATCCAACCGCGCCAGTTGTGCAGTCCCTGAGCACCCTGCGCGGTGAAGTCGTCGAGGCGTTCCCAGCAGCGCACTGCATTGCTCTGTGCCTGGGCCAGCGCCTGATCGGCTCGGCCAATCACGCTGGCGGGGGCCTCGCCTGGGCGGAATGCGGCGATTCCCAGGTGGGCCACGGGGTTGCAGTCACTGGCGCCGGTCTGGCGCAGGTTGCTCAGGTGCTCGCTGATCTCTTCAGCGAGACGATCTGCGTCATCGCCGTTCAACCCCGGTGCAAGAAGGGCGAACTCGCCACCGCGGCTGCGCGAGGCCAGCCATTCGCCGCATTCCGGTGCTTCCAGTAGGCGCCTGAGCAGATCGCCCAGGGCGCTGATAAGCGCATCGGTACGTTGCCCGCCCAGACGCTGATTGAGCCCGCCGAGATCGTTGACACGCAACAGCAGCAGATAGCCCTCGGCATTCTGCTCGTTGACTACCAGTTGATTGTCCAGACGAATATCGAACTGGCGACGGTTGGCCAAGCCGGTCAGGCTGTCCTGGTACGCCTCTTCGCGGAGCTTTTCGCTGCGTGTGGCCTCTTCGGCGAACAGCGTCTTGAGCTTGTCGACCATCTGGTTCATGGCCAGGACCACGCGTTTCAGCTCCGGTGTACGTGGCACGCGGGGCAGGGTGAGGAACTCGCGGCGGGTAATGGCTTGCGCTTGTTGCACCATATTGTCCAGCGGGCGCAGTTGGGTGCGCAGCAGCCAGCCGCCGAGCACGGCGCTGACCAGGCCGCAGAGCAACAGCCAGATCAGGCTGCCAATGGCGCCGTCCCACAACTTTGCCAGGGCGAATTGCGGATGGCTGAGCACTTCGACCCTCGCGGCCTGTTCCCAGCCGCGCATGATCAGGGCGTCGCCACCTTCGGGTTCCAGATTCACCAGATCGACGAACCACTGCGGGACATTCTCTGCGCGCACCTCGGTGCTGCGTTCGACCAGCACCTTGTTCTCAGGGATGCTCACCACGCGGATGCTGGCGAAGTAGCCGCTGTCGAAGATCGAGCTGACCATCAGTTCGAGCATCGCCGGGTCATCCACATGGGGCGTCATCGACAGGCCCAGAGCCGTGGCCGCGTCCTGGGCATGGGAGCGTAGCTGGCTGAGTAGTTGTTCACGTGAAGTCTCGACACTGGCGACGAAGCTGCCGGTAAAGGCCACGACCAGGAACAGGCAGATGGCGAGGAACAGTTGTTTCAGTAGGGACATATTCTTTCTCCTAGCCTTCGCCCACGGCGAAGCCCTCGGCATGCATTTTTTTCAGAATGTCCTGCCAGCGCGAGAGCTTCTTCGAGTCGCTCTTGCGGGTGTTGGAACCAGGCAGGTAGAGGCCTTCGGCATTGAAGGCGTAGACCGGGAGCAGGTCCTTGCGCTGTGAGGCGGGGCGGATGTCGTTGATCAGGTTGTCCAGCACCAGCGGTTCGGCGCTCGGGCTGGCGTAGTAGGTCAGCACCATGTGCGCCTGGTTGTAGTTCAGCGCCTTGACGTAGGTGATGCGCAGTTTCTCGCTGGGGATGCCGAGGCGTCGCAGGGTGAAGTACTTGGCGATGGAGTAGTCCTCGCAATCGCCGGCGCCCTTGACCAGCATTTCCACGGGGGTGGCCCAGTAGTCGTTTTCGCGCCAGAGTTGAATGTCGTCGACGAAGCGCACCTTGCGGTTGAAGAAACGATTGACCTCGTTGAGCTTGTCTGGCTCCGGCAACGCCGCGCTGGTCTTGATCAGCTCTTCCCAGTCGAGCAGACGGGTTCGCGCTGGGCCGAGGTTGCCGTAGCGGTTCTCGGCATTCTTGATGATCAGGGCGAAGTCCCAATCCGCCTGGGATAGCGCGGCCAGCAACCCACTGCCGATCCAGAGGATCAGCAGTCGCCACCGCCATCGCTGAATGCGCAGCCGTCGCATGGGTCGAGTCTCAGTGCCTGATCGTCGAAGTCTAGGCGAGGTGTCGACTTCTTGCCGGTCGCTTCGCTGGAAAAAGAAAGCGGTGTCAAAAGGTTGTCGAGGTGTTGGCCGGCTTCGTAGCCCGGATTGCATCCGGGCCATGCAGAGCGCTTACGGATTGGGCAGGGTTTTCTGTTTGAGTATGTAGATGCTCACCAGCACCGCGCTGGTGAGCATGAAGGCGCGTGCCCAGGGTAAGGGCACCAGATAGCAGGAGAAGGCGATGCTCGCCCACATCAGCACCAGCGCGTAGACCTTGCCCTTGAGCGGGATGCCATGACCTTCGAGGTAATCGCGAATCCAAGGCCCCAGGTGCGGATGGGTGACCAGCCAGATGTAGAAGCGCCTCGAGCTGCGCACGAAGCACGCGGCAGCCAGGAGCAGGAATGGTGTGGTCGGCAGCACCGGCAGGAAGATGCCGAGGACCCCAAGGGCGACGCTCAGCCAGCCGATGCCCAGCAGCAGATAGCGGACACTGCGATGGCGGCTTGGCTGGATGTCATGCGGCATGGGCAGTCTTGGCGGCAGCCGGGGCAGTGCCCCGGCTCGCGGTCAGTGGCGGGGCTTGAGCAGCGCTGGTTTTTCTTCCGGAGCCTGGCACAGCAGGAACAGGGCGGTTAGCAGCTCGGGAATCTGATCGATCATGCTGTCCACCAGATCGCGGTCACGGGCAATCTCGGCGAACTCCTGCTGCTCGTCGAACAGCCCGGAGCCGACCATGATCGGCAGCAGCAACTCGCTGACTTCGTCTTCGGCATCCTCGAACCAAACCGCTTCACGCAGGAACACACCTTCCATGAAGCCGATGCACCAACCGCGCAGGTCGGAATCGTCCGGCTCGTCACCAAGATCGAGATCGCAGGGTAGTTCGGGTTCTTCTTCGCCAGCCAGCTGACGTGCGATATGCGCCTTCAGGTGGATCAGGGTGTTCTCGATCTCTTCGCGCTCGGCGTCGCTGCGATAGTGCGGCGGCTCGGCGAACAGCGCATCGATCCACTCGCGCTCCGGCACCTGATCCGGGCAGATCGCCAGGGCAGTGAGATAGCCGTGGGCGGCCACGTAGTCCAACGCCTCTTCGTGCAGCTCATCGGCATCGAGAAAGGCTTGCAGGCGGGACAGTTGCTCAGCGAAGGACATCGTGCGGTTACCTTGGGGCTTGGGATAAACGAGGTTGGATTCTAGTTCACCGCCGCCTCTGCGACCAGCATAGGCGCTCTGCAAGAGGCGATTGAGCGGCTTCGGACGGGTAGGCGCCCTGTTCGGTGCGTTCCTGCGGCATAATGCGCGGCTCGATTTGGAGGCCTTCATGCTCGACCACGCCCTGCGCATTCTCAAAGACGTTTTCGGCTACGACGCCTTTCGCGGCAACCAGGCCGCGATCATCGAGCGTGTGGCGGCAGGCGGTGATGCGCTGGTGCTGATGCCCACCGGTGGCGGCAAATCGCTGTGCTATCAGGTGCCGGCGTTGATGCGCGAAGGCCTGGCGGTGGTGGTTTCCCCGCTGATCGCGCTGATGGACGATCAGGTGGCGACACTCGACGAGCTGGGCGTGGCAGCGGTGGCATTGAACTCCACGCTCAGCGTCGATGAACAACGCGAGATTGCCGACCGCATCCGCCGCGGGCAGATCAAGATGCTCTACCTGGCGCCAGAGCGCCTGGTGCAGCCGCGTATGCTGAATTTTCTGCAGGGCCTGGACATCGCTCTGTTCGCCATCGATGAGGCGCACTGCGTATCGCAGTGGGGCCATGATTTCCGCCCGGAATACCTGCAGCTCGGCCAGCTTGCCGAGCTTTTCCCGCAGGTGCCACGCGTTGCCCTGACCGCCACGGCCGACAAGCGCACCCGCGAGGAGATCGTCCAGCGCCTGCATCTGGATAACGCCGAGCGCTTCCTGTCGAGCTTCGACCGGCCGAACATCTTCTACCGCATCCAGCCCAAGGATCAGCCACGCAAGCAACTGCTCGGCTTTCTCGCTGCGCGCAAGGGCGATGCGGGCATCGTCTATTGTCTGTCGCGCAAGAAGGTCGAGGAGGTCGCCGACTTTCTCAGCAGCCAGGGCTTTCCGGCGTTGCCTTATCACGCCGGCCTGCCCAACGAGCTGCGGGCCTACCATCAGAAGCGCTTTCTCAACGAGGAAGGCCTGATCATGGTGGCGACCATCGCCTTCGGCATGGGCATCGACAAGCCCAACGTGCGCTTCGTCTGCCACCTGGACCTGCCCAAGTCGCTGGAGGCCTATTATCAGGAAACTGGTCGTGCCGGTCGTGACGGGCTGCCGGCCGATGCCTGGATGGCCTATGGTCTGCAGGACGTGATCTTCCTCAAGCAGATGCTGGCCAACTCCGATGGCGACGAGCGCCACAAGCGCATCGAACAGCACAAGCTCGATGCCATGCTGGCCCTGTGCGAGGAAACACGCTGCCGTCGTCAGGCGCTGCTGGCCTATTTCGACGAGGAACTACCGCAGCCATGCGGGCACTGCGACAACTGCATCGACGGCGTTGAGACCTGGGACGCCACCGAGCCAGCACGCCAGGCGCTGTCTGCCATTTACCGCAGCGGTCAGCGCTACGGGGTCGGCCATCTGGTGGATATTCTCCTCGGCCGCGATAACGAGAAGATCCGCGCATCCGGCCACCAGCACCTGGCGGTGTTCGGTGTCGGCAAAGGGTTTTCAGAGGTCGAGTGGCGAACGCTGTTCCGCCAGTTGGTCGCCCGCGGCCTGGCCGATGTCGATCTGGAAGGATTTGGTGGCCTGCGTCTGGACGAGAGCTGCAGGCCACTGCTGCGCGGTGAGGTCAGCCTGCAACTGCGCCGCGAACCGAAGCCGGCGCAGGCGGCCAAGGCCTCCAGCAGCGCCGCCAGCCAACTGGTGCGTGGCCACGAGCGGGACATGTGGGAGGCCCTGCGCAGCCTGCGTCGCAAGCTCGCCGAGGAGCACAGCGTGCCACCTTACGTGATCTTCCCTGACGCCACGCTGCTGGAGATGCTGCGTAGCCAGCCCAGCTCGCTGAGCGAGATGGCCGAGGTCAGCGGCGTGGGTGCGCGCAAGCTGGAGCGTTACGGGCAGGCTTTCCTCGAGGTGCTCAATGGCGCCGCCGCGGATGCAGCACAGGCTCCGGTGGCCGATCTGCGCCACGAGCTGGTCAGTCTGGCACGTGCCGGCATGACGCCTGCGCAGATTGCCGGGCAGCTCAAGTGCACCGAGAAGAACGTCTACAGCCTGCTGGCCGAAGCCATCGCCGAGCAGCAACTGACCCTGGAGCAGGCGCTTGACCTTCCCGAAGAGCTCCTCGGCGAGATTCAGGAGAGCTTCCTCGACGGCGAGGGCGAACTGCCTGCAGTCAGTGAGATCGCGCCTTTGTTCGCCGGACGTGTCGACGAGGCAGTGCTCTACTGCGTGCGTGCGGCCCTGCAGGCCGAGTTCGAACTCTAAAGCATGGGTGGCGAACTCGCCGCTGCGCTTCTGGCGTCATCTCCATGACAAGGCTAAGGTGTCGAGCAGGCCGCCAGATGACGAGGTGACGGTGCCTAACTATCACGCCTGGCTCGATGAAGTTCGTCCGAGCCCCTATGCCGACCAGCTCAGCCTGGGGTTTCGCTGGTTGCGTTTTTCCCGCGTGCTCGAGCGCGAATACCGCGCCCACATGCTCGAAGACAGCTTCGAGCTCAAACGCATCGCGCTGAGCGTCGCCACGCTCATCTGGCTGGCTTTGGCTGCGCTCGACGTGCTGGTGGTGCCCGCATCGCATCTCGGCTGGGTGATCGCCATGCGGATCGTGGTGCTGGTCATCCTGCTGGTGTGTGCCGCGCTGATCCTGCAGCGCCGGCATATCCACCTGCTACTTCCATTGAGCATGACCTGCATCCTGGTGCTTGGCGTGGGCGCGGCAATTATCGTTGGCATCGCCCACCATGCCGATCCCAGCTATCCGTATGAAGGCCTGCTGCTGGTAAGCATGGCGGCGTATTTTCTGGTTGGCCTGCGCCTGAGCGAGGCGTTGGCCTGCTCGCTGGTGGTGCTGCTTGCGTACGTGTTGGCCGAATGGTTCGCAGGGCTGCCCGTACCGAGGCTGGTCAATAACGTGCTGTTTCTCGCGTTCGGCAACCTGATCGGCGCCGTCGGTTGCTATCTGCTGGAGTACAAGTCGCGCGAGCATTTCCTGATCAGCCGCCTGATGCGCCTGCTCGCCTATCACGACAGCCTCACCGGCCTGCACAACCGGCGCAGCTTCAATCGGCAGTTCGAGCGCCTGTGGCGCCAGGCGCAGCGCGACGGCAAGTCACTGGCGTTGCTGCTTTGCGACATCGACCACTTCAAGGCCTACAACGATTGCTACGGTCACCAGGCTGGCGACGTCGCGCTGCAGCGTGTTGGTGCGTTGATAGAGCAGGCCGCTCGGCGGCCACTGGACATTGGTGTGCGGCTCGGTGGCGAGGAGTTCGCTCTGTTGCTGTTCGATATCGGTGCCGACGAAGCTCGGCAGCGTGCCGAAGCCTTGCGCCAGTCACTGGAGGAGGCAGGCATCGCCCATCGTGGTTCCGACAGCGGCGACATGCTGACCATGTCCATTGGCGTCGCCTGCCTGTGCCCCGAGACCCAGCCCGAATTGAGTCAGCTCTACGAACAGGCTGATCGTGCCTTGTACGAGGCCAAGGCTTTCGGACGCAATCAGGTGGCGGCCTGACTTTCTGTAGTGCCGCAGACATTCGGTCGCATTCTGCAACGCTCGCGACGCAATCTGCGCTTGCCCTGCGCATCGGGTTATGGCTAGCTAGCTAATAATTAGTTTTTGACCTTTGTATGAGTCCGCTAGCCCATGTCTTACCCCGATCAACACCGTTTTGCCATGCAAGTCGCCCAGCTGTCACGTGCCTGGCGTTCCGAACTCGACAGACGTCTGGTCGGCCTCGGCCTGTCCCAGGCGCGTTGGCTGGTGCTGTTGCACCTGGCGCGCTTCACAGAAATGCCCACTCAGCGTGAACTGGCGCAAAGTGTCGGAGTGGAAGGGCCTACGCTGGCGCGGCTGCTCGACAGCCTGGAAAGCCAGGGCCTGGTGACCCGAGTAGCCGTACCTGAAGACCGCCGTGCCAAGAAGATTGCCCTGCGGCCCAAGGCGCAGCCGCTGATCGAGAAGATCGAGGCGATCTCCACCCAGCTCCGCCATGAAGTGTTTGCCGGTATCGATGAGGACGATCTGCGCCGTTGTCAGCAGGTGCATGCTCGAGTCCTCGGCAATCTGGTGAAGTGATTCCTTCCGTACTGTCAAATTTGCGATCACTTTTTTGATCGAAGGCATTTAGTGCCTAACTTTTGACTGATTAAGCTTGATGGCACCGTGCTTTCGTCGGCAAACTGGCGTCCAAACCGCTACTTTGTGAATTAGTAGCCATAATGCTATTCGAGACGGCCTCGACAAGGACCTTGTCGAGCGTTCTCGGAACTTTCAAGGGCGCCAACCTCCCGGCCAAGGGAAGCTCGGACAGGAAGTCGAGGAGGTGGCGTTCGAGCCGGATAACCCTGGAGGTCACATGGCTCGGGTGCGTCAGTTAATGTTGGGTTTGGCGTCGGGGTCCGCTCTGTACTCGGGGATGGCGCCGGCGCTTGGTTTGGGTGAGATCACGCTGCATTCGGCGTTGAATCAGCCTTTCGAAGCCGAAATCGAGTTGCTTGAAGTGGGGGACCTGGGCGCGCAGGATTTGCGCGTCGGTCTGGCGCCCGCCGATGTGTTCAATCGTTCGGGGGTCGAACGCTTCTACTTTCTCAATGATTTGCGCTTTACACCGCTTCTGCGCGGTTCGCGTAGCGTGATCCGCGTGGTCTCGAGCCGTCCGGTGCGCGAGCCCTACCTGAATTTCATCGTCGAAGTGGCACGCCCCAACGGTCAGTTGCTACGTGAGTACACCGTGCTGCTCGACCCACCGGGCTCCTCGGCTTATACCACCGTGGCGGCTGCGCCGAGTGCGGCGTCTGTGACACAGGCGTCCGCTCCCATTGCGGCTCCGGCTTCGTCGCTCAGAACGGTCACGCCGCCCAGCGCCGCTGCGGGCCATCGTCATCAAGTCGCTCGTGGCGACAGTCTCTGGCTGATTGCCGCGCGTCTGCGTGAACAGGGCAGTACGCTGTCCCAGCAGGCACTGATGGAGGGGATTCTCGCGCTCAACCCGAACGCTTTCGCAGGCGGCGATCCGAGCCGCTTGCAGGCCGGTGCCGACCTGCTGCTGCCGGATGCCGCTCGCACGGCAGCGCCTGCGCCGGCGGTTGCTCCGGCACCTTCCACGGCGGCAGAGGTCCCGCCTGTCGTTGCCGCAGACACCAGTGCCGAAGGCCCTGTGAGTGCGCCAGCAACATCTGTGGAGCCCGCGCCGGAGCAGGCTGACAGCCTGTTGCAACTGGCAGAAAAGCAGCGTCAGGTCGATCTGGAACTGGCCAATCAGGCCGCGGAGAATCTGCAGCTGCAACAGGGATTGGCGCAGCTTCAGTTACAACTTCAGCAGTTGCAGGAGCAACTGGCGCAGAAGGACGCTCAGTTGGCTGAGTTGTCGGCACGTACGCCGGTCGAACCCGTCGCTGAACCCGCTGCCGCAGCGCCGGTAACTGTCGAGGAACCGGTGGTCGCAGAGCGCGGCTGGTGGTCGACTTTCCTCGCCGGTGGCATTGGCCTGCTGCTATTGCTCGGCGCCCTGTTCTGGGCCGCTCGGCGGCGTGGCGAGAAATCCAGGGCGGTGGTGCAGGTTCAGCCCAAGAAGGAAACGCCGCCACAACCTGCCCGTGCGCAAAGCGCTGCGGCAGTCGCTCCCATCGCCGCTGCGCCTGTCGCAAAGGTGGCGCCGGCTCCGGCACCCGTGCGCGCGCAAGGGCAGGTCGATCCGCTCGAGGCTGCCAATGTCTACATCGCCTATGGGCGTATCAGCGAGGCGCGTGGCGAGCTGAGTAAGGCTTTGGCTCAGCAGCCGCAACGCAGTGACCTGCGTTTCCGTCTGCTGGAGGTTCTGGCAATGCAGGGTGATGGCGCAGGTTTCGCCCGTGAAGAGGCGGTGCTGCGTGCCGAGGAGTTCGACGCCGCACGCATCGATGCACTGAAGGCCCGTCATCCGAACCTTCAGGCATCACCGCAGGCAGAGAGCGAGCCGGTCGCGCCGCTGCAGCCAGTGGCCGAACCTGTTGCCGAGACCGACTTCCAGCTCAACCTCGATGACCTGTCCCTGGATGCTGACTGGGATCTGGTCAGCCCATTCCCGACCAAGGCCAAAGCCAAGCCCAGGGCGTCTGCCGAACCGGAGTTCGACGCGTCTTTCGCCAGCAACCTGCAGGAGCTGCCCGAGGTGTTCGAGCTGCACCACGAGGACGAACAGCTGAGCGCCTTCAGCGAGATGGAGATGGTGCTCAGCGAAGAGGTGGACGAGAACTTCCTCGATGCCTTCGCTGGCGACGCCGATGCCACCGCGGCACTGCAGGGTGATATCGATCAGTTGGCAGGCAACCCGGAGCACATGACCCAGCTCAACCAGGCCCTGGCCTATATCAAGCAGGGCGATATCGCGGCTGCCTGCGACATCCTCAATGAGGTGATCGATCACGGTGATGATGAGCAGAGGAAGGCCGCACGTCAGCTACTGGCAGAAATCGCCTGATTGGCTCTGTTGGACCCAACGAGGCCGCGCAACTGCGCGGCCTCGTCGTTTCAGAAACTCTTGCCGAGATTCAGGTACAGCGCCTTTTCCCGCTCGTCGTTGAAGCCGTAGCTGAAGTTGAGCGGACCGAGCGGCGTATCCAGGCCGAGGAAGATACTGGCCGCGTTGATGTAACCACTGTCGAAGGCGTTGTCATTGTTCCACGCGCGGCCACGTTCCAGCGACATGCCCAGGTACAGCGGGAAATTCAGCGGTAGCAGCGAATTCTGGGTCAGTCGTCGGTAGTAGATCATTCGCGCCAGTGCCATGTTCTGGCCGCTCAGCGAATCCTGACGAAAGCCGGACAGCTCCTGCGCACCGCCAAGGATAAAGCCCGAAGTGACCACTTGCGCTTCATCCAGGGTGCGTCCATAGCGACCGCCGAACAACCAGGTGTTGGGGCCGTGGCTGTAGGCCTTGTCCAGTTTCAGCTGCCACTGACGATAATCGTCGTCCGAGCCCAGGCCGCGGTCGTACTTGCGCAGCATCAGGCCGATATCCTCACCGGTACGCGGGAAGTCGAGGTTGTCGAGCGTGTCGAAGGAGTACAGCAGCTCGTAATAGCCCTCGCTGAAGCTGAAACTGGGCAGCTCGCGCTCACCGACGCGGACATCCGCTTCGCCCCAGGCCTGGCCGATGCCGAAGCGAATCTCCCCGTTGTTGGCGATCTGCCGACCCAGATTGAGGCCATAGCCGTAGCGTTCCAGGCGGTACTCGGCGATGGGATCGTTGTCCAGGATCGCTTCGACGTTCTGCGCCTCGCCGAATAGATAGGGTGCGACGAAGTAGCGTGAGCCGGCGTCCAGCGGTTGGTAGAACTCGCTGTAGAGCTCCTGGCGGTCGCCCAGCTGCAAGCGAGTCAGCCACTCGGCACCCAGTTCGTTGATGCCGTTGACGCGGTAACTGGCGCCGATGTTGAAGGCGCTGTCGCCGCGCATGTCATCGGACAGGTTCAGCCCCAGGCGCAGGTAGTCGGTGCCGGTGCGTTTGCCTCTGGCGTCGATCACCAGGGCACTGCCGCGCTCGTCCAGCGGCTCCACGCGGTACTGCACGCGCTCGAAGTAGTCCAGGCCGTAGAGCGTGCCCATGTCCTTTTGCAGGCGATCCATGTCCAACGGTTCGCCGAGAGGCTGGCGGATGTGTCGGCGAATTACCTCGTCGCCGACTTTAGAGTCGTTCTCTACGTGAATCTCGCGGATCACCGGGGTGCGCTGCTCGCGGGTGCGGGCCATGGCCAGTGCCGGGTTGCCGGCGCTGCTGGTACGCAGGCGGGCCAGCTGTTCGGCCCGGGCCTGCGCGGCGCGGTAGCCCGCATCCATCATTTGCTCGCCACGGTTGAAGTCAGCGACGCCGAAGCCGGCCAGCGGCGGCTGGATCAATACGTCATCGGCGGTCAGCGTCCGTAGCTGTTCCTCGGAGTTCTTGCGCATCATCAGGTTGATCGACTGGTTCATCACGTCGACCACGGTGAGCAGCTCCTTGGCTGGTTTCAGCGGCATGCCGAGGTCGACGACGATGACATGATCGACGCCCATCTGCCGCGCGACATCGATCGGCACGTTGTTGACCATGCCACCGTCGACCAGTAGACGGCCATCCACCTCGACCGGGGCGAATACCGCGGGAATCGACATGCTGGCGCGCATCACCTGCGGCAAGTGCCCAGTGCCCATGATTACCTGCTCGCCGCTGACCACGTCGGTGGCAACGGCGCGATAGGGGACCGGCAACTGGTCGAAGTCGCGCGTGGCGCTACGGTGCACCAGCAGGCTCTCCAGCAGCAGTGCCAGGTTCTGGCCTTGGATCACGCCCAGCGGAAGGCCCAGGCTGCCATCGTCACGGAAGCTGAGTTTCTGCTTGATCAGAAAATCGCGGTCGTCCTGCTTACGCCGGAAAGGTACGTCCTCACGGGGTGGCGAGTCGGAGAGCGCCTGCTGCCAGTCCAGCTCCAGCGCCAGTCGCTCCAGTTCGGGCACCGAATAGCCGGCGGCATAGAGCCCGCCGACGATGGCGCCCATGCTGGTGCCGGCGATGGCATCGATACGAATGCCTTGTTCCTCCAGGGCCTTGAGCACACCGATGTGTGCCAACCCGCGAGCGGCGCCGCCCGATAGCACCAGGCCGACGCGTTCGGCGGCGATGGCAGGCAGGCTGGACAGGGCGAGCAGGCAGATCAGTGCAACGAGCAGGCGACGCATGGCAGTTTCCGACAGAAGCAGAGACAAAGGCCGCTATTATAGGCACCAAGCCCCATCGTAGAGCCGTTGTCATGTCCGATCAGAAGCCTGAAATCGTCATCACCTATTGCACCCAATGCCAATGGTTGCTGCGCGCCGCCTGGCTGGCTCAGGAGCTGCTCAGTACCTTTGCCGATGAGCTGGGGCGGGTCAGCCTGGAGCCCGGTAATGGCGGGGTGTTTCGTATCCTCTGTGATGGCCGGCAGATCTGGGAGCGCAAGGCCGATGGTGGCTTCCCCGAGGCCAAGGTGCTGAAGCAGAGAGTGCGTGACCAGATCGACCCGGGGCGCGATCTGGGCCATAACGACCGTTAGAGCTTCAGGATCAGCGTGCCATTCGCGCTGAAACGAAGATCGCGCTGACGATCAGCAAACCGCCGGCCAGCATGCGCAGCGTCGGCTGCTCGCTGAACAGCCACCAGGCGAACAGAATCCCGTAGACCGGCTCCAGGGCGAAGATGACCGCCGTGGTGCGTGCCTTGAGCACGCGCAGGCTGGCGACGAACAGGCTGTGCGCCAGGCCCGTGCAAAAGATGCCGAGCATGGCCAGCCACAGCCAGTCCACCGGGCGCACGCTGGGCAGTGACGGCCAGGCCAACGGCAGGAAGCACAGCAGCACGGTGATGTTCTGATACAGCGCGGCCTTTACCGGGTCGAGGCCGCGCGTACTGGCTCGATTGAGCAGTGACAGCAAGGCGAACAGAAAACCCGACAACACCGCCCACAGCAGGCCGACGGTGGCGCCGCTGTCCAGGCTGAACTCCGGTGTGACCAGTATCAGCCCCACGCACACCACGCCGACCATGGCGAACTCGCCGGGGCGGGTGCGCTCGCGAAACAGCAACCCCTCCAGCAGTATGGTGAAGGCCGGGAAGCTGGCGAAACCCAGGGTAGCGATGGCCACACCGGAGACTTTCACCGCTTCGAAGAAGGTGACCCAGTGGGTGCCCAGCAGCAGGCCGCCGAGTGCCAGCAGGGCCATCTGCCGCAGACTCGGGCGAACCGCGTTGCGGCTGCGCCAGAGCAAGGCGGCCAGAGCCAGGGCGATGACGGCGAAGAAGGCACGGCCACCTGCGATCATGTTCGGTGTGGTAGCGGCCAGTTTGCCGAAGATGCCTGACAGGCCGAACAGCAGTGCACCCAGGTGAATCGCCAGTAGGGCGTTGCGCTCGCTCATGCCAGGCGCGCTCCGTTAGGCAACGGCTTGTCGAAGCCGGCCAGCACCACTCGGTTGTCGCTGTCATACACACCCGTGACCAGCACTTCGGAACGCACGCCGGCGATGCGTTTGGGGGCGAAGTTGCACACGCAAAGCACCTGGCGACCGACCAGCTCGTCGCACGTGTAATGCACGGTGATCTGCGCGCTGGAGGTCTTGAGGCCCAGTTCGCCGAGATCGACTTCCAGCACATAGGCCGGCTTCACCGCTTTTTCATTGGGACGGGCGCTGCGAATGGTGCCAACGCGCAGCTCCACTTTTTCGAAATCCTGCCATTCGATGGTTTGCATGAGGTACTCCTTCGATGATGCGGCGCAGTCTAGGACTGCGTGCGATAGCTGTCTGTCGCGGGAGTGGTGAGTTTTGTCGCCGGACTCTCGATTGCGTAGGTACGCCACGCGCACGGGGGGGCGGCCGATCGTTTTGCCGTACGCACGGCGCATCCCAGGATCTAGCTGGAGTCCAGGCGATTGCCGGGGTAATCGCGCCGACAAGCTCGTTAGCGAGCGCGACGCAATTGCCTCGGCGTCATCCCCATATGGCGGGAGAGGGCCGCAGTGAAAGCGCTTTGCGAGTTGTAACCGACACGGGAAGCGATTTCGCCAACCGCGAGGTCACTGCCACGCAACAGTTGCTCGGCCAACTGCAGACGCCGCTGGCGAATGTGTTCCATGGGCGTGCGCCCGATCTCGGTGAGAAAGCGGGCGTGGAAGCGCGCCACCGACAGACCGGCCAGACGCGCCAGGTCCGCTACCTGCAGAGGATGTGCGGCGTGCTGATCGATATAGCGGTCCAGGGCTGCCATTGGCAAGCCGGTCGTCTCGGTATGCTGGCGGCTGCAAGCCAGGCTGCCCAGCAGCAGGGCTGCCCCCTGGCCTGCGATGACAGGGTCGTTGATCGGGCTGCTGGCCAGCCAGTTGAGCAACTGGCCCTGCGACGGATCGAGCAGCAGGGCGTTGGGTTTGTCCAGCAGGCGCTGGATATCGCTCGCATGGTGACCTAGCTGACGCTCGAGCCAGTCGTTGGCCGGCAGGTCCAGTACCAGGCACTGACTACCGCGCGGGCTGCCGCAGGTGTGGCGCGATTCGGCTGGCACCACCGCCAGATGATGACGCAGAACCCGGCTGCCCTGACCGTCGACTTCGAATTGCAGCTCGCCAGCCAGACCGAACACGAGCTGGGCATGGTCGTGGCTGTGGCTGAGCATTTCGTGGCTGTAATGACGCAGGGACAGGATCGGGAGCATGACGATTTCCTCGGTAGCGGCGGCAGTGTAATGCCTGGCTGGCGATGATGCTGCGTCATCGAACGGTCTTTTGCCTGTCACATGCCTTTCACCGCAACGCCTCAAGCTCGTCTAAACCCAGCCGGAGGCCGCCCATGACCAGCGCCCAGCTCGCCAAGCCCAGCCGCAAGCAACGTGTCCGTACCCTGTGGATTTCCGACGTGCACCTCGGCACGCGTGACTGTCAGGCGGAGCATCTGGCGGCGTTTCTCAAGCGCTACCATGCCGACCGCATCTACCTGGTGGGCGACATCATCGATGGCTGGAAACTGCGCGGTGGCATCTACTGGCCACAGGCGCACACCAACGTGATCCGCCGCCTGCTGACCATGAGCAAGCGCGGCACCGAGGTGATCTACGTGACCGGCAACCACGACGAATTCCTCCGTCGCTACTCCAGCCTGCTACTGGGCAACATCCAGTTGGTCGACGAAGCGGTGCACGTCACGGCCGATGGACGCCAGTTGCTGGTGATCCATGGCGACCAGTTCGATGTGATCACCCGCTACCACCGCTGGTTGGCCTTCCTGGGAGATTCAGCTTACGAATTCACCCTGACCCTCAACCGCTGGCTCAACCACTGGCGCAGCCGCTGGGGCTATGGTTACTGGTCGCTGTCGGCGTATCTCAAGCACAAGGTCAAGACCGCGGTGAACTTCATCAGCGACTTCGAGGAAGCCATCGCCCACGAATGCGTCAAGCGTGGCCTACAGGGCGTGGTCTGTGGCCACATCCACCACGCGGAAATTCGTCAGGTCAGTGGCGTGGAATACATGAACTGCGGTGATTGGGTGGAATCCTGCACGGCGCTGATCGAACACTGGGACGGGCAGATCGAGCTCTATCGCCTGGCTGAAGCGCAGGCGCGACTGGCCAGCGAGGAGCAGGCCATCGCCCTTGAGACCGGCGCATGAGGATACTGATCGTCTCGGACGCCTGGTCACCACAGGTCAACGGCGTGGTCACCAGCCTGGCGGCACTGGCCGCCGAGCTGAGCGCGCTGGGGCATCAGGTCAAGCTGCTGTCACCTGCGGATTTTCGAGCTGTGCCCTGTCCAACCTACCCGGAGATTCCGTTGGTATGGGATCTCTGGCGAGTGGGCGGTGCGATTCGCGACTTTCGTCCCGACTGCGTTCATCTGGCCACGGAAGGCCCCTTGGGCTGGGCAGCTCGACGCTGGCTGGTCAAGCGTGGCCTGGCCTTCTCCACGGCTATCCACACGCGCTTCCCCGAATACGTCAGCACTCGCTGGCCGTGGATCTCGCCGCGCTGGGGATACGCCTATCTGCGCGCCTTTCACCGTCGCAGTCAGGCGGTACTGGTGACCACCGAACGCCTGCGCGAGGAGTTCGCCGGCTGGGGGCTGCGAAGGCTGCAGCTATGGCGCAAGGGTGTCGATACGCGTCTGTTCCGCCCGGACCCGGCGCGCCAACGGTGTGTGCGGCCGGTGTTTCTCTATGTCGGACGTATCGCTGCGGAAAAGAATCTGCAGGCCTTTCTCGATCTCGATCTGCCCGGAGAGAAACGCGTGGTCGGCAATGGTCCGCAGCGCGAGACGCTGCAACGGCAGTATCCGCAGGTGCGTTTTCTCGGTTATCGCCACGGCCAGGCATTGGCTGAGAGCTACCAGGATGCCTCGGTGCTGGTTTTCCCCTCACGTACCGATACCTACGGGCTGGTGATGCTGGAGGCGCTGGCTTGTGGTACACCGGTAGCGGCCTTACCGGTGGCCGGGCCGCTGGATGTGCTGCTGCAAGGGCTGAGCGGGGTAATGGACGAGGATCTGCGCAGTGCCTGCCTGGCGGCGCTGGAGCTGGATCGAGGGCGTTGTGCCGAGCTGGCTGCGGCGCAGTCCTGGCGTGCTTCGGCGTTGGAGTTTTTGGCCTTGCAGCCTCTGATCGATGGCGAGCCGGTGGTCGTGACTGAGGTGTTGCCAGATAGCGCGCTGTAGTCTGTTTTTTTGCGGCTGAAGCCGCTCCTACGTTCATGCCAGTGCCGACCTAAGTCATGTAGGAGCGGCTTCAGCCGCGAAGCGCTCTAGGTTATTCGCTCAGAGAATGACCTTGTCGCGCAGCTTCTCGGCAGCCTGGTTGAGCGCCTGGATCACTCGTTCCTTGTCGAAGTTCTGGATGCCGTTGGTGTCCAGGTACATGGAGAAGCCCGGTAGCTCGTGCTCGACGTAACTGGAGGTGGCGCCCAGATCGCGGCGGAAATCCACCACCTGGTAGATCTGCACGGGGCGGGTGAAGCCCTTGACGCTTATCTGGCCCTTGTCGCGACACATGATCACGTCCTTGACCAGCGAATAGGTCTCGTGGGAAATCAGGATCTCGCCAGACTCGGCGGCGCTTTCCAGACGGCTGGCGAGGTTCACGTCGCGGCCGATGATGGTGTAGTCCATGCGCGTGTCGGCGCCGAAGTTGCCCACGGTGCAATAGCCGGTGTTGAGGCCCATGCGGATTTCCAGCGGCTTGGTGATGCCCTGGGCGCGCCACTGCTGGCGCAGCACCTTCATGTGCTTGCGCATGGCGATGGCCATGGAAACCGCCGCGACCGCGTCTTTTCTAGCGCCGTTGCTGCTGGGGTCGCCGAAGAACACCATCACCGAGTCGCCGATGAACTTGTCGATGGTGCCGCCGTATTTCAGGCAGATCTTCGACATTTCGTTGAGGTAGGTGTTGAGCAGGTCGGTCAGCGCCTCAGCCTCCAGCTCCTCCGACAGCTCGGTGAAACCCTTGATATCGGAGAAGAACACCGTGAGCTTCTTGCGCTGAGTCTCCAGACGCACGCTCTTCTTGCCGGTGAAGATCGACTCCCACACCTGCGGGGACAGGTATTTGGCCAGGTTGCGCGCCAGGCGCGCGGCCTTTTCCTGCTCGCGCTTGATCTCGCTGCGCACCTGCGCCAGGCGCAGGCCCTGCTGGTTGACGAAGTACGCGGTGATGCAGATGTACAGGGTGGTAAAGAGGATGCTGACCAGCGCTACCAGTGTCGGGGTTTGCGGATTGGGTTGCACATTCACCAGCGCAGCGCACAGTGCCGTGCCGCTGCCGGCCACCAGCAGTGACAGGCCCAGATAACGCAGCCCACCGATGACCAGGGCGCTGAAACACAGGATCAGCAGGAACATCAGGCTGGGTACGACGGAGAAGCTCAGCAGCACGCAGGACGCGCCTGCGTGCAGGGCGTCGACGAATAGCAGGGCCAGGTCGGTCTGCTGCGGATAGTCGCGTTTGAAACGGCGGCTGAGATTGTGCGCCAGATGGGGATAGAGCAGGGCGTAGGGCACCATCCACAGGATGTCGTAGGCGAAGAAGCCCACGTAGGTGCCGGCGGCGATGCTGGCGGCCGTGGCGATATAGGCCAGCACGCGCGAATAGTATTCACGCAACGGCGGCGTCGGCAGCCCGTTGGCGCGACTGGTGGTTGCTGGCTTCATCTGCTGGAACTGTCCCTGCTGGATTTCTGGCGTCTCTGCTGGACGCCTGACTGGTCTGCAAGACCTGAGCCAGAGGCTCGTTGGGCGGGGATCATAACCAAGGGGTGGCGGCCAGCCAAGCACGGCCGCCGAACGGTGGCGTAACAGTGGCCAGCGGTCAGGCGCTGTCCATGGCAGCCAGGTAGATGGAATTCTTCGGTCGGGCGAAGACGCGCTGCAGCATGGGCTCGAAAAAACTCAGCGGCAGGCTTTGGTAATCCGGGTCGAAGGCCGCAGCGTCATACTTGGCGCAGAAGTCGATGGTCGCCTGGTATTGCGGGTGATCCTTGAACTGCTCGCGCAGGTGACGATCCATGCCCAGGTGATGGAAAAAGTAATAGCCCTGGAAAATGCCGTGTTTCTCCACCATCCAGAGGTTCTCGGCGCTGACGAAGGGCTTGAGGATGGCTGCCGCGATGTCCGGGTGGTTGTAACTGCCGAGGGTGTCGCCGATGTCGTGCAGCAGCGCGCAGATCACGTATTCCTCGTCTTGACCGTCGCGATGAGCGCGGGTAGCCGTTTGCAGTGAGTGGGTAAGGCGGTCGACCGGAAAGCCGCCGAAGTCGCCATCGAGCAGACGCAGGTGGTCGAGGATACGTGCGGGTAGCTGGGCGGCATAGGCGGCGAAGTCCTGGGCGATGATGGCCCAGTCTTCGGCCTGGCCATCCTGCATATGGGTGAAGCGGGCTCGGCTATTCATGGTTGTTCTCGTTCTTGTTTTCAGCGTGAGCAGCGAGGTTCTTAGAAACGGATACGGCCGGTAAAGGCATCCTTGAGCATCACCCAGTCGCCCATCAGGCTGTACAGCGGGTAGTCGAAGGTGGCGGGGCGGTTCTTCTCGAACATGAAGTGGCCGACCCAGGCGAAGCCGTAGCCAGCCAACGGCATCGCCAGCAGCCACAGCCATTGTTGGGTAAGCAGGGCATAGGCGAGGATCGCCAGCACCAGCAGGCTGCCAACGTAGTGCAGGCGGCGGCATACCGGATTGCTGTGCTCCTGCAGGTAGTAGGGGTAGAACTCGGCAAAGCTCTGGTAGCGTTCGGTGGTCTGGGCGGTCATGGCGCACCTCCTGTTATTGTCACTGTCAGTGTAAATGCGCTGTCTCCGTAGGCCACTGACTTAAGGTGCCAGTCTAGTATCCTTGCGCCGCCAACCATGGCCTTGCTGATTGATCATAAGAACAAGACGATGAGTGAAAGAACCACCTCTTCCAACTGGGCATTGGCCATCGTGCAGGCGCTGGAACTGGGCGGCGTAGACTGCGCCAGCCTGTTCGCCGAACTGGAGATGGATTACGCCGCACTGAACGATCCCGACGCGCGCTTCCCGCAGGATGGCATGACTCGCCTGTGGCAGCGCGCGGTGGCGCTGTCGGGCAACCCGGCGATCGGTCTGAACATGGCGCAGGTGGTGCGCCCGGCGTCCTTCCATGTGGTGGGTTACGCGCTGATGTCCAGTCGCAATCTGCGTGACGGCTTCACTCGTCTGGTGCGCTACCAGCGCATTATCGGTGAGGGCGCGGATCTGAATTTCCTGGCACAGCCCGACGGCTATGCCCTGACCCTGGCCATTCATGGTGACCGCCTGCCGCCGGCTCGGCAGAGCGCCGAAGCGTCGCTGGCCTACTGTCTGGCGTTCTGCCGCTGGATGACCGGCAAACCCATGCGCCCGCGCGAGATTCGCATGCAAGGTCCTGCACCCGCTGATCTGGCGCCTTATCAGCAGGTGTTCCAGGCGCCGCTGAAGTTCAATGCCGAGCACTATGGGCTGATCTTTGAGCGCGCCGACCTCGAGGCTCCATTGCCCAGTGCCAATGAGGCGCTGGCGCAACTGCATGATCGTTTCGCCGGCGAGTACCTGGCGCGTTTCTGCAGCAGTCGTGTCACCCATCAGGCGCGCCAGGTGCTGTGCCGCCTGTTGCCACAAGGCGAGCCGCGGCGCGAGGTGGTGGCGCAGACGCTGCATTTGTCGCAACGCACACTGCAACGGCGCTTGCAGGAAGAAGGCACCAGCTATCAGCAACTGCTCGACGATACCCGTCGGGAGCTGGCTGAGCAGTACCTTGGGCAGGTCGACCTGACCCTGCTGGAGGTCGCCTACTTGCTGGGGTTTGCCGATCCGAGCAACTTCTTCCGAGCCTTTCGCCGCTGGTTCGGCGAAACACCCGGCGAATATCGCAGCCGTCGCGGCCTTGCGTAGCGCGGGTGCTCAGTGGCGCCAGAAGGCCGGGAACAACAGCACCAGAACGGTGAGGATCTCCAGGCGCCCGAGCAGCATGCCGAAGCTCAGTAGCCACTTGGCCAGGTCGGGGATGGTGGCGTAATTGCCGGCCGGGCCGACCATCTCGCCCATACCCGGGCCAACGCCGGACACCATGGCCGCTGCGCCGGTCAGTGCGGTGATCCAGTCCACCCCGCACATGGCGACACCCAGCGCCAGAGCGGCGATGGTGATGGTGTAGAAGAAGGCGAAGGCGAGGATCGAGCGAACGATATCCTCATCCAGCCGGTGGCGATTGTACTGCTGCTTGATGACCGCACGCGGGTGGATGAGCTGCTTGAGGTTGGCCTTGAGCAGGATGTAGGCGACCTGAAAACGGAAAATTTTCAGGCCCCCGGCAGTGGAGCCGGAGCAGCCGCCGACGAAGCCCAGGTAGAAGAACATCATGCTGGCGAACGGGCCCCACAGGTGGTAGTCGCCCACGGCGAAGCCTGTGGTGGTCATGATCGAGGTGATGTTTACCGCGACCAGGCGCAGTGCATCGAGCCAATAGAGGTCGGTGGTCAGCCATTTCCAGCCGGCCAGCACGAACCAGCTGCTTACCAGCAACAGCAGAAACCCCTGCACCTGAGCGTCGCGCAGCAGCGCCCGGTAATTGCCGCGCAGGGCGCTGACGTAAAGCACGAAGGGCAGGCTGCCGAGCACCATCACCACGATGGCGACCCAGTGAATGGCCGGTGCCTGCCATTTGCCCAATGAGGCGTCCGACGTGGAGAAACCACCGGTAGCGATGGCCGACATGGCGTGGTTTATCGAGTCGAACAGCCCCATCCCCGCCAGCCAGAAGGCCAGTACGGCGAGGCTGCTGAGGCCGAGATAGGCCAGCACCATGTACTTGGCGACCATGTGCGAGCGCGGCATGACCTTCTCCGAGCGGTCCGAGGACTCGGTCTGGAACAGGCGCATGCCGCCGATGCGCAGGATCGGCAGGATCGCCACGGCCATGCCGATGAAGCCGATGCCTCCCAGCCAGTGCAGCAGCGAACGCCAGATCAGGGTGCCGGGCGACATGTCGTCGAGGCCGCTGAACACCGTGGCGCCGGTAGCGGTGATGCCGGACATGCTCTCGAAGTAGGCATCGGTGATGCTGGCGCGTTCGGCGAATATGAACGGCAAGGCTGCGAAGACCGACACCATCACCCAGCTCGACACGGTCAGCATGTACATATCGCGCGGGCGCAGTTGCGTTTGCTGCGGCCTGCCCTGAGCGATCATGGTGATGCCGACGAGCGCGGTGATCAGGCTGGACCAGAGAAAGGCATTGATCTTCTGCGGCTGCTCGAAGATCAGCAGGGTGATTACCGGCACGAGCATGCTCAGCGCCAGGGTGACGAGGAAGATGCCGTTGATGAAGGCGAGGATGCGCAGGCTGGCGATGGGCATCGGTCAGTGTTTCCAGAAGCTGCGGGTGACCAGCACCAGCACGGTCAGAATTTCCAGGCGGCCGAGCAGCATGCCCGCGCTGAGTAACCACTTGGCCGAGTCCGGCAGGCTGGCGAAGTTACCTGCCGGGCCGATGATCGGACCGAGGCCCGGGCCGACGTTGCACACTGCGGTGGCAGCACCGGTCAGTGCGGTGACCCAGTCCAGGCCGACCAACGTCAGGGCCAGAGCCAGCACACCGATGGTGATGGTGAAGAAGAAGGAGAAGGTGATCATCGAGCGGACGATCTCTTCGTCCAGGTTGTGGTTGTTGTACTGCTGCTTGATCACCGCGCGTGGGTGCACCAGCTGCATCAGGTTGGCCTTGAGTAGCACGTAAGCGACCTGGAAACGGAATATCTTCAAGCCGCCAGCGGTGGAGCCGGAGCAGCCGCCGACAAAGGTCAGGTAGAAGAACAGCAGCACGGCGAAGCTACCCCAGGTGGTGTAGTCGCCCAGGGCGAAGCCGGTGGTGGTGACCACCGAGGTGACGTTCACCGCCACGATGCGAAAGGCGTCGAGCCAGGTGTAGTCCGAGTTGATCCACAGCCAGGTACCGAACACCAGCCAGGTCAGCAACAGAAAACCGATGAAGCCGCGAACCTGATGATCCTTGAACAGCGCCTGGCGATTGCCGCGGACGAAGGCGACATAGAGCATGAACGGCATGCCACCGAGCAGCATCAGCACCACGGCCGTCCAGTGCACGGCCGGTTGTGGCCAGTGCGCCAGGGACGCGTCGGAGGTGGAGAAGCCGCCGGTGGAAATCGATGCCATGGAATGGTTGATGGCATCGAAAGGGCTCATGCCCGAGGCCCAGAACGCCAGGAAGCCGAGCAGAGTCAGGGCGACGTAGATCAGCAACAGGTACTTGGCGGCCATGTGCGAGCGCGGCATGACCTTCTCGCCCCAGTCCGATGATTCGGTCTGGAACAGGCGCATGCCACCGACGCGCAGCAACGGCAGAATCGCCACCGCCATGCCGATGAAGCCGATACCGCCCAGCCAATGCAGCATCGAGCGCCAGATCAGGATCCCCGGGGACATGGTGTCCAGGCCGGTCAGCACGGTCGAGCCGGTGGTGGTGATGCCGGACATGGTCTCGAACATGGCGTCCGTGTAGCTGATATGGGCGATCAGCATCAGCGGCAGGGCGGCGAAGCCGCAAACCAGGGTCCAGCTGCCCGTCGTCAGCAGATACATGTCACGTGGGCGTAGCTGAGCGTTCTCCGGGCGGCCAGGAATCACCAGCGCGAGGCCGGCGACCAGGGTGATCAGGCTGGACCAGAGAAACGCATTGAGATCTTCCGGGTGTTCGAAGATCAGCAGGGTCAGCATGGGAATGGCCATGCTCACCGCCAGGGTAATCAGGAATATGCCGATGATGAAACCGATTATGCGCAGCGTCGGCAAGGCCATGTAGAGGGCTCTGGCGGGTGGTAAAAGTGCGCCATTCTACCCGTGGACGGGCTGCTGTAAACCGGCGCATCCGGGCTGTGTGAAAACGTAGCGAGCGAAGGTCAGGCAAGGCAAAAACAGGCGAGAAAGCGCAGTGTACGAGCTGTAAATGAGCAATTTGAGCCTGTTTTTAACGCAGCCTGGCCGAGCGCAGTAGCTTTCACACGTGCCCGGTGAAGGGGCTTTACAAGCGTATGGCCAAGAATAGAATAGCCGCCAGTTGCCGGCGTCCGCCGGTTTCCGAGTCCTCCTCAAATGTCCGAAGCTAATCCCTGTCTCACGTGCGGCGCCTGCTGCGCGTTTTTTCGTGTGTCCTTCTTCTGGGGCGAGTGTCGATCCGCGGGCGGTAGCGTTCCGGACGAACAGGTCATCCAGATCAGCCCTCACTACGTGGCCATGCGTGGCACCGAGAGCAAGCCGGCGCGCTGTACCCAGCTGCTGGGCGACGTCGGCTGTGGCGTACGCTGCACGATGTACGAGCACCGCTCGAGCAGTTGCCGCGAATTCGAGGCATCCTGGGAAAACGGCGTGCATAACCCGCGTTGTGACGATGCGCGCAAGGCCCATGGCCTGCCGCCGCTGACGCCACCAGTGCAGCCGGTGATATCGCCCGACCGCGTCGCCTGAGCTGGCTGCCGCCTGAGCGTCAATCTGCAAGAAAGGACCGTCAGCCGGTTAGCTGGCAAGAGCCTGTTAGAATGCGCCATCTTTGGTTTTTTGGAGGTGGCCAATGGAGGCTCTCGAGGCTCTGCTCAATCGTGTTTCCGTTCCCCGCCTGGTGGACCCGGCTCCGGATGCGGCCCAGCGTGAGCTGCTGTTTCGCGCGGCGTTGCGCGCCCCCGATCATGGCCAGCTTCGCCCGTGGCGCTTTCTGACGGTCGAGGGGCAGGCGCGTGAGCGCATGGGTGAGCTGTTCGCCGAGGCCTTGCAGATCGCCGATGCGCAGGCTGCGCCTGAGGCCCTGAACAAGGCGCGTGGCATGCCGTTGCGCGCGCCGTTGCTGGTGGTGGTGATCGCCCGTGTTCAGGCTCATCCCAAGGTGCCTGCATCCGAGCAGGTAATCGCAGCCGGTTGTGCTGCCCATGGCATGCTGCTGGCTGCGCATGCGCAGGGAATCGGCGCCGTCTGGCGTACCGGTGACATGGCCTATAACGCGCATGTGGCCAAAGGCCTGGGCCTGGCAGCGGACGAGCAGATCATTGCCTATCTCTACCTTGGTACGCCGGAGCGCGAGCTGCGTCGCGCGCCGGAAGTCAAGGTCGAGGATTTCGTCAGCGCCTGGCAGGGCTGAGCGCGCTCAGGCTGTCTGTTGCTTGGCCGGTAGCCTGAGCGTCGCGACGAAACCGCCTTGGGGATGGTTGCTCAGCAGCAGCTCGCCACCATGACGCTGCGCCGCCCGACGCGCGATGGCCAGCCCAAGTCCATGGCCGGAACCGCTCTGGCCTGGCGCGCGGAAGAACGGCTTACCCAACTGCTGCAGGTGCTCGCTGGCCACTCCGGGGCCATGGTCGCGTACGCTTAGCACAACGTCTTGCCCCTGGCGCTGCACGGCGATGATCACGGGCTTGTCCTGCGGGCTGAAACGCAGTGCATTGCGCAGCAGGTTGTCGAGCGCGCGCTCCAGCATGTCCGGCCAGCCTTCCAGCTGAGCCCCCTGATCGAGATCGATCTGCAGCAGTTGCTGCGGGGTGGTCAGGCGCGCATCTTCCTGCAACTTGCCGAGCAGGGCGCTCAGATCTACGGGCTGGGCAGCGCCAGGGTCGGCGTCGAGGCGGGCGAGGGTGAGGATTTCGCTGATCAGCGCTTCCAGCCGATCGCATTCCTGACTGAGTCGTGGCCAGAGTTTTTCCCGTTCGGCGGTGTCTGCTCGCTCCGCGAGGGCCAGGGCGATGCGCAGGCGCGCCAGGGGCGAGCGCAACTCGTGAGAGACATCGCGTAGCAACTGGCGCTGGCTACCGATCAACCCCTGCAGGCGCTCGCCCATGCGGTTGAAATCCTTGGCCAGCAGGCCCAGTTCGTCACGGCGGGTGGCCAGGCGTGCCAGGCTGTTTTGCTGATAGGCGGTTTGACCCAGGTCGTGCACGGCGCCGCGCAGGCGATCCAGCGGGCGGGTGATCGACAGCGTCAGCATCAGGCTGAACAGCGTCAGCACCACCAGGGCGATGCCCAGGGCGCTAAGCGGCCAGAACAGGCTGCCGCGGTGCCATGCCGCCAGTTCGGGATGCGGTATACGGTAGATGAACAGATAGCTCTCGCCGCTTTCCGGGCTGGTGTATTCCGCGGTCAGGCGGCGCCAGGGGAGGCGGCGGTCATCACCGTGACGCGCCTCGAAAGCGGCTGCGCGCGATGGGAAGGTGCCTTTGACCAGTTGCTGACCGCTCTCGCCAAGCACCTGGGTGTCGATGCGGTACTCGCGCTTACGCTGTTCGAGAAAGTCCTGGGCGGCGGCCGGTCCCTGCTGTTCGTAGCGTTTGACCCACTTGCTGTCGAGGTCATCCAAACCCGGATGCAGGCTGAGAATCCAGGCGTCCTGATTGAGTGCGCGGCCGAGCAGCAGCGACAGGCCTGCCACCAGGGCGATGGCCAGCCAGAAGCTCGCCAGGATGCGCCAGAACAATGAACGCACGGTGAATCCTCATGCAAAAGCCGCCGGGCTCGGAGAGCGCGGCGGCGGGTCAGGGGCGACGGATCAGTTGGTCTTGCTGTCCTTCTCGGCCTTCCAGGCCTTGAATTCGGCCATTTCAGCGCGGCGAGCTTCCATTTTCTTCTGATGCTCGTCGAAGGCTTTCTGCTGCTCGGGGTTGAGCAGGTCACGCAGAGCCTTGTGCTGATTGGCACGGGCCTGGTCGAGTTCCTTCTTCATGGCCTGTTTCTCGGCTTCCGGCAGCTTGTCCAGGTAGCGCTTGGTGATGTCGCGATGGGTCTTCATCTGCTCGCCCATCAGTTTGCGGAACTCCTGGCGCTGTTCCTTGCTCAGGTTCAGCTCCTTGAACATGCCGTGGTCGCGGTCATGGTGACGTGGGCCGCCGTCCGGCATGGCGAAGGCCAGGGTCGGCAGAGTGGCAGCGAGCAGCAGAGCGGTGAGGGTCTTGCGCATGGTGAATCTCCTTGTCTCGAAACCGGTAACGACCGGATGGGCTCAGTATGCGGCGGTCAAGGTCAAGGGCAGTCAGGCGTAGGTAAAGCTTGGGTAAAGGCGATGTTGCAGGTCGTTTACGTACAGGCGGCAAACGATCACGACGCGTAGTAATAGCCGCGGCTACGCAGGGCGAGAATGCGTGGGCGGCCATCCGGGTGCGGGCCTAGTTTCTTGCGCAGGTTACTGACGTGCATGTCCAGGCTGCGGTCATACAGGGTCAGTTTGCGGCCCAGCGCCAGTTGTGCCAGTTCCTGTTTGTCCACCGGTTCGCCAGGTTGGCGCAGCAACGCCTCCAGCAGGCGGCTTTCGGAAAGCGTCAGCGGAACGTCATGCTCGCCGATACTGGCTACGCCGCGGTTGGGGCTGAAACTGAGATCACCCAGTTCCAATTGGCTGCTGGCCGGCGCGGGGGCGGTCCGCCGAAGTACTGCACGCAGGCGTGCGGTCAGCTCGCGAGGGTCGCACGGCTTGGCCAGGTAGTCATCGGCGCCCAGTTCCAGGCCAAGGATGCGATCCAGCGGCTCGCCGCGGGCGGAGAGCATCAGCACCGGCAGCTCCGGATGCTCGCCACGCAACTGCTTGAGCAGTTCCAGGCCGCTACCGTCCGGCAGCATCACATCGAGCACCACGGCGTCAGGCGCCTGTGCAGCAAGGGCCTGGCGCGCACCGCCCGCCTCATGGCAGGCGGTTACCTGGAAGCCTTCCTGGGTCAGCCAGCTGGCGAGCAGCTCGCAGAGTTCCTGGTCGTCATCGATCAGCAGCAGTCGGCTCATGGCGTCAGTTGATCCATTCGCGGCGAGTCTTGCGCGAACCTCGGAGCAGGGTGCCGAACAACATCGAAACCAGACTCAGAGCGGCGCCAAGGGCGAACCAGGTCTGCTCTTCACTGAGCAGGCGCGGCTGGCTCTGTGCCTGGCTTTCCTTGAGCTGCATGCGCAGGCGCTGGTTTTCCTGGCGCAGGCGTTGCAGTTGCACAGCGCTGCTGGATTGCTGCTCGTTGCGCAGTTGCTCGCTCTGCGCCAGGCGCTGCTCCAGTTCCTGGTTCAGGGTGTCCACGCTTGCCGCCTGAGTAGACGGTGGAGCGACTTCTTCTGCCTGCAGCGACGCGCAGGTCAGCAACAGGGTGACCAGCAGGGACAGCGGGATCGTACGCATCGCGATTCCTTGTATGCGAAAGCCGCGTGGGTGGTACCGCGTCAGGGCAGCACTTTCTTGAAGGGTTTGACTACAACGCTGGCATACACGCCTGCCGTGCGGTACGGGTCGGCGTCGGCCCATTTCTGCGCGGCTTCAAGGGAGTCGAACTCGGCAACCACCAGGCTGCCGCTAAAGCCCGCCGGGCCTGGGTCATTGCTGTCGATGGCCGGATGCGGGCCGGCCAGCAGCAGGCGACCCTCCTGCTTCAGCTGGTCCAGGCGGGCGAGGTGAGCGGGGCGCGTGGCCAGACGAGTTTCCAGGGAATTTTCGACGTCGGTGGCGATGATGGCGTAGAGCATCTCAATCCTTATTTGGGGTCGAAGAGGGAGAGGGGGAAGCGTTTGCGCCACACGACAAAGGCCTGCTTGCGGCGGATGTGGGGCATAATAACAAACATCAATCTCAACGAAAGCGCCGCCATGATTGTCGATCTGCACTGCCACAGCACCGCCTCCGATGGCGCCCTGTCGCCCGCCGTACTGGTGGCCCGGGCGCATGAGCGCGGTGTGCGGCTGCTGGCACTGACCGACCATGACACCCTCGAAGGGCTCGACGAGGCATGTCGCGCTGCGACTGCCTTGGACATGAAACTGGTCAACGGCATCGAACTCTCCTGCACCTGGGGCGGGGCGACCATCCATGTGCTGGGGTATGCCTTCGAGCGAGAGGCTCCCGCGCTGCGGGCTGCCATAGACGCTCTGCATCATGGGCGCTGGCAGCGTGCCGAGGAAATCGACCGACGCCTGGCGGCCAAGGGCATGCCCGGTGCACTTGAAGGCGCACGTGCTGTCCAACAGGAATTGGGCGATAGTGGCAACGCGCCGGCGCGTCCACATTTCGCCGAGTTTTTGGTGCGAGCTGGCCACGTGCGGGATCGCGCCGAGGCGTTTCGCAAATGGCTGGGCTCGGGCAAGTTGGGCGACGTCAAGCAGCATTGGCCTATGCTGGAAGAAACTATTGCTACCTTGCGTTCGGCCAGAGCCTGGATCAGCCTGGCGCATCCGTGGCAATACGACTTTACTCGCAGTAAGCGCCGACGTCTGGTTGCCGACTTCGCCGCGGCGGGTGGTCATGCCCTGGAAGTGGTCAATGGCATGCAGCCAGCCGAACAAGTCGGTGGCCTTGCGATTCTGGCGCGCGAGTTTGGCTTGATGGCCAGTGTCGGCAGCGATTTCCACGCGCCGGGCGACTGGTCCGAGTTGGGCATGTACCGCCCGTTGCCCGATGACCTGACTGCGCTCTGGGAGCGCTTCGAACATGCACAGCCATCCGCTGTCACTTCATGAGCAGGGAGCAAGCGTGAGTCAATTTTTCCAGGTTCACCCGGAAAACCCCCAGGCACGCCTGATAAAACAGGCCGTGGAAATCATTCGTGGCGGCGGGGTGGTCGTTTATCCTACCGACTCCTCTTACGCACTGGGCTGCGCCATCGGCGACAAGAACGCGGTAGAGCGTATTCGTCGCCTGCGACAACTCGACGACAAGCACAACTTCACCCTGGTCTGCCGCGACCTGTCGCAGATCGGCCTGTTCGCCAAGGTCGACACCGCTGCATTCCGCCTGCTGAAAAACCACACACCAGGGCCCTATACCTTCATCCTCAATGCGACCCGCGAAGTGCCGCGCATGCTGCTGCATCCCAAGCGCCGCACCATCGGTATCCGCGTGCCCAGCCATCCCATCGCCCTGGCGTTGCTGGAGCAGTTGGGTGAGCCGCTGATGAGCGTCAGCCTGATCATGCCGGGCGATGAGTTGCCGATGTCCGACCCTCACGAAATGCGCCAGATTCTCGAGCACCATGTCGACCTGATCATCGACGGCGGTTTTGGTGGGCTGGAGGCGTCCACCGTGGTCAACCTCGCCGACGAAAGCCCGCAAGTGCTGCGCGTCGGATGTGGTGACCCGACGCCCTTCAACGATCTCTGACGCCGGCTTTTCCGTTGTGGGCGCAGCTACCCTATAATCCGTGGTCTTGTCTGGATTTTGGATAGAACGGTTTGAGCCTTAACGACTCCGAACGTCGGGTGCTGTCAGGAATGCGTCCGAGCGGTCGTTTGCACCTCGGGCACTATCACGGTGTACTGAAGAACTGGGTCAGGTTGCAGCACGAGTACGACTGCTTCTTCTGCATCGTCGACTGGCATGCGCTGACCACCGAATACGCCGATGCCGGCCGGCTTTCCCAGCATGTCATGGACATGGCGGTGGATTGGCTGGCTGCCGGTGTCAGCCCCAGCTCCGCAACACTGTTCGTGCAGTCGCAAGTGCCGGAGCATGCCGAGCTGCACCTGTTGCTGTCGATGATCTGCCCGCTCAGTTGGCTCGAGCGCGTGCCCTCCTACAAGGAGCAGCAGGAGCGCCAGAGCGGCAAGGACCTCTCCACCTATGGCTTTCTCGGCTATCCACTGCTGCAGGCGGCGGACATCCTGCTGTATCGCGCCGGTCAGGTGCCGGTCGGAGCGGACCAGCTCCCCCACATCGAATTTGCCCGCGAAGTGGCCCGCCGCTTCAACCATCTGTATGGCAGCGAGCCGGATTTCGAGCTCAAGGCGGAGGCTGCCATTGGCAAGCTCGGCAAGAAAGTCGGCAAGCTCTACAGCAACCTGCGTAAGGCTTATCAGGAACAGGGCGATACCCAGGCACTGGAGACGGCGCGGGCCCTGCTCAAGGAGCAGACCAGCATTACCCTGGGTGATCAGGAGCGCCTGTACGGCTATCTGGAGGGTGGCGGCAAGGTAATCCTGAGCGAGCCGCAGCCACTTCTCACCGAGTTCTCAAGGGTTCCCGGGCTGGATGGGCAGAAGATGGCCAAGTCCAGCGGCAATGCGATATTCCTGCGCGACAGCGATGTCGAGATTGAGGAAAAGCTGCGGCGCATGCCGACCGATCCTGCGCGTGTGCACCGTGACGACCCGGGTGAGCCGCAGCGTTGTCCGGTCTGGTCGCTGCACCAGTTGTATTCCACTGACGAGCAATTGCATTGGGTCATCGACGGTTGTCGCAGCGCCTCGATTGGCTGCCTCGATTGCAAGAACGCGCTGTGCTCGGCCCTGCAGACCGAGCTGGCGCCGCTGCAGCAACGCGCTATCGATTACGAGGACAGCCCGGACCTAGTGCGCAGCATCCTCGCCGAAGGCGCCGAACGCGCACGTGACCAAGCCCGTGAAACCCTGGCCGAGGTGCGCATGGCCATGGGCCTGAATCATCGTTGAAGGAGCGCCAGTCAATGAGTGAAACCGTCACGCCAGTCGCGGACAGTCAGGCCGGCGCGCAGCAGGAGCTGCCGTTCGCCCTGGTCTATGGCGAGGCGGTCACCGAGCTGCCGCTGGACCTGTACATCCCTCCGGATGCCCTGGAAGTCTTCCTCGAAGCTTTCGAAGGGCCGCTCGACCTGCTGCTCTACCTGATTCGCAAGCAGAACATCGACATCCTCGACATTCCGGTGGCCGAAATCACCAAGCAGTACATGGGCTATGTCGAACTGATGAAGTCGGTGCGCCTGGAATTGGCCGCGGAATACCTGGTCATGGCGGCCATGCTTGCCGAGATCAAGTCGCGCATGCTCCTGCCGCGCTCGGCCGAGACCGAGGAGGAGGAGGACGACCCGCGCGCCGAGCTGATTCGCCGTCTGCAGGAGTACGAGCGCTTCAAGGCTGCGGCCGAAAATATCGATGAGCTGCCGCGTGTAGGCCGCGACGTGACGGTGCCGAAGTTGGACGCTCCAGAAGCCCGGGCACGCAAGCTGTTGCCGGACGTCAGCCTGGAGGAGGTGCTGCTGTCGATGGCCGAGGTGCTGCGCCGCGCCGACATGTTCGAAAGCCACCAGGTCACCCGCGAGGCACTGTCCACCCGCGAGCGTATGAGTGAGGTGCTGGAACGCCTCAAAGGTGGGGTTTTTGTGCCGTTCGTCGAGCTCTTCGCTGCCGAGGAGGGCCGGCTTGGCGTGGTGGTGACCTTCATGGCAGTCCTTGAGTTGATCAAGGAATCTTTGGTCGAGCTGGTGCAGAATGAGCCGTTTGCCGCCATCCACGTCCGAGCCCGTGCCGAATGAACCTGAACGATCCCAAAGACCTGGCCCAGTTGCTCGAAGCCTTTCTGCTGGCTTCCGGCAAGGCGCAGTCGCTCGAGCGCCTCTTCGAGCTGTTCGAGGAGGGCGAGCGGCCCGAGCCCGAGCAATTCAAGGCCGCTTTGGAGGTCCTGCGGCAGTCCTGCGAAGGTCGTGCCTTCGAGCTGAAGGAAGTGGCCTCGGGCTATCGCTTGCAGGTGCGCGAGCGCTTCGCCCCCTGGGTCGGCCGGCTCTGGGAGGAGCGGCCGCAGCGGTATTCCCGTGCGTTACTGGAGACCCTGGCGCTGATCGCCTACCGGCAACCTATTACACGCGGTGAAATCGAAGACGTGCGCGGTGTCGCAGTCAACAGCAACATCACCAAGACCTTGCTGGAGCGCGAGTGGATTCGCGTGGTGGGCTATCGCGATGTGCCAGGGCGCCCGGCGATGTTCGCCACCACCAAGGGCTTTCTCGATCATTTCAACCTGAAGAGTCTCGACGAACTGCCACCCCTCGCAGCCCTGCGTGAACTGGAGCCCGAACCGGAGCTGGCGCTGGATGAAGACGCCGAAGTGCCGGCAGGCTTGCAGGCGCGCGCCGACCTGGCTTTGCAGGCGGACGGCGAAGCTACTGAGCCGCGCGAGGAAACCAGTTTTCGCAGCCTTTTGGCCGAGCTGGACGACATGGAACAAGGGCTCAAGACCGACTTCGATGACCTGCGCCTGGCTGAAGAAGGGGCGGATGAAGCGGCCGAAAATGACTCGGTCGAGCTGGACGGTGATCAGCCGCTGCATTGACGGCGTTTAAGTCGCTCATCGAATACTTCAATCTCACCGCCTGTTACCTGGCCTTTATTCTGGCGCTCATCCGATTCTTGTCGTTCGAGGAGAGCCGATGAGCAAGAGCCCGTGTATCAAGGTGTGTGAATTCGAAAAAGACATCTGCCTCGGCTGTGGTCGTAGCCGTGAGGAGATCAAAGGCTGGAAGCGCCTGGACAAAGGCGAACGCCTGGCCCTGCTGGCCGAGGCCGATATGCGCCTGCTGGCGCTGGAAGCGACTGGGCGGCGCAAGTGGTAGCAGGTTTCAGCCGTTCCGCTGACGCTGATAGCGCCCCGGTGTCGTGCCTTTCCAGCGTTTGAATGCATGGATGAAATTGGACAGTTCGCCATAACCCAGGCGTTCGGCGATTTCCTCCAGGCTCAGGCCTCCGGCAGCAAGCAGTTCCTCGGCCAGGGCCTGGCGAACTTCGTCCTGCAAGGTGCGGAAACTGGTGCCTTCTTCGATCAGACGTCGACGCAGGGTGCGGCTGCTCAGGTGCAGATGGCCTGCTACCCGTTCCATGTCGGCAATCTGTCCTGGCGATTGCAGCAGCAACTGGCGTACGCGCCCGGCCAGGCCCTGGTACCATTGATGACGTGCCAGCAATGCCTGGCATTGCTGCTCACAGGCGCTGACCAGTTGCGGGTTGGCCCGCGGCAGTGGGTTGTCCAGCAGCTCGGCGGCGAATGCCATTCGATTGCATGGCGCGCCGAAGCGGGGCGTCTGGCCGAAGGCGGTGATGAAGGGTAAAAGATCGGCCGGAGCGGCCTGGCGCAGTTCCACGTCCAGAAGCCGCAGCGTGCTGCCGAGCAGTTCGCGCACGACCACCAGAGCGCCGAGCATGTCGCGTTGCACGATGAAGTCATGCTGCCGCGGAGGGAGTGCACTGTCGTCGAAGTTCAGGCTGGCGATGCTGTCATCCACGCTCAGGCTGATACGGGTGAACGCATAGGTCAGGCCGTGATAGCGCAGGCCCAGCTCGGCGGCCAGGCGCACTGTGGCGCTGCTGAGAATGGCGTAACCCCAGGCGCCGTAGCTGGTCACGTGATAGCGCCTGCCAGCTTGCAGCCCCAGATCGGCTACAGCGGGCAGTGCCTCGACCAGGTTGGCTATCAGTTGCAGTTCGCGCTGCGCTTCGATCTCCCCATTCAGGCTGGACAACTGCACTGGGCTGAGCCCTGTTTCCTGCAGGCACCTGTCCAGGCTTAGGCCAAGATCGAGCCCCAACTGAGTGAGCAACTGGATGCTAATGATGCTGCGTCGGGCGGGCCAGGGTGCTGACATAGGTTGTCCGAAAATCACAATATCCTGGCCGACTATGCCATAACCCGGGCAGGGCAAGGCAAGTAGCATCAGCTCATCGTCATACACGGGTCATCACAATGAATAACCACCCCCGTACGAACGCGCCATGGCGCGTGTTGATCATCGGCAGCGGTTTTGCTGGCCTCGGCCTGGCCATGCAGTTGCGCAAGGCCGGTGAGAAGGACTTCCTGCTGCTGGAAAAGGCTGGCGAGGTCGGCGGCACCTGGCGCGACAACAGCTACCCGGGAGCTGCCTGCGACGTGCCTTCGCACCTGTACTCCTTTTCCTTCGAGCCCAAGCACGACTGGTCGCGCAAGTTCGCGCCACAGGCGGAAATCCATGCCTATATCCTGCAGTGCGTGGAGAAGTATCAGTTACGCCCGCACATTCGCCTGAACAGTGAGGTGCTTGGCGCGGCATTCGATGCCGAGCGGGGCGTCTGGCAGGTCGAGCTGGCGGGAGGCGAGGTGATCGAGGCGCAGGCGCTGGTCAGTGCCTGCGGCCAGCTCAATCGCCCGGCCTACCCGAGGCTGCCGGGCCTGGAGAACTTCCGCGGCGAGACTTTTCACTCGGCGCGCTGGCGCCATGATCTGGATCTGGCCGGCAAGCGCGTAGCGGTAATTGGTACCGGCGCGTCGGCTATCCAGTTCGTGCCGCAGATTCAGCCGAAAGTTGCCAGCCTGCATCTGTTCCAGCGTTCGGCCGCTTATGTGCTGGCCAAGCCGGATCGCGTCTATCGGGGCTGGGAAATTGCCCTGAAACAGCATTTCCCCCTGTGGCAGCGTGTCGACCGCCTGCTGCAATACCTGCATCACGAGGGGCGGGCGGTAGCTTTCGTCCGCTTTCCCTGGCTGATGCGCCTGTTTCGTCACAGTTTCACTCGCCATTTGCGGCGCCAGATACCCGATGCCAGCAAGCGTGCACAGTTGCAACCGGACTATCCTATGGGCTGCAAGCGCATCCTGATCAGTAATGACTATTTCCCGGCGTTGGCGCAGGCCAATGTGCAGATCGTCGACTCGGCGATTCGTGAGGTGCGCGAGCATTCGCTGGTGACGGCTGATGGGCGTGAGCATCCTTGCGACGTGCTGATCTACGGCACTGGCTTCACGGCCACCGATTTCCTCGCGCCGATGCGTATTCGCGGCCTCGGTGGTGTAGACCTGAACCAGGCCTGGAAGGACGGCGCCGAGGCTTACAAGGGCATCAGCGTCAGCGGTTTTCCCAATCTGTTTCTGCTCTATGGGCCGAACACCAACCTTGGCCACAACTCCATTCTCTACATGCTGGAGAGCCAGTACGCGTATGTGCTGGGCTGCCTGCGGGTGCTACGTGAACAGGGGCTGCGCTATCTCGATCTGCGTCCGGCAGTACAACGCAACTACAACGCCGATCTGCAGCAGGCGACTCATCGAACGATATGGGAACAGGGCTGCGACAGCTGGTACAAGACCGCTACCGGCAAGAACACCAACAACTGGCCGGGTTTCACCTTCACCTATCGCCTCATGACCCGTACTCCGGAGCTTGTCGACTATGACTGCGTCCGCTGATTTCAAAGCCCCGGCCGCCGAGCAGATGCTGCTGCGCGGCTTGTTGCGCGGCTTTCTGCGCCTGTTCTTTCGCGGTCTGGTGCGGCCGCCTATGCCCGTGCCGGCGCAACGACGCATATTGCGCGTGCTTACCGCCATTACCCTGACGCCGCGCGGAGTCAGCCGTAGCGCCGCAACCTTGGGCGGACGGCCATGCGAATGGCATCGGCCGCCAGTCCGCAGCGGCAGCGTGCTGCTCTATCTGCACGGTGGCGCCTTCATGATCGGTGGGCCGGATACGCACCGGGGCATCTGCGCCAGCCTGGCCAAGCGCGGCTCCCTGGAGGTCTGTGCGCTGGACTATCGCCTGGCGCCGGAGCATCCCTATCCCGCTGCGCGTGATGATGTAGTGGCCGCCTACCAGGCATTGCTTGAGGCAGGCTATCGGCCAGAGCAGATCGCCATAGGCGGCGACTCGGCGGGCGGCAACCTGAGCCTGGTCGGCTGCCTAAGCATCATCGAAGGCGGCCTGCCGGCGCCCGCTGCGTTGGTGTGCTTCTCGCCTGCGACCGACTTCACTGGCGAGCAGATGCACGAGCCTCCAGCCGGCGATCCGCTGATCCACCCCAGCTGGATCGAACAGGCCGCCGAGCTTTATTGCCCACCTGAGCTCCCGCGTAACGATCCGGGCATCTCACCGGTGTTCGCCGATCTCAGCCGCTTGCCACCGACGTTGATTCAGGTCGGCGAAGACGAACTGCTGCTCAACGACAGCCTGCGTCTGGCCGAGCGAGCCAAGGCGGCTGGCGCGGATGTACGCCTGGAGCGATATCCGGGGCTGTGGCACGTATTCCAGGCCCATGTCGGCATGTTGCGCGCTGCGGATTACGCCATTGCCCGCGTGGCGGCCTTTCTTCGTGAGCGGGGCGTGTGATGGGTAACATCCTCATCAGCGGCGCTGCATCGGGCATTGGCGCCGCCACTGCGCGGCTTTTTCATGCGCGGGGCTGGCGTGTCGGGTTGCTCGATGTCGATGCGAGTGCGCTGGTGGCGTTGGCCGCGGAGTTGGAAGATGCCTGGCATAGCCGCCTGGATGTGGTGGATGCCGCGGCAGTGCAGGCCGCGCTCGCCGAGTTCTGTGCGCACAGCGGCGGTCAGCTACGGCTGCTGTTCAATGGCGCTGGCATTCTGCACACCGGCGCTTTTGCTGATATCGAGCTGGAGCAGCACACGCGCCTGGTCGAGATCAATGTCCTCGGCGTACTCAACCTCTGCCATGCGGCCTTTCCCTATCTCAAGGCCACCCCAGAGGCGCAGGTGATCAATATGGGCTCGGCTTCGGCGCTGTACGGCGTGCCGCAACTGGCCAGCTACTCGGCCAGCAAGTTCGCCATACGTGGCCTGACCGAGGCACTGGAGCTGGAGTGGCGCGAACATGGCATTCGCGTTGGCGACCTGATGCCGCCGTTCGTCGACACGCCGATGGTTCGCAACCAGGCTCAGCGCCCAGCGGTGATGCGCCGCCTGGGCGTGCGCCTGGAGGCCGAGCAGATCGCCGAAGCCGCATGGCAGCAAGCCCAACGCAGCCTGGTGCATCGCCCGGTTGGGCTGCAGTTCGGTGTGCTGTTCAACCTTGGGCAAATCGCACCAGGCTGGATCAACAGGCTGTTGATGGGCTGGCTCAGTCGCTAGCTGGGCATCCGGACTGGCCAATTGCCGCTGGTCGCCGGTTTTGTCACAAAGGTTTTGCGCATGGCGCGAAACCTTCATTCAGCGACTACGCTTGTGTAGACGGTTTCAGTCTGGCGTTCTGCTGGGCAGTCGTCGATACGCTTGCAGTAGACACATCGAGCACCTGCTCGATTCTCGGGGCGGCACCATCCGGGGACCTCCAGGATCCATTCAGAGGTGCTCGCAGGGGCCGCGACACCGTCCTCAGGGCGGTCGCATTGGGAAAGCGGTTAATCCATCCATAGCCTGAGAGGGGGTCGTTTATGAGCACAGCCTTCCACGAAGACTCCAGCACTTCGGTGTTGCGTCGGATGAAAGAGGGGGGATTCGACTTCGCCCGGTTTCACCCGATCGAGTTCTACGCCATTTTTCCCGATGAGGAACGGGCCAGAATGGCGGCCAGAAACTTTCGCGGCGAGTCGCTCAATGCCCAGATATCCGCCCGTGAGGACGGCGTCTGGCACCTGCAGATCAGCAAAGTGATGTACGCCACCCATGCCGGTATCGGCGAGTTCGAACATGACCTCGAGTCCATCGTCGTTCCGCTGGGCGGCAAGATGGACGGCTGGGGCGTAACGCAGGAGGTGAAAGCGTCAGCCATGCGTGAGGGGCTGTAAGAAAAGTTGCCGAGCGAAGGTGAGGCAAGGCAAAGCAGGCGAGGGCCGGTCGGAGTTGTGTACGGCTTTATGTGTTGCACTGAGCATTCTGATCGGACTCCTGCACGGGCCTGTTTAAGCCGCATCGTCGATGCGTAGGCACGTTTCCCAGGTAGCCAAAGGCGAATACAGCGGTATTCGCCAGTACAGACCACCGGCCGGTTATCCGGTCGGTGGCTTCAACCCCAGTCCATCTCGACTTGCCAACCCTTCTCGCGCAGACTGCGCGGCGGAGGTGCTTATGGCCGATGTTCTGATCCTGACTCATATCGATTATTGCCCGCCAGCGCACCTGGCGCAGGTATTGGAGCTCCGTGGTTGCAGCTTCGATGTGCTGCGCGTCGACCAGGGCCAACTGCATGGTTACGACCTGGAGCGGCCGAAGGCGGTCGCCGTGATGGGCGGGCCGATGAGCGTCAACGATCCGCTGCCCTGGATCGCTGAAGAAGTGGCTGCGCTGCAGCGTTTTATCGAGCGTGATATTCCCATCATCGGTCACTGCCTGGGCGGTCAGTTGTTGGCCAGGGCACTAGGTGCCAGCGTGCGCCGCATGCCTTATACCGAAGCCGGCTGGCAAATCCTCGAACGTCGAGCTGAGTCTGCTGGCAGCCCCTGGCTGGCGCATTTGCCCGAGTCGTTCAGCATCTTCCAGTGGCACGGAGACACTTTCACCATGCCGGAGGGGGCCCAGCCTCTGTTGAGCAGCCGCTGGTGCGACAACCAGGCGTTCGCCTGGGGTGATAAGGTTCTGGCGCTGCAGGGGCATCCGGAAATGACCGAAGATCTGATCGCGCTCTGGCTAGACGACTGGGCGCATTTGCTCGATGCCGGCCAGCCCAGTCAGCAGAGCATAGACGAGATGAGCGAAGGTCTGGGCGAGAAGGTGAGGGCATTGAACCATGTTGCCGAGGGCTTCTACGCGCACTGGTTGAAACTGGCTGGGCTTTGATGCCTGCCCGTTACTGGGCGCAACGCCTACGAGTCGGGTTGAGGCTTTGCCGCAGGAGCGTGCCATCAGGCGGATATGCTCGACTCTCTGCTTGGCTTCACCTGTTGCTCACGACTCATTGGTGGCTATGTCGGCTGCGCCAATCTTCGTTCAGCAAGCCATAGAGCGCAGAATCCGATACCTGACCGTCTATGATCCAGCGCTGGCGCAGCAGCCCTTCCTGACTGAATCCCAAGCGTTCAAGCGCGCGTCCGGAGGCGGCGTTGCTCGGATCGATTTCCGCTTCGACGCGGTTCAGCTCCAGGGTTTCGAATCCGTGGCGCAGCAGCTCGCCGGCCGCCTCCTGAACGTACCCCTTGCCCCAGGCTGAAGATGCAATGCCAAAGCCGATCTCCGCGCGGCGTGACTCGGGGTGGTAGTTGAAAAGCAGGCATTTGCCGATCAGCTCGGCGCTTATCCTGTCGACGATGGCCAGCGTCAGGCGCTGGCCATCGTGCATGGCCTGCTGTTCTTCGCGGATGTAATCCCCTGCCACGGCCTCGCAATCCCAAGGCGGCGTATTCCAGTACTGCATGACCTGCGGATCGGAAAAAATCGCGAATAGCGCCGGAGCGTCCGCCGCTTGTAGAGGACGCAGTACGAGACGCGGTGTCGTCAGGGTGACAGAAAGATCGGGCATCAATGTTCTCGCTTCAGAAACGTTCGTCGGCAATCGCTGGCAGCACCAGCTCGCGTACGTAACTGGCCTCGGACAGGTTCAGCAACACTTGCACCAAGGCCACCACATCGTGCAGCGGAATCAACTGACCCTCGCCATTTTGTGCGGCCTGTTCGACCGGCGTTTGCAAGCCATCCAGGGTATTGAGGTAGCCCAGTTGCAGGCAGGTGACGGCCAGGCGCTGATCGCGAAAACCTTCGCGCAGGCTTTCGGCAATGCCTTTGAGAGCAAACTTGCTGGCGCCGAAGGTGACTTCCGGGCGGCCACTTTGCGGCAGGGCCGAGGTGGAGCCGGTGAGGATCAGTTGCGGCTTGGCGCCGCCGAGCAGGCGCGGTAGCAGGCGTTTGAGCAGCAGCAAGGTCGCGCCGATATTGACGCTGACCATCTCGAGAATCTGTGCGTCGTCATCCTGCAGAAAACTGTAATCATCCTCGAACGCGCGAGCTTCCCAGATACCCAGGTTGTAGATGATCGCGTCCAGCTTTTGCGGTGCCTGGGTTTCGATGGCATCCACCGCTCGCAGCGGAGCGCTCATGTCCGCTTCGATCCATTGTATGTCCGGAGCCAGATCGGCCGGACGGCTACGGGAAACCCCGATCAGCTCATGGCTCTGCGCCAAGCCCTCTACCAGCGCACGGCCAAGACCCCGGCTCGCGCCGATCACCATGATGCGCATCCCATGCCTCCTTTTTGTTCATGCAGGTATCTTCCATGGTTCAGGCGAGGGCTATGCTCGCCCGAAAGCGGAAAGGCTGGGACGTTAATGGCGAGCTGGCTGGCGGTCAAACGACGGTCTGCAAACATAGGGCTTCAAGCGTTACAGATTGTCTCCGTCGTCGGTTCCAAGTACTCGCCTGCATATGACAGCGGCGGTGTTGCTCAGCGGTGGGACGACTATTGGTCGTCCGGCTCCGACCATACGGCGAACTCATTGCCGCCTGGTTCGACGAAGTGAAAGCGCCTGCCACCGGGAAAGGAAAAGATCGGTTTGACTATCTCCCCACCGGCAGCCTCGACCTTGGTCAGGGTGTCCTCCAGCTTTGCGCTGTAGAACACGACCAATGCGCTGCCGTTGTCGCTACGTGCAGACATCTCGGCGCTGAAGAAGCCGCCATCCAGACCTTCGTCGGCGAAGGCGGCGTAATCGGGACCGTAGTCCGTGAAGCGCCAGCCGAAAGCGGCCTGGAAGAAGGCCTTGGTGGCCGGCAGATCGCGGCTGGGGTATTCGACGTAATTGATCTTCTCGTGTGCAGGCATGCCGGACTCCTTGGCAGTGAAAGTGAGGGAGTTACTGGCGTGATTTGGCCAGATCGATGGCAGCTTGAATAGCTGCGCGTGCTTGCGGGCTGTTTTTCCAGCAGGTCGAGCCAAGTTGGCCCGCTACTGCGGTGACGATATCGCCGACGCTCGCTTTGGCCAGCTCGTGCAGCGAGTCGATGCCGATCTGCTCGAGGCGCTGCACGACGGTCGGGCCTACGCCTTTAACGTTTAGAAGGGCTTGGTGTTCGTTGGGCGAGAAGGGCATTGGGGGGCCATGCTTTGGTTAAGGGGCCGGCTTTACCCGGGTCCGAGTGAATGAAGAGAACGGTTTGGGCCAGTTGTTAGGAGGCATCTCGCACGATTTTTAGATTGTGAACGGAGTTGTTCATGAATTTAATTACCAGTAGAGAGTTATGCCAGCCTAAGCCAGAGCACTGCCCTAGCTCATATGAAAATGTTGAGTCAGAGATTTTATCTGGGATTCCGAGAGTTTCAGCGACCTGCTCTTTGGTTTTTCTTTTCAGAATTTCTTTTTGAATTAAATCCAATGCCATTCCTCCGCGCACGCAACCAGGGTCATTGGTGATTTTGTACGGATTAGAAAGATCCATCCAGTTTGATGAGCTGAATGGTTCTGTACCCGATGTCACATCAAAATAGTAACTCCATGTCAGTCCGGCAATAAAAATCACTATTGCTCCTATGGTGAGGAGTGCAAGCGCTTGTATGGCTTTGCAAACAGCACAAAACACCATGATGTTTCCTAACGTTTGATAAAGGGGCGGGCTTTAGCCCGTCCCTGTGAGCGCAGCGAACGACTTGAACCATTTGTTAGGCCGTTGATGTAGAGAATTTTATTCATAGGCCTCTTCGGTCGTACCAAATGCGTATTCATGGAATTGAGGGCCGTTAGGTTCAATAACTAACGATGGTTGTTCAGCATCGTCTGTGAAAGCGACGAATGGCCTGTAACTGCCACCCTTGTACTCGATCTCGCCTTTAGCGTGTCTCGCAATAGGGAGATCCACTGTCTTTGGAAATCACCACAAAGAGATTCAAGTTTCTCGTACGCTACGTCGTCCATGTATTTTCCTTTGTATGTCTAACTATAAATCGACACTAAATGGTACATGCCTGCGAATGACTTTGGTGGATAACCCTCCTGAACATGTTCAAGATCCTTCTCTAGCTCGCGGGATGCAGCGAGGCGGTGAGTTGTTTGGGAGGTTATAGACCATGTTAGATAACCGCTAGCTAGTAGTGGTTGGACTATGAAAGGTATCACGTGAGTCCAGGCTAATTGGCAGGGTGCAGTAAGGCTACCTCATTCCCGAGTAGCCGTTTTCCCGCCAGCATGTTCGTCTGTATTTTCAGTTTTCTCACGAGGGAGAAGCCAGCCTGTCAGGTCATTGCAGTTCATGGGGATCGGGGTGCCGAGCAGTTGGCTGAAGTAGTCCACTTGCTGCACACGCCAGGCCTCGGCCTGTTCACGGATTGCGGCATTGTGAGCGGTGGGATCTTCGCCGTCCTGCAGGACTGAGTGGACGACGGGCATGATCCATTCGGATAGCCCGTCGTTGTAGCGACGCTCTCCAGGCACTACGAACTGAGACTGCTCTTCATTCCATTGCCAGCGCTGATCAACGTCGTTTCCCCATGTGCTCCAGGCAACCAGTTCGCCATGGGCGCCATAATCGAGTCGTCCGCCAGAAGGCCGTTCGCCAGCTCTTTGTACCTCTAGATTGAAGTCGGGGAGCATCCCTCCCTCTCTCCGTTGATACGTTCTGCCGCCGAGGGAAACGTCGGCTGCAGTGAGAACCTCCCGATTTTTTGCAGCATAAATTTGGCAGGGAGAGCTGTGTTGGTTTTGTCGATAGAGAATCACGCTGACGCCGTTGCCACTCTCCGGTAGATCGCCGTAGTCATACGAGGAATTACGCCCTAGCAGCGTCAGCAATAAGGGGCAGGGCCCGTAGAAAGAGCTGAAGCGTTGGGCCTGTCGGCATCTGGGATGAATTTCGCCTGTCAGCGTCACTCCGTCAGCGCCGACATAACGCCAGTTTCCGTAGATAGGTGAATAGGTGATCGAGAACGTGAACAAGCCCATCAGTACTAAGAGGGCGATCAGGTTGGTGTATTTCATGAGCTGTTCTCCAGCACAACTTCAGCTCCGTATCATCGCAAATAGCTAGAACGGTGAAATCCTGGTTACGTAATGCACCCAAGCGAGGGGGAGGGGACAGCAGGGCGACCACGGAATGATTCGGCAGGGAACAGCCAGGAGTCGCCTTTGAGTTTCTTGGCGAGGAGCGCGCTCAGGCTCGCCTTTCCATGGCTTGTCGGCAATGCGCAATTCAAGGTTGCGAAACTTCTCGCGACCTCAGGCGCATGACGAATTTCAGTATTCCGCGATAGCCCAGCAGCAGCCACGCGGAGAGGCCCAACTGCATGAGCGTTGCGGCCATGCTGGCCAGGTCCTGCATGGGAATTATTTGCAGGCCCCATTCGTTATTCAGCGCGGCGATCAGGGTGATGACCCAGTAGGTCGAGTCCGACAGTGACGAGGCCAGCAGCCAGAGCCCTATGAGGATGCAACCGATCTCCAGTGCCGGAACCGTACCGGTCGAGAGGGCCGTGTGTTGCTGGTTAATGCCTGGCAAGAGTATCGCGGCGATACGCAATGGCAACAGCCAAAGCAGCGCGGCGATGAGTAGCGGAAAGATAATCGACAGGATAATGGCCACGATCAGGCTGCCGGTCGGGAGGTTGATGTCCGTGGCTGAAGCCTGTCCTACGAGCTGCAAGGCGCCGATCACGAGGTAGATGGCAAACAGACGTAGTGCAACGGTGAGAATGTCTTCTCGAGACATGCTTGGATTTCCTTTCCTCGGGTTGGTGAGCCTGTGAGCCCGAAACGGCATTGCCCGATAGCGGGCAAGCATCCATGCCATTGTGTTTTAAACTGCGGGGCGCCAACTTACTTTCTTTCAGGGCAGGGAGCTACAAGCGAACGAAAAAAGCGCAGCGGTTAAAACGCTGCGCCTTATGGTTCAGCGGTTGAAGCGTTCAACCAGAGCGTATTGGCCTTGTGCGGTGTTGGTCAGGGCTTCGCTGAGTTTGGCGGTGCTTTGCGCTTCGCCAGCGGTCTGGTCGGCCAATTGCGCGATGGTGGTGATGTTCTGGTTGATCTCGTCAGCGACGGCGCTTTGCTCTTCCGCAGCAGCAGCGATCTGGTTAGCCATGTCGGCGATATTGGCGACCGAGTCGCTGATGCCTGACAGCGCCTGATCGGCCTGCAGCACGCGCTCGACACCTTCGTCGGCCTGCTTGCGGCCGATCTCCATGGTCAGTACGGCCTCTTCAGCGGTGCGCTGCAGCTTGGCGATCAGGCCATGGATCTGCTCGGTGGATTCGGCGGTACGTTGCGCCAGCGAGCGAACCTCGTCGGCCACCACGGCGAAGCCGCGGCCCATTTCGCCAGCGCGCGCGGCTTCGATGGCGGCGTTGAGGGCGAGCAGGTTGGTCTGGTCGGCGATACCCTTGATCACGTCGACCACGCCGCCGATTTCGTTGCTGTCCTGGGCCAGGCGGGTCACGGTTTCACCGGTATCGCCCACCGATTGGGACAAACGCTGGATGGCTTCGCGCGTTTCCGCTGCGATGGTGCGGCCTTCGCCGGTCAGGCGGTTGGCTTCCTGAGTGGCGATGGCCGTACGGGCAACGTTGCTGGCCACTTCCAGGGTGGTGGCAGCCATTTCGTTGACGGCAGTGGCGACTTGCTCGGTCTCCTGGCGCTGGCGTTCGAGACCATCGGAACTGTTGTGCGCCAGCTTGTCGGCTTCACGCGCCTGCTGGGTGAGTTGTTCGGCGGTGTCCTGCAGGCGGGTGAGACAGGTTTTCAGTCGAGCATCCTGGCTGAGCATGGCCATTTCCAGGCGCGCTTCGGCGCCGCGGCTGTCGGTGTACATCTGCGCGATCAATGGGTCGGAGGTGGTTTGCTCGGCAATGCGCAACAGGCGTTTGATACCTCGGGTCTGCCAGGCGATACCGGCCAGGCCCAGCGGCACGGAGAGCAGGGCGGCGAGGATGAAGCCCCAGTTACTGCCGATCCAGTGACCGATCAGGAAGCCGATCTGGCTGACCATGATGAATGGCATCCACGCCTGGACTACGGGCAACCACTGATTGCTGGCAGGGACGGCCGACTTGCCGGCATTGACGCGTGCATACAGGGCTTCGGCGCGGCGCACTTGCTCGGCTGTCGGTTTGACGCGGACGGATTCGTAACCGACGACCTGGTTGTTCTCGGTCATCGGGGTGACGTAGGCGTTGACCCAGTAGTGGTCGCCATTCTTGCTGCGGTTTTTGACGATACCCATCCATGGGCGGCCCTTCTTCAGGGTCGTCCACATGTGGTCGAAGACGGCCGACGGCACGTCCGGGTGGCGCACGATGTTGTGCGGCGCGCGCAGCAGCTCTTCGCGGCTGAAACCACTGATGTCGACGAAGGCGTCGTTGCAGTAAGTGATCTGGCCCTTGAGGTCGGTAGTGGATATCAGGCGCTGTTGTGCAGGGAAGGTACGCTCACGCTGAGTGACCGGCTGGTTGTTACGCATGGCAGGTATCCGTCGTTGTAATGCCCCTGTAATCGGCCGACGAACGGCAAAGTTGAGGGCTGAATGCGTTTTGGCGAGTGTAAACGCTTTTTGAATGGCGTCACATTTCTGTCACGACATCGGCCATCCGTGGCCCGACGGAGGTTGGCATGCCCCACTACGCAGTAGCGGGGCGGGTCCATCAACTGGCGATCATCTGCCGGAGCACGTAATGCAGGATGCCGCCGGCCTTGAAGTACTCGACTTCGTTGAGGGTGTCGATGCGGCAGAGCACTTCGACTTCCTCATGCTTGCCGTCTTCGCGGGTGATGACCAGCGTCAGCGGCATCTGCGGGCGCAGCTCCACGCCTTCCAACCCTTCGATGGCCAGCACTTCCTTGCCGGTCAGTTTCAGGTTGTTGCGGTCGGTGCCCGGCTTGAACTGCAGCGGCAGCACGCCCATGCCCACCAGGTTGGAGCGATGGATACGCTCGAAGCTCTCGGCGATCACCGCCTTGACGCCCAGCAGGTTGGTGCCCTTGGCCGCCCAGTCGCGGCTGGAGCCAGTGCCATATTCCTTGCCGGCGATGATCACCAGTGGCGTGCCTTCGGCCTGATAGCGCATTGCGGCATCGTAGATCGCCAGCTTCTCGCCACTGGGCACGTGCAGGGTGTTGCCGCCTTCCTCGCCGCCGAGTATCTCGTTGCGGATGCGGATGTTGGCGAAGGTGCCGCGCATCATCACTTCATGGTTGCCGCGGCGTGAGCCGTAGGAGTTGAAGTCGGCCTTGTCCACGCCATGCTCGCGCAGGTAGCGTCCGGCCGGGCTGTCGGCCTTGATGTTGCCGGCTGGCGAGATATGGTCGGTGGTCACCGAGTCGCCGAGCAGGGCGAGGATGCGCGCCTCGCGGATATCGGTGATGCGTGGTGGGTCGCCGGCGATGTCCTCGAAGAACGGGGGATGCTGGATATAGGTGGAATCGCCCTGCCAGGCATAGGTGTCGGCCTTGGGCACGGCGATAGCCTGCCATTTCTCGTCGCCGGCGAAAACCTCGGCGTATTCCTTGCGGAACATGGCGGTGTCTACCTGGGCGATGGCCTGGGCGATCTCGCTTTGGGTCGGCCATATGTCCTTGAGGTAGACCGGTTGTCCGTCCTTGCCGGTGCCAAGAGCGTCGCGGGTCAGGTCGATGCGCACGCTGCCGGCCAGGGCGTAGGCCACCACCAGGGGCGGTGAGGCCAGCCAGTTGGTTTTCACCAGTGGGTGCACGCGGCCCTCGAAGTTTCGGTTGCCGGAGAGCACCGAGGCGACGGTGAGGTCGGCCTGGGTGATGGCCTTTTCGATGGGGTCGCGCAACGGTCCGGAGTTGCCGATGCAGGTGGTGCAGCCGTAGCCCACCAGGTCGAAGCCGAGTTTCTCTAGGAAGGGCGTCAGGCCGGCGGCGTCGAAGTATTCGGTTACCACCTTGGAGCCGGGCGCCAGCGAGCTCTTGACCCAGGGCTGGCGCTGCAGACCTTTTTCCACGGCCTTCTTGGCCAGCAGGCCGGCGGCCATCATCACGCTGGGGTTGGAGGTGTTGGTGCAGGAGGTGATGGCGGCGATCACCACGGCGCCATCTTTCAGGCGATGGGTATGGCCCTCGTCCTCATAGTCGATTGCGCCGCTCTGCTTGTCGCCGCCAACGGCGGTACCTCCGCCGCCTTCGCTGAGCATACGACCTTCTTCCTTGGCCGCCGGTTTGAGCTGCAGGCCAACGAAGTCGTCGAAGGCCTGGTGAACCTGGCCCAGCGAGACGCGATCCTGCGGGCGTTTTGGCCCGGCCAGGCTGGCTTCGACGCTGCCCATGTCCAGGCTCAGGCTGTCGGTGAACACGGGCTCGGCGCCAGGCTCGCGCCACAGACCCTGGGCTTTGCTGTAGGCCTCGACCAGTTGCACGGTGGCCTCCGGGCGGCCGGACAGGCGCAGGTAGCCCAGGGTGATCTCGTCCACCGGGAAGAAGCCGCAGGTGGCGCCGTACTCGGGGGCCATATTGGCGATGGTGGCGCGGTCGGCCAGCGGCAGGTCGGCGAGGCCGTCACCGTAGAATTCGACGAATTTGCCCACCACGCCTTTCTTGCGCAGCATCTGGGTGACGGTGAGCACCAGGTCGGTGGCGGTGATGCCTTCTTTCAGCTTGCCGCTGAGCTTGAAGCCGATCACTTCGGGAATCAGCATCGACACCGGCTGGCCGAGCATGGCCGCTTCCGCCTCGATGCCGCCGACGCCCCAGCCGAGAACGCCGAGGCCGTTGATCATGGTGGTATGCGAGTCGGTACCGACCAGGGTGTCGGGGTAGGCGAGGGTGATGCCGTCCTCTTCCTTGGTCCACACGGTGCGCGCCAGGTATTCCAGGTTGACCTGGTGGCAGATGCCGGTGCCTGGTGGCACCACGCTGAAGTTGTCGAAGGCGTGCTGGCCCCAGCGCAGGAAGGCGTAGCGCTCGCCGTTGCGCTGCATTTCCAGCTCGACGTTGTCGTGGAAGGCGCTGGAGGAGGCGTAGCGGTCGACCATCACCGAGTGGTCGATGACCAGATCCACCGGCGACAGCGGGTTGATCCGCTGCGGGTCGCCGCCGGCCTTGGCCATGGCATCGCGCATGGCGGCCAGGTCGACCACCGCGGGTACGCCGGTGAAATCCTGCATCAGCACGCGCGCCGGGCGGTACTGGATCTCGCGGTCGGAGGCGCGCTTATCCAGCCAGTCGACCATGGCTTGCAGATCCTGTGGCTGTACGGTCTTGCCGTCTTCGTTGCGCAGCAGATTTTCCAGCAGCACCTTGAGCGACTTGGGCAGGCGGTCGATGTTGCCGAGGCTCTGGGCGGCTTCTGGCAGGCTGAAGTAGTGGTAGGTGGCGTCGCCGACTTTCAGTTCGCGGCGGCAGTTCAGGCTATCGAGGGAGGGCATTGCACATCTCCTTGGGCCCGCACGGTTCGGGCTGTGTCTGATGGCGGCAGACCTTCAAGCTAGTTCGGCTTGGGCGGTCTGGCTAGCGCATATCCTTTCGGTTGTTATGCGCTGCCTGTCTGTTGCGACGACGCGGGGCGGCCAGCTTGCCGGTCCGTAGCTGCAGACAGCGCATATGTAGCTGGACAGGTTTAGCGGCTCGGGGTTCCGGTCTCGGGTATCATGCGCGCCTCGAGGATACCCTTTGATGAATACCCTGTTTCTGCATTGCCGCCCCGGTTTCGAGGGGGAGGTTTGCGCCGAGATCACCGACCTGGCCGCGCAGCTGGATGTGCCCGGCTACTCCAAGGCCAAGCCCGGCAGCGCCTGCGCCGAGTTCGTCTGCAGCGAGGCAGCCGACAGCGAGCGGCTGATGCGCAGCGTGCGCTTCAATCAGCTGATTTTCCCCCGACAGTGGGCGCGCGGCGCGTTCGTCAGCCTGCCGGAGAGCGATCGTATCAGCGTGTTGCTCGAAGCCCTGGCCGATTACCCGGTGTGCGGCAGCCTGTGGCTGGAAGTGGTGGATACCAACGACGGCAAGGAGCTCTCGACCTTCTGCAAGAAGTTCGAGGCGCCGCTGCGCAAGGCGCTGCTCAAGGCCGGCAAGCTGGTGGACGACGCGAGGAAGCCGCGCCTGCTGCTGACCTTCAAGAGCGGCCGCGAGGTGTTCGCTGGCATCGCCGAGGCGGACAACCAGGCGATGTGGCCCATGGGCATTCCGCGTCTGAAGTTTCCCCGTGAGGCGCCGAGCCGCTCGACGCTCAAGCTGGAAGAGGCCTGGCACCATTTCATCCCGCGCGAACAGTGGGACCAGCGCCTGGCGCCCGGCATGACCGCCGTGGACCTGGGCGCCGCCCCGGGCGGTTGGACCTGGCAGCTGGTCAATCGGGAAATCCGCGTGACCGCCGTGGACAACGGGCCGATGGCCGAAAGCCTGATGTACTCGGGGTTCGTCGTGCACCAGCGCGCTGATGGTTTCACCTTCCGCCCGCGCCATCCGGTGCACTGGATGGTCTGCGACATCGTCGAGAAGCCGGCCCGTACGGCGGCGATGATCGAAACCTGGCTGGGCGAGGGCCTGTGCCGCGAGGCGGTGGTCAACCTCAAACTGCCGATGAAGCAGCGCTACGCCGAGGTTCGGCGTTTGCTCGATCGCATCGAGTCGGGGCTGGTCGAGCGTGGCCTGAAGGTCAGCATCGGCTGCAAGCAGCTGTATCACGATCGCGAGGAAGTCACCTGCCACCTGCGTCGGCACGGCAAATAACGGAGTGAACCGGGCGCGGACATTCGTCCGGCCCGGACTCCCGCGTCGCTTTGGGCTCCGCCCGAAGCTGGCGTGCGAACCTTCCATGATTCGCTGGAGCGCAGGCACTTTGCCGCAGTTGCCAGGCATGCGCTGCCCATCCAAGGTTGTGCGCGCAGGGTGACCTGAAGGTCAGCTTTGCGCGACAATGCGCGCCTGCCTGTGGAGCCCCCTATGTCCGAAGCCCTGACCCTCAACCACGATGACCTGCTCGATGCCAGCGGCCTGAATTGTCCGGAGCCGGTGATGATGCTGCACAACAAGGTGCGCGACCTGTCGCCGGGCGGCTTGCTCAAGGTGATCGCCACCGATCCCTCGACCCGTCGCGACATCCCCAAGTTCTGCGTGTTTCTCGGCCATGAGCTGATTGGCCAGGTGGAGGAAGACGGCACCTACCTCTACTGGATTCGCAAGAAAGCGGATTAGTTAGGTTTGGCGGGCTGTTCGTTTCGCTCCTGAGCCCGCCCTACGACTCTACTGCGTTATTCCATCCCGCCTGTCCCGGCGCCAGGCCGCAGCTGTTCAGTAGCGTTTGCCAGGCCTTGACGTGGCGCGCCGTGGCCGCGCGGAAATCCTGCCATAACGAATCCTGCTCGCCGGCCAGATGCTGCAGATGCATTCGGGTGGCAGGAGGAATGCCCGCTATAGGCTGCAGTTGCAGCAGCGCCGCCTGCCACTGCTGGCCGCGCTGGTCGACCTGTGCCAGATAGGGCTGCAGGCCGCCGGCGTAGAACTTGATGAAGATGTTCTGCAGGATGCGACCGCGTGGCGTCGGCTGGCCCATCGGGCAAAGGGGGCGGTTCTGTTGGCGTTGCTCGAGCATTTCGCTACCGGTGTCGAGGGTGTGGCGCAGGCTGGCCAGGCTGGTGATCAACTGGCCGCCCTGTTCGCTGGCGTAGAGGGCGAAGAACAGCGGGTCCAACTCCCCGGCACTCGGCGGTAGCTGGGTTGGCAGGCCGTCGCCGATGCTGGCCAGCCGTTGTAGTGCGTCCAGTGCGGCGCTGTCTTCCTGCGTGTCCACCGGCAAGGCCTGATCGGCAAAGCGCAGATAGTTCTCGAATTCCGGGCTGCCGTTCAGGGCATTCCAGAACACCGCTGGCAGTTGCTGGCGCTTGTCGCTGGCCAGGCGCTGCAGAGTGGTCTTGAGGCTGGAGTCGTCCTGCAGATGTGGCAGGCAGTCATCGATGGCGCGCAGCAGGTCGCCTTCGTAGCCCAGGCGCTGGCTAGGCATCAGCTGCTTGCCCAGGCTGCTGTTGCGCTGGCTGATCAACTGCTGCAGATGCGGACAGCGCCGCGCATCGATGACCAGATCGAGCAGGCCGATGCGCAGCTCGGGAATCTCGCTAAGCCGCTCACGCCGGGCCGGCAGGCGGTACTGGCTGACACTGCGACTGTCGAAGGCGTCGACGTCAGCAGCATCGAGCGAACGCTGCAGGCGTTCGAGGTAATCGCTCTGCAGGGCCAGGCCGTCGTTGGCCGGGCCGCATGCAGCGAGCAGAAGCAAGCAGAGGAGCAGGGCTGGTCGAATCATGCGCTCAGTCTAGAGCTGATCTCCTGCCTATCCAATCACTCAGGCGGCTCGGCGAATGCGCTTGCGTGCACTGCGCGCAAGGCGCACGGTGAGCATCGCCGCAGCGCAGGTCAGGCCCACCACCAATCCTTGCCACAGGCCGCTGGGGCCGCTCGGCTCGCCGAACAGGTCGGACAGTCCCAGCGCATACCCCACCGGCAGGCCGATGCCCCAGTAGGCGAACAGGGTCAGCAACATGGTGATTCGGGTGTCCTGGTAGCCGCGCAGCGCGCCGGCTGCAGTCACCTGAATGGCATCGGAGAACTGGAACAGCGCGGAGTAGACAATCAGCGTCGCTGCCACGGCGATCACCGTCTTGTCCGGAGTGTAGATCTGCGCGATCTGCTCGCGCAGCAGGAACATCAGGCTGGCCGACAGGCAGGCATAACCCAGTGCCGCGCCCATGCTCACTCCGGCAGCGAAGCGTGCTTCGCGCGGCCGGCCGCGACCCAGTGCCTGGCCAACGCGCACCGTGGCGGCCATGGCCAGTGAGTAGGGGATCATGAATACCATGGAGCTGAAGTTCAGGGCGATCTGGTGGCCGGCGACCACGGTGGCGCCCAGGCCGCCGATCAGCAGGGCGATCACCGCGAAGATGCTCGATTCGGCAAATACTGCCACACCGATCGGCACGCCGATGCTCAACAGGCGTTTGATCACCGTCCACTGCGGCCAGTCGAAATGGGCGAACAGGGCGCTGGCGCGGTAATAGGGCGCCCATTTCACCCAGACCAGCATGCCGATCAGCATGAAGCCCATCACTAGTGCGGTCGCCCAGCCGCAGCCGACGCCGCCCATGGCCGGCACACCGAACTTGCCATAGATGAAGATGTAGTTGGTCGGAATGTTGAGCAGCAGGCCGATGATGCCCAGCACCATGCTCGGGCGGGTATGGCCCAGTCCATCGCTGAAGCAGCGCAACACGTGGTACAGCGCCACTGCCGGAAAGCCACAGGCCACGGCGCGCAGGTAACCCATGGCCGGAGCGATCAGCGCCGGGTCGACGTTCATCGTGCGCAGGATGAATTCGGCATTCCACAGCAGCGCTGCGGCGCTGCCGCCCACGGCCAGCGCCAGCCAGAGTGCCTGACGCACCAGCGGGCCGATGGCTGCTTCCTCGCTGGCGCCGAAGCGCTGCGCCACCTTGGGCGTGGTCGCCAGCAGGATGCCGGTCATCAGCAGGAACACCGGCACCCAGATCGAGTTGCCCAGCGCCACGGCCGCCAGGTCCTGCGGGCTGACGCGCCCGGCCATCAGGGTGTCGACGAAACCCATGGCGGTATGCGCCAGCTGGGCGATGATGATGGGCGTGGCCAGGATCAGCAGGCTGCGCAGTTCCGTGCGCACGCGGCCAAGGCGGGTGTCGGTGGACATTTCGACTCTTCGGGATAACAGGAAACCGCGTAGTCTACGCCTTGACGCAGCGGTCAGGAAAGTGTGGCGTGAGGCTCTGCCGGGCGCCCTGCGGGGCGACGCTGGGGACCGCGCTGGCATAGAATGGCGACCTGCCCGATGGAGCCTGTCATGCACATAGTCGCCGACGAGAACATTCCCCTGCTCGATGAATTCTTCGCTGTGTTCGGCAGCATCCGCCGTCTGCCTGGGCGCAGCATCACGGCGGCCGATGTGCGCGATGCCGACCTGCTGCTGGTGCGCTCGGTCACTCAGGTAAACCGTGCTCTGCTCGAAGGCAGCCGAGTCCGCTTCGTCGGTACCTGCACCATCGGCACCGACCATCTGGATCTCGATTACTTCGCCGAGGCCGGTATCGCCTGGAGCAGTGCACCAGGCTGCAACGCCCGTGGCGTGGTGGATTACGTGTTGGGCAGCGTGCTGACCCTGGCCGAACGTGAAGGCGTCGATCCGGCGGTGCGCGTCTATGGTGTGGTGGGCGCGGGGCAGGTCGGTGGGCGTCTGGTCGATCTGTTGCGTGGTCTTGGCTGGCAGGTGCGGGTGTGCGACCCGCCACGCCAGGCTGCCGATGGCGGCGACTTCGTCAGCCTGGAGCAGATCATCGACGAATGCGATGTGATCAGCCTGCATACGCCGCTGGACGCTTCGACGCGCCATCTGTTCGATGCGACTCGCCTGGCGACGCTGAAGCCGGGAACCTGGCTGATCAATGCCAGCCGTGGTGCGGTGGTGGACAACGCCGCGCTGCGCACGTTACTGCCGCAACGTCCCGACCTGAAAACGGTGCTGGACGTCTGGGAAGGCGAGCCGCAGGCCGATGTCGAGTTGGCCGCCCTGTGCCAACTGGCGACGCCGCACATTGCTGGCTACAGCCTGGACGGCAAGCTGCGCGGAACCGCGCAGATCTACCAGGCCTGCTGCCGCGTGCTGGGCGTACCTGAGCAGGTGAGTCTGGCCGACCTGCTGCCGGCGCCCTGGCTCCGCGAAGTGAGCATCGATGGCAGCGCCGATCCAGCCTGGGCGCTGGCCAGCCTGTGCCGCGCCGTCTACGACCCGCGCCGCGATGATGCGGATTTCCGCCGTAGCCTGGTCGATGATGCCGATACCCGTCGCGCGGCGTTCGACCGCCTGCGCAAGCATTACCCGATGCGCCGCGAGATCGATGGCTTGCGCGTGCGTATTCAGGGGGATTCAGCTCCGCTGGCCGCGCTGGTGCAAGCCCTGGGCGCCACCGTTTTGTAGGGCGGGTTAGCCGCCTGTCGCGCTTGTTGATCAACTTGGAGCTCGATGCGGCGGATGGCCGCCCCGCGATAACCACCATCGGTGCAACGCGATACATCGCCTCGTGGATTACGCAGCGCGCAGGGTTCATCTGTGGCAGCAATAGCGATGCGCGGCGCCGCTAACCCATCCGGATAGTACGATATCTGCATGCCTTATCTTGCAGCAATTAAATTGCATGCAATTTAATTGCTCGCTATTTTGCCCGTCACTTTCAGCCCATTCAGGACGACTCTCCATGAGCAATGCGCTTTTCGATATCCCGGTCACCACCATCAAGGGCGAGCAGAAGACTCTGGCCGACTTCGGTGGCAAGGCCGTACTGGTGGTCAACACCGCCAGCAAGTGCGGTTTCACCCCGCAGTACAAGGGCCTGGAGAACGTCTGGCAGCAATACAAGGACAAGGGCCTTGTGGTGCTGGGCTTTCCCTGCAACCAGTTCGGCAAGCAGGAGCCGGGTGACGAGGGCGCCATCTCGGAGTTCTGCGAGCTGAACTTCGGCGTCAGCTTCCCGCTGTTCAAGAAGGTCGACGTCAACGGCGCCGATGCCCATCCGCTGTTCGTCCAGCTGAAAAAGCGTGCGCCCGGCCTGCTGGGTAGTCAGGGTATCAAGTGGAACTTCACCAAGTTCCTGATCGGCAAGGATGGCCAGGTGGTCAAGCGCTTCGCCCCGACCACCAAGCCGGAAGAACTGAGCAGCGAGATCGAAGCGCTGCTGAAATGACCGCGTTCGATACCGCTACCCTGCAGTTGGACAACCAGCTGTGCTTCAAGCTGTACGCAGCCTCGCGCGCCGTGATTCGCGCCTACAAGCCGATGCTCGATGCCCTTGGCCTGACCTACCCGCAGTACCTGGCGATGCTGGTGTTGTGGGAGTGGCAGGAGCGGGCGCCCGAGCAGCCGACGCTAAAGGCGCTTGGGCAACGCCTGCAGTTGGACTCAGGGACCCTGACGCCGCTGCTCAAACGTCTGGAGCAGATGGGCCTGGTGCAGCGCCGTCGTGCGCAGGTGGACGAACGTGAGGTGCATCTGGCACTGAGCGAGGCCGGCAGGGCACTGCAGGCGCAGGTCCTGCCGCTGAAGGCGCAGTTGCTCTGCCAGTTCGGTGATCAGGACCTGCTGGAGATGGAGGGGCTGCGCCGCAGCCTGGATCGTCTGCTGGCGAGACTCAGCGAGTGACGTCGCTGGGCAGCCAGGCATCGAGCATTGCTGCCAGTTCCTCACGACGGAAGGGTTTGGCCAGGTAGTCGTTCATCCCGGCGGCGCGGCAGCGTTCGCGCTCGTCGGACAGCGCATTGGCCGTCAGGGCAACGATTGGCAGTTCCGGCCAGCGGCCGTTACTACGGATGCGCCGGCTGGCCTCGTAGCCGTCCATCACCGGCATGTTGCAGTCCATCAGGACCAGATCGACAGGCTGCTGCTCCAGTATTTCCAGTGCTTCACCGCCGTGACCGGCGACCAGCACCTGATAGCCGAGCTTGGTCAGCATGCCCTTGGCGACCATCTGGTTCACCGGGTTGTCTTCGACCAACAGCACGCGCGCCAAGCTTTCCCGATTGGTTTGCGCCTGGGTGCTGCTGTCCAGGTCGCCCTCGTCGCTTTGCAGGATGTGTCGCAGCATCTGTAGCAGCCCGTTGCGCGCCAGAGGACGGGCGATCTGCAGCAGGGGCATGAGCCGTTGAGCCTGGTCATGCGGCAGGAAATTGCCGTAGGCCGTGACCAGCAGCACGGGGGTGGTGATCGTTGGGCGAATACCGAGCAGGCACTCGGGGCAGTCGCTGATCAGCAAATCGGCCTCTACACCGAGCAGGCTGGCGTCGGTGTCCAGGCGCTGGTAGCTCAGGCCCCAGGTCGGCAGCCATTGGCTGAGCATTTGCTGCAGGCCGCTGCTGGCCGGCGTCATGGCGACGATGCGGCCTTGCAGGGAGGGCTGCATGGCAGCTTGGGCATGGGCTGGCAACGGTAGCTCGGCGCAGAACTCGCTGCCGAAGCCTTCCTTCGATTGCAGGGTCAGCTTGCCGTGCATCGCCTCGCAAAGACGCCGTGTCAGCGCCAGGCCCAAGCCGGTGCCGCCGTACTCGCGGGTAATGCCCACTTCGGCCTGGGCGAAGGGCTGAAAAATGCGCGCCTGGGCATCTTCGGCAATGCCGATGCCGGTATCGCGCACGCGAATGCTGATGCCGTCCGTACTACTGGCGACGATCAGGTCGACACGACCGAAGCGGGTGAACTTGAGGGCATTGGACAGCAGGTTGCTGACGATCTGGCGCACCCGCGTCGGATCGCCCAGCACCTGCGCCGGCAGTGCGGGATCGATCAGGCAGGTCAGCTCCACGGCGCTGGCGGCGTTCTGCGACAGCAGACTGGCGGTTTCTTCGGCCAGGACGCCGAGGTCGAAGGGGATTTCTTCCAGCTCGAGCTGGCCGGCTTCGAATTTCGACAGATCGAGGATGTCGTTGAGCAGTTCCACCAGTACCTTGCCGGAGTCATGGGCGATACCCAACTGCTGACGTTGTTCGGCGCTGAGTGGCCCGTCCAGCGCCAACGCCAGCATACCCAGCAGGCCGTTGAGCGGTGTGCGGATCTCATGGCTCATATTGGCCAGGAAGGCCGAGCGTGCCTGCGCCATGTTCAGCGCGGTGGTGCGCGCGGTCTCCAGCTCGCTGTTGGACTGACTGAGGCGGACGTTGGTGGCCTTGAGTTCGGCGGTGCGTGCCGAGACGATGTTCTCCAGCTCGCCGAGGTATTGGGTCAGCCGGTCTTCGGCGTTGCGTCTTTGCTCGATCTCCTGGGCGATGCTCGACAGCTGGCGGTTGGTGACTTCGACCAGGATGCCGATTTCATCGCGCTCATGGCCCTTGGGGCAGGGCACCGGGCGGTGCTGCGGCGCTTGCGGATTGCGTTGGCTGAGTGCGCGAATCACGCCGGTCAGGGGTTTGGTCAGCATGAAGTAGAACAGCACCAGCAGGATCAGCGATAGCAACAGGCTGCGTGCGAAACCGGTGAGCAGGGTCAGCAGCGAGCGCCGCAGAAAGTGACTGCCGAACGCGTAGGTATCGATCTCCAGACGGAGGAAGCCCAGGGGCTCGTGGGGCGCATGGGATACGAACAGCGGGTCCTGAAATGCACGCTCGGCGCCAAACAGGCTGTCACTCAGGAAACGGTAGCGACTCTCGCTGCGCGGACGACTGACGCTGGCCAGCACCAGGCCGCTGTTGTCGATCAGCTCGGCACGGGTCACCGCTGGAGAGCGGAGCAGGCCGAGTACCAGTTCCTGCGCCAGTTCCGCGTCGATGTTGTAGGCGATACGGGCGGCGGGGTTGTGGCTGATCTCCAGCAACGCGCGAATCTCGCGGTTGATGGAGGCCTCTTCGCTGGCATAATCGATCGCCACCTGGGTAAGGCTCAGCAGCGTGCCAAGGATAAACGCCACCAGCACGGTTAGGCTGGCCTGTTTGAATGACAGGCGGTTGGTGAGCGAAATATCCATAAATGCGTGCGTAGTCTCTGATCCTTGGCGCCTTGCCAAGCATAGCTGATAGCGACCTTGTACCGGCAGAGCCTGCAACGTGCGGCTCTGCGCAATAAGGAGTAGTAGACCGTGGATTCCCGATTGCTGGATTTTCTCGCCCGCGCCGAGCAGGTGCTGGAGCGTCTCGAGCCCTTGCTGCCTGCGCTGCGCCCGCAGGTGGACTGGAATAAATGCGTGGCCGCGCGCTGGGTGCGTGATGGCCGCAGCGGCTATCTGATGCCGCTGGAGGTCAGCCTCGACCTGTCGTTGAGCGACCTGCTGGGTGTGGACGCGCAGCGCGAGCAACTGGCACGCAATACCCGCCAGTTCGTCAGCGGCATGCCGGCCAACCATGCGCTGCTCTGGGGCGCGCGCGGTACCGGCAAATCTTCCCTGGTGCGTGCGCTGCTGGCCGAGCACGCCAAGGCCGGTCTGCGTCTGATCGAGATCGAGCGCGATCATCTGGCCGACCTTCCGCGCGTCGTGGAGTTGTTGGCCGGTTTGCCACAACGCTTCGTGCTGTTCTGCGACGACCTGTCATTCGAGGCGGGCGAGGGCGACTACCGGGTGCTCAAAAGTGTGCTCGACGGCTCGCTGGAACAGGCGCCGGACAACGTGCTGCTGTATGCGACTTCCAACCGTCGACACCTGGTGCCCGAGCGGCAGAGCGACAACGAGAACTGGAAAATGGTCGACGGCGAACTGCACCCCAATGAAGCGGTGGAAGACAAGATCGCATTGTCTGACCGATTCGGTCTGTGGCTGTCCTTCTATCCCTTCAGCCAGGATCACTTCCTGATCGTGGTGCGCCACTGGGTGGACGTGCAGGCGCGCCAGGTGGGGCTGAGCTGGAACTGGGACGAAGCGCTGGAGAAGGCAGCCATTCGTTGGGCGCTGGGGCGCGGTAACCGCAATGGGCGCTGCGCCTATCAATTCGCCCGTCACTGGGTCGGGCTACAGCTGCTGGAGCAACAGGCATGATCGATCTTTCTCAGGCCGGTGGTGATCTCAACGGCTATCCCCTGTTGAGCGCGCAATTGCAGGCGCTGCTGTCCGGTGAACGTGACTTCATCGCTAATGCCGCGCAGTTCTCCGCCTTCCTGTTTCACGAGCTGGCCGACCTCAACTGGGCTGGCTTCTATCTGGTCAAGGATGGTGAACTGGTGCTTGGCCCGTTCCAGGGCAAGGTGGCCTGTGTGCGTATCGCTTTCGGTCGCGGCGTTTGCGGTGCGGCAGCGGCGAGTTTGCAGACGCAGCGAGTCGAAGACGTGCATGCCTTTGCCGGGCACATTGCCTGTGACAGCGCGTCGAACAGCGAACTGGTGGTGCCCCTGGTCAAGGATGGCCGCCTGATCGGCGTGCTGGACCTGGATAGCCCGTCGGTAGGGCGTTTCACCGAAGAGGATCAGGCTGGTATCGAAGCGCTGGCGGCGATCTTCCTGGCCGCCAGCGACTGCTGAGTGCGCCTTTGGCGATGCGGGGGGCTCGAGCCGGTAGGGTGCGCACGACGCACCCTACGATGCTGGCTCAGCGCTTGGCGCCGATCTTCTCCAATGTACGCAGCTCGCGCGGCAGTAGTTGCTGCATGGATGCACTGGTCTTGATGCGCTGAAAGTGCGCGCTCAGGTTTGGCCAGCGTGTAGCATCCAGTACCTCGCTGCCGTGCTCCATGTTGATCAGCTGGCAGGCCAGCGCCAGATCGGCCATCGATAGCTGTTCACCAAGGAAATAGGGCGCATCGCCCAGCGTGGCCTCGAAGTAGTCGAAGTGGTTCGGCAGCTTGTCCCTGAGCGCCTGCTGCACCTTTTCCTCGTCGCAGGGCTGGCCCATGGTGGCTTTCAGCACGCGGTTGCGGAACACGGTGAAGGTGCACAGTGGTGCCAACTCGTAGTCGGCGTATTTTTCCAGCCAGCGCACCTTGGCGCGTTGCTCGGCATTGGCGCCGTACAGCGGCTTGTGCTCGGGGTAGCGCTCTTCCAGGTACTGGCAGATGACGCTGGAGTCAGCCAGCTTGAGGTCGCCGTCGCGAAAAGCAGGAATCCGCCCCAACGGGTTCAGCTCGCGAAACCAGTCGGGCTGGCCGAAGGGCATGACCACTTCGAGTTCGTAAGCCAGACCCTTCTCGACCAGGCACAGACAGACTTTACGGACGAACGGGGAGAGTGGCGCCCCGTAAACGGTCATGCTCATTGCAGCTCCTAATCTTCGGTCAGCGTGTTGGGCTGAGCGAAGGCGAACGTTGTCCTGCCGCCGCTCAGTCGTAGATGTTCTTCTTTTTCCAGCCGTCGTCTTCCAGGTCTTTCAGACCTTCGGTCAACTGGCTCGGTTCTTCCGCTGTGGGAGTGTTCTTGTTGAGGACCATGGCGTTGGCACGCGCCAACTGCTCCTCGAAGCGTTTGAGTTGCGCCTGGTAAGGTGCAGGCTCGGGTTGCTTGCGCAGGTACTGCACGCCGCGCTCGAAGGCCAGACGCGCCTGGCCAGGCTGATTTTGCTGCATCGCCGTCTGGCCAAGGGTGCTGAAGAACTCGATATGCACCAGCACCAGCATATGGCGGATTTGCTTGAGCCACTGCTTGCCTTCGCTGGCCGGCAGCAGGCCGCCCTGTACCGAGCCGGTGATCAGCGCATGGAGGTTTTCCAGGAGGAAGCGCACATCCTTGGCCTTGGCCTCGTTGATGATGGGCTGTGGCGGGTTCTGCACTGTAATGGATTCACCCTTGGCGACCTCGCTCTTCAGTGTGGCGATATCGTTCTGCAGCGTGGCGTTCTGCTTATCCAGCGGCAGCAGTCGTTCGCTGACCTGAAGTTGCAGCTGGCTCAGCAGCAGCTTTAGCTGCGGCGTCATCAGTTGGCCGGGCATGCGTTCGGAAATGTCCTGGCAGCGACGAATGCGGTCTAGCAGGTCGGCGCGCTGGCGGGCTTTTTCCAGTTTGCTGTTTTCGACGGCATGGTTGATGTAGGCAATCACCATCAACAGGGCGATGCCGCCGACTATCAGCATGGTTATCACGAGTGCGGACACTGCTTGGGACCTCTCGAGAATCGACTTTTCGACCGAGTGTAGTGGCTTGCTCGCATCGCTCCTAGTGTCATGTCAATTTATGGGCTGAAGTCTTTGATTTTAAAAATTTTTTATAGAGTGGTTGACGACCTCTCAAAGCCTCCATAGAATGCGCGCCACTTCCAGCGCAAAGCCAAAAGCGAAGCGAAGGAAGCCGGAAAGTTGCTTGATGTTCCGGGGTGTGTCCCCTTCGTCTAGTGGCCTAGGACACCGCCCTTTCACGGCGGTAACAGGGGTTCGAGTCCCCTAGGGGACGCCACTTTCAAGCTGTAATGCGGGAATAGCTCAGTTGGTAGAGCACGACCTTGCCAAGGTCGGGGTCGCGAGTTCGAGTCTCGTTTCCCGCTCCAAAATTTCGAAATGCTGCTTCGGCAGGGTTTCAAACGAAGTTCCAGGTCCCCTTCGTCTAGTGGCCTAGGACACCGCCCTTTCACGGCGGTAACAGGGGTTCGAGTCCCCTAGGGGACGCCACTTCAAGTTGTACTGCGGGAATAGCTCAGTTGGTAGAGCACGACCTTGCCAAGGTCGGGGTCGCGAGTTCGAGTCTCGTTTCCCGCTCCAAATAAACGAAAACGCCGCTCAATCGAGCGGCGTTTTCGTTTCTGTTGTTTGTACAGGCGCAAAACAAAAGGCCCGCCGGTTTACCGTGCGGGCCTTTTGTTTATTGGCCGATCAGTGCTTGGCGCCGTCGGTGGGCAGGGCCAGCAGCTGTTTTTCCTGGTTCCAGTCGAACGGCTCGTCGTTCTCTTCAGCTTCGAAGCGACGCTCGTCGAGGGCCTGGTAGAGGGCGATTTCCTCGTCCGGCATAAAGTGCAGGCAGTCGCCACCGAAGAACCACAGCAGGTCACGTGGTACCAAATGGGCGATCTGCGGGTAGCGGTGGAATACCTGGCTGATCAGGTCCTGGCCCAGATACTGACTGGATACTGGGTCACGCGGCAGTTCGGCGAGCAGTTCGTCGTAGCGCTCGAGGAATAGGGCATGGCTGTCGTCGAGCACCTGTTCGGCTTCGCCCAGGGCGACGAGAATGCCGCGCAGGTGGTTGAGCAGGGCGAGGTGGTGTTCGAGATGGCTGGCCATTGCAGTGTCCTGAAAGGTAAAACGGGCGCAGGAGTATAGAGTTCCTGGCGCCCGCTGTCCTGCATAGCTTGCCTTCGTGTAGGAGGCGCTTTCGGCTCGGGCATCCCGCTTCGTTCTACCTCCTGCAGCCCTGCAGTCATAGACGCGAGCTGCTTGAGTAGCGGTAAAACCCCTCCCACTAGCCGTTTGTCAACGCACCTTGCCAATGCCCAGTTCGAGCTCTTCCTTGGCGAAGTCGTCGACATCGATCACCCGGCGACGTGCCGCTTCGGCCGCCTGCAGGCGTTGACCCTGCTCGCCATCGAGAATGCCGGCAGCGATCGCCGCTTCGATGGCATCCTGGCCTGGTGCCGGTTGCAGGCTGCCGTCCTTGAGCGCCTGCTGCAGGCGTTTGCGCGCGTCGTGGCTGGCCTGTACCAGGTTCAGTGCATGCTGCAGGGCGCCGACCGAGTCCTGATCGGCCTGCGGGCGATAGCAGCCTTCCAGCACCGATTCCAATGCCGGGTCGCCAGCCTGGCGGCCGATGATCGCGGCCACTTCGGCATCCAGCTCATCGCTTGGGCCGTTATGACGACGACCCAGCGGGAACACCAGTACCTTCAGCAGGCAACCGAACAGGCGGTTGGGGAAGTTGCTCAGCAGGTCATCGAGTGCCTGCTCGGCGTGGTAGAGGTTTTCCTCCATTGCCCAGCGCAGCATCGGCCTGACGGATTCCTGATAGTCCAGATCGTGGTAGCGCTTGAGTGCAGCCGAGCCCAGGTAGAGGTGGCTGAGCACATCGCCCAGGCGCGCAGACAGGCGCTCGCGGCGCTTCAGGTCACCGCCGAGCAGCATCATGCTGCTGTCGGCGCACAGGGCGAAGGCGGCGGCCAGACGGTTGAGAGCACGGTAGTAGGGCTGGCTGAGGTCGTCACCTGGGACGGTGCCCAGGCGGTTCAGCGTCAGGCCCAGCAGCAAGCTGCTGGCGGCATTGCTGACGGCGAAACCGATATGACTCATCAGCAGCGAGTCGAACTCGACCTGTGCCTGATCCTTGTCCTCCCGCTCAGCCAGGGCCATTTCCTTGAGCACATAGGGATGGCAGCGGATGGCGCCCTGGCCGAAGATCATCAGGTTGCGCGAGAGAATGTTGGCGCCCTCGACGGTGATGAAGATCGGCGCACCCTGCCAGGAGCGGGCCAGGTAGTTGTTCGGGCCCATGATGATGCCCTTGCCGCCGTGCACGTCCATGGCGTGGCTGATGCACTCGCGGCCGCGTTCGGTCAGGTGGTACTTGAGCACCGCCGACAGCACCGAGGGCTTCTCGCCGAGATCGACGGCATTGGCGGTGAGAATGCGCGCGCTGTCCATCAGCCAGGCGTTGCCGCCGATGCGTGCCAGGGCTTCCTGGATACCCTCGAAGGCAGCCAGCGGCACGTTGAACTGTTCACGCAGCTGGGCGTACTGGCCGGTGGTGAGGCTGGTGAACTTGGCCGCGCCGGTGCCGACGGCGGGCAGGGAGATGGAGCGACCGACCGACAGGCAATTCATCAGCATCATCCAGCCCTTGCCGAGGTATTCCTGGCCACCGATCAGGTAGTCGAGCGGAATGAATACGTCCTTGCCCGAATTCGGCCCGTTCATGAAGGCCGCGCCCAGCGGCAGGTGGCGACGACCGATCTCCACGCCGGGGGTGTCGGTGGGAATCAGCGCCAAGCTGATGCCCAGGTCTTCCTTGTCGCCCAGCAGGTGATCCGGGTCGTAGGCCTTGAAGGCCAGGCCGAGCAGGGTGGCTACCGGACCGAGGGTGATGTAGCGCTTTTCCCAGTTCAGGCGCAGGCCGATCACTTCCTCGCCGTTGTACTGGCCCTTGCAGATGACACCGGTGTCCGGCATGGCGCCGGCGTCGGAGCCGGCCAGCGGGCCGGTAAGGGCGAAGCAGGGAATATCTTCACCGCGCGCCAGGCGTGGCAGGTAGTGGTTGCGCTGTTCTTCGGTGCCGTAGTGCAGCAGCAGCTCGGCCGGGCCGAGGGAGTTGGGCACCATCACGGTGGAGGCCAGGTCGCCGCTGCGTGTGGCCAGCTTCATCGCCACCTGCGAGTGGGCGTAGGCGGAGAAGCCCTTGCCGCCATATTCCTTGGGAATGATCAGGGCGAAGAAACCGTGCTGCTTGATGTGCTCCCAGGCTTTCTCCGGCAGGTCCATCTCCTGGCCGACCTGCCAGTCGCTGATCATCGCGCAGAGTTCTTCGGTGGGGCCGTCGATGAAGGCCTGTTCCTCCTCGGTCAGCTTGGCCTTGGGGTAGGCCAGCAGCTTGTCCCAGTCTGGCTTGCCACTGAACAGCTCGCCATCCCACCACACCGTGCCGGCTTCGATGGCGTCGCGCTCGGTGGCCGACATTGGCGGCAATACGCGCTGGAACCAGGCGAACAAGGGGCGAGTGAACAACTGCCTGCGCAGATCGCCAAGCAGGATGAAGGCGGCGACTGCGCCTGTGATGATCCATAGCAGCAGTTGCAGCCAACCAGGCACCGGACTGAACAGGGCCATGGCCACCAGGTAGGCCGCGGTGATGCCGAGGGCGGGGCGTGCGGCGGTACGGCTATGGGCCAGGTAGATGACCCCGAGCAGCAGCACCAGCAACCAGATGACGAGCATGTGCATTCCTCCATGATTCGAGCGGGCAACGCCCCGAGCATAGCCATTAAATGGCGCGAGGGGCGGTGAGCTTGGCCGGATCGTCCTGAGCGTCGCGCAATTGGCGGATTAGACTGAAGCGAACTTCAGGAGCCCCCATCATGCAGACCTATCTACGCCCCGGCCGCTTCATTGACAGTGACCATCCATTGGTAGTCGAGTTCGCCGAACGTTGGCGTGGTGCCTCACGAGAACCGATCAGTCAGGCCGCGGCTCTGTATTCGGCAGTGCGCGATGAGATTCGCTACAACCCCTATGCCTTCAGCCTCGAGGCGCAGACGTTGAAGGCCAGCCACGCGCTGACGGTCGGGGAGTCCTACTGCGTGCCCAAGGCCAATCTGCTCGCCGCGTGTGCAAGGCATTGTGGCATTCCCGCGCGTATCGGTCTGGCCGATGTGCGCAATCACCTGTCGACGCCGCGCCTGCTGGAGTTGCTGCGCAGTGAGGTGTTCGCCATGCACGGCTACACCGAGCTTTACCTGGACGGGCGCTGGGTCAAGGCCACGCCAGCGTTCAACGAGGCGCTGTGCCGCGTATTCAAGGTCGCGCCGCTGGAATTCGATGGTGTGCATGACAGCGTCTTTCATCCCTACAACGAGCGGGGCGAACGCTATATGGAGTATCTGCAGGACCACGGCCAGTTCGAGGACCTGCCGGAGCAGCTGTTCTTCGCGCACTTGCGCGATTGCTATCCGCATCTGTTCGAAGCGGACGCGGCCTCGATCAGCGGCGATCTTCATGCCGAGGCTGCCACCGTTAGAACGGAGTAACGAGGCTGTCCTGTGTCGGGCTTCTTGCCCTAGCCCAACCTGCGTTCATCCCAAGCATGCATTCGTCCATCCGCCACCCCGCTCGGGTCGATATGCGTTATCAACGCAAATCCTTGGCCAAGCAGGGGGGGATTGCCTCTAGAATCGACGCCTCGTGAAACGACAGGACAATCACAGATGCTGAAAATCTGGGGCCGCAAGAATTCGTCCAACGTGAGAAAGGCGCTATGGGCCGCCGAGGAAGCCGGTGTCGCTTACGAGGCGATCGATGCCGGGGGCGCCTTCGGGCTGGTCAACGATCCCGAATACCGGGCGAAGAACCCCAACGGCCTGGTGCCGCTGGTAGAGGATGGTGAGCTGGTGCTCTGGGAGTCCAACGCCATCGTCCGCTACCTAGCCGCGCGGTACGCCGCGGGCGATCTCTATCCCGAGGACCCGGCACTGCGTGCCCGTGGCGACAAGTGGATGGACTGGACCACTTCGGCCTTTGCCCCGGTCTTTCGCGATCTGTTCTGGGGCACACTGCGTACCCCACCGGCAGAGCGCGACCCGGCACGCATGGCCGCTGCTCTGGCCCGTTGCGGCGAGCTGCTGGCCATGCCAGAGCGCGCCCTGGCCGAGCAGCCATTTCTTTCCGGCGAACGCTTCGCCATGGGTGACATCCCGTTGGGCAGTTTCATCTATGCCTGGTTCGAGATGCCGATCCAGCGTCCCGAACTGCCGGCCCTGGAGGCCTGGTACGGACGGTTGAAGGAGCGCCCGGCCTACTGCAAGGCGGTGATGACCGCGCTGACCTGATGATAGGCTCAACCCATCTAGCGTCCTGTTTGTGTTCATAGCCATCAGGACCAACTTCCATTCATTTCGCAAAGGCATGTCATGACATCTGCTTTGTCCATTCGGCAGTTGACCAAGACCTACGGCAACGGCTTCCAGGCCCTGCACGGCATCGATCTGGATGTCGCCGAAGGTGATTTCTTCGCCTTGCTCGGCCCCAATGGTGCCGGCAAATCCACCACAATCGGTATTCTCTCCACGCTGGTGAACAAGAGCGGCGGTACGGTCAGTGTGTTCGGCCATGATCTCGACCGTGAGCCTTATGCTCTCAAGCGCTGCCTGGGCGTGGTGCCGCAGGAATTCAATTTCAACCAGTTCGAGAAGGTGTTCGACATCGTCGTCACCCAGGCGGGCTACTACGGCATTCCGCGTTCGATCGCCAAGGAGCGCGCCGAGCAGTATCTGACTCAGCTCGGCCTGTGGGAAAAGCGCGACGTCGCTTCGCGTGAGCTGTCCGGCGGCATGAAGCGCCGCCTGATGATCGCCCGCGCCCTGGTGCATCAGCCGCGCCTGCTGATCCTCGATGAGCCGACCGCAGGGGTGGATATCGAGCTGCGCCGTTCGATGTGGAGTTTCCTCACCGACCTGAACAAGCAGGGCATCACCATCATCCTCACCACCCACTATCTGGAGGAGGCCGAGCAGCTCTGCCGCAACATCGGCATCATCGACCATGGCCGTATTGTCGAACTGAGCAGCATGAAGGATCTGCTGAAGAAGCTGCACGTCGAGACGTTCCTGCTCGACCTGAAGGACTCCTACAGCGAGGCGCCGAACCTGAGCGGTTATCCGGCACGTCTGCTCGACCACCACACCCTGGAGGTGCAGGTGGAGAAGAGCCAGGGCCTCAACGCGCTGTTCCAGCAACTGGCGCAGCAGCAGGTGCAGGTGCTGAGCCTGCGCAACAAGACCAATCGCCTGGAGGAGCTGTTCGTCTCCCTGGTGGAAAAGAACCTGGCGAAGGTGGCGCAATGAATACCCAGTACCTCAATAGCGAGTTCGCTGCCAACCTGATCGCCCTGCGTACCATCGTCCATCGCGAAGTACGCCGCTTCGTGCGCATCTGGCCGCAGACCCTGCTGCCGCCCGCGATCACCATGGTCCTGTACTTCGTCATCTTCGGTAGCCTGATCGGCCGGCAGATTGGCGACATGGGCGGCTTCACCTACATGGAGTACATCGTGCCGGGGCTGATCATGATGTCGGTGATCACCAACAGCTACGGCAACGTGGTGTCGAGCTTCTTCGGCAGCAAGTTCCAGCGCAACGTCGAGGAGCTGCTGGTCTCGCCGGTGTCGCCGCACACCATCCTCATCGGCTTTGTCGTCGGCGGTGTGCTGCGCGGGCTGGCGGTGGGGGTGATCGTCACCATCCTGTCGCTGTTCTTCACCCATCTACAGGTGCACCACTTGGGCGTGACCGTGCTGGTGGTGTTGCTGACGGCGACGATCTTCTCCCTCGGCGGCTTCGTCAACGCGGTCTATGCGCGCAACTTCGACGACATTTCGATCGTCCCTACCTTCGTGCTGACGCCGCTGACCTACCTGGGCGGAGTGTTCTACTCCATTACCCTGCTGCCGCCGTTCTGGCAGACCGTGTCGATGGGCAACCCCATCCTGCATATGGTTAACGCCTTCCGTTACGGCATTCTCGGGGTGTCCGACATCCGTATCGGCGTAGCCATCGGTTTCATGCTGCTGGCCACCGCTGCGCTCTATACCTTGTGCATCCGCCTGCTGATCAGCGGCCGTGGCATGCGCCAGTGACGGTTTTGTGGGAGCGGATTCATCCGCGATTTTCGCGGCGCAGGCCGCGCCGGTAGCCCGGATGAAATCCGGGGTATGGCTGCTGTGTTCCCGAGGGTTCATCCGGGCTGCCGTTGAATGCTCGCGGCTGAAGCCGCTCCTGCTGGACGTGCTGGCGACCGAAAAAATATAGCGAAATAACTTGCGCACCTGTCAGTAACGCAGGAGCCGGTTAGACTCCGCCTCTACCAATAAGAAGGGGCTGATCATGACCGGGCTGTTACGTGCGCTTCCGTGGCTGTTGCTGGGCTTTTGTGCGTTGCCTGCAGTGGCTGCCGAAGGGCCGATGGTCGAGGTGGTGCCGGTGCGCCAGATGGAGGTGCGCGACGAGCTGATCACCTTCGGCTCGCTGCGTTCCGACGAGTCGGTGATGATCCGCCCGGAAATCGAAGGGCGTCTGGCCACCCTGCATTTTCGTGAAGGCCAGGCGGTAACTGCGGGGGATCTGCTGGTCAGTCTCGACGACGCCATTGCCCGCGCCGAATTCGCTCAGGCCCGCGCCAACCTCGATCTGGCCGAGAAAAACCACCAACGGGCGCAGATGCTCTTCCAGCGCGGCGCCAGTAACGCCCAGGCGCTGGACGAAGCGCAAAGCCAGTTGCAGGCCGCTCGAGCCGCGCAGGCGTTGGCCCAGGCACGGCTCGACAAGACCCAGATCAAGGCGCCCTACGACGGCACGCTCGGCCTGCGCCAGGCCAGCGTCGGCGACTACCTCAGCGCCGGGCAGAACATCGTCAACCTGGAAGTGCTCGACCCGCTCAAGGTCGACTTCCGCATTCCGCAGAAGGCCGTGGCCCAGGTGCGCCTGGGCCAGACTGTGGAAATCACCCTCGATACCTACCCTGGCGAGCGCTTTCGCGGCGAGATCTACGCCATCAACCCGCGCCTGGACGAAGCCGGCCGCAGCCAGGCGATCCGCGCACATATCGCTAACGATGACCGCCGCCTGCGCCCGGGCCAGTTCGTCCGCGTTTCGGTGATTCTCGACGTGCGGCCCGACGCGCTGGTGATCCCTGAAGAAGCGGTGATGCCGCAGGGCGACAAGCTGCTGGTCAATCTGCTGGTCGATGACAAGGTCGAGCGCCGCGATGTGAAGCTGGGCAAGCGCTTCGATGGCCTGGTCGAGGTACGCGAAGGCCTGCAGGGTGACGAGACCATCATCAGTGCCGGCTGGCAGCGGGTGCGCGAAGGCTTGGCCGTGCGCAGCAAGAGCGGGGAGCGCCAGCTGTGACACTTTCCGACGTCTGCATTCGCCGGCCGGTATTCGCCACCGTCCTGTCGCTGATTGTGGTGCTGCTGGGGCTGATGGCCTATGACCGCCTCAACGTGCGCGAATACCCCAATATCGATGTGCCCATCGTCACTGTGCAGGTCACCTATCCCGGCGCCAGCCCGGAGATCATGGAGTCGCAGGTGGCGCAGCCGGTGGAGGACGTGCTCTCCGGCATCGAGGGGCTGGATTTCGTCACCTCCATCAGCCGCGCGGAGAACACCCAGATCACCGCGCAGTTTCGCCTCGGTCGTAGCGCCGACGAGGCGGCCAACGATGTGCGCGACCGTCTCGGGCGGGTGCGCAGCCTGCTGCCGGACGAGGTCGACGAGCCCATCGTGCAGAAGGTCGAGGCTGACGCCCAGCCGGTGGTGTGGATCGCCTTCCATAGCCAGCAGCACAGCGCCATGGAGATCACCGACGTGCTGGAGCGGGTGATCAAGGATCGTCTGCAGACCATTCCTGGCGTCTCCGAAGTGCAGGTGCGCGGTGCGCGTACCTTTTCCCTGCGCATCTGGCTCGACCCGGAGAAGCTCGCCGCGCACAACCTCACCGTGCAGGACGTGGAGGACGCCCTGCGCCGGCAGAACGTGGAGATTCCAGCAGGCCGCATCGAGTCGCGCGAGCGTGAGTTCAGCGTGCTGTCGGAAACCGATCTGCGTACCCCACAGCAGTTCAACGAACTGATCCTAGATGACTCGCAAGGCTATCTGCTGCGCCTGTCCGATGTCGGCCGCGCCGAGATTGGCCCGCGTGACGAGCGTAGCGTAGTGCGCTTCAACGGCCTGCCGGCGGTGACCCTGGGCCTGGTCAAGCAGGCCACGGCCAACCCGCTGGACATTTCCGATGGGCTCCAGGCGGCCTGGCCCGAGATCAAGACGTTGTTGCCCGACGGCATGAAGATGACCGTGGCCAACGACAACTCGCAGTTCATCCGCGAGTCCATCGATAACGTCTTCACCACCATCTGGGAAGCCGTAGCGCTGGTCATCCTGATCATCTTCATCTTCCTGCGTTCGCTACGCGCCACGCTGATCCCGCTGGTGACCATCCCGGTATCACTGATCGGCGCCTTCGCCCTGATGTCGCTGATGGGGTTCACCATCAACACCCTGACCCTACTGGCCATGGTGCTGGCCATCGGCTTGGTGGTGGATGACGCCATCGTCATGCTGGAGAACATCCACCGCCATATCGAGGCGGGCATGAAACCCATGCAGGCAGCGTTCAAGGGCAGCCGCGAGATCGCCTTCGCGGTGATCGCCATGACCCTGACGCTAGCTGCAGTATTCGCGCCCATCGGTTTCATGCAGGGCACCACCGGCAAGTTGTTCACCGAGTTCGCCTGGACGCTGGCCGGCTCGGTATTGGTGTCGGGCTTCGTCGCCCTGACGCTGACGCCGATGATGTGTGCGGTGCTGCTCAGGTCGCACCAGCACGAGCAGCGCCACGGTCGCGTGTACAACCTGATCGAAGGTTTCCTCAATGGCCTGACCTATAGCTACAAGCACAGCCTGGATCGCGCTCTGCGCGCCTGGCCGCTGGTGCTTGGCGTGTTGCTGGGGGCCTTCGTGCTGTGCGCCTGGCTGTTCAGCGGCCTGCGTTCGGAGCTGGCGCCAACCGAGGACACCGGAACCATCGTTGGCGTGTTCAATGGCCCGGATGGTGCCACCATCGACTACACCGCGCGCTATGCCCGCGAGGTGGAGGCGGCCTACGCCAGCATTCCCGAGACCAATCGTTATCTGGTGGTGGCCGGCTTCCCGACCGTGGCCCAGGGCATTTCCTTCATGAAGCTGGAGGACTGGGGCGACCGTGCGCGCAGCCAGTTCGAGATCCGTAACGAGCTGCTGCCCAAGTTGCAGGACATCGCCGGCATGCGTGTCACCCCGGTCAACCGCCCGCCCCTGGGGCAGAGTGCGCGCAACCAGCCGATCAACTTCGTCATCCGCTCGTCCATGGAATACGCCGAGCTGCAGGGCTACGTCGACCAACTGATGGAGCGCATGCGTGATTATCCCGGCCTGGAGGGCTTGGACAGCGATCTCAAACTCAACTCGCCGCAGCTCAAGATTACCGTCAATCGCGAGCAGGCCGCCGCCGTGGGCACCGACGTGTCGGTGATCGGGCGCAGCCTGGAGAGCCTGTTCGGCAGCCGCCAGGTGACTCGCTTCAAGCAGAACGGCGAGCAGTACGACGTGCTGGTGCAGTTGCAGGATATCGACCGCAGCAACCCGCAGGATCTGGACCGCGTCTACGTGCGCGATCGCGAAGGCGGCATGGTGCAGCTGTCCAACCTGATCGAAGTGCGCGAGACGGTGGCGCCGCGCGAACTCAACCACTTCAACCAGCTGCGCGCGGTGACCATCAGTGCCAACGTCGGGGCGGGCTACACCTTGGGCGAGGCGCTCAATCATCTGGAGGCGGCCGCCCGCGAGGTATTCCCGCCGGAGACGCAGTACGACTACACCGGCACCTCGCGGGATTTCAAGGAATCCAGCTCGGGCATTCTGCTGATCTTCGCCCTGGCCCTGGCCTTCATCTTCCTGGTGCTGGCGGCGCAGTTCGAAAGCTTCAGCGATCCGCTGATCATCCTGTTCAGCGTACCGCTGTCGATGGCCGGCGCCTTGCTGGCGCTGAAGCTGTTCGGCGGCACCTGGAACATCTATTCGCAGATCGGTCTGGTGACCCTGATCGGCCTGATCACCAAGCACGGCATCCTTATCGTCGAGTTCGCCAACCACCTGCTGCGTGAGGGCAAGGCACTGCGCGAGTCGGTAATCGAGGCATCGGTGCAGCGCCTGCGGCCGATCCTGATGACCACCGGCGCGATGGTGCTGGGTTCGCTGCCCTTGGCCATTGCCACGGGGGCGGGGGCCGAAAGCCGCCAGCAGATCGGCCTGGTGATCGTCGGTGGGCTTTTGGTCGGCACCTTCTTCACGCTCTACGTGATTCCGACCCTGTATCTGCTGCTGCGCCGCTGGGCGCCGCTGCGCAAGATCGAGGACGAACCGGTGGCGGTCTGAACCCTGTAGGAGGCGCTTCAGCGGCGAGCTTTTGACGCTGTCGCGGCTACGACTGCAGGGGTAGAGCGAAGCAGGATGCCGGAGCCGAAAGCCCCTCCCACAGTTTGTCTGCGGGTGCGGCCTGGCGCGCAACCCGTTAAACTCGCGCGGTTTTTCGCCACCCTGGATTGCGCGCCATGCAGCACCCCGCCGAACATTCCCCGCTGGGCAAATCCAGCCAGTACATCGCAGAGTACAGCCCCGAGTTGCTGTTTCCCATTTCACGCAGCACCAAGTGGGCGGAGCTAGGCCTGGATGGTGCCAGCCTGCCGTATCAGGGCGTGGACTACTGGAACTGCTACGAGCTGTCCTGGCTGCTACCGTCCGGCAAGCCGGTGGTGGCCATCGGTGAATTCGCCATTCCTGCCGATTCGCCGAACATCATCGAGTCGAAGTCCTTCAAGCTCTATCTCAACTCGCTGAATCAGACGGTATTCGCCAGCTGGGACGAGGTGCAGGCAACCCTGGCGCGCGATTTGTCGAAGGTGGCCGGCAAGCCGGTGGCGGTGCGCCTGCGCTCGCTGGGCGAGGTGTCGGCAGAGGGCATGGCGACGCTGCCGGGCCAGTGCATCGACGAGCTGGAGATCAGCGTCAGCCAGTACCACCAGCCACAGCCGCAGTTGCTGCGTTGCGACGCCGGGCGTGTGGTGGAGGAGAGCCTGCATAGCCATCTGCTCAAGTCCAACTGTCCGGTCACCGGCCAGCCGGATTGGGGGAGTCTTGTCGTGCAGTACCGGGGCGCGGCCCTGGATCACGCCAGCCTGCTGGCTTATCTGGTGAGATTCCGCCAGCACGCCGACTTTCACGAGCAGTGCGTGGAACGTATCTTCCTCGATCTGCAGCGCCTGCTGCAGCCGCAGTCGCTCACCGTCTATGCGCGCTATGTGCGCCGCGGTGGGCTGGATATCAACCCGTACCGCAGCACCGAGGCAATCACCCCGGACAATGCTCGCCTGGCGCGCCAGTAATCCATGAAAAATGCCGCCATTGGGCGGCATTTTGTTTGAGTTCTCGGGCTCTATCTGCGGTAGGGCGTTCAGATGCCCATGTTGGCCAGGGTCTGCATGATATTGCGCAGGGTGCCGGCGAGGGTGGGATGGCTCGCCTCGAAACGTTCCACCGCCAGATTGACGCCATCGACCAGCGTGGCGTCGGGCGCCGCTGCGGCTTCGCGTGCCAGTTGCACTTCGATTTCCTGAGTCAGCAGGTAAAGCGATGCGCGTTCTTCCTCACTGAGCGGCGTGTCCTGGGCCAGGTGCTGCTGGAGGGCTTCCAGTTGCTGCTGCAGGTCGCTTGCGGGCATAGAGTTCTCCTTCTCGAATCGGCATAGGCATTGACCCCCAGCGTCGCCGGAAGTTTTCAGCCCGTACCTGAAGGTTAATCCAAGCAGGCCGGCTTTGCCTGATCCTGATCAAGCGCTCAGGGCTTTTCGCCCTTGCTGCGGCGCATACCGATATCTTCGAGGCTGGCCGCGATCTCGCCCAAGTGATCGACTACCGAATGTACGCCCAGGCGATAGAGCTGCAGTGTCGCCTCGGCCCGCAGTCGTTCCTGCTCGCTTGCACCGAGCGCTTGCCAGTCGGCTGGGGCCTGGCCGCACAGAGGCCCACAGGTTGCCAGGCCGATGGTCCAGCAGCCGGCATTGAGCCCAGCCTGCAGCAGCAGGGGATTGCCGCTGACGACAATACAGCCATCCAGGCGCTCCACGCTCAGGTGGCTCAACGCTTTCCAGCAGTTGTCTGGCGCCGGCCAGGGCCTGGCCTGGTGAGGTATCACTTCCTCGATGTGGGACGGCAGTGCCTGCGCCAGGCGCAGGCTGGCCTCGGCGGGTAGGTTGTCCAGCCATGCGCAGGGTGTACCTGTGTCATGCAGGGTTTGCAGCAACTGTGCGGCGCCAGGGGTCAGCTCGGCATGTTCGCCTGCAACTTCACCGAGCATCTGTTCCAGCGCCTGCAGTTGCGCTGCCGTGGCGGGTTTGCCGAGCAGGACCTCCAGCGCCTGCTGAGGTGCGCCAATGGTGGGCTTGGTCGTGAGCTCGGGATACAAACGCTGCAGGGCGACAGGCAGCGTACGGGCGCCGAAGTCGACCAGGCAGCCGGACAGTTGAAAGATCAGGGCAGTGCAGGAGGAGGGCATGGGATCATCCGCGGCAATGGCCCAAGCCAATCTAGCGGCAGCGGATGACCGCCATGTGACCGTCAGGTGACGGCGAACAGGGCGCGAACGTGCTCGGGCAGGGCGACCGACTTGCCGCTGTCGTGGTCGATCCATACCAGTTTGCAGTAACCCTCGCCGTAGATCGTCAGCGGATCCTCGACAGTGCTCAGACTATGCTCGATAACCAGGCTGCTACGGCCTACTGCACCAGCCCTCAGTTGCACCACCACGGTAGCGGGATGGACCACGGGTTTAAGGTAGGTGTGCTGGGTCTGCAGTACTACCGGGCCGAATGGCACGTTGCTCATCGCCACGCCGGCCAGCTCGAACCAGGCGACACGGGCTTCCTCCAGGTACTGCATGTAGATGATGTTGTTGACGTGCCCATAGCTGTCCATGTCGCCCCAGCGAACGGGGATGTGTGCGGTGTGCAGCAGGGGTTTATCAGTCATCGCTTTTCTTCGCTATGCTGCCCAATGCGGGCTTCAGGCTTTATACTACGCGGCCTTCAGGCCACTGGCGTTGGCCACCTTATTTCCCTCAAGGAGAGATTTCAATGCATGTGATCGGTGCTCGCTGGATCGCGCGCCTGGGTGGCCTGATGGCCCTTGTTGGCCTGGGCTTGTTGCCTGCCATGGGCCAGGCTGCTTCGGAAGAAGATCCTTGGGAAGGTTTCAACCGCCCGATCTTCCGTTTCAACGACGCGCTCGACACCTATGCGTTGAAGCCCATCGCACAGGGTTACCGTGCGGTGACGCCGCAGTTTCTCGAGGACGGTGTGCATAACGTCTTCGGCAACATCGGCGACGTCGGCAACCTGGCCAACAACCTGCTGCAGGGCAAGGTGCACGATGCTGGCGTCGATACCGGTCGTCTGATCTTCAACACCACCTTTGGCGTTCTGGGCTTCTTCGATGTGGCGAAACACATGGGCCTGCAGAAGAGCAACGAAGATTTCGGCCAGACCCTGGGCGTCTGGGGCTTGGAAAGCGGCCCGTATCTGGTCATCCCGTTCCTCGGCCCAAGCACCGTGCGCGACGCTGCCGGGCGTGTACCGGATAGCTTCCTGACCCCCTATCCGTACATCGACCATGTGCCGACCCGTAACGTCACTCGTGGCGTCCAGGTGGTCGACACCCGGGCCAGCCTGCTGCAGGCCGAGCGCCTGATCAGCGGCGACAAGTACATCTTCATCCGTAACGCCTATCTGCAGAGCCGTGAGTTCAAGATCAAGGATGGGCAGGTCGAAGACGACTTCTAAGTGCAGATGAGCTCACGAGGGCGGAAGCAACGCTCCGTGGATACGAAAAAGGCGGCCCTCGGGCCGCCTTTTTCGTAAATGCAGATTTCAGCTCATGGAGATGATGGCCAGGCCCAACGACTGCCGGCCGTCGCCCAGATCACTTACCCGAACCACTTCCGCCTGAGCATCGAGACCGGCCAGCTCGCTGTGCTCGGAGGGGATGTGGACCTTGACCTTGTCACCCATGCTCAAGGCGACTTCAGCCTCGATTTGCATGCCGGTGCTGGAGAGATCCAGGCACATTGCAGGGATTTCCCGGCCAGCGTGATGGAGGACGACTGCTGCTTCCAGTCGCATGCGGATATAGTCGCGTTTCTCGCTGTACGCTCGATCATTCTGACTCATGGACCCTGTCCTCTTCTTATGAGCTCTTCCGCGGCTCTTATAACCCTCGTCGATTTGACCTGTAAAGCTGCCGAACGACGACCGGTCCCGGCTTGAATCGGCCGGCGGATGGGAGTACCGTCTGCCCCTTGAAATCGCCCTGGCGCCAATGACGCGGCGCCGCGCCACGGGCAGTGACCAAAATTGCCCTGGCGCAGTTTGCCTGGATACCCCATGCACAAAACCAGTGCCACTCTGCTGATCATCGACGACGACGATGTCGTGCGTGCAAGCCTTGCGGCCTACCTCGAGGACAGCGGCTTCAAGGTGTTGCAGGCCAACAATGGTTTGCAGGGGCTGGAAGTGTTCCAGCAGGAAGGCCCCGACCTGATGATCTGCGATCTGCGCATGCCGCAGGTCGACGGTCTTGAACTGATCCGACGTATCAATGCGCTCGGCGTCGAAGTCCCGGTGATCGTGGTCTCCGGCGCTGGCGTGATGAACGATGCCGTCGAAGCCCTGCGTCTCGGCGCTGCCGACTACCTGATCAAGCCCCTCGAAGACCTTGCCGTGCTGGAGCACTCGGTGCGCCGTGCGCTGGATCGTTCACGGCTGCGTGTCGAGAACCAGCGTTACCGCGAGAAGCTGGAGGCGACCAACCGCGAGCTGCAGGCCAGCCTGCACCTGCTGCAGGAAGACCAGAACGCTGGGCGCCAGGTACAGATGAACATGCTGCCGGGAACGCCCTGGCAGACCGATGGCCTGACCTTCGCACACCAGATCATCCCGTCGCTCTACCTGTCCGGCGACTTCGTCGATTATTTCCGTATCGACGAGCGGCGCATCGCCTTCTATCTGGCCGATGTTTCCGGCCATGGCGCTTCCTCGGCATTCGTCACCGTACTGCTCAAGTTCATGACCACGCGCCTGCTCTACGAGTGGAGACGTGGCGGCACGCTGCCCGAATTCAAGCCATCCGATGTCCTTGGCCACATCAACCGTGGCCTTATCAACTGCAAGCTGGGCAAGCACGTAACCATGCTTGGCGGAGTGATCGACGAGGAGAGCGGCATGCTCACCTACAGCATCGGCGGGCATCTACCGCTTCCGGTGCTGTTCGAGAATGGCCAGGCGCGTTACCTGGAAGGCCGTGGCCTGCCGGTCGGCCTGTTCGAAGAAGCGCAGTACGGTGATCTGGTAATGAAACTACCGGAGTCGTTCAGCCTGACCCTGCTGTCGGACGGCATTCTCGATCTGCTGCCGGGGGACACGCTTAAAGAGAAGGAATTGGCGTTGCCACAACTGGTTAGCCAGGCTGGCGGTACGCTGAGTGGTTTGCGTCAAGTTCTCGGTCTGGCCAATCTGGGCGAGATGCCGGATGATATCGCCTTGCTGGTGTTGAGCAGGAACCTTGCATGAACCCTGGGATTAGCCCCGGTCGCATCCAATTTGCCGAGCAGGATGGAACATTCGTCCTGAAGTTCGTCGGTGAAGTCCGTCTGACCCTGTGTTCAGCGCTGGATGCCACGATTGAAAAGATTTTTACCGCGTTGAATTTTTCGGCCATCGTCATCGACCTGACCGAAACTCGCAGTATCGACAGTACTACCCTTGGTTTGCTGGCGAAATTGTCCATTTTGTCGCGGCAGAAGGTTGGTCTGTTGCCGACCGTTGTCACCACTCACGACGACATCACCCGCCTGCTGGAGTCCATGGGCTTCGATCAGGTGTTCAATATCGTCGATCGGCCAATCCCGTGCCCCGAGTGCCTGGATGATCTGCCGTCGCAGGATCAATCCGAGGAAGTGGTCAAGGCCAAGGTGCTGGAGGCTCACCGTATTCTGATGGGGCTCAACGATTCCAACCGCGAGGCGTTCCACGATCTGGTCAGCGCGCTCGAACGGCATTGATCGATCGCTTTCCGTAGGGTGCGCGCAGCGAACCCTACCTTCGAACTCGCAATGTAAAGGGGCGTCAGCTTGGCTGGCGCCCCTTTGTCATTCAGGCCTTGGCGGCCAACAGTGTTTCGAGCTTTTCCTGATCTCGGGCGAATAGGCGGATGCCCTCGGCCAGTTTCTCGGTGGCCATGGCATCCTCATTCAGGGCCCAGCGGAAGGCGCTCTCATCGAGACTCTGGCGCGGCTGGCTGGTCGCGCCGGGGTTCAGTTGGCGACTCAGGACGCCGTCATCCTCGGCCAGTTTCTGCAGCAGATCCGGGCTGATGGTCAGGCGGTCGCAGCCAGCCAACGCCTCGATCTGGCCAAGGTTGCGGAAGCTCGCGCCCATCACCACGGTGTCGTAGCCGTTGGCCTTGTAGTAGTCATAGATGCGCGTGACCGACTGTACGCCTGGGTCTTCGCTGCCCGCAAAGTCACGGCCTTCGGCCTTCTTGTACCAGTCGTAGATGCGGCCAACGAACGGCGAGATGAGAAACACGCCAGCGTCGGCGCAGGCTTGCGCCTGGGCGAAGGCGAACAGCAGGGTGAGGTTGGTCTGCACGCCGGCTTTTTCCAGTTGCTCGGCCGCGCGGATGCCTTCCCAGGTGGAGGCGATCTTGATCAGCACGCGGTCGCGACCGATGCCGGCTTTTTCATACAAACCGATTAGGCGCTCGGCGCGGCGCAGCGTGGCCTCGGTGTCGAACGACAGGCGCGCATCAACCTCGGTGGAAATACGCCCAGGAATGACCTTGAGGATCTCCTGGCCGACGGCTACCCCGAAATGATCGCAGGCCAGACCCAGGTCGCCCTGGCCAGCGCTTACCGCCTGTTTCAAGAGGTCAGCATAGCGGGGCAGCGCGGCAGCCTTGAGCAGTAGCGAGGGATTGGTCGTGGCGTCCACCGGTTGCAGGCGGGCAATGGCATCGAGGTCGCCGGTGTCAGCGACTACGGTGGTGAACTGCTTGAGTTGTTCCAGCTTGGAGGTCATGACATAGCCTTGTCGTTGCAGATGAAGCGACCTTACCCGAGGCGCTCTAGGCGCTCAACGGGTAGGGCGCTGACACAATATTTACCATTTGCGGATGCGTTTTTTCCCATCTCGTTCGTCTCTATTGAAGAGACCCGAAAAAACGCTCGAAGTCGGTGGAGTCCGGCTTTGTTACACAGCCAAGGAGCCCGAACATGTCGACCCAGCACAACCCGTCTCGTTCACTGAACTCTGCCGAGAATGCGCCGGACAGTCGCCAGTGCCGCGCTTTGCTGCAGGCCGTCGGGCTGCGCTTCAGCATGCCACGGCAGAAGGTGGTGGAGGCACTGTACGGCGCCGACGAGGATGAAGGGATTTCCAGCCGCGAGCTGCACCAGCAATTGAATCAGGCCGGCGAGCCGCTCTCGCTGGTGAGCGTGCGTCAGGTACTACGGCGCATGGAGGAAGGCGGCATGATCCAGGCGACAGGGCGCAGCCGCTATCGCCTGACGATCACGGCTCAGTGCCCGCGCAACAGCTCGGCGGCCTGATCGAGCAGGCCGAGCGGATCCTGAACCTTGTGGATGTCCACCGACAGCAGTTGGCGGAAGCGTCGTGCGCCGGGAAAACCCTGTGCCAGACCGAGCACGTGGCGGCTGACGTGATGCAGGGTGCCGCCCTCGCGTAGATGTTGTTCAACATAGGGCTTGAGGGCGAGCAGGGCGTCCATGCGTGTGATGGGCGTGGTATCCGCCCCGAACAGCCGATTATCTACCTGGGCCAGCAGGAAGGGGTTGTGGTAGGCCTCGCGGCCGAGCATCACGCCGTCGAAGGTTTGCAGGTGCCGTTCGCATTCCTCCAGCGTCTTGATCCCGCCGTTGAGGATGATCTCCAGGTCGGGGAAATCCTGCTTGAGCTGCGCGGCGACGTCGTAGCGCAGCGGCGGAACCTCGCGGTTTTCCTTCGGCGACAGGCCTTCGAGGATGGCGATGCGGGCATGCACGGTGAAGCTGCGGCAACCGGCATCGCGTACCTGGCCGACGAAATCGCACAGCTCGGCGTAGCTGTCACGGCCGTTGATGCCGATGCGGTGCTTGACCGTCACCGGTATGCTCACGGCGTCCCGCATGGCCTTCACGCAGTCGGCCACCAGCGCCGGGTGGCCCATCAGACAGGCGCCGATCATGTTGTTCTGCACGCGGTCGCTGGGGCAGCCGACGTTCAGGTTCACTTCGTCATAGCCATGTTCTTCAGCCATCCGCGCGCAGGTCGCCAGGTCCTGCGGGTTGCTACCGCCCAACTGCAGGGCAATCGGGTGTTCACACTCGCTGTAACGCAGGAAACGCTCACGGTCGCCGTGGATCAGCGCGCCGGTGGTGACCATCTCGGTGTAGAGCAGGGCATGGCGCGACAGCTGACGGAGAAAGAACCGGCAATGACGATCCGTCCAGTCCATCATCGGAGCAACGGAAAAGCGGCGGGACAGGGCAGGGCGGTTGGAATCCTGGGACATGGGACGCTGTGACGGGCTGGAAAATGGCCGCGTATTCTAACAGCAAGCCCGCGTGGCACGGGCTTTTGTTGCTGGCCGGCCAGCGGCTTTGCATCAGGCGGTCGGCCCGGACTCGGTCCAAAGCAGCATTGCCGGACCGAGGGGCAAGGGGCAAGCTAGCGACAAGCAGCCCAGAGAACTGACGATGTCCAATCAAGCTCCCGTTACCCGGCGCCTGGCCAATGGCGCCGAACTGCGCGCGCAGCAACAGCCCTGGGCGCAGCAGGCAGGGGTGTGTCTGCGGGTGGCGGCGGGCAGTCACGATGAGCCGCCAGCCTATCCGGGTCTGGCGCACTTTCTCGAACACCTGCTGTTTCTCGGTAGCCGCAATTACCCGGTCGATCAGGGTTTGATGGCGTTCGTCCAGCGCCACGGTGGGCTGGTCAATGCCTCGACCCAGGCTCGGCACACCGATTTCGTCTGCGAACTGCCGGCCGAACTTCTGCAGCCGGCGTTGACGCGTCTGCTGGATATGCTCTGCCAGCCGCTGCTGGATATCGACGCGCAGTTGCGCGAGCGCGAAGTGCTGCACGCCGAATACCAAGCGCGCAGCCAGGATGTGAACTGCCGCATCGATCATGCCTTGGGCCAGGCGCTGGCGGTCGATCATCGCTGCAGTGACTTTCTGGCAGGTGATCGCAACACGCTGCTTGTCGAATCCGAGGCGTTTCAGCAGGCGCTGCGTGCGTATCACCAGCGCCACTACCAGGCCGGACATATGTGCCTGAGCCTGGTGGGGCCGCAAGCGCCAGAGCAACTGCTGGATATCGCCGAGGCGCTGCTGGGGCCATTGCCGGGCGCACAGATCGAAGATTCCAGACCTGTGGCCGATTTGCTTCCGCTGCGCGCCTCACGCCTGAGTCTGCAACACGATCGGCCTGCCGTGCATTTGGGCTTTGCCGCTCAGGTCGATGCGTGCCAGTTGCAGGCACCACTGGAGTTATTGTTGGACACCCTACATGACCCCGCATCTGGCGGCCTGCTGGCTGGCTTGCGTGAGCGGCAGCTGTGTCGGCAATTGCAGGTGCGGGAGTTGTATCGGCATCAGGGCCAGTGTCTGCTGCGCTTCGATTTTCCCGGCGCCACGACGGAGCAGGGCCCGGCCTTGCGTGCAGCGGTGCAGAGTTGGGCGGCGCAGCTGCAGGGCCATGAACATTGGCCGCAGCGGCTGCAGGGTCATCAGCAGGCGGTCGCACTGAGGTTGTTAGGGCTTAGCTCACTGGCACTGGCTCAGCACCTGCAGGCCCCCGAGCAGGAAAACGACACCACCTTGCGCTCCCTGGCCGCGCTGCTCGGGCAGTTGGCGCAAGGCGACGGATTGATAGAGCTGCAATGCAGCCAGCGTACACAATCAGAGTGGCCCGCGACTGGATTGGCGCTGCCCCTACAGGCCTTGCCGGCCCAGGCGCCGCTACCCTTTGAGCACGAATGGCAGCTGTGCTGCGACGAGCTACTGCTGGATGAGCGGGGCTCTGTCTCGGCCGTTTTGCCGCTGGCTGAGCTGAGGCATTACCCTGGGCAGCCCGAGGGCGGCCCGGCCGCGCTTTACTGGCGCGGCGCGTTTGTCGGTAGCGGCGATATGACGGCCATCGAAGCCGCCCTGTTGGCGCGTAGCGCTGATCTGCGCTGGCGTGGAGAGCGACTTGGCATCGCCAGTCAACTGAGCGTGCATGTCTCTGGCTGGACCTTGGCCTTGCGGGGGGCTGCGGCATTGTTGCCGACTTTCAGCACGCAACTGCTGCCGTTGCTGTTGGCCCCCGTAAACGAGCCTGTCGAATTCACCTCGCAGGGGATGCTGTTGCGGGTGCTGCTGCAGCGTTTGCCGCAGCTGTGCGAGTTGCCCGCTACATCGAACCTGCAAGGACTGAGCGTCGGGCTGGGCGAGCGGCAGCAGGCGCGACTCGCAGAGTTGTGCACGGCGGTCGAGCCCCTGGCGGGTTTGCCGCCAGCATCAGGTACCTGGAGAGGAGTCGACTGGCACGAGGTCTCGCAGCCCGGCGCGGATGCGGCACTGCTGCTGTTCTGCCCGCTGCCTGACGCTACCGCTCCTACCGAGGCGGCCTGGCGGGTGCTCGGGCAACTGCTGCAGGGACGTTTCTACCAGCGCCTGCGAGGCGAGCTGCAACTGGGTTATGCCTTGTTCGCCGGCTTTCGCCAGGTGCTGGGCAGCAGAGGCCTGCTGTTCGCCTTGCAGTCGCCGGTCTGCGATGCGGCCGGTATCTTCGCCCATGTCCGTGCCTTTCTCGATGAGCAGCGCTCACTGCTCGAAGGGCTGGATGATGCGACGCTGTCGGGCGCCCTTGATGCGTTGCAAGCTGCGTTGAGTCCGGCCAGGTCCAACCAGGCTCGCGCCGAGCAGCTGTGGCATCTGTATCTGGCGGGCTTGCCCGAGTTGCATCCGCAGCAGGTTTTACAGGCATTGCAGGCACTGTCCACGAGCGATCTGCTGCGGACGCATGAGCAGTTGCTGCTTGCCCGCGATTGGCGAGTATTGGCCAGCGGAGCTCCGGCGCCCGTCTAGGCAAGCGCTGCTTCCCACGCATCACCATGAACCCGGCCCGGAACGGCCAGGCGCTCTGCCGTGGGCGTTTTTCTGTATCCCTTCTTGAGAACTTCTGCGCGCCTTGTCTGCACGTCTACGCCCTAGGGCTGGCCAGGTACTACGACCTTTCTCCCGCTACCGGTAGCAAGTCGGTCGCGAGCCGGCGGGAGCGGGCCGGTAGCGCCCGGCCAAAGCAGCAGTGAATCGCTGCCAAGGCAGCGTATGGCCCGTCTGACCTGCTTTCGATAATCGCCTCCGACACGACTGCCCTGGCGGTCGCCACTCAAGCGGAGAGCGTTATGCACAACAACAAGATCGCCATCACTCGATTTCTGCCCCTGACCTTGGCCACGGCCGTCGCCCTGGCGACCGCGCAGCAGGCCGCCGCCGAGATCGTCCTGTACGACAAGGACGACACCACTTTCTCTACCGACGGCTATATCAACGCCTTCTACGTCAACAGCGACGTGGACCGTGACGGCGAGCAGTTCGACCGTCGCCAGTCGCGGGTGAAGATGGGCTTTCTGCCCAACTGGATCGGCTTCAACTTCGGCAAGCAGATCGATGATCTGAAGCTGACCGGTCGCTCGTCCTTCTGGGTCACCATCAACGACAGCGAAACCAATGGCACCGATACCGCCATCGACGTCCGTCAGTTCTACGGCACCGTTTCCAGCTCGGAGTGGGGCGAAGTGCTGGTGGGCAAGGACTTCGGTCTGTTCTCGCGCTCCAATATCTTCCTCGATGAGCTGCTGGCCGGGTACGGCAACGTCTCCGATACCCTGGGCCTGGTGGACGGCAACGGCGTGTCCTTCGGCAATATCGGCACCGGCTACCCGTATCCGTTCCCGACCTCGCAGATCACCTACCGCAACAACAACCTGGCCGAAGGCCTGCGTGTCGCGGTGGGCATCATGGACCCGGTAGACACCAACGACGACAGCCCGACCGGTAAGGCCTACCAGGAAAACCCGCGCTTCGAATCGGAAGTCAGCTACCAGTTCGATCTGGGCGGTTCGACCATCTACACCTGGGTCAACGGTGCCTACCAGACCTCCGAGAATACCGACGACACCGTCGACAAGGTCACCTCCAAGGGCCTCGGCTATGGCGTGCAGGCCAAGTTCGGCGGCCTGTCGCTGACTGGTTCGGGCTTCCAGGCCAAGGGCATCAACCCGTTCTTCACCAACAACCTGGGCGAGCCGACCCTGCGTGACATCGACAGTGACGGCTACCTGCTGCAGGGCTCCTACACCTGGGGCAAGAACCGCGTGGCGCTGTCCTATGGCAAGACCGAGGACGACGGCAACGGCCTGGGCGTGGCAGCGGACTACGAGACCCGCGGCATCGCCTACTTCCGCACCATCAACGACAACCTCAAGCTGGTCGCCGAGTACAACCAGTACCAGATCGACGCCGCCGCCGGCAGTGGTCTGAACGAGGACACCGACACCTTCGCCGTGGGTGCGGTACTCAGCTGGTAAGCCACATGGCTTGCGGACGACGGGAGGCCCATGGGTCTCCCGTTCTTTTTATGAATCGAAAGGAAGAATTCAATGATCGGACTCTGGAGCGAATCGGCTCAAACCTATCTGCTGGTGCTGGCGATCAGCACCACGCTGGTCTTCGCGCTCCCCATCTTCCTCCTGCCGCTGACCTGGGCGCGCCTGATGCGCTGGCGCATCCCGCAGGACATCGACCTCGCGGTGTACTTCGGACGTTGCCTGGGCGCCTTCATCCTCATTGTCGAGGCGCTGATGCTGCGCGCCGCGCTGACTGGTGAAGCGCTGCACACCACCTTCGAGGTGCTGGCCGCGGTGGCCCTGCTGATGGTTCTGGTGCATGTGCATGGCGCGATCAAGCGCATCCAGCCGTGGACGGAAACCCTGGAGATCGGCTTCTACGCTGGGATGTTCGTGCTGACCCTGATGTTCTGGCCGGTGCATTGAGGGTCATGGTGCGCGAGGCGCACCCTACACAAGCATGGCGGCGTCCCAGGTAGGGTGCGCCATGCGCACCAGCGATTCCGGGCCGTGATGGAGAGCCGGGTAGGGCCCGATGGCAGACTCTGTCATTGCCCTTGGCGCCGCCGTACTGCTTCGCGAGTACGTCCTACGGATCTACTACCCAGTACTCAAGTAGCATGGGGCGGGCAGCGCCGGCTTCGTAGAATTTCCCCATGATCAGCACGTGAATTGGGGCGTGATATGGCCTTGGAACAGTCGGAGGGCGTGCTCAGCGCTGTCTCCAGCACGAAGGATGTGGAATTGGCCGCCCAGGAACTGGCACGCCAGCTGATCCATCCCTATCTCGGTTTCGTGCTGTTCTTCTGCTCGGCCGAATACGATCTCGACGGCCTCGGCCAGGCGCTGGAAGCGCATTTCGGCGGTGTCAGCCTGGTGGGCTGCACCAGCGCCGGCGAGATCACCCCACAGGGCTACGACCGTGGCTGTGTGGTGGCGTTGGGCTTCGACCTGCGCTGTTTCTCCATCGCCAGCGTGCTGATCGACGAGATGGAACGCTTCAATCTGCTCGATGCGCAGCATCTGGTCGATGGTCTAGTCAAGGATTGCCGCAGCAACGAGCTGGCCTCGATCAAGGGCCACAGCTTCGCCCTAACCCTGCTCGACGGACTTTCCAGCCGCGAAGAACTGGTGCTCGGCGCACTCAGCGCGGCGCTGGGCAGTATCCCGCACTTTGGCGGCTCGGCCGGCGACGACAACCACCTGACCCACACCCACGTCTATCACGGCGGCCGCTTCCACAGCGGCGCAGCGGTCGTGGTGCTGTTTAACACCTGGCTGGAGTTCGAGGTGTTCAGCACCCACCACATCCAGCCCAGCGCGGAAAAGCTGGTGGTGACCCGCGCCGACAGCGCCACGCGCCGGGTGTTTGAGCTCAATGCCGCGCCGGCCGCGCAGGAATATGCCGAGCTGATCGGCGTGCCGGTCGAGGCGCTGGATCTGCGCGCGTTCGCTGCCTATCCGCTGGCGGTTCGCATCAGCGATCACTACTACGTGCGCTCGATCCAGCAGGTGCACGACGACCTCAGCCTGACCTTCTACTGCGCGGTGGAGAACGGCATCGTCCTCACCGCCATGCACCCCGGCCCCTTGCTGCCCAACCTGCAGCAACTGTTCGCCGGGCTGGAGCAGCGCCTCGGTCCGCTGCTGCTGACCATCGGCTGCGACTGCTTCCTGCGCCGCCTGGAGATCGAGAACGATGGCGGCGTCGAGTCGGTCGCCACACTGCTGCGCCAGCAGCGGGTGATCGGCTTCAACACCTACGGAGAGCAGTTCAATGGCATGCACATCAACCAGACCTTCACCGGTGTCGCCATTGGCCGACCTGTTGGGCGTGGCGAGCGCTGAGCTGCAGGCACGCTGTACGGCGCTGGAGCAGGAAAACGCCAAGCTCAAGCGCATCAACGCCGCGCTGATCGAACGGGTCGAGTCGATTCATTCCCGTGGCGACGATGCCTACGCGGCCTTCCAGCATTCGGTGGTGCTGTCCGAACAGGTGCGCGAGCGCACTGACGCGCTGAACCAGGCGATGGCCGAACTGAAATCCAGCAATCAGTTGCTCAGTGATGCGCGGTTGCGGGCCGAGACAGCGCACCAGCATTTGATCGACGCCATCGAGAGCATTTCCGACGCCTTCGTGCTGTTCGATGATCGCCAGCGCATCGTGCTGTTCAACAGCCGTTTCAAGGCGCTGTGGGCGCGCAGCCGCGCGCGCATCGGCACCGGTACGCGGTTGGAAGAAATTCGCCGGCTGAGCCGCAGTACCGGCCTGGTGGCGGAGGCACAGTTGGGCAAGGAGGGCGAGCCGAGCCTGTTCCGCCTGCAGGACGGGCGCTGGGTGCAGGTCAGCGAGCGGCCGACCCGCGAGGGCGGGCTGGTGATCCTCTACACCGACATTACCGAGGTGAAGCAGAGCGAGGCGTTGCGCCGCGAGCAGGCCCTGGCGCAGAAGTCGCGCCTGCTGCAGCGCGCGGTCGACAACCTGTCGCAGGGCATGGCCATGGTCAATGCCGAGGGCGCGCTGGAGTTGTGGAACCACCGTTTCCTCGAACTTTGCGGCCTGGCGCCGATCAACGCCCATCGGCCGTTCGCCGAAGTGATGGCGGAAAGCGAACTTGAGCCGCTGACCCCGGACAGCCGCGATGCCGCCGGCAAACCGCTGCGCCAGGTGGAGGTGCGCCTGTTCGACGGGCGCATGCTGGAAGTGCGTACTCATCCGTTGCCCACCGGCGGCTTCGTCAACACCTTCACCGATATCACCGAGCGCCATCGCCAGGCTCAGGCGCTGAGCGACAGCGAGCGCTGGATTCGCCTGATCACCGACCACGTGCCGGCGCTGATCGCCTACCTGTCGGCTGATCTGGTCTACGAATTCACCAACAAGGTCTACGAGGAATGGTACTGCTGGCCGCGCGGCGCCATGCTCGGCCAGAGCCTGCGTGAAGTGCACAGCGAGGAGCATTGCCAGCGCCTGGAGCCCTACGTCGAATTGGCTCTGTCCGGCGAGAGCGTAACCTTCGAGTTCGCCGAAACCAACCACAACGGCCAGGAGCGCTACATGTTGCGTTCCTACGTGCCCAACCGTCAGGCCAGCGGCGAAGTGGTCGGCATCTTCGTATTGATCCGCGACATCACCGAGCGTCGCCGCACTGCCGAGGCATTGCACCAGGCTTATCAACATCTGGAGCAGCGCGTGCGTGAGCGCACTGCCGAGTTGACCACGGTGAACGACCAACTGCGCCGCGAGATCGACGAGCGCACGCAGATGGAGGCGCGCCTGCGCGAAGCCAAGGGCGAGGCCGAGCAGGCCAATCTGTCCAAGACCAAGTTCCTCGCGGCGGTCAGCCATGATCTGTTGCAGCCGCTCAACGCGGCGCGGCTGTTCACCAGTGCCTTGTTGGAGAAGAAGGACCTTTCCGGCTGCGCGCCGCTGGTACGTAATGTCAGCAACTCGCTGGAAGACGTCGAGAGTTTGCTCGGCACGCTGGTGGACATTTCCAAGCTCGATGCCGGGGTGATCAAGCCCGATATCGCGCCATTCGCCGTCAGCGAGTTGCTGGAGAACCTGGCCGCCGAGTATCACCAGATCGCTGGTAGCGAGGGTTTGCGCCTGGACTACCTGCCCAGCTCGGTGCTGGTGCGCAGCGACGTGCAATTGCTGGCACGGATTCTGCGCAACTTCCTCAGCAACGCCATTCGCTACACCGCCAGCGGGCGCATCCTGCTGGGCTGCCGGCGGCGCGGCAACAGCCTGTCCATCGAAGTCTGGGACACCGGCATCGGCATCGCTCAGGACAAGCTGGTGGAGATATTCCAGGAGTTCAAACGCGGCGATAACGTGCAGCGCAAGCAGGATCGTGGCCTGGGCCTGGGCCTGGCGATCGTGGAGAAGATCGCGCGCATGCTTGGCCACCGCATTCGCGTGGCGTCGCAGCAGGGCAGGGGCTCGATGTTCGCCGTCGAGGTACCGCTGACCCGCCGCGCGCCGCGCGTGCGTACGGTGCAGGACAGCCCGGATCAGTTGCTCGAACGCCTTAGCGGTACACGGGTCTGGGTGCTGGATAACGACGCGGCGATCTGCGCCGGCATGCGCACCCTGCTCGAAGGCTGGGGCTGCCGGGTAGTGACTGCGCTGAGTGAAGAAGACCTGGCGTGCCAGGTGGACAACTACCACGCCGAAGCCGACCTGCTGATCGCCGACTACCACCTCGACGACGAGCGCAATGGCGTCGACGCCGTGGCGCAGATCAACGCCCGGCGTAGTACACCGCTACCGGCGCTGATGATCACCGCCAACTACAGCAACGAGCTCAAGCAGCAGATGCGCGAGCTGGGCCACAGCCTGCTGCACAAACCGGTGCGACCGATGAAGCTGAAGGCGGCGATGAGTCACCTGATGGAGCGTGGGGCAGGGGCTTGAAATCCGGTGCGCACGGCGCACCCTAGGGTTTACCCGAGCGAGCAGAGCGCAGGAACTGTAGGGTGGATGTTGCTTTTTACATCCACCGCAGCGGTGGATCGGTACAGCGTGATCCACCCTACGACACTGCGTCGATCATCCTGTAGGGTGCGCTGCGCGCACCGAGGCGAGCCCGTAGCCCGGATACAATCCGGGAACGATCACGCCGTTCTACCCCGGATTTCATCCGGGCTACGATAAGGGCGCCTCGTCAATCATCCGCGATCAGGCGTTTGCCCAGACTGACCGACGCGTCGATCTTGTAGCCAAGCCGCTCGTAGAAGGCCAATGCCGCCGCGTTGGTGTCGCGCACCTGCAGGCTGAGCTTGGGGCAGCCCAGAGCGAGCAACTGTTCTTCGATATACGCCATTAACTGACGGGCCAGGCCTTGCTGGCGTTGCTCGGGGCACACAGCCAGGTAGTTGACCCAGCCGCGATGCCCCTCGTAGCCGGCCATGGCCGATGCCACCAGCTTGCCGTCGATCTCACCCACCAGAAACAGCTCGGGCTGCACCGTCAGCTTGCGCTGGATGTCCTTGTGTGGGTCGTTCCACGGGCGGGTCAGGTCGCAACGTTGCCAGAGATCGATGACGGCGGCTTCGTCAGCGAGCCGGAAGGGGCGGATGTGCATGGTGGACTCCAATCGGTGAGGCCGCCGTTTTAGCACGGCTTGATGACGGGAGTCAGGACAACCTCGTTCGTCACTCCCGCGAAGGCGGGAGCCCAGGTGCTTCTTGGGTTCTGGCTTCCCGCCTGCGCGGGAATGACAGTCAACCTATCGGGCGCTAGCGGCGCAGGTAGGAGGCGAAGTCGATATCGCCAGCCGAGAGGATCGCCTGCACACGGTTATGCACGCCCAGCTTGCGCAGGATGGCCGAGACGTGGGCTTTGACCGTGGTTTCGGCGATATCCAGGCTGTAGGCGATCTGCTTGTTCGACTCGCCCTTGGTCATGCGCTCGAGCACCAGCAGTTGCTTGCGCGTCAGGGCTTGCAGCAGTTCCGGGGCGATGCTGTGGTTGTCGTGATGCTGGCGCGAGCTGCCGCTCTTCTGCGAACGGATGATGTCCGGCGGCAGGTAGACGTTGCCGTCGAGAATCTGCGCGATGGCGTCGGTCATCTGCGCACGCGGTGAAGACTTGGTGATGAAGCCCACCGCGCCATAGGTGATGGCCTGCAGCACGATCTGCTTGTCCTGCTCGGCGGAAACGATCACCACCGGGATGGTTGGCGCCTCGTTGCGCAGGTTCATTAGCCCGCCTAGACCATGCATACCGGGCATGTTCAGGTCGAGCAGGATCAGATCCAGATCGTCGTGGCTCTGGGTCAGCTCCAGGGCGCTGTCCAGGTCGGCGGTTTCCATGATCTCGCTGCCGGGAAAACCGTCGGCGATGACGTTATGGATGGCTTCACGAAACAGCGGATGGTCGTCGGCAATCAAAATCTTGTACATGGCCTTGCACCTCGTTGTTGTGATTATGGTGTGGCAGTGGGCGTGAGGAAAGCAGCAGGCAGTTCGGCGGGTTGGGCGGGCACCAGGGGCAGGCCGGCCTGTTCCCAGGCATCGACGCCGTCACGGTACCAGTAGAGTTGGCGATAGCCCATGGCATGGGCGCGACGTGCGGCGTTCCAGCTCAGCCAGCAATCGGAGCGGCAGTAGAACACGAAGGGTTGGCGCACGTCGCCACGGCTCTGCTGGTGCAGGTAGTGGGTGAAGTAGCGCTGCCATTGTGGGGCCAGGTTGCCGTCGCCGGAGTTGGCCAGCCACAGGCTGCCGGGCAGGTTGGCGTGGGGTGCGTCCTCGACGAAGCGGTCCTGCACGAAGGGGCGTCGATACACGTCGATCAGGCGGGTATCCGGGCGCTCGGCGAGCAGCTTCTGCAGGGCGGGAGTATCGACGATCTGCACGCCGTCCAGGCTGGATGGCGTGGGGCTGCGGTACTGGCTGCTGCGATAACCGTCGGCGTCGAACAGATCTTCGGCATGCGCAAGGCAGGCCAGTAACACCGAGGCGAGCATCAGGCCTGCTTGCACGGGCAGACGGTACTTCATGGCAAGGTCTCTACTTATTTTTGTAGCGGTATTACAGGCCATGGTCGCAGGCTTGGGAATTCTACGTTGGAGAGGAAAACCAGTACCAAAGTAGTAGAAGGGCTGCTGAGACGTTGATGGCTCCCACGCTCTGCGTGGGAGCAGATGAAATGGCGCTCTGCGCCCTTGCTGACTGACGGCAAGTTCGACAGCGGACACGGAGCGTCCTGGGATGCATTCCCACGCGGAGCATGGGAACGATCATGTTCAGCCCGCCTTGCGCAGCGCCGCGTGCTGCGGGTTGAAGCTGGCTACGGCGAGCAGCGTCAGTAATACCGTCAGGCCGGCGCAGATCAGCAGCGCCTCGATATGCAGGCGCAGGTACAGCGCATTGCGCACCAGCTCCACGGCATGGGTGAAGGGGTTGAACGCGCACAGCCAGTACAGCCACTCGCTGGACTCGCGCATCTTCCACAGCGGATACAGCGCAGACGAGAGGAAAAACATGGGGAAGATGACGAAATTCATCACCCCGGCGAAGTTCTCCAGTTGCCGGATGCCGTTGGACAGCAGCAGCCCCAGCGCACTGAGCAGCAGCGCCACCAGCAGCAGCGCCGGCAGTGCGGCGAGCAGGCCCCAGGCTGGCGGTTGCACGCCGTACACCCAGGCGATGACGAGAAAGGCATAGACCTGCAACAGCGAGATCAGCGCCGTGGCCAGCAGCTTGGCCACCAGCAAAAAGGCGCGCGGCAGCGGGCTGGTGAGCAGCACGCGCATGCTGCCCATCTCGCGGTCGTAGACCATCGACAGCGAGCCCTGCATGCCGTTGAACAGCAGGATCATGCAGGCCAGGCCCGGCACGATATAGGTGTCGTAGGTGATGTAGGTGTCGTACGGCTCGATGATGGCGATGCCCAGCGCGGCGCGAAAGCCGGCGGCGAACACCAAGAGCCACAGCAGCGGGCGCACCAGGGCGCTGAGAAAGCGCGAGCGTTGCAGCACGAAGCGCAGCCATTCGCGCAGGACGATACCGCGCAGGCATTCCCAGTAGGCGGTCATGGTTGCGGCTCCTTTGTGGAGTCTGTGGGTGGTGTGGACGGAGTGGGAGGGGCTTTAGCCGCGATACCCTCGATATTGGAAATCTCGCGGCTGAAGCCCCTCCCACCGTTCGGTCGAATCGCCTCACGCACATGCCCACGACCCAGCGCCTCGTCACCGGTGAGACGGGCGAAGCTGATGGCCAGGTCGTCGCCGAACTGGCTGGCCTTGCCCCAGGCCACGCGCTCGCCACGATGGAGGATCAGCAGGTCATCGCTGGATTCGATCTCGTCCAGCAGGTGGGTCGTCCACAGCACGCACAGGCCCTGCTCGCGGCACAGGTTGCGCACATGTCGGCCCAGCGCCAGACGGCTGGCCGGGTCGAGCCCGGCGCTGGCTTCGTCGAGCAGCAGCAGGCGCGGTTGATGGAGTAGGGCGCGGGCAATCTCCACGCGGCGGCGGTGGCCGCCGTTGAGCGTGCGCACCTTGTCGTGACGGCGCTCAGCGAGATCCTGGCGCAGGAGCTCCTCGTCGATACGCGCCTGTGCCTCGCGGCGCGGCATGCCGTGCAGCGCGGCGTGATAGGCGAGGTTCTGTTGCACCGACAGGTCGAGATCCAGCGTGCTTTGCTGGAACACCACGCCGAGCTGGCGTAACGCCTGGCGCGGCTCATTGCGCAGGCTGTGGCCGAAGATGCGGATATCGCCCTGCTGTAGGTCATAGAGGCGAGTGAGCAGGGCGATCAGCGTGGACTTGCCGGCGCCGTTGGGGCCGAGCAGGGCACCGAAGCGGCCTGGCGCCAGCTCGAAGGCCAGATCATTCAGGGCCTGGCGGGCCCCATAGGCGAAACCGACGCCGCTCACCTCCAAGGCGTTCATGGCGTCACCACCACGCCCCAGGGATAGCGGCCGACCTTGATCGACTTGGTCACCTTGAGTGAATCGATGTCGATCACCGATACGTCGCCACTGACGCCATTGGTGGTCAGCAGGCGCTTCTGATCCGGGGTGAACGCCAGGTGCCAGACGCGCCGACCCACCAGCAGGTAGTCGAGAATCTCGAAGGTCTTGGCATCCACCACGGCCACATGGTTGGCCGGGCCGAGGGCGACGAACGCGTACTTGCCGTCGTCGGTCAGCTTGACTCCGACCGGCTGCACCTTGTCCGGGTGTACGCCCTTGATGGCGAAGTTGAGCACCTTGAGCACCTGGCGCGAGTCGACGTCCAGCACAGTCACCGTGCCGCCGATCTCGGCCGAGGCCCACAGGCGCTTGCCGTCCTTATCGAATTCGACGTGACGCGGGCGCTGGTCGACCAGGGTGTTGTCCACCAGTTGATTGGTGCTGGTGTCGATCCAGTGCAGCATGTTGGTGGTTTCGCTGGTATTGACCGCCCACTTGCCGTCCGGGCTCACCGCCATGCCCTCCGGCTCCACGCCGACTTCGATCTGCGCCAGCACCTCGTCGCTCTGGGAGTCGACCACCGTGACCAGCGCATCGTCCTCGTTGGAGATGTACAGCCAACGGTCGTTGGGGTGCAGGGCGAACTGCTCGGGGTCGGCGCCGGAGGGAAGCTCCTTGATGATCTTACGCGTGGCCAGGTCCATCACCTGCACGCGATCCGAATCGCTGGCGCAGATGTACAAGAGTTTGTTGTCGGAAGACAGCAGCAAGCCGCGCGGGCGCATGCCCACGTCGAGTGTGGCCGTGACTTCGAGGCTGTCGAGGTCGATGACGCTGATGCTGTCATCCTTCTCGTTGGACACGTAGGCGGTGGCGGCAAGGGCCGAGTGGCAGGCCAGGCCGAAGGCGACGGCGCAGGCGAGACGGGTCAGGTGCATGGGGTTGAGCCTCTTGTTGTAATGATTTGCAGCCGTCGGCTGGGCGCTTTTTGTGGGAGGCGCTTTAGTGGCGACTGTCGCGGCTAAAGCCCCTCCCACAGGTGTTCTCCTACAGGGATATACCCGCCAGATCGCAGCTCACCTCCGGCTGGTCATAACCGAGGCTGTCCATCTCGTTGCTGGGGTGGAGAAAACCGTCCTGCGGCGAGGTGCTGACCAGCGCGCGCGGGTGCACCAGCTCGATGGGCTGGCGCAGCTCGCCATTCCACGGGCGAAAACTCAGCTTGCGGCCCTTGAAGCCGTCCAGCGGCAGGTCGGCGGACAGCGCCAACATGCGAATGGCCTGCGGCTCGGCGGCGCGCAGCTTGGTCACGGCGGCGGCGATGCTGCGCACGGCCATCCAGGCAGCGAAGTCGCGGTCGTTCATCCAGCGTCCGGCCAACTCCTCGAAGCGTTTCTGCAACTGCGCGGCGCCGAAGGTTTCCACCGTCTTGTGCCAGGCAGTCGGGGTCAGGCCCTGGGTTCCGGCCACCGGGCGTGGGTACCAGGTGTTGTAGGGCAGGTATTCGCCGAAGTCGCCGCGCTCGTCGGCCACCAGCACTACGTCGTACTCGCTGGCCTGGGTGAACAGCGGTATCTCCGCCTGGGCGCTACGGCGCTGGTCGTTGTCGAAGCTCCACGGCTTCTCGGCGACGATCTTGTGGCCGAAGCGTTTGGCGGCGCGCTTGAGTGCGTCGGCGTAGGCGATATCGTCCTCGGTGCTGCCGGTTATCAGCAGCCAGCGCGTCCATTTGCGCACGGCGAGGAACTGCGCCAGGGCGTCGGCCAGCATGGCGCGGCTGGGCAGGGTATGCAGCACGTTGTCCAGGCACTGTTCGCGGCGCAGGCCGTCGTCGGGGCTGCCGGCATTGAACAGCACGCTGTCCGGCAGGCGCGCGCTGAGCTGGCGTAGGGTAGCGGCGGGGGCGTTGACCACGAACAGGCGAATGCCGGCCTGGTGCTGTTGTTCGGCAGCGGCAAGCAGCTCGGTTGCATCCTCGCTCTCGGCGCTTTGCAGTTCGAACTGCTGCTTGAGGAAGCGCCCGGTGCTGTTGCTGTCGATGATCGCCAGCTCGGCGCCACGGCGGCCGGCGTCCAGCGGTTCGGGGATGACGTTGGACAGCAACGGCCCGCGTGGCGGCAGATGTGCCAGGTAGCCGATGCGCACCTGCAGCTCGTCCGCGCTGGCGCTAGCCGCTACGCCGAACGCGGCGGCGAGGCATAACAACAGGCGGCAACTGATCCGGTGCATGGGACGACTCCTGCAAAGGGTGTCGCCAGCATAGGAAGCGCTTAGGTCTCGGGAAATATGCCCAAGGTAGCGCCGGACACGTACGAAGGTAGTAGTCCGCCCGGTCGCAAGAGCCTGGGCGGCGCGGCGGCATGCCGGGAAATCTGCCCAAAGTACCAGCCCGCCAGTACCAAGGTAGTAACCCGGCGCAGGCCTTTAGTTTCTAGCATGGCAGGCAACGTCCAATAACAAGAACAGGTGAACGTCATGCGTATTTTCAAGGCTCTGCTGCTGCCGCTGTTGCTGATCATCAGCCTGCTCGGCGTCGATCAACTGCACGCCGCCGGTGATATGACCCGCCGCCCGGTGGCATTGCCTGACCTGGTGCTGGGTAACGATGACAGCGACTACTTCATGTCGCAGACCGAATACCAACTGGAAACCGGCCAGGCCTACCAGCTCAAGATCATCGCCAGTGGGCAGAAGGAATACGCCTTCCAGGCGCCGGAGTTCGCCACTTCCATCTACCTGCGCAAGGTCGAGGCAGGCGGCGTTGAGGTGAAGGCCGTCACCCTGACCGAACTGGAATTCGAAGAGGCCGGTGAGGCGGAGATCTTCTTCCTGCCGGTCAAGCCAGGCAAATATCGCTTCTACGCCAAGGGCCTGGAAGGCAAGGGCATGCTCGGTTACTTCGTGGTCAAGTAGCGCGGCCAAGTAGATGACCACCCTGGGCCGTATCAATCTTGGCGTCAGCCTGCTGTTCGTGCTGGTGACCTTGTCTGGGCTGGCGCTGCTGCTGCGCCAGGCCAGCCACGATGTGCAGCGCGAGCTGCTGGCTGCCGAAGCTGTGGTCGAATACCTCGGTGAAGTGGCGCGCAGCAACCCCGGTAGCCTGCGCCCGGAGCTGACCGAGAACCTGCGGCATATTCGCGTGAGCTGGCTACGCCCGGGTGAAGAGCCCGAGCAGCAGAGCGAAAGCATCATCGAGCACTGGATCGCCGAACGCCTGCTGGGCTCGGCCTCACTGGTGGCTGATGCCTGGCCACTGGAGGATGGCCGGGAGCTGCGCATCGCCCTCGATCCCTACGACGAGATCGAGGAAATCCAGGACTCGCTGCTGCAACTGCTGCTGCTCAGCGCCTTCGCCCTGATCCTCAGCCTGCTCACCATCCGCTTCGCCGTAAACCGGGCTCGGCGCGTGCTGGACGAGCTGCTTGCCGGCCTGCGCGAAGTCGGCGCCGGTCACTTCGATACGCGTTTGCACGACCACGGCCTGGCCGAGGCCAAGCACCTGGCGGCGCACTTCAACGAGATGACCATCACCCTGCAACAGGTGCAGGCGGACAACGCCGAGTTGACCCAGGCGCTGCTGGAACTGCAGGAGCGCGAGCGCACGCGCCTCGGTCAGACCCTGCATGACGACCTCGGGCAATACCTCAGCGGTATTCGCGCTCAGGCCTGCCTGCTCAAGGTAATTGCCGACCGGCCGCAGCAGGTGCAGGACACCGCACGCCTGCTCGACGACAACTGCGAGCGCCTACAACAGGGCTTTCGCAGCCTGATTCGCGACCTCTACCCGGTGGTGCTGGAGCGCCTGGAGCTTGGCCCGGCGCTGCAGCAACTGGCCGCCGACTGGCAACAGGCGCAAGGCATTCGCTGCCGCCTGCAACTGAGCGAACAACTGCCGAGCCTGCCGCTGGCGAGCAAGGCCCACCTCTATCGCCTGGTGCAGGAGGCGCTGACCAATGTCGCCCGCCATGCCGAGGCCAGCGAAGTACGCATTCGCCTGCAACGCCGTGGCCAGGGCCTGCGCTTGTTGGTACGCGATAACGGCCAGGGCACTGCTTTACCGCTGCGCCCCGGCATCGGCCTGCGCTCGATGCGCGAACGCAGCCGCAGTTTGGGCGGTGAGCTGCGCCTGCATAGCCGCCCGCAAGCCGGCTGGGCGCTGTGCCTGAACATTCCTCTGGAGGTAACCCCATGAAGGTATTGTTGGTGGACGATCACGCCGTGGTGCGCCAGGGCTACGCGAGCCTGCTGCGCGCCCTGTTGCCGGACGTGCAGCTGCGCGAGGCTTGCGACGGCGAACAGGCCCTGCAGCGGGTGCAGGAAGAGATACCCAACCTGGTGATCATGGACATCGGCCTGCCCGGTATCAGCGGCCTGGAAACCACCCGCCGCCTGCGCCAGCGCCTGCCGCAACTGCGCGTGCTGTTCTTCAGCATGCACGACGAACTGCCCCTGGTACGCCAGGCACTGGACGCTGGCGCCATCGGCTACCTGACCAAGAACTCCTCACCGGAAGTGCTGGTAGAAGCGGTCAAACGTACCGCCGCCGGCCAAGCCTATATCGAGCAGCAACTGGCCACCCAGCTGGCCTGCAACCCCGCCAGCAGCGATGGCCTCGACCCGCGCTTGCGCGAACTGACCCAGCGCGAGTTCGAAATCTTCGTCATGCTCGCCCGCGGCCTGCCACCCCGGCAGATCGCCGAGAAGCTGTGCATCAGCGCCAAGACCCTGTCCAACTACCAGACCCTGGTAAAGAACAAACTGCAAATCGCCTCGCAGGCGGAGCTGGTGCATTTGGCGATTGATAGTGGGGTGGTAAGGGTGGGGTTGGAGAGTGCCTGAGGCCGCAATGGTTGGCTCACTGGGCTGCTTTTATCGCGTGGTATGCAGCTCTTGACGCTCCGCCTCCACTGGCGAGGCGCAACTGAATTCGCAGGCGACGCAGAGCGCCGCAGGCTGGTTCCCACGCGGAGCGTGGGAGCCATAGGCGATAGGTGTGACCGCTTGCTTAGCCTCACTCGCTACCTTCTCGCACCACCCGCCAAACCGTATTGGCCAGATCATCCGCCACGATCAGTGCGCCGCTCGGATCGACCGTTACGCCCACCGGGCGGCCGCGGGTCTTGCCGTCTTCGGTGCGAAAGCCAGTGACGAAGTCGATGGGGTCGCCTGCAGGGCGGCCGTTTTCGAAGGGCACGAAGATCACCTTGTAGCCCACCGGGTTCTTGCGGTTCCAGCTGCCGTGCTCGCCGATAAATACGCCGTCGGCATATTGCTCGCCCATCACTTCGCTGGAGAAGTCCAGGCCCAGCGCCGCGACGTGGGCGCCGAGGGCGTAGTCCGGGACGATGGCGCTGGCGACCTTGTCCTCGTCCTGCGGTTTCACCCGTGGGTCGACGTGTTGGCCGAAGTAGCTGTAGGGCCAGCCGTAGAAGCCGCCTTCCTGCACCGAGGTGAGATAGTCGGGTACCAGGTCCTCGCCCAGTTCGTCGCGCTCGTTGACCACCACCCACAAAGTGCCAGTGCCCGGCTGAATGGCCAGTGCGGTGGGGTTGCGCAGGCCGGTGGCGTAGGGCTTGTAGGCGCCGGTTTCGGCGTCCACCTGCCAGACCAGGGCGCGGTCGACTTCGGCTTCCATGCCACGTTCGGTGATGTTGCTGTTGGAGCCAATGCCGACGTACAGGTAGCGGCCGTCCTCGCTGATGGTCAGCGCCTTGGTCCAGTGGTGATTGATCTCAGATGGCAGGTCGGCGACCTTGCTCGGCGGGCCGCTGGCCTTAGTTTGGCCTTCTTCGTAGTCGAAGCGCACCAGCTCGTCCTGGTTGGCCACGTACAGGTTGCCTTCGTGCAGGGCCAGGCCGTAGGGCGCGTTGAGGTCTTCGGCGAACACTGTCTGCAGCTCGTAGCTGCCGTCGCCATCGGCGTCGCGCAGCAGGGTCAGGCGGTTGCCGCTGTCCACCGAGGTGTTGCCGCGTGCCTTGATCACGCCGGCGATTACATCCTTGGGCTTGAGCTTGGCCGCGTTGCCGCCACGGCCTTCGGCGACGAGGATGTCGCCGTTGGGCAGCACCAGGGTTTGCCGTGGAATTTTCAGGTCGGTGGCGATGGCGCTAACGCTGAAGCCTTCGGGTACGGTGGGTCGCTGATCGCCCCAGGGCGTCGGCTCGGCGATGGTCATGCTCGGCAGGATGCCGCGTTCGGGGTCGGGTAAGTCCGGCTGGGCGCCGTAGAACTGCTGGTTGCTGCCGGGCTCTTCGCCGCAGGCGGTCAGCAGCAGGATCAGGGGCAGGGCGGTCAGTGCTAGGTGCGTTTTCATCGGGCATCTCCTGTGCGTGGCTGGGCCATGCCTGCCCAGGTGGCTGCGATGGCCAGCAGGGTGACGATCACCGACAGGGCCAGGCCCATCGGCATAACGGCCCAGGCGTCCTTGGCGTGCTCCAGCGCGTTGATGAAACCCAGCACCCAGGTAACCAGGAGCATCAGAAAGTAGGTGAGCGGGCGCGGGTTGCGTCTACGGAATAGCCCGACCAAGGCGAACAGCAGCGCCAGGCCGGCGAATACCAGGGCGCCGGCGATCAACCAGGAGGCGAAGTTGCTCCATTGGATCTGGTAGCTGCGGTAGTAGGCGATGTCGGCGATCAGGGCGCCGAGAAACAGCGGCACCTGGCCGCACAGCAGGGTGGCGTGCAAGGGGCTGAGAATGTTGGGGTAGGCGTGTGGAGTTGCAGTGGTAGTGGTCACGGCAGATCCCTCTTGGGCAATGACTGATGACGGCCTGGATGCTGCCGCCTCGATCTGGCTGTTCCTAAGAAGGGATTGCCCTGTGTGGGCATGGTTCAGGTTGTTTTGCTGCTGGGCGGGAGAGCGAGGTTTTTGGTGTGAGGTGTTGGATCTGGTGCTCGCCTGGGGAGTAGGAGCGGCTTTAGCCGCGAAGCGCTCTTGAGTATCGCGGCTGAAACGGAATGCCGCCCAGCCGCTCCTACGGGGGAGAGCGTTGAACGGCGTAGGGCGGGTGCAACCCGCCAGAACGCGGATTGGCGTTAGCTGCACTGCCTGTTGGTGGGCTGAAGCGGAGCGCCGCCCGGCCCACCCTACGAATCAGGGCCTTGCGGGATTAGGCTCAGTCCCAACCCTTGGGGCATTGCACGCAGCCGGGCATGTTGGCGTCCTGGAAGTTGCCGAAGCGGGTGCGCGCGCCGGTGAGGTTGGCGTTCTCCAGGTTGGAGCCGCTGAGTTTCACTTCCTGCAGGTTGGCATCCTCGAGCTGCGCGCCCTTGAGGTCGGCTTTGCTCAGCCAGGTCATTTCCAGGTTGGCGGCCTGCAGCTGGACGTTGTGCAGCTTGGCCCCGGAGAGGCGGGCGAACTCCAGATTGGCGGCGCGCATGTCGGCGCCTTCGAATTGCGCAGCCTGGGCGAACAGGGCCCAGCCACTGATGGCCACCAGGCTGGCGCCAGACAGGTCGGCCAGGCGCAGGTTGCTCTGTTGCAGGCTGGCACGGGTGAGGTTGGCGCCGCGTAGTTTGGCTTTTTCCAGGTTGGCCAGGTCGAGGTTGACGTGGCGCAGGTCGGCGCCGGAAAGGTCGGCACCGGACAGGTCCATGCGGCGCATGTCGAGGTTGCGCAGGTCAGCGCCACGCAGGTTGGTGTTGGGGCATTTGCTGTCGGGTTCTATGCGGCAGCCGTTGATTTGCGGCACGCCGTCGTTCTGGGTTTCGGCGCCTATGGCATGGCTGCCGAGTACCAGCAGGACGACCGGGATAAGCAAGGGCAGGTAGTTCATGGCGAGTCCTCGGATGGGATGATGGGTGAGGCAGTCGCGGCTAAAGCCCCTCCCACAGGTAGCGTGCATGGCGCACCAGGTGCGCCATGCGTTCAGCCTTTAGCGCTTGGCGCTGGCGTTATCCCAGCTCGGCAGCTTGAACACCCAGAAGGAACCACCTTGGGCGACCGGCTTGGTCAACTCGGCCATGTCGCCACCCCACAGCGGTACGGCGCCGCCGTAGCCGGCAGTCACGCCGATGTACTGCTCACCGTCCTGTTCCCAGGTGATGGGCGGGGAGATGATTCCGGTACCGACCTGGAACTTCCACAGCTCCTTGCCGTTCTTGGCGTCGAAGGCCTTGAAGTAGCCGTCGCCGGTGCCGGTGAACACCAGGTTGCCCTTGGTGGCCAGTACGCCGGCCCATAGCGGCAGACGCTCCTTGTGTTCCCAGGCGACCTTGCCGGTGGTGGGGTTCATGGCGCGCAGGATGCCGACGTGGTCGTCATACAGTCGCTTGATACGGAAACCCATGCCCAGGTAGGCGGAACCCTTCTTGTAGTGCGCCTCTTCGGCCCAGTAGTCCTCCTTCCAGTGGTTGGCCGGCACGTAGAACAGGCCGGTGTCCTGGCTGTAGGCCATCGGGTTCCAGTTCTTGCCGCCGAGGAAGGGCGGGGAGACTTCGACCACTTGCCCCTTGGTTTCGCCGGCCTTGGGTTTCGGCGGGCGCTGGCCTTCGTTCTCGACCGGGCGACCGGTTTCCAGATCGATGTGGCTGGCCCAGGTGATCTTGTCGACGAAGGGGAAGGCGTTCTTCAGCTTGCCGTTGGCGCGGTCGACTACGTAGAAGAAGCCGTTGCGGTCAGCGTGGGCGGTGGCCTTGGTGACCTTGCCGTCCTTGTCCTTGTAGTCGAACAGCACCAGCTCGTTGTTGCCGGAGAAGTCCCAGGCATCGTTCGGGGTGTGCTGGTAGAACCACTTCACTTCGCCGGTGGTCGGGTCGACGCCAACCTGGCCGGAGGTGTACAGGCTGTCGTAATCCTTGGGATTGCCGCCGTCTGCGGTGCGTGCCCAGCCGTTCCATGGGGCCGGGTTGCCGGCGCCGATGATGATGGTGTTGGTTTCGGCATCGAAACTGGCGCTCTGCCACGGGGCACCGCCGCCCTGGCTCCAGGCTTCCTTCTTGCCGGTCGGGTGGTTGGGATCGTCCGGCCAGCTCGGCGCCTTGATGTCGCCGGTCGGGGTGCTGTCCTTGCCGTTCAGGCGGCCCATGTGGCCTTCGACGAAGGGGCGCATCCAGACTTCTTCGCCGGTGTCCGGGTCGCGGGCGAACAGGCGGCCGACCACGCCGAACTCGTCACCGGAGCTGCCATGGATCAGCAGCACCTTGCCGCTCTTGCCGTCCTTCACGATGGTCGGCGCGCCGGTCATGGTGTAGCCGGCGGAGTGATCGCCGAATTTCTTGTTCCAGACCACCTTGCCGGTGTCCTTGTTCAGCGCCACGACGCGGGCGTCGAGGGTGCCGAAGTAGATCTTGTCGCCATAGATGGCGGCGCCGCGGTTGACCACGTCGCAGCACGGGCGGATGTCGTCGGGCAGGCGGTGGCTGTAGGTCCACAGGCGCTTGCCGGTCTTGGCGTCTAGGGCGAAGACGCGCGAGTAGGAGCCGGTCACGTAGACCACGCCGTCGTGGATGATGGCCTGGGACTCCTGGCCGCGCTGCTTCTCGTCACCGAAGGAATAGCTCCAGGCCGGGGTCAGCTTGAACACGTTGTCGGCGTTCACCTGGGCCAGCGGGCTCCAGCGCTGGGCGTTGGTGCCCATGCCGTACTGCAGTACGTTGCTGGTGGTGGTGTGGTCGTTGGCGATGTCTTCCCAGGTGACCGGTTTGGCGACCGCGCCCTGGCTCAGCGCCAGGCCGCCAGCCAGCATCAGGGCAAGCGCCAGAGGGCGTGGGGTGCTGGGTAGGTTTCTTGTTGTCATCGTTGTGCTTCCCATTGGAGGTGGTAGGTCGCTGCAGTGACACCGCAAGAACGTGGTTCCGGGAATGCCCTGCAGAGGCAAGCCGATGGTGGTACCCGGCCACCTTTGCGCCTACGGAAAAACTCCCGTCTTTGCCGGGAGGATTTCCCGGCCGGCCCATGACTTGGCCTTGCTGCCAAGGCATCGCTGACACTCCCTCACAAGCCCTACTACCAAGGGACTAGAGCGCGACCACCAAAGCAGCATTCGGCGCGTTGCACGGCCTTTCTAAGATGGTCGCCACAAGCTCTGAACGGGCTGTCTTGCGTGCATTAGATGAGGTCCTAGCCATGAACAAGAAGATCCAATCCACCCTGGCGTTGCTGCTGCTCGCCGCGTCGACCAACCTCTGGGCGCACGGCGATGTGGTACCGCAGGCAGTGAACACCGACGGCCTGGAGCCGCTGGGTGAGGAATGGCTGGAAGAGAACCCCTATCGCGACAACCCGCGCGCCATCGAGATTGGCTCCTCGGCCTACAACCAGAACTGCGCAGCCTGCCATGGCCTGGAAGCCAAGTCCGGCGGTATTGCTCCGGACCTGCGCCTGCTGGAGCTCGGTGCCAGCGGCGATGAATGGTTCAAGGAGCGGGTGATCAACGGCGCGGTGCGCGATGGGCGTGTGTACATGCCGAAAATGGCCGATTACCTGAGCCAGGAAGCACTGTGGGCGGTGCGTACCTATCTGGAGAGCGTGCACGTCGAGGAGTAGCGCTTGATGATAAGTCTGCTGCGCTCGGCATCTCGCGCTTCGGCGGTGCTCGCAATGCTCATGTATGCCAATACATTCCGCTTGCTGCGCGCAGGCCCAGCGCGACCTGCCATCGCTCGCGACGATTTCTTCATAAGCGCTCGCGTCATGCGCCAGCTGATCCTCCTGTGTGGCCTGTTGCTTTGCCTGGGTACGGCTCACGCGCAGGTGCGTGACTTCGACCGCATCACCGAGTCGGGCACCCTGCGCGTAGCGCTGTACCAGAACTTCCCGCCGTACAGTTACGAGCAGGATGGTCAGCCGCGTGGCGTCGACTACGAGCTGGCCAAGGCGCTGGCCGAAGGGCTTGGGCTGAAGCTTGAAGTGATGTGGGCGCCGCCAGGCGAAAAGCTCGACGACGACCTGCGCGACTACATCTGGCGTGGCCGGGTGACCGCGCAGGGGCAGTTGGCCGATGTGATGTTGCGTGTGCCCTACGACCGCGACTACGCGCAGATGCGCAATGAGCTGGGCGAGCTGGTCAACGAACGCGTGGTGATGTTCGGCCCCTATCAGCGTGAGCGCTGGCAACTGGCTTTCGATCGTCGGCGTCTGCCCGAGGTGCCGAGCATCGTTGCGTTGCGCCAGCATCCAGTCGGCGTCGAAGTCGAGAGCGTGCCCTCGTTCTACCTGAGTTCGGTGCAGGGCGGCATGCTCAGCCAGGAAACCCGTCATTACCCGACGCCGAAGCTGGCCTTTGCGGCCATGCAGGGTGGTGAAGTGGATGCGGTGATGGCGCTGCGTGGCGAGGTGGACTGGCTGGTGCACGAGGCCGATGACCCGCAACTGGCGCTCGCGGAGAACGCCTACCCGGACATGGGCCGGCAGATCTGGGAAATCGGCATGGCGGTACACGAAACCAATCGGCAATTGGCCTATGCCCTGGAAGAACAGCTGGAAAACATGATCCTCGACGGCTCACTCGAGCGCCTGTACGCGCGCTACGGGCTGCGCTACGAGAAGCCAGAACAATACCAATAAGAGTCGAGCCGGAGGTGGGCGATGGATTGGCGTAGCCTGATGTTGCTGGCCCTGTTTGCCTGGGCCTGGGAAGCGCGGGCCGCCGCGCCCGATCCGGTTACCTCGGTGATGTGGGATTACTACCACCAGCGCCTGCTCAACGGTGAGGCCTTCGTCTTCGACGACAAGGTTCGCCTCGAGGTGCCTCCATTCGCCGAGGATGCGCGCCAGGTACCGATCCAGATCGACGCCAGTGCCTACCGCGGCAAGGTCAAGCGCATTCTGGCCTGGGCCGAGCTCAATCCGATCCCGCGTATTCTCGACTTCGCTCCCGGCGAGCATCTGGAGCCGAGTCTGGCCATTCGCATCCGCGTCGAGCAGGCCACGCCGATTCGCGCGGCAGTGCTCACCGACGATGGTGTCTGGCATATCGGCTCGGCCCGCGTCGAAGCAGCGGGTGGTGGCTGTACTGCGCCCAGCGTGGTGCGCGCCGAGGCCGGCTGGGAGGAGCGCCTGGGCCAGGTGCTGGGCAAGCGCTTCGTACGCGGTGAGGACAGCCGCCTGCGCCTGCAGGTGTCGCACCCGATGGACAACGGCCTGGTCGGTGGCATTCCCGAGTTCTACATCGAAGAAGCCGAGCTGCGCGATACCGATGGCCAGGTGCTGGGGCGCATCGAGTTGTTCCCCGCGGTCAGCGAGAACCCGACGCTGACCTTCGACCTGCGCGACGACCGGCAGGCCGAAGTCTGGCTGCGCGACAACAACGGCAACGAATTCCAGGCCGCGTTCTGAACACCGCGACCCGTAGCGTGCGCCGTGTGCGCACCAATCCCATCTAGGAGGCCTCCATGCGTTGGGTGCTACTGCTGACCTGCCTGTTCGCCAGCCTGGCCCAGGCGCTCGACTACCACCTGCAACCCCGGCTGATCGCCGAGGGCGTCTGGCTGCTGGAAGGTAGTACCGATAATTTTGCGGCGGAAAACGGCGGCAATATCGTCAACATCGGTTTCATCGAAACCGCGGACGGTGTGGTGGTGATCGACACCGGTCCGTCGCGTCGCTACGGCGAGGCGCTGCGCCAGAGCATCGAGAAAGCCACCGGCAAGCCGGTGGTGCGCATATTGCTGACTCACCATCATCCGGATCATGTGCTGGGCAACCAGGCTTTCGCCGGGGTGCCCATCGCGGCGCTACCTGAAACCACCCGGTTGCTGGCCGAACAGGGCGATGCCATGGCGGAGAACATGTACCGCCTGGTCGGCGACTGGATGCGCGGCACCGAAGTGGTGTTGCCCACCGAGGAGGTGCAGGAAGGCACGCTGGAAATTGGCGGCAAGCGCCTGCAACTGCTGGCGCTACGGGGGCATACCGGCGCCGACCTGGCGATCCTCGATGAGCGCACGGGCGTGCTGTTCGCCGGCGATATCCTGTTCTACCAGCGTGCGCTGACTACGCCGAACAGTCCTGGGTTGGATGTATGGCTGGCTGATCTGGATCGACTCGAAGCACTGCCATGGAAGCAGATCGTGCCCGGCCACGGCCCGGTGACCACTAATGCGGCGCCGTTCGTGCAGATGCGTGATTATCTGGGGTGGCTCGATGGTCTGCTGCGCCAGGGGGCGGAGCAGGGCGCGGAGATGAACGAGCTGATCCGCGCACCGATCCCCGAGCGCTTCGCCCAGGTCGACCTGTCGCGCTATGAGCTGATCCGCAGCGTCAGCCACCTGTACCCGCGCTACGAGCGCAACGCCATGGGGCGCGTGGATACCAACCCGTAGGAGCCCGCTTACGGGCGATGGAGTTGGCCGGTTGGCTTTATCGCTGGCAAAGCGGGCTTCTGCAGGAGCAGCAGCTTCGTAGCCCGGATGAAATCCGGGGGAAATATGCTCGCTATCCCCGGATTTCATCCGGGCTACAGGCTGCTCCTGTGGGAGGGGCTTTAGCCGCGACTTGCGTATAAAAGTGTCGCCGCTGAAGCGCCTCCCACATTACGTCTGGGGCTACAGCTCTTCATCGTCACGAATCAGCACGTAATGGCGACCTTGCTCGGTCTCTTCGTGGTCGTAGACGTAATACATCACCACTTCGCCCAGGCCGGACTGCACGGCCACATAATCACCGCTCTCGGGCATGAAGAAATCCCGAGTCGCCGGCTTGGCCAGGCATTCGATATGGGCTGTGACGAAGTGGGTGGGGTCTTCTTCGCCGTAGTAATCCTCGCGCTGGTGCGCATCCCAATCCTGCGGCGGCTCGAAGGCACCGGTGATCAGCACCTTGCCGTCGCCCAGATCCTGCTCTTCGGCATCCGGGTCCTGTTCGTCGGGGCGATAGACAGTGCAGTCCAGTGCATCGGGATGGTTGAGAATTTCCTGGCGAGGGTGGGGCACGGGCGTCTCCGGTCAGAATGTGCGGGCGGCCAAGTGTCGGGCAAAGGCGGGGCCGCCGCAATCATCGTGGAGCCTGTAAAGCCTGCTTGGTGACGGAGCTCACTGCAGACTGAGCACTTCGCCGCGCTCCTGGACCCATTCGTCATGGCTGGGCGCGGCCTGTTCGCCGCTCATGCGGTGGATGATCTCGAAGTAATGTTGCTTGAGGGTGTCACGCATGATCTGGTCACGCTTGCGCACGCGCACGGCGTAGATGCTCTGCAGATTCTGATGGTCGAAGTCGCGCCATTGCTGCTCGTCCTTGAGCAACTGGTAGCGGTGGCCTTCGAGTGCGGCGATCAGGGTTTCGGCGTCGGTGCTGGCGCTGCGGCTGACTGCATCGGCCCATTGCTGGACGACGGTGTAGGCAGAGGCCGCGGTTCCGCCCGGATACTCCTGATGCTCGCGCAGATAGCGTTCGACGAAGCGTTGGCCGGCCTCGCTGTTTTCCAGTTTCGGGGTGTCCCAGGTCCAGGTTTCGGTGCCGATCACGTCTTCCATCACCTGCGGGCCAACCTGCTGGACCAGGCTCTTGGTCAGGTTCGGCACGATGATCTGCATGCGCTGCTTCAGGCCCATGTTGTGAGCCATGCGCATGCTGCGTTGCAGGTTGTCGCCGAGTAGTGCCAGTACCAGCACGTCGGCACCGCTCGCCGCAGCCTTGTCCATGGCGGCGCGGTATTGCTCGCGGCGCAACGGGCCGGGGGGCAGGGCGCTGCGGCCATGACGGGCACGGTCAGCGCTGCCGGTGGCCAGGCGCAGGGTCTGCTCGATGCTGCGACCCCAGGCATCGTCGATGACGATGTAGTGATAACGCTGGCGCGGCAGATGCCAGGACAGGTACTCGCCGAGCACCCGCGCACTCATCCAGGCGCTGCCGGATTCGCGAAACAGGTAGCGCTGGCCGGCCTGGCCGGTGACTTCGTTGGCGTAACCGAGGGTGGCGAAATACAGCAGACCCAACTCGCGGGCCCGTTGCCCAGCGGCGATGGCCTCTTCGCTGGTGGCGCCGCCAAAGACCATGCGTGCACCCTGGCTGGCGAAGTGGTCGACGTTGCGTGTGGCCTGGGCCGCATCGGAGTCGGTGTTCTCGCTGAGCAGCTCCAGCGGCTGGCCGAGCAGGCCCCCTTGCCGGTTGATCGCCTCGACGGCGAGCAGGGCGCCGCGGCGCAGTTCCAGGCCTTCATCCTTGTAGTTGCCGGTTCGCGGATAGTTGAGGCCAATCTTCAGGCTTTCGGCCTGCGCCTGGCCAAGCAACGCGGCCAGTAGCAGTGCGAGCAGTACGCGTCCCATGGGCATTCTCCTTATGGTTGGGAGGTGCCTTTCTACGGGCCGCGTCATTCCTGCACCATGGGCTTTTGGTGGCGCCTGGTTGCTACTTGCGGCGATCTGTCCAGGGGCGGGTACGGCAGGTATTGCTACCAAGGAACGAGGAAAATCGGCTGGGGGTGCAATTGTTGGGTGGCCTGTGCGAGCCAAGAATTTGCGGCAGACCGGGAAAATTTCCCGGCAATAACAATGAACCCGCAGAGGTAGCCGCAATGAAACACGCCGGTCTTCGCCAGCCTTTCCTCCTCACCGCACTCTGTGCCGCCATGCTGTTGCCGTCCGCCGCCGCGCTGGCGGTCACCGACGCCGAGATTCTCAAGGACGCCACCACCACCGACCAGATCGTCACCAACGGTCTCGGCCTGCAGGGCCAGCGCTACAGCCCGCTGAGCATACTCAACGAGCAGAACGTCAAGGAACTGCGCCCGGTCTGGACCATGTCCTTCGGTGGCGAGAAGCAGCGTGGTCAGCAGGCGCAGCCGCTGATCAAGGACGGAGTGATGTACGTCACCGCTTCCTACTCGCGGGTGTTCGCCGTCGATGCGCGCACCGGGCGTGAGCTGTGGCAGTACGAAGCGCGCCTGCCGGACGATATCCGTCCCTGCTGCGACGTGATCAACCGGGGCGTCGCCCTGTATGACGACCTGGTAATCTTCGGCACCCTCGACGCCAAGCTGGTGGCGCTGAACAAGGACACCGGCAAGGTGGTATGGCGCAAAAACGTCGCCGATCACAAGGCGGGGTACTCCATCACCGCGGCGCCGCTGGTGGTCAACGGCAAGCTGATCACTGGCGTCTCCGGTGGTGAGTTCGGCGTGGTCGGCAAGATCGAAGCCTACGATCCGAAGAACGGTGAGTTGCTCTGGAGTCGCCCGACCGTCGAAGGTCACATGGGCTACGTCTACAAGGATGGCAAGGCCATCGAGAACGGCATTAGTGGCGGCGAGGCTGGCAAGACCTGGCCGGGCGACCTGTGGAAGACTGGCGGCGCCGCGCCCTGGTTGGGCGGCTATTACGATGCCGACACCAACCTGCTGTTTTTCGGTACCGGCAACCCGGCACCGTGGAACTCGCACCTGCGCCCTGGCGACAACCTCTATTCCTCCTCGCGCCTGGCACTGAATCCGGATGACGGCAGCATCAAGTGGCACTTCCAGACCACGCCGCACGACGGCTGGGACTTCGACGGCGTCAACGAGCTGATCTCCTTCGACTATCAGGAAGGCGGCAAGACCATCAAGGCAGCTGCGACCGCCGACCGTAACGGCTTCTTCTACGTGCTCGACCGCACCAACGGCAAGTTCATCCGTGGCTTCCCCTTCGTCGACAAGATCACCTGGGCCAAGGGCCTGGACAAGAATGGCCGGCCGATCTACGACGACAGCAACCGTCCCGGCTCGCCGAGTGCGAAGGAGAAGGGCACGAGCGTGTTCTCCGCACCGGCCTTCCTCGGCGCCAAGAACTGGATGCCCATGGCCTACAGCCAGGACACCGGCCTGTTCTATGTGCCGTCCAACGAATGGGGCATGGACATCTGGAACGAGGACATCGCCTACAAGAAGGGCGCGGCCTACCTGGGGGCCGGCTTCACCATCAAGCCGCTGAACGAGGACTACATCGGTGTGCTGCGCGCCATCGACCCGAAGACCGGCAAGGAAGTGTGGCGCCACAAGAACTACGCGCCGCTGTGGGGCGGGGTGCTGACCACCAAGGGCAACCTGGTGTTCACCGGCAACCCGGAAGGCTACCTGCAGGCGTTCAATGCCAAGACCGGCGAGAAAGTCTGGGAATTCCAGACCGGCTCGGGCGTGATCGGCTCGCCCGTGACCTGGGAAATGGATGGCGAGCAGTACGTCTCCGTGTTGTCCGGCTGGGGTGGTGCGGTACCTCTGTGGGGCGGCGAAGTTGCCAAGCGTGTCAAGCACCTGAACCAGGGCGGCATGCTGTGGACTTTCAAGCTGCCGAAGGAGCTGGTGGCCAAGCACTGATGGGCTGATGCATCAGACGATGGCCGGACACTGTCCGGCCATCGTCGTTTCCGGGCTCTGTCGGCGCGCTACTGGCTGCTTCTAAATACCACGGGCGAATTTTCGTACCGGGGAACGCAAGACCAGGCGAACGGGTCTAGCCTTTAGCTTTCATGGCCCGTACCTCGCTGCCAAAAGCCCGGCCCAGACCGCTCGCCGCTCTACTACCAAATGACTAGGCGATCTGTGCCATGGGCGCATACCGAGGTTTTCAGAGGCTTCCTAAGATCGAACCATGACTCGCTTCCCCGATTGGCAGCGGGCTCCGACAACAAGAGAGGTCAGCATCATGATTTACGCGAAACCGGGTACCGCAGGCGCCGTCGTCACCCTCAAGCCGCGCTACGGCAACTACATCGGCGGTGAGTTTGTCGCCCCGCTCAGCGGCCAGTACTTCAGCAACACCAGCCCGGTCGATGGCTCGGTGATCGGCGAATTTCCTCGCTCCAACGCCGCTGATGTCGACAAGGCGCTGGATGCCGCACATGCCGCCGCCGATGCTTGGGGCCGCACCAGCGTGCAGGAGCGTTCGCACATCCTGCTGAAGATCGCCGACCGCATCGAAGCCAACCTCGAGCTGCTGGCCGTGGCCGAAACCTGGGACAACGGCAAGGCCGTGCGTGAGACGCTGAATGCCGACGTGCCGCTGGCTGCCGACCACTTCCGCTACTTCGCCGGTTGCATCCGCGCCCAGGAGGGTAGCACTGCGGAGATCAACGACGGCACCGTGGCCTATCACTTCCACGAACCGCTGGGTGTGGTTGGACAGATCATCCCGTGGAACTTCCCGCTGCTGATGGCCGCCTGGAAGCTGGCGCCGGCCCTGGCCGCCGGCAACGCCATCGTGCTCAAGCCGGCCGAGCAGACGCCGTTGTCGATCACCCTGCTGGTGGAAATCATCGGCGACCTGCTGCCGCCAGGCGTACTCAACATCGTCCAGGGTTTCGGTCGCGAGGCAGGTGAAGCGCTAGCCACCAGCAAGCGCATCGCCAAGATCGCCTTTACCGGCTCCACCCCGGTCGGTTCGCACATCATGAAATGCGCGGCCGAGAACATCATCCCGAGCACCGTCGAGCTGGGCGGCAAATCGCCGAACATCTTCTTCGCCGACATCATGAACGCCGAGCCAGCCTTCATCGAGAAGGCTGCCGAAGGCCTGGTACTGGGCTTCTTCAACCAGGGCGAAGTGTGCACCTGCCCGTCGCGTGCGCTGGTGCAGGAGTCGATCTACGACGCCTTCATGGTCGAGGTGATGAAGAAGGTCAAACAGATCAAGCGCGGCAATCCGCTGGACACCGACACCATGGTCGGCGCCCAGGCTTCGCAGCAGCAGTACGACAAGATCCTCAGCTACCTCGAAATCGCTCAGCAGGAAGGCGCTCAGGTGCTCACCGGCGGTGCGGCCGAGCAACTGCAAGGCGATCTTGCCAGTGGTTATTACATCCAGCCGACCCTGCTCAAGGGCACCAACAAGATGCGCGTGTTCCAGGAAGAAATCTTCGGCCCAGTGATCGGTGTGACCACCTTCAAGGACGAAGCCGAAGCCCTGGCCATCGCCAACGATACCGAGTTCGGCCTGGGCGCCGGCGTGTGGAGCCGCGACATGAACGTCGCCTACCGCATGGGCCGCGCGATCAAGGCTGGCCGCGTATGGACCAACTGCTACCACCTGTACCCGGCGCATGCCGCCTTCGGTGGTTACAAGAAGTCCGGTGTCGGCCGTGAAACCCACAAGATGATGCTCGACCACTACCAGCAGACCAAGAACCTGCTGGTGAGCTATGACATCAATCCTCTCGGCTTCTTCTGATCGCCAGCACACGATCTGCTGCGCGTCGGCCCTACTGCGTTAGAAGCAGGCTCGGCAGGCCGCTTGCGGCCAACGCACTTCAGTGCGGCCCCGGAGGGGCGAGCGAAGCGAGTCATGCGGACAAAAGTACAGTCGCCCGCGACTCCGACCGTTCCTCACCTGCTTCTGCCTTGTAGGTCCCTAGCTCGCAAGATCGTGAGCCGGCTATGTACCAAAGGTGGCGTGCTCGCTCCGGCGCGCCGCCTCTTGCCAGGCGAACAACCCTACCCGGGTGGATCTGCAGGCAGCCATGGGCCTGAACGGCAGCAGATCCTTATCGCGACGCGGCTTCGGCCGCGTTTTTTATTGGCGCATGTTTCAGCTCAGGCGATAACCGGAACCTTCCAGGTGCGAGGCATGCCTACTGATAGCGCCACCTACCAATGCCAGTGCCGATTCATCCCAAAGTACCATTTGGCCTCTTGCCTGGCGGGGGCTTAATGGGGTTGCCGGAATGCCCCGGCTTCATAACAAGAGGACCGCACCATGTGGACTAAACCCGCCTACACCGATCTGCGCATTGGCTTCGAAGTGACCATGTATTTCGCCAACCGCTGATCGCTCCTGGCCCCGGCTCGTCCGGGGCATCCCGCTGGTGACTTCCATGCATATCCAGATTCTCGGTTCCGCTGCTGGCGGCGGCTTTCCCCAGTGGAACTGCAACTGCCGCAACTGCCGTGGCGTGCGGGCCGGCACCCTGCGGGCGCAGCCGCGCACGCAATCGTCCATCGCCATCTCCGACGATGGCGAGCAGTGGATTCTGTGCAATGCCTCGCCTGACATCCGTGCGCAGATCGAGGCCTTTCCGGCGCTGCAACCAGCGCGCAAGCTGCGCGACACCGCCATCGCCGGCATCGTCCTGCTCGATAGCCAGATCGACCATTGCACCGGTCTGCTGACCTTGCGCGAAGGCTGCCCGCATGAGGTCTGGTGTACCGAGATGGTGCATCAGGACCTGACCACCGGCTTTCCGCTGTTCAACATGCTCAGCCACTGGAATGGCGGCCTGCAGCACCAGTTGATCGAGCTGGATGCAAAACCCTTCAGCATTCCTGCCTGTCCGGCGCTGGGCATTACCGCCATCGCCCTGCGCAGTAGTGCGCCGCCATATTCGCCGCACCGTGGCAATCCGCATCCGGGTGACAACATCGGCCTGTTCATCGAGGACCGTCGCAGCGGCCGCAGCCTGTTCTACGCGCCAGGCCTGGGCCAGGTGGACGAGCAGTTGCTGAGCTGGATGCGCCGCGCGGACTGCCTGCTGGTCGATGGCACGCTGTGGCGCGACGATGAGATGCGCGTGTGCGAGGTGGGCGACAAGCTCGGCAGCGAGATGGGCCACCTGTGCCAGAGCGGTCCTGGCGGCATGATCGAGGTGCTCGACGGCCTGCCGTCCGCGCGCAAGATCCTGATCCATATCAACAACACCAACCCGATTCTCGACCTGGACTCGCCCGAGCGCACCGAACTGGACGCCCACGGCATCGAGGTCGCGTTCGATGGCATGAGCATCGTTTTGTAGTCTGTGCGCACCGGGGAGTACTGATGAGCCAAGCTGCCATGACACCTGCCGAATTCGAGCAGGCGCTGCGCGCCAAGGGCGCGCTGTATCACATCCATCACCCGTTCCACCGCGCCATGTACGAAGGGCGCGCCACTCGCGAGCAGATCCAGGGCTGGGTGGCCAATCGTTTCTACTACCAGGTCAACATTCCACTGAAAGATGCGGCGATCCTCGCCAATTGCCCGGATCGCGAAACCCGCCGCGAGTGGATTCAGCGCATTCTCGACCACGATGGCGCACCTGGCGAGGAGGGCGGTATCGAGGCCTGGTTGCGTCTGGCCGAGTCGGTCGGCCTCGACCGCCAGCAGGTGCTGTCGCAGGAACTGGTGCTGCCCGGCGTGCGCTTTGCTGTTGATGCTTACGTCAACTTTGCTCGCCGTGCGAGCTGGCAGGAAGCGGCCAGCAGTTCGCTGACCGAGCTGTTCGCCCCGCAGATCCACCAGTCGCGCCTGGATGCCTGGCCGCAGCATTACCCCTGGATCGATGCCACTGGCTACGACTACTTCCGCAAGCGTCTGAAAGAAGCGCGCCGCGATGTCGAACACGGCCTGCGCATCACCCTCGAACACTACCGCACGCGCGAAGCGCAGGAACGCATGCTGCAGATCCTGCAGTTCAAGCTGGACATCCTGTGGAGCATGCTCGATGCCATGAGCATGGCCTACGAGCTGCAACGCCCGCCCTATCACACCGTGACCAATGAGCGCGTTTGGCATCGGGGTATAGCCTTATGAGTATCGAGCGAGCGGTGCGCACGGCTCACCCTACGGCCGAGTTCTTTATAGGGTGCGCCGCACGCACCAGTCAGGAGCCCGAACAATGACTGCTGTCATCCTCCCGCCCAGCGTACCCGCCATCCGCCGCGGCTTTCGTCTGCAGTTCGAACCGGCACAAGGCTGCCATGTGCTGCTCTATCCGGAAGGCATGATCAAGCTCAACGACAGTGCGGGCGAGATTCTCCAGCAGGTCGATGGCAAGCGTTCGGTGGCCGAGATCATCGACAATCTGCACCAGCGCTTCCCCGATGTGCCCGGTATCGACGAAGACATCCTCGCCTTCATGGAGGTGGCCCATGCTCAGTTCTGGATCGAGCTTCGCTAAGCCGGGTGTACAGGTTGGTCCACCCCTTTGGTTGTTGGCCGAGCTGACCTACCGCTGCCCGCTGCAGTGTCCGTACTGCTCCAACCCGCTGGATTTCGCCCAGCAGGGCGCTGAGCTGTCGACCGCCGAATGGATCGAGGTATTCCGTCAGGCGCGTGAGCTGGGCGCGGCGCAGCTGGGCTTTTCCGGCGGCGAGCCGCTGGTGCGTCAGGATCTGGCCGAGCTGATCGCGGCTGCGCGCGGCCTGGGTTACTACACCAACCTGATCACTTCCGGCATTGGCTTGACCGAAGCGCGTATCGCCGAGTTCGACGAGGCTGGGCTCGATCATATCCAGATCAGCTTCCAAGCCGCCGACGAGGAGGTGAACAACCTGCTGGCCGGCTCGAAGAAGGCCTTCGCGCAGAAGCTGGCCATGGCCCGCGCGGTCAAGGCCCACGGCTACCCGATGGTGCTCAACTTCGTCACCCACCGGCACAACATCGACAACATCGAGCGCATCATCGAACTGTGCCTGGAGCTGGAGGCGGACTTCGTCGAGCTCGCCACCTGCCAGTTCTACGGCTGGGCCGAGCTCAACCGCGCTGGATTGCTGCCAACCCGTTCACAGCTGGAGCGCGCCGAGCGCATCACCAATCAGTGGCGCGACAAACTGGCGGCTGAGAACCACCCGTGCAAGCTGATCTTCGTCACCCCGGATTACTATGAGGAGCGCCCCAAGGCCTGCATGAACGGCTGGGGCAACCTGTTCCTCGATATCACCCCGGACGGCACGGCGTTGCCTTGCCACAGTGCGCGGCAATTGCCGGTGCAGTTCCCCAATGTGCGCGAGCACAGCCTGGAGCACATCTGGCGCCACTCCTTCGGCTTCAACCGCTTCCGCGGCGACGACTGGATGCCCGAGCCCTGTCGTTCATGCGACGAGAAGCACAAGGATTTCGGCGGCTGTCGCTGCCAGGCTTTCATGCTCACTGGAGATGCCAGCAACGCCGACCCGGTGTGCGGCAAGTCGGCGCACCATGGCGTGATTCTCGCGGCACGCCAGCAGGCTGACGACGCTCCGCTGGGCATGGACGCACTGCAATACCGCAACGAGAAGGCCTCACGAATCATATGCAAGGCCTGACCGATCCCGACGCGATCTGGAGTGCCGAGCAGGCTGCCGTGGCCAGCGCCGACTTCGCCGAGCTGCACGCTGCCCACGGCGGCGTGCTATGGGTGGCGTTCGACCCTGCTCTGGCGCGTTGTGGGCTGTTCTTCTGTCGTGACGGTGTCGTCAGTGAACTGACGCCGCCAGGCTTCTCCGTGCGTAGCCGTGTCTATGAGTACGGTGGCGGCGCCTGCTGCGCCACGGAGCAGGGCGTGGCGTTCGTCAATGAGCGTGATCAGCAGGTCTATTGCATCGATATCGGCTTGGACGGCGGTGCGCACGGCGCACCCTACCTGCTCACCAGTCAGTCCCACTGCCGCTATGGCGACCTGGCATTCGTACCCGCCTGGCAGGCATTGCTGGCGGTGGAGGAAAGCCATGAGGGCGGCGCGGTGGTGCATCGTCTGGTGCGCATCGGCCTTACCGGTAAGCGCGATGTTCTGGTGGAGGGTGCCGATTTCTATGCGGCGCCGGTAGCCGACCCCAGCGGCCAGCGTCTGGCTTGGATCGAGTGGGATCGTCCGCATCAACCCTGGGTCGCCACGCGTCTGTGTCAGCGCGAGTCCGGCGAGCGTAGCCGGGTGTTGTCGGGTGAGGCGGGAGATCGATCCCTGCAGCAGCCGCGCTTCGATGCCCAAGGCCGGTTGTGGGTGTTGAGCGACAAGGCTGGTTGGTGGCAACCCGAGTGCGTCGATGGCGACACAACGCTGCACGCCGCGCCCTATGATCACGCGCCGGCGCCCTGGCAACTGGGCAGTCGAACCTTTCTGCCGCTGGAAAACGGTGAACTGTTGCTGACCCGTTTCGAGGAGGGAATAGCCCGCCTCGTAGGGTGCGCCGTGCGCACCGATGCCGCTGTCGGAATCAGCGGTGCGCATAGCCTGTGCGGCCTCGCGACACCCTACGTAGAGAGACAGTTGGCCGAAGGGTTTACGCGTTTCCGTAGTCTGGCTGCCGACAACGAGCATTTCTGCTGCATCGCTGCCGCTCCTGATCGTCTGCCGGCGGTGCTCTCCATTCGCCGCAGCGATGGCGCATTGCAGGTGCTGGCAGGCGGTGAGCAGCCGCTGGCTGAAGCACAGCTATCACTGCCTCAGCCATTCAGCTGCACGGTGGGTGAGGGCGAACATTGTCACGGCTTTTTCTACGCCCCCGTGTCGTCCGCAGAGCGCCCACCGCTGGTGATCTTCCTGCACGGCGGCCCGACCTCGGCCTGCTACCCGGTGTTCGATCCGCGTATCGCTTTCTGGACGCTACGTGGCTACGCCGTGCTCGATCTCAACTATCGCGGCAGCAGTGGTTATGGGCGTGCCTATCGTCTGCGTCTGGCACGGCAGTGGGGCGAGCTGGAAGTGGAAGATATTCGCGCTGCCATCGACTCGCTCGCCAGTAATGGCCGTATCGATCCGCAGCGCGTATTCGTACGCGGTGGCAGCGCGGGCGGCTTCAGCGCGCTACGTGCACTGGTCGAGTTGCCGCAACTGCGTGGCGGCGCCAGTCTCTATGGCGTCAGCGACCCGTTGGCGCTACGTCGGCTGACCCACAAGTTCGAGGCGGATTATCTCGACTGGCTGATCGGCGACCCCGAGCAAGATGCCGAGCGCTACCGAGAGCGCACGCCCTTGTTGCAGGCCGAGCGGATCAAGGTACCGGTGATTTTTTTCCAGGGCGCGCTGGATTCCGTGGTGGTGCCGAGCCAGACCGAAAGCATGGTCGAGGCGCTGCGTAAGCGCGGTTTGCCGGTTGAATATTACCTGTTCGCAGAAGAACGCCACGGTTTCCGTCAGGCCGCGAACCTGGCCGAGGCTCTGCGCGCCGAGCATGCCTTCTATCTACGTCTGGGCTAAGCGCAGGTCGCATTGCATAAACCGGGCAATGCAGTAGGCTGATCGCCATTCCATAACAAGAAATTTCAGGCCGTTGTATGAGCCACGAATTGAATCAGCTGCGAAAGTTCGTTTCCCCCGAGATCATCTTTGGCGCCGGCTCCCGGCATAACGTCGGCAACTACGCCAAGACCTTCGGTGCGCGCAAGGTATTGATCGTCTCCGATCCCGGTGTGGTTGCCGCTGGCTGGGCTGGCGATGTCGAGGCCAGCCTGCAGGCCCAGGGCATCGCCTACTGCCTGTACACCAAGGTATCGCCCAACCCACGCGTGGAAGAGGTGATGGAGGGCGCCGAGCTGTATCGCAGCGAGGGTTGCAACGTCATCGTCGCGGTCGGTGGCGGCAGTCCGATGGACTGCGCCAAGGGCATCGGTATCGTCGTCGCCCACGGTCGCAGCATTCTCGAATTCGAAGGCGTGGACACCATTCGCGTACCCAGCCCGCCGCTGATCCTGATCCCGACCACCGCCGGCACCTCGGCCGACGTGTCGCAGTTCGTAATCATCTCCAACCAGCAGGAGCGGATGAAGTTCTCCATCGTCAGCAAGGCTGTGGTGCCGGACGTGTCGCTGATCGATCCGGAAACCACCCTGAGCATGGACCCGTTCCTCAGCGCCTGTACCGGCATCGACGCCATGGTGCACGCCATCGAGGCGTTCGTTTCCACTGGTCACGGCCCGCTGACCGACCCGCACGCGCTGGAAGCCATGCGCCTGATCAACGGTAACCTGGTGCAGATGATCGCCAACCCGGGCGATATCGCCCTGCGCGAGAAAATCATGCTCGGCAGCATGCAGGCCGGGCTGGCGTTCTCCAACGCGATTCTCGGCGCAGTGCATGCCATGAGCCACAGCCTCGGTGGTTTCCTCGACCTGCCACACGGCCTGTGCAATGCCGTGCTGGTCGAGCATGTGGTGGCGTTCAACTACAGCGCAGCGCCGGAGCGTTTCAAGGTCATCGCCGAAACCCTTGGCATCGACTGCCGTGGGCTCAACCACGCGCAGATTCGCCAGCGTCTGGTCGAGCACCTGATCGCCTTCAAGCACGCCATGGGCTTCCGCGAGACGCTTGGCCTGCACGGCGTCAGCACCTCGGACATTCCGTTCCTGTCCAGCCATGCAATGGACGACCCGTGCATTCTCACCAATCCGCGTGAATCGACTCAGCGTGACGTCGAGGTGGTGTATGGCGAGGCGCTCTGACGAAGCGCTGGCCGGGCTGCTCGGCCTCGGCAGCCAGTCCGCGCGCAAGAGCCACTATCCCGAGCTGCTGGCGCGTTTGGAAGAGTTGGAAATCGAGCGCAACCGCTACAAGTGGCTGTTCGAGCACGCGGTGCACGGCATCATCCAGGCCAGCCTGCAGGACGGCGTACTGGCGGCCAATCCGGCGATGGCGCGCATGCTCGGTTATGACGACCCGCAGCAGGTGCTGTGGTCGCCGAGCGATCTGGCCCGGCACCTGTTCGTGGGCGGCTTCGACGAGCTGGAAGTGATTCGCGAGGGGCTGAGCCAGGGCCAGGCTCTGCTCGGCTACGAGACGCGCCTGCGCAGGCGCGATGGCAGCACCATCGACGTGCTGATGAACCTGCTGCTCAAACCCGAAGGCGAGGGCGTCTTCGAAGGCTTCGTCGCCGACATTACCGAGCGCAAGCAGGCGCAGCAGCGCCTGCAACAACTCAATGACGAGCTGGAGCGCCGCGTCGCTGCGCGTACCTTCGAGCTGCTCGAATCCAACCGCAACCTGCAGCGGCAGATCGAGGAGCGCGAGCGTATCGAGCTGGCCCTGCGCGAGGCGCGCGACGCAGCCGAGGCGGCCAACCGCAGCAAGGACAAGTATCTGGCCGCGGCCAGCCATGATCTGCTGCAGCCGCTCAATGCGGCGCGCCTTTTGATTTCCACACTACGCGAGCGTGAGCTGCCACCTGCCGAACAGAACCTGGTGGAGCGCAGCCACCTGGCCCTGGAAGGCGCCGAGGATCTGCTGGCGGATCTGCTGGATATTTCCAAGCTGGATCAGGCGGCGATCAAGCCGGATCTCGATGTCTATCGCCTAGAAGAGTTGCTCGCTCCGCTGGCATCCGAGTTCGAAAGCGTGGCCTCGGCTAGCGGTTTGCGTCTGCGCGCGCGAATCGCCAGTTATGCGGTGCACACCGATTTCCGCTTGCTGACGCGCATTTTGCGCAACTTCCTCAGCAATGCCTGCCGTTATACCGAACGCGGCGGTGTGCTGCTTGGCGCACGTCGGCGTGGCGCTTTCGTCGAGTTGCAGGTGTGGGATAGCGGGCGCGGCATCGCGTCCGATCAGCTGGACAAGATCTTTCTCGAGTTCAGCCAGCTCGAGGTCGGGCGTGCGGCCGAGCGCAAGGGCGTCGGTCTGGGTCTGGCCATCGTCGAGCGCATCGCGCGCATGCTGGGCTACCCGGTGCAGGTGCGCTCGCAACCGGGGCGTGGTTCGGTCTTCAGCATCCGCGTGCCGCTGGCGCAGGAGACTCCGCGGCGCCAGGTGCAATCCGTGGCGCTGCCGCTGCTGGGTAATCCCTTGCCGGGCCGACGCCTGCTGGTGATCGATAACGAAGTCGACATCCTGCACAGCATGCAGGCGCTGCTCGGGCAGTGGGGGTGCGAGGTGGTCACAGCGGTCAATCTGAGCGAGGCCCTGGAGCGTCTGCAGGGCAGGGCGCCAGAAGTGATCCTGGCGGATTATCACCTCGATCACGGTGTGCTCGGTTGCCAGGTGATTCAGCAGCTACGTGATGAGTTTTCCAGGTCGATTCCCGCGCTGATCATCAGCGCTGATCGCAGTGATGACTGTCGGCGCGAATTGCAGGCGCTGGGTGCGCCTATGCTGAACAAACCGGTCAAGCCGGGCAAGTTGCGTGCGGTGCTCAGCCAACTGCTGACTGAAAACTGAACGAGTGCATCGAGCCAAGTGAACCTGAGTGATTTCGATGGTGTCTATTGGCTACCTCGTCCCTCAGGAGATAACCACAATGACAATTTCCATGAACCCCGTTATGCGCCGTCTGGCAGCTATTACCGCGCTGTTTCACCTATTGCTGGTGGTGCAGATTCCCGCTGCCAACGCCGCGATGATCGGCACCCATGAGGTGATCGCCGAGCAGCAGCACAAGGTCGATCAGGAACAGTTGATGGCCATGCTCGATGACGAGCAGGTGAAGGAGAAACTGGTGTCGATGGGCGTCGACCGTGATCAGGTCGAGTCGCGTATCGCCAGCCTGACCCCGGCCGAACTGGCGCAGTTCAACCAGCAGTTGGATCAGGCACCTGCCGGTGCGGGTGTGGTCGGCATCATCGTGTTGTTTCTGGTGATCTTCATCATCACTGATATGCTGTGCGCCACCAACATCTTCAGTTTCGTCAAATGCATCAATCGCTGATTCGCCTCTGCTGTATCGCTTCGATCGTTCTACTCACAGCCTGCGCTCGGTCTCCGGTGTTATCACCGGAGGCCGAACGCCTGCCTGAGCGTGTAGAGCTCACCGACGTTCCGTTCTTTCCCCAGGACGCTTACCAGTGTGGGCCGGCTGCCCTGGCCACCATGCTCAATCAGCGTGGCGTGCTGACCACGCCCGGTGCGCTCAAGGACAAGGTCTTCATCCCCAGCCGCGAAGGCAGCCTGCAGGTCGAGATGGTCGCTGCGGCTCGCAATCACGAAATGCTGGTGTACCCGTTGCAGCCCCGTCTGGAGGCGGTGCTCGCCGAGGTGGCCGCCGGCAACCCGGTGCTGGTGCTGCAGAACCTGGCGTTCGACTTTTATCCGCAGTGGCATTTCGCGGTGGTTGTGGGTTATGACCGTCGCGAGCGCACGCTGATCCTGCGTTCGGCGACCAAGCGCCGGCTGGAAGACAGCTTCGCCAGTTTCGACAGAACCTGGGCGCGGGGCGGTCGTTGGGCGGTGTTGACCCTGCCGCCGGAGCGTCTGCCGGCGCAGGCGGACATGCATGTCTGGATGAAGGCTGCCAACGATCTGGAGCAAACCGGCAATGCTCAGCCGGCTCGGCGTGCCTATCGCCGCGCTACCGAGGCCTGGCCGGAACAGGCGTTGCCCTGGTTCGCCCTGAGCAATAGCCGTTATGCCGATGATGACCGCAAAGGCGCCGAGCAGGCCCTGCGTGAAAGCCTGAAGCGTGAGCCAGGTTTCGCCGCGGGCTGGTTCAACCTGTCTCAGCTAATGGGCGAGCAGGGCTGTGCACGTGAGGCGCAGCAGGCTCAGGCCTGTGCCAAGCGCCTGGCGCCGGAGGATGCACGCTTCGCTACACCGCCGAAAGCCCGTGGTTCAGGTGGGCAGTGTCAGGCCTTGCCGGTCTGTCCATGAAGCAAATGAAAACGGCGCCCCAGGGCGCCGTTTTTTCGAGCGTCGCTTAGACACCCAGCCTGTCACGCAGCGTGTAGTACCAGGCGCCGATGGCGCTGAACGGCACCTGGAACAGGCGACCGCCCGGGAAGGGGTAGTGCGGCAGATCGGCGAAGGCATCGAAGCGTTCGGCCTGACCACGCAGCGCTTCGGCCAGTACCTTGCCGGCCAGATGGGTGTAGGTCACGCCGTGACCGCTGCAACCCTGGGAGTAGTAGATGTTGTCGCCGATACGGCCGACCTGCGGTAGGCGCGACAGGGTCAGCAGGAAGTTGCCTGTCCAGGCGAAATCGATCTTCACGTTCTTCAGTTGGGGGAAGGTCTTGAGCATTTTCGGCCGGATGATCGCTTCGATATTGGCCGGGTCGCGCGCGCCGTAGACCACGCCGCCGCCGTAGATCAGGCGCTTGTCGCCAGTGAGGCGGTAGTAGTCGAGCAGGTAGTTGCAGTCCTCGACGCAGTAGTCCTGCGGCAACAGGCTGGCAGCGACTTCGTCGGACAGCGGCTCGGTGGTGATCACCTGGGTGCCGCAAGGCATCGACTTGGATGCAAGCTCCGGTACCAGGTTGCCCAGGTAAGCGTTACCCGCGACGACCACGAACTTGGCTTTGATATGACCTTGCGGGGTGTGCACCACCGGGTTGGCGCCGCGCTCGATGCGCGTGGCCGGGGACTGTTCATAGATCACCCCGCCCAGCGATTCCACTGCAGCAGCTTCACCCAGAGCCAGGTTCAGCGGATGGATATGGCCGCCGCTCATGTCCAGCATGCCGCCGACGTAGTTCTCTGTGGCCACCACCTCACGGATCCGTTTGGCGTCCATCAGTTCCAACTGGGTGTGGCCGTAGCGCTCCCACAGCTTCTTCTGCGATTCCAGGTGGCCCATCTGCTTGCTGGTCAGCGCGGCGAACACGCCGCCGTCCTTCAGGTCGCACTGGATGTCGTACTTGGCGATGCGTTCACGGATGATGCGGCCTCCCTCGAACGCCATCTGCCCGAGCAGTTGCGCCTGCTTGGGGCCGACGCTGCGCTCGATCACGTCGATGTCGCGGCTGTAGCTGTTGACGATCTGCCCACCGTTGCGACCCGAGGCGCCGAAGCCGACCTTGGCGGCCTCGACGATGCTGACCTTGAAGCCGTTCTCCAGCAGGAACAGTGCAGTGGACAGGCCGGTGTAGCCCGCACCGATGATGCACACATCGGTTTCCACCTCGCCTTGCAGGGCAGGGCGTTGCGGGACGGGGTTGGCTGAGGCGGCGTAATAGGATTGTGGATAGGCCGTGTGCGCCATCTTGAACCTCTGTTCTTTATTTTTTACGAATGAATCGATGCTACCTGAGTTGAAAATGCCCGGCTAGTGTCCGTGCAAAATATTCAACGTTCCTGCTTCGAATAAAAAATTGGCCTATTTCAGTGAGTTAGCGAAAAAACCTGTTGACGGCCAAAAAGATCTGCGTAGAATGCGCACCCATCGAAGGCACATAGCTCAGTTGGTTAGAGCACCACCTTGACATGGTGGGGGTCGTTGGTTCGAGTCCAATTGTGCCTACCAAATCGATAAAAAGGGGTCGCTAAGCGACCCCTTTTTTATTGCTCGAATTCTTCGGGCAGGCTTTTACGAGTTTGTTTCAAGCGGCAGCTTGTCAGAGCCCAGGCTTTCTGAAAGCATCCGCACTCTTTACTTCCAGTGACTTGGTTCGGTCTGGTTGGCCTTTGGGCTCCTGCCATCGTTAGGTGGGTACACCGCCGAATCGCTTCCTGGCTCATCCCAACCCACGTGACCTTTGGTAGGGGTCACCACTAGGAGAGGAGGCGCCATGCCCATCATTACTCTTCCCGACGGCAGTCAGCGTTCGTTCGATCATCCGGTATCCGTGCTGGAGGTCGCTCAATCCATTGGTGCAGGTCTGGCCAAGGCCACCCTGGCTGGCAAGGTAAACGGCAAGCAGGTCGATGCCTGCGACGTGATCGATACCGACGCCACCCTGCAGATCATCACGCCGAAAGACGAAGAGGGGCTGGAAATCATCCGCCACTCCTGTGCTCACCTTGTTGGGCATGCAGTCAAGCAGCTGTACCCGAATGCCAAGATGGTGATCGGTCCGGTCATCGATGAAGGTTTCTATTACGATATCGCCATTGATCGTCCCTTTACCCCGGAAGACATGGCGGCCATCGAAAAGCGTATGGCCGAGTTGATCGACAAGGACTACGACGTCATCAAGAGGATGACGCCGCGCGCCGAGGTCATCGAGCTGTTCAAGTCGCGTGGCGAGGAATACAAACTGCGCCTGATCGACGACATGCCGGATGAGCAGGCCATGGGCCTTTACTTCCATGAGGAATACGTCGACATGTGCCGTGGCCCGCACGTGCCGAATACCCGCTTCCTCAAGGCCTTCAAGCTCACCCGTATTTCCGGTGCCTACTGGCGCGGCGACTCGAAGAACGAGCAATTGCAGCGCGTTTATGGCACTGCCTGGGCTGACAAGAAGCAGCTGGCTGCCTATATCCAGCGCATCGAAGAGGCCGAGAAACGCGATCACCGTCGCATCGGCAAGCAGCTCGACCTGTTCCATCTGCAGGAAGAAGCGCCGGGCATGGTGTTCTGGCATCCCAATGGCTGGACTGTCTACCAGGTGCTGGAGCAGTACATGCGCCAGGTGCAGCGTGAGCACGGCTATGTGGAGGTGCGTACGCCTCAGGTGGTCGATCGCATCCTGTGGGAGCGTTCCGGCCACTGGTCCAACTACGCCGAAAATATGTTCACCACGGCTTCGGAAAACCGCGACTACGCGGTTAAGCCGATGAACTGCCCGTGCCACGTACAGATCTTCAATCAGGGCCTGAAGTCCTACCGCGACCTGCCGCTGCGCCTCGCCGAGTTTGGTGCTTGCCACCGTAACGAGCCGTCCGGTGCGCTGCACGGCATCATGCGCGTGCGCGGCTTCGTCCAGGATGATGCGCACATCTTCTGCACCGAAGATCAGGTGAAGAAGGAAGCAGCCGATTTCATCAAGCTGACCCTGCAGGTCTACTCGGACTTCGGCTTCACCGATATCGCCATGAAGCTCTCGACTCGTCCTGCCAAGCGTGTGGGTTCCGATGAGTTGTGGGATCGCGCCGAGGGTGCGCTGGCCGAGGCGCTGAACGAATCCGGTCTGGCCTGGGAATATCAGCCGGGCGAGGGCGCCTTCTACGGGCCGAAGATCGAGTTCACCCTGCGTGACTGCCTGGGTCGTAACTGGCAGTGCGGCACGCTGCAGTACGATCCGAACCTGCCGGAGCGTCTGGACGCCAGCTACATCGCCGAAGATAACAACCGCAAGCGCCCGGTCATGCTGCATCGTGCGATCCTTGGTTCGTTCGAGCGCTTCATTGGTATGCTGATCGAGCACTATGCCGGTTCCTTCCCGGCTTGGCTCGCGCCGACCCAGGCAGTGATCATGAATATCACTGATAAACAGGCCGATTTTGCCCGTGAAGCGGAGAAAACTCTCAATCAAAGCGGTTTTCGTGCCAAGGTTGACTTGAGAAACGAAAAGATCGGCTTTAAAATCCGCGAGCATACCTTGCTCAAGGTTCCCTATCTCTTGGTTATTGGAGATCGGGAAGTCGAGACACGATCCGTTGCTGTGCGCACCCGCGAAGGCGTCGACCTGGGGTCAATGCCTATCGAGCAGTTCGCCGCGCAGTTGCAGCAAGCGGTTTCCCGGCGTGGTCGCCAAGATTTGGAGTAAGAACTATTAAGCGTGAAATGAGACAGGACAAGCGGGCCGCCCCTAAGGCGCCGATCAACGAGAACATTACCGCACGCGAAGTGCGCCTGATTGGCGCAGATGGCGAGCAGATTGGTATTGTTTCGATCGATGAAGCATTGCGCGTGGCTGAAGAAGCCAAGCTGGATCTGGTAGAGATCTCGGCTGATGCAGTACCGCCAGTTTGCCGCATCATGGACTACGGCAAGCACCTGTTCGAGAAGAAAAAGCAGGCTGCTATTGCCAAGAAGAATCAGCACCAGCAGCAGATCAAAGAGATCAAGTTTCGTCCAGGGACGGAAGAAGGGGATTACCAGGTAAAACTACGCAACCTGGTACGTTTCCTTGAAGATGGGGACAAGGCCAAGGTATCGCTTCGATTCCGCGGTCGTGAGATGGCTCACCAGGAGCTGGGTATGGAGCTGCTCAAACGGGTCGAACAAGACCTGATCGAGCTCGGCACCGTAGAACAGCATCCTAAGCTGGAAGGACGCCAGCTGATGATGGTCATCGCTCCCAAGAAGCGTAAATAACCTCCCGGGCACTGGCAGGCCTGATGGTTATCAGTTGTTAATGAATGCGGAGTACTAAACATGCCAAAAATGAAAACCAAGAGCGGTGCTGCAAAGCGCTTCCTGAAGACTGCTACAGGCTTCAAGCACAAGCACGCTTTCAAGAGCCACATCCTGACCAAAATGTCCACCAAGCGTAAGCGCCAGCTGCGTGGCAGCTCGCTGATCGGCCCGTCGGACAAAGCTAAAGTCGAGCGCATGCTGCGCGTTCGTTAATCGGTCAAGATACTTAGAGGTAATTACTCATGGCTCGTGTTAAGCGTGGCGTTATCGCTCGTGCTCGTCACAAAAAAATCCTGAAGCTCGCCAAGGGCTACTACGGCGCGCGTTCGCGCGTGTTCCGCGTCGCCAAGCAGGCGGTGATCAAGGCAGGCCAATACGCCTACCGTGACCGTCGTCAGCGCAAGCGTCAGTTCCGTGCACTGTGGATCGCTCGTATCAACGCTGGTGCTCGCATCAACGGTCTGTCCTACAGCCGTCTGATCGCCGGCCTGAAGAAAGCGTCGATCGAAATCGACCGTAAGGTTCTGGCTGATCTGGCAGTGAACGAAAAAGCGGCGTTTGCTGCGATTGTCGAGAAAGCTAAGGCCGTTCTGGCTTAAGTCCCCCGACAATCACCGGGTTTGCCCGGTGGCAACGTCAAAGATAGGGGAAGAGCCTTAACAGCTCTTCCCCTATTTCGTATCTGGAGTCTGTAAATGGAAAATCTGGATGCATTGGTCTCCCAAGCGCTCGAGGCCGTGCAACAAAGCGAAGATATCAATGCCCTGGAACAGCTCCGGGTTCAGTACCTCGGCAAGAAGGGCGAGCTGACGGCCCTGATGCAGACTCTGGGCAAGCTGTCGGCTGAGGAGCGTCCGCAAGCCGGTGCGCTGATCAACGCAGCCAAGAATCAGGTGCAAGATGCCCTGAATGCCCGCAAATCCGTGCTTGAGCAGGCCCTGCTCGCCGAGAAGCTGGCGTCCGAGCGTATCGATGTGACCCTGCCGGGGCGCGGCCAGACCTCTGGTGGTCTGCATCCGGTTACCCGCACGCTCGAGCGTGTCGAGCAGTTCTTCACTCATATCGGTTTCAGCGTTGCCGAAGGTCCGGAAGTCGAAGACGATTACCACAACTTCGAAGCGCTCAACATCCCCGGCCACCACCCGGCGCGGGCGATGCATGACACCTTCTATTTCAATGCGAACATGCTGCTGCGCACCCACACCTCGCCGGTACAGGTGCGCACCATGGAATCGCAGCAGCCGCCGATCCGCATCGTTTGCCCCGGCCGCGTTTACCGCTGCGACTCCGATATCACTCACTCGCCGATGTTCCATCAGGTCGAAGGCTTGCTGGTCGACGAGGACATCAGCTTCGCTGACCTCAAGGGCACCATCGAGGAATTCCTCCGGGTGTTCTTCGAGAAGCCCTTGGGCGTGCGTTTCCGTCCCTCTTTCTTCCCCTTCACCGAGCCGTCGGCCGAAGTCGACATGCAATGCGTGATGTGCTCTGGCAAGGGCTGCCGCGTGTGCAAGCAGACCGGCTGGCTGGAAGTGATGGGCTGCGGCATGGTGCATCCGAATGTGCTGCGTATGAGTGGCATCGACCCGGAAAAATACTCCGGCTTCGCCTTCGGTATGGGCGTCGAGCGCCTGGCCATGCTGCGTTATGGCGTCAATGACTTGCGCCTGTTCTTCGATAACGACCTGCGGTTCCTGGCGCAATTTCGCTAGCAACCGTCCCTCGTGATCGAATTCGTTTAAGGAGAACAGACAACATGAAATTCAGTGAACAGTGGCTGCGCAGTTGGGTGAACCCCGACGTATCCCGCGAGGATCTGGTCGCGCGCCTGTCCATGGTCGGCCTTGAGGTCGATGCCGTGCAACCGGTTGCCGGCGCCTTCAGTGGCGTGGTGGTCGGTGAGATTCTCAGCGCTGAACAGCATCCGGACGCCGACAAGTTGCGCGTGTGCCAGGTGAGCAATGGTGCCGAGACCTTCCAGGTCGTTTGCGGCGCACCCAATGCGCGCGCCGGTATCAAGATTCCGTTTGCCATGATCGGCGCCGAACTGCCGGGCGACTTCAAGATCAAAAAGGCCAAGCTGCGCGGCGTGGAATCCCAGGGCATGCTGTGTTCAGCTTCCGAGCTGCAGATCAGCGACGACAACAGTGGCCTGATGGAGCTAGCGGCCGACGCGCCGGTCGGGCAGGACATCCGTGCCTACCTGAATCTGGATGATGTCAGCATCGAAATCGGCCTGACCCCTAATCGTGGTGACTGCCTGTCGCTCGCCGGTCTGGCCCGTGAAGTCGGCGCCATGTACAGCGCTGCAGTTTCGCCGGTCGTTATTGACGCCGTTGCACCTGCTCATGACGAAGTGCGCCCGGTGGAAGTGCTGGCGCCCAAGGCCTGCCCGCGCTACCTGGGCCGCGTCATCCGCAACGTCGACCTGTCCAGGCCGACGCCGCTGTGGATGGTCGAGCGCCTGCGTCGTTCCGACATTCGCAGCATCGACGCGGCGGTAGATATTACCAACTACGTGATGCTCGAACTGGGCCAGCCGATGCATGCCTTCGATCTTGCCGAGATCAACGGTGGCATTCGTGTGCGCATGGCCGAAGAGGGCGAAAAGCTGGTGCTGCTCGACGGCCAGGAAGTCAGCCTGCGCGCCGACACCCTGGTGATCGCCGATCACAGTCGCGCCCTGGCGATTGCCGGCGTGATGGGCGGCGAGCACAGCGGCGTCAGCGACAAGACCCGCGATCTGTTCCTGGAAAGCGCCTTCTTCGACAACATTGCCGTGGCTGGTAAGGCGCGCTCCTATGGCCTGCACACCGACTCGTCGCACCGTTTCGAGCGTGGCGTCGATTCGCAGCTGGCGCGCAACGCCATGGAGCGTGCCACTGCATTGCTGTTGGAGATTGTTGGCGGCGAAGCTGGACCGATCATCGAGGTCAGCAGCGAGGCCGACCTGCCGAGCGCGGCGCCGATCACTCTGCGTGCCGAGCGTATCAGCCAGATGTTGGGCATGGATATGGACGGCGCCGAAGTCGAACGCTTGCTCACTGCGCTGGGTTTGAGTGTTAGCGCTCAGGGCGCTGGTCAGTGGCAGGTCAGCGTGCCCAGTCACCGTTTCGACATTAGCCTGGAAGTGGATCTGATCGAAGAGCTGGGCCGTTTGTACGGCTACAACCGTCTGCCGGTGCGTTACCCTCAGGCGCGTCTGGCGCCGCAGGTGAAGGCTGAAGCGCGCGCCGAGCTGCCCGCGTTGCGCCGCCTGCTGGTCGCTCGCGGCTATCAGGAAGCGATCACCTATAGCTTCATCGACCCCAAGCTGTTCGAACTCTTCACGCCGGGCGTTGAGCCGCTGCAACTGGCCAATCCGATTTCCGCCGATATGGCCGCCATGCGTTCCTCGCTATGGCCGGGCCTGGTCAAGGCGCTGCAGCACAACCTCAATCGCCAGCAGTCGCGCGTGCGTCTGTTCGAGAGCGGCCTGCGTTTTGTTGGTCAGCTGGAAGGTCTGCAGCAGGAGGCGATGATCGCTGGCGTGATCAGTGGCAGTCGTCTTCCCGAGGGCTGGGCCAATAGCCGCGAGAATGTCGACTTCTATGACCTGAAGGCTGATGTCGAGGCGCTGCTGGGTTATGCCGGTGCGGCCGACGCCTTCAGCTTCGTGCCAGGCGAGCATCCTGCTTTGCACCCAGGGCAGACCGCCCGTATCGAGCGGGGAGGGCGCCTGGTCGGCTTCATCGGTGCCTTGCACCCGGAGCTTGCCAAGACCTTGGGGCTGGATCAGCCGGTTTTCCTCTTCGAACTGGTGCTGGCCGAAGTCGCTGCCGGTCGTATGCCGGCGTTCAGCGAATTGTCGCGCTTCCCCGAAGTGCGTCGTGATCTGGCGCTGCTGGTCGATCGCGAGCAGCCAGCGGATGCCGTGTTGTCGGCAATCCGAGAAAATGCAGGCGAATGGCTGACAGACCTCAAGCTATTTGACGTCTATCACGGTAAAGGTATTGATCCGCATAGAAAAAGCCTTGCCGTCGGCTTGACCTGGCAACATCCATCGCGCACTCTTAATGACGATGAGGTGAGTACTACTACGCAAAACATCCTCACCTGCCTCGAACAAAGGTTCAACGCCACGTTAAGGAAGTAGCGTATGGGGGCTCTGACGAAAGCTGAAATGGCGGAACGTCTGTATGAAGAGCTCGGCCTGAACAAAAGGGAAGCCAAGGAACTGGTGGAGCTGTTTTTTGAAGAAATCCGCCAGGCTCTTGAGCTGAACGAACAGGTCAAGCTTTCCGGGTTCGGCAACTTCGACTTGCGCGACAAGCGCCAGCGACCCGGCCGTAACCCGAAAACAGGGGAAGAGATTCCAATCACGGCTCGCCGTGTGGTCACTTTTCGTCCAGGGCAAAAATTGAAAGCCAGGGTCGAGGCCTATGCTGGAACCAAGTCATAACGACGAACTACCGGCAATTCCCGGCAAGCGTTACTTCACCATTGGTGAGGTTAGCGAGCTCTGCGCGGTCAAGCCCCACGTTCTACGTTACTGGGAACAGGAATTCCCACAGTTGAACCCGGTAAAGCGGCGGGGTAACCGTCGCTACTACCAGCGTCAGGATGTGCTGATGATTCGGCAGATTCGTGCGCTTCTGTACGATCAGGGCTTCACCATCGGCGGCGCACGTCAGCGTCTTTCTGGTGACGAAGCCAAGGACGACACCACCCAGTATCGTCAACTGATCAAACAGATGATTGCCGAGCTCGAGGATGTGTTGCACGTGCTGAAGAAGTAAGAAGAAAAAGTTGCCTTATTTCAAAAGCTTATTGTATAGTTCCTCCCGCTTTCGGTCATCCGGAAGCATTGTCGGGGCGTAGCGCAGCCCGGTAGCGCACTTGCATGGGGTGCAAGGGGTCGAGTGTTCGAATCACTCCGTCCCGACCAAATAACTCCACGATCTAGGCCAGTTCAGAAATGAACTGGCCTTTTTCGTTTTGGGCATGGGACACATTCGGGTTTCATCTCATAGGCGCAGGAGATCATATCTCAGAGGACCTCCGCGGGAGGCTGCTCTATTCTCGAAAGCCTTCTCTACTTAGTCGGAGTGTCCGGCTTGTAGGCCGTTGTTACAGCCCGCTTGACGACGCAGGTTAATGAGCTGCAGTAGCGCGCCCAGCATTGCGACACCTCCGGCACTGGCGGCCAGAGTCCAGGTGGGCATCTGCAACAGCAGCACGAAGCCGCCGGCTGCGGCGCCGATTGCGCTGCCCAGGTAGAGTGCCGATTCGTTTAGCGCGATGGCCAGGTTGCCGTCGCCCTGGGTTTGGCGCGCCAGGATCAGTTGGTTGTTTTGTGGCACCTGCAGCGCCCAGCCAACCGCGCCCCACAGGGCGATAGGCAGCATGACCAGCCAGGTGTTCAGGGTTGCCGCCAACGGCAGCACGAACAGCGACACGGCGAGGATCAGCATGATGGCGAAGGTCAGCACCGGGCCCCTGATGCGATCCACCAGCGGGCCGATCAGGAAGCTGCCCAGCACACCACCGATGCCCCAGATCCACAGGTAGGGGGTGACCGAACGCACAGCGCCATAGTTAGGGTCACCCAGAAGTGGAGCAATGAAGGTATACATGCCCAGGCTGGCGATGGCAGCGAGCAGCGACACCAACAGGATCACCAGTACATGGCGGTCGCCGAGGATTGCCAGCTTCTGGCCCAGCGTGGTGGCGGTGGCTGCCGGGAGGGAAGGGAGCTTCAGCAGCAGGCCGAAGAAGGCCACCAGGCCAAGTAGGGTGACCAGCCATAGGGCTGCCTGCCAGCCCAGCTGTTCGGCGATCAGCAGACTGAGTGGCACGCCGAGCACCACGCCGCTGGCCATGCCACCCATGATGATAGCGATGGCCTTGCCACGGTGTTCCGGGGTGGACACAGCGGCCGAGGCTCCGATGCCCATGGCCAGGTAGACACCAGCACCGATACCGGCGATGGCGCGCCAGGCCGTCAGTGCGGTGAAACTCTCGGCCAGCGCGCTGGCAGCGTTGGCGATGACGAACAGGCCCAGGGCCAGCAGCAAGCCTGCTCGCTGATGATGCGCCGGAGTCAGTGCCACGAAGACCGGCGAGCCCAGGCCGTAAGCCAGAGTGAAGGCTGTTACCAGTTGTGCGGCCACTGCGACGGAGACCGCGAACGAGGCCTCGATCATAGGGATCAACCCAGCGGTGACGTAAGAGGTCATGCCAAGGGCGAAAGCCCCCAGCGCTATGAGATAGATGGGTGGTTGATTGAGAGTGTGCATGCTCGGACTCGCTTGCGTTGCTGGAACGCGTAGGTGGTACAGCGGAGGGATAAGGCCTTGACGTTCTAATCGCTCAGCCAGGTGTTGCCGCCGACCGCCAGCACCATGCCCTTGCGGTCGCAAATAGGTAGGCGCTACGGATTGGTTTGGCCGGGGGGCTGGGGACAGCCGTTATCGAGTCACAGCGTGACCAGCCCGTTACGTTCACGCCTGGATGGTGGCCAGGGCATCACCAAGTTCTGTTCGGCAGGGAGCCAAGATGAGATATGGGCTCTTGAGGTGCTCGCAAATGGATTCCGGCAGCGGTTCGCGTGCCCTCCGCAGAATGCTTTTGTCTCTGGTGCGTCGATGAATTTCATTGTCCAGGGGGTGTTGGCGGCGTGATCGTTCCAGAAGCGCATCCGTTCCTCCGCGTCGACGACCGTTGGGTGTTTCTGAAGAAGTGGGTACATCTTTTTGTCTCCTTGGCGACAGCTAAGTCTCTGTATGGTTTCTCTGCAGGCGAGAGCCCTGGCACGGGTAATTGCGGTCAGGTCGGGCTATTCTTGCTGGCGTTTATAGGGGTTACAATTTGATTAATTATCCTAGTACTGGAGGTAACGGGATGAGCGCACCTCGTTCAGCCGAGCGCACTCGGGTAGAACTAGCTGAATTCCTACGCAGTCGCCGTGAGCGTCTCTCACCAGAGGAGGTGGGGTTACCATCGGGCGGGAGGAGGCGCACGCCGGGGCTACGCCGTGAGGAGGTTGCGGCGTTGGCGGGTGTGGGTTTGTCCTGGTACACATGGTTGGAGCAAGGGCGAGACATCAGCGTTTCCGCTGCTTTCCTCGACAACCTTTCGCGTACGCTCAAGCTGGATGCTACCGAGCGACGTCACCTGTTTCTGCTCGCCCATCAACGCCTGCCACCTGAGCCTGGGAAGACTTGGTGTACGGTGCCAGCACCGATTCATCGGCTGATGGGCGACCTGCCGTTAAGACCAGCCTATGTGCTCAATCTACGTTGGGATGTTCTGGCTTGGAACGGTGCTGCGGATCGGGTGTTTGGCTTCTCCGCTTGGCCGGCGGACCGCCGCAATCTGTTGTGGATGCTGTTTACCAGTCCGGCCATGCGCGAGCTATTCGCCCCCTGGGATGAGCAGGCGCTGCAGATCCTTTCCAGTTTTCGCCGCGACTTCGTGCGCGCTACCCAGGCACCCGATATCGCCGCTTTGGTAAAAGAGCTGGAAAAGGCCTCGCCGGACTTCAGGACATGGTGGCGGCGCCAGGACATCAATGGCCCTTGCCAGGGTATCCGCCACCTGCAGATCGAAGGGGTTGGGCGTGTAGTGTTGGAGCACACCACGCTGACCATCGACGAGGATCGCCATCTTCGACTGGTCTATTACGCAGTAAAGGATGGCACGCCGCAAAGCCATGCTTTCGAACAATGGCTTCAGCAAAAACCCGTGTTGGCATAAGCGTTCGCCGCCTGTCGATTAACCGATTGATGGCGTGCGCCAGCGAGCCCCAGGCTCTCTCCAAATTGTCTTGGACGGGCTTGTCGTTCGGCCTGCGGCGAGTAAGTCCCTGATCAGGTCAGTACGCCAGCGTCTGGGCAAGGGGCGGCTTGGTTTTCTGGATATTCGTGTTCGCCGCGGAGCGGCAGTTTGACACTGAGGAAATAGCGTCTAGGTTGAAGAACGAGCCTAACGTGCTCGTCTTACTCACTTACAAGGAACGTGAAGATGATGAAAATCTACCTCTCCTCTGTGTTGTTCGCCGTTCTCACCTCCCTCTCCCTTGCTGCCTCGGCGGTAGAAACTTCGAAGACCGAACCAGCCGCTACGGCTTCTGCGCAGGTTTCTCAGGCGGTCACCGTCAATCTGAATACCGCTGATGCCGAGACTCTCCAGCGCGAGTTGGCGGGTATCGGGGCGACCAAGGCGCAGGCGATCGTGGCCTATCGCGAGGCTCACGGAAACTTCGCTTCGGTTGACGAGTTACTTGAGGTCAAAGGTATCGGGGAGGCGACTCTGGACAAGAATCGCGACAAGCTCATGGTCGATTGACGTCTCCAGTTGTTCTCATCACTAAGGCCGGTCGTTTGACTGGCCTTTTCGTTCACGAGCAAAGTTCATAAGCTTCATGTCGTTCTCGGTATAGCCGTTGATGACGCACCTTGTCGTCAAATGCTGGCAAACTTGCGCTTCGATTTTCGACAGGAGTCAGTCGATGCCCGCCAGCCCGGAGCTGTCCCCCGGCCTTATCGTCATTCACGGTAACCACCTCGAAGAGTTGCGCACTCTGGCGGTACAGTGGATGCGGCGCTATCCATTGCGGCCTCTGGAGAACGAGGTGCTGCTGGTGCAGAGCAATGGCATCGCCCAGTGGCTCAAGCTGGCGCTGGCCGAGCGTGACGGCTGCGGCATTGCTGCGGCGCTGGATGTCGATCTGCCGGCGCGCTTTCTCTGGCAGGCGTACCGCAACGTATTGGGTAAGGATGCGATTCCGCAGCAGTCGCCGCTGGACAAGGCGCCGCTGACCTGGCGCCTGATGCGGCTGTTGCCGGGTTTGCTGGCGGAGGAAGCGTTCGCCCCTTTGCGCCGCTTCCTCGCCGATGATCAGGATCTGCGCAAGCGTCACCAACTGGCAGAGCGTCTGGCCGATCTGTTCGACCAATACCAGGTCTATCGCGCTGACTGGCTGGCGGACTGGGCCGCCGGGCATGATCGCCTGCGTACCTCACGCGGTGGCGAGCGGCTGTTGGAGGGTGACTCGCGTTGGCAGCCGGCGCTGTGGCGCGCCTTGCTGGCGGATGTCGGCGAGCAGCATCTGGCCGAGAGCCGCGCCGGCGTGCATCCGCGCTTCGTCGCGCGCATGGGCGAGCTGGATGCAGCGCCGCCCGGGCTGCCGCGGCGCATCACCGTTTTCGGTATTTCCTCATTACCGGCTCAGGTGCTGGAAGCGCTGGCGGCCATGGCGCGTTTCAGTCAAGTCATGCTCTACGTGCACAACCCCTGTCAGCACCACTGGGGCGATATCGTCGAAGACAAGGATCTGCTGCGTCACGAGTACCGTCGCCAGCAGCGCAAGGGCAAGCCGGGCGCGCAGATCGGTCTGTTCGAACAGGAGGACATGCACCAGCACGGCCAGCCGCTGTTGGCTGCCTGGGGCAAGCAGGGCCGCGACTACATCAACCTGCTGGATCAGTACGACGAGCCGCAGCGTTACCGCGAGCAGTTCGAGCGCATCGACCTGTTCAGTCCGGCCAACGAGAGCAACCTGCTTGGCCAGCTACAGAACGACATCCTCGACCTACGTCCGCTGACGGAAACGCGCAGCGCCTGGCCGCCGGTCGAGCCCGCGCGTGATCATTCGCTGCGCTTTCATATCGCCCACAGCGCTCAACGCGAGGTTGAGATCCTCCACGATCAGTTGCTCGCCAGTTTCAGCGAGGACGCCACGCTACGACCGCGCGACGTGATCGTCATGGTGCCAGACGTCAACGCCTATGCACCGCATATCCAGGCCGTGTTCGGCCAGTTCGCCAGCGACGACCCGCGTTTCATTCCCTTCACCCTGGCCGACCAGGGCCTGCGCGGGAAGGAGCCAATGATCATCGCGCTGGAGCATTTGCTGCGCCTGCCGGACAGCCGCTTCAGCGTCAGCGAGATTCTCGACCTGCTGGATGTCGCTGCGCTGCGCCAACGTTTCGCCATCGCCGAAGATCAGATGCCCACCCTGCGTCGCTGGCTGGGGGGGGCCGGTGTGCGCTGGGGGTTGAACGCGACTCAGCGGCAGTCGCTCGGCCTCGGCGAGAACCTGGAGCAGAACACCTGGCGTTTCGGCCTGCGGCGCATGCTGCTGGGCTACGCAGTGGGCAAGGCCGACGCCTTTGCCGGTATTGAGCCCTATGACGAGATCGGCGGGCTTGATGCTGCGCTGATCGGCCCGGTGACGCGCCTGCTGGAAACTCTCGACCAGCATCTGCAGCTAATGCGTGAGCCGACCACGCCAGTGCAGTGGGGCGAACGCTTGCGCAGTCTGCTTGATGGCTTCTTCCTTGCGCAGAACGACCGTGAAGAAGTGCTCACGACTCAACTGCTCGATGCACTGGACGCCTGGCTGGAGCTGTGCGAGGCCGCCACGCTGGACGAAGCGCTGACCCTGCCAGTGGTGCGCGAAGCGTGGCTCGGCGGGCTCGATCAGGGCCGGTTGAGTCAGCGTTTTCTCGCCGGTGCAGTAAATTTCTGCACCCTGATGCCGATGCGCGCGATCCCGTTTCGCCAGGTCTGCCTGCTGGGCATGAACGATGGCGACTATCCGCGCAGCCAGGCCCCGCTGGATTTCGACCTGATGGCTGGCGATTACCGTCCCGGTGATCGCTCACGCCGCGAGGATGACCGCTATTTGCTGCTGGAAGCGTTGCTGGCGGCGCGTGATCGCCTTTATATCAGCTGGGTAGGGCGCAGCATTCGCGACAACAGCGAGCGGCCGCCGTCCGTGTTGGTCGGTCAGTTGCGCGACCATCTTGCCAGTGCCTGGACACTGGCTGGTGGCGGCGACCTGCTGCATGGTCTGACCACCGAGCACCCACTGCAGCCCTTCAGTCGTCGCTACTTCGATGGTGAGGCGCAGTTGTTCAGTTATGCCCGCGAGTGGGCCGCCCTGCATGGCCATGCGTTGGCGGGAGAAAACTTTGTTGCACCCTTACCAGCCTGGGAGGAGGGGAGGCAGCTTACGCCTGAGCTATTGCAGTCGTTCCTGCGTGATCCGGTGAAGTGTTTCTTCACCCGCCGCCTGAAGGTGTTTCTCGATGAAGACGAGCAGGCGCAACTCGACAGTGAGCCATTTGCCCTTGACGGTCTGCAGCGCTATCAGTTGCAGGAAACCTTGCTAAAGGCCGCCGTCGCAGGCGATGTGGATAGCGACGATGCGCTAAGGGCGGCAGCCGACCGTCTGCAACGTAGTGGTGTCCTGCCGCTGGCCGGTTTCGGCGAGCAATATCGCAATGCCCTGCTGGAGCCTCTGCCGGCGCAGTTGCGGCGTTATCAGGGGCTCTGCCTGTGCTGGCCGACGCCGGTCGAGTCGCCACAGCGTCTGCTCTTCAGTGCAGCCGGTGTTGATCTCGATGGCTGGCTCGCCGGGTTGCGGCAGAAGGCCGACGGTAGCCTGGCGCGCCTGGAGCTGCTGCCGGGCGCATTGCACAAGGACAAGAGCTGGAAATGGCATCGTCTGCTGCGGCCCTATGTACTGCACGTCATCGCCGCGGCCTGTGGTGTGCCGCTGACCACCTTGCTGGTCGGTGAGGATCGTAGTCTCGTGTTCGACCCCCTGCCTGCGGAGCACGCAGCCCATGTACTGACCGCTTGGCTGGAGGCCTGGAATCTGGGTATGCAGTCGCCGTTGCCGGTCGCGCTGAAAACCTCGTTGGCCTGGTTGCAGGACAACAACGAGGACAAGGCCAGCAGCGTCTACGAGGGGGGCTACAACCTCACCGGTGAAGTCCAGGGCAGCGCCAGTCTGGCTAGGCAGTTCCCGAATTACGCCGCGCTTACCTCCGATGGTCAGTTCCAGCTTTGGAGCGAGCGGCTCTATCAGCCGCTGCTCGACAGCCATCCCCAGGCGCTCGAGGAGGATGCAGCATGAACCAGCAGCGCCCATTGGCCCTGACGTTTCCCCTGCACGGCAGCCGTTTGATCGAGGCCAGTGCCGGTACGGGCAAGACCTTCACCATTTCCGCACTTTACCTGCGGCTGATCCTCGGCCACGGCGGTGAGGCCGCGTTCGGCGAACCTCTGTTGCCGCCGCAGATTCTGGTGGTGACCTTTACCGATGCGGCCACGCGCGAATTGCGCGACCGGATTCGCGCGCGCCTGGTCGAGGCCGCGACCGTATTCCGGGGCGATGCCCAGGGCGATGATCTGCTGCGTGAACTGCGCGGTGATTTCGCCCAGACGCAGTGGGACGAGTGCGCCCGCCGTCTGGAGTTGGCAGCGCAGTGGATGGACGAGGCCGCCGTGTCCACCATCCACGGCTGGTGTCAGCGCATGCTGCGTGAGCACGCTTTCGACAGCGGCAGCCTGTTCAGTCAGACCCTGGAGACCGATCACAGCGAACTGCTGGCCGAAGTGGTTCGCGATTACTGGCGGCAGCACTGTTATCCGTTGCAGGGCGCGGCGCTGCAATGGGTGGCAGGTGTCTGGGGCACACCCGCCGGGCTGGGGACGAAGCTACGACCTTTACTCAGTGAAGAGAGTGAGGCTTCAGTGCAGGTTTTGGGTGAGTTGCTTGATCTCGTTCTGGGGGAGCGTGATCGGCAACTGCAGGTGCTGAAACAGCCTTGGCCGATCTGGGCTGAAGAGCTGGAACTCTTGCTCGATGGCGCGCGCGACGCTAAAGCGTTCAACGGCAGTAAGCTCAAGCAGCCGGACTACAAGCGTTGGTTCGTCAAACTCAAAGAGTGGGCGTTGGGTGATGCAGCGAACCTGGATCTCGGCAAGGGCTTCGAGCGTCTGACCCCTGACGGCTTGGCCGAAGCCTGGAAAGGCGAGCCGCCAGATCATCCGGCATTGGCTGCCATGGCTTTACTCAAGTCTCAGCTCGATGCGCTGCCTGATCCAGCGGACGCGGCTTTGCGCCACGCGGCGGCCTGGGTTCGCCAGCGTTTCGACTGGGAGAAACGCCAGCGCGCGGAGATGGGCTTCGACGACATGCTGGTGCGCCTGGACGCTGCCCTGCAAGGCAGCAATGGTCCGCGCCTGGCCGAGGTGATTCGCCGCCAGTTCCCGGTGGCGATGATCGATGAATTCCAGGACACCGACCCGCTGCAGTACCGCATCTTCGACACGCTCTACGAGGTCGAAGCCAATCGCGATGACTGCGGTCTGTTCATGATCGGCGACCCCAAACAGGCCATCTATTCTTTCCGTGGTGCCGACATTCACACCTACCTGCGCGCGCGCCGAGCCACATTCGGTCGGCACTACAACCTGGAAAAGAACTTCCGCTCCAGTCAGGCAATGGTCGATGCCGTCAATGGCGTTTTCCTCCGGGCTGAAGAGCGTGAGAGCGGCGAGGGGGCGTTCCTGCTGCGCGATGATCTGCCGTTTATCGAGGTGGGCGCGCAGGGGCGAGGTGAAGTCTGGAGTGTCAACGGCCAGGCGCAGCCAGCGCTGACCGTGTGGCAATTGGCGAGCGACGAGCCGGTTGCCAAAGGCGCCTATCTGGATGCCATGGCAGCCGGAGCGGCCAGTGAGATCGTGCGTCTGCTGGATTTGGGCCAGCGCGGACAGGCTGGTTTTAGCAAGGAGGGGGCGCTCAGTGCCCTGCGGCCCAGTGACATCGCGGTGCTGGTGCGAGACTTCAACGAGGCCCAAGCCATTCGTGGCGAGCTGGCTGCACGCGGCGTGCGCAGTGTTTACCTCTCCGACAAGGATTCGGTGTTCGCCGCCCAGGAAGCACGCGATCTGCTGCTGTGGCTGCGTGCCTGCGCCGAGCCGGATCAGGATCGCTCGCTGCGTGCAGCGCTGGCCAGCGCGACGCTGGGGCTGGCGTTGGCTGAGCTGGAGCAGCTCAACCTCCACGAGCGCACCTGGGAGCGCCGCGTCATGCAGTTCCGCGACTATCGTCAGCGCTGGCAGCGACAGGGCGTACTGCCGATGCTGCGCCAACTGCTGCAGGACTTCGAACTGCCGCAACGGCTGATGGGCCGTGACGATGGCGAGCGGGTGCTGACCAATCTGCTACACCTGGCCGAACTGCTGCAGCAGGCCGCCGCCGAGCTGGACGGTGAACTGGCGCTGATTCGGCATTTGAGCGAACTGCTGGCTGGCGAAGGCCAGGCGGCGGATGAGCAGGTGTTGCGCCTGGAGAGCGACGAGGCGCTGGTGCGCGTGGTGACCATCCACAAATCCAAGGGCCTGGAATATCCCCTGGTATTCCTGCCGTTCATCTGCGCCTTCCGTCCGGTGGATGACAAGAAACCGCTGCAGATCCACGACGGCGAACGCCGACGTTTGGTGCTCAAGGCCGATGAGGACAGTCTGGAGCGCGCCGAGCGTGAGCGTCTGGGTGAAGATCTGCGCCTGCTATACGTGGCCCTGACCCGTGCCCGCCACGCCTGCTGGCTGGGCGTGTCGGATCTGAAGATCGGTAACGGCAAGAAGTCGCGTCTGCATGAATCGGCTATCGGTTATCTGCTTGGTGGTGGCGAGCCTCTGGCGGCCAGTGCTGCGCTCGTTGATTGGCTTGCGCCCTTTGCCTCCGGGTTGGAAAGCTCCGTGGCGCCAGTGCCGCCCGCCAGCGAGCAGCGCTATCGCGTGATCGACGATGAGCGGTTCGAGCCGCATTGGCGCACGCCAGCACGACGCGCTGCCGAGCATTGGTGGATTGCCTCCTACAGCGCGCTGCGTTTGGACGAGGACGCGCCCAGCCAGATCAGCCGCCATGAAGATGCCGCACCCGACAGCCCAGCGATGCAGAACGCCATCGACGATGAGAGCCCGTTGCTGGCCCTGGCGCCGTTGCCTGCATCGGCTCAGGGGCTGCATCGCTTCCCGCGCGGGCCCAATCCCGGCACCTTCCTCCACGGTTTGCTGGAAATGGCGGCTCAGGAAGGCTTCGCAATCCTGGCGCGGAATCCAGCGAAACTGCGCGAGGCACTGGCGCGGCGCTGCCAGCGTCGAGGTCTAGAAGGCTGGATCGACCCGTTGCAGGACTGGCTATTGGCGCTGCTGACCCGGCCGCTCCCTCTGGATGGCGCGGATAGCCTGGTGCTGGCGCAACTGACGCAATATCAGTCCGAGCTGGAATTCTGGTTCGAAGCGCGTGGGGTCGATGTCAGGCTGCTGGATCAGTGGGTGCAGCAGTGCGAGTTGCCGGGTATCGCCAGGCAGCCGCTGCGGGCTGACACCCTCAACGGTATGTTCAAGGGCTTCATCGATCTGGTATTCGAACATCAGGGGCGTTACTACGTGGCGGATTACAAATCCAACTGGCTCGGCAGCGACGACAGCGCCTATACCTGTGACGCGATGGAAACGGCCATCGCCAGCCACCGTTATGACCTGCAATACGTGCTCTACGTGCTGGCGCTGCATCGGCAACTGCGCTTGCGCCTGCCGGATTACGACTATGACCAGCATGTTGGTGGCGCGCTCTATCTGTTCCTGCGTGCGCCGCAGCAGGGTGCCTACCTGGCGCGGCCGCCGCGCGAGCTGATCGAGCGACTGGACGCGCTGTTCATGGGTGAAGCCGAGGAGGGGGCTGCATGAGTACGACTCTTGCGCCAGCGCTGCTTGATCGCGCTGAACTCTTCGCCCTGCTTTCCACCTGGAGCGAGCGTGGCTGGTTGCGCGAGTTGGATCGGGCGCTGGCGCAGCTGTTCGCCGAGCTGGATCCGCAGGCTTCACCGCTGCTTCTGCTCGGCGCCGCGCTGGCCAGTCACCAGTTGGGTCAGGGGCATGTCTGCTTGGATCTGGCGGCCACCTTGGCCAACCCGGACTTCACTCTATCCCTGCCACCGGAGGGGGATGATGCGGAAGAGTCGATGATCCTGCCGTCCCAGGTGCTGGCGGGACTCAGCCTGGAATCCTGGTTGGCGGCCTGTGCCGGCAGCGCGCTGCTGGAGTCCGAAGGTGCGCCGTTGGTGCTTAGCGGCACTTGCTTATATATGCGGCGTTACTGGAACTACGAGCGCCAGGTGGCCTACAACATCGCCCAGCGTCTGCAGACGAGCGCTGCAGCACCGACCGATCTGGCCGCGCGCCTTGCTTCACTCTTTCCCGAGGCGCTGATGGTGAACGGTCAGCGCCTGACCGACTGGCAGAAGCTGGCCTGCGCCATGGCCGCACAGGGCCGTTTCACGCTGATCACTGGCGGGCCGGGAACCGGCAAGACGACCACGGTGGTGCGCCTGCTGGCATTGTTGCAGGAAGCTGCCATGGCCACTGGTGAGCCGCTGCGCCTGAGCCTGGCGGCGCCCACCGGCAAGGCGGCTGCACGGTTGACCGAGTCCATCGGCGCACAAGTACAGTCGCTGGCGTTGGACGAGCGCGTGCGAGAGCAGATTCCGACGCTGGTAACGACGCTGCACCGCTTGCTGGGCAGTCGTCCCGGCAGTCGTCATTTTCGTCATGATGCTACTAACCCCCTGCCGCTGGACGTGCTTGTAGTCGACGAGGCATCGATGATCGACCTGGAAATGATGGCCAGTCTGCTGGACGCACTGCCGACGCATGCGCGTCTGATTCTGCTGGGTGACAAGGATCAGCTCGCTTCGGTAGAGGCTGGCGCGGTGTTGGGCGATCTCTGCCGGGAGGCGGAGAGCGGTGGCTACAGTGAGGCGACGCGAGTCTGGCTGGAAAGCCAGACGGGCGAGCGGCTGGACGACCCCGCACTGGTCATGAGTGACAAGGCGCTGGCCCAACACATTGTCATGCTGCGTCACTCGCGCCGCTTCGGCAGTGGCTCAGGTATCGGGCGTTTGGCGCGTGCGGTGAACCAGGGCGATGCGCAAATGGCTCGTGCGACTTTGGCGGCCGGTGCGGATGACCTGCATGTGTTGCGCCTGTCTGGGGAGCAGGATCGCGGATTGGGACGTCTCCTCATCGACGGGCAGGGCGCCGGTGAGTCGCGGCCGCAGGGGTATGCCCATTACCTACAAGTGATGCAGGCGCAGCGCCCCACGTCAGATGCGGGTGAGCAAGCCTGGGACGAATGGGCTGGCAAGGTTTTGGCGGCATTCGATCAGTTCCAGTTGCTGTGCGCCGTTCGCAAGGGCGCCTGGGGTGTGGAGGCTCTCAACGAACGTATCGCCGAAGCGCTGGTGCGCCGTAAGCTGCTGGAGCAAGCATATGGCTGGTATGAGGGGAGGCCAGTGCTGGTAACGCGCAATGACTACAGCCTGGGATTGATGAATGGCGATATCGGTATTGCGCTGCGCCTACCGGAGCCGCCTGAATCTCCGGGCGCGCCTGTACGGGAGGTATTGCGAGTGGTATTCCCGCGTAATGATGGTAGTGGCACCTTGCGCCACATCTTGCCGAGTCGCCTGAGTGCGGTGGAGACAGTGTTCGCCATGACCGTGCACAAGTCGCAGGGCTCCGAGTTCGCTCATTGCGCGCTGATCCTGCCTGATAGTCTCAATCCAGTGCTGACCAAGGAGCTGGTCTATACCGGCATCACCCGGGCGCGCCATTGGTTCAGCCTTATAGAGAGCCGTGCCGGCATCTTCGAGCAGGCCGTACAGCGACGTGTGGAGCGGCGCAGTGGCTTGCGTGAAGCCCTTGAAGCGCTTTAGGTCATAAAACTGCAATTAAAGCTTGACGCGCATTCTGCTGGCGGTAGAATGCGCGCCACTTCAGCGATGAAGCGCTTCAAAAACTTCTTGTTAATCAATAAGTTAAGTTGAATGAAGGGCTTGCAAAGCTGGATCTGGCGTGTAGAATGCGCGCCGGTCGGCAGGGTGTTGGTTTAATCCTGTTGGTGGTTCGGTCAAGTGGATCGAGAGCGGTAGAAAAGAGGTGTTGACAGCGGTTTTGAACGCTGTAGAATGCGCCTCCCGCTGGAGAGAAGAAGTTATGTTCGAAAGCGCAAGTGGTTGAGTAGAAAGAAGTTTCTCCGGAAACAAAATCGAAAAACAGCTTGACAGATAGAAAGGCTGCTGTAGAATGCGCGGCCTCGGTTGAGACGAAAAGCTTAACCAACTGTTCTTTAACAACTGAATCAAGCAATTCGTGTGGGTGCTTGTGAGGTAAGACTGATAGTCGACTGATTATCAGCATCACAAGTAACACTCGTGAATTCGAGAGTTTATTTGCGATTGCTGAGCCAAGTTTAGGGTTTTCTCAAAACCCAAGCAGTATTGAACTGAAGAGTTTGATCATGGCTCAGATTGAACGCTGGCGGCAGGCCTAACACATGCAAGTCGAGCGGATGAAGAGAGCTTGCTCTCTGATTTAGCGGCGGACGGGTGAGTAATGCCTAGGAATCTGCCTGGTAGTGGGGGATAACGTTCCGAAAGGAACGCTAATACCGCGTACGTCCTACGGGAGAAAGCAGGGGACCTTCGGGCCTTGCGCTATCAGATGAGCCTAGGTCGGATTAGCTAGTTGGTGAGGTAATGGCTCACCAAGGCGACGATCCGTAACTGGTCTGAGAGGATGATCAGTCACACTGGAACTGAGACACGGTCCAGACTCCTACGGGAGGCAGCAGTGGGGAATATTGGACAATGGGCGAAAGCCTGATCCAGCCATGCCGCGTGTGTGAAGAAGGTCTTCGGATTGTAAAGCACTTTAAGTTGGGAGGAAGAGCAGTAAGTTAATACCTTGCTGTTTTGACGTTACCGACAGAATAAGCACCGGCTAACTTCGTGCCAGCAGCCGCGGTAATACGAAGGGTGCAAGCGTTAATCGGAATTACTGGGCGTAAAGCGCGCGTAGGTGGTTCGTTAAGTTGGATGTGAAAGCCCCGGGCTCAACCTGGGAACTGCATCCAAAACTGGCGAGCTAGAGTACGGTAGAGGGTGGTGGAATTTCCTGTGTAGCGGTGAAATGCGTAGATATAGGAAGGAACACCAGTGGCGAAGGCGACCACCTGGACTGATACTGACACTGAGGTGCGAAAGCGTGGGGAGCAAACAGGATTAGATACCCTGGTAGTCCACGCCGTAAACGATGTCAACTAGCCGTTGGGTTCCTTGAGAACTTAGTGGCGCAGCTAACGCATTAAGTTGACCGCCTGGGGAGTACGGCCGCAAGGTTAAAACTCAAATGAATTGACGGGGGCCCGCACAAGCGGTGGAGCATGTGGTTTAATTCGAAGCAACGCGAAGAACCTTACCTGGCCTTGACATGCTGAGAACTTTCCAGAGATGGATTGGTGCCTTCGGGAACTCAGACACAGGTGCTGCATGGCTGTCGTCAGCTCGTGTCGTGAGATGTTGGGTTAAGTCCCGTAACGAGCGCAACCCTTGTCCTTAGTTACCAGCACGTTATGGTGGGCACTCTAAGGAGACTGCCGGTGACAAACCGGAGGAAGGTGGGGATGACGTCAAGTCATCATGGCCCTTACGGCCAGGGCTACACACGTGCTACAATGGTCGGTACAAAGGGTTGCCAAGCCGCGAGGTGGAGCTAATCCCATAAAACCGATCGTAGTCCGGATCGCAGTCTGCAACTCGACTGCGTGAAGTCGGAATCGCTAGTAATCGTGAATCAGAATGTCACGGTGAATACGTTCCCGGGCCTTGTACACACCGCCCGTCACACCATGGGAGTGGGTTGCTCCAGAAGTAGCTAGTCTAACCTTCGGGGGGACGGTTACCACGGAGTGATTCATGACTGGGGTGAAGTCGTAACAAGGTAGCCGTAGGGGAACCTGCGGCTGGATCACCTCCTTAATCGAAGACATCAGCTTCTTCATAAGTTCCCACACGAATTGCTTGATTCATAGTCGAAGACGATGCTGTAACGCGACCCTGTTATAGGTCTGTAGCTCAGTTGGTTAGAGCGCACCCCTGATAAGGGTGAGGTCGGCAGTTCAAATCTGCCCAGACCTACCAATTGCTTGGTGCAGAAGATTACGGGGCCATAGCTCAGCTGGGAGAGCGCCTGCTTTGCACGCAGGAGGTCAGCGGTTCGATCCCGCTTGGCTCCACCACTCTCTACGTGTTGCGGTGAGTTAAAGAGTTCAGAAATGAGCGCTTCAGGGTAAGCCTGGCGAGTGCTGATTTCTGGTCTTTTGACCGGTAGAAAATCGTTCTTTAAAAATTTGGATATGTGATAGAAGTGACTGATTAATTGCTTTCACTGGCAATTGATCTGGTCAAGGTAAAATTTGTAGTTCTCAAGACGCAAATTTTCGGCGAATGTCGTCTTCACGATTGAGACAGTAACCAGATTGCTTGGGGTTATATGGTCAAGTGAAGAAGCGCATACGGTGGATGCCTTGGCAGTCAGAGGCGATGAAAGACGTGGTAGCCTGCGAAAAGCTTTGGGGAGTCGGCAAACAGACTGTGATCCAGAGATCTCTGAATGGGGGAACCCACCCGGCACAAGCCGGGTATCTTGTACTGAATCCATAGGTGCAAGAAGCGAACCAGGGGAACTGAAACATCTAAGTACCCTGAGGAAAAGAAATCAACCGAGATTCCCTAAGTAGTGGCGAGCGAACGGGGACTAGCCCTTAAGTTGATTTGAGTGTAGTGGAAGGCTCTGGAAAGTGCCGCCGTAGTGGGTGATAGCCCCGTACACGAAACGCTCTTATCAATGAAATCGAGTAGGACGGGGCACGAGAAACCTTGTCTGAACATGGGGGGACCATCCTCCAAGGCTAAATACTACTGACTGACCGATAGTGAACCAGTACCGTGAGGGAAAGGCGAAAAGAACCCCGGAGAGGGGAGTGAAATAGAACCTGAAACCGTATGCGTACAAGCAGTGGGAGCCTACTTTGTTGGGTGACTGCGTACCTTTTGTATAATGGGTCAGCGACTTATATTCAGTGGCGAGCTTAACCGAATAGGGGAGGCGTAGCGAAAGCGAGTCTTAATAGGGCGCTTTAGTCGCTGGGTATAGACCCGAAACCGGGCGATCTATCCATGGGCAGGTTGAAGGTTAGGTAACACTGACTGGAGGACCGAACCGACTACCGTTGAAAAGTTAGCGGATGACCTGTGGATCGGAGTGAAAGGCTAATCAAGCTCGGAGATAGCTGGTTCTCCTCGAAAGCTATTTAGGTAGCGCCTCGTGTATCACTGCTGGGGGTAGAGCACTGTTTCGGCTAGGGGGTCATCCCGACTTACCAAACCGATGCAAACTCCGAATACCAGCAAGTGTCAGCACGGGAGACACACGGCGGGTGCTAACGTCCGTCGTGAAAAGGGAAACAACCCAGACCGTCAGCTAAGGTCCCAAAGTTATGGTTAAGTGGGAAACGATGTGGGAAGGCTTAGACAGCTAGGAGGTTGGCTTAGAAGCAGCCATCCTTTAAAGAAAGCGTAATAGCTCACTAGTCGAGTCGGCCTGCGCGGAAGATGTAACGGGGCTCAAACCATACACCGAAGCTACGGGTTCATCCTTTGGATGAGCGGTAGAGGAGCGTTCTGTAAGCCTGTGAAGGTGAGTTGAGAAGCTTGCTGGAGGTATCAGAAGTGCGAATGCTGACATGAGTAACGACAATGCGAGTGAAAAACTCGCACGCCGAAAGACCAAGGTTTCCTGCGCAACGTTAATCGACGCAGGGTTAGTCGGCCCCTAAGGCGAGGCAGAAATGCGTAGTCGATGGGAAACGGGTTAATATTCCCGTACTTCTAGTTACTGCGATGGAGGGACGGAGAAGGCTAGGCCAGCACGGCGTTGGTTGTCCGTGTTTAAGGTGGTAGGCTGATTTCTTAGGTAAATCCGGGAGATCAAGGCCGAGAGCTGATGACGAGCGTTCTTTTAGAATGCGAAGTGGTTGATGCCATGCTTCCAGGAAAAGCTTCTAAGCTTCAGGTAACTAGGAACCGTACCCCAAACCGACACAGGTGGTTAGGTAGAGAATACCAAGGCGCTTGAGAGAACTCGGGTGAAGGAACTAGGCAAAATGGCACCGTAACTTCGGGAGAAGGTGCGCCGGTGAGGGTGAAGTATTTACTACGTAAGCCCATGCCGGTCGAAGATACCAGGCCGCTGCGACTGTTTATTAAAAACACAGCACTCTGCAAACACGAAAGTGGACGTATAGGGTGTGACGCCTGCCCGGTGCCGGAAGGTTAATTGATGGGGTTAGCGCAAGCGAAGCTCTTGATCGAAGCCCCGGTAAACGGCGGCCGTAACTATAACGGTCCTAAGGTAGCGAAATTCCTTGTCGGGTAAGTTCCGACCTGCACGAATGGCGTAACGATGGCGGCGCTGTCTCCACCCGAGACTCAGTGAAATTGAAATCGCTGTGAAGATGCAGTGTATCCGCGGCTAGACGGAAAGACCCCGTGAACCTTTACTATAGCTTTGCACTGGACTTTGAGCTTGCTTGTGTAGGATAGGTGGGAGGCTTTGAAGTGGGGACGCCAGTTCTCATGGAGCCATCCTTGAAATACCACCCTGGCAACCTTGAGGTTCTAACTCTGGCCCGTCATCCGGGTCGAGGACAGTGTATGGTGGGTAGTTTGACTGGGGCGGTCTCCTCCCAAAGAGTAACGGAGGAGTACGAAGGTGCGCTCAGACCGGTCGGAAATCGGTCGTAGAGTATAAAGGCAAAAGCGCGCTTGACTGCGAGACAGACACGTCGAGCAGGTACGAAAGTAGGTCTTAGTGATCCGGTGGTTCTGTATGGAAGGGCCATCGCTCAACGGATAAAAGGTACTCCGGGGATAACAGGCTGATACCGCCCAAGAGTTCATATCGACGGCGGTGTTTGGCACCTCGATGTCGGCTCATCACATCCTGGGGCTGAAGCCGGTCCCAAGGGTATGGCTGTTCGCCATTTAAAGTGGTACGCGAGCTGGGTTTAGAACGTCGTGAGACAGTTCGGTCCCTATCTGCCGTGGACGTTTGAGATTTGAGAGGGGCTGACCTTAGTACGAGAGGACCGGGTTGGACGAACCTCTGGTGTTCCGGTTGTCACGCCAGTGGCATTGCCGGGTAGCTATGTTCGGAAAAGATAACCGCTGAAAGCATCTAAGCGGGAAACTTGCCTCAAGATGAGATCTCACTGGAGCCTTGAGCTCCCTGAAGGGCCGTCGAAGACTACGACGTTGATAGGTGGGGTGTGTAAGCGCTGTGAGGCGTTGAGCTAACCCATACTAATTGCCCGTGAGGCTTGACCATATAACACCCAAACAATCTGCGAAGGCATAGGCCGGAGACAGAGGGTGTCGATGGTGAAGTCGACAGAAAGCCGAAAATTTGCAAGAACTACAAATCATCTATCACGTATCCAAGGGATAGCGCCTAACCGCGAGATCCCAACCGAATTGCTTGACGACCATAGAGCGTTGGAACCACCTGATCCCATCCCGAACTCAGTAGTGAAACGACGCATCGCCGATGGTAGTGTGGTGCTTCACCATGTGAGAGTAGGTCATCGTCAAGCTCCTATACGAAACCCCAGATCGCTAACGCGGTCTGGGGTTTCTTCTTTGCGCGGCGGAAAACAACGCTGCGGGCACTGTACGGGGGCGGTCACAGCCAGGTTCAGGTGCGTTGGACCAATAAAAAAGCCACCTCGAAGGTGGCCTTGGTATTTCTGCTGGTTAATCAGTCGCCGCGGTATTCGCAGCCGCTGGTGCAGGTTTCGTGGATGCGTACGCGCGACAGCTCCGGCAGTAAGGGCTTTACCTGTTGCCAGATCCACTTGGCCAGCACTTCGCTGGTTGGGTTTTCCAAGCCGGGGATATCGTTCAGGTAGTTGTGGTCGAGCTGTTCATAGATTGGCTTGAAGATCGCCTTGATCTCGGAGAAGTCGCGAATCCAGCCGGTATAAGGGTCGACTTCACCTTCGATATAAATGGCGACTCGGAAGGAGTGGCCGTGCAGGCGGCCGCATTTGTGGCCTTCCGGTACGTGCGGCAGGCGATGGGCCGCCTCGAAGATGAACTCTTTGAACAATTCCACTGAACAGCGCTCGCGTAAATGATTCCGCCTGACTGGCGTTGAGTTGTACAGTTTATCAGGTCTGAACCGGTGGCCGCCTTATCACGGCTGCACTCCAAGTTGAGCGCTTCGCTGATATCAGAGTGGTTGCAGGCGCTCTGCCAAGCGGCCGTTTTCGACCAGCTCGAGGAATTCGTCACCGAGCCGCGCGCTCTCGGCCATGGCCTGGCGCCAATAGCGTTCACGCCCTTCATCGTTGCCCAGGTAGCGTTTGAAGTCGGTACGATCCGGCAGTTTTCCGTGCGGCAGGCGCGCTAGGTACTCCCGTGAAGGAGCAACCAGCAATGCATTCTGCAGGCGCTTACGGTCGCCACGGCGCCAGGGCATGCTCTTGTCGAACCAACCCGGTATCACCCGGTCGGTGAAGTGCGGATAGAGCACGATGTCTTCACCGTTGTAGGGCAGGTCGAGGTGGTAGTCGAGCAGGCCACCATCGCGATAGGCACCTGGTTCCAGGCCTGGGATCTCGCGGATCGCCTCCATCACCATGGGAATCGAGCCTGATGCCAGCAGCGCGTGACGCAAATTTTCCGCGGTCAGGGCATGGAAGTGCGAGCGGAAGTCACTGAGTTGCGCCAACGGCGGTGTTTGTCGCACATCATGCAGGATAACCCGGTCGAAATGGCGCCCAAGGCGTTGGCGGGCCAGCAGGTTGTTGCCGATCACCGATGACAGGCCGAGGCTCAGTTTGCCGCGATGATCGTGCTGCAGCAGGCCGTGGCTTTTGACCACGACGATATGTAGGCGATAGTGAGGGTTGGTGATGATGGCTGCGTCCTGGCCGGCGAGCAGTTCGTTGAGCATCTGCCGGCAACTGCCCGATACGTCTGCCATGCTCACGCCTTTGGCGAAGCGTTGAGAGGTGTACAACTCGCCGAGTCGTCGAATACCGGCGGCCGGATCGGGCAGGCAGGCACTGGCGAAGCGCCAGGAGCCAATCGAGGCACCGATCAGCGCGCGCTCACGTGGAGCGCGGGGCAACCAGTCAGCAAACATTGCGAGATCCAGCCCCTGAATACCGATGCCTTTGGGGCCACCTGCGGCGCCAGGCAGGATGCCAACGTCCGCCGGGCTAAGACCATCCTGGCGAATCCGTGCCATGGCTCGGGGACCCGCCTTGAGAGTCAGGGCAGGGGATTTGATATGGATCGCGCTCATCGATGCCTCCTTTCGAACAGGCGATTATAGAGCGCTGATGGGGCAGGCCAAGCCACTTCATGGCGTGAATGACGCAAGTGAATTCAGCTTGAATTAAGTGCCTGGGCCTAGAGTGGCACTCACTGATTCATTGCTGGAGAACCCCTATGAAACGATTGCTCAGCCTCGCAACACTTGCCACCCTTGTCAGCGCCGCTACCATTGCCCAAGCGCGTGATCTCGGCCCGGACGAGGCTTTGCGTCTACGCGATGCCGGAACCATCAAGTCCTTCGAGCAGCTCAATGAAGCGGCCCTGGCTCAGCATCCGGGGGCGCGCATCGAGGAAACCGAGCTGGAAGATGAATACGGTCGCTATATCTATCAGATCGAGCTGCGCGACGCTCAAGGCGTGCAATGGGACCTGGAGCTGGATGCCAGCACTGGGGAAATTCTCAAGAACCACCAGGACGATTGATGAAGTTTCAACGTACCACCGCGCTATTGCTGGTTCTGGCCTGCGGTTTTGCCAGTGTGCCAGGCATTGCGCGTGATCTCGACCAGGACGAGGCCCTGCGGTTGCGCCGTGAGGGCATCATCATGCCGTTCGAGCAATTGATGCAGCATATTGGTAAGGCTTATCCCGGCTCCACGCTGCTCGAGGCGGAGTTGGAGGAGGAAGACGGCGTGCTGGTCTATGAAGTCGAGATCCTGACCACCTTGGGCGTGGTACGTGAGCTCGAACTGGATGCCCGCAACGGCAATATTCTGAAGGATGAGGAAGACGACTGATGCGCCTGTTGCTGGTGGAAGACCATGTACCCCTGGCCGATGAGCTGACTGCCAGCCTGGCTCGCCAGGGTTACGCCGTGGATTGGCTGGCCGATGGGCGTGATGCAGCCTACCAGGGCGCCAGCGAACCTTATGACCTGATCATTCTCGACCTCGGTCTACCAGGCAAGCCGGGCCTGGAGGTGCTGCAGGAATGGCGCGCCGGCGGGCTGGCGACACCGGTGCTAGTGCTCACCGCCCGTGGTTCCTGGGCCGAGCGCATCGAGGGGCTTAAGGCCGGTGCCGACGATTACCTGACCAAACCCTTTCATCCCGAGGAGCTGACCCTGCGTATTCAGGCGCTGTTGCGCCGCGCGCATGGCCTGGCCAACCAGCCGCAACTGGAAGCTGCCGGTCTGCAGCTGGACGAGAGCCGCCAGTGCGTGACCTCAGGTGGCGAGGCCATCGACCTGACTGCTGCCGAGTTTCGTCTCCTGCGCTATTTCATGCTGCACCCCGGCCAGATCCTCTCCAAAAGCCATCTTGCCGACCATCTATATGACGGCGAGACCGAGCGCGACTCCAACGTCATCGAAGTGCACGTCAATCGTCTGCGCGGCAAGCTTGGGCGCAATGTGATCGAGACGCGACGCGGGCAGGGCTACCGCTTCACCGGAGACCAGGGTTGAGGTCCATTCAGCGTCGGCTCGGTATTGGCCTGGCCGCGACGCTACTGCTGGCCGGACTGGTTCTGGCGCAGGCCAGCCTCTGGGTATTTGACCGCGGCCTGCGTGCCTACCTGGAAGATGATCTGCGCGACGAGGCCCAGGGGCTGCTGGCGGCGCTGGTGCGCGGGCCTTCAGGTCTGCAACTGGATGAACGACGCCTTGATCCCTCGTTCCAGCGGCAATTCTCCGGGCATTACTTTCGTATCGATTTTTCCGACCGGAGCTGGCGTTCACGTTCGCTATGGGATCGTGAATTGCTCAAGCCCAATGGTACGGGCATGCAGGCCGAGCTGGGCGACGGCCCGCAGGGTCAGTTGCTGTTGATCTACCGCGCCGATTACCGCCGCTATGGCGAAAACCTTTCGATCAGCGTGGCTCAGGACTACCAACCGATACTGCAGAGCTTTCGCCATATGCAGTGGGTTGGACTCGGCCTGGGAGGTGCCGCATTGCTACTGATCCTGATAGCGCAGCGTTATACCGTGCGCCGGGCGTTGCGCCCGCTGGAGCAGGTGCGCCAGCAGATCGTGCAATTGCAGCAAGGACGGCGTACCGAGCTGGATGCCGAAGTGCCCGAGGAGCTGGAATCGCTGGTAGCGCAGATCAACCACCTGTTGGCGCATACCGAAGACACGCTCAAGCGCTCGCGTAATGCGCTGGGCAACCTCGGCCATGCGCTGAAAACCCCGTTGGCAGTACTTATCAGCCTGGCCGGCCGTGAGGAGATGGCCGCCCATCCGGCGCTGCGCGCAAGCATGCGCGAACAACTGGAGCAGATCGAGCAACGTCTCAGCCGCGAGCTTGGGCGTGCGCGTCTGGCCGGCGAGGTACTGCCTGGCGCGCGGTTCGATTGTGCGCAGGAGCTGCCGGGGCTTTTCGCCACCTTATCGATGATTCATGACCGTGGCCTGAGCCTGGATTGGCAGGCGCCGGCGGGGCTGATTCTGCCGCGCGACCGCGAGGACTTGCTGGAGCTGCTCGGAAATTTGCTGGACAACGCCTGCAAATGGGCCGATCAGCACGTGCAGCTGAGGGTAGAGGAGAGTGCCGACGGCTATCGTTTATATGTCGATGACGACGGCCCCGGCATCGATGCAGAACGCCGTGAGGCCGTGCTTGGACGCGGCACACGCCTGGACGAACAAGTGGCAGGCCATGGCCTGGGACTCGGTATCGTGCGCGATATCATCGAGGCCTGGAACGGTCGTATCGAACTGCAGGACAGTCCGCTGGGCGGGTTGCGGGTGATGGTCAGCTTGCCCCGGCGTTGAGCTGAGGCCGAGGTCATGGCCTTGCGCCGGGCAAGCCATCGTTGGTGGGTTACGCGGCGCGATAACTTCGCTGGCGTCTGCAAACGCAATGTTCAACGCCGCTAACCCACCCTACGGGGCGTGCAAGACGATCCCTTACATTCCGTTGGCGAACGCCGGATTGTCGAAGCTGATCGCGGCGCGTACCGGCTGCAGGGCGTGGGCATAACGCACCAGGACGTCGAGCGCATAGTCGATGCGCGCACGGATTCGCTCATCGGCTTCATCAACCGGTTGCGGACCGTTCAGAACCTTCTCGATCTGACGCACGATGAGGTGCTCAGGCAGATAGCACAGGCGGCAATTCTTGTAGCTGGAGGCGCGCAGCTCACCGATGGGATAGGCGCCACCAATGCCGGAGGAAACGCCAACCAGCAGGCCGGGTTTGTGCGCGAGCTCGGCTTTGCTGGCGTAGATGAAGAAATTCTTGATCGCCGGACAGGCCATGCCGTTCCACTCCGGCGCGATGATCACCACCGCATCGGCGGCTGCTAGCTGCTGCTGATACATGGCCCAGGGACCGGCATCTTCCGCCGGCCAAAGCGGCAGCGGGGCCAGGCCCAGGTCGATGATGCTGCTGGTGTCCTGAGTGGTTTGTCCCATTTCGATCAGGCGCTGACGCAGTACGCGGGCGACCTTTCCCGATTGGCTGTTGTTACGGCTGGAGCCGGCGACCAAGGCGATATTGAGCATGCTGCTTCCCCAAAAAAGAACGCAGGCTAGGCGATTGCCTGCCTGCGCTGCAAGGGACGCGCTGCCAGATCAGGGATGATTTGGCGTCAAACACGGAACTGGTCCATCAGGCTCTGCTGGTGATTGGCCAGCCGGTTAAGGTTCTGGCTCACCTGTGCCGATTCATCTGCTTGTGCGGTGATGGCTTCGGTGACGTCGCGGATCGATGCGACGTTGCGATTGATTTCCTCGGCTACCGAACTCTGTTCCTCCGCGGCGCTGGCGATCTGCAGGTTCATGTCGGTAATGGTGCTGACGGCCTGACTGATGCGCTGCAATGCGGCCACGGCCAGTTGCACCTGCTCGACGCTGCCCTGGGCCTGGCGATGGCTGCTGTGCATGGTGCTGACCACTTCGCGCGTGCCGTTCTGCAGTCCTTCGATCACCTGACGAATTTCCTCCACCGAATCCTGGGTGCGTTTGGCCAGGTTGCGCACTTCATCGGCGACCACGGCAAAGCCACGACCAGCTTCACCGGCACGCGCGGCCTCGATGGCGGCGTTGAGGGCGAGGAGGTTGGTCTGTTCGGCAATCGAGCGAATCACCTCGAGCACCGAGCCGATCTGCTCGCTGCTACTGGCCAGGCCCTCGACTTCCTGCATGGCCACGTTCATTTCATTGGCCAGCAGGTCGATGGTGCTGGTGGTGCGGTCGATCACCTGCAGGCCCTCGCGACTGGCCAGATCGGCGTTGCGCGCCGCTTCTGCGGCCTGTGCGGCGTTGTGCGCGACATCTTGTGCGGTGGCGCTCATCTCCTGGAAGGCGGTTGCCACCTGGTCGACTTCGCGGTACTGCTGCTGCATGCCGGCGCTGGTTTGGCTGGCAATGGCCGCGGATTTGTCGGCGGTGCCGCGTGCATCGATCACACTGCTCTTCACGTCGGCGATGATCGGCTGCAACTTGTCGAGGAAGCGGTTGAACCAGCCGGCCAGCTCGCCCAGCTCATCCTGCCTGGCGTACTGCAGGCGACGGGTCAGGTCGCCTTCGCCGCTGGCGATGTCCTTGAGCATGGCGGCCACGCCGAGAATCGGCCGCGTCACGCCGCGCGCCGTCAGCCACATCAGCAGCAAGCCCGCGACCACCGCGACGAGCCCCATCAGCAGCGCTACGAGGCTGTCGCTGGCACGGTTGGCGTCGAGCTGCGCGCCCAGTTTGATGGCGCGTGCCAGAAGGACTTCCTGCGGCACTTCCAGCAACACCGACCATGGCTTGGCTTCGGGAATGGGTTTGAACGGGCTGAGTTCGCGCAGCATGTCGCCATGATTGAGTTCGGCATCGCTGCCGGCCTGGATCAGGTTGCGCAGTTCACCCGCATGATCGGTATAGGCGCGCTCCACGGGTTGGCTCAGAAGGCTGCCGTCGCGGCTATGACCTGCCAGCAACGCGCTGGGGCTGAAGATGCTGATATGCCCCTGGCCTTCGTAAAGCTCGCGATTGGCCTCCTGGCTGATCTGTTGCAGGCTGGCCAGGCTGATATCTACGCCCATCACGCCGATGATCTTGCCGCCGAGCTCCAGTGGGAAAGCGATGCTGGTCATCAGCGTTTGTTGTCCGTTGACCTCGTCGTAATAGGGTTCCAACACGCAGGGCTGGCGCGTCTCGCGCGGGCAGGTGTACCAGGTGTTGTAGGCGATGCCGTTGGTGCCAGGCGTGGTGTCGCCGAGCAGCTCTTCGTTCATCACCTCGGCTTCCAGTTGGCCGACCGTGGGCTGCGCCCAGTACAGGGCGAAGCGCCCACGCTCATTGCTGCCCAGGTCGGGTTGGTCGGCGAACAGCTCATCCTTGCCATCCAGGGCGTTGGGCTCGAATACCAGGTACAGACCAAGCAGGGCAGGATTGGCTTCCAGGCTGCTGCGTACCTGGCGAGTCAGGTCTTCGCGCAGGTCGAAGGCATCGAGAAAGCGCTTCTCCGCTTGCTCGCGCAAAAAGAGAATCTGCCGGGAAAATCCCTTGCCGTATTGATAGGCGTCCATGAAGTAGCGCTGGACGCGGATCGCCTGCAGTTCGCCGCGCGCCTTAAGGCGCAGCTTGGCACTTTCCTCGAGCATACCGGAGCTGGCCTCGCGCACCAGGGTGGCGCTGCGGCTGGACTGATACTGCGAAGCGCCCACCAGCAGCGTGACGATGGCGAGCAGGCAGAGGCCGGCGAGCAGGGTGATCTTCCATTGGATCGAAAGACGACTGAACAGCATGATGCGTTCCTTTCTACATGGACTAGTAGGTTATCGGTGCGTGCCGAGCATTCTTGACCGGTTGGTATTTTGATCGAGATTATGCACGTATTGATTTAAATTCTGAACGAGCGTCGATTTTGACAGGATAGTCCGCATACGGCAGAGTACGCGGCTTTTTGCGTTGTGCAGGTGGAGTGCTTATGAACGCTGTAATCGCCGCGGTCGGCATCATGCTGGTCCTCAGTCTCTGTCGCGTACACGTGGTCGTGGCTCTGATCATCGGCGCGCTGGCCGGCGGCCTGTGGGGTGGCTTGGGTGTCGAAGGTACGCTGAAGGCGTTCAACCAGGGGCTGGGTGGCGGGGCGACGGTTGCGCTGTCCTACGCACTGCTCGGTGCTTTCGCCGTGGCCATCGCCAAATCCGGCCTCGCGCATGCCTTGGCGGATCGCGCGTTGGCGCTGGTCGACAAGCAGCAGGAAGGTGCGGGTGGTGCGTTGAAATGGTTGCTGATCGCGTTGCTGCTGGCGGTCGCTATCTCCTCGCAGAACCTGCTGCCGATTCACATCGCCTTCATTCCGTTGCTGGTACCGCCGCTGCTGTACGTGTTGAGCAAGCTGCAGCTTGATCGCCGCCTGATCGCCTGTGTGCTGACCTTCGGCCTGATCACACCGTACATGTTCCTGCCGGTTGGCTTTGGCGGCATCTTCCTCAACGAGATCCTGCTGGCCAATGTCGCCAAGTCCGGTGTCGACGTCACCGGCATCAGCATCACCCAGGCCATGGCCATCCCGGCGCTGGGTATGCTCTTCGGTCTGCTCGTGGCAGTGTTTTTCAGTTATCGCGGCAAGCGCATGTATGACCTGGAAAAGGTGGCGCAGACCGAGCGCGTGGATGCCCAGTACAACCCGCTGAGCCTACTGGTTGCCGGGCTGGCGATTGCCGCTGCGTTCGTCGTGCAGCTGTGGCTGGATTCGATGATCATCGGCGCGCTGGTCGGCTTCGTGATCTTCTCGGTTTCCGGTGTGGTGCGCTGGAAAGAAGCGGACGGCCTGTTCACCGAAGGCATGAAGATGATGGCTATGATCGGCTTCATCATGATCGCCGCCGCCGGCTTCGCCGAGGTCATGAAGACCACCGGTGAGGTGAAGACCCTGGTCGACAGCTCGGCAGCGTTGATCGGTCACAACAAGGCGGTCGGTGCGCTGCTGATGTTGCTGGTCGGGCTACTGGTGACCATGGGTATTGGCTCATCCTTTTCCACTATCCCGATCATCGCCGCGATCTTCGTCCCGCTTGGCGTGCAACTGGGTTTCAGCCCGTTGGCCATCGTCTGCATCGTCGGCACTGCCGGGGCGCTGGGTGATGCTGGTTCACCCGCTTCTGACTCGACGCTCGGGCCAACTTCGGGTTTGAACGCCGATGGCCAGCACAACCACATCTGGGACAGCGTGGTGCCCACCTTCCTGCACTACAACCTGCCGCTGCTGGCGTTCGGTTGGGCGGCCGCTATGCTCCTGTGAAGAGGTGAGCATGCGCCGGATTAAGTTCTCGGCGCCTTGAGTCGCTTAATTCCTCCACGGGGTTGCCGATATATCGGTAGCCCCGTTTTTGGTTTCGCACATAAGGACAACAAGAAATGCGCCTGACACTGAAAGCCAAGGTCATACTGCTTGCGCTGGTTCCCGTCATCCTCTTCGCCCTGGTGCTCAGCGGTACTGCGGCGCGGGTGCTGCAAAGCCTGGCGGCAGACGAGGTCGCCGAAACCCGTGAGCGGCTGATGCAAGAGAAGCGTAGCGAGCTGGAGCACTATATCCAGATCGCCCTTGGTTCCGTGAAGGGGCTCTACGACGGCGCCGCGCAGGGTGACATGGCCAGTCGCGAGCAGGCCATCGCGGTTCTCTCCAAGATCAAGTACGGCGCTGACGGCTACTTCTTCGGTCATGATTCCAACGTGGTGCGCCTGTTCCGCGGCGATAGCCCAGTGGACGTGGGCAAGAGCCTGGCCGACCGCCGCGACCCGAATGGCGTCTACATCAACCGTGAGCTGGTCAACGTGGCGAAGAACAACAGCTACTTCGTCAACTACTCCTCGCCACTGCCTGGCAATGAATCGGTGATGGTACCCAAGCTCGCCTACAGCTACTACTTGCCGAAATGGGACATGGCCCTTGGCACCGCGCTCAATCTCGATGGCATCGAGGCGCGCATCAGTGAGGTGCAGGAGGATATCGATCAACGCATCAACACCATCATCACCAGCATCGTGGTCGTGGCAGCGATCCTGCTGCTGGTATTCGGGGTGATTGGCGTCTGGCTGGGCAATGCCTTCCTGCGTCCTCTGCAGCAAATCAAGGCCAACCTCGACGACATCGCAGCGGGTGAGGGCGATCTGACGCGTCGTCTACCCGTCACCAGTGATGACGAGCTTGGCCAACTGGCGGGCTCGTTCAACCGTTTCGTCGAGAAGGTGCATGGCCTGGTGCGGCAGATCGTCGAGATGACCGGGCAGCTCACCGAGCTGGTCAATCAGGTTTCTGATCAGGCGCAGCGTTCGGAGCAGGCCATGGCGCAACAGCGCCACGAAACCGATCAGGTGGCCACGGCGATCAACGAGATGTCGGCCGCCGCTCATGAGGTGGCCAAGAGTGCACAGAACGCCGCCGAGGCCGCACAGCAGACCGACCGTGAAGGCCAGGCGGCGAAGAGCGTGGTGGACGGCAGCATCCAGCGCATTCACTCACTGGTGGAGGATATTCGCAGCAGCGGCGTATCGCTCGACAGTCTGCAGCAGGACGTGCAGTCGATCGTCAGCGTGCTCGATGTGATCCGCTCGATTGCCGAGCAGACCAACCTGCTGGCGCTCAATGCGGCGATCGAGGCGGCGCGTGCCGGCGAGGCCGGGCGTGGTTTCGCTGTGGTCGCCGATGAGGTGCGCGCCTTGGCCAGCCGCACACAGCAGAGCACCCAGGAAATCCAGGGCATGATCGACCGTCTGCAGCAGGGTACGCAGCAGTCGGTGACTTCGATGCGCCGTTCCAGCGATGCCGGCGAGCTAACCAGCGAGCAGGCCAACAAGGCCGGCGAATCGCTCGATGCCATCGCCCAATTGATCGCCACCATCAACGCCATGAACGCACAGATCGCCAGCGCCGCTGAGGAACAGACCGCGGTGGCCGAAGAGATCAACCGCAGCGTGCATCAGATCGCGGTAGCCGTGGACAGTGTCGCTGATGAAACCGAGCGTGGTGCGCAGACGGCACGCAGCCTGGCAGGCCTCGGTGATCGCCTCGGAGCGCTGGTGCGTCAGTTCCGCATCTGAGTCAGAGCGGAAAGCTCCAGCGGCTGAACGCGTCGCTGAGCAGATCGATCCAGGCGCGGACTGCCGGCGACATGCCGCGGCGGTGGGTATAGGCCAACTGAATATGTCCCTGCGGCACCGTCCACTGCGGCAGCAGGGCAATCAGACGGCCATCGGCCAACTCCTCGTGGCAATGTGTGGTCGGCAGCAAGGTGATGCCCACACCGGCCAGCGCTGCGGCCTTGCGCATTGGGAAGTCGTCGACTGCCAGGCGCGCCTCCAGGGCAATTTCCCGAGACTCCTGAGACGTGGCATGGCAGAAGCGCAGATGAATACGCCGATCAGCGCCAATCGCCCCCAGGGCCGGTAACTGCTGCAGATCTTCCGGTTGTTCCAGGCGCAGCCCGGCGACCAGATCCGGGCGCGCCACGATATGGGCACGCGCAGGCAGCAGGCGGCGGGTGATCAGCCCCGGTTCCTCATCATCGACGTTACGCACGCGCAAGGCGACGTCCACTGCTTCGTTGAGCAGATCGATGCGCCGGCTGGTCTGCAGCACCTCCAACTGGACCCTGGGATAGCGGCTCAGAAACTCATTGATCAGGTTCGGCAGTATTGCAACGCCAGGGGGGGTGGAGAAACGCACCCGGCCACGCGGCTCGCTGGTCAGGTTTGTGACAGTTTCCTCGGCCTGTTCCGCTTCCAGCAACATCGCCTGGCAATGGCGCAGGTAGCGTTCGCCGATATCGGTCAGCGCCAGCTTGCGTGTCGAGCGTTGCAGCAAGCGCGCGCCCAGGCGCTGCTCCAGCTCGGCGATGCGCCGCGACAGGCGCGACTTGGGAATGCCCAATGCACGTCCGGCCGCGGCGAAACCACCGGCTTCCACCACTTTGGCGAAGTAGAACAAGTCGTTGAGGTCCTGCATTTCACTGTCCTATATGTGGGACGAAGCATCACGATTTTGCCATCTTATCGGTTATTGAGCTCATGAGTAGTATCACCTCCATTGTGCTGCTACGTCGCACCACTCTCTGGAGATACACCATGAAACTAATGCACATCGATTCCAGCATCCTGGGGGATGCGTCCGCTTCCCGTCAGCTCAGCCGCTCTGTGGTCGAAGCTTGGAGTGCTGCTGCGCCGAATGCCCAGGTGACCTACCGTGACCTGGCCAGCGATGCGCTGAGCCACCTTTCCGCAGCCAGCCTGGTTGCCGCCGGTACGCCGGACGAACTGCGTGACGCCGCGCAGAAGCACGAAGCCGAGCTGGCCGAGCGCACCCTGGAAGAGTTCTTGGCTGCCGATGCCATCGTCATCGGTGCGCCGATGTACAACTTCGCTATTCCCAGCCAGCTCAAGGCCTGGATCGACCGTATTGCCGTGGCCGGCAAGACCTTCAGCTACAGCGAGAATGGTCCGGTAGGGCTGGCTGGTGGCAAGACCGTGGTAATCGCATCCAGCGCTGGTGGGATTCACGCCGGCCAGCCGTCTGGTCAGGCACATGAGGACTACCTGGTTCGAGTGTTGAACTTCCTGGGTATCGATGACATCGAGATCGTCCGCGCCGAAGGCTTGGCCTATGGTGAAGAGCCGCGTGCGCAAGCCATGAAGGGCGCTACGCAGCGCATCTCCGAGCTGTTCGCCACTGCCTGAGCCGGACGCAGAAATGACAAAGCCCGCTTTCGCGGGCTTTGTCATTTCTGCAGTAGTCCTCAGACGATGATGCCCTGGCTGCGCAGGTAATCGTCGTAGGTGCCGCTGAAATCAGTGACGCCGTTGTCCGACAGCTCGATGATGCGCGTGGCCAGGGAGCTGACGAACTCGCGGTCATGGCTGACGAAGATCAGCGTGCCCGGATAGTTCTCCAGCGCCAGGTTGAGCGCTTCGATGGACTCCATGTCCAGGTGGTTGGTCGGTTCGTCCATCACCAGCACGTTGGGCTTCTGGCAGGCGAGCTTGCCGAACAGCATGCGGCCCTGTTCACCACCGGAAAGTACCTTCACCGACTTCTGGATTTCGTCGGAGGAGAACAGCATGCGGCCCAGTGCGGCGCGGATGTTCTGCTCGCCGCTGGTCCACTGGCCCATCCACTCGAACAGCGTCTCGTCGGCTTCGAAGTCGTGGGCGTGATCCTGGGCGTAGTAGCCCACCTCGGCGCTGTCGGTCCACTTCACGCTGCCGGCGTCCGGCTGCATTTCACCGACCAGGGTGCGCAGCAGGGTGGTCTTGCCGATACCGTTGGGGCCGATGATGGCCACGCGCTCGCCGGCTTCGATCTGGAAGCTGAAGTTCTTGAACAGCACCTTGTCATCGAAGGCCTTGGACAGCTTTTCGAGGGTCACGGCCTGGCGGTGCAGCTTCTTGTTCTGATCGAAGCGGATGAACGGGCTGACCCGGCTCGATGGCTTGACCTCGGCCAGTTGGATCTTGTCGATCTGCTTGGCACGGCTGGTGGCCTGTTTGGCCTTGGAGGCGTTGGCCGAGAAGCGGCTGACGAAGGTTTGCAGCTCGGCGATCTGCGCCTTCTTCTTGGCGTTGTCGGCCAGCAGTTGCTCGCGAGCTTGAGTCGAGGCCGTCATGTACTCGTCGTAGTTGCCCGGGAACAGGCGCAGCTCGCCGTAATCCAGGTCGGCCATGTGGGTGCAGACCGCGTTGAGGAAGTGACGGTCGTGGGAAATGATGATCATGGTGCTGTTACGCGCCGTGAGGATCGTTTCCAGCCAGCGGATGGTGTTGATGTCCAGGTGGTTGGTCGGCTCGTCGAGCAGCAGCACGTCCGGATCGGAGAACAGCGCCTGGGCCAGCAGCACGCGCAGCTTCCAGCCGGGGGCAACTTCGCTCATCGGGCCGAAATGCTGTTCCAGCGGAATGCCCAGGCCGAGCAGCAGCTCGCCCGCGCGGGACTCGGCGGTGTAGCCGTCCATCTCGGCGAACTCGCCTTCGAGCTCACCGACCTTCATGCCGTCTTCTTCGCTCATTTCCGGCAGCGAATAGATGCGGTCGCGCTCGGCCTTGACCTTCCACAGCTCCTGATGGCCCATGATCACGGTATCGATCACGTTGAATTCTTCGTAGGCGAACTGATCCTGGCGCAGTTTGCCCAGGCGTACGTTCGGCTCGAGCATGACCTGGCCGGCCGACGGCTCCAGATCACCGCCGAGGATCTTCATGAAGGTCGACTTGCCGCAGCCGTTGGCGCCGATCAGGCCGTAGCGATTGCCGTTGTTGAACTTGACGGAAACGTTCTCGAACAGCGGCTTGGCGCCGAACTGCATGGTGATGTTAGCGGTGGAGATCAAGGGACTTACCTATCAGTAACTTGGGGTGCGCTGTGAACGGGTGGCTGTCGCTTTCGAGCCTTCAGCCAAGCCCGAACAGAGGGAGACGAACCTGCGCATGTGGGTTAACACTATGCCCTGGCTGGCAGGCGAGCCGATCAAGGCAGGGCTGTGTCGAGCGTCTTGGTGTCGGGCCCCTGTGGTGGTGGGGACCGTCGAGGCGCGCAATGGTATCACTTGGTACCTGCAACTTCAGCATGGTGCAGAGATTGTCTAGAGCTTGTCTGTCGAGACGCCATATGAGGGACGCACTTCCCAGAAGCCAACGTTGGCTTCTGATAGGGGACGGACAGGCTGGTCTTGCGACTGGCGGCAGCGCCACGCATAGGGGGCGTTTCATCTCGCAGACTTTCGAACAGGGTTATCGCTTGGGAGGCGGTTGCTACGTAGAGCTTGACCTTGTAGCCGCTACAACCTTCATCCTGCGTGCAAGCGCAAGTTGCACGGGCAACGAAGTAGCCAAACAAGGACATGACATCATGGAAGTACTGGAAAATCGCATACCCCCTGTAGTGGTCGCAGCGGTGTTCGGCGTGCTTATGTGGTTGGCGGCCTATTACCTGTCAGGAGCACTGGCGCTACCCATTGAGTGGCGCGTCGGCCTTGCGCTGGCGGTATTGCTGGCAGGCGCCTCAATCTGCCTGGCGGGTGTGGCCTCCTTCCGCAACGCTAGCACTACGGTCAACCCGCTACAGCCGGAGACGGCCTCGGCACTGGTCTGTTCGGGCATCTACCGTTACACGCGCAACCCTATGTACCTGGGCTTCGCGACTGTGTTGCTGGCCTGGTCGGTCCTGCTTGCATCACCGGTTTCAGTGTTGGGCGTCCTCGGTTTCGTGCTGTTCATGAACCGGTTCCAGATCCGCCCGGAGGAACGTGCCCTGGCCAATCTCTTCGGCAACGAATTCGAGCAGTACTGCCGTACGGTAAGGCGCTGGCTCTAGGGTTTGTACGAAAAGTCGGCGAGCGAAGGTCAGGCGATACCGATAGCAGCGCCGCTAAAACGGGTGAGGAACGGACTGGGCTCGCACTCGAGTTTACGAGCTGTAAATGAGCACTCGACCGGGCTGGAGTTTCAGCCCTCTTTTAACGAAGCATCACCGAGCGCAGGCAATTTTCGTACAGAGCCCAGGGCTGCGCGTTCGGGCCATCTTACGCCATGTAGCACACCTCACGACCGTAGGGTGTGCTGTGCATACCGCTGAGCTACGCGAATAACCGGCAAGCAGGTGCAGTGCTTCAAAGCTGGTTGAGCAAGTCGATGACAGGTCATATCTATATGGCTAAAAGGTATTTAAATAAATTTTCTTATACCTATAAAGTCCATCCATGCGTACCTGCCGACCAATCGGCGCGCCGCACTGAACACATGGTCGAATCTTCGGCCGGTCAAAGTGAAGCGCCGATTGGCGCCCTTGCATGGAGTTTTCTATGTCGGCAGCAGCTCGTTCCATCCCTTCGACGTCGACGCAGTCATTCGAAGTTCGTCCTTTCGACGCGCCGTTGGGTGCCGAGATCATCGGTCTGGATCTGACCCGACCGCTCAGTGATGAAGACTTTGCCCGCCTCCATCGGGCCCATCTCGATCATGCGCTGCTGGTGTTCCGTGAGCAGCGCATCACCCCCGAGCAGCAGATCGCCTTCAGCGGCCGCTTTGGACCGTTGCAGATTCACGTCCTCAAGCAGTTCCTGCTTGCCGATCACCCGGAGATCTTCATCATCTCCAACATCGTCGAGAACGGTCAGCCCATCGGCCTGGGCGATGCCGGCAAGTTCTGGCATTCGGATTTGTCCTACAAGGAGTTCCCCAGCCTGGGCTCCATGCTGCTGGCGCAGGAGCTGCCGGAGGAGGGCGGCGATACGTTGTTCGCCAGCCAGCAACTGGCTTATGAAACCCTGCCGGCCGAGCTGCGCCAGGCCATCGAGGGCAAGCGTGCCGCGCATTCCTACACGGCCCGCTATGCCGATGAGGTATTCGCCGGCATCCGTCGCCCCACGCTGACCGAGGCGCAACTGGCCGAGGTCAAGGCCGTGGTGCATCCGGTGGTGCGTACCCACCCGGAAACCGGGCGCAAGGGTCTGTTCGTCAACGAGAACTTCACCACCCACATCCTCGATATTCCCGAGGACGAGAGCCGACAGATTCTCGCCGAGCTCTACGCCCACAGTGCCAAACCCGAGTTCATCTACCGCCATCAGTGGCAGTCGCACGACATGGTGTTCTGGGATAACCGCGCATTGATCCACCTGGCAACCGGCTGCCCGAGCCACCTGCGCCGACGCATGCACCGCACGACCATCCAGGGCGACGTGCCGTTCTGACCGGCCGCAACGCGCTCATTCCCCTTTTCCTGTTTCAACCCGAGTGGAGTCATACCATGTCTCTAGGCAAACACTTTCCCTTCGTGCCGCGTTTTGGCCAGCTGGCCGGCGCCATCGGTCTTTCCCTTGGGCTACTGGTGGGCTCGCTGGCACCTCAGGCGGCTCAGGCAGAGGGGCAGATTCGCATCGCCGAACAGTTCGGCATCGTCTACCTGCTGCTCAACGTGGTACGTGATCAGCAGTTGATCGAGAAACATGGCCAGGCCGACGGTCTGGATATCAAGGTCGACTGGCAGCAGCTCTCCGGAGGGTCGGCGGTGAACGATGCGCTGCTGTCCGGCGCCATCGATATCGCCGGTGCTGGTATCGGTCCGCTGCTCACCGTCTGGGATCGCACTCAGGGCAGGCAGAACGTCAAGGGTGTGGCCTCGCTGGGCAACTTCCCTTACTACCTGCTGAGCAACGACCCCAAGGTCAAGAGCATCGCCGACTTCAGCGATAAGGATCGCATCGCCGTGCCGGCGGTGGGCGTATCGGTGCAGTCGCGCTTCCTTCAGTACGCGGCCGCCAAGCAGTGGGGCGACAAGGCGTTCGACCGTCTGGACAAGTACACCGTGGCGCTGCCGCACCCGGATGCCACCGCGACTCTGTTGTCCGGCGGCACCGAGCTGAGCGGGCACTTCTCCAACCCGCCGTTCCAGAACCAGGCGCTGGAGAACCCCAGGGTACACGTGGTACTCGATACCTACGAGCTGCTCGGCCCGAACTCGCCGACCGTGCTCTATGCCACCGAGCAGTTCCGCAACGACAACCCCAAGACCTATAAGGCTTTCGTCGCTGCACTGGCCGAGGCTGCCGACTTCGCCCAGAACGACAAGGGCGCGGCTGCCGACACCTATATCCGCGTGACCGGCGCCAAGATCAGCCGAGAAGCACTGCTGAAGATCATCGACAACGAGCGCTTCCAGTTCAGTGTCACGCCAACCAATACCTACCCGCTGGCCGAGTTTCTCCATCGCGTCGGTGCGATCAAGAACCAGCCGGCCTCCTGGCAGGACTATTTCTTCGAAGACGCCGCCATAGGCCAAGGGAGTTGATCTCATGAATGCCGCTCTGCAAGGCCACGCGGCCAGCACTGTCAATCTCGGCGTCTTCGACACCGTTCTGCAGGTGGAGAAGGTCAGCCTCGAATACCGCACCCCGCAGCGCGTCGTGCGCGCCACCCACGAAGTGAGCTTTAAGGTGGATCGCGCTGATCGTTTCGTGCTGCTCGGCCCTTCGGGATGTGGCAAATCCACGCTGCTCAAGGCCGTCGCCGGTTTTATCGAACCGATCGCCGGCAGTATTCGCCTGGAGGGCGCCGAGGTACGCGAACCCGGCCCGGATCGCATCGTAGTGTTCCAGGAGTTCGATCAGCTGCCGCCATGGAAGACGGTGAAGCAGAACGTCATGTTCCCGCTGTTGGCTTCGCGCACTCTGGGGAGCCGCGAGGCCGAGGAGCGTGCGCTGCACTACCTGGAAAAGGTCGGCCTGGCGGCTTTTGCCGACGCCTATCCGCACACCTTGTCCGGCGGCATGAAGGCGCGTGTGGCGATTGCCCGTGCGCTGGCCATGCAGCCGAAGATTATGTTGATGGACGAGCCCTTCGCCGCGCTCGACGCACTGACCCGCCGCAAGATGCAGGAGGAGCTGCTGGAGCTGTGGGAGGAAGTGCGCTTCACCCTGCTGTTCGTCACCCATTCCATCGAGGAGGCGCTGATCGTCGGCAACCGCATTCTGCTGCTGTCGCCACATCCGGGGCGGGTGCGGGCCGAGGTGGGCAGCCATCAGTTCGACCTGCACAGCCTGGGCGGCACGGCTTTCCAGCAGACCGCACAACGCATCCATCGCCTGTTGTTCGACGAGGACAGCGAGGAGGGCGCTCGCGCCGCCGCCGAGCTGGGTTTCCATGACATTCGCATCGCCTACTGAGGAGCGTGCACCATGAGTCTTTCCCCCGCACGCCGTGACGATTACGAAATTGCCCTGCAGCCGCTGCCGGATCTCAAGCTGGAGCGTGAGCTGCCGCTACTGCAGCGCCTGTGGCAACAGGGCTGGTTGCGCAAGACGCTGATCCTGCTGGTGCTGGCACTGATCTGGGAGATGGCGGCACGTTATCAGGGTAACGACCTGCTGTTGCCCAGCTTCCTGCAGACGGCCAAGGCGTTCATCGAAGGCATCGGCAGTGGCGAGCTGCTGGAGAAGGTGGCGATCTCGCTGTCGGTACTGGTCAAGGGGTACCTGCTCGGCATCGGCCTGGCCTTCCTGCTCACCACCCTGGCGGTGTCGACCCAACTGGGCCGCGACCTGCTGTCGACCCTGACCTCGATGTTCAACCCGCTGCCGGCCATTGCGCTGCTGCCGCTGTCGCTGCTGTGGTTCGGCCTGGGCGAGAACAGCCTGATCTTCGTGCTGGTGCATTCGGTGCTCTGGGCGCTGGCGCTCAATACCTACGCCGGCTTTCTCGGCGTCTCCGAAACCCAGCGCATGGCCGGGCGCAATTACGGCCTCAGGGGCCTGCGTTTCGTGCTGTTCATCCTGATCCCGGCGGCGCTGCCATCGATCCTCTCGGGGCTGAAGATCGGCTGGGCATTCGCCTGGCGCACGCTGATCGCCGCCGAGTTGGTGTTCGGCGCCTCCAGCGGCAAGGGCGGCCTGGGTTGGTACATCTTCCAGAACCGCAACGAGCTGTACACCGACAAGGTCTTCGCCGGCCTGGCGGCGGTGATCCTGATCGGCCTGCTGGTGGAGAATCTGGTGTTCGCTACGGTCGAGCGGGTGACCGTCAAGCGCTGGGGGATGCAGCGCTGAGCCCACCAGCGGGGTGCCCAGTTGGTGGGCTGAAGCCCACCCTACAGAACAGAGCCTGTAGGGATGGCCGCGCGGCGATCCGTTTTAGCCCACCAGCGGTTTTGCAGTGCCATTCGTAGATGCGGTTTTAAGCCGCGATAGGTAGATGAAAAGCTCGCGGCTGAAGCCGCTTCTACAGGTGATCTCTGCAGCCAGCGAGCAGCACGAGCCGCCCTTGGATTCGAAGCACAACACGACACTTAACCGCCTGGCCAGCCAAGGCCGGGCACACAGGAGAAGCCATGAAGAAATCCTCCATCGTCACCGCACTGGGCTTGCTCAGCGCGCTGACACTACCGCTGGCCGCGCAGGCCGAAGGTAAGATCAGCATTGCCCAGCAGTTCGGCATCGGTTACCTGGTGCTGCACGTGGTCAAGGATCAGCACCTGATTGAGAAGCACGCCAAGGCCCTGGGACTGGATAAGATCGACGTCGAGTGGCGCACAATTTCCGGCGCCACTGCAATGAACGAGGCGCTGCTGGCGGGTGCCATCGATGTGGTTTCGGCCGGTGTACCGCCAATGCTCACCGTGTGGGATCGCAGCCACGGTCGGCAGAACGTCAAGGCCGTAGCCGCGCTGGGTTCGTTGCCCGGCTACGTGCTGAGCAACCGTGAGGGCGTGAAGACGCTGGACGATCTGACCGAGAAGGATCGCCTCGCGGTGCCGGCCGCCGGGGTCGGGTTTCAGTCGCGTACCCTGCAGATCGAGGCGGCCAAACGCTATGGCAAGGACGATTTCCAACGCTTCGATGCCATCTCCATCAGCTTGCCGCATCCCGATGCCACAGCGGCGCTGATCAAGGGCGGTTCGGAAATTACCGCGCACTTCTCCAGTCCACCGTTCCAGTACCAGGCGCTGGAGAACCCCAAGGTGCACAAGCTGATCAGCAGCTACGACATTCTCGGCGGTCCGGCGACCTTCAACGTGCTCTACGCCACCGAGAAGTTCCACGACGAGAACCCGAAGACCTACAAGGCCTTCTATGACGCGCTGGTGGAGGCCGAACAGATCATCAAGGCGGACAAGGCCGCGGCTGCCGAGATCTACATTCGCGTGGAGAACTCCAAGCTGCCGCTGGACTTCGTGAAGAAGATCATCGAGGACCCGGAAAACGACTTCACCGTATCGCCGCAGCGCACCTTCATCTATGCCGAGAAGTTGTATGAAGTCGGCGTGTTGAAGAACAAGGCCGCGTCGTGGAAGGACTACTTCTTCGAAGAGGCCCAGGCCAACCCGGGGAGCTGATGGTCCGGCGGCCAGCCTTAAATGCGTGGCCGCAATTTCAGTTCGGGTGTGGGCTTGGGCGCATCCTTGGCCGGATGACTGTCGGGGTGTTGCTCGACCATCTGGGCGATTGCCCGCAGTTGATCGAGCATGGCCTTGGCCAGCCCGGCCTGTGTGCGGTACAGGCCGCTGTCCGGGTCCTGCGCGAGGTCGTTGAGGCCTCTGAAGGGGTAGCTGTAGCGCCTGGCTTGCGGGGTGAAGAAGCGTTGGTAGTCGTGCTCGGTACCGTGCAGCTCGCGGCAGGCACGTTCCAGGCTCTGCAGTTGTTCGGCGACGCTGGCCAGTTGCAGGCGCAAGCGGATGATCTGGTGATTTTCCCAGTTCATCGGCGATGCAGCTGCGCCGGGCTGCCAGTGCGCCGGGTCACCGAAGCGGAGTACGAACTGCTGACCGGCTTCGCGTCCGTAACGTGTCAGGCGCTCGATGCGTTCGGTCGGCATGGTCAGGTTGAGCCCACCTTCCTCGCGGGTCAGCTGAATCAGGCCGATGCGGTCGCGAAAGCCAGGCATCAGCGACAGGGTTTCGTGGTTCCAATCCTTGGCCACATTACTGAGCTGAGCCAGAAAGCCGCGCAGCGCCGGCAGGCCACTTTGCGGAAAACGTCGCCAGTAGGCGAGGCGTGCGTCGCCGTTGTTGCGCGGAAAGCGCACGCGCTGTTCGTCTGCGCCATCGGTCGGCCCCAGGTCCAGGCCGAAGGTCGGGCGCCGGGGCAGGGCGGCGTCGAAGAAGTGGATGGGGAAGTTGGAACTGATACCGCCATCGGTGAACCAGCAGCGCTCCAGCTTCTTCTCGCTCTTGCGGTAGTCCACCGCGTGCAGCGGCACGGCGCTGAGCAGCAGCGGGAAGCTCAGGCTCATGCGCACCGCGACGATCACCGGCAGGTCGTCCGGCAAGGGCATGCGCAGGTAGCCGTCGTTGCGCTCATCGTTGCCCGGGCGCTGGCGTGCGCGCATCCAGGCCACGACGCGGCGGGGGAACAGACGAACGAACTCCTCCGCGCGAAAATGGAACTGGCTGTTCTCACGCACCTGATCGTCGTCGCGAAATGGCAGGCGAAACGGGCGCGCCATGCTCAGGCAGGTGGTCATGACCTGCAGATCGATACCGTGCGCACGCAGGTCACCGAAGGTCAGCGGCCGCTCGCATTCGATAGCCCCAGCGTGCTGCGCGCAAAACGCCTGCTGGCCGCTGAGCTGGTCGAAATAGTGAGTCAGCCAGTTGGTCAGGGCTTCATCCGGGGCTTCGTCATCGGCGTTCGGCAGGCCGGTGCACAGGCCGAAACCATTGTTCGGCAACTCTCGCAGTGCCGGCAGCAGCAGGCGCAAGCCTGCCGCGAACACGCCGCCAAGGGCGGCGAACGATAACACCCAGAGCCAAACCAGCAAGCTGCCGCTGGACATGGCGCTGCCCCATAAGGGCCCGCCGGCGACGAGTGCGCCGAGCAAGGCGGCGAGCTTGTGTCGCGTCAGCATCACCTTGAGTGGTGCCAATATGCACGCGCGCGGACCCTTGCCCTTGGCTTCGAGCGTGGCGATGAACGTGTCAAATAGCGTTCGCAGTGCGGGAATGGGTTTGAACAAGGCCAGCAGCTTGGTGCCATGGCCATCTGCTGCGGGTGTGCAGAGATGTTCGGGCAGACGCTCGATTTCGGCGAAACCGGCCGGGTCGCTGCTCAATTGCCCGCTTTGGAAACGCTGACGGCCGAGTTCGGCAGCTGCCGCGGCAGCGGCGGCAATGGCGCCGGCACTGGTGCCGCCGATGCTGCGCAGACGAAATGCCTTGGCGATCTCGGTAATGGCCAACGGATAGACGATACCGCTGGTGATGCCGCCCTTCATGATCAGGTCGCATTCCCTGGCGAAAGCCGCCTGGCGCGAATCGTTCATCTACTGCTCCTTGTCGTCGTGCCGAACGCAGGCGCGGGCATGATAACGCGGCTTTACTGTCGTTTTGGTATTAGCTCGAGGTGTTGGAGGATAACAGTGCGGCCACAGCCGGCCGATTATCAGCGCAGGAGTGCCAAGGCAGCGCGTATGCGAGCAACTGCCTCCGCAAATATCTAGGATTCTTAGAATGCGTGCGCCAGGGTTGCTGTCAGGCTGCGCGGCGTGCCGTACCAACCGCGCGCGCCTATGGCGCTGTAGTAATGCTCGTCGAGGGCGTTGTTGAGGTTCAGCGAGACGCTGGTTTCAGGGGTGACGGCATACTGCGCCATCAGGTCGACTACGGTGTAGTCACCCTGGTGGAAGGTCTCGTTGTTCGGCCCGGACTCCTTGTAGTATTCCGCACCCTGCCAACGCATGCCGCCACCGACCTTCAGTTGCGGAATGGACTGCAAACGATAGGTGGTGAACAGCTTGAGTGTGTCTCGCGGCACTTCTGTGTTGAGACGCTCGTTGTCCGAATCCTGAATTACCGCATAGCTGTAGCTGGCCGAAACCTGCCAGTTCGGCAGCAGTTCGCCGGCCATTTCCACTTCGAAGCCACGGGTCTTGGTACCGGACTCGGCGATCGAATAGCCGGGGTTGTTGGGGTCGGCGATCGGAAGGTTGTCCTGGCGTACCTCGAACACGCTCAGTGCCGTGGTCAGACGCTTGTCCCAGAACTCCCCCTTGACGCCTAGTTCGTAATTCTCGCCTTCCTTGGGTTCAAGATAGCTGCCATCGGCCTGCTGCCGGTTCTGCGGATTGAAGATGGTGGTGTAGCTGGCGTATGCCGACCAGTGCTCATCGAGGTCATAGATCAGGCCGACATAGGGGGTGACGATGCCGTTCTCCTGCTCTCTGGAGCGGGTTACTGCTCCTGTGGCCAGGAGGTGCGAGGAGGTGTCGCGCTGCCAGTCGATGACACGCGCTCCGGTAATCAGCGAGAGATCGTCGGTAAGGCTCCAGCGTGTGGCAGCGACCAGGCCCAACTGGGTTTCATCCAGCGCATCTTGTGTGGACTTGTTGTGGATCGCGTCCGGCTCTGGCAGCGAACCATCCCAAGTAAAGATGTTGTCGATGGTCTGGAAGGTCCACAGCGGGTAGCCGCCGTTTCGGTAGTAGGAGCGGTGATGGCTGGCGCCCAGGTACAACTCGTGCTCGCGGGAAAACAGACTGAAGGGGCCGCTGGCCGATACGTCGAACGAGGTTTGTCGTGGATCGCCAGCCCAGCGCCCGGTCCAGGTGCTGATGCCGCTGCCGTCGGCGTTGACGGCGCCATTGGCCGCGGTGGCAAAGGCATCGTCATAGCTGCGGCGGCTGTGCTCGGCGTTGAACTTGAGCTGCCAGCCATTGTTCAGCGTGTGCTCCAGGGTTGTGAACAGCGTGCGTGTTTCGCGTTTGTGATAGCTCCAGTCGGAGCCGGAGTTGAAGGCGCGCGACGGTTTGAAATGGCTGCCGTCGCTGTTGTACATGGGGAAACCGTGGTTGCCGGCACCGTCATTGTCCAGATCCTGGTACTCGGCACCGATTGTGAGCATTGTGGCATCGCTGATGTCCCACTCCAGAACGCCGTAGGCCACCTGCTTTTCCAGCGCCTGGCGGTCGATATGACTTTTGCTGTCGGTCTTCGCTGCAACCACGCGGCCGCGCACATGGCCGCTGTCCGAGAGCTTGCCGGACATATCCAGTTCACTGCGGTAGTTGTCCCAGCTGCCTGCCTGCAGCGTTAGTTTGCGACGCGTCTCGTAGGTCGGTTTCTTACGGATCAGGTTAACTGTCGCGCTGGGGTCGCCGGTGCCCGTCATCAGGCCGGTGGCGCCGCGCACCACTTCGACACGGTCATAGATAACCATGTCGGCCAGATCGTCGTTGAAGCCGTAGGTGCTAGTGCGATTGATGCCATCGACTTGGAAGTTGTCCAAGGTCAATCCACGCACGTAGATCTGGTTGGCGTCGCTACCTGCTGGCCCCATGCTGTTGGCCACCACGCCTGGAGTCTGCTCGAGCACCTGGGTGATATCGGTGAGATTCTGATCTTCGATCTGTTGGCGGGTCACCACGCTGACCGCCTGCGGCGTTTCGCGCATCGACAGGTTGAGGCCGGTAGCGGTGCTGGCCGAGCCTGTGGTGTAACTCCCGGTGCCCTCGGTGTTGGGACCCAGCTGATTGCCAGTGACCGTCGCCGCACTCAGTTCCAACGCCTCGTTCGGCTGGGCGCGGACCAGCACATAGCGTTTGTCCCCGGCCTTCTGCACGATCAGGCCGCTGCCCTGCAGCAACCGGGCAAAGCCTTCCTCGATCTCGTACTCCCCGTGCAAGCCGGCGCTCTCGAGGTTGGCGGTTTCGCTGCTGCCGAAGCTGAGAGTGACGCCACTGGCAGCCGCGAACTGACTCAGCGCGGCGGCCAGACTGCCGGCAGGAATGCTGTAGCTGAGCGGGGCCGCCCAGGCGCTGGCGGTGGTTAGCAGCGAGCCGGACAGGCTCAGCATCAGCGCGGCCCGGCGAATGTTTCGGGCGAGTGGGGTAGGGCTAGCGAACATCGAATGGCTCCTGTGCGAATGGCAAAAGCGGGCGTCTGCGGCGCGCGTGCAGAGGAGCCGAACAGGCAATGAGAATCTGTTACCTTCAGGCTTGAAAAAAGTTTGTCCCTCTCCAAGTTTGTGCCGATAGGATCGAATGACCTCGGTTGTATGGACATGCCTGTGCAGTCGCATCCCAGGTTGACCCTGCGTAACGGATTACGCCTCGCGTTTCTCGATACGCACCCAGTAGCGAGTCCGGCGCCGGACTGTGATCGGTAGTGCATCCTGCAGGCTGTCGAGTACGGCTTCGTCGTCATCTAATGGAAAGGCGCCGGACAGGCGCAAAGCCGCTACCTCAGGAGCGCAACCCAGGTAGCCGTGGCGATAGCGCGACAGCTCGCCCAGCAAGCGATCCAGTCGCCAGTCGACTGCCACCAACATGCCTTGGGTCCAGGCCGAAGCATTGCTCGCCGCCTGTATGATCCCTGTCTGCCAAGCGCTAAAGGTCAAACGCTGTCCGGCCTCTACACGCGTAATCGTTGCAGCGGCCAGGTGTGGCTGAACTTCCACTGCGTGTTCCTCGACCGAGACTTCTGTAGCGCGGTCGAGTTGACGCACTACAAAACGTGTACCCAACGCACGAATGAGCCCCTCTCCGGTCTGCACCCTTAGCGGTCGAGCGTCCTGCTCGGTCTGCACGAGAATTTCCCCCTGTTGCAGATGGATCAGGCGCTCAGCCACATTGAAGCGGACATCCACCCGAGTATCGGTATTCAGTTCAAGGCGACTGCCATCTGCCAGTCTCACGCGCCGACGTTCACCGACCCGTGTGACGTAGTCGGCGCTCAACGGCGAGGCCCGATAACCCTGCCAGCCGACCACGCCCACACCGAGCAACAGGCCCAGTACCTTCAGCGCCTGGCGCCGCCCCTGGCGCGCGCCCTGCAAGGCGGCGACGGCAAGCTGTGGAGAGGTTACGGCCAGGCGCTGCTGCAACTGTTGCAAGCGTTGCCAGGCTTCGACGTGACGCGAGTCGGCGTGTAGCCAGGCTTGCCACTCATGTTCGATGGAAGCATCAGCCTGACTGTTGTTGAGCCGCACGTGCCAGTCCACTGCCTCTGCGAGAATCGCCTTCATGCCTCCTCCAGCAGTAGGCAATGGAGCAACGCCTTAGCCAGATGTTTACGCACGGTGGTCACGGAAACGCCCATGCGCGCGGCGGCTTTCTCGTAGCTCAGCCCATCAAGCTGAACCGCGAGGAAGATGCCGCGTGTACGCTCACCCATGCCGTCGAGCATTTGGTCGATGGCCAGCAGGCTGTCGAGAATCAACACTCTCTCTTCTGCCGACGGCGCGTATTGCTCTGGTCTTAGCGCCAACGCCTCCAAATAAGCTTGCTCTAGTGAACGGCGCCGATAGAGATCGATCACCAGCCCCCGAGCAACCGTCGCCAGATAATGCCTCGGCTCGCGCAGACTGTCGGCGGTACGTGCCAGTAGCACGCGGACGAAGGTGTCCTGCGCCAGGTCAGCTGCATCGGCGGAATTGTTTAGGCGCTGGCGCAGCCAGCCTTTCAGCCAGCCGTGGTGGTTGCGATAGAGGGCATCCAACTGAGCGTGCGTGGCTGTCTCGGGGAGCAGCGTTAACATCCTGTCTCCTGCAAATTGCGAATAAGAATTTATCGCAATTCTACGGCTAAGGAAGGCGAATAGGGAATGGGGGCAGCGTAGAGGGATGATGGGGCTGCTCGTTCGTCCTAGATGGCTCACCACCATAGTGAAAGGCTTCCTAGTGGCAGGTGGCTGGGGTTCTGTAGGGCGGAGATGTGTCGGAAGGGGGTTGGAGCGCTGTATGTGGCGGAGACTGGGAACGATCTGCCAGGTAGATGGGAGTGCTGCACTTGGCCTCCCATCCATTCATCGCCGGCTTTAGAAGTTGTACTTCGTGCTGACCATGAGATTTCGTGTCGGCGCATAAATGCCGGTGTGGAAGGTGCTGTCCAATCCTTGCAGATACTCCCTGTCGAACAGGTTGTTGAGGTTCAGAGTGGTGGACAGATGATCACTGAAGTCGTAACTCGCCATGAGATTCACAACGGCATAAGATTTTTGTTCACCTTCGAGGTTTATACCCGGCAACTGCCAGGTCGTTGCGTTGTAGTAGATGCGGTCCTGCCAGTTGATTCCTCCTCCAATTGTGAGTTTGTTCCATTCTCCAGGGAGTCGGTAGGTGTTCCAAACCTTAGCCATTTGACGAGGGAAGGTGGTCCGGATGCGTTCACCTTGGGCATCTTCAGTGCTGCTGTAATTGTAGCTTGCGCTCACTTGCCAACCGGTTGCTAGCTCTCCGGCCAGCTCGATGTCGATACCTTCTGTCTTGGCACCGCTGACTGCTCGATAGGCTGCTTGTAGGGGGAATGTCCCCGGGACGGTCTGTCCGGGCTCGGCTTCGGCGAGGTTGTCTTGGCGGATTTGGTAGAGTGCAATGGCGCTGTTCAGGCGCCCACTGAAGAACTCACTCTTCAGGCCGACTTCATAGTTGTCGCCCTCGCGTGGAGCCAGTGTTGCTCCAGTGCGGTCGCGTTCGCTTTGCGGCTTAAAGATGCTGGTATAACTGGCGTAGACCGAGTGAGTGTCGTTGATGTCATAGACGATGCCGGCATAGGGCGTGACTACGCCGGACTCTTGCATGTTGGTGACGCTGTTGTTTTGGGTAAAGGCCGGAACCGAGTAAATCTGCGAGAGCTGGTATTTGTAGTTGCTGACTCGCGCACCAATAATCACCGCTACGTCGTCTAATGGTTTCAGGCGCAGGGCTGCGTAGCTGCCGTACTGCTTCTGCCAACCATCGTAATCCATGAGTTTTTCCGCAGCGGAAGTGGTCGCAGTCAGATTGTCCCAAGTATAGATATTGATCGAGCGCCCTTCGATGTCGTCGTTATTGGGCTCATGCTGGTTCTCGTATTCGCTCCAATTGGCTCCCACCACTAAATCATGGCGGCGACCAAGCATCTCGAATGCCCCTTGAATCTGGATGTCGGCTCCAGTCTGTTTCTGCCTGGCTTGACCTGCTCCCCCATAGAGCATCACACCTTCACCTGTCGCCTTGTCCGGAAATCCCCAGCTAGCATCTGCGCCACTGAAGTCACGTTTACCGTACATATGGTTGGCCGACAGTGTCAGTGCCCAGTCATCAGCGAGTCTGTGCTCTAGCGTCATGAAGGTGTTGTAAACGTCGGTTTCGTTCCTGCTCCAGCGAGCGGCAGCATTTTTCGATGGAGCGAATTTGGTTTGCTCGCCATTGCTGTAGAACAGCGGCAACCCTGAGCCAGACGTACCTCGAGGATCGGTGTTCTGATAATCCAGTCCCAGCGTGAGACGTGTCTGATCGCTCAGGTCGGCTTCCAATACACCGTAGAGCACGGTTTTCTTCTGCTCGTAGTGATCGATATGAGTACCACCTTCTTCGTAAGCGCCAACGAAACGGCCACGTAGGTTGCCCGTTTCGATCAGTGCTCCCGATAAGTCGAATTCAGTGCGATAGCGATCCCAATTGCCAACGCCAGCGGCCACGTGCCCCTTGAACTCATGAGTGGGTTTCTTGCGTATCAGGTTGATGGTGCCGGAAGGTTCTCCTGCACCTGTTAGCAGACCCGTCGCGCCACGTAGTACTTCCACCCGATCATAGATCACCATGTCCGCCTGTAGTTGAGGGGTATTTTGCGAGACGACGTCAAGGGCGGTAGGAATGCCGTCGAGCTGAAAATTGTCGATGCTGTAGCCACGAGACGAAATGTCGTAACGACCCGAGCCAATATTCTGTACCGAGATGCCGGGTGTCCGGTCCAGCAAGGTCTCGATGCTGGTCAGGTTCTCGTCCTCGATACGTTGGCGGGTCATCACGCTGATAGATTGAGGTGTTTCGCGCAGACTCAGATTGAGTTTTGTGGCGGTACTGGTCTCGCCGGTGGTGTAGCTGCCAGTGCCCTCAGTCGTATCCGTCAGCTGGACTCCCCTCACTGTCGTCGACTGCAGTTCCAACGCATCACCACCGTCCATTGCAACTTCCAATACATAGTCACCACCTGTGCTGTGCGCCCGCAGCCCCGTACCGGCCAGCAAGTTGGCTAACCCCTCATCTACGGCATAGTCGCCATTGAGCCCAGGGCTGCGTTTTCCTATGGTGAGTCGTGCATCGGCGGAAAGCAGAATGCCGGCTTGGCTGGCAAAAAGGTTCAGCGCTTGGTCCAGTGGGCCGGCAGGAATGACGTAGTTGCGCACCTGTTCGCTGGCGGTGGCGTGGGTAAGGGGCATAGCAAGCAAGAGCGGGCCGCCGGTGAGCAGGCCGGCGAACAGAGCATGGCGAACGGCGAGAGTGAGCCTGGAGCGGATAGAGACGGGCAGATGCGGCATTCTGAATAATCCTCTTGAGAATGCTTCTTGGTTGAATTCAAGAGGTATCCCGAACGAATCTGCAAAACCGACAAAGGCTGTGCAAATTTCTTTGCCGATCGCTCTAGGCCGGTCCGACTGTGACCCAGTACCGCGTCATGCTGTGTGCCTTCACGGGCAACGATTGCTGAAGAGCCGTCAGCACACGGTCGGTGTCTGCCAGTGGAAATACACCGGTGAGCAACAAGTTCGTAACGGCTGGGTCGCAGCGCAGTACGCCGGTGCGATGGCGGGAAAGCTCGGCGATGAACTGTCCCAATGGCATACGCTCGGCAATCAGGTAGCCGTCCTGCCAGGCGACGGTGTTGATATCGGCCCTGGCGAGTTCGCCGAACCCAGTGGCCGAGAACCAGCGACTCTGCCCGGCTTGCAGACGCACCGGGGAAGCATGACGTGGACGCAGTTCCAACTCGCCCTCGAACAGTTCTACCTGGCTACCACCATTGCTCTGATATACCGAGAAGCGCGTGCCCAGGGCCTGGATCTCGCCGGATGAGGTCTCGACGATCAGCGGCCGCTGCGCCGGGTCATGGCCGCTGTCGAGCAGCAGTTCACCATCAAGCAGGCGGATACGCCGCTCGCTGGCGTTGAACAGGATATCCACCGCGCTGCCGCTGTTCAGGCTCAGCCGGCTACCATCGGCCAAAATGCGTTGCAGGCGTTCGCCGGTGCTACTGCGTAGGTCGGCCATGGCTTCGCGCCAGGGCAACTGCGCCTGGGCGAAATAGCCACTGCCGCTGACGAGCAAAAGTGCGCTGAGTAGCTTGAGGGTCTGCCGTCGGCGCGCATCGGGCAGCTCACGCAGCACGGCACGGGCGGTGTCGCTCGGTACGCCGGTCAGGGTGCTCTGCAGATGCTCCAGACGCTGCCAGGCGCGACCGTGCTCGGGGTCGGCGGCGTACCATTCGCTGAAGCGACGTTGCTGTTCGTCGTCCAGCTCGCCACCCCATTGCAGCATTAGCCAATGGCTAGCCTGCTCGACGATGGCGGGGGCGATGGGCGCCTCGCTGGTGGCGTTCATTCTGCGTAAAGCACCTGGTAGCAGGCGGCGATGGCACGCAGCATGTACTTCTGCACCGAGCTGACGCTAACCTCCAGTCGCACTGCGATCTGTGGGTAGGTCAGGCCTTCGAACTGTGACAGCAAGAAGGCCTCACGCACTTTTCTCGGCATGCTGTCGAGCATGGCATCGATCTGCAGCAAGGTTTCAATGACCATCGCGCGGGTTTCCAGCGACGGGGTTTCGGGTTCGGGCAGGGCGGCCAGGCTGTCCAGATAGGCTTGCTCGATGCGCTGCCGACGCCACTGGTCGATGACTAGGTTGCGGGCGATCTGTGCAAGAAAACGGCGGCCTTCGCCATGTTCTGGCATACGCCGTGTCAGCAGAAGGCGCAGGAAGGTGTCCTGGGCAATGTCGGCGGCTCGTTCGCGATCACCCAGGCGACGACGTAACCAGCCTTTCAGCCAGCCATGGTGATTGTCGTAGAGCCTTTGAATATCACCATGCAGCGATGAGGACGGCAAAGCGCTGGACACCCTGAGAGCTCCCATTATCTTGAATGCAGATAAGAATTAGTTGCGATTATAGAGCTCAAACCAGCTTTTTGAAAACTGTCCGCAATGGTGACTCGTCGACCTTAAGAGTTCCTCTGCTGCCTTCCGTGATGAGGGCATTGGCCTGCTCTCAGGTCCTGCTTGCTGAACCAGGAGTAGATGCCCCGATGTGTCACCAGATCTGGATCGTGGTGTTGCTAAGTGTGCTCCGCTCCTTGCAGTGAATAAAAATTTCTTCCATCTGCACCTGTAGGTTTTTCCCATCTCATTCGTCTACACAGGAGAACGCGCTATTTGCGCCTCATGCACCTTTGCCATCGCATGGCATCTACTCCTGGTTTACCGATGTCCAAGAAGTCCCGTTCCAGAATCTGGTTTCTCGTCCATAGCTGGTTAGCCATGCCGGTCTGGTTTTTTCTTCTGATCGTATGCGTGACCGGTACTCTGGCGACGATCAGCCAGGAAATCGTTTGGCTGGCCAATCCGGATGTTCGTGCCAGCAAGCCTGCGGACAATGCCGAGCGTCTTTCCTTCGCTCGGATACTGGAGGAGATCAATCGCGTAGAACCGGAAACCATCGTTCAGTCGATCAGTCGGCCACAGGAGGATCATTTTGCACTGACTGTAAGGGCCAGCTACCCGGATGGCACCTCGCCGACGCTCTACGTGAATCCCTACACCGGTGCCATCCAGGGCGTCAGCCCGCAGTTTGATTTCCGTCAGTTCACCCGTGCTCTGCATGGTTGGTGGCTGGTGCCGTTCACAAATGGCTTCAGCTGGGGCTGGTATCTGGTATCCCTGATGGGCCTGCCAATGCTTGCTTCGCTGATCACTGGTCTGGTGGTTTACAAGAAGTTCTGGAGAGGTTTCTTAAAGCCGACCCTGCGCTTCAATCAGGGGGCGCGCATCTTCTGGGGGGATTTCCATCGACTATCGGGTATCTGGTCGATCTGGTTCATCGCCGTCATCTCCGTCACCGGCGTGTGGTTTCTGATCCAGGCGCTGCTTTTCGATAACCACATCTCCATCTCCACCGAAGGCATACCGCCAGTGGTGGCACGCGACGAGGTCCCTCTGGCCGAGCCGGGCGTCAGTGTGCTGCGTATCGATATCGATAAGGCCATCGAGATAGCCAGCGCCAGTATTCCAGGCTTGGAGGCCAGCTTCGTTGGCTTGCCGGATAATGCATACAGTCATATTTCCGTCTGGGGGCGCGGCTGGTATCCCTTGATGTTTCAGGGCGCTTCGGTCAATCCCTATAACGGCAATGTCGATCAAGCCCGACTGCTGTCGGATCGTTCCGCTCTGGAGTTCGTCACCGAGTCGATGCGCCCCCTGCATACCGGTGACTTCGGTGGGCTATGGCTCAAGCTGGTGTGGTTCGTCTTCGGTTTGCTTCTGAGCATGATGGTCCTCAGCGGCCTGCTGATCTGGAGCAAACGCACTGTTCAAGCCACCGCCGCCCTGGCAAAGCGCAGACCCCGCGCGGTGCGTGAGCCCAAACCAGCACCGATTCTCCTCGATGACGTCATGGAGGGGCAGCCATGAGCAAGGTCGCGGCCATGCCATCCACCACGTTGGGTCGTTTCTGGCGCAAATGGCGATTTCATCTGAACATCCTTCTGGTGATCATCCCGCTGGCCTTCATGCCCAAGTATTTCCACCAGGTCGCGTTGTTTCGTGGCGATAGCGGCCTGGGTGAGCGGGAGGTGGGCGAGGTGCAGGTCGGCCCCTGGAGCCTGCGCCTGGCCGAGCTTTTCGAAGAACCACCGCGCCTGGAAGGGCCTGCCGGATACATGAAGAGTTTCAACGCGGCGTTGTGTGCGGCCTGCCTAGACGAGGTCAAGGCCACCTACCTGCGTATCGGCAAGCCGCGCAGCCTGCGTGCCGCCGGCGCGATCTTCTTCGGTAGCCCCTATCGGATGGGCGCCAGCGTACCGATCCCAGCGCGTACCAAGGCCGACGCCGAACTCTGGATCACCATGGAGGGCTGGGACGGCTCTATGCATCAGGCGTCCATCCCGCTCGCTCAGGCATCACCTGCCACCTTGACCTGGCTCAACCGACAAGGAGTCAAGCCATGAACAACCTTTACCGACTGTCGCTGCTGGTCGGCGCCAGCACCCTGTGTTCTGTGGCCATGGCTCACAACCCGATCTGTGAGTGCGAACCCCAAGGCGAGGAGGAAATCCTCTGCATTGGCGGTTTCTCCGATGGCAGTGGCGCACCCGGAGTGACCCTCGATGTAATCGGATATGACGAGGAGATTCTCGTGGCAGGCAAGCTCGACGGTGACTCACGCTTGAGCTTCAAACGCCCGGAGGGTGAGTTCTACGTGCTGTTCGACGCAGGCCCCGGCCATGTAGTCGAGATCGATCACACGGATATCCAAGCCCCATGAGCGTTCAGGTGATACGTCCCGCCGGCGCGGGGCATGAAACGCTTCATGTGTTCCTGGTTGCCCTGATTATCGTGCTGTTGGCGGGGGCGGTGGTGGTGTTGCGATCTGAGTCCGAGCCAAGCGTCGCGATAGCTGCCGACCAGTTCGACGCCCGCCGTGACCTGAATGCTGCCGAGCAGGGCATTCACACTGATCTGCTGGTGGCTCTCGACGAGATTCATCTGTACTGGGAAGAGGCACAGGCACTGCCCGAACCGCAGTTCCTGGCAGAGGAGGGCTTCCCTCCCTTCATCGCCGATGCCAGCGCTGCCAATCGTGGTGGCCATGCCTGGCAGCTTCTGCAGACCGATACCCATGTCGCCTACTTCGGTCGCAGCGCGGCCGAGGCGGTGGCGGGCTCCTTTCTGCTGCGCCTCGACGGTGACAACGCCAGCGTCTGGCTCAATCGTGCCGCCCAGGCTGAGGCCCCCAGCGATCTGCGTGAGCAGGTGTTGGCTGACACAGGTTGGCGCCAAGTCGCCAGCCAGTTCGATGCCGGCGTTACCCGACAACACCGCCACTGACTCTGGATTTGCTCATGTCGACCCTTCATCGCTCCCCATTGCGTCGCCGCCTGCTGGCTGCCGCCCTTATCTGTGTTGGCGCAGCAGTGCTGCCTTGCCTGGTCAATGCTGCCGAGGGCAAGCGCCTACGCATCGGCATCACTCTGCATCCCTATTACAGCTACGTCAGCAACATCGTCGGCGACCAGGCCGAGGTGGTGCCGCTGATTCCCGCCGGCTTCAATCCGCATGCCTATGAACCGCGTGCCGAGGACATCAAGCGTATTGGTGGACTGGATGTGGTGGTGCTCAATGGCGTGGGCCACGATGATTTCGCCGAACGCATGATCGCTGCCAGCGAGAAACCGGATGTGGCGTTGATCGAGGCCAATGCCGGCGTGCCCTTGCTCGCGGCTACTGGCCAGGCGGCGCGCGGTGCGGGCAAGGTGGTCAACCCGCACACCTTCCTGTCCATCAGCGCGTCCATCGCGCAGGTCAATACCATTGCCCGTGAACTGGGCAAGCTCGACCCGGATAACGCCAAAGCCTATCGGCAGAATGCCCGTGCATACGGTAAGCGCCTGCGCTCGCTACGTGCCGATGCGCTGGGGCGACTCAGCCAAGAGAACGGGGCCGAGCTGCGTGTTGCCACCATTCATGGCGCCTACGACTACCTGCTGCGTGAGTTCGGCCTGGAAGTGACGGCGGTGGTTGAGCCTGCGCACGGTATCGAGCCGAGCCCGAGCCAGTTGAAGAAGACCATCGACCAGCTCAAGGAGCTGGACGTGCAGGTGATCTTCTCGGAAATGGATTTCCCCTCGACCTACGTCGAGACCATCCAGCGTGAGTCCGGTGTTCACCTGTATCCGCTCACGCATATTTCCTACGGTGAGTACACCCCACGCAAGTACGAGGAGGAGATGACCCGCAACCTCGATACCGTGGTGCGCGCGATCCAGGAGAATGGTGCATGACCGCCGTCGAAGCCTTTCCTGTCGCGGCTGGCCCCTCGATCGACTTCGCCGACGTCAGTCTCGAACTTGGCCGTACGCGTATTCTTGAGCGCATCTCCTTTCAGGTGCGTGCCGGTAGCGTGCATGCGCTGGTCGGACCCAACGGTGGCGGCAAGAGTTCGCTGATCAAGACCCTGCTCGGGCAGATGCCGCACCGTGGTGAGTTGAGCCTGGATTGGCCGGGTGCGCCAGGCGTCATCGGCTACGTGCCTCAGGCATTGGAGTTCGATCGCAGTCTGCCGATGACGGTGGACGACTTCATGGCCGCCATGTGCCAGATGCGACCGGCCTTTCTTGGTCTGTCACGGCGCCATGCTCCGGCCATCGAAGAGGCACTGGCACGCGTGGGCATGCTGGACAAGCGCAAGCGGCGTATGGGCGCATTGTCCGGTGGCGAGCGCCAGCGCGTATTGCTGGCCCAGGGTTTGGTGCCGGCAGCGCAACTGTTGATCCTGGATGAGCCCATGGCCGCCCTGGATGAGCCCGGCATGCAGGTGTTCGAACGCTTGCTGAGCGACTGGCGCCGGTCGGGTGTGACCGTGCTCTGGGTGGAACACGACCTGCAAGCAGTCGGGCGTCTGGCCGATCGCGTCACCGGTCTGAATCGTCGTGTGTTGTTCGACGATACGCCTCAGGTAGCGCTGAAGCCGGACAGGCTGTTGCAACTGTTTGCCAGCCATCCGCCGGCTGGCGGGGAGGGCGGCGTATGAGCGCGTTCTTCGAGCAACTGCGCCTGCTGATTCAGGGCTGGGCCGGTGCCGGTTATCTGCCCGAGGCGTTGGCCTACGGTTTCGTTGTCAATGCCTTGTTCGCTGGCTTGCTGATCGGCCCGGTGCTTGGCGGCCTGGGAACCCTGGTGGTAGTCAAGCGCTTTGCCTTCTTCTCCGAAGCGGTCGGCCACGCAGCGCTGACCGGCGTGGCAATCGGCATCCTGCTCGGCGAACCCTACACAGGCCCTTATGGCAGCCTGTTTGGTTACTGCCTGCTGTTCGGTCTGCTGCTCAACTACCTGCGTAACCGCACGGGTTTATCGCCGGACACTTTAATTGGTGTGTTCCTATCCGTGTCGCTGGCAGTGGGCGCCAGCCTCCTGCTGGTGCTGGCCGGGCGTATCAATATCCATATCCTGGAGAACGTGCTGTTCGGCTCGGTGCTGACGGTCAACGCCCAGGATCTTGCGGTGCTGACCCTGGTCTCACTGCTGGTGGTGGCTCTGACCATACCGATGTACAACCGCTTCATGCTGGCCAGTTTCAACCCGCAGCTTGCCAGTGTGCGCGGTGTTGCGGTCAAGCCGTTGGACTATCTGTTCGTCATGCTGGTGGCGCTGGTCACGGTGGCTGCGGTCAAAGTCATCGGAGCCATTCTCGTCGGTGCGCTGCTGGTGATTCCAGCCGCCGCTGCTCGCTTGCTAAGCCAGTCATTGAAAGGCTTCTTCTGGCTATCAGTACTGATAGCCACCTTCTGTACCTTGATCGGTATCTTTCTTCCTATCGCCCTCGAACTGCCGGTGCCGTCCGGTGCATCGATCATCATCATGGCTGGCATCGTCTTCGCCGTTGCCGCTATCGCCCGCAGCTTGTTGCCAAGTCTCAAAGGGAATCTGGGATGAACAAAGTTCTCGTCAATCTCACCGCTGCTATTGGTGCTTTACTCGTTGCCTCGATGACGGCTGCTGGTGAGCCTGTGCGGGTACTCGCCAGCCTGCCGATCACCTACGGTCTCGGCTCCATTCTCCTGCAAGGCGCAGAGGCACAGGTCGTGCGTGCAGCGCCTGCCAACCTGCCGGCCAGCCGCCAGGTATCTTTCTTTACGGGGCGCGGCGCCGGTGCTCTGGAGAAAGCGGCGAGCAGCGCTGACGCGGTGATTGCCGTGCGATCCTTATGGCCGGAGGATCCGCTTTATCCTATGGCGAGGCGCAGCAATATCCGTATCGTCGAAATAGATGCGGCACGCCCAGTGGACGGTGCGTTACCAGGCATCGCGCTGACCTCTGCGGGCAGCAACACACTGGAGGAACGGCCATGGTTGAGCATCAACAACCTTGGCCGAATGGCTGATGTGATCGCTGCCGATTTGGTGCGTTTGAGCCCTAATGATGCGAAGCAGATAGCGAGCAACCTGGCGGATATCAAGCAACGCCTATTGAGCTTGAGCGCAGTGAGCGAAAGTCGATTGGCTGAGCTGGATAGTCTCAGTGTGATCAGCCTGTCGCCGGGGTTCGAATACCTTACGAGCAGCCTCAATCTCGACGTGATCGAGGTGCTGCCTCCATCGACGTCCGATTCGGATGCTGGTGCGTCACTCGAGTTGCTCAAGTCCGCAATTCGGGACAATGAGGTGCGCTTGGTCTTGACGAGTCGACCCGTGGAAAAGGCCGTGGCGAATGCAACCGAGGATGCAGGTGCGAGGCTGCTGATTCTTGGTGAATTACCTGAGGATCCTCTAGTGGCTCTCGGCGAGATAACAGAGCAGGTGATTGATGGGCTTGCCGACCAGCAGACTTACTAGGCGGAGGTGTCATGTTTATCAATGGCGCAGATGAGCCAGGTGAATTGGCTGCGGCAACCGCAATATTCTTCTCTCTCGACAAATAAAATCTTCGTGGGGCCGTTCAACGTAGAACAATAACTGTACGGATGTCTGCTCATGGCCGGTTTCTGCCATTTGCGAACGTCGGCCCCCTGACCTGAAGACAGTTTCACTAGGTAGCCATTAAGCTCTCACCCTTAATAGAACGCTTATGGGGCTGTACATGTACATCGCTGAAGTGGCGAAGTTGTCAGGATGCACGCCCAAAGCCATTCGTTTGTACGAGCAGATGGGGCTGATCAATCCGCAGCGTCTTGGCAGTTACCGACGCTACACGCCTTACCACCTGACCTTGCTGCAGATGATTCGCACGGCCCAGGCCGTGGGCTTCAAGCTGGGGGAGATGAGCGAGCTGCTGGCAGCCAAGCAGCATGACGCGCCTTTTCTGCTGGCGCTCGCCAATCAGGGCATCGAAGCCAAGCGCCAGGAGCTGCAAGCCCAGATACAGGCCTTGCAACTTCAGGAGCAGCGCCTGACCGAGTTGCAGGCGCAGATAAACCGGCAGTTCGCGCCCGCAGTCAACGCGACAGCAGGTACTCGAACGCCTGCCTGAGGGCCACCTGTGGCGAGCGCGGCCGGTAATCCAGTTCGCCGACTGCCTTGTCGATGCAATACCGCTGGCGCACACCATGGAACATCCGCACCTGACTAGACAGCAACTCGGCTGGCCGGCCAGTCAGGCGTGCACGCCATGTTTGCAGCAGGGCGATCGATAGCAGCAGGGCCTTGGGTGCGCGTGGCGGTAGACTTTGCCCGGGGCGGAGCGTATCGAGCGCGGCGATCACTTCACCCAATGACGAAGACTCGCGGTTGGCGAGTATGTAGCGTTGGCCTGGGCGACCTCGTTCGGCCGCGTTGATCATGCCTTCGGCGACATCCCGCACATCGACGAAGTTGAAATGGAAATCCGGGTCCAGCACCAGTTTGCGGGCCAGCACGGCAGTGAGAAAACCCATGGTGTCGGTAAGGCGTTCGGCATGGGGGCCGATGATCGCCGAGGGCAATACCGCAACCATCGACAGGCCTTGGGCCTGCGCTGCCTCCCAGGCGCTGCGCTCGGAGAGAATCTTAGAGAGGTAGTAGGGATTCTGCTGGTCGTCATTCCAAACCGCTTCATCCAGATACTGGCCGTCGTGGCCCACCGCGGCGACGGAGCTGACATAGACGATGCGGCGCACGCCGGCGTCGGCGGCGGCACGCAGGATATTGCGCGTGCCCTGCACATTGGGCTCGATGATCTCGGCTTGCGGGTCTTTCGCCCAATGTTTGAACACGGCGGCGACCTGATATAGCACATCGACTCCTTGTAGCGACTGGCGCAGGGAGTCGATGTCCTGCAGTTCTGCGCGCACCACTTCGCAGCCCAATCCGTGCAATGCTGAACAACCAGCGGGATCACGAACGCCGGCGCGTACCGCCTGCCCACGGCCGAGCAACTGCCGAACCAGGTTGTTGCCCAGGTGCCCATTGGCACCGGTGACCATCGATAACGCACTCATCAACTATTCAACTCCGATCTGAAATGGAGCCGGTAGCATGCAGTGTGCCCCTAGGGGCAGAGTCAAGCGCGGAAGTCGGGTGCTTATGCCGACGTTTTCGTCATGCCTGTCGGATTGACTAGATCCTGCAAAAGCGGGCTTTGATTTCAAGGTAAACGATAAGACCTTGGGCGAGACGGATGCTCATTCAAGCATCAAGCGCCACACATGGATCAAGTATCGATATACCTCCACCTATCCCGCTGCACCGTAGCCCGTTGCATCCCATGCCAAGGCACATGGTTGCGCTTTGGTCTACCGTTCCTAGTGACGACGGCAGTGATTTCATTCGTCGATTATTATTTTTGGAATAAGAAAATAATTAATAGGTATTTTGTGGAATAAATATTTCTTCGTACTGTCACGCTCAGCCCGGCGTATCCGCCTGGTATCTGCCAAACGCGCTGGCCTGTCGATCCAGCCGGCGCCATGAACCGAGAACAAGGACATCATGAAGAAGACCCTGCTGTTGACTGCCCTGGCCGCTGCCCTGACTGCTTCCCTGGCTCATGCCGGCGAAAAGCTGAGCGTGGCCGCCACGCCGGTGCCGCACGCCGAAATTCTTGAACTGATCAAGCCCGAACTGGCCAAGCAAGGCGTGGATCTCGATATCAAGGTCTTTACCGATTACGTACAACCCAACCTGCAGGTCAGCCAGAAGAATCTGGATGCCAACTACTTTCAGACCAAACCCTACCTGGACAGCTTCAACGCCCAGCGTGGTTCTGAACTGGTGATCGTGCAGGGCGTACATGTCGAACCCTTCGGCGCGTATTCGACCAAGTACAAGTCTCTGGATGAGCTGCCGGATGGCGCCACCATTGCCATTCCCAACGATGTCAGCACCACAGGGCGTGCGCTGCTCCTGTTGCAGAAGGCTGGCTTGCTGAGCCTCAAGGATCCCAACAGCGCTCAGTCGCTGCCGCGTGACATCGTCGATAACCCGCGCAAATTCAAGTTCCGTGAACTGGAGGCTGCCACTGTGCCGCGCGTGTTGAATCAGGTCGACCTGGCGCTGATCAACACCAACTACGCACTGGAAGCCAAGCTCAATCCCAAGCGCGATGCACTGGCGATCGAAGGCAGCGACTCTCCCTACGTCAATTATCTGGTGGCTCGTCCGGACAATCAGGACAGCGAGGCTATCAAGAAGCTCTCCGCGGCGTTGACCAGCCCTGAAGTTAAGGCGTTCATCGAGAAACGTTACGAGGGTGCGGTATTGCCGGCTTTCTGAGTCCAGTCGACTGAAGCCAGTCATCACCTAGAGTTTGCTGTGTGCACCAAGGCCCCATCGCCGGCCAGGTGGCAGGCGATCCGGCCGCCTATAGGTCGGTGATTGGCTTCTTTAGCCTGTGGCTCTTTCTGTGCCGCAGTAGTGCACCGTAGATCACGGTCTGTATTGAGCGCCGAGTTGGCTTGGCCGACTCAGCGTTCTTTTTTCGCCGGCCCAGCCTTAAAGGCTGAAGTAGTTGCTGCAGGCACCGCGAATGTTGTCGTGGTAGTCGAAGCGCTGGACGATCTTGTTCTCGTCGATGTCCATCATCACTGAGCAACTGTAGTGGCGTGTACGCGTCGAATATTCGTTGTAGCGGTACCAGCCGCCTGGGCCGGGGGCGACGTAACTGGCAGAGAGTTCTTCCCAACTCTGATTCCAGTTATCGAACCACAGGTATTGCTGGCGACCGTCGCCGAGGTCTTTGATTACGTGCGGTTCGCCATACTGTGCAATGGCTTCCGAGGCCGGCTTGCCAGGCCAGGAGTTCTTCGCGATCAGCCCGGGGATGTTGGGTATGGCCCGCTCCATGGGGCTGCCGACGCAACCGACGAGAACCAAGCTGGCTAGCATTGGCAGAGCGCGAAGAGCCTTGATCGACATGGAACCTCCTTGTACTCGATTGCACTATGGGGTGCCCTGACGCTAGCGCAGCCGAACGGATAGCGGGGCGGCAGCGTATGGCGCGAGTAGCAATAATGGGACGAATTCATCGTTATGCGATTTCGGCCCGACAAACTGCACTCCGCACTCGTGGCGTGAACGGCGGGGATTGCTGGCGCAGGCTCGTGGATCAGCGCAGGTTCGACTCGCCGTCGCTATGCTTTTGGACGAGTGGATGGCAGATTGCCTTCGCTGGCTGTACGCCACGCTTTATAGACTTGAATAGCCAAGCCAGAATGCGTTCTGGAATGCTGAGGGAAGTGAGGGCGCGCTATCGAGGCGCCGATCCATCGGCCTGTTGCTACCTCTCATTTTGCGCGAGTCCATGGTCACTACCGTCATCCTCAGCATGCTCTGCGTGCATTTGCTCTGCTTTTCCTTGATGTTCCTGCTGATCAGTAGGCGGCTGAACGGCAAGACGATGGGCATGGAAGTCTTTGCGCTGGGCAATCTTCTGCTTGGGCTTGCCTATATCCTGCAATTGGTCGATGGCCCGCCGGACTGGGGGCCGATGAGCCTGGTCAACCATACGCTGACGCTCGCTGCTCCTGTCGCTTACGTCCTGGGGGCCATGCGTTTTTTTGATCGTCCGACCCCGGTGTTGCGTCCGCTGCTAATACTGATGGTCGTCTACACGGGGCTGCAGTTGCTGACGCAGGGATTGTTCGGCTCCGAGGCACGCCATGCGCTGCTGGCCGGAGCCTGCGCGTCGCTCTTTCTGATCATGACGGTAGCCGTGCTGTACGGCATGCGAACCTTTGCCAGGGACCTGCATGTCGAGATGATCGTGTTCGCCGTGCTGATCGGCGGTATCTGCGTGCTCAATGCCATGAAGTTCGTGATGATCGTCAATGGCGGGATGGCGGCGCTGGATATGAGCCGTGGCTTCCAGAAGATCTTCTATATCTACATGTCATTCCTGGCGACCGTGTTGCCGCCATGTGCGGTCTGGCTGGTGCTGCGCCGCCTGACCGATGAACTGCGCAGCCTGGCGGCTCACGATCCGCTCACCCGGCTGCTGAACCGACGTGGGCTGATGGATGCGCTGGAAGCGCAATTTCACCTGCGCGCGGCCAGCCCTGCATACCTGCTGATCGTCGATATCGATCATTTCAAGAACATCAATGACACCCATGGCCACAAGGTGGGCGATTTGGTCCTGTGTCACGTCGCTGACGTGCTCACGTCTACCGCTCGCCAGGGCGATCTGGTTTGCCGTCTTGGGGGCGAGGAGTTCGTGGTCGTCGCGCTGGAAACGGACGAGGCCGGTGCCAGGCAGCTGGCTGAACGCATACGTGCTGCGATCGAGCTCAGTGCGGTGCCGGCCAGCGGTGAGAAACAAGCGATCCGTTGCACGGCCACCATTGGCGTAGCGGATGCCTTCAACGCCGCGCAGGCATTCGACTTGGCCTTGCAGCATGCCGACGCCGCGCTGTATCGCGGCAAGACGGCGGGGCGCAATCGGGTCGAATGGGCGCAGACGACCCGAGTGTGAGGGCCGCCTGCTACAGCTTCCTAGCGGAAACCTCCCAGCTGTTGGGCTGACCATTACACGGCCGAGGCAGGCTGATGCCTACTGTGCGGCGACTTCTTCAAGCAGCGTGGCAGTCGCCAGCTTGCCCAGGCGGTTACCGGCCAGCGGGCTGTCGCCGGTCAGCCGTTTGCGATCCTGATGCGTTACGCCGGAGATGGCCCGATCCTGCTGCCGCTAGGCCTCTGACTGGCGATCCGCCTGATGCCGGCCGATGTGCTGTACGAATGCCGGCAACAGGCCTTGGAGCGAGAGCAAGCACAGTCACCGCGTCCGGTGAGTCGTCTGGCAGGCGTGGTGATCATCCTGATCTGGCTGGCCCTGGCCGCTGTGCTCGGCTACGTCTTGCTCGTGCATTATGGCCGGTAACCTGAGGCTATACGTCTGCGTGACAGGGTCGTGCCGCGTGGCAAATAATCCCTGCCACATTGCCTTCAGCCTGCAGAGACCTCCATGAGCGCCACGCTACCGCCCCTAGTACTGTCCATTCAGTCGCATGTCGCCTGGGGGCATGTCGGCAATGCCGCAGCGGTTTTTCCATTGCAGCGGCTCGGTTTCGAGGTGCTGCCGATTCACACCGTGCAGTTCTCCAACCACACCGGCTATGGCCAGTTCCGCGGCCAGGTGTTCGGCGCCGAGCACGTGCGCGAGGTGTTGCTCGGGCTGCGTGAACGCGGCGTGTTGCCACGGTTGTCCGCGGTTCTTTCCGGGTACCTGGGTGATGCCGATACGGGGCGGGTGATTCTCGAGGCAGTGGGGGAGATTCGCCAGCACAATCCGGCCGTGCGTTATCTGTGCGACCCGGTGATGGGCGACGTCGGGCGCGGCGTATTCGTCAACCCGGCGATTCCCGATTTCCTGCGTGACCAGGCCATTCCTTTCGCCAACATCATCACACCGAACCAATTCGAGTTCGAACTGCTCACCGGCTCGAAACCGGCCGACCTGCAGGACGCGGTGAAGATTGCCAGACAATTGCGCGGGCGCGGGCCGGATGTGGTGATCGTGACCAGCCTGGCGACGCCGGATATCCCCGATAGCGAACTGGGCACGCTGGCGGTGAACGGTGAGGGTGCCTGGCTGGTGACGACGCCGCGTCTGGCGCTGCACCCCTTGCCCAACGGCATGGGCGACGTATTCTCGGCCACGCTGCTGGGCCGGCTGCTGGCAGGCCAGGCGCTGCCGCAAGCACTGGAGCTGGCCACGGCAACGCTCTATGCGCTGGTCGGGCAGACCGAAGACGGTGCTCGCGACCTGCCGCTGGTGGTCGCGCAGGAGCAGATCGTGGCGCCGGGCAAGCGTTTCGTCGCCCAATCCCTGGGATGAATCGGCGTTCGTCGGAATCGGGGTGATTTCAATGTGATATCACCGTATTCTCTCTCCCTGCGGCCCCATGTCGAATGCGTGACCGCTTCTACGGATGGATCTTGACCTTCACCCCAGCAGGCCATCCTTACCGTAGAACCCGTCATGTCGCTTCACCGATTCCTTGCCCTATGCGCGGCCAGCGTGCTGTGCGCTGCTGCCAACTCCACTCTCGCTGAGCAGGTCAGCGGGCAGTTGCAGATCAGCCTGACCATTCTCAAGCGCTGTGAGCTGGCTACGCGAAGCGATGCAGCGGCCGTGCATCTGAGCGAGCGTGGTTGTGAGCATGCTGCCTATCAGGTGCGCGATACTGACGGACACACCGTGCCGTTGACCCGCACTGCAGAGACGTCCTCAGTGGCCGTGCAGTCCGTTGAGGATGCAGGCTCGACACTGGTGATCTACTGGTAGCGCCTCAATAGTTGATGATCAACAGGACGTTATCCGTATACACGCCGACGGGGGCATTGGCCTGCCCCGGATCAAGAATGGCCTGGTAGGTGAAGGTTTGCGAATTGCCCGTGCCGCTGGCCGTCAGTGGCGAGGCGGCATTCCAGATCAGGCTGCTGGCATTGTGGTAGAGGTTGTAGCGGATGTACTGACTGCCGCTACGCAATCGCCGCCATGGCGCCTGGTAGTTCTGCCCATTGTCGAAACTCAGCGTGTAGCCCTCGGTGTTGGTGCAAGTGACGGCAAAGGTACGTTGTTGCGCGCTGAACTGACTGATCAGGGCGTTGGCACCGAAGTCGACATTGGGCAAGGTATCGATACGACAGGCCTTGCTGACCACCAGGGTGATGGTCACTGTAGCGAGAGAGCCCGTGCCCCAGTTATTAGGCGGGCCACAGATTGCCAGGCAAGGCTGAGTGAGGCCTGGGCTGCGGCTCCATGAGCAGAGGTCGATCAGCCCCAGCGTACAGATGGCCCAGTCCCAACGAAGGCTCAAGGTGGCTGTGTAGGTGCCTGCTGGTACGTTAGGCCCAGGGTTGGTTCGAAAGTACAGACCTATTGCGCTGTTGCTGGTGCCTAGTGCCAGCAGGTTGATTGCGTCGAGTTGCTGTGCCTGGCCGGCTACCAACGCCTGGTTGTAGCCCGCATCCCGGTAGACCTGGAAAGGGATCTGGTTACCCTTGCCATCGCTCAGTACCAGAGAGCCTGTATTTTGCAACGTCACTCTGACGTAGGCACTGGTCAGCGCTTGAAGCACCCCGGGACAGGACAGGCCGGCCCCAGCGGCGGTTGATTGCTGGCTGGTACGTAGCGTCAGAGAGTTGGTGCTGCCCAGGTTGGCCGAGGCCGTATAGGTGCTACAGGCGTGTGCCGCGCCGGTGGCCAGGGTGCAGGCGATCAGAACGAAGAGGCTCAGCCCGCGGATCATGGCTGAGCCTCTTCACGCAGGCAGGCAAGTGGGCCAATCACGGCCATTTCTACCGCCGTGTCATCCAGCGAGAACTGGCTGCTGCAGCGGCTGCCATCGGCCAGGCTAGCCTCCAACTGGTTGTCCCTGGACAGGCCTTCGAAATACAGCTGACCATCCCAGCCAATGTAGGTGCGTTGACCACTGGGGCGATGCAGCACCTGGGTGCCGCGTGGCAAAGGTGCACCCGTGCCGTCGACCAACTGGATGCTGGCTGAGAGGCTCATCACCATGGGGAACGCGAGGAGGGCGCCGCTGCCCTGATGCACGGCGATGCGCTGTTGCGTCTCGGCAAGTTGCAGATTGCTGGGTAGATCCAGCAGGTCGACTTCGTACTGGCCGGGATAGTAGGACGGCACCCAGGGCACCAGTAGGTAGCCGGCAGAATCGGTGCGGCCGAGTAACTGGTGCTCGTAGCGCACCGGTACATTCGAGTAGCCGTCGGTACTGACCAGGACGAAGGCGTCGTCGATGCGGTTGCTGGCGAACACCTGCCCCTGCATGGCTACCAGCGAGCCGCTGACACCACCCCATTGGGTGGCAGTGCCCTCATTTTCATAGACTCCGGCCTGCACCTGCGCATGCTGGGTGCGCCAGGTCAGGTCGGCCTGGCGATATTGAGTGTCACCGCCCGCGTAACCCAGGTTCCAGCCCAGGCCGCCGTCGCTCGGCGGGTTGCGACTGTAGTTGGCTCGTACGCGTTGATTGCCGTTGCTGTCTCGCTCGACGCCGGTGGTCAGGGTGGAGTGCAGATCGAATGGGATGACCAGTTGCGCCTGGATGGCGTGCGAGGCGTCGTCCAACTGGCGAATGAAGGACAGGTAGAGGCTGCTGCTGCCCCATAGGCTCCGTGACCAGGAAAGGTTAACCAGGCGTGTGCGCCGCCCGCTGTGATCTTCGCTGGCGAAGTAGCCTACGCCGAATGAGCCGAAGCCTTCCGGGCTGAAGCTGAACGTCAGTTGGTCCTGAATCTTGCTCAACGGGCCGCCGGCCAGGTCGCTATCCAGGGCTAGGGCTACGCTGAGATCGGCATAGTCCTGCGTGCGTTGGATGCGCTGTGCGGTGATACCGAAGCGGCGGGCGTAGTAGCTGTAACCGAGGCTGTACTGCTGGCCGTTACCGATACCACTGCTCTGGCTCACCGATCCCGTCAGGGCCCCTGCCAGGCCGAGCCCAACGGTAGTGCCGACCCCGGCCTGGCGCAGACCTGCACCGACCTCGGCATGGCTCTCCAGAGTGAGGCTGTCGGTCAGGCCGTAGCGCAGGCTGCCACTGCTCACCAGGCTGCCGTAGGAAAAATCCTCCACCCCGTAGTTGCGGCGCAGCTTGCCCAGTGACAGCGAAAAGTCCGAGAGACCCTGGCGCAGCAGGGTGTCGGTTACATAGAACGGTACCGTGGTCGAGACCTGGCGGCCTAGTACGTCGGTGGTCACCAGCGTTGCCGTACCGGCTCCGCTGATATAGGGCACGGTGTTCAGGGTGAAGGGACCGGGACGCAGCTCCTGCTGGCCGATGCGTGCGTCGTCGATGAACAGGTCCAGGGTGCTGGGAACCGCAGCGTCGCCATCGAAGCGAGGCAGCGGGTAGGTGATCAGATCGGGGCGCAGGGAAAAATCGCGGGAAATCTGCAGGCCGCCCACGCGTACCGCACTGTTCCAGGTCAGGGCACCGGTAATCAGGTCGCCACCGCTGAGGCTGAGCATGCGTTGCTGGTCGTTGAAGCGCCAGGTGGTGTCGTAGCGGGTATAGCCGTCGCGATAGGCCGGACCGGAAAAACTATGACGATAGACGCCGGTATTCGAGATCATGCCGAATCCGTCGAACACCCGTTGCTCGAGCCAAGTATTGGCGTAGTGGCCTGCGTTCTCCGTGTGGTTGTAGTAGAGGTCATAGTTGAATAGCGCGCCGAGCGCACTTTGCGCCTCCATCTGCTCGCTCAGGCTGCTCGGTCCGAAGCGTTGATGTGGTAGCCATTCACTTGGCAGTGTAAGCAGCAAGCGTTGATTCTCCTGCTGATACTCGCTTTGCAGGCCGTCGATACGGTCGAGTGCGATCCAGGGCATCGTTTCGGAGGGCAGGCGTACGCCAGCGGCGAGTAGATCGTCGCGTTGAGCGAACAGCCGGCCCTGGTTTTCTCTCACTTCCACCACCTTGCCGCTGGAGAGTTCATTGACGACCAATTCCAGATAGAGCAGTTGAGCTTGAGCGAACTGTTCCTCATCGTTGCCATGAGCCGGGTGGCCTGACAGCAGCATTGCCGCAAGCAGCAGCGTCAGGGCGCTACTCAGCAGCCAGTGTCTGCGCTTTGCGGTGTTCGTTGATGCGAGCCTGCACCTGGCCGCTGCGTACTCCGTTGGGCAAGGGCCAGCGCATCTGTGCGTCAGGCAGCACGTAGCCCAGTAGGCCTGGTGCAACTGACTGTGGGCCGCTGGCGCGTAGCAGATTGACCTGTGACAGCCGCGCCGGTGCGGGACCGATGTTGCGCAGGTAGAGGAAGGCACCATCGCTGCCTTCGACAACGCGGTAGCGTAGATCGGGAGCCAGAGCTCGGCCCTGTGCTGGCGCTTCTCGCGCGCCGTCATCCAGATACGCCCCTGGTCCGACCACGAATAGCGGTACGGAATAGCGCATCTGAAACTGCACCCCGAGCTGCGATGGCTGCGGTTGTGGCGGCAGCACTTCGTCGATCAACACCCGGTAGGACCGTAGCGCACCGGGACCTGGGGGCTCCAGGTTGACCAGCCTCACCAGTTGCCGCTTGCCAGGTTGTAGCGTCGCCATCGGTGGGCTGCCCACGACCTGTTTCTGCGGTGTCAGGCGATCTTTGAAACCCTTCTGCTCCCAGGCCAGTACGCGAACCTGTAGGTCTACCGGTTCCAGGCCACGGTTCTCCAGCCAGAGCGCAGCTGATTTCTGTCGATCCGCTTCTATCAACGGATTGATCGGCCAGATCAGGATGGAGCTGGCTGCCTGCACGGCAAGACTCGCCAGCAAGGTACTTAGCGTCAGGCCGCAGGCGAAAAGGATGCGTGTCCTCATGGCTCAATAACTCACGGTCACGGTGATGGTGTCGGTGTAGATGCCAGCCGAGGGCAGCGGGCTGACAGCGAACAGACGGGCGTAGACCGTGTAGGTCTGGGTGGCGCTGCCCACCGGAAAGTTGACGCTCATGCGTGTGCCGCCGTTGCTGCCGTCGCCCCAGATGAGGCTGCGCGCTGCGTCCTGGTAAAGCTGGTAGCGCAGGCGCTCGGCTCCTCGGGCCAGGTAGCGGCCACCACCCACGCTGCTGGCGTTGAGGCCGGCATTGAGCGAAATGGATACCGCCGTACCGGGCGAGCATTGCAGAACGATGGAGCCATTGCCCGGTGTGCTGGCCGCGTCCAGATTGCTGGGCAGGGTGCTGATCGAGCCGAACGAGATGCTGCCGAACGATGTCGCGTCGCTGCCACCGGCGCCGAGCAGGCAGCCAGGCACGATCTCCGCGCGCAGCTGAAAGCTCTGGCTGACGATCTGATCGTTGACGCCCGTGTCGCCGTGCGCTGGCACGGTAGCGATGACCAGGATGGTCAGGCAGAGCAGGCTGGTGACCCCAAATGGATGGTCCCGGCACGGCATCACCAACTCACCGTGACGGTCAGGGTATCGCTGTAGCTGCCAGGCGGTGGCGCGCTCTGCGCCGGTACGCGGGCATAGATGGGGAGCCACTGGTCCTGGCCATTGCCTATCGCGCTGACTCCGGTGCTGTTGTCCCAGACGGTGGCATAGTCCGCAGCAGTGTAGAGGTTGTAGGCGAGTACGGCGGAGCCGGGACCAACCATCTGCCGATTGTTGACGGCGCCGCTATAACCGGCATTGATCAGTACCCGGTAGGGAATGCTTTGCTGGCAATTGATGCGCAGGGCACCTGCCCCTGGTTGGCCGACGCGGGTGATCAGGCTATCGAGTCTGAGGTGCGTGCCGAAGTCGAGGATGCCGAAGCTCAGGCCCGAACCACTGTTGCTGCCTGCCTGACAGGCCGGCAGGACCTCGACGTTCAGGCCGATGGTGGCAGTCTTGTCGACTGCTGCCGCAAACGTTGGAGCGAGCATGAGGAGAAGGGCGATCAGGCGTGGCATGACGAGTCCTCCCTGATGAGCGAGATGTCCTCTTGAGCGTATGCAGCGTGCTTACCAGGCGATGGTGACCTGAACGGTATCCGTGTAGGTCCCGGGGCTTGGAGTGGTCTGAGAAGGTACCCGGCCGTAGACGATCACCTCTTCGTTGTTGCCGGTGCCGGTACCTGAAAGCACCGACCCTGTGGCGCCGCCGTCTCCCCAAGGCAGGGAGCGGCCGCTGTTCTGATAGAGGTTGTAGGCCACGTAGGCACCCGCATTGATCATGCGCCTTTGGCCGCCGCTGGCGTTCTGCCCGGCGTTCAAGGCGATGCTGTAGGCGGTACCGAGGCTGCATTGCAGGCCGAAAGAGCTGCCGCCCGCACTGCCGAAGGAGCGGCCGTCGATCAGGTTGGCGAGGTCGTTGTAGTTGCCGAAGGAAATCGATCCGAAGGTATTGCTGGAGCCGCCCGCGGTGCCGTTGGTCACCGTGCAGCCGGTGCCGATGGTGATCTGGACGTTCAGTTGACCTTGCAGTTGGCCGGCCGAAAAAGCCGGGGCTGCGAAGAGCGGAAGTGCAAGCGCTGCGACCCTCATGGCGGGCTTCATATGGGCAAGTCCGTTTGAAATGGAGTTACTTGGACGATAGTCCAGACATCTGCCTGCTTCAGGGCACCATTTTTTTCACGATCTTTCCGTGAGTCGCTCCGATCAATTCAACCCTTTGATTTGAAACAATAAAAATCATCGTATGAGAAATATCCGAAAGAGTGATGCGCTGATTTCCTACATTTTTTTCAGAAGATTTCGTATTTGGACGCTTTCTATAACGTTTCTCGACTAGGTCAGCTTGCTCACGCCGGCGATCACCGGTGTACCGCTGAACGGATCACGTAGCAGCGTGCAGCGCACGCCATACAGGTGCTCGACCAACTCTGGGGTGACGATGTCTTGGGGACTGCCGCTGGCGACGATGTGCCCTTGGTGCATGGCGATCAGGTGATCGGCGTACCGACAGGCGCTGGAGAGGTCGTGTACCACCATGACGATGGTCTTGCCGGCGGCGGTCAGTTGGCGGATCAGCTCGAACACTTCGATCTGATGGCCCAGGTCCAGCGCCGAGGTGGGTTCATCGAGCAGCAGCAGGGGCGTGGCCTGGGCGATGGCCATGGCGATCCAGGCACGCTGGCGCTGACCGCCGGACATCGACTCCAGCGGGCGGTCGGCCAGATCCACCAGGTCGGCGGCGAGCAGGGCCTCCTCGACGATGGCCTGGTCCTCTTCGCTCCACTGGCGCAGCAGGCTCTGGTGCGGCTGACGGCCGAAACGAATCAGTTCGCTGACCGTCAGCCCGTCCGGCGCACTGGCATCCTGCGGTAGCAGCGCAAGCCTGCGCGCCACTTCCCGAGAGGGCAGACTGCCGATGGCCTTGCCATCGAGCAGCACCTGGCCGGCGCTGGGCTTGTGCAGGCGCGCCAGGCCGGCGAGCAGGGTGGATTTGCCACACCCATTGGGGCCGACGATGGCCGTGACCTGGCCGCTGGGAATGAGCAGGTTCAAGTCGTCGATGATGGTGGCCTGGGCGTAGCCCATGCTCAGGTCGCGGGCTTCCAGGCGTACGTCTGGCTGGCGAGTGTCGCCGAGCAGGGAGGAAAGCAGGTTCATGTCGAACTCCGTGGGACCTGGCGCAGCAGAATCCAGAGTAGGTAGGGGCCGCCGACCACGGCGGCGATGATGCCAACCGGGATCTCGATGGGCGCCAGCAGGGTGCGTCCAAGCCAGTCGGCAAGGATCATCATCAGTGCGCCGGACAATGCCGCGTTGAACACCGGGACACCGTGGCGGTTGCACAGATGCCTGGCCATTTCCGGTGCGGCCAGGGCGATCAAACCGACCGGGCCGACGACGGCGACGGCCAGTGCGGTTAGCCACACGCACAATGCCAGGGTGAGCAAACGCATGCGTTGCAGGCGCACGCCGAGACCGATGGCGACACTGTCGGAAAAACGCATCAGGCTCAGGGCATTTGCCAGCAACTTGGCCAGCGGTAGGCCGGCTGCCAGGCCGATGCCGAGCAGCAGTACCGAATCGGCAGGTCGCGCGTTGAGACTGCCCACCGTCCAGGGGTAGGCAGCATTGGCAGCGTCCATGTCGCTACGCGCCAGCATCAGGTTGGTCAGTGCACCGAACAACGCGCCTATGGCGATGCCGACGACGATGAAGCGATAGCCGCGAGCGCCACCACCGGCCGCCAGGGCGAAAGTCAGCACCGCCGCCGTGGCAGCACCGCTCAGGGCCAGGGCCGAGGGCGCCAGGCTGGTGGGCACGGCGACGATGGAGGCGACGGCGAAGGCGGTGGCGCCGTTGTCGATGCCGATCACCCCAGGCGTGGCCAGACGGTTGCGCGCCAGGGTCTGCAGCAGGCAGCCAGCCGCGCCGAGGGCTGCGCCACTGAGCAGGCCGGCGATCAGCCGAGGCAGACGCAGCTCCTGAATCAGAAACACCTGCAGCGCGTCGCCCTGGCCCAAGGCCGCCTGCAGAGCTTTCCAGGGCGTGAGGGTGTCGTCGCCGGCCGCCAGTATCGCGGTAGCCACGGCGATCAGCAGCAGGCCTAGGATCAGCGCGATGGCCATGCTGCGTCGGTGCAGCAGCAGGCTGTAGCGGCCCAGACGCAGCAGATGATGGCCGCTTGGGGCGAGCAGGGGATGTGGGGCGGTTCGGTTCATGTCACAAGGTCGGCAGGCGGTGTTGGCGGACCACGGCGATCAGGATCGGTGCGCCGACGAAGGCAGCCACCACGCCAACGGGCAATTCGTAGGGGCGCACCAGCAGGCGCGAGATGACATCAGCCAGCAGCAGCACGCTGGGGCCGAGTAGCATGCTCAGGCCAAGGGTGCGGCGAATGCCCGAGCCCACCAGACGGCGGGCGATGTAGGGCACAATCAGGCCAATGAAGGCGATGGGGCCGGCGGCTGCGGTGGCGGTGCCGACCAGGATCGCCACGGCCAGCAGGGTACCCAGGCGGGTCAGTTGCGGATGATGGCCGAGACCGCTGGCGACGCGCTCGCCCAATGCCAATGCGGCCAACGGGCGCACCACCAGCAGCGCCATGGACAGCCCGCCAATCAGCCCCGGCAGGCTCCACTCGAGGGTGTCCAGTGGGCGGCCGGCCATGGCGCCGATGACCCAGAAGCGCATCTCGTCGGCCGTGCGCTGATCCCATAACAGCAACAGGCTGCTGAGTGCGCCGAGCATGCCGGAGAAGGCGGCGCCGGCCAGCACCAGGCGCACCGGATCGTCACCCACGCCGCGCATGCGCGTGACCAGCAGCACCAGCACACAGCCCACCAGCGCGCCGAGCATGGCGACGCCCAGATGCAGGCTGGCGGCCGAGGCGCCCAGATTGATCGCCAGGACCACGGCGAATGAGGCACCGGCGCTGACTCCGAGCAGCCCGGGTTCGGCCAGTGGGTTGCGCGTGACCGCTTGCAGCAGTACGCCGGCCGCACCCAGGGCAACGCCTACGAGCACGGCCAGTTCGGTGCGCACCCAGCGCAACTCGAAGACGATGAAGCGAGCATCGTCGTCGCTGCTACCGAGCAGTGCCTGCAGGCTGGGCAGGATACCGATATCGCCAGCGCCCAACAGCAGGCTGGCTAGGCACAGTAACGCAAGGCACAGGGCTGCGTAGCCAAGGGCCAGAGGAACGGAAAGACGTGCGGGCATCAGTCGAGCAGCGCCTTCTCCACGTCGTCAAGCACCTGCTGCGCGGCCAGGTAACCGGAGCTGCTGCTCCAGATCTGGCCGTCTACCGTCACCACCTGCTCATCGGCGACGGCTTTCAGGCGAGTGAAGGCGGTTTGCTTGCGCGCGTCCTCCAGTGCCTTGCGGCCGTCCGGGTTGAGGGTGGCGAGGAAGATCCAGTCGGCGTTGACGCGCGACAGGTTCTCCAGGCTGAGTACATCGCTGTGCGGTTTCTGTGCCTGGGCGGCGGCTAGTTCGTTGGCTTGCAGGCCAAGGTCAGCGAGCAACTGACCGACGAACAGATGACTGGACATGATCACCGGACCTTGCGGATTCCAGCGCACCACGCTGACCTGTAGGCCCTGTGGCAGGCGCTGGCGCAGTTGTGCGCTGCGCGCGTCGATTTCGGCGATACGCTGCTGACCCTCTTCAGCCTTGCCGAGCGCCTGAGCGTAAGTGGCGTAGGTATCGTGCCAGTTCTGAAAGCTGGTGCCCTTGGGCACCACGGTCGGTGCCATCAGGCTCAATTTGGCGTACAGCTCACGTGGTAGATCGTTCGAAGCCAGCACCAGGTCCGGTTGCAGGCGCAGGATGGCCTCCAGATTGGGCTCGCGCACGCTGCCGACCAGGGTGATCTTGCCGGCCTTGGCCTTGAGGTAGTCCGGCACGTCATCGCCGCCGCGGCTGGCCAGGGTGCCGACCGGTTGCACGCCGAGGGACAGCGCCGCATCCAGCGCGCTGTCGCCGAGAGCGACCACGCGCTGCGGCGTGCCGCTGAGGGTCAGCGGGCCATAGGCGCTGTCCAGCGTGCGCTCGCTGGCATGCAGCGGCAGAGTGAGGAGTAGCGAGGCGGCAATCGCCGCAGCGGTGCGTTGCAGATGAGAGCGGATAGACATGCTGGACTCCGGGTCGGGACACGCAGCGATGAGCGCTGGTCGGGCAGGATCGAAAGCAAGCTATCTTTTTACTATCGGCGCTAATGAAAATCCATCGCGTTTACGAGTTGTTTACAGGCGTCGTACAGCTTGCCGACAGGCAGGTGTGGCTGGGCTGCTTCGCCCGGGATTTTCACGTTTTCATTGAAACTGCTGCTGCCAATGCCCGCTTTTTTCATGGCTTGCCATGCTTCAGACTTAGACTTTTCGCTCCATCCATTCGATCAGGAGGTTGTCCATGAGCCCCGTTTCCTTCGCACGCCAGCGCTATACCACCAAGGCCTACGATGCCAGCCGCCAGGTGGACCAAGCGATCATCGACGAATTGCTCGAGCTGCTGCGCCTGTCACCGTCGTCGGTCAACTCGCAGCCCTGGCACTTCGTCGTGGCGAGCACCGCAGAGGGCAAGGCGCGCCTGGCCAAGGGCGCACAGGGCGGCTTCGCCTACAACCAGGCGAAGATTCTCAATGCCTCGCACGTGATCCTGATTTGCGCCCGTCGCGACCTCGACGACGCCTACCTGGCCGACGTTCTGCAGCAGGAAGCTGACGATGGCCGCTTCCGCGATGATGCGGCGCGCACCACCCAGCACAACACCCGCAACAGCTACGTCGAACTGCACCGCGGCTTGGGCGACATTCCGCACTGGGCCGAGAAACAGGCTTATCTGGCGCTGGGTACCTTGCTCCTGGGCGCAGCGGCCAAAGGTGTGGACGCCACGCCGATGGAGGGTATCGACCGCCAGGCACTGGATGAGGAACTGGGACTCACCGCCAAGGGCCTGGGCAGCATGGTGGCGGTGGCGCTGGGGTATCGCAGTGACAGTGACTTCAATGCGGCGCTGCCGAAGTCGCGTCTGCCAGCCGAGCGCGTCTTCACTCACCTCTAAGAGCCAGCTCACGATCTCGCGAGCTGGAGCGATACAAGGCCGATGGCGGCCCCGCAAAACAAGCGAGGAACGGTCAGAGTCGCGCTCGACTGTCTTTTTTATATGAGCATTCCGACTGGGCTGGCAATCCAACTTGTTTTTAACGCAGTAGCGCCGCGCAGCAGATCGTGAACAGCTTCTAAGCCTTTCGGTCGCGCCCTCGTCTGCAGGGGCGCAACCGACACTCATTCCGGCAGCTTGGCGATCACCTTGATCTCGAAGTCGAAACCGGACAGCCAGGTCACGCCAATGGCAGTCACAGTCGGGTAGGGCGCTTCGCCCCAATAATCGGCTGCCACTTCCCAGATGGTTTCGAATTTCGCGTGCGGGTCGACCATGAAAATGGTGGTGTCGACCACGTCGTCGAAGCTGCTGCCAGCCTCCGCGAGTATCGCATTGAGGTTGGCGAAGGCCAGGCGAACCTGATCTTTCAGGTCGGGCTCGGGCGAACCATCCTTGCGGCTGCCGACCTGGCCGGATACGAACAGAAACCCATTGGAACGAATCGCTGGCGAATAGCGGTGAAGCTCGTACAGATCATGGCGCTCGGCCGGGAAAACCACATCTCGGTTGTTTGTCATCGTTGCCTCTGTCTAGGGCCAATGTGGCCCGCTGTTGTCGATGACGTCACTCTAGAAGTGCGGAGGAACTGGATAAACACGCAACTCTGGTCATGACTGTTTGTAAAATCCAAACAATCAACGGCTAAGAGAGGCGCGAGATGGACCGTTTCGATGCGATGCAGGCCTTCGCCCGGGTGGTAGAAACCGGCAGTTTCACCAAGGCGGCTGCGACCCTGCACATGAGCAAGACCAGCGTGACGCAATTGGTCCAGCAACTGGAGGCGCGGCTGCGCGTACGCCTGCTCAACCGCACCACGCGCAAGGTCAACGTCACCGCCGATGGCGCCGCCTACTACGAGCGTGTGGTGCGTCTGCTGGCCGATGTCGACGACGCCGAGACCAGCCTGTCCAGTGCATCGCTGGTCCCGCGTGGTCGGCTACGAGTGGACGTGCCAAGCCCCTTCGCGCGCATGCTGCTGATTCCTGCCTTGCCGGCGTTCTATGCACGCTATCCGGAAATCCAGCTGACCTTGGGCGTGAGCGACCGTATCGTCGACGTCATCGGCGAGAATGTCGACTGCGTGGTGCGCGGCGGCGAGATCATCGATCAGTCGCTGATCGCGCGCCATGTCGGCGATCTGCAACTCGGTATCTACGCCACGCCGAGTTATCTGCAGGGGGCCGGAACGCCGACGCATCCCCGTGAGCTGGAGGCGATAGGCCACAGCACGGTGGGCTTTCTCTGGTCACGCACCGGCAAGGCCTTGCCCTATGCAATGCGTTGTGGCGACGAATGCATCGAAGCCCATGGTCGCCCGCGGCTGATCGTCGATGATGGTAACGCTTACCTGGCCGCCGGCCTTGCGGGTCTCGGCATGCTCTGGTTGCCGCACTACATGGCCAAGCCGCACCTAGCCAGCGGCGAACTGGTGCGCCTGTTCGAAAACTGGCAGATGACGCCGATGCCGATGTACCTGGCCTTTCCACCGAACCGACACGTCAGCGCCAAGCTGCGGGTGTTCATCGATTGGGTGGTGGAGTTGATGGCTGAGCATGCGCCGGTGTTGGAGCGGCGCTGAGCGGTCTGCAGAGCAGTATGCTAATGCTGTAACTGCGTGCATCAGAGAGTTTGAAGCGTTTGTACTCTCTACCGCTCGTTCCCATCTTACGAAAATCGGTTGACCAAAGAGAATGATCGTTCTACTTTATTGAGAACGATCATTCTCTTTGGTTTGAACCATGCCCGAAGACGCCTCAATCCAGCAGCGCTTGCTGCAAGCCACCGAAAGCCTGGTCTATGCCGGTGGTATCAACGCCACCGGGATGGATGCCATCGTCAAGGCATCCGGGGTGGCGCGCAAAAGCATCTATCGCCTCTATTCGACCAAGGAAACACTGGTTGCCGCTGCGCTGCGCGCGCGTGATGAGCGCTGGATGCAGTGGTTCATCGCGGGTACTTCCGCGGGCTCGCCAAGCGAACGCCTGTTGGCGGTGTTTCCGCTTCTGCGCAGTTGGTTTTCGGCAGCCGATTTTCACGGCTGCGCCTTTATCAATGCGGCGGGAGAGATCAGTGATCTCGACAGTGAAATTCGCGCCGTGGCGCTGCTGCATAAACAGCGCCTGTTGGCTTATCTGACCGAGCTGACCACGGCTGGCAGCTTTGCCGAGCCCGAGGAAATGGCCAGGCAGTTTCTCCTGCTGATCGATGGTGCTACCGCCGTCGCCATGGTTACCGGCCAGGCGGATGCCGCCGACAGCGCCGGCCGCACTGCGCAATTACTTCTGCAATCCCTATCGCCCAGCGATGGGCTCAACCCCCCGCAAGCCTGAGGTGCCATCATGTCGTCAAATACCGAAGTTCGTCCGCCGCTGCCGCCGTTCACTCGCGAGAGCGCCATTGAGAAGGTCCGCCTGGCCGAGGATGGCTGGAACAGCCGTGATGCGGCCAAAGTCGCGCTGGCCTACAGTCTCGATACGCGCTGGCGCAATCGTGCCGAGTTCGCCAATGGCCGCGATCAGGCTCGGGCGTTTCTCGAGCGTAAATGGGCCAAGGAGTTGGAGTACCGTCTGATCAAGGAACTCTGGGCATTCACCGACAATCGCATCGCCGTGCGCTATGCCTATGAATGGCGCGATGACTCGGGCAACTGGTTTCGCTCCTACGGCAACGAGAACTGGGAGTTCGGTGCCGACGGCCTGATGATCAACCGTTATGCCTGCATCAACGACTTGCCGATCCTGGAATCCGAGCGCAAGTTCCGCTGGCCTCAGGGGCGTCGTCCTGACGATCATCCAGGCCTATCCGAACTGGGACTCTGATCGGGCTATGTGGGCACGGGAGTTGCTGCTTTAATGCGCCAATAAACCTGTGCCCCGAGGCCCTCTGGATGAATCGCAACGACCTGCGCCGCGTCGACCTGAATCTGCTGGTGATCTTCGAAACCCTGATGTTCGAAAAGAACCTGACCCGCGCGGCCGAGAAGCTGTTTCTCGGTCAGCCGGCAGTCAGTGCGGCGCTGGCTCGTTTGCGTGATCTTTTCGACGACCCGTTGCTGGTACGCAATGGCCGTGGCTTCGAGCCGACAGCACGGGCGTTGGCGATTCTCAAGGAGTTGCAGCCAGCGATGGACACCATCTCGGGCGCGGTCAGCCGTGCCCGCGAGTTCAATCCGGCGACCAACCGCGACACCTTCCGCATCGGCCTGTCCGATGACGCCGAGTTCGGCCTGTTCCCGGCGCTGCTCAACCAGATCCGTGAAGAGGCGCCGGAGGTGGTGATCGTGGTGCGACGGGTCAACTTCCTGCTGATGTCGTCGATGCTGGCCTCTGGGGAAATCTCCGTTGGCGTCAGTTACACCACCGAGCTGCCAGCCAACGCCAAGCGGCGCAAGTTGCGCGAAATGAAGGTCAAGGTGCTGCGTGGCGATGACCGCCCGGGCGCACTGACGCTGGATGAGTACTGCTCGCGGCCGCATGCGCTGGTGTCGTTCTCGGGCGATCTGTGCGGCAATATCGACAACGACCTGGCGCGCCTGGATCGCTCACGCCGCGTGGTACTGGCTGTGCCGCAGTTCAGTGGCTTGCGCTCGATCATCGCCGGTACTGAGATGCTCGCGACCGTACCTGATTTCGCTGCTGCGGCGCTGATAGACGGGACCAGTCTGCGCGCCGATGACCCGCCATTCGAACTGGTTAACTCGGATCTGTCGATGGTCTGGAGCGGGGTGACCGACAACGACCCGGCCGAGCGCTGGCTCAGGAGCAAGATCGTCGAATTCATGGGCGAGCCAGGCGCCTGAGCGGGGCTCAGTCGCGGTAGAACACCTGGATCAGGTGATAACCGAACTGGGTCTTCACCGGGCCGTGCACTTCACGCAGCGGCTTCTTGAAGATCACTTGATCGACCGCCCGCACCATCTGCCCGGGACGCATTTCACCGAGGTCGCCGCCTTTCTTGCCGGAGGGGCAGGTTGAATGCTTGCGCGCCAGCACATCGAAGGCCTCGCCGGCGGCAATGCGCTTCTTCAGCGCGGCGGCTTCCGCTTCAGTCTTGACCAGGATGTGGCGGGCCATTGCCTTTGCCATTGATGGGTTCCTCAATTCTGTCAGGGCGCTATTGTGCCAGCATTCATTGCGCCAGCAGAATGGCGTCAATTTTGTGGGTTGTGCCTCATCCGCGCTGCGGATGAATCATGGCCTATGGTATTTCAATCGTGCCCACGGAAAACGCTGCCATGGATCTCCACGCAATGCTGAAAATCCTGTCCAGTCAGGATGGCTCCGATCTGTATCTGTCCACCGGCGCGCCGCCTTGCGCCAAGTTCAACGGCGTGCTCAAGGCGCTGAGCCAGGAGCCGATGAAGGCGGGCGATGTGGCGGCCATTGCTGATTCGATCATGGATAGCGCGCAGCGCGAGGAGTTCGAGCGCGAACTGGAGATGAACCTGGCGATTTCCCTGGCTGGCGTAGGGCGTTTTCGCATCAACATCTTCAAGCAGCGCAACGAGGTATCCATCGTCGCGCGTAACATCAAGCTGGACATCCCCCGCTTTGAAGACCTCAAGCTGCCCGAGGTGCTGCTCAACACTGTGATGGAAAAGCGCGGCCTGGTGCTGTTCGTTGGCGGCACCGGCTCGGGCAAGTCGACTTCTCTGGCGGCGCTGATCGACTACCGCAACCGCAACAGCGGCGGCCATATCATCACCATCGAAGACCCGGTGGAGTACGTGCACCGGCACAAGAAGTCGATCATCAACCAGCGTGAGGTGGGCGTGGACACGCGCAGCTTCCATGCCGCGCTGAAGAACACCTTGCGTCAGGCGCCGGACGTGATCCTGATCGGTGAGATCCGCGACCGCGAAACCATGGAGCACGCCCTGGCCTTTGCTGATACCGGGCACCTGGCGATCTCCACTTTGCACGCCAACAACGCCAACCAGGCGCTGGACCGCATCATCAACTTCTTTCCGGAAGACCGCCGCCCTCAGTTGCTCAACGACCTGGCTAACAACCTCAAGGCGTTCGTTTCCCAGCGCCTGGTCAAGACCGTCGATGGCAAGCGCCGCGCCGCAGTGGAGGTGATGCTGGGCACACCGACGGTGCGCGACCTGATCAAACGCAATGAATTCTCCGAGCTCAAGGAAATCATGGAGAAATCCAAGAACCTGGGCATGCAGACCTTCGATCAGGCGCTGATCGACCTGGTGCACGAAGGTGTGATCGATGAAGAAGAAGCGGTGAAGAACGCCGACTCGGCGAACAACGTACGTCTCAAGCTCAAGCTCTATCGCGACAATCCGGCCAATACCAGGCCCGCACCCGCCGCGGCAGCGCCGGCAGCTGCGCCGGTCGCTGCACCGAAGGCCGCCTCGGCAGGCGATTGGGGTCTGGAGCTCAAGCTGGAGGATATCGAGGAGGAGCAGCCGCCGGAGGACCCGGGACGGCAGGGGATTTAGGGGGGCTGTACAAAAAGTCACTGAGCGACGGTCAGGCAATGCCGATGGCGGCCCCGCAAAAATAGGCGAAGAACGGGCTGGGCTCGCATTCGAGTTTACCTGCTGTAAATGAGCATTTGACCGGGCTGGCGTTCCAGCCTGTTTTAAACGCAGCATCACCGAGCGCTGGCACTTTTCGCTCAGAGTCTAGGGATCGGGCTGCAGCGGCAGATACGCCTGGCGCAAAAGGTGGCTGACGCCTTCCTGCTCGAGCGCTCTGATTGCGTCGCGCAACTGTTCGACCAACTGTTCATCGCATTCCCTTGAGCAGCTCAGATACAGGCCGGTACTGGCCAGCGTCGGGCTTCTGCGCAGATTCTGCTCGCGGTACGTAGAATTTTCCCAGATGTACAGCGCTTCCGGCACACCGGTGAACCAGGCGTCGATACGTCCCAGAACGAGCAGGTGTGCAGGGTTTTCGCCCAGTTTGAGCTGAACGATCTGCTCGTCACTGAAGCCCTCACGCTGCAGGATGCCGACCTGCGCGGTGCCCATGCCGACGCCGATGCGGCGATAACGCTGGCGGGCCTGGGCGAAGTTCGTTACGGGTTCGTCGAGACTGAAGAAAGCGCGCTCCAGCTCCATGATCGAGGCGACCCAGGTATAGAGGTCTTCCCGCTCGGGTGTGCGTGACAGGGGAATGATCAGCATGTTCTTGCCCCTGGAAACGCGGGCTTGGGCGCGCGGCCAGGGCTCGGCGACGATATGGGTCAGCTTGCCGATGCGTGCCAACGCAGCCAGTACAACATCTCCGACCATGCCGTGGCCGCCAGCGTAATGGTTCATCGCCAGCGGTGGTGCCTCAGGCATGTACAGCCGGACGGGGTCATCGGCCGATACCGCTGCGGTGAACAGCAGGGCAACGAGCAGGCAAAAGAACTTGGGCACGACGAACATCCTGTTGTTCCGGTCGAATCAGTATAGGGAGCGGCAATCCCGACGTATGCGTGGCAATCGTCATCCGCTCATTTCTGCAGCTCCGGCAAATCGCGATAGAGCTCCAGTGCCCGCGGGTTGGCCAGGGCGTCGGTGTTCTTCACTGGGCGACCGTGGACGACGTTGCGCACGGCCAGTTCGACGATCTTGCCGCTGATGGTGCGCGGGATGTCGGCGACTTGAATGATCCGCGCCGGCACATGACGCGGCGTGGTATTGGCGCGAATGATCCGGCAGATTTCCTCGCGCAAGGCATCATCCAGCGTCACGCCCTCGCGTAGACGCACGAACAGCACCACGCGTACGTCGCCTTGCCAGTCCTGACCGATGGCGATGGACTCCAGTACTTGCGGCACCTTTTCCACCTGGCGATAGATTTCTGCGGTGCCGATGCGCACGCCACCAGGGTTGAGCACGGCGTCGGAGCGACCGTGAATGACCAGACCGCCGTGCTCTGTTTGCTCGGCATAGTCGCCATGGGCCCAGACGCCGGGGAAGGTGGCGAAATAGGCGGCGCGGAATTTTTCGCCGTCAGCGTCCTTCCAGAATCCCACCGGCATCGAGGGGAAGTGCCGAGCACAGACCAGTTCGCCCTTGCCGCTGCTTAGCGAACGCCCGTCTTCGTCCCACACCTGCACATCCATGCCCAAGCCCTTGCACTGCAGCTCGCCCGGCCATACCGGCAGGATCGGGTTGCCGAGGGCGAAGCAGGACACGATATCGGTGCCCCCGGAGATCGATGACAGGCATAGATCGCGTTTCACGTCGCGGTAGATGTACTCGAAGCTTTCGTGGGCCAGTGGTGAGCCCGTGGAGAGGATGGCCTTAAGGCTATTCAACTTGTGGCTTTCGTGAGGTTTGACGCCGGCTTTCTCCAGCGCGGCGATAAACTTGGCGCTGGTGCCGAAGACGGAGATGTCCTCGGCGTCGATCAGGTCGATCAAGCGAGTGGGTTCGGGATGGAAGGGCGAGCCGTCGTAGAGCACCAGGGTAGCGCCCAGGGCCAGACCGGATGCCAGCCAGTTCCACATCATCCAGCCGCAGGTGGTGTAGTAGAACAGGGTGTCGGTGGCGCCCAGGTCGGTGTGCAGACCATGCTCCTTGGCATGCTGCAGCAGGGTGCCGCCAACACCATGGACGATGCACTTGGGCACGCCGGTGGTGCCGCTGGAGTAGAGGATATACAGCGGCTGGTCGAACGGTACCGGCGTGAACTGCGGGGCGCCGCCGGGTTGGTAGAAGTCCTGCCAGAGGGTGACGGCTGCGACGGATTGGCAATCCGTTGTGCGAGCGTCGAGGTTGGCATACGGCACCAGCACCAACTGTTGCAGAGAAGGCAGTTGCCTGAGGATTTCGTTCAGCTTGTCGGTTAGATCAATCTGCTTGCCCGCGTAGCGATAGCCGGCGGCGGCGATAAGCACCTTGGGCTCGATCTGGCCGAAACGGTCGATCACGCCTTGGGTGCCGAAGTCCGGCGAACAGCTCGACCAGGTGGCGCCGAGGCTGGCGCTGGCGAGCATGCCCACCACCGTTTGCCAGGTGTTGGGCATGAACGCGGCGACGCGGTCGCCGATGCCTACGCCAGCTTTAAGCAGGGCTCGTTGCAGACCTGCGACATGCGCGGCCAGCTGTGCGTAGCTGAGCTGCTCACGGCTGCCATCCTCGCCAATGGCTACCAGTGCCGGATGACCATCGCGCCGGCGCAGCAGGTGCTCGGCGAAATTCAGCGTGGCGCCGGGGAACCACTGCGCATCCGGCATGGCCGGGCCTTCGCGCAGCACGCATTCGGCGGGGCTATGGAAACGGATCTCGAAGAAATCGACGATGGTCTGCCAGAAAGCTTCACGCTGCTCGACGCTCCAGGCATGCAGGGCAGGGTAATCGGCCAGTTGCAGACCATGGCGCTGGTTGACGAAACGACGGAAAGCCTCCATTCGGCTGGCAGCGATACGTTCGGCGGAAGGTGTCCATAGCGGTAGCGGCATGGTCAGTCCTCGTCGTTCTTGTTCGTATGCTTCAGCTTAGTGGGCGCTGGGGGTCAGGCCTATAGCCCTGGCGACCTTTGTTGCTATCGCACCGACCTTTTCATGGTTCCGAATCTCTGGAAAAACGACAGGTCGGTACGTTGCAACTCCTTGGAGCGGCTTTAGCCGCGAGAATCGCGGATGAATCCGCTCCTACAGCCCGTAGTCCGATGCAATCCGGGGTGCGTAGGGTGGGTCACGCTTCAGCGATCCACCACAACGGTGGATGAAACCGGCGTCATCCACCCTACGGCGCCTTATTGACTCAGGCGGGCACGCGCCACCCGCGAGCCGTTGGCCTTGCCCAGCACCTCGCAGATGCGTTGGCCGGCAGCGATCAGCTTGTCCATGTCCACGCCGGTTTCGATGCCCAGGCCTTGCAGCAGGTAGAGCACGTCCTCGGTGGCGATATTGCCGGTAGCGCCCTTGGCGTAAGGGCAGCCGCCCAGGCCTGCGACCGAGCTGTCGAACACGCTGATGCCTTCGAGCAGACTGGCGTAGATGTTGGGCAGGGCCTGGCCATAGGTGTCGTGGAAATGCCCGGCCAGCCTGTCGCGCGGGATGTCGCGAGCGACGACCTCAAGCATCGCGCGGGTCTTGCCGGCGGTACCGGTGCCGATGGTGTCGCCTAGCGACACCTCATAGCAGCCCATGGCGAACAGTTCGCAGGCGACGCTGGCGACCTGGGCCGGCGCGATGTCGCCGTCATAGGGGCAGCCGAGCACGCAGGACACATAGCCACGCACGCGTACCTTCGCCGCCTTGGCCGCTTCCATCAGCGGCACGAAGCGCAGCAAGCTCTCGGCAATGGAGCAGTTGATGTTCTTTTGTGAGAAGGCCTCGCTGGCGGCGGCGAACACCGCCACTTCCTCGACCTTGGCTTCGAGAGCGGCCTCGAAGCCTTTCAGGTTGGGCGTCAGGGCGGCGTAGGTGACGCCTGGTTTACGCTCTATGCCGGCGAACACCTCGGCGGAGCCGGCCATCTGCGGTACCCATTTGGGCGAGACGAAACTGCCCACTTCCACATAGCTCAGGCCGGCGGCGGTGAGGTCGTCGACCAGGCGCACCTTGTTGGCGACGCTGATCGGTTGCTTCTCGTTCTGCAGGCCATCGCGCGGGCCGACCTCGACCAGGCGCACGGATTTGGGCAGGTTCATCGGTTGTCCTCGTATTCATCGCAAGGTGCGCCGTGCGCAGCGTCTGCAGCACGGCGTCGTAGGGCGGGTGCAACCCGCCAACACGATCTGGCGGGTTGCACCCGCCCTACGGTTCTAGCTCCACCAGCACCGTGCCTTCGCTGACCATTTCCCCTTCACGGCAATACAGCGCCTTGACCGTGCCGGCTTCGGGGGCGCGGATGCTGTGCTCCATCTTCATCGCTTCGAGCACCACCAGGGCGGCGCCAGCCTCGACCGCCTGGCCGGGCTCGACCAGTACACGGACGATGCTGCCGTTCATCGGTGCACTGAGGCCGCCTTGCTGGGTGTGGCTGGCTTCGGCGGCGGCGATGGGGTCGAAGCGGGTGATGGCGTGCAGTTCGCCGTGCCATTGCAGGTAGAGGGTTTCACCTTGGCGAATGGCGCGCAGGCGCTGGCGTGTACCGTCGATGTCCACAAGCAGTTCTTCGCCGTGCAAGCAGGCTGTGTTAGTCGCGCGCACCTTGCGGTTTTCACCTTGGCAGCTCAGATGCAATTCGATTTCTGCGGCACTGCCGGAGCGCCAGCCGCTGTGGGCGGCCCAGGGTGAATGCGGGTCGTCGTCGCGCTCTAGCGGCGTCTCGCTCTGCGCCCAGGCATCGGCCGCCAGTTGCCAGAAGGTTTCCGGCAACTCGCTGGGTGCAGGCAGCAACTGCTGCTGATGACGCGGGATAAAGCCCGTGTCCAGCTCGCAGGCGGCGAACGCCGGGTGGGCGAGGATGCGGCGCAGAAACGCCAGGTTGGTCTTCACGCCACCCACCAGGGTGTCGTCGAGCATCGCCAGCAGGCGCAGGCGCGCCTGCTCGCGGTTCTCGCCCCAGGCGATCAGCTTGCCCAGCATCGGGTCGTAGAAGGGCGAAACGCTGTCGCCCTCGGCCACGCCGCTGTCGATACGCCGGCCATTGTCGCTGGCGGCCTCGCGGTACAGCGCCAGGCTGCCGGTAGCTGGCAGGAAGTCGTGATCCGGGTCTTCGGCATACAGCCGTACCTCGATGGCGTGGCCGTTCAGAGGAACCTGTTGTTGGGTGATCGGCAGTGGCTCGCCCTGGGCGACGCGAATCTGCCAGGCGACCAGGTCGAGGCCGGTGATGGCTTCGGTGACCGGGTGCTCGACCTGCAGGCGGGTATTCATCTCCATAAAGAAGAAGTCGCCACGCTCATCGAGCAAGAACTCCACGGTGCCGGCGCCGACATAGCCGATGGCTTGCGCGGCCTTGACCGCCGCCTCGCCCATGGCGCGACGCAGCTCGGGGCTCAGCCCCGGAGCTGGCGCTTCTTCCACCACCTTCTGGTGGCGGCGCTGGATCGAGCAGTCGCGCTCGTTGAGGTACAGGCAGTTGCCGTGCTGGTCGGCGAACACCTGAATCTCCACGTGGCGAGGCTTGAGCACGTATTTTTCCACCAGCATGCGCGAGTCGCCGAAGGCCGACTGTGCTTCGCGCTGAGCGGATTCCAGGGTCTCGGCGAGCTGGGCTTCGGATTCGGCCACCTTCATGCCCTTGCCACCGCCACCCGCGGCGGCTTTGAGCAGCACCGGGTAGCCGATACGTGCAGCTGCCTCGCGGAAGGTTTCGTAATCCTGCGCTTCGCCATGGTAACCGGGTACCAGCGGCACGCCGGCAGCCTCCATTAACGCCTTGGCCGCCGACTTGCTGCCCATGGCATCGATGGACGAGGCGGGCGGGCCGAGAAAGATCAGCCCGGCCTGCTCGATGGCGCGGGCGAAACCGGCGTTCTCCGAGAGAAAACCGTAGCCCGGGTGGATGGCCTGCGCGCCGCTGGCCTTGGCGGCGGCGATGATCTTGTCGATCAGCAGGTAGCTTTCGCCAGGCTTGGCGCCGCCGAGGTTTACCGCCACGTCTGCTTCACGCACATGCCGTGCATGGGCGTCGATGGCGCTGTGCACGGCGACAGTGCGAATGCCCATGGCCTTGGCCGTACGCATCACGCGGCAAGCGATTTCGCCGCGGTTGGCGACCAGCAGGGTGTCGATCATGGTCATTGCTCCTGCCAGAACGGTTGGCGTTTTTCCAGGAATGCGCGCAGGCCTTCCTGGCCCTCGGCGCTGACGCGCAGGCGGGCGATGGCGTTCTCGGTGTAACGACGCAGGGCCGGGGTCAACTCGCCGCTGCCGACTTCGCGCAGCAGATCCTTGCTGGCGCGCATGGCTTGCGGGCTGTTGTGCAGCAGATTGGTGACCCAGGCGTCGACCTGCGCTTCCAGTTCAGCGGCCGGATAGCACTCGGCAAGCAGGCCCAGTTCGCGGGCGCGCTTGCCATCGAAGCGCTCGGCGGTGAGCGCGTAGCGCTTGGCGGCGCGCTCGCCGATGGCCTGCACGACGAAGGGGCTGATCACCGCCGGGGCCAGGCCGATACGCACTTCCGACAGCGAGAACAGCGCGTCTTCGCTGCCGATGGCCATATCGCAGCAACTGGCCAGGCCTACCGCGCCACCGAAGGCCGCGCCTTGGACGACGGCCAGGGTGGGGATCTTCAGACCGTGCAGGTTGTACATCAGCTCGGCCAGCTCGCGGGCGTCATTCAAATTGGCGTTGTAGTCGAGGGTGGCGGCGTGCTGCATCCAGGCCAGGTCGGCGCCGGCGGAAAAGTGCTTGCCACGGCCGCGCAGCAGGAGGAAACGCAGGCTCTTGTCTTCACCGACGGCGTCGAGGGCGAGGATCAGCTCGCGGATCATCTCGGCGTTGAAGGCGTTGTTCTTTTCCGGGCGGTTCAGCCACAGGGTGGCAAAGCCGCGCGGGTCTTTCTCAAGCTGTACGGTGGTGAAGTCGGTCATGGTCAATTCCGGAATCTGCTTTTTGCTCCCTCTCCCGCAAGCGGGAGAGGGGAGTTGTCATCACATGCGGAACACCCCGAAACGGGTCGGCTCGATGGGCGCGTTGAGGCTGGCCGACAACGCCAGGGCCAGCACCTCGCGGGTCTGCGCCGGGTCGATCACGCCGTCGTCCCACAACCGGGCGCTGGAGTAGAAGGCATGCGCCTGCTGTTCGTACTGTTCGACGATGGGTTGTTTGAGGCGCTGTTCGTCCTCGTCGGAGTACGGCTGGCCGGCACGCTGCGCCTGCTCGCGCTTGACCTGCACCAGCACGCCCGCAGCCTGCTGCGCGCCCATCACGCCGATGCGTGCGTTGGGCCACATCCACAAAAAACGTGGGTCGTAGGCGCGGCCGCACATCCCGTAGTTGCCGGCGCCGAAGCTGCCGCCAATGATCAGGGTGAATTTCGGTACCTGGGCGCAAGCCACGGCGGTGACCAGCTTGGCGCCATGTTTCGCAATTCCCCCGGCTTCATATTTCTGCCCGACCATAAAGCCGGTGATGTTCTGCAGGAACAGCAGCGGAATGCCGCGCTGGCAGGCCAGCTCGACGAAGTGCGCACCTTTCTGCGCGGCTTCGGCGAAGAGGATGCCGTTGTTGGCCAGGATCGCCACCGGGTAGCCGTTGATGCGGGCGAAGCCGCACACCAGGGTGGTGCCGAACAGCGCCTTGAATTCATCCAGTTGCGAGTCGTCGACGATACGGGCGATCACCTCGCGCACATCGAACGGCTGTTTGGCGTCTGCCGGGATCACCCCGTACAGCTCCTCGGCTGGATAACGCGGGGCGATGGGGACGCGGCTGTCGAGCTGGCCGAGCTTGCGCCAGTTCAAATTGCTGATGCAGCGGCGAGCCAGGGCCAGGGCGTGTTCGTCGTCCTCGGCATAGTGGTCGGCCACGCCGCTGGTCTTGCAGTGCACGTCGGCGCCGCCCAGTTCTTCGGCTGTCACCACTTCGCCGGTGGCGGCCTTCACCAGTGGCGGGCCGGCAAGGAAGATGGTGGCCTGCTCGCGCACCATGATGGTTTCGTCGCTCATGGCCGGCACGTAGGCGCCGCCGGCGGTGCAGGAGCCCATCACCACGGCGATCTGCGGAATGCCCATGGCGCTCATGTTGGCCTGGTTGAAGAAGATCCGGCCGAAGTGCTCGCGATCCGGGAACACCTCGTCCTGGCGCGGCAGGTTGGCGCCGCCGGAGTCCACCAGGTAGATGCACGGCAAGCGGTTCTCGCGAGCGATGACCTGGGCGCGTAGGTGCTTCTTCACCGTCAGCGGGTAGTAGGAGCCGCCTTTTACCGTGGCATCGTTGGCCACGATCATGCACTCGACGCCTTCGACACGGCCGATGCCGGCGATCACTCCAGCGGCGGGCACGTCCTCGCCGTAGACCTCATGTGCGGCGAGCTGGCCGATCTCGAGGAAGGGCGAGCCGGCATCCAGCAGGCGATTGATGCGTTCACGCGGTAGCAACTTGCCGCGTGAGGTGTGGCGCTCCTGCGCCTTGGCACCGCCACCTTCGTGGATTCGGGCGAGCAGGGCGCGCAGCTCGTCCACCTGGGCGAGCATGGCCGCCTGGTTGGCGGCGAACTCCGGCGAGCGGGTGTTGATCTGGGTATGCAGGATGGCCATCGGTGGCGCTCCGATTTTGATTTATCCCCCCTCTGCCCGCTTGCGGGAGAGGGGCCGGGGGAGAGGGCGGTGCAGACGACTCAGAGCCCCTCTCCCTAACCCTCTCCCACAAGTGGGAGAGGGGATAGACCGTGCTTCACTTGGTCTCGTTGAACAGCTCGCGACCGATCAGCATGCGGCGGATTTCGCTGGTGCCGGCGCCGATCTCGTAGAGCTTGGCGTCACGCAGCAGGCGCCCGGCCGGGTACTCGTTGGTGTAGCCGTTGCCGCCCAGTAGCTGGATGGTGTCCAGGGCCATCTTGGTGGCCATCTCGGCGGTGTAGAGGATCACTGCAGCGGCGTCCTTGCGCGATTCCTCGCCGCGGTCGCAGGCGCGGGCGACGTTGTACAGGTAGGACTTGGAGGCGTTCATGCCGGCGTACATATCGGCCAGCTTGCCCTGCACCAACTGGAATTCGCCGATGGACTGCTTGAACTGCTGGCGCTCGTGCACGTAGGGCAGCACTACATCCATGCAGGCGCTCATGATCCCGGTCGGGCCGCCTGAGAGCACGGTGCGCTCGTAGTCCAGGCCGCTCATCAGAACGCGTACGCCACCGCCCTCGACGCCGAGAATGTTCTCTTCCGGCACCTCACAATCCTCGAACACCAGCTCGCAGGTGTTGGAGCCGCGCATGCCCAGCTTGTCCAGCTTCTGGTGGCGGGAGAAGCCCTTGAAGTCGCGCTCGACGATGAAGGCAGTCATGCCACGCGAGCCGGCGTTGATATCGGTCTTGGCGTAGATCACGTAGGTGTGGGCGTCCGGGCCGTTGGTGATCCACATCTTGTTGCCGTTGAGCACGTAGTGGTCGCCGCGCTTCTCCGCGCGCAGCTTCATCGACACCACGTCGGAGCCGGCATTGGGCTCGCTCATGGCCAGGGCGCCGATGTGTTCGCCGGAGCACAGCTTGGGCAGGTACTTCTGCTTCTGTGCCTCGCTGCCGTTCTTGTGGATCTGGTTGACGCACAGGTTCGAATGCGCGCCGTAGGACAGACCCACCGAGGCCGAGGCACGGCTGATTTCTTCCATGGCCAGCACATGCGCCAGGTAGCCCATGTCGGTGCCACCGTACTCTTCCTTGACCGTCATGCCGAGCAGGCCCATGTCACCGAACTTGCGCCACATGTCCATGGGGAATTCGTTGTCGCGGTCGATCTGCGCGGCGCGCGGCGCCAGCTCGTTCTGGGCGAACTGGTGCACCGAGTCGCGCAGCATGTCGAGGGTTTCGCCGAGGCCGAAGTTGAGGGTGGGATAGCTCATGGGGTCACCTGCGATTGTTCTTGTAGTGGGGCGATTAGGCGGTGGTTTCGGCGAGGGCCGCGAGGCAGCGTTCCTCGGCGGTATCCAGTTCCAGTTGCATCTGCTGGATGTCCAGCAACTGTTGTTCAAGTTGCAGGCGGCGTTCGGCGATCTTGGCGAGGAAGGTATTGAGCTGCTTGTGATTGCCGCTGCTGGGGTCGTAGAGGTCGATCAGCTCCTTGCATTCGGCCAGGGAGAAACCGATGCGTTTGCCACGCAGGATGAGCTTCAGGGTCACCAGATCCTTGGGCTGATAGATGCGTTCCTGGCCGCGTCGCTCGGGGGCGAGCATGCCCTGTTCCTCGTAGAAGCGGATGGCGCGTGGGGTCACGTCCAGTTCGCGGGCCAGGTCGGAGATGCTGTAGGTGGTGGGCATGGCGATGTTCTTGTTGTTTACCTTTACGTAAACGTTAAGTTGGCTTTGACCGACTGTCAACGTCGCCGTCGCAGGTTCGCGCCACAGGCTGGACAGCCGCTACGGCAAAGCCTCTAGAATGCCGCTCTTGTCGGCAGCCACGAACAAGGAAACTCATGGCAGTTGCGTCCGTTGAAAAAGGCACGATTTCCGTCCGCCTGGTGCTCGAAGCACTGTGCGAGCTGCGCCTGCAAGGCGTCGACGAGACGGCGTTGCTGGCCGAGGCCGGGATCGACGGCGAGCTGCTGGCGCAGCCCGAAGGGCGGGTGTCGTCCGAGGCCTACGCCCAGTTCTGGTTGGCCATAGCCCGGCAGATGGACGATGAGTTCTTCGGCATGAACCGGCGCCGGATGAAGGTGGGTAGTTTCGCCTTCATGGCCCGTGCTGCGGCGAAGGAGCCGACCCTGGGCGCCGCCTTGCAAGGCGCGCTGCGCTTCCTGCACCTGGTCTTCGATGACTTCAGCCCGAGGCTGGAGGTGCGCGATGGCCTGGCCGCCATCGTCATCGACGAGGCGCCTGGGCAGGCCTGCCGCGCCTTCGGCTATTTCACCCTGTGGCTGATCATCCACGGCCTGAGCTGCTGGCTGGCCGGGCGGCGCATCGATGTGCTGGGCATCCAGCTGCGTTGCCCGCCGCCGGATTACATCGAGGACTACCAGGTGATGTTCACCCGCAACCTGCAGTTCGCGCGCGGGCAGAGCCGTCTGTTGTTCAATGCCGAAAGTCTGCAGGTGCCGATCCGACGCAGCCCGCATGACCTCAAGCGTTTTCTCTCCGGGGCGCCGGGCAATATCCTGGTGCGCTATCGCGACCCGCAAAGCCTGGGCGCACGGATCAAGGCCCATCTGCGCAGCCTGGCGCCCGAGCACTGGCCGGATGTGGAGGCGCTGGCCGGGTCTTTCCATATGGCGCCTTCGACCCTGCGCCGCAAGCTGTCGCTGCAAGGGCAGTCCTACCAGGGGCTCAAGGATCAGGTGCGGCGTGATCTGGCCATTGCCAGCCTGAACCATGAAGAGAGCAATTTCAGTGAGTTGGCCAGCGAACTGGGTTTCGCCGATACCAGCGCTTTCTACAAGGCTTTCAAGAAGTGGACGGGCTCGACGCCGGGGCAGTACCGCGCGTTGTTCCACTCCGAAAACGCCTGAACGACGACGCTTTGTCATTTCTGCTCAGGCAGGTTGAGACCTTTCGACATTGCCGGCCGGCCAGCCTGGGGTAACTATCGGCGCATCCAATAAGAACAATCCGGGAGATCACCCCGATGCGCGATTACTTCACCGCTGCCCGTGAGTTCGATTTCGAGACGACCGTTGCCGATACGCTGGCCGGCCGTCTCGATGCCCTCAACGCTTGTGTCGAATGCTGCGACCGCCATGTCGGTGCTGACCGCACGGCGCTGGTCTGGGAGGGACGCAATGGCGAGCGCGCCACCTGGACGTTCGAGCAGTTGCAGGCCGCTTCGGCGCGCTTCGCCAACCTGCTGGCCAGCCGAGGTATCGGCGCTGGCGATTGTGTGTCGGGCATCCTGCCGCGCACCCCGGAGCTGCTGATCACCATTCTTGGCACCTGGCGCGCCGGGGCCATCTACCAGCCACTGTTCACCGCCTTCGGCCCCAAGGCCATCGAGCATCGGGTGCATACGGCCGGCTCGAAGCTGGTGGTCACCGACGTGCTCAACCGGGTCAAGCTCGACGAGGTGGAGAAGGCGCCGCCGACACTGGTTGTTGGGGATGATTTTTGGGTCGAGCTGGAACGCCAGCCGGATCGCTTCGAGCCGGTGATGCGCCAGGCTGACGACCCCTTCCTGCTGATGTTCACCTCGGGCACCACCGGGCTGGCCAAGCCGCTGCAAGTGCCGCTCAAGGCCATCGTTGCCTTCGTCGGTTACATGCGTGAGGCCGTGGGACTGCGCCGGGAAGATCGCTTCTGGAACCTGGCCGACCCCGGTTGGGCCTATGGCTTGTATTACGCCGTGACCGGCCCGCTGGCGTTGGGGCATGCCACTACCTTCTACGAGGGTGCTTTCAGTGTGGAGAGCACCTGCCGGGTGATCCGCGAGTATGGCATCACCAATCTGGCAGGCTCACCCACGGCCTTCCGTCTGCTGCTGGCCGCGCGTGACGAGGTGGAGGCTGCTCTCAAGGGGCGCCTGCGCGCCGTGAGTAGCGCTGGCGAGCCGCTGACCCCAGAAGTGATCCGCTGGTTTGCCGAGGCCCTGGGTTGCACCATTCATGATCATTACGGGCAGACCGAACTGGGCATGGTGCTGTGCAACCACCACGATCTGGCACATCCAGTGCGCCTCGGCGCGGCCGGTTTCGCCATGCCCGGTCACCGTGTGGTGGTGCTGGACGAGCAGCATCGCGAGTTGCCTGCTGGGCAACCCGGTATCCTGGCGTTGGATCGGGTGCGTTCGCCGCTGTTCTGGTTTCCCGGCTATCGCGCAATGGCGACCAAATCCTTCGTCGGCGACTACTACCTGAGTGGCGATACGGTGGAGCTCAACGAGGACGGCAGCATCAGCTTCGTCGGCCGCGCCGATGATGTGATCACCACCTCCGGTTACCGCGTTGGCCCCTTCGATGTGGAGAGCGCGCTGATCGAGCACCCGGCGGTGATCGAGGCGGCGGTGATCGGCAAGCCTGACCCGGAGCGAACTGAGCGGGTCAAGGCCTTCATCGTGCTGCACGCCGGGCATGCAGCGGACGATGCCTTGGCCGAGGCGCTGCAGCAGTACGTGCGCAAGCGCCTGTCGGCCCATGCCTATCCGCGCGAGATCGAGTTCGTCAGCGAGCTGCCCAAGACCCCGAGTGGCAAGATCCAGCGCTTCCTCCTGCGCAATCAGGAAGTCGCCAAGGCCCAGGCGGCCGCCAGTCACTGATTCAAGGAACCCTCATCATGCAGATCGAACAGTCCGTATTTCTGATCAGCGGCGGCGCTTCCGGCCTGGGGCTGGCCACCGCTCGTAAGTTGGTCGGGCAGGGCGGCAAGGTGGTGCTGCTGGATATCAACGCCGAAGCTGGCCAGCAGGCCGTCGACGAGTTTGGCGACAATGCGCGTTTCGTACGCGCCGATATCACACGTGAAGAGGACGGCCAGGCTGCCGTGGCGCAGGCGCTGGAGGCATTCGGCGCCCTGCACGGGCTGGTCAACTGCGCCGGTGTCGCTCCGGCCGAGAAGGTGCTGGGGCGCAACGGCGCGCATGGTTTGGACAGCTTCCGGCGCACCGTCGAGATCAACCTGATCGGCAGCTTCAACCTGCTGCGCCTGGCCGCCGAGGCCATGGCACAGAACACGCCGAACGCAGAAGGTGAGCGCGGGGTCATCATCAATACCGCCTCGGTGGCGGCGTTCGACGGGCAGATGGGCCAGGCCGCCTATGCCGCCTCCAAGGGCGGTGTCGCGGCACTGACACTGCCGGCGGCGCGTGATCTGGCGCGCTCGGGTATCCGTGTGATGTGCATTGCGCCGGGCGTGTTCGAGACCCCGATGATGGCCGGCATGCCGCAGGAGGTGCGTGACTCGCTGGCAGCCAACGTGCCGTTCCCACCGCGCTTGGGCCGACCCGACGAATACGCCGTGCTGGTGCGGCATATCGTCGAGAACGCGATGCTCAACGGCGAGGTGATCCGCCTCGATGGCGCGCTGCGTATGGCGGCGAAATAGCGCGATTTAGCTTATGTAGGAGCGGCTTCAGCCGCGAATCGCCTCGTCATGATCGCGGCTGAAGCCGCTCCTACGCTCATATACACCGGTACACGCAGAGCAATCTTCCCGGATTGCATCCGGGCTACGAAATTGAAGGTGAAACTCATGAACCAGCAACTCGACCCCATCGTTATCGTCAGTGCCGCGCGCACGCCCATGGGCGGCTTTCTTGGCGACCTAGCCGGCCTTACGGCGGCTGAGCTGGGCGCCGCAGCGATCCGCTCGACGCTGGAGCGTGCTGGCCTCGCCGCCGAGGCGGTGGATACGGTGCTGATGGGCTGTGTGCTGCAGGCTGGCCAGGGGCAGGCGCCGGCGCGCCAGGCTGCGCTGGGCGCAGGCTTGAGCCAGGCGGTGCAGTGCTCCACGCTGAACAAGATGTGCGGCTCGGGTATGCAGGCGCTGATGCTCGGCCATGACCAGTTACTCGCCGGCAGCGCCGATGTGCTGGTGGCTGGCGGCATGGAGAGCATGTCCAACGCGCCGTACCTGCTGGCGCGTGCCCGCGGTGGTTATCGCATGGGCCATGGTCAGGTGTTCGACCATATGTTTCTCGACGGCCTGGAGGACGCCTACGAGCGTGGCCGGCTGATGGGAACTTTCGCCGAGGATTGCGCCGAGCAGTATCGCTTCAGCCGCGAGGAGCAGGACGCCTACGCGCTGGAGTCGCTGCGCCGCGCCCAGCAGGCTATCGAGCAAGGCCATTTCGCCAGTGAGATCGTCGCGGTAGAGGCGCCGCAGGGGCGTGAACGGCGCCTGGTCGATACCGACGAGCAGCCGCCCAAGGCGCGACCGGACAAGATTCCTGGCCTGAAGCCAGCGTTTCGCGAGGGCGGCACGGTCACGGCGGCCAATGCCAGTTCCATTTCCGATGGCGCCGCCGCGCTGCTGCTGATGCGCCTGTCTCAGGCTCAACAGCGCGGGCTGACACCGCTGGCGCGCATCGTTGGGCATGCCGGCCACGCGCAGGCGCCGAACCTGTTCATCACCGCGCCGGTGGCGGCGATCCAGCGTTTGCTGGCGCGCATCGAGTGGGCCCTGGAAACGGTCGATCTGTTCGAAATCAACGAGGCGTTCGCCGTGGTACCGATGGTGGCCATGCGCGAACTGGGCATCGCTCACGAGAAGCTCAACGTACACGGTGGTGCCTGCGCCCTGGGGCATCCCATCGGCGCGTCCGGTGCGCGCATTCTGGTGACCCTGCTGGCGGCACTTCAGCAGCGCGGGCTCAAGCGTGGGGTGGCCTCCGTGTGCATTGGCGGCGGCGAGGCTACTGCCGTGGCCATCGAGTTGTACTGACTATCTACGCACCTGTGGGAGGGGCTTGAGCCGCGATGGTCGCCGCTGAAGCGCCTCCCACGGTGATTAAACCGTTACCGGAGCCAGCCATGCTGCCTACTGAAGAAGACATCCTCATCCGCGACATGGCTCGCCAGTTCGCTCAGGAGCGGTTGAAACCCTTCGCCGCTGATTGGGATCGCGAGCATCGTTTCCCGGCCGAGGCCATCGCCGAGATGGGCTCGCTTGGTTTTATGGGCATGCTGGTACCGCAGCAGTGGGGCGGTGCCGAGACCAGTAACCTGGCCTATGCCATGGCCCTGGAGGAAATCGCCGCGGGCGATGGTGCCTGTTCTACCATCATGAGCGTGCACAACTCGGTGGGCTGCATGCCGATCCTCAAGTACGGCAGCGAAGAGCAGAAACAACGCTTTCTCCATCCATTGGCCGGTGGCGAGATGCTCGGTGCCTTCGCCCTGACCGAGCCGCAGGCCGGCTCCGACGCCAGCGACCTACGCACCCGTGCGCGGCGAGAAAGCGAGCATTACGTGCTCGATGGTGCCAAGCAGTTCATCACTTCCGGCAGCCACGCCGGTATGGTCATCGTCTTCGCCGTCACCGACCCGCAAGCTGGCAAGAAGGGCATCAGCGCCTTTATCGTGCCGACGGATACGCCGGGGTTCTCAGTGGTGCGGGTCGAGGACAAGCTCGGCCAGCACGCCTCCGACACCTGCCAGATCCAGTTCGACGCGGTGCGCATCCCGGACAGCCTGCGCCTGGGTGAGGAGGGCGAAGGCTATCGCATTGCCCTGGCTAACCTAGAAGGCGGGCGCATTGGTATCGCCGCGCAAGCGGTGGGCATGGCCCGCGCGGCGTTCGAGGCGGCGCGTGATTACGCCCATGAGCGGGTGACCTTCGGCAAACCGATCATCGAGCACCAAGCGGTGGCTTTCCGTCTGGCCGACATGGCCACGCAGATCGCTGTGGCGCGGCAGATGGTGCATCACGCCGCCAGCCTGCGCGAGGCCGGCCAGCCATGCCTGACCGAGGCGTCGATGGCCAAGCTGTTCGCCTCGGAAATGGCCGAGAAGGTTTGCTCCGCAGCGATCCAGACGTTGGGTGGCTACGGTTACCTCAAGGACTTCCCGGTCGAACGCATCTACCGTGACGTGCGTGTGTGCCAGATCTACGAAGGCACCAGCGATGTGCAGCGTATGGTGATCGCGCGCAGTCTGTAGAGCGGCGCATTTTTGTGGGAGCGGACTTGTCCGCGAGCTTTTCCTGGCAAGGCTTCGTGGACAAGTCCGCTCCCACAAGTCAGTACACCTTCGCTGCTCAATCGAACTGGTACTGCACGCCCGCGCCGACGTACCAGGTGCGTTCAGGGCCGGGTTCGTAATAGCGACCGTTGCCATCGCCCACGATCACCGAACCGATGTATTCACGATCCATCAGGTTGTCGATACGCAGCACCTGGTTGAAGGTCAGCGCGCCGACCTTCTGCTCGAAGCGCGCCTGCCAGTTGAACAGCGCATAGCTGGGCGCCGCCTTGGCTGTATTGCTGTCCTCGACGTAAAGTTGGCTCCGATACAGGCCTTCGACGACGGTGCTGAACCAGCCCAGCGGTTGCCAGGCCAGCTCGCCATACAGCGTACGCGCGGGAATGCCCGGCAGCTTGTTGCCCGATTCGATCAGTCGATTGTTGCTGGTGAAGTCCTTGCTGTAGACCGCATCGATCTGGGTGTAGGCGAGACTGGCTCGCAGGGTGTCGCTCAGGCGGCTTTCCAGCGCCAGTTCGACGCCGCGACGGCGGGTCTGGGCAGCGTTTCGAAAGCGTGAGCGGCCACCGCTCGCAGATTCGACCACCAGCTCGTCGTCGGTATCGATCTGGAAAAGCGCCAGTTGCAGACTGGTCGCATCAGCCAGGCGCGCCTTGAGGCCGACTTCGATCTGTTCGCTGCTGGCCGGTTTCAGGTCGAAGCCGAAACCGCCACCGTTGCCAGAGTAGGACAGCTCGTTCAGCGTCGGCGTCTCCACGCCCTTGCCCCAGCTGGCGTAGATATTCAGATCCGGCAGCAGGGCGTAGCTAGCGCCCAGGGTCGGCATCAGCTCGCGGTACGTGACCGAGCCGCTGTCGTCGCCGTTGCTCAGGAAGCGGTCGTCCACGTCGAATTCCACTTGGCTGTGGCGCAGACCGGCCTGCAGATCGAGCTTGCCCAGTTGCCAGGCTGCCTGGACATAGGGCGACAGGCTGGTGACCTCGTTGCGCTCGTCGCGGCGCAGGTTGCCTTTCACGCCCAAGGTGGTGCCAACGAAATTCTCGTAGCCTTGGCGATCATCGCGCGAATAGTCGTAATCCAACCCTGTCGTAACCGTCAGCAGGCTGCTGCCCAGATCGAACGATTGAATCCAGCGGTTGCCGATGCCGTGGAACTGACGCTCGAAGTCGATCACACCACCCGAGTGTGATGGATTGCTCTGCACCCCGACAGGAATCGACTGGTACTGAATCACCCGCCGTGTGCCGCTATACAGCGTGCTCTGCCAGGTGCCGGCGGCGAAGCTACGTTCGTAGTTGAGCGCGAGCTGACGATGGTCGACGGTCTTACGGGTGTTGAATTCCAGGGCGCTAGGGGCAGCAGCACGGCGGTCGCTCTGTACCTGTTGCCAGGTCAAACCCTGTGGGTCTTGTGTGTTGTTCTGATCCAGCTCGCTGAAGCTCAGGCTGAGCTTGCTGACATCGTCCGGGTACAGGGTCAGCTTGGCGAAGGTCTTGTCGAGGATGGCGCCGCTGTGGTCGCGATAACCGTCGGTCTCGAAGTGCGAACGGTTGATTATGAATCCGGCCTTGTCGTTACCACCTTCGGCAGCGACGCGGGTACGATTGGTGCCGTAGGCGGCCTTGGATGTGTCGACAGATACCTTGGGCGCGCCTTCACCATCACGTGAGAACAACTGGATGACCCCACCGGAGTTGCTGCCGTAAACGCTGGCGAATGGCCCGCGCAGCACTTCGATGCGATCCAGGGTGTCGAGATCGAAGGTCGCCGCCTGGCCCTGGCCATCGGGGTTGGACAACGGTACGCCATCGGCCAGCAGCTTGATGCCGCGAATGCCGAAGGCTGAACGGGCGCCGAAGCCGCGAGAGGAGATCTGCAGATCCTGCGCATAGTTCTGCCGGTTCTGCACCACCAGCCCCGGCACGCTACCAAGTGCTTCGGACAGGTTGACGCCCGGTTTGCCCAGCGTTGCCTGTTCGGCATCGATACGGTTGACGGAGAAGGGCAGTCGCCAGCCGCTGGCTTCGTATCGGCTGCCGGTGATCACCAGTTCGTCGATCTGATAAGGCGCCTGTTCGGCCAGTGTCAGGCCTGGCAGCAGGGCGATGCAGGTCAACTTGAAACGCATGGAATCAATCCTTTTCAGCTTCTTCTTGTTGGTTGCGGCCTCAAGAATGGCCGCTTGCTGGCGCGCGAACACTCGCCAGGCTCACTCATATCCATAGGTCGTGCCAGGTTTGCTTGAGATTTGCGGGGTAATAAGCGCAGTACCGAAAGTTGTGCGGTAAGTATTGCCAGACGGCCATGGTTATAAGGTTTCCTGCTCCTTCCACTTTGCTGCGGTTCTTGGGTCGCCGGCCTTAACCCGTACCCTCCTGAGGGTTTCGAGCCCTCTGTCTTGCGGCTCGCAGGTTAGCAGGCGAGCGCTGAGCGGCTATTGCGCAAACGGATGAATTTATTTGCAGACTGTTGCGCAAAGTGTGCGGTGTAGTTGTAGCGCCAGTGCAACATTTGTTTCGGAAAACGCTACAGGTGTTGCATTGCATCCATGCGTTGAACTAACCGGAGAATAACGGCAAGGCCCGTAAGTTCGGAGCTCTGGCTGTTCTTGTTATGGCTGGCACAGGCGTTGCTCCAGCAGTTGCAAGCCGCGATATCACGTTTGCGGTCACAACAAGAACTGGAGAAAAACCATGAGATCGATTGGCCTGAACATGCCTATCGCCCGCTCGACTCTCGACAGGCAACCCGCCTTGCGTCTTCCCCGTACTGCTCTGCTCGCAGCCTTGTTGCTGGTAGGTGCGGTGCAGGCCGCCGATGTCGACGGCAAACGCATCATCGCTGCCGACCAGGAACCTGGAAACTGGATGACCCACGGCCGCACCTACGACGAACAGCGCTACAGCCCGCTGGAACAGATCAACCAGCAGAACGTCGACAAACTCGGTCTGGCCTGGAGCTACAAGCTGGACATCGACCGCGGCGTGGAAGCCACGCCCATCGTCGTCGACGGCGTGATGTACACCACCGGGCCGTTCTCGGTGGTGTATGCGCTGGATGCGCGCAACGGCAAGCTGCTGTGGAAGTACGACCCGAAATCCGACCGCAATCGTGCCGGCGAGGCCTGCTGCGACGCGGTCAACCGAGGCGTGGCTGTGTGGAAGGGCAAGGTCTACGTCGGCGTGCTCGACGGCCGCCTCGAAGCCATTGACGCCAAGACCGGGCAGCGCGTGTGGTCGGTCGATACCCGCGCCGATCACAACCGCAGCTACACCATCACCGGCGCGCCGCGCGTGGTCAATGGCAAGGTCGTCATCGGCAACGGCGGCGCCGAGTTCGGCGTACGCGGCTATGTCACCGCCTACGATGCCGAGAGTGGCAAGCAGGCCTGGCGCTACTACACCGTGCCGGGCGACCCCAAGCTGCCGCCGGAAGACAAGGCCATGGAGATCGCCGCCAAGACCTGGCATGGCGATGCCTTCGCCGAGCAGGGTGGCGGTGGTACCGCGTGGGACTCCTTCGCCTTCGACCCGGAGCTGAACCTGCTCTACATCGGCGTCGGCAACGGCTCGCTGTGGGACCCGAAATGGCGCAGCGAGGCCAAGGGCGACAACCTGTTTCTGTCGTCCATCGTCGCCATCGATGCCGACACCGGCGAGTACGCCTGGCACTACCAGACCACGCCGGGCGATGCCTGGGACTTCACCGCCACCCAGCACATGATCCTTGCCGAGCTGGAAATCGGCGGCAAGGAGCGCAAGGTGCTGATGCAGGCACCGAAGAACGGCTTCTTCTACGTCATCGACCGCGCCACCGGCGAGCTGCTGTCGGCCGAGAACATCGTGCCGGTGAACTGGGCCAAGGGCATCGACATGAAGACCGGCCGGCCCATCGTCGACGACGAGGCCGCCGCCTACTGGAAGGATGGCAAGCGCAAGCTGGTCACCCCGGCGTTCTGGGGCGCGCATGACTGGCACCCGATGTCCTATAACCCCAAGACCGGCCTGGTCTACATCCCGGCGCACATCATGTCCGCCTATTACGAGCACATCCCCGAAGCGCCGACGCGCAACCCGTTCAAGAGCATGTACCAGCTAGGTCTGCGCACCGGCATGATGCCGGAAGGCCCGGACGGCTTGCTGGAAATGGCCAAGACCTGGTCCGGTAAGCTGATCGCCTGGGACCCGGTGAAGCAGAAGGCCGCCTGGGAAGTGCCTTACATCACCATCTTCAACGGCGGCACGCTGAGCACCGCCGGCAACCTGGTGTTCGAAGGCAGCGCCGACGGCAGGGTGATCGCGTACGCCGCCGAGGATGGCAAGAAACTCTGGGAGCAACCGGCCGCCAGCGGCGTGATGGCCGCGCCGATCACCTATTCGGTGGACGGCGAGCAATACGTGACCTTCATGGCCGGTTGGGGCGGGGCGTTCTCCACCTTCGCCGGCGCCCTGTCGCTGCGTGCCGGCGTGCAGCCTTACGCCCAGGTACTGACCTACAAACTCGGCGGTACCGCCAAGCTGCAGGAGCCGACACCGCCTGCCGATGCGCCGAAGCCGCCAGCGCTGACCGGTGATGCGGCCACCGTTGAGGCGGGCGGCAAGCTGTACGACAGCTACTGCTCGCAGTGCCATGGCATCCATGCCGTCAGCGGTGGCGTGCTGCCTGACCTGCGCAAGATGGCGCCGGAGAAGCACCAGATGTTCCTCGGCATCCTCTATGGCGGTCGCGTGCCGGACGGCATGCCGTCGTTCGCCGAGGCCTTCGATGCCAAGCAGGTCGATCAGATTCACCAGTACCTGATCAAGCGTGCCCACGACCTTCAGGAAGAAGGCGACGCCTGGAAGAAGTTCAGCGCCAACTGATCCCTGTGGGCGCACGCCAGGCGTGCGCCCGTCCGTCCACTCCGCATAGCGAGAGCGACCATGAGCGAAACCACTTACCAGAACTACATCGACAACGCCTTCGTCGGCAGTGACACGCTGATCGAAGTGCGCAACCCGGCTACCGCCGAACTGCTGGCACGCATCCCCGAGGCCAGCAACGAGCAGGTTGATCGCGCCATCGCCGCCGCGCGCAAGGCGCAGAAAGCCTGGGCAGCCAAACCGGCCATCGAGCGCGCCGGCTACCTGCGCCGTATCGCCGAGAAGGTGCGGGCCAACGCGCCGCGCCTGGCCCAGATCATCACCCGCGAAGGCGGCAAGGTACCGGCGCTGGCTGAGGTGGAAGTCAACTTCACCGCTGATTACCTCGACTACATGGCCGAGTGGGCGCGTCGCCTGGAAGGTGAAGTGCTGACCAGCGACCGCGCCGGCGAACACATCTTCCTGCTGCGCAAGCCGCTGGGCGTGGTGGCCGGCATCCTGCCGTGGAACTTCCCGTTCTTCCTCATCGCACGCAAGATGGCGCCGGCGCTGCTGACCGGCAACACCATCGTCATCAAGCCCAGCGAAGAAACCCCGATCAACTGTTTCGAGTTCGCCAAGCTGGTGGCTGAAGTCAATCTGCCGACTGGCGTTTTCAACGTTGTTGGCGGCACCGGTGCGGGTGCTGGCAGCGCGCTGACCAGCCATGCCGGCGTCGATCTGATCAGCTTCACCGGTAGCGTCGGTACCGGCTCGCGGATCATGGCCGCCGCCGCGCCGCACATCACCAAGCTCAACCTGGAGCTGGGCGGCAAGGCGCCAGCCATCGTCCTGGCCGATGCCGATCTGGATCTGGCGGTCAACGCCATCAAGGCTTCGCGGGTGATCAACACCGGACAGGTGTGCAACTGCGCGGAGCGCGTCTATGTCGAGCGCAAGGTGGCTGACCAGTTCATCGACAAGATCGCCTCGGCGATGGCAGCGACCCGGTATGGCGACCCGTCCGCTCAGACCGATCTGGACATGGGGCCGCTGATCAACCAGGCCGGCTTGGACAAGGTTGCACAGATGGTGCGCACGGCGGTCGGGCAGGGCGCTCAGGTGATCACTGGTGGCAATGTCGCCGACCTGGGCCAGGGCTTCCACTACCAGCCCACCGTGCTGGCCGGTTGCACCGCTGACATGGAGATCATGCGTAAGGAAATCTTCGGCCCGGTACTGCCGATCCAGATCGTCGATGACCTCGACGAAGCCATCTTGCGTGCCAACGACAGCGAGTACGGCCTGACCTCGTCGATCTACACCCGCAACCTCAGCGCCGCGCTCAAGGCCAGCCGCGAGCTGGACTTTGGCGAAACCTACATCAACCGCGAGAACTTCGAGGCGATGCAGGGCTTCCACGCCGGCACGCGCAAATCCGGCATCGGTGGTGCGGATGGCAAGCATGGGCTGTATGAGTACACCCATACCCATGTGATCTACGCGCAGGAGTAAGGAGTGACCTTTCGCGGACAAGTCCGCTCCCACAAGTGAAGCCCTGGTAGCTCGGTGTCCCCGTGGGAGCGGACTTGTCCGCGAAGCTGTTTGCTTGACCTTGGTGCACCGGTGACGGCAAGGCGCCAGGTTAATCCCAGCCCCGCGGCTGGACATCCGTGGGAGGCGCTTTAGCGGCGACAATCGCGGCTGAAGCCGCTCCTACGGTACTCCATGCAAGCTCGTGCACTTGTGCCGTACGTTTGCTCAGAACAGCTCGTTCGGCTGCACGATCCCGTATTTCTTCATTTTGCGGTACAGGGTCGAGCGCGCCACGCCGAAAGCATCGGCCACCGCGCTGATGTTCCAGCGATGCTCGCGCAGCGCTGCGTGCAGATGGCGGGCTTCGTCGTTTTCCACACGGTTGGCCAGTTGGTTGGCGGGCAGCGGCGCGGGCGCGACGTTGCGGCTGACCTGCTGCAGTTCGACCGGCAGGCAGTTCGCATCGATACAACCGTCCTCGGCCAGCGCCGCCGCATAGCGCAGGCAACTGGAGAGCTGACGGATATTGCCGGGCCAGGGGTGGGCGAGCAGACATTGACGTGCGGCCTCGCTAAGGCGAAACCGACCATGGTTGGCCAGCAGTTGATCGATCAACTCCATACGGTCGGTGCGCTCGCGTAGTGCCGGCAGCGCCAGCGGCATGCCATTCAGGCGATAGAACAGGTCCTCGCGAAACGCCTTGCTGGCGATCATCTGCGTCAGATCCTGGTGTGTGGCGGAGATCACCTGCACATCCAGCGGCACCGGCGTTTCGGCGCCCAACGGGAATATCTCGCGCTCGGCCAGAACACGCAGCAGGCGGGTCTGCAGATGCGCCGGCATGTCACCGATCTCGTCGAGAAACAGCGTGCCCCCATTGGCCAGTTCCAGCTTGCCCTTCATGCCCTTCTTGTTGGCGCCGGTGAAGCTGCCGCCGCGATAGCCGAACAGTTCGCTCTCGATCAGGCTTTCCGGAATCGCCGCACAATTCAACGCCACGAAGGGGCCGCGAGTGCGCGCGCTGGCGCGGTGGATGGCGCGGGCGAAGGCTTCCTTGCCGGTACCGGTTTCACCAGTGATGAGGATCGGAATGTCCTTGTCGAGCACCTTGCGCAGACGGCGCACGCCTTCGAGCAGGCGCGGGTCGCTGCCCCCGAGGCGCTGCAGGTCCGGGTGTTCGCTGTTGTTGGCAACTGCCGGGCGAGCGCGCTTCTGCGGTTGCGCGGCGGGCACACGCAGGCTGACGCCCACCGGCGCATCGCCCTGCAGGGTGCGCAGGTTGACGCCGCGTGCGCCGCCATTGCTCAGGCTGAGCAGCTCGTCGACGCTGGCCGGCAGCAGTTGGTCGATGCGGCTGCCGAGCAGCTCGGTCTGACACTCCTGCTGGTAGCTGACGAAGGCCGCATGGTTGGCACCGATGACGCGGCCCTGTTCGTCCAGCGCCAGCAGCTGCTCGTTGGCCAGATCGCTGATGTCGTCATGGGACTTCACCGATAGGGTCATGCGGTCACGGTAGCGCTGGCGGAAGCTGGCATTCTCGATCATCCGCGCATACATGATCACCAGTTGCAGGGTGAGATACTGCGCTTCCTTCGGCCCTGCGCTGTTCAGACAGGTGGCATTGAGGCAGCCACGCAGGATGTTCTGCGCGTCATAAATCGGTGCCACCGAGCAGCTGAGGCGGAAATTGGAAACCAGGAAGTGTTCCTGGTGGTGAATGGTCATCGCCTGGCGCGAGGCCAGCGAAGTGCCGATGCCGTTGGTGCCGACCGTGGACTCATCCCAGCAGGCGCCGACGATCAGGCCGGCCTGGGTGTATACGTCGTATTGCAGAGGCAGGCGGGTATCGAGAGTGACACCATGCTCGTCGCTGAGCAGCACGGCGAAGCCCGCTGGTACCACGCGCTTGGCCAGCCCGGTGACGCCTTGGCTGGCGATGCTCAGGTAATCCTGATGCAGACGCTGATGTTCGCGCAGTTCCTCCGCCGTCAGCACATGCTTTTCGCCGATCCCGTGCGGGTCGAGGCGGTGTTGCATCACGCTGCGGTACCAGGATCGGGCGATCTGTTCGTCCGGATGGACGCTGCGCTCCGGAAAATGATCCGCCACGAAGGCAGTGAGGTCGCTGGGGCAGGCCCCCGGCATGTGAATGCTCATGAGCACTCCTTGCAATGGTGCGTTGGCTCGCAGCCTTTTGTTGTTCTGCCGTTCCCCGTGCACCAGGCAATCGGGCGAATCCGGACAACCGTCACTCTAGCGGCAATCAGGCGGGATGGGAACCGACAGGTCTGATCGCGACTCAGGCGCCTGCGCGCCACTGCAGTCCCGGCAAGGGTAGGGCAGGCAAGGTGCTGAAAATGCGCCAAAGCGAATGGTGAAAAGGAGGCTTGTCGAACGATTTGGATAGCGCTAACATTCTGCTCAAACAATGAGCGGCCCACTCGATGGTGCCCATGGAGTTCCCATGCAACAGCAGCCTTCCGCATTGCCTGCCCGTACCACGCTCGTGGTCATGGGAGTCAGTGGTTCCGGCAAAAGCGAGATCAGCCAGGCGGTCGCCGCTGCACTGGGCTGGCGCCATATCGAAGCCGATCATTTCCATCCTGCCGAAAACGTCGAACGTATGCGTGCCGGCATTGCACTCAGTGACGAAGACCGTCGTCACTGGCTGGATGCGCTATGCGAGCAGATGCTCAGTGCACAGGCCGCCGGCGAGTGCTTCGTGCTGGCCTGCTCGGCGCTCAAACGTGCCTACCGTGAGCGCCTGCGTCAGGCCATTCCCGGCCTGCAGTTCGTTCACCTGAATATCGATCACGCCACTGCGGTGCAGCGTGTCGGGGCTCGGCCCGAGCATTTCATGCCGATTTCCCTGGTCGACAGCCAGTTCGCCACTCTCGAAAGCCCGACGGGCGAGCCTTATGTACGTGTCGTCGATGCACAGCAGCCAGTGCAAAGCCTGGTGATTGATATCCAGGCCTGGGTTCGCCGCGATGCCGCGGAGGTGCTTTCCAGCGACGCTCAGAATACTCTCGGTAGCGAAATTGATAGCGCTAACCAAGCGGCCCAGTTGGGCGCCGAACCGATTTATGACGGGCGCATTGCGCGTCTGTTCGATCGGCTGACCGACGGCCTGATGGCTGTTTTGATGGCGTTCATGGTGGTCGCCGTGTTCACCAACGTGGTGCTGCGCTATGCGTTCGGCACCGGCTGGCCGGGCGCCGAGGAGTTATCGCGCCTGGCCTTCGTCTGGCTGGTGTTCGTCGGCGTGGCCTCCAGCATGCGCCGTGGCGAGCTGATGACCTTCCGCATGATTCGGGACCGCTTCCCGCTGCTGGCGCAACGGCTGGTGGATTCGCTGAGCTGGATGCTGGTTGCCGGAGCCAGCCTGCTCTCGGCCTGGGGCGCCTGGAATCAGGTGCAGTTCGGCTGGGGCAATGTCAGCACGGTGGTCGGTTACCCCGTGGTGCTGGCGATGCTGCCTGTATTGGCGAGCATGCTGGTGCTGGCAATTCTCGCAGTGGTGCAACTGGTCAATCTCTGGCGGCACACGCCGCAGCGGGCCTTGGCCCAGGCGCACGTCGAATGATGCCGACTCCATTCCAACAAGACGGGCACTGCCCACCGAGGACCTGTCGATGACTGTCGCGGTATTTCTTTCCTCCCTGCTGGGGTTCATGGCATTCGGCATGCCCATTGCGTTTGCCCTGATCCTCACGGCGGCCGTGCTCATGTGGTACCTGGATTTCTGGGACGTGCAGCTGTTGGCGCAGAACCTGCTCGCCGGTGCCGACAGTTTCCCGCTACTGGCGGTGCCTTTCTTCATCCTGGCTGGTGAGCTGATGAACGCCGGCGGCATCTCCCGGCGCATCATCGCCATGGCCCAGGCGTACTTCGGCCACCTGCGTGGCGGCCTGGGCTATGTTGCCATCGCTGCCGCCGTGCTGCTGGCCAGCATGTCCGGCTCGGCCCTGGCCGATACCGCGGCGCTCGCCACCTTATTGTTGCCGATGATGCGTCAGCGTGGCTATCCGGTGCATTCCTCGGCGGGGCTGGTGGCCGCTGGCGGCATCATCGCGCCGATCATCCCGCCGTCGATGCCCTTCGTGATCTACGGCGTGGTTACCAACACCTCCATCAGCCAGCTGTTCATGGCCGGTCTGGTGCCGGGACTGATCATGGGCGTAGGCCTGATCATCGCCTGGACCCTGATCGCTCGCGGCTTCACCGAGCCGACGCCGGCCAAGGCCAGCGCAGCCGAGCGGCGTCGGGTGCTGATCGATGGTGCGGCGGCGCTGATGCTGCCGGTGATCATCGTCGGCGGCCTGCGTTTCGGCATTTTTACCCCCACCGAGGCGGCTGTGGTCGCAGCGGTCTATGCCCTGGCCGTTTCCACCTTGCTCTATCGCGAGCTGAGCTGGAACGACCTGATGGAAACCCTGACCCGCGCCAGTCGCACCACGGCGTCGGTGATGTTTCTCTGTGCGGCCGCTACCGTATCGGCCTACATGATCACCCTGGCGCAGTTGCCGGACGAGATCGGCGCCATGCTCGGGCCGCTGGCCGAGCACCCAAGATTGCTGGTACTGGCGATCATGTTGCTGATGATCGCGGTAGGCATGGTGCTCGACCTGACCCCGACCATCCTGATTCTGGCACCGGTACTGGCGCCCATCACGATCAAGGCCGGCGTCGATCCGGTGTACTTCGGCGTGATGTTCGTACTGATCGGCTCCATCGGCCTGATCACCCCGCCAGTCGGCACGGTACTCAACGTCGTCGGCGGCATCGGCAAGTTGCGCATGGAGGTGCTGGTGCGCGGTGTCATGCCGTTCTTCCTGATCTATATGGCCATCGTCGTGCTGCTGGTGGCGTTCCCGGCCATCGTCACCGTGCCGCTGGCCTGGTTGCGCTGAGTTGACCCACCGGCGCCTGCGCGCCGGCAACATTCACAACAATAAGAGGTAGACCCAATGAAACGTCCGCTGCTCGCCATCCTCACCGCTGCCATGCTGTGCAGCCCGCTCGCAAGCTTCACTGCCCATGCCGATGAGGTGCGTTCGCGTATGATCCGCTTCGGTTACGGCCTCAACGAAAACAGCAACCAGGGTCGCGCGGCCAAACTGTTCGCCGAGGAAGTGGCCAAGGCCTCCGACGGCAAGCTCAAGGTGCGCACCTTCGGCGCCGCCAGCCTGGGCTCCGATGACCAGATGCAGAGCGCGCTGATCGGTGGCGCGCAGGAAATGATGGTCGGCTCCACCGCGACGCTGGTGGGCATCACCAAGGAAATGGCGGTATGGGACACACCGTTCCTGTTCAGCAGCGCCGAGCAGGCCGATGCCGTGCTGGACGGCCCGGTGGGGCGCCAGGTCATGGACAAACTGGAGGAGAAGGGCCTGGTCGGGTTGGTGTACTGGGAGAACGGCTTCCGTAACCTGACCAACAACAGCCGACCGATCAACAAGCTGGAGGACTTCTCCGGGGTCAAGTTGCGCGTGATGCCCAACCCGGTGTTTCTCGAGACCTTCAAGTTGATGGGGGCCAACGCGGTGCCGCTGCCGTTCTCCGAGCTGTTCACCGCGCTGGAGACCAAGGCCGTCGACGGTCAGGAAAATCCGTTCAACACCATCCTCTCCTCGAAGTTCTACGAAGTGCAGAAGTACCTGACCGTGACCAATCACGTGTACAGCCCGTGGATCGTCACCGTGTCCAAGCGCTGGTGGGATGGCCTGTCGCAAACCGAGCAGAACATCCTGCTGGAGGCGGCCAAGAAGGCGCGCGATTTCGAGCGCAAGGATACCCGCGAGGAAGCAGCTCGCGCCCTGGCTGAACTGAAGGACAAGGGCATGCAGATCAACGAAGTGGAGCCGGCCGAAGTGCAGCGCATGCGCGAGCAGGCCGCGCCGGCGATCCAGAAGGTCGTCGATACGGTCGGCCAGCAACTGTTCGATCAGGTCCAGGCTGAAGCCGAGAAGGCCGCTTTGTAAGAGCTTGCCCAGGCTCAGGCTGAGTAGCGTACAGCCGAACCTGGGCAGGTTCGCAGTTTCGCGGGGCACGCAGGTGGTAACGCTCCTTGCATGGTGGCGTTACCCCGGGCGGCGTGTCCCGCGCTTTATTCGCTGGCGGGGCTGGTAGAATCGCCCGCTGGTAAACAATGGAGGCGCTATGACTCAACGCCGTCGCCGGTCCGCTGAACGCGTCACCCTATCCGATGTGGCCAAGGCTGCGGGTTGCTCGCTGATGTCTGCTTCGCGCGCGTTGTCGCAGCCGGGGCGGGTGTCCGATGCGCTGCGTGAACAGGTGATGCGGGCTGCGCAGGCGCTGGGCTACGTGCCCAATCCGGCTGCGCGGGCGCTGGCCAGTTCGCGCTCGAACCTGGTGGCGGTGGTGATCCCGTCGCTGTCGAACTCGGTGTTCGTCGATACCGTCGAGGCGATCCAGCGCGTGCTGATGCCAGCCGGTTTCGAGATGATGATCGGCGTCAGCCACTACCGGGTCGAGGAGGACGAGCGCCTGCTGCGCTCCTACCTGGCGCATCAACCCGCCGGCCTGCTGGTGACCGGTTTCGAACGCAGCGATGCTGCGCGCGAAATACTCGGTGCCAGCAGCTGCCCGCTGGTGACGCTGATGGAACTGAGCGAAGAGCCTGAAGACTATTGCGTCGGCTTCTCACAGATCGAGGCCGGTGCTGCCATGACCCGCGCCCTGGTGCAGCGCGGCTACCGCCACATCGCCTTCGCCGCGGCGCAGCTCGACCCGCGTACCTTGCAACGCGCCGAGGGTTATCGCCAGGTGATGCACTACCTCAATCGCCATGATCCGGCGCTGGAACTGCTGACGCCGCAGCTGTCGTCCATAGGCCTGGGGGCCGAGTTGCTCGATCGTCTGTTGGCTCAGCAGCCGCAGATCGATGCGGTGTTCTTCAACAACGACGACTTGGCCATGGGGGCGTTGTTTCGCGCGCGGCAACTGGGGCTGGAGGTGCCGGGGCGACTGGCCATTGCCGGCTTCAACGACCTGCCTGCGGCGGCCTGGATGCATCCTGCTCTAAGTACGGTGCGCACCACGCGTGGTCGTATCGGCGAGCTGGCGGCGAACATGCTGCTGGCGCTGATGCGTGGTGAAACACCGGAGCAGCATTGCATTGATGTCGGTTTCGAACTGGTGATGCGCGACAGCGCCTGACGCTACGGCTTCTTGCTTGCCGCCAACTGTTCGGCGGCATCCAGGCGCAGGCGTTCACGCTCATCGAAACGTTCGGCAGCCAGCGCCTCGATTGCTGCACGCTTGTCCCCACTACTGAGGCCTTCGCTGGCCTCGATTCGCGCTTTCGCGGCGATATAGTCACCCAGTCGCTTCTGCCAGTTCTCGCGCTGGCTATCCAGCGCCTCCAGGCGTGTGGTGGCTTCTGCACCGACCAGTTGCTGGCGCATCTGGCGTATTTGCACCGCGCTGGCGCCCTCGGCCTGCAGACGCGCTGTGTTCTGTCGCAATTCCTGTTGCAGTTGCGGCAGTACGGCGTCCTGCAAGTCCTCAGGCAAGGAGGCTCGCAGACGGTCGACTGCAAGGCCTTTTTCCTCTGCACTCATTCTGCCGTCGTGCTGGATAGCCAGGCGCTCCAGGGTGAAGCGGTTGTAGCCTTCCTCTCGGGCGAAGAAGGCCTGGTGCGTTTCGCTGTCGAACAGGCGCGCGCGCAAAGCCTGTACGGCACTTTCACGCTGGCGCATGGCATCCAGACTGGCCATTTGCGGCAGGTCGCGCTCCAGCAGTACCAGCTCACGCTTGTAGCTCAGGTATTGTTCCAGCAGCGCCTGTGCGCGGGCTCGCGCCGGCTCCTGGAGCTGGCTGTCGATGTAGTTGCGCAGGCGTGAAACACTGGCATCCAGGCTTTCTTCACCGATGCTGGCGAGAAAGTAATCGAAGATGCGCCGGATATCTTCGCTGATGATCAGGTTGCCGGTGGCATCGACTCGAAAGCTGCCGTCGACTTCGGTGCCGACGAAAGAGCTGGGCAGGGCGAGCTTGGCAGTCTTCTTCGGCCTGCCTTCGCTGGTCGGCGGTGCGGTCTCTGCGGTTCGCTGCGCTGCGGATGGCGTCGCCGTAACCGCGGCGGGAGAGGGAAGTTGAGCGGGCTGGTGCCCGGGTTGCAGGTAAAGCATCAATGCCAGGCTGGCGGCGATCAGTAACGGCAGGGCGAACAAAACTTTCTTCACGGCAGGTTCCAGTGAGACATCGGCTCGCGAGCCGAACTATTACTCAACACTAGTAGCTCGTAGGGTGCGCCGTGACGTTCCCGGTATCCGGTGCGCGGCGCACCCTACGTGGCGTGGCGGTTAGAGCCCGGCGTTCTTCAGGCGGTTGGCGTGTTGGCGGTAGACCGTCACCGGGTCGGTCTCGAACAGGCTGGTCAGGCCCAGCGTCTGGTTGACCTCGTCGAGGTGGTTCATCCGGTAGTTGTCACGAATCACCTGGCCCATGCGCGAGCTGCAGCGACCGACCAGACCGTCGTTGGCCTCGTTGCCGAAGGTCAGCGAGGAGGCACCCATCAGCAGGTCGCTCGGGTCGAGCAGGTTGGTCAATGGGCTGGTGCCGCTCCAGGAGTAGTAACGCACGCCATTGACGCTGTACGCGCCTTCGCCGCAGGCACTGGTGGGCAGGCCCTGCGGGAATTTGGCGTTGAATCGCGCTGCACCTTCGCTGTTGAGCGACTCCAGCGAACCCAGCGCGTTCTGCGGCGTGGTGCTGGAACTGCCGGAGAGGAAGTTGATCAGCGTGCCCAGGCCATTGACGATCCCCACCAGCAATGGTGTGGCGACCGGGCCGGCCGGGCCCTCGCTGACGCCCTTGAGGAAGTCGGCAGCCGCCGAGCCCTTGTGCGGTGCACCGACGCTGGTGACCGAGGCGACCAGGTCCGGGCGCACGGCGGCGACGTAGCGCGTGGTGGGGCCGCCATGGCTATGACCGATCAGGTTGACCTTGCCCTTGCCGCTGATGGCGACGATGTCCTCGACCTGCTGCAGCAACTGCTCGCCGCGAGCCTCGGAGGTATCCAGCTGGCTGACTTCGGTGACATAGACACTGGCGCCATCGCGGCGCAGGGCTGCAGGGATGCCATACCAGTAGTCGACCCCGAGGATGCTGTCGAAGCCGAGCATGCCGTGGCCAAGGACGATGGGATATTTGGTCTGGGTATAGCCTGAGGAGCCGAACCAGGCAGCCTGGGTCTGGCCGCTGGCGAGCAAGCCGGCACCAAGGCAGAGGGCGAGCAGGGTTTTATTGTTCTTCATGGGCGCTCTCGATGGGTTTTTAGAACGCTTCCTGCGAGAAAATCGCGCCCATCCAGTGGCACGTACCGCGCAAGGACGATGGCAGGAAACATGCCATTGCTGCTCATCCGCGAGCGAGCCCTCTATCACGGCACTTTTGCCAATATTGGTGCGATCTGGCGCCGATATCGCCAACTATGCTCTGTTACGTGTCGACACGTCACGTCCTGCGCGGGGCCGCAGACTGGTCTGCACGAAACGCCTCTTCATGGCCTATAAAGGCGAACGCAGGGTCAGGGGGGGCGCAGTTCATGCGCCAGCCAATCGAAGGTTGGGGTGGCGCTTTGGCGTGCCTTGACAGTGTGCCCTAGGCTTCTCTAGGATGCGCGCTGCGCCGATTTAAACAGCTACTTGCGGGGCGCCACAGGGTGTTGTCATCAGCGCCTGAAATTCCGCTAAAGCGCTGGTTCGGTGTCGCCTCTCACCGCTGCCCAGCGGGATTCTCGAGGCGGAGACGCGACCATGATCTGTCCCCAACCCCTTATTCGCCTGGCGCCCATTACCTCGGGCCTGCTGCTGCGCAATCCGCGCGTGCTGCTGGGCGGTAGCCATCAACCCACCTTGCTGCGTTATCTCGAAGGGTGGCCCAAGCGCTGGGCCGGCTCGCGGGCCTTTCGCATCCAGTTCGTGCAGAACGGCGAGTCGCTGAGCCGTTTCGCGCGGGATAGTTTCGATCTGGCCGTGATCCAGGCACCTGGCGCCGATGAGCTTGAGCAAACGGTTATCGACCTGGTGCGCGTGGCGCGCCAGGGCCTGATCACTCGCTGTTGAGCAGTCGATGCAAGAGACGGACTTTCCTCCGGGCACCTGCTTCTATATCAAGGAGTTCGATGTGCCTCTGGCTCAGGTGCCGGGGCAAGGCTGGTGGAACTGGTACGGCGGGCGGGCGCGCCGTTATGATCCTGCCGGTCTAAAGCCGGGCAACCATTGGCTGGCAGAGTCCTTCGCCGAGTGGCTGGCCTTGGTCGAGGCATCGCTCAATCAGGGATAACCGATCTCGACGATGTAGCAGGTCTTCTCGCCACTGGGGCTGTGCACGCGAACCTCTGCGTCCAGTTCCTTGCCGACCAGGGCGCGTGCCAGTGGCGAGTCGATGCTGATCAGGCCCTGCTTCAAATCCAGCTCGTCGGGACCAACGATGCGGTAGCGCGACTGCTCGCCATCCTCATCCTCGATAGTGACCCAGGCACCGAAATACACCTTGTTCGGATCGGATGGTTTTTCGCTGACCACCTTGAGCTTTTCCAGGCGCTTGGTGAGAAAGCGCACGCGGCTGTCGATTTCGCGCAGCATCTTCTTGCCGTAGGTGTACTCGGCGTTTTCCGAGCGGTCGCCCTGGGCTGCCGCTTCGCTCACCGACTGTGTCACCTGGGGCCGGCGCACATGCCACAGCTCGTGCAGCTCGGCGCGCAAGCGCGCTTCGCCTTCAGGCGTGATCAGGGGAGTACCGGCGGGACGAGGGGGACGATAGCGGCTCATGGTGTCTCAGAAAGATGAAAGGGGCGCCAGTCTAGCAAACCCCTTCCTTCAAGCTCAGCCTTCGCGCAACACGCTTAACGGGCTGGCATTTAGTGCACGGCGGGTGCCGAGAACGCCGGCCAGGCCGATCAGCAGCGCGCCAATCAGCGGCAGCAGCAGGAGCCAGGGATGAGGCTGCCAGCTCATGTCGAAGGCATAGCGATAGAGCAGAAAACTCACCAGCTCACAGCCCAATGCAGCGAGCAGGCCGGCGGCCGCGCCGAGCAGGCCGAACTCGGCACGGCGAGCGCTGATCAGCAGCTTGCGCTCGGCACCCAAGGCGCGCAGCAGCGCACCCTGGCGAATGCGCTCGTCCAGCGTGGCCTGCAACCCGGCCAGCAGCACGGTGATGCCGGCGGCGAGCACGAACAGCAGCACGTACTCGATGGCCAGGGTGACCTGGGCGAGGATACTGCGCAGCTGTGCCAGCAGCGCGTCGACCTGCAGCAGGGTGACGCTGGGGAACGCTCGGCTGAGCTTGATCAGCTCGGCATCCTGGCCGGGCGGCAGGTAGAAGCTGGTCAGATAGGTAGCGGGTAGATCCTGCAGGGTCTGCGGTTCGAAGATCATGTAGAAGTTGGGCTGGAAGCTGTCCCAGTCAACCTGGCGCAAACTGGTGACCTGTGCTTCGCGTTCGATGCCGCCGACGTTGAAGCGAAGGCGATCACCGAGCTTCAGTTGCAGGCTTTCGGCCAGTTCAGCCTCGACGGAAACGCCGGGCAGATCGCTGGCGTGCTCGGCTCCCCACCAACTGCCGGCGGTGATCAGGTTGTCCGATGGCAATTGCTCGGCCCAGGTCAGGCTCAGATCGCGTTGGATAGCGCGTTCGCCACGACTTTCCTTGGTCACCAATTGGCGTACCGGCTCGTCGTTGATCATGATTAGCCGGCCAGGCACCACCGGATACAGCGGCGCGGGATGCGGCGACAACTCTGCCAGGCGCGCGGCGAAGGCATCGCGCTCGGCTGGCAGCACATTGAGCGCGAAGTGGTTGGGCGCATCCTCCGGCAACTGGTCTTGCCAGGTGTCGAGCAGCTCGCCACGCAGCAGGGCGATCAGCGCCATGGCCAGCAGGATCAGACCGAACGCCAGCGATTGTCCGGCGGCCGCCAGCGGGTGGCGCAGCAGTTGCCCGAGCCCAAGGCGCCAGGGCAGGGCGGCGCGTTGCAGCATACGGCGCAGGCTTTGCAGGCCGAGCAGCAGCAGGCCGCCGAGCAGTAACGCCGCGAGTAGCCCGCCCCCCAGCAGCGCCAGCGTCAGTTTCAAATCCAGGCTCAGGCGCCACATGATCAGGCCCAGTGCAACCAGCGCAGCGCCATACACAAGCCAGGAGCTGGCCGGTACCGGCAGCATGTCGCGGCGCAGCACGCGCAGCGGCGGCACTCGGCCGAGAGCAGCTAATGGTGGCAGGGCGAAACCGGCCAGCGCCACCAGGCCGGTGGCCATGCCGGCCAATGCAGGCCACAGATCGGCAGGTGGTAGGTCATCGGGGATCAAGCCGCGCAGCAGATAGAACAGCACGTGCTGGCCGGCCCAGCCGAGCAGCGCGCCGAGCATGCTGGCGATCAACCCGAGCAGTGCCAGTTGCAGGCCGAACAGTGCCAGTGCCTCATGGCGTGAAAGCCCGAGGCAACGCAGCAGGGCACTTGCGTCGAAGCGGCGTGCAGCGAAGCGTGCCGCTGAAAGTGCCACCGCAACGCCAGCGAGCAGCACCGCCGCCAGGCTGGCCAGGTTCAGGTAACGCTCGGCACGGCCAAGTGCGCCACCGACCTGGCGATTACCGTCGCGGGCATCCTCCAGCCGCTGATTGGGTTCCAGGTCGGCTTCGACGGCTTGGCGGTAAGCAGCCAGTGTCTCGGTATCGCCACGCCAGAGTTCGCGAAAGCGCACACGGCTGCCGGGTTGCACGACCTCGGTGGCGGCAAGGTCGTCCAGATGCATTAGCACCCTGGGCGTCAGGCTGTAGAAGTCGCCAGCGGTGTCCGGGTCATAGGTCAGTACGCGGCTCAGACGCAACGTCTTGGCGCCGATCTCCAGCTCGTCGCCGATCTTCAGGTTCAGCGCGACCATCAGGCGTGCTTCGGCCCAGACCTCACCGGGACGCGGGCCAGAGCCCACTTCTTCTGCTGCGTAAGGTTCGGCCGCGCTTCTCAGTTCGCCGCGCAGCGGATATAGGCTGTTGGCGGCCTTGACGCTGGCCAGCTGAATACCATCAGCTGCGGCTACGACGCTGGAGAACTCCACTGCCTGGGCGTGATCCAGACCCAGCTTGAGCCCCGCATCGATCTGCTCCTGGCTGGCCTGCGAGCTGCCACTCAGGCGCAGGTCGGCGGCGAGAAATTCGCTGGCGCGCAGCAGCATGGCGTCGTTGAGGCGCGCGCTGAAGTAGCCGATGGCGCTGCTGGCCGCGACTGCCACCAGCAAGGCGAAGAACAGCACCCGCAACTCTCCGGCGCGGGCATCACGCAACAGTTGGCGGGCGGCGAGCGAAAACAGGCGAGCGAAGGGCACGCGTTTCATCAGGGCTCCACGCGGTCGATCAGGTGCCCGGCTTCCAGGCGGATCAGACGCTGACAGCGGTGCGCCAGGCGCTCGTCATGGGTGACCAGCACCAAGGTGGTGCCACGCTCCTGGTTGAGCTGAAACAGCAGGTCACTGATGCGCTCGCCGGTATGGCTGTCGAGGTTGCCGGTGGGTTCGTCGGCGAACAGCACGTCCGGCTCGGCGGCGAAGGCGCGGGCGATGGCCACGCGCTGTTGCTCGCCGCCGGAGAGTTGGCGTGGGTAGTGCGTCAGGCGCTGGCCGAGGCCGACGCGTTCGAGCAATGCGCGCGCACGCTGACGGGCATCGGCATGACCTTCCAGCTCCAGCGGCAACATCACGTTCTCCAGCGCATTGAGGCTGTCGAGCAACTGGAACGACTGGAAGACGAAGCCGACATGTTCTGCACGCAGACGCGCACGCTGGTCTTCATCGAGTTCGCTGAGGTTGTTGCCGGCCAGCAGCACGGCACCGGCGCTGGGCAGGTCGAGGCCGGCGAGCAAACCGAGCAGGGTGGATTTGCCGGAGCCGGAGCTGCCGACGATGGCCAGACTGTCACCCTTGGTCAGTTCGAGGTCGAGATCATGGAGGATAGTCAGCTCGCCTTCCGCGCTGCTGACCACTTTGCTAAGGTTCCGCGCAGCGAGAATGCTCGAAGTCATGGAGATTCCAAATGCGTGCATGGTGGCTCAGTGGTGCCTTGACCCTGATGTTCTGGGCTCAGGGAGCGGTTGCAGGCACCCTGCTTGTGGTCGGCGATAGTATCAGCGCCGCTTTTGGCCTGGATAGCCGCCAGGGATGGGTCGCGTTGCTGGAAAATCGCCTCAAGGAAGAGGGTTTCGAGCACTCGGTGGTCAATGCCTCGATCAGCGGCGATACCAGCGCAGGCGGCGCCGCGCGGCTGTCTGCGCTACTTGCCGAGCACAAACCGGAGCTGGTCATCATCGAGCTGGGCGGCAATGATGGCCTGCGTGGCCAACCCCCTGCACAATTGCAACAGAATCTTGCGTCGATGATCGACGCATCGCAGGCGTCCGGTGCCGAGGTACTGCTCCTGGGGATGCGCTTGCCGCCCAACTATGGCGCGCGTTACACCTCCGCTTTCGCCCAGGTGTTCGCCGACCTGGCCGAGCGGAAGCAGGTTCCACTGGTGCCGTTCTTCCTCGAGGGTGTCGGGGGCGTGCCGGGGATGATGCAGGCCGACGGCATTCATCCGACTCAGGACGCACAGGCTGTGCTGCTTGATAACGTCTGGCCGACGCTCGAACCCATGCTGTGAACACCGCTGCGCTGCGGGAAAACTGAACTGGGAGAGGCTTTTCCGCCTCAAGCCTTTCGGCTAATGTGGCCGACCTGTCACGGAGTCCCAGATGCCGCGTCTCGCCTGGTCCCTTTATGCCTATCAACTGATCGAGCCGGATGAGCAGCTGGACCTGTTCGCCTGTCGCGAGGTGCGCGTGCACCTGGTCGCTCGCCAGTTGCGCCTGGGAGGGCACGCTGATCGCACATTGTGTGGCGGCTTGTTACCGGCGCAGCCGCGTTGGCGGGCGCTGGAAAAGGTCTGGCTGCGCGACCGCCGGCTCTGTCCTGCGTGTCTGGCCACCTTCGAGGCGCAGCGCCAAGGTTTGTGCTCGAACTGGGCGGATGGCTGACGCCTGCCAGGCTTTCCAACGGCGGTGTACAATCGCCGCAATATCACTCAACTCTTCAAGGGACTCCCGGATGTTGTCGCGCTTTTCTGCGGTCAACCGCTGCCTGACGCTGCTCGCGCTGTGCTCCAGTGCTGCGGTGCAGGCTCTCGAACTTCCACTGCCGCCGCCAGGCGAAGATGTGGTGGGCCAGGTACAAGTGATCAAGGCCAAGTACGAGGACACTTTCGCCGATCTGGGAACGGCCAACGATCTCGGTTATCTGGAAATGGTCGCCGCCAACCCAGGCGTCGACCCCTGGCTGCCTGGCGAGGGCACCGAAGTCATCCTGCCGACACGGTACGTGCTGCCACCGGGCCCGCGTGAAGGCATCGTGATCAACCTGGCCGAGTATCGTCTGTACTACTTCCCGAAAGGGCAGAACGTCGTGCATACCTTCCCACTGGGCATCGGTCGTGAAGGCTGGGGTTCGCCGCTGGGTGTCGGTCGGGTAACGGTGAAGACGCCGAATCCGGCCTGGTATCCGCCCAAGTCGATCCGCGAAGAACATGCCGCTGACGGCGATATCCTGCCCACTGTAGTGCCGCCTGGCCCTGATAACCCGCTGGGCCCGTACAAGATGACGCTGTCGTTTCCGGGTTACCTGATCCATGGTTCTAACAAGAAGTTCGGTATTGGCATGCGCGTCAGTCACGGTTGCTTCCGTATGCTCAACCACAACGTGCTGGAACTGGCGGACATGGTGCCGGTCGGCACTCCGGTACGCATTCTGAACGAGCCGTACAAATTCGGCGTCAGTGGTGGCAAGGTCTATCTGGAAGCGCATGCGCCGCTGGATGATGAGGGCGATCCATCCGTCGTCGACAAGCACACGGCGGTGATCAACGCACTGCTCAAGCGTGACGAACTGAGCGGCCTGCGCCTCGACTGGGAAATGGTGCGCGAGGTGGTTGCAGCCGAAGACGGCATGCCGATGCCCATTGCCGCACAAACCGAGAGCGTGGTCGCCAACAGCGACAACCCGTTCTGATCTTTGAGTCACTGAAAAGCCCGCCCGCAATCATGTCGGCGGGCTTTTTTATTGCCTGATTGCTGGAACTGTTCGGTGTCCGTCGCAGGCAATAAAAAAGCCGCACCAGTTGCCTGGGGCGGCTTTCGAAAAAACGAGTCGCAAATTACTTGCGGCTGGCTTTTTCCAGCATGCGCAGAGCACGCTCGTTGGCTTCGTCAGCGGTCTGCTGAGCTTTCTGAGCAGCAGCCAGAGCTTCATCAGCCTTGCGGTAGGCTTCGTCGGCACGGGCTTGAGCGCGAGCAGCTGCATCTTCGGTAGCAGTCAGACGGGCTTCGGTTTCTTTGGACATGCTGCTGCAACCGGTAGCCAGAACTGCGGCCAGAGCCAGAGCAGAGAATTTCAGAACGTTGTTCATCGTGTTCCCCTTGAGGTGGAGTTTTCCATAAAAAGCAATTCCCCAACTGCGGGAAATTAGCCGGCGTACATACTACCTATTACTTTTAGTAAGTAAACGGAGCCAAGGCAAGAGTTGCAGTTTTTTTTTCTTCGGGCAGGAGGCTGCAGGGTGCGGGTTATGGGGGCTGGCTAAAAAACAGTCAGTTACGCAATCCATACAGTGTAGCGGTTGTACGAGCTGTTATAACTGTCCCGACTTTGGAGCTAAAACAATAAAAGAGGGGAAAGCCGATGCTTGGGAATTTGGGGCTCTTGGTGGGCCTGGCGCTACTTATCTTCATGGCGCTGCGCGGCGTGAACATTTTCATCGCGGCATTGCTATGTTCGATACTGGTGGCACTCACCAATGGTGTCGCCGTACCTCGTGCGCTACTTGAACACTTTCCATTCGGCCCTCTGGGCGCATTCACCTTCGCCGGCAAGTTCTTCGTACTGTTTCTCTGTGGGGCGGTCTTCGGCAAGGTCATGGCCGCCAGCCAGGCCGCCGGCAGTATCGCCCAGGCCATTACCCGAGGCTTGGGTACGCAGCGCACGCTGTGGGTGGCGATGCTCGTCTGCGCGGTGCTGACTTACGGTGGGGTGGTGGTGTTCGTGGTGATCTTCACCATGTATCCGCTAGGCATCACGCTTATGCGCGAGGCCAACCTGCCCAAGCGCCTGTTCTGCGCCGCTACGGCGCTCGGCGCCGGTACCTTCACCATGACGGCGTTGCCCGGTTCGCCATCGATTCATAACGTGATTGCTGCCAGCGCGTTGGGTACTGACCTGTTCGCCGGTACCTGGATCGGGCTGTTCGCCTCGCTGGTGATGATCGTCCTCGGTATGGCCTATCTGCAGCGCGAGTGGCGCCTGGCGCGTGAGCGCGGCGAGGGTTTCGAGGCCAATGCGCAGGACGAGCGCATGCAACAGCTGGCCGGCGCGCCGGGTAGCGGACCGCACTGGGGGCTGGCGCTGGTGCCGATCGTCGTGGTGCTGGGGATCATTCTGTTGCCGCGACTGCTTGCCCTGTCCGGTGCGGTCATACCGGGTGAAGGATCGCTGGGTGGGCTTTTGGCTTTCAGCCAGGCGCAGCCGATCCTCTGGCCCAGTCTCGCCCTGGTGATCGCCACTGGCGTCGCTGTGCTGATGTTTCCAGCCTTGCGCCGCAATACCGTGGGGTTGCTGGGGCAGGGGGCGGACGACTCGATCATGCCGCTGTTGAACACGGCGGCAGTAATCGGCTTTGGTGGGGTCGTTACTCAGACGGCTGGTTTCGCCCAGTTCGCGCAGTGGATACTGGCCGTTGACCTGCCTCCGCTGCTGTCGGTGTTCGCCTCGGTCAGCGTGGTATCGGGGATCGTTGGCTCATCTTCTGGTGGCCTGCAGATATTCATGCAGACCCTGGCGCCGCGCTATCTGGAAATGGGGATAGAGCCGGAGGTGCTGCACCGTATCGCCAACATCACTGCTGGCGGCCTGGATTCACTGCCGCATTGTGGCGCGGTGATCGCCATGCTGATGATCATGGGGCTGACGCATAAGCAGGCATACAAGGATATTTTCGTCATCACCGTACTGATCCCGGTCATCGCGGCGCTGCTCTGCATTGCGTTGTTGAGCGTCTGATTGCCCGTGGCTGGGCGCTTCGGCGCCTGATAAGCTTGACTGATCGCTGTGCCGAGGCAGTATCCGAGTTTGCGCTTTTGCCAAAGCAACGGTATGAAGTAAAAGTAGATGCGCCGCTAACGGTTGCGGCTAGAGGAGAGAAGATGAGCGAGGGGTTGTCCATCCACCATGACCAGGCGAGTCACCAGTTCGTGACCACCGTCGATGGTGATCGTGCCTATCTGGCCTACATGGATCTGGGTAAGCAGACGCTGGACATCTACCGCACCTTCGTACCCAACGCGCTGCGTGGCCGTGGTATCGCTGCGGCGCTCACCGAGCATGCCCTGCAGTATGCCGAGGGCAAGGGGTATACCGTGATTCCGTCGTGCTCCTATGTAGAACGCTACATGGAGCGACGTGCGCGTCACCAGTAGGTGTCGGTTCGGGGCGGTGGGCTGAAGCCCTCCCTACGTGTGAATGCGGATACGAAAACGCCGGGCATTGCCCGGCGTTTTCTTTTATGTCCACCCTCAGCCGCGAGGGCGCTTGGGCAGTACATCCTTGAGCTTGGCATGCATGCTGCGCAGGCTCTTTTCGGTGGTGTCCCAGTCGATGCAGGCATCGGTGATGGATACGCCGTACTTGAGGTCGCACAGGTTCTTCGGAATCGACTGGTTGCCCCAGCCAAGGTGGCTTTCGACCATCAGGCCGACGATGGAGTTATTGCCTTCGAGGATCTGGTTGGCGACATTCTCCAGCACCAGCGGCTGCAGGGCCGGGTCCTTGTTGGAGTTGGCGTGACTGCAGTCGACCATGATGTTCGGGCGGATGCCTGCTTTGGTCAGTTCCTGCTCACAAATCGCCACACTGACCGAATCGTAGTTGGGTTTACCGTTGCCGCCGCGCAGTACCACATGACCGTAGGCATTGCCCTTGGTGGTGACGATGGACACGCCGCCTTGCTGGTTGATGCCGAGGAAGCGGTGCGGGCTGGAGACTGACTGCAGCGCGTTGATCGCCACGGTCAGGCCGCCGTCAGTACCATTCTTGAAGCCGACTGCCGAGGACAGGCCAGAGGCCATTTCGCGGTGGGTCTGGGATTCGGTGGTGCGGGCGCCGATGGCCGACCAACTGATCAGGTCCTGCAGGTACTGCGGGGAAATCGGATCGAGCGCTTCAGTTGCGGTGGGCAGGCCCATTTCCGCCAGGTCGCGCAGCAGCTGACGGCCGATGTGCAGGCCATCCTGAATCTTGAACGAGTCATCCAGATACGGGTCGTTGATCAGGCCTTTCCAGCCCACCGTGGTGCGCGGCTTCTCGAAGTACACGCGCATCACCAGGAACAGGCTGTCGGACAGCTCGGCGGCCAGTACCTTGAGGCGCTCGGCATACTCGTGAGCGGCCTTGATGTCGTGGATGGAGCAGGGGCCGACGACCACGAACAGGCGATGATCCTTGCCGTCGAGGATGTCGCGTACCACCTGACGACCATGGGCGACGGTCTTCAGTGCGGCATCGGTCAGGGGGATTTCGCGTTTCAGCTGATCGGGGGTGATCAGGGTTTCGTTGGAAGCGACGTTGAGGTCGTCGATCGGTAAATCTGCCATCGTGCTATTCATCGGGTCAGGTCGTCAGGTCACGGGTGCCGGCCGCCAGCGATCCCCTATGGCGGTGCACAGCTAGTTGGTGCAGGGGGAGCCGAACCTTAGCGCGTACGGGGCTGCGCGACAATGGGCGTTAAGTTCAATGGGCCTCATAGATTGGCAGTATGAGGTGGCTGATTGCCTTGCGGATGAACGCGGCGCCTCAATCAGGCCAAATAGGGAAACTCGGCAGCATGCTTGGCTATCCAGTCCTGAGCGCATTGTTCGATGGCCAGGGTCTGGCCCGATTCCTGTTCCAGCTGCTGGCGGTAATGCTGGATCTGGCAGACCTGTTCGACCATGCGTGCGCGAAACAGGGTGTCCTCATCGATGAAGGCAATGCCCACCAGGTAATCGTTTTCCTGGCGTCGGCACCAGGCTACTACCCCTGGATAACGCGCCTGATCGCCGAGCAGTGGAATGCGCAGCTCGACAGACGTACCGCGGCGAAAGCCGCGTAACGAGTTGCATGCGACCCCGCCCAGGCTGATATTGTTCAGCCGTTGCCGGGGAATGCAGGCCTGTCTGCGCAACACCAGTTCCACCGGCATGTCGCTTGGATGACGCAGAAACTTACGCATGAACACCAACCTCGAATACAGGCAAACTGATATCAGTTGCTTCAGTATAGCGACACAGCTGGAATTGACCGATCTGGATGCTGATCGGCGTCTGCTCGATCTTCCCGGCATCTCGCTACTGGTGTTCACAAGCACGGGCTGTGCCAGCTGTCGTTGGGCACGCCAGACGCTGCCTGGCATGCCGCTTCCGGTCGAGCACCTGTGCTGGATCGACGCCGGGCATAATGCCGGTTTGGTGGCGCGCTATGAGGTCTTTCATCTGCCTTCATTGTTTCTGGTCAAGGACGGTCATTTCTTTGGCGCGTTGCATGCGCGTCTTGCCCATTCCGATCTGCTAACCGCCATTGGTGAGGCTCTGCTTCGCCCGGCTGAGGAGCTTCCCTGATGTCCCAAACCTCCGCGCCGCGTATCGGCATCATCGGCACCGGTGCCATCGGCGGCTTCTACGGCATGCTCCTGGCACGTGCCGGCCATGACGTGCACTTTCTGCTGCGCAGCGAATACGCCGCCGTCGTCGAGCGTGGCCTGCAACTGAACAGCAGCGTGCACGGCGCCCTGCGCCTGGCGCCGGTGCAGGCCTACCAGGATATCGAGGACATGCCGCAATGTGACTGGCTGCTGGTGGGCGCCAAGACCACGGCCAATGTCGAGCTTGCGCCTTTGATTGCCAAGGCTGCGGCGCCTGGTGCCAAGGTGGTGTTGTTACAGAACGGCCTGGCGGTGGAGGATGAGCTGCGTCCGTTGCTGGGTGACGATCTGCATCTGCTGGGTGGGCTTTGCTACATCTGCGTTCATCGCAGTGCGCCGGGTGTGGTTGAGCATCAGGCCTTGGGGGCGATCAATCTGGCTTACCACTCGGGGCCGGCGGATGACGACGAGGCGCGCCTGGCGCTGGCCGAGGAAGGCGCGAGCCTGCTGCGCAGCACCGGCCTTGACTCTGCAGCGATGCGCGACCTGGCGCAGACGCGCTGGCAGAAACTGGTGTGGAACATCCCGTACAACGGCCTGTCTGTGCTGCTCGATGCCGACACGCGGCGCCTGATGGGCAACGCTGATAGCCGCGCACTGATCGGCGACATGATGCAGGAAGTGGTACAGACCGCCCAGGCGCAGGGTTACACGATGCCGGAGAATTATGCGGACAAACTGCTGGCGGCGACGCAGCGTATGCCCGATTACCTGCCGAGCATGTACCACGACTTCGCTCAGGGACGGCCGGCCGAACTGCACGCCATCTATGAAGCGCCGCTGGCGGCCGCGGACGCAGCAGGTTTCGACATGCCCAAGGTGCGCGCGCTGTATCAGGCGCTACGTTTCATTCAGGCTCGCCGGGAGGCCTAAGCATGGGCAAGGGGCTGGGGGACAGGCTGGTGCTGGCGATTTCCTCGCGGGCGCTGTTCGATCTGAGCGAAAGCCACCAGATCTACGAAAGTGAAGGGGTGGAGGCTTATCGCCGTTATCAGATAGAGCATGAGGATGAGGTGCTGATGCCGGGGGACGCCTTCCCCCTGGTGGAAAAGCTGCTCGGGTTGAACACGCGGCTCAGCGAACAGCGCGTCGAGGTGATCCTGGTGTCGCGCAACAGCGCGGATACCGGCCTGCGTGCGTTCAATTCGATCCAGCACTACGGCCTCGGCATTTCCCGCGCGGCTTTTGTGGGGGGGCGCAGCCCTGATCCCTATCTGGCGGCCTTCGGCTGCCATCTGTTCCTGTCTACCCATGCCGACGATGTGCGCAATGCGCTGAAAGCCGGTTTCGGTGCGGCCACGCTGCTTTCCGGCGGCACCCGGCGGGCCAACAGCAATGAGTTGCGAATTGCCTTCGATGGTGACGCCGTGCTGTTTTCCGATGACTCCGAGCGCGTCTATCAAAGCGGCGGCCTCAATGCCTTTCAGGATCATGAGCGCGAGTCCGCTCGGCAGGCTCTGCCAGGTGGGCCGTTCAAGCCATTTCTCGCCGCATTGCACGCGTTGCAGCAGGAATTTCCCGAGGCCGAATGTCCGATTCGCACGGCGCTGGTCACTGCCCGCTCGGCGCCAGCGCATGAGCGGGTGATCCGCACGCTGCGCGAATGGAATATCCGCCTGGATGAATCCTTCTTCCTGGGCGGTCTGGACAAATCGGCAGTGCTGGAAGCCTTCGCCGCCGACGTGTTCTTCGACGACCAGACCGGCCACTGCGAAAGGGCCCGCCAGGTGGTGGCGACTGGTCATGTTCCTCATGGGGTGAGCAACGAGTTGCTGCCTTGATCCTAGCGGCGTGCAGGCGCCTAGCCGCCTGCATATAGCCATTCGTCCTAAATAACGCTGTCGATCTTGCTTTGTCTGATGCGCTGCTAAGCTCAATCAAAGGCCTGCGCCAGCAGTCGAGGAGGCCGCGTGATCCGATCGATACTCTATGCCACCGATCTGGGGCTTTATGCCTCCTACGTGCTGCAGCACGCCCTCGCTATGAGCCGCAGTTTCAAGGCCGATCTGTATGTGGTGCACGCGGTGGAACCCATGGGCCTGTTCGCCGAATCCGTGCTGCAGACCTACCTGGATGAAGAGACCCTCGTGGAGCTTCGTCGTAATGGGCTGAACACGGTTATGGCGAGTATCGAGCAGCGGGTGCTGGAGGGCTTTCGTGACGAGTTGGGCGACGGTCAGCAGGATCTTCAATTGATACGGGCGGTGCGAGTGCTGCAGGGGGATCCGCCTGCAGTAATTCTCGAGGAGGCGCAGAAACTTGGGGTTGATCTGCTGGTCGTAGGCAGTCACAGCCATGGTACGGGCCTGACCATACCGCTGGGGCGTACGGCAGCGCGAATCGTGCAATTGTCGGAGGTGCCGGTGTATCTGGTGCCCATGTTGCAGCACCGTGGGCACGGGGATCTGTAAGAGGGGGATTTCTAAAAAGTTCTAGGCTGTTCGATTAAACCAATAATATGGTTATATACGGCATTGGCAGGCTGTTGGCCTTCCTCACCAGGCCGTTGAAAAACGTAGGCGAGGCAGCCAGTGCAAGGCGAAAACAGGCGAGGACGCGGAGTTTACGAGTTGTAAATGAGCATTCCGAGCCTGTTTTCAACGCAGCAATGGCAACGCAGGTAGTTTTCAACGACTTGTTACTGCTCTGAGGGAAATATATGAAGCTTCAGCAATTGCGCTACATCTGGGAAGTTGCGCACCACGACCTCAACGTATCGGCTACCGCTCAGAGCCTTTACACCTCGCAACCAGGGATCAGCAAGCAGATTCGCTTGCTCGAGGATGAGCTGGGCGTGGAAGTTTTCGCCCGCAGCGGCAAGCACCTGACCCGCGTGACCCCAGCCGGGGAGCGCATCATCACCACGGCTGGCGAGATTCTGCGCAAGGTCGAAAGCATCAAGCAGATCGCCCAGGAATTCTCCAACGAGAAGAAGGGCACGCTGTCCATCGCTACCACCCACACCCAGGCGCGCTATGCACTGCCGCCGGTAATCAGCGCTTTCATCAAGCAGTACCCGGACGTGTCGCTGCACATGCATCAGGGCACGCCGACGCAGATCGCCGAGATGGCCGCCGATGGCAGCGTCGACTTCGCCATCGCTACCGAGGGCCTGGAGCTATTCAACGACCTGATCATGATGCCGTGCTACCGCTGGAACCGGTGCGTGGTGGTGCCGCAGGGGCATCCGTTGACCAAGCTGCCGAAGCTGACCCTCGAAGCCTTGGCCGAGCACCCCATCGTCACCTATGTATTCGGTTTCACCGGGCGCTCGAAGCTGGATGAAGCCTTTAGCCATCGCGGCCTGACGCCCAAGGTGGTATTCACCGCAGCCGACGCCGACGTGATCAAGACCTACGTGCGCCTGAATCTAGGTGTCGGCATCGTGGCCAAGATGGCCGTCGACCCCAAACTGGACCCGGATCTGGTGGTGCTCGACGCCGACGACCTGTTCGAGCCCAGCGTGACCAAGATTGGCTTCCGTCGCGGCACCTTCCTGCGCGGCTTCATGTGCGACTTCATCGAGCGTTTCGCCCCGCACCTGACTCGCGACATGCTGGCCAAGGCGGTGCAGTGCCACAACAAGTCCGAACTCGAAGACCTGTTTGCGGATGTCGAGTTGCCGATGCACTGAAACAGACGCTGGAACGAAACATGGCGCCCAAGGGCGCCATGTTTCGTTCCAACCAGTGCCAATCAGTGGCTGAGGTGCAGGCCGCACTCGCGATTGTCTTCACCCTTGGTCGGGTCGTAGTAATCGAATTCGTTCGGCAAGTCGTGAGCGACCAGGTACTGGTAAAGGTCCTTGGAGGACCAGTGCAGCAGCGGGGCGACCTTGATCAGGCCGTCCGGGTTGATGCTGATCGGCTCCATCTGCGCACGCACGGCGGTGTCGGTGGCGCGCAGGGCGGTGAACCAGACGCTCGGTGCGGTCTCGCGCAGCGCGCGGGCGAACGGCTCGAGCTTCACTTCTTCGGTGAAGGCCGCGTGGCGCGGATCGTCCAGGCCGGGAACCGGACCGTCGATGGCCTCGCGATGGGCGCGCGAGCGCTTGGGCAGGTAGGTGATCAGGTTGAGGCCCAGCTTGCGCGTCACCTCGTCGGCGAAGCGATAGGTGGCTTCGGTGTTGTAGCCGCTGTCCATCCAGACCACCGGGATATCCGGTTTGACCTGGCTGACCATGTGCAGGATTACCGCTTCGAATGGGCGAAAGTTGGTGGTGCAAATGGCGGGTTTGCCCAGTCCGATGGCCCACTGCACCAGCTTTTCAGGCTGGTTGCCGAATTCGGCGTTGAGCGCGTCCAGGTCGAGTTCCATGTTGAGGACTCCAGATCGTGTGCGTGATGGCGCGATGGTAACAAAGCCCGGTTATGCGGCTAAATAACTAAGGCGCTTGATGTCCTTCATTCGAGTTATAAGCAGGTCGCGTTGCGCCAGCCAAGCCCAGCGGCTAGAGTGCCGGCTCCTTTTTGGCTCAACCGAGGAGTGGCCTGTGGAAATCGCGTGTCTCGACCTGGAAGGCGTACTGGTCCCGGAAATCTGGATCGCCTTCGCGGAAAAAACCGGCATCGAGTCGCTCAAGGCGACCACCCGCGACATCCCCGATTACGACGTGCTGATGCAGCAGCGTCTGCGTATTCTCGACGAGCACGGCCTGAAGCTGAAGGACATTCAGGACGTGATCGCCACGCTCAAGCCGCTCGAGGGCGCGGTCGAGTTCGTCGACTGGCTGCGCGAGCGCTTCCAGGTGGTGATCCTCTCCGACACGTTCTACGAGTTCTCCCAGCCGCTGATGCGCCAGCTCGGTTTCCCGACCCTGTTGTGCCATCGTCTGATCACCGACGAGAGCGATCGCGTGGTCAGTTACCAGCTGCGCCAGAAGGACCCCAAGCGCCAGTCGGTGATCGCCTTCAAGAGCCTGTACTACCGTGTGATCGCAGCGGGTGATTCGTACAATGACACCACCATGCTCAGCGAAGCCCATGCCGGCATTCTGTTCCATGCGCCGGACAACGTGATCCGCGAGTTCCCGCAGTTTCCGGCGGTGCACACCTATGAGGATCTGAAGCAGGAGTTCCTCAAGGCATCGAACCGTAAGCTGAGCCTATAAGAACGATGAAATAAAAAACGCCGCGGTTTCGCGGCGTTTCGTTAAGCCTGTCTGTCCGGCAGGCGCTCCAGCGTCTCCAGCAGCACTTTGACCTTGGTGATCGACTCCTGATACTCGGCCTGCCAGTTAGAGTCGGCGACGATGCCGCCACCGCCCCAGCAACTGACCTTGCCATCCTTGACCAGCAGGCTGCGGATGGCGATGGAGCTGTCCATCTCGCCGCGCACGTCGAGATACAGCAAGGAGCCGCAGTAGAGTCCGCGCCGGGTCGGCTCCAGCTCGTCGATGATCTGCATGGCGCGGATCTTCGGTGCGCCGGTAATTGAACCACCCGGGAAACTGCCGGCGATCAGGTCGAGCGCATCCTTGTCGGGTGCCAACTCTGCGGTCACGCAACTGACCAGATGATGCACGTTGGGATAGCTTTCCAGGGCGAACAGCTCCGGCACCTTGACCGAGCCGGTACGGCAGCTGCGACCGAGATCGTTGCGCAGCAGATCGACGATCATCAGGTTCTCGGCGCGATCCTTACGGCTCGCCAGCAGCTCCTGGGCCTGGGCCTGGTCATCCTCAGCATCATCGCCACGGCGGCGGGTACCCTTGATCGGGCGTGTTTCTACCTGGCCCGCGCTGACCTTGAGAAAACGTTCCGGCGACAGACTGAGAATGGCATTGCCATCGCCCAGGCTCTGGAAACCCGAGAAGGGAGTGGGGCAGGCCTGGCGCAGCGCCAGGTAAGCCGTCCACGGATCGCCTGAACAGGGAGCCTGAAAGCGCTGGGCGAAGTTCACCTGATAACAGTCGCCCGCGAGGATGTAGCTCTGGATGCGTTCGATCGCCTGGCGATAGCGCTGCTGGTCGATATCGGCCTGGAATGGTTGGCTCAATTGGAAGGGGGCAAGGTCCTCGCTGTGCGGTGCTTCGAAAAGCGCCTGTAGGCGCTGGCGTTCCGCATGCGGCAGGCTCGGGTGAAACAGCAGGGTACTGCTGCCAAGCTGGTGATCGCTGATCAGCGCCCATGCGTAGAGACCGAACCGCGCATCTTCGAGGCCAAGGTCATCCATGCTCTGCTCGGGCAGCGCTTCCAGGCGGCGACCGAAGTCGTAGGACAGGTAACCGATCAGGCCGCCGACGAATGGCAGCGGCTGCTGTACCGGCGCTTCTGCATGGCCAAGGCTCTGCAGCGCGTCGCGCAGGCGTTGCAGAAAATCGTTGGCCGATTCGTCGGCTGTCGGCGCCAGCTCTGCCAATGGCCAGGCGCTCATAAGGTCATAGCGTCCACGCTCGGCATTCGGGCGCCCAGCATCCAGCAGTACGGCACCGGGGGCATGGCGAATGCGCCGGAAGTAGTCACTGGGGTCCGTTCGGTAAGGAAGAGGGTACAGGAAGCAGCTGGGCATGCGTGGCAGTCGGAAGAGATGAAAGGGCGATTGTAGTCCGCCGCTAACATTCATCCTAGAGCCCGCGCCGGGTTTACTCGGCCGCGTTCGGCTGATTAGTATGGCGCTGTGCCAGGATGTTGAATGTAGGGCCCTTTTTCGTGTGAAACGGGTAAGGGCCCCGAGTACCCAAACAATAATTTATAAGGGATCCAGGCCATGGATGTAGTGATAGGTCCAGCCGCTGGAAGCCTGCTGCGTTCGAAATTGTCGCCGCCCCAGGCATCTGCGGACTATTTGGCAAGACCCCAGGTCGAAGCCGCGCTTTCAGCCCATCCCCATGCCCGCCTGGTGCTGTTTTGTGCGCCGGCCGGCTTCGGCAAGACCACCGCTCTGGCCATGCTGGCCGAGCAGCGTCGCCAGTCTGGCAGCGCGGTTGCCTGGCTATCGCTGGGCTCCGATGACGATGAGCCGATCCGTTTCTTCCAGCAACTGATCGAAGCACTGGCACGGGCACTACCGGGTCTGGGTGACGATGCGCTGGCTTACCTGCGCAATACCATGCGTGTGCCGGTCGAAGCGGTAATGGAAAGCCTGCTGGTGGATCTGTCGCAGCGTACCGAACCTCTGCTGCTGATACTCGATGATCTGCACCTGATCCAGGATGGCGAACTGCTCGCGGCGCTCAGTCGTCTGGTCAAGCTGGCGCCACCCAATTTCACCCTGGCGATCGGTAGTCGCTCGCAGCCGGCCCTGGGCCTGGCCACGTTGCGAGCCAAGGGGCTGCTACTGGAGCTTGGCAGCGATGAGCTCAGGCTCAATCAGGATGAGGCACGCAGCTATCTGGAGCGCAGCGGCCTGCAGCTCAATCCCGAAACATTCGGTGCTCTCTACAGCCATACCGAGGGCTGGATGGTCGGCGTACACCTGGCCAGCCTGTGGCTGCGCAATCACCCTCAACCGACGCAGCGCATGGCCGAACTGGGTGCCGACAAGCATGCAGTCGGTGATTACCTGCTGCGCTCGGTCTTCGAGCAGTTGCCAGTCGAGCGTCAGGAGCAGTTGCTGGCATTGGGCGTGGCGCAGCAGCTCAGTGGTGATCTGGCCAATGCCCTGACCGCGCGCCAGGATGGCCAGCAACTGCTAGAGGAACTGGAGGCTATGCAGCTGTTTCTCCTGCCCATGGACCGCGAGCGCCAGTGGTATCGCTTCCACAACCTGTTTGCCGAGTTCCTTCGTGGCCGCCTCAAGGAGCGTGACCCGGAGCGCTTCAAACAACTGCATTTCAATGCCAGCCTGTGGTTCACCAATCACCACATGCAGAACCTGGCCATCGAGCACGCCTGCCTCGCCGAAGATGCCGAGATGCTCGCGGCGCTGCTCGATGGCTGCGGGCTGGAGCTGATCAACCGCGGCCAGCTCAATCTCATCTACAAGTGGCGCCAGCACGTGCCGGACGAAATCGCCGCGCGCTTTCCTGTACTGGTGCTGGCCGATGTCTGGACCCGGGCGACCGAAATGGGACTGAGCGAAGCCAATCGAATGCTCGACGAGCTGCTGGCACGCTGGGGAGAGTCGCGTAGCAGCGGGCCGCTGAGTGACAAAGTCCTGGCTACTCTGGCGATCAAGGCGGTGATTGCGCTGCAAAAGGACGATCTGGACACCTGCGTCAACCTGGCCCGGCGCATAGAAGCGCAGTTGGGCCAGCACACCGCGTTTCTCGAGGTGGCGATCCTTACCGTCGGTGCCCTGGCCAATGTCATGCTTGGTCAGGCCGAGCAAGCGCGTAAGCTGCTGGCGTTGGCGCAACAGCGCAACCATTTCCTCGAAGGCCGTTACCTAGACATGCAACTGGCCAACGTCGAAGTTCTACTGTGTCTGGAGCAGGGCCGGGTAAAGCAGGCGCAACTGCTGTTCGAGCAACTGCGTGCGCGCATGATGCCCTGGTTTGGCGAGAAGTCTCGGGCTCTGGTCTTGCCGGCCATCACCGAGTCGCTGATCGCCTACCACCAGGGGCGTCTCGACGGTCTGCAGGATCGTCTGCGCTGGGCCCTGGCCACGATCGATGTAATCAACCCGATCGATCTCTATGCCCAGGCGATGCTCTATCTGGCCCGCGTTCAGCGCCTGCAAGACACCCCGAAAGACGCGATTGCGACCTTGGTGCTGATGCAGAACCTGGCGGCGCGCAACCATTCCTGGCGCTTCTACGTGCAGGCGGTAGGTGAGGAGATCGCGCTGATTCTCCAGGAACCGGTGGCCGACCGCAGCAAGCGCGCGGAGCAGCGTCTGAAGTCGGTGGACTGGGCCAAGCTGGCTGGCCACTACAAGCAGCGCAGCTTCAATCCTGTGTCATGGGTGCTTGGCCTGACCCGCATTCGCCTGCAGCAGGCACGTGGGCATTACAGCGAAGCGCTGCACGAGATCACCCAGCTGCGCGGTCAACTGCAGAGCGGCTGGCAGGGGTTGCACCGCCTGCGCCTGGATCTGCTCGCGGCGCTGAGCTACCAGCGCCTGGGTTATCAGGAGCGCGCGCAAAGCCTGCTGGTGCAGTGCCTGATCGGTGCGGAACGAGAGGAGACCCGCAGCCTGTTCATCGAGGAGGGCGAGGCCATCCGCCAGCTGCTTCAGCAACTGGAGTCCGCCGAGCGTCAGCCGGCTTTGCAGGCATTCATCCGCAGCCTGCTGAGCGCTTGGCCAGGCCAGGAGGCGAGGCAGGCCCTCGATGTGCTGGAGGAGGGGTTGACCGAGCGCGAGCGCGAAGTGGTCTGCCTGGCTGCCAAAGGCATGTCCAACGAGGAAATTGGCCAGCAGTTGTCGCTGGCACTGGGGACTGTCAAATGGCACCTGCACAACATCTACGAAAAGCTCAAGGTGCGTAATCGCACCCAAGCCATCCGTCGTGCCCGCGAGCTGAGCCTACTCGAATCATGAACAGTCATAATCCGTCCTGCCCGGCAGCAGCACCGCTGTTGCGCACCAAACTGTATCCCGCCCACGCCGAGGGAGCTCCGCTGCTGGAGCGCTCGGCATTGCTCGAACGCTTGCTGGAGGCTCGCGAGCAGCGCCTGATAATCCTCAGCGCACCCGCAGGCTTTGGCAAAAGTACGGTCCTTAGTCAGTTGCGCACTCGCTTGCAGGAGCAGGGCGCGCGTGTCGCCTGGTTGTCTTGTGATGAGAGCGACGGCGAGCCAGCGCGGCTTCTGCAGTACCTGGTCGCTGCAATCGGCGCCGTCTGCCCCGGGTTCGGCAGCAGCGCCACGGCCCTGCTGCAGGGCGAAGTCAGCTGGCCGGTGGAGGCTGTCATCGATGCGTTTCTCGACGACCTCAAGGGCCTATCGGAAGACCTCTATCTGATGCTCGATGACTTTCACCGTATTCGTCATCCGTCTCTCGGCCAGAGCTCGCGCTATCTGGTCGAACGCCTGCCCAGCCAGGTGAGACTGGTAGTCAGTACTCGTTATCAGCCGCGCTTTCTCGACGAACTGCCAACACTCGGTGCCTGGGCCTTCTGGCTGAAGGCCGAAGACCTGCGCCTGACGCGCGCGGAGACTGCGGCATATTTTCGTGACATCAAGTGCATCGCGCTCGAAGAAAGCGAGCTCAACCAGTTGTATGGGCGCACGGAAGGTTGGATCACTGCCCTGCATCTTGCGGCGTTGGCCTTGCCGCGTCAGCAGAACCGCGCCGCCTTTCTTGCCGGTTTGTCTGGCGCCGAGCGCAATATCGCCGATTACCTGGCCGAAGACGTAGTGGCCAGCCTGCCCGAGGCCGTGCAGCTGTTTCTCGACCAGACCTCGGTACTCGATGAATTCAATGCCGAACTATGTAACGCATTGACCGGGCGCCAGGACGGGCACGAAATGCTGCGTCGGCTGAAGGGCGAACAGTTGTTCGTGATTCCGCTGGACGAGCAGGGCGAGTGGTTCCGCTATCACCATCTGTTTGCCGAATTTCTCCAGGGGCGGCTCACCAAGCGTGGCGATCCTGCCCATCTGCTGCACGCCGCCGCGCGTTGGTGTGAAAGCCATGATCTGGCCGACAAGTCGATCAAGTACGCGTTGCGCGCGCGTGATTATGCGTTCGCTGCTGAGTTGCTGGAGCGCCAGGGGGCCAGGCTGATCGCCGGCAACCGGGTCTACGGCATTCTCGCGATTCTCAAGGACATCCCGCCGGTGGTGATCACCGAGCAGCCGGTGTTCCAGATCTTTTATGCCTGGCAGTTGGCCTTCGAGCAGAAATTCGCCGAGTCCGAAGCCTTGATCGAGGAAGTCAGCACTCGACTCATGCAAGGACGCGGCAAGGGCATGCATTTTGGCCTGATCGAACTGTTGGCTGCCGCTCAGGTACTCAAGGCGCTGGTTCTGCTCTATCAGGACAAGCTCGAAGCCTGTCTCAAGGTCGCCGGCCACTGGCTGGGCCTGGTGCCGCAGAATCAGCCGGTGTTCCGTGCCAGCCTGGCCTGCGTGCAGGCAGCAGCGTTCGCCTTGCTCGGCGAGTTCGGCGAGGCGGCCAAGGCGATCGCCGTGGCGCGAGAGAACCTGCGCCAATGCGAGAGCGAATACCTGCACGTCATGGCCAGCCTGATCGAGGCCTTGATCTGCAAGGAATATGGCGAACTGGAGCGCGGCCGCGCCTTGGCCGAGACAGCGCGGGCGCGGGTCGAGCAGGTGTTTGGACGGCGTAGTCGGGTCGGCGGCCCGCTCGGCCTGGCCTACGCCGACTTGCTGTACGAGCAGGATCGACATGGCGCAATCCTCGCCGAGTTGCCGCTGGCCACCACCTGGCGCGACGTTGCCACGCCGGTGGAGTTGATCAGCCGCGGCAGGCTGGTCATGGCGCGTGCACGTTTCTTCGCCGGTGCCGCGGAGCAGGGGTTGGAGGAGCTGGATGAATGGCTGGCCGGCTTGCAGGGGCCGGGCTACGAACGGGTGTTCGCCATCGCCATGGGCTGCAAGGTGCAGTTCCTGCTGTGGCTGCGCCGGCCTAATGAAGCGCAGCGCATCTACTTGCAGTTGGAGCGCCACCTTGCAGCGCTGCCGATCGAACGTTATGGCGATGCCCATACTGCGTTGGCGCTGAGTGAGGCGCGCCTGGCGCTGAGCGAGCGTAGGGTGGAAAAAGCCCAGGCCAGCCTGGAGGCGTGTCTGGCCAAGCAGGGCGCCGAGCACCAGCGTGACCGGCGTCTGCGTCTGAGCCTGTTACTTTCTGTGGCGTACTGGCGCAAAGGTAACAGCGAAAAAGCCTTCGCGCTGTTGCGTACAACGCTGGAGGAAGCTTGGCAATGCGGCTATCGCCGGCTGTTTCAGGACGATGCTCTGTGGCTGCTGCCGCTCTGGGATGCTTGGAAAAGTGCCGAGCCCAAACGAGCATCCGCCTGGCAAGGTGTCGCTGAAACGCTTCGCGAACAGTGCCGGAGATTGTCTATCGACCCTGAAAGTTTCGATGAAAATCAGGATGTTAGCCATCGAGAACGAGAAATCCTGCGGCTCGTGGCGGCCGGGCTGTCGAATCGCGATATCGCCCAGGCGGTGCATTTGTCCGAGGCCACCATCAAGTGGCACCTGCATAACCTGTTTTCCAAGTTGGGCGTACGCAGCCGTACTCAAGCCGTGCTCAAAGGCAAAAGTCTGGGGCTGCTGAGCGAGGCCTGAAGCGTTGCAGGGGGAAGCAATAGCCATGCGCCATCCCTTGGATGGGCTGGCAGTTGAATGGCGGGTCAGTAGCTTGTAGCCATCTCGAAGCGCAATGCGTTTCGCGAATCCAAACCTGGCGTACCTAAGGAAGCCGCGGCAGGTCTGGTGATCGGCATGGGCCGATCAGGCTGCTCGTGAATAGGACGTCACCGGCAGAGCCCGGGGAACCCCCATTTGAACTGTGGAGATAACAACAATGATGACCCTGAAGAAAATCGCTCTTGCCGCCGCCGTCATGGCTGTCCCGTTCATGGCCCAGGCCGACCTCAAAGCGCTGGATGACACCGATCTGGCCGGCGTCACCGGTCAGGCTGGTATCAGCATCGCCGGTAACTTCGATGCCACCATCGGCTCGATCGTCTACACCGATACCGAGACCGGTGTCAGCGATGGCAGCAACAGCCTGAGCCTGAATACCGTCAGCCTGTCGGGTTTCAACATCGACGAGTCCAACCCGCTGACCATCGACGTCAAGGACAACAAGCTGGAAATCGGCCTGCCGGGCATCAACGGTGGTGTTTCGGTCAGCTCGGTGAAAATCGGCAACAACAGCATTGGTGGTGTGGCCATCAATGGCCTGGACATGGCCGGCTCCACCGTCAAGATCTGGGGTCATTGATCCTCGCCTGATCCGATCCACAGGAGCTCCGTCGCTGCTCGCGACTGGGCTCCTGCCTCGTTTTACGCAGTCGCGGATTGACCAATGATCGAAATTCTCGTGGGCAGCCTGATCGGTTTGTACGGTTTTACCGAGGCTGTCGACATCAAACCGCAGCCTACCGGCACGGTGAACATTACCCAGCCGCTGGTGCCCAACGGCCCCTTGCGTGAGTCGGTGGTGCTCGAGCCGATGAGTCAGTTGCAATTTCGCAACGTGATCCGCCAGGCCTATGACTACAGCTGCGGTTCTGCAGCATTGACCACGCTGCTGGACTACTTCCTCGGGCGCAATCTGGAAGAGCGCCAGGTGATGGAAGGGCTGCTGCATTTCGGTGAGGCCGAGAAGATCGTCGAGCGTCGTGGTTTCTCCCTGCTCGACATGAAGCGCTTCGTCACCGCCCTGGGCTACAAGAGCGGTGGCTTTCGCGCCGGTTTCGATGATCTGGCGCAGCTGGAACATCCAGCCATCGTGCCCATCGAGTACGCCGGCTTCAAACATTTCGTGGTGGTGCGTGACGTCTACAACGAACACGTGTTCGTCGCCGACCCGGCACTGGGCAACATCAGTTTCACCCGCGTGCGCTTCGAGGAAATCTGGGACCAGAACGTATTGTTCGTGATCTTTCCCAGCGGCAACGAGCCGCCCAATGCCATGGAGTTGACCGATCGCGACCTGCGCATCATCGACGACCGCACCATCAGCATGCTGGCTTTCCGCGAGTTTCCGCAGATGGCCAAGTTCACCACGAATCAGGCCGACCAACTGGGGTCGGGAGGCGACATCCAATACATTCGCCGCAAGTGATTTGCCCGGCATAACAATAACGATCTGGGGATAGCGTCATGGGAGTTTGGGGGTATGCATGGCTGGCCATGCTGACGCTGGTCGCGGCGCAGCCGTTGATGGCTGCAGAGACCACGGTCGACGACGCACGCGATGCGCTGACCAAGAAGGAGGACGACGCCGACAGCGCCAAGGCGCTGGAGGAGGTCTTCCAGGCTGCGGAGAAGAGCTACACCCTGCTCAAGAAGGGCGAGCGGACGCTGACCTACGGCTTCGACTACTCGTTGTTGCGTGATACGCAGATCCAGACTGTGCGTACCGGGGAGAACATCTACAGTGTAATCGGCCAGAGCGAGGCGCAGCATACCTTCACCAATTCCTTCACCTTCGATTACGGGGTGTGGGACAACCTCACCTTCAGCATGCGCGTGCCGTTTCTGGCCAAGTACGATACAGAGCGTGACCTCAGTACCTACAGCCTCGGCGATATCTCCGCCAGCTTTCGCTGGCAGCCCTGGTCGTCGGTGCGCGGTCGGCCGGTTACCACGCTCTTCGCGACTCTGGGTCTGCCGACCGGCGACAGTCCCTATGACGTCAACCTGGACAATGGCCTGGCCACGGGCAGTGGCTACTACAGCCTGGGCGTCGGCGCGAATCTCTCTTACGTGATCGATCCGGTGGTGCTGTTCGGCTCCCTTGGCTACACCTACAACCTGCCGATTCGCGACGCCGATCAGGTGCGTGGCGGACGCTTGCTGGAGGAAGTTGATCCGGGCTCCAGCCTGTCGCTGAGCATGGGCTTCGCTTACGCGCTGTCTTACGACGTGTCGCTAGCCACCTCCTTCCAGATGGCCCACAACCTGGCACCCAAGTTCAAGTTCAGCGACGCCACCTTCGAGGGCAACGAACAGACCAGTGCAGTGATGAATTTCTCGCTGGGTCTGCGTACGGCGCCCAATACTATCGTCAACGTCAATGCCGGTTTCGGCATGACCGAAGATTCGCCCGATGTCCTGCTCGGTATCTCCATGCCCCTGGATATCAAGGGTCTCAAGGCCGAGTAAGCAGCGAGCGAACCTGATATGACTCATCTTGCCAAGCTGCAGGCTCTGCTGCTGGTGGGGCTCGGCGCGGCCTGCGTCCTGCCTGCCCAGGCGCAACTGGCCAACAACCTGACCATCGGCAACCCCAAGGCCATGGCCATGGGTAACGCCGTCACCGCCGATATCACCGGTATCGATGCCGTGCACTACAACCCGGCGGCACTGAGCAAGCTCAAGGGGCGACAGACTACGGTCAAGCTGCTCAGCGGCGTGATGGATATCCGTGCCAAATTCGAAGCCAGAGAAGGGTACGGCTTCATGGGTTACGACGACGATCCCGTCAAAAACTCCAGTAGTCGCACTTTAACTCCGACCATGTACTTGCCGGGTGTCGGCGGCATGACCGAGTTGCCGGTGCTGGTGGCGCCGCTGGCCGGTTTGTCGATCAACCCGCCTGGCTCCAAGTTCACTTTCGCCACCAACGTCTATGCGCCGATGGCGCTGGGCTACTCCCGCGACTCCGACGACGATCCAGGTCGCTTCCAGGGGCGTCAGGTGTCCTTGCAGCGCATCACCTATTTCTCTCCATCGTTGGCCTACCAAGTCAATGATGAGTTGTCGCTGGGCTTGTCCATCGGCTTTTCCCATCAGGCCGTGGCGCTCAACCAGAACTTTCGCAACCCCGGCATGCTCACCGGTCTGACCCGTATCCTCAACGAGGCGCTTTGTCTGCCGGGGATGGATGACATTATTGGATCGTTGATTAATGTCTGTGGTGGCAAGATCGGCCCTTTCGATTCGCTGGCCAATATGGATCTGGATTTGCAGCAGAGTCTGTCGCCGAGCTACAACCTGGGCATCCTCTGGGAGCCGACCGACTGGTTCGCCTGGGGCGCGACTTACCAGAGTGAGTCGCGCATGAATCTCAAGGGCAAGTACCGCGTCGACTATACCGAGGACTGGGCCGGCTTCTGGCAAGGCTTTCAGGAGGCTCTCGCCGGAAAAATTCTCAGTCCCCTGTTCCCCTATGGGGCCGACGAAGAGAGCGGTAATGCCTCGCTCAAGCTGACCTATCCAGATGCTTTCAGCACCGGTATCAAGGTACGTCCGTTCGACAAGTGGCAGTTCAACCTGGACCTGCGCTGGGTCGGCTATAGCGACTGGAACAATTTCGAGATCGAGTTCGATCGCGAGCTAGATCTGTTACGTATCGCCAAGACCTTCGGCGGTGGCAACGCCACCGATCGCAGCATCATTCTCGATCGCGGCTATCGCGACACCTGGAACTGGGGTGTCGGCGTGCAGTACGACGTCAATGATCGCCTGGCCCTGCGTGCCGGCTACGAGTACCGCCCCTCGGCCATTCCCAAGAACAAGGCCGACGTGCTCGCTCCCGTCGGTGATGCCGATCTCTATGGTCTTGGCCTGGGTTATCGTTGGGACAAGGACACCACCATCGATGTCGGCTTCAACTATTTCGTTTCCAAGCAAAGCATTCCTGCCGGCAGTAGCTGCAACGTCAGCTGCGAAGGGCTGGACAACTTGGTCTACAACCCCTATGCCGGGCTCAATATCGAAACCACGGTCAAGGCCTATATCTTTGCCATGACCTACACCTCGAGGTTCTGAGGCGATGCGCAGTCTGATTATCGTCTTGGCATTGTTGCCCTGGGTGCAGGCCACTGCCAGCAGCCGTTACCTGACCTGGGTCGATGATCTTGGAAGGGTGCACAACACTTTCGTCGATAACCGTTTCGCCGAGCAGCAGGGCCAGGCCAAGCGCCGCGCTGAACAGAGCGATCAGACGCGGCTCGGAGACGGCGGTGCCTGGCCGGGTAGTGCGCCAAGCACGGGGGAGAGCAAGCGCCGCTATTTCACCTGGGTCGATGGCAATGGCCAACTGCAGAACAGTTTTTATGCCGGCGCACAGATTGCCGGTGCGTCGGATCGCGATCAGGTATTGGCCACCGGGGAACGGGCAGGGGAGTACATCGACTCGGCCGTGCTGGAAGGGCGAGGTTTTACCCGTGGCAGCTACGACAGCCCCTATTACACCTGGGTCGACGAACAGGGGCGGACTCACAATTCGCCCGTGCCTACCCAGCAGCAAACCTCTGCTTCCAGCACGACTGCTTCATCGGTGCGCTACAGCGAGGGTCGGCAGATCGAGTTCGAGCGCAGCAAACCGTCGTTGCCGATGCTCGATGGCCAGCCTAGCGCTGCCATGCAGGCGCTGCTTGAGGGCAGTCAGGCGCGTGGTGAAAACCTGTATGGCGAATTGTCGATTCGTTGTTGCGGGCAACTGCGCGACAGCGACTTCAGTGTGTTGTCGGCTGAGGAGCCTCGCTATGAAGAGCTGGATCGCTTCTCGCCCAGTTTCGACTTCCCGATGGGGCGCAGTTATTACGCTGCGCTGAAACTGCCGACATCGCGGCAAAGTTATGGATTGCGTGTGCGCAGTTTTGCCAACCGCCAGGTGGTCTATCCATCGCTGCTGTTTCTCGACGAGGCCAAGCGGCCGACCCGACTGGTCAGCGACGCGGTTTATCAGCTGCATCCGGAGACCTGGTACCGCTACGCCTACATCGAGGGCACGGTGCAGGTGCGCGCCGAACGTGGTGAGCGTTACGTACTGCTGATCACTACCGACGAGGATCGCAGTCTGCAGACGCTGGACAACAAGCCGTTCAAGCGGCCGTTGCAGGACCTGGCTGTGGATGCGGCGGGCATGCAGCGGCATGCGCATGCGGACGAAGGAGCGTTCGAGCTGGCAATCGTGCGTTGAGCCAGCCTTGGGCGCGCCAGGTCGGGGTGACCTGGCGCGACGCTACGGTAGCCGAGCGTCAGACTTCCTTGCTGACGATATGGCCAAACAGCTCCTGGGAGAAACGTACGCGCTCTTCGGCATCTTCCTGAATGCCCTTGGCCTTCAATTCTTCCAGGCGAGCTTCTACGGCGTGAGCACGATGGGTCAGGCCGCAGTCGTTGGCGATCTGGATGTTCAGGCCGGGGCGGGCGTTGAGCTCGAGAATCAACGGGCCCTTGTCCTGATCCAGCACCATGTCCACACCGATGTAGCCCAGGCCGCACAATTCGTAACAGCCGGCGGCGAGCTTCATGAAACCGTCCCAGTTCGGCAGTTGCACACCGTCCACCGCGTTGGTGGTGTCCGGGTGCTTGCTGATCTTGTTGTTCAGCCAGGTGCCGCGCAGGGTCACACCCGTGGCGAGGTCCACACCCACGCCGATGGCGCCCTGGTGCAGGTTGGCCTTGCCGTTGGACTGGCGGGTGGGCAAGCGCAGCATGGCCATCACCGGATAGCCCATCAGCACGATGATGCGGATGTCTGGTACGCCTTCGTAGCTGATGCTCTTGAAGATGGTGTCCGGGGTCACGCGGTACTCGATCAGCGCGCGGTCACGGTGACCACCGAGCGAATACAGGCCTGAAAGGATGCTGGAAATCTGCTGTTCCAGCTCCTCATGGCTGACGATCTTGCCGGAGACCGTCTTGAAACGGTCCTCGAAACGATCCGCGATGACCATGATGCCGTCACCGCCGGCACCTTGCGCCGGCTTGATGACGAAATCGCTGCGCCCGGCGATGATCTCGTCGAGCTTGTCGATTTCCTTCTCGGTTTCGATGATGCCGTACATCTCCGGCACGTCGATGCCGGCCTCGATGGCCCGCTCCTTGGTGATGATCTTGTCGTCGACGATGGGATACAGGTGCCGTTTGTTGTACTTCAGCACGTAGTCCGCATTACGTCGGTTGATGCCCATGATGCCTTTGGCTTCAAGGGCCTTCCACGTCTTGATCAGGCCGAACATGGTCTTAGTCCTTGAGGAAGGCTTTGAAACGGAACAGTTCGGTCAGGCGGTAGCCACGGTAGCGACCCATCGCCAGCATGAAGCCCACCAGGATCAGCAGGATCGCTGGGAAGGTGAACACGAAGTACACCAGCTCCGGCACGCTCATCAGCAGGTGGGCGATGGTTGCGGCGAACAGGGTGCCGATGGCGACCTTGAAGGCGTGGCCACCACCGCGCTCTTCCCAGGTGATCGACAGACGTTCGATGGTCATGGTCAGAATCACCATCGGGAACAGCGCCACCGACAGGCCGCGTTCCAGGCCCAGCTTGTGGCTGAGCAGGCTGATGGCGGCGATCAACACCACGACGAAGGTCAGTACCACCGACAGGCGCGGTAGCATCTGTAGTTTGAGGTGTTCCAGATAGGAGCGTAGCGACAGGCCCAGTGCCGTTATCACGGTGAACAGGAAGATACCGAAGCCCAGCTGGGTTTCACGGAAGGCCAGGGCGATCAGTACCGGGGTGAAGGTGCCGAGGGTCTGCAGGCCGCCGAGGTTGCGCAGGATCAGGATGACCAGCACGCCGATCGGGATCATCACCATGATCATGAAGGTCTGCTGGGTCTGCAGCGGCAGCCCGTACAGCGAGTATTCGAGGAAGCTGGCGTCGGTGTTCTCGTCGGTCAGCTTGGCCAGGCGAATGGCGTTCATCTCGCTGTTGTTCAGGCTGAAGCTGACCTGCGCCTGACGGCCGCCTTCGAGGCTGACCAGATCGCCATCGCCGATCCACCAGACCAGGCGATCGGCCGGCAGGCCCTGCTCACCGGTTTCCGGGTTGAAATACAGCCACTTCTGGCCATTGAAGCTGCGCAGCCACAGCTCCGGCGACTGCGCCACCTCGGCCTGCAGGCGAATGGTGTGAACGCGTTCCATAGGCACGTGAGCGATGGACAGCAGCAGGTCGACCACCTTGGCCTTGTTGGCGGTGGAGGCGTCGCCGCCGAGCAGCAGCTTGACGTTGTCGTCGTTGGCGTTGTTGACGCGCTTGATGGTCTCGCTGATGAAGGTTTCGACGTCTGCCGAGTGCTGGCGGATCGGCGCGAGCAGGGCTTCGGCTGCGATCTTCTCCGGGCCTTCGACCGGGATGCTGTCGCGGAAGATCGGGCCTTTGGCCGGTGGTTGTTCACCGCTGTAGCGCTTGGTCAGGACCAGACGGTAGTAAAGGGTCTGCTTGCCGCTGGCACGACGGGCCGACCAGGTGACACGGCGGTTGCCGTCCACACGGTTGACGCTGACGCCGTAGTTGTTGGAAATGAAGCTCTCGTTGAGACTCACGTAATCCTGGTTCAGCGGCGGTACGAACATCTGCAGCTTCACCGGCTCGCGCGGGGTCGCCTGGAATTCGACCTTGGCGTCGATGTTCCACAGATCGTCGGTCTCGTCCTCGGTCACCGGGATGCCGAGAATGAAGATTTGGTATGCCGTAATCAGAACGCCCAGGGTCACCAGCAGGGTGATCAGGACTTTCAGATGCAGGTTAAGAGAGCGCATGGGAATTACTCGCCAGGGGTTGCGTCGTCGGTGCAGTCGGGTTTGCCGGCCGCGTATTTAAGGCTTGGATCGACCATGGCTTCGAAGTCCTTGAGCGCTTCGGAGCCGATCAGAAGCGGGTATTGGAATGCGCTTCGGTCGGTCAAGTTCACTTCGATGGTGCGCAGGGTCTGCCCCATGCACAGTTCAAGGTCGATGACAGGGCGTGCGGTGTAGCTCTTGTCCTCTTCGGGATCGAAGTCGCCAGCCCGTCGTTTGATCTTGCTGATGCGCGCCAGTGGCCGTTCGATGGTCCGCTCGTGGGCATCATCGATGGCCAGCACGAAGCGCACCCAGGTTTCTCCGTCACGCTTGAAGCGTTTGATGTCGCGCGCGCTGAGCGAAGCCGTCTTGGCGCCGGTGTCGAGCTTGGCCGCTACCTGCAGATCCAGTTCTTCTATATGAATGTATTCGTTCAGGCCATAGATCGACTTGCCCATGGCCAGGGCCGGGCAGGACAAGGTGAGCAGGCAGAGAAACAGGGAGAAGGGTTTCAGTCTCATGTGTCCTTGAGAAGGTATTGCCAGGGGCGGGTGAGCGACAGCGTCTGGCGGCATCCTGCCATATAACTGTCTGCCGGGAAGTCTAGCAGGCATGGCAAAAGGCGTTAACCGGGCGTGAGTAGGTGGATTCTAACATGGGGATTTTCCGTGCTGACAGCAGCTTATGTAGCTTTCTGCAAGTAAGGTCGCGCCTCGGCGAGCGTGGCAGAAGAAAAATATTGTCGACAATACTTTGCTCTGCTTTGACGATTTTGCCGTTATGGCGTATTTTTATCGCCATTGAAAGTTATTGGTGTCGACAATCATGCTGCTAGAATCAGATGCGCCGGCAATGCCGCAGGTGGATTCGGAAACACTTTCCGAGCATGTGTTTCGCCTGATCCAGGCGGCCATCGTCAAGGGCGAGATCGCGCCGGGCAGCAAGATCTCCGAGCCCGAGCTGGCGCGCACCTACGGCATCAGCCGGGGGCCGCTGCGTGAGGCGATCCACCGGCTGGAGGGGCAGAAGCTGCTGGTGCGCGTGCCGCATGTGGGCGCACGGGTGGTGTCGCTCAGCCATGCCGAGCTGATCGAGCTGTACGAGATTCGCGAATCCCTCGAGGGCATGGCTTGCCGCCTGGCGGCCGAGCGCATGACCCAGCAGGAGATCGATGAGCTGCGCCGGGTGCTGGAGCTGCACGAGCAGGACGCCGCCTTCAAGGCCGGCGTCGGCTACTACCAGCAGGAAGGCGACTTCGACTTTCACTACCGGATCATCCAGGGCAGCGGCAACCGCACCCTGGCCAAACTGTTGTGCGACGAGCTGTACCAGCTGGTGCGCATGTATCGCCTGCAGTTCTCCGCCACGCCCAATCGGCCGCACCAGGCTTTCACCGAACATCACCGCATTCTCGATGCCATCGCCGACCGTGACGGCGAACTGGCCGAACTGCTGATGCGCCGTCACATCGGCGCCTCCAAGCGCAATATCGAGCGCCACTACAGCGAAGCGCTCGCCACTTCATCCAAGACCCGAGGTGATTCATGACCCAGCTTTCCGCCGGCCAGCGTTTCCGCCAGGCCCTCGCCGAAGAGCAACCGCTGCAGGTGATCGGCGCGATCAACGCCAACCATGCACTGCTGGCCAAGCGTGCCGGCTTTCGTGCCATCTACCTGTCCGGTGGCGGTGTTGCAGCCGGCTCGCTCGGGCTGCCGGATCTGGGCATCAATACCCTGGATGACGTGCTCACCGACGTACGCCGCATCACCGATGTCTGCGATCTGCCGCTGCTGGTCGACATCGACACCGGCTTCGGCCCATCGGCCTTCAATATCGAGCGCACCATCAAGAACCTGATCAAGGCCGGCGCTGCTGCGGCGCATATCGAGGATCAGGTCGGTGCCAAGCGCTGTGGCCACCGTCCGGGCAAGGAGATCGTCTCCTGCGAGGAAATGGTCGACCGCGTGAAGGCTGCCGCTGACGCCAAGACCGATCCGGACTTCTTCCTCATCGCCCGCACCGACGCCATCCAGGCCGAGGGCGTGGACGCCGCCATCGAGCGGTGCCAGGCCTACGTCGAGGCCGGCGCTGACGGCATTTTCGCCGAGGCTGCCTACGACCTGCCGACCTACAAGCGTTTCGTCGAGGCGCTGAAGGTGCCGGTGCTGGCCAACATCACCGAATTCGGTGCCACGCCGCTGTTCAGCCGCGACGAACTGGCCTCGGTCGGTGTGGCCGTCCAGCTTTATCCGCTGTCGGCCTTCCGCGCGGCGAACAAAGCGGCGGAAACTGTCTACACCTCGATTCGCCAGAACGGCCATCAGAAAGACGTCATTGAACTGATGCAGACTCGTGCCGAGCTGTACGACCGCATCGGCTATCACGCCTTCGAGCAGAAGCTCGACGCGCTGTTCGCCGCCGGCAAGAAGTAAACAGTAGGGTGGGCCGGGCGACGATTCGTTTCAGCCCACCGCATCAGCGCTGCCGGTGGGCCGAAGCGAATCGCCCCCCCCGCAAAGCTCAGCAGAACAAAAAGAGTCGAGGAGATAACCATGAGTGCCACCGAAACCACCCCTGGCTTCAAACCGAAAAAATCCGTCGCCCTGAGCGGCACCGCCGCCGGCAACACCGCGCTGTGCACCGTCGGCCGCACCGGCAACGACCTGCACTACCGCGGCTATGATGTGCTCGATTTCGCCAACCGCTGCGAGTTCGAGGAAATTGCCCACTTGCTGGTGCACGGCAAGTTGCCCAACGTCGCCGAGCTGGCTGGCTACAAGGCCAAGCTCAAGGCCCTGCGTGGTCTGCCTGCTGGGGTCAAGGCCGCACTGGAACAACTGCCGCCCTCGGCCCATCCGATGGACGTGATGCGCACCGCCGTCTCCGTACTCGGTTGCCTGGCGCCGGAGAAGGACGACCACAACCATCCGGGTGCTCGTGATATCGCCGACAAGCTGATGGCCAGCCTTGGTTCGGCGCTGCTGTACTGGTACCACTACAGCCACAACGGCAAGCGCATCGAGGTGGATACCGATGACGACTCCATCGGTGGCCATTTCCTGCATCTGCTGCATGGCGAGAAACCGCGCGAGTCCTGGGTACGCGCCATGCATACCTCACTCAACCTGTACGCCGAGCATGAATTCAACGCTTCGACCTTCACCTCGCGGGTGATCGCCGGTACCGGTTCCGACCTGTTCTCCTGCATCGCCGGCGCTATCGGCGCGCTGCGTGGGCCGAAACACGGCGGCGCCAACGAGGTGGCCTTCGAGGTGCAGAAGCGCTACGACAACCCGGACGAGGCCGAGGCCGATATCCGCGAGCGGGTAGGGCGCAAGGAAGTGGTGATCGGCTTCGGTCATCCGGTCTACACCGTGAGCGACCCACGCAACAAGGTGATCAAGGAAGTGGCCCGCGAGCTGTCCGTGGAGCAGGGCAATACCAAGATGTTCGACATCGCCGAGCGTCTGGAAACTATCATGTGGGACATCAAGAAGATGTTCCCCAACCTCGATTGGTTCAGCGCCGTCAGCTACCACATGATGGGCGTGCCCACCGCCATGTTCACCCCGCTGTTCGTCATCGCCCGCACCGCCGGCTGGTCCGCTCATGTCATCGAGCAACGCATCGACGGCAAGATCATCCGTCCGAGCGCCAACTACACAGGCCCCGAAGACCTGAAGTTCGTGCCGCTCAAGGATCGTAAATAACCATGAATGACACCGTGAATAGCCAATACCGCAAGCGCCTGCCTGGCACCGCGCTGGATTACTTCGACGCCCGCGAGGCGGTCGAGTCGATCCAGGCCGGCGCTTGGGACAAGCTGCCCTACACCTCGCGCGTACTTGCCGAGCAACTGGTGCGTCGCTGCGATCGGCAGGATCTGACCGCCTCGCTGGAGCAACTGGTCTACCGCAAGCGCGACCTGGATTTTCCCTGGTACCCGGCGCGCGTGGTCTGCCACGACATTCTTGGCCAGACCGCGCTGGTCGACCTGGCCGGCTTGCGCGACGCCATCGCCGAAAAAGGTGGTGATCCGTCCAAGGTCAACCCGGTGGTGCCGACCCAGTTGATCGTCGACCACTCGCTGGCCGTGGAAGCGCCGGGCTTCGACCCGGATGCCTTCGAGAAGAACCGCGCCATCGAGGATCGCCGCAACGAGGATCGCTTCCACTTCATCGACTGGACGAAAACAGCGTTCAAGAACGTCGACGTGATCCCGGCCGGCAACGGCATCATGCACCAGATCAACCTGGAGAAGATGAGCCCGGTGATCCAGGCGCGCGGCGGCATCGCCTTCCCCGACACCTGCGTCGGCACCGACTCGCACACCCCGCACGTGGATGCACTGGGCGTGATCGCCATTGGCGTCGGCGGTCTGGAGGCCGAGACGGTGATGCTTGGTCACCCATCGATGATGCGCCTGCCCGATATCGTCGGCGTCGAACTGACCGGCAAGCGTCAGCCGGGCATTACCGCCACCGATATCGTCCTGGCGCTGACCGAGTTCCTGCGCAAGGAGCGCGTCGTGGGTGCCTACGTCGAGTTCTTCGGCGAGGGTGCGGACAGCCTGTCCATCGGTGACCGCGCGACCATCTCCAACATGTGCCCGGAATACGGCGCCACCGCCTCGATGTTCTATATCGACGGTCAGACCATCGACTACCTCAAGCTTACTGGCCGCGAGCCGGAGCAGGTGGCGTTGGTGGAAACCTACGCCAAGACCCTTGGCCTGTGGAGCGACGCGCTGAAAACCGCCGAGTACGAGCGCGTGCTGCGTTTCGACCTGGGCAGCGTGGTGCGCAACATGGCCGGCCCGAGCAACCCGCATCGGCGCCTGCCGACCTCGGCGCTGGCCGAGCGCGGTATCGCCGACGAAGCCAAGCTGCAAGCCGGCAAGGGTGAAGAAGCCCAGGGGCTGATGCCAGATGGCGCGGTGATCATCGCCGCCATCACCAGTTGCACCAACACTTCCAACCCGCGCAACGTCATCGCCGCCGGTCTGGTGGCGAAGAAGGCCAATGCGCTGGGCCTCGTGCGCAAAACCTGGGTGAAAACGTCGTTCGCTCCCGGCTCGAAAGTCGCCAAGCTGTACCTCGAAGAGGCCGGCCTGCTGCCGGAACTGGAGAAGCTCGGCTTCGGCATCGTTGCCTACGCCTGCACCACCTGCAACGGCATGTCCGGCGCGCTCGATCCGGTGATCCAGAAGGAAATCATCGACCGTGACCTGTACGCCACGGCTGTGCTTTCGGGCAACCGTAACTTCGACGGGCGTATCCACCCCTACGCCAAGCAAGCCTTCCTCGCCTCGCCGCCGCTGGTGGTGGCTTATGCCATTGCCGGCACTGTGCGTTTCGATATCGAGCAGGATGCGCTGGGCACCGATGCCCAAGGCAGGCCGATCACGTTGAAGGACTTGTGGCCGAGTGACGAGGAGATCGATGCCATCGTCGCCGCCTCGGTGAAGCCCGAACAGTTCAAGCAGATCTATATTCCGATGTTCGACCTGGGCAGCGTGCAAGAGGCCGAGAGCCCGTTGTACGACTGGCGGCCGATGAGCACCTATATCCGCCGCCCGCCTTACTGGGAAGGCGCGCTGGCCGGCGAGCGCACGCTCAAGGGCATGCGCCCGCTGGCGATCCTGCCGGACAACATCACCACCGACCACCTGTCTCCATCCAATGCCATCCTGGCGGACTCGGCAGCTGGCGAGTACCTGGCGAAAATGGGCCTGCCGGAGGAGGACTTCAACTCTTACGCGACCCACCGTGGCGATCACCTGACCGCGCAGCGCGCCACCTTTGCCAACCCGCAACTGGTCAACGAGATGGTCGTGGTCGACGGACAGGTGAAGAAGGGCTCGCTGGCCCGCGTCGAGCCGGAAGGTCAGGTGATGCGTATGTGGGAGGCCATCGAAACCTACATGAACCGCAAGCAGAACCTGATCATCATTGCCGGTGCCGACTACGGCCAGGGCTCGTCCCGTGACTGGGCGGCCAAGGGCGTGCGTTTGGCAGGCGTGGAGGTGATCGTCGCCGAGGGCTTCGAGCGCATCCACCGCACCAATCTGGTGGGCATGGGTGTGCTGCCGGTGGAGTTCAAAGCGGGCACCACGCGCCTGACCCTGGGGCTGGACGGCACCGAAACCTATGACATCGAGGGCGACATTTCGCCGCGTTGCGAGCTGACCCTGGTGGTCAATCGCCGCAGCGGTGAGGTAGTGCGCGTGCCGGTGACCTGCCGCCTGGATACCGCGGCGGATGTCAGCGTGTACAAGGCCGGCGGCGTGCTGCAGCGCTTCGCCAAGGACTTCCTCGAAGGCGCGGTGGCGTGATGACGCGGTCTGCTCCCTCTCCCATTCATGGGAGAGGGAAGATAAGCGCGTAGCCCGGATGAAATCCGGGGCAAGGTTGAATGATTCGATCCCGGATTGCATCCGGGCTACTTCAGGACTGCACTCATGGCTCATCTGCCTCAAGTTAAAATCCCCGCCACCTACATCCGAGGCGGCACCAGCAAGGGCGTGTTCTTCCGCCTGCAGGATCTGCCCGAGCGCTGCCAAGTGCCGGGCGAGGCGCGCGACAAGCTGTTCATGCGCGTGATCGGCAGCCCCGATCCGTATGCCGCGCAGATCGACGGCATGGGCGGCGCTACCTCGAGCACTTCCAAGTGCGTGATCCTGTCGAAGAGCCGCCAGCCCGAGCACGACGTCGACTACCTCTACGGCCAGGTCTCCATCGACAAGGCTTTCGTCGACTGGAGCGGCAACTGCGGCAATCTCTCGACCGCAGCCGGTGCCTTCGCCATTCACGCCGGCTTGGTCGATCCCGAGCGGATTCCCGACAACGGTACCTGCGTGGTGCGCATCTGGCAGGCCAATATCCAGAAAACCATCATCGCCCATGTGCCGATCACCAACAGCCAGGTGCAGGAAACCGGCGATTTCGAACTCGATGGTGTGACCTTTCCGGCGGCGGAGATCGTGCTGGAATTCCTCGATCCGTCCGATGACGGCGAGGAGGGCGGTTCGATGTTTCCCACCGGTAACCTGGTGGATGAGCTTGAAGTGCCCGGCATCGGTACCTTCAAGGCGACCATGATCACGGCTGGTATCCCGACGATCTTCGTCAATGCCGAAGATATCGGCTATCAGGGCACCGAACTGCGCGACGCCATCAACGGCGACCCGGCGCAGTTGGCGCGTTTTGAGCAGATCCGTATTGCTGCAGCGCTACGCATGGGACTGATCAAAACGGCCGAGGAGGCTGCGACACGTCAGCACACCCCGAAGATCGCCTTCGTCAGCCCGCCCAAGGATTACCGCACGTCCAGTAGCAAAGACGTGAATGCCGGTGAGGTCGATCTGCTGGTACGAGCGCTGTCCATGGGCAAGCTGCACCACGCGATGATGGGCACCTGCGCGGTAGCCATCGGCACGGCGGCGGCGATCCCCGGCACCCTGGTCAACCTGGCTGCGGGTGGCGGTGAGCGTGAGGCGGTGCGCTTCGGTCATCCATCTGGCACCTTGCGGGTTGGTGCACAGGCCAAGCTGGTAAATGGTCAGTGGACGGTAACCAAAGCAGTGATGAGCCGTAGCGCGCGCATCCTGATGGAAGGTTGGGTGCGTGTGCCGGGCGATAGTTTCTAATGCCTAAACTAGAAAGGGCTCGAAGTCTCAAGCCCTTTCTCTTTTAAAACAAGATGTTGCGGGGGTTATTTAAGGCGTCGCTCAACACCTTTCTCCACCAGAATCTTGGCCGAGATCTCCTCGACCGAGAAATGCGTGGAGTTGATGAAGGCGATGTTTTCGCGGCGGAACAGGCTCTCGACCTCGCGCACTTCAAACTCGCATTGCGCATAACTGGCATAGCGGCTGTTCGGCTTGCGCTCGTGGCGGATGGCGGTGAGACGATCCGGGTCGATGGTCAGGCCGAACAGCTTTTCGCGGTACTTCTTCAGCGAGTCGGGAAGCTGCAGGCGCTCCATGTCGTCTTCGGTAAGCGGATAGTTGGCGGCACGGATGCCGTACTGCATGGCCATATATAGGCAGGTGGGCGTTTTGCCGCAGCGCGATACGCCGACCAGGATCAGATCAGCCTTGTCGTAATAGTGAGTGCGCGCGCCGTCGTCATTGTCCAGCGCAAAGTTAACCGCCTCGATACGCTCCATATAGTTGGAGTGCTGGCCAATGGAGTGGGACTTGCCGACGGAGTAGGAAGAGTGCGAACTCAACTCCTGCTCCAGGGGCGATAGGAAGGTGGAGAAGATATCGATCATGAAACCATTTGCGGTATCGAGGATCGCACGAATATCTCGATTGACGATGGTGTCGAAGATGATCGGACGCACGCCATCCCTTTCAGCGGCAGCATCGATTTGTTGTACCATGGCGCGCGCTTTATCGACGCTGTCGATATAGGGACGCGTGAGTTTGGTGAATTGAATATTCTCGAACTGCGCGAGCAAGCTCTGGCCCAGGGTTTCGGCCGTGATGCCGGTGCCGTCGGAGATGAAGAAAGCGGTACGTTTCATTTGCGCCAAAGGCCTTAAGCTGAGATCGATTCTTGGCTATGATAGGCCGCGTTTTTCGCCGGCCCCATGGGGTTTCGGCATTGTTACTTATTCAAGGGCAAGGCCACAATCTTGCGGCAGTTCGCCGCCAGAGCATCCAGCCCCCCGAGAATTTGTGCGAAGGCTTGCGAGCTGGAGCCCCGCTTTATAACGCAGCAGGGCTGAAGCGTAGCTGGCTTTACGCGAATTCTGAGCTTTTCCAACATCTTAGTGGAGAGATCACCTTGGTAGAGTACGTAGTTTCCCTCGATAAGCTCGGCAATCACGATGTTGAGCATGTGGGGGGCAAGAACGCATCCCTCGGCGAGATGATCAGTAACTTGGCTGGCGCCGGCGTATCGGTTCCCGGTGGTTTCGCCACTACGGCTCAGGCCTATCGCGATTTTCTCGAGCAAAGTGGCCTGAACGCCCAGATTCACGCAGCGCTGGACAGTCTGGATGTCGATGACGTCAATGCGCTGGCCAAGACCGGCGCGCAGATTCGCCAATGGGTGATGGACGCCGAGTTCCCCGCCGAGCTGGACAAGCAGATTCGTGAAGCCTTCGCCACCATGAGCGCTGGCAACGACAACATGGCCGTGGCCGTGCGTTCTTCTGCTACCGCTGAAGACCTGCCGGATGCTTCCTTCGCCGGCCAGCAGGAAACCTTCCTCAACATCCGTGGCGTGGACAACGTGATCCGCGCTGCCAAGGAAGTCTTCGCCTCGCTGTTCAACGACCGCGCCATCGCCTACCGCGTGCACCAGGGCTTCGATCACAAGCTGGTCGCCCTGTCTGCCGGTGTGCAGCGCATGGTGCGTTCGGAAACTGGCACCGCCGGCGTTATGTTCACCTTGGATACCGAGTCCGGCTTCCGTGACGTGGTGTTCATCACTGGTGCTTACGGTCTCGGCGAGACCGTGGTGCAGGGAGCGGTCAACCCCGACGAGTTCTACGTGCACAAGCCGACTCTGGAGGCTGGCCGTCCGGCAATCCTGCGTCGCAATCTGGGCAGCAAGGCGATCAAGATGGTCTACGGCGACGAAGCCAAGGCCGGTCGTTCGGTCAAGACCGTTGAAGTCGACCGTGCCGAGCGCGCGCGTTTCTGCATCACCGATGCCGAGGTCAGCGAGCTGGCCAAGCAGGCGCTGATCATCGAGAAACACTACGGCCGCCCGATGGATATCGAGTGGGCGAAAGACGGCGACGACGGCAAGCTGTACATCGTGCAGGCCCGTCCGGAAACCGTGAAGAGCCGCTCCAGCGCCACCGTGATGGAGCGCTACCTGCTGAAAGAGAAGGGTACCGTTCTGGTGGAAGGCCGCGCCATCGGTCAGCGCATCGGCGCCGGCAAGGTGCGCGTGATCCACGACGTATCCGAGATGGACAAGGTGCAGCCCGGCGATGTGCTGGTTTCCGACATGACCGACCCGGACTGGGAGCCGGTGATGAAACGCGCCAGCGCCATCGTCACCAACCGTGGCGGGCGTACCTGCCATGCGGCGATCATCGCTCGTGAGCTGGGCATTCCGGCCGTGGTCGGTTGCGGCAACGCCACCAGCGTGCTGAAAGACGGCCAGGGTGTCACCGTCTCCTGCGCTGAAGGTGATACCGGCTTCATCTTCGAAGGCGAGCTGGGCTTCGATATCCGCAAGAACTCGGTCGATGCCATGCCGGATCTGCCGTTCAAGATCATGATGAACGTCGGCAACCCGGATCGCGCCTTCGACTTCGCCCAACTGCCGAACGAAGGTGTGGGCCTGGCCCGTCTGGAATTCATCATCAACCGCATGATCGGCGTGCACCCGAAGGCGCTGCTGAACTTCTCCAGCCTGCCTCCGGAGATCAAGGACAGCGTCGAGAAGCGCATCGCCGGCTACGGCGACCCGGTCGACTTCTACGTCGAGAAGCTGGTCGAGGGCATCAGCACCCTGGCGGCGGCCTTCTGGCCGAAGAAGGTCATCGTGCGCCTGTCGGACTTCAAGTCCAACGAATACGCCAACCTGATCGGCGGCAAGCTGTACGAGCCGGAAGAAGAGAACCCGATGCTGGGCTTCCGTGGTGCTTCGCGTTACATCAGCGAATCCTTCCGCGACTGCTTCGAGCTGGAGTGCCGTGCGCTGAAGAAAGTGCGCAACGAGATGGGCCTGACCAACGTCGAGATCATGGTGCCCTTCGTGCGTACCCTGGGCGAGGCTTCGCAAGTGGTCGAGCTGCTGGCCAGCAATGGTCTGGCGCGCGGTCAGGATGGCCTGAAAGTCATCATGATGTGCGAACTGCCGTCCAACGCGCTGCTGGCTGAAGAGTTCCTCGAATTCTTCGATGGCTTCTCCATCGGTTCCAACGATCTGACTCAGCTGACCCTGGGTCTGGATCGTGACTCCGGCATCGTTGCCCATCTGTTCGATGAGCGTAACCCGGCCGTGAAGAAGCTGTTGGCCAATGCCATCGCCGCCTGCAACAAGGCCGGCAAGTACATCGGCATCTGCGGTCAGGGCCCTTCGGATCACCCGGATCTGGCCAAGTGGCTGATGGAGCAGGGCATCGAGAGCGTCTCGCTGAACCCCGATTCGGTCCTCGACACCTGGTTCTTCCTGGCTGAGGCGCAGCCTGCCTGAGAGCAGTAGCTGACGCGGAAAGAGGGCGGGTTGATCCCGCCTTTTTTCTGGGTAGTTACCCGAAGCCGTCGCCAGCGATTTGAACGTCGCTCCGACGGTTTTTTATGGGTTTCGTTCTTCTTTGTGGCACAGCGCCATTGCGGTTTTTCGATCCATGCAAAGCAGTAGTGAGCTTTTCCCCGTCGCGCTGATCAGTGCCGAGCTACGTGGCGATCTCAGTGAAGACGTCTATCGCCTGAAGCCCAACAACAGTCCGGATTCCAGTGTAGAGCTGGCGTTGACGCGAGTAGGCCTGGCGGATGCCGAAGGTGCGCGCGGCGTGCCTGTGGTGTTGCTGCATGGCAGTTTTTCCAACCGACGTTTCTGGTACTCGCCCAAGGGCATCGGCCTTGGCGCCTATCTGGCGCGTGCGGGGTTTGACGTGTGGATCGCCGAAATGCGCGGCCACGGCCTTTCGCCCCGCAATGAAGGCTATCGCGACAACAGCGTGGCGCAGTATGTGCACTACGACGTACCGGCCATCGCCGATTTCCTATTCGAGCAGACCGGGCAGGCCGCGCACTGGATTGGCCACTCGCTAGGCGGGGTGATCCTGGCGGCTGCGTTGGGTGGTGGTTATCTCGATCAGTCGCGTGCCAGCTCGGTTGCGTTGTTCGGCAGTCAGGTCAGCCGCAGCTACTGGCCGCTGAAGATACCTCCGATAGAGTGGGGCGCGCGTCTACTGCTGCGCGCCTTTCCTTACCTGTCCGGCCGGCGCCTGAAGCGCGGCCCTGAAGATGAACCTATCGGGCTGGCGCTGGAAGTTCTACGTTGGCTCAGGCTGTTCGGGCGATTCGGTGATGGGCGGAAGGACTGGTGGGCAGGCCTCGCTGAGGTGAGCGTACCGCTTATGGCCGTGGCAGCTGCAGCCGATTTCGATGATCCTGCCTGGGCCTGTCGCAAGCTTCTGGAGCAATGCAGCAGCGCGCCGAGGCACTTTCTACTGTTGGGTAAGGAGAAAGGCTTCAGCAGCGATTTCGGGCACATTGAAATGTTGGTCAGCAAAGAGGCGCAGCGCGAAGTTTGGCCGCTGACTGAATACTGGCTGCAATACCTGCGACTGCCTGTAGAGCTCACCGAGCAGGCCGCCGTTGCGGGTGTCTGAGCTATCGTAACGTTTCTTCGGCGAGTGCTTGGCGGTAAGATGTGACGCATCGTTTGGTGGCGGTCATTTCCTGGTCTTCCACTTGCCTGTCGTTCATTCATTGTCGAAAGGAGTTTGTCATGCACTACATCACCCCCGATCTGTGCGATGCCTACCCGGAGCTGGTTCAGGTCGTCGAGCCTATGTTCGCCAACTATGGCGGTCGCGACTCCTTCGGTGGGCAGATCGTCACCATCAAGTGCCATGAAGACAACTCGCTGGTGAAGGAGCAGGTCGATCTGCCAGGTCAGGGGAAAGTACTGGTCGTCGATGGCGGCGGCTCGCTGCGTCGGGCGCTGCTGGGTGACATGCTGGCCGAGAAGGCCGCCAAGAATGGCTGGGAAGGCATCGTGGTATATGGCTGCATTCGTGATGTCGACGCTATCGCGCAGACCGACCTGGGGGTCCAGGCGCTGGCCAGTCACCCGATGAAAACCGACAAGCGCGGCATCGGTGATCTGAACGTGCCGGTTACCTTTGGTGGTGTGACATTCAAGCCGGGCGAATACCTGTACGCCGATAACAACGGCGTGATCGTGTCGCCGCAAGCCCTGAAAGTGCCGGAATAAGCCGATGCAGGATCAGGATTCGGCACTGCTGCATGCCTTCGTACTCGATGGCCGCGGCGGGGCGCGCAGCATCAGTCGCGACGAACTAGACAGCCTGCAGCTAGGCGAGCAGGAGAGCCTGTGGCTGCACTGGGATCGTGGCCAGGTGCAGTCACAGCGCTGGTTGCGCGAAAACAGTGGCCTGGATGAATTCAGCTGCGATCTGCTGCTGGAAGAGAACACTCGGCCACGCCTGTTGCCACTGCCAGAAAATGAGCTGCTGGTCTTTCTGCGTGGTATCAATCGTAATCCGGGTGCCGAGCCGGAAGACATGGTATCGGTGCGCATATTCGCCGATGCGCGGCGGGTCATCTCGCTGCGCCTGCGCCCGCTGCTCGCGACCGATGCGTTGATTGCCGATCTGCTGGCGGGCAAGGGGCCGAAAACCTCTTCTGAGTTGTTGCTGGAGCTGGCTCGTCATCTCACCAGTCGCGTCGATGATCTAGTTGCAGAATTGAGCGAGTTGCTGGACGGTGAGGAAGATGCTCTCGATGACGACGAACGTTACCGTCCCGATCACGGCCTGATGCTGCAGGTGCGTCGGCGAGCGGCCAGCTTGCGGCGCTTTCTCGCGCCGCAGCGCGATCTTTATGCCCAGTTGGCGCGCAATCGACAGCCCTGGTTCGTCGAGGACGACGACGACTACTGGAACGAGTTGAACAACCGCCTGACTCGCTATCTCGAGGAGCTGGAACTGCTCCGCGAGCGTGTCGGTCTGGTGCTGGAGGCTGAGAATCGGCGTCTGGGTGAGCGCATGAATCGCATCATGTATCGCTTCACGGTGATCACCGGGCTGTTCCTGCCACTCACTTTTCTCACCGGGCTGCTGGGTATCAACGTCGGTGGTATTCCAGGCTCCGAAAGTCCGATCGGCTTTTTCGTCGCCTGTGGCCTGATGATCCTTCTGGCAGTGGGGCAAGTGCTGCTTTTTCGCCGTTGGCGTTGGTTGTGATGTGTGACTCATCCGCTGGCTACTACGTCTAGCCGTGACATCCCGTGAGGTGCGCATGCACGATCCATTCGAAGAGTCTCTACGCGATTTGCTCAAGTCATCGCCGTCCAGCCACGACGACGATGCTTGCTTGCACCGGGTTCTCAAGACCGCCAACCGTCAGGTCGGTGCTGGTGATCTGTTCAGCCTGATGGGGCACTGGGCACAGGCCCTGATGATCGCCCTGAACAACGGTTCGGCGCATGTCGCGCCGGTATCGCGCCGTACCCAATCCTCCGCTTCTGCTGATAAGGCCGACTGAAATGGAACTCGATCCCTGGACCCAAAGCCTGATTTCCGCGATGACCGCACTGTGGACCAAGGTTGCCGGATTCATTCCCAACCTGTTCGTCGCACTGGTGCTGGTGTTGCTTGGCTTCGTTGTCGCCAAACTGCTCGACACCCTGCTGTCCAAGCTGCTTGGCAAGGTCGGCCTGGATCGCCTGATGATGGGGACCGGCCTGACCAAGCTGTTGGCTCGTGTCGGTATTCACGCCTCGGTCTCGACCCTGATCGGCAAGATCGTCTACTGGTTCGTTCTGCTGATCTTCCTGGTTTCCGCTGCTGAGTCGCTGGGGCTGCAGCGCGTTTCCGCGACTCTGGATGTGCTGGCGCTGTATCTGCCCAAGGTGTTCGGAGCGGCCCTGGTGCTGCTGGCCGGCGTGCTGCTGGCGCAACTGGTCAGCAGCCTGGTGCGTGGCGCCGCCGAAGGTGTGGGCCTCGAGTACGCCAATGGCCTGGGGCGCGTTGCGCAGGGCCTGGTGATCATCATCAGCATCTCCGTGGCCATCGGCCAGCTGGAGGTCAAGACCGACCTGCTGAACAACGTCATCGCCATCGTGTTGATCTCGGTCGGTCTGGCAGTGGCGCTGGCACTGGGTTTGGGCAGTCGCGATATCGCCAGCCAGATTCTGGCCGGTATCTATGTGCGCGAGTTGTACCAGGTCGGGCAACAAGTGCAGGTTGGTGAGGTCGAAGGCCAGATCGAAGAGATCGGCACAGTGAAAACCACCCTGTTGACCGATACCGGTGAGCTGGTATCGGTAGCCAATCGAGTGATGCTCGAGCAACGCGTGAACAGTCGCTGACGCCAATCTGTTATTTTATGCAGCTGCCCGACAGGCGTGACCTGTCGGGCACTTTTCGTCCTGACCGTCGGCCCGACTCGTTTTGAACAAAGCTCAAGCCCTGCCTACGCGCTACGACCCCCGCGAGCTCACCGATGAAGAGCTGGTGGCGCGCGCCCATGACGAGCTGTTTCACATCACTCGTGCTTATGAAGAGTTGATGAGACGCTACCAGCGAACATTATTTAACGTTTGTGCACGTTATCTGGGGAACGAAAGGGATGCTGACGATGTCTGTCAGGAGGTGATGCTCAAAGTTCTTTATGGCCTTAAGAACTTTGAGGGTAAGTCCAAGTTCAAGACTTGGCTCTATAGCATCACCTACAACGAATGCATTACTCAGTATCGAAAAGAGCGGCGCAAGCGTCGATTGATTGACGCCTTGAGTTTGGATCCGCTCGAAGAAGCTTCCGACGAGAAGACACCCAAAGTCGAGGAGCGAGGCGGTCTGGATCGGTGGTTGGTTCATGTCAACCCGATCGATCGCGAGATTCTGGTGCTACGTTTTGTCGCAGAGCTCGAGTTTCAAGAGATTGCCGACATCATGCACATGGGCTTGAGCGCAACGAAGATGCGCTACAAGCGAGCATTGGATCGGTTGCGGGATAAATTTTCGGAAACTTCCGAAACTTAGTTCAGCTTGCCGACCACTAAGGGAGTGGCGAAACCTGATAAAATCGCCGCCAAGTTGCCGACTGAAGTTAACGGCGACTTATTAACCACCAAGATGGGGATTTAACGGATGAAAGTAAAAAACACCTTGGGCGTAGTCATTGGCTCTCTCGTTGCCGCAACCTCCTTCGGCGCGCTGGCGCAAGGCCAAGGCGCTGTCGAGGTGGAGGGCTTCGTCAATCGCTACTTCACCGACTCTCAGCGTGATTTCGCTCACGACGAAGGCAACCTGTTCGGTGGCAGCATCGGCTACTACCTGACCGACGACGTCGAGCTGGCACTGTCCTACGGCGAGTACCATGATCTGCGCGGCGAAGGCTCTCGCGGCAGCAAGAACATCAAGGGCAACCTGACTGACCTGAAGGCGATCTACCACTTCGGTCAGCCGGGTGTTGGTCTGCGTCCTTACGTCTCTGCCGGTTTCGGCCATCAGAGCATCGGCGACGCCAACGGTGGTGGTCGTAACCACTCCACCCTGGCCATCGCTGGCGCTGGCGCCAAGTACTACTTCACCGAGATGTTCTACGCCCGTGCCGGCGTCGACGCTCTGTACAACATCGACCAGGGCGACACCGAGTGGCAAGCTGGCGTGGGTGTTGGTCTGAACTTCGGTGGCGGCAGCAAGCCTGCTCCGGCTCCGGTCGTAGCTGCTGCACCCGAGCCGATGCCTGAGCCTGCTCCGGAGCCGGCTCTGGAAACCGTTCGCGTTGAACTGGACGTCAAGTTCGACTTCGACAAGGACCGCGTCAAAGAAGAAAGCTACGGTGACATCAAGAACCTGGCTGACTTCATGAACCAGTACCCGCAGACCACCACCACCGTTGAAGGTCACACTGACTCCGTCGGTTCTGACGCTTACAACCAGGGTCTGTCCGAGCGTCGTGCCAACGCCGTACGTAACGTGCTGGTCAACCAGTACGGTGTAGACGGCAGCCGCGTGAACGCTGTTGGTTACGGCGAAACCCGCCCGGTAGCCGACAACGCCACCGACTCCGGCCGCGCCATCAACCGTCGCGTTGAAGCCGAAGTAGAAGCCCAGATCAAGCAGTAATGCTTCTGGTGCTACAAGAAAAACCCGGCCTCGGCCGGGTTTTTTCTTTTCTGGAATAAAAAAGCCCGCCGAGGGGGCGACGGGCAAACAACGTCTTCTCCGGAGCGTGAAGCGGTCAGGCATGCAGGAGCTGGGGCATGCTGATCTGTGTGCTGGCGCGGGCGACTTCGCCGATCACCAGAATGGCCGGGCTCTTCAGGGCGAAGGCTGTTGCATCTTCCTGCATCGCGCCCAGTTGGCTGCGGCATTCACGCTGGGCGGGCAGAGAGGCGTTCTCGATCATCGCCACCGGCATCTCGGCGCTCATGCCGCCGGCGAGCAGGCCGTCGCGAATATCCGCCAGTTTGGCCACGCCCATATAGACCACCAAGGTGGTGCCGCTCTGCGCCAGGGCCGTCCAGTTCAGGCTGCTGTCGTCCTGGGTGTGGGCGGTGACCAGGGTCACGCCACGGGCAACGCCGCGCAGGGTCAGGGGAATGCCGCAGTTGGTGGCGCCGGCCAGCCCGGCGGTGATGCCGTTGACCATTTCCACTTCGATGCCGTGCTCGCCGAGCCAGTCGGCTTCCTCGCTGCCGCGGCCAAAGATGCACGGATCGCCGCCTTTGAGGCGCACCACGCACTTGCCCTGGCGCGCATAGCGCAGCATCAGGCGATGGATAAAGGCCTGCGGTGTGGAGCGACAGCCTCCGCGCTTGCCTACCGAGACGATGCGGGCGCCGGGGCAATGCTCGAGCACGGCCGGGTTGACCAGATCGTCAATCATCACGACCTCGGCCTGGTTCAGTGCCTTGACCGCCTTGAGGGTCAGCAGCTCGGGGTCACCGGGCCCAGCGCCCACCAGCCAGACTTTTGCATTCATGTTCACCACCTCTCTCGTGTCATGTGCCGGCGTTTGCCGCTGGCTCCCACGCTCCGGCGTGGGAACGGATTCGGGGACGCTCTGCGTCCCATGAGACGCGGAGCGTCTCGGCCTGCATACCCACGCAGAGCGTGGGTACGATCAATTCATGCGTTCACTGCAGTGGGCTGTTGCGCCAGCAGACGTTTGATTTCGGGGACACAGGAGCCACAACTGGTGCCGCACTTGAGCTCTTGCCTGAGACCGTCCAGATCCAGGCCGCGTGCGATGCCGGCGCATACCGCGCCTTCGCTGACGTTCAGGCAGTTGCACAGGGTCTTGCCACGCGTGTTGGCGGCTGCATTACCTGGCGGCGCGGAGACCGGGGCGAGCAGCCAGCGACGCAGGTCGGCGTCGGCCTGGCCGTCCAGCCACAGGCTTCTGAGCCACTCGCTGGCGGCGGTTTCGCCGGCCAGGCGGATGCTGACGATGCGGCCGTCCTCGATGCGCACGCGCTTGCCCACCGCACGGCGCGGGTCGTCGTAGGCCAGCACCGGACCTTCATTCAGGCGCAGCAGGCGGTCGATCTGCGCCAGCAGCTCCGGTTGCGGCGCCACGGCGCTGGCGGCGCGGATCAGCAGAGCGGGACGCTCGCGACCGGTGGGGGTGAGGCTGGCGTAGGCGAACTCCTCGAACAGCGGACGCAGGGCCTCGAAGCGGCTCTGCACTTCACCCTCGACCAGGGCGAACAGCCGCCAGGGCAGTTCGACCTTGTCCACCTCGACGCCGGCATGCTTGAGCTCCGGCTGCTTGGACAGCGGATCGAAGGCCGGCTGGGTCAGCACGTTGGTGCCCAGGCCCTTGAGGAAGCGGTCGCCCCAGTGCATCGGCAGCCAGGCCTGGCCTGGGCGCACCGACTCGTCGGCCTGCACCGGCAGGATCAGGCTGCCGCGGCGGCTGCGCAGCTTGACCAGGTCGCCGTCCCGCAGGCGACGACGACGTAACTCGTCCGGATGCAGGCCGAGTACGGCGGCCTCGACATGGCCGAACAGGCGCGCGGCGGTACCGGTGCGGCTCATGCCGTGCCACTGATCGCGCAGGCGGCCGGTGTTGAGAGTCAGGGAGAAACGCGCCTCGCGCTTTTCCTTCGGCGCGCGGTACGGGTCGGCATGGAACTGCGCGCGCCCGCTGGCAGTGGGGAATCGGCCGTCGGCATAGAGCCGTGCGGTACCCTGGCTCGCGCCGGGCGCAAACGGCCATTGTTGTGGACCTTGGTCATCGAGTAGCGCGTAGCTTAGCCCCGAGAGGTCGAGATCGCGCTGGGCGGTCAGGTGCTTGTATTCCTCGAACAGCGCCTCGGCGCTGGCGAAGTCGAACAGGCTGGGCAGGCCGGGGCGGAGCAGAGTTTCCAGGCGACGGGCGAAGTCGCAGGTGATCGACCAATCGGGCCGCGCCTCTGCGGGCGCTGGCACAGCACGGCGTACATGGCTGACGCGGCGTTCGGAGTTGGTCACCGTACCTTCCTTCTCGCCCCAGCTGGCGGCGGGCAGCAGCAGGTCGGCGTAGCGGCAGGTTTCGGTGGTGAAGAAGGCTTCCTGCACCACGACGAAGGGACAGGCGGCCAGGGCCTCGTGCACCTTGCTCTGGTTCGGCAGCGATTGGGCCGGGTTCGTACAGGCGATCCACAGTGCCATGATGCGGCCGTCGTGCACCGCATCGAACAACTCGATGGCGGACAGCCCGGGCGTCTCCGGCAGCGCGTCGACGCCCCAGTAGGCGGCGACTTCGGCACGGTGCTCGGCATTGCCGGCCTCGCGGTGACCCGGCAACAGGTTGCTCAGGCTGCCGGTCTCGCGGCCGCCCATGGCGTTGGGCTGGCCAGTCAGCGAGAAGGGGCCGGCGCCGGGCTTGCCGATCTGCCCGGTGGCCAGGTGCAGGTTGATCAGCGCGCTGTTCTTGGCGCTGCCGGAGGAGGACTGATTCAGCCCCATGCACCACAGCGAGAGGAAGGAGGGCGCTCGGCCGATCAGCTCGGCGCAGCGCTGCAGATCGTCCAGGCTGATGCCGCAAAGGTCGGCGGTGACTGCCGGGCTGTAGTCGCGCACCAGCTTCTTCAGTGCCTCGAAGCCTTCTGTGTGGGCGTCGATATAGGCGCGGTCGATCCAGCCCTCCCACAGCAGGATATGCAGGATGCCGTGAAACAGCGCCACATCGGTGCCGGGCAGGATCGCCAGGTGCAGGTCGGCCAGTTCGCAGGTGTCGGTGCGCCGCGGGTCAATGACGATCACCTTCATCTCTGGGCGGCGCGCCTTGGCTTCTTCCAGGCGGCGGAACAGCACCGGGTGGGCATAGGCCATGTTGGAGCCGGCGATCAGCAGGCAGTCGCTTTGCTCGATGTCCTCGTAGGAGCAGGGCGGACCGTCGGCGCCGAGGCTGCGTTTGTAGCCGACCACGGCGCTGGACATGCACAGGCGCGAGTTGGAGTCGATGTTGTGGGTGCCGACCAGGGCGCGTGCCAGCTTGTTGAAGGCGTAGTAGTCCTCGGTCAGCAACTGGCCGGAGATGTAGAAAGCGACGCTGTCCGGGCCATGTTCACGAATGGTTTCGGCGAACACCGCCGCGGCATGGTCCAGGGCGCTGTTCCAGTCGGTGCGCGAACGGGCCAGGCCCTTGCCCAGGCGCAGCTCGGGATAGAGGGCGCGGGCATCGAGGTCGCCGGTCAGGTGCAGGGTCGAACCCTTGCTGCACAGTTTGCCGAAGTTGGCCGGGTGGCTGGGGTCGCCGGCAACGCCGAGGATCTTCTCGCCGTCGTGCTCGATCAGCACGCCGCAGCCCACGCCGCAGTAGCAGCAGGTGGAGGCGGTGACTTGAGTGGGGCTGGCCATGTTCGGAGCTCCTGAGGCGCGGGGAAGTTCTGGTGGGAGGGGCTTCAGCCGCGACCGTCGCCGCTGAAGCGCCTCCCACAGGGCTAGCTGCTGTGAGCGAATGCCAGCAGCACGCGGCCATTCTCGACCCGGGCGTGGTGCCGATGAGCGCAGCCCACATCCGGCGCCACGGCGTCGCCGGACTCCAGCTCGATCTGCCAGTTGTGCAGCGGGCAGGCCACGCGCTTGCCGTAGATCAGTCCCTGGGACAGCGGGCCGCCCTTGTGCGGGCAGCGGTCGTCGAGGGCGAAGACCTCGTCGGCGGCGGTGCGGAAGATGGCGATGTCGCCCTTGGGGCCGCTGACGATTCGCGAGCCGAGCACGTTGATGTCGTCCAGGGCGCAGATATCCAGCCAGTTCATACGGTGGCCTCCTCGATTTGCACCACCTTGATGGTGTCGAACTCTTTCTTCAGTTGCGGCGTCTCGATGCGTTCCTTCCAGGGGTCCTGCTCGAACGACAGGGCGTAGTGCAGGCGTGCGGCCAGGGCCTTGCGGTTGGCTTCGTCTTCCAGCACCGCCTTCTTGATGTGCTCCATGCCGACGCGCTGCATGTAGTGCACGGTGCGCTCCAGATAGAAGGCCTCCTCGCGGTACAGCTGGAGGAAGGCGGCGTTGTATTCGCGCACTTCTTCGGCGGTCTTCACCTTGACGAAGAACTCGGCCACCTCGGTCTTGATCCCGCCGTTGCCGCCGATGTACATCTCGAAACCGGAATCCACGCCAATGATGCCGACGTCCTTGATGCCGGCCTCGGCGCAGTTGCGCGGGCAGCCGGAGACCGCTAGCTTGACCTTGTGCGGCGACCACATGTTGAACAGGTCGTGCTCCAGGTCGATGCCCAACTGGGTCGAGTTCTGCGTGCCGAAGCGGCAGAACTCGCTGCCGACGCAGGTTTTCACCGTGCGGATGGACTTGCCGTAGGCGTGGCCGGAGGGCATGTCCAGATCCTTCCACACCGCTGGCAGGTCGTCCTTCTTGATGCCGAGCAGGTCGATGCGCTGGCCGCCAGTGACCTTGACCATGGGCACGTTGTACTTATCAGCCACATCGGCGATGCGGCGCAGCTCGGAGGGGTTGGTCACGCCGCCCCACATGCGCGGCACCACCGAGTAGGTGCCGTCCTTCTGGATATTGGCGTGGGCGCGTTCGTTGATCAGGCGCGACTGCGGGTCGTCCTTGGCCTCGCCCGGCCAGGTGGAGATCAGGTAGTAGTTGAGCGCCGGGCGGCAGGTGGCGCAGCCGTTGGGCGTGCTCCAGTTGAGAAATGCCATGGTCTGCGCCATGGACGTCAGGTGTTGCTCGCGGATGGCCTTGCGAATCTGTCCGTGGTTGAGGTCGGAGCAGCCGCAGATGGCCTTCTCGCTCTTGGGCTTGACGTCCGCCGCGCCGCCAACGGTGCTAATCAGGATCTGCTCGACCAGGCCGGCGCAGGAACCGCAGGAGCTGGCTGCCTTGGTGTGCTTCTTGACCTCGTCGACCGAGAACAGGCCGTTCTCCTGGATCGCCCGGACTATGGTGCCCTTGCACACGCCGTTGCAGCCGCAGATTTCCATGCTGTCAGGCATGTTGGCGGTCTTGTCGGCGCCCTGGTGGCCGACGTCGCCGATGGCGCCTTCGCCGAACATCAGATGGTCGCGAATCTCGCTGACGTTGTGGCTCTCGCGGATCTGGCGGAAGTACCAGCCACCGTCGGCAGTGTCGCCATACAGACAGGCGCCGACCAGCACGTCGTCCTTGATCACCAGCTTCTTGTATACGCCGCCGATGGGGTCGGACAGCGTTATCGTTTCCGTTCCCTCGCCGCCCATAAATTCGCCGGCGGAGAACAGGTCGATACCGGTGACCTTGAGTTTGGTCGAGGTCACCGAGCCCTGGTAGCGGGAGAAACCGAGCTGGGCCAGGTGGTTGGCGCAGACCTTGGCCTGCTCGAACAGCGGCGCCACCAGGCCATAGGCGATGCCGCGGTGGCTGGCGCATTCGCCGATGGCGTAGACGCGCGGGTCATAGGTCTGCATGGTGTCGTTGACCAGGATGCCGCGGTTGCAGGCGATGCCGGCGCTCTCGGCCAGTTCGGTGTTGGGGCGGATACCGGCGGCCATCACCACCAAGTCGGCGGGAATCACCTCGCCGTCCTTGAACTTCACCGCACAGACGCGGCCTTCGCCGTTATCCAGCAGCTCGGCGGTGTGCTTGGGCAGGAGGAACTTCAGGCCACGGTCTTCCAGGGACTTCTGCAGCAGCTCGCCGGCGGTGCGGTCGAGCTGGCGCTCCAGCAGCCAGTCGCCGATATGCACCACGGTGACGTCCATGCCGCGCAGCTTGAGGCCGTTGGCCGCCTCCAGGCCGAGCAGGCCGCCGCCGATGACCACCGCATGCTTATGGGTCCTGGCGGTGTCCATCATGGTCTGGGTGTCGGCGATGTCGCGGTAGCCGATCACACCCTGCAGGTCCTTGCCCGGAATTGGCAGGATGAAGGGGTTGGAGCCGGTGGCGATGAGCAGACGGTCGTACTCGGCCTCGCTGCCGTCGTCGGCAATCACCAGGCGCTTCTTGCGGTCGATCTTGACCACCTTGCGCCCGAGCAGCAGTTTGATGCCGTTATCGGCGTACCAGTTGAGATCGTTGAGCACGATCTCCTCGAAGGTTTGCTCGCCGGCCAGCACCGGGGAGAGCAGGATACGGTTGTAGTTGGGGTGCGGCTCGGCGCCGAACACGGTGATGTCGTAGAGATTGGGGGCGAGCTTGAGCAGCTCTTCGAGGGTGCGCACACCCGCCATGCCGTTGCCGATCATCACCAGCTTGAGTTTTTGCATGCCGGCCATCTCCTGAGTCATTGATCACGGAAAAAAGTGGCCGCCATGAATGGCAGGCCAGAAAAACAAAAAAGGCGTCCCGCTAGTCACCTAGCGAGGACGCCTTTGTCCAGATCCCGTTCTATCGGGAAGTGCAGCCTTCTTCGTTGAAGGTCGCGCTTTATGTGTTTGCTGCCAGTAACAATGCAGCGCTTGTGCCAACTTTCTCGGAACCCTGTTTTCCCGGCTTTTCAGCAACTTGGCGGTGTGTAACGGCTGGGTTTATGCACCTTTGCGAGGCGTTTTGCGCTGCTTTGGTGCGAGCTGGGCTATTTGAACAGCAGCAGCGCCAGCAGCAGGTTGAGCAGCAGCGACACCAGCGCCACCGTGCGCCACACCAGCAGCGGCTCGCGCTCGAGCAGCGGCAGGGGATGGTTGTTCAGCGACTGACGCTCGCCGTTTTCCAGGGCCAGCAGCCATTCCTCGGCCGTCTCGAAGCGCTGTGCCGGGGTGGCGGCGACGGCGCGGTTCAACATCTCGTCGAGCCACGCCGGCACGTCCGGACGATAGCGGCTGGCCGGCACCGGCTGGCCGAAACGCGGGCGCTGGAAGGCTTCGACCTCGCCGTATGGATAGTGACCGGTGAGCAGGTGATAGAGGGTCACGCCGGCGGCATAGAGATCCTGCTGGGCGCTGGGCGGCGTGCCGATGAAGGCCTCTGGAGCAATATAGCTGGGGGTGCCGGGCAGGCTGTGGGTCTCGTCGCGCGTCAGGCCCGGACAGTAGGCCAGGCCGAAGTCGAGCACGCGCAGCTCCCCGTCGTCGCCAAGCAGCAGGTTCTCCGGCTTGATGTCACGGTGGATGATGTTGCGTCGGTGCAGCAGGCCCAGCGCCTTGATCAGGCGCGGCGCCAGGTCCTGCCAGTCGGCCATGCTCAGCGGGCCATGCTGCCGCAGGCGCGCGGCCAATGTCTGGCCGGCATATTGGCGCTGCACGTAATACAGGTGCTGGCGCTGCGGCAGGGCGTGCAGCTCGGGGAAATGGCGGCCGGCGACGCGGCGCAGGAACCATTCCTCCTGCAGCAGCGCCGGGCCGGCCTGCTCCTCACCGGCGCGGCTGGCCGGCAGGGTCTTGAGCAGCCAGGGCAGGTTGTCAGCATCGCGCACCCGGTAGATCAGCGACTGGCGTGATTCACCCAGCAGCCCTTCGACTCGCCAGCCTTCGAACTCCTGGCCATCGCGCAGACGCGGCGGCAGCGGCCAATGTTCGAGCTGGGCCAGGGTGTCAGCCAATGCGGCTTCAGGTAGCTGTTCGACCTTTACCAGCAGGGCACTGGCGTTGTCCTGGCTGCCGGCGCGGTGGGCTTCATTGACCAGTGCCTGACAGGTCGTTTCGGCGTCGTCGCTTTGCTGCAGCAACTCACCGATGCGCGTGTCGCTGAGGCAGGCCCAGACGCCGTCGCTGACCAGCAGGAAGTGATCGCCGGCCTGCAGCTCGCCGTCTCGGTAGTCCACCACCAGATGCTGGTCCAGGCCCATGGCGCGCTTGAGCACGTGCTGCATGTCCGGTTGCTCCCACACGTGGTCCTCGGTCAGGCGTGTGAGCTGGTGGTCGCGCCACAGGTAGGCGCGGCTGTCGCCGATATGCGCCAGGGTGTAGCGACGGCCGCGCAGCACTAGAGCAGTGAGGGTGGTGAGCAGCGGCTGGCCGCCGCCGTTGGCCTGTAGCCAGCGGTTATGCGCGATCAGTAGGCGATCCAGGCTGTGTTGCACCGGCCAGGTTTCGGGGGTGGAGTAGTAGTCCAGGGCCAGCGCCTGCAGGGTCGCGCGTGCGGCCAGGCCGCCGTCGGCGCACTGGCTGACACCATCGGCCAGGCCCAGCAGGTAGCCCTTGCTGGCGGCCAGGGCCGGCGCCGGGGTGACCACACGCAGGGCGTCCTGGTTCTCGCTGCGCGGGCCGGTGGCGCTGTTTTCGCCGATGCTCAGTTGCAGGGGCATGGGGAGTTTCCACAGATTCGTCAGTGGGGAAGGGCTGAGGCAAAGGCGGGACGGAGCCACGCGGTACAGGTGCGTCGCTGCCGACTTCACCCGCTTTTCCTGACCAGTGCAATGCCGCGCGGCTGGCCGGTCCCGCCTTTGCCTCAACGCTTCGGGTGGATTGAGCTATACCGATCCACCCTGGTTTGCATGGTGGATGAACAAAACGTCATCCACCCTACGATGGGCGGATCGTCGGAGAACGATCCGCCCGTGCGCTCACACCCGTGCGGCTGTCACCGCGGCGCTGCCCCAGGTGGTGCGCCAGCGCTGCTTGACCCCGTGCAGGCCGATCCAGGCCAGCACGCCGAGGCTGGCGAACAGCCACAGGCCGAGCTGGTAATCGCCGGTGTGCTGCTTGATGGTGCCGAGGCCAGCGGCGAGGAAGAAGCCGCCGACGCCACCGGCCATGCCGATCAGCCCGGTCATCACGCCGATTTCCCTGCGAAAGCGCTGCGGCACCAGCTGGAATACTGCGCCGTTGCCGGCACCGAGGCCGAGCATGGCGGCGACGAACAGGGCCAGGGCCGCGGTCGAGCTGGGCAGGTTGAAGCCCACCGCGGCGATGCACAGCGAAGCGATGGTGTACATCATCAGCAGCGAGCGGATGCCGCCGATGCGGTCGGCCAGGGCGCCGCCGAGCGGGCGCAGCAGGCTGCCGGCAAAGACGCAGGCGGCGGTGTAGTAGCCGGCGGTCACCGGGTTCAGCCCGTACTGGTCGCTGAAGTAACCGGGCAGGGCGCTGGCCAGGCCGATGAAGCCGCCGAAGGTGACGCTGTAGAAGAACATGAACCACCAGCTGTCGCGGTCGCCGAGTGCCTTGAGGTAGTCGCCGAACGCCTTGGGCTTGGGCCGCTCCGGCGCGTTCCTGGCGACCAGGGCGAAGATCACCAGGGTCGCCAGCAGCGGGATCAGTGCCCAGCCGAACACGTTCTGCCAGCCGAATAGCGCCGCCAGGCCTGGGGCGAACAGTGCGGCGAGCACGGTGCCGGAGTTGCCCGCACCGGCGATGCCCATGGCCTTGCCCTGGTGCTGCGGCGGGTACCACTGCGAGGCCAGCGGTAGGGCGACGGCGAAGGCGGCGCCGGCGAAACCGAGGAACAGGCCGAGCAGCAGCGCCTGCTCGTAGCTGCCGATGCCGACCTGCCAGGCGCAGAACAGCGCGACTATCACCACCACCTGGCCGAGCAGGCCGGCGGTCTTCGGTGACAGGCGGTCGCAGAGAAAGCCCATCAGCAGGCGCAGCACGGCGCCGGCAAGGATCGGCGTGGCCACCATCAGGCCGCGTTGCTGGGCGTTGAGCTCGAGGTCAGTGGCGATCTGCACCGCCAGCGGGCCGAGCAGGTACCAGACCATGAAGCTCAGGTCGAAATAGAGGAAGGCGGCGAACAGGGTGGGGGCGTGGCCGGCTTTCCAGAAACTTGTATTCATCGATCACCTCATCAGCGAGAAGGAGCCCGGCATGGCGCGGCGAACCGTGGTCGTGGACACGGCGGCCGTGCCTGCCGGGGAGGCCGTGCACTTGTGGTGCAGGGCCCTGCGGCCGAAGCCACAGCAGGGTTGAGCGATTGCGGTACAGGCTCGGATCGCGACACCTGCGCCTGCCCCGGACACTGGGGCTAACACGAAAAAAAACGCCGCTTCACCGCAGGCCATGAAGGCCGGGTGAGGCGACGTCTTTGTCGTGAGGGAGGTGGCCGCCGTTGGCTACCTGGTATCAGGGACTAAGCAAGTGCCGGGCCAATCGAACGAAGGCCCTGATAGGGGGGGCGTTGCGGCATTTCGGCGAGCGCCGGGCTGCCGCAAAACGAGGCGTTTGCGCCGTCAGTGCACCTGAACGGGGCGGGTGCTTCTCTCAACTGCGGTAAGTGCTGAGTGCAACCTGTGGAGTGATGCTGGAAGGAAGGGCCCCACTGGTGGCGTGAGTCGGTAGCGGCAGCGTCAGCAGGGCGATTGCCAACAGATTGCTGAGTAGTCCGGCCTGACGGGCACGGCGGTAGGTGTCAGACATCCTCGATCCCCCTTTTTTCTGTTCTGACCTAGGCGTAGCAGACGATTGGCAACGTGTCACGGTACTCACAGCAATAACTGTGCAAGTTCCTGCCAGGGCCTGCTTCGTCAGCGTGCGCCTGGCGCATGAAGACCCCACTCAGTCGAGCCGATTGACCTTGGGGAACTTGGCACTGAAGGCGTCCGGCATCGGCACCACCTTCGACTGGCGGTAATCGAAGAACACGAAGCCGGACTTGGCCATGGCCACCAGTGTGCCGTCGGCCGGGCGGGTGATGCGGAAGGTGATATCGCCGCCATAGCGGTTGAAGTCCATCACCCCGACCTCGAACAGCAACTGGTCGCGGGCATGGGCCTCGGCGCGGTAGGTGGTAGCCAGGTCGGTGACGATGATGCCGGTACCGTCCTCGTCGGTCTCGCGAATGCCGAACTCGTAGAGAAAACGCGCCCTGGCCTCGGAGATCATCGAAATCATCGAGTCGTTGCCCAGGTGGTTGGCGCCATTGATGTCGGTGACCCGCACGGTCAGCTGGGTGCTGTAGCAGTACTGGTCTTCGGGAAACTCCAGGGTCAGGCGGGCCATGGTCGAGCCTTACTCGAGAAAAGCGGCGATTGTATGTCGCCGCGAGCTTTAGCGGTGTGTGCTGTTGAGGTGATAGAAGGTAACCCGACCGCCTTCATTGTCCGGCCCGTAGTTGTCCTGAATGTAGGCGCCGGCCTTGAAGTAAAGGTACTGAGTATTCCAGCGGCTGCTGAGCTGGCGGTAAACCGCGCCCTCGTCACCGTCGCTGCTGGCCACGCTGACACCGAGGCGGCCGCTGGGGGTGACGCGCAGGTCGTAACCGAAGCGTTCGCCGAGCTGTACGTTGTCGGCCAGCAGGATGTTCTGCACCTCGCTATCACCGGGACGGACGCGCAGCAGCAGCTCCACGCGTCCGACGCCGCGGCGATAGTGGTATTGCACCTTGACCAGTGGATCGTTCTGGCTGCCCGGCACGTCTGTGCTGTGAATCTGACCAATCACTACCTTGTTGCGACTGGGTACCTGATCCACCTTCAGCACGGCGCTGAGGTAGCTATCGCTGCTGGCGTGCTGCCAGTTGCTCAGGCTGCCGTCACGCTGGGTTTCACGCAGCTCGCTGCGGGGATAGCGTGCATCAGCGGTGGTCGAGCCGGTTACCGGTACCCAGAAGGTCACGCTGCCATCGCCGTTGCGCCGGAAGTAGCGGCTTTCGTAACCATTGCTCAGGCGCTCGGTGCTGATGGTGGTGGGGGCGTTTTCAGTCGGGATCGACAGGTTCCAGGTCGTAAGGTCTAGCACGGCGTTCTCTGCTTGTCGGTTGAGGCCACTGGTTCGTCCTCTCAACAGGCCAGAGGTTCCCCGCTCCAGCCCTTGAGCCAGAGCGGTTGTCACAGGCTCAGGCGGCGGGGCGCTGCTGACGCTGGTAGAGAAACTCCAGTACGGCGGTACGGTAGGCGTGGTACTGCGGGTCGTTGGCCAAGGCCAGGCGGTCGCGCGGGCGCGGCAGCTCGACCGCGAGGATTTCGCCGACGGTGGCCGCCGGGCCGTTGGTCATCATCACGATGCGATCGGACAGCAGCACGGCTTCGTCGACGTCATGGGTGACCATCACCACGGTGCTCTGGGTCTGTCCGACGATACGCAGCAGCTCGTCCTGCAGGTGCGCGCGGGTCAGGGCATCGAGGGCGCCGAACGGCTCGTCCATCAGCAGCACCTTGGGCTCCATGGCCAGGGCGCGGGCGATGCCAACGCGCTGCTTCATGCCGCCGGAGATCTCGTTGGGGTGCTTGTGCATGGCATGGCTGAGGCCGACCATGTTCAGCGCCTGCTCGGTGCGAGCCCTGAGCTGGGCCTTGCTTTCACGTGCACCGAAGACCTTCTCCACGGCCAGGTGGACGTTGCCGAAGCAGGTCATCCAGGGCAGCAGGCTGTGGTTCTGGAACACCACGGCGCGCTCCGGGCCGGGGCCGTCGATCTCGCGACCATTGCAGATCAGCCCGCCCTCGTTGGCCTCGAGCAGGCCAGCGATCAGGTTGAGCACGGTGGATTTGCCGCAGCCGGAATGGCCGATCAGCGCCACGAACTCGCCGCGGGCGATGCTCAGGTTGACGTCTGCCAGGGCCTGGAAGCGGCCTTTCTTGGTGTCGAAGTGCTTGCTGACGGCAGTCAGCTCCACGAATTTGTCCATTGGAATTCTCTCGTTCTGATTTCGTCAAGAACTCATTTAAAACAATGACTTGTAATCGGTTATTGAACTGATTTGTAAGCTTACGTAGCCCGGATGCAATCCGGGGAACCGGAAATCGTGCTCCTGAACTGCATCCTGGCTACGAGGTTGGCGGATGCGTCTCTTCAGCTCGCGTAGTCGAAGCGTCTGGCGATCAACAGCAGCATCTGCTCCAGCGCCAGGCCCACCAGACCTACGATGATGATGGCGATGAGAATGTGCTCGACGTTGAGGTTGTTCCATTCATCCCACACCCAGAAACCCAGGCCGATGCCGCCGGTGAGCATCTCCGCGGCGACGATCACCAGCCAGGCCACGCCGATGGCCAGGCGGATGCCGGTCATCAGGTGCGGCAGCACGGCAGGAAACAGGATGCGCGTCAGCACCTTGAACTCCGACAGCTTGAGCACGCGGGCCACGTTCAGGTAGTCCTGCGGCACGCTGGCCACGCCAGCTGCGGTGTTGAGGATGATCGGCCAGATAGAGCTGATGAATATCACCCAGATCGACGCCGGGCCGGCTGCCTCGAACACCAGCAGGCCGATGGGCAACCAGGCCAGCGGCGAGACCGGGCGCAGCAGGCTGATGATCGGTGCCAGCATGCCGGCCAGGAAGGCGAAGCGGCCGATGGCGAAGCCCAGGGGAATGCCCACCAGCGCCGCCAGGCCGAAGCCGACGCCGACGCGGCCGAGCGAGTTGAGGATGTTCCAGCCGATGCCCATGTCGTTGGGGCCGTTGTCGTAGAAAGGATCGGCGAACAGCACCAGGGCAGCCTGCCAGGTGCTCAAAGGCCCGGGCAGACCCTCGCTGTACTGCGCCAGCAGTGACCAGAAGCCGATGAAGGCGAGGATACCCAGCAGCGGAGCGATGCCGGCCTTGAACAGCGTGGCGAGGGTTTGCGTGTCGGGTAGCCGCGTCACAAGGCTCGCGCGTGGTTTGGTGACTGGGGGTAATGGCGTTTTCAGGGGCGCATTCATGGTCACCTCCGGTCAGGCTTTGATGGCGAAGGAATCGGCGTAGGCGGCCGGGTTGCTGCCGTCCCAGACCGCACCGTCGATCAGCGTGCTGCTGCGCAACGGGCTGCTCGGCACGGCCAGTTTCAGCGCTCCGGCGGCCTCGGCGTAGAGCGCGGTCTGGTTGATCTGCGCGGCCACGGCGGCGTAATCCGGCGCATCCTTGAGCAGGCCCCAGCGCTTGAACTGGGTGAGGAACCACATACCGTCGGAGTGATAGGGGAAGTTGACGCTGCCGTCCTTGCAGAAGGCCATGGCGTGTTCGTCCTTCCAGCTGTTGCCCAGGCCGTCTTCATACTGAGCGAGAAAGCGCGGCTCGATCACCTGCACCGGCGCGTTGACGTAGGCCTTGCCGGAAATCAGCTTGGCGGTGCTCTTGCGGTTCTCCTCGCTGGCCTCGATGAAGCGGCTGGCTTCGAGAATCGCCATGATCAGCGCGCGCGCCGCGTTGGGATACTGCTCGATGAAGGCGCGGGTGGTGCCCAGCACCTTCTCCGGGTGGTCTGGCCAGATCTGCTGGGTGGTGGTGGCGGTGAAGCCGATCTTGTCGAAGATCGCCCGCGCGCCCCAGGGCTCGCCAACGCAGAAACCGTCCATGTTGCCGACGCGCATGTTGGCAACCATCTGCGGCGGCGGCACGACGATGGTCTTCACGTCACTCATGGGGTTGATGCCCAGGCTGCCGAGCCAGTAGTACAGCCACATGGCATGAGTGCCGGTGGGGAAGGTCTGGGCGAAGGTCAGCGGGTTGCCGCCTTTCTTCACGTGTTCGGCCAGTTGCGCGCCGTTGGTCACACCGGCCTCGCGCAACTGTTTAGAAAGGGTGATGGCCTGGCCGTTCTGGTTCAGCCCCATCAGGACCGCCATGTCTTTCTGCGGGCCGGCCAGGCCGAGCTGGGCGCCGTACATCATGCCGTAAAGCACGTGGGCAGCGTCCAGTTCGCCGGTACCCAGCTTGTCGCGCACGCCGGCCCAAGAGGCCTCCTTGCTCGGGTTGATGGTCAGGCCATATTTCTCGCCGAAACCCTGTGTCGCGGCTACCACCACCGAGGCGCAATCGGTCAGCGGAATGAAGCCGACCGTCAGCGCGGATTTTTCTGGTGCATCGGAGCCGGCAGCCCAGGCCGCGCTGCGCAGCGAAGCAGGGGCGGACAGGCCGAGCGCGGCGATACCGCTCACGGCGCCGGCCAGGGCGATGGATTGCTTGAGGAAGTTGCGGCGGCTGGTGCTCGAGGGCTTGTTCGAATCACGATCGGTCATGGGTCTAATCCTTGTCAGAGCGCATAAACAAAAACGGCGTACGCCAGGCCGCCTCGGTAAGAGGAGGTGACCTGACGGACGCCGTTGTCCGTGATCCTCGGCCCGCCGCCGTTGGCGTGCTACGCAGGATGTTGACAGGGACTTAGCAAGGGCCTTGCCAGCTTTCACACGCGCAAATCGGGCATCACTCTGCGATGCGCAAAGAGCACTCGATGCAGGGCATCTTTGTCTGCTCGTAGCAATTTAAAACAATGGGTTACGTATGTTTTATGAGATTGATTGGAGATTTTTGCATCCTTGCGCAAGAGCAATCTTCCAGACTCACTGTTGAGCCAATGCCGTGCATGAATGTTCGTCGTTGAGCGTTTTTGGTTCGCGTTGCCTGCTCAGGAGGCCGGTTGTACGTGAGCTTCTTCGACGTAATCACGAAGCCAGCGCAGCACTTCGACGGCCTCCCAACGAGCCGGGTCGAACAGTGCGTAGGCCAACCCCTGATAACCGACCACATCCAGTTGCCGATGGTAGCCAGCGCGTTGCAACAGCGCCTCGATCTCTGCGAAGCATGTATTGAAGTGCTGACGATTAAAGGGAGTGCGGCTCTCGGTGACGATGCCTTCGAGCCGCAACTCATCGACCATCTCGCGAACGCGCTCCAGCGGCATACGGTTCACTCGGTGTTTCAGCTGCAGTACGTCCAGCATGATGGCGCTCCTAATGTGCTCGGTCATTTACTGCCAAACAGGGTAATTGAAAAATACTGTACAAATAAACAGTATTGGGTAATAGTGAGCTCACTCACGCGATTACAACCCGCCCATCCGTGCGCGATGGGCGCCTTGCTAAAGGGGTATTGGCAATGCAACAGATGCTGATGACGATTGTGCTATTGGCCTTGCTGAGTGGCTGCGCGCAACCGCAGATCGAACGACCACAGGCCAATGGCGCCTATCTGGTGATTGAGGGCGAGCAGGCGTGGGCCGTGCTGGTGTCCGATGGCCAGCGTGTCGAGGAGGTCGGCGTCGTCCTCGACGTGATTCACTTGCCCAGCCATCACTCCAACATCGCCGCTAGCTACGTAATCGAGACGCCCAATTGCGGCAAGCTGCAGTGGCTCACTGAGCGCCATGGTGCTGCGGAAGGGGAAACCACGCTGTTGCCGGCAGCCTTCAACGAACAATTGAGCATGCCGGGCTGCGTACTGGCACAGGGCCTCAGCAGGGCCTGGACGGCGCTGGATTACTCCGGATGATGCGGTGCAGGCACGGTGAGTCCGGGTAGGTTGCGCTGTGCGCACCGACATCTGACGACGTGTAAAAAAGCGCCACGACCTTAACGGATGCGGCGCTTTTCATAGGCGCGGTGTATCCCGTGTTTACATCAGATGCTGCTTGTCCATCTCGATGGCGGCATCGAGGATTTCCAGCAACGCCTTGCGCACTTTCAGCTTGGTGTTTTTGTGCGCGGTCATATTTATCTTCTTCATCTGCTGCGCTGCCGCCTGGGCGGTGGCCAGCAATTGCTCTGCCGGTACCACCTTGTCCAGAAAGCCGGCATCTACGGCTGCCGCCGGATCGAACATCTCGCCATTGATCACCGAGCGGTGGAAGGCTGACTTGCGCAGGCGGTCACGGGCCAGCTCGATACCGACATGATGCATGGTCATGCCGATCTGAACTTCGTTCAGGCCGATGCTGAACGGGCCCTCGACGCCGATACGGTAATCGCTCGACAGCAGGATGAAGGCACCCTTGGCCACGGCATGACCCGGGCAGGCCACAATTATCGGGAAGGGGTGGGCGAGCATGCGCCGCGCCAGGGTGGAACCAGCGGCTACCAGGTTGATCGCGTTCTGCGGGCCGGAGGTCATTACTTTCAGGTCGTAGCCGCCGGAAAGAATGCCTGGCTGACCGGTGATGATGACGATAGCGCGATCCTGTTCCGCGCGGTCGAGCGCAGTATTGAAGGCGGCGATCACATCGGGCGAGATGGCATTGACCTTGCCATTGCTCAGGGTGAGGGTGGCGATGCCGTCTTCGAGTTGATAGCTGATCAGGTCGCTCATGGCAGTTTTCCTTGTTGGAGCCGCGGGGCTGAATGTCGGCAGAAGGTACTCAGCCCAATCGTTCCGGTAAAGCGCCATGACTGACTGGTGGGTCAGTGTTTTTGCCTATCGTGGTGATGCTGGATAGCAATTGGCGTACGGCGAAACCTGACCCTTAAGGTGAGCAGCGAAGCGAAGGAGCTGCCCATGAATATCCTGTACCCGATCCTTTATACAGTCACCGTGATCAGTTTGCTGCTGGTGTCGGTCGTGCTCAGCGAGACGCTCTACCTGCGTAGTCCCGCGGGCGTGCTGTTGCTCTTCGGCGTGGGCCTGTTTCTGTCCCTGGGCTTCTTGCTGTTCGGCCACCTGCGTTTCGACGAAAAGCCTGCCGACGCCCCTAAGGAAAACACGCTGCGCTCTTAAGCGCATGAATCCTTTAAAAAAATTTGCCATTCGAAAAACATTCGTCTACATTAGCGCACCTCGACGGGCTGCACGCCAAAACGTCGAGATCCGGTGAAGTGTCCGAGTGGTTGAAGGAGCACGCCTGGAAAGTGTGTATACGGGAAACCGTATCAAGAGTTCGAATCTCTTCTTCACCGCCACTTTCGCAATACCTAAAGCCCTGAAAGCTAACAAGTTTTCGGGGCTTTTTGCTTTTCAGCTTTCGGCAGGTGTCGAAGAAGTGTCGAAAAGCGGATTCAAGGTCAAAGCATCCTGCAAATGATCGGGTGACAGGTGCGCATAGCGCATGGTCATTGCCAGCGACGTATGCCCCAGGATTTTCTGAAGCGTCAGGATATTCCCGCCCCGCATGACGAAGTGGCTGGCGAATGTGTGCCGCAGCACATGGGTGGCCTGGCCGGCCGGGAGCTTGATCGAGGTCTTCTCCAGGACCCTGCTGAAGGTCAGTATGCAGTTGGTGAACAGGCCGTGTCGCTTGAAGTAGATCTGCAAAGCCTTTTCCAGTTCGCCAGCAATCGGTATCGACCGGGTTCGCTTCGACTTGGTGTTGGCGAAGGTCACCATGCCGTTACGCACTCGCTCAGGTGTCAGCGCTTGGGCTTCTCCCCATCGAGCCCCAGTACTCAGACAGACGCGAGCGATCAGGCCGATGCCTGGGCTAGTCGTGCGTCCGTCCAGAGCTTCAAGCAGCTCAGCTATCTGGCAGGTCGACAGGAAGGAGATAGGACGTTCCTGAAGGCGTAGCGGACGTACCTTGGCCAGCGGGTTCGGGTAGTCGATATCGCCCAGGCGGTGCAGTTCGTTGAACAGCGCTTTCAGGTAGCCCAGCCGGTTATTCATGGTCTTGCCTTGAATGCCAGCCTTGAGCAGCTCGCTGCGCGTTTCGCAGAAGGCATTGCCGGTAAGCTTCACCGCGATAGGATCGCCTAGATCCTTGGCAAGGTTCTGCAGGGTTCGGAGGATCGCGGCACCGTCAGCCAGGGCGTGGCCGTGCAGTTCGTGGTAGCGGGTGCAGAGTTCGGAGAGGCGGCGACGGTCTTTCGGCTTGGGCGTCCAGGCAGGGGATTCGATGCAGTTGGCCCGGCAGGTTGCCTCAAAGCGCTGGGCTTCACCCTTGGTCTTGAAGGTCTTGCGAAAGCGCCGGCCCTTGATGGGCTCAACATCGACTTTCCAGCGGCCATCGCTCAGTTGCTCAATTGCCATGATGTCGGCCCCGGCCAAGAGCGTGAACGTCAGCGTGTTTGTCTTGTTTGTGTATTTGGCAAACAAACATCAGACAGCACGCCCCCAACGCACATGCCGTTCCTCAAGGATGCCTTTGATGTGCTTGTACAGACCGTCCTCATCCATGCCCTTGGCGGCATAGTGGTCGCGGATCACCGGCCAGCATTCCCAATCCTTGAGCCGATAGAAAGCCTTTCTAGCGCCCACTCGCTCCCGTGCCAGCAGGCTGACGAAGTTTCCCAGGAACAGTTCCACGTTCTTACCGGAGAAGCCCCGCGAGGTCTTGTATTGGCGCTTGTACTCGGTTTCGTCCACCAGGGAATCGACCGGCAGATCGACGCGCACGTCGTCGCGGATCAGCGTCCAGATGGGTTCGAAGTAACCAGGGCGAGCCAGCAACTTGAATTGGCGCAGGCCATAGCGCCACAGGCCGTCGAGGTGCGGAGCAAAGGCGGCGTAGCTGTTGGTTTCAATGGCCGCACCGGTGTGCAGATCCACCGAGCCACTGGCGAATTGCTGGATAACAGAGTGGTGGTAACGCAGCTCGACACGCCACACGTCTTGCTCGGGGTTGTAGTTGTCCGGGTCGGTTTCGTCGAAGCTATCGCGACGCTTCCAGACGCCTTCCCAGTAGTCGAGCTTATCGATGGCTCGGGCTTGTTCGGTCTTGTTGTAGATGCCCAGCTGGACGCCTCCAGCGGAGCCAAACAGGTAGGACTGGCCTTTACCGTAGGTCGCAGACTCCAGCGTCCACTGGATTTCCTTGATGCCGGAAATATCACGGGCAGCACGTGCGCGGCAGTGCATGCGGGCGACCAGATCGGCAGGCGGTTGCCAGCCTTGGAGGTCAAGCGCGAGGTGGACAGCGCATTGGTTGCGTTCGATGTTGGTCAGGACGTGGCTGGCGTAGTAGTCGAGGCGCTCTTGCAGGCGCTCAGGCGAGAAGGTGTCGATGGCATGGGGCGACACTTCGATTTTCAGGTGTGGCCCGATGTTCTCCAGCTTGGCGTTGAAGTTCTTCACCAGCAGGATGATGCCCAGGTCAGCATTCTGCAGCTTGTACTGGTAGCCGGAATCCTTGCTCACACGGCCCGAGTGCCAACGCTGGCCAGCGAAGTCAACGATGGTCCCTGGCTTGTCGAATAGGCACATGATTTCCGGGCGGATCAGGCCGCGATACAACTGGCGGACGGTATCGACACTGCAGGCCAGGATTCGGACGTTGGAAAGGTCAGTTATCCGAGCGGTCATGCTGTCGAAAAACAGCCTACCGGTCGGGGTTTTATTGAACTCACCATCAACACGGAGTTGGTCTTTAACTGCCATTTTCTACTGCTCCAAATAGTGCCGAATCGACACGTTTAACCTTGGTTTATCTGACGTGCTACAAGGGCGTCAGCAGGCGCGTTCTGCGCGCCTGCTCGTCCCTCGCAGGCGTATGCAGAACACGCCCAGGACGCCCCGAGGGATCACCACAAGAAACGCCCCTTCTCATAGGTCACGATGGTTACGCCGTTGTTTGACTGCGGCTCTGGGGGCGTCTGAACAGGGGGCGAGCTGGGAGGCTGGGCGGCGGGAGCCTGGCTGTATTCTGGCTGGGTGCGATCAGGTATCGCGGGATCGAAATAGCCGTTCTCGACGACATCCAGGCAAAACCGAAAATCAGTTTTCACCTTGGTGCCTTGTTGGGTGTAGCACTGGCACACGGTCGGCCTGCCGTTGACGGTGGCGCTCGGGGCGCTGGCGAACTTGCGGGCATAGATATCGGGGTCATGGCTGGACATGCAGTACAGCCGCGGAAAGGCCTTGGGCTTGGTCAGGTCGTCATAGATCGGAGCCGATGCCGGTAGCTGCGGCACCCGAGGTGTTCGGTCGGCCAGGTAGTTGGCGGGGTTCTTTCTGTCTTGCTCGGGCGCCTGCTGGCCAAGCGGATTGATGAAGGAGCCAATAGCCCCTTTGGCTTGCTCAACCACGCTTGCCTCGGGCGCGCCTGCCGATGCCGCGCTCTCGCCTGTAGGTGCGTATTGCCCGATGAAGCGATACGACCAAACGACAGCAATAGCAATGACGGCAGCAGCCAGGATGAACTTGGTTGGCACCGTGGTCTGAAAGTGGTGTTTGGCGTTGGTGCTGGTGTAGCTACCGAAGTAGCGCTTATCGAGGCGTAGGGTTTTCTTGTCGGCATCCTTGAAGCTGGTTTTGACTTCGACCTTTTCCACCACCACTTCGGATTCGAAGCGCAACAGCTGGGATGACTTGAAGACGCGCCAGTAGTGGATGTGGCTGTTGCACAGGCGGCGAAGGTGCACATCCAGGTATCGCGGGTCCTGGGTGACCAGGTGCACTTCATGGCCTTGGTGACGCATGGTTTCGAAGCGGGTGATGTGCTCTGGCGGTCGCGCCCTTGGGTCACGGGCGCCAAACCAGCCTTGGGCCTCATCGATGACGACGATGCTGTCTTTCGGCAGTTCGTACCACTTTTCCGGGTCTTCGAACTCGAACCACTGCGCCTGCAAGGTTTCGGGTTTGAGGCCGTTGATGTTGTGGAAGTAGACCACACGCCCTTCGGCCAGGGCTTTCTGGTCGACTTCACGGATGGTGTTGAGGGTCTTGCCGTGGCCGGGCTTGCCGGTGCGGATAACGAGCATGGTGCGGCCCCCTTAAGCTTCGATTGAGGTGCCGCCTGGCTTGCGCCAGACCTGATTGCGCTTGCGATCCTGGGCCTTGTCGATGCCGGCCAGGATGAACCGCGTGGCGATAGCCGCGAAGTACATGTTGACGATCACGTCGAAGTTGGCGAGGCCGAGGATGCCGCTGATTTCGGCACCTAGCTGACCCATGCTGGCTTGCATGTAACTGCGTGCCTGATCGATCACGAGATTGAAGCCGACATAGGAAACGAAGCCGAAGCCGATGATGCGTAGCGCCATCTTCACCAATGGCCCGACGATCATGATCAGGAGCTGTGCAAGGAATAGGTAGTGCATTAGTTACCTCCTACGGAACGACCGACATAGAGCGCGCAGATCACGGCGGTGACGGCGACGAGGAACGGGCCGAGTGAGCTGGCGAAGGTGCAGAGCGGTTGAAAGGACAGGCCGACCGTGCGGCCTGCCATGGAGAGGGAAATGACGCGATCAGGTGGGCAGGACGGGGTCAGAAAGCGGGTGCCCTGGCTAATGAAGGAGGGCACGTCGATATCACCCTGGCCTTCCTGCAGGTTGAACTTATCGCCTTCCAGCAGCCCATTGATCGCGTCTTTGTTTTCTTCAAAGTCGTTGGCCTCTTCGAAGTCGCAACGGGCCTCGTACTGTTGATTGAGGATGGCGCACTGGACGGCATCGCCTTCGCACACCGGGGCGGCCTCACAGGTCTGGCCACCAGACACGGAGCTTTCGCTTTCCTCTTCTTGTTCCTTTTCGCGCTCTTCCTGGCTTTTGCCGTCCGAGTCAGGACAGGCCGCGCCGGTACAGGTGGTGGACTCGCCACCCGGAGTGCCGTCCGACTTGGTGTGGCTGGTGGTGCTTGAGGTGGTGGTGCTGGTTGAGCACGCATTCACACCACTGCAATTGGTGGTGGTCGTGGTGGTCGTGGTTGTGGTGTCTTTTGAACCGTCCGGATTGGTTTTTTCGGTGACTTCGACATCGGTGGTTTTGTCGGTCATCTTTGGGCTGGGCGCTTTCGGCTCACAGCGATATTCACCACCGGCTTCGAACTGGCCGCAGTTCATGTTGCCAATGTCGGTGTACTTTTCAGCCGAACTGCACGAGTAGGTTTGGCTGCCATCGGCGTGGACTATTTTGTTCGTGCACTCGCTGCTTTTCTCAGCTGTTGGAGTGCCGTTAGTGGGCTGTGAACGGATGGCATCGCCACCGGTACAAGAAACGCCATTGCCCTTGTATGTGTAGGTCGCGAAGACCCCGCTAGGGTCACCGTTGACGAACCGCGTGATGCTAGTGGGTGGCTGCTGAGTGGAGGCGTACTGGCAACCGCCGTCGCAGACCACGCCCGGCGGATCGATCCGAGCACCGACGACACCTCTCCCGGTGAACTCACCCAGCCGATGCTGGTGGCCGACATTGGAGCCGACTGACGATTCACATTTATCTGGCTCAGGCGTGATGCACTGGCCGCCAGCACCGGTTGGTATCTGACCAGCAGGGCAACCAGACCATTTGTAAGCGTGAATAATACTGCCAATGGAGCTAACAAGAATGGCTTGTTGCTGTTGGCCGTATACCTGACACCAAGAACCTGGGTAAGTACCAGAGCGCTCAGCAGCTTGGCAGGCCTTAACCGCGTCAGTCGAATTTGCGAAGTTATAGGTAGCTGAAAAAACAAACTGCCCCCACCCCATAAGGCCAAGGACCAGCAATAATCGAAGTAGTAAACCTGGCTTGTTCATCGTTAAACCCGCCCAAAGAACACGAGATACAGCGCCAGGACGGTGATCAGCAGGACAAACAGTTGGTAGTTCATGGCGGTATCCGGAAAAGAAAACCCCGCCGAGGCGGGGCTTTGCTTGCTTCGGCACATACGTGCAGTTGCTGGGTTACATGGCACGACGCATGTACTTGAACGCGGCAGCCGCGATCAGCACGACGAGGACCAGGCCACCCAGCTCGACAACGTCGGTCTTGGCGTTGCCGAGTTCGGTGTTCACCTCGGCTGGCAGGGCGGCATAAGCCTGTTGAACAGTCAGTACGCCGACTGCAGCAGCGGCGCCGAGCGAACGGCGCAGGGTGCGGATGTGCTTCATGGGTATTACCTCGATTTCAGGACTTTTTTGAGGACGAGGAACCCGAACACGGTGGCGAACAGAATCATCGCTTCGCCTTGCAGTTCGGACACGTCATCCCAGGTGAGCGCAGAGCCTGTAAGGCCCTGCATTTCAGCGTCCGCGACGGATACCAGTTGGCCTGTGCACAAGAGTTCACCCGAGGCACCAACCGACCATTCCCCATCGCAGGCGATGAAATTCATAGGCCCTCGGTTACTCAGCCAGGCTGGGGTCGCGGATGACCTCAGCCATGGCGATGCAGTCGGGGCAGATGACGAGGGCGGGCGCCTTGTTCAGATCGGGCAGCAGGTCGGGCTGAGGAGCAGGCTGGCTGTAGAGCTGGCCCATGGGCTGCCCGCAGCAGTCACACAGCACGCGATCAACGATCAGCACGGCGGCGCCCTCCCGTCAGGCCTTGGCCGCGTCCGGTTGAGCACCGGTCGGCTTGGGCTGTTGTTGGGTGGCTTGCGGGGCCGGCTTGTTGGCCTGAGCCGGCTTAGCCGACTCGACGTGCAGGACGATGAACTTGCCCGCGTTCTTGGAGCCGCGTTCGATTTCGGCAGTAACGCGGATGGTCTCCAGTACATCGAAGCCCTGGCAGGCCGCCCACACTTCGTCGAGGGCGTCTTCAGTGACTTGCATCGACATGAGCGAAACGCCGAGGTCCTTTTCGCCATCGGGTTCGTCACCGAAGAACAATTTGACGAGCTTTACGTTATCGAACTGGACGCGCTCAGCGCTGATGAATGCCAATTCCATAGTGGTGCGTGCCATGTTGTGTTTCCTCGCTTAGTTGCGCCTTATTGCGCGGGTTTGCCTTTCAGCAGGCCGAGCGGGTCCACACGGGCAAACTTCTCGTTTTTGCCCGGGTGGGGTTCTCGACTTGCCGAGGTTTTCAGTTAGCGCCGCTGGTGCAGCGGGTTAGTTGTTCAACACCAAGGGCTTTGCCCTTGTCATCCCACTCTTGCCGCCGAGGGCTCGGGAGCGCGGGGCGGTGGAGCTGCCCCACACTCACGAGCGGAGGCTATTTAGGGTGGTGGGTGTTCAAGGGTGCGCTCCGCCCGTGCTTCCGTTCGCCGGATCGGTGAAGCGTGATCCGACGAGCCGGGAGCGCGGCCCTTGACCTGTTCAGCAGCGGCGGCGTTGGCCGGATCGCTGGGGGCGCACTGGTGAACGACCTTGGCCATTGCCTGATAGAAGTAGTCGTCTACCGATTCCACCACCTTGACGACTTGCAGCGTCGAGAAGATCGAACCGACAGCAAACCCGATGCACAGATAGGGAAATGCGTGCCAGAGCAGGGCGACCAGATAGCGACCTGTACGGAATGAGACGGTCATTGATGGCCTGCCTCTTCATTATCAAGAGAACCCTCAAGTCCCTCTCGGTTGTCCTGAGCTTCAAATTCGATGTCCTCAAGAAAGCCAATGCGTTGCTCAACGGTGAATTGCTTGCTGAGGGCAAGGACTCGAATAGCACGAATGATTTCTTCCTTGGCTGGGTTGCTCATGCGCTCACCCCACCAGCTCGAACGGCTCGCGTAGCGGCACGAAGGGCGTTGGTTTGCCGGTGTCGAGCACAACGTGCCAATACCTGGGCGGTCGGTTGCTTGGGGTGTGTTTCGCGCAGATGAAGGCAGGCGTCAGCTTCCAGCGTCCATCGACCTTTAGGACCGACACGGGGCGGCACTCGGTGCAGGGTGTGGACGGGCAGACTGCGCGGCGAGCCGTTTCGCGTCGGGACCAGCACACAGAGCAGTCGCAGCCCTCGGGGTGCGGTTGGTGCAGGTAGCGGGAGAGGTTCATAAGTCATGCCCTCACCTGGGAGGCCGGAGGTTTGGCGGATCATGCCGTCCACTCCTGTTCCAGCAGCCAGGAGCGGAGCAGGGCGCTATTGACCATGCGGCGCTTGCCTAGCTTTACGGTGGGGAGAACGCCTTTCATTGCCCAGGCACGCGCAGTGCCGTAGGTCAGGCCGTTTCGGTCGGCCCAGGACTCGACGGTTTCCACGTCCTGTTGCGGGCCTATCAGCTTCGAAGGTTCCAGCTCTTCCAGTTCCATGCTCGTTCCGTCACTATTCGTTTCAGTAACACCGAGGGGCAAATCTACGGTGTAATTATTGAACTCATGATGGAGTCTATCAGTTCAGATTTGGAGTTCAAATATTGAACTGATGATTTTATAGAACAATATGGAATCAATTCAGGATAGGGCTATAGCCTTGATTTATAAGGCTGGGCTTGACGAGCTGGTAAGGCAATCTGATATCACTTGGAGCAGGTGGAAGAACCTGCGCCACCGGAAGGCTCGCATCAGTACCGAAGAGGTTGAGGTGCTGGTGAAGCTTTTTCCTAGCTATGCGCTATGGATCGCGAGCGGCCAGGTTGCGCCGGAAGCAGGGCAGACAAGCCCCGAATACGATCAGGCCAATTCAAACTTGCCCAATCAAAACGCGGGATAGCGATTACAACGGAAGTGACTAGGCGTTGGTACGAGCGCAAGGGGAGAGAGGAAAAGCAGTGATGCTAGTTTATAAGGGAGGGAGGAATGCTAAGCGAGATAGTGACATTTTTAGAAGTTTCGGCTGATATTGCAACTATAGCCGCTTCAGGTATTGCTGTTTATTTGTTTGTCGCCAAGGGGGCGGCAATTTCAAATGCGCTTTCAGTACTGATAAACTACAGTCATCAAGTGACTTTGGCTGAGTTAAAAGAAAAGCTTGAGAGATTAAATGATTATAATGTGAATGGCGAAGAGGGGTATGAAAAGGTCATCATAATTTTTCATGAAATGATAGGTCAGATTAACGGCAATGAAAGGCTGAATGAGCGATTTTCTGATCTTGTTGTAAAACTGGAGGCTGCGGTCTCAGAAAAGCAGCGCCTAACAGAACCTAGGAAAAGAAGTCTGGTCAGCGAGATAAGAGAGCGTATTAGACACCTGAACGTTGCTGATAATGCTATTGTGATGGATGGAGGTAAAAGGTGAGTAAGATTGTTCAGGCAATTAATTCGATGATTGCCAATGCGGGGCTCTTGGCTAATGTTGTTGAAGGGCATAATACTCGTAATGGGGAGGAGTATTTTTTCTGCTATAAGGAAAAATATATATGGTCGATTTATTTGAGGGAGGATGGTGATTATTGGGTGTACTATTATCCTGAGGCAATGAGCTCTGCTCAGGCGGCTAGTATTCAGGATTTTTCTACTTATCCTACGGTTGCATATGGGGACAACGATTTAAGATCAAGAGAAGCCAGGGAGTCGGTTGCTGAGCTCTTCATGATTTTGAAGGGTAAGTTGTATGATATTGATGCTGTTTTAGATGATATTATCAATGATGATCTTATTGGCTAGTTGATTTTTGATTTTGTAGCGCAGTTAAAAGCACGGAGGCTAAATGAAGTCCGACTGGGATGACGCACCAGACTACCTACGCAGCAAGAAAAATGCCGGGCCATGGCGAATGGTGGCCATCCTGGGCGTGGGTTCCGCGATTACCTGGGGCGTGATCGCGTTGTTTGCCAAGCCAATCGTGATCAATGTGGATCAGCTCAAGCAGGCGATTCACGTAGACGGCAAACCCCTGTTCAGCCAGCAATCGGCGCCACAGCACTTTAGCGAGCCGGAAGAGCCTACAAGGCTGCCATCCATTCCCATCGATCCACCCGCACAGCAGGTTGCATATGAGCCGGTTAATCAGCCTCAGCCGCATGCATCGATCCAGTGGACGGATAAAGACATGGAGAGGGCGATTGCCAGTTCTAGGAATGCATTCAGCGACAAGAACTACACGCCTAAGCAGCCGGCCAGCACCTACACACCGCCCGCAACCCACCAAATAGCGCAGGCACCCCAGCAGACGCAGCAGCGCCAAACTAGGCAGGTAAACCGCGAGCACACATCCAAGTGGATCAAGAGTTGGAATGGCGGCACTAACTACCTGGCGGAATGGCTATCGGTGAACAACTACATCGACGGCACCAGCGTTTGCGCCAATCACCGGCGCGGATCAATCGACTACCGCGAATGCCGCAAGGCCGCCAAACAGCACTTCCACGAAGAGTGCAAAACCTGGCGTGCCCGCTATGACAGTGACCGCAAGACAAGCAGTGATCGCATGAAGACGCGCTATTGCTCTGCGGCGAGTAGCTTTAATCCGATGGGATAAGCGATTCTTGCACTAAAAAAAGATTGAGCTAGTCTAAAAGTCGACAAACACAAGGAAGGTGCCGCATGTCTCTGGTAATTACTCGTCGAGCTGGCGAAAAAATCTATATTTTTCTTGAGCCTAATGCTGACCTCGACTCTATTGTGAAAACACTAGTCACGACTGGTATAGAGATAAAGGTGACGTCGATGAAGCGCTCTCAGGTTAAGGTTGGTATAGAAGCGCCGCAAGGGCTTATGGTGCTTCGTGAGGAGTTGTGCGCGCTCTGAAACTGGCGTTGCATATCTTAGTTTGCGGTCTGTCGTGTGGAAATCGAGTGACGTGATAATAAATATCTTTTGAAAGATATTTTTTTATAAGTTTGGGGAGGTTTTGTGGTGGTAGGTGAGGTAGCTGCGGCGCGTACCGCATTACAGCCTGTGGGGACTGTTGTGAGTGCTCTGCTAGGGCCAAAAATTGAACGAATCAAGCAGTGGGCCATTGAAAAAGATTTGGCAAAGCACCTTGAGGAAAAAAAATTATCTGTGCTCCTAGAGAATTATTTGACAAGGATCACGGCTAAAATTTCTTTCGTTTCTACAATAGTATTTCCTCAGGAAAAGATTGAGCTTGCAGTTATTTATGAGCCAATTACTTTAAGCGAGCGCAGTGCAGAATGGGGGAGAAGCGGGGCAGGCGCTCTTGCTCAGTTAGATATAGCTGCGGATGGAGCATCTTATCTGATAGTTGACGAGGCCGGGATGGGGAAGTCAACTTACGTGAAATCCCTATGTCTTCATGTCTTGAAAGATTCTGATAGAATTCCGGTATTATATGATCTCTCTGAATATGATGGGTCGCGAAGCCTGTTTGAATGTATTGCTGATATGTTTGACGAGCTTGATTCGGTTTTTAGTCGGGAACTGCTTAAAAAGCTTATTGTTGGGGGGTATCTTTTCATTGTTCTCGATGGCTTTGATGAGGTTTCGTCAGGTGCTAGGGATAAGTTAGCTAAAGAAATAAAAGCATTAAATGAAAAGAAAAGAAAGACGCCGCTGGTTGTTACTTCGAGGCCCCGGGAATCTCTTCCCAGCATTGGTGGTGCAGTAATTTATCGTTTAAATAGGCTAAATAGAAAGCAAGTCCTTTCAATTCTTGAAAGGTATGATAAATATTCATTGAGAACCATTGGGGTTGATCTAATAAATGAAATAGATAAGGTTCCGCCCAGATTTCTTGAAACCCCGCTTTTGGTTGGGCTTTTGTACCGAACTTATGGGTTTAATGGGGCAATTGCTGATAAGATCACTATTTTTTATAGTGAGGTATTTGAGGCTCTTTTTAAAGGGCATGATCTCACGAAGGCGGGATATGTTAGGGATAAAGAGTCGCGGTTAGATATTGATGATTTTAGAAAATTACTAACTGTTTTTTCATATTATTATATCGTTAGATCCTCTGGCTCCGAAGGGACGCGCGAAGCATTGATTGAGTTAGTGAATGAAGCTAAGGCGCTGTCTGCATCGCCCGATGTTTCTTCGAAGGCGTTTATAGATGACCTGCTGTTGGCTGTGCCCTTGCTTACCACTGTTGGTAGTGGCATCAAGTTTATGCACCGAAGTTTGGCGGAATATTTTGCGGCAGAATTCATTTCCACTCGACCTCAGCTGCTTGATCGTTTGATATCTAGCAAACTGGTCGAGCAGTTCAGGGACTCTATTGAGTATATTTACGAGCTTTTCCCTCAGTTGTATCTTGAGAAAATAACGGTGCCACTAGCTCAGAAGTACTTAACTTATGTTTCATTAAGGGGGTCTGGTGATGTCTTGTGGGACAATCTTGATTTTATTTCGGAGTGGGCGATTTCGTGCTGGCCTTTAGAGGCTGTCTCGCATGTTGTAGGCGATAGACATATGGTGACGATTCCGGATAGCGTTGGTTTTACTGGGACGCATTACTCATACACCTCAATTAATGATGTTGATTATGTTGTTTGTTTGGGACAGAAAATCACGGAGGATTATTTGGCACGGAATGCATTTTCGGAGCTGGGAGCGGAGGCGCTCTCTAAGTCTCGCACAGCTGAGCGCGAAGCTGCAAAGTATCTAGCGTCTATTTTGCCACTGGGGCAGTGGCACCATCCTCAAGATGAAATTATTTCGAATTTGAAGAGTAACCCCCAAGTTGAGGGCGTTCTCAGGAGGGGGCTAATGACTACTGGAGTCATGATTTGTGAGGATAAATGTAAGGCTGCAATTGAGGCGCTTGCAAGGCTGAAGCAAGCAGAAAAAAATCTAGATAGTATTCTGGATTTTTAGGTTTCTTAGCTTTTTATAGTGTCGAAAAAGTGTCGAAATCATAGAGCCGAATAGCGACGAAACGAGCCGTCGAGGGTAGCGCAAAGCCCGTATTGAGCGGGTTTGGCATGAAATGACACGCTGTCGAAACGGGTTCGAATCTCTTCTTCACCGCCACTTTCGTAATAAACAAAGCCCCGAGAACTGAAAGGTTCTCGGGGCTTTCGTTTTCTGGCCTTTATTTCTCTCTTTTGTCCAGTCCACTGGGGTCGCGTACTGGTTAGTGCTGACTCCAATGGGGCGTCATTGGCAGTATCCATGGTCACTATCGAAACCACTGATTTCTGTCTGGCGAGGCGGCGGCCTACAGTTGATCCCAACAGAGATTGAGTTTGTTTGGAGGTCGTGATGCCCCGTATCGATGTGGTTTCCCTTGTAGGCAGCGCCATTCCAGCCGAGCTGAGGGCCGATGGTCGAATGGCCTGCTGGCTGTTGCTAGTCGATGGTCAACCCAAGGCTGGTCCGTTCGCTTCTCGTGAGGCGGCGCTGGCTTGCCAGGCTGTCTGGTTATTGAGTAGTCACCGTGATAGCGACTCACTACTGGCTTGATTGATCGCTTTACCCGCGCTTGCTCCAGCGCTCCCCTTGGCCCGCCTCTGGCGGGCTTTTTCTTGCACGCCGGTTAGAATGGCGATCATTTTCTGAAGGGGTGCAGTGTGGCCAGGTGGGACATCTTCTGCAGCGTGGTGGACAACTACGGTGATATCGGCGTGACCTGGCGACTGGCCCGACAACTTGTGGCTGAGCGGGGGCATGCGCTGTGCCTTTGGGTCGATGACCTGGGGGCATTCGTGCGCTTGTGTCCTGACGCAAATGCCAGTGTCGAAAGTCAGCTATGGTCTGGCGTCGAGGTGCGTCAGTGGTGTGAACCTTTCCCCCAGGTCGAGCCAGCCGAAGTGGTGATCGAGGCCTTTGCCTGCCAGTTGCCACCGTCTTATATAAAGGCGATGGCCGCCAGCGGCAGCCGCCGTTTGTGGCTGAACCTGGAGTATCTCAGCGCCGAGGATTGGGTCGCAGGCTGCCATGGCCTGCCATCGCCGCAGCCTGGGGGTTTGCAGAAGTTCTTCTTCTTTCCGGGGTTCGTGGAGGGTACGGGCGGTCTGCTGCGTGAGGCTGATCTACTGACGCGAAGACGTGCCTTTCAGGCTGACGTGCCGGCGCAAGAAGCCTTTTTGCTATCGCTTGGAGTGGTGCGTGAAACAGGCACGCGCCTGATTTCGTTGTTTGCCTATGAAAATGCGGGGCTGGCGGGCTGGCTCGATGTTCTGGCGGCCGATACGCAGTTGACCCAATTACTGGTGCCGCAAGGTAAGGTCATCGGCGACCTGCAAGCCTGGCTCGGTGAGGCCCTGCTGGAGCCCGGTGATCAGCGTCGCCGTGGCAACCTGCAAATTCACGTCCTGCCTTTCGTCGCGCAGGACGACTATGACTGCCTGCTGTGGTGTTGTGATCTCAATGCAGTACGCGGCGAGGACTCTTTCATTCGCGCACAATGGGCCGGGCGGCCATTGCTCTGGCATATCTATCCGCAGGAAGAGGGGGCGCACTGGAACAAGCTGGAAGCTTTTCTGGCGCTCTATGGCGATGAGTTACCAGTAGAAGCGTCGGCCGTGCATGCCGCCTTGTGGCGCGCCTGGAATGCAGGGGAGGGAATGGAGGAGGCCTGGCTTGAACTGCAAAACGCGTGGCCGGCGCTGCAGCAGCATGCCGAGCATTGGTGCGATTTACAGGCCGGCCGGCCAGACCTCGCCACAGCGCTGGAACAGTTTTACCTAAATTGGCTATGATACGCGGCCTAGATTTCTGTACCTCCCGCATATTTCGGATATCCGCATGAAAACTGCACAAGAAATGAGAGTCAACAGCGTGGCCCTGATCGATGGCCAGCCGTGGCTGATCCAGAAGGCCGAGTTCACCAAGTCCGGTCGTAACAGCGCCATCGTCAAGATGAAGCTGAAGAACCTGCTCAACGGTTCCAAGACCGAGACCGTCTACAAAGCCGACGACAAGATGGAGCCGGTGATTCTCGAGCGCAAGGAAGTGAACCTGTCCTACATCAGCGGTGAGGACTACGTGTTCATGGATCCGGAGTACAACTCCTACGAGCTGCGTGCCGAAGATCTGGAAAGCGTTCTGCCGTTCATCGAAGAAGGCATGACCGATGTCTGCGAAGCCGTGTTCTTCGAAGGCAAGGTGATCTCCGTCGACCTGCCGACCACCATCGTGCGTCAGGTTGTTTACACCGAGAACGCTGCTCGTGGTGACACTTCCGGCAAGGTGATGAAGCCTGCCAAGCTGCGCAACGGCACCGAGATCAAGGTTGCCGAGTTCGTCGACATCGACGACTGGATCGAGATCGATACCCGTGACGGTTCCTACAAGGGCCGTACCCAGGCGCCGGCCTGATTCAGGCGGTATGATGAAAAAGCCCAGTCAGGTGACTGGGCTTTTTTATGTCTCTGTTTGCTAACAAGGAGGTTTCAATGAGTACCGACAATCCTTACCAGACTCCTCAGGCCGTATTGCATGAGCGGGCAGCGAATGAGCCGGCACAGGCTTCGCGAGGTGCGCGTCTCGGTGCGGTGATCATCGACACGCTACTGATGATGTTGGTTACGATGCCCATCGCCTATTTCAAAGGTGACTTCGAGCTGATCATGCAGGGCGTCGAGCCGGGCATCTGGCAGCAGGTGCAGAGCCTGGTGATGGGCATGGCGGTGTTCGTGCTGATCAACGGGCTGTGGCTCAAACGCTTTGGACAGACCGTCGGCAAACGTATCTGCAAGGTGCGAATCGTCGACATGCAAGGCCAGGTCCCAGCACTGCCGGGCTTGCTGCTCAAGCGCTACCTGAGTGTATGGGTGGTGTCGATGATCCCGCTCGTCGGTGGTCTGCTGTGCGTCGTCAACTACCTGTTCATCTTCCGTGGCGACCGCCGTTGTCTGCATGATCACCTGGCCGGAACCCGAGTCGTACCCGCCGACTGATGGCGCTCATCCGAGGTTTGCCTGGAGCGCCTGATCCCAGGGCGGGGGGAAGCCGAAACGCTGTTGCAGGAAGCTGAGCAGCAGACGCGTTCGCGGGCTGGCTTCGCGCTCCAGACGCAGCGCGTAGATGCTCACTGGCTCTGCTGCGGGCAGCCCATCCTCACAGAACAGGGGAATCAGTTCGCCACGCTGCAGATGCTCGCTACTCATCCAGGTCGGCAGGTGGGCCACGCCAAGGCCGGCGAGGGCGCCGAATAGCAGGGTTTCGGCATTGTTGCTGGTCTGTCGCAGGCGTTTGGGCTTGCACAGCTGCAGCTTGCCGTCGACTTCGAAGCGCCAGGCGTAGGGCGGCGCAAGACTATCCCAGTCGAGACCGTCGTGTTGTTCCAGCTCCAGCGGGCTGCGCGGAATACCGCGGCGACGCAGGTAGTCCGGGCTGGCGCAGACGATGCGGATCATGGATGCCAGCGGCGTGGCGACCAATCGGCTGTCGGGCAACGGGCCGATGCGCACGACGATGTCCACTTCGCCCAGGTGTTCGCCCTGCAGGTCGATGAAGCTGTCGATCAATCGCAGTTGCACGTCCAAACCGGGATTGGCACGCAGGAAATCGGCGATCGCCGGGGCCAGATGGCGACGACCGAAGGGTGAGGGGGCGTCGATTCGGATCAGGCCTTCCGGTGCGCTGCTCAGCGACACGGCCTCGGCTCGTGCCAGGTGTAGCTCGGCGAGGATTCGTCGCGCGCGCTCGGCAAATGCCAGGCCTGCTGGGGTGACCCGCACTGCGTGTGTGGTGCGGCTGAACAGACTGCTGCCCATGGCCCGTTCCAGTGCATCGATACGCCGCGCCACCGCCGACGGCGTAAGTGGATGGCGCCTTGCAGCGGCAGAGAAGCTGCCGGTTTCTAGTACGTCGAGGAAGAGTTCCAGCTGGTCGGTCAGGGCATCGGGATTCATGGCAGACTACTTATGCGGGATTAGCAAAGCCATTGTGCGTTGCTATGCGTTTCCGCGCTAGCCGCCACTGAGTAACATGCGCCCACTGTCTGGAGGTGCCATGAATCTGTTCGACTTGTTGCTGAATCTGCTGCTGGGGCTGAGCCTGGGAACGCTGGGCGGTTTGTTCGGAATTGGTGGCGGCCTGATCGCAATCCCGGTGTTGGGCATCGTCTTCGGGCTGGATCAGCAACTGGCGCAGGGCACCGCGCTGGTCATGGTGGTGCCGAACGTAATGTTGGCGATCTGGCGCTATCACCAGAGAAATCGCATCAACCTGCGGCATGCCCTGCTACTGGGTATCACCAGTTTCTTTTGTGCCTGGCTGGCCTCGTTGTACGCCGTGGAGGTGGACTCACGCACCATGCGATGGGCCTTCGTTGGTTTCCTGCTGGCGCTGGCGGCGTACAACCTGCTGCGTATGCTGATGGCTCAGGCGCCAGCGAGCGGTGAGCTGCGTCACCACTGGGGCTGGCTTGGTGTGCTGGGCGGAGTGTCCGGTGCCATGGGCGGCCTATTTGGCGTAGGCGGCGCGGTGGTGGCGACGCCGATGCTGACCAGCGTGTTCGGCACTACTCAGGTGGTGGCGCAGGGGCTATCGCTGTCGCTGGCGCTGCCCAGCACAGGGGTGACCTTGCTGACTTATGCCGTGCACCAGCACGTCAATTGGTGGATGGGCATCCCGTTGGCCGTCGGTGGCCTGCTCAGTATCAGCTGGGGCGTGCGTTTGGCGCACTCGCTGCCTGAGCGCCTGCTGCGCAGCCTGTTCTGCGGCTTCCTGCTGCTTTGTGCGTTGATGCTCGCGCTGGAGTCAGGCGGCAGCCTATAGGCGAAAACCTTCGACGATGTGATCGGCCAGGCATTCGGTGACGGGAGACCGGCTGCTCTCGTTACGCAGCAGCACGATGCTGGTCAGCGGCAGCAGCGGTAGGCCTTCGGCTTCGCCGAGGATGCGCAGATCGGGGGTGATCAGGCTTTGCAGTTGTGCGGTGACGGCCAGGCCGGCACGCACCACGGCGAAGATCGCCGACAGGCTCGGGCTGGTGTAGGCGATACGGTAGGGGCGATGCATGGCATCCAGCGCGTTGCAGGCCCATTCACGGCAGAAACAATCGGCATTGAACATGGCCAGTGGCATGGGGCTCTGTTCGTGCGGCGCAAAGCCTTGCGCAACGGCCCAGGCGAAGCGCTCCTGGCGCAGCAGTTGGCCGATCTCCTTGCCGGGCTGGCGAGTGACGATGGTCAGGTCCAGATCCTGGCGCAGGAGTAACTGACCGGAGGGTTCGCAATGGACCTCGACCTGAACCAGCGGATAGGCCTGGGCGAAGCGCGAGAGAATCTCCGGTAGGAAGCGCATCACGTAGTCGTCGGGTGTACCGATGCGCACGGCGCCGACCATATGTGGCTCGCGCAGGGTGTTGAGCACCTCGCCGTGCAGCTTGAGGATGCGCCGCGCATAGCCCAGCAGTACTTGACCCTCGGGCGTCAGTCGCACCTGGCGGCCGTCGCGCTCGAACAGTGGGCGCTGTACAACGTCCTCCTCCAGTCGCTTCATCTGCATGCTCACGGCCGATTGGGTGCGATTGACTGTTTCCGCTGCGCGGGTGAAGCCGCCGGTGTCGGCGATGGCAACGAAGCTGCGCAGCAATTCGGTATCGATACTGGGGTGATAAGCCATTCATCAATCCTCGAGATGGATTGCATAAGAAACATTCGTTTGATTGATCATAAGCGCGGGCTGACACTGACGCCAACCCCACAGGAGGGCGGAAAGATGAAAGGTCAAAAAGGTTACGCGCTGGCGCAGGCCATCCACTTTGAACGGTTGCCGTCATTGACCAATGTTTGGCGTATGCTGCGGCGCTGGCGCCAACTGGCTCGTGAGCGGCAGCAACTGGCACGACTGGGTGATATGGCGCTGAAGGATCTGGGGTTGTCCCGGGCCGATGCGTTGCAAGAGGCGGAACGGCCCTTTTGGGATGATCCATTGAAAAAATGAGTGGTAATGACTGGAGTGGTTGAATGACCGCGGTACGCAAGGGCGCCGACTTTTTCCTGTTCCAACTGATGCTGTTGCTGTGCGCCATCTGGGGCAGTCAGCAAGTAGCGATCAAGCTGGCTGCCGACGACATCGCGCCAATGATGCAGGTGGCACTGCGCTCTGGTATCGCGGTTGGCGCGAATGGCTGAGTTCTACCTGGCTGGCCGGTGTGCTGGCGGGCGTGCTGTTCGCGCTGGAGTTTTTCTTCATTGCGCTGGGTTTGCGCCATACCACTGCGTCGCATATGGCGGTGTTTCTATATACCGCGCCGATCTTCTCGGCGCTGGGGCTGCACCTGCTGCTGCCCAGCGAGCGCCTGCGGCGCCTGCAATGGCTGGGTATCGCGCTGTGCTTCGGCGGTGTGGTAATGGCTTTCGGTGTCGGTGGCAGTTGGGCGCAGATCGATGCCGGCATCCTGCTCGGTGATGCGCTGGGGCTGTGCGCAGGTATGGCCTGGGGCGCTACCACCGTGGTGGTAAGGGGTTCTCGCCTGTCCGAGGCGCCGGCCGGGCTGACGCTGTTCTATCAACTGGCAGTGGCTTTCGTGCTGCTGCTCGGCTACGCGCTGGCGGTCGTTGACCTCGACCAATTGCGCTGGACGCCGATCGCCATCGCCAGCATTGTGCTGCAGGGCGTGGTGGTGTCGTTCTTCACCTACCTGGCGTGGTTCTGGCTGCTGCGTCGCTATCTGGCCTCGAACATGGCGGTGTTTTCCTTCATGACGCCGCTGTTCGGTGTGACCTTCGGTGTGCTGGTGTTGGACGAACCACTTACCTTGAACTTCGTCATCGGCGCGGTATTGGTACTGTCGGGTATCACCCTGGTCAGCAGCGAAGCCTGGCTGCGCCGTCGCCTGGCCGACTGGCGTAGCGTGCCGCAGCAACCCTGATCATTCATGCGCAAGGAGGCTTAAGTGCCCGCTTATCACCTGGCCCAACTGAACATCGCCTTGATGACGGCGCCGCTTGAGTCGCCACAGATGGCCGACTTCGTTGCCAGCCTCGAGCGCATCAACGCCCTGGCCGAAGCCTCGCAGGGCTACGTCTGGCGTTTGCAGGACGAAGCGGGCGACGCCACGGCGATCCGCCCCTTTGGCGACGATGTTTTGGTCAATATGTCGGTCTGGCAGGACGTGCAGTCGCTCAGCGACTACGTCTACAAATCCGCGCACACCGAGATGCTCAAGCGCCGCCGCGAATGGTTCGAGCGCGTCGAGCAGGCGCATCAGGTGCTGTGGTGGGTGCCGGCTGGGCATCGACCGAGCGTGGTCGAGGCCGCCGAGCGCCTGGCGCATCTTCGCGAGCATGGCGCTACGGAACAGGCATTTATCTTTCGCCATGCGTTCGCGGCGCCGGCCTGATAGGCTGAATCGCCATGACAGACTCTCTTTCCCTGGCCGAAGCACGGCGCCTGGCCCTGGCTGCCCAGGGTTTTGGCCGTACGCCACGCGGCGTCATCGCCCACAAGCACTTGCAGGCGCAGATCGAGCGCCTTGGCGTGCTGCAGATCGATTCGGTCAACGCCCTGGTGCGATCGCACTACCTGCCGGCGTTTTCCCGCCTTGGTCATTACCAGGCTGAGCATCTCGATGAGCTGGCCTGGGGGCACGCACGGGGCAGACGACTGTTCGAGTACTGGGGGCACGAGGCCTCGTTGTTGCCGCTGGAGCTTTATCCGCTGCTGCGTTGGCGTATGCGCAGGGCTGCCGATGGTCAGGGCATCTACCCGGGCCTGGCACGCTTCGGCGTGGAGCGGCGCGACGTGATCGAGTCCGTGTTGCAGGCCGTGCGTGAGCGCGGCGCGTTAGGTGCCGGTAGCCTCAGCAGCCGCACCGAGAAGGCCGGCCCCTGGTGGGACTGGAGCGCTGAAAAGACGGCGCTGGAATGGCTGTTCGCTGCGGGTCTGGTCACTGTGGCTGGGCGCCGCGGCTTCGAAAGGCTGTACGACCTGTCGGAGCGGATCATTCCTGCGGATGTGCTGAATCACCCGTATCTCGATGAAGACGAGGCGCAACGGCGCCTGTTGCTGCGCTCGGCCGACGCTCTGGGCGTGGCGACCGAGAAGGACCTGCGCGACTACTACCGGCTCGATGCCAGCGACAGCAAACGTCGTATCGCCGAACTGGTGGAGGCGGGCGAGCTACGAGCGGTCGCTGTACAAGGTTGGCGGCAGCCTGCCTATTGCCGGGGCGAGCCGCGCATTCCGCGGCGTGTGCGCCATAACGCCTTGCTATCGCCCTTCGATTCACTGATCTGGGAGCGAGAGCGCACCGAGCGCCTTTTCGGCTTCCGCTACCGTCTGGAAATCTACACCCCGCAGGCCAAGCGTGTGTATGGCTACTACGTGCTGCCGTTTCTGCATCACGAACGCCTGGTGGCGCGGGTAGATCTGCGTAGCGAGCGCGCGGCTGCGCGACTGGCCGTGCATGCTGTGCATGTGGAAGAGTCGGTATTGAGCGAGGAAGCGCGCCTGGCGCTGGGGGACTCTCTGCATGCGCTGGCGCACTGGTTGGGCCTGCAGGAGGTGTGGCTGGCGCCGAGCGTCAATCTGCGTGGACTAATGGGCTAGCCGCCGTTCTCCAGCAGAAACTTCAACTCATCGAGACGCTGGATGTTCAGCTCCATCGGGCAGGTGTAGTACATCGGTGAGCCGATGTGCTTGCCCTGCAGGTCGCATTGGCCATTGCGGTAGATCAGCCAGGCCTTCTGCGCCGCTTGCAGTTGCTCGGCATCTTCCGGTGTACTTTCCTGCAGTTTCAGGAACAACTGCTGGTAGATGCGGTTCATCTCCTTCTTTGCCGTTTCCGATACCCCCTCGGCGCAACCCGCGACACTGGCGTTGTTGATCATCCCGCTGGCGTCCAGGCAGTCCTGGTACCGCTGGTCGTAGTCGGCCAGGGCGCTGAACGGCAGGATCAGCAAAAGCGGTATCAGGTATTTATGCAGGGCTGGCATGGCAGTTTTCCAATGAAACAGGGGCCGCTGAGCAGCCCCTGAGCGTCGTGCTTACTTGGCTGCCAGGCGGGTACGCATATTGTTGGCGCGGTCGCTTGAGCCCGGGTGCGAGGAGAACATGCTGCTTTCGCCGCCGCCCAGCTTGGCCAGTTTCTCGAACGCGGTAACTAGGCCTTCACGCGGGATGTTGCGTTGGGTCAGCAGGTCGAAGGAGAAGTTGTCGGCCGCATTTTCCTGGCTCTGCGAGAACTGCGCGTTGATCAATTGTTCGCCCAGGGCGCCAAGTTGCGAGGCGGACAGTGCTGCGACGGAGGCATTGCCCGAAGCAGCTGCAGCATTGCGCGCGGCAGTGGTGGCGTAAGCGGTCTGCATGGCCTTCTTGCTGTGACCGAGGGCGACGTGGCCGATTTCGTGGCCGAGTACGCCTTCCACTTCGTTGTCGGTCATCAGGTCCATCAGGCCGCTGTAGACACGCACGCAACCGTTGGCCATGGCCCAGGCATTGACTTCGTCGGCCTGGTAAACCTTATAGGTGATCGGCGTGCCGTTGATCTGGTGGCCGAGGTTATTGGCGATCTTGTCCAGGCGCTTGGTGTACGGGCTGTTCGGGCCGGCGATGTTGGCTTCGGCGTCCATCTCGGCGCAGGCCTGATCGGACATGCTGCGCACTTCGGCGTCGCTGAGGGTTACCGCCTGCACGGCCATCAGGCCGGATTGCAGCATGGCGTCGGGCGACATGTTCTGGCAGCCGGTCAGCAGAGCGGCGCTGGAGAGGGCGAAAGCGGAGAGTGTGGTGCGCAGTTGCATGGATCATCGTCCTTGTTGGTCGTGTTGGCCGCGAGTCCTTTCCGGCTGGGTAGCATCTCGGCACCTGAACGGCGCTCGCGTTGGGGGGCATTATGCCGGATACCGCACAAAAGAAGTGCGAGCCGGTTCGCGCCCTGGCAGCAGCCAGGGCGCAACGGGTCAGCGGCGTACCTGCTTAAGCGTTTCGGCAATCATGAAGGCCAGCTCCAGCGACTGATCTGCATTCATACGCGGGTCGCAGTGGGTGTGGTAGCGGTCGGACAGGCCGTCTTCGGTGATCGGGCGCGAACCGCCGATGCACTCGGTGACGTTCTGTCCGGTCATCTCGATATGGATGCCGCCGGCATAGGTCCCCTCGGCCTGGTGCACGGCGAAGAACTGCCGGACTTCGCTGAGAATCTGCGCGAAGTCGCGGGTCTTGTAGCCGCTGCTGGCCTTGATGGTGTTGCCGTGCATGGGGTCGGAGCTCCACAGTACCTGGCGACCCTCTTGCTTGACCTTGCGCAGTAGGCGCGGGAAGTGCTCTTCGACCTTGTCGGCGCCCATGCGCACGATCAGGTTGAGGCGGCCCGGATCGTTGTCCGGGTTGAGCGTGTCGATCAGGCGGATCAGCTCGTCCGGGTCCATGCTCGGGCCGACCTTGACGCCGATGGGGTTCTCGATACCGCGCATGAACTCGACGTGCGCGCCGTCCAGCTGACGGGTGCGATCGCCGATCCACAGCATGTGCGCGGAGCAGTCGTACCAGCGGCCGGTGAGGCTGTCACGACGGACGAAGGCCTCTTCGTAGTTGAGCAGCAGCGCTTCGTGCGCGGTGAAGAAGCTGACTTCGCGTAGCTGTGGCGCGCTGTCCATGCCGACCGCGCGCATGAAAGCGAGGGTTTCGTCGATGCGATTGGCGAGCTGGTGGTACTTCTCGGCCAGCGCCGAGTTGGCGATGAAGTCGAGATTCCACTGGTGAACCTGGTGCACGTCGGCGAAACCGCCTTGGGCGAACGCGCGCAGCAGGTTGAGGCTGGCGGTGGCCTGGTGATAGGCCTGCAGCAGACGCTCTGGATCTGGTACGCGGCTGGCGGCGTCAAAGCCGATGCCGTTGACGATATCGCCCCGGTAGGCGGGCAGCGTGATGCCATCGATGGTTTCGCTGCCGGATGAGCGCGGCTTGGCGAACTGGCCAGCCATGCGCCCGACTTTCACCACCGGGCAACCGGCGGCGAAGGTCATGACGATGGCCATCTGTAGCAGCACCTTGAAGGTGTCACGAATCTTCGCGGCGGAAAACTCGGCGAAGCTCTCCGCGCAGTCGCCGCCTTGCAGCAGGAAGGCGCGGCCCTCGGTGACTTCGGCAAACTGGCGGCGCAGCTCGCGTGCCTCGCCGGCGAACACCAGCGGCGGGTAGCCGGCCAGGGTCTGTTCGACACGGGCAACGTGAGTGGCATCAGGGTATTCAGGCTGCTGCTGGATGGGCTTGGCCCTCCAGCTATCGGGACTCCAGGCGTGCGACATGCTGCGTCTCTAGCGATTGATCAGGCGGAGGCGCATGTTAACCGATAAGCCTGGTGGCGTGACGGCAGGGAATCGCCTGCGAAGCGGATGTCGGCGATGGTCGTGCAGCGCCTCATGCCAGCCGCCAGGGTGCCAGCAACAGCAGCCCCGTAAGCAGTAGCAGCAGATGAATGGCGATGCGAAAGTGACGCTCGTCGAAGCGACGATGCAAGCGCTCGCCGAGCCAGACGCCAAGGAGCAATAGCGGGGCGTAGCTCAGCACCTGAGGCAGCGCTGGCAGCAGACGGCCGTCAAGCGCAAAGGCGAGGGTGAGCAGGCTGTTGAGGGTGAACCAGACGCTGATCAGGGTGGCGCGCAGTCGCGCCTTGTCCAACGGCGTGCCGGCCAGGCCATAGACCAGCAGCGGACCACCGGAGGCGAACAGGCCGTGGCTGAGGCCGGCGCCCAGCATGATGGCCCGGGTCAACCAGGCGGGGCGTCGTACCGGCGAACTGGCTTGGCTCAGGCGCCATAGTTCGCGGCCGGCGAACCAGGTGATCAACAGGCCGAAGCCGATTTGCAGTGCCTGCGTGTCCAGATAAGGCAACAGCGCGTAGCCCAGCAGTGTACCGACGAGCATGCCTGGCAACAGCGTACCGAGCAGCAAGGGCAGATCGATCTGCCGCCAGTGGCGCCGAACCAGGTAGCCGGTCATGCATATGTTCAGCGGCACCAGGATGGGCAGCAACTGGTCGATGGGCAGGAGCAGGGCTCCGAGCGACAGGGCAATGACCACGCTGCCGAAGCCGGTGATGGCTTCCAGGGTGTAGGCCAGCAGGATGAAAACGCCCAGAGCAAAGGAAATCAGAGCGCTCACTTCAGGTCTCCGGCGAAGCGCTCGCACATCTTGCGGTGATACAGCCTCGGTGTGAGGCGCCATAGCAGACTTGCCAGCCAACTGCCGTGATCAGGGAACAGGCGTTCGTGGCGCTGCTCGACGGCCTCGAGAATCTGCTTGGCCATCCAGTCGGCGCCGCGAATCCTGCCGATGGTCGAGCGGGCATGGCCGGCGGGCTGGCCATCACCACCCAGGGCGTTACGGTCGATGGGGGTGTTCAGAAAGCTTGGGTAGACCATCAGCAGAGCGATGCCGTCTTCGGTGATTTCTGCACGCAGCACTTCGAAGGCCTGGCCAAGCGCAGCCTTTGCTGCGCAGTAGCCGGCACGGCCAAGTACAGGCATCCAGCCGGCCATGGAGCCGATAGCGACCACCTGGCCGCGGCTTTCACGCAGCAGCGGCAGGGCGATCAACGTCAGTTCCAGCGGTGCGTGATAGTCCACCGCCATGACCTTGCGAAATACCGCTGGATCGGTGCGCAGCGTGGGTGAACGGTGGGTGATGCCGGCGTTGTTGATCAGCACGTCCAACCGGCCGAAGCGCTGTCTGCAGCCGTTGATCAGGCGTGCATGCAGCTCGGGATCGGTGATGTCTCCGGCCAGGCCCAGTACTCGCTCCGTGCCGAGCTCCGCGATTCGTGCTGTGAGCCCTTTGGCGTCGATATCGGTGAGCAGCAGGGCATCGCCCCGTGCGTGGCAGGCGCGCGCCAGTTGCCAGCCCAAGCCACTGGCAGCGCCGCTGATCAGGACGACGCGTGTCATCGTTCAGCACTACTGGTCAGGGGAGTCAGCAGCGTCTTTTCTTCGGGCGGCCGTCGCGACCAGAGCCAGGCCAGGCTGAGGCCGGACACCAGATGCCAGCAACCCCAAAAAGCGGCAATCAACAGCATGCCGCTGGCCTGTGGGAAGAAGGTGAAAATGATCACCAGGCCCAGCGCGGAGTTCTGGATCCCCACTTCAAGGGTCAGGGCGCGCCGGTCGGCCGAGGGCAGCCCGCTCAGGCGCGCACACAGGTAACCAATACTCAGCGCCAGGGCGTTGTGCGCCACCACCAGCCAGAAGAACAGGTGAAAGTGGCGAGTGAACTGTTCCAGGTTGCGACTGAAGGCCAGGGCCACGAAACCCAGCATCACCAACAGGGCGAACAGGCGCAGGGGCTTTTCCACTTTCAGCGTCAGTTGTGGGAAACGCCGCCCCACCCACATACCGGCAAGCAGCGGTAGGCCCAGTACCAGCAGCACGAGCAGCAGCAAGTTCAGCGGGGCGAGTTCGATCTGCGTCAGCAAAGGGCGCGTGTGAGGATTGAGCCAGGCATAGAGTGCGAAGTTGAGCGGTGTCAGCAGGCTGGCGGCGATGCTGGAAACCGCGGTCATGCTCACGGACAGTGCAACGTTGCCGCGCGCCATCCAGGTCATGATGTTGGAAAAACTGCCGCCGGGGCAGGCAGCGATCAAGGTCATGCCCAGAGCCAGCTCCGGCTGGATGGCTAGCGCCCAGCAAGCCAGGCAGGTCAGCGCTGGTAGTGCCAGGAACTGTGCCAGCATGCCGATCACCGGCGCTTTGGGGGCGCGGGCGACACGACGGAAGTCATCGGCGCGCAGGTCCAGGGAAACGCCAAACATCATCAGGGCGACGATCAGGTTGATCAGTACCAGGCTGCTGGGATCGAAGGCGATATCGACCTGTTCCACGTTCATGCCCTCTGCATCGCGGGTGCGGCTTGTTCGACAAGTTCGCGGCGCAATGCTGCGCTGTGTTCGGCTATGCGTTGACGATAGCTGTCCTTGTGCACGTAATAGGCCATGCGCTCCAGTTGCAGGTAACGGTAGCCCCCGTCCAGGCGTTGCCCGGCCTGCTCGCGGATGGTCTGGCGCAGCGCCTGTGCGGCCGGGCTGCCGGCTTGGCGCTGGCGGATGTACAGGGCCACCAGTTCGGCTTGCTCGTCGCGTCCTTGCCAGCCCAGGCCGGAGGCCTCGACCATGCCCAGCATGAACAGGTCGTCGTGCTCGGGATGAAAGACATTCAGGTACAACTGCGGCGCGCCGGCATCTGGCGGCCAGTTCAACTCGCTGCGGGCGATGAAGGGGTAATCGAGTGCGTAGCCGGTTGCCGTCAGAATCAGGTCGTAGTCGGCCCGGTCGCCATTGGCGAAGGTCACGCTGCGGCCATCCACCGCTGCGATATCGCCACGTGTGCGGATGTCGCCATGGCCGATGTGGTGCAGTACCAGTGAGTTCATCACCGGATGCGACTCGTACAGGCGATAGTCCGGATCGGGCAGGCCATATTGCGAGGGCTTACCGACCAGGGCGCGCACCAGCAGGCCATCGAGGAGTTGCTTGAGGCGACGCGGCAGCCTGATCGCACCGCCAAAGGTGTCGGTGGGCTTGCCGAGGATGAATTTGGGCAGGAAGTAATAGCCGCGGCGCACCGACAGATCGACCGAGGCTGCGCGGTGCACGGCGTCGACTGCGATATCGCAGGCCGAGTTACCGCAGCCGACCACCAAGACGCGCTTGCCGGCGAAGATGTCGGCGCTCTTGTAGGCGCTCGAGTGCAGCAGCTCGCCGCTGAAGTCGCCGGGCAGGCGTGGCAGGTTGGGCGTGTGCAGGGTGCCGTTGGCGATCAGTACACCGTCGAAATGCCATTCGCGCTGCTCGCCGTTGCGCTCGCTGATCAGCTTCCAGCCGCCTTGCTGGCGCTGCACCTGAATCACGCGGGTGTCGAACTGGTAGTGATCGTAGAGCTGAAACTGCCTGGCGTAGTCGTGAAAATACTGGCGCATTTCGCTGTGATGCGGGTAGGGCGCCACGTCGGCGCGCATGGGGAATTCACGGAACTCGGTGGTCCCCTTGGAGGAAATCAGGTGTGCCGAGTGGTACATGGTGCTGTGCGGATTGTCGATGTCCCACAAGCCGCCGACGTCGCTGTGCAGCTCGAAGCCGACGAAATCGATGCCGTGTTTCTTCAATTGCCTGGCCGTGCACAGGCCCATTGGGCCGGCACCTATGATGGCGTACATGGCGAACCTCGTTATTGTTATGGGTTGCAGCGCAAGATTGCTTGGTGTCACGTCGACGTAGCTGAATTATCGCGTGACCCGGCACGTCCGCTTCAATGACAATCGGCGCCTTAAGCGCGCCACTAGTGGTGCGGGATGTCACTGTGGGAGAGGTATCGATGCCAGGGTTGCCGCCAGACGACGAGTTGCAGGACGAGGTCCTGCTGGCCGAGGTGCGCGATGCCTTCGGGGTGATTCGCGTGGTGCAGATCGGTGCCTACCGCTTCCTCGAGTTCGGTGATGCCATCGAGCAGAGCTGCGTGTTCCAGGGCGATCCCAGCTGGCTTGAATACGACTACACCCGTGCCATGCTGCTGGGCGCGCTGTGCCATGATGCGCCGGAGACCGCGCTGTTCCTTGGTCTGGGCGCCGGTAACCTGACCCAGGCCTGCTTGAAATTCCTGCCGCTGGAGGATGTGGAGGCCATCGAGCTACGACCGGACGTGCCGCGCTTGGCCATGGAGTTTCTCGGGCTCGACGACGATCCACGCCTGACCATTCGCATCGGCGATGCTACCGAGCTGCTCGACAGCGCAGAAACCGCCGACCTGATCTTCCTCGATCTGTACACCGACCAGGGGCCGGGTGTCGGGCACCTGGCCTGGCGCTTTTTGGACCGTTGTCGCGAAAAGCTCAATCCGGGCGGTTGGCTGATCATCAACCAGTGGGCTGGCAATGACGGCAAGCCACTCGGCGCGGCGTTGTTGCGCGGACTCTATCACCGGCATTACTGGGAGTGCCCGGTGAAGGAGGGCAATGTAGTGCTGTTGATTCCGGCTGACCTCGAGCAGCGCCTTAACATGGGGCGTTTGCAGATGCGTGCGGGTGAACTGGCGCCGCGTCTGGGGTACTCCCTGCAACCGTTGATCGGGGCACTGCGTCCGGCCACCTGAGGCGTCATGGCCTGAAAACCAGGAAGAAACGGCCCGGGAGCTTCTACAGGGGGCGACGCAGGGAGGCGCGAAACATAAAAAACAGCACCCTGGTCAGGAATTTCCGGTATGATGCGCGCCGGCCAATTCACTGGCCACGTTCAGGTAGTGCAACTCGCCCGGGAAATTAACTTCCGGCAGCCAGTCCCCAGCGGACTATCCTTGACGATTCACTTTCATCACGTTTTCGCAAATCCCCGCCGACCAGGCTGCCAGGGTGACCCACAAGGTCTTACACGGCATGCGCAGCTTTGGAACATGGGTCTTTGCGGATGCACTTGAGGCAGACCCATGACCCAGGAAATCGGCGGCTTCGCCGCGCTCGGACTTCACCCCAATATTCTCGCCGCTCTGACCGCCGTCGGTTACGAAGAACCGTCCCCGATCCAGTCGCAGGCCATTCCGGTGATCCTTGCCGGCCACGACATGATCGGCCAGGCGCAGACCGGTACCGGCAAGACCGCAGCTTTCGCGCTGCCGCTGCTGAGCAAGATCGACCCGGCCAAGCGCGAGCCGCAGGTGCTGATCCTCGCTCCGACCCGCGAGCTGGCCCTGCAGGTGGCCACCGCCTTCGAAACCTACTCCAAGCAGATGCCGGGCGTTAACGTCGTCGCGGTCTATGGTGGCGCGCCGATGGGCCCGCAGCTCAAGGCCATCCGTCAGGGCGCGCAGATCATCGTCGCGACCCCGGGCCGTCTGGTCGACCACCTGCGTCGCGACGAGAAGGTGCTGTCCACCATCCAGCACCTGGTGCTCGACGAAGCTGACGAGATGCTCAAACTGGGCTTCATGGACGATCTGGAGATCATCTTCGAAGCCATGCCGGAAAGCCGCCAGAGCGTGCTGTTCTCCGCCACGCTGCCGCATTCGATCCGCGCCATCGCCGAGAAGCACCTGCGCGAGCCGCAGCACATCAAGATCGCGGCCAAGACCCAGACCGTCTCGCGCATCGAGCAGGCGCATCTGATGATTCACGCTGACCAGAAGACCAACGCCGTGTTGCGTCTGCTGGAAGTCGAGGATTTCGACGCTCTGATCGCCTTCGTGCGCACCAAGCAGGCCACTCTGGATCTGGCCTCCGCGCTGGAAGCCAAAGGCTTCAAGGCCGCTGCGCTGAACGGCGACATCGCCCAGAACCAGCGCGAGCGCGTTATCGAGTCGCTCAAGGACGGTCGCCTGGACATCGTCGTCGCTACCGACGTGGCTGCTCGGGGTATCGACGTGCCGCGCATCACCCACGTGTTCAACGTCGACATGCCGTACGACCCTGAGTCCTACGTGCACCGTATCGGCCGTACCGGCCGCGCCGGTCGCGATGGCCGTGCGCTGCTGCTGGTAACCCCGCGCGAGCGCCGCATGCTGCAGGTGATCGAACGTGTCACCGGGCAGAAGGTCGGTGAGGTCAAGCTGCCGAACGCCCAGCAGGTGCTCGATGCCCGCATCAAGAAGCTGACCAGCAGCCTGGCGCCGCTGGTGGCTGATGCCGAAGCCAGTCATGGCGATCTGCTCGACCGACTGACCGCCGACATCGGTTGCAGCCCGCGCGCCCTGGCCGCCGCACTGCTGAAGAAGGCCACCAACGGCCAGGCACTGGATCTGGCCAGCGTCGAGCGCGAGCAGCCGTTGGTGCCGGGTGTGGGTGGTGCGCCGCGTGAGCGTCGCGAGCGTGATGGTGATCGTGGCGGTGAGCGCGGTGAATACCGCGAGCGTCGTGCGCCAATGCCGCTGGCCGAAGGTCGTGTGCGCTGCCGTACCGCGCTGGGCACTCGCGACGGCATCGCCGCGAAGAACCTGTTGGGCGCTATCCTCAACGAGGGCGGCCTGGCGCGTGAAGCCATCGGTCGCATTCAGATCCGTGAGACCTTCAGCCTGGTCGAGCTGCCGGAAGACGGCCTGGATCGTCTGCTCGGCAAGCTGAAAGACACCCGTGTGGCCGGCAAGGCGCTGAAACTGCGTCGCTACCGCGAGGATTGATCAGGCAGGCTCGATGCCTTGCCACAGGATCAAAAAACGCCGCGCCCTAACAGGGCGCGGCGTTTTTGTTTCTGCACCGCGCTGTCAGCCAGTCTCGAGATTGGCCTTGGGCGCCAGGCGGTCGAACACCTCCGGCGTCAGCGCCGCTTCCCCTGCTTCGTCGAGCACTTCACGCGGGTGCTCGCTGCCGGGAATGCTGCTGTCGAGCATGCTCAGCAATTGTGCGCCGCGCGCGGTGAGGATGAAATTCTCGCCGTTACCGCCTTCTTCCTCCGGGCGCGGCTCGATAAAGCCGTTGTGTAGCAGGCGGGCCTCGTAGCGCGCGGCCTCGGCGCGCAGGTGGTCGAGATCGTCCACGGGTTCGCCGGCATGCTCATGCTCTTCGGCCAGGTCCTCGGCGTAGCGACGCGGGGCGAAGGGTTTGCCAGCGGAGTTCTGCGCCTCGTGCAGCAGGCGTTCGATCAGGTCCCAGTCATGTTTCATGGCGGTACTCCCTAAGCGATGGGCTTATAAAGTCCGACTTCACTGACGCGGCACGGTTCGACCCAATTGCCTGAGCGGTCCGTGCAAAGCAAAACGCCCCGAACCAGTCGGGGCGTTTCAGGTGTTCCTGCCTGCTGCGATCAGGCGCGGCGGCGGAACAGCGGTTGTGGCTGGTCGGCCGACGCCTGGTAGACCTCGCTGTAGTCCTCGAAGGCCTTCAGCGCATCGTACGGGTCCTTGTCGGCGCGTACGGCGAAGGCGTCGAAGCCGACGCGGCGCAGGGCGAACAACTGGTCACGCAGGACGTCGCCGATAGCACGGACTTCGCCTTTGTAGCCGTAGCGGGTACGCAGCAGGTAGGCAGTGGAGGAATGGCGGCCGTCGGTGAAGGCCGGGAACTCCAGGGCGATGACCTGGAAATGCGCCAGGTCATCGGCGATTTCCTCGATTTCGTCGCCGGCTTCCAGCCACACGCCGAGGCCGCCGTCGCGGGCCTTGAGGGCATGAGCATGCTCGCGCCACAGGGCCAGCGGGACGATGATGTCATCGCAGTTGGGAATGACGTCCAGGGTCACGTCCTTGGCTAGCAGGTGCCAGGTTTCGTCGACCACCTGACCGTTCTTAATGATTCGCTGCATAGACGCGCTCCTTGAACGGGTCGATACCGATGCGGCGATAGGTATCGAGGAAGCTTTCTTCTTCGGTGCGTTGTTCGACGTAGACGTTGATGATCTTGTCGATCACGTCCGGCATGTCGTCCTGAGCGAAGGACGGGCCGAGAATCTGCGCCAGGCTGGCTTCGCGACCGGCGCTGCCGCCCAGCGAGACCTGATAGAACTCCTGGCCTTTCTTGTCGACGCCAAGGATGCCGATATGGCCGACGTGATGGTGACCGCAGGCGTTCATGCAGCCGGAAATGTTCAGGTCGATGTCGCCGATGTCGAACAGGTAGTCGAGATCGTCGAAACGACGCTGGATGGCTTCGGCCACCGGAATCGACTTGGCATTGGCCAGCGAGCAGAAATCACCGCCCGGGCAGCAGATGATGTCGGTCAGCAGGCCCACGTTCGGCGTGGCGAAGCCCTGCTCACGCAGCTCGCCCCACAGGGTAAGCAACTGACGTTGCTCGACGTCGGCGAGGATGATGTTCTGGTTGTGACTGTTGCGCACTTCACCGAAGGAATAGCGGTCGGCCAGGTCGGCGATGGCATCGAGTTGCTTGTCGGTGACGTCGCCCGGCGCCACGCCGGTGGGCTTGAGCGACAGGGTCACGGCGACATAGCCAGGCTTCTTGTGGGCGAAGGTGTTGCGCTGACGCCAGCGGGCGAAGCCCGGGTGCTCGGCGTCCTGCTGGGCGAGCAGGGCGTCTTCGTCCTGCAGGGCCAGGTAGGCCGGGTCGACGAAATGGGTGGCGACGCGGGCGACTTCGGCCTCGGTCAGGGTGGTTGGGCCATCCTTGAGGTGCGCCCACTCGGCGTTGACGCGCTCGGCGAATACCTCGGGGGTCAGCGCCTTGACCAGAATCTTGATGCGCGCCTTGTACTTGTTGTCACGACGGCCATAGCGGTTGTACACACGCAGGATGGCGTCGAGATAACTGATCAGGTGCTGCCAGGGCAGGAATTCGTTGATGAAGCTGCCGACGATCGGCGTACGGCCCAGGCCACCGCCGACGGAGACGCGGAAGCCCAGCTCGCCGGCCTCGTTCTTCACCGCTTCCAGGCCGATGTCATGCACCTCGATGGCGGCGCGGTCGCTCACGGCGCCGTTGACGGCGATCTTGAACTTGCGCGGCAGGTGGCTGAACTCGGGGTGGAAGGTCGACCACTGACGGATGATTTCGCACCAGGGGCGCGGATCGACGATCTCGTCCTTGGCCACACCGGCGAACTGGTCGGTAGTGGTGTTGCGGATGCAGTTGCCGCTGGTCTGGATGGCATGCATCTGCACGGTGGCCAGCTCGGCGAGAATCTCCGGCACGTCTTCCAGCTCCGGCCAGTTGTACTGGACGTTCTGGCGGGTGCTGATATGGGCGTAGCCCTTGTCGTAGTCGCGGGCAATGCGTGCGAGCACGCGGACCTGAGCGGACGACAGCAGGCCGTAGGGCACGGCGACGCGCAGCATGGGCGCGTAACGCTGGATATACAGACCGTTCTGCAGGCGCAGCGGACGGAATTCCTCGCCGCTCAGCTCTCCGGCGAGATAGCGGCGGGTTTGATCGCGGAACTGCTTGACGCGATCCTCGACGATCTTTTGATCGTACTGGTCATATACGTACATGAAGGGTCCTGTTTTCAGGCTACTTACTGCCAATCAGCGCGCACGGCCGCGCACTCCCCGAGGAGCCGGGGCACGATACCAGCTCAGGTTTATGCGTAAAAGTGATGTTTGAATATATAAACCTAGCTTTAAGGAATAAGACTGTCCCAAAGCATAACCATATGGTTTGAGCGAAGGCCGAGGCTGGTCTTAAATGCAGTGTGCGTTACCCACAATCACAAGAAGAGGGGGAGCCATGAGCGAACACACCGATATGGACAATTCCGACAGCGTCATCGACGCCTGGGCGATCTTCTGCCTGATCCTGATTGCAGTGGGCACGGCGGTTTTCTGGGTCAGCGGGCAGTGAGCGCAAGGGCCGGCGCGCATTAGCGGTCGGCCTTTTCCCGTTTGCACCCTATACTGCGCCCCGTCAACCGGGGAGGGGCGTCGTGATCAGGTGGGTGTTGGGCGTCGGGATACTGATGTGCTGCGCGCTGGCGGCAGCGCAATCGCGTGCGCCGTCGGTGGTATTTCTCAATCCCGGTTTTTCCGACGAACCGTTCTGGGTCGACTACTCCCGCTACATGCAGGACGCCGCAGACGATCTCGGTATCGAGCTGACGGTGCTCTATGGCGAGCGTGACCTGACGCGTATGTTGAGCAATGCCCGGCAGGTTCTGGAAGGCGAACATCCCGATTACCTGATCTTCACCAACGAGCAGTTCCAGGGGCCGGTGTTGCTGCGTTTGTTCGAAGGCACTCAGGTTGGTCTTTTCGCCCTGCACAGCACGCTCACCGAGGAGCAGCAGGCCCTGATCGGAGGCAGCCGCGAACGGCATCGCAATTGGCTGGGCAGCCTGGTACCCAATGACGAAGAGGCCGGCTACCTGATGGGCCGCGAGCTGATCGCGCTCAGCAGCGGCAAACCGGCCGACTTGCTGGCGTTCGCCGGAGTCAAGCAAACACCTTCTTCAGTATTACGCCTGGCCGGCCTGCAACGCGCGCTGAACGAGGCGCCGCACGTGCGCCTGGTGCAGGCGGTGCATGGTGAATGGCTGGAACAGCGCGCCTATGAGCAGGCCGTTAGTCTGTTGCCACGCTACCCGGAGGTCAGCCTGGTCTGGTCCGCCAACGACGCCATGGCGTTCGGTGTCATGCAGGCGGCTGCCGAACAGAATCGAAAGTTGCACTATTCCGCCGTGAACAACTCGGCCCGTGTGCTGCAAGCGCGAATGGACGGGCAGATCGAGGTCCTGGTGAGCGGGCATTTTCTCCTGGGGGCTTGCGCGATGGTGATGCTTGGTGATCACGCACGCGGCCTGGACTTCATCGAGCGAGGCGGCAAGGACCAGATTGCGCGATTGTTGCGTACGGTCGATGGCCGGCAATCGCAGCAGTTGCTCATGCGTCTTGGCCAGGCGGATCTGGAAATGGACTTCCGCCAGTTCAGCGCTGCCTCGCAGCCACAACCGCAAGGCTACGACTGTTCGATCGCATCGCTGCTGGACTGATTCAGCCGGTCGCCAGGTGCAGGATCAGTTTCACCGCGCCCAGCAGCACGACCACGAACAGGGCAGTGAACAGTACCCCGAGCAGAATGAAGTGAGTGGGCTTGCCGCGGCTGAAGTCGCGACTGCGGTTCTTGCCGCTTTGCACCCCCAGCGCCGCTGCCAGCACGCTCTGTAGCATCTCGCGCAGCGTCAGAGGGGCCTGGGGGTCTTTGTCCTGATCAGTCATGGTCGGTCTCTCCTTCAGTCCTGCAAGCATAGTCCGCAACCGGCGAGGCGGCACGAGGGGCTAGGCCGGCTTCGGCGAATCAGGCAATCTGCCCGTGCCTGACCAACGATGCTTGCCATGCCTGACGACCTTTTTGCCGACGATGCCGCGCAGACCGAGCGCACCCGCGAAACCATCTTGCGCTACCACCTGAGCTGGAAGCATCGCGACCTCGAAGCGGTGCTGGCGCTGTATCACCCCGATATCGAATACAACGATTTCTATCAGCAACGTTGCATGCGCCTGGCTGAGTTGCGCGAGTACGTCGAAGCCAACCTGCCGCGCCGCCCAGGCGAGTTGCTGGAGCACGTCGATCGTATTCGCATCGATGGCCATACCGCCTTCATCCAGTACCGCACCAGCCTGCAGGGCGGGGAAGGGCTGGTGTCGTTTCGCACCGGCGAGGCCATCACCGTGCGTGACGGGCTGATCTGGCGTATCAACGAGTACGCCACCCTGGTGCACGAGATTCGTGGCGCTGGCGCAACCGCTACTTCACGCCCGGCGATCAGTCGCCTGGGGTTGTCGACGCGTCAGCTCGGGCAACTGGCGCAGGATCTTCAGGATTATTTCCAGCGCAGCCAGCCTTTTCTCGACCCGGAGCTAGACCTGCAGCAAGTCGCGACCGCCACTGGCTACAGCCGCAACCAGATTTCCCACCTGCTCAACCAGGTGCTTGGCGAAAGCTTCTATCGCTACGTCAACCGCGCGCGGTTGCAGTACCTGCTCGACGCCCTGCAGGCCGGCAGTGACCTGAAACGCATCGACGAGCTGGCCTTTGCCTCGGGTTTCAATTCCTTGTCGGCGTTCTATAGCTGCTTCAAGCGCCACACCGGGTTGTCGCCGAAATCCTATCTCAAGGAAATTTCCTCGCGGGCACGCACGCAAGACAGCGCCTGATCGCCACTACTAGCCTTGCGTCATCAAACGATGACGGAGGCGTGGATGAACTGGCGCAACATCAGCTTGTGGATGGATCAGCTCGATGATCCACTGCAGGCGCGGCCTGGCCTGCAGCACGATATTCAGGCGGACGTGACCATCATCGGCGCCGGCTATACCGGCTTGTGGACGGCCTATTACCTCAAGCGCCAGGCGCCGCAGCTGCGGGTGGTGATCGTGGAGGCCGAGACCGCCGGCTTCGGTGCTTCCGGTCGCAATGGTGGCTGGCTGATGGGCAACCTGCTAGGCGAAGACCGGTTGCTGGCCGGCTTGCCGGCGACCTTCCGCAAGGCCTCGTTCGAACTGCTGCACGCCATTCCCGATGAAGTGGCTGAGGTCGTCGCCCGTGAGGGGATCGACTGCGACCTGCGCAAGGGTGGGGTGTTGTATTGCGCAGCGCGTTATCCGGAGCAGGAGTTGCGGCTACGGGACTATCTCAAGGAACTGCGTGCACTGGGCCTGAGCGAGGACGACTACCGCTGGCTGCCGCCGAGCGAACTGGCTACGCAGCTGCGCCTGGCCAATGCCTACGGTGCGCTGTACAGCCCGCATTGCGCGACCATTCAGCCCGCCAAACTGGTCCGGGGCCTGGCGCGTTGCGTCGAAGACATGGGCGTCGAGCTCTACGAGCGCAGCCCGGTGATCGACTGGCAGCCAGGCCAGGTACGCACGGCACAGGCTCGTGTCACGGCTGACTGGGTGGTGCCGGCCATCGAGGGTTACGCGGCCACCTTGTCGCCGCTGGGTAATCATCAGTTGCCGGTGCAGAGTCTGATCGTGGCCACCGAGCCACTACCGGGGGACGTCTGGGCCGGTATCGGCCTGGAGCGCGGGCAGGCGTTCAGCGAATTCAGCCGCCAAGTGACCTATGGCCAGCGCAGCCTCGATGATCGTCTGATCTTCGGCGCACGCGGCGGTTATCGCTTTGGTGGACGTCTGCGCAGCGATTTCAACCTCACCGAAGAAGAACTGGGCCTGCGCCGCTATTTGATGGGGGAAATCTTCCCGCAACTACGCAACGTGCGCTTCAGCCACTCCTGGGGCGGCAATCTGGGCATGGCGCGGCGCTTCCAGCCGCACATGCTGCGTGACTCACGCAACCGCATCGCGTTGTCTGGCGGCTACGGCGGCGAGGGTGTAGGTGCCAGCAACCTGGGCGGACGCACCCTGGCTGACCTGATTCTGGGGCGCGACAGCGAACTGCTACGCCAGCCCTGGGTGCTGAGTGACAGCCCGATTTCCCGTTTGCCTCGCTGGGAGCCCGAGCCCTGCCGCTGGCTCGGTTACAACGCGATCATCCGCAGTTTCGTTCACGAGGACGAAGTCCTCGCCAACCCGCGCAGCCCAGCCTGGCGGCGGCGTCTGGCGCAGGCGGTGGCTGCGCGTATGGAAAGCCTGATGGGCTGAGCGAATGCCAGCCGTCTCTTTTATCTGGAGTCCCCATGAACATTACCCATTTTCGTGACACCCCCAACGTCGTCCTGGATACGTCCAATCCTGTCGCCGTTCCGCTGGGCGAGCCGGTGGCGGTCGCCTCGACCACCAGTGTCGAGCGCAGTGACGGCGTCGAGACCGGTGTCTGGGAGTGCACCCCAGGACGTTGGCGCCGGCAGATCGTGCAGCAGGAGTTCTGTCACTTCGTGGCTGGGTGCTGCACCTTCACGCCTGACGGTGGCGAGCCTATCGAGATCCGCGCGGGCGACGCGCTGATGATGCCGGCCAATACGGTCGGCATCTGGGACATACAAGAAACGGTGCGCAAGACCTATGTGCTGATCTTCTGACCAGCACCTTTTCAGTGACTGCCTAGAACAACAAGACCATCGACGAGGTATTCCATGCTGAAGAAACTCCTGCCGTGCCTGATCCTGGCCGGCACCGCCCATGCCGCTGACAGCGTGCGCATCTACAACTGGACCGACTACATCGCCCCGGACACCCTCAAGCAGTTTGAAAAGAGCAGCGGCCTGGGCACCCATTACGACGTCTATGACAGCAACGAGACCCTGGACGCCAAGCTCATGGCCGGGCGCTCCGGCTACGACGTGGTGTTCCCTTCCAACCACTTCATGGCCCGGCAGATTCAGGGTGGTGCGCTGAAGAAGCTCGATCGCAGCAAGCTACCGAACTGGAACAACCTCAACCCAGTGCTTATGAAGGCGCTGGAGGTGAACGACCCGGGCAACGAGCATGGCTTCCCTTATCTCTGGGGCAGTACCGGGATTGGCTACAACGTCGACAAGGTGCGCGCGGTGCTGGGTAACGACGTGAAGATGGACAGCTGGGACGTACTGTTCGACCCAGCCAAGCTGGCCAAGCTCAATGAGTGTGGCGTCGCGATCCTCGACAATGGCCCGGAAATGCTGCCGATTGCCCTGCATCATCTGGGGCTGCCGCACCACAGCAAGAACCCCGAGGACTACAAGCGCGCCGAAGCGCTGCTGATGGAGATGCGCAAGAACGTGCGCTACTTCCACTCCTCCAAATACGTTGGCGATCTGGCCAATGGCGAGATCTGCATGGCGGTCGGCTTCTCCGGCGACATCATGCAGGCTGGCGCGCGTGCTGCCGAGGCCGGCAATGGTGTGAAGATTCAGTACGAGATCCCGAAAGAGGGCGCGCCGATCTGGTTCGACATGGTGGCCATGCCGACCGATGCCGGCAACGAGGAGGGGGCCTACGCCTTCATGAACTACCTGCTGCAGCCAGAGGTGATGGCGGGTATCAGTAACCATGTGAACTACGCCAACGGCAACCTGAAGGCCGACAGCCTGGTCGATCCTGCGCTCAAGGCAGATCCGACCGTCTATCCGCCTGACGCGGTGATGGACAAGCTGTACACGCTGGAGGCCATGCCGCTGAAGATCGACCGGGTGCGCACGCGCATCTGGAGCAAGGTCAAGAGCGGCGTCTGATCGCTACGATTAAAAAGCCCCGGCATGCCGGGGCTTTTTCTTGTGCGTGGATCTGCGGCGCTTGGCTCAAACCTTGAAACGGCCCAGCAGGCGATCCTGTTGGCCGACTTGCTCCACCATCGAGGCGCACTGGCGAACCTGCTGTTCGGCGCCGCCGGCCAGTTCATGGCTGATGTCGCGGATGTTGGTGGTGTTGCGGTTGATCTCCTCAGTGGTGGCGCTCTGTTCTTCAGCCGCGGTGGCGATCTGCAGGTTCATGTCGTTGATGCGGGTGATGGCCTCACGAATACGGCCAAGCATGTCGTTGGCCGCGCTGGCCTCTTCGGCGGTCCTGCTCGCCGTATCGCGGCTTTGCTGCATGCGGTTTTCCGCCTGGCGTACGCCGCCCTGCAACTGGTCGATCATCTGGCGGATTTCCTGCGTGGCCTGCTGGGTGCGCGAAGCCAGCGAGCGGACCTCGTCGGCTACCACGGCGAAGCCCCGGCCGGATTCGCCTGCGCGAGCGGCTTCGATGGCTGCGTTCAGTGCCAGCAGGTTGGTCTGCTCGGCGATGCTGGTGATGACCTGCAGGATCGACTCGATGTTGTGGCTGAGCTTGGCCAGTTCGTTGATCGCATGACTGGTGCCGTCCATCTCGTCCGCCAGGTGACGAATCGCCGAACTCGATTGCGACACCACACGCACGCCGTTCTCGGTTTCCTCGTTGGCGGCGACAGCAGCCTGGGCCGCGGCCTGGGCATTACGCGCCACTTCCTCGGCGGTGGAGGCCATTTCCTGCATGGCAGTGGCCAGTTGATCAACCTCCTGCAACTGCTCTTGCAGGCGGCGGGCGGCCTGTTCCGATTCGTTCGAGGTAAGCGCAGTGCTTTCGCGGACATGGTGCGAGCTGCTCATCACGTCGCCGATCAGTGTCTGCAATGTCTGCAGGAAACGGTTGAACTCCTGCGAAAGCTCGCCCACCTCGTCGTTGCTGCTGATCGCCAGGCGACGGGTCAGGTCGCCTTCGCCGCTGTTGATTTCGCGCAACGAGCTGCTGAGCAGGCCCAACGGCTTGAGCAGGCTGTTCATCAGCAAGCCCAGCACCACCAGGCTGATGGCGACGCCGACCACGGTGCCGACAACCGCCAGCCAGGTCAGGCGATTGGTCTCGGCCATCACCACGCTCTCGTCCAGCACCACGCCGATGTACCAGTCCATGCCGCGAAGATTGGGCAGCGGGGTGAAGGAAATCAGCAGGGTCTTGCCGTCGGCCTCGACCTCGCGCAGCTCCTTGCCCAGGGCCGGGCTCTGGCCGCCGAAGAGTTCGCTGTAGGATTTGCCGTTATAGTCGGAGTTTGGGTGGGAGATGATGTTGCCTGAGCGGCTGAGCAGAAAGGCGTAACCGGCGCCATTGAAGTCCAGGGTATTGACCGCATCAGCTACCGATTGCAGGCGGATGTCGCCGCCGAACACACCGAGGAACCGGCCTGCATCGCTGATCTTGGCGACTGCCGAGATCAGGATTTCGCCGGTAGTGGAGTCGACATAGGGTTCGGTCAGCACCGCCCGGTCAGCGCCCTTGCCCAGGTCGTACCATGGGCGCTTGCGACCGTCATAGTCCGCCGCTGGGTTCCAGTCGGCACTGTTCTTGAGGGTTTGGCCGGTTGCCTCCAGTGCGCCGAAGACGAGGATGAATTCATCCTTGAGCAGCGGGAGATCGAAGACGCGCTGGGTTTCTTCCGGGCCGTAATGGCTGTCGATGGTTTGCGACATGGTGTCCATGAGCCGCAGTTTGGCGTTCAGCCAGTTTTCGATCTGTCGAGCGAGGGCATTGCTTGACTCGGAGATGCTGGATTCGATCTGGCTGCGCAGGGTATCGCGCACTTGGGTAACCTGCAGCAGCGATAGCAGGCTGGTGGTGAGAAAAAGCACGGTAGCGGCGGCTAAACCGACCTGGTGGGCGATTTTCATGGATGGCTCCTGGGTGCAAGGCAACGGGGGGCTGCATCCATGCAATGCGATTCTTTACAAACCTAGTACAGTGCTGGCGTTTTGCCGGCTGGACGCGTGATCTCTGAGCTTCTTATCGGTCTGTAGCGGCCGTTCTTGAGGCTCAGCGGCGATTTCTGTGGAGACGACTCGTGTTGATCACGTCCACCGCCCGCGCCCGCAACTGTCCGCAGCCACCGTCCACGTCCTGGCCGGCGGAATTACGCACCTTGGTCAGCACGCCGCGGCTATGCAGGTAGCGCACCATCTCGACGATGCGCTCACCCTCGGGGCGTCGGTATTCGTCGGCTTCCAGGCTGTTGTAGGGGATCAGGTTGAGCACGGCGAACTTGCCCTTGAACAGGCGCAGGATGTTGTCCATTTCCTGCTGGCTGTCGTTGATGCCTTTTAGCAGTGTCCACTGGTACTGGATCGGGTAGTCGATGGCACGGGCATAGGCTTCGCCCAGTTCCATCAGTTGCTCCGGATCGATGCGCGGCGCTCTGGGCAGCAGGCGCTGGCGCAGCTCGGCGTCGGTGGTGTGCAGCGACAGGGCCAGGGCGGGGCGTACGCGCTGCCTGGGCAGGCGTTCGAAGACACGGGGATCGCCAACCGTGGAGAAGACCAGGTTGCGGTGGCCAATGCCGCCCTCGGTGCCGAGCAGGTCGATGGCCTCCAGCACGTTGTCGAGGTTATGGGCGGGCTCGCCCATGCCCATGAATACCACTTTCTTCACTGCGCGGCGGCGACGACCCAACACCACCTGGGCGACCATCTCGGCACTGCTGAGCTGGCGCAGCAGGCCACTCTTGCCGGTCATGCAAAAGGTGCAACCCACGGCGCAACCGACCTGGCTGGAAATGCACAAGCCGTCACGTGGCAACAGCACGCTTTCGACCATCTGCCGGTCGGCCAGCTCCACCAGCAAGCGCGATGAACCATCCGCGCCCGGGTGTTCGGTGCTGACCCGGGCCAGTTGCTCGAGACTGGCAGAAATGGCTGGCAATCCCTCACGTACCGTAAGCGGCAGAAAATTCTCGGTCTTCTGGTGCTTGGTGCCAGTATCCAGCGCCTTGCCTTGTAGCCAGGCGCGGGTGATGCGCCCAATATGCTGGGGTTTGGCGCCGAGGGCGGCGAGGCGATGGTTGAGTTCGGAGAGCTGCATGGGGCGCGCATGCTACCACCGCGACGCGCCCATGCGTAGGCCGTTTCAGCGCGCCGCGAGGAACTGACCAAAACCGCGCTCGCGGCCCAGCTCAGGGACGATGCGCTCGTCGTCCACGGCCAGTTTCCCATTGATCAGCACATGGCTGACGCAGCCTGGATTGCGGCAGACCATGCGCTGAATGCCGAAGCCCTGCATCTCGTCCCAGTTTTCCCGCTCCAGGTTCTGCTGTAGCCCGGCCGGGTCGATCAGCACCAGGTCGGCGCGGTCTCCCAGGCGAATGTAACCCGCCTCGATGCCGAGCCAGTCTGCCTGCTCGCCGGTCAGGCGGTGTACGGCCCGTTCCAGGCTCATCACAGGCTGGCCTTCGTCGTGACTCTCCTTGACCAGCTTGAGGAAACGCAGCGGCAGGTTGTAGAAGGCCATGTTGCGAATATGCGCGCCGGCGTCGGAGAAGGTGATCAGCGTGTGCGGGCTGCGCACCATCTGCCGCAGCTTTTCCTGGCGATGGTTGCCGATCACGGTGAACCAGCGCAGCTGGCGGCCGTACTGCACCACCATGTCGAGGAACAGGTCGACCACGTGCAGGCCGCGCTCGCGCGCCACCTCGGCGAAATTCTTGCCGACCAGGGATGAGTCCGGACAGCCGAGAATCACCGCATCGCCGAAATCACGCTGCCAGACCCGCGGCGATAACTTGTCGGCGTAGTACTTGCGGAAGGTGCGGCGGTACTGCTCGTTCTGCAGCAGCATGTTGCGCTCGATGTGATCCTTGACGTCCAGCGCCATCTCGCCGGCACCGAACTCCTCGAACAGCACGATATCCATGCCGTCGGCGTAGATGGCGAACGGTGTGGGCAAGAGTTGCCAGCGGAAGTCGCCACCCAGGCGGTTGGTCAGCCAGGCGGAAAGGCGGGCGAGCAGTGCCAGGCTGCGGTTACCCTTGAGGTCGAGCAGGGAGATCAAAGTGGTCTTCAACGGCTTGCGCAGCACACCGATGGCTTCGCTGATGTACTGGGTGATCTGCAAGGGGTTGGCAGCATTGGGCGCCCCCTGATGTACGCGTCCGCGCTGGCGCAGCAGACGATTGAGGCGGCGCACTTCACGCCAGCGTGCATAGGTGCTGGGCAGGCTTTTCGACCATTCACGGTCGCCGTCGATCTTGTCCCACTTCAGGCACATGGTGGACAGGCCGAGAAAACCGCAATCCAACGCCTCGCCGAGCAGCGCTTCCATGCGCTGCAGTTCGGTCTCTGTCGGCACTACCTGGCGGTCGGTGGCGCGGTGCAGGCCCATGACCGCTACGCGCAAGTCACTGTGTCCAAGAAAGCTGACCAGATTCGGCCCCAGCGGATGTCGGTCGACGAATTCGCGCCATTGCCGTGGGCCGTTCCAGCGTTTGCGTTCCCGCAGGATCGGCAGGACCTTCTCGCGCGGCACCGTTTCCACGCGGGTGAAGATGTCGGAGGCGTCCTCGGCCTCGCTGCACACCATGCTCAGTGAGCAACTGCCCACCAGCACCGTGGTTACGCCATGGCGTACCGACTCGGAAAGGCTGGGGGCGACCATCAGTTCGGCATCGTAGTGGGTATGGGTATCGAGGAAACCAGGCGTGATCCACTTGCCCCGGGCATCGATGACCCGCTCGGCCAGACTGGCGTCGAGCGGTTCGACGCTGACCAGGGCGATGCGACCGTTCTTGATCGCCAGGCTGCGGGTAGCGGAAGGAGCGGGGCTACCGTCGAAGTAACGGCCGCTCTGGATGATCAGATCGAACTGGGGCATGACGGAGGCCTCGGATCTTGTTGTTGTGATGCCAGACTAGGCGCCTGCGCAGTGCAAAACTTGTCATGACGCGACAGTGTTGGCATCTTCGAGCGATCTGCCTGGAGGGGCGCCATGTCCGTTCGCTATGAAGTGCGCAGTGCAGCCCTGACCGGGCTGGATGCCGAGGTGGCGAGCCTGGGTGGCGATCTGCGCATGCTGCTTGCGCGCGTGGGCATGAGGCCCGATGCGCTTGACGATGGCGAAGGCCTGATTCGCATCGAACAACTGATCCACCTTCTGAGCGAAGCGGCCGCGCAATTGCAGTGCCCCGACCTGGGGCTGCGCGTGGCCGGCCATCAGGGGCTGGAGATGCTCGGCTTGCTGGGGCGCCTGCTGGTGCGAGAGGCGAACCTGCAGGCTGCCTTCAGCGCGGCGCAACGCTACCTGGCTCTGCACAACAAGGCCGAGCATTGGCAATTGCTGGCGCTGGAAGGGCGTATCCAGGTGCGGCGTATCGAGCACTTCTTTGCTCTGGAGGGCGCGCAGCAGTACCGGGAGATGGCGATCGCCGCCTATGCCCGTCTGGTACGTGCTGTGGGCGGCGCAGACCTGCGTCCGCTGCGTGTGGAATTCAGCCACAGTCCGGTGGCGCCGCGAGCCCGCTATCGCCAGCATCTGGGTTGTGAGGTGCTGTTCGATCAGGAATACGACTGCCTGGTGTACGACGCCAGTATCTTGCAGCGTCCGGTGTCGGCGATGGCCATGGATGATGCGCAGCGTCTCGAGGTGTTGTTGCGTGAGCGCCTGGCCGGTCTGCAGGACGATTTGGAGTTGCAGGTGCGCAGCCTGATCGTACAGACCCTCGGCATGCGCCAGCACTCGCTCGGGCATATCGCCGAGCTGCTTGGCCTGCATCCACGCACCCTGCAGCGGCGCCTGCGGGGTGAGGGCCTGTGCTTCAAGCAACTGGTGCATCAGGTGAAGATGGATACTGCCGGTTGGCAGGTGCGGGCATCGAACATGCCGCTGACGCTACTGGCCGATGTACTCGGCTATGCTGACCAGGCTGCTTTCAGTAAGGCCTTTCGCGAGCATTTCGGCCAGTCGCCATCGAGCTGGCGCAAGGCTCATCGCTAAAGGCAATCGCTAGAAGGGCGGCGTGGCCGACGCTCGCGGCGCAGCGGGAACCACCTCGAAACGCAGCACGCCAATCATCTGTCCAGCTTCGGTAACGACTCGCACCTGCCAGCGCCCCTCGGGCGAAGCGGGGAAATTGAGTTTGTGCGTCCAGGCGCGATAGCCTTCCTTGCGCCCACCGCTGATGTCCAGGGCGATGCGATCGACTTCCTGACCGTTGTGCTGCCAGACGTGATAGATGCGCTCGTTGAGGCCGCGTGGAGCATTGATCGAGGTATAGGCGTAGAGCCCATCATCGTGCAATTGCTGTGGCGTTATTTGCTCCAGGCTTGCACCCGGGGTGCGCTGTTCACCATCGAAACGGTCGCTGATCGCCACTTCGGTCAGCCAAAGTGTGGCCGGCGGCACCCACACCCGTGCCATCCAGCCGGCACTTGCCATCGCCAGCGGCAAGGCAGCCAACAGCAGGATGCGTCGCCAGCCGGCGAAACCGATCAGCCCGGGAAGGCTCGGTAGTGCCAGCAGCGTGGCGACCGCCAGGGCGATGCGATAACTCTGTGGCGTACTGAGGTGGAAGATGATTGGCAGCGCCGTGAGCATCACCGCGAACAGCGTCAGACTGTGAAAGATCAGTAGCAGCCAGCGCCGAGGCGCCAGCCAGCGGTAGTAGACCGGATCGGTGATCGAGGCCAGTGCAGCGAGCGCGAGCAGGCCGCTGAACAGCAATTGCCCACTGTTCCAGGTGGTGGTGATGAAGAAGAACGGCAGAACGAAGAACAGACTCTCCTGATGGATCATCTGCGTGCCGTAGCGCAGCAACGGCAGCGGCAACTCGAAGCCGAAGCGCTGGGCAATACGCTCGCGAAGCAGATTTTCCAGAATGAGCCAGACCCAGCTGACTACCAGCACTACGCCCAGAACCTTGGCCAGATGCGCCTGGCGGTCGACCAGCAGAAAGCTGGCCACGCCCGAGCAGAAGCCGAACAGCGCGACCAGGCCGGGATAGCGCTTGAGCACGGCAATCAGAATGGGAATACGGTCGAGCAGGACTTTCATGGAAGCAGCGCGTTTCTGTGATGGGGGCGCATGCTAGGTAGCGCGTGCTCCGGGCGCAAGCGAGTCGTCAGCTGTGCTGGCGATGCCGCGCTGCTTGCGGCACTATTGCGCCCCCGTTTCACCACCGAGTCCGAATACGATGAAATTCATCCATCAACGCGAGCATCTGGAAGAGGGCGATCTGGTGGTCATCCAGTGTTCGCAACCCTGCAATATCCGTCTGATGAACGATGCCAACTTTCGCGCCTTCAGGAACCGTGGGCGGCACAGTTACCACGGCGGCGCCTTCATCAAGTTCCCGGCGAAGATCCGCGTGCCCTCCAGCGGCTTCTGGAACATCACCCTGGATACCGTCAGCCGCCGAGCAGTGAGCATGACGCGCAAGCCGCAGATGGAATACAGCATCAAGATCGTTCGTCGCCCTGGCGCCTGACCGCCGCTGCTGCGGATTGAGAAAAAAGCTAAACGCTGGCGGCCGCTTCGCGGTCACAACTCCTGAATCCCGAAAAAGGAGAGTCAGCATGCTCAAGTTTCTAGGTGGCACCGTCGGTATCATTTTCATCATCGGCCTGATCGTGGTGATCGGGTTGCTGAAACTGATCTTCTAGCCATTCCAGCCCCGCTGCGTGCAGCGGGGCTGATTGCATCAGAGTCGTTTACGCTGGTTGCCCTGGTGTTGTTCGCAGGTCATGAAGCCTTTGCTGTCTACACGTCCGTTGACGTCGAAGTCCACGTAATAGGGTTGTTCGAGGCCGTCGACGTTCATCACGTAGTTGTTGCAGGTGCCGCCGGTGACGCTGTTGCGTACTTCCGAAGAGGGTGGGCCGCCGAGGGTGCGTACCTCTTCCTTGGTCATGCCGTGATCGACCTGCTTGACCAGAGGCTCGTTGCGAAAGGTCACGTAGTCGACCGGGTTCTCGATGGTCGAGCAACCGGTCATCACGGCCGCTACGGCCAGTACTGCAAGGCTGTGCTTGTACATGTCATCGCTCCGTCGAATGAGCCGAATTGGCTCGACAGTCGTTGGAGCTGAATTCACGTAATAGAGTTCGCGTTTTTCGATGATCGGCGCGAATCGCCCCTTGTATACGCTTTTGAATGAAAGAGCCCGCTTTCGCGGGCTCGTTTGCATCAGTCGTCGTAACCGAGGTTCGGTGCCAGCCAGCGCTCGCTGACGGCGATGTCCTGACCCTTGCGCGCGGTGTAGCTTTCGATCTGATCCTTGTCGACCTTGCCCACGGCGAAGTACTGCGCTTCGGGGTGGGCGAAATACCAGCCGGAGACCGCTGCTGCCGGGAACATGGCGTAGTGCTCGGTGAGGAACACGCCGCTGCGGCCGGCCTTGTTGTAGTCGGCCTCGGGGTCGAGCAGCTTGAACAGCGTGCCTTTCTCGGTGTGATCCGGGCAGGCCGGGTAGCCGGGGGCAGGGCGGATGCCCTTGTACTGCTCGCGGATCAGCGCCTCGTTGTCCAGTTGCTCGTCCTTGGCATAACCCCAGTACTCTTTGCGCACGCGCTCGTGCAGCCATTCGGCGCAGGCTTCAGCGAGGCGGTCGGCCAGGGCCTTGACCATGATCGAGTTGTAGTCGTCGCCCTTGGCCTCGTAGGCCTTGGCCACTTCCTCGGCGCCTATGCCGGCGGTGGTGATGAAACCGCCGACATAGTCGGTCACGCCGCTGTCTTTCGGTGCGACGAAGTCGGCCAGGGACAGATTCGGCTTGCCGTCCGGCTTGATGGTCTGCTGACGCAGGTGGTGCAGGGTGGCGAGCTGCTCGCCGTTGTCGCCGTACACCTCGATGTCGTCATCACGCACCTGATTGGCCGGCCAGAAGCCGAATACGGCGCGGGCCTTGATCAGCTTCTCGTCGATCAGCTTGCGCAGCATCGCCTGGGCGTCGTTGAACAGGCTGGTAGCCGCTTCGCCGACGATCTCGTCGGTGAGGATGCGCGGGTACTTGCCGGCCAGATCCCAGGAGATGAAGAAGGGCGTCCAGTCGATATATTCGGCCAGCACGTTGAGGTCGATATCGTCGAGCACCTTGGCGCCGGTGAAGCTCGGTTTGGGCGCGACATAGCCGTTCCAGTCGAAGGCCGGCTTGTTGGCGATGGCGTTGTCGTAGCTCAGGCGTTCGGTGCGTGTCGCACGGGCGGCGGTACGTTCGCGTACCACCACGTATTCGTCGCGGGTCTTCTGCACGAAGTCGGCTTTCAGTTCCTTGGACAGCAGCTGGGTGGCCACGCCCACGGCGCGCGAGGCGTCGGTGACGTAGACCACGGCATCGTTGCTGTACTGCGGGTCGATCTTCACCGCCGTGTGTGCTTTGGAGGTGGTGGCGCCGCCGATCATCAGCGGCAGCTTGAAGCCCTGGCGCTGCATTTCCTTGGCGACGTGGACCATCTCATCCAGCGACGGGGTTATCAGGCCGGACAGGCCGATGATGTCGCATTTTTCGGCGATGGCGGTCTGCAGGATCTTCTCCGCCGGCACCATCACGCCTAGGTCGACGATGTCGTAGCCGTTACAGCCCAGCACCACGCCGACGATGTTCTTGCCGATGTCGTGCACGTCGCCCTTGACCGTAGCCATGAGGATCTTGCCCTTGGCTTCGGGCTTGTCGCCTTTCTCGGCTTCGATGAAGGGGATCAGGTGCGCTACGGCCTGCTTCATCACCCGGGCGGACTTGACCACCTGAGGCAGGAACATCTTGCCCGAGCCGAACAGGTCGCCGACCACGTTCATGCCGGCCATCAGTGGGCCTTCGATCACCTCGATGGGGCGTGCACACTGCTGGCGGCATTCCTCGGTGTCCTCGACGATGAACGCGGTGATGCCCTTGACCAGTGCGTGCTCCAGGCGCTTGTCGACCGGCAGCGAGCGCCACTCTTCGTTCTCGACTTCCTTGGCGGCGCCGTCGCCCTTGTACTTGTCGGCGATGGCCAGCAGGGCCTCAGTGGCGCCGTCGTTGCGGTTGAGCACCACATCCTCGACCGCGTCGCGCAGCTCCTTGGGAATCTCGTCGTAGATCTCCAGCTGGCCGGCGTTGACGATGCCCATGGAGAGGCCATTCTGGATGGCGTAGTAGAGGAACACCGAGTGAATCGCTTCGCGCACCGGGTTGTTGCCACGGAAGGAGAACGACACGTTGGACACACCGCCGCTCGACAGGGCATAGGGCAGGTTGTCGCGAATGAAGGCGCAGGCTTCTATGAAGTCCACGGCGTAGTTGTTGTGTTCCTCGATGCCGGTGGCGACGGCGAAGATATTCGGGTCGAAGATGATGTCTTCCGGTGGGAAGCCCACTTCGTTGACCAGGATGTCATAGCTGCGCTGGCAGATTTCCTTCTTGCGCGCTGCAGTGTCGGCCTGGCCGACCTCGTCGAAGGCCATCACCACCACGGCGGCGCCGTAGCGCTTGCACAGCTTGGCGTGGTGCTTGAACTGCTCGACACCTTCCTTCATGGAAATCGAGTTGACGATGCCCTTGCCCTGGATGCATTTGAGGCCCGCCTCGATCACTTCCCACTTGGAGGAGTCGATCATGATCGGCACGCGGGAAATGTCCGGCTCGCCGGCGATCAGGTTGAGGAACCTGACCATGGCCGCCTTGGAGTCGAGCATCCCTTCGTCCATGTTGATGTCGATCACCTGGGCGCCGGCTTCCACCTGCTGCAGGGCGACTTCCAGCGCTTCGGTGTAGTTCTCCTCGCGGATCAGGCGGGCGAACTTGGCCGAGCCGGTGATGTTGGTGCGCTCGCCGACGTTCACGAACAGCGACTGGCGGTCGATGGTAAACGGCTCCAGGCCTGACAGGCGGCAGGCCTTGGGAATATCCGGAATTGGGCGCGGCGCGTATTTGGCGACCGCCTCGGCGATGGCCTGGATGTGGCCCGGCGTGGTGCCGCAGCAGCCGCCGATGATGTTGAGGAAACCCGAGGCGGCGAACTCTTCGACCACAGCAGCCATCTGCGCCGGGGTTTCGTCGTATTCACCGAAGGCGTTGGGCAAGCCCGCGTTGGGGTGCGCGGAGACGTGGGTGCCGGCCTTGTTCGACAGCTCTTCCAGGTACGGGCGCAGGTCGGCGGCGCCGAGGGCGCAGTTCAGGCCCACGGAAATTGGTTTGGCATGGGCCACCGAGTTCCAGAAGGCTTCGGTGGTCTGGCCGGACAGGGTGCGGCCGGAGGCGTCGGTGATGGTGCCGGAGATCATGATCGGCAGTTCGACGCCGTCTTCCTCGAACACCTGTTGCACGGCGAAGATCGCCGCCTTGGCGTTCAGCGTATCGAAGATGGTCTCGATGAGGATCAGGTCGGCGCCGCCCTCGATCAGGCCACGGGTGGCCTCGGTGTAGTTCTCCACCAGTTCGTCGAAGGTGACGTTACGGTAGCCGGGGTCGTTGACGTCCGGTGAGATCGAGCAGGTGCGACTGGTCGGGCCGAGGACTCCGGCGACGAAACGCGGGCGGTCCGGGGTTTCCAGGGTCTTGGCATCGGCCACTTTACGGGCCACGCGGGCGCCGGCGACGTTCAGCTCGTAGACCAGCTCCTCCATGTCGTAGTCGGCCTGCGACACACGGGTGGCGTTGAAGGTGTTGGTTTCCAGGATGTCGGCGCCGGCATCCAGATACGCCTTCTCGATGGCAGCGATGATCTGCGGCTGGGTCAGCAGCAGCAGGTCGTTGTTGCCCTTCACGTCGCTCGGCCAGTCGGCGAAGCGTTCGCCGCGGTAGTCGGCTTCTTCGAGCTTGTAGCTCTGGATCATGGTGCCCATGCCGCCGTCGAGGATCAGAATGCGTTCCTTGAGGGCTTGCTGAAGTGCTTGGAGGCGGGCGCTGCGATCTGACATGAGAACTACCTGAGCAAAGCGGGAACAAAGGTGCGCGATGATAGCAAAGCTGCAGGGTTCTGGAGCGGGTGGACGGTTTCCATGAATTTCATTCATGTTGCTAAAGGCGCCGTCTCGTTAGAATTGCCAGCATCGCAACCAAGGACGTGGTCATGTTCAAGCCCGCTGCATTGTTGTTCCTATCCTTCGCAGCTGGCCTGGCCCGCGCCGAAGCAATTTCCTACATAGATGACGTCCAGCCCATCCTTACCCACAAGTGCGTGGCGTGCCATACCTGCTATGACGCGCCGTGCCAGCTCAATCTCGGTGGTGGCGAGGGCATCCTGCGTGGCGCCAGCAAGCAACTGGTTTACGACGGTACACGTACCAAGGCACAAGCCACCACGCGCCTGTACCTGGATGCGCAAGGCGAGGCGGCCTGGCGTAAACGCGACTTTCACTCGGTGCTCGATGGCGAGAGCGGCCAGGCTGCCCTGATCAAGCGCATGCTCGAGCTTGGGCGCAGCCAGCCGCTGGAACCCAATGCCAAGCTGCCCGACAACCTGGATATCGCCATCACTCGCAGCAATAGCTGCCCAACACCGGTCGAGTTCGCCGCCTATGCGCAGAAGAATCCTCACGGCGGTATGCCGTTCGCCGTGACCGGCTTGAGCGATGACGAATACGCCACTCTGGAGCAGTGGCTGGCGCAGGGTTCGCCGGTCGCCGAGCAGGCGCTCAAGCCCAGCGCGGTCGAATTGCGCCAAGTCGAGCAGTGGGAACGTTTCCTCAACGCTCCCGGTGCGCGACAGGACCTGGTATCACGCTGGCTTTATGAGCACCTGTTCCTGGCGCATCTGCACTTCGAGGGGGGGGAGCCTGGGCACTTTTTCCAGATGGTGCGCTCGCGCACCCCGAGCGGCAAACCCATTGACCCCATCGCCACGCGCCGACCGAATGATGATCCGGGGTCCGAGTTCTACTACCGCCTGTGGCCGATCCAGGGCGTGATCGTGCACAAGACGCACATCACCTATCCGCTGGGCGAGGACAAGCTGGCACGGGTCAAGGAGCTGTTCTTCGGTGAAGAATGGGTGCTCGATGCGGTGCCGGGTTATGGCGCGCAACGCCGTGCCAACCCGTTCGAAACCTTCGCCGCGATTCCGGCGCAGGCTCGTTATCAATTCATGCTCGATAACGCCGAATACTTCGTGCGTACCTTTATCCGTGGCCCGGTGTGCCGCGGGCAGATCGCCACTGACGTGATTCGCGACAACTTCTGGGCGTTGTTCCAGGCACCGGAACACGACCTCTACATCACCAATGCCGAGTATCAACGCGAGGCCACGCCACTGCTGGCGATGCCCGGCCAGTTCGACGACATTGGCGATCTGCTGGGCCTATGGCGCAACTATCGCGACAAGCGCAACGACTACGAGAACCTGCGCAGGGATGCCTACGCCGATGCACCACCTGCTGATTGGGCTCATATCTGGAGTGGCAACGACAATGCGTTGCTGTCGATCTTCCGCCAGCACGACAGCGCATCGGTGCGCAAAGGCCTGCTCGGTGAGGTTCCACAAACCATCTGGTGGCTGGATTACCCGCTGCTGGAGCGCACCTACTACCAATTGGTGGTCAACTTCGACGTGTTCGGCAATGTCTCGCATCAGGCGCAAACACGCCTGTATTTCGACCTGATCCGTAACGGCGCCGAGGTGAACTTCCTGCGCCTGTTGCCGGCCCGTTCGCGCGAGACCTACCTGGACGACTGGTATCAGAACAGCGGCAAGCTGAAGATGTTGCTGGATTACACTTCGGTCGATCACCGCTCGCCGAGCGCCCTTGGCCTGACGGGCAAGGATCCTAAGAAGCAGTTCGCCGAACAGTTGCTGCAGCGCTATGCCACGCTCAATGCGCGGCCTGATCCGATCAACCGCTGCCTGGGGGCGCACTGTTATCGCGACGCTCTGCCCAAGGAACTGCAGCATGCCGAGCAGTCACTGTCGCGCCTGGCCAGTCGTCCGGCAGGGGGCTTGCGGGTGATCGACCAATTGCCGGAGGCGACCATGCTGCGGGTGGAGCTGAGCGATGGTTCGCGCGAGATCTACAGCCTGCTGCGCAACCGTGCGCACAGCAACGTGGCCTTCATGCTGGGTGAGGAGCTGCGTTATCAGCCTCGCCTCGACACCCTGACCATCTATCCGGAAGTTCTGAGCAGCTATCCGAACTTCATGTTCAACGTGAAGGCCGGTGAGGTGGACACCTTCGTCAAGCAGATGGAGGGCGTCAGTGACGCCAAGTCCTTCGAGTCCATCGTCGAGCGCTGGGGCGTGCGCCGCAGTCATCCCGAGTTCTGGCGCTATTTCCATGATCTGGCCGAGCGTATCCGTGAAACCCAGCCGCTGGAAGCGGGAGTGCTGGACATGAACCGCTACCAGAATCTGTAGTGGAGCGCTGAAAGCAGTGCGCGGCTGGCACTGATGTCTGCCGCGCTGCATGCAGCCCGTCGTTCGCCGTTTCTTCCGCCGACCTTTCTCCCGCCGTTGCGGTCGGACCCTGTGGTTGCCTGAACAAGGCAGCCCGGTGTCGAGTTCAGCGAAAGGGGGAATGGCGGTTTCATGCTGGTTTCAGTGCAGGCTTTACGGGCATTGGCGGCCTGGGTTGTAGTCTTTCATCACGTCATGCAGATTTTCTTCAATTTTCAGGCGGACAGCTTCGTCGGTCGGCTGTTCGCCGAAAGAGGTGCGGTTGGCGTCGACATCTTCTTCGTCATCAGCGGGTTGGTGATCTATCTGTCCACCCAGGGCAAGACGGTCACGCCCTGGCGCTTCATGCTCAATCGTGTGCTGCGCATTGTCCCTGCTTACTGGCTCTACTCGTTGATCGCGGCCTTGATCATCGCCTTTGCCAATCCGGTGATGCCCGTGCAGGAGTTCGATCTGCATCATCTCCTGCTCTCGCTGTTCTTCATCCCTGCGGAGAATCCCGCGGGCTTCGGTCTTTACCCGACGCTCAACGTCGGTTGGACGCTGAATTACGAGATGTTCTTCTATCTGCTGTTCGCAATGGCTTTCATGGTCACCGAGCGTCTGCGTCTGCTGTTCATCGTCCTCGCCCTGACGGCGTTCAGCCTGCTGGCAACCCAGCCGTGGATGAGCGATTTCTACCGCAACAGCATCGTCTACGAATTCATCTTCGGCATGCTTCTGGGCGTTCTCTACAAACGGGGCTGGATTCGCCACGGCCTGTGGCTGCCACTATTGGTCATCACGGCTTCGCTGCTGACCATTTATCACTTCGATAACTCCATGCGCCTGCTGCATTGGGGATTGCCAAGCGCATTGATAGTCGCTGCCTGTATCGCCATGGAGCCCTGGTTCAAGGGCAATCGGCTGCTGAGCCATCTAGGCGACTCTTCCTACTCGGTCTACCTGCTGCACGTGATCGTTCTCTCCCTTGGCTGGTATCTACAGGCCCGTCTCGATCTCTCGCCTGCGGTCGTCATCGCTGCCTGCGTGCCGGTAATCGCCCTGGCTGCCTGGGGCAGTTATGAGCTGATCGAAAAGCGTTTCGTCGCTCACGCCAAAGTCTGGGTCGGGCAGCGAGCAGACCGTGGAGGGCTGCAGTCGCTATCCTGAGTAAATTAGTAGGTCTATGTTCAGATCGTCACTTGGCGTACAATCCGCCACATGACCGTGAGGAGTTGCCATGAGTGCCATCACCATTACCCAAGCTGCCGAAGACTACCTGGCCGAGCTGCTGAGCAAGCAGGACACCCCGGGTATCGGCATCCGCGTTTTCATCACCCAACCAGGTACGCCTTATGCAGAAACCTGCATCGCGTACTGCAAGCCGGGTGAACAGAAGCCTGAAGACACCGCCGTTGGCCTGGCCAGTTTCACTGCCTGGATCGATGGTATCAGCGAGCCTTTCCTGGAAGATGCTGTCGTCGACTATGCGACCGACCGCATGGGTGGTCAGCTGACCATCAAGGCGCCGAACGCCAAGGTGCCGATGGTCAATGAGGACAGCCCCCTCAACGAACGCATCAACTACTACCTGCAGACCGAGATCAACCCCGGCCTTGCCAGCCATGGCGGTCAGGTGAGCCTGGTCGACGTGGTCGACGAAGGGATCGCCGTGCTGCAGTTCGGTGGTGGTTGCCAGGGTTGTGGTCAGGCCGACTACACCCTGAAGGAAGGTATCGAGAAAACCCTCCTCGAGCGTATCCCCGAACTCAAGGGTGTGCGTGACGTGACCGACCACAGCAATCGTGAAAACGCCTACTACTGATAGGCGCAGCGCACATGCAAAGGGGCGGCCGAGAGGTCGCCCCTTTGCATTTCAGGTTTTGTGTACGCGCTTGCTGGAAGCCGGGAACCGTTCGAGTTTGTCCGCAGGGCGGATCGGTCGCTTCACCAGTTCGCCGCCGCAGTTAGGGCAGCGTAGCGCCAGGACCGACTCGGCGCAGGAGCGGCAGAAGGTGCACTCGAAGGAACAGATCAGTGCGTCGGAACTGGCGGCCGGCAGATCGCAGTCGCAGTTCTCGCAGTTGGGGCGTAGTTCAAGCATGGCTCTAGGCTCTGCGCAGTAGGGGATTGCAGCAGTCTGCAGTTTCTCCTGGCACAAGCGCAACGGGGCAAAGCGTGCTCCCCATAACGAGCCCGGGGCGCACAAGGCGCCCCGGGAAAGACTTACTCCGGCATGCTCCATGGTGCCAGGTCGAAGCCCTGGCTGCGCAGTTCATCACGGGAGTTCTGCAGCGCATCTTCCAGTTGTTGCGGGTCGGTGTAGGTCGAGCTGGACAGTTGACGACCGAGCAGGCGAGTGCTGGTGCGGTCGACGACGCTGATATTGACGATGCCGGTGCCGTCCTGCGGAGCCCAAGCCACGCACTGGAACGGGCGGAAGGCACGATCGGCAATCAGCAAGGCTTCGTTGAAACGCAGCGGTGTGTTCATGGGTTCGGTTTCTCCGAGTGGATCCCAACAATTAATTGCGGCCAGCTTGTTGGCCTTACATTGTTGTTGATGAACTCAGCGAACCCATAAGTCACACATTGCTGAAAAAAGTTTTATTGCTGTGCAAAGTGCCTCAGTAAAAACTTCTGGCGTCTTGCGCGATTACAACTTTCTACTGTGAAAGTTCCGCCTCCGCTTCCTCTAAGGCCGGCTGCAGCTCAGGTACAGCGGGGGCTGGGGCGTTACGTTGATGGCGGTAGGCGCTCACCGCTTCATATACCGATTTGCGCAAACGGTTTATGCCGCCGATAGGACGGTGCTCGGGTAGTGCATGCCAGGGATTGAAGGACAAATTGTCGCAGAAGAGATTTTGTTCGCGGCTGTCGAAGTCCTGCGGCTGCACGGTAATACGCGCGACGCTTTCAAAGGGCGATATCTTTTCGCTCCATTCCACTGTCGGATCTTCGATGGGCATGTAGTACTGCGCGTCCTGTTTTTGCACCTGAAGTTCGAAGCACGCCGGTGCGCGATCCAGAGACAGTTGCTGGTAAAGCGCATTGCGCAGGAAGTTGGGCAAATCGGTGTTCTGTTCCGGCAACTCATAGGGTGGGCAGTTCTGCGGAGCCGGTATCACACGGTACTTGATGTTCAGCTCACCGAGCTTGAACGGAGCGATGGAGTTGTAGGTGGTAGCCACCGGGCTTTCCGGCGCAGGCGCCAGGGTCTTCAGGGCGATGATCAGGTGACGTGCTTCCCAGGTGCGCGGGTCCCAGCTGGGAAAGAAGGCAAGGGCCTTCTTGCCATCGGCCTGGGCGGCGAAGTTGGTACGGTATTCAGCCACGTCGCGCACGAAGAAGGCCGGATGATTGAACATCACGAAATCCTGCTCTGTGGCATGTGCCGGACTTTTCATGAGTTTCTCACCAGGCACTTCGAGCAGCTTGATGGCCATGCCACGGGCATCGCGGGCGCGATCGAATTGCGGATAGGCGTTGCCGTTGGAGAGGCGCATCCAGGCTTGCCAGGTATGCCCCGGTTCACTGAACACACCTTGGCGCAATGACTCGTCCAGCGTATCCAGCACCTGTACCTCGGCCCTGACGCAGCCGTGTGCCTTGGCATGGGCGTCGCGCAACACGCGAGTATTGTCACGGTGCTGCTCGACGATGCGCACCGCATCTTCGATGATCAGCCGGCTCAGTGCGGCTTCATCCGGAGCGATTTCTTCTTGAGTGGAAACCGGGCCGGAGAACTTCCAGGCGTAATAGGCCTCGCCCAATCCCCAGCCAACCAGGCCGAGCAGCGCGACGGTGAGCAGCAGTTTGCCGAGCAGGCGACCGAGCCAGAGCCAGAAGCGTTTCAACATCGTTGCAATCCTTGTTCTAGGTGTCGGTTGACATCAGCCTTCGCATCTCGGTCCGGGTGTCCAGGGGCGTACGGGCATATCGCTGAGCTGGGCTTCCAGTTCGGTATTGCCGAGCACCTTGAGGTACTCGATCAGTGCCAGACGCTCGTCCGGCGACAGGGCACGGCCGATCACGCCTTCCTGGCGGCAGCCGTCGCGGAATTCATGGCCGCCGTTGCCATTGCCGGTGACCCGGGTGTCGAGCAAGAAACCGCCCTTGAACTCTTCACTGCGGTAGCCCACCCGTACCGGATCGTATTCGAAGTTGCCGACCCAGAACTGGGCCTGCCGCTCGTAAACGGGGGAGAGCAACTCGAACAGGTTGGGTACCGAGCCGTTATGCAGGAAGGGAGGGGTGGCCCAGATGCCGTCCAGCGGGCGCGCCTTGTAGCCGCGCTTCTCCTGAACACCGATGGGCAGGCCATAGCCGTCCATTTCCTGGCGTTGGCGCGGTCCGATGCCCGCGTCCTGATAGGCGCGGTTTTCCACGTAGGCAGTGATGTAGGCCAGGGCCTTGGCGCTGGAAATGCTCTTGAAGTCGACGTCGTCGAGGCTGGCGCCGTACAACCTTACATCCAGCTTCGACAGTTCGGCCTTGGTCCAGCCCAGGCGGCTGATGTCGAAACGATGGTCGGCGATATTGTTGGCAGTGGTTGGATCGGTACCGACGATGCTGACCGGCACCACGCGCATTTTCCACTCGGGATCGCGTGACGGCGCCAGGCGCTCGTCCCGCGGTTTGGGATCAGGCGCGTGGCAGTAGGCGCAGTTTTCCGTGTAGAGGGCCTTGCCGCGACTGGCCAGGGGCAGATCCACCGCGCCAAAAATAGCTTGCGGCCACTTCGGTGGCTGCAGCCGTTTCAGGGTTTCCTCGAGGGTATACAGGTCGTGCAGGCGCACGCTGGAAGCGTAACGATCCGCCTCGGCGACGCCTTTGCCGTGTTCGTCGAGCAGGTGCAGGCTGGCTCCGACACCAAGGGCCTCGCCGACGTTGCGGGCCATCGGCTGCATGGCCGAGCCATTCCATTGCACCCAGTCGAACTTCCAGATGTCCCAGAGATGTGGGTAGCTCACCGGGGCATCGGCGATGCGGTAGTTGCTGTCGTCCAGGTCGTCGCCGAATACGGTGTTGGCGATACGGCCGAACGCATCGGTGCGACCAAAGCCTTCTTCGGTTGGGTAAAGGCCACGATGCCAGTCGTTGAATGCAGTCGCCAGCAGGCGGTCGAGCACCTGTTTGAATTCCTCGCGCAACTGATCACGGCGTTGCGGGTACTGCTCGCCCAGGACTTGTTGAGCGAAACGACGGAATTTCAGCGGGTTGTAGTAAGTGAACGCCATGCTCATGCCCAGCGCCTGGCCGAAGCCACCGCCGCGCAGGGTGGGGACGGTGGAGGCCAGCGAATGCAGGGCGGCGCCGCCGTCGATGCGCACAGCCTGGCCCTTGTAGCGCAGTTCACCGGTGTGGCAGGCGGCGCAGCTGATGTCCAGAAAGTGCTCACCGCTCTCGCTGTCCTGATGGCGGGTAAAGCCCACGGGCAGATTGCCGGGGTTGAGCGCACTAGGCTGCTGCTTGGGATCGGTGAGAAAGCCGAAACGGGCCAGGTAATCGAGGCGGGCGAACTTTTCCGTGCCGAATGGCATTTCCAGCGCATTGAACCAGTCGTAGCGCAGGCCTTTAACTGTGGTGCCTTGCGGCGTGTAGTAATAGGTCTGGCGCTGCTCGTCGCTCCATTGCTGCAGATAATGCAATTGCTCGGGCTGCTGGTAGGTCGGCAGGTTGGGGTTGGCCACGTAGTACAACACCACCGCCAGGCCGATCAGCGCCAGCAGAATAACGAGCTTGAGGGTACGGCGGAGCAGACGCATCGGAGACATCCTTGTGGCGTTCTTATTAATTGGCCCGTTATGCCAATACTGCAGGCTGTTGGCAAGGTGCCATCGCTGCAACCGTGAAAACTGCTCAATAACCCACAGGAACAAGGCTTATAGAGAAACGATCCATTAAACGTCAAAGTTCTTGCTAGCGTTACACTTGTGTGCGCCAAAGCATTGTTTTTATTGGAATTACAAAATAATGGCGCCAAGGATGGAGTATGCAGGCTGTTTCCGTCGTATCCCGGCGTTTATTGGTGCTCGAACCTTTCGCTGCATGCGAGACGTTGCTTCAGCCTCTGCAGGCGGCTGGCTGGACCTTGCAGCGTTGCACGGCAGAGACCTTCACTGGCGATGGAGCTGATGCGCTCGTGCTTCACCTCGACCAGCAACCTGGGCGTGCATTGCTCCAACACCTGCAACGGACAGGGCTCGCGTGTGTGGCGCTGCTGGATGCCCAGCGACTGAGGGCAATCGACAGCGAAGCGCTCGTCGGAGACTGGTGCTTCGCCGTGTTGTCGCTACCGGTGGAAATTCCACGTCTGATCGAGGCCTTGCAGCAGGCACAGGCAGGCACTCGCTTGCGCAAGTTCAAAAGCGGGCGGCAATCCTTCCAGTTTCTGGGCAATAGCGGCGCGGCGCGAAACCTGCGCAAACAGATGGATCACCTTAGTCGTGTCGATGGCCCGCTGTTTGTCAGCGGCGAGCGAGGCAGCGGCAAGCATCTGCTTGCGCACTTGCTTCATCAGCGCTCATCCCGCCGAGCAAGGCCCATGCGCCTGATGAATTGTGCAGAGTGCTTCGATGACGCCATCGTGGCCGCGTCGAGTACAACCACCGTGCTGCTTGAACATACCGCGGAGTTGGCGGATGCCGCGCAGCAGCGATTGCTCGATTACCTGCGGGCTCACCCTCGGGCCTCGCTAGTGACCCTGGATCGAGGGGAACTGATGCTGGCAGTGCAGCAGGCGCGTTTCAGCCGAGATCTGTTTCATCTGCTCACGGCGCAGCAATTGCACACACCGAATCTGCGCGAACATCCTGGCGATCTGTTGCTGCTGGCCGAGCATTTCGCCAAGCAGCATGGTGCGACGGTAGGACGCCCATACCGTCGCTTCAGCGAGGAAGCGATCAACGCCATGACCGCTCATGCCTGGCCGGGCAACGTGCACGAGCTGCGCAACCGTGTGGTACGAGCCCTGGTGCTGGCGCAGGGACGGCAGATCCTGGCTGCGGACCTGGGCTTACAGCCAGTGCAGATCGATATCGACGCGCCGGTGACTCTGGAGGATTACATCCTGCGGGCCGAGCGCCAGGCGCTGAACGATGTGCTGGGTCGTTACACCCACAACATGAGTCAGGCGGCGCGAACGCTAGGGGTTTCTAGGCCGACCTTCTATCGCCTGCTGCACAAGCATCGCCTGCGCTGAGACGCATGCTGTAACGCTCGAGAAACACTGCTAAGGTGCCCGTCGAACCTATCGCCAAGGAGATTTTCATGCACCCGTTCGACGCCGCGAAGCCACCGAAACTGGCAGTGTTGCTGGGTTATGCCGGGCTGGTGCCATTCGTTGGCGGCGCGCTGGGCATCTGGTTGATTCCCTTGGGCTGGCGACCCTTCGTGCTGGATGCCTTGCTGGATTTCTCGGCAGTGATCCTGGCCTTCATGGGAGCCATTCACTGGGGATTGGCGATGCGCGCGCAAGAGACCGATAAAAATGCCCAACTGCAACTGGGGCTTTCGGTGATACCGCCGCTGCTGGGGTGGGCTGCGCTGGCTGGCGGGTTGCCTATGGGGCTGGCGCTGCCGATCTTCCTGTTCGCCTTCATCGGCCTGTACCTGGCCGATATGCATGCAGTGCGCGTCAGGCTGGCACCGCAATGGTATCCGGCGCTGCGCACCCCGCTGACACTGGTGGTATGCCTGAGTCTGCTAGTAGCCTGGGCCAGCGTGCTGGTCAACTGAGCCGAGCAGCGCTGCGACCTGCTCCAGCGCTGCTGCGCGCCGTGCGCTCCAACTGCCGGATAGCTCGCTGAAGGGCTGACCGTGCTTCATCAGCCAGTCCCGACAGGCACGATGAAAAGCCTGGCGCTCAGCCAACTGCGGTTGGCAGCGCTGGCCATCCTCGACCCATGGCACCCCCGCCGGGTCGAGCAGCAGATGCTGGTCGTAGTGACGTGCAAGTAGCTCGGTTTCCAACCAGCCTGGACAATCGCCGAACAGGCATTGGCTCCACAACATGTTGCTCAGCAGATGGGTGTCGAGAATCAGCAGAGCGGGTTTGGCCGCCCGCGCAGCATCCTCCCAGGCCAATTGCCCGCGGGCGATATCGGCGATATCGGCGTAGCAGGTATCGCGCTGCTGCTGGTCGATGAAGTGGCGTACGTATTCGCCCACCACCACGCCGCCGAAGCGCGCTTGAATCTCCCCGGCCAGCCAGCTCTTGCCGCTGGACTCCGGCCCGGTCAGCACCAGGACCTTCATGACGCGTGCTGCAGGGCCGGATCGCGGCGCCAGCTCAACCAGCCACTGACGGCCAGGGCGGTGAAGGCGGCGTAGAGAGCCGCGGTCAGATACAGCTCGCTATACAGGAAGAACGCCACGTAGCAGAGATCCACGACCACCCACAGCGCCCAGCATTGCAGACGTTTTTGCGCCATCCACAATTGTGCGACCAGGCTGAATGCTGTCAATGCCGAATCCAGCCAGGGCGAGCTGGCGTCGGTATAGGTCGCCATCAGGTAGCCAAGCAGCCAGGCGCCGAGCGCGCCGATCAGCAGGCCGGCAGCGACCGCGAGGGGCCCCAGCCGGCTGACCCTGCGCCCATCATGGCGTTCGCCACCTCGGGTCCACTGCCACCAGCCGTAGAGCTGCAGCGCAGCGAACAGCAGTTGCAGGAGCAGGTTGGAGTACAGCCGCCAGTCGTAGAACAGCCAGGCGTAGAGCAACACCATGATCAAGCCGATGGGCCAGCACCAGGGGTTCTGCCTGACGGTCAGCCAGACGGCGACGATGCCGAGTCCGGCAGCAATGAGTTCGAGCCAGGACATGCGGCGTTCTCACACGGGGAAAGGAGGGCGATTGTACTGATGCAGGCGGCTCAGCACACCAGGCTGTCGGCCTGCCGGTAGAGCATCAGCAGCTTGCGCGTGATGGTCTGCTGGATGTCGTCGCGCTCGAAACTCGACAATCGTTCCAGGCGCGCCAATTGCAGGCGGTGCAGGTGGATGTAAGGCATCTGTTGGTCGAATTCGCGCAGATCGCCCTTCATCAGAACAGGCAGGAACAGATCGCCGATTTTCTTCTGGTTACTGATGATCTGCGCCAGGGCCGGTTTGAACGGCATGGTCTTGGGCGCCGGCCCGCCATCCCTGATCTGGGTGCTGAGCAACAGCCCGGGTTTGCCCAGCACCTTGCCCGGCAGCACGCACAGGCCCGTCTTGCGAATGGCCTGGCTATCGATGCCGTGCAGGGTGTCGTGGAAGGCGTAAGGGTTGGGCAGCACCACCATCTTGCGCCCGAGATCGCTGGGAAAATGCAGGCTGTAGTTGGTGTACAGCTGGCCCACCGACTCGGAGTAGACGCACAGGCGGTTCTCGAACAGCTTGATGAAGCGCTCGGCCAGCTCGCGGCGGGCGATGCTGTCCAGGTCCCAGACCAGGTCCTGGTTTTGTGGTCGACTGAAATCGACCTCCTGATGTTGCATGCTGCTCATGCTTGCCTCATACGCGGAATTGCCCGAGCAAGCGATTGAGCTGGTCGGCCAGTTGCTTCAGGTGCTGACTGGCTGCACTCGACTGCTCGGCGGCTTCGGCTGTGTTGTGAGCCAGCGCCGCCGTCTGCGTGACGTTTTGATTGATGTCTTCCACCACATGCGACTGTTCCAGAGTGGCACTGGCGATCGAGGCGTTGAGCCCGGTCAGGTTGCGCAGCGACTGGGCGATCTGGGCGAGGCTTTCACCGGCCTGGCTGGCTTGTTCCACGGTCAGCTGGGATGCACGGCTGCTGTCGTGGATCACCTTGACGGCGGCCTCGGAGTTGCCCTGCAGGCGTTCGATCATGCCCTGGATTTCGGCCGTGGACTGCTGGGTGCGCTGCGCCAGGAGCCGCACTTCGTCGGCGACCACGGCGAAACCACGGCCTTGTTCGCCTGCGCGTGCCGCCTCGATGGCCGCATTGAGGGCGAGCAGGTTGGTCTGCTCGGCAATCGAGCGGATCACTTCCAGCACGCTGCCGATCTGCGTGCTCTCGCTGGCCAGCGATTGGATTACCTCCACCGCCTTGTCGATGGTGCCGGAGAGCTGATCGATCTGGCGCAGGCTCGATTCGATGTTCTGCTGCCCCTGCCTGGCCTGATCCTCGGCCGTGTGCATCTCACTGGAGGCGTGTTCGGCGTTTTTCGCCACGTCCTGCACACCGTAGGTCACCTGGTTGACGGCGGTAGCGACCAGTTCCATTTGCTGCGCCTGTTGTTGGCTGTGGCGCTGCGCTTCGCTGGAGATATCGCCGAGGGTGCCTGCGGCCTGCTCCAGTGAGCCTGCCGAGTCGAGCATCTGCCGGATGACATGGCGCAGCTTGTCGGTGAAGGCGTTGAAATGGGTGGCCAGCGAGGTGAGCTCGTCGCGGCCGTGGGTGTCGAGGTTGCGGGTCAGGTCGCCTTCACCGCTGGCAATGTTGGCCATGGCTGCCACGGCATGCTGCAGCGGCTGGACGATGCTGCGGGTGATCAGCACCACCAGGGCAGCGAGGAGCAGGGCGATCAACAGGCCGATGCTCATGGCTTTGAGCGCCTGGGTTCTGAATTCCTCCTGCACGTCATCGACATACACCCCGGAGCCGATGATCCAACCCAGGGCTGAAACAGTTCGACGTAGGAAATCTTCGGTACGGGGTCGCTGGCGCCTGGTTTCGGCCAGCGGTAGTCGACCTGGCCGGCGCCCTTGCTGCGGGTAACGGCGACCATCTCGTTGAACAGCTCCTTGCCGTCCGGGTCCTTGAAACCCGACAGATTCTGTCCCTCGAGCTTGGCGTTGATCGGGTGCATGAGCATGACTGGGGTCTGGTCATTGATCCAGAAGTACTCCTGGCCGTCGTAGCGCAAGCCGCGAATCACTTCCATGGCCTGCTTCTGCGCCTCTTCGCGGCTCAGGCTGCCGGTGCTTTCCAGGCTGTGGAAGTGCTTGAGAATTCCGGCTGCGCTCTGCACCACGTGCTCGGTCTTTTCCGCTTTGCCGAGGTAGAGGTCGGAGTGGATCTGGCGCAGCATGTAGGCGCCCTGCAGGATCAGCGTCAGGATGGCCAGCGCCAGGATCAGCCATAGGCGGCGGCTGATGGGAAGACTACGTAAGCTGTTCATGGACGAATACCTGATTGTTGTAATTGTCGGCGTCAGGGCAACTCTAGAGTGCGCGAGGCCATACTGTCACATCGCCGCATTATTCACTCTAGTTGTCTGATAGCATTTCGGCCGTTCGGTACAGAACCTGAGCGAGCACCGAGCTAGACCTACGCGAGGAACCTCCGCGGCGGGTTTGTGTCCCACGGCGGGATCTGTGTTCCACGTTTTAGTTTTACGCGTAGGTGAGTCGCCGCGCTTTGGGGGATTTGATGGATATCTGGATGGCCTTTCAGGCCCTGATTCTGGGCATTGTGGAAGGCCTGACCGAGTTCTTGCCCATTTCCAGCACCGGGCACCTGATCGTGGTCGGTGACCTGCTGGGCTTCAACGGCGAGACGGCAACTGCGTTCAAGATCATCATCCAGCTCGGCGCCATTCTGGCTGTCATATGGGAATTTCGCGCGAAAGTATTGGGTGTGATCCTGGGTTTGCCCAGCGATCCGAAGGCCCAGCGCTTCAGCTTCAATCTGCTCCTGGCGTTCATTCCGGCGGTGGTCTTCGGTCTGGCCTTCGCCGACCTGATCGAACACTGGCTGTTCAACCCGATTACCGTCGCGATGGCGCTGATCATCGGCGGGATCATCATGCTCTGGGCCGAGAAGCGCGCCCATACGATTCAGGCTGAAACGGTCGATGAGATGAACTGGAAACTGGCCCTGAAGGTCGGCTTCGCGCAGTGCCTGGCGCTGATTCCGGGGACATCGCGCTCGGGTGCCACCATTATCGGCGGGCTGGTATTCGGTCTGTCGCGCAAGGCCGCGACCGAGTTTTCCTTCTTTCTGGCGATGCCGACGATGGTTGCGGCCACGGTCTATTCGTTGTTCAAGTACCGCGACATTCTGCAGGTGAGCGACCTACCGATCTTCGCCATCGGTTTCGTCAGCACCTTCATCGTGGCGATGATCACCGTGCGTGCACTGCTCAAGTTCATCACCAGTCACAGCTACGCTGTGTTCGCCTGGTATCGCATCGCTTTTGGCCTGGTGATTCTCGCTACTTGGCAACTGCACCTGATCGACTGGAGCACTGCGCAGCCGTGATTGGCAACGAGCGCAAGGGACGCCTGAAAAGCTGGGACGACGCCAAGGGTTTCGGTTTCATCCAGCCGGAAAACGGCGGGGCGGATGTGTTCGCGCATATCTCGGTAATGCGCGGCGACCGGCGCCCACAGCCGGGGGATGACGTACTGTTCATCGAAGGACGTGACCAGCGTGGCCGGCCGCGCGCGGAGCACCTGCGTCTGGCCGGTGAGTTGAGCCTTGATCGCCAGGCGATACGGCGCAAACCGAAAAGTCCCGACAAGGCTGCCCCGGCATCGCGAAAGACGTCCGACAGATCGGCGTACAAGGTGGTGGGCAAGGCTTCCATACAGAATTTCTCTGGCAAGGCCGTGATGCTCGCTTCGCTGTGCGTCTTGCCACTGCTGGGCGTATTGCAACTGTTCGGCAAGGGCCTCTGGTGGATATTGCCGCTTTATCTGCTGGCCAGCTTGCTGAGCTTTGTACAGTACTGGCTGGACAAACGCAGCGCCCAGAACGGTAGCCGCCGTACAGCTGAAAACACCTTGCATCTGGTGGAACTGGCCGGTGGTTGGCCGGGCGCGCTGATTGCCCAGCAGATCTTCCGGCACAAGACGCGCAAGGCGTCCTATCAGGCGGTGTTCTGGATGATCGTCGCCGCACATCAGATCTTCTGGGTCGACCTGCTGTTGTTTGACGGTGCTTACATAGCCCGCCATGTCCCGTTACTTGTTCAGTAGCAGCTAGCTGCAGGCACACTGGCATTAAGGTGTGGTTAGCGGCTATGTTCGCGCTCGGAGTCTGCCAGAGACGGATTCCGCCCCGTGGCGGAGCAACGTGGTCATGAAAACAATAATGAACAACCTCGGCGCAGGAAGTGCCGGACGACGTCTTGTGGCCTGCTTGCAGGGGCTGGGCCTGTGCCTGCTGGGCTGCTTCTCTGCCATCACGCAGGCGTCCACCGTGGTGCAATTGGCCCTGGGCGGCACGCCCGAGTCGGTAGCCTATTCCCGGCTGCTGCTTGAACAAACCCTTGCCTCGGATGGGCATTCGTTGGTTGTGCACGAGCGTGGCAACCTGCCGATGACACGCCTGGAACTCATGCTGCAACGTGGGGACATCAGCGTACTGATCCTCGGGCCGACGGCCGAGCGTGACCGCAGGTTCCTACCGGTGCGGGTGGATATGACCGACAATCTGGTCAACCAGCGCATCCTCTTCATTCCCAAGGGGAGTCAGGCACTGTACGATCCGGTACGCAGCCTGGAGGATTTTCGCCGTCTGCAGCGGGTAGCAGGCGTGGGCGCGGCCTGGGCGGATCGGACGATCTGGGAGGCCAATGACCTGCTGGTAGAGGCTGTCGACGGTGACTGGAAACGGCTCTACCGCATGGTGGCCTCGCCGACGCGGCCGATCGACTATCTGCCTCGCGGCGCCCACGAAATGGCCCGCGAATGGATGCAGCATTCCGAGCTGGAAGTGGAGCGCAACCTGGTGTTCCGCTATGCGCAGGATCACATTCTCTACGTCTCCCCCGCGTATCCGGAGCTACACCGGTTACTGCAGGAACTGCTGCCAAAGGCGCAACGCAGTGGCCTGATACGCCGCCTGGCTAGAGAGCACTACCGCCAGGTCTTCGAGCCCCCGGTCAGCCTGCAGCAGCGGCGGGTCATCCGCTTGGAAATGGCCACGCCGCTATAGAAGCAGCCCGGGTTGCAGGCGTTTGGGCAATCTGCGCACCACCAGTTGATGCGAACGAGTCAGTAACTGGCGCAGCTCGTCGTCACCCAACGGCAATTGCCGAGCGCTCATGTTGATCCAGCGAGCACGGGCCAGATAGGGAGCAGGGCGCACGCCCGGGCGGTCGACATAGCCAAGAAACAGGTCGTCATCGACCTTGAATGCCAGGTTCTCGCCAAGAAAGTCGAGTATGGCGAACATCTTGTTGCCCGCCACCGAGAACACCCGGTTGCTGCCCCACTTGAGATCTTCTCGGGCGCCGGGCAGGCCGAGGCAAAAGGCGGCGATCTGATCTGGTGTCATGGATGTCTCCACAAAGGGGTCAAGGCCGGTTAACTCGTGCGTAGCCGTTCGATTTGCAGGCGTGCGTAGTCGATGAAGCCTGCCAGTGCCCGTGGGTACTGGGCCAGATCATCTTCGCCCGTGCCCAGGTAGATGTTCCGCGCAGCTTGCAGCACAGGTCGATGTTCAGCTGGCAGGCGCTCCAGTAGCCAATCGGCTGCTACATCCTTGGCCGCGATCTCGCCAGTGCTCAGTGTCAGCCAGATGCGGGCCAGGGCCAGTACTACGCTGCACTCATCTCCCAGCCAATCGTCCGGTTGATTCCATTGTGCGACGGTATCGTGCAGTGCACGGAGCAGATCGGCTTCGGGCACTGGTTCGTACAACTCTGTTGCCGCTGGGCCGAACAGACAGATGCTGTGCTGGCGGGCCTTGCTGATGAGAATCGCCAGGTCGTGGTCGGTAACAGCCGGTTCGATGCGGCCCGCGTTCAGATCGTCGCGCAGCCATTCACCAAATTGCATCTCGCGCTTCGCGGGGTAGCGCCAGGGCAGCACGGCGTCTCGGTTCAACACCGTAACCTCCAGTGGTCGCAGGTATTCGGTGGCTGGCCAGGCGGAAATGTTCAGCAGTGCCCGCATCAGGCTGTGGCGCACGGCATCGCTCAGCGGCGTACCGACCATTACCAGCAGGTCAAGATCACTGCCAGGCTTGAGGCCACCGGCCACGGCTGAACCATAGAGGTGTACGGCCAGCAGGTCATCGCCCAGGTGCTGCTGCAGAAGGGCGAGGGCGGCGCTGATCTGTGCATTCATGACGGCGTTACCAGCGAACGTTCATAGGCCCGGGTCATGACCTGCCAGGTGAGTGGGTCGGCCGGGATCAGGTGTTCGATGCGCAGCGAAGCCACGGTGATGTCCAGCGGCATGCCGAAAGTCGTAAAGGTGGATAGAAAACTCAGCTCCCCTTCAGGCGAGTCGATGCGCGTCATCACCAGTGGCGGGAATTCGTTGCTCAGCGACGCCGGCCCGGATGGTGTCGGCAGGCTAGTCAGCAGCGTGGCCAGCTCCCGATTTTCCAGCGCTTCGCGGGAGGCGCGTTGCCAGGCGACGGTGCGGATTTCTTCGGCATTGAGCAGATGGTCGCCGAGGCCTCCCGGCTGCAGCAGAGTGACCAGCAGATTCAGCTCATCGGTCGTGTTCGCAGGTAGCCCCAGCAGCCCAAATAGCGCGGCCGTGCTGGCATTGGCAGCCAGTACCTGCCACTGGCTGCCCAGCACGATCGCCGGAGCCGGGTTATTGGCCTGCAGGACATGGCCGATGGCGCCACGAATGGCCTCCAGCGAAGGAGAGGTGAGCGGCGACGTACCATACCGCGGCGCATAACCGGCAGCCAGGAACACGCTGTTGCATTGTTCCAGCGGCGCCTCCAGTGCCATCAACAGGGCATGCAGGGTAGCGGGGCTTGGTTTGGCACGGCCGGTTTCGATGCAACTGAGGTGGCGCTGGGAAACGCCGGTGAGCAATGCCAGTTCGAGTTGGCTGAGGCTGGCCTGGCGGCGTAGCTGACGCAGTTGCAGTCCGGCCGTGGCAACGGTGGTGGGGCGAGGCGACAGGCGGGCATTCATACGCAAACTCTGATCGTGCGGGTGAGGGGGTGTCTATGACCTCACAGGTCATTGAGTCAGCGGCGACGATAGCACTAACTTGCGCGGGTCATCGATCAGGAGCCGCGCATGAACAAGCCTTACCTCGCCCTCGTCGCCTTGCTGGCATTTTCTGCCTATACAGCCTGGAGCATGGCGATTGCCGAACAGTCGCTGATAGCCTTCGGTCTGGAGCTGATGTCCCGTCCCGATACGGCGCAAGTGGTCATCGACCTTTATCTGCTCGGCAGCATGGCCTGCATCTGGATATACCGGGATGCCCGCGCGAAGGGGCGTTCGCTGTTCTCGATCTTGCCGTACCTGCTGCTTACCGCCGTCTTCGTCTCGATTGGCCCGCTGTTGTATCTCGTGGTCGAAGGTTTCTGCCGCGAGCGACTGAGCGAGACGCAGGCGTGAACGATCTCTTGCATCTTTACAGCCTGTGCGTGCTGGCGCTTTTTCTGAAGATGCTGGCGATCTCCTGCTACCAGGGATATTTCCGCCTCAGGTATCGGGCGTTCGCCAACCTCGAGGACGCCACCTTCTTCGGCCGCGCGGTACACGCGCAGGACATGCCGCAGGTACAGCGGGCAGCCAAGGCCTGGATGAACGATCTGGAGAACATTCCCTTGTTCTTCATGCTCGGCGCTCTTGCCGTGGCGCTGCAGACGCCGATTGAAACGACCAGCGTGGCATTCGCCACTTTCACGGGCGCGCGTGTCGCGCATACGCTGATGTACCTGGGCGGCTGGCAACCCTGGCGGACGCTTTCATATTTCGTGGCGTTAGCCTGCCTCCTCGTTCTGGCCGTATTGATCGGTATCGCCTTGCTGTGATTTTGCCGCCGCCAGAATTTGTCTTGTAGACTCTGGCTCCCCGTGATCACGCGCGAGCCGGGGCTCGTCCGAGCCCCAGTCGATATCTGCCAATGAACGCCCATCACCGTCTTCGGCTCTCTTCCTGGCTTTTGCTGGGCCTGTTGCTGCTTTCATCGCCGATATGGGCAGATAGTCGCCAACTCGATATCGCACAACCGAGTCAGCAACCCCTGTCGTTGACGACCCATGTCGGATTACTGGAAGACACCTCGCGGACGTTGGCATTGGAAGATATCCGTTCCGCCGAAATGGCCGGGCCATTTCGTTATGAACAGGCCAGCAGCGCGTCTTTCGCCCTCGGTTTTACCCGCTCGGCCTATTGGTTTCGTCTGGACGTCGGCAATTCCAGCGCCGAGTCCGTGACCCGTTTGCTGGTGGTCGACAATCCACGCATATCCCTGGTCGATGTCTATCTGCCGGACGAGCAGGGCGGCTATCGCGCCTGGTTCACCGGGGCTGACCGGCCGCAGGGCGGCAAGGCCTACGACAATCGCAACTTCGTCTTCCCGCTGCACCTGGCTGCACACTCGCAGCAGGTGGTGTACCTGCGGGTCGAGTCGAGCATCGGTCTGCTGGTGCCGTTACAGCTCTGGTCGGAGCAGGCGTTCCATGCCTACGAGCGCGAAGACTACATGGCGCGTGCCGGTTACATGGGGATCGCCATTGCCATGATCCTGTTTAACCTGATGCTGTTCATCGCCCTGCGCGAACGCATCTACCTGCTCTACGTGACCTTCGTGTTGTGCGCCGTTTGCACCTTGACGATCAAGAACGGCATGGCGCCGGACTGGACGTTGTTCGGCCTGCCGCTCAACTCCAACGTGGCGTATTACTCAGGCGCATCGCTGGCGCTGAGCGGGATGTTGCTGTTCATGCGCAGCATGCTGCAGACTACACGCCTGTTGCCGCGGGTCGACCGCGGTTTGCTGGCATTGGTGGCCCTCTACCTAGTTTCCCCGCTGATCTACGCCGTTGCGTTGCCGCAGGTGTCACGCGTGGCCATCGTGGCCTATTTACTGACCGCCTTCGTGATGATGGGGGTAGGGCTGGCCTGCGCCCTCAAGCGGCAGCGCAGCGCCTACTTCTTCCTGGCTGCATTCGGCCTGCTGATTCTCGGTGGCGCCACCACGACCCTGCGTGCCCTGGGCATCTTGCCGACCAACGCTTTTACGGAAGACGGCCTACAGATCGGTTCGTCACTGGAGATGCTGTTGCTGGCCTTCGCATTGGCCGACCGCATCAACGTCATGCGTCAGGAAAAACTGCAGGCTCAGGCCAGATTGCTACAAGCCCAGGAACAACTGGTGGAAACCCTGCAGCATTCCGAGCGTGAGCTGGAGCAGCGCGTTGCGGTGCGTACCGAAGAGCTGCAGGTACTCAACAGCCGCCTGGAGATGCTCAGCCTGACCGATGCCCTGACGGGCATCGCCAACCGCCGGCATTTCGACGAAGTCCTAGCCAAGGAATGCAAGCGCGCTCAGCGTGTCGGCGAGCCGTTGGCCCTGGCCGTGCTGGATGTCGACTGGTTCAAGGCCTACAACGACCATTACGGCCATCCCGCTGGCGATAGCTGCCTGCAGCAGATTGCGCACACCCTGGCCGCAACCATCAGTCGCTCCACCGACCTGGTGGCGCGCTATGGCGGTGAGGAGTTCGTCTTTCTCGCGCCTTCGACCGGGCTCGCCGGTGCACAGAGCATGGCGGAGAAACTGGTGAGAGCGGTCGAAGCATTGGCACTGCCACACGAGCGTTCGCCTTTGGGGTACGTCACGATCAGCGTGGGCATCGCCTTGATGCCGCTCGACGCCGAAAGCCCGGCGCAGGCGCTTCTGCAACGGGCCGATGCGGCGCTGTACCGGGCCAAGAGCCAGGGTCGCAATCGCGTGGCGTGTGACGGCCAGGCATAAAAAAGCCCCGGAGCATCCGCCCAGGGGCTGAGGAAGGTCGGCTAGCTGCCGACCGGGGGAGAGTCGTTTCAGGCCTGCGGCTGCCAACCACCGCCGAGCGCCTTGTAGATCGCGACGATGCCGCTGTACAGCTCGGTCTCGGCAGACGCTTGTGCATCCTCGGCAGCCAGGCGCTCGCGCTCGGCGTCCAGCAGCACGAGAAAGTCCACCGTACCTTCGCGATAGCGAATCGCGGCCTGATCGGCAGCAGCGCGGCTGGCTTCGGCCTGGCGTACCAGGGAAACCAGGCGTTGCTGGCGCTTGGCGTAATCGCTGAAGGCGTTTTCCGATTCCTCCAGCGCCAACAGCACTTGCTGTTCGTACTGTGCCAGGGCGCCGTCAGCTTGCGCTTCGGCGCCACGCAGACGAGCACGAACGCTACCCAGATCGAAGGCCGCCCAGCTGATGCTCGGTGCTACGCCCCAGGCGCGAGCTGCCGAGGCGCCCAGTTGCGAGCCACGACCAGCGGTGAAGCCGAGAAAACCGGACAGACTCACCCGTGGGAACAGGTCTGCCGTCGCCACACCCACGTCGGCGGTAGCGGCTGCCAGCTGCCGTTCGGCCGCCTGGATATCCGGACGCCGCCGCAGCAGTTCGGCCGGATTGCCGATCGGCAGCGCCTTGGCGATCACCGGCAAAGGCCGCGGCGCCAGGTCAACCTGCAGCTGCTCCGGGCGTTGGCCGAGCAGAGTGGCGATACGATTCTGTGCACGTACCTGTTGCGCCTGCAGTTGCGGCAGGCTGGCTTCGGTTGCCGCCAGTCGGGCATCGGCGCGCAACACATCGAGCTCGGTGCCGACACCGGCATCGCGCAACTGCTCGGTGATGGCGCGGGAGTCCTGCTGGTTCTTCAGGTTCTCGCGGGCGATGCTTTCACGCAGTTGCGCGCCGCGCAGGGTGCCGTAGGCATCGACCAGTTCGGCAATCAGGCTGACCTGCAACTGGTAGTAGTCGGCCTCGGCCACTTCGATGCGCGCCTCGCTGGCTTCCAACTGCCGCTGGATGCGACCGAACAGATCCACTTCCCAGGCCATGTCCAGGCCCAGGTCGTAGCGCTCCTGACGAACGCGCTGGTCCGTGGTCGGGGGCTGCTGAGCCTTGCCGAACTCGCCGCTGGCGCGGCTGGTGACGGTGGGCAGGCGGTCGTTGGCAACGTCATCGCGAATGGCACGTGCCGCACGCAGGCGGTTGAACGCCACGCGCAGCTCGCGGTTGTCCTGCAACGAGCGCTGCACCAGCTGGTTCAGCGTTGGGTCGTCGAACTGCTGCCACCAGGCGGCTTCGAACCGGCTGCGGTCGTAGTCGGCCGCCTCCAGCGCGGCGATGCGCGCGGGGTCGGTAGCAGGTGCTCGGTAGTCCGGGCCGACGGCGCAGGCCGATAGCGCCAGGGTCAGGAGAGCGGGAACAAAGGCTTTCATGCATGCGACTCCTGCAGGCGGGCGGCTTTGCGGGCTTCGCGTTTTTCCACGAAGCCACGGATCAGGACATAGAACACCGGCGTCAGCAGCAGGCCGAAGAAGGTCACGCCGATCATCCCGGAGAACACCGCCACGCCCATGGCATGACGCATCTCGGCGCCGGCACCGGAGGAGAGCACCAGCGGCACCACGCCCATGATGAAGGCGATGGAGGTCATCAGGATCGGACGCAGACGCAGGCGGCAGGCTTCCAGTACGGCAGCGACGCGATCCATGCCTTCTTCCTGTTTGTCCTTGGCGAACTCCACCAGCAGGATGGCGTTCTTGCAGGCCAGGCCCACCAGTACGATCAGGCCGATCTGGGTGAAGATGTTGTTGTCGATGCCGGCCATGATCACGCCGGTGATGGCGGCGAGCAGTACGGTCGGTACGATCAGGATCACCGCCAGCGGCAGACTCCAGCTTTCGTACTGGGCAGCCAGCACGAGGAAGGCCAGCAGCACGCAGAGCGGGAAGATGAAGATCGCGGTATTGCCGGCGAGAATCTGCTGGTAGGTCAGGTCGGTCCACTCGTAGGTCATACCGATTGGCAGTTCTTCTTCCAGCAGCTTGGCGATGGCGGCTTCGGCCTGGCCCGAGCTGTAGCCCGGCGCGGCGGCACCGTTGATCTCGGCAGTGAGGAAGCCGTTGTAGTGCATCACCCGATCCGGGCCTGCGCTGTCATCGACCTTGACGAAGGTCGACAGCGGTACCATCTCGCCACGGTTGTTGCGCACCTTGAGCTGGCCGATCTGTTCCGGCTCCAGGCGGAACTGCTGGTCAGCCTGGACGTTGACCTGGTAGGTGCGGCCGAAGCGGTTGAAGTCGTTGGCATACAGCGAGCCCAGGTACACCTGCAGGGTGTCGAAGATGTCGCTGATGGCTACGCCATGGGTCTTGGCCTTTTCACGGTCGATGGCGGCATCGACCTGCGGCACGTTGACCTGATAGCTGGTGAACACCGACATCGGGTTCAGCTCCGGCAACTGGCGGGCCTTGCCCAGAATGTTCTGGGTCTGCGTATACAGCTCTTCGTAGCCCAGGTTGCCACGGTCCTGAACCTGCAGGCGGAAGCCGCCGATGGTGCCCAGGCCCTGTACCGGTGGTGGCGGGAAGATGGCGATATAGGCGTCTTGAATCTCTCCGAACTGGCCGTTGAGTTCCGCGGCAATGGCGTTGGCGGACAGGTGATCGTCCTTGCGCTGGTCGAAGTCCTTCAGTGCAACGAACACGATGCCGCTGTTCGGGCTGTTGGTGAACCCGTTGATCGACAGGCCCGGGAACGCCACGGTGTTTTCCACGCCCGGATATTTGCCGGCGATCTCGCTCATGCGCTTGATCACCGATTCGGTACGATCCAGGGTTGCGGCGTCCGGCAGTTGGGCGAAGGCCACCAGGTACTGCTTGTCCTGCTGCGGTACGAAGCCGGTCGGGGTGCTGGAAAAGCCCAGATAACCGAGTGCCAGCAGGCCGCCGTAGACCAGCATGGCGATGCTACTGCCGCGCAGGACGCGGCGCACGGTGCCGACGTAGCCACTACTGGCACGGTCGAACATGCGGTTGAACGGGCCGAACAGCCAGCCGCCGAAGAGTTTGTCGAGTACACGCGAGAAGCGGTCCTTCGGCGCGTGATGGTCCTTGAGCAGGATGGCCGACAGGGCTGGCGACAGGGTCAGCGAGTTGACCGCGGAAATCACCGTGGAAATCGCGATGGTCAGTGCGAACTGCTGGTAGAACTGCCCGGTGAGGCCGGAGATGAACGCGGTCGGCACGAATACCGCGCACAGCACCAGCGCGGTGGCGACGATTGGGCCGGTCACTTCCTTCATGGCCTGGCGTGTGGCTTCCACCGGCGTCTTGCCCAGGGCGATGTTGCGCTCGACGTTCTCCACCACGACGATGGCGTCGTCCACCACGATACCGATGGCCAATACCAGGCCGAACAGCGACAGGGCATTGAGTGAGAAGCCGAACAGGTGCATTACCGCGAAGGTGCCGATCAGCGATACCGGCACGGCGGCCAGCGGGATGATCGACGCGCGCCAGGTCTGCAGGAACAGGATCACCACCAACACCACCAGCACGATGGCTTCGAGCAGGGTGTGCACCACCGCCTCGATGGAGCCTCGGACGAAGATGGTCGGGTCATAGACGATTTCGTAGTCCATGCCCTGTGGGAAGCTCTGCTTGAGCTCGGCCATGCGCTCGCGCACCGAGTCGGAAAGCGCGATGGCGTTGGAGCCGGGGCGCTGGAATACCGGCATGGCCACGGCCGGCTGGTTGTTCAGCAGCGAGCGCAGGGCGTACTGGTTGGAGCCCAACTCGACCCGCGCGATATCACGCAGGCGGGTGATCTCGCCGTTGTCGCCGACGCGGATGATGATGTTCTCGAACTCTTCCTCGGTGACCAGGCGGCCCTGAGTGTTGATCGATAGTTGGAAGCTGTTGCCGGCATCGGCCGGTGGCGCGCCGAGGGCACCGGCGGCGACCTGGCGGTTCTGCTCACGAATGGCGTTGACCACATCGGTGGCGGTGAGCCCGCGCGAGGCTACCTTGTTCGGGTCGAGCCAGACGCGCAGCGAGTAGTTGCCCATGCCGAACAGTTGCACGTCGCCGACACCATCCAGGCGCGCCAGCTCGTCCTTGACGTTGAGCGCGGCGTAGTTGGACAGGTAGAGCATGTCATAGCGCTGGTCTGGCGAGGTCAGGTGCACCACCATGGTCAGGTCCGGAGAGGCCTTGTCCACGGTCACGCCAAGGCGCTGCACTTCGGTGGGCAGGGTCGGCATGGTGCGGGTGACGCGGTTCTGCACCTGCACCTGGGCGTTGTCCAGGTCGGTGCCGAGGGCGAAGGTCACGGTCAGGGTCAGCTTGCCGTCGTTGGTCGACTGCGACGACATGTAGAGCATGCCTTCGACACCGACGATGGCCTGTTCCAGCGGTGAGGCGACGGTTTCACCGATCACCTTGGGGTTGGCGCCGGGGAAGTTGGCGCGCACCACTACGGTCGGCGGCACCACTTCCGGGTACTCGCTGATGGGCAGCTGGAACAGCGAGATGGCACCGCCGATCAGGATCAGCAGCGACAGCACGGCAGCGAAGATCGGCCGCTGGATGAAGAATTGCGAGAAATTCATGGGTCTGTCCTCAAGGCGCGGGCTGGATCAGCCGCGCGGCGCGCGTGCGTCGATTTTTTCGGCGGCGATACGCGGGGCCTGGCTACCATCGACGGCCTGGCGCATACGAGCCAGTTGCTCGAGGGTGCTGTCATCGGCCATGGTCACCGGCTGCGGGTCGACGGTGGCGCCCGGCATGGCACGTTGCAGACCGTTTACGACGATTTTCTCGCCCTTGCTCAGGCCACTACGGACGATGCGCAGGCCTTCGAGCTTCGGCCCCAGTTCGATGGCGCGGTAGGCCACGGCGTTGTCTGCGCCGAGCACCAGCACGTACTTCTTGCCCAGGTCGGTGCCGACCGCTTCGTCCTTGATCAGGGTGGCGGCGTACGGCTTGCTGCCCACCAGTTTCAGGCGCGCGTACAGGCCCGGGGTGAAGCGACCGTCCTGGTTGTCGAACACGGCGCGGCCACGGATGGTGCCGGTACGCGGGTTGACCTGGTTGTCGAGAAAATCCAGCTGGCCCAGATGCGGGTGGCCGGCTTCATCGGACAGGCCGAGGTATACCGGGCTGGCGCCACGGGCGTCGGCACCGGACTCGCGGGCCAATTGCACGTACTTGAGGAAGGCGCGTTCGTCGGCGTCGAAATAGGCGTAGACCTTGTCGGTGGAGACCACCGAGGTCAGCAGGCTTTCACCGGCACCCACCAGGTTGCCCTCGGTGATCTCGGCGCGGCTGACGCGGCCATCGATGGGCGCGGTGATACGGGTAAACCCGAGGTTCAGGCGCGCATTCTCCAGTTCGGCGGTAATCGCCGCGACCTGAGCCTGAGCTTCGGTAGCGGCACTGGCGCGGGCATCGGCGAGTTCGGCGGAAATGGCGTTGCTCTGGCGCAGGCGCTCGCCACGACGTGCTTCGTTGGCGGCGCGAGCCTGGTTGGCACGAGCCTGTTGCAGCTGGGCTTCGAGGCGTTTGACTTCGGCCTGGAAGGGGCGCGGGTCGATCTGGAACAACAGATCGCCTTTCTTCACCAGGGTGCCCTCGTCGAAGGCGACCTTGTCGATGTAGCCGGAAACGCGCGGGCGAATTTCGACGGACTGCGGCGCTTCGAGACGCCCGGTGAACTCATCCCACTCGTTGACCGGTTGCTCGATGACCTCGGCCACGCTGACCTTGGGCGCAGGCATTTGTGCCTGGGTCTGCGCTGCCTGATCGCAACCGCTGAGGGTAAGGACACCAGCGAGGGCCAGGGGGAATATCCAGATGTTCTTGTGGTGCTGTTCCATGGGTGACTCCGCCAGTCGGATTTGTGGATGGGCGGAGTCTGCTGCGAGTCTTGGAAGGCTACGAATCGAACGCCATGAACTTGAATATCATCGTCAATGATTATGTGCGGCTATTCATCAATCGGGGGCGTGGTTGGAGACGAGTCTATTGGCCATTGATGCGCTGGGGACCAGCGGAAACCCGATCTGCGGTTATTGATGCTGCCCTGCGAAGCGATCCACCTGCAAGTCTGCCCGTCGCTATCGGTCCGAGGTCTTGCGTGCACGCGAGGTAGCGATGACCGCCCCGAGGATGATGAGCACTGCCGGGACCAACAGGATCGGGCTGGCATCGCTTTGCCCCACCACGATCAGCAATGCCGTGGAGAACAGGGGGGCCAGGTAGGACAGGGCGCCCAGCATCGCCAGGTTGCCGTGCTTGGTGGCGTGATCCCAGGCGAAGAAGGCCAGGCCTACCGGCCCCAGGCCCAGGGCGACGATTGCCGCCCATTGCTCGGCTGCAGGATGAACCGTGTTCTCGAAAAGCAGATGGCAGAGCAGGCCGGCAACTGCAACCAGGCCGCAGACACCTCCGATGATGCTGCTTGGAACCTTGCTGAAGCGTCGATTGACGACGGAGTAGCTCGACCATACCCACGCGCAGGCAAAGGCGGCGGCATAACCGAAGACAGGCATCGGCACTCTTGTTTCGCTGCTGCTCCGGTACATGATCAGGGCTGTCCCCACCAGGCCGAGCAAGGCGCCCAGCAGTTGGCGTTTATGCAGTGACTCGCCGGAGGTGACGCTTGACAGCAGGACGATCAGCAAGGGCCAGAGGTAGGCGATAAGGCTGGCTTCAGCCGCCGGCGCGGTCTTCAGGGCGAAGAAATACAAGGCGTGATAACCGAAGATGCCCGCGAAGGAGGTTGCCCATACGTACCAGGGCTGGCGCCACTTGGCGAATTCGCCTGCGCCACGCAAGCCGAGAACGCACAGGCTGGCCACAAAGGCGACAGCGAAGCTCGAGGCTAGCAATTGAAAGGACGGAATGCCGGCTGTCAGGGTCGTCAACAGCGCCAGGCAGGCCCACAAGAATACCGCGATCACCCCGATCAGCGTGGCGCCTGCGCTCGTGCCAAGGGGCGCGATGGAGAGGTTGGGAGTGGTCATGCAAGTTCCGCCTGCGTGTAATCCTCAAGCCGAGAGAATAGAAAGGCGTATGCCGCGGTGTCTTGATCGTGACTGCCGGAGAATTGTTCGAGACTGCTGCTTCAGGGCAGCTTGAAAAACGCTGGAGTGGGCGACGCCAGCAAAGGTCGAGCATGTGCCCTTCAGTGGGCACGCGTGCGTTTGCGCAGTGATGCGGGTGTCAGGCCGTGTGCCTTCTTCAGCGCGTGGGTCAGCGCGCTTTGGTCGGCGTAACCGGTGCGATGGGCAATCTCGATGATCGGCAGCGAGGTCTGGCGCAGCAGGTCGATGGCCAGGTTCAGGCGCAGGCTGGCGATATGGCTGAATGGCGTTCTGGCCAGGTGCCGCTCGAACAGGGCGTACAAGCGCCGTTCACTGGTGCCGGAATGGCGGGCAATATCGCGATTCTTCAAGGGTGTATGCAGGTGCCGTTCGATGTAGGCCAACGCCTTGGCGAGGATCAGCTGGCCGGGATCCTGCGGGCTGGCCTCGGGCTGCACCAAGGAGTGCAGCAGCAACTGGCTCCACGATGCAGTCAGTGCCGGTGACTGGCTCAAGTGCACACTGTTGCCGTTGGCGTAATCGAGCAGATGACGGATCTCTGGGCTGAGTGCGAAGAAGCGCTTGCCGCTCAGTGGGACCAGAGTTTGTGCGCCGCTGTCGCATTGGGCGGGCATGTCCAGCACCAGAAAAGTGCTATGGGCGTTGGCCTGGAAGGTGTGCCGGGCGCCAGAGGCGATCACCACGCCCTGGCTGGCATCCACCTTGCCACCTCGTCCGTCGAGCTCGATTTCCATCGCACCGGAACGAGGCAGGACGATCTGGTGAAAATCGTGCTGGTGAAGCTCCACCTCTCCCGAATAGGAACGTATCACCAGGGAGAAGGGAAGGAGGACCGTCGCGTTCATCCGTGACTCTCCGAATGTCGATACAGCGCGCAAGTGTCATGCGCCGCTCGGGTCTAACCAAAAAATGATGCTACAGGCTGTCCGGATCGCCGCAGAACATCTGGATGCGCGAGCGCAGCCAGCGCTCGGCAGGATCATTGTCCTGGGCGCCGCGCCAGGCCATGTGCAGTTCGAAGCTCTGCGTCTGCAGTGGCAAGTCCTCGGCACGTAGCCCTCCAGCCGCGGTCAGCGCAGCGGCGGTGTAGTCCGGCACGCTGGCGACGATATCGGTTTCCGCCAGCAGGGTGGCCAGGCCGTTGAATTGCGGTACGGCCAGTACCACGTGCCGTTCGCGGCCGAGCTTGGCCAGCTCATCGTCGATGAAACCGGTCAGATCACCCGCGAAAGACACCAGCGCATGGGGGCGCGCGCAGTAATCGTCCAGGCTCAGCGCGCCAGGGACGGTGTCGGCACGCAGCAGCTTGGCCTTGCTGCGGCGCAGCACCTTGCGCTTGGCATTGGCCGGCAGCTCCTCGGTGTAGGCCACACCTACGGAGATTTCCCCGGAAGCCAGCAGCCCGGGCATCATCAGGTAGTTGGTGCGCCGGATCACCAGCACCACGCCGGGCGCTTCGGCGCGCAGGCGACGCAGCAGGGCAGGCAGCAGGGCGAACTCGACATCATCGGAAAGGCCAATGCGAAATACTGCCTTGCTGGTGGCCGGGTCGAAGTCGGCGGCGCGACTGACGGCGGTGGAAATCGAGTCCAGCGCTGGCGAGAGCAGGGCGAAGATCTCCTGCGCGCGCGGTGTCGGCTCCATGCTGCGGCCGGTGCGTACGAACAGGGGGTCATCGAACAGGGTACGCAGGCGAGCCAGCGCCGCGCTGATGGCCGGCTGACCGAGGAACAGCTTTTCTGCGGCTCGAGTTACACTGCGTTCGTGCATCAGGGTCTCGAAGACGATCAACAGGTTGAGATCGAGGCGACGCAGGTCGTTGCGGTTCATCCGGGTACCATCCGAGGGATACGGGCCTTGTCAGCACGGTGTTGCTAATGAGAGCCTTTGCCCGGGCAATAGTACGGGCAGTGTGTAGCGGATTGAAAGACGCTGAATCACTGACAGGCATGAAGACTATCGATAGAGTCTGATAGTGTCGCCGCCGCACAGCGGATAGAGTCCACAGTCATTGAAGTGTTAATCCGCGATCAAGCTCGAGGTAAGCGATGTCCCGCATGATCCGTTTTCATAAGTTCGGCGATGCCGATGTGCTCCAGTACGAAGAGGTTCCGACGCCCGTGCCCGGCCCTGGTGAGGTGCTGGTGCGCGTTCAGGCCGTCGGCCTGGGCTGGAAAGACGTGCTGTGGCGGCAGAACCTGGCAGCCGAACAGGCCAAGCTTCCGGCTGGTACCGGCTTCGAACTGGCCGGTACCGTGGCGGCGCTGGGCGATGGCGTGAGCGACTTCGAGGTCGGCACCGCCGTTGCCGGTTTCCCGGCCAGCACGCCGAATCGTTATCCGACCTGGGGTGATCTGGTGCTGATGCCCAGCCACGCCCTGACCCGTTATCCCGAGGTCCTCAGCCCGGTCGAGGCCAGTGTTCATTACACCAGCCTACTGTTCGGCTACCTGGCGCTGAACGATCTCGCGCACCTCAAGCCCGGCCAGCACGTGCTGATCACCGAGGCCAGCCACTGCATGGCGCCGCAGACCGTGCAACTGGCCAAGGCATTGGGCGCCAAGGTCATCGTTTCCACCAGTTCTGCGGATGATCGCGAGTTCCTGCGCGGCCTGGGCGCCGACAAGGTGATCGCGACCGAAGAGCAGGACCTGGTTCTGGAAGTCGAGCGCTACACCGAGGGCAAGGGCGTCGAGGTGATCCTCGACCAGTGCGCCGGCCCACAGATGAAGCTGCTCGGCGATATCGCCGCACCGCGTGGCAAGCTGATCCTGTACGGGATCAACGGTGGCAACGACACGGCTTTCCCAGCCTGCGCCGCGTTCAAGAAGCACCTGCAGTTCTTCCGTCACTGCGTGCTGGACTTCACCGGTTGCCCGGAGCTGGGCATCGAGCCGAACAACGAGGCGGTGCAGCGTGCGCTTACACACATCAATCAGATGACCGCCGACCGGCTGCTCACGCCGGTGATCGACAAGGTCTTCGACTTCGAGGACTTCGTCGCGGCCCATCGCTACATGGAAACCTGTCCGAATCGTGGGCGGGTAGCCCTGAAGCTGGCCACGGATTAAAGTCCGTGGCCATGCGGTCGCTATAACTTGGGTCTAAGTTCGTTCTAAGGAAAGGGTCATGAGTCTGGTTACCGGCGACGCGCTATCGCTGTTGTTGTTTCGTCTGCATAGCGGTCGTCTGCTGGGGATCAACCTGCTCAAGGTCAATGAGATCATTCCCTGTCCGGCGTTGACCAAGCTGCCCAACCGCCATCCCAACGTACGCGGCATCGCTACCTTGCGTGGCGCCGCGATGACGGTGATCGACCTGGCGCGCGCCATCGGTGAACGTGGTGCGGCCGATGAAGATGACGGTTGCCTGATCGTCACGGAGTTGAGCCGCTCGCGTCAGGGACTGCACGTGAAGAACGTCGAGCGCATCGTGCAGTGTTCCACCCGTGATGTGCGCCCACCACCTGCCGGCTCGGGTAATCGCGCCTTCATTACCGGCGTGACCCAGATCGATGGTGCCATCGTGCAGGTTCTCGATATCGAGAAGGTGCTGCACGATATCGCGCCGGCACTGGAAGAGGCGCCCGTTGGCCTTATTGAAGGGCAGGATGCGCGCCTGTTGCAGGGGCGTCGCGTGCTGCTGGTTGATGACTCGCAAGTGGCATTGCAGCAAACCCTCAATGTACTGCGCCAACTGGGCTTCGATTGCACGGCGGTACGCAGTGCTCAGGCCGCCTTGCAGCAACTGCATGAATATCATCAGGCTGGCATGCCGTTCGAGCTGCTGGTTTCGGATATCGAAATGCCTGAGCTTGATGGCTACAGCCTGGTTCAGGAGATTCGTCGCAGTCCGGACATCGCCGGCACCTATGTGCTGCTGCACACTTCGCTGGACAGTACGATGAATACCGAAAAAGCCCGCTCGGTCGGCGCCAACGCGGTACTGACCAAGTTTTCCTCGGTTGATCTCACCCAGGCCCTGCTCGATGCCTTCCGGCAAATGAGTGGGCAAGCCTGACCCGGCCAGGCCGCACCTTGCCGCCTGGCGGCAAGGTTTTGCCTCTCCCATTTCCGTAAGAACCGCTAAAGCCCAGTAATTCCAATGGTTTGGTCGCGTGCTGCGAGCTGGCACGCGCTTTGAAACAGTGGGCCTTGCAATTGCAAGTCAGTCAAGGAGCACGGAATGAGCACCATTGGAGGTATTGGCAGTTACGGCGGCATATCGCTAAGCGGATTTCGTAACAAACCAAGCGAGGAGCAGGGCGAGCTGGCCCTGATGGCGCGCAACGTCGAAAAGACCACGCGCACGGCGAGCGCCGAGTCGGAGCGGGAGTTTCGCGCCAGGCAGGCGACGGAAGAGGGGTTTGCCCGCCTGCGTGTCGCCTTGCAGACCACAGCCGAAGGTCAGGTGGAAACCGGCGTCAGTTCGGGAACCGTGGAAAAACCCCTGGCGGAGGACAGCGGTGACGCTGCTCTGGCCGAGTTCATGGCCTACATGGCGATGACGCCGGCGGAGAAGATACGCTATGGCATCCTCAAGGAAATGGGGCTGACCGAAGAAGATATCGAAGCCATGTCCCCAGAACAGCAGCAGGCTGTCGAGCAGGAGATCGCCCAGCGTATGAAGGACCGCGCGGAAATGCAGGCCCAGGAAGAAGGCAGAGGCCGCTCTTACGGGCTGATCTGACCGGCATCGGCCGTGCTCGATGAACTTGGCGCCATGGGACCTGTGATCTGGATCATGAAGATTCTCTGTTGGGGCCGAATATAGTTGGAATTTTCATGGCTTGGACTGTCTATCAATCGACGACAGTTCAGCTTCCATGAAGGACAGCTGATTCGACATTTCCCAACGTAGAAATCTTTATCAGGCGTTCCCAAAAAATGGATGTTCTTTCCGAGTTCTTCGAGCGCACGAGCCTGCAAGGGCGACTGCTATTCGCCGGCCCGGTGGACGGTACCCTGGTGCTGGATAAGCCTCCTGGCATGGCTTTCATTCATGTGGTCGAACGCGGTGCACTGGATATGGTGCACTCCGAAAAACCACGCGTCGCGATCAGCCAGCCCAGCGTGTTGTTCTGTCCCAGCTGTTGTTGCTACAAGCTGCGCGCCCACGAGCCGGGAGGTGCGGACCTGATCTGCGCCTCGTTCCAGTTCGGGCGCTACGGTCAGCAGCCGTTCGAGCTGGGGCTGGAGGAAACCTTGGTGTTTCCACTGAGTGCCCTGGAGCAGCTCGGGCCAGTCATCGGTTCGCTGGTCAACGAGTTCCGTACGCCCGCGCCCGGCCGCAGCAAGGCGCTCAACCTGCTGTTCGAGTACGTGTTCGTACTGCTGGTGCGCCGCGCCGTGAACGAAGGGCGTATTACCAGCGGTCTGCTCTACGCGTTGCAGGACAGTCAACTGGGCCCTGCGCTGATCTGCATTCACCAGGAACCTCAACTGGCCTGGAGTGTGGAGCGTCTGGCGGAGCTGGCGAAGATGTCGCGTACCAAGTTCGCCGCGTTGTTCAACGAGGTGATGGGCATGACGCCGATGGCCTATGTCACGGCCTGGCGCATGAAAGTGGCGCAGGACCTATTGCGCGAGGGGATGCCGATCAAGGTGATCGCCGACGCGGTGGGATATGGGTCGCAAGCATCCTTCTCGCGAACCTTCGCCCAGCAAGTCGGGCAACCACCGGGCGAATGGTTGCGCGGTGAGGGGCAGGACCTGCCGGCGAAGCTGCAGGTGCAGATCTATCGCGATTGACCTTGGCCAGGCTCAGGGCGGCTTGCGCCCTGGGCCCGGCATCATTCAGGCGACAACCGGGATCAGCGGATCGGCAGCAGCCAGGGCGATGTCGCGCTTGGCCTCCGGCGGGTAGATCCACTGCGTGTTGATCTGCGTTTTCAGCTCCTTGCCTTCCTTGCCGGTCAGTACCACTTTACGCTCCCAGCCTTCGGTGAACACCGCGCCCCAGGCGCCCAGGTCGAGGCAGGTGACGTACTTGGGCTGGCTGTAGGGGATCGGCTGTACGCCAAGCAGATCGGCCGCAGCGTTGTTGCCGGATGAGCGGCCCAGGGCGATGGCATGCTGGCAGGTCATCAGCGCGTGGTTGCCCAGATCATCCACCGCCGCATATGCCGTATCGCCCGTGGCGTAGACGGCGTCCTGACCCAGAACCTTGAGGTTGCGATCCACGTGCAGGCGGCCAAAGGCATCGCGTTCGCCGTCGATCTGCTGGGTGAGCGGAGAAGCCTTTACACCCACGGTCCAGACCACGGTGCTGGCCTCGATACGTTCGCCATTGTCGAGCTGCACGCCTTGTTCATCGACCATCGACACCGGGCTGCCAAGTTTCCAGGTTACCCCGAGCGTATCGCTGGCCTCGGCGATCACCGTGGCGATCTGCTCGCCCATGACGCTGCCGACCTGTTTGCCCATGTCGACGATTATGACGCGAATATCCGCCTGGCTACCGAGGATGGCGCGCAGACGTGCTGGCATTTCCGTGGCCGTTTCGATACCGGTGAAGCCACCTCCCACCACCACGACGGTATTGCGCGCCTGGCTGCTTGGGCGATGACGCAGGCCTTGCAGGTGAGCCTCGAGCTTTTGCGCGGACTCCAGGCTGTCGACATCGAAGGCGAAACGGTCGATGCCGGCCAGCGGTGGGCGGGCAACCTGACTGCCCGAAGCAAGGATCAGCCGGTCATAAGCCAGTGTCGACTGCTCGCCACTGACGCTGCGGTAGAACACCTGCCTGTTCTGCGCATCGATACGGGTGGCGCAGCCCTGCACGAACTGCACGCCGACCGCATCGAACAGCGGACCGAGCGGAGCCACCGTGGTCGTCAGGTCTGTTTCATAGAAGCGTGGGCGCACGCGCAGCTCGGCTTGGGGGGCGAGGAGGGTAACGGCGATGTCGAGACGCTGATGCTGGTCCAGAAGACGAATCGCGCTCAATGCGCTCCACATGCCACCGAAGCCGGCGCCGATGATCAGGATTTGCTGTTTCATGTCGTTATGGTCCGTAATGAGGGGAGGTGTTTGGCTGACTACGGAGCGAATTTTGCCGCTAGCTTGGATCAAGGTATTGATCCAATATCTACATAAATAAATGGTCCACTTTGGAGGCGATATGCCGCTCGAGAAAGCCGCCCCGCAAGTGCTGTTCCTGCCGCTGGGAACCCCGGAAAACGGGGTCAGCCTGCAGAGTTGGCTGTATGAGTCGTTGCGCGGCGCCATTCTGGGCGGGCGTCTGCCGGCTGGCAGCAAGCTGCCCAGCACCCGTGCCATGGCCGAGCACTATGGTCTCGCGCGCGGAACGGTACAGGCGGCTTATCAGCAACTGCTCTCCGAGGGCTATCTGCAGGCGCGGACTGGCAGCGGTACACGCGTCAGCGAGGTGCTGCCGGATCCGACGCTCAATGCCGGCTATGTACGCCGCAAAGTGGTGGCCAAGAACGAGGAAGAGCGTGTTGCCCCACAGACGCCATGGCTGAACAAGCTGGCCGAGATCGAGCCGATCTTCTCGCGTCGCACTTCGCCTTCCGGCCTGCGTCCGTTCTTTCCGCACCGGGGTGATATCAACGCCTTTCCCATTGACCTGTGGCGCAAGCTGCACACGCAACAGCTGCGCAGTTCACGTCTGTCGATGCTGCTCGATGGCGACCCGGCAGGCTTGCACGCGCTGCGCGAGGCCATCGCCGGCTACCTCGCCATCGCCCGCGGCGTACAGGTCTCACCGCAGCGCATCCTGGTACTCGGCAGCGTGCAGCAGGGCCTGGATATCTGCCTGCGTTTGCTGGCGCCAGGTGATTCGCAGGTCTGGATGGAGGACCCTGGCTACCCAGGTGCCCGGCAGCTGATGGACATTTCCGGCGTGAGCCGTGTGGATGTGCCGGTGGATCGCTGCGGCCTCAAGGTGGACGAAGGGCTACGCCTGGCGCCAGGCGCTCGACTGGCATATGTCACACCGTCGCGTCAGGCGCCGCTGGGTGGCGAGCTATCGCCAGCTCGGCGTCTGGCGCTGCTGCGCTGGGCGGCGGAGCAGGGTAGTTACATCTTCGAGGATGACTACGACAGCGAATACCGCTTTATCGCCAAGCCGATTCCGGCGCTGCGTTCGATGCCGGGCGCCGAGCAGTCGGTCATCCTCGCCGGCACCTTCAGCAAGCTGCTGTTTCCCTCGATTCGCCTGGCCTATCTGGTGGTGCCTGAGCATCTGATCGAGTGTTTCACCCGTGCCGCTGCGCTGATGTCGCGGCATGCCAACAGCCTGGCCCAGGCCGTGTTGGCCGACTTCATCCATGAAGGGCATTTCGACCGTCATGTGCGGCGTATGCGCAAGATCTACGCAGCGCGCGCCGATGCCTTCGCCGAGGCGGCGCACAAGCATTGGCAGGGATTGATCGAGGTACCGGAAATCCGCGCGGGTATGGACATCGCCTGCCGCTTGCAAGTCGAGAACGAGCAGGATGCGTTCGCACGTTTTCAGGCAGCGGGCGTCGACGTGCTGCCGCTGGCGAGTTACTGCGTCAATACCAGGGCGCCAGGGCTGGTGATGGGCTTCGCGCCTTATGAGGAGCAGGCAATCGAAGAGGCGGCCCAGGCTGTCGCCCGGGCCTTGCGCAACTGAGCGAGAACAGCCCCGGCCAAGCCGGGGCAGCGACCATCAGAGGATGCTCAGTGGGTATTCGACGAATGCGCGAATCTCGTTGAGATCCGGCCCTACGTCGGTGCTGGAGCGGTAGATGGAGTTGCGCAGACGCAGGTGCAGATCCTTGGCTGCACCACTTTGGATGGTGTAGCCGATCTGGTTGAAGATCTCGCGTTCGGTGCCGTTGTTGTCAGTGCCGGTATCGATGTTGTCACCACGGACGTAGGCGAACTTGTAGCGCAGGCCCGGCACGCCGTACTCGGCGAAATCAAGCTCGTAGCTGGCCTGCCAGGAACGCTCGTCCTTCAGGTTGAAGTCCGAGTAGTAGGAGTTGGCCAGGTAGATGCTGGCGCCACCATCGCCGTAGTCATAGGCGAAGCCGGCATCGCCACTGTTGCGCTGATGAGCGACGATGAAGGCATGGGCACCGATGCTGTACTTGGCTGCCAGGCTCCAGATGGTGTTGCGATCACCCTGGCCATCGCCGCCAAGATCGATTGCGGCTACCGAGCCGGTGTCATACTTGGTGCGGTAGATGTTGAAGTCGAAGTTCAACGCCTGATCCGCCGCCAGAGCCAGGTTGTAATTGGCGTTGGCGTAGTAGCGTTTGTACATGTCCTCGAGGTCGGCGTGATAGACCGCCAGGCTCAGGTCATCACTGACGGCGTAGCTGCCGCCGAGCACGTCGATGCTCTTGAGACGATTGGGGTCGCGCGCCGAGTCGCCCATCGGGCTGTCGGCGGTGAAGCGTCCTGCATTCAGTTCCAGTCCCTCGATCTCGTTGCTGGTCACCAGCGTACCGGTGAAGGACTGCGGCAGCAGGCGGCTGTCGTCATGGGCCAGAACCGGCAGGGAGGGGAACTGGTTGCCGTACTTGATCACGGTATTGGAGACGCGCAGCTTCACCGCACCACCGGCCTGGGACAGATCATCCACTGGGCGACCTTCGCTGTCGGTGTCGAAGAATGCGCGATAGTTGCGGCCGCGGCCGCTGTCGAGCTTGATCCCGAGCAGGCCAAAGGCGTCGACACCGAAACCGACCGTGCCCTGGGTGAAGCCGGACTCGAAGGTGGCGATGAAGCCCTGGCCCCAGCTCTTGGCGTCGTTGGTGTTGTCCTTGTAATCACGGTTAAAGTAGGCGTTGCGCAGCAACAGATCGAGGTTGGCGTCTTCGATGAAACCCTTGGCTTCGGACTGGCTGCTGGCGTGCGCCAACTGCCCGCCCAGCGCGAGGCTGCAAGCCAGCGCGAGACAGTGCTTCTTGTGCATGGGTGCTCCCGGTGTTGGTGTGCTGTTCTAAACGCGCCTCACAGCGAGGTAAGGCCCGGCCCAGAGGGCGCGCTTAGAGTTATCACCCCGTCTGTCGATGCACTATTCGAGCTGATTGATGATCACTATCAATGACTTCGATGCGCTGTTGCAGTCGATCGACGATAGGCTTCACACCGATGAAGATTCCAGGGGCGGCGGTTTTGCTTCACTCCCGAAAGCCGTCGCCTTGGCTCCACTTCATCTCCTTTGGTTAAGACGACTTGTGGCCGCCTGGTGATCCAGTGCGGCCTTTTTTCATCTTCTTGGCCTGCGGTGAGTGCTGGCCAGACGAGTGATTCAATGAAAGTCGCGGCTGCGTATGTCCAACCCGGTCAGTAGCTCCGTCATATCCGTCAGACGCCCTGCGATCACATGGCGCACGCCATCTTCCGTCTCCAGATGACCGTCGATGCGCAGCAGCTGCGACTGCACCAGCACCCGCCGCTGGCGCTCGGCCAGATCATGCCAGACGACGACGTTGACCAGGCCGAACTCATCTTCGAGTGTGACGAAAATGACCCCACTGGCGGTTTGTGGCCTTTGCCGGCCGATCACCAGGCCGGCAACGCTGACTGGCCGGCCATGTTCGACCGCCTGCAGTTCATGCGAACTCCGGCAGCGCCGCGCGCGTAGCACCTGGCGCAGCAGGGCCAGTGGATGCGGGCCGAGGGTGGTGCCGAGCGTGGCATAGTCGGTCAGCAGATCTTCCCCTTGCGAGGGTGCCGGCAGGCTCAGGCTGGCTTCGTTCGGCGCAGACACGCCGGCGAACAGCGGCAGTTGCTCCTCTACGCCCGCCACGGCCCAGCGCGCCTGATGACGATGACCAGCCAGACCGGCAAGCGCGCCGGCATCGGCCAGTCGCTCGCGCGCCGAAGCATCCAGGCGTGCCCGCACGCTGAGGTCTTCGACATCACGGAATGAACCTGACTGGCGCGCCTGTTCGATACGGCGCGCGTCGTCTTCACGCATGCCGCGGATCATCCTCAGCCCCATGCGGATGGCCGGCTCGCCATGTTCATTGGGCTCCAGGCTGCAGTCCCAGTCGCTGTAGCGTACGTCCACGGGGCGCACCTCGACGTCATGCCGCCGCGCGTCCTGCAGCACCTGGTCGGGGCTGTAGAAACCCATCGGCCAACTGTTGACCAGGGCGCAGGCGTAGGCCGCGGGCTCGTGACACTTCAGCCAGCAACTGGCGTAGGCGAGCAGGGCGAAGCTGGCGGCATGCGACTCGGGGAAGCCGTAGCTGCCGAAGCCCTCGATCTGGCGGAAGATCCGCTCGGTAAATTCCTGCGTGTAACCCTTTTCCTGCATGCGCGAGGTGAGCCGCTGACGATGCGGTTCGAGACCTCCATGGCGTTTCCAGGCGGCCATGCTGCGGCGCAGCTCATCCGCTTCGCCTGGGGTGTACTCGGCGGCGACGATGGCCAGTTCCATCACCTGTTCCTGAAACAGCGGCACGCCGAGGGTGCGCTCGAAGACCGGCTTGAGTTCATCGGAGGGGTAGTCGATAGCTTCCTCTTCGTTCCGCCGACGCAGATAGGGATGCACCATGTCGCCCTGGATCGGCCCCGGGCGGACGATGGCCACCTGGATCACCAGGTCGTAGAAGGTATTCGGGCGCAGGCGCGGCAGCATCGCCATCTGCGCGCGGGATTCGATCTGGAACGCGCCGATGGTGTCGGCGCGGCTGATCATGGCGTAGGTGGCCGGGTCCTCCTTGGGCAGGGTGGCCAGCGTCCATTGCGTACCGCGGTAGCGCTCGATCAGGCCGAAACAACGGCGCAGGGCGCTGAGCATGCCCAGGGCCAGCACGTCGACCTTGAGCAGGCCGACCCTGTCGAGATCGTCCTTGTCCCACTGGATCACGGTGCGCTCGGTCATGGTCGCATTCTCCACCGGCACCAGGGTGTCCAGCGCGTGCTCGGAAATGACGAAACCGCCCGGGTGTTGCGACAGGTGCCGGGGGAAGCCGATCAGCTCGCCGGTCAGGATCAGCACGCGCCTGAGCAGCGGATTCTGCGGATCGAAGCCCGCTTCAAGCAGGCGTTCCGGTGTTGGTGGGCCGCTGCTCCAGCGGCCACAGCAGTCAGCCAGGGCATTGACCTGATCCGGCGGCAAGCCAAGGGCCTTGGCGACGTCGCGTATCGCCCCGGCGCCGTGGTAGGTGTTGACCACGGCCGTGAGCGCCGCACGCGTTCGCCCGTAGCGGCGAAATACGTACTGGATGACCTCTTCACGGCGCTCATGCTCGAAATCGACGTCGATATCCGGTGGCTCGTTGCGCTCGCGGGAGAGAAAACGCTCGAACAACAGCCGGCTCTCGGTGGGGTCCAGCTCGGTGATGCCGAGCGCGAAGCAGACGCTGGAGTTGGCCGCCGAACCCCGGCCCTGGCAGAGAATGTGCTGCTCGCGGGCGAAGCGGACGATGTCATGCACGGTCAGAAAGTAGCTTTCGTATTCCAGCTCGGCGATCAGCGCCAGCTCATGCTCGATCTGCGCGCGAGCGGTGGCCGGCACACTCTTGCCCCAGCGTTCGGCAGCGCCACGCTCCACCAGAACGCGCAGCCAGGAGGTGGGGTCATGACCTGCCGGCACCAGTTCGTGCGGGTAGTGGTATTCCAATTGTTTGAGGTGGAAGCTGCAGCGCTCGGCGATGCGCAGCGTTTGCGCGAGCAACTGCGGCGGATACAGCTCGGCCAGCTCTTCAGGCCGGCGCAGATGCCGTTCGCCATTGGCGAACAGATGGGCGCCGGCCTCGGCCACCGGCAGATGATGACGGATGGCGGTCATGCAATCCTGCAGGGCGCGGCGGCCACGGGCATGCATGTGCACGTCGCCACAGGCCACGGCAGGCAAAGCGTGCTGCTTGGCCAGGTCGAGCAGATGCTGCAGGCGCTCGGCATCGTCCGCGCCGCGGTGCAACTCGACGCCCAGCCACAGGCGCTCGGAGAATATCGAGCGCAGCCAGGGCAGGGCAGTGGTGTCATCTTCGCTGAGCCAGATGGCCAAAAGACCATCGAGCGGTACCACGAAATCCTCGTGCAACAGCCGATAGGTGCCCTTTGCCGCCCTGCGTCGCGCCCGGGTGATCAGGCCGCATAGCGCCTGATAGCCCACCAGGCTCTCGGCCAGCAGCACCAGCTTCGGGCCTTTCTCGATCTGCACTTCGCTGCCCACGATCAGCTTTACCCCGGTTTTTTTCGAGGCCTCCCACGCGCGCACGATGCCGGCCAGGGTGCATTCATCGGTGATCGCCAGGGCGTGGTAACCCAGCCGAGCCGCACGCTCGAACAGCTCCTGGGCGCTGGATGCGCCGCGCTGGAAAGTGAAATTCGACAGGCAATGGAGTTCGGCGTAATCGCTCATGCGAACCACCCGTGCAGCAGCAATGGGCCCTCACTGCCGACTGGGCGATACGCCCAGCCGCGCTGGCCGGCACGGGTCTGCACCACGTAATAGTCGCGGCGTACATCCTCGCCATCCCACCAGCCGGATTCGATGCGTTCGGGGCCGGCGAGAATGCGTAGCGAGGCCTCGTGCAGCGGCTGCGGTTCTTTCAGCAGCCAGCCGGGCCGAGGACCGCTGGGTGGTAGCACGGGGCGGGTTGCCTCATTGGCCCAAGCACGTTCGGGGCGGTGGTCGGCTCTGGCACCGAGGCCATGCAGGGCGTCATCACCGAGGCGCGCACGCAATCGCTCGCGTAGTTGCTCCCAGGGCTGGTTCTGTTGTGGTCGCTCGTCGAACAACTGCTGATGCTGCGGCGCGAAGGCCGGTAGTTCCCGCGCCACCAAGCGCACGGCCAGCACCGGCGCTGGTAGCTGCTGATGCTCCAGGCGTCCGCGCGTCAGCTCGAACAGCATGCCGGGATCACGCTCTGCGCTGAGCAGGCCCACCTGTATCTGCGTATCGGCACCCACGCGGTGTTCCAGGTGCAGGGCGAAACGCTGCACACCACTGTCACGCCCGGCCAGGTAGGCGGCCAGGTCGGCTGTCAGCCGGCGTAGCGGGAACAGCAGCGCCTGATGGGATTCCACCTCGAAATTCAGCTCGATACGGGCATCGAACACATCAGCGGGGGTATAGAAATCCAGCGCCAGTGGCCGCTGGCCAAGCAGGGTATCGAGATGGCGCAGCACCTCGGCGGGAAAACGCCTGGCCAGGCTGTCACGCGGTAGAGCCAATAACTGGCGCAACTGCCTGAGGCCCATGCGGTTGCAGGCTGTGGTTACCGTAGCGCCAAGCCCGAGCCGATCCACGGGCAAGGGATCGAGCATCTGTCTGAGCGTCTGCCCATCGCCTGCCATCAGGCCATCACCGATATTGACCAGCACCCGCGCAGCGGCCGGGTTCGGCGCGACCGCAATGCGGTGCTGGAAGGCCAGCGCCGACAGCTCGGCGCGCAGGCGTGCTTCGAAGCGCGGCCAGGGGCCGAATAGTCCCAGGCTCGATTGCACCTCTAGCAGCAGGCAGCGCGGGTAATGCAGGCTGACCTGCGCGCTGAAGCCATAGGCCCAGGCGGCGAGAAACTGCTGCCAACGCTCGATGGCCGCAAGGTCGTACTCCGCCGTAGCGAAACCGCGTGTCAGCGCCTGCGCCGCCGTCAGTGACTGGCCGGGCTTCAACCCCAGGGCGCGGGCCGCCGGATTGACCGCCTGCAGAACGCGCCGCTGCGGCGAACCGGTGAGCAGCGCCAATGGCTCGTCGGGATTGGCGCGGTTACGCTGCACGCCGTCCATGGCCAGTTGCGGCAGCAGGATGCAAGCCCAGAGCATGGCAGGCTCAATGCCAGGCAAAGGCGAGCGGCCGCGCTGGCGGCAAACCACCGCGACACTTGATCACCCGCACTTGTGCCGGCTGGCTTTCCAGCACCAGACGCAGCGCCGCCGGTGACGGGTTGGCGGCCTCTGCCTGCGGCCGGTAGGCGAACGCCAGGGTTTGCCCGCTGCCAGCGGCCACCTGCAGGCGCCTCAGGGAACGATCATCGGCCTGGCGCAACCAGCTCAGCACCGCGCCACAACTGCCCGAGCGCAGGCACTGTTCAGCCGCCCACAAGGCGTCGCGACCCTCGGCCTGGATGATGCTCAGTTGGCGCAGATCGACACCGGCGTGAATCCAGGCCAGGGGATAGGGCAGGTGCGGCGGTGCGACCAGTACCACCCGCTCGCCTGCAACCGTCAGGGCGGCAAGAGTGGGCCACAGCAGGCTCAGCTCGCCGATGCCCGGCACCGCCGTGAGAATTTCGCTGAGCGCAGCCGCAGGCCAGCCGCCGCCAGGCAGTGCGGCATCGAGAAAGCGGTGTCCGGTGGAGAAATGGGCACTCGATGGCGACGAAACGGCCTGACCTCGCCATACACGGCGAGCGTCGATCAGCCGGTCGAGCGCGATCACGGATGACATGGGTAAAAGACCAAATACTGTATATAGATACAGTATTGATGTGGCCGTTGCTCAGGTCAAGCGAATCGAAGGCAGAGGGCGCTGCCATCGGACGAAGCGCCTGCTGCCTGTTCTGAGCCGCTGAAGCACGCGGCCGACGCGGATGGCTTGCCACTCGATAGCCGCCAGTCTGAAGTGGCGAACGCCTGAACAGCGGCCCTGTCAGTTATCGGGTCATCCTTTGGGAAATACTCGACATGAAAGAACACAGCAATCTTCATGACTGGGAGCGCTGCGCAACGATCGGCGGCGGTTTGACCTTGCTGGGCTTGAGCTTGCGGCGCGGCGGAGTGCTGGGCCTGGCGGGCGCGGCATTGGGCGGGTGGCTACTGGCTTGCGGCCTTCAGAGGCATCACGAGCCCAAGCGCGCGGGGCAGTTCGACCCACTCGCGCCAGGTGCCGAAAAGGCCCGCTACGCGCATATGCCGCTGGATTCCGAGGTGCACAGCCCGGACTTCGCCACGCAGGACGTGCTGCCCGATACCACGCCGATGGGGCACGAACGGACAGGACGATGAACGATCCGTTCGACCTGACGCGGTTCGTCGAGGCGCAGCAGCGCGACTATGCGCGGGCCCTTGATGAGCTGTGTGCCGGGGCCAAGCGCAGCCACTGGATCTGGTACGTGTTTCCGCAGTTGCGCGGCCTCGGTCGTAGCGAAATGGCCGAGCGCTACGGTATCTCCGGCATCGACGAGGCGCGTGCCTACCTGGCGCATCCGTTGCTGGGCGCACGTCTGGAAGATTGCGTGCGTGCCTTGCTGTCGCATCGCGGGCGGCCGGTGCGGCAGATCATGGGTTCGCCGGACGACCTCAAGCTGCGTTCGAGCATGACCCTGTTCCAGGCCGCCGCGCCGGCCCAGCCACTGTTCGCCGAGGTGCTGCAGGCGTTCTACGACGGCGAGGCCGATCCAGCGACCTTGCAGCGCCTGTAAGCCTCAGGACTCGTGTACGGGCCAGATACCGCCGTCGCCGACCACCACGATGCGCTGCCCGGGTTCGACGCGAAAGGTCATGCTGCCGGTGAAGCTGCCGAAGGCCGGCAGCAGGCTGACCTCATCACCCAGCACGAAACACGGCAGGCGCAGGCGTTGCCGGCCCCGGCCGCGCAATGGGTAGGCCGGATGCAGGTGGCCCGCCAACACGTGGTGGGTAGCATGCGCGCGCGGTTCGTGCTGCAGGGCGAATGGGCCGAGCAGCAAAGGTTCTTCGACCACCTCGATACGCAGGTCTTCAGGTGGGTCGCCCGCGCGCTTGTCGTGGTTGCCGCGCACCAGTGTCATGCCCAGCCCGGCATGCCGCTCGCGCCATTCGGCCAGCGCCGCCAGTGTGGCCGGCGTGCGTGAGCCGGGGGCGTGGAGAAAATCGCCGAGAAAGATCAGTTGCCGGCAAGCGAAACGCTGCAAGAGGGCGTCCAGCCGCTGCAGATTGGCCGCGGTGGTGCCCTGTGGCACCGGCTGACCCAGGGCACGATAGGCCGCAGCCTTGCCGATATGGATATCGGCGATCAGCAGTGCCTGCTGCTGCGGCCACCAGATGGCCTTGTCCGCCAGCAGCCAGAGTTCGGTACCGGCTAGTTGCACGCTGTGATAATTGGTAGGGGTTTCGGTCATTTGGTCTCTATCAGCGGCGTTTTTTCGGGCGCTGCGCTGGTGGTCTTGGCAGGCCGTCCTTGCCTTGACGCGGAGAGCGGCCTTTGCGCGGCGCCGGGCGCTCGTCGTCGATGGCGAATGCCGGGTCCTGATAGCCGCCCGGCCCGGCGGCCTGCTCCAGATCGGCCACCATACGCCGGATGCGGTCAGCGAGTTTCTCCGAACTCAGGCTTTCGCGAAAGCGTTCCACCAGCAGCGGGAAGGCGAACGGCGTGGCGCGCCTGACCGTGCGGATATCCAGCCGGCGCGACTGCAGGCGCTGCAGGGTGTGCTGCAGGCGCTGCACGTCCAGCTCCTGGCGCAGCACTTCTTCCTGCGCCTGGCCGAGCAGCAGGTTGCCCGGGTCGTATTGGCTGAACACGTCGAAGAACAAGGCGCTGGAGGCCTGTAGCTGGCGGGTGCTCTTCGGCGCGCCGGGGTAGCCGCTGAATACCAGGCCGGCGATGCGGGCGATCTCGCGAAAGCGCCGGCGCGCCAGTTCACCGGCGTTGAGGCTGGCCATTACGTCGGCCAACAGATCGTCCGTGCTGAACAGCTCGGGCGTGAGCCGCGCGGCGAAATCCACCTCGCTGGGGCAGAGCAGCTCCAGGCCGTAATCATTGACCGCGATGGACAGGCTCAGTGGTTGCTCGCGGGCCAGGCGCCAGGCCAGCAGGCTGGCCAGCCCCAGATGCACCGAACGCCCGGCGAAGGGATAGAGGAACAGATGCCAGCCTTCGCGGGATTTCAGCACCTCCGCCAGCAGCGTGGCGGCGCCGGGCAAGGCGGACCAGGCCTGCTGCACGTCGAGCAAGGGGCGCAGCAACTGCATCTCCGGGCCGGTGTATTCATGGCGCGCAGCGGCATCGAGCTTGGCCAGCACGGCATCCGCCAGTTCGCTGGACAGCGGCATGCGCCCGCCATTCCAGCGCGGGATCGCCGCCTTGCGGCTGGTGGCTCGGCGCACGTAGACAGTCATGTTCTCCACCCGCACCAGCTCCAGCGTGCGGCCGGCGAAAAGGAAGGTATCGCCGGGGCGCAAGCGGGCGATGAAACCTTCCTCGACGCTGCCCAGCGAGCCACCACCGCCGCCCTTGCTCCAGTACTTAACCGCCAGGCTGGCGTCGCTGACGATGGTGCCGATGCTCATGCGATGACGCCGCGCCAGGCGCGCATCGGGCACCTGCCACAGGCCGCTGCCGTCCGGCTCGGCGCGGCGGTAGTCGGGATAGGCGGTCAACGAGTTGCCACCGTGGCGGATGAAGGCCAGCGCCCACTGCCATTCATCGTCGCTAAGGCTGCGGTAGGCCCAGGCGCTGCGCACCTCGGCCAGCATGGCATCGGCCTGGAAACCGCCGCCCAGGGCCATGCTCACCAGGTGCTGGACCAGTACGTCGAGTGGTTTGTCCGGCGACTGCCGCCCCTCGACCTTGCGTTCGTCCACCGCGGTTTTCGCGGCGGCGGCTTCCAGCACTTCCAGGCTATGGGTCGGCACCAGGGTTGCGCGTGATGGCCGCCCCGGAGCATGGCCGGAGCGCCCGGCGCGCTGCATCAGGCGGGCTACGCCCTTGGGCGAGCCGATCTGCAGCACCCGTTCCACCGGCAGGAAATCCACCCCGAGGTCCAGGCTGGACGTGCAGACCACGGCTTTCAGCCGGCCCTCCTTGAGCGCCAGTTCGACCCAGTCGCGCACCTCCCGCGACAGCGAGCCGTGGTGTAGGGCAAGCAGGCCGGCCCAGTCCGGACGTGCCTCCAGCAGCGCCTGGTACCAGGTTTCCGCCTGCGAGCGGGTGTTGGTGAACACCAGTGCAGTGCTGCTGGCGTCGAGCTCCTCGACCACCTGCGGCAGCATGCGCAGGCCCAGGTGCCCTGCCCAGGGAAAGCGCTCCAGACCGGCCGGCAGCAGGCTGTCGATGCGTAGGTCGTTGGCCAGCTTGCCCTGCACCAGGCGCCCGGCCTGCATCAGCACCTCGCGGGCATGGTCGAGATTGCCGAGCGTGGCGGACAGCGCCCACACCAGCAGCTCCGGCTTCCACAGACGCAGCCGTGCCAGGGCCAATTGCAGCTGCACCCCGCGCTTGTTGCCGAGCAGCTCGTGCCACTCGTCCACCACCACCATGCGCAGGTGAGCGAAGGTCTCACGGGCGTCGGCACGGGTCAGCAGCAGGGTCAGACTTTCCGGCGTGGTGATCAGCGTGCTCGGCAGCCGGCGGCTTTGCCGCGCGCGTTCGCTGCTGTCGGTGTCGCCGGTGCGCAGGCCGATGCTCCAGGCAATCTGCAGATCATCCAAGGGCGCCTGCAGGGCGCGGGCGGTGTCGGCGGCGAGGGCGCGCATCGGGGTGATCCACAGCACCGTCAGCGGCGCCATGACCGGTTTCTTGCGCGGGCGAGGGCTGGCGGTAACGGCAGGAGAGGGCGTGGCGAAACGGTCCAGGGTGGCGAACCACACCGCGTAGGTCTTGCCGGAACCGGTGGAGGCGTGCAGCAGGCCCGACTCGCCTGCCTTGACTGCCTGCCACACCTCCTTCTGAAAGGCGAAAGGCTTCCAGCCGCGCTGGGCGAACCAGGCAGCGGACAGACTCCGCCGGCGAACGGGCTGATCCATCAGAGCAGGCCCTGCAGCGTGGCCAGGGTATCGGCGTCCTCCACCTGCTTGTCGGTGCGCCAGCGCAGCATACGCGGGAAACGCACGGCGACGCCGCTCTTGTGCCGCTTGGACAGGGCGATGCCCTCGAAACCCAGCTCGAACACCAAGGTCGGGGTGACGCTGCGCACCGGGCCGAATTTCTCTACGGTGGTCTTGCGGATGATCGCATCGACCTTGCGCATCTCTTCATCGGTGAGGCCCGAGTAGGCCTTGGCGAAGGGTACCAGCACGCGCTCGCCAGGCGTGGAGTCGTCCCACACGGCGAAGGTGTAGTCGCTGTACAGGCTGGCACGGCGACCGTGGCCGCGCTGGGCGTAAATCAGTACCGCATCGACACTGAACGGGTCGATCTTCCACTTCCACCACAGGCCCAGATCGCGGGTGCGGCCGACCCCGTACAGGGAGTCGCGGCGCTTGAGCATCATGCCTTCCACGCCCAGCTCACGGGAGGCTTCGCGCTGACGGGCAAAGTCCTGCCAGTCGCTGCCGGTCAGTTGCGGTGACAGCTGCAGGCGCCCATCGCCGACTTCCGCCACCAGCAGCTCCAGGCGGGCGCGGCGCTCGTCCTGGGGGCGTGACCGCCAGTCTTCGCCACGCCATTCCAGCAGGTCGTAGGCCAGCAGCGCGGCGGGCACGTCCTGCAGCAGCTTCTTGCTCAGGGTCTTGCGGCCGATGCGTTGTTGAAGCAGGGCGAAGGGCTGGATGCCGAACACCGTCTCGCTGTCTGTGGCGGGCTCCTTCCAGGCCACCAGTTCACCGTCGAGCACGCTGCCGTCCGGCAGCGCCTCGGCCAGTTCGTGCAGCTCCGGGAAGCGTTCAGTGATCAGTTCCTCGCCGCGGGACCACAACCACAGCCGCCCGTCGCGTTTGACCAGTTGCGCGCGGATGCCGTCCCACTTCCATTCCACCAGCCAGTCGCTGGCCGGCCCCAGTTGCGTCTCGAACTGCTCAAGCGGCAGTTGCAGCGGGTGGGCGAGAAAGAAGGGGTAGGGCTGGCCGCCGCGCTGGGCGTGTTCGTCTTCCGACTCGGCGGCGATCAGCGCCAGGTAGCGCTGCGCCGTCGGCCGATGCGACAGGTCGGTGTAGCCGACCAAGCGCTGCGCCACACGCTTGGCGTCGATCTGCGCCAGGCCGGCCAGGGCACGGGTCACCAGCAGCTTGGAGACGCCGACGCGAAAGGCGCCGGTGAGCAGCTTGAGGCTGACCATCAGGCTTTCTCGATCCAGCTGCGCCCATAAAGGTGGCAGACGCTCGGCCAGCTCCGCTGGCGTCAGGCCGCGCAGGGGCAGCAGTTGTTCTTCCAGCCACCAGGCCAGGCCTTGGTCGGACACATGTTGAGAGTCGGGCAGGAGTAGGGCGATGGTTTCCGCGAGATCGCCAACGGTCTGGTAGCTTTCCTCGAACAACCAGTCGGACAGGCCGGAAAGCTGCGTGGCCAGCTCGCGCAGCACCCTTGTCGGCACGATCTGACGGGGCCGGCCGCCAGCTAGAAAGTACACCGCCCAGGCCGCATCCGCTGGCGGCGCTTCGGCGAAATATTCCTGCATCGCCTGCAGCTTGGCGTTGCTCGAGGTAGTGGCATCCAGCCGCGCGTAGAGTTCGGCGAAGGCTTTCATGGGCTCGGTTCCACGTCGTCTTCATCACCGTATTCGGTCTGAAAGGCGCGGGCGTCGAGGCCTTGCTCGCGCAAATGACGCACCAGCACGTTGACCTGGCCGTGGGTGACCATCACCCGTTCGGCGCCGGTCTGCTCGATGGCCCAGAGCAGGCCGGGCCAGTCGGCATGGTCGGAGAGGGCGAAGCCGCGATCCACACCACGCCGCCTACGGGTGCCGCGCAGCAGCATCCAGCCGCTGGCGAAGGCATCGCTGTACTCGCCAAAACGACGCATCCAGGTGCTGCCGCCGGCCGAGGGCGGGGCGATGATCAACGCCTGACGCAGCAGCGGGTCATTCCTGGCGATATCACCAGCGTATTGGGTGGGCGGCAGATGCACACCGCCGGCGCGGTACACCTCGTTCAACGGCTCCACGGCGCCATGCACGAGGATCGGACCGATGCTGGCGTCGATGCCGTGGAGAATGCGCTGGGCCTTGCCGAAGGAATAGGCGAACAGCACGCTGGCCTTGCCGGCGGCGGCATTGGCGCGCCACCAGGCGTCGATACCGGCGAAGATCTCGGCCTGGGACGGCCAGCGGTAGATCGGCAGGCCGAAGGTGGACTCCGTGATGAAGGTATGGCAACGCACCGGCTCGAAGGGTGCGCAGGTGCCGTCCGGCTCGACCTTGTAGTCCCCCGAGGCGACCCAGACTTCGCCCTGGTATTCCAAACGCACCTGGGCCGAACCCAGCACGTGCCCGGCGGGATGAAAGCTCAGGGTTACGCCGTGATGATCGAGGCGTTCGCCGTAGGCCAGGGTCTGCAGGCTGATGTCATCGCCCAGACGCGAGCGCAGAATGCCTGCGCCGGGCGCCGCCGCCAGGTAGCGACCGTTGCCGCGGCGGGCGTGATCGCCATGGGCATGGGTAATGACCGCGCGTTCCACCGGCCGCCATGGATCGATGTAGAAATCACCGGGCGGGCAGTAAAGACCTTCGGGACGGGCGACGACCAGATCCATGAAATCCCCTTGGCGCATTGGTGGAACTTAGAACGCCGGGGAGAAGATTAGGTTCGGATTTCAGGCCAGGCCAGCGTCGCCATCGAGAGTTTCGGTGCGCTGCTGCGGTGGATGGAAAGGCCGTATCGGATAACCAGTACGGCCTTCTGGCTCAGCGGAGGTGAGTCGTTATCCGCATCAGGAGCGCAAGGGAACGGCTACTGCCGACTTGAACAGTCGCGTACGGACGTCCTTGGCCAGCATCAGGAAGAGCAGGGCGAAGCCCACATAGCCATTGATCACGTAGACGACATTGATCAGGCGGTCGAAGGGGATGGTCAGACCAACGACGGTGCCGATCACTGCAAGCGATACCAGCAGAACGCGGTGGCGTCGGCTGTTCTCGTCCGGGGCGAAGCGTTTTACCGGCGCCCACAGCAGTGGCGCTGCGGTGGTGAAAATGGCGACGAACACGATCAGTGCGAAGCCGAGCGCCAGGGCCGGATGAATCTTGGCTATCAGCGCCAACGTAGGGATCTGCGTACCGGCCACGTCATCGAGATGTGCGGCCAGGCCCAGCATCATGGCCAGCACTGCCAGGCTGAACATTACCGCGCCCAGCGTCGCTCCCCAGCAGGCTTCCTTTCTGCTGGAGGCCGATTTGCCGAGATTGGTCATGAATGCGGCCAGCCACATCATGCAAAAGCCGACATAGGACGCGCAGGCGATGAACCAGTTGCTGCTGGCCTGCAGAATGGTGCGATCGCTCACCAGCGGTTCCAGTTTGGCCAGGTAGTTCTCCAACCCAGCAGGCGCGATGGCATAGCTGACGACGCCGATGATGATCGCCAGAACGCTCAGCAGTGGGCCAATCAGGCCGATGATCTCCACCAGGCGTTTGAAGCCGAAGAGCAGTGCCAGCAGGGAAAGGCTGCCCATCACCGCACCACCGACCCAGTTCGCCCAGCCGAACTGCTGATGCAACGCGGCACCTGCGCCGGCGATCATCACCCAGAAGGACATGAACAGGAAAACGACCGAGAAATAGTCGAAGAAATTGCCGATCAGTTTGCCGCAGTAGTACTGATAAATACTTTTAGGCTCGCTGAACTGTTGTTCATAGCCGGCGCTGACGAAACTGAGATTGACGTAGACGAACAGCAACAGCATGAGCGCGACGCTGGCGATGCCGCCATAACCGTATGCGACGAAGTACTGCATGATTTCCTGACCTGTGGTGAAGCCAGAGCCCACCAACAGTGCGATCAGAGCTCCACCAGTCAGCATTACGCGCATCAAGCGCACGGGGTTGTCGTTCCGAGACATAAATTTGCACCTTGTATTATTGGTCTTGTTGAGGCGGCAGCGGCGGATGTCTGTGACGTGCTGGAGGCACGGCGCGCTCCGGTCTGCAGGTATTGCGGGTTCCTTGTGGCTGTAGATGCAGGAACAGTAAGCTCGGGACGTCGTTTTCGGAGCAACTGCAAGCGGCATGAATTCGTCTGGATGCGACACGTTCGTGGGGCTGCGATGCTGCAAGAGTTCCGGTTTGCCGAGCGCGCGCTAATCGGGAAGAATCCAGGTACATCCACTGCTCTCGATGGCTGCCAATGAACAGGCAGAGGAGGGCGCGCTTACACGATGGCTCCAGTGGACAGTGGGTTGAACATGCCGCTTCTGATAACAAGTCAAATAACAACGGGTTCGGATAAGGTCTTGAAAGTGTTGCCAAAACGTAGCTTCAGCGAAGCCATGCAGGGGAAGAATCTGCGTTTCGTAGATGACAAGAAACAGCCGGTCAAACAGGCCCGGGTCGGTTTTTTGCTGCTTGAGCATTTCTCCTTGCCGGCCTATACCCAGGCGCTCGATACCATGGTCACGGCCAACCTGATCAGCCCCGGCTGCTTCGTTACCGACTCTTACAGCCTGACAGGCGAATCGGTTACCAGTGATCTGGGGCTGGTGATCTGTCCCGGTGCGCAGATACAGCTGTCGAACATGGCAGACATGGATCTGCTGGTGATCTGCGGTGGCTTGCGTACGCCATTGAAAGCCTCGCCGGCACTGAGCGCCTTGCTGCATGGTGCGAACAAGCAGTCCGTCGCGCTGGCTGGGCTATGGAATGGCGCCTGGTTCCTGGGGCAAGCCGGGCTGCTTGATGGCCACAAATGCGCGATCCATCCGGAGAATCGTGCCGTGCTGGCAGAAGTTGCCAAAAACAGCCAGGTAACCAGCGAAAGTTATATGGTCGATGGCAATCGATTGACCGCCGCCAGCCCGAGTGGTGCCTTCCATATGGTGATGGAGTGGATTCGCAATCGACATGGCCGGGAACTGGCAGATGGCGTTACCGACATCCTGGCCTTCGAGGAATCGCGTTACCGCCGCGCGCGTCCGTCGCTGCACGACAAGATGAGCGAGCCGCTGCGCAATGTGGTGCAGCTGATGTCCGCCAACATCGAAGAGCCACTGAGCCTGAGCCAGATTGCCGAGTATGTCGGGCGTTCCAGGCGGCAGATCGAGCGGTTGTTCCAGGATCAGATGACGACCACGCCAGTGCGTTATTACCTGGAGCTGCGCCTGACCGAAGGGCGACGTCTGCTGCAGCATTCCGATCTGCCGATCCTCGATGTGTCCCTGGCTTGCGGATTCGTCTCATCGAGTCATTTCAGCAAGTGCTACACGGAGTTCTATGGTTATCCGCCGTCAAAGGAAATGCGCTACGGCAATGTGCGTTCCTCGAAGGGTGAGAAACCTGGGGTTCGCACGTAGCTGCAATATGTTTAAGTTCGCATAATGTATATTATGTTAAATTACGTATTAGGAAAGATGCCCCACCTCGATTGAACTCAGCGTTTCAAGGATTCTAGATCGGGTTTCAAGGCTGACGCCCATGACCGCCCCTGATGACGGCGGTCATGGGTGTCGCCGGGCACCGAAGCTACCTCTTCCTCTCGAGGAATCTTCGTGCCTGATTGACCAGCGCTGGGCCAAAGATGCAATTACAGGTGGAAGTCGCCCGCGGCTTCCGGCTGGTAAAGCACTTTCCTGATTTCGATCCGACGAGTCCGATCGGAAATCCGCCAGTCGATGGCGTCTCCTTCCTGGTAGCCAAGGATCGCCGCACCGATGTCTGAACATACGGAATGCTTGCCGGCACTTCCGTCCGCGTCCTCAGGGTAAACCAGGGCCACTTCGATCTCTTCATCGTCGAGCTGCAGCAAGGCCCTGGAATTCATCGTTACGACATTGCGTGCCACCTGCTCTGGCTTGACGACAATGGCTCGCTCGAGCTCGTGTTCGAGTTCGACAACGGCAGGACCTTCCTCGAGTGCGATCAGGTTCTCGAGCCTGGCCTTGTCGATTTCAGTGATCTGAATCCCCGTGGCGTCGGCAACGGCACCTTCACGCAGCAACTGGCGATAGCGCCCCACCGTCATGGAAAACGATTTCAATGTCGGCGTTTCGTTCTCGAGCATAAAGCCGCTGCGCACGAAGGCTTTCAGGGAGCGCAGGTTGTCCGGGTGGATCTTGGCGATGAGCTTCTCGGCACGCATGTCGAGAAAGGCCAGTTTCATGCCTTCGCGGATCGTGCGGGCGCCGAGGTTTCGGCCCCATTTGTCGCTGTCGCCGATGACCAGGACGATCTCGCACTCCCGGCCGGTCTTGATCAGACGGACAAAGCCCACTGGTTCGTCATGCCGGTCATAGGCCATGAAGAAACGGCCGCCCCGGTTGAACAGATGGGTCAGGATCGGCAACTGCGTCCGATCGATGACTTCCTCGATGGAACGCGAAACATGGCGCGAATCGCTCAGATAGCAAGTGACGCGCTCATCTTCCAACCAATCCATCAACGTCAGCGCGTGTGCCCGAGTAATTTCAGGGCACAGCGAAATGAAAGGCTTGTTCATCTTCACCACACACTTATTCGCAAAGAATGAAAGCCCTTCATGGCTATGGCCATGACGGTTCTTTCGGCAACCGGTTACTTTAAGCCATAACGCGAAGAATGCCGAACCGCCTGCGCGCTTTTCCTGGTAATCGCTCCTCTGGCTGCGGCTGCGCCCCTGCCAACAATCAACCGAATCAAGGCATTCAGCCACCCCTGCCGCTCATCGCCCAACTGCAACATCGTCTCTGCACCTCCACTCCAGACTGAAGGCTCTCCCGCCTTTTGGACCAATCTGGAGGAACACAGATGGAAACCCTGACTAGCCTGTTCGATACCAAGGGTTGCCCCTTGGACAAACAAAAATTCACTTGGCGTGAAATGGCCGGCAAACCGATCAGCAAGCTCGACGACGATGCCTTCACGCGCGTGCGCATCATCCTGATGAATGGAATCGAAACCGATGCCCTGCGTTTGAAAAATATCGGCGCGCGCTTCAATGGGCATCTGCGTCAGGCTCTGGCCGAGGTGCGACGCACCGAGCAGCACCAGGCCACGATGGTCAACTGGCTGCTCTCGGCTGATCACTCACCGTTGGAAACCACAGTGGCCTACGAACAGGTGGCGATCGAGGTGACTGCCGCCGTGGCGCAGACCGAACCTGATCCCTACCAGGCGCAGACCTACCGCTTCGGCCTGCTCGAAGATTTCGATCACCTTTACCGTTATTCGGCGATGCTCGATCGCCTTGAGGGCAAGGACGCGAACAATATTCTCCAGGGCTATACGGACATCATCCCCAGTCGGCCGACCACCGTGCATCACCGCGCGCCCGAGGACGATCTGCGCGACTCCTATCAGCGCGACAGCGCGGCGCTGATCACCAAGATCCACGCAGCGATGATTACCGCCGCCGAATACCAGACGCATGACTACTACATGACCATCGGCCCGACCTTCGCCGATCCCCTCGCCCGTCAGCTGTACGCGGAAATCGCCTCGGTCGAAGAGCAGCACGTGACCCAGTACGGTTCGCTGCAAGACCCAGACGAAAGTTTTCTGGAGAAGTGGCTGATCCACGAAGCGATGGAGGTTTATGCCTACAACAGTTGCATGGAGCAGGAAGAGAACCCGCGGATCAAGGCGATCTGGGAGCGTTTTCTCGACTACGAGCAAGGCCACCTGCATCTGGTTTGCGAGCTGTTCAAGCAGTACGAGCGGCGCGACCCGGCGGAAATTCTGGGAGGCTCGGTACCCAAGCTGATCGAGTTCAAAAGCCAGCGCGACTTCGTACGCAAGACCCTGGCCGAGGAAATGGACCTGCGCGCCAAGGGCCATGATTACGTCGACAAGAAGCACGAGGGCCATGCCAGCCGTGACTACCGCAACCACCTGAACTCCGAGGGCGTACCTGCCGAAGCGGTTTCCGCCGGATACCAGTGGGCACCCGGTACCGAGCTCAGCCTTAAGAAAGCATCCTGAGGATCAAGTCATGCAGAACGCTACCAAGATGGGACTCAACTACACCGGCGTGCAGATGTCGCCAATCGACAGTGAAGCCATGCTCAAGGCCAGCCAGGAAGTGCCGCCAGATGTGCCTGGCAACGAACGCAAGCTAGCGGCGGTGCGCAGCGAGGAAGTAGTGCGGGCCGACAGCGTTGGTTCGGTTCCACTGCCTGGCTCGGTCAAGGGCATGATGAAGACGGCGCTGAACAAGCTCACTGGCGTTAGCCCGGAGATGCTCATCGACAAGCTTGGTGAGCGGCTGGCCTTCGAGCGCGCCGGGGTGCGCCTGTATGAGGCGCTATTGGCCAAGGCGTCGGTGGTCGAGGTGGTCGACAAGAATCAGCTACAGACCCTGCAGCGCTTTCGCGCTGAAGAAGCTGAGCATTTCGAGCTGGTGGTGGCCGCCATGGAAAAGCTCGGGGCGGACCCATCGGCGATGACGCCGTGTGCCGACGTCGTAGGCGTGACCGGGATGGGCGTCCTGCAGACCATCAGCGATCCGCGGACCAATCTGGCGCAGTCACTCAATGCCCTGCTCACGGCCGAACTCACCGATAACGCCGGCTGGGAACTGCTGATCGAGCTGGCCGACACCTGTGGTCAAACCGAGATTGCCGAGAGTTTCTACAAGGCATTGAGCCAGGAGCAGGTGCATCTCGAAACCATACGCGGTTGGCTCAGGGATGAGATCGTAAGGCAGGTATGACGCAGCAGCCTGGAGGGGCTGACAGCCCCTCCAGGCCACACGAGTCAAGAACTCTCACCGCCACGCAACATTCGCCGCAAGCTGCTCAGGATGCGGCCGTGGTTGCCCTCCCCTGAGCCATCGCTTTCCGGGTTTCCCTTGCCCTTCTCGATGCGCTTCCAGAACTTCTCGTGGAAGTAATACGCGACCGTGTTGCACGCCGGCTCCAGCAGCGCGATCAGGCCGCCGGTGAGGAGGTCACCGGTCAGCGCGAAGGCGATACCGAAGGCGATGGAAAAGTGCAGGATGGCAAAGGTGAAGGTCTTCAGCATGGAAGGCCCCAGCACCGCTTTGCCGGTGCTGGGCTCGCTCAACGCTTGGCATCCAGGTCTGGCGCGGCGCTACGTTGGAGGAAGGCCGCGGTGATCTGTGGCAAGTGCTCACGCAACCAGTCCGCCATTGCCACCTCCTGTTTCAGGATCTGCTCGCAGGCCGTCTGGGTTTGGGCGTCGCCGGCCTCCTCGGCGGCGGCTATCAGTACGGTGTAGGCCGCGATTTCCATGTTCTCGAACACGTAGCCGCTCATGGCGCCTTTGACCACCTCGTCGCTGACGGTCATGCCGGCAACGGCTTGGCCGAAGGCCATGACCTTGGCGGACAGATCCTTGAATGTCGATGGGCTGCTGCCCAGACGCTGCAGACAGGACTCCAGCAATTCGCGCTGGCCACGGGTCTCGTCGATGTGCTGGACGATACGTGCCTTGAGTTCGGGATAATGTTCCAGGCGCTCGGATTGGGCGGTAAGCATCTTCTCTGCTTGCTGCTCCATGGCATGGGCGTCGCGTAGCCAATCCAGCAGGTTCTCGGTAGCGGTGGACATTGGGTCATCTCCTGTTGGTCTGATCGGGCCGCCCTCCTCTCGCACCTGCTGAAAACTGGCGGAGGGAGAAAGACGGTCATGGACGAAGCATCTGGAAAGGGCTGTCGCGATTGCGTTGGCCCTCCTTATTGATGAGTCCGCCCCGACCGCGCCAGTTCAGGTTATTTGCTGGGACGCTTGACGAGTGGCGTGGGCTCTTACCAATGGGCCGAAAGGTTGAACCGTGCGGCGTGGCAGGTTTTCTACACGGGAACCTGTCTCTGCAGAAACGAGGAAAAGTCCATGACCGCGCTATCTGCCCAACCCGGCTGCTGCTGGCCTGCTTCCACTCCGGAAATCGACTTCCCCACCCTCTCCGGCCATTGCGAATGTGACGTAGCGGTAGTCGGTGCCGGCATTGCCGGACTGAGCACGGCGCTGGCGTTGTGTGAGGCCGGCAAATCGGTGGTGGTACTCGAAGCGAGGAAGGTCGGCCGCCAGGTGACAGGCCTGTCCACCGCCAAGGTCACCACCCAGCACGCGCTCATTTATCACGACCTGATCGCCAAGGCTGGTCGCGCTACCGCACAGTCCTACGCGGACGCCAATCAGCAGGCGCTGCAGCGCATTGCCGACTGGGTCGAGCAGTACGCGATCGATTGTGATTTCCAGCGTCGCTCGGCCTATGTCTACTCCCTCAGCGATAAGCAGGATGCCGCCCTCTCGGACGAAGCCGAGGCCGCGCGTTCGCTGGGGCTGGAGGCGCAGATTCTGGCACGTGCGCCGCTACCGTTTGCAACGTCCAGCGCGCTGGAGTTTCCGCAGCAGGCTCAGTTCAATCCGGCCCGTTATCTGCTGGGCCTTGCGCAGGCGCTGCAGGCCAAGGGCGGGCGTGTTTTCGAGGGTGTCCGAGCGACCCGCTTCGAGCACCATGGGCGCTGGCAGATCGGCTTCGAAGGCGGCGTGCTCAGCGCGGATACGCTGGTCATCGCCACTCATATGCCGGTGAAGACTCCGGTGGACTATGTCAGCCCGACACAGCCGCGCTGCCACGTCGCCATCGCCTTTCGACCGCGTGCAGGCGAGGAGCTGGACGGGATGTTCATCGCGGCTGACGAGCCCACGCACTCCATTCGTATGGCACAGGATGACGACGGACCACTGATTCTGGTGCTAGGCCCGCGTTTCAATACCGGTCAGGACGCTGACGTTGCGCAGCGTTTCGTCGAATTGGAGAGGTGGGCACGTCAGCACCTCCCGGTCGCTGAGGCCGTCTGGCGCTGGTGCAACGAGGATTACGACACCCCTGACCGCATGGCCTATGTCGGTGAACCGGATCCGGAGAAGGCCCCCCGCCTGTACGTTGCCACCGGGTTCAGCGCCTGGGGCATCACCAATGGCACCGCCTCCGGCATCGGCCTGGCGCAGCAGATCGACACCGGCCGTTGGCCCTGGGGCAAGTTGTTCGATCCCAGGCGTGATGCAGGGCAAGATCTCAATCAGAGCAGCGACAGCCATACGCTGATCGATGATGTGCAGGCGCTGAAGCCCGGCCAGGGCGGAGTCGTCATGCGTGGCGATGAAAAGCTGGCGGTGTGGCGCGACGATGACGGTGCATTGCACGCTCTGACGGCGGAGTGCACGCACATGGGCTGCCCGGTGACCTGGAACAATGCAGATCGTACCTGGGACTGTCCCTGCCACGGCTCGATCTTCGAGGCAGACGGCCAGGTCAGGCACGGCCCTGCCTGCGAGCCTTTGGCCAAGCGCCAACTGCCGGACTGAAGCGGGCTTCGCTGCAGCCGTGAGCCGTGGTTACAGCCGCGCGCGGATGAGTCTTTCGAACTCGATGCTGCGGCTGTTGTGCTCTTGCAGCTGCTGACGAAATTGCGGTGACAACTGCTCCGCGAAGAGCTGCTCGAAACCATGGCGAATCTGTTTCTCCGTGCGCAGTGCTGCGCGCAGACGGGCGCGGCCACGTTCGGGCAGTAGCGCGGCGGTCAGGCTGCGCCAGGCATGACGAAATACGCCGGGCACGCTTGGATGCTCGGCCGGTCGGCCGCCATAGGTGAGGATCTGGTTGTGCAGGCAGTCCATCAGCATCACGCACTGCTGTTCGCGCTCGCTGAACAGTCGCTGCTGTTCGGACGTTGCAGTGCTACCTGCGAGGCGTCGATAACTCAGGCTGGCGTCATGGCTGGCCATCAGCAGGTGGTTGAGCTGGGTGATGGTCTTGTCCAAGGTCGGCATGCGCTGCGCCTCCCCTACGCTTGCAGACTATGGGAATGAATCAACCGGATGCACGCGTTGGCACGCGGCACCCGGTAGTCAGCGAGATCAGCTCTTGGCGCGAGCCACGTCACGCATCGCTCTGACCTCGTTGTGGTTGCGCAGCACGCCCTGATACTGACGCTCCACCAGGGTGCGGATCTGCGGCGGCAGATTCTGGGTCAGGGCTTCGCTGTAGCGTTCCTTGGCGACGTCCTCGCCACGCTCGGCTTCGTTGAGAATCGCCTCTTCATCCTTGCCGGTGATCAACGATTTCAGGTCGACCCAACGGCGGTGCAGGTCGGCACTCACGCTGGTGCTGTCCTCGGGGTCACCGCCCAGTTCCAGTACGGTTCGCTGCAACTCTTCAGCCGCTTCGGCGCACTGCCGCGAGCGCTGCGAGAATAGCTGCTTCATGTCCGGGCGCTTGACGTCTTCGGCGCAGACCTTGAAGCCGGCTTCGCCGTCCTTGCAGGTTTCGATCAGCTTGTTGAGGGTGCGTACCAGGTCTTTGCGATCGTCTGTGAGATCCATAACTCGCCTCCGGGCCGGCTAAACGGCCATTGCTTGGTGGTATGTCCCTTGGCGGGGCCTACAAAAACTCCGACGCGCAGGCTTCGCTGATCGTTCAGGGAATTTTCCAAGCGGTTGAGGGAGCCCGGTTCAGGTATGCACGCACCAGTTCACCGACTCGGCCGGCATGCCGAGGCAGTCCTCGCGGTGAATCACGCCTGCTGCCAGGGCTTGCTCGACGTCGAGAATGCGCGGCGCGGACATCAGGCATTCCATCACGTTGAGTGGCGTCTCGGCGCCTGCCGTACGCTCGGCGACGATATCGGCGTAAAGCTGCAGGTCGTAGTCCAGGCTCATGGCGTATTCGGACATGCGCGCATGGTCCACGGCGCCATTGACCGTCCAGTGAAAGGGGTGGAACAGGAACTTGCTGTGCTGGCACGCGGTGCGTGTTTCCCCGGCGAGAAAGATGATGTTGCCCATCGACTCCACGGTGCCGAGGTTGTGCGTCTTGACCGGCACCGGCAGTGAGATGAGGAAGTTGTAGAGGGAGAAGCCGTAGCTGCACTCCCCACCCATGGTGGCGATCTTCAGCACCAGCTCATCGGCACCCTGGTGGATGGCCTGGCTGCATTTGTCGATCAACTGGCCACAGGTGTAGGAGTTGATCGGCGCAGTGAAATGCACGACATGAGTTCTCATGGTGTCCTCCTTTGCCAATGAAGCCCGTTACGGTCTGCGGTTGTGGGGCCTCTCTTGAAATGAGTGAAAACTCACCAGTGGGTTTCAATTTTCTGCCGGCGGCCGATTGTGACGAGTCGCATGCATCGGCGAAAAAGCTTGAACGCTCGCACGCTGGCACAACTCTGTTTGTTTCAGGGGGAGCTTGCCAGGCTTCGCACCTCGGCCTGGCCGGCGCAATGGCGCCAATCGAACGAGCATCCATGCTTCCCCCGGGCCGCCGCACCGTCTCCCTCCTTCTCCTTGCGGCGGCTCCTTCTTTCTCATCCGGGAGGCGATCGAGGCTCGTTCAGGAAAGCGGCCGAACTCACACACCATCAGGCAGTCACACAGTCGTGGCCTGCCCCACCAAAGGGCCACGTGCTCGAAACGAACGGACGCACGGGAGAGCATCGATGCCACTGCTCAAACTGCTGCATTTCATGGCGCTGATCGGCTGGTGCGGCGCACTGCTGTACCTGCCCGCGATGATCGCCGCCGGCACGCGTAGCAGCGACGACCTGTTCTACCGCGACCATGCCCACCTCACGCGCACCATTTTCAACCTGATTGCCACGCCAGCTGCCCTGCTTGCCATCGGCTCGGGCACGGCGCTGTTCCTGCGCGAGTCGATCTTCGACGCCTGGCTGATCGTCAAGCTCACCACCGTCGCCGGCATGGTGCTGTGCCATGCCCTGTGCGGCGTGCTGATCCTGCGCATCGAGCGCGTGAGCGATCCGGCGCTGCGCCGCGACTGCCTGCTGATCGGCCTGCTGCTGACGGTGCTGATCGGCGCCACGCTGTGGCTGGTGCTGGCCAAACCTTTCTGACCACGGAGTACCCGAGAATGCCTGCCCTGCCCCGCTCTCCCTACCATCCAGTGGCCGGCAAGCAGGGGCCGAGTGATTCAGCGCGTATCCACGCCGACACCGTGTTCGTACACCAGGCGCCCGCCCAGGTAAGCCGCCAGGCCGATCAGGGCAGCGGTCAGCAGCGACAGGTACAGCCCCCAGCGCTCCATGCCCTGTTCCGGGCCGGCGTAGCGCAGCAGCCAGTTGAGCGATGCCAGCGACAGCATCATCACGGCGATGATGGCATGGCACCAAGCAGTGATCTTGCGCCGGATGCTGCCGACCGTAAGCAGATCGACCAGCCCCGCCATGCTCGCCACCCAGCCACCGAAGGCGCCCACGCCTGCCAGCCAGAGACTGGCGCGCGCCCAGAACGGATCGGCCAGCAGCAGATAGGCGATGTCGGTCGCCACCAGGCCCAGCAGCGCGGCCACGGGAAAGTGGATCATCATCGGATGCAGCGGATGTCCGGCGATGGCTGCGCGACTGACGATAACTTCCTTTATTTCGGCCATCCCGGCCTCCCTGAACAGGTTGATGATGAGGTTAGGCAGGCGCGTCATTGGCTGACGCCCTGTTTCAAGTTGACCACGCTGACGCTGGCAGTTCCGTTTCTCGTTGCCTGCGAGGGGCCACAATCGGCGCTTGACCCGGCCGGACCGATGGCGCACGAGGTGGCGATCCTGTGGTGGGCGATGTGCGCGTTCGCCACCCTGGTGCTGATCGTAGTAACGGCGTTGTGGGTGCATGCCATGCGCCGCAAGACCCCGCTGATGGACGATGCACGGGCACGCCAGCTGACCCTGCGCTGGCTGATCGGTGGTGGCCTGTTGCTGCCGACCCTGAGCATTCTGGTGCTGTTGCTGTTCGGCATTCCCATCGGCCACCGCATGCTGCCCTTGCCGCTGAGCGGCGAGCAGCCGTTGCGCATCGAGGTGATCGGCCATCAATGGTGGTGGGAGGTGCGCTACCCGGACAGCGGCGTGGTCACCGCCAACCAGTTACACCTGCCGGTCGACCGCCCGGTGGACCTCGACGTCACCAGCGCCGATGTCATCCATTCGTTCTGGGTACCGCGCCTGGGCGGCAAGATCGACATGATCCCCGGCCGCCACAACCGCATCCGTCTGCAGGCCGACCGCCCCGGCATCTTTCGCGGGCAGTGCTCGGAGTTCTGCGGCACCCAGCACACGCACATGATCCTCGACGTGCAGGCCCACGACGAAGAGGACTTCGCCAACTGGCTGCAGACTCGCAGCGACTGGCAGGCCAGCGCCCTGCCCGGCCCGGCCGGCGAAGCCTTCGCCGCGCGTTGCGGCCAGTGCCACCGCGTCGCAGGCGTCAGCGACGGCGATCGTGCCCCGGATCTGAGCGATATCGGCGCGCGCTCGATGCTCGGCGCCGGTGTGCTGAACAACCAACCGGGCGCGCTATTGCGCTGGCTGCAGGAGCACCAGCGGCTCAAGCCCGGCAACGCCATGCCGTTGCACGACGATCTCGACCCTGACCACCTCAGTGCCATCGCCGACTGGCTGGAGACCCTGCACCCGTGAGCGAACCAAACAACCAGCGCGTTGCCGACCCCGAGCAACTGCACGATCAGTTCAACGATGTCTGGGGTAACCCGAGCGGCTGGAAGTCGCTGACCATCGTCAACCACACCACCGTCGGCATCCGCTTCATGCTCACCGGGCTGGGCTTCTTCCTGTTCGGCGGCCTGCTGGCGATGCTGGTACGCACGCAGCTTGCGATCCCCGGCTACGAGTTTCTCGAGCCGGATGTCTACAACCAGGTGTTCACCATGCACGGCACGGTGATGATGTTCCTCTTCGCCGTACCGATGATGGAGGGCCTGGCGGTCTACCTGATTCCGAAGATGCTCGGCGCGCGTGACCTGGTGTTTCCGCGGCTGTCGGCGCTGGGCTACTGGTGCTACCTGTTCGGTGGGCTGATTCTGTGCGCCAGCCTGCTGCTGGGTATCGCGCCCAAGGCCGGCTGGTTCATGTACACGCCGCTGTCCAGTGCCGTGCATACGCCAGGGCCGAATTCGGATTTCTGGCTGATCGGCATCACCTTCGTGGAGATATCCGCGGTGTCTGCCGGCGTCGAGCTGGTGGTATCGATCCTGCGTACCCGCGCCGAAGGCATGGCCCTGAACAAGATGCCGATCTATGCCTGGTACATCCTGGTGATGGCCATGATGATCGTGGTCGGCTTCCCGCCGCTGATCCTCGGCAGCATCCTGCTGGAACTCGAGCGCGCAGTCGGCCTGCCGTTCTTCGAGGTGGCGCGCGGCGGCGATCCGATTCTCTGGCAACACCTGTTCTGGCTGTTCGGCCATCCCGAGGTGTACATCATCTTCCTGCCGGCGGCCGGCATCGTCTCGACCCTGCTGCCGGTGTTCTGCCAGCGGCCACTGGTGGGCTATCGCTGGGTGGTGCTGTCGATCCTGACCACAGGTTTCATCAGCTTCGGCCTGTGGGTGCACCACATGTTCACCGTGGGCATCCCGCAGTTGGCGCAGGCGTTCTTTTCCGCCGCGAGCATGCTGGTGGCGATCCCCACCGGGGTCCAGGTATTCGCCTGGATCGCCACGCTGTGGGTCGGCAAACCGCGCTACCACGTGCCGATGCTGTGGCTGGTGGGCTTTCTGGTGATCTTCGTCTGCGGCGGCCTGACCGGCGTGATGCTGGCCCTGGTGCCGTTCGACTGGCAAGTACACGATACCCATTTCGTGGTCGCGCACATGCACTACGTGCTGGTGGGCGGCATGTTCTTCCCGCTGCTGGCCGGCATCTATTACTGGCTGCCGCATTTTTCCGGGCGCATGCCGTCGCTGCGTCTCGGCAAATGGGGCTTCTGGCTGGTGTTCATCGGTTTCAACCTGACCTTCCTGATCATGCACTGGACCGGCCTGATGGGCATGCCGCGGCGGATCTACACCTACCAGTCGGGCCTGGGCTGGGACCTGCCCAACCTGATTTCCTCGGTGGGCAGTTTCATCATGGCCATCGGTATCGCCACGGTGCTGCTGGATATCGTCCTGCACTTTCGCTTCGGTCAGAAGGCGCCGAACAACCCCTGGGATGCCGACACCCTGGAGTGGAGCACGCACCTGCCACCGAGCGCCTACAACTTCGTCAGCCTGCCGCCGGTACGTACCCGTCATCCGATGTGGGAGTGCCCCGATCTGGGCGAGCGCATCGACAAGGGCGAATTCGCCCTGACCGTGATCGACCATGGCCGGCGCGAAACCTGGGGCGTCGAGCCGCTGACCGGCAAGGTGCGCGAGATCATCCACCTGCCTGGCAACAGCTGGCTGCCCTTCGCGGCTTCGGTATTCATCGCCATCATGTGCCTGGGGCTGCTGACCAAGTTCTACTGGGTCGCATTGGCTGCCTGCATCGTCGCCGTGGCGGTGTTGCTGCGCTGGAGCTGGGAGAACGGTGCGCATCCGCTGGCGGCGCCGGATGCGCGGGTGCAACCGGGTGAACCGCCGCTGCACTCGCGCACCTGTGACGGGCCGGGGCTCTGGGGCATGGGCGTGACTCTGCTGGCCAACGGCGCCCTGTATCTGTCGCTGCTATTTGGCTGGTTCTACCTGTGGACGGTGTCGCCGAACTGGCTGGTGCCGGACGATCCGGTCATCGATCAACGCCTGCTCCTGGCCAGCGCCGTGCTGCTCAGCGTCGCCGTATTCTGGCAGCGGCCAGTGCTACGGCGTTTGCGTCAGGGCCAGGGCGAGCCGGCCACGCTGATCGCCTGCTTCGCCGGCGTGGCGCTGCTCGGCGTACTACATGCCGCTTTGCTGCTCTGGGCCCTGCTTTCTGGCGATCTGGCGCCACGCTCCACTGCACATGACGCGGTGATCACCGTCATGCTTGCCTATAGCCTGGTGCACGGCGCGCTGGCGTCCATCCTCAGCGCCTTGCAGGCGCTGCGCGTGCATTACGGCTACGTGTGCAAGCGCACACCTTACGAACCGCTGGTGGTCGAACAGTTGTGGCAGTACAACCTCGCCGTGCTGTGGATCACCTATTGCAGCGTGGTGCTGTTTCCACCCACCTTCGGAGGTGCGTGATGCAGCCATTACGCAGCCCCTACAACCCGGTTCATATTCCGCTCGGGCTGGTGCTCTGGAGCATCTGGTTCGTGGTCATCTACGGCGGCCTGTCGGTAGGCTGTTCGCTGCTGCCGCCACCTCCTGCACAAGGCCAGTGGACCTGGCTGAACGCCTCGCTAGGTGTGCTCAGCGTGGTTACGGTGGTGGCCCTGCTTGGCCTGGCGCGGCTGTTCCAGCGAGCTGCCAGAAGAGACCGCGCCACCCAATCCGAGCGCTTCGTGGCCCGCCTTGCAGCGGGTGTGAACCTGATCGGCGCCATCGCCACCGTCTTCGTCGCCCTGCCGACCCTGAGCCTGCCGCCATGCCTGTGATTGCTCTCGCCCTGCTGTTGCTGCCCGGTACAGCCGCTGCGCATGGCCTGCTCGATGGCCATCTGCACCTGAACGAGCGCGTGCCGTTGCTGTTGAGTGCACTGCTGCTCGGCGCCGCCTGGCTGCTCTACGTGCTCGGCTGTCGCAAGGTCAAGCCGCATGGGCGTGAAGCGCTATGGATGCACCTGGCGATGATCATCACCGTGCTCGCCGTGTTCGGCCCCATCGATGACTGGGCGGAAACCAGTACCAGCCTGCACATGGTCCAGCACATGCTGTTCATGATCGTCATCGCACCGCTCTGGGCACTGGCCCGGCCACTGCCGCAGTGGCGTGCGGTGCTCGGCGGCTGGATGGCCCCGGTGTCCAATGCGATTTTGCGTAGCGGTCGTTATCCGGTAGCGCTGGCGATGCTGCACGGGGCGATGATCTGGGTCTGGCACACGCCGAGCCTGTACATGCTGGCGCTGGAAAATACCTGGTGGCATGCCATCGAACATGCTTGTTTCCTCTTCAGCGCCTGGTTGTTCTGGTGGTCCTGCCTGCGCGCCAACCCGCGGCAGGTGCCGCACGCGCTGATGGCCATCCTCCTGACGTTAATGCACACCGGTTTGCTGGGCGCCCTGCTCACCTTCGGCAATGCACCGTTCTACGGCGAGTCCCGCGATCTGGCGGACCAGCAACTGGCCGGGCTGCTCATGTGGGTGCCGGGCAGCTTGGTCTATCTGGCCGCAGCCGGCTGGATCAGTTGGCGCTGGTTGACACGCATCTGGCGACGTCAGGGTGAAAAGGCCGGTACTACCCCATAGCGCGTTCTTCGTGCGCGCTAACTTCTTGTACAACTTCAATCCAAGTCTGCCGACAGCCTCTGGGCGTTTCGGTGAAAGCGTGACGCGCATTTGGTTCAGGGTATTTTTTCTGTCACTGCGAACCAGTTGACTTATTGCTCTGGCGCAAGATGCTGTATGCAAACAATAAAGTTATCGTCGCATTTCCAAGTCTCCGATTCTTTTTGAACTGATTCGTGTGTGCAGAAATTTTGTATAACTTCGGTAAATGATGTCACTTTGAATTTTTTTTTTACCAATCGTCCCAACTGTTGGTGTTAGCGAAAATCACCGTTATGTTTCATGAGTGCCATTAAGGAGATACTCATGAAACACGACTTGGAAAGTATTAGATCGGCGCTAGCCAATTATGAAGTTGATATGACGCCAAGGCCGGACGGCAGCATCGTGCTTACCGTTGCCCATAAAGAACGGCAACTCGTCCGCGTTCTGGATGGGAGTTGTCCTACTCAGGAGGTGATCAGACTGATTCATTTCGATATGACGCTGGAAGAGAATGGCGAGTCGATCAGCGAAGCGGTCAAACACTGTAATACCAAGCAGTTGCCAACCTATTCGCGCGAGCCGATTTTCCGTACGCGCATCTCCCGTTTGTGGGCTATGAGAAAGCTCACGAAAGAATGAGGGGATACGCACATGCCCAGATGCAAGGATTCAGCAACGATTCGGAACAAGGCCGAAGAGGTGATGGGAAGAATCAGACGGCATATGCCCTATCGGCACCAACTGATGTACGAGTGGCCTTACATGACGGGCGCGACATGCCTGGTGGTTCTTCTGGTTTGGCAACCCTTTCAGCCAGCGGCGCTGGCAGTAATGCTCTCTCAGCCGCCACCCAGTACCCAGGTAGCCCAGCGTTCGCTTCGGGAGGTCGACTCGAACTGCTATCAGGTGCACAGCGAAGCGCTTGACGAGCAGCCTTGCGAGGATTGTGACAAGGACAAGGTCACCGCCACGCACCCTGAGCGGGATTTTCAGTTCAGCCGCTCCATTCTCACCTGCCGGGATATACACCACGACCCGCTGCGCGCTCGCGCAGCGGACAGGCCAAACAACATGATGATCGAAGTGATCAAGGCCAATCACTCCTTCTAGCCGCCACTAGCGCCCTCGGCTGGCATTTCCAGCCTCTTACCCTGCCCTACCGATTACCCGCCCCCGATTGTTTGAGCTAACGATTCAAGTGACTGTCGACATGCATAGATGCCAGTCGCGGGATGTATATCATGCGCAACGGGTGAATTTACTTTTTCATTACAGTTGCTGTCGTCAGGGCATTGTCGCTTGCCTGGGTATTCAACTGAGCTTGCCTGATATTGCCGTTGGCAAGATGGCCGGCAAGCCATTTAAGTGAAACCCGGCAAGAGACCATTCGGGCTTTTCTTTATAAATAAGAGGTGCTTATAAGGCGCGCTGCGATCTGTATGGCCAAGTTGCTCTTTATTGGTGCGGCGCAATGTTTCTACAGTGGCTATATATGGAGGCATGAAAATGACAGATCAGTACAATTATCTGGATCAGATCACCGCCTACAGCAGTTGCGCCAATGCGTGTGAACAATGCGCATCGGCGTGCCTGCGTGAGAAAGACGCAGGCCATTACCGTTGCATCGAGCTGTGCCGAGATTGCGCAGACCTGTGCCGCCTCACGGCCACCCTGATGTTGCGTGACAGTCCTTACGTGGCAGTGGCCAGCCAACTGTGCCGGATCGCCTGTCTGGCCTGTGCCGAGGAATGCATCCAGCACACCAGTCAGCATTGCCAGGAATGCGCGCATGCTTGTCAGCAGTGCGCAGACGATCCCTTGCTGGAGACAGCCTGAGATGAACAGGAAAACACCGAAGGAAATCGGGCGGACGCCCGTAGCGCGTAGCAACGATAGGTTGCTGGACGACCCGGGTAACGAAGACCCTGGCTCACAGCTCGACGCGCCAGTGCCGCTGCGCCCCTCGACCGGGGCGCAGCAGGAGAAGCCGCCTCGACCTAGCGACGGAAAACCGCGCTAGGCCTGGCGTCGGTTCAGGCTGGAATGCTCTTGGCGCGGGCCTCTCGTGCCCAGATGCGATGTTGCTTGAGCGCCGTCTCGAAGCGCATGTACAGCGGATCGAAGCTGTCGCCGCCGAGCATCCCGTCATCCTCTTCCAGGCCCAGCATGGCCGCCAGCTGAGCGGCATCGCCGCTGAGCGCGACAGGCTTGAGGTGCTTGTAGGCTTCCAGCAGGTAATGCTTGGCCACGCCATCGTCCTGCAGGGTCTTGAGCACGTACTCGCCTCCCGGGACGAACACGGCGTCGACGGTGATCGACGGCTCCGAGGCGAAGCTGCCATCAGGTTGCACTGGCTGGCCGTCGGAGTCCTTCACTGCCGCCGCTGAAGGCGCCAGGAGTTTGGTCACGGCGCCGGCAGCTTCGAGTATCTTCTTCAGGCTGGCGACTTCGTCGGCCTTGCAACCGGGCGTCAGCAGAACCGCGACGCGACGCCCGCGAATGTCGCCAGGCAGCAGGTTCATCTGGCTGAGCGCCGGAGAAACCTGCGGCTTGCCTTCCATTTGCGGCGTCGAGGTACTGTCCAGATCGATGCCCAGGTTCTGCGCAACCCGCAGGGCCAACAGCGGGTCGATGTGAGCGAGTATTTCCTTTACCTGGCGCTCGCGAATGTACAGGCGCTCTACCTTCGACAGCTCGAAGCTGTAGGCGTCGACGATGTGCTGCTGCTCGGCCTCGCTCATGCTGCGCCAGAACAGCGTGGCCTGGGAGAAGTGGTCGGCGAAGCTGGGCGAACGCACACGGATCTTGGTGCCGTGCAGCGGCTCGGGATAGGAGCTGTAACCGCCTCCACTCGGCGCTGGCGGCGTTTCGCGTGGCCAGTTGCCGTCGATCGAGTTCGGCTCGTAGGACGCGCGGCCACGATTGATCTGCTGACGATGCGGCGCATCGCGCTGGTTGTTGTGAAACGGACACAGCGGGCGGTTGATCGGGATTTCATTGAAGTTCGGACCACCCAGGCGCAGCAGCTGGGTATCGGTGTACGAGAACAGTCGCCCCTGCAACAGCGGATCGTTGCTGAAGTCGATGCCCGGCACCACGTGGCCGATGTGAAACGCCGCCTGCTCGGTCTCGGCGAAGAAGTTGTCCGGGTTGCGGTTGAGCACCATGCGACCGACCACGCGCACCGGCACCAGCTCCTCGGGTACCAGCTTGGTTGGATCGAGCAGGTCGAAGCCGAAGCTTTGCGCGTCTTCCTCGTTCATCACCTGCAGGCCCAGTTCCCATTCCGGGTAGAGGCCGCGCTCGATGTCTTCCCAAAGGCCGCGGCGGTGAAAGTCCGGGTCCTTGCCAGCGAGTTTCTGCGCTTCGTCCCACACCAGCGAACAGACGCCGGCCTTGGGCCGCCAGTGAAACTTCACCAACTTGCTCTGGCCCTCGGCGTTGACCAGGCGAAAGCTGTGCACGCCAAAACCCTGCATCGAGCGATAGGCGATAGGAATGGCGCGGTCGGACATGGTCCAGAGCACCATGTGCGCCGACTCCGGGGTCAGCGAGACGAAGTCCCAGAAAGTGTCGTGGGCCGAGGCTCCGGTCGGGATCTCGTTGTGCGGCTCGGGTTTGACCGCATGAACGAAGTCGGGAAACTTGATCGCATCCTGGATGAAGAACACCGGCATGTTGTTGCCCACCAGGTCGAAGTTGCCCTCCTCGGTGTAGAACTTCACGGCAAAGCCGCGCACGTCGCGCACCGTATCGGCCGAGCCACGCGGCCCCTGCACAGTGGAAAAACGCACGAACACCGGGGTGCGCTTGCCGGCTTCGCTGAGAAAATTGGCGCAGGTCAGGTCGGTGGCAGGGTCGGTGACCTCGAAATAGCCATGAGCTGCCGAACCGCGGGCATGTACCACGCGCTCGGGAATACGCTCGTGATCGAAGTGGGTGATCTTCTCGCGCATGATGAAATCTTCCATCAGCGTCGGCCCACGTTCACCCGCGCGCAGGCTGTTCTGGTTGTCGGCGATGCGCACGCCGGTGTTGGTGGTCAGCGCCTCACCGGTGGAATCTTCGCGGAATTGCTCTAGCTGTTCGAGCTTGGCGTTGCTGTTGCTTCTGTCGAGCGTATCGCTGCCGGCCATCTGGCTCTGCTCGGCGGTTTTCGGTTGCTTGCTCATGGGCTACTCCCGGCTGTTGGAAGCACGCATAGGGCCGCGCGCTGGTAATTGTCGGTGGCCATGCCAGGCATGGCGGCCGCGCAGGCGACGACATGTCGCCACGGGTAATTTTTGAGGCGAGCTGGCGCTGCTTCGTTCGACTTGAATTTTCCTCGGCAGCTGGCGCTTTGCGGTCGTTTCGCTTGTCGTTGCGCGGTTTCACCGAGGCAAATTTGTCCTGAACTTCGCCCTCGCCCGGCCCTTCTACCCCTGTGAACGCACACCCCAGGAGGAACCACCATGCATCCATTGAAACCACTGGCCCTATTGGCCGCAGCCGCCTTTGCCATTTGCGCCGTCACCAGCCTGCAGGCCGCCAACAAGGCGGAGTCGATCAGCAGCGAGGAGTTCGTCGAAGAGGCATCGGCCAAAGGTGTCGCCGAAATCGAAACGGCCAAGCTGGCCCTGGAAAAATCGCAGAACGAAGCGGTCAAGGGGTTCGCCCAGATGATGATCGACGACCATCGTCAGGCGAATCAGAAACTGGCCGATCTGGCCAAGAGCAAGGATCTGGAGGTGTCCGACGACGCCGAACTGCTCAACAAGGCCAAGGCCATGGTCCTGAAAATGCGGGGCGAGGCGAGCTTCGACAAGGCCTATATGAACAACCAGGTAGTCGCACATCGCGAAACCATCGAGTTGTTCCGTCGCGGCGTGAATGCCGATGATGCCGAAATTGCCGCGTTAGCCCGCGAGACCCTGCCCAAGCTGGAGCAGCATCTGCAGCGGGCCGAGCAGCTCAACGGCCAACTGCCAGAAGAGTGATCTGACCTGCCGGGTCGCCTTTGCGGCCCGGCAGCGCCCGCGCCGTCAAACCTGGCGCAGGCGTTCGTAGTAATAGGGCAGCTGCATCAGCGCATAACGCGCCGTCTCTTCGCGCACTTCGTTGCGCGCACCGCTGAACTGCACTGTTTCGCTGACGATGCCCTGGTGCTGGTCGAGACGAATCGCGCAAGCGATGCACTGCACGCCATCCATGTCCCCTTCCGCTTCCGCCAGCCCGGTATTGGCCAGGACGATATCGGCATCGCTGCGCTGTAACGCGCCGAGCGCCATTTCCCGTGCCACTTCCTCGCTGGTCAGGCCGAAGCGCTCGATGGTCTCCGGATTGACGCCCAGGCAGCGCTGCTTGGCCTGGGGCGAATAGGTGACGAACGCGCAGTCCAGCACCTGGCCGCTGCCGGGCACGTCCGCCACCAGCGAACTGATCAGCCCGGCCGTGCAGGACTCGGCGGTGGCCAGGCGCAGTTTGTACTTGCTGAGAAAATTAACCACCTGCTCGATGCTGTGCATCTGCCGCTCTCCTAAGGCGAACAGTTGAGCTCTGTGGAAGTGTCGGCACTGGGCAAAGTTCAACCTTTCGCGTTGCGCCTGTCTGGTTAAAAAAAGGTCGAACCTTTGTCGCGATCGCCCCGTCAGGAAAAGGGTAAGGGGGAGATTGCCGGTCATGCTCATCGCACTCCTCCGATAGGCCCTCGCCCAACCGGCGAGTCGTCGTCGGTTCCAACCCAATGGAGAGAGACATGGCAAGTGCTGCAGCCTCCGCACATATTCCGTCCACGCCCACCCTTTGCGCCGCAGCCAAGCCACCCCTGCAGATGCACAGCGAGCATCCCGAGCGTAAGCGCGTGCTGTTCGTCACCTCGGAGTTCGCCGACCTGATCAAGTGTGGCGGGCTCGGTGACGTATCTGCCGCGCTGCCGCGAGCGCTGTCACCACAACACGACATGCGCCTGCTGATTCCGGGCTATCGCAAGGTCGTGGAAAGTGGCCGGCCGATTCGCATCGTCGGGCAACTGCCTGGCGTTGCCGCCCTGCCGCCCTGCCAGATCGGACGCATGGACCTGGCCGATGGGCTGATCGTCTATGTGCTGCTCAACCATGCGCTGTACGAGCGCGACGGCTCGCCCTACGTCGATGCCCAGGGGCGCGACTGGGCCGACAACCACATTCGTTTCGCCCGCCTCGGCCTGGCCGCAGCGGAGATCGCCAGCGGTGACGCCGGTATCCAGTGGCGGCCGGAGCTGGTACACGCCAATGACTGGCCCGCGGCAATGGCGCCCGCCTACATGGCCTGGCGCCAGGCCAGCGCGCCAGCCGTGCTGACCATTCACAACCTGGCCTATCAGGGCCTGTGCGACATGCGCTGTGCCAGCGAACTGGCGATACCGGAATCGGCGTGCGGCGTCGATGGCCTGGAATTCTATGGCCAGCTGTCGTTTCTCAAGGCCGGCATCGCCTACGCGCAGCACGTGACCACCGTAAGCCGCCGCTATGCCCGCGAAATCACCACTCCGGAACAGGGCTGTGGCCTCGACGGCCTGTTGCGGGCCAAGGTCCTGGGCAATCAGCTCAGCGGCATCGCCAACGGCATCGACGAAAGCTGGCAGCCCGAGAGCGACCCGCACCTGCTGCAGGGTTTCAGCGCCGGCGACTGGGCCGGCAAGCGGGCCAACACCGAGTATGTCCAGCGTTGGCTGAATCTCGACGCTGACGGCCCGCTGTTCGCCGTGGTGTCGCGCCTGGTGCAGCAGAAAGGGATAGACCTGACGCTTGATGTTGCCGAACACATCGTCGCCCGCGGCGGCCGTATCGGCGTGATCGGCCAGGGCGAGCCGGCGCTGGAAGCGGCCATGGCCGACCTGGGGCGGCGTCATCCTGGCCGCATCGGAGTGCATATCGGCTTCAACGAGAGCGATGCGCGGCGCCTGTACGCGGGTAGCGATTTCCTGCTGATGCCTTCGCGTTTCGAGCCCTGTGGCCTTAGCCAGATGTACGCCCAGCGCTATGCCTCACTGCCCATCGCGCGTTGCACCGGCGGCCTGGCCGATACCATCGAGGATGGTGTCAGCGGCTTTCTCTTCGATGCGCCGCACGTCGATGCCTACCGCGAAGCCATCGACCGCGCACTGCAGGTATTCGAGCACCCCGAGTTGCTGGAGGCCATGCGCTGCCACGCCATGCGCTCCCCGCTTTACTGGCGCCAGTCGGTGCAACCTTACGACCGGCTGTTCCAGCGTCTGCTGGGCCAGGTCAACGCCCGCCGGGCCCTGCGTTGATGTACAGCCATGGTGCTCGGCCAATGGCCGATGGACGCGTGCGTTTCGCTCTCTGGGCCCCCAGCGCTAGCCAGGTGGAACTAGAACTGCAGGACGGTGGCTTGCAGCCGATGCAGGCGCAGGACGATGGCTGGTTCGTGGCGTTGCTGCAGTGCCCGGCCGATACCCGTTATCGCTACCGTATCGACGGTCAGTGGTCGGTACCGGACCCGGCCTCGCGGCGCCAGGTCGAGGACGTGCATGGTTTCAGCCAGGTGGTCGACCATTCGGCCTACCTCTGGCATCACCGCGACTGGAACGGCCGCCCCTGGCACGAGACGGTGCTGTACGAGTTGCATGTCGGCCTGTTCGGTGGCTTTCAGCAGGTCATTGAACACCTGCCGCACCTGGCCGATCTGGGCGTCACCGCCTTGCAGCTGATGCCGCTCAACGCCTTCTCCGGCACGCGCAACTGGGGTTACGACGGTGTTCTGCCCTTTGCCCCGGCCAACGCCTACGGTACGCCCGAACAACTCAAGCAACTGATCGACGCGGCTCATGCCTATGGCCTTATGGTGTTCGTCGACGTGGTCTACAACCACTTCGGCCCCGACGGTAATTACCTGGGCGTGTATGCGCGGCAGTTCTTCCATGAAGAGCGCATCACGCCCTGGGGGGCGGCCATCGACTTCAGTCGCCCGCAGGTGCGCGATTTCTTCTGCGAAAACGCGCTGATGTGGTTGCTGGATTATCGCGTCGACGGCCTGCGGCTGGACGCCGTGCACGCCATCGACGATGACGACTTCCTCAAGGAGCTGGCGGCGCGCGTACGCTCGGCAATGCCCCGGCAACGCCATGTGCACCTGGTGCTGGAGAACGAGCACAACGCCGCGCACCTGCTGCGTGATGGCTTCGATGCGCAGTGGAACGACGATGGCCACAACACCCTGCATGCGCTGCTGACCTTCGAGAACGAAAGCTACTACGCCGATTACGCCCAGGCGCCGACGCGCAAGTTGGCCACCTGCCTGGAGCAGGGTTTCGTCTATCAGGGCCAGGCCAATCGTCACGGCCTGCCGCGCGGCGAGCCAAGCGCCGACCTGCCGCCGCACGCCTTCGTGCTGTTTCTGCAGAACCATGACCAGGTGGGTAACCGCGCCTTTGGCGAGCGCCTGACGCTGCTCGCCGACGTCGATGCGCTGAAGGCCGCTACCGTGCTCCTGCTGCTGTGCCCGATGGTGCCGCTGCTGTTCATGGGCGAGGAATGGGGCAGCAAGCGGCCGTTCCTGTTCTTCACCGATTACCACGACGAGCTGGCCAATGCCGTGCGTGAAGGCCGGCGCAACGAGTTCGCGGATTTCTCCCAATTCAATTCGGCGCACGACCGCGAGGCCATCGCCGACCCCAATGCCGAGGCCAGCTTCCAGCGCTCGCAGCCGGACCTGGCACCGGCGCTGGAACCTCAGCAGCGCGAGTGGCTGGCTTTCTATCGCGGCCTTTTACAAGTGCGCCACAGTCGTTTGCTGGCCGGCTTGCAGGAGGCTCGCAGCCTCGGTGTGCAAGTACTGGGCGACGGCGCCGTACTGGCGCGCTGGCGGCTCGGCAACGGGCCGGCACTGGGCATCGCCATCAACCTGGGTACCGGCGTCGTGTCCCTGCCTGCCGAAGCCATGCATGGCGAGCGTCTGTACACCCTGCGTATCGATGATGCCGACCTGCGCCAAACGCAATTGCCGCCGCGCAGTGCCCTGGTCACCCTGGAGCCCGTCCGATGAGCGATCAACTGCTGGCCGAGCTGGCTCAGGCTGCGGATCTCAGCATCGACTGGATCGACGCCTACGGTAAGCCACAAAGCGTAACCCCAGAAGCGCAGCGCAACTTGCTGGAGGCGCTGGGCTACCCTGCGCAAAGCCCCGAGCAGATACGTGAAAGCCTGACCTCGCTGGTGCACCGCCAGCATGTGCCGGAAGATTGTGGCCTGCTCCTGCAGGACCAGGGCCAAGCGCTGGCTCTGACCCTTTATCCGGCCGAGAGCCCCTATCAGCTGACCGACGAACAGGGCAACGTCAGCGAAGGACGACTCGACTCGGATGGTCGTTTGCCGGCCCAACAGCGCATCGGTTACTACCAGCTGGCAATCCGCGAGAGCCGGCATGCGCTTGCGGTGGCGCCGCAGGCCTGCCTTTCGGTGCAGCAACTGTGCGGCAAGCCGCGTATCTGGGGGCTCACCGCCCAACTCTACGGCCTGCGCCGCAGCGGCGACGGCGGACTGGGCGATACCCTGGCCGTGGCCGACCTGGCCCGGCATGCTGCCAATCATGGCGCCGATGCCATCGGCCTGAGCCCGGTGCACGCACAATTCAGCGCCGACCTGCGTAGCTATGGCCCCTACTCGCCATCCAGCCGGCTGTTCTTCAATACTCTGTACGCCGCCCCTGCCACCTTGTTGGGTGAGGAGCGCGTCAAGCGCGCCATTCAGGCCGCCGGCCTGCACGATGAAATGACGCGCCTGGAGTCGCTGGAGTTGATCGACTGGCCGGCTGTAGCCGCCGCTCGCCAGCGCCTGTTGCGTCAGCTGTACGAAGATTTTCGACAGGCCCCGACTCCCTTACGGGAACGCTTCGAAGCATTTCGCGCAACTGGCGGTGAAGCCCTTGAGCAACATTGCTGTTTCGAGGCCATTCATGGGCAACGCTTGCGCGAAGGGACCAGCGGCGACTGGCGCACCTGGCCGGATGAGCTGCGCAGCCCCAACCAGGGCGCCGTGACCCGTTTTGCCATCGAACATGCCAATGAGCTGCGTTTTCATGCGTTCTGCCAATGGCTGATCGCCCATGGGCTGGAAAGCGCGCAGGCCACCGCCAGCGGTGCCGGCATGGGCATTGGCCTGATCGCCGACCTGGCGGTGGGGGCCGACTGCGCCGGCAGCCAGGCCTGGTCGCGCCAGGATGAACTGCTGCCGCAGGTCACCGTCGGCGCGCCGCCGGATGTACTCAATCGCCAGGGACAGAACTGGGGCGTCGCCGCCTTCTCACCGCAGGGCCTGCGTCAGCACGGCTTTCGTGCCTATATCGAAATGCTCCAGGCCAACCTGGCACATGCCGGCGGCATTCGCATCGACCATGTGATGGGGCTACAGCGTCTGTGGGTGATCCCCCAAGGGGCGGAATCGCAGCACGGCGCCTACCTGCGCTACCCGCTGGATGACCTGCTGCGCCTGCTGTCTCTGGAGTCGCATCGCCATCGTGCGCTGGTGATCGGCGAGGACCTAGGTACTGTGCCCGAGGGCCTGCTCGACAAGCTCGCCGCGCGCAATATCCTCGGCACCCGCGTCCTGCTGTTCGAGCAGGACGACCTCGGTTTCGTCCCGGCCGAGCGCTGGCCCGGCAATGCCCTGGCCACCACCACCACTCACGACCTGCCGACGATCAAGGGCTGGCTCGCCGGCCGAGATCTGGAATGGCGGGTGCGCACCGGCCAACGCGACGCCGAGCTGCTGGAGGGCGACCACGCCGAGCGCGCCGGTGAGCGCGTGGCGCTGCGTCAGCTGCTGGAACGCCAAGGCATGGTCAGCGGCGGTGATGACGATGGCTGTCTGCAAGCCTGCATCGAACATGTCGGCCGTACCCCCGCGCCACTGGCGCTGCTGCCGCTGGAGGACGCCTGTGGCCTGGAGCAGCAGCCCAATCTGCCGGGGCCTGGCGATATCCACCCGAACTGGCGCCGCCGCTATCCGTTGGCGGCCAGCGAACTGCTGGAACAACCCGCCACCAGCGAGCGCCTGGCCACCCTCGATGACGCACGCCGGGAGGCTGGCAATGACTGAGTTGCGCGCAACGCTGCGCCTGCAGCTGCACAAGGATTTCACCCTGTTCGACGCGGCTGCGCAGGTGCCCTACATGGCGCAGCTGGGGGTCAGCCACCTGTATGCCTCGCCAATTCTCACCGCCCGCCCCGGTTCGCAACACGGCTACGACGTGATCGATCCGACCCGGATCAACCCCGAGCTGGGCGGCGAAGAAGCCCTAGTGCAGCTGGTCAATACCCTGCGCGCCCATGACATGGGGCTGATCCTGGACATAGTGCCCAACCATATGGCCGTCGGTGGCGATGGCAATCCCTGGTGGCTGGACGTGCTGGAATGGGGGCAAGGCAGCCCTTATGCGAGCTTCTTCGATATCCAGTGGCAATCTCACGACCCCTTGCTCAGCGGCCAGCTGCTGGTGCCCTTTCTGCGCAGCGACTACGGCGAGGCGTTGCGCGACGGCACCCTGGAGCTGCACTTCGATGCGCAGCGCGGACGCTTCCATGCGCAGCACTTCGAGCATCGCCTGCCGCTGACTCCAGCCAGCTACGCCAGCATCTTGCGCGGCAGCGATGATGCCGACTTGCGCGCGCTGGGCCAGCGCTTCGCGCGCCTGGGCAACGATGACGCCAGCCGCGCACAGGCCGCGCAGCTGTGCGCCGAACTGGCCGTTCAGGCGCACAAGGTGCCGCCGTTGCTCGCCGGCTTTCAGGGCGGTGACGAAGCGGCGCAGAAGCGCCTGCACGCGCTGCTCGAACGTCAGCATTACCGCGTGGCCAGTTGGCGCACCGCGGCGGACGATATCAACTGGCGGCGATTCTTCGACATCAACGAGCTTGGCGCGCTGCGCGTCGAGCACCGGCAGGTGTTCGAACAGACCCATGCCAAGGTCTTCGAACTGATCGAACGTGGGCTGATCGACGGCCTGCGCATCGATCATATCGACGGCCTGGCCAATCCACGCGCCTATTGCAGCCGCCTGCGCCGACGCATCCGGCAACTGCGTGGTGATGCGCCCTTCCCCATTTTCGTGGAGAAGATCCTTGGCGCAGGCGAACAGCTGCCGCAGGAGTGGCCGGTGGACGGCAGCACCGGCTACGAGTTCATGAATCAGGTCTCGCTGCTGCAGCACGACCCACACGGCGAACTGCCGCTCAGCGAGCTGTGGCAAACGCTTAGCGGCAGGCCTACAGCGTTCGAGGAGGAGATCCAGCAGGCACGCCGCCTGGTGCTGGAGGGTTCGCTGGCCGGCGATCTGGAGGAAGTCGCCCAGCGCCTGCTGCATGTCGCCCGCCACGATATCGCCACTCGCGACCTGACCCTCGGCGCGATCCGCCGGGCGCTGCGCGAGCTGATCGTGCATTTCCCGGTGTATCGCACCTACGCCCAGGGCTGTGGCCGCTCGCTGCAGGATCGGCGCTTCTTCCAGCAGGCGCTGGACGGCGCGCGACAGACCCTGGCCGAGGCTGACTGGCCCTTGCTGCCGCATCTCGATGACTGGCTTGGCGGTGCCATCCTGCGTACCTTGCCGCCCGGCCGTGCGCGGCGCCTGCGGGCCCAGGCGCTGACGCGCTTCCAGCAGCTGACCTCGCCGGTGGCTGCCAAGGCCGTCGAAGACACTGCGTTGTATCGCGCAGGCGTGCTGCTCTCTCGTTATGACGTGGGCTTCGATGCCGAGCACTTCAGCGCCAGCGTCGAGCGTTTTCACCAGGCCTGCGTCGAGCGTGCGGACCACCATCCGCAGAACCTGCTGGCCACCGCCACCCATGATCACAAACGCGGCGAAGACTCCCGTGCGCGCCTGGCAGTGCTCAGCGAACGTGCCGCCTGGTACGCCGAGCGTGTTCGGGAATGGCAGCGCCTCGCTCAATCGTTGCGCAGCAGCCAGATGCAGCAGGCGCCGGACGGTGGCGAAGAAGCGATTCTCTACCAGGCGCTGATCGGCAGCTGGCCGCTGGGGCTGCAGGCCGACGATGCCACAGGTCTGGACGCGTACTTGCAGCGCCTGCTCGAATGGCAGCGCAAGGCGCTGCGCGAGGCCAAACTCAACAGTGCCTGGAGCGCGCCGAACGACGAGCACGAAACAGCCTGCGCGGACTTCCTCCGGCGCCTGCTGGTCGAACCTGATGGCCTGGCGCTGCGTCGCGAACTGGCCAGTACGGTGTCCGCCATCGCGCCGGCCGGCGCTCTGAACAGCCTGGCGCAATGCCTGCTGCGCCTGACCACACCTGGTGTGCCCGACCTCTACCAGGGCTGCGAATTCTGGGATTTCAGCCTGGTCGACCCGGACAACCGCCGCCCGGTGGACTTCCCCGCGCGGCAGGCTGCCCTGCACGCCGAGGTCACGGCCGAGGCCAGGCTGGAGAGCTGGCAGGATGGGCGCATCAAGCAATGGCTGATCCGCCAGGCACTGGCCTTGCGCGCAGAACGGCCACAGCTATTCCGCCACGGCAGCTACCAACCACTTGGCGTCACCGGTGAGCACGCCGCCCAGGTGCTGGCCTTCCTGCGCAGCCACGGCGACGACCACCTGCTGGTCATCGTCCCACGGCTGGCCGCTGGCCTGCTCGACGAACATCCGGTGCCGCACGTACCGCCACAGCGCTGGGGCAACACCACGGTCGTCTTGCCCGACGCACTGCATGTCCGGCAGGCAACGGGCATGCTCGGCGACTGCCAGGCCGCCACGGATCAGGGCATCGCACTCGCCACTGCACTGGCCAGGTTTCCCGTCAATCTGCTTCGCATCACCCCGTCATTACAGGAGCCACGCCATGATCGATGAACAGCGTATCCGCGAATTTGCCTTCCAGATCTGGGAGTCCGAAGGTCGTCCCCATGGCCAGCATGAGCGCCATTGGAAGATGGCCAGCAAACTGGCCGAAGCCGAGGCGCAGGCCCAGACGCCGGCAGCGCCCAAGCCGCGGCGCATCAGCAAACCCAAGACGGTGCCGCTAAGCGAAGCCGAACAACCGGCGTTGCTGAAGAAGCCCCGTGCTCCGCGCACGCCCAAAACGCCGAAAGCCTGAGGTCGTTACCATGCGCAAACAACAGCGCTCACGCGTTACCGAAGGCAGACCCTTCCCCCTGGGCGCCAGTTGGGACGGCCTCGGCGTCAATTTCGCCCTGTTCTCGGCGCATGCCACGCGCGTCGAGCTGTGCCTGTTCGACGAACAGGGCAAGACGGAAATCGAACGCATCGAACTGCCGGAATACACCGACGAGATCTGGCACGGCTATCTGCCCGATGCGCGCCCTGGCCAGGTCTACGGCTACCGCGTTTACGGCCCCTACGAGCCGGAAGCCGGGCACCGTTTCAACCCCAACAAGTTGCTGATCGACCCCTATGCCAAGCAACTGGTGGGCAAGCTGCAATGGTCTGAGGCGCTGTTCGGCTACACCATCGGCGATCCGGATGGCGACCTCAGTTTCGACGAGCGAGACAGCGCACCCTACGTGCCCAAGTGCAAGGTGATCGACCCGGCCTTCACCTGGGGCGAGCAACCGCCGCCGCGCATCCCCTGGGACAGCACGGTGATCTACGAGGCGCACCTGCGCGGTCTGAGCATGCGCCATCCGGCGGTGCCCGACGCGCATCGCGGCACTTGTGCGGCGCTGACCAACCCGCAACTGCTGCGCTACCTGCACGAGTTGGGTATCTCCAGCCTGGAACTGTTGCCGGTGCACGCTTTCGTCAACGACCAGCACCTGCTGGAAAAGGGCATGAATAACTATTGGGGCTACAACAGCATCGGCTTCTTCGCGCCCCACCCCGCCTACCTGGCCAGCGGCAAGGTCAGCGAGTTCAAGGAGATGGTTGCCCACCTGCACGCGGCGGGCCTGGAGCTGATTCTCGACGTGGTCTACAACCACACCGCCGAGGGTAACGAGCGCGGCCCGACCCTCTGTATGCGCGGTATCGACAACGCCAGCTACTACCGCCTGATGCCCGACGAGCGCCGCTATTACGTGAACGACACGGGTACCGGCAACACCCTGGACCTGAGCCATCCGTGCGTGCTGCAGATGGTCACCGACTCCCTGCGCTACTGGGCCACCGAAATGCGCGTGGATGGCTTTCGCTTCGACCTGGCGACCATTCTCGGCCGCTATGCCGACGGTTTCGACGAGCGCCACAGCTTCCTTGTCGCCTGCCGCCAGGACCCGGTGTTGAGCAAGGTCAAGCTGATCGCCGAGCCCTGGGACTGCGGCCCCGGCGGCTATCAGGTCGGCGGCTTCCCGCCCGGCTGGGCCGAGTGGAACGACAAGTTTCGCGACAACGTACGCGCCTTCTGGAAAGGCGACGAAGGCGAGCTGGCCGCGCTGGCCAGCCGCCTCACCGCCTCCGGCGACCTCTACAATCAGCGCGGCCGGCGCCCGTTCGCCTCGGTCAACTTCATCACCGCCCACGACGGTTTCACCCTGCGCGACGTGGTGTCCTACGATCACAAGCACAACGAGGCCAACGACGAGAACAACCAGGACGGCACCGACCACAACATCTCCTGGAACCACGGCTGCGAAGGCGAAACCGATGATCAGGACATTCGCCAGTTGCGTCTGCAACAGATGCGCAACCTGCTGGCCACCCTGCTGTTCGCTCAGGGCACGCCGATGCTGCTGGCCGGCGACGAGTTCGGCCGCACCCAGCACGGCAACAACAACGCCTACTGCCAGGACAACGAGCTGAGTTGGGTCGATTGGGCCATCGACGAGGAAGGCCAGGCGCTGACCGCATTTTGCCAACGCCTGATCGCCCTGCGCCGCAGCTACCCGATCTTGCGTCGCGGGCGCTTTCTGGTGGGGCATTACAACGAGGAGTTGGGCGTCAAGGACGTCACCTGGCTGGCCCCCGGCGGCGAGGAAATGACCGAGGCGCACTGGCACGACGGCGAGGCGCGCTGCATGGGCATGCTGCTCGACGGACGTGCCCAGCCCACCGGCATCAAGCGCAGTGGTGCCGATGCCACCCTGTTGCTGTTGCTCAATGCCCATCACGACGCTCGCAGTTTCCAGCTACCGGAAGTGGCTGGCGGCAAGCACTGGATCTGTCTGGTGGACACCCATCGGCCGGATGCAGCCGATGAGCAGCGCCCTTTGTATAGCGAGACCCTGGAACTGGCCGGTCGCTCGCTGCAACTGCTGGAGCTGCAGCGCTGAACGTTGGCGTGAGGTCGCGTTAAACGGCCTAGCCGGCGGTATCTGGCTGTTCGGGCAGCGGCGTGCGCAGGCGCTGCTGCCCCCATAGCGCCACCGCCAGTACCAGCGTGCCGGCAGCCAGGGCAACGGTGAATCCGGCCAGTGCCCCGCTCTGGTCGACGACCCGGCCGGATATGGCGGCCCCCGTCGCTACGCCGACGTTCAGTCCCGCCAGCAGCCAGGTCATGCCTTCGGTCAGGCGCTGCTCGGGCACCAGGCGTTCGACCAGCGACATCGCCACGATCATCGTGGGTGCGAAGAACAGCCCTGCCAACAGTACGGCACCCGCCAGCTCTGCAATGCTGCCGGCCAGTTGCAGGGGCACGGTGGTCAGCGCCGTGGCCAGACCGCCCAGAAGCAGCAAACGGTGCAGCGGCGTCGTCAGGTTCAGCGCCCCGAATAGCAACCCGGCCACGCAGGAGCTCGCGGCATAGGCCGACAATATTAGGCTGGCTGCAGCGGGCCACCCCAACTGCTCGGCGAAGGCCACGCTGACGATGTCCACGGTGCCGACGATGATGCCCATGCCAACCATCAGCAGTGCCAGCAGTCGCACATTGCCGTTACGGATTACCGAACCCGAGGTATCGAGTTCGCTCGCCTGTGCCTCGACGGGTGGTTCACTGCCGCGTTGCAGCACCAGGGCAAAGACGCCAAGGGCCAGCAACAGCGCAGCGACCAGGGGGCCGGCCTGCGCGAACAGGCCGATGCACAGCCCTACCGACAGCGGCGGCCCGGCGATGAAGGTCACTTCATCGAATACCGTTTCCAGTGAATAGGCGGTCTGCAGGCGTGGCTGGCCGCGATAGATGGTCGTCCAGCGCGCCCGCACCATCGCCGACAGGCTGGGCATGAAGCCGGCCAGTGCAGCACCGATGAACAGGCACCAGTCGGCCGACCTCCACCACGAGCAGGCCACCAGCAAAAGCATCCCGGCCACGCTGATAGCCGTTGCCACCGGCAGCACGCGGCGTTGTCCATGCCGATCCACCAGGCGTGAAACCTGTGGCGACAGCAACGCGTAGGTCAGCACGAAAGTGGCCGATACCGCGCCCGCCAGCGTGTAGCTGCCTCGCAACTGGGCGAGCATGGTGATGATGCCAATCCCCGTCATCGGCAGCGCCAGGCGCGCGATCAAGCCCGCCAGGACGAAGCCCGTGGCGCCAGGCGCAGTGAAGAGTTCTCGGTAAGGATTGGCCATCTTGTTCTCCATGATTCCAGGCGCCAGGCGTGGCGCCAGGGCATATACATACGGATCGTATGAATAGAAGGCTATATTTATACACGGCGTATGTAAATAATCATCTGGTCCGTAACCCAGGAGAGAACCATGGCCCGCCGCACCCGTGCCGAGATGGAAGAAACCCGCGCCCTGCTGCTCGCCACGGCGCGCAAGGTGTTCACTGAACGCGGCTACGCCGATACATCCATGGACGACCTCACTGCGCAGGCGGGGCTGACCCGCGGCGCGCTCTACTACCACTTCGGCGACAAGAAAGGCCTGCTGGCCGCGGTGGTACAGCAGATCGACAGCGAGATGGACGAACGCCTCGAGGCCATTTCCACCAACGCCGAGGATGCCTGGCAGGGGTTTCGCCGACGTTGCCAGGCCTATCTGGAAATGGCCCTGGAGCCCGACATCCAGCGCATCGTGCTTCGCGATGCACGCGCCGTGCTGGGCGGCGCATCACCGGAAGCGCAACGCCGGTGCGTCGAGTCGATGCAGCAATTGATCGATGACATGATGCAGCGCGGCATCATCGCCAGGGCAGAGCCGCAGATATTGGCGGCGCTGATTTACGGCAGCCTGGCCGAAGCGACGTTATGGATCGCTGCCAGCGATCAAGGCCAGACGCATCTGGCCGACAGCCTCGCCGCGCTGGACCTGATGTTGCGTGGCTTGCTGGTGCAGCGCTAAGCCAGGTAGCAGCCCCGTCGACAGTGCCCAGTATCACGACAATCATCGGAGTCAGCGAAACGCCCGGAGCAGAAATAACCTGAACCCCTGTTTTTCTCCCGCACTCGAAAACACATGCGACGACATTCGTGTGCAGTACCGGCGACGCCGGTTTACGGGAGACGATCATGAAAGCAGTGGTATTCCACGACATTGGCGACATCCGCCTGGACGACGTACCTGAGCCCGAGGTGCAGGCCAGTACCGATGCGGTGATTCGCATAACCGCCTCGGCGATCTGCGGCACCGACCTGCATTTCGTGCGTGGCACCGTGGGCGGCATGCGCAAGGGCACCATCCTCGGTCATGAGGCCGTCGGCATCGTCGAGGCGTTGGGCAGCGATGTGCGCAACCTCAACATCGGCGATCGTGTCGTGGTGCCCTCCACCATCGCCTGTGGCAACTGCAGCTATTGCCGCGCCGGCTACTACGCCCAATGCGACGAGGCCAACCCCAATGGCAAGCAGGCCGGCACCTCCTTTTACGGCGGGCCGGAGATCACCGGCGCCTTCCACGGCCTGCAGGCCGAGATGGCACGCATTCCCTTCGCCCATATCGGCCTGGTGAAACTGCCCAGCGAGATCAGCGACGACCAGGCCATCCTGCTTTCCGATATCTTCCCCACCGGTTACTTCGGCGCGAAGCTGGCCGAAGTCGGTAGCGGCGATACCGTCGCCGTCTTCGGCGCCGGGCCGGTCGGCCAGTTCGCCATCGCCAGCGCCAAGCTGCTGGGTGCCGCACGCGTGTTCGCCATCGATCATCTCGATGATCGCCTGGACATGGCCCGCCGCCAGGGCGCCGAGGTGATCAACTTCGACCGTGAAGACCCGGTCGAAACCCTGCGCCGACTGACCAATGGCATCGGTGTGGACCGCGCCATCGATGCCGTTGGCGTCGATGCACAGTGCCCTGTCCATGGCCACTCGCCGCGTCAGCCAGAAGGCCACGAATGGCAACCGGGCGATGCGCCCGAGCAGGCCCTGCAGTGGGCTGTCGATGCCCTGGCCAAGGCCGGCACGCTGGGCATCATCGGCGTCTATCCGCAACAGGCGCGCGAGTTTCCCATCGGCCAGGCGATGAACAAGAACCTCAGCGTCAACATGGGCAACTGCAACCATCGCCGCTACATCCCGCAACTGATCGAGATGGTTCAGGCCGGGCGCATCGACCCGGCGAAGATCCTCACCCAGGTCAAGCCCATGAGCGACGCCATCGAAGCATTCAAGGCCTTCGACCGACGTGACAGCGGCTGGATCAAGGTGCAACTGCAGCCGGCGAAGAACGACGCCAGCCACGGCAGCGAAGAACAGGTGCATGGCGAGGCGCTTCTCGATCGCGCCATTGCCGAAGCCGATCCGCTCGGCGAGTCGCGCTCGAAAAAGCCCGGCAGCCTGTGAGCGAGCGCGGCCGAACATGAACAACACCATTGCCAAGCCGGAGGTGATCATCGACCGCGTGACACCGGTCAAGCGCCTGCGCGTGCTGACGATCAACACGCACAAGGGCTTTACCGCTCTCAACCGTCGCTTCATCCTGCCCGAGCTGCGCAGCGCCGTGCAGGCCACCGGGTCCGACCTGGTATTCCTGCAGGAGGTGCTCGGCAACCATGCTCTGCACGCCAAGCGTTTCCATGACTGGCCGAGCGTGCCGCAGTACGAATTTCTCGCCGACAGCATGTGGCCGCAGTTCGCCTACGGGCGCAATGCCGTGTACCCGGACGGCCACCACGGCAACGCCCTGCTCTCGCGCTTCCCGATTCTCGAACATCACAACCTCGATGTGACCGTCAGCGGCACCGAGCAGCGCGGGCTGCTGCATTGCCGTCTCGACGTGCCGGGTCACGATGCGGTGCATGCCGTGTGCGTGCATCTTGGCCTGCGCGAAGCGCACCGCCGCCAACAGATCGGCCTGCTGCTCGACCTGCTGGCGACCTTCGAACCCGATGCCCCGGTGATAGTCGCCGGTGATTTCAACGATTGGCGCCTGCGTGCGGACCAGCAGCTGGCACCACATGGCCTGCGCGAGGCTTTCGAGCATCGCCACGGCAAGCCGGCGCGCAGTTTTCCCGCACGCCTGCCGTGGCTGCGCCTGGATCGCATCTATACCCGCAATGCCTCGGCGTACGAGCCGCAGGTGTTGTCCACTCGGCCCTGGTCGCATTTGTCCGACCACGCGCCACTGGCAGCGGAGATTCACCTGTGAGCGGCATATGGCGAGATGGCAACCAGCTGCGCCTGCTGATCAATGGCGAGGGCTACTACCCGAGGGTGTTCGAATGCATTCGCGCGGCGCGTATCGAGGTGCTGCTGGAAACCTTCATCATCCGTGAGGACAAGGTCGGCTTCGAGCTGCAGGAAGTGCTGATCGAGGCCGCGCGGCGCGGTGTGCGCGTGGTCATCGCCGTGGACGGCTACGGCACCGCCGACCTGCAGCACGAGTACGTCGCGGCATTGACCCGCGAGGGGGTTAAGATCCACGTTTTCGACCCCAGCCCCAGGCGCTTCGGCGTACGGACCAACCTGTTCCGGCGCCTGCACCGCAAGCTGGTGGTGATCGATGGCCAGCGCGCCTTCGTCGGTGGCATCAACTACTCGGCCGACCATCTTGGCGACTATGGCGAAATGGCCAAGCAGGACTATGCCGTCGAAGTGGTTGGCCCGATCGTCAGCGATCTGCATGTGGCCATGCTGCGCCTACTGCGTCCGGCGTTCAGCGAGCCGAGTCCGGCGCAGCCTTCCAGAGAGCCGGTGGGCGATGCGCGGGTGATGCTGCTGGAGCGCGACAACGAACGCCACACCACTGATATCGAAGACGAGCACCTGCGCGCCTTCGAATCGGCGCACAAGCGCGTGGTGATCGCCAACGCCTATTTCTTCCCCGGCTACCGCGTGCTGCGCGCCCTGCGCAACGCGGCACAACGTGGCGTAGAGGTCACCCTGATCCTCCAGGGGCAGCCGGACATGCGCTGGGTCCAGGCCTTTTCCCGCCTGCTCTACAACTATCTGCTGCGCCACGGCGTGGTGGTCTACGAATACTGCCAGCGCCCGCTGCACGGCAAGGTGGCACTGGTGGATGAAGACTGGTCCACAGTGGGTTCGAGCAACCTCGACCCGCTGAGCCTGGCTCTGAACCTGGAAGCCAACCTGGTGATTCAGGACCGGGCCTTCAACCAATACCTGCACGACCATTTGCTCGAGCTGTCCGCCGAGCACTGCAAGCGCATCGAACTCGAACGCGTGATACGCGGCTACTGGTGGCGCGCGCCACTGGTGTTCCTGTGCTTTCACTTTCTGCGCCGCTTTCCGGCCATCGCCGGCTGGCTGCCGGCGCACCGCAAGAGACTGAAACCGCTGGCGCCGGACGCAAAGGCCAGCGGCTATGAAGAGGAAAAAACTGGATGAATGGTGCCCAGAACAACCCCTGGATGCGCTGGGGCAAACGCGCACTGACCTTGTTCTTCCTACTTGCGGTACCGGCACTGCTGTATATGCTGGCGCGCAACCTGGACTGGGGCGAGGTGCGTCAGGCGCTCGGGGACTACAGCGCCCAGACCCTGCTAGTGGGGGTCCTGCTCACCTGCGCCAGTTACCTGGTATTCAGCTGCTACGACCTGCTTGGTCGCCAGTACAGCCGCCACCACTTGCCGGCGCGCCAGGTCATGCCGGTGGCGATGGTCTGCTACGCCTTCAACCTGAACTTCACCACCTGGATCGGCGGTGTGGCGATGCGCTACCGGCTGTACATGCGTCTTGGCCTGAGTGCCTCGACGGTGACACGCATCCTCAGCCTCAGCCTGCTGACCAACTGGACCGGCTACATGGCGCTGGCCGGGGTGATCTTCTCCATGCGCCTGGTGCAGTTGCCCGACAACTGGGGCCTGGGCGTCACCGGCCTGCAGTTGGTGGGGTTCGCGCTGCTGGGCGTGGTCAGTGCCTATATCGGTATCTGCGCTTTCGCGCGGCAACGCGTGTGGCACTTGCGCGAGCGGTCGATCACCCTGCCCTCGCTGAAGATGGCGCTGTTGCAACTGTGCCTGGGTGCGAGCAACTGGGCGCTGATGGCGGCGCTGATCTTCTGGCTGTTGCCGGAGGGTGCGGCCTATACCTCGGTGCTCGGGGTGCTGCTGATCAGCTGCATGGCTGCGGTGGTGGCGCATATCCCCGCCGGCCTGGGCGTGCTCGAGGCGGTATTTCTCGCCCTGTTGCAGCACCAGTACAGCCAGGCCAGCCTGATCGCCGCCCTGCTCGCCTATCGCGTGCTCTATTACCTGCTGCCGCTGCTGCTGGCCAGCGTCACCTACCTGGTGCTGGAGAAACGCGCGAAAGCTCTGCGCAAGCAGGGCGAGCAGCGCATCGAGACCCAGCCCGGCTAGCGGATGCAAACAATGCCTGGTGCAATTGCACCAGGCGCAGCGGACTGCGGCCTGCAACTGCCACCCGGCGGATGGCGGGAACTTGCAAGCGAGGTGGGCTGGTCTATCTCACATCACTCAGCAAAACCGGAGGCATCGCATGGCCAAGCCACTGCATCTGATCAGCTACATCCTGCACAACCAGCCCCACAGCGTCGAAGTCGAGTCGGACCGCGAGCAGCTCACGCCGGACCAGGCACGCTTCTACCTTAGTGCCCTGCACACCTTCGAATGGCCCAACGAGTTCACCGACGTGCAGGTCACGCGCATCCTGCATCCGAAGAAAGGCGGCAGCACGCCGGCGCACCGCGTACAGCGCTGAACGCCTGTTCAACCTCTTGCAGTGTGTCGCTGCAAGAGGTTGAACAGGCTGCGATTAATCTCCCTCACGCTGCGGCAGCGCCGCCTGCCAGATATCTTTGGCATATTCGGCGATGGTGCGATCGGAGGAGAACCAGCCCATCCGCGCGGTATTCAGCACCGCCGAACGCCACCATTGCTCAGGCCGCTGCCAACGTTGATCGACCTGGCGCTGCGCCTTCCAGTAGGCATCGAAGTCGGCGCAGACCATGAAGCGGTCCTCGTACAGCAACGCGTCCACCAGGCCTACATAGCGCGCAGGATCGTCCGGCGAGAACACCCCGGCGCGAATGGCACCGAGGGCGGCTTCCAGGCGCTCCGAATCGGCCACCACATCGCCCATTTCCAGCCCCTGGCGCTGCCGTGCGGCGACCTGCTGCGCGGTCATGCCGAAGATGAACATATGCTCTTCGCCGACCTGCTCGCACATCTCCACGTTGGCACCGTCCAGCGTGCCGATGGTCAGGGCGCCATTGAGGGCGAACTTCATGTTGCTGGTGCCGGAGGCCTCCAGCCCCGCCGTGGAAATTTGCTCCGACAGATCGGCCGCGGGAATGATGGTTTCGGCCAGGCTGACGTTGTAGTTGGGAATGAACACCACCTTGAGCAAGCCGCGTACGGTGGGATCGTCATTGATGGTGCGGCTGATATCGTTGGCCAGTTTGATGATCAGCTTGGCCTGGCGATAACTGGCTGCGGCCTTGCCGGCGAAGATCTTCACCCGCGGCACCCAGTCGGTGGTTGGATCGTTGCGGATGGCCTGGTACAAGGCCACGGTGTGTAGCAGGTTGAGCAACTGGCGCTTGTATTCGTGGATGCGTTTGACGTGCACGTCGAAGATCGCCGTGGTGTCGAGGTTGATCCCCAGCAGCTGCCGCACCCGCTCGGCCAGCGCTTCCTTGCTGCGCTGGCGGCATAGCGCGTACTCGTCGCGAAAATCCTGGCGTTCGGCGTAGGGTTCGAGCGCCTTGAGGTGCTCCTCGGGGCGCTGCAGCACCGGCTCGCCCAAGGCATCGACGAGCAGATGGGTGAGCCCCGGATTGACCTGGAACAACCAGCGGCGGAAGGTCACGCCATTGGTCTTGTTGTTCACCCGGTCGGGGTAGAGCCGGTGCAGGTCACGGAACACCGTGTCACGCATCAGCCGCGTATGCAGCGCGGACACCCCGTTGATACTGTGCGCACCGAGGAACGCCAGGTTGCCCATGCGCACGCGTCGGCCGTGGTCCTCCTCGATCAACGAGACTGCGCGCAGCAGGCGGAAGTCGTGGATGTCCTTGGCGCGCAGCGCATCGATATGCTCGGCATTGATCAGGTAGATGATCTGCAGATGCCGCGGCAGCAGACGCTCCATCAGCGACACCGGCCATGACTCCAGCGCTTCGGGCAGCAGCGTGTGATTGGTGTAGGCGGTGGTCGCCACCGTCAGTTGCCAGGCTTGCGCCCAGGGCATGCGATGCTCGTCCACCAGCAGGCGCATCAGCTCGACCACGGCGATGGCTGGATGGGTGTCGTTGAGCTGGATCGCCACGTGCTGCGCCAGGCAGTGCAGGTCCTGATGCAGGCGCAGGTGGCGCTCGAGCAGATCCTGCAGCGAGGCGGAAACCAGAAAGTATTCCTGGCGCAGGCGCAGCTCCTGGCCAGCCTCGGTATCGTCGGCCGGATAGAGCACCCGCGAGATGCTCTCCGCGCGAACCTCGCCGGCCACCGCGCCGAAGTGATCGCCGGCATTGAAGCGATCCAGTTGCAGGTTCTCCTCAGCGCGCGCACGCCATAGCCGCAAGGTGTTGACCGACGCACCCCGCCAGCCCACCACCGGGGTGTCGTAGGCGATGGCGCGCACCCTCTCCTGCGGCTGCCAATACTGCCGCGTGTTGCCGCTGCCATCGTCCAGGGTGGTCACGCCGCCGCCGAAACCGATGCGATAGGCCACTTCCGGACGCTCGAATTCCCAGGGGTTGCCGAAGTCCAGCCAGGTTTCGGTCTGTTCGGCCTGCCAGCCGTCGATGATCGCCTGGCGAAACAGCCCGTGTTCATAACGGATGCCGTAGCCGTGAGCGGCCAGACGCAAGGTCGCCATGCTTTCCATGAAACAGGCGGCCAGGCGCCCGAGGCCACCGTTACCGAGCGCCGCATCCGGTTCCACCAGACGGATGCGCTCGAGTTCGACACCGAGCTCGGCCATGGCCTGGCGAGCCACGTCGAGCAAACCGAGGTTGCTCAGGTTGTCCACCAGCAAGCGGCCGATCAGAAACTCGAGGGACAGGTAGTAAATGCGTTTGGCGCCCTGGCGCTCGACTTGGGCGGAGGACTCCTCCCAGCGATCGATCATGTGGTCACGGGTGGCAAGGGCCAGTGCCTCGAACCAGTCGTGGTCGAAGGCGGTACTCGGGTCCTTGCCCACGGCGTAGCGCAGCTTGGCCAGGATGGCCGCCTTGAACTGGGCTACGGCACTCTCGGCCTCGCTGTGCGATTCGCTCATATCGATCCCCTCACGCGCGCGTCGCGTCGATTGCAGCCGAAGCGATGGGTTCGGCTTTTTCTTTGTGGCCTTCGCAACGGCGATGAGTTCAGGGTTTTTCTGTCTGGCGCCCCTTTGATCAAAAAGCCTGAACTTCGACTTGGCGGCTTACCTCACAACTCATGAATGCCATTGTCGAGGAGATCATCATGCGAGCCATCATTCCCGGCCTTCTGGTCGGTGCGCTGACGGCCGGCGACGCGCTGGCCGAGGCCTGCTACGTCAGCGCCAGCGCATCCAGCGATGCCATACAGGAAGTCGAGCAGGAGTTCTGCTACGAGTTCACCGGCATGGACAAGGGCGCCATCGACTGGTCATGCCATAACGAAACCGGGGACATGATCAGCAGCGAACAACGCAAGGTGGCCAGCTGCGCCGAGGCCAAGCTGGGCAGCTGCGAAGCGGCGCTGACCCAGGAAACCTTGACCAACTATCGCTCCGGCGACGACGACCGGGGCGAGGCGCGCCCGGCGGTGCCCAACGATGCCAAGGTGGTCACCCACTATTACCAGGCGGGTGACCTCAAGCAGGTACGCATCGACTGTGAAAGTGCCGGTGGCACCTGGCGGGATCGATGATGGGCACTTACCGAGGCCTGCTTCTGCTACCAGGCACCGCTCAGCACATGGCCCATGAACGCATGGTGCAACGCCAGCTCGGCGAGAAGCTCGCCGAGCTGCTCGATTGCCCCTTTCTTGGCCCCTATCAGCCGGGCATGCAGATTCGCGGACGCCACTACTTCCTGCCGGAGGACACGTTGGTCGGCGATGTGGGCTCGCTGGGCATCGACGGGCCGGACGATTTCTTCGGCGGCCAGGTCGGGCATGCCTTTCTCGCCACCAAGGCCATCAGTCACCCGGCCCTCGAGGCACCGCGCCACCTGCCAGCGGGCTGGTCCGAACGTTTAGCCTGGCAGGTCGAAAGCGTTACCTTGCAGGGCTTCAGCGTCTTCGACCTGGAAGACGCTGCCGAGGCTGGCCAGCGCCTGCTGCGCGAGGGTCCGATACGCCTGAAGCCGGTAGACGGCACCGGCGGCCGAGGCCAGCAGGTGGTGCGAGCGCATGATGAGCTGGCCAATGCCCTGGCGGCATTCGATGAGCCGCGTGTGAGGGAACAGGGCCTGGTACTGGAAGAGGATCTGCAGCAGCCCAGTACCTACAGCGTTGGCCAGATTCAGGTGGCAGGCGTCACCTTGAGCTACCACGGTACCCAGCAACTGACTGACGACGGCCACGGCAATCAGGTCTACGGTGGCTCGCGCCTGACACTGGTACGCGGCGACTATCTTGCGCTGATGACCCTCGATCTGCCGCGCGCCGTGCGCCTGGCTGTGCAGCAGGCGCGCATCTTCGAACTGGCGGCACTGGAGGTCTACCCCTCCATCAGGGCCTCGCGGCGCAACTACGACGTGGCGCAGGGGCTGAATGCGCGCGGGCTGTCACGCAGTGGCGTGCTGGAGCAATCCTGGCGTGTCGGCGGGGCCAGTGCGGCGGAAATCTTCGCCCTGGAAGCGTTCATCAAGGACCCGCATCTGCAAACGCTGCAGGCCTCGACCCATGAGTTCTACCGGGATGTACCGCCGCCGGCAGGCTCCATTTGCCTGTATCAAGGGCAGGATAGCGAGGACGGCCCGCTGGCCAAGTACGTCAAGGTGGGGCCGTTATGAGTGCCTGCAGCCAGAGCCTGGACATTCTGGTGGATGACCAGCACATCGCCGGGACTCTGCTGACGCCACCGAACAAGGTCCCCGGCGTGCTTTTCGTGCACGGTTGGGGCGGTAGCCAGCAACGCGACCTGGCCCGCGCCCGTGGTATCGCCGGGCTGGGCTGCGTGTGCCTGACCTTCGACCTGCGCGGGCACGAACGTAACGTCGAAGCGCAGGAGCGCGTATCGCGTGAAGACAACCTGGCTGACATCCTCGCCGCCTACGACCTGTTGGCTGCGCACGAGGCGGTCGACCCCGAATGCATCGCGGTGATCGGCACCAGCTACGGCGGCTACCTGGCCACCCTGCTCAGCGTGAGGCGCCCAGTGCGCTGGTTGGCCCTGCGTGTGCCGGCGCTGTACTGGGACGAGCAATGGCAGCTGCCCAAGCGCCAACTGGACGTTGCACGGCTGGCCGTGTACCGCCGCACGCCACTGCGCGCGCAGGACAATCTGGCGCTCGGCGCCTGCTCCGAGTTTCGCGGCGACGTGCTGCTGGTGGAGTCCGAGCATGACGACTTCGTCCCGCACACCACGCTGATGAGCTACCGCAATGCCTTCGACAAGGCGCACTCGCTGACCCATCGCACCATGGCCGGCGCCGACCACGGGCTCAGTGAGGACCGCCACCAGCAAGCCTATACGCGCATCCTGATCGATTGGGTCAGCGAGATGGTGGTAGGCGCGCGGGTAGGCGATTACCCGCATCACCTGGTGCGCTATTCCTGAACCGCCGTGCCTCGATGTGGTGGTTCGTTCTGGGCATATCTGCCCGCCTAACCTGCAACAGGAGATCGATGATGAAAATCAGCAAGCTTATGACCCGCAACGTTCGCACCCTGGAGCCCGAGCGCAGCATTCGCGAGGCCGCCACGCTGATGGCCGATATCGACAGCGGTGCGCTGCTGATCAATGAAGGCGACCGCCTGATCGGCATGATCACCGACCGCGACATTGCCGTACGTGCCGTTGCCGCAGGCCTTGACGGGGATACGCCGGTGCGTCAGGTAATGAGCAGCAACGTGCGTTACTGCTTCGACGACGAGGACGTCGAGCATGTAGCTGCCAATATGGCGGATATCCAGGTGCGCCGGCTGCCCGTGCTCAACCGCGAGAAGCGCCTGGTGGGTGTGGTATCGCTGGGCAATATCGCCTCCGGACATAGCCGGATGGCCAACGACACCGTGCTGCGCGGCGTGACCTCCGCGCACTGACCGCACCCTGGGTGGGAGGGGCTTTAGCCGCGATTGCCGTTAAAGCCCCTCCGGCTACAAGTCCGGGGCCTTGTTGGCCGGAGCAGAATCATCACTGCCAAGGCACATCTCGGTCTCTGTGGGAGGCGCTTCAGCGGCGAGGCTCATTGCGCCGGCCGCAGAATCAGCGTCGCCAACGGCGGCAATTGCAGATTCAACGAATCGGACTGGCCGTGAGCGGCCAGGTGCTCCGTGTGCAGCTCACCCTCGCTGCCAGCGCCCGAACCGCTCCAGCGGCGTTCATCGCTGTTGAGCAGCACCTGCCAGCGGCCAGCGTGCGGTACGCCGACCCGGTAGCCATCGAGCACCTGCGGGGTGAAGTTGTGCACCACCAGCAGCGGCGCGCTGCCCTCGCCGCCCTTGCGCAGCCAGGCGAACACGCTGTTGCGCGCGTCATCACCGATAACCCATTGAAAGCCGCTGTCCTGGTCATCGAGGCGGTGCAACGCCGGTTCTTCGCGGTACAGGCGATTCAGCTCGCGTACCAGCGCCTGGGCAGCCGCATGCTCCGGGTACTGCAGCAGGTACCAGTCCAGTTGCTGGTCGTGGTTCCACTCGCCCCACTGGCCGAACTCGCAGCCCATGAACAGCAGCTTCTTGCCCGGGTGGCTCCACATCAGGGCGAGGAACAGGCGCAGGTTGGCGAATTGCTGCCAGCGATCACCGGGCATGCGCCCGAGCAGCGAGCGTTTGCCATGCACCACCTCGTCATGGGAGATCGGCAGGATAAAGCGCTCGGAGAAGGCGTAATGCAGGCCGAAGGTGATCTGGTGGTGATGGTGCAGGCGGTACATCGGGTCCTGCTGGATATAGCTCAGGCTGTCGTTCATCCAGCCCATGTTCCATTTGTGGCTGAAGCCCAGGCCGCCCTGCTGCACCGGGCGACTGACGCCAGGCCAGGCGGTGGATTCCTCGGCGATCATCAACGCGTCGGGCACTTCGTTGCGCACCACCTCGTTGAGATGCTGGAGGAATTCGATGGCCTCCAGGTTCTCGCGCCCGCCGTGGCGGTTGGGAATCCACTGCCCCGCTTCACGCGAATAATCGCGATAGAGCATCGACGCCACCGCATCCACGCGTAGGCCGTCGACGTGGTACTCGCGCAACCAGTACAGCGCGCTGGCCAGCATGAAACCGTGCACCTCAGTGCGGCCGAGGTTGTAGATGCAGGTGTTCCAGTCCGGGTGAAAACCCTCGAACGGGTGCGCGTACTCGTACAGCGCGGTGCCGTCGAACTCGGCCAGGCCGTGGGCATCGTTGGGGAAATGCCCAGGCACCCAGTCGAGAATCACGCCGATGCCGGCGCGGTGGCAGCGATCGACGAAGGCAGCGAAGCGTTGCGGGCTGCCGAAGCGTGAGGTGGGCGCGAACATCGACAGCGGCTGGTAACCCCAGGAACCGCCGAACGGGTGCTCCATGATCGGCATCAGTTCGATATGGGTGAAGCCCAGGTCCTGCACGTAGGGAATCAGCCGTTCTGCCAGTTCGTCCCAGTCGGGTGCATGATCGTTATGCCATTGCCAGGAGCCGGCATGCAGCTCGTAGATCGCCAGCGGTGCCTGCGGAGCATGGCGTTGCTGGCGTTCGCTCATCCACTGCTGGTCCTGCCAGGCAAAGGCTTCATCCTGTGGCACCTTCGAGGCGGTGGCCGGCGGTACCTCGGTGGCTTGCGCCATGGGGTCTGCGCGCAGCGGCAGCACACCGTGCTCACCGAGAATTTCGTATTTGTAGCATTCGCCGGGCTGCAGCCTCGGGATGAACAGCTCCCACACGCCCGCCGGGTAGCGCAAACGCATGGGGTGGCGGCGCCCGTCCCAGCTGTTGAAGTCGCCAACCACCGACACCCGCCGCGCATTGGGCGCCCAGACGGCGAAGCGCACCCCAGGCACGCCTTCATGCTCTACCGGTGCCGAGCCCAGGCAGCGCCACAGCTGACGGTGGTTGCCTTCGGCGAACAGGTAGAGGTCGGTATCACCCAGCAGCGGGCTAAAGGCATAGGGATCTTCTGTTTCCTGCACGCTGCCCGGCCAGTGGATGCGCAGGCGGTAGCGCTGCGCCTGGGGCAGCTGCAATTCGAACAGGCCCTGCGGGTCGCTGCAGTGCATGCGCCCCAGCGGCGAGCCGTCGCTGGCCAGCAGCTCCACCGCGTCGGCACCGGGCAGCCAGACTCGCACCAGGCTCTCGTCGCCCTGCGGGTGAGGACCAAGGAAGCTGAACGGATCGCCATCTTCGGCGCGCTGCAGGCGCTGCACTCTGTTTTGATTCAAGGTCGCACTCCTAGCAATTGGTTAGCGAGATCCACCAGCCCCTGCAACGGGACATCGATCCAGTCGGGGCGGTGGCCGCTTTCGTAGACGATTTCATAGACAGCCTTTTCCAGGCAGAACAGGTCGAGGGCGGCGCCCTCGCCTTCGCGTTCGTGCCATTCGTGGGGCAGGCCGTTGGCGGCCAGACGATAGGCATCGAGAAAGGCACTGCACGCTTGCTCGCGGTAGCGTGACACCACGTCGCGAACTACCTGCTGGGCGTCCGCCGCGCCTTCCACGCCGCCGGCGTTGCGCTGGGCTACCGCGGCCGCGTAGTCGAAGGAGCGCAGCATGCCGGCAACGTCCTTGAACGGACTGTGGCGCTGGCGGCGCTCCTCCAGCGAGCGGTTGGGCTCGCCCTCGAAGTCGATGATGTAGGCATCGCCCTGCACCACCAGGACCTGGCCCAGGTGAAGGTCGCCATGCACCCGTATGCGCAGGCCACCTGCCGCCTGCGTTGCCAGGCGGGTGACGGCTTCCAGCAAGGATTTCTCCCTGGCCAGCAGCCAGTCGGCCTGTTCGGCTGTCGCCGGGCTCAGGGCGTCCCGCTGACGAGCCAGAGCCTGCAAGGCTTCCTGCAGCTGCGCCGTGATGGATTTGGCCCAGTGGGCGCTGTCGCGCTCGCCGCTGAGCTGATAACCGAAGTCCGGATTCTCAACCGGCCGCGCCAGTACCGCGTGCATCTCGCCGACGCGTTTGCCGAGCACGCCGGCGAACTGTTGCAGTTCGCCCAACGCATCGACATCCGGATCGGCGGTACCGCCGGCCAACTGATCGCGGATGGCGCGGTCGAGGGTGTTGAGCGTCCATTGCCAGGCGTCGCCCTGATTGTCCAGATAACGTTGCATCACCATCAGTGTATGGGGCTGGCCTTGCTCGTCGACCCGCACCACTTCGCCAAGAAATGGTGCGACGTTGGCGTAGCCGTGATCGGTCAGAAAACGCCCCATCTCCACTTCCGGGTGGATACCGGCGAAGCCGCGACGCAGTAGCTTGAGCAGCACCTGCCCTCCGATCAGCGCCGAGCTGTTGGACTGCTCTGCGGAGAGCAGCTTGAAGTCGTTCTCGTCGATACCTTCGAGTGCCAGCAGCGCCGCCTCGGCGCGGAACTGCAATTCGCCGCCAGCGCTGCGCAGCACTGCCTGCTCACGCAGCAGGCGCAGAACCTGCTGGCTGAACTGCGGCAGGCTGAAGGCATCGGTCAGCAGCTCCACATGGCGACCCCGGCGCAGCCGGGCCAGCGCCAGTTGCTGTGGTAGATCGTTACCCTCGGCGCGTTCCGGCACGGCCGCCAGCGGCAGGCGGTAATGCTCGACGCCGCCCCCCCCGTCACCTGAACCTCGGCCAGCAGCGGCGCGTTGGCGTCGTCGCCAAGCGGCATCACGTACAACACGCTGACGGCCGGGCGCTGTTCACCCGCGAACCAGCGGCGCTTGGGCAGATACAGCGGCAGCGACTCGCGCTCCAGCGTCTGCCGCGCGCGCCCGTCCATCACTTCGCTCAGGGTGCGACCCAGCACCAGGGTCTGTAGCTCCGGCATACGCTCCACCGGTTTCAGGTGCCAGCTGGGCATCTGCGAGGCGTCGGCCAGGTAGAACCAGTAGAAACCATACGGCGGCAACGTCAGCAGGTAGGTGAGCTGGCCAATGGGTGGGAACGAGGCGCCGCCGATCATTTCCACCGGCACCCGGTCGCGGTAGTCGGCCAGTTCCAGCTCGACGGCCTGGGCCGCACTGGACAGGTTGGCCACGCAGAGGATCTGCTGCTCGCTGCCGTCCTCGCCGCGATGCACGCGCAGGTAGGCCAGGATGCGCCGGTTGCTCGGCGTCAGCATCGTTAGCGTGCCACGGCCAAAGGCCTTGTGCTGGTTGCGGATGGCGAGCATACGCCGCGTCCAGTTGAGCAGCGAATGCGGGTCGCGCGCCTGCGCCTCGACGTTGATGGTCTGGTAGCCGTACAGCGGGTCCATGATCGGCGGCAGCACCAGGCTGGCCGGGTCGGCACGGGAAAAGCCACCGTTGCGGTCCACCGACCACTGCATCGGCGTACGCACGCCATCGCGATCGCCGAGGTAAATGTTGTCGCCCATGCCGATCTCGTCGCCGTAGTACAGGGTCGGCGTGCCGGGCATCGACAGCAGCAGGCTGTTGAGCAGCTCGATGCGTCGCCGGTCACGCCCTACCAGGGGCGCCAGGCGCCGGCGAATGCCCAGGTTGATCCGCGCACGGCTGTCGGCAGCGTAGTAGTTCCACAGGTAATCGCGCTCGTCGTCGGTGACCATTTCCAGGGTCAGCTCATCGTGGTTGCGCAGGAAGATGGCCCACTGGCAGTTGGGCGGAATTTCCGGGGTCTGGCGCAGGATGTCGGTGATCGGAAAGCGGTCTTCCTGGGCGATGGCCATGTACATCCGCGGCATCAGCGGGAAGTGGAAGGCCATGTGGCATTCGTCGTCCTCGCCAAAATACGGACGGGTGTCCTCCGGCCACTGGTTGGCCTCGGCCAGCAGCAGGCGATCCGGGTAGCGTGCATCCAGTTCGGCGCGGATGCGCTTGAGCACGGCATGGGTCTCCGGCAGGTTCTCGCTGCTGGTGCCGTCACGCTCGATCAAGTACGGAATGGCGTCCAGGCGCAGGCCATCGACGCCCATGTCGAGCCAGAAGCGCATCACCCCGAGCACGGCTTCGAGCACCTTGGGATTGTCGAAATTGAGGTCCGGCTGATGCGAGTAGAAGCGGTGCCAGAAGTACTGGCCGGCCACCGCGTCCCAGGTCCAGTTGGACTTCTCGCTGTCGATGAAGATGATCCGTGTGCCGGCGTACTTCTCGTCGCTGTCGGACCAGACATAGTAATCACGAGCCTTGGAGCCCTTCTTCGCCCGGCGTGCGCGCTGGAACCAGGGGTGCTGATCGGAGGTGTGGTTGATCACCAGCTCGGTGATCACGCGCAGGCCGCGCCGGTGTGCCTCGGCGATGAAACGGCGGGCGTCGGCCAGGCTGCCATAGTCCGGGTGGACATCGTTGTACTTGGCGATGTCATAGCCGTCGTCACGCCGTGGCGAGGGATAGAACGGCAGCAGCCAAAGGGTGTTCACCCCCAGCTCGGCGATGTAGTCGAGCTTGTCGATCAGGCCCTGAAAGTCGCCGATGCCGTCGTTGTTGGCGTCGAAGAAGGACTTCACGTGAACCTGATAGATCACCGCGTCCTTGTACCACTGCGGGTCGTTGAGGAAGGTCTTGCCGGCGCTGCGCTTGGCCATGGTGTTACTCCGTTGTTCAGCGGGCGGTCTGGATTCGCCAGATGCCGAAAGGCAGGTGCCAGGGTTCGATGCGCATCCACTGCACCTTGCCGTGCCAGGTCCAGCGGTGGCCGTTCATCAGGTCTTCACCGGCCAGCGAGGCATCGTCTGGCAGGCCCAGTTCCCACAGCGGCAGTTCGAAGTGCGCTTCCTGGGCGTGATGCGGATCGAGGCTGATGGCGATCAGGATGAAGTTGCTCAGATCAGCCGTGCGCTTGCCGAAGTAAAGGATGTTGTCGTTCCACGCGGTGTAGGCCTGGAAGCCCAGATGGGTCTGCAACGCCGGGTTCTCGCGGCGAATCTGGTTGAGCCGGGTGATCTCGGCGTTGATGTTGCCGGGGGCCTGGTAGTCGCGTGGGCGCAGCTGGTACTTCTCCGAATCGAAGTACTCCTCCTTGCCCGGCACCGGCTCGGCCTCGCACAGCTCGAAGCCCGAATACATGCCCCACAAGCCGGAGCCCATGGTCGCCAGCGCGGCGCGGATGAGAAAGCCGGGCCGGCCGCTGCGCTGCAGGAAATAGGGATTGATATCCGGCGTGTTGACGAAGAAGTTCGGCCGGTAGCAATCGCGCCAGGGCGGCTGGTTAAGCTCTTCGAAGTAGGCCTGCAGCTCGGCCTTGGTGTTGCGCCAGGTGAAGTAGGTGTAGCTCTGGCTGAAGCCGAGCTTGCCCAGGCGCGCCATCATGGCCGGGCGGGTGAAGGCCTCGGAGAGGAAGATCACCTCGGGATGGCGTTCACGCACGTCGGCGATCAGCCATTCCCAGAACGGCATCGGCTTGGTGTGCGGGTTATCGACGCGAAACAGTGTCACGCCCTGCTCCACCCAGCCCAGCACCACGTCGCGCAATGCCAGCCACAGGTCGGGCATGGCCGCTTCGGCGTAGAACTCGACGTTGACGATGTCCTCGTACTTCTTCGGCGGGTTCTCGGCATGGCGAATGCTGCCGTCCGGGCGCCAGCTGAACCAGCCGGGGTGCTGCTCGAGCCAGGGGTGATCGGGCGAGCACTGCACGGCAAAATCCAGCGCCACCTCCAGGCCATGTTCACGGGCCACGCGCACCAGCGTGCGAAAGTCTTCCAGGCTGCCCAGCTCGGGGTGCACGGCGTCGTGGCCGCCCTCCTCGCTACCGATGGCGTAGGGGCTGCCGGGGTCGTCCGGGCCGGCGCTCAGGCTGTTGTTCGGCCCCTTGCGATGGCTGCGGCCGATGGGATGGATGGGCGGAAAATACAGCACGTCGAAGCCCATGGCGGCGATCTCGGGGATGCGCGCCTGCACGTCGGCGAAGGTGCCGTGGCGGCCCTCCTCGCCCAGCGAGCGGGGAAACAGTTCGTACCAACTGGCGAACTCGGCCAGGTTGCGTTCCACGTCCAGCGGGTAGTTGGCCGTGCGCAGCAGATGGGGCCGATATTCGGCGCGGCGCATCAGCTCATTGACCGAAGGATCGATCAACACCGCCTCGCGTTCAGACTGCGATTGCGAGGCCTCCATGCGTTCGATCAGCGCTGTAAGCTCGGCACGCAATGGTTCCGGGGCCTGCGCGGCGATACGCCGGACCAGCTGCGCGCCCTCCTGCAGTTCGAGCTCTACCGGCACACCCGCACCGAGCTTCTTCACCAGTTCCTGGCGGAAGCTGGCGTAAACGTCCAGCCAGGCCTCGATGGCAAATTCACCACGGCCCTGCTGGTCGATGCGCAGCTCTGCGCTCCAGCGATCATTGCCCAGCGCCTGCATCGGCGTGCGCTGCCAGGTAGCTTCGCCGCCCGCGCGCCACAGCAGATCAGCGGCCAGTTGCTCATGGCCATCGCTGAATATCACCGCACTGACCGGCAACGGCCGGCCGCTCAGGCATTTGCTGGCGAAGCGGCCGCCTTCGATGATCGGCTGTACCGCTTCGATGGCGATTCTGGGTTGGGCAATGGCGTGTCTGACGGTCTGGTCGGCATGCTGCGGGGACGGCATCTTTCCTGGCTCCTCTACGCCTGGCAGACGTGTTCGAAGGGATGGGCAGGCAGGTTTGCGACAGCGCGCGAAGCGCTGCACCTGTCAGAAATTCCGAGGCGAAGGCAGTGGGAAAAGTTCAGGCAGTTTTTGCCCGTTCACCGGGCTGACGGTTATCGCCTGTCGCCCGGCTTTTCATCGCCCTGGTCGTCCGGCTTGGTTCTGGTGCCTGGATCTACCATCAGTGGCATGAGGTGTAGCACCACCAGCACAATCACCGTGGACAGCACGGCGGTGGCCTCGCGCCCGAGGCCGACCGCCACGCCGATGGCGGCCGAGGCCCACAGGCCGGCTGCGGTGGTCAGGCCTTTGACGTCGGAAATGTTCTGGCCTTTGAGGATGGTGCCGGCGCCGAGAAAACCGACGCCCGCGGCGATGCCCTGGATCACCCGGCTCATTGCATCGGCTTCGGCGCCGTCCTGCTCCAGGGCCATGACGAAGATCGCTGCGCCGAGGCAGACCAGCATGTGCGTGCGCATGCCGGCGGCCTTGCCCATCACCTCGCGCTCGTAGCCGAGCAGCCCGCCAAGGAACATGGCCAGAAGCAGGCGCAACGTGGCACGAGTGATGTGCTCCACCTGGCCGAGGTCGGAGAACTCCTGCATCAGGGTGGTAAGAATTCGTTCGAGTATGTCCATCTTCGTTCGATCTCCTGGGACGCTTTCCTTCTGAGCGACGTTGATGCCTGGAGGTTCGAACAATCGCCGCCGGTCATCCGAAACCGGGAACCAATTAATCAGGGCGCATTCACTTCCTTTACCTCACAACCAGCCGGGAGAACGCTCATGCCCCGTGGCAGCAAAGACAAATACACCGACAAGCAGAAGCGCAAGGCCGAACACATCGAGGACAGCTACAAGGAACGCGGCGTCCCCCAAGACGAGGCCGAGGCGCGCGCCTGGGCCACGGTCAACAAGCAGTCCGGCGGTGGCGACAAGGCTGGCGGTTCCGGACAGACGACCAGCGCGACCAGCAAGCAGGCTGCACGCAAGTCCTCGGCGCGGCGTGCAGCCGCTACTCGCGAAGGTACACCCCGCCCCGGTCAGCGCCTGGAAGCGATGACCAAGACCGAGCTGATGGACTTGGCGCGCAAGCGGGATATCGCCGGGCGCTCTCGCATGCGCAAGGAAGAACTGTTGCAGGCGCTGCGCAAGGCCAGTGCCTGAGAGGGGCTGCTGTTCACGCGATCAGTGCCCTCGGCCCTCTCCCCCAGCCCCTCTCCCATGAATGGGAGAGGGGAGCAAACGCGTGCCTCCAGTGAACAGCATTAGCGCCTAGGGAGCCTGCTCGCGTTCACGCGCCACGCGCTCGCCGCAATCGCAGCCGGCGCTCTGGCACTGGACCAGGCCCTTGGGATGTCGCTGCATGCAGGCCTCGCAGCAATACAGCAGATCTTCGCCCGCGACTTCGTGCACCCATTCACGGGACTCGACCGGGCAATCGCAATGTGGGCAGGCGCAGGTTCGTGCGTTCATGGCTTGCGCTCCTCGTCGGTAGGTACCACTTCATCGGTCCAGGGCTTGCCGTCGATGGGGGCCGAGCGCGCCAGCTCCGCTTCGTCGAGGCCAAAGCCACCGCCGACCTGCGATTCGTCGACCACGCTCAGTTCCTCATCGTTGGCACCGTCGCCACCACGTTCGAGCGGCGAGCGCGCGCCGCTGTCGTCGATCAGGGTGTCCGGACTGAGATCGTCGAGGCTGACGTTGTCCTCGTGTTCGCTTTCGCCGAGGGTCGCGGCGCCGGTCAGGCCGATCTCGTTCTCGGCGCTGGACGATGGTCGCGCGGACTGCCGCAACGAGGGCTCACCCGTGCCAAGGCTGTCGTCGTCATCGCTGAAGTCCAGCGCCTGTTCATCGATTCGTTCCGGGGTGGGACCTGGAGTCGTGTCTTTCATGGGATGCCTCCTTCGAACGATATGGGCCAAGCATGGCGACGGCGCAGATGCGCCATCGCCCTTACGCTCGGTTCAAGGCGAGATCGGATCGCTGGCCGGGAACGTTTCTTCGACGGCATGATCCAGCCGGTTTTCCTGGCGCCCTTTCAAGCTGTCCATTTCCTTCTGCAGGCGCGGCAGTGCGGCGCGCAGTTCGGCCACCCGCTCACGCAGGCATTCCAGCTCGGCCTTGGGGTCGCTGATCAGCCCCTTGACCACGCAGTGGCCAGTCAGACCGCGTTGCAGCAGTGCGGCGCCGCCAAGGGCCTTGAGTACACCCGAGGTGCCGCCCTGGCAGACGCCGGCGACGATGGCAGTGGCGCCCGTGGCGAGCGATACGGCACGTTCAACACGATGGACGTTTTGGGTCAGTGACATGGCGTTTCCTCCTGATGGTTCATGACGAATGCCGATTGCGGCGCCCGTGAGATTTAGAAAGCCTCGCCGACGCCAAAGGTTCAGAGAATCGGGCCAGCGGCCGCTTGGTAGCCTCGGTTCAGGGCCGCAGAATCACCTTGCGGCACTGATCGCGGCGCGAGTCGAACAGGCGATAGCCTTCAGCCGCCTCGGCCAGCGGCATGCGATGACTGATGATGATTTCCGGGTTCAGGTCGCCACGCTGGATGTGTTCCAGTAGCGTGGGCAGCAGCGGGTGGACATGGGTCTGGCCCATCTTGAAGGTCAGCCCCTTGTCGAAGGCATCGCCAAACAGAAAGCCGTGGATGAAACCGGCATAGACGCCTGGCACGCTGACCGTGCCGCCGCGGCGAACGGCCGCGATGCACTGGCGCAGCGCCACGCCGCTGCTGGCTTCCAGCTTGAGCGTGGTCAGCACGGTTTCGGTGAGGCTGCCCTTGGCCTCGAAGCCCACCGCATCGATCACCGCATCCACGCCACGGTGCCCCGGCGTCTGTTCGATGATGGCGCTGGCTGGATCATCGATCACGTCGAAATTGATCGGTATCACCCCGTAGGTCTGCTGAGCGTAGGTCAGACGGTAATCGTGATGGTCGACCATGAAGATCTGCTCGGCACCGAGCATGCGCGCGCAGGCTGCGCTCATCAGACCGACCGGGCCGGCGCCATAGATCGCCACGCGACTGCCCGGTCTGACTCCTGCGTTGACTGCAGCCTGGTAGCCAGTGGGCAGGATGTCGGTGAGGAACAGCACCTGCTCGTCGTCGAGTACGTCCGGCACCTTGAACGGGCCGGCATTGGCCTTGGGCACGCGCACCAGCTCGGCCTGCCCGCCCGGCACACCGCCGTACAGGTGGCTGTAGCCGAACAGCGCCGCGCCTGGCGGAATCTGCTTCTTGTTGAGAATCGCGCCACGCCCCGGATTGGTGGTTTCGCACGCCGCGTGCAGGTCCATCTGGCAGAAGAAGCAGTCGCCGCAGGCGATGACGAAGGGCACGATGACCCGATCGCCCTTGCTAACCGCGGTGACCTGCGGGCCGACCTCCTCGACCACGCCCATGAACTCGTGGCCGAAGATATCGCCGTCCTTGACCTGCGGAATCTTGCCGCGATACAGGTGCAGGTCCGAGCCGCAGATCGCCGTGGCGGTCACGCGCAGGATGATGTCGTCGGGTTGTTCGATGACGGGATCGGGCACCCGCTCCACCCGCACGTCGTGGCTACCGTGATAGGTCAATGCTTGCATGAGGCTTCTCCCGCAAAAGGCATGTTCCTATTCCGAAATCGCTGCCGGGCGGATGTTCAGGCTATTTGCCGAACGTCCTGCAGGGCCGTCTGCTGCATCAGCGTATCGACCACTTCGCCCACGGCGGCGCGATGATCGGCGCCGCCGCTGCGGGCACGCCGATAGAGGCCAAGCTGCGCTTCGGCACTGCCGCCGATACGTGCCAGCTTGCGCGCATGTGCCATGACCCAGCGGTCCTCGGGCGCGATCTGCTCGGCGACGCAGGCCAGTACCTGCTCCAGCCAGGCCGCGAACGGCAAGGTGCTCCGGCTGCGCGGTTCGATGAACAGACCGCGCAGGCCACGGCGCTTGGCACGCCAGCGGTTTTCCAGGGTGAGAATGCGCGTCAGCGGGTCGTCGAACCAGTCATGGTGCGGGGCATCCAGCGCATGGCCGAGCATGGCGCGGAACAACCCGGCGATGCACAGGGCGTCCTGCAGTTGCGGGCAGGCGTCGGCGATACGCAACTCTAGGGTAGGAAAGCGCAGTGACGGGCGGATGTTCCACCACAGGTTGACGGCCGAGCCGATGCAGTCGGTCGCGGTCATCACCTTCAGGTAACGCTGGTATTCGGCGTCATCGCGAAAGTGATCGGGAATGCCCATGCGCGGCCATTCATCACAGACGGCCTGGCGGTAGCTCATCAGACCGCTGGGCCGGCCATCCCAGAATGGCGACGACGCGCTCAAACCCAACAGCAATGGCAGCCAGGGCGTCAGCCTGTTCATCAGACGAATGCGGTCGATGCCTTCCGGCACCCCGACATGCACATGCAGGCCGGCCAGCACGCTGCGGCTGGCGACGATGCGGTAATCGTCGAAGATCGCCTGGTAGCGCGCCATGTTGGTGGCCTGCACGCTGCGCCATTGCCCCAGCGGATGGGTACCGGCGGCGAGAATGCCGCAGCCGAACTCGCTGGCCAGTTCGGCCATGGTGCGGCGCGCCTGGCCGAGAAATTCGCGCGCCTCGTCGAGGCTGTGCAGCACCGGGGTCACCACTTCGAACTGCGCGGCGAACATCTCGCGCGTCACGCGCGGGCCCAAGGCGCGGCGGCTGGATACGGCAAAGGCCTCGACCCCCTGCTGCGCCACGCAACGACTTGCCAGGTCGGTCAGAAAGTACTCTTCCTCGATGCCGAACGTGCTCGTGCTCATGCCCCACCTACTCCCAGGATTCCTGCAGTTGAGGACGTGTCTGCGGCTTGGGTTCAACCTGTTTGCGGCAGCGCCGGGTGAGGCGAATTTAGGTGGAATCTTTGTTTAGGCCGGGCCCTCCTAGACAGAACATGGCACCCGTTCTTCAGGAGACTTGACCCATGTCGATCGCCAGTTTCATCGACACGCCTGCCGCGCAACGTATTTCCTTCGTTCCTGCCACCGGCCCCTGGCAAAGCCTCTATCGCCAACTGCTGGACGAACCCGAGCCGGGTCATCCGCAAGCACGTGAGTTTCTCCAGGAGTGTCTGCAGGAGGTCGAGCAGTTGCCCTGCGAACTGCCGGCCAGCCCCTATGAGCTGGCCGACTGGTCGTTGCGTCAACATCAACGGGTGACCGCCGATTACGCCAGTTACCTGGAAGGACGCCGCTCGGGGCAGGGCCGCCGTTTCTTTCCGCGCAAGGCGCATGCGCTGCATTTTCTCCGCGCGGTAGCGCCAACCAAGCTGGTCGACGGTGCCTGGCTCTACGGCACCCTGCCCCACTGGCGTGATCACCGTGTGTATCCCCTGGTGCGGACCTACCTGGAAGAGCTGGGCGACGGCGTGCCACAGCAGAATCATGTGCTGCTCTATCGCCAACTGCTGGCCAGCCAGGGCTGTGAAGATGCGCTGGAACTGGAGGACGTGCTTTATCGCCAGGGGGCGATCCAGCTGGCCCTTGGGCTGCTGGTCGAGGAGTTTTTGCCCGAGGTGATCGGCTACAACCTTGGCTACGAACAGTTGCCGCTGCATCTGCTGATCAGCGCCTTCGAACTCAATGAACTGGACATCGACCCCTACTATTTTCAACTGCACGTGACCATCGACAACGGCTCCAGCGGCCATGCCGCCAAGGCCGTGCAAAGCGTGCTGGACAATCTGCCGCGGGTTGGCGACGCCCAGGCTTATTACCAGCGCGTCATGCGCGGTTATCTGCTCAACGACCTAGGCATGGGCTCCACCGCCGTGATCGACAGTTTCGATCTGGAGCAGCAGGTACTGCAGATGCTCGAACGCAAGCGCAAGGTGGCCAGCCAGGTGCATTCGGACTACTGCCGTATCGAAGGGCGTACGGTGAACCAGTGGCTGGGTAGCTCCGGTGACGTGGCGGGTTTTCTCGAAGCGCTGCAGCGCAACGGCTGGATAAGACGCGACAAGGACCCGGCCGACAGTCGTTTCTGGCGTCTGGTACAAGGTCAGGGCGCGGCGATGTTCGGTGTATTCAGCCCCTACGAGCGTCAGCTGCTGCACGACTGGATCGCGGGTGACTGGCAGCCAGCCGAACAGCGCACGCCGTTCCGAGCGCGCCGCATGAGTCAAGCCGCTATGCCGTCCGAAGGGGGTACGCAACATGGCGAGCTGGATCGCGAGCGCCGCGAAATGCTCAGGCAGTTACAGGGCCTGGATGCCTACCGACGCGAGTGCCGCCTGATCGAATTGCAGTCGCCGGCCCAGCACTGGAGCAGTGCCGGCCTGGCGGCTACCCGCACCTTCACGGCGTTGATGCGACAACCGCGCTGACTCAGGAGCCCGCTTATGCTCGAACAGACCTTCGATGCCACCCAAACCCTCGCCCTGCTGCGTCTGGGCACCTTGCTACGCGCACGTCGCTACCACTTCGTCACGCCTACGCCGCTCACCCACCAGCGGGTCAATCAGCGCCCGGACAATGCCCGGGCGAAGGATTTGCGCGACGTATTCGGTTGGAGCCGGCCTTTCGCCGATGGAACGCTGGATGAGGAAATCGTCGCGGCCATGCGTGAAGCGCAGGTACTGCAGCCTCACGCTCTGGGCTGGATCAGCCAGGTGCGCTTCTCCAGCCTGGGCGACGAACTCTATGTGCACTCGCCCTTTCCCACCGAGGAAAGCGACGCGGTGTTCTTCGGCCCCGATACCTACCGCTTCACCCGCCTGCTGCGCGATTACCTGGCGCACGCCAACCAACCGCTGCGGCGCATCGCCGATATCGGCTGCGGCGCGGGCCCGGGTGCGATCACAGCAGCGCAGCTGCGACCGGGAGCCGAGGTCATGGCGCTGGATATCAACAACAAAGCCCTGGCCATGACTGCGGTGAATGCACGCCAGGCTGGCATCTACAACCTGCGCGTACAGCGCAGCGACCTGCTGCGGGATGTTCCGGGCCAGTTCGATCTGATCATCGCCAACCCGCCTTATATGCTCGACTCGCAACAGCGAACCTATCGCCACGGCGGCGGCAAGCACGGTGCCGGATTGTCCCTGGCGATCTTCGATACGGCGATGGAACGCCTGGCACCTGGCGGTACGCTGCTGTTGTATACCGGCGTGGCGATCTTCGCCGGCGAGGACCCGTTCCTAAACGCCATTCGCCTGTCGCTGCGCGATACCGGCTGGGACTGGGATTACCAGGAGATCGATCCGGATGTGTTCGGCGAGGAGTTGCAGAAGCCCGAGTACGCTCAGGCCGAGCGTATTGCCTGCGTGGCGTTGCGGCTTACCTATCAACCCAGCCTGCGCCAGCGTTAGAGCAGCGCCTGCCATGCGCAGGCGCCGCCCTTGAGCGTCAGGCCGCCTTGGCCTGCGCGCTGCTCTTCAGCGACTTGCGCAGCACTTCCATCGACTCGCCCAGTTGCTCCAGCTGCTGTTTGCTCAGCAGCTTGCGGGCCTGAGGGAACATGTCGCGTTCCTCTTCCTCGATGTGGTGTTCGAGTAGTTCCTTGAGCACCTTGACCCGACCGGCGAACTCGACCGTAGACGGCGGTGTTTCCTTGATATCGGGCAACACCAGCGCCTCGACGGCACGGTGCTCTTCCTTCGCTTCGACGGCCAGCACCGCTTCGTCCTTGCTGCCCGCTTGCCTGAAGGCCGGATAGAAAATCTGCTCTTCGAGCTCGGTATGGATCTTCAGCTCCTGCTCGATCTTGAGCAGCAGCTTCTTGCGCGTCTGCACCGCTCGTTCAGTGGTTTCTTCGAGCTTGCTCAGCAGGTCTTTGACGGTTTCGTGGTCCTTCTTCAGCAGTTCGATGGCATTCATCGTCTTGCTCTCCTGAGGTCTACTAATCACATCGTTAGAAAAGCCTGGGCCCGCTAGCAGCGGGCCCAGGGTGAGCGTCACGAGTCGCGAGCGCCGTGGCTTTTCTGGCCACCCTTGCGCCCGGCCTCGGAGGCTCTCTGGCGGTCATTGGCGAAGTTGCCGCCGCTGTTCTTGCCACCTTTACGGCCGGCTTCGGAAGCCTTTTCACGATCGTTTGCGAAGTTACCCGGATTTTTGTTGGTCGCCATTGCTGGTACCTCCTGAGAGTTTTTCGCGAGGCGTTATTGCCTCTACCTAATTTCAGGCAGGCGCTTCGCCGACTCGTTCAGGCTTTTTTAATCAGCCATTGACCACGCTGCCGCCGTTTACATGGAGCATCTGCCCGGTGACGTAAGAGGCGTCGTTACTGGCCAGATAGACGAATGCCGGCGCGACCTCCGACGGCTGTCCGGGGCGCCCCAGCGGCGTGTCGGCACCGAACTCGGAAACCTTTTCGGCACTGAAGGTGGAGGGAATCAACGGCGTCCAGATCGGCCCCGGGGCAACGCCGTTGACCCGTATGCCACGCGGCGCCAGGTTGATCGACAGCGACCGGGTGAACGAAGTGATCGCCCCCTTGGTGGAGGAATAGTCGAGCAGCATGGGATTGCCCTTGTAGGCCGTCACCGAACTGGTGTTGATGATGCTCGAGCCCGGCTGCAGGTGCTGCAGCGCGACCTTGGTCAGGTGGAACATGGCGAAGATGTTGGTGCGAAAGGTCTGTTCCCACTGCGCTTCGTCGAGTGCCTCGAGGTTGTGCTCGGGGTGCTGTTCGCCAGCATTGTTGATAAGGATGTCGATGCGTCCCCACTTGGCGATGACCGCATCGACCACGCACTGGCAGAAGTTGCCGTCGCCCACGTCACCGGCCAGGGCGACGGCTTCGCCGCCATGCCGGTTCACTTCGTCGAGGGTTTTCTGTGCGTCCGCGTCTTCGTTGAGATAGACCAGCGCGACTTTGGCGCCTTCGAGCGCGTAGTGCACGGCGACGGCGCGGCCGATGCCGCTGTCGCCACCGGTGATGATCGCCACCTTGCCAGCCAGCTTGCCAGCGGCGCGATAATCGTCGGCGAGGTACACCGGCTCGGGGTGCATGGCGTGCTCGACGCCGGGCTGTCGCTCCTGATGCTGAGCGGGCAGTGTCTTGTCGTTCATCTTCACTCCTCCCTTCGGGTAAGCGTTCAGACGGCCTGCAGACGTGGGCTGGCCATCACCGGGTGGGTCTTGTGGCGGTTCTCGAAGCAGAAATTGGTGGCCTGCACATAGCCTTCGGCCGAGCCGCAGTCGAAGCGACGGCCCTTGAACTTGTACGCCAGCACGCAGCCCTGCTGGGCCTGTTTCATCAGCGCGTCGGTGATCTGGATTTCGCCGCTCTTGCCCGGTTCGGTCTGCTCGATCAGCTCGAAGATATCCGGTGTGAGGATGTAGCGGCCGATGATCGCCAGGTTCGACGGCGCATCTTCGGGATTGGGTTTCTCCACCATGCGCTCGATGCGGAAGATGTCGTCACGCAGCGCTTCGCCGGCGATCACGCCGTAACGCGAAACCTCCTCCATCGGCACCTCCTGGATGGCGACGATGGAGCAGCGGAACTGTTCGTAGAGCTTGACCATCTGGGCCAGCACGCCGTCGCCTTCCAGGTTCAGGCACAGGTCATCGGCCAGCACCACGGCGAACGCCTCGTCGCCAATCAGCGAACGGCCGGTGAGGATGGCATGACCGAGGCCTTTCATCTCGATCTGGCGGGTATAGGAGAAAGTGCATTGGTCGATCAAGTGGCGCACACCGCTCAAGGATTTTTCCTTGCCGGTGTTGGAAATCTCGTGTTCCAGCTCATAGCTGATATCGAAGTGGTCTTCCAGCGAACGCTTGCCACGGCCCGTGACGATGGCAATTTCATGCAGCCCGGCTTGCAGTGCTTCTTCGACGCCATACTGGATCAACGGGGTGTCGACTACCGGGAGCATTTCCTTGGGCATCGACTTGGTAGCGGGAAGAAAACGGGTGCCGTAACCGGCTGCGGGGAACAAACATTTCTTGATCATGGTTCTCTACCAGTTGAATGACTCGGTAATAGAACTTGACCTATCTGAAGTGCTGGCGGTTCAAGGAATTTCGCGCGTTTGGCGTTTCGCTGCGGCAGAGGGAAAGGAGGCCCGTAGTGGGCCTCCCCCAGGCTACGCAATCAATCAACTGCGGCCTCCACCGTGGCTGTTCTGGCCACCTTTGCGGCCAGCCTCGGAGGCTTTCTGACGATCATTGGCGAAGTTGCCGCCGCTGTTCTGGCCGCCCTTCTTGCCGGCTTCGGACGCTTTTTCACGATCGTTGGCGAAGTTGCCAGGGTTCTTGTTACTCATGTCGTTTCTCCTCAGTGATGGGCAGAATTGCCCGTGCACTGATTTGGAGAAAGGACCCTGCGCGGACGTTCAGCCTATTTCTCCGCCTCGCTCGACAATCGCTGACGAGCGGTCATGCTCATTTTTCGTCGCGTCGCTGGATGATGGAGATCTTGCCGTTACGCTCGATGATCGCGTAGCGAATCTGGTCCAGACGCTCCAGCCCGCTCTCCCGCGCAGATTCCATGATGTCGTCGAGAGTCAGGCGCGCCTTGTCCATGCGCCACTGCATCGGCACGCCGTCCTCGACGATTATGGTCGGTGACCCATCGAGCAGGCGCGCCAACCAGTCGTTGCGGCGCTTGAGCAGCGAGGCGCCGACATCCAGGGCGATCAGAGTGGTGACCACCAGGATCATGTTGGTAACGGAGAAGTCATCGCCCAGCAGTGCCTGCTGAGTCGCTTCGCCGATGATCAGTAGCAGCACGAAATCGAAGGTGGTCAGTTGCGCCAACGAGCGTCTGCCAGACAGCTTGAACAGGATCAGCAGCGCCAGATAGACGGCGCAGGCACGCAATACCGCATCCATGATCGTCTCCTCAGGGGTAGATGAACTGGTTCAGTTCGAGCTGCTGGCCCGCTGCATGGAACGTCGAGCGATAAGCCCCCAAGCCGTCAGCGGTGAGTCTCAGGCTGACGTCGATGCGTTCGGCCTCGCCAGTGAAATCGAGAATCAGGCCGCCGGCCCCGTCGCTGGCGCTACGCCTCGGAACGGGTTGGATCGACTCGATGGAAAAGCCCTCCAGCAGTTCGCCGGCGATATGCAGTTGCATGGTGCCCTGCAGGCTCACCTTGAGTGGCGAATGCGCGCCATTGCGTGCAAAACGCTGGTATTCCACCTGGAGCGCATCCTGCGCGCCACCGGCCTGAACATGACTGAGCGGCCCTTTGGAAAACAGCCCGGCCAGTGCCAGGGCCATGATCAGCAGCAGGCCATACCAGCCCAGGCGCTCTATCTTCCAGCCACGGACCTGCAGGGCCATGTTTTCCTCTACGGGGGCGTCGCGACTGCTTTGTTCAGGTAGGTGCATGTTGGTCTCCTCCTGAAACCTATGACCTACCGTCGAAGGCAAACATCAGAAGAAAATTTCCCATGCTGTATCGACCGGAGCGGACGCGTGTTGCACGCGTCCCGGCTGCCGTCATGGCAGGCCTCAGATCAGATGGGGACCAGCAGGCGCCATGCAGCTGGTAGTGCCGACAGGCACTACCAGACTTGCAGTCATGCTCAATGCCGGTCGAGCAGGTGGAAGCGCGGCAAGCCAAGGTGCCAGTGGATCGCCGCCAGCCGCGCTGCCAACACCACGAACATCGCCGCGGCGGTATCCAGCCAGTGCGGCGTACCCAGGGCGCGCAGACCGATGAAGGTGAGCGCCCCGGCGATGCAGGCGGTAGCGTAGATTTCCTTCTGGAAGATCAGCGGGATCTCGTTGCACAGCACATCACGAATCACCCCGCCGACCACGCCGGTCATCACCCCCATGATCACTGCAGTGCTGATCGGTGTGCCGTTCTGCAACGCCAGCTCGGTGCCATACACGGTGAACACGGCCAGGCCGAAGGCATCGGCGATCAGCAGGCCCTTTTCATGAATTGGCCGGGTCATGCGCACCCAGGCCACTGTGCCCAGTGCCGCCAGGGACGCGACGAGAATGTAGGTGTCGTCGCGAATCCAGCTGACCGGATGGTTGTCCAGGATCAGGTCACGCAGCGTACCGCCACCCAGTGCGGTGACGATGGCCATCACCAGCACGCCGAACAGGTCCATGGACTTGCGCCCCGCCATCAATGCCCCGGTGATGGCGAACACCGCCACGCCGAACAGGTCGGCGACATAGAAAAGCTTTTCCATGCGGCCCTCAACGGCTGACCGGCGTACGCAGGGTGACGAACTCCTCGGCGGCGCTCGGGTGCACGCCGATGGTCTCGTCGAAGATCTGCTTGGTCGCACCAGCCTTGAGCGCGATGGCCAGGCCCTGGATGATCTCACCCGCCTCCGGGCCGACCATGTGGCAGCCGAGCACACGGTCGCTGTCGGCATCGACCACCAGCTTCATCAGGGTGCGCTCCGGGTTTTCCGTGAGCGTCAGCTTCATCGGGCGGAAGCGGCTCTCGAAGACCTTGACCTTGTGGCCGTCTTCGATGGCCTGCTCTTCGCTGAGGCCAACGGTGCCGATGTTCGGCAGGCTGAAAACGGCGGTGGGGATCATGCGGTAGTCCAGCGGACGATATTCCTCGGGCTTGAACAGCCGCCGCGCCACGGCCATGCCTTCGGCCAGCGCGACCGGGGTCAACTGCACGCGGCCGATCACATCGCCCAGGGCGAGAATCGACGGCGTGGACGTCTGGAACAGATCATCGACTTCGATGTAGCCCCGCTTGTCCAGCTTGACCTCGACGTTCTCCAGGCCAAGGTTGTCGAGCATCGGGCGGCGACCGGTGGCATAGAACACACAGTCGGCCTCCAGCACGCGGCCATCCTTGAGTGTGGCCGCGAGGCTGCCGTCAGCCTTGCGTTCGATGCTGGCGATGTCGGCATTGAACTGCAGGTCCAGGCCCTTCTTGCTCAGCTCGTCGCGCAGGTGCTCGCGCACCGCACCGTCGAAACCGCGCAGGAACAAGTCGCCGCGATACAGCAGCGAAGTCCGAGCGCCCAGGCCATGGAAGATCGAGGCGAACTCCACGGCGATATAGCCACCGCCGACCACCAGCACACGCTTGGGCAGTTGCTTGAGGAAGAAGGCTTCGTTGGAGCTGATGGCGTGCTCGCGACCGGGAATGTCGGGGATCTGCGGCCAGCCACCGGTGGCGATGAGGATGCGCTCGGCGCTGTGGCGCTGGCCATTGACCTCGACGGTATGGGCATCGACGATGCGCGCATGGCCTTCGAACAGGCTGACGCCACTGTTGGTCAATAGATTGCGGTAGATGCCATTGAGGCGCTCGATTTCGCGGTTCTTGTTGGCGATCAATGTCGCCCAGTCGAAGTTCGCCTCGCCGAGCGACCAGCCGAAACCCGAGGCCTGCTCGAAGTCCTCGGAGAAATGCGCACCGTACACCAGCAGTTTCTTCGGTACGCAGCCGACGTTGACGCAGGTGCCGCCCAGGTAGCGGCTCTCGGCGACCGCGACGCGAGCGCCAAAACCAGCGGCGAAGCGCGCCGCACGCACGCCGCCGGAACCGGCGCCGATCACGAACAGGTCGAAGTCGTAACTCATGAGGTATCTCCTTGGCAGATGAGGAGCATACCGTAAAGGCCAGCACTAAGCTGAAAGCAGGAGGTGGATATGCGCCCTACCCTGACTCATCTCGCCCTGCACGTTCCCGATCTCGATGCCTGCATCGCGTTCTATCAGCAATTTTGCGGCATGCAGGTGATCCACGAGCGCCCTGGCAAGGGCACGCGTATCGTCTGGATGGCCGAGCCGGGCAAGGAACACCAGTTCATCTTCGTCATCATGCCCGGCGGTGAGGACCGTAACCTGGCGGCCAACGACTACAGTCACTTCGGCTTCGCCCTGGGCAGCCGCGAGGAGGTCGACCGCATTGCCGCCCTGGCCGAGCGCGAGGGTTGCCTGATCTGGGCGCCACGTGATGAGCCCTATCCGGTTGGTTATTACTGCGGCATGCGTGACCCGGCCGGCAACTATGTTGAATTCAGCTACGGCCAGCCGCTCGGCCCCGGCTCGGAGCAGATGCCAGTTCCCAGGTACGGCCAGTGATTTGAGCACGACAGCTTCGCGGACAAGTCCGCTCCCACAGCCCACGCCAAAGGCCTCTGGTGCAGCCCCTTGTGGGAGCGGACTTGTCCGCGAATAAATGAAAACGCCGCGATCATGCAAGACGATCGCGGCGTTTTTTCAACTGAGGGGATTACCCCGGGCGCTGACCTGGCGGCGTATCAGAACGCCTTGCCGGTCTTGTACAGATTCTCGAAGCAGAAGTTGGTCGCGTCGATGTAACCCTCGGCGCTACCGCAGTCGAAACGCTGGCCCTTGAACTTGTATGCCATCACGCAGCCCTGCTGGGCCTGGCGCATCAGGGCGTCGGTGATCTGGATCTCACCGCCCTTGCCCGGCGGCGTGCTGCGGATCAGATCGAAGATGTCCGGGGTGAGGATGTAGCGACCGATGATCGCCAGGTTCGACGGTGCATCCTCGGGCTTGGGCTTCTCCACCATGTTGCTGACGCGGTAGATGTCCTCGCGGATCATCTCGCCGGCGATCACACCGTACTTGGAGGTTTCGTCCCTCGGCACTTCCTGGATCGCGACGATGGAGCAGCGGAACTGGTTGTACAGCTTGACCATCTGCGCCAGTACGCTGTCGCCTTCGAGGTTCAGGCACAGGTCGTCGGCCAGAACCACGGCGAAGGGTTCGTCACCGATCAGCGGCTGACCGCAGAGGATGGCGTGGCCCAGGCCTTTCATCTCGACCTGACGGGTGTAGGAGAAGCTGCACTCGTCGATCAGGCGACGGATGCCAACCAGGTATTTTTCCTTGTCGGTGCCCTTGATCTGATGCTCGAGCTCATAGCTCACGTCGAAATGGTCTTCCAGTGCGCGCTTGCCACGGCCGGTGACGATGGAAATCTGGTCGAGGCCAGCTTCCAGTGCCTCTTCGACGCCGTACTGGATCAGTGGCTTGTTCACCACCGGAAGCATTTCCTTGGGCATTGCCTTGGTCGCTGGCAAAAAGCGGGTGCCGTAACCGGCAGCGGGGAACAGGCATTTCTTGATCATGGGACTCCCAGATGGGGATGGTTGGAATGCCTGCTCAGTCTATCAAGCCGCGCTAGCCTTACAACTGCCGCTTGCAGGCCGACCGATACCCCGATACAGAAAACCCGATTCCGCCAGTTGTTCGGCGTCATAGATATTGCGCCCATCGAAAAGCACCGGCATGCGCATGGCACCGCGAATGCGCGGGAAATCCGGCTGGCGAAACTGCTTCCACTCGGTCACCAGTACCAGCGCATCGGCACCCTGGGTGACTGCATAGGGAGACTCGCTGAGCACCAGCTGCCCCGCCTCGACGGCCGACGGATAGCGTGACGCGACGGCGGCCGTAGCCGCCGGATCGCAGGCCTGCACCCTGGCGCCGGCAAGTAATAGCGCCTCGAGCAGCACCAGGCTGGGCGCCTCGCGTAGATCATCGGTACCGGGCTTGAACGCCAGGCCCCAGAGTGCGACGACCCGTCCCTGCAGGTGGCCGTCGAAGTGTTCGCGCAGTGCCTGGAACAGCAGCGTTTTCTGCAGCGCATTGCGCGCCTCGACCGCGCGCAGGATGCCCGGCTCGATACCCTCGTGCTCGGCGGTGCGGATCAACGCCTTGACGTCCTTGGGAAAGCACGAGCCGCCATAGCCGCAGCCGGCATAGATGAAGTGCGTACCGATGCGCCGGTCGCTGCCGATGCCGCGACGCACCTCCTCGATATCGACGCCAAGGCGCGCGCAGATACCGGCCATCTCGTTGATGAAGGAAATCTTGGTGGCCAGGAAGGCGTTGGCCGCATATTTGCTGAACTCGGCCGCGCGCACACCCATGCACAACAGGCGGTCGTGATTGCGCAGGAACGGCGCATACAATCTGCGCAGCAGCTCACGCCCGCGCTCGTCATCACAGCCGACGATGACCCGATCGGGGCGCATGAAGTCTTCGACCGCCGAGCCCTCCTTGAGGAATTCCGGGTTGCTGGCAACGCTCACCCGCACGCGCTTGCCTCGACGGGCCAGGCCGGCGTTGATGCGCTGTTCGACGCGTTCGGCGGTGCCCACTGGCACGGTGGACTTGTCGACGACCAGGCATCCGTGCTCGAGCCGCTCCCCCAACTCATCGGCAACCGCCAGTACATGACTCAGGTCGGCCGAACCGTCCTCACCACTGGGCGTGCCCACCGCGATGAAAATGACCTCGGTGCGGCGGATTCCCGCCTGAAGCTGCGCGGTGAAGCTGAGCTGCCCCGCCGTCAGCTGCGCCCTGAGCAGCGCCTCCAGGCCCGGCTCGTAGATCGGTACCTCACCTTGCGCAAGCTGCGCAACGCGCTGCGGATCACGCTCGACGCAGACCACCTGGTTGCCCATCTCGGCCAGGCAGGTCGCCGTCACCAGCCCCACGTACCCTGCTCCTATCACGCATATCTGCATCGCAGTATCCTCCAGGCGTTTGCTGCGATTGCAACCAATCGTGGTGGCAGTGATGTGACGAAACGACTAAGCAATGGTGACAAGCGCCAGCCCTGCCGCGCGACTGGCGCTGGCTCCAGGCGGCTTGTATCTTCCACGGGCAGCTGGAAACCAACCGACTACAGGGACCTCGTCATGCGCTCACTGGCTATCGCCGCCCTCGCCTGTTCTGCCGCCACCGTCTTCGCCGCGCCCCCGACGCCGCCGTCGCCTACTCAGATCGCCGCCTGGTCACCCGAGGAAATCAATGAAATGGGGCCGAGCATCGACAAGTTGCTGCCCATCACCCTCAAGGGCGGTGAGCAGGCCTATCTCGCTTCCGTGTCCTACGAGAACGCCGGGCGCAATTTCTGGGCCGGCTACCTGCTGGTACGCCCCCAGATCGGCGAAGCACGACCTTTGGACGAATTCGGCGGGCAGTACAACCAGATTCGCACCCTGGACGAATACAGCACCAGCCATTCTGCGGTGATCATTGGCGGCGCGGGTTCGGGCCAAGGTACGTCGGAGAGCAGCTATTCGTTGGTGGTGTTCGATGGCTGGGCAGTCAAAACGCTGTTCAGCGCAAGCGAATCCGACAATTCCGGCAACTGCGGCGCCTATGTAGAGCGCGACTGCTCGGGTAACAGGGTGTTCATCAATGTCTTCGAGGGCGACGCCAACAGCAAGCGAGTCGGGCTGCTGGTCAGCAATCTCCAGTACTCCTCACCGGACATCGAGGCCACGCCCTATGAGTACAGCCAGGAGACGGAAATCCTGTTCCTGGACAACCCCAACCAATAATCGCCGCCCTGGGGCGCCCCGCGCTGACCGCAGGTCAAACAGTAGAAACTTCCGCCGCTGCCTCACGTCCACCCTAATCAGCGGTCATGACAGCGGTAGCCGCCTGGTTACCGCTGCCTCGTCTGGCCGAAACTCGATCTAGCGGAGGGTGCAGATGACCACGACAGTCGGAGATTTCATCGTCGAACGGCTTTACCAGTGGGGCGTTCGGCGCATTTATGGCTACCCCGGCGATGGCATCAACGGCGTGTTCGGGGCGCTTCGCCGGGCCGATGGGAAGATCAAGTTCATCCAGGCCCGACACGAAGAAATGGCTGCCTTCATGGCTGCGGCAGATGCCAAGTTCTCCGGCGAGCTAGGGGTTTGTATCGCCACCTCCGGCCCCGGCGCGACCCATTTGCTCACCGGCCTTTACGATGCGCGCATGGACCATATGCCGGTGCTGGCGATAACCGGACAGCAGGCGCGCACCGCGCTTGGCGGGCATTACCAGCAGGAGTTGGACCTGGTCTCGGTGTTCAAGGACGTCGCCGGCGCCTTCGTCCAGCAGGCCAGCGCACCGGCGCAGGTGCGTCATCTGATCGACCGTGCCATCCGCACCGCCATCGGTGAGCGCCGGGTGACGGCGATCATCCTGCCCAACGATCTGCAGGAGGCCGAGTACGCCGAGCCAGCGCACAAGCACGGCACCGTGCACAGCGGCATCGGCTACAGCCACCCGTGCGTCGTGCCCTATGACGCGGATCTGCAGCGCGCTGCCGAAGTGCTCAACAGCGGCAACAAGGTCGCCATACTGGTAGGCGCCGGGGCGCTGAATGCCAGTGATGAGGTCTTCGAAGTGGCGCAGAAACTCGGCGCCGGGGTGGCCAAGGCGCTGCTGGGCAAGGCCGTGCTGCCTGACGAGTTGCCTTGGGTCACCGGCTCCATCGGCCTGCTCGGTACGGTGCCGAGCTACAAGATGATGGAGGAATGCGACACCCTGCTGATGATCGGCTCGGGCTTCCCCTACTCCGAGTTCCTGCCCGCAGAAGGACATGCGCGTGGCGTGCAGATCGACATCCAGCCGGACATGCTCAGCCTGCGCTATCCAATGGAGGTCAATCTGCAGGGCAATGCCGCCGAGACCCTTCGTGCCCTGCTGCCCCTGCTGGAGGCCAAGCAGGATGACAGCTGGCGCACCACCATCGAGGCGTGGCGCAGGGACTGGGACCAGACGCTGGAAAGCCGCGCCATGGTCTCGGCCAACCCGATCAACCCGCAGCGGGTGGTCTACGAGTTGTCGCCGCGGCTGCCGGAGCGCGCCGTGGTCACTTGCGACTCCGGCTCCTGCGCCAACTGGTATGCCCGCGATCTGAAGATACGCCGCGACATGCTCTGCTCGCTGTCCGGCGGCCTGGCCTCGATGGGCGCGGCGGTGCCTTACGCCATCGCCGCCAAGTTCGCCCACCCGGACCGTCCGGTGGTCGGCCTGGTGGGTGACGGCGCCATGCAGATGAATAACCTGGCTGAGCTGATCACCGTGGCCAAGTACTGGCGCGAGTGGCAGAACCCGCAATGGGTGCTCGCAGTGTTCAACAATCAGGACCTCAACCAGGTCACCTGGGAGCAGAGGGTGATGGAAGGCGACCCGAAATTCGAGGCTTCGCAGAATATCCCCGACGTGCCCTACCACACCTTCGCCAACTCCATTGGCCTGCTCGGCCTGTTGATCGAGCGTGAAGAGGATGTCGGCCCGGCCTGGGAGCAGGCTCTCGCTGCAGATCGCCCGGTGCTGCTGGAATTTCGCACCGACCCGGATGTCCCACCATTGCCGCCGCATATCAGCCTGGAGCAGGCCAAGCAGTTCGCCTCCACCCTGCTGCAGGTCGACCCGGACCAGCGCGGCATCCTTGCGCAAACCGCCAAGCAATTGTTCGGTTCGCTGCTGCCGGGTAAGCACAAGAAGTGATCCTGAGGCTGTTTGAATGAAAAAAGACGATTGCCCCGTGGTGGTGATCTGCGGGGCCAGCGCCGGTGTCGGCCGGGCCACCGCGCATGCTTTCGCTGCCGCGGGCTATGCCGTCGGCTTGCTGGCTCGTAGCGACGAGGGGCTGGCAGCGGCGACATCGGAGCTGGAGGTCTATGGCACGCCGACCCTGGCGATCAGCGCGGACGTGGCCGATGCCAATGCCGTGGCGCTGGCGGCGCAACGTTTCGAGGCCGAACTCGGCCCCATCGACGTCTGGGTCAATTCGGCGCTGGTCACGGTGTTCGCTGCGATCGAGCAGTTGACGCCGGAGGAGATCAGGCGCGTTACCGAGGTGACCTACCTCGGCGCCGTACATGGCACCCTGGCGGCGCTGCCCCTGATGCGCGCACGTAATCGAGGCGTGATCATCCAGGTCGGTTCGGCACTCGCCTATCGCGCCATTCCTTTGCAGTCGGCCTATTGCGCCGCGAAGTTCGCGCTGCGCGGCTTCACCGACTCGCTACGCTGCGAACTCATTCACCAGCGCAGCGAGGTCAAGGTCTGCATGGTGCAGCTTCCTGCGATCAATACCCCTCAGTTCGACTGGGCCCGCAACAAGCTGGGGCAACGGCTGCAGCCCGTGCCGCCCATCCATGACCCCGGCGTCGCGGCGCGTGCCATTCTCAGCGTCGCCAGCGCACCGCCAAGGGAGCTGTGGGTCGGCCTGCCGACGCTCAAGGCCATCCTCGGCACGCTGTTCTTTCCGGGCTTGCTCGACCGGCTCCTGGCGCGTCGCGCCTGGCAGGGCCAGTTGAGCGAGGGCCAGCCGGAATCGACAAGCGACAACCTCTTTCACAGCGTCGATGGCCTGCACGAGGTGCAGGGGCGCTTTACCCGCAGATCGCGTGGACACGCCTTGGCCTTGAGTTCGGCCCGCGTCACCGCCCTGCTCGGCGCCTGCGCCGCCTTGCTGGTTCTGTTGCTGATCTGACTGCGCTGCTCATGGCGGCTCGGCGCCGAGTCTGTCCCACATGGCGCGGCTCAGGCGCTGACGGTTGGCGTAGCCGGCCCAGGGGTCCTGGCGCAGCCCATCGAGGCGCTGCTGCAGATTGGCGAGCGTCCACTGCTGGGCGCTGCGCAGGCCATCCAGCTCGTCCCGGGCGACCGGCACCGACACCGGCAGGCCGGGCCGCGCGCGCACCGAGTAGGCCGACACCGTACTGGCGCCACGGCCGTTGCGCAGATAGTCGATGAAGATTTTCCCCACCCGATTCTTCGGCCCCGACGTCGCGGTGAATCGCTCGGGTAGCTGCCTGGCCATGAACTGCGCCAGGGCCTTGGCGAAGCCCTTGACCGTATCCCAGCCGGCGTGCCGGGCAAGCGGCACGATGATGTGCATGCCTTTGCCACCGCTGGTCTTGATAAAGGCCTGCAGACCCAGTTCGTCGAGCACGCTCAGGGTCAGACGGGTCGCCTCCAGCATGCTGCGCCACGGCAGCGCCGGGTCCGGGTCGAGATCGAGCACGAAATGATCGGGCGTTTCGATGCGGTCGCTGGTAGCGCCCCAGCGGTGGAACTCGATGCAGCCCATCTGCGCTGCACCGACCAGGGCTGGCACACTGTCGATTTCCATGAGGCGCGCGTGTCCGGGATCCAGCTTGGGATCGAGATGCTTGATGTTGGGGATTGCCAGGCGCTCGGCATGCTTCTGGAAGAATTGTTCCCCCTCTACCCCGTCCGGCGCCCGCACCAGCGAGACTGGCCGGTTGCGCAGGTACGGCAGCAACCATGCGGCGATATCCGCATAGAACTGGGCGAGCTGCAGTTTCGTGGTGCCGCTGTCCGGGTCGATCACCCGTTGCGGATTGCTGATCGGCACCCCGGCCACTACCGGCTTGGCGGATGACTTGCGCGAACTTTCGGCTTTCCTTGTCTGTTTCTCTGTTGCAGCTTCCGGCATGCGCGGATGCTCACGAACGATCTGCGCCGCCGGCTTGTCACTGCGCAAGGCGATGAAGCTGGCCTGGCGCACGATGCCTTCACGCGTCCATTCGGCGAACTCGACCTCGCCGACCAGTTGCGGCTCAACCCAGCTCACACCGCGGGCCAGGGCAGCGGTCAGTTTCCGCTCGAGTGGCGACTCGTCTCGCCCCAGCTTGCGCAACTGCTCATGCAGGGCCTTGAGCGAGGCTTCCCCGAAGCCGGTGCCGACCCGCCCGGCATAGCGCAGCCCGCCCGCCTCGTTCACCGCCAACAGCAGCGCGCCAAAGCCGCTGCGACTGCCCTGCGGCTTGGTGTAGCCGACGATGACGAACTCCTGGCGCAGACGGCATTTGAGCTTGATCCAGTCCGCGCTGCGGCGCGACACGTAAAGGCTGCCCGAGCGCTTGCCGATGACGCCTTCCAGCGACATGGCGCAGGCGCTCTCGACGATGTCCCTGTGATGGGCGGTAAAAGCCTCCGAAAAACGCAGCGGGCTGCGCCGCGTGCTGCCCAATGCAGTCTTGAGTTTGCCGCGCCGAGTCTCCAGGGGCACCTCGCGCATGTCTTCGCCGTTGAGAAACGGCGCATCGAACAGGTAGTAGATGAGATCGTGACTGCGGCCGATATCGAAGGCATTCTGCAGTTGCTGGAAATCCGGCAGGCCTTGCTCATTGAGCGCCACGACCTCTCCGTCCAGCCAGCTATCGCTCAGGCCCAGCTTGGCCAGAGCCTTGGCCTGCTGCGGCAGGCGCTCCGTCCAGTCATGGCCATTGCGGGTGAACAGACGCACCTCATCGCCGCGCACCCGCGCCAGGATGCGATAACCGTCGAACTTCACCTCATACAGCCAGTCGCCTTCGGGCGGACGCTCGGCTAGGGTCGCCAGCTGCGGCGCTAGGCTGTCGGGGAACTCCGTCTGGGCCTTGCGACTTTTTGCGGGTTTCGTCGATGCCTTGCGCTTGGCCACCTTGCTTGGGCCTCCCACCAGCGCGCCGCTGATCACGCTTTGCGGCTGCGCCTCGACGATGTCGTACTCGTCGCCGGGGCGCGCGATGTCGTCGCGTTCCTTGATCAGTAGCCACTGCTCCTTGTCGCCACTGCCGCGCAGACGAGTGCGCACCAGCGTCCAGTCCCCGGAAAGTTTCTCGCCCACCAGAGTGAACTTGAGCTTGCCGGCCTGGTAGGCAGCCGTCGGGTCGCCCTGCGGCTGCCAGATACCATGGTCCCAGACGATCACATCGCCGGCGCCATAGTTGCCTTCGGCGATGCTGCCTTCGAAGCTGGCGTAATCCAGCGGATGGTCTTCGACGTGCACCGCCAGGCGCTTTTGCGTCGGGTCCAGGCTCGGCCCCTTGGGCACCGCCCAGCTCTTCAGAGTGCCGTCCAGCTCCAGGCGAAAGTCGTAGTGCAGGCGGCGCGCATCGTGCTTCTGCACCACGAAACGCAGCGCACCGGCCTTGCTGCGGCGCTTGCGCGGTTGTTCGCGCGGTTGTTCGCGCGGTTCGCTGGTCTGCTCGAAATTGCGTTTGCGGTTGTATTCGCTCTGCGCTCTGGCCATGGTCGGTATCCCGGCTTATTTGCGTGCAGTCTTGGGGCTCTTGCGGGGCGTGCTGGCCTTGGGCTTGGCTTTCGCCTTGCTGTCGGGCTTGCCGCCCAGGCTGCGTTTGAGCAGTTCGGTCAGGTCGATGACATCGGCACTGCGCCGCTCCTCCTCGCCTTCGACGCGCTCGACGTTCTCGATCTTGCCGGCCTTGGCCTTCTTCTCCACCAGCGCCATGATGCGGTCCTGGAAGCTGTCCTGATACTCCTCAGGCTGCCAGTCGGCGCTCATGTCCTTGATCAGGCGCTTGGCCATGTCCAGCTCGCTTTTGGCCAGCTTGGGCTTGGTCACCGAATCATCCAGTTCCAGCGTGTCCAGCCCACGCACCTCGCTCGGCCAGCGCAGGATTACCAGCACCATTGCCGAGTCGATCGGCATCAGGGCCGCAAGGTGCTGGCGGGTGTGCAGCACCACATGAGCCAGGGCCACCTTGTTGGTGCTGCTCAGCGCTTCGCGCAGCAGCGCATAGACTTTCTCACCCCGTCGATCCGGGGCCAGGTAATACGGCTTGTCGATGTGCTGCAGGGGAATCTGCGCGCTGTCGACGAAAGCGAAGATATCGATGGTCTGCGTCGACTTGGGGTGCGCTTCGCGAATCTCTTCTTCGCTGATCACCACGTAGCGGCCTTTCTCGTAGGCCACGCCCTTGACGATGTTTTCCTTGCTCACTTCCTTGCCGGTGACCTTGTTCACCCGCTTGTAACCGACCGGCTCCATGCTGCGCTTGTCCAGCCAGTCGAAGTCCACGCCCTGGGTCGACGTTGCGGTCACCAGGGCAACGGGGATATGAACCAGACCGAAACTGATGGCGCCTTTCCAGATGGCCCTAGGCATGGTGCTCGTCTCCGTACCGACCATTGCCAGCACGTATGGCCAGCGCCGAGGCAGTCTCAACGTTCATCTCATCCTCCTGTTCTCTGCAGGTCGCCGTCGTTACTTGCTGTGCTCCGGCGAGGACGGCGGCGGGCTCATGCCTCGCGGTCCGAACAGGCCCCACAGGCCCAATCCCAGTACCGGGAACAGCACGATCAGCAGCGACCACAGGGCTTTCGTCTCTACCCCCTTGTCGCTGCGGAAGACGCTGACGATGGCCCATAGGTCGAGCAGGATGACGATCACGCCGAGCGCAATGAATAGCAGACTGAGTTCACCGGACATCTCGAATTTCCTCCGCACAGGTCCATACAGTTGTGGCCGCCCGCGAGGCCTGCGGTTCAGAGAAAATTTGCTCGAATGACCGGCACCTGCCAGGTATCCAATGACTCATGCCAGTTGCGAGGTGGTGTCATGGTCTTTTCGTTGTGTCCCGACAGCGCTACCGGAGACGTTGGGAGGCGGCAGCATGAGTGATGTACGCATCGGTATTTCCGGCTGGCGCTACGCGCCCTGGCGCGGCGACTTCTACCCCAGGGGGTTGGCGCAGCGGCGCGAACTGGAGTTCGCCTCGCGCGAGGTGAACAGCATTGAGATCAACGGTTCGTTCTACGGCCTGCAGGCGCCCGAGCGCTACAGCAAGTGGGCAGCACAGACGCCCGACGACTTCGTCTTCAGTGTCAAGGCGCCGCGCTTCATCACCCATGTGCGCCGTCTGGTCGACATCGACGAACCGCTGGCCAACTTCTTCGCGTCCGGCCTGCTGAGTCTTAAGGAAAAGCTCGGCCCCATCCTCTGGCAGTTCCCACCCAGCTTCCGCTTCGACGAAACCCTCTTCGCCGAGTTCGTCGCCAAGCTGCCAACCGATACCGACCAGGCCCGCAGTCTCGCCCGTCACGCCTCCGCCCGACTGCATGTGGCCGGCTACCTGGACGCCGCAGCGGATCGCCCACTGCGGCATGCCGTGGAGGTTCGCAATGCCAGTTTCTGCGATCCGGCGTTCATCGAGCTGCTGCGCCAACACGGCATCGCCCTGGTGGTGGCAGACACGGCGGGCAAATGGCCTTATGCCGAAGACATCACCGCCGATTTCCTCTACTTGCGTCTGCATGGCGATGCCGAGCTCTATGTCAGCGGGTATTCGACTGAAGCCCTGCAGCATTGGCAGCAACGCATCGAAACCTGGACTGCCGGAGGCCAACCCGACGATGCCCGGTTGATCGACCAGGCACATAAGCCCCGCCGCACGGCGCGCGATCTTTACTGTTACTTCGATAACGACGTGAAGGTGCGAGCGCCCTACGACGCGCGCGACCTCCAGCAACGGCTACAGCGAAGCGCAGGAGCTGGTCAGGATTCAGGCTGACTCAGCAGGTGGTCATCATCACTCAGTGCACGGCTTCGCCAATCGCCTGGATCAGCTGCCAGGCCCTGGGTGAAAGCTCCTGCGGTTCAAGCGCGTCCAGCAGATTCTTCACACCCAGCCCCAGATCGGTGTCGCCTTCGATCACCAGGTGACGGCGAAAGAACAGGGTATCCGGATCTTCCCGACGGCTGGCCAGCAGAAGGAAGTCGCGCCACCTGCCGCGAATGGTCACGTCCACGGTTTCACGGCGGCGCACCAGCAGCCGGGTGCCGACACAACTGATGCACCAGGCCAGGCCCAGATCGCTGATTTCGATGCACAGCCAACGGCCTGCCAGCAGATCGAACGCACCCTCGGCCAGTGGCTTGGCGAACAACCGGGCCGCCGCGCTTTCGATCAGCCGGCGCTGTACGGCAAAGGGTACGTACTGACCAAGTGGCAATAGCGGCGTGCCCAGTTTCACCAGTCGTTGGGCCAGGGTCATGGGTTCAGCCCCTGCGCCGTCAGCATGCCCGGAAGGCCATGCCAGTAACCGTTGCAGCCGCTCACTGCCAGGGGCGGCAGGCCTCCGTCGCGCACCGCGGCGAAGTCCCCGATTACCTGCGCCATACCTTCGCTACGCGGGCTCAGGCGCAGGATGTCCACTCCACTATCGGCAAGGGTCGGATAGTCGGCGAGAAGATTGCTGACCTCCGCAGACAGGGTCTGGATGCCGTTGATGGTGAACAACGGCTGCGCCTCCTGGCTGAGCAGCGCGATGCCCTCGGGATAGTTCTGGCAGCAGAATTGGCAGTCGTCCTTGGGCCGGTTCTCGGCACGCGCCGTGAAGCAGCGCGCCGAGTAGGCCAGCGGTAGATGGCCGTAGGCGAACAGTTCCACTTCCGGGCGTTCGATCTGCAGGGCGTCGAGTTGTTGCAGGCAATCGTGCAGCAGTTGCCCGGAGCATTCCACGGGTGGAACCCAGCGTTGCAGCCCGCACGTTATCAACTCGTGCAAGGCATGAGCGTTGTACAGGTTCAGCGCCGGCCCGGCGACGAAAGGCAGGCCGCGGTCGGCAAGCAGCTGTACCGCCCCCATGTCGTTGGCCTCGACCAGCAGCTCGCCGTTGTCGCACAGGCGGCGCAGGCTCGCCAGTTCGGAGGCTGCCTCAACCAGCGCCAGCCCGGACAGCACCAGCTCGGCGCCAGTGCATGTGCGCAGTTCACGGGCCAGTTGCAGCCAGTCGTCCAACGACAGCGCGCGGCGCTTGGAGCAAACCGTTTCGCCCAGGTAGATGATGTCGAGTGGTTGTTCGGCCATCTCGGCATAGAAGTCCAGCAGTTTGCTGCGACTCCAGTAGAACAGGACGGGGCCCAGACTCAGTTTCATAGCTTCCTCATTGCCAGGATCGATGATAGGCGCCAAGCGTGGTCTGGCTGCCCTCGGACAGCCGCGCCAACTCCTGGCGCCAGCGTTCCTGAACGGCGAAATGGCCAGTTGCATGGGCATCCAGCGCTTCACGCCAGACCCGCGTGACCTGCTCGACATACGCCGGACTGCGCTGGCGTCCTTCGATTTTCACCGCGGCGATGCCCATTCCGGCCAACTGCGGGATCAGATCGATGGTGTTGAGGCTGGTGGGTTCCTCCAGGGCGTGGAAGCGCTGGCCCTCGACCAGGAACCGTCCCTTGCACAGAGTCGGATAGCCCGCCGGCTCGCCCGGCGCATAACGGTCGATCAGCACGCCGCCCAGACGCGAATTCAGGCCCTGGGCATCTTCCTGCCAGCGCACGGCCTTGGCCGGCGAACAGACACCGCACAGATTGGGCGACTCGCCGGTAACGTAGGACGACAGGTGGCAGCGCCCCTCGGCCATGATGCACAGGCTGCCGAAGGCGAAGACCTCCAGCGGCACGCTGCTCTTTTCCGCCACCTGGCGCACTTGGGCCAGTGACAGCACCCGCGGTAGCACCGCGCGGCGGATGTTGTAGCGCTGCTGGTAGAACGCCAGGGCCGCGGCGTTGGTGGCAGACCCCTGCACCGAGAGATGCAGGCTGAGGTCGGGATGATGGCGGCTGGCATATGCCAGCACACCTGGATCGGCGGCAATCAGCGCGTCCACTCCGAGTGCGGCGGCCTGGTCCACGGCGCGCTGCCAGCGCTTCCAGCCCTGCGCCTGGGCGTAGGTGTTGACCGCGACATAGAGCTGGCGGCCGCGCTGACGGATGAGCTGCAAGCCCGTGTCCAGCTGGCGCTCATCCAGATTCAGGCCGGCAAAATGACGGGCATTGGTGTCATCGCGAAAGCCCACGTAGATGGCATCCGCCCCCTGATTCAGCGCGGCCTTGAGGGCGGGAAGACTTCCCGCGGGACAGACCAGATGCATGATTCGACTCCTGCTTCGACAGCGAGGCGCCACTCTAGGCGACGCATCACAGCGGTCGCCTTGACTGCGATCAAGTCGGTCCGGCCGTTTCCTCACGGCGCCGAATGCGCCGAAACTTGATATCGATCAAGGCCGCCACAACTGGCGCCACTAGGCTTGAGAGGACGACAAGCCAGGCAGGAAACGCTGAAATGGCCAAGAAGTTTCCCTTGCACCCGAGCCGCCCTGATCGCATCTGCTGGGGCTGTGATCGCTATTGCCCGGCTGATTCGCTGGCCTGCGGCAATGGCGCAGACCGCACCATGCACCCGGTCGAGATGCTCGGCGACGATTGGTATGAGCATGGCGATTGGGGTATGGATCTGGCAGAGCCGCAAGAGAAAGCGAGTGCCGATATCGCCCAGGTACGCCTGGTGCCGCTGGAATAAAGCTCTTGCGGTCTAGCGCATCTCACCTGCTGTTCGCAATCAAAGAAGGTTCAATCGCCTTGCCAGCTTGCGCAGGTTGCTCGGATCGACGGCCAGCGTCCGTGCAGTGGCGGCCCACTTACCACCATGCTCGCTCAGTGCGTTGCGGATCAGCTCCCGCTGATAGCGATCCACGCTCTGCTGCAGGCTCTCGCTGGCGACCGGGCGCGGCGCTGCAGGGGCACTTGCCGGCAGCGAGACCGGGCCTTCCAGACCCAACCAGGATGCACCGATACTGAGCAAAGCGGTACGCGACTCGGCCTGGCTCAATACCTTGAGCGCAGCCCTGCTGATCACGTGTTCCAGTTCACGCACATTGCCTGGCCAACAATAGCCAAGCAGCGCTTCCTCGGCATCGGCCGCCAGACGCAGGCAGCGCAGGCCCAGGCGCGCGCGGTTTAGCTCGAGAAAGTGCCCGGCCAGCAGCAGGATGTCCCTGCCCCGCTCGCGCAGCGACGGGATGTGTACCGGGTAGACCGACAGACGATGATAGAGGTCGGCCCTGAATCGCCCCTCACGAACCTCTTCCCACAGCCGTCGGTTGGTCGCGGTGATCACCCGGACATCGACATGCCGCGTGCGGTCCGAGCCCAGGCGCTGAATCTCGCCGTTCTGCAGGGCACGCAGCAACTTGGCCTGGATCGACAGCGGCAGCTCACCGATCTCGTCGAGAAACAGCGTGCCGCCGTTGGCGGCCTCGAAGCGCCCGGGCCGATCCTGCGTGGCGCCGGAAAACGCGCCGCGCACATGCCCGAATAGCTCGCTTTCCGCCAGCGTCTCTGGCAGAGCTGCACAATTGACGTACACCAGCGGCTTGCGCGCGCGGGGCGAATGGGCATGCAGCCAACGGGCAAACAATTCCTTGCCGACGCCGGTTTCGCCCTGCAGCAACACCGGCAATTCGGATTCAGCCACCACGCCGAGCTCGTCGAGCAACTGCGTGAGGATTGGGCTATCGCCCAGAATCATGCCCGCCGCCTCGTCACCCTCCTCGCCCGGCTCAGAGCGGACCAGACGCAGGCTGCGAATCTCGTTCTCCAGTCGACAGGTCCGCAGCGCCGCCTCGATCAACAGGCCATAGCGCTGCAGCCGTTCGCCGGCGCGGCGGTCGAAGGTGCCGGGGCGCAAGGCATCGAGCGTCACCGCGCCCCACGTACGACCATCGACCACCAGGCTCATCCCCATGCAGTCGTGCACCGGTAGCGGCTCGTCCGGGCTGTGCTGCAACAAGCCATCGTAAGGATCGGGCAGCTCGCTATCGGCCGGAAACTGTACCGGCGCGCGCTGCTCCATGATCAGTGCCAGACGCGGGTGCCTGGCAACTGCGAAGCTGCGCCCCAGGGTTTCGTGGCTGAGCCCGACCGCAGCCTGAGGTCGCAGATTGTCGCCATCCAGGCGCAATAGCACCACCGCACTGCAGGCGAAGACTTCACGCAGGCTGACCACTAGTCGCTGCAGGCGTACAGCGCTGGGCAACTCGCCTGTCAGGTCGGCGAGCAAGGTGTTCTGCAAGGGAGTGAAATCTACCATTTCGGGTGCCCCGGACCTGATTCATGCCGGGTAGATTAGACCTGTAAGCCGCGCTAGCCCTTGATTGTCGTCAAGTCTTGCCCCGGCACGGTGTTTGCGATGGGCACAGGCACAAACCAGCCTGAAAGGAGCCATGCATGGCCAGCCAACTGCTCGACCACACCCTCGGCCACATCGCCTGCAACATCCCCGGTGCGACCCGGGTTCTCCATGAGTTCCACCTCGATTTCTGCTGCGGCGGCCAGAAAAGCCTTCGCCAGGCAGCACAGGAGCGCGGCATTGATGCCGAACAGGTACAACGACAGCTGCTTTCGCTCGACGGCGAAATAGGGAATGAAGAAGATTGGCGCACGGCGCCGCCAGAGCAACTTATCGATCACATCCTGGAGCGCTACCACGACGTCCATCGCCAGCAGTTGCCGGAGCTGATTCGCCTCGCGGCCCGTGTCGAACAGGTGCACGGCGGCCGCGAGCACTGCCCGCTGGGCCTGACGGATCTGTTGATGAATCTGCTGCAGGAACTGGAAAGCCACATGCAGAAGGAGGAGCAGATCCTCTTTCCGATGATCCAGCGCGGCGGTGGTGTGATGCTGGGTGCGCCGGTTTCGGTAATGCGCTATGAGCATGACCAGCACGGCGATGCCCTGGAGCGTATGGTGGCATTGACCAATGGCATGCAGCCGCCTGCCAACGCCTGCAACACCTGGCGAGCGCTTTACGGCGGGCTGGATGAACTACGCCGCGACCTGATGCAACACATCCATCTGGAAAACAACCTGCTGTTCCCTCGCGCGTTGGGTGAATCGGTCGGCTATCAATAAGCCCCTGCCGCCGCGCGCCCCAAGCAGGAGTGCGCGGCGGCAGTGAGGTCACTTGTTTTCTGGCCCCTAGCCCGGATGACCATCGACACGTGGCCGACACAGCATGGGCCCGTAGCAGTAGAGATATTGTGCAAAGGCCAGGCTCCAGGCCAGGGCTGCCAGCCAGAGCGCCGGCTGGTAGGCGAAGGACACGCCGAAGACCCTGACCAGCGCGGCCAGATTGAGCGCGACGAAGGCGATGGCGAAACCGCGTGGCAACTGCAGCGCCCTTCCCGTATGGCCCAGCGACACCCGTGCCAACATGGCCAGGATCAGGCCGCCCATCGCACCGATGGTCAGCCCATGCAATGCCTGGCTGAAAGCCAGCGCAGCGCCCAGCTGCGACGCCGCAAGCGCAATGCAAGCCACTACCAGCCAGGCATAGGCCAGGTGCAGCGACCACAGCAGCGGCACCCGCAGCAGACCGGCATCGAACCAGCGGTAGAGACGAATCCCGTGCCCCAGCCCCAGAGCCAGCGGCAGGATCGTGCCGAGCCAATGAGGCTGCAGCAGCAGTCCGGCAGCGGTGAGCACTGCCATTAGCACATTGCCGACCAGCAGGGCCACATCCAGCCAGACCCAGGGCTGTACTGCCTCTGTCCGGCCCAGCCCGCGTTGGGTGAAGAAGGGAATCACCCGCCCGCCGATCACTGTCATCATCGCGGCCACCAGCCAGATGGCCGTCAGGCAGCCCTGGCGTTGCCAGGACTCGTGCCCGAACACCACGCCGAGCAGACTGAGCAGATCCGCCGCAGCCAGCAACGCCAGCACCAGTACGATCGGGTAATTGCGTCGCTGACGCACCGCCCAGAGCAGCCGGGCCATGACTACCGCGACCGCGAGTAGAAACGCCACGTTGGCCACCAGCAGCAACCAGGACGAAGGCAGCCACCAGCTCAGACGCCCCAGCAACCAGAGTGCGGCCAGCCAGGCCAGTGGTCTGCCCGACAGGCTCGGTCGCCCCGTCCAGGTCTGCACCGCCGTCAGCAGGAAGCCCGCGATGATGGCCCCGGCGAAGCCGAACGTCTGCTCGTGGCGGTGCCAGGCCAGCCAACCACCCTGTGGCTCGGCGATAGGGCCGCCGTAGAGCGCCATGATCCACAGCGGCACGGCCAATACGGCCAGTCCCGCGCCGAACAGAAAGAATGGGCGAAAGCCCAGGCGCAGGATCGCCGGAATGGCCAGGGCCTTGCGCTTATCGGTAATCAGCATGTTGTCTCCTCCCCCGCCCGGATCGAGGCACAGGGGTTACTAGAATGTCGGGGCCTTGGTGGTCGAGCGGTCCCCGGGGTATTTCCGACACTCTTTCAGCCATTGGCCTAGGCCGCGCGCAGTTCAAAACGTTCGAACAGTTGCTCGAAGTAAGGCCAGAGCTCTGCCGCCTGCGGTGGTGTGGCAGCAGTGCCCAACTGCTCGTCGAGCATCCGCTGCGAGCGAGCCAGCTGCACTGCGAAGCGGCGTACGCCTTGAGCCGCCAGGCGTTCGCCCAGACGTCGCAGGTGCCGGCAATCGAACAGGTCCCAATGCACCGTGGTGCGGCATTCGTAGCTCACACCGCTGGCCAGCAGCAGCTCCAGGCTTTTCCAGTTGGCCTGGCCGCTGCCGCTGACGCCGGTGATCAGGGCCGACTCTTCCTCCAATGCCTTGACGTCGAAACCGACCCAGTTGCAATGCGCCAGTGCGCGTCCGAACGAAGCCGGTTTGATCCCGGCGCTGTGCAAGCCGACCTTGAAACCCAGTTCGCGTACCCGACGCATGGCCGACGGCAACGCTAGCTGCAGGGTAGCCTCGCCACCGGAAAACACCACCGCCTGCAGCAGTCCCTGGCGCTGCTGCAGGAAATCCAACACCTTGGCCCAGCTCCATTCGGCGTTCGTTGCACCGCAGCGGATCAGCTCCGGGTTGTGGCAATAGCGGCAGCGCCATGCGCAGCCCTGGCAGAACAGCACGCAGGCCAGGTGATCGGGGTAGTCGAGGGTCGTCATCGGCTGCAGCCCACCAATGCGCAACGCCTGGCGGGCTGGATGCAAGGGAGATGGAGGCATGGCCGTCACTCCAGGAATGAAGATGGCGAAGTCCGGGCCATCGTAATGGCCCGGACTCACGGCGCAATCAACGTGGCTCGACGAAATGACGGCGCTCGCGATGCTCGGACTGCTTGCCCAGGTTGAAGGCCGTCACTGGCCGGTGATAGCCCATCACCCGGGTCCAGACCTCGCAGCGCTGCCGCTGGGCTTCGGGAAGTTTCAGTTGTGCGTTCATGGTGTCGCTCCTTGTGGTGGTTAGTGCTGGATGAGGTCCTCATCCGCCGCAGGCGCCGCAGCACTGCTGTTTTTGCAGCAGTACCTCGTCGCACTTTGGGCAAAACTCATGTTCACCAGCCAGGTAACCGTGCACCGGGCAGATGGAGAAGGTCGGGGTGATGGTCAGGTACGGCAGGCGGAAGCGCGACAGCGCCGTGCGCACCAGTTGTTTGCAGGCCTGCGCCGAAGAAATCCGCTCAGCCATGTACAGGTGCAGCACGGTGCCGCCGGTGTACTTACATTGCAGCTCGTCCTGCAGGGCCAAGGCTTCGAAGGGATCGTCAGTGAAGCCGACTGGCAGTTGCGAGGAGTTGGTGTAGTAAGGCGCATCGACCGTCCCAGCGTGGAGGATGTCGGGGAAACGCTTCTGGTCCTCCTTGGCGAAACGGTAGGTAGTGCCCTCGGCCGGCGTGGCTTCGAGGTTGTAGAGATGGCCACTGCGTTCCTGGAACTGCACCAGGCGCGCCCGCACATGATCGAGCACCTGCAGCGCCAGCTCACGCCCCAGCTCGGTGTGCATGCCTTCGCGGTCGCCGGTGAAGTTGCGTAGCATTTCGTGCAGGCCGTTCACACCAATGGTGGAGAAGTGATTGCGCAGCGTGCCCAGGTAGCGCCGCGTGTAGGGATAGAGCCCTGCATCCATGTGGTGCTGAATGACCTTGCGTTTGACCTCCAGGCTTTCGTACGCCATGTCCAGCAGCGCATCCAGGCGCTGTAGCAGGCCGGGCAGATCCTGCCGATGGCGATAGCCGAGGCGCGCGCAGTTGATGGTCACCACGCCAAGGGACCCCGTCTGCTCCGCTGAGCCGAACAGCCCGTTGCCGCGTTTCAGTAGCTCACGCACGTCCAGTTGCAGGCGGCAGCACATCGAGCGCACCTGATTAGGCTGCATGTCCGAATTGAGGAAGTTCTGGAAGTACGGCAAGCCATAGCGCGCGGTCATGTCGAACAGACGCGTGGCGTTGTCGCTGTCCCAGGGGAAGTCGTGGGTGATGTTGTAGGTCGGGATCGGGAAGGTGAACACCCGCCCTTTCGCGTCGCCGGCCATCATGACCTCGATGTAGGCGCGGTTGATCAGCTCCATCTCGTCCTGCAGGTCGCCGTAGCAGAACGACATCTCCTGGCCACCGATCACCGGCACCTGCTCACGCAGGTCCTCGGGGCAGACCCAGTCGAAGGTCAGGTTGGTGAAAGGCGTCTGTGTCCCCCAGCGCGACGGCACGTTGAGGTTGTAGATGAACTCCTGAATGGCCTGGCGGATTTCGTCGTAGGTCAGACCGTCCTTGCGCACGAAAGGCGCGAGGTAGGTATCGAACGAGCTGAACGCCTGAGCGCCGGCCCATTCGTTCTGCAGGGTCCCGAGGAAGTTGACCATCTGCCCCAGCGCGCTGGACAGATGCTTGGGCGGCCCCGCCTCGACCCGCCCCGCGATGCCATTGAAACCCTCATGCAGCAGCGTGCGCAGCGACCAACCCGCGCAGTATCCGGCCAGCATGTCGAGGTCATGGATGTGCAGGTCGGCCTCACGGTGTGCCCGGCCGACCTCCTCGCTGTATACCTCGTCCAGCCAGTAGTTGGCCGTCACCTTGCCGGATACGTTGAGAATCAGCCCACCCAGTGAATAGCCCTGGTTGGCGTTGGCCTGCACCCGCCAATCCTCGCGCGACAGGTATTCGTTCATCGACGCCGCTACATCGATCAGGTGTTTGCGGTCGCGCCGCAGACGACCATGCCGCTCGCGATAGACGATGTAGGCGCGTGCGGTCTGATAGTAACCGGCCTCCATCAGCACCTGCTCGACCCGATCCTGAACCTGCTCCACGTCCAGGCTGCGGAACTCCGTCAGACGTGCCAGCACCGCGTCGGAGAGCGCCTTGGCCTCAATCGCCGCGAATTCCCCAGTGGCCTGGCCAGCAGCAGTGATCGCACGCTCTATCTTGGCGCCCTCGAAAGGCACCTCCTGGCCGTCGCGCTTGAACAACGACTGCGGTCGATATGGGACACGCTCCTTATACACTCAGCACCTCCTGGCACATCATCTAGTTTAAAGATCAGACTAAGAACACAAGATGATGTGGAATCTACGCTTCGAGGGCCGGTTTAAAATTGACCGTGATCAAGTTTGTCGGGCGCTGACGCTGACCTCTCTTCGTTCGGGAAAGTAAGCAAATTTAATCTGCAGATTAAAATATGCTATAAATTTATCTGCAGACACAAAGAAGGGTTCTATATGACTGCTACAGCCCTCCAGCTTCAGGACTTCTCGAAAAGCCAGTGCGCAGCCGGTCTGCGCGCGGCGTTGAACATTCTCGACAAGTGGAAGGCCTCGGCCGAGCAGGCCTGCCGAGTGCTACGAATTTCCCGCAGCACCTACGCCCGTGCCAGCCAGAAGGACTCGTCGTGGACGGTGAGCCTGGATTCCGATCAGATGCAGCGCATCAGCCTGGTGCTGAATATCCATGCCGCATTGCGCGTGATGTTCGACAACCCCGATAACGTCTATGGCTTTGCCCTGATGGAGAATCACAACGAGTTCTTCAACGGTCGCACGCCAATGGAAGTCATGGCGCAAGGCGACATGATCTCGCTGTACGAGACGTTCCGGCGCATCGACACACTGCGAGGTGCTCAGTGGTAATGCTCAGCGACCTGCCGCTGCTGGAGGATGAGCCGGTACAAGCCTATCGCCTGGTCAACTCCAAGTTCCCGCCCATCGCCCTGTTCGATGACGTCGCCGACGCAGAGGACTTCGAAGCCCTCTATCAGATCCAGGCGCTGACCAATCCAAGGCTGCAGAACGAGATTGGTCGCCTGGAGCTGATCCCGCGTGATCAGATTCCCTTCGGCATTGCTGGCTGCTCGTACGCGACGGCCCCCTTCACCCACGTCAACCCTGCCGGATCGCGCTTCAGCAACGGCAGCTTCGGCGTGCTGTACCTGGCGGACAGGATGGATACCGCGATTGCCGAGGTGTGCTACCACCAGGAAAGCTACTGGTCGAAGGTGCCGGAGCTCAATTATGAGCGCTTCGTCTTCAGAGGGCTGACAGCCAACTTCAACGAAACGGGGTTGAGAGACGCGACGGTCGTGCCACTATCCGACCCGATCTATGCGCCGAGCGACTACTCCCACTCCAACCAGCTCGGGGCCGAGGTCAAAAGCGCAGGATGCATGGGCCTGCGCTATCACTCGGTTCGCTCTGCCGGCAATATCTGCTGGGCACTGATGACGCCGCGGCCAGTGGCTTCAATCATCCAGAGCGCGCATTACGAAATGATCTGGAGCGGCCAGGTGATCAGCGTCAATCAGATCACGACGTTGATTGGCACCTAGGTTTGCCGGATATAGACAAGCAGAACGCCTTAGCCGTCATTAACCCGCGCCAAACACTTTTCGCCGATTTCAGAATGGGAAATAAGAGACAGCCATAAATGACAAAACCGGCCAGAGTGCCGATTGGATGAGTTTCGTAGACTTGTAGGCCAGCTAGAAACAGATGAATGGTGCCCGAAGCCGGACTCGAACCGGCACGCCATTGCTGGCGAGAGATTTTAAGTCTCCTGCGTCTACCGATTTCGCCATTCGGGCGGTAGCGCTGTGCGAAGGGCGGACTATATACAGCCCTCCGCGTCCTCGCAAGGCATGCAAAGCGCACTAGCGAGAATGAAAAAGGCCTCGTAAATCATTGATCTACGAGGCCTTTTGATTGGAGGCTGAGGTCGGAATCGAACCGGCGTTCACGGATTTGCAATCCGGTGCATAACCACTCTGCAACTCAGCCATGAAGCAAACGAGCCGCCTTGGCGACTCGTGTAAAACTGGAGCGGGAAACGAGACTCGAACTCGCGACCCCGACCTTGGCAAGGTCGTGCTCTACCAACTGAGCTATTCCCGCTTGTCTTGTCGACGGGCGCCATTCTATAGAATCGAATCGTGCCGTCAACCCTTTGATTCAAAAATACTTATTTCTTTTCCGAGGTGGTGCTGAGGTGCGGCCAGGCAGCCAGCAGGTACTGCAGCATCGACCACAATGTCAGCACCGCCGCGATCACCAGCAGGATGTATCCGACCACGACCCAGAAGGTGAACACAGGCGGATTGCCCAGCAGGATGACCAGGGCCAGCATCTGCGCCGCGGTTTTCCATTTACCGAGATTGGATACCGCCACATGTGCCCGAGCCCCCAGCTCGGCCATCCACTCGCGCAAGGCAGAGACGACGATCTCGCGGCCGATGATGGTCGCAGCCGCCAGGGTCAGCCACAGATTGGAATGCTCCGCAGCCAGCAGCACCAACGCCACGGCCACCATCAGTTTGTCGGCTACCGGGTCGAGGAAGGCGCCGAACGGCGTGCCCTGCTCCCAGCGGCGTGCCAGATAGCCGTCGAGCCAGTCGGTCACGGCGGCAACGGCGAAGACGCCGCTGGCCGCCCAGTAGCTCCAGGAGAACGGCAGATAGAACAGCAGGATGAAGACCGGAATCAGTGCGACCCGGAGCACGGTAAGCAAGTTGGGGATATTCATCGGCACAACTAGGCTGCGAAATGAACGGGCATTCTACTCACTGTGCAGAGTGTCATAAATCAACTCGGCGAGCTTTTTACTGATTCCGGGCGCTTTGGCGATTTCTTCGGCGCTGGCGCGGGACAGCTCCTGCAGACCGCCGAAGTGATTGAGCAGCTCACGTCGCCGCTTCGGACCGATCCCAGCGACCTCTTCCAGCGTCGAAGTACGCCGCGTCTTGCCTCGGCGTGCGCGGTGCCCAGTGATCGCGAAGCGGTGTGATTCGTCACGAATCTGCTGGATCAGGTGCAGCGCCGGTGAATTGCCGGGCAAGGTGAACTCATGCTCGGCGTCGTTTAGGTAGAGCACTTCGAGGCCAGGTTTGCGCGTCGTGCCCTTGGCCACGCCAAGCAGGATCAGGTCCGGCACCGCCAGCTCCTGCAGCACCTCGCGGGCCATGGCCAGTTGGCCCTTGCCGCCGTCGACCAGCAGCACGTCTGGCAGTTTGCCTTCGCCATCCTTGATCTTGCTGAAACGGCGTGTCAGGGCCTGGTGCATGGCGGCGTAGTCATCGCCGGCAGTCACGCCCTCGATATTGAAGCAACGATAATCGGATTTCAGCGGGCCCTCGGGGCCGAACACCACGCAGGAAGCGACAGTCGCCTCGCCGCTGGAGTGACTGATATCGAAGCACTCCATGCGCTGCGGCGGTTCGTCCATTTCCAGCACGGTCGCCAGCGCCTCGAAGCGCTCTGCCAGATGCTGCCGATTGGCCAGTCTCGCAGCCAGTGCCTGTTCCGCATTGGTGACCGCCAGTTGCTGCCAACGAGCGCGGGTGCCACGCACGCGCAAGCTGATGCTGATGCTGCGCCCGCGCAGCGATTCGATGGCCTCGATCAACGTGGCGAAGTCTTCATGCTGCACGTTGACGATCAACTCGCTGGGCAGGTCTCGCTCGGCGTTGCCCAAATAGTACTGGGCGAGGAAGGCCATCAGCACATCGCCCCCCTCCTCCTCGATCGCCACCTGCGGAAAGAAATTCTTGCTGCCCAGCACGCGGCCGCCACGCACGCTGATCAGGTGCACACATGCGCCGCCCGGCGTGAGCATCACAGCGACCACATCGACATCGCCGGTGCCACCTTCCATGCTCTGCTGGTCCTGTACGCGACGCAGCATGGCGATCTGGTCGCGCAGTTCGGCGGCGCGTTCGAACTCCAGGGCCATGGAGGCCTTCTCCATGCTGGCGGAGAGTTCTTCGCTCAATGCATTGCTGCGACCATCGAGGAACATCACCGAATGACGCACGTCTTCGGCGTACTCCTCCGGGCTGACCAGACCGACGCAGGGGCCCTTGCAGCGCTTGATCTGGTACTGCAGGCAGGGGCGCGTACGGTTCTTGTAGTAACTGTCCTCGCACTGACGAACCAGAAAGGTCTTCTGCAGCAGGCTCAAGCTCTCGCGAATCGCCAGGGCGCTGGGGTAAGGACCGAAATAGCGCCCCTTGGCCTTCTTCGCGCCGCGGTGAATACCGAGGCGCGGGAATTCACCATCGGAGAGGAACACATAGGGATAGGACTTATCGTCGCGCAGCAGGATGTTGTACGGCGGCCGCCATTCCTTGATCAGCGTCTGCTCGAGCAGCAGCGCCTCGGTCTCGTTGGCGGTAATGGTCGTTTCGATCTGCGCGATGCGGGCTACCAGAGCGGCGGTCTTGGGTGCCTGGCCAGTCTTGCGGAAATAACTGGAGAGACGCTTCTTGAGGTTCTTCGCCTTGCCGACGTAAAGCAGCCTGCCCTCGCCATCGAACATGCGATAGACACCAGGACGGCCGCTGCAGGTCGCCAGGAAGGCACTCGAATCGAAGGAAGCGGACATCTTCAGCTGACGGCGTCGACCATGCCGTGGCGTACCGCAAGCAGGGCCAGCTCGACGTCGCTGGTGATGGAGAGTTTCTCGAAGATGCGGTAACGATAGGTATTGACCGTCTTCGGCGACAGGCACAGCTTGTCCGAGATGTTCTGCACCTTGTGGCAGTTGGCGATCATCAGCGCGATCTGGATTTCGCGTTCGGATAGAAGATCGAACGGCGAACCACTGGTTTGCGGCTGGAAGGATTTCAGCGCCAGTTGCTGGGCGATTTGCGGGTCGATGTAGCGCTGGCCGGCAAACACCAGGCGAATGGCTTGCACCATTTCATCCAGCGCCGCGCCCTTGGTCAGATAACCAGCGGCGCCGGCCTGCAGCAGGCGAGTCGGGAATGGATCTTCCTCGCATACGGTGACAGCGACGACCTTGATGTCGGGGTGGCTGCGCATCAGTTTGCGGGTGGCCTCCAGACCGCCGATGCCGGGCATCTTGACGTCCATCAGAACGACGTCGGGCTTGAGTTCGCGAACCTTGAGCAGGGCTTCTTCGCCGGTGCAGGCTTCACCTACGACTTGCAGACCTTCGATGTCAGCCAGCATGCGGGTGATGCCCGTGCGAACCAGATCGTGATCGTCGACAACCAAGACCCTAATCAATCGCCACCTCGTTGCACCTTGTCAGCCACCGTGCACGACGGTGAGGTTGAACTTGCCGGCCACCTTAGCAAAAAGCCAGACACTGACCTAGCTTGGCGCATAGCAGTCAAAAAGAAAGCGCCAGATTACGGTCAGATATCGCATCAAGGCAATATGGAAAATTGGCGGAAGCGGTGAGATTCGAACTCACGGATAGTTGCCCATCGACGGTTTTCAAGACCGTTGCCTTAAACCACTCGGCCACGCTTCCAAATTCTTGAGTTGCGGAGGCTGGTGCTCAAGCCTCTGCAGTAGTGCGGGCGGCAATCTTACCCGAACGCAACACACTGTCAAACTCTCTGTCTTGGCACCTCGACTGGCTCTGTTATGATCCGGTGCATTCGAATAACGGAATCCTTGTGTCACAGGAGCGTTGCCATGCAAGAGCGAGACTACGTACTAAATCATTCGCAGACCGACCAGCTGGAAGTCAGCAAGGTATTGCGCAACACCTATGGCCTGCTGGCAATCACCCTGGCCTTCAGTGGCCTGGTCGCCTTTCTCAGCCAGCGCGCCAACGTGCCCTACCCGAACTTCTTCGTGGTACTGATCGGCTTCTACGGTTTGTTCTTCCTCACCTACAAGCTGCGCGATTCGGCTTGGGGCCTGGTTTCCACCCTCGCCCTGACTGGTTTCATGGGCTACACCCTCGGCCCGATCCTCAACCGTTACTTGGGCATGGCCAACGGGGCCGAGGTGATCAGCTCGGCGTTCTCCATGACCGCGCTGGTGTTCTTCGGCCTGTCCGCCTATGTGCTGACTACCCGCAAGGACATGAGCTTCCTCAGCGGCTTCATTACCGCGGGCTTCTTCGTCCTGCTCGCTGCCGTTCTGGCCAGTTTCTTCTTCCAGATCAGCGGCCTGCAGCTGGCGATCAGTGCCGGCTTCGTGCTGTTCTCCTCGGTCTGCATCCTGTTCCAGACCAGCGCCATCATCCATGGCGGTGAACGCAACTACATCATGGCCACCATCAGCCTGTACGTTTCGATCTACAACCTGTTCGTCAGCCTGCTGCAGATCTTCGGCATCATGGGCGGCGACGACTGATCACGGTTCGTCCCCCTTAGAGCCCGCTTCGGCGGGCTTTTTCTTGCGCGCTTGTTTGTCCTGCCGCAGTGATCCTTTGTTTGCCGGGCACCCTGGCTTTATCATTGCCGCAGTTTTACCTCGCCGGACACCCCATGAAGTTTGCCATTGCCCTGTTCGCCGCCCCTCACCAGCCTGCCTCACGTCGCGCGCTGCGCTTTGCCCAGGCCGCATTGGCCGGCGGCCATGAGATCGTTCGCCTGTTCTTCTATCAGGACGGCGTGCACAGTGCTGCCAGCAATGTCGTGAGCCCGCAGGACGAGCTGGACCTGCCCCGAGAGTGGCGCGAGTTCGTCACAAGCAACGGGCTGGACGCCGTGGTGTGCATCGCCGCGGCACTGCGTCGCGGTGTGCTGAACACTGAAGAGTCACGGCGCTATGCACGCCCAGCAGCCAACCTGGAGGCACCATGGGAGCTTTCCGGCCTCGGCCAGTTGCATGAAGCGGCGCAACAGGCTGACCGACTGATCTGCTTCGGAGGCCACTGAATGAACAAGTCGCTCTTGATCATCAGCCGCCAGGCCCCATGGAGCGGCCCCGGCGCACGCGAGGCATTGGACATCGCCCTGGCTGGCGGCGCTTTCGATCTGCCCATTGGCATGCTGTTTCTCGATGACGGCGTCTTTCAGCTCTGCGCCGGGCAGCAACCTAGTCGACTGCAACAGAAAGACCTCGGCGCCAATCTGCAGGCACTCCCCATGTTCGGCGTAGAGAATCTGTACGCTAGCCAGCGCAGCCTGGTCGAACGCGGTCTTGGCGATAGCGAATTGAATCTGGCGATAGAGCGCCTCGACGACAACGCGCTGACCGCCCTCCTCAATCGTTACGACCAGGTGATCACCCTCTGATGGCCACCCTGCATGTTCTTTCCCACTCCCCATTCGCCGACAGCCGTCTGGCCAGTTGCCTGCGCCTGCTGGGTGCTGACGACGCGCTGTTGCTCAGCGGTGACGCGGTGTATGCCCTACAACCCGGCACCGCCAACCTGCAGGCGCTGCAACTGATGCCCGCCAGAGTCGCGCTCTACGCACTGGATGAAGACCTCGCCGCCCGCGGCCTGCAGGCCTGCGGGCGCGTTCAGTCCGTGGATTACCCGACATTCGTCGAACTCTGCACCCGCTACGCAAAGGTCAACAGCTGGCTATGAGTACGCTTAACGTCGGCGGACGTGATATCGCCCTGGACAAGGATGGCTACCTCATCGACCTGCAGGACTGGTCGCGCCCCGTTGCCGAGGCGCTTGCCGCCGCCGAAGAGCTGCAACTGAGCGATGAGCACTGGGAAATTCTCGACCTGTTGCGCGCCTTCTATGACGAATTCCAGCTGTCACCGGCCAACCGTCCGCTGATCAAGTACGTGGCCCTGAAACTCGGGCCAGACAAGGGCAACGGCCTGCACCTCAATCGCCTGTTCAAGGGCACCCCCGCCAAACTCGCCGCCAAGCTCGCCGGCCTGCCGAAACCGACCAACTGCCTATGAACCTGATCACGCCCGAAGAACACCCTTTCGCCCAGTTCGTGCGCATTCTCGGCAAGGGCAAACGCGGTGCACGCGGGCTGACACGCGACGAAGCCCGCGAAGCCATGGGCATGCTGCTCGATGGCAAGGTCGAGGACGCCCAGCTCGGCGCCTTCCTGATGCTACTGCGGCACAAGGAGGAAAGCGCAGAGGAGCTCGCCGGTTTCACCGAAGCCATCCGCCCGCGGCTGGCTGCACCCACCATCCAGGTCGATCTGGACTGGCCCAGCTACGCCGGCAAAAAGCGCCATCTGCCCTGGTATCTGCTGGCCGCCAAGGCGTTGGCCGCCAGCGGCGTGCGCATCTTCATGCACGGCGGTGGCGCGCATACTGCCGGGCGCCTTTATACCGAGCAACTACTGGCAAAACTGGATATCGCCTACTGCCGTGATTGGCAGAATGTGGCGGTTGCGCTCGATCAGCACGGCCTAGCCTACAGCTACCTGGGTGATTGGATGCCGGCACTGCAACACATGATCGACTTGCGCAATACCCTCGGCCTGCGCTCACCCATTCATTCCCTGGCGCGCGTGATCAACCCACTCGGCGCCCGCTGCGGATTGCAGAGCATCTTTCACCCTGGCTATCAGGCCGTGCACCGCGAGGCCAGTCGCCTGCTGGGCGATGAAGCCATCGTGATCAAGGGCGAAGGTGGCGAGATCGAAGTCAACCCTGATGCGGCCTGCCATCTGTATGGCACGCGGAACGGCAAGGATTGGGACGAGGAATGGCCAGCGCTCTCGGCACAGCGTCACGTCAAGCCCGAACGGCTCGACACAGACATGCTGGGGGCGTTCTGGCGCGGCGAGCATGAGGATGCCTACGGGCGCCTGGCAGTGATCGCCACCATGGCGACCGCGCTGCGCGGATTGGGCGTGGCCCGCAATGAGGCTTTCCAACAGGCGCAACACCGCTGGGATGCACGCCTTCAATCGAATTGATCGATTCTTTAAGCCAGCTTTTTCCACCTTTCAATCGACTTCATGTCGCTAGACTTCAGGTTCATTCTGAACGGAGGCAAGCGCTATGGGCTTGTTGATCGATGGGCGCTGGCACGACCAGTGGTATGACACCGGCAACAGTGGCCGCTTCCAGCGCGAGAGCGCACAACGCCGCAACTGGGTGACCGCTGATGGCAGCGCCGGACCGAGTGGCGATGGCGGCTTCAAGGCCGAGGCCGGGCGTTATCACCTGTACGTTTCTCTGGCCTGCCCGTGGGCTCATCGCACGCTGATCCTGCGCAAGCTCAAGGGGCTGGAATCCCTGATCGACGTATCGATAGTCAGTTGGCTGATGCGTGAGCAAGGCTGGACCTTCGATCGCGACACCGGCTCCAGCGGTGATCACCTCGACAACCTGAGCTACATGCACCAGCGCTACACCGCCGATGACCGTCACTACACCGGCCGCGTCACCGTACCCGTGTTGTGGGACAAGCAGAGCGGCGGCATCGTCAGCAACGAATCGGCGGAGATCATCCGCATGTTCAACAGTGCATTCGATGGCCTGACCGGCAACACCCTGGACTTCTACCCCGAGCCGTTACGCGAGCGTATCGACGACCTCAACGAGCGTATCTACCCGGCAGTGAACAATGGTGTCTATCGCGCCGGCTTCGCCACGACCCAGGAAGCTTATGAGGAAGCCTTCGACGAGCTGTTCGCCATGCTCGACGAGCTGGAAGCGCTGCTAGACAGCGACCGCTACCTGGCAGGCGAATACCTGACCGAAGCGGACATCCGCCTTTTCACCACGCTGATTCGCTTCGACGCCGTCTATCACGGGCACTTCAAGTGCAACCTGCGGCGCATCGAGGACTACCCGAACCTGTCCAACTGGCTGCGCGAGCTGTACCAATGGCCAGGCATCGCCGAGACGGTGGACTTCACTCACATCAAGTCGCACTACTACGCCAGCCACGCCACCATCAATCCGACCGGCGTGATTCCCAAGGGGCCGCAACAGGACTTCACGCGCGCATATGATCGCCAGCGCCTGCCGGGCAAAGGTGTATTCAAGCGTTGATGGCGATGACTGAAGCCTCGCAAAGGGGCTTCAGTCTCGCTGCGTCAGATGCTGCTCTGAGCGCCTTCGAACCAGGCCAGCTTGTCACGTAGCGTCACTACCTCCCCGACTATCACCAGGGTAGGCGCGTGCACTTCGTGTTCGGCCACCAGCTCCGGCAGGGTATCCAGCGTGCCAGTGAAGACGCGCTGATTCTGCGTGGTGCCCTGTTGCACCAATGCCGCGGGCGTTGCACCTGAGCGGCCGTGCGCGATCAGTTGCTCACAGATGCCCGGCAGCCCTACCAGGCCCATGTAGAACACCAGCGTCTGACCGGGCGCGACAAGATCCTTCCATGGCAGATTACTGCTGCCGTCCTTCAGGTGACCGGTAACGAAACGCACCGACTGCGCGTGGTCGCGATGGGTCAGCGGAATGCCCGCATAGGCTGCACAGCCCGACGCGGCGGTGATGCCCGGCACGACCTGGAACGGAATCCCCTCAACCGCCAGTTGCTCGATCTCCTCGCCGCCACGGCCGAATATGAACGGATCGCCGCCCTTAAGACGCAGCACACGCTTGCCCTGGCGCGCCAGATCGATCAGAAGTTGGTTGATCTGCTCCTGTGGCACAGCGTGATCGGCGCGGCGCTTGCCGACGTAGATGCGTTCGGCATCGCGCCGGCACAGCTCGATGATCGCAGGCGCCACCAAACGGTCGTAGAGCACCACATCGGCCTGCTGCATCAGTCGCAGGGCACGGAAGGTCAGCAAATCCGGATCCCCCGGACCTGCGCCGACCAGGTACACCTCACCCAGCGCACGCGGCGCAGCCCCAGCCAACCGCTCTTCCAGCAGGCGCTCGGCCTCGTGCGGCTTGCCGGAGAAAACGCTCTCGGCAATCTGGCCCTGGAAAACATCCTCCCAGAACACCCGGCGTTGCTGCACATCGGGAAACAGCTGCTTGACCCGTTCCCGGAAGCGCTTGCCCAGGTTAGCCAGCTGGCCGTAGGTAGCCGGAATCCAGGTTTCGATCTTGGCGCGGATCAGCCTGGCCAGTACCGGAGCATCGCCGCCACTGCTGACAGCGACGATCAGTGGCGAGCGATCGACGATAGCGGGAAAGATCACGCTACACAGCGCCGGCGCATCCACCACGTTGACCGGAATACCCAGCGCCTGGGCCTCAGCGGAAATCCGAGCATTGAGCGGAACGTCATCGGTGGCAGCGATGACCAGGGATACCCCCTGCAAATCGCCACTCGCGTAGCCGCGCAGGAAGATGCCGTCGGGGCCGGCAAGCTCCTGCAGCTCGCTACGAATATCCGGCGCGACAACGCGCAGACGAGCCCCGGCATCGCTTAGCAGTCGTGCCTTGCGCAGCGCGACTTCGCCACCGCCGATCACCAGTACCGAGCGATCCTGCAGCTTGTGGAACAGCGGAAGGAATTGCATGAATCACACCTCGTAAGAGGAAGGTGAGCGGCAAGCTTTAGGGGGCGCCGTGCGCGCCATTGATTGATGCCGATCCTGATGCGCATCGCGCACCCTGCTCACGGCGTTTGCCGCCTAAAAAACGGGGCGGCCATTGCCACCCCGTATGATGCGAACCGATCGCGGTTTAGCCGACCACCTCGATGCCGCCCATGTAGGGTTTGAGCACTTCGGGGACGCGGATGCTGCCATCGGCCTGCTGGTAGTTCTCCAGTACCGCCACCAGGGTGCGACCAACCGCCAGACCGGAACCGTTGAGTGTGTGCACCAGCTCGGGTTTGCCGGTTTCCGGGTTGCGGTAACGTGCCTGCATGCGGCGCGCCTGGAAGTCGCCGCAGTTGGAACAGGAGGAAATCTCGCGGTACTTGTCCTGGCTCGGCACCCAGACTTCGAGGTCGTAGGTTTTCACCGCAGAGAAGCCCATGTCGCCGGTGCACAGCGCCAACTTGCGATACGGCAATTCCAGCAGTTGCAGAACACGCTCGGCGTTGGCGGTCATGCCTTCCAGCGCCTCGAAGGACTTGGAGGGCTCGACGATCTGCACCATCTCGACCTTGTCGAATTGGTGCTGGCGGATCATGCCACGGGTATCGCGGCCGGAAGCGCCTGCTTCACTGCGGAAGCACGGTGTGTGTGCGACGAACTTCAATGGCAGCTGTTTGGCATCGAGAATTTCGCCAGCAACGATATTGGTCAGCGAGACTTCGGCAGTCGGGATCAGATACAGATCGGCCTGGTCCTCACGGCGGACCTTGAACAGGTCTTCCTCAAACTTCGGCAGCTGACCGGTGCCCTGCAGTGCCGGAGCCTGCACCAGATAAGGGGTGTAGGCCTCTTCGTAGCCGTGCTCACCGGTGTGCAGGTTGATCATGAACTGCGCCAGGGCGCGATGCAGACGCGCAATGGGGCCGCGTAGCAACGCGAAGCGCGCGCCGGAAAGCTTGGCAGCGGTTTCGAAATCCAGCCAGCCATGCTGTTCGCCGAGGGCGACATGGTCCTTGATTTCGAAGGCGAAGGTGCGCGGGGTGCCCCAGCGCGCCACCTCGACATTGCCGTCTTCGTCGGCACCGACCGGTACCGACTCGTGCGGCAGGTTGGGGATGTTCAACAGCAGGTTGTCCAGCTCGTTCTGGATGGCATCCAGCTCACGCTTGCCCGCTTCCAGATCACTGCCCATCTGATCGACTTCCGCCAGCAGGGGCGTGATGTCTTCGCCGCGCGCCTTGGCCTGGCCGATGGATTTGGAACGGCTGTTGCGCTCGGCCTGCAGCTGCTCGGTGCGTACCTGCACCGACTTGCGCTGACTCTCCAGGGCCTCGAAACGAGCGACATCGAGGGCGAAGCCGCGGGTAGCGAGGCGCTCGGCGATTTCGGAGAGTTGCGTGCGGACAAGTTTGGAATCGAGCATGTTCGGGTCTCAATACAACAGCGAAATGATGATGGCCGGCACTGTGGCGCGGGTTGTGGAGTGTAAAGCCTTAGCAGGCTGTTGAAAAACCACCTGCGTTCTTTTCAACAGCCTGCTGCCAGGTCAGGCCGCCAAACGAGCCAGGCTCAAACCTGCCCAGGCCGCCAGCAGACCGCCGATGATGCTGAACGCCAGGTAGCCGAGCGCCTCGACTGCGCGACCACCCTCGATCAGTTTCATGATTTCCAGGCTGAAGGATGAAAAAGTGGTGAAACCGCCCAAAACGCCGGTAATCAACCCCGTGCGCAGCTCCAGTGGAAGGTCGGTACGCGTGAGGAACAGCCCCGAAAGCAAGCCGATCAACAGGCAGCCAACGAGGTTGACGGCAAAGGTGCCCAGATAAAAGTGCCTTGGCCAATTGCCCGCGACCCAGCTGGAAGCCAGAAACCGCAGCACCGAGCCAACCGCGCCCCCAGCAGCTACGGCAAGCGCGACGCGGATCATGGTGCTCTCCTCCGCCTCGGGCTCGCAGCGTCCAGGCTGCGCAAATGCAGCAGCTTGTCGCGAATCTTCAGCTCCAGGCCGCGCGGCACAGGGTCGTAGTACTGACGCGGCTGCAGGCTCTCGGGGAAGTAATCCTCGCCCGCAGCGTAAGCATCCGGCTCGTCGTGGGCATAGCGGTATTCATCGCCGTAGCCGAGCTGCTTCATCAGCTTGGTCGGCGCATTGCGCAGGTGCAGCGGGACCTCCTGCGAACCCTGCTCGGCGGCATCGCGCATGGCCGCCTTGAACGCCATATAGACAGCGTTGCTCTTGGGTGCACAGGCCAGATACACGATGGCCTGGGCCACGGCCAATTCGCCTTCCGGGCTGCCCAGGCGCTCCTGGACATCCCAGGCGTTAAGACATAGGGTCAGCGCGCGTGGGTCAGCATTGCCAATGTCTTCGCTGGCCATGCGCACCACGCGGCGGGCGATGTACAGCGGATCGCAGCCGCCGTCGAGCATCCGCGCGTACCAGTACAGCGCGCCGTCCGGACTGGAGCCTCGCACCGACTTGTGCAGCGCGGATATCTGGTCGTAGAAGGCCTCGCCGCCCTTGTCGAAACGTCGGCGGCTGTCACCCAGCAGATTCTGCAGCAGTTCGACGCCGATCTCGCCATCATCCTCCGCCAGGTCCGCGGCGTTCTCGAGGAAATTGAGCAGGCGGCGGCCATCACCGTCAGCGGCAGCCAGAAGAATCTGAAAGGCGTCGTCCGGCAGGCTCAGGTGACGCTCGCCCAAGCCTTTCGGATCACTCAAGGCACGATTGACCAGCTTACGCATGGCCGCTTCGTCGAGGCTCTTGAGCACGTAGACGCGAGCGCGGGACAGCAAGGCATTGTTGAGTTCGAAGGAGGGGTTTTCGGTAGTCGCGCCGATGAAAATCAGCGTGCCATCTTCAACGTAAGGCAGGAAGGCGTCCTGCTGGCTCTTGTTGAAGCGATGCACCTCGTCGACGAAGAGGATGGTGCGACGGCCGTACTGCGCCGCATGCTGCTGAGCCACCTCGACAGCCTGACGGATTTCCTTCACACCTGACAAAACGGCCGAGATGGTCTCGAAATGAGCATCGGTGACCTTGGCCAGCAGACGCGCCAGGGTGGTCTTGCCCACCCCGGGCGGCCCCCAGAAGATCATCGAGTGCAAGGCGCCCTGCTCCAGCGCCTCGCGCAGTGGCTTACCCGGCGCCAGCACATGCTCCTGCCCGACGTACTCGTCCAGGCTGGTGGCACGCAAACGCGCAGCCAGCGGCTGCGCGACAGGTTGGCGACCGAACAGATCCACGTCTTACTCCTGGATGACGTCCGCACCTTCCGGAATGTCGAAGGTGAACTGCCCATCATCGACCGGCTCGTTCATCTTCACATTGAGGAACAGGATGTTGGTACGCTGACCAATGCTGTCGATCAGTTGCATATCGTTGAGCATGCGGTTGCGGAACGACAGGCGCAGGCTGTCGAACAGGCTGTCCTTTGCCTTGGGCTTGAGAATGAAGTCGACCACGCTGCCACCTTCCTTGTAGTCGATCTCGAAGTTCTCGCGAATCTGCGACACATCACCGGACAGCAACAAGGCCGGAGTGTGGGTCAGGCGCTGATCAAGGGTCTGGATAGTCACCTGCTCCAGATCCGGGTCATACAGCCAGACCTTTTCACCATTGGAAACCAGCAGTTGCTCCATCGGCTGATCGGTATGCCAGCGGAACAGGCCAGGACGCTTGAGTACCAGCTCGCCGGCGGTTTCCTGCAGCTGGGTGCCGCTGGCATCCAGGGTCAGCTGGGAAAAACGGGCGTTGATGGTTTGCGCCTGGTTGAGCAGTTCGGTCAGGCGCTTGGTGGCCGCCTCTTCGTCAGCCTGGGCGGTCAGCAGGGTAAAGCTCAGAGCAGCCAGCATCAGCAGGCGAATAACACGCATATAAACCCCTTGAGTCCGTATGAGAATGACGGGGCGACTCCGCACCCCGCACTGCTCGGCAGCATCATGAGCTGCCGTGAATCCTGTAGACCGCCAACCGGGCGGTTTATCCGCGATCAGTCGCGCGATGAACCTGGCGCGAGCACCTCGCGCGAACCGTTGGTATTCATCGAGCTGACCACGCCGGCCATTTCCATCGCTTCGATCATCCGTGCTGCGCGGTTGTAGCCGATCTTCAGCTTGCGCTGCACCGCGGAAATGGAGGCGCGACGGCTTTCCAGCACGAAATTGACAGCCTCGTCGTACAGCGGGTCTTCCTCGCTGCCCTCACCACCTTCGCCACCACCGCCTTCGAAGCCGCTGCCGCTCTCCTCGACGCCTGCAAGGATGTCCTCGATGTAGTCCGGTGCGCCGCGCTGCTTCCACGCTTCGACGACACGATGCACCTCGTCGTCGGAGACGAAGGCGCCGTGCACGCGAATCGGCAGGCCTGTTCCAGGCGGCAGATAGAGCATGTCACCATGGCCAAGCAACTGCTCGGCGCCGCCCTGATCGAGAATGGTGCGCGAGTCGATCTTGCTCGATACCTGGAAGGCCATACGGGTCGGAATGTTGGCCTTGATCAGGCCGGTGATCACGTCCACCGATGGGCGCTGGGTCGCGAGGATCAGGTGAATACCGGCGGCACGCGCCTTCTGCGCGATACGCGCGATCAGCTCTTCGACCTTCTTGCCGACAATCATCATCATGTCGGCGAATTCGTCCACGACCACGACGATAGTCGGCAGCGTCTTCAGGTACGGCGGCTCGTCGTCCATCGACTCGCGCTTGTAGAGCGGATCATGCAGCGGGGTGCCGGCGTCGATGGCGTCTTTCACCTTGCGGTTGAAGCCCGCCAGGTTGCGCACGCCCATGGCCGCCATCAGCTTGTAACGACGCTCCATCTCGGCCACCGACCAGCGCAGCGCATTGGCGGCTTCCTTCATGTCGGTGACGACCGGGCACAGCAGGTGGGGAATACCTTCGTAGATCGACAGTTCGAGCATTTTCGGGTCGATCATGATCATCCGCGCCTCTTCCGGCGTGGACTTGAACAGCACCGACAGGATCATGGCGTTGACGCCCACCGACTTACCGGAACCGGTAGTACCGGCCACCAGCAGGTGCGGCATCTTGGCCAGGTCGGCGATGACCGGGCGACCGCCGATATCATGACCCAACGCCAGGGTGACCGGCGACTTGGCATCATCGTATTCGCTGGAGGATAGCACTTCGGAGAAGCGCACGATCTGCCGATCCTCGTTGGGCACCTCGATGCCCACGGTGGTCTTGCCGGGAATCACTTCGACCACGCGCACGCTGACCATCGCCATCGAGCGCGCCAGGTCCTTGGCCAGGTTGGAGATGCGGCTGACCTTCACCCCCGCAGCAGGCTGGATTTCGAAACGGGTAATCACCGGACCGGGATGTACGGACTCGACCACCACATCGACGCCGAACTCCTTGAGCTTGATCTCCAGCAGACGCGACATGGCCTCCAGCGACTCAGGGGAGAACTGCTTCTGCTTCTTCTCGGCGACATCGAGGATGGAAATCGGCGGCAGGCTGCCTTCGACAGCAGTATCGACGAACAGAGGTGCCTGTTTCTCCTTGAGTACCCGCTTGCTCGGCTCCGCTGCCTTGGGCGGTGCTGGCGGGGTGATCACCGGCGCCGGGCGCTTCTCGCGCTCGCTCATGTGTTTGCTCAGCGACTCCTCGCGTTCGAGCAGGCGTTCCTTGACCTTGGCCTGCTCGCGACGGTCGGATACTACAGGTGCCGCCACTTCGGTGACCCGCTCGTCCAGCTCGCGCAGCTGGATCTTCATCTGCTTGCGCTCGCTGCGCGCATTCCACCAGCCGGTGATAATGCCCTGGATCAGTTCGATCAGATCGAGCGTGATCTTGCCCGTCAGGTCCATTACCCGGAACCAGGACAGGTCGGTGAATACGGTCAGACCAAACAGGAACAGCGCCAGGAACACCAGTGTGCTGCCCTGCACGTTCAGTGCGTGCACGGCCAGATCGCCCAGGCTGGCACCGAGCATACCGCCGCCAGAGCCTTGCATCCCGGCAGCGGCAGAGAAATGAATGTCACCCAGCGCGGCGCCGGACAGGATCAGGAAAACCAGGCCGATGCTGTGCCAGGAAAACAGCCAGCCATTCCAGTGCCAGGGTTGATTGCGGGTGCGGAAGACCTGCCAGGTCTTGGCGGCCAACAGAAGCGGAAAGATGTAGGCGAAATAACCCAGGGCGCCAAACAACGCACTGGAGAGCCAGGCGCCAATGCTGCCGCCTGCATTGATGATGCGCTCGACCTGCACGCTGTTGTCCCAGGCCGGATCGGCAACGTTGTAGGTCAACAGTGCCATCAACAGATAGAGGCACATTGCGCCCAGGGCGATCAACGCACCTTCCTTCAGTCGATACTGAAGTTTCTGGCGCCAATCGTTGATCTGGGTGGTGGAATTCTTCAAAACAGCCATTTCCTGCGCCTCAGGCGCGTCCATCTGATGGTTAACCGCAGAAGCGGCCTATTGTAGGGCCAGCCTGGCGAGTAGGCCAATCAGCGTGCTCCCGCACCTACCCTGCTTCGGTGTAGCATAGCCGCCAGCAGCTTCCATGCGGCTCAATTGGAGCACGCATTCTCTTTTGTGACAAAGGCTTATGGGGTTTTTTTATGAGCGAAGTCAAGCATTCCCGCCTGATCATTCTGGGTTCCGGCCCTGCCGGTTACAGCGCAGCGGTTTACGCTGCACGTGCCAATCTCAAACCCGTTGTGATCACCGGCATCCAGCCTGGCGGCCAGCTCACCACCACCACCGAAGTGGATAACTGGCCGGGTGACGTCGAAGGCCTTACTGGCCCGGCACTGATGGAGCGCATGCAGAAACACGCTGAACGCTTCGACACCGAGATCATCTACGACCACATTCATACTGCCGAGTTGCAGAGCCGCCCCTTCGTACTCAAGGGCGATAGCGGCACTTACAGCTGCGATGCACTGATCATCGCCACCGGCGCCAGCGCCCAGTACCTGGGCCTGCCCTCGGAAGAAGCCTTCTCCGGCAAGGGTGTTTCGGCCTGCGCCACCTGCGACGGCTTCTTCTATCGCAACCAGGTGGTCGCGGTGATCGGTGGCGGCAATACCGCCGTCGAAGAAGCCCTGTACCTGTCGAACATCGCCAAGGAAGTGCACCTCGTGCACCGCCGCGACAAGCTGCGTTCGGAGAAGATCCTGCAGGACAAGCTGTTCGACAAGGTCGAGAACGGTAACATGCGCCTGCACTGGAACCACACCCTGGATGAGGTTCTGGGCGACCAAAGCGGCGTGACCGGCGTACGCCTGAAGAGCACGCTCGACGGCAGCACCAAGGAACTGGACCTTGCCGGCGTATTCATCGCCATCGGCCACAAGCCCAATACCGAGCTGTTCGTCGGCCAGTTGGACATGCATGACGGCTACCTGAAGATCAAGGGCGGCAGTGAAGGCAATGCCACCGCCACCAGCATCGAGGGCGTATTCGCCGCTGGCGACGTGGCCGATCACGTCTACCGCCAGGCCATCACCTCGGCCGGCGCTGGCTGCATGGCCGCACTGGACGTCGAGAAATTCCTCGACAACAACTGATGGACCAGGGCGAGCGACCTGCTCGCCCTCCTCTGCCCCGCTGGACCAACGCGCATGCTGACCTGGCTGCAACGTGACTCCCTACAGTTCCCGCCACTGGCCAAAGCCATGCGCGAGCCCAACGGCTTGCTGGCAGCCGGCGGCGACCTGAGTGCCGACCGCCTGGTCAGCGCCTATCGGCATGGCTGTTTCCCCTGGTTCCAGGATGGCCAGCCGATCCTCTGGTGGTCACCGGACCCACGCACAGTGCTCTTCCCTGAGGAACTCCACGTTTCCCGTAGCCTGGCCAAATTGCTGCGCCAACAGCGCTATCGCGTCACCTTCGATCAGGATTTCGCAGCCGTCATCGCAGCCTGCGCTGCACCGCGCTCATACGCCGACGGCACCTGGATCACCCCAGGCATGCAGGACGCCTATCTGCAGTTGCATCAACGCGGTATCGCTCATTCGGTGGAGGTCTGGCAGGAGGACGAGCTGGTTGGCGGTCTTTACGGCCTGGCCATGGGCCAACTGTTCTTCGGCGAATCAATGTTCAGCCGTGCCGACAACGCATCCAAGATTGGCTTCGCTACGCTCGTTGGCAAGCTGCAGCAATGGGGTTTCGTGCTCATCGATTGCCAGATGCCTACCCAGCACCTGCACAGCTTCGGCGCCAGAGCCATACCGCGCGCTCGTTTTGCCGACTATCTGCAGAACCATCTCGATCTGCCGAGCCAAGCTGACTGGCTTGCCTAGTCGTACAGCCAAGCCTGGCTTACACTCAAGTCAGGCTTTTTCGAGATTTCGCCATGACCGAGCTGGCCCGCCTGAAGTTCTACGCCACTCAACCTCATCCTTGCAGCTATCTGCCGGAAGAGCAGGCCACCACCCTGTTTCTCGACCCCAGTCAGCCCATGGACGTGCTGGTCTACGCCGAACTGTCGGAGCTGGGCTTTCGCCGCAGCGGCGATCACCTCTACCGTCCGCACTGCCAGCAGTGCACCGCCTGCATCCCGGCGCGAATTCCGGCTGCGCGCTTCACGCCAAACCGGCAACAGCGCCGCATCCTCAAGCGCAATGAAGATATTGCGGTTCGCTGCGTGCGGCCGGCATTCAACGAAGAGTATTACGACCTCTACGTGCGCTATATCGAGCAACGCCACGCCGACGGCGATATGTATCCCCCCAGCCGCGATCAGTTCTCCACCTTCCTGGTACGCGACCTGCCCTTCTCACGCTTCTATGAGTTCCGCCTGCAAGACCGACTGGTGGCGATTGCCGTCACCGATCTTCTGCCGAACGGTCTGTCGGCGGTCTACACCTTTTACGACCCAACGGAAGAGCGTCGTAGCCTGGGCCGTTTCGCCATTCTCTGGCAGATCGGCGAGACTGCGCGCCAGGGGCTTGATGCCGTCTATCTTGGCTACTGGATCAAGAACTGCCGCAAGATGAACTACAAGACCCAGTACCGCCCGATCGAGCTCTTCGTGAATCAGCGCTGGACGCTGCTGACCTAGCCCTGCACACATCACCCAGCCAGCTCGACAATCCAAGCCCCTTGGCGCAGCCCCCTGTTTTCGGGCACAATGCACGCCGCTTTTGCCTGGCGCCAGTTGCACCGGGCCATTTCCTGGATACCGAGGGCTTTACTGCATGTCGAAAGAAGACAGCTTCGAAATGGAAGGCACTGTCGTCGACACCCTGCCCAACACCATGTTCCGCGTGGAGTTGGAAAACGGGCACGTCGTTACCGCGCACATCTCCGGCAAGATGCGCAAGAACTACATCCGCATTCTCACTGGTGACAAGGTGCGCGTTGAGCTGACGCCTTATGACTTGAGCAAGGGTCGCATTACCTACCGCGCCCGTTAAGCCAAGCACCAAACGAAAACGCCCGGCATATGCCGGGCGTTTTCGTTAGTTCACCGAAAGTCGTCGACTTCCGGTGGACCACCATCCGATCAGGCGACCTCTGCCGCCGTCTCGAACTCGAAGCTGGGTTCGCCATCCTTGATGTCGACGTGGACCACGCCGCCATGCTCGGCCAGTTCGCCGAAAAGGATTTCCTCCGCCAGCGGACGCTTGATCTTGTCCTGGATCAAACGCGCCATCGGCCGCGCGCCCATCATCACATCGTAGCCGCGCTCGGCCAGCCAGCTGCGCGCCGTATCGCTGACTTCCAGCGTAACGCGCTTGTCTTCCAGCTGCGCCTGCAGTTCGGTGAGGAACTTGTCGACGATGCTCTTGATGGTTTCGTGACTCAGGCGACCAAACTGGATGATGGTATCCAGGCGGTTGCGGAACTCCGGCGTGAAGCTCTTCTTGATCACTTCCATGGCATCGGTGGAGTGATCCTGCTGAGTGAAGCCGATCGAAGCTCGCGACGCGGTTTCCGCGCCAGCGTTGGTAGTCATGATCAGGATCACGTTGCGGAAGTCCGCCTTGCGCCCGTTGTTGTCAGTCAGCGTCCCGTGATCCATCACCTGCAGCAGCAGATTGAAGACTTCCGGATGCGCCTTCTCGATTTCGTCGAGCAGCAACACGCAGTGAGGCTGCTTGGTAATCGCTTCTGTCAGCAACCCCCCCTGATCGAAACCGACGTAGCCGGGCGGCGCACCGATCAGACGCGATACGGTGTGGCGCTCCATGTACTCAGACATGTCGAAACGCACCAACTCGATGCCCATGGCCTTGGCCAGCTGCCGCGCCGCCTCGGTCTTGCCCACACCGGTAGGGCCGGCGAACAGGAAGGAGCCAACCGGCTTGTCTGGCGCCTTGAGACCGGCACGCGACAGCTTGATCGCGGTTGACAGCGAATCGATGGCAGCGTCCTGACCGAATACGGTGAGTTTCAGGTCACGCTCCAGGTTGCGCAGCAGCTCCTTGTCGGAGCTGGAAACGTGCTTCGGTGGAATCCGCGCGATCTTGGCGACGATATCCTCGACCTGGGCGACCTCGATACGCGATACCCGCTTGTCTTCCGGCAGCAGACGCTGGTAGGCGCCCGCCTCATCGATCACGTCAATGGCCTTGTCCGGCATGTGCCGGTCATTGATGTAGCGTGCAGCCAGCTCCGCCGCTGCACGCAGGGCCTCGTCGCTGTACTCGATGTGGTGGTGCTGCTCGAAGCGCGCCTTGAGCCCCTTGAGAATGCCGACAGTGTCCTCTACCGAAGGCTCGACCACGTCGACCTTCTGGAAACGCCGCGCCAACGCACGGTCCTTCTCGAAAATGCCGCGAAATTCCTGGAAGGTGGTGGAGCCGATGCAGCGGATCTCGCCCGACGACAACATCGGCTTGAGCAGGTTGGACGCATCCATGACCCCACCTGATGCCGCGCCGGCACCGATGATGGTGTGAATCTCGTCGATGAAGAGGATGGCGTGCGGACGCTTGCGCAACTCGTTGAGCAACGCCTTGAAACGCTTCTCGAAGTCGCCGCGGTACTTGGTACCGGCCAGCAGTGCGCCGAGATCCAGGGAATAGACCACGCTGTCGGCCAGCAGATCAGGCACCTGCTCGTCGACGATGCGCTTGGCCAGACCTTCGGCAATGGCGGTCTTGCCGACGCCAGCCTCGCCTACCAGTAGCGGGTTGTTCTTGCGCCGACGAGCGAGAATCTGCGCGACGCGCTCGACTTCATGCTCGCGCCCGACCAGCGGATCGATACGCCCCTGACGTGCCAGTTCGTTGAGGTTGCTGGCGTAGGCATCCAGAGGATTGCCGGAAGTGGAGGCCTCACCGCCCTCTTCATCCTGCATGTCCTGGTCGTTTTCGTGGTGCTCGCCGTGCCCCGGCACCTTGGAAATGCCATGGGCGATATAGTTGACCACATCGATACGGGCGACGCTCTGTTGCTTGAGCAGGAATACCGCCTGACTTTCCTGTTCGCTGAAGATGGCCACCAGCACGTTGGCGCCGGTCACTTCGCGCTTGCCGGAACTCTGCACGTGAAACACCGCGCGCTGCAGCACGCGCTGGAAGCCCAGGGTCGGCTGGGTTTCGCGATCTTCATCGTGCTGAGGAATCAATGGCGTGGTGGAGTCGATGAACTCCTGCAGATCATGGCGCAGCTTGTCGAGGTTGGCCCCACAGGCCCGCAGCACGCTGGCGGCTGCCTCGTTGTCCAGCAAGGCGAGCAGCAGATGCTCGACCGTCATGAACTCATGACGCTTGGCACGGGCCTCCTTGAAAGCCAGATTGAGGGTGACTTCGAGCTCTCGATTCAACATAGCTTCACCTCATACCCAAGTGGCCGGCGTTAACCGTCCTTCTCTATTTCACAGAGTAGCGGATGCTGACTTTCCCGTGCGTACTGATTGACCTGCATCGCCTTGGTCTCTGCAATATCGCGGGTGTAAACACCACATACCGCACGCCCTTCTGTATGGACGGCCAGCATGATCTTGGTCGCCAGCTCCCGGTTCATGCCGAAAAATGTTTCAAGCACTTCGACGACGAAATCCATCGGGGTGTAGTCGTCATTGAATAAGACCACCTTGTACATCGGTGGTGCCTGCAATGCTGGCTTGGATTCCTGAACAGCAATACCAGAGGAGTCATCCTCATGCTCTGCCGGGTGATCCTGATTGAATGTTAGTCGAATCTGGCTACTTGCATGCATGCTGAAATCAGAGGTTCGAGGCCGGGCGAACGGGGATGCTAGAGGGATTTTGACTGACTTCTCAGCCATCCGCCGTATAGCCTTGACTAACGGCAAAAGGGTGTTACAACAAAAGAATACCCAGTAGCGGGTATCAGGGATTCCACGCCTTCGCCCAGCCTGGTTGGTTATCGCGCGGAATCGAAGTGGATGATACTCCAGAGATGGAGTCCTTTGCAGAGGGATATCAGCATGCTCAGTGGTAAGGTCAAGTGGTTCAACAACGCCAAAGGCTATGGGTTCATCCTGGCCGACGGCCGAGATGAGGACCTGTTCGCCCACTACTCGGCCATCCAGATGGACGGTTATAAAACGCTCAAGGCCGGTCAGCCGGTCCGCTTCGAGATCGTGCAAGGCCCCAAAGGACTGCATGCGGTCAATATCAGCGCAGCCAGCGCCACCCAGGATGCCCCCGTGGCAGCCACCCAGACGCAGAGTATCGCGAGCACTGCCGAAGTCTGAGTATCCTGACTCACAGCTTCATCGAATACGAAGCACATGGATGTGCTGAGCACGAAAAGGCCGGTCATTTGACCGGCCTTTTTTTCACACCTTAATCAGCCTACATATGGCTGATCATCGCATCGCCAAATTCGGAGCATGACATCAGTTTCGCTCCTTCCATCAGGCGCTCGAAGTCATAAGTCACGGTCTTGGCAGCGATGGCGCCATTAGTGCCTTTGATGATCAGGTCGGCAGCCTCGCCCCAGCCCATGTGACGCAGCATCATTTCGGCAGAAAGGATGACCGAGCCCGGGTTGACCTTGTCCTGGCCGGCATACTTCGGTGCGGTGCCGTGAGTCGCCTCGAACATGGCCACGGAGTCGGACAGGTTGGCACCCGGTGCAATGCCAATGCCACCCACCTCGGCCGCCAGCGCGTCGGAGAGGTAGTCGCCATTGAGATTGAGCGTGGCGATCACGTCATATTCAGCCGGACGCAGCAGGATCTGTTGCAGCATGGCGTCAGCGATCACGTCCTTGACCACGATGTTCTTGCCGGTGCGCGGATTCTTGAACTGCATCCATGGGCCACCATCGAGCAACTCGGCGCCGAACTCCTCGCGGGCGATCTCGTAACCCCATTCCTTGAAGGCGCCTTCGGTGAACTTCATGATGTTGCCCTTGTGCACCAGAGTCACCGAACTGCGGTCGTTGTCTACGGCATACTGCAGCGCCTTGCGCACCAGGCGTTTGGTCCCGGCCTCGGAAACCGGCTTGATGCCGATACCGCACATGTCGGTGAAGCGGATCTTCTTGACGCCCATTTCCTCGGTGAGGAACTTGATGACCTTCTCCGCTTCGGGGCTGCCAGCCTTCCACTCGACACCGGCGTAAATGTCCTCGGAGTTCTCGCGGAAGATCACCATGTCCACGTCACCCGGCTTCTTGACCGGGCTGGGCACGCCCTCGAACCAGCGTACCGGGCGCAGGCAGACATAAAGGTCGAGCTCCTGGCGCAGGGCCACGTTGAGCGAACGAATGCCGCCACCAACAGGCGTTGTCAGCGGGCCTTTGATCGAGACCACATAATCACGCACGGCCTCGAGGGTTTCTTTCGGCAGCCAGGTGTCCTGATCGTAAACCTGGGTCGCCTTCTCACCGGCATAAACTTCCATCCAGGAGATCTTGCGAGCGCCGCCATAGGCTTTTTCGACGGCAGCGTCGACCACCTTGATCATCACCGGAGAAATATCGACGCCGATACCATCACCCTCGATGAAAGGGATGATCGGATTATCGGGAACGTTCAACGACATATCGGCGTTGACGGTGATTTTGTCACCGCTGGCTGGCACCTGGATCTTTTGGTATCCCATGCTGGACTCCATCTCGTGGTTAGACAGTGTGCATCCCCGAGAGTAGCGCAAACCGCTCGGCGAGACACATGTGCAAAGGTCTTATTCAACTGGGCATTCTGCGGCGAGGTGCCGCAGTGGTATACTGCTTAGGTGACTAACGAGTCATAAGGGGCGACCTGCCTGGAACCAGGCAGCAACCTCTTGAAACCGGTACGCGACCATCACTGTCTGCCGGCTCGAAATGCTCGACACTCTACGGGTGCATCCAACATCACCGCGGCGAGTCCTCGACCCGGCCCCGCCACCATGGGGCCCAGGCACCTACCAGTGCAGGTCGAGTTTCTATGCGCGCTCAGCAAAGAAGAGAGTTAACGCTAAATGTCCACCCCTTCGAAGATCATCTACACCTTCACCGACGAAGCCCCGGCACTTGCCACCTATTCGCTTCTGCCCATCGTGGAAGCCTTTGCCGCCTCGGCTGACATCTCCGTTGAAACCCGCGACATCTCTCTTGCTGGGCGAATCCTGGCGAGCTTTGCCGACCGTCTGGACGCTGACAAGCGCATCGATGACGACCTGGCCAAGCTGGCTGAGCTGACCCTGCAGCCTGACGCCAACATCATCAAACTGCCGAACATCAGTGCCTCCGTCCCTCAGCTCAAGGCCGCCATCGCCGAGCTGCAGGCCCAGGGCTACAACATCCCGGACTTCCCGGAAGATCCGCAGAGCGAAGAAGACAAGGAAGTTCGCGCGCGTTACGCCAAGGTTCTCGGCAGCGCTGTCAACCCGGTTCTGCGCGAAGGCAACTCCGACCGCCGTGCTCCGGCCGCGGTAAAAGCCTACGCCCGCAAGCACCCGCACAGCATGGGCAAGTGGAGCATGGCTTCGCAGTCCCACGCCGACTACATGCGCGGCGGCGACTTCTTCTCCAGCGAGCAGTCGATCACCATGGCCAAGGCCGGTGATGTGCGTATCGAGTTCGTCGGCAAGGACGGCAAGGTCGAAGTCAAGAAACAACTCGCCCTGCAGGAAGGCGAAGTGTTCGACAGCATGTTCATGAGCTGCCGCAAGCTGCGCGCCTTCTTCGAGAAGACCCTGCAAGACTGCAAGGAAACCGGCGTAATGTGGTCCCTGCACGTCAAGGCGACCATGATGAAGGTCTCCCACCCGATCGTCTTCGGTCATGCCGTCAGCGTTTACTACAAGGACGTGTTCGACAAGTACGGCGACCTGTTCAAGGAACTGGGCGTCAACCCGAACAACGGCATCAGCAGCGTCTACGACAAGATCAAGTCGCTGCCAGCCTCGCAGCAGGAAGAAATCCTGCATGACATCCACGAGGTTTATGCTCATCGCCCGGAAATGGCGATGGTCGACTCGGTCAAGGGCATCACTAACCTGCACATCCCGAGCGACGTCATTGTCGACGCCTCGATGCCGGCCATGATCCGCAACTCCGGTCAGATGTGGGGCAAAGATGGCAAGCAGAAAGACACCAAGGCGGTCATGCCTGAGAGCACCTACGCTCGCATCTATCAGGAAATGATCAACTTCTGCAAAACCAACGGTGCGTTCGACCCGACCACCATGGGCAGCGTGCCGAACGTTGGCCTGATGGCGCAGAAAGCCGAAGAATACGGCTCTCACGACAAGACCTTCGAAATGACCGCCGACGGCACCATGCGCGTCGTAGCTGCCGATGGCACCGTGCTGATGCAGCACGAAGTCGAAGCTGGCGATATTTGGCGCGCCTGCCAGACCAAGGACGCCCCGATCCGCGACTGGGTCAAGCTGGCCGTTACCCGTGCCCGTCAATCCGATACCCCGGCCATCTTCTGGCTGGACCCGGAGCGCGCCCATGATCGCGAGCTGCAGAAGAAAGTCGAGCTGTACCTCAAGGATCACGATCTGACCGGTCTGGACATTCGCATGATGGGCTACAACGAGGCCATCCGCGTGTCCATGGAGCGCATGATCCGTGGCCAGGACACCATCTCGGTGACCGGTAACGTGCTGCGTGACTACCTGACCGACCTGTTCCCGATCATGGAGCTGGGTACTTCGGCCAAGATGCTGTCCATCGTTCCGCTGATGGCCGGCGGCGGCATGTATGAAACCGGCGCCGGCGGCTCGGCTCCCAAGCACGTACAACAGCTGGTCGAAGAGAACTACCTGCGCTGGGATTCCCTGGGCGAGTTCCTGGCCTTGGCCGTATCGCTGGAAGAAACCGGCATCAAGACCAACAACGCCAAGGCCAAGGTACTGGGCAAGACCCTGGACCAGGCTACCGGCAAGCTGCTGGACAACAACAAGTCCCCGGCGCGCAAGGTTGGTGAGATCGACAACCGTGGCAGCCACTTCTATCTGGCGCTGTACTGGGCTCAAGCCCTGGCCGAGCAGAACGACGATGCCGAGCTGAAGGCTCACTTCGCGCCGCTGGCCAAGCAATTGACCGAGCAGGAAGCGACCATCGTTGCCGAACTGGCTGCCGTGCAAGGCAAGCCGGCTGAGATCGGTGGCTACTACCGCTCCAACCCCGAGCTGACCAGCAAGGTTATGCGACCCAGCACTACCTTCAATGCCGCTCTGGCTGCACTGAATGCCTGATAAGGCTTGAGTGTCAGAAGAACCCCGGCCTTGCGCCGGGGTTCTTTTTTATCAGGCAGAACTTTCGCGAGCTGCACTCGCCGCCGCAAAATCCTGCTCATCGACCTTTTTCTGGAGCACCGAGATGGACTGGCAACCCCATATCACCGTGGCCACGGTGATCGAAGATGACGGCCGTTTCCTCTTCGTCGAAGAATTCAAAGCCGGCCGTATGGTGCTGAACCAGCCAGCTGGACACCTGGAGGCCAACGAGTCGCTGCGTGAAGCCGCAGTGCGGGAAACACTCGAGGAGACCGGCTGGAACGTGGAGCTGACCGCCCTGCTCGGCATCTATCTCTACACGGCACCGAGCAACGGCGTGACCTATCAACGCGTGTGCTTCAGCGCCCGCCCCGTATGCCATGACCCCGAGCGCGAGCTGGATAGCGACATCAGCAGCATCACCTGGCTGACCCGTGACGAGCTGGCCGCACAACCCGAGCGCTGGCGCAGCGAGCTGGTGTTGCGCTGCGTTGACGACTACCTCGCGGGGGTCAGCGGGTCGCTGGAGCTGCTACGCGACTAAGCGTAGCCCGGATGAAATCCGGGGATGCCGCGCTCGCCGGTTCCAGATGATGACGGACGGATCGAAACGCCGGCCGCTTGTAGCGAAGCGAACAGCCCGCCGCTCTTGAGCGCCACACGACGCCAACGGCGTACTGCTTCACGACGACTGCATGGATGCAGGAGGTAGAGCGACGCAGGAAGCCAAAGCCGACTACGCCCTACGGGCGGCAGGCTTTCTGGTAGACTCGACAGTTTTTCAGGCTTCACTCGCAGACTCCCATGCAAGCACCTAGCACCCAACGCGTGATCGTCGGCATGTCCGGCGGCGTCGACTCGTCCGTTTCCGCCCTGCTGCTGATGGAGCAGGGTTACCAGGTCGAAGGCCTGTTCATGAAGAACTGGGACGAAGACGACGGCACCGAATACTGCACCGCCATGGATGACCTGGCCGACGCCCAGGCCGTATGCGACCGCATCGGCATCAAGCTGCACACCGCCAACTTCGCCGCCGAATACTGGGACAACGTGTTCGAACACTTCCTGGCCGAATACAAGGCCGGGCGTACACCGAACCCGGACATCCTGTGCAATCGCGAAATCAAGTTCAAAGCCTTTCTCGACTACGCCCTGAGCCTCGGCGCCGACCTGATCGCCACCGGCCATTATGTGCGTCGCCGCGATATCGATGGCCGTACCGAACTGCTCAAGGGCCTCGACCCGAACAAGGACCAGAGCTACTTCCTGCACGCCGTCGGCGGCGTGCAGATCGCCAAGACCCTGTTCCCGGTCGGCGAACTGGAAAAACCGCAGGTGCGCGCCATCGCCGAGAAATACGAGCTGGCCACCGCAAAGAAGAAGGACTCCACCGGCATCTGCTTCATCGGTGAGCGCCGCTTCAGCGATTTCCTCAAGCAGTATCTGCCGGCGCAGCCGGGCGACATCGAAACCACGGAAGGCCAGGTCATCGGCCGCCATCACGGCCTGATGTATCACACCATCGGCCAACGCCAGGGCCTCGGCATCGGCGGCCTCAAGGACGCCAGCGATGATCCCTGGTACGTGCTGCGCAAGGACCTGACGCGCAATGTGCTGATCGTCGGCCAGGGCAACGCACACCCCTGGCTGTTCTCCCGCGCCCTGCTCGCCTCGGAAATCTACTGGGTCAACCCAGTGGACCTGAGCAGCCCGCGCCGCCTCACCGCCAAGGTGCGCTACCGCCAGAGTGACCAGCTCTGCACCCTGGAGAAGACCGAGACCGGCTATCGCGCCGTGTTCGATGAACCGCAGCGCGCTGTGACCCCGGGGCAGTCCGTGGTGTTCTACGACGGCGAGGTGTGCCTCGGCGGCGGCGTGATCGAAACCGCAGAAGCCTGGTACGAGGACGCCCGATGAGCCCGATGCAGGAGCAGTTGGTCGCGCTCGGCGCCGTCTTCGAAGCCGCCGTACTGGCCGACAAGATCGCCCGCACCGGCCAGGTCAGTGAAGCCTCGATGGGCTGCATGCTCGGCAGTCTGCTGGTGCGCGATCCGAAAACCACACTGGACGTGTACGGTGGTGACGACCTCAACCTGCGTGATGGCTATCGCGCGCTGATCAGCTCGCTGGAGCGCAACCCGTCTGCCCTGCAGCGCGAGCCGCTGCGCTACTCCCTGGCGATGATCGGGCTGGAACGGCAACTGGATAAACGCAGCGACATGCTGCAGGTGATGGGCAGTCGCCTGGACCAGATTCAGCAGCAGGTCGAGCACTTCGGCCTGGTGCATGACAACGTCATCGCCGCCTGCGGTGGCCTGTACCAGGACACCATCAGCACCTTCCGCCAACGTATCCAGGTGCATGGCGACATGCGCTTCCTGCAGCAGCCTAGCAATGCGGCGAAAATTCGCGCGCTACTGCTCGCAGGCATTCGTTCGGCGCGCCTCTGGCGTCAGCTCGGCGGCCACCGCTGGCAGTTGGTGTTCAGTCGCGGCAAGCTGCTCAAGGCGCTCTACGACATGACGCGAAACTGACCATGGAGCCCGCCAGCCGCAGCGTCAAACCCCTTCAGGGTGCCCTGCTGCTGGCGCTCTCGGCACTGTTGTTCGCCTTCACCGGAGTCGGCATCCGCGAGATATCCGCCAGCGTCAACAACGAGTCGGTAGTCTTCTTCCGTAACCTGGTTGGTGTGCTGTTCTTCCTGCCCTTGCTGCTGGTGCGCGGCGTTCGCCCGCTACGCACGACACGCCTTAAGTCCCACCTGTGGCGCACCACCTACGGCCTGGCGGCGATGTACTGCTTCTTCTACGCCATTGCCCACCTGCCACTGGCCGACGCCATGCTGTTCACCTATTCAGCTCCCGTCTTCACTCCGCTGATCGCACATATCTGGCTGAAGGAGCCGCTGACTCGACGGATGCTGATCAGCAGCCTGATCGGCCTGTGCGGGGTACTGCTGGTGGCCAAGCCCAGCAGCGCTCTGTTCGAGGGGCCCGCCCTGTTTGGCCTGGCCGCCAGCCTGCTGGCCGCATTCGCCTTCGTCTCCATCCGCGAAATGAGCGACAGCGAGCCGGCTACCCGCATCGTTTTCTATTTCTCGCTGTTTTCCGCGCTGTTTTCCGCCATTCCGCTGACCTGGAGCTGGCAGCCACTGGACGCCAACCAGCTTGGCTGGCTGCTGGGCATCGGCCTGCTGGCCACCGCCAGCCAGGTGATCATGTCACGCGCCTACGGCCTGGCTCCACCCGGACTGATCGGGCCAGTCGCCTATCTGGCCATCGTCTTCGCCGGCCTCATCGCCTGGCTGCTCTGGGGCGAGACGCCAGACACCTTGTCACTGCTCGGTGCGGCGCTGATCTTTGCCGCCAGTCTGTTATCGGTCGCAAGACGCAGGGCATAGGCGGCCAAGTTCTGGTTTTCATGTATGATATGCGCCCTTTTCGTCAGAGGCCGTCCAGGCACCTGAGCTAGCGCCTACTTCACTGAAGCAGGCACGACGCACAGCGACCCCGGATGGCTTTTCAGCCCGACAGCTCGAGAACGCCTACATGCAGCTTTCCTCGCTCACCGCGGTTTCCCCCGTCGACGGCCGCTACGCCGGCAAAACCAGCGCACTGCGCCCCATCTTCAGCGAATACGGCTTGATCCGCAGCCGCGTACTGGTCGAAGTGCGCTGGCTGCAGCGCCTGGCTGCCCACGAAGGTATTCCGGAAGTCGCACCCTTCTCCGCTGAAGCCAACGCCCTGCTCAACGAGTTGACCGAGAACTTCGCCGTAGAGCACGCCGAGCGCGTCAAGGAAATCGAGCGCACCACCAACCACGATGTCAAGGCCGTGGAATACCTGCTCAAAGAACAAGCTGCCAAGCTGCCGGAGCTGGACAAGGTCAGCGAGTTCATCCACTTCGCCTGCACCAGCGAGGACATCAACAACCTGTCCCACGCCCTGATGCTGCGTGAAGGCCGTGACAGCGTGCTGCTGCCGCTGATGAAGCAACTCGCAGGTGCCATTCGCGGACTGGCAGTGAAGTTCGCTGACGTGCCGATGCTCTCGCGCACCCACGGCCAGCCGGCCTCGCCGACCACTCTGGGCAAGGAACTGGCCAACGTCGTCCACCGCCTGGAGCGCCAGATCGCTCAGGTGGCTGCCGTGCCGCTGCTGGGCAAGATCAACGGTGCCGTGGGCAACTACAACGCGCATTTGTCGGCCTACCCGAGCATCGACTGGGAAGCCAACGCCCGTCAGTTCATCGAAGGTGACCTTGGTCTGACCTGGAACCCCTACACCACCCAGATCGAGCCGCACGACTACATCGCCGAGCTGTTCGACGCCATCGCTCGCTTCAACACCATCCTGATCGACTTCGACCGCGACGTCTGGGGCTACATCTCCCTCGGCTACTTCAAGCAGAAGACCGTGGCTGGCGAGATCGGCTCCTCGACCATGCCGCACAAGGTCAACCCGATCGACTTCGAAAACTCCGAAGGCAACCTGGGTATCGCCAACGCGATCTTCCAGCACCTGGCCAGCAAACTGCCGATTTCCCGCTGGCAGCGTGACCTGACCGATTCCACCGTGCTGCGCAACCTCGGCGTCGGCTTCGCTCACAGCGTTATCGCTTATGAAGCCAGCCTCAAGGGAATCAGCAAGTTGGAGCTCAATGCTCAGCGTATTGCTGAAGACCTGGATGCCTGCTGGGAAGTGCTCGCCGAGCCGATCCAGACCGTGATGCGTCGCTACGCCATCGAGAACCCGTACGAGAAGCTCAAGGAGCTGACCCGCGGCAAGGGCATCAGCCCCGAGGCCCTGCTGGCCTTCATCGACGGACTGGACATGCCGGCCGCCGCCAAGGAAGAGCTCAAGCAACTGACCCCGGCGCGCTACATTGGTAACGCCGTGGCCCAGGCCAAGCGCATCTAAGCGCGATCAGCCTCGAGGACGCCCGGCTGAGCCGGGCGTTTTTGTTTTAAGGTTTTTATCTATTTCAAGGGCTTACTGATGAATCCTGATACTCCGCTGCAATTGCTGGGTGGCCTCACAGCCCGTGAATTTTTGCGCGACTACTGGCAGAAAAAACCGCTGCTGGTGCGCCAGGCCATTCCTGACTTCGAAAGCCCGATCAGCCCGGATGAACTGGCCGGCCTGGCGCTGGAAGAAGAAGTCGAGTCGCGCCTGGTGATCGAGCATGGTGAGCGCCCCTGGGAACTGCAGCGCGGCCCGTTCAACGAGGACACCTTCCAGGATTTGCCCGAGCGCGACTGGACGCTGCTGGTACAGGCCGTCGACCAGTTCGTCCCGGAAGTGGCCGAGCTGCTGGAAGACTTCAAGTTCCTGCCCAAGTGGCGCATCGATGACCTGATGATCAGCTTCGCTGCCCCCGGCGGCGGTGTCGGCCCGCATTTCGACAACTACGACGTATTCCTGCTGCAGGCTCACGGCCATCGCCGCTGGCAAATTGGCCAGATGTGCGATGCCGACAGCCCGCTGCTCCCCCACGCCGATCTGAAGATCCTGGCTCAATTCGAACCAACCGATGAATGGGTGTTGGCACCCGGCGACATGCTTTACCTGCCGCCCTGCCTCGCCCACTGTGGCACCGCTGAGGATGATTGCATGACCTATTCCGTGGGCTTCCGCGCGCCGAGCGCCGCTGAAGTACTGACCCATTTCACTGACTTCCTCGGCCAGTTCCTGCCCGACGAAGAGCGCTACAGCGATGCCGACATCCAGCCAAGCGAGGATCCCAACCAGATCCAGCGCGACGCTCTGGAGCGCCTCAAGGCCCTGCTCAACGAACACATGAGCGACGAGCGCCTGCTGATGACCTGGTTCGGCCAGTTCATGACCGAGCCCAAGTACCCGGAACTGGTCGCCGGCATCGAGATCGAGGAAGAAGACTTCCTCGGCGCCCTGGAAGATGGCGCGATCCTGATCCGCAACCCCAGCGCGCGCATGGCCTGGTCGGAAGTCGGTGAAGATCTGGTGCTGTTCGCCAGTGGCCAGAGCCGCCTGGTTTCGGCCCACCTGCGTGAGCTATTGAAGCTGATCTGCAGCGCCGATGCGTTACATGTGGAAAACCTCGGTGCCTGGCTGGCCGACGACGAGGGGCGTACCCTGCTGTGGGAACTGGTCAAACAAGGCAGCCTGGGATTTGCCGATGAGTGAGATCTCCGTCCGAGTCGCGGACTGGCATAGGGACAATGCCGAGCTTCGTCGTATCCGCGACAGCGTATTCGTCGCCGAGCAATCGGTGCCGCCGGAACTGGAGTGGGACGCCGAAGATACCGAGGCCGTGCACTTTCTCGCAGAGGAAGGTGACTACCCGGTTGGCACCGCGCGCCTGCTGCCGGATGGCCATATCGGTCGTGTCTCGGTACTGAAGGACTGGCGCGGCCTCAAGGTCGGCGAGAAACTGATGCAGGCGGTGATCGCAGAAGCGGAAAAACGCGGCCTGCATCAGCAAATGCTCACCGCTCAGGTGCACGCGACGCCGTTCTATGAAAGGCTAGGCTTCAGGATTGTCAGCGAAGAGTACCTCGACGCCGGCATACCGCACGTAGATATGGTGCGCACCAGCCAGTAGAGACCCAGATGAACGAAAAAGACGCCCCGGTCGACCCGATCGATACGCCAGTTCCCATTGAACTGGCGGCCATCGAATTCGAGTCGCCGGGGCGTTTTGCCGTGCATAACCCCGAATCCGTCACGGCGGATGCGGCGCAATGGGAACCCGCTCCGTTCACCCTCGGCCAGCATGAGCACCTGGAGCGCTTCAGCAAACCGCAGGAAGCGCGCGCGCATGTCCTGGCACTGATACAGCAGGCCCAGCGCAACCTGTGCCTGTATACCGACGATCTCGAGCCCTGGCTTTATCACCACAGCAGCGTGCAGCAGGCCTGCACCCGCTTCCTGCTGAACAGCCCGCGGGCGCGCCTGCGTATCCTGCTGCGCGATCCAACCCGTGCGGTGAAGGAAGGCCATCGCCTGCTCGCCCTATCGCGTCGGCTGTCCTCCAATCTGCATATCCGCAAACTCAACCCGGACTACGCCAGTGATGAACTGGCCTTCCTGATCGCCGACGACAGAGGCTTGTTCTTGCGCCCAGAACTCGATCAGCAGTCCGGCTACACCCTGTACAACGATCCGGCGCGCGTGCGCCAGCGCCAGGCCCAGTTCGATCAGGCCTGGGACACCAGCATTACCGACCCTGACTTGCGGAGCTTCCTGCTATGACCTTGCGCACGCTGTTCGCCGCCCTGCTTCTCGGCCTGTGCCTGCCTTTGCAAGCCGCGACCGAGGTGATCCCGCTGAATTACCGCACCGCCGACGACGTGCTCGGCGTGGTGCAGTCGATGCTCGGCAACGAGGGCAAGGTTAGCGCCTACGGCAACCAGCTGATCGTCAACGCCTCACCGGCCAAGATCGGTGAAGTTCGCGTGCTCCTGCAGCAGCTCGACACCCGCCCGCGCCGCCTGCTGATCACGGTGGAAAGTGCCGACAGCAACTATCAGAACGACCGCGGCTACAGGGTCGATGGCACCCTCAGCGCAGGCAATGCAGAGGTCCAGGTTGGCCGTGGCGAAGTCAACGGCCGCGACCAGGTGCGCATCATCCGCCGCAGTACCGACAGCCGTGGTGGCGGCACCCAGCAGGTACAAGCAACCGAAGGCTATCCGGCGCTGATTCAGGTCGGCCAGAGCGTGCCGTTGACCACCACCAGCACCGGCCCCTACGGCCAGGTCTACCAAGACACCCAATACCGCGACATGACCCGCGGCTTCTACGTGACGGCCAGCCTCACCGGCGAGTTGGTGCACGTTTCCATCAGCAGCCAGCGTGACCGGATGAATGATCATCGTCCCGGGGTGGTCGATGTGCAGAGCACCGACACGCGCGTCAGTGGTCGCCTGGGCGAATGGATAACCCTGGGCGGCGTCAGCGAGGAGACCAGTTCCAGCGGTCGCGATGTACTACGCCGGCACACCACTCAAGGTCGCGAGGACATGTCGCTGCGCCTTAAGGTCGAAGCTCTCGACTGACGCTGCGACCAAAGTCGAATGCTCCTGAGCCTCAAGAACGATGGACAAGCCGCACAACCCGCAAATTGCCTGAAACGCCCGCCCCATGGGCCACCACGCGTGACCATGCAGTCGCCGAATGAATATGTAGTAGTTTTAAAAAACCACTACAAAACGTTTGACGAAGCATTTCCCCAGAGGCATGATGGCCTCGCTCCCGCTAGCCAGGGGTCCTGAAAAGGATCTCCAGATCGTTCACGAAGTACTTCGTAGCGGTCCGTGTCCCAACAGCCCACAAGGCCGTACGACGAGGTTGCGACTGGAACGAAGTTGTCCTGAGGGACGGGGAAGCGTTTAGCGTCAGACAGATCGAAAGCCCAGCAGGTTGCCCAAGGTTTCCACGAGCCAACCGGTAAATGCGACGTTCTCGAACTGTTCGCCACATCCCCCCTCCTCGCGGTCAATCCTCGCCCCAGCCGTTTTCCCCGCCGTCAAAGTGGAAGCCTCCCGCAGCCGCTGCATCCGTGCACGCATTGCGTGGGTAGTCGGTGCTCAACCAACACATTTCTTGAAGGATTGACCATGTCCGCATATCAAAACGACATCAAGGCTGTAGCCGCTCTGAAAGAGAAGTTCGGCAGCAGCTGGAGCGCTATCAACCCCGAGTCCGTCGCCCGTATGCGCGCTCAGAACCGCTTCAAGACCGGTCTGGAAATCGCTCAGTACACCGCTGACATCATGCGCAAGGATATGGAAGAGTACGACGCCGACTCCTCCGTCTACACCCAGTCCCTGGGCTGCTGGCACGGCTTCATCGGTCAGCAGAAGCTGATCTCGATCAAGAAGCACCTGAAGACCACCAACAAGCGCTACCTCTACCTGTCCGGCTGGATGGTTGCCGCCCTGCGCTCCGACTTCGGCCCACTGCCGGACCAGTCGATGCACGAGAAGACTGCCGTCTCCGACCTGATCGAAGAGCTGTACACCTTCCTGCGTCAGGCCGACAGCCGCGAACTGGACCTGCTGTTCACCGCGCTGGACGCCGCTCGTGATGCTGGCGACCACGCCAAGGCTGCCGAGATCCAGAACCAGATCGATAACTACGAAACGCACATTGTCCCGATCATCGCCGACATCGATGCCGGTTTCGGTAACCCGGAAGCCACCTACCTGCTGGCCAAGCGCATGATCGAAGCCGGTGCCTGCTGCATCCAGATCGAGAACCAGGTTTCCGACGAGAAGCAGTGCGGCCACCAGGACGGTAAAGTGACCGTTCCTCACGCCGACTTCCTCGCCAAGATCGCTGCCGTTCGCTACGCCTTCCTCGAACTGGGCATCGACAACGGCGTGATCGTCGCTCGTACCGACTCCCTGGGTGCCGGCCTGACCAAGCAGATCGCCGTGACCAAAGAGCCGGGCGACCTGGGCGACCTGTACAACAGCTTCCTCGATTGCGAAGAAGTGTCCGCTGCCGACCTGGGCAATGGCGATGTCGTGATCAACCGCGGCGGCAAACTGCTGCGTCCGAAGCGCCTGCCGTCCAACCTGTTCCAGTTCCGCAAGGGCACAGGCGAAGACCGCTGCGTACTAGACTGCATCACCAGCCTGCAGAACGGCGCCGACCTGCTGTGGATCGAAACCGAGAAGCCGCACGTTGGCCAGATCAAGGCCATGGTTGACCGCATCCGCGAAGTCATCCCGAACGCCAAACTGGTGTACAACAACAGCCCGTCCTTCAACTGGACGCTGAACTTCCGTCAGCAGGTGTTCGACGCCATGGTTGCCGAAGGCAAGGATGTTTCCGCCTACGACCGCGCCAAGCTGATGAGCGTCGAGTACGACGAGACCGAGCTGGCTCAGATCGCCGACGAGAAGATCCGTACCTTCCAGCGCGATGGTTCTGCCCACGCCGGCATCTTCCACCACCTGATCACCCTGCCGACCTACCACACTGCGGCTCTGTCCACCGATAACCTGGCCAAGGGCTACTTCGCCGACCAGGGCATGCTGGCCTACGTGAAAGGTGTTCAGCGTCAGGAACTGCGTCAGGGTATCGCCTGCGTCAAGCACCAGAACATGGCTGGCTCCGACATCGGCGACAACCACAAGGAGTACTTCGCTGGCGAAGCTGCTCTGAAGGCGAGCGGTAAAGACAACACCATGAACCAGTTCCACTAAGAACGGTTCCCTGCTGCGGACCACGCATCCGCAGCAGACTTTTTGCCTAATCCGCCCCGGTTCTACCGGGGCTTTTTTCGTCTGCGTTTATTGTCCAGGCAAACCGGTCTTTCAGCTCCTAAGCTCAAATGACGCCCCCTGGAACCTGCCTATGCCCTCGCCTCGTAACGCCCTGCTATTGGGCAGTTGCCTTCTGATCGGCAACGCAACACTGACCTGGTACTGGCAACGCCCCGCCATCGAAGAACACCTCAGCCTCGAGCCCGAGCAGCTGCCGACAGCTCAAGCCGCGCAAGCCAGCCCAACGCCAGCAGCGCCGCCCCTCAGCACGGAGCAGCTGCAACTGCTGGCCCGCCCGGAAATCCAGCAACAGGAACAGCGCCTGGGATTTCACCAGCGCTATAGAGACTTCATCGAACACGCCAAACAGCTAGACGCCGAAAAGCGCGAAGCACAGGCAGAAGATCTGGGCAAAGGGCTCGACGCAATGGAACAGAGAGGCGAGCTTGCATTGAGCGAGGCCCTGCTGCTGCAGATCGCTCTGATCAAAGCTGTCAGCGAGGACGAGGCCGAGCAGAAAACACGCGCCGAAGCGCTGATCAAACGCTATCAGGTCATCAGTGCAGAGCGCGAAGCCAGACTGGCACAACGGCCCGACCCAAACTTCGAACGCTACAAGGCCGAGGAGAAACGCATCGTCGAGGAAGTACTCGCCCAGCAGAACGTCCCCGACGGGCTCACTCGCGACCAGTACCTAAGGCAACGCCTGCAGGAGGCACGCGAGCGCAATTATCGGCAAGATCCGGACAGCTGAACGCTGCAGCGAAACCGCTCGCTGCAGCGCCGGCTCTGCTCAGAGCAGTTGATCGAGCAGGTAATACAGCAGATTGAATGGTTTGTTGCGGTCGGCCACATCGCTGCCTTCGGAAGCATCAAGGACCTGCCCGCTACCATCGAGCACGTTGCTGACGAAGTGATCCAGCTGCAGATTCTGCTCCTGGATATCGGAGTTGGCGAACTCGATGATGCTGGTGCAGTGGCTTTCGTTGACGTTGCGGAACTGCGGAAAATAACCTCCGACATTGCCCAGGCTGGCCAACTGGCTGCGCAGACGCGTGGTATCAGTGGCCCAGCGCTGCCTGATTAACGCCTCCTTGGCCGCCTGATTCGGCGCATTGACGATTTCCGGATAGAAGCGCTCGTAGGAATAGGACGAATAGTTCAGGTCCTGCCAGAAGTGCGTGTGCCCCATGCGGTCGCCCGGCAGGTTGCTCGACAGCGCGGGGTACAGGCTGCCCAGGTCGTTGCGGTTGAAGCCTGGCAGGCGTGCCTGCAGGTACTGCAGGGGACCTTGAGCGGCATCCAGCCCCCAGGCCTGGCGAATGAAGGCCTGCAATGGATAGGACGGATACGTCTGATTGTCGCCGGCAAGGGCGGTGTACACCGGCCCGGAGTCGTTAATCAGGTAACCGCGATCCGGGGCGATGTCCTGACGCAGATTGGCGTAGTTGGTCAGGCTCCCGGCGCCACCTGCACTGCAGCCCGTGGTCAGCATCTGGGTAGGTCGCGGCAAGTTGTCTTTCAACCACCCCGCCACCGCACGCATGTTGCGCAAGCCGTTGTGGTGCCACACCAACGGCGGATTTTCTCCTTGCGGATCCTCGTAGATCGCCACCTTGTCGCCGGAGTAGATATCGCCCGTGCAGTACGGCACATAGACGATGTTCCAATTCTGCGTCTTCACTCGTGTCCAGGGATGCAGACGTACGACGAAGGGGCTCACCAGACTGGCGCCAGGGTTGAGCAACGACATGTAGTCATCAGCGATGCCATCAGGATTGCGTGCCCCACGGATGCCGCTTTGCCCGCTGCAACTGGCGTAATCCCAGCAGGCACCGCCACCTTCCAGATAAACGATGGTGTTGCGTGTGTTCGGCACACGATTGATGAAGAATTTGTAAGGCGATCCATTCCCGCACACAGCGCCGGTCTGCGGCGCCATCTGAATCGTTTGCCAACCGTAGTAATTACCGGGGTTGAAGCCGCTGTTGAATCCCGGCGGATTGGCCAGGAGCGGATACGGGCCGAGACGCTGTGCAGGCGTCACTGGATTGTCGGCCTTTGGCGGCGAGACCAGATTGCTCAGACCCTGCCAGAAGTTGTAATCGCCAAGTTCGGCGTTGGCAGGTCCACTCAGGACCAGCAGGAGAACGGCTGGAATGGCGCGTGGCAAGGCGCGGGCGACAGGCATGGAAAACCCCTCATGTTGTTAAGCATGCGAAGGGTCGGCATACCCAGGCAGGGGCAACTGCGCAGACCCAGCGGATGGCGGGTACTGCTCAATCAGAAAGGCATCGCCCCACGGCGATTCATGCACGCTAGTACAAGATTCGGTGTGCGGCACCCCAGAATGAATAACTTTTGGTGATATGTAAGCCTGCGAGTTATGCGCTGTAGGAATTTAACGGCGCACTCTGCTGCTTTGGCCTTAACACCAAAGTGGCAATGAATTGCTCATCTAGCCGAGGGCAATCACGCTGCGGAATAAGGCAAATTAGTCGGATGAATGAGCCTTGAAATTGCCAGAACAGAGTCATCGGCTATAGTCCTGAAACGCCGCCCCATACGGCTCGCTTCAGAATTACACCGATGCGACAAATCGATCAGAGATGAACAAATTTCAGGAATAAATTTCCTCTGAAAAATTTACTTACAGTTAGCGTACACATAGTATTGTATACACACTTTGCGTCAGCACCCTTGGGGGAGCTGCACTGCTAACTAAATTAAAAGCCGTTCCTTAGTTCAAGGAGTACCGGCATGCCTGATGCGGTAACGACCATGTCCCATAACTGGGCTTTCGCTGTGTTCTTGCTGGGTGTCTGTGGGCTCATCGCCTTCATGCTCGGCGTTTCCAGTCTGCTCGGCAGCAAAGCCTGGGGACGTAGCAAGAACGAGCCTTTCGAGTCGGGCATGCTTCCTACCGGCAGCGCGCGTCTGCGCCTGTCAGCCAAGTTCTATCTGGTCGCGATGCTCTTCGTGATCTTCGACGTTGAAGCCCTCTATCTCTTCGCTTGGGCAGTCTCGGTGCGCGAAAGCGGCTGGGCGGGCCTGATCGAAGCTACAGTTTTCATAGCAATTCTGTTGGCAGGTCTTGTCTATCTTTGGCGTATCGGGGCGCTCGATTGGGCACCGCAGGGACGTCGTGAACGGCAGGCGAAGCTAAAACAATGAGGCTTTGGCGATGCAATACAAACTTACTCGGGTCGACCCGAATGCGCCCAATGAGGCGTATCCGATCGGCCAGCGGGAGGTCGTCTCCGACCCGCTGCTAGAGGATCAGGTTCACAAGAACATCTACATGGGCAAGCTCTCGGACGTGCTTAACGGCGCGGTCAACTGGGGGCGCAAGAATTCCTTGTGGCCGTACAACTTCGGCCTGTCCTGCTGCTATGTGGAAATGACCACCGCCTTCACCGCCCCGCACGATGTGGCGCGTTTTGGCGCGGAAGTCATTCGCGCATCACCCCGCCAGGCCGACTTCATGGTCATCGCCGGCACCTGCTTCATCAAGATGGCGCCGGTCATCCAGCGTCTCTACGAGCAGATGCTGGAGCCCAAGTGGGTTATCTCCATGGGTTCATGCGCCAACTCCGGCGGCATGTACGACATCTACTCGGTCGTTCAGGGCGTGGACAAGTTCCTCCCCGTGGACGTCTACATTCCCGGCTGCCCGCCCCGTCCGGAGGCGTTCCTGCAAGGCTTGATGCTGCTGCAGGAATCCATCGGCCAGGAGCGCCGCCCGCTATCCTGGGTCGTTGGCGATCAAGGCATCTACCGTGCCGAAATGCCTTCGCAGAAGGAACAGCGTCGCGAGCAGCGAATCGCCGTTACCAACCTGCGTAGCCCCGACGAAGTCTGAGCCGATGCTTGCCTGCGCAAGCGTCATGCCCACTTTCTACGTTGATCGACAGCGACCGAGACCATGACTCAAGACACCGTTGTGTCCATACCGCCTTACAAGGCTGACGACCATGACGTCGTCGCCGAACTGCGCGCCCGTTTTGGCGACGACAGTTTCACCCTGCAAGCGACCCGCACCGGCATGCCGGTGCTCTGGGTCGCCCGTGAGCGCCTCATTGAAGTGCTCACCTGCCTGCGCAATCTGCCGCGCCCCTACGTGATGCTCTACGACCTGCACGGCGTCGACGAGCGCCTGCGCACCCAACGCCGCGGCCTGCCGGACGCCGACTTTACGGTGTTCTATCACCTGATGTCGCTGGAGCGTAATAGTGACGTGATGATCAAGGTCGCCTTGTCCGAGCGCGACCTCAACCTGCCCACCGCCACCGGTATCTGGCCCAACGCCAACTGGTACGAGCGCGAAGTCTGGGATCTGTACGGCATCACCTTCACCGGCCACCCGCACCTGAGCCGCATCATGATGCCGCCGACCTGGGAAGGTCACCCGCTGCGCAAGGACTACCCGGCGCGCGCCACCGAATTCGATCCATTCAGCCTGACCCTGGCCAAGCAACAGCTCGAGGAAGAAGCTGCGCGCTTCCGTCCCGAAGACTGGGGTATGAAACGCGGCGGCGATCACGAGGACTACATGTTCCTCAACCTCGGCCCCAACCACCCATCCGCCCACGGCGCCTTCCGCATCATCCTGCAGCTCGACGGCGAAGAGATCGTCGATTGCGTGCCAGAGATCGGCTACCACCACCGTGGCGCCGAGAAGATGGCCGAACGGCAAAGCTGGCACAGCTTCATCCCCTACACCGACCGCATCGACTACCTCGGCGGGGTGATGAACAATCTGCCCTACGTGCTCTCGGTCGAGAAGCTGGCCGGGATCAAGGTGCCGGCCCGCGTCGACTTCATCCGCGTGATGCTCGCCGAATTCTTCCGTATCACCAGTCACCTCTTGTTCTTGGGCACCTATATCCAGGACGTGGGCGCCATGACCCCGGTGTTCTTCACCTTCACCGATCGCCAGCGCGCCTACAAGGTGATCGAGGCCATCACCGGCTTTCGCCTGCACCCGGCCTGGTACCGCATTGGCGGCGTCGCCCACGATCTGCCGCGCGGCTGGGACAAGCTGGTCAAGGAGTTCGTCGACTGGCTGCCCAAGCGCCTGGACGAATACGAAAAGGCGGCGCTGAAGAACAGCATCCTCAAGGCCCGGACCATCGGTGTGGCCCAGTACAACACCAAGGAAGCCCTGGAATGGGGCACCACCGGTGCCGGCCTGCGCGCCACCGGTTGCGACTTCGACCTGCGCAAGGCGCGCCCCTACTCCGGCTACGAGCACTTCGACTTCGAGGTGCCGCTGGCCGTCAACGGCGATGCCTACGACCGCTGCATGGTGCGCGTGGAAGAGATGCGCCAGAGCATCCGCATCATCGATCAGTGCCTGAAGAACATGCCGGAAGGCCCGTACAAGGCCGACCACCCGCTGACCACGCCGCCGCCGAAAGAGCGCACGCTGCAGCACATCGAAACCCTGATCACCCACTTCCTGCAGGTTTCCTGGGGCCCGGTCATGCCGGCCAACGAAGCCTTCCAGATGATCGAGGCGACCAAGGGCATCAACAGCTACTACCTGACGAGCGACGGCAGCACCATGAGCTACCGCACCCGGATTCGCACCCCCAGCTTCGCCCACCTGCAGCAGATCCCTTCGGTGATTCGCGGCAGCATGGTGGCGGACCTGATCGCCTATCTGGGCAGTATCGACTTCGTCATGGCCGACGTGGACCGCTGATCATGAGCACGCTAATTCAGACCGACCGTTTCACCCTCAGCGAAACCGAGCGCTCGGCCATCGAGCACGAGATGCATCACTACGAAGACCCGCGCGCCGCCAGCATCGAGGCGCTGAAGATCGTGCAGAAGCAACGCGGCTGGGTGCCAGATGGCGCTGCTGACGCCATTGGCGAGATTCTCGGCATACCTGCCAGCGACGTCGAAGGAGTGGCCACCTTCTACAGCCAGATTTTCCGTCAGCCCGTCGGTCGCCACGTGATTCGCGTGTGCGACAGCATGACCTGCTACATCGGCGGCCATGAATCGGTGGTCAGTGAGATGCAGAAGCAGCTTGGCATCGGCCTTGGCCAAACCACCAGCGATGAGCGTTTCACCCTGCTGCCGGTGTGCTGCCTGGGCAACTGCGACAAGGCTCCGGCGTTGATGATCGACGACGACACCTTCGGCGACGTTCAACCCGACGGCGTCGCCAAGCTGCTGGAGGACTACAAATGAAGACCCTCACCTCCATCGGCCCAGCCAACCGCATTACCCGCAGCGAAGAAACCCACCCGCTGACCTGGCGCCTGCGTGATGACGCCCAGCCGGTATGGCTGGAGGAATACCAGCAGAAGAACGGCTACGCGGCCGCACGCAAGGCGCTGACCGAGATGGCGCAGGCCGACATCGTGCAGACCGTCAAGGAATCCGGCCTCAAGGGCCGTGGCGGTGCAGGCTTCCCCACGGGCGTGAAGTGGGGCCTGATGCCGGCCGACGAATCCATGAGCATCCGCTACCTGCTGTGCAATGCGGACGAAATGGAGCCCAACACCTGGAAAGACCGCATGCTCATGGAACAGCTGCCCCACCTGTTGGTGGAAGGCATGCTGATTTCGGCGCGTGCGCTCAAGGCCTATCGCGGCTACATCTTCCTGCGCGGCGAGTACGTCGACGCCGCGGCCAACCTCAACCGCGCCATCGACGAAGCCAAGGCTGCCGGCCTGCTCGGCAAGAACATCTTCGGCTCAGGCTTCGATTTCGAGCTGTTCGTGCACACCGGCGCCGGCCGCTACATCTGCGGCGAGGAAACCGCGCTGATCAACTCGCTGGAAGGTCGCCGTGCCAACCCGCGCGCCAAGCCGCCCTTCCCGGCTGCTGTCGGCGTGTGGGGCAAGCCCACCTGCGTCAACAACGTCGAAACCCTGTGCAACGTGCCCGCCATCGTTTCGGGCGGTGTTGACTGGTACAAGGGCCTCGCCCGCCCGGGCAGCGAAGACCACGGCACCAAGCTGATGGGCTTCTCCGGCAAGGTGAAGAACCCCGGTCTGTGGGAACTGCCGTTCGGCATCACCGCCCGCGAGCTGTTCGAGGACTACGCCGGCGGCATGCGTGACGGCTACAAGCTCAAGTGCTGGCAGCCTGGCGGCGCCGGTACCGGCTTCCTGCTGCCCGAGCACCTCGAGGCGCAGATGTATGCCGGCGGCATCGGCAAGGTCGGCACGCGCATGGGCACCGGCCTGGCCCTGGCGGTGGACGACTCGATCAACATGGTTTCCCTGCTACGCAATATGGAAGAGTTCTTCGCCCGCGAGTCCTGCGGCTGGTGTACGCCGTGCCGCGACGGCCTGCCGTGGAGCGTGAAGATTCTCCGCGCCCTGGAGCGTGGCGAAGGCACCCGCGAGGACATCGCCACCCTGCTCGGCCTGGTCAACTTCCTCGGCCCGGGCAAGACCTTCTGTGCTCACGCACCGGGTGCCGTGGAGCCGTTGGGCAGCGCGATCAAATATTTCCGTGAAGAGTTCGAGGCCGGTGTGGCCAAGGTGGCGACCACGCCCCGCATGCCGGCAAGTGCGAGCTGAACAGACGAATTCCCTTAGCCAGCCGCTTTTATGAAGCGGGTAAACGAAGACTCAAAGAAATGGCCACTATCCACGTAGACGGCAAAGATTTCGAAGTCGATGGTGCAGACAACCTCCTGCAGGCCTGCCTGTCCCTCGGACTCGATATCCCCTACTTCTGCTGGCATCCGGCGCTAGGCAGCGTCGGCGCCTGCCGCCAGTGTGCGGTCAAGCAGTACAACGACGAGAACGACACTCGTGGTCGCATCGTCATGTCCTGCATGACGCCTGCCACCGACAACACCTGGATCAGCATCGACGACGAGGAATCCAAGGCGTTCCGCGCCAGCGTCGTCGAATGGCTGATGACCAACCACCCGCACGACTGCCCGGTGTGCGAGGAAGGTGGTCACTGCCACCTGCAGGACATGACGGTGATGACCGGGCACAACGCCCGTCGCTATCGCTTTACCAAGCGGACTCATCAAAACCAAGAGTTGGGCCCCTTTATCGCTCACGAGATGAACCGCTGCATCGCCTGCTACCGCTGCGTGCGCTACTACAAGGATTACGCTGGCGGCACCGACCTGGGCGTCTATGGCGCGCACGACAACGTGTACTTCGGCCGCGTCGAGGACGGCACGCTGGAAAGCGAGTTCTCAGGTAACCTGGTGGAGGTCTGCCCCACCGGCGTGTTCACCGACAAGACCCACTCCGAGCGCTACAACCGCAAGTGGGACATGCAGTTCGCCCCGAGCATCTGCCACGGCTGCTCCAGCGGCTGCAACATCAGTCCCGGTGAGCGCTACGGCGAGCTGCGCCGTATCGAGAACCGCTTCAACGGCTCGGTGAACCAGTACTTCCTCTGCGACCGTGGCCGCTTCGGCTATGGCTACGTCAACCGCGAAGACCGCCCGCGTCAGCCGCTACTGGCCGGCCAGGCCATCGGCATCGATGCCGCGCTGGACAAGGCCGCCGAGCTGCTCAAGGGCAAGCGTGTCATCGGCATCGGCTCGCCGCGCGCCAGCCTGGAATCCAACTTCGCCCTGCGCGAGCTGGTCGGCGCCAGCAACTTCTACAGCGGCATCGCCGCCAGCGAACTGGCCAATATCCGCCTGATCCGCGACATCCTGCAAAACGGCCCGCTGCCGACACCGACCCTGCGCGATGTCGAGCTGCACGACGCCATCTTCGTCCTTGGCGAAGACCTGACCCAGACCGCTGCACGCCTGGCCCTGGCCCTGCGCCAGGCGGTCAAGGGCAAGGCCACCGAAATCGCTGCCGGTGCGCGTATTCAGGACTGGCACATGGCGGCGGTGCAGAACGTCGCCCAGCACGCGCTGCACCCGCTATTCATCGCCAGCGTCGCTGAAACCCGCCTCGACGATATCGCCGAGCAGTGCGTGCACGCCGCGCCGGCCGACCTGGCCCGTATCGGTTTCGCCGTGGCTCATGCCATCGACCCGAACGCCCCGGCCGTCGACGGCCTGGACGCCGAAGCCGGCGAACTGGTGCAGCGCATCGCCGATGCCCTGATCAATGCCAAGCGCCCGCTGATCATTTCCGGCGCATCCCTGGGCGACAAGGCCCTGATCGAAGCCGCCGCCAATATCGCCAGCGCGCTGAAGAACCGTGAGAAGAATGGCTCGCTGAGCCTGGTGGTACCCGAAGCCAACAGCCTGGGCCTGGCACTGCTCGGTGGCGAGTCCGTCGATGCCGCACTCGATGCTGTGAGCAACGGCCAGGCCGATGCCGTGGTGATACTGGAAAACGACCTGTACCGCCGCGCGGATACCGCCAAGGTGGATGCAGCACTCAGCGCCGCACAGACGGTGATCGTCGCCGATCACCAGCGCACCGCCACCAGCGAACGCGCCCATCTGCTGCTGCCGGCGGCCAGCTTCGCCGAAGGCGACGGCACCCTGGTCAGCCTCGAAGGCCGCGCTCAGCGCTTCTTCCAGGTCTATGAACCGAGCTACTACGACGCGGGCATTCTGATTCGCGAGGGCTGGCGCTGGCTGCACGCGCTGCACAGCACCCTGCAGGGCAAGGCCGTGGACTGGACGCAACTGGATCAGGTCACCGCAGCCTGCGCCGCCAGCAACCCGCATTTGTCCGGCATCAAGGATGCCGCACCGAGCGCCTCGTTCCGCATCAAGGGGCTCAAGCTGGCGCGCGAGCCGCACCGCTACAGCGGCCGCACCGCCATGCGCGCCAATATCAGCGTGCACGAGCCGCGTCAGCCGCAGGATCAGGACACCGCTTTCGCCTTCTCCATGGAAGGCTACGCCGGCAGCAAGGAAGATCGGCAGCAGATTCCGTTCGCCTGGTCGCCGGGCTGGAACTCGCCACAGGCCTGGAACAAGTTCCAGGACGAGGTCGGCGGGCACCTGCGCGCCGGCGACCCCGGCGTACGCCTGCTCGAAGCTGCCGGCAACGCCCTGCCCTGGTTCGCCGTGAACGCCGCGTTCAACCCGGCAGCCGGCACCTGGCAGGTGGCGCCGCTGCACCACCTGTTCGGCAGCGAGGAAAACTCCGCGCGCGCCAAACCGATTCAGGAGCGCATGCCCGAACCTTACGTGGCCCTGGCCCGCGATGAAGCGGCACGCCTGGGGGTGAACGACGGTGCGCTGCTGGCCCTGCGCGTCAATGGCCAGGCCCTGCGCCTGCCGCTGCAGGTGCGTGATGATCTGGCCATCGGTCTGGTCGGCTTGCCGCTTGGCCTGCCTGGGATTCCGGCCGTCATCGCCGGTGCCAGCGTGACCCTGCTGCAGGAGGCCGCGCAATGAGCTGGTTGACGCCCGAACTGATCGAGATCGTCATCGCGGTACTCAAGGCCATCGTCATCCTGCTGGTGGTGGTGGTCTGCGGCGCGCTGCTGAGCTTCATTGAGCGCCGTCTGCTCGGCTGGTGGCAGGATCGCTACGGGCCCAACCGCGTGGGGCCGTTCGGCATGTTCCAGATCGCCGCCGACATGATCAAGATGTTCTTCAAGGAGGACTGGACGCCGCCGTTCGCCGACAGGTTCATCTTCATCCTGGCGCCCATGATCGCCTTCGCCGCAATGCTGATGGCCTTCGCCATCATCCCCATCACCCCGACCTGGGGCGTGGCGGATCTGAACATCGGCATCCTGTTCTTCTTCGCCATGGCGGGTTTGTCAGTCTACGCGGTGCTGTTCGCCGGCTGGTCGAGCAACAACAAGTTCGCCCTGCTCGGCAGCCTGCGTGCCTCGGCCCAGACCATCTCCTACGAGGTGTTCCTGGCCCTGGCGCTGATGGGCGTGGTGGCGCAGGTCGGCTCGTTCAACATGCGCGATATCGTCGACTACCAGGCGCAGAACCTGTGGTTCATCATTCCGCAGTTCTTCGGCTTCTGTACCTTCTTCATCGCCGCCGTCGCCGTGACCCACCGTCACCCGTTCGACCAGCCGGAAGCCGAGCAGGAGCTGGCCGACGGTTACCACATCGAATATGCCGGGATGAAATGGGGCATGTTCTTCGTTGGCGAATACGTGGCCATCGTCACCGTGTCGGCCTTGCTGGTAACCCTGTTCTTCGGTGGCTGGCATGGCCCGTTCGGCATCCTGCCGCAGATTCCGTTCTTCTGGTTCGCGCTGAAAACGGCCTTCTTCATCATGATCTTCATTCTGCTGCGCGCGTCGATCCCACGCCCGCGCTATGACCAGGTCATGGCCTTCAGCTGGAAGTTCTGCCTGCCGCTGACCCTGATCAACCTGCTGGTGACCGGCGCCGTCGTGCTGGCCACGGCCCAGTAAGGAGAAAAGCAATGTTCAAGTACATCTGGGACGTGCTGGTCGGTACCGGCACCCAACTGCGCAGCCTGGTCATGGTGTTCAGCCATGGCTTTCGCAAGCGCGACACCCTGCAATACCCGGAAGAACCGGTCTACCTGCCACCGCGCTACCGTGGCCGCATCGTCCTGACCCGCGACCCCGACGGCGAGGAACGCTGCGTGGCCTGCAACCTGTGCGCCGTGGCCTGCCCGGTGGGCTGCATCTCGCTGCAGAAGGCCGAGACCGACGACGGGCGCTGGTACCCGGAGTTCTTCCGCATCAACTTCTCGCGCTGCATCTTCTGCGGCCTGTGCGAGGAAGCCTGCCCGACCACCGCGATCCAGCTCACCCCCGATTTCGAGATGGGCGAGTTCAAGCGTCAGGATCTGGTGTACGAGAAGGAAGACCTGCTGATCAGCGGCCCCGGCAAGAACCCGGACTACAACTTCTACCGCGTTGCCGGTATGGCCATCGCCGGCAAGCCCAAGGGCGCCGCGCAGAACGAGGCCGAGCCGATCAACGTGAAGAGCCTGCTGCCTTGAGGAGCTTCTGATGGAATTCGCGTTCTACTTCGCCGCCGGTGTGGCGGTGGCAGCAACGGTCGGGGTGGTCACCAACACCAACCCGGTGCATGCCCTGCTCTACCTCATCGTCTCGCTGCTGGCGGTGTCGATGGTGTTCTTCGCCCTTGGCGCGCCCTTTGCTGGCGCGCTGGAAATCATCGTCTACGCCGGCGCCATCATGGTGCTGTTCGTCTTCGTGGTGATGATGCTCAACCTTGGCCCGGCTGCTGCCGAGCAGGAGCGCAAGTGGCTGACGCCTGGCATCTGGGTTGGCCCGGCGATTCTCAGCGCCTTGCTGCTCGGCCAGTTGCTCTATGTACTGCTGAATCACGTCAGCGACGCCCACATCGGCCACACCACGGTCGAAGCCAAGGCCGTCGGTATCAGCCTGTTCGGCCCCTACCTGCTGGCCGTAGAGCTGGCCTCCATGCTGCTGCTCGCCGCACTGGTCGCTGCCTACCACCTGGGCCGCCATGACGCCAAGGAGCCCACCGTATGACCGGCATCCCACTCGAACACGGCCTGGCCCTGGCCGGCGTGCTGTTCTGCATCGGCCTGGTCGGCCTGATGGTGCGGCGCAACATCCTGTTCATCCTGATGAGCCTGGAAGTGATGATGAACGCTGCTGCACTGGCCTTCGTGGTTGCCGGCGCCCGTTGGGGCGCGGCTGACGGCCAAGTGATGTTCATTCTGGTGATCACCCTGGCAGCCGCCGAGGCCAGCATCGGCCTGGCGATCCTGCTGCAGTTGTATCGCCGCTTCAACACCCTGGATATCGACGCTGCCAGCGAGATGCGCGGATGAACCTTCTAGCCCTGACTCTATTCTTCCCGCTGCTCGGCTGGCTGCTGCTGGCCTTCTCGCGCGGACGCTTCTCGGAAAACACCAGCGCAGTGATCGGTGTCGGCTCCATCGGCCTGGCGGCCGCCAGCGCTGCCTGGGTCATCGCCGCCTTTCTCGGCAATCCGCCGGCCAGCGGCGCCTACAGCCTGACCCTGTGGCAGTGGATGAGCGTCGAAGGCCTGGCGCTGAGCTTCACCCTGCATCTGGATGGCCTGTCCGCCACCATGCTCGGCGTGGTCACCAGCGTGGGTTTTCTGATCCACCTGTTCGCCAGCTGGTACATGCGCGGCGAGGAAGGCTATTCGCGCTTCTTCGCCTACACCAACCTGTTCATCTTCAGCATGTTGCTGCTGGTACTCGGCGACAACCTACTGGTGCTGTTCTTCGGCTGGGAAGGCGTGGGCCTGTGCTCGTACCTGCTGATCGGCTTCTACTACAAGCACGTGCCCAATGGTAACGCGGCGCTCAAGGCGTTCATCGTCACCCGCGTCGGTGACGTGTTCCTGATGATTGGCATGTTCATCCTGTTCCTCAACCTCGGCACCTTGAACATCCAGGAGCTGATGGTGCTGGCGCCGCAAAAGTATGTAGCCGGCGACGCCTGGCTGTGGGTTGCCACGCTGATGCTGCTCGGCGGCGCGGTGGGCAAGTCTGCCCAGTTGCCGCTGCAGACCTGGCTGGCCGACGCCATGGCCGGCCCGACCCCGGTGTCGGCGCTGATCCACGCGGCGACCATGGTCACCGCCGGCGTCTACCTGATCGCCCGTACCCACGGTCTGTTCCTGCTGACCCCGGAGATTCTCGAGCTGGTCGGCGTCGTTGGCGGCGTGACCCTGGTGCTGGCCGGTTTCGCCGCACTGGTACAAACCGACATCAAGCGCATCCTCGCCTACTCGACCATGAGCCAGATCGGCTACATGTTCCTGGCCCTGGGCGTCGGTGCCTGGGACGCGGCGATCTTCCACCTGATGACCCACGCCTTCTTCAAGGCCCTGCTGTTCCTCGCCTCCGGTGCGGTGATTCACGCCTGCCACCACGAGCAGAACATCTTCAAGATGGGTGGCCTGTGGAAGAAGCTGCCGCTGGCCTATGCCAGCTTCGTCGTCGGTGGTTCCGCGCTGGCGGCCCTACCGCTGCTGACCGCCGGCTTTTACTCCAAGGACGAAATCCTCTGGGAAGCTTTCGCCAGCGGCCATAGCGAGCTGCTCTACGCGGGCCTGGTTGGTGCCTTCCTGACCTCGATCTACACCTTCCGTCTGATCTTCATCGCCTTCCACGGCGAGCAGAAGACCGAGGCACACGCCGGCCATGGCATCGCCCACAACCTCCCGCTGATGGTGCTGATCGTGCTGTCCACCTTCATCGGCGCCTGGATCACTCCGCCTCTGGCCGGCGTACTGCCGGAAAGCGCCGGCCATGCTGGCGGTGAGGCCAAGCACAGCCTGGAACTGCTGTCGGGGCTGATCGCAGTGAGCGGCATCGTCATCGCCGCCCTGCTCTTCCTCGGCCAGCGCCGCGTTGCCTCCGCCGTGGCGCAGAGCGCGCCGGGTCGCCTGCTGAGCGCCCTGTGGTTCGCCGCCTGGGGCTTCGACTGGCTCTACGACAAGCTGTTCGTACACCCTTATCTGCTGCTCTGCCACCTGCTGCGCCGCGACCCCATCGACCGCAGCATCGGCCTGATTCCGCTGCTCGCGCGTGGTGGCAACGCCGCACTGGTACGCAGCGAAACCGGCCAGGTGCGCTGGTACGCCGCTTCGATCGCCGGGGGCGCCGTACTGGTGCTCGCCGCCATCCTCTTTCTGAGTTAAGGAAAACAGCCTGATGATTCTGCCCTGGCTAATCCTGATTCCCTTCATTGGCGGCCTGCTGTGCTGGCAAGGCGAGCGCTTCGGCCACGTCCTGCCGCGCTGGATCGCCCTGATCACCATGGGCCTGTTGTTCGGCCTGAGCCTATGGCTGTGGGTCAGTGGTGATTTCACCCTGGCGCCGGCCCCGGACGGCGGCCCGCGCTGGGCCCACGAGTTCGTCATCGACTGGATCCCGCGGATGGGCATCACCATCCACCTGGCGATGGACGGCCTGTCGGTGCTGATGGTGGTGCTTACCGGCCTGCTCGGTGTGCTCTCGGTACTGTGCTCGTGGAACGAGATCCAGCACCGCGTCGGCTTCTTCCACCTCAACCTGATGTGGATTCTCGGCGGTGTGGTCGGCGTGTTCCTCGCCGTCGATCTGTTCCTGTTCTTCTTCTTCTGGGAAATGATGCTGGTGCCGATGTATTTCCTCATCGCGCTCTGGGGTCATAGCGGCAGCGACGGCCGCACCCGTATCACCGCTGCCACCAAGTTCTTCATCTTCACCCAGGCCAGTGGCCTGATCATGCTGGTGTCGATCCTGGCTTTGGTGTTCGTGCACTTCAACCAGACCGGCGTGCTCAGCTTCAACTACGCCGATCTGCTGAAGACGCAACTGGCGCCGGGCACCGAATACCTGCTGATGCTCGGTTTCTTCGTCGCCTTCGCGGTGAAGTTCCCGGTGGTGCCGGTGCACTCCTGGCTGCCCGATGCCCACGCCCAGGCGCCCACCGCTGGTTCCGTTGACTTGGCCGGTATCCTGCTGAAAACCGCCGCTTACGGCCTGCTGCGTTTCGCCCTGCCGCTGTTCCCCAACGCCTCGGCGGAGTTCGCGCCCATCGCCCAGTGGCTCGGTGTGTTCGCCATCGTCTACGGCGCCCTGCTGTCGTTCGCGCAGACCGATATCAAGCGCCTGGTGGCCTACTCCAGCGTCTCGCACATGGGCTTCGTGCTGATCGCCATCTATTCGGGCAGCCAGATCGCCCTGCAAGGCGCGGTGGTACAGATGGTTGCCCACGGCCTGTCCGCTGCTGCGCTGTTCATCCTCTGCGGCCAACTGTACGAGCGCGTGCACACCCGTGACCTGCGCCAGATGGGCGGCATCTGGGCGCGCATGCCCTGGCTGCCGGCCATCAGCCTGTTCTTCGCCGCCGCCGCGCTTGGTCTGCCGGGCACCGGCAACTTCGTCGGTGAATTCCTCATCCTGATCGGCAGCTTCCCCAGCGCGCCCTGGGTCGTGGTGCTGGCCGCCACCGGCCTGGTGCTCGGCTCGGTATACGCCCTGGCGATGATCCACCGCGCCTACTTCGGACCGGTGCAGCAGGAGGCGCCGCTGCCGGGGCTGAAAGCCCGCGAATTGGCCATGGTACTCGGCCTTGGCGTGCTGCTGATTCTGCTTGGCGTTTACCCGCAACCGGTGCTCGATACCTCCGCGGCCAGCATGCATGGCGTGCAGCAGTGGATGGCAGGCGCCCTCGATCAACTCGCCTCGGGCCGGTAAGGGTAAGGATTAGAGACTCATGGAACATCACGCTGTCGAATTCACCCTGCAACACCTGATCGCCCTGCTGCCGCTGCTGGTGACCAGCCTCACTGCCGTCGTGGTGATGCTGGCCATCGCCGCCAAACGCAACCACGCGCTGACCTTCATCCTCTCGGTGATCGGCCTTAACCTGGCACTGCTGTCGCTGATTCCGGCCCTGGAGGTGGCGCCGCTGTCGGTCACCCCGCTGCTGCTGATCGACAACTTCGCCTGCTACTACATGGCCCTGGTGCTGGCCGCCAGCCTGGCCTGCATCACCCTGATCCATGCCTACCTGGGCGGCGCATCGGGCAAGGGCTATCCGGGCAACCGCGAGGAACTGTACCTGCTGGTGCTGCTGTCGGCGGCCGGTGGCCTGGTGCTGGTCAGCGCACAGCATCTGGCCGGTCTGTTCATCGGCCTGGAACTGTTGTCGGTGCCCACTTACGGGATGATCGCCTACGCCTTCTTCAACAAGCGCTCGCTGGAGGCTGGCATCAAGTACATGGTGCTGTCGGCCGCAGGCAGCGCCTTCCTGCTGTTCGGCATGGCGCTGCTGTACGCCGAGTCAGGCAACCTGGCCTTCGCAGATATCGGCGCCAGCCTGATGCGCGAAAGCAGCCAGCTGGTGCAGATCGGCATCGGCATGATGCTGATCGGCCTGGCCTTCAAGCTGTCGCTGGTGCCCTTCCACCTGTGGACGCCGGACGTCTACGAAGGCGCCCCGGCGCCGGTGGCGGCCTTCCTGGCTACCGCCAGCAAGGTCGCGGTATTCGCCGTGCTGCTGCGCCTGTACCAGATATCCCCGGCCATGAGCGGCGGCTGGCTGAGCGATCTGCTGACCCTGATCGCCATCGCTTCGATCCTGTTCGGCAACCTGCTGGCCCTGCTGCAGAACAACCTTAAACGCCTGCTGGGTTACTCCTCCATCGCCCACTTCGGTTATCTGCTGGTGGCGCTGATCGCCAGCAAGGGCCTGGCGGTGGAAGCCGTGGGCGTGTACCTGGCCACCTACGTGCTAACCAGCCTGGGCGCCTTCGGTGTGATCACCCTGATGTCCACGCCGTACAGCGGTCGCGATGCCGATGCGCTGTACGAATACCGTGGTCTGTTCTGGCGCCGTCCGTACCTGACCGCCGTACTCACGGTGATGATGCTGTCGCTAGCCGGCATTCCGCTGACCGCAGGCTTTATCGGCAAGTTCTACGTGATCGCCGCTGGCGTCGAGGCGCACCTCTGGTGGCTGCTCGGCGCCATGGTGCTGGGCAGTGCCATCGGCGTGTTCTATTACCTGCGAGTGATGGTCACCCTGTTCATGCGCGAGCCCAACCTGCATCGCCACGACGCCCCCTTCGACTGGGGCCAGCGCGCTGGCGGCATCATGCTGCTGGTGGTCGCCCTGCTCGCCTTCTTCCTCGGCGTGTACCCGCAGCCACTGCTGGAACTGGTGCAGCACGCCGGACTAGTCGCACTGGCGCAGTAAGCGAAGCCCCGCAAAGGAAAAGCCCCCGCAGATGCGGGGGCTTTCTTTTAAGGGGCGCGGCTAAAGCCTCTCCCACACAGGTTCATGGTGAATTGTGGGAAGGGCTTTAGCCGTGACAGCGTGTTGCGTTAGCGCCGCGCGACCAGGAACAGCCGTGGAAACGGCAACAACACCCGGCCATCGGCCTGCGCCGGATAGGCCTCGGTGATCGCTGCCTGGTAGCGTTCCAGAAATGCGGCCTGTTGCCCGGCATCCAATGGCTGCAAAAACGGCAGCAGTGCAGTGGACTTGAACCACTCCACTACCGCAGCAGCATCGTCCAACACATGGAAGTACGTGGTGCGCCAGATATCCAGCTCGCTGGCGTGGGCGCCGAGGATACCGTAGTAGGTCTGCGCGCTGTGCCGCTCGGCATGACGCACCTCGCCGATACGCGCCGCCCACGGGCCGTCAGCGGCTACCTCACGGGCCAGGCGGTGCGCCGGCTCCTGCAGGTTGTCCGGCGTCTGAATCGCCAGCCAACCACCAGGCGCCAGTTGCGCCAGCAACCTTGGGTAAAGCTGGGCGTGATCAGGCAGCCATTGCAGCGAGGCGTTGGCGAGGATCAGCTGTGGTACGACGTCGGTCTGCCAGTGCTGGATATCCGCCAACTGGAAGCTGACCAGCGGCAGACGCTCACGTGCCGCGCGCAACATGTCTTCGCTGCTGTCGATACCGATTACTTGCGCTTGTGACGCATGCGCCTGCAATACAGCTGTGGAATTGCCGGGACCGCAGCCCAGATCGACGGCCAGCTCGACACTCTCGCGGGGCACCGCCGCCAATAGGTCATGCACCGGGCGGGTACGCTGACGTTCGAAGAGAGAATACTGCTGCGCGGACCAACTCATTCGGGCACTCCTGCGTTCAGACGAGCGAGACAGAATAACAGGCGAAGACAAGCCACCGGCGCACCGGCAATTTTCCGCTGCCTACGCACTGGCACATGGCGGTTATCCGCCACTCACTGTGCACCAGATCACATGCTTTTTAACGACCCAAGCAGCTTGGCGGAAATTCGCCACAATGGCATAACCCTTGCCATGCAAGACCCAGCTCTAAACTGTCTGGGATGCTGCCTATCCCCAACAGCAGAACAGTGGAGCGACCAACACGAGGCGCCTGCCAAGGCACCGCAACCGACAAGAAGAAAAGGAAGCAGTATGTTCAATCCAGTCCGCGCCCTGGCCGCCTGCGCCTTGGCGTTAGCCTCTTTCGGTGCCGCCACGGCACTGGCCGATGAACCTATCCTGATCAAATTCTCCCACGTCGTCGCCGATGGCACCCCCAAGGGCCAGGGCGCACTGCTGTTCAAGAAACTGGTGGAAGAGCGTCTGGGCGGCAAGGTGAAGGTCGAGGTCTACCCGAACTCCAGTCTCTACGGCGATGCCAATGAGCTCGAAGCGCTGCGCAACAACGAGGTACAGTTGCTGGCGCCCTCGCTGGCCAAATTCGAGCAGTACACCAAGCAGTTACAGGTGTTCGACCTGCCCTTCCTGTTCGATGACATCGAGGCCGTCAATCGTTTCCAGAAGCGCTCCAAGGGCCGCCAACTGCTGCGCTCGATGGAGGATCACAACATCGTCGGCCTGGCTTATTGGCATAACGGCATGAAGCAGTTGTCGGCGACCCGTGCGCTGCATACACCCGGTGATGCCAACGGCCTGAGCTTCCGCATCCAGCCATCGGCGGTGCTGGAAGCGCAATTCGCTCAGGTTGGCGCCAGCACCCAGAAACTGCCGTTCGCAGAAGTGTTCAAGGCACTGCAGAGCGGCCAGGTACAAGGCGCGGAAAACCCCTGGTCGAACATCTACAGCCAGAAACTGCACGAGGTGCAGCCCTTCATCAGCGAAACCAACCATGGCGTGCTGGACTACATGCTGGTGAGCAACTCACGCTTCTGGTACGGCATCCCTCATCAGATGCGCGTGGAGCTGGAAGCCATCATCGATGAAGTCACCTATGCGGTGAACAAGCAGGCCGAAGCCGCCAACCAGGCCGACCGCCAGCGCATCATCGACTCGGGCCGCAGCCAATTGATCACCCTTAGCAGCGAAGAGCGCGAAGCCTGGCGTGACGCCATGCGTCCGGTGTGGCAGCAATTCGAATCGGTGATCGGCAGTGACGTGATCAAGGCTGCACAAACCGTCAATCGCAAGCAGCGCAATTGACTTGAAGCCGGCATGGCGGGAAACCGCCATGCCGGCTTGTTCACTCTGGAGCCCGCTACGGCTCTGACTGAAGCAATTGCTCCACTTGCCAGCCGCCACCTAACGCGGCGATCAGCTGCACGCTGGCAGTCAGACGGCTGCCCAGCAACGTGAGATTGCTGCGTTCATTGTTCAGCGCAGTAGCCTGTACGTTGACCACGCTGTTGAAGTCGACGGTTCCGGCGCGGTACTGGTTCTCGATCAGGCGCAGCGACTCGCGCGCCGCATCCAGCGCTTCCTGCTGCACCCCGCTTTCCTGCTCCAGCACACGTAGCTGCACCAGGTAGTCCTCCACTTCACGGAAGCTGTCCAGCACGGCCTGGCGGTATTGCGCCACCGTCTGGTCGTAGGCGGCTTCGCTGCGTTCCAGCTCCGCACGTCGCGCACCACCGTCGAACAGGCTCAAGGCCAGTTGCGGGCCCAGCGACCAGAAACGATTGGGCACTTCGATCCAGTCGGCGAAGCTGCTGCCGCGATAGCCCCCGCTGGCCGAGATCGTCAGATCGGGGAACCACGCAGCTTCGGCTACACCAATCTGCGCGTTGGCCGCCATCACCCGGCGCTCGGCAGCGGCAACGTCAGGGCGGCGTTCGAGCAACTGTGAAGGCAGCGCCACGGGTACCTCGGGCAGCGCCGGCAGGCTCTCGCGCGGCGCTATGGACAGTTCGGCCGGGCTGACGCCCACCAACACGGCAATGGCGTGTTCGAGCTGCGCACGCTGCCACTCGAGATCGATGGCCTGCGCCTGGGTGCTCTTGAGCTGCGTGGTGGCCTGGGACACATCGGACCTGGGCACGATGCCGGCGCGGTACTGGTTCTCGGTCAGGCGCAGCGAGCGTGCGTAAGCGGCCACCGTGGCGTCCAGCAGTCGCTTCTGCTCGTCGAGAATGCGCAGTTGCAGGTAGTTCTGCACCAGTTCGCTCTGCAGGCTAAGGCGCGCCGCAGCGAGGTCGGCGGCGCTGGCCTCGAACTCGGCACGACTCGCCTCCAGGCCACGACGCAGCTTGCCCCAGATATCCAGCTCCCAGGCCGCATTCAGGCTAAGGTCATAGCTCTTGGATATCCGCGAGGCCCCCGAGCCGCTGACAGTGACGCCATCGGCGGTGCGGATGGTGCTGTCACCGCCGCCCTGCCCAGCTCGGGTCACCCCGGCGCTGCCGGACAGCGTCGGGTAGAAGCTGGCGCGCGCACTGCGCACCAGCGCGCGCGCCTGGCGGTACTGGGCCTCGGCAGCGGCCAGGTTCTGGTTGGAAACGTGCAGGCGCTCAACCAGCGCATCGAGCTCGGCGTCACCGTACAGCGCCCACCAGTTACCGCGCTCCAACACGTCTGCCGGAGCTGCACTCTTCCAGCCCTCGACCTGCTTGAACTGCACAGGCGCCGCCAGTTCGGGACGCTGATAGTCAGGCCCCAGGGCGCAGCCGGCCAATACGCCCGCCAGCAGCAGGGAGACGAGTGTTCGGGCGAAGGGAGCTCGGTTCATAGCGGATTTTCCAATGAAGCATCGGTGCGCACGCCGCGCCAGCGGTTGACGCGATGACGCAGGCGGTCGAAGTAGAGGTAGATCACCGGAGTGGTATAGAGGGTCAGCACCTGACTCAGCACCAGGCCACCGACGATAGTGATACCCAGCGGCTGGCGCATTTCCGAACCTTCGGCGCTGCCCAGCACCAACGGCAGGGCACCAAGGATGGCAGCCAGGGTGGTCATCATGATCGGGCGGAAACGTAGCAGGCAGGCCTGGCGGATGGACTCCTGCGGGCTCAGGCGCTCGCCGCGCTCCAGTTGCAACGCCAGATCGACCATGAGGGTGGCGTTCTTCTTGACGATACCGATCAGCAGAAACAGGCCCAGCAGCGAGATCAGACTGAACTCCATGCCGACCAGCTGCAGTGCGAGCAAGGCACCGACCCCGGCAGACGGCAAGGTCGAAAGAATGGTCAGCGGATGCACGTAGCTCTCGTAGAGCACGCCCAACACCAGGTACACCACCACCAGCGCCAGCAGGATCATCAGCGGCTGGTTGTCCTGCGCCTGCTGGAAGGCTGCACCGGTGCCACCCAGCGTGCCCTGCACTTCGGTCGGCAGGTTGAGCTGGGCGACGGCCACGTCGATGGCTCGGGTCGCCTGATCCAGGCTGACGCCCTCGGCCAGCGAGAAGCCGATGTTCTCCACCGCGAACTGGCCCTGGTGGCTGACCCGGTCGTTCTCCAGGCTGCGCTCCCAACGGGCGAAGGCCGACAGCGGCACACGCGCGCCATCGTCGGTGATCAGCTGGATCTGATCCAGCGCCTCAGGGTACTGGGCGTACTTGGGATTGATCTCCATCACCACGCTGTACTGGTTCAGCGCCTGGTAGATGGTCGACACCTGGCGCTGGCTGAACGCGTTGTTCAGCACCGCCGTGATCATGTCCATGTCGACGCCCAGGCGACGTGCCGTCTCGCGGTCCACCACCAGGCGAATCTGCTGCGCGCCCTCGGTTTCCCGCGCATCGATACCGGTCAGCTCGGGCAGTGCGCGCAGTGCTTCTCGCACCCTCGGCAGCCAGGTACGCAGTGCATCGAGGTCATCGGACAGCAGCATGTATTCGTTTTCCGAGCTGCGCCCCTGGCGCCCCCCCATCTGCAGGTCCTGGTCAGGCATGAGGAACATGCGCCCACCCGGCACCTTGGGCACCGTGTTGCGCAAACGGTTGATCACTTCCTGCGCCGAGTCGCTGCGCTGGGCGATGGGCTTCAGGCGCACGATCATGAAGGCGTTGTTGATCCCCCGCTACCGCCGATGAAACCCGCCACGCTCTCCACCGCCGGATCAGCCAACACCGCATTACGGAAGATTTCCATCTTCGGCTGCATGACCTGGAACGACAGGCCGTCGTCACCGCGGATGAAGCCGATCAGTTGGCCGGTGTCCTGCTGCGGCATGAAGGTTTTCGGCACGCTGACGAACAGGTAGACATTCAATGCGATGGTGGCGAGGAAGCTCAGCAGCATCAGCAATGAGTGGCGTAGCGCCCAATCCAGGCTGCGTGCGTAGAAGGCCAGCACCCGCTCCTGCACATGGTCACCCCACTGCTGCAGGCGACTGCGTGATTGTTCGTCCTCGGCCCTGAGCCAGCGCGCGCAGAGCATCGGCGTCAGGGTCAGCGACACCAGCAGGGAAATCACCACCGCGACTGCCAGGGTCAGCGAGAACTCACGGAACAGGCGTTCGATGATGCCGCCCATGAACAGGATGGAGATGAACACCGCGACCAGCGACAGGTTCATCGACAGCAGGGTAAAGCCCACTTCGCGCGTGCCCTTGAGCGCTGCATCCAGCGGTTTCTCGCCATTGCGGATATGTCGGGAAATGTTCTCCAGCACCACGATGGCGTCGTCCACCACCAGACCGGTGGCGATGATCAGCGCCATCAGCGACAGGTTGTTCAGCGAGAAGCCCAGCAGGTACATGGCGGCGAAACTGCCGATCAGCGACACCGGCACCGCCAGCGCCGGAATCAGCGCCGCACGCCAGCGGCCGAGGAAGGCCAGTACCACCAGGATCACCAGGCCCACGGCGATCAGCAGGGTCTGCTCGGCTTCGTGCAGGGTGGCGCGGATTACCGGCGAACGGTCCATGGCCACCTCCAGCTTGACGCTGGCCGGCATCACCTCACGCAAGGCCGGCAACTCGGCGCGAATGTCGGTGATGGTCTGCAGGATGTTCGCCCCGCTCTGCCGGTTGATCACCAGCAGCACCGCTTCCTGGTCGTTGTAGAAACCGCTGTTGTAGCGATCCTCGACACCATCGGTGACGGTCGCCACATCGCCCAGGCGAACCGCCGCGCCATTCTGGTAGCGGATGATCATCGGCATGTAATCGGCGGCCTTGGCCAACTGGTCGCTGGCCTGCACCTGCCAGCGGCGCTGCGGGTCTTCCACGGCGCCCTTGGGTTTCAGCGCATTGCTGGCGGCGATGGCCTGGCGCACTTCGTCCAGGGCGATGCCGTACTGGTCGAGCAGGCGCGGCTCCAGCGCCACCCGTACCGCCGGCAGCGAACTGCCACCAACCTGCACTTCACCCACGCCGGTGACCTGAGACAGCTTCTGCGCCAGGATGGTCGAGGCAACATCGTACAGCTGGCCCTTGTTCAGCGTGTCACTGGTCAACGAGATGACCATGATCGGCGCTTGCGAGGGATTGATCTTGCGGTAGCTGGGCATGGTGCGCATGCCGCTGGGCAACAACTCGCGCGCCGCATTGATCGCCGCCTGCACTTCACGGGCGGCGGTGTTGATGTCCTTGTCGAGATCGAACTCGACCATGATCCGCGTACTGCCCTGGCTGCTGTTGCTGTTCATCTGGTTGACGCCGGCGATGCTGCCCAGCGAGCGCTCCAGTGGCGTGGCCACCGTAGCCGCCATGATCTGCGGGCTGGCACCCGGCAGGTTGGCCTGCACGGTGATCACCGGAAAATCCATGTTCGGCAACGGTGACACCGGCAGCAGGCCAAAACTGACCCCGCCGAGCAGCATGATCGCCAGGCTCAGCAACAGCGTGGCCACCGGACGACGGATGAAGGGTGCGGACAGGTTCATTCGCGATGGGCCCCAAGGCTTGGCCAACCCTGTAGGCGCGGCTTCAGCCGTGATTCCCCTGCAACGATCTGTTCGCGGCTGAAGCCGCTCCTACGACGGCGCTTCATACCACGACCCCGGCGGCACTACGCCTGCTGAAACGCCGCGACAGGCGATCGAAGTACAGGTAGATCACCGGCGTGGTGAACAGCGTCAGCACCTGGCTGACCAGCAGGCCGCCGACCATAACCAGCCCCAGAGGTTGACGCAGCTCGGCACCGGAGCCCGAGGCGAGCATCAGCGGAATGGCCCCGAACAGCGCCGCCAGCGTGGTCATCAGGATCGGCCGAAAGCGCAGCAGTGCGGCCTGGTAGATCGCCGCTTCCGGCGCCATGCCCTGATGACGCTCGGCCTCGAGAGCGAAGTCGATCATCATGATCGCGTTCTTCTTGACGATGCCGATCAGCAGGATGATGCCGATGATGGCGATCAACCCCAGGTCGTTCCCCGTGAGCAACAACGCGAGCAGCGCCCCGACACCCGCAGACGGCAGCGTGGAAAGAATGGTGATCGGGTGGATATAACTCTCGTAGAGCACGCCGAGCACGATGTACATGGTGACGATGGCTGCCAGGATCAGCAGCAGGGTCGAGGCCAGCGATGCGCGGAACGCCTCGGCAGCGCCCTGGAACTGGGTGTTGATGGACAACGGCAAGCCGATTTCCTGCTCGACACGCTCGATGACCTCTACCGCCTCGCCCAATGACACGCCCTGTGCCAGGTTGAACGACAGGGTCACCGCCGGAAACTGGCCGATATGGTTGACCAGCAGGCTGGCCGGACGCTCTTCGATATGCGCCAGGGATGACAGCGGCACCTGCTGGCCGTCGCCGGTGGCGACGTGGATCTGGCGCAGGGCAGCCAGGCCGATACGCCCGCCATCGCGGCTTTCCAGCACCACGCGGTACTGACTGGCCTGGGTGTAGATGGTGCTGATCTGGCGCTGGCCGAAGGCGTCATATAGCGCATCGTCGATGTTGCCGACGTTGATCCCAAGGCGCGCGGCAGCGTCACGGTCGATATCCAGGTAAACCTGCAGGCCACGGTTCTGCAGGTCACTGGCCACATCGGTAAGCTCCGCTTGTTCGCGCAGCGCTTCGACCAGGCGCGGCGTCCAGGTTTCCAGCAACTGGCTGTCAGGCGATTCCAGGGTGAACTGGAACTGGGTGCGGCTGATGCGATCCTCGATGGTCAGGTCCTGCACCGGCTGCATGTACAGTTCAATCCCGGGAATCCTTGCCAGTTCTGGACGCAGGCGTTCGATCACCTCGCTGGCGGTGACGTCGCGCTCGGCGTGGGGCTTGAGGTTGATCAGCAGGCGACCGCTATTGAGCGTCGGGTTGTCGCCATCCACACCAATCGAGGACGACAGACTGGCCACCGCCGGATCACGCAGGATCACATCGGCCAGGCGCTGCTGACGTTCGCTCATGGCGGTGAAGGAAATCGACTGCGGCGCCTCGGAGATGCCCTGTATCACCCCGGTGTCCTGCACCGGGAAGAAGCCCTTGGGCACGACCAGGTACAGCACCACGGTCAGGCCCAGCGTGGCCACGGCGACCAGCAGCGTCAGCGGCTGATGCTTGAGCACCCACTGCAGCCAGACGCCATAACGTTCGATCATCGCGTCGATGAAGCCGCCGGCAGCCTGGTAGAAGCGCCCTTCGTTCTCCGGTTTCTCGGCCTTGAGCAGGCGCGCGCACATCATCGGCGTCAGGGTCAGCGACACCACCAGGGAAATCAGGATGGCCACGGCCAGGGTGATGGCGAACTCGCGGAACAAACGGCCGACCACATCGGCCATGAACAGCAACGGAATCAATACGGCGATCAGCGACAGGGTCAGCGAAACCAGGGTGAAGCCAATCTGCCGGGCACCCTTGAGGGCGGCGTTGAGCGGCGTTTCACCCTCCTCCAGATGGCGCGCGATGTTCTCCAGCATGACGATGGCGTCGTCGACCACGAAGCCGGTGGCAATGGTCAGCGCCATCAGCGTCAGGTTGTTGATGGTGAACCCGGCCAGGTACATCACGCCGAAGGTGCCGATCAGCGACAGCGGCACGACGATGGACGGAATGATGGTCGCCGACAGCTTGCGCAGGAACAGGAAAGTCACCATCACCACCAGAGCAATGGCCAGCAGCAACTCGTGCTGCACATCGCGCACGGCTGCACGAATGGTCTGCGTACGGTCGGTAAGCACCTTGACCTCGACGCTGGCAGGCAGGCCTTCGGTCAGGTGCGGCAACAGGGTCTGGATGCGATCGACCACGTCGATGACGTTGGCGCCCGGCTGGCGCTGCACGTTGACCAGCACCGCCTGGTTGCGGTTGGCCCAGGCCGCCAGCCGCTCGTTCTCGGCACCGTCGATGATCTCGGCGACGTCTTTCAGGCGCAGTGCCGCGCCGTTCTGATAGCTGAGGATCAGTTCGCGGTATTCATCGACCGATTTCAGCTGGTCGTTGGCATCGAGCTGAGCAACCCGCGTAGGCCCATCGAAGTTGCCCTTGGGCTGGTTGACATTGCTGGCGGTGATCAGGCTACGCACGTCGGCAAGGCTCAGGCCATAGGATGCCAACGCCTCCGGGTTGACGCGAATGCGCACGGCCGGACGTTGCCCACCGGCCAGGGTCACCAGACCGACACCGCTGGTTTGCGCGAGCTTCTGCGCCAGACGGGTATCGACCAGATCGTTGACCTGCGGCAGCGGCAGCGTCTTTGAGCTCACCGCCAGGGTCAGCACCGGCGTATCGGCCGGATTGACCTTGTTGTACACCGGCGGTGCCGGCAAATCCCCCGGCAACAGGTTGCTCGCCGCGTTGATCGCCGCCTGCACCTCCTGCTCGGCCACCGCCAGGGAAACATCCAGATTGAAGCGCAAGGTGATCACCGAGGCACCACCCGAGCTGGTCGAGGACATCTGCTTGAGCCCGGCCATCTGCCCGAACTGGCGCTCTAGCGGCGCCGTCACCGCACTGGTCATCACATCCGGGCTGGCGCCTGGGTACAGGGTCAGCACGCGGATGGTCGGATAATCCACCTCCGGCAGCGCCGACACCGGTAGCAGCCGGTAGGCGATCAGGCCGCTGAGGAAGATCGCTACCATCAATAGCGTGGTGGCGACCGGCCGCAGGATGAACGGGCGGGAGATGTTCATGCGTCGTTCCGTGGCGCGGCCTGGCCGCCCTGCTCAACAGCCTTCTGTGCCGCCTGCGGGTCGACTACCTCTACCTCGCTACCGTCGCGCAGACGATCGGTGCCTTCCGTGACCAGCCGTTGGCCTTGCTGGACGCCTTCGCCGACCATGCTGCGCTCGGCATCGCTGGCCACGACGGTGATCGGGCGGATGCTTACCTTGTTATCACCGTCGACTACATAGACGAAGGTGCCGCGGGTACCGAACTGCACCGCAGCGGACGGAATGATGGTGGCGGCGTCATGGGTTTCCACACGTAGGCGCACGTTGACGAACTGATTGGGAAAAAGCATCTGCTCGGCATTATCGAAGCGCGCCTTGAGCTTGACCGTGCCGGTGGTGGTGTCGATCTGGTTATCCAGGCTTTCCAGCACGCCCTCGGCGAGTTTCAGGCGTTCGCCACGATCCCAGGCCTCGACCACCAACGTAGCGCCGTCGCGGCGACGCTGCAGCACGGCGGGCAGATCGCCTTCGGGAATGGTGAACACCACCGAAATCGGATCGGTCTGGGTAATTACCACCAACGGTGTGGTGTCACCACTGCTGACCAGGTTGCCAATATCCAGCTGACGCAGACCAAGGCGACCGGCGATGGGCGCACGAATCTGGGTGAAGTCGAGGTTCAGCTTGGCCGTGGCGACGTCAGCCTGGTTACTCTGCAGGCTGCCTCGGTACTGATTGACCAGCGCCTGCTGGGTATCCAGGGTCTGCTTGGCGATGCTGTCTTCATCGTACAGCCCCTTGTAGCGCTGCAGATCCAGTTCAGCGTTCTTCAACTGCGCCTGGTTCTCCTGCAGCGCGCCCTGCGCCTGCTGCAGAGCGACCTGATAAGGACGAGGGTCGATCACCGCCAGCAGATCACCAGCCTTGACCTGTTGGCCCTCGTCGAACAGCACCTTGACCAGCTCGCCGTCGACCCGCGAGCGCACGTTAACCGTGTTGTAGGCGGTCACCGTTCCGAGTGCCTTGAGTTCGATGGCAAACTCGCCCTGCTCCACTTCAGCCACGCGAACGGGTACCGGCCCCATGTCACCGAAGCGGCCCCGGCCCATCTGCTGGGACGGCGGCTTGCTCGGCCAGAACCACCACAGCAGCAAAAGCAGCACGGCGAGCAGCGTCAGACCGATCAACCATTGGCGGGAGGTGTTCGAGGCAGGTGAGGAAGCATTCGACATGGCAGGAGTGAGATCACTTTTAGTGGGAGTCGGAACGATAAGCATTGGCCCGCGTCAAGCAAAGCCCATTTACCCGCTTTTTACGCTCCCCTTACGTAACTAACTGTTTGAGGCGCAAATAAAAACGGCCTGCTGAGCAGGCCGTTTCAATTGCAGCCGAAATCTTACTTCAGCACTGCCAGGGCAGCTGCGTAGTCCGGCTCGTGGGCGATTTCGCCAACCAGCTCGCTGTGCAGCACCTTGTCCTGCTCGTCCAGCACCACCACGGCGCGCGCAGCCAGGCCGGTCAGCGGGCCAGTGGCGATGGCCACGCCATAGTTCTTGAGGAACTCGGCGCCACGCAGGGTGGACAGGTTGACCACGCTTTCCAGGCCTTCGGCGCCGCAGAAGCGCGCCTGGGCGAACGGCAGGTCAGCGGAAATGCACAGCACCACGGTGTTGTTCAGCTGGCTGGCTTCGGCGTTGAACTTGCGCACGGAGGTCGCGCAGGTCGGAGTATCGACGCTCGGGAAGATGTTCAGCACCTTGCGCTTGCCGGCCAGGCTGGCCAGGGTAACGTCGCTCAGGTCGCCAGCGACCAGGCTGAAAGCCGGCGCCTGTTGACCAGCCTGCGGCAGCTGACCGTCGACCTGCACCGGGTTGCCTTTGAGAGTGACTTGCGCCATGGGAGTTTCCTTATCGTTCAGGGAGTTGAAGGGCAAATGTGCGAAATGGGGTTCGCCAAGACGAACGACCCAGCAAATGGCAGGTCACGGCCCGACCATGGGTCCAGCCTAGCGCAGAAGCGTCGCCGATACACCCGCGGCCAAGTAGGGATTTAACAAAAGAGCGCGCCGCCATCAGAAATCTCGCCGGTAGAACAGATCGAGCGAACTGGCCAGGCCGCTGGCGGCCTCAAGGTACAGACGTCGGCTCAGCTCATAACGCAGGGCGATGGTATTGGCCGGCTCGAAAACGCCGACGCCATAACGCAGGCTGAGGCGCTCGGTGATATTGCCGCTGGCCACCACGCTGGTGGTCACGCCGCTGCCCTCGGTGTCGAGCTGGAAATCCTTGATGCCCAGGCTGTTGGCCAGGCCGGTGGTAATCGAACTGCTGCCCGCCAGGCCGAGTGCCAACGCCGCCTGGCCCAACATGTTGTTGTCACCGCTGCTCTGCCCAAGCGGTCGGCCCAGCACCAGATAGGACAGCGCCTGCTCCTGACTCATGGCCGGTTCGGCGAATACCGTGGTCGTGGGCTGCTCGGCGTTGCCGGACAGGCGAATGCCGGCCACTACGGTGTCGACCCGGCGAATGGCTTCCACATCGAGGAACGGCTGATCGATCGGCCCGGTGAACAGCAGGCGCGCACGGCGAATGGTCAGGCGCTGGCCGTAGGCGCGATAGCGTCCATTGGCCAGCTCCAGCTCACCACGAGTATCGAGGTTATCGCCGATGTGCACGCGCCCGCGCAGGTCAGCGGTCAGGCCAAAGCCGCTGAAGGCAAGCTTGTCCTGCCCTACTTCAACATCGACATCCATGGCGATGCCCAGGCCCTGTTCGGCCTCGGGGACCTCGCGGCCGACCACTCGCGCGTCGCCAGAGACCTTTACCGTCGAGGGCGGCAGTTCGCGTACGCTGATCAGGCCGCGCGGCACGCCGACCTTGCCGCTGACTGCCAGCCGTTGGGCGCGCAGCTGTAACTGCAGATCGGGTTCCACTTCCAACTCGGCATAGGGCTCGACCTTCACCGGCAGGCGCTGCCCCTGCAATTTCAGGTTGCCGCTTAGCCCTTCGACCCAGTTGATTTCACCGCGCAGGTTGCCGCGGCCCTGCTCGCCGCTGCGCCAGTCACCGGATAGTTGAACCTGTTCGCCCGCAATCAAGGCCTGCAACTGCAAACCCTCCAGGCTCACGGGCAGCTCGCTGCCGGACAGCTCGCCACCAGCCAGGCGCAACTGGCCATTGATCTGTGGCGCCAGCAGATGGCCGCTTATGTTGCCATTGCCCAGCAGCGTGCCTTCGAGCTTTTCCGCCATGGGCACGAAGGGGCGCAGCACTGCGAGGTCGAAGCCGCTGAGGCGGAACTCGCCATTGATCGGTTTATTCACCGGGCGCGGGTCGATCTGCGTCTGCAACACCAGTTCACCCAGACGACCACTGACGAAACGCAGCTCGCTATCCACCCTCTGTGGACGCAATGTGCTGTTCAGGCGCAGGCTGTCGTACGGAAAATCCAGCCACTGTTCTTCATCCGGCTGACGAATACGCAGATTGCCACTGCCGGCATCGAGGGTGACCTGGCCATTGGGGCCGCTCTCGGGCAGTTCGACCTTGAACTGACCGTCCAGGCGCCCCTGCCAGGCGAAATCCTCGGGCAACCAGGGCTGCAGGCTGGCCAGCGGGAAATTTTCCAGGCGCCAGTCCAGGCTGGGTTGCGGCATCAGCCGCTGCTGCCCGCCGCACAGGCTGGCGTCGCCGGATTGCCAGCAATGCGCGCCCAGGTTCAGCCGACCACTGGCCAGACGTTCCAGGCTGGCGGCCTGCTGCAGCTGCCAATCCTGACCGCCACTCTGCACCCGACCACTGGCGATGCGTCCACGCCAGTCACCCTGCTCGCTCAAGTTACCGTCCAGCGCCAGTGCCAACTGCAGCAGCGGGCCTTGCAGATCGACATCCAGCGCCTGACGACGCTGATCGCCACGGCCCTCGGCCTGCAACCGCCCGAGATAGGTGTCGCCAATACGGATGCCGCGCAGATTCAAATCAATGCGCGCCTGCTGGCGAGCATCCAGTGTCGCATCCATCTGCAGTCGACGCAGGCTGGGATCGCCGAAAGCGAGGCGTTCCCCCGTCAGCGCCAACTGCCCTTGCGGCGCCTGCAGGGTGCCGGCCAGCGCCAACTGCCCTTGCATCTGGCCCTGCAAGCCGGGCCAGAGCTGCCCCAGACGTGGCAGGGCCAGCTCCAGTTGACCGCGCAAGCGCTGATCCAGCGCACCCTGGCCACTGACCCGGTTGTCGCCCAGGCGCACCAGCAGTCGCTGCAGTTGCCACTGTTCGCCACTACCGGCACCCTGCACTTGCAACTGCGCCGGCTGACCACGCAGACGACCATCGAGGTCGATATCGGCTTGGGCCTGTAACGCACCGTCGTTGAAACGACCCGAGGTATTCAACGGGCCGGCCAGATTACCCGGCATTTCCGCCAACCAGTAACCCGGATCGAGGGCGCTGAGCTGCAGCATGGCCTGCCAATCGATACCCTCGGCGAACCCCAGCTTGAGCACACCTTCGGCACGCCCCTGGCCGGCCACCAGTTGCAGTTGCGGCAAGCTGACCTGGCCAAGATCGCCACTGACCGGGCTGCCAAGGCTGAAATCCCCCGCAGGGCCCTGCAACTGCGCTGCGAAGTTACCGAGGTAGTTGCCTTCGCTATAGCTGACTTCGGCCTGCAAGGTATGCAGCGCAACGGGTGGAGGCTCATTCAGCGGATAGAGGCGCGGCCAGGGGAAGTCGAGCCAGTCCAGTTTGGCATCGGCGGTGAACGCCTCGCTCCATGCCAGCTTGCCCTCGACCTGGACATACTGTGTCTCGGCCTGGATCCGCAGCAGTTCGATATCCGCGCCGGTGGCGTCGACCCGACCGCTCAGCTGTAACGGCATCGGCGCCTGCTCGGCAGGCAGGCTGGCCGTGCCCTCGACACGATAGCCGGCCGCCAGATCACCCTTGGCCTGCAGTTGCAGGTCCTGCAGGCGCAGGGTCGGCGGCAAGGCGCTGCTGGCCTGGAATCCGCGGCTGGTCAGGCGCAACTCGGCCGGTAGATGCTCGGCCAGAGCCTGCACGCTGCCCTGCAGACGCGCCTCAAGATAACCGCTGCTGTCCGCGTCGAGCTCCAGGCTGCGCTGCAGCTCTCCACTGATCTGCAGTGCCACCTGCCAGGGCCTGCCGTCGATTTCCGGCAATTGCAGGCGCCCACTCAATGCCAGCGGCCAGTCGCCTTGCGGACTAAGACGGCCGCTGACATCCAGACGCAGGTCATCACGTTGCAGGGCCAGGCGTTGCAACTCGACGCCCTGCTCGCCCCAACTGGCGATCAACTGCAGGTCGCTCAATTGCGTCTGGCCGTCCAGCCGCAGTGTGCCCAGCTGGATATCGCCCAGTTGCAGGCGCAGAGGCAGATTCAGACTTGGCAAGCTGAGCGGCTCACTGCTCGACTCGGTGCTTGGCGGCAGGTTGAGCGACGCCTGTTGCAGGTGCAGTCGGTCGATGCACAACGTCAGACGCAACAGGCAGGACGGTGACCAGGCCATCTCCAGTTGCCGCAATTCAACGCGCGTCTGATCCTGCTGCCAGAGCAACGTATCGGCTTGCCAGGTCCCCCCCAGACGCCCCTGGAAATTATCGGCCTGCAGGCCAGGCACCTGCGCCAGCATCCAGCGACTGCCGGCCTGGGTGCCGAGCAGCAGTGACAGCGTCGCAGCAAGCAGCACTACCAGGCCGAGCAGCCCGAAGGCCAGCCACTTCAGCAAGCGCCGGCTCATAGCTCAGGCCCCATGGAGAAATGCAGGCGCACGCCGCCATCGTCATCCAGGGCATGGGCGAGGTCCAGGCGTAGCGGGCCGACCGGCGACACCCAGCGCACGCCAAAGCCGACCCCGGTCTTGAGGGTGGGAATATCCAGTGAGTTGAACGAATTGCCCTGATCGATGAAAGTCGCCAGGCGCCACTTGTCCGTGAGGCTGTACTGGTACTCGACGCTGGCCGCGAACAGGTAGCGTCCGCCAATCTTGTCACCGCGATTGTTCTCCGGCGACAGGCTCTGGTAGTCGTAACCGCGCACACTCTGATCACCACCGGCAAAGAAACGCAGCGATGGAGGCACCGCCGAGAAGCCATTGGTTTCGGTACCGCCGAACTGCACGCGGCCGAGCAGGCGATGATTGTCGAATACGGTGGTAAGCCCCTTGAGCATGACGTTGCCGTGCAACACATTGGCATCGGACAGTACGCCATCGACCGCGCCACGCAGGTCGAACTGCACGCGGTAGCCCTGATTCGGATCGAGGCGATTGTCGCTGCGCAACAGCGAGTAACTCACCCCCGGCATCAGCAAGGTGCTCAATCCTGAATCGTCACCCAGACGGTACTCCTCGCGCTGCCACTTCACAGACAGTACGCGCTGCCAACCGCCCGGGCGCTGACTGTGCCACTCGGGACCGAGAGTTAGCAGACGGCTCAGGCTGTCATTGCTGGCCAGCTCCTCGTATTGATAGCCGCCGGCCAGACGCAGCTTGTCGGTCAGCGGTGGATCACCGGGAATGTCGTACCACAGACCGATGTTCTGCCGCGGCGCAGAGAGCTCGGATTCAATGCCGTAGCTATGCCCCTGCGGGTTGCGCCAGTGACGCGTCCAGTTGGCGCGCAGGCGCGGCCCGACGTCAGTGGAGAAACCCAACCCCAGCCCCATGGTGCGTGGCTCGCGCACCTGCAGCGCCACCGCAACCGGGATGCGCAACTGATCGGCCTGGGTAGGAATGGCGTCGACCCTTACCGATTCGAAATAGCCGCTGGACTGCAGCGCCTGATACAGCTCGGCAATCAGTTCGGAATCATAGGGGGTGTCCGGGGTGAACGGCACCATGCGCATCAGCAGCTCTTCGTCGAACGGGAAATCACCGCTGAAGGCGATATCACCCAGGCTGTAGCGCGGCCCGCTGCTGAATACCAGGTCGATGTCGGCCACTCCAGCGGCTGGGTCGATCTGCAGACTCTGACGTGTGAATCGACCGTCGAAGAAGCCATAGCGCGAGGCCTGATTCTGAATCAGCCGCTTGGCATCCTCGTAGCGCCCGTGATTGAGCACCGAACCCGGCTTCAGTCGGCTGGCAGTAGGCACACGAAACGCCGACAGTTCGCTGGCCGGCCCCTCTATGCGGATGTCGACATTGCGCAGGCGAACTCGCTCGCCTGGCTCCACTTCGAGTACCAGCCTCGGTGTTTCGCCCTCTTCGACATGGCTGCGAATGCGCGCCTGGTAATACCCCAGGGCCTGAGCGGCCTTGTCGGCCTCGCTCTCGGCGATGCGACGCAAACGGCGCAACGCCTGCGCGTCGCGCCCGTCGAGGTTGCCGACGTAACCTTCGATATTGGCCTTGAGGGCCGAATTGTTCGGGGTGATCCGTACGTCCAGCTCGCTTGCAGCGACGGCCCCCGTACTGATCAGCAGCAGCGCCAGGCTGCGCTGGAGATGTCCATATACGCTCATGGCGGGGATGCTACCACGGAGCAGAGCCCTCGCTCGCAGGACGTTGAAAAACTACCTGCGTTGCCATTGCGGCGTTAAAAACAGGCTCAAAATACTCATTTACAGCCCGTAAACTCCGCTTTTTCGCCTGTTTCTGCGGGGCCGCCATCGGTATTGCACTGACTGCCTCGCCTACGTTTTTCAACGACCTGCTGGAAGCGTTGCGTTTACGCCAGACAGCCGGAGTTCAGGCGCTGGCTCTGACCACCGGTTGCGGGTTGGGATGGAAGAATACGTGCTCGACCACCGGTCCGATGGCCAGTTCGCCAACTTCCTCATAGCCCTGACGCCGGTAGAACTCCAGGTAACGAGCGTTGCCGGTGTCCAGCACCACACCCTGCGAGCCGCTGTCCTGCGCGCACCAGTCGTGTAGCGCCTCAAGCAACTGCTCGCCGCGGTGTTGCCCCTGGAACTCGGGATGAATCCCCAGCAGCGGCAACACGTGATAGGGACCTGGCGGCAGACAGGCAAGCACTGCATCATGATATTCCAGATAGCGCCTGGTGCAGCTGAAGCCGGTACTCAGCAGCATGCGCAAACGCCAGCCCCAGCTCTCGGTGATGTCCAGGCGCCGTTGCGGTGGCGCGATCAGTGCTGCGCCGATCAGACGGTCGTCGATCAACAGACCAATGGCTGGCAGTTCCTCGGCGAAATGCTGCTGCACCAGCTCACGAATCGTTGCCCGTACACGCTGGTCGAAGCCGGGGCGCTCGGCCTCGAACAGATAGGCGAAGGTCGGCTCGTGACGATAGGCATGGTAGAGCAGTGAACGAACCTCACGGGCGTAACCACCATCGAGCATGCGCACTTCTGCTGGGGCGTTGTGGGGCATGGCGGACCTCTGTTTTTATAGGTTGTGGGTCAGGCGCGGTATAGCCAACTTAGCACCACCGCCCGGCACCTGCCAGGCGCTGGCCGTCAGCGCCGAGGATCGGCTAGCATCGCCTTTTGCCCAGGACCCGCTGCCCATGAAAATCGTCTCCTTCAATATCAATGGCCTGCGTGCGCGCCCTCACCAATTGCAAGCCCTGATCGAAAAACACCAGCCGGACGTGATTGGCCTGCAGGAAACCAAGGTGGCCGATGAGCAGTTCCCGGAAGCCGAGATCCGCCAGCTTGGCTATCACGTGCATTACCACGGCCAGAAGGGTCACTACGGCGTCGCCCTGCTCTCTCGCCAAGAGCCGCTGAGCCTGCACAAGGGTTTCCCCGACGATGGCGAAGACTCTCAGCGGCGCTTCATCTACGGCACCTTCGCCGATGCCAGCGGCAATCCCATCACCGTGATGAACGGCTATTTTCCTCAAGGTGAGAGCCGCGACCATCCGGTTAAATTCCCGGCCAAGCAGCGCTTCTATGCCGATCTGCAGCAGTTGCTGGTAGAGCGTTTCGACCCGCAGCAGGCACTGGTGGTAATGGGCGACATCAACATCAGTCCCGAGGATTGCGACATCGGTATCGGCGAACCCAATCGCCTGCGCTGGCTGAAGACCGGCAAGTGCAGCTTCCTGCCGGAAGAACGCGAATGGCTGGCAACCCTCAAGAGCTGGGGTCTGGTGGACAGCTTCCGCCACCTCAACCCCGAGGTGAATGATCGCTTCAGCTGGTTCGACTACCGCAGCCGCGGTTTCGAAGACGAGCCCAAGCGCGGCCTGCGCATTGACGTGATTCTCGCCAGCCAGCCGCTGCAGGCACGCTTCAAGGACGCGGGCATCGACTACGATCTGCGCGGCATGGACAAGCCGTCCGATCATGCGCCGATCTGGCTTGAGCTGAACTGAAACACAGGCGCAGGCAGATGATGCGCCCCGTCACAAGACTGCAACCTGACTGACTTAATCTGCGCGGCACGTTGTCCCACTCACTAGAAGGTGCCTGCCGCATGCCGCGCGCGCTGTCCGCCGACCGCGACCTCTGGGGTCGTACCCTGTCACTGTTGCTGATCGGTTTCATCTGCTACGCCCTGCCCCTTTCCGTCTTCGCCTCCGCTCTGCCCGCATCGGAGGGCAACCAGCCGGTCCTGCGTATTCAGGGCTCCAACACCATTGGTGCCAAGCTGGCTCCGGAACTGGTCAGGGGGTTGTTCGAGGCGCAAGGCCTGCAGGACATTCACAGCGAAGACGGCGCCCGCGAAAACGAGCAGCGCGTGCTGGCACGCCAAGTGGACGGCCGCCTGGTAGTCGTCGAAATTGCGGCTCATGGCTCCGGGACAGGCTTCGCCGCACTCAAGGATGGCAGTGCACATCTGGCGGCCTCATCGCGACCGATCAAGGACAGCGAAGCGGCCAGCCTCGCGTCGCTTGGCGATCTACGCAGCCCACAGGGTGAACAGGTCATAGCCATCGACGGACTGGCGATCATCGTTCACCCGTCCAACCCTGTCGCTGCACTGAGCGTGGAGCAGATCGCAAAACTCTTCTCTGGCGAAATCGACGACTGGGCAGCACTGGGTGGCAAACCAGGCAAGGTTCGCCCCTATGCTCGCGACGATAATTCCGGCACCTATGACACCTTCAAGGAGTTGGTGCTGGCTGCGGGCGGACGCACCCTCGCGGCCAGTGCGCAACGCTTCGAGTCGAGCAATCAGCTGTCCGACTCGGTCAGCCGCGACCCCAACGGCATCGGTTTCATAGGCCTGCCCTACATTCGCCAGGCCAAGGCAGTCGCCGTCGCGGCTGGTAATTCGCAGCCCATGCTGCCGAGCAACACACTGATCGCTACCGAGGATTATCCGCTGGCGCGTCGCCTGTTTCTCTACAACGACCCACAGCTGACCAATCCCTGGGCGCGTGCGCTGATCGACTTCGCCCACAGCACTCGTGGCCAGGCCATCGTCGCCGACAGCGGCTTCATCGCCCAGACCGTGCAGGCGGTGAAGGTCGCGACAGATCCACAGATGCCGACGCATTATCGGCAACTGGCGCAGCAGGCGCAGCGGCTGTCAGTGAATTTCCGCTTCCAGGAAGGCAGCGCGACGCTGGACAACAAGGCTCACCGTGACCTGCAGCGCGTACTGGATTACCTCAAGCAGCACGACAAGCTGCAGAACAAGGTGGTGCTGGTTGGTTTCGGCGACCCGAAGAACGACCCCGAGCGCGCCGAACTGCTGTCAAAACTGCGGGCCATGGCGGTACGACGCGAGCTTGCCAAGCAAGGCGTGCTGTTTCGTGAAATCACCGGCCTGGGCAGTGAGCTGCCGGTGGCGGCCAATGATCAGGACAACGGCCGCATCCGTAATCGCCGCGTCGAAGTCTGGGTTTACTGACGCCAGAAAATATTCCTCTCCAGGGGGCTTGGCAGCCTGTCGACTCGGCGTTAGCCTTTGCACCGCGTGACGCCGGGCCCCTCTGGCGGTGAGTCTTCTCACCGTGATGTCGGAGTCACTGAGTGAATTTTCTTTCAACTCAGGCAGACATAAGGGAGGGCTCATGGACGCTCTACTTGCCTTTTTGACATCCCCCATCTTCGGTACACCCGGCTGGTTCTGGCTGGCCTTCCTGGTACTGATCATCACTCTTCTGGTACTCGACCTCGGCGTGCTGCATCGCGATCAGCATGAGATCGAGATGCGCGAAAGCTTGTTGCTGTACTCCGGTTACTTCAGCGTCGGTGTCGCTTTCGGCGGCTGGATCTGGTGGCAACTCGGCGGTACCAAGGCGATGGAGTACTACACCGGCTTTCTGGTGGAACAATCGCTGTCGATGGACAACGTCTTCGTCATGGCGATGATCCTCGGCTACTTCAACATCCCACGTAAGTACCAGCACCGAGTACTGTTCTGGGGCATCCTCGGGGTGATCGTGCTGCGCGCGATCATGATCGGCCTGGGCACGGCCCTGGTGCAGCAGTTCGACTGGATTCTCTACATCTTCGGTGCCTTCCTGCTGTTCAGCGGCATCAAGATGTTGCGCAGCGGCGGTGACGAAGAGTCGCATCCGGATCTGGCGCAGAATCCGGTGATCCGCTTCGTGCGCAAGCACATTCGCGTCACCGACGACCTGCACGAAGGCAAGTTCCTGGTGCGCCTGAAGGACAAGGTCAACGGCAAGCCGTTGCTATACGCCACCCCGCTGCTGCTGGCACTGGTGCTGATCGAGCTGGCCGACCTGGTCTTCGCCGTGGACAGCGTACCGGCCGTGCTGGCCATTTCGCAGGATCCGTTCATCGTCTACACCTCGAACATCTTCGCCATTCTCGGCCTGCGCGCCCTGTACTTCGCCCTGGCGGCACTGATGCACCGCTTCATCTACCTGAAGTACGCCCTGGCGCTGGTGCTGATGTACATCGGCAGCAAGATCTTCCTGCACGACCTGATCAAGGTTCCCGCCCTGCTCTCACTTGGCGTAACCTTGGGGCTGCTGGCCGGCGGTGTACTCCTGTCGCTGCTGAAGACGCGAGACAAGGCCAGCACGACCTGAGGAGAAGCGATGCCCGAAGTCTGCATAGAACTCATCGAGCGCCAGGGCCAACGGCTCTGGCAGGTACGATTCGGGCGTCGCACCCTGACCTTTCAGGAAGAACTGGCAGCACGCACCTTCGCCGCGCAACTGCATATGCGCCTCGGTTGGCTGGGCCAGGCACAGCGCTCGGACGACAGCTTGCCCTGACCTTGCAGACATAAAAAGGCCCGCAAAGCGGGCCTTTTTTCGTGCAGCCGAATCAGCGGCTGGCCTTCATCATCTCGCGCGGTACGTACTTGCCGATCTCGTACTTGCCGATGGCCGCACGGTGCACCTCGTCCGGACCGTCAGCCAGACGCAGGGTGCGCTGCATGGCGTACCAGTACGCCAGCGGGAAGTCATTGGAAACACCGGCACCGCCATGCACCTGGATCGCCCGGTCGATCACCTTGAGCGCGACGTTGGGCGCCACTACCTTGATCTGGGCAATCTCGCTGGCCGCGATCTTGTTGCCGACGGTATCCATCATATAGGCCGCGTTCAGCGTCAGCAGACGTGCCTGGTTGATTTCCATGCGCGAATCGGCGATGTGGTCGATATTGCCGCCCAGGCGCGCCAGTGGTTTGCCGAAGGCGGTGCGGCTCACGGCGCGCTTGCACATCAATTCCAGGGCTCGCTCGGCCATGCCGATCGAGCGCATGCAGTGGTGGATACGGCCAGGGCCTAGGCGGCCCTGGGCAATCTCGAAGCCACGCCCCTCGCCCAGCAGCACGTTCTCGTAAGGCACGCGTACGTTCTCGAACAACACTTCGGCATGGCCATGCGGGGCATCGTCGTAGCCGAACACCGGCAGCGGACGCAACACGGTGACGCCCGGGGCATCCATCGGCACCAGAATCATCGAGTGCTGTTGGTGACGCGGCGCGTCCGGATTGGTCAGGCCCATGAAGATCATCACCTTGCAGCGCGGGTCGCAGGCGCCCGAGGTCCACCATTTGCGGCCGTTGATCACCCACTCGTCACCTTCACGGCGAGCGTTGGCCTGCATGTTCGTGGCGTCGCTGGAGGCCACGCCTGGCTCGGTCATGGCGAAGGCAGAACGAATCTCGCCAGACAGCAGCGGCTCCAGCCATTGCTGCTTCTGCGCCTCGTTGCCGTAGCGCACCAGCACCTCCATGTTGCCGGTGTCCGGCGCGGCGCAGTTGAACGGCTCCGGGCCGATCAGCGAGCGGCCCATGATCTCGGCCAGTGGCGCGTATTCGGTATTGGTCAGGCCCGCACCGTAGTCGGACTCGGGCAGGAACAGGTTCCACAGGCCTTCGGCTTTGGCCTTGCTCTTCAGCTCTTCCATGATCGCGGTCGGCTGCCAGCGATCACCTTCGGCCACTTGCTGCTCGAACACCGCTTCAGCCGGATAGACGTGCGCCTCCATGAAGGCGCTGACACGTTCACGCAGCTCTTGAACCTTAGGGGAATAGGCAAAATCCATGGGGTTACCTGTTTTGTGACAAAGGGGTGAGAGGTTGTGGAAATGATGCTAGAACAGCGCTTAAGATTTATCGAACCTATTTTCAGCGTGTATGAACATTCATAACCGATATATGATCGACTGATATCGACGCCCCTGGAGCACAGCCGGCATGAACCTGACCAAGGTGGACCTGAATCTCTTCATCGTCTTCGACGCCATTTACACCGAGGCCAACCTGACCCGTGCCGGACAGATCGTCGGCATTACCCAGCCGGCGGTGTCCAACGCCCTCGCCCGCCTGCGCGAAACCTTCAACGATCCGCTGTTCGTGCGCACCGCCCAGGGCATGGTGCCGACGCCCATGGCGCAGAACATCATCGGCCCGGTGCGCAACGCCCTGCAGCTGCTGCGCGTCTCCGTGCAAGAAAGCCGTACGTTCAATCCGCAGCAGGCCGGCAAGACCTATCGCATCAGCATGACCGACCTGTCCGAGCAGATTCTTCTGCCGCCGCTGTTCCAGCGCCTGCGCCGCCTGGCACCGAGCGTGTGCATCGAGAGCTTCCTGGCCAAACGCCGTGAAACCACCAAGGAGCTGGCCGCCGGCCGCCTCGATTTTGCCGTTGATGCACCACTCAACACCGACCCGCAGGTTCGCCACGTCAAGCTACTGGATGATCGCTACGTCTGCGCCATGCGCCAGGGACACCCGCTGGCCAAGGAAAAGATCAGCCTCGACGAATACCTGTCGCTGACCCACATCCACATCTCCAGCCGCCGCAGCGGCCTTGGCTACGTGGATCTGGCCTTGGGCAAAATGGGTATTCAGCGCAAGATCGCCCTGCGCTCGCAGCACTATCTGATGGCCAGCAGCGTGATGCAGCAGACCGATATGGTGATGACCGTGCCGGAACGCTTCGCCCGCCGCCACAACCTGCACCACGTGACCTTGCCGGTCGGCGACGTGCCGACGCTGGAAACCCACCTGTACTGGCATGAAAGCACCGACCAGGATCCGGCTAACCGCTGGATGCGTGAACAGATGATCGAGCTGGCGCAACAGGTGGTTGCCCAGGAGAAGAAAGCCGAGCAGGCTGCTACGGCCTGATCGCTAAAGACAAACGCAAGAAGGCCCGCATTGGCGGGCCTTCTCGTTTGCTGCCGGGCTGAATCAGCGCGCTAGCTTGCCATCGACAGACAGCTTGCCGGCACCTTCGAACACCAGCGCCACGCTGATGGCCAGCAGCGCCAGGGCGAACTCGTAGCCGTTGTTGCTCATGAAGAAGCCATTGGCCAGGTGCACGGTGAAGATCGCCACCAGCATGGTCACCGCCAGTACTGCAGCCGCCGGGCGTACCAGCAGGCCGATGATCAGTGCCACACCACCAAAGAACTCGGCGCTACCGGCCATCAGCGCCATCAGGTAGCCGGGAGCCAGGCCAATGCTTTCCATCCATTGCGCGACACCCGCCAGCCCGTAGCCGCCGAACCAGCCGAACAGCTTCTGCGAGCCGTGGGCAGCAAAGGTGATGCCGGCAATGATGCGCAGGATGGTGATACCCAAGCCGGCTTGGCTGGCGGTGATGCTTTTGATCAGATTGTTCATTGCAAGGCTTCCTTTGGTGTGTGGGTTGGATGGCGCACAGAATATCCAATTTATTCGATTAAAAAATAGCAAAATACCGCTTATAAAAATCGAATAAATAGATATCTATTTGGCCGTCAGACGCCGTCCCTGCGGTTCGAGCAAATAGCGTTCACGGTCATAAGCAAGGTAGTACTTATTCACCGCGTTCACATAACTCACCACACCCATGCCCATCTGTTCCATGGCCACACGTTCGACCTGAAAGAACCATTGATTGGGATTCAGGCCCCGCCTGCGCGCCTCGGCACGCAGACTCTGCACCCGTTGCGGGCCCAGGTTGTAGCCCGCCAGCACGAAGGCCATGCGCTCGCGCTCGTTGAGCTGCGGGCTATTGAAGAAATTGCGGCGAATCATCGCCAGGTATTTGCTGCTGGCCTGGACGTTGTCGTTGATGCTCTGAATGCTGCCCACCCCGACACTGCGCGCTGCCGCCGGGGTGATCTGCATCAGTCCGGTTGCGCCGCTGGCGCCACGTGCCGACGGGTTCAAGGTCGACTCCTTGAATGCCAGCGCGGCCAGCATCAGCCAATCGAAGCCCTGCTGCTCGGCATGCTGCTGCAACACCGGACGCACCTTCTCCAGGCGCTGTCGCTCGGCGCGTCCCAGCGGTGAATGCACCTTGTACAGGCGGCGATAGACACGCTGGAAGGCGGCGTCCTGATCGGACGGTGACTGATAGCTGCTGAAGAAGCGGTCGATGCTGGCACGCAGCATCGGCGCATCAGGACGCACGAACCACTTCATGTCACCGTCACGCGCCAGGACCAGATGCCTGTCGACACGCAGCTTGGGCATCACCTTGGCCCAGCGCTCGGCGATCGGCAGCTCCACCGCGGTACGCTCGAAGATACCGGCCTGGACCATCTCCAGCACATCCTCGACAGCCAGGGTGGGATCGACCCACTCGACGACTATAGGCGGCAGCTTGCGGTCGGCGAGTTGCTGATTGATACGGCGCAACGCCTCCCCCACAGCGCTGCCTGCCGGCAGGGACAGGCTACGCCCCGCCAACTGCTCGAGGCTGCGGTAATGTCGGTTGCCCTGCTTGGAAACCAGCACCAGTGGTACTTCACGGCGAATCGCCGTACTGGCGCTGACATCGTGCCCGGTCCGAACATTGAGCAACTCGCCGGGCGCGACCAGATCGCCCTCGCCGCGCTGCAAGGCGCCAAGCAACTGATCCTTGGCCTTGGGAATGATCTTCAGCGTAAGGTTGCGACCGTCACGAGAATTGCGATTGAGGTATTGCTCGAAAGCGCGCAGACGGTGGTACTCGACACCGATGCTCTGGCCCTTGACCGAGCCCGAACTGTTGCGGCTCTGATTGACCAGTACACGCAACTCGCCGCTGCTACGAATCGCCGGTAGATCGCGGGTACTGCGAGTCTGGCTGCCAACCTCAGGCGGGCCGGCCAGGCGTGCGCTGACCGGCAGCGGCAGCATGGCCAACAGACACAGGATCAGCAGCAATCGCGACATCGATTCTCCAGGGAAGGCGGTTGGCCGCCGAAGCCTCTTGGTGGCCTGCTGCTCGCCGATGCGCGACAGACGGCTTCAGACCTTACGCCCGCCGAACAAGTTCCCAAAGCTGGCAGGGGCGCGGAGATTGGCACAGCCAAGCGTCACAGCGCCACCCCAAAACCTTGCATCAACCTTAAAAATGGCGAACAAGTTATTGTTTTAAATCGACTTTCTGACGAATGGACGGCTTCTGCTATTCTGCCCTTTCGCTTTCAACAGGTGGCACCATGCAGCTCATCGATATTGCCGTCAATCTCACCCACCCCAGCCTCGCCGTGCAGGCCGAAGCGCTACTCGAGCGGGCCTACGCCGCAGGCGTGTGCCAGATGGTGCTGACCGGCACCAGTCTGAACGAAAGCGAGGCCAGCCTCGCACTTTGCCGACAGCTGGATACCAGTGGCGAACGCCTGTTCTGCACCGCTGGTGTCCACCCTCACGATGCCAGTACGTGGAACAGCGCCAGCAGCGCGGCCCTCAAGTCTCTGTTGGCGCAGCCGCAAGTGCGCGCCGTCGGAGAGTGCGGGCTGGATTTCGATCGTGACTTCTCCCCGCGCCCCGCACAGGAAAAGGCGCTGGAAGAACAGCTGGCGCTGGCTGTGGAGTTGCAGATGCCGGTGTTTCTCCACGAACGCGAAGCCAGCCAACGCATGCTGGAAATTCTGCGTAGTTACCGCGATCAGTTGCCCGCTGCGGTGGTGCACTGCTTCACTGGCGAGCGCCGCGCACTCTATGCCTATCTCGATCTCGACCTGCATATCGGTATCACCGGCTGGGTTTGCGACGAACGTCGTGGCACGCACCTGCACCCGCTGCTCAAGGATATTCCTGGCGAGCGCCTGATGCTGGAGACCGACGCCCCCTTCCTGCTGCCGCGCAGCTTGCGGCCAAAGCCCAGGAGCGGGCGTAACGAGCCGGCTTACCTCGGCGAGGTACTGCGAGAAGTAGCGCTGCATCGTGGCCAGAGCGAACAAGCTCTGGCTGCACAAACCACGGCCTGCGCCCGGGCGTTCTTCAATATGCCGGCCATACTAAAGAGAGCAGCACCAGAGTTTTGATTGACGTCAAGACTCTGACTGCTTTCCCCGGCATACTGCTGGCAAATAGCCAACAGTGAACGCAGCGAGACGGATAACAACAGCATGGGCGCCTGGATCAGCAACCTTTCTCTCAAGTACAAATTCTGGGCGGTCAACGCCGTTGCCTTCGTCATCAGCCTGATGTTGGTGCTGTTCGCCCTGCATACCGAACAGCAGTCCCGTAGCGCCGATGCCAGGCAAACCGCCGCCGAGCAGGCCCGTCTGCTGCAACAGTGGCCGCAGCAGGCGACCCTGCCCAGCGCGGCCAATATCCAGGTGCTGCAAGGCAACAGTCTGCCCGATTCTCAAGGCGCACCCGATGCCAGCGGCTGGCAGGCATTGCAACACGACGCCTGGTTCGGCACTTCGCCCGTGATCGGCGCCCAGCGCATCACACTCAGCGATGGACGCAACCTGGCGGTCAGCGCTCGCGCCCCCAGTTATCTCGACCTGTTCGCCCAGCACGCCCTGACCTACGCCCTGGCAGTCGCGGTGCTGATGCTGTTGCTGCTGGCCGCCTCGCAATTGTTGATCCGTTTTCTTCTGAGCCACCTCAATACCCTCAAGGACGTCATGCTGCAGGCCGAGCGCAGCGGCGACCTGTCGCTGCGCGTACCGCTGGAGAGCTCCGATGAAGTCGGCCAGATGGCCGCAGCGTTCAATGCCATGCAGGCCGGCTACCAGCGTGTGGTCGGCACCGTCGGCCAGGTCGCCAGCGAGCTGAACAGCGGTACCCGCGACATGGCCGAGCGCATGGGCGCAGTGCGCCAGGGCATGCTCAGCCAGCAAAGCGAAACCGACCAGGCCGCCACCGCGATCAACGAGATGTCGGCGACTGTGCAGCATATCGCCGATCACGCCGGCACTACCCGCGACCAGTCGCTGAACGCCGATCAACTGGCCCGTGCAGGTCAGCAGGTGGTCGGACGCGTCGAACAGTCCATCGCTGCGTTGTCACGTGGTGTGCAACAAAGCGCAGGCAGCATCGAGCGACTGGCCGAGGACAGCCAGCACATCAGCCGCGTGGTCGGAGTGATTCACGGCATCGCCGAGCAAACCAACCTGCTGGCCCTCAACGCAGCCATCGAAGCAGCCCGCGCCGGTGAAATGGGCCGTGGCTTTGCCGTGGTCGCCGACGAGGTGCGCAACCTGGCCAAGCGCGTGCAGGACTCCACCGACGAAATCACCCAGATGATCGGCAACCTGCAGGGCGGCACCCGCGACGCCGTGGAGTTCATGCGCGAAAGCTCAGAAAACGCCAATCACTGTGTACAACTGGCGCAGGAGGCCGGCGAGTCGCTCGCCGCGATCACTGCTGCCGTAGCCATGATGCGTGACAGCAATACCCAAATTGCCGTGGCTGCAACTCAGCAGAGCCAGGTGGCCGAGGAGATGAGTCGCTCGGTGGTCGGCATCCGCGACGTTACCGAGCAGACAGTCGGCCAAACCCTCGAATCGGCCGCGACCAGCCAGCAGCTCGCACAACTGGCAGGCGAATTGAACAAGGCCATCGGTCAGTTGCGCCTTTAACAGCCTCCGCGGACCTATCTGCTCCATAGTCAGGAGCAATTCGTCGTGCGGCAATGACAGCCCTAGACTCGGATTCTCGAGTCGAGGACTGCATCATGAGCAAACGCCATCCCAATCTGCTGAGCTGGCAGTGGCGCCACTACGCCGACCAGCACCGGCATCCGACCAACCTGTTGCTGCACCTGATCGCCGTACCGCTGTTTCTGTTGTCGCTGCTACTGCTATTGATCGGGCTCTGGCACATGGGTTTCGTCCCTCTGGTTATCGCTGCCATCGGCCTGTATGGGGCACTGTGCCTGCAGGCGCAGGTTCATCGCCTGGAGCAGAACCAGCCGCCCCCTTCAGTGGCGAGCGAGATGCCTGCAAGCATCAGTTGCTGGAACAGAGCGTCACCTTTCCCCGCTTCTTGTTCAGCGGCGGCTGGTGGCGTGCCTGGCGCAATCGCAGGTAAGCAGTGGCGGCCTACCTAGCCAAATACCGTCACGGTCTGCCGACTCAGGGCAATCAACTCACCGGCAGGGCTCCACATCGCGGCCGCCACATGACCGTAGCCATCGCGGGCATGCTCAATGTCCGCACGATAAAGGCACCAGTCTTCAGTACTGAGGCGTTGCAGCGGCTGGACGAACTCGATGGTCCAGGTCAGCGAGCTGCCCGGCGCCGGGCTTTTCAGATGCGGCAGCACCGCCGGCGGCCAGGCGTCTACCAGCGCCAGCACGTGGGCTTCGCTAAGCGCCTGCGGTTCGCCCTCCTCGCGCAAGCGCACCCAGCCGCCCATCTGCCGCGACGGGTTATTAGTGAACGGCATGCCGCCGATGCCCCAGCGCATGGCCAGAAAGCGCGTGAACTCAGGCGTGACGTTGCGTACGTAGGGCAACTCCTGGCAATGCTCGACCGGCGGGACACGCGGCGCAGCAAGTGCCTCCACGGCGATCGCCGACGGGCGAGACGCCCCGAAGCTACCCTGCACGACCGTCACCACCTGACCATCCTGTACTGCCCGCAGGAGTATCTGGCTGACGGCCTTGCCTTCACGCAGCACTTCGGCCTGGAAACTGACCGGTACATCTGGCGCCACCGGACCGACGAAGGTAATTGCCAGCGAGCGCACCGGTCGCCCCTCTGGCACCTTGGCACGCATCGCCTCGAACGCCAGCGCAGTCACCAGACCACCGAAGCTGGCGCGACCCTGCCCCCATTCAGGCGGAATCGTCACAGCATCAGGATCGCGACGCACCGCTTCAAGCATCTCGGAAAAGACCATACGCACCTCATGACTCATCGATGGCGACGATCTTAGGGGATGGTGACGGCTGAACGATAGCCCGTAAAAGTGCCTAAACAGCCAGATAGCCGACGAAAATGTCGCCTTATCCTTCGGCAGGAAAATCTCCGTACAACGCCAGCAGGGCATCATCGGCACGGCGCTCAGCCGCTTGCTGAGTCTGCAACCAGATATCCCTACAGGGGCGCAAGGAAGTCAGCATTTCGGCCTGCGCCAGCCATTGCAAGTGGTCGTGCCAGTCCCCCAGTGCGCTCTGTGCACGCTTGAGCCTCAATTGCGCTGCTTTGCTCAAACGACTCTGCGCCGGGTAGGTTTCAGCAGCGTAACGCACACGTTTGATCAGCAGCCGCAGGCGATGACGATCATGCGCAGGATCGCGCAATGCCTGGGCCAATTGCCTTTGCTGGCGGCGCAAGCGACGGCGGATGCGCTTTTTCACATTGTCCAGTTGGCCTTGCCTGGCGGCGTCACGCCAATTGCCCGGCCAGCCGTCGAGCAGCAACATCAAACCCGCAAGCTCAACGCTGCAGGCAAGCGCGACATAGCCAGCGGCCCGCTGCGCCTCATCGATGGGAGCCAGGTGCGCCAGCCCCAAGCGCTCCAGCTCAGCCGTCAGCACTTCACGATCACGCAGCGGTCCGCTGAGCCGTCCCAGCACCGCCGCTCCCTCTTCCAGGGCATCCACGGCGGGCAGGCCACGCAACGGGCGCAAAAGGCTGCGTAGCTGCCGCAGAGTGATACGAAGATCGTGTAGCGCCTCCGGGTCGGTACAGTCAGCCAGCCGCGCCTGGCAGGCATACAGACGCACCTGCAAAGCCACAACGCGGCCCAGGCAGTGCTCGATGAAATCGCTCATGCTCGCTCTCTCCGAAGACGATGGCCCTAGCTAACAGCCTGGCTATACCCTCACACCAGTGACCAATGGTCGCTAACGCAACAAGCGCCAGGGCAATGCCCGGCGCAAATCATTCAATGCCCTCTGCAAGGCCGCAGGCGAAACCGGTTCACCGGCATAACGCTGCTGCTCGAAGCAACGGGCGAACGCCTCGATCTGCGCCGCTTGCTCAGGTAATTGCCGTGCAGCACGCAAAGCGAAGGAGCGCGGCCCCTCGCCGGCTTCTCGCCGCATCTCATGCCGTGCCAGCAGACGTTCGAACTTGCGAAACACCTGGCGCTGCGGATCGGAACGTTGTTGCCAGGGCTTGAGCAACCACAGCGCCAGCAGCCCTAACAACACACCACCCGTACCCACCAAAGCCAGGGCCAGGGCCAGGCGCTGCCAGTCGAGGCTACCGAACCAGTTCTGCAATAGTTGCAATTGCTGCTCGCCCTGATAGCCCAGCACCCAGCGCTGCCAGTCGTAATTCAGATTCTCCCAGCTCATGCGCAACTGATTGAGCCAGGCCTTTTCACGATAACGCAGCGGCGAGAACGGCTGGTCATCGAGAAAGCCATCCTCTTCGCTCAAGGCCTCTTCCAGGCCGCGCTCGATGCGCTCTGGCGCGACCTGGAAGGTGGGATCGACGCTACGCCAGCCCTGCCCGGGTTGCCAGTACTCCACCCAGGCATGGGCATCGAACTGGCGTACCTGGATGTAGTTGCCGCTGGGGTTGAGTTCGCCGCCTTGGTAACCAGCGACGACTCGTGCAGGAATACCTGCCGCGCGCAGCACGAAGGTCATCGCGCCGGCATAGTGCGCACAGAAGCCGCGCCGGGTGTTGAACAGGAAATCGTCGATACTGTCCCGTCCCAGAGGCTGAGGATGCAAGGTATAGACGTAGGGTTCGCGATTGAAATGCTGCAGCACGGCCGCTACCAGCGCCTCGCCCTGCGGGTACTGCGCCTTCAGCTCGGCCGCCCAGGCACGACTGCGCGGATCACCCTGCTCGGGCAACTGCAACGCCTGGCGCACGCCAGGCGGCTCGCTCTGTCCTTCACGCGTGGCCTGTGGCCAGGAGCGCACCTGGTAAAGCAAGGGCCGATCCACCGGACGCAGCCGCTGCCAACGGAAGTCGCTCATCATGCGTCCACTTTCCTGGGCCATTTCGCCAACGTCGAGGGCGAACAGCCAGCGTTTGCCGCTGGGCTGCATGATGATGCTGTAGTCGAGCGGCTCTCCGACCTTGCTCCACTGCGGTGCGACGGGGACATCGGCGTAATTGGACTGCGACCAGCGCCGCCCATCGAAACGCTCAAGGGTCAACGCCCGCCAGTACAGTTGTGCGCGCGGCGGCACTTCGCCCTCGAAACTGGCGCGAAACGCCAGTGCCGAAGAACGGCTCAACTCGGCGATATCGGCTGGTTCCATGTTGTCCGACAGACCGGTGACGCCCTTGTCACTCGGTAGCGGCAGCGACCACAACGGTCCCATGCGCGGAAAGAACACGAAGAGCAGCACCATCAGCGGCATCGCCTGCAGCATCAGGCCACCTGCCAGGCGCAGGGTCGGCCAGGGACGCTCGGCGAAACCACTGTGCTGCAGACCGACCAGCGCCGCCAGCAGCGCCGTGACCGGCAACAGGCTGTAGAGCGCGGTCAGAATGCCGTCCTCGAACAGATAGGCGGTCACCACGCAGAAGAAACCGAGGAAGATCACCACCAGCGCATCACGCCGCGTGCGCATTTCCAGCAACTTGAGGGTGAAGGTGGCGATCAGCAGCACCGCTGCCGCATCCAGCCCCACCAAGGTGCCGCGCGACAGCAGAATACCGGCCAATACCAACAGCACCAAGCCGCCCTTGGCCCAGCCGTTGGGGTAGCGCGCGCGCATGCGGAAGATCTGCACGCGCCAACCGGCTGCAACCAGCCACAGGGCGATCATCCACAGCGGCAGGTGAACCAAGTGCGGCAGGATCACCAGCACCTGTGCGACCAGCAGCCAGATCAGGGCGACCCGCGGAATCCCAGGCAGACTACTCATGAGTGCGCCCCAAACAGCGCCAGGGCACGCAGGCAGGCATCGCGATGGCCATCACCGTAATCCGGGGCGATCACCTGTCCCGGTAGTTGCAGACCGAATGCCTGCTGCCGCTCGGAAAATTGCAGCACCCAGTGGCAGAGCAGCGCCAGGCGCATTTCACTGTCGCCAGCCAGGCTGTCGAAGTCCAGCCATAGATCACGCCCACTGAGCATGGCGAAGTCCTTGACCAACAGGCCCTGGCCACGCGAGTAAGCCTTCCAGTCCAGACGCCGCTTCGAGTCACCCGGCTGATATTCGCGCAGCCCCTGAAAATCGTCGGCGCCCTGGCCACGGGCACGCATGCCCTCTTCTTCCTCCTCGTCGCCCAGGCCCGCCGACAACGGCAAATCGCCTTCCAGCGGCCGCGGATAAACCAGTACTGCCTGGTCCAGGTCGACCCAGCTCCAGGCCACCAGCAACCCCAGCGGGAAGCGACTTTCCACCCGCAGGCGCTCGGGGCGCAGCCAGCCTCGCCGCGTGGCGGGGAGATTCAGGTCCACCTCGGTCTGGCCTTCATGCGACACATCGCGCACTACCAGCTCGGCCGGTGGCCAGCCCAGTGCGATGGCCTGATGCTCACGCTCGCGGCTTTCCAGGCGTACTCGAAAACGTGCCTGCTCGCCAACGAACACCGCCCCGCCACCGCCCGCCTTGAGCACCAGCCCGGCCAGGTTGCGGTAGGTATGCAGGATGGTCACGACGAACACCGACATCAGCAGAAAGGTCAGGCCATAGGCCAGGCTGTTCTGGTAATTGATGCCCACCAGCAGCATCAGCAGCAGCGCCACGGCAAACGCGCCGCCTACCCGGCTGGGCAGAATGAAGATGCGCCGCTGATTCAGGCGCACGCTGGCTGCCGGCGGAATACGCCTGGCCAGCCAACGCCGCCAAAGCGGTTTCAGCGCTGCGCGCATCAGAGTGCCGGCACTTCGCGCAGCAACCATTGCACCAGGCCACCGCCACCGTGCCCGGTGGGATCAGCGCGCTCGCGCAAGCGATGACCAACCACCGATGGCAGCACCGCCTGTACATCTTCGGGGATCACGTAATCACGCTCGGCCAACAGTGCCCAGGCCCTGGCCGCGGCCAGCAAAGCCAGGCTGGCGCGTGGCGAAAGCCCCCAGGCGAACTGAGGCTGGCTGCGTGTCGCCTCGACCAGACGCAGCACATAGTCGACCAACGCATCGCTGGCACGCACCTTGGGCACTTCCGCCTGCAGGCGCGCCAGCTCGGCATGATCGAGAATCGGCTCGATACGCGGTAGCAGGTCGCGCCGGGCGTCGCCCAGGAGCAAGGCGCGCTCTGCGGCTTGGGCCGGATAGCCCAGCGACAGGCGCATGAGAAAGCGGTCGAGTTGGGACTCAGGCAAGGCGAAGGTGCCGCCGCTGCTGACAGGGTTCTGCGTGGCGATGACGAAAAATGGATCGGGCAGCGGCCGGGTCGCACCCTCGATGGTCACCTGACCTTCTTCCATGGCTTCGAGCAGCGCGCTCTGGCTCTTCGGCGTGGCGCGGTTGATCTCGTCTGCGAGCACCAGCTCAGCGAAGATCGGCCCGGGATGAAAGACGAACTGGCCACTGTCCTTGTCGAACACCGAGGTGCCGAGAATATCGCCGGGCAACAGGTCGGACGTGAACTGGATACGCTGGAAGCTCAGCCCCAGCACACGTGCCAGGGCATGGCTGAGGGTAGTCTTGCCCATGCCTGGCAGGTCTTCGATCAGCAGGTGACCACGCGCCAACAGGCAGGTCAGTGCCAGGCGCACCTGCGCCTCCTTGCCCAGCAACACCTGATTGACCGAATCCAGACAGGCATCGAGTTTGCTTCGCATCGTTCGCTCCTTATGCAGAACGACGATGCTACTGGGACGCTGGCAAGCGGCATAGCGCCATGACATTTTTGCTCACGAAACTGTGAGACCGACCGCTATGCCAGTCGAAACTGCCCCGCCATGCCCTGCAACTCGCGCCCCAGCTCGGCCAGCTGAATGCTCGACGCGGCGGTTTCGTCCATTGCCGTAGCCGACTGATCGGCGATATCGCGGATCGAGGTGACGCTACGGCTGATTTCCTCGGCCACGGCAGTTTGCTGCTCGGCCGCGGCGGCGATCTGCTGGTTCATCTCCGAGATCAGACTAACCGCCTCGGCAATGGCTGCCAGCGCACCCTCGGTCTGGTTGGCATCGCCAACAGTGAGGCTGACCAGGCTGGCGCTCTGCTCCATATCGGTCACGGCGCGGCGACTGCCCTCTCGCAAGGCGGCGATCAACGATTCAATTTCTGCTGTGGACTGCTGGGTACGCTTGGCCAGGGCGCGCACCTCATCGGCGACCACCGCGAAACCGCGCCCCTGTTCGCCGGCGCGCGCTGCCTCAATGGCTGCGTTGAGCGCCAGCAGGTTGGTCTGCTCGGCAACACTCTTGATCACATCGAGCACTGCATCGATGCGCTGGGTATCCTGGCTCAGGCGCTGGATGCTCTCAGTGGTCGCTTCCATCGCACGAGCCAACTGCTCGATGCGTTGCAGGGTCTGACGCACCACCTGACTGCCCGCCCCGACACGCTGGTCAGCCTGTTCGGTGGAAGCAGCTGCCGCTTCGGCATTGCGTGCGACCTCATGCACCGTGGCGGTCATCTCGCTCATCGCGGTGGCGACCTGATCGGTTTCAAGCTTCTGGCCGTTGACCCCCTGACGCGTCTGTTCGGCGGTCGCCGAGAGCGTCTGGGCAGAACTGGATATCTGCGCCACGCCGCCCTGCAGACGGCCGACCATCTCCCGCAGGTTGCCCGCCATACGCTGCATGGCCGCGAGCAGTTGGCCGACTTCGTCACCACGGTCCTGCTCGATGCGCACACTGAGGTCGCCAGCGGCGATGGATTCGGCCAGGCCGATCACCCGCTTCAGCGGCCGCACGATGGCCAGACTGATCATGATCGCCGCGCCAAGACCGAACAGCAGCGCCAGCGCCGCTGCCGCAATGATCAGGCCACTGCTGGCCTGGCGCTCGGCATGTATGGCCTGGCGCTGGGTATCCAGAGCCAGATCGACACGCTGCAGCAGTTGTTCGATCTGAGCGACCAACTGCCCATAAACCTGTTTTTGTTGCTGCAACTGATCGGCATATTCCTTGAGCCGCTCGTTGAAGGAGTCGACGTTGACCACCACCTCGCCGAGCACTGCGGCATAGCCGGGATCATTCAACTCATCACGTAACTCGGCAGCCAGGGCCTGTGCCTCGCCGGCCTGGGCAATTTCGCTCTGTTCTTCGCCATCGCCGCGGCGGCTGGCCTCCAGACGCTGGCGCGCCTGATCCAGTGCCTGCAGCAGCAACTGATGGATCTTGCCGACCTTGCCGGCCTGCAATACCGAATCGCCGCCCTGCTCGCCCTGGGAACTCTTGAGCAGGTCGACGCCGTCTTCGGACAGTCCTTCCTGCAGCAGATCCAGGCTATTGGCAGCGCTGACCACCAGCCAGTCGGCGGCCTGCAGCGACAGCTGCATGTTGTCGGTGAGTTCAACGTAGCGGTCGAAGGCACTGCGATAGTCGGCCAGTGCAGGCTCGACCTGCGCCATGACCGCGGCAGTGTCACTATCCAGCTCGGCCTGCAGGGCCTGGCCGGCCTGGAGGATGGCCTCGGCCTGCTGCCCCAGGCGCTCGGCATGCTGCTTGTCGCCACTCAGGGCAAACGCCTGTTCGCTCTGTCGCATACGCAGCACCTGCTCGCCAAGGGCACTCATGCGCTGCTGCAACTCGGCGCCGGCACTGACCTCTCGCAACGCCAGCAGGCCGGTTGCGGCTACCAGAGCGGTCAGAATCAATACCAGAGCGAAACCCAGCATCAACTTGCTGGCCGTACTCAGACTGGCCAACCGCCTACCCAATGAGCCACCCATGACAACCCCCTGCCTACCGCAGCCAGCCCCGAATTCTGGAACATAGGAGTGCAAGGCTACTGGCGACAAGCCAGCAGACGGCGAGATGGCCGGAAAAGTTAACTGGACGTCGTTTTCAGAACGGGTTCAGGGACGTTGCATCTGGAACAGGTCCCGCGTGCGGCAATAGGCACTGCTACCCAGGCGCCCGACCAGATCGAGCTTGAGCGGGTCGAGACGCCCCTGCTCGCTGAGCACCTCGTCATCGATATGTGCCAGCAAGATCTCGGCGAAAATCAGGTGGCAATTCGGCTGCTGCGCCGGGTAGGGCAGGATCTGCGCCACGCGGCACTCGAAGGTTACCGGTGCGCCGACGACACGCGGCACGTCGATGCGCTCGCAGGGCTGGCTGGCGATGGCGCAGTGGGCGAACTCGCTGACCTGGTGAGGCAGGATCGCGGCACTGGCATTCATCGCCTCGGCCTGAGCGAAGCTGACCAATTGAATTGCCAGCTCGCCGCTGGCTTGGGCATTGCGCAGGCTGTCCTTGAGGCTGCCATCGTCGCGGGTATTGACGTTGACCAGCAAGGTCGGCGGGTTGTCACTGATCACCTGAAAGAAACTGAACGGCGCAAGATTGGCTACGCCGTCGGCCGAACGGGTCGAGACCCAGGCAATGGGACGCGGAGTGACGCTGGAAGCCAGCCAGCGATAAGCCTCGAGCGGGCTCAGATCAGCGAAATCGAGTCGCATCAGCGCCCAGCTCGCGATTCACGGATGTAGAAACGCGCTCGCTCGGCCTTGCTGACACAACCTGCATAGGCTTCGAACTGCTGCTGGGTCTTGGCAGCAGTGAGCAGCGAGAGCGCCTTGGAATAACTCACGGTACCGGCGAAACCTTCGGCCTCGGCGATGCTCAGCTCTTTCCAGGCGGCATCCAGCTGATTGGCGCAAGTCTCGCGGTAAACGGTCTTGCCGGCGCAGCCGGTAAGCGCCACCGCAAGCAGCGGCAAACAGATCCAGTGTTTCATCGACCACACTCCTCGGATGGATAGGGACTACGGGTTGGCCCAGTCTATGACGCTATGGCAGAGCGAAAGTGCCCGGCTCACCCGCCGTTTCGCTTGCGCAGGTATTCCACCACAGCCTGCTGCTCGCCGGCGAACTCTATACGCCCGGATTTGCTTTCGCGCTGGAACACGTACATAGGATCGTAGTACTCCACCAGCAAGGCTTCTATCCAGCCACGATGGGTATCTACCTGACCGTCGACCTGCTGTTCCTGTAGCGCTTGGTCCATGATCGCGGCCAGCCGCTGGTAACGCTCACCACCGAGGCGACGGGTGATGTTGCCCAGGCTTTCGCGCAGGCGTGCAGCGAATGCCGTGAAGCCCTCCTCCGCGCCCAGAGCCGCAACGAACTCGTCACACAGCTCGACCACGTAGGCCTGCAGAATGCGCTCCACGCGATTGGCCACGCTGTCTTCCAGCCATACCAAGGGATGGTGCTGCATCGCCTGGTACAGCGGCAACGGTAGCGAGCAGCGACCAATCAGACGCGCCTCGTCCTCCAGCACGAACTGCTGATGGCCCGAGGCACGCCGCTTGAGGAAATCAATGGACAGAGCGTTCTCGAAGTCGATCTGAGCCGGCTGACCATTGGCACGCTTGCCGAAACTCGAGCCACGGTGATTGGCATGAGCCTCCAGGTCCACGGCATTGTCCAGCTGACCGAGGACCTCGGTCTTGCCGGTGCCGGTCATGCCGCCGACCAGCACGAAATCGCACTCCTGCACGGCCTGTTCGGTGGTATGCAGGAGAAAGTTACGCATGGCCTTGTAACCGCCGACCACGCGCGGATAGTCGATCCCCGCCTCGCTTTTCAGCCACTGCTGGACGATCTGCGAACGCAGACCGCCGCGAAAGCAGTACAGATAGCCGTCGGGATTGGCCTTGGCAAAAGCCGCCCAAGCCTCGATGCGCTCGGTCTTGTTGCGACCGCTGACCAATTGGTGGCCGAGTTCGATCGCCGCCTGCTGGCCGTGCTGCTTGTAGCAGGTACCAACCTTCTGCCGCTCGATGTCGTTCATCAAAGGCAGATTGACTACGCCCGGAAAGGCGCCCTTGACGAACTCCACGGGCGCACGGGCATCCATCATCGGTCGGTCGTGCAGGAACAGATCGCGGTAGTCGGTGCAGTTGTCGCGCATCAAAGCACCTCGACCGCGTAGCGCTGTCGCTCGACCATCTCGCCAATAGGCGCCAGCTCCAGCCCCAGCTCGGCGGCCACGGATAAAAACTCGGCCTCGCCCTCCGGCGCCACCGCAATCAGCAGGCCACCGCTGGTCTGCGGGTCGCACAGCAGCAGCTTGGCCAGCTCCGGCAGTGGCGCGATCTTGTCGCCGTAACTGTCAAAGTTGCGCAAGGTGCCGCCCGGCACGCAGCCCTGCTCCAGGTAATGCTCGACACTGTCCAGACGCGGCACACGAGCGAACTCGACACGAGCACTGAGGTCACTGCCATCGGCCATTTCCACCAGGTGGCCGAGCAGGCCGAAGCCGGTCACGTCGGTCATCGCGTGCACACCGGCGAGCTTGCCGAAGCGGCTGCCGGGCTTGTTCAGGGTGCACATCCAGTCACGCGCCAGGCCAACGTCCGCATCACGCAGCTTGGCTTTCTTCTCCGCCGTGGTGAGGATGCCGATACCCAGCGGTTTGGTCAGGTAAAGCCTGCAGCCAACCGTAGCGGTGTCGTTGCGCTTCATGTTGACCTTGCTCACCAGACCAGTCACGGCAAGGCCGAAAATCGGCTCCGGCGCATCGATCGAATGCCCGCCCGCCAGCGGGATTCCGGCCTTGTCGCACACCGCGCGCCCGCCGCGGATCACCTCACGGGCCACTTCGGGGGCCAGCACATTGACCGGCCAGCCGAGGATGGCAATGGCCATCAGTGGGTCGCCGCCCATGGCGTAGATATCACTGATGGCATTGGTGGCAGCGATACGGCCGAAGTCGTAGGGGTCGTCGACGATCGGCATGAAGAAATCGGTGGTGGAAACCACGCCACGCTCCTCATCGATCGCGTAGACCGCCGCATCATCGCGCGAGGCATTGCCGACCCAGAGCTTGGGATCGATATTTTGCGCGCCGCTGCCAGCGAGGATCACTTCGAGCACCTTCGGCGAAATCTTGCAGCCGCAACCGGCGCCATGGCTGTACTGGGTCAAACGAATGGGTTCGCTCATGGTTCTCTCTCACCGCGATGACTGGCGGCGAATTCTAGCAAAGACTGCCTTGGCTCCGCTCCGCTGCCCGAGTAAGGTCGAAGCTCGACACGGAGAAACGTAGATGAGCAAGAAAGTAGCGCTGGTGCTGGGTTCGGGGGGCGCACGCGGCTATGCGCACATTGGTGTGATCGAGGAGCTGCAGGCGCGTGGCTACGAAATCGGCTGCATCGCTGGCTGTTCGATGGGTGCGGTGGTCGGTGGCATCTTCGCCGCAGGCAAGCTACGTGAATACCGTGAATGGACGGAGAGCCTCGATTATCTGGACGTGCTGCGCCTGCTCGATGTCAGTTTCCGTCTCGGCGCCATCCGTGGCGAACGGGTGTTCGGGCGAATTCAGGAGATCGTCGGCGACGTGGACATCGAAAACCTGGACATCCCCTTCACTGCAGTCGCCACTGACCTGACCAACCAGCAGGAAATCTGGTTTCAGGAGGGCTGCCTGCACCAGGCGATGCGCGCCTCGGCGGCGATTCCCAGCCTGTTCACGCCGGTCATTCAGGGCAAGCGCATGTTGGTCGATGGTGGCCTGCTCAACCCGCTGCCGATCGTACCGGTGGTCTCCAGCCACTGCGACCTGATCATCGCGGTGAACCTCAACGCCACCAACCAGAACCACTACCAGCTGCCGGTGATCGAGCGCCCCGCCGCCCTCAAAGGCCGCATCGATCAGTTGATGACGTCGCTCGGCTCACGTTTACCAAGTTTTCGCCGCAAGAGCGAAGACGAGGCCCTGCTGCTTGCCGAGGAGCAACGACTCGCCGATGACGTCAGCCCGGCTGCAGCGCCCAGCCGCAAGGACGATCAGGAGGAAGCGGCGCCGAAGTCCGCCAGCGGCTCACGGGTTGCCGAATTCAGCGGGCCGGCGTCGTTGCTGGAGCTGGTCAACCAGAGCTTCGAGGTAATGCAGACCTCATTGGCGCAGTACAAGATCGCCGGTTATCCGCCAGACGTTCTGATCAACGTGCCCAAGCGCGCCTGCCGCTTCTTCGAGTTCTACAAGGCGCCGGAGCTGATCATGCTGGGCCGGCAGATCGCTCGCGACACCCTCGATAAGTACGAACGCGAACGCGGCTGATCAGCCGCGTGGCTCCTCGCCCGGCAGTGGCTTGTCCAGCACTGTTTCGACCGGTGGCGTCTTGTTTGCCACCCAGTCGCTGAGCAGGCTGTAGGCCACTGCCAGCAAGGTCGGCCCCAGGAACAGGCCCATGAAGCCGAACGCCAGGATGCCACCGAACACGCCGAGCAGCACCACCACCAGCGGCAGGTTGCCGCCACGGCTGATCAGGTAGGGTTTGAGGATGTTGTCCACCCCGCTGATGATGAAGAAGCCCCAGACACCCAGGAAGATCGCCATGCCGATCTCCCCCTGCCACACCAGCCAGGCCACGGCCGGCCCCCAGATCAGCGGCGGAATCATGATGAAGCTGAAGGCGAAGGTCAGCAGACCTAGCACCAGCGCGCCCGGCACGCCGGCGATGACGAAGCCGATGTAAGCCAGCACGGCTTGCGCTGCGGCGGTACCGATCACACCGTTGACCACACGCTGCACGGTGCCGGCAACCAGCTCCAGATAATGATCGGCACGTTCGCCGATCAGCCGCTCCAGCAGGCTGTGCACGAACACCGCCAGGCGCGGTCCGTCACGATAGAAGAAGAACACCAGCACCAGGCTCAGGGCCAGTTCGACCATGCCCGCACCGATCTTCGCGCTGCGAGCCACCAGCCAGTTGCCAACCTGCCCGAGGTAAGGACGCAAGGTATCGAAGAAGGCGGCGCCCTGCTGGTCGATGGTGCGCCACAGCTCCACCAGGCGATCGCCCACCAACGGAATGCTGGCCAACCAGCTCGGCGGTGGCGGCAGTCCTTCCACCTGCAGATCTCTGATCAGGGCATTGGCGTCCTTGATGTGATCGGCCAGATTGAAGCCCAGCCAAACCAGCGGCACGGCCACCATGATCACCCAGACACCGGTCAGGATGCCCGCGGCCAGCGACATGCGACCATTGAGCAACTGCGTCAGCAGGCGCATCAGCGGCCAGCTGGCAAAGGCCAGCACCGCGGCCCAGAACAGCGCAGACCAGAATGGTGCCAGCACCCAGAGGCTGGCAGCCAGCAGGCCGAGCAGGAGAATCTGTACCAGCAGACGATCATTGGTGGCCATCGAGCGAAACTCCCTACGACGAAACGACAGAGCGCCCTTGCGGGCGCTCTGCTACGGGCAATTGCGGATGCTAGCTTAACGCAACAGGCGCACGCTCAGTGCCTCCTCGGCGCCTTCACCCAACTCCAGGCGCGCTTCGCGCACGCGCTGCTCGATCAGCGCTTCACGCCAGGCTTCGGCCTGGCTGCCGGCCAGGGTTACGCGCAAGGTGCTGTCGAGGTTCAGGCTGCGCGCCAGCACTTCCACCCAGGCGCTATCGGCCTTGGCATCGTCCGGCAGCTTCAACTGGCCATCGGTGCGCAGCTGGCGCAGCAGGGTCGCGGGTGTCGGCAGCAATACCCCCAGGGGCGCGTCGGCATCCAGCTGCTCGACGTGCAGGTAGGCACGGCGGTTGCCTCGGGTAATGCTGTAGAGCGCCAGCAGGCTTTCATGATTCGGTTCGGCCAAGCGCAACAGGGCATAGGCCTGCTGGTCGTCGGAGCCATACAGCGTGGCATTGCCGAACACCGCGTTGGCCCACAGGTTACTTGCCCCACACTCACGGCCCTGACACCAGTAGAGCAGCTCGGCGTCCTGCTGCAGCAGTGCTTCCCGCGCCGCAGTAAATACCTGATCGGCGCTGTGAGTGCGCGGCAGTTCGTAGGTCACTGCGCTGTGCTGGCCCTGCACGAGAATTTCACGCTCGTAACGCAAACGCCCGCTGATGCGGCGAATCGAACCCTGCGGATAGATGCGCTCGACATGGGACGCCTGCTTGAACGCAACGATCTGGCTGGCGGGGAAACGCGGCAGCACTTCAAGGTCACGGCTACCGGGTATGTCGGCCGCCAGTACGGTACCGCTGCAGAAGGTGGCCAGCGCTGCGCACAACAGCTTCATGCGCACCGTCATCGAGAAGATCCTTGTGCAGGCGAGGTTGCGAAGCAGTGGGTGGCGTGGTTGAACGGGTCGATCATGCGATCCTCCATGGCAGACCGCCACACCTTTCCCCAGGGCTGCAGGCAAGTCAAGAAATGCGCAGGAATGGATTGAAACAATCCGCTACACGTTGCGCGCCCGCCTCGTCATCCAGATGCAGATGGTGGCCACCCGGCAGGCGATGCACCTCGAACGGCAGATCCTGCAGCAATTTCTGCAGGGCCGGCTGCGCCCCCATCATGCCCTGCTCGGCCACTACCAGACTGACCGGGCACTGCAGCGCACGCACGAACGCCTGGGCATGCGCCCAACTCAGGCGCAGCGGCGACGGCAAGGTCAGGCGACTGTCGGTGCGCCAGGTGTAACCGCCCGGCACCGGCATCAGGCCACGCAGGGCCAACAGCTCGGCCGCCTCACGGCTGACGGCACCGACACCTTTCATCCGCGCCTCGACGGCGCGCGCCATCTCGGCATACACCGGCTTGCGCTTGTCGGAGAGCTTCTGCCTGGCACGCAATGCCTCGCCAAGCTTGGCTGGTGCCTGCTCGGCTTCACCGGTGTAGGGCACCAGACCATCGATCAACGCCAGTCGCGCAATCCGCTCGGGCATCGCGCCTGCCAGCAGCACCGCAGTGATCGCCCCCATGGAGTGCCCGAGAATGGAAAATCGCTGCCAGCCGAACTGCTCGGCGACTTGCAGCACATCGAAGGCGTAGTCCCAAAGCGCATAACCAGCGCCGGCCGCACGATGATCGGAGTGGCCATGACCGGCAAAATCCAGGGCGACGATGCGTAGTCCTTCGAGCTTCGGCGCCAGGCGTGCAAAACTCGCGGCGTTATCCAGCCAGCCGTGCAAGGCCAGCACCGGCAGCCCATCCTCCGGACCATAGAGATGCGCCGCCAACTCGATATGCGGGAGGCTCAGGCGGACTTCCTCGAAACCTACGTTCATGCGCTTTGCTCCTGATTGGCGCTCCAACGACCGAACAGCTGACGCAGCAGGTCGGCGGTGGCCTGCGGGCGCTCCAGCGGAAACATGTGGCCACCCGGCAGATGATGGTATTCGGCTCGCGGCATGCGCTTGAGCAGACGCGCATGATGCGGCAGCACGACGCGACTGTGACGCCCTCGAACCATGGCCAGCGGTACGGCAAGCTGCTGCGGCCGCCCCGGCGCGGTGTGCGGCACGCTGCGGTAGATGCTGATCTCGGTGGCAGGATCGAACTTCAAACGCAAACCCTGCGCTCCCGCTTGCAGACCGTGGCTGACATAAGCATCCAGACATTCGGGATCGAAACGCCGGAACAGGCTCTTGCCGGCAAAATAATTACGCGCTTCGAGCAGGTCGGCGAACGCTTCACGGCGCCCCAGCGTACGCCCGGCCGGGGTGATGCGATCGATGAACCCGAAGCGCTTGGCGGCACGGATCACCATGCGGTCGGCCAGGGTCAATACCGGCGAGTCGAGCATCACCACACCACGGTAGAGTTCGGGGCGCAGCAAGGCAGCGTGATAGTGCAGCACGCCGCCAAGGGAATGACCGACGCCCCAGACCGGCTCAGCGCCGCCCTCCAGGTGATGGATCAATTCATCGACCAGGTTGGACCAATTATCATTCACCGGAAAACGCGGATCGTGGCCATGCTGCGCCAGGTACTGCACCTGAAATTCAGGCGCCAGCGCGGCGAACAACTTGCCGTAAGTACCAGACGGGAAGCCATTGGCATGTGCGAAGAAGATCGGCTGCGGCATGCATCAAACTCGTAATACGAATAGGCCGAGATTCTCCGGCAGCCGCTGGCACGCGGCAATGACCGTAACGGCCATTGATGGCGGCGCAATGGTCAGCGCTATAACAGAAGCCTGCCGACAATGCTCACGGCGACCAGCAAAAATACCAGACCGCATAGGAAGTCGATGGTGGGCGCCACCTGCAGCAGCCGCTGGCGCATCAGCGGTCGGCTGAGGGTCATGCCGAGCAGCCCAAACCAGAACAGACTGAGACCGAACAGCAACGCGGCACAAGCAACCTTGCCCAGCAGCGACATGTCCGCGGGTACCAGGCTGCTCAGCAGCGCCAGGAAGAACACCAACGCCTTGGGATTACCCAGGTTGGTCAACACACCACGCAACCAGGGGCCGAATGCCGACGGCGCCAGCTCACTGTCCAGGCGCAGGCTCCCTGCCCCGCCCTGCCACCAGGCCTTGACCGCACCGATCCCCAGCCAGCCCAGATACAGAGCCCCTGCTACCTGCACTAGATCGAACAGCCATTCGGTGCGACTGAGCAGCAAGGCCACGCCGCTCAGTACAAGCGTGCCGTGCAGGAGAATGCCGCAGGCCAGGCCCAATGCGCTGAGCAGACCCGCACGCTGGCCCTGATGAAGGGAAGTACGCACCACCAGCGCCACATCCGGGCCAGGGCTGATGAGGGCCACCGCGAAGACGGCAGTGAGCGACAGCAAGACGGATGTCTCCTGCATGGTTGTTCTCCAGGTGATAGGAAGGGGGTTGAGGCTTTGCGGGTATCAGCCCTGGCGCAGGCGCGCAGGCGGCAGCCCGTAGGTGCGGCGGAACAGCCGCGAGAAGTGAGCCTGGTCGTAGAAGCCCAGGCGCAAGGCGATTTCGCTTAGCGGCTCACCTGCCAACACCAGCGGCAAGGCGCGTTGCAGGCGCAACTGGGTGAGCCACTGGTGCGGCGGCAGGCCGGTATGCTGGCGAAAGCGCCGCAGTGCCTGCCAGGGGCTCATGGCGCAGAACGCTGCCAATTCCTCCAGCGAGGGCGGATCGTCCAGGCGACTTTCCAGCCAATCACGCAGCCGCTGCCAGATGCGCTGATCGAAAACGCGATGCGGCTCGCTGACGCGCAATGTCGAGCCCATCTCCAGCAGATTGGCCAGTGCCTGCCAGAGCGCCTCTTCCTGGGCCAGCTGTGACCCTCCCAGCATCGCCGCGTGAAAATGCTGCAAGTGCTGCGCCAGCAGGGGATGACGCAAGCTGCTGGTGGTCAACCTCGGCGCCCCCTGGCGACCATCGCTCAGGGTTCGACTGGCTTCATCCAGCCAGAAGGGATCGAAGGCCATCACGCGAATGCGGTAGCTCTCTCCATCCAGGCAAGCGCCGTCATGAATTTCTTCCGGCGCCATCAGCAACACATCCCCTGCCCCGACATGCCGGCGCTCACCACCATAGGCGTAGCGATGCTGCCCCTGGATCAGCAGGCCGACGTGGTACTCCAGATGAAAATGTCGGGGAAAGGCAAAGCGGCGATATTCCGCGTCGATCAGGCGAACGCCGGGCAAGCTGCTCTGGATGTGAGTGATCTGGTCCATGGCGCGTACTGTAGCGCCATGGATCGGACAAATCTTGGATGAAATTGCAGGCGGGCACTCACAGTTTCGTTGGCTGATCGCCCAGCGGCACGATGGCCATGGTCAGCCGTGAAATACAGTTGGCCTTGCCGTCGTCACCGCTTAGGCGAATATCCCAGACGTGCGTGGTTCGCCCCAGGTGCACTGGCCGTGCAACCGCGTGCACACGCCCGCTGCGCAAACCACGCAGGTGGTTGGCATTGACCTCCAGACCGACGCAGTAGAAGCGACTGTTGTCGATGCACAGGTAGCTGGCGGTCGACCCAAGGGTTTCCGCCAGCACCACCGAGGCACCACCGTGCAGCAGACCGTAAGGCTGATGAGTGCGCGAGTCGATCACCATGCTGGCGCTGAGCGATTCGTCGTCGAAGGATTCGAAACGGATGTCCAGCACCTCGCCGATGCTGTTTTTTAAGGTCGCGTTGAGTGCATCGATATCGGGCGTTCGTTGCCACAGTCCCATGGATACGTTCCTTGTGCGTTGAACACAGGGCCGGTCAACCCGGCCCATTCAGGCTCAATCGTGCCAGAGCACGGCTTCGCTGCGCTGTTGCCACTCGGCGAAACGCTCGCCATAAGTGCCCTCGATCACCGCGCGTTTGATTTTCAGGGTCGGCGTCAGGAAACCGTTCTCCACTGCCCAGACCTCCTTGACCAGTACCAGGCCTTGCAGCCGCTCATGATGATCGAGGCAACCATTGACCTCGGCGAGCAAGGCCTTGAGGCTGTTCTCCAGCTCATCGCGACTGTCATTGGCCGCTTCCTGACGCCCTACATCGGATAGCACGCACAGGGCTATGGGCTGCGGCAGGCCGTCGCCGACCACGCAAACCTGCTCGATGCGCGAGTGCTCGCCAATGCGGTTTTCGATCGGCGCAGGCGCGACATACTTGCCCTTGCTGGTCTTGAAGATTTCCTTGATGCGGCCGGTGAGGCGCAGGTTGCCTTCGGCGTCCTGCTCGCCCTTGTCGCCGGTGCGCAGGAAGCCATCGTCAGTCAGCGTCTCGGCGGTCTTGATCGGGTCCTTGTAGTAACCCTGCATGGTCGCGCCGCTGCGCACCAGGACTTCGCCATCCTCGCCGATACGTACCTCGACGCCCGGGTTGTTCTGGCCGATCCAGCCCTGCTTGAACTTGCCCGGCAAACACACGTGGGAATAACCACAATTCTCGGTCATGCCATAGACCTCCTGGATCTCCATACCCAGACGCCTGTACCAGTTGAGAAGCGCCTCGGGCACCGGTGCTGCGCCGGACAGCGCGTAGCGAATCGCATCCAGACCAAGCCCGGCGAGCACCTTGCGGCCGATGAAACGGCCGATGATCGGCAGCCGCAGCAGGCGATCCAGCTTCTGCGCTGGCATCTTGCTGTACACGCCCATCTGGAACTTGGTCCAGATGCGCGGCACACCGAACATCACGGTCGGCCGGGCGCGCTTGAGGTCTTCGAGGAAGGTGTCCAGGCTCTCGGCGAAGAAGATTGTCTGCCCGGCATAGATCGAGGCCAGCTCAACGAACATGCGTTCGGCCACATGGCACAGTGGCAAGTAGGAAATAAGCCGGTCGTCCTCGCCCACCCCGAACAGCTTGATGGCGTTGCTGGCGGCGAAGCCAAGGTTGGAGAAGTTGTGCATCACCCCCTTGGGCGTACCGGTGGTCCCGGAGGTGTAGATGATAGTGGCCAATTGGTTGGCGGCAGGCTTGGGATCATCCTGGATCGGCGCACTGCGCTGCAGGTCGTCCCAACGGTAATCGAAGTCGCCATGTGGATGCAGAGGCAGGCTGACAGTCGGCATGCCCGCCGGCAACCCAGGCGCCATCGAGGCCCAGTCATCGAGTTTGCCAACGAAGGCCAGAGCCGCCTCGGAATGCTCCAATACCTGGCGCATGGAGCCTGCGGTGAGGTTGGGATAGAGCGGCACCGAGACGTAGCCAGCCATCCAGATACCCAGATCGGCGACGATCCAGTGCGCGCAATTCTTGGAAATGATGGCGATGCGGCTGCCCGGCGGCAGTTCGCGGCTACGCAGCCAGTTGGCCACGCGACGAGCCTGTTCGCCGACATCGGCCCAGCTCAGTTCGAGCAGTTGGCCGCCCCCCAAAGGTTGCACCATGTAGCGTTTGTTCGGGTGCCTTGCTTCACGTTCGTAAAACAGCTCGAGCGGCAAACGGATTGCATCAGCCACAGGGCTTCCTCCTTTGTTGTTTTTGTAGGAATCAACCAAGCACTTGCTTGGTTGACTATTCCACGCTGACAAAAGAGGCGCAAGTTAAGAAATGTTTCTCGTCTGGATACATTTGCCGGATCGGCGCAATACGAAGACGGGACACCCATGGCAGCACAGCCGCGCTAAGGGTAGAAGCTCAGCGAGGATGGATCAGTGCCAGCAGCTCCATCAGCCCTGCGGCCGGGATATCGCCCTCTAGCTCTGCCAGGCTCGCCGTGCGCATGGGCAGCGGGTCCTGACGGTGGCCATGCACCAGCAATCCACCCAGCGCACCGATCAACGGCTGGTGGCTGACCAGTAGTACCTCAGCGCCCTCTCGTTCATCGAGAAATTTCAGCGCATCACGCGGGTCACTGTCCGGCGTCAGCCAGGGTACGGTGTTGATCTTGCCGGCAAACCCCAGCGCGCTGCGCACCAGCTCGGCTGTCTGCTGCGCACGCACATAGGGGCTGGCGATAATGGCGGTCAGCGGCCGACCGATGAGCTGCGCAGCGGCCTGCTGCACCTCCTTGCGACCGTAGGCGGTAAGCTCGCGAGCGGCATCGCTGGCAGCGTGCGGCTCGGCCTCGCCATGGCGAAGCAGCCACAGCCTCACAGCTTCGGCTCCTCGTCGCGCACCGGGTGCGGCGCTGGTGGAATGCTATGGGCGGTTTCACCTTCCGGCGCGCGCGGCGTCGGCCAATCGGCGAACGGCCAAGGTTTCTCATCGGTATTGAAAGTGCCGAAACGGCCGATCTGTGCCAGGTACTGGCTAAGGCTATCGCCGAAGCCCAGCAAGCCGGCATTCGGTGCGCCGTAGAACAGGCGGTAGCCCAGCTGCAGCAGCACTACGGCACCGAGCAGCAGCTCGGCCAATTGCCAGACGATGAGGAAAATCACCATCCATAGAACGCGCAGCAGAATCGACTCGCGCTCCAACTCCTGCTTTTCGTCGCTCATGACTCACTCTCCTTGATTGGCTGCAAGGTTCAGAAACCCGCGGTGGGGATGAAATCAACATCGGTCTTGGGCTCGCCACGCATCAGCAGTTCAATGACCTGAGCCAGCGTACGCCCCTCGAAAAGGATGGCATGCAGGCCGGCGACCAGCGGCATGTAAACCTCGAGCTCTTCGGCACGGGCCTTGAGCACCTTCAGCGTATTGACCCCCTCGGCGACCTCGCCAAGGCGCTGCACCGCCTCCTCCAGGCTGAGGCCTTCGCCCAGAGCGAAACCAACCTGATAGTTGCGACTCTTCGGTGACGAACAGGTGACGATCAGATCGCCGACACCGGCCAGGCCGAGGAAGGTCATCGGATTGGCACCGAGCTTGACTGCGAACCGGGTCATTTCCGCCAGCGCACGGGTGATCAGCATGCTCTTGGTGTTCTCGCCCATACCCAGCGCTGCCGCCATGCCGGACATGATGGCGTAGACGTTCTTCAGCGCTCCACCGAGCTCGACACCGAAACGGTCGGCACTGGCGTAGACGCGGAAGGTCCGGCCGTGCAGAGCCTGCTGGACGCGCAGACAGAGTTCTTCGTCCTCACTGGCAATCACCGTCGCGGTCAAGGCGTGGTCGGCCACTTCCTTGGCCAGGTTCGGCCCGGACAGCACGCCAATTCGCGCATCGGGAGCGATCTCTTCGAGAATCTGGCTCATCAGCTTGAAGGTCTTGGCTTCGATACCTTTGGTGGTGCTGATCAGCATCTTGCCTGCCAATTGCCCGGCCACCGGCTGCAGGGCATCTCGCAGAGCGCTGGAAGGCAGTGCCACCAGTACCAGCTCGGCCTGCTGCAGTGCCGCGCCAAGATCACTGGTCGGTTCAATGCCGCGATGTAGCTTGACGCCCTTCAGATAGCGCGGGTTTTCGCCGCTCTGACGCATCTGCTCGGCCTGCTCAGGATCGCGCATCCATTGCAGGACACGCTGGCCGTTCTCCGCCAGCAGGTTGGCCAGGGCGGTGCCGAAGCTGCCGCCGCCGAGGACGGCAATGGGTTGGGGCTGAGTCATAGTTCTTCCGAATGAGGCCATGCATGATGGCGGTCTGCGGGCATTATACGGAGCCGAGAGTACCCGGCCAGGGCAAAAGTTCAGTGACTGCCGCCCGTTGACGCGAGCAGATGAGAATTACCGCAGAGTGCGCGCGCCTTACGCTGGCAAAGCGCGACGGGTCGGTTAACATGCCGGATCGACGTTAATTGCCAAGGACGATTCGTGCCCACAGGCAGCCCCTTGCCCCCGCCCTGCCCCTCTCGGGAGCCGCAGTCCGCCAGGGACGGTACAACCACTGGCCAGCGCCGTGGCTGGAACATTCATACCCGCACCCAGCTGATCAGCGTCGGCCCTGCACTGCTGCTGACCCTGCTGCTTACCGGTTTTCTCACCTTCACCCGGTTGCAGGACCTGCGCCAGGAGCAGGGCCACACCGGTCAATTGATCGCCAATCAGCTTGCGCCGGCCACCGAATACGGGGTGCTCAATGGCAACCTGGACACACTGGAAAGCCTGTTGCGCGCGACCTTGAGCACCCCCGACGTGCGTTTTGCCGAGGTACGTGACCGCGACGACAACATTCTGGTCTACGTCGAACGGCCCAAGGAGCAAGGCCACAGCACGCCTCAGGTGGAGGTGTTTCAGGCACCGATCCACCTGCAAGGACCGCCTGGCGTAGGGCTAGCCATGCCGCCGCGGGGCAAGGTGATCGGCGATGGCTATCTCGGCCGCGTCGTCGTGGGCATGTCCAACGACACCTTCAATACCCGCCAGCAGGAAATTCTGCTCAAGGCTGGCGTCCTCTCGCTGTTCGCCCTGCTGCTGACCTTCCTCCTCGCCCGCCGCCTGGCGCGCCGCCTCGCTCAGCCGCTCAGCGCCATGGGCCAGGCTCTGGAACGCATCCAGAACGGCGACTACCGACCTTCATTAGTCGAGCGAGGCAACGACGAACTGACCGATCTGGCCAGGCATATCAACAACCTGGCCTGCGCACTCGAACAAAGTGGCCAGGAACAGCAGCAGGCGATTGCCGAGCTGATCCAGGCGCGCGAGGAGTCGGAGCAGGCCAACCGAGCCAAGTCGGACTTCCTGGCCATGATGAGCCATGAATTGCGCACCCCCATGAACGGCGTACTGGGCATGCTGCAGTTGCTCGAAACCACCAGCCTCAACGACGAGCAGAGCGAGTACGCGGCCCTGGCGACCGAGTCCACCGAGCACCTGCTCAAGGTGATCAACGATATTCTCGATTTCTCGCGCATCGAACGCGGGGCACTAGAACTCGAAGCGATTCCTTTCAACCTGCTGGAGCTGTTGCAGGGCTCCATCCAGGTATTCCAGCACAGTGCCCAGCAGCGCGGCCTGCAGCTGTTGCTGGACGACCAGCCCGGCCTGGAACAGCTGGAAGTGCGTGGCGACCCCACGCGCATCCGGCAGATCCTGGTCAACCTGATCGGCAACGCGCTGAAGTTCACCGAAGAAGGCCACATCCGTGTGGAAACCCATTGGCAGCCACTGGACGACCAGGTGTTGTGGTTCACCTGTGCCGTGCGCGACAGCGGCATCGGCATCGATGGCGAACGCCTGGAACATATGTTCGATGCTTTCCAGCAGGCGGATACCTCCATATCCAGACGCTACGGCGGTACCGGTCTCGGCCTGCCGATCGCGCGGACCCTGGCCGAGCGTATGGGCGGCACGCTGCGTGCGGAGAGCCAGCTGGGCACGGGCTCGGTCTTCACTCTGGAAATTCCCCTACCATTTCGCCCCTACAGCGAGCAGGTGCAGAGCAGCGACAATCAAGCCCTGGGCAGCGGCGATGGCCAGGCCGTGCTGCTGGTCGAAGACAATCCCGTGAACCAGACGGTGATCGAGGCCATGTTGCGCAGCCTGGGCTATCAGGTCAGCCTGGTCGGCGATGGCCAGCAGGCCGTGCAAAGTTGCAGCCAGCAGGATTACGCTGCAATTCTCATGGACTGCAGGCTGCCGCTGATGGACGGCTACGAAGCCACACGGCAGATTCGCCAGCTCGAGCAAGGACGGCAGGTACCGATCATCGCCCTGACCGCCAACGCCTTGCAGGGTGATCGCGAAGCCTGCCTTGAAGCGGGAATGAACGATTACCTGGCAAAACCGTTCAAACGAGCAGATCTGCAACGCATTCTGCTGCGTTGGTTGCCAGCCCGACCATAGGCGAGTGGCACCGATGACAAGCGGGCGTTACAAGGAGAAACTGCTGGTTCTGTGACAATGCAGAGCCAGCGGAGTACAACTGTACTCACTGCGCTGTGACTTTCACCACAACGCAACAGTCTATGACTAGGCTGCCGGCAGACGCCCCCTATTTTCAGGCGCGCCGGCCAGGACGATTCGCCCAGCCTTAGAAGCATGGGGACAATTGAGGAGCTCGCATGACAAAACAAAACGCCTACTCTCGGGAAGATCTGCTCGCCTGCGGCCGCGGCGAACTGTTCGGCCCCGGGAACGCGCAACTGCCCGCCCCGAACATGCTGATGATTGATCGCATCGTTCACATTAGCGAGACCGGCGGCAAGTACGGCAAGGGCGAAATCGTCGCTGAGCTCGATATCAATCCGGATCTGTGGTTCTTTGCGTGCCACTTCGAAGGCGACCCGGTCATGCCAGGCTGCCTCGGCCTCGATGCCATGTGGCAGCTGGTTGGCTTCTATCTGGGCTGGCAAGGCAACCCAGGCAAGGGCCGCGCCCTGGGCTCGGGCGAAGTGAAATTCTTCGGTCAGGTTCTGCCGACCGCCAAGAAAGTCACCTACAACATCCATATCAAGCGCACCATCAACCGCTCACTGATCCTCGGTATCGCCGATGGCACCGTAGCCGTCGATGGCCGCGAGATCTACAGTGCCGAAGGCCTGCGCGTTGGCCTGTTCACCTCTACCGACAGTTTCTGAAGGACTTGCACATGCGTCGTGTCGTGATTACCGGTCTGGGCATCGTTTCCTGCCTGGGCAATGACAAAGAAGCCGTTGCCGACAGCCTCCGCGCGGGCAAATCCGGCATCCGTTTCAACCCGTCCTATGCCGAAATGGGCCTGCGTAGCCATGTTTCCGGCTCGGTCAACCTGAACCTGGAAGAGCTGATCGACCGCAAGCTGTTCCGTTTCATGGGCGACGCCGCCGCCTACGCCTACCTGGCGATGGAGCAGGCGATCAAGGACTCCGGTCTTAGCGAAGAGCAGATCTCCAACCCGCGCACCGGCCTGATCGCCGGTTCCGGTGGTGCATCCACCGTTAACCAGATGGAAGCCATCGACACCCTGCGCGAGAAAGGCGTCAAGCGCATCGGCCCATACCGTGTGACCCGCACCATGGGCAGCACCGTGTCGGCGTGCCTGGCCACTCCATTCAAGATCAAGGGCGTCAACTTCTCCATCTCCTCGGCCTGCGCTACCAGCGCACATTGCATCGGCCAGGCGATGGAGCAGATCCAGCTGGGCAAACAGGACGTGGTCTTCGCCGGTGGCGGTGAAGAAGAGCACTGGAGCCAGAGCTGCCTGTTCGACGCCATGGGAGCCCTCTCCACCCAGTACAACGACACCCCGGAAAAAGCCTCGCGCGCCTATGACGCCAAGCGTGACGGTTTCGTCATCGCCGGCGGTGGCGGCATGGTCGTGGTCGAAGAGCTGGAACACGCCCTGGCCCGTGGCGCCAAGATCTACGCAGAAATCGTCGGCTACGGCGCGACCAGCGACGGCTACGACATGGTCGCCCCGAGCGGCGAAGGCGCCATCCGCTGCATGCAGCAGGCGCTGGCTACCGTCGACACCCCGATCGATTACCTGAACACCCACGGCACCTCCACCCCGGTCGGCGACGTCGCTGAAATCCGCGGTGTACGTGAAGTGTTCGGCGACAAGGCCCCGGCCATCAGCTCGACCAAGAGTCTGTCCGGCCACAGCCTCGGCGCCGCCGGCGTGCAGGAAGCGATCTACTGCATGCTGATGATGGAAGGCAACTTCATTGCTGGCTCGGCCAACATCGACGAGCTCGACCCGGAAGTGGCCGACATGCCGATCCAGCTCACAACCGTCGAGAACGCCAAGCTCGACACCGTGATGAGCAACAGCTTCGGCTTCGGTGGCACCAACGCCACCCTGGTGCTCAAGCGCTGGGCTGGCAAGTAACTGCTGCTGTGGTAAAGAAAACGGCGCCTTCGGGCGCCGTTTTCGTTTCGTGGCCAAACGCATCAGACCTTGAAGCGCGCTACCAGGTTGTTCAAATCGACCGCCAGGCGCGACAGCTCCTGACTGGCTGCACTGGTCTGATTGGCGCCCGCCGAGGTCTGCATCGACAGGTCGCGGATATTGACCAGATTGCGATCCACCTCGCGCGCCACCTGCGCCTGCTCCTCGGAAGCGCTGGCGATCACTAGGTTGCGCTCGTTGATCGAGGAAATCGCCTGGGCGATCTGCTCCAGCGCAACGCCAGCAGCCTGAGCCACCTCCAACGTGGAACGAGCACGACCGTTGCTGCTCTGCATGGCGCTGACGGCGCGATCTGTCCCACTCTGAATACCACCGATCATCTGTTCGATTTCCTGGGTCGACTGTTGGGTGCGATGTGCCAAAGCCCTTACCTCGTCGGCCACCACGGCGAAGCCACGGCCAGCGTCGCCGGCCCGCGCAGCCTCGATGGCCGCGTTGAGCGCCAGCAGGTTGGTCTGCTCGGCGATAGAGCGGATCACATCGAGCACCTTGCTGATCTCGTGCACACGCTGGGCTAGCTGCTCCACCTCGCCCGAAGTGGTGGTGACGTCAGCCGCCAGTTGGCCAATCGAATCGACGGTCTGGCGTACCTGCTCGCGTCCCTGCTGGGCCGTGACGTTGGATTCACGCGAGGCTTCGGAGGTGCTCACCGCATTGCGCGCCACCTCCTCCACCGCCGCCGTCATCTCGTTCACTGCGGTGGCCGCCTGCTCGATCTCGGTGTTCTGCTGGTGCAGACCGCGCGTCGAATCCTCGGTGACGGCATGCAGCTCTTCGGAGGCCGAGGCCAGTTGATTGGATGAGTCGGAAATGCTCTGGATGGTGGTGCGCAGGCTTTGTTGCATGTTTCTCAGGGCATTGAGCAAGCGCGCAGGCTCGTCGCTTCCGTCAGCATGAATGTTCTGCGTCAGGTCTCCCGAGGCCACCACCTCGGCCACCCGCACCGCTTCCGTCAGCGGCGCAACGATGCTGCGTGTCAGTAGCAGGGCCAGCACCACGGTGGCCAGAGTCGCCACGATCATCATGCCGATCACCCAGATACGCGCAGAATCCGTCACCTCGGCAACCGTATCACCGGCAGCCAGCGCGCTTACCCGATTGATTTCGGTCAGCTTGCCGAGATTCTGCAGCATGTCGTCGGCATGCTGGTTGAGCGAGCCGCTAGCCACCTCGATGGCAGCATCGAAATTGCCCTGACGAGCTGCCTCCATTATTCGGCCCTGTTCCTGCAGGTATGCCGCCTCGACACGCTTGAACTCGTCATAGATCGCCCGCTCTTCGGCGCTGGAAATCAATTGCTCATAAATGCCCTGGTTCTTGCCAAGCGATGAGCGCAACTCCTCAGCCAGACGCAGATTATTTTGCACCTGCGTTGAGTCACGATTGAGGGTCAGACGCAGAGTAATGGCACGCAAACGCAGCACGTTGGCATTCACATCACCAATGGCCAACACACTAGGCAACCAGTTGACGTTGATCTCGTTGGACTTCTCCCGCATCGCCCCCATCTGCATCAGTGAAAAAATCCCGAGCAGTACAACCAACAGAGCAACCAATCCAAATCCCAGAGCTGCCCGAGGGGCAATAGACAGATCACGCAGTGACATTTTGTGAAACTCCCATTACGCGCTCAATCGAGATATCCGGTGCCTTACCTGGCATAGGACCTTTGAGATTGCGCCAATCCCTTCTTTCTTATCGACGCCATCCCTGTGTGCTTGATAAGCAAGAAAGAAATCCCTAACGCCGCAGCGCCCTGGCCATAGCCTGGTCGACATGCTGACGCCACTCTTGATCGCGCCACTGATCATCTTGACGCTCTGTCCAATCATAGACGCGCTGGACACGCTCGCACTGCCGAAAGCCATCGTCCCACCCCAGGGCATACAACGGCTCGTACTGGTAGCGAGGTACGTCCTTGGCAAACTGGCCGAGCGGACCCGCCGCTGAGCGACCACTGCTGCAGCCGGCTTCGAAGCCGTCGACGAAGGTCGGCGGATAGTTCTCCGCCAGCATCTGCTCGCGCAGGCTCTGACACCCCAGCAAGACCAGCAACGACAGGCCACAGATCAGCAAACGCGCGACCTTCATGACTTCATACCCCCTCGATTGCACCGAGCAGCCGATCCTTGAGCGCGCACAGCGCCCATGCGCTGGTGCTGCAGGCACCTGTGGCCAATGCTGAACGCAACGCCGGAATGTCAGCGTCGCGCAGGTAGCGCTCGGCGTCGCCCATACGCTCTTCGCCGCCAAAGCCGCCACCGCGCATTTCTGCCAACGCCTGCTCCTTGCTCCAGTTCTGGTAGATCACCCGGTACAGGGCAGCGATCAGCCCGGTACGGTTCTGCCCATGTTTGCAGTGAATCAGCACCGTGCCGCGGCTCTGCGCCTGGCGGATGCTGCGCAGTACCTCGATGACGTCGGTGTCATCGATACGATCAGTGCGCAACGGTAGGTGAACCTGATGAACGCGCGGGTCACCCAGCCATTGCTCGTCCCCACGCTGATAGAAGTTGATCACCGTGGCAATACCGAGCGCCTGCAGTTGTGGCCAGTCCCGCGCCGCAGGCAATGCGCTGCGGTACAGATCCGGAGTCATGCGATACAGGTTGATGCGGGTATCCAGTTGCTGTGCCCAGTTGGCTGGGCGCACGCCCTGCAGGGGCGCCGCCGATGTCGTCGCGCCCCACGCCATGCTCAAGGGCAGCGCCAACAGCGCACTGAAGAAAACCACGGCGGCCAACGCCAGGCGCAAGCCCTGCTGGAATCTGTTCATCGGCAGGTTTCTCCCCAGACCACCTGATTTCCTGCGCTTTGTGCGACAGGCGCCCGGTAAAGCAGCCAGCGATAGGTCAGTACGCAGATCACCCAGTCGATCAGCAGCGTCCAGAGGTTGTGCGAGAGAAAGTGCGCGCCCTGCAACATCCGCCCCAGGGAGAACAGCGAACCCAGCCCCAGCGCCACCACCAGCGCGATTCGCGCGGCACGCGGGCGGCGGTCGCGCAAGACGAAGAACAGTGCCAGCAGCGAGAATCCTGCCGAGGCATGCCCGCCTGGCCAGCATCGGCCGGGGTTGGCGGTGGGTGCGCGCTCGCTCAGCAGCGGGGTGAACTGCTCCTGGCCGCCAAACTCGCTCAGGCTCCAGGGGCAATGCATGCCGGTCAGGGTCTTCAGCGGCGTGACCACCGAAGTCGACAGGCCCAGCGCCAGTACCAGATAACCAAGCTGTCGACGCCAGGCACGCAGCCGTGTCGGCATCAGGCTGAGCAGAAAGCCAGCGATGGCCAGCACACCGAGCACGATAATCGCCTGCTTGGCACGGTCATGCAGGATGTCTTCGAGCCAGAAACTGCTACGGCCGATGAAGCCCAGCCCAGGTTCGTAGAACAGACGGGCCAGGGCGAAGTCCACGGGGCTGGGATCGACTACCAGCAACAACGCCATCAGCAGCAGCGGTATACCCAGCGCCAGGCGAAAATCGAAATAACGAGACGACATATTCACTCCTTAGCGCTGGCTGAGCTGCTGGCCCGGCTGGATCTCGGGTTGCCAGGCGATCAGCCGCTTGCCGAAGGCATGGCTCGCGCCCTGGTAGTAGGCGATGTCGCGCCGCAACAGCGGATCGGCATCATTCACCCGCCACTCATGGCTCAGGCCCAGAGCATCGTCGTGGCGACGCATGCCCTGGCGCGGGCTGAGAATCGCCAGGTTCTGCCCATCGAACAGGCCCAGGTGCTGGTAGTTGCCGAGCAGTGCCCGCCCAGGAGCGTGGTCGGCGCGTAGCAGGTTGCGACCGAAGAAGGTGGACACGTAATCCAGGTTGAGCACCCCAAGCAGTGTCGGCGCTACGTCGATCTGGCTGGCCACGTCGGCGTACTCGGCAGGCTTGATGTGTTTCGGCGAGTAGACGAACAACGGGATGTGGTAGTTGGCCACGGGCAGGTCTTCCTGCCCGGCACTGCCTGCAGTGTGGTCGGCGACGAAGACGAACAGCGTGTTGTCGAACCAGGGCTTGCTGCGCGCCTGCGCCAGGAACTGGCCGATGGCGTAGTCGGTGTATTTCACCGCACCCTCACGGCCCTCGCCGGAGGCGATGTCGATACGCCCGTCCGGGTAGGTATAGGGCCGATGGTTGGAGGTGGTCATCAGTTGCAGGAAGAACGGCTTGCCGGCCGCATGGTCGCTATCAGCCACCTTCAGCGCCTGATGGTAGAGATCCTCGTCGGCCATGCCCCAGGCATTCTGGAAGCTCATCTCGGACTCATCGACGCTGCTCTGATCGACGATGCGATAACCATTGCCGCCGAAGAATGCGTTCATGTTGTCGAAGTATCCGCGCCCGCCGTAGACGAAGACGCTGTCGTAACCCTGCGCGCCCAACTGCTGGCCCAGGCTGGCATAGCCGGATTCGCGGCCGATACGCTTGACGATGGAGCGCCCCGGAGTCGGCGGTACCGACAGAGTCAGCGCCTCCAAACCGCGGTCGGTGCGCGTACCCGTGGCGTAGAAGTTGGTGAACACCAGACTGTGCTTGCGCAACTCGTCCAGGTTCGGGGTCAACCCACGGGTATCGCCAAAACTGCCCAGGTATTTGGCGCTCAGGCTCTCGATGGTGACCAGCACCACGTTGAGCTTGCGTGCCTTGCCGGGGTTGTCGATCACCCGGCGGATGTCCTGCGGGTCACTGCCGATGAGGCGCGCATTGGGCTCGGCTACTTCGGCGCGCAACTGCTCGGCCACCGCAGCATCGGGCAAGGTGGCGTAGAACTGCTGATAGTCCAGCTCGTTGTTACGAAACGCCGCGAAGAACTGGTACGGGCCATTGCTCGCCAGCTCACGCTGGTAGGTATTGCCGCCCAGGCTGCGCGGCGCATCCTGCCCTACCAGGCCGCTGCACAGCCCGACCAGCAATGCCAGCATGACCAGTGCATAGACCGCACGCAGTCGTGGCAAACGCGGCGCCTGCAACGCCGCATGCAACGGCCGACGCAGCGCTACGGTCAAGCCGATGGCCAAGACCGCCAACAGCGCCAGCAACGGATAGATCGGGTAGGACTCGAGAATGTTGTCGACGACCTCTTTGGAGTACACGAGGTAGTCCACGGCAATGAAGTTGAAACGCACGCCGAACTCGTCCCAGAACAGCCATTCGGCCACCGCTGTGAAGAACATGGCGAACAGGCTGACGGCCGCCAGGACGATCAACAGACGCTGATGCCAACGGCGCCGCCACAACCAGGCAGGACACAGCAACAGGTAAAGCGCCAGCGGCGCGGCGGCGTAGACCAGGAAGCTCAGGTCGTAGACCAGACCGACGCCATACAGACCCAGCAGGTTCGACAGGGTGACACCGGCATCGCTCAGATGCGCGATCAGCAGCACGCTACGAGTGAGGAAGAAAACCGCCAGCCAGGCCAGCAGAATGATCGACAGATAACGAAGTTGCGCGTAATGGAGCCGTGGCATCGTATGATCCTTGTAGGATGAACGAGCCGCAGTCTGCGAGGCGAGCTGTGAGCCTCTCGTCAAAGCCGTGTGAAAAAATCGTCAAACCCAGGAATAACCCGCGATGCGCATTCTGGTCATCGAAGACAACCGAGACATCCTCGCCAACGTGCTCGACTATTTGCAGCTCAAGGGCTTTTCCGTCGACTGCGCGCAGGACGGTCTGAGCGGCCTGCACCTGGCCAGCAGCGGCCACTACGACCTGATCGTGCTGGACATCATGTTGCCAGGCATCGACGGCTATCAGGTGTGCAAGCGCCTGCGCGAGGACGGCCGCAGCGAGGTGCCGATCCTCATGCTCACCGCGCGCGATGCGCTGGATGACCGCCTGCAGGGGCTCAACGCCGGCGCTGACGACTACCTGATCAAGCCTTTCGCCCTCTCCGAACTGGTAGCGCGCATCGAAGCGATCCTGCGCCGTAGCCGCGGCAGTCGCAAACGTCAGTTGCAGGTCGCCGATCTCAACTACGACCTCGATACCCTGCACGTCAGTCGCGCCGGTCAGTTGCTCAAGCTCAACCCGTTGGGCCTCAAGCTGCTGGCCATCCTCATGCAACGCAGCCCGGCAGTGGTACGCCGTGAAGCGCTGGAAGAAGCCCTGTGGGGCGACGACTGCCCGGACAGTGACAGCCTGCGCAGCCATGTCCACCAGTTACGCCAGGTGCTCGACAAACCCTTCCCCACGCCGCTGCTGCACACCATTCACGGGGTCGGTTATCGCCTGGCGGAGAGCGCCGATGCTGTCTAAGCAGCCGTTCGAGCGGCGCATTCTGATCGCCTTCATCCTGATGACTGCGGTGGTCAGCGGGCTGTTCTCGTTGAGTATCGTCGGCGTGGTGCATTTCATCGAGGAACACCTGGTTTCCCAGGAGATGAGCCGCGAGTTGGGCGAAACGCTGAACGAGGATATCCGCCAGGGACGCCCTCCGCGCCTGGACTCCAGCACCCGTTTCTTCTCGTCCAACTACCCCGACTATGCGATTCCGCCCGAATACGATGGGCTGCAGGAAGGTTTCAACGAGGTCGTCAGCGGCGATGAGGCGTATTACGTCTACGTGCAGAAGATCAATGGCGAGACCTACCTGCTGGTGCAGGAGCAGCAGGAGTTCGAAGCACGGGAAAACGCACTGTTCAACGTGGTGTTGGCGGGTTTCCTGCTCACCGTGATCGCCGCCTGGGGCCTGGGCCTGATGATGGCGCGCAAGGTGATGGCGCCGATCAGTCGGCTCGCCCAGCAGGTACGCCACCGCGACCAGTTGCACCCACTGGCGCCCCCCTTGGCGCCCGACTACCCCAACGATGAAATCGGCCAACTGGCCGCCGCCTTCGACAGCACATTAGGCCAGGTGCGCCAGTCACTGGAGCGAGAACGCCTGTTCACCAGCGACGTCAGCCACGAGCTACGCACACCGCTGATGGTCATCGCCACCTCCTGCGAACTGTTGAGTGAGGCGCCGTTGAGCCCACGCGAAAAAGAACAGGTGGCCCGTATTGCCCGCGCCAGCGAGGAAATGCGCGAACTGGTGCAGACGTTCATGCAGCTGGCTCGCGACAAGACCAATGAAGCCGTCCTGGTCGGTGATCGAGGCCTGGCAGCCGTCGCCCAGGAGCAGGCCAGCCGCTGGGGCGCACTGATGAAGGAAAAGGGACTGGATTTCCAGCTTATCGAGGAAGGCCAGGATGACGGGCGCTACAACGCGACCTTTCTCGCCACGGTGATGGCCAATCTGCTACGCAATGCCCTGCACTACACCGAGCGTGGCGAGGTGCGCCTGATTCTCGAGCCGGGCGCATTTCGCATCGAGGACAGCGGCGCCGGTATTCCCGCCGAGCAGCACGAGCGCATCTTCCAGCCATTCGTGCGTGGCGCGCAGGCCCGTGGCGAAGGTCTCGGCCTGGGTCTCTCGCTGGTCAAACGCATCTGTGCCAAGCAGGGTTGGAGCGTAAGCCTGCAGAGTGAACCTGGCAGCACCCGCTTCCGCGTCACGTTGAACGAGGAGGATGCTTGACGAAATTTTCACGCCCCTTTGACGCGACCTTGATATGCGGCTCTCTAAGGTAACGAACGTATCCATCAAGGGACGTTCGTCATGCCCAAGCCCAGCCCCATCGAACTGGATTTCTCCCGCAAGTACGATTTCGAGCACGCCCAGCAATATCTGCACAAGCATCAGGACGGCTTGTCCAGGCGCCTGTCGCATTGGCGTGATGTCCAGGTCGCGCGTCGTGCATTGCAGATGGCCGATCAGCCGAATCTGGTGCTCGACCTGCCCTGCGGCGCTGGCCGTTTCTGGCCAATGCTCTGCGAGCAGCCGAACCGGGTGATCTTCGCCGCTGACAACTCGGCCGACATGCTTGCCACAGCCCGCGCCGCACAAGCTCCCGAGGTCGTCGCACGAGTCAACAGCTTCCGCACCTCGGCCTTCGATATCGACCTGGGGAGCAATGCGGTGGACTGCATCTTCTGCATCCGCCTGCTGCATCACATCGAGTCGAGCGAACACCGGCTGGCCATCCTTCGCGAGTTTCATCGCGTCAGCCGCGACACGGTGATCGTCTCGCTGTGGGTCGACGGCAACTACAAGGCCTGGAAACGCCGGCGCCTGGAGGCCCGGCGCGCCGCTCAAGGCCGGGCTACGGAGAACCAGAACCGCTTCGTCGTTCCCCGCAAGACGGTGGAGGATGAGTTCCACCAGGCCGGCTTCGCCATCCTGGACCACCTGGACTTCCTGCCCGGTTATGCCATGTGGCGCACCTACGTGCTGCGCAAGGTGGCCTGACATGGGAATCCTCAGCGAACAGGCGCTGGCCGCCCTGCCCTCTACCGAGTTCGATCGCTGGTGGCACAGCCCTGGCGAATGGGTGGAACCAGCCAACCAGCGACGTGGCGGTGAAAGCGGCGTTCGTCTGTTGCAACACTGGGACAGCAACAGGCCGCTGCTGTATTGCAAGTACCAGAGTGGGCATACCTATCGCTCGCTGCGCCACCCGTTGGGCAGGCCGACCATTCTGCGCGAGCTGCAGGCCTATCGCGCCTTTGCCCGCCTCGGCATTCGCACACCAAACATCGTTTACTGCTCGGCCCGCAAGCAGGCCGGGCACTGGCAGGCATTGCTGGTCACCGAAGCATTGCCAGGCTTCGTCAGCCTGGAGCAGTGGTACGACGAGCCCCGTACGCAGCAGCTCAACCAGGTCATGCTGCAACGCCTGGCCGTAACGCTGGCGCGCCTGCACCTGGGCGGCTGGCAACACGGCTGCTGCTACGCCAAGCACCTGTTCGTCAAAGCCCGTAGCGATGGCGACGTGGATATCGCCCTCCTGGATCTGGAAAAAAGCCGACGCCGCTGGCGGGTCGCCAGCGCCTCGCGGCGCGATCTGGGCCAGTTGGACCGACACCGTGGCGCCATGCCCGAGGCGGACATGAGTTACCTGCGCCAGGCCTACCAGCAAGCGCGGAACGCCCCATGGGGCGGGCTGCATCCATGAACGAAAGCTCCGATCTCGACGCTCTCTCGTTCAAGGGCCGCCGCGGCCTGGCGCGCATCCTCGACGCCACCGGCTACTCGCTGGCCGGGCTGCGCGCGGCCTATCAGGGCGAAGCGGCTTTCCGTCAACTGGTCTGGTTGAACCTGCTACTGCTGCCGCTGGCCTGTCTGGTCGATGTCAGCCGCACCGAGCGCGTATTGCTGGTGATCGTGCCGCTGCTGGCACTGGTAGTAGAGCTGCTCAATTCCGCCATCGAGGCAGTGGTCGACCGCATCTCGCTGAACCTGCACCCGCTGTCCAAGCAGGCCAAGGACATGGGCAGCGCGGCGCAGATGGTCGCGCTGCTGGTGGTCGTCCTGACCTGGACGATCATCCTGCTCTGATCAACGCACCGTGAAGCGCTGCTCGGCGAGCTTGCGGTCGCCCTGGTAGACGATGAAGTGCCACTCACCGGGCACCACTTCGTGATGCTCGGTGAATTCGAAGGCCATCACGTCCTGCGGCGCACCGACTACCAGCTTCTGCTGCACTTCGAACTTGTCGTGACGCTGGCCATCCGCGGTGACCACCCCAGGCGTGAGGTACAGCAACGTCAGCGGCGCGTCGCCCTCACGCTTGCCGGCCAGGCTGTAGCGCATGCCGAACTTGGTGCCGAGCTTGGCGGGAATCTGTTCGGTGCGCTGGATGGCCTGGTCGCCGCGCGTCAGCACGCGCTCGCCCGGCTGAAAATCCTGGTACTGGCTGCTGAAGATGCCGTATTCCACCGGCCCTTCTACGCGAACCTCGGCCTGGCTCAGGCCTACCCAGGCGAATAGACCGGCCATCATGGCCACTCGGGTGTAATGCATGGTGCGCTCCTCGTTGAGATGAGCGCGAGCCTATGACGCCCGAGTGACAGCCTGATGACAACCCTGCTATCGATCCAGCTCGGCCTGCACCCGGCGCGGCAGAATGGACAGGAAATTGTCGCGCGCGACCTTGTGCGCGACATCCTCGGGCAATGCATCGAGGAAGGGATCGAAACCTTTCATGTACTCGCCCAGGTTGCCGAAGCGCCCAACCACGTCCGACCCCAACATGAAGCGCTCCGGATAGCTGCTGACCAGATGCACCCATTTCTCGTCGGGCTTGCCATTTTCGTCCAGTAAATAGGGCCGCAACATGGTCCAGGACAGATCGATGTACAGATTCGGGTATTGACCCAGCATGCGTTCGACCGTGTCCATGAGGAAATCGAGCTTCTCCTGGTGACGGTGGATCTCGGCACTGGTGCCAGCATGCGCCCAGATGAAACGTACATGCGGATGGTTGCGCAGCGGCGCCTCGATTTCCTCCAGGTAGATCGGCTCACGCTCCCGCTTGGAGGTGATGTTCGAGTGCAGCATCACCGGCAGGTCGTATTCGGCAGCCAGGTGAAAGACCCGCGCCAGCGCCTCATTGTTGGCACGGGGAGCACTGCCATGAATCAGCGCGGTGAGGTCGTCATGCCGAGTAAAGACTTCGCCGATGCCCTGCCACAGGCCAGGGTCGAGCTCCAGCATGCGGCGAATATGGGCATCGGCGTTCTTGTCATTGGGGTTGAAGCCGGAAAGAAACGGGTGGAAGCGTTTGCGTTGCTCGGCCGGCAAACGCTTGTAGGCGTCGGCGATGAACACATCGGTGGCGCTGTACCAATAGGCATTGGCATCGTCACCCGCGTAATAGCGCGGACGTTTGGGCTCGTCCTCGTCCCACTTCTTGGCCACCGGGATGCCGGAGAACATCACGTGATCGACGTTGTTCTGCGCCATCTTCTCCAGCAGCTCATCCATGCCCGCACTTTCCTGGAAGAAGTCGACGTAGTGCAGATGGGCGTCGCTATAACGGTATTCCCTGGCCTGAGCACTGCAGGCGATCATCGCACTGAGCGCGAATATCCATGGCATCGTTCGAGATTTGAGCAAAGCGAGTCCTCCTGACGGTTCGAGCAGCATAGACCGCCGACTCGCAGGCCAAGTTCGGCGGGGCCCCCATGCACCTTACGCACCGCGATGAAACACACGAGCGAAGCGCGCACCAATGCAGTACATCGATAGCCTGCTAACGGCGCCTAGCGGCCAGGGAAACGCCGGCGAATGATGGCACCTGGCTTGCAATGCCCTCGTCAGATCAGACAGGGGAATCATCATGTTGCAGTTACTGCGCAAGCCGGCCCGTAAGACCGAAGGCGACATCGCATTGGATGCACTCTTCCATCAGCACGACCTCACCATCCGCCTGCCGGAACACTATCAGTGGATGGTGCGCCTGAACGACTTCAGCGCCAGCCTTCAGGAACGCATACGCACCAGCCTCGGCGCTGCCGTCGGCATCGCCGCACACGCGCCGGAACTGGCGCGTATTGCCGCCGCCAACCAGCAGAGCGGGCAGACCCTGGCGCAGTCCTCGGAGCTGATCGCCAGCGCCAGCGAACAAGTCACCACCACGCTGGATGCCGAGCTTGTGCCTGGTGCCGGCGAGGTCGCGCGGCTGTCCGCCGAGGTTTCGGCCACCCTGCGGCAATGCCAGCAGAGTGGTCAGGCTGTGCTGCGCCAGGTCGAAGTGATCGATGCCAGCGAAGCGCAGCTGGCTCAGGTAATCGGGCAACTGGCCGGACAACTGGATGAAGTGAGCAAGGTCATCGGCGTGATTGCCAGCATCTCCCAGCAGACCAACCTGCTGGCCCTGAACGCCGCCATCGAGGCCGCTCGCGCTGGCGACCATGGCCGCGGCTTCGCCGTCGTCGCCGAAGAGGTACGCCGCCTAGCCGGCCATACCACCGACGCGACCGGACAAGTCAGTGACATCATCGAACGCTTTCGTGAAGGCATGTACCAGCTTGGCGATGCCGGCCAGCATATGAACCAGGCCGTGGCCGACGGCCGCAGCGGCATCCTCGCGGTCAGCCAGGGCCTGGACAGCACGCGCCAGGCCATGGATCGCCTGGACGCCCAGGTCGGGCAGATCGCCGCGGGCACCGAGCAGATCGGCCAGGCCGTGCGCTCGATCAACGGTGACGTACAAAGCATCGCCCAGGTCGCGGGCGAGCTGCTTGGCAAGGCCGGCCAGGTACTGCATCACAGCAAGGCCGTACGTGAGGACGGCGACCGTCTGCTTGCCGGGCTGGGTGACTTCCGCCTGGAAATTCACGCAGCCGTGCGTGCCAGCGTCGAGCTGCTGGCGACACGCTCCGAACTGGCCGGCGACATGGCAGCAGCTGAACGCCTGCTCGGCGAGACCCTCGCGCGCGACAGCCGTTTCGAGCTGTTCTACCTGGTCGACAACCGCGGTGTGCAGATTTCCGAGAACATCTTCGCCGCCGATGTGGCACACAGCGAAAGTCCCAGTTGTCGCGGCCGCGACTGGAGCCAGCGCCCCTGGTTTCGTGCCGTTGCCGAACAGATGGAGCCACACATCACCCAGGTCTATCGCTCTTCGGCGACCGATGACTTCTGCTTTACCGTGTCCGTGCCCATCGTCGATGGACACAGACGCCTGTTGCGCGTCTTGGGCGCCGACGTACGGCTGTCGGCACTGGTGTGATCGGGGCGGCCTGGGCTAGGCTGGCGGACATTGCCGTCACGCCTACCAAGGAAGCGCCATGATCCGTATTCATAACAGCAAGGGTCTGCAGCAGCAGATCGAAATCGGTTCTCACCAGTTGCTCGGCGACGTTTCGCCCGAACTTGGCGGCGACGGGGTCGGCCCCGACCCGCACGACCTGTTCGACGCGTCGCTCGGCACCTGCAAAGCCATGACCCTGCTGCTCTACGCACGCCAGCGCGGCCTGCCGCTGGAAGGCATCGACGTCAGCGTCGAGCGTGACGACAGCGAAGAACGTCAAGGCAACTACCGCCTGATCGTGGAGCTGTCGCTCAAGGGGCCGCTGGACGATGCGCAGCGCCAGCAATTGCTGCGCGTCGCCGACAAATGCCCCATTCACAAGTTGATGACCACCACCGACATCCAGGTGCAAACCCGTCTGGCCGGAGCCCAGGCATGAGCGAGCTGCAGCTTATCCGCCCACGCGCCGAAGACATCGCCGGCCAGCCGATCCTGCGCCCCCTGCCCTCAGCGCGTTTTCGCAGCATCGGCCCCTTCGTCTTCTTCGATCACATGCTCGAGCAGGACTACCCGGCCGGCAGCGGCTTGAACATTGCCCAGCATCCGCATATCGGCCTGTCCACCCTCACCTATCTGTTCGAAGGCCAGTTGCAGCACAAGGACAGCCTGGGTTCCGACCAACTGGTCGGCCCTGGTGACGTCAGCTGGATGACTGCCGGGCGAGCAGTGGCCCATGTCGAACGCACGCCGCCCTCGCAGTTGGGACAGAACAAACGCACGCACGGCCTGCAGGTGTGGCTGGCGCTGCCGGAAGCCGAGGAACAGTGCGAGCCTGCCTACAGCTACCACCCTGCCGGATCGTTGCCACGCAGCGATGCCATGGGGGTGCAGATCACCCTGATCGCCGGCACCGGTTTCTGTCTCGAGTCGCCGGTACCGGTTCGCTCACCGACGCTTTACGCCGAGCTACGGCTGGCGGCCGGGGCCAGCCTGCTGATCCCAAACGAGCACAGCGAGCGCGCCCTGTACCTGATCGAAGGCGAAGCCGAGCTGGACGGCGAAACGCTGCCTGCTCACGCCATGGCGGTGATTCCGGCGGGTGAAACGCCACTGCTCAGCGCCTGCGGCGAGTGCCACCTGGCGCTGATCGGCGGCGAGCCCATCGGGCCACGACGGATGAACTGGAACTTCGTCGCCAGCAGCGCGGAGCTGATCGACCAGGCGCGCAAGCGCTGGGCCGCTGGGGACTGGCCTCAGGTACCCGGTGAAACCGCCCGCATCGAACTGCCACGCTGACGCCAATGACGACAGGCGCACAAAGCGCCTGTCACTCGCAAAGGACTGCCCTCTTGCCCCTCTATCGCCCCCTCTTCGGCCTGCTGCTGTTGCCCACGCTGGCCGTGGCCGACCTCCCCCGCTTCGAACCAGAACCGGAACAACATGCCCAGGTACAGCAGCAAGGCGAACGCTATTTTCTGCAGCAGCCCGACGGCAGCCGCCTCGAACTGGACATTCCCGAAGGCAACGATGCAGAGGCGCCAAGCTTCGATATCGAGGACTACGATTTCGACGGTTATCCGGATCTGGCGATCCGCGTGCCAGTCGGGATGGTCAACTCCGCCTACCATATTTATCTCTACCGTCCGGCCCTGCGCCGCTTCGAGCAGTTACATATGCCGCCCTCGCTGATGGAGCGCGCCAACTGTCCGTGGTTGTCGGAGCTGCAGCCCAACCATGAAGAGCGAGCGCTCTACAGTCACTGCCGCAGCGGACCACGCTGGTACTATGACGCCTATCGCTTCGATGAGTCGGGCGCCCCATGGCTGTACAAGACCCTGCACGTCAACCAAGGCTACGACCCGGACGTCCCGGTGTTCTTCCCGGTGTTCGAGAGGACGCTCGACCCTCAGGGCAATACCATAGCCAGTCGTGCTCTAGACGATGACGATAAGCCACAGACCTGGGCCGTTCCCAACGCACGTCTGTATCTCCACCAGCGCCCGGACGAAGCGAGCCGGACCAGGGCGTACCTGATCGAGGGTGACGTCTGCGAGGTGCTGGACCAACAGCAAAACTGGCTGCTGATCCGCTACGCGTCACGCAAGGGCCCACTGGAACGCTGGGTGTCGCTCGATGAGGCTTATGGCCTGTAAACGCTGATAGTTCTCTGCACCGGTTTTTTTGTTACGCCTGCGTGATCCAGCGCGCTTGCTGGTGGGTATAAGCTGCATGCGGATTTCTCAGGCCAACGGATGACCCATGGCAGATCGCGAGTTCGATTACGAAAGCACTCTGGAAGCCTGTGCACGCGGAGACGAGCGTGCCTTCCAGGCGCTCTATCGGCAAGAGGCCGGGCAACTGCTTGGCCTGGCCATCAGCATGCTGGGGCGACGCGACGTTGCCGAGGACTGCCTGCATGACGCTTTCGTGCGCATCTGGCAACACGCTGCGCGTTTCAGACGCGAGCTCGGTAGCGGCCGCGCCTGGGTACACAGCATCCTGCGCTACCGCGTACTCAATGCCCTGCGCAGTGGCGGCCGGCATGCCGAAGTCGACGATGAACTCATCGAACGCGTACTGGACGATAGCCCGCAGGCCGAAGCGCAGGCGCTTGAGCAATCCGAACAGCGCCTGCTGCGTCGCTGCCTGCAGCGTCTGGAAAAGCCGCGACGTCACCCAATCCTGCTGGCGTTCTACCGTGGTCTGACCCACGAGCAGATCGCCAGTCGCCTGAGCATACCGCTGGGCACCATCAAAGGCCGTATCCGCGCCGGCCTGCGCGCGCTGCAGGAGTGTCTGCAAGCATGACTCCGCACGATCCCGAAGAACGCCGCGCCCTGATCGGCGAATACCTGCTCGGTCTGCTCGAAGAACAGGAGGCTGCCGAAGTGCGCCAGTTGATCGACGAGGATGAACAGGCCGCCCGCATGGCCCTGGACTGGGAGCGGCACTTTCTCGAACTGAGCGACCAAGTGCCGGCACAAGCACCCTCCCCGGCGCTCTGGCCGCGCATTCGGCAGAGTCTAGGCCTCGACGAGCCGCGCCCTGGCCCGCTGGCCAACTGGTGGAACAGCCTGCTGACCTGGCGCCTGACTAGTGCCGCGCTGGCCATGGCGCTGCTGGTCGCCGTACTGATGCCGCTGTTGCGCGCCCCGGACATCATCGGCGAACGTTATACCGTGGTGTTGCAACAACCAGGCGAGGCAGCCAAACCGGGCTGGGTGATCCAGGTCAGCAGTGACGGCACCCTGACGCTCGATCCGCTGGTCGCCGATCAGGTTCCTGACGGTCGCGCACTGCAGTTCTGGACGCTGATCGACCCGGCCGACGGCCCGCGTTCGCTGGGCCTGGTCGAAGCCGGCCAGCCGCTGCGTCTGCCTGCCGAGCAAATCGGCGCCGTACAGGCCGGCCAGTTGTTCGAGCTGACTCTCGAACCGGCAGGCGGCTCGCCCTACAACCGCCCCAGCGGCCCGGTGCTGTATATCGGTCGCGCCGTGCTGGCCAGCGCCAACTGAGCAGGTTGCCGGCCGCCTGGCCGGCAGCTTTCCTCCCCCGATTACCCTGCGAAAAAATATTTTCATCCGCCGACATCCAACCCCGTTCCTCGCGGGTATAGCTCACAGGTGTTTCGTCGAGGCACCTGCGAAGCCGGCCAGCTGGCTTCGTCTCGATGCTGAAACCTTTATGAGGAACAACCATGAAACGCATCACTACCCTTTGCACCGCCGGCCTGCTGACCCTGAGCGCAGGTGCCGCCAGCGCCACCGAACTGCTTGCACTGGGCGCCGACGGCAAGCTGTTCAAGGTCGATGTCGCCAGCCTCAAGGTCACCGGCAGCATGGCTGTCAGCGGCGCCAGCGACCTGCGCGGCCTGGACGTACGTCCGGCCAGCGGTCAGCTCTACGCCCTCAGCGGTACCGATCAGCTCTACACCCTGGACGCCGCCAGCGGTAAGGCGACCGCAGGCAGCAAGCTGCAAACCGCATTGGCTGGCAGCGGCCAGGCAGTGGTCGACTTCAACCCGGTGGCCGACCGCCTGCGCCTGCTCGGCCCGGACGGCACCAGCCTGCGGGTAAACGTCGATACGGGTGAAGTCGCCGTAGACGGCAAGGTCGCCTACGCCGCCGATGGCCCTTACGCCGGCAAGCAACCCAAGGTGGTCGCCGGTGCCTACACCAATGCCTATGCCGGCACACAGAGCACCGCGCTGTACAACATCGACCTGGCCAGCGGCAGCCTGATGCTGCAGAACCCGCCGAACGATGGCGTACAGCAGGAAGTCGGCAAGGTCGCCGACGGCCTCAAAGCGGCGGCGATGGATATCGCCAGCGACGGCAAGGGTGGCAACACGGCCTACGTGCTGACCGGCAAGACCCTGCACAAGCTGGATCTGGACAGCGGCAAGCCCACCACCCTGGGCGACGTCGCGGATCTGCCGGACGGCATCATCGACATCGCCGTGCTGCCAGCGAAGTGAGATGAAAAAAGGCTGCGCCCATTGGGCGCAGCCTTTCGTTCAACGCGCGGCAAAGCCGCGTGTCACTGCTCGGCGAATACCTCATCGAACAGATCGTTCATCGCCTTGAATGCCCGCGCAGCAACAACCGGGTGGTATTCGTTGCGACCAGGCACGTTGGCCTTGGGATTAGTGAACGAGTGCACGGCGCCGCCGTAGCTCACCAACTGCCAATCCACTTTGACAGCCTTCATTTCCGAGACGAAATCGTCGACCTGCTCCTGCGGCACGGCCGGATCGTCCGCACCATGCAGTACCAGTACCGGCGCCTTGATGTTCTTGGCATCGGCCGGGTTGGGTGTATCCAGGTTGCCGTGGAAGGAGACGAAGCCCTTCAGCGGCGCGCCCGAACGGGCCAGCTCCAGTACCGTGCCACCACCGAAGCAGAAGCCAATGGCGCCGAGTCTGTCGAGATCCAGCGCCACCTCGCCGCTTTGCGCCTTGAGCACATCGACCGCTGCCTGGGCGCGCTTGCGCATCAGCGGGCGGTCGGCGCGTACCTTGCCGGCCGCGGCGCCTGCCTCCTCAGCGTTGCTGGGACGAATGGCCTTGCCGTACATGTCGGCAACGAACACCACGTATTTGTCGCCGGCTGCGCGCGCCGCCTTGGCCACGGTGTCCTGGTTGACGCCCATCCAGTTGGGAACGGCTAACAAACCGGGGCGCGGGGTTGTCACCGAGTCGTCATAAACCAGCACACCCTCGAAAGCCTCGCCCTCGATCTCATAGGAAATCGGCTTGGTCACGACGGCCGCATCGGCAAGACCGGCGAATGCCGCGCACAACAAGGGAACCAGTGTCTTCTTCTGCATGATGAGGCCTGCCCTTGGCAATGGTAGGCCCCTAACAATAGCTGCGTCGTCGACAATGACCAAGTCGGCAACGGGAAGGTTTTAGACAGGACGTTTCAAGCCGCCGAATGCTCGGCCCAACGCTCCTTGATGAGCAGGATTTCCGGCAGGCAACCAATGAACAATTCGACCAGGCGCGGATCGAAATGCCGCCCACTCTGCTCACGCAAGAAGGCCACTGCCTCCTCCACCGGCCAGGCCTGCTTGTAGGGCCGCACACTGGTCAGCGCGTCGAACACATCGGCGATGGCGACGATGCGTCCCTCCAGTGGAATGTCTTCGCCGCGCAGGCCATTGGGATAGCCGCTGCCGTCCCATTTCTCGTGGTGCGACAGGGCGATCCGTTGCGCCGTGCGCAGCAGCCCGGAGCTGTGCTCACCGATAATCCGCGCACCGATCTCGACATGCTGCCGCATCACCTGCCATTCCTGATCGTCGAGCTTGCCCGGCTTGCGCAACACGGCATCGGGGATACCGATCTTGCCGACATCATGCATCGGCGCAGCGTTGAGCAGCTCCTCGGCAGCGCTTTCGCTGAAGCCCGCAGCCAGTGCCAGCACCTTGGAGAAATGGCTCATGCGAATTACATGCAGGCCGGTCTCGTTGTCCTTGTACTCAGCCGCCATGCCCAGGCGCTGGACGATCTGCAGGCGGGTCTGCCTGAGCTCATCGACCCCCACCAGCGACAGGTGAGTTCGCACGCGAGCGCGGACGATGGGCGGGCTAACCGGCTTGGTGATGTAGTCCACCGCGCCGACTTCGAAGCCACGGGTTTCGTCGTCAACATCGCCCAAGGCGGTGATGAATATCACCGGAATCGCCTGCAGCAGTGGGTTCGCCTTGAGCGCTTCGCATACCTCATAGCCGGTCATGCCCGGCATCATCACATCCAGCAGGATCAGGTCAGGCAGCTCGCGTTCGGCCATTTCCAGCGCGCGTACCCCCTCCTTGGCGAACAACAGGCGATAGTCGTCCTGCAGGATATGACGCAGCACCTGCAGGTTGGTCGGTTCGTCGTCGACCAGCAACAATAGTGGGCGGGTATCGGCAGCCAGGGTCATGATGGGGTGGTTTCCTCGTCCTGCAATTGCAGCAACAGTTGATCGAGCAGCCGCAATGCCTGGTCGAAATCAAAATTATCCAGCGCCTGGCGCAGGTCATTCACCAGACCGGCGCAGGACGTACCGCGTGCAGCCTGCTCCATCGCCGCCAGGCTGGCATCGTCAAGGGCGCCACGCTCAAGGGCGATACGCAGCTGGCGTGCCTGGCCACTCAGCAAGCCTAAATCAGCACTCGCAGGTTCTCCTTCGGAGACATCCTCAGGCGCCTGCGGCACGCTCTCGCGGACAGCATGCAGCGCCTGCTCGAGTTCGCCGAGCAGCACGCCAAGCGCGTGTTCGTCCTGAGACTCGAACGCCTGTTCGATAGCCCGCCCGAGAGTGGTCAGCTGCGTCAACGCCAGGTTGCTGGACGCCCCATGCAAACGATGCGCGAGCGCTCGCCCATCATCCCACTGCCGTGAAGCCACGAGCTGATTCATGCGCGTGACCAGATCATTCTGTTCAGCGATGAACACGCCAATCGCCTGCGCCATACGCAGCGGTCCGCCCCAAAGGTTACTGCCGCGCACCCAATCGAACATCCCGACGTCGGCAACACGGGAGGCACTCACTACGGCGCTCGGCACCTCGGTCAAGCCGAGCAGACGCGCCACCTCCCACAGCAGCGCATTGAGATCCAGGGGTTTGGAAGCGAAAGCATTCATGCCCGAATCCAGTGCAGCCTGGCGGTCCTGGTCGAGCACGCTGGCGGTGAGTGCGATGATCGGCACTGGCTCGCGGGCCTCGCGTGCCTCCAACTGACGAATGCGCCGTGAGGCCTCCAGACCATCGACACCCGGCATCTGTACATCCATCAAGATCAGGTCGAAGTGTTCTTCAGCGAAAGCCTGCAGCGCACCCTCCCCGTCGGCCACGCAACGCACACGATGCCCAAGGCTTTCCAGCAATAGTTGCAGCAGCTCCAGGTTCTGCGGCACATCATCGGCGGCGAGAATGTTCAGTTGGCCAAGTTCCGGCAGTACCGCACGCTGTTGCGACGCCAGGCGTTTGCCGGCACGCAGCGGCAGCTCGACACTGAAGCAACTGCCCTGCCCCTCGGTACTTTCCACCTTCAAACGCCCGCCCATTAGCTCGACCAGTTGTCGCGAGATGGTGGTACCGAGTCCGGTACCGCCAAAGCGCCGGCTCATCGAGGCGTCAGCCTGAGCGAAAGGCTCGAAGATCTTCTCCAGCCGATCCGCGGCGATACCGATACCGGTGTCCTTCACCGCCAGGCGCATGGCTCCCGGCTCGCCGGACACCTTCAGGCGCACCTCACCCTGCTGAGTGAACTTGACCGCGTTGCCCAGCAGGTTGGTCAGCACCTGCTGCAACCGCAATGGGTCGCCGCTGAAAAAGTCGCCAACCGTGCTCGGGTAATCCAGGTGTAGCTGCAACCCTTTGCTCTCTGCCGTCAGGCGCTGCGTTGCGACCACCTGTTCGCACAGCTCGCGCAGGGAGAAATCCAGTTGCTCCAGCTCGATGGCGCCACGGTCGAGTTTGGCAGTATCGAGAATGTCATTGAGCAGCCCCAGCAGCGAACGCGACGAATGCTGCACCGTACTCAGGTGGCGGCGCTGATCGGGCGACAGCGGCGTTTCCAGCAGCAGGTCGGTGAAACCGATGATGGCGTTCATGGGCGTACGAATTTCATGGCTCATATTGGCCAGGAAGCTGCTGCGGGCGGCAGCGGCCGCCTCGGCACGATCACGGGCAGCACGCAAATCCTGCTCCATCACACGGCGGGGAGTCAGGTCAGTGGCCAACTTGACGACCTTGAACGGCTTGTCATCGGTATCGAGGATCGGGTTGTAGCTGGCCTGAATCCATACTTCCCGACCGCCCTTGGCAAGGCGCCGGTATTCGCCCGTACGGAATTGCCCAGCTCGCAGCTCTGCCCAGACCTCGCGATAGGCATCACTGGCAACCAGTTCAGGGGCGCAGAACATGGCATGGTGATGGCCGACCACCTCTTCGCGGTCATAACCAAACAAGGCCAGCGCGTTTCCGTTGATTTCGAGGATATTGCCATCGAGGTCGAATTCGACCAACGCCATGGCCTTGCTGATCGCCGTTACCTTGCCTTCGTACTCGGCATTACGCCGCTTGGTCTCGGTCTGATCGATGAGCACGCCGTCGATCCATCGCGGAACGCCCTGCTCGTCACAGACCGCGCTGCCGCTTTCCCAGATCCAGTGCTCATGCCCCTCACGGTCGAACAGGCGATACTCGACCGTGTAGTTGCGCCCCTCCTCGATAGCGGCGACCACCTGATCGGCGGTAGGTTGGTAATCGTCCGGGTGATAGAGGTCGGCAATCGAGCAGCGACGACTGATGAAGTCATCGGCGCTATAGCCCGTCAGCTTTTCCACCGCATCGCTGATGAACAGCATGCTCCAGTTGCGGTCCAGCAGGCAGCGGAACGAGACGCCGGGAATGTTGCTGATCAGCGAGCGGTATTGCTGCTCGCTTCGGCGCAGAGCCATTTCCATATGCTGGCGTTCGCTGATGTCAGCCACGAACACCACGAACAGCGGACGACTGCCAGCATGGGTAATGCCGACACTGATGCGCACCGGTTTCTCTTCGCCCTCACGGGTCAGACAGACCAGCTCCTGCTCACCCGACATCATCGTCAGTTGTCCTGTGCGCAGGTAATCGGCCACCAGTCCTTCCACCTTATCGATAAGGCGAGCAGGCACCAGCGTGCTCATGTGCAAACCAACCAGCTCCTCTGGCGTCCAGCCGAACAGACGCAACACCGCGCGGTTGGCAGAACGTAACGTACCGGTATGATCGACCGTGATGATCGCGTCCAGCGCGGTATCGAAGATGGAGCGCAGGTGCTGTTCGCTGGCCTTGAGTTGATGGCTCATGTGCCGGTAACGCAGCAGCGTGTTGGCGGCCACGACGAAGATCGTCAGCGCGACGGTCAACAGCGTGATGCCAATGGCGATGTAACCACTGTCGACCACGGCCATCGGCGTTTGCGACTCGGGCGTGCCTACGAAGCGCGCCGCTGCCATGCCAGTGTAGTGCATGCCGCTGATCGCCAGCCCCATCACCAGAGCGCTCAGCATCAACGCCCAACGCGTCGGCAAGCGTCCCTCCAGGCCGAAACGCACCCATAGCGCCAGGATGGCCAAGGCGACCGCGACGACGATCGACAGGGCGAACATCCAGGGGTCATAACGCAGCAGCGGTGCCATCTGCATCGCAGCCATACCGCTGTAATGCATGGCGCCTATACCGGCACCGACCAGCACGCCGCCCACACACAATTGCGGCAGGCTCAGGTCACGCCGCGCCAGCAGGCTCAGGGCGACCCAGGAAGCGGCCAAGCTCGGCAACATGGACAACAGGGTTACGCCCAGGTCGAAACGCACCGCCGCGCATAGCTCGAATGCGAGCATGCCAAGGAAGTGCATGGACCAGATACCGCCGCCAAGGGCAAGCGAACCGGTGAAGATGGTGATCTGCCGAGCGAGTGGATGCGAATTGTCGCGCGCCTCGCCAGCCAGCTGCAGTGCCATACCGGCGGCGAATACGGCAATCGCCAGCGACAACAGTACCAACTGCGGGTCGTAACGACTGAGCACGAGGACACCGGGATCCGCGCCCATGATGAAAAAAAGCTCGAGAATCGACATACAACCCCAGGACGCGACAGAACGCCGGCTAATTGCCAGCATCTGAAACGACGGGGCCTCGCTTGTCAATTAAAGCCGATCAATCACACCCATAGAAAAGCCCGCCGAAGCGGGCTTGTCCTATTACCAGATAGATCAGGCGGAGAGCTCCACCAGCAGCTTGTTCAGGCGCTGCACGTACGCGGCCGGATCCTTCAGGCTGTCGCCCGCGGCCAAAGCGGCCTGGTCGAAGAGGATGTGCGAGAGATCGGTGAAGCGATCCTCATCCGGTTCTGCGTCCAGACGCTCGATCAGCGGGTGGCCTGGGTTGAATTCGAAGATCGGCTTGGCATCCGGCACCTTCTGCCCGCTGGCCTCGAGAATCTGGCGCATCTGCAGGCCCAGATCCTGTTCACCAATGGCGAGAATCGCCGGGGAATCGGTGAGACGGTGCGAGACGCGCACCTCGGCGACCTGCTCACCCAGCGCACCTTTCAGACGCTCGATCAGCCCTTCCTTGGCCTTCGCCACCTCTTCCTGAGCCTTCTTGTCCTCTTCCGAGTCCAGCTTGCCCAGATCCAGGTCGCCACGCGCCACGTCGACGAACTGCTTGCCATCGAACTCGCTCAGGTAGCTCATCAGCCACTCATCGATGCGGTCGGTGAGCAGCAGCACTTCGATGCCTTTCTTGCGGAAGACTTCCAGGTGCGGGCTGTTCTTGATCTGAGCGTAGCTTTCGCCAGTGAGGAAGTAGATCTTGTCCTGGCCTTCCTTGACGCGACCGAGGTAGTCGGCCAGGGAAACCGACTGCTCGTCGCCCTCGCCAGCGGTGGAGGCGAAACGCAGCAGGCCGGCGATCTTCTCCTTGTTGGCGAAGTCTTCCGCCGGGCCTTCCTTGAGCACCTGGCCGAAGGCCTTCCAGAAGGTCGCGTAGTCCTCCGGCTTGTCCTTGGCCAGCTTCTCCAGCATATCCAGCACGCGCTTGGTCAGCGCCGACTTCATCGAATCGATGACCGGGCCGGACTGCAGGATCTCGCGGGAGACGTTCAGCGACAGGTCGTTGGAGTCGACCACGCCCTTGATGAAGCGCAGGTACAGCGGCAGGAACTGGTCGGCCTGGTCCATGATGAACACGCGCTGCACGTAGAGCTTCAGGCCCTTGGGCGCTTCGCGGTGATACAGGTCGAACGGCGCACGGCCCGGCACGTACAGCAGCGAGGTGTACTCCAGCTTGCCCTCGACCTTGTTGTGGCTCCAGGACAGCGGGTTCTCGAAATCGTGGCCGACGTGCTTGTAGAACTCCTGGTATTCCTCGTCCTTGATCTCGGTGCGCGGACGCGTCCATAGAGCGCTGGCGCGGTTGACGGTTTCCCACTCGACTTCCGCGGGCTTGTCTTCACCGTGGTGCTCCTTCGGCAGTTCGATGGGCAGCGCGATATGGTCGGAGTATTTCTTGACGATGTTGCGCAGGCGCCAACCATCGGCGAACTCTTCCTCACCGCTCTTGAGGTGCAGAACTATACGGGTACCGCGCTCGGCCTTGTCGATGGTGGCAACCTCGAACTCACCCTCGCCCTTGCTCGACCAGTGCACACCTTCGCTGGCCGGAGTACCGGCGCGGCGGCTGAACACCTCGACCTGATCGGCGACGATGAATGCCGAGTAGAAGCCCACACCGAACTGGCCGATCAGGTGCGAATCCTTCTTCTGGTCACCAGAGAGGTTCTTCAGGAAGTCAGCCGTGCCGGATTTGGCGATGGTACCCAGGTGCGCGATGACTTCCTCGCGGTTCATGCCGATACCGTTGTCTTCGAGGGTAACGGTCTTGGCATCCTTGTCGAAGGACAGACGGATCTTCAGATCGGCGCCACCTTCGAGCAGTTCGGGTTTGGCCAGCGCCTCGAAACGCAGCTTGTCAGCGGCGTCGGAAGCGTTGGAAATCAACTCGCGCAGGAAGATTTCCTTGTTCGAGTACAGGGAATGGATCATCAGATGAAGCAGTTGCTTCACCTCGGTCTGGAAGCCCAGGGTTTCTTTTTGAGTTTCCACACTCATGGTCGTCTAACTCCACATGCAGGACTATGCCGCGCGAGCGGCGGATGTCCTGGAGATGGGGGCAGCGCGATCAATTTCAAGGGTTTAGGGTTCCAGCAACTCCAAACGGCCGATTTCTTCCGGCTTGAAACTGAAACTGGCCTGCCCACCACCACTGCCCATCTGCTGAGTGAGGCGAATGCTGCCATCGGCGTCGACGCCGACGAAGCGCCCCTCGACCGTACCGCCACTGGCGCGACTCAGGCGCATGCTGAGGTTGCGATACTGTTCCGGATTGCGCTGCAGGCGCGCCAGACTGAAGCGTTGCCGGCGGTCGACCGGGCGACTCAGGCGCTCCTCGATCGGGGCCGCCTCGCGCTGCGGCGTAGCCTGAGCTGTGGCAATGGCAGGCAGCGCCGGGAAGCGATCACCTTCCACCGCCCAGCCCTGCTCGGCACGCTTGTGCAGGCGCACCGGTAGACGCTCGCTACGCCCGTCAATCTGCGCATCGACCTGCAGCTCCAGGCGGTCACCCTCGAAGGTGAACACCGGCAGCTTCAGCTCGCTCACCTTGCGCGTGGCGAAGCGCCGTTGCAGATAGTCCTGTAGCACATGGGCAATGGTGTCACTGGAATCGAAACGCGCATCGACCTGGCCATCGGTATAGCGCAGACGATCACGATAGAGCTCGACGCGACCACTGAGGCTGGTTTTGAAACGTGGCGGCAACACCAGGTGGAAATCCCCGACCAGGCGATTCGGTGCCTGCGGTTGCAGGTCCAGATGCAGGGTGTAACCCCGGCCGAGGCGACGCGCCTCGGGCAAGTCCTGTTCTGGCAGCAGCCAGCTCAACTCCACCTCTGGCAGGTTGCCACTGTCTTGCGGCAGGACGTCGACACGCACCGGGCCGTCGACAGGCTGCGGCAGGCGAATGCTCAGTTCGCGCTGGGCGAAGAAGTCGAGCCCTTCGCGCAGCACCAGCACGCCGTCGATCAGTTCACCCTGCTGCGGTCGAAACGGCTGGCCATTGAGTTCACCGGCCAGATCGATGGCCAGCTCCGCCGGCGCGTGTACCTCGGGCTTGAGCCAGTCGAGGCGAATGATCGCCGCCAGGCGCTCGGCATCCTTGCTGGCCAGCAGCGTCATGCCCACCACCAGGGGAATGATGCCAAGCCCCACCAGAGCGACCGCGCTGCGCGCACGCGCCCAGTGACGAACGACGTAAAGCAGCGTGATCGGCGGTATCAGGCTGCCCCAGCCCCACAACAGACTGGTGGCGAACGCACGCATCACCAACCAGACAAGACCGGCCAGCATCAGCAACAGACCACCAATAATCAGCAACGCATCCATCTACAGAATCCTTGTCATTGTTTCGCTGCGCTGCCATACCACCCGGCGTTCCGAGCGGAACTCAGGGCTCATCGACCTTGAAATGGGCACGGGCGGTGGCGATGGGCTCGGTCTGAGTGGTTTGCCAGGCGGTAATTGCCACGTTGGCCACCCGCCGCCCCTGGCGCCAGACCTGGCACTGCGCGTAGGTGTCACGATAATGGCCGGCGCGCAGGTAATCTATCGAGAAGTCGATGATTTTCGGCAAATGTGGAATGCCCATGAACATCAGCAGATGAAGCATGGCGGCATGCTCCATGAAGCCGGCGATCACTCCGCCGTGCAGCGCCGGCAACATCGGATTGCCGATGCAATCCTGGTTGGCGGGCAGGCGGAAGACCATGTCCTCGCCCAGGCGCAGACACTCGATACCGAGCAGTTTGGCGTAGGGAATCAGGTTGATCAGCGGATCGTAGTCATTTTCCTGATGGGCGCGTGCCACCAATTGCTCCAGATTCAGCTCGCTCATGCCCCTGCTCCCTTACCTGCATTGACCTTGCCCATACGCATGAAAGTGCCCACCACGTGGGCGATGGGTTGCTCGGGGTCATCCTGGTAGGCGTAGCCGCGGGTGAAGATGACATGAGGCGTGACTCGGTAGCACTCGGCAAAACCGAACACGTCCTTGCCGGGTTCGGCCGGGTGCATGTAGTCGATGCGCAGGTCCAGCGTCGGGCAGATCTCGAATTCCGGCAGCACGCACACCGTGGAGATGCCGCAGGTGGTATCCATCAACGTGGTGATCGCCCCACCGTGAATCACCCCGCTATCAGGGTTGCCGACAATGTGCTGGCTGTAGGGCAGGCGCAGGGTCAGGCCTTCGGCGCTGGCCGCCTGCACCTGCATGCCAAGCACCTGGCAATGGCGCAGGGCCGATAGAAAGCGCTGGGCGCGCTCCAGAACGGGGGAAGTGCTCATCCTCATACCTCGTGATGGCGACGCAAAGTCGCGCATGATAGCGCCAGCCGACAGATGCGGCACGGCTTGCCGAACGCAACGACAATGAACTTATGACGCTCTGCTCTTTCGAAAAAATGTACTGGCATTTTTTCCAAGGAGAACAACATGCAGAAAACACTCGCCTATGCCGTCATGCTAGCCGCCACGCTGGGCCTCGCCGCGTGCGACAAGCCCTCCGAGAATGCCGCCGAAGACGCCCGCGAAGCGCAGTCAGAGGCACAGGAGTCGATGAACGAGGCCGCCGAGGAGCGCAACGAAGCGGCTCAGGAGCGTGCGGAGGAGCAGCGCCAACAAACTCCGGAGCCGATGCCAGCCCCCGAAAGCGAATCGGGGCAGCCGGCCACGCCCTCTGCTGCACCGGCCGAACCCGCCAACCAGTAATCCGGCCTGTTTCACCGCCAAGCCCGCGCCCTCTTGCGCGGGCTTGGTTTTTCCGCGCTTCGGAACTTCGCTTCGCTTGTTCGCTCCAAGTTGCACGGATGACGCCAGACGCCTTCATCCGCATCACACATGGAGATGTAACCGTGCAAAAACCATTTACCTATGCCCTGCTGCTCGCGGCCATGCTAGGCCTGGCGGCCTGTGAACAATCCCCAGAAGACAAGATGGAGTCCGCCAAAGAGTCCGTTTCCGAAGCGGCCGAGTCCATGGGTGAAGCGGCCGAACAAGCCGGTGAAGCCATCGAGCAGAAAACCGATGAAGTGATGGGCACCGAACCCACCACTGGCGAGAAGATCGAGGATGCAGCCGACGATGCTGCCGATGCGATCGACAATGCCGGTGACGAAATCGGCGACGCGGTCGAAGGCCGATAAGCCCCCTCACTGAAACGACAAGGCCCGCTCGAAGCGGGCCTTGTCGTTTCTACCAGCACCGTTTACAGCGCTGGGCTGAGCATCAGCAGCAGGCTGCAGACCAGGCCCACCACCCAGATCAGACTGCGTTGCCAGTGCAGGTCCCACCAGTAGAGCAGCAGGTACAGCACGCGACTGACGACGAAGGTGATCGCCAGCGCGTCGATCAGGAATCCATAAGTCTGCGTGGTGTGCGCCATCAGCACGCCTGCGGCGAACAACGGAAATGCCTCGATGCTGTTCAGGTGAGCGGCCAGGGCGCGCGCGCCGAACCCGGTCAGGCGTGCCTGTTGCGCGCGTGGATGATGGTTGTCATAGCGCCCGCCTCCCTCCTTGGCCATGGCCTTGGCCACCGGCGCCTTGGCGATGAAGATCAACAAGGCGCTGATGAACACGCACCAGAATGGAATACTCATTCACTCTTCTCCTTGGCCACTTCGGCGGCCGGCGTTGGGGTATAGACCATTACTTCCAGCACATCCGAATGAAACTCCCGGCGATAAAGGACCAGGACCACACCCGTGGTCACCAGCATGAAGAACCAGGGATTGATGAACCAGGCCAGCGTTGCCATACCGAAATAATAGGCGCGCAGGCCAAAGTTGAACTGGTTGGCGGCCATGGAGATCACCCGAGCCGTACGCTCGCCGAAGGCCTTGCGCTCCTGCTCGGTCACGTGCCGCTCCCCCACCATCGGCGCCGACCCCACCAGCACCGCAGCGAAGTTGTACTGACGCATGCACCAGCTGAAGGTGAAGAAGGCATAGACGAAGATGATGCCCAGGCACAACAACTTGATTTCCGACAACCCACGGCTGGCCTGCTGCACGAAAGGGATGTCAGCCAACAGCGACAGTGCGCGATCGGAGGCCCCCAGCACGGTGAGAATACCGGCGAGAATGATCAGCGTGCTGGAAGCAAAGAAAGATGCGTTGCGCTCGAGGTTGCCAATCACGTTGGCATCGGCGATGCGGTTGTCGCGCAGCAGCATGCGGCGCATCCAGTCCTCACGGTACAGATGCAGGACACTGGCAAGACAGGGAGTGGTTTGCGCCTTTACCGAGGCATAACGGGTGTAGCCGCCCCAGCAGATGACGAACCAAAGCGCGGCCAGGACATGAGGCAGGTACGGATAGCTGTTGAGCATGCCAACTCCTTGTAAGACTGCTGGCGATTATAGCCAGGCCACCCGCCTTCTTGTTCCACAAAAAAGGCCGCCTTGTGGGCAGCCTTGTTTTGTTTCGAGCAAGCGTTAAGCGGTAGCACTCTGGCGCAGCCCACGGATGCGATCCAGCACCACTACCAGCGCCAGGGTGATCGCCACCGGTAGCAACCAGCCCAGGCTCTGACCGGCCAGCGGCAGTTGCCCGAACCAGGCCGGAACCTTGTCGGCCCAAGGGGTCGCAGCGATACCGTCGGCAATGCCGAAAACCAGCGTAACGGCCATCACCGGCACGAACACCAGCGATTGGGAGCGCCATAGGCGATTGGCCAGGCTCAGAGCGACCAGGACGATCGCCAGCGGATACAGGCCGACCAGCACAGGGATGGAGAAGCTGATCAACTGGGTCAGCCCCTGATTGGCTACCCCGAGACTGAACAGCCCGAACACGATCACCACGCTGCGATAGGACACCGGCAGCAGCTTGCTGAAGAACTCGCCGCAGGCGGTCAACAGGCCTACCGCGGTGGTCAGGCATGCCAGGGTGATGACCACGGCCAACAGCAGACTACCGGTGGTGCCGAAGGTGTGTTGCACATAAGTCGTCAGTACCTGCACGCCATTTTGCGCATCACCGGCGATATCCTGGCTGGTGGCGCCGAGGTAGAACAACGCCAGATAGACCAACGACAGGCCGATGGCTGCGATGATGCCGGCGATGACCGAGTAACGGGTGACGAGCCCGGCATCGTTGACTCCGCGATCACGGATGGCGCTGGCGATTACGATGCCGAAGACCAGTGCACCCAGGGTATCCATGGTCAGGTAGCCCTGCAGGAAGCCTTGCACCAGCGGCGCCTCGCGATAGCTCTCGGCGACCACACCGATCGCGCCGGCGGGAGCGAACAAGGCAGCGCCGCCCAGCACCAGCAGCGCAGCCAGCAGTACCGGGGTGATGAATTTGCCGATGCGATCGACCAACCGTCCCGGATTGAGGGAAAGGAACAACACAGCAGCGAAATACACCAGGGTGTAGATCAGCAGCGGTGCACCTTCATTGCCGGTGAACGGCGCGATGCCCATCTCGAACGACACCACGGCCGTGCGCGGCGTGGCGAACAACGGGCCGATCGCCAGGTAAACCGCTACCGCGAGGATTGCGCCGGCAATCCTGCCCAGGGGCGCGGTGAGCAGGTCCATACCGCCACCGACACGAGCCAGGGCGACCACGGTGAGCAGTGGTAGGCCAACACCGGTCAACAGAAAGCCGATTGCTGCGGGAAGTAGATTCTCGCCAGCAGCCAGACCGGCGCTGGGCGGGAAGATGATGTTGCCGGCGCCAAGAAACAGCGCAAAAGTCATGAAGCCGAGGGCCAGGAGGTCTGGGCCTTTCAAACGAGTCATAGGGGGAAATACCACAAGCAGGAAATCGAAGAATTGCGGGGGGTTTCCTTGAGGGATCCGGGAAACGTCGCCCGAGCGTTTGGCTCGAACCACTGCATGCATCGCCAGGCGCTTGTGGCGCCACGGACACGGTAGACCACGCATACTAACGAAAAGCACCCTGCAGCAGCACAGTTGCCGGGCGAGCTGTCGAACTGGCATAACTGACTGTCGCATCGATAACAGTTAGCGCAGGGCCAGCCGCACAATCTTTGTTCCCTCTCCCCGCCTCTGGCCAAGAAGATCCGGCTCGCATAAAAACGTCAGAAACAAAAAGGCCACCCGAAGGTGGCCTTTTTGCGAGGGTCAGAAGCGCTTAAGCCTTCTTGACTTCCCAACCGGTCAGCTCGGCCAGGGCCTTGCCGATGTCAGCCAGGGAACGCACGGTTTTCACACCAGCGTCCTGCAGTGCAGCGAACTTCTCGTCTGCAGTGCCCTTGCCGCCGGAGATGATGGCGCCAGCGTGGCCCATGCGCTTGCCGGGAGGAGCGGTTACACCAGCGATGTAGGACACCACCGGCTTGGTGACGTTGGCCTTGATGAAGGCAGCCGCTTCTTCCTCGGCCGAACCGCCGATCTCACCGATCATGACGATCGCTTCGGTCTTCGGATCTTCCTGGAACAGCTTCAGGATATCGATGAAGTTGGAGCCCGGGATGGGGTCACCGCCGATGCCCACGCAGGTGGACTGGCCGAAACCGGCGTCGGTGGTCTGCTTCACGGCTTCATAGGTCAGGGTACCCGAACGGGACACGATGCCGACTTTACCTGGCAGGTGGATGTGACCCGGCATGATGCCGATCTTGCACTCACCGGGAGTGATCACGCCCGGGCAGTTCGGGCCGATCAGACGCACGCCCAGCTCGTCGCACTTGACCTTGGCTTCCAGCATGTCGATGGTCGGGATGCCTTCGGTGATGCAAACGATCAGCTTGATGCCGCCGTTGGCCGCTTCCAGGATCGAGTCCTTGCAGAACGGAGCCGGAACGTAGATCACGGACGCTTCAGCGCCAGTGGCTTCTACGGCTTCCTTGACGGTGTTGAACACCGGCAGGCCCAGGTGGGTGGTGCCACCCTTGCCCGGAGTAACGCCGCCAACCATCTTGGTGCCGTAGGCGATGGCTTGTTCGCTGTGGAAGGTGCCCTGCGAGCCGGTGAAACCCTGGCAGATGACCTTGGTGTCTTTGTTGATCAGGATGCTCATTACTTACCCTCCGCGGCCTTGACGACCTGCTGGGCAGCGTCGGTCAGGCTGGTTGCCGCGATGATGTTCAGACCGCTGTCAGCCAGGACCTTGGCGCCCAGCTCGGCGTTGTTACCTTCGAGACGGACGACCACCGGGATCTTCACGCCAACTTCCTTCACCGCGCCGATGATGCCTTCGGCAATCATGTCGCAACGAACGATACCGCCGAAGATGTTCACCAAAACGGCTTTGACATTGTCATCGGAGAGGATGATCTTGAACGCTTCGGTCACGCGCTCTTTGGTCGCGCCACCACCGACGTCGAGGAAGTTGGCCGGCTGACCGCCGTGCAGGTTGACGATGTCCATGGTGCCCATGGCCAGGCCAGCACCGTTGACCATGCAACCGATGTTGCCTTCCAGCGCAACGTAGTTCAGCTCCCACTTCTGCGCATGGGCTTCACGCGGATCGTCCTGGGACGGATCGTGCATGGCGCGCAGCTTGGGCTGACGGTACATGGCGTTGGAGTCGATGTTGATCTTGGCGTCCAGGCAGTGCAGGTTGCCGTCAGCCTTGATCACCAGGGGGTTCACTTCCAGCAGAGCCAGGTCGTAGTCCTGGAACAGCTTGGCCAGGCCAACGAAGATGTGGGTGAACTGCTTGACCTGATCGCCTTCCAGACCCAGCTGGAAAGCCAGCTCGCGGCCCTGGTACGGCTGAGCGCCGACCAGCGGATCGACGGTGGCCTTGAGGATCTTCTCAGGGGTTTCGTGAGCCACTTTCTCGATGTCCACGCCACCTTCGGTGGAAGCCATGAACACGATGCGACGGCTGGAACGGTCCACTACAGCGCCCAGGTACAGTTCCTTGGCGATGTCGGTGCAGGATTCGACCAGGATTTTGCTGACCGGCTGACCATTGGCGTCAGTCTGGTAGGTCACCAGACGCTTGCCCAGCCAGTTGGCGGCGAAGGCCTTGGCGTCTTCCTTGCTCTTGACCAGCTTTACGCCACCGGCTTTGCCGCGGCCACCAGCGTGGACCTGAGCCTTGACGACCCACTCGCTGCCGCCGATTTTTTCGCAGGCTTCTGCGGCTTCTTCCGGGGTGTCCACCGCGAAGCCCTTGGATACAGGCAGGCCGTATTCAGCGAACAGCTGCTTACCCTGATACTCGTGAAGATTCATGCTTGTCTACCGTCTTCGTTTAGGTATTGCGCATTCGGCGCTGTACTTGTGATACCGCGCCACCTGTGACTGCCGAAGCAGTCCGTCGGGTTTTCCGCCGCGAGTCGAGCTCGACGCGGGCCACACGACGTGGTTCTGCTTGCAAACACCACCGCAGCGATGGGGCGATTACGCGACGCCCCGCCTACTACGGCGGCTTACAACAATTTGCGTGGCCGAACGGGTCGGCCACTGCCACGCTTAGCGCTTCTTGCGGTTGGCGATGTGGATCGCGCCACCGTTGACCGCCAGAGCCGCTTCATGCAGCGCTTCGGACAGGGTCGGGTGGGAGAAGACCATCATGCCCAGGTCTTCGGCGCTGGTGCCGAATTCCATGCCGATCGCGCCTTGCTGGACCAGCTCGGCAGCGCTTGGGCCGATGACGTGCACGCCCAGTACGCGGTCGGTATTGGCATCAGCGATGACCTTGACGAAACCGCCGGTATCGTTGGCCGCCATGGCACGACCGCTAGCAGCGAACGGGAAGGTACCGACATTGACGGCAACGCCTTCGGCCTTCAGTTGCTGCTCGGTCTTGCCGACCCATGCGATTTCCGGGTGGGTGTAAATCACGGACGGGATCAGGTCGTAGTTCATCTGCGCCTTGTGGCCAGCGATGCGCTCGGCAACCATCACGCCCTCTTCCGAGGCCTTGTGCGCGAGCATGGCACCACGCACGACGTCACCGATGGCGTAAACGCCCGGAACGCTGGTTTCGCACTGGTCGTTGACGAAGATGAAACCGCGCTCGTCCAGATCAACACCACTGTCGGCAGCCAGCAGATCGGTGGTCACCGGGCGACGGCCCACGGCCACGATCAGCTTGTCGAAGGTCATCTTCTGCTCGCCATTGGCGTCGGTGAAGCTGACAACGACCTGCTTCTTCTTGATTTCCGAACCGGTCACGCGAGCGCCCAGGCGGATGTCCAGGCCCTGCTTGGTCAGGGTCTTCTGGGCTTCCTTGGCGATCTGCTCGTCGGCAGCGGCGAGGAACTTGTCCATGGCTTCCAGCACGGTCACTTCAGAACCCAGGCGAGCCCATACCGAGCCCAGCTCAAGGCCGATAACGCCAGCGCCGATGACGCCCAGCTTCTTCGGTACGCTCTGGAATTCCAGGGCGCCGGTGGAGTCAACGATCACATCCTGATCGACCGGGGCCGGCGGGATTTCGACCGGTTTGGAACCGGAGGCGATGATCACGTGGGCGCCTTCGACCACCTGGGTCTTGCCGTCAGTGCCGGTGACTTCGACCTGCTTGCCAGCCAGCAGCTTGCCGTGGCCTTCCAGCAGGGTCACGCCGTTGGCCTTGAATAGCGAGCCGATACCGCCGGTCAGGTTCTTAACGATGGTGGCCTTGCGACCGATCATCGCCGGTACGTCGATGGTCACGCCCTTGGCTTCGATACCGTGTACAGCGAAGCCTTCTTTGGCTTCATGGTACTTCCAGGAGCTGTCCAGCAGCGCCTTGGAGGGAATGCAGCCGACGTTCAGGCAGGTGCCGCCGAGGGCGATCTTGCCGTCCTTGCCCTGGTACTTCTCGATGCAGGCGGTCTTCAGACCGAGCTGAGCTGCTTTGATGGCGGCTACATAGCCACCAGGGCCGGCACCGATGACTACCACGTCGAATTTCTGGGTCATAACGTATTCCTTCTCGAATAAACCGGACGGCCCTGAGAACAGGGCCGCCGTGGAGGAGACTGGCTTTTAGATTTCCAGCAGCAGGCGCGCCGGATCTTCAAGCAAGTTCTTGATGGTCACCAGGAAGGTCACGGCCTCCTTACCATCGATCAGGCGGTGGTCGTAAGACAGCGCCAGGTACATCATCGGGCGGATCACCACCTGACCGTTGATCGCCATCGGACGCTGGATGATGTTGTGCATACCCAGGATGGCGGCTTGCGGCGGGTTGACGATCGGAGTCGACATCATCGAACCGAACGTACCACCGTTGGTGATGGTGAAGGTGCCGCCAGTCATTTCTTCGATGGACAGCTTGCCGTCTTTGGCTTTCTTGCCGAAGGTGGCGATGCCGCTCTCGATTTCAGCCAGGCTCATCTGCTCGGCGTTACGCAGAACCGGAACCACCAGGCCACGGTCGCTGGACACGGCAACGCCGATGTCGGCATAGCCGTGGTAAACGATGTCGTTGCCGTCGATCGAGGCGTTGACAGCCGGGAAACGCTTCAGCGCCTCGGTAGCAGCCTTGACGAAGAACGACATGAAGCCCAGGCGCACGCCATTGTGGGACTTCTCGAACAGGTCCTTGTACTTCGAACGCAGAGCCATGACTTCGGTCATGTCGACTTCGTTGAAGGTGGTCAGCATGGCCATGGAGGACTGAGCTTCGACCAGACGCTCGGCGATCTTGGCGCGCAGGCGGGTCATCGGCACACGCTTCTCGGTACGGTCGCCAGTGGCAACGACCGGAGCAGCGGCGGCAGCGGCAGCCGGCTTGGCAGCGGCGGCCGGAGCGTTCTTCTTGGCTTCAACGGCAGCGACCACGTCTTCCTTGGTCACACGGCCACCTTTACCGGTACCGGCGATGCTGTTCGGATCGATACCGTTCTCTTCGGCCAGCTTGCGCGCGGCCGGAGAGAGGATGGCGTCGTCGCCAGCAGCGGCAGCCGGTGCAGCAGTCTGGGCTGGAGCGGCGGCAGCGGCCGGAGCGGCAGCCGGAGCAGCGGCAGCAACGCCACCTTCGGTCAGTTTGCCCAGCAGCTCGTTAGAGAGAACGGTGTCGCCTTCGTTCTTGATGATTTCAGCCAGGACGCCGTCGGCCTCGGCCAGGACTTCGATCACCACCTTGTCGGTTTCGATGTCGACGATCAGCTCATCACGCTTGACCGCTTCGCCCGGCTTCTTGTGCCAGGTGGCCACGGTGCCGTCGGCAACCGATTCCGGGAAGGTTGGGGCTTTGATCTCGATAGCCATTTTATGTGTTTCCTTAAATTCGGTTTACCGGTAGGTGGCACCTGCCACCTACCGGATGAAGGCGTTAAACAGTAAAGGCGTCCTGCAGCAGTTTTTCCTGCTGCTCGGCGTGCATCGAGGCATAACCGCAAGCCGGCGCTGCCGACGCATCACGACCGGCATACTCCAAGAACAACGACTTCTTGTGTGCGGTGGCGACACGACGCATGTGGTGCTGGCTGCAGTACCAGGCGCCCTGGTTCATCGGCTCTTCCTGACACCAGACGATGTGCTTGAGGTTCTTGTACGGCGCCAGCGCTTCGGCCAGATCCTCTTCCGGGAACGGATAGAGCTGTTCGATACGCACGATAGCGATGTCTTCGCGACCCTCGGCACGACGCTTCTCCAGCAGGTCGTAGTAGACCTTGCCGCTGCACAGGATCATGCGCTCGACCTTTTTCGGGTCCAGCGAATCGATCTCGCCGATCACGGTCTGGAAGGAGCCTTCGGCCAGATCTTCCAGGGTCGAGATGGCCAGCTTGTGACGCAGCAGCGACTTCGGAGTCAGCACCACCAGCGGCTTGCGCAGCGGACGGATCACCTGGCGACGCAGCATGTGGTAGACCTGAGCCGGGGTGGTCGGCACGCAGACCTGCATGTTGTGCTCGGCGCACAGTTGCAGGTAACGCTCCAGACGCGCCGAGCTGTGCTCAGGCCCCTGCCCTTCATAACCATGCGGCAACAGAACGGTCAGACCACACAGACGACCCCACTTGGTCTCGCCGCTGGAAATGAACTGGTCGAATACCACCTGGGCACCGTTGGCGAAGTCGCCGAACTGGGCTTCCCAGATCACCAGCGCGTTAGGCGTGGTGGTGGCGTAGCCGTATTCGAACGCCAGCACCGCTTCCTCGGAGAGGTAGGAGTCGTACAGTTCGAACTTCGGCTGGCCGTCGTACAGGTTCTTCAGCGGAACGTAGGTCGAGGCATCCTTCTGGTTGTGCAGCACCGCGTGACGGTGCGAGAAGGTGCCACGGCCGATGTCCTGACCGGTCATACGGATCGGGTGCCCCTCGACCAGCAACGTGGCGTAGGCCATGGTCTCGGCGAAGCCCCAGTTGATCGGCAGGCCGCCGGCCCCCATCTTCTGGCGGTCTTCGAGGATCTTCGCCACCTGACGCTGGACCAGGAAGCCTTCCGGGATTTCCAGCAGTTTGGCGGACAGGTCCTGCAGGGTCTTCAGATCGAAACGGGTGTCGTGACGCGCGGTCCAGGCATGCCCCAGGTACGGACGCCAATCGACGAACAATTCCTTGTTCGGTTCCTTGACCAGGCTCTTGACCACGTGCTGACCGTTATCCAGCGCAGTACGGTAGTCATCAATCTTGGCTTGCACGTCCTCGTTGCTCTGCACACCGGCTGCAATCAGGGCATCGGCATACAGCTCACGGGTGGTGCGCTGCTTGGCGATCTGCTGATACATCAGCGGCTGGGTACCATTCGGCTCGTCGGCCTCGTTGTGGCCGCGACGACGGTAGCAGACCAGGTCAATGACCACGTCACGCTTGTACTGCATGCGATAATCGACGGCCAGTTGGGTGACGAACAGCACGGCTTCCGGATCGTCGCCATTCACGTGGAAGATCGGCGCCTGGATCATCTTGGCCACGTCGGTAGCGTACTCGGTCGAGCGCGCATCCTGCGGGTTACTGATGGTGAAACCGACCTGGTTGTTGATCACGATGTGGATGGTGCCGCCAGTCTTGTAGCCGCGAGTCTGCGACATCTGGAAGGTTTCCATGACCACGCCCTGGCCAGCGAACGCCGCGTCACCGTGGATGGAGATCGGCAGTACCTTGTCGCCGCTGGCGTCGCTGCGACGATCCTGGCGGGCACGCACCGAACCCTCGACCACCGGGGAAACGATCTCCAGGTGCGAGGGGTTGAAGGCCAGCGCCAGGTGTACTTCGCCACCAGCAGTCATAACGTTGGAGGAGAAGCCCTGGTGGTATTTCACGTCACCGGAGGACAGGCCTTCGGTCTTCTTGCCTTCGAACTCGTCGAACAGGTCGCGCGGGTTCTTGCCGAAGGTATTGACCAGAACGTTGAGACGGCCACGGTGGGCCATGCCGATGACGATTTCCTTGGTACCGTAGGAACCAGAGCGCTGAATGATCTCATCCAGCATGGGAATCAAGCTCTCGCCACCTTCCAGACCGAAACGCTTGGTGCCCGGGTACTTGGTGCCCAGGTACTTCTCCAGGCCCTCGGCAGCGGTGACGCGCTCGAGCACGTGCGCCTGCACCTCGGCGGAAAATTGCGGGCGACCACGCACGCTTTCCAGACGCTGAGCGAACCAGTGGCGCTGGCCGGAATCGACGATGTGCATGAACTCGGCACCGATGGTGCGACAATATGTCTGCTGCAACGCACCGATGATTTCACGTAGGGTCGCCTCCTCCTTGCCGATGTACAGTTCACCGGTACGGAAAGTGGTGTCCAGATCGGCGTCGGTCAGACCGTAGTGATTGATCGACAGGTCGGACGGCGCGTTACGCACCCATAGCCCCAGCGGATCGAGCTGAGCGGCTTGGTGGCCACGCACGCGGTAGGCCTGGATCAGACGCAGCACTTCCACCTGCTTCTTCTCGTGCTCGCTGCTGACGGCACCGGCCGAGACCGGCTGGGCGCGACGCGAATTCTTAGCGAGCAGGATGAAATGATCGCGAATGGTCGAATGCGACACATCCGCTGCAGGGCTGCCGTCGGTCGGCAACTTCTGGAAGTAAGTGCGCCACTCTTCTGGCACAGCGTTGGGATCGTGCAGGTAGAGCTCGTAGAGCTCTTCCACGTAGGCAGCGTTGCCACCGGATAGGTGGGCACTGTCCCACATGCGCTGCATCACGCTTTCTTGCATGCTTGGTCACCCTCGGTAAGGGGACACCACCGGCGTGAATACCGCATGGCTCCAATCAAAGTCATGTTGCTGCGACTCGGATGAAGCCACTTGGGTTCCCGCAGATAGTCCGGGTACCAGCCCGGATGCCCCTGCTGGTCGTCATATTTTTCGAGTATGAGCCGCGGCTTTGTGGGCTTCGGCTCTGGCTTTTGCTGCAATACCGGCCGAAGCCGGTATGCAGGTGTTACAGGTACAGCAACTTGCGAATCAGGTACCGCTCTGCAGCAGCATGTTACGCACGTGACCGATGGCCTTGGTCGGGTTCAGACCCTTCGGGCACACGTTCACGCAGTTCATGATGCCGCGGCAGCGGAACACGCTGAACGGATCGTCCAGAGACGCCAGACGCTCGGCGGTCTTGGTGTCACGGCTGTCGGCCAGGAAGCGGTAGGCCTGCAGCAGTGCAGCGGGACCGAGGAACTTGTCCGGGTTCCACCAGAACGACGGGCAGCTGGTCGAGCAGCACGCGCACAGGATGCACTCGTACAGGCCGTCGAGCTTCTCACGCTCTTCCGGCGACTGCAGACGCTCGATGGCCGGAGCCGGCGTATCGTTCTGCAGGAACGGCTGCACCTTCTCGTACTGCTTGTAGAAGATGCTCATGTCGACGACCAGGTCACGAATAACCGGCAGACCCGGCAACGGGCGAATCACCAGCTTGCCGCCCTTGAGGCCGGCAGCGGAGATCGGCGTGATACAGGCCAGGCCGTTCTTGCCGTTGATGTTCATGCCGTCGGAGCCACAGACGCCTTCACGGCAGGAGCGGCGGTAGGAGAAGCCTTCGTCCTGTTCCTTGATCAGCGCCAGTACGTCGAGGACCATGATGTCCTTGCCGCCGGTGTCGACCTGGAAGTCCTGCATGAACGGAGCAGCGTCCTTCTCCGGGTTGTAGCGATAAACACTGACTTGCAACATATCAGTCACCCTTAATAAGTCCGAACCTTGGGTTCAAATGCCGGAACGGTCTTCGGCGCGAAGTTCACGTCACGCTTGGCTACGCGCTTCTCGCCCGGGAAGTACAGGGAGTGGCACAGCCAGTTCTGATCGTCGCGCTCCTCGAAATCTTCACGAGCGTGTGCACCGCGGGACTCTTTACGAGCCTCGGCAGCCACTGCGGTCGCTTCGGCGACTTCGAGCAGGTTTTGCAGTTCCAGCGCTTCGATACGCGCAGTGTTGAACGCCTGGCTCTTGTCCGCGATTTTGACTTTCGCGATGCGCTCACGCAGGTCGGCCAGTTGTTGGATGCCCTTCTGCATGTATTCGCCGGTACGGAATACACCGAAGTAGTTTTGCATGCACTGTTGCAGTTCTTTACGCAGCGGGGCCACGTCTTCGCCAGTGCTGCGCTCGTTGACGCCAGCCAAACGCGACAGCGACTGCTCGATGTCGGTTTCGCTGGCACCACGGACCTCCACGCCTTCTTTCAGCGCTTTTTCCAGGTGCAGACCAGCGGCGCGGCCGAATACCACCAGGTCAAGCAGCGAGTTTCCGCCCAGACGGTTGGCGCCGTGTACCGATACACAGGCGACTTCACCAACAGCGAACAGGCCTTCGATGATGGTGTCCTTGCCGCTGGCATCCTGGGTGATGGCCTGGCCATGAATGTTGGTGGCAACGCCGCCCATCATGTAGTGGCAGGTCGGGATGACCGGGACCGGAGCGACGACCGGATCGACGTGAGCGAAGGTCTTCGACAGCTCGCAAATGCCTGGCAGGCGGCTGTGCAGCACTTCCTCGCCCAGGTGATCGAGCTTCAGCAGCACGTGGTCCTTGTTCGGGCCACAGCCGTTGCCGGCGATGACTTCCTTGACCATGGAGCGCGCAACCACGTCGCGGCCAGCCAGGTCTTTGGCGTTCGGAGCATAACGCTCCATGAAGCGCTCGCCATGGGCGTTGATCAGGTAACCACCCTCGCCACGGCAGCCTTCGGTAACCAGCACACCAGCGCCAGCGATACCGGTCGGGTGGAACTGCCACATTTCGATGTCCTGCACCGGCACACCGGCACGCAGGGCCATGCCCACGCCATCACCGGTGTTGATCAGGGCGTTGGTGGTGGAGGCGTAGATACGGCCAGCACCGCCAGTTGCCAGGACCACGGCCTTGGAGCGAATGTAGACGGTCTCGCCAGTCTCGATGCAGATGGCGATGATGCCGACGATGGCGCCATCCTGGTTCTTCACCAGGTCAACGGCATACCACTCGTTGAGGAACGAGGTGCCGGCTTTCAGGTTGGCCTGATACAGGGTGTGCAGCAGCGCGTGACCGGTACGGTCGGCAGCGGCGCAGGTACGAGCCGCCTGGGTCGGATTGTCCGGCCCCTTGGACTGACCGCCGAACGGACGCTGATAGATGCGGCCCTGCTCGGTACGGGAAAACGGCAGGCCCATGTGCTCGAGCTCGAACACAGCCTCCGGCCCAACGGAACACATGTACTCGATCGCGTCCTGGTCGCCGATATAGTCGGAACCCTTGACGGTGTCGTACATGTGCCAGCGCCAATCGTCGTTCGGGTCGGCCGAGGCGATGGCGCAGGTAATGCCACCCTGAGCGGAAACGGTGTGCGAGCGAGTCGGGAACACCTTGGTGACCACGGCAGTCTTGTGACCGCCCTGAGCCAATTGCAGCGCAGCACGCATGCCGGCGCCGCCGCCACCTACGATGATGGCGTCATAGGAAAGAGTACGGATGCTAGCCATGAATCAGAAACCCCACAGAATCTGCACGCCCCAGACGAACATCGCGAACATGGCGATGCCACACACGGCCTGGAACAGGAAACGCACACCAGTCGCCCACTTGCCCAGCGCCATCGGCGTCAGGTAGTCGGTGGAAATGGTCCACATGCCAACCCAGGCGTGCACGCTCAGTGCAACCAGAGCCAGCAGGCTGAAAATGCGCATTGCGGTATGCGAGAACAGACCATGCCACTCGGCGTAGCCCATGCCCGGATTGCAGATCACATAGCCCAGCAGAAACAGCGTGTAAGCCGCAAGAACGACCGCAGAAACGCGTTGCGCCATCCAGTCATAGAGGCCCGAACGCGAGAAATTCGTGACATTAGTTACCATATCCATACCCCCAGCAGCACGATCACGACCGCCGCAACGGCGATGACGATTTTCGAGCCCAGCTTGCCGCCTTCCAGCGTCTCGCCGATGCCCATGTCCATGATCAAGTGGCGCACGCCGGCCACCAGGTGATACAGCAGAGCGGAAAGAAGACCCCAGATCACGAACTTGGCCAGCGGACTGGTCAGGCATTCTTTCACCTGGGCGAAGCCCTCTTCGGAGGTCAGCGACTTGTCGAGGCCGAACAGCAGAATGGCGATACCGACAAAGAGGATGACACCGGAGATACGGTGAAGAATGGAGGTGTAAGCGGTGACTGGGAGCTTGATAGTCCTAAGGTCTAGGTTTACAGGTCGTTGGCTATTCACGGCTTTTTATCACACTGAGAGCCCCTAACTATCAGGGCAAAGTTGTTGGGAAGTGCACTGGTCAGGTACCCATCACCCAAGGAGTGACGACCGCCATGATATGGCCGCAAAGCCCCTGGCGGTCGGGCGCAGAGTATAGACAGTTAGCAGACTAATGACAATGCAATGCCCTACCCCAAAAAGCGCATTGCAGCCTTTAAACAAATGGCGTAAATAGCGGCCTTTTTTCGTTGAAAATCACGCGCAAACCCTTCTACTGTCTGGGTTCTCGCAAATTGACTTTCGGATTTATCTCACTATAGTGGTGCGGGCCCTGCGTGGGGGGCTGTCTGATGATTTCAAGCATAACTAGGAGGCCACATATGGCTGACAAAAAAGCGCAGTTGATCATCGAGGGCAATGCCCCCGTCGAACTGCCCGTTCTGACCGGCACTGTTGGTCCCGAAGTAATAGATGTGCGGAGCCTGACCGCCACGGGTCGGTTCACATTTGATCCTGGTTTCATGTCGACCGCCTCTTGCGAGTCGAAGATCACCTACATCGACGGCGACAAAGGGATTCTGCTGCACCGCGGCTACCCCATCGAGCAACTCGCCGAGCAATCCGACTACCTGGAAACCTGCTACCTGCTGCTCAACGGCGAACTGCCGAGCAAGGAAGAGAAGGCCCAGTTCGTCAGCACCATCAAGAACCACACCATGGTTCACGAACAGTTGAAGACCTTCTTCAACGGTTTCCGCCGCGATGCTCACCCGATGGCCATCATGTGCGGCGTGGTCGGCGCCCTGTCCGCCTTCTATCACGACTCGCTGGACATCAAGAACCCGCAGCACCGCGAAGTATCGGCCATGCGCCTGGTGGCCAAGATGCCGACCATCGCCGCCATGACCTACAAGTACTCCATGGGTCAACCCATGATGTACCCGCGTAACGACCTGAACTACGCGGAAAACTTCCTGCACATGATGTTCAACACCCCGTGCGAGATCAAACCGATCAGCCCGGTGCTGGCCAAGGCGATGGACAAGATCTTCATCCTCCATGCCGACCACGAGCAGAACGCCTCCACCTCCACCGTACGCCTGGCTGGCTCCTCGGGCGCCAACCCGTTCGCCTGTATCGCCGCCGGCATCGCCGCGCTGTGGGGCCCGGCCCACGGTGGCGCCAACGAAGCGGTGCTGACCATGCTCGATGAGATCGGCAGCGTGGACAACATCGAAAAATTCGTGGCCAAGGCCAAGGACAAGGACGACCCGTTCAAGCTGATGGGCTTCGGCCACCGCGTCTACAAGAACTTCGACCCGCGCGCCAAGGTCATGAAGCAGACCTGCGACGAAGTACTGGCCGAGCTGGGTATCAACGATCCGCAGCTGGAACTGGCGATGAAGCTGGAAGAGATCGCGCGCAACGATCCTTACTTCAAGGAGCGCAACCTCTACCCGAACGTGGACTTCTACTCGGGCATCATCCTCAAAGCCATCGGCATTCCGACCTCGATGTTCACCGTGATCTTCGCCCTGGCGCGTACCGTCGGCTGGATCTCACATTGGAAGGAAATGCTTTCCGGCCCGTACAAGATTGGCCGCCCGCGTCAGCTGTACACCGGTTACGAGCAGCGCGACCTGCCAGCCGACCGCGGCTGATAGCACCGCGAGACAAAAAAGGCTGCCAATCTGGCAGCCTTTTTTATTACGGGAAGCGCTACTGGTTCAGCGCCCTTCCACCTTAGCCCGCAAGCCCTGCAGGGTCTGCAACGGCGCATCGACGACGAAACTGTTGGCCAACCAAGACGGCACGCTGCCGCCCGGCTCGGTATGCACCTCGTACGTCACTTCCACCTTGCCGCCATCCAGCGGTTTCAGGTGCCACTGCCCATCGACGCGCTGCACGCGGACGAAGTCCTTCTCCTCCGGCAAGCGCTCTGGCACCGCCTTGAGCAGCCGGGTCACGCTGCCATCGGCATCGGTTTGCGTCGTCACCTGAATAACCGAGTCGCGAGCTTTCACCGGCCAGGGCATTTCGAAACGGGTGTACAGCTCACTCACATCGCCTTTGGTTTCCAGCAGGCGCTGTTGCTGACAACTGAAGATCCAGGCACAGGAACCTGCGACGTCCTCCTGCACGGCCTGCACGGCAGCTAGATCGCCATTGATCGTCACCACGCCGCGGTAAGCCTTGTACTTGGACCCCGGCACATCGGCCAGGTACACGCTGACACCATCTTCTTCACGCTCCAGCTGCCACTGCCTTTCGGCAGCCTGGGCAGCAGTCGCACACATCAGCATCGCCAGAACGGAAAAACGCATCATCTTCGAGCAACTCCCGGTGGGACTGTTTGCGATTCGACCCACGAGGGGGCAAGCGGTTCAGATCATCAGGCAGTCGCCTGCTCCAGCCACCCCAACATGCGAATGGCGCTTTCGCGATCATCCGCGCAGAGCTGTTCTTCCGCCTTGAAGCCCGCGCATACAGCAGGCCTCTCAGGGCGGCCGAAAATGGCGCAGAGGAACTCGGCATTGAGATGGATGCAGCGCACACCTGCCGGCTTGCCGTTCGGCATACCTGGAATCGGCGAGCTGATGGAAGGCGCGATGCAGCAGGCACCGCAACCGGCACGACACTCCATGAAACGACCTCGACTACAAACGAACGGCGGCGATCCTAATCAGCCGCGCGCCATCCGTCGATATCTTTGGCGGGCCGGTGCACCCTGCTTTGGCTTCCAACCCGACCGCCTCCAGCAGCATAGGCCTACTGGCGGTTACGCTGCAGGCGCGCCAGCAGGCTCGAAGTGTCCCAACGCCCGCCGCCCATGCCCTGAACATCGGCGTAGAACTGATCCACCAGCGCTGTCACCGGCAGTTGAGCGCCATTGCGACGAGACTCCTCGAGCACGATAGAAAGATCCTTGCGCATCCAGTCGACCGCGAAGCCGAAATCGAACTCACCGGCCAGCATGGTCTTGTAGCGATTTTCCATCTGCCACGACTGCGCCGCTCCCTTGCTGATCACATCGACCACCGCATGACCATCGAGGCCCGCGCACTGGGCGAAGTTCAGCGCCTCGGCCAGCCCCTGCACCAGGCCAGCGATGCAAATCTGGTTGACCATCTTGCTCAACTGGCCGCTGCCGGCCGGCCCCATAAGACGCATCATGCGCGCGTAGCACTGGATCACCGGCTCTGCCGCCGCGTAGGCCTGCTGCTCGCCGCCGACCATCACGGTCAGCACGCCATTGACCGCACCGGCCTGGCCACCAGACACCGGCGCATCGAGGAAACCCAGGCCACGCTCGGTCGCGACAGCCGCAAGCTCACGCGCCACGTCAGCCGAAGCAGTGGTGTGGTCGACCAGGATGGCACCTGGCGCCATACCAGCAAAGGCGCCCTGCTCACCCAGAATCACGCTGCGCAGATCATCATCATTGCCGACGCAGCACATCACCAACTCGGCGCCCTCTGCTGCTTCGCGCGGGGTCGCCGCGCTGCTGCCAGCATATTCCGCCACCCATTGCACGGCCTTGCCAGGCGAACGATTGTAGACCGTCACCTGATGCCCCTTGCGGGCAAGATGCCCGGCCATCGGATACCCCATAACGCCCAAGCCGATAAATGCGACCTTTGCCATAACAACCTCCTGCAGACATAGGCAGCAGAGCCTAACACGACGTTTGCCCTGGCCGGAAAGGCCTTCCATACTGCCTGCCAATCGGCCCCGAGCAAGGCCTTGCGAACGACTAGGAGCACCAATGGGACATTGGTTGGTCATCGACCTGGAAGCCACGACCGACGAAGGTGGCTGGCCGATGGAAGAAATGGAAATCATCGAGATCGGTGCCAGTCTGGTTGGCGTGGACGGCCATGAGCGCGATCACTTTCAGCGCATCGTCAAACCACAGCGGCGCCCGTGTCTGACAGACTTCTGCCGTGAGCTCACCCACATCACCCAGAGCGATGTCGATAGCGCTGCGCCAATGCCACAAGTCTGGGCCCAGTTCGAGCGCTGGCTGACCCAACATGCTCCTCGCCTGGTGGGCTGGAGCAGTTGGGGCGACTACGACCGCCGCCAACTGGAGCAGGAATGGCGCCAGCACCACTTGAACAGCTTGCTGTCTGAGGTTCCCCACCTGAATCTGAAGCAGGCTTTCGCCAAGGCCCGCCAACTCCAGCGCCCAATTGGCCTGCACAGTGCGTTGCAGCTGGCCGGCATGCAATTTCAAGGGCAGCAGCACAGAGCTCTCGAGGACGCACGCAATACCGCACGCTTATTGCCATTGGTACTTCCTCTCAAAGACTAATGACGAAGAAAAGCCGCTTGGGCATACTGGCGACCCTTTTATGGCCTGCCGCTTAAGGCAGCCATTCTTCGTACCGTCGTCAGGCGACGCTACGAACGGCTCCCGACAATTTCCCCAACTCCTTCCGAGGAATCGCAGATGTTCAAGGTCAACGAGTACTTCGACGGCACCGTCAAATCCATCGGCTTCGCCATGGCCGAGGGTCCTGCCACCATCGGCGTGATGGCCCCGGGTGAATACGAATTTGGCACCAGCCAGCTGGAAGTCATGCATGTCGTCGCCGGTGCCCTGACCGTGAAACTGCCGGGCAGCGACAGCTGGAACACCTTCGAGGCCGGCAGCCAGTTCACCGTCGAGGCCAATAGCAAGTTCCAGCTCAAGGTGGCCGTGGATACCGCCTACCTCTGCGAATACCGCTAACAGCCCGTTGAAAAACTACCTACGTTGGCAATACCGCGTTAAAAGCGACCTCAAAATGCTCATTTACAGCTTGTAAACTCCGCTTTTTCGGTCACTTTTGCCTTGTCTTGCCTGCCTCGCCTACGTTTTTTCAACGGCCTGGCAGCCACTAGGCGCCACGAAGAACCGGCCCCAGCGGCCGGTTTTTTCTTTGCTGATCACCACCAGGACACCCCCATGCCACGCTCCGCCCTTCTTGTCCCCATCGCCCTGCTCTTGGTGGCCATGGTTTCGATCCAGAGCGGCGCCTCGCTGGCCAAGAACCTGTTCCCGCTGGTAGGCGCCGAAGGCACGACAGCCCTGCGCCTGGTACTCGGCGCGATCATCCTGTCGCTGGTGATGCAGCCGTGGCGGGCCCGCCTGGACCTGCGCAAGTGCCATGCCCTGCTGGCGTATGGCCTGGCGCTGGGCGGCATGAATCTGATGTTCTACATGTCGCTGCAGAGTATCCCGCTGGGCATCGCCGTGGCACTGGAGTTCACCGGCCCACTGGCACTGGCGCTGTTTTCCTCACGCCGCCTGCTGGACTTCGTCTGGGTGATCCTGGCCATCGCCGGGTTGTGGATGCTGCTGCCCACCGGCGCCACGCAGCACGCCATCGACCCGCTCGGTGCGGCTTTGGCGCTCGGCGCCGGTATCTGCTGGGCGTTGTACATCGTCTTCGGGCAGAAGGCCGGCGCCCAGCATGGTCGCCACACCGTGGCCCTGGGCACCTGGGTCGCCGCACTACTGGTCTTGCCCATCGGCGCCTGGCACGCAGGCAGCGACCTACTCAGCCTCGACCTGCTGCCTATCGCTCTCGGCGTCGCGGTGTTGTCGTCCGCCCTGCCCTACAGCCTGGAAATGGTGGCGCTGACGCGTCTGCCAGCGCGCACCTTCAGCGTATTGATGAGCCTGGAACCAGCCGTCGCCGCAATGTGCGGCCTGGCCTTTCTCGGCGAGAAGCTGCTCTGGGGCCAATGGCTGGCCGTGGGCGCGATCATCGTCGCCTCGGCTGGCGCGGCTGCGACCATCAAACCGAAGAGCTAGCTGCCGAACTGCAACTCGGCCAAGCGCGCGTACAGCGGGCTGGTCGCGATCAACTCGGCATGCCGACCGATTGCAGCCAGGCGCCCTTGCTCGATCACCGCAATGCGATCCGCCTGCTTGACCGTGGCCAGACGGTGAGCGATCACCAAGGTGGTACGCCCGGCCATCAGCGAGGGCAGTGCCTGCTGGATCAGATGTTCACTCTCGGCATCCAACGCACTGGTCGCCTCATCGAGCAGCAGGATCGGGGCATCAGCCAACAGCGCTCGGGCAATGGCCAGACGCTGGCGCTGCCCGCCGGAAAGCCCGAGCCCAGCTTCGCCCAGATGAGTCTGGTAACCCTGCGGCAGGCGCTGGATAAACTCATCAGCGTGTGCGGCCCGCGCGGCAGCTTCCACCTCGGCCTGGCTGGCATCGAGGCGACCATAGCGAATGTTGTCCTCGACCGAGCCGAAGAATAGCGCCGGGTTCTGCGAAACCAGGGCGAAGCAGGCACGCAGCTCACGCGGGTCCAGTTGATCGATCGGCACGCCATCGATGAGGATGCGCCCGGCCTGCGGGTCGAAGAAGCGCAGCAGCAGATCGAACAGCGTCGACTTGCCAGCTCCGGACGGCCCGACCAGCGCCAGCGTTTCACCAGTTGCCACCCGCAGATCGACGCCATCGATGGCGTAACTGTCCGAACGCGATGGATAGGCGAAACGCACGCCCTGTAGCTCGATAATGCCCTGCACAGGATGCGGCAGATGTTGCGGCTCGTCCGGCGCGACAATGGCATTGCTGGAGCGCAGCAGCTCGCCAATACGCTCCGCCGCTCCGGCTGCGCGCTGCAGTTCACCGATCACCTCGCTCAAGGTACCGAAGGACGAACCGACGATCAGGCTGTAGAACACGAATGCCGCCAGCTCACCGCCGGAAATGCGCCCGGCGATCACATCCATGCCGCCGACCCAGAGCATCACCCCTACCGCACCGAGCACCAGCACGATGACCACGGTGATCAGCCAGGAACGCTGAGCGATGCGCTTGCGCGCCACATCGAAAGCCGCCTCAGCCGACTCGCCAAAGCGTCGCTTGTCCTCGTTCTGATGGTTGTAGGCCTGCACCGTCTTGATCTGCCCCAACACCTCGCCGACGTAGCTGCCAACATCGGCCACGCGATCCTGACTCTGCCGCGACAGCGCACGCACACGGCGGCCGAACAGCAGGATCGGTGCCACCACCAGGGGCAAGGCCAGCAGGACGATACCGCTGAGCTTGGGATTGGTGATCACCAGCAACACGCTGCCGCCAATCAGCATGATCAGGTTGCGCAGCGCCATCGACAGTGACGAGCCGATCACCGACTGCAACAGCGTCGTGTCGGCGGTCAGCCGCGACTGGATCTCCGAACTGCGATTGCTCTCGTAGAAGCCGGGATGCAGCTCGATCAGGTGATCGAACACCCGCCGCCGAATGTCGGCCACCACCCGCTCGCCGATCCATGACACCAGATAGAAGCGTGTGTAGGTGCCGAAGGCCAGTGCCAGCACCAGCACGAAGAACAACAGCAGGGACTGACGCAATGCGGCTGGGGATTGCGTGGCCAGTCCCTGATCCACCAGCAGCTTGATGCCCTGCCCCATGGACAGGGTGATCGCCGCTGTGAACAGCAAGGCCAGCAGCGCACCCACTACACGACCGCGATAAGGCGCGATGAAACGCCAGGCCAGGCGCATCGCGCCGCGCTGACGAGAAGACAGCATCGAGATCATACGAGCCTCAGGGGTCGGTAACCGTGGGCGCCTCGGCCAACCAGGCCACTGCGCACAGTGCCAATGCAGCCAGATTGGTAGAAAGCGGATTGAACGCCTGGATCAACAGATGGGGGCTCAGCAGCGCCACATCAAGCAGCAGCAACAGTAATGCCCCACCGGCCAACAGCAGAGGCCAGCGCTGACGGCGAATGGTCAGCAGCGCAATGCCCAGCAATACCTCGGCGATGCCTCCGATACGGGCGATCAGCTCCGGTGCGAACAACGGGTGATCGGGCAAGCCGTGCGCACCGATCATCGCCACCTCATCAGGGCTCAGCCAGAGGATTTTTGGCGCCAGGCCATGCCAAATGAAGACTGCGGCCAGCGCCAGCCGTGCAAGCCAGGCGATGTACGCCAGGCGCCGCTCAGTCATGTAGAAAACGCTCGGCGTGGTCTGCTGAAGGCAGCATACATACGTCATGCCGGCCAAACAGGCGATAGCGGTTCAGCGCGACGCGGTCATAGCACCAATCCCGCAGCGGCCGCGGAATCAGCCGCAACCATGAGAACGCACGCCAGGGCTGGGGCAATCGGGCAAGAATGCGCAGCAGCGCCGTGGAGCGCACATGCAGCCCGGCATCATCGATCAGCGCCATGGTGTCGAAACGGTCGGTGGGCAGCCCGTACCAGGCCAGCAACGCCTGCCCCTGGGGGGACTGCACCGAAGCCAGACGAAACCGGTGCTGCCGGTCATGGCGGATAAGGAATTTCGCCCAGCCGTTGCACAGCTTGCAGACGCCGTCGAACAGCACGACGCGCTCGCCTGCAGACAAGCCGGGTGGTAACGACGCTTGCGTCATCGCGTGGCACCCACCTGTTGCGCCTGCGGGCGGTAATGGCCGGTGATGCGGTAGGTGAACAGGATGTCTTCCTCCTGCGTGCCCCGGCCGATGTTATGCAGGATCAGCGGCGCACCATTTGACGCCTGACGATCGCTGACGATGCCGATGTGAGTCAGGCCACGCCCCAGATCCCAGGTGACGATATCGCCGGCTCGGTAGGAATCGGCGTCCTGACTGACCGGCAGCGACCAGCCCTGGCGCTTGAACCAGGTCATCAGATTGGGCACGCGACGGTGGTCGATGTTGCTGTCCGGTCGACTCAGGCCCCAGTTCTTCGGGTAGACGGCAAAGTTGCCGCGCATGTCGCGGTGCACCGCCTCCTGCAGATCCAGTCCCTGCTGCCGCAGCGCACGGATCACCACGTCGGTGCACACGCCGGTAGCCATAGGTACGTCGCCACCGGGATAACTCAACTGTCGGTAGGCCGGGTCATAACCCAGAGTCACGCCGACCTGCTTGCGTGCATCCAGCACCAGCCTGTCAGCTTCGATGGCCTGCGCGGCAAGCGCCAGCGACCAAGCCAGCAGTAGAACCAGCATGCGCATTGCGATCTCCTATCGACTCAGGGGGTAGAGCAACTCTTCCTTGTAACCCGCCCACACCCGCACGGCATCGGGGAAGGCATCATCCAGCGTCACGTCACCACTATCGACCAGCAGCGGCCGGCCCTCCAGCGTCGCCAGCTTGCGTTTGGTGGCGACCACGCGCAGGCGCTCCAGGCCGACGGCGCGCAGCACACGCGGGCTGATCTGCTGATTACCGCGACCAATGATATGCCCCTGGCCGCCGATTGCGGTCACCAACAAGTAGGTCGCATGTCCTTCTACCAGCGCGAACAGCTCGGCTTCGTTGACGTCGCGGGCGATCACCCGGCCATCCTCGATCACATCGACACCGAGCAAGGTAGTTTCCAGCCCAAGATTCTGCGCCAAGCCGTGCAGCGTCGAGCCGGGGCCGAACACGTAGCGAACGCCCGGCTCCCATTCACTCTCCAGCCAGGCGGCCAGATCGGCAAGCACCAGCTCTTCGGACTCCATCCCACCCTGCTTGACTGCCTGCACATAGCCGCCCTCTTGCGGCACGCACAACTCGCCATACCAGCGAGCGGTCACACGCCCCTCGCGCAGGGCAGCCTCGTCGATATCGCGAACTTCGCCACTGGCCAGGCGCACCAGACCGCCTTCGACCAGTCGCGCAGTCAGTTCGCCTGCTGCCCGTGGGCTGATGGCATAGACGCCAGACTGGATCTTCACCCCTGCCGGAATGCCCAGCACAGGCTGCGACGCGTTCACCACCGCACAGACATCACGAGCAGTACCGTCACCGCCAGCGAACAGAATCAGCGCCACGCCGGCGTCCTGAAGCTGCCGCACCGCACGGCGGGTATCTTCGGCGGTGGTCGCGCCCTCGCCCAACTCACCCAGCAAGCGATGCTCGAAGCCCATCTGCGCCAGTAGATCGCCACCCATGGCGCCGGGATAGCTGACGAACTCAATGCGTTCATGGAGGGTCGACAACTGTTCAAGCGCGGTACGCGTACGTTGCGCCGCTCTGGGCTCGACACCCATGGCCAGCGCCTGGCTGGCCATGCCGTCGCTGCCCTTGAAGGCGGCCGGGCCACCCAGCCCGGCCAGTGGATTGATGATCAGACCGATACGAAAACGCGCCATTTATCCCTCGTTCCATACAGGCTGGCACGCAGCCTGCAATACGACTTTTGCCAAGTGTTTTGTGACGGAGTTCCGCCGTCGCAGCTGTCACCGCGCCTTCATCTAGCCCTCCTAGACTGGCGCGCACTACCAATGAGGAGACAGGCCATGAGCTTGCAAGACAATGCCCAACATCCCGCCACCCAGCAATCGCATGCGCCGGTGGGTTTTATCATTGATGGTCAGGGCCGCGAAGTGCCGATCACCGAAGACATGATCCAGCAGGCCTGCAACGCCCTGGAAGAAAGCCGCCAGCCTTTAGAGCAGCAGAGTTGAACCCTAAGTGCCAGGCACGCAAGGTGCCTGGCGCGCCGTAATCAATCCCGCGGCACCAGTTTCAGCGACAGCGAATTGATGCAGTAACGCAGCCCCGTCGGCCGAGGGCCATCCGGGAACACGTGCCCCAGATGGGCATCGCACTTGGCGCATTTGACCTCGATGCGATGCATGCCATGGCTGTAATCGTCGAGGCTGGCGATCACCTCGTCGTTGATCGGCTGGAAATAGCTTGGCCAGCCACTGCCGGAATCGTACTTGGCGTCCGAATCGAACAGGGCTTCGCCACAGCAGGCGCAGTGGTAGACGCCTGGGGTCTTGCTGTCGTGGTAGGCACCGGTGAATGGTCGCTCCGTCCCTCCCAGGCGACAGACATGGAACTGCTCGTCGGTCAGTTCTTCACGCCAGGTGTCCAACGACTTGTCGACTTTATCCACGAGCGGGTTTCCTCCTCGGTAATGGGCAACACGGGTTTCGCGCGTGACGCCAGCACTCCCATGAGGAAATCGACCGCGGAAGCCTCGATTGAGAAGTTTCCGGGCCGCGACACGAGTGTGCGGCGCGTGGCAGGCCAGAAAAAAGCAGGGCTGGCACCTTTGCCGCGCCCAGGTCGCCACGTATGATTCGACCCCAGTCTGTCACCCACGTTACGGGCTGCCAAGATTCCCCGCCGGGAGAATTTTGCAGCGTGCTTCAGTGGGTTTTCCTTAGCTCGGGATTCCTTACATGCAGGTCAGCAAATCGAACAAGCTCGCCAACGTCTGTTACGACATTCGCGGGCCGGTGCTCAAGCACGCCAAGCGTCTGGAAGAGGAAGGCCACCGCATCCTCAAGTTGAACATCGGCAATCCGGCGCCGTTCGGTTTCGAGGCCCCTGAAGAGATCCTCCAGGACGTCATCCGCAACCTGCCCACCGCGCAGGGCTACAGCGACTCCAAGGGTCTGTTCAGCGCACGCAAGGCGGTGATGCAGTACTACCAGCAGAAGCAGGTCGAAGGCGTCACCATCGAGGACATCTACCTCGGCAATGGCGTCTCCGAGCTGATCGTCATGGCCATGCAGGCGCTGCTCAACAACGGTGACGAAGTGCTCATCCCGGCACCCGACTATCCGCTGTGGACCGCCGCGGTGGCGCTGTCCGGTGGCAAGCCGGTGCACTATATGTGCGACGAGCAGGCCGGCTGGTTCCCCGATATCGCCGACATGCGCGCCAAGATCACGCCGAACACCAAGGCGCTGGTGCTGATCAACCCGAACAACCCGACCGGCGCGGTATATTCCAGGCAAGTCCTGCAGGACATCGTCGAACTGGCGCGCCAGCACAACCTGGTGATCTTCTCCGACGAGATCTACGACAAGATCCTCTACGACGAAGCCGTGCACATCAGCACCGCCTCGCTGGCACCGGACGTGCTCTGCCTGACCTTCAACGGCCTGTCCAAGAGCTACCGCGTGGCCGGCTTCCGCTCCGGCTGGGTGGCCATCTCCGGGCCCAAGCACAAGGCGCAGAGCTACATCGAGGGCCTGGATATCCTCGCCAACATGCGCCTGTGCGCCAACGTGCCGAGCCAGCACGCGATCCAGACCGCCCTGGGCGGCTACCAGAGCATCAACGACCTGGTACTGCCCAACGGCCGTCTGCTGGAGCAGCGCAACCGCGCCTGGGAGCTGCTCAACGACATCCCCGGGGTGAGCTGCGTCAAGCCCATGGGCGCGCTGTACGCCTTCCCGAAAATCGACCCGAAGGTCTGCCCGATCCACAACGACGAGAAGTTCGTCCTCGACCTGCTGCTATCGGAGAAGCTGCTGATCGTCCAGGGCACCGCCTTCAACTGGCCGTGGCCGGATCACTTCCGCGTGGTCACCCTGCCCCGCGTCGACGATCTGGAGCAGGCCATCGGCCGTATCGGCAACTTCCTCAAGACCTACCGCCAGTAGGCCGGCATGGATCTGCAGATAGACGACTTCTACAAGGACGCTGCCAGCGGCCTGCTCATGCTCTATCAGGCCTTCCCGCGCAAGATGGCGCTGTACGTGGAAGACCTGATAGGCCGCGAGGAGCCTGACGAGTTCGGCCTGCCCAGCAAGCGCCACCAGGCCTGCCTGGGCGCATTGTTGTGGCTGGCCGAGGAAGGCTACCTGCGTTTCGAGTCGACCATTGCCTACGACGCACTGGATCAAGCAGTACTCAGCGAAAAAGGCTTCATGCGCCTTTCCCGCAGTATTCCTCATGCTCTACCGGAGGGCGAACCACTGCCTCCCAGCGTACGTCGCGTACATGCCACCCTGGCCTTCCAGTTGCGCGAAGCACTGGCGCGCCAGCATGGGGAACGTACCGCTCGGCTTACCCGTCTATTGTTCGATGCCCAGCCCAGCGCTACAGGCGACATAGTTTGAAATAGTCGCCAGTTGAAAGCCCCTGGGGGGCGCCCTTATATAGCCGGCATTAGTAAAAGTCTTTCCCCGTGAGGAGTCCGTTCACACCATGATGCGCATTATGTTGTTCCTGGCCACCAACCTGGCGGTGCTGATCATCGCCAGCATCACCCTCAAGCTGCTGGGGGTCGATCGGTTTACCGGCCAGAACCATGGCAGCCTGCTGATCTTCTGCGCCGTGTTCGGTTTCGCCGGCTCGCTGGTGTCGCTGTTCCTGTCCAAGTGGATGGCGAAGATGAGCACCGGTACCCAGATCATCACTCAGCCGCGCACCCGCCATGAACAGTGGCTGTTGCAGACCGTCGAAGAGCTGTCGCGCGATGCCGGCATCAAGATGCCGGAAGTGGGTATCTTCCCGGCCTACGAATCCAACGCCTTCGCCACCGGTTGGAACAAGAACGATGCACTGGTCGCCGTCAGCCAGGGCCTGCTGGAGCGCTTCTCACCCGATGAAGTGCGCGCAGTGCTGGCCCACGAGATCGGCCACGTAGCCAACGGTGACATGGTCACCCTGGCGCTGATCCAGGGCGTGGTGAACACCTTCGTGATGTTCTTCGCCCGCATCTTCGGCAACTTCGTCGACAAGGCCATCCTGAAGAATGAAGACGGCCACGGCATCGGCTACTTCGTGGCAACCATCTTCGCCGAACTGGTTCTGGGCATCCTGGCCAGCATCATCGTCATGTGGTTCTCGCGCAAACGTGAGTTCAAGGCCGATGAAGCCGGTGCGCGCCTGGCGGGTACCGGTGCGATGATCGCCGCGCTGCAGCGCCTGCGTGCCGAACAGGGCGTACCAGTGCAGATGCCTGACAGCCTGACCGCCTTCGGCATCAACGGCGGCCTGAAGAACGGCCTGGCCGGCCTGCTGATGACCCACCCGCCGCTGGAAGACCGTATCGAGGCGCTGCGCCGCCTGGGCTGATCCAGGTCAGCACACGAAAAAGGCGACCTCCGGGTCGCCTTTTTCATTGTCTGCCGCCACCGCTAACGGCGCGTCAGATGAAAGACTCGCTCGTCCACTGCGGCAAGGCCGCTGTCGGCGAAACGTGGATTACCCGCCAGCACGTCCTCTTCCTCGACCATGCGCAGCATCCAGCCGGCGGAGAAATGCCCCTGCACTTCGGCGTCCTCGACCGAGAACGGCGGACCGTCCATGCGCTGCTGGTCATAGACCAGCGTCACCAGCAGCCCCTGGCAGCTGCTCGGCAGTATCGCCTGCAGATGCGCGACATAACGTTCGCGCATTTCCGGCGGCAGGGCGATCAGCGCAGCACGGTCATAGAAGGCCTGGCAGTCGGCGACGTCTTCGCGGCTCAGGGCGAAAAAATCGCCACAAAGAATCTGCAACTCCCCCGCCTGATAGACCTTGAATGCACCGCGTTGCGATACCTGCGGCTGCACGTCACGTTCGGTAAAGAAATCCTGAACGGCGCGCTCGGCCAGCTCGACGCCGATCACCCTGTGCCCCTGCTCCGCCAGCCAGGCCAGATCGAGGCTCTTGCCGCACAGCGGTACCAGCACCGCCGAGCCGTTCGCCAGCCCGAGTGCGGACCAGTGGCGACGCAGATAGCCGTTGACCTTTTCCTGATGAAAACCAATTTGGCTGCGCGCCCAGCGCTCTTGCCAGAATGTCGCGTGCATCCCGCTCCCCTCACCTAAACTGAAATCAACAATCCTGTGCGCCAGGTGACTCCATGCCAGATCGCCACCTGTTTCCCTGCCTGCTGTTGCTCATCGCCACGCTGGCCCAGACCAGTGACGAAGACCACCCGACCGTGCGCCTCGATACCAGCCTCGAAGACCCTTACCAGGTGGTGGTCGACGGCGAACTCAGCGGCAGCTCGGTCACTGTACTCCAATGCATCTTCAGCCGGCTGCATCAGCCTTATCAAATCCAGCTCACTTCCCTGAGCCGAGCCCGGCAGAACGTCAGCCGCCGCATCGCTGATGGTTTCTTCAGCTCCGCACCAGATACCCAGGTCGATGGCTATGCGCAGCTTTCCGCGCCCCTTCTGATGGAAAAATGGTACTGGTACGCCTTGGAACCGCAAATCCTCAACAAACCCATATGGGAACGCGACCTGCGCATCGGCAGCGTTCTGGGCAGCAACAGCATGACCTGGCTGGAGGCGCGCGGCATCACGGTTGCGCAAAAGGTCCCGCGCCTGGAGCAACTGATCGAACTGCTCCAGCGCGGGCGAATCGACCTGTTTCTGGCCGATGACAATGTCATGCGCAGCGCCCTCTCCCAGCAACCGAAACAGCCGGACTTACAGCAGCGCTTCGTACGCTATTCACCATTAGGAGTGTATTTTTCTCACGACTTCCTGCAGCAACACCCCGACTTTCTTAACGCCTTCAACCGCCAGGTGGAACACTGCGCGCCCAGAGGCAGTACGCTCACCGACGCGGAGGCGCACTATCTGCGCCAGTTGACTGCCCAGCATCTGAGGCGCTGGGCTTACCATGATGAGCTGCTCAACGCCCTGCGCCAGGCCGCAACACGCAACACCAGCATCGAGCGTATCCGCGAGCTGGACCGCCAATGGCAGCGCGAACGCCTGTTCGAGGAGAAACCACTGATCCGCCGCCTGCTGCAGGCTCCGGCGTCACAGCTGCTGGCCAACATCACGCGTCAGCACCAGCCACTGTTCAACGAGATATTCCTCAGCGACCAATCTGGCCAGCTGGTCGCGATCAGCGAGATCACCAGCGATTACTGGCAGGCCGACGAGGATGACTTTCAACAGGCGCAACGTTTGGCGCCCGGCCAGGTGCATATTGGCAATATCGAATACGACGGTTCGACCCAGAGCTTTCAGAGCAAGGTCTCAGCGCCTATTCACGATCCGGAGGATGGGCGGCTGCTCGGCGTACTCAGCCTGGGCATCAACATAGAAACCGCCTTCGGCGACAACCTGCGCTAAACATCTAACCAATCGATTGGTATCGCTGAAAAACCTCATTATTCATCCATGGCCGCCTCGGGGAGAATGTATACAAATCTCTGGAGGTCCTCATGCTGCCCAGTCTGTTCATTTCCCATGGTTCGCCCATGCTGGCGTTGGAGCCCGGCGCCAGCGGTCCAGCGCTGGCCAAACTGGCCGCCGAATTGCCGAGCCCCAAAGCCATAGTGGTAGTGTCGGCCCACTGGGAAAGTCGCCAGTTGCTGCTGACCGCAGGTGAACAACCGCAGACCTGGCACGACTTTGGCGGCTTCCCGGCGCCGCTTTACGCCGTGCAATACCCTGCCCCAGGCGCTCCGGCCTTGGCTGGCGAGATTGCCCAGCAATTGAATGAGGCCGGTTTGGCAACCGAGCTAGACGCGCAGCGCCCCTTCGATCATGGCGCTTGGGTACCGTTGTCGCTGATGTATCCGCAAGCCGACATCCCCGTAGTCCAGCTGTCACTGCCAAGCCGTGAAGGCCCTGAGTTGCAGACGCGGGTAGGCCGGGCGCTGGCCAGCCTACGCGAGCAAGGCATCCTGCTGATCGGCTCCGGCAGTATTACGCATAACCTGGGTGAACTGAGCTGGCGCGCCGGTCCGGAGGTCATCACGCCCTGGGCCAAGGAGTTTCGCGACTGGGTAGTGGAAAAGCTTGGAGCGGATGATGAACAGGCCTTGCATCACTATCGTCGCCTGGCACCGGACGCCGTGCGTAATCACCCAAGTGAAGAACACCTTCTGCCCCTGTTCTTCGCGCGTGGTGCTGGCGGTGCTTTTTCCGTGGTGCACAGCGGCTTCACCTACGGCGCACTGGGCATGGATATCTATCGCTTCGACTAGCCGCTGCTCTTCACGCTGTCCCAGGCGATCTGCGCCAGTAGCTCACGGCACTCGCCCAGTTCGCTCTGGGTGCGGCCGGCCAGCCAGTTGCGCGCCAGGTCATGCGTCGGGCCTATCACCACAGAGGCGAAACAGTCATCCGGCAGCGCCTTGAACAGCCCCTGCTGGCGGTACTTGGCGAGCGCCGTGAGAATCTGCGCGAAGTGCTGTCGATTGGCTTCGCGCAGGGCATCACCCATCTCCCCTGCTTCGACCCGGCTTCGACTGTGCAGGATGAAACGCGCCCAATCCGGATTGGCCACCACCCAATCGATGTAGCTGGTCACCAGCAACTTGACGCAGGCCTCGGCGCTGGTCGCGCTGACGAATCCGCGCTGCAGCAGCTCGGCGTATTGTGCAGTGCCGCCCAGATAGAGCGCGGCGATGATCCGCTCCTTGTTGCCGAAGTGGTGATACAGACTGCCGATGCTCGCACCAGAACGGTCACGGATCATCTCGATGGTAGTGGCATCAACACCGTGCTCGGTAAAGCACGCCAGCGCGGCGTGCAGAATCTGGTCTTTGCGTGATGGACGGGACATGTGGCTCTCACGACTAGAATATTTTTCTAGAATAAATTTCTAATGCTCTTATACTGCCTCGGCGCGCGCTCATCTTCAATTGCCAACACGCAGGAGAGAGTCATGAGTCAGATGTTGCAGATGTTCCAACAGGCAGGTGCTAGCCATTTCAGTACGATGATCGGTCAAGTCGCCCCTTATTTCGCTAGCATCGCACCGCAGATGATCGAACTGCGCCCAGGCTATGCCGAGGTGCATTTTGCCAAACGCCGTGAGGTGCTGAATCACATCGGTACGGTGCACGCTATCGCTTTGTGCAACGCCGCCGAACTCGCCGCCGGCAGCATGACCGACGCCTCGATCCCCGGCGATTGCCGCTGGATTCCCAGGGGAATGACGGTGGAATATCTGGCAAAGGCCGACGGCGATATCCGCACGGTGGCCGATGGCAGCGAGGTGGATTGGGGAAAGACCGGCGACATCAAGGTACCGGTGATGGCCTACGTCGGTGATAAGGCGGTATTCCGCGCCGAGATCACCATGTATGTGAGCAGGACCTGAAAGCACGAGGCCCGTCATCGACGGGCCTCGTTTACCCATTCAATCGAGTCGCACCAGTATCCGGCCAACCATGCCGCCAGCCAGTATGCGGTCGATGGCCTCGGGCAATTCTGCCAACTCGACTTCCCGGCAAAGCGCCGAAAGATCAAGCTTCCACTGTAGCGACAGCTTGTCCCACATCGAAGCCTTGACCACCAGCGGCAACTCCACCGAGTCCACGCCCAGCAGGTTGACCCCCCGCAGGATGAACGGCAGTACGCTAGCCTGGAAGCTGACGCCGGCGGTCAGCCCGCAGCAGGCCACGCTGCCGCTGTGGCGCAGCGACTTGACCACGTTGAACAGGATATCGCCGCCCACCGTATCCACCGCAGCCGCCCAGCGCTCCTTGAGCATCGGACGCTCGCTGCCCTGCTGCAGCTCTTCACGGCTTACGATCTCGTCGGCCCCCAGGCCACGCAGAAACTCGGCCTGCTCAGCCTTGCCGGTGGCTGCGGCCACACGATAACCGAGCTGTTTGAGCAGTACGACCGCAATGCTGCCGACACCACCCGTGGCACCGGTGACCAATACGGTACCGGCCTCGGGCGTGACACCCGCCTGCTCCAGCTTGTCCACGCACAGTGCGGCGGTCAGGCCGGCAGTACCGAGGATCATCGCCTCACGCAGCGGCAGCCCCTGCGGGCGCTTGATCGCCCAGGCCGCCGGCACGCGGATGTACTGACCGAAGCCGCCGGCGGTATTCATGCCCAGGTCATAGCCGGTGACGATGACCTCGTCACCGACGGCGAACTCCGCCACGCTGGAGGCCTCGACCACGCCCGCTGCGTCGATGCCGGGCGTATGCGGATAGGCCTTGGTCACTCCACGATTGCCACTGGCGGACAGCGCGTCCTTGTAATTGAGCGAGGAATAGCGCACGCGGATCAGCAGTTCGCCTTGCGGCAGTTGCTCGACGTTGCGCTGGACGACTTCACTCTGGAAGCTGCCATCGGTGCCTTCACTGACCAGCAAGGCCTTGAACTCGGTCATCACCCTCTCCTCTTGTCGTGGTTTGCTGCGCGACGCAAGCCGGCCGCACAGCCCATCCTGAACGAAGTGTTACCAGAAGCGCTGCTGGTTGAGTCGACTCAGCCAGGTCAGCACGAAACGGTCCAAAGCCATGCTCGCAGCCAGCCCGACGCGTTCCTGCAGACTCTTTTTCTGAGCGAAATGCAGGTGGAACAGTTCAGCTTCGGCGGCGCGCTCAGCCAGGTACTGATCACTGGTCTTGAGCTCGTCTACCAGCAAACGCTCCTGCGCCGCCATGCCCAGCCAGACTTCGCCGGTGGCGATGGCGTCGATATCCAGCTGCGGGCGGTACCGGGCGACGAAGCCCTTGAACAGCTCGTGAGTGGTTTCCAGGTCTTCCTGGAATTTCTCCCGGCCCTTTTCGGTGTTTTCGCCGAACACGGTCAGGGTGCGCTTGTATTCACCAGCTGTCAGCACTTCAAAGTCGATCTCGTGCTTCTTCAGCAAGCGATGCACGTTGGGCAACTGCGCCACAACACCGATGGAGCCGAGAATGGCGAACGGCGCGCTGAGAATCTTCTGGCCGATGCAAGCCATCATGTAACCGCCGCTGGCGGCTACCTTGTCAACGCACACGGTCAGCGGAATGCCAGCGTCGCGGATGCGCACCAACTGCGAAGAGGCCAGGCCATAGCTGTGCACCATGCCACCACCGCTTTCCAGGCGCAGCACCACTTCATCCTCGGCCTTGGCCATCGACAGCAGCGCGGTCACTTCATGGCGCAGGTTGTCAGTCGCCGACGCCTTGATGTCACCATCGAAATCCAGCACGAACACGCGCGGTTTGCTCGGAGGTGCCTTCTTCTCCTGCTTGGCGGCCTTGACCTCGGCCTTGCGCGAAGCTTTGAGCTGGTCCTTGGACAGCACGCTCTGCTCCAGACGCTCGCGCAGGTCCTTGTAGAAATCATTGAGCTTCTGTACCTGCAGCTGGCCGCCTGCGCGCCGGCCTCGACCGCGAGTGGCAGCGATGGCCACCAGTACCACGACGATGGCGACCACCAGGGTCAGGGTTTTCGCCAGAAAGCTGGCGTACTCGCTAAGAAACTCCACGCATCCCCCTTGGGCAATACAGCGGCGCTTGCGCGCTCAAAGGCTCAAGCATACCGGCGCAGCGCCTTACCGGCCAAGCGCGTCAGTGCTGCGGAACAGCCACACGAGCAATTCAAACAAGCGTATGTTTTTTCGTTGACAGCCCCTGAGCTTCCTCATAACCTCGCGAAACATTCAACGTACCGAGATCGATACGGACGTGGGCAGCATCTATCTGATTCGACATGGCCAGGCCTCATTCGGTGCAGACGACTATGATGTCCTGTCTCCCGTAGGCGTGCGCCAGGCCGAAGTGCTGGGCGAACATCTCGAGCAACTCGGCATCACCCTCGATCGCTGCGTCAGCGGCAGCCTGCGCCGTCAGCAGCACACGGCCAATGCGGCGCTGCAACGCATGAGCAATGCGCCTGCGCTGGATATCGACGAGGCCTTCAACGAATTCGATGCCGACGCGGTGATTCGCACGCTGCTGCCAGACCTGCTGCCGGAAGAACCCGAAGCGCTGCATATCCTGCGCAATGGCGCGCAGAATCGCGCCGAGTTCCAGCGCCTGTTCGCCAAGCTGATCCATCGCTGGATTTCCGGTGAGCATGACAAACCCGGCCTGCAAAGCTGGCAAGCCTACATCGAGCAGGTCGAAGGTGGTCTGCAGCGCATCCTCCAACACGCAGGCAGCAAACAGAACGTTGCCGTATTCACCTCCGGCGGCACCATCACCGCCCTGCTACACCTGATCACCGGAGTGCCTTCGGCAAAGGCCTTCGAACTGAATTGGCAAATCGTCAATACCTCGCTCAGCCAGCTGAAATTCCGTGGCCGTGAGGTGAGTCTGGCTTCCTTCAACAGCCATGTGCATCTACAGCTGCTGAAGGCGCCGGAGCTCATTACCTACCGATGAGCTCCAGCCCACTGCGGCCGCGAGGCTGCGCGAAAAAACCGAGAAAAAGGATAAGACCATGAGTGTTGCTGACATCGCCCAAACCATGCAATCCAAGTTCAACGCCAGCGCCGCTGCCGGCCTGGACCTGGTGTTCCAGTTCAACATCGAAGATGGCGAGAACTACGCGCTGATCGTCAAGGACGGCACCTGCGCCCTCGAGCAAGGCGACAACCCGAACGCCAACGTGACCCTGATCATGGACAGCGAAACCCTCAAGGGCATCGTCAGCGGCGAAACCGACGGCATGCAGGCCTTCATGGCTGGCAAGCTGCGCGCTGAAGGCGACATGATGCTGGCGATGAAGCTGGGCGAACTGTTCCCGGTCTGATCGGCGAACCGAGCGCAAGACACGAAAACCGGAGTCCTGGCACTCCGGTTTTTTATTGCCTGCCATCCATGGCGGCAACCCTTCGGGCCGTCGCTGCGCGACGTTAAAAATTTCTCCTGAAATTTTTTATTGCCTGCGCACAAGCGAAGGTTCAGGTCGAAGATGACTGATCAGGCAGTTTGATCGAGGTGCAACACGCCCGCCTATAACGGCGCGTATTGCTTGTGACAGCTCGGGTGCAGCATTAGATTAGCCAATTATCTAGGGCACCTATCATAAGTAGAAGGGATAAGCATGGCGCTCACTGACCAATCCACCCGCATCCGCACGGGCGAAGAACTCGACGCTGGCGTCATCGATGCCTACCTGAAAGCCAATATCCCGGGCCTGAGCGGCGAAGCGAGAATCAGCCAGTTTCCCGGTGGCGCATCCAACCTGACCTATCTGATCGAATACCCGCAGCAGGAATTCGTCCTGCGCCGCCCGCCATTCGGCCACAAGGCCAAGTCCGCTCACGACATGGGCCGTGAGTACCGCATTCTCAATCAGCTCAATGCCGGCTTTCCCTATTGCCCCAAGGCCTACGTGCACTGCACCGATGAATCGGTGATCGGTGCTGAGTTCTACGTGATGGAGCGGGTCAAGGGCATCATCCTACGCTCGGAAATGCCGGCCGAACTGAACTTCAGCGCCGAGCAGACCACAGCGCTGTGCAAGAGCTTCATCGACAAGCTGGTGGAGTTGCACAACGTCGACTACGACGCCTGCGGCCTGGGTGACCTGGGCAAGCCCGAGGGTTATGTCGCGCGCCAGATCAAGGGCTGGAGCGACCGCTACGAGAAGGCGCTGACACCGGACGCACCGACCTGGGAACCGGTCAAAGCCTGGCTCAACGACAAGATGCCGGCCGACCACCACAAGCCAGGCATCGTGCACAACGACTACCGCTTCGACAACGTGATCCTCGACCCGAACAACCCGATGCAGATCATCGGCGTGCTCGACTGGGAGATGACCACCATCGGCGATCCGCTGATGGATCTGGGCAACACCCTCGCCTATTGGATCGAAGCCGGCGACCCGGCACCAGTGCAGTTGATGCGCCGCCAGCCGAGCAACGCGCCAGGCATGCTCACGCGTCAGCAGTTCGTCAACTACTACGCCGAAAAGGCCGGCATCGCGATCAACAGTTTCGACTTCTACTACACCTACGGCCTGTTCCGCCTGGCCGGCATCGTGCAGCAGATCTACTACCGCTTCTACCATGGCCAGACCCAGGACAAGCGCTTCGCCCAGTTCATTCACATGAACAAGCTGCTGGAGCAGATGTGCCTGCAGGTCATCGGCAAATCCACTCTCTAACCCCGGGGTAATCACAATGTCCAAGACCCAACTGTTCGACCTCGACGGCAAGATCGCCTTCGTCTCCGGCGCCAGCCGCGGCATCGGCGAAGCCATCGCCAAGCTACTGGCGCAGCAAGGCGCTCACGTGATCGTTTCCAGCCGCAAGATCGACGGCTGCCAGGCCGTGGCTGACGCCATCATTGCCGACGGCGGCAAGGCCACTGCCATCGCCTGCCACATTGGCGAGATGGAGCAGATCCAGAGCGTCTTCGCGCAGATCCGCGAGCAGTTCGGCCGCCTCGACATCCTGGTCAACAACGCCGCCACCAACCCGCAGTTCTGCAACGTGCTGGACACCGACCTGGGCGCTTTCCAGAAAACCGTCGACGTGAACATCCGTGGCTACTACTTCATGTCCATCGAAGGCGGCAAGCTGATGAAGGAAAACGGTGGCGGCTCGATCATCAACGTCGCCTCGATCAATGGCGTCTCTCCGGGGGAGTTCCAGGGCATCTACTCGGTGACCAAGGCCGCCGTGATCAGCATGACCAAGGTCTTCGCCAAGGAATGCGCGCAGTTCGGCATTCGCTGCAACGCCCTGCTGCCGGGCCTGACCGACACCAAGTTCGCTTCGGCGCTGACCAAGAACGACGCCATCCTCAAGCACGCCCTGCAGCGCATTCCGCTCAAGCGCGTAGCCGACCCGAGCGAAATGGCCGGCGCCGTGCTGTACCTGGCCAGCGACGCCTCCAGCTATACCACTGGCGTCGCCCTGAACGTGGACGGTGGCTTCCTTTCCTGAGGCCGGATGCCAGAACGACAAAGGCACCTTGTAGGTGCCTTTTTTGTAGGGTGCGCCGTGCGCACCGCCAGTTCACTCGTCCTTATCGGTGCGCAAGGCGCACCCTACAACGACGACAGGCTTCCTGCGCCACTACCAATTCTTGAATGCGGCCTCAGTTGCCGGATTCATCGGTTCGACCAGCAGGCCGGTCGGCGAAGCTTTTTTACCCCTAAGGCCGGCGACAAAGATGGCATCCGTCCTGCCGCCCCCACCGCCGCTACCGGCTTTGTAGGGTGGGCTTCAGCCCACCAATCACTCTCGATGTGGGCTAAAACCCACCCTACATCTACCTGCCTGCTGGCCGCTACCAATCCTTCAGCGCAGCTTCCGCCGCTGAGTTCATTGGCTCGGCAAGCAAACCCGTTGGTGTCAGGCTAACGCTGTAGACCGCGTCAGCGGCAATCGGCAGGTAGGTGACGCGCAACGCCTGCGGATCGAACAGCAGCAAGTCACGCTGATTCAGGCGCAGCCAGCGCCACAGGTCGATGCCATAGGGGCTTTCGGCCAATTGCACGCGGCCATGTTGCGCCAGCGCCTGCTGCTCGATGGCAAGAAAGCGGCCGGACAGGCGCTCCAGGCGATAACCCGGCTCAAGACCGATCAGTCCGGCCAAACCCTTCCAGCGAATCAAACGGCCATCGAGTTGCCACATGTCGCCCTCGAGCGTGACCGTGCGCTCACGACTACCTTCGAGCAGCGTCACCTGATAACGCTGCGGACCGTCGGCCTTGAAACTCAGCGTGACCAGTGGCTTGCCCGCCTGCAGCGGCTCGTAGGCGTACAAGTCGTACGCCACCAGGCCGACCAATCCGGCCAGGGCCAGAAATGCCAGACCACAGGTGCCACGCAACCAACCGAGGAACCAGCCCGTATTGAGCAGAATGCGCAATGCCACCAGCAGCGCCAACACGGCCAACAGCGCCACGGCCCAGGCCAACCCGTCGTATTGCATCGATTGCGTTCCTTCTCTGACGAAATCCCGGCATTATGCGCAGCTCTCCCCACGACGAACAGCCAACAGGCTGCGCACTCGCCCACAAGTCGACACTTTGATATGCCTTTCGCCCTCGAGCTCGCCATTGACCCCAGTACCCTAGCCATTCTCGCCCTGGTCGCCTTCATCGCCGGCTTCATCGACGCCATTGCCGGTGGAGGCGGCCTGCTGACCATTCCGGCTTTGCTGACCGCCGGCTTGCCGCCGCACCTGGTGCTGGGCACCAACAAGCTCTGCGCCACCTTCGGTTCGGGTACCGCTGCCCTGACCTTCTACCGGCGCAAGCTGTTCAACCCCGCACAATGGCGCAATGCCCTGCTGGCGACGCTGATTGGCGCCCTGCTGGGAGCCATCATCGCCCACTGGATGCCGGCCGCCTGGCTCAACCAGATGCTGCCGGTGATCGTCTTCGCCTGCGGCATTTACCTGTTGTTCGGCCGTATGCCGGAGGCGCCAGCCGAACACGACCTGCCGATTGCCCGTGGCCGGCAGTGGCCACAGGGGCTGGGACTGGGGCTCTACGATGGCGTGGCCGGCCCTGGCACCGGCGCATTCTGGACGGTCAGCAGCCTGCTGATGTATCCGCTCGACCTGGTGCGTGCCAGCGGTGTGGCGCGCACCATGAACTTCGTCAGCAACGCGGCAGCGCTTGCGGTGTTCATCGCCTTTGGCCAGGTGGCCTGGGTACTCGGCCTGAGCATGGGCGCGGCCTTGATGGTCGGCGCATTCCTCGGCGCACGCACCGCGATCAAGGGCGGCTCGAAATTCATTCGTCCGGTATTCATCACCGTGGTACTGGCGCTGACCGCCCGCCTGGTCTGGCAGCACTGGTTTGGCTGAATCCGGCGGGCTATCCAGGGTCGCGTAGGAGCGGCTTCAGCCGCGAAATGGTCGGTGAGTTCGCGGCTAAAGCCGCTCCTGCATAAGGCGACTTACACCGGCAGCGTCGGCTCGGGAAGACCCAGGCGCCTGGCAACGTAGAGATCGATCAGATGGCGGGCGATGGACCGCGATGCCGGCAGCGGCGGCAGATCATCGATACGGAACCAGCGCGCATCCTCGATTTCGTCTTCCTGCATGACGATATCGCCACCGGCATATTCGGCATGGAAGCCGAGCATCAGCGAATGTGGGAACGGCCAGCCCTGGCTACCGATGTACTGCAAGCTCTTCACTTCGAGCCCGACTTCCTCGCGCACCTCGCGCGCCACGCAATGTTCAACCGACTCACCGGGTTCGACGAAGCCCGCCAGAGTGCTGTAGACCCCTGTCACGAAACGCGGCGAACGCGCGAGCAGGACTTCATCGCCACGCGTCACCAGCACGATCATGCTCGGCGCCAGGCGCGGATAATGCTGCGATTCGCAGCTGTCACAACGCATGGCCCGCTCGCCAGAAAGCTGCCGGGTCGGCGCACCGCAACTGCCGCAGAAACGATGCTCGGAGTACCAGGTGCCGATCTGCGCGGCGTAGGCGAGCATGCGGAAGGTTTCCGCCTCGCCCTGCAACATGAACTGGCGCAGGCTCTGCCAGTTGCAGCCATCCAGCGCGGCCGACGGTTTGACCTGTACGAGATAGACGGCGTCCTCACCGAAATGGCCAATGCCCTGCTCGCCGATGATCGGCAGATCCTGGCGCTTGATCCAGTCACGCGGGAACAGCACACCATTGCTGTCGGCAAGAAAGTGCTGCTGGCTGTAGAGCAGCGCCCAGCCACCCGGCTGGGCCGGATCGAGGAACGTATTACGCCAGACCATCAGGCAGCCACCGGCATGCCCAGCGCCTTGACGCTCTCTTCGGCAAGGTCGAGCACACTCGGGCGGGTTTCAGGACGCATGACGGCGCCAGCTTCCAGGTAGTACTCCAGGCTGCTGAGCGCATCGGCCAGGGTTTCCAGCATCTGCTCCGAAGGCATCTGCCCTGATTCGAGCATGCGCGTCTGGATGTAGTCGGCGCACGCCCCGACCAGCATCGCGGCGCGGCGCTGCTCGAGGAACCACAGACCACCGCGGACGGCCTGCAGACTGAAAGGCACATTGGACAGGTGCATCTTGTCGCCACCGGATTCCAGATAAGCCGTAATAGCGCGCTTGGCCAGGGCCAGGCCGGCCTGCGCCTCATCGACCACGACGATACGGGCTTCGTTGAGCTGGTGGCTGGCGAAGGAGTCGGCTTCATTGCCGGGCTCGACGGCTGCCGGCCGGGAATCGCGGCCTTCACCCCGCTCCAGACTGGCGACCATACCTTCGACATAGAGCACCGCATCGGCCAGCTTGTGCAATTGTTCCGGCTGCGGTGGCGTGTCTTCATTCCAGGCCGCGACGTGCGGCAACTGCGCACTCAGCGAATTGCCCGCAGAGTTGAGACCGACCATACCGAGAGTCTTGGCCAGCTTGCCCAGCAGCGCATGCAGGGTACCCAGGGTTTCCCCTTGCAAGGTGCCGCGTTCGAGCAGATCGAGCATGTCCTTGACGCTGGCCAGTTCCTCGCGAATCGCCGTGGACAGTGAACGCATCACCGCCTGGCCGGGGCCGGCCAGGCGCTGGTATTCCTCTTCCAGCAGGTGGTCGGTGAATGGCAGCGGCGTGAGGCCGAATACCTCGCGCATGGCGCTGGCGAGTGGTCCGTGGCTGTCTGCCAGCGCAACCAGGTACAGCAGCTCCTTGAGCAGGCTGCGTGGCGCCTCGTACTGAGGGTTGCCGAGCATCAACTTGAGTTCGCGATCGAGCCTTGAGAACAGCTGCTTGCGCGCCTTACGCGGCAACAGCTGGCCATCGCATTGCGCCTCGATGGCCGCCGCGCCGATCCAGCACATGCGCCCTCGCGGCTCGTTGGCGAACAAGCTGTCCAGGCGCGCCATGGCTCGCACCATGAGCTTGAGGCTGGCGTGCGGATTTTGCTCACGAATGAAACCGAGCAAGCCCACCTGATACATATGGCGCAGGCGTTTGCCTTCGGACAGCTTGGCCGCCCCGTCGAGCGCCTGGGTCGCGCTGTGCGGCCGCGCATGGTCAAGGCGCACGCTGAAGAAGAAGCTTTCCGGCAGTGGCTGTTGCACGCCGGCCTGGCGCAGATCGTTGATCGCCGGCAACAGCAGCTCGGGCATTTCCTGGCGATGGGCGTCGACGTTTTCCAGGTAGCGACGCAGCACATGCAGCGCGTTGCTCAGCGCCGCGAGTTGTACATCGCGCTCCTCGCCGGCACCAGCGGGTATGTCGGTGGCCTGGTCGAGCACTTCCTGCGCCAGCAGTTCGGCGCCTGCCAACTCGATCAGATTGAGCGTACCGCGCACCTGGTGCAGGCTCTCCACCGCCTGCTGCAACAGGCTGCCGTTATGCCGCTCGGCGATGAAATGCTCAAGGCTCTGCTCGGCTTCCTCCATGGTCACGAACAGCTCGTCGCGCACCAGGTTCAGCGATGTGGCTCCACTTACCATGCGATAGGCCTCGCAACGAACATCAGCGAATACGGCATCAGTCGGCGAACTCCGGCTTCTGCTTGGTCATGTGCGCTGACATGGCCAGGCGCAGGTCTTCGGATTGGAGCATCGCGGCGTTCCAGGTGGCGATATATTCCAGGCCGTCGTCGACGCGGTGATCGCGCATGTAGCGAATCATTTCCTTGGTACCGCGTACGGCAATCGGCGACTTGGCAGCGATTTGCGCGGCAGTTTCCATTACCCCGGCCAGCAGGGCCTCCTGATCTTCATAGGTGCGGTTGACCAGGCCGATGCGAGCCGCCTCGTGGCCGTCGATGCTGCGTCCGGTGTAAGCCAGCTCACGCATCATGCCGTCGCCGATGATGCTCGGCAGGCGTTGCAGGGTGCCCACATCGGCAGCCATGCCCATATCGATTTCCTTGATCGAGAACTGCGCATCGACAGTGGAATAGCGCATGTCGCAGGCGCTGATCAGATCGATGGCACCACCGATGCAATAACCCTGGATGGCCGCCAGCACCGGCTTGCGGCAGTTGTCGACAGCATTGAAGGAGGCTTGCAGTTCGAGAATCTTGCGACGCAGCGCGGTGGCGTTGCGACCGACGTCCTTGCCCAGTTGGGCGCCGACAGACGCCAGCAGCATCAGGTCAATGCCTGAGGAGAAGTGCTTGCCCGCCCCGGAGAGCACCACCACACGCGCTGCATCGGTGTCGTCGACCCATTGGAATATCTCGATGATCTCACGCCAGAAGTCGGCATTCATGGCGTTAATCTTGTCCGGACGGTTGATCTGCACGTGGGCGATCTTGTCCACCAGCTCGACGCGGAAGGCTTGATAGTCGGACATGGCAGGCATCCTCAGCCGCGGCTTGGCAGCACAGTAATTATTTTGTGATTAATAACCGAGCAACTATAACAAGCGCGCCATAAAAGTCGATGCTTGCCACTGTGACACAGGGCACGCCCCGGCACGTTAGCAACAGCTTTGAATGTCAGAGATAAGAGATTGATCTGTCGAGGATCTTACGCCTCGACAGATTCGCCCACTATTTATTCGACCAGGCAGTCCACGCAGTACTCGCCCGCTTCGGTTTGCAGGCCATGCACGTCGATGTCGAAACCCGGGAAGGCCTGATCGAAGGTTCTGGCGAATGCCAGGTAGTCGAGAATCGAGCGCGTCGCCGCCGTGAAGCGTTCGCCCGGCATGATCAGCGGAATGCCTGGCGGATAAGGCACCAGCATCACTGCAGCGATACGCCCCTGCAACTGATCGATAGGCACCGCCTCCACCTCACCGCGCACCAGCCGGTCATAGGCGTCGGCTGGTTTGATAGCCAGCTCGGGCAACGCTGTGTACATGCTCTTCAGCGCCTTGGCCGTGGCGTTTTCGCGGTAGCAACCGTGCAACGCGTCACACAGGTCACGCAGGCCCATACACTGATAACGCCCACCGCCCGCGTGGGCGATGGAGGGCAACACATCGATCAGCGGCAGGTTGGCATCGTAGCTGCGCTTGAACTCCAGCAACTCGGTCAGCAGCGTGCTCCACTTGCCCTTGGTGATGCCCATGGAGAACAGCACCAGGAAGGAATAAAGGCCGGTCTTTTCCACCACCAGGCCGCGCTCCCAGAGGAACTTGCTGACAACCGCGGCAGGAATGCCCTGCTGCTCCAGCTTGCCGGCGGCATTGAGGCCCGGCATCACCAGCGTGACCTTGATCGGATCGAGCAGCACATAGTCGCTGGCCACTTCGCCGAAGCCATGCCAATCGGCGTCTGGCTGCAGCACCCAGTCTGCGGTGGACAGGCTGTCGGCACCGTCGGCAGCGCCCGGCTGCCAGATACTGAACCACCAGTCCTCGGCGCTCAGGTTACGCCGCACGTTGGCCAAGGCGCGGCGGAAGCTCAGTGCCTCGTCGAAGGTTTCCTGAATCAGCGAACGCCCGGCCGGCCCCTCCATCATCGCCGAGGCCACATCCAGCGAGGCGATGATGCCGTACTGCGGCGAAGTGGAGATGTGCATCATGAAGGCTTCATTGAAGCGATCGCGATCCAGTTGGCGCTGGCCGCCATCCTGCACGTGGATCATCGAAGCCTGGCTGAATGCGGCCAGCAGCTTGTGCGTGGAATGGGTGGTGAACACCAGCGGCGAATGCTCGTCGCATTGGGTGCCCATACCGTAGCGGCCAGCATAGAACTCATGGAAGGCGGCGTAGGCATACCAGGCCTCGTCGAAATGCAGCACTTCCACCGAGTCACCAAGGGCCTGCTTGACCATCTCGGCGTTGTAGCAGAGCCCGTCATAGGTGGAGTTGGTCACTACAGCCAGCTTGACCTTGGGTGCGCGACCCCGTGCCAGCGGGCTGGCGTCGATCTTGGCCTGGATCGACTCACGGCTGAACTCCGAGAGCGGGATCGGCCCGATGATGCCCAGCTCGTTGCGCTCGGGGCACAGGTACAGCGGGATCGCGCCGGTCATGATGATCGAATGCAGGATCGACTTGTGGCAGTTGCGGTCCACCAGTACCAGATCGTCACGCCCGACCATCGAATGCCAGACGATCTTGTTCGCCGTGGACGTGCCGTTGATCACGAAGAAGGTATGGTCGGCGCCGAAGTTGCGCGCGGCACGAGCCTCAGCTTCCGCCAGCGGGCCAGTGTGGTCGAGCAGCGAACCCAGCTCCGGCACAGAGACCGACAGGTCCGAGCGCAGGGTGTTTTCACCAAAGAACTGGTGGAAAGCCTGGCCGACCGGACTCTTGCGATAGGCCACACCACCGCCATGACCCGGCGTATGCCAGGAATAGTTGGATTGCGCGGTGTGTTGCACCAATGCCTTGAAGAAGGGCGGCAGCAGACCATCAAGGTAATTGTGCGCCGCCCGCGCAACCTGCCGGGCCAGAAAGGACACGGTGTCTTCGTAGAGATAGAGGATGCCGCGCAGGTGGTTGAGATCGGCCATGGCCTCGGCAGGCGCGTTCTCGATGGTGACCTGCTCGCCCAGGGCGAAGATCGGCAATTGTGGCGCCCTCACCCGGGCCACACGGATCAGCTCGACCATGTCCTGCAGCAGGCGGCTGTTCTCCCCCGCTCCCTCGGCGGCCACCAGAATGCAGGCCAGACCGTGATGGGTGGAGGCGACGATGCGCCCCTCGGCGGCGCTCGCCGTGGGCAGGATGCTGAATCCGTCCTGAGTGAGCTCCTGCGCGATGGCGCGCACGCGATCACCGGCCACGGTATCGGCCTTGATATCGCGGTGCACGATTAGGACGGGAAACTTGAGATCTTTATACATTGTGGCGTCCTGAAGGCTGGCAGGCTGGGCCTGCCCATCACTTCAGGTTAGAGGCTCGCCCTGATCGGCGGAACCCCCCTGTGCATCACGCTATAACAAAAGGTCGCAATTGCGCTGTTCGGTTATTCCGGCGACTTTTCCAGCTGAGCCCACAGCGATGGACCGCCAGCGGATTTCTCGATCACGGCCAGGCGCGCCATATGGGCCGCGAGCTCTTCCTCACTGGCACGAATGACGCGAGTGCGCGCACGCGAAGGGTCCAGGCGGCGAATCGGCGTAGCCTGCTGGCGCCCGCTGCCATCGCCGTCAGCACCATCACCCGCCAGGGAGAGATTGGTCTGCCCTCCCGTCATCGCTAGGTAGACGTCGGCAAGAATCTCCGAGTCGAGCAAGGCGCCGTGCAGTTCGCGGTTGGAGTTGTCGACGCCGTAACGCTTGCACAGCGCGTCGAGACTGTTGCGCTGCCCCGGATGGCGTTCGCGGGCCATCATCAGGGTATCGAGTACCGAGCAATAGTCACTGACGTCGGCGCGTTCGCTCTGTCCCAGCAGGGCGAACTCGTTGTTGATGAAGCCAACGTCGAACGCCGCGTTGTGAATGATCAGTTGGGCGCCCTTGATGAACTCGTAGAATTCATCGGCGACCTCCCGGAAGCGCGGTTTGTCGGCCACGTATTCGTTGGTAATGCCGTGAACCGCGATGGCGCCTTCGTCGATCTCGCGATCAGGGTTGAGATAGACATGGAAATGACGCCCGGTCAGGCGGCGCCCCAACAACTCGACACAACCGATCTCGATGATGCGGTGCCCGTCGGTGACCGGCATACCCGTGGTTTCGGTATCCAGCACCACATAGCGCTTGACGGTATTCTCGGTTGTCACGCCTTGCCTCTCCAATCTATTCGGGTTGTCGCACATTCAAGCGCGGCATATTAACTCATGTGACCTAACGCGCCGAACGCACCTCGTCGACCCCACGATTGGCCAACTGGTCCGCTCGTTCGTTGCCGGGGTGGCCGGTATGGCCACGCACCCACTGCCAGCTCACCTGATGACGATTTACTTCCTCGTCCAGCTTCTGCCAGAGGTCGGCATTTTTCACTGGTTCTTTCGAAGCCGTCTTCCAGCCGCGCTTCTTCCAGTTCGGCAGCCATTCCTGAATACCCTTCATCACGTACTGCGAGTCGGTCACCAACTTGACCGAACAGGGCCGGGTCAATGCGATCAGGCCGGCGATCGCCGCCATCAGTTCCATGCGATTGTTAGTGGTATTCGGGTCACCGCCCCACAATTCCTTTTCCACGCCTTTGTAGACCAACAGCGCCCCCCAGCCTCCGGGGCCAGGATTACCCTTGCAGGCGCCGTCGGTGTAGATCACCACTTCATCGGTTTCGGACATTCATAAACTCTGTACAGATTTGACGGGCCTGGGCATGGCCTTTAGTTGTCGACGTCTCGCCGACTGATCTTGGCCACCGGCATCGGCAGCAACTTGCCCATTGGCTCACGGCGCGACTGCCGCAAGGGGCGCAGGCCGACCACCAGTTTGCGCGCCACCAACAGGTAGAAGCCGGCACCCGGCAACTGCCAGGCATCGCCCCAGCTTTCCATTCGCCGCAGGCGCATTTGCCAGGCCAGCGAAGCGAGCGGCGGACGATAGCACCCGAAGCGACGTTTCTCCAACGCGAAGCCCAGCAGGCTCAGCCAGTCACCGACACGACTGGGTGCAATGCAGCGCGCCCTGGCCAGGCCATCCTGAGCGAACAGGCGGCGCACACCCCAGGTGCTCCAGGGATGGATACCCAGGACCAACAGATGTCCGCCAGGCCTGACGCTGCGGGCCGCCTCACGCAACAGACCATGCGGTGACAGACTGAAATCGAGGCCGTGCTGCAGCACCACCACATCGGCAGCGTGCTCGCCGAGGGGCCAGGATTGTTCTTCACAGACGATCTGCACCCCCGGCATCGGCGCGCCAAGGCGAACGTTGTGCTGGATCTGACCGGCCTTGGGCGGGCCCTCGGCGCCTGGGCCAAAGCTCACCAGATAACCGCCGAAGAAACGTGCCAACTCTTCCTCCAGCAAGCGTCGTTCTTCCTCGAGCAACAGTTGCCCAAGCGGCCCGGCTAGCCAGTTGCGCGCCTCGCCGACGAGCTTGAGCCACTCCGGGTCAGCCTGGGCGAATGCCTCATCAGTCATCGCTGCCTCCGCATGACAGGTTCTGCATGTCGTGTCTAAGATGCACCTTTATCAACAGCTTAGCGACCCGCAATGATTCAGATCGACGCGTTGCCCGCCTTCAATGACAACTATATCTGGCTGCTGCAGGATACCGACACCAGGCGCTGCGCCGTGGTCGACCCCGGTGATGCAGCGCCGGTGCAGGCCTGGCTGGAGGCTCACCCGCAGTGGCAGCTCAGCGATATCCTGATCACCCACCATCACTTCGATCATGTCGGCGGCGTCGAGAAGCTGAAGAGCGCCACTGGCGCACGTGTTGCCGGCCCGGCGGCAGAAAAGATTCCGGCTCGCGACCTCGACCTGAACGACAACGATGAGATCGTCGTGCTCGGTCTGCGTTTCCAGGTCATGGCCGTGCCGGGCCACACGCTCGGCCACATCGCCTACTATGATGGCGAACAAAACCTGCTGTTCTGCGGAGACACGCTGTTCGCTGGTGGTTGCGGTCGCCTGTTCGAGGGCACGCCGCAGCAGATGCACCAGTCACTGAGCCGCCTGGCAGCCTTGCCCGCCCGCACAAAGGTGTACTGCACCCATGAATACACCTTGAGCAACCTGCGCTTCGCCCACGCCGTCGAGCCAGACAATTTACGCCTGAGCGAACGCCTGGCCGAAGTGACTCGCTGGCGTGCGGAAGGCCGTATCAGCCTGCCATCGAACATCGAACTGGAGCTGGCGACCAATCCGTTCCTGCGCACCCGCGAGCCCTCGATCATCGCTGCGGCAAAAGGACGCGAAAACGGGCAATCGAGCGAACCGAGCGCGATATTCGCCAGCCTACGCACCTGGAAGGACAGTTTCTAAGCCCTGGAAAAGCCTGGTCCAAGGGTCGCTGGAGAACTGCTGAACAGCGCTTTCGACAGATTCTTCCCGACATGGATACAGGTCACAAAAGACTGGCGAAAACTTGACCACCCCCGCTTCGGTTTCTAGAATCGCCCGACCTTTTCGCCGGGACAACCACCGAACCCAATGCCTTTATCATCACGCAAGCCATTGAATATAAAGGCATTGGTGCGCGGCGTTCGAGCGCTCGCGGTGATGTGCAGCATAGCCCTGGCCGGCTGTCAGAGCCTACCCAGCGACACCCCGGACCGCTCGACAGACACCTCTCGCGCCGTGGGCCTTGAGCGTGAGCCAGAGTGGCTCAGCAGCCAGATCAAACCACGTGAGTACAGCGATATCTGGGAGCGCATGCGCGACGGTTTCAAGCTGCAGGACGAAATCGGCATCAACCCGCGCATCGAACGCGTACGCCTGTGGTACGCCAGCAACCCGAAGCACGTCGACACTGTCAGCGAGCGCAGCGCTCCTTATATTCACTACATCGTCGAACGCCTGGCCGAACGTGACATGCCGATGGAGCTCGCGCTGCTGCCGGTGATCGAGAGTGCCTACGACCCGCTGGCCTACTCCTCGGCACACGCCGTTGGCCTGTGGCAGTTCATTCCCTCCACCGGCCGCCATTACAACCTGCGCCAGACCAACTGGTACGACGGCCGACGCGACGTTACAGCCTCGACCCAGGCCGCGCTCAACTACCTGAGCCGTCTGCACGAGATGTTCAACGGCGACTGGCTGCTCGCCCTGGCTGCCTACAATGCCGGCGAAGGCCGCATCAGCCGCGCCATCGAACGCAACGAGAAGCTCGGCCTGCCCAGCGACTACTGGAACCTGTCGCTGCCCAAGGAAACCGAAGACTACGTCCCCAAGCTGCTGGCACTGTCGCAAGTAATCCTGACGCCGGAAGCCTACGGTGTGAGCCTTTCACCCATTGCCAACGAGCCCTACTTCGAGCAGATCGCGATCAAGCAGCACATGGACCTGGCCCGCGTCGCCAAGTTGGCCGACCTGGATGAACAGGAACTGCTACAGCTCAACCCCGCCTACAAACGCGGCATCACCCTCGACGGCCCGCAGCATCTGCTGGTGCCAACCGAGAAAGCAGAACTGCTGAGCGCCAACCTGGCCCTGATGAAACCGCAGGAACTGGTCGACTGGCAAAGCTACACCGTACGCTCCGGCGACAGCTTGCATGCCATCGCCAACCGCCATCATCTGTCGGTGAACATGCTCAAGGACGTCAACCGTCTGAGCAGCAACAACCTGAGCATCGGCCAGGTGCTGACCATACCTGCCAAACCCGGCACGGCGCCAAACGAGCCGCTGTATCAACAGCGCAGCACCACGCAGAGCGTCGCCAGTCGCACCTACCGCGTGCAGAATGGCGACAACCTCTGGCAAATCGCCCGTAACAATCAGGTTGCCGTGCATGACCTGAAACGCTGGAACAAGCTGCAAGGCAATCAGTTAAAAGTCGGCCAGGTGCTCACACTGGCGGCCGCTGATAGCTCCCCTCAGGTTGCCGGCAATGGGCGCAGCACCACCAGCTCGCGGGACAAGGCCACCTACTATCGCGTGCAGCACGGCGACTCGCTGTACGTGATTGCCAAGCGCTTCAAGATCGACCTGAAACGTCTGCAAGCCTGGAATCCACGCAGTAGCACGCTGCGCCCCGGGCAAATGCTGACACTCTATCTACCCTGATCAGCGCTTGCTGATGGCCTCCAGGCAGCGCCCGGTGAGCTGGGTGAAGCGCTGAAAGGCGACGAACTGCTCATGCCGTAGCGCTCGCCCCGACAAACGACTGTCGGCATAAAGCACGCCGATCTCACGTGTACCCGCAATGATCGGCGCGATGAAGAACATGCCATTGCCCAGACTGCGACGGATCGGCTGGGTCACCAGCTCGGCGAGGTTGTAGCTGGCAGGCACACCCATCCAGATCGCTTCACGATGGCGCAGCGCATAGCTGAAGATGTGCGGCTGCTCCGCCTGCTCGGCCGGCAAGACAAAATCCTGCAGCCACTGCTCGCTCTTGTCGCCAACCACGCGCTTGACGCGAAAGCGGCTTTGCCCATCGGCCAGCACCGTTAGCATCACCCGTTCCAGTCCAGCGCCACGGTGCAGGCCCTTGAGCAAGGTATCGAGCACCAGACCGACATCGGCCCGGGCGCTGATCATCAGGCCGAGATCCTGTAGCGCCTGCTGCATCACCAGCAGATCGGGCTGCAGCAGACGCGCCTTGCGCTCTTCCTGCTGCAGGCGAATCTGCTCGGGATCGGTATTGGGGATAAGCCGGCATAGCTTGCTGGCACCGAAGGTCGAGGCGACCTTCACCGCCTCGTCGGCGCTGGCCAGCACCTGCTGCAGCGCGTCCTCGGGACTGAGATCGACGAATGCCGCCATCTTCGCCAGCACCGCCTCCATCTCCGGCGACTCCCAGCCCTGCAAAGCGGCCTCGCTGATACGCACACCCAACTGCACGGCGTACGCCGCCGGGTCATGTTGATTGACGCCAGCATGGGCCAGACTGACGGTCTCACCGAGATTCCAGCTCTTTACCAGCCCCTGGGTCAGTTGACGGAAGCTGGTGCCGAGCACCTCGCGTACTGCCTCATCGACCTCTACTCCCGGTTGCGCCAGAGCTGCAGCCAGCTCGTCTGCCTGCTCGCCGCCACAGCCCCAGAACGCCAGCTCGCCCAGATGATGAAGCAAGGCGGCGATGAACACCTCCTCGGCATGCTTGGAGAGCACGTAACCGGCGATGTTGCGCGCCTGTACTGCAGCGTGGAAGGAGCGCGCGAGCAGCTCCTGCAATTGTTCGCGCGGTGCCCGGGTGAGCAACCCATCGATCAGGCTTACCGACAGGCCAATCAGGCGCACGTTGTCGAAGCCGATCAGCACGATGGCTCGCGAGATGGTCTTGATGGTTTCCTGGGACGGGTTGTAGTAGACGCTGTTTCCGACCCGCAGCACCTTGCTGGTCAGTGCCGCATCACGCAGCAACACATCAGCCAATTGCTGCACCGAAGCAGAATCCTGCTGTGCAAGGCGCTGCAGATCCTGCACCACGGCAGCCAGTGCGGGCAGTTCGGCTTGGTTAAGGCGATCGATCCATGACTGCAAACCATGGCTTCGTTCCGACAATTTCGTACCCTCATGGTGTGTCCATGAAGTGTATGCCAAAGTGCCGCTACTGCTCACTCGCCACAGCGCTCTTTTTCCTGCCCAGACAAGCTGTTACTGTACTGCCCCAGAAGCCCAAACGCCGCCAAGGATCGGATCTCACGCCCGATGCGTCCCCTCCTCCTGCTGTTCCTCAGCCTGGCCTTGAGCTTTCCCGCCTCTGCGACTATCAGCGAAAGCCACGGCTACGCCCAGTTCGGGACACTCAAGTACCCTGCCAGCTTCAGTCATTTCGACTGGGTCAACCCCGACGCGCCCAAAGGCGGGACGTTGCGCATCATGGCGTCCGGCACTTTCGATACGCTCAACCCTTACACACTCAAGGGCAGCAGCCCGATCTCGACCGCGCATTTTCTGCAGTACGGCGCCAATGAGCTGAACGAACCCCTGATGGTCGGTACCGGCGCCTACGACCCCTCGGGCGACGAACCCGCCTCCAGCTATGGCCTGATCGCCAAGAGCGTCGAGTACAGCGAGGATCGCAGCTGGGTAGTGTTCAATCTGCGCCCCGAAGCGCGCTTTCATGATGGCAAGCCGATCACCGCCTATGACGTAGCCTTCTCCTATCGCCTTCTGCGCAATGATGGCCATCCGCAGTACCGCACCAACCTCCAGGAAGTGAAGCGCGTCGACATCCTCGGTCGTCACCGCATCCGCTTCGTCTTCAAGCGCGCCGGCAATCCGCTGTTGATCCTGCGCCTGGGCGAGCTGCCGGTGCTGCCGCAGCATTACTGGAAGAATCGCGACTTCAAGAGCACCACCTTCGAGGCCCCGCTGGGCAGCGGCCCCTACCGTATCGTCCAGGTGGTGCCGGGCCGCCGCCTGGTGTTCGAGCGGGTGAAGGACTGGTGGGCCAAGGATCTGCCGGTCAACCGCGGCAAGTACAACTTCGACCGTGTCGAAGTTGAGTTCTACCGCGATAACCATGTCGCCTTCGAGGCCTTCAAGGCCGGCGAATTCGACTTCTACATCGAGAATCAGGCGAAGAACTGGAGCAACGGCTATCGCTTCCCGGCCGTTACCCGCGGCGATGTGGTCCGCGCAGAGATTCCACACCAGATCCCGACACAGACCCAGGCGTTGTTCATGAACACCCGCCGCCCCCTGTTCAGCGACCGCCGCGTGCGCGAGGCGTTGGGGCTGATGTTCGATTTCGAGTGGACCAACCGCACCCTGTTCAATAACGCCTATGTGCGGGCGGCCAGCTACTACCCCAACAGCGAGTTCTCGGCCACCGGCAAGCCCGAGGGCGCCGAATGGCTGCTTCTTTCGCGTCACCGAGACAAGCTGCCCGCTCGCCTGTTCACCGAGGCGCCGAAACAACCGGTAACCGATGGCCGCGGCATACCTCGGGAAACCTTGCGCCGCGCCCTCGGTCTATTGGCCGACGCCGGCTGGAAGACCTCCGGCCAGGAGCTGCGCAATGCGCGTGGTCAACGCCTGGAGTTCGAGATCATGCTGGTCAACCCCAGCCTCGAACGCATTCTCCAGCCCTACGTCGCCAATCTCGCCAGCCTCGGCATCAGCGCCAACCTGCGCACCGTCGACCGCGCTCAATACAAGCAACGCCTCGATCAGTTCGACTACGACATGATTCTGCTGACCCTGCCGCAAACCCTCAGCCCAGGCCTGGAACAGTCGCTGTACTTCCACTCCAGCCAGGTGAACATCAAGGGCGGCAAGAACTACGCGGGCGTCAACGACCCGGTTGTCGACGAGATGATCGACAAGCTGCTCTCGGCGCAGACCCGCGACGAACAGATCGCCGCCACTCGCGCTCTGGATCGGGTTCTGCTCTGGCAGCACTACAGCATTCCCAACTGGTACATCAATTATCACCGCCTGGCGTACCGCAACCGGTTCGCCTTCGTCACCACGCCGCCCTACACCCTGGGCCTGCGCACCTGGTGGCTGAAGCCCACGGAGAACGCTCGATGACCCACCCGCTGCGCAGTTTCCTGCTCCACGGTAGCAGCCTCATCCTGCTCGGCCTGGCCGGCCTCACCTTCGCGGCTCCCAAACATGCCGTCACCCTCTACGATGAGCCGCCCAAGTACCCCGCCGACTTCACTCACTTCGAATACACCAACCCCGACGCGCCCAAGGGCGGCACGTTCCGCGAAGCAGGGTTCGGCGGTTTCGACAGCCTGAATCCGTTCATCAGCAAGGGCGTTGCCGCCGACGAGATCGGCCTGATCTACGACACCCTGGCAGTGCAGAGCATGGACGAGCCATTCACCGCCTATGGCCTGGTCGCAGAGAAGATCGAAAAGGCGCCCGACAACGCCTGGGTACGCTTCCTGATACGCAAGGAAGCGCGCTTTCACGACGGCACGCCGATCACCGCCGAGGACGTCAAGTTCACCTTCGACACCCTGATGGAGAAAGGCGCGCCGATGTACCGCGGCTACTACGCCGACGTCGAGCAGGTGGAAGTGGAGTCACCACACAGCGTGCGCTTCGTGTTCAAGCACGCCGGCAATCGCGAGCTACCGCTGATCGTCGGCCAGCTGCCGGTACTGCCCAAACACTGGTGGGCCGAGCGCGACTTCGCCAAGGGCAATCTCGAGACGCCTCTGGGCAGCGGCCCATACAAGGTCGGCCGGGTCCAGGCCGGTCGCAGCATTCGCTACGAGCGCGTCAAGGACTGGTGGGCCAAGGACCTGCCGGTGAGCCGCGGTTTCTACAATTTCGACACCATCCAGATCGACTACTACCGCGACAACACCGTGGCTCTGGAAGCGCTGAAGGCCGGCCAATTCGACTACTGGCTGGAGACCAGCGCGAAGAACTGGGCCACCGCCTATAACACCCCGGCAGTCGCCAACGGCCAGTTGATCAAGGAAGAAATCCAGAACCGCAACCCGACCGGAATGCAGGGTTTCATCTTCAACACCCGCCGCCCGCAGTTCCAGGATCGCCGCGTACGCGAAGCCCTGGGCCTGCTGTACGACTTCGAATGGGCCAACAAACGCCTGTTCAACGGTGCCTACTTCCGCACCCGCAGCTACTTCGACAACTCCGAACTGGGATCACGCGGACTGCCCGATGAAAGCGAGCTGGCGATTCTCGAACCACTGCGCGGCAAGATTCCGGCTGAAGTATTCAACGAAGAATTCCGCGTACCTGTCACCGACGGCAGCGGCATCATTCGCGAGCAGCAGCGCCGCGCCTATCAGCTGTTGCAACAGGCAGGCTGGCGCATCGAAGGTGATCGCATGCTCGACGCCAATGGCCAGCCGGTGAGCTTCGAGTTCCTCCTGGCACAGACCGAGTTCGAGCGCGTTCTTCTGCCTTTCAAGCGCAATCTGGCCGACCTCGGCATCGAGATGGTGATTCGCCGCGTCGACGTTTCGCAGTACATCAACCGCCTGCGCTCGCGTGATTTCGACATGATCGTCGGCGGCTTCGGCCAGTCCAACTCGCCAGGAAACGAGCAGCGCGAGTATTGGCACTCTTCCAGCGCCGACAACCCTGGCAGCCGCAACTACATAGGTCTCAAGGACCCGGCCATCGACCAGATCGTCGAAGAACTGATCAACGCCGACTCGCGACAGGACCTGATCGCCCATACCCGCGCGCTGGACCGCGTATTGCTGTGGGGCTATTACGTAATCCCCAACTGGCATATCAAGACCTGGCGCGTCGCCTATTGGAACCGTTTCGAACACCCGAAAGTGACACCGCTCTACGATATCGGTCTGCACACCTGGTGGGTGCGCCCGGGCCTCGAAGAGCCAAGCGAAGCCCAGCAGCAAGCTACCGAAGAGGCGAAGCAATAATGCTGGCCTACATTCTTCGTCGCCTGCTGCTGATCATTCCGACCCTGTTCGGCATTCTGGTGATCAACTTCGTCATCATCCAGGCTGCACCCGGCGGCCCGGTGGAACAGATGATCGCCAAGCTGGAAGGATTCGACGGTGCCACCAGTCGCATCGCTGGCGGCGGCGCCGAGGTTTCGGTGGCCGGTTCCAACTATCGCGGTGCGCAGGGCCTCGACCCCAAGCTGATCGAAGAAATCGAAAAGATGTACGGCTTCGACAAGCCGGCACCGGAACGCTTCTGGATCATGCTGAAGAACTACGCCCAATTGGATTTCGGCTCCAGCTTCTTTCGTGATGCCAAAGTGATCGACCTGATCATAGAGAAAATGCCGGTATCGATCTCGCTCGGTCTCTGGAGCACCCTGATCATGTATCTGGTCTCCATCCCGCTGGGCATCGCCAAGGCCACCCGCCACGGCAGCGCCTTCGACGTCTGGACCAGCTCGGCGATCATCATCGGCTACGCCATCCCGGCCTTCCTGTTCGCCATCCTCCTGATCGTGCTGTTCGCCGGCGGCAGCTACTGGGACTGGTTCCCTCTGCGCGGGCTGACCTCGAACAACTTCGAGGAGCTCAGCCTCGGCGGCAAGATTCTCGACTACCTCTGGCACCTGGTGCTGCCGGTCACGGCTCTGGTCATCGGCAACTTCGCCACCCTGACCCTGCTGACCAAGAACAGCTTCCTCGACGAGATCAACAAGCAGTACGTGATCACCGCACGGGCCAAGGGCCTGACCAACCATCGCGTGCTCTATGGCCACGTCTTCCGTAACGCCATGCTGCTGATCATCGCCGGTTTCCCCGCTGCCTTTATCGGCATTTTCTTCACCGGCTCGCTGCTGATCGAGGTGATCTTCTCCCTCGACGGCCTGGGCCTGATGAGCTTCGAGGCAGCGATCAACCGCGACTATCCGGTGGTGTTCGGCACGCTCTTCATCTTTACCTTGCTGGGACTGGTCGTGAAATTGATCGGTGACATTACCTACACCCTGGTCGATCCGCGCATCGACTTCGAAAGCCGGGAGGGTTGAGCATGAAACTCTCCCCGCTCAATCGACGCCGCCTCGATCGCTTCAAGGCGCACAAACGCGGCTGGTGGTCGCTGTGGCTGTTTCTCATCCTGTTCGGCCTGAGCCTCGGCGCCGAACTGATCGCCAACGACAAGCCGCTGGCCGTACGCTATGACGGGCAGTGGTACTTTCCGGTGGTCAAGCGCTACCCGGAAACGGTGTTCGGCGGTGAATTCCCGCTGCAGGCCAACTACAAGAGTCCCTATATCCAGGACCTGATCGCGGCGAAGGACGGCTGGATGATCTGGCCACCGATTCCCTTCAGCTATTCGAGCATCAACTACGACCTGGAGGTGCCCGCTCCGGCGCCGCCCTCGGCGCAGAACTGGCTGGGCACAGACGATCAGGGCCGCGACGTGCTGGCACGGGTCATTTATGGCTTTCGCATCTCGGTGCTGTTCGCCCTGACCCTGACCCTGGCCAGCTCGGTAATCGGCGTGATCGCCGGCGCATTACAAGGCTTCTATGGTGGCTGGGTCGACCTGCTCGGCCAGCGCTTTCTGGAAATCTGGTCGGGCCTGCCAGTGCTCTACCTGCTGATCATCCTCGCCAGTTTCGTCCAGCCGAACTTCTGGTGGTTGCTGGGCATCATGCTGCTGTTCTCCTGGATGAGCCTGGTGGACGTGGTGCGGGCCGAATTCCTCCGCGGCCGCAACCTCGAATACGTGCGTGCGGCACGGGCGCTGGGCATGGGCAACGGCGCGATCATGTTTCGCCATATCCTGCCCAATGCCATGGTCTCGACCATGACCTTCATGCCCTTCATCCTCACCGGTGCCATCGGTACCCTGACTGCACTGGATTTCCTCGGTTTCGGCCTGCCGCCCGGCGCGCCCTCGCTCGGCGAACTGGTCGCCCAAGGCAAGAGCAACCTGCAGGCGCCCTGGCTGGGCATCAGCGCCTTCGCCGTGCTGGCGATCATGCTGAGTCTGCTGGTGTTCATCGGCGAAGCCGCCCGCGATGCCTTCGACCCGAGGAAATGACATGAGCCAGAACGAAACCCTGCTACAAGTTCGCGACCTGGCCGTCGAGTTCGTCACGGGCGACAATTGCCAGCGCGTAGTCGAGGGCGTCAGCTTCGACATCCGCAAAGGCGAGACACTGGCCCTGGTCGGCGAAAGCGGCTCAGGCAAATCGGTCACCGCGCACTCGATCCTGCGCCTGCTGCCCTACCCGCTCGCACGTCATCCGCATGGCAGCATCGAGTACGCTGGCGAAGACCTGCTCAAGCTCGGCGAGGGCCGTCTGCGCGGCATCCGTGGCAACCGCATCGCCATGGTCTTCCAGGAGCCGATGACCTCGCTCAACCCGCTGCATACCATCGAGAAGCAGATCAACGAAGTGCTCGCCCTGCACAAGGGCCTGCGTGGCAAGGCGGCCAGCGCTCGCACTCTAGAGTTGCTGGAGCTGGTCGGCATTCCGGAGCCGAAGAAGCGCCTGAAGGCCTACCCACACGAACTTTCCGGCGGCCAACGGCAGCGGGTGATGATCGCCATGGCCCTGGCCAACGAGCCACAGCTGTTGATCGCCGACGAGCCGACCACCGCGCTGGATGTCACCGTACAGCTGAAAATCCTCGAACTGCTCAAGGATCTACAGGCGCGTCTGGGCATGTCACTGCTGCTGATCAGCCATGATCTCAATCTGGTTCGCAGAATTGCCCATCGCGTATGTGTCATGCAGCGCGGTCGCATCGTCGAACAGGCGTCGTGTGAACAATTGTTCCAGGCGCCGCAGCATCCCTATACCCAGGAACTGCTCGGCGCCGAGCCCAGTGGCGAACCTGCGGCCAACCCCGCAGGCCAGACATTGCTGGAAGTGGACGACCTGCGCGTGTGGTTCCCGATAAAGAAGGGCCTGCTGCGCCGGACGGTGGATCATGTCAAAGCGGTGGACGGCATCAACTTCAGCCTGCCTCAGGGCCAGACCCTGGGCATCGTCGGCGAAAGTGGTTCCGGCAAGTCCACCCTGGGCATGGCCATTCTGCGACTGCTCGCCAGCCGCGGTGATATCCGCTTCCAGGGCCAGCAGCTGCAGGGCCTGAGCCAGCAGGAAGTACGCCCGCTGCGCAGGCAGATGCAGGTGGTGTTTCAAGACCCCTTCGGCAGCCTGAGCCCGCGCATGTCGGTGAGCCAGATCGTCGGTGAAGGTCTGCGCATTCACCGCATGGGCAACGAGGCGGAGCAGGAACAGGCGATCATCGACGCGCTTTTGGAGGTAGGGCTGGATCCGCAGACGCGGCATCGCTACCCCCACGAGTTTTCTGGCGGGCAACGGCAGCGGATTGCCATTGCCCGGGCACTGGTGTTGAAACCGGCGCTGATTCTGCTGGACGAGCCCACCTCGGCGCTCGACCGCACGGTTCAGCGTCAGGTGGTGGAGTTGTTGCGCGGCTTGCAGGCCAAGTACAACCTGACCTATCTGTTTATCAGCCATGACCTGGCGGTAGTCAGAGCGCTGAGCCACCAATTGATGGTGGTCAAGCAGGGTCAGGTGGTCGAACAGGGGTCTGCCGAGTCGATCTTCAGCGCACCGCAACACCCTTATACGCAGCAGTTGCTGGAAGCCGCTTTTCTGGCCCCGGCAACGGCTCACTGATCCTTGAAACAGGAAGAGGAATAGCACAATGGGTTTTCTAACCGGTAAGCGCGTACTCATCGTTGGCGTTGCCAGCAAACTGTCCATCGCCTCGGGTATCGCCGCTGCCATGCACCGCGAAGGTGCCGAGCTGGCCTTCACCTACCAGAACGAGAAGCTCAAGGGCCGCGTTGAAGAGTTCGCCGCTGGCTGGGGCTCCAGCGCCGACCTGTGCTTCCCCTGCGATGTGGCCAGCGACGAGGAAATCGCCGCCGTATTCGAAGCACTGAGCAAGAAGTGGGACGGCCTGGACTGCATCGTCCACTCGGTCGGCTTCGCCCCGGGCGACCAGCTCAATGGCGACTTCACCGAGGTGACCACCCGTGAAGGCTTCAAGATCGCCCATGACATCAGCGCCTACAGCTTCGTCGCCCTGGCCAAGGCTGGCCGCGAGATGATGAAAGGCCGCAACGGCAGCCTGCTCACCCTCTCCTACCTGGGTGCCGAGCGCACCATGCCCAACTACAACGTCATGGGCATGGCCAAGGCCAGCCTGGAAGCCGGCGTACGCTACCTGGCTGGCAGCCTCGGCCCGGAAGGCACTCGCGTCAACGCCATTTCCGCTGGCCCGATTCGCACCCTGGCCGCCAGCGGCATCGCCAGCTTCCGCAAGATGCTGGCTGCCAACGAGAAGCAGACCCCGCTGCGCCGCAACGTCACCATCGAGGAAGTCGGCAACGTCGGCGCCTTCCTCTGCTCTGACCTGGCCTCGGGCATCAGCGGCGAAATCACCTACGTCGACGGCGGCTTCAACACCACCGCAATGGGCGCAATGGAAGACTGAGAAAGCCACCAATCCCTGCAACATCTCATGCACGGCCTGGCCGTGCGTGAACCCGCAACGCCGCACCTTCCTCAGAAAGTGCGGCGTTGTCGATTTCGGCGCTTGTCATCGTTCAAACCGAACCGAAACGCCGACACTACTCGGCACGCTTCAACCTTGGCGTTGTCATAGCTGGGAAGCCTGCAACCGAGATGGGTCAATGATCCCGACAAGCATATGGCGAGCCTGCCTGATCACCGCGCTATGCAGCCTTTCGGTCGGCTGTGCGCTGCCACCGCTGGACGGCCGCACCGAGAGCCAGGCATTCACCCAAGCCGAAACAGCCGATACCACGCTGGGGCAAGCGCTGGGCAGCGAACGCGATGCTCACCCCGGCTTGTCAGGCATTCTTACGCTGGCAGCTGCCCGCGATGCCTTTGCAGCACGCATGCTCCTGGTCGAAGCAGCCGAGCGCAGCCTCGATATTCAGTACTACATCTGGCGTAACGATATTACCGGCACCCTGCTGCTCGATGCGCTGCTCAGAGCCGCTGAAAGGGGCGTTCGCGTCCGTCTGCTGCTGGACGACAACGGCATCGCCGGTCTCGATCAGATGCTCAGCACGCTCGACCGTCATCCCAACATCGAGGTGCGCCTGTTCAATCCCTTCTCCCTGCGAAAGGCCAAGGTGCTGGGTTATCTCACCCACTTCCCCCGCGCCAACCGGCGCATGCACAACAAGTCCTTCACCGTGGACAACCAGGCCACCATCATCGGTGGACGCAATATCGGCGACGAATACTTCGACGCCAGCGAGGGCGTACTCTTCGCCGACCTCGACGTTCTGGCCATCGGCCCGGTCGTGGCCGATACCTCGGCCGATTTCGACCGCTACTGGGCCAGCGAATCCAGCTACCCGCTGGAGTTGATCGTGCCCGCCAGCCGAAACACTGCACAGCCCCTGCACGATCTCGCAGCTGAGCTTTCCAGCTCGCCTGCGGCCAGCGGTTACGTGAAGACCCTGCAGGAAAGCGAGTTCATCCAGCGCCTGCTGAACAAGAACCTGAGCTTCGAATGGAGCGAGACCACACTGGTCAGCGATGATCCTGCCAAAGGCCTTGGCAAGGCCAGTGACGGCGAACTGCTGATAAGCCACCTGGGCGAGATGCTCGCCATCCCCAAAACACGGGTCGACCTGGTCTCCCCCTACTTCGTCCCCACGCAAAGCGGCGTCGATATCTTTACCGGCCTGGTTCAGCGCGGCGTCGAAGTGCGCATCCTGACCAACGCACTGGAGGCAACGGATGTAACCCCCGTGCATGCCGGCTACGCCAAACGTCGCCACGCCCTACTCGAAGGCGGTGTGAAGCTCTATGAAATGCGGCTGGGTGCGGACGACGAAGGCCACCGGGAGAAAGCCGGCCCATTCGGCAGCTCCGGCTCGAGCCTGCACGCCAAGACCTTCGCCCTCGATGGCAAGCGGGTGTTCATTGGCTCATTCAATTTCGATCCACGCTCTGCCAGCCTCAACACGGAGATGGGTTTTCTTATCGAAAGCCAGAAACTGGCGGCAGCGATCGGCCAGGCATTCGAGACCGATATCCCGGCCAATGCCTACGAACTGCACCTGGACGAACACAACCGAATCTACTGGCTGCAACGTGTGGATGGTGAACAACGGCGATTCGATAGCGAGCCCGGTACGGGTCTGCTCAAACGCCTGGGCATCCATCTGCTCTCTTGGCTACCCATCGAATGGTTGCTGTGACCCAAAAACGAGAAAGCCCCGCACTTGGCGGGGCTTTCTTGGCAAACAGCGATCAGAAACGCTCGATGTCGGCCTTGGCTTCAAGCTGCTTGCGCAGCGCCGCGAAGTCCTGCTGACCAGCACGCGAAGCCAGGAAGTTGCGGTACATTGCGAGTTCTTCGTCAGCCAGCGCCTCTTCCGGCACATTCACACCATCGAGACGCAGCACAACGTAGTCGCCATTGTTCAGCGTCACACCGGCAAAGGTCGGCTCACCCGCCTTGGCTGGCTTGGGCATACGGAACAACGCCTGCAGCACCTTCGGCTCGACGCCGTCCTGGCTGCGAGTCGCCGCCTCCTGCACCTGCCAGTTGGCAGCAACAGCCTCACCGGCCTCAGCGGCAGCCAATTGCTTCTCGCCTTCGGCCTTGGCCGCAGCGCTGGCACGCTCCTGCAACAGGTGACCGCGGATGCTCTCGGCAACCTGCTCCAGCGGTAATTGCTCGGGCTTGTTGTGCTCCTTCACGCGCACGACCACCACGGTGCTCGGGTCCAGTTCGATGGTCGAACTGTTGGCACCGTCCTCCAGAACATCGGGGCTGAATGCAGCTTGCAGCACCTGACGGTTGGCGGTAATGCCGGTAGCACCACCCTCACGACCGAAGGCTGCGCTGGTCTTGACCTCGAGCCCCAGCTCCTGAGCCGGCTGAGCCAGATCAGATGCCTGGAACGCGGCATCCTCCAGTTGCTTGGTAGCCTCGACGAAATGCTGCTCGACCTGTTGCGCCTTGAAGTCACGCGCCAACTTGTCCTTGAGGCTATCGAAGCTCGGCACTTCCGGCGCCTGAACGCCCAGCAACTTGATCAGGTGCCAGCCGAACTCGCTCTTGACCGGCTCGGAAACCTGTCCTTGCTGCAGAGCATAGAGCGCCTTTTCGAAGGCCGGGTCGTATACGCCAGGACCGGCATAACCCAGGTCACCGCCATCGACGGCAGAGCCAGGGTCCTGCGAGAACTCCTTGGCCAGGGCAGCAAAATCCTCACCCGCATCGACACGCTTCTTGATCTCTTCGATCTTGCTGCGTGCAGCTTCGTCATCGCCTTCGATGAGAATATGCGCGGCCTGACGCTGCTCGGCCAGGTTGGCGATTTCGCTCTCGTACAACGGTTTCAGGTCTTCATCGCTGACCTCGACCTGGTCGAAGAAGCTGTCCTTTTGCAGCTCGACGTATTCCAGTACGACCTGCTCAGGGCTCATGAACTCACTGGCATGCTCGTCGTAATAGGCCTTCACGTCAGCATCGTTCAGCTCCACCGCAGCGGGATCGGCCTTGATGGTAAGGCTGGCGAAATCACGAGTCTGACGCTCGAGGTTGGCGAACGCGCGCGCCTCCTGCTCGGTGACGAAGCTGCTGGCACCGAGACCGGCGCGCAATTGACCGATCAGCATTTCCTCTTCCAGCATCTGGCGGAACTGCAGGCGGGTGTAGCCCATTTGGCGAATGACCTGATCGAAGCGCGAGGCATCGAAGCGGCCATCCACCTGGAATTCGGGAGTCTGCAGAATCACCTGGTCCAGCGAGCCTTGCGAGAAGGCAAAGTGAGCATCATTGGCTGCCTGCAGCAGCAGCTTGCGCTCGATCAGCCCCTTGAGCGAAGCCTCACGCAGCAGCTTCTCGTCGAGCAGCGAGGCATCGAAATCGCGCCCCAGTTGTTGCAGTAGCTGACGACGCTGCATTTCAACGGCCTGGTTGAGCTCGTTGAGGGTAATGGTGTCACCGTTCACGTCAGCCGCATTGTTGCGGTTGCTGGTTCCGGTGACGATGGCTTCGAAACCGGTAAAGGCCATCAGCATGACGATGAGGCCGATGATGATTTTGGCAATCCAACCGCGTGAATTGTCCCTGATGTTTTGCAGCATGCTTCCCCCAGAACGACTGTACAGAGTCACCAGCCGCGCAGTGTGGGTAATGTCCAGATAGAAGAAAGGCGCATCCGTGGATGCGCCTTCTCGTAACGCGTTAAGCGGTCAGTGCAGAAAAGTCTCCGACTCCCTGCTCTGCCTCCTAACAGCCGCCAGACAGAACCTGACGGCGAGGCAAACCCGGAAGACGCTTAGTTGACGGCGTCTTTCAGAGCCTTGCCAGCTTTGAAGCCCGGGATCTTGGCAGCAGCGATGCTGATCGGCTTGCCGGTCTGCGGGTTGCGGCCAGTGCGAGCAGCACGCTCTTTGACAGCGAAGGTGCCGAAGCCAACCAGTACGACGGAATCACCAGCCTTCAGGGCGCCAGTGACGGATTCAATCACTGCATCCAGCGCGCGGCCAGCAACAGCTTTCGGGATATCAGCAGATGCAGCGATAGCATCGATCAGTTCCGACTTGTTCACTCTAAGTCCCCTTATTTCTGTTGAGTTTGTTTCTTGATTTTTAGTGTAAGCAAAGCGGGTGCTGGATGGCCTGCTGACACAATAAGAGCCGCTTTATATCAAGGGCTCAAAAATTGTGTCAAGGAAGCCCCCCGGCTAATGCGTGCTGATTCGCTCCTTGGAATCAGTCTCGCGCTTGTCATCCGTTGCAACCATCTCGGGAGCCGCATCGGGCAAGGGCTCCGGGGCGTATTGCAGCGCAATTTGCAGGACCTCGTCAATCCATTTAACCGGTTTAATCTGCAGGTCTTGCTTAATATTTTCCGGAATTTCTTTCAGATCACGCACATTTTCTTCGGGAATGATCACAGTCTTGATCCCACCCCGATGAGCAGCCAGAAGTTTTTCCTTCAAGCCGCCGATTGCCAGCACCTGCCCCCGCAGGGTGATTTCACCCGTCATGGCCACATCGGCGCGCACTGGAATCTGCGTCAGCGCCGAGACCAGCGCGGTGCACAGGCCGATACCCGCACTCGGACCATCCTTCGGCGTAGCCCCTTCAGGCATATGGATGTGAACGTCGCGCTTCTCGTTGAAATCAGCGGGGATCCCCAGGCTTTTTGCACGACTGCGCACCACGGTCATGGCGGCCGTCATCGACTCTGCCATGACGTCGCCCAGCGACCCGGTCTTGATCAGCACGCCCTTGCCTGGCACCACCGCCGTCTCGATGGTGAGCAGCTCACCGCCCACCTGGGTCCAGGCCAGGCCGGTCACCTGACCGATCTGATCCTGCTGCTCGGCAAGGCCATAGCGATGCTTACGCACGCCCAGGAAGTGCTCCAGCGACTCGGCCGTCACCCGCACCTGGAAGCGCTTCTCGCCGGCATGCTCCTTGACCGCCTTGCGGCATACCTTGGCGATTTGCCGCTCCAGACTGCGCACGCCCGCCTCGCGGGTGTAGTAGCGAATGATGTCGCGGATCGCCGCCTCATCGAATTCCAGCTCGCCCTTCTTCAGGCCATTGGCCTTGATCTGCTTGGGCGCCAGGTACTTGATGGCGATATTGACCTTCTCGTCCTCGGTGTAACCCGGCAGACGGATGACCTCCATGCGATCCAGAAGCGGACCGGGGATGTTCATCGAGTTGGCGGTACAGAGGAACATCACATCAGACAGGTCGTAATCGACCTCCAGATAGTGATCGTTGAAGTTGTGGTTCTGCTCCGGATCGAGCACTTCGAGCAGCGCAGACGCAGGATCACCACGCATGTCCTGGCCCATCTTGTCGATTTCATCGAGCAGGAACAGCGGATTGCGCACACCCACCTTGGTCATCTTTTGAATCAAACGACCCGGCATGGAGCCGATATAGGTGCGACGGTGACCACGTATCTCGGCCTCGTCACGCACACCGCCCAGCGCCATACGTACGAACTTGCGGTTGGTGGCAGTGGCAATGGACTCGGCCAGCGAGGTCTTGCCTACGCCGGGTGGACCTACCAGGCACAGCACCGGCCCCTTGAGCTTCTTCACCCGCTTCTGCACGGCAAGGTACTCGAGGATGCGTTCCTTGACCTCCTCCAGACCGTAATGGTCCGCATCGAGGATGCTCTCGGCGCGCGCCAGGTCGAGGCGCACCTTGCTCTCGGCTTTCCACGGCACGTTCACCAACCAGTCAATATAGGAACGCACCACGGTGGCCTCAGCGGACATCGGCGACATCTGCTTGAGCTTGTTCAGCTCCGCATTGGCCTTGGTCAGCGCCTCCTTGGTCAGACCGGCGTTGTCGATACGCTTCTTCAGCTCATCGATCTCGTTGTGACCTTCGTCGATGTCGCCCAGCTCCTTCTGAATGGCCTTCATCTGCTCATTCAGGTAGTACTCCCGCTGGCTGCGCTCCATCTGCTTCTTCACGCGACCACGGATACGCTTCTCGACCTGCAGCAGGTCGATCTCGGCATCCAGCAGCGCCAGCACATGCTCGACGCGGGCGGATAGCGAAGTGATTTCGAGGATTTCCTGCTTCTGCTCGATCTTCAGCGCCATGTGCGCGGCCATGGTATCGACCAGGCGGCTGGGCTCATCGATGCTGTTGAGCGAGGACAGCACTTCGGCCGGAACCTTCTTACCCAACTGCACGTACTGCTCGAACTGGCTGAGCAGGCTACGAGTAAAGACCTCGGACTCGCGCTCGGCGGTCTCGCCCTCCTCGATCAACTGCACTTCGGCGCGGCAATGATCGTCGAGCTCGATGAAACGCTCGATGGAGCCTCGCTGCTCACCCTCTACCAGCACCTTGACGGTGCCGTCAGGCAACTTGAGCAATTGCAGGACAGTGGCAATGGTGCCAACGCGATACAGATCCTGGTCATCCGGATCATCGACGGCCGGATTTTTCTGGGCCACCAGCAGAATCTGCTTGTCGCCCGTCATCGCAGCCTCGAGGGCCTCGATGGATTTCTCACGCCCGACGAAAAGCGGGATGACCATGTGCGGATAGACCACTACATCGCGCAATGGCAGGAGAGGCAATTCGATGGTTGTCTTCATGATTTCGGCTCAGCGGCGGCCATAAGGCCGTAAACAGGCGGGATTACCCTTGGCTTTTAAGATGGGGGTAGCTCCCGTAAAAAACAAGCGCAATGTCCAGAAAAGCGAAGGGGCCCGCGGGGCCCCTTCTTTGCATCGTGTGACAGCCGTCAGGCGTCTGGCGCGGCCTTCGCCGGCGGCTCGCTGTTCTCGTAGATCAATAGCGGCTTGGAGGTGCCTTCGATGACGCTCTCGTCGATCACCACCTTGCTCACGTCCTGCTGGGACGGGATCTCGTACATGGTGTCGAGCAGAATGCCCTCGAGGATCGAACGCAGGCCACGTGCACCGGTTTTGCGCTCCAGCGCCTTCTGCGCCACGGACTTCAGCGCATCGGAGCGGAACTCCAGGTCCACGCCTTCCATCTCGAACAGCTTGGCGTACTGCTTGGTCAGTGCGTTCTTCGGCTCTGTGAGAATCTGCACCAGTGCAGCCTCGTCCAGCTCTTCAAGCGTGGCAATCACCGGCAGACGGCCGACGAACTCGGGAATCAGGCCGAACTTGACCAGATCGTCCGGCTCGACTTCACGCAGGGATTCGCCGATCCTCTTGCCTTCCTGCTTGCTGCGCACTTCCGCACCGAAACCAATGCCGCCCTTGGTGGAGCGGGCCTGGATGACTTTCTCCAGGCCTGCAAAGGCACCACCGCAGATGAACAGGATGTTACGCGTATCGACCTGCAGGAATTCCTGCTGCGGGTGCTTGCGCCCGCCCTGCGGCGGAACCGAAGCAACAGTGCCCTCGATCAATTTGAGCAGCGCCTGCTGCACGCCCTCACCCGACACATCACGAGTGATCGACGGGTTGTCGGATTTGCGCGAGATCTTGTCGATTTCGTCGATGTAGACGATGCCCATCTGGGCCTTCTCGACATCGTAATCGCACTTCTGCAGCAGCTTCTGAATGATGTTCTCGACGTCCTCACCCACATAACCGGCTTCGGTCAGGGTGGTGGCGTCAGCGATGGTGAACGGCACATTGAGCAGGCGCGCCAGCGTTTCGGCCAGCAGCGTCTTACCCGAACCGGTCGGACCGATCAGCAGGATATTGCTCTTGCCCAGCTCGACATCGTCTTTCTTGTCGCGCTGGTTCAGACGCTTGTAGTGGTTGTACACCGCTACCGACAGCACCTTCTTGGCGCGTTCCTGGCCGATCACGTACTGATCGAGGATAGCGCTGATTTCCTTGGGTGCCGGGAGTTTGTGCGCGCTGCTCTCAGCCTGGGCTTCCTGCACCTCCTCGCGGATGATGTCGTTGCACAGGTCGACGCATTCGTCGCAGATGAAGACGGAAGGACCGGCGATCAACTTGCGCACTTCATGCTGGCTTTTGCCGCAGAAGGAGCAATAAAGCAGTTTGCCGTTGTCCTCACCGTTACGGGTGTCAGTCATTCGATCAATCCAATACGGTAGGCTTGAAACACAAGATGAAGGCAAATGCGGGCATTTTCAAGGGCGCAAGTCGCGTCAATGAAGCATGCCCGCAGCCGGCGCCTCATCTAGACCGGCATTTGACGTTTTTCGTGCACCGCATCGACCAGACCATACTCCACGGCACGCGAAGCGCTCATGAAATTGTCGCGGTTGGTGTCACGCTCGATGGTTTCCAGGCTCTGACCGGTGTGATGAGCCAGCAGTTCGTTCAGGCGCTCACGGATGAAGAGGATTTCCTTGGCATGGATCTCGATGTCCGAAGCCTGCCCCTGGAAGCCGCCCAGCGGCTGGTGAATCATCACGCGCGAGTTCGGCAGGCAGAAACGCTTGCCCTTGGCGCCGCCAGCCAGCAGGAACGCACCCATGCTGCAAGCCTGACCGATGCAGGTGGTGGATACGTCCGCCTTGATGAACTGCATGGTGTCGTAGATCGCCATGCCAGCGGTCACCGAACCACCTGGTGAGTTGATGTACAGGTGGATGTCCTTGTCCGGGTTCTCTGCTTCCAGGAACAACAGCTGGGCGCAGATCAGGTTGGCCATGTAGTCCTCGACCTGGCCGACCATGAAGATCACGCGCTCCTTGAGCAGACGCGAGTAGATGTCATAGGCACGTTCGCCACGAGCAGATTGCTCGATGACCATCGGCACCAGGCCGCCAGCGGCCTGGATTTCAGGCATGTTTTGCATAAAAGGATTGCGGGACATGTCTTGCGCTCACTCCCTAATAGTCATGTCTCAAATACACATAAGCCAGCACGGAGGCTGGCTTATGGTGGTGTACTCGAACGAGGTTACCAGATCAGTCGGCTTTAGGAGCTTCCGCCGGCTTGACTGCGTCTTCGTAGGAAACCGCTTTGTCGGTCACGTTGGCCTTCTGCAGAACAGTATCTACAACTTGCTCTTCCAGTACAACCGAACGTACTTCGTTCATCTGCTGGTCGTTCTTGTAGTACCAGGCCACGACCTGCTCGGGCTCCTGGTAAGCCGAAGCCATTTCTTCGATCAGCTCGCGCACGCGGGTTTCGTCAGGCTTCAGGTCGAACTGCTTGACCACCTCGGCGACGATCAGACCCAGCACCACGCGACGCTTGGCCTGCTCTTCGAACAGCTCGGCCGGCAGCTGGTCAGGCTTGATGTTGCCACCGAACTGCTGAACGGCCTGCACGCGCAGACGGTTCACTTCGTTACCGATCAGCGCCTTCGGCACCTCGACCGGGTTGGCAGCCAGCAGGCCGTCCATTACCTGGTTCTTGACCTTGGATTTGATGGCCTGACGCAGCTCGCGCTCCATGTTCTTGCGAACTTCGGCGCGGAAACCTTCCAGACCGCCTTCCTTGATACCGAACAGGGCGAAGAATTCATCGTTCAGTTCAGGCAGTTGCGGCGCGGAAACGCTGTTCACGGTGACGGTGAACTCGGCGGTTTTGCCGGCCAGGTCGAGGTTCTGGTAGTCCTCGGGGAAGGTCGGGTTGATCACGCGCTCTTCACCGGCCTTGACACCGACCAGGGCGTCTTCGAAGCCCGGGATCATGCGACCGGAACCCAGCACCAGCTGAGTGCCCTTGGCGCTGCCGCCTGCGAAGGCTTCGCCGTCGATCTTGCCGACGAAATCGATGTTCAGCTGGTCGCCATTCTCGGCAGCACGCTCAACAGCTTCGAAACGGGTGTTCTGCTTGCGCAGGATATCCAGCATGTTGTCGACATCGCTGTCGGCCACGTCAGCCTGCAGGCGCTCGATGGCGATGGAGTCGAAACCGGAAACCTCGAACTCGGGGAATACTTCGAAAGTAGCAACGTACTCCAGGTCCTTGCCCTTCTCGAAGGACTTCGGCTCGACAGCCGGAGCACCTGCCGGGTTCAGCTTCTGCTCGACCACGGCTTCATAGAAGGTCGCCTGGATCAGGTCGCCCAGCGCTTCCTGACGAGCAGCGTCTTCGTAACGCTGACGGATAACGCTCATCGGCACCTTGCCAGGACGGAAGCCAGGAACCTTGGCACGACGGGCAGTCTGTTGCAGACGCTTGTTGACTTCAGTCTCGATGCGCTCGACGGGTACGCCGACGGTCATGCGGCGCTCAAGAGCAGAAGTGCTTTCAACAGAAACTTGCATGGATATTCCTCGTTGCACAGACAAAAGCCGGCTCGAACCGGCCCCGAATTCAAGGCCAAGCATTCTAGAGGGTCAATATTAAGAAGTCACCCTAGAAGCAGGCGTGAATGCGGGAGGATTTGTAAGATGGTGCGGACGGAGAGACTCGAACTCTCACACCTTGCGGCGCCAGAACCTAAATCTGGTGTGTCTACCAATTTCACCACGTCCGCGTGGCTTTGCAGCTTAAAACAAAAACGCCAGGCTTTTGGCCTGGCGCTTTGGAATATGGGGTGGACGATGGGAATCGAACCCACGACACCAGGAGCCACAATCCTGTGCTCTACCAACTGAGCTACGCCCACCATATTGCATTGCTTACTCAAATTGCCTGACCGCCAAATGGCGCACCCGGCAGGACTCGAACCTGCGACCATCCGCTTAGAAGGCGGATGCTCTATCCAGCTGAGCTACGGGCGCTTATCCATCTGCTAGCGCAGACTTAGAAGCTTTCGACTCCAGCCTTGCCACGAGGACTTGGCTTTTGCCGTCTCACCCAGCGAGTGGCTGTTCCTGAGAAGCGGGGCGAATATTATAGACGCCTCCGAACCTCGTCAACAGAAATTTTCAAAAAAATTCAGCGATTTAAAGGAGTTACGCTAAATCGACGGCAGGCGCCTTTGCCCGAGTGAACACCCATGCGAGAATGCGCGTCCTTTTTTCATCCTTATTAATGGTTAACCAGCGCAATGACCGCACAACTGATCGACGGCAAGGCGATCGCCGCCCGCCTCCGCCAGCAGATTGCCCAACGTGTCGCCGAACGCCGCCAACAAGGCCTTCGCGCGCCAGGCCTGGCCGTAATCCTGGTTGGTACCGATCCCGCCTCCCAGGTCTATGTGTCACATAAACGCAAGGATTGCGAAGAAGTCGGCTTTGTTTCCCGCGCCTATGACCTGCCAGCCGAAACCAGCCAGGCCGACCTGCTCGCGTTGATCGACGAGCTCAACGAAGACCCGACCATCGACGGCATTCTGGTACAGCTGCCGCTACCGGAGCACCTGGATTCCTCGCTGCTGCTCGAGCGTATTCGCCCAGACAAGGACGTGGACGGCTTCCACCCCTACAACATTGGCCGCCTGGCCCAGCGCATGCCGCTGCTACGCCCATGCACGCCGAAAGGCATCATGACGCTGCTGGAAAGCACTGGCGTTGACCTCTACGGCCTGCATGCCGTGGTAGTCGGCGCCTCGAATATCGTTGGCCGGCCGATGGCCATGGAGCTGCTGCTGGCAGGCTGCACGGTAACCGTTACCCACCGTTTCACCAAGGATCTGGCCCACCATGTTGGCCAGGCCGACATCGTCGTGGTCGCAGCCGGCAAGCCGGGCCTGGTCAAGGGTGAGTGGATCAAGCCAGGCGCTATCGTCATCGATGTTGGCATCAACCGCCAGGAAGATGGCAAGCTGGTCGGCGATGTGACCTTTGATGCCGCCCTGCCCCGCGCCGGCTGGATCACTCCGGTTCCGGGTGGCGTAGGCCCGATGACTCGCGCAGGCCTCTTGGAAAACACCCTGCACGCAGCCGAGCATCTGCATAAATAAGCAGCGCTGCACAACGAACAACGGCACCCGAGGGTGCCGTTGTCGTTTCTGCTACTTGGATCAGTTACGCGCCTGCTCCCAAGATTTGAGCAGCTCATCGTAGGCGATGGTTTCGCCCTTGGGTTTCTCGTTGGCCAACTTGGGTTTCGGTGCACCCGGCTGATCGAACCAGTATTGCGGATCACGCGGTTCGTTCAGCTTCGGCCCGCACTCGCCCAGCACACCTGAGCGTTCCAGACGACCAAGCATGGTGTCTTGCGCTGCGGCCAGGCCATCGAGCGCCTGTTGCGGCGTCTTGTCACCGCTGGCGGCCTCGGCGATGAACTGCCACCAGAGCTGAGCCAGACGTGGATAGTCAGGCACGTTGGTGCCGGTCGGCGTCCATTGCACACGTGCCGGACTGCGGTAGAACTCCACCAGACCACCCAGCTTGGGCGCTACGTCCGTCATCGCCTGCGAGTTGATGTCCGACTCGCGAATCGGCGTCAGCCCGACCAGGGTCTTCTTCAACGACACAGTCTTGGAGGTGACGAACTGCGCATAGAGCCAGGCGGCCAGGCGCTGCTTCTCCGGCGTCGAGTTGAGGAAGGTCCAGGAGCCGGTGTCCTGATAACCGAGCTTCATGCCCTCCTCCCAGTACGGGCCCTTGGGCGACGGTGCCATACGCCATTTCGGCGTGCCATCGTCGTTGACCACCGGCAGGCCCGGCTTGGTCATATCGGCGGTAAAAGCGGTGTACCAGAAGATCTGCTGAGCGATGGCGCCCTGCGCCGGCACCGGGCCGGATTCGGAGAAGGTCATGCCCTGCGCTTCCGGCGGCGCGTACTGTCGCATCCAATCGACGTATTTCTGCGTGGCGAACACCGCCGCCGGCCCGTTGGTATCACCACCACGGGCGACACTGGAACCTACCGGCCGGCAGCCGTCGACGCGAATGCCCCACTCGTCCACCGGCAGGCCGTTGGGCAGCCCCTTGTCGCCGCCGCCGGCCATGGAGAACCAGGCATCGGTGAAGCGCCAGCCCAGCGACGGATCTTTCTTGCCGTAGTCCATGTGGCCATAGACGCGTTTACCGTCGATTTCCTTGACGTGTACCGAGAAGAATTCAGCAATGTCCTCATAGGCTGACCAGTTCACCGGCACGCCCAGCTCGTAGCCGTAGATTTCCTTGAACTTGGCCTTCAGCTCCGGACGCTCGAACCAGTCAGCGCGGAACCAGTAGAGGTTGGCGAACTGCTGATCGGGTAACTGATAAACCTTGCCGTCCGGCCCGGTGGTGAAGGACAGGCCGATGAAGTCGTCAAGATCGAGAGTCGGCGAAGTGAAATCCTTGCCTTCGTTAGCCATCATGTCGGTGATCGAGACCGCCTTGCCATAGCGGAAGTGGGTACCGATTAGGTCCGAGTCGTTGACCCAGCCGTCGTAGATGTTCTTGCCGGACTGCATCTGCGTCTGCAGTTTCTCGACCACATCGCCTTCCTGCATCAGGTCATGCTTGAGCTTGATGCCAGTGATTTCACTGAAGGCCTTCGCTAGGACCTTGGACTCGTATTCATGGGTGGTCAGGGTTTCCGAGGCGACATTGATGTTCATGCCACGAAACGGCTCGGCAGCCTTGATGAACCATTTCAGCTCCTCGAGCTGCTGCTCCGGGGTCAGGGTCGAGGGGTTGAACTCATCGGCAATCCATTTCTTCGCGGCCTCTTCATAGGCATCCGCCCAGGCCGCACCGCTCAAACCGGACAACGCCAGCAAGGCGGCCAACGCCATGCTATGTCGGGTCTTGTTGTTATTGTCGAACATAGAGACCTCCATCTCAGGATATGGGGAGAGGCATACCGGCGGCAGCCCGGCTTAGCCCCAGCGCATGACTGCGCACAACCACAACAGTGATAGCAGCGACGCTATCCACACGCTCCAGTCGGTCACGCCGATTACCAGCAGATGCAGGTAGGCGCTGCCGAGCAGACCGATAAACAGCCGATCACCCCGGGTGGTGGTGATCGGCAGAAAACCCTTGCGCTCGACACAGGGCCAGCGCAACTCGACCAGCGTCATACCGGCCAGCAGCACGGCGATGCAGCCGAAGAACAGCGCGGTCGGCAGAGTCCAGGCCATCCAGCTCATGATGAACCTCCCTTACACGCGACCCAGGGCGAAGCCCTTGGCCACATGGTTGCGAACGAACCAGATCACCAGCATCCCCGGGATGATGGTCAGCACCCCGGCAGCGGCGAGCACGCCCCAGTCGATACCCGAGGCCGACACGGTACGGGTCATCACCGCCGCGATGGGCTTGGCGTCCACCGAGGTCAGGGTGCGCGCCAGCAGCAGTTCGACCCAGGAGAACATGAAGCAGAAGAAGGCGGTGACGCCGATACCGGAGCGGATCAGCGGGATGAAGGTCTTCACGAAGAATTTCGGGAAGCTGTAGCCGTCGATATAGGCGGTCTCGTCGATCTCCTTGGGCACGCTGGACATGAAGCCCTCGAGAATCCACACCGCCAACGGCACGTTGAACAGGCAGTGCGCCAGCGCCACGGCGATATGGGTGTCGAACAGGCCGATGGACGAATACAGCTGGAAGAACGGCAACAGGAACACCGCTGGCGGCGCCATGCGGTTGGTCAGCAGCCAGAAGAACAGGTGCTTGTCGCCGAGGAAACGATAGCGCGAGAAAGCATAAGCCGCCGGCAGCGCCACGCTCAGCGAGATCAGGGTATTGAGGCTGACGTAGTACAGCGAATTGAGGTAACCCTCGTACCAGCTACGGTCGGTGAAGATCACCCGGTAGTTGTCCAGAGTGAAATTCTGCGGCCACAGGCTGAGCCCACCGAGAATCTCGGTATTGCTCTTGAACGACATGTTCAGCAGCCAGTAGATCGGCACCAGCAGGAACAGGAAGTAGATCAGCAGTACCAGGCGTTTGCGCAGCGTCATGGTCGACCTCAACGGGTTTTGTCGTCGTGGGTCATGGCGGTGTAGAACAGCCAGGACACCAGCAGGATGATCAGGAAGTACACCAGCGAGAACGCCGCCGCCGGGCCCAGATCGAACTGGCCGACAGCCATTTGCGTCAGGGTCTGGCTGAGGAAGGTGGTAGCGTTGCCCGGCCCGCCGCCGGTGAGCACGAAGGGCTCGGTGTAGATCATGAAGCTGTCCATGAAGCGCAGCATCACCGCGATCAGCAGCACGCTTTTCAGCTTGGGCAACTGGATATGGCGGAACACCGCCCAGTTCGACGCACGGTCGATGCGCGCCGCCTGGTAATAGACGTCGGGAATGGCGCGCAGGCCTGAGTAGCACAGCAGCGCCACCAGCGAGGTCCAGTGCCAGACGTCCATGATCAGCACCGTCACCCAAGCATCCATGGTGTTAGCAGCGTAGTTGTAGCTAATGCCCAGACTGTTCAGCGCCCAGCCCATCAGGCCGATATCGGCGCGACCGAAAATCTGCCAGATGGTGCCCACTACGTTCCACGGGATCAGCAGCGGAATGGCCATCAGGATCAGACACAGCGAGGCCCAGCGCCCGCGCGTCGGCATGCACAGAGCGATAGCGATCCCTAGCGGAATCTCGATCAGCAGCACGCAGGCGGAGAAGATAAATTGACGCAGCAATGAGTCGTGCAGGCGTGGGTCCTGCAGCACCTGGCGATACCAGTCGACGCCGACGAAGTAGCGCGTGGCCGGGTCGAAGATGTCCTGCACCGAGTAGTTGACCACCGTCATCATCGGCACGATGGCGCTGAAGGCCACCAGCAGGAACACCGGCAGCACCAGCCACCAGGCCTTGTTGTTCTGCACCTTCATGGCGCCACCTCCACCAGATAGTCGTCGGCATAGAGCATCAGCCACTGCGCCGGAAAACTCAGGTACACCTGCTCGCGCGGCACGGGCTGATCCTCCTGCAAGCGCACCTTGAGCACCTGGCCGTCAAGGTCGAAGGTGAGGATCTTGTAAGTGCCGAGATCCTCGACGTGCAACACGCGGCCACACAGCGCGTCTTCGTATGCACCGTCCCAGACGTGTACGAACTCGGGACGGATACCGACCTGCAGACGCTTGCCATCCAGTTCGACCAGGCGCTGGTTGAGCGCGTCGGAAAGCGGCAGCACGGTACCGGCGAAGCGCACACCGCCCTCGCAGCGCTGCACGTCGATCAGATTCATCCCTGGGCTGCCAATGAAATAGCCGACGAAGGTATGGCCGGGGCGCTCGAACAACTCGCGTGGCGTACCGAACTGGACGATCTGCCCGCCGTACATCACCGCGATCTTGTCGGCGAAGGTGGAAGCCTCCAACTGATCGTGGGTGACGTAGACCATGGTGATGTTGAACTGCTCGTGGATCTGCTTGAGCTTGCGCCGTAGCTTCCACTTCAGGTGTGGGTCGATCACCGTCAGCGGCTCGTCGAAGAGAATCGCCGAGACGTCGTCACGCACCAGGCCACGGCCCATGGAGACCTTCTGCTTCTCGTCGGCGGTGAGGTTGCGCGCCTTCTTGTGCAGCAGCGGGTGCAACTCCAGCACCTCGGCAATCTCATGCACCTTGCTCATCACCCGCGCCTCATCCATGCCCTGGTTGCGCAATGGGAAGGCCAGGTTGTCGAACACCGTCATGGTGTCGTAGACCACTGGAAACTGGAAAACCTGGGCGATGTTGCGCTGCTGCGGCGACAGCGTGTTGACCGCCTTGCCGTCGAACTGCACCTCACCCTGCGATGGGCTGAGGAGACCGGAGATGATGTTGAGCAACGTCGACTTGCCGCAGCCCGACGGCCCCAGCAGCGCATAGGCACCACCCTGCTGCCAGATATGGTTCATCTCGCGGATTGCGTAATCTTCCGGCGATTTCGGCGTGCCGCTGTAACTGTGCGCAAGGTTGTGCAAGCGAATCTCGGCCATCAGGCGGCCCTCCCCTGACGACGACTGGGCGCCTGCACCAACTGCCCATCGGCAGCGAAGACGAACAGCTTGTGGGTCGGGATGTAGATCAGGATCGGCGTATCGACCGCATACTCGTGCACGCCCGGCAGGTGCAGTACCAGTACGAATTGCTCGTTGCGCACATGCAGGAAGGTTTCCGAGCCGCTGATCTCAGCCAGCTCAACCGTTACCGCCAGCTCCAGGTCATCGTCGTTGGACGGCACCAGGCCGATATGGCTGGGGCGCACACCGAAGCGGTACTCGCCCTCGGCGATGCCGCGCAGATCGGGATTGAGCGGAAAGTGCACGCAGTCGGCGAAGCTCACCTCGGAGCCGCTGATACGCCCCGGCATCAGGTTGATCGCCGGCTCCGAGAACAGCTCGGCAGCCAGCACCTGCTGCGGACGGTGGTAGACCTCGGCAGTCTTGCCGCTCTGCACCACCCGCCCCTCGTGCAGGATGGTGGTGGTGCCGCCCAGGGCCAGCGCCTCATTGGGCTCGGTGGTGGCATAGACGGCAATGGTGTGGCGCGCCTGGAACAGCTCGCGCATTTCCTGGCGCAGCTCTTCACGCAGCTTGTAGTCGAGGTTGACCAGGGGCTCGTCGAAGAGAATCAGCGAAGCATCCTTAACCAGCGCCCGGGCCATGGCCGTGCGCTGCTGCTGGCCGCCGGACAGTTCCAGCGGATAGCGCGACAGCAGTTTCTCGATGCGCAGCATGCGCGCGGTGGTCTCGACCTTCTCGACGATCTGCTCCTTGGCCACACCGGCCTGGCGCAGCGGCGAGGCGATGTTCTCGAACACCGTCAGGGTCGGGTAGTTGATGAACTGCTGATAGACCATCGACACGTTGCGCTGGCGCACCGGTACGCCGGTGACATCGGCGCCGTTCATCAGCACCCGGCCGCTGCTGGGCCGATCCAGACCGGCCATCAGGCGCATCAGGCTGGTCTTACCGGCCAGGGTGCGGCCGAGCAAGACGTTGAAGGAACCCGGTTCAAAACTCAGGCAGGCATCGTCGATATGCACCTGGCCGTCGACGATACGGGTGACGTGTTCGAGCTTGAGCGACATGGCCTGTCCTTTTTCTTGTCGTGCCATTCGGTTGCGAACATCGATAGCGACAAGCGTGCCAGCGCCCAAAAATCAGACGTACCCCTTTGATATAAATCAAAAAATCCATTCAAGCTCATTAGCACGCTGGTATTCCACTGAACACTTTTGAACAGTCAAATGTGAACAACTGAACAATTCGTTCGTTGACTTTGAACAGGCTTGAACGAAACTGGACCGATCGCGGCGCAGATCGCGAACCAACAAGAAGAGATCATCTATGACAGAAGCTGCCCGCGCCCCGGCGCACGACACCCTCATCCAGGAGTCCTGGTCGCGCTGTCGTGACTATGGCCTGACCCATCAGAGCCCGCCGCGCTTCGACCCACCGCCTGCCGGCGAACTTTCGGCCCTGCTGGAAAGCCGCCAGGCCCTGGTGCAGACCACCCACCAGGAAGTGCTGCCTTACTACGGCACCATTCTGTCCAACTCCAACTGCCTGATCATGCTCGCCGACGAGCAGGGCCGGCTGCTGCAATCCTGGGGCGACCAGCGCTTCATCGAACCGCGTCAGGCCGCCGGCTTCGTCGCCGGCGCCAGTTGGCTGGAGCGCTACACCGGCACCAACGCCATCGGCACCGCGCTCAGTTGCGGCCAGGCCGTGCATATCCAGCACGACGAGCATTTCCTCAAGGCCAACCGTTTCATGACCGGCTCGGCCTCGCCGATCTTCGACGAACAACGGCGCATGATCGCCGTGCTCGATGTGTCCAGCGACAGCTACCTGCCGCCTGCGCACACCTTGGGCATGGTCAAGATGATGAGCCAGTCGGTGGAGAACCGCCTGATCCTCAAACTATTTTCCGACCAGTACCATCTGCTCAGCTTCAATACCAGCCTCGACAACCTCGACAGCCCATGGGCCGGCCTGGTGGTGTTCGACGAACAGGGCCACGTGGTGTCGGCCAACCGCCGCGCTGACAATCTGCTGGGCCAACCTTTGACCTACGGTGCCATCGAGCAACTGTTCGACGTGCCTCTACAGCAGTTGCTCAACCAGCCGGAGGGCCAGCCGTTCAGCCTGCGCACCAGCAGCCACTATCGCTTTCACGCACAGGTACGACGCCCTGCCCGACCGGCCCCCATTCAGCCTCGCGACTTCCGCCCGCAGGTCGCGCAGAGCACGCCACAAGAGCCTCATCTGCATGCACTGAGCATGGGTGACGCACGCATGGACAAGGCCATCCGCCAGGCCGAACGCCTGCTGGAGAAGGACATTCCGATCCTGATTCAGGGCGAAACGGGGGCCGGCAAGGAGGTTTTCGTCAAGGCACTGCACCAGGCTAGCTCGCGCGCCAGCCAGCCCTTTATCGCGGTCAACTGCGCCGCCATTCCGGCGGAACTGGTGGAGTCGGAATTGTTCGGCTACGAGAAAGGCGCCTTCACCGGCGCCAGCCAGAAAGGCCATGTCGGGCTGATCCGCAAGGCGCACAAGGGCACCCTGTTTCTCGACGAAATCGGCGACATGCCGCTGCGCGTACAGGCGCGGCTGCTGCGCGTGCTGCAGGAGCGCTGCGTGCAACCACTGGGGAGCAGCGAGCTGCACCCGGTGGATGTGCGCCTGGTCTCGGCCACCAATCGCCCACTGCGCCAGGATGTCGACAGCGGCCAGTTCCGCGCCGACCTGTATTACCGCATCAGCGGCCTGAATCTGGAACTGCCACCACTGCGTGAGCGCAGCGACAAGCAGGCACTGTTCCAGAAACTCTGGGAGCAGCACCGCGAACCCCACCAGCGCGCGGGCATCAGCCGCGAAGTGCTGGAGCTGTTCCAGCATCACCCCTGGCCCGGCAACCTGCGCCAGCTCAGCAGCGTGCTGCAAGTGGCACTGGCCATGGCCGACGACCAGCCCATCCGCGCCGAGCACCTGCCTGACGACTTCTTCCTCGACCTGCCAACGGAGGTACCCCTGCCAACGCATCTCGAGTCCGATGATCTGGCCAGCCAGTACCAGGCTTGCGGCGGCAATATCTCCTACCTCGCCCGTCACCTCGGCCTAAGCCGCAATACCCTGTACAAGCGTTTGCGCGAACAGGGGCTGAAGACCTAGCGCCTGGAACAGTCGTCATTCCCGCACAGGCAGCGGTTCCAGCGCCAAGCTGCGCTTGCGCCCCCGTAGGGAAATCATCCAGAGGGCATGAAATGCCAGGACTCCCGCCTTCTCGAAAGTGGCCATGAATACTTTTTTCAGGGTCGCCCCGGGGATAAAGCAGAGCCCGCGAATACGCTCCTCGCTTATGGCACATTGCAATCAGTCAAATCTCATCTAGCTTTTCCCTGAGACCTCCACATACAGGGATGCCACAAGCGATGGAACGAAGACTCTTGAAGCACTGCATCTGCGCACCGATCCTGCTGGCACTGGCGGGCTGCACACAGGGTCTCCATCACAACGAAGGCGCGACACAGATAGCGCACTCACCCGACGGCAAGCACATTCGCAGCATATTCATTCCCGATCCAGGCAGAAATCCTCGGGCTAACGACCATCCCATCGAAAAGGGAGAAGCGTTTTCCATCAAGTTGATTTCGGCATACATTTGCGACTTCCGCGAAAGTAGCGACCCCAAGGACTGGTTATCCAGAAGCAATGCAGGCGCCTTGCCTTGTGAAGGCGGCGATGGCAATACCAGCCTGCCTGGATTCGCCAACTACACGCGCGGGGAGATCGCCATCATCGTCAATGCGGGAGAGCGCAACGACGGGGTGACAGGGCTGACGTTCAACCCCGCGGACATACAACGCAACGGACGAATTGTTTATTACAACGAAGACATCCGAGAAAGTGGCCAGCTCATCAACGCATTGAACATTCCCGTCTATGGTCCGAAGACCTACGAGGGTGGGTCGTTCTTCATGGACTGGGCAATTCTCGAACTGGACAACGACGAAAGCGCCCAAAGCCGTCAACTGCTTCAGGAGCTGGCCAAGATCGGCAGCGCAGCCTATGCCCCGGGGACTCCGGTACTCAATCTCTTGAATACCCTTGGAGGGGCGATGCTAGGCGCCAACGGCGATGACGTCGAACTTCGCTATCAGGTCGAATTCGACCCGCCCTACTCCGGGCTGACGAAAAAAGGCAGCACGACCGCCAGGAAGCGCCTCACTCACCACGCGCCCCTGCGAGAGGGTTACTACGTCATCGTTCGAGAAGAAAACCGTAACCAGCTCCCACCTTTTGAGAAACTTCGTGGGGTTCTACCCCGTTAGCACGGACACTTTCGAGTAAGCTCACACCGAGCTGAAGGAGTGTTCATGAAGCGCAAGAAATACAGTCCTGAGTTCAAGCGGGAAGCCATCGAACTGGTTCGTCGTTCAGGGGCGAGCTGCCGGCAGGTGGCCTTGGAGATTGGTGTTGCCCCCAACCTGCTCACACGCTGGGTGCGGGAGGCGCAACCAAGCACTGAGAAAGCCTTTCCTGGAACGGGAAGTCCGCGGGATGAGGAGCTTGCCCGTCTCAAGCGCGAGTTGGCCCGAGTAACCAAGGAACGTGATTTTTTAAGAGACGCGGCAGCGTACTTTGCCAAGGAGTCATCGAGCGGTACACGATGATCCAGCGCTGCCGCAACGAGTACCCGGTACGATTGATGTGCCGTTGCCTGAAGGTTTCTGCCAGCGGCTATTACGCCTGGCAGGATCGTGAACCAAGCGCGCGAGCTCAGGAGAATGCGCGCTTGGTGAAGCGCATTCGGGAGATTCACGAGGACAGCCGGGGCGTGATTGGAGCGCCACGAATGCACGAGGATTTGCTCGACGAGGGCGAAGTCGTCAGCCTGAACCGAGTTGCTCGCCTGATGGCGGCTGAGCGAATTCAAGGCTGGCCACGCCGGAAACGACGTGGCTTTGGAAGAGTCGCCAGTGGCCGCCCAGCAGGCGTGAAAAACCTCCTGGAGCGCGATTTCACTGCACAGGAACCAGAGCGCAAGTGGGTCACGGACATCACGGAAATAGCCACACTGGAAGGCAAACTCTTCCTGTGCGTAGTGCTCGACCTGTACAGCAAGCTGGTGATCGGTTGGTCGATGCATCACCGCCAGGATCGGCAAATGGTGATCCGTGCAGTGGAGATGGCAATCTGGCAGCGCCAGGGTGACTGGTCAGTGATCCTGCATTCGGATCGCGGTAGCCAATTCACCAGTGCTGACTACCAGCGCTTTCTCAACCGCAACACGTTGGTGTGCAGCATGAGTGCCGTCGGGCATTGCGGCGACAACGCTGCTTGTGAGGGTTTCTTCGGTCAGCTCAAACGGGAGCGGGTTGCCCATCAGTCGTATCGAACTCGCGATGAGGCACGAGCGGATCTCTTCGACTACATCGAGCGGTTCCATAACCCACGAATGCGTCGTAGAGTCGCCCGGCAAGATCTGAAGTTTTCAGCCCTTTTCAAACCGTCCGTGGAAATGGGGTAGAACCCGTGTGAGCCAGGGCAAATACAACCCTCTGCTGGGGATAAAAGATGCGCCTGATCAGCCTTATCGACTCTACAAGGATCGCTCCTGGTTACTCGTACGCGTCTCTCGTGAAGATCATGACCAGGCCTTGACGCAAGACACCTCAGCCAAAGCGGCGCAGTTTCTCGAACAATTGAGCAAGGACAAAAACGCCGCGATCCACTACCTGGAAGCCCTGCCAAAGGCAATCGAAGACGCCAGAAACGCGCACGCCAAAGGCAGCAAACCATGAGTCGCTCGCACATTAAGTGGCTATTGGCAGCCCTCCTGCTCACGACCGCTACCACACGCGCAGGCGAGTTCACTGGAGAGCTGATTCTTCTGCCTGAAGGCTGCCAGCAAACATCGGGGCGAATCTGCAAGCTCGGAGCGCCGCTGACGTACAAAGACCCGAATGGCCTAGTCTGGCAGGCAGACGATTGGCAAGAAGGCAAGCACCAATCCGGCACAACGGACGGAGCCTCCATTCCCGAATGGGCACAACCTATCATCGGAGATGCTTACGACAGTTCTTACCTGAAGGCTGCCGTGATCCATGACCACTACTGCTACGAGGAAAACAGAGTACGGAGCTGGAGGCAGACCCATCGCATGTTCTATGACGCCCTCACCGACCTGCAGATCGGCAAGGTTAAAGCGAAGACCATGTATTACGCGGTCTATGCTTTCGGCCCTCACTGGGTCGAGCTAGTGCCAGGAACATACTGCGGTCAGAACTGCATCAACAGTCTCTCGTCTACCAGCCAACGCTGGGAAGGCGATGAGTTTCTGACGACCAGAGCCCGGGAAAACATAGAAAAGATGATGAAAGCCCTCGAACAGAATCCCGACATGCGCATAGAGGAGATCGAGGCAAGAGCAAAAATGGATAAACCCGGTGATTTCTTTCTGATGCGAGGCTCCAGCTACTCGCCCACAGGCCCCGACGATCCAAATATCCACCCGCACAGGTAGCCCTTTACTGAAAAGACGGGTGTAGTATCCGCACGGCCGCGCGCCACCACCTCGGTCACGCCTTCCATTGCAGGAAAACCGTGAACCGGAACGCCACGACGTCAATCCCGGGGGCATGCTCACTGGCAGACGCCGCCTGCACGTTCGCTCCATGGAACCACTCGGCGGAGTGCCCGCTCACATCAACGACTACGCCGAAACCAATACCGCCATCGTCAAGAAGACCTCGGTTCCCCGCCGACTGCCCCCGATGAACTGACAAGGAACGATCATGCGCTCATCCCTACGCCCGCTGCTCGTCACGCTCGGCCTGTGCCTCAGCAGTCAGGCGGCTTTCGCCGAACTGAACCAGGCAGTCGATGCTGCCGTGAAACCGATGATGCACGCCTACGCCATCCCCGGCATGGCCATTGCCATCAGCCACAAGGGGCAGTCGCATTTCTTCGAGTACGGCGTCGCATCCCGCGAAAGCGGCAGGGCCGTGGATCGCCACACCCTGTTCGAGCTGGGTTCGATCAGCAAACTGTTCACCGCCACCCTCGGCGCCTACGCCGAAGCCCGCGGCACGCTGAACCTCAGCGACAACACCAGCCAGTACCTGCCAGCCCTGCGCGGCAGCGCCTTCGACCACATCAGCCTGCTGGATCTGGCCACCTACACAGCGGGCGGCCTACCGCTGCAGTTCCCAGATGCAGTCAGCAATGAACAGCAGATGCTCGATTACTACCGCAACTGGCAGGCGGTCTACCCACCAGGTACGCAGCGCCTGTACTCCAACCCCAGCATCGGCCTGTTCGGTCACCTGGCAGCTGCCAGCCTGGCCGAGCCGTTTCAGCAGCTGGTGGAAAAGGATCTGCTGCCGCAACTGGGCATGCAGGAAAGCTACATCCGCATACCGTCCGAACAGATGAAGCGTTACGCCTGGGGCTACCGCGACAACAAGGCTGTGCGGGTAAACCCCGGCGCACTGGACGCCGAGGCTTACGGCTTGAAGTCCACGGCCGCCGACATGCTGCGTTTCATCGACGCCAACCTGCATCCGGAGCGGCTGCCTGCACCGCTGCGCCAGGCTATCAGCGCCACACATCGTGGCTACTATCAGGTCGGCGATATGACTCAGGCGCTGGGCTGGGAGCGCTACGCCTATCCCATCAGCCTGGAGAAACTGCAAGCCGGCAACTCAGCGGAAATGGCGCTGCAACCCCAGACAGTGGAGCGCTTCAGCGTACCTAAACCAGCCGATGGCGACCTGCTGCTGAACAAGACGGGTTCGACCAATGGCTTCGGCGCCTACATCCTGCTGCTACCGGCGCGTGAAACCGGCCTGGTGATACTCGCCAACCGCAACTACCCCAATGCCGAGCGCGTACGCCTGGCGCTGCAGCTGCTCGAGGCCATCAAGCCGTAGCGTAATCCTGGCAGGGGGCGTGAACGGTGCCCCCTACCCTCGCCAACTTCGTCAGGCAGAGAAACCACCGTCGATGGTCAGGTTGGCCCCCGTGATATACGCTGCCTCGGGGCCGGCCAAATAGGCGACGAAACTGGCAATCTCCTCGGCCTTGCCATAGCGCGGCAGGGCCATGGTCTGCTTCAGCGACTCGGCGAAATCACCCTGATCCGGGTTCATGTCGGTATCCACCGGGCCCGGCTGCACGTTGTTGACGGTGATCCCGCGCGGCCCCAGGTCACGCGCCAGGCCCTTGGTGAACCCGGCCACTGCAGCCTTGCTCAGCGCATAGACCGAACCACCGGCGAACGGCATACGCTCGGCGTTGGTGCTGCCGATGGTGATGATGCGCCCCCCTCACTCATCCGCCGCGCTGCCTCCTGACTGGCGATCACCACGCTGCGCACGTTGACGTCCAGGGTGCGATCCAGGTCCTCGATGCTGAACTCATCGATCGGCGCTACCGCCAGCACACCGGCATTGTTCACCAGGATATCGAGACGACCGAAGGTATCCAGCGTATGGCTGATGGCGCCGCGAATGGCCTGCTCGTCACGACTGTCGGCCTGGATGGCGATGGCGCGGCCGCCGGCGGCTTCGATCTCACGCACCACATCGAGGGCACCAGCCGCCGATGAAACATAGGTCAGTGCAACGGCCGCACCTTCCTTTGCCAGGCGCACAGCGATGGCAGCACCGATGCCACGGGAACCGCCCTGGATGAAGGCGACCTTGTTTTCGAGGGTTTTCTGAGTGCTCATAGGAAATCTCCTGAAACTGAGGGGTTGAATGGAACACGCCCTCAGTATTCACCCGAGATTCAAAACCGATAAGCTGGCAATTGTGATATTCAGTCGATACCAAAGGTTTATGAAGCGCCTATGGAAACCCTCAGCAGCATCGAAAGCTTCGTCCGTACCGCCGAGGCTGGCAGCTTTGCCGAAGCCGCGCGACGCCTGGGCTTGTCCCCGGCAGCCGTTGGCAAGAACGTTGCCCGTCTGGAGTCCAGTCTCGGCGTGCGCCTGTTCCTGCGCAGCACCAGACGCCTGACGCTGACCGAAGCCGGCGAACGCTTTCTGGCGGAAGTGAGCGGCGGCCTTGCGAGCATTCAGGGCGCGGTGGCGAACCTGGCGAGCAGCCAGGGGCAACCTGCGGGTACGTTGAAGGTGAGCATGGGTGTAGCCTTTGGTCGCGACTATATCCTGCCGCACCTGACCGATTTCCTCGCCCGCTACCCGGCGATCACCCCGGACTGGCACTTCGACAACCGTGCCGTCGACCTCATCGGTGGAGGTTTCGACGCGGCCATCGGCGGCGGCTTCGAATTGCCGCCCGGCGCGATTGCCCGCCAACTGGCGCCTGCCCACCGAGTGCTGCTGGCAGCTCCGGCCTATCTCGCCAGGCACGCTCCTATTACGCGACCAGAGGATCTGACGCAGCATGACGGCATCCTCATCCGCTCGCCGCAGACGGGTCGTGTGCGCAGCTGGCCACTGTGTACGCGTGACGACCAACAATCCACCCTCGAACTGAAGCAGCGCATGACCATGAACGATCCCGAGGCGGCTTGCCATGCCGCCCAGCAAGGCCTTGGCATCACCCTGGTCAGCACCGTCCATGCGCTGCCCTATCTGCAACGCCGCAGCCTGCAGCGGGTATTACCGGACTGGTACGTCGATACCGGCAGCCTGAGCCTGTACTTCAGCGCGCAGAAGCTGCTGCCGGCCAAGACGCGGGTATTCATCGATTTCATCGTCGAGCGATTTCGTGAACACCGCTGGGCGGAGCGTTTCGACGCTCGCAAACCGCACGAGTACTTATCCCAGAAATGACAAAGGCCGCTGGAAAGCGGCCTTTGTCATTCAGCGCAGCACTTACTCGGCCAGACGCCAGGTGGTGCCGCCCTTACCGTCTTCCAGCACCACACCCATGGCAGTGAGCTGGTCGCGGATACGGTCACTTTCCGCCCAGTTCTTGTCGGCACGGGCCTGCAGGCGCGCGGCGATCAGCGCCTCGACTTCGGCGGCATCGACCTTGCCGGCAGCACCGGCCTGGAGGAAGGCATCCGGCTCCAGCTGCAACACACCGAGCACGCCGGCCAGTTGCTTGAGCTGCGCGGCCAGGCCGGCAGCGGCCTGCAGGTCGGACTCACGCAGGCGGTTGACCTCGCGGATCATCTCGAACAGCACCGCGCAGGCTTCCGGCGAGTTGAAATCGTCGTCCATCGCTGCGCCGAAACGCTCGACGAACGCCTCGCCGCCGGCTGGCGCCGCTTCCGGCAAACCTTTGAGGCCGTTGTAGAAGCGCTCCAGGGCGCCCTTGGCTTCCTTGAGGCTCTCTTCCGAATAGTTGATCGGGCTGCGGTAGTGGCTGGATACCAGCAGGTAGCGCACTACCTCCGGGTGGTACTTTTCCAGCACCTCGCGGATGGTGAAGAAGTTGCCCAGGCTCTTGGACATCTTCTCGCCATCCACGCGCACTGCGCCGGCGTGCATCCAGGCATTGGCGTACTGCTTGCCGGTGGCCGCCTCACTCTGGGCGATCTCGTTCTCATGGTGCGGGAACACCAGGTCAGGGCCACCGCCGTGAATGTCGAAGGTCTCGCCCAGGCAGCAGGTGGACATCACCGAGCACTCGATATGCCAGCCTGGCCGCCCCTTGCCCCAGGGCGACTCCCAGCTCGGCTCGCCCGGCTTGGCGGCTTTCCAGAGCACGAAGTCCAGCGGGTCTTCCTTGACTTCGTCGACTTCGATACGCGCACCGATCTTCAGCTCGTCGATCTTGCGGCGCGACAGCTTGCCGTAGGTCTCGAACTTGGTGACGCGGTAGTACACGTCGCCATTGCCCGGCGCGTAGGCATAGCCCTTGTCGATCAGGGTCTGGATCATCTGGTGCATGCCGACGATATGCCCGGTAGCGCGCGGCTCGATGTCCGGGCGCAGCACATTCAGGCGACCTTCGTCCTCGTGCATCGCGGCGATCATGCGCTCGACTAGCGCCTCGAACGGTTCGCCGTTTTCGTTGGCACGCTTGATGATCTTGTCGTCGATATCGGTGATGTTGCGCACGTAGGTCACGTCATAGCCGCGCTGACGCAGCCAACGAGTGACCACGTCGAAGGCAACCATCACGCGGGCGTGGCCGATGTGGCAGAAGTCGTAAACGGTCATGCCACACACGTACATGCGCACGCTGTTGCCTTCGAGCGGCTTGAAGGGTTCCTTGACCTTGCTGAGCGTGTTGTAAATCGACAGTGCCATTACTGACCCCACGAATCGCGCAGCGTGACGGTACGGTTGAACACCAGCGTATCGGCGGTCGAATCCTTGTCCAGGCAGAAGTAACCCTCACGCTCGAACTGAAAGCGGTCGTCAGCGTCGGCCTTGGCCAGCGACGGCTCGGCGCGGCAGCCGGTGAGCACCACCAGCGAATCCGGGTTGATGTTGTCGAGGAAGCTGCCGCCCTCTTCAGCTTTCTCTGGATTGGCCGAGCGGAACAGGCGGTCATACAGGCGCACTTCGCACTCGACGCTCTCCGCGGCCGGCACCCAGTGGATCACGCCCTTGACCTTGCGGCCTTCCGGGTTCTTGCCCAGGGTGTTCTCGTCGTAGGAGCAGCGCAGCTCGACGATATTGCCGGCGGCGTCCTTGATGGCTTCGTCGGCGCGGATCACGTAACTGCCACGCAGGCGCACTTCACCACCAGGGATCAGGCGCTTGTAGCCATCCGGCGGGGTTTCCTCGAAGTCGCTGGCGTCGATGTAGATCTCGCGGGAGAACGGCAGCACGCGGGTGCCCATGTCCTGCTTGGGATGGCGCGGCAGCTCCAGGTTTTCGACCTGGCCTTGCGGGTAGTTGGTGATCACCACCTTGAGCGGCTTGAGCACGCACATAGCGCGCGAGGCGTTGGCGTCCAGGTCTTCGCGGATGGCGAATTCCAGCATGCCGATATCCACCAGCCCGCCGGCGCGGTTGACGCCGATCATGTCGCAGAAGGTACGGATCGATGCCGGCGTATAGCCACGACGGCGGTAGCCCGAGAGCGTCGACATGCGCGGGTCGTCCCAGCCGTTGACGTGCTTCTCGTCGACCAGCTGCTTGAGCTTGCGCTTGCTGGTGATGGTGTAGTTCAGGTTCAGGCGCGCGAATTCGTACTGACGCGGCTGCGCCGGCACCGACAGGTTCTCCAGAAACCACTCGTACAGCGGGCGGTGATCCTCGAACTCCAGGGTGCAGATGGAGTGGGTCACGCCCTCGATGGCATCGGACTGGCCATGGGTGAAGTCGTAGCTCGGGTAGATGCACCACTTGTCACCGGTCTGGTGGTGATGGGCATGGCGGATGCGGTAGAGGATCGGGTCACGCAGATTGATGTTCGGCGAGGCCATGTCGATCTTGGCGCGCAGCGAACGCGCGCCGTCGGGGAACTCGCCGGCCTTCATGCGGGCGAACAGGTCGAGGTTTTCCTCGACGCTACGCTCGCGGAACGGGCTGTTCTTGCCCGGCTCGGTCAGGCTGCCGCGATACTCGCGCATTTCTTCGGCATTGAGGTCGCAGACGAAGGCCTTGCCGGCCTTGATCAGCTCGACGGCCCAGGCATGCAACTGATCGAAATAATTGGAGGCATAGCGCTCCTCACCGGCCCACTTGAAGCCCAGCCATTCGACATCGGCCTTGATCGCGTCGATGTATTCCTGGTCTTCCTTGGCCGGGTTGGTGTCGTCGAAACGCAGGTTGCACTGGCCGCCGAACTCTTCGGCCAGGCCGAAGTTCAGGCAGATGCTCTTGGCATGGCCGATGTGCAGGTAGCCGTTGGGCTCCGGCGGAAAGCGGGTCACGATCTGGGCGTGCTTGCCGCTGTCCAGATCGGCCTGGACGATGGGGCGCAGGAAGTTGGCAGCTTTTTCGACGGTGGGCTTGCTCATGGTGTCCTTAACAATACTGGCGCGGCACGGGTAGGCCGCCTCGGGCAAAGTCCGTATCATAACCAACCTGTCAAGCCCCTGACAGGGTGCATGCCACCCTGTCAGGGCCGTTCACCCACGAGCCAGCGGCTCGAACCTGCCTCATCACGGATACGATCATGATCAAACTGCACACCAACCACGGCGTCATCACCCTGAACCTGTTCGCCGACAAGGCCCCGGAAACCGTGGCCAACTTCGAGCAATACGTGAAGGAAGGCCATTACGACGGCACCATTTTCCACCGCGTAATCGGCAACTTCATGATCCAGGGCGGCGGTTTCGAGCCGGGCATGAAGCAGAAGCCGACCCGCGCGCCGATCAAGAACGAAGCCAACAACGGCGTGGCCAACAAGGTCGGCACCATCGCCATGGCCCGCACCATGGAGCCGCACTCGGCCAGCGCGCAGTTCTTCATCAACGTCGCCGACAACAGCTTCCTCAACCACAGCGCACCGACCGTGCAGGGCTGGGGCTACGCCGTATTCGGTGAAGTGGTGGAAGGCATGGACGTGGTCGAGAAGATCAAGGGCGTGGCCACCACCATGAAAGCGGGCCACCAGGATGTACCGGTCGACGACGTGATCATCGAGAAGGCCGAAGTCGTAGCCGAGTAAGTCGATGATCCTGCTGATCTCCGATCTGCATCTCGAAGAGAAACGCCCGGACATCACCCGGGCGTTTCTGCTTTTTCTCGCCACCCGTGCACGTCAGGCCGAGGCGTTGTACATCCTCGGCGACTTCTTCGAAGTCTGGATCGGCGACGACGGCATGACGCCCTTCCAGCACGAGATCGCTGGCGCCCTGCGCGAACTGAGCGAAGCCGGCACGCGCATCTACCTAATGCACGGCAATCGCGACTTTCTTATCGGCAAGCGCTTCTGCCGCGAAGCGGGCAGCACCCTGCTGAGCGATCCGCACAAAGTGCAGATGGGCGGCGGGTCGGTTCTACTCATGCACGGCGACAGCCTGTGCACCCTGGATGTCGGCTACATGAAGCTACGCCGCTGGCTGCGTAACCCGCTCTCGCTGCTGATTCTGCGCAATCTGCCGCTGAGCACCCGGCAGAAATTGGCGAGCAAGCTGCGCAACGAAAGCCGAGCGCAAACGCGGATGAAGGCCAGCGACATCGTCGATGTCACGCCCGAGGAAGTGGTCAGGGTAATGACCGAGCACGGCGTGCGCACACTGATCCATGGTCATACCCATAGGCCAGCGGTGCATGAACTGGAAGTGAACGGACAACCGGCACGGCGCATCGTGCTGGGCGACTGGGATCGTCAGGGCTGGGCGTTGCAGGTCGACGAAACGGGCTTCAACCAGGCGCCGTTCGAGTTGACTCCTGCCTGACCCTGTTCGACTCGAACTGACCTTGTAGGAGCGGCTGGGCGGCACTCCGCTTCAGCCGCGAAGGCCACTGTCTCCGCGTTCGCGGCTGAAGCCGCTCCTACAATTATTGGAAAACCGCTTCGCGGCTGCTTTCTGCAGGCACACCACTATGGAAACGGAACTGCTCGTCCGGCGAGGTAATCAGTTCCCGCTCCACCGCACGCACCACCTCGATACGCGCATCCACATCGGCCGCATCGCCATACAAATAGGCGAGCTTGAGATAACCCCGATAGTGGCGCCCTTCACTCTCCAGCAATCCGGCGTAGAACTTGGCCAGCTCGGCATCCAGGCGCGGTACCAGCGCCGCGAAGCGCTCGCAGGAGCGCGCCTCGATGAACGCGCCAACCACCAACACATCCACCAGGCGCTCCACTTCGCCACCGCGTAGCAGTGCACGCAACCCTGCGGCGTAACGCGAGGCGGAAACATGGCGAACCTCGATACCGCGCCCGCGGATGATCTTGCTCACCTGCTCGAAGTGCACCAGCTCCTCACGGGCCAAACGCGACATTCTCGCGGTCAATTCGGTCTTAGTCAGGTAGCGCCCCATCAGGCTCAGGGCCGTCTGCGCTGCCTTGTATTCCAGGTTGCGGTGGTCGAGTAGAAGAATCTCTTGCTGGCGCAGGGCCTCTTCCAGCCAGGCATCGGGAGTGGCAACGCCGCCGAGAAACTCGAGAATTTCCTGCAGGATCGTGACAGATTCCTCACCATTGCTCGGAACATGCTGGGCATTTGACATCATATTTGAAGCGCTCTCGGTGCTGGCGAGGTTGGAAATGGCGGGCCATTATACGAGTGGCAAGCCGGACGACCAGCACGCCGTTGATACAGGTCAAGAAGCTGCTGGTAATGACGCACCTATAGTTGGATAAGCGCTATTCACTCTCAGGGAGACGACCATGCAAGCGATCCGTAGCATTCTGGTGGTGATGGAACCCCAGCACCCCGAAGGCCTCGCGCTGAAGCGGGCAAAACTGATAGCTGGAGTCACCCAGTCGCACCTGCACCTGCTGGTATGCGACAAGAAAGGCGACCACAGCGCGTGGCTAAGCGACCTCAGCAGCAGCCTCACCGGGGAAGGTTTCAGCGTCTCCACCCAGCAGTCCTGGCATGACAGCCAGCACCAGACCATCATCGCCGTGCAGCAGGCCGAGGGCTGTGGCCTGGTGATCAAGCAGCATCTGCCGGACAACCCGCTGAAGAAAGCCATCCTCACCCCCGAGGACTGGAAGTTGCTGCGTTATTGCCCAGGCCCGGTGCTGATGGTCAAGACCGAACGCCCCTGGACCGGCGGCACCATCCTCGCCGCAGTGGACGTTGGTAACGCCGATGGCGAGCACCGCACCCTGCATGCCGGCATCATCAGCCATGGCTACGATATCGCCGGCCTGGCCAAGGGCACGCTGCACGTGACCACCGCCCACCCGACGCCAATGTTGTCGGCAGCCGACCCGACCTTCCAGCTCAAGGAAACCATCGAGGCCCGCTACCGCGAACAGTGCCGCAGCTTTCAGGCCGAGTACGACATCAGCGACGAGCGCCTGCATGTGCTCGAAGGCCCTGCCGACGTGGTGATTCCACAGGTCGCTCACCAGCTCGATGCTGCGGTCACGGTGATCGGCACCGTAGCGCGCACCGGGCTATCCGGCGCCCTGATCGGCAATACCGCAGAAGTCATTCTCGATGCGCTGGAAAGTGACGTACTGGTGCTCAAGCCGGACGAAATCATCGCCCACCTCGAGGAACTGGTGGCGCAGCGCTGACCCGCACCTGAAACGAAAATGCCGCTCTAAAGGAGCGGCATTTTCTTTTTTCTCAAAGGACCGACTACACCCGCAGCTCGAGACCTTCACGTAGAAATTTCGGCGCGATGTAGCGCTCGTAGTGCGCCTCGGAGAGCAGGAAAAATTCCCTGTCGATGGCATCGCGCAGCTCGGGCAGCGGCCAGTTGCGAAACTCCGGCAGCAGCACCATGCCGTAGGCCTCCAACTGATTGATCACCCGCGCGCCCCTGGCGATCAGTTGATAGGCCCAGCAATACGGCGACTGTTGTGGCACGAAGCGAATCTGCCGCTGCTCCAGCTGCTGCCGCAGGCGCTGCTCGTCGAACACCTCGACCTTGGCCGTCATAACCTGCACCAGCAGCACCTCCAGACGCGTCCAGACGGCACGCTTTTCATCGTCGTTATAGCTGTTCCAGTTGATCACCTCGTGATGGAAGCGCTTGCAACCGCGGCACACGACATCGCCGTAAACGGTCGAACACAAACCCACGCAGGGCGTCTTGATGCGCTGATTGGACATGGCGAAACAACATAAACAGCAAAACGGCCTGGCATCTTAGCCCTTTGTCTAATCCAGATCACCCCTGCCGACAGACCACTGAAAACAACCTGCGCTGGCACTAGCGCGTTAAAAACGGCCTCAAAATGCTTATTTAAAGCAGCGAAACCGCGCTTTTTTGGCTGTTTTTGCCGGGCCGCCACCGATCTTGGCTTGCCTGCCAATCCTTTTCAGCAAGCTGCCGCGACAAGGAGATCGGCTTAACTTTATTCGCACTTTCCATTAGAATCGGCCCGCCTTTTAAGGCGCCAATGTCCGTTGGAAGCTGTTTTCAAAGCGTCACGAGCACAGTCGATCCTGCAGGTACGATGACGGCGCAGCCACTCGGAGTCCCCCCGAGTCTCTGCGCCCGCCCTCATCAGAAACCGTCCTGCCGGCGTAAAACTTTGAAAGCAGCTTCTACAAGAGACTCATGAAACCTCGGCTGCTCGGCTCATAAAGTCGAAAAGCGCCTGGTTCGTGGGTATCTGGATCGCGTCCCGGACAACCCTTTGGGACCACTGATGAGGGTAATAACTGTGCTTGAAGCCTATCGCAAACACGTAGCAGAGCGTGCCGCTCAGGGTATCGTGCCCCAGCCGCTGAACGCCGAACAAACCGCAGGCCTGGTCGAGCTGCTGAAGAACCCGCCGGCTGGCGAAGAAGAATTCCTGCTGGATCTGATCACCAACCGCGTACCGCCAGGTGTTGACGAAGCTGCCTACGTCAAGGCCGGTTTCCTCTCTGCCGTTGCCAAGGGCGAAGCCACTTCCCCGCTGATCAGCAAGCAACGCGCTGTCGAGCTGCTGGGCACCATGCAGGGCGGCTACAACATCGCTACCCTGGTCGAGCTGCTGGACGACGCCACCCTGGGCACCGTCGCTGCCGAACAACTCAAGCACACCCTGCTGATGTTCGACGCCTTCCACGACGTCGCCGAGAAAGCCAAGGCCGGCAATGCCAACGCCAAGGCCGTCATGCAATCCTGGGCCGACGGCGAGTGGTTCACCAACAAGCCGGCCATCGCCGAGAAGTACAGCCTGGCCGTATTCAAGGTGCCTGGCGAAACCAACACCGACGACCTGTCCCCTGCCCCGGACGCCTGGTCGCGTCCTGACATCCCGCTGCACGCCCTGGCCATGCTGAAAATGGCTCGCGACGGCATCGTCCCTGAGCAGCAAGGCGCCATCGGCCCGCTGAAGCAGATCGAAGAGATCAAGGCCAAAGGCTTCCCGGTCGCCTACGTCGGTGACGTGGTCGGTACCGGTTCCTCGCGTAAGTCCGCCACCAACTCAGTCCTGTGGTTCTTCGGCGACGACATTCCGTACGTTCCGAACAAGCGCGCTGGCGGTTTCTGCTTCGGCACCAAGATCGCCCCGATCTTCTACAACACCATGGAAGACGCCGGCGCCCTGCCGATCGAGTTCGACGTATCGAACATCAACATGGGCGACGTGATCGACGTCTACCCGCACGCGGGCAAAGTCTGCAAGCACGGCACCGACGAAGTCATCACCACCTTCGAACTGAAGACCCCGGTGCTGCTCGACGAAGTCCGCGCTGGCGGCCGTATCCCGCTGATCGTCGGCCGCGGCCTGACCGAGAAGGCGCGCGCCGAACTGGGCCTGGGTTCCTCCGATCTGTTCAAGAAGCCGGAGCAGCCGGCTGACAGCGGCAAGGGCTTCACCCTGGCACAGAAGATGGTCGGCAAGGCCTGCGGCGTCGAAGGCGTCCGTCCAGGCACCTACTGCGAACCGAAGATGACCACCGTCGGCTCCCAGGACACCACCGGCCCGATGACCCGCGACGAGCTGAAAGACCTTGCGTGTCTGGGCTTCTCCGCCGACCTGGTGATGCAGTCCTTCTGCCACACCGCTGCTTATCCGAAGCCGATCGACGTCACCACCCACCACACCCTGCCGGATTTCATCCGCACCCGTGGCGGCGTGTCCCTGCGTCCGGGCGACGGCATCATCCACAGCTGGCTGAACCGCATGCTGCTGCCGGATACCGTCGGCACCGGTGGCGACTCGCACACCCGCTTCCCGATCGGTATTTCCTTCCCGGCCGGCTCCGGCCTGGTGGCCTTCGCCGCCGCCACCGGCGTGATGCCGCTGGACATGCCGGAATCGGTTCTGGTGCGCTTCAAGGGCAAGATGCAACCGGGTATCACCCTGCGTGACCTGGTCCACGCCATCCCCTACTACGCCATCCAGAAAGGTCTGCTGACCGTCGAGAAGAAAGGCAAGAAGAACATCTTCTCCGGCCGCATCCTCGAGATCGAAGGCCTGGACAACCTGACCGTCGAGCAGGCGTTCGAGCTGTCCGACGCCTCCGCAGAACGTTCGGCTGCCGGTTGCACCATCAAACTGCCGGAAGCAGCAATCGCCGAGTACCTGAAGTCCAACATCACCCTGCTGCGCTGGATGATCAGCGAAGGCTATGGCGATGCCCGCACCCTGGAGCGTCGTGCTCAGGCGATGGAAGCCTGGCTGGCCAACCCGGTACTGATGGAAGCCGACAAGGACGCCGAGTACGCCGAAATCATCGAAATCGACCTGAGCCAGCTCAACGAGCCGGTACTGTGCGCCCCGAACGACCCGGACGATGCCCGTCTGCTGTCCACCGTGGCCGGCGACAAGATCGACGAAGTGTTCATCGGTTCGTGCATGACCAACATCGGTCACTTCCGCGCTGCCGGTAAGCTGCTGGACAAGGTCAAAGGTGGTATCCCGACTCGTCTGTGGCTGTCGCCGCCGACCAAGATGGACGCCCACCAGCTGACCGAAGAAGGCTACTACGGTATCTACGGCAAGGCCGGTGCACGCATGGAAATGCCGGGCTGCTCGCTGTGCATGGGTAACCAGGCACGTGTGGCTGCCAACTCCACCGTGGTCTCGACCTCGACCCGTAACTTCCCGAACCGCCTGGGCGATGGCGCCAACGTGTACCTGGCCTCTGCCGAACTGGCTGCGGTCGCTTCGATTATCGGCAAGCTGCCGACCGTCGAGGAGTACATGGCCTATGCGAAGGATATCGACAGCATGTCTGGCGACATCTACCGCTACCTGAGCTTCGACCAGATCGCTGACTTCCGTGAAGCCGCGGCCAACGCCAAGATCCCGGTCGTTCAAGCCTGATCGCAGCGTCGTGAAAGGAGCCCCGCCTAGTGCGGGGCTTTTTTATGCGTCATCGCACCGTTTCGAATCGTCCAAGTGCTCACCGCTCCTGATGCCTGCCGTGTGGCATATGCCTTGCTTCGTTACAGGCAAACGGCCTGTCCAACAACGGAACCGGCCTCTGCGACAACGGCGTCGCACTCGATTCGGGACCGCTCGGCCCCGCAATCCAGTGCGACGTTTTTTATGGGCCAGCGACGGCCGGCCAACGTTTTGCGTGACGTTAAGGAAAGCAGCATGAGCGAACACGACACCCCTCGCGACGATGCCCTGTCCTGGGCCTGGGGCAGCAACGCCCCGGAGAAGAGCGTGCTGAACATCGGCTTCATGGCCCTGAGCGATTCGGCCTCGGTGATCGTTGCCGCCACCCAGGGCTTCGCCGAGAAATACGGACTCAGCATCAGGCTGCATCGCCAGTCGTCCTGGGCCGGCCTGCGTGATCGCCTGCTCAGTGGCGAGCTGGATGCCGCGCACAGCCTCTACGGGCTGATCTACGGCGTACAGCTGGGCCTCGGTGTTGGCTCAGCCACCGACATGGCTGTACTCATGGGATTGAACCAGAACGGCCAGAGCATCAACCTCTCGCACTCGCTGCAGGCCGCGGGCGTGACCAGCGGCGAGGCACTGCGCAAGCATGTGCACCAACATGAAGCACGCCTGACCTTCGCCCAGACCTTCCCCACCGGCACTCATGCCATGTGGCTGTATTACTGGCTGGCCAGCCAGGGCATTCATCCCTTGCGCGATGTCGACAGCGTGGTGGTCCCACCACCGCAGATGATCGAACACCTTAAAGCCGGGCGCATCGACGGTTTCTGCGTCGGCGAACCCTGGACCGCCAAGGCCGTCGATGAACAGCTCGGCTGCACCCTGACCACTATCCAGGCAATCTGGCCGGATCACCCGGAAAAGGTACTGGGTTGCACCCGCGCCTTCGCCGAGCAGAACCCCAACACCGCCCGCGCACTGATCATGGCGGTGCTCGAAGCAGCGCGTTTCATCGACGAAAGCGAAGAGAACAAGCGCAGCACTACGCAACTGCTCAGTGGCAGCGACTATGTCGATGCACCGCTGTCGGCAATCAGCCCACGCTTTCTCGGCCAGTACCAGGACGGCCTGGGGCACGCCTGGCTGGACGAGCACCCACTGCGCTTTCACGCCGGTGGCCTGGTCAATCAGCCGTACCTGTCCGATGGCATGTGGTTCATGACCCAGTTCCGCCGCTGGGGCCTGCTGCGCAGCGATCCCGACTACCTGGCAGTGGCCCGCCAGGTTCAGCAACTGGCGCTGTATCGGGAGGCGGCAACGGCTCTGGACATCGTCGTGCCGGGCGAAATGCGCAGCTCTATCCTGCAGGACGGCAGTTGCTGGGACGGCAGCAACCCGGCAGCCTATGCCCGCAGCTTCCGCCTGCACGCCCTGGCCGAAAGCCCGGCTGTCACCCTGTAATAGCCGGGAGAGCCATCGATGCTGCGTATCCTCCTGATCAACGACACCCCAAAGAAGGTCGGTCGCCTGAAAAGCGCGCTGATCGAGGCCGGCTTCGAGGTGATCGACGAATCTGGCCTGACCATCGACCTGCCCGAACGCGTCGAGGCGGTACGCCCCGATGTGATCCTGATCGACACCGAGTCGCCCGGCCGCGACGTCATGGAGCAGGTAGTACTGGTCAGCCGCGACCAACCACGGCCCATCGTGATGTTCACCGACGAACACGACCCCGGCGTGATGCGCCAGGCGATCCAGAGCGGGGTCAGCGCCTACATCGTCGAGGGCATCCATGCCCAGCGCCTGCAGCCCATTCTCGACGTGGCCATGGCCCGCTTCGAGAGCGACCAGGCGCTGCGCGCGCAGCTGCAGGCGCGCGACGCACAGTTGGCCGAACGCAAGCGTGTGGAACTGGCAAAGGGCCTGTTGATGAAGATGAAGAGCTGCAACGAAGAAGAGGCCTATACCCTGATGCGCCGCCAGGCCATGAGTCGCCAGCAGAAATTGATCCAGGTGGCCGAACAGATCATTGCGATGCATGACATGCTCGGCGGCTGAGCAACTGTACCGCTGAAACAGTTCACTGTATCGGTACGGACTGTATCACTCGGGCAACTGTTGCAGCCGCCTTCGCTGGCGCCTGTGTATGCCGCGCTCTGCTGGGCTCGGCTAGGGTAGACAGCCCCTAGCCGAGGACTTCCTCATGACCGAACACGACCTGCTGGCCGAAGCCGACCGCCGCGCCCTGGCCTACCTGGACGGCATTACCACCCGCCGGATCTTCCCCGACGCCTCAGCCATCGCCGCCCTGGCCACCTTCGACCAGCCCCTGCCGGAGCAAGGCCATGCTGCCGATCAGGTACTTTGCCAGCTCGACGAAATTGGCTCACCAGCCACCGTGGCGAGTAATGCCGCACGTTACTTCGGCTTCGTCATCGGCGCGACGCTGCCAGTGGCAGCAGCTGCGGAACGCCTGGTACTGGCCTGGGATCAATGCGCCTCGTCCTTCGACAACTCGCCAGTCGCTGATCGACTGGAGAAAATTGCCGGACGCTGGGTCTGCCAAGCGCTGGGGCTACCGGATCAGAGCGCCGTGGGGTTTGGCACCAGTGCAACTGCCTGCACCCTGGCCTGTATTTCTGCCGCACGGCGCGTGCTACTGGCTCGCCAGGGCTGGGATTTCGATGGTGACGGATTACTCGGCGCACCGCAGATCCGCGTCGTACTCGCAGAAACGGCACACATCACGGTGAAGAAAGCGCTGCGCGTGCTCGGCTTCGGCATGAACCACCTGCACTATGCGCCAGTGGACCAGTACGGGCGTATAGACCCGGCCCGGCTCCCTGAACTGGATGAACGTTCGCTACTGATATTGCAGGCCGGAGAGGTCAATACCGGCGAGTTCGACCGTTTTGCCGAACTGATTGCCATCGCCCGCGCGGCTAACGCCTGGGTGCATGTCGATGGCGCATTCGGCCTATGGGCACGCGCCTCATCCTCAGCGCATTTGCTCGAGGGCGTCGAACTGGCAGATAGCTGGACGACCGATGGACACAAGTGGCTGAACACCCCCTACGACAGTGCCATGGCGATCTGCCGTGACGCCGATGCACTGGCCGCCGCGATGAACAGCGATGCGGCCTACGCCTCGGCAAGCAAGGATGCGCAGAAGAACCTGACACTGGAGTTCTCTCGTCGCGCCCGTGGCATCGCCATCTGGGCGGCCCTGGCCAACCTGGGCCGCACCGGCCTGCAAGCGATGATCGACCGCCATATCCGCCAGGCTGAAGAGCTGGCCAGCACACTGCGCAACGCCGGCTATCAGGTACTGAACCGGGTTGTGCTGAACCAGGTATTGGTGCGTGGCGATACGGACGAACAGACCATCGCCATTCGCCAAGCAGCCCAGGCATCTGGCGAAGTCTGGTTCGGCCCGACCGTCTGGCAGGGCCGCCCCGCCTTTCGCCTGAGCCTCTGCTCCTGGCGCACCGAAGACGCCGATGTGGAGGCACTGGGCGCCTTGCTACTGCGTTTGAAAGATGAGTTGAGCTGAAGCGACTGATTCGCTGTTTTCGCCTGCAACTGCGCTGGACAGCGCAGTTCGGCAGCCCTTATCTTTAGCGCCGGCCACACCTGTGGCCAACGTCGCTCGGACGGTTCCGGGCGCTTACGTATCCGAGGAAATCATGGCTGAGAACGCCAAGCGCCGCTTTGCGCGCATCGATCGTCTCCCCCCCTACGTCTTCAACATCACCGCCGAACTGAAGATGGCCGCACGCCGTCGCGGCGAGGACATCATCGACTTCTCCATGGGCAACCCCGACGGTGCGACCCCGCCGCACATCGTCGAAAAGCTCGTGCAAGTCGCCCAGCGTGAAGACACCCACGGATACTCCACCTCCCGCGGTATTCCCCGCCTGCGCCGCGCCATCTCGCGCTGGTACAAGGACCGCTACGACGTGGAGATCGATCCGGAAAGCGAAGCCATCGTCACCATCGGTTCCAAGGAAGGCCTGGCGCACCTGATGCTGGCTACCCTGGACCACGGCGATACCGTGCTGGTGCCCAACCCCAGCTACCCGATCCACATCTACGGCGCGGTGATCGCCGGCGCTCAGGTGCGCTCCGTACCGCTGGTGCCGGGCGTGGACTTCTTCGCCGAGCTGGAACGGGCTATTCGCGAGTCGATCCCCAAGCCGAAAATGATGATCCTCGGCTTCCCCTCCAACCCCACCGCCCAATGCGTGGAGCTGGACTTCTTCGAGCGCGTGGTAACCCTGGCCAAACAGTACGACGTACTGGTGGTGCACGATCTGGCCTACGCCGACATCGTCTACGACGGCTGGAAGGCGCCGTCGATCATGCAGGTGCCGGGCGCCAAGGACATCGCGGTGGAGTTCTTCACCCTGTCCAAGAGCTACAACATGGCCGGCTGGCGGATCGGCTTCATGGTCGGCAACCCCGAGCTGGTCAGCGCCCTGGCACGGATCAAGAGCTACCACGACTACGGCACCTTCACCCCCCTTCAGGTGGCGGCCATCGCCGCGCTGGAAGGCGACCAGCAGTGCGTACTGGATATCGCCGAGCAGTACCGCCAACGCCGCAACCTGCTGGTCAAGGGCCTGCACGAGATCGGCTGGATGGTGGAAAAGCCCAAGGCCTCGATGTACATCTGGGCCAAGATTCCCGACGCCTATGCTCATCTTGGTTCACTGGAGTTCGCCAAGAAGCTGCTGGCGGAGGCCAAGGTCTGCGTCTCGCCGGGCCTGGGTTTTGGTGACTATGGCGACGACCACGTGCGCTTCGCCCTGATCGAGAACCAGGACCGCAGCCGCCAGGCACTGCGCGGCATCAAGGCGATGTTCCGCGCCGATGGCTTGCTGCCGGGCAAGCCGGCCAAGGCCGAGTGAGCGATCACCGAGGGCGCCGTCAGGCGCCCTTTTCTTTACGCCACGGGGAACTGACAAGTTCTGCGACAATTAGGGACGTTAGCCCAGGCTGAGCGGTAGTTTTGGATAATTGCCGGACAAAGTGAACGTCCGTACACTGCGCGCCCCTCCCTGATGGTTTCCCCAAATGCTCTTCGTTTTGCGCATGCTGTTGATGGGCGTGCATTTCATCGTGGCCGGCTTGCTCGGTCTGCTGCTCGGCCTGTGCCGTCCCTTCAACCCTGATAACAGCCGCCTGTGCGCACGCCTCTATTCGCTGCCCGCCCTGCGCCTGCTGCGCCTGAAACTCAAGACCGATGTACGTCCACTGCTGGAGCATCAGCGCTCCTGCGTGATCATCGCCAACCACCAGTCCAACTTCGATCTCTATGTGCTAGGCCGCGTGGTGCCGGAACGTACCGTAAGCATCGGCAAGAAGAGCCTCAAATGGGTACCGTTCTTCGGCCAGTTGTACTGGCTCGCCGGCAATGTGCTGATCGACCGCAGTAATGCCGCAGCGGCCAAACGCGCGATGCTCACCACCACCGAAACCCTGCGTCACCGTGATACCTCGATCTGGGTGTTCCCCGAAGGTACGCGCAACCTAGGCCGCGGCCTGCTGCCGTTCAAGAAAGGGGCATTCCAGATGGCGATAACCGCCGGCGTGCCGATCATTCCGGTATGCGTGAGCAACTACAGCCAGGCCATGCGCCTGAATCGCTGGAACAGCGGACATATCCTGATTCGCTCGCTGCCGGCGATCCCTACGGCGGGCCTGAGCCTGGACGACATGCCCGCGCTGATCGAACGTTGCCAGCAGGCCATGAGCGAGTGCATCGCCAGCATGGATCAGGAGCTGGCCGCCGCTTAAGTGAGCGCGCCGGGTTGCCGGCGTGAAATGGCAACCCACACCAATCATCAAATCGATCGATAGTTACTCTGCAGAGCATCCATTATTCAATCGAAATGACTTAGGCGATTCTGTGCCCACGCCAACTCCTGACCTGGAGCACAGAACATGTCCCGCCTCTCCCAAGCCGCCCGTAACGGCGCCCTCGCCGCCATCGGCCTGTATCTGATTAGCACCTCCACGGTGCTGGTCCTGAGCTACGCCACCTTGCAGCGCAGCGTCCCGGCCTTCGAACAGCCGGGCCCGCTGCATAGCCTGACCAGCCAATTGCCCACCCTGCTCCGCGCCATCGCGTTGGGCTGAGTCAATGATCATGATCAGAAGCCAACGCAGCCGCCTGCTGCTACTGGCCAGCCTGTCTCTGCTCACGACTCTGCTGGCGCTCAGCGGTATTGGCAAAAGCTCCGCCAGCGCTGTGGCGCGCAATATCGAGTGCAGCCATAAGCTGGCCCATCATCTGGACCTTGCCGAAGGCCTCAAGCGCCAGCGCAGCAGCCCGCCACCGAACCGGAGCGAATCCCTCTCGCCCTACTTCGTACCAGTCGAACACGCATGAAAAAGCCCGGTTAACCGGGCTTTTTCATGACTCGAATCAGGCTCAGGCCTTGGCTTCCTTGCCCTGCGCCACGAAGCGCATCATCCACTCGGCAACGGCATTGCCTTGCTGCGAGTGTTTGAGGCTGTCCACACCCTGCTGGTAGATCTGCTCACCAAGATGCTGCTGGCGCAGGTCGAGCAACGCACGCGAATAATCATGGACGAACTCGGGATGCCCCTGGAAACACAGCACCTGATCTTCGATATGGTAGGCGCCAATCGGGCAGAAATCGCTGGAAGCCAGTAGCGTCGCCTTCTCCGGCAGACGGGTAACCTGGTCCTGATGACTGATCAGCAGTTGCAGTTCGTCCAGCGCCGGGCTCATCCACTCGGGTTTGCTCTGCAGGCGGTAACTGTGTACGCCGACACCCCAGCCCTGCTCTGCGCGCTCGGCCTTGCCGCCCAGCAGCAACGCCAATAGCTGATGACCAAAGCAAATGCCCAGCAGCTTGTCGCCACGCTTGTAGCGCTCCAGCAGGTATTCCTTGAGCGTTTGAATCCAGGGCTCACTGCCAAAGGAGTCGGCCTTGCTGCCAGTCACCAGATAGGCATCGAACTTCTCGCTATCGGGCGGGTAATGCCCCTCCACCACGTTGTAGACACTGAACTCCGCCGCCACCGGCTGTTGAGCGAACAGCTGCTCGAACATGTGGCCATAACCCTGATACTGGTCGACCAGTTCAGGGCGAAGGATGTCAGTTTCCAGGATGCAGATACGCAGTGACATGAGGTTTCCTGTGGTGAGCACGGAGTGCGGGTGATTTGTGCGTTTTACTTAACACATGAACCTGCACAAAGGAATAGCCGGGCCTGATTTTCAAACATATTCGCGCGCTCTTCCCCCTGTGCAACGCCTCAAACGATCGTCAATTAAAATTTACAACGCAAGCGTACGCCAGTGCCGGATCGAATCACCATCAGCCGCCTCGATAGTTACCATGCACACCATTCACTTCTGTGATTGCCAGAGCGCGAGGAATATCGACACATCGGGCAGTCGCCCTCATCGCACAGAAGGAAACCGATCATGAGCATCTACGCCGCACTCGCCAGCTTCGCCGCCGCCTCCGCCTTCCAGACCGCTGCACCGGTTCGTCCCGAGCAGGCCGCAGCCGCTGCTCGCGACACTCGTCCAAGCTGACACGCCCACAGGAGAGCAGCCATGCACAGCCAACTCAGCCTGGACGCCTACGGCGTCACCTACGTCCACCTGCAAGACGGCGGCCTGCAGTTCGAAAGCGAAGCGGCCCTGCAACTCGACGACGGCAGCATGCTGACCTTGCGCATGCCGACCCGTCACAGCGAGATGCTGGCGATTCACGAGGCCGTGTGCATTCGCCAGGGGTGGTGCCAGGCGGCGTGAAATCGCGATGGTCTAGACTCCTCAAGGCGTCGTTCAGACGCCTTCTTCAACGGAAAGAGGAACCAGACCATGCAGACACGCAATCTGATCGCCCTGATCGCAGGCAGCCTGCTGCTAAGCGGCCATGCCTTCGCCGATCGTCCCGGCAGTGACTGGATCAGCATCGAGGATGCTCTGAACAAGGCTCGCGCAGCCGGGTACTCCGAGATCCACAAGATCGAGGCCGATGCCAAGGGGTACTGGGAAGGTGAAGGGGTCAAGAAAGATGGCCGCGTCCATGAGTTTCGCATCGACGGCAAGAGTGGCGAAGTGACCCACGACCATCACGACGATTGACCGCACCAACGAAAACGGCCCTCACGGGCCGTTTTCCATTCACCCAAGGCGTTAGAACCTGTCACCCCTTGCGGCCTTCTCCAGCAACAGTGCCGGCGGCAGGAAACGCTCGCCGTACTGCTCGGCCAGGTACTGAGCACGCGCGACGAAGTCCTTCACCCCGTACTGGTTGATGAACTGCAGCGCACCGCCGGTCCAGGCTGCGAAGCCGATGCCGAAGATCGAGCCGATATTGGCATCGGCCACTGACTTCAGCACACCCTCTTCCACGCAGCGAACCGTCTCGATGGCCTGGATGAACAGGATGCGGTCGCGCACGTCTTCCTGCGCGATTTGCGCATCAGCCTTCTCGAAACGCGCCTTGAGCTCAGGCCACAGGTACTTCTTGCCACTGGCTGGAGCGCCGGCCGCAGGGTAGTCGTAGAAGCCCATGCCCGCCGCTTTGCCCGGGCGTTTGTATTCACCCAGCATCAGGTCGATCACGGCAAAGGCCGGGTGTTCTGGAATGGATTTGCCCTCGGCCGCCAGATCCTTGATGGTCTGCTGGCGGATATGGTTCATCAGGCTCATCGACACTTCGTCACTGATCGCCAGCGGCCCGACCGGCATGCCGGCCTTGCGCGCCTCGTTCTCGATCATGGCCGCGCTGACGCCTTCACCGAGCATGGCCAGGCCTTCATTGGTGAAGGTGCCGAACACCCGCGAGGTGAAGAAGCCACGGCTGTCGTTGACCACGATGGGCGTCTTCTTGATCTGCATGACGTAGTCGAAGCCGCGCGCCAGGGTCTCGTCACTGGTCTTCTCGCCACGAATGATCTCCACCAGAGGCATCTTGTCGACCGGGCTGAAGAAGTGCAGGCCGATGAATTTCTCCGGTTTGGCCACGGCAGTGGCCAGGCCGGTTATCGGCAACGTCGAGGTGTTGGAAGCGATCACTGCATCGCTCAGCGCGGCGGTTTCGGCGGCGGCAGTGACCTTGCCCTTGAGCGCACGATCCTCGAACACCGCTTCGATGATCAGGTCGCAGCCGGCGAAATCCGCCTCACTGTCGGAGGCAGTGATCAACGCCAGGAAAGCCTCGCGCTGCTCGGCCGTCATGTGGCCCTTGCTGACTTTCTTGTCGAGCAGCTTGGCCGAATAGCTCTTACCCTTCTCCGCCGCTTCGACGGACACATCCTTGAGCACCACCTCGATACCGGCCGCCGCCGACACATAGGCGATACCGGCGCCCATCATGCCAGCGCCGAGCACGCCAACCTTCTTCGTCTGGGTTTTCGGATAGCCCTGTGGGCGCGAGCCGCCGGCATTGATTTCATTGAGCTGGAACCAGAAGGTGCCGATCATGTTCTTCGCCACCTGGCCGCAGGTCAGCTCGGTGAAGTAGCGCGCCTCGATGATCTGCGCGGTATCGAAGTCGACCTGCGCCCCCTCAACCGCCGCGCACATGATTTTCTCCGGCGCCGGGAAGCAGCCCTTGGTCTTGTCGCGCAACACGCTCGGGGCGATGGCCAGCATCTGCGCCACGTTCGGCGAGCTGGGTGTGCCACCGGGTATCTTGTAGCCTTGCACGTCCCACGGTTGCTTGGCGGCAGGGTTGGCGGCGATCCAGGCACGGGCCTTGGTCAGCATCTCATCGTGGTCGCTGGCCAGGTCGTGGATCAGGCCTGCCTTGAGCGCCGCATCCGGGCGCACCTTCTTGCCTTCGGCCAGGTACGGCAGGGCTTTCTCCAGGCCGAGCAGACGCACCATACGCACCACCCCGCCACCGCCTGGCAGCAGACCCAGGGTGACTTCCGGCAGACCGAGCTGCACGTGGCTCTCATTAAGGGCGATGCGGTGGTGACAGGCCAGGGCGATTTCCCAGCCGCCGCCCAGCGCCGCACCGTTGATGGCAGCAACCACCGGCTTACCGAGGGTTTCCAGGCGGCGTAGCTGACCCTTGATCTTCAGGATCATCTGGTAGAAGCCTTGAGCCTCGACCTTGGTGACCTTGATCAGCTCGTTGAGGTCGCCGCCAGCGAAGAAGGTCTTCTTTGCCGAGGTGACGATAACCCCCGCAATCGAATCCTTTTCCGCTTCCAGACGATCGACTATTTGGCCCATGGCCTCGCGATATACCGCGTTCATGGTATTGGCGCTCTGGCCGGGCATGTCCATGGTCAGGACGACGATATTGTCCTGGCCCTTTTCGTAACGGATAGCGTCAGTCATTTTTATCTTCTCTTCCCAAAACTGTGGGAGCTGCGTAGGGCGGGTGCAACCTGCCAGCACACGAATGGCGGGTTTCACCCGCCCTACCGATCAGATTCGTTCGATGATGGTGGCGATGCCCATACCGCCGCCGACACACAGAGTGGCGAGGCCATAGCGCAGCTGGCGCTTCTCCAGCTCGTCGAGCAGCGTGCCAAGGATGGCGCAGCCAGTGGCGCCCAATGGGTGGCCCATGGCGATGGAGCCGCCGTTGACATTGACCTTGTCCTCACTCACGCCCATGTCCTTCATGAACTTCATCACCACCGAGGCGAAGGCCTCGTTGACCTCGAACAGGTCAATGTCGTCGACAGACAGCCCTGCCTTGGCCAGCGCCTTGCGCGTGGCCGGCGCAGGTCCGGTTAGCATGATGGTCGGGTCGGTGCTGGTCACTGCCGTGGCGACGATGCGCGCACGCGGCTTCAGGCGCAGTTCCCTGCCCTTGGCCTCGGAGCCGATCAACATCAGCGCCGCGCCGTCGACGATGCCCGAGCTGTTGCCGGGCGTGTGCACGTGCTCGATACGTTCGACATGGCTGTAAACGCGCAACGCGGTGGAGTCAAAGCCCATCTGCCCCATCATCTCGAAGCTGGGCTTGAGCTTGCCCAGGCCTTCGAGGGTGGAGTCGCCACGGATGAATTCGTCATGATCGAGCAGCACGATGCCGTTCTGGTCAGCCACCGGGACCAGCGACTTGGCGAACGAACCATCAGCGCTGGCACGTGCCGCCTTCTGCTGCGAGCGCAAGGCGAAGGAGTCGACATCCGCGCGACTGAAGCCCTCCAGAGTGGCGATCAGATCGGCACCGATACCCTGAGGTACGAAATTGCTGTGGATGTTGGTTTGCGGATCCATGACCCAGGCGCCGCCATCGGAGCCCATGGGCACGCGCGACATGGACTCCACGCCGCCGACCACCACCAGATCCTCGAAGCCTGAGCGCACCTTCATCGCACCCAGGTTCACCGCCTCCAGCCCCGAAGCGCAGAAACGGTTGAGTTGGACACCGGCGACGCTGACGTCCCAGTCAGCAACCATGGCTGCGGTCTTGGCGATATCGGCGCCCTGATCGCCCACGGGCGTTACGCAACCGAGGACGATATCGTCCACCTGGCTGGTATCCAGATCGTTACGCGCCTGCAGGGCATCGAGCAGGCCGGCAACCAGTTGTACCGGCTTGACGCTGTAAAGCGCGCCATCCTTCTTGCCCTTGCCACGGGGCGTGCGCACCGCGTCGAAAATATATGCTTCGGTCATGGCGTCCTCGGAGACTAATACGGCGCTGGCGGAACAGGTTGCCCCAACCACGCATGTTCATATTGAGCCTGCCTACCATAGCGCCGAGGCGTTGGGGCTCAATGACCGAAGCGCTCAGTGCTATTGACCACTGAGCTCAGACGAACGGTCGTTTGACCTTCGGGAGGCGCTGAAAACGAAGCAGGCTGTCTGCCTCAAGCCCCACTACGGGATGGCCAAAAGCCATGCATAGCCTGAAGTTCTAACCACGGCCCATTAGCAACCAAGTCATCTAAAGGAACAGTGATGCCAGCCCTAGAGTTAATCGTGTTCCCGCCATCGAACGGGCACAGGGAGCCGCTGCCGGGACATGCCGGAGCGGCGAATCAGAAAGACGCCCAGGTGTGACGTAACGGCCTGCCAGACAGTGCGGCAGCCCCCGACGACACCCATAACAACAAAAGGCATGCGGCCATGTTGAAACAGCCGAAATACCGCCAGGCTGGAGTTATCCTTTTCGCCACTGCGGTCATCCTGATCCTTCCCAATCTGACCCGTCTGGTCAGTTGAACCTCCACAGCACCCGCCACTGTGCCGACGCCGTAGCGCGTTCAGCGCAGGGCGGGTATCCACCATGCAAGCAGCACGGGAATCAGCCCGAATGCCAGCAGGGTCGAGCACAGCACCAGGCTGGCGACCTGCTCCGGCGAGCGACCTGCGCGCACGGCGAACAGGTAATTGAACACCGCCACCGGCATTGATGACTGCAGTACCAGCACGGCGTGCGCCAGCGGTTGCAGGCCCATCGCCCAACCGACGATCCAGCCCAGCGCCGCACCACAGAGAATGCGCAGCAGGCCCAACAGCATGCCGTTGCCCAGGTGCTTCACGCGGATGCTCGCCAGCGATACGCCCAGGGTGATCAGCATCATCGGGATGGTCATGCCGCCCAGCAGGTCAACGGTGTTGGCCAGCCAGCGGGGCAGTTCGAAATCGAGCAACAGTACAGGAAGGACCAGCGCCAGGCTGATCATGATTGGGTTGACCAGCAGCCCCTTGATCGAGCGCTCGGCCCCGGACAACAGCATGCCGATGCTGAAATGCCCCACTGACAACACCAGGAAGAAAGCCACTGCCAATGCCAAGCCGGCCTCGCCAAAAGCGAACAGCGCCATGGGCAGGCCCATGTTGCCGGAGTTGGGAAAGAGATAGGCCGGCACCAGCACTTTCCAGTCGATGGCGAACAGGCGGCTGAGCAGCAGGCCAACCAGCCCCATGAACAGCATCACCAGTACACAGGCCAGCGCCATCTGCGAGAAGGCGCCGAGATCCAGGTTTGCTCGGCTCAGGGTCGACAGCACCAGGCAGGGCGTGCCGATGTTCAGCACCAGCCGCGCGACAAAATCAGTGGGATAGGCGTGACCACTACGCGCCCAGCCGTAGCCGATACCCGCAGCAATCAATACCGGGGCCAGAACAGCGAACAACTCGGCTAACATCTGCTACTCCCGTCACGTCGAGCGCCGCATCCTAGACTGCATGGCAGCCTCGGGCAACGCTGCCGGGCCAATTGACTCGTTCTGGAGCCCCTCATGCGCATCATTTTCCTGCTCGCCGGCCTGCTCACGCTGCTCAATGCCCACGCCGGTGAAATCGACCAGCCTGCCGCCATCTCCGCCCTGCAGCGCAGCGATAGCCTGCTTATCGACGTGCGCAGCGCCGAGGAATTCGCAGACGGTTCGTTGCCCGGAGCGATCCGTATCGGCCATGAAGAAATCGCCGCGCAGATTGCTAGCGTCGCGCCTGATCGGAATCGCCCAGTGGTGCTCTACTGCCGTAGTGGGCGCCGCTCGGCCCTCGCCCAGCAGACCCTGGAAGAGATGGGCTACAGCCACGTGATCAATGCCGGCGCCTATGAAGATCTGCAGCCACTGCTGGAGAACCGCGAATGAAAACAACCCTGCTGCTGGCACTGCTAACCCTGACCGGCGCGATACAGGCTGCCGAGTTCGAAGTGCAGCTTGAGGAAGGGCGGCACACCTGGAATACCAACGAACTGCTGAAGCACCCAAAAGCTCGCGATATCGAGATAGTCGACGACGTCAGCTACAAACGCACCATGCAGTATCGCGCCGTACCGATCAGCGAACTGCTGAGCGACGTGACGCCGGGCGATCATCTGCAGGCCGTGGCCCTGGACGGCTTTGCCGCCGAATTGCCGGCAGCGATTTTGCTGGCCAGCGAGGGCGCCAAGGCCTGGTTGGCCATCGAAGACCCACAACATCCCTGGCCGCCGCTGGCCAAGGGCAAACCCAGCGCTGGGCCGTTCTACCTGGTCTGGACCGATCCGTCCGCCAGCCAGATAGGCCCGGAACAGTGGCCCTATCAGGTCGCCAGGATTCGCCAGCTGGCGCCGGTCGAGCAGCGCTTCCCTGCCCTGCTGCCGGCACCGGACGCCAATCCCGAGATCCGTGCCGGATTCGCTGCCTATCAGAAGAACTGCATGGCCTGCCACCGACTCAATGGCGCTGGCGACGCCGAGTTCGGCCCCGACCTGAACATTCCGCACAATCCAACCGAGTACTTCAACGGCGAATTTCTGCGCCAGTACATCCGCGACCCGCAGAGCCTGCGGCGCTGGCCGCAGGGGCGTATGCCTGGCTTCAGTGAGCAGACCATCAGCGGGGTGGAACTGGAGCAACTGATCGGCTATCTGCAGCATATGGCGCAGCGCAAGATCGACCGCTAGGAGGACAGCATGCATCGCAGCAGACTGGGCAACCTCGTCATCGACTGCAACTCGGACGATCTACTGGCAGAAGCCCGGTTCTGGAGCGAGGCGCTAGGCTATCCGCTGCCGGAGACGATCGACGGCGACAGTCCATTCATCCAGTTACGAACCCCGCCGGGCGAGGTACAGGTAATCATCCAGCGCGTATCACACGAGGCTCGCGCTCATCTGGACATCGACACCGACTCGATTCCCGATGAAGTCGCGCGCCTGGAACGGCTGGGTGCCACGGTCGTCACCCGCAAAGAGGCCTGGGTAGTGATGCAGGCCCCCAGCGGTCACCGCTTCTGCGTCGGCAGCCCCTATCGCACCGGTTTCGACGAGCACGCCAACCACTGGCCCGAATGAGCGCAGACTGAGCCCAAGGACAAAGCGCCCTCTTACTGCTGCCGCACCTGCAACAAGGGCGCGACCTGCACCTGCGCATGCATCTGCTCACAGCCACCACCACGGCGCATGCCCCGCACCGGGCAGGCATCGAGATAGTCCAGGCCGACTGCCAGCTTGAGGTGACGCTCCGGGCGCGCCAGGCAGTTGGTCACGTCGAAGCTGTACCAGGCGTCGCCCACCCAGGCCTCGGCCCAGGCGTGGCTGGCCAGGTGCTCGGAGTCATCGGTGTAGAGATAGCCCGACACATAACGCGCCGGTACGCCCAGGCTGCGCGCGCAGGCGAGAAAGGCATGGGTGTGATCCTGACAGACGCCACGGCGCCCGGCGAAGGCCTCGGCAGCACTGGTGTCCACCTCGGTGATGCCGGGCTGATAGACGATGTGCGTATTGAGCGCGTGCATCAGGTCGATCAGGCCGTTGCGATCCGTGCGTGCCCTGCTCTGCTGCGCAGCGAACTCACGCATGGCGTCATCGGCCTGGGTCAGGCGGGTGAAACGCAGGAACGGCAGCGCTGACTGGCGCTCATGTTCCGCCTCACAGGCTTCGTCGATCTCTACCTGGCCACGGGCGCCGATGACAATGGACTCGTGCGGCTCGTCCAGGGTCAGCACATGCAGGATGTTGCCGTAGGGATCGAGCTGGGCATGCACCGGGCGTGGCAGGTCGAGTTGCCAGCTGAGCACCTGCTGGCGTTCACTGTCATGCGGGGTCAGACGCAGGTACTGGATGCTCGCTCGCACCTGATCATCGTAACGGTAGGTGGTGTCGTGGCTGATCGAGAGTCTCATGCGACCTCCAGGTAAGACGTATGGATGGTGTTGCCCAGCTGGCGCACCAGCAGGATGAAGTCGGTCAGCCAGGCGTGCAGGCCTTCGTCGAGCACCTCACCGATGCTGGTGTAGCGCAGGCGGGCATCCAGTTCGGCGGCCAGGCGCTGTGCCGGGCGACCGTTCTCTCCGGGTAGACCGGCGAGCATCAGGTTCAGTTCTTCCATGCAGGCACGCAGCGAGCGCGGTACGTCCGGGCGCAACAGCAGTAGTTCGGCGACCTTGCGTGTGCGCGGCGAGCCACGGTAGATCTCGGCAAAGGCCTCGAACGAGGACAGCGCGCGCAGCAATGCACTCCATTGGTAATAGCTGCGTGCGGTGCGCTCTTCCAGCTCGTCGATTTCCTCGCCGAGCATTTCGTAGCGCGCATCGAGCAGGCGCAAGGTGTTGTCAGCGCGCTCGATGAAAGTACCCAGGCGGATGAAGCGATAGGCCTCGCCGCGCATGATGGTGCCGAAGGTGGCACCACGGAACAGGTGCGAACGCTCCTTCACCCATTCGCAGAAACGGCTGATGCCGTAGCGCCCCAGGCCCTGCTCGGCGATACCGCGCATCTCCAGCCAGGTGGCGTTGATGTTCTCCCACATGTCGGCAGTGATCCGCCCGCGCACGGCATGGGCGTTGCTGCGCGCGGCCTGCAGGCAACAGTAGATGCTGCCCGGGTTGCTCGCATCGAGGGCGAAGAAGTGCAGCATGCGCTCGGCGTGCAGCGGGCCGTGGCGCTCCAGGTAGTCATCCAGGGTGCCGGTGATCAGCAGCGGCATGGCCAGTTCATCGAGGCCGTCACCACGGCCGTCCTGCGGCATCAGCGAAAGCGAATAGCTGACGTCGAGCATGCGCGCCAAGTTCTCCGCACGCTCGAGGTAGCGCGACATCCAGTACAGGTCGGAGGCAGTTCTACTCAACATGGTTCAGTCCTCCACCACCCAGGTGTCCTTGGTTCCGCCGCCTTGCGACGAGTTGACCACCAGCGAGCCTTCGCGCAGTGCCACGCGAGTCAGGCCACCGGGCACCAGGCGGGTTTCACGACCGGTCAGGACGAATGGGCGCAGGTCGATATGGCGCGGTGCGATGCCGCGTTCGACGAAGGTCGGGCAGGTCGACAGGCTCAAGGTCGGCTGGGCGATGTAGGCCTCCGGCTTGGCGATCAGGCGCGCTCGGAAGTTCTCAATCTCGGCCTTGCTCGCCGCCGGGCCCACCAGCATGCCGTAGCCGCCTGAGCCCTGGGTTTCCTTGACCACCAGCTCGGACAGGTTGGCCAGCACATGGGACAGTTCTTCCGGCTTGCGGCACTGCCAAGTCGGCACGTTCTTGAGAATCGGCTCCTCGTCGAGATAGAAGCGGATCATGTCGCCAACGTAGGGGTAGACCGACTTGTCGTCAGCCACGCCGGTGCCGATGGCATTGGCCAGCACCACGTTGCGCGAGCGGTAGGCCGACAGCAAACCAGCGACACCGAGCATGGACTCGGGGTTGAACGCCAGCGGATCGAGGAAGGCATCGTCCAGACGGCGGTAGATCACATCCACCTGGCGCGCACCGGCGGTGGTGCGCATGTAGACCTTGTCGTCGCGTACGAACAGGTCGGCGCCCTCCACCAGTTCCACACCCATCTCGCGAGCGAGGAAGGCGTGCTCGAAGTAGGCGCTGTTGAAGCGCCCCGGCGTCAGCACCACCACCGTGGGGTTGTCCAGCGGGCTTGAACTCTTCAGCGCATCGAGCAGCAGATTCGGATAGTGATCCACCGGGGCCACGCGTTGCGCGGCGAACAGCTCGGGGAACAGGCGCATCATCATCTTGCGGTCTTCGAGCATGTAGCTGACGCCGCTGGGGGTGCGCAGGTTGTCCTCCAGGACGTAGTAGCTGCCGTCGCCGTCACGCACCAGGTCGACCCCAGCGATATGTGCGTAGATGTCACGGTGCAGGTCGAGGCCCTGCATGGCCATCTGGTAACCCTCGTTGGCCAGCACCTGCTCGGCCGGGATGATGCCGGCCTTGATGATGCGCTGGTCGTGGTAGAGGTCGGCGAGGAACAGGTTGAGTGCCTGCACGCGCTGGATGCAGCCACGTTCGACGATGCGCCATTCGCTGGCGGGGATGGCGCGAGGAATGATGTCGAAGGGGATCAGGCGCTCAGTGCCCTGATCATCGCCGTAAAGGGTGAAGGTGATACCGGCGCGGTGGAACAACAGGTCGGCTTCTCGTCGGCGCTGGGCCAGCAGATCATCCGGCGTCTCTGCCAACCAGCGGGCAAATTCGCGGTAGTGCGGGCGGACAGCGCCGCTCGCGTCGTACATCTCGTCATAAAAGGTGCGGGCCATGCCGTACTCCTTGTCACCCGGACTTGCGGGTATCTCTGCAAGCCCCGAGCCAGAGAAATTAATCCTTTAATATCAACAGGTTACCGAAAAACCAAAAACATTAAGCACCGTCATGGTGCACAGCAATGTTTCCGTCATGACGCTCCGCCCCATTGCGTCGCACAGCTTGCGTTGAAACACGGCAAGTACCGCGTCGCGCGACGGTCGAAACGACCGCAAGCCCCTGTCAAAGGGCTCAGACACTTGCCTGCCACATTGCGTGACCGCCCGGTCAAGCGCAACCGCTTTTACCGCAGCCGCGCCATGAAAAGGGACGGATGAAGGGGCTTCACCACCCCATCAGCTCGACTGCAGACGGTCGGCGATGGCTTGAACCGCGCTGTCGAGGTGCTGCTCATGGTTGAAGCCGGACGCTTTGAGCGGCTTGAGGTCGTGATCGGCGGCTGGCAACCAATGCAGTTCGATCGCCGCTGAAAGGTCATAGCCTGCAACAGTCTCGCGATTGCCCAGAGCATCACGCTCGCCCTGAATGATCAGCGTCGGCGTGCGCAGCGCAGCCAAATGGGCGACTCGCGGCTTTTCCGGTTTACCAGCGGCATAGAAGGGATAGCCCAGACAAATCAGCACTGAAGCGCCCAGCTCATCGGCCAGCAGGCTGGCCATGCGCCCGCCCATCGACTTGCCGCCGATGGCCACAGGCCCTGCGACCCGTTTGCGCACCTGAGCATGTATGTCACGCCATTGCTGCAGCAGTTGCGCCTGCGGATTGGGCGGCCGCTTGCGCCCATACACCCGCCGCTGCGCCATGTAGGTGAACTCGAAGCGCACCACGCGCACACCGCGCGCGGCAAGACCTTGAGCCATGTACTGCATGAATGGGCTGTCCATCGGCGCACCGGCACCATGCGCCAGGATCAGCGTGCCAGAGGCTGCCTGCGGCGGTTCGTCCCACGCCCAGGGTAGTCCCTGCTCACATTGACCGGCGTCAATAAACCCAGATGGCCCTTTGCTCATGCTTGCCTCGCGTCGATATCCGTGGTGTCCGTGGCTTGCTCATGCCTGCGTCCACCACGGTTATCGGCCGCTCTGCCATAACCGTGGATGGAAGCCCAGACATGAACACAACAACCCGTTCCGCCTACAACTACAGGGTGGTTCGCCAGTTCGCCATTATGACGGTGGTTTGGGGCATCGTCGGCATGGGACTCGGCGTATTCATCGCTGCCCAGCTGGCCTGGCCCGAACTTAACTTGAACCTACCGTGGACAAGCTTCGGCCGTCTGCGCCCGCTGCATACCAATGCGGTGATCTTCGCCTTCGGTGGCTGCGCTTTGTTCGCCACCAGCTACTACGCGGTGCAACGCACCAGCCAGACCACGCTGTTCGCGCCAAAGCTGGCTGCCTTCACCTTCTGGGGTTGGCAACTGGTGATCCTGCTCGCAGCCATCACCCTGCCCCTGGGCTGGACCAGCTCCAAGGAATACGCCGAGCTGGAATGGCCGATCGATATCCTGATCACCATCGTATGGGTGTCCTACGCCATCGTCTTCTTCGGCACGGTGATGCAGCGCAAGGTCAGCCACATCTACGTCGGCAACTGGTTCTTCGGCGGGTTCATCCTCACCGTGGCCATCCTGCACGTGATCAACAACCTGGAAATCCCGGTCACCCTGACCAAGTCCTACTCGCTGTATGCGGGCGCGACCGACGCGATGATCCAGTGGTGGTACGGCCACAACGCCGTGGGCTTCTTCCTGACCGCCGGTTTCCTGGGGATGATGTATTACTTCGTGCCCAAGCAGGCCGGTCGCCCGGTCTACTCCTACCGCCTGTCCATCGTCCACTTCTGGGCGCTGATCGCGGTCTACATCTGGGCCGGCCCGCACCACCTGCACTACACCGCCCTGCCTGACTGGGCGCAGAGCCTCGGTATGGTGATGTCGCTGATCCTCCTGGCTCCGAGCTGGGGTGGCATGATCAACGGCATGATGACCCTGTCCGGTGCCTGGCACAAACTGCGCACCGACCCGATCCTGCGTTTCTTGGTGGTTTCGCTGGCGTTCTACGGCATGTCGACCTTCGAAGGTCCGATGATGGCGATCAAGACCGTCAACGCCCTGTCCCACTACACCGACTGGACCATCGGCCACGTACACGCCGGCGCCCTCGGCTGGGTTGCCATGGTGTCCATCGGCTCGCTGTATCACCTGATTCCGAAGGTCTTCGGTCGCGAGCAGATGCACAGCATCGGCTTGATCAATGGCCACTTCTGGCTGGCCACCATCGGCACCGTGCTCTACATCGCCTCGATGTGGGTCAACGGCATCACCCAGGGCCTGATGTGGCGCGCAGTCAACGAAGACGGCACCCTCACCTACTCCTTCGTCGAAGCGCTGGAAGCCAGCCATGTCGGCTTCGTGGTGCGGGTGATCGGCGGTGCGATCTTCTTCGCCGGCATGCTGCTGATGGCCTGGAACGTCTGGCTGACCGTACGTAGCGCCAAATCGACCGAGATGGAAGCCGCTGCGCAGTTCTCGGTAGAAGGAGCCCACTGATGAAACACGAGATTCTCGAGAAGAATATCGGCCTGATGGCCCTGGTGATGATCCTCGCGGTCAGCATCGGTGGCCTGACCCAGATCGTCCCGCTGTTCTTCCAGGACGTCACCAACGAGCCGGTGGAAGGCCTCAAGCCCTACAACGCGCTGCAACTGGAAGGCCGCGACATCTACATCCGCGAGGGCTGCGTTGGCTGCCACTCGCAGATGATTCGCCCGTTCCGTGCCGAGACCGAGCGTTACGGCCACTACTCCGTGGCCGGCGAAAGCGTCTGGGATCACCCCTTCCTGTGGGGTTCCAAGCGTACCGGTCCGGACCTGGCCCGTGTCGGTGGTCGCTACTCGGACGAGTGGCATCGCGCTCACCTGTACAACCCGCGCAACGTCGTGCCCGAGTCGATCATGCCCGCCTATCCCTGGCTGGTAGAAAACAGTCTCGACGGCAAGGACACCGCCAAGAAGATGAGCGCGCTGCGCATGCTCGGCGTGCCCTACAGCGACGAGGATGTCGCCGGTGCCGGTGACGCGGTCAAGGGCAAGAGCGAGATGGACGCCCTGGTCGCCTACCTGCAGGTGCTGGGCACCGCCGTGAAGAACAAGAGGTGAGCGCCATGTTCGAGCTTATCGATATCGGCACCCTGCGCGGCATAGGCACCGCGCTGGTCCTGATCGCCTTCACCGCCGTCACCCTCTGGGCCTACAGCGGCAAACGCCGCGACGCCTTCGCCGAAGCGGCCAATCTGCCCTTCGCTGATGAGCCCAAGCCCGCCGTTTCGAGGATCCAAGCATGACCACCTTCTGGAGCTGGTACATCACCCTGCTGACCGTCGGTTCGCTGGTCGCGCTGTTCTGGCTGATCTTCGCCACCCGCAAGAGCGAAGTGCACAAGAACCCGACCGAGCAGACCATGGGACACTCCTTCGATGGCATCGAGGAGTATGACAACCCACTGCCGAAGTGGTGGTTCATGCTCTTCCTCGGCACCCTGGTGTTTTCCGTTGGCTATCTGGTGCTCTACCCGGGCCTGGGCAACTTCAAAGGCCTGCTGCCGGGCTACAAGGATGGCTGGACCCAGGTCAACCAGTGGCAGCGCGAGATGGATCGTGCCGATGAGCTGTACGGCCCGATCTTCGCCAAGTACGCGGCCATGCCCATCGAGGAAGTGGCCAAGGACGAGCGCGCGCTGAAAATGGGCGGACGCCTGTTCGCCTCCAACTGCTCGGTCTGCCACGGCTCCGATGCCAAGGGCAGCTATGGTTTCCCCAACCTGGCCGACAGCAGTTGGCGCTGGGGCGGCGAGCCGGAAACCATCAAGACCACCATCATGCATGGCCGTATCGGTGTAATGCCGGCACAAGGCCCGATGATTGGCGAAGATGGCGTACGTAACGTCGCAGCCTACGTCCTCACCGAACTCGCCGGCCGCGAACTGCCGGAGGGTACCGACGCAGACATCGCCGCCGGCCAGCAGATCTTCGCCAGCACCTGCTTCGCCTGTCACGGCGCCAGCGGCAAGGGTACTCCGGCAATGGGTGCACCTGACCTGACCCAACCGAGCGCCTTCATCTACGGCAGCAGCTTCGCGCAACTGCAACAGACCATCCGTTATGGTCGCAGCGGCAACATGCCAGCCCAGGGTGATTTCCTCGGTAACGACAAGGCCCACTTGCTGGCCGCCTACGTGCTCAAACTGAGCCAGGGCGAAAACAAGTAACCTCCCCTGCTTTACCGGCGACCGCATCACGGTCGCCGGCCCCTCTCCATATGTATGCGACCCAGTGTCGCACCTGCCGACCAATAGCCCTGCAATTTTCTTGAACTGGGCTAAGCTGCCTTTCAGTCGCCATCTGTCACAACTCCAAGGCGATCCTTTCTTAGCGCTGCGCAAACTTACTGCGCCAAAAGCTCGCAGAGCGTTTTCGGGTACCTCTCGCAAGGCCCGTTAAAGCCTCTGGAACCCAGTTCGTGTCGGCATGCTGCGTTGCAATGGCTACCTGCTTTCTCCATACTTGCCGCCGATTTTTGCCCCATAAAACTCCATTAACCGTGGAACCCCTAGCATGAGCACAGCAATCAGTCAGACTGCTTATAACTATAAGGTGGTCCGCCAGTTCGCCATTATGACGGTGATCTGGGGGGTCATTGGGATGGGTCTAGGCGTGTTCATCGCCGCACAACTCGTGTGGCCAGAACTCAACCTGGGCCTGCCGTGGACGAGCTTCGGCCGTCTGCGCCCGCTTCACACCAACGCGGTGATCTTCGCCTTTGGCGGATGCGCACTGTTCGCGACCTCGTATTACGTGGTCCAGCGCACCTGTCAGACGCGCCTGATCTCCGACGGTCTGGCTGCCTTCACCTTCTGGGGTTGGCAAGCTGTCATCGTGCTCGCCGTGATCACCCTGCCGATGGGCTACACCAGCACCAAGGAATACGCCGAGCTGGAATGGCCGATCGACATCCTTCTGGGCCTGGTCTGGATCACCTACCTGGTGGTGTTCTTCGGCACTATCGTCAAGCGCAAGACCAAGCACATCTATGTGGGCAACTGGTTCTTCGGGGCGTTCATCCTCGTGACCGCAATGCTGCACATCGTCAACAGTGCCGCCATGCCGGTGAGCCTGTTCAAGTCGTACTCGGCCTATGCCGGCGCGACCGACGCGATGATCCAGTGGTGGTACGGCCATAACGCCGTGGGCTTCTTCCTGACCACCGGCTTCCTGGGCATGATGTACTACTTCGTACCCAAGCAGGCCGAGCGTCCGATCTACTCGTATCGCCTGTCCATCGTGCACTTCTGGGCGCTGATCACCCTGTATATCTGGGCCGGTCCGCACCACCTGCACTACACCGCCCTGCCTGACTGGGCGCAGTCCCTGGGCATGGCCATGTCGGTCATCCTGCTGGCTCCGAGCTGGGGCGGCATGATCAACGGCATGATGAGCCTGTCCGGTGCCTGGCACAAACTGCGCACCGACCCGATCCTGCGTTTCTTGGTGGTATCGCTGGCGTTCTACGGCATGTCGACCTTCGAAGGTCCGATGATGGCGATCAAGACCGTCAACGCCCTGTCCCACTACACCGACTGGACCATCGGTCACGTGCACGCTGGCGCCCTCGGCTGGGTAGCGATGATCTCCATCGGCTCGCTGTATCACCTGATTCCGAAGGTGTTCGGCCGCGAGCAGATGCACAGCATCGGCCTGATCAACACCCACTTCTGGCTGGCTACCATCGGTACCGTGCTGTACATCGCCTCGATGTGGGTCAACGGCATCACCCAGGGCCTGATGTGGCGCGCAGTCAACGAAGACGGCACCCTCACCTACTCCTTCGTCGAAGCCCTGGAAGCCAGCCATGCAGGCTATGTAGTGCGCATGATCGGCGGCGCCTTCTTCGTCACCGGCATGCTGCTGATGGCTTACAACACCTACCGCACCGTGCGTGCCGCCAAGCCGGCTGAATACGAAGCAGCTGCGCAGATTCCCGCCGGAGTAGCTCACTGATGAAACACGAAATCATCGAGAAGAATATCGGCCTGATGGCGCTGCTGATGGTAATCGCCGTCAGCATCGGCGGCCTGACTCAGATCGTCCCGCTGTTCTTCCAGGACGTCACCAATGAGCCGGTGGAAGGCCTCAAGCCCTACACCGCGATGCAACTGGAAGGTCGCGATATCTACATCCGCGAGGGCTGTGTCGGCTGCCACTCGCAGATGATTCGTCCGTTCCGTGCCGAGACCGAGCGTTACGGCCACTACTCCGTCGCCGGCGAAAGCGTCTGGGATCATCCCTTCCTGTGGGGTTCCAAGCGTACCGGCCCGGACCTGGCCCGTGTCGGCGGCCGCTACTCGGACGAATGGCATCGCGCCCACCTGTACAACCCGCGCAACGTCGTGCCTGAGTCGAAGATGCCCGCCTACCCATGGCTGGTGGAGAACAAGCTCGACGGTCGCGACACCGCCAAGAAGATGGAAGTCATGCGTGGCTTCGGAATCCCCTACACCGATGAAGATATCGCCGGTGCCCGCGATGCCGTGAAAGGCAATACCGAAATGGACGCGCTGGTTGCGTACCTGCAGGTTCTCGGCACTTCCATCAAGAACAAACGGTAAGACGCTATGGACATCGGGATGATTCGCGGCATCGGCACGGCGGTGGTTTTCATCGCCTTCATCGGCGTGGTGCTCTGGGCCTACAGCAGCAAGCGCAAATCGAGCTTCGACGAAGCTGCCAACCTGCCCTTCGCTGACGACCCCAAGCCCGAGTCCAAGCGTGATCAGGACTCTTCCAGGAGCAATAACCAATGACCACGTTCTGGAGTTGGTACGTAACCATTCTGTCTCTGGGCACCATCTTCGCCCTGACCTGGCTGATCTTCGGCACTCGCAAGGGTCAGCGCCAGGAAACTACCGAAGAAACCGTCGGCCACAGCTTCGACGGCATCGAGGAGTATGACAACCCACTGCCGAAGTGGTGGTTCATGCTGTTCGTCGCCACCATCGTCTTCGCCCTCGGTTACCTCGCCCTGTACCCGGGTCTGGGCAACTTCAAAGGCCTGCTGCCTGGCTACGACTACGTCGACAACGAAAAGCAGACACCTTTCGCTGCTGGCGTACAAATCGCTGACGGCTCCATGCGTCACGCTGGCTGGACCGGTGTGCACCAGTGGGAAAAGGAAATGGCGCGCGCCGACGAGCAATACGGCCCGCTGTTCGCCAAGTACGCCGCCATGCCGATCGAGGAAGTGGCCAAGGACGAGCAAGCCCTGAAAATGGGTGGCCGTCTGTTCGCTTCCAACTGCTCGGTCTGCCACGGCTCCGACGCCAAGGGCAGCTACGGCTTCCCCAACCTGACCGACAACGAATGGCGCTGGGGCGGCGAGCCGGAAACCATCAAAACCACCATTCTCAAGGGTCGTGAAGGCGCCATGCCGGCTCAAGGTCCGGCCATCGGCGAAGACGGCGTGCGCAACGTTGCCGCCTACGTCCTAACCCAACTGGCCGGTCGTGAGCTGCCGGAAGGCGTGGAAGCCGATATCGAAGCAGGTCAGAAGGTCTTCGCCGGTACCTGCTTCGCCTGCCACGGCGCCGATGGCAAGGGGACTCCGGCCATGGGTGCGCCGAACCTGACCAACCCGGCAGCGTTCATCTACGGCAGCAGCTATGCTCAGTTGCAACAGACCATCCGTTATGGTCGCCACGGCAAGATGCCAGCCCAGGAAGAATTCCTCGGCAACGACAAGGTGCATCTGCTGGCCGCCTACGTGTACAGCCTGTCGCACCAGAGCGAAGAGCAGTAATCGCAACGACTCTTTGACAAGGGTCAATGAACGCCCGGGTCGCGACCGCTCGTCGCACCCGGGCGTTGTCTTTCAGGCGTACCATATAGACACCGTGAAACGACCCTGACCGGCACGTATCGGCCCGGGCTGCCATTCAACCGCTTTGGTATGCATTGATGAGCGAACAGATTCCCGTCCAGGACGTCACCCCTCCTTCCCCTGCCAAGAATGCCAGCGTCGATCTCTACGCCAGCCGCGAGAAGATCTACACCCGCGCATTCACCGGACTCTATCGTAACCTTCGCCGCGTTGGCGGCGCCCTGCTGTTCCTGCTCTTCTTCGGCACTGTCTGGTTGAACTGGGAAGGCCGTCAGGCCGTCTGGTGGAACCTGCCGGAACGCAAATTCAACATCTTCGGCGCCACCTACTGGCCGCAGGACTTCATGTTGCTGTCCTGGCTGTTGATCATCTGCGCCTTCGGCCTGTTCTTCATCACCGTATTCGCCGGGCGCGTCTGGTGCGGCTACACATGCCCGCAGAGCGTGTTCACCTGGGTCTTCATGTGGGCGGAGAAGGTCACCGAGGGTGACCGCAACCAGCGCATGAAGCTCGACAAACAGCCCATGAGCGGCAAGAAATTCGGGCGCAAGCTGGCCAAGCATGGCATCTGGGTTGGTGTCTCGCTGCTCACCGCCATCACCTTCGTCGGCTACTTCACGCCGATTCGCGACCTGGTGATCGAGATATTCACCGGTGAAGCCAGTGGCTGGGCCTACTTCTGGATCGGCTTCTTCACCCTCGCCACCTACGGCAACGCCGGCTACCTGCGCGAGCAGGTATGCATCTACATGTGCCCCTATGCGCGCTTCCAGAGCGTGATGTTCGACCAGGACACCCTGATCGTTTCCTATGACCCGCGTCGCGGCGAAAAACGCGGTCCGCGCAAGAAGGACGCCGACTACAAGGCCCAAGGCCTGGGTGACTGCATCGACTGCAAGATGTGCGTACAGGTCTGCCCTACCGGCATCGACATCCGCGACGGCCTGCAGGTCGAGTGCATCGGCTGCGCCGCGTGCATCGATGCCTGTGACGACATCATGGACAAGATGAACTATCCCAAGGGGCTGATCAGCTACACCACTGAACACAACCTGTCTGGCCAGAAGACCCACCTGCTGCGTCCGCGCCTGATCGGGTACGCTGTCGCGCTGGTAGCCATGATCGGCCTGTTCGCCTGGGCCGTGGCCACACGCCCGCTGGTGGGGCTGGACGTGCTCAAGGATCGCGTACTGTTCCGTGAGAACGAGCGCGGCCATATCGAGAACGTCTACACCCTGAAGATCATGAACAAGGCACAACGCGACATGACCTACGTGATCACCGCCGATGGTCTCGACGGCCTGGTTTATGAAGGCAAGCGCGAAGTGCGGACGCTGGCCGGTGAGGTGTATTCCTTCCCTGTCGAGCTTTCCATCGCACCGGAGAAGCTGCCCTCGAGCGCCAACAACATCATCTTCCACGTACAATCCGTGGATGACCCCAGTATCAAGACCGACGCCGACAGCCGCTTCATTGGCCCCAGCGTCCGCTGACAACGGAAAGAGCATGTCCGAGCAAAACCCATCGCCAACCAAACCCTGGTACAAGCAGTTCTGGCCCTGGTTCATCCTGTTCCTGCTGGGCTACTCGGTGGTGCAGGGCCTGACCCTGCTCACCATCGCCACCAAGAACCCACCCGGGCTGATCTCCGACGATTACTACGACGTCGGCAAAGGCATCAACCAGTCGCTGGAGCGCGAGAAGCTGGCCGAGCGCCTGCAGCTGCACGGCGAGCTGGTGCTGGACAACACCACCGGCGTCGCCACCCTGGCGCTGGAAGGCAACAGCAAACCCCAGCAGATCGTCCTCAACCTGATTTCGCCGACCCAACCGGAGCGTGACCGCCGCGTCATCCTGCAGCCAGCCACTGACGGCCAGTATCGCGGGCAGATGGTCGACCAGGTCAGCGGCCGCCGTTTCGTCGAACTGCTCGGCCAGGAAGGCAGCCAGAACTGGCGCCTGTTCGAGGAAGAGAACATCACCGATGGCCAGACCATCCTGATCGGTGACAACCCCTCCTACTGACTCAGCCGATGCCCGCCCCTACTCCTTGCTATCACTGTGGCCTGCCGGTGCCTCCCGGCAGCCATTTTCGCGCCGACGTCCTGGGGCAGAGCCGGGAAATGTGCTGCCCCGGCTGCCAGGCCGTGGCCGAAGCCATCGTCGCCGGGGGGCTGGAGCATTACTACAGCCATCGCAGCGAAAACTCTGCCAACCCTCAAGCCCTGCCACAGGCGCTACCTGATGAACTGGCACTGTATGACCGCAGCGATGTGCAGCGTCCTTTCGTGCAGCACGAGGGCGAACTGAGCGAAACCCAGTTGCTGATCGAGGGTATCAGCTGTGCCGCCTGCGGCTGGCTGATCGAGAAGCACCTGCGCGGCGTACCGGGCGTGGCCGAAGCGCACCTGAACCTGTCCAACCACCGCCTGCAGGTGCGCTGGCAGGACAGCCAGATACCCCTGAGCAAGCTACTCGCCGAGTTGCGCCGCATCGGCTATGCCGCGCACCCCTGGCGCGCCGATGAGGCGGCCGAACGTCTGGCTGCGGAAAACCGCCGGCGCATGCGCGAACTGGGCGTGGCCGGCCTGTTGTGGATGCAGGTGATGATGGCGACCATGGCCACCTGGCCGGAATTCAACATCGACCTGTCGCCGGAGCTGGACAAGATTCTGCGCTGGACCAGCCTGTTCCTGACCACGCCCATCGTCTTCTACTGCTGCGGTCAGTTCTTTCGCGGCGCGCTGCGCGACCTGCGCACCCGCCACCTGACCATGGACGTATCGGTCTCCCTGGCCATCGGCGGCGCTTACGTGGCCGGCATCTGGTCGACCATCACCGGCCAGGGCGAGCTGTATTTCGATGCTGTGGGCATGTTCGCCCTGTTCCTGCTCGCCGGCCGCTACCTGGAACGGCGAGCACGCGAGCGCACAGCTGCAGCGACCGCACAACTGGTGCAATTGCTGCCAGCGTCCTGTCTGCGCCTGGAGGCCGACGACCAGAGCCAGCGCATCCTGCTCAGCGAACTGCGTGTCGGTGAGCGGGTGCTGGTGCAGCCCGGCTCGCTGATTCCAGCCGACGGCCGCATCCTTGCTGGCCAGTCGAGCGTGGACGAATCACTGCTCACCGGGGAATACCTGCCGCAGGCACGCAGTATCGGCGACGGGGTAACGGCAGGCACGCTGAATGTCGAAGGCCCGCTGACCGTCGAAGTGCAGGCGCTGGGCGATGCCACTCGCCTGTCCGCGATCGTGCGCCTGCTGGAGCGCGCGCAGAGCGAGAAACCACGCCTGGCGGAAATAGCCGACCGCGTCTCACAGTGGTTCCTGCTGTTCATCCTGGTATCCGCCGCCGTGGTCGGCTTCGCCTGGTGGGAGATCGACTCCAGCCGCGCCTTCTGGGTCGTGCTCGCTTTGCTGGTGGCCACCTGCCCCTGCGCCCTGGCGCTGGCCACCCCGACAGCCCTGACCACGGCCACCGGCACCCTGCACAAACTGGGCATGCTGCTGACCCGCGGCCATGTGCTCGAAGGCCTGAACCAGATCGACACCCTGGTACTTGACAAGACCGGCACCCTGACCGAAGGCCGGCTGACGCTCAAGGCTATCCATGCGCTGCGCGACCTCGACGGGGGCGACTGCCTGGCACTGGCCGCCGCGCTGGAGAACCGCTCGGAACACCCCATCGCCCGCGCCTTCAGCCAGGCGCCACGCGCGGCAGAATCCGTCGACAGCCACCCAGGCCAGGGCCTGCAGGGCAGCGTCGACGGTCGCCTACTACGCATAGGTGAGGCCAACTTCGTCTGCGCCCTCAGTGGCCAAACCGTCCCCACGATTGCCAGCGAGCACGGCCAATGGCTGCTACTGGGCGATGAACAGGGGCCGCTGGCCTGGTTCGTCCTCGACGACCGCCTGCGCGAGGATGCCCCCGACCTGATCGCCGCCGCCCGCGCCCGCGGCTGGCACATCCATCTGCTTTCAGGCGACAGCTCGCCGATGGTCGGCGAAGTTGCCCGCCAACTGGGCATCGAAGATGCCCGTGGCGGCCTGACTCCGGACGCGAAGCTGGCGGTGCTCAAGCAGTTGCATGGCGAAGGCCGTCGCGTGCTGATGCTCGGTGATGGCGTCAACGACGTACCGGTGCTGGCCGCTGCAGACATCAGCGTAGCCATGGGCTCGGCGTCCGACCTGGCGAAAACCAGCGCAGACGCGGTGCTGCTATCGAACCGGCTGGGCAGCCTAGTCGACGGCCTGCGACTGGCCAAACGCACCCGACGTATCATCATCGAAAACCTGACCTGGGCCACCCTGTACAATGGTCTCGTATTGCCCTTCGCCGCCCTGGGCTGGATCACGCCGATCTGGGCAGCCGTGGGCATGTCGCTCAGCTCGCTGCTGGTGGTACTCAACGCGCTGCGCCTGAGCCGCACCCCGAACATGTAGGAGCGGGTTCCCTCGCGGAGGCGGTTCGCGAGCCTCGCTCCTACTCAGACGCCTCCATGGAGACCGCATGTCCGCCCTTTATATCCTGATCCCCGTCGCCATTGGCCTGGTCGGCTTCGCCATCTGGCTGTTCTTCTGGGCAGTGGACAGCGGCCAGTACGATGATCTGGACGGGCCGGCACACAGCATTCTGTTCGACGACGAAGATCCCCTGCACAAGGCCGGCATCGAGCAGGCCGAGGAACAGAGCAAGCAGGACAAGCCCGATGCTTGAACTGGCACCTCTGCTGGTGTCGGCGTTGATCCTCGGCCTGCTCGGCGGAGGGCATTGCCTGGGCATGTGCGGCGGCCTGATGGGGGCGCTGACCCTGGCGATTCCACCCGATCAGCGCGGCAGACGCCTGCAGCTGTTATTGGCCTACAACCTCGGGCGCATTCTCAGCTACAGCCTTGCCGGCCTGCTTCTCGGCCTGGCGGGTTGGGCCATTGCCGGCAGCAAGGCCGAGGTGGTCATGCGCACAGTGGCTGCACTGCTACTGATCGCCATGGGGCTGTATCTGGCTGGCTGGTGGAGTGGCCTGACCCGTATCGAAGCGCTGGGACGCGGCTTGTGGCGGCATATCCAGCCGCTGACGCGGCGCTTCATGCCGGTCACGAGCATCCCCAAGGCGGTGGTGCTAGGCGGGCTCTGGGGCTGGCTGCCGTGCGGCCTGGTGTACAGCACGCTGCTGTGGGCTTCCAGTCAGGGCAGCGCCGTGGACAGCGCCCTGCTGATGCTGGCCTTCGGCCTGGGTACCTGGCCGGTTCTACTGGCCACCGGGTTGGCGGCAGAGCGCATTACCGCTCTGCTGCGCAAACGCGGCGTACGCATGGCTGGCGGCCTGTTGGTCATCCTGTTCGGCATCTGGACCCTGCCCGGCCCTCATCAACATTGGCTGATGGGGCACTGAGCGCAGCAAGCCTCAAGCTGCAAGCCGAAGCGCTAGGCCACCGTAACGTGCCCCTACGCGCCCTTGATACAGGTCAAGGTCGTTGCGTCCCAGCATCCCTAGACTGGCCACACAGCCTGTCCAGGATTATTTCCCATGCAAGACGCCATCCAGTGGGATGCCGACCTGATCCGCCGCTACGATCTCGCCGGCCCGCGCTACACCTCTTACCCGACCGCCGTACAGTTCCACGACGCCATCGGCCCGTTCGACCTATTGCACGCGCTGCGCGACAGTCGCAAGGCCGGACGCCCGCTGTCGCTGTACGTGCACATCCCGTTCTGCGCCCACATCTGCTACTACTGCGCCTGCAACAAGGTCATCACCAAGGATCGCGGTCGTGCCCTGCCCTATCTGGAAAAGCTCGAGCGGGAAATCGAGATCGTCAGTCGCTACATCGACAAGAGCCAGCCGATCGAGCAACTGCATTTCGGTGGCGGCACGCCGACCTTTCTCAGCCACGACGAACTGCGCCGGCTGATGCAGCACCTGCGCCAGCACTTCAACCTGCTGGATGACGACTCCGGCGACTACAGCATCGAGATCGATCCACGCGAGGCCGACTGGTCGACCATGGGCCTGCTACGCGAACTGGGCTTCAACCGCGTCAGCCTCGGCGTCCAGGATCTCGACCCCGAGGTACAGCGTGCGGTCAATCGCCTGCAAACCCTGGAGGAAACCCGCGCCATCGTCGAGGCGGCGCGCACCCTGCAGTTCCGCTCGGTGAACATCGATCTGATCTACGGCCTGCCCAAGCAGACACCGGAACGCTTCGCCCGTACCGTTGCCGAAGTCATCGCCCTGCAGCCGGATCGCCTGTCGCTGTTCAACTACGCGCACCTGCCCGAGCGCTTCATGCCGCAACGACGCATCAGCGCCGACGACCTGCCCAGTCCGGCCGACAAGCTGGCCATGCTGCAGAACAGCATCGAACAACTGACACGCGCAGGTTATCGCTACATCGGCATGGACCACTTCGCCCTGCCTGACGACGAGCTGGCAATCGCCCAGGAAGAAGGCACCCTGCAACGCAACTTCCAGGGCTACACCACTCATGGCCATTGCGACCTGATCGGCCTGGGCGTTTCAGCCATCAGCCAGATCGGCGACCTGTACAGCCAGAACAACAGTGATATCAATGTCTACCAGCAGACCCTGGGCAACGGCCAGCTGGCGACCCGTCGCGGCCTGCACTGCAATGCAGACGACCGCCTGCGCCGCGCCGTGATCCAGCAACTGATCTGTCATTTCGAACTGCACTTCGGCGGTATCGAGCAGGCCTACGGGGTGGTATTCCGCGATTACTTCGCGGCGCTCTGGCCGGAGTTGGAGCAGCTCCATCGCGATGGCCTGATCGAGCTGAGTGCGGAAGGTATCGAGGTTCGCCCGGCAGGGCGTCTGCTGGTGCGCTCGCTGTGCATGCTGTTTGATCGCTACCTCAATGATCAGGTGCGCCAGCGCTTCTCGCGGGTGATCTGAGCAAACCGATCAGCGCCCGTGACGGATTCACACCGTCACGGGCACTGTCTTTATCCCATTGCCAGCGTCGATGCCGTTTGCTTCTGGGTATCCGTGAGATTGTTGTCACGCATCAGCTTGATCAGGTTGGCGTTGGCCGACGTCAGCGCACTGTTGAGCGAAGCGAGTTCGCTCTGCAGCCCCTCGAGCTTTTGGCGCTTGGCCTCTGCATCCAGGCTCTGGTCACTCATGATCGCTTCGATCTGCGCCTGCTTCTCGACGATCTGAGCCCGTAGCTCGCGAATCATCTTGAGCAGATCCTTGATCGCCTGAGGCAAATCGCTTTTGTCGATATCCTCGTTTTCCTCGGACTTGGCCGACATGCTTTTGCCCAGTTGCGAAAGACTCACACGCAAGCCTTCACGCACTTCCTCCGGACTGCTCTCGGCTGCGGTGTATTGTCGCTGTACGCTTTGAGCGAGATTGCTCAGCGGGCCGCTGGATTGGATACGCATCACGGTGCTCCCTGCCTTGGACTATGGTTCTACCAGTCATATCGGCATCAGAGCGCCAAACTTGAGCGCCTGGTCAAATCAGCATATGGCTGGCCGCGGTACGAACCCTGGGGTACCCTTACACTCATTGCGTGTATATACGGGAAGCCGAACGATGTCCGAGAGCATCAAGCTGCGTTCGCAGCACCAAGCCCATTGCAAGGATTGCAGCCTGGCTGCCTTGTGCCTGCCCATCTCTCTGAACATGGAGGACATGGACGCGCTCGACGATATCGTCAAGCGCGGCCGCCCGTTGAAGAAAGGCGAGTTCCTGTTCCGCCAGGGTGATACCTTCGGCTCCGTATTCGCCGTGCGCTCCGGTGCATTGAAGACCTTCAGCCTCAGCGATGGCGGCGAGGAACAGATCACCGGTTTCCATCTGCCCAGCGAGCTGGTCGGCCTGTCCGGTGTCGACGGCGAACGCTACCCGGTTTCGGCGCAGGCACTGGAAACCACCTCGGTCTGTGAAATTCCCTTCGAGCGCCTCGATGACTTGGCCCTGCAACTGCCGCAACTGCGCCGCCAGTTGATGCGCATTATGAGTCGTGAGATCCGCGACGATCAGCAGATGATGCTGTTGCTGTCGAAGAAGACTGCCGACGAGCGCATCGCCACCTTCCTGGTCAACCTTTCGGCGCGCTTCCGCGCCCGCGGGTTTTCCGCCAATCAGTTCCGCCTGGCCATGTCGCGCAACGAAATTGGTAACTATTTGGGCCTTGCGGTAGAGACCGTGTCTCGCGTATTTACCCGCTTCCAACAGAACAAGCTGCTCGAAGCCGAAGGCAAGGAAGTGCACATTCTCGACCCAATCGAACTGTGCGCCCTGGCCGGTGGTAATCTCGACGTTTGAGTTCGCAAGGTGTTCGCGGGCTCAACGCATTAGGACCCGACGATGATCTTTGACGAATTCAGTATCAAGACCCTGATCCGCCCGGTACCGGACTTTCCCAAACCGGGCGTGATCTTTCGCGACATCACCCCGCTGTTCCAGTCGCCACGTGCCCTGCGCATGGTTGCCGACAGCTTCATCCAGCGCTACGTCGAGGCTGAGTTCAGCCATATCGGGGCCATGGATGCCCGTGGCTTCCTGATCGGCTCGATCATCGCCTACGAACTGAACAAACCGCTGGTGCTGTTTCGCAAGCAGGGCAAACTGCCGGCGGACGTACTCAGCGAAGGTTATCAGACGGAATATGGCCAGGCTTTTCTCGAAGTCCACACTGACAGCCTTTGCGAAGGCGACTCGGTATTGATCTTCGATGATCTGATTGCTACTGGCGGCACCCTGATCGCCGCCGCAAACCTGGTACGGCGGATGCGTGCCAGCGTTTTCGAGGCCGCGGCCATCATCGACCTGCCGGAACTGGGCGGCTCGCAGAAGCTGCAGGATGCCGGCATTCCTACCTTCACCCTGACGGCCTTCGCACTCGACGATCGCTAAGCAGCCTCGCCCGCCGCTCGAGCAACCGAAGGCGGGCTCCCGTATCAGCCGGGCGCTGCCCGGCATCACCACAGTCATAGCCAGATTCCCATGCACGAACTCGAACTGAATCCATCCAGTGATTGGCGCCAGCGCCTGGGCGATTTCATGGACGGCACGTCCGTACAACGCCTGATCACCCTGCTGATCATCGTCAATGCCGCCATTCTCGGCCTGCAGACCTCACCGTCGATCATGGCGGACTGGGGTATGCCGCTGCTGATTCTCAATACCTTGATCCTCGCCTGCTTCGTCATCGAACTGGCTCTGCGTTTTCTCGCACGCGGCATTGGCTTGCTGCGCGACCCTTGGGCCGTATTCGACTGCCTGGTGGTCGGCATCGCGCTGGTGCCGGCCAGCGGCCCGTTCGCCGTGCTGCGCGCCTTGCGCGTACTGCGAGTCCTGCGCCTGGTGTCGATCAACCCGAGCATGCGCAAGGTGGTGCAGGCCCTGCTCGCCTCGCTACCCGGCATGGGCAGCATCGTCATGCTGATGGGGCTGGTGTTCTACGTCGCCGCGGTGATGGCTACTCAGTTGTTCGGCCAGAGCTTCCCTGAGTGGTTCGGTAACATTGGCGCCAGCCTCTATACCCTGTTCCAGGTGATGACCCTGGAAAGCTGGTCGATGGGCATCGTCCGCCCGGTGATGGAACAGCATCCACTGGCATGGCTGTTCTTCGTGCCCTACATCCTCATCGCCACCTTCATGATGCTCAACCTGTTCATTGCCGTGATCGTCAACGCCATGCAAAGCACCCACGAGCCCAACGCCGAGGAACAGGCCGCAGCAACCCGGGAACAGGCAATTCTCGACGAATTGCGGGCACTGCGCAGCGAAGTGGCCGAACTGCGCCGTAACGCCCCCTAGGCCATACCATCCGTGCCCACCGTCGCGCCTGGGGCGGTGAGCATGATCTTCTGTTGAGACCCGCCCGTCAGACCCGCCTTAAGTTGGCGGCGCATCGCGCCTGCACGTCCGATAGTTACATCGTTCAATGACACAGTTGGCCTGTCGAGGTCCTTGACCTCTACCCGAATGCTGTCACCCGAAGCCGCACAACAATCGGGAGCGCCAACTCCCCATAAGAGGACTCGAACGATGAGCGCCAGTGCCACCCTGCCCCAGCCGAAATCCAGCTTTCCGGTGCGCCGCATGGACTTCAGCTTCAGCGAAACCCCGAAATACTGGTTCTACGATGACCCCTTCATGAGCCAGTTCATGAACAACTTGTCATCGCTGTTCCCCTACGGCGAGAAGTTCTTCGTCGACAGCGTGCGTGCGGTGCGTGATCAGGTCAGCGAACCGCAGTTGAAGAAGGACATCAGCGCCTTCATCGGCCAGGAAGCCATGCATTCCAAGGAACATGCGGCCTATAACGATTACGCCAATCAACACGACATCGACCTGGAGCGCCTGGAGCTGCGCATCAAGGTACTGCTGGAGTGGGTAACCCGCTTCAGCACCAAGAAGCAGCGCCTCGCGGCTACCTGCGCTCTGGAGCACTTCACCGCGACCATGGCCGAGCAACTGCTCAAACGTGAAGACCTCACCACGCAGATGAACGATCCGAAGCTGTACCAGCTGTGGATGTGGCATGCCATTGAGGAGAACGAGCACAAGGCGGTGTGCTATGACGTGTACCAGAAAGTCTATGGCGGCTATTTCACCCGTACACTGGTGATGCTGCTGACCACCGTGATGTTTCTCGGCGTGATCGGCTGGTTCCAGATTCACCTGTTGCACAAGGACGGTCAGTTGTTCAACTGGCGCAGTTGGGGCTTTGGCCTGAAGAAGCTGTTTGGCCCGCGCAACGGCTTCTTCACCAAGCTGATTGGTCCCTACCTCGACTACTACCGCCCGGGTTTCCATCCCAAGGATCACGATACCGAAGCACTGGAAAACCGCTGGCGCGAGCGCCTCGGCTTCAGTAACTGATGTCCCAAGGGCGGCTCTGGCCGCCCTTTTTCATGCCCAACCAGATGGAGTGCGCCATGCGCCCCACCTTCGCTGCACCGCTTGAGCACGACGCCCTATGTCAGCCCAGCCGCAGCTGTCCCATGCTCCGCAGCACGCTAGCACCAGTGAACAGCATGACGATCTGCTCCTCGGCCAGAGCACGGATCGCGTCACGCCGCTGGGGTTGGCCGATGTAGTCCAGCGACTGCTCGAACAGGCTGCGGCTGATGATCCCGGACACCTGGTGCACCGCCGCCGCGCTGACGATCCCCGGCAGCAGCTTGAACTCGATGATGTCTTCGGCCATGTCCTCGGCAAAGTCATCCATCACCTGGCGCAGCGCTTCGCGCAACACGGGCGAGGCGCCATGCAGTTCACGTACCCCGATAATGAAGGCCTCCGGGTGCTCGGCGACGAAGTCGAAGAACAACTGCACCGTCTCGTGACAGACCCGCCGCCCACGCCCAAGGTCGATCCCCAGCAGTTTGGGCACTGTCGGCCCATCATCCCTGACCGCACGCTGTGCAGCCTCGCGGCGCAAATCCCGTAGCGGCTGACGCAGTAATCGGGTGATCTCGCCGATCACGGTCAGGCCAAGGTCGTCGACATCGCGAAAATGCCGGTAGAAGGTGTTGGGGTTGAGCCCCGCCTCGCGCGCCAGCTCTCGCAATCCGAGGCTGCTGAGGCTGCGACTGGTTGAGGTAAGACGTAACGCAGCGTCCATCAGCAGGCGCTTGCCAGGCGCTTCGCTGCCCTTGTCGCGCACCTGAGCATCGTCGTTGTGCATCCCATCCCTACCTAAAGTTGGTTTGTCGATTCGACCACTTGCCGCAAAGTATACACATGTCTACCTTGGTATACAGATGTATACACCAACAAGAACGACAAGCAGGAGTTCGGCCATGAATGCGTCCGTGTCACCCCCTACCGCTGCCCGTCATTGCAAGATCGCCATTCTTGGCAGCGGTTTCTCCGGCCTCGGCATGGCCATTCGTCTCAAGCAGCAGGGTGAGCAGGACTTCCTGCTATTCGAGAAGGAAGCCGGTGTCGGCGGCACCTGGCGGGTGAACAACTACCCGGGCTGCGGCTGCGACGTGCAATCGCACCTGTATTCCTTCTCCTTCGAACCCAACCCGAACTGGACACGGATGTTTGCCAGGCAGCCGGAAATCAAGGCGTACCTGGAAGGTTGCTGGGAGAAATACCGACTGCAGGACAAGACCCTGCTGGGCACCGAGGTCGTGCAGATGCGCTGGGATGAACATACCGAGCTGTGGCACCTGCAGGATCGCGCCGGCAACCAGTACAGCGCGCAATTCGTGGTATCCGGCATGGGCGCACTGTCGACGCCGTCGATCCCCAAACTCAAGGGCCTGGAGAACTTCACCGGTGAGGTCTTCCACTCGCAACAGTGGAACCATGACTACGACCTGAACGGCAAACGCGTGGCGGTGATCGGTACCGGTGCATCGGCCATCCAGTTCGTGCCACAGATCCAGAAGCAGGTGGCGCAGCTCGATCTATACCAGCGCACCGCGCCGTGGATCATGCCCAAGCCAGACCGCGCCATCCAGGATGGCGAGCGCGCACGCTTCAAGCGCTTCCCGCTGGCGCAGAAGCTCTGGCGTGGTGCGCTGTATGGCATCCTCGAAAGCCGGGTGATCGCCTTCGCCTTCGCCCCGCGGCTGCTGCGCATGGCCCAGGGTATCGCCAAGCTGTACATCAAGAAGCAGATCAAGGACCCGGTACTGCGCGCCAAGGTGACCCCGGACTACACCATGGGGTGCAAGCGCGTGCTGATCTCCAATGACTACTACCCGGCACTGACCCAGGCCAATGTCGAGGTCATCACCGACGGCATCGCCGAAATACTCCCAAACGGCGTTCGCACCGCCGACGGACAGGAGCGCGAAGTGGACGCCATCATCTTCGGCACCGGCTTCACCCCCAGCGACCCGCTGCCGCGCGGCACGGTGTTCGGTCGTGCAGGTGTCGATCTGCTCGACACCTGGCCGCAGGGACCGGAAGCCTACAAGGGCACGATGACCGCCGGCTTCCCCAACCTGTTCTTCCTCATGGGGCCGAACACCGGCCTGGGCCACAACTCCATGGTCTACATGATCGAGTCGCAGATCACCTATGTACTCGGTGCCCTCAAGCAGCTCGAAGAGGGCCGGCTGCAGAGCCTGGAGCCCAGGCGCGAGGCGCAGGACGCCTTCAACCGCAAGATCCAGGGCACCCTCGGCAACACCGTATGGAACGCCGGCGGCTGCATGAGCTGGTACCTGCACCCGGTCAGCGGGCGCAACTGTACGGTATGGCCGGGCTTCACCTGGCGCTTTCGCATGCTGACTCGTAATTTCGATCCGCACGCTTATCACTTCAGCCGCCAAAACGCCGCGCATCCAGCGCAGAGCAACGCCATCACCCTCGACGTGCAGGAGGTCCGCGCATGAAATCCTTCGAGAACAAGGTGGCCGCCATCACCGGCGCCGGCTCCGGTATCGGCCGCGCGCTCGCCTATCACCTGGCACGCCAGGGCTGTCACCTGGCGCTCTCCGACGTCAATGTCGAGGGGCTCAGGGAGACCGCCGAGCAGGCGCGCAAGCTTGGCGTCACGGTCAGCGAACAGCGCGTCGACGTCGCCGACCGCGCCGCCGTCGAAGCCTGGGCCGAGCAGGTCGTCAGCGAATTCGGTCGGGTCAATGCCATCTTCAACAATGCCGGCGTGGCCCAGGGCGGTACCGTGGAGGGCAACGACCATGCCGATTACGAATGGATCATGAACATCAACTTCTGGGGCGTGGTCAACGGCACCAAGGCCTTCCTGCCGCATATCAAGGCCAGCGGCAGCGGTCATGTGATCAACGTATCCAGCGTATTCGGCCTGTTCTCCCAGCCCGGCATGAGCGCCTACAACGCCAGCAAGTTCGCCGTGCGCGGCTTTACCGAGTCACTGCGCCAGGAGCTGGACATGGCCGCCTGCGGGGTTTCCGCCAGCTGCGTGCACCCGGGCGGCATTCGCACCAACATCGCCAAGACCGCACGGATGAACGACAGCCTGGCCAAGGTCACTGGCCAGGACGCCGAGCAGGCGCGCCAGCAGTTCAACGACCAGTTGCTGCGTACCACCCCGGAACAGGCGGCCAAGGTCATCATAAATGGAGTGCTGGCCAACAAGCGGCGCATTCTGATCGGTGCCGATGCCCATGCCCTGGACTGGATGCAGCGCAGCATGCCGTCGCTGTACCAGCGCCTGGTGACCGTCTCGATGCGCCTGGCAGCACGCTTTGCGCCAAAGCCTAGAAGCGTGAACAAGGTCCGCGAAGCGGCCGAGTAGAGATTCCTCGGTAGCAGGCACAGGGCCGGCCATTGCCGGCCCTGTGCGTTTGTCGGGCAACGCTCGCAACCGCGACAGATGAACTAAGGTAAGGGAACAGACGCACCACTCATCCACGCGGCGCCGCTCCCGGCTCCCGGCTGGAACCTCGGTGTAGCGTCGACATCGAGGGCGGCGCCTTGGTCTACGAGGTGGCCTCATGAGCGCGCTTACCTGCACCCATCGCGATCACGTCATTCACGCCAGCGTCATGGAACATCCAGGCCTGCCAACACCCTGGGCCGGGGGTTGCCAGATTACCGACCCCAGCGGAAACACCAGTAAACGTCAGACGCTACCGCTGGATTACGCTTTCATGGATGACCTGAGCAAGGCCCAGCACGCCTCCATCGCCCATGGTAAATGGCTGGTGGATCAGAAGCTGGATCACGGCCGTAACTGGCACTGAGGGCAACTCAGACGTAGCCCGGATGGGAGAGATTGTAAATCGACCCCGGACTCCCTCCGGGCCACGAACTTAAGCATCTTTGCGCAACGGATCGAGCAATGGCTTGAGGCCGTTATGGTCGATCTCCTGCATCAGAGCCAGCAATTGGCCCAACTCCCCCTTGGGAAAGCCCTCGCGGGCAAACCAGTTGAGGTAATGCCCCGGCAGATCGGCAATCAGCCGATCCTTGTATTTGCCGTAAGGCATGCGACGGGTCACCAGGAGTTTCAGCGCTTCGGGGTTCATCGGTCACTCGGGTTGCCGGAAAACAGTCCGGTCATTGTGCCTGACATCACTGGATCAGCGCCTCACGAACGAAATCCAGCCGATCCTGGCCAAAGAACATTGCCTCGCCGACAAAGCAGGTCGGCGCACCGAATACACCACGCTTCACCGCCTCTTCGGTACTCGCCTTGAGTGCGTCCTTCACCGCCGGTTCGGCAATTTGCGCCTGCAAGGCGACCGCATCGAAACCCACCGCGGCCAATACTTCAGCCACCCTGGCTGGGTCGCTCATATTCACCTCATCCACCCAGATGGCCTGGAACAGTGCCTGCAAGGCAGCACCGAAACGCGCGGGCTGATGCAGTTGCACCGCCACCAGCAGGCGCATCAGCGTCAGGGTGTTGATCGGGAAATGCGGATTGAAGCGCATCGGTACGTCGTAACGCTCAGCAAAGCGCGCCAGATCACGAATCATGTAGCGTCCCTTGCTCGGGATCATCGCCGGCGAAGCATTGCCGGTGGCCTGAAATACACCTCCCAGCAGCATCGGCCGGTAGACCAGCTCAGCGCCGCACTCGCGGCACAGCGCCGGTAACTGGGTATAGGCCAGGTAGGATGCCGGGCTGCCCAGGTCGAAGAAGAACTCCAGCGTCTTGCTCATCAGCTTCACTCGCTCGTTGTTGTGCTTATCGACTTGGGGCGGCTTACCAGCGCTCCATCCACGGACGAAGGTCCAGCTCGAAGCTCCAGGCATCACGCGGCTGGGCATGGAGGAACCAGTAGCTGTCGGCGATATGCTCAGGATCGAGAATGCCATCCTGGTCCTTCCTGGCATATAGCTCGGGAAAGTTGTCGCGGATGAAGGCAGTATCGATGGCGCCGTCCACCACCACATGGGCGACATGGATATTCAGCGGCCCCAGCTCACGTGCCATGCTCTGCGCCAGCGCGCGGATGCCGTGCTTGGCGCCAGCAAAGGCGGCGAATCCAGCGGCGCCACGCAGGCCAGCGGTTGCACCGGTAAACAGAATGGTGCCGCGCCCGCGCGTGACCATGCGCTTGGCCACAGCCTGGCTGGTCAGGAAGCCGGCAAAACAGGCCATCTCCCAGATTTTGAAATACTTGCGCGCGGTTTCGTCGAGGATGCTGCACGGCACGTTGGCGCCGATGTTGAACACCATCACCTCGATCGGGCCGATATCACGCTCGATGGCCTCGACCAGCTCGGCCACCTGCTCCTCGCGCCGCGCATCGGAGGCGAAACCATGGGCCTCGCCACCTTCGTGACGGATGCCCTCCAGCAGTGGCTGCAGTTTGTCCAGGCTGCGCCGGGTGACGCAGGCGACATAACCCTCACGGGCGAAACGCCGGGCAATCGCACCACCGGTGGCATCACCTGCTCCGATGATCAAGGCGACCTTCTTGTTCTCGTTCATGGGCCTCTCCATTGACTAACGATCGTTAGCCTAACGAACGTTATGCTACGCTTGCGGGCGGGTCAAGCCAGCACACAACGGTATCTCATGCGCTATTCCGCCGAGCACAAAGCCGAAACCCGCGAGCGCCTGCTCGCCAGCAGCGCCGCCCTTGCCAAGCAGCAGGGTTTTGCCGTGACCGGCGTGGATGCCCTGATGAAGACCATAGGCCTGTCAGGTGCGGCGTTTTACAGTCATTTTCCAAGCAAGGATGCGCTGTTCGCCGAACTGGTCGAACGGGAGCTGCGTAACAGCCTGAACCGACTGGGCGCTGAGCCGGGTGACGCCGGGCGCGATAAACTCCAGCGCTGCCTGGCAGCCTATCTCAGCCTGGCGCATGTCGAGCAGCCAGACAGAGGCTGCGCATTGCCCACACTGGGCGCTGAAATTGCGCGCGCCGACGACAGCGTGAGGCAGCGTACCGAGCAGCAGATCGTGCAATTGCAGCAAACCTGGGCCGAGATCATCGGCGATCCGCAATTGGCCTGGAGCATCCTTGCGCAGTGCCTGGGCAGCCTGCTGCTGGCACGCATGATGGTCAGCCAGGAAGCTCGCCAGCAGGTGCTCAGCGCCAGCCTGGACATGCTCGAACACACATTGCAGCCTGTCGGCTGAGCACGGATGCCGTTAACCTACGCGAGTTCTTTCTGCCAGGATCGATCCATGTCGCACACCCCCTCCCCGCTGGTTTGTGAAAACCCATTGCACGCCGTCGAGGTACGCATCCTCGGTTGCCTGATCGAGAAACAACTGACCACCCCGGAAACCTACCCACTGACGCTCAATGCCGTGCAGTTGGCCTGCAACCAGAAGACCAGCCGTGAACCGCTGATGAACCTGGAAACCGGCGAAGTCGGGCGTTATCTGCGCACCCTGGAAGGCCGTGGCCTGGTGCACCTGGTCATGGGCAGCCGAGCCGACCGCTGGGAGCAGCGCTGCGACAAGCAACTGGAGCTGGTCAAGCCGCAGACGGTGCTGCTCGGTTTGCTGCTGTTGCGCGGCCCACAGACCCTCAACGAATTGCTCACCCGCAGCAACCGCATGCATGACTTCGACGACGTGGCCGAAGTGCAGCATCAACTGGAGCGTCTGATCGCTCGCGGCCTGGTCGTGCTGCTGCCACGCCAGAGTGGCCAGCGCGAGGATCGCTACATGCATCTGCTGGGCGAACAGGCCGATCTGGAGGCTCTGTTGGCCAACCGTCCGGCTGCTCGCGGGGAGGCTGCGGCACCTAACGAAGATCGCCTGGTCGAACTGGAAGCGCGCATCGCAGCGCTCGAAGAGCGCCTGGCCCGCCTGGAGGGCGCGCAATGACCGCTACACCTATGGAAAAGGAGCCCACAGCGTTGAACCTCAAGACTCGTTTCAGCCTGATTCTCACCGCTGCCCTGTTCGCAGCCGGCTGCAGCAACACGGCGGAAAAATCCGAACCGGCGGCCACGCCTGCCGACGCCAACCAGGGCTGCACCTCCTCTGCAGTCGAAAACCTCAAGGGCAAGACCGCAACCCCGGAGCTGCTCGAACAGGCACGCCAGCAGGCGGGCGCCAGCACGGCACGCATTCTGACACCCAACAGCGTGGTGACCTTGGAATACAATGGTCAGCGCCTTAACCTCAACGTCGATGATCAGCGAGTGATCACCCGCGTATCCTGCGGTTGATGCCACCAGGTGCGGGTTGCCCGCACCACTTGCCGACAACGTCCACCACCCTCGCATAGGCCAACGCCATGACCACCCAAGTGGAGCCCTGCGCCGAGCTGATGCTGGATAACCAGCTGTGCTTCGCCCTCTATTCCACCTCACTGATGATGACCAAGACCTACAAGCCGCTGTTGCAGGCGCTCGGTCTCACCTATCCGCAGTACCTGGCCATGCTGGTGCTATGGGAAAACGAGGGCATCACCGTCAGCGAGATCAGCGCACGCATGCTGACCGACCCGGGTTCGCTGACACCTCTGCTCAAGCGCCTGGAAAGCGAAGGCCTGTTGCAACGCCAGCGCAGCAGTCAGGATGAACGTGTAGTGCAGCTGTACCTGACCGACAAAGGTCGCGCTCTGCACGAACAAGCCAAAGCATTGCCTGCCTGCATCCTCAAGGCTTCAGCGTTGAGTGTGGAGCAGTTGAGCAAGCTGCGTGATGACCTGATCGAACTGCGCGGCCACCTGCAAGACGCCCTCTGATACCTGGCGATGCCAGTCATCGCCTGCTCCCGCAAAACCCTAGCCCTCCCCTCTTTGGGCGAAACGCCGCGTGCATCGTATCCAGCGATCTCACTGAGTACCGCGCCCACTCCAGCCCAACTCATGCTGAGCTGCCACAGCATCTGAATCGGGCAAATCCCCCCTAGTGTCGTCCGCAAGGCATGGATACATCCCTTGCCAGCCGTGCTTATTCCTGAAAAGCAAATCCCTATAACTAAATCTTCCATATATTTATCTTGCACACTAATGTTTATCGCAATACAGTTCTCCCCATGGAAACGGTTGGCGAACAAATGATTAGCGAACCAATCCATCCCCAACTCACCGACAAGGATCACCGCCATGACTATCGAAAACGTTCTCTACCGTGCAACCGCTGAAGCCTTTGGTGGCCGTGAAGGCCGCGCCGTTTCCTCCGACGGCGTCCTCGATATCGCCCTGACCACCCCAAAAGAGCTTGGTGGCGCCGGCGGTAACGGTACCAACCCGGAGCAGCTGTTCGCGGCCGGCTATTCCGCCTGCTTCCTCGGCGCCCTGAAATTCGTCGCCGCCCGCGACAAGCTGAGCATCCCGGCTGACACCTTCATCGAGGGCACCGTCGGCATCGGCGCCATCCCCACCGGCTTCGGCATCGAAGTGGAACTGCGCATCAGCCTGCCCGGCCTGGCCCCGGAAGCCGCACAAACCCTGGTGGATCGCGCGCACATCGTTTGCCCGTACTCCAATGCCACCCGCGGCAACATCGACGTCACCCTGACCATCGTCTGACAGATAGCAGGCAGCGCTCGCGGCCAGAGCCCGAGCGCGGCCTCAAGAGGAGAACCACCATGAAAACCCGCACCCTGTTCGCCACCGCACTGACCGCCATCGCACTCAGCGCGTCGCTCACCACCCTCGCCCACAGCGCCGAGGCCACGCCCTACCGCTACGGCCAGAACCTGGATATCGCCAAGGTGATTTCCATCGACGTGCCCAATAGCCCGCAGTGCGAAGTGGTGACAGCGCAGATGACCTACCGCAACAGCGCGGGTGACGTGAAGGTTCTCGACTACGAACAACTCTCCAGCGTTTGCACCAACCAGAACTGATAGCCAGCAGCCCAACTGATCGACAGGAGCTTGACCATGAACATTTCTCGCACTCTGACCGCCGGGCTGCTCGCCCTGGCCATCAACAGCAGCTTCGCCGCCGGCAGCCCCGGCGTGGAACGTACCACTCAAGGCTTCCTCGATGCCCTGGCCGCTGGCGGCGGGCAGCCGCTGGAAAGCCTTTCGCCGAAAGACGCCCGTGCCGTGCTGGTCGGCGCTCAGGCCGGGGTCAAGGTGGATGTGTCAGGTATCGTCGTCGACACCAAGGTGATTCAGGTGAATAGCCAGTCGCTCACCCTCAAGGTGGTGCGTCCTGAAGGCGCTCGCGGCATTCTGCCCGGCTTCATGTTCTTCCACGGCGGTGGCTGGGTACTGGGTGATTATCCGACCCACGAACGCCTGATCCGCGACCTGGTGGTGGGCTCTGGCGCGGCGGCGATCTACGTCGATTACACGCCGTCGCCTGAGGCCAAGTACCCGACCGCGATCAATCAGGCCTATGCCGCGACCCAATGGGTCGCCGACAACGGCAGCCAGATCGGTGTCGACGGTTCGCGCCTGGCCGTGGCCGGCAACAGTGTTGGCGGCAACATGGCTGCTGTGGTGGCCATCAAGGCCAAGGAAGCCGGTACGCCGAAACTGCGCGCTCAGGTGCTGCTGTGGCCGGTGACCGACGCCAACTTCAACAATGCGTCGTACAACCAGTTCGCCGAAGGCCACTTCCTGACTCGCGGCATGATGGAATGGTTCTGGAACAACTACACCACCGACCCGAAACAGCGTAACGAGATCTATGCCTCGCCCCTGCGCGCCAGCCTCGAACAACTCAAAGGTCTGCCGCCGGCTCTGGTGCAGACTGCCGAGATGGACGTGCTGCGCGACGAAGGCGAAGCCTACGCCCGCCGCCTGAACGCTGCCGGCGTGCCGGTGACCGCCGTGCGCTACAACGGCATGATCCACGACTACGGCCTGCTCAATGTCGTGGCTGAAGTACCAGCGGTACGCACTGCCCTGGATCAGGCCGCGCAGACGCTGAAGAACAGCCTCAAGTAAGCGACTGAAAAACAAAACCCCGCCACCGGTAAGGTCGCGGGGTTTCGTTTTTTGTGGGGCGGCTTTTAGCAGCGGGTTGTTTCTGTCGCGGCTAAAGCCCCTCCCACCGTACCGCGAGATTACGCCAAGCTACGCACCTGTTCCCAGGTCAGATCCAGGCATTTGCGCGCCTTCTCCACCAGCTCATCCACTTCCGCCTGGCTGATTACCAAAGGCGGCGCGATGATCATGGTGTCGCCCACGGCGCGCATGATCAGACCGTTGTTGAAGCAGTAGCCACGACACACCATGCCCACGCCCACATCACCCGAGAAGCGCTTGCGCGTGGCCTTGTCCCGCACCAGTTCGATGGCGCCAAGCATGCCGACGCCGCGCACTTCGCCCACCAACGGGTGATCGGCCAGCTCACGCAGGCGCTTTTGCAGATAGGGCGAGGTTTCTGCCTTGACCCGCTCGACGATGCCTTCTTCCTTGAGAATGCGCAGGTTCTCCAGCCCCACCGCCGCCGCCACCGGGTGGCCGGAATAGGTGAAGCCGTGGTTGAAGTCGCCGTGCGCTTCGATCACCTCGAACACCTTGTCGCTGACGATCAACCCGCCCATCGGCACGTAGCCCGAGGTCAGGCCCTTGGCGATGGTCATCAGGTCAGGCTTGAGACCGTAATGCTGGCTGCCGAACCACTCGCCGGTACGGCCGAAACCGCAGATCACCTCGTCGGCGACGAAGAGAATGTCGTACTTGGCGAGGATTTCCTTGATGCGCGGCCAGTAGCTGTCCGGCGGAATGATCACGCCACCGGCGCCCTGGATCGGCTCGGCGATAAAGGCCGCCACGTTTTCCTCGCCCAGTTCGAGAATTTTCTTCTCCAGTTGGTCGGCCGCCCAGATACCGAAGGCGTCCGGGGTCATATCACCGCCCTCGCCGAACCAGTACGGCTGCGGGATATGCGCAATACCCGGAATCGGCAGGTCGCCCTGCTCGTGCATGAACTTCATGCCGCCGAGGCTGGCGCCGGCCACGGTGGAGCCGTGGTAGCCATTGTCGCGGCCGATAATGATTTTCTTCTGCGGCTGCCCCTTGCATGCCCAGTAGTGGCGTACCAGACGCAGCATGGTGTCGTTGCCTTCCGAGCCGGAGCCGGTGAAGAACACGTGGTTCATGCCGGCCGGCGCCAGCTGGGAGATGGCATGGGCCAGCTCCAGCACCGGTGGGTGCGCGGTCTGGAAGAAGGTGTTGTAGAACGGCAGCTGCAACATCTGTTTGGAAGCTGCAGCGACCAGTTCCTCGCGGCCATAGCCGACGGCCACGCACCACAGGCCGGCCATGCCATCGAGGATCTTGTTGCCCTCGCTGTCCCACAGGTGCACACCTTTGGCCTCAGTGATGATGCGCGGGCCCTTCTCGGCCAGCTGCTTGTAATCACTGAACGGCGCCAGGTGGTGAGCCTGGCTCAGCGCCTGCCAGTGTGCGGTTTTCGAGTTATTCATGTCGCCTCCTTCGATCCGGGACATCACAGGTACCAGCGGTATTCGCGCGGGCTGATGTCGTGCATGAAGGCCAGGTGATCCTGGCGTTTGTTCTCGCAATAAACCATGACGAACTCGCTGCCGAGGCCGGCGGCGACGCGCTCGCTGGCCTGCATGCGGCGCACGGCGTCGAGCATGTCCTTGGGAAAGTCGACGCCGCTGGAGCGGTCGTCATTCAGGGGTGCGATGGGCTCGACCTGGGCGTCGAGGCCCTGCTCGATACTGGTCAGCAATGCCGCCAGCACCAGATAGGGGTTGGCATCGGCGCCCGGCAGGCGGAATTCCAGGCGCAGGTTGCGCGCGTCGGACTCGGGGATGCGCACGCAGGCGTCGCGATCCTCGAAGCCCCAGCTGGCCTTGCTCGCCGAGTTCACCTGGGCGCCAAAGCGACGGTAGCTGTTGTGGTTCGGCGCGTAGATCGGCATCAGCTGCGGCAGCAGTTCCAGGCAGCCGGCCACGGCATGGCGCAACGGACGCTGCTCGTCACGCGCCAGCAGGTTGTCGCCCGCCTCATCGTAGAGGCTGACGTGGATGTGCATGCCGCTGCCCGGATACTGCAGGTAGGGCTTGGCCATGAAGCTGGCGCGATGACCATGCTTGAGCGCCACCCCACGGGTCACCCGGCAGAACAGCGCCGACCAGTCGGCAGCCTGCAGCGGGTCGGCGTTGTGGCTGAAGTTGATCTCGAACTGCCCCGGGCCGATCTCGGCGGTGATCACCGTGGTGTCGATGCCCTGCAGACGCGCGGTCTCGCTGATGTCGTCGAGCACCTCGGCAAAGCGCGAGAGCCGCTCGATATGCATGTTCGGCTGATCGTCGGCATCCCCGCTCACGTCATCGCGCGGGTACTGTGGCAAGCCGTCCTTGAGCGCCTTGTCGAATAGATAGAACTCCAGCTCGAAGGCCACCACCGGGCGAATGCCACGTGCCGCCAGGCGCTGCACCACGCGCGCCAGCACCTCACGCGGCTCGAACTCGATGGGCGCCTCGGTGCCATCGGAGCTGATCAGCATCTGCCCCATCGGCTGACGCTCCCAGTTCACCAGCTTGAGCGTGCCGGGGATCAGTCGCCGTGGCGCGTCCGGGTCGCCGTCATGGAAGCAGTAGTCGCCGATCTCGTAGAGGCCGCCCTGGGCGCCAAGCAGCACGCAGTTCTGCGGCAACTTCAGGGCGCTGCCGGCAGCGACCTTCTCCAGCATCTCGATGGGGTAGCGCTTGCCGTAGAAATGCCCGGGGATATCCAGACAGATCAGGTCGACGAAGCGCACCTCGGGGTGGGCCTGGCGGAATTGGCGGACTTCGTCGAGCAGCTCGACTCGGGTGGCGTTCATTGTGGTTATTTCCGATTCACGGGAGGTCAGGTGTAGATCCACAACACCCGCGCAGGGGTGTCGCCTTGGTTGGCATAACGCAGGTGCGCATAGCTCGGCACCTGGAAAACATCGCCGGGGTAAAGGGTGGCGCTCTGTTCGTCCTCGCCCAGCCACAACGTCAGTTGGCCTTCGAGCACGTAGCCGGCTTGCTCGGAGCGGTCGCTCATCTGCCGCTCGCCACTGCTGGCGCCCGGCTCGAGCAGGCTGTCGACCACCATGAAGGCGCCCTGCAGCGTGGGCGAGGCCATGATGTCGGTGATGCCACCGGCCAGGTACAGGGTGCGGCGTTCGTCGGGGCGGGTGACCCAGTCCAGCGCCTTGGGTTTGGGCAGGCTGTAGAAATAGGTGGTGGGTACGTCGAGCGCCTCGGCGATGGCGGTCAGATCCGCCACCGTCGGGCGCGACAGACCACGCTCGACCTGCGAGAGAAAGCCCACCGAACGGCCAATGCGCTCGGCCAGTTCGTTGAGGGTGACCTTCTTGTGCTTGCGCAGGTCATGGATAAGCACGGCCAGGGCCGCCATCTCCAGGTTCTGGTTCATCTCGGCGCTGTCCATGTCAAAAGCTGTCTCTCAGTCGATACCAAGCCTTGCCGATGGCCTCCAGGGGCGCGGCCAGGCGTTCGTTGAAGGGAAAGTCGGGGGTGCGCAGTTGCTGGTACAACGCCAGTACGTCTTCATGGCCGAGAATGGCATCGCTGACTGCTCGTGCAGCCGCCAGGGTCGGCAATACGCCATGACCGGAAAAGCCCTGTAGCCAATAGCGGCCGTTCTCGCCGCCGATATCCGGCGTGCGCGCACGGGTAATGTCGATATGCCCGCCCCAGGCGAAGTCTATGGCTACGCCTGCAAGTTGCGGAAAGACGCGCTCGAGGAAAGGCCGCGTGGCAGCAGCCATGTCCCTTGGCAGGCCGCCCAGGTAGGTGCAGCCACCGCCGAACAACAGTCGGTGATCCGGCGTACGTCGGAAGTAATCGAGGACGAACTGGTTGTCGGTGACGCAGGCGTTGCGCGGCAGCAGTGATTCGGCACACTCGGCGCCAAGCGGTTCGGTGGCGACCTGGTAGGTGCCGACCGGCAGGATACGCCGGGCCAGACGCGGCTCCAGATCGTCGATATAGGTATTACAGGCCAGCACAAGTTGATCGGCCTGCACGCTGCCCTGCTCGGTGCGCACGTGGTAACCGTCGCCCTGCTTATTCTGACTAAGTGCGCGGCTCTGCTCGAAAATCTGTCCACCGGCGCGAACGAAGGCCTCGGCCAGCCCGAGCGCTAGCTTGAGCGGGTTGAGGTGGCCGGCTTCTGGGTCATAAAGACCCGCCTGATAGCGCTCACTGGCGACCCATTGCGGCATCTGTTCGCGAGAGACGAACTGCAGCGCGCGGTGCCCCCATTTGTAGGCGGCCTGCTCCTGCCATTCATGCAGCAGGGCTACGCGTCGCGGCAGCACCGCCGTCCACAGGTGCCCACGGCGGTAATCGCAATCGAAGCCATGCCGTTGCGGTAGTTCACGTAGCTCGCGCGCCGCCCAGGTCATGCCGTCCCAGAGGCGGCGGGCACGCTCAAGGCCGAGGGCCTTTTCGAGCGGCGGCATATCGCAGGACCAACCAAGAATCGCCTGCCCGCCATTACGCCCGGAGGCGGCCCAAGCAACGCGACTGGCCTCCAGCACAATCACTCGCCGCCCCGCTTCTGCAAGACGCAGAGCGGTATGCAGACCACTGAAACCCGCGCCGATCACCAGCACATCGCACTGCAGGTGCCCCTGCAGAACCGGATATGGCCTCAGTCGATCCTCGCAACTATGGGCGTAGTAGCTGTCGACGTGCTCACTGGCGTGGCGAAACATAGACGACCCATGAAATTTAAATTAATTAATTTCATGAAAATCTATAGAGATAAATTCATAAAGGCAAGCCGAGCGGCTTAGCCAGGCGCCTCTACAGCTTTGGACACGAACTCAAGCGACCTGCTGCTGCCACTCCACCGCACATTCGAGATGAGCGAACAGCCCCTCGTCTATCGCTTGCGCCAATATCAGGCGCAGGCCTTCGCTGTCGAGGAAAGCGTCTCGTGAGGCCGATGATTGCCACTGCCCCTCCACGTGCCAGGTCAGCGGATCACTGCGCAACGAGAACACTCGCAAGCCTAGGCAACCGGGCACGTCTCGCCCCACTTCGTCTAGTCGGGCCAGGCACTGGCCCAGCCGAATCGAGCGATCGTGGCGGGCGCGAATGGTCATGCGATGAATGATGCTCATGGCAACCTCCTGGAATTGGATCAATACAGACCGGCAGCATTCCGCTGCAATACATGGGGCGCCGCTTGCGGCTCGTCGCAAGCCGCTTCGCCAACAGCCTTGGAGTCGAGCCAGGCGGTGGCGAGCAACAACAGTGTCAGCGGTGCGATCAACCATTTACTGGACATCGCTCGCTCCTTGATTGGCTCATTGGGCACCACTCAGCGGGTGACAGGGCTAATGCATGCGTTCGAACCAACGTAGAGACACGGCGCGATGGAGACAGAGATTAGTGAGAAGGTCATCAGGGTGTTAGCCGATTACTGGCAAATTATTGCCTAAAACTGCATGACCAAAAATTGCAATACCCGGGTGCACGGAACGTGCAAGATTCGTTGAAATACTCTGTATCACTGGCCATTTGCCCATTACTGGGAAATATTTGCCTAATCCTGTCGTCGCTCATGACTTGCCTGAAAAACCTGGCTAGGCTTCGCTGACTTTCCGGAGGCGCGCCATGCAGTCACCCATTCACACCGCTACAAATCTCGACACCCCTCTTGCCGAACTCAGCCATGAAATGGCGCGCCTGGTCGATCGCTTCGTACCCGAAGACGGTTTGCACATCACAGCCATTCCCGGCCTCAAACTGGCGCGCGCAACCTCGCCAAGCCTGCCGATACAGACGGTCTACGACCCCTGTCTGTGCATCATCGCGCAGGGCCGCAAGGAGATCCGCCTGGGCGACGAACTCTATGTCTACGACCCTCTTAACTACCTGGTAGCCTCAGTGGTATTGCCGGTGACTGGCCGTGTGATCGAGGCCAGCCCGGAAGCGCCGTATCTGAGCCTGGCGTTGGAAATCGATCCGGCACTGATCAGCAGCCTGCTGACCGAGATGCCACCCATCCCGGCGCCAGACGCGGCCTCCCAGCGCGCGCTGTTTCTCGACCGTCTCGACCCACGCCTGCTGGACGCGGTGATCCGCCTGCTGCGCCTGCTGGAAACCCCACGCGACATCGCCATGTTGGCTCCGCTGGCCCTGCGCGAAATTTTCTATCGCATGCTACTCAGCCCGCAGGGCCATCGCCTGCATGAAGTGGTGATAGCGGACAGTCAAAGCCAGCGCATCTCCCGCGCCATCGAATGGCTACGCAAGAACTTCGACCAGCCGCTGCGTATCGAGGAGCTGGCCCGCGAGGTGAACCTGAGCCCGTCGACCCTGCACCATCGCTTCAAGGCCGTCACCGCCTTCAGCCCGCTGCAATACCAGAAGCAATTGCGCCTGCAGGAGGCTCGCCGCCTGATGCTGTGCGACAACCTGGAAGCGGCTGCGGCGAGCTACCGCGTAGGCTATGAAAGCCCATCGCAGTTCAGCCGCGAGTACAGCCGCTTGTTCGGCGCCCCACCACAGCGTGATATCGCGCGCCTGCGCCAGGCTGCGCAGAATCAGGTAGCGTCCTGATCACCGTTTTCCGTGGGAGGCGCCTCAGCGGCGAGCTTTTTCGCCTCGTTCAGGCTGATCGCGGCTAAAGCCCCTCCCACGCCAGCAGCTACAACCCCATCTGCTTGGCGATGATCTCGTTCATGATCTCTCGCGTGCCGCCGCCGATGGAGAGGATGCGGTTATCGCGATACAGGCGCTCGACCAGGCTTTCGCGCATGTAACCCATGCCGCCCATGATCTGCACCGCATCGTAGGTCAGGCGGTCAGCGATATCGGTGGCGAAGTTCTTGGCCATGGAAATTTCCTTGATCACGCTCCTGCCGGCCGCCATCTGCGCGGCCTGGCGGTAGGTGAACTCACGGGAGACTTCGAGCTGCGTAGCCATCTCGGCCAGGCGGTGCTTGAGCACCTGGAACTTGCCCACCGGCTTGCCGAACGCCTGGCGCTCACGCGCCCATTTCATCGACTCCTCCAGGGCCAGTTGCGCGGTCATGTTGGCCATGATCGCCAGACTCAGGCGCTCGCTCTGAAAGTTGGCCATGATGCAGGCGAAGCCGGCGTTCTCCACACCGATCAGGTTTTCCACCGGCACCTTGCAGTCGTCGAAGAACAGCTCAGCAGTGTCGGAGGCCCACCAGCCCATCTTCTTCAGCTTGCGGCCGACGCTGAACCCCGGCGTCCCCTTCTCCACCAGCAGCAGGCTGACGCCGCCGAAGCCCTCGCCGCCGGTGCGCACCGCCACCGTGTAGTAGTCGGCACGCACGCCGCTGGTGATGAAGGTCTTGCTGCCATTGATGCGGTAGTGCTCGCCGTCGCGCACGGCGCGCGTCTTGAGGTTGGCCACGTCGGAGCCGCCAGTGGGCTCCGTCACCGCTAGCGCCATAATCTTCTCGCCGGCCAGCACCTGTGGCACCACGCGCTCGCGCACAGCGGGCTTGGCCCATTTGACGATGGGCGGCAGGCCGATATCCAACGAGCCGAGCCCGGCCACCAGTCCGCCCGAGCCACTGCGCATCAGTTCCTCGCTGGCTGCGACCTTGGCGAATACATCGCCCTCGTGGCTGCCGCCGAACTGCTCCGGGTAGCCAATACCGAGAATGCCCGCTGCACCTGCCTTGAGGTACAGCTCGCGAGGAAACTCCTCGGTCTCCTCCCACTCATCGATATGCGGCAGGATCTCGCGCTCGACGAAACGTCGGACGGAATCGCGAACCAGTTGGTGAGACTCATCGAAATACGACTGAGGGGCGGCCATGCGGGTACTCCCGTTATTGTTTTGGCCACCCTAACCTAGCGCTTGCTTGGTTTTCAAGCGGGCGTTTCATTTCTGCTCGCGCAGCACCTTTCTCACACGCTCGCCCATTTCGTAGGCAGGCCCTTCCACCGACTGGAAGTTGCGGGTGTAACGCTGGGCAAAGCCACTGGTGCCCCACTCGCGATACTGCTGCACATGCCAGAGCTCGTGCGCCCAGAGCACGGAATCCTCGGCGGCCGCTTGCGCATCTCGAAACACCACCACATCGACCAGGGTCACGGCCTGCACGTCCGGGTTCTGCAGCATCACAGTGGCCGCATCCATCTCGTCGGTGATGCCCACGCGAAAGCGCACTTCGTCCAGCAATGAATCGTCGTAGAAGGGCGCAAGCTGCGCTCGAATCATCAAGGGGATGGGTTCGGTACCTGCCCTCAGTGCAGCCTGGCGCGACTGCAGCAACCAGGCCTCAAGCCGAGCGGCAGCGAGGTTCAGGCCATCTTCGCGCACTCGTACCGGATCAGGCACACAGAGGCAGGAGCCGCCCAGGCACACCTGTATCTGCCCGGCCGGGCATTGCGCCTGCGCAACCAGAGGCGCTCCCAGCATGAGCAGCAGAGTACCAAGGCGCAGAGTGTCAGTGATCACAGGCACTCCGAATCGGAGGGTTTTGACGGCTTACAGACTGATCGGACGACGGCCAGCCAGGGCGTGAGCCAGGGTACCGCCGTCGACCAGCTCCAGTTCGCCACCTAGCGGCATGCCGTGAGCAATGCGCGAGGCGACCAGGCCCTTGCCCGCCAGAATCTGCGCAATGTAGTGCGCCGTGGCCTCGCCCTCTACTGTCGGGTTGGTGGCCAGGATCACTTCACTGAAGGCGCCAGCCTCGATGCGTTCCAGCAGTTCGGGAATGCCGATGGCTTCCGGACCCAGACCATCGAGTGGCGACAGATGGCCCTTGAGCACGAAATAGCGCCCGCGATAGCCGGTCTGTTCCACCGCATGCACGTCCATCGGACCCTCGACCACACAGAGCACACTGTCGTCACGACGCTCGTCGAGGCATAGCTGACAAACTTCATCTTCGCTGAGGCTGCGGCAGCGCTTGCAGTGACCCACGCCCTCCATCGCCGCATTGAGCGCCTGCGCCAAACGCTGACCACCGCTGCGATCACGCTCGAGCAACTGCAAGGCCATGCGCTGCGCAGTCTTCTGCCCGACACCGGGCAGGATGCGCAAGGAGTCGATCAGTTGGCGAATCAGGGGGCTGAAGCTCATGGAAGTCCTGCAAAAGTTGGCGGGCAATGATCTGGTGGGCTAAAGCCCACCCTACGAACGGGTGCGCTTTGCACACCATCACCACGGGGCGACCAGACGGCATGTAGTACAAGGCGCGAAAGGCCGCGAGCACCGGAGTTTACGTCTGTAAATGAGGATGCTCGGGGCCTTTCGCAACGCAGTAATGCGTGCCGGCTGGGCGTCACTGACTCAGAAAGGCATTTTGAAGCCGGGGGGAAGCTGCATCCCTGCAGTCATGCCGGACATCTTTTCCTGGCTGCTCTGCTCGACCTTACGCACCGCGTCATTAACGGCAGCAGCGATCAGGTCCTCCAGCACTTCCTTGTCTTCCTGCATCAGGCTGTCATCCAGGGTGATGCGCTTGACGTCGTGGCGACCGGTCATCACCACGCTCACCAGACCGGCGCCGGACTGGCCAGTGACTTCGGCATTGGCCAGTTCTTCCTGCATCTTCTGCATTTTTTCCTGCATCTGCTGAGCCTGCTTCATCAGGCCTGCCATGCCACCTTTCATCATGTCGGTATCCTCGGTGCTCGGGGTTAACAAGTCGTAGAAAACTAATTAGTGCTGCCTGGCCGTCGTCACGAAACGAACTGCTAGCTAGGTGTATCGATAGGCTCGATGCTGTCGTCGCGCACCTTGGCGGCGAACTGCTGAATCATCTGCTGCACCAGCGGGTCGGCCTGGATCGAAGCCTCGGCGCTACGCTGGCGCTCGGCACGACGACGCGCAGCCGCCTGGGCCGGGGTTTCCTGCTCGGGCTTGCACAGCTCGATGCGCAGTTTGATGCTGCGGCCCTGCTGCTGGTTCAGCGCGTCGTTCAGACGACGCTGCTGCGTCGGGTTGAACAGTGCGCTGTGCGCCGGGTCCAGGTGCAGCAGCCAGTCATCACCATTGGCTTCGATCAGGGTGCAGTTGGCGGCGATGCTGCCAGTCATGCCGCCCAGTCCAAGCTGCGGGAACAGTGACAGCCACTCTGCCGCCAGCCCGGTAGCCGGCTTGGCGGCGGGCAACGGTTCTTCGACCACGGGTGTCGCGGATTCGGCCTGGCCGAAATCGTAGTCGAGTGTTTCGGCGTCCATTTCCACGTAGTCGTAGTCGCCGGGTGGTGGTTCATCGTCACCGCCATCGGTGTCCGTTACAGGCTGCACGATCTCGTTCGTTGCAGGCGCCGCAACCACATCAGTTGCGGCCGCTACAGGCTCAGCGACAGCAGCGGACTGAACGGGTACGGCGGCCGGCTCAGGGCCCTTGGCCGTTTCCCAGGGCACGTCGACTGCAGCCGGCGGCTCAGGGGCAGCTACCTCTGGCTCTGGCTCTGGCTCTGGCTCTGGCTCTGGCTCTGGCTCTGGCGACAGATTGGCAACTGGCGCTGCAAGCGCTTCAACCGCTGGGACTGGCTCTTCTTGCACGACAGGCGATACGGTCGCAACCACGGTGGCCGGGCTGGGCTCGGCAGGAATCGCAACAGCGGGCGCCAGCACGGCGGGAGCGACTGGAGCAGAAACCACTGGAGCCGGCATAGCGGTGCCGGCCACTGGGCTCTGTTGGGAATCAGCAGTGGCCTGGCTGATCCCCAAGGGCTTTAGCGTGACCTTTGGCGCGTCATCAGCGCCCGCCGGGCGGAAAGCCAGCATCCGCAGCAGCACCATCTCGAAGCCACCGCGCGGCTCAGGTGCAAGCGGCAGGTCGCGACGACCGATCAGGGCCATCTGATAATAGAACTGCACGTCTTCTGCCGGCAGCGCCTTAGCCAACTGCAGCACGCGCTCGCGATCGCCCTGGCCGTTATCCACGGCATCCGGCAATGCCTGGGCGATGGCCACGCGGTGCAGCACGTTGAGCATTTCCGCCAGCACGCCGTTCCAGTCCGGCCCTTGTTCGGCCAGATGACGCACCGCCTCGATCAGCGCCCGCGCGTCACCTTCGATCAGTGCATGCAGTACACCGTAGACCTGGCCGTGATCCAGTGTGCCGAGCATCGCACGCACATCGGCAGCCAGCACTTTGCCCTCACCAAAGGCGATGGCCTGGTCGGTGAGGCTCATGGCGTCGCGCATCGAGCCGTCGGCAGCACGGCCAAGCAGCCACAGCGCATCGTCTTCGAACGGTACGTTCTCGGCGGTCAGAACATGAGTCAGGTGCTCGACCACGCGCTCCGGCGGCATGTTCTTCAGCGAGAACTGCAGGCAGCGCGACAGCACGGTGACCGGCAACTTCTGCGGATCGGTGGTGGCGAGCAGGAACTTCACGTGGGGGGGCGGCTCTTCCAGGGTCTTCAACAGCGCGTTAAAGGAGCTGGTGGAGAGCATGTGCACTTCGTCGATCAGGTAGACCTTGAAGCGGCCGCGACTTGGCGAGTACTGCACATTGTCGAGCAGTTCGCGGGTGTCTTCGACCTTGGTGCGGCTGGCGGCATCCACTTCGATCAGGTCGACGAAGCGTCCCTCATCGATTTCCCGACAAACCGAGCAGGTACCGCAGGGCGTGGAGCTGATGCCGGTTTCGCAGTTCAGGCACTTGGCGATGATCCGCGCAATGGTGGTCTTGCCTACACCACGGGTGCCGGTAAACAGGTAGGCATGGTGCAGACGCTGACTGTCGAGGGCGTTGATCAGGGCTTTGAGCACATGGGTCTGGCCGACCATTTCGCGGAACGAGCGCGGACGCCATTTACGTGCAAGAACCTGATAACTCATGGAAAACCGTCATGTGAGGAAAGCAAAAGTGGGCTAATCCTAGCGGAGCAACCGGCAAATTGCATCCGCCAACCGAACCCCTTCGAGCGCGCGCAGGGGCTCGGCAGATAGCGCTGTTCAAATCTTGAACAATGGCGTATCATCCTCGCCGTTAGTACCACGCTGCAAGTCAAAAAGGCCCTTGCACCTCCTCGCTGGTTTCCCGGTTCATCGTCTAGCGCTCCCTGCGCTGCCGCCCTCCCCGATCCCACCTGCTGACTGACCAGGCCAACTCGCCGCTCATCGGTGCTGTTTCTCTGCCTGCCTCCGACGTACCGACCACGCCGAAGAACCGTAACAATGGAACTTTATCGTGCCAATAAAGCTCCGAATGGTTTACTTGCTAAGGCCGCATTTCGGCCAACCTCATGGAGCAATACAACGCGCATCGATGCGCACATGTTTTAAGGAAATACCTAGAAAAATGAATACTCAACATCAGATCCAGAAAGCCATCAGCACGCTGACTCACGCCTTCGCACCTTTCGACTGCCGTATCCAGGCCGCACGCAAGGGCAGCTTCAGCTTTACCCTGGTCGACAAGACCGGTATCGCCCAATACAGCCAGCGCCTGTACCCAGGTCAGTACAACGACGATTCGCTGCAACAGGTGATCGAGCGTACCCGCCAGTCGCTCACGGCCTGAACCAATTCACCATCCCGAGGTCCAAGCTGGCCAACCTCAGGATGGAGTAGGACATGGAACTCACCAACCAGCAACTCGTCGATCATCTGTTCAATCCGTTGCGCGCCAGCTTCAGCTCGCCACGCCCGGATGGCAGCATCATCCTCGCACTGCTCGACGAGAGCGACAGCACCGTCTATAGCCGGGTCCTGGCCAAGCCACAGATCACCGACCAGGATGCCTTCGCCCAGAGCCTGGAAGAGATTCGCCTGGAGCTGGCGGTGCGCGCCGGTAACATCCCGGCCGACCTGCGCAAGACGCTCAAGGAACAGGACAGCGTGTTGAACTATCGCACAGCCTGATTTCCCCTCTCGTCCGTCATGAAGAACGCCCGTTGCCCCCTGGCACCGGGCGTTTTCGCTTGGCCCCGCGACATTCAGCTGTCGTAAAGCGGCGTCATGAATGCCGTCGCCGGTCCCTTCTCGCGCGCCAGCGCTCGTTCCAAATCGGTAAATTAATTGATTCAAATCAAGAGATTGCGGCAAATACGAGAAATAAAATCACGCCCGAACCAATTCCCGTGAGCGACTCACAGTGCCAGGTGATCACCGCTAACAACCACTAACCCAGTAATCCGCCAGTCCAGCACTGGTGTGGCACAAGGAACACGAGCACCCCGGGTTTTCTTCACTTCATGTCGAGGGAAACCACGATGAAACACAACCATCTTGCTTTTCTCCTGGCCAGCCCCCTGGCCATCGCCATAGCCACCGCAACGGCGGCCAACGGCGCCCCTGAAACCGAGCACATCACCAACCATAGCTGCAGCCTTCCCGAGGGCGGCCAGGTGATCGGCGGCCAGGCCACCATCACCCAGCACGGCAACGCCATGGACGTGAACACGTCCACACACCGCACCACCATCAACTGGCAGCGCTTCAATGTCGGCCCGGACAACAAGGTCACCTTCATCCAGCCTGACGGCAAATCCATTACGCTCAACCGGGTGCTCGGCGGCGACCCGTCGAAGATCTATGGCGCTCTCACCTCCAACGGCCAACTGATTCTGGTCAACCCCAACGGCATCATGTTCGGCCCCAACGCCCACGTTTCCTCCAGCGCGCTGGTGGCGAGCGCCGGCTTCCTCACAGAGGAACAGGCCCGGCAATTCGCCGAAACCGGCAAGCTGGACATCCACCTCACCGGCAACGTGACCAACCAAGGCTGCATCACCGTGCACGACAACGGCATGGTCGCCCTGCTGGGCGCCCAGGTGAACAACGCCGGGGTGATCGAAGCCCACAAGGGTATGGTCCAGCTCGCCACCGGGCCACAAGCCGCCCTGGACTTCTACGGCGACGGCCTGCTGAACATCGCCATCGCTGGCGAGCCTGGGGAAAAGAACAGCGTCAACGCCGACGTCAAAGGCGGCGTGCACAACAGCGGCGAGATCGACGTCGGCAACGGCACCGTCGCCATGAGTGCGGCCCGGGCTACCAAGCATCTCGACTCGGTGATCAATATAGGCGGCGCTGTCATTGCCGATTCGGTGACCAATGACGGCGGCACCATCGTTCTGGCCAACTCCGCACAAACCGCTGTCACCGGCCAGCTCAGCGCCAAGGGCGTGAACGGCGGTGAAATCCGCATTCTCGGTGACGAGGTGACTGTCGCCGGCAACGCCCAGGTCGACGCCAGCGGTACACAAGCCGCAGGTGGCAAGGTGCTGGTGGGCGGCAGCTACCAGGGCAAGGGCAGCGAGCCGGCTGCCAGCCGCACCACGGTGGCCGAAGGTGCCCAGCTCAAGGCGGACGGCAAGACCGATGGCGGCCAGGTGGTGGTCTGGAGCGACGGCAAGACCCATTTCGCCGGCAGCGCCAGTGCCCAGGGCGAACGCAAGGGGGGCGTGGTCGAAACCTCTGGCAAACAGCTGACCATCGCTCCGCAGGCCCAGGTCAATGCCAGCGGTGGTCAGGCTTCGGGCAAATGGTTGCTGGATCCGGAAACCGTGAACATCGAGGCCGAAGGCGGTGCTCCCGGCAGCGATACGGTGGCCGCCAGCGCGATTGCCTCGGGCCTGAAGAACAGCGACGTGGAGATCAGCGCCAGCCAGCGCATCAACGTCAACTCGGCGGTCATCGCCCAGGATGCCGGTTATCACACGCTGTACCTGCAGGCCGACGGCACCGCCGCCCCGGTGAGTGTCTACAAGGACACCGGCGATCCCTTCGCCGATGCCAAGCGCAACGACAGCGGCTCCGTCTATATCAATGCGCCGATCCTGCTCCAGGATGGCCACCTGTACATTGCCGCCAGCGGCGACGTGCTGCTCAACAACCCCACCGGCTCGCAGTCCGGCGATGCCGGCTACCTCGGCCGGGCGATCATCGACGTCGGCAACGGCACGATCTGGATCAAGACTTCCAACAGCGCCTCGGTCATCCAGCAGCAAGGCACCGCGCTGATCGGCAAGAACGTGGCCGTGGAAGGCGCCAGCGTGCTGCTCGACAGCCCGCTCAACCATGCTGGCACACTGGCGGGCAAGGCCAGCAATGGCAAGTTCATCTATAACCAGACCTCCAGCGACGGCGTACACACCGGCAAGGTGCAGGTCACCCATGATCGCGTCACTGAAACCCAGGACGGCGTCAGCGCCTCGGCCATCGCCAAGCTGGGCGAGCACTGGATGTGGGAACGCACCGGCGAGGAGCCGCACCACCTCACCATCGACGAAAGCACGCCGTTCCAGTACCTGGTCTTCGAGGCACTGGAATATGTCGATCACAAGAACCATCAGCCGATCGCCGGCGACAAGACCGACTCTGACTACTGGGTCTCGTCGCTGACCTTCAAGAACCCCACCACAGGCGATGTCTGGGTGGTGTCCTCGAACCCGGCCGTAGCCAGCGGCATATCCGTCACCCGCAATGGCGAAGCCACCAGCGAGCTGCCGCCGGGCTTTGCCCTGGGCACCCCCATGGGCAGCGTGACCGCCTCCACCCAGGGCTGGGGTGTCACTGATGGCAAAGGCGATCAGGGCCATGAGGCGGCCTCCAACGCGATCAACCGCAATGGTGCCGAGAATGCCTCGGATCAGTTGGTCGTGGACCTGGGCAGCAGCACCTCCAGCGTCGATGCCGAAGCCAATGACCTGTGGCATTCGGGCAACAAGTACGAGAGCGGCGTTGTCAGCTTCCTCGGCACCAAGGACACCAGCCAGGACGGTGGCGTTACCCTCAAATCGCAAACCGCGCAACTCGAGGGCAAGATCGCTGACGCCCAGCGTGAATATGGCGATGCCAATCCCGACTTCACGGCCAGCGTCGGGCTGCCGGAAAATGCCTCCGAGAACAGCAAGGCGGTCAAGGGCGTGGACGACTTCGTCGATCGCCAACTGAAGCAGGATCGCTTCGACGTCAAGGTCACCCCGAGCACCGAGGCCACCGCCAGCTCCGATGTCGGCGACTACACCGTCGGCGGCAGCATCGATGCCAGCGGCTATGCCGGACAGCGCTACCAGGCCTCGGTCAAGGAAGGCACGCTGCATGTCACCCCGGCCGAGCTGACCGTTACCGCTAATGACAAGCAGAAAGTCTATGGCGACGCCGATCCGGCTCTCGACTACAGCGTTTCCGGCGCCAAGCTCGGCCAGACCGGCGAGCAACTGCTCAATGGTGGCGCGCTGGTGCGTCAACCCGGCGAGAACGTCGGAAACTATGGTATCGAACAGGGTGAACTCGCGCTGAACAACGGCCTGGGTGGCAACTACACCCTGACATTCGTCGATGGCCAGCTGCAGATCACCCAGGCCACGCTGGATGTCACGGCGCAGGACAAGAGCAAGGTCTACGGCGAGATCGACCCTGCCCTGACCTACGTGGTCTCCGGGCTGAAGAACGGCGATACCCGCGAGCAGGTGCTGAGCGATGGCACGGTCAAGCGTGAGGCTGGTGAGAACGTCGGCACCTATGGCATCACCAATGACAGCCTGGCCCTGCTGAGCAACAACTACATCCTGCAGTTCCATGATGGTGTGTTCAGCATCACCCCGGCCGACCTGACCGTCACCGCCAAGGACAAGAGCAAGGTCTACGGCGACGCCGATCCCAAGCTCACCTTCGAGGTGAGCGGCCTCAAGCGTGGCGACACCGCGACCTCGGTGCTCAACGCCGGTACGCTGGAGCGCGAGAGCGGTGAGAACGTCGGCCAGTACGGCATCCATCAGGGCACCCTGGACCTGAACGGCCAGGCCGGGCAGAACTACGTGCTGCACTACGTGGACGGTGACTTCTACATCACCCCCGCCACCCTGACCGTCGATGCCGATGGCAAGACCAAGGTCTACGGCGACTTCGACCCGGCGCTCACCTACAGCGTCAGCGGCCTGAAGAACGGCGATGCCCAGGCCGACGTCCTGGCCGGCGCACTGAGCCGTGCCGAAGGCGAGAACGTAGGCACCTATGCCATCGGCCAGGGCAGCCTCGACCTCACCTCGGGCAAGGGCCAGAACTATGTGCTGAGCTTTAGCGGCGATGACTTCACCATCACCCCGGCAAGCCTGACCGTCAGCGCCGATAGCAAGACCAAGGTGTACGGTGACCTCGATCCCAAGCTCACCTACAACGTCACCGGTCTGAAAAATGGCGACAGCCAGGCCGAAGTGCTCAATGGCGGCGCGCTTGTTCGCGCTCCCGGCGAGAACGTCGGCGACTACGCCATCGGCCAGGGCGAGCTCGGCCTCGGTGAAGGCAAAGGTAGTAACTACGTGCTGTCCTTCGTGGATGGCAACCTGGCCATCACTCCCGCAACCCTGACCGTGGAGGCACAGGACAAGAGCAAGGTCTATGGCGATGCCGACCCTACCCTGACCTACGTGGTTTCCGGGTTGAAGAACGGAGATAGCGCTGCCTCGGTGGTCGGCGGCGAGCTGACCCGGGAAGCCGGCGAGAACGTCGGCAACTACGGCATCATCAACGACAGTCTGGCTCTGCTGAGCAACAACTACGTCCTGCAGTTCCATGATGGGGTGTTCAGCATCACTCCGGCCGAGTTGACCGTTACCGCCAACGACCAGAGCAAGGTCTACGGCGACGCCGATCCCAAGCTCACCTTCGAGGTGAGCGGCCTCAAGCGTGGCGACACTGCGACCTCGGTGCTCAACGCCGGTACGCTGGAGCGCGATGCCGGTGAGAACGTCGGCCAGTACGGTGTCCATCAGGGCACCTTGGACCTGAACGGCCAGGCTGGTCAGAACTACGTGCTGCACTACGTGGACGGTGACTTCTACATCACCCCCGCGACCCTGACCGTCGATGCCGATGGCAAGACCAAGGTCTATGGCGACTTCGACCCGGCGCTCACCTACAGCGTCAGCGGCCTGAAGAACGGCGATGCCCGGGCAGACGTCCTGGCCGGCGCACTGAGCCGTGCCGAAGGCGAAAACGTCGGCACCTATGCCATCGGCCAGGGCAGCCTCGACCTCACCTCGGGCAAGGGCCAGAACTACGTGCTGAGCTTTACCGGCGATGACTTCACCATCACACCGGCAAGCCTGATCGTCACTGCCGACAGCACGACCAAGGTGTATGGCGACCTCGATCCCAAGCTCACCTACAGCGTGGCCGGCCTGAAGAATGGCGACAGCCAGACCGAAGTGCTCAATGGCGGCGCACTGAGCCGCGCTCCCGGCGAGAACGTCGGCGACTACGCCATCGGCCAAGGCGAGCTCGGCCTCGGTGAAGGCAAGGGTGGCAACTACGTACTGTCCTTCGTCGACGGCAACCTGGCCATCACCCCGGCCACCCTGACCGTGGAGGCACAGGACAAGGGCAAGGTCTACGGCGACGCCGATCCGACCCTGACCTACGTGGTCGCCGGGCTGAAGAACGGCGATACCGCTGCCTCGGTAGTCAGCGGCGAGCTGACTCGAGAAGCTGGAGAGAACGTCACTCCCGAAGGCTACGCCATCACCCAGGGCACGGTGGAGCTGAGCAGCGGCAATTACCGCATGGTGTTCAAGGACGGCAAGCTGCAGGTTTCCCCAGCCGAACTGACCGTCACCGCCGACAACAAGACCAAGGTACAAGGCGAGAAGGACCCTGCGCTCACCTACAGCGTCTCTGGCCTGAAACGCGGCGACTCCGCCGATGTGGTTAAGGGCCAACTGAAACGCGAACCCGGCGAAGCCCCCGGCCAGTACGCCATCGGCCAGGACGGCAGCCTGACCGCGGGTAACAACTACACCGTGACCTTCGAGGGCGGCACCCTGACCATCACCGGCCCGCTGGCCCCTGACCCGCTGCCGCCGCTGCCGGTCACCGCGCAATCGCCCGGAAACACCCGTTGCACCGCTGTCGAATCACCCTCGGCAGTCTCGGCCAACTACTCCATCTCGCCGGCTGTGATCCGTACCTATGCCGTGCAACTGGTCTGCAAACCCCGGTCCTATGGCGACACGACCAGCACCGTACCGACCCTGCTGGACGTACTGAGCTACGCCAACAGCCGCTTCGAGAACGGCAAATTCATCGTCCCGGACTGGAACCGTACCCTCATCCCTAACGAGCTCAGCGCTCCGACCCAGGGAGGTAAATAGTCATGAACGCACATCCTTCCAAACTCACTCGGGTGGCCGCAGCAGTACTCTCCGCACTGATGCTGATTGACGGCACCCAAGCCGTGGCTGCCCCGCTGGGGCAGCTGGACCCTGGCCGCGTGGAGGTTCCCGATCGCTCGGGAACCCGCAACTCCGTTACCACCATGCCTGGCACTCTGGAGCTGCCTGCAACCATCATCACTCCAGAGATCGAAGAGCAGCCAGAGGAGATGACCGTTCTACCCGGCAATATGACCCGCTTCCTGGTGAAGAAGGTCAACATCGTCGGTGCCAATAGCTACCCGGCAGGCACCTTCGCCTCCCTGGCCAGCCGCCTGGAGGGAAACCGGGTAAATATCCAGGAGATCAACGAGGTGGTGAATACCATCACCCAGCGCTACCGCAAGGCAGGGTTCCTGCTGGCCAAGGCCTATCTCCCGCAGCAACGCCTGGAAGACGGCGTCCTCACCATCCAGGTGTTCGAGGGTAAGGTCAACGAGGTGACCTTCAGCGGGCCTTCCAATACGACCCTGGAGCGTTATGCCGAAAACATCCGCAACGAGACGCCACCGACCAGCACGACCATCGAACGCAACCTGCTGCTGATGAACGACGTTTCGGGTAACGACAGTCGGGCGATGCTGCAGGCCTCGCCGGTCGAGGACGGCACCGACCTGGCCGTGGAAAACAGCTTGCGCAAATACGAAGGCTTCGTCGGTTTCGATAACCGCGACAGCCGCTACTTCGGTCCCTGGCAACTCTACGGCGGCGTTGGCGTGAACGATCTGACCGGGCGCGGCGACCATCTTGGCGTACGCGCCGGCCGCTCCATCGAGGGCAACAAGATGACCTTCGTCGAAGGCCAGTACGAGTTGCCGCTGGGCAGCAAGGGCGACGTGCTGAGCCTGCTCGCCCAGCACAACGATGGCCATGCCGACACCTACTCGTTCCTCAACCCCAACAGCTCGGGCGATACCTTCGCGCTGCGGCTGACCCGCCCGTGGATACGGCTGCGCGACGAGACGCTGAAGACCTCGGCGGCCTTCACCTACTACAACGGCACCTCCGAGTACCTGGATGACAAGAGCCTGCCGCCCTCCAGCGAGGACCGCATCCGCGCCCTGCGCCTGGGCGCCAGCTACGACTGGTACGACGCTTATGGCGGCAAGAACCTGCTCAAGGCCGAGCTGAGCCAGGGGCTGGACATCATGGGGGCAAGCAGCGAGAGCCGCCTGAACCCGTCCCGCGAACAGGGTGAGACCGACTTCACCAAGCTGCAAGTGGATGCACAGCGTATCCAGGACCTGTCGGGCCTCATGCCGGGCCTGAACCTCTACCTCGCCGGCAGCGCGCAGACTGCGTTCGGCCAGCGCCTGCTCTCACCCGAGCAGTTCGGCGTGGGCGGCAGCGAGTTCGGCCGGGGCTACGACCCGTCGGAGATCACTGGTGACAGCGGCATCGCATTGAAGACCGAGCTGCAGTACAACCATGTGCATGCGTTCAACGACTACGCCGTACCAACGCAGTACTACAGCTTCTGGGATGCCGGCAAGGTGTGGAGCGAAGAGCCGACCTGGGTTCGCTCGGAGAGCCTGTCATCGGCCGGATTCGGCGCCCGGATCAATGTGTTCAAGGACACCTACGTATCGCCTGAGGTCGCCTTCCCGCTCACCCGCTCGGTATCGGCCAGAGAGCTGGATGACGATAACGGCAAGGCGCCCAGGTTCTACATCAACTTCCTAAAACTCTTCTGAGAAGGTGAACATATGCTCGGCAACACCCCTGGCCTTTTAAGCCGGCGACGATGTCGCGGGTGATTGAACGCACAGTGCACAGGGCGGCCATGCTTATCGGCGTGGCCGCCTTCAACCAATGCCGCATCAGCCTAAGGGCTGTCGCTCGAAAGCCTGGTCGACAAGATCTTGGGGCGATGCAAAACGCCGCCGCATCACAGAAGTGATAAGCACAAAGAATAGAAAGAGGGAAAACTGGAGGTGGACCCTACCAGCCACACCCCGGCACTCGATGTCACCGCTGCGGCTGCTCCCTTCCGGGCCTGACCGGGTTCACGGCTGATCAATGCGAGGGGACCGGCAGGGCCACCATAACGCTGCCCGCCATTGCGACGGGCCGCGCCATTGTAACGACTAAACGCAAACTTACAACTGCTTCAAACACTTAGATACGCCGGACGCTCACCTCAAACCCGGAAACGGCCCACCAGTTGGGCCAAACCATTGGATAGCTCGGACAGGTGCTGGCTGGCCCGCGTGCTCTGCTCGGAAGTCTGCGCCGCTTCATTGGACAGGTCGCGAATATCGCTGATGTTGCGCGCGATCTCTTCGGTGACGCTGCTTTGCTCCTCGCAGGCCGTGGCGATCTGCGCAGCCATGTCGTTGATGCGCTGTACCGAATCACCGGTGACGCTCAACGCCTGATCGACGCCAGCGGCCTGCTCCACGCTCTGCCGGGCCCGGGCGCTGCCCGAGTGCGTAGCCTTGACGGCGTTCTGTACACCAACCTGCAGGCGCTCGATCATTTGCTGAATGTCCTTGGTCGACTCCTGGGTGCGCGCGGCCAACGCCCGCACTTCGTCAGCCACCACGGCGAAACCGCGGCCCTGCTCCCCCGCGCGTGCCGCCTCGATGGCCGCGTTGAGCGCCAGCAGGTTGGTCTGCTCGGCGATGCCCTTGATCACCGCCAGCACCGCGCCGATGTTGGCCGTTTCCTGCTCCAGGGTCTGGATGGTGTCGGAAGCGCTTTCCACTTCCTTCGCCAGTTGCCGAATCGAATTGATGGTCACGCCGACCACCTGCGCACCCTCACGTGATTGCACTTCAGCATGCCGGGCGGCATCAGCGGCGTTCTGGGCATTACGCGCGACTTCATGCACCGCCACGCTCATTTCGGTCGCTGCCGTGCTGACCTGGTCTACCGCGGCATGCTCGCTGCTGATCAGCCGATCATTGGCAGCCGCCATCCCCGCCAGGCTCTTGGCCGAATCAGCCACTTCGCCGGTTACCCGCCCGACCTCCCTGATCAAGGGTTGCAGCTTGTCGAGAAAGCGATTGAAGGCATGGCTGAGCTTGCCCAGTTCATCCTTAGACAAAACGTCCAGGCGTACCCGCAGGTCGCCATCGCCGTCAGCGATCTGCTCGATGCGGTAGAGCAGGCTGTGCAATGGACGGGTCACCAGCAGCGGGAAGCCCACCACCAGCACCACGCACACTAACAAGCCGATGGTAATGATCACGCCCTGCTGCCAGGAGAGTGCTTCACCACGGGCGATGGCCTCGGTGCCAACCGCGTTGGCCGCGTTGTCCTCCAGCTCACCCAGCTTGTCGATGGCGCTTCGCGCCTCCTCGAATTGCGCTTCGCTGTCGGAGAAACTCAGTTGGCTGGCGGCGTTGGGATTAGAGCTGGCCATTTCCAGTACACGCAGCGACGTCGCTTTCCAGCGCTCGTATCCACGATCGAATTCCGCCACCAGGGCCAGCGCCTCGCTGCCTGGCTGCATCGCGGCGAACTTGTGTACGCGGTCATAGGCTTGCTGGAGGTTCTCGGCATGTGAGGCGCGCAGCTCGGCGGCATGCGCTCCGGAGTCCTCATCGAGCAGGCTCCGTTCGGCAACGAAGGCCTGATAAAGATCGCGATCAGCGTTGAGCAGCAGACTGATGGCTGGCAGATGACGATTGGTCAGCGTGGTGCTGGACTCGGCAACCTGGGTGATGCCACGCATGCCCAGCGCCCCCATGGCCACCATCAAGGCGGCCAGCAACAGAATAGGCAGGGCGATCTTCCAGCGAAACCCTAAATCAGCGAATGCGCGCAGCATGATGGCACTCCAGCAATGGGCAGGTTTCAGTAGCTTAGTCGAGCCACGCCAAGTCGCCGTCTGGCTTGCCAGAAACAATGAAAATGCATCGAGCGCTCACCGCTACACGCCGAGCGGCGAGCCACGCCCAGGGCCACGAGCCCCACGGAAGCGGAATACCGATACGTTTTTTAATCGCGTACTGGAACCACAAGGGCCGCTGCGACACTAAGCCCTATCGGAAGTGCCTGCTGCGGCGCTACCGAGGCGTATCTTTTATGCTAGCTTTCCCACGTTTTCGGCCGAGCAGGCCCGCGCCTGCTGCGCCGAACCTCTCACCTGCAAACGGAGTTACATCATGGCAATCACCAAAGACCAACTGATCAGCGACCTGGCCGAGGCCGTATCCCTGCCGAAAGCCACTGTCCGCACCCTGATCGATCAGTTGGGCGAAATTGTCGGCGACGCGCTGGAAAACGATGGTGAGATCACCCTGCCGGGTATCGGCAAACTGAAAGTGAGCGAGCGCCCGGCACGTACTGGCCGTAACCCGCAGACTGGCAAGAGCATCGAAATCGCTGCCAAGAAAGTGGTCAAGCTGGTGCCGGCCAAGGCCCTGACTGACGCGCTGAATTGATTGTTCGCCGGCCCGGAGCGCAATGCCCGGGCCGGCTCTGCTGGCTACTCCACCACCTGCAGTTCGGTAACGATGTAACGGTTACCCTCCTGGCGCGCCTGGAAGCGCACCTTCTCTCCCGCTGAAACTCCTTCCAGCAGTTCCGCTTTCTCAACCTCGAACACCATGGTCATCGGCGGCATGCCGATACTGGCGATGGGGCCGTGACGCAGGGTGATCTTCTGCGCGGCGGCGTCCACCTTGCGCACCTCGCCCTGGCTCAGCGGCGTGGGGTCGGCGGCCTGCAACGGCAGACTGAACAGGGCGGCCAGCGCCGCGATCAGCAATGGCTTTTTCATGCGTGTTTCCTCTCGTAGGTCAGTCGGCCAGCACCCGGATGGTGCCGACCATGCCGGCCTGGTAGTGGCCGGCGATCAGGCAGGCGAAATCGAATTCGCCTGCGCGGTTGAAGGTCCAGATCATCTCGCCGCTCTGCCCCGGCGCAACGTGGGCCATGTAGGGCTCGTCGTGTTCCATGCCGGGAAAACGCAGCATTGCCTCGGCATGTTCATCCAGGGTTTCGCGGGTACCGATGACGAACTCGTGGAGGATCCTGCCGTCGTTGCGGTGGACGAAACGAATGGTCTCGCCCTGCCGGACCTGCAGCCGATCCGGGGTGAAACGCATCTGATCGGTCATGCGGATCTCGATGGTGCGGTCGACCTCACCGGCATCGCCGGCGATGCCCCAGGGCTTCTGCTCCCTGATCGTTGCGGCGGCCTGATGGCGCTCGTGCGTCTCGCTATGGGCCAGCGCTGCCGGGCTGCCGAGCAGCCCGATCAGGGTCAGAACCATTAACTGTGCTGTTTTCATCGGTGAATCCTCGCTTGCTGTGGGGACCGGGCCGCGTGGCAGCCCGCCCCGTCAATGCCCGGCATGACCACCGGGCTTGCGTACCTGCACTTCCACCGGTGCCTCGAGCGGCTGCTTGAGTGGCATAGACTGGCCGCCGCCGCCGTGCGAGCGGCTCGGGTTGGCCAGTGCGCCCTTCCACTCATAGGCCACGGTGCCGGCCGGATGCTTGAACCAGCCCGGGTCGAGGTAGTCGCCAGCGGCCTGCTCCTTGCGCACCTTGAGCATGGTGAACATGCCGCCCATCTCCACCGAGCCGAACGGGCCGTCGCCGGTCATCATCGGCACGGTGTTGTCCGGCAGCGGCATCTGCATCTCCGCCATGTCGGCCATGCCGCGCTCGCCCATCACCATGTAGTCCGGCACCAGTTTGGCGATCTTGCGGGTCATGTCGCGGTGATCGACACCGACCAGGGTCGGCACGTCGTGGCCCATGGCGTTCATGGTGTGGTGGCTCTTGTGGCAGTGCAGCGCCCAGTCGCCCTCCTCGTCGGCGATGAACTCGAGCTGGCGCATCTGCCCCACCGCCACGTCGGCGGTTACTTCCGGCCAGCGCGAACCGACCGGGGTCGGCCCGCCGTCGGTGCCGGTGACCTCGAACTCGTGGCCATGCAGGTGGATCGGGTGGTTGGTCATGGTCAGGTTGCCGACGCGCAGACGCACCCGCTCGCCCTGGCGCGCCACCAGCGGGTCGATGCCGGGGAACACGCGGCTGTTGAAGGTCCACAGGTTGAAGTCGAGCATCTGCATGATCTTCGGCGTGTAAGCGCCCGGCTCGATGTCGTAGGCGCTGAGCAGGAAGCAGTAGTCGCGGTCCACCTCGCTGATCAGCGGATGATGCTCCTTGGGGTGGGTGACCCAGAAACCCATCATGCCCATGGCCATCTGCACCATCTCGTCGGCGTGCGGGTGGTACATGAAGGTGCCGGGGCGGCGGGCGAGGAACTCGTAGACGAAGGTCTTGCCCACCGGAATCGCCGGCTGGGTCAGCCCCGCGACGCCGTCCATGCCGTTGGGCAGACGCTGGCCGTGCCAGTGGATGCTGGTGTGCTCGGGCAGCTTGTTGGTGACGAAGATGCGCACCCGGTCGCCCTCCACCACCTCGATGGTCGGCCCCGGCGACTGACCGTTGTAGCCCCACAGGTGGGCCTTGTAGCCGGGCGCCAGCTCGCGTACCACCGGCTCGGCGACCAGGTGGAACTCCTTGACGCCGTTGTTCATGCGCCACGGCAGGGTCCAGCCGTTGAGGGTGACCACCGGGTTGTAGGGTCGCCCACTGCCCGGCTGCAGCGGCGGTTGGGTGTCGGCGCTGGCCTGCAGCACCGGCTCGGGCAGGGCCGCCATAGCCACCCGGCTGACCGCCGAAGTGGCCACCGCAGCGCCGATGGCGCCGGCCCCGAGAAAGAAATCGCGTCGTGAAACCATCTGGGAAATTCCTTGTTCAGTGGCCGGCGGCGGCCGGCTCGGCAGCAGCGGCAGGCGCCGCGCCGAGCGAGGGATTGGGGGCGCCCAACAGGGCCATGTCGAGGTCGGCGCGCGCCAGCCAGAAGGCGCGCTGCGCCTGCAGGTAGCCATCCACTGCCTGCACCTGGCGGCGCGCATCGGCGAGCAGGTCGAAGGTGCTGATGAACATGCCGTTGTAGCGCAGCAGGTTTTCCTCGGCGATGCGCTGACGTAGCGGCAGCACCTCGGTGCGGTAGTGCTGCGCCAGCTCGAAGGAGTTGCGGTAGGCGTGATAGGCCTCGCGCACCTGCGAGCGCGCGTTGATCGCCGTCTCGGCGGCGCGGTTGAGCGCCTGGCGATACTGCGCCTCGGCGCGCGCCACCTTGGCACCGCTCCAGTCGAACAGCGGCAGCTCAACGCTGATCTCGTAGCCTCGTTGGGTCGGCTCCTCGTTGGAGCGGTTGTTGACCACGCCCAGCTCCAGCACGTTGATGAAACGCGTGGTGCGGGTCAGGCCGAGGTTCTGCGCCAGACGCTCGGCATCCAGGCGCACGGCCTGGATGTCCTGGCGCTGGCTCATGGCCAGGCGCTCCACGTCCGGCAGCTCGTCGGCGCTTTTCGGCAACGTCGGCAGGCGTTCGGGCAGGCGGTAGTCGAGTTGCTCGCCCCACAGGCCGAGCAGCCGGGTCAGCTGCTCGCGGCTGCGCACCCGCGCCTGTTCGGCCTGCAACAGACCGATGCCGGCCTCGGCGTAGAAGTTCTGCTGCTCGGCCTGCTGCAGCCTGCTGAAGTTGCCCACCGCAACCATGCGCCGGGCCAGCTCGGCGCTGGCTTCGGCGGCGTCCAGCACCTGCCGTGCGTAGACCAGGCTCTCCTCGGCGGCGACCGCCTGGTACCAGGCCTTGCGCGTCTCACTGGCCAGGTCGAACACCGCCAGGCTGGTCTGCCGCTGCAGTTGCTCGAAGCGCCGACCTTCCAGGCGCGAGGTCAGCGGCAGGGCGATCAGGCGTGCCAGGTTCAGGTGCAGGCCGCGCTCGTATTCGACCTCGCTGCCCTTTTCCAGACGGCCATAGGAGAAACCGGGATTGGGCAGGCGCCCGGCCTGCACGCGCTCGGCCTCGCCGATGCCCAGCTCGTCGAAGGACGCCTGCAGAGCACGGTTGTTGAGCAGCGCCAGCTGCACCGCGGCGTCCAGGCTCAGGGGTTCGGCCAGCAGCTCGGCGACGCGTGCATCGATCTGGCTGCGCCCGGCCTCGTCGCGGGCCCACAGCAGTTGCTTGTCCAGCTGGCGCTCGGCGCTTTGCTGCACCGGGTCGAAACCGCCGTCCTCGCTGAAACCGGCGCAGCCGGCCAGCAGCAGCGCGGCGCAGAGCAGCACGGCGGGTTTAATGGTGGTCATGGTCACCTCCCTCGACGGGCTCGGGGCCTTGCTCGGCCGGCTGCTCCCAGCCTTCCATGCTGTAGGTGCGCCAGCCGCCGATACGGCCGACCAGATCGTTAGCCGCGCGCCAGTCCTGCAACGGCTCGTCGGCCTGGGCGCGGTAGTCCTGCAGAGGGAAACGGTAATCCTGCGCCGGCACGGCGGCGTTGGCGTCCAGCGGATCGGGCTGGGCCGCCATCAGGATGCCGGGCAGCGCCAGGACGGCGATGCCCAGCAGCCTTCCGGCAAGGGAATGCAAAATCATGATGTGTTCTCGCGTACGGCGGCCAGGCGGCCGCGTGAGCTACAGGCGCCGCAGGACGGCGCTACCTAAGGGGCTCAGGCGAGAGAAGGACGCGGGGGGCGTTCGGGCGTGTCGGCCACGCCGACGATAAGGCGGTCGGGCCAGGCTGTAGCCGGCTCGACGGTTTGCAGGGCAGAGTCATTCAGAAACGGCTGACTGGGCGCGGCGACACCGACGCAGAAGGCGCACAGGGTGCAGAGGCTGCCATCGGCGGGAGCATCGCTGCTGGCCACCGGGGCGGCGTCCTGATGCGCGCCATGTGCGCTGTCGGCCGCCATGTCGTGGTGCATGCCGTGCTCGCCCTGCTGAGTCGAGCTCATCTGCAGAGCGCCGCTGCGATGCACCTGCTCGCACAACTGCATGCCGAGCGCCGCCATGGCCTGTGCCGGCAGGGCCAGCATCAGCATCCAGATCAGGGCGGTACGCAGGGTTTTGCGCATGGGGTCGCGAAGCCAGAGTCAGAGGGCGATGGGGCGGATTATCCGCGCGCTGGCCGCTTTGTCCAGCGCTACAGTGTCAGGTGACCGGCATACAGGCCATAGCCGGCCAGCACGGCGGTCAGCAACACGGCGGCGAAGATCGGCCATTCGTAGCGGGTGAACAGCACCTGCCCCTGCTCGCGCTTGGCCTGGCGAAACAGCAGCGCCCCCGGCGCGTAGAGCAGCGCCGACAGCAGCAGGTACTTGACCCCGCCGGCATACAACAGCCAGATCGCGTAGCCCACCGCCAGCAGGCCGACGGCCAGATCCTTGCGGCGTAGCCCGGCCTGGTCTTCGTAGGTTTCACCGCGCAGCGCTAGCAGCAGCGCATAGACCGCCGACCACAGGTAGGGCACCAGAATCATCGACGACGCGAGGTAGATGAGCGACAGGTAGGTGCCCTGGGAAAACAGGGTGATCAGCAGAAACAGCTGGATCATGCCATTGGTCAACCACAGCGCGTTGACCGGCACCTGGTTGGCGTTCTCCCGACGCAGAAAGGCCGGCATGGTGCCGTCCTTGGCGGAGACGAAGAGGATTTCGGCGCACAGCAGTGCCCAGGACAGCAGCGCACCGAGCAGCGATACCGCCAAGCCGATGCTGATGAACACCGCGCCCCAGCGCCCCACTACATGCTCCAGCACCCCGGCCATCGACGGGTTCTGCAGCGCCGCCAGCTCGGGCTGGCTCATCACACCCAGCGACAAGAGATTGACCAGCATCAAAAGCGCCAGCACGCCGAGAAAGCCGATCACCGTGGCCTTGCCCACATCGCGGCGGCGCTCGGCACGCGACGAGTACACGCTCGCCCCTTCGATGCCGATGAACACGAACACGGTGACCAGCATCATGTTGCGCACCTGCTCCAGCACCCCACCGAATTGCGGGTTGCTGCGCCCCCATATGTCGCGGGTGAAGATATCGCGATCGAAAGCCAGCCCTACGATGATGATGAACAGCACGATCGGCACCAGCTTGGCCACGGTGGTGATCATGTTGATCAGCGCAGCTTCCTTGATGCCGCGTAGCACCAGGACATGCACGCACCACAGCAACACCGATGCGCAGACGATAGCCCGCGGCGTATTGCCCTGGCCAAAAGCCGGGAAGAAGTAACCCAGGGTAGAAAAGAGCAGGACGAAGTAGCCAACATTGCCCAGCCAGGCGCTCATCCAGTAGCCCCAGGCCGAGGAAAAACCCATGTAGTCGCCGAGGCCCGCCTTGGCGTAGACGTACACCCCGCCATCGAGCTGCGGCTTGCGGTTGGCCAGGTTCTGGAACACGAAGGCCAGCGCCAACATGCCCACCGCGGTGATGCCCCAGCCGATCAGCACCGCGCCGACATCGGCCCGCGCGGCGATGTTCTGCGGCAGCGAGAAGATCCCGCCACCGACCATCGAGCCCACCACCAGTGCGGTCAGCGCCCCCAGGCCCAGCTTGCGACTTCCATCCGACATGGCGGCTCCCTCGTACGGTTACCGCCAAACTCTAGTCGAGGCTGGTACAGCTGCCAGGCAGCTCAGCCCAGCATGGTCACATGACGCGGATGGCTGGCCACGCGCTCGAGCCAGGCGCGCACGGCCGGGAAGGCTTCGAGGCTGAAACCGCCCTCATCGGCCACGTGGGTGTAGGCATACAGGGCGATATCGGCGATGGAGTAGTGCTCGCCGACCAGATAGGGCGTGCGTTCGAGCTGTTTCTCCATCACCTTCAGGGCCTTGTAGCCGAGCTTCAGGCAGCGCGCGTGCTCCTCGCGGCGTTCCTCGGGCATGCCCTGATAGAGCTGGATGAAACGCGCCACCGCAACGTAGGGCTCATGGCTGTACTGCTCGAAGAACTGCCACTGCAGCACCTGAGTGCGCAGGCGCGGCTCGCTGGGCAGGAACTCGCTGCCATCGGCGAGGTAGTTGAGAATGGCGTTGGACTCCCACAGGCAGGTGCCGTCGTCCAGTTCCAGCACCGGGATCTTGCCGTTGGGGTTCTTGGCCAGGAAGGCTTCGCTCTGCGTCTCGCCCTTGAGAATGTCGATCGGCACCCACTCGTAGAGTTTACCGAGCAGATGCAGCATCAGCTTGACCTTGTAGCAGTTGCCCGAGCGGTAATCACCGTAGACCTTGAACATCGCGTTGCCCTCCCTATCAATCCTCGCGGCATGCTCGCCGCCAATTGCCCCCGCTTCTGTAGGAACTACTACGCCCGGGAAATTCGCGGCTGAAGCCGCTCCCACAGAAACCAATCAATCACGCACCCTGCGCGTCACGGATAACCGCCGCCAGTCGGCGCAGCCCCTCGCCCAGGCGCTCCGGCGCCACATGACTGAAGTTCAGTCGCAGGTGGCCGGGGTTGGCATCCGGATCGATGAAGAACGGCTCGCCCGGCATGAAGGCAACGTTCTGCGCCAAAGCAGCATCGAGCAGCGTGCGGGTATCGAGCGGCTGCTTGAGGGTCAGCCAGAAGAACAGGCCGCCCTGGGGGATTTCCCACGTTGCCAGATCACCGAAGTGCTCCTGTAGCGCCGCCTGCATGGCGTCGCGGCGAATGCGGTAGAAATCGCGCAGCTCGGCCAGGTGACCGCGGTACTGCTCGCTCCCCAGCCACTGCAGCGCCTGCCATTGGCCGATACGGTTGGTATGCAGATCGGCCGACTGTTTCAGACGCAGCAGATGCGGATACAAGTCCTTGGTGGCAATCAGGTAGCCAACACGCAGCCCCGGCAGCAGCGTCTTGGACACGGTGCCGGTGTAGATCCAACTGGCCTTCTTCAGGCGGCTGACGATGGGGGTGGCGCTGCCGGCGTCGAACACCAGCTCGCGGTATGGCTCATCCTCGATCAGAGTCACGCCGAACTCGTCGAGCAGCGCCGCCACAGCTTCACGCTTGGCTTCGCTGTAACGGGTGCCGGACGGGTTCTGGAAGGTCGGAATCAGGTAGGCGAAAGCCGGCTTGTGGTTTTCCAGACGCTGGCGCAGCGCCGCCAGTTCGGGGCCGTCGGCCTCCTGCGGGACGCTGATGCAATCGGCGCCGAACAGCTGGAAGGCCTGCAGCGCGGCCAGGTAGGTCGGCGCCTCGAGCAATACTTCGGTGCCCGGATCGATGAACAACTTGGAGGCCAGGTCCAACGTCTGCTGCGAACCGCTGACGATCAGCACCTGGCTGGCATCGCAGGGCACACCGAGGGCGCGCGCTTCGGCGGCGATGGCTTCGCGCAGCGCCGGCTCACCCTCGCTCATGCCGTATTGGCCCATGCTCGCCGGCATCTCGGCCCAGTCCACCTTCGGCAGCATCGGTTCGGCCGGCAGACCGCCGGCGAACGACATCACTTCCGGACGTTGCGCCGCGGCAAGAATTTCACGAATCAGGGAGCTTTTCAGGCGGGCGATGCGTTCGGAGAAGGCCATGGGATGTCCTGGGGTGCAAAAGTCATTGGAATTAAGTCAAACTGCTTGACCGAAACTACGATGCCGCACCGAGATACGTCAATATGACTGACCTAAAAAATTTCCCCGAGAAATTTTTAACGTCGCACAGCGACGGCCCACAGGGTGGCCGCCAGGGAAGACAGGCCATAAAGAACAGCGCCATTCAGCAGGAAGCCATGGAAGCCTTCTTCTTCGGCTATCAGGCGTTCACCGCCAAGCCTGACGAGATGCTGGCAAAGCGTGGACTATCACGGGTGCACCACCGCATTCTGTTCTTCATCGCCAAGTATCCGGGCCTGAACATGACCGAGCTGCTCGGCTACCTCGGGGTCAGCAAGCAGGCGCTGAACATGCCGCTGCGTCAGCTGATCGAGATGAATCTGGTGCAGAGCGAAGCGGCCGCAGACGACAAGCGCAAGCGCGTTCTAGGCTTCACGCCCGAGGGCGCCAAGCTGGAGCAGGCCCTGCGCCGCGAGCAGGCGCGGCTGCTGCAGCGGGTATTCACAGAGGTGGGAGATGAAGCCGTGGAAGGCTGGCTAGCGGTAAACCGTGCCCTGGCGCGGGGACGCGCCTAGGAAACGCCGCGGCAGCGCAAGCCACCGCGGCAGAAAGAAATCACGCGGCAGCCTGCCGCTCGCGCAATTCATTCGCGCCGCGGAAGAACACCAGCCCCTGCGCCACGCAAACCGCCAGTGCCGGCACTATAGCCAACGGCAAAAACAGCACACTGGCGAACATCACACCGCTGGCGATGGACAGCCAGGCCATGATCCGCAGAGAGGTGTACGCCAGCCTCACCTTGAGCAAACGAATACCGAACCAGGTTATGCCGAGCCCCATGAGTACCATCAGACCCAGGTAGGCGATGGTCAGCACGCTAAGCGTCTTGAACAGCTGATCCCCAACCATGAAATCCATCACCCCGCTGACCAGGGCCAACGCAACGACGATCCAGACCGGCCAGCTCAACCCCTGCGCAGCAAAACGCTGCTCGATGAAACTCTTGAGGCGGATCAACAAGTAGTTGCCCAATAACATCAGCAGCAGCCCCAGCCAGCGGGTATAGCGCTCGACCTGCCCCACTTCTGCCTGGCCCAGCCAACTGCTGGCGAAAATGACGCCCAGCATAAGCGCGCTGCCCAGCGCCGACATCAGCGCCAACCAGCCAAGCACCTGCAACTGACGCACGCTCCAGCCTGGGAGCTGCCGCACCGGCAGGTCATCGATCAGTTCGACCTGCGGGGCACTGTAGGGATTATCCGGCTGCATGGGGCTTCCTTGTCCGTAAAGAAAGGCCAAGGCTAACCAGAGATCCGACGCTTGCCCAGCCCGACTGTACGGCCCAACCCAGCCATGGCTGTACCGCGACGCCGCTGCGGTGGCGCAATAGGCTTTGCCAGTCCCCGGAGAACGACCATGTCCACCGAACTGCTGCTCGCCTTCATCGCCTTCGCCTTCGTCACCTCGGTGACGCCAGGCCCCAACAACATGATGCTGCTCGCCTCGGGCGTGAACTTCGGTGTACGCCGGAGCATCCCGCACATGCTTGGCATCAGCCTCGGTTTCATGCTGCTGGTGGCCGCCGTAGGCCTGGGCCTTGGCCAGGTGTTCCAGCGCCTGCCGGTGCTGCATGACGTGCTGCGCTATGTCGGTGCTGCCTATCTGCTGTATCTGGCCTGGAAGATCGCCCAGTCCGGCGCGCCGCAAAGCCGTGGGAATCCCGAGGCCAAGCCATTTACCTTCCTTCAGGCCGCGGCGTTTCAGTGGGTCAACCCCAAGGCGTGGATCATGGCAATCGGCGCCATTACAACCTATACACCGCAGGATGGTTTTTTCAGCAACGTACTACTGATCGCGGCCCTGTTCGCGCTCGTCAACTGCCCCAGCGTGGGTCTGTGGACCGTCGCCGGCAGTATGCTGCGCAAGTGGCTGGACAACCCGCGCGCACTGCGCGCATTCAACATCAGCATGGCGCTGCTGCTGGTCGCCTCGCTCTATCCCATCATCGTCGACACTGGAATGTTCTGATGCAAGACGCCGCCCCTACCCGCCTGCGACCACTGGCGGACACCTCCACCTCGGCCGTGGTCGCTGGCTTCATCGCCATGCTCACCGGCTATACCAGTTCCCTGGTGCTGATGTTCCAGGCCGGCCAGGCTGCCGGCCTCACCGCCGGGCAGATTTCCTCGTGGATCTGGGCGCTTTCGATCGGCATGGCGTTGTGCTGCATCGTGCTCTCGCTGCGCTATCGCGCGCCGGTGATGATCGCCTGGTCCACCCCTGGCGCAGCGCTGCTGATCACCAGCCTGCCGCAGGTGTCCTATGGCGAGGCGATTGGCGCCTACATCCTGGCCTCGGGCCTGATCGTGCTGATCGGCCTGACCGGCACCTTCGACCGCCTGATGCGCCGCATCCCTGGCTCCATCGCCGCCGCCCTTCTGGCCGGCGTGCTGTTCAAGATCGGCCTGGAAATCTGCGTGGCTGCCGAGCAGCAACCCATCCTGGTGGTGGCCATGCTGCTCGCCTACCTGCTGGGCAAGCGCCTGTGGCCACGTTACTCGGTGCTCTCCGCGCTGATCGTCGGCAGCGTGCTGGCTGGTGTCTTCGGCTTGCTGGATTTCACAGGTTTCCAGTTGCAACTGGCCACGCCTGAGTGGACGACGCCGAGCTTCTCCCTGGGCGCCGCCATCAGTATCGGCATCCCGCTGTTCATCGTCGCCATGGCCTCGCAGAACCTGCCAGGCATGGCTGTCCTGCGCGCCAATGGCTATGACGTGCCAGCCTCACCGCTGCTGACCAGCACCGGCCTGGTGTCGATTCTGATGGCACCGTTCGGCAGCCACGGGATTCACATGGCCGCCATCAGCGCCGCCATCTGCGCCGGCCCGGAAGCCCATGAAGATCCGCGCAAGCGCTACACCGCGGCGGTCTGGTGCGGGGCGTTCTATGCCATTGCCGGCATCTTCGGCGCCACCCTGGCCTCGCTGTTCGCCGCGCTGCCGGCGGCGTTGATCCTGTCCATCGCCGCGCTGGCACTGTTCGCCTCGATCATCGGCGGCCTGACCCAGGCCATGAGCGAGCCCAACGAGCGCGAAGCGGCGCTGATCACCTTCCTGGTCACCGCCTCAGGCATGACCCTCGCCGGCGTCGGCTCGGCGTTCTGGGGCATCGTCGCCGGCCTGCTGACCCTGGCCGTGCTGAACTGGGGCAAGCGCTAGACTCTCTATAGCCCGGATGCAATCCGGGAGCACTCTGCCAGGCCGCCCCGGATTGCATCCGGCTACGGACTCGGTCGAAGTGAGAGGGGCTTTAGCCGCGACTATCGCAGGCAAAGCCCCTCCCATCTTTAACGCTACGCCTTTTCCCCTTGCACCACCGGCTCGGCCAGCTCGACGCCGTGTACACGGTTAACCCACAGCCCGAACAGCGCAGCGGTGACGAACATGATCAGGCTGTAGATGGCTGCGGGAATGGCCATGGTCGGGTTGTTCAGCAGCGCCGGGCTGAGCGCCAGGGCGATGGCCAGGGTGCCGTTGTGGATGCCGATTTCCATGGCGATGGCAATCGCCTGGCGCAGGTTGAGCTTGAGCAGGCGTGGCACGCAGTAACCCACCGCCATGCTCAGCAGGTTGAAGGCCAGCGCCGCACCACCCACCGAAGGCGCGTAGTCCAAGAACGTACGCCAGTCCTTGGCCACCGCCAGCAGGATGATCAACAGCAGGAACAGCGCCGAGACGATCTTCACCGGTTTCTGCATGCGCTCGGCGAAGCCGGGGAAACGACTGCGCAGCCACATGCCGATGGCCACCGGCCCCAGGACGATGACGAACACCTGCACCACCTTGGCGAACTGCAGCGGAATGGCCTGGTCGGCGGACATGAAGTAAGCCAGCGACAGGTTGACGATCAGCGGCATGGTCAGAATCGCAATGACCGAATTGACCGCAGTGAGGGTGATGTTCAGCGCTACGTCACCATGAGCCAGATGGCTGTAGAGGTTGGCTGTGGTACCGCCTGGCGAGGCCGCCAGCAGCATCAGACCGACGGCCAGTGCCGGTGCCAGGCCGAACAGCTTGGCCAGGAAGAAGCACGCCAGCGGCAACAACAGCAGCTGGCAAGCCAGGCCGATCAACACCGGCTTGGGGAATTTGGCCACGCGGGCGAAGTCGGCCAGGCTCAAGGACAGGCCAAGCCCGAGCATGATGATGCCCAGCGCAGCGGGAAGGAAAAACGTCAGCAAGGGATCGGCGGTCATTATTGTTATCGCTCCAGTTGAACCTGGCAGGATTTTGCGCAGTCAGGGCCACTGCTGACAGTGGCCTTGCGAGCCAACCTTAGCCTGCGTGCAGACTACCGGGCTAGAGCGATCAGATTGCCGTAGCGCCACCATCGACCGCCAGTGCATGGCCGGTGGTGAACGCGGCATGGTCGCAGCACAGGTAGAGCACCGCGGCCGCAATTTCCTCGACCTTGCCGATGCGCCCGACCGGGTGCATGGCGGCGGCGAACTCGGCCTTCTTCGGATCGGCTTCATAGGCGCGGCGGAACATATCGGTGTCGATCACCGCCGGGCACACCGCGTTGACGCGGATTTTCTTCTTCGCGTATTCCACCGCTGCGGATTTGGTAAGGCCGATGACCGCATGCTTGGAAGCGGCATAGATGCTCATCTTTGGCGCGGCGCCAAGACCGGCCACCGATGCGGTATTGACGATGGCACCACCGCCCTGGGCCAGTAGCAGCGGGATCTGGTGCTTCATGCACAACCACACGCCCTTGACGTTGACACCCATGATCGCGTCGAACTCAGCCTCGTTGCCATCGGCCAGCTTGCCCTGCTCGATCTCGATGCCGGCGTTGTTGAAGGCATAATCCAGGCGACCGTACTGCGCCACCGTGGCGTCCACCAGCGCCTTGACCTCGGCGTCGCGGGTCACGTCACAGCGCACGAAGCAGGCCTCGCCACCGGCCGCGTGAATCAACTCGACGGTGCCCTCGCCGCCAGCCACATCCACGTCGGAAACCACCACCTTCAGCCCTTCGGCAGCGAAGGCCTGGGCCGTGGCACGGCCAATGCCGGCGGCACCGCCGGTGACCAGGGCGACCTGGCCGGAGAACGTCATGCTCATGTCTGCTTCCTCGCAGCGATTCTTGTTGAATTAGCGAGGAGTCTAGCCAGCAAGCCAGACGGCGAGCAGCACTATCAGGCTCTGGAGTGGTGGGTCATGCAGGGCGCTGATGGCGACGCCACCAGCGCGGTGCCGCGATCAGCGGGTAGCCCGGATTGTAATCCGGGACAGATCGGACAGCATGCCAGAACGCCCCGGATTTCATCCGGGCTACAGGGCTCAGGCGCGCAGTTCGGCAACCACCGCCGCCAGCGCCTGCGCCGGATCGGCGACCTGACTGATCGGGCGACCGATCACCAGGTAATCGGAGCCGGCCTCCAGCGCCTGACGCGGGGTGAGAATGCGCTTCTGGTCATCGGCACAGCTGCCGGCGGGACGGATACCTGGGGTCACCAGTTGCAGGCGCGGCTGCGCGACCTTCAATGCCTGCGCTTCCTGCGCCGAGCAGACCAGACCGTCGAGCCCAGCCTCGGCGGCCAGACCGGCCAGGCGCAGTACCTGCTCCTGCGGCGGCACGTCCAGGCCGATACCGGCCAGGTCCTGCTGTTCCATGCTGGTCAGCACCGTCACGCCGATCAACAGCGGCTTGGCGCCAGCCAGCTTGTCCAGTTCATTGCGGCAGGCCGCCATCATGCGCAGGCCACCGGAACAGTGCACGTTGACCATCCACACGCCCAGCTCCGCCGCGGCCTTGACCGCCATCGCCGTGGTGTTGGGAATGTCGTGGAATTTCAGATCGAGGAACAGCTCGAAGCCCTTGGCCTGCAGCGCTTCTACCACCTGCGGCCCACTGCGGGTGAACAGCTCCTTGCCGACCTTGACCCGGCACAGCGCCGGATCGAGCTGATCGGCCAGGGCCAGAGCGGCATCACGGCTGGGAAAGTCGAGGGCGACGATGATCGGAGTTTGGCAGGCGGGCATGGGCGGGTCTCGAACAGGATAAAAACGCCGCGCATTGTAGCGCAAAGCTCACCGCCACTGGTCGCGACTGAAGCCAGACGCCAGGCGGGGCTTTGGCCCGGATGCAATCCGTGGCCGTGACTTTGACACGAAGGTATCGCGGCTGAAGCCGCTCCTAAGGGGCAGTGAATATTTGTAGGAGCGGCTGAGCGGCACATTCGCTTCAGCCGCGAAAACCTTAGGCCAGCCAAACGGTCAGGCGATCAAACGCTCACGCAGGCGCCCGAGCATGCCCATCAGGCTGCCCACCTTTTCCTGTTCACGCTCGTCACGCGGCACCTCGGCCAGGCGGCTGACCAGCTGCTGAGGCTGCGTGCGCCAGATCAGCGCCTGCTCGGCAGCAGCCTTGAGGCCCTTTTCGAACAGTCCGCGGCGAATCGGCTTGGGCAGATAACGAAATATCTGCGCCTCGTTGACCAGCCGCAGCAGCGCCTGGGTGTCCTGAAAAGGCGTGACCACCAGGCTGAGCAGGCGTGGGTGCGCCTGCGCCAGGGTCTTGAGCAGCGGCGCGGTGTCTTCGCCAGCCAGCTTGAGATCGCTGACCAGAATGTCCACTGTCTCGTTGTTGAGCATTAACATGGCCTCGGCCAGGTTGCGCGCACGTAGCAGGTTGTGGCCGCCCGCCACGCAGAACTCGCCGACGACGCCGAGCGTGCCCGGCTCATCGTCAAGCAACAACAGCGTCAGCGGCGCGCTCAGTTTCTCGCTGGCAACAGCCTGCAAGGGCTGCGTTTGGCGCACGGCCAGTTCAGCCGCCTGGCGCAGGGTGAACGCCATTTCCTGCTGGTCCCACGGTTTGGTCAGGTAGCGGAAGATACCGCCGTTGTTCACGGCGTCCACCGCTGCGTCCAGGTCGGAATAACCGGTGAGCAGGATGCGCAAGGTATTCGGCACAATCTCCCGCGCCTCGGCCAGCAACTGCGCCCCACTCATCTGCGGCATGCGCTGGTCGCTGACCAGCACGTCGACATGTTCCTCACGCAGGCGCTGTAGCGCACGCAGCGGGTCACTTTCGGTCAGCACCTCGTAATGGCGGCGAAACTGCAGGGCGAGACTGCGCAGAATGCGCTCCTCGTCGTCGACGAACATGATGCGAACGGGTGCGGACATCAGGCGCTCCTTTTCATGGCGACGGTAGCGGGCAATGGCAGGCTAATGAGGAAACGCGTGCCTCGTCCCGGCTCGGAGGCGACGCGGATCTGGCCGCCGTGGTCCTGGACGATCTTGTAGCTGATGGACAAGCCGAGGCCGGTGCCCTGGCCGACCGGTTTGGTGGTGAAGAAGGGATCGAATATCTTCGCCATGACCTCGGGCGGCATGCCCCGACCGTTGTCCTGTAGCGAGACGTGGATGCCCTGGGCATCGGCCCAGCTGCGGATCTGGATGCGCCCCATGCCATCGATGGCCTGGGCGGCGTTGGTCAGCAGGTTGAGCAGCACCTGGTTGATCTGCGATGGCGCGCAGGCGATACGCGGCAGCTCGCCCAGTTGCTGCACCACTTCGGCCTTGTCCTTGATGTGATTGCGGGCGATCAGCAGCGCGCTGCGGATGCAGTCGTTGAGATCGACCTCCTCGCTCATGGCGCGGTCGAGACGAGCAAAATCCTTGAGGCCAATTACCAGTTCGGCAATCTGCTCCAGCCCGTAGAGGGTGTCGCCATACAGCTGCTTCAGGTCCTCGGCGAGCAGCTCCGGTGCGGCCTGTTGGCGAGCCTGTTCGGCAGCGTGTAGCGCCTGGCTCAGACTTGCCTCGTCGCAGTCGGGGTCGTTCAGGCACTGGCCCAGGCGCGCCTGTGCGGCGGCGAGTTCGAACAGTGGCTCACTCAATTCACGCAGCAGCTGCACGTTGTTTTTCACGTAGCCCAGCGGCGTGTTCAACTCGTGGGCGACGCCGGCGACCATCTGCCCGAGCGACGCCATCTTCTCCGATTGCAGCAACTGCACCTGGGACTCCTTGAGATCCACCAGCGCCTGGCGCAGTACGCGGTTGCGCTGGGCGACCCTCGCCTCCATGGCCTTGAGCAGGTCCAACACCGTGCCCAGGCCACAGTACTCGCCCTGAGCGTCGATCAGGATGAAGTCCTCGGTGATCGGGTACTGCAACTGCGCGGTGACCTGTTTTGCAGCCTCCTCCAGACCGGCTTCCAGGCTGACGATCAGCGGCGCTTCATTCATCACCTCGCCAACCGGGTGACGGCCACGCAGATCGCGCCCGAAGCGCTGCATGAAAATATCCTGCAGCGTGGCGCGACTGACCAGGCCGAGCGGCCGATTGTACTCATCGACCACCGGCAGGGAGAGAAACGCACGGTGTTCGGCCGCCAGGAACAGATCGGCAACCTCATTGATACTCATCGACGCTGCGAGCGGCGTGACGACTCGCATCAGCGATTGCAGCGCTCTGGCATGGGACACGAACGGCCTCCCCTGCTATCGGAAAGCCGCTATTTGAGCAGCACCAGGTTGCCATCATGTGACAGGCATCACACGCAGATGCGCCAGCCAGGTGCATCAGCCTTTTGCCTGCACTCTTTTCGTTCACTGCATACGGCGCCTACCTTCTCCATACTGCGCCTTGCAGGTACCCAGCCCCCTGGCATGACCACTGCACGGCAAAACGCATTCTCTTTGCCACGGGTTGCAGCCATGCCCTACCAGACCACCATCGGCAACCTCGTCTACCGTTTCGCCGACCTCAAGACGCTACTGGCCAAGGCCAGCCCTGCGCGTTCCGGCGATTACCTGGCCGGGCTCGCTGCCGCGACCTATGAAGAACGCATGGCGGCCAAGCTCGCGCTGGCCGATGTGCCGCTCAAGTGTTTTCTCGACGAGGCGCTGATTCCCTACGAGCAGGACGAAGTCACCCGCCTGATCATCGACCGCCATGACGCCGCCGCCTTCGCCCCGATCAGCCACCTCACGGTCGGCGACCTGCGTGACTGGCTGCTGCTGGAGAAAACCGACAGCACGCGACTGACCGCAGTGGCCACTGGGCTGACACCAGAAATGGTCGCGGCGGTGAGCAAGCTGATGCGCAATCAGGACCTAATTCTGGTGGCGCGCAAATGCCAGGTGATCAGCCGTTTTCGCAACACTCTGGGCCTGCCCGGTCACCTGGCCGTGCGCCTGCAGCCCAACCACCCCACCGATGATGTGCGCGGCATTGCCGCCAGCATGCTCGACGGCCTGCTCTACGGTTCCGGCGACGCCACAGTGGGCATCAACCCGGCCAGTGATTCGCTGCCGACACTGATGCGCCTGTGGCAAATGATGGACGAGGTGCGCCAGCACTTCGAAATCCCCATGCAAAGCTGCGTGCTGACCCACGTCACCACACAGATCCAGGCCATCGAAGCCGGCGCACCGATCGATCTGGTGTTCCAGTCCATCGCGGGCACCGAGGCCAGCAACGCCGGTTTCGGCGTCTCCCTGGCAATCCTGCGCGAGGCCCACGAGGCCGCGCTGGCGCTGGGGCGCGGGACGTTGGGTGATAACGTCATGTACTTCGAAACCGGCCAGGGCAGCGCCTTGTCGGCCGGCGGCCACCATGGCGTCGACCAGCAGACTTGCGAGGTGCGCGCCTACGCCGTAGCCCGCGAGTTCCGCCCATTGCTGGTCAACACCGTGGTCGGCTTCATCGGCCCGGAATATCTCTACGACGGCAAGCAGATCATCCGCGCCGGGCTGGAGGATCATTTCTGCGCCAAGCTGCTCGGTCTGCCGATGGGCTGCGACGTCTGCTACACCAACCACGCGGAAGCCGACCAGGACGACATGGACAGCCTGCTCACCCTGCTTGGCGCAGCCGGCATCAACTTCATCATGGGCATCCCCGGCGCCGACGACATCATGCTCAACTACCAGAGCACCTCATTCCACGATGCGCTGTATCTGCGCAGCGTACTGGGCCTGAAACGTGCACCGGAGTTCGACGCCTGGCTGGCGCGCATGGCCATTACCGAACCAACAGGCCGCCTGCGCGACATCGGCCGCGGCCACCACCTGCTCAAGCAACTGCCGCATATCTCGGGAGCCGCGTGATGAGCAACGACCTGATCCAGCACAATCCCTGGGACGAGTTGCGCGCGCATACCTCGGCGCGCATCGCGCTTGGCCGCGTTGGCTGCAGCCTGCCCACCCGCGAGGTGCTCAAATTCGGCCTGGCACACGCCCAGGCGCGCGATGCGGTGCATCGGCCGCTGGATTTCGCCGAGCTCAAGCATCAACTTCATACCGCCGGTTTCCGGGTGCTGAAAGTACGCAGCAATGCTGAGGACCGGCAGACCTACCTGCTGCGACCGGATCATGGCCGCCACCTGCACGGCGACTGTCAGGTACAGTTGCAACACGAATTGCCTGCACCAGAAATCGCCATCGTGCTGGCCGACGGTCTCTCGGCCGTCGCCGTACAACGCCATGCCCTGCCGCTATTGCAAGCCTTTCGCGATCGCTTCGATACCGACTGGGCCAACACACCAGTGGTGCTGGCCGAACAAGGCCGTGTGGCGATTGGCGACGGCATCGGCGAAGCCCTGCGTGCCCGCCTGGTCATCGTGATGATCGGTGAGCGTCCGGGACTGACCTCACCGGACAGCCTGGGCCTGTACCTGACCCATGCGCCACGGGTAGGCTGCCTGGACAGCGCGCGCAACTGCATCTCCAACGTGCGCCCCGAAGGCCTGCCCTACGAGTTGGCGGCGCACAAGCTCAACTACCTGACGCGCCAGGCGTTGCGCCTGCAACTCAGCGGCGTATCGCTCAAGGACGACAGCAACCTGCAGCCGGTGCGCGAGCTACCGGCCTGACAAGCCGGTTGCGAGCGGGTATGGTGGAGGTCCTTACCCGCAAGAGGAATCGATCATGCCCTGGTATGCCTGGCTCATCCTGATCCTGGCCTTGGGCTCCATCCTCGGCAGCCTCCTGCTGCTACGCGACACGGCGAAGAAATTGCCGCTGACCGAGGAACAGCTCAAGCGTATTCACGAGCGCAACGTCGAACAGGACGCCAAGGACAGCCGAGAGCGCTGATCCGTCCTGTACGTCATCTCTACTCTGACAGCCTGCTAAACTGCGCCTCCTTCTCCTGAGGAGGCGCCATGCCCCTGCATCTGCGGCTGCTGCTACCGGCCTTCACCCTGGCGCTGGGTCATGCCTTGGGTTTTATCCAGCCGGTCGGTCTGTTGCTTGGCACGGCTGCCTGCGTCCTGATCCTGCTTGGCGAACGGCGCCTGCCGGCGTGGCTGTGGCAAGCGTTGGTGCTTGTCGCTGGCATCGCATTGGCGGCTCACTTGCTACCGGGTTTCAGCCCCTGGACGTTGTGGCAACCACGGCAGATCAGCCCTGACGCACCGCCCTACGCGCTGCGCCTGTCCTGGGACAAGCTGCTGCTCGGCACCGCTCTGCTAGCCTGGTGGCTGGGGCAAAGCCGCCGGCCCGTTATATCGCTGAAACTGGCCTGGCTGGCGTGCCTCGCAACTCTGCCGCTGATACCGGTTCTCGCCATGGCATTGGGGCTGGTCGCCTGGCAGCCGAAATGGCCGCAAGGCGTACTGCTGTGGCTGGCAGTCAATCTTGGCGCGGCGGTGCTGGCGGAGGAGCTACTGTTTCGCGGCGTACTGCAGCCTGTACTGGTCAAACGCCTGGGTAGCTGGCCCGGCTTGCTGCTGACTGCAGGCCTGTTCGGCGTAGCCCACCTGCCCTTCAGCACGCTATTCGCGATGGTGGCTGCCTTGGCGGGACTGGGCTATGGGCTGGCCTTCCACTACAGCGGCCGGATAAGCCTGGCCATTGCTCTGCACGCTGCCGTCAATCTTGTGCACTTTCTATTGCTGAGTTATCCGCTAAGACTGGCATGACGGCAATGCGGTAAGGCGAGAAGATGCGCTGCAATTCACCGCTGACGCGCAGTTGCTCGAGCAGGGCAGCAAAGCGCTCGGAGCTTATCGGCGCACCGCGGCGAAGCATCGCATGATGGCGATAGACCTGATCGATTCGCTCGGAAATCAGCAGTTGGCGGGCGTAATCGCGATTGCGTTCGAGGAAATCGTAGAGATTGGAACGTGTCACCAGCGCGACATCGGCGCGTCCGCGTATCACCATCAACAGATTGCTGTCGTGGGAATGCCCCAGGTTGGCGTTGAAGGTGCTGCTGAGGAATTCCGGATCGCTGTTGAACTGGGCGAACCCGTAGTGATAACCCCGATAAAGTGCCAGGCGCTTGCCTGCGAGCTGTTCGAAGTATGCCTGGTCACGCAGCTCTTCATTCCTGGCGACGAATAGCTCGGCATCCTCCAGGCCCATGTCGATGGCTTCGGCATCGATATCCTGCCACCCCCATTGCGGGTTCTCGAATATCGCCATGTCGATGCGCCCACGCTGCAAGTCGCCGAAACGGCGCACGATGGCAGTGGGCAACATGGTGAAGTGGTATTCGCTCTGCGCGTTATTGAGCGCTTCGAGCAATTGCGGCAGAAGCCCGCTCGACTCCTGCAGGTTGGACTTGATCACATAGGGCGGAAAGTGCGCGCCACCGACCTTGACCACCTCGGCAGCGCAAAGAAAACCGGCAAGTAACAGACACAAGGCACCCACACATCCATGAACCCAGCGCCGCGTATGCCGCATCTCGAATCCCCAATTCCTTCTGCCAGTGAAGTGCAGCCTACCCGACTCTCTCTTGACCGACTAGATGGATTTTATGGCGCCAGCACTTTGTTACGCGATGGCAGACGATAGCCCCAAGTCGCCTCAATAGTGCTCCACGCTGCGTGGGTTTGTTTGCTCTGCCCGAATCGGCTACAGGTCTTTGCACACCAGTGACAACGCCTCTTCGGCCAATTGGTCCAGGCTCATCGGCCCCTGCGGACGGAACCAGGTATTGGTCCAGCTCAGTGCTCCGGTGAGAAAACGCCGCTGGATGAAAGGGTCGCCCTTGAAGTAGCCAGCATCGCGCGCCTCGCCCAGCACCGTCAGCCAGATCTGCTCATAGGTATCACGCAGGGCCAGCACCTGCGCCTGGCCATCGTCCGAGAGCGAACGCCATTCGTAGACCAGCACGGCCATGGCCTCACCGGTCCCGCCCATGATCGACTGCAGTTCGCAACGGATCAGCGCCAGCAAACGCTCGCGCGTACCCTGCGCCGAGGCCAGCGCAGCACGCATCAGGGCGGTGTTGTAGACGATGGTTTCCTCCATCACCGAGCGCAGGATTTCCTCCTTGCTCTTGAAGTGATGAAAGATGCTGCCTGACTGAATGCCAATGGCTGCGGCCAGGTCACGCACGGTGGTGCGCTCGTAGCCCTTGCTGCGGAACAGGTGTGCGGCCATCTGTAGCAGCTTGCCGCGGGCACTGTCCGGATCGGTTACCTGGCCACTGTCGACCAGCTCCTGCATCACGGCCTGGGCTTTGTGTTCGTCCACGCTGACTTCTCCCCTGGTTGCCCTGCTCGGCGATTGTTCTGATGAATTCTTCATGCTGCCGGCAAGTGCTTGTCTTGCTTGATGAAATGTATGCGGCGCCAGCTAACCAAGCAAGCGCTTGGCCGCACTTTTGGCCAGTTTGTCGTGTTTTACCACTTTTCAACCAAGCGCTTGCTTGGTAGTGTGAACTCACCTTCTCAAATGTGTGACGGGCCAACTCCAATGACCAAAACCGTACGCATCGGCTGCGCCTCCGCTTTCTGGGGCGACACGTCCACCGCTGCCGCTCAACTGGTTCGCGGCGCCGAACTGGATTACCTGGTGTTCGACTACCTGGCCGAGATCACCATGTCGATCATGGCCGGCGCCCGCATGAAGAAGCCGGACGACGGCTACGCCCGCGATTTCGTCGAAGTGCTCACGCCTCTGCTGGGCGAACTGGCAGCGAAAAAAACCCGCGTCATCAGTAACGCCGGTGGGGTTAACCCGATGGCCTGCGCCGCCGCCCTGAGCGCAGCCTGTGAGCAGGCCGGGGTGAACCTGAAGATCGCCGTGCTGCACGGTGACAACCTGCAACCCAAGCTCGGCGAGCTGGTCAAGGCCGGCACCCGCGAGATGTTCACTGGCGCCGCGCTGCCGCCCTTCTGCGTTTCGGTGAACGCCTACCTCGGCGCACCGGGCATCGTCGCCGCGCTGGAACAGGGCGCCGATATCGTCATCACTGGTCGCGTGGTCGACAGCGCGGTGGTCAGCGCCGCTCTGGTGCACGAGTTCGGCTGGGCCTGGAGCGACTACGACAAGCTGGCCCAGGCCGCGCTGGCCGGACACATCATCGAATGCGGCGCGCAGTGCACCGGTGGCAACTTCACCGACTGGCGCGACGTGCCGGACTACGAGCACATCGGCTTCCCCATCGTCGAAGTTGAAAACGATGGCCGTTTCGTCGTGACCAAGCCGGATGGTTCCGGCGGCTTGGTCACGCCTTTTACCGTTGGCGAGCAGATGCTCTACGAGATCGGCGATCCGCGCGCTTATCTCCTGCCGGACGTGATCTGCGACTTCACCCAGGTCGAGCTGAGCCAGGTTGGCGACAACCGCGTGCAGCTGCAGGGCGCACGCGGCCTGCCACCGACCGACCAGTACAAGGTCAGCGCCACGCACCCGGACGGTTTCCGCTGCACCGCCAGCTTCCTGCTGGCCGGCATCGATGCCGTGGCCAAGGCTGAGCGCGTTGCCGAGGCGATCATCAACAAGACTGAAGATATGTTCGCCGAGCGCGGCTGGGGCCCTTACCAGGAGGTCAGCGTCGAGCTGCTCGGCAGCGAAGCCACCTATGGCGTCCATGCTCACCGCAAATACAGCCGTGAAGTGGTAGTGAAGATCGCCGCACGCCATGCCAAGAAAGAGGCGCTGATCCTGTTCTCCCGCGAGATCGCCCAGGCTGCCACCGGCATGGCGCCGGGTCTGACCGGCATCGTCGGTGGCCGCCCAACCGTCTACCCGGTGATCCGCCTGTTCAGCTTCCTGGTGGACAAGAGTGCCTGCGCCCTGAGCGTCGAGATCGACGGCGAACGCCAGCCGGTCGCCCTGCCGCAGGTCGATACTTTCGACCCAGCCCAACTCCGTGCGCCAGCCGCCCTGCCCGTACCGATGGGTGAAGCCGACGCGGCCGTGCCGCTGATCCGCCTGGCCGTGGCCCGCTCCGGCGACAAGGGCAACCACAGCAACATCGGCGTGATGGCCAGAAAGCCCGAATACCTGGCATGGATCGCTGCTGCGCTGACGCCCGAAGCCGTGGCCAACTGGATGACGCATACCCTGGACGCCGAGCAAGGCCGCGTCAGCCGCTGGTACTTGCCGGGCAGCCACAGCCTCAACTTTCTGCTGGAAAACGCACTGGGCGGTGGTGGCGTCGCCAGCCTACGCATCGACCCGCAGGGCAAGGCGTTCGCCCAGCAACTGTTGGAGTTCCCGGTGCCGGTGCCCAAGGCGCTGGCCGACAGCCTGAACACTGCAACCGTCTCGTAGCGCGCCACGCGCACCGCAATCACTCAGGACAACAAGAACAATGAGCTACGACTCCGTATTCAAACCTGGCCTGTTCAATGAACAGACCATCCTGGTCACCGGTGGTGGCAGCGGCATCGGTCGCTGCGTGGCCCACGAGCTGGCCCACCTCGGCGCCCATGTGGTGCTGGTCGGGCGCAAGCAGGAAAAGCTGGAGAAGACCTGCGCCGAGATCACCGAGGACGGCGGCAGCGCCAGCTTCCAGGTTTGCGACATCCGTGACGAAGAAGCCGTGAAGGCCATGGTCAGCGCGGTGATCAGGGAGCGCGGGCGCATCCATCAGCTTGTGAACAACGCCGGCGGCCAGTTCCCCGCGCCGCTGATCGGCATCAACCAGAAAGGCTTCGAGACCGTGGTACGCACCAACCTGGTGGGCGGCTTTCTGGTGGCCAAGGAAGTCTTCCTGCAGAGCATGAGCAAACACGGCGGCAGCATCGTCAACATGCTCGCCGACATGTGGGGCGGCATGCCCGGCATGGGCCATTCGGGCGCAGCGCGGGCCGGCATGGAGAACTTCACCAAGACCGCCGCCTACGAGTGGGGCCACGCCGGTGTGCGGGTCAACGCCGTGGCGCCGGGCTGGATCGCCTCCAGCGGCATGGATACCTACCCCGAGTCGATGAAGAACATGATCCGCAACCTCAAGGATCACGTGCCGTTGCAGCGCATCGGCAGCGAGTCAGAGGTCGCCTCGGCCATCGTCTTCCTGCTCAGCCCCGGCGCCAACTTCATCAGCGGCAACACCATCCGCATCGATGGTGCCGCCAGCCAGGGCACCCGCGCCTGGACGCTGGGCAAGGCGAGAAACAGCGAGTCCTACAACGGTTTCCACCGGGCCTACGTGCCCGACGTACTGAAAGATCAGGAGTAAGGCGATGCCCGTGATCCAATCGGAAATCGATGTCCATGGCGAAGCCTTCGCGCAGAACCGCGAAGCCATGCTGGCAGCCATCGCGACCTTCCGCGACGTCGAACAAAAGGTGCTCGACAAGGCGCAGGAAGCCAAGGCCAAGTTCGAGAGGCGCGGCCAATTGCTGCCGCGCGAACGCATCAACCTGCTGCTCGATGCCGGCGCGCCCTTCCTCGAATTGTCCTCGCTGGCCGGCTACAAGCTGCACGACGACAAGGATGGCAGCCAGGCCGGTGGTGGCATCATCGCCGGTATCGGCTACATCGCCGGCGTGCGTTGCCTGGTGATCGCCAACAACAGCGCGATCAAGGGCGGCACCATCTCCCCCACCGGCCTGAAGAAGTCGCTGCGCCTGCAGCAGATCGCCGTCGAGAACAAGCTGCCGGTGGTGACCCTGGCCGAGAGCGGCGGCGCCAACCTCAACTACGCCGCCGACATCTTCGTCGAAGGCGCGCGCGGCTTCGCCAACCAGGCGCGGATGTCCGCCATGGGCCTGCCGCAGATCACCGTGGTGCATGGCTCCAGCACCGCCGGCGGGGCCTACCAGCCCGGCCTTTCGGACTACGTGGTAGTGGTGCGCGGCAAGGCCAAGATGTTCCTGGCCGGCCCACCTCTGCTTAAAGCAGCCACCGGCGAGATCGCCACCGACGAGCAACTCGGCGGCGCCGAGATGCACGCCCAGGTCGCCGGTACCGCCGAGTACCTGGCCGAGAACGACGCCGACGGCGTACGCCTGGCGCGCGAGATTCTTGGCATGCTGCCGTGGAACCAGCAGTTGCCGGCGCGTCCGGCGAAAAGCTGGCGCGAACCGCTGTACCCGACCGAGGAACTGCTCGGCCTGGTGCCGGCCGACGCCAAGAAACCCTACGACGTACGCGAGATCATCGCGCGTATCGCCGATGGCTCGGAGTTCCTCGACTTCAAGAACGAGTTCGACAGCCAGACCGTCTGCGGCCACCTGCAGATCGAAGGCCAGGCCTGCGGCTTCATCGGCAACAACGGCCCGATCACCCCGCAGGGTGCGGCCAAGGCAGCGCAGTTCATCCAGCTGTGCGAGCAGAGCAACACGCCGATCCTGTTCTTCCACAACACCACCGGCTTTATGGTCGGGACGGAATCGGAACAAAACGGCGTGATCAAGCACGGCTCGAAGATGATCCAGGCCGTGGCCAACGCCACTGTGCCCAAGCTCACCATCGTCGTCGGCGGCTCCTACGGCGCAGGCAACTACGCCATGTGCGGCCGTGGCCTCGACCCACGCTTCATCTTCGCCTGGCCCAACAGCCGCACCGCCGTGATGGGCGGCGCCCAGGCCGGCAAGGTGCTGCGCATCGTCACCGAGGACAAGCACGCCAAGGAGGGCAAGGAAGCCGATCCGAAAATGCTCGACATGCTCGAGCAAGTCACTGCGCAGAAACTCGACAGCCAGTCCACCGCCCTCTATGGCACCGCCAGCCTGTGGGATGACGGCCTGATCGACCCACGTGATACGCGCAAGCTGCTGGGCTTCTTGCTGGACATCTGCGCCGAAGCCAACCTACGGCCTCTGAAATCCAACCGTTTCGGCGTCGCCCGTTTCTGACCCTCATCATCGGAGCACAACAACAATGATCTTCACCCAGGAACACGAAGAACTCCGCCGTACAGTCCGTAACTTCGTCGACAAGGAAATCAACCCGCACGTCGATGAGTGGGAAAAGGAAGGCCGCTTCCCCATTCATGACATTTTCAAGAAGGCCGGCGAGCTGGGCCTGCTGGGCATCTCCAAGCCGGAGAAATTCGGCGGCATGGGCCTGGACTACAGCTATTCGATCGTCGCCGCCGAAGAGTTCGGCACCATCCATTGCGGCGGTATCCCCATGTCCATCGGCGTGCAGACCGACATGTGCACCCCGGCCCTGGCCCGCTTCGGCTCCGATGAGCTGCGCGAAGAGTTCCTGCGTCCGGCAATCACCGGCGAGATGGTCGGCTGCATCGGCGTCTCCGAAGTCGGCGCCGGCTCCGACGTGGCGGGCCTGAAGACCACTGCGCGCAAGGACGGCGACGACTATGTGATCAACGGCAGCAAGATGTGGATCACCAACTCGCCGTCGGCCGACTTCATCTGCCTGCTGGCCAACACCAGCGACGACAAGCCGCACGTCAACAAGTCGCTGATCGTGGTGCCGATGAAGACCCCGGGCGTCAGCGTCAGCCCGCATCTGGACAAGCTCGGCATGCGCAGCTCCGAGACCGCCCAGGTGTTCTTCGACAACGTGCGCGTGCCGCAGCGCTATCGCATCGGCCACGAAGGCGCCGGTTTCATGATGCAGATGCTGCAGTTCCAAGAAGAGCGCCTGTTCGGCGCGGCCAACATGATCAAGGGCCTGGAACACTGCGTCGACACCACCATCGACTACTGCAAGCAGCGCCACACCTTCGGCCAGCCGTTGATCGACAACCAGGTCATCCACTTCCGCATGGCCGAGTTGCAGACCGAGATCGAAGCCCTGCGCGCGCTGGTCTACCAGGCCACCGAGCAATACGTGAAGGGCCGCGACGTGACCAAGCTGGCGTCGATGGCCAAGCTCAAGGCCGGCCGCCTGGGCCGCGAGGTATCCGATGCCTGCCTGCAGTACTGGGGCGGCATGGGCTTCATGTGGGACAACCCGGTGTCGCGCGCCTACCGCGACGTGCGCCTCGTCAGCATCGGCGGCGGTGCCGACGAAATCATGCTCGGCATCATCTGCAAGCTGATGGGCATTCTGCCCGGAAAGAAAAAATAGCCGGAACGATTCTGCGAGCTGATGGTTCCCACGTCGAGGCGTCGAACCGTCCGCGTGGGAACCCATAACGGGACGCTCCGCGTCCCAGCGACGCAGAGCGTCGCCAAATGCATTCCCACGCGGAGCGTGGGAACGATCTAAAGGTGCCCCCATGAGCGACCTGCCCCACTGCGAAACCCTGCTGCTGAATCTCGACGCTGGCGTGCTGCACGTCACCCTCAACCGCCCGGACAGCCGCAACGCCATGAGCCTGGCCATGGTCGGCGAACTGCGCGCCACGCTGGAGGCCGTGCGTCATGACCCGAACGTGCGCGCCCTCGTTCTGCGCGGCGCTGGCGGCCATTTCTGCGCCGGCGGCGATATCAAGGACATGGCCGGTGCACGCGCCAAGGGTGGCGATGCTTACCGCGAGCTGAACCGCGCCTTCGGTGCGCTGCTGGAAGAAGCCCAGGCCGCGCCGCAGGTACTGGTGGCCGTGCTGGAAGGTGCCGTACTGGGTGGTGGCTTCGGCCTGGCTTGCGTCTCCGACGTGGCCATCGCTGCCAGCGGCGCCAAGTTCGGCCTGCCGGAAACCACGCTGGGCATCCTCCCCGCGCAGATCGCGCCCTTCGTCGTCCACCGAATCGGTCTGACCCAGGCACGCCGCCTGGCCCTGACCGCCGCCCGCTTCGACGGTGCCGAGGCCCTGCGTCTGGGCCTGGTGCACTACTGCGAGCAGGATGAAGCTGCCCTGCAACAGCGCCTGGACGAGATCCTGGAGCAAATTCGTCAGTGTGCGCCGCAGGCCAACGCCCAGACCAAGGCCCTGCTGCTGGCCAGCGAACGTGAAGCACTCGGCCCGCTGCTCGACCGCGCTGCCGAACAGTTCGCCGCCGCTGTGACCGGCGCCGAAGGTGTCGAGGGCACCATGGCTTTCGTGCAGAAGCGCAAGCCGAAGTGGGCTCAGTAGTAGCTCCCCTCTCCCCAAGGGGAGAGGGAACAAATAGAACGTAGCCCGGATGCAATCCGGGGATCGCCCCACAGGAGCACAAAGATGCCCGCATTCAACAAGATCCTGATCGCCAACCGCGGCGAGATCGCCTGCCGGGTGATGCGCACCGCCATCGAACTCGGCTACCGCACCGTGGCGGTGTACTCCGAGGCTGATGCCGACGCTCGCCACGTACAGATCGCCGACGAAGCCGTGTGCATCGGCCCGGCCCAGGTCAACCAGTCCTACCTGCGCATCGGCGCCATCATCGAAGCCGCGCGCAAGACCGGCGCCGACGCCATTCACCCCGGCTATGGCTTCCTCTCCGAGAACGCCGATTTCGCCCGCGCCTGTGAAGCAGCCGGCATCGTCTTTATCGGCCCGACCGTGGAAGCCATCCACCTGATGGGCAGCAAGCGCCTGTCCAAGATCGCCATGTGTGACGCCGGCGTGCCCTGTATCCCCGGCTACGAAGGCGCCGCCCAGGATGATGACACCCTGGCCAGCGAAGCCGAACGCATCGGCTACCCGCTGATGATCAAGGCCAGCGCCGGTGGTGGTGGTCGCGGCATGCGTCTGGTGCACGAATCCGCCGAACTGCTGGGGCAGATCCGCACCGCCCGCTCAGAGGCGCAGAACGCCTTCGGCTCCGGTGAGCTGATCCTCGAACGCGCAGTGATCCGCCCACGCCACGTGGAGATTCAGGTGTTCGGCGACCAGCACGGCAATATCGTCTACCTGGGCGAACGCGACTGCTCGGTGCAACGCCGCCACCAGAAGGTGGTCGAGGAAGCACCCTGCCCGGTCATGACGCCGGAGCTGCGCAAGGCCATGGGTGAAGCGGCGGTCAAGGCTGCAGCTTCGGTCAACTACGTCGGCGCCGGCACCGTGGAATTTCTGCTCGACGCCAGCGGCGAATTCTTCTTCCTGGAAATGAACACACGCCTGCAGGTCGAGCACCCGGTGACCGAGCTGATCACCGGGCAGGATCTGGTGGCCTGGCAGATTCGCGTAGCCGAGGGCCAGCCCCTGCCGCTGCTGCAGGACGACATTCGCCTCACCGGCCATGCCATGGAAGTGCGCCTGTACGCCGAGGATTCGGCCGCCGGCTTCCTGCCGCAAACCGGCCAGGTGCTGCGTTGGGAGCCCGAGCTGCTGGCCGGTGTGCGCATCGATCACGGCGTGGTCGAGGGCCAGGCCGTCACCCCTTTCTACGACCCGATGCTGGCCAAGGTCATCGCCTACGGCGAAACCCGCGACGAGGCCCGGCGCAAGCTGGTGCGCGCGGTCGAGCAGTGCGTACTGCTTGGCGTCAACGGTAACCAGCGCTTCCTCGCCAACCTGCTCAAGAACCCGGAGTTCGCTGCCGGCAACGCCACTACGGCGTTCATCGCCGAACACTTCGCTGATGACCCCAGCCTGCACCCGCACACCGCCAGCCTGGCCGAACTGGCCATGGCCGCCGCCCTGCTCTATCAGGTCTCGGCCGACGCCCGTGCACACCAACCCGGCCTGTCCGGCTGGCGCAGCGCCGGCAGCGCGCCCTGGCGTTTCGTCCTCAAGCAGGGCGAACACAAGCACACTGTGGAGCTGGACGTGCTCGCCAGCGGTGCCCAAGCGCACCTTTGCGTGCGCCGGGGCGAGGAACAGCTGTCCTTGCGCCTACTGGCCAGCGACGGCCGCTGGCTGACTTTGGAGCTGGACGGCGTACGCCGCCGCCAGGCTTACCACATCGAAGGCGAACACCTGTGGCTGTATGGTGAACACGGCAACCTGGAGCTGGTCGATGTCACCCACGAGCCAGCCGGTGGGCAGAACGCCGCCAGCAGCGGCGCGGTGAAGGCACCGATGGATGGCGCCATCGTCGACGTACTGATCGCCGAGGGTGCCAGCGTGAGCAAGGGACAACTGCTGGTGGTGCTGGAAGCGATGAAGATGGAGCACCCGCTCAAGGCTGGCGTCGACGGCATCGTTCGCCGCGTCGGCGTGAGCCAGGGCGACCAGGTGAAGAATCGCCAGTTGCTGGTGGAGATCGAAGCCGCCGAGGTTTGACCACATCACCGTGGGAGGGGCTTTAGCCGCGAGCGTTGTTCATCGCGGCTAAAGCGGATCGCCGCCCGGCCCTTCCCACAGCCCCATAACAACAATACCGGAGCACGCCCATGTCACTTTCCGGCAAGACCCTGTTCATCACTGGCGCCAGCCGTGGCATCGGCCGCGAGATCGCCCTCAAGGCCGCCGCCGATGGCGCCAACATCGTCATCGCGGCCAAGAGCGCCGAGCCGCACCCAAAACTTGAAGGCACCATCTTCAGCGTCGCCGCCGAGGTCGAGGCCGCTGGCGGCAAGGCGCTGGCCCTGCAACTGGACGTGCGTGACGAACAGGCTGTGGCAGCCGCCATGGCCCAGGCTGCCGAGCACTTCGGCGGCATCGATGCGCTGATCAACAACGCCGGGGCCATCAAGCTGGTGGGCGTGGAGAAACTCGAACCCAAGCGTTTCGACCTGATGTACCAGATCAACACCCGCGCGGTGATGGTCTGCAGCCAGGCGGCCCTGCCCTATCTCAAGAAGAGCGCCGGCGGACATATCCTCAACCTCTCCCCGCCGCTCAACCTCGACGCCAAGTGGTTCGCCCAGCACGGCCCCTACACCGTCACCAAGTACGGCATGAGCATGCTTACCCTGGGCATGAGCGAGGAGTTCAAGAAGTACGGCATCAGCGTCAACTCGCTGTGGCCGAAGACCATGATCGCCACTGCCGCCATCGAGTTCGAACTGGGCAGCCGCGACGCCTTCAAGCGCGCGCGCACGCCAGCGATCATGGCCGACGCAGCCCACGCGATCCTGGCCAGCCAGGGCCGCAGCAACACCGGCCGCCTGCTGATCGACGAGGACATCCTGCGCGAACAGGGCGTCAGCGATTTCGAGCCGTATCGCTTCGATCCCGCGGGCGGCAGCCTGGTGCCGGATCTGTTCGTCGATTGAGGCCTCGGATGCGTCGGCTTCGTAGCCCGGATGCAATCCGGGGATCCCATGCACGGATCTACCCGGATTGCATCCGGGCTACGGGGCGCCTTGACCCGTAGGGTGCGCAGCGCGCACCGAGACAACCTTGGGATTTGCGCCTGGCCCGGTGCGCACGGCGCACCCTACGAACGGCAAGGCTATTTGCCGATCTGCCCGCCGCTCGGCGCAGCAGAGCCATGGTTGCTGCGCGTGTGGCTGACTAGAGTCAGAACTCGCCTCCAATTCATAACAGCCAAGTGCGAGCCCCATGAGCCAAGCCGATCTGATTTCGCCCTTCCGCTTCCTGGCCCACCTGCCGCAACACCTGCCGCGTGTACCGCGCATGCTGCGTGGCCTCTACTACGCCGGCATCCGTAACCGCGAGAAGAATCTGTCGCTAGCCTGGGCGCTGCAGCGCGCCGCCGAGCGCCACCCCGAGCGCCCGGCGCTGATGGATGAACACCGCCAGCTCAGCTATCGCGCCTTTAATGCCTGGGCCAACCGCCTGGCCTGGGCGCTCAAGGCCGAGGGCGTCGGCCATGGCGACGTGGTCGCGGTGATGCTGGAAAACCGCCTGGAACTGCTGGCGATCCTCGCCGCGCTGAGCAAACTCGGCGCGGTCGGCGCTCTGATCAACACCACCCAGCGCGGCAGGGTACTGGCGCATAGCTTCAACCTGGTAAAGCCCGGCTTTCTGGTGATCGGTGACGAACTGCGCGGCGCCTTCGAGGAAATCGCCGCTCAGTTGCATAACCAGCAGGCGTGCCGCTACTGGATCGCCGACCAGGATTGCCTGCGTGATCCCGGCGAGGCGCCGGACGGCTGGCTCAACCTCACGCAGATCGCCAGCGGCCAGGCCGAGGACAATCCGCCGGATAGCCAGCATGTGCGCATGAAGGACGCCTGCTTTTTGATCTACACCTCCGGCACCACCGGCCTGCCCAAGGCCTCGATTATGAGCCATGGCAAGTGGATCAAGGCCTACGGGGGCTTCGGCCATTCCGGCCTGACCCTGAACGAACGCGACGTGCTCTACCTCACCCTGCCCTGCTACCACAACAATGCCGTCACTGTGTGCTGGAGCGCAGTACTGGCCGGCGGCGCGGCCATCGCCCTGCGCCGCAAGTTCTCCGCCAGCGCCTTCTGGAGCGACGTGGCGCGCTACCAGGCCACCTGTTTCGGCTACATCGGCGAACTGTGCCGCTATCTGCTCAACCAGCCCGAGCATCCAGCAGAACGAGGCAACAGCCTGCGCTGCATGATCGGCAATGGCCTGCGCCCCTCGATCTGGGCCGAGTTCAAGCAGCGTTTCGGCGTCGAGCAGATCACCGAGTTCTATGCCTCCAGCGAAGGCAACATCGGCTTCACCAACGTCTTCAACTTCGACAATACCGTCGGCTACACACCGGCCACCTACGCCATCGTCCGCTACGACCTGGAGAACGACCGCCCCGTGCGCGGCAACAATGGCTTCCTGCAGAAGGCCGACAAGGGCGAAGCCGGCCTACTGATCAGCGAGATCAGCGCCAAGTGGCCGTTCGACGGCTACACCGACCCCGCCAAGAGCGAGGCGGCGATCCTGCGCGACGTGTTCAAGAAGGGCGACGCCTGGTTCAACACCGGCGACCTGATGCGCGACATCGGCTGCAAGCATGCGCAATTCGTCGACCGCCTCGGCGACACCTTTCGCTGGAAAGGCGAGAACGTCTCCACCACCGAGGTGGAAAATGTGCTGGGCGCCTTCCCCGGCGTGGAAGATGCGGTGGTCTACGGCGTGGAGATTCCCGGCACCAATGGCCGTTGCGGCATGGCCGCGCTGCGCCTGGCGCCGGGTTGCGTGCTGGATGGCGCGGCGCTGGCCGCTCACCTGGATGCGGAGCTGCCGGCCTACGCCGCGCCGCTGTTCGTGCGCCTACTCGGCGAAGTCGAGACCACTGGCACCTTCAAGTACAAGAAGACCGACCTGAAGCAGGCCGGCTATGACCCGAACCAGGTCGATGGCCCACTCTACGTGCGCCTGCCCGGCGCAGACAGCTTCCAGCCGCTGAGTCGTGAAACCCATGCGGCCATCGAGCAGCAGCGTTATCGCTTTTGAGCTACTGCTTGAACTCGAACTGCACCTCGGCGCCTTCGATGGAATCCCAGTAGTCATCCACTCGCTCGTTACTGATCAGCCGACCGCTGATCTGGAACGGGCTCTGGACTTCGGGTTTCTCGCCAAACAGCGGTGGCAGCACCGGCGAGAGCTCTTCGTGGGTTTCGCTTTCCAGTGCCTGCTCGAACAGTTCCTGCGGCACGCTGAGATCCAGCGCCAGCTTCGATTCGGGCTCGGCTGTCTTGGGCTGTGGTGCCGCAGCAGGCTTGGGCTTGGCGGCGACGGGCGGTTTGGCGGGAGGCAGGGGTTTGTTTTCGACCACCTTGGCAGGCGGTGCAGGTTCGACCGGTTTGGGCTTGGCAACCTCGGCAACGGGCGCTGGCTCAGGCGCGGTGAACACTGCGGGCTCAGGTGCAGGCTGCTGCGCAACAGGCTCAGGCGCACGCTCACACGCACTAAGGAGCCCTAAACACAGCAACAGTAAAATGGACTTACGCATCATGGGACAAGGGTAACTCGATCAGTAACGTGCCCATGCTCCTCCGCCTGGGCGCGCCTGACAAGTCGACTTACACGACTTTTACCCGGAAGCTCATTCGGCTGACGGCTCCTTAGCCAGATGCTCGAGCTCGGCCTCGATATCCAGTTGCGGATAATCGGCCTTGAGCTGCTCCAGCAACCGCTGCGCCTCCTCCTGCTTATTGGCCTTGCGCAGCTCCAGCAGACGCAGCAACGCCTCGCGTGGTTCGCTCTGGATCACCAGTTCTGCCATCGGAGCAATTGCCGCCGCGCTGGCCATCGGTGCCTCCGCTCTATCGGTAGAAGGGGCCTGGCTCCTCATGCGCTCCTGAGGAACAGCCATACGCGCCATCGATTCAGTCTCGGCCGCACGCTTGGCCGCCATCGGCGCAGGTGCTGGCGCGGCAGGGCTCATCGCCACGCTCGGCGGCACGGCATCGAAGGCCTCAGGCGTTTGCTCCAGCGTACGCCAGGTCAGGCTGACGCCGATCCCCAGGCAAGCCAGACCGGCTACCGCCACCGACCAGCGCTGGCGACCGCTGCCAAACAGCCATTGGTGCAAGCGCTGCGCCCAGCTCGATTCAGCCTTGGCGGCCTGCTGCGTTTCACGGGCAGCCGCACTGGCCGCCGCCAGAATACGTGCATCCATCTCGGCAGAGGGTTCACCGCTGCCATGGGCACGGAAATGCGCCAACAGCTCTTGTTCGTGATCCAGCGGTTCTCGTTCATGGGTCATGCGGACAACTCCTCGGTGGCCAGCAGCCGGCGCAGTTTCTGCAGGGCATAGCGCAGACGGCTCTTGACCGTCTCGGCCGGTGTGCGGGTCAACTCGGCAATCTCGTTCAGTTCCAGGTCGCCATGAGCACGCAACAGGAACACCTCGCGCTGATCTTCCGGCAGATCGGCCAGTGCCGCCTGCAGTCGTTCGCTATCGCGGCTCAAGCTCCATTGCTGCTCGGGGCCGGGTCGCGGGTCGGCCTGGGCGTGCTGGCCTTCGTCATACTCGTCATGTCCGGCCTGATGACGGCCCGTCTTGCGCCAGTGGTCGATCAGGCGGTTGCGGGCGATCTGGTACAGCCAGGTCTTGAACAGCACCGCCTCGCGCTGCTCGCTCTGGCTGCGGATCAGGCTCATCCAGGTTTCCTGGAACACTTCCTCGGCCAGGGCATGGTCGCCACACAGGCCGAGCAGAAAGCGGAACAAGCCCGGCCGATGACGCTGGTACAGCGCGTTGAAGGCCGCGGCATCGCCGCGGCGGTAACGCCGCAATAGAGCGGCGTCGTCATCCGTGAGAGGTACGTTCACTGCTGAACTCGTGCAGGGGTGGAGCCGGAAGTGTGCAGGCTCTGGGCAATTTCGGCCAGTTGGATGAACTCGCCACGCAGGCCGAAGCGATCCTCACCCTTGGCCGAGCGCGCCAGCTCGATGCTCTGCGCCAGACCGAAGTCACCGGTGTAACGACCGTCCTTGAGCTGCTGGGCGAAGGCCGCGACCGCAGCGGCGAAGCGCAGATCCTCGCTGGCGGAGTTCATCGGCTTGGCCTCGGCACGCGCGATGGGGCGTTCCAGCAGTCGACTGCTCACCTCCCCCGGCGCCTTGTAGCGAATCCGCAGCCAGGCCAGTTCGCCCGTCTTGCCCGCTGGCGAGGTCGCGGCCTGATAGCGCAGCGGCTCCAGCCAGCCCTTGCCGCCGGCGGGGACAATCTCGTATAGCGCAGTGACGGTGTGACCAGCGCCGATATCACCGGCATCGACCTTGTCATTGCTGAAATCCTCGCGCTTGAGTGCGCGGTTCTCGTAGCCCAGCAAGCGGTACTCGCTAATCTCGCTCGGGTTGAATTCCAGTTGCAGCTTCACGTCGCTGGCCACGGTGGCGAGGGTCGAGCTGAGCTGATCCACCAACACCTTACGCGCCTCGCGCAGGTTGTCGATGTAGGCGTAGTTGCCGTTGCCGGCGTCGGCCAGTTGCTCCATCAGGCGCTCGTTGTAGTTGTCCACGCCAAAACCCAGGGTAGTCAGCGAAACACCACTCTTGCGCTTGTCAGCAGCCAACTGCTTGAGGCTGTCGAAGCCGCTGATGCCGACGTTGAAGTCCCCATCGGTGGCCAGCAGGATGCGGTTGATGCCGCCATCGATCAGGTGCTTGCTCGCCTGCTGGTAAGCCAGCTGAATGCCCGACTCGCCCGCCGTCGAGCCACCGGCTGTCAGTTGATCGATGGCCGCACGAATCTTCGCCTTATCGCTGCCTGGCGCGGAGTCCAGCAGCACCTGGCTGTCACCAGCGTAGGTAACCAGTGACACCCGATCCTGCGGGCGCAACTGATCGACCAGCAACTTCAGCGTGCCCTGCACCATGGGCAGGCCTTCGCGGCGGTGCATCGACCCGGACACATCGACCAGAAACACCAGGTTGGCCGGCGGTAGCTCCTCGACGCTGCGATCCGATGCCTTGATGGCGATGCGCAGCAGACGCGTCTGCGGGTTCCACGGCGTCACCGCCAGTTCGGTGCTGACGCCGAAAGGCACATCCCCCTGCGGCAACGGATAGGCATAGGGGAAGTAGTTGACCAGCTCTTCGAGTCGCACGGCATCCTTCGGTGGCAGTTGCCCGTCATTGAGGAAGCGCCGCACGTTGGCATAGCTACCGGTGTCGACGTCAATGCTGAAGGTGGACACCGGCGTTTCGGCAACGGCGAATACCGGATTGTCGGCATAGGCTTGGTACTGCTCGCGCGACTCATCACGGTAGCTCGGCGGCAGGATATCGGCGATGGGGGCCGGCGCGTAGGCCATCGGCGCCATGCGCTTCTGACTGGCCTCGACATGCATCTCGGCCGCCGCAGGCGCAGCCAGGCGTTCACGTACGAGTGACGGCGCCGGCTCCGAATTGGCCTGGGCTTCCGGCTCCGGGCCAGAGGCGCTGCAGGCGACGAGTAGGAGCAATGTACCCGCCGAAAAACCGACGGCGAATGGACGAACGAGCAGCGAAGAATAAACGGGCATGGTGCACCTCCTGAGCAATGGCACGAGACCTTCGCTCAGGTAGACGCAGACCTTCGATGAAGCGGGTTAAGCCTGGAGGGTTATTTCAATCTTCCCAGGAACCGCCCGCCTCCTGGCATAGCTGCGTAGCCAGCATGCCCAAGGTCATCAGCGCTCTTTCGGCCTCGCGGTTCCACGGGATGCCGCAGTTGAGGCGCACGCAGTGGTTGAACTGCTCGGTGTTGCTGAAGATCAGCCCCGGCGCGATGGAGATGCCCTGTTGCAGCGCACGCACGTGCAGATCCTTGGTGTTGACCCGTGCCGGCAGGCTGACCCAGAGAATGAAGCCGCCTTTGGGCCGGGTCATTTGCGTACCGACCGGGAAATACTGCTGCACCGCCAGTTGGAAGGCACTGAGGTTCTTGCGGTACTCCTGGCGGATATGCCGCAGGTGACGGTCGTACCCGCCATTCTCCAGGTAGGCCGCCACCGCCATCTGGGTAACGCTGCACGCCGAATGGGTGGAGAAGGTCTGCAGCCGCTGGATCTCGTCCTGATACTTGCCGGCGACGATCCAGCCGATGCGCACCCCGGGCGAAAGCGTCTTGGAGAAGCTCGAGCAATAGATCACCCGGCTGTCGCGATCATGCGATTTCAGCGCCTTGGTCGGCCCCTGTTCGAACATCAGCTCACCGTAGATATCGTCCTCGACGATCTGGAAATCGTAATCACCTGCCAGGCGCAGCAACTGGCGCTGACGCTCCTCGGGGATGGTGCCACCCAGTGGATTGGATAGGCGTGCAGTGAGCACCAGCGCCTTGATCGGCCACTGGTTGGCCGCCAACTGCAGCGCTTCGAGGCTGATGCCTGTGGTCGGGTCGCAAGGGATCTCGATGACCTTGAGCCCCAGCAGATCTGCCAGTTGCAGCAAGCCGTAGTAGGTCGGCGACTCCACCGCGATCAGATCGCCCGGCTTGGTCAGCACGCGCAGGCTCATCTGCAGCGCATCGACGCAGCCGTGGGTAATCACCACCTCGGACGGGTCGACCACCACGCCGGCATCGCGCATGCGGATCGCCACCTGGCGGCGCAACGGCTCGAAACCGGGGCTGAACATGTAGCTGAAGGCGCGCGGGCTGTGAAAACGGGTAACCTTGGCCAGTTGCTGGTGCAGTGCGCGCACCGGCAGGTAATCGACATGCGGCACCGCTGCGCCTAGCGGGAACACACCTTCGCGGCGCGACTCGGTGAGGACCTGGTTGATGATGCTGGCACGAGTGACCAGGCCTGGCCGCTCGACCTTGGCGATATCCGGCGTCGGCGCGGTCAGTGCCGGTGTCTGATGTACGTAGAAGCCCGACTGTGGCCGCGCTCGGATCAGGCCCTGATCCTCGAGATTGGCGTACGCCTGCAACACCGTGGCATGGCTGACATTGAGCTGGGCGCTCATCTTGCGCACCGAAGGCACGCGCTCACCGGGCTGATAGACACCACGACGAATATCCTCGGCCAACTGCTGGGCGATACGTTGATAGAGCAGCAGATTGGTCATGGCGATATCCTCCTGGGTACTTGAGCATAACAGTAACCTATTGCTACACAATTGTACCGGCACAGATGCAATCTGTTTTTCTGATACGGCCAGGTCTGCGGGAGACGCGACGAGTCGTCGCTATCTTCAAAGCATAAAAAACCCCGGACGCGCCGGGGTTTTCAGATTCTGTGTCAGCGACTCAACGCTCTGCGCCCAGCTGACCTCGCTCGTCGGAAAAGACGATCTCCACCCGCCGATTCTGCGCCCGGCCGCGTGCCGAGGCGTTTTCTGCGACGGGAAAGTCCACGCCGTAGCCAACCACCTGAATACGCTTGGCATCCACGCCCAGGTCGACCAGCAAGTCGGCCACAGCCTGCGCGCGCGCCCGCGAGAGCTCGAGATTCTCGGCGGCATCACCGGTATTGTCGGTATAACCCTCGATACGTACGCGTCGTTGTGGGTTGATCTGCAGGAACTGGACGAGCTTGAGCACGGTGCGATTGGCCGCCGGCTGCAGATCGGCACGACCGGCGTCGAACAACATGTCGCCCAGGGTCATGACCAGTCCACGCTCGGTCTCGCTGGTAGCCAGACTGACCATCTGCTCTTCCAGCCAGCCGTTGTGCTGCTGCACGCTGAGCAGCTTGGCCTCACGCAAGGTCAATTGCAGGCGCTGACGCTCCAACTCGAGCTTGGCGGCACGCTCGTGATTGAGACTGATATCGCTGTGCTGCCGAGCGATCTCGGCATAGCGCTGGCTGAGGTAAGCGTAATGACGCACATCATCGCCGCTGCCCCAGTAGCTGGAAAGCCGTTCGGCACGAGCCAGCGACTCCCCCGCCCGGATCACGTCCTTGGGCGCGGCACGTAGGACGTTGGGGTCCTCCTTGACCGACTGGAAGCTCAGGCGCGCCTCTTCCAGCGCTTGCTCGCCCGCCGGCTGATTGCTCGCACAACCATTAAGGAATACACCGACTAGAGCCAGGCCACCGAGATAAACCAAAGCCCTCATTACATCGCCCCCAGTTGCTGGCGCAGACGGCCGATACGTTGGTTGAGCTCGGTCAGTTGCTCGCGGCCTTTGCCATTAAGATGCTCGGCCTCGGCCAGGCGCGCATCCAGCTCCGCCTGCTCGGCGAGTTGGCGTGCCTGTTTGTTTTCACCGTCCTGCATGGCCGCCTGGGCCTGAGCGAACTTCTCTTCAGCCCGGCGCAACGACTCGGACTGCTCGCTGACTACACCCAGGGACTTGGTCTGCGCCAATGCCTGCTCGGTCAGGCGCAGTTGCTCGGTGGGCGCGGGATCGCTCGCGCAAGCCGTCAGGCCCAGCGCCAGCAGCAAGGGAAGGGGTCGATTAATCACGAAAATTTCCTACTGAGTAACGTCGCCGACCGGATCGGGCTGCATTTGCTGCGCCTTCCACAGTTCCAGATTGCTTTTCAGGAACTGCTCAGGCAGCCCGGCGGCGACCATTTCTGTCATCTTCCGCGCCAGCTGACCACGCAGCCAGGGCTCGTTACACGCCGAATTATGCGAAAGGGTGAGGTAAAGGCCCTCGCTGGAGATTGGCGGGTCCAGCACCTCAAGATCATCGTCCATACCCAGTGTCTCGGCCAGCGCCAAGCCGGGGTAACGCTCATAGAGCACGTAGTCAGTGCGACCGAGCAACAACTTCTGGAACGCCTGGGTCAGACTGGACACACCCTCGAGCGTCAGGTTCTGCTTGGCAAAGGTATCGAACTGCTGACCGAAGCTGTTGCCCACCAGCGTGTCGCCAGTGTGCCCCTGCAGGTCGATCCAGCTGCCGTAGGGGAAAGCTTCGCCCTTGCGCACCCAGACCACGCTCGGAGTGAAGAAGAATGCCGGGTGTACGTAGTCCATGCTCTCCAGGCGCGGCAGCGTCAAGAACGCGCCTGCAAGCAGGTCGACACGGCCCGTGCGCACTTCGTCCTGCGCGCGCGACCAAGGCCCGGTATAGATCACGTCGATCACCACTCCCAGCTCTTTGGCCAGATGCTTGAGCATATCGACATTGGCACCGACCAGTTGCTGCGGATTCTGCGGATCGCGCCAGAGATACGGCGGATACTCGGGGTTGCCGGTCGCCACCAGCCGTTCGCACTTACCCGCGGCCAAGGCAATGCTGGGCATCACGGCCAGTGCACACCACAGCAACAGCGACTTAAACAGACAACGCTCAGGCATTGGCTACTCTCGGTTATGCGTTGATCGGCGGGTAGGCTTGGCCCCCCGGAAACCTCTGTGTTCATGCTAGCTTAATGGCGTCGCCATAATAATTCGCGATAAGGACGCGCCATGAAAAAACTGCTGCTCTTATTGCTGCTCTTATTGCTGCTCCTGCTGTCAGGCATGGCGGCCACCCTGTACTTCTTTCCTGCGACTCAACTGGCCAGTCTTCGTCTGATAGAACAGTACCGCGCCGGACTGAGTCATGAGCAGCTAGCTGTCCACAATCTTAACATCCATTATTACCAGGGAGGACCGGCGAGCGGCGAAACCCTGGTGCTGCTCCACGGGTTTGCCGCAGACAAGGATAACTGGCTGCGCTTTTCTCGCTACCTGACCAAGGACTATCGCGTCATCGCGCTGGACCTGCCCGGGTTCGGCGACAGCGACTTGCCGCCTGGCAGCTATGACGTCGGCACCCAGGCTGAGCGCCTGGCGAACATCCTCGATGCCATGGGCATTCAACAGGCACACGTGCTGGGTAACTCGATGGGCGGACAGATCGCCGCACTCTATGCAGCGCGCTACCCGGATCGAGTGCGCTCGCTGGCACTGTTCGCCAATGCCGGCATCGACAGCCCGAACAAGAGTGAGCTGTACCAACTATTGATTCGTGGCGAACCCAATCCACTGGTGGTCAAGCAGCCGCAAGACTTCGAAAAATTGCTGCGGTTCGTTTTCGTCGAACCGCCCTATCTGCCGGAATCGCTCAAGCACTATCTAGGCGAGCGCTCCATGGCTAAAGCCGAGCATTACGATCTGGTGTTCAAACAACTGGTGGAACGCAGCATTCCCCTGGAACCCGAGCTGACAAAAATCCAGGCCCCCACGCTGCTACTCTGGGGCAAACAGGATCGCGTGCTCGATGTATCCAGCATCGAGATCATGAAGCCCCTGCTGCGCAATTCCAGCGTGGTAATCATGGATAACGTCGGCCACGCGCCCATGCTCGAGCGCCCCGAAGCAAGCGCCCTGCTCTATCGTGAATTTCTGCAGAGTCTGAACCCATGATGGAGTGCTGACGCTGAGCCATAAAAAAACCCGCTCGAGAGCGGGTTTTTTCGTAGCGGAAAATGGCTTAGACCAACTTTTCCAGCTCCGGTACAGCTTCGAACAGGTCGGCAACCAGACCGTAGTCGGCAACCTGGAAGATCGGCGCTTCTTCGTCCTTGTTGATCGCCACGATCACCTTGGAGTCCTTCATGCCGGCCAGGTGCTGGATCGCACCGGAGATACCGACGGCGATGTACAGCTGCGGCGCGACGATCTTGCCGGTCTGACCGACCTGCATGTCGTTCGGTACGAAGCCGGCATCGACCGCAGCGCGGGAGGCGCCGACGGCAGCGCCGAGCTTGTCGGCCAGGGCGTAGAGGTGCTTGAAGTTGTCACCATTGCCCATGCCACGGCCGCCGGATACGACGATCTTGGCAGCGGTCAGTTCCGGACGATCGGACTTGGCCAGTTCTTCGCCGACGAAGGCGGACTTGCCGGCATCAGCCGGACCGGAAACGGCTTCAACGGTAGCGGAGCCACCTTCGGCAGCAGCGGCGTCGAAACCGGTGCTACGCACGGTGATCACCTTGATGGCAGCCGAGGACTGTACGGTCGCGATGGCGTTACCGGCATAGATCGGGCGCTTGAAGGTGTCGGCGCTTTCAACGGCGATGATCTCGGAGATCTGATCGACGTCCAGTGCAGCAGCGACGCGCGGCAGGATGTTCTTGCCGTTGCTGGTGGCGGCAGCCAGGATGTGGCTGTAGCCCTTGCCCAGCTCAGCTACCAGCGGAGCGACGTTCTCCGGCAACTGGTTGGCATAGGCGGCGTTGTCGGCAACCAGTACCTTGGCCACACCAGCGATCTTGGCAGCGGCTTCGGCAGCAGCGCCAGCGTTGGCACCAGCGACCAGAACGTGAATATCGCCACCGATCTTCTGCGCAGCAGCAACGGTGTTCAGGGTAGCGGCAGCCAGAGCGGCATTGGTGTGTTCAGCGATAACCAGGATAGTCATTTAGATTACCTTCGCCTCGTTCTTCAGTTTCTCGACCAGTTCAGCCACGGACTTGACCTTGATGCCAGCGCTGCGAGCGGCCGGCGCTTCGACTTTCAGGGTCTTGACGGTGGAGGCGGTGGAAACGCCCAGAGCGTCCGGGGTAACGGTTTCCAGCGGCTTCTTCTTGGCCTTCATGATGTTCGGCAGCGATGCGTAGCGCGGCTCGTTCAGGCGCAGATCGGTGGTGACGATCGCCGGCAGGTTAAGTGCAACGGTCTGCAGACCGCCATCGATTTCACGGGTGACGTTGACCTTGTCGCCAACCACTTCGACCTTGGAGGCGAAGGTGCCTTGGCCGAAGCCGGTCAGGGCGCCCAGCATCTGGCCGGTCTGGTTGTTGTCGCTGTCGATGGCCTGCTTGCCCATGATCACCAGTTGCGGCTGCTCCTTGTCGACCACTGCCTTGAGCAGCTTGGCGACGGCCAGGGAGTTCAGCTCATCATTGGATTCGACCAGGATGGCACGGTCGGCGCCGAGGGCCAGCGCGGTGCGCAGTTGCTCCTGGGCAGTAGCCGGGCCAATGGAGACGACGACGATTTCGCTCGCCACGCCTTTCTCCTTCAGGCGTACGGCTTCTTCCACGGCGATTTCGCAGAAGGGGTTCATGGACATCTTGACGTTGGCGAGGTCGACGCCGCTGTTGTCCGCCTTTACGCGGACCTTGACGTTGTAGTCGACCACTCGTTTGACAGCTACAAGAACCTTCATGGATTCCTCGTTACTCTCCGGTGAATAAGAATGTCGCCCAAGCGAGCCTGGCCAGTGATGCAAAATGGGCCGCAAACCAACCTTTCAGCTCAGACGGCGAGCGCAAAACCGCCCGTATCTTGACCCCGCGGCCTGGCCCGGTCAATACAGCGAACTGGCCGGTCATCCGCGATGTAGTACGATTCTAACAGGCCTACAGAAAATTCAAACAAACGTTTGTATTGGCCCGTCGAGAGGGTGTAGATATAATGCCCACGCCGTGCTTAGGGAGCGAGCCGCGCCCTCCCCTATAAAACATCGAAGAGCCTTGAGTAGGAGATAGCCTGTGGAACGCGAATTTATGGAGTTCGACGTCGTCATCGTCGGCGCCGGCCCGTCCGGACTGTCCGCCGCCTGCCGACTGAAGCAGAAAGCCGCAGAAGCGGGCCAGGAGATCAGCGTCTGCGTGGTCGAGAAAGGCTCCGAAGTTGGCGCTCACATTCTCTCCGGTGCGGTCTTCGAGCCGCGCGCCCTGAACGAACTCTTCCCGGACTGGAAAGAGCTTGGCGCCCCGCTGAACACCCCGGTCAAGCGCGATGACATCTACCTGCTGCGCGACGCTGACAAGGCTACCCGAATTCCTGACTTCTTTGTGCCGAAAACCATGCACAACGAAGGCAATTACATCATTTCCCTGGGCAACCTGTGCCGCTGGCTGGCTCAGCAGGCCGAGAACCTGGGCGTCGAGATCTATCCGGGCTTCGCTGCTCAGGAAGCGCTGATCGATGAGAATGGCGTGGTACGCGGCATCGTCACCGGCGACCTGGGCGTCGACCGTGAAGGCAACCCCAAGGAAGGTTACTACACTCCCGGCATGGAACTGCGCGCCAAGTACACTCTGTTCGCCGAAGGCTGCCGCGGCCATATCGGCAAACAGCTGATCAAGAAGTACAACCTCGACAGCGAAGCCGACGCTCAGCATTACGGCATCGGCATCAAGGAAATCTGGGACATCGATCCGGCCAAACATGACCAGGGCCTGGTGGTACACACTGCCGGCTGGCCGATGGACATCATGGGCACCGAGAACACAGGCGGCTCCTTCCTCTATCACCTGGAAAACAACCAGGTCGTAGTGGGCCTGATCATCGACCTGTCCTACGCCAACCCGCACCTGTCGCCGTTCGACGAGTTCCAGCGCTACAAGCACCACCCGGTGATTGCCCAGTACCTGGAAGGCGGCAAGCGCGTTGCCTATGGTGCCCGCGCCATCTGCAAAGGCGGCCTGAATTCGCTGCCGAAAATGGTCTTCCCGGGCGGCGCGCTGATCGGCTGCGATCTCGGCACCCTGAACTTCGCCAAAATCAAGGGCAGCCACACCGCCATGAAGTCCGGCATGCTGGCTGCTGACGCCATCGCAGAAGCCCTGACTGCCGGCCGTGAAGGCGGCGACGAGCTGACCAACTACGTCGACGGTTTCAAAGCCAGCTGGCTGTACGACGAACTGTTCCGCAGCCGCAACTTCGGTGCAGCCATCCACAAGTACGGCGCCATCATCGGCGGCGGCATCAACTGGCTGGATCAGAACATCTTCGGCGGCAAGGCGCCCTTCACCCTGCACGACAACAAGCCGGATTACGCCTGCCTGAAGCCGGCGGCCGAGTGCGCGAAGATCGCCTACCCGAAACCGGACGGCAAACTGAGCTTCGACAAACTGAGTTCGGTGTTCCTCTCCAACACCAACCACGAAGAAGAACAGCCCTGCCACCTGAAGCTCACCGACCCGAGCATCCCGCTGGCCAAGAACCTGCCGCTGTACGACGAACCGGCGCAGCGCTACTGCCCCGCCGGCGTATACGAAGTGGTGACGCAGGAAGACGGCGAGAAGAAGTTCCAGATCAACGCGCAGAACTGCGTGCACTGCAAGACCTGCGACATCAAGGACCCGGCCCAGAACATCACCTGGGTGGCGCCGGAAGGCACCGGCGGCCCGAATTACCCCAACATGTAATTCAGGCCCGCATGAAAAAGGCTCCCTCGGGAGCCTTTTTCGTTTCTGTTGAATCCGCAGGAGCGAGCTGTGCTCGAAGGCTTCAGGGCCGCGCTCGGCGAGCAGAGCTCGCTGCCCAAGCATTCAATCCTGAAAGATCATCTTGCGGCTCATGCCACCGTCGATGACGAACTCCTGCCCCGTGATGAAACCTGCCGCATCGGACAGCAGCCAGGCGACCTGAGCCGCCACATCCTCCACCGTGCCCACTCGGCCGACCGGATGCTGAGCATGGTCGAATACCGATAGCGGCTCCAGCCGTTGCTGCGACGGGTCCCGGGCATCGATCCACCCCGGACTGACACAATTGACGCGAACCTCGGGACCGAGACTGACGGATAACGCATGGGTCAGTGCGACCAGCCCACCCTTGCTCGCGGCGTATGCCTCGCAGTCGGCCTCGGACTGGCTGGCGCGAGTAGAAGCGATGTTGACAATGGCGCCTCGGTGCCCTCGCAAATAAGGCGCACAGTGCTTGGCCAGCAGCATGGCGCCGGTCAGATTCACCGCGAGCATGCGATTCCAGCGCTTGAGATCAAGCGACTCCAGCGGCGGCGTGTAGGGATCGGAAATCGCCGCATTGCACACCAGCGCGTCGAGACGACCGAACTGGCCAAGAATCTCGGCAACGCCGACACTGACCTGATCTTCCTTCGCCACATCCATAGCGACGAACCAGGCATTGTCACCCAGCACGCGCGCCACCTTTGAGCCACGCTCACGATCGACGTCGGCCAACACGACCTGCCAGCCCTCGGTGATCAACCAGGCACTGATCCCAAGACCTATACCGCGCGCTGCACCGGTGACCAGCGCGACACGCCCGTTATTGGACGTGTCATCACTTCCCCACTCCAACATCAGAGCGTAGCCAGGCCGCGCGCCAGGTCTGCTTTCAGGTCTTCCAGCTCTTCCAGGCCCACCGCAACGCGAATCAGGCTGTCGCTGATACCGGCATTGGCGCGCTCCTGCGGCGTCAGGCGGCCATGCGAGGTAGTAGCCGGGTGAGCGATGGTGGTTTTGGTGTCGCCCAGGTTGGTGGTGATGGAGATGACACGCGTGCCATCGATCACCCTCCACGCAGCCTCGCGGCCACCCTTGACCTCGAAACTGACCACGGCACCGAAGGCGCTCTGCTGCTTTTTCGCCAGCTCGTGCTGCGGGTGGCTGGGTAGACCGGCGTAATGCACACGCTCGACCTGTGGCTGCTGCTCCAACCACAGCGCCAGCTGCAGCGCGCTCTCGCTCTGCGCACGCATCCGAATGCGCAGGGTTTCCAGGCCCTTGACGAACATCCAGGCGTTGAACGGGCTGAGGGTCGGCCCGGCGGTACGGAGGAAGCCCACCACCTCCTTCATCTGCTCGCTGCGCCCCGCGACCACACCACCCAGGCCACGGCCCTGGCCGTCGATGTACTTGGTCGCCGAGTGCATAACGATATCGGCACCGAGCTTCAGCGGTTGTTGCAGCGCCGGTGTGCAAAAGCAGTTGTCCACCGCCAGCAGTGCACCACGGGCATGGGCGATCTCGGCCAGCGCGGCAATATCCACCAGTTCGGCCAGCGGATTGGAGGGCGACTCGACGAACAGCAGTTTGGTATTGGGCTTGAACGCGCCCTGCCAGGCATTCAGATCAGCCAGCGGCACGTAATCCACCTCGATGCCGAAGCGTTTGAGGTACTTCTCGAACAAGCTGATGGTGGAGCCGAACACGCTGCGCGACACCAGCACGTGGTCGCCGCCATTGCACAGGCTCATGACGATGGCGAGGATCGCCGACATGCCGGACGCGGTCGCCACCGCCTGCTCGGCGCCTTCCAGCGCCGCGATGCGTTCCTCGAAAGTGCGTACGGTGGGGTTGGTGTAACGCGAATAGACGTTGCCCGGCACTTCACCGGCAAAACGTGCAGCCGCGTCAGCTGCGGTACGGAACACATAGCTGGAGGTCAGAAACAGCGCCTCGCCGTGCTCCCCTTCCGGCGAGCGATGCTGACCGGCACGCACCGCCAAGGTGTCGAAGCCAACGCCGTCCAGATCGCTGTCTAGCCGACCCGCTTCCCATTCCAGTGTCATAGCAATTCCTCATCCAGAAAACAGGCCGGGCCACTAGGGCCCGGACTTCAAACGATTATGCAGAGTGTGCCGCTCAGTTATTGTGCAAATCAATAATCGCACTGACCGCCTGCGACTTGGCCTTGCTGGCATCGTTGCGCGCCTGCTCGATGCGGTTCAGGTAGGCATCGTCGACGTCGCCGGTCACGTACTTGCCATCGAATACCGCACAGTCGAAGTTGTCGATCTTGATCTTCTTGCTGCCGCTGACCGCTTCGATCAGGTCCGGCAGGTCCTGATAAACCAGCCAGTCGGCGCCGATCAGCTCGCACACCTGCTCGGTGGTGCGGCCATGGGCGATCAGCTCGTGGGCGCTGGGCATGTCGATACCATAGACGTTCGGGTAGCGCACCGCTGGCGCAGCCGAGCAGAAATAGACATTCTTCGCGCCGGCCTCGCGGGCCATCTGGATGATCTGCTTGCAGGTGGTGCCACGCACGATGGAGTCATCGACCAGCATCACGTTCTTACCGCGGAACTCCAGCTCGATGGCATTGAGTTTCTGCCGCACGGATTTCTTGCGCGCCGCCTGGCCGGGCATGATGAAGGTACGGCCGATGTAGCGGTTCTTGACGAAGCCCTCGCGGAATTTCACGCCCAGGTGATTGGCCAACTCCAACGCTGCAGTGCGGCTGGTGTCGGGAATCGGGATGACAACGTCGATGTCGTGGTCAGGACGCTCGCGGAGAATCTTGTCGGCCAGCTTCTCGCCCATGCGCAGGCGCGCCTTGTACACCGAGATGCCGTCCATGATCGAATCAGGACGAGCCAGGTAGACGTGCTCGAAAATGCATGGCGCGTATTTTGGATTGGCAGCGCACTGACGAGTGAACAATTGGCCTTCTTCGGTGATGTACACCGCTTCGCCCGGGGCGAGGTCGCGGATCAGGGTGAAGCCGAGCACATCCAGCGACACACTTTCCGAGGCGATCATGTACTCCACGCCTTCGTCGGTGTGACGCTGACCGAAGACGATCGGGCGAATGCCATTGGGGTCGCGGAAGCCGACGATGCCATAGCCGGTGATCATCGCCACTACGGCGTAGCCACCCAGGCAGCGCTCATGCACGTGAGTGACGGCGGCGAACACGTCTTCCTCGGTCGGCTGCAGCTTGCCGCGCTGGGCCAGCTCATGGGCGAATACGTTGAGCAGCACTTCCGAATCGGAATTGGTGTTCACATGACGCAGGTCGGACTCGTAGATTTCCTTGGCCAACTGCTCGACGTTGGTCAGGTTGCCGTTGTGCGCCAGGGTGATGCCATACGGAGAGTTGACATAGAACGGCTGCGCTTCGGCCGAGCTGGAGCTGCCCGCAGTTGGGTAACGCACGTGGCCGATGCCCATATGGCCGACCAGGCGCTGCATGTGGCGCTGCTGGAAGACATCGCGCACCAGACCATTGTCCTTGCGCAGGAACAGGCGGCCATCATGGCTGGTGACAATACCGGCAGCATCCTGGCCGCGGTGCTGGAGGACGGTCAGCCCGTCATACAGCGCCTGATTGACGTTCGATTTACCGACGATACCGACGATGCCACACATGTGCCACGACCCCTGCTAGATAATTCAGGCTAATTCAGCGTCCGGCGCAGCGGTTGGTCCGCACCGGCCACTCTTTTAAAGCAGATCGGCTGGGTTAGCCGAACCACCGGTAAACCACTGCTCGGACCACCCCAGAATGAGGTTCTTCGACCAGTCGGCGACCATCAGAAAATGCGGCACCAGTTGCGACTGCTGCCACCACGTATCCTGCTCCACCGGTGCCAGGCTGATCAGCCCGACCAGCAGCACGACCAGCAAGCCACCCCGCGCAGCGCCGAATACCATGCCGAGAAAACGGTCGGTACCGGACAGGCCTGTCACACGGATCAGCTCACCGATCAGGAAATTGACCAGCGCGCCCACCAGCAAGGTGGCGATGAAGAGAATGGCACAGGCGGCGATCACCCGTGCCGAAGGTGTTTCGATGAATTCGACGAGATGCTGGGCCAGTGCGCCACCAAACATCCAGGCGACCACACCTGCGATGATCCAGGTCAGCAGCGACAAGGCTTCCTTGACGAAGCCGCGCTTGAGGCTGATCAGACTAGAAATGGCGATGACGGCGATGATCGCCCAATCGACCCAGGTGAATACCACGGTGCGGCCTACCAGCGGAAAAGGCGGAGCATTTTAGCAGAGCCCGGCGAATCGGGTAACCGGGCGTTGCACATCAACGATGGGCTCAACCGGCCTCTGGCTGGAAGCGCACGACAAACCCGCTGAGTTTGTGCTGACGGTTGAGCTGGTCGCGCAGACGCTCGGCTTCGGCACGCTCGATCAACGGACCGACGAACACACGGTTCATGCCGTCGAAGGTACGGATATAGGCGTTGTAACCCTGACTACGCAGGGTCTTCTGCAGGTTCTCCGCACCGCCGCGACTGGACAGACTGGCCAACTGTACCGACCAACTGATCGGCAGGTTGTTGGCATCCAGACGCCCCTCGGGCTTGGCGGAAGCTGTCGCGACGCTCTGCTCGGTCTTGGCCTGCTCCGGCGCGCTTGGCTGAACGGCAGGTACCGGCGCTTGCTTGGGCTGCTCCGGCACCTCGACGATCTGCGGCTCCACCTCTTCGACCGGCACATGCTCCTGCGGCAGTTGCTCGGGCTCGACGACCTCGGCAGGCTCGACCACGATCTCGGTAGCGGCCGGAGCCTGAGGCATTGCCGGGGCCTCCACCACCACACGACGCATCTCGTCTTCACGTGACAGCAGCATCGGCAGGAAGATCACCGCCAGCGCTACCAGCACCAGCGCACCGACCATGCGCTGCTTGAGCCCCTTGTCCAGCATTGCCATCCCCCAATCCCCTTATCAAGCCGGGCGGGCCAGCCAATCCAGGGCCTCGGCCACGCAGAAAAACGATCCGAACAACAGTATCTCGTCACCCTCTGCCGCCTGCTCACACTGCGCCTCGAGCGCAGTATGCACATCAGGGTATTGCGCCACTGCGGCCCCCTGCGCCCGCAGGTGCCCTGCCAGCTCGCAGGCAGAACGCGAACGCGGCGTATTGAGCGGCGCCACCGCCCAGCCAGAAATGAGACCCAGAAGCGGTGCGACGACACCGGGCAAATCCTTGTCGGCCAACAACGCGAACACAGCCCAGCGCTTGCCACTTGGCGGGCGACTTTCCAGACGCCGCGCCAGATAATCGGACGCATGAGGATTATGCCCAACATCGAGCAACAGCGTGAGTGACTTGCCTCGCCAATCCAGCACACGCCGGTCCAGACGGCCAGCCACGCGTGTGGCGAGTAACGCCTGCTCGATCTTTTGCATGTCCCAGGGGAGCGGCAAAAGCGCATAGGCCTGCAGTGCCAGCGCAGCGTTTTCCATTGGCAGATCGAGAATTGGCAGCTGCTCCAGGCGCAACACCTGGCCCTGGGCGTCAAGGCCATACCATGACCAGTCCTGCGCCTTGATGCTCAGGTCATAGTCACGGCCACGCAGGAACAACGGCGCGTCCAGGGTCGCGACCTGATGCAGCAAAGGCAGCGGCGGATCCAGATCACCGCACAAGGCAGGTTTGCCGGCGCGCATGATCCCAGCCTTCTCGAACGCCACCGACTCACGGGTATCACCGAGCCAGTCGGCATGATCCAGACCAATGCTGGTGATCAGAGCCAGGTCGGCATCCACCAGATTGACTGCATCCAGACGCCCGCCCAGGCCGACTTCGAGCACCACGGCATCCAGGCCGGCACGCTCGAACAGCCAGAAGGCTGCCAGCGTGCCCATCTCGAAGTAGGTCAGCGATATCTCGCCACGCGCAGAATCGACCGCTGCGAAAGCTTGGCACAGCGCCTCGTCGCTCGCCTCGCAACCATCCATCAGCACACGCTCGTTGTAACGCAGCAGATGGGGCGAGCTGTAGACACCTACACGCTGCCCCTGAGCACTGATCAGGCTGGCGAGAAAGGCGCATGTGGAGCCCTTGCCGTTGGTACCGGTGACCGTGATCACCAGGGGCGCGGGCCTGCCCAGACCGAGCCTGCGCGCCACCTCGCGCGAGCGCTCCAGCCCCATGTCGATGGCAGAGGGGTGCAGCTGTTCGAGGTAGGCGAGCCACTCGCCCAGGCTACGTTCGGTCATGCAGTGGCCGGCAGGGAAACCGGGGACGGACGATTCATCAGCTGCGCCAACAGACGCGCCAGACGCGGACGCAGCTCGCTGCGCGGAATGATCATATCGATGGCGCCATGCTCCAGCAGGAACTCACTGCGCTGGAAGCCTTCCGGCAGCTTCTCGCGCACGGTCTGCTCGATCACACGCGGGCCGGCGAAGCCGATCAGCGCCTTCGGCTCGGCCACGATCACGTCGCCGAGCATGGCCAGGCTGGCAGAAACGCCACCATAGACCGGGTCGGTCAGCACGGAGATGAACGGTAGACCTTCTTCACGCAGACGCGCCAGCGCAGCGGAAGTCTTGGCCATCTGCATCAGCGAGATCAGTGCCTCCTGCATGCGCGCACCACCAGAGGCGGAGAAGCACACCAGCGGGCAGCGCTTTTCCAGCGCGACATTGGCCGCCTGAACGAAACGCTCACCGACGATGGCCCCCATGGAACCGCCCATGAAGGAGAACTCGAACGCGCAAACGGCGATCGGCATGCCTTCGAGGGTGCCGCTCATGGAGATAAGCGCGTCCTTCTCGCCGGTCTGCTTCTGGGCAGCGGCCAGGCGATCCTTGTACTTCTTGCTGTCGCGGAATTTCAGGCGGTCCACCGGCTCCAGGTCAGCGCCAATCTCCTCGCGGCCTTCGGCATCGAGGAAAATATCGATACGCGCGCGCGCGCCGATACGCATGTGGTGGTTGCACTTGGGGCAGACGTCGAGGGTCTTTTCCAGTTCGGGGCGGTAAAGCACGGCATCACAGGACGGACATTTGTGCCACAGGCCCTCGGGCACAGAGCTCTTCTTCACCTCGGAACGCATGATCGAGGGAATGAGTTTGTCTACCAACCAGTTGCTCATGCTGTCATTTCTCCATAACCGTTGGTTCGGATGGGCGCGTCATCGTGAGCGCCCATCTCCAGCAATTCTCTTTTTGCCGCACTCATGCCCGTCGAAACGGACCATCATGGCGGCGTGACAGGCTAGTTGACGGCCCCGCCTTGATCGCCGTCACATTGCGTGTCGCGTACGGACTTCACGAATGCACGAATCTTGCCTGCATCCTTTATGCCTTTACTGGCCTCGACTCCACCGCTGACATCGACTGCATAAGGCCGAACCTGGCGAATCGCCGCAGCGACGTTGTGCGCCTCCAGGCCGCCGGCAAGAATGATCGGTTTAGCCACACCCTGTGGTACAAGCGACCAGTCGAAGGCCGCCCCGGTTCCCCCGGGCACCCCCTCGACGAAGGTGTCGAGAAGAATGCCGCGCGCACCAGCATAAGGCGCCATCGCGGCAGCCAGATCCTCACCAGGACGGACACGCAGCGCCTTTATGTAGGGCCGGCCATAGCCTTCGCACTCAGCGGGCGACTCGTCACCATGAAACTGCAGAAGGTCCAGCGGTACCTGCTGCAGTACGGCCAGCAACTGTTCACGCGGCATGTTCACGAACAGACCGACGCTAGTCACGAACGGCGGCAAGGCCTGCACGATCTCCGCAGCCTGCTCGACACTCACCGCACGCGGGCTCTTGGCGTAGAACACCAGACCTATGGCATCCGCCCCGGCCTCTACGGTGGCCAGCGCATCCTCCACACGGGTAATGCCGCAAATCTTGCTGCGCACACGCATTCGCATCATGCCTTTTGTCTGTCGGACGCCGGATGGTAGCAAAGGCTCAGCCGCGGCGCACATCTACCAGGCCGGATAGAAAATGCGGCCCCAGATAGCGCGACGGCAACTCGAACTCTTCCGGATAATCGACCTGCACCAAATACAGGCCGTAGGGGTGTGCTGTCACCCCTCCACTATGGCGATCCCCGCGCTCAAGAACCTCGCGCGCCCACTCGGGCGGCCGCTCGCCGGCACCAATGGTCATCAATACACCGGCGATGTTACGCACCATATGGTGTAGAAACGCATTGGCGCGGATATCCAGAACGATAAAGCGGCCATGTTCGATCAGTTGCAGATGGTGAACGGTCTTTATCGGGGATTTGGCCTGGCACCGCGTAGCGCGGAAGGCACTGAAATCATGCGTGCCTACCAAGGCCAGAGCCGCTTCACGCATGCGCGCCACATCAAGCGGGCGATGATTCCAGGTGACCTCTTCGGCCATGTGCGCCGGACGAATCGGATCGTTATAGATAACGTAGCGATAGCGTCGCGCCATAGCCGAAAAACGCGCGTGAAAGTGCGCCGGCATCACCTTCGCCCAGGTGACGCTGATGTCGCTGGGCAGGTTCATGTTGGCCCCCATGACCCAGGCATGCAGCGAGCGCTCAACGGTGGTATCGAAATGCACCACCTGACCACTGGAATGCACGGAAGCATCGGTGCGCCCTGCACAGTGAATAGTGACAGGCGCACCGCCTGCCACCTTCGACAGCGCATCCTCCAGGCAACCCTGGATGGAGGCGACCTTGCCACCCTGGCGTTGGAAACCACGATAACGTGCGCCCTTGTATTCGAGGCCCAGGGCGACTCTGGAAAAGCCAGCGGCCGCCATTTCGGCGGCCGCTACAGGTACTGCTTCAGACATGGAATCGATCAAACCAACTTGGAAATCATCTCGCGAGCTTCCTGCTGCTGTGCGTCGTTACCTTCGGCGACCACTTCGTCGAGAATGTCGCGAGCCCCTTCGGCGTCCCCCATGTCGATGTAGGCGCGCGCCAGGTCGAGCTTGGTCGCCGTCTCATCGGTTCCGGAGAGGAAATCGAAGTCGTCGTCACCATCCAGATCGCTGGAAAGGCTGTCCACCGAGGCCAATGGGGGGGCTTGCGGCTCATCGAAGCCATTCGACAGCTGATCCAGCTCGGCAGTCACTTCGTCGAGTTGCGCGGCGAAGCTGTCCGGCTCTACAGCAGGCTGAACCGGCGCCTCGTCTTCGAGCGATAGGTCGAAATCGGCAGGTAGATCAAGGTCGGCAGCCGGCGTTTCTTCTGGCAGGTCGAGGCTCAAGCCGGACAGGTCATCGGCCGGCTGACTCAGCGGCATATCATCGTCGAGGCTGAGCAGGAACTCATCCGTTTCGTCGCTGGAGGCGGCAGCAGGCTCGTCCAGATCGAGGCTGAACGCAGAGAGATCGTCAGCCGGCTGGGACAGCTCGACCTTGTCGTCGCCCAGGGCCAGATCGAAGTCCAGGTCGTCATCAGCGGCAGCGGTCGGAGCGGCTGGCTCGTCGATCAGGCCGAAATCCAGCTCGTCATCCAGCGACAGCGGCGCTTCGTCAGCCTTGGCGGACTGCAGGTCATTCTCCAGATCAGCCTCAAGATCGTCGAGGCTCAGATCGAAGGCATCATCCAGATCACCCGATGCGGCAACAGGGGCCTCAGCGACCGGTTCATCCAGACTGAGATCATCCAGGCTGAACGCGTCCACGTCGTCCTCAGCGGACGCCGCAGCAGCCACCACGCCAGCACCTGCAAAGGCAGCAATGGCCGGGTACTTGGACTTCAGTTGCTCAGCTTCGGCGGTCGCCCCACCGATCTCGCGCAACTCGTTGTCCTGACGGGCAAAGCCTTCGCGGTCACCCAGCTCGGCGTAAACCTCCATCAGCTTCAGGCGCAAGTCGCTACGATGCGGCTCGTCGTTGATCGCATTCTGCAGCAGTTCAGCTGCCTGATTGAAACGACCATAGGCGATGTAGATATCCGCCTCACCCAGCGCATCACCAGTCTGCGCGGTAACTCGCTCCTCACCTGCGACCGGAGTGGCAACCGGCTCGTCATCGAGCCCAGCGAGACTGTCTGCCGGCATATCCAGATCGGATGCAAAGGCCTGATCCTGAGAAAGGTCGTCGGCCAGCTCGTCCTGCAGCTCGGCCTCCTTCATCGCATTACGACGCGACAGCGCCATCAGAGCGACCAGCAGAAGCAGCAGCGCACCGCCGCCAGCCAGCCCCAGAGTCATCGGGTTGGCCATCAGGTCATCGATAAAGCTCTGTGGGGCCGGAGCGGGTGCAGGAGACGGCGCCGCGGGCTTGGCATCCTCAGCCGGCTTGGCCGGAGCAGCAGGCTCAACGGCAGCAGCCGGCTCCTCGGCCGGCTGTTCATTGGCGGCGGCGCTGTCTTCAACGGACGCCGCGGGCTCCTCGGAATAGTTGTAATCAGGCGCCGCCTCTTCGGGCGGCGAAGCCGGCGGCGTTGCAGCCTCCGCAGCGGGCGGCGCTGCCTCAGGCTGTGCAGCAGGAGCTTGCGAGGCAGGCTCGGTGACCGGGGCTTGTGCAGTTGCGCCTTCCTCAGCAGCTGGAGCAGCCGACAGATCGGCCTGCAACTTGGCCAACTGGCTATCTTTCAGTTCGACCAGCCGCTGCAGCTTATCCAGCTGACTTTGCAGGTCACCGACGCGACTCTGCAGCTCGGCGTTCTCGCGACGGGTCGAGTCCAGGCTTTCCTGGGTCACGGCCAGCTTGTCAGCCAGCGCCTTGCTGTTGGCAGACCCGGTATCGCTACCGCGAGTGGACTGACCTGCCTCAGCCGCAACCAGTTTCAGGCTATCGGCCGACTCGGCAGTGGCCGGCGCAGAACCTGCGGTGGTACGGCGGGTGGCATCCAGCTGGCGCGAGGCAACGGCGCGACCTTCGCGCCAGGCGGCATTCTGCTCAGCCACCTGAGCAACCGCCTCTGCATTACTGCGACTGCGAATCTGTTGCTCGTCCGGCAGGCGCAGCACCTGGCCGCTCTTCATGCGGTTGATATTGCCGCCAATGAAAGCGTCAGGATTCAGGTCCTGGATGGCCAGCATGGTCTGATTGACCGAAGAACCACCACCGACACGCTGAGCGATTTCCCAGAGCGTATCGTTGGCAGTGGTTCTGTATTCGTTACCGGAAATGGCGCGTGAAGCCGGGGCCGGCGCTGCAGGACGTGGAGCCGGAGCAGGAGCGGCACTGCGCGGCACTGGTGCCGGAGCCACAGACGGACGCGGCGCTGGCGCGGCGATCGGCAGTTGTGGAGCAGCAGCCACTGTCGTTTGCGGAGAGTAAAGTGGCGGATCGAGCAGCAGGGTGTATTCGCGCAGCAAGCGACCGTTTGGCCAGAGCACTTCCACCAGGAAGTTGAGATAAGGCTCGCGGACGGCCTTACTTGAAGTGACACGAATAACGCTCTTGCCATTAGGCTTCAATACGGGAGTGAACTTGAGATCGGTCAGAAAGTACTGACGATCAACCCCCGCCTTGACGAACTCTTCAGGGGACGCAAGGCTCGGAATCACCTCATTGGAGGCTAGGTCGCGCACCTCCAGCAATTCGATTTCCCGCTACCAACGGCTGATTCAACGAAGATTGCAGGGTAACTTCACCCAAACCCAGCGCATGCGCCATACCGGAAGACAGCGCGGAAGCGGCTGCGATTGCCAGCACCAGTTTGCGAACCCGAACCATAGCGTTATCCCTTGTTTTAGCTTTTTTCTCGGCATGCGAGAGGGTCTTGAGAACTGCTGCCTGCCTCCGCTCCAAGAGCGGCTCCCCATTCAGCAATCAACTCAGCCAGTATTGCCAAGCTAGAAAGATTCTTCAAATTTCTAGGTAAGTATCTTTTACAGATAGTGTTTTATCAATAACTCGGCTATCTGCACAGCATTCAGGGCGGCGCCTTTTCTTACATTATCAGACGCAATCCACAAATTGAGTTGACGTGGATCGCTGACGCCAAGACGCACACGCCCGACATAGACCTGATCCTGCCCTACTGCGTCACCCACTGCGGTCGGGTAATCGCCCGCCTCAACCAGCTCGATACCCTGAGCAGCCTCGAGGGCCTGCCGCACCGCAACAAGGTCGATATCCCCATCAGCCTGCACACCCAGCGCCAGGCTATCGCCAAAAAAAACGGGCGCCAGTGCGCACGTCGCAGCCACCGGAAGCTGAGGCGCGCCCAGAAGTTGCTGGACTTCCAGGGCAAGGCGTTTTTCCAGCTGCGCATGCCCTTGCCCATCGACCTCGCCAATCTGCGCCAACAAGTTGAAGGCAACTTGGCGATCCACCGTCTTGGGCTCCAGTGGACGCGCGTTGAGCAACTCCGCGGTCTGCCGCGCCAACTCCTGTACACCACTACGCCCCAGGGTCGAGATGGCCAACATGGCTGTCAGCTGCAACCGCTGCGGTTGCAGCACGGATTTCAATGCAGCCAGCACCAATGCGCAGGCGACCGCCGAGGGCGTCGGCGCACTCACACAGCATGGCTTGCTCAAAGCCGGCAGCCCCTCGACTCCCAGCTCGGGCAGCACGCATGGCGCCTGCTCCAGCGGCAACGCAGCGCTCAGATCGATGAGCGAGCAACCGGCCGCCAGCACACGCTCACGACAGGCACGCGTCACGTCTGCACCGGCCGCGAAGAATGCCAATTGCACCTGAGAGAAATCGAAAGTCTCGAGCGAACGGACCCGCACCTGGCGGCCACGGAAGGACAAGCTCTGCCCAGCCGACTCGCTACTGGCCAGCAGATGTAGGTCCTTGACCGGAAACTCACGCTCTTCGAGCAACTCGACCAGCGTTTCACCGACGTTACCGGTGGCGCCGATCAGGGCGACATTGATGGGCTGACTCATGGACTGACCTACAACACGGAAGGAGCGGCACTGTAACTGCACGCCCCTCGTCCGAGCAATCGGCGCGCGCGCCCATAAAAAGACAAAGCCCTTCTGCCGAAACAGAAGGGCATTGTTTGACTACGGGCGTTCGGCCTGAAGCTTAGCGCTCCAGCAGAATCCGCAACATACGGCGCAGCGGTTCGGCAGCGCCCCACAGCAGTTGGTCGCCGACGGTGAAGGCGCCCAGGTACTGCGAGCCCATGTTCAGCTTGCGTAGACGACCTACCGGAACGCTCAGGGTGCCAGTCACAGCAGTCGGGCCGAGGTCGCGGATGGAGTCTTCGCGATGGTTCGGCACCAGCTTGACCCAAGGGTTGTGCTGACTGATCAAGCCCTCGATGTCAGCCATCGGCACGTCCTTGTTCAGCTTGATGGTCAGCGCCTGGCTGTGGCAACGCATGGCGCCGATGCGCACACAGATGCCGTCGACCGGAATCGGGTTCTTGAAGCGACCGAGGATCTTGTTGGTCTCAGCCTGGGCCTTCCATTCTTCACGGCTCTGCCCGTTCGGCAGCTCCTTGTCGATGTAGGGGATCAGGCTGCCGGCCAGCGGCACGCCGAAGTTATCGACCGGGAAACCTTCGCCACGCATGGTTTCGGCGACCTTGCGGTCGATGTCGAGGATGGCACTGGCCGGATCGGCCAACTCATCGGCGACACTGGCATTGATCGCGCCCATCTGCTTGATCAACTCGCGCATGTTTTGCGCGCCGGCACCGGAAGCTGCCTGGTAGGTCATGGCGCTCATCCACTCGACCAGACCGGCTTCGTACAGACCACCGAGGGCCATCAGCATCAGGCTGACGGTACAGTTGCCGCCGATGTAGTTCTTGCTGCCGGCATCCAGCGCCTGGTCGATGACCTTGCGGTTGACCGGGTCGAGCACGATCACCGCACTGTCATCCATACGCAGGCTGGAAGCCGCGTCGATCCAGTAGCCCTGCCAGCCGGCTTCACGCAGCTTGGGGAAGACTTCATTGGTGTAGTCGCCACCCTGGCAGGTCAGGATCACGTCCAGGCCCTTCAGGTCGTCGATGCTGTAGGCGTCCTTCAGCGGAGCAATGTCCTTGCCAATGGCAGGGCCCTGGCCGCCGACATTGGAGGTGGTGAAGAACACCGGCTCGATCAGGTCGAAGTCCCGCTCTTCCAGCATGCGCTGCATGAGCACGGAACCGACCATGCCACGCCAACCGATCAGACCTACACGTTTCATAACGACTACACCTATATAAACAGCCCGCCGGAACCACCCCGGCGGGGCTGGGAAGATTACAGACTACGCAGCGCGGAGGCTACCGCATCACCCATCGCAGCAGTACCGACCTTGGTCTTGCCTTCGGACCAGATGTCACCGGTACGCAGGCCCTGATCCAGCACCAGGCTCACCGCTTTCTCGATGGCATCGGCGGCAGCGACCTGGCCGAAGCTGTAACGCAGCATCATGGACACCGAGAGAATAGTGGCCAGCGGGTTGGCGATGCCCTTGCCGGCGATGTCCGGCGCAGAGCCGTGGCACGGCTCGTACATGCCCTTGTTGTTGGCGTCCAAGGATGCCGACGGCAGCATGCCAATGGAACCGGTGAGCATCGAAGCCTCGTCGGACAAAATGTCACCAAACATGTTGTCGGTGACCATCACGTCGAACTGCTTGGGCGCACGCACCAGTTGCATGGCGGCGTTGTCGACGTACATGTGGCTCAACTCGACGTCCGGGTAGTCCTTGGCCACTTCCTCGACCACGGCGCGCCACAGTTGGCTGGACGCCAGCACGTTGGCCTTGTCCACCGAGCACAGCTTCTTGCCGCGCACGCGGGCCATGTCGAAACCGACCTTGGCGATACGACGGATTTCGCTCTCGCTGTACGGCAGCGTGTCGTAAGCCATGCGCTCGCCGTTTTCCAACACCTTGCTCTCGCGCGGCTGGCCGAAATAGATGCCGCCGGTCAGTTCACGGACGATAAGGATATCCAGCCCGGCGACCACTTCCGGCTTGAGACTGGAGGCTTCGGCCAGTTGCGGGTAGAGGATGGCCGGGCGCAGGTTGCCGAACAGGCCCAGTTGCGAACGGATCTTCAGCAGACCACGCTCCGGGCGAATGGCCGGATCGATGGCGTCCCACTTCGGGCCACCAACGGCGCCGAGCAGCACGGCATCGGCGGCCTTGGCACGCGCCAGGGTTTCGTCAGCCAGCGGCACGCCGTAACGGTCGATGGCTGCGCCACCCAGGTCATCGAAGCTCAGCTCGAACCCCAAGGCGTACTTGTCGTTGGCCAGGTTCAGTACCTTGACCGCCTCGGCCATGATTTCCGGGCCGATACCATCGCCGGGGAGAACCAGAATCTGTTTGCTCATCTTTTTTCCTTCGGAAAAGGCTGCGGGCCACAGGCTTCAGGCCGCAAGCAAAAAGCCTGCAGCCTGTCGCTTGCAGCCGCTGTTATTTGATTGCGCCGAACAGCCAGGGGCTGCTCTGCTGGTACTTGGCTTCGAAGGCCTTGATCGCGTCCTGATCCTGCAGGGTCAGGCCGATGTCGTCCAGACCGTTGAGCAGGCAGTGCTTGCGGAAGGCATCGACTTCGAAGCTGTACTGCACACCATCGGGGCGGGTCACAGTCTGCGCCTCGAGGTCGACGGTCAGCTGATAACCCTCGGTAGCCTCGGCCTGCTCGAACAGCGCATCGACCTCTTCATCCTTGAGGATGATCGGCAGCAGGCCGTTCTTGAAGCTGTTGTTGAAGAAGATGTCGGCGAAGCTCGGCGCGATCACGGTGCGGAAACCGTACTCATCCAGCGCCCAGGGCGCGTGCTCACGCGAGGAGCCGCAGCCAAAGTTCTCGCGAGCCAGCAGCACACTGGCGCCCTGGTAACGCGGGAAGTTCAGCACGAAATCCTTATTGATCGGACGCTTGGAGTTGTCCTGGTTCGGCTGGCCGATATCCAGGTAGCGCCACTCGTCGAACAGGTTCGGGCCAAAGCCGGTGCGCTTGATCGACTTCAGGAACTGCTTGGGAATGATCTGGTCGGTGTCGACGTTGGCACGATCAAGTGGGCAAACCAGGCCAGTGTGTTGGGTGAAAGCTTTCATGTGCGGTCTCCTCAGGCCTGGATCAATTCACGAACGTCGATGAAGCGGCCTGTCACCGCAGCAGCGGCAGCCATGGCCGGGCTGACCAGGTGGGTACGACCACCCGCGCCCTGACGGCCTTCGAAGTTACGATTGGAGGTCGAGGCACAATGCTCGCCGCTGCCCAGTTTGTCCGGGTTCATCGCCAGGCACATGGAGCAACCCGGCTCACGCCATTCGAAACCGGCTTCGATGAAGATCTTGTCCAGCCCTTCCGCCTCGGCTTGCGCCTTGACCAGGCCGGAGCCCGGCACCACCAGCGCCTGCTTGACGGTCGCGGCGACCTTGCGGCCCTTGGCCACCTCGGCGGCGGCGCGCAGATCCTCGATACGCGAGTTGGTGCAGGAACCGATGAACACGCGATCCAGCTGGATATCGGTGATCGGCTGGTTCGCGGAGAGGCCCATGTATTTCAGCGCACGAGTGATCGAGTCTTTCTTCACCGGGTCGGCTTCGACGGCCGGGTCCGGCACGTTCTGGTCGACGGCCAGGACCATTTCCGGCGAGGTGCCCCAGCTGACCTGCGGCTTGATGTCTTCGGCTTTCAGCTCGACCACGGTGTCGAACACCGCATCGGCGTCGGAGACCAGGTTCTGCCACTGCGCCACGGCCTTGTCCCAGTCGCCGCCCTTGGGCGCGAACGGACGATCCTTGACGTAGGCGATGGTTTTCTCGTCCACCGCTACCAGCCCCACACGAGCGCCAGCTTCGATGGACATGTTGCAGATGGTCATGCGCCCTTCCAGCGAAAGGTCGCGGATCGCGCTGCCGGCGAACTCCAGCGCATGACCGTTGCCGCCGGCTGTGCCGATCTTGCCAATCACGGCCAGGACGATGTCCTTGGCGGTGACGCCGAACGGCAATTTGCCTTCGACGCGCACCTGCATGTTCTTCATCTTCTTGGCCACCAGACACTGGGTCGCGAGCACGTGCTCGACCTCGGAGGTACCGATGCCGTGGGCCAGCGCACCGAAGGCGCCATGAGTGGAGGTGTGCGAGTCGCCGCAAACTACGGTCATGCCCGGCAAGGTAGCGCCCTGCTCCGGCCCGACCACGTGAACGATGCCCTGACGCACATCGTTCATCTTGAATTCGAGGATGCCGAAGTCATCGCAGTTCTCGTCGAGGGTCTGCACCTGGATGCGCGAAACTTCGTCAGCGATGGCTTCGAGGCCACCCTGACGCTCGGCCTTGGTGGTCGGCACGTTGTGATCCGGGGTGGCGATGTTGGCGTCGATGCGCCACGGCTTACGCCCGGCCAGACGCAGACCTTCGAATGCCTGCGGCGAGGTCACCTCATGGAGGATGTGGCGATCGATGTAGATCAACGAGGAACCGTCGTCGCGACGTTTCACTTCGTGCATTTCCCAGAGCTTGTCGTAGAGCGTCTTGCCAGTCATCAGCCTTACCTCATCAGCGCCTTTTGAGCACATCCATGAACTGCCTGCGTGATCACCGCCCGGCGTCAGAAGTGCACCTTTCTATGCCCGGGCGAAAAGGCCCTTTGGCTTATAGGGAGAATGCTATTGCCGGGCACGAAATAACTCAAATTCATATTTTTTATTCAAAGGATTCCGCATTGGAATGTATGCTCAATGTATCTTCCATACCCGGAGCGCTCCATGGATCTGGCCAACCTCAATGCCTTTATCGCCATCGCCGAAACCGGCAGCTTTTCCGAAGCTGGCGAACGCCTGCACCTGACCCAGCCAGCCGTGAGCAAGCGCATTGCCGGCCTGGAACAGCAACTGGGCGTGCGCCTGTTCGACCGCCTCGGTCGCGAGATCGGCCTCACCCAGGCCGGCCGCGCCCTGCTGCCACGCGCCTACCAGATTCTCAACGTGCTGGACGACACGCGCCGCGCGCTGACCAACCTGTCCGGTGAAGTCAGCGGCCGTCTGACCCTGGCCACCAGCCACCACATCGGCCTGCATCGCCTCCCTGCCCTGTTGCGCGCATTCACCCGCGCCCACCCACAGGTGGCACTGGATATCCAGTTTCTCGACTCGGAAGTGGCCTATGAAGAAGTCCTGCATGGCCGTGCCGAGCTGGCGGTGATTACCCTCGCCCCGGAGACACGCGAGCCGATTCGTGCCGTGGCGGTCTGGGATGACCCGCTGGACTTCGTCGCCGCGCCGGAACATCCGTTGGCGCGCAGCCAGGTGATCAGCCTGGCCGACGTGGCGCAACACCCCGCGGTGTTCCCCGGAGGCAACACCTTTACCCATCACATCGTGCAGCGCCTGTTCGAGGCTCAGGGCCTGACACCGAACATCGCCATGAGCACCAACTACCTGGAAACCATCAAGATGATGGTTTCCATCGGTCTGGCCTGGAGCGTGCTGCCACGCACCATGCTCGACGAGCAGGTCGCACGCCTGCCGATACCCGGCATTCAGCTGACCCGCCAGCTGGGCTACATCCTGCATACCGAACGCACGCTGTCCAATGCGGCACGGGCATTCATGGATCTGCTCGATAGCCAGCGGGACGACCTTGCATAGGCCACCGGCATCAGACTAACGTGGCGACATAACGATAAAAAAAGTGTCTAGATGCCATTAATGCCCGCCCCGCGCATCGCGCATTCCGGAGAACGGTTCGGCCATGGCCAGATCGACTGACCAGACCCCGCCACTGCCACATATCCCGGCGATGGATCCCGCCGAATTCGAGCAAACCTGGCAAGACGCACCGCGCTTGCTGGCTGCCCTGAATGGTGCGCACCTCGGCACCTGGTACTGGGACATTCGCAGCGGCCAGGTCAACTGGTCGCGCGGCGCACAGGCGTTGTTCGGCCTCGACCCCAATCGCCCGGTGACGCGAGAACTGCATTACATCGAACTGATCCCCGAGGAGGAGCGCGCCGAAGTCCTGGCGACATTCGAGGCCATCCTCAAGGGCGAACAGATTTCCAACGCCCTGCGCCACCGCATTCGCTGGCCGGACGGCAGCCTGCACTGGCTGGAGATCACCGGCAGTCTGCAACGCGAGGCCGACGGCCGGCCACGGATGTTTGGCGTGATCCGCGATATCAGCGCCCAGCAGGAGCGTGCCGAGGCCCTGCGCGCCTCGGAAGAACGCTTCGCCAGCCTGTTCCGCCTGAGCCCCGACATCATGATGCTGGTGCGCTACGACAACAGCGAGATCGTCGAGGTCAACCAGCACTTCACCCACGCCTTCGGCTGGAACGCCAGTGATATTCTTGGTCGCCCGACCCATGAGCTGAATCTCTGGGTACACGCCAGCCAGCGTGATCAGTTGCGCCAGCAGGCACCACTGAGCCGTGAGCCGGTGATTCAGGAAGTGCAGCTGCGCACCCGCGCCGGCGACATTCTCGACGGCGTGTTGTCGAGCCAGTACATCGAACTGCAGGGCGACCGCCTGATGCTCTGCACCTTTCTCGACACCAGCGAGCGCAAGCGTGCAGAAAACGCGCTGCGCGCCAGCGAGGAAAAGTTCGCCAAGGCCTTCATGCATACTCCTGACGCGGTGGCCATCACCGACCGGGAAACGGGTCGCTTCATCGAGGTCAACCCGAGCTTCGAGCGGCAGTTCGGCTGGAGCAGCATGGAAGCAGTGGGCCACACCTCCCTTGAGCTGGGAATATGGGCTGACCCAAGGGATCGTCAGCGCATGCTCGAAGCTGCACGGGCCGGGCGCCTGGATAACCTCGAGGTACGCCTGTTCAGTCGCGATGGCAGTGTCACCAGCAACCTGCTGTTCGGCGGAGAAATCGAACTCAATGGCACCACCTGCCTGGTCCTCACCGTGCGCAACATCACCGAACAGCGCGCCCAGGAACAGGCCCTCAACGAAAGCAAGCAACGCCTGCGCCTGGCCCTGGAATCCGCCGATCTCGGCACCTGGGACTGGCATATACCCAGCAGCCGGCTGATCGCCAGTGCGCGGGCATCACAACTCCAGGGGCTGGAGGCAGCAACCTTCGAAGGCGCCTTCCTCGATTTCTTCCGCAAAGTACCGATGGAGGATCGACACAACCTGCGCCAGAGCTATCAACGCCTGGTGCAGGAGCGCCGCAGTCACTATCAGGTCACCTACCGCGTACACCTGGAGAATGGCGGCCTGCGCTATCTCGAAAGCACCGCCAAGCTGCAACTCGATGAGGCCGGCCAGCCGCTGCGCATGGTCGGCACGCTGGTCGACATCAGCGAGCGGCTAATGCGCGAGCAGCGCGTCAGGGCCTCGGAGGAGAAGTTCGCCAAGGCGTTTCATTCCAGCCCCGACGCCATCACCATCACCGAGCGCGACAGTGCCCGCTACATCGAGGTCAACGAGGGTTTCACCCGCCTCACCGGCTATTCGCCGGACGAGGTGGTCGGACGTACGGCATTCGAGATGGACATCTGGGCCTTCCCCGATGAGCGCCAGCAGTTGCTCGAGCAACTGGCTCGCAATGGCCAAGTGCTGCATCTGGAAATGCACGGCAAGCATCGCAGCGGCGAGGTACGCCTGGTGGACGTCTCCGTGCAGCCCATCGAGCTCGATGGCGTACCCTGCCTACTGCTGACCGCGCGCGACATCAGCGAACTCAAGCAGGCCCAGGCGCAGGTTCAGCACCTGGCCTACCACGATGCACTGACCAACCTGCCCAATCGCGCCCTGCTGATGGATCGCCTGACTCAGCAGATTTCACTGCTCAAGCGGCATGACCTGCGCGGCGCCCTGCTGTTCCTCGACCTCGACCACTTCAAGCACATCAACGACTCGCTCGGCCACCCCGTCGGTGACTCCGTGCTGCGTCTGGTCACCGCCCGTCTGGAGGCCAGCGTGCGTCTGGAGGATACCGTGGCACGCCTGGGCGGCGACGAATTCGTGGTCCTGCTTTCGGGTTTGGAGGGCAAACGCTCGGAGGTCACCCGCCACGTCCGCCAGGTCGCCGACAAGCTACGCCAGTTGCTCGCCGAGCCGATGCTGCTGGACGGCCACCGCCTGCAGGTCACGCCGAGCATTGGCGTCGCGCTGATTCCCGACCACGGCAATACCCCGGCGGACTTGCTCAAACGCGCCGATATCGCCCTGTACCGCGCCAAGGACTCTGGCCGCAATGCCATCCAGCTGTTTCGTACCACCATGCAGGATGCTGCCAGTGCTCGCCTGCGCCTGGAGAATGATCTGCGCCTGGCGCTGGCTCGCGGCGAATTCGAACTGCACTTCCAACCCCAGGTCGACGCCCGTGACGGTAAGGTAGTCGGCGCCGAAGCCCTGCTGCGCTGGCAGCATCCGCAACTGGGGCCGCAATCGCCGGCGCACTTCATCCAGGTACTGGAAGAAAGCGGATTGATCGTCGAAGTCGGTGGCTGGGTGCTGGCCGAAGCCTGCCACTTCTGCTCGCAGTTACTGACTGGCGGCCTGGTCGATAGCGAGCGCTTCAGCCTCTGCGTCAACATCAGCCCCCGCCAGTTCCGCCAGCACGACTTCGTCGAGCGCGTAGCCAGTTGCCTGCGCGACAGCCAGTTGCCCAACGCCATGCTCAAGCTGGAAATCACCGAGGGCATCGTCATTCAGAACATCGACGACACCGTGGGCAAGATGCTGCGCCTGAAGAAGCATGGCGTCAGTTTTGCCATGGATGACTTCGGCACAGGCTACAGCTCACTGACTTATCTCAAGCGCCTGCCGGTGGACATGCTGAAGATCGACCAGTCGTTCGTGCGTGACGCGACCAACGACCCCAACGACGCCGAGATCATCCGCGCCATCGTTGCCATGGCGCGTAGCCTGGGCCTGGCGCTGATCGCCGAGGGCGTCGAGCAGCAGGACCAGCTGGAGTTCCTGCAGTCGCAGGGCTGTCATCTCTACCAGGGTTATCTGTTCAGCAAACCGCTGCCGCAGGAAGCCTTCCGCGACCTACTGAGCATGCAGAACGGCTGAAACCCAGCCCAACGAAAAAGGCGCCCCGCGGCGCCTTTTTCATCTGCATCGACTCAGTTTTCCAGCGCAGGACGCTGGCTGCCGATGGGGATGCGCTTGGCCTTGGCCTCTTCCGGCACGATGCGCTCCAGATCGACATGGAGCAGACCATTTACCAGGTTGGCACCCTTGACCTCGATATGGTCGGCCAGGCGGAAGGACAGCTTGAACGCGCGCTGGGCAATGCCCTGATGCAGGTAGCTGATGCTCTCGGCGCTACGATCGCGCTTGTTGCCGACCACGGTCAGCACGCCCCGCTCGACCTGCAACTCCAGGTCGTCTTCCTCGAAGCCCGCAGCCGCGACCACGATGCGGTAGTGGTCTTCGCCATGCTTCTCGACGTTATAGGGCGGGTAGGAACTGCCGGCGTCATTGCTGCGCAGAGCAGATTCGAAAAGATCGTTGAAACGGTCGAAACCGACGGACTGGCGAAACAGAGGGGCCAGAGACAGTACGTTACTCATGAGTATTCTCCTGAAAATTTCAGCAAGGTTCATATCGCGGAACCCGACTTCGGCATCCCGCAGTCACGTATCTAGGGTCGCCAGAATATTTTTCAAGAGTCTGAAAAATTCGTTTACAGCCGGCATAGAAGCATGTGGTCACCAGCCACGCCCGTCCCTACCGCAGCGTGCGCCATGCGCGGCAAAGCTCAGCAAGGAAATGTGCCCGCCGCCTGGATTTCATCCAGGCCACGAGGTTTTAACTGGGGGCATCATCAGCAACTGGTCGATACGCTCGCAATCCTGCTCGCGACGCACCTCGGCAAACAGCGCGACGGCCTCCGGATAGGTACGAGTGAGCATCGCCAGCCACTGCTTAAGGCGGCCGGGCGCGTAGCGCGGCGCCAGCTTGCGGCGCGCCTGCTGCCAGAAGTCGAGCAGCAGCGGCTGCAGTTCGGCCCAGCTCATTTCCGCGGGCGCCTCTCCAGCTCTGACCGCCGCGATCTGCCGCGCCAGGCCAGGGCGCGATACCAGACCGCGGCCCAGCATGATGTCATCCACGCCACTGATCTCGCGGCAGCGGCGCCAATCGTCCAGCGTCCACACCTCACCATTGGCGAACACCGGCACGCCGACGACCTCTTGCACCCGTGCGACCCACTCCCAGTGCGCCGGCGGCTTGTACCCCTCGACCTTGGTGCGCGCATGCACGACGATCTGGCTCGCACCACCTTCGGCCAGCGCCCGCGCGCAGTCCAGCGCGCCCTCCTTGCCCTCGAACCCCAGGCGCATCTTCGCCGTCACCGGGATATCGGCTGGCACAGTGCGCCGCACTTCACGGACGATGGCATGCAGCAACTCCGGCTCCTTGAGCAGCACCGCACCACCACGCGACTTGTTCACCGTCTTGGCCGGGCAACCGAAGTTGAGATCGATCACGGGCGCACCAAGGGTGCAGGCAAAGGCAGCATTGTCGGCCAGGCACTGTGGATCGGAGCCGAGAAACTGCACACGCATCGGCGTACCAGCCTGGGTCCGTGAGCCATTGAACAGCTCGGGGGCCAGCTTGTGATAGGTGGCAGCCGGCAACAGTCGCTCACTGACGCGAATGAACTCGGTCACGCACCAGTCGATGCCACCGATACGGGTCAGGACGTCGCGCAGGATCTCGTCGACCAGCCCCTCCATGGGCGCCAGGGCGATTTGCATGGGGTATTCCGGAAAAAAGGGGCACACAGTTTAGGTTCTGCACGGAGTGCCGTCGAGCGAAGGTCAGGCGAAGCAGAAGACAGTACACGGAGGTATCCGCATCGGCATTCAAACAGGCGCCGGCGACACACGGACACGTGTCGCGGCAGGGTCGCGCGCGACGCGCAAGATAGGCCACACTGGCCGACCACCAAACAGGAGGCTCGCCATGCGTTATCTCGCGCTGATCGTTCTGGGTATCTACTGCCTGGGCGTACAGGCCAATGACACGCGCCCGACAGCCATCGAGCAGATGCCGCCAGATCCGGTAGCCGAGGCCCCGGCTCGCTTGATCTTCAGCCGCGACAACAACGCGCCGAACGCCTGTGACGTTGAGCTTTACGTCAACCAGCAGGTAGTAGCAAGACTTGGCCCGAGCGAGCAAACCAGCCTGGACCTGCCCAGCGGCGAGCTGAGCATCGCCGTGGCCCTTTCGCCGGACGGCTATTGCGGCGGCCGCGGGCCGGAGGTCGCGCAATCGGTACTGTTACGGCCCGGCGAAACCCGCCAATTCGCCGTGGTGGTCGAGCCCGAGCAGGTATTTCTCGCCCCGGTAATCGACTAAACGGCGTTACAGCTCCAGCGGATAAGGCGGCGTCAACGCCTTGCCGTAACCTTCGACGAACTCCGCCGGCATGCGCCTGGGGCGCCCACTGGACAGCTCGATGCAAACGAAGGTGGTCTTAGCCCTGAGCAGCGTCACCCCATCCTCGGGACGTATCAGCTGGAAGCGGCGATCCATCTTCAGGCGCTGATCGGACTCGACGATCCAGGTGCCCATCTGCAAATGCTGCCCTTCATAGGCGCTGGCCAGATAATCGATCTCGTGACGCACCACGGCCATGGCGCGGTCCAGACGGCGGTACTCGACCAGATCCAGCCCCAAGAACTGCGAATGCCGCCAGGCGCAACGCTCCAGCCAACTCACGTATACGGCGTTGTTGGCATGGCCGAGACCGTCGATGTCCTCCGCCGTCACTTCGATATCGATGACGAAGGGGCTGGGCAGCTCCCAGTTCATTGCGGTACCTCCAGGTTGCAGCCGGCACGCAGAGTCGCGGCTGGCGGGTGATCCAGCTAAACAGTGGCCGCCAGTATCCCAGCGACCGCCAATCAGGTGCTGCATGATACGCCGCAGCGCCAGCACATGCAGTGCCGAGCTTTCATCACCTGATGGTGGCGCGCCATAATGCGGCACTCGCCAGAGCGCCCGAGACCGAGCAATTGACAGCCATTCTGCGCCTATTGATGCTTCTGCTGCTGCCTGCACTGTCTTGGGCTGACAGCCTACCGTTGCCTATCGGCCAGACGCAGATACTGCCCGGCCCCTACCTGTCTTTCTGGGGAGACCCGAGCGGCGAGGCCAGCTTCTCGGATATCCGCGCCCTACCCGACTCGGCCTGGCAAGCAGTCGATAGACGAGACGCCAGCTTCGGTTACAGCGGCAGCGCCTACTGGCTGCGCCTGGACGTGCACAACCCGCACAGTCGCTCGCTTGGCTGGGTGCTGCTGGTCGGCAATCCATTGCTGGATTACCTCGACGCTTACGGTCTGGACGGAGAGCGAGTCTACCGCGCCGGCGACCAGCGCCCCTTCAGTTGGCGCTGGGTCGAGCATCGCCAACTTGCGCTCCCCTTGCACGTAGAGGCGGGCGAGCAGCGGCGCATCTGGCTGCGCATGCAGACTGCAGGCTCGGCCAACCTCAGCGCCAGCCTGATGACACACGAGGCCTTCGACCATCAGGAGCAGAGCGGCCTGTTGCTCCAGGGGCTGTTCTTCGGCGCTCTGATCGCGATGCTGATCTACAACCTGACCATTTTCTGCATCACGCGCGACCGCAATTACCTCTGGTACAGCCTGTTCGTCGGCAGTTTCAGCCTGTACCAATTCATCCAGCTCGGCTTCGCCCTGCAATGGCTGTGGCCCAACGCCCTGACCTGGCATCAGCTCAGCTTCCCGCTCAGTTCGGCACTGGCCACGCTCTTCGGCATTCACTTCACCTATAGCGTGCTGGAGCTGGACAAAGCTGCGAAGCCTTACCGCTGGACCACCCAGACACTCAAGGTGTGTGCCTGGCTGGTGCTCGGCATGGCGTTGTTCGGGCCTTATACTCCCGCGCTGATTGGCAGCTTCGTGCTGGTGATCGCCTGCGCCGTGGCGGCCTTCATCATCACCCTGCTGCGCTGGCGCAGTGGCTACGCGGCCGCACGCCTGTTCGCCCTCGGCTGGTTCGTACTGATCGCCGCCAGCCTCGCCAGCATCCTTACCGGCACCGGACTGCTGCCTTATTCTCTGCTGACCCTGCATGCCCAGCAGGTTGGCGGCCTGATCGAGATGACAGTGTTTTCCATCGCCCTTGCCGCTCGTATACGCCAGGCACAACAAGCCGAACGCCAGGCGCAAGCCAAGCTGATCGATCAGGAGCGCCGCCTGCGCAACGAACAAGCCAAGCACCTGGAGCTGCAGACACAGATAAGTGAAAGTCTGGAACAACGCGTACAAGAGCGCACCGCGACCCTGCGCGATACCTTGCAACAACTGTCCAACGCCAACCTGCGCCTGGCCGAGCTGAATCGCCGCGACGGCCTCACCGGCCTGTTCAATCGCCAGACGTTGAGCGAGGAATTGGCGCGCGCCTGCGCCCGGGCCGAGCGTAGCCGACAATCGCTGGCAATTCTGATGATGGACCTGGATCACTTCAAGCAGGTCAATGATCACCATGGCCACCTGGCCGGCGACGCCTGCCTGCGCCATGCAGCCCAGCGCATTCAGCAGCGCCTGCGTAGCAGCGATCTGCTGGCGCGTTTCGGCGGTGAGGAATTCGTCGCCCTGCTCGACAGTACCGACCTTACTGGCGCACTCGACCTGGCCGAACAGCTACGCGAAGACATCGCCAGAACTCCTTGCAGCTATCAGCAACAATCGATCCCACTGAGTCTGAGCATCGGCCTACACGCCGGCGTACCGAGCGACCCCTGCTGCGGCGAGCACTGGCTCGAACTGGCGGACCGAGCCCTGTATCGCGCCAAGTCAGACGGGCGCAACCGTGTGGTCAGCTACGAGGCCAGGGCCTTCAACGACCTCTGAGGCACCTGTTTCAACAGATCGAGCACCGCCTTTACCATCAGCGGATCACCCAACAGGCGCTGGTGCCCGCCGGCCGGCAGGCGCAGCAACTGGCTGTCGAACCAGGCAGCGTGAATCAGTTCGGCCTCATCCACCGGCACCACCCGATCATCCTCCGCATGGACGATCAAGCCAGGCAACTCCAGCTGATAACGCCGTACGTCGAGATGCGCAGCGGGAATGCCTGCAGTTCTCTCCACCTGACGAACGAAATGCGCACGTGCCTCGGCCGGCAAACCCATGAAATGGGCAAAACCACGCAGCATCGTGAGAATCCGGCTCGGCGCCGATATGGAAACCAGCGCCTCGGTACGCAACCCCATCTGCGTAGCCAGCAACGCACTGGCGCCGCCCATCGAGTGACCGACTACCGCCTGCAATGGCGGCAGCTCGCTGGCAGCCTCAAGCAGTGCTCGCGCAAACAGCACGACATTCGCCTCGCGACCAGGCGAGCGCCCGTGCGCCGGAGCATCCAGCGCAACCACGCCGTAGCCCGCCTTTACCAACCCGTGAATCAACGCCGAGAACTGCGTCGGCCGGCCCTCCCAGCCGTGCATCAGCAGGACCGTAGGCCCACTGCCCCAGCGCAAGGCAGACAGCCCGAAGCGCAAGGTGATGCGCTCGGCACTGGTCAACAGGGGCAGCTCCCACTCACGTGGCGGCAGGTTACGCGGCGTCATGAAGCGCTCGCGCAAACGGCTGGCGACCAATTGCGGAGCGACCCTGCCCAGCGTTGCATTGACACCGCGTACCCACGTCATCTGGTTCATCACCCTCTCCTCACGCTCTTGATCAGATCACTGCCGACTTGGCAGCACGCAACAGCCGGTCGGACAAAATCCCCGGACCCAATGCCCTCGCCAACGCCAGACCGCCTACCATCAACGCCAGGTCGGCCAACGCCGCCTCCGCCTCTTCTGGTGCTTGACTCATCTGCGCCACCATCAACTCAACGTGTTCGGCCAGAGCCTGCCGGAACCCCTCTGGCAAGCGTGCGATTTCCGCCAGCGAGCTCGGCAAGGGACAACGCCCCTCCACATCGTCACGATGCTTGCGCGAGAGATAGAAAGCCGCCAGCAACACCCTGCGCTCTCTGCCGCTCAAGCTCGAGTCGACCATGGCGACACGCTCCCGGCGGATCCGGAGTACCTGCTCGAACGCCTCCAGCATCAATGCGTCCTTGCTGACGAAGTGCGCATAGAAGCCGCCCACCGTCAGCCCGGCTGCCGCCATCACTTCGGCCACGGCCGGGTCGCCCGGCCCTCGCTCGGCGAGTACACGACCAGCCGCGGCGATAATGCGTTCACGGGTTTCACGCTTGCGCCCACTCATGACCTTGTCCTTTATATGATGCAAACAATATTACGATCATCATATTAATTTGCAAGCGGCCTGTACGACCATTGGTCCGCACTGCGGAAACGCAGGCCGAGCGCCAGACAAAGAAGACGAAAACAAAAAGGGGCCACCTCTGAAGAGGTGGCCCCTGAGTCCCGCAAATGCGGCAAGAAAAATGGCGTCCCCTAGGGGACTCGAACCCCTGTTACCGCCGTGAAAGGGCGGTGTCCTAGGCCACTAGACGAAGGGGACGAAACCTTCGAACGACAAGGCCAGCGCTAGGCTGGCCTTGTGTGTGATTGGTGGAGCTAAACGGGATCGAACCGTTGACCTCTTGCATGCCATGCAAGCGCTCTCCCAGCTGAGCTATAGCCCCGAAACCTTGCGGTCGGCTCGCAACGCTTGCGCGTCACGACTGGAAAATGGCGTCCCCTAGGGGACTCGAACCCCTGTTACCGCCGTGAAAGGGCGGTGTCCTAGGCCACTAGACGAAGGGGACAAAACCTTCGAAGAACAAGGCCAGCACTACGCTGGCCTTGTCAGTGTTTGGTGGAGCTAAACGGGATCGAACCGTTGACCTCTTGCATGCCATGCAAGCGCTCTCCCAGCTGAGCTATAGCCCCGAAACCTTGCGGTCTGGCTGCAACGCCTGAGCGCTGCGGCTGGAATAAGTGGCGTCCCCTAGGGGACTCGAACCCCTGTTACCGCCGTGAAAGGGCGGTGTCCTAGGCCACTAGACGAAGGGGACGCAAGACCCTTATCGCGAACCGACTCACATCGATTCTGGCACTCCCTAAGGAGTCGAGATTGGTGGAGCTAAACGGGATCGAACCGTTGACCTCTTGCATGCCATGCAAGCGCTCTCCCAGCTGAGCTATAGCCCCATCTCGAGGACGGGGCGCATGTTAAGAGCGCCCCGATTGGCTGTCAACAACATTTTTCCTGCCAGCCAAAAGTTTTTGCCACTAGAACAATTACTTAGAGCCTACAGAGAGTAAACATCGACCGTAGGAGGGGCTTTCGACTCTGGCATCCTGCTTCGTTCTGCCCCCTGCACCCATGCAGTCGTGGCTGCGACAAAATCAAATCATCGCGACTAAAGCCCCTCCCACACGCTCGCGCCTCAACTCAGTTGATGGCCGCCAGCAGCTTCTCCCACTCCTTGGCCTCTTTCTTCGAGGTGCCACCGAGCAGCTCCAGAGCCTGGCGCAGGCGGAAGCGGGTCAGATCCGGGCCGAGGATTTCCATGGCATCGAGCACCGACACCGAGCTGGCCTGGCCGGTGATGGCGGCGAACATCAGCGGCATGGCGTCACGCAGCTTCAGCTCCAGATGTTCGACCACAGCCTGGATGCAGCCGGTAATACGGTCTTTTTCCCACTGGCGCAGCGCTTCGAGCTTCCACAGGACCAGTTGCATCAACTGGCGCACCTGGTCGGGCGAGAGCTTCTTGTGCTCGAACAGCTTGGCGTCCAGGTTCAGCGCCCCGGAGAAGAAGAAACCGGCCAGCGGTGCGATCTGGCTGAAGGTCTCCACCCTGCCCTGCACGTGCGGCGCGATCTTCATCAGGTACTCGGGGTTGAGCGCCCATTTCTGCACTTCGGCGGCGAAGGCTTCCACCGGCAGCTCCCGCAGCCACTGACCGTTGAGCCAGGACAGCTTTTCCAGGTCGAAGATCGGCCCGCCGAGCGACACGCGGTTGATGTCGAAATGCTCGATCATCTCGGCTAGGGAGAACTTCTCGCGCTCGTCCAGCATCGACCAGCCCATGCGGCCGAGGTAGTTGAGCATGGCCTGCGGCAGATACCCCATGCGCTCGTAGAAGGTGATGCTGGTGGGGTTCTTGCGCTTGGACAGCTTGCTCTTGTCCGGATTACGCAGCAGCGGCATGTAGCACAGCGCCGGCTGTTCCCAGCCGAAGTATTCGTAGAGTTTGATCAGCTTGGGCGCGGACGGCAGCCATTCTTCGCCACGCAGCACGTGGGTGATGCCCATCAGGTGGTCATCGACCACGTTGGCCAGGAAGTAGGTCGGTAGACCATCGGCCTTCATCAGCACCTGCATGTCCATGCGATCCCACGGAATCTCGACATCGCCACGCAGCATGTCCGGCACCACGCAAACGCCCTCGCTCGGCACCTTCATGCGCACTACGTGCGACTCGCCTGCGGCGATGCGGCGCTGCGCCTCGGCCGGCTCGAGGTGCATGCAGTGACCGTCGTAACGCGGAGTTTCTTTGTTGGCCATCTGCTGCGCGCGCACTTCATCGAGGCGCTCGGCGGAGCAGAAGCACGGGAAGGCATGACCCTTGGCGACCAGTTCGTCCGAATACTTCTTGTAGATCTCGCCGCGCTCGCTCTGCCGGTACGGGCCATGCGGGCCGCCGACATCCGGGCCTTCGTCCCATTCGATACCCAGCCAGCGCAGGGCGTCGAAGATCTGCCGCTCGGACTCGCGGGTCGAACGCAGCTGGTCGGTGTCTTCGATGCGCAGGATGAACTGACCACCGTGCTGACGAGCGAAACACAGGTTGAACAGTGCGATGTAAGCGGTGCCGACATGGGGGTCGCCGGTCGGTGATGGCGCGATACGGGTACGAACGGTGGTCATGAATGCTCTCGGATGGAAGACACGAGGTTTTGAATCAAGCGGGCGATGTTAGCAGGCCGACGGCCCCCGGCTCCAGCAGGCCGCCCCGTGTGATGGGCAAGCTGGCGATGAGAAAGTCGAGGAAGGTCTTGACCTTCATCGCCTGGAAGCGCCGCGACGGATAGATGGCATAGACCTCGCCCACCGGCAAGCGCGCCTCAGGCAGTAGCTCGACCAAACGCCCGCTACGCACAGCCTCTTCGCTGATCATCACCGGCAGCCCGGAGATGCCCGCGCCGGCCAGGGTCGCCTCACGAGCAAAGGTGATGTTGTTGCAGGTCATCACGCGCTGGCAGGGCAAATGCTCGCCCAGCAGCGGCCAGTAGCGCGGCGCATCGTGCTGCAGGAGGATAGCCCGATGTCCCTCCAGTTCGGCGACGCTGCGCGGTGTACCGTGCGCAGCCAGATAGGCAGGGCTCGCACACAGACGCCGGCCGCTTTCGAACAGTTTGCGCGCAATCAAGGTGGAATCCTGCGGCTGACCGACCTGAATGGCGATGTCCACGCCCTCCTCCAATGGGTCGACGGAGCGCGACGTCAGCTCCACCTCTGCATCGATCTGTGGGTATTGGCGCATGAACTCGCCCAGTACTCGCCCGAGAAAGAGCTGGCCGAATTCAATCGGGGACGTGATGCGCAATAGCCCGGAGGGCTCGCGCTGCAGTTGCATCACCGCCTGCTCGGCTTCGGCGAAATCGAGCATGATCTGCCGGCAACGCTCGTAATAGGCCTGTCCCACCTCGGTCAAACGCAACTTGCGCGTGGTGCGATTGAGCAGGCGGACACCGAGACGCTCTTCGAGCAGCGCGATGCGCCGACTAACCGTCGACTTCTGCATGCCCATGCTGGTCGCGGCCTGGGTGAAGCTGTGGCATTCCACCACTCGGGTAAAGATCAGTGCGTCATCAAGCCCCATGATTGTTCCTCATAAGCAACAAAGCATGCCAAGTCTAGAGTCTACTAGCTCAAAGGGAACACTGTTAAATTTACTTACATTTCTTTGCCGCATCCCGAGCCTCAAGCATGCCTGCCAAACTGCAACGTCGCCTTCTCGTCTTCGCAATCGTCCTGGCCCTCATCGTCGGCGCCCTGCTCGCCCAGTGGCTACTGGTCGGCCGCTACCACGAGAGCACGGACAACGCCTACGTACAGGGCGAGATCACCCGCGTCTCGAGCCAGCTGAATGCACGCATCGAAAAGGTGTTGGTACGCGACAACCAGCACGTGGAAGCCGGTCAGTTGCTGGCCGTGCTGGAAGACGCCGATTTCCGCCTGACTCGCCAGCGCGCCCTCGCAGCCCTGGAAACCCACCAGGCCGAGCGCGCCCAGGCGCAGAGCAAACTCGACCAGCAGGCCAGCTTGATCGCCGCCAGCCAGGCCGATGTCGCCGCCAGCCAGGCCACGCTGGATCGCTCCAGGCTCGACCTCGGCCGCGCCCAGACCCTGCGCAAGCCGGGCTATGTCTCCGAAGAGCGGGTCACCACCCTGGCCGCCGACAACCGTGTGGCCCGTTCGCAAGTGGCCAAGGCTCAGGCCGATCTGCAGGCGCAGCGTCAGCAGGTTTCCAGCCTGGAAGCCGAGCTCAAGCGCCTGGATGCACTGATTCTTTCCGCACAGGCCGACCTGGAACAGGCCGACCTCAATCTCTCGCGCACACAGATTCACGCGCCAATCAGCGGCATGGTCGGCCAGCGCTCGGCGCGTGAAGGCCAGGTGGTGCAAAGCGGCGCCTACCTGCTGTCGCTGGTACCGGATCAGGACATCTGGATTCAGGCCAACTTCAAGGAAACCCAGATAGGCCGCATGCGCCCGGGACAAAAGGCCGAGCTGCTGTTCGACAGCTACCCGGACACGCCGATCGAAGGCCGCATCGACAGCCTGTTTGCCGCCTCTGGCGCGCAGTTCAGCCTGCTACCGCCGGACAACGCCACCGGCAACTTCACCAAGGTGGTGCAGCGCATCCCGGTCAAGCTGACCTTCGCTGCCGACAATCCGCTGCGTGGCCTGATCCGCCCCGGCATGTCGGTGGAGGTCACCGTGGACCTGCGCAGCGACGACAGTCATGACGGGTGATGCGCTGATCCGCCCCACGGCGGAGCCCAGCCGCCGCGACTGGATCGCCGTGATGAGCGCCATGCTCGGCGCCTTCATGGCGGTGCTGGATATCCAGATCACCAACTCCTCGCTGAAAGACATCCAGGGCGCGCTCTCCGCGACCCTGGAAGAAGGTTCATGGATCTCCACCTCCTACCTGGTGGCCGAGATCATCATGATCCCGCTGACCGCCTGGCTGGTTCAGCTACTCTCGGCGCGGCGCCTGGCCGTGTGGGTGTCGGTGGGTTTCCTGATCGCCTCGCTGCTCTGCTCCATGGCCTGGAGCCTGGAGAGCATGATCGTGTTCCGCGCCCTGCAGGGTTTCACCGGCGGCGCGCTGATCCCGCTGGCGTTCACCATGACGCTGATCAAACTGCCCGAGCATCACCGCGCCAAGGGCATGGCCCTGTTCGCCATCACCGCCACCTTCGCGCCCTCCATCGGGCCGACGCTGGGTGGCTGGCTGACCGAGAACTGGGGCTGGGAGTACATCTTCTACATCAATGTGCCGCCCGGCCTGATCATGATCGCCGGCCTGCTCTATGGCCTGGAGAAAAAGGCGCCACACTGGGAGCTGCTGAAGACCACCGACTACGCCGGCATCGTCACCCTGGGCATAGGCCTAGGCTGCCTGCAGGTATTTCTCGAAGAAGGCCACCGCAAGGACTGGCTGGAATCTCAGCTGATCGTCGGCCTGGGCAGCGTGGCCCTGGTGAGCCTGATCCTGTTCGTCATCCTGCAGATATCCCGCCCCAATCCACTGATCAACCTAGGCGTGCTGCGCGAACGCAACTTCGGCCTGGCCAGCATTTCCAGCCTGGGCCTCGGCGTCGGACTGTACGGTTCGATCTATGTGTTGCCGCTGTATCTGGCACAGATTCAGGGCTACAACGCCATGCAGATCGGCGAAGTGATCATGTGGATGGGCGTGCCGCAGCTGTTCCTGATCCCGCTGGTACCCAAGCTGATGAAGATCATCTCGCCGAAATGGCTGTGCGCCCTGGGCTTTGCCCTGTTCGGCGCGGCGAGCTTCTTCTCCGGCGTGCTCAACCCGGACTTCGCCGGCGAGCAGTTCCAGCACATCCAGATCATCCGCGCTCTGGGCCAACCGCTGGTGATGGTCACAGTGTCGCTGATCGCCACCGCCTACATCCTGCCGCAGGATGCCGGCTCGGCCTCCAGCCTGTTCAACATCCTGCGCAACCTCGGCGGTGCCATCGGCATCGCCCTGCTCGCCACCCTGCTGGATGCGCGCGCCAAGGTCTATTTCGACTACCTGCGCGAATCCATCGTGCCGACCAATCCACAGGTGGAGGAGCGCCTGCACCTGCTGACGCAAACCCTGGGTAGCGAACAGGCTGCACTGGCCAAGCTAAGCCAGATCGTCCACGAGCAAGCGATCATCATGGCCTACAACGACGCATTCCATTTCATCGGCATCGCCCTGGGTGTGAGCATGCTGGCGATCCTGCTGACACGAAAGCTGCCGCAGAACATGGCGGGTGGCGGCGCGGCGCACTGACCCTGCTCCGTAGGAGCCTCGCCCCGCGGCGAATCGCAAGAACACCGCGAAGCCAACCGCTTCGCCCCGGGGCGAGGCTCCAACACAGACTCCATAGATACCGCCAGACCTGTGGGAGGGGCTTCAGCCGCGACCGTCGCCGCTACAACTGCATGGATGCAGGAGGTAGAACGAAGCGGGATGCCAGAGTCGAAAGCGCCTCACCACACTCACTGATGCATCAAACCTGCAGCAACCGATCCCGCAGCTTCTGAATCTCGTCACGCAACTGCGCCGCAGCCTCGAACTCCAGGTCGCGCGCCAGGGCATACATCTTCTCTTCCAACTGGCGAATGCGCTTGGTGATCTCGCTTGGCGAGCGCAGCTCGTTCTCGTAGCGAGCACTCTCCTCCGCGGCCTTGGCCATACCTTTGCGCTTGTTGCTGCGCGCCCCCGGCACCACCGCACCTTCGAGGATGTCCTTGACGTCCTTCTGCACCCCCTTGGGCACGATGCCGTTGGCTTCGTTGAAGGCGATCTGCTTCTCGCGGCGCCGCTCGGTCTCACCAATGGCGCGCTGCATCGAGCCGGTCATGTTGTCGGCGTAGAGAATCGCCTTGCCATTGAGATTGCGCGCCGCACGGCCAATGGTCTGGATCAGCGAGCGCTCGCTGCGCAGGAAACCCTCCTTGTCCGCATCGAGGATCGCCACCAGCGACACCTCGGGCATATCCAGGCCCTCGCGCAGCAGGTTGATGCCCACCAGTACATCGAAAGCGCCAAGGCGCAGATCGCGGATGATCTCTACCCGCTCCACGGTATCGATGTCCGAGTGCAGGTAACGCACCTTGACATCATGATCACCCAGATAGTCGGTCAAGTCCTCGGCCATGCGCTTGGTCAGCGTGGTAACCAGCACACGATCCCCTGCCGCCACCCGTAGACGAATTTCCGAGAGCAGATCGTCGACCTGGGTGCGCGCCGGGCGCACCTCCACTTCAGGATCGACCAGGCCGGTAGGTCTTACCACCTGCTCGATCACCCGACCGGCGTGCTCGGCCTCGTAAGGGCCGGGCGTGGCGGAAACGAAGATTGTCTGCGGGCTCGCCGCCTCCCACTCCTCGAAACGCATTGGCCGGTTATCCAGCGCCGACGGCAGACGGAAGCCGTACTCCACCAGGGTTTCCTTGCGCGAGCGGTCGCCCTTGTACATCGCACCGACCTGCGGCACCGAAACGTGGGACTCATCGATCACCAGCAGCGCTTCGTCAGGCAGATAGTCGTAGAGGGTGGGCGGCGGCGCGCCGGCCGGACGACCGGACAGGTAGCGCGAGTAGTTTTCGATGCCGTTGCAGTAGCCCAGCTCGAGGATCATCTCCAGGTCGAAACGCGTGCGCTGCTCCAGACGCTGCGCCTCCACCAGCTTGTTGGCGCCACGCAGGTATTCCAGACGCTGCTGCAGTTCGACCTTGATGTGCTCCACCGCCTCCAGCAAGGTTTCGCGCGGCGTGACGTAGTGGCTCTTGGGGTAGAAGGTGAAGCGCGGCAGCTTCTGGATCACCTCGCCAGTCAGTGGATCGAAGGCGCTGATGCTCTCCACCTCGTCATCGAACAGCTCGACACGAATCGCTTCAAGATCCGACTCCGCCGGGAAAATGTCGATCACATCGCCGCGCACGCGGAAAGTCGCACGGGCGAAATCCATGTCGTTGCGCGTGTACTGCAGCTCGGCCAAGCGCCGCAGCAGCGCGCGCTGGTCCATCTTGTCGCCCCGATCGAGGTGCAGCACCATTTTCAGGTACTCCTCAGGGCTGCCCAGGCCGTAGATCGAGGACACGGTGCAGACCACGATCACGTCCTTGCGCTCGATCAGCGCCTTGGTCGCCGACAGACGCATCTGCTCGATATGGTCGTTGATCGAGGCATCCTTCTCGATGAAGGTGTCCGACGACGGCACATAGGCTTCCGGCTGGTAGTAATCGTAGTAGGAGACGAAATACTCCACCGCGTTGTTCGGGAAGAACGCCTTGAACTCGCCATAGAGCTGCGCGGCCAGGGTCTTGTTCGGCGCCAGCACCAGGGTCGGGCGCTGCACCTGGGCGATCACGTTGGCGATGGAAAAGGTCTTGCCCGAGCCGGTCACCCCCAGCAAGGTCTGGTGGGAAAGACCGGCCTCCAGCCCCTCGACCATCTGCCGGATTGCCTCGGGCTGATCGCCGGCAGGCTTGAAGCGGGTCACCAACTGAAACTCGGACATGCAGCACCTCGACAAATGACTGTGACGCATCCTTTCGGACTGCGTCAAAAGCCATGAATTGCGGGGCGATCTGGCGATAGGTCCAAGTAGAGTCGAATTACCTGGCAAAAGGCCTTAATTCAGGGCTTTGCGCTGTCGCCCCCTGGATTCAGGGTCGTTATACTAACGCCCCGTTTACGCGCTCCCTAGCGCTTTCGTTGGGGACGCCTGGCCACCCACCCCTCACTCGAGTTGCCGCACCCATCATGAGTCTCTTCTCTGCCGTCGAAATGGCTCCGCGCGATCCCATCCTGGGCCTCAACGAAGCATTCAACGCCGACCCCCGCACCACCAAGGTCAACCTTGGCGTGGGCGTCTACTACAACGAGGAGGGGCGAATTCCGCTGCTGCGCGCCGTCGCAGAAGCCGAAAAAGCGCGTATCGAGGCTCACGCCCCGCGTGGCTATCTGCCGATCGAAGGCATCGCCGCCTATGACAAGGCCGTGCAGGAGCTGCTGTTCGGCAAGGGCGCAGCCCTGATCGAAGCCGGCCGCGTGATCACCACCCAGGCCCTGGGCGGCACCGGCGCACTGAAGATCGGTGCCGACTTCCTCAAGCGCCTGCTGCCGGACGCCACCGTGGCCATCAGCGACCCGAGCTGGGAAAACCACCGCGCACTGTTCGAATCCGCCGGCTTCCCGGTGCACAACTACCGCTACTACGATCCGTTCAGCAATGGCGTGAACCGTGGAGGCATGCTCGAAGACCTGCGCAACCTGCCGGCCCGCTCCATCGTCGTGCTGCACGCCTGCTGCCATAACCCGACTGGCGTCGACCTGCAGCTGGAAGACTGGAAAGCCGTGCTGGAAGTCCTGCGCGAGCGTGAGCACGTGCCCTTCCTCGACATCGCTTACCAGGGCTTCGGTGACGGCATCGACCAGGACGCCGAAGCCGTGCGTCTGTTCGCCGAGTCAGGCCTGGAGTTCTTCGTCTCCAGCTCCTTCTCAAAATCGTTCTCCCTATATGGCGAGCGTGTCGGCGCCCTGTCGCTGGTCACCAGCAGCCGTGAAGAGTCGGGCCGCGTACTGTCGCAACTCAAGCGCGTGATCCGCACCAACTACTCCAACCCGCCAACCCATGGCGCCACCGTGGTCGCCAGCGTACTCAACAGCCCGGAACTGCGCGCCATGTGGGAAGCCGAGCTGGGCGAAATGCGCGATCGCATTCGTAGCATGCGCCTGGCCATGGTCGAGCAACTGGCGGCATTGGGCGCCAAACGCGACTTCAGCTTCGTAGCCGAGCAGCGCGGCATGTTCTCTTACTCCGGCCTCACCGTGGAGCAAGTGGAGCGCCTCAAGGAAGAGTTCGGCATCTACGCCGTAGGCACCGGCCGCATCTGCGTCGCCGCGCTGAACCACGGCAACCTGGACAGCGTCACTCGCGCCATCCACGCAGTGCTTTAAGCCGCTGCGATAAACAAAAAACGCCGGCTTCGAGCCGGCGTTTTTTTGTTTACGCCTGAGAGGGACGAAATGCCGCCACTATAGCAACAAGCCCACGCTACAGGGCGCCTCTAAAAACGTAGGCGAGGTAGTCAGCGCAAGGCAAAAACAGGCGAAGAAGCGCAGTTTACGTGTTGTAAATGAGCATTCTGAGGCTGTTTTTTAACGCAACGATGGCAACGCAGGTAGTTTCTAGAGGTGCCCTACAACGGCGATGCAATACCCATCCCTGCTACCGACAGCATTGCATAGGAAAGAATCAACACGCACATGCAACACACGTAAAAACGCTTACGACTTCCTGCCATTCGCCACGCTCCATTTTTTGTGAAACCTATCACAGAATGCAGCGCGAAAGGCAAAATGCCATCAAAGGAATGGTGATGGCGCACCAGTGAGACCTCTGCAGAACAGCAGGCCATCCAAAAGGTTGACTTCTCTTTTTTAATCAGTAACATACGCGTCGTTGTTCCGCGATAGCTCAGTCGGTAGAGCAAATGACTGTTAATCATTGGGTCCCTGGTTCGAGTCCAGGTCGCGGAGCCAAATTCAAAGCCTCGGTTCATACCGGGGCTTTTTCATTTCCTCTGAACTCTCTCCAGGGACTGCTCCTAGGTTATTCGCTTCGCTCACCCCTTCGGGGCCGCGCTGAAGCGCGTTCAGCTTCGCTGTCGAGTCCAGGTCGCGGAGCCAAATTCAAGAACCCAGCCTAGTGCTGGGTTTTTTATTACCTGCAGACTCCCAACAAGGTACTGCGTCCCAGGTTATTCGCTTCGCCCCCCCCTTCCAGCGCTGCGCTAGAGCGCGTTCAGCTTCGCTGGCGAGCCCAGGTTTTGGAACCAATCGAAGCCATTCGCAGGTAGATGGCATAAATTCGTGAAAGCCTAAGAGCGGCCAGGTGTTGACCTCCGACTCGTCGTGGCAGTAGTAGCCAGAGAGACGAAGGAGAGAATGGGCACAACGGGGAAGATAGATGAAGTCGCAACGCGCATTGACGCCCAATGCAAGAAGACTCCAAGCCCTCCACCTACCGCCCAAAGCCGCTTTCCCAGTATCAAGTCAGTTATCTGAACGTTGCCGCATATGAATCCAGTCGACAATATCCCCCTCCGGGCGATAGCCACTGACCGTCTCCCGAAGCAACTGTCGCACTCGGTCATAATCGTCACTTTCCAATGCTCCCAGTAGCTCCCTCAATACACGCTTGTACACATCCCAGGAGAGCATCTCCTCGTTCGCTCGCATGATCATGGGATGCTGTGTCTCACTGACGTCATTACCAATCAACAGCTCTTCGTACAGCTTTTCACCTGGCCGCAAACCGGTAAATTCTATCGAGATATCGCCTTGCGGATTGCGCTCAGAACGCACACTCAGGCCACTCAAATGGATCATCTTCTCGGCCAAATCGAGGATCTTAACCGGCGGCCCCATGTCTAGAACAAACACATCTCCGCCCTGACCCAGCGAGCCAGCCTGTATCACCAATTGTGCTGCTTCCGGGATCGTCATGAAGTAGCGAGTGATATTGGGGTGAGTAACGGTAAGTGGCCCACCGCGCCGAATCTGCTCATGAAACCTCGGAATCACTGAGCCAGACGAACCCAATACATTGCCGAAACGAACCATATTGAAGCGCGTTTTATTAACGCGATGAACACCATCCTCACCAAATAGAACGGGGGCCGACTCATCACTCAACGCCTGTAGAATCATCTCGGCAAGACGCTTGCTACTACCCATCACATTGGTAGGTCGGACCGCCTTGTCAGTTGAAATAAGCACGAAATGCTCCACACCCGCCTGAATCGCAGACTGGGCGACATTTAACGTCCCTACCACATTGTTAAGTACGCCCTCGGCAATGTTGTGCTCAACTATGGGCACATGCTTATAGGCCGCAGCGTGGTACACAGTATTAACATGCCAAGTCTGCATAACATCCAGCAGCCAAGCTGCGTGACGTACAGACCCCAAAATGGGAACTAGCTGCAAGGGCAGGTATTCGCGCTGAATACGTTCCTCCAACTCGGCGTGAATGCTGTAAAGGTTGTATTCCGAGTGATCGAACAGCACCAGCACCCTTGGAGCACTTGCAACGATCTGCCTACACAACTCGGACCCGATAGAACCGCCCGCACCGGTGACCATTACCACCTGGCCTTTGATGCAGCGGTCCAGCAATGCCTGGTTTGGCGGTACTGGGTCTCGCCCCAGCAAGTCGGCAATATCGACCTCCTGCAGGTCGTCGACCTTCACCCGCCCACTAGCTAGATCCATGAAACCAGGCACAGAACGAACATGCAGCGGAAAACCCTCCAAGTCTTCAAGTATTTCACGCCGCCGCGCCCGCGAGAGAGAGGGCACCGCTAGTAGAATTTCCTGCGCCCCGGTCTCTTCGATCATCTGCTGGATGTGTTTGGGCTTGTAGACCTGGAGACCGGCGATGATTCGCGTGGCAATATTGTCGTCATCATCGACGAACGCCACCGGCTGCATAGATCGCCCCATCCGAAGCGCAGCGACAAGCTGATTACCCGCAGCCCCAGCTCCGTAAACAGCCACCTTGGGCAAAGCACCCGCACGACTGGCATTAACGAACGGCATCTTCCGCGCCGCCACATACCAGTCGCCCATAAAGTACTGACGCATCAGCAAGCGCAGCCCGCCGATCATGAACAGACTCAACCACCAGTAGTTGAACACAAGCGAACGAGGCACCAGCGCTGGCGGATCGCGATACCAGTAAACAGCCAGCGCCAGCGTCAAGGCGGAGAACGTGACCGCCTTGAAAATCGCCAACAGCGCATCATTGCCGAAATAGCGCATTACCGCGCGGTACATACCCAGCCGGACAAAGCAGGGAATGGCGATAAATGGAGCCACGACGAATAACCAGAGGTGGTCACCCCATGGCTCGATGCGCTGGTCGAATCCCAGGCGCACCACAAATGCCAGCCACAGCGCTAGCCAGACCAAGCCGATATCCACCGTAACCTGCAGCAGACGCTTGTAGCGCCGTGGCAACTTGACCAGCCTCTTGCGCAGCTTATCCGTCATCCGTTCCTCTTGATCGTCCAGTGGTAGGCCGTCGATCTCATATCGACTCGCGCTAACTTAAATAACACCGAATACCCGCATACGCTCCCCCAAACTGCGCCAGAGCTACTCCACCGCTCCCGCCTCGAAACGCCATGCCAACCACGCCAAGGGACTATATGCCAAAAGCAATCCCACAACGCCATCCAAATAGCCCAGCGCCACACCAACGGCCAGGGGCAATAGCCATATCAAATTCAACAACGCGACCGCCAGCGTTACCGGTAAATGTCGTCGAAACCGGCGCGAAGCAAACTGGTAGGCATGACTACGGTGCGCCTCGTAGACCCGCTCGCGCCTTATCAGGCGATGCAACAGAGTCCAGGTCGCATCCACTACGAAAACGCCGAGCAGGATCAGCCAAGACCACAGCAGCTCGCTCGCTACCCACGCCGCCTGCAACGCCAGAGCACCCAGCATCAAACCGAGAAAGCCACTGCCGGCATCTCCCATGAAGATTCGAGCCGGCGGGAAATTCCAGTACAGAAAGCCCAATGCCGCCAGCCCCAGCGCCAAAGGCGTCCATGCCAGAGAATGATGGCCAAGTAGCCCATAGAGCAAAGCACCACTGAGGCATACACAAATGGCCTCAACTGCCGCAATACCGTCAATTCCATCCATGAAGTTATAGAGGTTAAGCAGCCACACCAGGCCTACCAGCGCCAATCCATGACCCAGCCAGCCCAACTCTAAAGATACATCGACCACTCGCAATGGCGGTAAGCCACCCAGCCAGACCAAGACCCAGGCTGCCGCAGCAAAATGCCCGAGCAAACGCCAGCGCGCAGCGATATGGCCGTGATCGTCGAGAAAACCTAGCGCCGCCACCCAGGCGCCGCCACCGAACAGCGCCCACATCACCGGCCATTGCAACACCGCCTCCGCGGCCAATATGGGCAGCACCGCGAGAAACGCCAAGACAATCGCCAGCCCGCCGCCACGGGGAGTTGGCACCACATGCGAGCTGCGTGCATTAGGCACATCCAGTAGGCTACGCGCCAATGCGTAACGACGCACACCGCCTGTCAGCCCCCAAGACACCAGCAACACTCCCACTAGCCATATCGGAATCATTGCTCGCGCCCTCGCAGGAAATCCTGCGCAGTCGCGGCCAATGCCTCATCGACACCCTGCGGCGCCTGCCAATGCAGCAAGCTGCGTGCCTTACCGCTGTCGACCCGTAACTCGCCGCACAGGCGTTGCGATGCCGCCGCCCGTCCCAGCAGATAAAAGCCTGCATGCAGCCAGGCGCCAGGCAATGGCACCAACCAAGAGCGCGAACCGAGCGCGGTGGCGAGAGCGCGGCTCAACTCGGTCACGGACAGATCCCTGCCATCGCTCACCAGAAAACGCTGATTGGCGGCCGCCGGATGAGTCATGCAACAGACAAGAAAATCGACCAGGTTCTCCAGCGCCACCAGGCTGCGTAGATTGTGCAAACTCCCCAGCGGTAGCGGCAGGCCACGCGCAAGCGCCTGCATCATGCGCCGAAAGTTGGCCCGCACCCCAGGTCCGTAGACCAGTGGCGGCCGAACCACCACCCATTCCATACCGTGCTGCTCACAAAATGCTTGTACAAGCTGCTCTGCTTCCCACTTGGACTGGGCATAGGCATCCTGAGGGTTCGCCGCGTCCCGTTCGGAAAAAGGCCTGCCCGGAAGACTAACCTCGCCATTCACCTTGATCGAACTGACCAGAACGAAGCGCCGCACACCGGCCCCAGCGGCAGCCTCGAGCAGAGCTCGTGTCCCCTCCACATTGACCGCCCTGAATGCCGCTAGCGGATTCTGTTGGCTCTCTTCCATCACATGCACCCGAGCGGCCGTGTGCACCACCACCTCAATCCCACACAGCGCCTTAGCAGCGACCCGCCCCTCGGCCAGATCGCCCAGCGCCCGCTGCTCGCAATGAAGATCGCCCGACGCCAGCAGGCGCACACCGGCAACCGGCTGCACGGCGGGCTCACGCGTCAGACGGCGCAGAAGTGCCGCGCCAACCAGGCCATTGGCTCCACTAACCAATACCTGCATCAGGCCGGCTCCAGCAATTGCAGTATGTCCTGCGCCATCTCGTCCATGATGCGCTGACGCGCATAGCGCTGGACAAACGCAGCGCGATCAGTCAGCCCAAGCTCCAGTCGCTCGAAACTTTCAAGCGCGGCCTCTGCGTCGCAAGGCGCAAACACTGCGGTATTGGTCAGCTCGGCGGCGATAAACTCTGCTGCATAGCCCGCGACTCCGGCCCAGATGGGTTTACCGGTCGCGGCATACTCGAACAGTTTAGAAGGCAGCACTCGCTTGAATGCGGGATAATCATTGAGGTGCAAGAAGAGAACGTCGCACCCCCGATACAATTCTAATAGATCCTCTCTTGCGACAGGCGGCAACAACTCCACATTGTCCAGATCACTGGTTTGAAGATAATCACGCAACACATCAAGACGCCCACCCGCCCCCACGATACGGAACCGAACCCTTGGCCCCAGGCGCCGCGCGAGTTCAGGCAGGATCAGGTGCATGCCCTGCCCGTCCCCCAGATTACCGGCATACAGCACCTGTATCGGCTCGACAGCTTCACGTGCACTTCCCCTGGCAGTAGCCGCGAGATTCACAAACGCGTCATCTACTCCATTGGAAAAAAGGGAGAAAGCCCGCCCAGGGTAACGTCGCTGGAAATATTCAAGAAACCCCCTTGAAACCAGGTTGACGCGATCCGCCCGGCCTACGGTCCAGCGCTCGACAGCACCAAACACAAGCCCCAGAAAGCTTCCGAGCGGGTAACGAAAAAGTAGCGGCAGGCTTTCGACGAAAATATCGCGAATGTCCAGGTACAGATATGATCGCCGGCGATAGGCGACCCAGGCACCGAGTGCAGCAGTCATAAGGCGAGACGATGTCGCCACCACTATGTCGTATTCCTGGCTTGAAGTAAGACGATGAACCTTCCGGGCGTAACGTACGAATGACAGCGCCTGACCAACAAAACCTTGGCGTATCATCGGCAAACGTACACGCTTTATTCGCAGCCCGGGCAACTCCTCCATCGATACAGCCTCGACACTATGGTCGGTGTAACGATTGGGCTGAGTCGTCAGCACATCAAGCTGGACACCAGCATCTTCGTAGCGCTGGAGCCGCTCAACAAGCGCGCTAGCCCGAAAAGACCCAGCCGAAAGATCTGGCGGGTAGAAGAACGTCAACAACAGAATTCGGCAGGTCATATGACTCTGACAGCAGTGATACTTGGTAGATATTGAGCAACATATACCAAGTCCGGATATCCAGCCTCAACGCCGCACGTAACAACGGCCATATAAAGCCCACTATAAAAACCAAAACAAGCACTAAAAAAAAACGAAACCATAATTAGCGCAATACATCTAATGTAAAAATTTTCATATAGCATGCACCTCGAATCAGTCATCAGCTCGCACAGTAATAACGAGGCGCTGCAGTGTGTTGGAACCATCTTTTGCACGATAATCTGCAATAACCGTTTTCATGCCCTTTTGTAGATAGTGTACCAAAAATCGCTTAGGTGTTTCTTGCCTAACACGGCGGGTATATCCCTTGCGAGCTAGATCATGAAAAACTGCAGCTTCCAGCCCCATCAAAGATTTTGGCGACTCGACCACATAACGATCAAATGTACCTCGCTCATTACGGATCAGATCGTATCGCACAATACGACCTTCAAAGACAAGTGCCCCATCGCGATCCAAGTTAATAGCATTTTTAACAAACTCACGGACAGGCACAGGCCTGTTATTATCGGCTGACCGATCTTGCGGCCTCTCAATATCCTCGCCACAACCAGCAAGCAGCGCCGAAAAAAAACACACAATTACTCCACTATTCCTCATACTTACCCCTATAAATAACCAGAAATCGACAGAAGGGCTTACATTAGCCAACTATTTTTAGAGCGCATCATAAATCCAAACAAAGCCTCCCCTAAAAAATCCATATCATAGGCACTAGAAGCACGACAATTATCGCAACCAAAAAGCTTACAGGAAGCCCAAGCCTGAAATAGTCCGAAAATTTATAACGCCCCGGACCATAAACCATAAGATTCGTTTGATAGCCGATAGGAGTCAAAAAGCTTGCCGATGCCGCAAACATAATTGCAATCACAAACGGTAAAAACGACACGCCCAACTGCTCCGACACAGCCATCCCCACAGGAAACATCAAAACAGCTGCAGCATTATTTGTAATCAGCTCGGTAAAAAAAACAGTCAGTAGATAAACACCTAGCAATGCAATCCATGGTGACACCTGGTCACCCGAAAATACAAAGCGCGCAATATCTGCTGCCGCCCCCGTTACAGTCATAGCATTACCCAAAGCGAATGACGCCGCGATCACCACAATAACGGGTAGATCAATATGCTGCCTCGCTTTGCTCGCCGTAATACAGCGGCAGGTTACCATGGCTCCTGCTGCGATAAGCGCAGCCTCCAGTAATGGCAAAACGCCCAGCGCTGATAGTAACACCATGCTCAATAGAATCCCCAAGGCCAAAGGAGCCTTGGAGAAATCAGGCGGAGTCGAATCGTTCAACGCACTGAGCAAAAGGAAATCTCGGCGAAAACGATATTGCTCGACAAACTCATGGCTGGCTTCCAACAGAAGCGTGTCACCTGCCTGCAATTCGATGCTACCCAGTTTTCCTGGGAGCCGATTACCCTCACGAGATACGGACAGGACAACAGCATTGAAACAAGTGCGAAAACGTGATTCACGTATAGTTTTACCAAGAGCCGGAAATTCAGCACTCAACACAACCTCGACCAGGCAACGCTGATGATTGGCTACATCCAGCTTATGAATACTACCACTGGCCGGCTTCAGGCCCTGTATTCGGCGCAGTTCACTTGCACACTCCGGAGCACCAATGAAGTAAAGTTTATCGCCCCCCTGCAGGGTACGATTAGGCTCCACAGCAGTAATCAAGTCGCCATTGCGCTCAATCTCGGCCAAGTAGCCATACATCAGGTTACGCAAACCAGCCTGAGCGATGGTCTTGCCTGGCAAAGGACCCGAGCCCTCAACCTCAACCTCCACCCCATACTCTCGAGCCTGATCGAGTTGCTCCTGCACACCATCACGACTGGGCAAAATCTTGCCGGCGAATAGCATCATAAATACGGTACCGGCAAGCAGGATCGGCACCCCAACCAAGGCCACATCAAATAGCCCCAGGTGGGTTCCTGTTTGGCTTTGCAATAGACCGTTTACTACAAGATTGGTACTAGTACCAATCAGTGTGCAAGTGCCTCCCAAGATAGTGGCATAACTAAGTGGTAATAGTAATTTGGACGCGGGAATTGCCAGGCGCTGAGACCAATCTTGAATAGCAGGTATAAACATAGCTACAACGGTGGTATTGTTCATAAACGCACTCAAAATGCCGACCGGCAACAGCATACGCCCCAGCGCACCCTGCACTGAATGCGGCTGCCCCAGTAACCGTGCAGATATCCACTGCACGGCACCAGTCTCCTTAAGACCCGCGGCAACCACATACAAAGTAGCAATAGTGATCACGCCGGTATTGGAAAATCCTGCCAACGCTTGTGCCGGCGTCAAGATGCCAGTGGCAAGTAAGCACGTCATGGCACTCAGCAGGACGAGATCTGCCGACAGCTTTGTAATAGCTAGAGCCAGCAAAACACTGGCAACTACAAACAATGTAAAAAACGCATCCAAGCTCACAAACCACCCACTTGAGTATCTACAAGCAAAAAAGCAGAACCCCACCTCGAGGAGGTGGGGCGCTGTCTTGAAATAAAAGCTGAATACGCAGCGAAATCACCACGTACTTACTTAGCACGTCACCTGCAAGCTATCACCACTGCTGCGCCATTGCTGCCACGAAATCCTCTAGCTGAGCATACGGAAGCTCATTAATACCGGCAGCAGCTTGCCGCCCACCGCCAGTGGGGAAGCGGCGAGCCAAATCATCGGCACCTTTTCGATTATTCAACGGAGCACGTATGCTGACCTGAACATGCTCACCGCCTGCCTCAGTCACCACCGCACAAGCCTGATCGGGATTGCGATTTGCCAGCTCATTACCCAGCACACCACTCACCCTACGAGCCCACGCCTCGTCAGGCAGTACAACGACCAATGCCGAATTACAATGATGCAACGCCGGACATGCTAACCCCTTACTCATATCCTCAGCGTATCCTGCACTTAAGTTGCGCCACACTTCTGGCTGCTCTGCCATCAACATTAGAGGATCGGAGAAAGGCAAAAGGGCTTGGAACAGATCGGCTGGATGGTAGTGAAGATCAGGTAGAGCGGCACCGTAACCGTTATAGTTCACACAGATGCCCAGATGCTGTAGCGACTGCGCCTGCGCTGAACTCAAGCCAGCCTCAGCTGATAATTTCTCGGCCACCGCGTTAAGATTGTCACCAAATGCAGCAACAATGGCCCAATGGTGAAAGCGCCCTTTCAAATGTTGGTCTACCAGCAAGCTAGTGCAAGTAGAGGATCCCGTATCAATCAATGCAGTAAAAGCGGGGTGAGAGGGTATTTCCTCACCTGGATAATGATGATCGCAATAAAAAATACGGCTACCGGCCAGCAACAACGCTTCGAGTGCTTCGCGATTCTTGTCCAGACTTATATCTAGCGCTGTCACATCCAGCGCATGACCCAACGGTAACTGGCGCAAGAGGCTTATATCGCGCTTAACCCCCGTAACGAGAACCGACTCTCGCGGCTCGGCCAAACGCAACTGTATTAGCGCGCAAATACCGTCAGCGTCTCCATTGAATACATCATAACTTTGCATCTCAAACTTCCTTCAAGATGCTGCGACTCTTGAGAAACTCGACGATTTTCATCACCGCCTCATCAAGGTCAAGCACAGAAGTATCAATCGACAGCTCAGGGTTTTCAGGCACCTCGTAATCCGAGTCGATGCCAGTAAAATTACGGATCTCCCCCGCGCGAGCTTTCTTGTATAGCCCTTTGGGGTCGCGCAATTCACAAGTGCTCAACGGCGTAGCCACGTAGACTTCCACGAACTCGCCAGGGCCAACGAGCTCTCGAACCATTTCTCGCTCAGCGCGAAACGGCGAGATGAAGGCGGCCAACACCAGCATTCCGGCATCGACAAACAGGGCTGAAAGCTCTCCTATACGGCGAATGTTCTCCTGCCGGTCCTGATCGGAGAACCCCAAGTCTTTGTTCAACCCATGTCGAACGTTATCGCCATCCAGTAGATAGGTGTGATGGTTAAGCTCGAACAACCTCTGCTCCAATGCGTTGGCCAGGGTCGATTTGCCAGACCCACTAAGCCCCGTAAACCAGAGAACACATGGCTGCTGACGTTTCTGTTCGGAGCGATGCGCCTTGTTGACCTTGTAGGTCTGCCAGACGATGTTGGAGTTTATGCTCATGTAGTGAAGTCGTTTCCAATCGTTAAAAATAAAATCGTTCCAGATTTTTTGGGCTTACTGAAAGCGCTCTTGCTAGATATGCTCCTACCTCGCATAAGGCTTTCTTCGAATGGATTAAAGCCTGCCGGCTCCGATCCAGTTGCTGGTAATCAAACTCAGAGCCACAGCAAGCCAAAACGCTAGAGGGATTTTAACCTAAGCAGTAACCAAGCGCAGACCTACAAACCGGTCAACCAGACGCTGCAAGCACAAAATCCGTGCCGCCCCAGCAAAACCTCAAGCCTGGGCAATCTCCGAGTATCCATCGAGACGTTCAAGCACAGCAGGCAGCAAGGCTATCGCATCTGAATAGCGCTGCGCATTGCAGCTTGCCTCGATCGCGGCGCACAGTGCGGCGAGTTCCAATTGCCACGCCTCTAGGCCCTGCAACTCCTTCCGTAGCAACTGTGCCTGGCCCAGCAGCTCGGCCAAATCCCCCAAACGCAGCACTGGCCATCCCGCTCCAATCGGCTCCATGCTCCAGCGCCCCCAATTCAGCAGAACCGGCCCAGAGTTTGCACACTGGTAAATATTAGCGAAGCCGGTATCGGGGGTGAATATCCATACAGGTAGACGCTGTAACAGCTCAATCAGTTTTGGCAGAGCCTCTACAAAGCGATCCAACTGCTGTCGCTGGGAGGTGTCGATGGTTGCGATCCGCATCTTCTGCAGATTGTCAGCATGCAGCCTCTGCCATAGACAAGGCCGTGAACGTTTATAGCGCTGCATCAGAGCACTGCTCGGCTGAACATGCATCAAGCTTGCAAGTAACTGCCTACGAAGCCTTCTGCCCGCCAACATGCTTACGAGAGCGCCGTCGGGCTGCTCATACAACAAACAATGCAGCCCTGCCACTTTCGTTACACCACATAGGCGTAATGCCGGCAAATCGGTTAGAGCTTCAGAAGCCAGCACGGACTCATGCAGCGCCAGCGTGCGTCGGTTGGCGTCATAAAGCTTTATCAGGTATCCCTCGGCGCCGAACTTGATCGCCAAGGCAGCGACATTCGCGATACCCGTCTGTTGCCAGCTAATATCCACGTCGTCGCCTTGCCAGGCAGTGTGTTCACGCAGCAAAGACTGAACCCAGTCTTTGCGACACTCAGGGTCTAACAGACGCAAAAACTCGCCCTTCTCGTGCGAGGACGAAGGTAAAAGAACCTTACCGTGGAAAAATAACGCATCCAGCTTGCTTTGCTGCCGCCTCAGGTTGGCAAGATCACCTATCATGCCAGCCATACGCTGCATCAACTGCCTGCTCAACAGGAGCGCGACGATACCAACAATAACTCCAGGCGGAGTCCATAGAATGAAATCGCAGACCAGGTAACCGAAAGCGAAGAAAAAGCCGAACCCGGAAGCTATCGCCAGAACGCTCGCCAGATTCCGCTCAAGCTTCTGTCGAAAGCCTTGACTCCACGTGTGCAGGCTGTAAATCACTACCCAAGCCAGCAGCATATACCCGAACAACACTGCCGACATCGTCGGGTAGAAATAACCCAAGCCTCCCAAGGCAAAAGCGATGAACACACCGCTTGCCAAGGCCCGAGAGAAGCGCGAATAAGCATCTCGGGCTAATTCATCTTGATTATCGAATAGCGCCATCTTATGGCTACGCAAGAGCAGACGCTGCGCGCCTTGAGTGGTGATACTGCGAATCAGCTTTTCTGCCAATAGGTGCAGCAAGTAAAAACCTATAGTTCCCAAACATAAAGAACCAATCAGTATCTCCCAATCCAACGCAGCCAGACGCTCGGGAAAATACCGCGGCACGCGCTCTGAACCCAGCAAGATAATGACTTTCAACGGTAGGAAAAAAGCCAACAGAGAGGATATTTGCGAAACCAGGGTCAAGCCTACAATCGTTAATGTGTTCGCTGGCACAACGCGCGCAAATTTTGCGCCGAGAGACAGTGCCCAACGCAACGTCTGCGTCACGGAAGCCATCATGAGCTCAGCCCTCGGTTCCACGCATAGAGTTGTTCAAAATTACTCTCTTTTTTCGAAGTCGAAGTAGAATGAGAAGCACGCCAATTACTCATTGAGTGCCGAGAACTTTTTTATAAAGATCCACCAACTCATGCTCCTGGGCCTCCCAAGAGAGTTGACTGGATGCCTGACGCGCACGCTCGGCATAGTGAAGGCGAAGCGCTCTGTCGCCAACAAGCCTGCCAATGGCCTCAACAAGCGCTGCGGAGTCACCCGGCTTGACCAATACACCAAGATCGTATTGCCGCACAATGAGGCGGATTTCGGGAAGGTCTGAGGCAATGACAGGCAGCCCTGCCTGTACGTACTCGAAAAGCTTGTTGGAATCGGTCGTGAAGTGGTTGAAGCAGGTATTCTCGATGGGCTGAACACCAATGTCTGCAGAAGCGGTATAGCTAGGTAACTCAGCTAAAGCGACTGTCGAAATAAAGCGAACACGATCGGCCACCCCCGCCTCCTGCGCAATCGTTTGCAACACCCCATCAAGACGACCACCGCCAATAAAGACGAAATAGGTATCAGGAACATCTTTCGCTAAACGGGCCAGTCGCTCCAGCCCCCTGCCCTGCTGAATCCCTCCCTGATACAGAATGATTGGCCAAGGCCGCTCCAATCCCAACTCTTCTCGAATTCTATTCGACTGAATTTTCTGCTGTTGACGGGGCCTGTTTTGCAAAACTATCGGCCGAGGAATATGGTAAGCGCGCGCAAAAAACTTCGCCCTCGCATCAGTAGTAGTGATCGCACCATCAACCCGCGGCATTAAAACTCGCTCAATCATACCGACAAGTTTTCGAAGCCCCGCATACCCCTCTCGGCTGGTGCTAATTTCATGAGCGTCGTACACCAAGCATGCTTTCGCAAGCTTTGCCGCTACCCAGCCAGTCACCAAGGTATTGACATCATGGGAATGGATAACGTCAGGTTTGGCCCTCAGCATGCCAAGCAGCAAGTAGAAATGCGTCCAAAGACGCGCCACGATTCTTAAGCAAAATCTGAATAAGCCTAATCTAGCGAATGATTTGGCTCCCGCATTAGTTTTACCGGGCGCAGTAGATTTTCTATATTTCCAGAATGGGCTTCGTGGAACCCTAAGAACATGGATCCCGTCTTGCAGGGTTTCTCGCAACGAAGTCACACCCGGCGTATGCAGGGCGTGCACACTTACGTGATGACCGGCCAAGGATAGCGTCTGAGCCTCCTTAAGAACGCGTGCGTCGTTGGTAAATTCATTCCAAACGATCATTGAGATGCGTGCCACATTTACTCCGAGAAAGGCTGGCGCCATATTCATTTAATCTATAGTAAACTTAGCAGAAAATAGCAAAAGCCACTAAGTCACTAAACACTAAACACTAAACACTATCTAGCATAGCCAAAGTGAAAGAAATCTGGCTCGTAAACTGAAAACACCCGCGTCCTCAAGTCGGCGGTCCAACCATCACCCTCAGCGAAATCAACTGCGTCCTTCGCTGCTGTCTTGCGCTCTCTTGTTTTATTGGCATGAGGAATTTGCGAAACAGAAATCCCCACCTTCTGCAATAGCGATGGCAGCGTCTCGCCAATATCCTCAAGCCTTAACCATTGATCTACACCTATAAGACCTTTAGCATCGCACACATACTCAAATTGCGGCGACATAAACCAATACATATCTCCTCTATTTCGAATCTGCCAACAAAGAACGTCAACCACAAACTCCGAAAAAGACATCATCAAATCGTACTTAAGATACCGATAAAGGGACAATGCACGAGCATACGGATCTCTGACAACAGAAAACACGAAATACTCCTGCATCAATGCTTCATCGGCGTACCCAAACCGCAAATAGTCCCTATAAGTAAGGTGAGCCAACCTAGGAGGTCCTGCATCAGGATTATCATTCGGCCTGAGCAACAATGGTGCCCGCCCTTCCCACGTCAACCCGCAATTATCAAGAAATATCCGCTCAACGCTTTGCCCCCCACATTTCGGGATATGGACAAAAACGCAACGATGCGAATGCGAGATCATGCGAAACCTCTAAAACCATACTTCAAAAAAAGACAGCATATAACTGGCCATATCGAGACAAGCAACAGGCCAAGTCATTATAGAAAAAAGACCAAAACCAACTGGGGCATTTAAGAAAAATAATCAGAAATCAAAGAAAAAGCGTCTCCCTTATCGAGAGCGACATGACCTTTCTTGTACCGTTCTCGCGAATAAATCAGCACATCCAATTCAATATCACATCTTTCTTTTTCAAGCACATCAAGAAAAGGCAATAAATGGATTCGATAATGACTATCATGCAAGCTGCAAACTATTTTCACATTTGCACGATGCGTGCAATTTTTAAGATAATGAAGAGGCTCATATAAACTCACATCTTCACCAACGAAATCTTCTACTACCACTCTACTAGCAGGATGTTTTTGCAAAAATATTTGAGGACACTCTGAGATTGCACTTGAGTTTTCAGTTAGCAGCGCAAGCAAAAGAGCAGCAAAGCCCCCCATAGAAGACCCATAGAATAAAACCTTCTTGAATCCACGTACCGCACAAAGCTCCCGGACACAAGATGAAACTTCCGCTAAACAACTCCTCCCACTTCGGTCTATATACCAACTCCCTCCAGCCTTTGAATACGCAGGATCATTTTGATAAGGATCAGCCAGATACAAAACATTCCAAAACTTAGAAAACTCTCGCCCCCAAGAGATCCGCGGATAATAAGGATATATATCCTTATTTCGAACAGACGGCAAAAAAACGACTAAAACATCGCTACCATCACAACCGAAAAACTCAAAAGGAATTTTTCTTCCCAGCGCATCTTCAAAACTTACACCACCAATCATATTTCAAGACTCATATTAACACGTGCTTAACCCGGCACAAAAAATGCTCTAGTAACTCCGAATCGTTTTTTTGCAATTCATCCAACTCTATATATTCACCTCCATAGCTCTCTAGTACATCATAATTACCTATAACAGTTACGGCTGAAGATTTTAACTTCTGAACCTCTTCGATATTCCAAGCATCAACAATAGCTCTATAGGCTGCAAGAGGCTTAATCTTTGTACCAGCGACTAGCCCAGCTGTTGAAAAAAAGAATCTCTTGATAAATCCATCAAGTAATTTTTTCTTCTCTCTAAGATCAACATCAGGAGCATCAACTTCAACTTTATTGACAAATTTTTTTAATATCTCAACATCCTCCATGCAAAGAGATTGATTTGACTCCCGTCCCTGAACTTTAGACACCACAGCTTCCGAACTTAATCCTATAGAGGAACAAAAATCAAACCAAAGTTGCTCCGGAGAACTATCATCAACCACAATGACATCTACACTACAGAACTTCGACCACCGCCCAGCTATTTCTCCAAAGGCATAGGTGCGCCATGGACCTGAAATAGCACCTCTATTCCTAACAAATGACTCATAAAACTCTACATATCCTTTTAAATTCCCCCCCTTAATATATTGCTGCCATGCAGAAGGGATAATTTTTTGTAGATTTCTCGCAGTTAAAATAACCTTATGCGGCGTTCCAATCTTTTTGAGCAAGCGCTCGACGCCTTTATCATCCAAAGTGGAAATTGCTTCAGAGGAAAGAACAACCCTCTGCTCATCTCGAACTCCAGCAAGTGAGTCAAGCAGTAATTTAGAAGATTTTACATCAAGATCATTTTCTTTCTTGTTCCAGTAAATATCAGATCCGCACAACCCATAAAAAGCGGACTGATGATTGAACGAACCAGTCTTCGGATATACAAACCCCTTAGACTCTAACAACTCTCGATTGGCATCAAAAACCTTCTGAAGATAGGTAGTACCGGTTTTCATCATACCAATATGAAGCACTATCTCTGCCACTCAAACACCTTTAAATGCTAAGAGCCTGAACAATTGATTTACAGCTTCCCTTACCTCTAAAAACTAAGCGACTGGCACTTTTAAAGACGCCATAATCCGCAGAGGCGATTGCGTGCTCTCCAACCTCATCGTTCCAGCCGTTATAAATACTGACATCCTGCCCCTCGCTCTTAATAGCACATAAGAAACTGGAGAAATCAATGATAACGCCTTCTTCAGAGGGGCGAATATCCCGCTCAGAATCAATTAAAAAATTGCTATATACCAAATCATCAAGCCCCCCACCCTTAGAATCAAAAACTACAATCTTGACCCCACAGTTAAAATCAAATTCGACATCTCTCACTAACTCTTCGTCAAACATAAAACTTTTCATCCGAATAGATCTAACCCCATTAACCTCAATGCTTGGGAGAAATTTTAATTTAGATCTATCGCGAACTGCCTTCATCTCATCAAGATAAGGAACACTATGTGCCTTATGAGATCTCAAAAAAACTCGCTTTTCATCTTTTTCATTATAGTTATATAGACCACCATCACCCAAAACTACGCACCCATCATAAAACAAATAAATCATCATATCGTCATCATGGCGATGATAATTTGACTCATGAGAATTTTTTAAAATTATTAAAAATTCTTTATCCAGACCATCCTTACCGCGAAAAATCACATAACCAGATTTAGAATAATCTAGAAGATCAACCTTATTATTTTGTATATATGCCAAGCCTTCATCTTTATCTCGAGTATCGCCTATCAGAGGCAAATAGCCATTGGGCAGCGTAATGGCCCGTAGAAAGGCTTCTGCCTTTCCTATATAACTCTCGCCCAACTCCGAAATCTCTCGCTCCCCAAGCAAAGCGAGTGCTCTTAGTTGCTTTAGCCTACCCAGCATCATCTTTTGATATCCTGGGCTGTTTTCTTTATGGACACCTTCGTCTGTGAAAGCGAAAGAGAGTTCCGCCCTTAATCGTTGGCGATTGAGTATGCAGTAAGACTCAAACCCCTCACGAACAAACATTAACCCTACGGTCAAAGCGATCAAAGCCTGATCGAAACCATGATTTGTTAATCTTGAGTAGTTCTTCTCCACTTGCAACCAGTCGAGATGTTCTAGTATTAACTTTACAAGGAACTGCGCCTGAGGATCATCACCAATTGGTATGCCTGCCACATGGCAAAACAACAGCCAATTCGTCAAGTTCCGCAAACGAAATGCAGTGGCATGATCATGCCATACCAAGGGAGAATCTTTGTTATTCTTAGCGTTCTTAGCCCAACACTCGATGCTTTTGAGACACATCGAATAATACTTCTTATTTTCAAAGTCACTTTGACACTTGTAGCTATTAACAAACCAATTAAGAAAAGGAAGCGCCTGCAACTGCCACCACCAATTTCTATCTCGGCTAACACCTTGCCAATCAAAAACCGTTAAATCCAAAGATGTATCATCAAAGCTTCTGGCCTCGAAAAACTTGGCTTCAAAAACCTTTTTTAATTTTTGGTACTCTTGCTTATTATTAGGCTTAACAATAGTATTAATATAATTAAACGCTGGAGACGTGGCATTACTCAAAAAATTCTTCAATACCATTTATCTTTCAACTCCGCATAGCTTTTCTTGCCAACGCACTACGATATCCTGCGAAGAAAGTGTACTTTTTAAAAATTTAACGCCGACCTCTTCATCCTCGCCAAGCACCATTTCCTTAGCGTGCTCAAGCGATTGAACTACACTCGCCTCTCCCCAAATGTCAGCGGCACCCTCCCAACTCCAAATAACCGGGACAGCTCCCGTCAGCATTCCTTCGCCAATGGCCATATGGAACGATTCGAAGTCCGACGGGGAAAGAATAAAGCCCACCATGGTGAACCAGTCATTTACATCATCGCCAGGCGGATCGAATATGACCTTATTGCGCAACACCGGGTTGCCATTGATCCGTTCGAAGACTTGGCGATAGTACAGAAGTTCTTCTTCTCGCTTAAGCAGCCAATCATAGTCCAGTGGATGCTTGCCCTTTATTCGCAGGCAATAACGCTTGTCTTCTGCCAGCAAGGCTTCAAGCAGATCAATGGCGCGATCCAGTCGCTTGCTCTTTGGCGCCACGCCCACCATGCCGAGTGTATAGCGCGCATCCCCTGTTTTCTTCTTGGGAGTAAACTTGCTGTCATCCAGATAGTTCGGGATAACAGATGTTTTTTCCAACGGAAATCCTTTAAACACCTCAAGCGCATAGCGCCGCGTGTGCTCGCTGACGAAGCTGACATGATCGATTGCATTCCAGTTCGCTTCGGCCATATAGGGAACACGAGCTTCCTGAGCATGAAAACGTGCAACCAGGCGCTGATTCGGCTTCTTGTTATGGGAGTACCACTGCAGATTGCCCAGACACCACTCGCAAAAGATTAAATCGGCCTTTTCCAGAAGCTTTCGACTTCTCGTCTCGTCGTGCCTATTGTGCCCTTGCCATTCGTCTACCAAGAATTCGAACTGGCCCGTGCCTTCCAGTTTTCGCTGAAGCAGAGTGAAGAACTTTAGATCATGCCCTGCCACTAGAACCCGGACTCGACGCTCCACCTTTGGCGTTTCTGCGAGCCATTGGCGTATATCCTCGGCACGTGCAGAGAAAGTGTGCCGCTTTGCCAATGCGTATAATGCGTCGGCGGCCTGCTGGGCGATTAAGGGCTCACTCAAGGCACGAACGAGCTGCCGGGCGAACTCATCGGCACTATTGGCAAAGAGTGGGTAGTCTTTTCCCAGTAGTTCCTCGTGTAGGGAATTACGATTGAGAATTGCCGCGCACCCTGCACCGCCGTATTCCAGCATTTTTGTGGAATATTCAACGGTGTCGTTCATGTTTTCAGCGCGCCAGGAAAGGCCGACCCTGGCATGAAGCAACTCTTTCTGCACCGCTTCGCGCGACTGGGGGCCCAGCCAGCGAAGCCCTTGCGTATCGCTAAGGGCCTGGGTCATTCGCGACTGATAGTCATGGCGCCCTGGTTGACTATGAATTTTGTTGCCGATCATCAACAGTTCGCTGCCTGGCACCTGACGATGTACGCCCGGCCATTCCTCGGCCATTTCAAGAGTCATCCAGTCGTCTTTGAATTTGCCCGCGTAGGCCGCACGTAACGGTCTTTCAGACAAGACAGGCAGATGCTCGGGTAGATCTGGTATCACTGGGGTATAGAGACTGAGTTTACTTTCGTCCAAACCTGGAACCAACGCCGACCAAAGGGCCTTGAACCCTTCTGTCTGGCAAAGAACCCGGCCGCACCCAGTAGCGATGCGGCACATGAGATGACGCGACTCGTCGCTGTACTCCGATGCGAGCTGCGGAATATCAGTTAGATAAATCCAGCTCTTGCTCAGTAGGCTCGGGGCATCCAGCAGCCTGGAGGCGATCTCCATTCCGCGCACGATTACGACGTCGTAAGGGGTAATGCTATCCAGCTTTATCGCAAGTTCCGCCATCATCGGCAGGGACAAACGCTGATAGAATTTGCCCCCCCAGTACTCGCTACTGGCTCCATCAATGATGTTGATCACCGGAGAGGCATGTAATGGCTGAAATAGCTCATCACGGGCAGGTGGGCTTTTGGCAATGAAATCGACCTCCGCCACACCTGTGGCAGCCGTGACCAATGCAATCGTCTGCGCCCAGATGGAAGAACCGTCTATATGGTTGAGATCAGGTGCCGCACAGATCAGAACACGCTTGGTCATTTACTACCCCTAGTCCCTTGCTGTCCCACTGAACTGCTCCCTTGAAAGTGCTCGCTGTCAACCAAATAAAGATCTGAACGCGACAGCACAGTTTCAATATCGGTATTAATTTGGTGCTTGTAGAATTCAGCGGTTTTCCAGAGGGCGCCGCACATTAGCGCCTGCCCACCATAAGCAAATTCGTCGTGTTTGAGGGCTTTGGCCCAGCCTGCGGCCTCCGGCTCATAAAAGCTGGCATTGACCAAATCTCGCAGGTAGTGCTCGCCGTATTGGCACTTCACACTCAGACAACCAGCAATTGGATAGTTGCCTTGCTGTTCCGCAATCCAAGCCTGCCTTTGGCCCGGTTGCAGCAATGCGATTTTTTCAGACAATTGCCCCGCTGGCGCAACACTACCTTGTATGCACTCAATGCCGAGGTAAAAGCGACGATAACTCTGCTCTTGAGCAAAACGATTAAGAACATCAAGTTCTACTTGGCTATTAATACTAGCCAACAGAAGAATGCCAGGCTCAACGGACATACGATGGGCTATGCCCAGGCTTTCAAAAATATCATTGAGACGATGAGCATAAGTATGCCTAGAAAAAACCTCACGTATGCCAGCCAGACTACGCCTACGCCATTCTGCATCGTCAGTCATAAGAACATGTATGGCCTCATTAGCCTCTTCTTGACTGCGAACTAACCATACAGCATCCGAATCAAACAAATTCTCAATACCTCGCGCATAGGTACTGACGATAGGCGTGCCACACGCCATCAATTCGAACACTCGCCGTGAGAACATCGTGGGAGACTCTATAACCGAGTTAACATTCAAAAACACACGATATCGGCTGTACTCGTCACACAACTCCTTGTAAGGCAGACTTCCTTTGATTCCAGCTTGATATTCTTCAGGAAAGGGAAAAATCCCCGTCCCAAAATTGCGATCATAGATATCGAGCCCATGCTTATTGGCCGCGTCCAACAGCCAGCGCATGGCCTGCCCGCGTTCCGCATGGCGATTCCCGTACCAGCTACCGGCAAAGCAGGAAAGCGGTTTACGGCCTGCCAACGGAGCTGGCTTGTGCAGTGCAGGCTGAGCAGCAAACGGTAGCGCGTGAACACTCTGATTACCTGTCTTGGCGCTGTAGGAGTCCTTCATGCTGGCGTCGGTGGTAAAAATGTGGTCGACCAGCTTCGCGGTGCACATGAATTTATCGTGATGAACGGGATCTTCTTTGTTCCAAAAGAGTGTGGGAATACCTTTTTCACGCGCATACTGGCAAATTTGCGCAATTTCTTGGCCTGGTTTATTGGCATACTCGGCCACACGATATTGCCAGCTGCCCTGGTTGCCCTTCCAAGCGCTTTCGATAAATATAAGCTCAGGCTTGTATTTTTCAGCCAAACCATACCAATTATCAGGCCTTGGCTGAATAAGGTTTACATCATTTTCAAAACAACCGCTGGTGAATTCATCCATCACCCCTAATACATAGGGTTTATCATTAGATGGATAGTCGGGCCAGCCAAGAATACTAATCGCAGCAGCCTGAGCACTCGGCGGTATGAACGGTTCAACGCCATCTAGCTTCCTGGGTTTTGAGCTCACCATCAACTCAGAGACAAACACCTGTTCTTGTGCACTGCGATTGAAACCACATAGCCCAATATGTATTTCAATAACGCCTGCCGGCACAGTGAACTCGTGCAATTCTCGCACTTGACCTTGAGTACAAGGTAGGTATTTGAAGAACGCTTTCAAGTGGCCTGACCTCACCACTTTTCCACATTCTTTCTCGACTTCAGCACCTTCCTTATCGAAGCTTTTGAACAGAATTACAGCTTTACGCTTCGTATCGTCTTTTACATTGCGGTACTCAACCGCAGCAGAGACGGATAAAATTTGCCCCGGACGGACGTTTATCTTATGCCAGGCTGGTTCTGTACCAGCGAGCTCAGCAACGGCTTTATGCTGAAAAATCGCGAGGTCTGGTTTAACCTCTACGCCGAAGCTTTTAGTAGCGCTTACTTTTTGAGGTAAGCTCAGCCGGGCCTTACTCTGCTTTCTTTTATTTTTGGCCAAGCGCCACAGTGCCAGCGGAAGGCGAACAAAACCGCCAACCGACTTCCCCGCCATAACCAAGTGATAACCCGCTTGGTAACGAGCAGATCCCTTTAATTTTTCCTGTGCTGCTACACTTGTGGCCAGGAGTTTTTCCAACTGAACAACACGACTTTCGAGAGCATTCTTTTCAGAGGAAAGCTGCGTTTCTTTTGCTGCAAAGGCTTCATGACTAGCTCGATGAGCTCTTTTTTCAACCTCAAGAAACTCCAGCAATTCTTTAACTTCAGAAGCTTTCACATTTGCCGTAGATTTGCTTTCCTCCAGCTGACGAAGGAGCTCCTCACCATGCTCACGCAAGTAGGCATGGGCCTCCGAATCGGTAGCTATTTGCTCTTCAAGACGCCCTATAGTAAGTTGCGATTTTTGAAGCGCCTGCTCAGTCGCATCGAGCTGTTCTGCCAAAAGTGCTAGCTTATTTCGCGTTCCATCATGAGCTTCGGACTCAGCAGAGTTTTTCGCTTCTAGGCCCAATATTGTTAACTGTGCTTGCTGGAGCTCCTGCTCGGCCTTCACACACTGCTCAGCTAACTCAGCCAGTTTATTACGAGTGAGCTCGTGTGACTCGATTTCAAGGGCTAGCTGCTCTCCATGCTCATTAGAGGCTAGCTGCGCCTGCAAATTGTCGTGTGACTCTTTTTCACTCTGCAGAGCTTTTTTAAGATTTTCCACTTCATCTTGAGCAAGCTTAAGTGACTTATTTTTTCCGTCTATTTGCTCAGTAAGCTCTGAAATTTTCTCACAGGCTAATTTGTATTCGTGCTTTTTTGTTTCCAGACGAACCAGCAGCCTACGGGCGTTATCCAACTGTTGCGGTGTTTTTGTTTCACTCTCACCGATAACGCTATTCCACTCAAGAATGCGATAGTCGTCAGCATAGATTTCTTTGAGGCGCGCTTCCGCCGCTGGAGTCAACACCTGTTTAAGAGAGGGCAATGACTTGGATTCTGTATACTTGCGTTGAAAATACACAGCAGGACAATCCGCATCGCATATTGCCAACGGCACTGTACCTTTGGTTGTACTGTTAGTTGGCTCTAGAAAAACCTCATCACATAGTTCCTTCGGTAGCAGTTCTTGCATCTCAGCATACAACGAGTCCATGGTGATGACTTTGTTATACGTGATCGGCAACAGATGCCAAGATTGCGGATACAGATGGCCGTCCACTTCCTCCCAGCGATCCGTTTCCAACAGACTGACGTACTCATTGACAAAATCATCGAACGTCAAAAGTCCCGCATCACGCTGCACAGACTTACTCAATCGCGCCAAGAGATCTTCGGCACCATCTTGCTGTATAAGCTTGTTCTTATAGACGGAAAAAGCACGATCAATAGGGTCTCTATAAATAAAGACTTTATTAGCAAAAGATTGATCAATCTCTTCGGGTGTCAAATCCCTGACCTGGGCATATTTCGCCATGCAAGCCAACGAGGGTGTATCTCCAGGACACAACCCTGGATGCATAACTTTGAACAGTTTCTTGAATGATGTAGAAGCGTTTTTTCGAATATAGGTATAGAAAAATGAGACCCCATCCCCCTGAAAAACAAAATCCGGAGAAAATCGTTTTTTGGCTGGAAATAATGACCGGGGCTTGTAATTCACTGGAATCTCACTTTTCTGACACGCAAACATTCTGGTTAATTTGAGTTATCCGCTACATTTGGCGTGACCAAAAGCGGACGCCGAACTCAACAAACAGGCCAAAGCCCTCGAGTATCAACAACGCCCATGTGCTCAGGGAGCTGAAGGCTCTTGAATTGCTGATGATCCACCAGCAATACGCCAATATCAGCCTGCAGAAGCGCTTCTTCGGTACTGACCAAGGTGGCGCCGGCTAACGTGCTAGGCAGGGCATGATCGATATTTGGCTCTACCATAATTACCTTACCGGGATGGCGTTGCCGTAATTGTGCAGCAATAGCTAAAGCCGGACTCTCGCGCAAATCATCAATATCCGCCTTGAATGCCAAGCCAAAACAGGCAATGGTCACGTCGCTGGCAGTTTTACCTGGATTGGCGGCCATGTAAGCCCCCAGCATCTGGTCAACCTTGCCCAGCACCCATTCCGGCTTACTGTCGTTGACCTCACGAGCGGTGCGGATCAGGCGAGCCTGTTCAGGGGTCTTGCTCACGATGAACCAAGGATCAACTGCAATACAATGACCACCAACTCCCGGCCCCGGTTGAAGAATATTGACGCGAGGGTGTCGATTAGCCAGTGCAATCAACTCCCAAACATTGATGTCCAGTTTGTCGCAGATGATGGAAAGCTCATTGGCAAAGGCGATGTTAACGTCACGGAAGCTGTTCTCTGTCAACTTGGCCATTTCGGCAGTACGCGCATTGGTGACGACACACTCCCCTTCAACGAAGGTTTTGTAGAGCGCACAGGCTGCTGCGGAACACTTCGCTGTCATGCCGCCAACAACACGGTCGTTTTGTACCAACTCACGCAGTACGTGACCCGGTAGCACACGCTCTGGACAGTGGGCAATACGGATATCGGACTCTTCACCATGAGTCTGGGGGAAACTTAGATCCGGACGAGCTTCGGCCAGCCATGCTGCCATCTGCTCAGTGGCGCCAACAGGAGAGGTAGACTCAAGAATGACAAGGTCCCCCTGCTTCAACACTGGCGCGATAGCGTTGCTGGCAGCTTCGATATAGCTGAGGTCAGGATCGTGATTATCGCCCTTGAAAGGAGTGGGTACAGCAATCAGAAAGGCATCGGCGCCCTCAGGTTTGGTGCTGGCCTTCAGATAGCCCTCGGTTACAGCAGCATGTACCACCATATCCAGATCAGGCTCGACGATATGAATCTCACCACGATTGATGGTGTCAACAGCATGCTGGTTAACATCTACGCCAACGACCTTGATTTTACGTGAGGCAAATACGGCAGCGGTCGGCAAGCCGATATAACCCAGCCCGATAACGGAAATAGTCTTGAACTGCATGGTCACTTCTTCTTGAGTTGGGAAAGGGATTCGAGAATGCGCTGGCAGGCTTTGCCGTCACCGTAGGGGTTGTGAGCGAAGCTCATCTGACGGTAGGCGGCCTCGTCGGTAAGTAGAGTAGCGAGGGCAGAGGTGATAGCTGATACATCAGTTCCAACCAACTTGACGGTGCCGGCATCTACTGCCTCCGGGCGCTCGGTGGTATCACGCATCACGAGAACCGGTTTGCCCAGTGACGGTGCCTCTTCTTGAATGCCCCCAGAGTCGGTCAGGATCAGGTAGGACTGATTCATCAGGTAGACAAATGGCAGATAGTCCAGCGGCTCGATCAGATGCACATTCTCGATACCGGCCAGTAAACGATTGACCGGCTCACGAACGTTCGGATTCAAATGCACCGGATAAACGATCTCAACATCGGAGAATCGCTGTGCAGTCTCTACCAAGGCCTGACAAATACGCTCGAAGCCTCCACCAAAGCTCTCCCGACGATGTCCGGTAACGAGGATCAGCTTACGCTCCGGGTTCAGGAAGGGAAAACGAGAGGCGAATTGCGCTTGCAAGCTGCTGTCGGAGTCCAGCTTGGCAACCACCTGAAGAAGAGCATCGATTACCGTGTTGCCAGTGACGACGATGCTGTCAGAAGCAACCCCTTCTCTGAGCAAATTCGAGCTAGAGGTTTCTGTAGGTGCAAAATGGAGCGTTGCAATTGCGCCGGTGAGTTTTCGATTCCCCTCTTCTGGCCAAGGCGAATAGATATTGCCCGTACGCAGGCCAGCCTCTACATGAGCTACCGGGATCTGCTGATAATAAGCAGCAATGCTGGCCGCGAATGTTGTCGCTGTGTCACCGTGAACCAAAACGACGTCTGGCTTGAAAGTCGCTAAGACTTCACGCATACCCAGCAGAATAGAACTGGTTACGTCAGTGAGGTCCTGCCCTGGCTTCATGATATTGAGATCGAAATCAGGCACCAAATCAAATAGGTCAAGCACCTGGTCAAGCATCTGTCGATGTTGGCCAGTTACGCAGACTTTTGCTTCGAAGCGAGGATCATCCTGTAACGCCAGCGCTAGAGGCGCCATTTTGATTGCTTCAGGACGAGTACCAAAGACACAGAGCGTTTTTATCGTCATCTAAACCACACAATTCAAGATCAACATTTTAAGAGCAAAGCTCACCATACCCTGAATTCACTCAGAGCCCGCGATGATAAATTCCCCCTGCATATCAGCCTGTTCATAACGCTCGCACAAACGCTGAACAAGCGCCTGTTTAGCGACTGCGTCCCCATGCACAATCCGAACCTCTGACGGCCAATGGCGCATCCGAGTAACAAATCCTACCAAGCCCTCCTGATCAGCATGAGCGGAGTAACCACCAATGGTATGGACTTGCGCACGAATGTCATAGCGCTGTCCGTCCATTACCAAATAGCCACCACGCGGACCGAATTGCTGGATCTGCCTGCCGGCTGTGCCCTCGGCCTGATAGCCGACGAACAGAACATCGTGCCGCTCGTCTCCAAGCATGGCCCTGAGATAGTTGACGATGCGCCCGCTCGAGCACATTCCATTGCCGGCAATGACGATGGCAGGCTGGGCTGTCTGACTCAAGCGATTGACCATGGCTAGGTGAGCCTGATGGCTATCGACCGTAAGCAGGTTACAGAAAGCCAGTGGGTTACGACCTTTGGCCAAACGCGCCCTCGCCTCTGCATCCCAAAACTGGTCTAGCTCGCGATAAACCGCGGTGAAGCGGCTGGCCAGTGGAGAGTCGAGAATAATCGGCAAATTTGCCCAGTCGAGCACTGGAGCTTTGCTTGTTTCCGAAGCGCGTGCCCCTGGCCGAGTCTCTGTCGAAGCCCTCAGCGCCCTGCGATGAATGATGTCTTCGAGCTCGTAGAGTAGCTCCTGAGTGCGACCGATACTGAAAGCCGGGATCATGACCGTACCGTCATTGCTAAGCGCATGCTCGAGGACTTCTTTTTCCAGTCGCGCGCGACGGTTGCGGCGATCTTCGTGCAGGCGATCGCCGTAGGTACTTTCGATGACCAGAGTATCGGCTTTGTATGGAGCTTTAGGCGCTGGAAGGATTGGTGCATGAGCCGCACCCAGATCACCGGAGAACACGATGCGCTTCTTCTCACCCGTCTCAGGGTATCGCAGGTCCACTTCAACATAGGCCGAGCCGAGGATATGGCCGGCACGCTGTAGACGAATTCGGGCTCTGAGCGCCTGCGTGTCAACAAGGGTGAACCATTGCTTGTAGGGTAATGCGATGATGCGCTGCTCGATCAGCTTCAAGTAACGCTCGACTTGTTTCTGGTCGCGACTGAAACCGAGCTTGAAAGCATCCTCGAGAACAATGGGCAGAAGTTTGGCCGACGGCTCGCTGCAGAGAACCGGCCCATTGAAGCCCGCCGCTAGCAAGTATGGGATGCGGCCAACGTGGTCGATATGGACATGGGTGGCGACCAGAGCCTTGATAGTGTCTAAAGGGAAATCTATTGCGAGGTTGCCAGTGCCTGCTCGACCTTCGGGAGAAGTTTCGTCACCTTGAAAAAGGCCGCAGTCAACCAGCAGCGCATGCTCCTGACTCATCTGCAACTGATGACATGAGCCCGTTACACCAGTTACGGCGCCGTGATGAACAATGGAGGGGTACCGCACGAGTCAATCCTTTAACACTGGCAAATCTAAAGGGACTCAGCCCAGTAGTGCGGGTAACGGCTCAGGAAATCGCAATCAACTGAATCAGCTAGCTTAGAAAGCTGGCAAGGAAGGAACCTGTGAAAACCCGCACATTTTGCCGGTTTTCTACAATTTCGCAAGCGCGACAAAAGTGTGACGCCGGCCGACCGCCTGATCTGCAATTAAGTCACGCACCATTACTCGTCCTCATTGACCCGATCGCGCAGCTCCTTGCCGGGCTTGAAGTGCGGCACAAACTTGCCATCCAGGCGCACCGACTGGCCGGTCTTGGGGTTGCGCCCTACTCGCGGAGCACGATAGTGAAGCGAGAAGCTGCCAAAACCGCGGATCTCGATTCGGTCCCCCGTAGCCAACGCCTGGGACATTTGTTCCAACATGGTCTTGATGGCCAGCTCGACATCCTTGGAGGACAGCTGACCTTGGTGAGTGACAATTCTTTCGATCAACTCCGACTTGGTCATGGTTTTCCCTTCTTTTTCAAGCGGCTAGAAGACTCGACGGTTTGGTTTTAGCACGCTGATCAGCTTTTGAACAGCCTAAAAAACAAGGCGTTAGCGCAACGCTGGGAACAATCGACCATATAGCGATTTCATTAGCACCGCCACAAGGCAAATACCGAGTCGATATTTAGCGACGAGAGAAGAGGAAAGTACATTTAGCGACGCACAGACCGAGAGGCATCAAGCGTCCAACAGCGGAGCCAAGAAACAAAAAAGGCGACCCGAAGGCCGCCTTTTCGTGCGATGAATTACCCGAACTTAGTTCTGGTTTTCCATCTGAGCACGGATCAGATCACCAATAGTGGTCGGACCGGTGCTTTCAACGTCTTGCTTGTTACGCAGTTCCTTCATCGCGTCCTTCTCGTCCTCGACGTCTTTCGACTTGATGGACAGGCTGATAACGCGGGACTTGCGGTCGACGCTGATGATCTTGGCTTCTACTTCGTCGCCTTCTTTCAGGACGTTGCGCGCGTCTTCAACGCGGTCACGGCTGATTTCGGAGGCTTTCAGAGTGGCTTCGATCTCGTTGCCCAGGTCGATGATGGCGCCCTTGGCATCTACTTCCTTCACAACGCCACGGACGATGGTGCCCTTGTCGTTGAGGGAAACGTAGTTGCTGAACGGATCGTCTTCCAGTTGCTTGATGCCCAGGGAGATGCGCTCGCGCTCCGGGTCAACCGACAGGATGACGGTTTCCAGCTCGTCGCCCTTCTTGAAGCGACGCACGGCTTCTTCGCCAGCTTCGTTCCAGGAGATGTCGGACAGGTGAACCAGGCCGTCGATGCCGCCGTCCAGACCAATGAAGATACCGAAATCGGTGATCGACTTGATGGTGCCGGAGATCTTGTCACCCTTGTTGAACTGACCGGAGAAGTCTTCCCACGGGTTGGTCTTGCACTGCTTGATACCCAGGGAGATACGACGACGCTCCTCGTCGATGTCCAGAACCATGACTTCCACTTCGTCGCCGACGTTGACGACCTTCGACGGGTGGATGTTCTTGTTGGTCCAGTCCATCTCGGAAACGTGCACCAGACCTTCAACGCCCTCTTCCAGCTCAGCGAAGCAGCCGTAGTCGGTCAGATTGGTGACGCGCGCCATGACGCGGGTGTTTTCCGGGTAACGAGCCTTGATGGCAACCCACGGATCTTCGCCCAGCTGCTTCAGGCCCAGGGATACGCGGTTACGCTCGCGATCGTACTTCAGAACCTTGACGTCGATCTCGTCGCCAACGTTGACGATCTCGGACGGGTGCTTGATGCGCTTCCAAGCCATGTCGGTGATGTGCAGCAGGCCATCTACGCCGCCCAGGTCAACGAACGCACCGTAGTCGGTGAGGTTCTTGACGATACCTTTGACTTGCTGGCCTTCCTGCAGCGATTCCAGCAGAGCTTCGCGCTCGGCGCTGTTCTCGGCTTCCAGGACGCTACGACGGGAAACGACAACGTTGTTGCGCTTCTGGTCCAGCTTGATGACCTTGAATTCCAGCTCTTTGCCTTCCAGGTGAGTGGTATCACGCACCGGACGGACATCAACCAGGGAACCCGGCAGGAACGCGCGGATGCCGTTGACGTCAACGGTGAAGCCGCCTTTGACCTTACCGTTGATAACGCCCTTGACCACTTCTTCAGCGTTGAACGCAGCTTCCAGAACCAGCCAGGATTCAGCGCGCTTGGCTTTCTCGCGGGACAGCTTGGTTTCACCGAAGCCATCTTCAACCGCGTCCAGCGCAACGTGGACTTCGTCACCGACCTTGATGGTCAGCTCGCCTTGTTCGTTGAAGAACTGGTCGAGCGGGATGACGCCCTCGGACTTCAGACCGGCGTGAACGGTAACCCAGTCACCGTCGATGTCGACCACGATGCCGGTGATGATGGCGCCCGGCTGCATGTCGAGGGATTTCAGGCTTTCTTCAAATAGTTCTGCAAAGCTTTCGCTCATGTTGATTCCTGTTGATCAAGGGCGGGGATTCGCCCAAACCACATTCCAGACCATGTGGGTTCGTTCATGTAAAAAGAGGCCTGCGGGACAAGGACTGGTCTCCCGCATGCCTCCTTGCGGACTCTTCGATTTAAAGCAACCGAGAGCCCCTTTACCCGGCGAGATCGCGATCGGCGACCTCGCTCAGAATTCGTTCTAGCACTTGCTCGATGGAAAGTTCGGTGGAATCCAGCAGGATTGCGTCGGCTGCCGGCTTCAGCGGAGCCACCGCACGCTGAGTATCACGCTCGTCGCGCGCCCGTATCTCGTCGAGAAGACTCGCGAGATTAACATCATCGCCCTTGGCCTTCAACTGCAGGTAACGGCGGCGGGCACGCTCCTCGGCACTGGCGGTCAGAAAAATCTTCAGTGGTGCGTCGGTGAACACCACGGTTCCCATGTCGCGGCCATCGGCCACTAGGCCCGGCATCTCCTGGAATGCACGCTGACGCTGCAGCAGCGCCTCGCGCACCGCTGGCAGCGAAGCCACCATCGAAGCGCCTGCGCCCACCTGTTCATTGCGAATGGCGTCGGTCACCTCTTCGCCTTCGAGGATGATGCGCTTGTCGATGAACTGAACATCCAGATGCGCGGCCAGCTGCTTGAGCGCCTCCTCGTTGGTCAGATCGATACCGTGATTGCCGGCGGCAAAGGCCAGCAGACGATAGAGCGCGCCGGAGTCGAGCAGATTCCAGCCCAGCTGCTTGGCCAGCAGCGCGCAAAGCGTGCCCTTGCCCGACCCGCTCGGCCCATCGACAGTGATTACCGGGGCACTCATACAGCACCCTCTTCAGCCACATTGATGCCGACCTCAGCCGCCAGAGCGAGGAAGTTGGGGAAGGACGTAGCGACGTTGGCACAATCGTGGATACGAATCGGCGCACTGGCACGCAGCGAAGCAACGCTGAAGGACATGGCGATGCGGTGGTCGCCGTGCGCCCAGACTTCCCCACCACCCATGGCACCGCCTTCGATGACGATACCATCGGGGGTCGGCTCGGCCTTGACCCCCAGCGAGATAAGGCCATCGGCCATGACCTGAATACGGTCCGACTCCTTGACTCGCAGCTCTTCGGCGCCGCGCAGCACGGTACGACCTTCGGCGCAGGCCGCAGCGACGAAGAGCACAGGGAATTCATCGATGGCCAGCGGCACCAGGTCTTCCGGAATATCGATACCCTTGAGCCTGGCTGCACGCACACGAATGTCGGCAACCGGTTCGCCACCCACTTCGCGTTGGTTTTCCAGGGTAATATCGCCGCCCATCAGCTTGAGGATATCGATCACGCCAGTACGGGTCGGATTGATGCCAACGTGCTCCAGCACCAGTTCGGAGCCTTCGGCGATGCTCGCCGCGACCAGGAAGAACGCCGCCGAGGAAATATCGGCCGGCACCTCAATGCGCGTAGCACTGAGTTTGTGCCCGGACTCGACGCTGGCAGTGCTGCCCTCCACGCTCAACGGGTAGCCAAAGCCACGCAGCATGCGCTCAGTGTGATCACGGGTTGGCGCCGGCTCGGTAACCGAGGTGCGGCCCGCCGCGTACAAGCCCGCCAGCAGCAGGCAGGATTTGACCTGGGCGCTGGCCATGGGCATTTCGTAATCCATACCGGTCAGGCGCTGGCCGCCCTTGATATTCAGCGGCGGACGCCCTTCAGGCCCGGTCTCGATCACCGCGCCCATTTCCCGCAACGGCTTGGCCACGCGATTCATTGGACGCTTGGACAGCGAAGCATCGCCAGTCAGGATGGTATCGAACGATTGCGCCGCCAACAGGCCGGAGAGCAGACGCATGGAAGTGCCGGAGTTGCCCATATACAGCGGGCCGGCCGGCGCCTTCAGGCCGTTAAGGCCGACACCATGAATGGTCACACGACCGTGATGCGGTCCCTCGATAACCACGCCCATATCACGGAAAGCCTGCAGCGTGGCCAGGGCATCTTCACCTTCAAGGAAGCCTTCGACCTCGGTGGTGCCCTCAGCCAACGAACCCAGCATGATCGAACGGTGCGAAATGGATTTGTCACCGGGTACACGGATACGTCCGGACAGGCTGCTACCGGGTTTTGCCAGGAAAATCAGATCGGTCGAGTGCATAGCGTCCACATAGGCCCTGCGGGCCAGAATTTTGCTGAAATGTTCGCGGGCAACACGAGCGCGAGTAAACACGCCCAGCAGTTGATGCCCATCCCCGGCGTCGACCGCGTCGCGCAAGGCGTCGAGGTCGTCGCGAAACGTATCCAGTGTGCGCAACACGGCCTCGCGGTTGGCGAGGAAGATATCGTGCCACATCACCGGATCACTGCCGGCGATCCGCGTGAAATCGCGGAAACCACCGGCCGCATAGCGGAAAATCTCCAGGTTCTCGCTGCGCTTGGCCAGCGAGTCAACCAGGGTAAAAGCCAGCAGGTGCGGCAAATGACTGGTAGCAGCCAGCACCTGGTCGTGGTGCTCTACATCCATGGACTCGACATCCGCACCGAGCTCGCGCCACAGGCTTTCAACCAGGGCCACCGCCGCTTCATCGCTGTGCTCACAGGGTGTAAGGATGACCTTGTGACGGCGGAACAGCTCGGCATTGGCAGCTTCCACACCACTCTGCTCGGAGCCAGCGATAGGATGCCCAGGCACCAGGCGCACAGCCTTGCCGGAAAACACCTGACGCGCAGCGCGTACGACATTGCCCTTGGCGCTGCCCACATCGGTCAGCACGGCACCACCAAGATCAAGCTTCGCCAGCTCGGCGAGCACCCTCTCCATGGCCAGGATAGGCACGGCCAGCTGGATGACCTCAGCTCCCTGACAGGCACTGGCCAGGTCGCTCTCGCAGCGGTCGACGACACCTAACTGCACAGCCAGACGGCGCGATTCAACGTCCAGGTCGACACCTACCACCTCCCGGCACAGACCACGCTCGCGCAGCCCCTTGGCAAAGGACCCACCGATCAGGCCAAGACCGACCACCACCAGGCGGCCGATCTTAGGGGCGTTCGATTGCACTGCAGTGACAGTCACGCCGACAGCACCTTGGCCAACGCCTCGAGGAAGCGCGAGTTCTCCCTCGGCAGGCCGATGGAGACACGCAGGAAGTTGGGCATGCGGTAACCGGCCATCGGTCGCACGATGACCCCCTCACGCAACAGCGCCTGGTTGATCGCCGCCGTATCGCGACCAAAATCGACGGCGATGAAGTTGCCCTTGGACGGAATCCAGCTCAGGCCCAGGGCACGTAAGCCCTCTTCCAGTTGCTGCATGCCCACGTCATTGAGCCGCCGACTTTCGGCCAGATAGTCGACATCAGCTAGCGCTGCACAAGCGGCGGCCAGGGCCAGACTGTTGACGTTGAACGGCTGACGCACGCGATTGAGTACATCGGCGATAGCCGGCGAGCTGATCGCGTAACCGACCCGCAACGACGCCAGGCCGTATGCTTTGGAGAAAGTGCGTGACACCAGCAGGTTGGGATAGCGCACCAGGTAGTCCAGACCATCCGGCAGTTCGTCGCCTTCGGCGTATTCGATATAGGCTTCGTCCAGCACCACCAGCACAGACTCCGGCACCTTCGCCAGGAAAGCCTCCAACGCGTCCGGGCCGAACCAGGTACCGGTCGGATTATTGGGGTTGGCGATGAAAACGACGCGCGTGTTGTCATCGATGGCGGCAAGCATCGCCTGCAGGTCGTGACCGTAGTCCCTAGCCGGCACGATTTTGCCCTGCGCGCCCACAGCCTGAGTGGCGATAGGGTAAACAGCAAAGGCGTAGTCACTGAACACGGCATTGAGGCCGGGTGCCAGATAGGCTCGGGCAACCAGCTCGAGGATATCGTTGGAGCCGTTGCCCAGGGTGACCTGCGCCGCATCCACGCCATAGCGTGAGGCCAGCGCAGCCTTGAGGGTGAAGCCGTTGCCGTCCGGGTAGCGGGTCAGCTCGTCCAGCTCGGCACGAATCGCCGCCAGCACCTTGTCGCTGGGGCCGAGCGGGTTCTCATTGCTGGCCAGCTTGACGATACCCGCCGGGTCGAGACTCAGCTCACGGGCCAGCTCGTCGACCGGCTTGCCAGGTACGTAGGGGGACAGCTTTTGCACCCCTGGCTGGGCCAGGGTCAGGAAATCGCAACTCATCACAAAACCTCATTGTCTCGACCGAGCGCCACAGGCTTCATAGGAGCGAATTCAGTTACGAATATCGCGGCTAAAGCCGCTCCTACAAGGACGCGGTTTACAATACCGCCTTGGGATAGGAACCCAACACCTTGAGCGCCACGGCCTCTTGCGCGAGCTTCTCCAGCACATCCTTGATCAGCGGATCACGGTGATGACCGATGAAGTCGATGAAGAACACGTAGGTCCATTTGCCGCTGCGCGACGGGCGGGTTTCGATACGGGTCAGGTCGATGCCGTTGTTGTGGAACGGCACCAGAAGCTCGTGCAGCGCACCCGGCTTGTTGCGCATGGAGACGATGATCGAGGTCTTGTCGTCGCCGGTCGGCGGCACTTCCTGATTACCGATGATGAGAAAGCGCGTGGAATTGTCCGGGCGATCCTCGATCTTCTCGGCCAGTTTGGTCAGGCCATACAAATTGGCTGCCATGTCACCGGCGATGGCCGCACTGTTCCACTCGCTCTTCACCCGCTTGGCCGCATCGGCGTTGCTGGAGACTGCCACGCGCTCGACATTCGGGTAGTGCGCATCCAGCCACTTGCGGCACTGGGCCAGCGACTGGGCGTGGGAGTAGATGCGGGTGATCTTGTCGGTCTGAGTGGTCTCGCCGACCAGCAGATGGTGGTGAATACGCAGCTCCACCTCACCACAGATGACCATGTCGTGCTCGAGGAAGCTGTCCAGCGTGTGGTTGATCGCACCTTCGGTGGAGTTCTCCACCGGCACCACGCCGAAATTCACCGCACCAGCTGCCACTTCGCGGAACACTTCATCGATGGCGGCCATTGGCACGCTGATTACGGCATGACCAAAGTGCTTCATCGCCGCCGCCTGACTGAAGGTGCCTTCCGGGCCGAGATAGGCGACTTTAAGCGGATTTTCCAGGGCCAGGCAGGAGGACATGATTTCGCGGAACAGCCGCGCCATTTCCTCGTTACCGAGCGGGCCCTGATTGCGCTCCATCACGCGCTTGAGCACCTGCGCCTCGCGTTCGGGGCGGTAGAAGACCGGCGATTCGCCTTCCTTCAGCTCCTTCATCTTCACACGGGCGACTTCTTCGGCGCAGCGCGCGCGATCGCTGATCAGCTCGAGAATGCGCTCGTCGAGGTTGTCGATGCGTACGCGCAGCGCTTGCAGTTCCTGCTCGGACATATCAGCCGTGCTCCTTCTCGAACTCGGCCATGTAGGCCACCAGCGCCTCGACAGCATCCAGACCGACGGCGTTGTAGATGGAGGCACGCATGCCACCTACCGAGCGATGGCCCTTGAGGTTGAGCAGGCCGCGCTCATCGGCACCGGCCAGGAAAGCCTTGTCCAATTTCTCATCGGCCAGGCGGAACGGCACGTTCATCCAGGAGCGCGCGTTGTGGGCGATGGGGTTGCTGTAGAAGTCGCTGCCGTCGATGGCCTTGTACAGCAAGTCCTTCTTGGCGCGGTTGATACGCTCCATCGCTTCGACGCCACCCTGCTCCTTCAGCCACTGGAAGACCAGGCCGGAGAGGTACCAGGAATAGGTCGCCGGGGTGTTGTACATCGAACCGTTATCGGCGGAGATCTTGTAATCGAGCATGGTCGGGCAAGCGCTGCGAGCGCGGCCGAGCAGGTCTTCACGCACGATCACCACCACCAGGCCGCTCGGGCCGATGTTCTTCTGCGCACCCGCGTAGATCAGGCCGAACTGGGAAACATCGAGTGGACGCGAGAGGATGTCCGAGGACATATCCACCACCAGCGGGATATCGCCGGTCTGCGGCACCCAGTCGAACTGCAGACCGCCGATGGTCTCGTTGCTGCAGTAGTGCACGTAAGCGGCATTCTTCGACAGTTGCCAGTCGTTCTGCCCGGGAATGGCGAAGTAGTCGTGCGCCTTGGCACTGGCAGCCACATTGATGGCGCCATAGCGACGCGCTTCTTCGATGGCTTTCTTCGACCAGATGCCGGTCTCGACATAGTCGGCGACGCCGTCTTCCGGCAGCAGGTTCAGCGGAATCTCGGCGAACTGCTGGCTGGCACCGCCCTGCAGGAACAGCACCTTGTAGTCGTTGGGCACAGCGAGCAGATCGCGCAGATCCTGCTCGGCCTGGCTGGCGATGGCCACGTACTCGTCACTGCGATGGCTCATCTCCATCACCGAGAGCCCCTTGCCTTGCCAGTCGAGCATCTCGGCCTGGGCACGTTGCAGTACAGCGGTCGGCAGCGCGGCCGGGCCGGCGCAGAAGTTAAAAGCTCGCTTGCTCACGTCTGTCTCTCTCAGATTCACAGAACGCCACCACCAGGCGATGGCATGTCCAAACTGCCTGCCGTGCCGTGGGAGGGGCTTTAGCCGCGACTGTCGCCGCTAATCGGAACGCCACCCGCCCCTCCCACAAAGCCCGACTTTATTCCTCGCTGCCTTCCTCGGCATCGGCGACTGGTGCATCGGCGTTTTCGGCGACTTCAGCGCCCTCTTCGCCTTCGACCAGCTCATCCTCTTCCACCGGGGTTGGCTCCTGCACACGCTCCAGGCCGACCAGGGTCTCGTCCTTGGCCAGCTTGATCAGGGTGACGCCCTGGGTGTTACGACCGGAACTGGAGACTTCGTCGACACGGGTGCGCACCAAGGTGCCCTGGTCGGAAATCAGCATGATTTCCTCGCCGTCCTGGACCTGGATAGCGCCAACCAGCTTGCCGTTACGCTCGCTGGTGACCATGGCGATAACGCCCTGACCGCCACGACCACGACGCGGGAATTTGCCCAGGCCGGTGCGTTTGCCGAAGCCACGCTCGGAAGCCGTGAGAATCTGCGCACCGGACTCCGGAATCAGCATGGAAATCAGTTGCTGATCCTTGCCCAGGCGCATGCCGCGCACACCGCGTGCGGTACGACCCATGGTACGCACCTTGCTCTCGGCGAAGCGCAGCACCTTGCCGGCGTCGGAGAACAGCATGACTTCCTTGGCGCCGTCGGTGATGGCGGCAGCGATCAGGGTGTCGCCCTCTTCCAGCTTCAGGGCGATCAGACCGGCGCTACGCGGACGGCTGAACTGCACCAGCGGGGTCTTCTTCACAGTACCGAAGGCGGTAGCCATGAAGATGAAGGCACCGGTCGGCTCGGCGACCAGCTCGGGAGTTTCGCCCTCGACTTCTTCGACTTCCTCGGCCTCGACCACCTCGGTGGCTTCGCCCTCGATCACCACGCCTTCGTCGTCCAGATCTTCGTCGGCACCGGCGCTCTGCTGCAGGGCTTCGAGGTCGATCTGCAGCATGGCGGTGATGCGCTCACCTTCGTCCAGCGGCAACAGGTTGACCAGCGGACGACCACGGGCAGCACGCGAGGCCTCGGGAATCTCGAACGTACGCAGCCAGTACACCTTGCCCTTGCTGGAGAACAGCAACAGGGTCGCGTGACTGTTGGCAACCAGCAGGTGCTCGACGTAGTCCTCGTCCTTCACCCCGGTGGCAGACTTGCCCTTGCCTCCGCGACGCTGCGCCTCGTAGGCAGCCAGCGGCTGGCTCTTGGCATAGCCACCATGGGAGATGGTGACGACACGCTCTTCCTCGGTGATCAGGTCAGCAATGGTCAGGTCCTGACGCGAGGCGATGATCTCGGTCCGACGGGCATCGCCAAACTCGGCCTTGACCTTCTCCAGTTCCTCGCGAATGACTTCCATCAGGCGCTCGGGGTTGGTCAGGATGCGGATCAGCTCGCCGATCAGTGCCAGGATTTCCTGGTACTCGCCCAGCAGCTTCTCGTGCTCCAGGCCGGTCAGGCGGTGCAAGCGCAACTCTAGGATGGCCTGAGCCTGCTCCGGCGACAGGTAGTACTTGCCATCGCGCAGACCGTATTGCGCATCCAGCCCTTCCGGACGGCAGGAGTCGGCACCGGCGCGCTCGACCATGGCTTCCACGGCACTGGAGGCCCAAGCGGTCGCGATCAGGCGCTCCTTGGCCTCGGCCGGGGTCGGCGAGCTCTTGATCAGCTCGATCACCGGGTCGATGTTCGACAGTGCAACCGCCTGGCCTTCGAGGATATGGCCGCGCTCGCGCGCCTTGCGCAGCTCGTAGACGGTACGACGGGTCACCACTTCGCGGCGGTGACGGATGAACACCTCGAGCATGTCCTTGAGGTTCATGGTCTTCGGCTGACCGTCGACCAGCGCCACGACGTTGATGCCGAAAACGCTCTGCATCTGGGTCTGCGCATAGAGGTTGTTGAGCACGACCTCTGGCACCTCGCCACGGCGCAGCTCGATCACCACACGCATGCCGTCCTTGTCGGATTCGTCACGCAGCTCGGTGATACCTTCGATCTTCTTCTCTTTGACCAGCTCGGCGATCTTCTCGATCAGACGCGCCTTGTTCAGCTGGTACGGCAGCTCGGTCACCACCAGTTGCTGACGACCGCCGACCTTGTCGATGTCCTCGACCTCGACCCGAGCACGCACATAGATACGCCCACGCCCCGTGCGATAGGCCTCGATGATGCCGGCACGGCCATTGATGATGCCCGCGGTGGGGAAATCCGGACCCGGGATGTATTGCATCAGCTCATCGACGGTCAGCTCGGCGTTGTCCATCAGCGCCAGGCAGCCATCGATCACCTCGGTGAGGTTGTGCGGCGGGATATTGGTGGCCATGCCCACGGCGATACCCGAGGAGCCGTTGACCAGCAGGTTCGGCACCTTGGTCGGCATCACTGCAGGGATCTGCTCGGTGCCGTCGTAGTTGGGCACCCAATCGACGGTTTCCTTTTCCAGGTCGGCCAGCAGCTCGTGGGCCAATTTGGTCATGCGCACTTCGGTGTATCGCATGGCCGCGGCGTTGTCGCCGTCCACCGAACCGAAGTTGCCCTGACCGTCGACCAGCAGGTAGCGCAGGGAGAAGTCCTGCGCCATGCGCACGATGGTGTCGTACACCGCAGTGTCGCCGTGCGGGTGGTATTTACCGATCACGTCACCGACCACACGGGCGGATTTCTTGTAGGGCTTGTTCCAGTCGTTGCCCAGCTCGCTCATGGCGTAGAGCACACGACGGTGGACCGGCTTCAAGCCATCGCGCGCATCCGGCAGCGCACGCCCGACGATCACGCTCATTGCGTAGTCGAGGTAGGACTGTTTCAGCTCGTCTTCGATATTGACCGGGAGGATTTCTTTGGCCAGTTCGCCCATGAGAAGCCTGGTTCCTTTTTCTGGTGAAACTCCGTGCCATTCTTCCTGAACGCCATGGAGCACGTCGCGATAGCCTCAGGCCATCAGCGACTCACGACAAATCAACGAGTTATGTCACGATTCGATGCTGTGAAGGTGGCTGCAGTCAGCCCCCTTGAAAACTGCCGGAGGTTACCACAAAGCGTGCCGCACACCTACCCCGCGAAGGCGCGCGCGCGGCCGGCTCAATGCAGGCGCTTGCGGCACATCAGTTGCGCCATCTTGGCGCTATCGGGACGCTCGACCACACCTTTCTCGGTCACGATATAGTCAACCAGATCAGCCGGCGTCACATCGAGCACCGGATTGACCGCAGGCACATCCGCCGCCACGCACTGGCCCGCCACTTCCAGTAATTCGCGACCATCTCGTTCTTCGAGCAGAATGTCTTCGCCACTTTCCAGGCTCATGTCGATGACCGAGCTGGGTGCCACCACCATCAAGCGCACGCCGTGATGCATGGCGTTGACCGCCAGCTGATAGGTGCCGATCTTGCTGGCGACATCACCATTGGCAGCGATGCAGCCGGCCCCGACGATGACCCAAGTGATGCCCTTGGTTTTCATCAGATGTGCTGCAGCGGCATCTGCATTGAGACTGACCGGCACACCATCGCCCGCCAGCTCCCAGGCGGTCAGCCGCGCGCCCAGCAGCCAGGGACGGGTCTCGTCGACATGCACATGCTCGATCAACCCTTCCAGATGCGCCGCACGGATCACCCCGAGCGCAGTGCCGAAGCCTCCCGTGGCCAACGCACCGGCATTGCCGTGGGTCAGCAACACCTGAGGATTGCCCTGATGCCTGCGGATCAGCTCCATACCCAGCTGCGCCGTAGTCAGATTCGCCTCACGATCGCTGACGTGAATTCCGACCGCCTCGACCTCCAACAGCGCCAGGACATCGTCATCCTCCTTGAGTCGCACCAGGCGCTCATGCATGCGCTGCAGCGCCCAGGACAGGTTTACCGCCGCGGGTCGTGCGCGCTCCAGACAGGCAAAATCCTCCTCCAACGCCTCACGCCAGTCTCCGCCGGCCTGCAGTCGCGCACGCGCACCCAGCACCAACGCATAGGCGCCGGCGATACCCACAGCCGACGCACCGCGCACCACCCTGTCGCGCATCGCATCGACCACCTCGGCGACGGTATCGCAGCGCAACCAGGTCTGCCGATGCGGCAACAGGCGCTGATCGAGCAAATACAGCGCGCCATCGCGCCACTCGATTGCCTGAACCTTCTCCACCGCCAGCAATTGCTCGCGCATCGTGCTCTCCACCTGATAACCGTCAAAAAAGCCGCGAATTATACTCAGACAGGCAGATACCAGCCGAACAATCCGGCACATCCCTACGACTTCAAGCTACGCGCGTTCATCTATACACTGGCGGCCTTCCTTGCACCGATCAAGCCAGACGGACACACCCAATGCCCGAAGCCCCTCTCGACCTGTTGCTGCTGCCCTCCTGGCTGGTGCCCGTAGAACCGGCCGGGGTAGTGCTGCGCGACCATGGCCTGGGCATCCGCGACGGACAGATCGCACTGATCGCACCACGTGCCGAGGCACTGCGCCATCCTGCAGCGGAGGTGCGAGAACTCCCCCAATGCCTGCTTGCACCTGGCCTGATCAACGCGCACGGCCATGCGGCGATGACGCTCTTGCGCGGCATTGCCGACGACCTGCCGCTGATGACCTGGCTGCACGAGCACATCTGGCCCGCCGAAGGTCAGTGGGTCGACGAGGATTTCGTCCGCGACGGCACCGATCTGGCGATTGCCGAACAGATCAGGAGCGGCATCAGTTGCTTCTCCGACATGTACTTCTACCCGCAGGTGGCCTGCGAATGCGTACATAACGCAGGCGTCCGGGCGCAGATCACCGTACCGGTACTGGACTTCCCGGTGCCCGGCGCGCTCAACGCCGCCGAGGCGCTACGCAAGGGCCTGCAACTGTTCGATGATCTCAAGCAACATCCACGCATCCGCATCGCCTTCGGCCCTCACGCGCCGTACACGGTGAGCGACGACAAGCTCGAGCAGATTCGCGTGCTGGCTGATGAACTGGATGCCGGTATTCATATGCACGTCCACGAAACCGCCCAGGAAGTGGCTGAAGCCGTCGCCAAGCACGGCGAACGCCCACTGGCGCGCCTGGCTCGCCTTGGCCTGCTCGGCCCGCGCTTCCAGGCAGTGCACATGACCCAGATCGATGACGAGGATCTGGCTCTGCTGGTGGAGCACAACTGCAGCATCGTCCACTGCCCTGAATCCAACCTCAAACTGGCCAGCGGCTTCTGCCCTGTCGAGCGGCTGTGGCAGGCCGGCGTCAACGTCGCCATCGGCACCGACGGCGCCGCCAGCAACAACGACCTCGACCTGCTCGGTGAAACCCGCACCGCTGCCCTGCTGGCCAAGGCCGTCGCCGGTTCTGCCACCGCATTGAATGCCCACAGCGCCCTGCGCATGGCCACCCTCAATGGAGCCCGCGCACTGGGCCTGGAAACACAGACCGGCTCGCTGGAACTGGGCAAACTGGCCGACATGGTCGCCTTCGACCTTTCCGGCCTGGCCCAGCAACCGATCTACGACCCGGTTTCGCAGCTCATCTATGCCAGCGGCCGCGACTGCGTTAAGCACCTCTGGGTCGGCGGCAAACAGCTGCTGAAGGATGGCCGCCTGACGCGCATGGACGAAGGCGAGCTGATCACCAAGGCACGGGCCTGGGGCGATAAAATTGCCAGGAAGTGATCGCCACGCAGCGCCCTCGACACTGCGACAAACTGACATACATTGAACGAATCCGCGCCGCCCCATGCTCAGTCTTAAACTGGCAACATAGCGGCAATACGCTTTCCAGCTTTGAAAGAGATGCTTATGAGCAACGTCGACCGCGCCGAAATCGCCAAATTCGAGGCCCTGGCACACCGCTGGTGGGATCGCGAAAGCGAGTTCAAACCTCTGCACGACATCAACCCGCTGCGGGTCAACTGGATCGACGAGCGCGTCGGCCTGGCCGGCAAACGCGTGCTCGACGTCGGCTGCGGCGGCGGTATCCTCAGCGAGGCCATGGCCCAGCGCGGCGCCACCGTCACCGGCATCGACATGGGTGAGGCGCCGCTTTCGGTCGCCCAGCTGCACCAGTTGGAGTCGGGCATCGAAGTCGACTACCGACAGATCACCGCCGAAGCCCTGGCTGAGGAAATGCCAGGCCAGTTCGACGTGGTGACCTGCCTGGAGATGCTCGAGCACGTGCCCGACCCGTCCTCGGTGATCCGCGCCTGCCAGAAGTTGGTCAAACCGGGCGGCCAGGTGTTTTTCTCCACCATCAACCGCAATCCCAAGGCGTATCTGTTCGCGGTAATCGGCGCCGAATATATCCTGCGCCTGTTGCCACGCGGCACCCACGACTTCAAGAAGTTCATCCGCCCCTCCGAACTGGGCGCCTGGAGCCGTGCAGCGGGCCTCGAGGTCAAGGACATCATCGGCCTGACCTACAACCCGCTGACCAAGCACTACAAGTTGGAAGTTGACGTCGATGTCAACTACATGATCCAGACGCTGAGGAAAGACTGATGCGTTTGCGCGCTGTACTGTTCGACATGGACGGCACCCTGCTCGACTCGGCGCCGGACTTCATCGCCATCACCCAGGCCATGCGCGCGGCTCGCGGCCTGCCGCCGCTGGCGGACAAGGTCATTCGTGACCAGGTATCCGGCGGCGCGCGCGCCATGGTCGCCTGCGCGTTTGATGAGGCCCCGGACTCGCCTGCCTTCGAAACGCTACGCCAGGAATTCCTCGATCGCTATCAAGAACACTGCGCGGTACTTACCCGTCCGTTCGAGGGCATCGAAGCCCTGCTAGGCGACATCGAGCTGGCGCACCTGCAGTGGGGCGTAGCCACCAACAAGCCGGTACGCTACGCCGAGCCGATCATGCAGCGCCTGAATCTAGCCGAGCGCTCGGCCGTGCTGGTCTGCCCGGATCATGTCGAGCAGAGCAAACCCGCACCGGACATGCTGCTGCTCGCCTGCCAGCAGATGGGGGTTAAACCCGGAGAGGTGCTGTTCATCGGTGACGATGCACGTGACATCGAATCCGGCCGCGCCGCCGGCTGCCGCACTGCCGCGGTCACCTACGGCTATATCCACCCCGAAGACAACCCGCGCAACTGGGGCGCCGACGTCGTCGTCGATCACCCATCGGAACTGCGTACCGTACTCGATCGCGCAATCTGCAGCTGCTAAGCCGCCACCCCGAATTTCGGCGGGCCCGCCCGCCTCACTTCAGCATCGCGAAGGACCCTGAACATGTTCGACTACACCGCCCGCCCAGACCTGCTCAAGGATCGCGTCATCCTGATCACCGGCGCCGGGCGCGGCATCGGCGCAGCCGCCGCCAAAAGCTTCGCCGCACACGGTGCGACCGTACTGCTGCTGGGCAAGACCGAAGCCAACCTGAGCCAGGTGTATGACGAAATCGAGGCAGCCGGCCACCCGCAACCAGTAGTGATCCCCTTCAACCTGGAGACCGCCCTGCCGCACCAGTACGACGAACTGGCAGTGATGATCGAGAACGAGTTCGGCCGACTCGACGGCCTGCTGCACAACGCCTCGATCCTCGGCCCGCGCACGCCACTGGAGCAGCTCTCCGGCGACAATTTCATGCGTGTGATGCATGTGAACGTCAATGCCATGTTCATGCTCAGCAGCACCCTGCTGCCGCTGCTCAAACTGTCGCAGGATGCCTCTGTCGCCTTCACCTCCAGCAGCGTCGGCCGCAAGGGCCGCGCCTACTGGGGCGCATATGCGGTATCCAAGTTCGCGACCGAAGGCCTGATGCAGGTGATGGCCGATGAGCTGGACGGCATCGCCAACGTGCGTGCCAACAGCATCAACCCAGGCGCGACCCGCACGGCCATGCGCGCCCAGGCCTACCCAGGAGAGAACCCGGCCAGCCGCCCTCTGCCCGAAGAGATCATGCCGCTCTACCTCTACCTGATGGGCCCGGACAGCAAAGGCGTCAGTGGCCAGGCGTTCGACGCCCAGTAAGAGATACGCCATGGCCTGCTGCAGACAGTGGGCCATGCTGCGACAGAAATCCGCCATGCCCCTTGCCGCACGGCAGCACATTGCCACCAGCACCGCCAGACAACCGGCAATTGCTTGCCGGACAGCCCCGGCGATCCCACCTAAAACCTTTATTTATCAGGGCGTTATGCCAGCATGAACCAGTTGGCATGGAATTCGCTCTAACCCTCTCGTCGCACCATCGCGCCAGAGGTTCAGCTCCATGGTTCCCCCCAGCCACTCCAACACCATCGACTTCGACGCCGCCAAACTGCAGCGCCTCGGCTTTACCGGCAACCGCAATCTGCCGCTCAAGCCCACCAGCCTGGTAGGGCTGCGCCACCAGTTGAGCCTGCAACTGCAGACCAGCCTGGACGCGGAGCGCATCCTGAACCTGTTCTATCGCGAAGTGCAGCGTCTGGTGCCACTCGATGCACTGGCTTTCCAGCATCCCTCCTACGATCTGCGCATGGAACTGGGTGAGCGCGCACCGCACTCGGCCGGCTATCGCCTGAGCCACGAGGGAGAGTACCTGGGGGAACTGATCTTCCGTCGCAAGCAACGCTTCGCCGAGGACGAGCTCATCCAGCTGGAGTCCCTGCTGGCCAGCCTGCTGTTCCCGCTGCGTAACGCCCTGCTCTACCGAACCGCACTGCAAAGCGCCCTGCGCGATCCGCTGACCGATACCGGCAACCGCATCGCCATGGACCAGGTCCTGCAGCGCGAGGTGGACCTGGCCCGCCGCAACCTGCAGCCGCTATCGCTGCTGATGCTCGATATCGACCACTTCAAAACCATCAACGACAACCACGGCCATGCGCTTGGTGACGAGGTGCTGAAAGCCGTCGCGCAGACCCTGAAGAACCAGTTGCGCAACGTCGACATGGTGTTCCGCTACGGCGGCGAGGAGTTTCTGGTGATTCTTTCAGGCACCAGCCGCGACGGAGCCGCACTGGTGGGCGAGCGCCTGCGCTTTGCGGTACTGGAACTGCAATGCCTGGATGCCGGACGCCCGATTGACGTCTCCATCAGTCTCGGCTGCGCCAGCCTGTTGCCGGGCGAGTCAGCCGAAAGCCTGCTGCGCCGAGCTGATAACGCCCTTTATGTGGCCAAGCGCGAAGGCCGCAATCGCCTGTCCATGGCCGGCTGAAAGACTGCAAGGCGCGAATGAACTCCGCGCCAGAATGAAAAAAGGGACTCTGTGGAGTCCCTTTTTTCGTTTATCAGCGTTTACGACCAAAGCCGGGGCGTTGACCATCGCCAGATGGCGGACGCTTGCCGGGTGCTGCTGGACGCGGCTTGCGCGCCGGGCGCTCGGACAACTCGACGGCCGGGCGCGGCTGACGCTTCTTCACATCGCCCGGACGCTCCGCCACCGGTGTGCCACGGCCATTCTCGCGGCGCTCACCACCCTCTTTGCGCGGACCACGCGGCGTTCGCTGCTCAGCTTCCTCGCGGCGCGGGGCACGGCTCGGGCGAGCATTTTCGGCACCTGCCTCATCTTTCGCCGGACGCAGTACACGCTTGCCACGCACTTCCACCGGTTTGGCCGACTTGCGCTGCAGGCGGTCGAGCTTCTCGCGGGTCTTTTCCTTCATCGCCGGCAGCGCCTGCGGAGTCAGGCCGACTTCGGCGCTGAGGATGTCGACTTCGCGCTGATCCATCTCGCGCCAACGGCCCATGGTCAGTTCGGAGGTAAGGAATACCGGTCCGAAACGCACACGCTTCAGGCGGCTGACCACCAGCCCCTGGGATTCCCACAAACGACGAACCTCACGGTTGCGCCCTTCCATCACCACACAGTGATACCAGTGGTTGAAGCCTTCACCGCCTGGCGCTTCCTTGATGTCGGTGAACTTGGCCGGACCGTCCTCGAGCATCACGCCGGTCTTGAGGTTCTCCAGCATTTCCTCGGTCACTTCACCACGCACACGCACTGCGTATTCGCGGTCCATTTGATAGGACGGGTGCATCAGGCGGTTGGCCAATTCACCGTCGGTGGTGAACAGCAGCAAACCGGTAGTGTTGATATCGAGGCGCCCGATGTTGATCCAGCGCCCTTCTTTCGGACGCGGCAAACGGTCGAATACAGTGGGGCGCCCTTCCGGGTCGTCACGGGTGCAGATCTCGCCGTCAGGCTTGTTGTAGATCAGCACACGGCGAACCGAGCCGGTGATCTCTTCACGCTTGAGCAGGCGACCATCGAGGGCGATGGCATCATTGGCATCGACGCGCTGGCCCAGGGTCGCAGCGGCGCCATTGACCTTGACCCGCCCTTCGGCGATCCAGGTTTCTATCTCGCGACGCGAGGCCAGCCCGAGGCGGGCCAGGACTTTGTGCAGCTTCTCGCCTGCAGGACGCGGTTGTTCGTGCTCAGTCATCTTGGGCACCTCCCGGTGTAGTAAAGGATGATCGAAGGGCGCGCATCATACGCACTAGAAAGCCCTTAGGGTAGGTGATGCTGTACTTCTGTCCACTTTGCCCCCCCACAAAGCCGCCTCCAGTATCGTTAGGCCAGTTTGAAAGTCATCTTCACGCTGACAAGCCGCCAAGGCCGAGCTAGGGTGCCAGCCATGAACATCATCACGCTGCTTCTACCCTATCAACCACCGTGGGACTGGCAACAGTTCCATGGCCACTTCGCCCTACGTGCGGTCCCGGGACTCGAGTCACTGAGCGCAGACAGCTACAGCCGCGGCTTCAGCATCGACGGTGCGCCAGGCTGGCTACGCGTGGCACCGTTGCCCGGGCAGAACGCCCTGGAACTGCGCTGCCGCATCGCGTCGCCAGCGCATCTCGATCAACTGGAGCAGCGCGTGCGGCGCATGTTCGATCTCGATAGCGAGCCAGACGCGATTGCCCGCCACCTAAGCACCGACGAGCTGCTCGCACCGCTGCTGCAGCGCAACCCAGGCCTGCGATTGCCAGTAGCGTTCGATCCGTTCGAGCAGGCGGTACGTGCCATCGTCGGCCAACAGGTCACAGTCAAGGCGGCGGTCACCATAGTCGGGCGCCTGGTACAACGCGTCGGCACGCCGATCGAGACGCCGGAAGCGCTGGGCATCAGCCGTCTGTTTCCGACGCCGCAGGTGCTTGCCGACGCAGATCTGACTGGCATCGGCATGCCCGGCAAGCGCGTGCAGTGCCTGCAGCATTTCGCTGCAAGTATTGCTGACGGCAGCCTGCAACTGAGCCTGCGCGACGGCAGCGCGGCGTTGATCGAGCAACTTTGCTCCCTGCCCGGCATCGGCCCGTGGACAGCGGAGTACATCGCCCTGCGTGCATTCGGTGAAGCCGATGCCTTTCCCGCCAGCGATCTTGGCCTGCTCAAGGCGCCAGTATGGGGAGTTGGCGGCATCGACGCCCGTCGTCTGAAAATCCGCGCCGAAGCCTGGCGTCCCTGGCGAGCTTACGCCGCCGCGCATCTCTGGCATTGCTATTCGGGAGGCTGACCATGCATTACCGCTACCAAGACAGCCCCATCGGGCCACTGTTTATCGCAGGCGACGAAAGCGGCCTGCAATTGCTGCTGATGGAACTGGACAGCCGCCCCTGGCGCATCGAGGAAACCTGGCAACCCGCTGGCCACGAGTTGGACGCCGTGTGCAGCCAACTGGACGAATACTTCGCAGGCAAGCGCCGTCAGTTCGAACTGCGCCTGGCGCCCAAGGGCACGGCATTCCAGCAGGCCGTCTGGCAGGCGCTGCTGGCCATTCCCTATGGCCGAACCTGCAGCTATTCCGAGCTGGCCCACGTCATCGGCAGGCCGCAGGCCGTACGCGCGGTGGGAGCGGCCAATGGCGCCAACCCCATATCCATCATCGTGCCCTGTCATCGGGTGATCGGTCGCAATGGCAGCCTCACCGGTTATGCGGGCGGACTGCCGCGCAAGCAGCAACTGCTGGAACTTGAGGGCGTGTTGCAACCAACGCAAACGCAGTTGGCTTTGTGAGCGAAGTGCACCCTGGATGCCAGGGTGCGCCGGGTAGAGCAGCTTTGATCAGATTCTGACGTTACCGCGCGGCCCCATTAGCGCCCAGATGATCAGACCGATAACCGGCAACAGCACGATCAGCAGAATCCAAAGAATCTTGATGCCGGTCTCGGCGTTGCTCTTGATCACATTGATGATGGCCCAGATATCCAGGGCCAGAATGACCAGGCCAATCAGCCCATTGAAAGTAGAACCCATGACGACACTCCTGTCTTAAAGGTTGCCTTCATAAGATAGTCGGCAGCCAGCCTGGGTTCCCGTAGGGTTTGTTCCCATTGCGCGCGTGACATGAAATGGAGCCGGCGTCTCAGTCACCCAGGCGCGGAAAACGCCTGGCGATATCGTCGCCGGTGCGCTCCGGCGCCTCGTCACTGCCACTTAGGCGCACGACCAGCGCATGCGGCTCCTCACCCAGGTCGAACCAGTGGCGGGTGCCGACCGGCAAGGTCAGCAGATCACCACGCTCGCCTTGCAGCAGGTAGACGTAACCATCGAGATGCACGCTGAGCTGAGCGAAACCGCCGATGAACAACCAGGCGCTGACCGAGGCCTGTACCTGCTCATCCAGGTAGCGAGCACGCAGCTCCAGCTTCTGCGGATGGTTGCGCTGCAGGTTGAACAGCTCCTGCTGCACGTGACCTTCCCTGCTCATCAACGCCTGCAGCCAGAGGCCATAAGCCGCATCGAACTCCGCCTGCTCGCAGCCGGGTCGCAACGCAGCCGGCAGCTCCACCTGGCGATAGTCAATACCCACCGCCGCCAGCGTGCTGGCGATGTCATCGGCGTGGTTCAGTACCTTGTTCGGCAACTCCGGTGAGGTGTGCAGGTGGACGGCGAGACTGCTCATGAAGGATTCACTCGATTCAGGGCCGCTCGGGCGGCAGACGGGTGGCTATGACGTAGGCTGCAAGCAAGGCTACCAGACTGGCGATGGCGAAGGTCCAGGCCGGGCCTAGGCTCTTCCAGCTGTAACCGGCATACAACGCGCCCAACGCACCGCCGATGCCGGCCAGACTGACATAGAGCGCCTGGGCCTGACCCTGCTGGCGATCGGCGAAACTACGTTGTACGAAGTGGATGCATCCGGCATGGAAGGCGCCGAAGGTAGCGGCGTGCATGCACTGCGCCAGCAGCAGCACCGGCAGGTACTGGGCCAGATTACCCAGCAGCAGCCAGCGCAAGGCGGTGATCAGGAAGCTGGCCAGCAACACGGTGCGCAGCGAGTAACGCTGCAGCAGTCGCGCCATGACCAGGAACAGCAGAATCTCCGCTACTACGCCCAGCGCCCAGAACAGACCGATGGCGCCGCGGCTGTAGCCGACGCCCTCCAGATGCAGGGTGAGGAAGGTGTAGTACGGGCCATTGCTCAACTGCATCAGCCCAACGCAGATGTAGAACGCGAGAATGCCGGGGCGGCGCAACTGGCGCAGAAAACCCTCCGGCTCCAGCGCGCTCGGACGCAGCACAGGCTGTGCATTGGGCACCCAGAAACTGCTGATGACGATACCGCCCATGATCACCAGCAGCGCTGCCGGGTACGCGTCCAGGCTCAGCCATTCGAACAGCAGGCCGAGGCCGACCACGGCGACGATGAAACCGATGCTCCCCCACAGGCGAATCTGGCTGTAGCGCGCCGCCTGCTCGCGCAGATGGGCCAGGGTAATGACCTCGAACTGCGGCAACACCGCATGCCAGAAAAAGGCATGGGTGGCCATGATCAGCGCCAGCCAGGCATAGCTCTGACCGAGAAAGATGCCAGCGAAGCAGATCAGGGTGCACAACGCGCCGAGGCGCACGATCAGCAATCGCTGGCCGGTGTGGTCACCCAACCAGCCCCACAGGTTCGGTGCCAGACAGCGCATCAGCATGGGAATGGCGATCAGCTCGCCGATCCGTGCCGGGGAAAAGCCCAGGTGATCGAAGTACAGCGCCAGAAACGGCGCCGTACCGCCGAGCAAGGCGAAGTAAAAGAAGTAGAAGCCGGACAGCCGCCAGTACGGCAAGGCCGCGCTCATGCCGCCGCCTGGATCACAGTTGTGGCAGCACCGGCGTGGTGACGCGCACGTCGGCGTTCTGCGCGCGGTGACGCAGCAGGTGATCCATCAGCACGATAGCCATCATCGCCTCGGCGATCGGCGTGGCGCGGATGCCAACGCAAGGGTCGTGACGGCCCTTGGTGATGACGTCCACCGGGTTGCCGTCGACGTCGATGGAACGCCCCGGCGTGGTGATACTGGAGGTCGGTTTCAGCGCCAGGTGGGCAACGATCGGCTGGCCACTGGAGATACCGCCGAGGATGCCGCCGGCGTTGTTGGAGAGAAAACCCTCAGGGGTCAGCTCGTCACGGTGCTCGGTGCCACGCTGGGCGACGCAGGCGAAGCCGGCGCCGATCTCTACGCCCTTGACCGCATTGATGCTCATCAGCGCATGAGCCAGTTCGGCATCAAGGCGGTCGAAGATTGGCTCGCCGAGGCCTGGCATGACGCCTTCGGCAACCACAGTGATCTTCGCGCCGACCGAATCCTGGTCGCGGCGCAATTGATCCATGTAGGCCTCCAGCTCCGGCACCTTATCCGGATCGGGGCTGAAGAAGGCATTCTGCTCGACGCTGTCCCAGGTCTTGAACGGAATTTCGATGGGGCCGAGCTGGCTCATGTAGCCACGGATGACGATGCCCTGGCTGGCCAGGAACTTCTTGGCGATAGCACCAGCGGCCACGCGCATGGCAGTTTCGCGCGCCGAGCTACGGCCGCCGCCACGGTAGTCGCGGATGCCGTACTTGTGGTGATAGGTGTAGTCGGCATGGGCCGGGCGGAACAGATCCTTGATCGCCGAGTAGTCCTTGGACTTCTGGTCGGTGTTGCGGATCAGCAGGCCGATGGAGCAACCGGTGGTCTTGCCCTCGAACACCCCGGAGAGGATTTCCACCTCGTCGGCTTCCTGGCGCTGCGTAGTGTGGCGGCTGGTGCCCGGCTTGCGGCGATCCAGGTCGCGCTGCAGGTCTTCCAGAGAAATCTCGACACCCGGCGGGCAACCGTCGACGATGGCGACCAGCGCCGGGCCATGGCTTTCGCCAGCGGTGGTGACGGTGAACAGCTTGCCGTAGGTATTGCCGGACATGGGAAGACGCTCCGCGAGATTCAGCATCGGCCTGACACTGCGCAGGCTCGATTCACAAGGTGGGCGAGTATACCTGCCACCTACTTGCAGTTCACCCCGAACCTTGTTCAACCGAACGCGTCCAATGCCAACCTGCCACTACCCTGCCCCCATCATGCTGCGAGCCCTGCTCTTGTCCCTCACCCTGATCACCGGCCTGGCCCAGGCCAGCACCACCCGCCAACTGCCCATCAGCCTCGATACCGACCAGGGCACCCTGTACGGCAGCCTGCTGCTGCCGCAAAGCGACAAGCCGGTGCCGGTGGCGCTGCTGATCGCCGGCTCCGGCCCCACCGACCGCGATGGCAACAACCCCGAAGGCGGCCATAACGACGCACTGAAGAAGCTGGCTCAGGTGCTGGCACGCAACGGCATCGCCAGCCTGCGCTACGACAAGCGCGGCGTGGCCGCCAGCCGGGCCGCCACGCCGGATGAAAAGGACCTCAGCGTCGAGCACTACGTAGCCGATGCAGAAGGCTGGGCCAGGCTGCTGCGGGACGATCCACGCTTTGATCGGCTGATTCTCATCGGCCACAGCGAGGGCGCGCTGGTTGCCAGCCTGGCCGCGCCCGGTAGCCAGGCCGATGCACTGGTTTCGATAGCCGGCCCCGCCTACCCCATCGGCCAGGTGCTGGATATGCAACTGGCCATGCGCCTACCGCCGCCGTTGCTGGACGAAAGCCGGCACATCCTCGCCAACCTGATTCGCGGCAGGCTGCAGCCGAAGGTGCCGAAAGAGCTACAGGCGATCTATCGCCCCAGCGTGCAGCCCTACCTGATCAGCCTGCTGCGCCAGGACCCGGCAGCGAACTTCGCCGCACTGCAGATTCCCGCCTTGATCGTGCAGGGCACGCACGATGCCCAGGTCAGCCCGGACAACGCCGAGGTGCTCAAGCAGGCCAAACCCGATGCCGAGCTGGCACTGATTCCCGGCATGAACCATGTCATGCGCATCACACCGGCGCCCTGGAACGAACAGCTAGCGTCCTACGACGATCCGCAGCTACCCTTGGCCCGCGCGCTGGGCGAGCGGATCGTCGCCTTTATTCGCTCCAGTGCTGAGGAAAATGGCCGATAACGCATCGAAGGCCGCCGAACAGTACACAGGACGCCCATGAGCGAAAACCCAGCCCCACAGGCGCAAGCCACCGACGCCGAAGCAGTTGCAGGCGAAACGCCCGCTGTAGCGCATCCTTGGTCTGATCTGCCAGCCGAGCAGTTCAACCTGCTGCGTCTGGCGCCGCTGCCCGTCGACCGTGAAACCGGGCCGAGACCGCTGCGCTTCGTCCAGCTTGGCCGGGTAGAACGGCATGCCAAGGACACCAGCCTGTTGCGCCTGACCATCCAGGTGCCCGGCCAGCGCCTGCATCGTCAGACCAACCTGCTGGAAGTCTGGGCCGACCATCAGAGCAAGGAGGTGCGTTTCGGCCCGGACAAGGGCCTGAGCGTCGAGCCGGCCAATCGCGGTCTGGGGCGCTTTCTCATGGCCCAAGGCATCGCCTGGGCACGCAAGCATTACGCGCACTATCAGGTAGAGGGCGGCGCCCTGCCGACGAAGGACAACTTCAACGAGGCCGCTCGCGCCCGCCGTGATCACGCGCTGAAGGCACAGGGTTTCACCATCGAGTACAGCGACCCGTTGCAGCTCAAGCCTTTCTACAGCGCACCGCGGGTCAGCTCGCTACACGGCGACTGGCATACCGAAAAGGTGCAGATCCTCGAGTTGCTCGACGCCGCCGCCATGCTCCAGCAGGCCGACCAGACACTGCAGGAGCAGGACGTCAAATTGCGCAAGCTGGAAGACCGGGTCGAGCGACTCAAGCGCGAAGACAGTGGCCTGCGCTTCACCATTACCTGCCTGGTCGCGTTCAGCCTGTTTCAGGCGGGGCTGCTGATTTGGATCGCCACACGCTGAGAGACTATTTACGATCATCTGCGCGTTGGCGCTACTGCGTTGAAAACAAGCTCGAAATGCTCATGTACAAAAGTACAGTCGAACGCGACCCCGACCGTTTCTCGCTTGCTTTCGCCTTGTATCGCTCTAGCTCGAAAGATCGTAAACAGCCTCTACTGACGGCCTACACGACCTAACGGCACCGGCGAATCAACCGTTGATACGCGAACGAAACAGCTGCTGATACTCGCGGCACTGCTTGGCCGCCAGCAGGAACACGCCGTGCCCGCCGCGCTGGAAGTCCAGCCAGGTAAAGTCGACTTCCGGGTACAGTGCCTCGACATGCACCTGGCTGTTGCCCACTTCGACGATCAGCACGCCACGCTCGGTCAGGTGATCGGCCGCTTCGGCCAGCATGCGCCGCACCAGATCCAGACCGTCAGCGCCGCAGGCGAGGCCCATCTCCGGCTCGTGCTGGTATTCGGCCGGCATGTCGGCAAAGTCCTCGGCGTCGACATAGGGCGGGTTGGACACGATCAGGTCGAAACGCTGTCCAGGCAATTCGGCGAAACCATCACCCTGCACGCAATAGACGCGTTCCTCCAGGCCATGTCGCTCGATGTTGAGATTGGCTACCTCCAGCGCTTCGAACGACAGGTCGCCCAGCACCACTTCCGCCTCGGGAAACTCATAGGCGCAGGCGATGCCGATGCAGCCTGAGCCGGTACACAGGTCGAGGATTCGCGCAGGCTCGACTGGCAGCCAAGGGGAGAAATGACGGTCGATCAGCTCGGCGATTGGCGAGCGTGGCACCAGCACGCGTTCATCGACCACGAAGGGCAAACCGCAGAACCAGGCCTCGCCCAGCAGGTAAGCGGTAGGAACACGCTCTTCGATTCGGCGCTGGAGCAACGCCTGCAAGTGGGCGTGCTCGTCGTCTTCCAGGCGGCAATCGAGGTAGGCGTCGGAGATTTCCCAGGGCAGGTGCAATGCGCCGAGCACCAGTTGGCGCGCCTCGTCCCAGGCGTTGTCGGTGCCGTGGCCGAAGAACAGTTGCTCGGCCTGAAAACGGCTGACGGCCCAGCGGATGTAATCACGCAGGGTACGTAAACGGGTAGTGAGAGCGGTCACGGGCGGCCTCCGGATGAAAAGTGCGGAAGTTTAGCCCAGTGCAGGTAGCTAGCGCATGAACGTCGGATTAACGAGCGCTCACGAGCCGTTATGTTTCTTGCGTTCCGCATCCTCGTCGGGGCGGCGCAACTCGCGCAGCACTGCGACCGATACGGCGATGGAGAACAAAAGCCAGAAATGCGGGGACAACTGCGACAAAAGCGACATGGCAACTCCTTTTGCGTACGACCCTGACTCCTTCGGGGCAGTTCCGATTCTGCTCTCGCACCATGCCCTGAGCAAGTATTGGCGCAGATAGAGGTTCACAGACCGCTCTGGCCAGCGGACAATGGCAAATCATCACCATCAGCCAGGAGCCCGAGATGTCCCATCCGCAAACCATGTTCCAGCTCACCGGTCGTGGCCACGCAGCGGCCAGCCTGAGCAATGCGACCTTGCTGATCATCGATGCCCAGGAAGAATACCGCAGCGGCGTACTGGCACTTCCCGGCCTGGACCCTGCACTGGCGGAGATCGCCAGCCTGCTGGCAGCCGCCCGCGCCGCCGGCACCGACATCGTTCACGTCAAGCACCTTGGCATCCCGGGCGGCCTGCTCGACCCCAGCGGCCCACGCGGTCGTCATCTGCCGGAGGCAGCGCCACTGGCAGGCGAAATCGTGGTGGAAAAACGCCTGCCCAACGCCTTCGCCGGCACCGAACTGCATGATCGCCTCCAGGCACTCGGCCACCTGGACCTGATCGTCTGCGGCTTCATGACCCACTCCAGTGTCAGTACCACGGTACGCGCCGCCAAGGATTACGGTTATCGCTGCACCCTGGTCGATGCGGCCTGCGCCACCCGCGATCTACCCGCACCGGATGGCAGCGTGATCGCAGCCGCCGAGGTCCACCGCATCGAGATGATCGCCCTCGGTGACAACTTCGCCACACTCGTGCCGCAAGCCAAGTCGCTGATCTGACTTTCCGGTCGAAGACCGACAGACTGCGGAACCCCAGCGAAACCGGCCGGTCATACCGCCGATAAGCCAAAGGAAATCGGAATGAAGCTGTCCGACGACTTCGATGCACGCCGCCTGCGTCCGCGCCAGCCGAAACACTGGCGCCTGCGCATCGGTGCCGGCCTGGGTGCCCTGCTCGCCGCCTTCGGCATCCTCCTGTCGATGGCTGGCGTCGCATCGCTGGCAGGCCGTGCTCCGGTACTGGGTACGCTCAACGACTCCACCGGAGAAGCCATCGTCCTGCTGCTGCTCGGCCTTTTCCTGCTGTGGGCCGGCATCGCCTTCTGGCGTCGCTGCCGCCGACGCCTGCGCCGCCCCAGCGACCTGAGCATGTCACCAGCACTGATGAGGAAGCGCGACTGACGGCAACAGGCAGCTAAAAATCACCTGAGGCTGCCTTCAACGTTGCGCAGCGGTGGCCCGCCGAGATGGCAGGCCATAAAATACGCGCCTGTTTCGCGGAGCCACCGATGCAAGACGACGACTTTTCCCTGTTCCAGGCCGAGCTGCGCGGCGTCAAGCCGCTCAAGCACGACCGCGCCGACACCGGCAAACCCAAATCCGATCGCAAGCAGTTCAACACTTTGCGCCAGGCTGCGACCATCAGCCAGGGCGAAATCAAGGTGGATGGCCTGTCCGACCAGTTCGTCATCGACGTCGGTGCCGAGGACGCCCTGTACTGGGCTGCCAACGGCATGCAGGAAGGCCAGATGCGCAAGCTCAAGCTTGGCCAGATTCCGTTCGACGGCAGCCTCGATCTGCACGGCATGAGCGTCGAGAAAGCGCGCGACACGCTCTGGGAGTTTCTCGCCGAAGCCACCAAACTGGAGATTCGCTGCGTGCGCGTCACCCACGGCAAGGCGGTACGCATGGACGGGCGCAAGCCAATGATCAAGAGTCACGTGAACACCTGGTTACGCCAGCACCCGCAAGTACTGGGCTTCAGCTCCTGCCTGGCCAAACACGGCGGCACTGGCGCGGTGTACATCATCCTCAAGCGCACCATGATGGATGGTCGCGACGAGTGACGAAACGCGTATAGACGCCTGACACTCTTGTCAGGCCAATACCGGCGCCCTACCCTGCGCCCTTCGATACCCAACAGGATTTTCCATGTCCCTGGAACAACACTACACCGCCATCCTCGGTCAGCTCGGCGAAGACGTCTCCCGCGAAGGCCTACTGGACACGCCAAAGCGTGCCGCCAAGGCCATGCAGTACCTTTGCCGCGGCTATCAGCAGACATTGGAAGAGGTGACCAATGGTGCGCTGTTCAGCTCAGACAACAGCGAAATGGTGCTGGTCAAGAACATCGAGCTGTACTCGCTGTGCGAGCATCACCTGCTGCCGTTCATCGGCAAGGCTCACGTGGCCTACATTCCCAACGGCAAGGTACTGGGCCTGTCCAAGGTCGCACGCATTGTCGATATGTATGCCCGCCGTCTGCAGATTCAGGAAAACCTCAGCCGGCAGATCGCCGAAGCGGTCGAACAGGTCACCGGCGCCCTCGGTGTGGCGGTGGTAATCGAGGCGCAGCACATGTGCATGATGATGCGTGGTGTGGAGAAGCAGAACTCGTCCATGGTCACCTCGGTGATGCTCGGCGAATTCCGCACCAACCCGGCGACCCGCGGTGAATTCCTCAACCTGGTTCGCTGACACCACTCAAGACGACGGCCGCTCACTTCGGTGAACGGCCGTCGGCATTTCAGGAGTTAGAAAGATGTTGCTCAAAGCTCTTCGTATAGGCCTGGGTCAGCTCGTCGTGTTCGCCGACTGGATCAGCCGCCCGCGCAAGCTCAAGCGCAGCCCCGAGACGCAAGCCGAGGTCGAACGCGCCACGGCCAACCTGTCGCTGTACCAGTTTCACGCCTGCCCGTTCTGCGTCAAGGTCCGTCGCACCCTGCACCGCCTTAACCTGCCGGTGCAGCTGCGCGACGCCAAGCACGACGGCGAGCACCGCCAGGCCCTGGAGCAGCAAGGCGGCCGTATCAAGGTGCCGTGCCTGCGCATCGAGGAAAACGGCCAGAGCACCTGGCTGTACGAGTCCAAGGCGATCATCGCCTATCTGGATCAGCGCTTCGCCGGCTGACACTGGTGGACGCGGATCAGGCGCCATCCACCGTTGCGCTGAACCGTGGCCCGGCTGCAATCCGGGAGCCTTGAAGCTACCCTGCAGCGGTCATTTCGCGGCTGAAGCCGCTCCTACAGGATCGGCGCCTCTTCGCCCGCTGTAGGAGCGAGCGCTGCTCGCGAACCCCATCAGGGTTCGATGCCGTAGGCCTTGAGCTGGTCGAGGAACTGCGCTTCGTCCAGTACCTTCACCCCCAGCTCGCTGGCCTTGGCCAGCTTCGAGCCGGCGCCTGGTCCGGCCACTACGCAGTGGGTCTTGGCCGAGACCGAACCGGCCACCTTGGCGCCCAGGCTTTCCAGCTTGCCCTTGGCCACATCGCGGCTCATCACTTCCAGCGTCCCCGTCAGCACCCAGGTCTGGCCGGCCAGGGGCAGACCTTCGGCGACCTTCTTCTCGCTTTCCCAGTGCATGCCGAAATCGCGCAGTTGCTGTTCGATGGCGCACGCTAACTGGGCGTTTTCAACGCTGTCGAAGAACTCACGCACAGCCTTGGCCTGCTTCTCCGGCAGAGCCTGGCGCATGTCCAGCCAATCGCCGCCGAGCACGCCCTCCAGGCTGCCGAAACGCTCCGCCAGTTTCTGCGCAGCACCAGGGCCAACTGTGGGGATGTTCAGTTTGTCGAGCATGCCGCCAAGCGTGGCGATGGCCGAAAACTCGGCACTCAACTCACCTTCTTCTTGCAGCTCGAGGCCGCATTCGCCCAGCAAGGCGCTGATCACCTGCTGGTTGTGTTCATCCTCGAAGAAGCTGTGGATCTCGTGCGCGACTTCCAGGCCAATGTCCGGCAGATAGGTCAGTACCTGCGGCAGCGCCTGGCGCACGCGCTCCAGAGAAGCCAGCGAACGGGCCAGTACCTTGGCGGTTTCCTCGCCTACATCGGGAATGCCGAGGGCATAGATGAAGCGCGCCAGGGCCGGTCGCTTGCTGTCCTCGATGGCCTTGAGCAACTTGTTGCTGGAGACTTCGGCGAAGCCTTCCAGGCCGATGATCTGCTCGAAGGTCAGTTTGTACAGGTCGGCCGGCGAGCCGATCAGCTTCTCGTCCACCAGTTGCTCGATGGTCTTGTCGCCGAGCCCCTCGATGTCCATGGCGCGGCGCGACACGAAGTGGATGATCGCCTGCTTGAGCTGTGCCTGGCAGCTCAGGCGACCGACGCAGCGGTACACCGAGCCTTCGCTGAGCGACTCCTTGCCCTTGCTGCGCTTGACCAGTTGTGTGCGCTCCACCGCCGAGCCGCACACCGGGCATTGCTCAGGAATCTGCACGGGGCGCGCATTCTCCGGGCGACGCTCGGGCACCACTGCCATCACCTGCGGGATCACGTCGCCGGCACGGCGGATGATCACCGTATCGCCGATCATCACACCGAGGCGCGCCACTTCATCCATGTTGTGCAGGGTTGCGTTGGCCACCATCACACCTGCCACCTTGACCGGATGCAGACGCGCAACCGGCGTCACCGCACCGGTACGCCCGACCTGGAATTCCACGTCGAGCAACTCGGTGAGCTCTTCCTGCGCAGGGAACTTGTGGGCGATGGCCCAGTGCGGCGTACGGGCGCGGAAGCCCAGCTGTTGCTGGTCTTCGATGTTATTGACCTTGAACACCACACCATCGATGTCATAGGCCAGGCTCATGCGTCGCTGACCGATGTCGCGGTAGTAATCCAGGCAGGCCTCGACGCCCTTGGCCAGCTTCAGTTCACGACTGATGGGCACGCCCCAGGCTTTCAGCTGCTGCAGCATGGCCACCTGGGTACCCGGCAGTTCGCCGCTGACCTGGCCGACGCCGTAGCAGCAGAACTCCAGCGGGCGGCTGGCGGTGATTTTCGGGTCGAGCTGACGCAGGCTGCCGGCAGCGGCGTTGCGTGGGTTGGCGAAAGTCTTGCCGCCAATCTCGGCCTGGCGTGCATTGAGCTCCTCGAAGCCGGACTTGGGCATGAACACCTCGCCACGCACCTCCAGCACCTGCGGCCAGCCCTCGCCCTGCAGCTTGAGCGGCACGTTGCGGATGGTCCGCACGTTGCTGGTGATGTCCTCACCGGTGCTGCCATCGCCGCGCGTGGCACCGCGCACCAGCTGGCCGTGCTCATAACGCAGGCTGACGGCCAGGCCATCGAGCTTGGGTTCGCAGCTGTATTCGATTTCGGCACCGTCGCCGAACAGATCACCACCCGACACGCCGAGACCATTCTGCACGCTGCGGTCGAAGGCGCGCAGATCGTCCTCCTCGAAGGCGTTGCCCAGGCTGAGCATCGGCACTTCGTGACGCACCTCACCAAAGGCGCTTAGCGCCTCACCACCGACGCGCTGGGTCGGCGACTCCGGCGTGACCAGTTCGGGATGCTCGGCTTCCAGCGCCTGCAACTCACGAAACAGGCGGTCGTACTCGGCATCGGGCACGCTCGGCTCGTCCAGCACGTAGTAACGGTAGTTATGCGCGTCCAGTTCGTTGCGCAGTTCGGAAATACGTTGGGCGGCGTCGGTCATGCTCGGTCTCTCAAACGAAAAGAGCAGCCTTGGCTGCTCTCTTTTGACTTCGTGTACAGGTCAGCGTTTCTGGGTCAACTGCCGGCGCTCGAACTCGACGATGCGCTGGCGGTAGTGTTCGATGGTCTGCGCGGTCATCACGCTGCGCTGGTCGTCCTTCAGCTCGCCACCCAGTTCGTGCGCCAGCTTGCGTGCAGCCGCAACCATGACGTCAAAGGCCTGCTTCGGATGACGCGGGCCAGGCAGGCTGAGGAAGAAGCTCACCGCACGGGTGCTGAAGCCTTCGATATCGTCCAGATCGAACGTGCCGGGCTTGAGCGCATTGGCCATGGAGAACAGCACCTCGCCATTACCAGCCATGCTCTCGTGACGGTGGAAGATGTCCATCTCGCCAAAACGCAGGCCGCTTTCGAGGATGTTCTGCAACAGAGCCGGCCCCTTGAAGCCGAAGTCGTCGCGGGCGACCACGTTGATCACCAGCACTTCTTCCACCGGCGCAGCATCAGCGGCAGGCTTGGCGGGCTTCTTCGGCTCTCTCGGCTCGACCTCATCGACCGGGTTGAGCAAGGTTGGTACCGGCTCGTCGACCGCCAGGTTGAGGTCACCCTGCTGCGGCTCGTTACGCGAGCGGCGCGGCAGGTCCTTGGCGCTCATCGACGGCAGGTCTTCTTCATCGAGCTGTGGCTCGTGGTCGCGATTGACCACACGAGGCGGGCTTAACAGGTCCGGATCACCTTCGTCATCCGGCATATTGGCGAAGCTGCGGTCGAGCTTGAATCTAAGTTTACCCTTGCCGCCGCGCATACGACGCCAGCCGTCGAAAAGAATGCCAGCGATAACGATGATGCCAATAACGATCAGCCACTCGCGCAGACCGAATTCCATGAAATACCTGACCCTTAACAATTCTGGTGAAAAAAAGATCCAATCAATCGGATCACAACTCGACTATAAACGCGGCGCCAACTTCATGTTCTATCTGACGTTTTCCGCGTGTAACAAAAGTGGGCAATAAGCTAGCACGACGAAAGGCAACTTTACACAGGGAGCAACATAAGGTTGTGCCTATATTCAGTTAATCCCACGGCGCTCTGCCATCACGCCTCCACCATCGCCAACGCCTCCTCGACATCCACTGCCACCAGACGCGAGCAGCCCGGCTCGTGCATGGTGACCCCCATCAGTTGATCGGCCATTTCCATGGCGATCTTGTTGTGGGTGATATAGATGAACTGCACCGTCGCCGACATCTCCTTGACCAGTCGCGCATAGCGCCCGACGTTGGCATCGTCCAGCGGTGCGTCTACTTCGTCCAACATGCAAAACGGCGCCGGATTGAGCTGGAAGATGGAAAACACCAATGCCAAGGCGGTCAACGCCTTCTCTCCACCGGAGAGCAAATGAATGGTGCTGTTCTTCTTGCCCGGGGGCCGCGCCATGATGGTTACACCGGTATCGAGTAAATCTTCGCCGGTGAGTTCCAAATAAGCGTTGCCGCCACCGAAAACTTTTGGAAAGAGTGCCTGCAAACCGCCGTTGATCTGATCGAAGGTGTCCTTGAAACGATTGCGCGTTTCCTTGTCGATCTTGCGGATCACGTTCTCCAGGGTTTCCAGCGCCTCGACCAGGTCGGCGTCCTGAGCATCCAGGTAGCGCTTACGCTCGGACTGCTGTTGATACTCGTCGATGGCCGCCAGGTTGATAGGGCCGAGACGGGCGATACGCGCGGCCATGCGCTCCAGCTCTTCTTCCCAGGCGCTTTCCGTGGCCTCGGCCGGCAGCGTGGCGATCACCCCGTGAAGATCGTAGTTGTCCTCGGCGAGCTGGTCGGCTAGGGCCTTGCGCCGCACGTTGAGCGACTGCCAGTCCATACGTTGTTGCTCCAGCTGGCTGCGCAGCAGTTGTGCCTGCTGCTCGGCCTGGGTGCGGCGCTTCTCGGCATCACGCAGCTCGCGGTCGGCATCTTCCAGCGCCAGGCGTGCCTGACGCAATTCGTCGTCCACCGCCATGCGCCGTTCGAGCAGTTCTTCGAGCTTGATACGCAACTCTTCCAGCGGCGCCTCGCCCTCTTCCAGGTTCAGCGACAGCTGTTCGCGCCGCTCGTGCAGGCGCTCGGCCTGCATTTGCAAGCGCTCCAGCGCCTGACGGGTGGAGTCGTGCTGCGCCTTGAGCGAGCCGACGCGCACCGCCAACTGGTGCGCGTGATCCTTGTGTTGGCGGGCCTCCTGACGCACACGATCGAGGCGCTCGCGCAGGCTGTCACGGCTGGCCAGCAGGCTTTCGCGCTGCTCGTTATCCAGCGCCATGGCGTCCAGCGCATCCTGCAGTTGCAGGCGCGACTCACCCAGTTGTTCCTGCTCGACCTCACGTTGCTCGGCCGCTTCCTGCAGTTCGTCCTGCAGACGGCGACGGCGCAGACCCAGTTGCTCGGCCTTGGCCTGGCTGGCGGACAGCTTTGCCTTCAACTCACTCAGTTGCCGCGCCAGCTCCTGGCCTTGGCGACGCTGCTGCTCACGCTGCTCCTCCTGAAGACGTTGATCATCGCGCAACGCCAGCAGGCGTTCATCCAGTTGCGCCAGGGCCGCTTCACGCTCTTCGCGCTCCAGCTGCAAACGCTCGAGTTCCTGACCGCGCGCCAGCACGCCGCTGTCCGCCTCGGCAGCGCGGCGCACACGCAGGAAGTGCCGGCCAACCCAGTAGCCGTCGCGGCTGATCAGGCTTTCGCCTTCGGCCAGGTGAGCACGGGCGGCCAGCGCCTGCTCCAGCGATTCCACCGGGCGCACACCGGCCAACCAGGGCGACAGGTCATGGCTCGACTCGATCTTGTCCAGCAGACTGCCAGCACGGCGTGCGCCGCCACTGGCGAGGCTGGCCAAGCGCAGCTCGCCCTGCTCCAGCGCAGAGAAATCCAGGCCGGCGAAATCGTCCAGCAGCACGGCCTGCAGGTCGGCACCGAGCACGGTTTCCACCGCCAGCTCCCAGCCGGCTTCCACGCGCAGCCCTTCAGCCAGACGCGGGCGATGTTGCAGGTTCTGCTCGCGCAACCACTCGCCGGCGCCCTGCCCCGGATCGAGCGCCGCCTGTTGCAGCGCCTCCAGCGACGCCAGGCGGCCGTTGAGGCGTTGCAGCTCGCCTTGCGCCTGCTGCTGGGCCTGCCCGGCCTGCTGCAGTTCCTCGCGCAGTTGCTGCAGGCGCTCGGCCTGCTGCTCTTCGGCCAGTTGCAGCGCTTCATGCTCCAACTCGCCGGCAGCAAGCTGTTCGTTCAATTCAAGAATGGTGGCGTCTTCGGGATCAGCCGCCAGTTGCTGCAACTCTTCGTTCAGGCGGCGCTGGCGTTCGGCCAGGCGTTCCAGGCTCTGCTCCAGCTGAGCGATGCGCGACTGTTGCACCTCGGCCTGGCGGCGCGGTTCGGCGCTGCGCTGGTTGAAGCCGTCCCACTGCTCCTGCCAGCCATGCATGGCGGCCTCGGCCTCTTCCAGGCTGGCTGCGGATTCTTCGGCGGCAGCCGCAGTCATCTCCTGCTCGGGCAGGAGCATTTCCAGCTCTTCACCCAGGGTCGCAAGCAAGGTGCGGTCGTGCCCCAGGTGCGATTCGGTTTCCAGGCGCGCCTTCTCCGCCTCGCGCAAATCGTCCTGCAACTGACGCAGGCGCTGTTGGCCATGCTGGATGCTCTGCTCGACGCGGGCGATGTCGCCACCCACGGAATAGAAGCGGCCCTGCACCAGGTTGAAACGCTCGGAGAGTTCGTGATGGCCGTCGCGCAGACGCTCGATGGCGGCATCGGCGCTGCGCTGTTCGGCCACCAGCGCCTCGAAGGCCACTTCCTGGTCGCCGATCACCTGCTCGCGGCTGCCCACCTGCTGGTTCAGCCCCTGCCAGCGCAAGGCCAGCAGTTGCGCCTTGAGTTGACGTTCCTCGGCCTTGTATTCCTGGTACTTCTCCGCCGCCTGGGCCTGACGGTGCAGGCGTTCGAGCTGGCGCTCCAGTTCTTCACGCAGGTCGGTCAGGCGCGCCAGGTTTTCCTGGGTGCGGCGGATACGGTTCTCGGTCTCGCGACGGCGCTCCTTGTACTTGGAGATGCCGGCGGCTTCCTCGATGAAATTGCGCAGCTCCTCGGGCTTGGCCTCGATCAGCTTGCTGATCATGCCCTGCTCGATGATCGAGTAGCTGCGCGGCCCCAGGCCGGTGCCGAGGAAGATATCGGTGATATCGCGGCGACGGCACTTGGTCCCGTTGAGGAAATAGGTGTTCTGCCCGTCGCGAGTCACCCGGCGGCGGATGGAAATCTCGGCGAAGGCGGCGTATTCGCCCACCAGCGAGTTGTCGCTGTTGTCGAAGATCAGCTCGATGGAGGCCTGGGTCACCGGCTTGCGCGTGTTGGAGCCGTTGAAGATGACGTCGGTCATCGACTCACCACGGAGGTTCTTCGCCGAACTCTCGCCCATCACCCAGCGAACGGCGTCGATGATGTTGGACTTGCCGCAACCGTTGGGCCCGACCACCGCCGCCATGTTGCTGGGAAAGCTCACCGTCGTCGGATCGACGAAGGACTTGAAGCCGGCCAGCTTGATGCTTTTCAGGCGCATCTGGGCTTAACGCTCGGCCAAAGTCGCCAGCACCAACTGGCAGTTGTGCTCGCCATACGCCTGCAGCACCTCGCGGGCACGCACGGGGTCGCGGGCGATGATCGCCTGCAGCAGGCTGGCGAAGGTGTTCATGAACTGGCCCATCTCGCCTTTGCGCCGTTCCAACGCCAGGTGGTAGGTGCGGCTGATGGCCGGCAGCAGATTCTCCAGGGTTTCCTGCAGATAGGGGTTGTCGGCGAAGGGAAAGGCGGCGCGCATCACGTCGAAGCTGTTCTCGACGAAGGCACCGATATCGCCACGCTCGAGGCTGTCCTGCAGCCGGTTCTTGATATCGATGAAAGGCGCCAGGTCGGTTTCCACCTGCCAGTGCTCGATCACCGCACGGGCCAGCATGGCGTACAGCTCGATGCTCAGGGCATAGAGGCTGGTGACGTGGTGCGCGGTCAGTTCGCTGACCTGGGCGCCGCGGCGCGGCAGGATCGCGATCAGGTGGCGACGTTCGAGAATCAGTAGCGCTTCGCGTACCGAACCACGGCTGACATTCAGCGCCTGGGTGACTTTCTGCTCCTGGATGCGCTCGCGCTCCTTGAGCTCACCGCGAATGATGCGTTCGGCCAGGTAGCGGGCGATTTGCTCGGCGAGGCTGTCCGGGGCCTTGAACGTCATGACATTCCTTATTTGCGTCGATCCAGGGGCAGGCAGTCGAGTCTGGGAGCCCCGCCACGGCTGGGCGGAGGCTGAAAAAAACAGACGCGAAGTGTAACACAGGGTGTTACCGGGCCAAGCGTCCCGGTGAGGTGGTTTCCGTTCGAAAGGTCGGGCGCGCAGGCATGGTCACGAAAACTGATCGTCCTACAATCCTACGCAAAACCTACAACAAAAATGACCCGGAGAATCCGATGTTCGAACGCCTGCCCTCAAACTGGATGCTGGCCCTGAAAAAGATCGGCTACTGGATCTGGCTGATCCCGGTATTCGGTATACCGCTCAGCTATTACTGGTCGCTGGGTAGCGCCCATGCCGATGCCTGGGCCTGGCTGGTGATCACGGTGGTGTTCGGCGTCATTCCACTGCTGGATTTCGTCGTTGGCCGCGACCCGGCCAACCCGGACGAACGTGACGAAGTGCCAGCGCTTGAGGCTCAGGGCTACTACCGGTTGCTTAGCCTGGCCACCATACCGCTGCTGCTGGCGATGCTGATCTGGAGCGGCTGGATTTTTGTCAGCTATCCGGCCTGGAGTTGGATCGGCCAACTCGGCTGGGTGCTGTCGGTCGGCACGGTGATGGGTGCCATCGGCATTACCGTGTCGCACGAGCTGATCCACAAGGACCCGCGCCTGGAACAGAATGCCGGCGGCCTGCTGCTGGCGGCGGTGTGCTACGCCGGCTTCAAGGTCGAGCATGTACGCGGCCACCACGTGCACGTATCCACGCCCGAGGACGCCTCCTCCTCGCGCTTCGGCCAGAGCCTGTACGCCTTTCTGCCGCATGCCTACAAGCACAACTTCCTCAATGCCTGGAAGCTGGAGGCCGAGCGCCTGGGGCGTCGCGGCCTGCCGGCCCTGCACTGGCGCAACGAACTGATCTGGTGGTATGCGATCAGTGCACTGTTCCTGCTCGGTTTCACCCTGGCCTTCGGCACGCTCGGCGCGCTGTTCTTCCTCGGCCAGGCGGTGATGGCCTTCACCCTGCTGGAGATCGTCAATTACGTCGAGCATTACGGGCTACATCGGCGCAAGCTGGATAATGGCCGATATGAACGCACCAATCCGCATCACTCGTGGAACAGCAACTTCCTGCTGACCAATCTGTTCCTGTTCCATCTGCAGCGCCATTCCGACCACCACGCCTATGCCAAACGTCGTTACCAGGTGCTGCGCCACTTCGACGACAGCCCACAACTGCCCAATGGCTATGCAGGAATGATCGTGCTCGCCCTCTTCCCGCCACTCTGGCGCGCGGTGATGGACCCCAAGGTGCGCGCCTACTACGCAGGCGAAGAGCATCAACTGAGCGAATCGCAGTTGACCTGAACCCTCTCCTGTTCGAACACTCCCAGAAACCCCGGCAGTGCAGGCTCCCGGGGTTTCGTTTGCCTTCCAGAACGCACCTTGCGCACCAGCCAATCGGCGCCAGAGATCGGCGCGCGCGATCTAGGCGACCCTGCGACACATTGCACAAGCCCCACAGCAGAGCCCCTTACTGGCACGAAAGTCGCTACTCTCAGGTCATGACCGAACCCGTCGCGCTCATAACTGAAACGCACGGCGAGTAGCTGACCACAAGGTCAAATATTTGTTGACCCAAAAGTCAGAAAACCCTAGATTGCCTCCATGGCCAATCACGCCCGGGCCTTGCAACGCGTGCGCAGTACCCGGCGAGCCACCGATTCATAACAATAAAGTGCCTGGAGGTCGTCCTTGATCCAGTTTTTACTCAACCGGGAGCTGCGCACAGAGCATGCCCTGGACCCCAACGTCACCGTGCTCAACTACCTGCGTGAGCACGTCGGCAAAACCGGAACCAAGGAAGGCTGCGCCTCCGGCGACTGCGGTGCCTGCACCGTTGTGGTGGGCGAGCTCGAGGGCGAGCGCGTACGCTACCGCACCCTCAATTCCTGCCTCACCTTCGTCTCAAGCCTGCATGGCAAGCAACTGATCACCGTCGAAGACCTCAAGCATCAGGGCAAGCTGCACAGCGTGCAGCAGGCGATGGTCGATTGCCATGGCTCGCAGTGCGGCTTCTGCACCCCGGGCTTCATCATGTCGCTGTTCGCCCTGCAGAAGAACTCCACGGGGTACGACAAGGGCCAGACCCTGGAAGCCCTGGCCGGTAACCTGTGCCGCTGCACCGGCTACCGCCCGATCATCGATGCCGCCGAGCAGGCCTGCTGCCAGAAGCAACCGGATCAGTTCGATGCCTTCGAGAGCAACACCGTGGCCCAGCTCAAGGCCATCGCCCCGCGTGAAACTGCCGAGCTCAACAGTGGCGACAAGCGCTGCCTGGTGCCGCTGACAGTCGCCGACCTGGCCGACCTCTATGCCGCCAACCCCGAAGCCCGCCTGCTCGCCGGCGGCACCGATCTGGCCCTGGAAGTCACCCAGTTTCACCGCGAACTGCCGGTGATGATCTACGTCGGCCATATCGAAGACATGAAGCGCATCGAGGTGACCGACAGCGCCATCGAGATCGGCGCGGCCGCGGCCCTGTCCGACTGCTACGAAGCGCTGTCGCGCGAGTACCCGGACTTCGGCGAGCTGCTGCACCGCTTCGCCTCCCTGCAGATCCGCAACCAGGGCACCCTGGGCGGCAATATCGGCAACGCCTCGCCCATCGGCGACGCCCCGCCGCTGCTGATCGCCCTCGGTGCGCAGATTGCTCTGCGCCAGGGCAACACCCGGCGCATCCTGCCGCTGCAGGACTACTTCCTCGACTACAGGGTGACCGCGCGCCAGGAAGCCGAATTCATCGAGAAGATCATCGTGCCGCGCAAGCAGGCGAACCAGGCGTTCCGCGCCTACAAGGTGTCCAAGCGCCTGGACGACGACATCTCCGCCGTCTGCGCGGCCTTCAACCTGACCATCGTCGACGGCGTGGTCACCGAAGCGCGCATCGCCTTCGGCGGCATGGCCGCCATCCCCAAACGCGCCAGCGCCTGCGAAGCGGCTCTGGTCGGCTCGGCCTGGTATCCGGGCGTGATCGAACGTGCCTGCGACGCGCTGGGTGAGGACTTCACCCCGCTGTCGGACTTTCGTGCCAGCAAGGAATACCGCCTGCTCACTGCCCAGAACCTGCTGCGCAAGTTCTTCCTGGAGCAGCAGTCGCCCGAGGTCGAGACCCGGGTTACCGCTTACGCCTGATGGCGCAGTGAATTGATTCGCCACCGGCACGTCCGGCGGCATGCGAAGTTTTGGAGGCGAAGATGTCCAGTCATATCGAACACAAATCCCAGGAAGAGCTGGCCGCCCTGTTCCGCGCCGGCATGACCAGCGGCGTCGGCCGCAGCGTCAAGCACGAGAGCGCGGACAAGCATGTGTCCGGCGAAGCGGTCTATGTCGACGACCGCCTGGAATTCCCCAACCAGTTGCATGTCTATGCGCGCCAGTCAGACCGTGCCCATGCGCGCATCGTGCGCATCGACACCAGCCCCTGCTACGAGATTCCGGGTGTGGCCATCGCCATCACCAAGGATGACGTACCGGGCCAGCTGGACATCGGCCCGGTGGTCGCCGGTGACCCGCTGCTAGCCGATGGCAAGGTCGAGTACGTTGGCCAGGTGGTGCTGGCGGTAGCCGCTGACAGTCTGGAAACCGCGCGTAAGGCGGCCATGGCCGCCATCGTCGAATACGAAGACCTGGAGCCGGTGCTCGACGTCGTCGAGGCCTACCGCAAGAAGCATTTCGTGCTCGCCAGCCACACCCACCGCATCGGTGACTCGGCCAGCAAGCTGGCCAGCGCCCCGCGTCGCCTGCAGGGCACCCTGCATATCGGCGGCCAGGAGCACTTCTACCTGGAAACCCAGATTTCCTCGGTCATGCCCACCGAAGACGGCGGCATGCTGGTCTACACCTCGACGCAGAACCCCACCGAGGTACAGAAGCTGGTGGCCGAAGTGCTCGGCGTGCCAATGAACAAGATCGTCATCGACATGCGTCGCATTGGCGGCGGTTTCGGCGGCAAGGAAACCCAGGCCGCCGGCCCGGCGTGCCTGTGCGCAGTGATCGCCCATCTCACCGGCCGGCCGACCAAGATGCGTCTGCCGCGCATGGAAGACATGAGCATGACCGGCAAGCGTCACCCCTTCTACGTCGAGTACGACGTCGGCTTCGATGACGACGGCCTGCTGCACGGCATCGAGATGGACCTGGCCGGCAACTGCGGCTACTCGCCGGACCTGTCCGGCTCCATCGTCGACCGCGCCATGTTCCACTCGGACAACGCCTACTTCCTCGGCAACGCCACCATCAACGGTCACCGCTGCAAGACCAACACCGCCTCGAACACCGCCTACCGTGGTTTCGGCGGCCCACAGGGCATGGTCGCCATCGAGGAAGTGATGGACGCCGTGGCCCGCAGCCTGGGCAAGGACCCGCTGGAAGTGCGCAAGCTCAACTACTACGGCAAGACCGAGCGCAACGTCACCCACTACCACCAGACCGTCGAGCACAACGTCATCCACGAGATGACCGCCGAGCTGGAGGAAAGCGCCGAGTACGCCAAGCGCCGTCGCGAAATCATCGAGTTCAATCAGAAAAGCCCGGTGCTGAAGAAGGGCTTGGCCATGACCCCGGTAAAATTCGGCATCAGCTTCACCGCCACCTTCCTCAACCAGGCCGGCGCGCTGATCCACATCTATACCGACGGTTCGATCCACCTCAACCACGGTGGCACCGAGATGGGCCAGGGCCTCAACACCAAGGTGGCGCAGGTGGTGGCCGAGGTGTTCCAGGTCGATATCGAGCGCATCCAGATCACCGCCACCAACACCGACAAGGTGCCCAACACCTCTCCAACCGCCGCCTCCAGCGGCGCCGACCTCAACGGCATGGCGGCGAAGAACGCGGCCGAGACCATCAAGCAGCGCCTGGTCGACTTCCTGGTGCGCGAGTACAAGGTCACCCCGGAAGACGTCGAATTCCGCAACGGCCAGGTGCGCGTGCGTGATCACTTCCTGTCGTTCGAAGAGATGATCCAGAAGGCCTACTTCGGCCAGGTCTCGCTGTCGTCGACCGGCTTCTACCGCACCCCGAAGATCTACTACGACCGCGACAAGGCAGCCGGCCGCCCCTTCTACTACTACGCCTACGGCGTGGCCTGCGTGGAAGTGCTGGTCGACACCCTGACCGGCGAATACCGCATGCTGCGCGGCGACATCCTGCACGACGTCGGCGACTCGCTGAACCCGGCCATCGACATCGGCCAGGTCGAAGGTGCCTTCGTACAGGGTATGGGCTGGCTGACCATGGAAGAGTTGGTATGGAACGCCAAGGGCAAGCTGATGACCAACGGCCCGGCCAGCTACAAGATCCCGGCAATTGCCGACATGCCTATCGACCTGCGCGTGAAGCTGGTGGAGAACCGCAAGAACCCGGAAGACACCGTTTTCCACTCCAAGGCCGTCGGCGAACCGCCGTTCATGCTCGGCATCGCAGCCTGGTGCGCCCTGAAGGACGCAGTGGCGAGCCTGGCCGACTACAAGGTGCAGCCTCAGATCGACGCGCCGGCCACGCCTGAGCGCGTGCTCTGGGGTGTGGAGCAGATGCGCAAGCTGAAGGCTCAGGCCAAGGCAGCCAGCACTGCCGAGGTCGAACCGGCCTGATTCGTAGCCCGGATGAAATCCGGGGAACCCTGCCCCGGATTGCATCCGGGCTACGACCCAAAGCAAAGAGGTGTACAACAATGACAAGACACACCGAACCGAATAATCCACCCGCTCGCCCGGTACCGGAGCCGATTCTGGCCCCTTCGCCGAGCAACTGGCGCCTACCGCGCCCGGGACAGACCACACCTTCCTGGAGGCTGAGCAAATGAGCTGGATCAGCGCCCTCGCCGACCTGCAACAACAAGGTGAAGCCTGCGTTCTGGTGACCATCATCGAAGAGCGCGGCTCGACGCCACGTAATGCCGGCTCGAAGATGGTGGTCACCGCCGAGCGCATCTTCGAGACCATCGGCGGCGGTCATCTGGAATACAAGGCCATGGAGATGGCGCGCGAGATGCTCGCCAGCCGCAGCCAGGACACCCGCCTGGAGCGCTTCTCCCTTGGCGCGAGCCTTGGCCAATGCTGCGGTGGCGCCACCGTGCTGCTGTTCGAACCCATGGGCCAGCCACAGGCGCAGATCGCGGTGTTCGGCGCCGGCCATGTCGGTCGCGCACTGGTGCCGCTGCTCGCCAGCCTGCCGTGCAAGGTGCGCTGGATCGACTCGCGGGAGAACGAATTCCCCGAGCATATCCCCGCCGGCGCGCAGAAGATCGTCAATGAGGATGTGGTCGACGAGGTGGAGAACATGCCGCCTGGTAGCTATTACATCGTCATGACCCACAACCATCAGCTTGATCTGGAGCTGACCGCGGCGATCCTCAAACGCGGCGACTTCGCCTACTACGGCCTGATCGGCTCGAAGACCAAGCGCGTCAAGTTCGAACACCGCCTGCGCGAACGCGGCTTCGAGGAAACGTTGATGTCACGGATGCGCTGCCCCATGGGCCTGGCCGAAGTGAAAGGCAAACTGCCGGTGGAAATTGCCGTATCCATCGCCGGCGAAGTGATCGCTACCTACAACGCAAACTTCGGCCAGGACGTGAAGAAAGGCGAATCCAGCGTAGCCAAGCTGCTGCCGGCCTCGCGCCGGTCCTGATTATTGGTGCGCTGTGCGCACTACCCATTTTTTTGGTGCACCCAGCGCACCCCACTGATTGAGATTCACACGATGAGCAACACCCGCAAAGCCTACCGCGCAGCCATCCTGCACAGCCTTGCCGACCCGACCGTGGTCGGTATCGAGCAGTCCTATCAGTATTTCGAGGACGGCATTCTGCTGATCGAAAACGGCAAGGTCGCCCAGGTTGGTGCAGCTGCCGAGCTGCTGTCCAAGCTGACCGACGTCGAGGTCCAGCACTACCGCGATGCGCTGATCACCCCAGGCTTCATCGACACCCATATTCACTACCCGCAGACCGGCATGATCGCCTCCTATGGCGAGCAGTTGCTGGACTGGCTCAACACCTACACCTTCCCCACCGAGAAACAGTTCGAAGACAAGGCGCATGCCAGCGACGTGGCGGCGATCTTCCTCAAGGAACTGCTGCGCAACGGCACCACCACCGCCCTGGTATTCGGCAGCGTGCACCCGCAGTCGGTGGATGCCTTCTTCGAGCAGGCCGACAAGCTCAACCTGCGCATGATCGCCGGCAAGGTGCTGATGGATCGCAATGCCCCCGACTACCTGACCGAAACCGCCGAAACCGGCTATGCAGAAAGCAAGGCACTGATCGAACGCTGGCACGGCAAAGGCCGCCTGCACTACGCCGTCACCCCGCGCTTCGCCCCCACCAGTACACCGGAGCAGTTGGATCTGGCCGGTAAGCTGTTCGGTGAGTATCCGGACCTGTACATGCACACCCACATTTCCGAAAACAAGGCCGAGGTCGCCTGGGTCAAGGATCTGTTCCCGGCACGCAAGGGCTATCTGGACGTCTACGACCACCACAAACTGATCGGCCCGCGCGCAGTGTTCGCCCATGGCGTGCACCTGTGCGACGACGAGTGCAAGCGCCTGGCCGAGACCGGCTCGGCTGTCGCCTTCTGCCCGACCTCCAACCTGTTCCTCGGCAGCGGCCTTTTCGACCTGAACAAGCTGGAAGAACATGGCGTACGGGTAGGCCTGGGCACCGACGTCGGCGCCGGCACCAGCTTCAGCCAACTGCAATCGCTGAACGAGGCGTACAAGATCATGCAGCTACAGGGCAAGAAGCTCGATCCGTTCAAGTCGTTGTACCTGGCCACCCTGGGCGGCGCCAACGCGCTGTATCTGGACGACAAGCTGGGCAACTTCATGCCCGGAAAGGACGCCGATTTCCTGGTGCTGGACTACAACGCCACGCCGCTGATCAGTTACCGCATGCAGCAGGCCAAGAGCCTGGAAGAACGCCTGTTCGCCCTGACCATGCTTGGCGATGACCGCACCGTGAAAGAGACCTTCGCCGCCGGTGTCTCGGTGCACCAGCGCGATTGAAGACGACGATCTACGCACCTCGTAGAAGGGGATTTATCCGCGATCAGGCTGTAGGTATGCTTGAAAGCTTCGCGGCTGAAGCCGCTCCTACACAAACGTGCCCTGCCTCAGCCACATAGTCTCCCCAACCAAAAAGCCCCGAGGCGCGAGCATCGGGGCTTTCTTATTACACGCAGTCGGTCAGCGATTGGCAGCGCTGCGGCCGGTTTTCTTCTTGGTCTGAAGCAGGTGGGAGAACACTGCATGCAGGTCGTCGGAGGCGCTTTCCTCGTCCAGGTTCAGCTTGCTGTCGATGTGATCCATGTGATGCATCATCAGGTGCACCGCACGTTCGGCATCGCGAGCCTCGATGGCGTCGATCAGTTGATTGTGTTCGTCGTAGGAGCAATGCGAGCGGCTGCCGCTTTCGTACTGGGCGATGATCAGCGAGGTCTGCGACACCAGGCTGCGCTGGAAACTCACCAGCGGTGCATTACGCGCAGCCTCCGCCAGTTTCAGGTGGAACTCGCCGGACAAACGGATACCCGCACCACGATCACCACGGGAGAAGCTGTCCTGCTCGTCCTTGACCATCTGCCGTAGCTCAGCGAGCTGCTCAGCAGTGGCGTGCTCGACGGCCAGCTCGGTGATGGCACGCTCGACCAGACGACGCGCATAGAAGATCTGCCGGGCTTCTTCGACGCTCGGGCTGGCCACTACCGCACCGCGGTTCGGGCGCAGCAGTACCACACCCTCGTGGGCCAAACGTGACAGGGCGCGACGAATGATGGTGCGGCTGACGCCAAAGATCTCACCCAGCGCCTCTTCGCTCAGCTTGGTGCCGGGCGCCAATCGCTGCTCAAGAATGGCATCGAAAATGTGGGCATATACGACATCGTCCTGAGTCCCGCTACGGCTGCTTTTACCCGTGCGCGGCTGCTTCTTGAGAGGCTGCAATTGATCGTTCATTCTGGCTCGCGTCAATGAGAGTCGGCGACACTGCGACTCTACTGTGTTCTACCCGGTAGCTGACAAGCACCGAGCGAAAAAACATCAGAAAAAAATTGGGGCAATTGTACACAAATCAATCAGCCACTACACCATGCGTTGTATGACGTCATAGCTGGCGTTTGTCAGTTCGCCAACCTGACCTTGAGCGCAAGCAACAAATTCTTTCCTTATATATAGCTACCTTTTCAGTTCATAAGCAGCTAACAGCTTTTCTCGATCGAAGTATCGGCACATGCACGGTTGCTGGCATCAAATCCGCGAAAACCCTATCTCATTGTTTTTTAAAGTCTTTCTATCCTTATAAAAGAGGATTGTCGCCCAATCCGTTCGCATTCGGGCCAGGTCGGCCGACTGGTGCGATTAACGCAACATTAAAAACATTAATTGCATTTTTTGTATACAACATCATAATCGCGCCTGAGTGACTTCTTGACCGCTCGGTCAACAACTTAGCCAGGAAGCACCACCGAAGACACCGCCTGCCTCAGAGAGCATTGTTCTTGCGCAACGCTCTGGGCGGTACACAACAAGAGAGATGAGGAGTACCCGCTGTGGAAAGCGTCAAACAAGAACAACACGCGAATCAACTGGCAAGAGGTGGCCTGCTCGACCGCTTCTTCAAACTGACCGAGCACCGCACCACCATCAAAACCGAGCTGCTGGCCGGCCTGACGACCTTCGTCACCATGGCCTACATCATCTTCGTCAACCCCAACATCATGGCCGGCGCCGGCATCGACCACGGTGCCGCCTTCGTCGCCACCTGCATCGGCGCAGCCCTCGGCTGCTTCCTGATGGGCCTTTACGCCAACTGGCCGGTCGGCCTGGCACCAGGCATGGGCCTGAATGCCTTCTTCACCTACACGGTCGTTGGCGAGATGGGTTACAGCTGGCAGATCGCACTGGGCGCCGTGTTCATCTCCGGCGTGCTGTTCATGATCATGAGCCTGTCGAAGATCCGCGAATGGCTGCTCAACAGCATCCCGATGAGCCTGCGCTTCGCCATGGGTGCCGGGGTCGGCCTGTTCCTCGGCCTGATCGGCCTGAAGACCGCCGGCATCGTCGTCGACAGCCCGGCTACCCTGTTGACCATGGGCTCGTTCGGCAATCCGTCGGCGCTGCTCGCCGCCGTATGCTTCCTGCTGATCGCCGTGCTCAGTCATCGCAATGTGTTTGGCGCCATTCTCTTCAGCATGCTCGGCGTTACGGCCATCGGTTGGGCCCTGGGCCTGGTGGAGTACGGCGGTCTGGTATCGATGCCACCGAGCCTGGCTCCGACCTTCCTGGCGATGGATATCACCGGTGCCTTCAACGTGGGCATGATCAGCGTGATCCTGGCCTTCCTGTTCGTGAACATGTTCGACACCGCCGGCACCCTGATGGGTGTGGCCCATCGCGCCAACCTGGTGGACGAAGACGGCAAGATCCAGAACCTGTCCAAGGCGCTGAAAGCCGACTCCACTTCCAGCGTCGTCGGTGCCGTAGTCGGTTGCCCGCCAGTGACCAGCTATGTGGAAAGCGCTGCAGGCGTCGCTGCCGGTGGTCGCACCGGCCTGACGGCGATCACCGTAGGATTCCTGTTCCTTGCCGCGATGTTCTTCGCCCCGCTGGCCGGCATGATTCCCGCCTATGCCACTGCTGGTGCCCTGATCTACGTGGCAATGCTGATGATGAGCGGCATGGCACACATCGATTGGAAGGATCACACCGACACCATTCCGGCCATCGTCACCGTGGTGATGATGCCGCTGACCTTCTCCATCGCCAACGGCATCGCCCTGGGCTTCCTCACCTACGCCACGCTGAAGCTGCTGACCGGCCAGGGCGACAAGGTGTCACTGAGCCTGTACGCCCTGTGCATCATCTTCATCGCCAAGTTCGCTTTCCTCTGAGGGCCAACACCAGGCGTTGAACGAAACCCCGGCCTTGTGCCGGGGTTTTCGTTTGTCCCAGCAACGCCAGGCACGCGAACTTCAAGCACCCCGCCAGCTCATTCCCGGATTTCATCCGGGCTACGCACCGAAGACCGCTCGGTAGGGTGCACCGCTTGCACTCGTCCTATTGAGGCACCTCGAGTTCGGCGCGCACGGCACACCCTACGCTTACCCGTGACACCAATCGCAATAGACGCGGCATCGATGGGCCGTGATGCTGGATCACCCAGCAACAGCCCCCCCCGAAATGCAGGCCAAAAAAAAGCCCGCAGTGTGAGCGGGCATAAGGACTCAAACGAGTCTGAGGGTGACAAGCATTCATCTAGCGGGTAGCCCGCCAGTCATCAGCTACCGCGGTAGGTGGAGTAGCTGTAGGGCGAAATCAGTAGCGGGACGTGGTAATGCTCCTGCCCGGCATCGATGCCGAAGCGCAGGACGACCACGTCGAGAAAGGCCGGCTCAGGCAGTGTCACGCCTCGGGCGCGGTAGTAGTCGCCGGCATGGAAGTGCAGTTGATAGACACCCGTACGGTAGTCATCGCCCTGCAGCACCGGCGCATCGCAACGGCCATCGTGGTTGGTGGTAACGGTGTTGATCAGTTCCAGCTGCGCGCCTTCGACGCGGTACAGCTCGACCTTGATATCACTCCCTGGGCAGCCATGTGCGGCATCCAGTACATGCGTAGTCAAACGTCCCATGGGTCTCGGATGCTCGTGGCGGCCAGCGCCCGGCAAGCATCACACCTCCTCTACTCTGTTGAAATCGGCTCGTCGCAGTGCTCCGACGCGATGGCAGGATAGCACGCAGCCTGAATATAAAACACTTTACTCAAAAATTGTACACAATAAATTTGGCAGCCACGCCCACAGCACACCTGGGAGGTTCATACTACATATCGTCTTAAGCTAGCTATCACGGCTCTACCAGCATAGATTGCTGGCCACTCGGTCAACTTCAGCGTCGCAGCCTATAGTGAAGAAAAGGGTGAAAAGTCGATTTACAAACGCCAAGTAACTTTGTATACAATTAGCCATCCCGGTCGCGTGCCAGTCGATTATCCGGCACGCAGTGACCGCAACGCTCCAGATAGGAAGACTGCAGTGAACGCTGATTACCCACGCGATCTGATCGGCTACGGCGCAAACCCACCCCATCCCCATTGGCCGGGCGATGCCCGTATCGCCCTGTCCTTCGTGCTCAATTACGAGGAAGGCGGCGAGCGCAACATTCTTCATGGGGACAAGGAATCCGAGGCTTTCCTCTCCGAGATGGTCGCCGCCCAGCCGCTGCAGGGTCAGCGCAACCTGTGCATGGAGTCGCTCTACGAATATGGCAGTCGCGCTGGCGTATGGCGCCTGCTCGATCTGTTCAAGAAGCACGACATCCCGCTGACTATCTTCGCCGTGGCCATGGCCGCGCAGCGCCATCCAGAGGTGATCCGGCAGATGGTCAATGCCGGTCACGAGATCTGCAGCCATGGCTACCGCTGGATCGACTACCAGAACATGGACGAAGCCACCGAGCGTGAGCACATGTTCGAAGCCATCCGTATCCTCACCGAGCTTACCGGTGAACGTCCACTGGGCTGGTACACCGGCCGCCTGGGCCCGAACACCCGACGCATTGTGCGCGAGGAAGGCGGTTTCCTCTACGACTCCGACACCTATGACGACGACCTGCCCTACTGGGACCCGGCCAGCACCGCAGAAAAGCCGCATCTGGTGATTCCCTACACCCTGGACACCAATGACATGCGCTTCACCCAGGTGCAGGGCTTCAACAAGGGCGACGACTTCTTCGAATACCTCAAGGATGCCTTCGACGTGCTCTACGCCGAAGGCGAAGCCGGTGCGCCGAAGATGCTATCGATCGGCATGCATTGCCGCCTGCTCGGTCGCCCGGCCCGCTTGGCCTCGCTGGCACGCTTCATCGAGTACGTGAAGCGCCACGACAAGGTCTGGTGCGCCCGCCGCGTCGACATCGCCAGGCACTGGCACGCCACTCACCCCTTCCGCGCGACCGAACAAGAGAGCCGCCCATGAGCCGTTTCCAGACCCTGACCCCTTCCAAGCTGAGCCGCGACGAGTTCATCAAAGCCTTCGCCGACATCTACGAGCACTCGCCCTGGGTCGCCGAGAAAGCCTACGACCTCGGTCTGGACCAAAGCGTGGACGATATCGACGGGCTGCAGCAACGCATGGCCGACATCTTGCTATCGGCCAGTCATGAAGCGCAGTTGGCCCTGATCAACGCCCACCCGGACCTGGCCGGAAAGGCTGCCGTGCGCGGCGAGCTGACTGCCTCCAGCACAGCCGAACAATCCGGCGCCGGTATTCATGAATGCACCGCCGAGGAATTCGCACGTTTCACCGAGCTCAACGACACCTACAAGGCGAAGTTCGGCTTCCCGTTCATCAAGGCCGTCAAAGGCAGCAACCGCCACCAGATCCTGGCGGCCTTCGAAGAGCGAATCCACAACACGCCGGAGCAGGAATTCGCCACCGCCCTGGCCGAGATCAACAAGATCGCCCTCTTCCGCCTGCAGCAGCTTTGAGCTTCGTCGGCGTATCAGTCCCGGCCCTCCATTCGGCCGGCTCATAACCAATGAATAAGTAGAACAGCCATGCGTAGCCTGACCATCGAGCCCCTGAGCAAAGAAGCCTTCTCCCCTTTCGGTGACGTGATCGAAACCGACGGCAGCGACTTCTTCATGATCAACAACGGTTCCACCCGCCGCTATCACAAGCTGGCCACCGTGGAGACCGCACAGCCGGAGGACAAGGCAATCATCAGCATCTTCAGTGCCGAGGCGCTGGAAATGCCGTTGACCATCCGCATGCTGGAACGCCATCCGTTGGGCAGCCAGGCTTTCATCCCGCTGCTCGGCAACCCCTTTCTGATCGTGGTCGCGCCACTTGGCGATGTACCTGTATCAGGGTCCGTCCGTGCCTTCCTCAGCAATGGCAGGCAGGGCGTCAATTACCATCGCGGCGTCTGGCACCACCCGGTGCTGACGATCGAAAAGCGGGATGACTTCCTGGTGGTTGATCGCAGTGGTTCCGGTAACAACTGCGATGAGCATTTCTTCAATGAGGACGAGCTCCTTCTCCTCGAACCCCACCAATAAGAGAAGCCCGGGGCTGGCGTGCCTCCCCCGGGAAGAGGTACGAATCGTGGAAGCACATTTCACCGAATGGCTAAACCTGGGCATCCGCTGGATCCATATGATCACCGGTATCGCCTGGATCGGCGCATCCTTCTATTTCGTCTGGCTGGAGAACAACCTCAACCGTAGCAACCCACGCGAGGGCCTGTCGGGCGACCTCTGGGCCATTCACGGCGGCGGTATCTACCACCTGGAAAAGTACAAGTTGGCTCCGCCGAAAATGCCGGAGAATCTGCACTGGTTCAAATGGGAGGCCTACTTCACCTGGCTCTCGGGCGTCGCCCTGCTGCTGGTGGTGTATTACCTCAACCCCAGTCTGTACCTGGTCAAGCCGGGCGTCGATCTGGCGCCAGCTGCGGCCATCGCCATTGGCCTCGGCTCCATGGCACTCAGCTATGTGATCTACCACTTCCTCTGTGATTCGCCACTGGGCAAGCGCCCCGCCCTGCTCGGCGCCGTGCTCTTCGTGCTGATCATTGCTGCCGCCTACGGCTTCAGCCAGATTTTCAGTGGTCGCGCGGCCTACATCCATGTTGGCGCCATCATCGGCACCATCATGGTCGGCAACGTGTTCTTCACCATCATGCCGGCCCAGCGTGCGCTGGTTAAGGCGATCGAAACCAACACGACGCCCGATCCGCTGCTGCCGGCCAAAGGCCTGCTGCGTTCTCGGCACAACAACTACTTCACCCTGCCGGTGCTGTTCATCATGATCAGCAACCACTTCCCGAGCACCTACGGCAGCCAGTACAACTGGGCGATCCTGGCCGGCATCGCGATCCTCGCAGTGCTGGTGCGTCACTACTTCAACACCCGCCACGACAGCAGCAAGTACGTCTGGACCTTACCGGCCACGGCCTTGGGCATGATCTGCCTGGCTTACGTCACGTCCCCGGCGCAGCGCGCACCGACAGCCGCTCCAGTAGCAGCCGTCGAGCAACCGTCCAGTGCCGCAAAGGCCAAGGTGGAGGAGCCAAGCCCTGCAGCCCCTGCCGAGCAAGCCGCCAGCACGAATGGCACACCAGCCGCCAACGCGGGTGCGAGCGACTTCGCCAAAGTTGAAAGTGTGATCCACGAGCGTTGCACCGTGTGCCACTCGGCCAGCCCGACCAGCCCGATGTTCAGTGCGGCACCGGCCGGCCTGATGCTCGACACCCCCGAGCAGATGAAGGCGCAGGCTGCGAAGATCCACGCGCAGACCGTGGCCTCGCAGATCATGCCGCTGGGCAACATCACCCAGATGACCCAGGACGAACGCGACCTGATCGGCAGCTGGATCGCCGAGGGCGCCCAGATCAACTGATTGCCACACATGTCGCGCCCATGCCGGGTGCGGCATCTTTTTACACCCATGAACCGCCGGCAGCGCGAGCTGACCGGCGGTTCATTTTTGTGCACAATCCAGAATTAAATTGTTTTTAACCATGTCCACAAGTTGCTATAGTCGGGACATCCTGACCGAGCAGACAGGTTTCTGCCGGACAGGACAGAGGTGCCGTGAAGCCTCGTGCAAGCCCATGACCGTATAAAAACAAATGGCAGGCTCTGACATGACCACAGACAGCAACACCCAAGCTCCAGCTACGCCCGTCGTCAACAACGACCTGATCTACCAGCTGGACGACACCCCAGCTTTCGCCCCTGCCATCTTCGCGGCGCTGCAGCATGTGCTGGCCAGCTTCGTCGGCATCATCACCCCCACCCTGATCGTCGGCAGCGCCTTGGGCCTTGGCGCCCATGTGCCCTATCTGGTGAGTATGGCGTTGTTCGTCTCCGGCCTTGGCACCTTCGTCCAGGCCAAACGCATCGGCCCGATCGGCTCCGGCCTGCTGTGCCTGCAGGGCACCAGTTTCGGTTTTCTCAGCGTGGTGCTCAGCGCAGGCTTCATCGTCAAGGGACGAGGTGCCAGCGAGGAGGAAATACTCGCCACGCTATTTGGCATCTGCTTCTGCGCCGCCTTCGTCGAGATCGCCTTCAGCCAGTTCATCAACAAATTGCGCAAGGTCATCACCCCGGTGGTGACCGGTACCATCATCTGCCTGATGGGCCTTTCACTGATCAAGGTCGGCATGACTGACCTGGCCGGAGGTTACGGCGCCGCGGACCTCGGTGCGTTGCACCATCTGGCTCTCGGCGGCCTGGTGCTGGGTACCATCGTCCTGCTCAACCGCGCCTCGTCGCAGGTGCTGCGCCTGTCGGCAGTGATCATCGGCCTGACACTCGGCTTCGCCGTCGCCTGGTTCACCGGCCGGGTGGATTTCGCCAACATGGCCGAAGTGCCACTGATCAGCGTGCCGCAGCCGTTCAAGTACGGCTTCGGTTTCGACTGGATCGCCTTCGTCCCCATCGCCGTGATCTTCCTGATCACTCCGCTGGAAACCGCTGGCGACCTGACCGCCAACTCGATCATCTCCAGGCAGCCGGTCAAGGGCCCGCTGTACATGCGCCGGATCAAGTCCGGTGTGCTGGCCGACGGTTGCAACTCGGCAGTCGCCGCCATGTTCAACAGCCTGCCAATGACCACCTTCAGCCAGAACAACGGGGTAATTCAGCTCACCGGCGTGGCGAGCCGCCACGTAGCCTTCTACATCGCCGGCATCCTGGTCCTGCTCGGCCTGTTCCCGGTGGTCGGCGCGGTACTGCAACTGATGCCCAAGCCGGTACTGGGCGGTGCCACCCTGATCATGTTCGGCACCGTCGCGGTCGCCGGCATCAAGATTCTCAGCGAAGCCGGTCTGCACCGCCGCAACGTGCTGATCGTTGCCATTTCCCTGGGCCTGGGCCTGGGTGTAGCCGGCGTGCCGGATGTGCTCTCGCACATGCCCGACGTGCTGAAGAACATCTTCGGCTCACCGATCACCATCGGCGCCTTCAGTGCCATCGTGCTGAACATTTTCCTGCCAGACGAACAGCAGGAAGTGGAAGAGGACGACTATGATCCCGAGGCGCACCTGCACACCGTGCTGCAGAACCGCCAGGACGACGATAGCGTCGACGACAGCAGCCTCAAGACCCTGAGCCGCGACCTTACCCCGGACGCGCGCACCAGCTGACCCGCATTAACCACTCGATCCACTCCCGGCAGCCTGCTGCCGGGAGGCACCTGCTTGCACCTCAAAAACAAGGACAATTCATGAAACTCAAGCATCTGCCTCACTGCCTGACCCTCTCTGCCGGACTGTTCTGCGGCCAGCAAGCGCTCGCCGGCGACCTGCTCTACTGGCAGGACAACAGTCTGTCGTACCTGTATGGCGAGAACTTCCAGCGCATGAATTTCAATGCTGAAGAGCAGCGCACCCAGACCACCTTCACCTTCGAACACGCCAGCGGCTGGGCCTGGGGCGACATCTTCTACTTCCTCGACTACATCCGCGCCGACAACGTGCAGACGCGCGGCAGCTTCGATAATGGCACCTTCCGCCAGCACGACCGTAACTCCTTCTACTACATGGAGTTCTCGCCACGCGTGAGCCTGAGCTGGCTGACCGGGCAAAAGCTCGCCGCCGGCCCGGTCAAGGATGTATTCGCGGCCTTCACCTACGAGAAAGGTGAAGGCGGCCCAGGGCCTGAGAACTACCTGTACGGCATCGGGCTGGACTGGGAAGTGCCCGGCTTCACCTACTTCAAGACCAACCTGTATCAGGTGAAGATCAACAACCACACCTTCTTCAACGACGCAGACGGCAACGGCTACGCCACCCAGCTGACCGTCAGCGCCGCATACCCCTTCAGCCTGGGTGATCAGGACTTCCTCGTCGACGGCTTCCTGGACTGGCGCTCGCCGTCTCGCGACGCTGGCACCCAGACTTCGGTCGGCTCCTCGATCCAGCTCAAATGGGACGCCGGCAAGGCGCTGTTCGGCAAGGAACGGCAGCTCTACGTCGGCACCGAGATCAACATGTGGCGGGCCAAGTACGGGGTCAAGCCGGTGGATGGCTCGGGAGACCGCTTCGACCAGACGGCGGTACAGGCGCTGGTCAAGTACCACTTCTGATCAGGACCACAACGAACCTCGCCAACGTCGGGTAGGGACGATGGCCAGGTAAAAGGGGGATGGGCGTTCGCGCCCTCCCCCTTTTTCTTTGAACGGTAAATGGCTGGTACGCACGGCGCGCCCTGCAGACACCATCCGTAAGCTGCGCCGCGCCCCTTTGGCGAAGCGACCTGGGCGCACCAACCAAGCGCCCAAGAAGCAGATCCGGCACCACCTCGGTGCACAATCGGAAGCAGCCAAGCCTTCTCCTGATCAACAACTTGCAATCACACAACTGACCGCAAGGTCAAGTTTTTGATCACAAAAAAACAGTTTTTTGTGTGCAATTTATCCGAAAGCCATATTCAGCAACGAATTTTATGTGTACAACACAAACTGGTTCCTACCGAAACACTGTTGAAATGGCTGTATACATGGAATCAGTCATACAACGAATACAAAATCGGAACGAAACCTGCAGACAAATCTCCTCATAGATCGCCGCGGCGCAAGAACAAAACTGGGAGCTGTCCATGTCCAACACCGAAGACTTTCGTATCAAGAACATCGACCCCTCGCTACACAACGAGGACCTCGCCCCATTGGCTCCCGAGAAACGCACCTGGGGCTGGTTCGAGATTTTCAACGTTTGGTCGAATGACATTCAAAGCCTGTTCGGCTACACCCTGGCGGCGACGCTGTTCATTTCCTACGGCCTCAATGGCTGGGCGGTACTGGCGGGTATCGTGCTCGCCGGCTTCATCGTCATGGGCCTGGTGCAACTGACCGGTAAACCCAGCGTCAAGTACGGCATCCCCTTCCCGGTATTCGCCCGTGCCAGCATGGGCGTGCGTGGCGCCAACTTCCCTGCCCTGGTGCGCGGTATCGTCGCCATCTTCTGGTATGGCGTGCAGACTTACTTCGCCTCCACCGCCGTGGCGCTGCTGCTGAACTCGCTGCTTGAGCCACAGGCTCCGGCCGTGTACATGGGCCTGACTGCCATCGGCTGGCTGTCCTACGTGATCGTCTGCCTGTTCCAGGTGGGGCTGTTCGTCTGCGGCATGAGCTGGATAACCCGCTTCCTCAATTGGGCCGGACCGCTGGTCTACGTGGTGATGATCGCGCTGATGGGCCTGATCTGGTACAAGGCCGGCCCGAGCCTGCTCAGCGAGCTGGGCAACATCTTCAGTGGCTCGGGCGAATACAAGGCCGGCCCGGTGGCCGCCTTCTTCGCCGTGGTCGGTACCATGGTCGCCTACTTCGCCGCGGTGGTGATCAACTACGGCGACTTCGCCCGCTTCGTCAAAAGCGAAAAACAGATGACCATCGGCAACTTCCTCGGTTTGCCGGTGAGCCTGGCGTTCTTCTCGCTGATCGCCCTGGTGATCACCGCCGGCACCGTGGTGGTGTTCGGCGAGACGCTGACCAACCCCACCGACATCGTCGCGCGCGTCGACAACCTGACCCTGACCATCATCGCCGCACTGACCTTCTTCGCCGCGACCGTGGGCATCAACCTGGTGGCCAACTTCATCCCGCCAGCCTATGACCTGGCCAACCTGGCACCGGCACATATCAGTGCCCGCACCGGGGGCTTCATAACCGCCGGCATCGCCTTCTTCATCGGCGCGCTGTGGGTGGCCTTCATTAGCAGCGTCGGGATCGCCGCTTTCGTCGACACCCTGGGCGCCGTGCTCGCGCCGCTGTACGGCATCATCGTCGCCGACTATTACCTGGTGCGCCGGCGCAAGCTCGACCTGCAGCAGCTGTTCAGTGCCGAAGTCGGTTCGACGTACTACTTCGATGGCGGCTGGAACCGCAAGGCGATGCTGGCCTTCGCCATCGGCTCGATGTTCTCCGTCGCTTCGGTATGGGCGCCAGCCCTGAGCCAACTGTCGGGCTATGCCTGGCTACTCGGCGCCCTGCTTGGTGCAGTGCTGCACTATGGCCTGATGCACGGCCAGGCGCAGGCACTGAAGCGTGCCGACGCCACCGTCTAACCCCTCAGCGAGTGGACGAAGCCGGCGCCTGTGCGCCGGCTTTGGCTTTCTGGCGCTCGAGAAAATCCACTTTCCACTGTTCGACACCCATGTATTCGCTGTCCAGGTTGGCCTCGACGCGATGGTCCGCCTTGAGTGCCGCCACCTGGGCAGAGCGCTCGGCAAGAAATTGATCGAAGCGGGCGATCAGTTGCGGATGACGCTGGCTCGACAGGTGAAAACTGCCACGGGTGTGCGGCAACCGGGGGTCGAACACCAGTGCACCGGGCCGCGCGCGGATGTTGTCCAGATAATGCGTCGCCACCACCACATTGAAGTAGGCACCATCGGTGTCCTGCTTCAAGGCCTGACGAATCATCTGGCGCAGGTCGTCGCTGTAATTCAGCTGGATCTGCCCGCTGTCGATGGAGCTCTCGTAGCCCCGCGGCGTCCAGCCCTGCACCATCGCCAGGCGGTGAATGCTCTCCAGCGCCATGCCCTGACGTTGCGGCGCTACCAGTACACCATCGACGTAATCGACCACGGCCCGGCTGTAATGCAACGCCATGCCCGCCTTTTGCGCGCCGGCCCAGTGTGGGCTGTCGGGATACTTGAAGTCGATCTCGCCGCGCTGCAGGGCCGGCAGCAGCTGATCCACCGGCAACGCTTTGTAGCTCAGGCTGACGCCGCTGTCTGCGGCGAAGGCGTCCAGGACCTCACGTGCGAAGCCGCGGTATTGCCCATCGGCATCAAGGCTGTAATGCGGCGCGAACGGCAGGTCCTCGACACCGACCACATAAGTCTGGGCCAGGCCATTCGGGCTCAGTAAAACGGTAGATAGCAGACACAGTCGTACGGGCTTCATGCAGAGCCTCCTTATTGTTCTTTGTGGAAATGCGAAAGCGGGTCTATCCGCCGGTCATGCTCATGAAGCGCACCACCTGGACCTGCTCGTCGGTGGCGAAGTGATGTCGTTCGGGCTTCAGGCGCAACGCCTCGACCAGCGCCTGACGCAAGCGCTCGCCGTCACCCGGATAGGCGCGTAGCAGACGCTTGAGATCCAGCGCATTGTCATGGCCAAGGCAGAGCACCAGCTTGCCCTCGGCAGTAACCCGCACACGGTTGCAGTCACCGCAGAAGTTGTGACTGTGCGGCGAGATAAAGCCGACTCGCGTATCGCTACCGACCACCTGCCAGTAGCGCGAGGGACCGCCGGTTACCGTGCTGCTGCGCACCAGCGAGTGCCGCTGTTCGATGCGCTGACGCACCTCGTCACTGGAGCAGAACGTCTGCTCGCGACTGTGGCTGACCACACTGCCCAGCGGCATTTCCTCGATGAAGCTGATATCCAGGCCACGGTCGATGGCGAACTCGACCAGATCGAGCACCTCGTCGTCGTTACGCCCGCTTTGCACCACGCTGTTGAGCTTGATCCTGTCGAAGCCGGCAGCACGTGCCGCCTCGATGCCTGCCAACACCTGGTCGAGCTTGTCGCGCCGGGTGAATGCGGCGAAACGCTCGCGCTGCAGAGAGTCCAGGCTGATGTTCAGACGGCGTACACCGGCCGCACGCAATTGCGGCGCCAGCTCGCCGAGTTGCGAACCATTGGTGGTGATTGCCAGGTCATCCAGCTCGTCACGTGCGCCCAGGCGCTGCAGCAGGCTGAGCAGGTTCTTGCGCACCAGCGGCTCGCCACCGGTGATGCGAATACGCCTTACGCCCAGGCCGATGAAGGCATCGGCCACGGCGTAGAGCTCTTCCAGGCTGAGAATCTGTGCACGCGGTGCGAACTGCATGTCTTCGCTCATGCAGTAGGTGCAGCGAAAATCGCAGCGGTCGGTCACCGACAACCGCAGGTAGGTGATGCGTCGACCGAAGGGATCGACGAGCTGACTGGTATTCACGTTGGTCTCCTGCAGCGTCGCGCGCCGAGACTTTTGCTCATGGAGGTAGCTGTACGGGATAAGAACAGAAAAGCGATTTCCTGTATACAGAAATTTGACCCGCAAGTCAGTTAAGCGCTGCGCAGCCCGTGGCCGCTGGCTTGAGCCTCGCGCAAAGCCGGTGCTACCATGCCCGACCGCCGCTCGGCGGCAGAGAAAAACACAGGGCCTTATGACCAGCATTCGCGAGCGCAACAAAGAGCTCATCCTGCGCGCAGCCAGCGTGGAGTTCGCCGACAAGGGCTTCGCCGCCACCAAGACCAGTGACATCGCGGCCAAGGCAGGCCTGCCCAAGCCCAACGTCTACTACTACTTCAAGTCCAAGGAAAACCTCTACCGTGAGGTCCTGGAAAGCATCATCGAGCCGTTGCTGGCTGCCTCTGCCCCCTTCAACCAGCCAGGCCACCCGAGCGAAGTCCTGGCTGCCTACATCCGCTCGAAGATCCGCATCTCCCGCGAACTGCCGCATGCTTCCAAAGTGTTCGCCAGCGAGATCATGCACGGTGCGCCACATCTGTCACCGGAACAGACCGAACAGCTCAACGCCCAGGCCAAACACAATATCGCCTGCATCCAGCGCTGGATCGACCAGGGCCTGATGGCCAAGGTCGACCCTCATCATCTGCTGTTCAGCATCTGGGCCGCGACCCAGACCTACGCCGACTTCGACTGGCAGATCTCCACCGTCACCGGCAAGGCCAACCTGGACGACGCCGACTACGAAGCCGCCGCACAGACCATCATTCGCCTGGTACTCAAGGGCTGTGAGGTCAACCCGATGCCATCGACAGCGTCCGAGCTGGTGACCAGCGCCTAAGTGGCTGTTCCGTTGTAGGGTTTCCCCACATCCGTCACCGTAGGGCGTGCATACGCCGCGCTCCAGCGCAGTACGCCGTTCCAGGTAATGGCGGACTGCTCGCCAGCGATCGCTGAGTCCGCCCTACGCCAGCCCTGAGATATCACGCCCATTCGGCCTTCAGGCCACATCCCGTAGGGCGTACTCGCGCAGCAGTACGCCGTTGCAATGGATGACTGTTCGCGTCGCTAAGAGCGGCCAGCGATCCGGTCAGCCTTACGGCTGCTCTGGAACCCTATACCCCAGCATCCGCCTGCAGACCCAGCGACTCCAGCGCACTCACTGCACACTGCTCATCGATATCCGAGGTATCGCCGGTGATGCCGACGGCACCGATCACCTGCCCCTGTTCATCACGAATCAAAACCCCACCCGGGGCCGGCACCAGGCTGCCTTGAGCCAGATTGTTCACCGCACCGATAAAGGCCGGGCGCTGCTGCGCATCGGCGGCGATCAAGCGCGAGCCCTTGCCGAGCGCCAACGCCCCCCAGGCCTTGCCAATAGCGATCTGCGGACGCAGCAGGCTGGCACCATCCTCGCGCTGCAGGCTGATCAGATGCCCGCCAGCATCCAGCACCGCCACCGTCAGCGGCGCAGCGCGAAGCTCACGCCCGACGGCGAGCGCGTTGTGGGTGATGCTCACGGCTATGGACAGGTTAAGCGCATTCATAAGGATTTCTCCGAAAAACGAACAGGAAGTCACCGCACGCACCAATGACGGCGTGCGACATGAGAAAGCGCCTTATGCAATAGCCGAACAGGAGGATTGTTTCAACAAAAAAGAACAAAAATAATAAAAAATGTACACAATTAATTTTTCTTTGAATAACAAGATAAGTATCGAATAACCCCGTCAACTACCTCGCTCTTCCCAGTACCCCGGCGCGTTGTAGATGTCCTTCAGGTAGTCGATGAAAAAGCGCACCTTGGCCGGCAGGTAACGTTGCTGTGGGTATACCGCCTGGATGTCATAGGCCGGGATTTCGTAATCATCGAGCACCGTGACCAGCTCGCCGGCCTTCAACTCCGCCTGGATTTCCCAGGTCGAGCGCCAACCGATTCCCAGTCCCTGCTTGACCCAGTCGTAGAGCAGTTCGCCGTCGTTGCAATCGAGATTACCGGCCACCTTCACCGCCACCTGGCGCCCGTCGCGCAGGAAGGTCCAACCGCGCTGCTGACCGCCCTGCAGGTTGAACGCCAGGCAGTTGTGCCGCGCCAGGTCTTCGAGGGTGCGCGGCACGCCATGCAGCTCGAAGTAACTGGGCGCACCACAGACCACACGGCGATTGGGGAAGAGCTTGACCGCAACGTAGTTGGGGTCGGTCACCTCGCCGATGCGAATGCCCATGTCGTAGCCCTGGCGCACCAGGTCGACCAGACTGTCGGTGAAGTTGAACGACAGCTTCAGGTCCGGGTAACGCTTGAGAAAAGCAGGCGCATGCGGCGCGATATGCCGCCTGCCGAAAGCCGCAGGCGCGGATACCACCAGGTGCCCGCGCACCGACCTGCCCCCACGGGCCACGCTGGCGTCGGCCTCGTCGAAGTCCTTGAGCAGGGCTCGGGCGCGATCGAGGTACTGCTCACCGAGGTCGGTCAACTGCAGGCCACGTGTGGAGCGATGCATCAACTTGACGCCCAGGTGGCGCTCCAGCGCGTCCAGACGGCGCCCCATGACCACCGGGGTGACACCTTCGCTCAGCGCAGCTGCGGCGAAGCTGCCGTTGTCGGCTACCAGAACGAAACTGCGGATGAGGGTATGACGGTCCATTCGGTACTCCAAGTATCGACAGAACTGAAGTATCCAACAATTCCGCCGCACCGGTACAGCCGTCATCCTTGTTCCCAAGAAGAAAAAACCACTGACTCGGAGAACAATGGTCATGGCCAGAATGAGAGCAATCGAGGCAGCCGTACTGGTGATGCGCCGCGAAGGCGTCGATACCGCGTTCGGCGTCCCCGGCGCTGCCATCAACCCCCTGTATGCCGCACTGAAGAAACTCGGTGGCATCGATCACGTCCTGGCCCGCCACGTCGAAGGCGCTTCGCACATGGCCGAGGGCTACACCCGCACCAACGCCGGCAACATCGGCGTGTGCATCGGCACCTCCGGCCCGGCTGGCACCGACATGGTCACCGGCCTGTATTCGGCCAGCGCCGACTCCATTCCGATCCTCTGCATCACCGGCCAGGCGCCGCGTGCACGCATGCACAAGGAAGATTTCCAGGCGGTGGACATCACCAGCATCGTCGGCCCGGTGACCAAGTGGGCCACCACCGTGATGGAGCCCGGCCAGGTGCCGCGCGCCTTCCAGCGGGCCTTCCATGAAATGCGCAGCGGCCGCCCCGGTCCGGTGCTGATCGACCTGCCGTTCGACGTGCAGATGGCCGAGATCGAATTCGATATCGACGCCTACGAACCGCTGCCGGTGGCCAAGCCGAGCACCAGCCGCGTTCAGGCCGAAAAAGCCATCGCCATGCTCAATGACGCCGAACGTCCGCTGCTGGTCGCCGGGGGCGGCATCTTCAATGCCGATGCGGCGGACAAGCTGGTCGAATTCGCCGAGCTGACCGGCGTGCCGGTGGTGCCGACCCTGATGGGCTGGGGCGCGATTCCGGATGATCACAAGCTGATGGTCGGCATGGTCGGTCTACAGACTTCGCATCGCTACGGCAACGCCACCCTGCTCGCTTCCGACCTGGTGTTCGGCATCGGCAACCGCTGGGCCAACCGCCACACCGGCTCGGTCGACGTCTACACCGAAGGCCGCAAGTTCATCCACGTCGACATCGAACCGACGCAGATCGGCCGCGTGTTCAACCCGGATCTGGGCATCGTTTCCGACGCCGGCAGCGCACTGGACGCCTTTCTGGAAGTCGCCCGCGAGTGGAAAGCCGCCGGCAAGCTGAAGGACCGCAGCGCCTGGGTCGAAGCCTGCCGCGAGCGCAAGCGCACCCTGCAGCGCAAGACCCACTTCGACAACGTGCCGGCCAAGCCGCAGCGCGTGTACGAAGAGATGAACGAAGCTTTCGGCAAGGACACCTGCTACGTCAGCACCATCGGTCTGTCGCAGATCGCCGGCGCGCAGTTCCTGCACGTGTACAAGCCGCGTCACTGGATCAACTGCGGCCAGGCCGGCCCGCTGGGCTGGACCATTCCGGCAGCCCTCGGTGTAGTCAAGGCTGACCCGAGTCGCAATGTGGTGGCGCTGTCCGGCGACTACGACTTCCAGTTCATGATCGAGGAGCTGGCCGTCGGCGCGCAGTTCAACCTGCCCTATATCCACGTGCTGGTGAACAACTCCTACCTGGGCTTGATCCGTCAGGCCCAGCGCGGCTTCGACATCGATTACTGCGTGCAGCTGGCGTTCGAGAACATCAACGCGCCGGAGCTCAATGGGTATGGCGTCGACCACGTCACCGTGGTCGAGGGCCTGGGCTGCAAGGCGATCCGCGTGTTCGACCCGAACGAGCTGCAGAACGCCTTCGCCGAAGCCAAGCGCCTGATGGCCGAGCACCGCGTGCCGGTGGTGGTGGAGATCATCCTGGAGCGTGTTACCAACATTTCCATGGGCACCGAGATCAACGCCATCAACGAGTTCGAGGAACTGGCCGAGCGCGGCGTCGACGCCCCGACCGCCATCTCGCTGCTCGACTGACGCAACCAATCCCCTCTCCCATCTGCGGAGAGGGGAGACAAACACAAGGAGCCAACCATGCCCCGTTTTGCTGCCAACCTGTCCATGCTGTTCACCGAAGTGGACTTCCTGGACCGTTTCGCCGCTGCCGCCGAAGCCGGTTTCAGCGGCGTGGAATACCTCTTTCCCTATGACTTCCCGGTCGAAGAGATCAAGGCCCGCCTGAACGCCAACAAGCTTGAGCAGGTGCTCTTCAACCTGCCGGCCGGCGACTGGGGCAAGGGCGAACGCGGCATCGCCTGCCACCCGGATCGCGTTGAGGAATTCCGCGCTGGCGTCGACAAGGCCATCGCCTACGCCAAGGTACTGGGCAACCAGCAGATCAACTGCCTGGCTGGCATCCGCCCGCAGGGCGTGGACTGCGCGACCGTGGAAAAGACCTTCGTCGACAACCTGCGCTACGCCGCTGACAAGCTGGCCGGCGCCGACATTCGCCTGGTCATGGAAGCCATCAACACACGCGACATCCCCGGCTTCTATCTCAGCACCACAAAGCAGGCCCTGGACATCCGCGACAAGGTCGGCAGCACCAATCTGTACCTGCAGTACGACATCTACCACATGCAGATCATGGAAGGTGACCTGGCCCGTACCGTGGAAAACAACCTGGCCGCGATCAACCACGTGCAATTGGCCGACAACCCGGGCCGCAACGAGCCGGGCACCGGCGAAATCAACTACCGCTTCCTCTTCGAGCACCTGGATCGCATCGGCTATCAGGGCTGGATTGGCTGCGAATACAAGCCGGCTACCACCACCGCTGCCGGCCTCGGCTGGATGAAGGCGCATAACGCAATCTGAGGAGACTCATCTCATGGCAAAAATCGGATTTATCGGCACCGGCATCATGGGCAAACCCATGGCGCAGAACCTGCAGAAAGCCGGTCACACCCTGTTCCTTTCCGAGCATCACGACCCGGCTCCGGCCGACCTCGTAGCGGCCGGGGCCGTCGCGCTGGCCAACCCGCAGGAAGTCGCCCAGGAAGCCGAATTCATCATCGTCATGGTGCCGGACACCCCGCAGGTCGAAGACGTGCTGTTCCGCGCGGACGGTGTTGCCAGCGGTGTTGGCAGCGGCAAGATCGTGATCGACATGAGCTCAATCTCGCCCTCCGCCACCAAGGCCTTCGCCGAGAAGATCAAGGCCACCGGCGCCGCCTACCTGGACGCCCCGGTGTCCGGCGGCGAAGTCGGCGCCAAGGCCGCGACCCTGTCAATCATGGTCGGCGGCTGCCCGAACGCCTTCGAACGTGCCCTGCCGCTGTTCCAGGCCATGGGCAAGAACATCACCCGCGTCGGCGGCAATGGTGACGGCCAGACCGCCAAGGTGGCCAACCAGATCATCGTCGCACTGAACATCCAGGCAGTGGCCGAAGCGCTGTTGTTTGCTGCTAGGAACGGTGCCGACCCGGCCAAGGTGCGCGAGGCGCTGTCCGGTGGTTTCGCCGGCTCGAAAATTCTCGAAGTGCACGGCGAGCGCATGATCAAGGGCACATTCGATCCGGGCTTCCGCATCAGCCTGCACCAGAAGGACCTCAACCTGGCGCTGTCCGGTGCTCGCGAGCTTGGCCTGAACCTGCCCAACACCGCCAACGCCCAGCAGGTGTTCAGCACCTGCGCGGCCCTCGGTGGCAGCGGCTGGGACCACTCTGCCCTGATCAAGGGTCTGGAGCATATGGCCAACTTCAATATCCGCGGCGAGTAACAGAGCGCCCTCTCCCCCGGCCCCTCTCCCGCATGTGGGAGAGGGGAGACGAGCCGCTCGGCGTTGCACGGACTTCCGGCGTACGCCAAGCCAGTCCCCTCTCCCATTTATGAGAGAGGGTTAGGGAGAGGGACTTTGCTTCTGGCCCACCCTTTCGACCTTCCTGGCAGGAGGTGTCACGGCCCGATTGCCAGGTTGGTCGATTCCACTCCCCAGATGCTGCGCGCGGCATCTGCGGACTGGAATCGATCTGCAAGAGACCACCACCATGACCTTCGACCCGCAAAGCCTGCTGCGCGACCTGTTCGCTACCGCCATCGCCGCTGCACACCCACGCCAGGTACTGGCCGATCACCTGCCTGCCGACCGTAGCGGCCGCGTCATCGTCATCGGTGCCGGCAAGGCCGCTGCAGCCATGGCCGAGGTAATCGAGCAAGAGTGGCAAGGCGAAGTCAGCGGCCTGGTGGTGACCCGCTACGAGCACGGCGCCGATTGCAAGAAGATCGAAGTGGTCGAAGCCGCGCACCCGGTGCCGGACGATGCCGGCGAGCGCGTCGCCCGCCGCGTGCTGGAGTTGGTGTCGAACCTGGCCGAAGACGACCGCGTGATCTTCCTGCTCTCCGGTGGCGGCTCCTCGCTGCTGGCGCTACCGGCCGAGGGCATCAGCCTCAAGGACAAGCAGGCGATCAACAAAGCCCTGCTCAAATCCGGCGCCACCATCGGCGAGATGAACTGCGTGCGCAAGCACCTCTCGGCCATCAAGGGCGGCCGCCTGGCCAAGGCCTGCTGGCCAGCGACCGTTTACACCTATGCCATCTCCGACGTGCCCGGTGACGAAGCCACGGTAATCGCCTCCGGCCCCACCGTGGGCGACCCGACCACCTCGGCCGACGCCCTGGCGATTCTTGCCCGCTACGCCATCGACATCCCGGCCAATGTGCGTAGTTGGCTGCAGGATCCACGCTCGGAAACGGTAAAACCGGGCGACCCCGTACTCACGCGCAGCCACTTCCAGCTGATCGCCACGCCGCAGCAATCGCTCGACGCCGCCGCAGCCAAGGCCGAAGCCGCCGGTTTCCCGGTGCTGATCCTCGGCGACCTGGAAGGCGAGTCGCGCGACGTGGCCAAGGTACATGCCGGTATTGCCCGCCAGGTGCAGTTGCATGGCCAGCCAATCAAACCGCCGTGCGTGATCCTCTCCGGCGGCGAAACCACCGTCACCGTGCGCGGCAAGGGCCGTGGCGGGCGTAATGCCGAATTCCTCCTCAGCCTCACCGACAGCCTCAAGGGCCTGCCCGGTGTCTACGCGCTGGCCGGTGATACCGATGGCATCGACGGCTCCGAAGACAACGCCGGCGCCATCATGACGCCCTACAGCTACGCCCGTGCTGGCATCAAGGGCCTGAGCGCCCGCGACGAACTGGACGACAACAACGGCTATGGCTACTTCGCCGCCCTCGACGAGCTGATCGTCACCGGTCCGACGCGCACCAACGTCAACGACTTCCGCGCCATTCTGATCCTCGCAACCTTGGAAACTGCAGGTGCAGAACCACCGGGCTCCTCCCTGTAGGGCGGGTGCAACCCGCCAAAGCGTTGGTGGCGGGTTGCACCCGCCCTACGCCGCAACGCCATCAACAAAACTCATGACCAAGGCCTGCCAGATGACTCCCGACAAGAAAGTGAAAATCCTCGCCACCCTCGGCCCGGCCATCCGCGACGCCGCGCATATCCGCCAATTGGTGGAAGCCGGGGTCAACCTGTTTCGCCTCAACTTCAGCCACGGCGAACACGCCGATCACGCCCAGCGCTACCAGTGGGTGCGCCAAGTCGAGCGCGAGCTGAACCAGCCTATCGGCATCCTCATGGACCTGCAGGGGCCGAAACTGCGCGTCGGCCGCTTTGCCGAAGGCAAGGTGCAACTGGTCAACGGCCAGAGCCTGCGCCTGGATCTGGACAAGACGCCCGGTGACACCAGCCGGGTCAACCTGCCCCACCCGGAAATCATCGAAGCCCTGCAGCCGGGCATGAGCCTGCTGCTGGACGACGGCCGCCTGCGCCTGAAAGTGACTGCCAAGCAGAATGATGCCGTGATTACCGAAGTGATCGCCGGTGGCGAACTGTCCGACCGCAAGGGCGTCAACGTACCTGAGGCCGTGCTGCAGCTATCGCCGCTGACCGAGAAAGACCGCCGCGACCTGACCTTCGGCCTGCAGCTGGGTGTGGACTGGGTGGCGCTTTCCTTCGTGCAGCGCCCGGAAGATATCGTCGAAGCCCGAGAGCTGATTCAAGGCAAGGCCTTCCTCATGGCCAAGATCGAGAAGCCGTCGGCGGTGACCCACCTGGAAGAAATCGCCAAGCTGTGCGACGCCATCATGGTGGCGCGCGGAGACCTGGGCGTGGAGGTGCCGGCCGAAAACGTGCCGCGCATTCAGAAGGACATCGTGCGCACCTGCCGCCAGCTCGGCCGCCCGGTAGTGGTGGCCACGCAGATGCTCGAATCCATGCGCTTCTCTCCGGCGCCGACCCGCGCCGAGGTCACCGACGTAGCCAACGCCGTGGCCGAAGGCGCCGATGCAGTGATGTTGTCGGCCGAGACCGCCTCCGGTGACTACCCGCTGGAAACCGTGCAGATGATGAGCAAGATCATCCGCCAGGTGGAAAATGGCCCGGACTACCAGACTCAACTCGACGTCGGTCGCCCTCAAGCCGAAGCCACCGCCAGCGACGCCATCAGTTGCGCTATTCGCCGCATCAGCTCGATCCTGCCGGTGGCGGCATTGGTCAACTACAGCGAGTCCGGCGCCAGCAGCCTGCGCGCCTCGCGCGAGCGGCCCAAGGCGCCGATCTTGAGCCTCACCCCGAGCCTAACCACCGCCCGCCGCCTGACAGTGGCCTGGGGCATCTACTCGGTGGTCAACGAGCGCCTGCGCAGGGTCGAGGAGGTCACCAGCACCGCGCTGGAGATTGCCCAGGCCCAGGGCATGGCCAAGCGCGGCGAAACCGTGGTGATCACCGCCGGCGAACCCTTCGGTCAACCTGGCAGCACCAACAGCCTGAGGATCGAAACGCTGCATTGAGCCGTAGGGTGTCGCGGGGCCGCCTAGGCCTTGCGCACCTTGCGACCAGTTAGCGGTGCGCACGGCGCACCCCACAGGACTCCTCCAAGCGACACGGACGGCGCCCCTCTTCCGCTTGGGGGAGAGGACTCTTGGCACAGACATCATGCCTCCACTACCAACCTCACACCCTGCCCTGCAAAGCCTGCGCGCCCTGCTCTGCGGCTTCGCCCAGATTTTCCTGCAACAGCACCCAGGCTGCGGCGTGCTGGTGCTGCTGGCGATCCTCATCGGCGCCCCTCATCTGCTGCCCGGCGCCCTGCTCGGCGGCCTGACCTCGATGCTGGTCGCGCAACGCCGTAACTACCCGCAAGCGGACATCGCCATCGGCCTGTACGGCTACAACGGCATCCTGATCGGCCTGCTACTCTGCCTGAAACTGCCATGGACACCGCTGTTGCCCGTGCTGATCAGCGCCAGCGCTGCCCTTTCCAGCCTGCTGCTTGCGCCTTGGATGCGGCGCATGCGCCAGCATGGTTGGCTGCCCGCCTTCACCTTTCCCTTCGTGCTGCTCGGTTGGCTGTTGCTGGCACTGATCGTCCAACTCGAGCTGCCAGTTGCGCAGCCCAGCCATGCCCCCGAACAGCCGCAGCTGAGCGTCCTGCAGTTGATGCTCGCGGTGCTGCGCGGCCTGGGCCAGGTCATCTTCCTCGACTCGCCATTGGCCGGCCTGTGCCTGCTGTTCGGTTTGCGTTTGGCTGACGGCCGTACAGCGCTCTGGGCACTGCTCGGCTCCAGCGCAGGACTTGCCCTGATGCTGTTAAGCGGCTGGCCCAGCGATGCTGCCCTGGCCGGTCTCTACGGCTACAACGCCACACTCGCCGCCATCGCCCTGGCCCAGGTCTATCGCTGCCCATTGATCCCCGCAGTGGGAATCCTGCTTGCCCTGATCCTGCAACCAGGTTTCAGCGCACTGGGCCTGCCCGCCCTGACCATGCCCTTCATACTCGCCTGCTGGCTGATCAGAGCCGGCGCACAAAGCTGGCTTCGCGCAGTAAAGGACGGCACGCCCACAGGCTAATATCGCCCTGCGAACACATCAGCGAGCGCAAGGAGCCTGACTCGCATGTAGGTAGCCAGAATTGGGAACGCTGCCCAGACCGGCGAACGCTGGATTGGTTTATGTTTAAAACGTGGCCTGCTCCCGAGAGCGTTGGGAGACATCAGGAACTCGTGTCTTCGAGTGCGACTCAGAGTCTGCAAGCACCCTGTTTCCTAGTGAAGGACCATGGCTGAGCCGGTGAAATAAATAGCCAGGGCCAGCCCGCGTTTCACAACAACCAATATCGACACGGAGAGTTGCCCAGTGAGCGCACAAGACACTTCAATACGGTTACCCGCTTTGGCTATTACCGTATTGGCGTGCTGGCTGTCGCCAATTTCAGCCGCTACGGGAGCCGAGTTAAACGCCACGCTTTCCGAAGCGGCCAGTCGGGTGATGACGGCGCGAACGATCAAAGCATTTTGCGACGAGCGCAGTCCTGACAGCGAAAGCATGCGACGCGATGCGCTGGCGAGTTGGAGCCACCGCAACGATATTGCCGAATACGATAAGGTCATAAACGCGCTCTCGCGCAATAGTGATGCGTTTCGCAAAGAGATGGAGAGCAATCTCACCCGCGCGCGCTCGCAGATAGCACAGGCACTCGCAGAGGACTCCACACACTGCACGGACCTGGCGACCTTCCTGGCCGATGAAAAGTACGCAATCAAACCCGTAATACGAAAGCTGCGCCGCCTGGTAGGTAATTTCGGGTTGGATATAGCAGAGAAACCATCGAGCACATCACCCACAAAAGTGAAGCCCGTGGGCCTGGCTCACCTGACGGTTCTGGCCGACGCGGAAATGGCCAACGTAGGTTCCTACGAAGGAGCACTCAAGGATCGCAATCTGCGCAATGCCCGCGAGGACCGCCTGCAAACGTACCTGAAGAACCAGGGGCTGGTCGCAGGCTACGGCCGCGTTGTTTCCGACAATCGCTTGCGCGAGTGGCGCGGGGCGCAGCAATCACGCTTCTCACTGTCCTGCCGGAGCTTCCAGGACAAAGCGCAGGAGACGCAAATGAAGAATGCCCTCGGCCAGAACATGGTCGTTGTCGGCCAGCCTCGCAACGTCATCGATGGCAAGAATGCCGAGATATCGCTTCGCGATTGCCAGCTCCTCACGCTGGACCAGGCGAAGGAGCCCCTTGCCCGGGCAAATGACGAAGCCGGCCTCGTGCACAGGCCTCCAGAAGCCGCCGAGGTCTACGCCGGGCCGGGCAAAGGTATCGCCATGAACAAGGTTGATCGCGTGCTCTACGTGGCGGATTTTCAGAATCGTATGGACGGCTTTGGCAACGGCTACACCAGCCGAGAAGAAGATATCTACGTCCTGCTTTTGGACGGGACGGCCTATCACCACACCTGGAATTTCCCCTTCACCGACCTCGATGTAACCGCCTCGAAGACACGTGAATCGGAGCACTGGCTGACCTGGTCGAAAGGCTGGACAGGCAAGATCACGCTATCGCGTGATGGCAGCGAGATCGATCTTTCCAAAGCCCAGGAGCTCGCATCGCTATCGCCTGATACACGTCTTGATCAAAGTTATTACTTCCTCAATGTTGGTATGGGCGGCTCTCGACGGGACCGGTCTTTCATATTCCGCCCGGATGGCACCGTCACGCACAAGCGAGGCGGTTTCTTCGCCGGGAATTTCGGCACCAGCTACATCATCGCCACCAACAATCGCGACGATAGTGTCACCTCGACCTATCGCTTCGAGGACTACGCCCTCGTGCTCTCGACTGCGCAAGGAGAAGAGCGCCGTTTCTTTGCAGTATTGGAAGATTCAGACAAGGCCAAACCAGAGGATGTCATCGTCGACGGCGAGGTTTACTGGACACGCAAGAAAGAGCAGTAGCGTTCGACGGTTTGAAAAGCTGAGAGCTTCAAAGGCCATGCGGCGACTGCCGACTCTGTGCGCTTCGATCCCCAGGCTCGAGCGACTGGAGAGACACAAAGATCAAGCTCCGGTTTTCCGCTGGTAAAGAGTGAACTCCTACCTCGTTAGGTGGGCTAATTCATATCTGCCACGACGAGCGACGCCAATGTCCGACGTTGTCCTCTGCCTTGCTAACGCCCTTTCGCCTTTCGTCTTTGCGCACCATCGGGAGATGCGTCAATGAGCCCAGTGCCTGGCGATATCGATCTACCGCCCGACCTGCGCTATGTCGACGACAGCATGCCGGGCATCAGCCGCCGCAAGCTACGTGGCAAGTTCTGCTATTTCGACAGCCAGGGCCAGCGTATCCGCGACAAACAGGAGGTGGCTCGCATCGATGCACTGGCTGTGCCGCCCGCCTATACCGACGTGTGGATCTGCCCATTTCCCAACGGCCACCTACAGGCAACAGGCCGCGATGCCCGCGGGCGCAAGCAATACCGCTACCACCCGCGCTGGCGCGAAATCAGGGATGCGGACAAGTACGCCAGCCTGCTGGCATTCGGCAAGGCACTGCCAGCACTGCGTGTAGCCCTGCGGCAGCACCTGAGCCTGCGCGAACACCGCCGTGAGAAAGTGCTGGCCACCGTGATCATGCTGCTGGATAACACCCTGATCCGGGTCGGCAACGCCCGTTACGCGCGGGAGAATCGTTCCTATGGCCTGACCACCCTGCGCAACCGTCACGTCGAGGTGCAAGGCAGCACAATTCGCTTTCACTTCCGTGGCAAGAGCGGCATCGAACACGAGGTGCAGGTCAGTGACCGCCGCCTGGCCCGCATCATCCAGCGTTGCCTGGAATTGCCCGGGCAACACCTGTTCCAGTACCTGGACGAGGATGGCGAACGTCGCGCCGTGACCTCCACCGACATCAACGACTACCTGCGTGAACTGACCGGCGCCGACTTCACCGCCAAGCACTACCGCACCTGGGCCGGCAGCGCGCTGGCCCTGACGCTGCTGCGCGAGCTCGAGTGGCAGCCGGAAAGCGCGGCCAAGAAACATGTGGTGGCCATGGTCAAACAAGTGGCTGAGCAATTGCGCAATACGCCGGCCGTCTGCCGCAAGTGCTACATCCATCCCGCCTTGCTCGAAGCCTTCCAGGCCGGCGAGTTGGCCGGCATTCGCATGGCAACGCCGCGCAAGGGCCTGCGCGCGGAAGAAAGCCTGTTGATGCGCTTTCTGGAGAAACTGCCACCCGCTTGAGACCGCACGCTCCCCCAATGCCAGGCCCACCTTGCAGCCGAAGCCGCGCTTAGGAAAAGACCGCACAACTGCAGGTAGGACGTTTCCCTGGCAACCGATGTCGCAGCCACGACTGGCCCACTTATTCGACCCTGCTAGCGTGCATGGCCTCTTCAGCCCCTTATCGAGCGAGAACGACATGCTGCACAGCATCAAGCAAGGCATCACCCTGGACGAACTGGAACTGTCCGGCACCCTGGAGGACATCGGTGTCGAGATGCTCGACGGCGACAACGCCATGTTCGCCCTGACCACCTTTGCCACCGAGGACGAGTCGGTCAGCGCCGGCTACTTTGGCGTGCGTCGCAGCCGTTTCCGCCTGCCCTACACCTTCCACGAACAGGCAGTGGTAACCCTCGGCGAGGTGAAGATCACCAACGAGGCCACTGGCGAAACCGCGCACTACAAAGCCGGTGACGCCTTCTTCGTCGCCAGCGGCACCAGCACCCTCTGGGAGGTCGTGAGCGACAGCTTCACCAAGCATTACCTGGCTGTCGACTGAACCCACGGCGGCGTGATCGGCGACTGATGCGGGGCTGGTTGAAAGACCCTACGCGCCGCTTCAGCAGGTATGATCGGGACCGAACCACGCCAGAAAGCCCCGATGAACATAGCGCTCGCTGATCTCGCCAACCGCACGCCACACCGTCCATGAATACCGGCTGGCAAGGACGACTGTGGCTGGCCAGGGACTATTGCCTGCTCGACGGATACGCTGGCGATACCCACGCGCATGCTCATTACGCACACCAGTTGATGCTGGCCCATGACGGCGAGCTGCGCCTGATGGTCGATGGCGAGCGGGTGCAGGGCCGTCGCCTGCTGGTCCCCTCGATGCAGCCACATGCCTTTATCGAATCGGGCCAGCCGATGTTGGCGCTGTATGCCGAACCCCTTTCATTCCGCCTCGAGCAGCTACAGGCCCTGCAAGACGAAGCCCCGACAGCCCCACAGGCCCTCGTCGAACACCTGCGCCACTGGCCGCGACCGGCTCTGGATCGGCGCGTGGAGCAGGCGCTGCTCGACATCGACGCGCTGTTGCTGGAAAAGATCGACGCCCTCGACCTGGCGAGCCGGGTTCGCTTGTCACTGAGCCAGCTGGAGCGCCTGTTCGGCGATCAGGTCGGTCTCTCCATCCGCCGCTTGGTGCTCTGGCGGCGCCTGCGCCTGGCGCTGGCCATGGTGCTACGCGGCAACAACCTTACCGATGCCGCCCACGCAGCGAATTTCGCCGACTCGGCACACTTCTCCCGCACGGTGCGTAGCATGTTCGGCATCCAGGCGCGGGCATTGCACAACCTGCAACCGCAACTAGTCGACTGAGCGGCGCAAACCGCGCGGCAGAACGGGGGCGGCCACATGCTCCGCGCGAGCAACGAAGGGTTCGGCCAACTGCGCCAGATAATCGTCAGGGTAGTCCGGCTGACTGCCGATCCCCAGATCATCACTGGCCACCTGGTAATCGGCGTGAAACGCCGTGCCCAGCAGACGATCCCAGACGCTGAAGAACAGCGCGAAGTTCACGTCCCCCGCCCGGCCATAACGCAAGTGGTGAAAGCGATGCACCGGCGCCCAGGCAAACAGGTAACGCAATGGGCCGATACGCATATCGACATTGCTGTGCTGCAGCAGCAGTTGCACGCCGATGGCAAAGGCCAGAACGCCTGCAATATCCACCGGCATGCCCAGCACTATCAGTGGCAAGGTGCCCGCCAGCGCTTCCAGCCCCAGGTGCAGCGGATGCTTCATCAGGCCGTTGAGGCCGTACATACGCCGCACCGAGTGATGCACGGCATGCAGACGCCATAGCCAGGCACTGCGGTGACTGAGCCAGTGCATCAGGGTGATGCCAAGGTCGGCGACGATGATCGCCATAAGCACCTGCAACCAGAACGGCCAGGCATGCGGCCAGGGGTCACGGACAGGCAGCAGTGTCGCCAGCAGAGGAATACTCAGCACGCCAAGGCTGTTCAGTGTTTCGTTGATCACGGCATGTATGCGGTCGCGCCATGCATCGCGGCGCGGCTGGTTCCATTCGGGCTGATAAGGCACTTGCGCTTCGACCAGCGCGGACAAGCCGATGGCCAGCAACAGCAGAAACGCGAGGCACCACAATCCCAGGTGCCAGTCGCCCACCAGAACGATCGCCAGCGCGATCAGGCCGAAGCCGAAACAGGGGGCATAGAGATAACGCAGCAGTGCATCGAGCATGGTGTTCTCCTTGAGGTCGGAGCCCATAGCCTGCTGCCAGGCACCCCTCTCAGGCTTGAACAAACCACGCATCCTTGACGCTGTTCATACCGAAAGCAGCCCGCGCCCTCTATAGTCGCGACTACCACTTGAAAGCTGCCAGCAAGGAACGATGTACACATGAAAGGATGGATTCTGGGTCTGAGCCTGCAACTACTGGCCACACCGCTGCTGGCTGACGAACTGATGACGGTGATCGGGCCGGTTGAACGGATCGAAGTTATCGAGATCGGCCAGGGCCCCAACACGGCCCTGGACAACTGCAAGGACTACAGCGTGAGCGCGGAGGAAGTCGCCGAGTTCCTCCGCCACGCCATCGTCATCACCCACCGCCAGGAACACGACTGGTATCTCTACGGCCCCTGCTACGCCACCGGCACGCTGACCAGCCGCTACGGCCAATGGCACTGGTTGCTGCGCAACATGGGTACCGGCTGGCTAACGGCAGTCACCGGTGAAACCTTCGTGCTCGGTGATCCCAGGCAGGAGTCGTCGCTGGAAGACGAGTAAGAGCGGCAAGCACGCCTTGCCCTCGCTGCGCCTTCCTGCCTAGGCTGTGCCCTTTCGCTTGACTTGGACCTTGCCATGGAAAACCGGCAAAGCTGGCGCCAGCGCCTGTACATCATCATCTTCGAAACCAGCACACCGGCTGCGCAGCGCTTCGACAACTGGTTGCTGGTGACCATCCTCGCCAGCCTAGTAGTGGTGATGCTCGACAGCATCGAACGCATCCACAATCAGTACGCCGGGCTGTTCAGCGTGCTGGAGTGGGGCTTCACCGTCCTCTTCGCCATCGAATACGGCTTGCGTCTGTACAGCTCGCCAAAACCTATTCGCTATGCCTTCAGCTTCTTCGGGCTGGTGGATCTGCTGGCAGTGCTGCCGGCCATCCTGGCGTTGCTGTTCGCCGATGCGCAGTACCTGATGATCGTCCGCGTCATCCGCATGATTCGCATCTTCCGCGTACTCAAGCTGCGCCCTTACCTGACCCAGGCCAACTTCCTGCTGGTGGCACTGCGCGGCAGCAAGCAGAAGATCGTGGTGTTTCTGGTCAGCGTCTCGACCCTGGTCACGGTGTATGGCGCACTGATGTACGTCATCGAGGGGCCGGCCAACGGTTTCACCAGCATCCCCCCACCAGCATCTACTGGGCAGTGGTGACGCTGACCACCGTAGGCTTCGGCGACATCACCCCGCAGACACCCATCGGCCAGATGCTCGCCACCATGGTGATGATCACCGGCTACTCGATCATCGCAGTGCCGACCGGCATCTTCACAGCTGAACTGGCCAACGCCATGCGCCAGGACGGGCTGATGGAACACGATTGCCCGCACTGCAGAAAGAACCGCCACGAGTACAGCGCGGCGTTCTGTAGCCGCTGTGGTGGGCCGCTGTTCAGCAGACAGGCCGAGCCCTCATCGCCAGCGCGAAGCGCGCCTGAAACAGACTGAAGCAAAACCGATTGGCCATCGCGTGGTCATAAAGTCGCCCTGTGGGCTATAAAGCCCGACTTTTTAGCTGAAGGAAGCGCGCCATGGCCGTTACCACCAATGAATCCACGGCACCCGCCAAGGCAGCCTGGATTGGTCTGATCCTGGGCCCATTGTTATTGCTCGTGTGTCTGCTCACCGAGCCGCCAGCCGGGCTGTCCAGCGCCGCCTGGGCCACCATCGGTCTGACCCTGCTGATGGCCACCTGGTGGTCGACCGAAGCCATTCCGATTCCGGCCACCTCGCTGCTGCCAATCCTGCTGATCCCGGCGCTGGACATCGACAGCCTCAACGCCGCAACCGCGCCCTATGCCAACCCTACCATCTACCTGTTCCTCGGTGGTTTCGTCCTGGGCCTGGCGATGGAACGCTGGAACCTGCACAAGCGCATCGCCCTGATGACGCTGCTGGCCATGGGCAGCAAGCCGAGCAGGCAGATCGCCGGGTTCATGATGGCCACGGCCTTTCTCAGCATGTGGGTGAGCAACACCGCCACCACCATCATGATGCTGCCTATCGGCCTGTCGGTGATTGGCATGCTCACCGGCGAGAAGAGTGCGAGCGACGCCGACCGTGAACGCTTCGCCACCGCCCTGCTGCTGGCGATTGCCTATGCAGCCAGCGTCGGCGGCATCGCCACGCTGATCGGCACACCACCGAACGCATTGCTCGCTGCCTTCCTCGCCGACAACTACGACGTGCAGATCGGTTTCGGCCAGTGGATGCTGCTCGGCGTGCCAGTGGCCGTACTCATGCTGGCATTCATCTGGTGGTGGCTGACCCGCGGCGGCTTCAACCTGGCCGGACATGACAGCACGCAGCTGATCCGCAGCGAACTGGCCGAACTGGGCCCGCTGAGTCGCGGCGAGAAGCTGGTCGCCCTGGTATTCGTGGTTACCGCACTGGCCTGGGTGTTCCAGCCGCTGATCGGCGAATGGGTATCGGGCGTCAACGACACCAGCATCGCCATCGCCGCGGCGCTGGCACTGTTCATCATCCCGGTGGACACCAAGCAGCGCGTGTTCCTGATGGACTGGGAAAGCGCCAGCAAACTGCCCTGGGGCGTGCTGCTGCTGTTCGGTGGCGGCCTGTCGCTGGCTGGCGTGATCCGCAGCACCGGCCTTGCCGAATGGATCGCCCAGAGCCTCGGCGCGCTCGGCGCATTGCCGGTGATCGCGATGATCGGCGTTGTGGTACTGGTGATCATCTTCCTCACCGAGGTCACCTCCAACACCGCCACTGCCGCTGCCTTCCTGCCCCTGCTTGGCGCCCTGGCAGTGTCGCAGGGTATGCCGGCCGAACTGCTGGCGATTCCTGCGGCCATCGCTGCCAGCTGCGCCTTCATGATGCCGGTGGCGACGCCACCCAACGCCATCGTGTTCGGCACCGGACATATGAAGATACAGTCGATGATCAAGGCGGGCTTCGCCCTCAACCTGTTCGGCGTAGTGCTGGTGACGCTGATCTGCTACTTGCTGGTAGGCATTATCTGGGCGCATTGAGCCTGGATCGCACGAACAAGAACGGCGCCTTCGGGCGCCGTTTTTTATGATTCTTCACTTTTGTCGAGGGAAAGATACGTTTGATACCGGACGCTTCCCAAACTATTCGAAGCACCTTAAAAAATACTGTCCCAACTTCGAGTGGTAAATGCGCTGATCGCTATATATTCGCCGCTCCAGGACTTGAACGTCAGCGTGCCATTAAAATCCGGGTAGACCGTCTTTTTTTCATTCAGCAACCACAGCTGCACATTTTCAATCGGCTTCGAGGTCACGTTTAAATCACCAATCTCTGGTGCCATATGCGGCAGGCTATAAACAGCACGCTTTAGCTGCCCGCGATAGCGATAAATCATCGGACTGCGATAATCCTGCGTTTTTGGCCGGTAATACTGGTTATACCCAACAATACTGATTTCATTACCGCTAAAGCTGACCAACATGAAATTTGGCGTCTCACTGGTAATCAGGCTGTTATCCGCCAGCATTCTCGACGCCTCTTCACGACTTAGCAGGCTGTTATCTCTGTGATCAAGGCCGGTGTAAACATGAAGACCCTGCAGATCGGTCATGGCTTGCAACAACAGCTCTTTCGAGGGCGTCGGGTGCATCCAGCGCACCGAACGAGACGTACAGCCGCTGGCAATCAACAAAACGATCAGAAAGATCGCTAACCGGCCAGCCGTAGCGGGAATTAAATACGAAGGCCTCAGCACAGTACCAACCCTCGCTGTTGTAATTGCAGGTTCAGTTGCTCGATTTCAGGCTGGCCAGTGGTGACACAAATGAAACGCGGGTTTTCATGCAGATAGACATTGCCATCACGCTGCAGCATGCCGACTTCCAGCAGTTGCAACCCGGCCTGTTGCAATTGCTGCTGTAACACCGGTAGGTAAAAGCCACCGGCATCGTACATAAACTCTTCACGACTGATTGCCTGAACCGGAAAACCCTGCTCGTCATAAAGACTGTCGGTGGACAGGGTAATGCCGGCCTGCTGAACCGGCACTAAGGCATTCAATCCATCAACGCCCCAGGGATCAAATTCCTTCCATTCGACATAACAGAGATAACGTTCACCCAACAACGCGTCCAGCCAATAGATGTGCTTGTAATCGCCTTGCCGTTCATCAACTCCTGGCACCGTTATGGATTCCTTCGAGAACCCCGGAATGGCTTGTGCCAAAGCCGTTAAAAGTGCTCCATCACTCATGTCTTGTCCCTTAGTTATACAGGTGAAGTGTTCTTGCTCTTTCAAGATGCTGAAGTGCGCAGTCAATCATTGCGGCAAGGGAGTATGCGGCCATGTGAACCGAGATGCATCCCGAAGAGGCTGACGGATTAATGGAAAACGGCGCCCAAGGCGCCGTTGAAGGACAAGGCAGATGCCTCACCGAGATTGATAGTGCCGGTACAACCCCGGTGGGATGCCCGAGCTGTCGGTATCCTTCCATGGGCCTCCGGCTTGTGGCGACCAGCTCCAGCCACCGTCCCAACGGTAGAAGATGCGCTCACGGTAATAGAGATCCCTCGTACCTTCGACCACATAGACGCCCAACGCCGGGTTCCAATGGCTTTTCACGCCAGGCGGCGGTGCGTAGCGCGGGTGCGATGGCTGCTGCACCGGCGGAAGATCGCCGCCTGGCGCACTCGGCTGCTGCAGTACACAGCCACTCAGACCAAGTCCGAGTGCGCAAACCAACGCCAGGCGCCTCACTGTGCCTGCCCGTCGCGGCGGTCGATCAACAGCGTCTGTACGCCGCGGGCGGTATTGGCCACCGGGCCGGTCTGGCCCGTCCACTCACCCTGGGTAGCATTGCCAGCGCGGGAGACCCGCGCCACCAATTGCACCTGGTCGAATTGCGAAATTTTCAGTTCCGGCATCATCGCATCCACATCCGAGAGACTGATCTGCACCGGTAGGTCGGAGACCTTCAGGCGCTTGGCCGCCAGGGGCATCGGCGGGCCGCTGAGTGCGCGGGCGAAGACGAACACGGCATCGTCCGGCTGAACGTTCTGCTGCACCTCGGGCGACAACGACACGCTGACTTCGAGGGCATGCACCTTGGCGCTCGGCTCGGCGGCAGCACTGCTCTGCTCGCCCTCGCCCATCTGCTGCCGGGCGCGCTCGATGCCGCCGGCGATGGCCGCGCGGGACGGGTCCTGCTCCGGCAGCACGGCGACCAGACGCTCCCAGTAGCGCACTGCATCAGCATAGCGCTGACTTTCATAGGCGGCGATACCCAGCAGGCCCAAGCTGGTGACCTCTTCCGGATCGGTCTTCAACGCCTCGTCGGTGAGCCCCTGCAACTGCTCGTTCCACTGTTTGCCTTCGGCGAAATACAGCGCCTGCGCCCATTGACCGAGCAGTTCCGGGGCGCGCCCGGCGATCTCCACGGCGCGCTCGAAGGCCTTGGCGGCGTCGCCGGCACGCTCCTGCGCCATATAGGTACGGCCAAGGAAGTACCAGCCTTCGGCGGAGTCCGGCTGCTGCTTGACGGTCTGCTCCAGGCGCGCGGTCATTTCCTCGATGCTCTGCGGCTGCATGGCCGCCAGCTGACGTGTCTGCTCCACCTGATCGAGCGCGCCCCAGTGCAGGTACAGGGCCACGCCGAGCACCGGCACCAGCAACGCCGAGACCAGCGGGATCTTGCCGCCGAGCACACCGCTGCGGCGCTGCACGCCTTCGGTATCGTCGAGCAGCTCGCGCGCCGCTTCGGCACGACCGGCCTGCATCTGCGCATCATCGAGCACACCGGCCTGGCGCTGGGCTTCCAGCTCCTGCAGGCGTTCCTGATAGAGGGTGACGTTGAGTGCGGTACGGTCTTCTTCGGCCTGCAGCTTGCGAATGCGCAGTACCGGAATCAGCAGAAACGCCAGGGCAGTCAGCAAAAGCAGCCCGGCGGGCAACCAGAAATCGATCATTGGTCTTTCTTGTCCTGAGAGGCTTGGGCGAGCAGCGCGTCGAGGCGCGCCTGCTCATCAAGGGAGAGGCCAGCGGCGGAGCGATCCTTCTGCTGGCCACGGCGGCGCAAGACGATCACCCCAAGCACGCCGAAGCCAATCAGCAGCAGGCCGGCAGGGCCGTACCAGAGCAGCAGCGTGCGGCTGGTCAGCGGTGGCTTGTAGAGCACGAAGTCGCCATAACGAGAAACCAGAAAGTCGATGATCTCCTCGTTGCTCTTGCCCTCTTCGAGCATGCGATAGATTTCGCCACGCAGGTCCATGGCGATCGGCGCATCGGAGTCGGCGATGTTCTGGTTCTGGCATTTCGGGCAGCGCAGCTCTTCGATCAGGTTGCGATAGCGCTGACGCTCGGCCTCGTTGGCGAATTCGAAGGTATCGATGGCGGCATGCGCGCTGGCCAACAGGCCCAACGCCAGACCGGCGGACATCAGCAAACGCTTCATGGCTGGGCCTCGTCGACCAGTTCCTGATAGATCGGCGCCAGTTTTTCGCGCCAGATGCGCTCGTCGATGGCACCGACGTACTTGTGGCGAATGATGCCCTTGGCGTCGATGAAGAAGGTCTCCGGTGCACCATACACTCCCAGGTCCAGGCCCAGGCTGCCCTTGGCATCTTCGATATTGAGCTGATAGGGATTGTGCAGGTCACGCAGCCACTTCTGCGCCGGCTCGCGCTGATCCTTGTAGTTGATGCCGTGGATCACCACACCTGCCTCGGCCAGCTTGTTCAACACCGGGTGCTCGTGGCGGCAGGCCGGGCACCAGGTGGCCCAGACGTTGACCAGCGCGGGCTTGCCCTTGAGATCGTCAACGCCCAGGGTGCGCTCGGGGTTGTCCAGCGCCGGCAGGCTGAAAGCCGGGAACGGCTTGCCAATCAGCGCCGAGGGCAGCTCGGAGGGGTCGAGGAACAAGCCACGGTAGAGAAATACGGCAATCGCCAGGAATGCCAGCAGCGGCAACAGCAGGAGAAGACGTCTCATGCGCTGGCCTCCTGCAAGCCCAGGGCGTCGCGCACGCGGGTGCGGACCTTGATCCGGTAGCGCTTGTCGGCCGCGGCAAGGAAGCCACCGAAGGCCATCAGCAGACCGCCGAGCCAGATCCAGCGCACGAAGGGCTTGATGTGAATACGCACGGCCCAGGCGCCCTGCTCCAGCGGCTCGCCCAGGGCAACGAACAGATCGCGAGTGAAACCGGCGTCGATGCCCGCCTCGGTCATGGTCGACTGCTGCACGGTATACAGGCGCTTCTCCGGATGCAGCACCTTGATCTGCCGCTCACCATCGAAGACACGCACCGTGCCCTTGTCGGAGATAAAGTTGGGGCCTTCGTGATGCACGGCGCCGTCGAACTGGAAGCGATAGCCTGCCAGCTCCACCGACTCGCCCGGTGCCATGCGCAGGTCGCGCTCATAGCTGCCCAAGCTGGTCAGGACCACGCCCAGGGCGCATACGGCGAACCCCAGGTGCGCCATCTGCATGCCCCAGTAGCTGCGAGTCAGGCTCGGCAGGCCCTTGATCAGCCCCTTGTGTCGTGTCTTGTCGAGAATGTCGCGCACACCGCCAAGCACCACCCAGAAGGCCAGCAGGCAAACGGCCAATACAGCCCAATGGAAATCACCATGCAAGTAGGTCGCGGCTACCGCCAGCACCACGCTGGCGACCAGCACCGGCGTCAGCATGCTGCCCAGCCACTTCAGCGGCGTATCCTTCCAGCGCACCAGCACGCCGACGCTGATCACCGCCATCAGCAGCGCCATCAGCGGCAGGAACAGCGCATTGAAGTAAGGAGGGCCGACCGACAGCTTGGCGCCGGTCAGGGCATCGAGCACCAGCGGGTAGAGGGTGCCGAGCAGGATCATCGCAGCCGACACCACCAGTACGATGTTATTGACCAGCAGCAGGGTTTCACGCGACCACAGGCCAAAGCCGACTTGGCTCCTGACCACCGGTGCGCGCACGGCGAACAGCGTCAGCGAACCGCCGACCACCACCAGCAGGAAGGCGAGGATGAACACGCCGCGCTCCGGATCGGTGGCAAAGGCATGCACCGAGGTCAGCACGCCGGAACGCACCAGGAATGTCCCCAAGAGGCTGAGGGAGAACGCGGCGATGGCCAGCAGCACCGTCCAGCTCTTGAACACACCGCGTTTTTCCGTCACGGCCAATGAGTGGATCAGCGCCGTGCCCACCAGCCAGGGCATGAACGAGGCATTTTCCACCGGGTCCCAGAACCACCAGCCGCCCCAGCCCAGTTCGTAGTATGCCCACCAGGAACCGAGGGCGATACCGATGCCGAGGAAGGCCCAGGCAACGATGGTCCATGGACGCGACCAGCGCGCCCAGGCGGCGTCCAGCTTGCCGCCGAGCAGCGCGGCAATGGCGAAGGCGAAGGCCACCGAGAAGCCGACATAGCCCATGTACAGCATCGGCGGATGCACGATCAGGCCGAAGTCCTGCAGCAGCGGGTTGAGGTCGCGGCCGTCGACGGGCGAGTTCGGCAGCAGACGCTCGAAGGGGTTGGAAGTGACGATCAAAAACAGCAGGAAGCCGACGCTGATCATGCCCATCACCGCCAGCACGCGGGCGAGCATCTCTTCCGGGAGGTGGCGCGAGAAGATCGCCACGGCGAAAGTCCAGCCGGCCAGGATCAAAGCCCACAGCAGCAGAGAGCCTTCGTGCGCGCCCCATACCGCGCTGAACTTGTAGTACCAGGGCAGCGCGCTGTTGGAGTTGTTGGCCACGTAGGCGACGGAGAAGTCGTCGACCATGAAGGCATAGGTCAGGCACAGGAAGGAGAACAACAGGAAGGCGAACTGACCCCAGGCGGCCGGCTGCGCCAGGCTCATCCACTGGTGGTCACCGCGCCAGGCACCGATCAGCGGCAATGTCGCCTGTACCAGGCACAGGCACAGCGCCAGAATCATCGCCAGATGGCCGAGCTCGGGAATCATTGCGCGCTCTCCTGTTGGTAGCCTTGCTTGGCGGCTTTGGCCTCATCGTGCTTTTGCATCATCCCGCTCTTTTCCAGCGCCTGCATGACTTCAGGCGGCATGTAGTTCTCGTCGTGCTTGGCCAGCACCTCGTCGGCCACCAGCACGCCCTCTTCATTGACGCGGCCCAGGGCAACGATGCCCTGCCCTTCACGGAACAGGTCCGGGAGGATGCCGCTGTAGCGGATGGTCACGCCGTGGGCGCCGTCGGTGACGACGAAGTCCACCTCCAGCGAATCGGCCGAGCGCTTCACAGAACCCTCTTCTACCAGGCCGCCGGCACGAATGCGGGTATCGACCGGCGCCTCGCCATTGGCGATCTGGCTCGGGGTGTAGAACAGGTTGATGTTCTCCTGCAGCGCGGTCAGCGCCAGCGCAACAGCGATGCTGACACCACAGAGGATGGCCAGAACGATATACAGGCGTTTCTTGCGAACCGGATTCACTTCGACTTCTCCCGGCGCAAACGACGCGCCTCGTCTTGCAGGTAACGGCGGCGAGCCAGAATCGGCAGCACCACATTCAACGCCAGGATCGCCAGGCTGATACCGTAAGCGCTCCAGACATAGGCGCCATGGGTGCCCATGGCGAGGAATTCGGAAAAGGACGAGAAGCTCATGCCTTGCCCTCCACCAGGTTCTGCACTTCGGTCTTCACCCAGCTGCTGCGCGCTTCGCGCTTGAGTACTTCCAGGCGCATGCGATAGAGCAGCACGGCGCCGAAGAAGCAGTAGAAACCCAGCACCGCCAGCAGCAGCGGCAGCCACATTTCCACCGGCATCGCGGGTTTTTCGGTGACCTTGAAGGTGGCAGTCTGGTGCAGCGAGTTCCACCACTCCACCGAGTACTTGATGATCGGGATGTTGATCACACCGACGATGGCCAACACGGCGCAGGCCTTTGCGGCGCTGTCGCGATTGCTGATGGCATTGCCCAGGGCGATGACGCCGAAGTAGAGAAACAGCAGGATCAGCATCGAAGTCAGGCGTGCGTCCCAGACCCAGTAGGTGCCCCAGGTCGGCTTGCCCCAGATGGCTCCGGTAAGCAGCGCGATGGCCGTCATCCAGGCACCGATGGGCGCTGCCTGCTGCAAGGCGACGTCGGCCAGCTTCATTTTCCACACCAGGCCGACCAGGCCGGCGACGGCCAGCGTCACGTAGATGGATTGAGCCAGGAAAGCGGCAGGAACATGAATGTAGATGATGCGAAAGCTGTTGCCCTGCTGGTAGTCCGGCGGCGCGAAGGCCAGGCCCCAGACCAGGCCAGCGACGGTCAGCAACACGGCAGCGATGCTGAGCCAGGGCAGCCAGCGGCCACTCATCTCATAGAACCACTTGGGCGAACCCCATTTGTGAAACCACGTCCAGTTCATGCTCGACTCATCATTCAGGCCTGGCTCGACTGCTGTCGGTCAGGTATCACGGTTCGTTCTTATTCGCCGACACTGATGGTCAGGCCAGCGGCAATCGCAAAAGGTGTCAGGGTCACCGCCAGGGCGGTGAGGCTCGCCAGCCACAACAGGTGACCAGTAGCCGGCAATCCTTGCAGGGCCGCCTGCAACGCCCCGCTGCCGAGAATCAGCACCGGGATGTACAGCGGCAGGATCAGCAGCGCGAGCAGCAAGCCGCCACGCTTGAGACCGACGGTGAGCGCCGCGCCCACCGCGCCGAGCAGGCTCAGCACCGGGGTGCCGAGCAACAGCGAAATCAGCAGTACCGGCAGGCAACGCCCGGGCAGACCGAGCATGAGTGCCAGCACAGGTGCCAGCAAAACCAGCGCCAGACCGCTGAACAGCCAGTGTGCCAGCACCTTGGCCAACACCAGAAGAGGCAGGGGGTGCGACGAAAGGACCCACTGTTCGAGTGAGCCGTCCTCGAAATCACTGCGGAAAAGCCCGTCCAGCGAGAGCAACACGGCCAAAAGCGCGGCGACCCACACCAGGCCAGGGGAAAGGGTTTGCAACAATTGGGTTTCCGGGCCTACCGCCAGCGGGAACAACGCGATGACGATGGCGAAGAACACCAGGGGGTTGGCCAGGTCGGACGGACGCCGAGCGAGCAAACGCATTTCGCGCGAAAGCAGCTGTGTGAAGACGTTGCTCATGCTGCGTACTGCCCCAGGTCCAGGTCGCGATAGGTGGCCGGCGTGCGTTGCAGGCTATGGTGGGTGGTCAGCACCACTACACCGCCACCCTCGCAGTGAGCAGCCAGGTGCGCCTCGAGTTGCGCCACGCCGCTCTTGTCCAGCGCGGTGAACGGCTCATCGAGCACCCATAACGGTGGCGTGTCCTCCAGATACAGGCGCGCCAAGGCCACACGGCGCTGCTGGCCAGCCGACAGGGTGTGACAGGGAACGTCCTCGAAACCGCGCAAGCCGACCGCCTCCAGCGCCTGCCAGATCGCCTCGCGGCTCGCCGGACGATGTAGGGCGCAGAGCCACGCCAGGTTCTCCTCGGCACTCAACAGCCCCTTGATACCGGCGGCATGGCCAATCCACAGGAGGTTGCGCGCCAGCTCACTGCGCTGCTCGGCCAGAGCCTGGCCCTGTAGGAGAATGTCGCCGGAGGTCGGTTGACGCAGACCGGCGATCAGACGCAGCAGGCTGGTCTTGCCGCTGCCATTGGGGCCGCTGATCTGCAGCATGTCGCCTGGTTGCAGGGCGAAATGCAACTGCTCGAAGAGCATGCGCCAGTCCCGCTCACAGCTGAGCGCCACGGCTTCGAGAAGAGGAACGGGACGGGTCATCGATACCTGGCTGGGTTAAAGTCGACGGTGCTCCGGCCGCTATACTGACGCGTGCCGGAAGTGTGGTGCGCAGCGGGCCGGCATTATACATGGCGCACCACTGTCCCCGCAGTCAGCATTTTCGACAGGGTGTTAATCGCGTAGGGTGTCTCAAACGCACCAACAGTTGAAACCGGCGCAGCACCAGCAAAGGACGGAGCCTCAGTAAAGCCCATGAGCGAAATCAGCAGCCCACGTCCGCTTCCGCCTTCCGCACCGGTGATTCGCAGTACTGCGACCGCTGCCGATATGGCTGTGCGTCTGCTGCAGCCGTTGGAAGGCATGCTGGCAGCCGGCGAAAGCGCCAAGGCCGAAGTGGTCGCGGTTCGCGAGCAGGCGCAGAGCTTCCAGCTGCTGCTGAAACTGACGCTCGAAGGCGGCAAGCAGGCGACCCTGCAAGCCGAAAGCCCTAGGCCGCTGGCTCAAGGCAGCGCGCTGGTGGTCACAGCACTGTCCGACACCCGTCTGGCGCTGGCCCTGCAGGCTGGCGGTGACAAGCCGCTGACCAGCCTCGATCTGCAGCAGCTGCCGCCCGGAACCCTGGTCCAGGGCAAAGTCGTCAGCCGCGACGTTTTGCCGCCGCAAGGCGCGCAGACGATCTATCGCCTGGTGGTGAATCTGCTCAACACTCCGCTAGCCGGCAAGCAGATGGCGCTCGACAGCCCGCTCGCCTTGCCGCTCGGCAGCCTGCTCAGCGCTCAGGTTCAAGGCAGCCAGAGCCTCGCTTTCCTGCCGCTCAGTGGCCGCCTCGATCAACTGGTGTTGGGTCAGCAGCTTGCCGCACAGCAGAACCGCCAGGCTTCGCTGGAAGGTTTGTTCAAGGGCCTGCAGAACCTGAGTGGCGGCGATGAGGCGCTACGGGGCAGCATCGACAAACTGCTCGGTGCACTGCCCGACAGCACCCAGCTCAGCACTGCCAAGGGCCTGGCACAGGCACTGGAAAGCAGCGGCGTACTGCTCGAGGCCAAGCTGCTGCAGGGCCAGACCAGCGCCTTGCCACACGACCTGAAAGCCAATCTGCTGAGACTGATCGCTCAATTGGTGCCGCAGCTGCCTGGTGGCAGCGCTACCCTCGCTGGCCTGCAGAATGCGCTCAACCAGAATCTGCCCAACCTCGCCCGACAACTGCTCGGCGTCAACGCGGCCGGCACGTCTCGTCAGCAGGCGCTGACCTTTCCCCTGCCCTCACGCCTGCTGCAGAACATGGATGGCGAGGCCGACCTGGAAACCCTGCTGAAACTCGCTGCAGCAGCCGTTTCACGACTGCAGACCCACCAGCTGTCGAGCCTGGCGCAAACCCAGGTGGATGCCAACGGCAATCTGCTGACCACATGGCAGCTAGAGCTGCCCATGCGCCATCAGCACGAAGTGATTCCCCTGCAAGTCAAATTGCAGCGCGAAGACAGCGGCAAACCAGAGAAAACGGAACAGAAGGAAACGCTCTGGCGCGTGGAGCTAGCCTTCGAACTCGATCATCTCGGCCCCTTGCAGGTACGCGCCCAACTGCTGCGTGGCAGTCTGTCCAGCCAACTGTGGGCCGAGCGTGCCGAGACCACCCACCTGATCAATGCCGAACTGGGTCACCTGCGTGAACGCCTGCAAGCCGCCGGGCTGGAAGTCGGAGAGCTGGCCTGCAGCCAGGGCATGCCACCGCAGGGACTGAAAACCTCGTTGGAACAACGCTGGGTGGATGAAACCGCATGAGCCGCAAATCGCAGCCCGAAGCCCGCCAGGCCATTGCCCTCAACTACGATGGTCAAAGCGCACCGGTACTGAGCGCCAAGGGGGACGACGAACTGGCCGAAGCTATCCTCGCCATCGCTCGCGAATACGAAGTGCCGATCTATGAGAACGCCGAACTGGTGCGTCTGTTGGCACGCCTGGAGTTGGGCGACGCGATTCCCGAAGCGCTGTATCGCTGCATCGCCGAAATCATCGCCTTCGCCTGGTACCTGCAGGGCAAGACCCCGCCTGGCTTCGAGGCAGACGCAGAACGCGACGTGACTCCGCCACTGCCCCTGCTCAAGGGACCGGCGAACTGAAAGCCAGCCGCTAAACCGGGCACGTTACCAACAGCCAGCAGAGGTTTCGGGCAGGCAGCCTGCCAGGAACACGCACCGACGATGCACTCAAGCGCAGAGCGTTATTGCGCCTGGCCCGCCTTGGGTTTGTGCAGACGACTGATCAGCTCCGCCTCGGCCTTGCTCAGGCCACAGGACTGGGTCAGATCCTCGACACTGGCGCCCATGCCCACCAGACGCGCCGCCTGGGTAAAGGACAGGCTACTGGGGTCGCGCTGCTCGATCTGGCTGACCTTATCTGGCAGCGGTGCTACCACGCGGCGCAGCTCATGCAGCTCCTCACCCATGCGGATACTGCCGGTCAGATAGGTATCGAGGCGCTTGCTCAGCTCCTTGATCCGCGCATCGCGCGCGGCATCACGCTTGGCCTGCTCGGCCAGCAGACGCTGCTGGTTGCGATACAGGCCATTGCAAACGATGCCCAGTGCCACGCATAGCAAGGCCACGAAGGCCAGGGCCGCAGCGAGCATGGCAAACTCGGACATGGCTCAGATGCTCTCCAGCTCCGACCACTCTTCCTCGGACATCATCTTGTCCAGCTCGACCAGGATCAGCAGCTCGCCGTTCTTGTTGCACACGCCCTGGATGAACTTGGCCGACTCGTCGTTACCGACGTTCGGTGCGGTCTCGATCTCGGACTGACGCAGGTAGACCACTTCGGCCACGCTGTCGACCAGGATGCCGACCACTTGCTTGTCCGCTTCGATGATGACGATACGGGTGTTGTCGGTCACCGGCGCCGAACCCAGGCCGAAACGCTGGCGAGTATCGATCACGGTCACCACGTTGCCACGCAGGTTGATGATGCCCAGCACATAGCTCGGCGCACCCGGTACCGGGGCGATCTCGGTGTAGCGCAGGACTTCCTGCACCTGCATCACATTGATGCCGTAGGTCTCGTTGTCCAGGCGAAAGGTCACCCACTGCAGAATCGGATCTTCGGCACCTTGTGCAGAACTTTTCTTCATGTCCCTAGCCTCGTCAAAAACCGCTCAGTGCGGCATGTGCGGGTCGACCCGCTTGTCATCAACTATAGAGCCCGTTGGCACAGGCCCACCAATTCTCAATGCACTTTTCCGCCATTCAGGCGTTTCGCCGCACCGCTGGCGATCAGCTCGGCCAATGCTGCCACATCGAGCAGCGCGCACATGTGCTCGATCACCGTACCGGCCAGCCAGGGCCGCTGGGTACGCTGACTGCGCCACTTGACCTCGCTGGGGTCCAGGCGAATCGAGCGACTGACCTGATGCACCGCCAACCCCCACTCGTAGCCCTGCACGGAAATCACGTACTGCAGGCCTTCGCGGAAGTCTTCGCGATAACGATCGGGCATCACCCAGCGCGCAGTGTCCAGCACCTTCAGGTTACCGGCCTGGCTCGGCAGGATGCCCAGGAACCAATCGGGCTGACCGAACAGCGGCGTCAGCTCCTGGCCTTCGAGCGGATAGATCGAGCCCAGGCAAATCAGCGGCACGGCCAGGGTCAACCCGGCCACGTCGAACAACAGGCACTCGAAGGGCTCCTCGGCCCAGGTCGGACGACCATCGGCCAGCAAGGCAGCCGGTTGCGGCGCCAGCTCGGCAAGGATGGCAACTTCCGGCGGTGCCTCTTCGATCACCGGCGCAAGCAACTCCACCGGCGCAACGGCAACCTGCACCTGCGGTTCGACCACCACAGCGAGAGCAACAGGCGCAGCGACCGGTGCGACCGGCTCGACCAGGCGTGCATCGCGCACCTGCTCCTCGAGCACCGCGGCCTCGAACTCGTCCAAGCTGACGGACATTTCCAGCTCGGCAGCAGCCTCCTGCAGCAACCCGTCGAGATAGGACTGCAGGGCCAGCTGGGAACGCGTGGCGGTGGCGAGGTTACGACTCATGACAGGAACCCGAGATAAGATCTTGACAGCCTATCGGCCGCAGCATGCTCCGACTTGAGTGACGCAGTTCAACACAGACGTTCATTTCAAGCCACCTGCGCCGCCGGCTGATGACTGAGCAGATGCTTGAGCAGCGCCCGGTAGGCGATGACGCCACGGCTGTTCGTATCGAACTGCGAAGGCGTGCGCCCAGCCCGACTAGCGTCGCGCAAGCGCGTATCGACCGGAATGTAGGCCGGCCACAAGTGCTCGGGATAGGTATTGCGCAGCACCCGCAGCGTGCTCATCGACGCCTGGGTACGACGGTCGAAGAGCGTCGGTACGATGGTGTAGGGCAGCGCCTGTTTGCGCGAGCGGTTGATCATCGCCAGCGTGGTGATCATGCGCTCCAGGCCTTTCACCGCCAGGAATTCGGTCTGCACCGGTATCGCCAGTTGCTGGCTTGCCGCCAGGGCGTTGACCATCAGTACGCCGAGCAATGGCGGGCTGTCGATGATGGCGTGATCGAAGTCCTCCCACAGCTGCGCCAGGCTCTTGGCGATCACCAGCCCCAGGCCGTTCTGCCCCGGCGACTGGCGCTCGAGCGTGGCCAGCGCGGTGCTCGACGGCAGCAGCGAGATATTCTCGTGGCTGGTACTGTGCAAAAGCTGCTTGGGCAGCCCTTGCGGCACATTGCCCTGATGCAGGAACAGATCGAAGCAACTGTGCTCCAGCGTATCGGGATCATGACCGAAATAGCTGGTCATCGACCCATGCGGGTCGAGATCGACGACGATCACGCGCTTGCCGGCATCGGCCAACAGGCCTGCCAGCGCGATGGAGGTGGTGGTCTTGCCGACCCCGCCCTTCTGATTGGCTACTGCCCAGACTTTCATCTTCTCTCATCCTCCCGGCAAGAGGCGCTCAGGCCGAGAATGGCTGTCGCACGCACGCAGCAGGCGACTAGGATTTGACGGCTCACGACTGTGGAACCCCCGACGCAGACACCGGTGCAGGTTGCGTGCCAGCATCGGACTGCTGGGTTGCGGCGCTGCCAGCGCCACGTCGCGTGTCGAGATTGCGGGAAATCACTAGCACGACCCGACGGTTTCGCCCCCTACCCTCTGCAGTAGCATTGTCGGCCACCGGCTGGAATTCGCCATACCCCACTGCGGCCAGGCGCGAAGGGTCGACGCCATCCATAGCCAGCATACGCACGATGCTCGAGGCGCGCGCCGAAGACAGCTCCCAGTTGGTCGGATACTGGGCAGTCTGGATCGGCAAGTTATCGGTGAACCCCTCGACCTTGACCGGATTCTGGTAAGGCGCCAGAATTTTGGCGACCTTCTCGATAATATCGAAAGCCTGGTTGTTGGGAATCGCATCGCCGCTGGGAAAGAGCAGGCTGGAGCTGAGCTCGATCTCGATCCACATCTCGTTGCCGCGCACGGTCAGCTGATCGCTCTGGATCAGGTCGCCAAAGGCCTCACGCACGCTGGAGGCGATACTCTGCAGGGTCGAGTCCGAGCTCGGGTCATCCATCGAGGTGTTGTCCGGCTCGCTGGTGCGCGGCCGTTCCTCACCGACCGGAATCGGCTTGATCGAGCGATCCGGCTGGTTGAATACCCCGGTCAGCGACTCCGAGAGGATCTTGTACTTGCCTTCGTTGATCGAAGAGATGGAGTACATCACCACGAAGAATGCAAAGAGCAAGGTGATGAAGTCAGCGTAGGAAACCAGCCAGCGCTCGTGGTTCTCGTGCTCCTCATGTTGCCGCCTGCGTGCCATGCCATGCCTCCATCAGTCCATGAAGCCTTGCAGCTTCAGTTCGATGGAGCGCGGGTTCTCACCCTCGGCGATGGACAGGATGCCTTCGAGGAGCATCTCGCGGTAACGCGACTGGCGCAGCGCGATGGACTTGAGCTTGTTACCAGCCGGCAACAGCAACAGGTTGGCAAAACCGACGCCGTAGATGGTGGCGACGAACGCCACGGCAATACCGCTGCCGAGCATGCTCGGATCGGCCAGGTTGCCCATCACGTGGATCAGGCCCATCACGGCACCGATGATGCCGATGGTCGGCGCGTAGCCGCCCATGCTCTCGAATACCTTGGCGGCCTGTATATCACGCGCTTCCTGGGTGTAGAGGTCGACCTCCAGAATGCTGCGAATGGACTCGGGCTCGGCCCCATCGACCAGCAACTGCAAGCCTTTGCGCGCATAAGGATCCGGCTCGGCATCCGCCACCGACTCCAGGCCCAGCAGGCCCTCCTTGCGTGCCACCATGCTCCAGCCAACCACGCGGTTGATGCCACCGATCAGGTCGATGCGCGGCGGAAAGAAGATCCAGCGCAGGATACCCATGGCACGCTTGAACACCTGCACGGGGGCTTGCAGGAACGCGGCCCCCAGCGTTCCGCCAATGACGATCAGCGCTGCCGGGCCGTTGAGCAGCGCCCCGGCATTACCGCCCTCCAGATAATTGCCGCCCAGAATGGCAACGAACGCCAGGATGACGCCGATCAGGCTCAGTACATCCATACGCATGTTCCCGGCTTAAGCATCGTCACTGGCAGGCCTCGGTCAGGTGTCGACCGATATCGTCCAGGCCGTAGACCGCATCAGCCAGATTGGCTTTGACCACCGCCATGGGCATGCCGTAGATCACGCAACTGGCCTCATCCTGAGCCCATACCTGGCTGCCGCCCTGCTTGAGCAGACGCGCACCTTCGCGACCATCGGCGCCCATGCCGGTCAGCACCACGGCCAGGACCTTGTCGCCATAGGACTTGGCGGCAGAGCCGAAGGTGATATCGACACAGGGCTTGTAGTTGAGGCGTTCATCGCCCGGCAGGATTTTCACCGCGCCGCGCGCATCGACCATCATCTGCTTGCCGCCAGGTGCCAGCAGCGCCAGGCCAGGGCGCAGGATATCGCCGTCCTCGGCTTCCTTGACCTGGATACGGCACAGCTTGTCCAGTCGCTCGGCGAAGGCCTTGGTGAAGGCGGCCGGCATGTGCTGGATCAGTACCAGCGGAGCCGGAAAATTGGCCGGCAGCTGTGTCAGTACGCGCTGCAACGCCACCGGGCCACCTGTGGACGTACCGATGGCCACCAGCTTGTAAGCCTTGCGCTTGGGCGCAGACGAAATCGCAGCCCCACCACCGCTACGTGCAGGAGCTGCGGGAGCGGGGGCGGGAGCCGCAGGTCGCGTCGAAACGGCCGGGCGACTAATCGGCGCCACGCTCGGGCTGGCCACAGTCGGCGCCGGAGCTACCGCAGCCGAACTGAAACGACGGTTGCTGCGTGCGATGCTGTGCACCTTCTCGCAGAGCATCTGCTTGACCTTCTCGGGGTTGCGCGAAATGTCTTCGAAGTTCTTCGGCAGGAAATCCACCGCGCCGGCGTCCAGCGCATCGAGGGTTACCCGCGCGCCTTCATGAGTCAGCGAGGAGAACATCAGTACTGGCGTCGGGCAGCGCTGCATGATGTTTCGAACTGCGGTGATGCCGTCCATCATCGGCATCTCGTAATCCATGGTGATCACGTCGGGCTTGAGTGCCAACGCCTGATCGATGGCTTCCCGCCCGTTGGTAGCCGTGCCCACGACCTGAATGCTGGGGTCAGCAGACAGGATTTCCGAGACACGCCGGCGGAAGAAGCCGGAGTCGTCCACCACCAGAACCTTAACAGCCATACACACTCCTAGACGGCGCGAAGCCATGGCCCGCGCCGCGAAACATCAGAAACGTCGAGCGTAGCGCTTGAGCATGCTCGGTACGTCGAGAATCAATGCGATGCGTCCGTCGCCAGTGATCGTGGCGCCAGACATGCCGGGCGTGCCTTGCAGCATTTTGCCCAGCGGCTTGATTACCACTTCTTCCTGACCGACCAATTGATCGACGACAAAGCCGATGCGTTGACTGCCAACGGTGAGGATCACCACGTGGCCTTCGCGCTGCCCTTCTTGGAAGGCTTGCGGCACCAGCCAGCGCTTGAGATAGAACAGCGGCAACGCCTTGTCGCGCACGATCACCACTTCCTGGCCGTCGACCACATTGGTGCGCGACAGATCAAGGTGGAAGATCTCGTTGACGTTGACCAGCGGGAAGGCAAAAGCCTGATTCTCCAACATCACCATCAGGGTCGGCATGATCGCCAGGGTCAGCGGCACCTTGATGATGATCTTCGAGCCCTGCCCCTTCTGCGAGAACACGTTGACCGTGCCGTTGAGCTGGGAAATCTTGGTCTTCACAACGTCCATACCGACACCGCGGCCGGACACGTCGGAGATCTCGGTCTTGGTCGAGAAGCCCGGGGCGAAGATCAGGTTGTAGCATTCGAACTCGTTGAGGCGATCGGCCGCATCCTTGTCCAGCAGGCCCTTCTCCACGGCCTTGGCGCGCAGCACGTCGGCGTCCATACCCTTGCCGTCATCGGTGATCGACAACAGGATGTGGTCGCCTTCCTGCTCGGCGGACAGCACCACGCGACCAGCGCGTGCCTTGCCGGCCTTCTCGCGCTCTTCCGGGGTTTCCACGCCATGGTCGACGGCGTTGCGCACCAAGTGCACCAGCGGGTCTGCCAGAGCCTCGACAAGGTTCTTGTCGAGGTCGGTTTCCTCGCCTACCAGCTCGAGGTTGATTTCCTTCTTCAGGTTGCGCGCCAGGTCACGTACCAGACGCGGGAAGCGGCCGAAGACCTTCTTGATCGGCTGCATGCGGGTCTTCATCACCGAGGTCTGCAGGTCAGCCGTTACCACGTCGAGGTTCGACACCGCCTTGGACATGGCCTCGTCGCCGCTGTTGAGCCCAAGGCGAACCAGACGGTTACGCACCAGCACCAGCTCACCGACCATGTTCATGATCTCGTCGAGCCGTGCGGTGTCGACCCGTACGGTGGTTTCCGCTTCGCTGGCAGGAGCCTTCTCAGCCGCAGCAGGGGCTGGCGCCGGCGCCGCGGCACGCGGTGCGGCAGGTTCAGCCTTGGCCGCAGCAGGCTTGGCTGCTGGTGCAGCGGCCTTGGGCGCGGCGGTCGGTTTCTCAGCAACTACAGGGGCCGGCTCGCTTGGCGGCACGAACTTGCCCTTGCCGTGCAACTGATCGAGCAAAGACTCGAACTCGTCGTCGGTAATATCGTCACTTGCCGGTGCAGGCGCTGCAGCAACAGCGGCTACAGGCGGCGCAGTTTCGGCTGCGCCGGAGAACTGGCCCTTGCCATGCAACTGATCGAGCAGCGCTTCGAATTCATCGTCGGTTATGTCGTCACCTGCCGCTGCGGCAGCCGGCGCAGAGGCCACGGCACTGGTAACAGCAGGCGTTTCGACCGTGCCGGAGAACTGCCCTTTGCCGTGCAACTGGTCGAGCAACGACTCGAATTCGTCATCGGTGATTTCGTCACTGGCAGCGCTCTCTGCACTCGGAGCGCCCGCTGGCGCATCACCCAGCGCATCGAGCAGCTGCTCGAATTCGCTGTCGGTGATGTCTCCGGAAGCAACGGACGGAGCGACCGCCTGGGGTTCTGGCTCCGGCTCGGGTTCTGGCTCCGCCTGCTGCACTGGCGCAGGGGCCGCCTCGCCACCGCCCGGCTCTGCCAGACGCGACAGGGCTGCCAGAAGCTCAGGCGACGCGGGCGTCGGCTCACGCCGCTCACGCACTTCGCCGAACATGCCATTGACTGCATCAAGAGCCTCGAGCACCACATCCATCAGCTCCGAATCGACGCGACGCTCACCCTTGCGCAGGATGTCGAAGACGTTTTCGGCGATATGGCAGCACTCCACCAGCTCGTTGAGCTGGAGGAAGCCCGCTCCGCCCTTGACGGTATGGAAACCGCGAAAGATGGCGTTGAGCAGGTTCATGTCATCCGGTCGGCTTTCCAGCTCGACTAACTGTTCGGACAACTGTTCGAGAATCTCGCCGGCCTCTACCAGGAAATCCTGGAGGATCTCTTCATCGGCGCCGAAGCTCATATTGTGTGCTCCTTAGAACCCTAGACTGGACAGCAGGTCGTCGACATCGTCCTGGCTGGAGGCAACGTCATCACGCTTATCGGCATGAATCTGCGGACCTTCACCCCGCGATGGTTCTTTTAATTTTTCCTGTTCGGCGCGCAGCACGTCGTGGTCGTGCTGAATGCCGGCAAAACGGTCGACCTGGCTGGCCATGAGCATCAGCTTGAGCAGGTTGCTTTCCACTTCGGTCACCAGTTGGGTGACACGCTTGATCACCTGGCCGGTGAGGTCCTGGTAGTCCTGCGCCAGCAGAATGTCGTTGAGATGACCGGAGAGCTTGGCGCCATCTCGCTCGCTACGGGCGAGGAACAGCTCGACACGCTTGGCCAGCTCACGAAAGCCATCGGCACCTATTTCGCGGCGCATGAAACGACCCCACTCGACGCTCAGGCTTTGCGCTTCATCGCTCAGGTCGTTGACCAGCGGCGCGCTCTGCTCGACCAGATCCATGGTCCGGTTGGCAGCCTTTTCGGTCATGGTTACGACGTAGTTCAGGCGTTCGGTAGCGTCGGCGATCTGCGACAGTTCCTGCGCATGGGGCATGCGCGGATCGAGCTGAAAGTTGACGATAGCGTTATGCAACTCACGGGTCAGCTTGCCGACTTCGTGATATAGCCCGCGGTCGCGGACCTTGTTGAGCTCGTTGATCAGTTGCACCGCGGCGCCGAAGTTACCTCGTTCGAGGCTATCGACCAGATCGCGGGCATTGTTTTTCAGGGTCGACTCAAGGTCACCCAGCGTGGAGTCATCGTGTTCCATAGCACCCTCGCGGCTGGCATCAGCCGTTGACCCGCTCGAAGATCTTCTCGATCTTTTCCTTCAGCACCTGGGCGGTGAAGGGTTTGACCACGTAGCCATTAACGCCGGCCTGGGCCGCCTCGATGATCTGATCGCGCTTGGCTTCGGCGGTCACCATCAGCACGGGCAGGTGCTTGAGACGCTCATCGGCGCGCACGGCACGCAGCAGGTCGATGCCGGTCATGCCGGGCATGTTCCAGTCGGTCACCAGAAAATCGAAGCTGCCGCTTTGCAGCATCGGCAGAGCCGAGGTGCCATCGTCGGCTTCTGCGGTGTTGGTGAAACCCAAGTCCCGCAAGAGGTTCTTGATGATCCGTCGCATCGTCGAAAAATCGTCAACGATGAGGATTTTCATGTTCTTGTCCAAGTCGACCTCCGTACAGTCCCAAACGTATTGCGCTTGCAACTACGTCCTTTAATCGTGAAACCGTTTCTGCCTGCGAGTACGCCGTCTTCAGCCAGCGCGCCATTCACTCAGCCGCGAGCGCAAACGCGCCGCGCACTGGCTGTGCAACTGGCTCACGCGCGACTCGCTAACCCCCAGCACTTCACCGATTTCCTTCAAGTTCAGTTCTTCATCGTAATACAGCGCCAGCACTAGACGTTCACGCTCCGGCAAGCCGGCGATGGCATCGGCCAAAGCCGCCTGGAAGCGTTCGTCTTCGAGGTCCCGCGAAGGTTCGAGGTGGGTGTGCCCGGCGTCTTCGTGCAGCCCGCCGTGCTCGCCGTCCTGCAAGAGGTCGTCGAAACTGAACAACCGGCTACCCAAAGTGTCGCCAAGAATGCCGTAGTAATCTTCCAGACTCAATTGGAGTTCGGCCGCAACCTCATGATCTTTAGCGTCGCGCCCGGTTCTCGCTTCAACGGTGCGAATCGCATCGCTCACCATGCGGCTGTTGCGATGCACCGAACGCGGCGCCCAATCGCCCTTGCGCACCTCATCGAGCATGGAGCCGCGAATGCGGATACCTGCGAATGTTTCGAAACTGGCACCTTTGCCGGAGTCGTATTTGCGTGAGGCTTCGAGCAGGCCGATCATGCCGGCCTGGATGAGATCATCGACCTGCACACTGGCTGGCAGACGCGCCAGCAGGTGGTAGGCGATACGCTTGACCAGCGGTGCATAACGCTCGATCAGCTGGTGCTGGGAGTCCTGCGCCTGAGCCTTGTTGTACATACGAAGTCCAGAGGCTGCTGTCATACGGCCGAGTCTGCAGTCGGTTGCTGCACCAGACGCTCGACGAAAAACTCCAGATGGCCACGGGGATTGGCCGGCAGCGGCCAGGTGTCAACCTTCTGAGCTATCGCCTTGAACGCCAGGGCGCACTTGGAGCGAGGGAAGGCTTCATAGACTGCGCGCTGTTTCTGCACGGCTTTACGCACACACTCATCGTAGGGCACGGCGCCGACGTACTGCAGGGCGACATCGAGGAAGCGATCCGTCACCTTGGTCAGCTTAGCAAAGAGATTGCGCCCTTCCTGCGGGCTGTGCGCCATGTTGGCCAGAACGCGGAAGCGGCTGATGCCGTGATCACGATTGAGCAGCTTGATCAGCGCGTAGGCGTCGGTGATCGACGTGGGCTCGTCGCAGACCACCACGAGGATCTCCTGCGCCGCGCGCACGAAACTGACCACTGCATCACCGATCCCCGCGGCCGTATCGATCACCAGCACATCAAGGTTCTCACTGATATCGCTGAACGCCTGGATCAGGCCTGCATGCTGCATCGGCGTAAGGCTAACCATGCTCTGCGTACCGGACGCTGCTGGCACGATACGAACGCCACCTGGCCCCTGCAGCAGCACATCGCGCAGGTCGCATTCGCCCGCAATGACATCGGCCAGCGTGCGCTTGGGCGTCAAACCCAGCAGCACGTCGACATTGGCCAGGCCTAGGTCGGCATCCATCAGCATTACCCGACGACCGAGATCGGCCAGGGCCATGGACAGATTCACCGACACATTGGTCTTGCCGACGCCACCTTTGCCGCCGGTCACCGCGATCACCTGTACGGGATGCATACCCATGTTCTCTTTACACCTTGTCTAACTTCGACTTGGCCCTCAGGCCGTTCACTCTCGCGCCACCTGCGCGAGAGGGTGCAACATTCTCGCCGTTTCAGCCGGCTCGCTGCGCCGGCTTGTGGTAAAGGCCGGCGAACATCTGCGCCATGGCATCTTCACTCGGTTCCTCGGCGGCCTGCAGCCCTACTGCACGACTGACCAGTTGATGGCTGCGCGGCACTTGCAGATCATCAGGGATCCGCGGCCCGTCTGTGACATAGGCTACCGGCAGTTGCTGGCCTATAGCCAGACCTAAAACCTCGCCCAGGCTCGCCGCCTCATCCAGTTTCGTCAGTATGCAGCCTGCGAGGCCACAACGCTTATAACTATGGTAGGCCGCCTTGAGCACTTGGCTCTGACTTGTTGCCGCCAGTACCAGATAATTCTTCGCCTTGATGCGTGCCGAGGCCAGGCTTTCCAGCTGCAGGCGCAGCGCCGGATCGTTACCCGGCAAGCCGGCAGTATCGACCAGCACCACGCGCTTCTTGGCCAGTGGGGCCAAAGCCTGCAGCAGAGACTGACCGGGGTCGATCTGGGTCACCGAAACGCCAAGGATACGCCCGAGCGTCTTGAGCTGCTCCTGCGCACCGATACGAAAGCTGTCCATGCTCACCAGAGCGACCTGTTGCGCGCCGTACTTAAGCACGTAGCGGGCGGCCAGCTTGGCCAGAGTAGTAGTCTTGCCCATGCCGGCAGGACCGACCAGCGCGATCACTCCGCCCTCTTCCAGCGGCTCGACCTTGGGCGTTTTGATCGCATGAGCCAGGTGCGCCAGCAGCATGCGCCAGGCCTGACGAGGCTCGGCCACGCCCGCGACCTTGCCCAGCAGCGCTTGGGTCAATTCGGCGGACAGCCCCATGCGCTGTAGGCGACGCCACAGATTGGCTTGTTGCGGGCGGCGGTTCTGCAGTTGCCCCCAGGCGATGGAGCCCAGTTGCACTTCGATCAGCTCACGCAGGCCGTTGAGCTCGAAGCGCATGGCATCCAGCGCACGTGGATCGACCGCCGGCGTAGCAGGCGCTGCGGCCTCGACCGGGCGCTGCGGCTTGACCGGAGTCGCCGGCAGCTCCGGTGCCAACAAGGATTCATTGGCGAACAGTTGACGGTCCTTACCGGCATCCTGCTCGGCACGGGTGGTCAGCTCGGCCTGGGCGCTGGCGATGCGCGCCTGGGTCTTGCGCAATTCGGCTTCCAGTGCCGGGTTCGGGCGTACCGGCGTCGGCGCCTGGTAATCCAGCGCAGCAGTCAGCTCGACGCCACCGGCAACGCGGCGATTGCCGATGATCGAGGCATCAGCGCCCAATTCGTCACGCACCAGTTTCATGGCGGTCCGCATATCGGCGGCGAAGAAGCGTTTGACCTGCATGACCCTTTACCTCAGTTCTGGCCAACCGTAGCGACTATGGTGACCTGCTTGTTGTCCGGAATTTCCTGGTACGCCAGCACGTGCATGCTAGGTACCGCCAGCCGCGCGAAGCGCGACAGCATCGCCCGGACCGGTCCGGCTACCAGCAGAATCACCGGCTTGCCGAGCATTTCCTGGCGCTGCGCCGCTTCCACCAGGGAACGCTGCAGCTTCTCGGCCATGCCAGGTTCGAGGAGGATGCCATCCTCGCTACCCTGACCGGCCTTCTGCAGACTGTTCAGCAATATCTGTTCCAACCTTGGTTCAAGGGTGATCACAGGCAGCTCCGGCTCTAGTCCCACAATGCTTTGCACGATGGCGCGGGCCAGCGACACGCGAACGGCCGCCACCATGGCGGCGGGATCTTGACTCTTTGGTGCGACATTGGCGATCGCCTCGGCGATGGTACGGATGTCGCGTACCGGCACCTGTTCCTGCAACAGCGCCTGCAACACCTTGAGCAGCGTCGACAGCGACACCAGTCCGGGCACCAGTTCTTCGGCCAGCTTGGGCGAACTCTTGGCCAGCAGTTGCATCAGCTGCTGCACCTCCTCATGTCCGAGCAGCTCGTGAGCGTGCTTGTGCAGGATCTGATTCAGGTGAGTAGCGACCACGGTGCTGGCATCGACCACGGTGTAACCGAGCGATTGCGCCTGGTCACGCTGACTGGGATCGATCCACACCGCCTCCAGACCGAACGCCGGATCTTTGGCGGCGATGCCATTGAGCGGGCCGAACACCTGGCCGGGATTGATCGCCAGCTCGCGATCCGGGTAGACCTCGGCCTCGGCCACACTGACGCCCATCAGCGTCAGGCGATAGGCATTGGGCGCAAGATCAAGGTTGTCGCGGATATGCACCGACGGCATGAGAAAGCCCATCTCCTGCGACAGCTTCTTGCGTACACCCTTGATCCGCGCCAGCAACTGGCCACCCTGGTTACGATCGACCAACGGGATCAGCCGATAGCCCACCTCCAAACCGACCATATCCACCGGTGTCACATCATCCCAACCCAGCTCCTTGACCTCCTGCGCCTTCTGCGCCGGGATCAGCTCCTGTTGGCGCTGGACCTCCTTGACCTCCTCTTCCTTGATCTTGCGTTGACGGTGGGCGATCCAATAGGCGCCGCCAGCAGCGATCAGGCCCAGGCTGATGAAGGAGAAATGCGGCATGCCCGGCACCAGGCCCATGGCGATCATGATCGCCGCAGCCACGGCCAATGCCCGCGGCGAGGCGAACATCTGCCGATTGACCTGGGCGCCCATGTCTTCGGAGATGGAAACCCGGGTAACCATCACCGCAGCGGCGGTCGACAGCAGCAGGGAAGGAATCTGCGCCACCAGGCCGTCACCGATGGTCAGCAGGGTATAGACCTTACCGGCGTCAGCGAAAGCCAGGCTGTGCTGCAGCACGCCAATGGCGATACCGCCGATGAGGTTGATGAACAGAATCAGCAGGCCGGCGATGGCATCGCCACGGACGAACTTGCTGGCACCGTCCATCGAGCCATAGAAATCCGCCTCCTGCGCCACTTCCGAACGACGCTTCTTGGCTTCGACCTGATCGATCAGACCGGCGTTGAGGTCGGCGTCGATGGCCATCTGCTTGCCAGGCATGGCATCAAGGGTGAAGCGCGCGCTCACCTCGGAGATACGCCCGGCGCCCTTGGTGACCACGACGAAGTTGATGATCATCAAAATGGCGAACACCACGATACCGACCACGTAGTTGCCGCCGATCACCACTTCACCGAAGGCCTGGATCACTTGGCCGGCCGCACCGTGCCCCTCGTGACCGTTGAGCAGCACAACACGGGTCGAGGCCACGTTCAGCGCCAGACGCAATAGCGTCGCAGCCAGCAGGATGGTGGGGAATACCGCAAAGTCCAATGGACGCAGCGCATAGATACTGACCAGCAGCACGACGATCGACAGGGCGATGCTGAAGGTGAACAGCACATCGAGCAGGAACGCCGGGATCGGCAGCATGACCATGCCGAGCATGACCAGCAGCAGCAAGGGAATACCCAGATTGCCGTGGCGCAGGCCCGCCAGATTGCTGCGGACATCACCGATTAACTGTGCGCGATCTACTGCCACGTCCCTACCCCAAGCCGTTCAATCTTTTGACGCGAAAGTGCGTCCTGAAGGGGTAATGGCAAGAAGCGTTCCAGAAATGACGGAGCAGCGCTTAGAACGCTCAAGAGTCGCGGCGCAGATCCGCAGGAATGGGCAAATCCGGTAGAGGTCCCGGTCGCTTGCCCTTGCCGGCCTTGTACTGGCGCAGCTGATAGACGTAGGCCAGGACCTGGGCCACCGCCAGGTAAAGGCCCGCGGGAATTTCCTGATCGAGCTCGGTGGAGTAATACACGGCCCGCGCCAGCGCCGGAGACTCAAGCACCATCACCTGATGCTCCTGGGCGATCTCGCGGATCTTCAACGCCAGGAAGTCACCGCCCTTGGCCAGCAGCATCGGCGCGCCTCCCTTCTCCGGGTCATACTTGAGCGCCACAGCGAAGTGCGTCGGGTTGGTGATCACCACGTCGGCCTGTGGCACCGCCTGCATCATCCGGCGCTCGGCCATTTCGCGCTGCAGCTGACGAATACGCCCCTTGACCTCGGGCTTGCCCTCGGTGTCCTTGTACTCGTCGCGCACTTCCTGCTTGGTCATCATCAGCTTCTGCTTGTGACTCCACAGCTGGAACGGTACATCCACGGCGGCGATCAGGATCAGGCCGCAGGACAACCAAAACGCGCTCCAGCCAACCACCTTGAGACTGTGCAGGATGGCCGGCTCGATAGGCTCGTTGGCAATCGCCAGCAGATCATCCTGATCCACCGAAAGTACCACCAGCGCCACGGCGAGGATGACCAGGAACTTGGCCAGCGCCTTGATCAGCTCGACCAGAGCCTGAACCGAAAACATCCGTTTGAGACCCGCCAACGGATTCATCCGGCTGGCCTTCGGTTGCAACGCCTCGGCAGAAAACAGCCAGCCGCCCAATGCAATCGGCCCAGCAACGGAAGCGATCAGCAAGGCAAGCAAAAATGGCTGCACCGCCAATAACGCCTCCTTGCCAGAGGCAAGCAGGTACAGCGCCATGCTGCGCTCACTCATCAACACCTCACGCGGCAGGCTGAAGTTGCCGCGCATGATGTCCATCAGCACATTGCCCATGTAGGCGCCGAAGATGATCAGGGCCACGGTGCCGGTGAGGGTCACCGCCAGGGTGTTGAGTTCCTTGGAGCGAGCGATCTGACCTTTCTTGCGCGACTCTTCAAGTCGCTTGCCTGTGGGTTCCTCGCTCTTGTCAGCGCCGCTCTCGCTCTCAGCCATGCTCGCCCCTCATCGCGTCAACGCGAACTCGCCCAACTGCTGCAGGGCTTCGCTGGCCAGCGCCTGAAACAGGCTGCCGAAATCGGAGAGCCCCACCCAGAAGATCACCAGGCCCATGGCCAGGGTCAGGGGGAAGCCGATGGAAAAGATGTTCAGTTGCGGCGCGGCGCGGGTCATCACACCGAACGCCAGGTTGATCACCAGCAGCGCCGTGACCATGGGCAATGTGAGCAACAGTCCGGCGCCGATCACCCAGCTCAACTTGCCAGCCAATGTCCAGTAGTGGTTGACCATCATCCCCTGCCCCGGCGGCAGACTGATGAAGCTTTCGGCGAGGATTTCCAGCACCACCAGATGGCCGTTGATCGCCAGGAACAGCAGCGTCACCAGCATCAGCATGAACTGGCCGAGTACCGGTACCGACACGCCATTGGTCGGGTCGACCATGGAGGCGAACCCCAGGCCCATCTGCATGGCGATGATCTGCCCCGCTACGGCAAACAGGTGAAAGAACAACTGCAGGATAAAACCGAACATGGCGCCGATCAGCACTTGCTCGAGAATCATCAGCAGGCTGCGCAGACTCAACGCATCGACCTGCGGCATCGGCGGCAGCGTCGGTACCAGCACGACACTGATGGCCAGCGCCAGGTAGAGGCGCACGCGGGTTGGCACCAGCTGGGTGCCGATGATCGGCATCACCATCAGCATCGCGGCGATACGAAACAACGGCAGCAGGAACTGGCCGACCCAGCCGCTGATCTGCTCGTTGCTCAACTCCAACATCGCGCCCTGCCCCTCAACCTATGAGGTACGGAATGTTCTGCATCAGCGTCTGGGTGTACTCCATCAACTGACTCACCAGCCAGGGGCCGGCCCAGATCAGGGTGATCAACATCACCATCAGACGCGGCAGAAAGCTCAAGGTCTGTTCGTTGATCTGCGTAGCCGCCTGGAACATGGCCACGATCAGACCGACCACCAGGCTTGGCACGACTGCCAGACCGACGATCAGCACGATCAGCCAGAGCGCTTCGCGAAACAGGTCAACCGCCACCTCGGGAGTCATCAAAAGCCTCGCTATAACGTGCCGAAACTGGCGGCCAGGGTGCCCATGATCAGCGCCCAGCCATCAACCAGGACGAACAGCATGATCTTGAACGGCAGGGAGATGATCAGTGGCGACAGCATCATCATGCCCATCGCCATGAGGATACTGGCGACCACCATATCGATGATCAAAAACGGTATGAAGATCATGAAGCCGATCTGGAAGGCAGTCTTCAACTCGGAGGTAACGAAAGCCGGCACCAGAATGGTCAGCGGCACGTCCTCGACCCCTGCAAGGTCGGTGCGCTTGGACAGGCGCACGAACAGGGCGAGGTCGCTCTCACGGGTCTGCGCCAACATGAAGTCGCGGATCGGCCCCTCTGCCCGGGTGAGCGCCTCCTGAGCGATGATTTCCTCGTTGAGGTAGGGCTGCAGGGCATCGGTGTTAATCCGATCGAAAACCGGCGCCATGATGAACATCGTCAAAAACAGCGCCAGACCGACGAGGATCTGGTTGGAGGGCGTCTGCTGCAGGCCCAGGGCCTGACGCAGGATGGAAAAGACAATGATGATCCGGGTGAAGCTGGTCATCAGCATGACGAACGCCGGAATGAAACTCAGCGCGGTCATGATCAGCAGAATCTGCAAACTGACCGAGTATTCCTGCTGGCCTTCTGCGTCCGTCGACAGGGTGATGGCCGGAATCGACAGCGGGCTGTTGCCCTGCTGAATCAGCGAGCTGGCGCCGGGCGGATCTTCGGCAAACGCCAGTGAAGCGGCCAGGCTCAGCACCAGCACCAGCAACAAGCGCAGCATCAGGATTTGTCCTTCTGATCCTTGCCCAGCAACTCCATCAGGCGCTGGGCGAATTCCGGTGTAGCCGGCTCGGCATCGGCCAGATGCACGGGCTCCTTGAGTACATGCAGAGGCGCGATACGCCCGGCGGACAGGCCCAGCAAAATCTGCTCGTTGCCTACCTGCACCAGCACCAAGCGATCACGCGGCCCCAGTGGCTGGGTGGCCAGCAGCTTGATCACTTGCCCGCCACGAGGTGCCAACTGCTGCACGCGGCGCAGCAGCCAGGCCAGGACGAAGATCAGGCCGATGACCAGCAACAACCCAAGCAGCAACTGGCCCAGCTGGCCGGCGACATCACTACCGGCCATGGGCGTGGCAGCCTTGCCCGCAGGCTCGGCGGCCAACGCGAGCGCCGGCAGAGCAAGCAACAACGCTAAGAGTCGGGCCATGATCAGCGCAGCTTCTTGATACGTTCGCTGGGGCTGATCACGTCCGTCAGGCGGATGCCGAACTTCTCGTTGACCACCACCACTTCGCCATGAGCGATCAGCGTACCGTTGACCAGCACATCGAGAGGCTCACCAGCCAGGCGATCCAACTCGATCACCGACCCCTGATTGAGCTGCAGCAGGTTACGGATGGTGATGTCGGTATTGCCCACCTCCATCGAGATGGACACCGGAATATCCAGAATCACGTCCAGATTCGGCCCATCCAGGTTGGCCGGCAGGTTGATGGGTGGCGGCGCGCTACCGAACTCCTCCATCGGCGCACGCGGGGCTGCCGGTTGTGCAGCGGCCTGCCCGGCCAGCATCGCATCGATATCGTCCTGCCCCGCATCACCGGCTTCTGCCAGCGCGGCAGCCCACTCATCGGCCAGCGCCTGTTCCTCTGGGGAGGTATTTTCTTCGTCTGCCATCGTCTTTCCTCGCCTGGCTTCAGCTATTCGTTTGCATCGGGTCTGCCGACCCTAGGGGGTTAGTTCCAGCGCCTCAGCGCTGACGTTCGATTGGTTCCAGCACCTGCAGGGCCAGGTTGCCCTTGTGGGCACCCAGCTTGACCTTGAAGGTGGGCACGCCATTGGCTCGCATGACTACGTTCTCCGGCAGCTCCACCGGAATCACGTCGCCCGGCTGCATGTGCAGGATGTCGCGCAGTTTCAACTGACGGCGCGCCACCGTGGCGGCCAGCGGCACGCTGACATCGAGGATGTCTTCGCGCAGGGCCTTGATCCAGCGCTCATCCTGATCGTCGACATCGGATTGGAAGCCGGCATCGAGCATCTCGCGGATCGGCTCGATCATCGAATACGGCATGGTGATGTGCAGGTCGCCGCCACCGCCGTCCAGCTCGATATGGAAGGTGGACACGACCACCACCTCGCTCGGGCTGACGATATTGGCCAGCGCCGGGTTGACCTCGGAGTTGACGTACTCGAAGTTGATGTCCATCACCGCGTGCCAGGCTTCGCGCAGGTCGACGAAGGCCTGGTCGAGCACCATGCGCACCACGCGCAGCTCGGTGGGAGTGAACTCGCGGCCCTCGATCTTGGCGTGACGGCCGTCACCGCCAAAGAAATTGTCGACCAGCTTGAATACCAGCTTGGCATCAAGGATGAACAGGCCAGTGCCGCGCAACGGCTTCATCTTCACCAGATTGAGGCTGGTCGGCACGTACAACGAATGCACGTATTCGCCGAATTTCATCACCTGCACGCCACCGACGGCAACATCGGCCGAGCGGCGCAGCAGGTTGAACATGCTGATGCGCGTGTAACGAGCGAAACGCTCGTTGATCATCTCCAGGGTGGGCATGCGCCCACGGACGATACGATCCTGACTGGTCAGGTCATATTGTTTGACGCTACCCGGTTCCGCGGCGTCCTCGGTTTCTACCAGGCCGTCATCGACACCATGCAGCAGCGCATCGATCTCGTCCTGGGAAAGCAGGTCTTGCACGGCCATCTTCGGCTCCCGCTACTGCAACACGAAATTGGTGAACAGCACCTGCTCGACCACAGTGCTGCCGGTTTCCTTCTGCGCCAGTTCCTGCACGCTGGCCAGCGCCTGCTGCAGGAGCATCTCCTTGCCCAGCGGCGTTTGCAGCGCGGCGAAATCCTGACCGGAAAGCAACATCACCAGACGATTGCGCAGCACCGGCATATGCACCTTGAGCTTCTCCATCCCCGCGGCATCGCGGCTCATCAGGGCCATGCTCACCTGCAGGTAGCGGGTACGGTTCTGGTAATTGAAGTTGACCACGAAGGCCGGCATCAAATCCTGGTAAATGGCCGGCTGACGAACAGGAGCGGCAGCGGCAGCCTCTTCTGGCTTGGCCTCCTCGTGCTTGTCGCCCTTGCTCAGAATGAACCAGGTACCTCCAATGGAAAGGCCGACGGCCAGGAGCAGACCCACCACGATCAGCATGATGAGTTTGAGTTTGCTCTTGCCGGCGGGTTGTCCATCGGCAGCCGGTGCCGCTTCTTTCTTAGCCATGCCAATAATCCGTCAGTGCCTAGGTTCTTTCCGCATTCAAGGGGTTAAGAGCAAGTGTTATGCCAGCATATGAGCAAGCTTGTCTAACTCTGGGCTGCGGATTTAACAGCGCCAGCTGCTTGCTGTCACCCAAAATGCATTCGCCCGAGCACCTTTCGGCAACTCGGGCGAATGCAAGTCTAGCGGAGGAATACCGATCACCGGGCATTACCTAGTACGATGCAACGCTGTCCGTTACTTCAGCGCACCTCCAGGTAAACTCGGCAAGGCATCTTTCAGGCGTAGTAGTCGACCAGTCCACGACCGGAAGTCAAGCGCTCGCTACGCACCTCCTGATGAACGCCTGGTTGCAGCTCCTCCCCTGCGAGCAGGCCATCACGCGAACCTGAACCGCCGCGACTACCCTCGCCTTGCCCCTGCCCCTGCCAACCGCGGCTGAGGGACTGATCGGAAACGTTGGCATCGGCCAGGTTCATGCCTTGCTGGGCAAACAGTTCACGAAGCCGGTGCATCTGCCCCTCCAGCGCCTCACGCACGCCCGCGTTGGGGCTGGCGAAAGTCACCTGGGCCTGATCCTGAGACAGGTTCACACGCACCTCGAGGCGCCCCAGCTCAGCCGGATCGAGCTGAATTTCCGCCGACTTGAGGTTCTGACTGGACAGCCACATGACGCGGTCGACCACCGCCTCGCTCCAGCCGCCCTGCTGCATCGTTACCGGTTGTCCCGGTACCAATGGCGGGCGTTGAGCGGCACCGGCCTGATGATTGAGTGCCTGGGTCAGCGCGCTGAGCTTGCTGACAAATTGATCCGGCCGATTGGGTTGAACACTGTCCTTGAGGCTCTCCAGAGCATCCTTGGCCAGGTTTTCCAGTGGCAGGTCGAGCGTCGACTCTTCGCTGCTTTCGAGGGACTCCTCGCCCTTGCCCATCGCTGCCATGGCGGCGGCGAAATCGGTACTGGTGGCGACCTTGGTACTTTTGGTCGCAGCATCCTGCGGGGCCTGGCCCTTGCCTGCCTCTTCCGCTGGCTGCTTCAGCAACGCCAGCGAGTCGAGTGCGTCGTCCTCCAGCACCGGCTCGGCCTGCTCAGTGGCACCAGTGGTAGCACCGGTAATCACCAGGGCCGGCACATCCGAAGACTCCTCGACGACCGGAGCCTCCGCCACCTGGGCCTGAATACCGCCCAACGCCATCGCCAGGAGCGGATCGAGCTCTTCTTCGGTGCCCTCCTGGGTCGGCAAGGAATTGCCGGAGGCGGCAACCGCAGACTGCTCGGCGGCAGTCGAAGCGGTACCGGGCTCCCCAGCGGTAGGCGCAGAACCCTGCTCCTGGCTGGATTTATCGGCACTGCCTGCGCGCTCACCAGGCTTAGCCTGGCGCTCCTTGGCATACACCTCGGCAAAGCTGGAAGCACCGTTTTTGCTGGGCTCCGGCGCTTTGGCCGGCTGCTTCGCTTTGCTCTTCACCTCAGGCGTAGCCTGCAGGCGAATATCGGGCAACGCGGACATGGACGCTCTCCGTCTGATGGGTCGTGACGAGATCAGAGCAAAGGGCGGGCCAACTTCTGAAAAGCGGTCAGACGCGATAGCGTTGACGCTCGGACTTGAACAGGATGCGTACGATGGCGAACTCGCGCTCGATCTGCTCGATCAACGCCGGAGCCAGCCCCAGCGCCTCACGCCGACCGGCATCCTCGAGTTCCTTGCACAGGCTGGCCAACAGTACCGCGCCCATGTTGCTGCAACTGCCCTTGAAGCTATGCGCTGCCAATCGCAGCCCCTGCGCATCGCCCTCGGCCTGCGCCTGATGCAACAGACGCAAACGTTCCTCGGAATCGGCAACGAAGGTATCGAGCAGAATCGGGTACTCGTCTTCCATGACGTCCTGCAGCGCCGCCAGAACGGCATCGTCGAGATGGATATCGGACACCGGGTCACTCCCTGAACATCAAGGCCCGGATTATGCCTCAGCAGACCAACAAAACTCCACGCTGACGCCCCGTCCGTCGGGGCCGCAGCCAAAGCCGTCACTCAGCTCACGGACCAGCGCCAGGCCGCGCCCGCAGAGCGCATCATCCCGCATCGCCATGAGCCTGGCTGGATCGAAACCAGGCCCGCTGTCCTCTATCCCGACGATAAGGCGGCCGCCATTTCCCTCCGGGAGCATCTGCAGGTGAAAGCGCACATAGCCATCACGCAATGACGCAAGACGCAGACGCCGCTCCCGGTAGTACTCGGCAAAACCACTGGCATCCTGCTTGAGCGAGGAATCGAGGCCCATCACGCCATGTTCCAGCGCATTGGAATAAAGCTCGGCTAGTACCGTATACAGCTCACCGCCACGCGGACGCAGCGCCTGCACGTCCAGCAGCAACTGCAACAGGAATGGCAGCGGATTGAAATGACGCAGGCTCTGCGCACGAAACTCGAAACTGGCCGACCAGTCCATCACGCTGCTCTGGCCACTGTCGGCAAAAGCCAGCGGCCGGGGGCGCTCATCGTCTTCGGCGAGTCCGACCTGGACCATGCTGACATCGTCCTGTTGCTCACCACGGAACGCCACCAGTGCCTGCTGGATTTCCTCGAACAAGGCCTGAGGCTGTCGATTGGCCTCCAGCAACCGGAGCAGACGTTCCTCGCCAAACAGCTGACCATGCTGGTCGCTGGCCTCGAGCACCCCGTCGCTAAGCAGAAAGATGCGATCCCCCGGAGCCAGCGGATAGACCTCGCAACGATCACTGAACGCTGCAGGCTCCAGAATCCCCAGCGGCAGATGGCGGGATACCAGAGGCTGACGTGGGCGGCCATCGGCATGCAGCAGGTAACCATCCGGCAGCCCGCCATTCCACACCTCGAGCAACCCTCGCTTGCTGCTGATGTTGAGCAAGGTGGCGCAGCAGAAAACGCCAACCGGCAGGATGCGCTTTAGCTTGGCGTTGATCTCACGAAGGATCTCGGACAGCGCGTGCCCCTTGGCTGTCATGCCGTAGAACACTTCGGCCAGCGGCATGGCGCCAATCGCCGCAGGCAAGCCATGGCCGGTGAAGTCGCCAAGCATCACGTGCATGCCGCCAGAGGGCTTGTAGGCTGCCAGCAGCAGGTCGCCGTTGAACAGCGCATAGGGGGACTGCATGTAGCGGATATTCGGGGCGTCCAGGCACCCCGAATGCGCCACCTTGTCGAACACCGCCTTGGCCACGCGTTGCTCACGCAGCAGGTGCTCATTGTGGCGGGCGATCAGGTCACGCTGTTGCAATACCGTGTCATGCAGACGACGCAGTCGATCCATCGCGCCGATCTTGGCTTCGAGTATCACTCGGTTATAGGGCTTGGCGAGAAAGTCGTCGCCACCAGCCTCCAGACACTGCACCAGCGCCTCGCCCTCGGTCAGCGAGGTGAGGAAGATGATCGGCACCAGCGCTTCGCCGGCCTGCTCCTTGATCCGGCGCGCCGCTTCGAAGCCATCCATCACTGGCATCAGCGCATCCATCAGCACCAGGTGCGGGCGCTCCTGCTCGAATAGCGCGACCGCCTCCAGGCCGTTGCTGGCCGTGAGCACACGATGTCCCTGGCGACTGACGATAGTGGACAACAGCATGCGATCAGCAGCGTTGTCCTCGGCAATCAGGATCGCGAGACGATCAGGCATCAGCTGATCTGAAACAGCTGCTCGAAGTTGGAAATGGCGAGGATCTTACGCACGTCACTGCTGCAGTTGAGCAGACGAATCTGCGCCGAATCGCCGCCTGCGTGATCACGCAAAAGCAGCAGCATGCCCAGCGCCGAACTATCGAGGTAACTGGTGTCACGCAGGTCGACCTGATAGCGCTTGGGCGTCACGTTGACGCGCTCGTAGGCGTCACGAAATTCCTGGTGGGAGGCGAAGTCGAAGCGTCCTCTAATCACGATGGTCAGCTCTTGCCCGTCCGCCGACGGCTGCGAGGTGATGGCCATGTCTACTCCTTTGTCGAGACTTTGCCGGATAGGGCGTTCACGATTGAAGGTGTAGCATCTGCCAGGCAACGAAACAACTTCTATTCAGGGTTCGCCCCGGTCGACCAGCCGCTGCGCCAGCTCATCGAGCAGTTTCTGCTCGCGCTTGTCTTCAGCCAGACGGGCTTCGTCGATGTAACGCTGCACCAGCTTGCGCAGCCCTTCGAGACGGGCATAGCGTTGCTGCCATACTGCACGCACCTTTTCCAGGTTGGCGCGGTGCCACTCCAGACTTTGCTGCTGCTGGCCAACCGCAGTTTCTAGCTGCGACAGAAAGCGCTGGTAATTCATTAGCCACTGGCCGGAAACGCCCTTGCTGCCCTCGCTGATCCACTGCTGTTGGTAGTCGCCACGAAAACGCTCCAGCTCGCCCAGCTTGGCCTCGGCCTGGCCGACCAGCCCCTGGCAATGCCCAAGCTGGCGAGCTGCCTCGCGCTCGGCTTTTTCTGCCATCTCGACAACCGGCTGCAGGCGCTTGGCACGACTGAGGCTCATTGCGTCACAGCCTCGATTGCCGCGAAAAGATAACTAACCAGCCTCATCATTGCCCCAGAACGGCAGCGAGTTGCTCCCGGCTCTGCGGCATGCCGACGCTTTCGTCCAAACCCTGACGCAGGTACTGAGCCATGATCGGCTGACGTGCGATGGCCAGGTCGGTGTCCGCATCGCCGCCTGGAACATAGGCGCCGACGCTGATCAGATCGCGACTCTGCTGGTAGCGCGACCAAAGCTGCTTGAAACGCTGCGCCTGCTTGAGTTGCTCCGGCGGCACCACCTGCGGCATGACCCGACTGATCGAGGACTCGATATCGACCGCCGGATAGTGCCCCTCCTCAGCCAGACGGCGGGACAGGACGAAGTGGCCATCGAGCACGCCGCGCGCGGCGTCGGCAATGGGGTCTTGCTGATCATCGCCCTCGCTCAGTACGGTATAGAACGCGGTGATCGAACCACCGCCGGCCTCGGCATTACCGGCACGTTCGACCAACTTGGGCAATTTGGCGAACACCGAGGGAGGATAGCCCTTGGTGGCTGGTGGTTCACCGATGGCCAGGGCGATTTCACGCTGTGCCTGGGCGTAACGCGTCAGCGAATCCATCAGCAACAGAACATTCTTGCCCTTGTCGCGGAAATATTCGGCGATGCGCGTGCAGTACTGCGCAGCGCGCAGTCGCATCAAAGGTGCGTCGTCGGCCGGCGAGGCCACAACGACGGAGCGCTTGAGTCCCTCTTCACCGAGGATCTCGTCAATGAACTCCTTGACCTCCCGCCCACGCTCACCGATCAGGCCGACGACGATGATCTCGGCCTCGGTAAAACGCGTCATCATGCCCAGCAACACCGACTTGCCGACACCGGTACCGGCGAACAGGCCCAGGCGCTGGCCACGCCCAACGGTGAGCAGACCGTTGATCGAGCGAATGCCGACGTCCAGTGGCTGGCTGATGGGATCGCGATTGAGGGGGTTGATGCTCGGGCCATCCATCGGCACCCAATCCTCGGCTTTCATCCCGCCCTTGCCATCCAGCGCGCGGCCGGCACCATCGAGCACACGGCCAAGCATGGTCATGCCCATGGGCAGACGACCGGCATCAGGCAGCGGTACCACGCGCGCGCCGGGTGCAATGCCGGCGAGACTGCCCACCGGCATGAGATAGATCTTGCCCGCGGAAAACCCCATCACCTCGGCCTCGACCTGGACCGGGTGGTAGCTGTCGTCGTTGATCACCAGACAGCGACTGCCAACAGCAGCACGCAGACCTTCGGCCTCCAGGGTAAGGCCGACCATGCGCAGCAGACGCCCTTCGAGTATGGGCTGGCTGGGCAGGCTGATCGCATCGCTGTAGCCCTCCAGACGCCGGGCGAAGCTCACGCGGTCAAGACGCATCGTCGCTATCCAGATCCAGGTTGATATCCGCATCCGGCGGCTGGGTGCTCTGCGCGCGCTGTTGCTCGAACAGTTGCTTGAGGGCCTGCGCCATGCGCGTCTCGACGCTGGCGTCGATCTGACTGTGCTCCGACTCGATGCGGCAACCGCCAGGCAACAGGCTGTCGTCTTCAAGAATGCGCCAGCTCTCTTCATGGCGCTCGCGCAGCGCCTTGATCGTCTCGAAGTCCTGCGGATTGACCTGGATGCGTACGTTGTCCGCACCCATCGGCAACAGCTTGAGTGCCTCGCGCAGAACCTGGCGTATCTGGTTGGAGTCGGTGCTCAGCTCGCGCTGAATCACTTCGCGCACCATATGGCTGACCAGGCGCACCATGGCCACTTCCATCTGCTGGTCCTGCTCGGCAATCGGCTCGAGCAGTTGGCTCATGAGTTTTTCCAGGCTACCAATCTTCAGCGCCAAGGCGGCATCAGCTTCCTGCTTGGCCTTGATCTGGCCGGCATGAAAACCATCCTTCTCGCCGGTGGCGAAGCCTTCGTTGTAGGCATCCTGGCGGATGGCTTCGAGCTCATCGAGCGTCAGCGGTTTGACATCCTCGATAGCGACCTCTTCTACCTGCCCGGTATCCTGAGCTTCGGCTTCAACGGGAGAAGGTGCAAGTTCGTCAGCGGTGACGCCTGTGTCGGCCGATTCTTCACCCGGCGCGTCGAAGCTGGGCAACGCCCAGCGGTCGACGGCCCCCAGATCCTTGGCACGAATCAGCTCGCTCTCAGGCTCCTTGGCTGCCATGGTTTAAACCATCTCCTCGCCACCCTTGCCGCCAAGTACGATCTCTCCGGCCTCGGCCATGCGGCGGGCAATGGTGAGAATTTCCTTCTGCGCGGTTTCGACGTCGCTGACGCGCACCGGCCCCTTGGCTTCCAGATCATCGCGCAACAGCTCGGCAGCGCGTTTGGACATGTTCTTGAACACCTTGTCCTTGATCGCATCGTCGGCGCCCTTGAGCGCCAGCACCAGCACTTCGGACGAGACTTCGCGCATCAGCGCCTGGATACCGCGGTCGTCGACATCGGCCAGGTTGTCGAAGACGAACATGAGGTCCTCGATCTGCGTCGACAGGTCTTCGTCCACCTCGCGGATCGAGTCCATCAGCTGACCTTCCACCGAACTGTCGAGGAAGTTCATGATGTCCGCCGCACGCTTGACGCCGCCCATGGTGGCACGTGTGGTGTTGGCGCTGCCGGAGAACTGCTTCTCGAGAATCTGATTGAGTTCCTTGAGCGCGGACGGCTGCACGGTGTTGAGCGAAGACACGCGCAGAATGATGTCCAGACGCACCTTGTGGTCAAAATGGCTGAGCACCTCACCGGCCTGATCGGGGTCGAGGTAAGCGACGACGATGGCCTGGATCTGCGGGTGCTCGTAGCGAATCACGTCGGCAACGGCGCGCGGCTCCATCCACTTCAGGCTATCCAGGCCGCTGGTACTGCCGCCCAGGAGAATGCGATCGATAAGGTTGCCGGCCTTGTCCTCACCCAGTGCTGCGGTGAGCATCTTGCGGATGTAGCCATCGGAACCGACGCCCAGGCTGGTTTGGTCGCCGACGATCTCGACGAACTCGCTCATCACCTGCTCGACCTGCTCGCGATGGATGTTGCGCATCCCGGCCATGGCGACACCAACGCGCTGCACTTCCTTGGGCCCGAGATGGCGCAGCACCTGCGCGGCATCGGTCTCGCCCAGCGAAAGTAGCAGGATCGCGGCCTTGTCGACCTTGGTCAGCTTGGTAGCGGTACGATTATCACTCATCGGAGTTGATCCACTCTTTGACGACCTGGGCTACACGGCCAGGATCTTCCGCCACCAGACTCTTGATGGCGTTCAGTTGCGCATCATACCCCTCACTGGGGCTAGGCAGCATTATGCTCTGCGGCCCACCAAGGCTGACGCGATCATCGGACAGCTCACCATCCAGGCCGGCCATCTCACCAAGTTCGACATCGCCGGAACCAGCCAGGTCCTTGCCCCTGCCGCCACCAGTGATGTTGTTGAGCACCGGACGCAGCACACCGAACACCAACACCAGAATGAACAATACGCCGAGCACCTGTTTGACGATGTCCCAGAACCAGGGCTGGGTGTAGAACGGAATATCGGGAATCTCCTCGCCCAGCGATGCTGTGAAGGCAGTGTTGATCACGCTGACGCTGTCACCGCGACTGGCATCGAAGCCCACCGAGTCCTGAACCAGGCGAGTGAAACGTGCCAGGTCATCGGCCGTCCACGGCACTCGGCTGGTCTCACCGGTAGCCGGGTCGACCCGGACTTGATCGTCCACCACCACGGCGACCGACAAACGACGCAAGCGCCCTTGCTGCTGGCGGGTGTAACTGATGGAGCGATCCAGCTCGAAGTTGCGGGTTGACTGCTCACGCTTGTCCGCCGGATACGGCGCCAGCATCGGCTGGCCGGTAGCCGGGTCCATGATCTGCTGGCCGTTGGCATCGACCAGCGGTTGACCTGCTGCCACCGGGCCTGCCGGAGCAGCAGCGCCTGCAGCCTGTTGCGGAGCGGCAGCCGGGCCAGGCGGTTGGTTGGACAGAGCCCCCGGCACACCCTGCGGCGGTAGGCTGCTCTGGCGCTGCTCGTTGACCTGCTGTTCGCTACGCAGTGCCGGCTGGTCCGGGTTGAACATTTCGGAGGTGGACTCTACCGAGCTGAAATCCACGTCAGCCGAAACTTCGGCCTTGTAGCGCCCGGTACCCAGCACTGGCTGCAGGATATTGTGTACACGCTGGGTGAACAGCCCCTCCATGCGCCGGGTGTAGTCGAACTGCTTGCCAGCCATGGTCAGCTCGGAAAGCTCCTGCTGATCGGAGAGCAAATTGCCCTTCTGATCGACGACGGTGACCTGCCCCTTGTCCAACTCGGGCACGCTGGTCGCCACCAGATTGACGATTGCCATCACCTGGCTCGGCTCCAACGCACGTCCCGGATAGAGCTCCACCAGGACCGAAGCGGACGGCTTACGCTCGTCACGCACGAAGACTGATGCCTTTGGCATGGCTAGGTGGACACGCGCAGCCTTGACGTTATTGAGGCTGGCGACCGTGCGCGCCAATTCACCTTCGAGGCCACGGCGATAACGGGTCGCCTCCATGAACTGGCTGGTGCCAAGCCCCTGTTCGCGATCGAGGATTTCGAAGCCGACACTGGTGTCGGTCGGCGCCACACCAGCGGCGGCAAGACGCATGCGTGCACGCGCCAGATCGTCTGCCTTGACCAGCAGCGCACCGGAGTTGGGTTCGATGGTGTAGTCGATACCGGAAGCTGTCAGGGTCTCGACCACCTGGGTAGCATCCATACCGTTGAGGCTGCCGTAGAGCGGACGGTAATCCGGCTGCTGCGACCAGAGCACCACGGCAAAACCGATGGCCACGCTGGCAGCCAGACCGACCAGCAGGCCGAGCTGACGCAGCACCGACATTTCGGCGAGATTCTCCAGGAAGCTAAGGCCCAGCAGGGGCTTCTTCGGCTCACCTGCTTCGGCCTTGGCCGGTACGTTTGCTACTGCTGCTTCAGCCATGAATCAACCCTCAGACCGGCATCTGCATGATGTCTTGATAAGCCTGGACCAGCTTGTTGCGCACCTGGGTCATGGCTTGAAAGGATACGCTGGCTTTCTGCGAGGCGATCATCACGTCGGTCAGATCGACCCCGCTCTGGCCCATCTCGAAGGCAGTGGCGAGCTTGTTGGAGGCCTGCTGGGTCTCGTTGACCTTGTTCACCGCCTGGCCGAGCATTTCCGAGAAGCTCGGCGCACCCTGCACTGGCTCGCTCGCAGCAGGCTTCTGACGCGCCATGGCCTCAGCCTGCATGGAACGCATTTCCAGCATCAAGCGATTGAATTCGACACCCTGGCTCATCACATCCTCCACTGCCCGCTTTTTGACACTAGCGGCGCTATATGGGGGTATTAGCAACAAGGGTGCCAAAAGAGCGGCCAGCGATGGCAAGGCTAAGACGGCAGAGGGAAGCACCCTGGAATCGGGCCAATGAAGGGTAAAAGCGAAGAGGCAAACCAGACGCTAAAGAAAACGCCTGGTTCCCCCTTGAAGACAGGATTTGGACGAGGCCAGTTTAACTGGCGTACAGATAAGCCTCGACATCCATACCGGCATCGCGCATCTGAGCCAGCTTGTAGCGCAGCGTACGGGGGCTGATGCCCAGTCTCTCGGCCGCCTCCTTGCGACGGCCGCGCTCAGCGCGCAAGGTATCGATGATCACTTGGAACTCGCGACGGCGAAGATCCTCACCCAGGGCGCTGGAATCCGCCGCACCGGTCGCTTCCCCCGGCTGCGGCAAAAGTGGCGCGACGCTCGGCACGACCGCCAGACGCGGCGCGGCAATCTGTACCGTTTGGCCGATCGGCGCGTGCAGGCAGAGATCCTGCGCCTGGATCACCCCGCCCTGCTGCAGGATCAATGCGCGCTGGATGGCATTATCCAACTCGCGCACGTTACCCGGCCACTGATGCTGCACCAGGCTTTGCGCAGCAGACTCGGACAGACGCACCGGTGCCTGATTCATTTTTTTGACGTGTTTGGCCAGCAGCCGCTCAGCTAGCGGCAGGATATCGGCAGGTCGTTCACGCAGCGGTCGCCAGGCCAGCGGGAAAACCGACAGGCGATAGTAGAGATCTTCACGAAACCGTCCCGCTGCGACTTCGCTGGCAAGGTCACGGTTGCTGGTGGCCAGCACGCGAATATCCAGATTGATCGGCTTGCGCGCTCCGACCCGCTCCACCTCACGCTCCTGCAGCACACGCAGCAACTTGGCCTGCAAACCCAGCGGCATTTCGGAAATTTCGTCGAGTAAAATGGTGCCGCCATCGGCTAACTCGAACTTGCCCGGCTGTGCGTTGACCGCCCCCGTAAACGCCCCCTTCTCATGACCGAACAACGTGGCCTCGAGCATGTTGTCGGGAATTGCCGCGCAGTTGATGGCGATGAATGGCCCAGCTGCACGTGGCGACTGCTGATGGATATAGCGTGCCAATACCTCCTTGCCGGTACCGGACTCACCGGTAATCATCACCGTCGAATCACTCTGCGCCACGCGGGATGCCAGCTCCAGCAGCTGCACGCTGGCGGGCTCGAGCGCGACCGGCCCATCACGATCACCCGCCGTCAATTTTCCGAGCGCATGCATGGCAACGAGTTCCAGCAGCGTGCGTGGTTCGAACGGCTTGACGAGATAATCGGCCGCCCCCTGGCGAATGGCATCCACCGCGCGCTCCACGGCACCGAAGGCCGTCATCAGCAACACCGGCAATTGCGGATAGCGACCGCGAATCTGCGCCAGCAGTTGGTGCCCATCCATACCCGGCATATTGACATCGCTGACCACCAGCCCGAACGGCTCCTCGGTCAAGGCGACCAGAGCCGCCTCGGCACAATCGACCGCACGATAATCATGCCCGCCCAGGCACAGGGTATCGGCCAGGGCTTCGCGCAGGGCGCGATCGTCTTCAACCAACAGGACTTTGGCAGCCATGGATTACTCCCGATTCGAGTGAGGCGCTGCATCAAGCAGCGGCAAAGAAACAATGGCGCAGGTGCCACGACCTGCACGTGATTGCAGCAGCAACTGGCCCTGATGAGCACGCGCCACCGCCTTGACCACCGCGAGGCCGAGGCCGGTGCCAGTGGTCTTGGTGGTAAAGAAGGGTTCGCCCAGACGCGCCAGGGTTTCCTGGCTCATACCCGGTCCGTTATCGCTGACGCATAGGCGTAACTGGCCATCGCGGCGATACAGATGAATCTTCAGACGGGCATCGCGACCAGCAGCCTGGATCGCATTATCGATCAGGTTGAGCACGGTGCCGACCAGCGTGTCGCGATTGCACAGCAGTTCGCCATCGCGGACATCGCACTGCCAGCGCACGGCCATATCGCCCACATGCGCGTCAGCGGCCGCGCGCAGCGCATCGAACAAGATCGATGGCGACAGGCGATCCGGCAGCGGCAGTTCGCCACGAGCGAAGATCAGCATGTCCCGAACCTGGTTCTCCAATTCGTGCAGGCGCTCCTTCAAGCGCCCGGCGAAGCGTTGCTGCTGTTCGGCGGGTAGCACCTGCTCATTCAGATGACTGGCATAAAGCAGCGCGGCGGAGAGCGGCGTGCGGATCTGATGCGCAAGCGAAGCCACCATACGCCCCAGTGCCGAAAGACGCTCATGCCGCGATAGCTGATCCTGCAGGCGACGGGTTTCCGTCAGGTCAGTCAGGAGCACAAGCTGCCCGGGCTCCCCATGCAGGGAACGGGTGGCAATGGATAGGCGACGACCGTCACGCATGGAGATCTCGTGGCCATCGTCTTCGCGCGGAGCGAAGTTGCGGGCAATCACCTGGCGCCAGAGCATGCCCACCAGCGGCTGGCCAAGCAATGCGCGCGCCACGGGATTCGCTTCACGCACGACACCCTGTCCGTCGATGACGATCACCCCACCAGGCAGCAGGTCGAGCAGGCTCTGCAGACGATGCGCCAGGCGTTCCTTCTCTGCCAGCTCCTGCATACGCTGAGCGCTGACGAGAGCCAGTTGCCCCTTCAGCTCGTTGACTCGTGCTTCGAGCAGGCTGTAGGACTCGCTGAGCTGGTTGGACATCTGGTTGAACAGGGCAAAGGCCTGCTCCAGTCCCGCACGACTGGCTTGCTCAAGTGGCGCTGGGACGCTTGGCTCGGCTGACTCGGTAGGACGACGATTGGCTTCCATCTGCTTCTCTCGTACGGCGCACCGTCAGAAGACGGTCGGATACAAGAGCCTTAGCAATCCCCGTGCCTACTTTTTTGTTCTTATTTTTCAATAGCTTGAAAAAACGAAGCCGGAGCTTGCGTCAAAGCTCCGTTCTTTACGACATTAGCCTGTGAGGCTGACGAATCAATCCTCGTCCTGGCCATCCTCTTCGCGGCGACTCATCCCGTATTTGCGCATCTTCTCCACCAACGTGGTTCGACGAATACGAAGACGCTCGGCAGCACGAGCCACCACGCCGCCGGCATCATCCAGCGCCTGCTGAATAAGGCCCTGCTCCAGATTACCAAGGTAGTCCTTCAGATCCAGACCTTCGGGCGGCAGCATGGCCGGCGTATCGAGGCCCGGAAGGCCGGCCATGATCGCCGCGCGTTCTTCCATCTCGTCACGCAGGCTGGCGGCGAGCTGCTCGTCTTCGTCATCGACATGGCGGAATTTCTTTGGCAGCTCGCCGACACCGATCACGCCGTAGGGATGCATGATCGCCATGCGCTCTACCAGGTTAGCCAGCTCACGTACGTTGCCCGCCCAGTCATGACGGCACAGTGACATGATCGCTGCGGAGTTGAAACGGATGGAACCTCGCTTCTCATGCTCCATGCGCGAAATCAGCTCATTCATCAGCAACGGGATATCTTCGATACGCTCGCGCAGCGGCGCCATCTCGATGGGGAAGACATTGAGGCGATAGTACAGATCCTCGCGGAAACTGCCGTCCTCGATCATCCGCTCCAGGTTCTTGTGCGTCGCAGCGATGATGCGTACATCAGCGGTCTGCGTCTTGTTGCTACCGACGCGCTCGAAGGTGCGCTCCTGCAACACACGCAGCAGCTTGACCTGCATCGGCAATGGCATGTCGCCAATCTCGTCGAGGAACAGCGTGCCGCCATTGGCAAGCTCGAAGCGCCCCGCCCGGCTGGTGATGGCACCGGTGAAAGCACCTTTTTCATGCCCAAACAGCTCGCTTTCCAACAGCTCGGCCGGGATGGCACCACAGTTGACCGGCACGAACGGCGCCTCACGACGCTTGGAGTGATAGTGCAGGTTACGCGCCACCACTTCCTTGCCGGTTCCGGACTCACCGAGGATCAACACGCTGGCCTCAGTATCGGCGACCTGCTGCATCATCTGCCGCACCTGTTGAATGGCACGACTGGTACCCACCAGACTGCGGAACAGATTGGGCTCGCGCTGTCGCCCACGATCACGGGCCTGATCGTACATTTCACGATAGACCTGGGCGCGATGAAGAGAGTCGAGCAGCTTGTTGTAGCTGAGCGGGGTCTCCAGACTGGCCAGTACGCGCCGGCGCAAATCCTCCGGCCACTCGGCGAAGCTGAATTCGCCGACCGTCAACAGCGGCAGAAACTCATCCCAGCCAGCGATCTGCTTGGTCAACTCAAGCGCACCACCCTTGGCCTCGACATCGCCAAGCAAAACGCTGAGGACCTCCCGACTGGAACCTAGATTGGCCACGGCACTACGCCAGTTCTGGCTGGTGCAGGCCAAATGCTCCTCCCCGAGAAAACTCAGAATGATCGCCAACTCGTGGCGGCGCGTAGCATTGTCATCGATCAACAGGATTTTGGTTTCACGCCACATCTTGTGCTTGTCTGACCAGAGAAGTGAGGGGGATTGCACGCCAGATCTTCGGCGCACACCGGCAACTTGCCACTAGTAAAGTCAAAAAATTGAAGCCAGTCAATTTTATGGCGTAATTTTTTAGCCAATCGGCGCCAGCATCCAAGCAGTCGCTCGCATAGCTGGGGAATTGCCACAGATAAAAAAGGATAAAAGGAGAAAGCACAGCGAGAGGAAACCGAGGCTAACTAGCTGGTTAGCCTCGGTAGATACAGAGAACTAGCCGAAAAGCTGATAGACCTTAGCGCCCTGGTGGGACTGGTTGAGCTGCACCAGCTCACTGGCCAGACGCTGCTGCTCAGCCTGACAAACGGTGACTAACTCACGGTAGAGTGAGAGGAGGTTTTCCAGGCCGCTGCGCAGGTCTTCTTCGTCACCGCTATCGACCATTGCCGCTTCGACTGCCATGCGGCACTGCAGGTCGAGTTCGCCAATCGCGGTCCAGTCCTGCTTTGCCAAAGCATCACGCAGGGCAGAACCGGTCGCTTGCAAACGCTGGACAGATGAACTCATTTGCTTCTCCTCCGATGCTCGCTCACTACTGAGCGATGGCATCCCAACCCTGCTTGACGTTGCGCAGCAAAACCGACACCTCTTCCAGAAGCTCCGGCTCGTTGCTGACATTGGCTTCAGTCAAACGGGCAATCATGTATTCGTACAAGCTATCGAGATTGCCGGCCAGTTCGCCACCTTGCTGGTGATCGAGACTCTCGCGCAGTCCCGCGACGATGGCAATACTCTTGCCGATCAGCTCGCCTTTCAACGCAGTCTGTCCACGCTCCATCGCACCACGTGCCTGGGCGATGCGAGACAGTCCACCCTCCATCAACATCTGAATCAGACGATGAGGGCTGGCCTCTGCAGCCTGCGCTTGGTTGTTGACGGTCTGATACTGCTTGAGGGCCGCCATTGCGTTCATAGTCGCTCTCGCTCTACAGGTGGGCTGATACTCTGGGTATCGGCTCCAGCGCTTAAAGCTTTAGCGTTTTTTGTGGCTCAAGACGGCCTAGGAATCCGGCTTCGTAAGATCAATCAGACAGCAGGCGCTGGCTCAACCTCAGGACCTATAGCATCCCAGGCGCTCTTGATATCGCCCAGCAGCGCCTGGACCTCTTCCAGAGTGCGCGGTGTATCGTCCAGGGCCACGCCCGCCAGGCGACGGGTCATATAGTCGTAGAGCGCATCAAGGTTCTCGGCGATTTCGCCACCCAGCTCCTTGTCCAGAGCGGCCTGCAATACGCCCAGGATGGTGATCGTACTGCCCACTGCCATACCACGAATCTCGGTGTCGCCCTCAGCCTGCGCGTGCTTGGCAAGCATTACACGCTGAAGTGCCCCTTCAAGCAGCAACTGCACGGTGCGATAGGGAGAAACCTCTTGGCTGGTCTTGACCTGCTTGTAGGCATCGATAGGGTTCTTGCCCATTGCTTAATCCTTTTTCACGAAACCGGGGAGGTTGGCCAGCATACCGCTCAAGCTATCGCTGGTACGGGAGAGCTGCGCCACCAGGGAGTCCATTGCGTTGTACTGGGCATAAAGACGTGTTTGCAGACTTTCGACGCGCTTGTCCAAGCTCTCCCGCTGCTTGTCAATGTTCTTCAGTGTGCCTCGCAAGGCACTATCGCGCTGTTTCAGCACACCGTCGGTAGCCACATAATCGGAAACGAAACCCGAAAGACGCCCCATCAAGCCATCGCTGCCGGTGAGGTAGGCACCGACCTGCTCAAAATTGCTATCCAGCGCCTTGGTCAGCGTGGCGTCATCGAGAGCCAGCTTGCCATCTTTACCAGTAGTGATACCTAGATCAGCCAACGCACGTACGCCAGTCTCACCACCTCCGGTCATCTTAACGATTTCATTGCGCAGCCCCGCCAGTACGCTGCGTACCGTAGAGTCGCCAACCAGCGGGCCAGCCACGGGCTTGGAGCCTTCCACTTCCACGACGGCCGTCAGTTGGGCCGAGGACGTGATCAGGGCGTTATAGGCATCGACGAATTTCTGCAGGTTGCTCTTCACACTAGACCTGTCGACGCCGACAGTCAGGTTGACGGTCTTGCCATCCGTCAGATCAGCGGCGCTCTGTACGGCGACCAAATCGAGCGTAACGCCCTCGAGCGCATCCTCGATCTTGTTACTGCTACGCACCAGCTGCAAACCATCGATGGTCAGTTTCGCAGACTTGGCCTGGCTAATTACTCCCCCCGCGCCACTGTCCGAGCTTGGCTTGAGGAAAGCGCCAGCATTGTCAGGATCAGCCTCTGGCGTGAACGCCTGAGTCGTCAGGGCATTGCCGCCGGTCGTTTCACCATCTTCGGTAACCGCTACCTTGATGTCATTGCCTTCGCCAGTCTTGGTCGAACTCAATACTAGGCGGGAACCAGAATCATCGGTAATGATGGTTGCGCTTATACCACTGCTTTTGCCGGCTTCGTTTATCGCGTCACGCATACCGGCAAGCGTGTTGTTGGCCGCGGTGACATCGACACTGATGCTGGTGTTGCCAGCGGAAATTTCCAGCGTACCGCTGTTGAAAGTAGCCGGAGCATCACCTACACGCGAGACGGACTGCAGGGCTACCTTACTGCTGGCTGCCAGCTGCTGGACCTGAATGCTGTAGGTGCCGGCAGGGGCCGTGGTGGCCGCGGTAGCCTTGAGCACGCTGCTGTTGGAAGTACTGGCAGTGCGAGACTCGAAAAGCGCAGGTTTGTTGAGCGCATCGAGAGCGGTCTTGAACGAGTTCATCGCCCCGGTGAGCGTACCGATCGCCGAAATACGAGTGGTAGTCTGCTTTTCCAGGCGATCGAGCTGATTGGTCTTGGGCGCTCGCTCAGCATTGACCAACGCTGTAACGATCTCGTCGATCTTGATGCCCGAACCGATTCCCGTGATACCCGCCATGATCTCGTACCTCGTCAAAAATTCGACTGCGCCCTGTAGATAGTGGGTTTACAGTCAAAACTCGTGCCAAGACAGTAGAACTATGCCTCGGCCTTGAACAGCAGGCTGCGCACCTCCGACAGATTCTCTGCCAGCTTGAGCGCCTCCTCCGATGGAATCTGTCGGATCACGTCGCCCGACCCAGCATCCGTCACCTTGACCACAACGCGCCCAGAGCCGTCATCCACCGCAAAGTTGATACTGCGACGCACAGACTGGACGAATTCCTGGATGGTGGCTACTGCATCCTCGACCTGTTCCCGACTCACATCCTGAGTCGGAGCGACTGGGCGAGCAGTGGACTGCTCATCGGCCGACTGGGCCGAGGCGATCTGCGTCAGGCTCTGCTTCTGACGCGAATCCACAGCTGTGGAGACACCGCCATCACGAACCAGTGGGGGGTTAACAGGGGACTTTATCGAACCGACGTCCATAAATTACTCCTCAGAATGAGGTAACGGGGAGAAGAGCCAGGCCCTTCCCCCCGTAGTCTAGCGCCTTCGAGCTTAGCCCAGCAGACTGAGGACAGCCTGCGGCAGCTGGTTGGCCTGGGCCAGGATCGCGGTACCGGCCTGCTGCAGGATCTGATTCTTGGTCAGTTCCGAGGTTTCGGCAGCGAAGTCAGTGTCACGAATCCGGCTACGAGCAGCAGAAGAGTTCTCAGCGATGTTCTGCAGGTTCGAGATGGTGTTCTCGAAACGGTTCTGCACGGCACCGAGCTGAGCACGCTGGCTGTCGATGTTGGAGATCGCGCCGTTGATGATACCCAGTGCATCCTGAGCCCCCGTCGCCGTGCTGATGTCGATGGTGTTCACCGCATCCAGCTCACTGAAGCCATCGGAACCCAGACCGCCAGTCATCCCGGTAACCTGGAAGGCATCGGCTGCTTCGAGTTGTACCTGACCGTCAGCGCGAGCACCACCGCCTTCGGCAATAGTGGCGGCAGTACCGACATCATCTGCACCGTCAAAGCTCTTAGCCTGCAAAGACGCGCCACCCGAACCAGCGTAGTTAGTGATCTGGATCGCATCACCGCGCGAGCTGACCAGCTCGATGGTGTCACCCTTGGAGACTGCCGAGATACCGGTTTTGCCGGTTTCACGGTTGATCGCATCCGCCAGCGACTTCAGATCGGTAGTGTCGGTGACAACAGCCGAGACGGTTGCAGCATCAGAGTCCTTGGACTTGCTGGTAACACCGGACAGGTTGAACGACACCGTACCCGAGGCAGTGATGCCACCGAGCGTCGCCACAGTACGGGAGTTGGCTGTTACACCAGTCTCGTCGCTCTTGGCGTTTACTGCACGAGCCACTTCACTGGCAGATCCACTAGCCGCACCGGAGATGGCAACATCGCCGTCGGACAGCTTGGAGTTGATGTTGAAGGAAGTGCTGCTGTAAGCACTGCCCGAGGTGGCGCTGAAAGCTGCACCGGAAGCGATGGCCTGAGCGGCCCCACCGGAAGTGGTGACGCGGTTGATACCGATACGATCAGTGGCAGCGGAGCCGATGGAAACGCTGATGGTTTCGTAGGCGTTGGAGCCGACCTGGAAGCTCTGCGAACCGAAGCTGCCGTCAAGAATCTTGCGACCGCCAAAGCTGGTGGTATCAGAGATACGGTTCAGTTCTTGTTGCAGCTGAGCGACTTCCCCCTGAAGGGCGGAACGCTCGATGGCACCGTTGGAACCGTTGGCCGATTGCAGGGCCAGGTCACGCATACGCTGCAGAATGCCGGTGGACTGCTGCAGGGCACCTTCAGCGGTTTGCGCCAAGGAGATACCGTCGTTGGCGTTACGGGTCGCTACGCCCAGGCCAGTGATCTGGCTGGTCAGGCGGTTGGCGATCTGCAGGCCTGCAGCGTCGTCTTTGGCGCTGTTGATACGGTAGCCAGTGGACAGGCGCTGGAGGGAAGTATCCAGGCCTTTGGACGAGGTGTTCAGGTTACGCTGAGTGTTGAGGGACGCAACGTTAGTGTTGACTGTAAGGGCCATGGTATTGCCTCCAGATGACCTTAGAACCGTTTGTCTGAGCTTGCGAGCTCGGGCCTGCATGCTCAGACGCCCAGAGAGTTCGCATTCGATCTCTTTATCGGCGCTTGCCTAAGGAGCTTTAGAGACAATTTTCAGCTTTTTTTTATTCTTTACAGTCAACCACTTAACCAGTCACTCACGCTTTATGGACGCCTTTGACTGAAATCCGTCGAGCACTATTGCAGCACTCGACGGTTTTTGCGGCACATTCAGTCAGGCATCCAGGCCTTGCGCCAGCGTTCCAGGTTCTCACCGTCCAGCATCCAGTCGCGATAAACCGCTTCGCGCAGGCGATCACCCGCCTGAGCAGTGGCATCCAGATCGCTGATATGCATGCGGATGGCGTCGACCCAATCGCGGAAGCGATTTTTCACCCGCGTCACAGGAAGATCTCCGCGATAACACACCAAGTCACTGCAGATCACCGGAAAGCCGCAGGCGCCATACTCCAGCAGGCGCAAGTTGCTCTTGCACTCGTTGAACAGATTGGCCTCCACCGGCGCCAGCGCCAGATCGAGATCCAGATTCGCGAGCGCAACCGGGTAAGACTCGATATCGACACCGCCGTGAAATTCATTAATGAAGGGCCGGATAGCATCCGGACACATGCCCATAAATACCCACTCGACCTCTCCCGCCAACTCGCGGACGACATCGACGATCAGATCCAGATCGCCGGTATGGCTGACCCCACCAGCCCAGCCGACCCGAGGCTTACGCCCTCGCCGACGCTGGCTTTGCAGCCCCTTCCACCATTTCACTGGCAGACGGTTCTCGATTACACGGATATCACCATGCAAACCGGCGAACGCCTCTGCCAATGGCTGAGTGGAGACTACGAAGCGGTCGACAAACTCCAGACCGCGACGCAGAGACTTGAGGATATCGCGGGGCATCTGATCCCGATGCACGCTTTTCAGCGGCAGATTGGGTAAATAGTCGTCCAGCTCGTAGACCTTGAACGCCCGCGAGAAACGCTTGATACGGCGCATGGCCTCCAGGCGATCATCGCCAATCTGGCGCTGCAACACGACCACGTCCGGGTCGTAGCGCTCCAGGTCTGTTACCTGCAACAACCCCATGGACAGAGTGCCATCGGCCAACCCCTGAGACTTCAGCGCCGTTAGCGGCTGGATGACGCGGTAATGACCACATCCCCAGGGGTCGGCCGGGTGGGCCAATACCACCGGTAAAGGACGCCAACTCAGAGGACGCCAGGTCAGGGACACATCGCTTTCCAGATCGAAGCCCCGCCCGCTCAATGCCAGATTACGGTTGTATGCACGATCGTTTGCCAGCTGCGGCAGGTAACGCTCGTAGAGCTGATCTTCTGCCGCGGTACTGGCCCGTACCTGCTCCGCCTCATGCAGGATGATCGCGTTTGCCGCCCAGACCGTCAGATACCCGGCATCGCGCACGCGCAAGCAGAGATCCACATCGCGGAAGGCATTCAGCCCGGCATCCATCCCACCAACCTGGCGGAACACTTCGGCACGCACCATCAGGCATTGCTCACCGACGGCGCTGTAGTTCTGATCCACCTGCAGACGTTGCATATAGCCCGCCGCATCCAACGCCTCACCGGCGAAGGCGGCCGTCGCCGGGCCGTTGACACCCAGCAGCAGCCCAGCCTGGGCGATACGTCCGTCCGGCGTCAGCAGCTTGCCGCCGACCACACCGACCTCCGGCCTCTGAGCGTGGTTGAGCAACTCATCCAGCCAGTCAGCATTGACGATGGCCGCTTCGCCAGAAAGCAGCAGCAGGTATTCGCCACGTGCCTGCTCGGCAGCGCGATTCTGCGCGAGCCCAGCTTCTGAGGGAAACACGCGAACCTTGTCGTCACCGAGTAACGCCACCTCACGCAACCAAGCGCTGACGTCAGCCCGCGTGCCGCTATCGGCCAGCAACAGCTCGTAATGACCGTAGGCCGTCTTTTCCAGCAAGCTGTCGGTACAGCGCTGCAAAGCGGCCAACGGCACATCCGTGGCGAGAATGATCGACACCAGGGGAGCAGCGCCATGGCCGTAGTGCACCCGATAACGTCCCGGCAAGCCGGGCAGCACCTGAGCCTGATAGCCTCGATTACCCAGGTGACGCTCGATCACCCGGCGCTCGTCAGGATTGTCACGCAGCGTAGGCGCTTCGGTGATCAACAGCGGCTCATCGATATGACCCAGGCCAGCCAGACCTTCCTGTTCGATGAAGCGGGTCAGCAGTTCGAACTCAAAAGCATCGGGGAACGCCGAGTCGAAGCCACCGACAGCGAGGAACAGATCGCGGCGATACAACCAATGACGCGCCATCACCATCGGGAAGCTGAGCAGCAGATCCAGGTTGAAGCCCGGCAGGAAGGCCCCGCCCAAGCTGCCGTCCGGCAGGCGTTGAAGTTGATCGCCATACACCGCGCGGCATTCGGGGTTACCAGCCAGTTCGAGCCCGGCGACCATCAGACCGCTCTGGGTAAACTCATCGCCGGCACGCGCCAACATGAACCACTGGCAATCGCAGGCCTCGACCGCGCGGTTGATCTGCGCAACCAGAGGCTCGTCGGCCATTTTCAGGAAATGCAGCTTGTCCGCCGCCGAGGTGGCGGGCGCGTCGGCCGGGGTGATCACCAGAATACGCAGCGTCGCATAGAGGCAGCGCTCGCCGAGCAGGCTCTTGAGCGTGGCCATCAGCGCCTCGGACTGCCCCTCGGTATCGACTACCACCACACCAATCAGCGGCCCGCCCTGGTGCCCCTGCAGATAGTCGAAGATCAGGCGGTTTTCAGCTGCGGTCGGCAAGCGTTTGGCCAGCCACTGCGCAAGCCCATCCTTGGGTCGTTCCCCCAGGCTTTCGAGCATCTGCTGACGACCACGCTGCAGCCCCTCGCTGGCGGAACCGCCGTAGCGCTCGTAGAGCTCGCGGTACAGCGCCGGGAAGTTCTTGCGCTCACGACCGAGCATGTGGTCGCCGCCGGCGCCCGGGGCACGGGTGTGGACTTCGCTGGTCACCGTCGGTACGTGCACGAACGGGTAGCGCGTGGCCATACGCAGGAGCATGTCCCAGTCTTCGAAGGCCGCCAGCCCGGTGTCGAACTCACCGACAGTGGCCAGCATCTGGCGCGGATGTGCCCAGGTGTTGACCGGGATGTAGTTCTGCACGAACAGGCGATCGCGGTCGAACACCTCGTGCTTGAACGGCTGGTCACGACCAAGCTCGATACGCTGGCCATCCTCCAGCTTTTCATTGACGTACTCGACGCCGGTATAAATGACGCTATCTGGATGCTGCTCGAAGGCCTCGGCCAGCACGGCAAGGTGGTTGGGCAGATAGATGTCGTCATCGTCGAGGTAGACGATGTAGCGCCCACGCGCCAGCTTGAGGCCGGCGTTACGCGCGGCTGACAAGCCCTGGTTGCGGCCCTGGCGGATATAGGTGATGGGAAACGCGTAATCGGCCAGCAGGTGTTCAACCGGCTCGCCGTTATCGTTGATCAGAATGACTTCGAAATCGCGCAAGGTCTGGTTGCCGACGCTGGCCAGAGCATCCTTCAACAAATCGGCGCGGTTGTAGGTGGTGAGGATGATGGAGAACAGGCACGTCGCAACCTCATCATGGCTGTTCTGCTCCAGCAGCGCACGACGGACGGCATCGATGCGCACCTGCAACGGCGCCCGAACCTCGGCCGGATAGGCCTCGAAACGCTGGCGGTAGAGCTGCCAGATCGGTTGCGCAGCGCCTCGCATGCGCACACGGGTCGGCGCGTCATCCAGGCACATCTCGAGAATCTCGGTGTGCTCGCGCAGCGGACGGTCACTGCCATAGAAACTCTTGGAGATCTGTCCGCCGTGCACCCGATAGCCGACGCTGGGTTGGCGCAGGAATACGAAATCGGGCGCCACACGGGCCAGGCGAATCCATAGTTCCCAATCGCCAGCGAGCATGTCGTGGCGGTGGATGCCGCCTTCCGGCAGTGCGACGAGATGCAGTGCACTACGGCGCAACATGGCGGCGGAAGGCGTGATGTAGTTGTCGAAACACAGCAGGTCGATTACTTCGTCGCGCCCACCGCAATACGATGCGCGCCGGTGCCCTGGGTGATCCGCGTACTGCTGGCGTACCCCCTGCTCGTCGATCCAGTAGCACTGGGTATAGCCCAGCGCAGCCTGCGGACTGGCATCCATGGCCTCGACCAACGAGGCCAGGTGGCCCGGGTAGAGCACGTCATCGGAACCCAGTACCACCACGTAACGACCGCGCCCGGCCGCCACGCACTTGTTGTAGTTGCCGGTCATGCCCAGGTTCTGGGGGTTGACCTCGAAATGCAGGCGCGGCTCGCCGGCATAGCGTTTCAGAACCTCCAGGCTGTCGTCTTTCGAGCAGTCGTCGTAGACCACCACCTCGAGCCGTACACCCTCCTGAGCCAGGATCGAATCGAGGGTCTGAGCCAGGAATGCGGCATTGTTGTAGGACATCACCGCAACGGTGACATCTACGCCCTCCTCCTGTGGCTCGACAGAAAGCGGCTCGGGCAGCGTTCTGCGGCGCCGCCCGGCGAGCTCGCTCTGCAAAGTCGCGACGCCCAGCGGCTGCTCAGGCAGCGCCTGGCTGGCGCGCTGTGCATCCTGGGCCAGCCATTGGAGCAGGGCCTCGATGGGAATTTCTACGTTCCAGTGGTAGACAACGCTGTGGGTGCCAGGCAAGCCCTTGACCGGGTGATAGACCAAACGCACGCCCACCGCAGCAGCCAGGGCATGGAAGAACCAGTACCACATCTGCGGATTATCCTGGATCAGCATCACCAGGGTGCCGCCACGGGGCATCCACAGAAGATTGGCGGCAGCCGCGCCAGAACCGAGGATCGCCAGTTCGCAACCGGCTAGCGCACGCACCTGCGAGGCAAAGTCGCGCACCTCCGGCTGAAAGGCCTGAAAGCCATCGCGACTGAGCTCGCGGATCAGCTCCTGCTGGTTGACGATAGTACGGCCATTGCCGCCCGGCGGCCGAATCAGGTAGGCCTTGTCCTGGCCCTCGACCGCAGCGCAGCGGGCCTTGACCTGGCTGGCCATCCAGGCAATGGCCGGCGGATAGAGATGGTATTCGTCACCGCGATAGACGTAGCCGGCACGCGGCTCCCAGATATCGGCGGTGTCGGAGAAATGGTGCAGCACAGCCACCTGGCAAGCACTTCCCGGCGGCACGCAAAGCGTACGCTCACGCGGCCAGAACAAAGCCAGGGCATCCATGATAGAAGCCGGCAAGCCAGCCTCGACCAGCACCACGGTATCGTGTGGCAGGTCGGCCTGCTCGATCCAGTAGAAGCGCCCGAGCTTCTCGCTCAACCAGTGCGCATAGTTGCCGTTTTCCCAGCCGAAGAAGCTGATGGCATTGGCCACCTGCAACGACTCGCCCTTGCCGGCGAAAAACGCGCACGTGCCGTTGTCATCGACGCGCAACCCGTGTTTTTCATACCAGGCGTTATTCACTCGCCCAAGGTTGTCGTAAACGCCGTCGCAGACATACTCACCATTGGCGATATCGCCAATACCGGCCATGCCGGCGACCAGGCGCACATCGTGAAAGCGTCCGCGGTACTGAACCAACATGCGCTGCCGGGCCTGCCGCACGCTTTCCGGCAGAGAGAATCCCACCATCTCCAGCGGTGCCGGCGACCAGCTCTCGGCGGCAGCCAGCTCGGTCAGATCGACACAGCCCTTGGCGCTTCGGGCGGAAACGACCCTGGCGCTGACCACTGCGTCTGGCAGATGACTTCCCTGGGGCATGCAGAAAACTCCGATTGAAAAAAGTGAAAACAGCCAGCCGGGTTATGGCGGCCACAGGCCGCAATGGCGGATTACTTGCCGTTGGCAGCCAGGGAGAACTGGTCGTAGTCGCGGTAGTAATCGTCTTCGCTGTAGTGCTCGGACGCCAGCACCATGCACACCGAGCCGCTGGAGAAGTTGTCGATCTCGCGCCAGATCATCGGCGGAATATAAAGACCGTAATAGGAACGGTTGAGGTGGTACTTGAACTTGGTTCGCCCATCATCCAGCAGGATGTCGAAACTGCCCGACATGGCGATCAACAGCTGGTGCAGCCCCTTGTGAGCATGGCCGCCGCGGTGAGAGCCGCCGGGAACGTCATAGAGGTAGTAGACACGCTGGATATCGAAGGGAATGTGTCGCCCTCCCTCGATGAAAGTGAGGTTGCCACGCCGATCCTCGACGATTGGCAGATCGATGATCTTGCAGTGCTGAAGAGACATAGAACGCTCCAAATACGCTGGTGTAACCCATTCCCGTCTGCCTCCCGATCACCTTCCAGGTGACCGAGCCCATGCAGTCGCTGCGTCAAGAAAACATGATAGACAGGGTCGTTATGCTCCAAAGCAAAACTCGAACCACCTTCCCTATCAGACGCGGAAAGCGTTGCACGCTTCAATGGTCTGCTCGACCCATTCATTTGCCATTCCCGGGTATAGCGGCAAGCTGAGCACCTCGCCAGCCAGGCGTTGCGAGAGCGGCAGGTGCCGGTCGGCAAACTCGGGGTAAGCGGCCTGGCGATGGATGGGAATCGGGTAGTGGATCAGGCTCGGTACGCCGTGACGCTCGAGATGCGCCTGCAAGGCCTCTCGTGCCTCGCAGCGTATGACGAACTGGTGCCAGACGTGGCTTCCGGACACGTGCGGAGCCTGGGGCAGTTGCAGATGCGGGTTGTCTATGCCGGCCAGATAACGCGCCGCCAGGTCGCGTCGGGCCAGGGCATCATCAACCAGACGCGCCAGCTTTACCCGCAAAAGCGCAGCCTGCAACTCGTCAAGGCGCGAATTGATGCCCTGCAACTCGTGCACGTACTTGCGGCTGGAGCCGTAGTTACGCAGCTTGCGCACCTGCTCGGCCAGATCATCGTCGTTGGTGGTCAGAGCACCGGCATCGCCAAGTGCGCCAAGGTTCTTTACCGGAAAAAAGCTGAAGCCTGCCGCATCGCCGAGGGCACCCGCAGCGTGCCCGCGGGCATCCACTGCGCCATGTGCCTGAGCCGCATCCTCGATCAGCAACAGCCCGTGCTGATCGGCGAGTGTGCGCAGACGCCGCATGTCAGCCAGACGCCCGTACAGGTGCACGGCGATGATTGCCCGTGTGCGCGGGCTGATTGCGGTCTCGACGGCAGCCGGATCGATGTTGAACGTGTCCGCCTCGGGCTCGACCAAGACCGGCGTCAGCCCAGCCTCACTGACGGCCAGCGCGGTGGCGACAAAGCTGTTGTCGGGCAGGATCACCTCGTCACCCTCGGCCAGACGCCCCAACTGCCGATAGCCACGCAAAATCAGGGTCAGTGCATCCAGGCCGTTGCCCACGCCGATGGCATGCGCCACTCCACAGGCAGCCGCGTACTCGGCCTCGAACGCGGCGACTTCGGTACCCAGTACATACCAGCCGGAACGCAGCACCCGCTGAAACGCCTCGGTCAGTGCTGCTTCATCGCGCCGGTTGATCCCGGCCAGATCGAGAAAAGGAAACATGTCACTCATCCAGGTAACGCACGATACGTGCAGGGTTGCCAACGACCAGCGCGCGGGCAGGAACATCGCGGGTCACCACCGCGCCGGCGCCGACCATGGCACCGGCGCCGATGGTCAGGCCTGGCAGGATGACCGCCGCGGCACCAATGGAGGCGCCACGTTCGATCACGGTCTGCGGGAAGCTGTCGGGATATCGCTTGGAACGCGGCAATCGATCATTGGTGAAGGTGGCGTTGGGACCGATGAAAACATCGTCGGCGATACGCAGGCCGTCCCACAGGTATACGCCGCATTTCACCGTAACCCGATCACCGAGCACCACGTCGTTCTCGATGAAGCAGTGGGCGTTGATGTTGCAGTCGCGACCGATGCGCGCCTGCGCGAGGATCACCACGAACTGCCAGACCGAGGTGCCCTCACCAATCGAGTGGCTTTTGACGTCCGCGGACGGATGGATCGATGCCATGTATGGACTGCCCTTGAGAGAAGTTTCGAGCGTAGCAAGCCTAGCCTGAAGCGTCACGGAAGAAGCGCCTCAACCGCCGGTTAATTTCCAGTAACATGGCGCATCGGTAATCGCCAGGACGGGACGGCATGGCCAGCGAACTCGAACGCTTCGGTTTTCTGATTCACAACCCTGAGATGTTCAATCACTACCACGCGGTCTGGCAGCACCTGCCGACAGGCAGCGTGGAGATCGCCGTTACCGGCAAGACGCAGCAGGACATCGACGCCGTGGTCGCCGGCTGCCAGCGGCATCAGTTGCCATGGCGCGACGCACGCGAAATGCTCGCCCGCAAGGAGCGCTACACCACCCTGGTGTCGAACTTCCCCCAGCATTACCTGCGTGGCGCAGACTCGCCCTACCTGCCCAAGTCCATCGGCCGCTACAACCTGCGGTTCATGTACGCCAACGGCAAGGCTGGCTGGAACTTCCAGTCCTGGAACCAGGTGTACGACAGCATCCTCTGCTTCGGCCCTTATCAGGCTGAGCACCTGGAATTCTGCCAGGACACGCTGAAGATCCAGATGGGCTACCCCCGCTTCGACCGTTTCTTCAACCAGCCGCTGGATCGCACAGCGCGCCTGACCGAGCTGAAACTCGCCCCCAATCGGCAGACCGTGGTGTGGCTGCCGACCTGGAGCACGCTCAGCTCGATCGACCTGTTCGCTGCCGCCGTCGCACGTTTGCAGGCGCGCTACAACGTCATCGTCAAACCCCACCCGATCACCATCACCGACGAGCCGGCGCGCATGCGCGAGCTGGAGCGTTTCACCTGCGTGATCCGCGAACATATCGACAACGTCGTGCTGTTCCAGCTCGCCGACTTCCTGCTGTGCGACTACGGTGGCTCCGCCTTCGGCGGCATCTACACCGATCGCAATGTGCTGCTGCTCGACCTGCCCAAGGCCGAAGCCGATCCGCTGATGGGCGAGGACTCCTCGGACATCTGGCTGCGCAAGTACCTGCCTCACCTTGGTAACCAGCACAGCGGTCGCCTCGAAGAGTTGTTGGAGGATGCCAGCCTGTGGGAGGCCCAGCGACCGATCCGCAAGACCCTCAGCCATTACTACTTCGCGCCGTTCTACGGTTACGCTGGTCAGGTAGCCGCCGTGGCGATCGCCAACAGTGCCCGCTCCCTGGCAGGGAGAGGCTGATGGTCATCTGGTTGATCGGCCTGTCCGGCTCGGGCAAGACAACACTCGGTCGCGAAATCACCCGCCAGTGGAAGCAGCAGGCAGCCAATACCCTGCTGGTGGATGGCGACGAGGTTCGGCGCATCTTCCGCCAGGATACCCAGGCCGCGGACTACAGCCTGGCAGGGCGGCGTCTCAACGCCGAGCGCATCTTCGAGCTGTGCGCCTGGCTCGATGCGCAGGAGATCAACGTGGTATGCAGCATCCTGTCGATCTTCCCCGATCTGCGCGCGCTCAACCGCACACGCTTTCGCCACTACTACGAGGTCTACCTCAACCCGCCGATGCAGACGCTGGTCGAGCGCGACACCAAGGGGCTCTACCGCCAGGCGCTGGCCGGCGAGATGAGCGACATGGTGGGCGTGGACATACCCTTCCCGCCACCCAGCGCAGCGGATCTGGAAATCGACACCAGCCAACCGACCGACATAGCCGAATTGGCCCGTGACATCCTGCAACGAGCACAGGGGTCGATGGCATGAGCGACATCGACTACCCCTACAGCCAGGGTGATCGGCTCGAGGAGCGCAACACCTACTTCTACAGTCAGTACCACGGCACGGCCTTCTTCCCGGCGTGGCGTGCGAGCCGTCAGACGGCGCTGGCGCAACTGCCTCCAGCGCAGGCCGTGCCGTTACCCGTAGCCGCCGAACACCACGAACACCCTGCGAATACAGCTGCACTGCTGGCCGACCTGTTGCACGCGGCCGCGGATGCACCGGGCAAGCGGCGCCTGGCCGAACGTTTGCTGCAACGCTTCGAGGTCAGCAAGCGCCTGCACCGCCGCTATGACGTGAACTTCAAGGCGGTCGCCGATAACGGCTACGATGACCTGAATATCTACCTGCAATTCGCCGTGCTGTGCCTACATCAAGCCGAGCAGCCTGGCGCCCTGCCCTTTCTCAATGGCCTGCTCAAGGTCATCGACAGCCTGATCTCGATTCTCCCGCGCCTGAGCCCGCCCCAGGGCGCTCAGCTCGCCTGGCTGATCGCGGCCGAACAGGATTGGGTCGCTCGCATTGCATCACAGGCCAACGTGGAGCTCGCCCCATGACCCACCTCGACGACGTTCTGCTGATCGCAGCGCACAGTGCGCGCAGCCAGGCTTACGTGCAGACCCTGGCTGCCCATGGCCTGATGCCCTCCCACGCCTTGCTGCTCGGCGAGGCGCCGCAATCCCCCACGACGCCGAGCGAGCCGGCCCGAGAGCTGATGGGGGTTCTGCTGCCGGATCTGGGCATCCCCCTCAGCCGCACCCTGGCCGACTGCGATGTACCCATCACCTGCCTGGCGACACGCGACATAAACGATCAGCAGGTCATCAATGCCGTGCGTGAGCGGGCACCGCGTCTGGTGATCTTCTCCGGGTATGGCGGGCAGATCGTCAAGCCGCCCCTGATCGAACTGGGCATCCCGCTGCTGCATGTACACAGCGGCTGGCTGCCCGACTACCGTGGCAGTACGACCGTCTACTACAGCTTGCTGGAAGAAGGCGTCTGCGCCGCCAGCGCCATTCTGCTCGACACTCAAATCGACACCGGCCCGGTACTGGCCCGCAAACGCTACCCGGCACCTCCACTGGGCACCGACATCGACCGCCGCTACGACACGGCGATCCGCGCCGACCTGCTGCTGGAGGTGCTGCGCCGCTATCAGGCCAGCGGCGAACTGGACGTGGTGTTGCAACAGGACGCCGAACAGGGCAACACCTACTACGTCATTCACCCGGTGCTCAAGCACCTGGCGCTACTCAGCCTGCCCGGCGCGACAGACTGAACACGCAGTCGTTCAGGCGTGTAGCGCCTCTGGGGTGAACAGCCGGTGATAGAGCGCCAGGTCATCGGCAGCGTCCACCTCTCCCCAAGGGCCTTGTACCGGCGACACGGCGATTGGCAGACCGGCCTGCAGCAGCAAGCGCAGCAGGCTGGTCATGTCCAGACGGTCTATCGCCTCGTCGCCTCGCTGCAGCAACAACTCGCGCACCTGCCCCCAGCCGGACGGGGTGAACTTGAGCAGGCCCATGTACTGCCCCTCGATCTCGGCGACGCTCTGACAACGCTCGCCAATGGTGGCCAGATTGCCGCTGGCATCTAGGCGGAAGCTCTCGGCATCGGCCAGCGGGTCGGCAAAACGTTGTGACCACAGCGCATGCCAGTGCGGATCGTAGGCAATCGCCAGGTCGGCCTTGACCCGGCTCAGGGTCGCCACGGTGGCGGCACTGTAGAAGATATCGCTGTAGCTGACGATGCAAGCCTCCGCCGCCAGCCAGGCATCTGCGGCCAGCAGGGTGCGCACCATGTTGCTCTGTTGCCAGCGGGGGTTTTCGAAGTAGGTCAGCGGCTCGTCAAAGCACTCGCCGCGATACCCCCGCACCAGGGCCAGGCGCTCGATACCGGCGCCCCGTAGCGCCTGCAGTTGCCAGTCCAGCAGGCGACGCCCGTGCAGACGAGCGAAGCACTTGGGCTGCTCGGCGGTCAGCTCGCCCATGCGGCTGCCGCGCCCGGCAGCGAGGATGATGGCACGTGTCATGGAAGCTCATTCCTTGTTCAAACAGCGATTCAGGAGCAGGCCGTCCAACTCGGCGAAAGGCGCTTCCCGCTCGGGGTGCCACATCACGCCCAGCAGCGGCAGCTGCGGGTGAAAGAAGGCCTCGATCACGCCATCTTCACTGCGTGCCAGGACTTCCAGGGGCGCAGCCAGCGAACGGCAACCCCATTGGTGGTAGCTGTTGACCTCGGTCTCACGCCCGTCGATCAGCAGACGGTGGCGTGTACCAACATGCCCGGCCACCCGCTCCAGGCGATTGCCGAAGGCATCGAGCAGCAGTTGCGCGCCACGGCACAGGGCAAACAGCGGCACCTGCTCGGCCATGGCCCGCGCCAGCAGCGCGCGTTCGACAGCGTCACGCTCCGGGGCATCGCCACCGTACTCAGCCAGGTCATTGCCGCCGCTGAGCACCACAGCGGTGGGGTTTACTTGCGCCCACAGGGCGTCCAGGCGCTCGGCCCGATTGGGCACCGGCACCGGCAAAAGCCCGTGGCTCGCCAGCCAGTCCGCCAGGCGCTGATCCAGCGCATCGCGGCGCTCGCCGCGGTCAGCCAGCACATCAACGCGCTGGCTGACCAGCACCACCCTCACCGCAACACCTCGACGCGTCGGTTGGCGCAGTCGATGTTGAGCATCTGTGCGGCAGCCCACTTGCGATAAAGCACCTCTCCTGCACCGATCACGGCAGGCAGGCCGAGTTCGTTGGCGCGGATCGCCATGTGCGAGTTGGTACCGCCATAGGCGGTGATGAAGCCAGCGATGCGGTGCGAGAAGATCCAGTCGAACCCGGGGTCGGCGCTGGGAATCATGACGATGGCCCCGTGCAACTGGTCGCGCTGGTGGTAGTCCATCACCGAACCCGTCACCTGGCGCTGGGTGATGAAGTTCGGCTCGGCCTGCGGCAGGTGAAAACAGAAGGCGTCTTCGGCACGAGTGATCAGCGGCGGCAAGACGATCTGACAGGTTTCGCCGTAGCGCCGGCGCCCTTCCTCGATGCTGGCAGCGATCAGCTCCCTGGGGTCGGCGCTGGCGGCATGCAGCTCCTTGATCACCTGAATGTTGGCGTAGGACATGTCCTCGGCGCTGAAGCCCAGGTCATGGCCCAGTTCACGGAACAGCGACAGCGCATCGGACAGGTTGCGCGTGAACACGAACTTGGCGTATTCGCGCAATTCGATGCCGGCCTGGAGGAAATCGAACAACCCCACCACGTCATGGGACAACCCGTGCTCACTGAGCAGGCGGCTGATCTCGCGCATCTGCGCCAGCGACAGGGCGAAACGGCCACTGTCGTGGCGAGCCTCGACCGCCAGGTTGTGCCAGTCGAAATACAGATCGGGCGCCTCGTCGTAGCGCGGCGAAAGGATGTCGTAAGTGCCCGGCCGCAGGTGGCCGTAGCGCGCCAGGAAGGTGGTGCGATCCAGTTGCGCAAGATCCTGAGTCATCTGCCCACTGACTGTGGATAGACCGTTGAGAAACGCGTCGTACTCGCTCTGGTCGAGCACGCCCACGGTGACCAACGAACGCAGCAGTTGTACGGCGATGAAGCCAGCCCGCGCCAGCCCGGCAAACGGCAGCGTACCGTAGCGACGGCAGTCTTCCAGCAGCCAGTAGATGCGCGTCACCGGATCGGTATCGGCACCGAGGATCTCGTCGCGTCTGGCCAGCAGCACGTCGAGCTTCTGCCGATCGGTGCGCCACAGGCCGGTTTCGTTGTGGACGATACGGTTGGTCAGCTCGCGCAGGCTGTCGGCCAGGCGTCGGCACTCGGCCTCAGTGAACCCCGCATCCTGCAGGGCCTGCAGGCGTTGCGGCAGATCCAGCGTGTAGCAGGAGAAAACGATCTCGAACTCGACTTTGTCATGCAGATTGGGCGCGGACAACAGGCGCTCGATGTAGTAGTTGACCAGCTTGTCAGCCAGGGCTCCGTCGATGTCGCGCGGGATGAAGGAGTTGAAGCTGACGCGCACGTCGATGTAGGGCAGCCCGTGAAAATGCAGCATCAGCGGGAAGCTGCGCAGGTTGCGGTAGCCGTAGTTGTTGCGTTGGTAGGCCCAGATCATGTCGGTCACCAACTCACGGTACAGCGACAGAGCCAGTGGCCGTGGTCGCACACCGATGATCTCGGCCGGATTCCAGTCCGGCATCACCCCGAACACGGTGCGCTCGCCATGCAGGAAGGGCTGCGGGCGAATGCCCTGGGCGATGCGGTCGTGAATCAGGCGAACCAGCTTGCCATGCGCCTGGGCATCGACCGGTTCGGCGCCGAGCACCAGCGGTCGCACCTGCAGCAGGTACAGTCGCGCCTGCGCGTCCATGGCGAATTCGATATCGATGGCCTGGCGCCCGAACAACGCCTGCAACTCGCGCAGCAGCGCTACCACGGGAGCCAGCGAGGGTGGCAGCTCACAGGCGGCATGATGGGCATAGAAAGTACGCAGTTCGTTGGAGCGCCCGGAGGTCACGGCATCGGTGCGCCCACTGCTCTCGTCGTAGTTGATCACGAAGTACGGCGCCAGCGTGGCCGGATCGAGGCCAAAACCGACCCCGGCCATGCGCACATCACCGACCATGGGCTGGACGAAGACCTGATCGTGCGCACTGGCGCCCTGCCCGCCCATAGACTCGAGCACCTGCCCGATAGCGGCCGACAAGCCGTCGGGGGCGACGTTGAGGCAGGAATCGAACGCCCCGGCAGCCGACGACTGTTCGCCATCCTCACGGCTACTGCTGCTGCGCACGGCCATGCTGGCCCAGCCCTTGGCGCGTACCTCGACCAGACAGGCTTCAGCGCTCTCGCGCCACTGCGCGACGCTGAAGATCACTTGCGGCAATACGCAGGCACTGTGCAGACGACCGTCGAGCAGCGCGAGCGAACCCGCCTTGGTGGAAAAAGCCAGAATCTGTTCGATCATGCCGCTGCCATATCCCTGATGAGTAGAACGTACCTTGCCGCCACTGCGAGCAGCCAGGCGACTGCGGCTCAACGCAACTGATTGAACAGATTCAACCCTGCGATCTTCACGTAGCTCTGCTGCGCCGCTTCGAGAATGATGGTCTGGAACGACAGGCGCGACAATGCCTCGGCGTAATCCAGCTCGCGCAACTCGGCCTGCACGGACTTGTTAACCAGGGTGACATCCTCATTATCAATCTGAGTGGTATCGATCAGATTGCGCCGAGCTCCGATCTCGGTGCGGACCTCATCGACGTTAGCCACCCCGTTGTCGAAATTCTTCAGGGCGATGGCCACCTCATCGCGAATAGCCAGGTTACCGGCTGGTGAGGTAGGCGAGGATTCCAGCGTTTGGCGCAGGCGAGCGATGCTGTCGAGAATACTGCGCTGTTCTTGGAACTGCGGTTGCACGCCGAACTCGTCGCCCCCGGCAGCAGCGGCCGGGCCGGACATAGTGAACTGCGCGCCATAGACGTCGAAGGTTGCAGGATAGGGGGCCGTCACCGTGCCCGTCGTGAGCACGGTACTGTTCGGCCCCATAGGCTGAGCGTAAACCTCATAGTCGTTAGCGTTGGTGAAACGCACCACGACGCCTGACGTGGGGAACTGGCCATCGAAAACGCCCTGATTGACGATGGCTCCCCCCGATATAACGGCGGCCGAGGTGTTGGTGGACGAGCGAGTCACGGCAAATTCCGTGGGCGCCGATTGCAAGGTGAAACTGTGGGTGCCGACACCAGGCGTGCCGGCCGTAGCCGGTGGCTGGATATCTGCCAGGAGGTTATCCAGGTCCTGCGGGTTATCCCCTTCCTTGAGCACCACGTCGAGCTGGAAGCGCAAACCGCGGAAGTTGATGGTATTGCCGCTACTGGTCAGCGGGTCGATCTTGCCGCCCCCCGGAATCTCCGAGGTCACGTCGGCACCGGAAGCATCATAGATACGAAATTCGCTGCCACTGACAAAGGCGAGCGAGTATGGCTCGCCATTGCGGAAGTCGGCGCTGAACGCACGGCCATCTTCAACCACGCCAGGGGACATGAACACCCGCTGCTCATCGGCAGGCACTGGTGCGATGGTAGTACTCGGCAGCGGCGGCGAAGGCAGCGCCGGATTGTTGACACCGCTGTCGCTGACCGTGCGGTTGGCGTTGGTCACGTTCTCGAACAGACGCTTGCCGTTGTCGTTGATCGCCACATTGGTGGAACTGGCGACCTGCAGGCTGCGTTGACCTTCGTCGCCCATGTAGGAGTAGGTGCCATCGGGGTTGCGTACGAAGGGTGCAGTCTTGCCCAGGTTACCGCTGAACAGGTACTCGCCACGGGCGTTCTGGCTGTTCATAAGGTTGAGCAGTTCGGCCTCACGCTCCTCCAGTTCCTTGGCGATTGATTTCCGGTCGTCGGCCGACAATGCCCCGCCACCCGCACGCACAGCCAGCTCGCGAACGCGCTGCATAACGGTATTGATCGAGTTGAGGGTGGTCTCTTCCTGGACCAGGCTGTTGTCTGCAGCGACCAGGTTGTTCTTGTACTGGGTGAGCATGGCCTGCTGCTGTTCTAGCTGCAGCAGACGAACCGAAGCGACCGGGTCGTCAGCGGGTGTGAGGATGCGGTTGCCGCTGCTGATCTGCTCCTGGGTGCGGATCAGGTTGGAATAGTTGCGCCCCAGGCCGGAGACGCCGTTATTGAAGGCCTGGATGGAGGAAATGCGCATGACCATGTGGCGTGCCTCTTGCCGAGCCTGCTTTCACAGGCTACCTCTTCCCGGGGGAAGGGCAACTATCAGAATGAATTGATCAGAGTATCGAACAGGTTGCGCGCAACTTGAATGATCTGTGCCGATGCCTGGTAGTACTGCTCGAACTGAATCAGCTTGGCAGCCTCTTCATCGAGGTTTACCCCGGAAACAGAATCACGGTTGTCGGTGGCCTGCTTGAGAATCGCGCCAGTCGCCTCACCATCGACCCTTGCCTGGCTGGTCAGGGTGCCAACTCGCTCGACCAAATCTCCATAGGCATCGGAGAAGCTCGCTCCGGTAGTATCGGGCGCTGCCGGGTTAATGCCGATCACCGATTTCTTCTGCAAATCGACCAGATTCAGCGCATTGCGGTTATCCGAAACGCCGTTGGTGTTGAACGACACCGAAAAATTGTCGCCCTGCGAGGGGCGCCCGCCGATACTTACTTCGTAGGCAAATGCGCTGGGTACGTTCGGCGGATTAGCCGGCACGTTGATGGTGATCTTGTTGCTCTGCCCCGGCGTAATGCTGCCGCTGTTGATCACGTTGCCGTTGATGTCCAGTACTTCATAAGACTGGGTAGCACCACCGGCAGCGCCCATGACAATGCGCATCGGTGGGGCATTGCGCAGGCTGGTCTCCATGTCGGCCTGGGCTGCCGGATCGTAGATGTCGATCTCGGTACTGAGCCTGGGCTGGCTCACGGTACCGGTGCCGGTATTGCCCGGGCTCGACTCGGTCTTCAGCGGAGCAGCGAAGGCCAGTTCTTCCGGATTTTTCATATCGGCACGGGTGTCGCGCGCCGCATTGCGGGTCGGCATCACGGTGAAGCGGTCGCCGGCAGCGAAGGTGCCCTGCGCCACGCTCAGGGAAAATCCGTCGACTTCCGGCGCGGGCACCGTGTTGATATCGAAGGTCGCCGGGCTGGCCGGGAACATCGCGCCATCGGAAGAGCGGCGCACCACATATTCAGTAGCGCTGGTGAACTCGACTTCATAATCGCTGGTGGTCAGACGCGTGGTGTCGGTGATGCTGACGTTGAGGTTTGCCATCGGATCGCTGTTGCCGATGCGCGCGAGGCTACGCTGAGCCAGCAACAAGGGGTCGTTGATCGGACGGAACAGCTCCTTGCCGAACTCACCATTGAGATCGAGCCCTTGCCCCAGCTGGCGATTCATCTGGTCGGCGATGGACAAGGACAGTCGACCGATGGAATTCATCGATGTATCCAGCACGTCCTGCCGATAGCGCAACAGGCCGCCCATTTCTCCGCCAGTGATCAGCGAACTGACATTCTGCTTCGAGTTGCCGCTTACAAACTGGATCTCGCTGCGCAGCGGGTCAGACAGCCCCGGTGTCACCTCCAGACGCGCCGCATTCTTTCCCACCACCAGGGGCTGGCCAGAACCGATAAAGAGGTTATAGGAGTTGTCGTCCTGCGGCACCACGGTGACGCCGACGAACTCGGAGAGCTTACGCACCGCCTCTTCACGAGCATCGAGCAGGTCGTTGGGGGCCTGGCCATTGGAGGACGCTACGGCGATCGCATCGTTGTAGCCAGCAATGGACGTAGCCAGTTGGTTCACCTGATCGGTCACCGCCGAGAGCTGCTTGTTGATGAACGCGTTTTGCTCGTACAGGCGGTCGTAGATGTTGTTGAAACGCTTGGCCAGGCCTTCCGCTTCGGACAGCACCAGTTGCCGGGCTGGCACGTTGGCTGGGTCTTCCGCTGCGGTCTGCAGCGCTGCGAACAGCTTCTGCATAGCAGGAGTAACCCCCGTATTACTACCGGCCAGCAACGAATCGAGCTGGTTGATCTGACTCAGGTACGCCTTGGTATCGCTGTTGAGTGCAGTGCTGCTGCGCACCTGGGTATTGAGGAAGTCGTTATAGATGCGCCTTACGTCGGTCAGGGTGGTACCCGAACCGATGTAACCGGCCCCGCTGAACTGCGGCGTGCGAGTGGCCTGGATCGTCTCCTGACGGGAGAAGCCAGGTGTATTGACGTTGACGATATTGTGACCGGTAACGGCCAGCGAGGTCTTATTCGCCGCCAGGCCCGAGAGGCCTATGTTCAATAGGTCAGCCATGGTTCAACCTCAAGTCCTTGTGGTGGCGCTATCGGCAGCGGCGATGGCCTGATAGGTCTGCATCTTGCGGGCGATCTGCGAAATCTTGCGTGCATAGTTCGGGTCGGTGGCGTAGCCGGCCTGCTGCAGTTCCTTGACGAATCGCTCCGGGTTCTCGGTGACGTTCAGCGCCTTCTCATAGCGGCCGTTGTTCTGCAGGAAGCTGACGTAATCGTCGAAGCTCTGCGCATAAGAGTCGTAGGCACGGAAGTTGGCCGCTTCCCTTACGGCCTTGCCACCCTTGTATTCAGTCGTGAGCACGCGGGCAGACTCGCCGTCCCAGCTGTTGTGGGATTTGATACCGAACAGGTTGTGACTGCTCTGGCCATCGCCAGTACGAATGATCGACTTGCCCCAGCCAGTTTCCAGCGCGGCCTGGGCCACCAGATAACGCGGATCGACACCGATCTTCTCGGCAGCCGCTTCCGCCATAGGCAACATGGTGGCAACGAACTCCTGCGGCGAACTGAAGGCGGCCTTGCCAGGTGCCAGTGGCGGCTGGGCGATACGACGCCCGGTCAATGCATCGCTGTTGCCAAGACTAAGCCCCTGGCCCTTGGAGGCAGTACTTGCGATCTGTGCAGGAATCCAGTCATTGCCCGCCAAAGCCTTGCCCTCGCCCTCTCCGGTCGACGGCACGATGCCCGCCAGCAGACGATCAGCCAGCTTGCCAGGCACAGCCAGGCGGCGGCGGTTGAGCAGCGCCACGTCGTCACGGAAGCCTTCGCTGCTGGCCACCTTATCGGCTTTGGTTTCGCTCGACGCAGCAACCGGTTTCTCGATTTGCGCAAAGGGATTGGGCCGGCTCGACGGCTGCTTGATCTTCGACATCTGCCGCACCAGTACGTCAGCCAGACCGATACCGCGCCCTTCCTTGGAGAGCGTCACTGCCAACTGCTGGTCATGCATGTCCTGATAGGTCTTGCTCTCGTTGCTGTTCATGAAGTTGCCCTCGCCGAACGCAGCGTTGGCCGAACGCATGGCCTTGAGCATCTCGTTCATGAACAGCGACTCGAACTCCTGAGCGACCTTGCGGATGTTCTGCTCGGTGTCGCCGCCGACCTTGAACTGGTTGAGGCGGTTCAAGTCGGTAAAAGCACCACTGTCGATCGGGCTTTTGCCGTTGCCGAGCAGACCGGCTGAGAGTCGAGAATCCATGCTGGCGATCCTCCTCAGATCACGATCAGGTCAGCCTGTAAGGCGCCGGCTTGCTTGAGCGCCTCCAGGATGGCCATCAGGTCGGAAGGTGCCGCACCCACCTGGTTAACTGCACGGACGATCTCGTCGAGGCTGGTGCCAGGGCCAAACTTGAACATTGGCTTGGCCTCTTGCTCGGCGCCCACTCGAGAACGTGGCACCACGGCAGTCTGCCCACCGGACAATGCTTCGGGCTGGCTCACGATAGGGTCTTCGGTGATCGTCACGGTCAGGCTGCCGTGGGTAACGGCGGCCGGTTGCACCTTGACGTCCTGGCCGATGACGATGGTGCCAGTGCGCGAATTGATGATCACCTTGGCCACTGCCTTGCCGGCCTCGACCTGCAGGTTCTCCAGAATCGACAGGTAGTCGACTCGTTGGTTGGGATCGAGCGGTGCGCTGACGCGGATCGACCCTCCATCGATGGCCTGAGCCACACCGGGGCCAAGCAGATCGTTGATCTGGTCGACGATGTTCTTCGCCGTGGTGAAGTCGGGACGATTGAGATTCAGGGTCAGGTAGTTGCCCTGATCGAAACCGCTCGGCACCGGACGTTCCACAGTGGCACCACCGGGGATACGGCCGGCAGACGGTACGTTGACGGTGATGCGCGAGCCGTCGGCGCCACTGGCATCGAAGCCACCCACCACCAGGTTGCCCTGGGCGATGGCGTAAACGTTGCCATCGATGCCCTTCAGCGGGGTCATCAACAGGCTGCCACCGCGAAGGCTCTTGGCGTTACCGATGGACGAAATCGTGATATCGATGGTCTGCCCCGGCTTGGCGAAAGCCGGCAGGTCGGCATGCACCGAAACCGCAGCGACGTTCTTCAACTGCACGTTGCCGCCTGGCGGGACCTTGATGCCGAACTGCGCCAACATATTGTTGAAGGTTTGCACGGTGAAAGGCGTCTGGGTGGTCTGGTCACCACTGCCATTGAGGCCGACCACCAGACCGTAACCGATCAACTGGTTGCTGCGCACGCCCTGGATCGAGGCCAGATCCTTAAGGCGCTCGGCCTGCGTCGGCAAGCTCAACAGCATGCAGGCGAGCATAGTGGCCAACAGCAGCCAATCGTTGGCGCCGCGATGACGATAGCCGCGATGGGCGACAGCGAACTGACGGCGGCACGCACCGGCACGCGCGGACTCGAGACCCTGAGCTCGAGTTCCGGCGGAAGCCGACGTCACTGCGAACGCCTTGCGTGCAGCCCCGTTTGCCGTGGCTCGCGCGCACCATTGAGAGAGACGACCGTGCAGCGCGGACGAAGAATGAGTCAGCCAGGATTTCATCTCTAACACCCCGATCAGAACGGCCACAGCGGGCTGACGAAGAAGCGACTCAACCAACCGGGCTGACTCGCATCAGCGAAGGCGCCGGTCCCCGAATACGTGATGCGCGCATCGGCAATACGAGTGGAGGCCACGGTATTGTCGGTAGCGATATCGTCAGCACGTACCAAGCCCGAGATACGAACAAGTTCATCGCCGGTATTGAGCGTCATCCACTTCTCACCGCGAACAGCGAGAATACCGTTGGGCAGCACCTCAGCGACGGTGACGGTGATCGAACCCGAAAGACTGTTGCTTTGCCCGGTCTGGCCGGAACCACTGGCCTCACGCTGGCCATCAAACTGCGCACCTAGGCTCATGTTGCCACCCGTAAGCGGGTTGGTAGCCGAAGGCGTGGAGCCGAACAAAGAGGTCACTCCCAGATTGGCACTGCTGTCTTTCTTAATATTGCTGTTGGCGTTCTTGCTGGCTTGAGTACGCTCGTTGAGGGTGATGGTGATGACGTCACCGATGCGGAATGCCTTGCGATCGTCATACAGGCCATTTTCAAACCCTGCCTGATAGATAGAGCCGTTGTTCTGCGCCGCCGGCAGCGGTGTGCGCGGCAATACGGGGGCGTAATAGGGATCATCCGGCTTGGCTGTCGGCGCCACACAGCCGCTGCTGAGCAGCACGCCAGCCAACAGGGGGGAAAAGATCATATGCCGGTTCATAACCACTACCTCGCGGCGTTCACAACAAAGTCAAAAGGATCAGAGGTTCTGCGTCACGAAGGAAAGCATCTGATCGGCGGTGGAAATCACCTTGGAGTTCATTTCATAGGCGCGCTGGGTGGTGATCATGTTGACCAGCTCTTCCACCACGCTGACGTTAGAGTTCTCCAGGGTGTTCTGCAGCGTGGTGCCCAAACCATTGAGGCCCGGGTTGCCGACCTGTGGAGCACCGCTTGAGCCGGTCTCGAGGAACAGGTTGTTGCCGATCGCCTCAAGGCCTGCCGGGTTGACGAAGTCAGCCAGCTGGATGTTGCCAATCACCTGCGCCTGCGCGTTACCTGCGGTTGTCACCGATACGGTCCCGTCTTCACCAACGGTGAAGGTGCGTACTTCTGCCGGGAGAACGATGGCCGGCTCCAGAGCGAACCCCTGGGAGGTGACGATCTGGCCGTCGGAATTCAGATGGAAGCTACCGTCACGGGTATAGGAAACGGTGCCATCGGGCTGGAGGATCTGGAAGAAACCACGGCCATTGACGGCAAGGTCGAGCGGCTGCTCAGTAGTCTGCAAACTGCCGGCGGTGAAGATTTTCTGCGTTCCCACAACACGGACACCGGTCCCCAACTGCAGGCCGGAAGGCAGCTCACTGTCCTGGCTAGTCTGACCACCCGGCTGACGGCGGATTTGGTAAAGCAAATCCTCGAACTCGGCGCGATCACGCTTGAAGCCCGTGGTCGCGACGTTGGCCAGGTTGTTGGAAATGGTGGTCAGGTTCATGTCCTGGGCGGACAAACCGGTCTTGCTGACCCACAGTGCCGGAAGCATATCGTTTCTCCTCGAGCGCCGTTTTTACGACGCTGCGTGCTGGTAATTAGCTAATCTGCAAAACCCGCGCCATCGCTGACGAGTTGTCTTCGGCGGTACGCATCATCTTTACCGACAGCTCGAACTGACGGGACAGGGAAAGGATTGCGGTCATCTCCTCGACGGCATTGACGTTGCTCGCCTCGAGAAAGCCGGAAGTCACCTGAACCGTAGCGTCGGCCTCGACCTCGGGCTGCCCCTTGACCCGGATCAGGCCATCGGTACCCTTCTCCATGCTTTTCGGATCAGGGTTGACCAGTTTGATGCGGTCTACTTCGGCCAGCACATTGGGATTTTCACCAAGGGCACGAATACTGATGGTGCCGTCCTGGCCGATTTCCACCTTCTGCTCTGGCGGCACGGCAATTGGCCCGGCATTGCCCATCACCGGCAAACCGTTGCCGGTGCGCAACATACCCAGCGCGTCGATATTCAGGCTGGCAGTACGCACATAGGCTTCGCTGCCATCAGGCGCCTGCACCGCAATCCAGCCCTTACCACCAACGGCGACATCAAGGTCGCGGCCGGTTTCCTGCAGTGAACCGGGGCGAAAGTCTGTGGCTGGCCGCTCGCTCATGGCGAACACTCGCGCCGGATAGCTTTCACCGAACAGAGGCATGGAGCGCGCCTGCTCGAAATCGCGACGAAACCCCGAGGTGGAAACGTTCGCCAGGTTGTTGGCGTGGGCGCGCAGACCCATTGTGTTGTTCTGCGCTCCGGTCATGGAGACGTACAGCATCTTGTCCATGGTAACTCTCCGAGTGGGCGACGTGCCCTTGGCTCTTTGCAAGCAAAAAAGCAAGCGCTGTGCCAACTTCGAAAAATAACCTCAAAACACTGATTTAAAAGGAATTTAAAAGAGAAAGATGCAAATGGAGACAGGCCGGCGGCGAGGTTTTGCCGGCCCTGGAACGGCAAAGCGGCAAGCCTGGCTTGCCGCTTTATCTCACCTTGGAATCATCAACGAAGGTTGATGATGGTCTGAGTGATTGCACTCTCGGTTTCGATGGTCTTGGCGTTGGCCTGGTAGTTACGCTGAGCCACGATCAGATTAACCAGTTGATCGGACAGCTCAACGTTTGAGTCTTCCAGCGCGCCGGCCTGCAGAGCACCCAAGGTGCTGCTGCGCGGCGTACCGATCACCGGCTCGCCTGATTCGAACGACTGCACCCAAGCGGTCTTGCCCACGGGGCTCAAACCCTGCACATTGGCGAAGTTGGCCAGTAGAACCTGCCCCTGTACCTTGGACTGACCATTGGTGTAACGGGCGAAGATAATGCCGGTATCGTCGACCTCGATCCCGGCAAGCTGACCTGTGGTGTAACCGTCCTGACTGACCGCATTGACACCGAAGGACGCGGCGTACTGCGTCGAGCCACGCATGTCGAAGGTGAAAGCCTCGCTATCGGCCCCATTGGCCACCATGGTTCCCGGGTTGACCGGGTCCTTCTCGGCCGGCACCCAGTCGGCCTCAGCCAGGGCAAAAATGCCATTGGGCGTACCGGTTGGAATGGCAGGAGCATCCAGAGCCGGGTTGGGCGGCGTACTGGCTAGAGGGGTCAGCGCCGGATCTGCCAGCTGGCCAGCTGCATCGTAGTTCACTGCATAGCTGAAGGGCTGAGTGCTGCTCGGGTCCCGCGGATTGACGCCGTCGATCAGTACATGCATGACCCAGCCATTGTTGGCCGGCGCTTCATTCTTGACGAAGTACTGGCTCATAACGTGGGCATTGCCTTGCGAGTCATAGATATTGGTCGATGTGGACCAGTTGAAAGACTTCGAATCGCTCGGATCGAAGGTTGGCGCCGCCATGGTTCCGGCATTGGCTGGACGCACAGCATTTGAGTTCAGGTTGATCCGCTGAGTGACAGTAGTGGTGGCCTTGGGCTCCTGCTGACCAGCACTGACGCGCAGATCGGACTGCACCGGCAAGATGTTGCCGCTATCGTCAGCGGCGTAACCCTGAAGGCGATAGCCGAAGTTATTGACGATGTAGCCATCACGGTCAGTACCGAAGTAACCGGAACGTGTATAGCTCATCTCACCATTGTTGCTGGTCATGAAGAAGCCGTTTCCGTTGATCGCCATGTCCAGCGCATTCTGCGTGTAATTGATATTGCCCTGATTGAACAACTGGGCGACATCAGCCAGCAGCACACCACTGCCCTGCGGGTTCTTGCCGGTTCCGAGCATCGATGAAGCGTAAAGATCGGCGAATTCGGCGCGCGACTGCTTGAAGCCCGCTGTGCCGGCATTGGCGATGTTGTTGCCAGTGACATTGAGGTCGCTGGTCGCAGCACGCAGACCACTGAGACCGATATTGAACGACATGGAAGACTCCTTTGCCGGAACGACCGGCGTCAATAATTACTGGCCGATGACCTGCACTTGTGAAAGCGGAACACTGCCCAGACCGGCAAGGTTGAGCATCAGCTCATTGCCGCCCAGGGTAACGCTGTCGACGTTGGCCGGAAGCAAGGTGTAGAGCCCCTTGGTTTCGCTGCCGTAGGTCGCCTGCGCTTCGAATTTGTAGGTACCTGGCGGTGCAACGTTTCCACTGGAGTCCTTGCCATCCCAAATGAAGCTGACATTGCCGGCAGCTTGCTCCCCCAGGTTGATACGATTAACCAGCGACCCAGAGTTGTCGTAGACATTGACGTAAACGTTGCTACTGCTCACAGGCAGTACAGTGCTGGCCTTGAGGCTTTCGCTGGTATCAACCACCGCTTTTTCGCTCGGGACGATCACCTTGCGCCCGACCAGTGACGACGCCTGCAAGGCCTGCGACGATTGGAAGCTGGACAGCATGGAGCCCATGCTGGTGTTTAGCTTCTCGATACCTTCGACCTGGCTGAACTGGGCCAACTGGGCGATGAACTCACCGTTGCCCTGCGGCTCCAGCGGATTCTGGTTGTTCAACTGTGCCACCAGCAGGTTAAGGAACTCGTTCTTGCCAAGATCCTTGTTCTGCTTAGTGTCTTGCTTGATCTGGTATTGATCCAATACCGAACTAGTGCCGCTTACTGTGCTCATCCCTAGTCTCCTCGATACCTTACTGACCCAGGGTCAGCACACGCTGCAGCATCTGTTTGGCGGTGTTCATCATTTCCACGTTGGTCTGGAAGGCACGACTGGCAGAGATCATGTCGGCCATTTCCTCGACCACGTTGACATTCGGGTAGTAGACGTAACCGTCGGCGTTGGCCATCGGATGATCCGGCTCGTAACGCGGCATCAGGCTGCTCTGATCCTCGATCACGCCCAGCACCTGAACGCCACGACCGGCCTCGTCCTGCTCGGCGAACAGCGAACCACGATCACCGCCCTGCGCCTGCTGGAACACGGTGGCAAAGACCGGGTGGCGCGCACGGTAAGTCTGATCCAGGCTCGAGGACACAGTCTCGGCGTTGGCGATGTTGCTGGAGATGGTGTTCAGGCGAGTGCTCTGGGCACTCATCCCGGTTCCGGCGATATTGAAGACACTGGCAAGGGACATGGTCGCGCTCCTTATTCGCCGCGCAGGGCGCTAGTCAGCCCTTTGAATTTGCTATTGAGGAAGGTGAAGCTGGCCTGAAACTGCACAGCGTTCTCGGCGTAGCTCGCCTGTTCGATCTGCAGGTCGACGGTGTTCTGATCGAGCGAGGCATGAAACGGCGTGCGATAAGGCAGCTCGGCTTCACCGCTATTCAGGCCCTCTGCTGGGATATGCCGACTGTCGGTACGGTTCAGGGCGACACCGCCGCGCTGCATGCGACTATTCTGCTCGGCCAGCACGCTGGCGAAGTCCAGGTCGCGCGCCTTGTAGTTCGGCGTATCGGCGTTGGCGATGTTATTGGACAGCACCTCTGCGCGCTGGGCGCGGAAACCTAGGGCCTGTTCATGGATGCCGAGTGCTTTGCCGAAGTTGATGCTCATATTCTGAACCTTTGCCGCTGAGGCGATGTGGTCACTGTTGCGAGCTATTCAGCAAAGGCTGTGCCAATTTATTTATCCCAATAAAATCAAAGCATTAAGAGCATGCAAAGCGATAAAAAGCGGCAAAGCGGCAAGGCCTTTCCGCCTACGGGCAAGTAAACGGCAAAGCCAATCGGACAGATTGCCGCCCCGCCGAACCGCAGGGTGCCGGCCTGTAAGCAACACGCCAAACGGCTGGTGTACACGCGCGCCTACCGTTTTCAGACCTCAGAAACGCAAACGGGAGGCCATATGGCCTCCCGTTGCTGATTGCGAACGCGCCTAGCACTACTTCGCCTTGTAGATGATCCCAGGGCTGCACTGCACCATCTGGTATTTGTCCGGCAGGCCGTTGAGGGCCTCAGAGGCGCCAAGGAACAGGTAGCCGCCCGGTTTCAGGGTGGCATGGATACGCGTAAGAATGTCCTTCTTCACCTCAGCCGAAAAATAGATGAGGACATTTCGGCAGAACACGATGTCGAACTTGCCCAACGCAGCATAGCTGTCCAGCAAATTGAGCGGGCGAAACTCAACACGACTCTTGACCGGCGCCTTGACCTGCCAGCGTCCCGGCCCCTTGGGGTCGAAATAACGCTGCAGGCGCTCCTGAGAAAGGCCGCGCCCCATGGCAAGGCTGTCGTACTCGCCGGACTTGCAGTTGGCCAGCATCGAAGGCGAAAGATCGGTGGCAACGATCTGCACGCCAGCCTTGAGCTGACCGAGATTACTGCGCTCGAACTCATCGATGGACATCGACAGCGAGTACGGCTCCTGGCCGGAAGAGCAGGCCGCGGACCATATACGCAGGCGCTGGGCCGGATAGGCCTTGATCAGCTCAGGCAGCACACGATTCTTGAGCACCTCGAAGGGGTAGGTGTCGCGAAACCACAAGGTCTCGTTGGTGGTCATGGCATCTACCACCTGCTCGCGCAGCCCCCCACGCGGCTGGCTTTGCATGCGCTGCACCAGCTCGCCCAGGGTTTTGATGCCGTTCTGTTCCATCAGCTTGTTCAGACGGCTGGAAACCAGGTACTGCTTGTTGCTGCCAAGCAGAATACCGCAGGCCTTTTCCAGGAAAGTCCGGAACTGCTCAAAATCCAAATTACCTGAAGACACTAGTGCCGCCTCACCTACCATTACATTCGCTGAAGGTTGCCCCTTCAGCCCCCATCCGATACACGAATGCGATCGACAACACGCGCCGCCAGATCATCCGGCTTGAATTTGGCCAGGAAGTCGTCAGCCCCGACCTTCTTCACCATCGCCTGGTTGAATACACCAGAAAGTGAAGTATGCAGGAGGATATGCAGCTTCTGCATGCGCGGATCGCTACGAATCTCAGTCGTCAGTGTATATCCGTCCATCTCGGGCATCTCGATATCGGAAATCAGCATCAACAGTTCCTTGTCGGGGAAGCGCCCCTCGTCTGCCATTTTCTTCAGATAATTGAGTGCCTCACGGCCATCATTCAGCGCGGTCACCTCGACTCCTACGGTTTGCAGGCAGCGCGAAACCTGCTTACGCGCCACCGAAGAGTCATCGACGATCAACACATGCTTGGTCACCGCCTGACTCTGCACCTGATCATCGATGACGCCGGCAGAGATCACTTCGGAGGTCGGCGCAACCTCGGCAAGAATCTTCTCGACATCGATGATCTCGACCAGTTGCTGATCGAGCCGCGTAACAGCGGTCAGGTAGTGATCGCGCCCGGTGCCCTTGGGTGGCGGATGGATCTCTTCCCAGTTCATGTTGACGATACGTTCCACCGAGCGCACCAGAAACCCCTGAACCTTGGTGTTGTACTCGGTAATGATGACGAAGCTGGTCTTGAGGTCTTCCAGCGGTGCCCGTCCGGTGGCGATGGAAAGGTCAAGAATGGGGATGGTGCCGCCACGAATGTTGGCCACCCCCCGCACCACCCGGCTGGATTTGGGCATGATGGTGAGATTGGGGCACTGCAGCACCTCCTTCACCTTGAATACGTTGATGCCGTAAAGCTGTGGGCCTTCCAGGCGGAACAACAACAACTCCAAACGGTTCTGCCCTACCAGCTGCGTGCGCTGGTTAACCGAATCCATCAACCCGGCCATGCCCGGACTCCTTATCGTATTGGTAACGCCTGCCTCTAGCAGCCTAGCAGCCTAGCAGGCGGCACGGGGCTTGCTTTACATCATTCATGAAGCCTAGAACGTCATCATTCCGTCAGCTACTGGCAAAGTGCCTCGCCCCTTTGTCCGTTTTACTCGCTTTGCCGACACTCGGCTACAGCGCTACTGCGGCTGCGACTTTCACCAGTACCGATCAACTTATCGGCGCTACCGAGTCCTTTCTTGAGCAGGCCACCACTGAATATCTACAGCGTAGCGAAATTCAGGGCCGCCATGAGGTTCGCGTCAATCGTCTCGACCCACGGTTACGTCTGCCCCTGTGTGACCAACCGCTGACCACCACCCTGGAAAGCCCGGCGCAGCCACTGGGACGTGTGACCACGCGCGTGCGCTGCGACGGCAGCGCACCTTGGACGGTCTTCGTGCCGGCTGAAATACGCTTGTATCGCCCAGTCGTCGTATTGACCCGCCCTCTCAAGCGTATGAGCGTCGTCAAGGCTTCGGATCTGAGCATGATGGAACGGGACGTCGGGCCACTGGGTCAAAACTTCCTGACAGACACGACGCAAGCAATCGGCAAAAAATTGACGCGACAGCTAGGTGGAGATCAGGTTCTGGCTCCCAGCCATCTGCAGATCGCGGAAGTTATACGCCGTGGCGATCAGGTCGTCATCAGCGCGCGGGGCACCACAGTGAACGTACGAATGCCGGGCGAAGCCCTGACGGATGGCGCTCCGGGTGAACAGATCAATGTTCGCAACTTGCGTTCGCAACGAGTGGTCAGGGCCCGCGTTGTCGGTCCTGGCCAAGTGGAAGTAGCCATGTAGGCATGTTTCTTGTAGCGCAAAGGCCTGGCGATTTTCTACACTGTTGAGCGACGCAGTGAAATTAGTCCTAAAGTTTTCCGGGCAGCGGCCGAAAAGCATGGCAAGCGTCCACCATATCGTCCGAGGTTCTGCATCATGGTCATCGACTTCAACCGGCTGAACAATGCCAACACGCCCGCCAATGCGGGGCGTACCGGCGCGACTCAGGCTGGCAATCGCAGTGAGTCGGCACAGCCGAACAAGGCGCCTGTCACCGGTACCGATGAACAAAGCAACGCCAAAAGCGGCGAATCCGTGCAACTGAGCCGCGAGGCACAACAGTTGCAAACAATCGGCGAGAAGCTGCGTGATCAGCCTATCGTCAACAAGGAGCGTGTGGCCCAGCTGAAACAGGCCATCGCCGACGGTAGCTATCAGGTCGACAGCAAACGCGTCGCCCAGAAACTGCTCGACTTCGAATCCCAGCGCTAGTCCCAGGGCTGCGCTGGGGGTGTTGGACGCCCGACCCCCAAGAGCCCGCCATGCACGACACAGCCCTGCTTGACCTGTTCACCTCCGATATCGGCACCGCCGAGCAACTGCTTGAGCTGATCGATAACGAATTCCAGGCACTTACCGAACGCGATCTACCTCGCCTCGATAGTCTGCTCAACGAAAAGCAACCTCTGCTTGCCCTGCTCCAACAGCATGGCACCGAGCGCAGCCGCCTACTGCTAGATGCCGGGCTGAACGCTGACCGTGAGGGCCTGACAGCATTGGCAGGCAAGTCTTCCGTAGGCGATCAGTTGCTCGCTCGCAGCGAGCAACTGTCCACTTTGCTACAGCGCTGCCAGGAAGCCAATCTGCGCAATGGCCGTTTGATCCGCGCCAACCAGGCCTCGGTTGGTAGCGTCCTCGGCATCCTCCGTGGCGGTGAGACGCCAGGGCTCTATGACAGCCGCGGCAGTGCCGCTAGAATCGCGCAGCAAAGGCCGCTCAGCCAGGCCTGAGCCCCTCATCATAAAAAGCACAGGGACATGCAGGCACTTCGCCAGTATGCTGGTGCCGTTGTAGTCCATAACTCGGAGAGTTCCGAACTGTGTCCAGCGCGTTCAACGACGAGAGCGGTCCTCAACCGCCCAAGGTGCTCAAGACATCCGTCGAGATCATTGCCACCCTGCGTCAATTGCAACAAAACCACGATCCTCTGCTTATCCAGTTCAAGGGCCGTGCTCAGCGTTTTCAGAGTTACCTTGTCGAAATTGACAAGGACCGTGCACGCATCGCCCTGGATGAGATCATCCCCACCGACGGTGAGCGTTTTCTCAAGCAGGGCGAGACGTTCAACGTCGAGGCCTTTCGCGATGGCGTGCGCGTGGCGTGGACCTGTGATCATGATGTGCAACTTGGCGAGCTCGATGGCGCCCCCTGCTATTGGACCCCTCTCCCCACCGAAGCGATCTATCACCAGCGCCGCAGTGCCTTTCGCGCACAGTTAAAGTTGAGTGATCTGGTCAAGGTGGTTCTCAATGGCGACAAGCTGCGTGAACCGCTACCCGGCCACTTGCTGGATATCTCGGCCGGCGGCTGCAAGCTGCGTTTTGCCGGCGACGTCACCCAACAGTTGAGTGGGGGCCAGGTACATGAGCGTCTCACGGCTTATCTACCCTTCGGCAACCTGACCTGCGCAGTGGAAATACGCCATGTGCAATACGAGGACAAGGTCGACATGACTTTCGTCGGCGCTCGTTTCCATCGCATCAGTGGTCTGGAGCAACGCCAGGTTGAGCGCTTCGTCTATCAGCTCCAGCGCGAGGCGCGCCGCACCGAGAACGACGCCCCCTTCTAGACCTAGCTTGCAGGCTGGCCTTACTGGGCTGCCTGCACCTTCTCCTGGCCCTCAGCTGCCGCGGCCGCAGCGGGCTCCTGCATCTGCTCCTGTACGGTCTGCTCGTCCACTCGCGGATCAAGCGCAGCGACCAATGGCGAACTGGTGACGTTGCCGGGCATGGCCATATGCTGCAGCGGCGCATCATCGACCTGATGCAGATGCGTCACCACTTCAGGGCGGATGCGCCAGATCAGGATGAGCGCGCAGACGCAGACGAACACGTACAGCATATTGGCCCCGTAGAAACGCATCAGCACGCCCGTCAGCAAGGGGCCGATACAGGCGCCAACGCCGAAGGTGACCAGCAGCATGGCCGTGAGCGACACGCGCCGCTCCGGCTCCACATGGTCGTTGGCCAGGGCCACCGCCAGCGGATAGAGGCTGAACTGCATAAGGCTGACCAGAAAACCGATGCAGATCAGCAGGCCGAGAAAGCTCTCCTGCAGCACCGCAAGAGGCAGGGCCGCCAGCAGCAACAGCACCGCGCAACCGCGAATCAGACGCACGCGATCATGGCGATCCGACAACCAGCCCAGAGGCCACTGCACCAGCAAGCCGGCCAGAATACAGCTACCCATGAACAGGCCCACCTCCTCCGTGGAAAGGCCCATGCGCGTGGCATACAGGGGTGCCAGACCATAGAACGAGCCGATGAGCAGACCGGCAACCGAAATAGTAGTCAGCGATAGCGGCACCCGACTGAGGAAGAAACGCAACTCCAATGGCGCGGGATGTAAAGGAGCAGGGTGCAGGCGGCGAGTCAGCGCCACTGGCACCAGGCACAGAGCGAAACATAAGGCGACCATCATCAGCAGCTCCAACCCCAGCGTGGGATGAACCACCAAGGCCAACTGCCCGAGAATCAGCCCCAGATAGGAGGCTGCCATGTAGCCACTGAATACCAGGCCGCGCTGCCTGGCCTCAGCCTGCTCGTTTAGCCAGCTCTCGATCACCATGTACTGGCACATCATGCCCAGGCCCACCAGCATGCGCAGGAACAACCAGAACGGCAGCCACTCCACCAGGCCGTGGCCCAGCACTGCCGCGGTAACCACCCCGGCGCAAGCCACATAGGCACGGATATGGCCCACTCGACCGATCAGGCGATGACCCAACTTGCCACCCAGCACCAGGCCAAAATAGTTGGCCGCCATCAGTGCACCGACCCACAGACCGTCCACTGTATCGGCCAGGCGCAGCGCCAGGTAGGTACTGAGCAGACCGGAGCCGAGCAACATCAGCAGGGTGGCGAAGTACAGCGAGCGGAATGACTTCCAGATCAATCGCATTGGCGGGTAAAGCTCCTCGTACGCAGTGTCGATAAACGGCGTCAGGCCTGGCCAGCCAGAATAGGACGCTCCTGGACGTTATGTCATCGCAGCGCGGTTAAATTCCATGCTCGTGCCTACGATGTAACTTTCGATGAATTCTGCAGCGAACAGTTCGACAGCATATCGCCGTGGTTTCGTCGCTCGCGGGCGGCATATAGGTTATGCGCTCATCGCTCGAGCACTTCGCCCTATACCCCACCCTACCTACCGCTACGCAGAGCTCTGCAGGGGCCGGACTCGAACTCTGAGGCTTGCAAGCAGGCAAAGCTTATCGAGATGCGACACCGGATTGCACCCTGTCGCCCTGATGCCCATCCATATCACGACGCCTGGCGAGCCTGTGCTAGAGTCGCGCGCTATTTTTCGGCGGGCCTTCTGCAGGCCTTGCTGAGAAGCCTCTCGAACCAGGCACGACGCCATTCGCAACGCGCCCAGCAACCAGAGAACCACGCGATGTCCCAAGCCATGCACCCTGCCCTGCAGTTCCTCAACCGTATCAGTCTGGTGACGCAGATCATCATCGGTCTGCTCGCAGGTATCGCCCTCGCCGTCGTCGCCCCGCAGGCAGCCCTGTCCGTAGGCTTCATCGGTGACGTGTTCGTCTCTGCGCTCAAGGCGGTCGCTCCGGTCCTGGTGTTCATTCTGGTGATGTCATCCATCGCCAATCATCAGCACGGCCAGCAGACCCACATCCGACCGATTCTGCTGATGTACCTGATCGGCACTTTCAGCGCCGCACTGGTAGCAGTCGTTGCCAGCTTCGCTTTTCCATCATCGCTGGTACTGAGCAGCCAGGTTGCCGAGCTCACGCCGCCCGGGGGTATCGGTGAGGTCCTGAAGACGCTGCTGATGAACGTGGTCGACAACCCGGTCAACGCGCTGCTGCGCGGCAACTTCATTGGCATCCTGGCGTGGGCCATCGGCCTCGGTTTCGCCTTCCGCCATGCCAGCGCCGGCAGCAAGCAGTTGCTGGGCGACCTGTCCAACGGGGTCACCGCCATCGTCAAGTTGGTGATTCGCCTGGCGCCGCTGGGTATCTTCGGCCTGGTCGCCGCGACCCTGGCCGAATCCGGTTTCGACGCATTGCTCGGTTACCTGCATCTGCTGGTAGTGCTGGTCGGCTGCATGCTGCTGGTGGCACTGATCATCAACCCCGCACTGGTCTACTGGAAGATCCGCCGCAACCCTTACCCCCTGGTGTTCACCTGCCTGCGTGAAAGCGGCATCACCGCCTTCTTCACTCGTAGCTCGGCCGCCAACATCCCAGTCAACCTGCAACTGTGCCAGCGCCTGGGCCTGCACGAGGAAACCTACTCGGTGTCGATCCCGCTCGGCGCCACCATCAACATGGCTGGTGCGGCGATCACCATCACCGTCCTGACCATGGCCGCAGTGCACACCCTGGGCATCGCTGTCGATCTGCCCACCGCCCTGCTACTGAGCGTCCTGGCCTCGATAAGTGCCTGCGGCGCCTCGGGAGTGGCCGGTGGCTCGCTGCTGCTGATTCCCTTGGCTTGCAGCCTGTTCGGCATTCCCAACGAAGTGGCCATGCAGATCGTCGCTATCGGTTTCATCATCGGCATCGTTCAGGACTCGGCGGAGACCGCGCTGAACTCCTCCACCGACGCCCTGTTCACTGCAGCTGCCTGCATGGCAGAAGAACAGCGCAAGGCCTGATGCCAACGACAGAGGGCTTGCACGTGCAAGCCTTCTGTCCTCCAAGCGATGCCATCCAACATCAACGGAAAATTGATAACGATTAGCGTTTGAATTAGATTGACGCCCCTCGCACCCCACAGCGGACGGCTTCATGTTCGAATTGCAAAGCGTCAGTTTCAGCATTCCTGAACGCACCCTGCTGCATCCCCTGGACCTGCGCATCGATGCCGGCCGTATGGTCGGCCTGATCGGCCACAACGGCTCCGGCAAGTCCACTCTGATCAAATTGCTCGCCCGCCAGCAGTCGCCCAGCGGTGGCCAGATCCTGCTCGACGGCAAACCGTTGCCGGCGTGGGGTCAGCGCGATTTCGCCCGTCAGGTAGCCTATCTGCCGCAGCAGTTGCCCCAGACCGAGGGTCTTACCGTACGCGAGCTGGTGGGCTTTGGCCGCTATCCCTGGCATGGCGCCCTTGGCCGTCTGGGCAGTGAAGACCGCGCGCGCATCGAGCGCGCCTTGGACCTGACCGACACTGGCATGTTTGCCGATCGTCTGGTCGATCATCTGTCCGGTGGCGAGCGCCAGCGTGTCTGGCTGGCCATGCTGCTGGCACAGAACACCCGCTACCTGCTGCTCGACGAACCCACCTCTGCGCTGGATATCGCCCACCAGGTGGAAGTCCTGTCGCGTGTCAGCGATCTCAGCCGTGAGCTGGGCCTGGGCGTACTGGTAGTGCTGCACGATATCAACATGGCTGCGCGCTATTGTGATCACCTGCTGGCCCTGCACAGCGGGCGCCTGCTGGCGCAAGGCAGCCCGACCGAGCTGATGCACGGCGAGACCCTGGAGCGTATCTACGGCGTGCCCATGGGGGTGATGGCCAATCCGGCGGACGGCTCGCCGATCAGCTACCTGTACTGAACGGGTCGCCTCAGGAGGCCGAACCGGCTGCCTGCGCCGGGGGCTCGTCGAGTAGCGGGCAGTTCTCGCACAGTTCCAGTTCGGGCAGCAAATAGCGAATGCAGCACACCCGCCGCTGCCGCCACGGCAACGCAGCGCCCTGCAGCTCGACATAACGCACCGGCTGATACAGCGGATTGCGCCGCCCATCAGGCTGCTGGGCGGCCTGCAAGAGGCTGAATCCGTCAGCTAGCAGCGGCGCCGGCAGGACCTTGCCCAGCGCCGTCAGAATCCACTCGAAATAATTGCCGGCGTTGCTCCACAGCACTTTCGGAGCGATCTTCACCTGCGCGGTGAACGCCTGGATCAGGGGGGCCAAGTGATCATGCTGGAGATGAGTGAAACGCTCGAAGGGATTGCCAGGGGCGAACGGCTCCCCCGCATCGCGCAGCTTGAAAGCCTGTGGCAAGTGCTCCCTATCAAGTACCACCTCGATGTCATCGAGGCCTAGCGGCAGGCGCCGGTTCAGCACCAACGCGGCGGCTACCACCGGCGGAATCAGGCGTACGAAATAATGCTTCGACCACTGCGACAGCAGCGCGCGTCGATCACCGCCTGCGTGCGCCTCGCCGAAGCGCACCAGCAGCGCCGGCAGCCCCTCGGCGCTGAGCAGCTCGCGCAGCGGCACCGAAGGCCTTGGGTCATCGTGCAGCACCAGAGTGTCCCGATAAGAGGAGAAGTCGCCGATGAACAGGGGCGCCAGTGCCTCAATCACCCTGCGCGATTCCCGATGCGTTCAACACAACACCCCGCTATCAAAAAAGCGCTCGCGGCCGATTGCCATTAGCGCCGCACGCTTGTGAGGGAAATCGAACTCCTTTTCCCGGTAGTAGCCCAGCGTTTGCATATAGCCAATCATCTTCGCGTTGTCGGCACGCGGCTCGGCTACCACCAGGTTTGTACGCGGGTCGTCGAGAAGGGCGTAATGGGTCAGCGCCGCCAGCCAGCTGGCGACCTTGTGCGGCCCGCGATGGGCCTGCTCCCCCACCAGCATGTGGATGCCGCGATCATAGTCGTCCGCGACATAAAAAGGCGCAATGCGGTCTTCCTTGGCCCAATAAAGCTCGAAGTAGGCGAAGGGCTGGTCGTCGAAACAACCGATCAGGCTGTAGACATGCGGATCGGCAGCGATGGTCTCCAGGTACTTGCGGTGCTGTTCCAGATCGCCGCCCTCCTGCCAGAAATGCAGGACGCGTGGCGTGTTCTGCCAGCGATTGAAGCGCTGCAGATCCTGATCGATGTCCAACGTGCGCAGGGATATCCAGGCGCCCAGACGCGCATCGAAGCGCCGGTATACTTCGCCCTCGGGCTGGGCTCTACGCCGTGGGTGACGCTTGCCTTCACTCATCACCATCTGCTGCGGATAAGGCGGCAGGGCCTGGCGCAGCCATGGCTGCGGCAACTGCCAGAACACGCTGCGCTCGACCTGCGCACTGGCACCACCCGCATCGCCACGCAGCCAGTCGTCACAGAGCTGCAGCGCCTGCTGATCCAGCCCCCGCCACACTATGCGCGGCGCTTGTGGATGAGCGGCAAACCACCAGTAACTGGCGCACCACAACACATCGGCCAGATCGTCCGTGGCCACTTCCAGCAGTTGCACAGTATTGGCGTCGAGCGTGCGTAGCTGCATCAGCGGCTGGCCGTCGCAGGTCAGCCAGATCGTCGAATCACGCAACTCGCCTTGCAGCACGCGGCCGTCAGGCAGCGGCAATGCATTCATTGGAAGCCCTCCTGGCCATAGGCCTCGGCCATCGCCACCACTACCTTGCGCGGCCCCTTGAAGGGATCGCGCGCGTGGGCCGTGAGCATGTTGTCGAGCATCAGAATGTCGCCATCGCGCCAGGGGAAACGAATGATGCAGGCGTCCAGCACGCCGCGCACCTCATCCAGCAGGCTGGCCTCGATGGGCGTGCCGTCGCCGAAGTAGACGTTACGCGGCAGCCCCTCGAGACCGACCGCATCGATCAGCACCTCCTGGGTATCGGCATCCAGGGCCGACAGGTGAAACAGGTGCGCCTGGTTGAACCAGACCCAGTCACCGGTACGCGGATGCTGGGCGACACCCTGGCAAAGCTGGCGCGTACGCAGTTCGTCATCGCCGAGCCATTCGAAGTCGATACGACGGGCGCGGCAGTATTGCTCGACCACCTGCCGATCTTCGGTATTGAAGACCTGCTGCCAGGGCAGATCCAGACCATTGCCGTAATTGCGCACGTAAAGCAGGCCGCGCTCGGCGAAGCGCTGGCGAATGGCCGGATCGATACGCCGGAACACCTCACGGCTGTCGGCAATCGGTGTCTCGCCGCCCTGCTCCGCCGCCTGGGCGCAATAGAACCAGATGCGCAGCGGCCATTCGGTGGTGTAGGCCTGCTCGTTGTGCAGCGGAATCGGGCGATGAGCGGGAAATTCGGTGGAGGTGTACACCCCGCCTGCACTGACCCGACTACGCGGCGTGGAGCCGAATTCGTAACTCAACAGCGGATGGCCAAAGGCGCCGGCAAACTGCTGGAAGCTGGCCACATCGACATCGGCGAAACCGCTGAACAGCAGGCCACCGCTCACCTCCAGATGCTCGGCCACCAGTTGCTGCAGGGCCGGCAGATGTTGGTGCAAGCCCTGCCCGGCCTGCAGCGGGCTGACGCGCATGGGCAGGCCGGCTTCGATGCTCAGGGCGGCCTGCGCCAGATCGGTCACTTGATTCATCGTCGCGCTCCCCGCGGGCCTCTGTTCACGCCATAGCCTGGCGCAGGCTCAGAGGGCGCATGTCGGTCCAGACCTCTTCGATGTGGGCCAGGCAGGTGGCCTTGTCGCCGGACACGCCCACGGCCGACCAACCTTCGGGAATGGCCTTGTATTCGGGCCAGATGGAATACTGCTGCTCATGATTGATCACGACCAGAAAGCGCGCGTTCTCGTTGTCGAAGCTCATCGATGACCTCTATGAATATGGCTTGCACCTGTTGCCCATGCAGCACGCCTGGCGTTCTGCGGGATTCTCTTAAAGGACGAATGGCCGGGGACAAAATTCAACGATTCATCGCCTCGATCGCCTCGCGCACCTGGGTCGCGATAGCCGCTGTCGAACGCGGCCCACCAAAGGTCCAGTACGGCGTAGGAAGAAAGGCGTAACGCTGCTGCTGAGCGACTGGCAGCGCCTTCCACAAGGGGCTGGAGAAGAATGGCGCCTGCCCCTGCCCACCGATGAACAGCACGCGCAACCCCGGCTCGCTGGCGAAACGGCGCATGTCGATACGCCTGTGCAAGGTGTGTGCGGAATGCAAGGTCCAGGGCGAGCGCACTCCCAGTCGCGCCATCAGACTGCCGATCAGCGTCTGCTGGTTGAGGGCGATGAAACTGCCCTGCTGCACCAGCGGATAGAGCACGGCTACAGGCTCGCCCTGCAAGCCCTTCGCATCGATCAAATGACGTGCTGCAGCCAACGCCTGCTGCCCTTCACGGATCACCGCCTGGGCCTGCTCTTGCCGACCTGTCAGACGCCCGAGGTGATCGAGCATCGCCTCACCGATCGCCACGCCGTCGTAGCCGTCATGCGCCAGAGACACCTGATATATCAGGGTCGGCGCCAGGCCATCGAGCCGCTCGAACAGCGGCAGATGCAGGTAGGCCACGCCGACGATCAGATCCGGCTTGAGCCGGGCGATGGCCTCCAGATTAGGTTGCTGCGCACTGCCCAGCGGCACACTGCGCTCGAGCAGATCATTGCCGATACCGATGTAACGACGATAGCTGGCCAGGTTGGCCACCCCTACCGGCTCGATCCCCAGTGACACCAGCAGCTCGGTACTCAGCTCATCGAGGCTGACGATCCGCTGCGGTGTGCCTCCAACGCCGGCCGACTGCCGGGCCACCAGTTGCGCATCGGCCGCCCACGCACCCTGCGCCAGACAGAGCAGCAATGCCCCACAAAAAAGACGCAGCATCGCCACCGTACTAGCTCCTTTTGTCACTGAAATAGACACGGCTGAGCAGCAGCAGGAACAAAGGCGCACCGATGGCGGCTGTAGCGATTCCCAATGGGATGTCCAGCGGCGCCAGCAGCACGCGTCCGAGCAAGTCGGCCGAGGCCAGCAGGGTCGCGCCCAGCAGCGGAGCCGCCAGCAAGCGTTGGCGAGCACGATGAAAGCCCAGCAAACGCACGCCATGCGGCACCAGCAAACCGATGAATGCCACCGGGCCGACCACCGCAACCGCCGATGCAATCAATGCACTGGCCAGCACGATCAGCAATACCCGCCTGCTCGGCACCGACAGCCCGAGGCTGCCGGCCACGCCGTCGCCCAGCTGCAGCAGATCCATCCAGCGCGTAGTCGCCGCGCACAGCCCCAGGCCGATCACCAGCCAGGGCAGCATGGCCTGCAGATCGCCCCAGGTACGCCCGTAGCTGCTGCCCACCATCCATATCAGCGCCTGGGCGATATTGCTGGTGAACTGCGCCATCAGCAGGCTCACCACCGCCAGCACCACACCGCTGATGGCAAAGCCGGTGAGCGTCACGCGTAGCGGCTCCAGGCCATGACGCAGGTTGAGGCCGATGACGATCAGCAGCGCCAGGCCTGCGCCCAGCCAGGCCAGCGGGAACCGCCAGGCAACGGCCAGCTCGGGCATGAAGATTAGGGCCAGCAGCACCACCAGCGCTGCCATCTGGCTCACCCCGAGAATTTCCGGGCCGGCCAGCGGGTTGCGCGTCACCGCCTGCAACAGCATCCCAGCAGTCGCCAGCAGCGCCCCGGCGGCCATGTCCACCAGCAGGCGCGGCAGGCGTAGATCGAGCAATGTCATCGCCATGGGCTCGCCGCTCCAGACCCGTTGCCAGAACGCCCAGACACCCGACTCACCCTCCGCCGTGCCCGCTACCAGCAGGGCTAGGCAGATCAGCACCGCGAGCGCGACGAACGACCACAACGGCAGGCGCATGGCCCGGTTCTCGCCCGGCATACTCGCCGTGACCGCCGCCACCGGCGCGCTGCGCCCGTAACGCAGCAGCAGGAGGATCGCCAGCGAACCGAGAACAGCCGACAGCACCCCCAGCGGCAGTTGGAACCAGGGCTCTACCGCCGCCACCAGCGCATCGGCGAGTAACGTAAGCAGTGCGCCCCAGATCGCGCACAAGGGGATCAACCGGGAAGGTCGCACCACGGCGAAGGCAAAACGCAACAGGTTCGGCGTGATCAGCCCGATGAAGCCCAGCGGCCCGGCCAGATGAATGGCCAACGCCGCCAGCAGGCTGCCGAGGACGATGCTCAGCCCTTTCAGCCAGGCCGGCGAGAGCCCTAGCGAGCGCATCTGCCCGTCGCCCAGCATGGCCAGGTTCATCGGCTGCATCAGCACCAGCAGAGCCAGTGCAATCAGCGGCAACAGATACAGCGCCGGATGCATCGCGCCCCAGCCCAACTGCTGCAGCGACCCGGTGTTCCACAGCGACACCACCATCGCGGCCTGGTCGTTGAGGCTGAGAAACAACGCGATCAGCGCGGCGAAGGTCTGCGCCACCGCCACCCCGGCCAGCGTCAGGCGCAGCGGTGAGGTGTTCCAGCCGCCGGCCATAAGGAAGGTGAACAAGGCCGCCAGCAGGCCGCCCACAAAGATCAGCGGCAAACCCAGCGCGCCGGGCAGAAGCATGCCGAGGATCACGCCCAGTTGCGCCCCGGCGGTAATGCCGAGCAGATCCGGCGACACCAGCGGGTTGCGCGTGATCAGCTGCATGATCGCCCCGGATACACCCAGGCAGGCGCCCACCAGTACCCCGGCAAAGGCACGTGGCAGTTGCGTCCACCAGAGCAGCAGGCCTTCGAGCGAAGGTGTCGACGACAGTGGCGCCAACCAGGCTTCGGCAGTTGGCCAGGGATGGCGCAATACACCCTGCCACAGCAGCATGGCCAGCAGCAGCGCGAGCCCCAGCAGCGCCAATCCCGCGTGACCGAACCCACGTACAGCGGCAGGCTGGCCGGGGCGGCTCAAACTCGTCATCCGTTGTTGTCCTTACCTATGCAAAAAGGCGAAGGGTTGCCCCCTCGCCTTGGTTTGCCCACTCGGTTGCCGCTTACCAGCGCAGCGACACGGTACCGAGGAAGGTGCGTTCATCGCCCCAGTAGCAGCGACCGGCATTGTTGCAGCCTGCCACGTACTCCTGATCGAAGACATTCTTGGCATTGAGATCGACCGACCAGTTCTCGTCGATGTCATAGCCGATGGCGGCATCGACCAAGGTCACGTCGCCAGTGTCCAACTTGCCGTAGAGAGTTTCGGCGGTATAAGCAAAGGTACTGTCGAAGTGACGCAAGCCACCGCCCAGACGCAGGCCGCGCAGCGCACCATCGAGGAAGCGGTAGTTGGCCCAGATCGATGCCTGGTTACGGGGCACACCGGTCATCTGATGGCCCTCAAGCAAAGATCCCGGTGCGTCCTTGGTAATGCGTGCATCGGTGTAGGTGTAGGCGGCGGTGATATTCAGATTGGCACTGACATCACTGCTGACTTCCAGCTCTACGCCCTTGGAACGGCTCTCACCGACCTGGCGGTAGTCATTGATGCCCGCCTCGAAATAGACGTCATTTTCCTTACGCAGATCGAATACAGCTGCAGTGAGCATGGTGTTCCAGCCCTTGGGCTCGTACTTCAGACCCACTTCGTACTGCTCGGCGGTGATCGGGTCCAGAGGGCCACTGGCGCTGCTGGTCTGCTGCACCGGCACAAACGAGGTGGAATAGCTGACGTAAGGCGACAGACCATTCTCGAACTGGTACATCACGCCGGTCTGCCAGGTGAAGTCGCGGTCGGTGTAGTCAAGGTCGGAGGCAGCGTTGCTGACCGGGCTGGTAGCATCGAACTTGTTGCGATACTGACTATCCACAGTATCGAAACGACCACCGAGCAGGAAGATCCAGTTCTCGTACTTGCTTTGGAGCTGGCTGTAGAGACCGGTCATCTGTTGGTCGAGCTGCGAGTTCTGGATGGTGAACGGCGTGGTCGGCTCGCTGGTCCAGACCGGATCGAATACGTTGATCGACGGACCGAAACCGGCACTCCAATCCTGGTTGAAGGAAGTGCGGTCGAAACTGGCGCCTACCAACAGCGTGTGCTGCAGGGCACCTGTATCGAACTTGCCTTCGAGCTGGTTATCCAGCGAATAGGTGATGGACTTGTTGTAACGATCGTACGCCTGCGAGCTGACGTTGGTGCCGAAGCCCGCATTATTCAATGCCCCCGGCCAGATTTCGTTACGCTGGATGCGTGACTGCATGTAACGCGAGTTCTGGCGGAACTGCCAGTCATTGTTGAAGCGATGGGTAAACTCATAGCCCAGCGTCCACACCTCGCGTTCGAAGGTGTTCCAATCCTTGTTACCGAGGAAGGTATCCTTGTCGATCTTGCCATTGGGGTTTTTCAGCAGCGTACCGGCCGCTGGCAAGCCCAGCTCGAGCTTGGTGCGATCCTTCTGGTAGGTCGACAGCAGGGTCAGACTGTTGAAGTCATCGAAGTTCAGGGTCAATGACGGGGCGATATAGATGCGGTTGTCCTGCACGTGATCGACCTGGGTGTCGGCCTCACGACCGACCATCACCACTCTGCCCAACACGTTGCCGCTGTCATTCAATGGCCCGGACACGTCCAGGTTGAGCTGGCGACGATCGTTGGAACCGTAGCTGAGCTGCACTTCGCCCTGCGGAGCAGCGGTCGGGCGCTTGCTGACCAGGTTGACCAGACCACCCGGTGCGTTCTCGCCATAGAGAATCGAGGTCGGTCCACGGAATACCTCTACCCGCTCCAGACCATAAGGCTCGCTGGTGGTGTCGTAGCGGTTGCCCTGTACGCGCAAACCATCTCGCAGCAGACCGTAGCCGAAATCAGTGGCATTGAAACCGCGAATGAAGAACAGGTCACCCGCGAGGCCATCCCCGGCAGCGAATGGCGGAGCGAAGATACCCGGCACATAGCCCAGCACCTCAGTGAGGCTCTGCGACTTTTGGTCCTCGATGCGCTTGCGCGTCACCACCGACACCGAACGCGGAGTCTCCGACAGTGGCGTGCTGGTCTTGCTGGCGGTCAGACTTTTCTCGGCCTTGTAGCCGAAGTCCGGGCCTTGTGGGCGGTCCAGTTCACCGGTGACCGTTTGCGCAGGAAGCGTCACCTGGTCATCTTGCGCATGAACCATCCCGTGGCACGTGGCAGCAATTACCACAGCCAGGCATTTCAGCTGAAAACGTCCAGCACTCTGCACTGCTCTCGACATCGTGTTCTCCCCCCTGATTCCGCCAGCCAATCCGCTGGCCTGTCAAAAAACGCTGGCTAGCCTAACCAATATGAAACTAAAACTGAATAGTAATTTTTATCATTTAGATGGTGGTTTGAAATAATCCTGTCCGACACACGGTGAATGGGCAGGTCGAGGCTACGGGTCTTCAGGGACTGAGCGCAGCGGCAAGTGCGGCGGTGAAGATTTCCGCAACTTGGTCGACCTGCGCTGCAGTGATGATCAACGGCGGCAGCAAACGCAACACACTGGAATGGCGCCCACCCACCTCCAGAATCAGGCCGCGACGCAGGCATTGCTGCTGCACAGCCGAGGCCAGCGCACGGTTGTGCGGCGGGTGCCCCATGGCGTTCGCCTTGCCCTGGGGATCGACCATCTCCACTCCCAGCATCAGCCCCCTTCCCCGTACTTCGCCAATCTGCGGGTAGCGCTCCTGCAGTGCCTGCAGGTGAGCGAAGAGGCGTTCTCCCATGACAGCGGCATGCTGATCCAGGCGTTCTTCACGGATCAGGCGCAAGGTGGCTGCACCTGCCGCCATGGCCATCTGATTGCCACGGAAGGTGCCGGCATGCGCGCCCGGCTGCCAGCGGTCGAGATCCTTGTGGTAGACCACCACTGCCAGCGGCAGGCTGCCGCCGATGGCTTTGGACAACACCAGCACATCCGGCGTGATGCCGGCATGCTCGAAGGCGAACAGCTTGCCGGTACGACCGATGCCGCACTGCACCTCATCGAGAATCAGCGGTACACCGGCCTCACGGGTGATGCGGCGAATGCCGCGCAACCAGTCGGCTGAAGGAGCGATCACCCCACCCTCGCCCTGCACGGTTTCCAGAATCATGCCGGCTGCCGGCAGCACGCCACTTTCCGGATCACCCAGCTGATTCTCGATGTAATGCAGGCCGACTCGCTCGCCCTCCGCACCGCCCAAACCGAACGGGCAGCGGTACGCGTAGGGATACGGCAGCATCTGCACGCCACTGATCATGCCGTCGAGATACTGCTTGGGCCCCAGGCTACCCATCAGGCTCAGGGCGCCCTGGGTCATGCCGTGGTAGGCACCATGGAAGGCCAGCATCTGGCTGCGCCCGGTAGCGGTACGCACCAGTTTCAACGCCGCCTCTACCGCATCGGTACCGGCCGGCCCGCAGAACTGGATGCGTGCATCGCGCGCGAACTCGGCGGGCAGGCAGGCGAACAGCTCGTTGATGAAATCGTCCTTGGCTTCGGTCATCAGATCCAGCGTATGCAGCGGCCGCTTGCCATCGAGCAGTCCGCGCACGGCCTCCAGCACGACCGGGTGGTTATGCCCCAGCGCCAACGTGCCGGCACCGGCCAGGCAGTCGATGAACCAGCGCCCTTCACTATCCTGAACGTGGATACCCTCGGCCAGCCGCAGTTCCAGCGGTATACGCCGTGAATAGCTGCGTGCGTTGGATTCCACCGCACTCTGATGCTGCAGTCGGCTCGTGGCAGCGAAGCGATAATCGGCATCGCGCAGGGAAACCTCCGGCCCCAGGTCAAGGGATACCGGCAGCGGCTGCGCAACGTAGTTCGGTTCAATTTGCATAATCGTGACTCTCCAGGCCCAGAGGCCGTGACGATTGTTCGAGCGCAGCCAATTGCCGGCTCAGGTGTTCGATAAAGGACTGATCACGGACGATGCCCAGGTGGTCGGCCTGCACCCAGCTGGACAGGTGCAATTCACGCCCCAGGGCGGTTTCCAACAACGTCTCGCCGTTGCGGTTGTTCTCCGGCGAATGCGCCGCCCACCAGGCCTGCACCGGGCAGCGCAGCGGCTGGATATGCTGGTGCTGCGCGGCCAGGGTGTGCATGTGCCGCTCCAGGGCGAGCAGCTGCTGCCAGTCGTCATCACCTGGTGCCGCTTCGTCTGCCACGGCGGCACGCGGCGCACGGGCCAGGCCGGCGCCTGGTACATAGCCATCGACCAGGCCAACGAACGCCACTGCCTTGCCCAGGCGCTCCAACAGGCGTGCCATGGCCAGTACCAGCGCTCCGCCCATCGACCAGCCGAGCAGGTGGTAAGCCCCCTGCGGCTGGGTTTCGAGCATGACCTTGACGTAATCGCGCGCCATCTGTTCGAGGCTCTGGTCACGCCAGGACGGCTGCAGCAATTGCCGGTTCTGCAGGCCGAATACCTGCCAGTGCGGCGCCAGAGCACGAGCCAGCGGGTAGTAACCGACCAGCGTGCCGCTGACCGGGTGCACGCAGAACAGCGTGGGGCGGCCGACCTCGGCCTGGTTCAGGCGCAGCAGCGGGCTGGGCGTGGCAGCGGTTGAAACGCTTTGGCGCGGTGCGGACTCGACCGCTGCAGCATCGATCAGGCTCTGCAGTGCATCGCCCATCGCCGCCAGCAACGCTTCAATGCGTTGCACGCGATGGCGTTGTCCACTGAACCGGCAACTGAGGCTCAGACAGCCGGCAAATACCTGACCATTGATTTCCAGTTCCCGCGTCAAGGCTGTGGCCGGATCGACCAACGTACCCGGTGACTCGCTGGCGGGGGCGAAGTGGCCATCGCCCAGTTGCGCGTCGAACTGCCCCAGATAGTTGAAGGCAATATCGGCCTCACCCAGCTCGGCCAGGCTGCGCCGCTGCTCGGCGTTCCCCAGGTAGCGCAGCAGGCCATAGCCCAGCCCCTTGTTGGGCACGCTACGCAGGCGCTGGCGTACAGCGGCCAGGGTCTGCGGCAGCGTTTCCTGCGCCTGCAGATGCAGCGGGTAGAGGCTGGTGAACCAGCCCAGCGTGCGCGCGAGATCCTGCTCGGCCTGTTCGTCGAGCCATTCGCGCCCATGCCCTTCCAGGGCGATCAGGCTGTCGCTGAGGCCAGCCCAACGACGCAAGCCTTCGGCCAGCGCAGCGAGCAGCACTTCGTCCATACGCGCGTCCTGCTGCTGCAAGGTTTCGCGCAGCAGACGGCGGGTCTGAGCCTCGCTCAACTGCCAGGTACAGGTCTGCACCTGAGCATGAGTCGCTGTACCGCTCGGATCATCCACCGGCAGACGCTGGCTGCCACGCTGTGCCAGCCAATAGTCCATTTCGCCAGCCACCGGTGCCGCCTGTGCATGACGCCACAGATGCTCGGCCCAGGCCTGGTAGCTGCCCGGCCTGTCACCGAGATCGACCGGTTGGCCGGCCACAGCCTGCTGGTAGGCGCGGGCCAGATCATCCAGCAGCACACGCCAGGAAACGCCATCGATGATCAGGTGATGAGCGGCGAGCAGCAGGCGCTGGCTGCCATCCGCCATGTCCGCGAGCAGCACTCGCAGCAGCGGGCCGTGCTGCAGATCCAGGCTACGCTGAGCGGCCTCGCATTGCGCCTGCAGGGCTGCGTCCGAGTCGATGCGGCGCTGCCAGAACAGCCGCTCGGCCTGCTCCTCGTCCCGGTAGAAGGCCTGCCAGTTGCCCCTTTCATCCTGACGGAAGGCCAGGCGCAGCGCGTCGTGATGCTCAATCAGCCCCTGCAGCGCGCTCAGCAAATGGGCAGCGCGCAGTGGTCGGCGCACATCCAGCAGCAAGGCCTGGTTCCAGTGCGCACGGTTGGCCATGGGCAAGGAGAAGAAATGCGCCTGAATCGGCGTCAGCGGCAGCTCACCACTGGCCCGCTGCACCGCCACGGCTTGAGTGCCGAGCGGCGTCATCACAGCAGCCAGATCGGCCAGACGCGGATGCTGGAACACCGCCTTGGGCGTCAGCTCCCAACCGGCCTTGCGCAGCCGCGTGACCAGGCTCAGGGACTGGATCGAATCGCCACCCAGGGCGAAGAACTGGGCATCGCGGCTGATCTGGCCGATACCGAGCAACTCGCTCCACAACTCGGCCAGCAACTGTTCCTGCTCAGTGCGCGGCGCCTGGTACTCGCCCGCCTCCACCTGCGGCTCCGGCAGACTCTGCCGATCCAGCTTGCCGTTGGGCAGCAGCGGCAGTCGCTCCAGCGCCAGGATATGACTCGGCACCATATGCGAAGGCAGGCGCTGCTTGAGTTGCGCTTTCAGCTCACTCTCGCTCAGCCCCTGGCCGGCGACGTAGCCCACCAGGCGCTTGCCTGCGGCACTGTCCTTGACCACCACCAGCGCTTCACCCACACCGGCGCAGGCTTTCAGCGCCGCCTCGACTTCGCCGATTTCGATGCGGAAGCCGCGCAGTTTGATCTGCTGATCCAGCCGGCCCAGGTATTCCAGCTGGCCGTCAGCACCGAGGCGCACGCGGTCGCCAGTGCGGTACAGACGCTCACCGGGGCGATACGGGTTAGGCACGAAGCGCTCGGCGGTAGCACCAGGGCGATCCAGATAACCACGGGCCAACAATCCGCCCAGGTACAGCTCGCCGGCCACGCCCACTGGCAACAGGTTAAGGTCGGCATCCAGTACGTAGCCCTGGCGCGCACCAACGCGGTCGCCAACGGGCGCATAGGCTGTGGTGAAGTCCGCCGTGGCCGCCGGTACACGCCAGATGGTCGGAGTGACCACGGTTTCGGTCGGGCCGTAGCCGTTGATGATCCACTGCGGTTGCAGGCTGCGAATCACCTGCTGCAACAGCTCGCGGCTGAAGGCTTCACCGGCGAAGCAATAGGTCTTCACTCCGGGCGCTTTGCCGCATTGCTCGGCCCATTCGGCCAGCTGGCGCAGGTAGCTGGGCGGCAAGGCCACCACGCTGATGCCTTCTGCGATCAGGCAGTCGTAGGTCTGCTGCACGCTCCACAGTTGCTGGTCACGGATCACCACCCGCGCGCCATGGCTCAGTGGCGTCAGCCAACGCTCGTGGGCACCGTCGAAACTGACCGAGAGGAAATGCAGTTCGCGATCCTCGGCCGTCAGTTCGTAACGCTCGCCAATGGCCTGGCAATGCAGGGCAATCGCGCCGTGGGCCACGGCCACGCCCTTGGGTTTGCCGGTGGAGCCGGAGGTGTAGATCAGATAGGCCAGTTGCACGGGGTGAATCGCTACCTCGGGCGCTTCTGACGATTCGCCGCTGAGTTCCAGCTGATCGAGGTCGAGCACCTCGATACCGGCCACGTCAGGCAGGCGTGGCAGGGCCGCCTGGTGGCTCAGCAGCAGCTTCACCCCGGCGTCTTCGAGCATGTAGCGCAGACGCTCTTCGGGGTAATCCGGGTCCAGCGGCACATAGGCGCCGCCAGCCTTGAACACCGCCAACAGGGCGACGAACAGCTCGATACCGCGCTCCAGCGCCACACCAACACGCACTTCGGCACCGACACCACGGGCGATCAGTTGATGGGCCAGGCGATTGGCGCGGGCTTCAAGCTCGGCGAAGCTCAGGCGCTGCTGGCCATGCACCAGGGCGATGGCTGTCGGGCGCAGGTGTGCCTGCTCGGCAATGCGCTCTGGCAAGAGCTGAATGCTGTTGGGAACGGGTGTTGGGTCGTTCCAGGCCTCGACCTCGGCTACCTCCGATTCACTCAACAATGGCAGATCGGCCAGCGACGCCTGTGGCATACGGCACGCTCCATCGAGCAGGCGCAGGAACTGGCTGGCCAGGCGCTCGACGCTGGAGGCCTCGAACAGATCGGTGGCGTAATCCAGGTAGGCCTCGATGCGGCCATCGGCCTGTTCGAGGGTGCCCAGCACCAAGTCGAAGTGAGCGCTCTGCCCCTGGCAGTCGAGGTTTTCGCACTGTAGGCCGGGCAACGTCTGCAGGGCGCTCTGGTCCTGCCGTTGATGGTTGTAAGCCACCTGGAACAGCGGGTTGTGGCTAAGGCTGCGCTCCGGCTGCAGGGCATCGACCAGTTGCTCGAAAGGCACATCCTGATGGGCCTGGGCGCCGACCACCCGCGCCTTGACCTGACGCAGCAGGTCGACGAACGAGTGCTGCGCATCCACTTCGCTGCGAATCACCAGGGTGTTGACGAACAGGCCGATCAGTCCCTCGCTCTCGCCCTGAGTACGCCCGGCCACCGGCACGCCAATGCGCAGGTCGTGCTGGCCGGTCAGGCGATACAGCAGGCTCTGGTAGACCGCCAGGATCACCATGAACGGCGTCACTTCATGCAGTTGCGCCTGCTCACGCAGTCGTTCGGTCAGGCTGGCAGGCAGGCTGAAGGCATGCCGCGCCCCCTGCCCCAGACGCACGGCCGGACGCGGCCGGTCTGCCGGCAGCTCCAGTAGCGGCTGTTCATCGCCGAGCTGTTCCCGCCACCACTGCACCTGTTCGGCCAGGCGACTGCCAGCAAGATGATCACGCTGCCACAGGGCATAGTCGGCGTACTGGATCGGCAGTGCCGCCAGCTCAACCGGCTGCCCTTCGGCATGGCCTCGATAGAGCGCAGCGAACTCGTCGAGCAGCACCTGGATCGACCAACCGTCGGCGATGATGTGATGCAGGCAGAGCACCAGTACATGCTGCTTCGGGTTCAGTTCGATCAGCGCCACACGCCAGGGCGGGCTCTGTTCCAGATCGAAGGGGCGCCGATTGACGCCATCGATCTGCTGCTGCAGCTGCGCCTCGTCCTGCGCCTGCAGGCGCTCGATGCCAACCGTAATCGGCTGCTGCACACATTGCAGGGGCTCACCCGCGTCGCCGCTGGTGAAAGTGGTGCGCAGGCTTTCATGACGCTGCGCCAGGCTGTCGAAGCTGCGTTGCAGCGCCTGGATATCCAATGCCCCCGTCAGGCGCACGGCGCACGGCAGGTGGTAGGCCAGGCTGTCGGGCTCCAGCTGGGCGAGGAACCACAGGCGCTGCTGAGCGAAGGACTGCGGGCTACGGGCTGCACGCTGGCGAGCCTGCAGACCGAAGCCAGGCGCGGCGGCGGCGGCCGCCAGCTGCAAGGCCTGGGCACTGAGGGTGCTGGCTTCGAAGGCGGCGCGCAGCGGCAGCTCACGCTGCAACTGGCGACGAATCTGTGACACCAGTTGCGTCGCCAGCAGCGAATGACCGCCGAGGGCGAAGAAGTCATCCTCACGCCCTACCCGCTCTACACCCAACAGCTCCTGCCAGATGCTTGCGAGCTGGCTTTCCAGCCCGGAGCGCGGCGCCTGGTAGTCACGCTGAACGCGCTGCGGTTCCGGCAGCGCCTTGCGCTCCAGCTTGCCGTTGGGCGATAGCGGCAGGCGGTCGAGCGCCACGAAGTAGCTCGGCACCATGAACTCCGGCAGGCGCTGTTTGAGCTGCGCGCGCAATGCTTCTTCGTCGAACGCCTCACCGACCACGTAGGCCACCAGTTGTGGGCTACCGGCGACATCGCGCACCAGCACCACGGCTTCACGCAGCGCTGGATACTCCAGTAATGCGGCCTCGATCTCACCCAGCTCGATACGCAGACCGCGCAGTTTCACCTGATGGTCGATACGGCCCAGGTATTCCAGCACGCCGTCTTCAGTCCAACGCGCCAGATCGCCGCTGCGGTACAGACGCTGGCCATCGCCGAAGGGGCTGGCGACGAAGCGCTCGGCGGTCAGTCCCGGACGACGGTGATAACCGCGCGCCAGGCCGATGCCACCGATATACAGCTCGCCAGCCACGCCAATCGGTTGCGGATTGAGGCGCTCGTCGAGGATATGGATCTGCAAATTGGCGATCGGCCGGCCAATCGGCACGCTGCGCCGCTCCTGGCCCGTGCACTGCCAATGGGTCACATCGATGGCCGCTTCGGTCGGGCCGTACAGGTTGTACAGCTCGGCCTGCGGCAGCAGGTGCCGCGTGCTGCTGGCCAGCTCCGCCGGCAGCGCTTCACCGCTGCAGACGATGCGGCGCAGGCTTGCGCAGCCATGCAGTTCGCCGTGGGCGACAAAGGCCGCCAGCATCGAGGGCACGAAGTGCAAAGTGCTGATCTGCTCGCGTGCGATCAGCTCGACCAGCTTGGCCGGGTCGCGGTGGTCGCTCGGCTGCGCCATGACCAAGCGCGCCCCGGTGATCAGCGGCCAGAAGAACTCCCACACCGACACGTCGAAGCTGAACGGAGTCTTTTGCAGCACCCGGTCGTCAGCCGTCAGTCGGTAGGCGTCCTGCATCCAGGCCAGGCGGTTGTACAGCGCCGCATGGCTATTGCCGGCCCCCTTGGGCTTACCGGTGGAACCGGAGGTGTAGATCAGATACGCCAGTTGTTCGGGGTGAATGGCCACATCGGGCGCGGTCTTGGGCGCTTGAGACAGGTCGAGGTGATCAAGGTTGAGTAGCTGCACGCCGCTCACCTGCGGCAGGCTGTCGATCACCGCGTCATGGCTCAGCAGCAAGCTCACGCCGGCGTCTTCGAGCATGTAGCGCAGGCGCTCGACCGGATACTCCGGATCCATCGGCACGTAGGCGCCGCCAGCCTTGAGGATGGCGTACAGCGCCACCACCATCTCCACCGAACGCAGCGCTGCCACGCCCACCAGGCTGTCGCGGGTGACGCCCAGTGCTTGCAGATGATGCGCCAACTGGTTGGCGCGCTGATCCAGCTCGGCGTAGCTCAAACTCTGCTCGCCGCAGACCAGGGCGATGGCCTGCGGATGCGCCTGTACGCGTTTTTCGAACTGGCGCTGCACCGGCTCGACCACGCCGTAATCCACGGCCGTGGCGTTGAAATGGGCCAACGCCTGCCGATCGATCTCATCATCCAGACGATGCTCGCCGATGGCCAGGTGCGGCTGCGCCAGCAACTGCTTCAGCAAGCCGATAAAGCGCTGGTGCAGGCGCTCGATGCTCGCGGGCTCGAACAGGTCCAGGGCGTAATTCCAGTTGCCGCTGAACTGCCCCTGGCGATCTTCCTGGGTATTGAGCGCCAGGTCGAACTGGGCACTGCCGTCGGCCAGGCTCATCACCTCGGCCTGCAGCCCCTGCAACTGGCTCAGTGCCGCATGGCTGATCTGCTGGTGGTCATAAGCCACCTGGAACAACGGGTTGTGGCTCAGGCTACGCTCGGGCTGCAGCGCTTCGACCAATTGCTCGAAGGGCAGATCCTGATGGGCCTGCGCCTCGACGCTGGCGTGCTTGAGCTGATCGAGCAACGCCGTAAAGCTCAGCTCTGGCGTCACCTGGCTGCGCAGCACCTGGGTGTTGACGAACAGGCCGATCAGGCCTTCGACCTCGCGGCGTGTGCGCCCGGCGATGGGCACGCCGACACGCAGATCGCGCTGCCCGCTGATGCGCAGCAGCAAGACCTTGTAAGCAGCCAGCAACAGCATGAAGGGCGTGGCGTTGTGCGCCTTGGCCTGCTCACGCAGACGCTCGCCAAGTACAGCATCGAGTTTGAAGTGCACCCGAGCACCGCGGAAACTCTGCTGCGCCGGGCGTGGGTGATCCGTTGGCAACTCCAGCAATGGCTGCTCGTCGCCCAATTGTTCACGCCAATAGGCCAATTGCCGCTCACCCTCACCGCCGGCCAACCACTGGCGCTGCCACTCGGCGTAATCGGCGTACTGCACCGCCAGTGCCGGCAATTCGGCAGGCACGCCACTGCGCGCGGCGTTGTACAAGGCGGTGAACTCGGCCAACAGAATCTGTACCGACCAACCATCGGTAAGCAGATGATGCAGGCACAACAGCAAGCACTGCTCGCCCTGCGCCAAGGTGACCAAGGCCAGGCGCCACGGCGGCGACTGCTGCAGATCGAAAGGTTTGTCCATAAAGGCGCGGGCCACGACTTCGAAATCGTGCTCGTCCTGCGCCTGCAAACGCTGAAGATTCACCCGAGCCTGGGCCTGGATGCATTGCAGCGGCTGGCCTTGCTCATCCTGGGCGAAGGTGCTGCGCAGCACCCAGTGGCGCTCGGCCAAAGCTTCGAAGGCGTGTTGCAAGGCGCCTTCATCCACCTCACCGCGCAGGCGCAGCACGCCCGGCAGGTGATAGGCGCTGCTTGTCGGCGCCAGTTGCTGCAAGAACCACAGGCGCTGCTGAGCAAAGGATTGCGCCGCCTGCGCGCGCACGCCCCGTGCCCGCAGCGGCAGATCCGCCGCCTGCCCGGCCTGCTGCAGTTGCACAGCCAGGTCGCACAGACGCGGGGCTTCGAAGATCGCGCGCAGCGGCACATCCAATCCATGGGAGTGACGCAGACGGGAGATCAGTTGCGTGGCCAGCAGCGAGTGCCCGCCCAGCTCGAAGAAATGATTGTCACGGCTGATCTTTTCGATACCCAGCAGCTCGCTCCACAGCTCCGCCAGCAATTGCTCCTGAGCCGTACGCGGCGCCTGGTACTCGCCCGCCTCCACCTGTGGCTCCGGCAGACTCTGCCGATCCAGCTTGCCGTTGGGCAGCAACGGCATGCGCTCCAGCGCCAGGATATGGCTCGGCACCATGTGCGCCGGCAAACGCTGCTTGAGCTGGGCTTTCAGTTCACTCTCGCTCAAGCCCTCGCCGCTGACATAGCCCACCAGGCGTTTGCCCGCCGCGCTGTCCTTGACCACCACCAGCGCTTCGCCGACGCCCGCGCAGGCTTTCAGCGCCGCCTCGACTTCGCCGATTTCGATGCGGAAGCCGCGCAGTTTGATCTGCTGATCCAGCCGGCCGAGGTATTCCAGTTGACCATCAGCGCCGAGGCGTACGCGGTCGCCGGTGCGGTACAGACGCTCACCGGCACGGTATGGGTTAGGCACGAAGCGCTCGGCGGTGGCGCCAGGGCGATCCAGATAACCACGGGCCAACAATCCACCCAGGTACAGCTCACCAGCCACCCCCACTGGCAGCAGGTTGAGGTCGGCATCCAGTACGTAGCCCTGGCGCGCGCCAACGCGGTCGCCAACGGGCGCATAGGCTGTGGTGAAGTCCGCCGTGGCCGCGGGTACACGCCAGATGGTCGGAGTGACCACGGTTTCGGTCGGGCCGTAGCCGTTGATGATCCACTGCGGTTGCAGGCTGCGAATCACCTGTTGCAGCAGCTCGCGGCTGAAGGCTTCGCCGGCGAAGCAGTAGGTCTTCACTCCGGGCGCTTTGCCGCATTGCTCGGCCCATTCGGCCAGCTGGCGCAGGTAGCTGGGCGGCAAGGCCACCACGCTGATGCCTTCTGCGATCAGGCAGTCGTAGGTCTGCTGCACGCTCCACAGTTGCTGGTCACGGATCACCACCCGCGCGCCATGGCTCAGTGGCGTCAGCCAGCGCTCGTGGGCGCCGTCGAAGCTGACCGAGAGGAAATGCAGCTCGCGATCCTCGGCCGTCAGTTCGTAACGCTCGCCAATGGCCTGGCAATGCAAAGCAATCGCGCCATGGGCCACGGCCACGCCCTTGGGCTTGCCGGTGGAGCCGGAGGTGTAGATCAGATACGCCAGTTGCTCGGGGTGAAGCTCGACCTCGGGCGATGCAACCGGCGCATTGCTTAGTTGCAGATGATCGAGGTCGAGCACTTCGATACCGACCACTTCAGGCAGGCGCGACAAGGCCGCCTGGTGGCTCAGCAGCAGCTTCACCCCGGCGTCTTCGAGCATGTAGCGCAGGCGCTCTTCGGGGTAATCCGGGTCCAGCGGCACGTAGGCGCCGCCGGCCTTGAGCACCGCCAGCAGGGCGACGAACAGTTCGATGCCGCGCTCCAGCGCCACCCCGACGCGCACCTCGGCGCCGACGCCACGAGCGATCAACTGCTGGGCCAGGCCATTGGCCCGCGCTTCCAGCTCGGCGAAGCTCAGGCGCTGCTGGCCGTGTACCAAGGCAATGGCCGTCGGGCGCAGGCGCGCCTGCTCGGCGATACGCTGCGGCAGCAATTGCACGGCCTGAGTGCTTGGTGCGGGGTCGTTCCAGGCCTCGACTGCGGCCACTTCGGTGGCGTCCAGCATGGGCAACTCGCCCAGGCAACGCTGCGCATCGGCGCACAGCGCCTGCAGCATCTGCTGGAAATGACCGCTCATCGCGGCAATCTGCCGGTCACTGAAGCAGGCGCGCTGATAGTGCCAATGCACCTCGAGTTCGCCACCGGCCATCACGGCCAGGCTCAGTGGGTAATGGGTTTGCTCGTGCGCCTGCACGTCAGAGAAGCGCATGCCGCTGCCCTGCCCCTGCAACACCTGATCCACCGGGTAGTTCTCGAACACCAGCAAGGTGTCGAACAGTTCGCGGCCCGCGTGCCCGGCCAACTGCTGCAGACGGAACAGCGGCACCTGCTCGTGCTCACGCAACGCCAGGTTGTGCGTTTGCAGCGCGTCGAGCCAATCGCCGACGCGCTCATGCGCGTGCGGCGCCTGCACCACCGGCAAGGTGTTGATAAACAGCCCCAGCATGCGCTCGATGCCCGCCACCGCCGCCGGACGCCCCGACACGGTTGCGCCGAAGGCCACCTGGCGCCGCCCGCTGTAACGCTGCAACAGCAGTGTCCAGGCGCCCTGGATCAAGGTGTTGAGGGTGATCCGCCGGGCCTTGGCGAAGGCCTCCAGCTCGACGCGCGGCAGCGTCAGCCTGTGCACGCCGACCGCCTGGCTTGGCGACTCGCTGCGCAGGTTGCCCGCGAGCAAGGTCGGCTCGTCGAAGCCCTGCAACTGCTCACGCCAAAACGCCTCACTGGCCGTTTGATCCTGGCGTTGCAGCCAGCGCAGGTAATCGCGATAAAGCCCTGGCGACTGCAATTGAGTCTGGCTGCCGGTCTCTTGCAGCATCTGCGCCAACAGGGCGGCGCTGCTCCAGCCGTCGAGCAGGATGTGGTGCAGCGTCCAGATCAGTTGATAGCGCCCCTCACCCAAACGGACCAGCACCAGACGCATCAACGGTGGCTGAGTGAGATCGAAAGGCGTTTCGCGCTCCTGACGCAGTAGCGCCTGCAGGTCGACATCAGCCGCCTCCACCTCGCGGATCGTCAACAGTGCATCGCGCTGCACCAATTGCATGGCCTGTTGCTCGGCGCCAATGCGCAAGAATGCCCCGCGCAACAAGGGGTGGCGTTGCAAGGCTGCCGCCCAGGCGGCTTTGAAGCGCGCCACCGGCAAGCCCTCGACCTCCAGGCTGAGCTGATTGACGTAGGCACCATCGGCCATCTGCAGCTCGCTGTGGAACAGCAAGCCTTGCTGCATCGGTGTCAGCGGGTAGATGTCCTCGATGCCGCTGGCGGGCAGCGGCAGAGCGTCGAGATCAGCCTGGCTCACGTCCACGAAAGGGAAATCGCTAGGGGTGACCGCCGTGTGCGTGCGGCAGTGCTGCACCAGCTCGACCAGCGCACGGTGGTAGGCATCGAGCAGCCCGGCAATGCGCTCGCGAGCGAAACGCTCGTGGCTGAAGGTGCAGGTGAATTGCAGGCAACCGTCGCTGATGCGACCGTCGAGCGCCAAGGCGCAGGCCAGCGGTGCGCTGGCGTCACGTTGTGCGCCGGAAGGTTCTGCTGCCAGCGCAAAGAGCTGGCCGCCTGTCTCCACACGGCCCAGGTAGTTGAACAGCAGCGCGTCATCCAGCGCGGGTACGTCATCGCCTTGCAGGTATTTCAGCAGGCCATAGCCGATGCCACCGTGCGGCACCTGGCGCAGGTTTTCCTTGGTGCCCTTGAGGGTCGCGTCCCAGTCGTCGCCGGCCTGCAGCAAGAGCGGATAGAGACTGGTGAACCAACCCAGAGTCTGGCTCGTATCCAGGTCATCGAACAGCGCCTCACGACCATGGCCTTCCAGGGCAATCAGGCTTTGCGCCTGCCCGTTCCAGTCGCGCAGGGCATGCGCCAGCGCGGCGAGCAGCAGATCGTTGATCTGCGTGCGGTACGCCGCCGGCGCCTGACTCAGCAGCGCCTCGGTGGTGACCGGGTCGAGCTGCATATCGACGCGCTCGGCACAGGCCGTGAGATTACGCCCCTGCGCGTTGTCTGCAGGCAGCCCGCAGTCGCGCGGCAACGCCTGCCAGTAGGCACGCTCGGCCGCCACTTCAGCACTCGCCGCATAGGCGACGAGACGCTCACTCCAGCGCTGCCAGGTACTGCTCTTGGGCCCCAGATCGGCCACAGCGCCTACGCTCAACTGAGCGTAAGCGCGTTGCAGATCATCGAGCAGGATGCGCCAGGAAACGCCATCGATCAGCAGGTGGTGCACCACCAGCAACAGCCGCTCGCCGCCCTCGTGCAACTGCACCAGCACGGCGCGCAGCAGCGGCCCACGGCTCAGATCGAGGCTGGCCTGCACGCTGTCGCACAGCTTGCTCAGCTCGGCCAGGCTGCAATGCTCGATTTGCAGGTGCAGGCGTTCAGGCTCTGCCTCGTAGCGCTGGCGCCAGATGCCGCCCTGCTGCGAAAAGCGCAGACACAGGGCGTCATGCTGCGCCACCACGGCCTGCAGGGCCGCGCTCAGGCGCTGCGGCTGTAGCGGTTCGTGGGCGCTGAGCAGCACGGACTGATTCCAGTGCTGACGATTGCTCATCGCCTGTTCGAAGAACCCGTGCTGAATCGGCGTCAGCGGGATGTCACGCGTCGTATCGATGGCGCATTCGTTGACCACGCGGCGCTGCCCGGCGACCTCGGCCAACTCAGCGATGCTCTGGCGTTCGAACAGTTGCCGAGGGGTCAGCTCGATGCCCTGACGGCGGGCACGGGCAATGATCTGCAGGCTGAGAATGGAGTCGCCACCCAGCTCGAAGAAATTGTCATCGCGCCCTACCCGTTCTACACCCAGCAGCTCCTGCCAGATGCTTGCGAGCTGGCTTTCCAGGCCGGGGCGCGGCGCCTGGTAATCGCGCTGGATGCGCTGCGGTTCCGGCAGCGCCTTACGCTCCAGCTTGCCGTTGGGCGACAGCGGCAGGCGTTCGAGTTGCATCACATGGCTCGGCAACATGAACTCGGGCAGTCGCTGTTTCAGCCGCGCCCGCAGCTCGACCTCGTCGTAATCGCCACCGACCACATAGGCCACCAGTTGCTGGTCGCGCACCAGCACCACCGCTTCGCGAAGCGCCGGATGTTCCAGCAGTGCAGCCTCGATCTCGCCGAGCTCGATGCGCAGACCGCGTAGCTTTACCTGATGGTCGATGCGGCCGAGGTATTCCAGCACGCCTTCTTCGGTCCAGCGCGCCAGGTCGCCACTGCGATACAGGCGCTGGCCATCGCCAAAGGGGCTGGCGATGAAGCGTTCGGCGGTCAGCCCCGGACGACGGTGGTAACCGCGCGCCAGGCCGATGCCACCGATATACAGCTCCCCCGCCACGCCAATCGGTTGTGGGTTGAGGCGTTCGTCGAGGATATGGATCTGCAGATTGGCGATCGGCCGACCAATTGGCACGCTGCGCCGTTCCTGGCCGCTGCAGCGCCAGTGGGTCACGTCGATGGCCGCTTCGGTCGGGCCATACAGGTTGTACAGCTCGGCCTGCGGCAGCAGTTGCCGAGTGTTGCTGGCCAGCTCCGCCGGCAGCGCTTCACCGCTGCAGACGATGCGTCGCAGGCTTTCGCAGCCCCTCAGCTCGCCATGGCCGACAAAGGCCGCCAGCATCGAGGGCACGAAGTGCAAGGTGCTGATCTGCTCACGCTCGATCAGCTCGACCAGCTTGGTGGGATCGCGATGATCGCCCGGCTGCGCCATCACCAGGCGCGCGCCGCTGATCAGCGGCCAGAAGAACTCCCAGACCGAGACGTCGAAGCTGAACGGGGTCTTCTGCAGCACCCGATCTTCAGCCGTCAGGTTGTAGGCCTGCTGCATCCAGGCCAGGCGGTTGTACAGCGCCGCATGGCTGTTGCCGGCCCCCTTGGGCTTGCCGGTGGAGCCGGAGGTGTAGATCAGGTAGGCCAGTTGCTCGGGGTGAATGTCCACCTCGGGCGCGGTCTGCGGCTCTTGAGAAAGATCCAGATAATCGAGGTTGAGCACCTGCACACCTGCCACATGAGGCAGGCTATCGATAACCGCGTCATGGCTCAGCAGCAGGCTGACGCCAGAGTCTTCGAGCATGTAGCGCAGACGTTCGGCCGGATACTCCGGGTCCATCGGCACGTAGGCGCCGCCGGCCTTGAGGATGGCGTACAGCGCCACCACCATCTCCACCGAACGCAGCGCCGCCACGCCCACCAGGCTGTCGTGGCTTACGCCAAGCTTTTGCAGATGGTGGGCCAGCTGGTTGGCGCGCAGGTCCAGCTCGGCGTAGCTCAAACACTGCTCGCCGAACACCAGGGCGACGGCCCGCGGCTGTGCCTGCACGCGCTTCTCGAACTGACGATGCACCGGTTCGACCGCGCCGTAATCGACGCGGGTGGCGTTGAAACTCGTCAATGCCAGGCGATCCTGATCATCGTCCAGGCGGTGCTCGCCGATGGCCAGTTGCGGCTGTTCCAGCAACTGCTCCAGCAGGCGGATAAAGCGCTGGTGCAGACGCTCGACCGTGGCGGCTTCGAACAGATCCAGGGCGTAGTTCCAGTTGCCGGCCAGTTCCTCACCCGGGCCTTCCCAGGTGTGCAGCGCCAGGTCGAACTGGGCGCTGCCGCTGTCCAGCGCGATCAGCTCGGCACGCAGATCGGCCGTCAGCTGCAGGCTGTCCTGCGGGCGCTGCTGGTGGTTGTACAGCACCTGGAACAGCGGGTTGTGACTCAAGCTGCGCTCGGGCGCCAGCGCCTCGACCAGATGCTCGAACGGCAGCGCCTGATGCGCCTGAGCGCCCTGCGCGGTACTCAGCACCTGCGCCAGTAATTCGTTGAAACTCTGCGCGCCACTGAGCTCGCTGCGCAGCACCTGAGTGTTGACGAAGAAGCCGATCAGCCCCTGGGTTTCGCTTTGCGTACGCCCGGCAATCGGCACGCCGACACGCAGGTCGCACTGCCCACTGAGGCGCTGCAACAGCACCTTGTACGCGGCCAAGAGCACGGTGAACGGGGTGCAACCTTGCTGCCGGGCCAGCTCACGCACGCGCGCGGCCAGCGCAGGGGCAATGGCAAAGGCCAGGCGCGCACCACGAAAACTCTGCTGCGCCGGGCGCGAATGGTCGCAGGGCAACTCCAGCAGCGGATGCTCGTCACCCAGTTGCTCACGCCAGTAAGCCAGTTGCCGGTCACTTTCACCGGCATCCAGACAGGCGCGTTGCCACAGGGCAACGTCGGCATAACTCAGCGCCAGCTCGACAAGCGCGGCCGGCTCACCCTGCACACGTGCCCGGTAGAACTGCGCCAACTCGGTCAGCAACACCTGAATCGACCAACCATCGGCGATGATGTGATGCAGGCAGATCAGCACAGCATGACTCTGCCCATCCTGGCGCCACAGCCCCATGCGCCATAACGGGGCCTGCTCAAGGTCGAACGGACGCTGTGCAAACTCGCGGGCCAGCGCGGCAAAGTCATCGCCCTGCAGCGCCTGCAACGTCAGCGGCGGCGCCGCCTCGACACGCTGGCGCGGGTTGCCATCGGCGTCGGCGAAAAAGCACGTGCGCAGGCTCGGGTGGCGCTGTGCCAGATCCTCGAAAGCGCCCAGCAGCGAGGCCTCATCCAGCGGCCCGGTTAGCTGCAAGGCGCCGGGCAGGTGATAAGCGCTGTTGCCCGGCTGCAGGTGCTCAAGGAACCACAAGCGTTGCTGCGAGTAGGACAGCACGCTGCCTTGGGCATCAGCCACGCCAGCAGGAATGGGCAGGCTCGATGCATCCAAGCCCTGCTCACGCAGCTTGTCGAGGAAGGCGCGGCGCTGCTGCGGCCCGAGGCCGAGAAAACGACGCGAGAGCAGCAGGGCTTTGTCATGCAACAGATTCACTGAATTTCCTCCAGAGCGCTCATCAGATCGTCGAGCGCGTCCAGGCGTTCATCATTAAGGGCTTGGCTTTCCAGGCGGCTGATCAAGCTGGCCATGCTGGCCACGGTGGTCGCTTCGAAGGCCTGCGCCAGCGGCACCGTGACACCACGGCTCTCGCGGATCAGTGCCAACAAGCGGGTGGCCAGCAAGGAGTGGCCGCCGAGTTCGAAGAAATGGTCATGGCGACCGACCTGCTCGACCTTGAGCAAATCGCGCCAGAGCTGCGCCAGGTGCTGCTCCAACTCGCCCTGCGGCGCCTCGACGCTACGCGCCTGCACCTGCGGTGCGGGCAGCGCGCGGCGGTCGAGCTTGCCGTTGCCATTGAGCGGCAAGCGCGGCAAGACGATGACCTGCGCCGGCACCATGAAGGCCGGCAACTGCGCCGCGACTTCGCTGCGTAGCGCCTGCTGATCGATACGCTGGCCAGCCTCGGCCACGACGTAGGCGATCAGTTGCGTACCGGCGCCGCCCTCATGGGCCACCACCACGGCCTGGCGCAGTGCGGCGCTGGCCAGCAGGCAGGCCTCGATCTCGCCCAGCTCGATGCGCTGGCCACGGATCTTCACCTGGAAGTCCACACGGCCGACGTATTCGAGCTGGCCCTCGGCATTCCAGCGCGCCAGGTCGCCACTGCGATAGAGACGCTCGCCCGCAGCGCCGAATGGATCGGGTACGAAGCGCTCGGCCGTCAATCCTGGCCGCGCCGCATAACCACGGCCCACGCCGGTGCCGCCGATATACAGCTCCCCGACCACGCCATGCGGCAACGGCTCAAGGTCGCCGCCCAACACATACAAGCGGTTGTTATCGGTCGGCTGGCCGATGGCGATGGGCTGACGCTGCGCCGGCACCTCGTTCAGGCGATACAGCGCCACGTCGTCGGCGCATTCGGCCGGGCCGTAGGCATTGATCATCGGCACCTGCGGGTAGCGGGCGAACCAGCGCGCCGCCAGCTCATGGCTCAGCGCCTCGCCGGTGGGCAGCAGCCAACGCAGCGCCGGCAGCGTTACAGGCGCGGCTTCGAGCATGCCGTCGATCACCGCCGGCACCGCTTCCAGCACAGTCACTCCGCTGGCGGCCACGCACTCGAGCAGCGCCTGCGGGTCCTGAGCGATGGCATCGGGGATGATCTCCAGCGCGCCACCGAACAGCGGCGCGGTCAGCAGTTGCCAGACGGAGACATCGAAGCCGGTGGCAGCGGTCTGGGCGATCACATCCGCCTCGCCCAGTTGCAGGTACGGCACCTTGGCCAACTGGTTGTTGAGCATGCCGCGCTGGTTGACCATCACCCCCTTGGGCTCGCCGGTGGAGCCGGAGGTGTAGATCAGATACGCCAGGTGCTCGGGGCCAGCGTAGCGCCCCGGGTTGGCTGCGCCGTTGTGCAGCAGCAAGTCCTCATAGATCAACACCTGCGGCGCCTGCGCCAGCTCGGCGAGCATCGCCTCGACCTGCGCGAGATGCGCGCGCAAGGTGATCAGCACCGGGCGCCGCGCTGCTGGCCAGCATGCGTGCACTGCGCGCCGGCGGATGACGCTCATCGAGCGCCAGATAAGCCGCGCCAGCCTTGAACGCCCCGATAATCAGGCTCAGCAGCGGCAAGCCACGCGGCGCATACAGCGCCACCACGTCATCGAATTGCACGCCGCGCTCGATCAGACCATGCCCAATGCGGTTGGCCTGCTCGTTCAGCGCCGCGTAGGAAAGCGTCTGCCCCTGGCAACGCGCCACGTCGCGCGCGCCCTGCTGCGCCACCTGCGCCTCGAAGCGCGCCAGGTAGCTCTGCGCATACCACTGCGCCTGCTGTTCACCCTGCCCCAGCTTGCACAGGGCATCACGCTCGCCCTCATCGAGCAGGTTCAGCTCGGCCAAGGGGCGCTGCGGCGCCTGGCTCAGTTGCAGCAGCACACGGCGGAAATGCTCGACCAGCACCTGCATATCGGCCACGGCGAACTGCTGGGTGTCGAAGCTCAGTTGCAGCGTCAGGCTGCTGCCGGGCAGCAGCACCACGGTCAGCGGGTAGTTGGTGTGCGTGCGGTTAGCCAGCGGCGTGATGCGATAAGCCTCGACCGCCTCCTGCACCTCGCCGCCGAGCGGTACGTTCTCGAACACGAACAGGCTGTCGAACAGCGGCTGGCCGCGAGGGGTGTCGGCCAGGTTCTGCACCTCGGCCAGCGACAGTTGCTCATGCTGACGCATGCCGGCGTTCTGCGCCTGCAAGGCCTGCAACAGGTGCAAACCACTGGCCCCCTCACCCGGCAACTGCACGCGCAGCGGCAAGGTGTTGATGAACAGCCCCAACGCCTCCTCGATGCCCTCAAGCTCCGTCGGGCGCCCGGCCACGGTGACGCCGAACAGCACGTCATCACGACCGCTGTAGCGCATCAACAGCAGCGCCCAAGCCGCCTGCACGAAGGTGTTGACGGTCAATTGATGGCGCCGCGCCTGCTCGGCGAGCGCACGGGTTTGCGCCTCATCCAGGGCCAGGCTGACATCCTGGATGCCCGCCTCGCCTTGCTGGCGGCGATACGGCAGCGGCGTCACCGTGTCGAAACCGGCCAGCGCCTCGCGCCAGTAACCGCGGCTGGCGGCTTCATCCTGCTGTGCGAGCCAGGCGATGAAGTCGCGGTAAGGCCGCGCTGGCGGCAAGTACAGGCTGCGCCCTTGCAAGCGGGCACGATACTGGGCGAAGAACTCAGCGAGCATCAGCCCACGGCACCAGGCATCGATCAAGGCATGGTGGTGGCTCTGCACGATGCGCCAGTCGCCCTCGGCGAACTTCACCAGACGCAGACGCAGCAGCGGCGCCTGAGCGAAGTCGAAACCGCTCTGACGCTCCTCGCGCAGCATCTCCTGCAACCTGGCCTCGGCCTGCTCACGCGCCAGCGTGGTGAAGTCGAAGAACTGCACGGGCGACGGCACCTGACGCAACACCACCTGATGCGGCTCACCGCCCTCGAGGTTGCAGAACGCCGTGCGCAGCGCCGGGTGACGTTGCACCACCTGCTGCCAGGCGTAGGTGAAGGCCTCCACATCCAGCGCGCTGGCCACCGCGTACTGATCCTGCATCAGGTAGATGCCGCTGCCCTGCTCCAGTTGGCTGTGCAGCAAAATGCCCTGCTGCATCGGCGCCAGCGGGAACAGATCCTCGATCTGCTGCGGCGCATACGGCAGCCCATCGAGCTGCGCCTGAGTCAGGCTGGCCAGGGGGAAATCCGAAGGGGTCAGCCCGCCCACATCAGGCGCGCAGCAGTGTTCGATCAGTTGCCGCAGCGCCTGCTCGTAAGCGCTGAGCAAGCGCTCGACGTTACCTTGAGCAAAACGCGCGCGGCTGTAGGTCAGGCTCAGCGTCAGGCAGCCCTCGCGCACCTGGCCGTCGATGGCCAGGGCATTGGCCAACGGCCCACTGGCATCACGCGGCGCGCCACCGTCTTGCTCGGCCAGGCGCCAACGGGCACTGGCGGCATCGTCGAAACGCCCCAGGTAATTGAAGGTCAGGCCGTGGCCTTGCAGGTCGTCCAACGGGGCGTTGCTCAGGTACTTGAGCACGCCGTAACCCAGGCCTTTGTCCTGCACCTGACGCAGGTGCTCCTTGACCTGCTTGAGGGTCGTGCTGAGGTCATCGTCTGCCTGCAACGCCACCGGATACAAGCTGGTGAACCAGCCGAGCGTGCGGCTCAAATCGAGCGCTTCGCTCTCACGGCCATGCCCCTCCAGGCTGATCACCGTGCGCCGGCGCCCGCTCCACTGCCACAGCGCGTGCGCCAGTGCGGCCAGCAAGACGTCATTGATCTGCGTGCGATACGCAGCCGGCACCTCATTGAGCAGGCGCGCGGTGCTCGCCGCATCGAGCCTCAGGTGCAGTTGAGCACTGTCGGCCACGGTTGCGCTGCCTTCGGGCCAATCGCAAGGCAAGCACGCCTGCGCGGCGCTAAAGTCCTGCCAATAGGCCTGCTGCGCAGCCAGTTGCGCACTGCCGGCCCACGCCTGCAGGTGCGCCGACCACTGCGCAAAACTGGCGCCGACAGCGGCTAGGCTGACCGTCTGCCCGGCCAAACGCTGGTCGTAGGCCTGCTGCAGATCATCGAGCAGCACGCGCCAGGACACGCCATCGACCGCCAGGTGATGGATCACCAACAGCAGTCGACTGCGCCCACCGGGCAACTGCGCCAATACCGCACGCAGCAGCGGGCCATGCTCGATATCCAGGCTGCGCTGGGCTTCGTCACACAGCGCCGGAAACTCTGCATCGGCCGCAACTTGGCAGACCCACAACAACTCCTGCGCCGGCTGCGCGTCACGGTAGCGCTGCTGCCAGTGACCTTGCGCGTTCTGCGTAAAGCTCAGGCGCAAGCTGCCGTGATGCGCCACCAGCGCTTGCAGTGCCTCGCCCAAGGCGCGGGCCTCAAGCGGTTCATCCAGGGTCAGCAGCAGCGACTGATTCCAATGGCTGGCACACGCCGGCGCCTGGGCGAAAAAGCGCGCCTGGATGGGCGTCAGGGCAAAATGCTGCGGCGATTCGGCCGTCGTCGCACTCGGCGCCGGCGCCTCAGCCAGCACGGCGACCTGCGCCAGCTCGGCGATGCTCTGCTTTTCGAACAATTGCTTGGGCGTCAGGCGAATGCCTTGGCGCCGCGCACGGGCAATGATCTGCAAGCTGAGAATCGAATCGCCGCCCAGGGCGAAGAAGTTGTCATGCCGGCCCACGTTTTCGACATTCAGCACCTGCTGCCATAGCGCTGCCAACTGCGCCTCGACGCCCTCATGCGGGGCCTCGAAGTCCTGTACGGTGGCCTGTGGCTGCGGCAGGGCTTGACGGTCGAGCTTGCCGTTGGCCGTCAGCGGAAATTGCTCCAGCAGCAACAGATGGCTCGGCTGCATATACTGCGGCAAACGCTCAGCCAATTGCGCCTGCAACTCAGGCGCCGAGGAGCCATGGGCCACGACATAAGCCAGCAGTTGCCCCTGCTCATCTAGCTGCACGTGGGCATCAGCGACACCGGCCAAACTGCGCAATTGCGCCACGATCTCGCCAAGCGCCACGCGATAGCCACGCACCTTGACCTGATCATCATCGCGGCCCAAAAACTCGATACGCCCATCTGCCAACAGGCGTGCGCGGTCGCCGGTGCGGTACAGGCGCTGCCCTTGGCTGAACGGGTCAGGCAGGAAGCTCGCCGCGGTCAACCCCGGCTGGCCAAGGTAACCTTGCGCCAAGCCTGGCCCCGCCAGGTACAGCTCACCGACCGCGCCCTGCGGCAACGGCGTCAAAGCCGCATCCAGCACCAACGCAAGGACGTTGGGCAATGGCCGACCAATCGGTACCACACCCTTGAGATCAGCCAGCTCGGCGTCCGTGACTTCGTGAGTCAGCACACCGACCGTGGTTTCACTCGGGCCATAGTGGTTGATCACCCGGCACTGCGGACGCAGGCGCTTGACCTCCTTCACCAGCTCAGCCGGCAGGGCTTCGCCACCGAAGATCAGCGCATGCGCGGGTATCGCCCGTGCCCCAGCGCCCGCCTGCAACAGGCCGGCCAGATGGGTCGGCACGATCTTGAGAATGCCGACCTGCTGCGTGCTCAGGTAGTCCGCCAGGCTGTCGGCATCGGCTACGGTTTCCGCGCTCAACAGGTGCAGGGTGCGCCCGGACAAAAGCGCGCCGAACAGCACGGTGTGGCCCAAATCCGCCGCCACGGTGGAAACCATGGCCATGCTCGCCTCAGGCGCCAGCGCCAGTTGCTCGAGCATGCCTTGCACGTAATCGGCCAGCGCTGCATGGCTGATCACCGCGCCCTTGGGCTGGCCGGTGGTGCCGGAGGTGTAGATCAGATAAGCCGCCTGCTGCGGATGCACCGGCACCTTGGGCGCATCGCTGGCCTGTTGGCGCCACGGCGCATCGGCACTGAAGTCCAACTGTGGGCCGGAGAACGATGGCGCCGACGCCGACTCACCGAGCAAGACCGCACAGGCGCTATCGGCCAGGACGAACACCTGACGCTGCGCCGGCCAGGCCGGATCGAGCGGCACGAACGCAGCGCCCGCCTTGAGCACAGCCAGCAAGCCGATGACAAACGCCGGCGAACGCTGCAGGCACAGTCCGACGCGCTGCTGCGGCCCGACGCCCAGGGCGATGAGCTGATGGGCCAACTGGTTAGCCTGCGCCTCCAGTTCGGCAAAGCTATAAGCAACGCCCTCATGCATCAGGGCGCAGGCCTCGCCATGCGCCTGCTGCTGCCAGAGTTCGAGCACCTGCGCTGCGGCAAAGGCGCGCTCGGAACCGGCAATCATCGAGGGCTGAGCCGCCAGTTCCAGATTGGCCAGCGGCGCCTGCGGCTGCGCCAGCAGTTGCTCCAGCAGGCGTTCGAAATCAGCGGCAAAGGCAGCGACACGCGGCGCTTCGAACAGATCCTGCGCATAGGTGAAGGCCGCCTCGATGCCTTCGGGCAGGTCGGTGATGTCCAGGCCCAGATCGAAGTGCGCGGCCTGTTCATCCAACTGCCGCGCGCTGAGGGTCACGCCGGGCAGTGCCAGATCCTGCGCCAGCACGAACTGCTGGGTGAACTTCACCTGGAATAACGGGTTGTGGCTCAGGCTGCGCTCTGGCGCCAAGGCCTCGACCAATTGCTCGAAAGGCAGCAACTGATGATCTTGCGCGCCCAGAGCTGCCGAGCGCACCTGCGCCAGCACATCGGCAAAGCTGTGCTCGCCGCCGAACTCGCTGCGCAGCACTTGGGTGTTGACGAAAAAGCCGATCAAGGCCTCGGTTTCCCGGCACACACGTCCGGCACTCGGCACCCCGACGCGGATATCGCGCTGGCCGCTGTAGCGCTGCAGCTGCACCTTGAAGGCGGCCAGCAGGAGCATGAACAGAGTGACGCCCTGATCCGAGGCATGGGTGCGCAGACGCTGGCTCAGCGCTTCATCGAGACGGATGTCGTGGCGCGCGCCGCGGTGGCTCTGCCGCGCCGGGCGCGGGTGGTCGGCAGGCAGTTGCAGCAACGGCTGCTCATCACCCAGCCGCTGCTTCCAGTAATCCAGCTGACGCGCACCCTCGCCCGCCTGCAGCCAGCGCCGCTGCCAGATGGCGTAGTCGGCGTACTGCACCGGCAGTGCCGGCAGGTTCGGCACCTGGCCGAGGACATGGGCGGCATAGAGCTCGGCGAACTCGCGGATCAGTACCTGAATCGACCAGCCGTCGCAGATGATGTGGTGCATCACCAGCAGCAAACGCTGATCGTCCTCGCTCACCCGCACCAGAGCGAGATGCCACAAGGGCCCTTGCTGCAAATCCAGCGGCAGGTTCATCCGTTCCTCGCGCAGGCGCGCCAGTGCCGCCTCGCCATCTGCCTCGCCACGCAGATCGAAACGCGCCAGGTCGACGCTAAAGGGTGGATCGATGCGCTGCAGCGGCACGCCGTCCTCTTCGCCAGCGGCGAAGCGCGTGCGCAGGCTCTCGTGGCGACTGACCAGGTCATCGAAGCTGCGCTGCAGCGCCGCCTCGTCGAGCTGGCCCTGAAAACGCAGCTCACCGCCCAGCCGATAGGCGCTGGCATCACCCTGCAAGCGCTCGAGAAACCACAGGCGTTGCTGCGCATAGGATTGCGCGCACTGCGCGTCACGCACTTCGGCCTGCAGAGGCGGCACCTGCCGGGTCGTACGCGGCTGCGCCGCGACCCAGGCACTGAAATCCCCCAGACGCGGCCGTTCGAACAGGCTGTCGGCCTGCAGCTCCAGCCCCAGCTCGGCGTTGAGGCGCGCCAGCACCTGCATCACGCCCACCGAGTCGCCGCCACGCGCGAAGAAGTGGTCGCCCTCCTCCAGGTCCGTGCAGCCCAATACTTCCTGCCAGGCCCGCAGCACCTGCGGCAGCATGGTGCTGGCTTGCGGCGCGTGGCTCGCCACATCGGCTCCCAGCAGGCGCCCCTTGTACCACTGGGCGAAGGTAGCCAGGCTGCCGTTCTGCCAGCCGCTGCGGCAGGCCGAACGCTGCAGCTTGCCGCTGGTGGTGCGTGGCAAGGTGCCCGGTTCGAGCAGCAGGATCAGCTGCGGCGCCAGCTGGAAGCGCTCGCCCATGCCGTCGGCGATGCGCTGGCAGATCATCTCGGCGCTGATCAGCTTGCGCACGTTGCGACTGATCTCCAGCGCCAGGCCAACGCCCTCGATTCCCTGTTCGTCGGTGACGGCGAATGCGGCGATACGCCCCTGGCGCAGCAGCTCGATATCCTGCTCCAGCGCCTGCTCGATGTCCTGCGGGTAATGGTTCTGGCCATTGAGGATGATCAGATCCTTCAGGCGCCCGGCGATGAACAGCTGACGCTCGCGCACCACACCCAGGTCGCCGGTGCGCAGCCAGCGCTGGCCATCACGCTCGACGAAGGCCTCGGCAGTCGCTTCGGGGTTGCGCCAGTAGCCTTGGGCGATGCTCGGCCCGGCGATCCAGATCTCACCGACCTGATCGTCCCCCAGCACCTGAAGCGTCTGCGGCTCGACGATGCGCAGCGGGTGCTCGGCATCGCTCCAGCCACAGGCTGGCAAACGGCTGTCCGCCTGGCCCGCTGTGCTGCTGGCGAACGTCTCCACCTGCGGCTCGCGCTCGGCGGCATCGACGCACACATACAGTGTCGCTTCGGCCAGGCCATAGCTCGGCGCCAGCGCCCGGGCACTGAAGCCCGCCGCCGCGAAGCGCTGACTGAACGCCTGCAGGGTGTCCAGGCGGATCGGCTCGGAGCCGGAAAACGCCAGGCGCCAGCTGCTCAGATCGAGCGCCTCCAGGCTGCTCTGCGGGACACGTTCGGCGCACAGGCGATAGGCGAAGTCAGGCCCGCCGGAAAAAGTGCCACCGTATTGGCTGATGGCCTGCAACCAGCGCGCTGGCCTGGCGAGGAAGAAGTTCGGCGCCATCAGCGTCAGGGTGCCGCCATGCAGGATCGGCAGCAGCAGCCCTGCCATCAGCCCCATGTCGTGATACAGCGGCAACCAGCTGACCCAGGACTCCTCGCGACTGGCATTGAAACCACGGCTCATGCTGCGCTCGTTGGCCAGCAGGTTGGCGTGGCTGACCATCACGCCCTTGGGCGCACGGGTGGAACCCGAGGTGTATTGCAGGAAGGCCAGCGCATCGCTGGTGATCAGCCGTGGCCGGTAGCCGGCACGCTCGCGGGCATCGACATCCTCGATAGCGATCAGTGCCGCCCCGGGCGCGAGCAGCGGCTGCAGGTCGGCCTGGCAACGCCGGATCACCTCGCGCGGCGCCAGCACCACCGCTGGCTGGGCATCGAGCAGAATGCCGGTGAGGCGCTCGATGTGCATCTGCCGGTTGTTCTCCGGCGGAAAGGCCGGTACCGCGATCACGCCGGCATACAGGCACCCGAAGAAAGCGGCGGCATAATCGGCGCCGCTGGGCAGCATCAGCACGCAACGCTCGCCAGCCTCACAGCCCAGACGCTGCAGCAGGCCAGCCACGGCCAGCGCCTGCTCGCGCAGCTCGGCATAGGTCGTCAGCAGCGGCTCGCCCTGGTCCGCCACGATATGTCGGATGGCCACCCGGCCCGGCACGCGCTCGGCGTGATAATCCAGAATGTCGGCAAAGTGCTGCGCCTGATCCACCATCGATCTCATCTCGTCACCCGTGAAAACTCGTGCCTGCACAGCAGCTCGGCAGGACTGCCGAACCGCTCGCGGAAGAAGGAAAAACCTGCGTCGGTCGATTAGCTGAGCGAGCCTGCGGCCAGACGCAGCGAATCGCGTACCTGGGTGCCGGCGGGCTCGACGAACATCGAGGTGACCAACTCCTCGGAACGCATGGCCAACACCGACAGCAGGGTGTCACTGAGGCCATGACTGCCCTCGCAGCCACCCTGCAGGAAAATCTGCGCCTGGCAGTCCGCCCGCAGCGGCAGGCGGTACTGGCGGTCGACGGCATCGCCTTCGATGTAGCCGGCGAAGCCCGCCAGCAGAGTGCGGTGATAGTCGCGGCGATAGCCGGTGGCGAGGATCACCGCATCGAATCGCTCGCGATGCTGGTCGCCACCCAGGGTGTTGCGCAGGCTCAGCTCCACCCCCTTGTCGTCGGCGGCAACGGCCATGACCTCACGATGAGTGAGCAAGCGGTGAGGATGCTGACCGCGCACCTTCTGCTGGTAGAACAGGTGGTAGATCTTCTCGATCAGCTCCAGATCGACCACCGAATAGTTGGTGTTGCGGTACTCGCTGAGCATCTGTGCGCGCTGCGCGGGATCCTGGGCGAAGATACGATCGGTGAAGTCGGCGTTGAAAATCTCGTTGACGAATGGGCTATCGTCCGACGGCTTGAGACTGCCACCGCGCACCAGCAGGCTGGCCTCGACCTGCGGGAAGCGGCCTGCCAGGTCATGGAAGATTTCCGCGGCACTCTGCCCACCACCGATGACGGCGACGCGACGCGGGCGACTGCCGTCACCCAGCATGGCATCGAGTGCCCCAAGATAACGCGAGGAATGCACGATGCGCGGGTCCTTCACGTCAGCGAAAGCCGCTGGAATCTGTGCCACGCCACCGACGCCCAGCACCAGGTTGCGCGCCCGGCGACAGGTGTCCTGCCCGTCCGCACCGCGCGACATAACCTCGACGCCGGCACAGACACCAGCGCTGTAGAACGGCTCGATGCTGGTCACTTCCTCGCCGTAATGCACCTGCCCGGCAAACGCATCGGCAGCCCAGCCGAGGTAGTCGTTGAACTCCTCACGGCTCGGATAGAAGGTCTTCAGATTGATGAAGTCCTCCAGACGCCCACAGGCCTTGAGGTAGCTGATGAAAGTGAAACGGCTCGCCGGGTTGCGTAGCGTGGCGAGGTCCTTGAGGAAGGAGATCTGCATGCTCGAGCCGTCGATCAGCATGCCCTCATGCCAGCTGAAGGCGGGCTTGCGCTCGATGAAACAGACATTGGGCTCTCGCCCGCTGCGCTGGGCGAACTCTTCGGTGGCGATGGCCAGTGCCAGGTTAGAGGGCCCGAAGCCAACCCCGATATAGTCGTAAACGAGCCCCATAAATCCTCCCGATATCTGCGTGCTGAATGGGCGGTTCGCCAGCCGGAATGAACTGGAAAACATTCTCATTAACACTGACGAACGAAGGAGAGGAATGTTTAGGGCAATTGCCAGGGGAATGGGAAATCACTTAGACAAAAACGACTGCGCCCGCATGATGCGGGCGCAACGATGCCAATCAATGCTCAGGAATGGGCGGCGCCACCGATCTCCAACAGCGCGTTGCGACTGGCCCTGGCGCGATGCTCACCCTGCAATTCATGCAGTTGCCCGCCATCCATCTTCAGCAGACGGTCGGCTTGGTCGAAGTAGTGATCGTCGTGACTGATGGCGAATACGGTCTTGCCGGCGGCTTTCAACTGCGGCAACAGCTCGCGGTAGAAAACCTGGCGGAACAGCGGATCCTGGTCGGCGGCCCATTCGTCGAGGAGCAGGATGTCGCGCGCTTCGAGCAGTGCCAGCAGCAGGGCCAGGCGCTTGCGCTGACCGGCGGACAGACGTGTGTCACGCAGGCGCCCCGCCGCCACCTGCACCTTGTGGCGGATGTGCAAACTGCCCAACCAGTGATCGAGTTCTTCATCCGATGCCGCCACGCCGTGCGGGCCAAGCAGCTGCGAGAACAGGTGGTAGTCGGTGAACACAGATGCGAATAGCTGACGGTAGGCCGGCCACTCCTGCGGCCCGAGCCCCCGACCATCGATACGGATCTCACCGCGCTGCGGGATGTACAGGCCCGTCAGCAGACGCGCCAGAGTCGACTTGCCGCTGCCGTTGCCGCCGACCAGAAACACCGTTTCGCCGCGCTCAAGGCGCAGGCTGACCGGGCCCACGTCGAAGCCGGGCTCACCGTCCTGTGCCGGGTAGCGATACTCCACCTCATGCAGTTCCAGCACCCGCCACTGGCCACTCAAGGGGTCGGCCGGATGCTCGAACGCCTCCACATGCGGTGCCAGCGCCAGCGACTCGACCTTGTCCAACGCCACGCGCCCGGCTATCTGCGTCGGGATCGCCGCCACCGCCGAAACCAATGGAGTGCGCATGAACAGAATGGTCAGCGCATAGGTCGACGCCACCGCCGTGGACGCCCAACCCAGGCCGTTGGCCAGGTAGAACACCAGGCCGATGGTGCCCAGCACCATGATGTTGGCCCAGTTGCTGGCAAGGCCGTGGTAACGGTCGGCCAGGGTCACGTGATCGCGATAGGCGCGCGCGCTGAGGTCGAACTCGTCCTCGTAAAGGCGCTGTGCACGGTCGCGGTTGAGGGTCAGTTCCTTGCGTCCATCGATCACTGCCTGGTAGTCACCGTAGAGACGATCCTCGGACTCACGCAGCATGCGCAGGTGATGATTGAGCCGCCCGACCAGCAACCAGCCAACGCCGAGGGTGAAGCTCATCCACAAAAGCGTGGTAACGAACAGCCCCGGCGACAGCCAGGCCAGATAGGCAAATGCCGCCAGCGTCAGCACGCTTCCGTAGATCAGTTCGGGCAGATGCACGAAGGCCAGGGTGATGTTGCGGATGTCGCTGGACAGACTGGCGATGATATTGGAGCCACCGATGATCTCCAGGCGCTCGATACTCGTATCCAGCACCCGTTTCACCAGCGCCCTGCGCATGCGATAGACGAAACGATGTCCCAGCGCCGTCAGCGACAGCTGCGCGGCCGAGGCCAGCACCAACAGCAAGGCCAGCAAGGCGACGAACTGCCCCAGCGCTACTCCCGGACTGCTCGCCGGTGTGAGCATGCGCTGATTGATGAAGGCAATCACCGCCACGCTGAGCAATGCGCTGCCCAGGCTGAGCCCCAGCACCAGCGCGATGGACCAGCGATATTCGTGGAAAACCAAACGCAGCAGCTTCATTCAGAACCTCTTGGCCAAGGGGCAGTTGCGTGAACACTGCCCGTCGAGTCGAACACGGCAATGCCCTAGGGTATCGCGCAGTATCAGATTGATGAGCGCCGGCGACGCCCCCAGTTGAGTCGCCACCTCGCGCTGGGTAAAGCCATCGAGCTGACTGAGCTTGAACACCCGGCGCATGCGCGGGCTCAGCTCGGCCAGCGCATCGAGCAGCTGGCGCACGGCCTGCTGCCCGCCTACGGTCTGCTCTGGGGAAATTTCCGAAGGCTGAAGATCGGCCAGCTCGGCGGCGGCACCGTAGCGCTGCTCCAGTTGCAGGCGGCGCAGATGATCGATGGCCAGGTTGCGCACCAGTCGACTCAGATAACGCTCGGGAGCCTCCACGCGTGAGAGGTTGAGGCTGCCCTCCCACAATTTGAGAAAGGCATCCTGCAGGACATCCTCGGCTCGACTACGACACCCCAGTACCCGTGTCGCCAAATTGAGCAGCGAATGGCGCTGGGCCTGATAGGCAGCCAGTAGAGCCGTGCGATCAATGACCGTAGCAGCACGGTCATAGGCAGGGGCATTAGCAAAAGACGGTCGAAAACCTCTCCGGCCTGAGGCCGGCAATGACTGTTGAGAACATTCCATGTGGAGGTCACGCTCTTGGCAAGGAGCGCCAATCCTGAATGCAAACACTTCTCATTGCAATAATAGCGAGAGGCCATGGACTGATTGCATGAGACACCAGCCAGATATGTGCTCAATGCCTCCACACCAGTCGAAACAAACGCATCGACCAGTCCGTTTCGGGCGGCAGCATCGCCACCGCCCGGCAACATCTAGAAGTCGTAACGAGCCGCCACACCCAGGGTCATAGGCGCACCGACGTCGAGCAGGTCGTCACCCTGATTGTTGGTGATGTATTGCTCATCGAACAGATTTCGCACATAGCCACTGAGCGTCAGGTTACCCATGGGATATTCAGCATTCAGATTCACCAGTGCGACGCTGTCGTTGCGACGTACATTCGTAACCTCTCGCGCACCATTGATATCGAAATTCGAGATGCTGCGCCCTTGGTAAACGATGTCGCCGCCAATCATCAGCCCGCTATCGAAGGTGTAGTTGGCTCCCAGATTGGCCATTTTCTTCGGTGCATAGATGAACTCATACCCGCTTAGATCTACACCGTCGCGGATGAACGACTTGTACTTGGTATCGTTGTATGCAAAGCCGGCATTGACCAACAGTTGCGGTGTCAGCAGGTACTCGGCAGAAAACTCCATGCCGATCATGCGGCTGTCAGCCGCGTTGGTGACCTGGGTAGTCCCATCCGCAATGTTCAGGAACGATACCTGCTGATCCTTCCAGCTTGTGTGATAGAGGTTGAGGCTGGTGCGCAAACGGCGATCCAGCCAGTTACCGCGCCAGGCAAGCTCGTAAGTGCTGGTGAATTCAGGATCGTAAGCCTCGTGCCGAGCTCTGGCACGCACGTTGACACCACCACTGCGGTAACCGCGCTGCCAGGTCAAACCGACGACTTGGTTCTCGGTGAGATCATGGCTGATACCGATCTTCGGCAGTAACACACTGGAACTGATGCTTTCATCCGCAACGGGATCAGGCGCAGCGACTATGCGAACTGGATAGTCGATCTTGGTGTCGTTCTTCTCATGATCCCAGCGCAGGCCCGTAATCAACTGCCAGTCGTCGACGAACTCCCAATTGAGCTCGCCAAAAAGAGCATGGCTATTGATCTTGGTTTCACCCTTCTGGTTAAGCAAAACCGTGCCGTTGTTGACCAACTGATCGTCGATTTCGCCTTTCAAGCGCCCCAGGTAAGCCCCCATGACTCCACTGACTTTTTCAGAGCTGTAACCCAGCCGTAGCTCCTGGCTACCCAAGGTCTGCTCATGATGGCGAGGGGCGGTTTGAGTGAGCGTGGTAATGCGATCGAAGTCGAGAATGGAGTCGTACTTCGACCAGGTTCCCGACGTCACGCTGGTCAGAGTCCAGAAATCATCCAGACGGTAGTCCAGCTTGGCCGTTGCGGTGTTCTGAGCAAGCGTGTTGTAGGTTTCGGTGTTCTCGTAAACGCTGTAATAGTCTGGTTTGCCATTAACCGCGGCCACGGCATTGAGGCCACTGCGCTGCTTGGTGCGGGCAAAGGTCAACAGCAGATCCATGTCATCGGACGGCAGGATAAGGAACTTGCCGCGGATGTTGGACGAGCGCAGCTGGTTGGCGTCCATGTCCAGGAATTCATTTTCGATGTAGCCATCGGAGGTCTGATAGTCGACTGCCAGACGGCCAGCGACGAGGCCGTCGATCAGTGTGCCGTTGGCCATGGCAGAGGTACCACGCTCTCCGTACTTGCCAGCATTGCTGCTCACCGAAAACTCGGGATCGAAGGTCGGATCCTTGCTTTTCATGATGATGGCACCAGCCAGCGAGTTACGCCCCTGGGTGGTCGACTGGGCGCCACGGTAAACCTCCACCTGCTCCATATCCCAAAGCAGCATCGGATTGTGAGTAAGCAGGCGATTGACTTGCAGGGCGTCGTCGACATAGACCGAGACCGCGCCATTCATGGCAGCCGGGCCTTGATCATCGAAACCGCTAACCGGAATCCCGCGAATTCCCCAGTTCTCATTACCCGACTGAGCGTAGATACCTGGAGTGCGGTCCAAGACATTCTGGAGATCCTGATCGCCATGAGCTCGAATGTCTTCGCTGGTCACCACGGCAACACTGGACAGCGTCTTGTCCTGGCTGCGCTCGATCTTTTCTCCAGTAACCACCACTTCCTTCAACTCCAGCGCCTTCTTTGCACCGGGTTCTTCAGCTGCCATCGCGGCAGTCACAGTCATCAGACTGGACGCGACAGCCAATGCCAACGTGTTCTTCTTGAATATGATCATCGAGCCCTGGTTCTCATGGGTCTTATTTGGTTCCTGAAGGCCGCAACGACATGCTCCAACCTCCCCCAATCCCGACAAAGCGCCGGAATACAAATCGCTATCATTTCAACACAATTTGCATTCTTTACAAGAATGATTTGCTTTTATAGCCAAGCACAGCATTCTGCCCAGCCTCGCTCAACGATCTGGATGATCAACGGAATGGATTTGTTACTGCTACTGGCACGACGCTCCTGGCGCAGCCTGCTGATCGCGACTCTCACCGGCCTGGCCTGTGGCCTCGCGGCGGCCGGCCTGATCGCTAACATCAACCATTCCCTGGCCGACTTCAGCCACTTGCGCCCGTCCGATGGACTGCTGTTCGCCGGCCTGGTCGTTTTGGTGGTGGTTGCACGTATTCTCTCCGACATCAGCCTGCTACGCCTGGGGCAGACTGCGGTCAGCGACATGCGTCTGCATCTGAGCAGCAAGCTGATCGACACGCACTATCCACGCCTGCAACACCTGGGTAAGCATCGTCTGCTGGCGATGCTCACCGACGACACGCAGACCATCAGCCAGGCCGTCGAGCTGATGCCCACCCTGCTGGTCAACAGCGGCATCGTTCTAGCCTGCCTGGGCTACCTGGGCTGGCTCAGCTTGCCACTGCTGGGACTCACTGCAGTGCTGATCGTGCTCGGCGCGGCCAGCTTCCATTGGCCACAGCGCAAGGCACTGAGCTCGATCGGCAAGGCACGTGAACTGAAGGATCAGTTGTTCGACCAGTACCGCTTACTCACCGACGGCAGCAAGGAACTGCAACTCAACCACGCGCGACGCCTGCAGTTCTTCGAACGCCTGCTCTACCCTATCAGCCAGCAGTACCGCCGCGACTTCGTGCGCGGAATGAGCATCTACGCCCTGGTGCTCAACTGGGGCAATGGCATTTTCTACCTGCTGATCGGCACGGTGCTGTTCGTCGCCCCGCAGTTCATCGAGCTCAGCGCGACGCTGGTGACCGGCTACATCCTCACCCTGCTATACATGATTACGCCGCTGTCGGAACTGATGAACGCCCTGCCTGGCCTGGGCAGGGCCAGCGTCTCACTGCGCAAGATCGGCGTCCTCGAAGGGCAACTGGAAGTGGCCGACACGCCAGGCGCCGGCCTGGTGCCGGCACGTCATGTGCGCTCGCTGAGCTGTCGTGAGGTGCGCCATACCTACTACCGTGAAGGCGAGGATGGCCGCTTCACCCTCGGCCCGTTCGACCTCGACCTGCGGGCGGGCGAGGTGGTCTTCATCACTGGCGGCAATGGCAGCGGCAAGACCACCCTTGCCCTGCTGCTGACTGGGTTGTACCAGCCCGAAGGCGGCGACCTGCTGCTCGACGGCCAGGTGTCTTCAAGCACCCAGAACCAGCTCTACCGCCAGCACTTCTCGGCGATATTCACCGACTTCTGTCTATTCGAGCACATGCTCGACAGCGATGACCCGCAACTCATGCAGCAGGCCCGTGACTACCTGGCGCATCTGCAACTGGCGCACAAGGTCAATATCGATGGCGGCCGTTTGTCCACACTGGATCTCTCCACCGGTCAACGCAAGCGCCTGGCCCTTCTGGCTGCCTACCTCGACGACCGCCCCTGCTACCTGTTCGATGAATGGGCAGCGGATCAGGACCCGGTGTTCAAGCGCTTCTTCTACACCAAGATCCTTCCGGATCTGCGCCAGCGTGGAAAACTGGTGATCGTCATTTCGCACGACGATGCCTACTTCCAGCTCGCCGACCGGCTGATCAAGGTGGATCACGGAACTGTCTTAGAGGCGGACTCGGATAAAGCTGTTGAGACCAGTTAAATTCACTGCTGATAAATCAACCGCAAGTAACCTGCCTGCTCCGCCTCGGGCAGGCGATGCAGCTTCGGGCAGGACTCGCACAGCACCTGCGGCTGATCGGGTACCGGGGCATGCAACTGGTAATGCAGGCAGCAATGACGGCGCAGGGGAATACGCGCGCAGATCTCGGGCGCCGGTGAGTCGACCATCCATTGCAGACTTCTCGGTTTTATACGACCGTCGGCTACCACCGCCCGCTCCAGCCAGCGGTGGGCCTCGGCGAAACCTTCACGCTCCAGCTTGGCGTCAATGCGGGCGAAGGCGCCATCCCAGATGGCGGCAAAGTTGCCCCAGAGTACCTTCGGTGCCAATCCACCCCAGGCTGCAATGCTGGCGAACAATGGCTCCAAATGCTCATGCAGCAGGCGCGCCCAATAGTCATCGTGCTGCTCGGCAGCAAGCGAGAGTGGTAGCGTCGGCAACCACAACGCGCGTGGCTGGCCGGCGTCATGCAGCAACGCGACCTCATGCTCCCAGAAGGCAATGCCTCGCTCGCGCGTCAATACAGCTGCCAGCATGGCCGGCAACATCAAGCTGAGGTAATTCATCGACCATTGAGAGGCGACTGGAGGGCGCTTGATACCAGGATAGAGTTCGGCAAAGCGTTCGAGCATGGGATGCAACACGCTCGTTTCAGCCAAATCAGGCAACGCGACCGACGCCAGCCCCTGGCGCTCTACCTGTATCACACGCTGGATGGGTGGCCATGCTAGGCACAGCCAGTCCGGAAATTCGATGGCTGGCCTCCACCGCTGCGGGTCAAAAATGATGAGAACGATTAGCGTTGATGGTATAGGCGCCCCTCTATAAACTCAACGCGTTTCACGCCGGGCAACTCGAGGCCACATGCAGACATTACGTGATTTCTGGTTGCTCGCCCGGCCGTTCTGGTCATCTGCGGAAAAACGCCCTGCCTTCCTGCTGCTGTTCGGCACGATCCTGATGAACCTGTGCCTGGTCGGGGTCAACCTGCTGTACAACTTCTGGAACCTGCACTTCTACAACGCCCTGCAGGCACTCGACTACGACGCCTTCCTGATCGGCGGCGTACAGTTCCTCTTCCTGCAACTGGGCCTGGCCACGTTCACGGTGGCTGCCTTCCACTTCCAGCAGAAGCTAACCCTGCGTTGGCGCCGCTGGGCCACCGAGAACACCTTGCAGCAGTGGCTGCAGCGCCATCGCTACCTCAAGCTGCAGCTCGGGGTGCCGGAGACCGACAACCCCGACCAGCGCATCGCCGATGACATCAACCTGCTCATTACCCTGTCGCTGAAGCTCAGCCTGGGCCTGATGACAGCTCTGGTTTCGTTGTTCTCCTTCTTGCACATCCTCTGGCAGGCCTCGAGCCTGGTGAAAATCCCCTTCGCCGGCGAGATATTGATAATTCCCGGCCTGTTGGTATGGGCCGCCCTGCTCTACTCAATCCTCGGCACCGGCGGCGCCTTCTGGCTAGGGCGCACGTTGCCGCGCCTGAACTTCATCCAGCAACGCCGCGAAGCGGACTTTCGCTTCGCCATGATGCGCCTGCGCGAAAATGCCGAGGCCGTGGCCCAGTATCGGGGCGAAAGCGAAGAGCATGCCCGTTTCAGCCAGCGCCTGAGCGCAGCGCTGGAGAACTTCTGGGCCCTGGTGAAGCAACAAAAAATCGTGCTCGGTTACTCCACCTTCTACATGCGCAGCGCCATGATCATCCCCATGTTCATCATGGCCCCGCAATTCTTCGCTGGCGCCTTTCCTCTTGGCCGCCTGACGCAGCTCAGCGCGGCGTTTGGCGAGGTGCATGAAGCCATGGCCTATCTGGTCAAGGTGTTCCCCGAGGTGGCCGAGTGGAAAGCGGTAGTCGATCGCCTGATCGGTTTCCAGCGACGCCTGGATCAGGTTGCTGACGAACGCGGCGTCCGCCTTGAGCACGACAGCGAAGGCTTCGAAGCTACCGGGCTGTCGCTCTGGCTGCCGGATGGCCAGACGCTGCTCACTGACTTCGACCTGCGCCTGCAGCCCGGAGATAGCCTGCTGATCCGAGCACCGTCTGGCTTCGGCAAGTCGACTCTGATCCGAGCGCTAACCGGTATATGGAGCCATGCCAGCGGCGTGGCACGCTACGACCTGGGCAACACCCTTACCTTGGCGCAGAAACCCTATCTGCCCCTTGGCACCCTGCGCGATATGCTCTGGTATCCCTCAGCGCCACACCCGCAAGACGATCCGCGACTGCTGGAGGTGATGCAACAATGCGAACTCGATCACCTGAGCGCACGGTTGGATGACGAGCTCGACTGGTCACAGACGCTGAGCATCGGTGAACAACAGCGCTGCGCCTTCGTACGCGCACTGCTGTTACGCCCTCGGATACTGTTCCTCGATGAAAGCAGTTCGGCACTGGATGAAAAAAGCGAAAGGCGCTGCTACACACAACTGCGCCATGCCTTACCGGACGCCATCGTCATCAGCGTCGGCCATCGTGCCTCGCTGGAAGCCCTGCACACTCGCACTCTGGATCTGCTACCCGCGCAACGCTCGGACCAGGAATTGGAATACGCCTGAACCGGCCAAACGCATCCGGCTAACAGACAGGAGGCCATCAACACAAAACCGGCTGCAAGAGCCGGCTTTGTGGTTACTGAGTCGATGGCGTCCCCTGCTGGAATCGAACCAGCATCTAGCCCTTAGGAGGGGCTTATTCTATCCGTTGAACTAAGGGGACACGGCCGTATTGGCAACGGCCGGGCCGCATCTTAGCGGCGGCGCACGCATTTGTCATGTCGCCACCGCTCACTTCCTAGCGCTGCCAACCCTGAGAGACGACCTTGCTGGCCGTTGTCGCACGCACCGACTGCAGACCACCGCGCAAGCGCTCCAGGGCCATACGGTCGGCAATCGCGGTGGTGGTCTCACCCTCGCGCTCGGCACGCTGGAAGATCTCCGTCAGAGTCGGGCCAATGCCTTCGATATGCGCCTTGAGTTCAGCCGCACTGCCGCCGGTGCGCTCGTAGCAGACATCGATGATGCCGCCGGCATTGATCGCGTAGTCTGGTGCATACAGGCACTCACGGCGACGCAGCAGCTCGGCCAGGCTGGCGTCGGCCAACTGGTTGTTGGCCGCACCGGCGATGATCGGCGCACGCAGGGCTTCCAGCGTTTGCAGGTTGATGATCGCGCCTAGCGCGCAGGGGGCGAACACGTCCACATCGAGGCGATAGATCTCGTGCTGGCCAACCGCGGTAGCGCCCAGCTGGCTGACTGCGCGCTGCACGTTGGCCTCGACGATATCCGTCACCCACAGTTGCGCACCGGCCTCCTTGAGCAGTTTGGCCAGACCGAAGCCGACCTGACCGACACCCTGGATGGCCACACGCACGCCGGACAGGTTCTGACGTCCCAGGCGATGCGCCACCGCTGCCTGAATGCCGATAAATACGCCGTAGGCGGTCGAGGGCGACGGATCTCCGTCACGGTTGCCACCACCGAAAGCTTCGCGCTGCCCGGCGCCGGACACGTGGCGGGTGCGCTCGGCCATGATGCGCATCTCGGCCACGCCGGTACCGGAGTCCGCCGCCGTGATGTATCGGCCGCCCAGGCTGTCGACGAAATCGCCCATGGCCTGGAACAGCGCCTCGCTCTTGCCGGTGTGCGGGTCGCCGATGATCACCGCCTTGCCGCCACCGAGCGGCAAGCGGGCCAGCGCCGATTTGTAGGTCATACCGCGCGACAGGCGCAGCACATCGCGCAGCGCCTCCTCGTCCGTCGCGTAGTTCCACATGCGGCAGCCACCCAGTGCAGGGCCGAGGGTGCTGTCGTGAATGGCGATGATGGCTTTCAGGCCGCTGGCATTGTCGTGGCCGTAGACCACCTGTTCGTGGTGGTCGAAGTCGACGTGAGTGAAGACGGACATCGGGTTACCTCGGATGTAAAAGGCTGCCCCTCTCCCGCGTGGGAGAGGGTGGCAAAGGGGATGGGTTTGCAGCTCAGGCTGCCGGTTCGAACAACTGCACCGCGGCGATTTCGCTGACGGTCAGGCGCGCCTTGAGCTGCGTCGCCTGTTCGCGCGCCTTGGCCAGCGCCGCTTCCTTGACGTGACCGTAGCCGCGGATCTGCTCGGGAATCTCGGCCAGCGCCACCGCGGTGCGGTAGTTGCCGGCATTGAGCTCGGCGAGCAGGTAGGCCACGTTGGCCTCGTACTCCTCGATCAGCTCGCGCTCCAGACGACGCTCGGCGCTGTGGCCGAACGGATCGAACAGGCTGCCACGCAGGAACTTGAAGCGTGCCAGTACGGCGAACGCCTTGAGCATCCAGGGGCCGAAACTGCGCTTGCGCGGTTCGCCGGTAACGGCATCCGGCTTGCTCAGCCAGCTCGGCGCCAGATGGAACTGCAAGCGGTAATCGCCTTCGAACTGGGCTTCGAGCTGCTTGCGGAAGGTTGCATCGCTGTAAAGCCGCGCCACTTCGTACTCGTCCTTGTAGGCCAGCAGCTTGAAGTAATAACGCGCGACGGCCTTGCTCAGGCGCTGCTCGGCATCGGTGTCGGCCTTGCGCACGCGCTCGACCAGTTCGCGGTAGCGCTCGGCATAGGCGGCGTTTTGGTAGGCGGTCAGGCGCTGCACGCGATCGGCGACGATTTCCTCCAGCGTGCTGCAATGTGGCGCCTCGACCACCTTGGGTGCAGCGACTTTCTCCACCGCAGCCAGATCATGCGCAGCACGACGCCCCCAGAGGAACGCCTGCTGGTTTAGCTCGATGGCCACGCCATTGAGTTCGATGGCCTTGTTGATCGCCTCCGCCGATACCGGCACCAGTCCCTTTTGGTATGCATAGCCGAGCATGAACAGGTTGGTGGCGATGCTGTCGCCGAGCAGGCGAGTGGCCAGGCGGGTAGCGTCGACGAAGCGGGTCTTGCCATCGCCCACTGCCTCGCTGATCGCTTCGCGCATGGCCGCGCCAGGCACCTGGGCGTCCGGGTTGCGGGTGAACTCGGCGGTGGCCGCCTCATGACTGTTGATCACCGCATGGGCGATCTTGTCGTTGAGCTTGGCCAGAGCCTCTTCACTGGACGACACCACCAGGTCGCAGCCCAGCAGCAGATCGGTTTCCCCGGCGGCGATACGCACCGCGTAGATGTCGCTCTGCCGCGCGGCGATGCGGATGTGGGTGATCACCGGGCCGAACTTCTGCGCCAGCCCAGCCTGGTCGAGCACGGTGCAGCCCTTGCCTTCGATGTGCGCGGCCATGCCCAGCAGCGCACCGACGGTGGTCACGCCACTGCCGCCGACGCCGGGCAGGAGGATGTTCCAGGGCCGGCTCAGAGCCGGTTGTTTGGGCTCCGGCAGGGCGATGAACAGCGCACCGAGGCCAACGGCCTCGGGCTTGCGCAGGCTGCCGCCGTGCACGGTGACGAAACTCGGGCAGAAGCCCTCCAGGCAGCTGAAGTCCTTGTTGCAGGCGCTCTGGTCGATCTCGCGCTTGCGCCCCAGTTCGGTCTCCAGCGGCAGCACCGACAGACAGTTGGATTTCACGCTGCAATCACCGCAGCCTTCGCACACCGCCGGGTTGATGAAGGCGCGCTTGGCCGGATCGACCATCTTGCCGCGCTTGCGCCGACGGCGTTTCTCGGTGGCGCAGGTCTGGTCGTAGAGAATCACCGAAACGCCCTTGAACTCGCGCAACTCGCGCTGCACGGCATCCAGTTCGCGGCGGTGATGGAAGGTCACGCCGGGTGCGAAGGTTGCGCGGGTCGGGTACTTGTCCGGCTCGTCACTGACCAGGGCGATGCGCTTGACACCCTCGGCATGCACCTGCTGGCTGAGCTGGTCGATACGCAGCTCGCCGTCGATGGGCTGGCCACCAGTCATGGCCACCGCGTCGTTGTAGAGAATCTTGTAGGTGATGTTGACCCCGGAGGCCACGGCGGCACGCAGGGCCAGGTGGCCGGAGTGGAAGTAGGTGCCGTCGCCCAGGTTCTGGAACACGTGCGGCGTATCGGTGAATGGCGCCTGGCCGATCCAGGTAGCGCCCTCGCCACCCATCTGGGTGAAGGTGTCGGTGCTGCGATCCATCCACTGGGTCATGTAATGGCAGCCGATGCCACCAAGAGCGCGGCTGCCTTCGGGCACCTTGGTCGAACTGTTGTGCGGGCAGCCGGAGCAGAAATGCGGGGTGCGCGCCGTCTTGTGCTTGGGCGCGGCCAGTGCCTTTTCCTTGGCATCGAGGAAGGCCAGTCGCTCTTCGATGGTAGGGCTGCTGTAGATCGGCGCCAGGCGCTTGGCGATCACCCGGGCGATCATCGCTGGGGTCAACTCGCCGAGGTTGGGCAGCAACGAATTACCCTCTTCGTCGAACTCGCCGACCACCCGCGGGCGTTTGCCGACCGGCCAGTTGTAGAGCTGGCCGGTCAACTGGTCTTCGATGATGCTGCGCTTCTCTTCCACCACCAGGATTTCGTCCAGGCCTTCGGCGAACTGGTGCACCGAAACCGGTTCCAGCGGCCAGCTCATGCCGACCTTGAGCACGCGCAAGCCGACCTGGGCGCACAACGCCTCGTCCAGACCGAGGTCATCCAATGCCTGACGCACATCCAGGTAGGACTTGCCGGTGGTGATGATGCCCAGACGCGGGTTGGGCGAATCGAGCTTGACCTGGTTGAGGTTGTTGGCCAGGGCGAAGGCGCGTGCGGCGTAGATCTTGTAGACGTTGAGGCGTTTCTCCTGGGCCAGGGGCGGATCGGGCCAGCGGATGTGCACACCGTCTTCCGGCAGCTGGAAATCCTCGGGAATCTTCACCTGGATACGCAGCGGGTCGACGTCCACCACGGCCGAGGAATCGACGTTCTCAGCAATGGTCTTCAGTGCCACCCAGCAGCCGCTGTAGCGCGACAGCTCCCAGCCGATGATGCCGTAGTCCAGCACTTCCTGGACGTTGGCCGGGTTGAGTACCGGAATCGACGCGGCGATAAACGCGTGCTCGCTCTGATGGGCAATGGTCGAGGACTTGCAGCCGTGGTCGTCGCCGGCCAGCAGCAGCACACCACCATGCTTGGAGACACCGGCCGAGTTGCCGTGCTTGAACACATCGCCGCTGCGGTCAACACCTGGCCCCTTGCCGTACCACATGGCGAACACGCCGTCGTAGCGGGCGCCGGGGAACAGGTTGGCCTGCTGGCTACCCCACACCGCTGTGGCGCCCAGCTCTTCGTTGACGCCGGGCTGGAAGTGGATGTGATTTTCCTTGAGGTACTCGCGCGCATCCCACAGGCTCTTGTCCAGACCGCCCAGGGGCGAGCCGCGATAGCCGGAGATGAAGCAGGCGGTATTGAGTCCGAAGGCGGCATCACGCTGCTTCTGCAGCATGGGCAGGCGAGTGAGCGCCTGGGTGCCGGTCAGGTAGAGGTGACCCGTGGCGAGGCGGTATTTGTCATCCAGGCGGATTTCGGCCAGTGACATGGAGCGCTCCTTTTATTTTTATGGCGAGCACAGGGAGCGCGACGGTAGACACGCTCCGTTGAGTCCTGCCGCAGGATCACTGCGACGGATTTGCCTAAAGCATGACTGGAGGGTTCCGCTTTTTTCTTTCTATTTTCGAGTAGCGAAGGCGATACTTCGCATGATCCTTCCAACAATCAAAATAAATTGGAAACAATCATGCAGGACAAGCTCAGCCCTATCGACCGACGGATTCTCCGCCTGCTACAACACAATGCCGACCTCTCGGCCGCCGAGGTGGCGGAAAAGGTCGAGCTGTCGCAGTCACCCTGCTGGCGGCGGATCAACCGCATGCAGGAAGAGGGGCTGATCGAACGCAAGGTCGCCCTGCTCAATCACAAGCGCCTGGGCTTCGGCATCACGGTGTTCGTCGACATCAAGCTGTCGGCCCATGGTCGCGGCAATCTGGACGAGTTCGAGCAGGCCGTGGTCGGCTACCCGCAGGTGCTGGAGTGCTACAGCATGGCCGGCGGCTCTGACTACCTGCTCAAGGTGGTAGCCAAGGACATTGCCGATTACGAGCGTTTCCTGCGCGACCACCTGCTGCAGCGCCCGCACGTGCACGAGGCGCACTCACATATCGCCATGAGCGAGGTCAAGCGCACCACCGAGTTGCCGCTGGACTGAGCGGGCTCAACGCTCGCTCGGCGCCACCTCAGCACGCCCGGCCCAATACAACGCCAATGGGCCCAACGTCAGTAGCAAACCCATCAACGCGAACGCTGCCCACCAGCCGAGCAATCGCTGGTTCCCCAGAGCATCGAGGGTCATGCCGAACAACAGCGGGCCGAGGAACGCGCCGGTAAAGCCGGTACAGGAATACAGTGCCATCGCCGCACCACGGTGACTGGCCGGAGCGACGCTGACCAATCCGGAGGTCAACGAAGCCGAGTCGGCGGTGACGGTCACCGCGTAGATCAGAGTCAGCACCAGCATCACCCAGAACGGCAGCGCCGCGCCCAGGCCAACCACGGGGGCAAGCAGCGCGGAGCTGAGCATCACGCCGATCAGCCAGCGCTGACGCCCGAAACGCAGCGCCAGTTCATTGCCGAGGATACTCGACGGCATGCCGATCAAGGTCGCCAGCATCGCCACCCAGGTGCCCGATAGCCAGGGATCGACGCTCTGCAGATGCCCGGAGAACACCACGAAGGCCACCAACCAGGCGCGCAGGGCGAACAGCTCCAGGTTGTGCATCGCATAGGCTAGGCAGTAAGCCAGCACCGCGCGATTTCCCAACGGCGCCAGATCCAGCAGATTACGCGGCGCATGTGCCTCGACCGCTTTCGGCGCCAGCCCCCAATACACCAACGCCCAGGCCAGCAACGCACAGGCACCGCTGAGCAACGCCGGCAGTTGCCAGCCGCCGAGCTTGGCCAATTCACCGGACAGGGTGAAGGACAGCGCCGTACCCAGGCCGAAACTAGCGGTGTAGAAGGCGATGGCACGCGACTGCGAGGCACCGTCGATACGTTCCGACAACGCCTTGAGTCCCGGCATGTAGGTGCCGGCCAGGCCAATACCGGCAAGTACGCGCCAGAGCAATGCGGACCAGAAACCATCGGCGAAAACGAAACCCGCGCTGGCCACGGCCGTCAGCAACATGGCCCACAGGTAGATCAGCCGGGCGTCATAACGGTCGGTCAGGCCGGTGAGCACCGGCACGGCCAGCATATAGCCGAGAAAGAAGCCGCCGCCGATCCAGCCCGCCTCGGTATTGTTCAAGCCCCAGAGCGCCTGGAATTGCGGCAACAGTGCGGCAAACAGAGCAAACCCGGCCATACCCAGGGTTTCGGCAGTGCAAAGCAACAGGGTGATACGACGCGCGTTCATGCGTTCTCTTGGCTGTCGGCAAACGAATCGGAAGGTCTGACACTGTAACGGCAGGCCAGGCTAGCCTGAAATTCAGGGTTACGGACGATACGGACTCACAGCACCAGACCGTCGCGCGCCAGCGTCACGCCAGGCGGCAAGGCGTCGGGGTGGTCCAGCAACCAGGCGTCGAAACTGTGACCGATATGGGTCAGCACCGCATGCGTCGGCTGCAACCGTTCGATGACCTCCAGCGCGCGGGTCAGATCGTTGTGGTTGCGCGGCGCCACCGGCTGCGGCGCGGTGGAGCAATCGAGCACCAGCAGATCCAGCGGCACACGCCCAAGCTCCGCGCAGCTGGCCTCCGGCACGCCAACCGTGTCGGTGAGATAGGCGATACGCCTGCCCTGCCCCTCGCCCCCCTTCCCCTCGAACAAATAGCCAAAGGTTGGCTTGGAGTGGGTCAGCGGTAGCGCAGTGACCTGCAGTTGGCCCAGTTGGCGGCGCTCGAAGGCAGCGAACGGCTGGCTGAAGTCGAGAATGCCGGGGTGCTTGTACAGGTCGGCCAGGCCTTCCGGATCATCCGGGCCATGCACCGGGATCACCAGGCCCTGGCCCCAGCGCAGGTGCAACAGACCCTGGGCATGGTCGGCATGGTAGTGGGTCTGCAGGATGCCGCTGAGGCTGTGCGGTGCGAAACGCTCGGTGAGATCGGTCAGGCCGCTGTCGATCAGCCAGCGCTGCGCGCCGCATTCGATCAGGGCGCAGCAAGGGCCACGGCGCCGCGCCGGCTGCACGCGCGCCGCTGTGCAGGCCGGGCACTGGCAGTTGTACACGGGCACCTGGCGGGCATCGCCGGTGCCGAGCAGGGTCAGGCGCATCGACGGTGCTCGTCGAGCAGTTGCAGCAGGCGGCCGACGGTTTGCTGCAGAGGCCCGGAGTTGTTCAGCACGCAGACGCCATCCTCTGCGACGGTCGCCACTGAAGCGCCTGCCACGGCAGCGAAGCTCCGGCTGCGCGCCAGGCGCTGCTCGATCTGCTCCGCGGTTTCCCGACCGCGGGCCAGCAGGCGCTGGCGCAGCACCGCCTCATCGACCTGCAGAACGATCGCCAGCAGTTGCGGATAACGCTGCCGGGCCGCTTCGAGATGACCGCGCGAACCATTGATCAGCACGTCCTGCCCGGCGCTCAGCCAGTCGTCGATCTCACGGGGAATGCCATAGGCCAGGCCGTTGGCGCGCCAGCTCAGGGCGAAGGCGCCCTCAAGCTCCAGGCGCTCGAACGCGGCCGGGGTCACCCCCAGCGCGTCCTCGCCCACAGCCTCGGCGCTGCGGGTGATCACCCGCCGGGCGAAACGGCAGCCGCGTGCCTCCAGCGGCGCACGCGCCGCCTGCAACAGGCTGTCCTTGCCCGAGCCCGAGGGCCCCATCAGATAGATCAACCTGCCCTGCATCAGAACACCCTTCGTGCTTGGCGCCACACCTGCTGGATCACCGGCTGCTGACCATGGGCCCTGGCCTGGACCAGGTCGGCGCGCAGGCCGACGCGAATCTCGCCGCGGTCATCCATCCCAGCCGCCCTGGCCGGTGCGCGGCTCACGGTGGCGATGGCCGCAGGCAAATCATAGTCGTTGTCCTGCCTGGTCAGCAGCCAGGCCGCATGCAACAGGCTGGCCGGGTAGTAGTCGCTGGAAAGGATATCCAACACGCCGTGGCGCGCCAGCTCGGCGGCGGCGATATTGCCCGAATGCGAGCCGCCACGCACCACGTTCGGAGCGCCCATCAGCACCTTCAGCCCCCGTTCGTGGCTGGCCCTGGCGGCCTCCAGTGTGGTGGGAAACTCGGCAATGGCCATGCCGAAATCGGCCGACTCCTGCACGTGGGCCAGAGTCGCGTCGTCATGGCTGGCCACCGAGATGCCCCGGCTGTGGCAGTCCTCGACGATGGCATGGCGCTGGCGGTCGCTGTATTGGCGCGAGTTGGCAATCTGCTCCTGAAGGAATTCCTCCATCTCTGCCGGGCTCAGGTGGTACTTGCCCATGTAGTACTCGCGATACTTCTCCACCTTGGCGAACTGGCGCTGACCGGGCGAGTGGTCCATCACCGACACCAGGGCCACCAGCGGGTGCTCCACCAGGTCGCGATAGATGGTCAGGGCATCGGGATGGCACAGCTCGCAGCGCAGGTGCAGACGGTGCTCGGCGCGGGTCTGCCCGGCTGCCTCGCTGGCGGCGATGGCTTCGATCATCGCCGGCAATTGCTGCATGCGCCGGCCACGCGGGTTGATGTCGCCGATGGACAGCGCATCGAATACGGTGGTGATGCCAGCGGCGACGATCTGCGCATCGTGGGTCAGCACCGCCGAGGTCGACGGCCAGTCAACCCCGGGGCGCGGGCTCATGTGTTTTTCCAGGTTGTCGGTGTGCAGCTCCACCAGCCCCGGTAGCAGGTAATCGCCGCCCAGATCCTGGGCTTGCGGCAGGCGGCTGGCGCCCTCATCCACTGCAGCGATCAGCCCGTCACGCAGCAACAGCGTGCCGAGGAACTCGCGTTCAGCAGTGACGACGCGCGCGTTGCTAAGAATCTGTTCAGACGACATAGACGTACTCCGGTTGCGCCGCGGCGGCGCTCATGTCGAGGTAACGGTCGGCCACCGCCTCGCGGGCGATGCGGTCATGGAAGATGCCGATCAGCGCGCTGCCGGCCGCCTTGGCTTCGAGGATCAGCTCCAGCACCACCTGGCGGTTGGCGTCGTCCAGCGAGGCGGTGGGTTCGTCGAGCAGCAGCACCGGCCACTCGACCATGAAGCCGCGGGCGATATTGACGCGCTGCTGCTCGCCACCGGAGAAGGTGCCCGGCGCCAGTTGCCAGAGCGCCTCAGGAACATTCAGCCGGCCTAGCAATGCCTTGGCCCGCGCCTCGGCATCGCTACGCGTCCAGCCACGCGACAGCGCCGGTTCCATCACCACGTCCAGGGTCGACACGCGCGGGATCACCCGTAGGAACTGGCTGACGTAGCCCAGACTCTGCCGGCGCACCGCCAGCACCTGGCGCGGCTCGGCGCCGACCAGCTCCACCGACTCGCCCTGGTGGAGAATGCGGATGCTGCCGCCGGCCGCCAGGTAGTTGCCGTACAGCGTGCGCAGCAGGGTCGATTTACCGGCGCCGGACTGGCCGTGCAGCACCAGGCACTCGCCGCCGCGCACGGCGAAATTCAGGTCACGCAGCACCTGCAGGACGACGCCGTTCTGCTGATGCAGGGTGAAGGTCTTGCTGAGGCCGCTGACCTCGATCAGGTTGTTCATGATCAATACTCTCTGCGTTCGTGGGAGGGGCTTTAGCCGCGACAAAGAGGGGTCGAGGCTAAGCCCCCTCCCACAGGACGAAATCAGGGCTGCAACACCGACGACACCAACAGCTGCGAATACGGATGCTGCGGATCGTCGAGAATCTGATCGGTCAACCCCGCCTCCACCACGTGCGAACGGCGCATCACCATCAGGCGGTCGGCCAGCAGGCGCGCCACCGCCAGGTCGTGGGTGACGATCACCACCGCCAGGTCCAACTCGCGTACCAGGCCGCGCAGCAGGTCGAGCAGGCGCGCCTGCACAGACACGTCCAGCCCTCCAGTCGGCTCGTCCATGAACACCAGACGCGGCGCCGAGACCAGGTTGCGGGCGATCTGCAGGCGCTGCTGCATGCCGCCGGAGAAGGTGCGCGGCAGGTCGTCGATACGCACCGGGTCGATCTCCACCTGGCTCAACCAGTCGAGCCCGGCGGCGCGTAGCTCGCCGTAGTGGCGCACGCCCTGCGCCATCAGCCGCTCGCCGATGTTGGCGCCAGCCGACACCGCCATACGCAGGCCGTCACGCGGGTTCTGCTCGACGAAGCCCCATTCGGTGCGCAGCAGCGTGCGCCGCTCGGCCTCGCTGGCGCTGTACAGGTCGAGCCACTGGCCATCGCGGCCGCGATAACTGACCGCGCCGCGATCCGGCGGGCAACGCCCGGAGAGCAGACTGAGCAAGGTGGACTTGCCCGAGCCGGACTCGCCGACGATGCCCAGCACTTCACCGGGATAGAGGTCGAAACTCACGCCCTGGCAGCCCTTGTCCGGGCCGTACAGGCGGGTCAGATCACGCACCGAGAACAGTGGCTCAGCCGCTGCCACGGCAGGTTGCAGACGTTCGGCGGCGCTCATTGCAGGTTCTCCTCGGTGCGCTGACGGCAGTAGTCGGTGTCGGAGCAGACGAAGCGCTTGCTGCCGGCGTCATCGACGATCAGCTCATCAAGGAAGGAATCGCTGCTGCCACAGAAGGCGCAGCACTCGTCCCAGCGCTGCACGGCGAAGGGGTGATCCTCGAAGTCCAGGCTGACCACCCGGGTAAAGGGCGGCACCGCATACAGGCGCTTCTCACGGCCGGCACCGAACAGCATCAGCGCCGGGCTCATGTCCAGTTTGGGGTTGTCGAATTTGGGAATCGGCGACGGGTCCATCACGTAGCGCTCATCCACCGTCACCGGGTAGGCGTAGGCGGTGGCGATATGGCCGAAGGTGGCGATGTCCTCGTACAGCTTCACGTGCATCACGCCGTAGTCTTCCAGCGCATGCATGGTCCGCGTCTCCTGCTCGCTGGGCTCGATAAAACGCAGCGGCTCGGGAATCGGCACCTGATAGACCATGATCTGCCCGGCCGACAGCGGTGTTTCCGGAATACGGTGGCGGGTCTGGATCACGCTGGCCTCAAGCGTGCGCTCGGTGGTGGCGACACCTGCGGTACGGGCGAAGAAGCGGCGAATCGACACCGCATTGGTGGTGTCGTCGGCACCCTGGTCGATCACCTTGAGCACATCGTCTGCACCGAGAATGGCGGCAGTCAGCTGCATGCCGCCGGTGCCCCAGCCATAGGGAAGTGGCATTTCTCGACCGCCGAAGGGCACCTGGTAGCCAGGGATCGCTACCGCCTTGAGCAAGCCACGGCGGATCATGCGTTTGGTCTGCTCATCCAGATAGGCGAAGTTGTAGGCCGACGCCTCGCGGGCGCCGCTTGCGGTGAAAGCGTTCATCAGCGGTTCTCCTCTGCCGGCGCCTGGCGGCGCAGCTTGCGGATCAGTTCCAGTTCGGCCTGGAAGTCGACGTAGTGCGGCAACTTGAGGTGCGAGACGAAGCCGGCAGCTTCGACGTTGTCGCAGTGCATCAGCACGAACTCCTCTTCCTGCGCCGGGCCCTGCACCTCTTCGCCGTACTCGGCGGCTCGCAGCGCGCGATCGACCAGCGCCATGCCCATGGCCTTGCGCTCGGCGTAACCGAAGGCCAGGCCATAGCCGCGGGTAAACTGCGCCTGCTCGGCGCTGTCACCGACGAACTGGTTGACCATCTCGCACTCGGTGATCTCGATGTCGCCCAGCGGTACGGCGAAGCCCAGTTCGGCAGGCGTCATCCACACCTCGACATCACCGATGCGGATCTCCCCGGCGAAGGGATGGTTGCGACCGTAGCCGCGCTGAGTCGAGTAGCCGAGCGCCAGGAGGAAGCCTTCGTCGCCACGGGCCAGCGCCTGCAGGCGCTCGGCGCGGCTGGCGGGAAAGGCCAGCGGCTCGCGGGTGATGTCCGGCACCGGTGCGCCGTCGTCCTGCTCGCGGGCCATCAGCCCTTCCTCGGCGAGAAAATCCAGCACCCGAGGACAGGGCTTGGGCTCATCGGTAACGGCCGTTTCTGGCGCCGGATACTCGCCCTCGGCCAGCAATGTGAAATCCAGCAGACGGTGGGTGTAGTCGAAGGTCGGGCCGAGCAGTTGCCCGCCAGGCAGATCCTTGAAGGTGGCAGAGATGCGCCGCTCCAGCTGCATCTTCATGGTATCCAGCGGCTCGCTGGCGCCGAAGCGCGGCAGCGTGGTGCGGTAGGCGCGCAAGAGGAAGATGGCCTCCATCAGGTCACCGGCCGCCTGTTTGATCGCCAGCGCGGCCAGCTCCTCGTCGTACAGCGAGCCTTCGCTCATCACCCGGGCCACGGCCAGCGGCAGTTGCTGGCGGATCTGTTCAACGCCCAGCTCGGCAACGGCGGTATCGCCACGGCGACGGCTGGCCAACAGTTGATGGGCATTGTCGATGGCGCGTTCGCCACCCTTGACGGCGACATACATCAGGCAGCCTCCTCGGTTTCGATCAGCACGCGGGTGCTGCGGGGCAGGCCGATGACTTCGCCGGCAGCGGCAAAAAAGCAATCCAGACCACGGGGAAAGGCGCTGCGCGCCTGGCGCTGTTGCCAGAACGAGGCCGGCAGCGGCAAGTTGACGCCGCGCACGTCCTTGATCCCCGGCCCGCGCCAGCGCAGAGGGACACCGGCGTGCAGATCGTCGAGCTGGATCAGCAACGTGCAGGACTGGTCCGGATAGCGCTCGCTGCCGTTGTCGAAGTCCGACAGATCGCTCAACTCGCTCTCATCAAGCAGAGCGAACAGAGCGATCTCACGCTCGGCGACAATCGGGCAGCCGCAGTGGAACGCCAGGTTGGCGCGAATCAGCGGCGTGTCGAAACGCGGCGCCAGCCAAAGAGGCGTATCACTGTCGAGGAAGGCCAGACACAAGCCATAAGTAGCTGGGGCCAGATCGCCCAAGGCATGGGCACGATCCATGGCGCGTGGCAGCCCCGGCTCGGCCAGGGCGCCGAGGGCCGCGCGGAAGCTGACCTGGGCATCGAGCACCGGGTCGTCGAAAGCCGGTTGCAGCCAGTGCGAGCTGTGCGGCGTAGTCATCAGTCCTCTCCTCTGACCAGGGTGAAGAATTCCACCTGGGTGGTGGCAGTACGGGCGGCCCGGTTCAGGCGCTGTTCGCGCTGCTGACGGGCCAGGGGCTCGATCAGGTCATCCAGCCAGCGCGCCTGGTCGCTGCCCTGCAGGTGTGCATCGGCCAGCGCCGCCAACTCGGCGCGGCGCTTGTCACGACCGGCTAGGTAGCTGTAACCGGTTCGGCCGTCGGCCAGACGCACCACACAGCGGGTCACGGTCATCTCCCCGAGGTTGAAGGCACTACCGGTGCCGCCCATGCGCCCGCGCACCAGGGTCATACCCACCTCGGGGGAGCGGATCAGTTGGTAGGCGCTGTCTTTCAGCGCCGCCTCATGGGCATCGAGAGCGCTGCCGGCGCGGGCCAGGACGCCCATCCAGCGCTGACGCGCGGCGATGTTCGGATCAAGATCGTTCATGCGGGTCTCCATCAGGTCGCAACCCGGTACTGGAAGCGGTCGGCGCGGCTGCTGGACTGCGCCAGCTCCACCGCCCGGCCAGCGGGATCGCGGGACAAAGTGAGTACGCTGAGCAGCGGCGCATGGCGCGGCATCAGCAGATGCGCAGCCTCCTCGCGACTGGGTAGGCGCGCGCCGATCAGGCTGAAGGTGCGTGTCAGCGGCAGATCGCGCTCGGCCAGGTACTGGCGCAGCGAGCCGCCCTGATAGTCGGCCAGCAGCGGCACCAGGCTGATACAGAAGCGATGACGGATCAGGCTCAGCGGCTGGCCGTCGAGCAGGCGCAGGGTGACCAGCTCGAGCAGTTCGCTGCCATCGGGCAGTTGCAGGTGGCGGCACTCCTCGCTGCTGCCAACACGACGCAGACGTTCGATCAGCTGCGCCTCGACGCGGTGACCAAGCGCTGACAGCGACTGGCTGAAGGCACTGCCCGCCTCTACCGGATACACCAGCGGCTTGGCCAGCACCTGTGTGCCCTTGCCTTGGCGGCGCAGCAGGCGGCCTTCGAGCACCAGCTCGTCGACAGCGCGGCGCAGGGTGTGACGGTTGACGGAAAAGCGCGCGGCCAGTTGCATCTCGCCCGGCAGGTAATCGCCCGGGCTCATGTGCTGCACGTCTTCGCGCAACACGGCGGCCAGCTCGCGGTACAGCGGTTCGCTTTGTCTAGACAAGTTCATCGTTTGCAAAGGGCGCACGCAGGCGCCCTCCCTCTCCTTCAGATAAAGAGCTTGCGCAGGCGTTGGGACAGGATGTCGATGGCGCTCACCACCAGGATGATCACGATCAGCAGGGCGCAGGTCTGGGCGAACTGGAAGCTGCGAATGGCCTCCCAGAGGATCACGCCGATACCACCGGCGCCGACCATGCCGACCACGGTGGCCGAACGCACGTTGGACTCGAAGCGGTACAGCGAGTAGGAAATCCACAGCGGCAGCACTTGCGGGATGACGCCGAAGATCACCTCCTGCAGGGCACTGGCGCCGGTGGCACGCACGCCTTCGACCGGACCTGGATCGATGGCCTCGACCGCCTCGGCGAACAATTTGGCCAGCACCCCGGTGGTGCTGATGAACAACGCCAGCACGCCGGCGAAGGGGCCGAGACCGACCGCGACGACGAAGAGCATGGCGAAGACCATCTCATTGATCGAACGGCAGGCATCCATCACCCGGCGTACCGGCTGGTACACCCACCAGGGCACGATGTTCTCGGAACAGAGAATGCCCAGCGGAATGGCGCAGACGATGGCCAGCACCGTGCCCCAAAGAGCGATCTGTACGGTGACGACCATCTCCTTGAGGTAGTGCTGCCAGTTGCTGAAATCCGGCGGGAAGAAGTCGGCGGCGAAGGTGGCCATGTTGCCGGCATCGCGCACCAGCGCCAGCGGGTTCATTTCCGCACCCTGCCAGGACCAGGCGAGTACGGCGAAGAACAGGCCCCAGCCAATCAGTTGCAGCCAGCTACGCTTGGCTTCGGTTGCTGGGGTGGCGGTGGTCAGTGTGGTCATGGGTAACTCTCGTTCCTGTGGGAGGCGCTTCAGCGGCGAGCTTTTCAAGAACCGCCCCACTTTCGCGGGGCGGCTCCGAGGTTCAACCGGCGCTGGCGCTGTTCTGCTTCTCACGCTCGGCCATACGCTGCTCCAGCTTGGCCAGTTCGGCATCAAGCTCCTTGAGCTGGGCCTGCTTGTCGGCGTCCTTGAGCGTGGCGTTGCTGGCCACTTCGCTGCGCTTCTTGAACAGCTCGAGCTGACGAATCGGCAGCAACTGGTCGTTGTCGGAAGCCTTGAACTGGCCCCACTGCAGGCCTTCGAGCACCTTCTTCTCCTCCGGCTTGGCGCCGTAGGTCATGAAGAAGTTGCGCAGCTTGTCGCGGGTTTCCTGCGGCAGGTTCTTGCGCCAGACGATGGGGTCGGACGGGATCAGCGGCGAAGTCCAGATCACCTTGAGCTGCGCCGCCTTGTCCGGCGCGGTCACTTCCAGGCGTTCCATGCCTTCGCTGTTGAAGGTGCCGACATCGACCTGCTTGTTGGCCACCGACAGCGCGTTGACCTCATGGCTGCCATTGAGCGAGCGCTTGAAGACCTTGCCGGCGTCGACGTTGTTCTGGGCGAACACGTAATAGCCCGGTACCAGGTAGCCGGAGGTGGAGTTGGGGTCGCCGTTGGCGAAGGTCAGGCTCTTGGCGTTCTTGAGCATGTCCTCGACCGAGTTGATCGAGCTGTCCTTGTGCGCCACCAGCAGGCTGTAGTAACCCTGCGCGCCGTTGGCCGCCACGGTCTGGGCGAAGATCTCGCCACCGGCGCGATCAACCGCCTCCATCGCCGACTTGTTGCCATACCAGGCCACATCGACCTTGTCGAAGCGCATGCCCTGTATGATCCCGGCGTAATCAGGCGCGAAGAAGGCGTTGATCTTTACCCCGGTCTGCTTGCTCATGTCGGCGAGGAAGGGATCCCACATCGCCTTGAGGTTCTGCGAAGACTCGGTGGAAATGATGCCGAAGTTGAGTTCCTCGGCGGCCTGGGCCGAGCCCAGCAGGGAACCCGTGACGAGCGCAGAGGCAGCCAGCACCTGGCCGATGCGTTTGAACATGGAGCACACTCCTGTTGCTAGTTGGCGTTGGTTTTTCGAATGAGGTGCTGAGCTCAGGCCTTGGCCAGTGTCAGCGGACGCTCCACGGTCCGTGGGCGCTGCCCTTGCGGCAGCAGCAGGCTGATGTCTAGATCGCCGCCGTAGAGGTCATTGAGGAAATCGGGGTTGAAGCCCGCGGTCGGGCCGTCGAAATGAATGCGCCCGCCCTTGAGCGCCACAGCGCGCTGGCAATAGCGCACCGCGTAGTCAACCTGATGCAGGGTCACCACCACCGTCTTGCCGTCACGACGGTTGATGTCGGCGATAATTTCCATCACCTTGCGCGCCGACTCGGGGTCGAGCGAGGCAATCGGCTCGTCGGCGAGAATCACCTCGGCCTGCTGGCATAGCGCACGGGCGATGGCCACGCGCTGCTGCTGGCCACCGGACAGGGTCGAGGCACGCTGCGCGGCGAACTCGGCCAGCCCTACCCGCTCCAGTGCCTGCATCGCACGCTGCTTCTCTTCGGGATTGAACAGACTGAGGCTGCCGCGCCAACGCGGCATGCGCCCCAGGCCGCCGAGCAGCACGTTCTGCAGCACGCTGAGGCGCCCGACCAAATTGAACTGCTGGAAGATGTAGCCGATATCGGCGCGCTGACGGCGTACATCGCCATTGAGCCGTCCATCGGCCTGCACCGGACGGCCGAGCACTTCGATACTGCCGGCATCCCCGCGTGCCAGCCCGGCGAGATGACGCAACAATGTCGACTTGCCCGAGCCAGAAGCGCCGATCAGTGCCACCATCTCGCCCGGCTGCACCGATAGCGCCAGTTCGAACAGCGCCTGTTTACGGCCGAAGCTCTTGTTCAGACGGTCGACTCGAATCGCTGCGCTCATATGCTGGCCCTCTACTATCATTAACGATAAGAAGGCTGCTAGCTGGCGCCTTCTGGTGTAGACCAAGGTAGGCGCAAGCTGTGTCAGCCCCGTGAACCGGGGATGACGATTGAGTGACCGAAACTTGAAACTTTGATGTTTGAGCGAGGCACCAACATGAGTTCTGCCGAATACCACGCATTTCAGACAATCGGTGCTGGCATAAAGCCGCCACCTGGATCACAATGCGACACGTATTTGGCGTCAAGGAACTGTTCAGATGACCTTCGGGTCGTAATGACGCAGAACGCGATACCGGTTGAACGGCTAGTGCGAAACACGGTCAAACCGGTGACAATCTCGACACTGATTACCAGTATCGCTCCCTGAACTAACCGGTAATGTATGCGCCCTATGAAACAGGCTATTTATTCCAGCCGCACGGCTGACAAATTTGTCGTTCGCTTGCCAGATGGCATGCGTGAGCGTATCGCTGACGTAGCACGCAACCATCACCGCAGCATGAACTCGGAAATCATCGCCCGTCTGGAGCAGAGCATGCTTCAGGAAGGTGCTCTGGATGACGATCTCAGCCTGCGACTCGACAGCCCCGAACTGAGCCTCCATGAGCGTGAATTGCTGCAGCGTTTTCGTCAGTTGTCGCGCCGTCAGCAGAACGCACTGGTCGCTCTGATTGCCCACGACGTAGAAATGGCCGCCGAAGAAGCCTGAAGCGAGCCCATTAAAAAACCGGCCTTGAGCCGGTTTTTTAATGCCCGCCATTCCCCTTCGGGATTTAGGCAAGGCAAGACGCGGAGCGAACTTCGCGCCTGTCAGCCCACGAAGCTGAGCAGTACCCCCGCGGCCACGGCCGAGCCGATCACACCGGCCACGTTAGGCCCCATGGCATGCATCAGCAGGAAGTTCTGTGGGTTGGCTTCCAGGCCGACCTTGTTCGATACCCTTGCCGCCATCGGCACCGCCGACACACCCGCCGAGCCGATCAGCGGGTTGACCTTGTTGCTGCTGAACAGGTTCATCAGCTTGGCCATCAGTACGCCGGCCGCGGTGCCGGCGCAGAACGCCAGCATGCCGAGCATCAGAATGCCCAGGGTCTTGAGCTGCAGGAAGGCGTCTGCCGACAGCTTCGAGCCCACGGTCAATCCGAGGAAGATGGTGACGATATTGATCAGCGCGTTGCGCGAGGTATCGGCCAGACGCTCAACCACGCCAGCCTCACGCAGCAGGTTGCCAAGGGCGAACATGCCGATCAGCGGCGCGGCATCGGGCAGCAGCAGGCCGATGAGGATGCACAGCACGATGGGGAAGACGATCTTCTCGGTCTGCCCCACCGGACGCAGTTGCTGCATGACGATGGCGCGCTCCTCCTTGGTGGTCAGCGCACGCATGATCGGCGGCTGCAACAGCGGCACCAATGCCATGTAGGCGTAGGCGGCAACGGCGATCGGACCGAGCAGATGAGGCGCCAGCTTGGAGGTAACGAAGATCGAGGTCGGCCCGTCCGCCCCGCCAATGATGGCGATGGACGCTGCCTCCTTGAGCGTGAACTCCATACCGGGAATGCCCAGCGCTGTGATCGCCAGGGCGCCGAGCAGCGTACCGAAGATACCGAACTGCGCAGCGGCGCCGAGCAGCAAGGTCTTGGGGTTGGCCAGCATCGGACCGAAGTCGGTCATGGCCCCAACGCCAAGGAAGATCAGTAGCGGGAAGATGCTGGTCGGCAACCCCACTTCATAGATCAGATGCAGGAAGCCCGCGCCTTCGGCCATGTTGGCCACCGGGATGTTCGACAGCAGGCCGCCGAAACCAATGGGTACCAGCAACAGGGGCTCGAAGCCCTTCTTGATGGCCAGGTAGATCAACAGCAGGCACACTGCGATCATGAAGGCCTGGCCAGGCTCCAGGTGATACAGGCCAGTGCTCTGCCAGAGCTTGAGCAGCTTTTCCATGATGCGCTCCTCAGCCGATGGTCAGCAGGCTGTCGCCTACTGCCACTGCGTCACCCACCTTGACGTTGACGGCACCGACGGTGCCGGCCTTGAAGGCGCGGATTTCGGTTTCCATCTTCATCGCCTCGAGGATGATCACCAGTTGCCCTTCCTCGACGGCCTGGCCTGGTTGCACCAGCACCTTGAAGATATTGCCGGCCAGCGGTGCCGCCTGCGGCTCGCCGCCACCCGCTGCGACCGGATCTGGCGCAGCAGCGGCGTTCACGGCGCCACCGACGGGCTTGATACCCTCGATATCGCCACCTTCGCCCACCTTCACGACGAAGGATTTGCCATTGACCTCGACGGTATAGACCTCGGGCTTGCCAGCCTCACGGGTGGGAGCTTCCTTACCGGTAGGCGCCGGCTCGAAGGCCGCCGGGTTGCCGCGGTTTTCCAGAAACTTCAGACCGATCTGCGGGAACAGCGCGTAGGTCAGTACGTCGTCGATCTCGTCAGCGGCAAGCTGGATACCCTTCTCCTGGGCGATGCCCTTGAGTTCGGCGGTCAGCTTGCCCATCTCGGCATCCAGCAGGTCGGCCGGGCGGCAGGTGATAGCCTCGGCGCCATCGAGCACGCGCGCCTGCAACTCGGCATTGAAGGGAGCAGGAGCTGCGCCGTACTCGCCCTTGAGCACGCCGGCGGTCTCCTTGGTAATCGATTTGTAGCGTTCGCCGGTGAGCACGTTGATCACCGCCTGGGTGCCAACGATCTGCGAGGTGGGCGTCACCAGCGGGATGAAACCCAGGTCTTCGCGCACACGCGGAATCTCGGCCAGCACCTGGTCGAACTTGTCCTGGGCGCCCTGCTCTTTCAACTGGCTTTCCATATTGGTGAGCATCCCGCCCGGTACCTGGGCGACCAGGATGCGCGAGTCGACCCCCTTGAGGTTGCCCTCGAACTTCGCGTATTTCTTGCGCACCTCGCGGAAGTACGCGGCGATCTCCTCCAACAGCTCCAGGTTCAGCCCGGTGTCGCGCTCGGTGCCCTGGAACATAGCCACCACCGATTCGGTCGGCGAGTGGCCGTAAGTCATCGACAACGACGAGATGGCGGTGTCGACGTTGTCGATGCCAGCCTCCACTGCCTTGAGAATGGCCACCGACGAAAGTCCCGCAGTCGCGTGGCATTGCATATGGATCGGAATGGCCAGGCTGGCCTTCAGACGCGAGACCAGCTCGAATGCGGTGTAAGGCGTGAGAATCCCTGCCATGTCCTTGATCGCCACCGAATCGGCACCCATGTCTTCGATCTGCTTGGCCAGATCGACCCACATTTCGAGGGTGTGCACCGGACTGGTGGTGTAGGAGATGGTGCCCTGGGCGTGCTTGCCCTGCTGCTTGACGGCCTTGAGTGCGGTTTGCAGATTGCGCGGGTCGTTCATCGCGTCGAACACGCGGAACACGTCGACTCCATTGATGGCGGCACGCTCGACGAATTTCTCCACCACGTCATCGGCGTAGTGGCGGTAGCCCAGCAGGTTCTGCCCGCGCAGAAGCATCTGCTGGCGGGTGTTGGGCATGGCCTTCTTCAGTTCACGGATGCGCTCCCAGGGGTCTTCGCCGAGGTAGCGAATACAGGCATCGAAGGTCGCCCCACCCCAGGACTCCACCGACCAGAAGCCGACCTGATCCAGCTTGGGCGCGATCGGCAGCATGTCTTCCAGGCGCACGCGCGTGGCCAGGATGGATTGGTGGGCGTCACGCAGCACCACATCGGTGATCCCGAGTGCTTGTTTAACGGCAGTCATACAGGTACTCCCTCTGAACCTGATCAACCGCGGCGAGCGCGGTGCTGGGCAATAGCGGATTGAATGGCGGCCAGCGTTTCTGCATCCGGCTCATGGCTGGCCGACTTGGCACTGGATAGTGGAGAGGAAGCGGCAGGAGCCGCAGCAGGTGGAGCAAAGGTCGCGATCAGACGCGACATCAGGCTGACCACACCCACCAGCAACACCAGAAAGACAAACACGAAGCCCATGCCGAACAGCATGAGTTCGACACCCTCAAGCAGTAGTTCACTGGCGGTCATCTTGGCTCCTTTGGCCAGCAGCTCGCGGGCTGCATTCATTATTGATCAGGAGCGCCCAGGGTCAGCGCCCGGGCAAAGCTGCCGAACCTTAGCCTGAAACAAGCGTTTGAAGCAAACGCCAAAAGGGCGGGATTGACCGTTTATGTAGTGGTTTTTGCGCACCCACTACCAAAGAAGGAGAAAAGCGTTGCGAGTAGTCTCAGGAGGCAGAACGCACGCGGGTATCAACGGCAGGCGCCAGCGCCAGAAGCTGCTTGAAGTGGCGCGTCTCGTCTCCAGGCGTGCGCCCGAAGAGCCGCTTGAACTCGCGACTGAACTGCGAAGGGCTCTCATACCCGACGCGCTGCGCCGCGCTGATCGCACTCATATCGCTGCGTATCATCAGCAACCGAGCCTGATGCAGACGCATGGCCTTGAGGTATTGCAACGGCGAGCGACTGGTCATGGCCTTGAAATGCACGTGGAAGGCCGGCACGCTCATGTTGGCGGTCTCAGCCAGTGAAGGCACATCGAGCGCTGACTGATAGTCGCGATGTATGCGCTGCAGGACGCGAGCGATGCGGCCGAAATGGCTGTTCTGCGCCAGGGTCGCGCGCAGGCCACTACCCTGCTCGCCCTGCAGCACACGGAAGACGATCTCACGCATGATCGACGGACCTAGCAGGCGCACCTCATCGGGATCGGCCAAGGCTTCCAGCAGGCGCAACGTCGCGTCACTCAAGCGTGCGTCCATCGGACTGGAATAGAGCGTCGCCGGTGCACTGGTCGAGGGCTCGTCCAGCTCCATCACCAGTTCGGCCACCAACAGCGGATCGACTCGCAGTGCTACACCTAGCATGGGCTCCTCGGCCGTCGCCTCGGTTTCGATGGCAAACGGCAGAGGTAGCGCCAGCACCAGATAGTGCTGCGCATCGTAGACGTACAGATTGCCGTCATGCAGCCCACTCTTGCGCCCCTGGATCACGATCACGATGCTCGGCTCGTACAACGCTGGCGTCACTGGAAGTGGCCGATTGGAGCGCATGAAGGTGATGCCATCCAGTTGCGCCGCGGTATAGCCCTCCTCGGGAGCCAGACGCAGCATCAGCTCAACCATGCGCCGCTTCACGCTCTCTGACTTCGCACTCATGCCTCTTACACCCACTCTTGAGGAAGACCGGCACATTGTAGGAAGCAGTCAATAGAAACAGGCAATATCGAAAGAGTAACGAGACTTAGCAGGCGGTCGGCTCGTGCCTAGCATGGAATCTCCACAACCCAGATGGAGACCGACATGAGCAAAGTCATCCTCATCACCGGTGCCAGCAGCGGCATCGGCGAAGCAATCGCCAGACACCTCGCCAGCCAGGGCCACCAGGTGGTCCTCGGCGCCCGACGCCTCGAACGCCTGCAGACGCTGGTCAACGAGCTGCACGCACAGGGGCGAAGCGCCTCCTGCCGCGCCCTGGACGTAAGCCAGCTACATGACATGCAAGCCTTCGTCGAGCATGCAGAGGCACACTACGGCCCCGTCGACGTCATCATCAACAATGCCGGGGTAATGCCCTTGTCACCGCTAAACGCGCTGAAGGTGGACGAATGGAACCGCATGATCGACGTCAACGTACGCGGCGTACTGCATGGCATCGCGGCAGTGCTGCCAGGCATGGAGCAGCGCGGGCGCGGCCAGATAATCAACATCGCCTCTATCGGCGCCCATGCCGTATCACCGACCGCCGCGGTCTACTGCGCTACCAAGTACGCGGTCTGGGCCATTTCCGAAGGCTTGCGCCAGGAAAACGAGCGCATCCGCGTCACCACCATCTGTCCGGGTGTGGTCGAGTCAGAGTTGGCCGACAACATCACCGATGCCAGCGCCCGAAATGCGATGAAGTCGTTCCGCCGCATCGCCATCACACCGGACGCCATCGCCCGTGCCGTGGCCTATGCAGTCGAGCAGCCCGACGACGTCGATGTCAGCGAAGTCATCGTACGCCCTACCGCCAGCCCCTACTGAACAGGAACGCCCCGATGAAAGCACGCCACCCCCTGATCGCCCTTCTGCTTGGCAGCCTGCTCAGCCTCTCAGCCGTAGCGGACGATGCCACCCAGGAAAACGTCGCGCTGATCCAGAAAGCCTTCGATGACTGGCGCGCCGGCCAGGGCGGTATCTTCAATCTGCTGGCCGAAGATGCGATCTGGGTCGTAGCCGGCAACAGCCCTGTATCGGGCACCTACCGCACGCGCAAAGCCTTCATGGAGGATGCAGTCAAGCCCATTACCGACAAACTGGCGACCCCCATCGTGCCCACCGTTCGCCAGATCGTGGCGCAAGGGTCTCATGTGGTCGCGCATTGGGATGGCGAAGCGACCGCCAAGGACGGCAGTCGCTACGAGAACAGCTATTCCTGGCACATGCAGGTGGAGAATGGCCGGATCACTCGGGTCACGGCCTTTCTCGACACCTGGCGGCTGGTCGAGCTGATGAACTGATTACAGCAGGAAGATCGACGCCAGTCCCAGGAAGATGAAGAAGCCGCCGCTGTCGGTCATGGCGGTGATCATCACGCTGGCCCCCATGGCCGGATCGCGTCCCAGACGTGCCAGGGTCATGGGGATCAGCACCCCCATCAGCGCTGCCAGCAACAGGTTAAGGGTCATCGCCGCAGTCATCACCACGCCCAGCGACCAGCTGTCATACAGATAATAGGCGACACCGCCAATCACCCCGCCCCAGAGAATGCCGTTGATCAGGGAAACGCCCAGCTCCTTGCGCACCAGGCGCGCGGTATTGCCGGTACTGACCTGATCCAGCGCCATGGCGCGCACAATCATGGTGATGGTCTGGTTACCGGAATTGCCACCGATACCGGCGACGATGGGCATCAGTGCTGCCAGCGCCACCAGTTTCTCGATCGAGCCTTCGAACAGGCCGATCACCCTCGAGGCGAGAAACGCAGTGACCAGGTTGATCGCCAGCCAGGCCCAGCGGTTGCGCACCGACTTCCACACCGAGGCGAAGATATCTTCCTCCTCGCGCAAACCGGCCATGTTCAGCACTTCGCTTTCGCTTTCCTCACGGATCAGGTCGACCATTTCGTCGATGGTCAGACGGCCGATCAGCTTGCCGTTCTTGTCCACCACGGGGGCGGAAATCAGGTCGTAACGCTCGAACGCCTGCGCGGCGTCGTAGCCGTCCTCGTCAGGATGGAAGCTCACCGGATCGTCGGCCATGACCTCGCCGACCTGCTTCTCCGGATCGTTGACCAGCAGGCGCTTGATCGGCAGCACGCCCTTGAGTACGCCGTCGTAATCGACCACGAACAGCTTGTCGGTATGGCCCGGCAGCTCCTTGAGGCGGCGCAGATAACGCAGCACCACTTCCAGGCTGACGTCCTCACGGATGGTGACCATCTCGAAGTCCATCAGCGCGCCGACCTGATCTTCCTCATAGGACAGGGCCGAACGCACACGCTCGCGCTGCTGCGCGTCGAGCGACTCCATCAACTCATGAACGACGTCGCGCGGCAGCTCAGGTGCCAGGTCGGCGAGTTCGTCGGCGTCCAGATCCTTGGCTGCAGCGAGAATCTCGTGATCGTCCATGTCGGCGATCAGGGTTTCCCGGACTGCGTCGGAGACTTCCAGCAGGATGTCGCCATCACGCTCGGCCTTGACCAGTTGCCAGACGGTCAGACGCTCATCGAGCGGCAAGGCTTCGAGGATGTGGGCGATGTCAGCGGGGTGCAGATCCTCGAGCTTGCGCTGCAGCTCGGCGAGATTCTGCCGGTGAACCAGATTCTCGACCCGGTCGTGGTGCTGGCCTTCCTGACGATGGGTCAGGTCTTCGACCAGCTTGTGCCGATGCAGCAGTTCGATCACCTGGGCCAGGCGATCCTGCAAGCTCTCTTGCGGCTTCTTGGCTTCTACTTCAGTCATAGCGCGCTCCACCCCCAGTTGGCGGGCACGCCAAAGGGGATCAATCAGGTCTTACACGATTGTGCGAGGGGAGTATTGAGTAACTACTGGGTAAGTCCATGGTGGTATTCCACAAGCCCCGGCGGGGCTGACGCGGCGAATGATAACACCGCAAAACAGCTTTGTACGTGACAAAAGCGCGGCAAGAACAACTGCTTGCATCGCAAACTTCAATCCCGCATGAAAACCTGGCTATGCGACGCCAGTCGTGCACGCCAAGACACCCTGGCACACGAGAAAAAACGGTCTAACCTGAAACGTGTAACGTCATGGAGGACGATTCATGCGAGGACGGCACCTGGCAGCGCTATTCGCCGCTGCGCTTCTCTCCCCTATTGAAGACAGCTCGGCCGCCAGCGTGTTCCGCTGCGTGGGCACTGACGGCCATGTCACCTTCACCCGACACGGCTGCTCCAGCGACCAGGAGCAGCATCTGCAGGACGCGCGCAACCATACGCCAAGCAGCGGCAAGCCCATCCCGCTAGCCACCCCGGACAGACGAAAGGCAACGACGACCGCCAACTCCGGCGAAGTGGTGATAGTCGGCCAGCAGGACGATGGTTGCGGCAACCTGCTGAGCAGCAGCGAGAGGCGCCAGGCGATCATCCGTAAGGAAATTCGCCGCGGCATGAGCCGTGCCGATGTGGAAAACAGCCTGGGCAAACCGGACAGAGTCACGGCCAGCAATGGGCAGCAGCGCTACTACTATCGTGAAAAACGCAAAGGCGGCAACAGCCGACAGGTCAGCTTCGACGAAGCCGGCTGCGTGAAGAAATAACGCACAAAGAAAAAGGGCCTGCATTGCTGCAGGCCCTTTGGGTATGGCGGACTCAGGAGGATTCGAACCTCCGACCGCTCGGTTCGTAGCCGAGTACTCTATCCAGCTGAGCTATGAGTCCACACGTTGGCGCTTTTAGACCAGATCACCGCTGGTTGAAACATGACCTTGCATCGCTGCAGAGCCATTGAATATGGCGGACTCAGGAGGATTCGAACCTCCGACCGCTCGGTTCGTAGCCGAGTACTCTATCCAGCTGAGCTATGAGTCCACACGTTGGCGCTTTTAGACCAGATCACCACTGGTTGAAACAAAATGGCTTGCAGCGATGCAAGCCATTTGAATATGGCGGACTCAGGAGGATTCGAACCTCCGACCGCTCGGTTCGTAGCCGAGTACTCTATCCAGCTGAGCTATGAGTCCGTCTGGTGCTTTTATACCAGATCACCTCTGGTTGATTCGCCAGCCCGGCTTACGCCCGACTCGCTGAATAATGGCGGAGAAGGGGGGATTCGAACCCCCGACACCCTTTTGAGGTGTACTCCCTTAGCAGGGGAGCGCCTTCGGCCACTCGGCCACCTCTCCGCAACACGGGGCGCATGATAAACATGTTTTCCCCGTTTGCAAACAAAAATTTGTAGAAAAATTAGTGGCTTGGTTCGTCACCCTTCTCTTTCTGGATGCGCTGGTAGATTTCTTCACGGTGTACGGCAACCTCTTTAGGCGCATTGACGCCAATACGCACCTGGTTACCTTTCACGCCCAACACGGTGACAGTCACATCATCACCGACCATCAGGGTCTCTCCGACCCGGCGAGTCAGAATCAGCATTCCTTTCTCCTTCACGGATTACATTTTTCAGGACAACAGTCTGCAAAAAGAAAATGGTGCCGGCTCCCTGCTAAAACAAGCCTGAAAGCCTCCACCCAAGTATTGACCAGCCCGCGCAGAAAGAAAGTTCCCGCAAGTCGGTCAAAAAAACGAAAGGCGCGGAACCAGCCGCGCCTTTCGGATCAGATCAATCACTCACCCTGTCGGGCCGGGGCATCCAGCTCGAAGGCAGTATGCAGAGCGCGCACCGCCAGCTCCAGATACTTCTCCTCGATGACCACGGACACCTTGATCTCGGAGGTGGAGATCATCTGGATGTTGATGGTTTCCTTGGCCAGCGCTTCGAACATGCGGCTGGCGACACCGGCGTGGGAACGCATGCCGACACCGACGATCGAAACCTTGGCAATGTTGGTATCCCCCACCACTTCACGGGCACCCAGCTCGTCAGCGGTCTTCTGCAACACGCCCAGGGCGTTGTTGTAGTCGTTACGGTGCACGGTAAAGGTGAAATCAGTGGTGTTATCGTGCGAGACGTTCTGCACGATCATGTCCACTTCGATGTTGGCGGCGCTGATCGGGCCGAGAATCTTGAAGGCGATGCCAGGGATATCCGGCACCCCACGGATGGTCAGCTTGGCTTCGTCGCGATTGAAAGCGATGCCGGAAATGATCGGCTGTTCCATGGATTCCTCTTCATCAAGGGTAATGAGGGTGCCCGGCCCCTCCTGGAAGCTGTGCAGGACGCGCAGCGGGACGTTGTACTTGCCGGCGAACTCCACCGAGCGGATCTGCAGAACCTTGGAACCGAGGCTGGCCATCTCCAGCATCTCTTCGAAGGTAATCTTCTCCAGACGCTGGGCCTTGGGCACCACGCGCGGGTCGGTGGTGTAGACACCATCGACATCGGTATAGATCTGGCACTCGTCGGCCTTCAGCGCCGCCGCCAGAGCCACGCCGGTGGTATCGGAACCGCCACGACCGAGGGTGGTGATGCTGCCATGCTCGTCGACGCCCTGGAAGCCGGCGACGACGACGACACGACCAGCCTTGAGGTCGGCACGAATCTTCTGGTCATCGATGTGCAGAATGCGCGCCTTGTTGTGCGCACTGTCGGTGAGGATGCGCACCTGGTTGCCGGTGTAGGACACCGCCGGCACACCACGCTTGATCAGTGCCATGGCCAACAGGGCGATGGTCACCTGCTCACCAGTGGACACCATCACATCCAGCTCGCGCGGTACCGGCTCGCCGTCGGTGATCTGTTTGGCCAGATCGATCAGGCGGTTGGTTTCGCCACTCATGGCGGATACCACGACGACGATGTCGTCACCCTTCTCGCGGAACTTCTTAACCTTCTCGGCCACCTGCTGGATACGCTCGACGGTGCCGACGGAGGTGCCCCCAAACTTCTGTACGATCAAAGCCATTTCAAAAAGCCGCCTGATTCCTCAAGGGCGCCCATTAAACCCGCATCGGGTCACACTGCCAAGGCCCGCTGGACGCACTGCGGGCCCCGCTTTCACACTATTTACGAAGCCTGCTCGACCAGGGTCGCCGCCAGGGCCAGGGCCTCATCCAGTTTGCCGGCATCGACGCCGCCACCCTGAGCCATGTCAGGGCGACCACCGCCCTTGCCGCCCACGGCCGCAGCGGCCTGACGCATCAGGTCACCGGCCTTGAGCTTGGACGTCAGGTCCTGAGTTACACCAGCGACCAGCACTACCTTTTCCTCGAACACGCCACCGAGCAGGATCACCGCACTGCCCAGCTTGTTCTTCAACTGATCGACCAGCGCCAGCAGCGCCTTGCCATCCAGACCATCGAGACGCGCAGCCAGCACCTTGGTGCCCTTCACGTCCACCGCCGAGCCGGCCAGGTCGTTACCCGCGGCGCTGGCAGCCTTGGCCTTGAGCTGCTCCAGCTCTTTTTCCAGTTGGCGGTTACGCTCGATCAGCGCAGACAGTTTGTCGAGTACGTTGTCACGGCTGCCCTTGACCAGAGAGGCGGCTTCCTTGAGCTGCTCTTCTGCGCCATTGAGGTAAGCCAGCGCGGCTGCACCGGTGACGGCCTCGATACGACGCACACCTGCCGCAACGCCGCCCTCGCTGACGATCTTGAACAGACCGATGTCGCCAGTGCGGGCCACGTGGGTACCGCCGCACAGCTCGACGGAGAAGTCCCCGCCCATACTCAGCACGCGCACCTGATCGCCATACTTCTCACCGAACAGCGCCATGGCGCCCTTGGCCTTGGCGGTTTCGATATCGGTAACCTCGGTCTCTACTACCGAGTTCTCGCGCACCACGCGATTGACGATGTCCTCGAGCTGCTTGATCTGCTCGGGCTTGATCGCCTCGAAGTGGCTGAAGTCGAAACGTAGGCGCTGGCTGTTGACCAGCGAGCCCTTCTGCTGCACGTGGCCACCGAGCACGATGCGCAGGGCTTCGTGCAGCAGGTGAGTCGCCGAGTGGTTAAGCGCAGTGGCCTGGCGCACCTCTGCATCGACCTCGGCCTTGACGCTGGCGCCAACGTTCAGGCCGCCCTTGGCGACCACGCCATGGTGCAGGAAGGCGCCGCCAGCCTTGGTGGTGTCACGCACGTCGAAGCGCACACCGGCACCTTCGAGGAAACCGCAGTCACCGATCTGGCCACCGGACTCGGCATAGAACGGGGTCTGATCCAGCACCACCACGCCCTCCTCGCCTTCGGCGAGGCTGTCGACCGCGGCACCGGCCTTGAACAGGGCGATGATCTTGCCGCTGCCGCTGGTGCCCTCGTAACCGAGGAAGCGGGTGTCGGCGTCGACCTTGACCAGGGCGTTGTAATCCATGCCGAAGGCGCTGGCGGAACGGGCGCGCTCACGCTGCGCCTCCATCTCACGCTCGAAGCCCTCCTCGTCCACCGACAACTCGCGCTCACGGGCGATATCGGCGGTCAGGTCGACCGGGAAGCCGTAGGTGTCGTACAGCTTGAACACCACATCGCCAGGAATGACCGAGCCCTGCAGGCTGGCCAGATCTTGCTCGAGGATCTTCAGGCCCTGTTCCAGGGTCTTGGCGAACTGCTCTTCCTCGGTTTTCAGCACGCGCTCGATATGCGCCTGCTGCTGCTTGAGCTCAGGGAAGGCTTCGCCCATCTCGGCCACCAGCGCGGCGACGATCTGGTAGAAGAAGCTGCCCTTGGCACCCAGCTTGTTACCGTGACGGCAGGCGCGACGCACGATGCGGCGCAGCACGTAGCCACGGCCTTCGTTGGACGGGGTCACGCCGTCGGCGATCAGGAAGCTGCAGGAACGGATATGGTCAGCCACCACCTTCAGCGAGGCCTGACCTTCATTGGCGCAACCGATGGCCTTGGCCGAAGCGGCCAGCAGGTTCTGGAACAGGTCGATCTCGTAGTTCGAGTTGACGTGCTGCAGCACGGCGCTGATGCGCTCAAGGCCCATACCGGTGTCCACGCTCGGCGCCGGTAGCGGGTGCAATACGCCGTCCGCAGTGCGGTTGAACTGCATGAAGACGTTGTTCCAGATTTCGATATAGCGGTCGCCGTCCTCTTCCGGGCTGCCGGGTGGGCCGCCCCAGATGTGCTCGCCGTGGTCGAAGAAGATCTCGGTGCAGGGACCGCACGGGCCGGTATCGCCCATTGCCCAGAAGTTGTCCGAAGCGTACGGCGCGCCCTTGTTGTCGCCGATGCGGATCATGCGCTCGGTGGGGATGCCGACTTCCTTGGTCCAGATGTCGTAGGCCTCGTCATCGGTGGCGTAGACGGTGACCCAGAGCTTTTCCTTGGGCAGGTTCAGCCACTTGTCGGAGGTCAGAAACTCCCAGGCGTAATGAATGGCATCACGCTTGAAATAGTCGCCGAAGCTGAAGTTACCCAGCATCTCGAAGAAGGTGTGGTGGCGCGCGGTGTAGCCGACGTTTTCCAGATCGTTGTGCTTGCCGCCAGCACGCACGCACTTCTGGCTGGTGGTGGCGCGGGTATAGGCGCGCTTTTCCAGGCCCAGGAAGCAGTCCTTGAACTGGTTCATGCCTGCGTTGGTGAACAGCAGGGTCGGGTCGTTCGCCGGGATCAGCGAGCTGGAAGCGACACGGGTGTGCCCTTTTTCTTCGAAGAAGCTCAGGAAGGCTTCACGGATTTCTGCGCTTTTCATAGGGATATCCACGGAATCAGGCGGCCACGGCAAAGCCGGCGAAGCAGACCAAAGCGAGAACGTCGCGAGCGAAGGTCAGGCAAGGCAAAAGCCGGCGAAGAAGCGCAGTTTACAGGTTGTAAATGAGCATTCTGATCGAACTCGCGCACGAGCCGGTTTTTAACACTGCATGACCGAGCGCAGCAGTTATCGCTGCAGTCTGCAAAGGGACGCATTATATCGGCCCTGTCGCCCGCGGCTAGTGCCTTGTTGATAGCCGACAGCTATGAACTGCCGGCATTTCGCTCAATGGGAACGGAAGGTAGCGAACGCCTCGATCACACGCTCGACGCCCGCGCTTCCAACATCCAGATGAGTCACCAGGCGCAGACGCGGCGCAGCACTCACAGCGATGCCTCGTTCGGCCATAAAGCCCTTGATCTGCCCCGCACGCTCGCCAAGTTGCACATAGACCATGTTGGTCTGCACCGGCTCGACGCTATAACCCAGCTCGGTCAACGCCTCGCCCAAGTGTGCGGCCTTGGCGTGATCTTCGGCCAGGCGCTGAACCTGATGTTGCAGAGCATAGAGCCCGGCTGCCGCCAGCACACCTGCCTGACGCATGCCGCCGCCAACCATCTTGCGCAGACGACGCGCCTTGGCGATCAGTGCACTGCTGCCACAGAGCACCGAGCCAACCGGCGCGCCGAGCCCCTTGGACAGGCACACCGACACCGAATCGAAATACTGGGTAATCTCGCGCGCAGGCACCTGCAGCTTGACCGATGCGTTGTACAAACGTGCGCCATCCAGATGCAGGCTCAGGCCCCGACGCAGGGTAAATTCCCGCGCAGCCGCCAGATACTCGAGCGGCAGCACCTTGCCCTGCATGGTGTTTTCCAGTGCCAGCAGACGGGTGCGAGCGAAGTGGAAGTCGTCCTGTTTGATCGCCGCTTCGACCTTGGCCAGGTCCAGCGAGCCATCGGCCTCGCCTTCGATCGGCTGCGGCTGGATGGAACCAAGCACAGCGGCTCCACCGCCCTCGTATTTATAGGTATGCGCCTGCTGGCCGACGATGTATTCGTCACCGCGTTCGCAATGCGCCATCAGGGCCAGCAGGTTACTCATGGTGCCGGTGGGCACGAACAATGCTGCCTCGAAGCCTAGCTCCGCCGCCAACCAGGCCTCCAGGCGATTGACCGTGGGGTCCTCGCCATACACATCGTCACCCAGCTCGGCAGCCATCATGGCTTCGCGCATGGCGGCGGTGGGTTGGGTGACGGTGTCACTACGCAAGTCGATCAGAGGCATGACAGGCTTCCTGGCTTGTTTGGCGAAAAGCCCATGCTAAAGCGCTCACTCGAGCGGAGACAGATACAGTTACGCGATAAAGCAGCTTGCCAACGAGATAACTCGGATGAATCCGGGCTACGCCAAACTGGCACCATTGGCAGGTACGATCAGGATGGCGGCGCGCAGGCCGTTCTTGACCTTGGGATTGGGGAAGATGATGCGCGCGCCCTGCTCTTCCACGATCCAGCGGGTATCGGCGATATCCTCGGCCAGCAGGTAGCCAGGCTCCAGCTCGGTGAAGTTCTCGATATCCGCAGGCACATGCAGCTGGAAGCTATCACTGTGCTTGATGACTTCGCGCGAGACCGAGAACAGTTGCAGGCCATCGAGCGTCGGCTCGCCGTCGATCACCTCACGCCCTTCGATCAGCGCGTGCAGGGCGTTCTCCAGCAGATCGAGGTTGACCAGCTCGTTCTGCCCGAAGGCGCGGGCCTTGCCTAGCTCCAGAGTGAAGGCTTCGGCACCGAGCTGTGCGTAGGTGTAGGCGCTGAAGGTGGTCGATGCCTTGTTCTGCAGCAGCACCGCCTCGATACCGGCAGCGCGCAGACGCTCCAGCTCACGACGGGAATGCGCGCGCCCCTCTTCCCAGGGGTAAAGAGCAAACTGCTCGATCCTGGACGCACGTATCGCGGTATGCAGGTCGTAGTGCAGGCGTGTACGGCCGGTGTCCTTGCCGAAGAAATTGACGACCAGGTGTTCGAGGTCGCAGGCCCTGATCGCCTCGAAGCCGCTGGACTGCTCGTGACGACCGCTGAACAGGCGATTGAGGTCCTGCTCGATGTAACGATCGCCACGGCGCATGGCCTCGGGGTTGCCGAACAGAAAGAGAATGCGCGCGGCCGGATGCAACTCATTGCGAGCGATGCCACGTAACAGGCGGTCGAGCAATTCGATTGGTGCGGTTTCGTTGCCGTGAATGCCGGCCGACAGCAGCAAATCGAGGCCATTGTCGCGCGCTGCAGGCGGAGTCACCTCCAGCGCGCCCTCATCCAGCCAGCGCAGACGCGTGCCATCGGGCGTCAGTTGAATCTTCGCCGACGGCTCATGGCCGGCCAGGGTCAGTTCAAGCAGTTTGCCGAGGGCAAGCATCGAACACTCCTCAAGACTTAGTGATTGCAGTCCGGGCCATGCACATGATCGTCATCATCAGCCAGGGCCGGCTCCATCTCCAGTTGCAGGCTGACCAGGTTGGTCGCCTGCGGACGCAGCAGCAGATTGGCGTACTCGGTATCGCCCTCCTCCACGTCGACACCGATCAGCAACTGATCGCCAACGGCCTGGACCCACAACTCCTTGCCCTGCCACACCACGGCAAAGCGGCTGCAGGAGGTTTCCAGTTGGGTGCCGTCGTTATCTTCGAGAATCAGTTGCAGCGCGTCGCTCATAAAATCTCCGGGAGAGTTGGGTAAGGTGGATGTAACAAGCGACATCCACCCTGCGGGTCAGTTCAGTTGGAAAGGATAGACCGAGCCCAGTTTAAGGATCTGCGTCAGTTCATCCAATGCCGTGCGGCATTCGGTCAGCAATTGCGGGTCGGCCAGATCGGCTTCGCTCAGGCGATCACGGTAGTGCTTGTCGACCCAGGCCACCAGTGTGTCGTGCAACGCATCGCTCATCACCACGCCCGGATTGACCGCCGCCAGCTCATGCTCGTTGAGCGCCACACGCAGGCGCAGGCAGGCCGGGCCGCCGCCGTTCTGCATGCTCTGCTTGAGGTCGAATACACGGACTTCGCGGATCGGCCCGTTACCAGCGGTCAGCTGCTGCAGATAGCGCCAGACGCTGGCATTGTTGCGGCACTCTTCCGGCACGATCAGCAGCATGCTGCCATCGGTTCGACTCAGTAGCTGGCTGTTGAACAGGTAGGAACGCACCGCATCCTGCACGCTGACGGCAGAGCCCGGCACGCACACGGGCTGGAAGCTGCCGCCACGCCGCGCCAGCTTGGCGCCCAGTTCGGCCAGGACCTTGTCGGTATCGAGGAAGGCGTCCTGGTGATAGAACAGCACCTCACCGTTGCCCACGGCGATCACGTCGTTGTGGAACACACCCTGATCGATCACCGCCGGGTTCTGCTGGGCATAGACCACACCCTCCTCGCTCAGCCCGTGCAGGCGCGCCACGGCCTGGCTGGCCTCCAAAGTCTGTCGCGCGGGATAGCGTGCCGGCGCCGGATAACGGGTATCGAAGGCGCTGCGCCCATAGACGAAGAACTCGACCCCGGCATCGCCATAGCCCTTGCAGAAACGCGTGTGGTTGGCCGCGCCCTCGTCACCGAACTGCGCCACGGCAGGCAGTGCCGGGTGATGGGCAAAATGTGCCTGGTTGGCGAACATCGCCTGCAATACGCGGCTGGTGGTCGGGTGCTCGATGCTGCGGTGGAACTTGCAGTTGAGGTTGGCGGCAGTGAAGTGCACACGCCCGTCCGCCGTATCGGCGCTGGGGCTGACGGTGCAGGAGTTGGCCGTCCACATGCTCGATGCCGAGCAGCTTGCCACCAACAGCGGCATGGCCTCACGCGCTGCGCGCTGGATCACCTCGACATCGCTGCCGGTGAAGCCCAAACGGCGCAACGCAGCGACGTCCGGGCGCTCCTGCGGGGCCAATACGCCCTGCTTGAAGCCCATGTCCATCAGCGCCTTCATCTTCGCCAGGCCCTGCTTGGCTGCTTCCCGAGGGCTCGACACGACCTGGCTGTTGCTTTGCGAGGCGACGTTGCCGTAGGACAATCCACCGTAGTTGTGCGTCGGCCCGACCAGGCCGTCAAAGTTCATCTCATAGGCGGCCATCACAGGGTCACTCCCGGGGTCAGGGTCGCGGGCAGGGCCAGGCTTTCGCTCTCCAACCCGGCCACCGGGTAGGCGCAATAATCGGCGGCGTAGTAGGCGCTGGCGCGGTGGTTGCCCGAGGCGCCGATACCGCCGAAGGGTGCCGTGCTGGCGGCCCCGGTGAGCTGCTTGTTCCAGTTGACGATGCCGGCGCGGCTATGCAGCCAGAATTGCTCGAAGCGCGCGCGCGAGTCGGACAACAGCCCCGCAGCCAGGCCGTAAACGGTAGCGTTGGCTTCGGCGATGGCGGACTCGAAGCTGTCGTAGCGGATCACCTGCAGCAGCGGGCCGAAGAACTCCTCGTCAGGACGGTCGCTCACCGCCGTGACATCGAGGATGCCGGGCGTAAGCAGTGCGGCGCCCGCCTGGGGTTGCGTCATCGCCAGCAGCGCCGTGGCGCCACCGGCGAGCAGGTCCTGCTGCGCCTGCATCAGTTGAGCGGCAGCCTGCAGGGAAATCACCGCCCCCATGAACGGTGCTGGCTGCTCGTCGAAGCGCCCCACCTTGATCTGCCCGGCAACCTGCACCAGGCGCGCCAGCAGGGCGTCGCCCCACTCCCCCTGCGGCACCAGCAGGCGGCGGGCACAGGTGCAGCGTTGGCCCGCAGAGATGAATGCGGACTGGACGATGGTGTAGACCGCCGCGTCGACATCGGCCACCTCATCGACGAGCAGTGGGTTGTTACCGCCCATCTCCAGCGCCAGTATCTTGTCCGGGCGCCCGGCGAACTGAGCGTGCAGCAGGTTGCCGGTGCGGCTGGAGCCGGTGAAGAACAGCCCGTCGATGCCGGGGTGACCAGCCAGGGCAATACCGGTTTCACGGCCACCCTGCAGCAGGCTGAGCACGCCTTCAGGCAGCCCGGCCTCGATCCAGCATTGCACGGTCAGCTCGGCCACCCTGGGCGTCAGCTCGCTAGGCTTGAACAGCACGCAGTTACCGGCCAGCAGGGCCGGCACGATATGCCCGTTGGGCAGGTGGCCGGGGAAGTTGTAGGGACCGAACACCGCCACCACGCCATGTGGCTTATGCCGCAACACGGCTGTGGCGTCGCCCAGTGGGCCGCTCTTCTCGCCGGTACGCTCGCGATAGCTCTGGATGGAAATGGCGACCTTGCCCACCATGCTGTTCACTTCGGTGGCAGCTTCCCACAGCGGCTTGCCGGTCTCTTCGCCGATCGCCCGCGCCACTTCGTCGGCACGCGTTTTCAGGCGGGCGGCGAACCGCTCCAGCACCGCGATGCGGCCATCCAGCGAATGCGCTGCCCATAGCGAGAACGCGCCGCGCGCCGCCGCAACGGCAGCATCGACCTGCGCAGCGGTGGCGCCCAGGCCCTGCCAGAGCACGGTCTGGCTGACCGGATCGAGCGATTGCAGCGGCTCGCCCTGACCGGACTGCCACTGACCTGCGATGTAATGAGTGTTCATCTTGTTCTACCACTCCCAGCATTTTCCAGCGGCCGGCCTGCGCCGCTGCACAAACCCATAACTCAGCCGTGTGCCGCCAGCGCCACCGCCCGCACCTGATCGCCAGCCGATAGGCGCAGGCGCTTGGCGGTCAGCGGATCGACCACCAGCGTGCCTGCCGCCATACGCGCCGGCGCAGCGGTAATGCGGCAGTCATGACGCTTGCGGTTGTGCACCAGGAACGGCTCGGCGTCGTCGCCTGGCGTGCCGATGGCCAGCACCAGGTTCTGACTGTCGCGCACAGCGCGGATCTTCGCGGTTTCCGCCTCGATGGCCGGGCCTGCATCGAATATGTCGACGTAGCCCTGATAGCTGAACCCCTCGGCCTTGAGCATGGCCAGCGCAGGCTCGGTGTCCGGGTGCACACGGCCGATCACGGCACGCGCATCTTCGGAGAGAAAGCAGGTGTAAAGCGGAAACTTGGGCATCAGCTCGGCAATGAAGGCCTTGTTACCCACGCCGGTGAGGTAGTCGGCCTGGGAGAATTCCATCTTGAAGAAATGCCGGCCGAGGCTTTCCCAGAACGGTGAACGCCCGCGGTCGTCCGACATGCCGCGCATCTCGGCGATGACCTTGTCGCCGAACAGCTCGCGAAACTCGGCGATGAACAGAAGGCGCGCCTTCGACAGCAAGCGACCATTGAGGCCGCTGCGGTGATCGGCGTGCAGGAACAGCGAGCACAACTCGGAATTGCCGGTCAGGTCGTTGGCCATGAACAGCGTCGGCACCTGGCGATGGATGTTCAGCTCCTGCGAAGCACTGACGGTCAGGCCGACGCGGTAGTTGTACCAGGGCTCACGCAGGCCGACAGCGCCGGCCACCGCAGAAATGCCCACTACCTTGCCGGTATCGTCTTCGAGTACGAACAGGTAGTCGGCATCGGCACGTTCGGCCTCGCCGCGAAAGGCCTTCTCCGCCCAGCCGACCCGATGCGCCAGGCGCTCCTCGTTGGCCGGCAGCGTGGTCAGGCCGGCGCCGGTACTGCGAGCCAGGTCGATCAGGGCCGGCAAGTCGGCGCTGCGCACGGGACGAACGATCATAAATCCTCCAGATTCCTCAAGAGTACCGTCGGCACTCTCATCCGCCCTCGAAGGGGCGCCCTCTCCAGCCGGAGCAGAGCCTGTTAAACCGCTACCAACCTGACGCTGGCACCTTCCCCCACTCCCAGCGCCTCGGCCGCCTGCACACTGAGCACCACGGGCTTGCCCGGCACCCAGTCGAGGTCGGCGACGATGGCGCGGAAGTCCTGCAGCTGGCCATTGCTGACCAGGTACTGGCGCCCACCCGCCTCGGCCTCACCGATCTTCACCGGCACCAGGCGGCTTTGCGCAATGCTGCGAATGCCCGAGGTGCGCGCATGTAGGGTCGGGCCACCGTCGAAGATGTCGATGTAGTGATCGGTCTCGAAGCCTTCGCGCATGAGGATGTCAAAGGTGATCTGCGCACGCGGGTGCACCTGCCCCATGGCCTCCTGGGCCTCGTCGGAGAGCAGCGGCACGTAGATCGGGTAATGCGGCATCAGCTCGGCAAGGAAGGTGCGGCTCTTGAGGCCGCATAGGCGCTCGGCCTCGGCGTAGGTCATGTCGAAGAAGTTGCGCCCCACCGCATCCCAGAACGGCGAATCACCGTTCTCGTCGCTATGGCCGACGATCTCCACCACGACCGCGTCGGCGAAGCGCTCCGGGTGCCCGGCCATGAACAACAGGCGCCCACGCGAATTGAGCTCGGCGAACGCGCTGCTGACCAGCGGGCGCTCGACATAGAAGCTTGTGAGCAGGCTATTGCCGGTCAGGTCGTGACACAGCGACAGCACATGAATCTTGTTGTGGATCTTCAGCTCTCGCGAGTTGTGTACGAAGGTTTCGTTGCGAAAGCTGTAGAAAGGCTCGGAATAGCCAGCCGAGGCGACGATCCCGGAGCAGCCGACCAGTCGACCGCTGTCGGTGTCCTCGAGGACGAAGAAGTAACTTTCCTCTCCATTGAAACTGACTTCGGCGGCGAAGGATGCCTCCGATGCGGCGATCTTGTCGCCCAGCCGGCCTGCATCGTCCGGCAATGAAGTGACGCCCACCGGGCTGTCAGCAGCCAGTCGCTGCACATCGGCCAGGTCCGCCATTTGCGCAGGGCGCATCACCAGCATGGGTCACTCCTTCTAAACACGGAATCTATAGGACTCGCAGCCAGGGTCAGGCGGACAACCGTGGGAGGCGCTTCAGCCGCGATTGTCGCGGCTAAAGCCCCTCCCACAGTCAGTCAGCAAGAGCTCAGGCCGCAGTCAGTTTGCTCAGCGCACGCTCGAAACGGGCCAGGCCTTCTTCGATATCGGCATCTTCGACCACCAGGCTCGGGGCGAAGCGCACCACGTCCGGACCGGCCTGCAGAATCATCAGGCCTTCGGCTGTGGCGGCATCGAGCACCTGCTTGGCCTTGCCCTGCCACGCGTCATTCAACACGCAACCAAGGAGAAGCCCCATGCCGCGCACCTGCTCGAACAGGCCGTACTGTTTGCCCAGCGCCAGCAGACGGGTCTTGAACTGTTCGCTCTTGGCCTTGACGCCGTCCAGCGTCTGACGGGTGTTGACGATGTCCAGCACTGCCTCACCAACGGCACAGGCCAGCGGGTTACCACCGTAGGTGGTGCCGTGGGTGCCGGGCGAGAAATGCTTGGCCAGATCGGTGGTGGTGAGCATCGCCGCGATGGGGAAGCCACCGCCCAGGCTCTTGGCGCTGGAGAGAATGTCCGGCACCACGCCGTAATTCATATAGGCAAACAGCTCGCCGGTACGGCCCATGCCACTCTGCACCTCATCGAACACCAGCAGCGCATTGTGCGCGTTGCACAGCTCGCGGGCGCCTTCCAGATAGGCCTTGTCCGCCGGCAGCACACCGCCTTCGCCCTGCACGGGCTCCAGCACCACGGCGCAGGTCTTGTCCGAGATGGCGGCTTTCAGCGCCTCCAGATCGTTATAGGGCACATGGGTGATGCCCTGGATCTTCGGCCCGAAACCGTCGGAGTACTTCGGCTGGCCACCGACACTGACGGTGAACAGGGTGCGGCCGTGAAAGCTGTTGGTCGCCGCGATGATCTCGTGCTTTTCCGGACCGAAACGGTCATGAGCGACGCGACGCGCCAGCTTGAACGCGGCCTCGTTGGCCTCGGCACCGGAGTTGCAGAAGAACACGCGCTCGGCGAAGGTCGCCTCGACCAGCTTCTTGCCCAGGCGCAGGGTCGGCTCGTTGGTGAATACGTTGGAGATGTGCCACAGGGTATTGGCCTGCTCGGTCAGCGCCGCGACCAGCGCCGGGTGGCAGTGGCCCAGCACGTTGACGGCGATGCCGCCAGCGAAGTCGATCAGCTCTCGACCGCTCTGATCCCAGACTCGCGAACCCAGGCCGCGCACGGGAACGAAGGCAGCAGGGGCGTAGTTGGGGACCATGAACTGGTCGAAGTCGGCGCGTTGCACCGCATCGTGCTGAACGGACATCAAAGCTCTCCTGATGAGAAATACCGGTCGCAGGCAGGCGACAAAGCGCCCGAAACGACAGGGAATGCAAGGATTGTAGGGACTGAATTGGGGCCGGCATTGTCGCCATGCGACAACTTCTTACAGCGCTACCCCAGGTTTTCCGCGGGTTTTCGTCCAAGCGACAGAAAGCGTCGGAAAGGCGCAGTTTAATCGCAGATCGCCGCTGGGAGCACGCTGCTAGAAAAAATCTCCGCAGGCTGACTGGTCGGTATCGAAAGTCCTGCTTGCGTAACCATGCACGACCTACTCCCTCTCCCATTTATGGGAGAGGGCTGGGGAGAGGGTGGCTCAGGCAACTCGGAGTGTCGGACAGCCCCTCTCCCCCGCCCCTCTCCCGCAAGCGGGAGAGGGGAGACAAGCTTGTAGAAGACGCCGCCTCAGCCCCGCTCGACTGGCGTCGAGGTCAACTCGAAGGGGCTGTTGCTGCGGCGCTGGTTGCGATCATCGCGCGGGGTGGCGCCGAAGAAGTTGCGATAGGCGCTGGAGAAGTGCGGCCCCGAGGAGAAGCCGCAGGACAGGCCAATCTGGATGATCGACTTGCTGGTCTGCATCAGCAATTGGCGCGCCTTGTTCAGGCGCAGCTCCAGGTAGTACTGACTGGGTACACGATTGAGATACTGCTTGAAGATGCGTTCCAACTGCCGGCGCGACACGCATACGTGCTGGGCGATCTCGTCGGTGGTCAGCGGCTCCTCGATATTGGCCTCCATCAGCAGCACGGCCTGGGTCAGCTTCGGGTGGCTGGAGCCCAGGCGATTTTGCAACGGAATACGCTGACGCTCACCGCCCTCACGAATGCGCTCGACCACCAGCTCCTCGCTCACCGCACCAGCCAGTTCGGCACCATGGTCACGCGCCAGCACCGCCAGCAGCAGATCGAGCACGGCCATGCCGCCGCAGGCTGTCAGACGATCACGATCCCAGTCGAACAAGTGGCTGGTGGCGATGACCTTGGGGAAGCGCTCGGAGAAATCATCCTGCCAACGCCAGTGCACCGCGGCGCGATAGCCATCGAGCAAACCAAGCTGGGCCAGCGGATAGACCCCGGCAGACAGCCCGCCAATCACGCAACCGCTACGCACCTGCTGCTTGAGCGCAGCCGCCAGGCCGGCGGACACCTGCGCTGGCGGCGCATCGGCAAGCAGGAACAGCTTGTCCAGCCCCTCCAGATGCCCGGCCCAGGGCTCGCCCGGTAGACGCCAGTCACCGGCCGCCAGCGGCTCGGCCTGAAGGAACACCAGCTCGTACACCACTTCCGGATGCACCCGCTGGGCGACGCGCAGGGCCTCCTCCGCCAGAGACAGAGTCAAAGCCTTGGTGCCAGGCCAGTACAAAAAGCCAATTCGATGGGGGGTCATTAGTGTCTGTTCAAGGTCCGCTGTGCACCGGTTCAGTGCGCAGTCTAGCTTCTTATTATTTGAGACTACCGGAAAGGAACTGCTTGAGCCGCTCGGATTGCGGATTGGCCAGCACTTCCTTCGGGCAACCGTGCTCTTCCACCAGCCCCTTGTGCAGGAACACCAGCTGATTCGACACCTCGCGGGCAAACCCCATCTCGTGGGTCACTACCACCATGGTGCGGCCTTCCGTGGCCAGATCCTGCATCACCTTGAGCACTTCGCCGACCAACTCCGGGTCGAGTGCCGAAGTCGGTTCGTCGAACAACATCACCTCCGGCTCCATCGCCAGGGCACGGGCAATGGCTACGCGCTGCTGCTCGCCACCGCTCATGTGCGCCGGGTAGGCATCCTTGCGGTGCGCAACGCCAACCTTGGCCAGGTAGTGCTCGGCCTTGTCGCGAGCCTCGGCCTTGCTGACGCCAAGCACATGCACCGGCGCCTCCATCACGTTCTCCAGGGCGCTCATGTGCGACCACAGGTTGAAGTGCTGGAACACCATGGCCAGGCGCGAGCGCATACGCTGCAACTGCTTGGCATCGGCGGCGCGCAACGAACCGTCCTTGGCCGGCACCAGCTTCAGCTCTTCGCCGTTGAGCAGAATCTTGCCCGCATGCGGCTGCTCCAGCAGGTTCAGGCAGCGCAGGAAGGTGCTCTTGCCCGAGCCGCTAGAGCCGATGATGCTGATCACGTCGCCGGCCTTGGCCGCCATCGACACGCCCTTGATCACCTCATGGCTGCCGTAGCGCTTGTGCAGGTCCTGAACTTCGAGTTTGTACATGTTCGGGGTCTCTTGAATCGTGATGGCATCAGGCCTTGCGCGGCGCCAGGTAGGCCAGCCAGCGGCGTTCGGCCAGCTTGAACAAGCGCACCAGGATGAAGGTCAGCGCCAGATAGAACAGGCCGGCAGTGACGTAGGCTTCGAACGGCATGTAGTACTGCGAGCTGAGAGTCTTGGCCGCACCGGTGATGTCGACAAGGGTAACCGCCGAAGCCAGGCTGGTGGTGTGCAGCATCATGATCACCTCGTTGCTGTACTGCGGCAGCGCCCGGCGCAACGCCGACGGCAGCAGGATGCGCTGGTACAGCTTGCGGCGCGACATGCCCATGGCCTTGGCCGCCTCGATTTCGCCCGGCGGCGTGGCCTTGAGACTGCCCGCGAGGATTTCCGCGGTGTAGGCACTGGTATTGATGGCGAAGGCCAGGCAGGCACAGAAGGTGGCGCTGGACAGGTAGGGCCACATGAAGGTCTCGCGCACCGCCTCGAACTGGGCCAGGCCGTAGTACAGCAAGTACAGCTGTACCAGCATCGGCGTGCCGCGGATCACGTAGGTATAGAGCCAGGCAGGGAAGTTGATCAGTTTTTGCCTGGATACCCGCATGATCGCCAGCGGCACCGCCAGCAGCAGACCCACAGCCAGGGCGATGAGCAGCAGCTTGAGGGTCACCAGCACACCGCCGAAGTACAGCGGCAGGCTGTCGAGTACCACGTTGTAATCGAAAAGCATGGTCACTCCCTCAGAGCTCGGCGGCTTTCACGCCGACCGAATAGCGACGCTCGATATAGCGCAACACCAGCAGCGACACGCTGGTGATCGCCAGGTACACGGCGGCTACCAGGAGGATGTAGATGAACGGCTCGCGGGTCGCATCACCGGCGCTCTTGGCCCGGGCCATCATGTCCTGCAGCCCCACCAGGGAGATCAGCGCAGTGGCCTTGACCAGTACCAGCCAGTTATTGGTGATGCCAGGAATCGCCATGCGGATCATCTGCGGCACGAGGATGCGCAAGAACACCCGCAGCGGGCTCATGCCATACGCCATTCCCGCCTCGCCCTGCCCTTTCGGGATCGCCATGAAGGCACCGCGGAAGGTTTCCGACAGATAGGCGCCGTAGATGAAGCCCAACGTGCCGACACCTGCAACGAATGGATTGATATCGATGTAATCCTCATGCCCCAGCAGCGGAGCGATGCGGTTCACCAGGTCCTGACCGCCGAAGAAGATCAGCAGGATCAGCACCAGCTCGGGAATACCGCGAATCACCGTGGCGTAGGTCTCGCCCATCAGGGCCAGCCATTTCACTGGTGACAGACGAAAAGCCGCACCGAGCAGGCCAAGCGCGACGGCGACCGCCATCGACAGCAGCGCCAACTGCACGGTAAGCCAGGCACCATCGAGAATGGTCAAGCCGTAGCCTTGAAGCATGCGCCAATACCTCTCAGGCACCGCGATGGCGCCGTATAGCACAAAGGAAAATGATGTCGCCCAAGCGGCGTACAACACCTGAACGCCTGTACAGGCGTTCAGGCAGCTGCTCTACAGGATTAACCAAGAAAAAAGTGGCACAACCTCGGCAAAGGTTAGTGCCACTTCAATCTGCCCCGGAGCGTTTACTCGCCGTAAACGTCGAAGTCGAAGTACTTGTCCTGCACTTCCTTGTACTTGCCGTTGGCGCGAATGGCCAGGATGGCCGCGCTGATCTTGTCGGCCAGCGCCTTGTCACCCTTGCGCACGGCAATGCCCTGGCCTTCGCCGAAGTACTTCACGTCGGTAAAGTCCGGTCCTACGAAGGCGAAGCCCTTGCCACCGTCGGTCTTGAGGAAACCGTCATCGATGTTCACCGAATCGGCCAGGGTGGCGTCGAGGCGGCCGGACTGCATGTCCAGGAACACCTCGTTCTGCGAGCTGTAACGCACGATTTCGGCGCCGGCCGGAGCGAAGATGTCGGTGGCGTAACGGTCATACACGGACGAGCGCTGCACGCCGATTTTCTTGCCTTTCAGGTCAACCAGCGGGTCCTTGATCTCGGTACCGGCTTTCATCGCCAGCTTGGCCGGGGTGGCGTAGTACTTGCCAGTGAAATCCACGGATTTCTTGCGATCTTCGGTGATCGACATGGACGACAGCACGGCGTCGAACTTGCGCACCTTCAGCGCCGGGATCAGACCGTCGAACTCCTGCTCGATCCACTTGCACTCGACCTTCATCTCTTCGCACAGGGCGTTGCCGATGTCGTAGTCGAAGCCGGCGATCTGACCATCGGGAGTCTTGAATGCGAAGGGCGGATAGGCCGCCTCGATGCCAATGCGCAGCGGCTTCTCGGCCAGCGCCAGGGGCGACATCAGGGACAGCGCCAGGGCGCCGAGCAGTGCGATCTTCTTCATTCTTTGCTCCTTCGAATTGGGTATGGCATCGATGGCAGTGAGGGGCCCGGGCCTTTTATGGATTGTAGAAGGCGGTGCTGCGCTGTCGTGGTGGACAAGCGACAAAGGGCCTTGGCTGGGTGAGCGGCATTCTAGCGGCAGGCAATGAGGCGATATTTCCTCAATGCGACAACTAATTACAGAAGCACTGGATGCGCCGGGCGTAGATATTGACAGCTTGAAAAAGGAGTGATCAAGCAGAAAAGGTAAACGGATAATTAAGGCAATACTCAGGCCAGATTTCTGTAAAGCCCGATGGCATGGGCGCTAACGACTCCCACACCCGCCATCTACCGCTGAAACTGGCACCCTATCGGCGCAACAACGTTCCCTAACCGCCCAATCGGGTGCGCACTGTTACCGATACCCCGCCTAAAACCGTAGGAGCACCATGCGCACAGACATAACCGATCTGGTAGCGAAACGCGTGGGAAGCCGGTGCGCGTGGCGCGCCCTACCCATCTACACGCAGGCTGAGGCGCGAAATCACGCGATTCTCCTCGGCGCGATCCAGCCCGGCTTCCTCAACGCGGATGCCCTGTCCTTCCAGCACCTCGATCCAGCGCAGCAACTGGGCGAACGCCACCGGCTGCAGGTTGACCTGTACCGCAGCAAAACCTTCGGTATCCAGGCGCTCGATCACCAGCCCCTGCTCGGCCGCAGTGGCCGTTACCACGCCCTGCAGGCGTGCCGGGTCGATGCTGGTGCGTGGCTGCAGGTCACGACCCTGTACCTGCGGCGCACGGCTTTGCAGGTAGGCATACAGCGCGCGCTGCTCCTCGAACGCGGCGCGAGCGTCCTGTGCGTGGCGCTGCGCCGGTTGCCACAACGCCAGGTAGAACAGCACCAGCAACAGGAACACGCCCAGCGCCACGAGCGCCAGACGATCACGCGCCGGCAGTGCCTGCCAGCGCAGCGCCAACGGCGAACGCTGCCAATGCTGTTGCAGGCTTTCACTCAGGCCCATCTTCGACATGCCGGTCATCCTCCTATCACCACGCGCGCGCTGACACCCTCGGCCTCTCGGCTTGCCGAGCCCATCTGCACGGACAACCCCGAATCCTCCAGGCGCTCACGCAAGCGTTCCAGCTCGGCGAAACCGGGCGCCTGCAACTGCAGCGACAAATCGGCTCGAATCGCGCTGTAGTCGAGCTGGTTGACCTGCACCTGTGCAGCGCCATCGGCATTCAAAGCGGCAGCCACTTCGGCAAGCAATCCGAGTAGCGGGCTGTCGCTGCCGGCAGACTGCGCCAGGTGCTGATCGAACTGCGCACGCAGGTTGATCAGCTTGTTGTCCTGCGGAAACAGCTCGCGATACAGCGCCTCACTGGAGGCAGCGTAGGCATCGGCTTCGCGCTGCAGATACCAGCCCTGCGCCAGATTGAAGCCCCACTGCAAGACCAGACACAGCGCCAGCACCCCGCCCAGCGGGCGCCAGCGCAGCCAACCCTCGCCGCTCTGGCGCAGGGCGAACGCGCCCTGTGCCAGGTCGACGCCACCGCCCTGTTGCACCAGCCATTGATGCGCATCCGCCACTTGTAGCCGTTCATCGACCGGCTCGGGCAGCGCCTGGCTGGCCGGCGCTCGCGCGACGCAGGGTGGCGTGCAACGTCCTGCCAGCGCCGGCCAGTCCTCACCTTGCAGGGCCAGACGCCAGGGCGCCTCGCCCCCCAGCAACCAACGCGAGTGCAGCCAGAGCAGTTGGCTGCCGTGGCGCGGCAGCAGGTCAGCGTCGACGCGGATGGCCTGAGGTGGCTGCGCGGCGAACAGCGCCAGGCATTCACGTAGCCAGGCGACGCGCATGGCATAGACCCGATGCCGGCCATCGCCCAGGCGCTCGCCCAGGGCCAAATGCATCAGTTCGACATCCTCGGCCAGCAGTTCCTCCACCGCGAACGGCAGCGCCTGGCGCATCCAGCGCGCCTTCTGCGTCGGCAAGTGCACGGCGCATGCAGTCACGGCCTCCACCGGTAGCACCAGTTCCCAGTGCGCGGGCAAATCCGCCAGGGCATCGGACAGGCTCAAGGAGCGGCTGCCGTCTGCCGTGACCCACTGCACGGGAAGATCCGCGGACAGTTCGTGGCACGCCTCGGGCGGCAGGAAAATCCATAGGGGTGTCATTCTTGTTCTTCCTCAATCGGCGCTGGCGGCAGCCCGCCCTGCCCCAGGTCACGCGCCAGGACACTGACCCGGCCATCATTGCTGCGCTGCAACAGGCTGCGCAATACCACCCGGCGTTCACCCAGGCTCACTTCGCTGAACACCTCGAAATACTGGCTGCCAACCGCCAGCCCCTGCACCGCCTGTTCGCCCAGGCCGGCAAGCGCAGGCTGCGCGGCAAAGGCTGCCGGGCTGGCGTAGCCATCGGCGCCACGCGCGGCGATCAGCGCCAGCGCCGCATCCGGCGTCAAACCATCGGACAAGCTGGAGAGCACCATGGCGCAGGCCGTATTGACGTTGAGCAACGCCTCGCCGGGCAACGCACTGACGAAGGGCAGCAAACGTCGATAGTCGGCCTCCTCCATCTCCAGCAACAGGCGCAACTCGGAAACATCGGTGATCTCACGGCTAGCCGTACGATAAGGCGGCGTCGCCAGCAGGTACTGGCTGTCCTCGGCGCCCCTGCCACCCTGCGGCTCGCTGTCGTTGTCCAGCCAGTCCAGCAGACGCTCGGCGTAGGGTTTATCCATGCCCAGGCGCTGCAACAGACGGCGCAGACGCAATACCGCCAACTCGTTAGGCCGGCCCTGGCGCACCAGGCTGTTGAGATTGAAGCGCCCGCTGGGGTCGACGATACGCACGCGCAGCTCGCCGCCCTCATCCAGCGGGAACTTCAACGGCCTGGCCCAGGCTTCCAGTGGATGGTCCACGGGCTGGCGCGGATCGCCCTGGCGCAGATCACGTTGTAGAACCGCCTTGGCCAGGGTCTCGCCACCCAGCGCGTATTGCCAGGCCTGAGTCACGTGCAACTGGTTGGCACTGCTGCGTATCGACAGCTGCTGCCGGGCGATCAGCCCGGCGCAGACCACCGTTACCACGGCAACCACCAGCAGTACGGTGATCAGCGCTACGCCGTTCTGGCGCTTCATGCCTGCGGCACCTCATTCGGCTCTTCCGGTGCCTCACCGGCACGGTTTTCTGCCGGCAAGTCCGGCAAGCGCAGCAGGCGACGTAAATCGCCATAACGGCGATGCTGCAGGCGCAGCTCGATGGCTCGCGGCAAGTCGGTGAGCAGGCCATCGCCCGAGGCATTGGCCGGCGGCCAGTCGGGCTGCCACTGCCCGTCCTTGTCTAGGTAGCGCAGGCTCAGCGACTCGACACCATCGAGCGCCTGTTGGATTTGCGGTGCACTGTCCTGCGCGCGGTCCAGCACACGCCAATAACGCCGCTGCCATTGTTCGCCACTGAGCTGCCAGCGCACGCGCTGTATCTCCGCGCGCGGCTGGCCGAGCGGGTTGCGCCAGCCGGCGCGGGTCAGCTCCAGCGCTGTGGCATCGGCCAGATCGCCGTGCAGTGCCGGCTGGGCATCACCAAAAGCGTCGCGAATAGGCCGCACCGTCACCTGGCGCAGATCGCGCTCGAAAGCGGACAAAGCACGAGTCAGCTCACGCAACTGACGCTCGTGCTCACGGGTGACGGCATCGGCGCTAAGCACGCTGTCGAGCATGCGGTAGGTGGCCAACCCCAGCAGGGCGAAGATGGCGATGGCGATCAGCAGCTCCAGCAGGGTAAAGCCGCGCTGAGCGCTCCCACACATCATGGTGCCCCCAGAAAACCGCTGAGGCTCACCAGTTGGTAGGGTGGGCTTTAGCCCACCAGAGCTGGCCGCTATTGGTAGGCTGAAGCGGAGCGCCGCCCGGCCCATCCTACGGGCTGGAGCAAGCGTCGCGAGCGAAATGGCGTCGCCACGGATTCGCGAGCAGAGCTCGCTCCTACGCATCATGGCGCCCCCAGGAAACCACTGAGGGTCACCAGCGCCCGCTCACGTAGATCACCGCTAGCGCCGCGCTCTTCAGCAGCGACCCAAAGCGTCACGCGACGCATGGCCGGCTCGCTGGTCGCCTGGATCTCGCTCTGCCAAAGCCAACGACGCCCGGCGAATTCCACCTGCCCTTGGTCGCGGCCATCGGCTGGCGGCGTGTCCGCCAGTTGCAACTCGGTCAGGCGATTGTCGGCCACCCACATGGCCAGGGTCTTGTCCTCCAGCTGACTGGCGGTACGCACGCTACGCGCGCTGGCGGTCAGCACGCTGGCGGCGACCAGGGCGAAGATGGCCAGCGCCACCAGCACTTCGAGCAGCGTAAAACCGCGAGCGCCCTTCATTCGGCACGCCCCGCACCCAGTTCCTCGACACGCGGCAGGCCGAAGCCGTCGCTGGACAGTTGCAGGCGCAAGCCATCGCGCCGGCGCTCGGCCAGGCGCAGGCGAAAAGGCGTCAGTTCGCCACTGGAAAGGATCAGCAGCTGCGGCGCACCCGTGCTGCTCGTTGCCGGCAGGGAGAGCGCCTCGCCCTCGATCTCGAACGCCAACTCTGCCCACTCCGGCAAGCGGTGTGTCTGCCGATCCAGCGCCTGCCACTCGGCACGCTGCGGGTCATAGCGCAACACCCGATAGCCTTCACGGGTGAAGCTCAGGCCGTATTCGTGGTTATCCAGCACTGCTTCGTCGACCAGTACGCCGATCAGCCCGCTGAGCCGCTCGGCCTCGCTACGCAACTCGCGAGCCGGTCCGGCGATGCCGGTGCTGAACACGGCCAGGCCGATCAGACTGCCGAGAATCACCAGCACCACCAGCAGCTCGATCAGGGTGAAACCGCGCGTCTGTGCCGGCATGCCGATCATGATCCGGTCAGAGATCCCAGTTGCCGATGTCGGCGTTCAGGTCGCTGCCGCCCTGCTTGCCGTCGGCGCCGAGCGAATAGAGATCGAAGGCACCCTTGGTGCCGGGCGCCAGGTACTGATAAGGATTACCCCAGGGGTCGATCGGTAGGCGCTTGAGGTAGCCGTCCTTGTTCCAGTTCTTCGCCGGCGGGTTACCGCTCGGCTTGTTCACCAGTGCCTCCAGCCCCTGCTGGGTGCTGGGGTAGTTGTGGTTGTCGAGCTTGTACATATCCAGTGCAGCACCGATGGCACGGATGTCGTTCTGGGCGGCAGTGACCTTGGCCTGATCCGGCCGGCTCATCACCTGTGGCACCACCAGCGCCGCCAGAATGCCCAGAATCACCACCACCACCATGATTTCAATGAGCGTGAAGCCCGCCTGAGATTTTCTCACCTGCTATCCCACCATTTGGTTCAAAGAAAGAATCGGCAACAGGATGGCCAGCACGATCACCAGCACCACTGCGCCCATGAAAACCAGCATGAACGGCTCGAACAATCCGACCAGCAAGGCAATCTGCGCGCTGAGGTCGTTTTCCTGGTTCTTCGCCGTGCGCGCCAACATCTGATCCAGCTCGCCGGAGCGTTCACCGCTGGCGATCATGTGCAGCATCATCGGCGGAAACTGCCCGGTGGCCTCCAGCGAACGGGTCAGACTACCGCCCTCGCGCACCTTCTGCGCCGCCACCACGACCTCGCCACGGATCACCCGATTGCCGATCACTTCGCCGGCAATCGCCAGCGCCTCGACCAGTGGTACACCGCTACGGGTGAGGATCGCCAGGGTCGAGGCGAAGCGCGCGCAATCGGTGGCGCGGCCCAGCCGGCCAATCAGCGGTATACGCAACAGAAAGCGATGCCAACGTAGCTTGAATGCCTCGTCACGCAGGGCTGCGCGCAAGGCGAAGATCGCCAGCGCCAGTGCCACCACCGCGACCAGCCCCCACGCCTTTACCCAATCACTGAGGGCGATCAGCCCGCGCGTCAGTGCCGGCAGGGTCTGCCCGGAATCGACGAACACCTTGACCACATCCGGCACCACATAACCGAGCAGGAAGCCGACGATCAGCAACGAGGCGCACATCAGGATCACTGGATAAAGCAGTGCAAGCTGGACCTTCTGCCGCGACTGCTGGCGCTGCTCGGTGTAATCGGCCAACTGCTCCAGCACCGGGCCCAGGTGCCCGGCGTGCTCGCCGGCTGCCACCGTGGCGCGATACAGCTCGGGGAAGGCGGCCGGAAACTCCTTGAGGCTGCCGGCCAGGCTGTGGCCTTCCAGCACGCGGGCACGTACCGCCAGCAGCATGCCCTGGATACGCGAACTGGTTGATTGCGCGGCAGCGGCGCGCAGTGCCTCTTCGATGGGTAGCGCCGCCTGGATCAGCGTTGCCAACTGGCGGGTGACCAGTGCCAGGTCACGTGCCGACAGACCACGGGCAAAGCCCAGGCGCGCCTGACCACTGCCCTGCTCGCGGCTGCGCGTGGCCTTGACCTCCAGCGGCGCCAACTGCCGCTCACGCAACAGCTGGCGCACCTGGCGCGCGCTGTCGGCCTCCAGCACGCCCTTCTGCTGGCGACCACGTCCATCCAGAGCGATGTATTCAAAGGCGGCCATCGACAGATCGCTTCGACTGTAAATGTAGGAGCGGCTTCAGCCGCGATTCACAATGACTCGCGGCTGAAGCGAAATGCCGCCCAGCCGCTCCGACAAGAGCCATTGCCAAGATACCTCTAACCATCACTCTTCTCGCGTCACGCGCAGCACTTCCTCGACCGTGGTCACCCCTTCCAACACCTTGCGTCGGCCATCGTCGCGGATGCTCGGGCCCAGGGTGCGGGCGTGGCGGGTCATGTCCTGCTCGGAAGCGCGACTGTGCACCAGGGTGCGCATGGTCTCGTCGAACACCACCAGCTCGTAGATACCGGTACGCCCACGATAGCCCTGCTGATGGCAATGGGCGCAGCCGCGGGCGTGATAAAGGGTCGGCGACGAGCTGGTCGGCACACCGAGCAACGCGCATTCGGCCGCATCGGCCGGGTAAGGTTCCTTGCACGCCGGACACAGCACACGCACCAGACGCTGGGCCAGGACGCCGAGCAGCGATGACGACAGCAGGAAAGGCTCCACGCCCATGTCCACCAGGCGGGTAATGGCGCCGATGGCGCTATTGGTATGCAACGTCGACAGCACCAGATGACCAGTGAGCGAAGCCTGCACAGCGATCTCGGCGGTCTCCCGGTCACGGATCTCGCCGACCATCACCACGTCCGGATCCTGGCGCAGGATGGCGCGCAGGCCACGGGCGAAGGTCATGTCCACCTTGGTGTTGACCTGGGTCTGGCCGATGCCTTCGAGGTGATATTCGATGGGGTCTTCGACGGTAAGAATGTTACGTGTGTGATCGTTGAGGCTGACCAGGCTGGCGTACAGCGTGGTGGTCTTACCCGAACCGGTGGGCCCGGTGACCAGCAGGATGCCATGCGGCTTGCGCACGGTCTGCTCCATCAGCGCGCGATCCTCACCACGCATGCCCAGATGCTGCAGCGACAACCGTCCGGCCTGCTTGTCGAGCAGACGCAACACCACCCGCTCGCCATTGGCCGACGGCAGCGTCGACACGCGAATGTCCACCTCGCGCCCGCCGACCTTGAGCGAGATGCGCCCATCCTGCGGGACGCGCTTCTCGGCGATATCCAGCCGCGCCATGACCTTGACCCGCGACACCAGCAGCGCCGCCAGCTCGCGCTTGGGTTCGAGCACCTCGCGCAGGATGCCGTCGACGCGAAAGCGCACGACCAAGCGTTTCTCGAAGGTTTCCAGATGGATATCGGAGGCATTTTCCTTGATCGCTTCGCCAAGGATGGCGTTGATCAGGCGGATGATCGGGGCGTCGTCTTCCTGCTCCAGCAGGTCTTCGGTTTCCGGCACCTGATCGGCCAGCGAAGCCAGGTCGAAGCTGCCGCCGATGTCCTCGGCCAGTTGCATGGAAGCGGAGTCGTGCTGATAGGCCGCGCCCAGCGCCTGGGCGAACGCCTGGGCATCGAGCACCTGCAGCGGCAGGCTGCGCCCGGCGAAACGCTGCGCCTCGGCCAATGCGACCAGGTCACAATCGGCGCGATGAGCCAGGCTGGCGTGCCCGTCATGCATGACGAACACCACGCCATGACGCTTGGCGAAGCTGAAGGGCAGGCGGCGCAGTGGGGTTTCGGGCAACGAAGCGTTCATGCGTGACCTTAGAGCAGAACCTTATCCGGGTAGTACAGCCTAACCTGACTGTTTGACCCAATGACTACACCTAGGACGGTCTTTTTGTAATGGTTATCCCATTATCTTTAACACATTGACCCTTAGTGCACACCCACCCTATTTGGGGGATGCCAAGTGCGCGCAGGCTGCTATGATCAGCGCGCGACGCCCAGGCCATAAGAAGAATTAGAACGTCGTTTGCGGAGTAACGCCTTTGCCCACCCCGGCCCTTTTCCAACGGCTCAAGGACAATGCCCCGAGCCTGATCGGCATGCTCGTGCTGATCGCCCTGAGCGTCAGCCTGGCCTGGCAGAGCGCCGAATTGCTGCGCCTGGTGCGCGGCCCGGTTCAGCCACCCACCCCGCAGACCGCCGCCACCCCCGAACAACGCGCCCAGGCTCCCATCGCCCAGTTGTTCGGCACCCCACGCCAGGCCAACAGCGGCCCGCCACCGGCCACCAACCTGCAGCTAACCCTGCTCGGCAGCTTCGTCCACAATGACCCGCAGCGCTCCAGCGCGCTGATCCAGCGCCAGGGCCAGAGCGCGCAGCGCTATAGCGTCGGCATGGATGTAGACAACGGCGTGCGCCTGGACGCCGTGTATGCCGACCGCGTTGAGTTGCTGCGCAACGGCCGCCGTGAAAGCCTCACCTTCCCGCGCCAGCAAAGCGGCCAGTACAGCTATACACCACCGGCCGAAAACAGCCCCGACGACTCGCTGCAGCAGCTCGATCAACTCGACCAGGGCAACCTCGAACAATTGCGCCAGCGCATGCAAGAGTTGCGCGAACAGATGGAAGCCTCTGGCACCCCGCCGGAGGAAACGCCCGCCGAACAGCCCATGGAAAGCGACTGAACCGATGCATGTTCTCCGAAGCCGACTGACCCTTGCCCTCCTCGCCGCAGGCCTGACCACTGCTCCCCTGCCCCTGTTCGCGCAGATCGAACAGGTTCCGGCCAGTGCCAATCAACAGGAGGAAAGCTGGACCATCAACCTCAAAGGCGCCGACATCCGCGAATTCATCGACCAGATCGCCAGCATCACCGGGCAGACCTTCGTCGTCGACCCGCGCGTGAAGGGCCAGGTCAACGTGGTATCGAGCACACCACTGGGCTTGTCCGAGGTCTATCAGTTGTTCCTCTCGGTGATGGCCACTCACGGGTTCAGCGTGCTGACTCAGGGTGACCAGGCGCGCATCGTGCCCAATGCCGAAGCCAAGGCCGAAGCCGATGCCGGCCGCCCGGCACCGGATCGCCTGGAAACCCGGCTGATCCAGGTGCAGCACGCGCCAGTGGCCGAACTGATTCCGCTGATCCGTCCGTTGGTGCCGCAGTATGGCCACCTGGCGGCTGTCACCTCGTCCAACGCGCTGATCATCAGTGACCGTAGCGCCAACATCGCCCGCATCGAAGATCTGATGCACCAGCTCGACCAAAGCGGCGCACAGGATTTCAGCGTGGTCACCCTGCAGCATGCCTGGGTGATGGATGCTGCCGAGGTGCTCAACACCTCCATCGCCCGCGGCCAGGCCAAGGGCACCAGCGCCACTCAGGTGGTGGCCGATGCCCGTACCAATCGTCTGATTCTGCTCGGCCCACCGGAAGCCCGCGCCAAGCTCGCCGACCTCGCCCGCTCGCTGGACAGCCCCAGCAGCCGCTCGGCCAATACCCGGGTGATCCGCCTGCGCCACAACAATGCCAAGTCGCTGGCCGAAACCCTCGGCGATATCTCCGAGGGTCTGAAGAACAAGGAGGGCAGCGAAACCACAGGCCGGCAGTCCAACATCCTCATCCGCGCCGACGAGAGCCTCAACGCCCTGGTGCTGCTGGCCGAGCCCGATCTGGTGGCCACCCTCGAGGACATCGTGCGTCAGCTCGACGTGCCGCGTGCCCAGGTGATGGTCGAAGCCGCCATCGTCGAGGTCTCCGGCGACATTACCGACGCCCTTGGCGTGCAGTGGGCGGTGGATGCCCGCGGCAGGACTGGCGGCCTGGGCGGGGTGAATTTCGCCGGTACCGGCCTGTCGGTCGGTACCGTGCTGCAGATCCTGCAAAGCGGTGAGATACCGGAAAACACCACCCTGCCCGACGGCGCGATCATCGGTGTCGGCAGCGACCGTTTCGGCGCGCTGATCACGGCATTGTCCGCCAACAGCAAGAGCAATCTGCTGTCCACTCCGAGTCTGCTGACCCTGGACAACCAGAAGGCAGAAATTCTCGTGGGGCAGAACGTACCCTTCCAGACCGGCTCCTACACCACCGACGCCTCCGGTGCCGGCAACCCCTTCACCACCATCGAGCGCAAGGACATCGGCGTAACCCTCAAGGTCACGCCAAGCATCAACGAAGGCGCCACCCTGCGCCTGGAGATCGAGCAGGAAATCTCCTCCATCGCCCCCAGCACCGGACTCAATGCCCAGGCGGTCGATCTGGTGACCAACAAGCGCTCGATCAAGAGCACCATCCTCGCCGACGACGGCCAGGTGATCGTGCTCGGCGGCCTGATTCAGGACGACGTGACCCAGGCAACCTCCAAGGTGCCGCTGCTGGGCGATATTCCCCTGCTTGGCGGGCTATTTCGCTCAACGCGCGACTCGCACATCAAGCGCAACCTGATGGTCTTCCTGCGGCCCACGGTGGTACGTGATGGCGCCGGCCTGGCAGCGCTTTCCGGCAAGAAGTACAGCGATATCCGCATCATCGGCAATGGTGGCAGGAACGATGGCCGGCCCAGCATCCTGCCCAGCCAGCCGAGTCAGCTGTTCGATGGCCAGGGCGTCCCGGCGGTGGATTTGCGACAGTAACGGTAGGGCGCTGGATGCAACACGCTGAATCGTGGAGTACCACAAACCGTGGGAGGCGCTTTAGCGGCGACGATCTCTGCAGCCGTCGCGGCTAAAGCCCCTCCTACAGGGCCGCATGTTCACCTCACAATGCTGGCGTACGTGGCGGCACCAAGCGTTTGCTGCCGGTGGACTCATAGGCCGCCGCCAGTTGCAGCAGCGCCGAGTCGTCATAGGCTCGACCGGCGAAGGTCAGGCCCACCGGCATGCCGATATCGGCCATCACCCCCATCGGCACGGTGACGGTCGGCACCCCCTGATGACGGATGGCCAGGTTGCCATTGGCGACCCACACGCCATTGCTCCAGGCGATATCGGCAGAAACCGGGTTGACGTCGGCATCGGCAGGGCCCACGTCGGCCACGGTGGGAAACAGCACCGCATCCAGCCCCAGCCGATCCATCCAATCTTCCAGGTCGATCTTGCGAATCTGCTCCAGGCCGCGCAGGCCATCGGGCAGCGTGGCGATCTCGTCCCAGGGCTTGATGCCGCGCTTGGCCATGTTGACGTACTCGTCCATACCCGCCGCCAGGTCCCCTTCGCGGTTTGGCAGCGTGCCGGGGTCGTGCGGAAAGATCTGCGGGCCATCCACATCGGCCAGGCGGTTGAGTTTCGGATCACCATTGGCACGCAGGAAGTCGTCGAAGGCCCAGCCGCTCAGCTCCCACAGCTCGTCATGCAGAAACTCTGGAGTGACGATGCCGCGATTGAACACGGTCGGCGCACCGGGGCGGTCGCCCTCGCAGTTGGATACCAGCGGGAAATCCACCTCCACCACCTCGGCACCCGCCTCTTCCAGTGTCTGACGCGCGGCTTCCCACAGGGCGATCACCGTCGGCCGGGTGTGGATACGCTGGCCAGTCGGCCCGCCGATACCGGGCGACTCGCTGGTGCCGGCCAACTCGTCCTTGTTGATGAACATCTTCGGCACGCCCAGGCGTTTGCCCTTGAGCGCGTCGGCCTTGGCGGCAAACGCCAGGTAGGACTCGGGGCGCACATCGGAAGCCTTGGGGATCGGCACCCAGGGCTGCAGACGCCAGAGATCGCCGCGCGTATCCGGGTCATCGGCCACCACCACGTCGAGCACTTCCAGCAGATCAGCCATGGTGCGGGCATAAGGCACCACCACGTCCATGGTCGGCGTCAGCGGCCAGTTGCCACGCACCGAGATCACCCCGCGCGACGGCGTGTAGGCACACAGGCCGTTGTTCGAGGCTGGGCCGCGCCCGCTGGACCAGGTTTCCTCGGCCAGGCCGAAGGCGGAGAAACTGGCAGCGGTGGCTGTGCCGGCGCCGTTGGACGAACCGGAAGCGAAGGGCGCGGTGAGGTAATCGGCGTTGTAGGGGCTTTCGGCACGACCATAAACGCCACGCTGCATGCCGCCATTGGCCATCGGTGGCATGTTGGTCTTGCCCAGGCAGATGGCGCCAGCGGCGCGCAGGCGCTCGATGGTGAAGGCGTCGCGCTGGGCCACCAGATCCTTGAATGCGGGGCTACCGGAGGCGGCCGTCAGGCCCTTGACCAGGTAGCTGTCCTTGGCGGTGTAAGGGATGCCATCGAGCGGACCGAGGGTTTCGCCATGGGCGCGGCGCGCATCGGAAGCCTCGGCTTCCTTCAGTGCCTCGGGATTACGCACCACCACGGCATTGAGCTTGGTTGGCGTATCCGGGCCATCGTAGGCATCGATACGCGCCAGGTAGGCCTTGACCAACTCGACCGCCGTGGTGCGGCCAGACTCCAGCGCGGCACGCAGCTCGGCGATGGAAACTTCGGTTACCTCGATCATGGTGTCATCACTCGCAGAGGACGGGCCGGCCGTCACCGGCCCCAAATACGGGAAGCTACGAAAGCCAGGAAAACAGTGCGTTCACGGCCAACACCCGCAGGCAGATTCGGCCGCGCAACTCTGCGCCCGATCATACATGCCACCGCGCCTTAGCAGCAGCCCGTCGCCGATGGCCAGGCGGCGCGCGACCCTATACAGTCACTGCACGGCGCTACAGGTACAAGAAAGCTCATGATTCGCGAAGAACACATCCAGCTGTGGGCGGTGTTGTCGGAAGTATTCGTCGATAACGAAATCGACTACGCCTGGATCGCTCGTCAGTTGCAGACCTATGACCGTGCCATAGCGCAAGCGGCCTTCTACGAAGATGTCGCGCCCGCGTGCTACTCCAATCTGCTTGCGCCCATCCCACCCATCTGGACAGGCTTCGACAGTACCTGGCTCAGCGAAACCATCGACAGCGCCCGCGCCGCCCGCAATAACTCGGTGCTACGCCGTCTGCGTGATCGGCTCTTTATCGCTTACCTGCGTCTGGCACTGAAATCGGAGTGGGCGAAGATCGAGCAGGAGCTCGATCGCCTGTAAAGCACAGGCTACCTGCCCTCCTCGCGCAGCCATGCCAGCAATTCGTCCTGCAGGCTCTCGGGCGCCGGCGCAGCGGGTGATAGCAGGCAGTAGCAGGAACCGTCCTCGACGAACCCCAGTGGTGCGACCAGCAGCCCGCTCTCGATATCGTCGCGCACCAGGTGCCATGGCCCGATGGCTACGCCCAGGCCGGCCACCGCTGCCTGCAGGCTGAAATAGAAATGTTCGAACGTCTGCGCGGGCCCATCTACAGCGATGGCGCCTACGGCATTCGCCCACTCCTCCCAGGCATTCGCTCGGGTGCGCGTGTGCAACAGAGGCGTATCCGCGCGCAGGCCATTGGTATCGAACCATTGCTCGACCTTGTCAGCGCGGCAGACCGGCCCAACCCGCTCGGCAAACAGCATTTCGGCGTGATAACCGGCAGGCCAGGGGAAGTCATCGCGGCGGATGGCCAGGTCGATCCCGGCGTCGAAGCTGAACGGCCCACCGCCCGCCAGCAGGTGAATTTCCCGCTCTGGCTGACACGCCCGAAACGCACTCCAGCGCGGGATCAGCCAACGCATCAACAACGTCGGCTCACAGGACAGCGCCAGCGGTCGCGTCTGCCGGGCACTGATACGCAGCTCGCGAGTGGCCTGGCGCATCAGCCCCAGCCCATCGCTCACCGCGCGTGCCAGCTTGCGTCCCGCCTCGTTGAGAAACACACGACGATTGCGCCGCTCGAACAACTCGACGCCCAGGTCGTCCTCCAGCAAACGCACCGCCCGGCTGACCGCGCCATGGGTCAGATGCAGCTCCTGGGCAGCACGACTGAAGTTCTCGCAGCGCGCCGCCGCTTCGAAACAGCGCAGCGCCAACAACGAAGGCAGACGCGCATCGCCAATCTGTGCGCCCAGCTCACCATCGATGTCAGAACTCATCGTTATTCACCGCTATCGATCACCGGAATAATTGGCCAAACCTCAACAACAGCCAGAATACGCCATGACCGAATGGATAGCTGTAATCACCATTACCCTGCTTGCCGTGATCAGCCCGGGAGCGGATTTCGCCCTGGTCACCCGTAACAGCCTGCTGCTGTCGCGCCGCGCCGGTGTGCTCACCGCGTTGGGCATCGGCTTGGGTGTATTGATCCACGTCGGCTACACCCTGCTCGGTGTCGGCCTACTGCTGCAGCAATCGACCTTGCTGTTCAATACGTTCAAGCTGGCCGGAGCGGCGTACCTGATTCACCTCGGCGTGAAGATGCTGCTGAGCAAACCCGACAGCACGGCCCCCGCAACCCTAGAGGCGCCGCCAGCCGACAGCGCGACGCTGCGTACCGGCCTGCTGACCAACGCACTTAACCCGAAGACAGCGGTATTCATCGTCAGCCTGTTCATGCAGGTGGTGCAGCCGGACACCGGCCTGGCCACGCAACTGGGCTACGGAGTCTTTATCGCCCTGGCGCATGTCGGCTGGTTCGCACTGGTCGCCCTGTGCTTTTCCGCCGGCGCCGTGCGCGAGCGGCTGTTGGCCGCCAGACTGTGGATCGACCGCCTGTTCGGCGGGCTGCTGATCGGCTTCGGCACCCTGCTGGCACTTGCCAGTCAGCACCAGTAGCGCGACAGTCTTTTGCCAGGCTGGCTGGAGCCCAACACCAGAGGACAAGGAGATGGAACGACACACCGGCGGCTGCCTCTGCGGCCAGGTACGCTTCGAAACCAGCGGCCAGCCTTATCGGGTCGGCGTCTGCCACTGCCTGGATTGCCGCAAGCACCATGGCGCACTCTTCCATGCGTCGGCGATATTCCCGCAGGACGCGGTGAAGATAGAGGGCGAAACCGGCCAGTATGCGGGCCGTCACTTCTGTCCTCGCTGCGGCTCATCGGTGTTCGGGCGCTCGGCGGATGAAATCGAAGTGAACCTCGGCTCGCTGGATGAACCGGACCGCTTCCCCCCAACCTACGAACTCTGGACCATCCGCCGTGAAGCCTGGCTACCGCCCTTCCCCTTCAGCCGGCACTACCCGCGCGACCGTGACACCGGCACTCGCCACGAGTGACCGCACCGACTAATTACGCAAGCGCCTCACGCTGGCACACCCAGCCGTGCATCAGCCCAGCCTGGAAGAACTGCGTCGGCGCCGTGAAACCGCCCGCCTGAATGATGTCAGCCACCTGCGGCGCCGACAGCACAGCCACATCGCGTGCATAGGCCGCTCGTGCCCGCTCCAGCATCTGCGCGTCGACGCCGGCCGATGACATCAGTGTCATCCAGCCGGGCAGCAGCACCTCGTAGGCAGGCGAGTGGATGTCCGATGCCAGGTCGGCATTGGCCAACAGCCCGCCCGGCTTCAGGCGCTGGCCGATCTGTCGGAAGAAGCCGGTACGCGCCTGTACGTCGGTGAGGAACTGCGACACCAGAAAACAGGTGGCACCGTCATAGGCCTGGCCTGCTGCCAGCGTTTCCAGATAGCCCTCGTGGTAGTCGCAACGATGCGCAAAGCCACCACGCTCCGCGCGCTGGCGACAGACCTCCAGCATTGCCCCGGATGGGTCGAGCGCAGTGAAGCGCCAACCCGGAAAGCGCTCAGCCAGATGGGCGATCTCTGCCCCCGTACCAGCACCTACACAGAGAATCCGCGCATCGTCAGGCAGGCCGACGAACAAGGCATCGAGCAGTAGATACAGCGCCTCACGAATCGGCGCCATCCCCTCCCATTGCTTGTCGTAACCGGCCGCCTGCTGGTCGAACAGCGCCTTGAGTTCCTCGTCACGCATGGCAAACCTCCGTCGAATGATCGTGCCCACGCCATCCAGTATCCCAGAGCTGTCAAGCCCTCTCCATTCCGCTCCCGAACGTCGGCCCCAGTTCGCGCAAGCAAGTGATTGGCCGATGATGAATTCATGGGCACTTTGCCAGAGCTTCGGGGGACTAACGGGCATGCCCACTCCCAGCGGACCCGACATGCAGAGCCCGACCTTCGAACAGAAAGCCTTCATCCTGCTGCTGGTCCTGGTGACCATCGCCTTCTTCTGGATTCTGCTGCCGTTCTACGGTGCCGTGTTCTGGGCCATGGTCCTGGCCGTGGTGTTCGCCCCGTTGCAGGAGCGCCTGATTCGCCGCACGGGTGGCCGAAGCAACCTCGCTGCCCTGCTGACATCGATCATCTGCCTGTTGGTGGCGATCCTGCCAGTGATCTTCATCACCTCCTCCGTGGTGGCCGAAGGCGCCTCTCTCTATCAGAAGCTGGAGTCCGGCGAGCTGGACATCGGCACCTACGTCACCAGCTTCATCCAGATGCTGCCCCCGTCCATCCAGGAACAGCTCGACCGCCTCGGCATGAGCGATCTCGATGGCTTGCGCGAACAGATTTCCAAGGGTGCCATGGCCGGCAGTCAGTACCTGGCCACCAAGGTATTCGCAATCGGCCAGGGCACCTTCGAGTTCTTCATCGGCTTCTTCGTCATGCTGTACCTGCTGTTCTTCCTGCTGCGCGATGGCAAGGAGCTGGTGCACAAGATCCGCACCACCATCCCGCTGGCAGATACCACCAAGCGTCGCCTGCAGATCAAGTTCACACGCGTGGTACGCGCCACCGTCAAGGGCAACGTGGTGGTCGCGGCGGTACAGGGCGCACTCGGTGGTTTCATCTTCTGGGCGCTGGGCATCTACAGCCCATTGCTGTGGGGTGTGCTGATGGCCTTTCTGTCGCTGCTACCGGCGGCTGGCGCCGGTATCGTCTGGGCACCAGTAGCGGTGTACCTGATGCTCAGCGGCAGCTTGGTGCAAGGCATCATCCTCAGCGCCTTCGGCGTGCTGGTGATCGGCCTGGTGGACAACATCCTGCGCCCTATCCTGGTCGGCAAGGACACCCGCATGCCCGACTACCTGATCCTCATCTCCACCCTCGGCGGTCTTTCTTTGCTAGGCCTCAACGGCTTCGTGATCGGACCGCTGGTGGCGGCGCTGTTCGTGGCCAGCTGGAACCTGTTCGGGGCGAAGAAGAAGGTCAGATTGCCGGATTGACACCCACCTAAAATCACCACGCGCTGCGCCTGCCAGGGCGCAGCGCTTCAGCGATTGCTGGTCAGCCAGCCGTCACCGTCATGCCGCCATCGGCCATGACTACGGCGCCGACCATGAAACTCGCCCGCTCGGATGCAAGAAAGGCGACCACCTCGGCAATCTCCTGCGGCTGAGCCGCACGCCCGATCGGTGCGCTCTCGCCGTGCTGAGCCAGAAACGCCGGCCCGTCCTCCACCACATCATTGAGAATGTTGGTGACTACATCCCCCGAGCCAACGGCATTCACGCGAATACCATGCTCGATCGCTTCCAATGCCAGAGTACGGGTCAACTGGGCCAGAGCCCCCTTGGAAGCTGCGTAGGCAGCGATGGTGGGAAAGGCGAAGTAAGACGCATAGGAGGCGATATTGACGATGGCGCCGGACTTGTTCGGCATCATCGCCTTCATCGCTTCGCGGCAATGCATGAAGGCTGCCGTGGCGTTGACGGCCTGGATGCGCTCCCAATCCTCGCGGCTCATGTCCACCACCGCCTTGTTGATGATGATGCCTGCATTGTTCACCAGGATATCGAGCCGACCGAAGCGCTCGACTGCCAACGCCACAGCGCGCTCGGCAGCGCCGTCCTGGGTGATGTCAGCCAACAGCGGTACCAGCTCCGGCTGGGCCAGTTGCTCCACTGCCGGATCGATGTCCTCGGCAATGACCTTGGCCCCGCGGGCATGCAGTAACAACGCGGTGGCCTTGCCGATGCCGCTGGCAGCGCCAGTGATCAGAGCCACCTTGCCCGCCACTTCCTGGGTAATGATGCTGTCGATGTCAGCCATGATGATTCCTCCTCAATCGGGGCGAAGTGACACCTTCGCCAATGCACCACAAGCGGGTGCGTTAGAAGACGGCTTCATCCTCTCTCAGATAGTCATGGCGGGCTTTCGCGGCCTTGCGCGGACTGTCGCGATATTGCGCCCGATCCACACCGGACATGCGCATGGATAGGCATACGCCCGTGCGCTAACCTGTGGGACAGCTAGCTGCAACGGATCATCCTCGAGAGACGCTTTACTGGTGAGCCAATCCGAACCTGCCGCCTCTTCTGACGCCCTGCGGATTCCGGCAGAGGCCATGCGGCACCATCTGCCGGGCGGCCAGCCCGCCCAGCCGCTGCCGCCTGTCACGCAGGACGTGGTTCTGCAGCTCTATACGCATCGCAGCATCGCCGAGCCGATACTCGTGCCTGCGGTGGCAGAACCGCTGCTGGTGATGGTCCTGGCGGGATCGGCCATCGTCGAAGAGCGCACAGCGGGCAGCGATTGGGAACAAAGCGAGGTACGCGTCGGCGACTTCTTCCTGACCACCACCGCGCAGCCCTACGAAATGCGCTGGCAGACCACGGGTGGCGATAGCTTCGAAGTGATGCACCTCTATCTCGCTCCCGCGCTGATCGACCATGCAGCACGCGATCTCGGGCTGGCCGGGGCGGTAAATCTGCGCGACGTATCCGGCGGCCGTGACGACTGGGTGCGCGCGCTGCTCGAACAGCTGCGTACGGAGCTCACCGGCAACCACGCACCGAGCCAACTGCTGGTGCACAACCTGGCCCAGGCGCTGGCGATACACCTCGTGCGAAGCTATCGCGCCCCGCTGCCAGCAGGTAGGCGCAGCAACGCGCTGCAGGCTTACAAGCTGAGGCGCGCCATCGACCTGATGAACCAGCACCTGGCGCACGACTTCTCCCTGGCCAGGCTGGCTGAGGCCGCGCAACTGAGCGAATACCACTTCAGCCGACTGTTCAAACGCGCCACCGGCTTGCCGCCATCGCACTACTTCATTCGCCTGCGCATCGCTCGCGCCCGACAACTGCTACTGGAAACCGAGCGGAGCGTGATCGATATCGGGCTGGAAGTGGGTTACTCGAGCCCCAGCCATTTCTCGCAAGTCTTTCGCCGTGAAGTGGGCGTGACGCCGAGCGCCTATCGCGATCCGGGGCAGGATTAGCGGCGGTCAGACCGAGGTATTCGTTGCAGCGCAGGCTGCTCAGCCAGGCAATCTGAATACGCCTGCATCGGTAAGCAGTTGCACGAGGTTTTCAGGCCATACCGTTTCTTTTGTGGCTATCAGTTCCTGAGCAGACCACCAGTGATGATCCGTCATGACCTTTTTCTCATGGCTCGTCCAGTGAGAACGGAAAAGGGCCTTGTCCTCGACGTGCAAGACAAAATATTGCTCCACGGCCAACACCGCCTCGCCGCTGGGCAGGGTCAATGAAACGCGTCGGTGAGCCACTGGTTCGGCAACTGCCCCTACCCGAATACCCGTCTCTTCGTACAGCTCACGTAGGGCCGCCTCATGGAATGTCTCCCCGGGCTCCAAACCACCACCCGGCGTGGCCCAATGGCCTGTGCCAGCCAAAGCGTCATCGGTGTGATGAAACCTGAAAAGCAGAACTTCCTCGGCAGGACTGATGAGTAATAGTCGTGCTGCTTCGCGTTCACGCATGTCCGCCTCCCGGAAAAAAGGGCGCAGATTAGGAATGATTAAGCGCACCGGCAAGCTCAAGCCAATCCGCAACAAGCCTCGCGTGATAGCTCTGGATATTGGGCCGCTTCGCCCCTAGGATATTGCGAACTCGTACTACCGCGGCTGCTGAACCCGGTATTCACGAGGGCATGATGATGGCAAGACCCCGTGCCTGGAGACGCTCACAGGCTCACAAAGATGCACCTCTTACGCTGCTGCGCTTGCCGTACCAGCGACCAGAGAAGAACTGGAAGCTGATGTACACCCGAGCGGAGAAATTGCTCAGGGCACGCCAGCTCGGCCTCAGCTATCCCATTCGCACCACCCGCCAACTGCTGGACCAAGAGTGACCAACCTCCTTTTCATCTGCAGTCGCAACCAGTGGCGTAGCCCTACTGCGGAAGCGATCTGGCGCCGCCGCCCCGGTTATGAAGCTCGCTCGGCAGGCACCAGCCCGAACGCCCGCAAACCCATAGGCCCAGCGGATATCCGCTGGGCCGACATCATCTTCGTCATGGAGCACAAGCACGCCAATCGACTGCGTGCAGAATACGCACGTCTGCTCGAACACAAGCGGCTGCACATTCTGGATATCCCTGATGACTACCGTTTCATGGACCCGGAACTGATGGAGATGCTTGAAGATATGGTGAGCGCATATCTCACCGAGCAGGATTGAAGCATTCACCTCATCTGCGAATCCGCATTGCGGCAGTTAGTCCTAGCGCACATTCATCGCGGCGGTGATAAAAGACCGAGACATCAGGCTAGGCGCAATCAGAGATGGAATTCACCGAGTACGGAAACCCCGCAGGCAAACCGGTCGTTTACTTTCACGGGGTACCGGGCTCGTCTCATGAGAGCCTTTTATTCGACGCACCAGCCCGAGAGCATGGCCTGCGTATTCTCTGCTTCGACCGCTTCGCCATCGACCGATCCATTACCGGTGCCGACTACTACCGGCATATTGCGCAATTGATCGACGAGAGGGTGCAAGGCTCTCCGGTCGACCTCATCGGTTTTTCCCTGGGGACTCATGCCGCGCTGGAAGTCAGCGCAGTCATACCGGGCCAGGTTCGTAGCCTGCACTTGATTTCCGCAGCCGCCCCGCTCGATGGCGGTGCCTTTCTGGATGAGATGGCCGGCAAGGCCGTGTTCTCTCTGGCCAAGCGCAATCCGTATTTGTTCCAGTGGCTGGTGAAGTGGCAAGCGCTACTGGCCAAACGGGCACCGCAGATGCTGTTTCGCATGCTGTTCGCCAACGCTCAGGGGCAGGATCGGGAGCAGGTGAAATCACCGGAGTGCAAAGCGCTTATCTGCCAGGTACTGCAGCAGTGCTTTGCCCAAGGAACGTCCGGCTATACGCGGGATATACAGCAGTATCTCCAGCCCTGGTCAACCGGCGTCTTCGCCATCAAGGTAGATGTATGCCTGTGGCATGGCACGCAGGACAACTGGTCGCCTTTCGGCATGTCGACAAGCCTGGCCGAATGCTTGCCAAGTACGACAGGTGTCGAGCCGATGGAGGGGCTGTCTCACTACTCCTGCCTGTATGCCGCAGCCTCCAGGATCTGCGCGTTGCTCGCCAGCGCTTGAGCTGGGCTCCGAGCGCTACTGGCCAAGCCATTCCGGAGATTCTGTCCTATCGCGCCACGGCCCCACGGGACAGCACATCGCTCAGGGCCACCGAGGGGCATACCACACGCAGCAGCTTGCGAAACCGCGGACATTCCATATGGGACGACGCAGGGCATTCGGCAACATGCCTGAGTAGACGACTCATGGTGGTCATGCGCAGCACCTGGCGATCGAGCTCATCGGCTCGTTGAAGTAGGGTCGGTCGCGCCAGATCCGGGTTGCGATCCTTGTCGAACATTGCGCCGATATCTTCCAGCGAAAAACCGGCGGCCTTTCCCAGTCCGATCAGAGCAAGCTGGACGATGGTTTCCTCGCTGTACTGTCGACGCAAACCGTTGCGGCAAACGGGCCGGATCAGCCCCACCTGCTCGTAATAGCGAAGCGTGGAGGTAGGCACCCCGCTGGTTTTCGAGAGCACTCCGATATCGACGAGTTTCATGCTTGACCTCAAGTTGACTTGAACTTGCATAGTAGGCCATCGCCACTCCGATAGGCAGACAATGCACATGAAATCCACCCTCTCCCCTGCGGCCAGCAAACGAATGCTCATGGCATTGGCCGGCGCCATCCTGCTCGCGTCGCTGGGCATCAGCATCGCCACCGTCGCCCTACCCAGCCTGGCTACCGTGTTTTCTGCCGGCGTGCAGCAAGTGCAATGGGTCGTACTGGCCTACCTGCTCGCCCTGACGTGCGTCATAGTCGTTACAGGACGAATGGGCGATCTCTACGGGAATCGCCGCGTGCTGGTCGGCGGCATCCTATTGTTCACTCTGGCCTCTGCCGGCTGCGCAGTGGCACCGACCCTGGGTTGGCTCATCGCAGGCCGAACGGTGCAGGGCGTGGGTGCGGCGACGCTGATGGCGCTGCCACTTTCCATCGCCAAGACCCTGATTGCGAAAGAACGCCTGGGCGCATCGATGGGCCTGCTCGGAACGATGTCAGCCATTGGAACCGCGCTGGGCCCCTCGGTCGGCGGCATGCTCATCACAGAGTTTGGCTGGCGCTCCGTTTTCGTTCTGTTGATGCTCTGCGGTAGTGGCCTGCTGGCGCTGGCCGTCACCGGCATTGGAAAAACGGCACCCACTGGAAACTCCGCCCGCATCGATTGGGTCGGTAGCGCTTGGCAATCTACAGCGTTGCTCTGCTTTGCACTCGCGGCCAGCGGAGGCCGGGTCGGCGTGGCCATTGCCCCCTGGATGTTGCTGGTGCTGGCCGCCGCTGCGTTTCTGGTATTCATCCGTACCGAGTTGGTCGTGCCCAACCCCCTGATCCCGGTAGCGCTTGCACGCGGACGTGGTATCGCCTCGTCACTGTCGATGAACCTCGTGGTCGCGACCATCATGATGTCCACACTGGTGGTCGGCCCATTGTTTCTCACGTTTGGCCTGGGCCTCAGCGAGGCCGGCACAGGCTTGGTAATGGCCGTCGGGCCTGGCGCCGCCGCGCTGTCGGGAGCGCCGGCGGGCAGGCTGGCAGATCGGTTCGGAACCCACCAGACATTGCTCGCTGGCCTGCTGCTCGCCAGCGTTGGGCTGTGTGGCTTCGCTGTGCTGCCGGTACTCATCGGAATTCCGGGCTACATCATGGCGATGGTGCTGATGACACCGGGCTTCCAGCTGTTCCTGGCGGCCAACAACACGGCCGCGATGAACCTGGCGGCCGAAAAGCACCGAGGGGTGCTCTCAGGACTGCTCGGTCTTTCACGCAACCTGGGCCTGATGACGGGCGCCTCCCTGCTGCCGCTACTGTTTGCCTCGCTACTGGACAGTAAGACATTGGCGACAAACTCCACACCTGCGATCAGCAACGCCTTCTCCGTGACCTTCCTGAGCCTGGCCGGCCTGTGTTTTCTCACTTTCCTGTTCGCGGCGCGGGGATGGCGTCGCGCGGTTAGAAAAGTTGACGGATAACACCCATGAATAGACCAACTAACAGCCTGACTCAGCCAGCATACGAAGTCTTCACTGGCAGCTCGTGATCAACCTATCCAGGGTCCGACCAATGACGCTGAAAAGCCTCTCCACGCATCTAAAACTTTTTCTAGCAGCGCCGATAGCTTTGGCAGGCCATCCGCCTCCACCATTTCTGGAAACGTCCTATGAGCTTTAGAAATCTCAACCTGGCTCCACGAGCAGCCCTCTTCTTCGCACTGATTGTCGGGCTCGTTTTCGTGCTCGGCGTGGTCGCCGTGCTAGAGATGGGAAAGCTGCGCGATATTGAAATCGACGTTGAGCAGAACTGGATGGCCAGCGTTCGCCAGACCGGGGTCATGAACGCCGCTACGCTGCGGCTAAGGCTCGAAACCCAACGAGGCCTGGCGGACCCTCAAAGCATCCAGCGCACCATCGACAGCTTCCCCGGGTACCGCAAAGCTTTGATGGATGCGGTCGCAGACTACGAACCGATGGTCGTCAGCGATACGGAGCGCACGCTGTTTACCGCAGTAAAAGACAGCGCCGACGCCTATGCCAGGCAGCTGGACCTACTCGAACCCATGATGAGGGCCGGTGATGTTTCTTCTGCAGTGAATCTTGTCAGCACAGGCATTCGCCCGCTGACGAACAAGATGGAAGAACAGATCAAGGAACTCACTGAGTTCAACAATAAGGGCGCTCAGCAAGCAGGTCAGACTGCGGCTGAAATCTACTCGTCAGGTCTGGCACTGGTTATCGGGATAGTCATCGTGGTGTTGGTGATGACCATCGTTCTCGCCACCCTACTGACCAAGAGCATTACGGCTCCCATAGGTGATGCATTGTCCGTAGCAGAGCGAATTGCGAGTAGCGATCTGTCGAAAGCAGTGCACGCAAGCGGCACCGACGAGGCAGGTAGGTTGCTCAAGGCACTCGCGCAAATGCAGCAGAACCTGCGCGATACGATTGTGCAAATATCGGACTCATCCACGCAGTTGGCTTCAGCGGCCGAAGAGATGACGGCAGTTACAGAAGCCTCCAGCCGGGGCCTCGTGTCTCAAAATGACGAAGTCAATCAGGCCGCGACGGCTGTTACGGAGATGAGTGCCGCCGTGGATGAAGTGGCCCGCAATGCTGAGTCTGCCTCTGAAGAGTCGAAGCGTACGCAGGGTTTCACGGTGGCCGGTTTGGAGCGAGTGGCGCAGACCCTGAAGTCGATCCAGCGACTGAGTGGCAACGTCGAAGAAACGAGCGTGCAGATACAGGGGTTATCGGATCGCGCACAGAATATCTCCAAGGTCGTGGAAGTTATCCGCGGGATCGCAGAACAGACCAACCTCCTGGCCTTGAATGCTGCAATCGAAGCCGCCCGAGCTGGCGAACAAGGGCGTGGCTTCGCAGTGGTCGCTGACGAAGTCAGGGCGTTGGCTCATCGCACTCAGATGTCGACTCAAGAAATCGAGCAAATGATTGCCGCCATTCAGACTGATTCCGAGCAAGCGGTTCAGGCAATGGGCACCAGCCGCGATTTGGCTAACCAATCCCTCGATATCGCTCAGGAAGCCAGTAGCTCTCTGGATCAAATCGCAACGGCGATCTCTCATATCAATGAACGCAACCTTCAGATCGCGACAGCGTCCGAAGAGCAGTCTCATGTCGCACGCGAGGTGGATCAGAACCTTTTGCGTATCCGTGACCTTGCTTCGCAGAGCGCCGCAGGCGCCAGCCAAACAGCGAGCGCTTGCGGCGAGATGTCCCAGTTGGCAATCAACCTGAATCAGTTGGTGACTCGATTCGTAGTCTGACGCGCGCCGCAAATGGGAACCTCTAGTTGGCCCTGGCACCCCGAGACAGCGCGGAGGGTATTCACTAGTCCCTCTACGCCAGCCGCAAGGCCAGCGCCAACGAGATGGAAAACAGCGCAATCAGATTGCCCAGGATCACGATCGACGCGACCTTCTCTGGCTCCTGGGCATAGCGCTCGGCGAACATGAAATTGAGCACCGCTGGCGGCAGCGCGCCGAAGATCAGTAGGATGTCCGTTTCGCGATCCGACAGGCCAAACGCCAGGCAGAACAGGTAGGCGATCAGCATGCCGGTCAGCGGTGTCGCCACGGCACCGACCGTGCCGATGCGCCACTGCGCGAAGGGCGCGGTGTTCAGGCGTACGCCAAGGGAAAACAGCATCAAGCCCGTGGATACGTCGGCGATGATCTTGATGGCGGAGAGAAAAGGCGGCCACATGGCGATGCCCGACATGCTTACCAGCACGCCGGCCACTCCGGCGATGATTACCGGCTCGCGAAGCAGCCCCCACACCCTGGCGTTGCGCCCCAGCCACCAGGTGGCGATGGCGAAATGCAGGACGTTTTCCACCAGAAACAGCACCACCGCTGCCGGTAGAACCTGCTCGCCGAAGGCGAACAGCAGCAGTGGCAACCCCATGTTGCCGGCGTTCTTGAACATCATCGGCGGCAGCAGGGTTTTCGGTGCATAGCCCAGCCGACGGGCGATAGGCCAGCCAAGCAGGCCGGAGCCGAGCACGATGACCAGGCCACCGAGCGCGGTCATCTGCACCTCGGCCAAGTCGACACTCTTGCCCGCCAGCGCAGAAAAGATCAGCGCGGGCAAGAAGATGCCCATGTTGACCTGGTTGGTGGCGATCATGTCCGGGCGATGCTTGCGACCATACAGGTAGCCCACCGCTATGACCGTGAACACAGGGAAAACGATGCTCACGATCTGCACGAGCATGGGACAACCTTAGCCGCTGGCGATTAGAGGGGCTGGGCGACTCAGCCTTACGTCGGTGTACCGTTGAGGGCGTAATAGCTGCGGATCACCTGGCTGTCGTCCACCCGCCCCTCACCGCGCCCGGAGGTAGCGAGGAACAGTTGGTGCGCCACGGCGGCAATCGGCAACGCAGCCTGCGCGTCGCGCCCGGCTTCGAGGACGATGCCCAGGTCCTTGACGAAGATGTCCACCGCGCTGCTGACCTCAGGCTCGGCCTGCAACATGCGCGGGCCGCGATCCTTGAGCATCCAGCTCGAGGCCGCCGAGCCGCCCATGATTTCCAGCAGTACCGGCAGCTCGACCCCGACCTTGGCCGCCAGCGCGAAGGCTTCGGCTACCACGGCGATATGCACGCCGCACAGCAACTGGTTGACGGCCTTGACCGTGGCGCCCTGCCCGGCTCGCTCACCGACATGGAAGATGCGCTGGCCAATGCCCTCGAACACCGGCTGCACCACCTCGAAGGTGTCGCGTTCACAGGCCGCCATGATGGTCAGCGAGCCGGCGATGGCGCCTGCGGTGCCGCCCGAGACCGGGGCATCGACGAAGCGGCGTCTCGCTGCCCTCACCCGCGCGGCGATGCGCTCGACGGCAGCCGGTGGACAGGTCGCCATCAGGCAGACGATGCCATGCTCGGCCAGTGCCTCCAGTGCGCCGTTGTCGAACAACACCTGCTCGGCCTGGGCAGCATTGACCACCATCAGGATCAGCACATCGGCACCGCTGGCAGCAGAGACGGCGTCGGCTGGCTGCCCGCCAGCCTCGGCAAGCGTGGCGAGTGCCACAGGGTTAAGGTCGATACCGCGCACAACGTGGCCGGCGGCGAGCAGGTTCTTGGCCATGGGCAGCCCCATCGAGCCAAGCCCGGCAAATGCAATCGTAGTCATGGAAACTCCTTGCAGAGCGCGCCCCGGGCATGAACCGTGGCGCATCGATCAATAGAGGGTCAAAGCCGGCACGAACGAGACCAGGCCGAGCACGATGATCGCCACCAGGTAGAACGGCCACAGCTCGCGCACCACGGCCCCAACCTTCTCGCGGGAAATCGCCGAGGCGATGAACAGCGTGGTGCCCACCGGCGGGGTAAACAGGCCGATGCTCAGGTTGACCACCATCATGATGCCGAGCTGGGTCAGGTCGAGACCGATGGCGTTGCCGATGGCGACGAAGGTCGGCCCCAGCAGCAGGATCGCCGCCGGCAGGTCGAGGAACATGCCTACCACCACCATGATCAGGTTGAGCATGAGGATGACCATCCACGGCGAACTCAGGGTTCGTGCGGTCCACTCGGCCACGGCGGTTGGCACCGACTCGACAGTCAGCACATAACCCACTAGGTTCGAGGCGGCGATCACCAGCATCACCACACCGGTGGTGATCGCGGTGTGTACCAAAGCGTCGTAGAGCCGGCGCAGAGTCAGGTCGCGATAGACCAGCATGCTCACCATCAAGCCGTAGAACACCGCCAGCACGCTGACCTCGGTCGGCGTGGCGATACCAGCACGCAGCAACACCACGATGAAGGCCGGCATCGCCAGCGCCGGTGCAGCAGCGATCGTCACGCGCAGCACACCCTTGAAGGTGATCTCACTGGCCAGGCGCTTGAAGCCACGCAGACGGCCTGACAGGTAGCAGGTCAGCATGAAGCCGACGCACAGCAACAGCCCCGGTACCAGGCCGGCGAGAAACAGCGCAGCAATCGACTGGTTGGATACGGCGGCGTAGAGAATCAACGGAATCGACGGCGGAATCAGCCCGGCGATGGTCGCCGACGACGCGGTTGCGGCAGCGGCGAAGGCGCCCGGATAGCCCTCGCGCTTCTGCCAGGGAATCAGCATCGAGCCAAGCGCCGAGGCCTCCGCCACGGCCGAACCGGATACCCCGCCGAACACGGTCGAGCCGACCACCGTGACCTGGCCAAGCCCACCATGGAAGCGGCCGACCAGCATGGTGGCGAAGTCGATCAGGCGCTTGCCCAGCGTGCCGCCCATCATCAGGCTGCCGGATAGCATGAAGAACGGGATGGCCAGCAGCGGGAAGCTCTGCGTGGGCTGAAAGATCTTCACGATCGCCGCCACGCTGGGGATGCCGCCAACGGCGACAGCCGCCAGCCCCGAGCTGATCAGCAGTGCATAACCGACCGGTACTGCCAGTGCCAGCAACACGGCGAAGACCAGAAGCATCATGAGGGTCATAGGTCGTCCTCGATGTTATGAGCACGGACGGCGAGCGGATCGCCGGCTTGCAGCAGATGAACCAGCGTGGTCAACGCGGTCAGGCCAAGGCCGACGAACCCGGTGATCATGGCCAGATAAGCCCATCTCGCCGAAATTCCGGTGACGGGGTAGATCTCGCCGCCGGTGATCTCGATCACGTCGAGACCGACCCAGGCCAGGTAGAAGAAGGTGGCGGTGATCAGCAGTTGATGGCCGATCAGCAACAGCCGGTTGCCACCGCGCCCCAACCAGCCCTGGATGGCAGTGACGGCGATGTGCTGACCACGCTGGGCAGCCAGCACGATGCCGCCCATGACCAGCCAGGGAAACAGGATATTGGGTATCTCGGTAGGCCAGCCCATGCCCTGATTGGTTAGGTAGCGCACGACTACCTCGGCCATCAGCGCTACGAACATGGCCACCAGTGCCGCAATCACGACCGCCACGCTGGCGGCCACGATTGCGCTGTCCACCCACTTCACCACCTGCGTCAGAGCACCGGCCTGCGCCGTTTCCTTGCCGGGGTTTTGAGCGGCCATCATTGCTTGCCCGCCTCCGTGACGATCAGCTCGACCAGTTCGGGGTACTGCTTCGACCACTTGTCATAGACCGGCTTGGTCTTGGCGGCGAACTCGGCCTGGTCGATTTCGTTGATCTCGACGCCGGCTTCGGTGAGCTTGGTGCGCAACTCGATATCGGCAGCCAGGGACATCTCGCGGTTGAGCTTGCCGGCCTCTGCAGCGGCCTCCTTGATCGCCTGCTGGTCGGCCTTGGACAGCGAGGCCCAGATCATCTTGCTGGCCAGCAACGGCGTGGTCTCGTATTTATGCCCGGTCAAGGAGATGTACTTCTGCACCTCGTAGAGTTTCGAGGAATAGACGTTCATCAGCGGGTTTTCCTGGCCGTCGAACACCCCTTGTTGCAAGGCGATGTACAACTCGGAGAACGCCAGCGGACCGGGGTTGGCGCCAAGCGCCTTGAAGATGTCCAGGGTCATGGCATCCGGCGGCGTACGCACCTTGATTCCCTGCAGGTCTTCAGTCTTCAAGATCGGACGTTTATTGTTGCTGGTGTGGCGAATGCCGTTGTCCCACAGCGCCAGCACCACCAGCCCCTTCTTGTTGGCTGCCTCGTCGAGCTTGGCGCCGACCGGGCCATCGACCACCTTGTAGGCGTGTTCGAGATCACGGAACAGGAACGGCAGGCCGACCAGGTTGAATTCCGGTACCACGCCGGCGGTGCTGCCCTGGGAGTTGGTGCTGAACGCCAGCGTGCCCAGGCGCATGTTGGTCAGCGATTCGACGTCGTCGCCGAACTGGGCGCTGCCACCCACCTCGACCTTCACCCGACCTTCGGTCTTTTGCTCGACCAGTTCCGCGAACTTCAGGGACGCCACCGCCTTCGGGTTACCCGGCGCGGCGTTGTGGGAGAGGCGCAGTACCTGTTGCGCCCAACTGGTGGAGGCAGTAGCCAGTGCCAAGGTCGCGGTGAGTGCGATCAGTGTCTTTTTCATGAGCTTCACCTTGCTTTTTTTATTGATGTTGTCTGCATGTCTTGCTTGCTGCAGGTTGCAGGTGCGAGCGGCAGAGCCCTCACCTGCACCGGGTATTACTCAACCGTGGATGAGCATGCCACCGTTGACGTCGATCACCGCACCGGTGATGTAGGCCGACAGATTCGAAGCCAGGAACAGATAGGCACCAGCGACTTCCTCGGCGTTGCCCAGGCGATTGAGCGGGATGCTGGCGGCAATCTCGGCCTTCTGTTGATCGCTGAGCTTGCCGGCGCTGATGTCGGTCTGGATCAGGCCGGGGGTGACGCAATTGACGCGGATGTTGCTCGGCCCGAATTCGCGCGCCATGGCCTTGGCCAGCCCCAGCACACCGGCCTTCGCTGCCGAGTAGTGCGGGCCGCCGAGGATGCCGCCGCCACGCTGGGCCGACACCGACGACATGCAGGCGATGGAACCGCTGCCCTGGGCCTGCATGTGTGGAATGACGGCCTGGGACAGGTACAACACGCCGCGCAGGTTGACGTCGAGGATGCGATCCCAGCTTGCCGGGTCGATTTCCAGGGTCTTCACCGGCTGGGTAATGCCGGCATTGTTGATCAGCACGTCGATGCGACCGAAGTCGGCGATGGCACGCTCGGTGGCCTGCAGGCAGGCGTCCTTGTCGGCCACGTTGCAGGCATAGCCGCGATGCTGCGGGCCGATGGCAGCCGCCGCTTCGATGGCAGCCCCCTCATCGAGATCGAGAATGGCCACCGTGGCGCCATGGCTGGCGAACAGGCGAGCAGTAGCCAGGCCGATGCCGCGCGCCGAGGCCGCGCCCGAAATCATGGCTACCTTGCCGTCGAGCAGAAGAGCGTTGTTCATGTATGGATTCCTTGCAGTTGCGCCGTCGGGCGGCGCGTGGATACAGGGTCGAGGTCGCGCCAAGTTCAGCCGAGCCAACCCTTGATGGTGGCCGACATCGCCTCGGTGGAAATACCGTAACGGTCATGCAGCGTTGGCAGCGCACCGGCGTCCAGGAAGGCATCGGGCAGCGCGATCTGGCGAAATTGCGGAGTCACCCCGGCAGTCAGCAGCGCGGTGGCCACGGCTTCGCCAAGCCCGCCGACCGAGCTGTGGTTCTCCGCCACGACCACGAGGCGCCCGGCCTTTCCGGCTTCACGCAGGATGGTCGCCACGTCGAGCGGCTTGATGGTGGGCACGTGCAACACGCCGACGTCGATCCGGTCCGCCTCCAGCGCCTTGGCCACTTCCAGCGCGCGCATGGTCAGGATGCCGGACGAGATCACCAGCACGTCGCGGCCATCACGCAGCATCTTGGCCTTGCCCAGTTCGAAGCTGTAGCCGTACTCGTCGAGTACCAGCGGCACGTTGCCGCGCAGCAGGCGCATATAAACCGGGCCGTTGTGCGCAGCGATCTGCGGCACGGCCTGCTCGGTATCGAGCGCATCACAGGGGTCGACGATGGTCATGCCGGGGATGCCACGCATCAGCGCGATGTCCTCGGTGGCCTGGTGGCTGGGGCCGTAGCCGGTGGTAAGGCCGGGCAAGGCGCAGCACAGCTTCACATTGAGATTTTCCTCGGCGATCACCTGATGCACGAAGTCGAAGGCTCGCCGCGTAGCGAACACCGCGTAGGTGGTGGCGAACGGCACGAAGCCTTCCTTGGCCATGCCGCCGGCAGCAGCCATCAGCAGTTGCTCGGCCATGCCCATTTGAAAGAAGCGATCCGGGTAGGCCTGCGCGAACAGGTGCAGATCGGTGTACTTGGCCAGGTCGGCGGTCAGGCCGACGATCTCCGGGCGGTTGGCGGCCAGTTCGACCAGGGCCTTGCCGAATGGGGCCGACTGTACGCGCTGCCCTTCGGAGGCAATCGAGGCGATCATCGCCGAGGTGGTCAGGCGTGGTTTCTTGGCGGTGCTGCTCATCGGGCGGCTCCCTGGGCTTGGTCGAGAATATCGAGGGCTTGCTGCCACTCGGCCTGGTCGACGCGAATGAAGTGGTTCTTCTCGCGGGTTTCGAGGAATGGCACGCCCTTGCCCATCAGGGTGTCGCAGAGGATCACGCGCGGCTTGGCTTCGGTGAGGTTGCGCGCAGTGTCGAAGGCCTCGATGACCGCGGCGAGGTCATTGCCATCAACACGCTGAACATGCCAGCCGAACGCGGCCCACTTGTCGGCGAGCGGCTCGAAGCCCAGCACCTTGGTCGAAGGGCCATCGGCTTGCTGGTTGTTGATGTCCACCAGGCAAATCAGGTTGCCCAGGCCGTGGTGAGCCGCGCTCATGGCGGCTTCCCAGGTCGAGCCTTCGTCGAGTTCGCCATCGGACATCGAGTTGTAGACGAAAGCCGGGTTGCCCTTAAGACGCAGACCGAGCGCCATGCCCACGGCAATCGGCAGGCCCTGGCCGAGCGAGCCACCCGACATTTCCATGCCCGGGGTATAGGTCGCCATGCCGGACATGGGCAGGCGGCTGTCATCGCTGCCGTAGGTTTCCAGTTCGTCCTCGGGAATGATCTTCGCCTCGATCAGCGCCGCGTAGAACGCGATGGCGTAATGGCCGTGGGACAGCAGAAAGCGGTCGCGGCCCTCCCAGCTTGGGTCTTCTGGACGCAGATTCAGCGCATGGCAATAGGCGGTCGCCAGCACGTCGGCGTAACCCAGCGCCTGACCGACATAGCCTTGGCCTTGGACCTCGCCCATCTGCAGCGCGAAGCGGCGGATGCGGTAGGCGCCTTCGGCAACCTTGGCGTGGACGGAAGAATTATTGTTCTGCACGCGGTTCTCCTTGCTATGGCCCGACACTGGATGCTGCCGGAGCCTCATATGTCTCGGTTGGAGAGAGCCTCTCCAGGCTTGCCAGGGGGCGCTGAATCAGCACGCTTGGCGAGTGAGATAAAGCGTATTCCCTTGATTTTTTGAGCTCAAACGAATAGTTAAGGCAGATAGGTGAACTGAGCTCATGTGAAAACGCCATGCAAAACCGGGTTTCCCTCAAAGCCATTCAGGCATTCGAAGCAGCCGCGAGACTGTCGTCATTCGCACTCGCGGCGGAGGAGCTGTTCGTTACCCCCTCGGCTGTCAGCCACCAGATCAAGCTGCTCGAAGAGCAATTTGGTGTGCGCCTGTTCCACCGCGTTCACCGCGCGGTGGTATTGACCGATGCCGGCCGTGTGTATGCGGAAGAGGTCTCGGCGGCCTTTGCCAGGATCGACATCGCCACCCGTGAGCTGGGGCGCACCGCAAAAAGCGACATCCTCACCGTGCACTCCACACCCAGTTTCGCCACGCAGTGGCTGATGCCGCGCCTGGCCCGTTTCAGCGCGTTGGAACCGGACATCGACGTGCGGCTGAATGCTTCGTATCCCGCACCTGCAGACCTGCTGACCCAGGGCGTGGACATCGATATCCGCTATGGCATGAAACGGCTGCAACCCGCCGGCACCATGGTGCTGCCCTTCCCTGCAGAAACCATCGTGCCGCTCTGTGCGCCATCACTTGCGAACGGCGCACACGCAATCCGCGCGCCGGAAGATCTGCGTCATCACACTTTGATTCACAGCGAAGTGTGCCTGATCAGCTGGCGCGACTGGATGCGCCAACACCGCAAGGTCCCTCTGGACATCTCTCGTGGGCCACGTTTCGATCGCTCGTTCATGGCGATCAGTGCTGCGGTGGATGGTCAGGGAATTTGCCTGGAAAGCCTGCTGCTGGTGCAGCGAGAACTCGATAGCGGGCGCCTGGTCGCCCCTCTCGGCATGACGGGCCCCAAGGTCCAGGGTTATACGTTCAACCTTCTGAGATCGCGAGCGGAGCTTCCCAAGATCCGCAGTTTCCAGGACTGGCTCTTCAGCGAACTGGAAGGTCGTCCCCAGCCAAATCGTCACGCCTGAGCAAGCGGATAAACGCTACTCGCCTTGGCTCCGGCCGCCTGTGCCTGGCTCAGCCGGCGGCCGGCATCGTCTGGACAAAAAACTCTGAATAACTGAGACGCACGCAGTCTAAATCCTCATTCCCCGCCTGCATCTCTCCAGACCGTTAGCCGAGCGACACCGATGAAGACCTCGCGAATCATTACCACCGAAACGCATGACACCCAGCGAGAGAAGCAGGCGGAGTTGATGATTTTCGGCACGCCGAAGGAGCGCCTCGATTTCTATCGGCGGGAAATTCAGTACGAAACCAGCCTGCTGGCGGGGCGCACCAATTCCTATCTGACGGCGCAGTCGTTTCTGGTGATCGCCTATGCATCGTCCATGGCCAACCTGAACGAAAACTGGGGAGCGGTATTCACCTTGGTGGTTCCGGCGCTGTTCACGCTGCTGGGTATCATCAGCTCACTGCACGCCTGGCCGGGAATCAGGGCCTCCGCGACGATCATCGAGCACTGGCACTACAAGCAGGAACAGTTGCTGCGCAGCGATCCCGAATTCGGCCATGCCTACGACGACTCACCGTTGTTCAGCGAGAAGGAGGCCAGCCGGGAGAGCACCTACAAGTCGCTGCTGTTCTTCCTGCGCTCGCCCTGGCTGTTCATCGTTTTCTGGAGCGTGCTGGGCGTGTTTTCGATCTGGTTGCAGTTGCCATCGGCGAATCTGTGAACCGCCGCAAACGAGCCTGATGGCAGCCACCACCCGCCAATCAAGTCGAACTTCTGCTTCTTGCACCTTTCAATCCTGATACATGCCGCGTTCACCAACGCGACCACTCACCGCGCCGTGCGGCGCATCAGCGGAGGTATCGATCATGAGTTCGAATCTGCAAGGCAAGAAGGTGCTGTTCATCACCGCCAACACGGGCATCGAGCGCGACGAGTTGCTCAAGCCGATGCAGGCACTGAAGGATCAGGGCGCGAGCGTCACCCATGCCAGCGTCAAGGGCGGCGAGGCCGAGACGTGGCTGAAGGACAGCGAGAAGGACGTCAGCGTGCAGTCCGACACTCAGCTCAAGGGGCTGAGCGCTGCGGACTACGAGCTGCTGGTGATTCCTGGCGGCACGGTGAATGCCGATACCCTGCGCCAGGACGAAGACGCGCAGCGCCTGGTGCAGGAGTTTCGTGATGCCGGCAAGACGGTCGCGGCGATCTGCCACGGCCCCTGGCTGCTGATCGATGCAGGCGTGGTGCCGGGCAAGGTGATGACGTCCTACTCCAGCGTGCGCCTGGATCTGGCCAACGCCGGTGCGAGCTGGGTAGACGCCGAGGTGCAAGTGTGTCCGGGGCAGAACTGGACGTTGATCACCTCACGCAACCCGGACGACATTCCCGCCTTCAATGATGCGATCAGCCAGGCGTTGCGGGCTGCTTGAGCGAGATTTCCATCAGTGCTGCTCGATGCGATTTCGCCCACCGCGCTTGGCGCAGTAAAGGGCGATATCGCTGCGTGACAGGGCCGCCTCGACGCTGGCATCGCCAGCATTGAGCGAGGAGATGCCAACGCTGACGGCCAGGTAGATCTGCTCTCCCGCGTGTTGGATGGGCGTACTTGCCAGCTCATTCTGGATGCGCGCGGCGAAGTGCATGGCCTTGTCCAGGCTCGCCTCGCTGAGTACCACGGCGAACTCCTCGCCGCCCAGGCGCCCGGCGGTGTCGGTCCTGCGCAGCTGGCTGCTGAGGATTGCGGCGAAGTGGCGCAGAGCCTGATCGCCAACGTTATGGCCCCAGCGGTCATTGATGGCCTTGAAGTAATCGAGGTCGAACATCAGGATCGCCGCGCTCTGCTCCGGGCTGCGCTGCAGACGTGCCAGCTCGGCTTCGAGCCGATGCATGAAGTGCCGGCGGTTGGCGAGCTGAGTGAGGAAGTCGGTGGTGGCGAATGCCTGCAGCTCGGCCTCGATCTGTTTGCGCTCGGTCACGTCGGTCATGAAACCGTGCCAGATCACGCTGCCGTCTTCTTCGCGGCGCGGGCGGGCTTCCCCCTGGCACCAGGCAATCTCGCGCCCCGGTACCTGAACACGAAACGCCAGATGCCAGGGCGTCAGTTCCTCGGCAGAGAGCTCGAACGAGTCGATGAAGGCCATGCGGTCGTCCGGGTGAACGATGGCTGCCAGCGCCTGTGCATCCTGCATCAGGTGCGCCGCACTCAGGCCACAGATGGCTTGCGCGCCAGCACTGACATAGGTGAAGGCCAACTCGCCATCGGCTCGCCGACGGAACTGGAAGACCATGCCGGGAATTTCGTTGGTCAGGTCGGTCATCAGGGCCGCCGCCTGCTGCACCTGTTCCGATAGTCGGCGCATGGCGGTGATGTCGGTGGTGGTGCCAACCATGCGCAGCGGCTTGCCGTGTATGTCGCGCTCGACCACCTTGCCACGGCTACACACCCATTTGTACTGGCCATCGCGGCAGCGCAGGCGATGCTCGACTTCATAGGCCGCGGTGCGCTGGTCCAGATGCGCCTGAATGGTGGCGCGCACATAATCGAGATCGGCCGGATGCACGCGGGTGTAGCTCTCTTCAATGCGATTGCCGATTTCGTGCTCGGCGTAACCGAGCAGCGCCTTCCAGCTGCTTGAGTAATGAATCTCACCGGTGACCACGTTACGGTCCCAGATACCGGTGCCACTGCCGGCGATGGCCAGCGCCATGCGCCGTTCGCTACCCTGCAGGGCGGCAATTTCATGACGTTGCCGGGCATCATCCGCCTCACGCGCCAACAGGTCGTGAGCGAGGTTGGCAAAATCCTGTAGCGCTTCGTGTGCTTCGGCATCGAGCTCACGCGGCTGCTCGCACAGCAAATACAAGGTACCGAGCGCCTCACCCTCGTACGTCGGCAGCGGCCAGGCCAGCGTAGTGGCGCAGGCATCGTCGATCTTCGTCAATTGTACATCGCTCAGCTCGTGGCTGGCCCAGATGTGCCGTGAACCTGCACTGCCAGAAATCAGTACGGCGACCGCACCGAAGTGCCGGCCAAGCAGGCGTACCAACCCATCGAGCCGCTCATCATTGGCGCTGCCAGGCGCGGTGACCGAACACAGGGACTGCATAGTGATTCTGCCTGGATGGAAACGCGAAAGACGCCTGATATTGATACGCCATTAGCAGGCTGTCGTCTAATCGTTCATGCCGCTGCAACCCACGTTGATAGGCCATTGCGCCGGCTGTTGCACAGCCAACCGCTCTAGCTAGAACTTCTCGCCGTCATCAAGCAACCATCAACGGCTGGTCGAGCACAAGAAAATTGTTATGATATAACATCTTTACCAGCACCTTTCCGCGATGCCCCGATACAACACAGCAACTCGCGCGCTCTGGAGCACCAGCTGCGAGACAACGCAACGACCTCCCAACACTTAGAAAACGCAACGCTAGGACCCCTCATGAAAGCCACTTCGGCCTCCCTCGCCGTCATGACCGCACTGGTCACATCTCAGATCCATGCAGCCTCGCCCGGCAACTCCACCGTCTCGCTCGGCTCGCTCTACGTCACCCCAGACGCCACGGGCACACTGCGCACCGACAGCATCCTGACGTCGGTCGACATCATGGGCAGCGACAAGATCGAGGACAAAACCGTGATGAACAGTTGGGAACTGGTGGGCCAAATGCCCGGCATTCAGCTGACCGAGACGCGCATGGGCGCCGAATCGGGCAAGGTGACCTTCCGCGCCTTCAATGGCGAGGGTTACATCAATGGCATCAAGACGCTGATCGACGGCGTGCCGAGCAACGTCAACAGCGGCAACCAACGCTTCATCGACATGGTCTTCCCGCTGGATCTGGACTACATCGAAGTGGTGCGCGGCACCAACGATCCGCGCTACGGCCTGCACAACATCGGCGGCAACATCAACTTCGTCACCCGCCAGGGCGGCAACTACACCGATGGCCGCCTGACCTACGGCAGCTTCAACACCCGCGAATTCCAGCTGGCGGTGGGCCACGAGGAAGGCAATTTCGCGCAGAACTACTTCCTGGCCAAGCAGGACTCCGACGGCTTCCGTGACCACAGCGACTCCAACAAATACTCACTGGGCGGCAAGTGGTTCGTCACCGATGACGAGCAGACCATGAAGCTCGGCGTGGTCGCCCGCCTCTATCATCACGAAGCCGAGGAACCGGGCTTTCTCACCGCACGGCAACTGGCCGCCAGCCGCACGCAGTCGCCGGCGAAGAACGCCAACGACGGCGACGACCGCGACATGAAGCACCTCAGCGGGCATGCCGATTTCCAGCTCAGCGACGACCTGAGCCTGAGCAACAAGCTGTACTACAACAGCTACGACGATGACCGCACCGTGACCTTCACCGACTACCCGGTCGGCAACGCCCCACGCCAGCGCCGCCAGTGGCAGGAACGGCAGACCGGCGTGCTGAGCAACCTGACCTGGCGCGCCCACGAGATGCTCACCCTCGATGGTGGCGTCAACTACGAGCAGCAGAACAACGAATACCGCCGCTATCGCTACAACTTCGGCATCCCCACCGACTTCGACGCGCCGCCGGCACGTACGCAGAACGACGACAGCTACACGCTGTACAACACCGGCGCCTACGCTCAGGCGATCATTCAGCCCATCGAAAAACTGAAGATCATCCCGGCCTACCGGGTGGACAAGTTTTCCGGCAACACCGAGTTGATGAGCGGTGAGAAAGCCAAGCTGCAGGACTACGGCTGGATCGAGCAACCCAAGCTCAGCGTGGTGTACAGCATCACCCCGGACACGAACGTATATGCCAACTGGGGCCGTACCTTCCAGATTCTCACCGGTTCGGAAGGCCCGGCATACGTGACCACCGGCCAGGCTGCGTACAAGCCCTCGATCAACACCGGCAAGGAAGTGGGCGTGAAGTTCAAGCCCTTCGCCGGCTCCGAGGCGCGTATCGCCGTATGGCAGCAGGACGCCACCGACGAGGTGTCCAACATGCCCGCGACCGGTACCACGGTCGGCCTCGGCGAAACCCGCCGCCGCGGTGTCGACATGCAGATTACCGCGCAACTCAACCCGCAATGGACGGTATGGGGCTCGCACGCCATCCAGCAAGCCAAGGTACGCAGCGCCTTCACCGACGGTGGTCGCTCCCTGGCAGGTAACGAAGTGATCTCCACCCCGCGCTACATCAGCAATGCCGGCGTCGATTACCAGTTAAACGACGCCTGGCGATTCGGCCTGCAAGCCCGCGCCCAGGGCGACTACTACATCGACACGCTCAACGAACAGGGCAAGTACGGCGGCTTCGCGGTGCTTGATGCCAACGTACGCTATCAGGTCTCCGCAACGACCAGCCTCGACCTGCAGCTGAAGAACCTGACCGATCGCGAGTATGAGTACGTGTGGTTCGACAACTTCTTCTGGGGCGGTGACGACCAGCCGATGTTCTCCCCAGCACCGGGCCGCTCGGCCTATCTGTCGGTGAACATGAAGCTATAGCAACACGCACCAGCAGCTCGAATGAAAAGGCCAGGGAACCCTGGCCTTTTCTATTTGCTGATCAGAAGTACTTCAGCCAGCGAATGTCGCGACGCTGCGCCTTGAGCCTCGCGAACCATTGCGTTGGCGGGAACAGCAACACGGCCAGCACCACTGTCGCGGCCCAGACCCAGACCATCGAGGCGAAGCCGAAATAATGCCCCTGGTTTGCGCCCCAGATGGCGAACGCGGCGATGTAGAGCAGCTTCAGCACATACAGGTGCAACAGATAGAAGAACATCGGCGCACTGCCGAACACCGCCAGCGTGCACACCATTCGCCCCTCATTGCGGCGCTCGAAAGCAGCCAGCAATAGCAGGCCGACGCCCAGCGTCAGCGCCAGGAACAACAGCGACGGCGGATATTTGGTGATGTTGAGCAGGCTCATCAGTGTCTGCAGCCCGCTCGCCCCGACCGTCCAGGGTTTCTCGCCATAGCCGTTGACCAGGCGCAGTACCACGAACAACGCCAGCGCGCCGAGCCCGGACAGCTGCAGCCATTGCAGACGCTGCCGAGGGTCGCGCGAGCTGCGGAACCAGGGGCCGATCACGTAGCCCAGCGCAATCACACCGATCCACGGCAGCACCGGGTAGGAAGTACGCAGGCGCAGCGAGTCGGAAAATTCGAGCCAGCCACGATCATGCAGCACCGCCCAGGGTATGTGCATGGCCGACTCCACACCGAAGTGCAGCCCGTCGAGCAGGTTGTGCCCAGCCACCAGCGTCAGGCCCAGCACGGCCAGCCAGGCACGCGGCAGCCATAGCAGCAGCGACAGCGCCAGCATGCTCAGGCCAATGGCCCAGATCACCTGCAGGTAGATCACCGTGGGCGGGAACTGGAAGGTCCAGGCGAAGTTGACCAGGGTGAATTCCAGCAGCACGAGAAACAGCCCGCGCTTGAACAGAAAGGCGCTGGTGGCCGCGCGGCTCATCTGCTTTTCCCCGTAGAGAAAGGCCGAAAGCCCGGTGAGCAGGATGAACACCGGCGCGCACAGATGCGCCAGGGTGCGGCTGAAGAACAGCGCCGGCTCCGTGGCCGTCACGTCCATGGGGTCGCCGACCTGCTGATGCAGGTAGAAGGTTTCGCGAACGTGATCGAGCAGCATGAAGAGAATGACCAAGCCGCGCAGGGCATCGATCGAAAGCAGACGATTGGAGGGCATGTAAGGCTTCGAGAGGGAGGTTATTGAAACGTAATACTATAACCAAAAACACACATGACCGTGCGCCTGCCACATGGATTCATAGCGACCGCCAGCGCAAAACCGAGCTGAACGAAGCCAGCCAAACAAAGTCGGAAAAGCACAACACTCGCCACGAAGGCCCCACTCATGCTGCCCAACCGCGTTGTTCTGTCCGCTCTCGTCATGGCTGTGCTCTGCCCGCTTGCCAATGCGCAGGACGCCTTGCGCATCCAGAGCCTGCAGCGCTGTGGCGATCTGCTTGCCGGCGAGAAGCAGGAATGGTGCCTGCAGGTACGCGGCCTTGGCGAAGCGCTACCCAAACTGCGGCTCGGCGAGGACACCCTGCTCGCCGCGGCGGTGCAACGCAGCGGCGACACCCTGCGCCTGCAGCTCAACAGCAACGAACACCGGAGCGCGCCACTGTGGCTGGAAGACGGCGCGCGCGCGAGCAACCCGGTATGGCTGTCCCTGCATCGCAGCCATGTGCTCGCGGCCGGCCCGGATGAAGTGGCGAAGAACATGGACGGCCTGACCACCTACGTCGATCTGGTCAGCCTGCTGATCGAGGAAAGCCACGACGGCCTCGATGAGGCCAGGCGCTTGGCGAAGAAATACGACGCCAAAGTGGTCGGTGCCATCCCGCCCTTGAACGTCTATCAACTGCGCCTGCCGGTGAAAGATCTTACCGAGCGCGATGCGCTGGTACTGCGCATCGGCAACGAAACCAGCGTCGACGCGGTGGTCGTGGAGGAAAGCGCGCCCGAACGTGGCGAAGAGAGCGAAGCCGCACGCAAGCCGGCGCGCAAACCGGAGAAGAACTCCGAGGAATGGGCAGCCAATCGCTTCATGGATGCGGTGAACTACTACCAACGGCGCATTCCCGCGGGAGACTCGCCGATCGAGGCCGAGCGGATCCGTGTGGGCGTGATCGAACGCAACGTCGACTTCGACGCACCTGATTTTGCCGACTATCTGGGCGCCTGCCCGGATGGCAAGCCGCGTACCTGCGTGTATGCGCGCGATGCCGACAAGCCGGACAATCACGGCAGCACCGTGGCCGGCATTCTGGCAGCGCACTGGGACAAGGGTGGCAACACCGGTTTCCTGCGCGGGATGGACAAGGCCAGTAACGGCTTCGACGTCATCGTCGAGCGCAATTCGGATGCTGGCATCACGGCCAATATCGCCGCGTCGGTCAATCTGGTGGAAGACGGCGTGCGCGTCCTCAACTGGAGTTGGGGTATTCACCGCGTCGGTACGCGCAACGTCGAAGGTGACGAGATCGACTCGCTGGTGCGTTCGGGCATCGCCATGAGTGGCTACGAAGAGTTGCTGGAGGAATTCTTCCTGTGGCTGCGCGAAGAACACCCGGACGTGCTGGTGATCAACTCCGCCGGCAACGGTTCCTCCTACTCAGGCAGAGACGAGTACCGTCTGCCCTCCTCCTTCATCACCGAACAACTGCTGGTAGTCGGTGGGCACCAGCGCAGCAAGAAGGACGAAGTTGAAATCGATGACCCGAGCTACGTGGTCAAACGTAACTCGTCGAACGTCGACATGCGCGTCGACATCACCGCGGCCGCCTGTGCCCAGGCCTCGACCCATGAAGTCGACGTCACCGGCGACGTGCATTGCGGCACCTCCTACGCCACGCCGCTGGTGACCGGCGTGGTCGCGGCGATGCTATCGATCAACCCGGATCTGCAACCGGAACAGGTGCGCATGCTGCTAAGGCGTAGCGCCATGACCATCGGCGGCGAGTACGATTTCGAACCGATGGACGCCGAAGACCTGACCGCGCCCATCCTGCCATCCGAGCGCAACTACGAACTGAGCGACAAGGACGTTGGCCGCTCGGCACGACTGGATATGCAGAAGGCGCTGGACCTGGCGGTGCAGAGCCGTGACCGGGTGCGTTGACGCGCCCGATGATCACTCGCCGGAAACGCGCTCGTACAACTCGACCGGCTCGACCTTGCCCTGGGCGCCACACGCGCTGCGCCCCAGGCCGAGGTGGCGAAAACCGGCCTTGAACAGCACGCGCCCGGACTGCGGATTGCGAGCCAGATGGCTGGCGTGCAGACGGCGCAAGCGTAGCTGGCGGAAGGCGAAATCAACCAGCGCATTGCAGGCCTCGCTGGCGTAGCCACGACTCCAGTAAGGTACGCCGATCCAGTAGCCCACCTCGGCCTCGCCACGGCCGATATCCTTCAGCGCAATGCTGCCGACCAACAGGCCGCTGCCGGACTCGGTGATGATGAAGTTGGCCGCAGCGCCACTGGCCCACTCCTGCACGCAGCGCTCGATCCACCGCTGCGCCAGTTCGGGCGGATAGGGGTGGGGAATGCTGCTGGTGACATCGGCGATACGAAAATCGCCGGCCAGGCGCTGCACTTCGTCGGCATCCTGCGGCTGCGGCGGGCGTAGCGTCAGGCGTTCGGTTTCGATGCGATGCTCATCCATTTGCGTCTCCTGTCAAAGCCGTGGCGTGCACTGCGCACTGGTGTTTCTCCTGAGTCAGGTTGGAGAAGGCCCGATGGGATAGAACTCCCCGCAGCTCCATACCCCTAGCCAGGGTTCTCCGTCGATCTCACGTTCCACCGCCAGCTCTACCAACTGGTAGAACACGTTGCGATGGATCAGCGCCTCGAGGTTACGCCGCACCAGAATGTAGGGCGAGGGTTCGAATGTCACAGGGTCGATCTCCACGCGAATCGGGTGCTCACTGCCAGCCACCACTTCGTCTTCGACGTTGGTAGTGAAACGCAGCACCTGCGCCTCCCCCTCGCCTTCGACCTGCAGGGTCACGGCAACGAAGGGCGCATCCTCGACCTGAATACCGACTTTCTCCACCGGCGTGATCAGGAAGTAGTCGTCGCCATCGCGGCGAATGATGGTGGAAAACAGCCGCACCATGGGTTTGCGGCCGATGGGCGTGCCCTGGTAATACCAGGTGCCATCACGGGCGATACGCATGTCGATATCGCCGCAGAAGTCAGGGTTCCACAGGTGCACGGGTGGCAAGCCCTTGCCTTCGCCCTTGGGGATCTGCGCCAGCAGGTCGCCGGCCTTGCCTGGATCGCTCATGGTCTTTCCTCGTCCAGTTCGATTCGAACGGACGAGGATACACCCGATCCAGGCGCGGCGATCGCGCTTACGGCATCTTCAGATGCTGACGGAAGTCAGGCCAAGCGACTATCACTGGGGAATCGGCAGCTCCATGGCCTGCATGTCCAGGCGCAGGCCGTCATCGGCTTCCTTCAGCGCCAACGGCAAGGTGAAGTTGGGGAAGGCAAGCGCCAGCACCGCACCTTCATTCAGACTCGCCCGAACGACTTCCGGCAAAGGTTCGGAGAGCGTGACGCAACCGTCCTGGCCGACCACTCCTTCGATGGCAAGACGTTCAGGCTCCTCCAGCGAACGGTAGACCTGCAACTGCCATGAGGTATTGATACCGAGATTGTAGAAACTGCCATACGGCTGGTTCAGATCCAGGCCACAGGCCTGCAGGTACAACGGCTTGTCCGGCAAGGTTCTGGCCTGCTCACGCTGCTTCTGCAGAAAACGTCCCCACTCCAGGCGGGCCATGACCGAGCGCGAGCGAGAACCATCGCCGCCCTGCAACGCAATCAGCCGACTTACGCCTTCTTCGAGCACGGCCAGATCCGTCTCGGCTCGAAGCAGTTCCGCCAGGCGTTCCATGGCCGGCCGGTTAGCCGCCTGCAGCCCCAGCAAAGCCGCTTGCTCGTAGTGATACGCCTCTGCCTTCCGATCTGCAGCTGGCAGTCCTGAACCGTTGCCGGCCATACGCGCCAGGTGATAGTGCGCCGCCGCGACCTGCCGCTGCGCGCCCTGCTGCAGAGCCTGGCGTGCGCCGTTGAAATCCTGTTCCTCCAGCAGCAGCACACCGTAGTTGGTCCATGCCTGCTCGCTATCGCGGGCCATGCCCTTCTCCAGCCATTGCACGGCCTTGGCCCGTAAGCGGGCGCTGTCGTCTTCTGTCGAAGATCCAAGAAAATTGTTACGCAGCGCCAGGTAGGCCTGCAGATAATTGCGCGCAGCCTCCTTCAGCGAATCGATGTGCGAGTCCTGTTCATAAGCCTGAGCAAAGTAGTCCCCCGCCTGCTCCGCTGTTTTGATCGCGCCATAACCCTGGATCTGATAATCGAGATCGGACGGGCTGTAAGCCCTGCCGAGATTGATCAGCGTCGGCATCTGCAGGCCGCGTTGCAGGGCCTCCTCGAACAGGGGGATCGCATCGCGGGGCCGTTCCTCGCTCATCAGTATGGAGCCGAGATTGTGGCTGGCTCGCGCCGAACCGGCGGCGCGGGCCTTCTCGTAATAGCTCCTGGCACGCGAGTCGTCTTCCTCCACTCCCTGCCCAAGGTGATAGGCCTTGCCGAGCAAGAACAAGGCCTGCGCATCACCTGTGGCTGCAGCGCTCTCGGCCTTCGGCAGGAACTCGCCATAGCGCTGCTCATTGAACAGTGCTTCCAGATCGTCGGCATGGGCCGCCTGCGTCAGGCACAGGCCCAGGGTCAAGGCAAAAAACAGTCGTGACATGGCATCGGTCTCGATGAAATGAGGGAATACGCGAACCGAATGTCAGACATGACGCACCGACCACATAGGGTCAGGCGGGGATTGCAGCAAAGGAAAAGTCAGCCAGCTACAGGCATACCTTCCATGCCAATTGCGAGTCGTCCCTGACATTGATGCCGGGCATGATACCCGTATTTTTCACGGCGAAAGCCACGAAGAGGAAGGTCTCTCCAGAGAGCCTCATTGATGACCAGGGCTCGAGCGAGCTCAGGCGCATCAGGCACGCATGCCCTGCCACCCGCTTGGCCTGCTCAGCGCCCCACGCCCATCAGGCTACGCGCATAGTCATGCAGCGGCGGGCCGATCAGGTCCTGCGGTTGCGCGTCGTAGAACGTCAGGAATCCGCCACGGCTGCGAATGCGCGCCGTGTCCACCAGATAACGGGTGTTGGTCTCGATCAGCATCAGCTGGATCGAGGCGCGATCGGTGCCAAGGCGGTCCACGGCTTCCTGATCTTCCCACTCCTCCACGGTGCCGATGCGGTCGTCGCTATAGGCGAAGCGGGCGTACAACAGATAGTGCGCACCTGCCGCACGCGCTTCGGTCATTGCCTCGTCCAGGCCGGCCGGCTGCCGCGCACGACGCACCAACGGGAAGTATTCGACGAAGCCCTTGAAGGCTTCCTCGGCCACCACATTGGGCCGCGGATAGCCGTGCCCCGGCGGCACGAAGTGCCCTTGAGCGATATAGATGAAGGAGTCCTGCTGCAGGCGCCGCGAAGCCATGCGCTCAGTGCGGCCATGATCGAGAAACCCGGCATCGCGCAGGTGGTATTCGGCGCCACTGGCCATGTCGCTGACCTTCATGCAGCCAGCCAGCCCCAGCAGCGCCACCAATAGAAGCAGGTTACGCATGAATGAATCCTCCTCGTGCCGGTGACGGAAAACCGGCGAATGAGGCATAGATGCAGATTTTGCGCCAGATAGGCTCTCACGCCCCAACAACCGACGCGCTACAACGATCGCGGTCTTTGACGTTTTTTTGATGCGCTTTTGACGGAGCCTCGACACACGCCGATCTAGGCTGCCAACACCTGCCAACCCCCTTGGCACAGCATGAGGCGCGCCCATGAACAAGCTTCCCCAGATAACCCTGGCCTTCTGGGTCATGAAAATTTGTGCCACTACGCTCGGCGAAACCGCCGGTGACCTGCTCTCGATGACTCTGGATATCGGCTATGCACTCAGCTCGCTGCTACTGATCAGCCTGTTCTTCGTCTCACTGCTCGGTCAACTGCGTGCACGCAGCTATCAGCCAGCGCTGTACTGGACGGTGATTCTCACTACCAGCACCGCAGGCACGACGATATCGGACTTCATGGATCGAACGCTGGGGCTGGGTTATGCCGCAGGCGCGTTGGTGCTGGTAACGCTGCTAGTCAGCGTACTGACGGCCTGGCGACTGAGCGAGAAGTCGCTCTCGGTAGATCACATCAGCAGCCGGCGCGGCGAGTTGTTCTACTGGGGGGCCATCCTCGTTTCCAACACACTGGGCACCGCGCTGGGCGACTACCTGGCCGATGACTCGGGACTCGGCTTCGCTGGCGGCGCTCTGATGATCGGCAGCCTGCTGGCTGTGGTGGCGATCGCCTACTACCGCACGAAGCTGTCGCGCGTGGCCTTGTTCTGGATCGCGTTCGTTCTCACCCGCCCCTTCGGCGCAACACTTGGCGACGTACTGACCAAGAGCACGGAAAAAGGCGGTCTGGATCTGGGCACCATCGGCTCATCGGCCGTACTGGCGAGCGTGCTGGCGGTCATGGTGTGCATGGCCATCTGGGCACAGCGGATGGCGCCGGTCGCAGTCCGCAACGACTGACGCCTACGCCAGTGCCGCGAATGGCGACGCTGGCAGCGTTAGCCGCCGATGATCTTCATCACCGTGACGCCGCCGGAGAAGGCCAGATCCTGTTTGTCCCCCAGCGCCTTGACCAGCAGCCGCTGCAGCGCCGGCAAGGCCTGGTGGCGCGGCTTGTCCAGCAGGTCACCGACGAAGTGGCGGTTGCTCGACGACAGGCAGCCATGCAGCCAGCCGGTGGAGGACAGGCGCAGGCGCGAGCAGGTACGGCAGAACGGCACGCTTTCGTTGGCAATCACGCCAAAATGACCAACACCGGGGATGGCGTAGCGCAGCGCGGTAGCGTCCACTGGAGCGCTGGCCTGGACGTACTGGTGGCGGTCACCGATCAGCCCCAGCAGCTCGGGCATGCCGACGAACTGCTGGTTGAAGGTGTTGGGATCACGGGCAAGATGGCCCATGCGCATTAGCTCGATGAAGCGCAACTCGAAACCGCGCTCCAGGCAATAGTCCAGCAGCGGCAGCACCTGATCGAGGTTCTGCCCGCGCAGCGGCACCATGTTGACCTTGACCTTCATCCCCGCTTCACGTGCAGCCTCCAGGCCGGCCAGCACGGTAGCCAGGTCGCCGCCACGGGCGATGACGCGAAATGCTTCGGCATCGAGGGTGTCGAGAGAGACGTTGAGGCGGCGAATACCGCACTCGGCCAGCAGTGGCAGCTTGCGTTCGAGCAACTGGCCGTTGGTGGTCAGACTGATGTCGTCGAGACCGAGCTGGCTGACCTGGCGCAGAAAAGGCTCTAGGCGCGTACTGACCAGAGGCTCACCGCCGGTGATGCGCAGGCGCTCGATGCCCGCCGCCTCGATCAGATAGGCCACGCCACGTGCCATGGCGTCGGCCGAGAGCTCGTCCTGAGCGGCGACCAGGCGCTTGCCGTTCGGCACACAGTAGGTGCAGGCGTAATTGCAGGCGGCGGTCAGGCTGACGCGAAGGTTACGAAAGCGTCTGCCCTGGCGATCAACGATCATGGCGTACTCCGTGAAGGATGACTGGAGTATATCGCCGTCACTGGCCGCGGCACATGGACCATCGGCCAGCTGAATGAGCGGGGTCGCATTTGCCGCAGTTCGGCGTCGCCCCGGCAACGAACCCGCGGAGTCTCAGTCGCGCTTGCGCTTGTTACCCATGCGCACGCCGATGTCCATGAGGAACTGGAAGAAACCTTCCTGATCTTCGAGCACATTGCTCCAGAACGGCGAGTGATACAGCGCCACGGCACCATGCACCAGAGCCCAGGCGGCGCAATAATGGAAGTATGGCGGCACGTCCTCCAGCTTGCCTTCGGCGATGCGCCCCTTGATCAGCTGGGTCAGGCGCTCGAAGTTGGAGGCGCGAATCTTGTGCAGTTGCTCGACCATCTCCGGCACCTGATTGCCCTTGACCACCTTTTCTTCCAGGCGGTCGAACAGGCGATAACGCTGCGGATCGCGCATGCGGAATTCGAAGTAGGCACGCGACAGCGCTTCCTTGTCCCGATCCACGTCGGCCGAATGCAGCAGCTCGTTCAGATCGCGCTCATAGTCGAGCATCAGGCGCAGGTAAATCTCTGCCTTGGACTTGAAGTGTTTGTAGATAGTGCCTTTGCCGATACCGACCGCATCAGCGATCATCTCGACGGTGACGCTGTCTTCTCCCTGCTCGAGGAAGAGTTTCAATGCGGTGTCGAGAATTTCTTGTTCGCGGCGACGGAATTCGCGGACCTTACGGGGTTCTTTCTGCATAAAGGGACTACGGGGTCAAAAATCGAAGCCGCTTATTATGCCCAAATGCGGCCAAATTGCACGGATCATCCGACCATGTACGTGTTTCATGATGAGTTCCCCCTGGAAAATGGACTGCGCTATCTGAACCATGCTGCGGTCGCTCCCTGGCCGAAACGCAGTGCTGAAGCGGTGCGGCGGTTCTCGGAAGCGAACATGACCAGCGGCGCACGTGACTATCCCGACTGGCTGAAACTTGAGCGTAGCCTACGCGAACGACTTGTGCGCCTGATGAACGCACCAAGCACCGGCGATATCGCACTGGTCAAGAACACTTCCGAGGCGCTTTCCTTCGTGGCCTTCGGCCTGGACTGGCGAGCCGGCGATCAGGTGGTCATCAGCGACGAGGAATTCCCTTCCAACCGTGTCGTCTGGTTGGCGCTGGCAGCCCAGGGCGTGGAGGTGATCGAAGTCAGCCTCAAGGGCGAGGATCCGGAAGCAGCGCTGGTCGCCGCCTTCACACCACGCACACGCTTGCTGTCGGTCAGCGCCGTGCAGTTCGCCAGCGGCCTGCGCCTGGACCTGCCGCGCCTCGGTCGCGGCTGCCGCCAGCATGGCGTGCTGTTCTGCATCGATGCCATTCAGCAGCTTGGTGCCCTGCCCTTCGACGTCCAGGCTTACGATTGCGACTTCGCCATGGCCGACGGCCACAAATGGATGCTCGGCCCGGAGGGCTTGGGGGTGTTTTATTGCCGCACGGCGGTGCGTGACCAATTGAAGCTACACGAGTACGGCTGGCACATGCTCGAACATGCGGGCGACTACACCCGCACGGACTGGCAGCCGGCACGCAGCGCCCGACGCTTTGAATGTGGCAGCCCGAACATGCTCGGCGCCTTTGCCCTGGAGGCGAGCCTGTCGCTGCTCCAAGATGTCGGCATGCAGACCGTCAGTACATTGCTCGCAGAACGGGTGCAGCGCCTGGACGATGGCATTCGGGGATTGCCAGGTTCAGCGGTGCACAGCCCGCTCGCTGCTGAGCGCCGCGCCGGCATTCTCAACTTCAGCCTGGCGGGGTGGGACAATGCCGCGCTGTATCAGCGTCTGCGCGAGGAACAAGTGGTTTGCGTGCAGCGCGGCCCGGGTGTCCGCCTGTCGCCTCATTTCTACACTCAAGAGCGAGTAATCGAGGAAACGCTGGAGCTTCTAACCCAGCTGGCAAAAGGGTGAGGACTCAACAGCGGCCGCGGTATTCCAAATCTGTTTAAAAAACACCCAATTTTGCCTGGACGCTCGCTCATCATGACCAATACTGAAACGTACTGGTGTGCGGCATCTCCCCCCCAAGTGCCCCGCCAGCCAAGGTACCGTGGACCGCGTACCTTGATTTACTCCTAATGGTCTTGACCCGGATTCATCCCCCAGAATCCGGGTTTTTTTTGCTCAGCGGATCGCCGTTCCCGTAGTGTAGGCTAGCCGCCTGTCATGGTCGCTGACTGCTCCGCTGGATCTGGGTTCGGCGTAACCCACCATGGCTGCAACGCCTCACATCGCCTGGTGCGCGGCGCCCCTAAAGGCGGTTATGCGTCAGCCACACCAGCCAGCGGGAACAGTCGCTTGAAGTTGTTCGAGGTTTGCTCGGCCAGGGTTTCGTAACTGACGCCGCGCAAGACAGCCAAGTACTCGGCCACCTCACGCACATACTGCGGCAGGTTGGGCTTGCCTCGGTGCGGCACGGGGGCCAGGTAAGGCGAGTCGGTCTCCACCAACAGGCGGTCGGCCGGTACCTGGCGAGCAACCTCGCGCAGCGCCTCGGCGTTGCGGAAGGTGACGATGCCGGACAGTGAGATATAGAAGCCGATATCCAGAGCGGCCTTGGCCATCTCCCAGTCCTCGGTGAAGCAGTGCAGTACACCAGCCTGCGGCAATGCCGCTTCGCGCAGCAGCGCAAGGGTATCGGCGCGAGCTTCGCGGGTATGCACGATCACCGGTTTGCCGATAATGCGCGCCGCCTCCAGATGCAAACGGAAGGACGCTTGCTGCAGCGCAGCAGACTCCGGCTCGTAGTGATAATCCAGACCGGTTTCACCAATGGCGACCACCTTCGGATGCTCCAGCTCGCCTAGCAGCCAGTCCAGCGCCGGTTCAGCGCCCGGCTCGAGATCCAGCGGATGCACGCCCACCGAGCAGTCGACATCCGCGTAGCGCTCAGCCAGGCCCTTGACCGTAGCAGCGTTGTCGGCGCTTACGCCGATACACAGGAAGTGGCCGACACCGGCTGCGCGCGCAGCATCAAGAGCAGCATCCAGCGAGCCGCCATGGGCAGCGAGGTCGAGACGATCAAGGTGGCAGTGGGAGTCAATCAGCACAGCGGGAAAACTCGGGCAAAGGGAAAGCCCGAATTGTAATCGAAAGCGGCAGGTGCCTGGACGTTCAGAGGGAGATGCTTTGACCGCGAGGAAAGTTCGCTCGCGGCCAGCGGATTACATGGTGTGCGTGGGGCGGTCAGATTTCAGCGCGCCGGCCAGATAGGTCTCAATCTTGTTACGCGCGGTGTTGTCACCGTCGTTGAATTGCACGCCGACACCGGCAGCGCGATTGCCCTGAGCACCTTTCGGCGTAATCCACACCACCTTGCCAGCGACCGGAATCTTCTCCGGCTCGTCCATCAGGTTCAGCAGCATGAACACTTCGTCGCCGAGCTTGTAGCTCTTGTTGGTAGGAATGAAGAGTCCGCCGTTCTTGATGAAAGGCATGTAGGCCGCGTACAGCACGGACTTGTCCTTGATGGTCAGAGACAGAATTCCGTTACGGGGCCCCAGATTGGGTGGCAGACTCATCAGCACATTCCTGGCGTTTATTGCTTAATGGCTGATTCTAGGGCCTGTTCATGCTCCGGTGCAAACCACTGGGTGGCACCCAGCCAGCAGAATGTGACGCCCTGCCGATACGGCGCCACGCAGGGTCAGCCGCGTTCCTGCACGGGCAAAGCAGCCCACTGCACCAGCAAGGCTTCCAACAGCAGCACACGGTTGAGGTTGGCCTTGCCGATCACTTTCTGCCGCTGCGTGAGCAGCCACTCCTGAATCGCCAATACCTTGGCCTGCGGCGTCTTGTCTGCCAGATATTGCACGACCTTGCGCATATCAGCCTGACCGAGGCCCTCCTCGTCCCTGGTCAGTTGGTAGCGCAGCATCAGTTGCGCCCAATCGCAGAACCAGTCGAACAGCAGATTCAGCGGCAGTGCGTTCCAGCTTTCCGCCAACTGGCTGGGGGATATTTGCTGCTTGAGCAGCTTCTTCACACCCTCCACGGCCTGTGCGCGCTGCTCGCGCACGCCCTGCGCCTGCAAGCGCACGGCGGCCAGTGGCGAGCCCGCCGCCAGGATCAACAGATCGCTTCGCTCATCGTCACCCAGCTCGGGCAGTGCCTGGGCCAGCCAGGCCAGGCTCGTCGCCTCGCTCGGCAGCGGACACGCCTGCTGCACGCAGCGACTCTTGATGGTCGGCAACAGACGGCTGGGCTGATGGCTGATAAGCAGCAGCACGGTATTGCCGGAGGGCTCTTCCAGGCTCTTGAGCAGCGCGTTGGCGGCATTGAGGTTCATCGCCTCGGCCGGCTCCAGCAACACCACCTTGCGCCCGCCGAGCTGGGCGGTCTGCACCACGAAATCGACCAGCTCGCGCACCTGATCGACCTTGATCGGCTTGTCCGCCTCCTCGGGCTCGAGCACGAAGTTGTCCGGATGGGTACCGGCGGCCAGCAGATGACACGACTTGCAGCTACCGCAAGCATCCAGGCCGTTGGGCGCCAGGCACAGCAAGCGCGCCATCAGGCGCTCGGCCAGCGCGCGCTTGCCGATGCCGGTGGGACCATGCAGCAGGTAGGCATGGGCATGCTGGCTGCGGCCAGCCAGTTGCTGCCAGAGCGATTGCTGCCAGGGATAGACCTCAGCCACGGCAGGCCTCCAGCAAGCTCGGCAGCAAGGCGTCGATATCGGCTTGCACCTGCGCCAGGGTCTGCCCGGCATCGAGCACGCGGTAACGTTGCGGGGCCTGTGCGGCGCGCTGCAGGTAGGCCTGGCGTACGGCCTCGAAGAAGCCACGGCCTTCCTGCTCGAAGCGATCCAGGCGCCCGCGAGCCGCGGCGCGCGCCAGACCAATCTCAACCGGCAGATCGAAAATCAACGTCAGGTCGGGACGTAGCTCGCCCTGCACGAATTGCTCCAGCTGCGCGATGCGCTCGATGGACAGTCCTCGCCCACCGCCCTGATAGGCGTAGGTGGCATCGGTGAAGCGGTCGCACAGCACCACGCAGCCGTTGGCCAAGGCCGGACGAATAACCTGCTGCAGATGCTGGGCACGAGCCGCAAATACCAGCAGCAGTTCGGTATCGGCTGCCATCGACTCGTCGCTAGGCTCGAGTAGCAGTTCACGAATACGTTCGGCCAGCGGCGTGCCGCCAGGTTCACGGGTCAAAAGCACGTCGATACCGCGCTCGCGCAAGCGCTCGGCCAGGTACTCGCGGTTGGTGCTCTTGCCAGCGCCTTCCGGGCCTTCCAGGGTAATAAACAGACCGGTCACGGATTGCCCTTATTCAGTTTCGGCCGCTGCGCGTGGCGCAGGGCTGGAGCGGTAGTCGGCGCGACGCTTGAGCTGATATTCGCGCACGGCGCGATTGTGCTCGGCCAGAGTCTTGGAGAACACGTGGCTACCGTCGCCTCGCGCGACGAAATACAGAGTCGTACCGTCGAGCGGGTTGAGTGCAGCATTGATCGCCTCACGGCCGACCATGGCGATCGGCGTCGGCGGCATGCCGTCGATGGTGTAGGTGTTGTAGGGCGTCGGCGTGCGTAGGTCGGCACGAGTGATACGACCGTTGTAACGCTCGCCCATGCCGTAGATCACCGTGGGGTCGGTCTGCAGGCGCATGCCCATGCGCAGCCGGCGGACGAACACACCGGCGATCTCGCCGCGCTCCTCGGGCACTCCGGTTTCCTTCTCGATCATCGACGCCATGATCAAGGCATCGTAGGGCTCACGATAGGGCAAGCCCTCGGCACGCTTTTGCCATTCCTCAGCCAATACGGCTTCGAGACGCGCATTGGCCTGCTTGAGCAGATCCTCATCGCTCATGCCACGCACATAGCGATAGGTATCGGGAAAGAAGCGTCCTTCCGGGTTCTGCCCTGCCAGGCCCAGACGCTCCATCAACTGGGCGTCGGTGAGATCGGCCAGGCGCTGTTCAAGCCGCTCCTGACGCCCCAGGGCGGCACGCACCTGGCGGAAGTTCCAACCCTCGACCAGGGTCAGGCTGTACTGCACCACTTCGCCACGTTGCCACAGACCGAGCATGTCGCGCGCGCTGTGCTCGGGCAGTAGGCGATATTCGCCGCTGTGCATGGCCGGAGCACGCAGATTGAAACGCCAGTAAAGACGCAGCCAGAAGGCGTTGTCGATCACGCCCTCGGCTTCCAGGCGATTGAGCAGGCCGCTCGGTGTGGCGCCGGATGGCACCTCCAGGAGCATTTCTTCAGTCAGATGCAGAGGCTGTTCCAGCGCTCTGTGCTGCTGCCAGGCGGCCCCGACCACCAATAGCGCAGCCAGCAGCACGCCGCACTCAAGCAGCACCAAGATCTTGCGTAGCACCAGTTATTTACTCAGTAGGTCGCAGACGATGGCCTGCAGTTTACGGGTGAGCGGCCCGACCGACCAGTGTCGCTCTTGCAGCGCCCGTACAGGCCAGATGCCGTAAAGGCTGTTGCAGAGAAAGACTTCATCGGCACTCAGCAGTTCTTCGAATGAAATATCGCGTAACTCGATGGCCAGCCCGAGCAGCTGCGCCTGCTGCAGGATCTCCGCACGCATCACCCCAGCCACGCCGCAGCGCGACAGTTCGGCCGTCACCAGCCCGCCTTCGATGACCAGAAACAGGTTGCTGTACACGCCTTCGATGATCCGGCCGCTGCTGTCACGCATCAGACCCTCGGCATACTCGACGCCCTGCCACTCGGCACGCGCCAACACCTGCTCCAGACGATTGAGATGTTTGAGCCCGGCCAGCAAGGGCTGCTCGGCCAGACGCGTCACACAGGGAAACAGACTCACGCCCTGCTCGGCATGCGCAGCCGGATACTGCGGCAGCGGCGCCGCCTGCAGGATGCGCAGCGGCTGACAGGGCTGCGGCGGTGCGTAGCCGCGCAGCCCTTCACCACGGGTGACGACGAGCTTGGCCACGCCCTCGCCCAGTTGCCCCGCAAAGGCCTGCAACTCGCTTTCCATCAGCAGCAGGTCGAGAGGAATGGACAAACGCCGACAGCCTTCGGCCAGGCGCGCCATATGCCGCGCCAGCAGCGGAATGCGCCCACCACGCACGGCGATGGTCTCGAACAGACCATCGCCGTAAGCCAGGCCACGGTCGCGAACCGACAACTGCTCGCCGGGCGCGCCGTTGACCCAGCCCTGCATCAGCCGTGGTACCGGCGGAACAGCAGCGAGCCGTTGGTGCCGCCGAAGCCGAAGGAGTTCGACAGGGCGATTTCGATCGGCCTGGCCTTGGCCTGGTGCGCGACGAAATCCAGGTCGCAACCTTCGTCCGGCTCGTCCAGGTTGATGGTCGGCGGCGCGACCTGGTCGCGGATCGCCAGGACGCTGAAGATCGCCTCCACCGCACCAGCAGCACCGAGCAGGTGACCAGTCATGGACTTGGTCGAGCTGACCGACAGCTTGTAGGCGTGCTCACCGAACACACTCTTAACTGCCGCGACTTCAGCCTTGTCACCCGCAGGCGTCGAAGTACCATGCGCATTGATGTACTGCACCTGATCGGCATTGATACCGGCATCACGCAGCGCTGCAGCCATGCAGCGCGCCGCCCCCGCACCATCTTCAGGTGGCGAGGTCATGTGGAAGGCGTCGCCACTCATGCCGAAGCCGATCAGCTCAGCGTAGATGGTGGCGCCACGCGCCTTGGCGTGCTCCAGCTCTTCCAGCACCAGGGCGCCGGAACCATCGGACAGCACGAAGCCGTCTCGGCCTTTGTCCCACGGACGGCTGGCCTTGGTCGGCTCGTCGTTGCGCGTGGACAGCGCACGCGCGGCACCGAAGCCGCCCATGCCCAGACCACAGGCCGCCATCTCGGCGCCGCCGGCCACCATCACGTCAGCCTCGCCGTAGGCGATGTTGCGCGCAGCCATGCCAATGCAGTGAGTGCCGGTGGTGCACGCCGTGGCGATGGCGTAGTTAGGCCCCTGCAGACCCAGGTGGATCGACAGGAAGCCGGAAATCATGTTGATGATCGAGCCCGGCACGAAGAACGGCGAAATACGCCGCGGTCCCTGATCAAACAGCGATTTGCAGTTGTTCTCGATATTGGTCAGGCCGCCGATACCGGAGCCCATGGCCACACCGATACGCTCGCGATTGGCGTCGGTGATTTCCAGCCCGGAATCACGCACGGCCTGGAAGCAGGCAGCGAGACCGTACTGGATGAACAGGTCGAGCTTGCGCGCCTCCTTGGCAGAGAGGTACTCCTCGACGTTGAAGCCCTTGAGCGACCCGCCAAAACGGGTGGAGTAGGCCGACAGGTCCATGTGCTCGATCAGACCGATGCCACTGCGCCCGGCCAAAATGCCCTGCCAGCTGCTCGGCACATCGTTACCCAGCGGCGATAGCATGCCCATACCGGTAACCACGACGCGTCTACGCGACACAGCAATCTCCTCTTGTTCTACTCAGGCGCTACATGCGCCTTGCACGTAAAGAAAAGCCGCACGCCTGATGAGGGCAGTGCGGCTTTTCTCGGTCAGAAAGCTGACTGTGACTTATTGCGCGTGGGCAGTCACGTAGTCGATGGCTTCCTGAACGGTGGTGATCTTCTCAGCTTGCTCGTCCGGGATCTCGGTCTCGAATTCTTCCTCGAGAGCCATCACCAGCTCAACGGTGTCAAGAGAGTCGGCACCCAGGTCTTCAACGAAGGAAGCGCTGTTGGTTACTTCCTCTTCCTTGACGCCAAGTTGCTCAGCAACGATTTTCTTGACGCGTTCTTCGATGGTGCTCATACCTTGTTTTCACTCCTATTGGACAAATCCAGGCAGCTGGTAGCGGCCAAGTGTATAGAAAGGGTTTTTAGCATTTCAAGCTGAATGCCGGGGAGCCCCCAGGAACACTTCAACGATCTGTCTATAAACCTGTTGCAGCTTTATAACGGATTTTAGACAGCCACTATGACAGTTTTCTGATGGCTCGCGTCACATTCGAGAACCTCCGGACAGTCGGAGGCGCCCTTTTTAGCTCATGTACATGCCGCCGTTCACCGGAATAGTAGCCCCAGTGACGTAGCCTGCGCCATCGGAAGCCAGGAAACCGACGACCTTGGCGATCTCTTCGGCCTGGCCCAGACGGCCCAGCGGAATCTGCGTCAGCAGCGCGTCGCGCTGCGCTTCCGGCAACTCGCGGGTCATGTCGGTATCGATGAAACCAGGGGCCACCGAGTTGACGGTAATGCCGCGCGAACCGACTTCACGCGCCAGAGCGCGGCTGAAACCTTCCAGACCGGCCTTGGCGGCAGCGTAGTTGGCCTGTCCGGCATTGCCCATGGCACCAACCACAGAACCGATGTTGATGATTCGGCCGAAGCGTGCCTTGGTCATGCCACGCAGTACACCCTTGGACAGGCGATAGAGACTGTTGAGGTTGGTGTCGATGACGTCGAACCACTCGTCGTCTTTCATGCGCAGCATCAGGTTGTCGCGGGTGATACCGGCGTTGTTGACCAGAATCGCCGGCGCACCGAACTGCTCGGCGATAGCACCCAGCACGGCCTCGACGGACTCGGCACTGGTCACGTTCAGTTCCATGCCGGTACCGCTGATGCCGTGTTCTTTCAGCGTGGCAGCGATGCGCTCGGCGCCGGATGCCGAAGTGGCAGTGCCGATGACGATGGCGCCCTGACGGCCCAGCTCCAGAGCAATTGCCTGGCCGATACCACGGCTGGCGCCAGTGACCAGCGCGGCCTTACCTTGCAGACTCATGTTCGTTCTCCTTTCTCAAGCCAACGCAGCACGAGCAGCGGCGAAAGCGTCGGGGGTATCCAGATTGTGGGTGTTGATGCCTTTGACGCAGCGCTTGTTCAGGCCGCTGAGCACCTTGCCGGGGCCGCACTCGACCAGATCGGTTACGCCCTGCTCGGACAGACGCACCATGGATTCGACCCAGCGAACCGGGCTGTACAGCTGCGCCAGCAGGTCGCCCTTCAGGGTGACCAGGTCGGACACCACGGCGGCGCTGACGTTCTGCACCAGCGGGATCTGCGGCGCCTGCCAGTTCAATGCCTCGACCGACTCGGCGAAACGCTCGGCAGCAGGCTTCATCAGCGCGCAGTGCGACGGCACGCTGACCGGCAGCGCCATGGCGCGCTTGGCGCCGCGCGCCTTGCACGCCTCGATGGCACGCTCGACGGCAGCGGCGCTACCCGCGATCACCACCTGGCCGGGGGCATTGAAGTTCACCGCGCTAACCACATCACCTTGCGCCGCTTCGGCGCAGGCGGCCAGCACGTCGGCATCTTCCAGACCGAGGATGGCGGCCATGCCGCCCTGCCCGGCCGGTACGGCCTGCTGCATCAATTGACCACGGCGCTCCACCAGCTTCACGGCATCGGCGAAAGCGATGCTGCCAGCGGCGACCAGCGCGGAATATTCACCCAGGCTGTGACCGGCGACGAACGCCGGATTGGCGCCGCCCTCGGCCTGCCACAATCGCCACAGGGCGATGGAAGCGGTGAGGATGGCAGGCTGGGTCTTGTCGGTCTGGTTCAGTTGCTCTTCCGGGCCTTGCTGGGTCAGCGCCCAGAGGTCGTAACCGAGCGCTTCGGAGGCTTCGCCGAAGGTATCGAGCACCAGCTTCTGCTGGGCGCCATGCTCGGCGAGCATGGTCAGGGCTTGCGAACCCTGACCGGGAAAGACGAATGCGAGGGATGCAGACATGAATAAGTCCCTTGAGTCGAAAAACCAGCGCCAGGCGAGCCTGGCGCAGCAAACTGACAGTTGGATGACAGGCGGTGTGCCGCGGTCACATTCCACCGCCGGTCACCCCCTGAAAACGCGACGAGTCTACAGCAACAAGTCCTCAAGTCGACCATGCAGTCGCTGCGGCAAATTTTCCTGCACCTCACGCAGCGCACAGCGAATCGCACTCTGAAAGCTCTCCTGCCCCGCCGCGCCATGGCTCTTGACCACGATGCCCTGCAGCCCGAGAAAGCTCGCGCCATTGTGCCGAGCGGGAGCCAGGTCGGCCTTGAGGCGGCGCAGCAGCGGCATCGCCAAAGCACCGACCGCCTGAGCGAACAGCCCCTCATTGAACAGCGTCTCGACCCGGCCAGTGATCATCTTCGCCAGGCCTTCGCTGGACTTGAGCAGGATGTTGCCGACAAAGCCGTCGCACACCACGACATCGGCTTCGCCACGGTACACCCCGTCGCCTTCGATGTAGCCGACGAAGTTCAGCCCATGGGCCTGCTGCAGCAGGCTGGCGGCCAGCTTGACCTGCTGATTACCCTTGATGTCCTCGGTGCCGACATTGAGCAAGGCGATCCGAGGCCGACTGATGCCCAGCGTTTCCGCGGCGACGGCGCCCATGATCGCGAACTGATAGAGGTGCTCGGCACTGCAGTCGACATTGGCGCCCAGATCCAGCAGGTAACAATGACCACGCTCGGTCGGAATCGGGCTGACCATGGCCGGCCGGTCGATACCTGGCAGTGTCTTGAGCACATAACGCGAAAGCGCCATCAGCGCACCGGTATTACCGGCACTGACGCAGGCATGCGCCTGACGCCGACGCACCAGCTCCAGCGCGACGCGCATCGAGGCATCGGGCTTGCCGCGCAGAGCCTGAGCCGGACGTTCGTCCATGGCGATCACTTCACTGGCGTGATGAACCTGCAGGCGCGAGCGATCGACACCGGACTGGCGAGCGAGCTGTTCTTCGATAAGGGGAGCTTGGCCGACGAGGGCCAGGTGCAGCGAGGGGAATTCGGCCAGTGCAGAAATGCAGGCCGGAACAATGCAGTGGGGACCGAAGTCCCCACCCATTGCATCAATCGCGATGATCGAGGCGGACAAGGATTACTCGTCAGCGCCCTTGTCGATCACTTTGCGACCGCGGTACACGCCTTCCGGAGAAACGTGGTGGCGCAGGTGAACTTCACCGGTGCTCTTCTCTACGGACAGGGTGCTGGCCTCGAGCGCGTCGTGCGAACGACGCATGTCGCGGGCGGAACGGGATTTTTTGTTCTGCTGAACAGCCATAACTCATTAACTCCTAAACGTTTGGGTCACGCTTTAACTGCGCCAATACACTGAACGGGTTGGACCGCGATACCTCGTCCTCGCCCGGCTCGGGCTCATCGAGACCGTCCGGCTGCTGGCAATCACCTGAGGCATGAGCAGGAACGATCGGTAGGGCGAGGAGTAATTCATCCTCGACCAGACCAAGCAGCTCCAGCGGCTCCTCACCCACTTCCAGCACGTCGTAGCCCTTCGGCAAGGACTGAGTGTTCGCTCCAACCCGAACCACCGCGTATTCACATTCGCTGCGGATGGGTAGCGCGACCAGCTCCAGACAACGCTGGCAGACCATTTTGACCTCAACCTCGAGCTCACTGCGGATAACCACAGTTTTCTGCTCGTCACGCGCGAAATGAAATTTCGCCTGCACCGTGCCAGCCGTATCGGCAAGCGGGTCGCAGAGACGCGGCAAGCTGGCCAGTTCGAGCTGCCCTTCGAGGGTAGCTTCGCGGTCGGCGAGCTTGCGCGGATCAACGTGAGGTGGAATCGGCCCATTCAACATAGGCGCAGCATTCTAGGGATGCACCCTGCCCATGTCAAAGGAAATTCAGCCTGTCGCCGAATAGCAACGATCAGTAGAATTTCCCGCCCGCCTGTAGACGTATATAAAAGGAAGAGAACATGCCAGCGCTGCTGCTCGCCTCCAGCTCCCCCTACCGCCGCGAGCTGCTCGAACGCCTGCGACTGCCCTTCACCTCGCAGTCGCCCAGCATCGACGAAAGCCGACGAGAGGGTGAGGCAGCCATCGACCTGGTCAAGCGCCTGGCCGAAGAAAAGGCCCGCACCCTCGCCACCGACCACCCCGACCACCTGATCATCGGCTCTGACCAGGTCGCCGTGCTCGGCAGCGGCGAAATACTCGGTAAACCCCACGACCTACCCAGAGCCCAGCAACAACTGCGCGCCGCCAGCGGCAGCAGTGTCACCTTTCTGACCGGCCTGGCATTGCTCAATACCTGTACCGGCAGATGCCAGGTGGACTGCGTGCCCTTCACCGTACATTTCCGCCCGCTCAGCGACGAGCAGATTCTGCGCTACCTGCAACGCGAGCAGCCATTCGACTGCGCCGGCAGCTTCAAGTCCGAAGGACTGGGTATCAGCCTGTTCCGCAGCACCGAGGGCGAGGACGCCACCAGTCTGATCGGCCTGCCACTGATTCGCCTGGTGGACATGCTGCTGAGCGAGGGAATCGAAGTCCCTTGAGTCACCCACAAAAAGAAGAAGGCCCGCCAAGCGGGCCTTCCTTTTAACTGTCAGCGCAGCGTCGGCCCCTGGAAGCCCATCCACAACGCGATGCGATCGGCCACACTGGTACCCAGACGCTTGGCGAAACGATCGAACGGTGTATCACGCTGGGTGAAATCGACCATCTCCTTCTCGCCGATCACCTCTCGCGCCACGTAGCTGGCGCTACCCAGCGCATCGACCAACCCAAGCTGCAGCGCCTGCTCGCCGGACCAGACCAGCCCGGAGAACAGCTCGGGATGCTCGTCAGCCTTGAGACGATCACCACGCCCCTTCTTCACACTGTCGATGAACTGACGATGAGTGGTATCGAGCACGGTTTTCCAGAAGCGGGTTTCCTCTTCCTTCTGCGGCTGGAACGGATCGAGGAATGCCTTGTGCTCACCCGAGGTGTAGACGCGACGCTCGACCCCCAGCTTCTCCATGGTCTCGACGAAACCAAAACTGGCCGCAGTGACTCCGATGGAACCGACCAGACTGGCCTTGTCGGCATAAATCTCATCGGCCGCACTGGCGATGTAGTAGGCACCAGAAGCGCCCAGGTCACTGATGACGGCATAAACCTTGGTCTGCGGATACTCGCCGCGCAGACGACGAATTTCGTCATAGATATAACCGGACTGCACCGGACTGCCACCCGGGCTGTTGATGCGCAGGATCACACCCTTGGTATTGGTATCCTCGAAAGCCGCACGCAGGCTACCCACGACCTTGTCGGCACTGGCCTCCTCGCGATCGGCGATCATGCCGCGAATTTCGATCAGTGCCGTATGAGCAGTAGTGGTCGAGGCCGATTTCAGATCGAGCGCCGGCAACACCAGCGCTAACGCACCGAACAGGTAGATAAAGGTCAGCAGCTTGAAGAAGATGCCCCAGCGGCGCGAGCGACGCTGCTCCTGAACACTGGACAGCAGCGCCTTTTCCAGCAGCTTCCAGCTTTTGGCATCCTCGCCCGACGAAGACGATGACTTCCACTCATCCGACATATTCACTCACCTCTGCAGGACGCTGCGTGTGATCGCCTTCCAGCCAGCGGCGCAGCTCATTGAATTCGTTGATCGCCAGACGCGGCGAACACTCGCGTAAAACCGACAGCGGCTGCGCACCGAAACCCACCGCCACCGCATCCATCCCGGCGTTGCGCGCCATCAGCAGGTCAAAGGTCGAATCGCCCACCATCAGCGCTCGCTCGGGCTGCACCCGGCAATGTGCAAGAATTTCGTGCAACATCAGCGGATCAGGCTTGCTTGCCGTCTCGTCGGCGCAACGGGTGATATCGAAATAATCCAGCCAGCCCTTGTCCGCCAATACCCGATGCAACCCCTTGCGCCCCTTGCCGGTCGCCACGGCCAGTTGATAGCCCTGCTCGCGGAAAACCTCGAGCGACTCGCTCACACCCCCGAACAACGGCGACGGCTCGGTTTCCAGCGCCAGATACTGCTCACTGTAGGCACTGCGGATGGCTTCGATACGCAACGGCTCGTCGAGTTCCGGATAAAGGGTGCGAATCGCCACCCCCAACTCCAAACCAATGATGCCGCGCACCGCGACATCGGAGCAGCGCGGCACACCCACCACATCGGCAGCGCGGCGCATGGCCTCGACGATACGACCAATGGAATCGACCAGCGTGCCATCCCAATCGAAGATCAGCAGTTGATAGTCAGGCACTCAACCGCTCCAGGGTCTTGGCCCACATTTCATCCACTGGCGCCTCAAGCTTCAGCACCCCTCCTTCAGGCAGCGGCACATGCAGCTCGTAGGCATGCAGGAACAGGCGCTTGCCGCCCAGTTCGCGAATCTCGCGGGTGAAGTCGTCATCACCGTACTTGGAGTCGCCAGCGATGGAGTGCCCGGCATGCTTGGCATGCACACGAATCTGGTGGGTGCGACCGGTCACCGGCTTGGCTTCAACGAGAGTGGCGAAATCGCCGAAACGGCGCAACACGCGGAACAGCGTCAGCGCCTCCTTGCCCTCGCCATCGACCTCGACCATGCGCTCACCAGAGCGCAGGTTGCTCTTCTGCAGCGGCGCATTGACCTGCTTCTTGGCCGTCGCCCAGTGACCGCGCACCAGCGCCATGTAGCGCTTGTCAACGCCATCGCCACGCAGTTGCTCATGCAGGTGACGCAACATACTGCGCTTCTTGGCGATCATCAGAAGACCGGAAGTGTCGCGATCCAGACGATGCACCAACTCCAGATCCTTGGCATCGGGGCGCAGTTGACGGAAGGCTTCGATCACCCCGTAGTTCAGGCCACTGCCACCGTGTACGGCGATACCTGCCGGCTTGTTCAGCACGATCAGCGCCTTGTCCTCGTAGACGATGGCCGCCTCGAGGCGCTCGAGCAGCCCCTGCGCCAGCGGCTCGGGCTCATCGCGCTCGGCGAGACGCAGCGGCGGCACACGCACCACGTCACCAGCCTGGAGCTTGTATTCGGGCTTGATCCGTCCCTTGTTCACGCGCACTTCGCCCTTGCGCAGGATGCGATAGATCAGCGTCTTGGGCACGCCCTTGAGCTGAGCCCGGAGGAAGTTGTCGATGCGTTGGCCGGCAAGTTCCGGTGCAACCTCGATCAGCTGGACGCCGGAGGTTGGAGAGGCAGGAGTAGTCATCGCGCAATCATAACAATTTTTTATGGAATTGAAGCACTTAATCATTGCTGCTATAGTCGCGAACGCCGCCAAAAGCGGCCTGGCTTGCGGATGATCGCCAAACTTGCCATCCCCTGCCCGCGCAAACCTTACTTGGACGTGAGGCCGTCCCACGGATTCTTCAGGTTAGAAAGGCCGCAAAAGGCCACGAAGACTTCGGAAATAAAGCCTTGAGTATGATGCGCGATTCGCCCGCAGGGCGGTCGCGGTAAATGACAACCGCTGCGGAATCCGCGCGCGGCACCCGATTTTCAGCGATACGTGTAGGGTGGAGATGTACAACTGTCGGACTGCGTAGCACATCGCTTGATCAAAGACGCCTCATCTCGTCCGCTACCGCCAGTTGATTCCTCTTCCTGACTGAGTGCTTCTGTCACCACAGCAAGCAGGAGACGTCCGTCGCGACCGCGGCCTGATATGGCTGGCCGTCGCTAGACAGTGGAACGATTTACGACCGTTTCTGACGCGCCTGACACCGACCCTGAGAGTCGTGTGTGCCTAACGTGGCTTCCGCTAGCCCGGAACCCATTGGTACCACATGAAAAGAATGCTAATTAACGCAACTCAGCCCGAAGAGTTGCGTGTTGCCCTGGTAGATGGCCAAAAACTCTACGATCTGGACATCGAGTCCGGCGCCCGCGAACAGAAGAAGGCCAATATCTACAAAGGCCGTATCACCCGCGTTGAACCCAGCCTTGAAGCCGCCTTCGTCGATTTCGGTTCCGAACGCCACGGCTTCCTCCCCCTCAAAGAAATCTCCCGCGAATACTTCTCCAAAGCCCCTGAAGGCGGCCGCGTCAATATCAAGGACGTGCTCAAGGAAGGCCAGGAAGTCATCGTCCAGGTCGAGAAGGAAGAACGCGGCAACAAGGGCGCAGCCCTGACCACCTTCATCAGCCTGGCTGGTCGTTACCTGGTGCTGATGCCGAACAACCCGCGCGCCGGTGGCATCAGCCGCCGCATCGAAGGCGAAGAGCGCAACGAACTGCGCGAAGCGCTGAACGGCCTCAACGCTCCGGCCGATATGGGCCTGATCGTCCGCACCGCCGGCCTCGGTCGCTCCAGCGAAGAAATGCAGTGGGACCTCGACTACCTGCTGCAACTGTGGAGCGCGATCAAGGAAGCCTCCACCAGCCGCCCTGCCCCGTTCCTGATCTACCAGGAATCCAATGTCATCATCCGCGCCATCCGCGACTACCTGCGCCAGGACATCGGCGAAGTGCTGGTCGACAGCGTCGAAGCCCAGGAAGAAGCCCTGAGCTTCATCCAGCAGGTGATGCCGCAGTACGCCAGCAAGATCAAGCTGTACGAAGACAGCGTGCCGCTGTTCAACCGCTTCCAGATCGAAAGCCAGATCGAAACCGCCTTCCAGCGCGAAGTGAAACTGCCGTCCGGCGGCTCCATCGTCATCGACCCGACCGAAGCCCTGGTTTCCATCGACATCAACTCGGCGCGCGCCACCAAGGGCAGCGACATTGAGGAAACCGCCCTGCAGACCAACCTGGAGGCGGCCGAGGAAATCGCTCGCCAACTGCGTCTGCGTGACATCGGCGGCCTGATCGTCATCGACTTCATCGACATGACCCCGGCCAAGAACCAGCGCGCCGTTGAAGAGAAGGTTCGTGAAGCCCTGGAAGCCGACCGCGCCCGCGTGCAGGTTGGTCGCATCTCGCGCTTCGGCCTGCTGGAAATGTCCCGTCAGCGTCTGCGTCCGTCGCTAGGCGAGACCAGCGGCATCGTCTGCCCGCGCTGCAACGGTCAAGGCATCATCCGCGACGTGGAATCCCTGTCGCTGGCCATCCTGCGCCTGATCGAAGAAGAAGCGCTGAAGGATCGCACCGCCGAAGTTCGTGCCCAGGTGCCGATCCCGGTCGCCGCGTTCCTGCTCAACGAGAAGCGCAACTCGATCACCAAGATCGAACTGCGCACCCGTGCGCGCATCGTGATCCTGCCGAACGATCACCTGGAAACCCCGCATTTCGAAGTCCAGCGCCTGCGTGACGACAGCCCGGAAGCGCTGAGCGGCCAGACCAGCTACGAAATCGCCGCCACCGCGGAAAACGAAGAAGCCGCCGCTCACCCAACCGCAGCGACGCGCACCCTGGTTCGCCAGGAAGCCGCGATCAAGGCCGCCCCGCGCAGCAGCGCTCCGGTCGCCGCCGAGCCGCAACCGGCTCCGCTGGCACCGACCAAGGCGCCCGAGCCGAGCCTGTTCAAGGGCCTGGTGAAGTCCCTGGTCAGCCTCTTTGCCGGCAAGGAAGAAGAAGCCCAGCCAGCAGTGACCGAGAAGAAGAGCAGCGAGCGCCCGCCGCGCGAAGAACGCCGCAACGGTCGTCAGCAGAGCCGTAACCGTGGCGGTCGCCGCGATGACGAGCGCAAATCCCGTGAAGAACGTGCCCCACGTGAAGAACGCCAGGCTCGTGAACCACGCGAGGAACGCCAGCCGCGTGAAGAGCGTCAGCAGCGCGAAGAACGCGCCCCACGCGAGCCGCGCGAAGGCCAGGAAAACCGTCGCGAGCGCAAGCCGCGCGAAGAGCGTGCCCCGCGTGAAGAGCGCGTGCGCGAGCTGCGCGAGCCGCTGGACGCTGCCGGCAGCGAGCAACGCGAAGAGCGCGCCGAGCGTCAGCCCCGTGGCGAGCGCCAGGAGCGCCAACGCCCGCCGCGTGAAGAGCGTCAACCGCGTGCCGAGCAGGCCGAGGCCCTGCAGGATGAAGCGCTGCCGAACGAAGAGCAGTTGCAGGATGACGAGCAGGACAACAACGACGGCGAACGTCCGCGTCGCCGCTCCCGTGGCCAGCGTCGCCGCAGCAACCGTCGCGAGCGTCAACGTGATGCCGACGGCAACCTGATCGAAAGCGCCGAGAACAGCGAAGCCGCAGGCAACGAAGCGCAAGCCGCCGCTCCCGCTGCCGTAGCCACTGCTGCCGCCGTGGTTGCAGAAAGCGTCGACAGCAGCGAAGCCTTTGCCAGCGAAGCTCCGGTCAGCGAAGCACTGGCCGCCGAAGTGCCGGTAGCCCAGGCTGAAGAAGCCCCTGCCGCTCAAGTGGTCGAGGCGCAAGCCGAGGCTAGCGTGCGTGAAGTGGTCGAAACCGCTCCGGTCGCAGAGAAGGAAGCAGAAGCGGCCGCAGTTGCAACCCCTGCTGCCGTCGAAGTGCCACTCGCCGAGCCGGTCGTTCAAGCTGAGCCGGCTGTCGCAGTCGCCCAGGAGAAGCCTGTTCCGGCGCCAGTCGAGCAAGCACCTGCTGCTGCACCGGTTCCGGCAAATGCCACCGGCCGCGCGCCGAACGACCCACGTGAAGTGCGTCGTCGTCAACGTGAAGCCGAGCGTCTGGCCCGCGAAGCTGCTCAAGCCGCTGCTGCAGCCCCGGCTGTAGAAGCTGCCCCAGTAGTCGACGCCGCTCCGGTCGCTGAAGCAAGCGCCCCGGCAGAAGCCGAAGCCGCTGCAGTCGAAACCGCTCCTGCGGTGGAGCCGGTCGCTGAAGCCGAAACCACCGCTGTCGTCAGCGAACAAAGCGTGAGCGAAGCGGTAGAGCAAGCGCAGCCGGAAGAAGAAACGCCAGCCGACAAGGAGGAGGTCAAGCCTCAGGCTTGATCCTCCTGCGGTCACTAAAAAGGGGATGCCTAGGCATCCCCTTTTTCATGTCCTGCAGATTTAACCCGGATGCAATCCGGGAACAGCAGCCACCGGAACACGCCCGGCCCACAGCTCAAAGCACGTTCGGTTCGATTTCCAGCGTTACGCCAAAACGCTGCAGGATATCGCTCTGGATGCGCTGCGCCAGCAGCAGCAGTTGCGCACCTGTGGCGCTGCCGTAGTTGACCAGCACCAGCGCCTGCAGGCGGTGCACGCCGGCATCCCCCTCACGCGCGCCCTTCCACCCTGCTCGCTCGATCAGCCAGCCGGCTGCCAGCTTCACCAGACCATCGCCCGCCGGATAGCTGACCAGATCGGCGTGCTCGGCACGGATGCGCTCGGCCAGTTCGAAGGACACTACCGGGTTCTTGAAGAAACTGCCGGCATTGCCCAGTTCGACGGGATTGGGCAGCTTTTCGCTGCGAATGGCGCAGATGGCCTGGCTGACATCGCTGGCAGTCGGCGCCTCCACACCCATCTCGGCAAGACGCTGGCGCACCGGACCGTAGTCCAGGCGCAGCGAAGCCAGCCGACTCAAGCGAAAGCGCACGCGCAGGATCAGCCAGCGTCCGGCTTCGCGCTTGAACAGGCTGTCGCGATAGGCGAAGGCGCATTCCTCCAGCGCGAAATCGCGCAGTTCGCCGGTATGCCGGTCCAGGGCGGTGAGGCCGGCGAACAGGTCCTTGATCTCCACGCCATAAGCACCGATGTTCTGCATCGGCGCCGCGCCGACGGTGCCGGGGATCAGGCTGAGGTTTTCCAGGCCGTTCAGGCCCTGCGCCAGGCTCCACTGCACGAAGGGATGCCAGGGCTCGCCGGCTTCGGCCTCAACGAGCGCCTGATCGCCATCGTCCTCAAGGAGGCGAATGCCGCGGCTGGCCATGCGCAGCACCAGCGCCTCGACATCTCGGGTCAGCAACAGGTTGCTGCCACCACCGATCACCAGCAGCGGCAAGCTCTGCTGCTCAGCCAGACGCAGCGCCTCGCGCACCTCGTCGTCGTTGTGGGCTTCGACGAATAGCCGGGCGCGCACGTCGACGCCAAAGCTGTTGAAGGCCTTGAGCGACACGTCGCTCTGCAGATTCAGGCTCACAGGCGCCCCTTGATTTCAGCCAGCAGCGCATCGCTGGCCTGCTCGATCAGGTCCAGCACCTGCTCGAAGCCCTCTTCGCCGCCATAGTAAGGATCAGGCACTTCATCCAGCGCCAGTTCATAGCGACGCAAGTAAAGATCGAGATCGGCCTGGGCGTCCGCCGGGCGCAAAGCCTTGAGGTTGCGCAGGTTGCTCTGATCCATGGCCAGAATCAGGTCGAAGCGCTGGAAGTCGGCAGCCTCGACCTGACGCGCACGCTGCGCGGACAGATCATAGCCACGGCGCAGCGCGGCTTGGCGCGTACGGCTGTCCGGCGCCTTGCCCACGTGCCAGTCGCCGGTGCCGGCAGAATCCACCTGCACCCGATCTTCCAGGCCAGCTGCGCGCAACTTGTGGCGAAACACGCCTTCGGCCGTGGGCGAACGACAGATATTGCCCAGACAAACGAACAGAACCTTCATCAGGCCCCCAGCAGGCGGCGCACCCGCTCCAGGTCTTCAGCGGTATCGACACCTGCGGCCGGCGCTTCCAGGGCATCGGCAACATGGATGCGCACGCCGTTGTAAAGCGCACGCAGTTGCTCCAGGCATTCGGTATCTTCCAGCCAGCATGGCCCCCAGGCCACGAAATCATGCAGGAAGCCTGCGCGGTAGGCGTATATACCAATGTGGCGACGGTATGGCACACCTTGCGGCAGCGCATCGCGGCTCTTCGCGAAGGCATCGCGCGCCCAGGCCAGCGGCGCACGGCTGAAGGTCAGGGCCAGGCCGTTCTTGTCGGCGACCACCTTGACCACGTTGGGGTTGAACAGCGCGGTGACGTCCTCGATGGGCTCGGCCAGCGTGGCGATGCCCGCCTGCGGATTGGCCGCCAGATTAGCCGCCACCTGATCGATGATCGCAGGCGGGATCAGCGGTTCGTCGCCCTGTACGTTGACCACGATGGCTTCGGCCGGCAAACCGAGCTGGCTGGCCACTTCCGCCAGGCGGTCGGTGCCGGAGTTGTGATCCTCGCGGGTCAGCAGTACCTCGGCGCCGAACGCCTGACAGGCGTCAACGATGCGCGCATCGTCGGTGGCGATCACGACGCGACTAGCCGAACTCTTCTTCGCCTGCTCCCAGACGTGCTGCACCATCGGCTTGCCGGCAATATCCTGCAGCGGCTTGCCGGGCAGACGGGTGGAGGCGTAACGGGCGGGAATGACAACGGTGAAGGCTGCACTCATTTACTTGTCCAGGCGCTCGTCGGTATTGAGGGTGCGTGCTTCGCTTTCCAGCATCACCGGGATACCGTCGCGGATCGGGTAGGCAACGCCGGCGCCCTTGCTGATCAGTTCGGTCTTGTCTTCGGAAAGCTGCAGCGGGCCCTTGCAGATCGGGCAGGCGAGAATGTCGAGCAGTTTAAGGTCCATGGCGCAGTCCTTGATGGAGTCATCACGACCCCGGTATGAGGCGAGCCAGCTCCTTGTCCAGCCAATCGACGAAAGCCGGCGTAGGCACGGCGTCGACGGCCAGGTACCACCAATCGGCGGCGGCGAAGGCCCGGCATTTCACCGCATCCTTTTCCGTCATCAGCAGCGGCAGCGCCGGCTCGAAACTGAGCTGCGCGGCATCGTACTGGGCATGATCGGCAAAGGGGTGCGGAACCGGCCGCCAGTTTAGCGCTTCGAGGGTATTGAAGAAACGTTGCGGGTTGCCGATGCCAGCGACCGCATGCATGGGTTGGCCTGAGGGGAAATGATCCAGCCCTACCCGCTCGCCAGTGACCAGGTTGACCAGTGCAGTCGGCTGCAGGCCAAAGGCGTAGCCATCGCTGCGATCGACTTCGGCGCCGTTAAATAGCACCGCATCCACCTCACATAGACGCTCGGCCGGCTCACGCAGCGGCCCCGCGGGCAGACAGCGGCGATTGCCCAGACCGCGCGCGGCATCGATCAGCACCAGCTCCAGGTCGCGCGCCAGACGGTAGTGCTGCAGGCCGTCGTCGCAGAGGACCAGGTCCAGTGGTTGTTCGGCCAGCAGCGCGCGTACCGCGCGGCTGCGGTCCGGATCGATCATCAGCGGCACGCCCGTGCGCTGGACGATCAGCAGCGGCTCGTCACCAGCATGGGTCGCCGGCTGCTCGGCACGCACGCGCCACGGCAGGCTCGGCGGCGTGGCGCCATAGCCGCGGCTGACCACGCCGACCTTAAGGCCACGGGCGCGACAGTGCTCGATGAGAAACAGGATCAGCGGCGTCTTGCCGGTACCACCGACGGTGATGTTGCCCACCACCAGCACCGGCACCGGCGCGCGGTAGATTTCGCCCTCGCCTGCGAGGAAACGCGCACGCTTGCCCTGTACCACGCGGCGATACAACCACTCCAGCGGGCGCAACAGAACCAGCGCTGGATGGCCACGGTACCAGGCCTCGAGCAAGCGATCGGCAGCGCTCACTTAGGGATTTTCCTGTGCTTCCACCGTGGTGATGCGCAGATGCGAGAAGCCCAGCTTGCCGGCAGCGTCCATGGCAGTGATCACTGCCTGGTGCGGGGTCTTGCCGTCGGCACTGATGATCAGCGGCAGGCTGTTGTCGCCATCGGACTCCTTCTGCAGCGCAGCCATGAGGTTGCTCAGGTTGCTCTCCAGCAGCGCCTTGCCATTGACCGAGTAGGCGCCATCGGCACCGATCAGCACCTCGACCTGCTTGAGCTCGGTCTGCTCCGGCGGCGTACCGCTGGCCGCCTCTGGCAGGTCGACCTTGAGCTGGGTCTCACGGGTGAAGGTGGTGGTGACCACGAAGAACAGCAGCAGGATGAATACCACGTCGATCAACGAGGCCAGGTTGATCTCGACGTTCTCCCGCGGTTTACGCCGGAATTTCACGCCTTGCCCTCGCCCAGGTCGACGTCGCGATCACCCTGGACCATTTCCACCAGCTTGATCGCTTCCTGCTCCATGCCGACCACCAGCTCATCGACGCGGCGCTGCAGGTAACGATGGAAGAACAGCGCCGGGATCGCCACCATCAGGCCGGCTGCCGTGGTGATCAGGGCCTTGGAGATACCACCGGCGAGCATCGGCGCATTGGCCATGCCCGAACCCATGAAGGAACTGAAGATCTCGATCATGCCCAGCACGGTACCGAGCAGGCCAAGCAGCGGAGCGATGCCGGCTATGGTGCCCAGGGCATTGAGGTAACGCTCCAGATCATGGATGACGCGCGCGGCAGCCTCCTCGATGCACTCTTTCATGATCTCGCGACCATGCTTGGAGTTGGCCAGACCGGCGGCGAGAATCTGCCCCAGCGGCGAATCCTCGCGCAGTTCCTTGAGTTTCTGGTTATTGAGTTTCTTGTCCTTGATCCAGCGCCATACCTGAGCCAGCAGATTGGCTGGGGTGACGCGGGCGGGCCGCAGAGTCCACAGGCGCTCGGCAACGATACCGGCAGCAGCGATGGAACAGAGAATGATCGGCAGCATCATCCAGCCGCCAGCTTTGACCAGTTCCCACACGGTAGAGAATCCCCCTCGAAAAAGTGGCGCCACTCTAGCATAGGGCGCCGCCGTTCTCATTTTTCCCGCCAGAAACGTGGCTCGCGTCGCAATGCCCGCGCTGCGCCATGCTCGCCCAGGCGCAGATGCAGCGCGCCATCGAGCGCCGTGTCATGGACCAACACGCCTGCTGCACGATAACGCTCCAGCACCTGCGGATGAGGATGGCCGAAGGCATTGTGGCGGCTGCGGGTAATCAGCACATGCTGCGCACCAACCGCATCGATGAACGCCTGGCTGGACGAGGTGCGACTGCCATGATGAGGGGCCAGCAGCCACTGCGAAGACAGGGGAAAGTCGGCCTGCATCAGCGCCCGCTCGGCCTGTACATCGATATCGCCGGTCAATAGCAGGCGTTCGCCCGCAGCCTCTATCTGCAATACGCACGACAGCTGGTTGCCGGAGCTGGCGCGTTCCCACTGCCACAGCCTGAAGACCACCTCGTTCCATTGCCAGCTTTGTCCTGACTCGCACGCTTCGGCGCCGAGCGCATCGGCCAGCCTTCGCGGTTCACCACTGACCACCCTCGATACCGGCATACCGGCCTTGATCGCGGCCGCGCCGCCAGCATGATCGTTATCGGCATGGCTGAGCAGCATCACGTCGAGCTGCCTGAGGTTCAGCGCCCGCAACGAGGGCAGGACGATGCGCTCACCGGTATCGAAATCACCAAAGCGCGGCCCAGCGTCGTACAGCAGAGCATGCTCTCGGGTACGCACCAGCACCGCCAGCCCTTGCCCCACATCCAGCACCCAGATGTCGGCGCGACCATCATCCAGATGCGGCGCTGGCAATAACAATGCGGGCAACAACAGCGCAAGACCGGGCAACCGCAGCGGCACCCCGGCCGGCAAAAGGAGCAGCAAAGCACCAGCTGCCGCCAGCCACCATGCCCACAGCGGCAGAACGCTCGGCAACCAGGCGGGTAGCCAGCCGGCGATGATGCCGAGCAACTCGAACAGCAGGTGCAGCGCACCACCGGCCAGCCACAACAGCCCTTCGCCCAGCATTGGTATAGGCAGCAGCAAGGTGCCCAGCAAGGCCAGAGGCACCACCACCAATCCGACCCAGGGCACGGCGATCAGATTGGCCAACGGCCCGCTGCTGCTGACCGGCAGGCCGAGGACTAACATCATCGGCAACAGGCCGATGGCCATGGTCCATTGCGCACGCGTGAGCCCGCGCCACCAACCCCAGACGCCAAGTCGACCGCCAAACACCAGAGCCAGAATCGCCACCGCCGAAAATGACAACCAGAAACCCGGCTGCAACGATGCCAGCGGCTCCAGCAGCAGAACCACGATCAAGGCCAGCAACAATGGCCACCACGCACCAAGATGACGAAAGCGCATGCGCCACAGCAGCACCAACGCGACCATCACGCAAGCCCTGCGCACCGGCACCTCGAAGCCCGCCAGCAAGCCATAGGTCAAGGCCCCGCCCAGCGCCAGAGCACAGGCGCAAGGTAGCCATGGCCAGCGCGCCGGCCATGCGCCGAGCTTGGCCAGCAAGGCCACCAAACCATAGAGAAAGCCGGCCAGCAGTCCGATGTGCTGCCCGGAAATGACCATCAGGTGCACCGTGCCGGTGTGCTGCAACAGGCGCCAATCTTTGGTGCTCAAGCCAGAGCCGTCGCCCAGTACCAGCGCAGCGATGGCGCCTTCGCGCTCAACAGCCGGCGCCGCCAACAAGCGCTGGCGCAGGCTGTCACGCCAACTGCCCAGGCCCGAAGCTGGAGCAAGGCGCTGACCGGATTTGATCGTGCCTGTGGCACCGATACGCTGTGCCAGCAACCAGGCTTCGTAGTCGAAGCTCTGCGGATTGACCAGGCCATGCGGCCGCTTCAGGTTGACCGCCAGACGCCAGCGCTCGCCGCCCTGCACTGTCGGCCCGTCATACCAGGCCACCCGCAACCTTTTTGGCAGGTCGGCGCGACGCGAGTGCGCATCCTCCAGCAGGAAGCGCACCACACCATCGGATACCTCGGGCAATCCGACCACCCGCCCTTCCAGCCATAGCGTGCGGCCGTCGAGCTCAGGGCCGAGGCGATCATCCAGCGCCCACTGCGCAGAATTGCAGGCCCAGGCCAGCCCCAGCAAAAAGAACCCCAGCGGATAGAGACGCGAGAGCAGCAAAGCCAGGCCGACACAAGCTGCAACCAGCAACAGCCAGCCTGGCGGCAGGCTCGGTAGAAAGCGCAAGCTGAGCAGCCCCAAGGCCAGCGCCAACATCCCTGTTCGCATCCTTCCTCCCTGCTCATCGAGCTGCAGCGAACGCGTCCGGCGCTCACCTTCGGTCACAATATGAAAACGCTGGCCAAGCTGAATCCGTGCATAATATCGGCGCTTTTGCCTGCCCAGAGACTCTTCATGCCGCGTCGTTTATTCAAGCGCTACATGCCCACCCCCGACAGCATCAAGGGTAACAAGTCCCTGCGCTTTCTCGGCAAGTTGATTCACGATCCCAATCTCTGGCACCTCAACCGTCACTCTGTAGCTCGCGGCATGGCCATCGGCCTGTTCTGGGCGATGATCCCAATGCCGATGCAGATGCTGGCCGCCGCCGCCGTCGCTATCCCGATGCGCGCCAACCTGCCGATCTCCATCGGTCTGGTCTGGCTGACCAACCCCATCACCATGCCGCCCGTTTTCTATTGCACCTACAAACTGGGCGCGTGGATCATGCAGACGCCACCGGTGCGCATGCCGCAAACCCTGAGCCTGGAATGGATCACGGCCGAGGTGGCAGTGCTGTGGAAACCGCTGTACCTGGGCTCCTTCGTCGCGGGAATCATCCTCGCGGCAATGGGCTACGTCCTGACCATGCTCTACTGGCGCTGGTGGGTCCAGCGCAGCTGGCGCAAGCGCCAGGAAAAGCGTCGCCAGCAACGTCACTGAAAAAAGCCGTCGAAATCGACGGCTTTTTTATGCTTACTCGTAACGTAGCGCTTCGGCCGGTTGTACTTGCGCCGCCCGCCAGGATGGATAGAGCGTGGCGAGGAAGCTCAGGATCAATGCCGCCGAACAGATCAGCGCCACATCCAGCCACTGCAGGTCCGATGGCAGGCTGCTGATGAAGTACACGTCGGAGCTCAGCACCTGCTGTCCGGCGAAGGATTCCAGCGAGGCCACCAGTGCACTGACATTCAGCGCCGCAAGCACGCCGAATACCGTGCCGATCAGGGTGCCGACGAGGCCGATCACCGAGCCCTGCACCATGAAGATGGCCATGATCTGCCGTGGTGTGGCGCCCAGCGTACGCAGGATGGCGATATCGCCGCCCTTGTCGGCGACCACCATGATCAGCGTGGCGATGATATTGAAGGCGGCGACTGCGACGATCAGCAGCAGGAGCAAGCCGATCATGGTCTTTTCCATCTTCATCGCGCTGAACAGGCTGCCTTGGGTATGAGTCCAGTCGTCGGCACGGTAATCGGCGCCCAGCTGTGCCAGCAGCGCCTTGGACACCTGCGGTGCCTGATACAGGTCCTTCAGCGCCAGGCGGATGCCCGGCACGGTGCCCTCCGGCAGGCGCTGCATCGCTGCGGCATCGGCGACGTTGATCAGCGCCAGCGAGCTGTCCAACTCGGCGCCGACCTTGAACACCGCCGCCACGTTCAGGCGCTGCATGCGCGGTGTGACACCACCGGGCGCATTGCTCGGCTCGGGAATGATCAGCGTCAGCTTGTCACCCACCTGCAGGCCGAAGCGCCGCGCAGTGATATCACCGATCACCACGCCGAACTCACCGGGCTGCAGATTGTTCAGGCTGCCCTGGCGGATATGCTCGGGCAGGATCGATACCTTGCCCTCCTCGGCCGGGTCGATGCCGTGGATCTGGATCGGCTGCATCGTGCCGCGATGCGAAAGCATGCCTTCCAGTTCGGCATAAGGCGCTGCAGCCTGCACCTGCGGATTGGCCATGGCCTTTGCCGCCAGGGCGCGCCAGTCGGCAACCGGCTCGGCGCCATAGAGCATGGCGTGCGGCACCATGCCGAGGATGCGCGAGCTCATTTCCTTCTGGAAGCCGTTCATCACCGACAGCACCACGATCATCGCCAGCACGCCGAGCGCCAGACCGATCATCGAAGTCAGCGAAATGAAGGAGATGAAGTGATTGCGGCGCTTGGCCCGTGTATAGCGAGCGCCGATGAAGATACTCAGCGGACGAAACATCAGAGGGTCACCAGCTTGCCGTCCTGCAGGCTGAGCACGCGATCCATCTGGCGGGCCAGCTGCATGTCGTGGGTCACCACCAGGAACGCGGTGTTGGAATCGCGGCTGAGCTCGCGCATCAGCTCCTGAATACCTTCGGCGGTGTGCTGGTCGAGGTTACCGGTAGGCTCGTCAAGCAATACCAGCCCCGGGCGATTGACCAGGGCGCGGGCGATGGCCACACGCTGCCTCTCGCCACCGGACAGTTCTGACGGCTTGTGATTGAGGCGATGCCCCAGGCCCACGCGCTCCAGCAATGCAGTCGCACGCTGGCGCGCTTCGGCGATCGACGTCTTGCCGATCAGCAGCGGCATGCAGGCGTTCTCCAGCGCAGTGAACTCGGCCAGCAGGTGATGGAATTGATAGACGAAACCCAACGCCCGGTTACGCAGCAGGCCGCGGGCAGTCTCGCTGAGCGCCGACAGTTGCTCACCGGCCAGCCAGACACTGCCCTCGCTGGGCGTATCCAGGCCGCCGAGCATGTTCAGCAGGGTGCTCTTGCCGGAGCCGGAGCTGCCGACGATGGCCACGCGCTCACCGGGAAAGAGTTCCAGTTCGAGCCCATCGAGCACGATCACCGATTCGGGGCCCTCGTCGTAACGCTTGCTCAGATTGCGGCAGCTGAGCACGGCATTGTGCTGTTTCATGGCGTTCTGATTCATGGTTTCACTCATAGCGCAGGGCCTCGGCGGGCTGGGTGCGCGCGGCGCGCCAGGCCGGATACAGGGTAGCGAAGAAGCTCAGCAGCAGCGCCGCGGTACAAACCATCACCACGTCGGCGCTCTGCAATTGCGAAGGCAGGTAATCGATGAAATAGACATCGGCATTGAGAAATTTGATGCCCAGCAGGTGCTCGATGCCGGCGATCAGGCTGCTGACGTTGAGCGCAGCGACGATCCCCAGCACGGCACCGATGAAAGTACCGACCACGCCGATCACGGTGCCCTGCACCATGAAGATGGCCATGATCTGCCGCGGCGTGGCGCCAAGGGTGCGCAGGATGGCGATATCGCCCTTCTTGTCGGTCACCACCATCACCAGGGTGGAGATGATGTTGAAGGCAGCCACCGCGACGATCAGCAGCAGCAGCAAGCCGATCATGGTCTTCTCCATGCGGATGGCCTGATACAGGTTGCCGTGGGTACGAGTCCAGTCGCGGGCGTAGAAATCGCCGTCAAGGGTCTGGGCGATTTCCCAGGCGCTGCGCGGTGCCTGGAACAGGTCGTCGAACTTCAGGCGCAGGCCCTGTACCTGATCCGGCTTCCAGCGCTGCAGACGTGCCAGGTCACTGATGTTGGCCAGCGCCAAGGCACCATCGATCTCGCCGGCGCCGACATGAAAGATGCCGGTGACGGTGAAGCGTTTCAGGCGCGGGAACATGCCGGCCGGGGTCACGGTGACTTCGGGGGCGACGAAGGTGACCTTGTCACCGAGCTTGAGGCCCAGCTTGGCCGCGGCCTTGTCACCAATGACCATGGCGAAATCACCTGGCTGCAGGCTGTCGAGACTGCCTTCCTGGAAGAAGTCATCGATGATCGAGACCTTGCGCTCCTGCTCGGGATCGATGGCATTGATCAATACCTTCTGCACCTTGCCGTCGTGCGTCAGCAAGCCCTGCATCTGGGTGAAGGGGGCCAGCGCCTCGACGCGCGGATGGCGCTCGACCTGACGCGCCAGTGCCGGCCAGTCACTGACCGGAGTCGGCGACTCGACCGTGGCGTGAGGAATCATCCCCAGCACACGGGTGCGCATTTCGTGGTCGAAACCATTCATCACCGACAGCACCAGGATCATCACCATCACCCCCAGGGTGAGGCCGAGCATGGACGTCAGGGAAATGAAGGAAACGAAATGGTTGCGGCGCTTGGCTCGCGTGTAGCGCGTACCGATGAATACGAACAGAGGTCTGAACATGTCGGAGAGATTCGAGGGAAAGAAAAACGTCCATGTGGCGGGGCCAGATCAGCGGCCTTACACTCAGAAGCAACTCGAAGTCGGCTGCGTAACGGGCCTGCTGCGCTAAAAACACTTGGAAAGCCACTTATGACTCACACTTCAGTGTGACCCCGAAGGGGCGAGCGAAGCGAGAATTGCTCGTTTACCATTCGTAACCGGCGCTTGCCCAGCGATGTTCGCCTGGCTCGCATACCGTTCGCGAAGCCTTCAACAGGCTCTTCGACCACCACTGCTTTCATGGGTTCGCCATGTCGACTAACGATGTAGATGATCGCCGCGAATACTACCGTATCGAGGATACGATCGCACTGGAATTCAGCCTGCTGTCCGGGGCCGAAGCCCAGGCCAGCGACGTACTTCACGACCCGTCGCCGCTATTCAATCTGCTCAGCGATCTGCACCTGATGGACTTCGAGTCGCAGCATCTGCTGCGCCACATCAGCGAACGCGACCGCACCCTGGCCAACTACCTGAAAGTGATCAACAAGCGCATCGACCTGCTTGGCCAGGCGGTTGCGCAGAGCCTGTTGCGCGACATCGGCGCCCCGCGCCAGGTATCGCTGTCCGAAGGCGGCATCAGCTTCAGCCATACCCAGGCTGTGGCACCGGGCAGCCACCTGGCAATCAAGATGGTATTGATGCCACAGGCGCTCGGCCTGCTGCTACGCGCCCAGGTGGTGCACTGCAGCGCGCGCAGCGACGGCCAGTACGATATCGGCACCGAGTTCGAAGCGTTGACCGACGCACAGCGCCAGTTGCTGGCCCGGCATATTCTGCAGAGACAGGCCCTGGAACGTCGCCAGGCCCGCGAATGACCGCCGCAAAGGAACCGCCATGTACCGCATCGCACTGCTACTCGCCCTTCTCGCCCCTACCTCTTCCTTCGCCGACACCCTGACCATTCCGGTAGGCAGCCAGGGCGCGGATATCGATGCCCGCAACCTGCCACAGAAGGGCGAGTCCAAGCGCTCGGTGCTGGAGCGCTTCGGTCTGGCCGATGAGGAACACAACCCAGTCGGCCAACCGCCGATCACCCGCTGGGACTACCGCGAGTTCAGCGTCTACTTCGAATACGATCACGTGATCAACAGCGTGCGCCACCACCGGCCGCACCACCTCGACACCGCCAAGGAGCAACAGTGACTCTCATCTATGGCCATCGTGGCGCCAAGGGCGAAGCCCCGGAAAATACCCTAGCCAGTTTCCAGCGTTGCCTGGAGCATGGCGTCAATCGTTGCGAGCTGGATCTGCACCTGTCACGCGACGGCGAGTTGATGGTGATTCACGACCCAACCCTCAAGCGCACCACCGGCCTGCGCGGCAAGGTGGTCGAGCATGATGCTGCCGATCTGATCAAGTACGACGCGCGCAAGGGCGGCCCGGGCTGGGTGCGGCCCTGCCCGATTCCACGCCTGCAGGACCTGTTCGAGCAGTGCCGGTTCGAGCATTGGCAACTGGAGGTGAAAAGCGCCTCCAAGGTCCGCGCCGCACGCACCGTGCTGGCCATCTCGGAACTCGTCGAGCGCTTCGGCCTGCGCGAGCAGATCACCATCACCTCCAGCTCACGCGAGGTACTCAAGGCCGCACGTGAACTGACCCCGCAACTGCAGCTGGGTCTGGTTGCCGAGTACGCCTGGCTCGACCCGCTGAAAGTCGCGGCGCATTACGACTGCCACCTGCTGGCCCTGAACTGGACGCTGTGCACTCCCGAGCGCCTGCTCAAGGCGCAGAAGCAGGGGCTGCACGTGTCGGTATGGACGGTCAACGAACCGGCGCTAATGCGCCGTCTTGCCGACTTCGGCGTTGACAGCATCATCACCGACCTTCCCGGGGTCGCGGTGCGGACGCTGGGTAGCTAGGCCGGCCATGCTTGTCGTGTTCAGCGGCCTTCCAGGCACCGGCAAAACCACCTTAGCCAGGACACTGGCGGCCAGCCGAGGCGCTGTTTACCTACGTATCGACAGTATCGAGCAGTCATTGCGCAACAATCAGGCCATGGGCAGCGAAATCGGCAGCGATGGCTACGCGGTCGCCAATGCCATGGCGCTGGACAACTTGAACAATGGCTGTCTGGTTGTCGCCGACTGCGTCAACCCTTTACAGGAAAGCCGCGCAGCCTGGGCCTCAACGGCAGCCAAAGCCAACTGTCGACTGCTGAACGTGCAAGTCATCTGCTCCGATGAAACCATTCACCGGCAGCGCGTCGAATCGAGAACCAGCGATGTGCCTGGCCTCGTACCACCGACCTGGCGATCGGTCAGCCAGTATGAATATGAACCCTGGCAGACTACCCCCTTCACCATCGATACCGCGCGTGCCTCGCCTCAAGTCGCGCAGGCCTTGTTGGCTGAGAAGGTCGCGGCCTACCTGGTCGAGTAATCGAACGCAACCGGCCGCGTAGCCCAGATGCAGCAGCCAACAACGACAAAACCGGCACTAGGCCGGTTTTGTCGTTTGCTGCCGCCTGAGACGCTAGAAGCTCTCCCGATTCGGCCAGCGCCACTCGGAAGCCACTACCCAGCCTGACTCCCCGACCGGCTCAGGCCGCCGGCCGGAGCCGCTCAAAAAAGCCGGTTGAGGCCGTCGAACGCGGCAACCCGATAGGCCTCGGCCATGGTCGGGTAGTTGAAGGTGGTGTTGATGAAGTACTTGATGCTGTTGGCTTCGCCCTTCTGGTTCATGATCGCCTGACCGATGTGGACGATCTCCGAGGCCTGATAGCCAAAGCAGTGCACACCCAACACTTCCAGGGTTTCACGGTGGAAGAGAATCTTCAGCATGCCCACTGGTTCGACCGAGATCTGCGCACGGGCCATGCCCTTGAAGAAGGCCTTGCCGACTTCGTAAGGCACCTTGGCCTGGGTCAGTTCACGCTCGGTCTTGCCGATCGAACTGATCTCCGGAATGGTGTAGATGCCGGTCGGTACGTCATCGACGAAACGCCAGCTGCCATTTTCGACGATGCTGCCGGCAGCGGAACGGCCCTGGTCAGCCGCAGCACTGGCCAGGCTCGGCCAGCCGATCACGTCACCGGCGGCGTAGATGTTGCTGACCTCGGTGCGGTAGTACTCGTCGACCTGGATCTGGCCACGGCTGTTGACCGCAATGCCGATGTTCTCCAGGCCCAACTGATCGGTGTTGCCGGTACGGCCGTTACACCACAGCAGGGCGTCGGCCTTGATCTTCTTGCCCGATTTCAGGTGCAGCACCACGCCGTTCTCCACCCCCTCGATGCGCTCGTACTCTTCGTTGTGACGAATCAGCACGTTGTTGTTGCGCAGGTGATAGGAAAGCGCGTCGGAGATTTCCGAATCGAGGAAGCTGAGCAGTTGATCGCGGTTATCGATCAGGTCGACCAGTACACCCAGGCCACTGAAGATCGAAGCGTACTCGCAACCGATCACCCCGGCTCCGTAGATGATCAGGCGACGCGGCGTATGGCCGAGGCTGAGAATGGTGTCGCTATCGTAGATACGCGGGTGGCGAAAATCGACGTCAGCCGGGCGATAGGGACGCGAACCAGTGGCGATGACGATTTGCTTGGCCACCAGCTTTTCCACCACGCCATTGAGGCAAACCACTTCGACCGTCTGATCGTCAGCGAAGCTGGCGGTGCCGAAATAGGTGTCGATGCGGTTGCGAGCGTAGTAGCCGGTACGCGAAGTGACCTGCTTGGCGATCACCTTCTCCGCGCTTTTCAGCACATCGGGGAAGGAAAACCAGCGTGGCTCGCCGATCTGGCGAAACATCGGGTTGGTATTGAACTGCATGATCTGCCGCACCGAGTGGCGCAGCGCCTTGGACGGAATGGTCCCCAGGTGGGTACAGTTGCCGCCGACCAGCGGGCGGTTGTCCACCACGGCCACCTTGCGCCCGGCCTTGGCCGCGTTCATCGCCGCGCCCTCGCCCGCCGGGCCGGAGCCCAGCACCACCACATCGTAGTTGTAGACCGCCATGTTTACTCCTTCAGATCAGGCCGGAGCGCTTGTGGCGCACCCTCGGCAGGGCCGGCAGTGGATTACAGCTGCCGGCTATCAAAGCTACCAGCCGGCTTAGCGCTTGCTCGCGTCGTAAGCCAGGTCGGTGTTGGGCGCTTCGCTCTTGTCGCGATTGACCTCTTCGCACTTCTCACGGCTACCGCCACAGATCGAGCACTCCTTCTCGATACCCAGATTGGCGATACCGCCGCATGAGCCGGCGATGGGCTTGCGCCCCATGATCACGCCAACGGCCATCATGCCGACGACCAGGATCATGGTCAGAAATACCACCAGAAACGTCATTGCTCATCTCCTGCAGCGAATAGCTGCTCGAATGCGGTCGTGCCCTGTGTGACGAAGCCCTCGCCCTCACGCGTCACGAAAAAAGCCGCGATACCGTTGCGCTCGGCGAAGGCCATGCCGGCATCCGGCCCCAGCACCATCAATAGAGTAGACAAGCCATCGGCGCGCAAGGTCGATGGATCGGCCACCGTGACAGCTGCCAGTTTGTGATTGACCGGTTTGCCGGTCAGCGGATCGAGCGTGTGCGAATAGCGTTGGCCGTTCTCTTCGAAGTAGTTGCGATAGTCACCCGAGGTGGAAATACCGTAACCATCGAGCTGCAGGATGCGCTGAGCGACGCGCTGATCATTACGCGGCGCCTCCAGGCCGATACGCCAGTGGCTGCCATCGGGCTTGAAGCCAGCCGCCTTGAGCTCACCGGTGGCCTCGACCAAGTAACTGGTGACACCCAACTCGCCCAGACGCGCGACGATCCGATCGACAGCGTAGCCAGCCGCGATGCTGTTGAAGTCGACTTCCACGTCGACGTCCTTGCACAGTTGCTCGCCTTCGATTCTCAGGTGCTGTTGACCGACCCGCTGGCGCACTTCAGCCAGGCGTTCAGCGTCCGGCACGGCCTCGCCCTGCCCTTTGGGTCCGAAACCCCAGAGGTCGAGCAACGGCTCCAGCGTCAGGTCGAAATAGCCCTGGCTCTCCTGATGCAGGCGATCACCGGCGCGCACCAAGTCCAGCACGCCCTTGGGCATGGCCTGGCAGGTGCCAGCCGGCGCCTGGTTGAACTGCTCGATCAGCGAATCATCGCGATAAGTGGACATCTGCAGATCGATCTCGGCGAGGATCGCCTCGGTCGCGGCCTTGAGTTCGGCTTGCGGCGCGACACCTTCACTGCGGACGTATTTGATCGAATAGGTGCTGCCCATGGTCGGGCCACCGAACTCTTCGATCCGTTCAGAATGCAAGCAGCCCGTTAGGGCTGTCGCCAGGGCGACAGCGATAACGGGCTGGAGTACAGCAGACCTCATGCGTTAGCCGCCGAAGTCGTCGAGGAGGATGTTCTCCGGCTCGACACCCAGGTCGGTGAGCATCTTGATTACTGCGGCGTTCATCATGGGTGGGCCGCACATGTAGAACTCGCAATCCTCAGGAGCCGGGTGGTCCTTCAGGTAGTTCTCGTACAGCACGTTGTGAATGAAGCCCTTGAGACCGGTCCAGTTGTCTTCCGGCTGCGGGTCGGACAGCGCCAGGTGCCATTCGAAGTTCGGGTTTTCCGCGGCCAGCTGATCGTACTCTTCGTTGTAGAACGATTCGCGCATGGAGCGCGCACCGTACCAGAAGCTGATCTTGCGCTTGGATTTCAGGCGCTTGAGCTGGTCGAAGATGTGCGAACGCATCGGCGCCATGCCGGCACCACCACCGATGAAGACCATCTCGGCGTCGGTGTCCTTGGCGAAGAACTCACCAAAGGGTCCGTACACGGTGATCTTGTCGCCCGGCTTGAGACTGAACACATAGGAAGACATCTTGCCCGGCGGCAGATCGTCCTTGCCGGGGGGCGGCGAGGCGATACGGATGTTGAACTTCACCAGACCGCGCTCTTCCGGGTAGTTGGCCATGGAATAGGCACGGATCACGGTCTCGTCGACCTTGGACACGTACTTCCACTGGTTGAACTTGTCCCAGTCGCCGCGATACTCCTCCTGAATGTCGAAGTCCTTGTAGTACACGGTGTGCGGCGGGCACTCCAGTTGCACGTAACCACCGGCGCGGAAGTCGACGTTCTCGCCTTCCGGCAGCTTCAGTGTCAGCTCCTTGATGAAGGTGGCGACGTTCGGGTTGGATTCGACGGTGCACTCCCACTTCTTGACGCCGAAGACCTCTTCCGGAACTTCGATCTTCATATCCTGCTTGACCGGAGTCTGGCAGGACAGGCGCCAGCCCTCACGGGCCTCGCGCTTGGTGAAGTGCGACTCTTCGGTGGACAGCATCTCGCCACCACCGCTTTCCACGATGCACTTGCACTGGGCGCAGGTACCGCCGCCGCCGCAAGCGGAAGACAGGAAGATGTTATGGTTGGCCAGGGTTTGCAGCAGCTTGCCGCCAGCCGGTACCACGATGGTTTTTTCGCCGTTGATCTCGATGCTCACGTCGCCGCTGGAGACCAGCTTGGCGCGGGCAGCGAGAATCACCACCACCAACGCCAGGACGATGGCGGTGAACATGCCGATGGCGAGGAAGATTTCGTAATTCATCTGTTCATCCTTTCCTTACAGCTGCACGCCGGAGAAGGACATGAAGCCCAGCGACATCAGACCGATGGTGATGAAGGTGATGCCCAGACCCTGCAGGCCAGCCGGTACATCGCTGTACTTGAGTTTCTCGCGGATGCCGGCCAGCGCAGCGATCGCCAGCGCCCAGGACAGACCCGAACCAAAGCCGTACACGGTACTTTCGGCCAGGTTGTAGTCACGCTCGACCATGAACAGGGTGCCGCCCATGATGGCGCAGTTCACGGTGATCAGCGGCAGGAATACACCCAGCGCGTTGTAGAGCGCCGGTACGTATTTATCCAACAGCATCTCGAGGATCTGCACGATGGCCGCGATCACACCGATGTAGCTGAGCAGACCGAGGAAGCTCAGGTCGACCTCAGGCAGGCCAGCCCATGCCAGCGCGCCGTCCTTGAGCAGGTAGGTGTAGATCAGGTTGTTCGCCGGTACCGTGATGACCTGTACCACGATCACCGCGATGCCCAGACCGATTGCGGTCTCGACCTTCTTGGAGATGGCGATGAAGGTACACATGCCGAGGAAGAAGGCCAGTGCCATGTTCTCGACGAACACGGCCTTGGCCAGCAGGCTGAGATAGTGCTCCATTAGTAGGCCTCCTTGCTGGATACCTGAGGTGCCATCTTGTAGGCATTGACCTCGACCTGATCCTTCTTCCAGCTACGGATTGCCCAGATGAACAGGCCGATCAGGAAGAACGCCGAAGGCGGCAGCAGCAGCATGCCGTTGGGCTGGTACCAGCCACCATCGTTGACCACCGAGAAGACCTCGTAGCCCATCAGTTTGCCCGCACCGAACAACTCGCGAATGATGCCCAGAGCGATCAGCATGGCGCTGTAGCCCAGACCGTTACCGATGCCGTCGAAGAACGACAGCACGGGCGGGTTCTGCATGGCGAAGGCTTCGGCACGGCCCATCACGATGCAGTTGGTGATGATCAGGCCGACGAACACCGACAACTGCTTGGACAGGCTGAAGGCATAGGCCTTGAGCACCTGATCGACCACGATCACCAGCGAGGCGATGATCACCATCTGCACGATCATGCGGATCGAGCCTGGAATCTGGCTGCGGATCATCGAGATGAACAGGTTGGAGAAACCGGTCACCAGCGTCAGCGCGGCGGACATCACCAGCGCGGTCTGCAGATTGGACGTGACCGCCAGGGCCGAGCAGATACCGAGGATCTGCAGGCCAATGGGGTTGTTGTTGAAGATCGGGTTGAGCAGGACTTCTTTAATAGTCGGCTGCGACATGATCAAGCCTCCCCTGCACGCAGGTTAGCGATAAACGGGCCGAAGCCGTTCTGGCCGAGCCAGAACTTCAGCAGCTTGTCCACACCGACGCTGGTCAGAGTGGCGCCGGCCAGGCCGTCGACTTGGTGAGTAGCTTGCGGGCTCTGCGGATCGACACCGCCCTTGACGATCTGTACGGCGAGTTTGCCGTTTTCATCGAACAGGGTCTTGCCGGGCCATTGGCCTTTCCATTTCGGATTGTCCACCTCGCCGCCGAGGCCGGGGGTCTCGCCATGCTGGTAGAAGCCCATGCCCACGACGGTGTTCAGATCCCCTTTCACCGCGATAAAGCCGTGCAGGGTCGACCACAGGCCATAACCACGCACCGGCAGGATCAGGGTTTCCATTTCGCCGTCCTTCTCCACCAGGTAAACGGTGGTGTAACGCTCCTGGCGCTTGATCCCGGCGATGTCTTCGCTGCCCTTCAGAGCATCGGAGGTTTTCGGGTCCTTGGCGGCCTTCAGCGGGTCGAAGGTGAGCGGATCGAACGCATCGGAGAACTTGCCGCTCTCCAGGTCCACCAGCTTGGCAGTGACGGTGCTGTCGAACACTTCCTTGACCTTGGCACCGGACATGCCTGCCTCACCCAGGCCGGCAATGGCCAGGATGCTGCGCTGCTTGTCCAGCAGACGGTTTTCAACCTGGGTCGGCTTCAGTGCCACGGCAGCGCCGGCGACGAACACCGAGCACACCAGGCACACCAGCACGGCCACCGTCAGCGTGCGAACGGTGGATTCTTTTTGACTAGACATTGCGTGCCAGCCTCCGCTTGATATTGGCTTGAACGACGAAGTGGTCGATCAGCGGTGCAAACAGGTTGGCGAACAGAATCGCCAGCATCATGCCCTCGGGGAAGGCCGGGTTGACCACACGGATCAGTACGACCATCACGCCGATCAGGGCGCCGAAGATCCACTTGCCGGTGTTGGTCATGGAGGCCGACACCGGGTCGGTGGCCATGAAGAACATGCCGAAGGCGAAGCCGCCCACCACCAGATGCCAGTACCAGGGCATGGCGAACATCGGGTTGGAGGCAGAGCCAATCGTGTTGAACAGCAGGCTCAGACCGATCATGCCCAGCATCACGCCAGCGACGATGCGCCAGGAGGCGATCTTGGTGACCAGCAGAACCAGGCCGCCGATGGCGATGGCCAGGGTGCTGGTTTCGCCGAGCGAGCCATGAATAGTGCCGATGAAGGCGTCCATCCAGGTGATGCCGTTGTTGATCACGTTCTCGATGCCGCCGGAAGCCGCCAGGCTCAGCGAAGTAGCGCCCGCAAAGCCATCGACCGTAGTCCAGACCGCGTCACCCGACATCTGCGCCGGATAGGCGAAGAACAGGAAGGCACGACCGGTCAGCGCCGGGTTGAGGAAGTTCTTGCCGGTGCCACCGAACACTTCCTTGCCGATCACCACACCGAAGCTGATACCCAGGGCCACCTGCCACAGCGGAATGCTCGGCGGCAGGATCAGGGCGAACAGCACGGAGGTGACGAAGAAGCCTTCGTTGACCTCGTGACGGCGGATCGAAGCGAACAGCACTTCCCAGAAGCCGCCGACAATGAAGGTCACCGCGTAGACAGGCAGGAAGTAGGCCGCGCCCTGGATGAAGTTGTCCCACAGGCTGTTCGGATCGAAACCGGCCAGCGAGCCGATCAGGGCGAAGCGCCAACCATCCTGGCTCGCCAACAGCTCGGGGCTCTGGGCGAAGATCAGGTTGGCCTGGTAGCCGGCGTTCCACATGCCGAAGAACATCGCCGGGAAGGTGCACAGCCACACGGTGATCATCATGCGCTTGAGGTCGATGCCATCACGCACGTGAGCGGTTGTTTTAGTCACACTGCCAGGACGATAGAAGAAGGTGTCGATGGCTTCGTAGAGGGCGTACCACTTTTCGTACTTGCCGCCCTTTTCGAAGTTGTGCTCGATCTTGTCGAGAAATGCACGAATGCCCACGGATTAACCCTCCTTCTCGATGCGGGTGAGGTTGTCCCGCAGGATCGGGCCATATTCATACTTGCCGGCACAGACATAGGTGCACAGCGCCAGGTCTTCTTCGTCGAGTTCCAGGCAACCCAGCTTCTGGGCCATCTCGGTGTCACCGACGATCAGGTAGCGCAGCAGTTGAGTCGGCAGGATATCCAGCGGCATCACCGCCTCGTAGTTGCCTACTGGCACCATGGCACGCGGGCTGCCGTTGGTGGTGGTGGTGAAGTTGAACAGCTTGGCGCCGGCCAGCTTGGAGACGAAGATGTTCAGTACCGAGTGCTTGTTAACGCCGGCACGCAGGTAGTGCATCATCTCGCGCTCGTTACCTTCGCTCAGGCAGGACACCTGGTTGTGGTAACGACCGAGGAAGGCGAAAGCGCCCTGCGCGGTACGACCGCCGAACACCGAACCGGAAATCACCCGATTGAAGCCGGGCTTGAGTTCACCAGCAGTGAGTTCTTCCAGGCTGGCGCCCAGACGGGTGCGCAGCAGACGCGGCTGTTCGGCAACCGGACCACCGAGGGCGACCACGCGCTCGACGAACAGTTGACCGGTGGTGAACAGTTTGCCAACGGCAATCACGTCCTGATAACCGATCTGCCAGACGCTCTTGCTGGTACTGACCGGATCGAGGAAGTGAATGTGAGTGCCTGCCAGACCGGCCGGATGCGGACCGGAGAAGGCCTCGCTCTGCACCTTGGCCAGCTTTTCGCCAGGCAGGTTGGCGCCATCGGCCTTGCACAGGAACACCTTGGCCAGGTTGCCGAGAACCTTCAGGCCATTTTCGAAATCAGCGGCATGTTCAGCGATGATCACCGCCGGATCGGCAGCGAGCGGGTGCGTATCGATGGCGGTGACGAAGATCGAGCTGGGCACGGCATCGAGCGCCGGCACTTTGCTAAACGGACGCGTACGCAGAGCGGTCCAAAGGCCGGACTGCTGCAGGTTTTCGCGAACCTGCTCGTCACTCAGCGCTTCGAGCTGGCCGGCATCGTACTGGGCGAAGGTCTCCTGCTCGTCGCCATCGATATCGATGACCACGGACTGCAGAACACGCTTTTCGCCACGGTGAATGGCGCTGATCACGCCAGCAGCGGGGGCGGTGTAGCGCACGCCGGGTGTCTTCTTGTCGGTAAACAGCAATTGACCGAGCTTGACCCGATCACCGACCTGCACTTCCATCGTCGGCTTCATCCCGTGATAGTCGAAGCCGATGACGGCGACACTGCGCACGGGCCTGGCGGCCTCGATACGCTGTGCCGGCGCACCCGTTATGGGCAAATCGAGCCCATGCTTTAGTTTGATCATAGGTTTGCCTAACCACTGATTTAGAAAGCTTTTTATAGGACAGGCGGCGCAATCAAAAGTCTAATAGACCCAACCACGCCGATACGATATGGGCATGGAGGACGGCGCCAAACCTGGGTAAAAAATCTGCTCGATTATAAAGACGCCCCCCCGCACTGACCACCCAAGCGCTTGCTTTTTTTGGCTTTTCGGTAACAGGGCGCAACAATCCCGGCGCTGATTTGCATCAATTCTTGCGCATAAAAAACGGGAGCCGAGGCTCCCGTTCCTTTTTACGCTATCCGGCTATCAGCGCGGAAAAGCCGGCGGGTTGACCCCCGCCATGTCTTCCATCACGCGCACCACCTGACAGCTGTAACCGAACTCGTTGTCGTACCAGACGTACAGCACGACGCGGTTATCGTTGGCGATGGTGGCTTCGGCATCGACCACACCCGCGTGGCGCGAACCGACGAAGTCGGTCGATACCACTTCCTGCGAGCTGACGAAATCGATCTGCTTCTGCAGATCCGAGTGCATGGCCATCTGGCGCAGGTACTCATTGATCTCTTCGCGGGTGGTGGCCTTTTCCAGGTTCAGGTTGAGGATGGCCATCGACACGTTCGGCGTCGGCACACGAATGGCGTTGCCGGTCAGCTTGCCCTTGAGCACTGGCAGCGCTTTGGCAGCAGCGGTAGCCGCGCCGGTTTCGGTGATGACCATGTTCAGCGCGGCGCTGCGACCACGACGACTGCCTTTATGGAAGTTGTCGATCAGGTTCTGGTCGTTGGTGTAGGAGTGAACGGTCTCGACGTGACCGTTGACGATGCCGTACTGATCATTGACCGCCTTGAGCACCGGCACGATGGCGTTGGTGGTGCAGGAAGCAGCGGAGATGATCTTGTCCTCGGCGGTGATTTCGCCGTGGTTGATGCCATGCACGATGTTCTTCAGCGCGCCCTTGCCAGGCGCAGTGAGAACCACGCGATCGACACCCGGGCAGGTCAGATGCTGCCCCAGACCCTCGGCGTCACGCCATACACCGGTATTGTCCACCAGCAGTGCGTTCTTGATGCCGTACTGGGTGTAGTCGACTTCCTTCGGGTCCTTGGCGTAGATCACCTGGATCAGGTTGCCGTTGGCCGTCAGGGTGTTGTTCTCTTCATCGATGGTGATGGTGCCGTTGAACTTGCCGTGCACCGAGTCACGACGCAGCAGACTGGCACGCTTGACCAGGTCATTGCTGGCGCCCTTGCGCACGACGATGGCACGCAGACGCAGGCCGTCACCGCCACCGGTCTTCTCGATCAGGATGCGCGCCAGCAGGCGGCCGATACGACCGAAGCCATACAGCACCACATCGGTGCCTTCACGGGCCGAACCGTTCTGCTTGCCGACCACATCGGCCAGCTCGTCCTTGACGAACTGCTCGACGCCACGACCAGCGCCTTCGGCCTTGAACTTGGCAACCAGCTTGCCCAGGTCCACGGAAGCGGCGCCCAGCTTGAGCTCGCTCATGGCCTTGAGCATGGGGAAGGTGTCGTGCACCGACAGCTCGGCTTCTTCAGCCAGGCGGTGACGGGCGAAACGGTGAGCCTTGAGGATGTCGATGACCGAACGATTGATCAGGCCACGACCGTAGATCGAGGTCACCACATTGTTGTTGCGATAGAGCTGACCAATCAGCGGAATCATCGCTTCCGCGAGGGCTTCACGATCGATCCATTCACCGAGACACTGGTCGGGCTTCTGAGTCACGGGCAGTACCTTCCACATGTAGGGGCTGAAAAAAGGGGCTACATTATGACGGCGTGCGCTCGTGGGAGCAATGCGCGCCTGTCGTGACTGACATTGACCAGCAAGCCCCGCTACAATTCCCGGCCCTTCGTAATGATCGTGAGCCGCCCGTGTCCGTACTGCGTCTTCCGTCTCTGCCGGCCAGCGCCGGCAAACAGCAATGGGGCAATCTGCCCGGCGCCGCCCTCTCTCTGGCGATAGCCGAAGCGGCCAGCAATGCCGGGCGTTTCACCCTGGTATTGACCGAGGGCAGCCAGAGCGCCGAGCGCCTGCAGGAAGAACTGGCCTTCTTCGCCCCGGACCTGCCGGTGCTGCATTTCCCCGACTGGGAAACCCTGCCCTACGACGTATTCTCGCCGCACCAGGACATCATCTCCCAGCGTATCGCCGCTCTGTATCGGCTACCGCAACTGAGCCGCGGCATTCTCGTAGTGCCGATCGCCACTGCCCTACACCGCCTGGCGCCGAAGCGCTTCCTACTGGGTAGCAGCCTGGTGCTGGATGTCGGCCAGAAGCTGGATGTGGAGCAGATGCGCACGCGCCTTGAGGCCGCCGGCTACCGCTGCGTAGATACGGTGTACGAGCACGGTGAATTCGCCGTGCGCGGCGCGCTGATCGACCTCTTCCCGATGGGCAGCGACACGCCCTACCGCATCGACCTGTTCGATGACGAGATCGAAACCCTGCGCACCTTCGACCCGGAAAACCAACGCTCGGTGGACAAGGTCGAGTCGATCCGCCTGCTGCCGGCGCGCGAATTCCCACTGGAGAAGAAAGCCGTCACCGATTTCCGCGGGCGCTTTCGCGAGCGTTTCGACGTGGATTTTCGCCGTTGCCCGATCTATCAGGATCTCTCGTCCGGCATCACCCCGGCTGGCATCGAGTACTACCTGCCGCTGTTCTTCGAAGAAACCGGCACCCTGTTCGACTACCTTCCGAGCGACACCCAGGTGTTCTCCCTGCCGGGTATCGAGAAAGCCGCCGAGCAGTTCTGGCTGGATGCGCGCAACCGCTATGAAGACCGCCGCGTCGACCCGGAACGCCCGCTGCTGCCGCCGGCCGACATCTTCCTGCCGGTAGACGAATGCTTCGCGCGCCTGAAGAACTGGCCGCGCGTGGTGGTCAACCAGGACGATATCGAACCCGGCGTCGGTCAGACCCGCTTCGACGCCCGCGCCCTGCCCGACCTGGCCATCCAGGCCAAGGCCGGCGAGCCGCTGGCGGCGCTGCGCCGCTTCATCGAGGAATATCAGGGCCGCGTGCTGTTCTGCGCCGAGTCGGCCGGTCGCCGCGAAGTGCTGCTGGAACTGCTCGCCCGCCTCAAGCTCAAGCCGAAGGAGGTCAACGGCTGGCCTGCCTTCGTCGAAAGTGCCGAACGCCTGAACATCTGCATCGCGCCGCTGGATGAGGGCCTGCTGCTCGACGAGCTGGCACTGATCCCGGAAAACCCGCTGTTCGGCCAGCGCGTGATGCAGCGCCGCCGTCGCGAGAAAGGCCGCGAAGGCGGCGACAACGTGATCAAGAACCTCACCGAGCTGCGCGAAGGTGCGCCGGTGGTGCATATCGATCACGGCGTCGGCCGCTACCTGGGCCTGGTAACCATGGAATTCGACGGCCAGGCTGCCGAATTCCTCGCCCTGCAGTACGCCGACGACGCCAAGCTCTACGTGCCTGTGGCCAGCCTGCACCTGATCGCCCGCTACAGCGGCAGCGACGATGCCCTGGCCCCACTGCACCGGCTCGGCTCGGAAGTCTGGCAAAAGGCCAAGCGCAAGGCCGCCGAACAGGTACGCGACGTCGCCGCCGAACTGCTCGACATCTACGCCCGCCGCGCCGCCCGCGAAGGTTTCGCCTTCCAGGACCCGGCCGTGGACTATGCCACCTTCAGCGCCGGCTTCCCCTTCGAGGAAACCCCGGATCAACAGACCGCCATCGACGCCGTGCGCAACGACATGCTCGCCGGCAAGCCGATGGATCGCCTGGTCTGCGGCGACGTCGGCTTCGGCAAGACCGAAGTGGCCATGCGCGCCGCCTTCATCGCCGTGCACAGCGGCAAGCAGGTGGCCGTACTGGTGCCCACCACCCTGCTCGCCCAGCAGCACTACAACAGCTTCCGCGACCGCTTCGCCGACTGGCCGGTGAAGGTCGAGGTGATGAGCCGCTTCAAGAGCGCCAAGGAAGTCGAAGGCGCCGTGCAGCAGCTGGCCGAAGGCAAGGTGGACATCGTCATCGGCACGCACAAGCTGTTGCAGGACGATGTAAAATTCCACAACCTGGGCCTGGTGATCATCGACGAAGAACACCGTTTCGGCGTGCGCCAGAAGGAACAGCTCAAGGCGCTGCGCAGCGAGGTGGATATCCTCACCCTCACCGCCACGCCGATCCCGCGCACCCTGAACATGGCCGTGGCCGGCATGCGCGACCTGTCGATCATCGCCACGCCGCCCGCGCGGCGCCTGTCGGTACGCACCTTCGTGATGGAGGAAAACAAGCCGACCATCAAGGAAGCGCTGCTGCGCGAGCTGCTGCGCGGCGGCCAGGTGTACTACCTGCACAACGACGTGAAGACCATCGAGAAATGCGCCGCCGATCTGGCCGAACTGGTGCCCGAGGCACGCATTGGCATCGGTCACGGGCAGATGCGCGAACGCGATCTCGAACAGGTGATGAGCGACTTCTACCACAAGCGCTTCAACGTGCTGGTGGCCTCGACCATCATCGAGACCGGCATCGACGTACCCAGCGCCAACACCATCATCATCGAGCGCGCCGACAAATTCGGCCTGGCCCAGCTGCACCAGTTGCGCGGCCGCGTCGGTCGTAGCCACCACCAGGCCTACGCCTATCTGCTCACGCCGCCACGCAAGAGCATGACCGAAGACGCCCAGAAGCGTCTGGAAGCCATCGCCGGCGCGCAGGATCTCGGCGCCGGCTTCATCCTCGCCACGCACGATCTGGAAATCCGTGGCGCTGGCGAACTACTCGGCGACGGCCAGAGCGGGCAGATTCAGGCCGTCGGCTTCACCCTGTACATGGAAATGCTCGAGCGCGCGGTCAAGGCTATCCAGAAAGGCGAACAACCCAACCTTGACCAACCGCTGGGTGGTGGCCCGGAGATCAACCTGCGCGTGCCGGCGCTGATCCCCGAGGACTACCTGCCCGACGTGCATGCCCGCCTGATCCTCTACAAGCGCATCGCCTCGGCTACCGACGAGGATGGCTTGAAGGAGCTGCAGGTGGAGATGATCGACCGCTTCGGCCTGCTACCAGAGCCGACCAAGCACCTGATGCGCCTGACCCTGCTCAAGCTGCAGGCAGAAAAGCTCGGCATCACCAAGGTCGACGCCGGCCCACAAGGCGGCCGCATCGAGTTCGCCGCAGAAACCTGCGTCGACCCACTGACGCTGATAAAGCTGATCCAGGCCCAACCGAAACGCTACAAATTCGAAGGCGCCACCGTCTTCAAGATCCAGGTGCCCATGGAGCGCGCGGAAGAGCGCTTCAACACCCTGGAAGCCCTGTTCGAGCGCCTCGCGCCCACCACCTGAAGGACTCTCACATGATGCGCCCACTGCACCTGATCGCCCTGCTGCTCTGCCTGCTCGCACCGAGCGCCTTCGCCGAACGCCTGTACCAGGTTGAACTGCTGGTATTCCGCCAGGCTGGGGATGCTGTCATCGCGCCAAAGATCGCGCCGGACGACTGGGCAGGCACCGCACTGCCGATCGCCGGCAACGAGCGCCCCACCAGCCTCGATAATGAAGCCGCCAAACTCAATCCGGGCAACGGCTATCAGGTCCTGCTGCACAAGGCCTGGAGCCAGACGCTGAGCACCACACCGAGTCGCGTCGCAGTCAGCAGTGGCGAGGCGCACCTCGGCCACTACCCGGTCGAAGGCACTCTCGCCTTCACCCAGGATCGTTTCGCCGATCTGGATCTGGAATTGTGGATCAATCGCTTCAGCGCCGACGGCTTACTGGAAAGCAGCGAACACATGAAAGTCGCCCAGCGCTTGAAGGACAACAGCCTGACCTATCTGGATCACGGCAGCCTGGGAGCCCTGGTACGCATCAGCCCGCTTTAAGCGGGCCGTTTAACAAGGCCGCACGCAGCCTTCCCGCAGAAGCCCCGCCCCTCAGTCAATCAGTTGCGCGGCTCTGAGCGCTGCCACAGCCACCGACCAGCGTGGCACCTGGCGGTAATCGGTGCAGGCGTGACCACGCCCGCGCATGCGTTGCAAACGCTCGGCTGGCGTGACCTGCAAGCGCTGCAATGCGCTGAGGGCCAGCTCAGCCGAGCCCCGGTCATTGCACACCAAGCCCATGTCACAGCCGGCCGTGAGCGCCGCCTCGATACGCTTGCCGGCATCACCGACCACGTGCGCACCGGCCATCGACAGGTCGTCACTGAAAATCACGCCGTCGAAGCCCAACTCGCCGCGCAGAATGTCCTGCAGCCAGCGACGAGAGAAACCCGCCGGCTGCTCATCGACCTGCAGATAGATCACGTGCGCCGGCATCACCGCATCGAGCTCGCCAGCCAGGCGCTTGAACGGCTGCATGTCGCAGGCGCGAATCTCATCGAGGCTGCGCTCGTCGACCGGAATGGCTACGTGAGAGTCCGCCTCGGCCCAGCCATGCCCGGGGAAGTGCTTGCCGGTCGCGGCCATGCCCGCCTGGTGCATGCCGCGAATGAACGCGGCAGCCAGCGTCGTGGCGCGCTGCGCATCGCCCTCGAAGGCGCGGCTGCCGACCACCGCACTACGCTGGTGGTCGAGATCCAGTACCGGGGCGAAGCTCAGATCCAGCCCAACCGCCAATACTTCGGTCGCCATCAGCCAACCGCAATGCTCGGCCAGTTCTTCAGCGTTGTGGTTATCTGCAATCGCACGCATCGCCGGCAAACGCAGAAAGCCCTGGCGCAGGCGCTGCACACGCCCACCCTCCTGATCCACCGCCAGCAGCAGATCCGGCCGCACGGCGCGAATGCTCTGGCATAGCTCACGTACCTGGCGCGGCGACTCGATGTTGCGGGCAAAAATGATCAGACCACCCACCTCGGGCTGGCGCAGCATCTGGCGATCCTCGGCAGTCAGCCAGGTACCGGCGATGTCCATCATCAAAGAGCCTTGCATGAACGTATTCCTTATTTGAAATCCTGGTTTGCAGCCCACTGCGGGCACGAAGCCTCGCCGATGCGTACCTTGCAGTTCAGCGGCACGCGATCAAAGAGCGCCAGCATGTCGGTGTTACGCAAACGAATGCAGCCATGGGACAACGGCTCGCCCATGGGTTCCGTATCCGGCGTGCCATGCAGGTAGATATAGCGACGGAAGGTATCCACTTCTCCCATGCGGTTACGCCCCGGTTCGAGACCACTTAACCAGAGAATGCGGGTGAGAATCCAGTCACGACCGGGGAACTGCTCGTGCAACTGCGACGACCACACTTCGCCCGTCCAACGACGGCCGCGCAACACGGCTGCCAATGGCAAACCGGCGCCGACCTTTACGCAAACCTGATGCAACCCTCGCGGCGTACAGCCCGAGCCATTGCGCTCGCCCGCGCCGTTACGTGCAGTGGATACGGACAAGCGCACTACCAGCTGCCCGTCACTAAAGCCATAGAGCAACTGGTCGGCAATGGAGATGTGGAGTAAATCGAGATCGGGCATGGGCCGCTAGCTTAGCCGAAGGGCGAAGCCAAGCCCACCTGCTGAGCTGTCAGACCTTGGGCGCGGCGCTCGGCGTCTTGCTACGCGGCTTGAGCTGCGCACTGGCCAACGCCGGATCGTTGATCCCGGTTTCCGAGCGCATGCCCGCAGCCAGGAACGGCACCATCATGCGCATCACCTGCTCGATCGAGGTATTGACCCCGAAGTCGGTTTCGGACATCGCACGCAAGGCTTTGATGCCCGACATGCTGAACGCGGCAGCGCCAAGCATGAAGTGCACGCGCCAGAACAGCTCAAGCGGGGGAATACGCGGTGCGGCGTCATGCACCAGCAGCATGTAGCGGCGGAATACCTTGCCGTACACCTCTTCGAGGTACTTGCGCAGGTGCCCCTGACTCTGACTGAAGGCCAGGCCCAGCAGACGCATGAAGATGGACAGGTCGTTGCCACTGCGCGGCTTGACCGCCAGCGCCTGCTCGACCAGCAGCTCGAGCAACTCTTCCAGGGAAACCTGAGTGTCGGACTTGGCCTGACGGCGATCGAGCTCCTTTTCCAGGCTGGCGCAGAATGGCCCGAGGAAGCGTGAGAAGACCGCCTGGATCAGTGCCTTCTTGGAACCGAAGTGGTAATTGACGGCAGCCAGGTTTACCCCGGCCTTGCTGGTGATCAGACGCAGCGAGGTCTCGGCGAAGCCTTTTTCCGCGAACAGCTGTTCCGCAGCATCGAGAATGCGTTCAACGGTTTCCGACTGAGCCATGAGTTATCACCTGACAAACACTTGTTTGAAACATACGTTTCAGTCCACTCCATTGTCAAGCCGCATGAGCCGTCTTTTGTCCGGCGGGTCACAGCTTACAACAAGCAGAGACGCAGATTAGCCAAAGAGGGTAACAAGCCAAAAACCGGCGCCTGCAAATAGATCGTTGCCAAGCCCTTCTTACTGTATATAATCCCAGTCACTGTATAAAAAGACAGAGCCCCGCCATGCTGAAACTGACGCCACGCCAAGCCGAGATTCTCGCCTTCATCAAACGCTGCCTGGAAGACAACGGCTACCCGCCCACCCGCGCGGAAATAGCCCAGGAATTGGGGTTCAAATCACCCAACGCCGCAGAAGAGCACCTCAAGGCCCTTGCCCGCAAGGGCGCCATCGAGATGACCCCTGGCGCGTCGCGCGGTATTCGTATTCCCGGCTTCGAGGCGGGCGCAGCGAACGAGGACGAGGGCCTGCCGGTGATCGGCCGTGTCGCAGCCGGCGCCCCGATCCTCGCACAGCAGCATGTCGAGGAATCCTGCCAGATCAACCCGGCATTCTTTCAGCCCAAGGCCGACTATCTGCTGCGCGTGCGCGGCATGAGCATGAAGGACATCGGTATTTTCGATGGTGACCTGCTCGCCGTTCATACCACCCGCGAAGCACGCAACGGCCAGATTGTCGTTGCCCGTATCGACGATGAGGTGACGGTCAAGCGCTTCAAGCGCGAGGGCAACAAGGTCTGGCTGATTGCCGAGAATCCTGAATTCGCCCCGATCGAAGTGGACCTGGAGCACCAGGATCTGGTCATCGAAGGTTTGAGCGTCGGTGTAATCCGCCGCTGAGGAAACGCCATGCAAATGCAGCAGTCGTTCGAGCGCCCACAACTCCCCCTTTTCGACGCCTTCCTTGCCGGCGCGTCGAGCGAGCAGCCACTGGCTCCTGACAATATCGCCAATGGCGAGGATGATCAGGCATTCAGTGAATTGGCTTTGCGCGGCGCAGCCGGCCACTGCCTGCACTTACTGGCACCGATCCTGCGCGAACTGAGCCAGAATCAGGATGCACGTTGGCTGACCCTGGTAGCGCCACCCGCCAGTCTCACACAGAGCTGGCTGCGTGAAGCCGGGCTCAATCGCGAACGCATCCTGCTGCTACAACCGCGGCACGGGCAAAGTGCCCTGGAGCTGGCCGAGGAAGCACTCAAACTGGGCCGCAGCCACACCGTCATCAGTTGGCTACACCCAGTCGAGCGCAGCACTCGCCAACGCCTGGCACAGGCAGCCAATACCGGTAGCGCGCAGAGTCTGAATATCAGCCTGGGCTGAACCATTCTCGCCAATGAAAACGGGGCTCCATTGGAGCCCCGTTTTCATTGTGGCGTAGCGACGTCAGTGCAGGACTCGCGGACCTTCTTCCTCGGTGCTGAAATCACCTTCGGCCATTCGACCGGCCATCTGCACGCCGACATTGAGCATGGCCTTGGCCACCTCGATATGCTGCCCCTGCAGAAAAGCCTTGGCATCAGCGGAAAAGTCCAGGGTCACCAGCGCCTCTTCATCCTCTGCACGACGCAGGGCAATACGCCCATCGGGCAGTTCGACGATTTCCAGAAAGGATGTAGGCATGGCTCAGTCTCTGTGCAAAAACACGACATTGTAACAGTCCGCCGGAGTCATCCCCAGCCCACTGGTCCAGTTAAACCCAATCAGCACTCACTGAGGCCTTCGCGGAAACGCAGTATCAAGGCCTTGAGCTGCTGACGCCAGGCCTCGATATCGTCGAGGCTCACCTCGACAGGCTCCTCGCCGACGCTAACCGCCGTGATCAACGGCATCGAAGGATCGACCTTGGCCTTGCGCTCCTCGCGCGGAGGCTGGAACAGCTCAGCGTAGGCAGCCAGCAATTGCGCCAGCCAGGTTTCCCGCTGCTGCGCCAGCTCGACCAGCTCAGCCAACTCCGGGCTGGGCGATCCCTCGAGTACTGCCTGCTGAACGAACGCCTCGACACGCGAAGGCGCGGCGTCGTTCATGCGGTAGTAACCCGCAATCTCATGGCACACCCCAAGGAGCCCACCGTAAAGGTGAAACAGCGCGGCCTCACGCTCAGCCTGCACCAGCGCCTGCACGTTGAACGCGGAAGACGCCTCGGCCTTGCGCCAGTTATCCAGAGCAATACCGGCGAAGAAAATCTTCTGATTGGTGCGGGTGTAGATTTCTTTGGCCATCTCGGCGATCTCCACAGCAGATCGGGTCATGATACGCGCGTCGACCCGTAGCCAAACGCGTATCTCGTCAGCATTTCAGGGCTTTCAATCTTGCGGGCTAGCGCCTGGATACAAATACCAGGCGCCCCCGGAAGCTCATGAGCCGGGCCCTAGCGCTTGTCCTCGACCTTCCACTTACCGCCGTCGTAGAACGCACGCCAGCCGGTCGGCTTGCCGTCGACCTCGGACTGTACGTACTGTTCCTTGGTCTTGCGGCTGTAGCGAATCACCGCCGGACGACCGTCCGGATCCTTCTGCGGAGCATCGCAAAGGAAGTGGTACTTCGGATCGATCTCATGCTTGTGCGGGACAATTTCCAGCACCAGCGGCGCACGCGTTTCACGATTCTTGGGGAACTGGCTGGCAGCGAGGAACAGACCGGATGCGCCGTCGCGTAGCACGTAGGTGTCATCCACCTTCTCGCACTTGAGCTCGGGCATTTCCACCTTGTCCATCTTCGGCGGCGCGGCTTCGCCATTCTTCAGCAGCTTGCGGGTGTTCTTGCAGCTCGGGTTGGTACAGCCGAAGAACTTGCCGAAACGGCCGGTCTTGAGCTGCATCTCGCTGCCGCACTTGTCGCACTCCAGGCTTGGCCCTTCGTAGCCCTTGATGCGGTACTGACCCTGCTCGATCTCGTAGCCCGTGCAATCCGGGTTGTTACCGCAGATGTGCAGCTTGCGGGTTTCATCCAGCAGGTAGGCATCCATGGCTGTGGAGCAGATCGGGCAGCGATGCTTGCCGAGCAACACACGGGACTCGGACTCGCCCTCGTCATCCGCGGCAATCTCGTCGCCCGGCACCAGGTTGATGGTGGCCTTGCAGCGCTCTTTCGGCGGCAGCGCATAGCCGGAGCAGCCGAGGAACACACCAGTGGAGGCGGTACGAATCATCATCGGCCGGCCGCACTCACGGCACGGGATGTCGGTCAGGGTCGGCTGGTTGGCACGCATGCCGCCCTCGCCCGCTTCGGCCGCTTCGAGCTTCTTCTTGAAGTCGCCGTAGAACTCGTCGAGCAGGTTCTTCCACTCGCGCTCACCCTGGGCCACATCGTCGAGGTGCTCTTCCATGGTGGCGGTGAAGCTGTAATCCATCAGGTTGGCGAAACTCTCGTCGAGACGCTCGGTGACGATGTCGCCCATCTTCTCGGCATAGAAACGACGGTTGTGCACCGTCACGTAGCCACGATCCTGAATGGTGGAAATGATTGCCGCATAGGTGGACGGACGACCGATACCGCGCTTTTCCAGCTCCTTGACCAGGCTGGCTTCGGAGTAGCGTGCCGGCGGCTTGGTGAAGTGCTGGCTGGGGTCGAGCTGGATTAGCTTGAGGCCCTCGCCTTCCTTCATTTCCGGCAGGACATCGTCCTCGCCCGGCTTGCTCTGCTGCGGCAGCACACGGGTGTAACCGTCGAACTTGAGGATACGGCCCTTGGCGCGCAGCTCGAAATCGCCGGCGGCCACGGTGACGCTGGTGGACAGGTATTCGGCCGGCGGCATCTGGCAGGCGACGAACTGGCGCCAGATCAGGTCATACAAACGCTCGGCATCACGTTCCATACCGGACAGCTGGGTCGGGCGCAGATTGACGTCGGACGGGCGAATCGCTTCGTGCGCCTCCTGAGCGCCTTCCTTGCTCGAATACAGGTTGGGCTTGCCCGGCAGGTACTTGTCGCCGTACTCGCTGCCGATGAAGCCACGCACCATCTCTACCGCGTCGTTGGACAGGTTGGTCGAGTCGGTACGCATATAGGTGATGTAGCCGGCCTCGTAGAGACGCTGGGCCATCATCATGGTCTTCTTCACACCGAAGCCCAGGCGGTTGCTCGCGGCCTGCTGCAGGGTGGAGGTGATGAAAGGCGCCGACGGCTTGCTGCTGGTCGGGCGGTCTTCACGCTTGACCACGCTGTAGCTGGAGGCCTTGAGCTTCTCCAGCGCAGCCATGGCCTGGGCTTCATTGACCGGCTTGAAGGCAGCACCGCCCTCGCGCACAACCTCGAAGCGCACCTTGGCGTTCTTCGCGGTACCGAGATCAGCATGTACTTCCCAGTATTCTTCCGGCACGAAGGCACGGATTTCTTTTTCACGCGCAACGACCAGCTTCACCGCCACCGACTGCACACGGCCGGCGGACAGGCCACGGGCTATCTTGGCCCACAACAGCGGCGAAACCATGTAGCCGACCACACGGTCGAGGAAGCGGCGCGCCTGCTGGGCGTTGACGCGGTTGATGTCCAGTTCGCCGGGCTTGGAGAAGGCCTCCTGAATGGCCTTCTTGGTGATCTCGTTGAACACCACGCGCTTGTAGCGGCTGTCATCGCCGCCAATGGACTCGCGCAGGTGCCAGGCGATGGCTTCCCCTTCGCGATCCAAGTCGGTTGCGAGATAGATGGTGTCGGCATCCTTGGCCAGGCGGCGCAGTTCCTCGATCACCTTTTCCTTGCCAGGCAGGATCTCGTACTTCGCCTTCCAGCCGTGCTCGGGATCGACGCCCATGCGAGCGAACAGCTGACGCTTGGCCTTTTCCTTGGGCGACAGCGCAGGCGCTTCACCAGCGGCGGCCTTGCCGCGCTTGGCCGGCTCCTTGGTAGCGCTTGCCGAGCCGCTGGTAGGCAGGTCACGGATGTGGCCGATGCTCGACTTCACCACGTACTGGCTGCCCAGATACTTGTTGATGGTCTTGGCCTTGGCCGGGGATTCCACGATGACCAGCGATTTGCCCATGGATCAGAAAATTCCTGAATTGCGAAATATAGAAGGCTGGAAGCCATATGAGCCTGCTCACGAGCTCGTGAGCTAGAGTGATACAAGGCAAAAACAAGCGAGGAAGCGGAGTTTACGAGTGGTAAATGAGCATTCCGAGCTTGTTTTTTACGCAGTAGCGCCGACGCGCAACAGATCGTGAACAGGTTCTAAGGCCCCGCTATATATAGTGGCGACCGAGCGAAGGTCAAGCGCAGGGGATGCGCAGTCAGACTTCCAAACTGCCGATAGGGCTGACTTCAGCCTGAATCAAAGCAAAGCGTGGAACGCGCTTGCCGTCCACCTCGATCTCTTCGCAGAACATGCTCAGCGGTCGTACCCACAAGCCAAACTCGCCATACAACGCCTGGTAGACCACCACCTCTTCCTCATTCTCGGAATGACGTGCCACACCGAATACACGGTACTGCGGGCCTTTGTAGTGACGATAGAGTCCTGGCTGCAACTGCATGAGCGGTTCCCGAAATAAAAAGCCGTAAAAAGCAAAACCGGGGCACTGGGCCCCGGTTCTTGTCCACTAACGCTTAGATGCGTTCGAAGACGGTGGTGATGCCTTGGCCAAGGCCCACGCACATGGTGGAGACACCGAAAGTGCCGCCGTTCTGCTTCATGACGTTGAGCAGGGTACCGGAGATACGGGCCCCGGAACAACCGAAGGGGTGACCCAGAGCGATCGCGCCGCCGTGCAGGTTGACCTTCTCCTCCATCTTGTCGAGCAGTTTCAGATCCTTCAGCACAGGCAGGGCCTGGGCGGCGAAGGCTTCGTTGAGCTCGACGAAGTCGATGTCGGCCATGCTCAGGCCGGCACGCTTGAGCGCCTTCTGAGTGGACGGCACCGGGCCATAACCCATGATCGCCGGATCGACACCGGCTACGGCCATGGCGCGCACCACGGCCATCGGCTGGATGCCCAGGTCCTGAGCACGCTGGGCGCTCATGACGATCATGCAGGAAGCGCCATCGGTGATCTGAGAGGAAGTACCTGCAGTCACGGTGCCGCCTTTCGGATTGAACGCAGGCTTCAATGCAGCCAGGCTTTCCAAGGTGGTTTCCGGACGAATGGTTTCGTCGAAATCGTACATCTTCAGGAAACCGTTCTCGTCGTAGCCTTGCATCGGGATGATTTCATCCTTGAACTTGCCTTCGACGGTGGCCTTGTGCGCCAGACGATGCGAACGCTCACCGAACGCGTCCTGCTGCTCGCGGCTGATGCCGTGCATCTTGCCCAGCATCTCGGCGGTCAGGCCCATCATGCCGGACGCCTTGGCGGCGTACAGCGACAGGTGCGGGTTCGGATCGACACCGTGCATCATGCCGACGTGGCCCATGTGCTCCACGCCGCCGACGACGAACACGTCGCCGTTGCCGGTCTGGATCGCCTGCACGGCGGTGTGCAGAGCGCTCATGGACGAACCGCACAGGCGGCTGACGGTCTGGCCGGCGCTGGTGTGCGGAATCTGGGTCATCAGCGACGCCATGCGCGCGATGTTCCAACCCTGCTCCAGGGTCTGGTTGACGCAGCCCCAGATCACATCCTCGACTTCAGCCGGGTCGATCTTGGCGTTGCGCTCCAGCACTTTGCTGATCAGATGCGCGGACATGGTCTCGGCGCGGGTGTTGCGGTGCATGCCGCCCTTGGAACGACCCATCGGGGTACGACCGAAGTCGACGATCACTGCATCTCTAGGATTCAGGCTCATATTTCTACTCTCGCTCTGTTCGCTGCACGGTTAACCGAAGAACTTCTGGCCCTTGGCGGCCATTTCACGAAGTTTTGCGGTCGGGTGGTACAGGGCGCCCAGCTCGGCATATTTGTCAGCCAGGGCGACGAATTCAGCTACACCGATGGAATCGATATAGCGCAGCGCACCGCCACGGAAGGGAGGGAAGCCGATACCGTAGATCAGGCCCATGTCGGCCTCGGCTGCGGTATCGACGATGCCGTCTTCCAGGCAACGAACAGTTTCCAGGCACAGCGGAATCATCATGAAGTTGATGATGTCCTCGTCGGTCACTTCACGCTCTTCGACCACGATGGACTTGAGCAGCTCGTAAGCAGCCGGGTCGGAGACCTTCTTCGGCTTGCCGCGCTTGTCGGTCTCGTAGGCGTAGAAGCCCTTGCCATTCTTCTGGCCCAGGCGGTTGGCCTCGTACATCACGTCGACGGCAGTCTTGCCTTCTACGGCCATACGATCCGGGAAACCCTCGGCCATCACGTCACGGCCATGGTGGCCGGTGTCGATGCCAACCACGTCGGAGAGATAAGCCGGGCCCATGGGCCAGCCGAACTTCTCCATCACCTTGTCGATGCGCACGAAGTCGACGCCGAAACCCAGCAGCTTGGAGAAGCCGCCGAAGTACGGGAACAGCACGCGGTTGACCAGGAAGCCGGGGCAGTCGTTGACCACGATCGGGTTCTTGCCCATTTTCTTGGCGTAGGCCACGGTGGTGGCCACGGCCACTTCACTGGACTTCTCGCCACGGATCACTTCCACCAACGGCATCATGTGCACCGGGTTGAAGAAGTGCATGCCGACGAAGTTTTCCGGACGCTTGAGCGCCTGGGCCAGCAGACTGATGGAGATGGTCGAGGTGTTGGAAGCCAGGATGGCGTCTTCACGCACCACAGCTTCCACCTCGGCCAGCACAATCTGCTTGACCTTGGGGTTCTCGACCACGGCTTCGACGACGATGTCGACGTTGCCGAAATCACCGTAGGACATGGTCGGACGGATGGCGTTGAGGGCTTCGGCCATCTTCGCCGGGGTCATGCGACCCTTCTCGACGCGCTTGCCGAGCAGCTTGGAGGCCTCGTTCAAGCCCATCTGGATACCCTCTTCACGGATATCCTTCATCAGGATCGGCGTGCCCTTGGAGGCCGACTGGTAGGCGATACCACCGCCCATGATGCCGGCGCCGAGTACGGCAGCCAGTTTCACGTCACGAGCGATTTCGTCGTGGTGCTTGGCCTTCTTCTTCAGTTCCTGATCGTTCAGGAACAGGCCGATCAGGCTCTCGGCAACCGAAGTCTTGGCCAGCTTAACGAAGCCGGCAGCCTCGACTTCCAGCGCCTTGTCGCGGCCGAAGTTGGCAGCTTTCTGAATGGTCTTGATCGCCTCGACCGGCGCCGGGTAGTTCGGACCGGCTTGACCGGCGACGAAGCCCTTGGCGGTCTCGAAGCACATCATCTGTTCGATGGCGTTGAGCTTGAGTTTTTCCAGCTTGGGCTGACGTTTGGCCTTGTAGTCCAGCTCGCCGGAGATGGCACGCTTGACCAGATCCAGAGCGGCATCCTTGAGCTTGGCGGGAGCGACCACCGCATCGACGGCGCCGACTTTCAGCGCGTCTTCCGCGCGGTTTTCCTTACCGGAGGCGATCCACTCGACAGCGTTGTCGGTACCGATCACGCGCGGCAGACGCACAGTACCGCCAAAGCCCGGGTAGATACCCAGCTTGACTTCGGGCAGACCGATCTTGGCGGTCTCGCTCATTACGCGGTAGTCACCGGCCAGGCACATCTCGAAGCCGCCACCCAGGGCGATGCCGTTGATGGCGACGACGGTCGGCACGGCGAGGTCTTCGAAATCACTGAAGATCTTGTTGGCTTCCAGGTTGCCAGCCACCAGCTCTTCGTCGGGCAGTTTGAAGTTGTCGACGAACTCGGTGATATCGGCACCGACGATGAACACGTCCTTGCCACTGGTGACAATCACGCCCTTGATCGAACCGTCAGCCTTGATCGCGTCGACGGAAGCGCGCAGCTCGTTGAGGGTAAGACGGTTGAATTTGTTGACGGACTCACCCTTGAGGTCGAAATTCAATTCGACGATGCCGCTCTCAAGAGCCTTAACCGTGATGGCTTTACCTTCGTAAATCATCAACTGATCTCCACGGTATGGAAGCTGAACAGTACACATCGGAGCCAACCGGCAGGCCAGCTCACGGCACAGCCGTCGAGCATAGCTCCAATCGGTACGACACACCCACCGACGCGATATTCGGGCTGTAAACGGCGCGCCTGACCAGGCAAACGCTCAATTCATACGCCCGTTTGATTTGGGTGTGCACACCTTCAGGGAAAAGCCTGCGCTTGTCAATTGGCCTGTTTTCGTCGTTTTCCGAACGTTTTCTATAACCCTGGTCATTCGCGGGCTTCACGGGATATCGATAAACCGCGTCAATATCGCACCATTGCCCGCGTTTTCCCGTCCGTTGCAGGCACACCCGAGCGCCTAGCCAAACGCCCAGGCTCCGGGTACAGTCGTCTCACTTTCGGCTGGCACAGGGCCATCCGTGAGCAATACAAAAACAAATCGAGCCCCATGATGGGCCACACGGAGTCGCCAATGTCGAGCCGCCGTTCGCTTGCATTTCCCCTGAGCACCCTGCTCGTTTTTCTCTTCACGCTGCTATCCCCTCCCCTGCTCAGCGCCGCACCGGCCGATGACCTGCTACGCCTGCATCAGTTGCGCCTGGCGACGCAAAAGAGCCTGGGCGATTTCTACATGTACAACGGCATGGAAGGTGACCAGCGCTATGCCCGGATGATTGCCGAGTCCCTGCAGGAGGGCCAGGCTCACCTGGATGGTCTGGGCGAAATGCCCGGCGAGGCGAGCAAAGCGCTGAGAGAACAGCTGCAAACCAACTGGCAAAGTTATCGCAGCGGCCTACAGGCCCTGATGGAAGCCATGCGCAACCAGGGCTTTACCGACCTGCAGCCCGTCGCCGACCTGGCCGACAACAACCAGCGTCTCATGGCCATTAGTCAGGAGCTGTATCAGAAGATTCAGCAAGAAAGCGGCTTCAGCGTACCGTCGCTGACCCAGAAGAGCCGCGAGCAAAGCCTGCTGATGCAGAACATCGCACTGGACTATGCTTCACGCAGTGCCTCGGTTGGCGCCAGCTTCTTCGGCGGCGGCGAAGAACGCGCCATCGACGAGCTTGCCGGCGAGTTCGCCAGCAAGCTGGATAATCTCAGTAGCGCCCAGCAGAACACCCCGGAGATCAACGCAGCGCTGAACTCCATCGGCACCAAGTGGCGTTATATCGAGAAATCCCTGCGCAACTACAACGAGAACACCGTACCGTTTCTGATCAGCAAATACTCCGACAGCATCATCGAAGGCCTGGAAGGCGTTGCCGCCCAGTACGCTGCCGGCCAGCATTGATGCCCCTTATTTCCGGCCTGCCTGGCCACCCATTGCCCGTTCATGCCAGTCGCCCTATCGCCCACAATGGGGCCATACTTGAGCCAGAGCCATTTGCTTCCTTAAGGAGGAGTTCACCATGCCCTACCAGCACATTCTGGTCGCAGTAGACCTGACCGAGGAATGCGACCCTGTAGTGGTCCGTGCGCAGAAGCTGGCCCAGGCCAGCGGTGCCAAGATGTCACTGGTGCACATCGTCGAACCAATGGCCATGGCCTTTGGCGGCGACGTGCCGATGGACCTGTCGATGCTGCAACAGCAGCAATTCGAGCAGGCACGCGAGCGCCTGGACAGTTTTACCGGCAAGTACCCGGAACTCACCGCTGACCAACGTCACCTGGCTTACGGCCAGCCACGCCAGGAAATTCACCGCCTGGCCGAAGAGCAGGGTTGCGATCTGATCGTGGTCGGCAGCCATGGACGCCACGGCCTGGCCCTGCTACTGGGCTCCACCGCAAATGACGTGCTACACGGCGCGCCCTGCGATGTGCTCGCAGTGCGTCTGAAGAAAGGCGAAAAAGGCGCTTGAGGTCGCGTCGCGGCTAAAGCCCCTCCCACACAGTAGCTGCGTTGGCTTTACCCGTGGGAGGTGGCGAACTTGTTGGCTTCGGCCTACTCGAGCGACTCGCCCGCACTCATGACCAGCGGGCGGATCTTCTGCAACTGGGTTTCCAGCGACACCGTCATGCTCGATGACATCGAGAAGAAGGTCAGGAAGGCCTTGAGATTGGAGTCGCCTTCACAGGTGTCGTGAATACGCTGCCAGAAGGCCTGATTGACCAGCTTGAGCTGCTGGAACAGACGCACCAGCCCCTTCAGCTCCCAATCGGCCAGGCGCCCCTCACGCATATTGAAGTATTGCCGCGACAGGTACAGCGATACCGCACGCAGGATGAACTCCTGATTGTTGGCAAACGGCAGATGGTGCTGCGCCATTGGCTTCAGGCGCGCCAGCACCGGGCAGGCGCTGGTGGCCATGATCACTCCAAGCAGCGCCCGCAGGCCCTCTTCCAGCCCGACATGCTTGGTGTACTCACGCTCTGGCGTACGCACCCAGACGCTGGCCTTCTTGAACGCCGGCAAGCCACGAAAGTCCTCGATCACCCGATGCAAATCGACTGCAGCCGGGCAATGACTGAACTGCTCGCGACTGAGTGGGCAATTGCTGCACTGCTGATGCCCGAGGCGGGTCCAGGCAGGTGCCTGTTGCGCCTGCGCAGGATCATATTCGCGATTCAGCTCGATCCGGTAGCTGAACTGATGATTGTCGTCGAGAGTAATGCGGTACTCGATGGCCATTGCCCGTTCGTTCCTTCGTCAGCCTTCCAGCTCTGCCCAGCGCTCGAGCAACGCGTCCATTTCTTTCTGCAAGCGCTCGAGACGCGCCAATACTTCCGTGGTGATCTGCACCGGCTGCTGATAGAAGGCAGGATCGGATACCTGCTCCTGTACCGCGGCCATTTCCTGCTCCAGGGCATCGATCTGCCCGGGAATCGCTTCCAGCTCGCGCTGCAGCTTGTAGCTTAGTTTCTTCTTCGCAGGCTCTGCGCTCTCCTGAACGGGAGTCACTGCGGCCGGAGCCGGCGCTTCGACGATGGCCGTGGCCAGCTCGGCCTTGCCGGACTTGCTTTCCCCCACGCCGAGCAAACGCGGCGAGCCGCCCTGGCGCAGCCAGTCCTGATAGCCACCGACGTACTCGCGCACCTTGCCTTCACCCTCGAATACCAGGGTGCTGGTCACGACGTTATCGAGGAAGGCACGGTCGTGGCTGACCATCAGCACAGTGCCGGGGAAGTTGAGCAGCACTTCTTCGAGCAGTTCCAGGGTTTCTACATCCAGATCGTTGGTCGGTTCGTCCAGCACCAAGAGGTTGGCCGGCTTGCTGAACAACTTGGCGAGCAACAGTCGTGCCCGTTCGCCACCCGATAGCGCCTTGACGGGGGTACGGGCCCGTTGCGGGCTGAACAGGAAGTCGCCCAGGTAGCTCAGCACATGGCGATTCTGGCCATCGATGGTGATGAAATCACGACCCTCGGCGACGTTGTCGATCACTGTCTTTTCCGGCTCGAGCTGGTGACGTAATTGGTCGAAATACGCCACTTCCAGTTTGGTGCCGACCTCGATACTGCCGCTGCTTGGCTGCAGATCACCCAGCAGCAGCTTGAGCAACGTGGTCTTGCCGGTGCCGTTGGCGCCGAGCAGGCCGATGCGGTCGCCACGTTGCAGGACCATGGAAAAATCCTTGACCAGGCACGGGCCGCCGTTATGAGCGAAGCTGACGTTCTCTGCGACCATCACCTGCTTGCCGGACTTGTCCGCGGTTTCCAGCTGGATGTTCGCCTTGCCCTGACGTTCACGGCGCTCGGCACGCTCGGCGCGCATCGCCTTGAGCGCACGCACGCGACCTTCGTTACGGGTGCGGCGGGCCTTGATGCCCTGGCGAATCCACACCTCTTCCTGGGCCAGACGCTTGTCGAACAACGCGTTGGCAGTTTCCTCGGCAGCCAGCTGCTGCTCCTTGTGCACCAGGAAGCTGGCATAGTCGCCGTTCCAGTCGATCAGGCCACCACGATCCAGTTCGAGGATGCGCGTGGCCAGGTTCTGCAGGAAGGAGCGGTCGTGGGTGATGAACAGCACGGCGCCACCGAAATCCTTCAGTGCCTCTTCCAGCCAGGCGATGGCGCCGATGTCCAGGTGGTTGGTGGGCTCGTCGAGCAGCAGCAGATCCGGCTCGGACACCAGCGCCTGAGCCAGCAGCACACGGCGGCGCCAGCCACCGGACAGCTCGGCCAGGGTCTTGTCCGCCGGCAACTGCAGGCGGCTGAGGGTGCTGTCGACCAGTTGCTGCAGGCGCCAGCCGTCTTTGGCCTCCAGCTCCTGCTGCACGTGCATCAACTGCTCAAGGTCGTCATCACCCTGAATGTTCTGCGCCAGATGGTGATAACGCGCCAGCAGCTCACCCACGCCCGCCAGGCCTTCGGCGACCACATCGAACACGGTACGTTCGTCGGCGCGCGGCAGCTCCTGCGGCAATTCGCCAATCTTCAGCCCCGGTGCACGCCAGATCTCGCCGTCGTCCGGCATCTGGTCGCCCTTGACCAGGCGCAGCATGCTCGATTTGCCGGTCCCGTTGCGGCCAATGATGCACACCCGCTCGCCCCGTGCGATCTGCCAGGACACTCCGTCGAGCAGGGGCATAGCGCCATAGGCGAGGGATACATCGGCAAACTTGAGCAGGGTCATGGGCATCTCCAGAAACAGGCGGCGCATTCTACCCGAGTTGCCAGCCGGCTGTTGCCGTTTCCACCGAGGTGACAGGCAGGACGTCGACAGTCCTCCTGGCGCATTTTTTCTGTATGTGTCCATCCGGCCCGGCGGCATTCACCGCGCCCCGATGAAACGCTAAGCTAGAGGTATGCAACGACACGGATCGTGTTGCCCCATACCTCTGCTTCCCCCTGGAAATGCCATGCGCAGTCGCTTTCTCTCTGTAGTTTCCTGTCTGATTCTTACCGCCACTGGTATCGCCAGTGTCGAAGCCGCCAGCCTCTCCCAGCAGCGCCAGTACTACGATGAAGCCAAGCGCGCCCTGGCCAAGGGCGACAGCGGCCCCTATCGCCAGTACGCCAGCACACTGCGCGATTACCCGCTGACACCGTACCTGGCCTACGACGAGCTGACCAACCGCCTAAAATCGGCGAGCAATGCCGAGATCGAGAAATTTCTCGCCGAGCACGGTGACCTGCCCCAAGCCAACTGGATGAAGCTGCGCTGGTTGCGCTGGCTGGCCGAACGTGGTGACTGGAAGCCCTTCCTCGATCACTACGACCCGGCCCTCAACTTCACCGAGCTGGATTGCCTGTACGGCCAATACCAGCTGAGCCACGGCCTGACCGCAGAAGGCAACGCCACCGCCGAGAAACTCTGGCTGGTTGGCAAGTCCCAGCCCAACGCCTGCGACCCGCTGTTCGAACGCTGGGCTGCCAATGGCCAGCTCACCGAGCAACGCCGCTGGCAGCGCGCCAAGCTGGCGGTGGAAAGCGGCAACTACGGGCTGGCCAACTTCCTGATCAAAGGCATGCCGACACTCGGCGAGCGCGGCAAGCTGATGGTCGAAGTGGCGCAGAAGCCGCAACTGCTGAAGAACACCGCACGCTTCGCCCCCGCCGATGACGCCATGAGCGATGTGGTCGGCCTCGGCCTGCGCCGCCTGGCCCGGCAGAATCCCGAAGACGCCCTGGCCCTGCTCGACGGCTATGCCCAGCGAATGAAGTTCTCCTCGGATGAACAGGTCGCCATTGCCCGCCAGATCGGTCTACGCCTGGCGCAACGCTTCGACCTGCGCGGCCTGCAGGTGATGACCAAGTACGATCCACAGTTGCGTGACAACACTGTCAGCGAGTGGCGTGCACGCCTGCTGCTGCGCCACGGCCGTTGGGAAGAGGCCTATCAGTTGACGCAGAAGATGCCGTCCGATCTGGCCAGCAGCAACCGCTGGCGCTACTGGAACGCGCGCAGCCTGCAACTGGCGCAACCCAACAGCCAACAACCAGCGGTGCTGTTCCAGGCCCTGGCCAAGGAGCGTGATTTCTACGGTTTCATGGCAGCGGACCAGGTCAAGGCGCCTTACGCCTTGAACAACCAGCCGCTGGCGCTCGATCCCAAGGTCGTACAGAAAGTGCGCAACACCGCCGGCATCCGGCGCGCCATGGAGTTTCACGCGCGCGGCCAGATCGTCGACGGGCGTCGCGAGTGGTATCACGTCAGCCGTCTGTTCAGTCGTGATGAACTGGTCGCCCAGGCACGCCTGGCCTACGAAATGGAATGGTACTTCCCGGCCATCCGCACCATCAGCCAGGCCCAGTACTGGGACGACCTGGAAGTGCGCTTCCCCATGGCCCATCGCGACGAATTGGTCCGTGAAGCCAGGCGCCGTGATCTGCACTCGAGCTGGGTGTTCGCCATCACCCGCCAGGAAAGCGCCTTCATGGCCGATGCCCGCTCCCACGCAGGCGCCATGGGTCTGATGCAACTGATGCCGGGGACGGCAAAGGAAACCGCGCGCAAGTTCGGCATCCCCCTGGCATCACCACAGCAGGCGCTCAACCCGGACACCAACATCCAGCTGGGCGCTGCCTACCTGAGCCAGGTGTACGGCCAGTTCAACGGCAACCGCGTACTCGCCTCGGCCGCCTACAACGCCGGGCCGGGCCGCGTACGTCAATGGCTGCGCGGCGCCAATCACCTGAGCTACGACGTCTGGGTGGAGAACATTCCCTTCGACGAGACCCGCCAGTACGTGCAGAACGTGCTGTCCTACTCGGTGATCTACGGTCAGAAACTCAACGCGCCGCACCCACTGGTGGCGTGGAACGAGCGCTTCTTCGACGATCAGTAAAAGAAAGCCCCGATCAGACAACATCTGATCGGGGCTTGTTATGACACCTGCCCTGCTATTCCAGCACTTCCACCGTCATGCCCAACTGCAGTTCGCCGACACCGCGCGGCAACAGATTCTGCCCGAAGAACACGTCACCGTCGCGCTCACGATAGGTCTTGAGCGTGGCCAGCGGCTCACGCTGGGCGTTACGCTCGCCAGTCTGAGGGTCGATGGTGGTGAGAATGCAGCGCGAGCAGCCCTTGGCCACGTCGAACTCCACCTCGCCAATGCGGATGCGCTTCCAGCTGTCTTCGGCGTAGGGCTCGCTGCCGGTGACGACCAGATTGGGACGGAAGCGCAGCATCGAGAGTGGCTGGCCGACACGCTGGGACAGATCCTCCAGCGAGGCCTGACCGATCAGCAGCAGCGGAAACCCATCGGCAAAAGCCACATGGTCACCCGGCTGGGCATAGGCGGTATCGACCTGGCGGGTACGTCCTTCCGGCACCTGCACCAGACGGCAGGATTTACCCAGCAAGTCGCTGAGCCAAGCGGCCGCTGCATCACCAGCATCCGGTACGCGCAGGCTGTCACGCCAGACGATAACGCCACGCAGATCCTGCTCGGGATCAGGCAAGGCAACGGACAGATCGTCACGCCCCGGCGCACTCAGGGTAAGGCCGCCGCGCGCATCGTACAGAGCACTCAGCTGACTCATTTGCGGTAGCAGGCGTTGGGTGATGAAGCGGCCGTTGTCGGCGTCGACCAGCATCCAGCGCCGATCGCCATGCAGGCCAAGGCCGTCGACCGCGCTGCGCTGCAAGGCCTCGCCGCGGCCGGACTTGAGCGGGTAACGGTATAACCCCGAGAGACTCAGCATGGGTCAGGTTCCTGTTGGCAAAACGCCGTTATACGAGGTGACGGCGATGCTCACAAGCAACAAAACTCGGGAAATTTTGCAGATCAGTAAAGCTCGCTCGGGCACCAGCGGCCATCGACGCTCGGCGGGTTTCACCCGCCCTACGCCAATGCTAGCGTGGCTCGTCCAGTTCGAGACGTTGACGAACCACGTCAACGAGCTTGTCGGGCTGGAACTTGGAGAGGAAGTTGTCGCAACCGACCTTCTTCACCATCGCCTCGTTGAAGCTACCGGACAACGAAGTGTGCAGTACCACATAGAGATCCTTGAGGCGCGGGTCGTTGCGAATCTCGCTGGTCAGGCGGTAACCGTCCATTTCCGGCATTTCGGCATCGGTGAAGATCATCAGCAGCTTGTCGGTCATCACTTCACCGGTGTCAGCCCACTTCTTCAGCAGATTCAGGGCTTTGAGGCCGTCGCCCGCCATGTGCAGACGCATGCCCAGTTGCGTGAGGGTATCGCGCAATTGGCTAAGGGCGACGCTGGAGTCGTCCACCAGCAGCACTTCGCGACCGCGCGCCTTTTCCAGCAGCGGATCGGCGAGTTTTTCCTCGGAGACCTTGGTGCTCATCGGCACGATCTCGGCCAACACCTTCTCCACGTCGATGACCTCGACGATCTGCTCGTCGACCTTGGTGATGGCGGTCAGGTAATGCTGACGACCCGCGCCACCGGGCGGCGGCTGGATCGACTCCCAGTTGAGGTTGAGGATGCGATCCACGCTACCAACCAGGAAAGCCTGCACCGAACGGTTGTACTCGGTGACGATGATGGTGCTGCGCTCATCCGGCACCAGCGGGCGCATGCCGATGGCCTGCGACAGGTCGATCACCGGCAGGGTCTGACCGCGCAGGTTGACCACGCCGCAGACGAAACGGTGGCGTTGCGGCATCAGCGTCAGCTTGGGCATCTGCAGGACTTCCTGCACCTTGAACACGTTGATGGCGAACAACTGCCGACCGGCCAGGCGGAACATGAGAATTTCCAGACGGTTCTCGCCGACCAGTTGCGTGCGTTGATCCACTGAATCGAGAATGCCGGCCATCATGCGCTCCAAGGTATATAAGGTAAGTCTAGTCTGCCGTTCGGGTTATCGGCGGACTGCCGGCAGACTGAAGCGTTGCTGGCGCCCAGCCATCATGCCTCAGGCCCAGGCGCCTGACCAGCGAGCAGCGGCGAATGCCCGGGCAGGTGCAGACGCAAGGCACCAGGTTGGGCGCTGAAGCGTAAACGCTTGCTTTCCATGGGCTCGCCGTCGAGGTTCAGGTCCAAGCCTTCCAGTGCCTCAACTTCCAGCCAGGGTAGCCGCGCGCTGATCGCCACACTCTGCAAACCGTGCATGCCACCCGTTAGCAGCGTACCGAGCGTGCTCACCACGTCCTGCGCCGCTGGCACGATGCTGACATCCAGCAGACCATCGTCAATGGTCGCATCCGGGCAAAGCAGGTGCCCGCCGCCGGCCTGGCGGCCATTGCCGATACCGAGGGCGAGAAATTCACCTTGCCATTCGAAGTCGGGCCCGTGGAAACGTCCCGCGGCGGCACGTACTTCGGAAAAGCGGCTAAGCCCGGTAAGCAGATAGGCGGCGCCACCCAGGACTTTCTTAAGCTCCTCCGAGGTATTGGCCGTGACATTGGAGCCGAAGCCGCCGGTGGCCATGTTGAGGAAGGCGCGCTCGTCGGCCATGCCGACGTCCACCGTCACGGGTTCCACTTCCAGCAGTGCCAGTGCTGCAGCTGGCGTCAGCGGTACTCCGGCTGCGTGGGCAAAGTCGTTGGCCGTGCCCAGTGGCAACAGCGCCAGGCTGGCATCCCCGCGCGCCTTGACCAACGCCTCGACCACATCGCGCAAGGTGCCATCGCCGCCGCCAGCGATCAGAGTCGGATAACCGGCCGCCAGCCCTTCGTGTACCAGACGTTCGGCATCACCGCCTTCCCAGGTCAGGCGCACCGCGAGATCCCAGCCACGCTCACGCAGGCCGTTCACTGCCGCCCTTACCTCTTCGTTCAACGCCTGCTTGCCATGCAGAATCAGCCAGGCCTTGCGCTCACGCATCGCAGTCCTCCTTGAAACGGATCAACGAAAGCCTAGTGCGTGGCTCTCGCGAAAATTAATCAAATAAATAGATATTTATTCCGTAAATATTGCGCTTTTAAATCGATCAATCCAAATAGATCATTACCCCATCGACGCTGCATGGGACTAAGCCCGTGCACGACTGGAGGATTGACCATGATCGATGTACGTCCGTTCGAACAACTCGGTGGTGCTCATCACGGCTGGCTCAACGCCCGTCACCACTTTTCCTTCGCCGAATACTACGACGCCGAGCGGATGAACTGGGGCCGCCTGCGCGTCTGGAATGACGACGAGATCGCACCGCACTCGGGATTCCCGCCGCACCCGCACCGCGACATGGAGATCATCACCTACGTTCGTGAAGGCGCCATCAGCCATGAGGACAACCTAGGCAACAAGGGCCGTACCGAGGCTGGCGACGTGCAGGTGATGAGTGCCGGCACCGGCATCGCCCACAGCGAGTACAACCTGGAGGATGAAACCACCAAGATCTTCCAGATCTGGATTCAACCGAACCAGGCCGGCCTGCCGCCCTCCTGGGGCGCCAAGCCTTTCCCCAAAGGCGACCGCTCGGGATCGTTCGTCACCCTGGCCAGCGGTTATGAGGAGGATGTCGATGCATTGCGCATCCGCACCGATGCACGACTGGTCGCGGCCACGATCAAGGCAGGAGAAAGCGCCGAATACCGCCTGCAGCCGGGTCGCAAGGCCTATCTGGTAGGCGCTACCGGAGCCTTCAGCGTCAACGGTGTGGCAGCCAAGGCACGTGACGGCGTGGCCGTTGCGGATGTCGAGGTGATCCACGTCGAAGCGCAGGAAGACAGCGAGATCGTGCTGGTGGATGTCGCCTGACGGCAGCCTCAAGCGGCAAGTAGAAATAGCGTAGGGCGTACTCGCGAAGCAGTACGCCGCTGGATTTGTGTAACACCGAGGAGCGGCGGACTGTTCGCTTCGCTCCTGAGTCCGCCCTACGTCCCTACCTCCCTACGCCCACCGCATGCTCTACGCCGGATAGCCGGTGATCTTGCGAATGCGCTGGTACAGCGGCTTGAGCTGACGATACATGCGCTGATAGACCTGCCCGTAGAGCTGCTGGTAAACGCGCTGTGCCTCCGGGTTCGGCTGGAATACCTGGCCAACGCGGGTCATGGCGGCGATGGCCGTCGGATAGTCCGCATGCAGCCCCAAGCCCACTGCGCAGTTGATCGCAGCCCCCAGCCCGCTGGTTTCGTAGAGGTGCGGTCGCTCGGCCGGCAAGCCGAAGATATCGGCCGTCAGTTGCATCGCCGCATCGCTCTGCGAACCGCCACCGGATACGCGCAGGCGCTCGATACGGGTGCCGGAGCGTGTTTCGATACGTTCCTTGCCCTGACGCAGCGCATAGGCCAAACCTTCGAGAATGGCGCGATAGATATGCGCGCGGGTGTGTACATCACCAAAACCGATGATCGAGCCCTTGGCCTCCAACCCCGGCTCGCGGATGCCCGGTGTCCAGTACGGCTGCAGCATCAGGCCCATGGAACCCGGCGGCACGGCGTTGACCAACTCGTCGAACAGCGCCTCGGGTGGCACACCCAAGGCCTCGGCGCGCTGCATTTCGCGCAGGCCGAATTCACGCTTGAACCAGCTGACCATCCAGAAGCCGCGATAGATCATCACCTCGGTGTTGAAGTGATCCGGCAGCGCCGCCGGATAGGGCGGAATCAGGCGAACGGTTTCCAGATAACGACTGCGAGTGGTGTTGATGGTCGCGGTGGTGCCATAGGACAGGCAAGCCGTACTGGCCTCCAATGCACCGGAGCCCAGCACTTCGCACGCCTTGTCGGCGCCGGCGGCGATCAGTGGCAAGCCCTCGGGAATACCGGTGTGGCGGCTGGCCTCGGCGCTGATCTGGCCCAGTCGCGCCCCCGGCTTGAACAACTCGGGCAGCTGCTCCCGGCGTACCTTCAGCGCCTGCCACTTCCAGTCGCCGGGCGCGGCCCAGCGCAGGCGCTTGTAATCGAACGGCAGGTAGGCCACGCAACTGCTGGTGGAATCGACGAAGCGACCGCACAGGCGATGGGTGAGAAAGCCCGAGAGCAACAGCACCTTATGCGTGCGTGCCGCAATGTCCGGCTGATGCTGGGCAACCCAGTTGACCTCGGCCTGGCCACGAAAGTGATCGACCGCCTCCTCCGCGCGCACCAGTTTGAACAGCCAGCCCCACAGGCCCTTGATCCGCCCTACCACCTCGGCACGACGCTGATCGAGCCAGAGAATCGCCGGGCGCAGCGGCGTGCCCTGCTCGTCGACATGAATGATGCTGCCGCGCTGGGTGGTGACGGCAACGCCCTTGATCTGGTTACGGTCGATATCCACCTGCTGCCACAGCAGGCGGCAGGCCTCGCCGAGACTGGCCCAGTAGTACTCGGGGTCCTGCTCGGCCCAACCAGGCTGACTGGAGAAATAGGGGTCGAGCTCGACCTTGCCCTTGGCGAGCAGGTTGCCGTTGGTATCGAACAGCAGCGCTCGGACGCTCTGGGTGCCGTTGTCGATGCTCAGCAGGTAGCTTGGTTCGCTCAAGGTTTTGTCCTTTTTGTTATGTCTCCCCTCTCCCCAACCCTCTCCCGCAAGCGGGAGAGGGAGCTGATCGGAGGTGCCGCAATCTAGTAATCGCCCTGCGGCAGGCTGTAACAGCGTTGCCACAACGCCAGGTAATCCGTCTCTTCCTGCTGCCAGCGCGCATCGTTCCAGCCCAGGTGCGGTTGGCACAGCGTGCGAATACGCGGCAGCTCTGCGCGACCGCCTTCTGCCAGCAACAGGCCCAGGCGCGTACGGCGCAGCAGCAGGTCGTCCAGGTGCAGCACCAGCTCTCCTTCGGCAGCCCAGGCCAGTTCGGCCCACAAGGTGTCGGTACCGGCGACGCAATCAGCGCCGATTTCATCGATCAAACGCAGTACCTCACCCAGCTGACGACCATGGCGGCCAGCCAGACGGCGTTGCTGCGCCGGGCTCAACGCCGGCATCGGTGTCGGCTTACTGGAAGCGAAGACCGCACCGCCCTGATCATCCACCGCTTTGCCGACGAATCCGGCACAGGCACGAAGCACTTCCAGCGCCAGCAGGCGGAAGGTGGTCAGCTTGCCGCCAGCCAGGGTCACGCTACCCGGCTCGATCCACAGCGCATGCTCGCGTTTCTCGTCCGAGGGTTTCAGCCCGGCATTGCCATCGCTCACTACCGGACGCACGCCAGCCCAGGTCGACAGCACGTCGGCGCGGCTCACCTGCGCAGCCGGGAACTGCTGGGCACAGGCGGCCAGCAGGTAATCGACCTCCTCGGCGCTGATGGCGGCTTCATGATCGAGCTCGTCAGTATGATCCAGATCGGTGGTGCCAATCACCGTCGCACCTTCCCAGGGGAAGACAAATACCGGTCGGCCATCGGCCGCGTGCATAAAGCTGAATGCATGTGCCACCGGCAGGCGCCAGCTTGGCAGTAGCAGATGGCTGCCACGCAGCGGACGGATGCGACCATTGCCAGGCTGGCGCAGACGATCGGCCCAGGCACCGGTGGCTTGCGCCACGGCGCGGCTGCGCAGGCGGTACTGAGTGCCCGTTTCCACATCCTCGGCGAGCACACCAACCACCTGCCCCGCCTCACGCAGCAACTCGACCACGCGCATGCCATTGAGCGCCTCGCCGCCTTCGGCGCGCGCCTCGCCCAGCACGCGCTGCACCAGGCGGGCATCGTCGGTTACCGCATCGAAGAAGCGCGTGCCACCGAGCAGGCCATCTTCGCGGATGCCCGGCGCCAGGTAACGCAGTTGCTGCAGCGGGTAGAACAGATGATTGCGTTTGCCGGCCAGGGCGTCGTAAAGGCTGAGCAGGCCGCCAAACACCTTCGACCCGGGAAAGCCGCCGCGGTAGTGCGGCATAACGAAGCTCAACGGCTCCACCAAACCTGGCGCCTCGCCGAGCAGGCGCTGGCGCTCGCGCACCGAGTCGCGGGTCAGCCCCAGTTGGCCCTTGGCGACATAGCGCAGGCCACCGTGCACCATCTTCGACGAGCGACTGGAAGTGCCCCAGGCGAAGTCGCGCTGTTCCAGCAGCAGGCAGCGCCAGCCACGCCGCGCCGCCTCACGCAGGATGCCGGCGCCGCATATGCCGCCGCCGATCACCAGCAGATCCCAGTCGCGCGCGGCCAGTTCAGGCAGCGCGCGCGTGCGCCAGGCGGCGTTCCAGGCATCCATGCTCAGTCCTGCAGCAACACGCCAGGCGCCAGGCGCTGGTCGGGGTCGAAATGCATGGCCAGGCTGCGCAGTGTGGCCATGCCCAGCTCGCCCTTCTCCGCCGCCAGATAAGGTGCGTGGTCACGACCGACGCCGTGCTGGTGGCTGATGGTGCCGCGATTCTCGGCGATGGTGCGGCTGGCCGCAGCTTTCAAGCGCTGCCAGCGCGCCATGGCCTCGGCGTAGTCGCTGCCGGGACGAAATACGTAGGTGGTGTAGATGCTCGAGCCTTCGCCATAGACGTGCGACAGGTGGGTGAACACATGCACCCGCTCGCCCTCTCCGGTCAGCTCGTCACGCAGGCTGGCCTCGACCTTGTTCAGCAGGTTGTCGACGTTGGACCAGTCGGTGGCGGTTTCCAGGGTGTCGACCAGGTAACCGCGCTCCCACAGGCCATGGCGCAGGTAAGGGAAGCGAAAGCGGTTCTGCTCCCACTTCTTGCCCAGCAGGGTGCCGGTGAACACGCCGCCAAAGCCTTTCAGCAAGCGCCGCGCCTGTTTCAGCGAGGCGGCGTTCTGCACCCGGCTGCCGGTGACGCCGAAGGTCAGCATGCACTTGCCGTCGCGGGCGCCGCGCAGGGCCAGGTATTTCTCCAGCAGCGCGATCTGCTGCGGGTGACCGGCCAGAGCCAGCTGGGTACGGGTTTCGATGGCGTTGGACAGGCGCAGCATGGACAGCGGCACGCGCGCCTGGGCCAGACTACGAATGGCGCTCAGCGCCTGCTGCCAGTTGGGCAGGAACACCGCGTAGAAACGCTCCTGTTCGGCCAGGCGACTGATGCGCACGCGTACTTCGGAGATCACCCCGAAGCGCCCTTCCGAGCCCATCACCAGCTCGCGCAGATCGGGGCCGGCGGCCGATGCCGGGAAGGTGGGAATCTCCAGGGTGCCGGCGAAGGTTTCCAGCTTGCCGCCGGCGAACAATTGCTCGATCCGCCCGTAACGCAACGACTGCTGGCCGCTGGAGCGGCTGGCGACCCAGCCACCGAGGGTCGACAGTTCCCAGGACTGCGGGAAATGCCCCAGGGTGTAGCCACGGGCGCGCAGTTGACTTTCCACCTGCGGGCCATTGGCGCCGGGGCCGAAGGTGGCGATCAGGCTGTCCTCATCGATATCCAGCAGGCGCGTCATGCGCTCCAGCGACAGGGTCAGCACCGGGCGCTGGCCGGCCTGCGGGTTGATATGGCCGGCCACCGAAGTCCCGCCACCGTAAGGAATCAGGGTGACGTCATGTTGTTGCACCCAGGCCAGTAGATCACGAATTTGTTCGGCACTTTCCGGGCAGGCGACGCCATCGGGAAACAGGCCGAAGTCACCGGAGCGCATCGCCAGCCAGTCCGGCAGACTCTGGCCGCGGGCGTGGCGCACGCGCACTTCGGCATCAACGCTGATCAGTGGATGCGGCGCCAGACGCGACGCCGGCACGCGCGCCAGCACATCCTGCAGGCTGGCATCGGCCAAACGTTGCCCCGGCCCGACCAGTTCGGCGAGAAATGCCTCGCCATGGGCCGGCAGTTCCACTTCGGTCGCCTCGTCACCCCATCCGTTCCAGCGTCGCATCGCATCCCCCATTCCGATCAGCACTTATGGCTGCCTATACTAGCCAGCCGCCGATTTCCGTCACTGTCGAATCGGGACAGGCGCTATCGCCAATCAAGACAGGCACCCAGAACAAGAAGAATCCATGGAAAACCTCGGCTATACCTCGGTTCCAGCCCTGCTCAAATACCTGCGCCAGGCCGAACAGCTCGGTCTGGATATCGACCGTGCGCTGGCCGCCGCCGGGATTGGCGCGCAGGACCTGGCCGATAACGGCAAGCGCATGCCCAGCGAGGTGCATGAGCGCCTGCTGGCGCATCTGATCGAGGTTTCCGGTGATCCCTTATTCGGCCTGCACTCAGCGCGTTTCGTGCAGCCCGGCTCGTGGAGCGTGCTCGGTTACATCGCAATGAACTGCGCCACCCTGGGTGAGGCCATGGGCCGCATCGTGCCGTACGAGAAACTGGTGGGCGACATGGGCACCAGCCGTCTCGAAGCCGCCGAGGATCACGTGCGGCTGATCTGGAGTTGCCGTCATCAGGCGCCGGACGTACGCCGCCATATGGTCGAGAACGTGCTCGCCTCCTGGCTGCTGTACGCCCGCTGGATCGCCGACTCCGAGCATTCGCCGCGCGAAGTGTGGTTCGAGCATGCGCAACCGGCCGACACCGACCTGGCCGAATACCAGCAGCTGTTCGGCTGCCCGGTACTGTTCGAACAACCCTGCAACGCCCTGCTGGTGCCGCTGGATTACCTCGGCGTGCCGCTGCGCCAGGCCGATGCCAACCTGCTGCGCACGCTGGAAGAACATGCCCTGACCCTGATGGCCGGGCTGGACGATAACGAGCCACTGCCGCGCCGGGTGAAGAACGCCCTGCGCCTGCTGCTCAAGGACGGCCTGCCGCGCAAGGAACGGGTGGCAGAGAAGTTCGACATGACCGTGCGCACCCTGCAGCGCCACCTGCAACAGGCCGGCACCAGCTACCAGCAGATTCTCGACGAGCTGCGCCAGGAGCTGGCCGAGCATTACCTGCTGCGCAGCGACCTGGCGATCCAGGACATCGCCTGCTACCTGGGCTTCACCGAATCACGCTCGTTCCACCGCAGTTTCAAGAGCTGGACCGGGCAGACGCCGGGCGAGTTTCGCGAAAGCCGGCGCCGGGATAACCCGCTGGGTTAGCGGGAAATTCTGAAGCGTCGCGCCAGCCAGTAATCGACGCTCAACCAGCGCCCTGCCCCGCTGAAGAACAACGCCACCAGCATCACCAGGTAGGTGGCGGCGAACTCAATACCGTTGTTCAACACCACGAACTTGCCACTGCCGGTCAGCCAGTCGTAATTGCCGTGCTCGCGCAGAATCGCCCGCGCCCGTTCGATCTTCTCCGCCGCCGCCAGCACGCGCTCGTTGGCAAAGGGTGCCGATGGGTCGGCAATTGCTTGCCAGCCATAGGGCCAGTGCACAGCGAAAATCGCCACCAGCATGGTGACGATCAGCGGAATGCTGATCCAGCGCACAGCAAAGCCGAACAGCAGCAGAATAGCGCCACCAGCCTCGGTCAGCGCCGCCGCCCAGGCCAGCAGTTCGGGAAACGGCAGGCCCAGGCCCCAGTCCGGGTTGCCGAACCAGGCGGCAGTGGCGTCGATATCGGACAGTTTCTGCATACCGGCCATCCAGAACACCGGCACCAGATACAGGCGCAGCAAGAGCGGGCCGAGAAAATCCAGGCGCTGGGTGGCCTCCAGCGCGTCCTGGAAGCGATTTAGCAAAGCGATCATGGCGGTCAGTCCTCGGAATGGGGAAACCAGATATCGCGCTCCTGCCAGTCATCCAGCAGCGCGCGAGCGTTGTCGAAATAGCTGCTATCGGCAGCCAGACCATGGGCGGAGGCCAACCCAAGCAGCGCCTGCATGGGCGGCTCACCAGCCTGCAGGCGCAACGCCAACTGATAGGCGAACGGCGCCAACTGCATGAAGCGCACCTGATCCTGGCGATCACGCCAGACCAGCAGGCAGGTCGGCTCGGCCGGCGGCTGCGTGGGGCAGTGATCGACACCGATCATCTGCACCGGCCAGCGATAGGCCAACGGCCAGGCCAGTGGCGACCAGCCGCGCTCGGGCAACTGCGCATCGCTGACATCCAGCGCCAGCTCAACCCACTCGTAATGCGCCAGCTCCAGCATGAACGCAGGGTAGTCAGGCTCGGCGCGATAGCCCTGCTGCAGCCAGGCAATGAACTCCTGACTGATCTCAAGAAAGTACGGCGTGCTCGCCCGATGCTCGGCAAAGAACGCGCGCAGCAGCCGCTGCCAGCGCTCGCCCCCGAGAACCCCGCGCAGCACGGGGAAAGCACCGCCAACCAGGCTGGCGACATTGTTGAAGAACAGCGACTCGTAGACCGCCATGCGCTCGTCGCTGATGCCCGGCAATAGCGCCTGCGCCTCAGGCTGGCGAATACGCGCAGCGAAGTCGCGCTGCAATTGCACGCCGTTCATGTGCCGTACCTACTCAGCGGTTGCACAGCCTGTTGCAGGCTGCGGATATGCGCCAGCTCGGCATACAGCTCGGCCAGCGGCGGGAAGTTGAAGTCACGCTCCAGCAGCGTCGGGCGCACGCCATGCTGCGCGTAAGCGCTGCTTAGCAGTGCCCACACCGGGTCGATAACCGGCGCACCGTGGGTATCGATCTTCAGGTCTGCCGCCTGGTCGTAGTGACCGGCGACGTGCAAATAGGCGATGCGCTCGCTGGGCATCGCGGCGATGTAGGCCTCGGCATCGAAGCCGAAGTTCAGGCTGTTGACGTAGACGTTGTTGACGTCGAGCAGCAACTGGCAATCAGCACGCTCCAGCACCGCGCGAACAAAATCCGCCTCGTCCAGCTCACCGGGCAGGCGCGCATAGGCCGAGACGTTCTCGATGATCAGCGGCCGCTCCAGTACGTCCTGAACGACGCGCACGCGCTCGGCAATTCGCGCCACCGACTCCTCGGAAAACGGCAGCGGCATCAGGTCATACAGCTGGCCGTCGTCAGCACAGGCCGACAGATGCTCGCTGTAGGCCAGCACGCCATGCGCGTCGAGAAAACCCTTGATGGCGTGCAGCAACTCCAGGTTCAGCGGCGCGAAGCCGCCGAGGTTGAGGGACAGACCATGGCACAGCAACGGCCGGCGCTCGCTCAGGGCGCGCAACTGCTTGCCCAACCGGCCACCGACACCGATCCAGTTCTCCGGCGCCACTTCGAGAAAGTCGGCGCCGCTGGCGTCATCGCCGATCAGCTCAGCGAGCAGCCCGCGCCGCAGGCCGAGACCGGCGCCGATGAAGTTTGCGAGGTGCATGATCCGTCCTCCCCTCGCCCTTACTCGCTCTTCTCGCCGCCGCACTTGCCTTCGCCGCATTTACCCTCGGCATCGGCTTTTTTCTCGCCACCACACTTGCCCTCGCCACACTTGCCCTCTGCGTCGGCTTTCATCTCGCCACCGCATTTGCCTTCGCCACAGGAACCTTCCTGCGCTTTCTCGGCAGCGGCCAGGCTATAGCCGCTGGCCAGTTCCTGCGCAGCGAACGGGTTGCTCGCGGCATGGGCAGTGAACGCCATGGAAGTCAGCAGCGCAGCGCCCAGGGTAGCGGTCAGGGTATTGAGTTGTTTCATGGCATCTCTCCATCAGTTTCGAATACGACGCCGGATTGGCGCCCTCGCAGCAATGGACGAGGCAGGGATGCGGGCGTTACAGCAGGCGAAAAAAGTTTTTCGTAGCCCGGATGAAATCCGGGGGCGCTTTGCCCGCTACCAGTCGCGGCTACGACTGCATGGATGCAGGATGTAGAGCGTATCAGGATGCCAGAGCCGAGAGCGCCACCCACAGGCACAGGAACATTCACCGCACCGTGGGAGGCGCTTCAGCGGCGAAGCTTTCGATAGCCAGTAGCGCGAACAGCCAGAGCAAACGGTGGATGAAAAAAGCGTCATCGACACTACGCGTGGTGTGCCAGGCCTAATGCTGGAGCAGAAAGAGGAGGCCAAGCGAATACAGCGGAGTCCCGGGGCACAGCGGTAAGGCTATGATTGGAAAGGCTTTCTAGTGCGAAGCGAAGCGAGATGGTGCGGAGTTAGATGTAAGGCTCTACTATCGGATTAGTACCGCCATCTATCTAATCACTGTTAGGGTAAGTATGGAAAATTTCGCGCTCAATGCAAGGCAAAAGCTTGACGAGGCATGCTTCTACTTAAAACTAATGGATAAAATCGAAATCGGACGCAGTCCATTAACTGAAGGGCGTGCAACAGAGCAAGAATTTTCTTATTTGTTAAGTGCATTTCTTAATGCCTGCTACAGTTGCGGCGAGCACCTCAAGCAAAATTCAGAATCAATATCGAGCGTCAAAAAATTTAGGAAAAGTCATCCTGAATTTTACGAGTCCGGCCCAGATGGCGGATGGCGTACAATCGCCGCTCACTACAAGCCAGTTAATCCAGCACATGAAGGCTATTTTCCTCCGCCTGGTAACAATGTAATTTTTCGCTTTAGAGAAACTAAACCCTATATCCCACCAAAAGCTGGAGAGCCTATTAACTTCAATTTTGGCCCCGGAAGCTTTTATTTCTCTACTGACAGCGCTCAAAATTCCATCTGCGACCTATGTGCAGAACACATTGAAGAGCTAAACAAGCTAATACGCTCGTGTGAGCAACCCTAACAAATTCAAATCGCTCGCTGCGCTCACTGGAACGGGATAAAGCCCGCCCCCTTAACCAAACGTTAGCCATACAAAAGTACGAAGCATGGACGAAATAGAGAAAGTCATAAGTCGATACGATGAGGCATATGTAGAGAAAAGCCTACGATCGCTTGATGATTTAAATAGATTTACTGGCACTTTCGTTAGGGATGTGGCAGAGATTTATGACTGCATCACTAGAATACGGAATCTTGATCGAAATCCTACCGGATTCAATTTGGAAGATGCTCCAATTTTGGGGTTGCTAACCAGGATATGGAAGCTCCTCAAAGAGATCGTAACTTATTATGAGAAAGATAATGCTGAAATCATAAGCATTCTCGAACGACCATTAATAGAGGCCGCTGTAACAGCAGAGTATCTACTAAAGAGCGGTTCAGCAGTAATTGAAGATTACAGAAAGTGCTCGTACAAAGACAGATTGAGGATACTACGCGAACTAAAAGAAGGCTCTAGATTCTTTGAGACAAAAGCCGGGAAGCGACTGCTTAAATCCGTACAAGAAAAGATGGATCTAGAGGACTTCTCAGAAGACGACTTCACAGAACAAAAGAGAAATCGCTGGAGGCTTCAAGGTAAGACGTTCTTTGACATATTCAAGGAAATTACAGACGAGGATCTATACAAATACACTTATGGACTAATGTCAGAATCCATACATGGATCATGGAACGAATCCATGGATTGGTGCCTTCAAAAGAACGAAGACTCTACATTTTCCGTATACCCGTTTTACCATGAGACTGATGTGAGGTATATATGTCCAACGCTCAAATTCTGCAATGAGTCGTACCGCCTCTGGCTGGAACGAATTGATTGCTTGGATGAAAACATGGCCAACGTTCTTGATTGGATCGAAAGAGTAAATACTCGAATATTCATGATTTTCGATCAAAAATATGACGGACCGAATGGCTAACATGTGGTTCAAATCGTTCGCTTCGCTTACTGGGACGGGCTAAAGCCCGCCCCCAACCCAAACGTTAGAGGCACAGATGAAATTAATAAAATCCACCCCAACAAGAGGTGAAGATGGAGAGAACATTTACACCAATGAAGTTGAAATGACTTCCGGTGATCCCAGCTCGCTCCGAGCGAGAGCCCATGATTTGTGCCAAGTCATGGGCATCAAACCGGAACCTTGGTGCAGCAGATATCCGGTCATGGGAAACGAAGAAATTCGGTCAGATCATGAATGGGTTATGACGTTGAGTAACGGAATCGGATTCATCATTGAAAAATAAAAGTCTAACCCGGCAGTCGGCTTAGCTAGTTCATTTGGCACCCTATACCCCGTCCTGTCATATCGTGCGCACCAGCGTTGAAACACTAACAAGTAGCCTGAACAACCACCACAAACGGTGGATGAAAAAAGTGTCGGCTACGCGCCCCGATCCACCCTACGCAGTGACTTGCCAGGAGGGCGACGCCGAGCCATCCCAGCAAGCACACGGCTCACCCCTGATTACGCCGGTCTTGCGCCAGGCGCTCGGCCAGGGCGTCGAGTTCGGGTAACTCCTCATCCGGCATCTGCCGGATCACCGCCTGGGTCAGTTTCATCTGGCGGATAAAACGTCGGCAGTTGCCGCACATGGCCAGGTGCGCGCGTACGGCCAGGCGCTGGCGCAGGGTCAGTTGGCCGTCGAGATAATCGCTGGAGTGAGCGACCAGTTCCTTGCAGGTCAGCATTGGCCTGTCTCCTCGAAATGTTCCAGGGTGGCGAAGACTTTCAGGCGTGCCCGGTGCAGCAGCACACGGGCATTGGAGAGGGAGATGTCGAGAAGATTACAGATCGCCTCCAACTCCAGCCCCTGACGCTCACGCAGCACCAGCACGCTGGCCTGCAGCTCGGACAGGCTGGCCAGCGTGTGTTCCAGACACTGGCGCAGTTCGTCCTCGGTGAGCAGGGCTTCGGGGCTGTCCTGATGCCAGGCATGGGGTGCCAGCAGCCAGTGGCCGTCATCGGCGAAGCGCTCGTCACCCACCGTGCCGTGGGGCGCGGGCAGGTCGTCAAGCAGCAGCTCGCGGCGGTTGTGTTTGAGGCGGGTCTTGGCGGTGTTGGCGGTGATGGTCAGCAGCCAGGTCTTGAGGCTGGCGCGGCCTTGAAAACCTGCCAGGCTGCGCACCACGGCGAGCCAGGCATCCTGCACCACCTCGTCGGCGTGGCGGCTACCGACGATGGCGTAGGCCACCGCGCGCATCGCGCCCTGGTAACGCGCGACCAGCTCGCGGTAGGCCTTCTGCTCACCGGCGAGCAGGCGGCCCAAGAGATCGGAATCGGACATAGCACTCCCATAGGTGATGCCTGCGCACAGGTGTGAACACTCCCGTGCGTCTCAGGCATTCCTACAGAGAGTTCAACGCTTGCGCAAAATTACACTGCCGATCGAATAACCGGCGCCAAAGGAGCTTAGAACACCCAGGCTGCCCGCCGGCAGGTCGTCCTGATTCTTGTGCAGGGCGATCACCGAGCCGGCCGAGCTGGTGTTGGCGTAGGTGTCGAGAATCACCGGCGCCTCGTGCGGCTCGGCGTCGCGGCCTAGCAGCTTGCGCGCGATCAGCAGGTTCATGTTGAGGTTGGCCTGGTGCAGCCAGAAGCGCTTCACATCTGCGACGTTGAGCTGGTTTTCCGCCAGGTGTGCGGCGATCAGCTCGGCGACCATCGGGCAGACATCCTTGAACACCTTGCGGCCTTCCTGGACGAACAGCTTGTCGCGCGCGCCCACGCCCTCTTCCGCCGCGCGGTTGAGGAAGCCGAAGTTGTTGCGGATGTTGTTGGAGAACTGGGTCAGCAGCTTGGTGCCAACTACATCGAACTCGTGCTTGGAGGTGGCCTGGTCGGCACGCTCGATGATCACCGCAGTGGCGGCGTCACCGAAGATGAAGTGGCTGTCGCGGTCACGGAAGTTGAGGTGGCCGGTGCAGATTTCCGGGTTGACCATCAGGATGGCGCGGGCCTGGCCAGTCTGGATCGCGGTGGTTGCAGCCTGGATACCGAAGGTGGCCGAGGAGCAGGCCACGTTCATGTCGTAGCCCCAGCCCTGAATGCCCAGCGCAGCCTGCACTTCGATGGCCACCGCCGGGTAGGCGCGCTGCAGATTCGAGCAAGCGACGATCACCCCGTCGATATCGGCGACGGTCTTACCGGCACGCTCCAGCGCCTGCTTGGCGGCGCCGACAGCCATCTCGCAGAGGATGCCCCACTGCTCGTTATCACGTTCGGGAATGCGCGGCACCATGCGCTGCGGGTCGAGGATGCCGTCCTTGTCAATGACGAAGCGGCTCTTGATGCCGGAGGCCTTCTCGATGAAACCACTGCTGGATTCGCTCAGCGCCTCGACCTCGCCACGGGCGATGGCCTCGGCGTTGTCGGCGTTGAACTGCTGCACGTAGGCATTGAAGGACGCCACCAGCTCGTCGTTGGAAATGCTGTTGGCCGGGGTATACAGGCCGGTACCACTGATCACGACGTTATGCACGGTCATTCCTCTTCTTGGCCGCTGGCGGCCTCAGGCAGTAGGCCGGCGACAATGGCACCGGCCGAAAATCGGGGGACTAGGGCCAAGCTCTGACGATGGTTGGCTCCGGGCCACTGAGTGTGCCACAGGGCAATGGGGTTCGTCCTCAGCCCTCACGAGTGTCTATATGGACAGAACATGACCCGATATAGCCGTTTGGTCTAAAGTCTTATCTCGATCTACCTACCTGGAGCTTGAATGAACCTTTCTCTGCTCAGCCGCTATGCATTTTTTGCGTTCTGCGTGCTGTTCACCCTGGCCAGCCTGCCCTTCCTCGCTCATGAATGGATATGGCCGTTCACCCTGCTCGGCGTCGTGCTCAGCCTGATCGGTATCGGCGATCTGTTGCAGACCCGCCATGCGGTGCGCCGCAACTACCCGATCCTGGGCAATATCCGCTATCTGGTCGAAGGCATCCGCCCGGAGATTCGCCAGTACCTGCTCGAAGGCGATGCCGAACAGCTGCCCTTCTCCCGCGCCCAGCGCTCGCTGGTCTACGCCCGCGCCAAGAACGAAGGTTCGGACAAACCCTTCGGCACCCTGAGCGACGTGTACCAGAACGGTTTCGAGTTCATCAGCCATTCCATGCGCCCGGCGCCGCTGACCGACCCGTGCAGTTTCCGCGTGGAGATCGGCGGGCCGCAATGCAGCCAGCCGTACTCGGCCTCTCTGTTCAACATCTCGGCGATGAGCTTTGGCTCACTCAGTGCCAATGCGATTCGCGCCCTCAACGAAGGGGCGAAGCTCGGCGAGTTCTACCATGACACCGGAGAGGGCAGCATCAGCCCTTACCATCGCGAGCACGGCGGAGATCTGGTGTGGGAACTGGGCAGCGGCTACTTCGGCTGCCGCGCCTCGGACGGCCGCTTCGACCCCGAGCGTTTCGCCGCGCAGGCAGCCAGCCCGCAGGTGAAGATGATCGAGATCAAGCTCAGCCAGGGCGCCAAGCCGGGCCACGGCGGCATCCTGCCCAAGCACAAGGTCACCGAGGAAATCGCCAACACCCGTGGCGTGCCCATGGGCGAGGACTGCATCTCGCCGTCACGCCATAGCGCCTTCTCCACGCCGACCGAGCTGCTGCAGTTCATCGCCCAGTTGCGTGAGCTTTCAGGCGGCAAGCCGGTGGGGTTCAAGTTCTGCCTGGGTCACCCCTGGGAGTTCATGGGTATCGTCAAGGCCATGCTGGAGACTGGCATCCTGCCAGACTTCATAGTCGTTGATGGCAAGGAAGGCGGTACCGGCGCAGCGCCGCTGGAGTTCACCGATCACCTCGGCGTGCCGCTGCGCGAAGGGCTGCTGTTCGTGCACAACACCCTGGTCGGCAGCAACCTGCGCGACAAGATCAAACTCGGCGCCAGCGGCAAGATCGTCAGTGCCTTCGATATCGCCCGGGTATTGGCCATCGGCGCCGACTGGGCCAATTCGGCGCGCGGCTTCATGTTCGCCATCGGCTGCATCCAGTCGCAGTCGTGCCACACCAACAAGTGCCCGACCGGTGTGGCGACCCAGGACCCACTGCGCCAGCGCGCACTGGTGGTCGAGGACAAGGCCCAGCGCGTCTACAACTTCCACCGCAACACGCTCAAGGCACTGGCCGAGATGCTCGCCGCCGCCGGCCTCGATCATCCGTCGCAGATCGACGCCAAGCATCTGGTGCAGCGCATGTCGGCGACCGAAATCAAATTGTTCGCCCAGCAGCATGTGTTCCTCGCACCGGGGGAACTGCTCAGCGGTGAGATCAGCGGCGAGTTCTACCAGCGCATGTGGCAGATGGCCCGCGCCGACAGTTTCGAGCCGGCACCGGCTTAAAACCGGCGACGGGCCAGATAACTCCGCACCTGATCGACGCGCTGCTGCAGCGAGCCGGTCAGGCGGGTGAAGCCCCAGCCGCGCCTCAGCAGTTCCTGCTCGTACCACTGGTTCTGCCGGCGGCGAAAGGTCTCGTCCTGGCGGGTGCCGTCCTGCACGAAGGGGAAGTCATCGGCGCACAGGAACAGGTGGTGATAACGCCGCTCGGCCAACTGTTCCAGCTCGGTCTCGGCCCGGCCGAACAGCTCGCGACAGTAGAACAGCGTGGTCAGCGGCGTGGTGTCGCAAACCAGGTAGCGCCGGCACTGCCCGGCCAACGCCTGCTCACGTGCGACCTGGGTACGGCCGATGCGCAGCAGATCGTCATAGGCGAGCACACCGCCCTGCTCTTCCCAGAGTTCGCGGCCGTATTCCGCGGCATGTCGCGTGTCCAGTGCCTCGCCCAGCGCCAGGGCGAGGCTGCTCTTGCCGGTGGACTCGCCGCCGAGCAGGGCGATGCGCTCGACGAAATCGCCGTAAACCGCAGGCGCCAGGTAGTGACGCAGGCCATGGATATCGGCGCGCAGGCGTGTAGCCGAGATAGGCACCTGCTGGCGCGCCCGGTCCACTTCGACATGCGCCACAGGCCGCTGGAAGCACGCCGTCAGGTGCGCAGCGAAACCGTCGCCATAGGCCTCGCTGGTGAATACCGCATCCACCGGTTGGCCCAGCACGGCGAGGCAGAACGCGGCGACGAATTCGCGCTGCGCGGCATCCGCCTCGGACTCGTGGGGCAGTTCCGGCAGCCTCAGACCTGCCTGCCGTTGGGCAATCACCCATTCGGGCGTCACCACCCAGCTGCGCAGTTCGGGAAAGCGCAGCCGCAACCAGTTCGCCCGCCGTTCAGGCTCACAACCTGCCAGTTCGGGGCGCGCCCAACTGAGCAGCACCACTTGCTCGCACTGGGCCTGAGCCTGCTGGATCAGCCATTCATGACCCAGATGCAACGGCGCGAACTTGCCCACCACCAGACCAACGGCGAATCGCTTGCTCATGTCAGGCCATCTCAGCCTTCAGTTCCCAGCGCCAGCGGTACAGGCCATACCAGGCATTGCACCAGAACAGCAGGTAGATGAAGGCGGTCAGGTACAACTCACGCGAGGCGAACAGCGGCACCGCGAGGGTGTTGACCAGCAGCCAGCCGTACCAGGTTTCCAGCTTGCGGCGCATCAGCAGTAGCTGCGCCAGTACGCTGAAGGTCAGCACCAGCGAGTCGATGAAGGGCGCGTAGGCATCGGTGAAGTAATGCAGCAAGGCCCCATAGGCCAGTGCCACCAATACCGCCAAGGCGAGCGCCAGGGACAACCCTGGCCAGGCCGTACGGCTGATCGGCATGGCGTCGCCGCCACGGCCACGCATCCAGCTCCACCAGCCGATCAGACTGGTCAGGATGAAGAAGCCCTGCAGGGTCACGTCGGCATACAGCTGCACGCTGAAGAACAGCCAGCCGAACAGCACGCAACCGACCAGCCCGACCGCCCAGGTATGCACCGAGTTGCGCGCCGCCAGCAGCACCGAAACCAGGTAGAAAAGGTTGGCGAATATCTCCAGCGACGATGGCATGCACGCATCCTTATGGACATGGAATCAGCCGCGCAGCCTATCACGTGACGCATGCCACAGCCGTGCATGGCTCACCTGACAAGCAGGCCGATCCGTGCTCTCATGGGCGCCCTTCGCACTCCAAAGGACTGGACCGCACCATGCCCCTGCTCGCCCTCCTCGTCATCGCCTGCCAAGTCACCTGCGGCCTGCATGTGGTTCGCAGTGGCCAGGATCGCTACTGGCTGTACCTGATCATCGCCCTGCCGGGCCTTGGCTGCCTGATCTACTTTCTCGGCATCATGCTGCCTGAGCTGCTCGGCAGTCGCCGCGGGCGTAGCACGCTCAACCGCCTGCACGACAGCATCGACCCGCAGCGCCATCTGCGCACCCTGCGCGATGAGCTGGAAATCCGCGACACGCGCGATACCCGCGTCAACCTGGCCGACGAGCTGCTGCGCATGGGGCAGGCCGAAGAAGCGGCCCAGCACTATCAGGCGGCTCTGCGGGGTATCCACAGCGATGCCCCGGACATCCTCCTCGGCCTGGCCAGGGCGCGTTTCGCCCTGGGCGATTTCGCCGGTTGCCAGGCAAGCCTCGACCAACTGATCGCCCACAATCCCGACTTCCGCTCCACCGAGGGTCACCTGCTGTATGCCCGTGCGCTGGAAGGCCAGGGCAACGACCTCAAGGCCGAGGAGGAATACCGCACGCTTGGCAGCTACAGCGCCAGCCCGGAAGCCAATTACCGCTATGCCCTGCTGCTGCGCCGGCTGGGGCGCCAGCGCGAAGCCATCGAACTGTTGCAACAGATCCATACCCACGCCCGCCGCTCCGCCCGGCATTACCGGGTTCTGCACAAGGAGTGGCTGGATCTGAGCCAGAAGGCGCTGCTCGACCTGCAGCGCAGTTGAACGGCGTCAGGTTATTCCCACGCCTCCCGCTCCCCCGTCCAGGCATGCAGCTCGCGCTTCTGCGCGCCGGACCATAGCCAGCCGCTGCGCGCACCGACCAGGGTGCTGACCGCATGCCGGCGCCCGAAGCGGTTATGCCGGGCGAGCATCAGGGCAATATCGCGCAGCACGGCGAGGGTGTTACTGTTGGACTGGAACAGCGGCGTCAACAGCCGGCTGGCCTGGCGGTAGTAACGCAGATGGTCACGCCGAGCTTCGCCATAGCGGGCGAAGATGGCGCTCCAGTCGAGCGCATGCTGTTGTTCGTCACCCGCATTGCCGAGCGCATCGGCGAGCGCGGCGGCATCCACCAGCGCCATGTTGGCACCCTGGCCCAATTGCGGGCTCATGGCGTGGGCACAGTCTCCGATGGCCAGGACGCGACCATCGCTCCAGTGCTGCATGCGCACGTCGGCATAGGCCGCCAGGGTTAATTGCGCGGGATCATCGATCTGCTGCAGATAGGCCTCCGACGCTTCGCCAGCCAGGTTGCGCACACGGGTTTTCCAGGCATCCAGGCCACTCGTTCGCCAACTCTCGTGCTCACTGAGCGGCAGGCTCCAGAACAGGCTGGTCAGAGGCAGATCGCGTGCCTGATGGGTGCAACCGGTGGGCATCAGCCCGAACATTTCCCGGCAGCCGCGATACCACTGGCGCAGCTCGCCGCTCTCGGTCGATGCCGCAGTCGGCAACATGCTCCACAGAGCGCCCCAGGGATAAGGCCGCGCCCATTGGCGCACCTGCATCTGCGCGCGCAGGGTCGAACGCGTACCATCGGCCAGGATCAGCGCGGCGAAATCCCCCAGAGGTTGCTCAACACCCTCTTCGTCCTGATGCAGCAGGCGGACATGACCGCCTGCCTGTTCGAAACGGCTGACGCTCACCCCGGTTTGCACCTGCACGCCAATGCGCTGCGCCGCATTGAGCAGCGCCGTCATCAACACACCGCGATGAATGCCAAGGCCAAAGCTGCCGGGCTGCCAGTCGTGATAGCGGGTATCGAGGATCACCCGCCCCTGGCAGCTGGTACCGAACAGTCGGCTGACCGGTGCGCCGAGTGCGGTGCATTCGGCCAGCAGGCCCAGGCGCTGCAAGACGGCCAGGCCGGAAGGCTGCAAGAGGATACCGGCGCCCACTGGTTGCAGCCGTTCGACCCGCTCCAGCAGTCGCACCGCATAGCCCTGACGGGCAAGGAATATGGCAGTGGCGAGGCCGGCGGTCCCCGCTCCTACTATTGCGATTGGCAATCCATTCACAACTACTCTCCCTCTTCGACACGGCGATTCTAAACGCGATACCCCCGGGCTGCGCTTGATCCGGTACGCACTTGAACGACATGGCTTGCAGGCGCGTCGCTCGCTCACCTATGGTGTCGCACTCCATCGGTACAAGGATCGACCATGCGCTGGAATTTCTGGACAGGCTTCATCGCGCTAGCCCTGCTGATACTCGGCTTCTATCTGCTCAATCCGCTGGGCCCAGCCACTCTCGATCCGCGGGCACGCATCGCGGGCTACGTGCCCTACCAGGTGCCGGCCAACTCGATGGCACCTACCCTGCAAACCGGTGACTACATTCTCAGCAATGTCTGGGCCTATGTCGGCAGCGAGCCGGAACGTGGTGATGTGGTGGTCTTCGTGAGCCCGGTAAATGACATCGTCTACGTCAAGCGCATCATCGGCGTTCCCGGCGACCGCCTGGCGATGCGTGATCATCGTGTCTACATAAACGGCCAGTTGCTGGACGAGCCCTACCTCCAGCCTGCCCCAGCCCAAAACGTGCCGGATCGGAACTATGGCGACCTAAGCGAAACACCTATCGCCGATGGCGAGTTGTTCATGCTCGGCGACAATCGCCACAACTCCGCTGACAGCCGACTCTGGGGCAGCGTGCCGCGAACCAACCTGATCGGTCGCGTCGAGCGCATCTGGTGGGCCGAGGACCCGCAGCGAACAGGCAAAGTGCACTGATAAACATCCTCAGCCAGCCCGATGTTCAGGGTTTGTCCGGGCGGATATCGAATCCGCCCTTGTTCTGGCTGACGATGCGCAGGTGCTGGACTTCCCCGCTTTTCACCGGCACCGCCACTTCGCGCAGCAGGCGGCCCATGCCACACAGGGTGTCGTCCATACGATCAGGGGTGATGCCGACCACGCGGGTGCCCGGGCGTACCTGGAAGGTTGCGACCTCACCGACGCCGATGCGCGCGGCGACCTTGCGATCCACTTCGATGGCCACGTAGCAGCCGCCGCCCATCATGCCGAAATCGCGGTTGACCACGATCTGCGCGCCATTTTCCTGCGCCTCCTGAAAGGCCAGCAGGCGGTCCTCCGGTACCGGCTTGATATCCTCGGGGTTACCTCGAAACGACGAACAGCCAGCCAGCAACACCAAGGGTAGAGCGATGAGGATCGAACGCATGAAGCCCTCCATGGGCAGATGAGTGCCGGCTGAGTATTGGGCTTGGCGCGCCTGTGAGCAAGGTATCGATGGCAGCGATTTTCGCTAGCAGAAGCATCGATTTCTGCAATGAAGGGCGCAGTGTTTTCATCTCTTCCGAACCCGGCGCCAACCTTTCCAGGCGCCACAGATCGGAGATACGCAAGATGAAATTCGCAGCCTTCAACGCCACCCTCCTCGCCGTTCTGGCCCCCTTGGCCATCGCCAGCGAGAAAGCACCTGCCACTCCCAAGGTCGAAGTGCAGGAATACCAGTACGGCATGCAGCTGGATATCGACCAGGTCCTGCAGCGCACCGACAACAGCCGCAAGAGCGGTGTGGTACCGAGCGTTCTGGTCTACCGCGACAGCCAGGGTGAAGTGCACGCCGTGCGGTTCATGGAGTGGGGCGGGCTGAGCAGCCAGAACGGCTAAGCATCCGTTGAACGCCTGCTGCGCGTCGGCTGCCAGGCGATACTTCGCTTCAGCCCACCGACCAGTCAACCGAAACGAACTACAGCAGTGCCCCGGTCGTATCACGCGACCGGGGCACTGTCGCTTCAGCCTTGCAGACGTTTGACCAGGCGTGCCTGCAGCGCTTCCAGCTCGGCCGGATCGGCCTTGTTGGCCGCGTGAATGCCCAGGCCTTCCCCCTCGAAGCGCGGGATCACATGCATGTGGATATGAAACACCGTCTGCCCGGCAGGGGCGCCATTGAACTGCGCAACCTGCACGCCAGCCGGCTGCAGTTCGTCGACCACCGCCTGGGCGACCTTCTTCACCACGGCCATGACCTTGGCCAGGCTGGTTTCGTCGATTTCCAGGATATTGCGGGCGGCTGCGCGCTTGGGAATGACCAGGCTGTGGCCCTTGGACTGTGGAAACAGATCGAGGAACGCCAGCACATCGTCGTCCTCGTAGAGTTTGTAGCAAGGCAGGTCGCCACGAATGATCTGGGCGAAGATGTTCTGGGAATCGTAGGTACCGTGCAGGCTCATGCCGATGGGCTCCGTGCCGGGTGGATGAAAACCCGCACCATACCGCCTCGGTCGCGCACAGGGAACCAGGCAGGATCGCCCGAGTCGATGACTACTAGCAGCTGGATCGATTTCCTGCGTACCTGCCACTCGTGTTCTGATCGCCACTTCTTCGACCCATTCGACCTGGAATTCACATGACTGACCTCAGCCCGTTCCATATCACCCGCAAATGGCCCGCGCAGCATCCCGAGCGCCTGCAGCTCTATTCGCTGCCCACGCCCAACGGCGTCAAGGTCTCGATCATGCTGGAGGAGATCGGCCTGCCCTATGAGCCGCACCTGGTCAGCTTCGACAGCAACGACCAGTTCAGCCCCGAGTTCCTCTCACTGGCGCCGAACAACAAGATTCCGGCGATCCTCGATCCCGACGGACCGAATGGCCACCCGCTGCCGCTGTTCGAGTCAGGGGCGATTCTGATCTACCTGGCGGAGAAGACCGGCAAACTGCTGCCACAGGACGCCGCAGCCCGCTACGAGACCATTCAATGGCTGATGTGGCAGATGGGCGGCCTGGGGCCGATGTTCGGCCAGCTCGGCTTCTTCCACAAATTTGCCGGCAGCCAGTACGAAGACAAGCGCCCGCGTGATCGCTACGTCGCCGAATCCGCTCGCTTGCTCGGCGTGCTCGACCAGCACCTGCAGGGGCGTAACTGGATTGCCGGCGAGTACAGCATCGCCGACATCGCCGTGTTCCCCTGGATTCGCAACCTGGTGGGTTTCTACGAGGCCGGTGATCTGGTGCAGTTCGAGCGCTTCGCCAACGTGCGCCGTGTACTCGATGCCTTCCTCGCTCGCCCGGCCGTGCAGCGTGGCCTGAATATCCCCGCGCGCGGCTGACCACCTTGCGGGAGCCGTGCCAGCGGCTCCCGCATAACCCAGTCTATGTCACCCGCTTCTGCTCGGCTGCCTTGCGATCCGCCTGGGTTCCCAGGTACCAGCCGAGCAGCCCCCACAGCGCCGCGCTGGCCGCGCCCACCAGCGCCACCAGCCAGGCGCCCTGGGCGAGCATGTCCAGCAGGCTCTTGAGCCAACCACTGATGGCATCGCCGGCGCGATAGACCACGGTGTCGATAAAGTTCTTCGCCTTGTATTTGCTCTCGGCGTCCAGCGGCGCGAAGAGCATCTCCCGCCCTGGCCGCACGAAGGCGTACTCACCGATACGGCGCACGATCATCAGTGCCGCCAGCATGGCGAAAGTCGGCATCAACGCCAGGCCGAGGAAACCGACGCATACCAGCAGCGGCACACAGGCCAGCAACACGCGCACACCCAGACGCCGCGCGATACGCCCGGTGATGAACAGCTGGGAGACCAGCGCACCGGCCTGCACCACGAAGTCGATCACACCGAACACCCGCACCTGTGCGGCGCGATCCGGGAACAGCTCGGCCACCAGGCGGGCCTGCTCGAAGTAGAGAAAGGTACTGGCAGTGGCCAGCAGGATCACGAACCCGGCGATGCCCAGCAGGTACGGCGAAGTCAGCACACGCATCAGGCCACTAAAGGGATTGCCCGGCACCGGCCGCCGTGGGCTTTCCGCCCGCACGGCACCGGCACGCCCTGCGCCGCCCAGCTCGCGCCAGCGCATCAGCACCTGCTTGAGCGACAGCGCCACGGCCAGCAGCACCGCAGCCAGCAGGATCAGCCCGCTCTGCCCTAGCGTGCTCACCAACAGGGCACTCAGCGCCGGGCCGACCAGGCCGCCGACACTGGCACCGGCGGCAATGAAGGCGAACAGGCGCTTGGCCTGTTCGCTGTCGAACACGTCGGCCATTAGGCTCCAGGCCACCGAGACGACGAACAGGTTGTAGACCGAAATCCACACGTAGAAGCTGCGCGCCAGCCACACGCTTTCATCCGCACGGAAGAAAAACAGGGCGAACAGCGCCAGGTTCAGGGTGAAGAAGCCATACACCCAATCGATGAAATGGATCCGCGGCACCCGCGAACTCAACCAGGCGAACAGCGGCACCGCGATCAGCATCACCACGAAGGTGGCAGTGAACAGCCACTGCAGGTTTTCCACGCCGGAGACGATGCCCATGGCCTCGCGGATCGGCCGCAGCATGAAGTAGCCCGAGAACAGACAGAAGAACAAGGCAAAACCGGCCAGAGCCGGCCACAGCTCGTTGCGCTGCGCATTGATGGCCACGGCCACGCGCTGCGCCATCGTTGACGATGACATGGCAAATTCCTCGAAGGGGCGCGCCTGCACGGCGCGCCGGCATGGCTCAGCCGTACTTCACGCCCGTCAGGCGCTCGGCTACCGACCACAGGCGCGTCGCATCATCGGCGTCCACCGCAGCCTCCGGCACCTTGGCCAGACCCAGCGGGCCGCGCTTTTCCTCTTCGCCGGTGGGGCCGTAGTAGCGGCCGCCCTCGGCCTCGGCAGCCGTTGCCGCGAACAGCGACGACAGCGCGCCCTGCGCCGCCGAGTGATAGACATCGCGATCCTTCGCCCACTGCTGAGCGAACTCACTTTGCAGTCCTGGCCCGCGCTCGACCAGTTCGGTGACGGCCACACCCGGATGCGCAGCCACGCTGCGCACGCCCCAGTCATTGGCCTGGCCGCGCCGTTGCAGCTCAAACGCCATCATCAGGCAGGCCAGCTTCGACTGGGCGTAGGCAGCATAAGGGTTGTAGTCGCGCTCGGACTGCAGGTCATCGAAGTTGATACGGCCGCGATTCGCCGCAATGCTCGACAACGTCACCACCCGCGGGTCGGACGACTTGAGCAGCGATGGCAGGAGCAGGCCGGTCAGGGCGAAATGACCGAGAAAGTTGGTCGCCAGCTGCATCTCGAAACCATCGCGAGACTCGCCGCGCTGCGGCGGCGCCATGATCGCCGCGTTGTTGATCAGCACATCCAGCACCTCGCCCTCGGCATTCAGGCGCTGGGCCAGGCTGCGCACCGAGGCCAGGTCGGCCAGGTCCAATTGTTCGAAGCGCAGACGCGCATCCGGCACCTGGGCTCGAATACGTTCGATACTCTCGGCGCCGCGCTGTCCATTACGCGCGGCGATGATCACCTGCGCACCGGCCCGGCTCAGCGCCAGGGCATCCTCGAAACCCATACCACTGGTACCGCCGGTGACCAGCATGCGCTTGCCGCTCAACGACGGCATGTCGCTCACCTGCCAGCCCGGAGCGCTACTGGCCCAGGCGAAGGTCGGCACACCACCCAACACACCTTGCAAGGCAAGACTGCCGCCTACCACGCCAAACAGTTTCAGGGCATCACGACGCGTATGGCCTCGCCCCACAGCATGCTTCTTGTCCATCGGCTGATTCCTCGTGTCCGTTGACTCGATGCGCCAGAGCAGGCGCAGTTACAGGACATAGGGTGCGGGCAGAGAGCGCGTACGATAAGCCGTCCAAAGCCGAACAGCGCATACGCCCAGGCGGACAGTTACCTGGTGTTTCAAAGGTGCGAAGCGTAGCCCGGATGCAATCCGGGGCCGTTGGTATGCCTTCCCGGATTTCATCCGGGCTACATCCCTGCTTCCCCCCAGGATTGGCAAAGCGGGCGCTGCGCCGCATTATCGGACCTCCGTCATTTCCCAGCCGGACGCCCATGCGCCAACCGAATCTGTCCGATATCGCCCTGTTCGCCGCCGTGGTCGAGGCCGGTGGTTTTCGTGCCGCCGCGCAGCGTCGCGGCACATCGGCGTCGTCACTCAGCGACTGCATACGCCGCCTGGAAAAGGAGCTGGGCGTGCGCCTGCTCAATCGCACCACGCGCGGCCTGACGCCGACGGAGATCGGTGCGCGCCTGCTGCAGCGGCTGCGCCCGGCGTTGGACGAGATCAACACCGCACTCAATGATCTGCAGGAAGACCCGGAGCATCCGGTCGGCTCGCTGCGCCTGCATGTGCCCGGCGTAATCGCCCGGCACATCCTGCCGGCCTTGCTCGATGGCTTCCTTGCGCGTTACCCCGGCATCGCGCTGGAGGTGAACATGGACAACACCTTCATCGACGTCATCGGCGCCGGTTACGACGCCGGCATTCGCTACGAGGAAAGCCTGGCCAAGGACATGATCGCCATCCCCATCGGGCCGCGTCGGCAGTGCTTCATGGCCGTCGCCGCGCCCAGCTATCTGCAGCGCCACGGTACGCCACAGCATCCCGGCGAACTGAACGAGCACCGCCTGCTCGGCTACCGCTTCGCCAGTGGCAAGCTCGGAGTCTGGGAATTCGAGCAGGATGGACGCACCTTGCGCATCGCCCCGGAGGGCAGATTGGTCAGCTCATCGCAGGATCTGCTGATCGCCGCGGCCTGCGCCGGCCACGGCATTCTCTATACCTTCGAGGAGTACATCGCGGCGCATCTTGCCAGCGGCCAGTTGCAACCCATCCTGCACGACTGGTGGCAACACTTCGAGGGGCCCTATCTCTACTACCACAGCAGGCGCAACGTGCCGGCGCCGCTACGCGCCTTCGTCGACTACGTGAAAGCCCTGAACAACGCCGACCATTCGTCTCAAAGCCCGACATAGAGCGGTCGCCAATACCCAAGCAAGGCGCTGGGAGATTATAATTCCGCGCTTGCTTTCCCCCCCTTCCAGGTCACTCATGAACACGTCTTCCCCCAGCGCTGCGACGCATCTGTCGCCGGGCGCGATCCTTCTCATTCAACTCGCCCTGGCCCTCGGCGGCTTCGCCATCGGCACCGGCGAGTTCGCCATCATGGGCCTGATGCCCAATGTCGCCGCCGACCTTGGCGTCAGCGAGCCGCAAGTCGGCCACGTGATCAGCGCCTACGCCCTCGGCGTGGTGGTCGGTGCACCGGTGCTGGCCCTGCTCGGTGCGCGCCTGCCACGGCGCATCCTGCTTCTGCTGCTGATGGGCTGCTTCGCCCTCGGCAACTTCGCCAGCGCCCTGGCGCCGAGCTACGAGCCGCTGCTGATCTTCCGCTTCATCGCCGGCCTGCCACACGGCGCGTACTTCGGCATTGCCATGCTGGTGGCGGCGTCCATGGCTCCGCCGCACAAGCGCGCCAAGGCGGTGAGCCGGGTACTGGCCGGCCTGACCGTGGCCATCCTGATCGGCAACCCGCTGGCCACCTGGCTCGGCCAGTTCATGAGCTGGCGCTACGCCTTCGCCCTGGTCGGCATCATCGCCATCACCACCATCGCCATGGTGGCGATCTTCCTCCCGGCCGACCCGCACGAGCAGCGCAGCAGCCCCTCGGGCGAGCTGCGCGCCTTCAACCGCGCGCCGATCTGGCTGGCGCTGGGCATCGGCTCGATCGGCTTCGCCGGAATGTTCTGCGTGTTCAGCTACATGGCGCCGACCCTGCTTCACGTCACCCAGGTCAGCCCTGGCTGGATTCCCCTGGCCATGGGCGTGTTCGGTGCCGGCTGCATCGTCGGCAACAGCGCCGGCGGCTGGCTGTTCGACCGCCTGCGCCTGCGCGCCGTGGCCTGGATTCTGGCCTGGAGCACACTGGTACTGCTGGTCTTCCCCTTCGCCGCGCACAGCCTGTGGACGATCCTGCCGGCGATCTTCGCCCTTGGCACCATGATCGCCCTCGGCCCGGCACTGCAGACCCATCTGATGGACGTCGCCACTGGCGCGCAAACCCTGGCGGCCGCCTCCAACCATGCCGCCTTCAACATCGCCAACGCCCTCGGCCCCTGGCTCGGTGGCATGGCCATCAGCGCCGGCATGGGCTGGACGGTGACCGGCTATATCGGCGCCGCCACCGCCATCGGCGGCCTGCTGTTGTTCGTCTGGGCGTGGCAGGTGCAGCAGAGAAACGCAGCGATCTGAACAGGTGCGTGAGGTGACTCGGGCAAGGTATCTTCTACCTCCCGAGCCACCAACGAACCCGCCCGATGATTGTTCAGCGTTTACGCTTCGCCCTGATCGCGACCACCTTGTTCACCGCCCTGAACGCCCACGCACAGGTGGAAGTCGAAGCCAATGCCGGCATGCTGGCGGCAAAGATTTCCGAAGAGATCGTTCCAGGCGACTACGAAAAACTGCTGCAGGGTTTGCGTGCCAATCCAGGCCAGCACAAACGCAAGATCGTCCTGCTCGACAGCATCGGCGGCAGCGCGCCGGAGGCCATTCGCATGGGTCGCCTGCTGCGCGAAACCGGCTTCGAGGCGCTGATCCCTTCCGGCGGCATGTGCCAGGGCAGTTGCATCTACTTGCTGGCGGCTGGCAACAAACGCACGGTCAATGGCCACGTTGCCCTGCGCCGCCCACCCTTCCCTGCTGGCGACTCGGCACTGGCTCAGGCTGCCCATGGCCGCCAACCGTTCAGCCCGGCCAAGTACTTTCGTGACATGGGCGTCGATGTGCGCCTGGCGGAAGACATCTACCAGGTCGCACCTGGCAGCCTGCGCCTGCTGAGCCAGGACGATTTGCGACGCTATCGGCTGAAATAGCGATACGAACTTGCGGGGAAAAAGCCCGGCATCGCGCGATGCCGGCTTTTTTAGGTTCTTCGCATTCTCGGGATACGCATGACGCCAGGCTGGCAAGCTTGTGTGCGTATCGCTTACTGACTCAGCACTATCCGTTACCGCATGCGCTGAGTGTTTGGGTTGCGCCCCTTACGGGCGCCACACCTTGACTCGCCCGTAAGGGGCGAAACCCAGCAGATCAGACGGCGTGTTAATGGAGAGTGCCAAGTCCTAGACAGCTAGCACCTTATTGCCAGTCCAGTGTCACCTCGCACTTCCCCCAAACTATGCGAAAAACCTTTTTCCATCAGAACAGGAACGTCAGCGCCAGGTTGAACAGCATGGCGGCGACGAAACCAATAGGTGCGGCACGCAGCAGCAGCTGCGAGAACAGGGTCGAGCGCACCTTGTCATCGGTGCAGGAACCCAGCAGCAGGCTGCCACCGGAGGAGAACGGCGAGATCGAGGTGGCCTGGGCACCGACCACGATGGCGATGAAAAGGATCATCGGATCGATCGACATCGACGCCGACAGCGGCAGCACCATGGGGAACAGTGCCGGCGTCACCACCCCCAGGGTACTGGCGAAGATCGACATCAGCGCCGCCACCACGCCGAAGGCCACCGGGATCATCAACGGCGGGATATTGCCGCCGATCCAGGACGCCAGGGCGTCGATGGTGCCGGCCTTGATCGCGACGGTAATCAGCATGCCGACACCGCAGATCATGATCAGCGTGGCCCAGGGCACCGAGGCGATGGCCTTGCGCTCGTCACCCAGCTTGAGCAGCAGGGCGATCACCGAGAACACGCTGGCGATCAGGCCGATGTCCACCTTGCTGTTGATGAACTTGATCGTGGCATTGTCCGGGAAGGCCAGCAGCGCCAGCGGTGCAGCAAGCACCAGCACCATCATCAGCACGGTCAGCAGCAGGGTCAGCTTCTGCTCGCGGTTGAAGGCCTCCGGCAGGTCGGCGGCGAGCACCGCATTCTTCAGGTTGCGGCCATGGCCGCCGAGGAAGACGAACGCGGAAATCACCAGCACCGGGATGATCGCCGTGCTCGCGAAGATCGCCAGGGCATTCACGAAGGCTTCGCTCTCGGGCATGCCGGCGCCGGTCATCAGGCCGCGGAAGATGATGCCACTCTGGCTGGAGACGAAGTTCGCCCCGGCCAGCGCACCATAGTTCACTGCCATGCCTCCGAGAATCAGGCTCATACCGGTGCGCTGGCACAGCAGCAGGGTCAGCGGCGCCATGAAGGCCAGCACGGTGTAGTAACCGGCGCCCATGGCAGCGATCACCCCCGAGGTCAGCAAAATGGCATAGGGCAGCAGGTGCGGCACGCCACGACAGCGATACAGCAGATGCCCAGCGAGTTTTTCCAGGGTGCCGTTGACGGTAGCGAAGCTATAGAACAGGCAAACCGAGAAGATCACGAAGAAGATCTTCAGCGGCCACATGTTGATGATGTCGCCCGGGCTCATGCCCATGCCGAAGCAGCCCAGCAGATAGGCGAAGGCGATGGCGAACAGGCCGATGTTGATCTTGGTGGTGTAACCCAGCGCGACGGCGAGGACGATCGCGGCGACGACGAGCAAGCTCATCATGATGGTTTGACTCCTTTTGTTGTTCTGATGTGAGCAGTGGTTACGCCGAGGCGAAACCGAACAGGGTTGCGGGGTTGTCCACCAGAACGCGACGGCGCTCCTCGGGATTGGGCAGCAGAGCCTCGAGCAGCGCGAACTGCTGATCGTAGCGGGTCTGCGACTCGAACTGGGTGTTGGGCCAATCGCTGCCCCAGAGGAAGCGACCAACGCCGCCACAGGCCTCGCGCAGACGCGCCTCGATGGCCCGGGCGCGGGCCAGGTCGGATTGGCTGCGGTAGGCAGCGGACAGCTTGATCCACACCGGAGCCTGGCCCAGCAGATCGAAGAAGGCGTGGTGCTGCGCAGCATCCAGTTGCACACTCGGCGCTGGCAGGCCGAAGTGATCGATCACCACGGTGACGCCGGACTCGAGAATCGCCGGCACGATCAGCGCCAGGTCATCGAAACCGCGCTGAATCTCCACCTGCCAACCGCGTTGCGCCAGACGTCGGAACAAACCATTCCAGGCCGCGCCGGTGTAATCCTCCAGCGCCTTGCCGATCAGGTTCAGGCGCACGCCCACCACGCCGGCAGCGGCCAATTCGTCCAGCTCGGCATCGCTGACCTGCGCCTCCACCACCGCAACACCGCGCAAACGCTCAGGGAAGCGTTGCAACGCCTCGACCATGTAGTGGTTGTCGGTGCCGAGAAAGCTCGGCTGGATAAGTACGCCATGGGACAGGCCGCAGGCGTCCAGGTGGTTCAGGTATTGCTCCACGGTGGCGTCATAGCTGGGGCTGTAGCGGCGGCCGGGAACCATGGGCAGGTTCTGGCGAAAGATGTGCGCGTGAGTGTCGATGCCGGCGATTGCGGCATAAGGCATGGGCGTCACGAAGCAATACCTCTGTCGATTCTTGTACGAGCCGCCGGTACTAGCGACTGCTTCTTGTAATTCATATATTCATATATATGTTTATATGACTGTATCTACAGAGATCGAGTGCTGTCAATCTACAGGCCGGTGGTAAAGTGACGGCCGGTCGACTTTTGGATGTGAGGTTTATGAGCACCACGGCTCTCGGACAGGACGAACGCCTGCCGCTGTACCAGCGGTTACGGGACGAAATGCTGGGCAAGATCGCCGCGGGCGAATGGCTGCCCGGCGAAGCCATCCCTACCGAAGCGGAGCTGACCCGCCAGTACGGCGTGGCCGTGGGAACGGTGCGCAAGGCGGTGGAAACCCTGGTTGCAGAAGGCCTGCTGCTGCGTGCCCAGGGGCGCGGCACCTTCGTGCGGCGGCCGAACTTCGATGGCTCGCTGTTTCGCTTCTTCCGCCAGGTCAGCGCCAGCGGCCAGTCGCAGGTGCCGCAAAGCCGCATCCTCGAATGCCGCCTCGAACCGGCTGATGCGGCAGCACGCCAGGCACTGCAGCTGGCTGAGGGCGAGCGCTGTGTATTCCTCCAGCGCCTGCGCCTGGTCGACGGCCGCCCGCTGTTTCACGAGCGCATCTGGCTGCCCGCCTCACGCTTCGGCGCCCTGCTGGAGCTCGCGCCGGACGATTTTCCACAGTTGCTCTACCCCTTCTACGAGCAGCACTGTGGTCAGCGCATCGCGTCAGCGAAGGAAACCCTGACGGTTTCCGCCGTCGACGCCGAGCTTGCGGCCATGCTCGATGTGGCTGAAGCCAGCCCGAGCGTGGTGATCGAACGAACCGCACAGGGCTATGACCGCACCCCGCTGGAATATCGCCTGTCGCGCGCGGCCGCGGAAAACTTCCGCTACCAGGTGGAAATCAGCTAAACGCCTCTATCCAGATGCAACACGCCCGGGCAAGCCCGGGCGTGTGCGGTACATGCTGGGCGTGGTCTAGAACAACCCGAGCGCCCAGGCCGCACCGAACAGCACCAGCGAGAAACCCCACATCCACCACAGCGAGTAGCGGATGTGCCGGCCCAGATCCAGCCCGGCCAGGCCCAGTGCCAGCCACAGCGCCGGCGAGAATGGACTGATGAAGGTGCCGATGATGTTGCCGATGGTCAGCGCATAGACCACGCTGGCCGGCTCGACGCCCTGGGCACCGACCACCTCCAGCGTTACCGGCAGCAGACCGAAGTAGTAGGCGTCGGTGCTCAGCATCAGCTCCATCGGCAGGCCGAACAGGCCGAGCACGATGTGCATCTGCCCTACCAGCGGCGCCGGCAGTACCTGCGCCAGGTCCTGGGCAATGGACGTGAGCATGCCGGTGCCGGTGAAGATACCGAGCATCGAACCTGCCGCCAGGATGATCATGCCCATGCTCAGCGCCGCCGGGGCGTGGGCGGAGATACGCTGCATCTGCGCCTTGCCACCGGGGTAGTTGATCAGCAGCGCCAGGCACAGGCCGATCATGAAGATGTAGCCGGCCGGCAGCACGCCTGAGAACAGCGATACCAGCACCGCCAGGAACAGTGCGGAGTTGGCCCAGAGCAGACGCGGGCGCTCCAACTCGCGCTCCTCGGCGCTTGGCTCATGCAAGTCAGTACTGGTTTCCACCAGTACACCTTCATCCCCGCTCCTGCCGGCGGCGATGCGACGTTGCTCACGCCAGCCCAGCAGCGCCGCCAGGGCCACCAGCAGCACCACACCGATGCCCTGCACGGCAATCAGCGGACGCCACAGTTCGGTAACCTCGATGCCGGTCACGGCCGAGGCACGGCCCAGCGGACCGGCCCAGGGCAGCATGTTGAAGATACCGGCGCCGATCGCCAGCAACAGCAGCATCAGGTACGGGCTCATGCGCAACTGCTTGTACAGCGGCAGCAAGGCGGGAACGGTAAGCAGGAAGGTGGTGGCACCAGCGCCGTCGAGGTGCGCCAGCATGCCGATCACCGCCGTGGCGACGGTTACCGCGATTACATTGCCGCGGGTCAGGCGCACCATGCCATTGATCAGGGGCCTAAACAGGCCTGTGTCCTGCAGCACGCCGAAAAAGGTGATGGCAAACACGAACATAGTGGCAATCGCCGTCACGCGGCCGATGCCATCGGTGAAGAAACCGGAAATCGCCTCCGGGCCAGAACCCGCAGCCAGGGCGCCCAGCAGCGGCACCACGATCAATGGCAGAACAGGCGACATGCGCCCGATAAGCAGCAGCACAACCAGGCTGCAGATGGTCAACAGGCCAATCAGGGTCAACAAACCGCTTTCTCCTCTTTTTCTTGTAAAGCACGCGAAAGGCGCGTGCGGAGGCTAAGAGGCGAACCTTTCAAAAACCTTTAAGCCTTGACCACGAGTCAGGGCAAATGTCAGGGGATATGTCGCGCCATCGGGGCGGCAGGCATGCCGCCCCGACCTTGCTCACTGCAGGGTGTAGCCCTTGTCGACCACCCAATCCTGGCCGTAGACGCCACGTGCACCGTTGCTCAGCTGGAACAGCACCACTTCGGCGATTGCCAGCGGATCGAGAAATTCACCATCGACCAGGCGCTTGTTCACTTCACTGGCGACACCCGCCAACATCTCCTCGGCCAGGCCCAGGCTGTTCCAGATCGGCGTTGCCGTCGGCCCCGGCGAAACCAGATTGAGCCGCAGTCCTTCGCCGGCATGCTCCAGCGCCAGGCTGCGTACCAATGCCGAGAGCGCCGCCTTGCTGGCGATGTAGCCACCGAGCCCGGCAAAACCGAGCTGGCGCAGGAACGTGCTGATGAACACCACCGAAGCCGGTCGTGCCAGATGCGGCTTGAGCACCTCGAAGGTATTCACCGCACCGGCGCCATTGACCCGCCACTGCTGCTCGAATGCCTGCATGTCGCAGCCCGGCGCCAACCGTGCAATCCCGGCATTGGGCACCAAGTAATCGACGGCGCCGAGTCGCCCTGCCCGCTCGGCCAGCGCGTGCAGGGCATCGATATCAGTCACATCGCCTGCGCACCAGTGCAGTTGCTCGGGGTTGCGAGCCTGCAGCGCCTCCAGTGCGCCAAGGCGTCGCGAGAACGCCAAAACCTGCACACCGCGCTGCAACAACAGATCACATACGGCCAGCCCGATACCCGAGCTGGCGCCCGTCACGACCGCGAGACGGCCCTGAAAATTCGTACTCATGAAGTTCCTCGAAGCGAAAGACGTGGATGCGATGGCTGAAAAAGCCACAGGTCAATGGATTTACTGCGCCAGCAGACGGATGCCGTTCATCTCGACCTGTTGGCCCACCTCGAAACGCTCTCCGGGTGAGCGCACCCACTGCTCACGGCCATCGGCATGACGCACGACATAGGCAGTACCGCTGTTGCCGCTGGCAGCCTGAACCTGAGCACCGGTCCAGACTCCGGCAGCCGCACCGACCAATGCACCGACCGGACCGCCCGCAGCGGCGCCCAGCATCAGCCCGGACAGACCGCCGAAACCGGCACCGACCGAGTTTTCATCACGCTCGGCGAGCACTTCGGCAGCCTGCAGAACGCTGCTGGCCAGAAGGCTGAGGGAAAGAGTGAGCAAGGCAATGGATTTCATCTGATTTCTCCTGTAATGGGCATTGCACCCGGAGACAGTCAGATTTTGTGCCAGATATTTTCTATATAAAAAACAAATAGATAGAAAAGCACAGGTACTAATGACAGCAAACTTTACAAGTCACAATGACAGCAAAAAGGTCATTGTGACTTAGCCCGCAGAAATGATGACGGGGTTCAGCTAAAGGCCTTCACCCGCTCCAACCAGACCGGATCGAGCCGCGTCTGCTCGATATCCAGCCCTCGCTGCTCCATCGCATCGCGGTGGTCGTCGATCTCGCGCACCATCTGGCTCAGCTCGCTGGAGTTGCCGTCGAGCTGGTGCATCTGGGTTACCCCCAAATGATAGAAACGCAGCAACTTCATCGCGCCGTCATCCCCCTGCGCCACACCTGCCTTGACGTGATGCATGACATTGGTGATGCGCATCAGGCTGCGCTTGAGCCGCCAACCGTAAACGGCAGGCGCCATGAACGGCCGCGACCATAATTGCTGGCGTACCAGAGCGATGGTCAATACGAGGCCCGCCACCACGCCGAGCAGATTCCACTTGAAGTTGTCGCCACCGGGCGTACCGAACACCTGCGTACTCAGCGTGGCGCAGAGCATGGCCAGTGCCACGAAGATAACGGCGATCACCGCCGTACTGCGGCGTGTCTGCTGGCGGTAATAGGCGGGGTCGATGGCTTGGATTTCGAACATGGCGCGACTCTCGAAGCAGGCAGCGTGGGGCGCCACCATGCACTATCGGGGCACTGGGGTCGAGCCCGATCAACAGCACGATTGCCGCAGATCAAAGCTGCCGCGTGATACTCAACCGCCCTGCTTCAGCCACTCACTGGGGCTCGTTCCCACCTTGCGGCGAAACGCGCGCGCCAGCGCCGAAGGGCTTTCGTAACCGACCTCATCGGCGATCAGCGCCATGGGCCGGCCTTCTCGCAAGCGCTTCTGCGCCAGGCTGACACGCCAGCCCACCAGATAATCGGCCGGCGTAGCGCCCACCACCTGGTGAAAATGCGCAGCGAAACTGGCCCGCGACATACCTGCCAGCGCCGCCAATTCGGCCACCGACCAGCCGTGCTGCGGTTTCTCGTGCAGCTGATTGAGCGCGCGGGCCAGGCGCGGTTCGGCCAGGCCGGCCATCATCCCCGAGGCCAGCTCGCGGCTGTTCATCAGATGGCGCAGCAACTGGATTACCATCAGCTCGAACAGGCGGTTGAGCACCAGTTCGCGCCCGCAATCCTCCCCCGCCGCTTCGGCGAACAGCCAGTCCAGGCAGCCGCTCAGGCTTGGCAGTTCACGCAGAGGTTTGACGATGGCGCCGGGCAATGCCCGCGACAGCGGATTGTCGATGCCGCCATCGAAGGCCAGGGTGGCGCAGACCAGCTCGGCGCCGTCGGCCTCGCTGGCTGTCATCTGATGCAGACGCGGCCTGGCCAACAGCATCAGGCTCGGCTCTTCCAGGCGCATCTCACGGCCATCGCCCTCACGAAAGCTCATGCACCCGGCACGCAGCAGGTGGATGTAACCATGCGGCTCATGCTCGCCATGGCTGCTGGTTCCGCAAAACCCACCGCGGTGAAAGGTGCTGGCGTGCAAGTTGAAGTGATGCAACAGGCTGGACAGGCGATCCATGGTCATTTCGCACTCTTGGACGATCTGTCGCATAACATCGACGATCTGAATCCGAAAGGCCAGCTCGTTTCACTAATCTGGCTCCAGGCTTGAACGACAAGCTTCCCACCCAAGACTGGAGAATCACCATGACTCGCATCGCCGCACTGCCCTTCGAACAAACCGCTGCCAGCGCCCAGGCGCAACTGGAAGGTATCCGCAAGGGCCTCGGTTTCATCCCCAACACCTTCGCTACCCTGGCCAATGCCCCGGCCGCGCTGAGCGGCTACCTGGCGCTGTCCCAGGCCCTCGGCAAGGGCACGCTGAATGCCAAGGCGCGCGAAGTGGTGGCGCTGGCCAGCTCGCAGGTCAACGGCTGCGAATACTGCCTGGCAGCGCACACCCTGTTCGCCGGCAAGGCCGGTTTGAGCGAGGCGGACATTCGCAGCGCCCGCGACGGCGAGTTCGATGCCGTGGCGCGCCTGACCCGGCAGATCATCGACAGCAGCGGCCGCATCAGCGATGCGCAGTTGCAGGCTGCACGCGAGGCCGGGCTGAGTGACACCGCCATCGTCGAGGTCGTAGCCAACGTCGCCCTGATGACCCTGACCAATTACCTCAACAACCTGGCCGAAACCGTTGTCGACTTTCCACCAGTAGCCGTCTGACGACGCCGGAGGTTCATCATGCAAGCCGTCACCCTCTACACCACCGCGTACTGCCCTTACTGCATCAACGCCAAGGCGCTGCTGACACGCAAGGGCGTGACCTACGAGGAAATCGACGTGAGTCGCTCGCCCGAGCGGATGGCGGAGATGCTACAGCGCAGCAAGCGCCGCAGCGTGCCGCAGATCTTCATCGGCGAGCAGCATGTCGGTGGCTTCGATGATCTCGCCGCACTGGAGCGTGGCGGCAAGCTGGATGCATTGCTGCAAGCCTGAATGTTGACGGCCGGCCTCATGGCCGGCCACCTACCTGCAGGTCGCCGGCGCAACTGCCGGCCTACTCCTTTTCGCCAAAGCGCTCGCCTCTGCCCTCATGCTGCGGGCCCTCGCGGCCGATACAAGAGCGGCAACATCAGCCCGGTAGGCTGAACGTCGCCCCTGCGCCCTATCTCGAAATGGAGTCACCCCATGCGTCTCGACGCCCTCTCTTTGAAAACCCGCCTGATCATTGCGGTAGCGATCCCCTGCATCGCCCTGCTACTGGTGGCGCTGACCAGCCTGAGCAGCATGTCCAGCATGCACCGGGACACGGAGGTCCTCTATCTCAATACGGCCGCACCGATGCGCGCCATGGCCGAGGTGGCCTCACGCATCCCGCGCATGCGCGTCGGTCTCGACATGATGCTCCTGCAGGAAACCCCGCTGCGCGACGAACGCGGCGTGAAATCCCGCGTGCAGGATGCGCGCAACGAGGACATCCCGGAAATGCGCGAAGCCATGCGCCAGGCCGTGGCAGCGCAGGTCAACCCGGAGCGCAAGGCGCAGGCGCAGCAACTGCTCGACCAGTTCGAAGCCATGGTCAGCAACGAGCTGAACCCGATGCTCGCTGCCTTCGATGCGGGCGACATGGCCAAGGCGCAGCAGATCTACCGCGACCAGTACGCCAAGACCTACGGTGTGATGCGCCAGGGCGCCAACGACCTGCTCGATGCCCTGCTCAAGCAGGCCGAGCAGCAAAATCTGCACAGTGCACAAAGCTACGATGAAGGCCTGACCCGCCAGATCGCCATCATCGCTACCGGCCTGCTGGTGTCGATCATCATCTCCTGGCTGATCGTCATCCAGCTGCGCCGCCGCGTCGCCGTGCTACAAAACAGCCTCGGCCAGGCCGCCGACAACCTGGCGCTGGACACCCGCATCGACCTGCCCGGCCAGGACGAGCTGAGCGAGATCGCGCGCAGTTTCAACCAGTTCATCGACAAGGTGCACGGCGCCATGCGCCAGCTCGCCGACAACTCGCGCCAGCTCTCGGGCATGGCGCGCGACGTCGCCGAGCGCGCACGCCTGACCCAGAGCAACTGCACCGCCCAGAGCGACCGCACGGTGCAGGTAGCGACCGCGATCAACGAACTGGGCTCGACCGTTAACGAGATCGCGCGCAACGCCGAGAATGCCGCAGAAGTCGCCCGCGAAGCGACCCAGCACGCCAGCGACGGCAGCGCCGTGGTCAGCCAGGCACAGCAGCAGGTCGATGCCCTCAACGGCGAACTGGAGCAGGCCGCCAAAGTGATCGAGGCACTGGCCGCGCAGACAGACGCCATCAGCACCACGCTCAACACCATTCGCAGTATTTCCGAACAGACCAACCTGCTCGCCCTCAACGCTGCCATCGAGGCTGCGCGTGCTGGCGAACAGGGCCGTGGTTTCGCTGTGGTGGCGGACGAGGTTCGTACCCTGGCCAGCCGTTCCGGCGCCTCCACCGAGGAAATCCAGCAGGTCATCAACCGTCTGCAGAACGAATCACGCTCGGCGGTCGAAGCCATGGCCAAGGGCCAACGGCAGAGCGCGCTGGTGGTGGAGTACGCGAGCAAGGCGTCGGCGGCGCTGGAGCAGATCAACAGCCATATCGGCCAGATCAGCGACCAGAACATCCAGGTCGCCACCGCCACCGAGGAGCAGTCCAGCGTGGTGGAAGACATCAACCGCAATATCGTCGACATCAACGAGCTGACCGTCGGCACCACCCATATCGCCGACCAGCTCAACCAGGCCAGCAGCGACCTGCAGGCGCTGTCGACGCAACTGGACGGGCTGGTAGGTCGCTTCCGCCTCTGAGGTTCAGCGCAGATCCTCGTCGATGCGCTGCAGCAGGTAATCGTAGAAGGGGTTGGACGTCGCCCGCTGCAGGCTGTCCAACCCCACCACCAGCACGCCGTGCTCACCGCGCGGCGCCAGCGTACCCAGCGCCACGCCGTAGTTCTCGTCCGGAGTGGGATCACTGCCATACAGCGGGTCGTTGGGCGGGAACGGCAAGGCCACATGCGACAGCGAGAACAGCTGGCTCGGATAATCCACGCCCAGCGACTGACGCTGCATCTGCTGGCTGCCTGCGGCGATGCGCCTGGTCTCGACCTCCCTCCCCTGCTCGGCGGCCACACCAACCACGGTCAGGTCAAAATCACGCTCGACGGGTGGGAGCAGTTGCTCCAGCAACCCGCTCATATCGTTTCGCAACAGCGAGCCAGCCGCCCGCGAGCGATTGATGTCGAAGATGACCAGTTCGCTGCCGTTGGCCGGCAGACGCTCGAACAGTTGGTGCACCACGGCCGGTGTACTCACGGTGCTGTCGGCCAGCGACTGGAAGGCCAGTACCGGTGGCAGTCGCGACAGACGACCATCGGCCTCGGCAGCGTCGAAGGCGTTCTGCACCTCACGGGTCAGCTCGTAGGTCTGCCGCGCCGCGTGCACCGGGAAGGAGTTGTACTTGAACGGGTTGAACTCCGGCAGCACGTTCATCCAGGCCGACTTGGCGAACGCCGGCAGCACCGCGGGCAGGGCCGCCAGCCCGGCGTAACGGGCGTAGCTGGTGACGCCGATCATCGGCGAGATCAGCACCAGGCGTTGCGGCATGGCCAGGCGCTCATCTTCCAACGCCGCCAGGCTGTAGCGCAGCGCCAACGCCCCGCCATTGGAATAGCCGACCATATACAGCGGCCCGTCCGGCACCTGGCGCCGCGCTTCGCGTACAGCCAGGCGCGTGGTAGCCAGCCATTGCTCCCAATGCGCAGCGGTAAGCGCCGCCGGAACCGTGCCATGACCAGGCATGCGCGGCACCACGGCGAGCAGGCCCTGCTCGCTCAGGTGCTGGGCGATGTGGCGAAGGCTGTAGGGCGAGTCGGTCAGGCCGTGCAGCAACACCACCACACCGCGCGCGGTTCCCGGTGGCGGCAGGATGAAGGAACGGTTCCAGTCGCGCGGCAGATTGCCGGGGTAAACCGGGCTGTCGCTGGCGTAACGGCTGTACGGCGCCGCGCCGGAAGCCGTGACCGGCTCGATCAGCTCACGCTGCAGGCGCTCGAACAAGGCTGCCTCGGCGCTCAGGTAGGCCTGCCAGTCGCTCGCGTCCAGCTCGTCTGCGTCCAGCTCCTGCGGCACCAGGCGGTGCCAGGGTTCCAGTTCGGGCAACGACGATAGCCCGGCGATACGAATGCCGAGCAAGGCCACCACGATCAACAACAGCACTACCAGCGTCCAGGCCATCACGTTGCGCATGCGCGGTAAACGCATCCAGCGCCTCCCTCGAAATCTCTGGCCGGGAAAAACCGTCCCGGCGTTCGGCTTGGGGACTGTAGTGCAAAGCCGCCCCGAATCACCACCAGCTTGCCTAAAACATATGGATTTCCGTATATTCGCCAACCCGCATATAGGGACTTACCCAATGTCCGACCACCTCTCCCCGCCCGCGTTGTTCAAATCCCTGGCCGACGAAACCCGCGCCCGCGCCGTGCTGCTAATCGCCGAGCAGGGCGAGCTGTGCGTATGCGAGCTGGTCTGCGCGCTGGGCGACAGCCAACCGAAGATTTCCCGCCACCTGGCGCAACTGCGCGCCAGCGGCCTACTGCAGGATCGTCGCCAGGGCCAATGGGTGTACTACCGCCTGGCGCCCGATCTGCCGCAATGGGTGCGCGACGTGCTGGCCGCCACCCTGGCCGCCAACCGCACCTGGCTGGAGCAGGACACCAGCCGCCTCGCCAATATGGGCGACCGCCCTGCCCGCCTCGCCACCTGCTGCTGAGAACACCGCATGCTGATCGCCGTTGCCATCTTCCTGTTCACCCTGATCCTGGTCATCTGGCAACCCAGAGGCCTCGGCGTTGGCTGGAGCGCCTCGCTCGGCGCCGTGCTGGCCCTGGCCGCCGGCGTGGTCAGCCTGGCCGACATCCCTACCGTGTGGAATATCGTGTGGAACGCCACGGCGACCTTTATCGCCGTGATCATCATCAGCCTGCTGCTCGATGAAGCCGGCTTCTTCGAGTGGGCGGCGCTGCACGTGGCGCGCTGGGCGAGCGGCAGCGGCGCGCGCCTGTTCGCCTTCAGCATCCTGCTCGGTGCGGCGGTGTCGGCGCTGTTCGCCAATGACGGCGCGGCGCTGATCCTCACCCCTATCGTGATTTCCATGCTGCTGGCGCTGCGTTTCTCGCCGGCTTCGACCCTGGCCTTCGTCATGGCCGCCGGCTTTATCGCCGACACCGCCAGCCTGCCGCTGGTGGTGTCGAACCTGGTCAACATCGTCTCGGCTGACTACTTCGGTATCGGCTTCGGCGCCTACGCCGCAGTGATGGTGCCGGTGAACCTGGTCAGCGTCGCCGCCACCCTGCTGGTGCTGTGGCTGTTCTTCCACCGCGACATTCCGGCGCGCTACGAGGTGGAGGCGTTGCAGGCGCCGAGCCAGGCGATCCGCGACCTCAGCACCTTCAAGGTCGGTTGGGCGGTGCTGCTGGCGTTGCTGGTCGGGCTGTTCGCCCTGGAGCCACTGGGCATCCCCATTAGCGCGGTGGCCGCAGCCTGCGCCGCCCTGCTGTTCGCGGTCGCCGCGCGTGGCAAGCGCATCGCCACCGGCAAGGTGCTACGCGAGGCGCCCTGGCAGGTGGTGATCTTCTCCCTCGGCATGTACCTGGTGGTCTACGGCCTGAGTAATGCCGGCCTGACCGCCGAACTGACGCGCCTGCTCGACGCCTTCGCCGGCTACGGCATCTGGGGCGCGGCGCTGGGCACCGGCCTGCTCAGCGCGCTGCTGTCGTCCTTGATGAACAACATGCCCAGCGTGCTGATCGGCGCGCTGGCCATCGACGCCAGCCAGGCCAGCGGCGCAGTGCGTGAGGCGATGATCTACGCCAACGTGATCGGCTGCGACCTGGGGCCGAAGATCACCCCCATCGGCAGCCTGGCCACCCTGCTCTGGCTGCACGTACTGGCACGCAAGGGAATCCGCGTGACCTGGGGTTACTACTTCAAGGTCGGCATATTGCTCACCCTGCCGGTGCTGCTGCTCACCCTTTCGGCCCTGGCCCTGCGCCTGAGCCTCTGATCTGGAGTCATCACGATGAAAGTCCTGTTCATGTGCACGGCCAACAGCTGCCGCAGCATCCTCTCCGAAGCCATGTTCAACCACCTGGCGCCCAGCGAGCACCAGGCGGTGAGCTCGGGCAGCTTCCCGCGCGGTGAGGTGCTGCCGCGCACCCTGCTGACCCTGCGTGAAGTCGGCATCGCCACCGACGGCCTGAGCAGCAAGGGCAACGACGCCTTCGAAGGCTGCCCGCCGGATATCGTTATCACCGTCTGCGACAAGGCGGCCGGCGAAGCCTGCCCAGTGCACTTCGGCCCGTCGCTGAAAGCCCACTGGGGCCTGGAAGATCCGTCCCACGTGGAAGGCGACGAGGCCAACATCGACGCCGCGTTCCAGGCCACCCTGGCGCATATCGAACGACGCTGCCGCGCCTTCCTCGCCCTGCCCCTGGCGGACATGAGCCGCGACGAGTTGCAGCAGGCGCTCAACCGTATCGGCCAGGAGTGAGGACACACGCATGAACGACGACCTGCCCAATCTCGACCTAGGCCTGTTGCCAGCCCAACCCAGCGACGCGGCCCCGGCGCCGCGCATCCTGCTGCTGTACGGCTCCACCCGGCCGCGCTCGTTCAGCCGCCTGCTGGTGCAGGAAGCGGCGCGCCTGCTGCAGCACCTGGGTTGCGAGACGCGCATCTTCGATCCGTCCGGCCTGCCCCTGCCGGACGATGCCCCGGTCGAGCATCCAAAGGTGCAGGAGCTGCGCGAGCTGATGCAGTGGTCGGAAGGCCAGGTGTGGTGCTCGCCGGAACGCCACGGTGCCCTGTCGGCGGTGTTCAAGGCGCAGATCGACTGGGTGCCGCTGGCCATGGGCGCGGTGCGCCCGACCCAGGGCAAGACCCTGGCGGTGATGCAGGTCTGCGGCGGCTCGCAGTCGTTCAACGTGGTCAATCAGTTGCGCGTACTCGGCCGCTGGATGCGCATGTTCACCATCCCCAACCAGTCGTCGGTACCCAAGGCCTTTCTCGAATTCGGCGATGACGACCGCATGCAGCCGTCGCCGTACTACGACCGCCTGGTGGACGTGATGGAAGAGCTGGTGCGCTTCACCTGGCTACTGCGCGACCACCCCGAGCTGGTGGACCGCTACTCCGAACGCAAGGAATCGGCCGAGGCGCTGTCGCAGCGGGTCAATCAGCGCAGCATCTGAAAACGCTTGAGCCGCGGCAATCGCGGCTCAAGCCGCTCCCACGGACTTGCAGGCTGATCAGGCAGCCGCGACGTAGAGCGGCGAGGCCGCCAGGTACAGCGCCACCAGTAGCACGCCCAGGATCAGCGCATTGAGTTGAATTCGCCGGACCTTGCTCAGGCCGGCAAACTCCTTGGCGACGCTCAACACGAAGATGGCGCCTACCACGAGCATGGCCGGCATGGAGACCAGCGTGTCGGCCAGCCAGCTGTTCATCAGTCGCTCGCTGCTCGGGTAGAACTCCTGACTGATGGCCATGTAGCTGGGCCTGGCGCTGACCATGCCCCAGTAGGCGGCCAAGGTGATCAACTGCAGCAGGAGCAATGCCAGATTGCACAGCGTCTTCAAGCGCGGAAAACGGCCTCGATCACGGTTAGCCACAGAGCATGCTCCCATTCTGGGTCTGCCCCATCATATCCTTGATCACCCCACGCACCTTGGTGTCGGCCAACTGCCCGCCACTCGACTCGACCTTCACGCGGCTCAGCGAAAAGCTGGCCTCGTTGTCGGCGTCATATAGGGTGAAGGTGACGTCCACGCTGCCACTGAACAGCAACGTCCCCTTGAGCTCGATTTCCCCCAGCTTGCCGACCAGCGATGAACGGCTGCACAGCCAGGCGTGCTTGCCCGCGTCGATCTTCATCCAGGAGGTATCGATATGGCCTGCGATCAGCGTGCCGCTGTTACCACCGATCTCAGGCCCGGTAGCGATACCGAATACCTGCGGTTTCTCGGCGCTCGAACGCCTGATCTGGATGTAGACGCCACTGAACAGGTTGAAGCCAATGCTGGTCTTGGGGATGGCCGCGCCGACGCCGCTGGCCAGGATCTTCATTTCCATTACATGTTCCTTATGTAGAGGTGAATCAGCCGCTGAGCTTGGAGCAATGCGGCCCGCCTTGCCATGAACAAGCACACAAACAGGCACTCCCGAGCGGCTAAGCGCTTGAGACCTTTCGCGCGGGTATTGGTGCCATACGCTCAACAAACTGCGTTATCTGGAAACACCTCCAAAGCCTCATCAACAGAGCAGGCAGCCAACGAACATGGCTGATAGGCTGGGCGCATGAACTTCGTTGCTCGCCTCCAGACCCTGATTGCCAACGACCCTCGGCGCCTTCGCATCCTGCAGCAGGTGCGCGGGCTCGACTTGCCCGATTGCTGGGTAGCCGCCGGTTTCGTGCGCAGCGCAGTCTGGGATCACCTGCACCAATACACGCCCTCGCCGCTACCAGAAGATATCGACGTGATCTGGTTCGACCGCAGCCAGCTCTGCCCTGCTCGCGATGCTGAGCTGGAGACGATCCTGCGCCAACAGGACGAATCGCTGCAGTGGTCGGTGAAGAATCAGGCACGCATGCATCTGCGCAATGATGATGCGCCTTACGCCTCGGCGACCGAGGCGATGCGGTACTGGCCGGAGACCGCGACTGCGGTCGCCGTCAGGCTCGATGGCCAGGACAGGCTGGAGGTCGCTGCACCGCTGGGCCTCGATGACCTGTTCGACCTCGTGGTGCGACCGGCGGGGAGATTCAAGGATGAAAAGCAGCCGATTTACCAGCAAAGACTGCGCGACAAGAACTGGCTGGCGACTTGGCCGAAGCTTAAGGTGCTGCCTTAGGGTGGATGTAAAGAGCGACCGCCAACCTGCGACAGAAACCCGTGAGAGGCGCTTCAGCGGCGACAGTCGCGGCTGAAGCCCCTCCCACGGAGCCAGGATCAGATACCCGCCACCACCGCGCAGATACCCTGCGCGCTGCCGGCGAACTGGCTGCACAGGTGATTGATGGAAGTCACCAATACCTGCTCGGGCGAGGAGATGAAATCCACCGACATCATCACACTGAGCATGGTGATGCTGATGATGGAGAAGGTGAACAGCTTGCGCGCCCACACGCGATCATCGACGGCCTTGTAGCCCGACACGCCCATCCACAGCCAGTAGGCACCGCTCAGCGCGGCGACCACGAAGTAGCTGTAGCCGGCGTAGCCGCTGAGCGTCAGCATCAGGGTCGCGACCACGAAGGCAGCGATGTACAGCACGATCTGCCGCTTGGCAGCCGAGATCCCCTTGATGACGGGCAGCACCGGGATGTTCGCGGCCTGGTAGTCATTGAAACGGAAGATGGCGATGGCATAGGAATGCGGCATCTGCCACAGGCTGAAGATCAACAACAGGATGGCGGCGCCAGCGTCGAACTCGTTGCTCACCGCGCAGTAGCCGACCACGGGCGGAGCCGCCCCGGACAGGCTGCCGACCAGGGTGCCGTACACCGAGCCACGCTTGAGCCACAGGCTGTAGAGGCCGACGTAGACCACGAAGCCCATCAGCACCAGCATCACGGCCAGGGTATTGGTGGCGGCATACAGCAACGCCACCCCCGCTACCCCGAGCACGCAGGCATAGACGATGGCGTGCGCAGGTGAAACCAGCCCCTGCGCCAGGACGCGATTACGCGTGCGCTCCATCTTCTGGTCGATGTCCCTATCGATGTAGTTGTTGAACACGCAGCCTGAGGCGATCACCAGGGAAACCCCCAGCGCTGTCGCTAAGTACAGCGCCATATCGATATCGCCACGCGAAGCCAGGAAGAAACCGCCCGTCACGGAAATCAGATTCCCGAAGACGATGCCCGGCTTGGCGAGGTTGAGGTACTGCTTCAGGAGCGCCAGCATCAGTTGATCATCATGTGATAGTGCATGCTCCACATGATCCAGACCGACAGGCCGACCACGAACGCGATGATCAGCACGGTGAAGATCATCGAAACGACGTTCCAGCGGCCTTCTGCGTCGGTCTTCATGTGCAGGAAGTACACGAGGTGGACGAGCACCTGCGCCAGGCCGAAGAGCACCACGGTGATCAGGGTCGCGCCACGGCTCAGGCCCAGCACTTCAGGGTGCATGACCAGCATGAAAGGGATCACGGTGAGGATCACCGACAGGATGAAACCGGTCAGGTAGTCCTTGAAGCCCACGGCATGGGCGGCGTGATGGTCTTGGTGAGCCATTTACAGCACCCCCATCAGGTAGACGACGGTAAACACGCAGATCCACACCACGTCGAGGAAGTGCCAGAACAGGCTGAGCAGCCCCACGCGGGTCTTGTTGGTGTCGGTCAGGCCACGGCTGCCGACCTGGAACATCAGCACCAGCATCCACAGCAGACCGGCACTGACGTGCAGGCCGTGGGTGCCGACCAGGGTGAAGAACGCCGACCAGTAGGCGCTGACCTGCGGCCCGGCACCTTCATGGATCAGGTGGCGGAACTCGTACAGCTCGATGCTGATGAAGGCCGCACCGAACAGGAAGGTGATGCCCAGCCAGCGCAGCACCGCGCCCTTGTCGCCACGGTAGGTGGCGAGCATGGCCATGCCGTAGGTGATGCTGGAGAACAGCAGCGCGAAGGTTTCCACCAGCACCAGGTGCAGGCCCGGGCTGAGCATTTCCTTGGCGGTGGGGCCACCCGCGAAGGAGTTGCTGAGTACCGCGAAGGTGGCGAACACCGTGGCGAAGATCAGCAAGTCGGTCATCAGGTAGACCCAGAAGCCGAACAGCTTGATACCACTGGTGTCGTGGTGGTGCTCATGGCAGTGGCCATGAGCGTCATGTGGAAAATGGGGTTCGTAAGCGGTCATGGTTAGGCCTGTACGACTGCGTTGGCTTTGGTTTGGTGGTGCGCCTGCTCGATCCGCGCGATCTCTTCGGGCTGCACGTAGTAGTCGATGTCTTCGTCGTAGGAACGCACGATGAAGCTGACCACGGCGCCGACCAGGCCGGCGATGGCGAGCCACCAGATGTGCCAGATCATGGCGAAGCCGAAGGCGATGACGAACGCCGACACCACCAGGCCGTTGCCGGTGTTCTTCGGCATGTGGATCGGCTCGTAGTGCTCTGGCGCAGGCATCAGCTCGACACCGTTCTTCTTCGCCTCATAGAAGGCGTCGATCTTGTCCGCCGTCGGGATGACCGCGAAGTTGTAGAACGGTGGCGGCGAGGACGTCGCCCACTCCAGGGTGCGGCCGTCCCAGGGGTCGCCGCTCACGTCGACGTTTTCCTTGCGCTTGATGTAGCTGGTGACGAACTGCACCACGGTGAAGACGATGCCGATACCGATCAGCACTGCGCCGACCACGGCCACCTGCACCCACGGCACCCAGGCCGGGTTGTCGAAGTGGTTGAGGCGACGGGTCATGCCCATGAAGCCCAGCACGTACAGCGGCATGAAGGCGAAGTAGAAGCCGATCAGCCAGCACCAGAAGGAGTAGCGGCCGAAGCGGTCGAGCAACTTGAAGCCGAAGGCTTTCGGGAACCAGTAGATGATGCCGGCCAGGTAGCCGAACACCGCACCGCCGATGATCACGTTGTGGAAGTGGGCGATCAAAAACAGGCTGTTGTGCAGCACGAAGTCCGCCGCCGGCACCGCCATCAGTACACCGGTCATGCCGCCGATGGAGAAGGTCACGAGGAAGCCCAGGGTCATCCAGGTCATGGCGTTCAGTTGCAGACGGCCACGGAAGATGGTGAACAGCCAGGTGAAGATCTTCACCCCGGTGGGGATGGCGATGATCGACGTCATGATGCCGAAGAAGGCGTTGACGCTGGCCCCCGAGCCCATGGTGAAGAAGTGGTGCAGCCACACCACGAACGACAGCACGCCGATGGCCGCGGTCGCCCAGACCATCGAGGCATAACCGAACAGGGTCTTGCGCGAGAAGGTCGCCACCACTTCGGAGAACACGCCGAACGCCGGCAGGATGAGGATGTACACCTCCGGGTGACCCCAGATCCAGAACAGGTTGGCGTACATCATCGGGTTGCCGCCCAGTTCATTGGTGAAGAAGTGGAAATCCAGGTAGCGGTCCAGCGACAGCATCGCCAGGGTCGCGGTCAGCGGCGGGAAGGCGCCGCAGATCAGCACGCAGGTCACCAGAATGGTCCAGGTGAAGATCGGCATCTTCATCAGGCTCATGCCCGGTGCACGCATCTTGAGGATGGTGGCGATGAAGTTGACCCCGGTCAGCGTCGTCCCCAAGCCTGATAACTGCATGCTCCAGATGTAGTAATCCATCCCCACACCCGGACTGAACTTGATCCCCGATAACGGCGGATAAGCCACCCAGCCGGTCTTGGCGAACTCGCCCAGGCCCAGCGACAGATTGATCAGCAGCGCGCCGCCGACGAACAGCCAGAAGCTCAGCGAATTCAGGTAGGGGAAGGCCACGTCACGCGCGCCGATCTGCAGCGGCACGACGATGTTCATCAGGCCGGTGACCAAGGGCATGGCCACGAAGATCAGCATGATGATGCCGTGCGCGGTGAAGATCTGGTCGTAGTGCTCGGGCGGCAGGTAGCCCTGCCCGTCACCGTGGGCCATCGCCAGGTGGGTACGCATCATGATCGCGTCGGCGAAGCCACGCACCAGCATGACCAGCGCGACGAGGATGTACATCACGCCGATTTTCTTGTGGTCCACCGAGGTAAGCCACTCGCTCCACAGGTAGCCCCACTTCTTGAAGTAGGTCACCGCCGCGAACAACGCCAGACCACCCAGCGCCACGACGGCCAGGGTGATCATGATGATGGGCTCGTGGTACGGAATCGCATCCAGAGTCAGTTTTCCAAACATATTCACTCCTGCACCTCCGCTGCTTCGTGCATGGCCGTGCTGTGGGAATCTTTCAGGGTCACGTACTGCCCGATCACCTTGTTGAACAGGTTCGGTTCGACCTGGCCGAAGTAACGGATCGGGTAGACCGGGTAGCGGTGGTTGACCATTTCGCCGGGCTCGCCCACCTGCTTGAAGGTGGCGAAGTCCATGACCTCGGGCGATTGCTTGACCTTGTCGACCCACTGCGCGAACGCGTCGTCGCTGACCGAGTGGGTGGTGAAGCGCATGGCCGAAAAGCCTTCGCCGCTGAAGTTGCCGGACTGGCCGAAGAACTCGCCCTGTTCGTTGGCGATCAGGTTGAGCTGGGTGCGCTGGCCGCCCATGGCGTAGATCATCCCGCCGAGCTGCGGGATCGACAGCGCGTTCATCACCGTGTCGGAGGTGATGTGGAAGGTCACCGGCGTCTTCTCCGGAATCACCAGCTCATTGACCACGGCCACGCCCTGGTCCGGGTAGATGAACAGCCATTTCCAGTCGAGCGAGACGACTTCGATGTTCAGCGCCGGCTTGTCCGATTCGATCGGGCGATAGGGGTCGAGCGAATGCGAGGTTTGCCAGATGATGACCGCCAGAACGGCGACGATGATCAGGGGAACGCCCCAGACGACCAGTTCGATCTTGTGCGAATGTGCCCAGTCGGGCATGTAGGTGGCCTTCTCGTTCGACTCGCGATAACGCCAGCCAAACAGGAAGGTCATGATGATCACGGGTACCACCACGATCAGCATGAGTCCGATGGAGATCAGGATCAGATTGCCCTGCTCGACACCGATCTGCCCTTTCGAGTTGAACAGTGCCCAGTCACATCCACCGAGCGCCGAGAAGGCAATCGCCATCACCAGCCAGCGCACACAACGATGGTATTTCTCTTCTTTCATGTCACGACCTTCAACTGAGTGAGCCCCACAGTCGGCTTCAGTTGCCGTGCGGCCCATCGAGTAAAAGGCCGGCAGCGAGAACTCAGAGCTTGAGCATCCGTGCAAGCGAAGCGGTAAACCGTGGGAAGCGCGGATGTTGCAGGCTATGACCGCCTCGCACAATTAGTTAGCAGCCTACTTAAGGGGCGTTTTTCCGCACTCGCTCGACATATTTCGCAACATATACGCAAAGATTTGAAACACTTTGCCGGGAGAAGCCGGCAAAGAAGCAAAGGGGTGCGACAAAAGATCACAGCCCCGGTTTAGAGCTTTTTGTCAGCAAATTGACAGGAATCAATGACACGAAAGATGCTGCCCGCCAGCAGCTCGCCAGGCCTTGACATTGAGAAAACTTCAAGAATTCAAAATGTGCAGGTGAGAAACGTCAGCTTTGCGACGGGCTGAGCGCAGAGAGGGGTCAAGTAGAGGCGAAAGACGGCTGGTGTTGTAGCCCGGATGCAATCCGGGGCAATCGAGCGCGGCCAAAAGCATCGCGGCTGAAGCCGCTCCCACGGGATTGCTGAACGTCTGCAGGCGCCATGCACCTGTAGGAGCGGCTTCAGCCGCGATAGCTCTGCCTAACCCACACGCAACCCGGAACGATTGGATATGTGCCCCGGATTGCATCCGGGCTACGCAATTGCGGCCGACTAGGGGGCTTTTGTGGGAGGGCTTTTGTGGGAGGGGCTTTAGCCGCGACAAACATCGCGGCTAAAGCCCCTCCCACAGGCACAGGCACAGGCACAGGCACAGCGTTGTAGCCCGGATGCAATCCGGGGCAATTGAGCGCAGCCAAAAGCATCGCGGCTGAAGCCGCTCCCACGGGACTGCTGAACGTCTGCAGGCGCCATGCACCTGTAGGAGCGGCTTCAGCCGCGATAGCTTCACCTAAACCCACACGCAACCCGGGACGATTCGATATATGCCCCGGCTTGCGCGGCCGGCAAAGGCGTCTGTGGGACGGGCTACGCCACTACTTCCAGGCGCAATAACACCCCACCGCCAACCCGCTGGCCAGGGAAACATGGCGCCCCTGGGTCAGCGCATCGAGCACCGGCTCGACGAAGCTGTTGCTGGAGTTGCACACCAACCCTTCGCTGTAAGGCCCGGCATAGGCCAGCTTGCCGTCGCGATCCCAGATCGCCAGGGCCGGGCTGGCTGGCAGCGATTCCATACCCTCGATGCCCGGCAAGGGCTTCATCCGCCCACGCAGAAACGGCGCAATCTCGCCCTTACTGCCCGGCTTCTGCACGCTGTAGAACTCGACATCGGCGTTACGGTGCAGGCCGATCAGGTAGCGCAGGTGCGCGTCGGTTTCCCCGTTGCAGGGGCAGTCCGGGTCCCAGAAGTGCACCACGCGGATCGGCCCGGGGCCGGCCAGCTCAGGCGGCAGCTTCAATTCACCCTGACCGAAGATCACCGTCTGCTCGGCATAGGGCCGCAAATACGCCGCGCCGCTGAGCCACCAGATCAACACGATTGTCGCCAACACCACGACAAAGAAGCCCAGCACAAAGTGCTTGAGCGTCAGGCGGCTGAACACACTCATGGTTTTTCGCCGAACTTACGCAGGAACTGCTTCTCCATTTCCTGGCAACTTTCCACAGTGAAGGCACGCTCACTGTCGGCGCCCTTGCTGCGCTCCCAGCAGGCGACGATGGCCGCGCGCTCACCCGCTTCAATCTCGCCACCCTGCGGGCGGGTGACGAAGTAGATAAAACCGGCAACCAACGAAATGACAAACAGCAGCCCCACCACAAACAGCCCCAGGCAGCCACGGCGGCTCAGCCCAGCGCTTTCATCTTTTGCGCTCATGTCTCACTTCAACCTTCACAGTGGAACCACTTCGAATCGGACGCCAGGCGCCCTACCCTGCCGCGCCGGCCCGGGCAGTACAGCCCAGGCCACGCCGATCACGCTTCAACCAGCGTCCACTGCTTGCTCAGGCGCTTGTCCGATACCGCCATCTTCGTACCCAGTTGCTGGGCGAACAGCGACACGCGGTACTCCTCCAGCATCCAGCGATACAGCGTGAGCTGCGCATCGCGCTTGCCTTCCTGGGCATGTTTGGCAGCACGCGCCTTGTACTGTTCCCAGTAGCCGGTGAGCTCGCCCGTCCATACGCGGTCACGCTGCACCTGCGCACCGACCTTGTCCAGACGCTGTTCGATGGCCTTCAGATAACGCGGGATTTCCTTGAGCCACTCGCCCGGCGTCTCGCGCACGAATCCGGCGTACACCAGATTGGCCAGTTGCTGCTTGATGTCGTTCAGCGCCATGGCCTGGGCCAGATCGATCTTGCCCTTGAAGCGCTTCTGCAGGTCATGGTGCAGCTTGAGGATTTCCAGCACCTGGCGGGCGATACGTTCGGCATGCGCCGTCCAGTCGCCACGCTTGCGCTCGGCCAGCTGCGCCAGGGCCGCGCCATCGCGCGGCAGCGTGGCCTCACCCTCGAGGATGCAGGCATCCAGGCTGGCCAGCAGAATGTCCTCCACCAGCGCCTCGACGCGGCCGATATCGCGATAGAGCAGGCCCAGCTCGGTCAGCCCCGGCAGCTTGCCGCGCAGGAACTTGGCCTGCTCGGCCAGTTGCTGCAACAGCAGACGCTGCAGCGCACGGCGGTGCTGGAAGTCGGCCTCGGCCTGGGTCGGGAAGCGCCCTTCCTTGACCACGCCCGCCTCCTCCACCAACGCTGGGTAGACGGTCATGGAAAGCCCGGCAATCTTCTGCTGCGCCTTCTCGGCCACTTCGGCGAATGCCTTGGCCTCCACCGCTTTCGGCTTGTCGCTCTGCTGCGGGATGGCCAAGGCAGCCTGGCTGGCCTCGGCGAAACGCGCGGTCAGCTCGGCCAGGTCACGACCTTCGCCGAGGAACTTGCCGCGCGCATCCACCACCTCGATATTCATCTTCAGGTGGTTTTCGATGCTTTCAGCCGCTTCCGCCCAGGCCTCGTCGGACACTCGCGCGCCGGTCATGCGCAGCAGCTCGGCGCCGAGCGCCTGCGGCAACGAACCCTGGCCGAACACCAGCTTGTCCAGCGCGGCGCCGACGAAGTCCGGCACCGGCACGAAGTTCTTGCGCAGCGCCTTGGGCAGGCCACGCACCAGCGCCACGCACTTGACTTCCAGCAGGCCCGGCACCAGCCATTCCAGGCGCTCGGGCTGCAGTTGCGGCAACAGCGGTGCCGGCACGCGCAGGGTCACGCCGTCACGCGGGTGGTTGGGCTCGAAGTGGTAGGACAGCGGCAGTTGCAGCTCACCGATGCGTAGGGTGTCCGGGTACTGCGCGGAGGTGACTTCCCTGGCGTCACGGGCCAGGGCGTCCTCCTCACGCATGATCAGCAGTTGCGGATCGGCCGCGCTGCCCTTCTTGTACCAGCTCTCGAAACTGGCGGCCTGGTAGATGTCCTGCGGGATGCGCGCGTCGTAGTAGGCGAACAGGGTTTCCTCGTCGGCGAGGATGTCGCGGCGGCGCGACTTGGCCTCCAGCTCGTCGAGGCGTTCGAGCAACTGGCGGTTGGCGGTCAGGCAGCGCACGCGGCTGTTGATCTCGCCACGCACCAGCCCCTCGCGAATGAACATCTCGCGGGAAACCTGCGGGTCGATGGGGCCGTAATGCACCGGGCGGCGACCGACGATGATCATGCCGTAAAGGGTGACCTGCTCGAACGCCACCACCTGGCCGCGCTTCTTCTCCCAATGCGGTTCAAGATGGTTCTTCTTCACCAGATGCGCCGCCAGCGGCTCGATCCAGTCCGGCTCGATCTTGGCCACCATACGGGCGAACAGCTTGGTGGTTTCCACCAGCTCGGCGGCCATCACCCAGTTGGGCTTCTTGCGCCCGATCACGCTGGAGGGGTGAATCCAGAAACGTCGCTGGCGCGCGCCAAGGTAGTCGCCCTCCTCGGTCTTCTGGCCGATCTGGCTGAGCAGGCCGGCAAGAATCGCCTTGTGCACGGCGGCGTAGTTCTTCGCCCGCACCGCCGCCTCGCTGGCCTCGGCCTGCTGGCGGGCGATGGCGTTGACGCGGGTGTCCTTGGTCGGCTGCGGCTCGCCTTTGTGGGAGCCGGCTTGCCGGCGATCCGTCTGACCATCATCGCCCGCAAGCGGGCTCCTACGGGAAGCATTGCCACTCAACTGCAGATCACGGGCGATCAGCACCAGTTGCCGGTGCGCATCGCGCCATTCGCGCAGGCGCATGTAGTTGAGGAAGTTCTTCTTGCACCAGGTACGCAGCGGGTTGCTGCCCAGCTCCTGGCGTTTCTCCTCGAAGCCGCGCCACAGGTTGATCAGCGCGGCGAAGTCCGAGTCCACATCCTTCCACTGCGCGTGCGCCTGGTCGGCGGCCTGCTGGCGATCCATCGGTCGCTCGCGCGGGTCCTGCACCGACAGCGCGGCAGCGACGATAAGGATCTCCTCCAGGCTGCCCTGCTTGGCGCCTTCCAGCACCATGCGCCCCAGGCGCGGGTCGATGGGCAGGCGCGCCAGTTGCCGGCCGATGGGCGTGAGCTGGCTTTCGCGGTTGACCGCCGACAGCTCCTGCAACAGGTTGAAGCCGTCGCTGATAGCCTTGCCGTCTGGCGGCTCGATAAAGGGGAAGTCCTCGATGCTGCCCAGGCGCAGGTGCAGCATCTGCAGGATCACCGCCGCCAAGTTGGTGCGCAGAATCTCCGGGTCGGTGAATTCAGGGCGACCGAGAAAATCCTCCTCGCTGTACAGGCGGATGCAGATGCCCGGCTCGACCCGCCCGCAACGGCCCTTGCGCTGGTTGGCGCTGGCCTGCGACACCGGCTCGATGGGCAGGCGCTGCACCTTGGCGCGGTAGCTGTAGCGGCTGATGCGCGCCGTGCCGCTGTCGATCACATAGCGGATGCCCGGCACGGTCAGCGAGGTTTCGGCGACGTTGGTGGCCAGCACGATCTTGCGCCCCGGCATGGGCGCGAAAATTTTCTGCTGCTCGGCCGGCGTCAGCCGCGCATACAAAGGCAGCACCTCGGTAAAGCGCAGGTTGGCCTTGCGCAGCACCTCGGCGGCCTCGCGAATCTCGCGCTCACCGGGCAGGAACACCAGCACATCGCCGGGGCGCTTGCCCACGCTGCGCTCGTGCTCGGCGATCTCGTCCAGCGCGGCGAGAATGCCCTGGTCGATGGACAGGTCATCGAGCAGACGCTCGCCCTCCTCGTCCACCTCCGCCGCCAGCGGGCGATACCAGGTTTCCACCGGATAGGTGCGGCCAGATACCTCGATGATCGGCGCGTCGTTGAAATGCTTACTGAACCGCTCCAGATCGATGGTCGCCGAAGTGATGATCAGCTTCAGATCCGGGCGACGCGGCAGCAGGGTCTTCAGATAGCCGAGCAGGAAGTCGATATTGAGGCTACGTTCGTGGGCCTCGTCGACGATGATCGTGTCGTACTTTTCCAGAAAGCGGTCATGCTGCGTCTCGGCGAGCAGGATGCCGTCGGTCATCAGCTTGATCAGCGTGCCGTCCTTGCTCTGATCCTCGAAACGCACCTGATAACCGACCAGCTCGCCTAGCGGCGTACCGATCTCCTCGGCTACCCGCGTCGCCACACTGCGCGCCGCCAGCCGGCGCGGCTGGGTATGGCCAATCAGCCCATGCACGCCCCGGCCAATCTCCAGACAGATCTTCGGCAACTGCGTGGTCTTGCCCGACCCCGTCTCACCGGCGATCACCACCACCTGGCTTTTCTCCAGCGCGGCCTTGATCTCATCACGCTTGGCGGCAATCGGCAGCGCATCGTCGTAGCGCATCGCCGGGATGCTGCTACGCCGCGCCGCCACCTTGTCGCTGGACGCCTGAAAACGCGCCAGCCACTGCGCCAGCTTGGTCTCATCGGGCTGCTTCTGCAGCTCATGCAACTGCCGGCGCAAACGATGGCGCTCGGCGATCATGACGTGGTCGATGTTGTTCTGCAGCGTGGCGAGGTCAGTCATCTGGATCGGGGCAATCAGGGCAAAGGCGGGATTGTCGCAGATTACGGCTTATGGCGGGCAGGCTATACCGCAGTTGAACAGTGCGAGATTAAGGCGTAGGGGAACGGCGGGTTTCGGCCAAAAGCAGACAGTCGCTATGCTCGTCAGTATCTTGCGTATCCATTTCACTGCGACTTAGCAGTGGCCCTCAGAATTGGGATACCGAATCGCACCAATCGATCAATAGCCGCTTACGGGCTGACCTGCTAAAGAACAAAGGATACAAACTTCTGTCCTTGTTAGGTTTCTGCATCCCCATTGAGGACAGCCTGATTCGTTTAGCGGCAAGGCCAGTTCATAGCTGGGTACACTCAAAATATTGCTCAGCCTACTAGGAGCCGCAGTGAAAAAAATGCTTTCGATTCAGAAAACGCTTGATCGTTGCATTGCGCAGTCCACCTCCATGGAAAAACTGCTTCCATTAGCGCTGGCCAGGGCTGCAGAACGGCGAAAAATTAGTCTTACGGAGGAAGAAATCCGAAACTTGACGGCCGCGCTCCTTAATGCAGAAGGAGAGAAAATCCAAATCGACATAAACCCTCCATGTGCATTTGGAGACAATGAGAAAGAAATTCAAGCGACGATACAGGGACTTATCGATGAGCTGAGGGATTCAATCAAGGATGTATGGGAAAACGTGACTGAGGCGATTTCGCAAGCCGTCCCCAATGCACTTTCAAGCGTGGCTGAATTTATCGGCGATCGCATCTCAGAACAGGCTATTGAGCACTCGCTTTACCTAAGAAAAGCACATTCAGAACGAGCAGAAAAAGTTCAACGCATGTGGGGGAAACCTATTGAACAATTAGATCTTCTGAGGCATATCGTTCTGGAGTGGAATCATACTGCTGTTCTACATCGCAAGGGGGCCTACTCCAAGCCAAATACCTCATTTGCATTGAGCAAGCTTGTCGCTCGAGCATATGAGGTCGTTGGCGAAATTATTACACTGGCAAGAGCTGGATACGCTGACGGCGCATTGGCAAGGTGGCGTTCACTTCATGAGATCTGTGTCATCACAATGTTCTTGGCCACTCGATCCGACAAGTGTGCTCAGATGTATCTATCCCATCATTGGGTAGAAGAGCTGCGACTTCTTGATACTGACAGGGCTAGCGGCACAGCTAGAGCGACAAATGCCTATAACGATCGATATATATACGACTTGCGCAGACAGAAGGACGCGATGGTCGCCAAGTTCGGAGCCGCCTTTTCTAAGGACTTCGGGTGGGCATCGGTAGAGCTTGGCCGCGCCAAGACCACATTCAGAGATTTGGAGAGTCATGTCGGGCTGGAAACTTTGCGGCGTGGCTACCAAGAGGCAAACAGCACAGTCCACGGCGGCGCTCTTGCTACTCTCACTCGGGTTAGTCTTGGGCCAGGCAACGTTGATGGTGCCGTGATCCCCCCAGCCTATGGTTGTGAGGTAGCGGCAAACTACACTACTGCGTCTTTATCGATGATGATTGCAGAACTCTGCCTGGAAACAGAGGATGCTGACCTGCTCACCATGAACATAATCATTATAAACTCTGCATCTAAGATCCGAGAGCTAATTAGACAGGCACAGAGAGAAGCCTCTGGGGACAACCCGCGAGCGCGGATACTGCTGCGAAAGGCGGCGCAGCGAAAACTTCGTAGGAAACCACGTCGCGCCATCTGAAGTTAGTGGCTTGCAGTTGAGCTGTCGACCTTTGTGTAAATCACACCTGTTAGATATTCGAATGAAAGAGAAGAAATTAGGCTTACTCATCGACTCCAACTCCAGCTGAACCAGTGCACACCTAAATCCAGCTAGGTCATCATCTTATCGAAATGAGCTTCAAAATTGGTTTTAATGAAAACATCTTTAAACCGCTCGATAAAGACTTTCGGATCAATCTCTCCAAAGTCAGTCAGATTAACCGAGTCCGCATGAGACTCTCGGTTTACGTACCTGTAGAGTGCTCGGAACTGAGGATTCTCGTCACTCAGTTCCAGCAAGGCTTGGCGTAGGCTGTCTTTCTGATGTACGAAGGTAAAGTAATGCTCCAGAATGTTTCGCATGATATTAGGAATAACATTCGGAGAGACCGAGCCGTTGAGTGCGTCCTTGAGCGCCTGCCAGAACGCTTGGTAGTCATTTTGAATTTCGTTCTCCCTCATGGGTACCACATTGCTGTAATCGGCTTTGGTGATACGGAATAGAGCGAGTGCGTCTTCCTTATCGTCCTTCAGCAATTTATGCATCTCATGGAAGAAAAACAGGTTGTGAGTCAGGATGATGACCTGCTTGAAGCGTGTTTTAGGGTGAAGCACCAGGCGGCGAATCAGCGAGGCGATGTCGTAAACATAGTTGTGGGACAAGCTCGAAATAGGGTCATCAATCACAATGATGCGTTCACTTTTGAGGCCGCTACCTACAGCGTTCAGTTCTCCATTACAAACTTCTAGGAAATAAAGAAACGAAATCAGTGTTTTCTCTCCCTCACTCAATGTCTTGAATACCCCATCACTCTGCCCCGGGCGATGCAGGCGGTATTGAGGTACTGTACCCTCCTCCTTGATCAGCTCGAACCCCCTCAAACCCAAGGTTTGAAGCCACTGGTTAATGTTCTCCACAGACTGATCAACGTTTGTGGTCTCAGCACGAGACGCCGTGATGATGTCACGCTGGGCGGCTATTTCGGCGCGTATCTGCACAACCCCATCTTTGGCGGTCTGCCGCTTTTGCGTCAGTAGATGATCCTCCGCATCAAACGCTGCAAAATAGGGCTCGCACTCATTTCTAAACCAGTTCCAGAATCGATCTTTGATGCTGTTCAGATGGGCCTGTTTGTGTTTGATCTTGGCATTAAATTCATCGACTTTCTTCTGCTCAACGTCTATTGCATCGTTAAGGGATGTAATCAGTACATCGGTAGCATCTAGGGTGGTAACCGCTGAAGGACTGGCCACCTTGGCCGCTATGGCCTGAATATTTTTCTGAAGAACAGTCCGTAGGTTAGCCACATGAATCTGAACCGACTCTACGTCGTAAATCGGGATCTCGCTTTGGCGAAGAAGCTGCTCAGCAGCGGCTGTGTACTGCTGTTGGAGAAGGGTAAGTGCCGTCAGTCGCTTTTCATAGGTCTGGTCAAAAACCTTACGTATCTCAGAGTAGAAATTTCCCGGCAGTGGCTGCTGGCACAAGGGGCACTGATCTTTTGAGTGCAATTCGAATCTTAGTGCGTGCTTAACCCAATCTGAGCTACCCAACTCTTGGATCAGTGCCGACAGATATGAGTCGCCCTTACCGGCGATTACTTCTGCCAGGATCGGATCGGCTTCTATTCCCCTTCCCTCAAACCTTAACCGGGGAATACCTGGAAGCTCCACATCACTCGCACCTTGCAACTGGGCAGCCTCGGCAAGGAGTTCCTCAACCGTATCGGCGGTGCTAACCAATGCAATCTGAGAAGCTGCCTCAATCAATCGGTCTTTGGTGTTTAGTCGGCTGAAACAATATTCAAGTGCACTGTTGTCAAAGCGACCCTTTAGCTTCCAGACATTGTCCTTAAGCCTGGCTCTGGCCGCCTCTTGTGCAGCTTTTGCTTGGCTGCCATCCGCCATATGAGCATTGTGAGTGGCAGTGAGCGAGCTGATGGCTTGTTCAGCCGCAGTTATCGCCTTGTCCGCTTCAATATTGCCCTCGTTGAGGGTAAATACACCGGGTTGGGAAGAAGCCTCATGAAAGTTTTTCTCCATGAAGATGTGGTTATAAACCAAAATTTCGCGATCAGTTTTGACTGGATCGAGCTGGCATAGATTGAACCGAGCGTCGGTAGGATTCTGCAGATAGCTACTGATGGTGGTTTTGCCGGTGCCGTTTTGGCCGTAGAAAATATTCACACGCTTCAAAGACGCGATGGTAACGACGGATGTCGGAGAATAGCTGGAGACGTTGCGCAACAGGATTCTGTTGATCATGAGCTGTCCTTAGCTGGAGGGGCATATGTGCTCAAGCCTATTTGCAAATTGGTCGCTTGCAAAGTGCCAGGATCACCCGAGGCGCTGACGAAACCCTGATTTACTTGCCGTACCTGAGCCTTAGACTACTGGCCCGTCAAGGTCACTTTTCATAACACTTGAGACGCTGGTAGCATTATGCCTGCAGCTACCACCTAGGAATCTCCCTCCTGCCCCACGCATAAGCTTGCTTTGCATATGTCGTGTAAAGGCTGTCAGCGGCCCGCTGAGATCAGATGGAGAAAACGCCATGAAAGATGGAAAAGTTGTTCTGGTTCGCCAGTATGACCGTTTCCGGCTTGGGCAGTGGGAAACCGTGTGCCAGCACATGCGCTCCCTTCCGCGCCGGTAATTGAACGTTCCCTTGGTGGTAGCTGCACCTTCGAGATCTGAGGCCGTTTGCGCGCGTCCTGAGAGACTCCGCTCAGTTAGATAGCATGGCGCAATGCATGCTGCATGGTTCGCTTCTGGCCGATATCTGCTACTCCGCACCTTGCCCTGTCCTCCCCCCCGCGCTACAGTCCGCCTCGTCACGGTCAATCCCGTGACCGGGTGTGGTAACCCGTTTTGTCCGGGCGCGGTAGCGCCATAGTCGAGAGCAGGCGCTTTTTTTGTGCCTGCTGTTTTCTCGTGCATTTATGGCGGGCCGTGTGAGGCAGGCTTCGGCCTGGCCGGTTCCCTCGGACGCCGGTTTACCACCCTTGCACGGTCCGCCTCCATTCCGTGTGGTAACGGGTGGAACGCGGCTCCTTAAACGTTCGAGGAGCATAAGGAAAATGCACTATCCCCCTTTTACCCAAGGGCTCCGCCCTGGGCTGCTGGCTGTCGTGTCGACTTCCGTTTTGGAGGCGCTGCATGACCAAGTCTGAATCCGTCGTTATCCCCTTCCCCACGCAACGCAATCCCTTGCACAGCCATGTGGCCGACGAGTGCCCATTGCAGGCAGCAGCCGAGTACCGCGCGGCTTTGCTGACCAAGCTGTTGCGGCGGATGCCGGAGCCTGAGTTGGCCAGCACCACCAACGCGCTGCTGAGCGAGTTGATCGTGCTCTACCGCCGAGCCATCGCCCAGGCAGCCGGGAGGGCCGAGCATGATTGAACTGCAACGCTATCTCACCCATCTGCCCGGTCATGACGGGCAACCGCCTGCCGAATTTGGCTGGAACGCAGATTGCCAGGCGAGCTTCGGCCACGGTGTGCAAACAGCTCAGGCCTGGCTGGACGACGCCAACAGCGGCTGGCTCTGGGCCAATCTGCTGCTGGAGCGCCAGCTGTATCCGCCGGGTGCACAGCGCCATGCCTTCGAGCTGGGTTTTCTCAGCCGCATCCACCAGCGGTTGTGTTCGCCGTTGGGCGGCGAGCATCAGGCCTTGCGGACGGAATTGCGGCTGTAACAAATCAGGCGAGGGCATGCCCTCGCCTCTTCATGATCGTTCCCACGCTCTAGCGCATCAAAAGCCACAACGGCCACGCCGCAAAGTGGACCACTCATTAAGCCCTTAATTGGATCAATACCTTGATCCTCTTAGTTGTCTTAATTGAGCAGACCTTACCGACTCCACCATCCATAAAGGGTACTGCTCTATGACTCGTCTTAATTGGTTTGAGGCTTCACCCGGTGCAGCAAAAGCGCTGGGAGGGCTGCACCATTACGTCACCACCGGAACGAACCTGCCGCCTCAGCTCATCCATCTCGTGTTCTTGCGGGCATCGCAAATCAATGGATGCGCGCACTGCATCGATATCCATTCGCGAGATCTGATCAAGGGAGGTATGTCAGTAGAAAAGCTCGTTCTGGTGCCGGTCTGGCATGAGGCCGCGCATCTGTTTTCCGAGCAGGAACGTTCCGCCTTGGCCTGGACGGAAGAAGTGACCCTGGTCGGCGAAACGCATGTTTCCGATGAGGCTTATGCCGCGGCATCGTCTGCATTCACTCCGAAAGACCTGGTCGACCTTACGGCGGCTATCGCAGCCATGAACGCGTTCAATCGCATGGGTGTCAGCTTTCGCTTGAGCCCTGCTGCGAAGGCCTAAACCAGAAAGGGGTGGAGTCGTTCAATCCGCCCCTTCCCAGTTGTTCCCTCTCAGGCCACCGCAGCCGTCACCGCCCTGGAGCGCCAGACAAACCCTAGCACCATCAGCAGCCCCAGCCCGGCCATCGCAGCGCCGGCCAAGGAGATCGCCGGGTAGCCCAGCCCCGCCTTGATCACCGCTCCACCCAGTGCCGCGCCAATCGCGTTACCGAGGTTGAACGCGCCGATATTCACCGCCGAGGCCAGGTTGGGTGCGGCCTTGGCGGCTTCCATCACGCGCATCTGTAACGGCGGCACGATGGCGAAGCTGGCGATGCCCCAGATCAGGATGGCCACCGCGGCCGGTAGTGGCCAACGCATCAGCACGGTGAAGGCGAGCAAGACCAGGATCAGCGCACTCAGCGAGACGATCAGGGTGCGATCGACGGAGCGATCCGCCGCCTTGCCACCCCACACGTTGCCCAGCGTCAGGCCGATGCCGTACAGCACCAGCATGGCGGTGATGAAGGCGGTGGACGCCTGGGTCTCGCTGCTGAGGATCGGTGCGATATAGGTGAACACGGTGAACATCGCGCTGGAGCCGATCACGGTCAGGGCCAGGGCCGCCAGCACCGGGCCACGGCCCAGCACGCGGATTTCCGCCAGCACGCCGTCGCTCTTCGGCAGCGGCACGTTGGGCAGCGCGAACCACAGCGCGAGCATGGCCAATACGCCCAGGCCGGTAATGCCCGCAAAAGCCGTACGCCAGCCGAACACCTCACCGAACCAGGTCGCCAACGGCACGCCGCCAATGGTCGCCAATGTCAGACCCATGAACATCGCCGCCACCGCCCCGGCGCGTTTGTCCGGCGCGACCACACTGGCGGCGACGATGGAACCAACGCCGAAGAAGGCGCCGTGGTTCAACGAGGTCACCACCCGCGCGATCAGCAGGCTGTAGTAGTCGGTGGCCAGGGCCGACATCAGGTTGCCCAGGGTGAAGATGGCCATCAGCCCGATCAGCAGGTAGCGCCGGGGAATCTTGCCGGTGGTCAGGGTCATCAGTGGCGCGCCGAGCAGCACGCCCAAGGCGTAGGCGCTGACCAGCAGGCCGGCAGCGGGAATGGAAACGCCGAGATCGCTGGCGATGCCCGGCAACATGCCCATGGGGGCGAACTCGGTGACACCGATGCCAAAGGCACCGATGGCGAGTGCAACGAGTGGTGGATTGATACGCATGGGAAGTCTCCTCATCTATGCCGCGAATGCTAGGATCCAAACCTTGGCGGCGGTAGATGGCATTTCTGGCAAACACCTTTGCTTACGGAGCACAAATGGACTTCAACGGCCGATCAGGCGAAATGCTCGTTTTCGCCAGCGTGGCGGAGCAAGGCAGCCTATCGGCCGCCGCGCGCGTACTAGGGCTGACACCTTCGGCAGTCAGCCGCATCATCGCGCGCACCGAGCAGCGCCTTGGCACCCGTCTGCTGCTGCGCACCACCCGCGCGATCACCTTCACCGCCGAGGGCGAGGCGTACCTGCGCGGCGCGCGGCGCATCCTTGCCGATATGGCGGAAGTCGAAGAAGCTATCGCCGATCAGGGCGTGCCACGGGGGCGCTTGCGCGTCAGCGCTGCGCTCGGCCATGGCCGAATGACCATCGTGCCGCTGGTGGCGGCCTTCAGCGCGCGTTACCCGAACATCACCGTTGACCTCAGCCTGGGCGACGAAGTGGTCGACATTCTCGGCGGCCAGGCGGACGTGGCCGTGCGCTTCGGCCATCTGCCGGACAGCCCGTTGACCGCACGAAAAGTCGGCGAAACCGGCCAGGTGGTGGTGGCCTCCCCCGATTACCTAGAGCGCCATGGCACACCGCAGCAGCCGGAAGACCTGCTGCAGCACAACTGCCTGCGCTTCAACTTCCGCCGTGCCGAACCCAACTGGCCATTCATCCGCGATGGCCAGGCGTTCTCGCTCAAGGTCTGCGGGAATATCGAATGCAGCAGCGGCGAGGCGCTGGCGCAATTCGCCCGTGTTGGCGCCGGCATCGCGCGCATCGGCGAGTTCACCGTGGCCGAGGACATCCAGCGCGGTGATCTGGTGCCGCTGCTGCAAGCCTTCAACCCCGGCGACAGGGAACCGATTCATGCGGTGTTCGTCGGCGGCTCAGCGATGCCGGCGCGGGTGCGGGTGTTTGTGGATTTCCTGGTGGAACATCACCGGATGTGAGTGGGCGGCAATTGACCGGAGAACCTCGCTGTTTCCGAGCTATTGCGCCCCTTGTCAACGGCCGTTTACCGTCAGGAAATAAAGATAGACATAGGCCCGCATGAGGCGCTCGAGACCATCAGCATGGTGACCTGCTTCTGAGGAAGCAGACTATCGATCATGACGACGGCGAAGTGCCGCCGCTCACCTGGCGCCAGGACGGCTCCCAATTGAAAACGAGTCAACGGAAGAAGGTTACGTTCATGAACAAGTCGAGTGTTGAGATGGAGTCTTCCATCTACCACCCCACCGCCTGGCACGTTACCCACTGGAGTGAAGATGCCTACAGCCTGGGTGCATACAGCACCTTGCTGCCCGGCGGCCGGCCGGAACATCGGGGTGTACTGGGCGAGTGCCTGGACGGGCGGCTTGTCATCGCTGGCGAAGCCTGCAATCCCGAGGCGCCAGCCATGACCCACGGTGCCTGGGACGACGGTATTCGCGCGGCCCGCCTCGCCGTCCAGGCCGGAGCCCGACGAGTGATTGTCATAGGCGCGGGCTGTGCCGGCCTAGGAGCCGCCCGCCACTTGCGAGCCAGCGGCGTCGACTGCGTCGTGATCGAAGCGCGGGAACGCATTGGCGGCCGCACCCACAGCCTGCAACTGGGCTCGGTGACCGTAGACGTCGGCGCAGCTTGGTTGCAGCAATTCTCGGCCAATGCCTTGGCCCGCGAAGCGGAACATCTCGGGATGAACATGGTGGAGACCGACTTCAGTCAACCGTTGTCGGCTGCCAGCGACGGGCCGGTTCACGGTATCAATGAAGCCTGGCAGGCGTTGCGCCAGGGTATCGACCGCAGCCGCCCGCTGAGCGAAGGCATCGGGTGCTACTTGGCCAGCCTGGACCCGGCCCACGCCAGGGCAACACGTTATGCGATCGACGGCAACCTGATTATCGAGGCCTGCCTGCCGCTTGCAGAGCTTTCGGTGGACTCCCTCGACGAAGAAGGTGTCGGTAACGATGATCGCTTTCTACCCGGCGGCTACAGCCAGATCATCGAGCACCTGGCCTCCGGCCTCGACATCCGCCTAGGCCAGCCCGTCACTCGGATCGACTGGCAGAACAGTGAGCTGCGCATCAATGAGGAGCGCGGTGACTTCTGCATCTGCACCGTGCCGCTCGGCGTACTCAAGACCCTGTGCTTCCTCCCCGAACTTCCGCCGGCCCAACAGGACGCCCTGGCCCACCTGGGTATGGGCAAACTCGAGAAGGTCGTGCTGCAGTTCGACCAGCGCTGGTGGCCACGTTCGCCGACAGGCTATCTGCGTTGGTACGACACGCCTGCAAGCTGGGTCGAATGGCTGGATCTGACCGATGCACTCGGCAAGCCAACCATAGCCGGGCTCATCGCGGCGGATGCGGTGGAGCGTGAATTCGCCGGCCACAGCGACAAGGAAATTGCCCTGGCCGCTCGAGACACCTTGAAAGCATGGGCCACGGCCGTCGAGGCCTCACATCGAGGCTAACGAAAGCAAGCATTGGCGTGCGTAGCCGAAGGCTGAACCGGAACTTAGGCCGCTCGCAGCGCCAGCCAGCAGTCCGCCAGCCAAGGTCAGAGGCATACTGCCTCGCGAACGGATCGCCGCCCTACGACCATGCCCTCTCCCTGGCGAAGCAGAGCACCACGGGTTCGCGCCCACGCAGGAGCATGGGAGCCATCGATTCATCAATTGTCCGGCATCAACGCTCGGTGAAACCGTTCGCGGTCACTGCATAGGCACGCATGTCATTGCCGGTGATCGCCTTCAGGTCACGCCACACCGCATCAGCCAGATCCTGTGTCGGCCGAGATGACGATGCGCGCACGCGCGCCTCCTCAAGCCATAGCGCAGTTATTATCAGGCGCATCTCGGATTCCTGCTGTCGCTCAGCGTCACTCTGACGAGCCAGGGGAGAGCTCTGTAGCCCACTGGCGGTCTGCCGGAAAATGGCTGCCGTTTGTGCTTGCGAAAGCGAGCGCCCATTGGCGAGTTCCCAGCCGACGGCCAGGAACAGCGCCGTAGCCCCAGTGAGAGAATCCTCCGGCAGGCCACGCTTTTCCAGCTCCTGACGGTAAATGGCGCGGGTGCCTGCCGTTCTCACCAGGTAAGACGGATCCTCCATCTGGAATCGAACCGAAACCATGCCGGACAGCCGTTGTGCGACGCCCTCTTCGATCTGGCTGGTCAAATCGCTTGAGCGCTCAAAGAACAGTGCGGCAGCGTCTCCCGAGCGCGCCTGGCCAGAAGTTCCAGGCCCATCAGAATCGGCTTCGTCGGTACCCTGCGTGGTCGCTTCCTGCGCATGCCGAAGCGCCGACTGGCCCAGAATACCGTTGCCCCAGATATCGATATTGATCCACTCCTGTGCCGTAGCGGAACAGGCCAGAAACATGGCACCCAAGGCGATGGTGTGAACCCCTAGAAAGAAACGCATGATATTTCTCCAGTGCCTGCCTGCCCGATTCTCGTGTGCAAGGGAACTCACCGAGTACGCTGCAAGCCAGTAGGGTGGCCTCACGAGCGAAGCGAGTAGCCCGCCAGGCCATGCCAAGCCTGGCAGCATGAGGATCGTTCAAAACGCCTCAGGACGCCAGCGAACAGCCCGCCGGGCCATGCCAAACCAGGCACCTCGGCGCACCAGCGAAACGCCAACGGCGTACTGCTTCGCGAACGGATCGCCGCCCGGTACACCCCAGGCCCCTAACGCAGCGGCACATAGATATCCGTTTGCCATTGATCCTTGGGCGTCTCGGGGTAAACGCTCAGGTATTCAAAGAACAGTGGCTGGTCGCGCAGTTCCTCGCCGCTGTTCGGCAGCCAATCGCGGTAGATCGGATAGATCGTTTCGCCGATATGATCCGGGGAGCCCGCATGCCGAACCACGGCATAACGTCCGCCCGGTATGGTCAGCTCGCGAACGTTGAATTCGTTCGCGGCCACGGCCTGTCGAATCTCGCCACAAATGGCGAAGCGAAACTCGTGCGCTGGCGTGGTATCGGGGTTGCCGTATGGAATGCCAAAAGAACGACTCGATGCTACCGGCGATTGCCCGCTTTGCATGCGCCACAGGATGAAGGTGTTGACGCTCTGATCGACCCGTTCGGGTGGGCCACAGTGCTCCAATGCAGCGACGCGGACGGGAGAGAAATCGACGATTTGTACGTGCATGACGACAGTCCTTGAAAAGTGAGGGATGGCGAATACCGTATTCCACACATGCCAATTGGGCGCCTTTCTGAATTCGCTGGGCGACATGCCAAACGCTCGCCTGAACGCCCGGCTGAACGCTTCAGGACTTTCGAAACCAGCCTGGAGCGCGGCGTTCAATACCGAGAGCTCGGCCCGAGCCACCAGCCCATGCGCAGCGCGCCGCAGTCGCATCAGTTGCACATAGCGTGAAACCGGTACGCCAATGAATGCGCCGAACTGCCGATGGAAGTGAAAGGGCGAAAAGCTGGCCACCTGACTCAGCGCCTTGACCGACAGATCGCCATCGAGGTTGGCCTCAATGTAGGCGAGTACAGCCTCGAAACGCTGTGTGTAAGCAGAGGAAGATGACCGAACGGACACAGTGCAGAAACTCCAGGAATACGGTGAGCGCTAGCCTATGCAATGGCGCCGTGCCGGCGCCTAGCCGCATTTGCTCAGTTGGGCCTGTTGATCGTTCCCACTTGCTGCACACCGAGTACGGCGCAGCCCCGATGACCGGAGGCAATCCAGTAGGGCGGCCTCACGAGCGCAGCGAGTAGCCCGCCGAGCGATGCCAAGCCAGGCAGCACGAGCATCGTTCAGAACTCCAACGGCGTAATGCTTCGAGAACGGATCGCCGCCCGATCCGCCCTCCGCCCCTGCCGTCGCGAGCACGGGCACCTTCGTCAATCACTCAGCGCCCTGCTGCGCCAGCCCCGCCAACAGCTTGCCATGCAATTGATGCAACGCCCGCTGCTCATCGGCGGTCAACCCTGAGAGCACACGCTGCAGGTTGGCCACATGGGCGTCGAGCATGCCGTCGATCAACTCGAAGCCGGCCGGCGTCAGCGCCACCAGCACACCACGGCGGTCGCTGGGGTGCTTGCGCCGCTCGATCAGCCCGGCCTTTTCCAGACGGTCGATACGGCTGGTCATGCCGCCCGAGGAAATCATCGCGCTCTCGTACAGGGCAGTAGGCATCAACGCGTAGGGCTCGCCCGAGCGCCGCAGGGTAGCGAGCAGGTCGAACTCGCCGGCCTGCAGCCCGTGTTCGGCGAAGAACGGCAGCAGATGGTCGCGGCTGATCACTTGACTCAACTCGCCCAGGCGGCCGATCACCGCCATGGAATAACCATCCAGGTCGGGCCGCTGTCGCTGCCACTGTTCGGCGGCCAATTGTGCGCGGTCTTGCATATCGCCCTCGATTTATCTTGCTATCAAGATACCTTTCAAAAAGAATGTTGCCATCGTAGCGTATTCACACCAAGGAGGCACGTGCATGTCGGGCACTCAATATCGGCCATTTCTGGCCGTTTCGCTGCTGTTCACCATTGGTACGCTGATGGGCTTGACCAGCAATCTGGTCAAGCTGGCCAGTGGCAGCGGATGGCAGCCGATGGCCTTCCTGCTCTGGAGTCTGCTCGGTGGTGGTCTGCTGCTGTTGCTGTTCGCCTGGCTGCGAGGAGAACGGCCCGGCATGAGCCTGCCTCAGCAACGCTACTACCTGGCCTCCGGCCTGCTCAGCATCGCGGTGCCCAATGCCCTGCTGTTCAGCTCCATCGGCCATGTCGGCGCCGGCTTCGCCTCGATGTGCCTGGCCTTCCCACCGCTGATCACCTACCTGCTGGCCCTGGCCCTGCGCATGGAGGGGTTGAGCCGCATCCGTCTGCTGGGCATCTGCATCGGCCTGGCCGGCAGCCTGCTGCTGGCGCTGGGCAAGATCAACAGCGGCGACAGCCCGATGCTGTGGGTGCTGGGCGCGCTGAGCGTGCCGGTGTTCCTGGCACTGGGCAATATCTACCGCGCCCGCTACTGGCCGAGTGGCGCCAGCCCGCTGTCACTGGCCCCCGGCATGCTGCTCGGCGGCGCGCTGCTGCTGGTTCCTACCGCCCTGCTCGGCGTCGACTTCGCGCCGCATCTGGACAATGCCAAGGCTGTTGGCCTGCTGGCGGGGCAGATGCTGTTGTTCGCTGCGGTGTATGCGCTGTTCTTCATCCTGCAGAACCTGGCCGGCACCGTGTTTCTTAGCCAGATCGGCTCGGTGGCAGCGATCACCGGCGCCGCCATTGCCATTGGCCTGCTCGGTGAACAAGGCAGCCTGAGCATGCTGCTGGCCGCGCTGTGCATCGTCGGCGGTGTGCTGCTGGTGGCCTGGCGCAGCGCGCAGGAGGCCCAGGCATGAAGCGCGAGAATCTGTTGCTGATCGCCATCATCCTGCTCGGTCTGAACCTGCGCCCGGTACTGGCAGCCATCGGCCCGCTACTCGACCGCATCCAGCTCGATACCGGCCTGGATCATGTCGGCGCCAGCCTGCTGACCAGCCTGCCCGTGGTCATCATGGGGCTGGGGGCGCTGGCCTCCGGCCCGCTGCGTCGACGCCTTGGCGACAGCGCGGGCATTTTCCTCGGCACCCTGCTGATCGCCTTCGCCTGCCTGCTGCGTGGCCTGCTGCCCGACGGCAATACGCTGATCATCAGCGCCTTGCTCGCCGGTGCCGGCATCGCCTTCGTTCAGGCGCTGTTGCCTGGCCTGATCAAGTCGCGCTTCGCCGCAGACAGTGGCCGCCTGATCGGTTTCTACAGCTGCGCGATCATGGCCGGTGCCGCTTTCGGTGCAGCGTTCACGCCCTGGCTGGCGCAGTCGGTGGGCTGGTCCTGGGCACTGGCGGGCTGGGCACTGCCGGCCCTGCTCGGCGCGGCGCTATGGCGTCGTGCAGCGCCGGCCAAGCCGGCAGCTGCACCAATCGCCACACCACCGCTCGCGCCCTGGCGCTGGCCCAGGGCCTGGCTGCTGATGAGCTTCTTCGGCATTGGCACGGCCGGCTATACCCTGGTGCTGGCCTGGCTACCACCCTATTACACGGCTCTGGGCTGGAGCGCTCAGGCCAGTGGCCTGCTGCTGGCGGCGCTGACGCTGTGCGAGGTGGTCGCCGGCCTGCTGCTCTCAAGCCTGCTGTCTCGCTTCCCGGATAGACGCCCCTTGCTGGCGCTGGTGCTGCTGTCGCTTCTCGCCGGCCTGATAGTCCTGCAGCTGGCGCCGCAGACACTGGTGGTACTCGTCGCCCTGCTGCTGGGTGTCGGGATCGGCGGTCTGTTCCCGCTGTCGCTGGTCGTCGCCCAGGATCACCTGGAAGACCCGCAGCAGACGGGCGAGCTGCTGGCCTTCGTCCAGGGTGGCGGCTACCTGATTGCAGCGTGCGCGCCGGTGCTGGCGGGCGTGCTGCGCCGCTACAGCACGGACCTGAGCCTGAGCTGGCAGCTGATGGCACTGGCAACCGTGCTGCTGATGGCCATGGCCGTGCGCTTCAGCCCCAATCACCAACGCCGCCCCCTGGGCGTCGCGACGGACTGAAGCGCTCGATACTCAGACGCGGAACTGGCCGACCAGCCCCTGCAGACGCCCACCCAGGCCGTCGAGGTCGCGAGCGGCCTGCGCACCCTGCGCCGCGTCGCTGGCGACTTCGTCCACCGCGACGGCGATCTGATGCACGCTGCGGTTGATCTCTTCGGCCACGGCCGTCTGCTCTTCGGCAGCGCTGGCGATCTGCGCGTTCATCGAGTTGATGGTGCCGATCAACACCGCGATGCTGTCCAGCGCCTCGCCGGCATGGCTGGCCTGCTCACGGGTGCTGTCACCCATCTGGCTGGCACGCTGCATAGCCGCCACCGCCTCGCTGGTCGCATTCTGCAGACGATCGATCATGCCCTGGATCTCGCCCGTGCTCTGCTGAGTGCGGCTGGCCAGGGCGCGCACTTCATCTGCGACCACGGCGAAACCACGCCCAGCCTCGCCCGCGCGCGCTGCCTCGATGGCGGCATTGAGGGCCAGCAGGTTGGTCTGGTCGGCGATCGCGCGGATCACCTCCAGCACACTGACGATGCCCTGTACATCACGGCGCAGGCTGTCCAGTGACTCACTGCTGCTGCGCACCTCCCCCACCAGATCATGGATGTGGGCGATGCTGCCATCGACCACCCGCTTGGCCTCGTGCCCCTGCTGGTCCGTCTCACGCGCAGCCTCGGCGGCGCGCTGGGCACTCTGCGCCACCTCATGGGCCGCAGCGGACATCTCGTTGATGGCAGTGGCGACCTGATCGGTCTCATGGCGCTGCCCGGCCATGGCCTGTTCGGAACGCTGGGCCTGGCTGGATACGCCGCCGACCAGACCGAACAGCTGATCGGTGGTCACCGACACCTGCTGCACCAGTGCATGAATCTTGGCGACGAAGGCATTGAAGGAGGTTGCCAGTTCCCCCAGCTCGTCCTGGCTGGTGACCGGCAGGCGCTGGGTCAGGTCCCCCTCCCCGGCAGCCATGTCATCGAGCTTGCTCTTGATCAGCTGCACCGGCTTGGTGATCGATGCCGCCAGCGGCAGGGACAACAGGGCCAGCACCAGCAGCAGACCAATGGCAGAGCCCGCCATGACCATCAGCAGACGGTCGACGCTCTCCTGAAACTGCGCACGCGCAGCCTGGACGTCGCGCTCCACGCCGTCGAGATTGACCGAGGTGCCAAAGACCATCTTCCACTTGGGCAGGTGATGCGAATAACCGACCTTGGGCACCAACACCTTGCCGTCGCCGAGGACGAAGCTGTAGTCGACGTAATGGCTGCCATCGGTGCCGGCTCGCACCAGCTCACGAATGGCGTAGATACCGTTGGGGTCGCGGTAGCCGCTGAAATCCTCGCCGATGCGGTCATTGGTATTGCCCTGCAGCACGCGACGGACGTTGCTGTCGTAGCCCCAGAAGTAACCATCCGCGCCATAAGACAGCCGCTTCAGCACCTCGACAGCCTGGGCGCGCGCGGCCATGTCACCGTCGGCGGACGCCTGGTACAGCGGGGCAATAGCATTGAGCGCCAGCTCGACGTATTGCTTGATCTCGGCCTTGCGGTCCGCCACCAGCTTGGCCCGGGTCTGGGCCTCCTGATGATCGGCCAGGTTACCGAGAACGACGAAAGCGATGGAGCTGAGCAACAGGGTCAACAGGCAGATAGGCCCCAAAGCCAGCAGCAGCACTTTGGAACGCAGACGCAGAGAGAGGATCATTGGCAGTACACCTTTACCGGCGCTTTGATGTTATCAAGCCGGCATATTGCCAATCTGCTGACCGCAAAAGAACAGAGAAAAGCAAAAACTGGTATGACCATTTGCCGCGTCTATGATCGGCCTGTCTACCAGACGATCCAGGCAATTTCCGCCAGCGCCCGACCGCTCCGATTGCGCAATGCGGCTGGCGAGCGATACCGAGCACGAGCGCCTGGCGGCAAGGAGATGCCGCCAGGCGCCCTATCGAAAGTTGCCTGGGAGCGGCCTGGTGGCTAGCGGCGGTAAACCGGAAAGCGCCGGCACAGCTCGGTCACCTGCTCACGCACCCGATCACGCACCGCCACCTGCGTTTCGCCATCTGCCACCAGAGCATCCAGCACGTCACACAGCCAGCCGGCCAGGCGCTCGCATTCGGCGATGCCGAAGCCTCGCGTGGTCACGGCCGGCGTGCCAATGCGCAGCCCCGAGGTCACGAATGGCGAGCGCGGGTCGTTGGGCACGGAGTTCTTGTTGGCGGTGATGTGCGCGTCGCTCAGGGCGGCATCCGCCTCCTTGCCGGTGTAAGGCCGGTCGGACAGGTCGATCAGCATCAGGTGGTTGTCGGTGCCGCCCGAGACGATGCGATAACCACGCTGCTGCAGCACCGCAGCCATGGCCCGGGCATTGCTCAATACCTGGCGTTGATAGGTCTTGAACTCGGGTTGCAGCGCTTCCTTGAAGGCGATCGCCTTGGCGGCGATCACATGCATCAGCGGGCCGCCCTGGATGCCGGGGAATACCGCGGAATCGAGCCGCTTGTAGAAGTCCTCGCCCTGCCCCTTGGCCAGGATGATGCCGCCACGTGGGCCGCGCAGGGTCTTGTGGGTGGTGCTGGTGACAACATGAGCATGGGGCAGCGGGCTGGGGTATTCACCCGCCGCCACCAGGCCGGCGACATGCGCCATGTCCACCCAGAAAATGGCACCCACCTTGTCGGCGATGGCACGCATGCGCGCCCAGTCCTTGTGCCGCGAATAGGCGGAGAAGCCGCCAATCAGCATCTTCGGCCGGGTCTCCAGGGCGATGCGCTCCATCTCGTCGTAGTCGATCAGGCCGGTTTCCGGGTCCAGGCCATAGGGCACGATGCGGTAATGCCGCCCGGAGAAATTGGACGGGTTGCCGTGGGTAAGGTGGCCACCCTGCGCCAGGTTCATGCCCATCACGGTGTCGCCCGGATTGGTCAGCGCCAGGAATACCGCAGCATTGGCCTGGGCCCCGGCGTGCGGCTGGACGTTGGCGTAGTCGCAATCGAACAACGCCTTGAGTCGTTCGATGGCCAGACGCTCGGCCACGTCCACATGCTCGCAGCCGCTGTAGTAGCGCTTGCCGGGGTAACCTTCGGCGTACTTGTTGGTGAATACCGAGTGCTGGATCGCCATTACCAGCGGGCTGGCGTAGTTCTCGGAGGCGATCAGTTCGACGTGATCCTCCTGGCGGCCTTCTTCGAGGCGCACGGCCTCGGCCAGTTCGGGGTCGAAATCGGCCAGGCTCAGGGCGGCGTCATACATGGGGTCATTTCCTCGTGGGTCAGTTCGCAGGTTTCAGTAGCTGGGTAATGCGCTGGGCGATGTCGTCGATCTGCGCTTCGCTGCAGATCAGCGCCGGCAGCAGGCGGATGGTGCTGTCACGGGTCACGGTGATCAGCAGGCGTTGTTCGCTCAGTGCACGCCCCACCAGTTCCTTGCAGGGGCGGCTCAACTCGATGCCGACCATCAGGCCCCGGCCACGAATGGCGATGACCTCGGGGTGATCGCCCAGCGCCTGCTGCAAACGCCCGAGCAGACGCTCGCCGAGCACGGCGGCGCGCATTGGCAGTTCGTCGCGCTGCATGATGTCGAGCACGCTGCAGGCCACCCGACAGGCCAGCGGGTTGCCGCCGAAGGTGGAGCCGTGCAACCCCGGAGAGAACAGGTCGGCGGCCTCACCGCGCGCCACGCAGGCGCCGATGGGCAGGCCATTGCCCAGGGCCTTGGCCAGGGTCATCACGTCGGCCGTGATGCCCGCATGCTGGTGGCCGAACCAGGCGCCGGTACGGCCCATGCCGGCCTGGATCTCGTCGAGCATCAGCAGCCAGCCATGCCGGTCGCACAGGGCCCGCAGTTCGCGCAGGTAGGCGATGCTGGCGACGCGGATGCCGCCCTCGCCCTGCACCGGCTCGAGCAGCACCGCGACGATGTCCGGGTGCTGTTCGGCGGCCTGGCGCACGGCCTCGATATCGTCGTAGGGCACGCGCACGAAGCCATCGAGCAAGGGCTCGAAGCCGGCCTGCTTCGCCGGGTTGCCCGAGGCGGACAGCGTGCCGATGGTGCGCCCATGGAAGCCGTTATCCATCACCAGCACGGTGGGCCTGGCGACGCCCTTGCGTTGGCCATGCAGGCGCGCCAGCTTGAGGGCCGCCTCGTTGGCCTCGGCGCCCGAGTTGCAGAAGAACGCCCGCTGCATCCCGGTGAGCGCGCAGAGGCGCTCGCCCAGACGCTCCTGCCAGTCGATGCGAAAGACGTTGGAGGTGTGCAGCAGCATCCCGGCCTGCTCGGCGATGACCGCAGTGATCTCCGGGTGCGCATGGCCGAGGCTGGTGACCGCCACGCCGGCGATGGCATCGAGGTACTCCACGCCTTGCTCGTCCCACAGCAGCGCACCGCTGCCACGAACGAAGGACAGCGGTTGGCGGGCATAGGCACGCATCAGATGGGAATGAGCGGTGGACATGGATCGAACCTCACGGCAGCAGTGGAAAGGATCAGGGTTATTCAGCGGGCACGGCGCCCGGCCAGTAGTGGCTATCCGGCAATGACCGCGCACCGAAGATCGCCTGGCCGACGCGCACCACCGTGGCGCCCTCTTCGATGGCGATCTCGAAATCCCCGGACATGCCCATCGACAGCGCCTCCGGCTCGACGCCAGACGGCGCGTCCTGGCGCAGTCGGTCACGCAGCTCACGCAGGCGCACGAAGCACTGGCGCACCCGCTCAGCCTCGCTGGAGAACAGCGCCAGGGTCATCAGCCCGCGCACCCGCAGTGCGGAGAACGCCGGCAGTGCCTGGACGAACGCCGCCACATCCTCGGGTGCGAGGCCGTACTTGCTGGCCTCGCCGGAGGTATTGACCTGCACGAACACGTCCAGCGCACGGCCTTCGACCTGCAGGCGGCGATCCAGCGCCTCGGCCAGGCGCAGGCTGTCCAGGGCCTGGAATTCCGTGGCGAAACGCGCTACCAGCTTGGCCTTGTTGGTCTGCAGGTGGCCGATCACCGACCACTGCAGGTCGCCCAGGTCCTGCATGGACAGCCACTTGCCATGGGCTTCCTGCACCTTGTTTTCGCCGAGCATCCGGCAGCCGGCGGCATAGGCCAGACGCAGGCTGGCCTCGGGCTTGGTCTTGCTCACCGGCAGCAGGCGCACCGAGGCCGGGTCACGGCCGACGCGCTGGCAGGCCGCCTCGATGCGGCGCTGCACCTCGGCCAGGTTGTGGCGAAAATCCTCCACCGAGGCGGCCTCGGGATAACGCCCGTGGTGGTCGTGACGGGTGGCGGTGGAATGATCGGCCGGCATCAGTTCACCCCCTTGTTCACCGGCAGTTCCGCCGCGCCGGCCTGCGCCGGGCGTGGCGACCAGCGCCCATTGAGCACGGCATAGGCCAGCAACCCGATCACCAGCCCCCAGAACGCACCACCGATGCCCAGCAGGTTGATATTGGCAGCCGCCGCCAGGAAGGTGATCAGCGAGGCCTCGCGGGTTCGTGCATCGGCCATGGCGCTGGCCAGGCTGCCGCCAATGGTGCCGAGCAACGCCAGGCCGGCCAGCGTAGCGATGAAGGTCGCCGGAAAGGCCATGAACACTGCCGCCAGGGTGACGCCGAAGATGCCCACCAGGATGTACAGCGCCCCGGCGGCGATCCCGGCGATCCAGCGCTTGGAGGGGTCTTCGTGGGCCTCGCGCCCGGTGCAGATGGCAGCGGTGATGGCGGCGAGGTTGAAGGCATGCGAGCCGAACGGCGCCATCAGCAGCGAGCCAAGCCCGGTCAGGGTGACGATGGGGTTGGCGCTGGTGCTGAAGCCATCGTTGCGCAACACCAGCATGCCGGGCATGTACTGCCCGGTCAGGGTGATCAGGAACAGCGGCAGCGCCACGCTCAGCAGTGCATTGAGGGAAAACGCAGGCGCGGTGAACACCGGCGCCGCCAGTGCCAGGCTGACGCTGGAGAGGTCGACCCGCGTCTGCAGCAGCAGGAAGGCCAGGCCCAGCAGCAGGATGCCGACCACCGCATAGCGTGCACTCAAGCGCTTGAACGCCAGGTAGCTGACGATCAGCACCCCGGCCAGCAGCGGGTCGAGGCTGACGCTGGCGAAGGCGCCGATGCCGAACTGCAACAGGATGCCCGCCAGCAACCCGGCCGCCACCCCGTTCGGAATCAGGCGGATGACCCGCTCGAACCAGCCGGACAACCCCAGCAGGACGAAGGCCGCCGCCGAGATCAGGTACGCGCCGACGGCCTCGGCATAGGGCGTGGTGGCCAGTGCCGTCACCAGAAATGCCGCCGCCGGCGTCGACCAGGCAGTGATGATCGGCGCGCGCGCCATCCAGCTCAGGACGATACCGGTCACCCCCACGCCAATGGACACCGACCACACCCAGGAGGCCGTCAGCTCCGGGCTGAGCCCGGCCACCCTGGCCGCCTGGAACACCAGGATGAAGGTGCCGCCATAGTTGACGATGACCGAGATCAGCCCCGCCACGATGGGGTGGGTGAGGTCGCCCGGACGGAGGGAGGAGAACGAGGAATGCGCGGACATGGCCTGACAAGGGCTCCTGATGGAATGGGAGAAGGCTTGCGAGGCAACGTTATAAGCCTAGAATGGCCTGATTTATCAGGCCACTTTCGCATAGGAATACAGACCAATTGTTCAAGCATGCCCAACTCGAATCCGTCAAAGCCTGGATCGACGACCCGGCCCATGGCGCCCAGCCCCTGCATCTGCGCGTGCAGCGGGCGATTCGCCAGTTGATCCTCGATGGCGTGCTCGACGCGGGCAAATCCCTGCCGGCCTCACGCGCCCTGGCCAAGTCCCTGGCGGTATCGCGCGATACGGTGGAGGCGGCCTACAGCCAACTGCATGCCGAGGGCTTCATCGAGCGCCGCGTCGGCAGCGGCAGTTTCGTCTCCGAGCGCACGCAGCGCCTGCCGGGGCGCGGCAAGGCCCGGGCACGCGCGCCGCAGTCGGCGACGCCGCGTCTGAGCCAGCGCGGCAACGCCCTGTTCCACAACGGCGGCGTGCGGGATTTCCTCATGCCGCGCCCCTTCGCCCCCGGCGTACCGGAAACCCGCAGTTTTCCGCTGCCGACCTGGGAGCGCCTGCAACGCCAGGTGCTCAAGGAACAGGGCCATCGCGCCCTGCTGCACAGCCCGCCACAGGGCATGGAGGCGCTACGCCGCGCCATCGCCGACTACATCAACCTCGAACGCGGTGCCAACGCCACGGCGGAACGGGTGCTGATCCTCACCAGCTCGCAACAGGCACTGACCCTGTGCGCCACGGTGCTGCTCGATGCCGGCGAGCGCATCCTCATCGAAGACCCGGCCTACCACGGCGCACGCAAGGCCTTCGAGGCCGCCGGCCTGCATTGCATGCCCGTGCCGCTGGATGAACATGGCATGCAGGTGGAGCGCCTGAATCAGGCGGGCGAATCCGCCAGAGCCGTGTTCCTCACTCCGTCGCACCAGTTTCCGACGGGCGCGACGCTGGCGCTGGATCGCCGCCTGGCCATCATCGAGTGGGCGCAGCGCCAGCAGGGCTGGATCATCGAGGACGACTACGACAGCGAATTCCACTACGACGGCAAACCCAAGGCCTGCGTGCAGGGGCTCGACCCCTACGAACGCACGATCTACATCGGCACCTTCACCAAGTCCCTGTTTCCCGGCCTGCGCATCGGCTACATGGTGCTGCCGCAGGCGCTGGTCGCGCCGATGACCGTGGCCCGCACCCTGCTCGACGGGCACAGCGCGCCGATCCCGCAACTCACCCTGGCGCGCTTCATCGAGGGTGGCCATTTCGGCGCGCATATCCGCACCATGCGCGCCGTCTACGCCGAACGCCGCGACGTGTTGGCGCGACTGGTGCGCGAGCATCTGAGCGACTTCGTGCAGCCACGGGTGCCGAGCGGCGGCATGCAGATGCCCTGCGTGTTCATCCGCGACATCGACGAAGACGAGCTGGTGGCTGCCGCCAGACAGGCCGGCATCGACCTGCTGGGGCTGAGCGCTCTGCACGCCACCGAGCAGCGCACCGCCGGCATCCTGATGGGCTTCGCCGCGCACGCCCCGCACGAACTGGAGCCTGCGGTGAAAAAGCTGGCCGGCCTGCTGCGCGCCAGGCAATAAAAAACCCGCCGTAGCGGGTCATTTCAGTCGATGGATGCGCGCTTGGCTCCCCTCTCCCGCTTGCGGGAGAGGGGCTGGGGGACGTTTCAACGGGCCCGAATCACTTCTTGCCCAGTTTCTTCAGCTCTTCGTCACGCAGTTCGCGGCGCAGGATCTTGCCGACGTTGGTGGTCGGCAGCACGTCGCGGAACTCGACAGCCTTGGGCACCTTGTAGCCGGTGAGGTTGGCGCGCATGTGCTCCATCACCTGCTCCTTGGTCACGCTCTCGCCCGGCTTGACCACCACGAACACCTTGATCGCCTCGCCGGATTTCTCGTCCGGCACACCGATGGCAGCGCACTGCAGCACGCCCGGCAGGGTCGCCAGCACGTCTTCCAGCTCGTTCGGGTAGACGTTGAAGCCGGACACCAGAATCATGTCCTTCTTGCGGTCGACGATGCGCAGGTAGCCGTCTTCCTGGATCAGGCCGATATCGCCGGTCTTCAGCCAGCCATCGGCATCGAGGATTTCATCGGTGGCTTCCTGGCGCTGCCAGTAGCCCTTCATCACCTGCGGGCCTTTCACGCACAGCTCGCCGATTTCGCCGATGGCCAGCTCCTGGCCGTCGTCATTGATGATGCGGCACAGGGTCGATGGCACCGGAATGCCGATGGTGCCGAGCTGGATGGCGCTGAACGGGTTGACCGTGGCCACCGGGCTGGTCTCGGTCATGCCGAAGCCTTCGCAGATGGCGCAACCGGTGACGTCCTTCCAGCGCTCGGCCGTGGCCAGCTGCAGGGCCATGCCGCCGGAGACGGTGAGTTTCAGGCTGGAGAAGTCCAGCTTGCGGAAGTCCTCGTTGTTGCACAGGGCAACGAACAGGGTATTGAGGCCGACGAAGCCGGTGAAGCGGTACTTGGCCAGGTCCTTGATCACCGACGGCAGGTCGCGCGGGTTGGTCAGCAGAATGTTGTGGCCGCCGATCAGCATCATCGCCATGCAGTGAAAGGTGAAGGCGTAGATGTGATAGAGCGGCAGCGGCGCGATCAGCACCTCGCAACCTTCATTGAGGTTGGCGCCCATCAGCTCCTTGACCTGCAGCATGTTGGCCACGAGGTTGCGATGGGTAAGCATCGCGCCCTTGGCCACGCCGGTGGTGCCACCGGTGTACTGCAGCACGGCGATATCGGCGTTGCTCGGGTTGGCTTCGCTGAAGCTCTGGCCGCGGCCCTTGGCCAGGGCGTCGTTGAGTTTGACGGCGTGCGGCAGGTTGTAGGCCGGCACCATCTTCTTCACGTGCTTGATCACGAAGTTGACCAGCAGACGCTTGAAGGTCGGCAGCATGTCGCCGACTTCGGTGACGATCACCGTCTTCACCCCGGTCTTGGGCACGACCTGCTCGGCCAGGTGGGCCATGTTGGCCAGGCAGATCAGCGCCTTGGCGCCGGAGTCGTTGAACTGGTGCTCCATTTCCCGTGCGGTGTACAGCGGGTTGGTGTTGACCACCACTAGGCCGGCGCGCATGGCACCGAAGACCACGACGGGATACTGCAGGACGTTGGGCAACTGCACGGCGATGCGGTCGCCGGGCTTGAGATCGGTGTGCTTCTGCAGGTAGGCGGCGAAGTCACCGGAGAGCTTGTAGATCTCGCCGTAGGTCAGGGTCTTGCCCAGGTTGCTGAAAGCAGGCTTGTCGGCGAAGCGTTGGCAGGACTCTTTCAATACCGCGAGGATGTTCGGGTACTGGTCGGGATTGATTTCGGCAGCAACCCCAACGGGATACTTGTCCTTCCAGAAGTTTTCGGTCATGGAAGCCCACTCCTAAGCAACAGCTGATCTTCACCGCGCGCAGGCGGTTGTTTGTTGTGTGTTTAGCTCGCTTTACCGCTGGCCCACGGCCCGGAAGCGCGCCGAGAGTAGCAGCTTTGCCAGAGGCCCACCAGCACCAAGCATGGCCTACGCAGTCGCAAAAGTGACCAAAAAAGACCAACAAGTCACGACCTGTATTTTCCGCCGATAATCCGCGAAAAGCCTCTAGCTCGCATATTGCAGCGTTTGGAGCCTAGCGCGTAAGTGTGACCGATGCAGTGCGGTAGCGCATGCAACAGGTATTGGCGGTTACGAAATCACAACAATTGGACTGCCGATGGCAGCGGGAGGCGGGAAGCCCCTTCTCTACCGCGAGAAGGGGCTCTGGAGTCAGGCGATATCGCGCAGCTCGCGGCGCAGGATCTTGCCGACTGGGGTCATTGGCAGCGAATCCTTGAACACGATGTGCTTGGGCACCTTGTAGCCGGTGAAGTTTTCCTTGCAGTAGGCCTTGAGCTCTTCCGCGGTGACACCGCCGTCACGCGGCACCACGAACAGTTTGACCGCCTCCCCGGACTTCTCGTCCGGCACGCCAATGGCCGCGCAGCTGGCGACTTTCGGATGCGCCATGACCACATCCTCGATCTCGTTGGGATACACGTTGAAACCCGAGACGATGATCATGTCCTTCTTGCGGTCGACAATGCGCACGAAACCGTCCGGGTCGATCACGGCAATGTCGCCGGTCTTGAACCAGCCTTCGGCATCGAGCACTTCGGCGGTGGCTTCCTCGCGCTGCCAGTAACCCTTCATCACCTGCGGGCCCTTGATGCACAGCTCCCCGCGTTCGCCGGCCGGCAGTTCGTTGCCGTCATCATCGATCACCTTGAACGCCGTGCCCGGCACCGGAATGCCGACCGTACCCAGGCGCGCCTTGTCGCCGTAGGGGTTGGTGCTGGCCACCGGTGATGTCTCGGTCAGGCCGTAGCCTTCGACCACGGTGCAGCCGGTCATCTGCTGCCAGCGCTCGGCAGTCGCCTTGACCAGCGCGGTACCACCGGAGTTGGTGACCTTGAGGTGGGAGAAGTCCAGGTTCTTGAACTCGGGGTGATCCATCAGCGCGACGAACAGGGTGTTCAGGCCCAGCAGCGCGGAGAACTTCCACTTGCCCAGCTCCTTGACGAAGCCGGGGATGTCGCGCGGGTTGGTGATCAGCACGTTGTGGTTGCCGTTGACCATCATGCACATGCAGTTCGCGGTGAAGGCATAGATGTGATACAGCGGCAGCGGCGCGATCATGATCTCCTGGCCCTGCTTCATCAACGGCGTGCCGTCCGGGCCGAGCTGCGACAGGCAGGCATCGACCTGCAGCATGTTGGCCACCAGGTTGCCGTGGGTGAGCATGGCGCCCTTGGCCACGCCAGTGGTGCCGCCGGTGTACTGCAGCACAGCGATGTCGTCGTGGCTGGCCTTGACCGGCGCCAGCGCCTGGCCCTGCCCCTGCTTGAGCACATGCTTGAAGGGAATGGCCTGGGGCAGATGGTAGTCCGGCACCATCTTCTTGACCTTCTTCACCACGGTGTTGACCAGCCAGCCCTTGAGGCTTGGCAGCAGGTCGCCCATCTTGGCTTCGATCAGGTACTCGATCTCGGTATCCGGCAGTACTTCCTGCACCAGCTTGCCGAACATGTTCAGGTACACCAGCGCACGCACACCGGCATCCTTGAACTGGTGGCGCATCTCACGGGCGGTGTACAGCGGGTTGGTGTTGACCACGATCAGCCCGGCGCGCATGGCGCCGAACACCGCGATGGGATATTGCAGCACGTTGGGCATCTGCACCGCGATGCGATCACCCGGCTTGAGGTCGGTTTGCTTTTGCAGGTAGGCGGCGAAGGCCGCGGAGAGGCGATCCAGCTCGGCATAGGTCAGCGTGACGCCGAGATTGCTGAAGGCCGGTCGGTCGGCGAAGCGCTTGCACGAGCGCTCGAACACTTCGATCACCGACTTGTAGCTGGACAGGTCGATATCGTTGGGCACGCCAGGGGCGCGTTTGTCGTTCCAGAAATCAGGTTGCATTGTTCTTGTCCTCTTCCCCTGAAGTGATCTGACTGCCCGGAAAGTAGCAGCTTAGAGCCGAGCCGCAAATAGCTCGAAGGCGTCATTGATGGGCTGAATTTCGCAATAAATGTTGTGATTCGTAACCGATCTTTACCACTTCGAAGAAAACCGCAGTGCTTTGCCTGGTGACGGCCAAGGTGCACAATGCCGCCAATCTCCGGCACAAGGATTCGCCATGCGCCACAACGCCTTTCCCCTGGCCACCCAGGACGGTCTTCACCTGCACGTCAACCACTGGCATGGTGATCAGCCGCCGCGCGCGGTGGTCATGCTGTCCCACGGCATGGCCGAGCACAGCCTGCGCTATGCACGCCTGGCCGAAAGCCTGGTAGCCGCCGGCTTCGATCTCTATGCGCTGGACCAGCGCGGCCACGGCCAGAGCGCCGCTCAAGGCGTGCTCGGCCACTACGCCGACGAAGGTGGCTGGGACAAGGTGGTCGGCGACCTGGCCTCGCTCAATCACCATATCCGCCAGCGCTACCCACAGGCGCCGATCTTCCTGTTCGGCCACAGCATGGGCAGCTACATCGGCATGGCCTACCTGCTGGGGCACAGTTGCAGCTTGCAGGGCGCCGTACTCTCGGGCTCCAACTACCAGCCCGTGGCACTGTACAAGACTGCCCGGCTGATCGCCGGCTTCGAGCGCTGGCGTCTGGGTCCCAAGGGGCGCAGCAAGGTGATCGATTACCTGTCCTTTGGCTCGTTCAACAAGGCCTTCAAGCCCAACCGCACGGCCTTCGACTGGCTCAGCCGCGATGCAGCGGAAGTGGATAAATACGTGACCGATCCGCTGTGCGGTTTCGTCTGCACCACGCAGTTGTGGTGCGACCTGCTCGATGGCCTGCAATACATCACCCCGGTCGAGAACCTGGCGCAGATCGATGCCAACCTGCCGTTGCTGGTGATCGGCGGCTCACGCGACCCGGTCAGCGACGGCAAGCGCCTGGGTGACCTGGCGGGCGCCCTGCGCGAAGCCGGCGTGCGCGACGTGCAACTGAAGATTTATCCCGAGGCCCGTCATGAGTTGCTCAACGAGAGCAATCGCGACGAGGTCACCGCCCACCTGATCGATTGGCTGCAGCAGGCGCTGAGCCATGGTCGAAGCCCAATCAAGGAGTGTCCATGACCCAGGTAACCAACATCCCCTACGAGGCCCTCGAAATCGGCCAGCAGGCGAGTTTCGAGAAACAGGTTGAAGAGCGCGACGTGCAACTGTTCGCCGCCGTCTCCGGCGACAACAATCCGGTGCACCTGGACGCCGCCTTCGCCGCCGAGACCATGTTCAAGGAGCGCATCGCCCACGGCATGTTCACCGGCGCGCTGATCAGCGCCGCCATCGCCTGCAACCTGCCTGGCCCAGGCACCATCTACCTCGGCCAGCAGCTCAAGTTCACCCGCCCGGTAAAACTCGGCGACACCCTCACCGTGAAGCTGGAAGTGCTGGAAAAACTGCCGAAGAACCGCGTGCGCATCGCCACCCGCGTGTTCAACCAGGATGGCAAGCAGGTAGTGGACGGCGAAGCCGAAGTGCTCGCCCCCAGCGCCGAGCAGACCGTAACCATGCCGCCGATGCCGCAGGTCACCGTCAACTGAGGCGCTGCAAGCTGGTGCGTGGCTACAGTGCTGCGCACCACTTTTGTTCTACACTCACAAATCTTGAGCGACCTTGCACTGCCATAAGTGCGTTTCTTTGTGCATATTGTACAAGCCCCTTTGATCACCTTGCCAAGCAGACTGCTGCACTGCTTTCTGGCACGTCCCCTGCTATCGCCAAGGCCTCACCCTCTTACCGGAGCCAGGTCCATGAGCCATGCCACCCCCGATAGCGATTACCCCCTGAGCGAGGTGCCCAACGGCGCGCGCAAGGGGCTGTTCTCCACCGCCATCCTGCTGTTCGGTTTCACCTTCTTCACCGCCACTATGTTCGCCGGTGGCAAGATCGGCATGGCCTTCGACTTCACCACCCTGCTCTGGGCCGCGGTGATCGGTAACCTGTTGCTCGGTCTGTACGCCGCGGTGCTGGGCCTGATTGCCTGCCGCAGCGGCCTGAACTCGGTGCTGATGGGCCGTTTCTGCTTCGGCGAAGTGGGCAGCAAGCTGTCCGACATGCTCCTGGGTTTCACCCAGATCGGCTGGTACGCCTGGGGCACGGCGACCATCGCCATCATCCTGGTGAAGATCCTTGGCCTGCCCGAAAGCCTGACCATCCCGCTGATGGTGCTGTTCGGCTTCGGTTTCTGCCTCACCGCCTTCGTCGGCTACAAGGGCCTGGATCTGCTCTCGCGCGTCGCCGTGCCGGCCATGCTGGTGCTGCTGGTGGTGTCGCTGTGGATCGCTACCCGTGATATCGGCGGGTTGAGCGGGCTGCTGGCGGTCGAGCCCAAGGAGAGCATGAGCCTGAGCGTGGCCATTACCCTGGTGTTCGGCACCTTCGTCAGCGGCGCCACCCAGGCCACCAACTGGACGCGTTTCGCCAGGAGCGGCCGCGTCGCGGTGCTGGCCAGCATGGTCGGCTTCTTCATCGGCAACGGCCTGATGATCGTCGCCGGCGCTTACGGCGCCATCGTCTACCAACAGCCGGACGTGGTCGAGGTGCTGGTGCTGCAGGGGCTGTCCATGGCCGCCGTGGTCATGCTGTTCCTCAATCTGTGGACCACCCAGGACAACACCATCTACAACTTCGCCGCCGCCGGCTGCAACCTGCTGCGCACCGGCAAGCGCAAGACCGTGACCCTGGTCGGCGCCGGCATCGGCACCCTGCTGGCCATCGGCGGCATGTACGAGATGCTGATCCCCTTCCTGATTCTGCTCGGTTCGATCATCCCGCCGATTGGCGGTGTGATCATGGCTGACTTCTTCTACGGCCACCGCGCGCGCTACCCGAAACTGGCCGAGGTGCGCCTGCCAGCGTTCAACTGGGTCGGCCTGGGCGCCTACCTGATCGGTGCGCTGAGCGCCTACTTCTCGCCCTGGGTCGCGCCGCTGGTGGGCATCGCCGTGGCTGCCCTGGCCTACGTCATGCTGTTCGAACTGAACAAAGCCCTGGTCGGCCGTCAGCAGGTCGCCGGCGCGTGAGCCTGACCGTCGCTGACGTGCTCGCCCTGCCCGATCTGGCCAGCATGCAGCTGCGTGCCGGCCAGGCCGGGCGCGAGAATGCCGTGCGCTGGCCCTACGTGGCGGAGAACGAAGGCATCGCCGACTGGGTGATGGGTGGCGAGCTGATCTTCGTCACCGGCATCAACCACCCACGTGACGAAGCCAACCTGCTGCGCCTGGTGCGCGAGGGCCATGAGCGCGTGGTCGCCGGTATGGTCATCCTGACTGGCGCGGAGTTCATACAGGCCATCCCGCCCAGCGTCATCGCCGAGGCCGAGCGCCTGAACCTACCGCTGATCGAGCAGCCCTACGCGCTGAAGATGGTGGTGGTCACCCAGGCCATCGGCACCGCACTGGTGCAAGCGCAGCAGCTCGGTCGCTCGCGCCAGCATGTGCTGGAACAGGTGCTCGACGGCGATTACCAGTCACTCGAGGTGCTGCTGCAACGCGGCGACAGCCTCGGCCTGGCCCTGCATGTACCGCGTCAGGTGGCGCTACTGCGCCTCGACGGCAGCGAGCAACTGTTCGGTGACCTGCCAGATGAAGACGCCGAACGTCAGCTACAGACTCGCCAACAACTGCTGCAACGGCGCCTGGAGCAGAGCCTGGGCGAACTCGGTGACGCGCTGCCGCTGGTCAGCCAGGGCCGCCACTGGATTGCCCTGCTGCCCTGCCACGATGCCCACGCCGAAACACGTAACCGCCAGGCCATGACCACGCTGCTCGACGAACTGCGCCCGCAACTCGGCCCGCTACGCCTGTTCCTCGGCCTGGGCAGCGCAGGCTGCGATGCACCGCGTTTCGCCCAGGGCCTGGGTGAAGCACGCCAGGCCTTGAGCGTGGCGCAACGTTTTCCCGAGCGCCTGGGCCTGTGCAGTTTCAATGAGCTGGGCGTGCTGGAACTGCTCGGCGCGATCCGCGACCGCAGCCTGCTCGATCGCTTCGTCGAGCGCGTGGTCGGCCCGCTGATTGGCGACGACTCGCGTCACCAGCCGGTGCTGATGCCGACCCTGGAAGCCTGGTTCCAGGAAAACGGCAACCTGGCCCTGGCTGCGCAACGCCTGAACGTTCACCGCAACACCCTGAGCTACCGTCTACAGCGCATCGAAGCGCTGACCGGCTGCTCATTCGAAGATCCGCACGACCGCCTGAACATCAGCGTTGCGCTGTTGATCCGGCGCCTGTCGTCGCCTGCCTGAGAGGAAACCTGATGATCATCCACAATGCCCGCCTGCGCGGCCGCGACGGCCTGCACCGCATCACCCTGGACGGCGAACGCATCGCCGCCATCGACGCCCAGCACGCCTTGCACCCCATCGCCGAGGGCGATCTGGACGCAACCGGCAATCTCGTGGTGCCGCCCTTCGTCGAGCCGCACATCCACCTCGACGCCACCCTCACCGCTGGTGAGCCGGCCTGGAACATGAGCGGCACCCTGTTCGAGGGCATCGAGCGCTGGGCCGAGCGCAAGGCGCTGGTCACCCATGAAGACACCAAGACCCGCGCCAGGAAGACCATCGACATGCTGGTCGACCACGGCATCCAGCACGTGCGTACCCACGTCGACGTCACCGACCCAACCCTGGCCGCGCTCAAGGCCATGCTCGAAGTGCGCGAGGAAACCCGCCACCTGATCGACCTGCAGATCGTCGCCTTCCCTCAGGAGGGCATCGAGTCCTACGCCAACGGGCGCGCGTTGATGGAGCAAGCCATCGAGCTGGGCGCCGATGTGGTTGGCGGCATCCCACACTTCGAGAACACCCGTGACCAGGGCGTGTCGTCGATCAAGTTCCTCATGGACTTGGCCGAGCGCACAGGCTGCCTGGTGGACGTGCACTGCGACGAGACCGACGACCCGCAGTCGCGTTTTCTCGAAGTGCTGGCCGAGGAAGCCCGCGTGCGTGGCATGGGCGCGCGCGTCACCGCCAGCCACACCACCGCCATGGGCTCTTACGACAACGCCTACTGCTCCAAGCTGTTCCGCCTGCTGAAGATGAGCGGCATCAGCTTCATCTCCTGCCCCACCGAGAGCATCCATCTGCAGGGCCGCTTCGACACCTACCCGAAACGCCGGGGCCTGACCCGCGTGGCGGAGATCGACCGCGCCGGGATGAACGTGTGCTTTGGCCAGGATTCCATCGTCGACCCCTGGTACCCGCTGGGCAACGGCAACATCCTGCGCATCCTCGAAGCCGGCCTGCACATCTGCCACATGCTCGGTTATGAAGACCTCAAGCGCAGCCTGGATCTGATCACCGACAACTCGGCGCGCGCGCTGAACCTGGGTGAAGGGTATGGCCTGGAAGTGGGGCGCCCAGCCAACCTGCTGATCCTGTCGGCGCCGGACGATTACGAGATGGTACGCAGCCAGGGCCACGCGCTGGTGTCGGTGCGCCACGGCAAGGTGTTGATGCGCCGTACCCCGGCACAGATCGAACGCGCCTGACGCTCAGATGTGTTGATGGTACCCACGCTCTGCGTGGGCACCTGCACCTGGGGCGCTCCGCGTCCCGCTTGGCGATCCCTGAACCGCAGCGGACGCAGAGCGTCCTAGACTGAGCTACCACGCGGAGCGTGGGAGCGATCAATCTCCCATAAACGGCAGAAGGGCAAACACGATAATCCTCATGCGAACAGCGACCGTGGGAGCGGCTTCAGCCGCGATTACCCTAGAAGAGCTCGCGGCTGAAGCCGCTCCTACAACTGCGAAAACGCCCTACTCCACCCGCACGCTGGCAGTCATGCCGGCGCTCAGCACCATGCCTTCGGGCACCTGATCGAGCTTGATGCGCACCGGAATGCGCTGCGCCAGACGCACCCAGTTGAACGTCGGTTCGACGTCGGCCAGCAGTTGCCCGTCCGGGCTGGCGTTGCGGTCGGTGATACCGCGACTGATGCTTTCCACCTCACCGCGAATCTGCTGATCACCGCCCATCAGCCAGACCTCCACCAGCGCGCCAACCTTTATTCGCGGCAGCTTGGTCTCCTCGAAATACGCCTGCACGTAGAAAGAGTTGGTATCGACCAGCGCCATCACTGCCTGCCCGGCGTTCACGTAGTTACCTTGCGCCAGCACCAGGTTGGTGATCTGTCCATCGCGCGGTGCGTGCACCTCGCTGCGTGCGAGGTTCAGCTCGGCCACACGCAGCTCAGCCTGCGCCTCGCGATATTCGCTGCGCGCCATTTCGGCGTTGATCTGCGCGTTTTCCAGCAGCTCGGCACTGATCGCTTGGGCACCCAGGCGCGAGCGGCGCGAAGCCTCATGCTCACGCAGGCTCAGTTGCTGGCGGCGAATGTCCACCACCGCCTTGGCTTTCTCCACCGCCGCCTGGTAGCGGTCGCGATCTATGGTCATCAGCAGATCGCCCGCCTTGACCTGCTGGTTGTCGTGCACCTTGAGCTCGACTACCCAGCCAGACACGTCCGGGGCGATGGTCACCACATCGGCGCGCACACGGGCGTCGCGCGTCCAGGGCGAGTACATGTAGTGCTGCCAGATCCAGGAGCCGGCGAAAATCGCTGCCGCCACCATGGCCAGGGTGATGCCGACGCGGATGGTCGAACGCATGCTTTCTCTCCTCAATGCGCCAGGACGGCAATTACCGCCGCCAGCACGCAGACATACAAGGCACAATCGAACAGGGCTTCATGCCAGATCCAGCGCGACAGCCCGATGCGCTGCAAGCTCAGGCGCAACACGCCGGTCAGCAACAGCGCCAATACCGCGTACGCCGCCATCGGGCTAAGTAATACGCCGCCCAGCGACCATTCATGTAAGCCCATGGGCTTCTCCTCTCAGAACCTGTCCACGATCTGCTGCGCGTCGGCCCTGCTGCGTTAAAAACAGGCTCGGACTGCTCATTTACAGCTCGTAAACTCCGCGTCCTCGCCTGCTTTTGCCTTGCAGGGCTCTAGCTCGCTAGATCCTGCACAGGCTCTGAAGTAACACCAATGGCGCCAGCCGTTCTGCAGTTGCAACAGCGCCGCCTCGGCCAGGCGTTTGTCGATGCTGGGCGAGCAGGCGCGCAGGGCCTCCTGCAGCTCAGCCACCGCTGCGTCCAGAACGTCTTCACGGCCCGGTGCAGGACCGCGCTCCAGCGCGTCCTCCAGGTGCTCAAGAAAGCGCTGCTGCGACCGAGCCAGGCCGGCATCGGCATTGGCCAGGCACTTGCGCAGATGCAACAACTCGTCGCCCAGGTCGAGACCCGCCACGCCATCGTCCCAGCGGCTGCGCGTTTGATCCGGCCGCGCCGGATAGTGCCGCGCCAGCTGGATCAGACGATCAGCCATACGCCCGCCGAACCAGTTTTCGGCACGCCCCAAGTCGCGGCGGGTCAACCGACCGAGGTCGGCCAGGATCGCCTGCATCAGGCGGCGGCCATGCCAGACCGGATTGCGTAGCACTACCAGCTTGAACGCCATCACCGCGCAACCCACGCCTATCAGCATGCCCGGCGCTTCATTGAGGAAGAATTCGACGTTGTAGCCGACACCCGGCGCCGGCAGGCAGAGCACGATGAAATGCAGACAGAAGGAAGTGGATGTGGCGGCCGTCGCCGGCTTGGCCATGCCCAACACACCAAAGAACAGCGGCACGCCCAGCACCATGCAGAGCATCACGAAGCCATCGATCTGCGGCATCAGAATCTGGCCGACGAAAAACGCTACCGGCAGCGCGTAGAAGATACCGCGCAAGAACATCATGCCGATCTGCGGCGCGGCTTCGAGCCGCGCGAACAGGCTGCAGACCACGCAGGCCAGGAGCAACGCACCAGTGGCGTGGGTCCAGCCTGTGGCCAGCCAGAAGGCTGCCAGGGTGAGAAAGGTCAAGGCGCTACGCGAGCCATAAACCAGCGCGCTCTGCCAGTCGTAGTGCCAGGACAGAGCGCGTGGCGCATCGGCCGGCGCCCTGCCCTCCTCGACTGCAAGCAAGGCGCGACTGGCGTCCTCGACGCGCAACAGCAGCACCATCAAGCGCTCCAGACACAGTTGCTGGCCGCTGCTCAATTCTTCGTCCTGCGCCGCCTGGCGCAGTTGCTCGACCAACTCCGGCAAACCTGTCGGTTGCGCCTGTTGCAGGCGCTCATCCACCACCTGCAGCCAGGGCGCAACAGCCTGTGCCTTGGAGCTGCTCAGTTGCCGCCACTGCCGCGCCACACCGCGGGCCAGGCGCAACATGCCGAGCAGATCGCGACTCAGCACCCGCAACGCAATGGCTCGCTGGCGGCCTTGCGCGCCCTCGAACCAGGCATGCTCACGCTGAGCATCGACGGCGACGATACGCGCCAGCACCTCCAGCAGCCCCTGGCGGGAGCCGGCCTCACCGGCCAGCGCCTGGCGCGATGCGGCGACGCCGGCCTGCCAGGCGTCTCGCGCCTGTTGCGCCAGTTGCCGCTCGACTCGCTGCGGCCAGAGCAAAGCGCTGCTCAGGGTGGCGCAGATGATGCCCAGGCAGATTTCCGTGCAGCGGGCGATGGCTTCGTCGAACACCACGTGTGGCTTGCCGATGGCCGGCAAGGCGATGATCGCGACCGTGTAGCCGGCCAGCACGAAGGAGTATGACCAGGCGCTGCGCAACATGGTCGAGGATGCCGTGCAAAGCGCCAGCCACAAGGCGAACGCCAGCACGAACAACAGCGGCGCCTGGGCGAACAGCCCCATCATCACCACTGCCATGAAGGTGCCAACCAGCGTGCCGAGCAGTCGTGCCAGGCCCTTTTGCACCACCATGCCGGATAGCGGCTGGGCAACGATGAACGCGGTCATAAGTGCCCACTGCGGCTGCTCCAGGCCAAAACGCAGTGCGCACCACAATGCCAGACCACCGCCGAGCAGGGTCTTGATGGCGAATTGAACGGCTTGCGGGCTTGGTGCAAGGAACACCAGCAAGGAGTCACGCACGATGGCTACCTGAAGAAATCTCAGCTCTGAACATAGCTGTAGCGATTGGGTTCCGCCTCCGTGCGAAACTCAATTATTAGCTAGCTAACTATATCTGTCCAGAGGCGTGAGTACCTGCTACTCCAGGGTGCCTAACGAATCCGTGCTCTCGCCTGGGATGGCGAGCCAAAAAAAAGGGCGACCGAAGTCGCCCGAATTGCCTTGCGTGCCCAGTGAACTGGAAGGATCAGCTCTGCTTGCGCTTGTGAGCATCCTTCCAGATGAAGTAACCAACACCCCCGAAGAACGCGACCATCAGAAGAACGGTGCCGACTCCGGCGAGAACTACTGTATCGACGAACATGGCTGTCTCCTTTTGCGCCTGTCTGTCTGGGATGGCTTCACGTTATCAGCGCTGGCGGCGGGAAAATTGACCTGGATCAATGGCTGGCGAGCAGGCGCGACCAGGCCAAGGGGAATACTGACCCAGGTCAAGAAATCGAGGGGGTACGAGGCGGGAAGCACGGCCTGACGGCCGCGCATAACGAACAAGTGGCGGGAGCTTCAGCGTTTCTTGGGTTTGTTCTTGGACTTCTTCCTGGCCTTGCCCAGTGGCAAAACCTGCTCGAAGACCTGGCGCATCTCATTTAGGCGCTTGTCATTGAGATCGTGGATACGCTTGTCGCGCTCGGCGGCGAAATCAATCAGCTTGTCATCATTGCTCATAGCGGAAACCGGATCAGGCGAAAGGTCAGATTCAGGCGCGGCGCGCAGGCTTGTCGCGTCTTCGCCACTTGATGCTGCCAATGATGCTGGGTCGGCCCGCGCATGACCAGTAGTGAGGCGTGCTCCAGCGTCAGCGAGTGTTCGATGCGCGTGCTACCAACGCGGCGTAGATCGAAACGACGGCTGCCGCCCAGGTTGAGCGAAGCAATCAGCGGATCACGGCCCAACTCCGGCTCGGCATCGCTGTGCCAGCCCATGGAGTCCTGGCCGTCACGGTAGTAGTTGAGCAGCACGGCATTGAGCGGCTGCATGACCTCTTTCGCGACCCGCTGGCGAATCTCGTCCAGCAGGGGCGTCCAGGGCAACGGCTCATGCAGCTTGCCGGAATAGCGATAACGCGCCTCCGGCTCGCCATACCAGGCGGTGAGCCGTGGCGTGCGGTGATAGCGCCCGTGAATGAAGAGCTCTGGCTGTTGCCAAGGGGTTTGCTCGATCAGGGCCTGGAACCAGCTGTCGGCAAGAGCGGTGTCGACCCAGCCGGGCAGGTAGTCCAGCTCGGCATCGGCAAGTGCGGGCAAGGGGTCGGCGAATAGCATGACGATCTACATGAACGAGAATGAAAGGAGTGCCTTAAACTTCAACGTCTACCCACAGCCCCTGTCGCGGAAGATCGCCCAGCGCCTGCTCCACCTCTTCCGGCTCGGCCTCGGCCAGCTGTTCAGGGGTGTAGACACGCCGTTGGCGACGGCGCTGCTCATCGCGCAGCAGCTCCTCGGTTTCCTGTGGATGACGCTTGTCGAGGCTCAGCGCACTTTCCTTGGCGCTGCCCTCGGCCGGGGTCACCGGAGGAATCTCGGGCTTGGGCTTGATCACGTCTTGCGTGGCCGTGACCGGCACCAGGCTATGGGGGATAGGCGGTAGCACGTTTCAGCACCTCCTTTGGTCAGGCTGTCGGCCCCGTCATCCGCGACTTTAGCCTGTGCTCGCTACACTTTCGACTGACGGACGCAATGATAGTGCCACGACCGCTTTGGCCACGGCTCGGCATCCGTTACCATAGCCGGCTTTTTCACACGGGAGACAGGCATGGCGCAGTATCAACCGGGGCAACGCTGGATCAGTGACAGCGAAGCGGAATTGGGTTTGGGAACCATCCTCGCCGAGGACGGCCGCCTACTCACCGTGCTCTACCCGGCCACCGGCGAAACCCGCCAATACGCTACGCGCAATGCCCCACTGACCCGTGTGCGCTTCGCTCCGGGTGACGAGATCACCCATTTCGAAGGCTGGAAGCTCACCGTGCAGGAAGTCGAGGACGTCGACGGTCTGCTGGTCTACCACGGTCTCAATGCTCAGCACCAGCCGGTCACCATGCCGGAAACCCAGCTGTCGAACTTCATCCAGTTCCGCCTGGCCAGCGACCGTCTGTTCGCTGGCCAGATAGACCCACTGGCCTGGTTCGCCCTGCGCTATCACAGCCTGGAGCATAACAGCCGCCTGCTGCAGTCGTCGTTGTGGGGCCTGGGCGGCGCCCGCGCCCAGCCGATCGCCCACCAATTGCATATCGCCCGTGAAGTGGCCGACCGCATCGCCCCGCGCGTACTGCTGGCCGACGAAGTCGGCCTGGGCAAGACCATCGAAGCAGGCCTGGTGATCCATCGCCAGTTGCTCTCCGGCCGCGCCAGCCGCGTGCTGATCCTGGTTCCGGAAAACCTGCAGCACCAGTGGCTGGTGGAGATGCGCCGTCGCTTCAACCTCGATGTAGCCCTGTTCGACGCCGAGCGCTTCATGGAGAGCGACGCCAGCAACCCCTTCGAGGACTGCCAGTTGGCGCTGGTCGCCCTGGAGTGGCTGAAGGACGACGAGAAAGCCCAGGACGCGCTGTTCGCTGCCGGCTGGGACCTGCTGGTGGTCGACGAAGCCCACCACCTGGTCTGGCACCCGGAACAGGCCAGCGCCGAATATTCGCTGGTCGAGCAACTGGCCGAGGTCATCCCCGGCGTGCTGCTGCTCACCGCCACCCCGGAACAGCTCGGCCAGGACAGTCACTTCGCCCGCCTGCGTCTGCTCGACCCTGCCCGTTTCCACGACCTGGAAGCCTTCCGCGCCGAAAGCAGCCAGTACCGCCCGGTTGCCGAGGCCGTGCAGGAGTTGCTCGACCAGGGCAAGCTCAGCGCCCAGGCCCGCGACGCCATCGGCAGTTTCCTCGGCGATGAGGGCCGCGAGCTGCTCGATGCCGTAGATAGCGGCGATGATGATGCCCGCGCCCGCCTGGTGCGCGAGCTGCTGGACCGCCATGGCACCGGCCGCCTGCTGTTCCGCAACACCCGCGCCGCCGTGCAGGGCTTCCCCGAGCGCGAACTGCACCCCTACCCGCTGCCGAGCCCGGACGAGTACCTGGAGCTGCCACTGGGCGAGCATGCCGAGCTGTACCCGGAAGTCAGCTACCAGGCGCAGGAAGAAGTCGACGACGAGCAGCGCTGGTGGCGCATCGATCCGCGCGTCGAGTGGCTGATCGACACCCTGAAGATGCTGAAAAAATTCAAGGTGCTGGTGATCTGCGCCCACGCCGAAACCGCACTGGACCTGGAAGACGCCCTGCGCGTGCGCTCCGGCATCCCGGCCACGGTGTTCCATGAGGGCATGAGCATCCTCGAGCGCGACCGCGCTGCCGCCTACTTCGCCGACGAAGAGTTCGGCGCCCAGGTACTGATCTGCTCGGAAATCGGCTCCGAAGGCCGCAACTTCCAGTTCGCCCATCACCTGGTGTTGTTCGACCTGCCGGCGCACCCGGACCTGCTCGAACAGCGCATCGGTCGTCTCGACCGTATCGGCCAGAAACACCGCATCCAGCTGCACGTGCCGTACCTGGAGAACAGCCCGCAGGAGCGCCTGTTCCAGTGGTACCATCAGGCGCTGAATGCCTTCCTGGCCACCTGCCCCACCGGCAACGCCCTGCAGCACCAGTTCGGCCCACGCCTGCTGCCGCTGCTGGAAAACGGCGACGACGGCCAGTGGCAACAACTGGTGGAGGAAGCCACCGCCGAGCGCATTCGCCTCGAGGGCGAGCTGCACAGCGGTCGCGACCGCCTGCTGGAGCTGAACTCCGGCGGTGCCGGTGAAGGCGAAGCACTGGTCGAGGCGATCCTCGAGCAGGATGACCAGTTCACCCTGCCGATCTACATGGAAGAGCTGTTCAACGCCTTCGGCATCGACAGCGAAGACCACTCCGACAATGCCCTGATCCTGCGTCCCAGCGAGAAGATGCTGGACGCCAGCTTCCCGCTGGGCGACGACGAGGCGGTGACCATCACCTACGACCGCGAGCAGGCGCTGGCCCGCGAGGACATGCAGTTCCTCACCTGGGAACACCCCATGGTGCAGGGCGGCATGGACCTGGTGCTGTCCGGCTCGATGGGCAACACCGCAGTCGCGCTGATCAAGAACAAGGCGCTCAAACCCGGTACCGTGCTGCTGGAGCTGCTCTACGTCAGCGAAGTGGTCGGCCCGCGCAAGCTGCAGCTCGGCCGCTTCCTGCCGCCGGCTGCGCTGCGCTGCCTGCTCGACGCCAATGGCAACGACCTTGCACCCAAGGTCGGTTTCGAGACCCTCAACGATCAGCTTGAAAGCGTGCCGCGCGCCAGCGCCAACAAGTTTGTCCAGGCCCAGCGCGACGTACTGGCCAAGCAGATCAACGACGCCGAAGCCAAGGTCATGCCGCGCCATGTCGAACGCGTCGCCGAGGCCAAACGCCGCCTGATCGCCGAACTGGACGAAGAACTGGCGCGCCTGGTCGCCCTGCGCGCGGTCAACCCAAGCGTGCGCGACAGCGAGATCGACGCCCTGCGTGAGCAGCGCGAACAGAGTCTGGCGATGTTCGACAAGGCTGCCCTGCGCCTGGAAGCGATTCGCGTGCTGGTCGCGGGCTAAGTACGCCCGCTCCGTAGGGTGCGCCGTGCGCACCGAGCGTATGCACCGAAGAGTTTCGGTGCGTACAGCACACTCTACGGGTCACCTAGCTCCTCCAGCCTTCTCTGCAGAAACTGCCGATCCGGTCCTTGCTGCGCCAGCGCCAGGGCCTGGCGGTAGGCTGCAATCGCCTGCTCTCGGCGGCCCAAGCGGCGCAGCAGATCGGCCCGCGCCGCATGGGCCAGGTGGTAACCGTCCAGTTCACCCGCAGCCAGAAGACGGTCGATCTCCAACAGCCCAGCCTGCTCGCCATCGCGCATGGCCAGCGCCACGGCGCGGTTGAGTTCGATCACTGGCGACGGACTCAGGCGCAGCAGCTCGTCATACAGGCCGACGATCTGCACCCAATCGGTGTCTTCCAGACTGGCCGCCTCGGCATGCACCGCGGCAATCGCCGCCTGCAGGCTGTATGGGCCGAAACGCCGCGAGTGCAGCGCCTGTAGCACCAACGCCTCGCCCTCGGCGATCAATTCGCGATTCCACAGGCTGCGATCCTGGGCTTCCAGCAAAATCACCTCGCCATCTACACCGCTGCGCGCAGCGCGGCGCGACTCGTGCAGCAGCATCAACGCCAGCAGCCCCTCCACTTCCGGCTCGGGCAGCAACTCCAGCAGCAGGCGGCCCAGCCGAATCGCCTCGTCGGACAGCTGGCTGCGGGTCAGCGAATCACCGGAACTGGCGAAATAACCTTCGTTGAACACCAGGTAGATCACCCGTAACACCGCATCCAGACGCTCAGGCAGCTCGCTGCGCCCCGGCACCTCGTAAGGAATGCGCGCATCGCGAATCTTCGCCTTGGCCCGCACAATGCGCTGGGCCAGGGTCGACGGGCTGGAGAGGAAGGCGCGGGCGATCTCCTCGGTGGTCAGGTCGCACACCTCGCGCAACGTCAGCGCCACCTGGGCATCGCTGGCCAGCGCCGGGTGGCAGCAGGTGAAGATCAGGCGCAGGCGATCATCTTCAAGCAGCTCGCCCTCGCAGGCGCCATTCTCGTCAGGCAATTCGGCCTGCTCATCCAGCGGTTGAAAGCGGCGCTGCCGGCGCAGGTTGTCGATGGCCTTGAAGCGCCCAGCGGACACCAGCCAGGCGTGCGGATTGTCCGGTAGCCCGTCACGCGGCCACTGCTCGACTGCGCTGCGAAACGCCTCGTGCAGCGCCTCCTCGGCCAGGTCAAAGTCGCCGAGCAGGCGAATCAGGGTCGCCAGTACCCGGCGCGATTCCTCGCGGTATAGGCGTTCGATCAGTTCGCTGACCGGTGGCGATATCGACATGCGCTTCTCCTGAACGAACACCTACGTTGCACAATCCAGCGGAGGACGTCGAGTGGCGGCACGATCCGCCCCTCGATTTGGCATCCCTTGCATTGGCAGCCTTTCGACCACTGGGCATAGTCGCGCATTCCAATAATGAAGGGAGTCATGTCATGCACTGGTTGCTGCTCGGTCTGTTGGGTGCTGCGCTGTTTCTCTACGGCCGGATCACCGGCGATACACAGCTCAGCCTGCTGAGCAAAGGCATACCCGTGATCGCCCTGCTTCTGTGGTTGCGCCAGGCGCCGGCCGGCACCTATCGCCGCTGGATCACCGTTGGCCTGCTGTTTTCCCTGGCCGGCGACCTCCTGCTGGACTGGCCTGGCGATCTGTTCGTGTTCGGCCTTGGCGCCTTCCTGGTCGGCCACCTGGCCTACCTGCGCGCCTACTGCTCCGACAGCCGGCGGCCTGCCTTCGCGGCCCTGCTGCTGGCACTGATTGCCGGCGGTGCGATGTTCGCCGTGCTGGCCAGCAGCGGGCTCGGCGAGTTGCTGATTCCGGTGGCCTGCTATGCCACGGCGATCAGCCTGATGCTCTGGCGCGCCCTGGCCCGCATTGGCCACCCGGATCTGCAGCCGCGCTCCACCTGGCTGGCCGCCGGTGGCGCGACGCTGTTCGTGCTCTCCGACAGCCTGATCGGTATCGACCGCTTCGTCGCCAGTTTCGACGCGGCGCCTTACGCCATCATCCTCACCTACTGGCTCGGCCAGTGGGGCATTGCCGCTTCGGCGTTCCAGCGCAGCAACAACGCCTGACTGTTGCGCCACACTTGGCTAAAATGCCGGCCTTTCCCGCTAGCCGTTGCGACTGCCGTGAGCCAAGAACCCGATCGTCTATTTTCCCAGCCCCTGTCCGCGGTGCCCGACTTCGTCTTCAACGAGGATGTGGTGCGAGTCTTCCCGGACATGATCAAGCGCTCGGTGCCGGGCTACCCGACCATCGTCGAAAACATTGGCGTGCTAGCGGGTCAGTTCGCTCAGCCCCACACCACCCTGTACGACCTCGGCGCTTCGCTCGGCGCGGTGACCCAGGCGCTACGCCGCCATGTGCGTGTCGATGGTTGCAAGGTAATCGCCGTGGACAACTCACCGGCCATGGTCGAGCGCTGCCGCGAATACCTCCACGCCCAGGACGCCATGTTCCAGGAATTGTTACCGGTGGAGGTGATAGAGGCCGACATTCTCGCCCTTGAGCTGCAAACGGCCTCGCTGGTCACACTCAACTTCACCCTGCAGTTCATCCCGCCAGCGCAGCGCCTGGAGTTGCTCACCCGCGTTCACCAGGCCCTGCTGCCCGGTGGCGCGCTGATCCTCTCGGAGAAGTTGCGTTTCGAGGACGCCGCCGAGCATGAGCTGCTCACCGAGCTGCATGTCGCCTTCAAACGTGCCAACGGCTACAGCGAGCTGGAAATCGCGCAGAAGCGCAGCGCCATCGAGAAGGTGATGCTGCCCGATAGCCTCGAGCAGCATCGCGAACGCCTGCTGGCTGCCGGTTTCAGCAAGGTAGTGCCCTGGTTCCAGTGCCTTAACTTCGCCTCGCTGGTAGCCCTGCCATGATGCGCGATCTGGATCTGGACGCCCTGCAAGCACAGCTTGCTGGTACTCCGTTGCAAGACTGGACATGCGAGCTGCCCAGCCAGCTCGATGCCAAGCTGGCCATCGGTCACGGCGACCTGGCGCGCTGGTACGGCGCCGTGCAGGCATTGCCTGAATTACCGGTGAGTGAGGTGGAGCTGCTGCAGCGCTTCTCCTTCGGCGGCGCTTGTGACGAGGCCACGCGCACGCAGCTGAAAACGGCCCTGCAGGGGCTGATCCCCTGGCGCAAGGGTCCGTTCGAATTGTTCGGCGTGCATATCGACACCGAATGGCGCTCGGACTGGAAGTGGCAGCGCGTCGCCCCGCATCTGGATCTGGCCGGCAAGCGCATCCTCGACGTCGGCTGCGGCAACGGCTACTACATGTGGCGCATGCTTGGTGCGGGTGCCGACAGCGTGGTCGGCATCGACCCCAACTGGCTGTTCCTCTGCCAGTTCCTGGCGATGAAGCGCTATCTGCCAGAGCAACCGGTATGGCACCTGCCGCTGGCGTTCGAGGAACTGCCGGCCAAGCTGCAGGGCTTCGACACGGTATTCTCCATGGGCGTGCTCTACCACCGTCGCTCGCCCATCGACCATCTACTCGACCTCAAGGATGCGCTGGTCAAAGGCGGTGAACTGGTGCTGGAAACCCTGGTGGTAGAAGGCGATGCCGAGCAGGTGCTGGTGCCCGAGGATCGCTATGCGCAGATGCGCAACGTCTGGTTCCTGCCCTCGGTACCGGCACTGGAGCGCTGGCTACGCCGCGCCGGTTTCGAGGACGTACGCTGCGTCGACGTCAGCACCACCTCGGTGGAGGAGCAACGCGCCACCGAGTGGATGCGCTTCCAATCACTGCCCGAATTCCTCGACCCAGCCGACCACAGCCGCACCGTCGAAGGCCTGCCGGCACCGACCCGCGCCGTGCTGATCGCGCACAAGCCTTAGGGCAGACAGGTACGCCGGCCGCTCGTAGCGAAGCGCACAGTCAGCCAGCCCATACCGGACCCAGCACCACATCCACGCCCAATACGCCCCCACCAACGGCGTACTGCTTCGCGAGTACGCCCTACGGCCTGCCATGCGCTCCCTTAATACCAGCCCTAGGCCTGAGTTCGTAGGGTGGACTCAGGAGCGCCAGCGAACAGTCCGCCACCAACACCCGACACTCCAGCAGCGTACCGCCTCGCAAAGGGGTCGCCGCTCGGTACGTCCTACACGCTCGACCTCAACAGTCACCGCGTAACCAACGCGCACGCCGCTGGGCGATCAAACGCAGCGGCTCACCAGCGCCCTGCTCCACCACACCACGGGCGCTACCCAGACGAATAGCCCCCTCGGTGTCCTGCGCCAATAGACGACGCATGCGCCGACGCCAGAACCAGGCACCAATCCAGTCGACGATTGCGTTCTGCAGATCCAGCGGCCACATGGCCGGCATGTAGAACTCGGGCATGGGCGGGCGGGGTTTGTCGCAACGATTTGAACCTTTCATCACCTTTCCTCCTGTCGCTACCGACTAATGCCGGGCTTGCGATCAGGATGAAACGCCCCTATCGTTCAAACAAACGACAAATATCAAATTCAATATTAAGTAATTTTTAACGATCATGAACGCCACCGCTCCGACCGCCCTGCCGCTTCTGGAAAGCGATGTGTTGCGCACCTTCGTCGCCATCGCCGACAGCGGCAGCTTTACCCGCACCGCCGCCCAGGTGTTTCGCAGCACGGCTGCCGTGAGCCTGCAAATCAAGCGCCTGGAGGAAACCCTCGGTCAGCGCCTGTTCATCCGCGAAGCCAGGCGCGTGCAACTCACCACCGAGGGCGAGGTACTGCTGGGCTATGCCAGGCGCCTGCTCAAACTCAATGAGGAGGCCGTGGCCCGTTTTCTTACCCCGACGCTGACCGGTCGCGTACGCTTTGGCACGCCGAACGATATCGGTGACCGTGTGCTACCTGGCGTACTCATGCTGTTCGCCCGCAGCCACCCGGGTGTGGAAGTCGAGGTCAACGTGGGACGCAGCGTGGAACTGGTGGCCAAGCTGGATGCCGGCGAACTGGATCTGACCCTGATCAATGCCGGCAATGACGGCCTGGACGACACGCGCGGTGAAGTGATCTATTCCGAAGAACTGGTTTGGGCCGGACGCGATGGCGGCCTGGCCATACAACGCTCACCGCTACCGCTGGCACTGGCCAACCCAGGCTGCGCCTGGCGCCGGACCGCCCTCGATGCACTGGATCGCCAGGGTCTGAGCTACCGCATCGCCTATTCCTGCGAACAGTGTGCCGGCCAGGAAGCAGCGATGACCGCCGACCTGGCCATCGCGCCCTTCCCGCGCAGCCTGGTCAAGCCACCGTTGCGGCGGCTCGGCGCGGAACAGGGGCTGCCCGCGCTGGGTGAGTACCACATCAAGTTGATTCGTGGTCATCAGAGTAATGACGCCATCGAGGCGCTTGCCACACAGATGACTCAGGCGTTCGCGCAGGGCTGAGAGCACCGCGCTGTGGGAGGCGCTTCAGCGGCGATGCGTCACAGGAAAGTCGCGGCTGAAGCCCCTCCCACAGAGTCCACTAGCCGCGGTAGGCCGCCGCCACGATCAACGCCTTCATCTCGGCAACCGCCTGCTTGAAGCCGACGAACAGCGCATGGGCGACGATGGCGTGGCCAATGTTCAGTTCGTTGATGCCGGGAATCGCGGCCACGGCCTCGGCGTTGTGGTAATGCAAACCGTGACCGGCATTGACGATCAGCCCGTGGTTGAGGCCGCAGATCACGCCATCGCGAATACGCGACAGTTCATGAGCCGCCTCCTCTGCCGTGTGGGCATCGGCATAACGTCCGGTGTGCAATTCGATGGCTGGCGCGCCGACGCGCATGGCGGCCTCGATCTGCCGCTCCTCGGCGTCGATGAACAGCGACACCTCGCAACCGGCCAGCGTCAGACGCTCCACCGCCGCGGCAATGCGGGCTTCCTGACCTGCTACGTCCAGGCCACCTTCGGTAGTCAGCTCCTGGCGGGTCTCCGGTACCAGGCAGACATGCGCCGGGCGAATCTGCTCGGCAAAACCGAGCATGAAGTCGGTGACGCCCATCTCGAAGTTCATCCGCGTCTGCAGCACGTCAGCCAGCACGCGCACATCGCGATCCTGGATGTGCCGACGGTCTTCGCGCAGGTGCACGGTGATGCCGTCGGCACCAGCTTCCTCGGCGTCCAGCGCGGCCTTGACCGGGTCCGGGTAGCGCGTACCGCGAGCCTGGCGCAGGGTGGCGACGTGGTCGATGTTCACGCCGAGCAGAATACGATTGGCCTCAGTCACGCTTGGACTCCTTGAGCGTCATGAAAAGTTCGCGGCTGACCAGTGGCCTGCCACCAAGATGAGGGGCCAGCGCCTGGCGCATCAGGCGCTTGGCGGCAGCGAGCGCGCCCGGTGTCTGCCAGTCGGCTTCAGCCATGGCCAGCAGCTCGCGCCCCAGAAACACGCCAGGCTGCAGTTGTACCACCGGCACCAAGCCGATGTCCTGCTGCCAGCGATACAGCGCGGCGGGGTCGATGGCCTGGTCGTGCTGGTCGCGATCCAGGGCGAAACCATAGCCCAGCTCGTCCAGCAGGCGCCATTCGAATGCGCGCAGCAGCGGCTCCAACGGCCGGCCGGCAGCCAGCGCCTGCAGGGTCAGGCCGTAGTGTTCGAGCATCGCTGGGTGTGGGTCTTCGGCCGGCAGCAGGCGAATAAGCAATTCGTTGAGGTAGAGCCCGGAGAACAGCGCCTCGCCGGTCAGCAGCAGCGGGATGCCGGCGCTTTCCAGACGGCCGACACTCTTCAGCTCGCCGCGCCCGCGCAGTTCCAGCTCCAGTGGGGCAAATGGTCGGGCAATGCTGCCGACCTTGCCGCGTGCCGCACGCAGCACTGCGCGGATACGGCCCTGGACGGTGAAGAAGTCCACCAAGGCGCTGCTTTCCTTGTACGGGCGGCTATGCAGAACGTAGGCGGCAGAAGTCATGTAAGTAACCGCCAGAATGCGCCACGCGCAACACCGAGGATGCGCATGGCACCGCGATCAATCCAGGTAACCCAGCGAACGCAGGGCGCGTTCATCGTCGGACCAGCCACCTTTGACCTTGACCCAGAGGTTGAGCATCACCTTGGAGTCGAACATGGTTTCCATGTCCTTGCGCGCATCCTGACCGATACGTTTGATGCGCTCGCCCTTGTCACCGATGATGATCTTCTTCTGTCCGTCACGCTCCACCAGAATCAGACCGTGGATATGCAGAATGCGGCCCTCCTGCTTGAACTCCTCGATCTCCACGGTGATCTGGTACGGCAGCTCGGCACCGAGCTGACGCATGATCTTCTCGCGGATCAGCTCGGCCGCCAGGAAGCGGCTGGAGCGGTCGGTGATCTGGTCTTCCGGGTAGAAATGTTCGGACTCCGGCAGGCGCTCACCCACCAGCTTTTCCAGCGTGTCGAGGTTCTGGCCCTGCAGCGCGGAGATCGGCACGATCTCGGCCTGCGGCAGTTGCTCGGCCAGCCAGTTCAAATGCGGCAGCAGCTCGCTCTTGTCTTCCAGGCGATCGGCCTTGTTCACCGCCAGCAGGATCGGGCATTTGACGTGCTGCACCTTCTCCAGCACCAACTGATCCTCGTCGGTCCAGCGCGTGCGGTCGACCACGAACACCACCACGTCGACATCCTTCAGCGCGGTGGACGCACTGCGGTTCATGTAGCGGTTGAGCGCCTTGTCGTTGTGCTTGTGCAGGCCGGGCGTATCGACGTAGACGGCCTGGATATCGCCCTCGGTCTTGATCCCGAGCATGTTGTGGCGAGTGGTCTGCGGCTTGCGCGAGGTGATCGCCAGCTTCTGTCCGAGGATGTGGTTGAGCAGCGTCGACTTGCCCACGTTGGGCCGGCCGACGATGGCGACGTAGCCGCAGCGAGTCACAGGTACATCAGTCATTGCCATTCTCCACCCCGAGGGCGATCAGCGCCGCAGCCGCAGCGACCTGCTCGGCTATACGCCGGCTGCCGCCCTGGCCCAGGGTCTTTTCATTGAGCAGGGCCACCTGGCACTCGACCATGAAGGTACGGCAGTGCGGCTCGCCCTGAACGTCCACCACCTCGTAACGAGGTAGCTCGCAGGCACGCGATTGCAGGAACTCCTGCAGGCGCGTTTTCGGATCCTTGTTGGTGTCGACCAGGGTCAGGCCGTCCAGCTCACCGGTCAGCCAGTCCAGCACGCGCTCGCGCGCCGCCTCCATCCCGGCGTCCAGGTAGATGGCGCCGATCAGCGCCTCCAGGGCATCAGCCAGGATCGACTCACGGCGGAAACCGCCGCTCTTCAGCTCACCGGAACCCAGGCGCAGGTATTCGCCCAGTTCGAAACCGCGGGCCAGTACGGCCAGCGTCTCGCCCTTGACCAGGCGTGCGCGCAAACGCGACAACTGCCCTTCGCGGGCCTGCGGGAAGCGCTCGAACAACGCCTCACCGGCTACGAAATTGAGAATGGCATCACCGAGAAATTCCAGCCGCTCATTGTTGCGGCCGGCGAAACTGCGATGGGTCAGGGCCAGGACCATCAGGTCCTGATCCTTGAAGCTATAGCCGAGCTTGCGCTCGAGGCGGGACAGATTGGGACTCACGGCATCCGTACACGAAATTCTTTGTCGAAATTCACCACCAGATCGAGGTTCTCGATCAGCGGCTCGCGTTTTTCATACTTGAGGTGGACCTGGAACTCGTTGTTCTCCACCTTGACCTGCAGAGCGTCGCGCATGTTCAGGTCACGAATGTTATTGACCTGCATGCCCTTGCTGACGTGGTTGTAAAACTCGTTGATGGTCCGCACGTCGGCCGCTTTATCGGTTTCCACCGACGTGATGATTTTCTCCATGGACATATAGTCCATGTAATGCGGCAGCACCTTGAACGCCGTACTGGCGAAGAATGCCACCACGGCCAGAACCACCAGCCAACCCAGAATGGAAAGCCCCTGCTGCGAGCGCGCGAATTTCATGTATATCCCCAGAAGATTCGGTCTTGTTGGAATGCCGATACGGCAAGACTAGTTATAGCCTGGCGCGCTGTATTGAACAGCGCGCCAGTGCTCAATGAATCAGGCCGACCCGAGAGAAGTTGGGCAGATTGCTGGTCTTGGGTTCCGGCCAGCTCATCCAGATGGCGAAGGCCTTGCCGACGATATGGTCGTCAGGGACCATGCCCCAAAGCTCCTGAGGAATATGACGATCGCGCCAGTAACGGCTGTCGTTGGAGTTGTCACGGTTGTCGCCCATCATGAAGTAGTGCCCTTCCGGCACCACCCATTGGCCGCCGGGCTCGCGGCGCATGCGGGTCATTTCCTTGCGGATGGTGTGTTCGACCTGGCCCAGACGCTCCTGGTAGAGCATCGCACCACCCAGGCTGCCCGGCTCCTCACCGATCAGCTTTTCGGCCACCGGCTCGCCATTGATCAGCAGACGCTTGCCCTGGGTGTACTCGATGCGATCACCCGGCAGTCCCACCACGCGCTTGATGTAGTTGATGGTCGGGTCGCTGGGATAGCGGAACACCATCACATCGCCGCGCTGCGGGTTATCCACCTCGATGATCTTCTCGTCGATCACCGGCAGACGAATGCCGTAGGCGAACTTGTTGACCAGGATGAAATCGCCCACTTCCAGGGTCGGCTTCATCGACCCGGAAGGAATCTGGAACGGTTCCACCAGAAACGAGCGCAGCACCAGCACGATGGCCAGCACCGGGAAGAAGGATTTGCCGTACTCGACCAGCAAGGGCTCCTTGCTCAGACGTTCCAGCACCCTGTCGTCAGGATCGTCGACCCGCCCCTGGTACGCCGCAATCGCCGCACGGCGGCGCGGAGCCAGCAGAATCAGATCGATCAGGGCCAGGAAGCCGCAGACGGCGACCGCGATAACCAACAGGAGCGGGAAATTGATCGACATAGAGCCTTAGCTATCCAACCTGAGCACAGCGAGGAAGGCTTCCTGTGGGATCTCCACGTTACCAACCTGCTTCATGCGTTTCTTACCGGCCTTCTGCTTCTCGAGCAGCTTCTTCTTACGGCTCACGTCGCCACCGTAACATTTGGCCAGTACGTTCTTTCTGAGCGCCTTGACAGTGGTCCGCGCGATGATCTGACCGCCGATGGCTGCCTGGATCGCCACATCGAACATCTGCCGAGGAATCAGTTCCTTCATCTTCTCGGTCAAGGCACGGCCCTTGTAGGCCGCGTTGTCGCGGTGAACGATCAAGGCCAGAGCATCGACCTTGTCGCCGTTGATCAGTACGTCCAGCTTGACCAGGTTGGCAGACTGGTAGCGGTCGAAATGATAGTCCAGCGACGCATAACCACGGCTGGTCGACTTCAGACGGTCGAAGAAGTCCAGCACCACTTCGTTCATCGGCAGGTCGTAGCGAACCTGAACTTGCGACCCGAGGAATTGCATGTCGCGCTGCACGCCACGCTTCTCGATGCACAGGGTGATGACGTTACCCAGGTGCTCCTGCGGCACCAGGATGGTCGCGGTGACGATCGGCTCGCGGAAGTCGGCCACTGCCGAAACGTCCGGCAACTTGGACGGGTTGTCCACGGTGATGGTTTCACCCGTCTTGAGCTCGATCTCGTAGATTACGCTCGGCGCGGTGGTGATCAGGTCCAGATCGTACTCGCGCTCCAGGCGCTCCTGGATGATCTCCATGTGGAGCATGCCAAGGAAGCCGCAGCGGAAACCGAAGCCCAGTGCATCGGAGCTTTCCGGCGCGTATTGCAGCGACGAATCGTTGAGGGTCAGCTTCTGCAGGGCATCGCGGAAGTCCTCGAAATCGTCGGAGCTGACCGGGAACAGACCGGCGTATACCTGCGGCTGGATCTTCTTGAAGCCCGGCAGTACTTCGACCTCTGGGGTCGAGGACAGGGTCAGGGTGTCACCAACCGGCGCACCATGAATGTCCTTGATGCTGGCGATGATGAAGCCCACTTCACCGGCCTTAAGATCAGCAGTAGCGGTGTGTTTCGGGGTGAATACACCGACGCTGTCGACCAGGTGCACCTTGCCGGTGGACTTGACCAGAATCTTGTCGCCCTTCTTCACGCGGCCCTGGCGCACGCGCACCAGCGAGACCACGCCCAGATAATTGTCGAACCAGGAATCGATGATCAGCGCCTGCAGCGGCGCATCGATCTCACCCTCGGGCGCAGGGATGGTTTGCACCAGACGCTCAAGCACCTCGTCCACGCCCATGCCGCTCTTGGCGCTACAGGCCACGGCGTCGGTAGCGTCGATGCCGATGATCTTCTCGATCTCGTCCTTGACGCGGTCCGGGTCAGCCTGGGGCAGGTCCATCTTGTTCAACACGGGCATCACTTCCAGCCCCTGCTCGATGGCGGTGTAGCAGTTGGCGACCGACTGTGCCTCGACGCCCTGACCGGCGTCCACCACCAGCAACGCACCCTCGCATGCAGCCAGCGAGCGTGAGACTTCGTAGGTGAAGTCCACGTGGCCGGGCGTATCGATGAAGTTCAGCTGGTAGGTCTTGCCGTCCTTCGCCTTGTAGTGAAGGGTGACGCTGTGGGCCTTGATGGTGATGCCGCGCTCACGCTCCAGATCCATGGAGTCCAGTACCTGAGCCTCCATTTCACGCGCAGCGAGGCCGCCGCACATCTGGATGAAACGGTCAGCCAGGGTGGACTTGCCGTGGTCAATGTGGGCAATGATGGAAAAATTGCGGATATGACTCAGGTCACTCACGGATCAACACTCGAAGAAGGCACAGGCAAGACGCTTGCCGAAAATAGCCGCGGATTGTACCTGATCCCTCATAACCGCGTCACGTCTGCACAGTACAGGGCAGACACGAAGAAGGGCGCTCGAAAGCGCCCTTCTTCAGTATTGGCCGGATTACTCAGCCAGCTTGAACGTGATGAAGCTGGCACGCCCCTGACGCAGAACACGCATGGACACCGAACGGTTCTTCGGCAATTCCTGCGCCACCTGGGTGAAGGTGCTGGTGGAATCGATAGCCTGATTATTCAGGTGAGTGATCACATCGCCCGGACGCAGACCAATCATGGCAGCCGGACCATTGAGCACTTCCTTGACCACGACACCGCCCTTCAGATCGAGGCCTTTCTTCTGCTCGGCAGTCAGCTCGACCACCGTCACGCCCAAGCGGTTGTTGCTGCGCTCGGCACCCTGCGCCGAACCCGACGAGGCCAGCTCCTGGCCTTCTTCAGGCAGCGTACCGACCGTGACGTCGAGCTTCTTGCGCGAACCGTCACGCACCACGTCCAATTCGGCCTTTTCGCCGGGCTTTAATCCGCCGACCAGATGCGGCAGGTCGGCCGACATGATGATCGGCTTGCCATTGAGGCTGAGAATCACGTCGCCCACCAGCAGGCCGCCCTTGTCCGCAGGACCGTCTTCCAGCACCTGCGCAACCAGCGCGCCAGCCGGTTTCTCCAAGCCGAAGGATTCAGCCAGGTCCTTGTTCACTTCCTGGATCACCACACCGAGCCAGCCGCGAGTGACCTTGCCGTCTGTTTTGAGCTGATCAGCGACCTGCATGGCCACTTCCATCGGAATGGCGAAGGAGAGCCCCATGAAACCGCCGGAGCGAGTGAAGATCTGCGAGTTGATACCCACGACCTCGCCTTGCAGGTTGAACAGCGGGCCGCCGGAATTACCCGGGTTGATCGCCACATCGGTCTGGATGAACGGCACGTAGCTGTCGCTCGGCAGGTTACGCCCCTTGGCACTGACGATACCGGCGGTCACCGAGTGGTCGAAACCGAACGGAGAACCGATGGCCAGTACCCACTCACCAACCTTGAGGTCGTCGGCCTTGCCCAGACGCACCACCGGTAGATCCTTGCCCTCGACCTTGAGCAACGCAACGTCACTGCGCGGATCGGCACCAATCAGCTTGGCCTCCAGCTCGCTACGATCGGACAGACGCACGATGATCTCGTCAGCATCGGCGACCACGTGATTGTTGGTCATGATGTAGCCGTCAGGCGAAATGATGAAACCGGAGCCCAGCGACTGCGCCTCACGCTGACGACCGCCCGGGTTGCGCGGTACCTGCGGGATGCTGCGCTCGAAGAATTCACGGAACATCGGCGGCAGCCCTTCGAGGTCGGGCAGACCTGGCTGGCCGGCAACGGCGCGCTCGGGCATCTTCTGTCGGGTACTGATGTTGACTACAGCAGGCGAGGCCTCCTCCACCAGATCGGTAAAGTCGGGCAGGCTGGCCTGAGCCAAAAAGCTCTGCCCCCAGAGCAACGCAACCGCCAGCAGCGGTGCAATGGACTTGAGTTTTCTCATCGAACTACGACTCCCCATGTAAAACTCGGACACACTCAACCCGCTGCTGGCACAGGCACCAGCAGCGCACGTAGGACAACGGGCTGTAATAAGGGGTTCTCGGCCACGCGAGCAGCGCGCCAGCGAACCATCAGCCAACTGGCGAACAGACCGATCAGGCTGACGAGGATCACCAGCGGCTCGGACAAGCCCAGGCCATCCGCCAGCAGCGCAGCGGCGAACAAGCCTAGAAGCGGAAACAGATAAACCAGTAGAGAACTGCGCACCAGCAGATCCTCGCGCACGCCGATGATCACGGTGTCGCCAATCGCCAGATGCATTTGACTGAGAGCACGAACATAACCACGCTGCCGCCCCACACCCAGGCGATCCATCAGGCCCTGACCGCAGGCGGTATTGGCCGAGCAACTCGAGCAGGTGCTCTTGCGCAGGGTCTCGACCCAGACAGCGCCGGGCTCGAGCGCCACTACACGCCCCTGCTCTTCGATCATTGGCTAGCCTGTTCAGGCACTCCGGCGCGCATGGACAGAGCGACTCGCTCCGCAGTCCCCAGAGGAATTTCACCTACCACGGTGACCATCATGTCACCGGAATCGGTGCTCATCCGACGCGAAACGGCGACGGTCGGCCCCAACTGACTGCGCGCATCTTCGACCACACTGCCGTTCAAAGGCTCGAGGAAAACCGAGAAGCGTGCCAGGCCATCGCCGTACATCAGGTAGGCAACAGCATCATCGGAGGCCGGATCACGCCGCAGTTGCGCGGTCGTAAGGGTGAAGCCTGGCGGCAGCCAGTCCGAACGCCAGCGGCCTTCGGCCATGCTGTCGGCAGCACGAAAACGCACCGGACGACAGTCCGAACTCGGCTGCATGGCATTTTCAACGGGCGCAGAGGTGTCCAGTTGAGCGAACTGGAAGCGCTCCAGAAGCTGGCCGCGCTCGTTCAGCAGCAGGGACTTGAGTGGCAAACCGGTTTCCCGATCGAGGTACAGCTCGAAGCCGTAACGATGCTGATCCTTGGGCTCCAGCACCAAAACATCGGCGGCACGGTTGGCGATGCGCGCCTGACCGGCGACACGAATGTCATACCAATTACTCAGTTGCTCGGCATCCAGCTGGCGAGCAGGCCAAGCCTGCCCTTCGCTAACCTGGTCAGCCAGTGCGCCGGTAACGCACTGCGCCTGACCATCGACCTTGAGCACTTCCTGCGCAGGGCCGTCGAGTTGTAGAAGGCGCTCGCGAACTTGCCCCCCCTCCTCCACCCGATGCCATACGGCGTGGGTGGAAAAACTACCATTACGTTCATAGATGAACGTGCCCTGAAAACTTTGCTGGCGCTCTGCCGTAGCGAGGCGCCCGAGCAAGTCCTGTACCTCGGAGGCCTGCACTGGCAATGCCAGCAGACCACCGATCAGGCAGAGGGGAATAGCGCGCATGTGACTCCTTAGGCGCTTAGCGGTTTTCCAGACTCGCAGCACGAGCATAAGGCAGAGCGGTTTCACCGGTGCCCATCACGGCTTCCTGCGCATGCTGGCGCAGGTAGTTCGGCAGACGCTGCTCATGCCAGCTGGCAGTGCCAGCCTGGGCAGGTTCGCCGGCTTCTTCGCTGCTGTTGTAGCCGGCGAGCAATGCAGGACCTTGCACCTGCGGTACAGAAAGTACCGGAGAGGCCTCCTGCTGGGCCACTTGAGCGCCAGTCAGGTCGTCCTGATTGTAGAAGCGCACCCCGGCCAGCACGGCAACGGTCACCGATGCTGCCACGGCCACTCGCCCGACGCTACGCCAGATCGGCGTCTTGCGCGCCGGAATGGCTTCGTCGGCCAATGCCGCGGAAACCGCAGAAGCGATGTCCAGTTGCGGTACCAGCAACTCACGGTGCATGGCTGCACGTGCGACCTGGTAACGCGACCAGGTGCCACGCAGCTCGCCATCTTCGCTGGCTGCGAGCACACGCCGCAGTTCCAGTTCGTCCGCTTCGTTATCCATCACCGCGGACAGCGATTCCTGCAGGGTTTCACGACTCATGGTGTTCCTCTCTTGGCTGTCGCCGCTGCCTTAGGCTTCCTGCAACAGAGGTTGCAGGGACTTATCAATTGCCTCACGTGCACGGAAGATCCGCGAACGTACCGTACCTACCGGACACTGCATGACACTGGCAATGTCCTCGTAACTCAGACCTTCGAATTCACGCAAAGTCAGAGCCGTGCGCAAATCGTCTGGTAGCTGGGCGATGGTTCGATGCACGGTGGCTTCGATCTCGTCGCGCAGCAATGCCCGTTCCGGCGACTCGATGTCCTTGAGGGCATGGTCGCCGTCATAGAACTCCGCGTCATCGCTACTGACATCACTATCTGGCGGCCGCCGACCGCGGGATACCAGATAATTCTTCGCCGTGTTGATGGCGATGCGGTACAGCCATGTATAGAACGCACTGTCACCGCGAAAGTTTCCAAGCGCTCGATAGGCTTTTACGAACGCCTCCTGAGCGACATCCTGAGCCTCGTGAGTGTCGTGCACGAATCGCACGATCAAACCGAGGATCTTGTGCTGATACTTCAGCACCAACAGATCGAAGGCACGCTTGTCACCACGCTGCACTCGCTCGACCAGCTGCTGATCATCTTCCTGGGTTAGCATGCACGCTCCTCATTAGGCTTGGAGGAGGCTTGCGCCCGTAAGCAAATCAGCTTGCCAAGATAGACTCGGGTCTTACGCAAAAGTTCTCCCCTCCAAGCAAGCTTCCCGCAGAGTTTTCTTTTCTCTGCCTGGAATGGCGCCAGCGAAACCTTTCCGCTGGCGCGAATAATCTTATCGCCGCTCATTTCCACACCCTCCGCTGACTTCAGATGCAGGCACGCGCAAGCGCTCTCCCTTATATGGGCGACTCTCTATGGAACCTTAAAGACTAAAAAAGTTCCTGAGCACCGCGGTCGGTCATAAGAGCCCAATCAGTATCCACACGCTGGAGCATCACAGGTGATAGCCAGCGCAGACGCGGAATTACAGCTGCAGATCAGCTGTTCTCGTTTCCGTCGCCCTTCGGGCGCTCAGTAGCATGTCACTGTCCGAGGTTGGCTTCGATGCAGCCGGGTCGACGCGCAGCGGATACCGATGTGGTTCTGGCTGGCTATTGTGCCGATGCCCCTCTCTATATACTAGGGCTCGCTTTCACGCGGAACTCGAACATGAGCCACCACTTCCAGCACGATGTTCTGGTCATCGGCAGCGGCGCTGCCGGCTTGACCCTCGCCCTCACCCTCCCCACTCACTTGCGCATCGCGGTCTTGAGCAAAGGCAACCTGGCCAATGGCTCGACCTACTGGGCGCAAGGTGGCGTGGCAGCAGTGCTGGACGACACCGACACGGTCGAATCCCACGTCGCCGACACCCTCGATGCCGGTGCCGGACTATGCCGCGAGGACGCCGTGCGCTTCACGGTAGAACACAGCCGTGAAGCCATCCAGTGGCTTATCGATCAAGGCGTGCCCTTTACCCGTGACGATGAAACGGCGCGCGAGGACGGCGGATTCGAGTTTCACCTGACCCGCGAGGGCGGCCATAGTCATCGGCGCATCATCCACGCCGCCGATGCCACCGGCGCAGCGATCTTCAATACGCTGCTGGAGCAGGCCCGGCAGCGCCCGAACATCGAACTGCTGGAACAACGCGTTGCCGTAGACCTCATCACCGAGCGCAAGCTCGGCCTGGATGGCGATCGCTGCCTGGGCGCCTACGTGCTGGATCGTGCCTGCGGCGAAGTGGACACCTTCAGCGCACGCTTCGTGATTCTTGCCACCGGCGGCGCCGCCAAGGTCTATCTCTATACCAGCAACCCGGACGGTGCCTGTGGCGACGGCATTGCCATGGCCTGGCGTGCCGGCTGCCGCGTCGGCAACCTGGAGTTCAACCAGTTCCACCCCACCTGCCTGTATCACCCGCAGGCCAAGAGCTTCCTGGTCACCGAAGCGGTGCGCGGCGAGGGCGGATTACTCAAGCTACCCAATGGCGAACGCTTCATGCAGCGTTTCGATGAGCGCGCCGAGCTGGCACCGCGCGACATCGTCGCGCGCGCCATCGACCACGAAATGAAGCGCCTGGGGATCGACTGCGTCTACCTGGACATCAGCCACAAGCCAGCCGAATTCATCAAGAGTCATTTCCCCACCGTCTACGAACGCTGCCTGGGCTTTGGCATCGACATCACCAAGCAGGCCATCCCGGTCGTACCTGCGGCGCATTACACCTGCGGTGGCGTAGTGGTCGACCAACATGGACGCACCGATGTGCCTGGGCTTTACGCCATCGGCGAGACCAGCTTCACCGGCCTGCATGGCGCCAACCGCATGGCCAGCAACTCGCTGCTCGAATGCTTCGTCTACGCCCGCTCGGCCTGCGCGGATATCGCTCGGCAACTGGATGCCATCGACATGCCCGCCGACCTGCCTTGCTGGGATGCCAGCCAGGTGACCGACTCGGACGAGGACGTGATCATTGCCCACAACTGGGACGAGTTGCGCCGCTTCATGTGGGACTATGTCGGCATCGTACGAACCAACAAGCGCCTGCAACGCGCACAGCACCGAGTGCGCCTGCTGCTGGACGAGATCGACGAGTTCTACTCCAACTACAAGGTCAGTCGCGACCTGATCGAGCTGCGTAACCTCGCACTGGTCGCCGAACTGATGATCCGCTCAGCCATGCAACGCCATGAAAGCCGCGGCCTGCACTACACCCTCGATTACCCCGAGCAACTGGCCGAGGCCAGGGACACTATTCTGGTGCCGACACCCCAGGCTCAGCCCAGCGTCGCCGACTGAACTTCAAACGCAAGCGCAGCCGTCGATGTTGTTCGGGCGCCAGCGCGTCACGCGCGATACACAGCCCACGACCTATACGCTGCCCCGGCACGCGATAACGCAGCACCACAGCTAGCGGTAACGCCAGGCTGTCGGGGCGCAACTGAACTGCGTGCCAGCCGTTGGCGGCACTGTATAGATGCCAGCCGAGCGCATCACGACGCAAGCCGGTAATGGCCTGCGGTGCCGTCAGCAGAATGTGCCGCGGCAACACCCAGGCTGCGTGCGCCAGGCATGGCAGAGGTGAAAGCAGTTTCAACCAGAGAGGAATGTCGGCCAGCCAGGGCGCCAGCAGAGCCAGCGCCAGGACCGACAGGTAGAGCCTCAACAACCAGCGGGATGGTTGCCAGCGGCTCTCGAAGACGTCACTTGGGTTGGACACGATCCAGGATCATGCGCACGATGTGGCGCAGGTCGGCATCCTCGGGCTCGCCGCGCTGCATGAACCAGCCGAACATGTCCTGATCCTCGCACTCCAGCAGTTTGCGGTAGCGGGCCTGGTTCTCGGCATCCAGGGTCGGGTATACCTCCTGGACGAAAGGCACCAGCAGTACGTCCAGTTCCAGCATGCCACGACGGCTATGCCAGAACAGGCGATTCAGTTCACTTTGCTCAACCATGCAACGGACTCCTCGAACGAGGGCGGCAGTATAACGGCGAATTGTCTCGCTGTTCACCGAGACACGGCGCAATTGCGCTGACAAGGCCCTACCACGCCCACTATGATGACGCCCCTGACCTTTATCCAGCGATTCGATTTGCACCATGGCCGATAGCGCTTACTTCACCCTCCTTGATCACGAAGGCCTGCTAGCCGTGCGCGGCGCGGACGCGGCCAAGTTTCTGCAGGGCCAGGTGACCTGCAACCTCAATTACCTGAGTGCCAGCCAATCCAGCCTCGGCGCCCGCTGCACGCCCAAGGGCCGCATGCTGTCGAGCTTCCGTATCGTCCCGGTGGACGACGGCTATCTGCTGGCCATGGCCCGCGAACTGATCGAGTCACAGCAGGCCGACCTGCAAAAATATGCGGTGTTCTCCAAATCCAAGCTCAGCGATGAAAGCGCCGCCTGGGTCCGTTTTGGCCTGGCCGGCGGCGACGCCGTGCTCGGCGAGCTTGGCCTGCAGCTGGGCACTGCCAGCGACTCCATCACCAGTGCTGGATCATTAATTGCCGTGCGCCTGAGCGATGGCCGTGCCGAGCTGTGGGCTCCGGCCGCCGAAACAGAGCAACTGCAAGGCCGCCTGGCCGCCGCACTGCCGCAAGCACCACTGAACGACTGGTTGCTGGCCCAGGTACGTGCTGGCGTAGGCCAGGTGTTCGGTGCCACGCGCGAGCTTTTCATCCCGCAGATGATCAATCTGCAGGCCTTGGGCGGCGTGAGCTTCAAGAAAGGCTGCTACACCGGCCAGGAGATCGTCGCGCGCATGCAGTATCTGGGCAAACTCAAGCGACGCCTGCATCGGCTACGCCTGGTCGGCTCCGAGCTGCCGGCCGTCGGCATCGAATTGTTCTCCCCGGTCCACGGCTCCAGCGTCGGTGAAGTGGTACTGGCGGCCCAGGCCGGCGACGCCATCGAGTTGCTCGCCGTGTTGCAGGAAGATGCCGTGAACGACGGCCGTATTCATCTCGGCAGCAGCGAAGGCCCGACGCTGACCCTGCTCGACCTGCCTTATCAGCTGGATGCCGACAAGGAAATCCAGCACTGACTAAACTTCCCTGGCGCCGTATCGGATCGCCTAAGAGAGCCACTTCATGAGCAAGCTTGCTGAAAAAGTCCAACAGGAACTGATCCACGCCATCGAGAACGATGAGCTGGTACTGCCCACCCTACCCGAGGTGGCGCTGAAGGTTCGCGAAGCGGCCGAAGACCCGGACGTGGGCATCCCGCAGATCAGCAAGGTGATTGGCAACGACGCCGCCCTAACCGCGCGCATCATCAAGGTGGTCAACAGCCCGCTGCTGCGCAGCAACAAGGAAATCACCGATCTGCAGATGGCGGTCAGCCGCCTGGGCATCAACTACACCTGCAACCTGGCCACCGGCCTGGCCATGGAGCAGATGTTCCAAGCCACCAGTGACGTGGTCGACCGCAAGATGCGCGAGGTGTGGAACAAGAGCACCGAGATTGCCGGCATCTGCCACGTGTTGTGCCGCCACTACACCCGCCTGATGCCGGACCAGGCCACCCTCGCCGGCCTGGTCCACCAGATTGGCGTGCTGCCGATCCTCACCTATGCCGAAGAGCACAACGAGCTACTGGCCGACTCCATCAGCCTCAATCACGTGATCGAGCAGATCCATCCGATCATTGGCGACAAGATCCTGCGCACCTGGGAATTTCCCGAGCCTATCGCCATCGTGCCCAGCCAGTACCTGGACTTCAGCCGCGACTCGGCCAAGGTCGATTACGTCGACATCGTCCAGGTCGCCACCCTGCAGAGCTACCTGGGCAGCGAGCACCCTTACACCCAACTGGACTGGAGCAAGGTACCGGCTTTCGCCAAGCTCGGCCTCGACCCGCAGGTCGACATGCAGGCCGACGAAGACATGTCCGCTGCGATGGAAGCCGCGATGAGCATGCTGCAATAAAAGCGACTCGCCAGGATGGCAAAAAATGTCGGGAACCATTTTTGACGTCGCTGCGCGACGGCCCGAAAGGTGACCTACAGGGATGTAGGTTACTAAACGCGTCTACACTCGAACCCTTCGCCTGAGGAAGTAGAGCCATGCGTTACGCATTCGTCCTGCTGGTTCTGTTGTTCGGCAGCGTCCAGGCTGTCGAACGGGTGCGTCTTACCAACGGCGAATGGCCGCCCTACCTCGGCGAAACCCTACCCCACCATGGCGTAGCCTCGCGCATCGTCGCCGAGGCGTTCGCGCTTCAGGGCGTCGAGGTGCAATGGGAATTTCATCCCTGGGCACGCTCACTGAAGATGGCCGAGCAAGGCCAGCGCGACGGCAGCGCCGTCTGGCTGTACAACCCGGAACGTGAACAGCGCTTCCATATCAGCGAACCGGTCGTCGAGAGCGGTTACTACCTGCTTCACCTCAAGGACCGGGCCTTCGACTGGGCCAACATCGAAGACCTGCGCGACCTGCGCATTGCCGGCACCCGCGGTTATGACTATGGCGAAGCCTTCCAGCGAGCAGAAGCTGCTGGCAAGTTCGAGGTGATGCGCCTGAACAGTGATGAACAGGGACTACGCCAATTACTCGCCGGACGCATCGATCTGTTTCCGGTGGACAAGGTGGTTGGTTTCGACCTGCTCTATCAGAAATTCAGCGCAGCCGAACGCCAGCGTCTGAGCTTTCATCACAAGCCGCTGCGCAGCGACAGCCTGCATCTGCTGCTGTCACGCGAGGTGGCCGGCAATGCCGAGCTGATGCAGCGTTTCAATCGCGGGCTTGCTCAGCTACGCGACAGCGGCAAGATTTCCCGATACCTGCTGGAGATCCAGCAGCCGCTAAGCCTCGGTCACTGACAGGGGAAACTCGATACGCACCCGCAGACCGTGCGGCCGTGCCTGATGCAGACTGATCCTGGCCTGATGGGCGCGACAGATCTCACCCACGATGGCCAGCCCGAGCCCCGCACCATTGCCCAGATTGCTGCGCCTGTAGAAGCGCTCGAAGACTTTCTCGTGCTCGGACTCGGGAATCCCCGGACCGTCATCCTCGACCTCCAGCACGGCAGGAGCCAGGGTGCGGATGATCAGGTTGCCACCGGCCGGCGTATGCGCCAGCGCGTTGTCGAGCAGGTTGTTCAGCAACTCGTTGAGCAACGTCAGGTCACCATCGATCCACACCGCCTGGTCAGCCTCCAGCGCCAGCGCGACACCACGGGCATGAGCCAGTGGCGCCATCGCCAGCCCCAGCTCACGAGCCAGTTGGCTGAGATCGATACGCTGCGCGCCGCCCTCGGTAATGGCTCGCGCGCCACTCTCGATACGCGCCAGCGACAGTAGCTGATTGGCCAGCAAGGTCAGGCGGTCGCCCTGCTGCGCCACCTGCTCCAGTGTGCTGCGCCATTCCTCCGGCTGCTCGGCGCGCAGGCCCAGGGTAATACGCGCCTTGAGCGCCGCCAGCGGCGTTCGCAATTCATGTGCGGCATCGGCAATGAACTGCGACTGGCGCTCGAACAGTCCCTGCAGACGCTGGTTGAACTGGTTCAGTGTTTCCACCAGCGGCAGCACCTCACGTGGCAGCCCGCCGTCCGGCAGCGGCTGCAGGTCATCGCTGGCCCGCTCAGCCACTTCCCGACGCAGCGCTTCCAGCGGCCGCAACGCCAGATTCACCGCCAACCACACCAGCAGCAGCGCGCTGACCGACAGCAACCCCATGCGCCACAAGGTACCGATCAACAGTTCGCGGGCCATGCGCTCGCGTGCACCCTGGGTTTCCGCCACGCGGATTTCGGCGATACCGTTTAGCTGCGGCTCGCTGACTGGCTGCAGAAAGCTGACCACGCGTACGCCCTGATTGCGGTATTCGGCATCGTAGAAATGCGCCAGCGCCGGATAATCATCGGTACGCGGCGTACCCGATGGCGGCGGCGGCAGATCCTCGTAGCCGGAAACCTGATTGCCCTGCAGATCGAGCACCTGGTAGTAGATGCGCCCAGCGCTATCGTAGGCGAAGGTATCCAGTGCCACATAAGGGATGTTGGCACGCAAACGACCGTCCTCCGCGTAGAGACCGTCAGCGACCGCGCGCGCCGATGCAAGCAGCGTGCGGTCATAGGCGGTATCGGCTGCACGGCGCGCGCTCCAGTAGGCGCTGACGCTACTCAGCAACAGGATCAGCGACAGCAGCAGCGCCAGACGCCGCAACAGACGTCCGCGCAGGCTGACGCCACGACTCATGCCTCGACCGCCTCCAGCAGGTAGCCGAGACCGCGGAAGGTGACGATGCGCACGGCGCTGCCCTCGAGCTTCTTGCGCAGGCGATGGATGTAGATCTCGATGGCATCCGGGCTGGCATCCTCGTCCAGGCCGAATACCTGCGCCGCCAGTTGTTCCTTGCTCATCACCCGCCCCGGCCTGGCGATCATCGCCTCCAGCACAGCCTGTTCACGGGCCGTGAGACTAAGAGCCTCGCCCTCGAGGCTGAAACGGCGGGCGCCCAGGTCGTAGACCAGATCGCCACAGCGCTGCAATTGCTCACCACCGAGCACGCTACGCCGCAGCAACGCCTTGACCCGCGCCTCCAGTTCGGTGAGTTCGAAAGGTTTGGCCAGGTAGTCATCAGCACCGAGATTGAGGCCATGGACGCGATCCTTGACCTCGCCACGCGCGGTCAACATCAGTACCGGCAGGGTCTGGCCACGGTCACGCAGGCGCGCAAGCACGGCAAATCCGTCCAGGCGTGGCAGGCCTATATCGAGAATCGCCAGCGCGTAGTCCTCGCTGGACAGTGCCAGATCAGCAGCGACGCCATCATGCAGCACATCCACCGTCCAGCCGGCACCTTTCAGCGCCTGGGCCACGCTCTCCGCCAATTGCGGATGGTCTTCGACCAGCAGAATCCGCACCGCCACCTCCAGCTGCAGCATCGTCAAAGGCGCGCAGTTTAGCGCCGCTACGGCTGCTGTGAATTGCTCAAATGCCAAAGCGGCAAACGAAACGGTATCCAGGCGACCTTGCCTGACCTTAATTGACCACGCCGGAAAAACTTTTTTCCATGAAAGCCTAGTGAAAGCTTGCCCACATAGCATCGTTAAAAGGTGGCTCGATCCACCTGCTCAAGCGACCTGACAGTGGTGTCAGGTGGCGACAAGAACAAAAACGGAGACCACATGATGCTCGCAGCCTCACGCCAGGCACTGCCGCCTGTACGCCTGCTTTGCCTGGCAATCGCCGCCACCGGCGCTGCCCCCCTCGCCAACGCCGCCTTCATCGAAGACAGCACCGCCAGCCTCACTGCCACCAACATCTACCTCAATCGGGATTTCCGCGAAAATCCGGGTCAGAACAAGCGTGAAGAATGGGGCCAGGGCTTTCGCCTGGACCTGCAGTCAGGCTACACCGAAGGCACTGTTGGCTTCGGTGTAGACGCCATGGGCCTGCTCGGTATCAAGCTCGATTCAGGCCGCGGTCGCACCGGTACCGACCTGCTGCCCGTTCACGACGATGGCCGCTCCGCTGACGAATTCAGCCGCCTGGGCCTGACGGCCAAGGTCAAGGTCTCCGCAACCGAACTGCGTTACGGCTCGCACGTGCCGGAACTGCCTGTAGTCAAGGCCAGCGACAGCCGCCTGCTGCCGCAGGTGTTCGAAGGTGGTCTGCTGACCTCTTCCGAGCTCGAAGGCCTGACCTTCACGGGCGGCCGCCTGGACAAGGTCATCGACCGCGCCTCCACCAACGAGGAGGACATGGTGCTCAACAGCAAGAACCGCCGCTTCGCCGGTGGCGTCAGCGCTGATCACCTGGACCTGGCCGGCTTCGACTACAAGTTCGCTCCCGGCTTCACCGGTCGTTACTACTTCGCCGATCTGGACGACATCTATCGCCAGCATTTTCTCGGCCTGCTGAGCAGCCACAAGGTCGGTGCCGGCACGCTCAGCAGCGACCTGCGCCTGATCTACAGCAGCGACAGCGGCGCGGCCAAGGCCGGCAAGGTCGACAACCGCGCCATCAACGCCATGGTCAGCTACGGCCTGGGTAACCACAAGTTCGGCCTGGGCTTCCAGGACATGAGCGGCGATACCGGCTTCGCCTACATCGATGGCAGCGATCCGTTCCTCATCAACTTCGTGCAGATCAACGACTTCGCCAACGCCGACGAGCGTTCCTGGCAGGCTCGCTACGATTACAACTTCGCCGGCCTGGGCGTTCCCGGCCTGACCTTCATGACCCGCTACATCCGCGGTGACGACGCACGCATCGCCGGCTCCGACGACCGTGGCGGCGAGTGGGAACGCGATATCGAATTCAAGTACGTGGTACAGAGCGGGCCGCTCAAGGACCTCTACGTACGCGTACGCAACGCCAGCTTCCGCTCCGACTTCGCCCGCGACGCGGACGAGAACCGTGTCATCGTCGGCTACACGCTGCCGATTTGGTAAACAACAACAAGACTCACGAGGAATCATTCATCATGAAATCCGTACTGACCCGCGCCGCACTGGCAACTGCCTGTCTGGCCTTTGCCGGCCAACTGCTGGCTGCCGAACCCAAGCGCCCCGAATGCATCGCTCCGGCCAAACCCGGCGGCGGCTTCGACCTGACCTGCAAACTGGCCCAGAGCGGCCTGAAAGACGAAGGCCTGCTCAAGGCGCCGATGCGCGTCACCTACATGCCGGGCGGCGTTGGCGCCGTGGCCTACAACGCCGTGGTCGCCCAGCGCGCCAAGGACCCGGGCACCATCACCGCCTTCTCCAGCGGTTCGCTGCTCAACCTGGCACAGGGCAAGTTCGGTCGTTATGACGAGAACGCCGTACGCTGGCTAGCCGCGGTCGGTACCGACTACGGCGCGATCACCGTGCGTGCCGACTCCCCGTACAAGAATCTCGATGACCTGGTTCAGGCCCTGAAGAAAGATCCGTCCAGCATCGTCTTCGGCGCCGGCGCCACCATCGGCGGCCAGGACTGGATGCAGACCGCGCTGATCGCCCGTCTGGCCGGGATCGAGCCGAAGAACCTGCGCTATGTTGCCTTCGAAGGCGGCGGTGAAACCCTCACCGCCATGCTCGGCGGCCATGTACAGGTCACCAGCAGCGGCCTGGGTGAAGTCACCCCGCAACTGGAAGCGAAGAAAGTGCGCATCCTCGCCGTGCTCTCCGACGAGCGTCTGCCGGGCAAGCTGGCCGACATCCCCACTGCCAAGGAGCAGGGCTACGACATCAGCTGGCCGGTAATCCGCGGCTTCTACATGGGCCCGGAAGTCAGCGACGAGCAGTTCAACTGGTGGAAACAGCAGTTCGACACCCTGCTGGCCAGCGAAGAGTTCGCCAAGCTGCGCGAACAACGCGACCTGTTGCCATTGTCGGTTACCGGTGATGACCTCGATACCCTGGTGCACAAGCAGGTTGCCGAGTACAAGGCCCTGGCCGGTGAATTCGGCCTGATGCAGGAATAAGTGCATCGACAGGTTCGGCGTCGCCCAACGCCGAACCTGTAGTTGAGCGCCTCGCCGCTCGATCCTGTCCCAACGCAAGAGACCACTGCTATGTACGTTCGCCTGTTCGCTGCGATCTGGCTGCTGTTGTGCGCCTTTCTCGCAGTCATCGCCTGGGGTTTCCAGGCACCCTTCGCCTACGACCCTGTCGGCCCGAGGGCCTATCCGCTGCTGCTGCTGGTACTGATGGCTGCTGGTGCCGCCTGGCTGATCTTCAAGCCGGGTCCGCAGACCGAGGCGCTCAGCCGCCAGGCGCTGCAGCGTGCAGGCCTGTGCATCCTGACCCTGTTGGCCTATGCCCTGCTCTTCGAACCCCTGGGCTTCGTCCTGAGTACCGCACTGGCTACCTTCGTTCTGGGCTTGCTGTTCACGGGTCGTGTGCTGCCGTGCCTGATTAGCGGCGTCCTGATGGGTGTGCTGCTGTATGCATTGTTCGATTATGCGCTAGACGTTCCGCTGCCACTGGGCGTGTTCGAAGCGTTGGTGGAGAGCTGAGATGGAAACATTACATTTTCTGATGCAGGGCTTTGACGTCGCCACCCGGCCGACCAACCTGCTGGTTGCCCTGTTCGGTGCCTTCGTTGGCACCATCGTCGGTCTGCTGCCGGGCCTGGGCCCGATCAACGGTGTCGCCCTGCTGCTGCCCTTGGCCTTCGCCCTTGGCCTGCCGCCGGAAACTGCACTGATTCTGCTCGCCGCCGTCTATCTGGGCTGCGAGTATGGCGGCCGTATTTCCGCCATTCTGCTCAACGTACCCGGCGATGCTGCCGCGGTGATGACCACCCTCGACGGCTACCCGCTGGCACGTCAGGGCAAGGCTGGCATCGCCCTGTCGCTGTCGGCAGTGAGCTCCTTCACCGGCAGCATGATCGCCACCTGCGGTGTGGTGCTGTTCGCGCCGATCCTGGCGAAATGGGCAGTGGCCTTCGGCCCGGCCGAATACTTCGTACTGATGATCTTCGCGATTGCCTGCCTCGGCGGCATGGTCGGCGACAAGCCGGTCAAGACCTTGCTCTCGGCCCTGATCGGCCTGGCACTGGCCACAGTCGGGGTCGACTCCACTACCGGGGTCTACCGCTTCACCTTCGACAGCGTCAGCCTGTCCGACGGTATCCAGTTCGTCATCGTGGTGATCGGCTTCTTCAGTGTCAGCGAAATTCTGCTGATGCTGGAAAACACCCACAACGGCCAGAAGGCCGTGAAGGCCAGCGGCCGTGTGCTGTTCAACTTCAAGGAATACTGCTTCACCTTCTGGACCATGATTCGCAGCTCGGTCGCCGGCTTCGTCATTGGCGTACTGCCGGGCGCCGGTGCGACCATCGCCAGCGCCATGACCTACATGACCGAGAAGCGCCTGGCTGGTGACAGCGGCAAGTTCGGCGACGGTGACCTGCGCGGCGTTGCGGCGCCTGAGTCGGCCAACAACGCTTCGGCCTGCGGCTCGCTGATCCCGATGCTGACCCTCGGCGTGCCGGGTTCGGGCACCACTGCCGTGATGATCGGTGCACTGACCCTGTACAACATCACGCCCGGCCCGCTGCTGTTCGAACAGCAGCCCGACGTTGTCTGGGGTCTGATCGCCTCGCTGTTCATCGGCAACATCATCCTGCTGGTGATGAACATTCCGCTGGTCGGCCTGTTCTCGCGCATGCTCAGCGTGCCGAACTGGGTGCTGGTGCCCGCCATCACCGTGATCAGCATGGTCGGTGTCTACGCGGTACACAGCACCACCTTCGACCTGGTATTGATGATCGCGCTTGGCGTGTTTGGCTACATCCTGCGCAAGCTGGATTTCCCACTCTCGGCCGTGATTCTCGGCTTCGTACTGGGTGAGATGATGGAGGACAACCTGCGTCGCGCGCTGTCGATCTCCGCTGGTGATCTGGGCATCCTCTGGGGCAGCCCGATCACCCTGGTACTGTGGGCGCTGGTAGCGCTGATGCTGGCCCTGCCGGGCATCCGCTGGATGCGTCGACGCAAGCAGATCAAGGCTGGGGCTGATGCCACTGCCGCGTGATCTTTGGGTAACGCCGCTAGCCGGAATGGTCGGCGGTTACCTGGCCAGCCTCGCCGGCTGGCCTTTGCCGTGGATGGTCGGTTCCTTGCTGGCGGTCATCGCCGTGCGCTGTCTGGCCGACCGCGCCTTCAGTGAACTGCCGGGCGGGCGCAAGGCCGGCCAGTGGCTGGTGGCGAGCGGTATCGGCCTGCATTTCACCAGCGATGTGCTGGAACAGATGCTCAGCCATCTGCCGGTCATCGTCATGGGCGCTCTCGGCACGCTTCTGCTCAGCCTGATCGGTATCGCCATCCTGCGCCGTGCCGGCGTTGACCGCGCGACCGCCTTCTTCGCCAGCATGCCCGGCGGTGCCAGCGAGATGGTCAACCTGGCCCTGCGTCACAACGCGCAACCCGCACGTGTCGCTGCGGCGCATAGCCTGCGCCTGCTGCTGGTGGTGCTGCTGATTCCGGCTTTGTTCACCTGGGGTCTGCCCGACGTCAGCGCACCACCTCGCGCCCACGTGGACTGGACCTGGCTGATCGGTCTGCTCGCTGCTGGTGCTGTGCTGGCGGTACTCTGGGGCCGCCTGAAACAACCCAACCCCTGGATGCTGGGTCCACTGGTCGCCTGCGCCGTGGCCAGTGCCAGCTTCGACCTGCATCTGGGCCTGCCGCAAGGCATGGGCCAGCTTGGCCAATGGCTGATCGGTAGCGCCCTGGGCTGTCATTTCGACCGCGCCTTCTTCCGCAACGCGCCGGGTTTTCTCGCCCGCGTGCTGCTATTCACTCTACTGGCCATGCTGGCTGCTGCCGCACTCGGCGAGGCGCTAGGCTGGTTGGCAGGTGAGGACCACCTGTCGCTGATGCTGGGCATGATGCCTGGCGGCATCACCGAGCTATGCCTGACCGCCGAGGCCTTGCAGTTGTCGGTGGCGCTGGTCACTGCCCTGCAGGTACTACGGCTGTTCCTGGTGATGTTCCTCGCCGAACCCTTATTCAAGCTCTGGTGCAAGAGCCACGCTTAGCCCGCCTGGTGCGGGCTTTTTTTATGCTTCCCAAAATGTACTCTGGGAGGCGCTTTCGGCTCTGGCATCCTGCTTCGCTCTAACTCCTGCATCCATGCAGTCGTAGCGGCGCAAAGCTCGCGGCTGAAGCCCCTCCCACGAGCGGAAGCTACCACTGCAGCTGCAATTCGCTCTGGTACTCCCGCACTTGACCACTTACCGGATCAGCAAAGAGTAAGCCGCGCGCCAGTAGTTTGAGCGGCTTGCTGTAGTCATCCGGCTGATTACGCGACTCCCGCAACTGCGGATAGAAATCGTCGCCGACGATAGGCGCGCCGAGCCCGGCCAGATGCACGCGCAGTTGATGCTTGCGCCCCGTCACCGGCGACAGGCCGTAACGCCACAGGTCGCCGCGACGCTCCAGCACCTCGATGCGCGTTTCGCTGTTGGCCTCGCCCGCGACTTCCTGCATGCGAAAGAACGGCTCACCCTCGACCATGCGCGAACGGTGCAGGTAGGGAAACTGCAACTGAGGTAGCGCCGGAGCAATGGCTTCGTAGCGTTTTTCCACCGCACGCTGGCGAAACAGTGCTTGATACTGGCCGCGACTGGCTGGATTGACCGAGAACAACACCAGACCGGCGGTGAGCCTGTCGATGCGATGGATCGGTACCAGGTCTGGATTGCCGGTGCGCTTGATCAGCCGCGCCAGCAGCGTCTGCTCGACGTATTCACCGGCCGGCATCACCGGCAGAAAATGCGGCTTGTCGGCAACCAACAGGTGCTCGTCCTGCCATAGCACCTGCTCGTCGAAGGGAATTGGCGTCTCGTTCGGAACTTCACGGAAATAGCGCACCTTGAGCCCGACCCGATAGGGATGCGTGGCATCGATGGGCGCACCGGCCGCATCCAGTACCCGACCGCGTGCCATACGCTGCAGCCAGGTGGTGCGATCAATGGCGGGAAAGTGATCGCACAGGCAGTCGAGTATCGTGGCCCAGTCGCCCTGTGGCAGATGAAGAGTACTGGGACGCATAACGGGGCTGGGCATTACAGACGCTGCTCGATCGGGTTCTGACGGGCGAATTAGGCCGTACTCGCAGGGCCCAGTCAAAGCAAACGGCTTGAGCCGAGGTCTCGCTGTGGCTATGGTGGCCGCTCGTATCTGGAGAGACCCATGTCCATCACCCGCTCCCTGCTTACCAGCGTCGCCCTACTTCCGCTTCTGGCCGCCTGCCAGGTCTATACCGGCAAATCGGAAGGCCCACCGCCGGCGACTCGCCTGCAAGGTCAAATTCAGGTCGAAAATGGTCAGCTGGTTTTCATGCCCTGTCAGGAACAGCGACGCTTCGTGCTGGTCGATGGCGATGGCACCGGTATCGAGCGGGAAGTCACGCAACTCGGCAGCGATGGCCAGGCCAGCCTGTTCGCCGACCTCGGCGGCCACCTTGGAGGCAGCCAGGGCAAAGGCAACGATGGTCGCTTCGAGGTCAGCCAGATCTATCGCCTGCAAGGGGAAGGACACGGCTGCGACGACCTCAACTTCAAACGTCTGGCCCTGCGCGCCAGCGGCAACGAGCCGTTTTGGCAAGTGGAGGTCGGCAGCAAGGGCCTGGTACTCAACCGCCCAGATCATGAGCCGCTGGCCCTGCCCTATCTGGAAGAACAGATGCCGGACGGCCGCCTCAACTTCAGCAGCGAAGCCAATGGTCAGCGCCTTGACCTGTGGGTCGCCCCGCAGCGTTGCGTCGATGGCATGAGCGGCGCGGTCAATCAGCTCAATGCCGAATTGCGCCTCGATGGTCAGGTGCTGCGTGGCTGCGCGCACTTCGGCGCCCTGCGTAACTGAACTCGCATGAACGGCGCACGGCACCGCCAAGCCGTGCGAGTGCCCCATCGGACTTCGGGCGAGACACCTCGCCCGTCTGACACCCGCTTCGCAGGGCCGCTCATCTGAACCCTGGCGCGAGACGAACACCAAGGATTTCTGCATGCCTCATCCCGCCTCAACGGCCCCCGACCAATCCGGCGTCTCACCCGCCGCGTGGTGGGCCGTCGTGTCACTCGCCCTTGGCGCCTTCGGGCTGGTGACCGCAGAGTTCCTGCCGATCAGCCTGCTCACCCCCATGGCGACCGAGCTGGGCGCCTCCAACGGCGTCGTAGGCCAGGCCATTACCGCTACGGCGGTGGTCGCGGCATTTGCCGGCCCATTCGTGGTGCTGGGTTCCGGCCGCCTTGATCGGCAGAAGATCGTCTGGGGCTTGATGGTGGTGCTGGTGCTTTCCAGCATCCTCTCGGCCTACGCCGAGACCGTCAGCGTCCTGCTGATTGCACGCGGCATGCTGGGCTTCGCCCTTGGCAGCTTCTGGGCCATGATGACCGCACTGGCCCTGCGCCTGGTGCCGCCCGACAAGGTGCCGAAGGCCATCTCGATCATCCTCATGGGCATTTCCTTCGCCACGGTGTTCGCCGCCCCGCTGGGGGCCTTCCTCGGCGACCTGTGGGGCTGGCGCATGACCTTCCTCGCTGCATCCGGCATTGGCGTGGCGGCGCTGGCAATCCAGATGCTGACCTTGCCCAGACTGCCGGCGGCCGCTGCACCGGGGTTGGCTTCGTTCAGGACAGCCTTGTCGCGTCGCGCGGTAGTAATCGGCCTCGTCACGGGGTTGCTGGTCATTTCCGGGCACTTCGCCGCGCTGACCTTCATCCGCCCCTTTCTCGAAGAGGTGCCGCGCCTGGACGTCGCCACCGTGTCTCTGACCTTGCTGGCATTCGGTGTCTGCGGTTTTTTCGGCAACCTGATCGGAGGCGTAGTTGCCGCGCGCAGCCCAGCCTGGGCCGTGGCCAGTTGCTCGCTGCTGATCACCATCGTGGCGCTCGCATTGGTGCTATTCGGCACCGAGGTGAACATCGCGTTCGTGGCAACCGCGCTTTGGGGCTTCGCCTTTGGCGCCTTCCCGGTGTCGATATCGGTTTGGAATGCGCGGGCAGCTGCCGATCACGCCGAAAGCGCGGGCGCACTGCTGTCCTCGACCTTCCAGGTGGCCATTGCCGCAGGGGCGGTGCTGGGCGGACTGATTATCGACGGCTTCGGCGCAAAGGCGGTGATTCTCTATGCCGCTGTGGCAACCCTGGCCGGCGCTGCCCTGATGTTCGCACGCGGCCGTGCCCTGGAGGAACGCTGAGCACGACGGCTCGGTTCGGCGGTGCTTGTGAATGGCCTACTCTCAACCGTGCGCCGCAAGCGTGGTGAACGGCGCCGCGGCCCCTTTCGTACCCTGAATCCCGTACAATCGCGGCCCTTCTTCACCTTGCCGGATCACCACCGGCCAACCAGGACACTGCCATGCTTCGCCTGACCGAACTGAAACTGCCCCTAGACCATGCTGACGAGGCCCTGCGCCCGGCCATCGTGCAACGCCTGGGCATTGCCGATACCGACCTGCTGACCTTCAGCGTGTTCAAGCGCAGCTACGATGCGCGCAAGAAGTACGGCGACATGCCGTTCATCTACACCATCGACTGCGAAGTAAAAGACGAAGCAGCGCTGCTGGCGCGCCTGAATGACGATAAGCATGTCGGCCCGGCACCGGACATCGCCTACAAGCCGGTAGGCCAGGCCGAGACGCCGCTGGACGAACGCCCTATCGTGGTCGGTTTCGGCCCCTGCGGCATCTTCGCCGCGCTGATCCTGGCCCAGGCCGGTCTGCGTCCCATCGTCCTGGAACGCGGCAAGGAAGTGCGCCAGCGCACCAAGGACACCTGGGGCCTGTGGCGCAAGAACGTGCTCGACCCAACCTCCAACGTCCAGTTCGGCGAAGGCGGTGCGGGCACATTCTCCGACGGCAAGCTGTACAGTCAGATCAAGGATCCCAACCATTACGGGCGCAAGGTACTGGAAGAGTTCGTCAAGGCCGGCGCGCCGGACGAGATCCTCTACGTCAGCAAGCCACATATCGGCACCTTCCGCCTGACCGGCGTGGTCGCCACCATGCGCGAGGAAATCAAGGCTCTCGGCGGCGAGGTGCGCTTCCAGCAACGCGTCAACGACCTGCTCATCGAAGACGGCCAGCTCACCGGCGTGGTGCTGGAGAATGGTGAGCAACTGCTCAGCCGTCATGTCGTGCTGGCCCTCGGCCACAGCGCGCGCGACACCTTCCGCATGCTCCATGCCCGTGGCGTGTACCTGGAAGCCAAGCCCTTCTCGGTGGGTTTCCGCATCGAACACCCGCAGTCGCTGATCGACCGCGCGCGCCTGGGCAAATATGCCGGCCATCCGAAACTGGGCGCTGCCGACTACAAACTGGTGCACCACGCCAGCAACGGCCGCTCGGTCTACAGCTTCTGCATGTGCCCGGGCGGCACCGTGGTCGCCGCCACCTCCGAGCCGGAGCGCGTGGTCACCAACGGCATGAGCCAGTACTCACGCAACGAGCGCAACGCCAACGCCGGCATCGTCGTCGGCATCACCCCCGAGCAGGACTACCCAGGCGGCCCGCTGGCCGGCGTTGAGCTGCAGGAACGTCTGGAGTCGCGCGCCTACGTGCTCGGCGGACGCAACTACGAGGCGCCGGGGCAACTGGTGGGCGACTTCATCAAGGGCAAGCCGTCCACCGCTCTGGGCGAGGTACAGCCGTCCTACAAGCCAGGGGTGAAGCTGGGTGATCTGGCGCCGTCGCTGCCGGACTTCGCCATCGAAGCCATCCGCGAGGCACTGCCGGCCTTCGGCAGGCAGATCAAGGGCTTCGATCTGGCCGATGCGGTGCTCACCGGCATCGAGACACGTACCTCCTCGCCAGTGCGGATCACCCGTGGCGACGACCTGCAAAGCCTGAACCTCAAGGGCCTGTATCCAGCCGGCGAAGGCGCAGGTTATGCCGGTGGCATTCTTTCGGCCGGGGTCGACGGCATCCGTGTGGCCGAGGCTGTGATCAAGGGCATGTTGGGTTGAATTCTAAGCGGCGCAGTCCGGCCGGGCGTCATCGACCTGGCCGGGCCTTCTGAAGCGAAGCAGCAGCACCAGCAATGGCATCGCCAGCACCAACGTACCGCCCCCAACCACCAGCAGGCTGCGATATGGCATGCTGGCGAAGGCATTGGCCCAGAATGCCGTCCAAAGCAGCATGCAACTGCCAAAACCGATCAGACCGCTACGCCGGCTACGGCAACCGAGCATCCAGGCAGCATTGCCCAGCGCAAGAGCGCCGAAGAGATACAACGAGTGGTTTAGTTGTAGGCCATAACTGATATCGCGGCGAACGCTGCCGAAAATCTGTCGATAGGCCTCGAAAGCGCTGTGGTAAAGCACAAACGCCAGCAGAATCTGCACGCCAACCAGCAAAGCCACGGCCAGCAGTCGCGGGATCATTGCCTGACCCGCAGACAGCACAGCGTCGAACGCCCCGAACCATGGGGGCGCCGGGCTGGGTCGGCATAGGTCAGCAGCTCACTGAAGCCGGCCTTGCGCATCATCCCCGCCGATGCGGCATTCTCCTCGTGGCGATCGATATAGACGTCGCACACGTTCCGACGCCATAAGTCCTGCACCGCCTCCGTGAGCAGATGAGCACCAATTCCGAGACCCGCGCAGTCGCGGTGCACTACCGCCTCACAGATATAGCCATGCACCTGCCCGGCACGCGCCGCAGGTTGATGATCCGCGAAATCCTGCGTCAGGCGATAGCTGACGAACCCCAATAGTAACCCTTGCTCCTCGGCCAATACCGCCAGCGTCGCGTTCGTCGCAATACCCTGCAGGTGCTGGCGAACCTCGACCTCGGGCAGATGATTCCAGGGGTTGGGCCCGTGCTCGAGAATCAGCGCGCAAAGCGCTTCGATATCCTCGGCAACAGCCTGACGAATGACCAGCTCGCTCATGCTCCCAACTCCCCTGAACTTGATTTCAGGGCGCAGTCTAGGGCGGGCAATTGCCTGGCGACAGTGACAGCCAGGCACGAGAAATACCTGACAGTGACTCAGTGATCATCGTCCCACGGCTGGCCGCGGGTCTTCTCGGTCAGCTCGACCTTCTGCTGCATCGCCGCCTTGGACAGGATGTGCGCACTGACCGGCGCAGTGAGGAACAGGAACAGCGTGATCAGCAGCTCATGCAAGCTGAGGCTGCCGGTGTGGTGAGCGAAGAACAACATCGAGGCGATCAGCGTACCGCCGACTCCCAGCGTGGTGGCCTTGGTCGGACCATGCAGACGGGTAAAGAAATCCGGCAGGCGATACAGCCCGATGGCACCGACCAGGGCGAACAGACTGCCCAGGATCAGGCAGGCGCAAATCAACAGTTCCAGCCAGAACGGCATGGTCATTCCCCCTTAATCGATGATGTCGCCGTGCAGCAGGTGTTTACCCACCGCGACCGTGCCGACGAAACCCATCACTGCGATCAGCAGTGCAGCTTCGAAGAACAGATCCGACGCCAGCCAGATACCGAACAGCACGATCAGCGCCAGCGCGTTGATGTACAGGGTATCCAGGGCCAGAACGCGATCCACCACGCTAGGTCCTTCGACCAGGCGCGCGACATTGAGCAGCATGGCCAGCGTGAGGATGCCCATGCACAGAAAGACTACGTTCTCGAGCATTCGAAAATCTCCAGCAGCGGCTTCTCGTAGCGACTCTTGACCTCGGCGATCAGCTCGTCGCGATCCGGCACGTTGAGCCCGTGCAGCAGCAGTGTCTTGTGGTCGGAGCTGAGGCCGGCAGAGACAGTGCCAGGCGTCAGCGAGATGATGCAGGCCAGGGTCGACAGGACGAACTCGTCTTCTATCTCCACCGGTACCTCGACGAATGCCGGCTCAAGGCGCGACTTCGGGCCGAGCACCAGCTTAACCACCTGCAGGTTGGCCACCACGATGTCGTAGAACACCTTGCCGATGAACAGCAGCAGCCCGATGGGCTTGCGCACCCTCGGCACGGTTAGCAGGAAGTCGCCGCACAGGTGCACGATCGACCACCCCAGAAATAGCCCGAGCAGGATATGCCCCAGGTTGAGGGTGTTGACCAGCAGCAGCCAAAGCACCGCCAGCACCAGCATCATCCGCGGGTGGGGGAACAAACGCCTCATGCCGCACCTCCGGCAATGATCGACAGATAGGGTTGCAGATCGAGCAATTGCGCCGCAGCCGCCTCCAGATACGCCAGGATCGGCTTGGCCGCGATCAGCAGCAGCGGGCTGGCCAGCAACAGGCCCAGCGCCGCCAGCAGGCTGATACGATCCGCCGGCTCGGCCTTGGACGGTGACGCGTCCGCGCCATGGCCCAGCCAGAACAGGCTGGTACCGGCGCGACTCAGCGCCACCAGGGTCAACAGACCGCCGATCAGCACTACCGGCCATAGGCTCCAGGCCTGCCAACCCGGCTCGGCCGCTCGCAGCAGCAACATCTTGCCGAGGAAGCCAGAGAATGGCGGCAGCCCGGCCACGGAAATGGATGCGAAGAAGAACATGCAACCCAGCACCAGCGGCTGGCGCAGCACGCGCTCCTGCTGCAGATCACCGCCGGCGCTGTCGCGCTGGGCGACTACCAGCCCGGCCAGCAGGAACAATGCTCCGCTGATCAGCGTGCTGTGCAGCATGTAGTAGAGCGCCGCACTCAGCGCCGCGGCATTGCCGATGGCGAAGCCGGCCAGCAGAGTGCCCACCGAAATCACCACCAGATAAGCCAGCAACGCCTGCAGCTGTCGCGCACCCAGGGCGCCGATCACGCCAAAGGCAATGGTCGGCAGTGCCAGCCACCAAAGCAGTTCATGACCGAGATTGGCCAGCGGCCCGGCCTGCTCGCCGAATATCAGGGTGAACACACGGACGATGGCGTAGAAGCCAACCTTGGTCATGATCGCGAACAAGGCGGCCACCGAGGCGGGCGCCGAAGCGTAGGCACGCGGCAGCCAGAAGCACAGCGGCAACACCGCGGCCTTGAGACCGAAGACGATCAGCAGCAGATAGGCCGCAGCCCTGATCAACGGTGCATCGGCGACATTGGCACTGGCTACGCGCGCCGCCAGGTCCGGCATGTTCAGGGTGCCGGTCAGGCCGTACAACAGGCTGACACCGATCAGGAAGAACGACGAGCCCAACAGGTTGAGCACCACGTAGTGCACACCCGCCTTGACCTGATTGGCACGATTGCCATGCAGCAACAACGCATAGGAAGAGATCAGCAGGATCTCGAAGAATACGAACAGGTTGAACAGGTCAGCGGTGAGGAACGCACCGTTGATGCCGAGCAGTTGGAACTGGAACAGCGCATGGAAATTCGGCCCACGCTCGTCGTCGCCACGACAGGCGTAGATCAGCGCCAGGCTGGCCAGGAGCGCGGTAACCAATAGCAGTGCAGCATTAAAGCGGTCGAGCAGCAGCATGATGCCGAACGGCGCCACCCAGTTACCCAGGGCATAGACCTGCAACTGCCCTGCCCCGGCCAGCACGACCAGGTACAGACACACCGGCAGCAACGCCACGCAGCCCACCAGGGAGATGCCCCGTTTGACCTCGCGCGACCAGCCGTGACCGACCAGCAGCAGCGCGCCGAAGAACAGCGGCAGGAGAATAGGGAGGATGATGGCGTGACTCATGCGCGCGGCTCCTCGCCATCGACGTGATCGGTTTTCAGCTCGCCCAGCCCGCGCAGGGCCAGCACCACGACGAAGGCGGTCATGGCAAAGCCGATGACGATTGCGGTCAGCACCAGCGCCTGCGGCAGCGGGTCACCGTACTCGGCGCTCTTGCCGATCACCGCCGGCACGCCCGTACCGAGGCGCCCCATGGCGAAGATGAACAAATTGACCGCATAGGAGATCAGGGTAAGCCCCATCACCACCGGGAAGATCCGCGCGCGCAGCAGCAGGTACACGCCGCTGGCCGTCAGCACCCCGAGGGTGATTGCGAATAATGCCTCCATATCAGATGACCTCCTTGCACGACTCGTCCTGACTGACATGGCCGATGTTGGAAAGAATCAGCAGGGTCGCGCCGACGACCGCCAGGAATACCCCGAGATCGAAGAGGATCGCGGTCGCCAGCTCGATTTCGCCGATCAGCGGAATATGGAAATGACCGAACGCCGAGGTCAGGAACGGCGAGCCGAACGCCCAACTGCCCAGGCCGGTCAGCCCGGCGATCAGCACGCCCCAGCCGGCGGTGGCGTGATAGCTGAACTTCAGGCGCTCCTGGGTCCAGGTCACACCGTGGGAGATGTACTGCAGGATCAACGCCACCGAGGTGATCAGGCCAGCGATGAAGCCGCCGCCCGGCAGGTTGTGACCACGCAGGAAGATGAACGCCGAAATCAGCAGTGCCATTGGCAGCATGGCCCGCGCCAGGTTGTCGAGGATCATCGGGTGGGCATCGGTCGACCAGGGTCGGCCGTTCTTGTCATGAGTCGGATGCGGCAGGTGCAGGCCATGCAGCAGCGCGTAGATGCCGATGGCGGCGATTGCCAGCACGGTGATCTCGCCGAGGGTATCGAAGCCGCGGAAGTCCACCAATATCACGTTGACCACATTGGTACCGCCACCACCAGAGACGCTGTTCTCGAGGAAGAACGACGAGATGCTCTGATAAGGCCGAGTCAGCACGGCATAGGTCAGCATCGCCACCATGGTGCCGCTGCCCAGGGCCAGGACCAGGTCACGCAGGCCGCGCAGGCTGCTGGATTCGGCCGGGGTACGATCAGTCATGAAATACAGGGTCAGCATCAGCAGAATGATGGTCACCACCTCGACCGACAGCTGGGTCAGCGCCAGATCCGGAGCGGAGAAGCGGGCGAAGGCCAGTGCCACCATCAGGCCGGCACCACTGAGGATCATCAGGGCTACCAGACGACGACGATGGAAGAACACGGTGAGCACCGCGGTCACCATCAGGATCAGCATGCCGGATGCGGTCAGCGGATCGATCGGCGTCATGGCCACGCTGCCAGTCAGCTGCTCCAGCGGAGACAGGGCGACCACCATCAGGGTCAGGGCACTGCCGAGCATCCACGCCAGGTAGCGTTGCAGCGAGCCACTTTCCAACATCTTGGTGATGCGCACGGACAGACGGGTGGCGTACCGCACCACCTGATCGAAGGCATCCTTGGCATCCAGATTGGGCAAGCCTTCGTACCAGCGGAACAGTGGCTTACGGCAGGCGTAGACGAGGATACCGCCGAACAGCGCGATGAAACTCATTATCAGCGGCAGATTGAAGCCGTGCCAGACGGCCAGGCTGTACTCGGGCAACTCACCGCCCAGCGTCGAGGCAGCAGCGGCCGCCAGCAGCGGCGCCACTGTGTAAGCCGGCACCACACCCACCAGCAGGCAGAGGAACACCAGAATTTCCACCGGCACCTTCATGTAGCGTGGCGGCTCGTGCGGCGGATACTTGGGCAGGTCGACCGGCTTGCCGTTGAAGAATACGTCGTGGATGAAACGCAGCGAATAGGCCACCGAGAACACGCCAGCCAGGGTGGCGGCTGCTGGAATCACCCAATTGAAACCACCCAGCAGATGCTGGTGCAGGGTTTCGGTGAAGAACATTTCCTTGCTCAAAAAACCGTTGAGCAGCGGCACGCCAGCCATGGCCGAAGCTGCCACCATCGCCAGTACGGCCGTATGCGGCATGAACTTCCACAAGCCGTTGATGCGCCGCATGTCGCGGCTACCGGTTTCGTGGTCGATGATGCCCGCCGCCATGAACAGCGAGGCCTTGAAGGTGGCGTGGTTGATGATGTGGAACACTGCCGCTACCGCAGCCAGGCGGGTATCCAAGCCGAACAGCAGGGTGATCAGGCCCAGGTGGCTGATGGTCGAATAAGCCAGCAGGCCTTTGAGGTCATGCTGGAACAGCGCCATGCATGCGCCTACCAGCAGCGTGGCCAGGCCGGTCATGCTGACCATGTAGAACCACCACTCGGAACCGGCCAGTGCCGGGTACAGGCGCGCCAGCAGGAACACCCCGGCCTTGACCATGGTCGCCGAGTGCAGATAGGCCGATACCGGCGTCGGCGCCGCCATGGCGTGCGGCAGCCAGAAGTGGAACGGGAATTGCGCCGATTTGGTGAACACACCCAGCAGCACCAGCACCAGCGCCACCGGATACAACTCGTGCGCACGGATGGCATAGCCGGCGGCCAGCACCTGCGACAGCTCGAAGCTGCCGGCGATATGGCCGATCAGAAGAATGCCGGCGAGCAGCGCCAGACCACCGCCGCCGGTGATCGCCAACGCCATGCGCGCACCTTTGCGCGCCTCGGAACGCGAGCCCCAGAAGCCGATCAGCAGGAACGACGACAGGCTGGTCAGCTCCCAGAACATCAGCATCAGCAGCAGGTTTTCCGACAGCACCACTCCGAGCATGGCGCCCATGAACAGCAGCAGGAACGCGAAGAAACGTCCCATCGGCTCGGTCTTGGCCAGGTAATAACGGGCGTAGAGGATGACCAGCAGGCCGATGCCGAGAATCAGCAGGGCGAACAGGAAGCCCAGGCCATCGAGGCGCAAGCTGAAGTTCAGGCCCAGGTGCGGCAGCCACTCCAGCTTGACCCGCAGCACCTCACCGGCGAACACCGCCGATTGGTGGTTGAACAGCAGCACCAGCGCCACCACGGGCGCGAGAGCCGCAGCCGCAGCACAGGCCGAGCGTCCAAGCCGCTCGGTGAGTACCGGCAGAAATAAACCAAGAAATGGCAAGGCGACAATCAGCGCAAGCGCCATCGGAAAAACCCCTTATGCAGGCACGTCAGGTCGTGCGATCCAGCTACGAGAACTGGAGTCGCAACTCCCTGACGGTGATATTCCATGCACCACAACGGATCAGCTAAGTCGTTGTCGGCACAAGCATAACGGCCGATTATCCATAACTATCAACGCAACGTCATGCATTGAATTATCGTTGAACACACTTGGTTACACGCATGTCGATTCAGCGCTGCGACGACCGCCCACCACTATAGCCGGACACAAAAAAGCCGGAGCAGCCTTGACTGCTCCGGCTCATATCTACAGCGATCAGTGCGTGACGCGACTGGTGCCGTTGACGGTCATGATGCGCACGCGCTCGCCGACACGGAACACCTGGTTCGGTTCGACTTCCTGCACGTAGGCGCGCATGGTGCCATCGTCCTCGCGCACGGTGATTTCAACACCCTGAGTGCGCGTCAGGCCTTCTTCGGCCGCGGCACCGAGTAGGCCACCGGCAACGGCACCAACAACGGCCATCACCGCGCTGCCACGCCCGCCACCCAGGCCGCTGCCACCGATACCACCGACCACGGCGCCGGCACCAGCGCCGATCGGCGTCTTGGTACCTTCGATCTTCACCGGGCGCAGCGACTCGATGGTGCCCATGCGTACCGTTTGCACCGCTCGGGCCTCGTCGCGGCTGTAGGTGTCGCCGGTCAGGCTGGACTGGCAGCCGCCAAGGGCCAGCAGCGCGGCCAGCGAGGTGATGAGCAGAGTGGGTTTACGCATAGCAATTCCTCCAGAGGTATCCTGATCCATTAGACGCCGGGCGCGCGTAACTGTCACGGCTGAGTCTTAACAATTGTTAACTCAGACAGACCGAGTTCAGCTAGGTTCGTCCTGTCAGGATCGGGCGAGGCGCCAGAGCCGCGCGATATCCGTGGCGCGTGCCTGCAATTCGCCTGCCGCGCCAGCCATCGCCTGCTCCAGCGACAGCGGTCCCGGCGCCAGGCTGAACGCTGCCTCGATACCCGCCTCGTACAACGCCTGATAGTTTTCGCCCAGGCTACCGGACAAGGCGATAACCGGCACCCCGGCCGCGCGCGCCACACGTGCCACACCCACAGGGGTCTTGCCATGCAGGGTCTGGGCATCCATGCGCCCTTCCCCGGTAATCACCAGGTCTGCATTCTCCACCGCCGCGGCGAGGCCGGACAGTTCAGCTACCAGCTCGATACCGGGCCGGAAACTCGCCTTGAGAAAAGCCCGCGCAGCGAAACCGAGCCCGCCAGCGGCACCGACACCTGGAAACTCGGCGTGATCCTCACCTAGCGTGGCGGCGGCAATGCGGGCGAAGCGGCCAAGCGCGGTGTCGAGCTCGGCGACATGTTCAGGCGTCGCGCCCTTCTGTGGACCGAATACGGCAGAAGCGCCGCGCGGCCCGCACAGGGGATTGTCGACATCGGCGGCGACTTCGATCTGCACCTTGAGCAGGCGTGCATCGAGGCTGCTCAGGTCGAGCTGATCGAGGCTCGCCAACGCTGCACCGCCTGGCGACAGCTGGTTTCCCTGGGCATCGAGAAAACGCACGCCCAGCGCTTGCAGCAGTCCGAGACCGGCATCGTTGGTGGCGCTGCCGCCCAGGCCCAGAATGATTCGGGTGGCGCCGGCGTCCAGCGCCTCGCGGATCAACTCACCCGTGCCGAAGCTGCAAGCCAGGCGAGCATCGCGCTGCTCCCGCGGCACCCAATGCAGGCCGCTGGCCGCAGCCATCTCGATGACCGCAGTGCCCTGCCCCAGCCAGCCCCAATGCGCCTTGACCGGTGCGCCCATGGGGCCGCGCACTTCGTGTTCACGGCGCTCGCCGCCAACGGCTGCCAACAGCGCATCGACCGTACCCTCGCCACCGTCGGCCATCGGCCGCAGCAGACATTCGGCGCCAGGGAACACCTGCTGCCAGCCGCGTGCGATGGCAGCAGCCACGTCGGGTGCGCTAAGACTCTCCTTGAAGGAGTCGGGAGCGATGACGATTTTCATGATAGGAACCTCGAAAGGAGGCAGGCGACCGTCTGGTCGCCTGCCGGTATAGCGGATTACAGCAGAACCAGGCTCAGCAGCCAGACAGCGGCCATACCAGCGATACCCTGGATCAGCGTCGCCATGGTCTGGGCACGATAGGCGGTAGCCACCTTCATGCGGCTGAACTGGGTCACGACCCAGAAGAAGCTGTCGTTGGCGTGGGAAACGGTCATCGCACCCGCACCAATGGCCATCACGGTCAGTACGCGCCCCATCTCGCTGTCGAGGCCCAGGTTGCCCAGCAGCGGCGCGACCATCGCCGAGGTGGTGACCAGCGCCACGGTGGAAGAACCCTGCGCACTCTTCAGCGCAGCAGCCACCAGGAACGGCATGAACAGACCGATACCCAGCGCCGACAGGGTGTCACCGAGGTAACCAGTCAAGGCGGTAGCCTTGAGGATGGCACCGAAGGCGCCGCCGGCACCGGTGATCAGCAGGATCGGCGCAGCCTCTTTCAGGCCATGAGCGACATAATCATGGAACTGCTGACGCTTGCCTTCGCCCTTGAGCAGCGAGCAGGCCAGCACCAGACCGACCAACAACGCAGCGACTGGCTGACCGAGGAAGCTCAGCACTTCGAAGAAGGCGCCGGTGCCGAAGGGCTTGCTCGGGAAAGCCGCGACCGAGCCCAGGCAGATCAGTACGATCGGCACGAAGATCGGCGAGAACGCCTGCCAGGCGCTGGGCAGCTTGCCGTAGCGAGCACGCAGTGCGTCGAAGTCGACGTCATCGGCGAGCAACTCGCTCGGAGCCTCTTCCAGCAGCTCCTGATCGTTCTGTTTGAGGAAGCGGTTGGCCCAGAACATACCGGCCACGGCAGTGACAGCTGCCACCAGCAGGCCAACCAGAATCACCAGGCCTAGGGACGTTTCCAGCCCCAGGTTACCAGCCGCGGCGATCGGGCCGGGGGTCGGCGGCACGAAGGTGTGGGTAGCGTAGAGGCCAGTCGCCAAGGCCACGCTCATGGCCACGACGGAAACCTTCATGCGTGCGGCCAGGGCATTTTTCAGCGAGTTGAGAATGACGTAGCCGGAGTCACAGAACACCGGAATCGACACCAGGTAACCAATGATCGACATGGTCAGCGTGGGGAAGCGTTGGCCCAGCAGACGAATCACTGTCTCGGCCATGGTGATCGCGGCGCCGCTACGCTCGAGGATGACCCCGATGATGGTGCCGAGCACGATGACGATACCGATGTAACCGAGAATGCCGCCGAAACCGGCAGTCATGGTCTTGATGATTTCGCCACTGGGCAGCTGATAGGCAAAGCCGGCGATCAGCGCGGCAGCCAGCAGCGCCAGGAAAGGGTGCAGTTTCAAACGGGTAGTGGACAGCACGATGAACGCGATCAGTGCCACCAGAATCAGGACCAGGCCCATGACCAGTCTCCTCATTGTTGTTATGGCGGGCGCATGGCCCGAATGGAAGTGCCGACAGGCGCAACATTGTGGCTCAGCCAGCACCGCCTCGCCCTGTGCGCCAGCACCAAAACAGCCGACACCACGCGCAGCAGGCTGTGCAATCGCACAAAGCCATCTAGCACACCTACTGCGAGTGGATTACCGAGCGCGCGGTTGAACGGTCACTTCCGGCTCCAGCAATCCCAGCCCCAAGGATAGCTGCAGGCGCTGATCCAGCCGGTTGAGATCCAGGCCACTGAGCTCGGCGATACGTTCCAGGCGATAGCGCAAGGTATTGCGATGAATGCCCAGCTCCTGGGCACAGGTCTGCACCTGACCGTCATGTGCGCACCAGGCCTCCAGCGTCGCGCGCAGCGTACCCTGCGGGTCCTGCGCCAGGACCTGGCGCAGGGGCGCCAGCCAGCCCTGTAGCAGCCAGCTGTGGCGTTGGGCATAGAGCAGCGTCGGCAGGCGCAACTCATCCAGTCGCAGCAGGCGACGCTCGGGGAAACGCGCCTGGCCGTATGCTTGCAGATCACGCAGCACCAGACTGGCTTGGCGCAGCTCGGCCAGGTCATGCAAGGGATCACTCAGCGCCAGCGAACGTACGCCCCACTCGCGCTCATCGGCTTGCTGCAGCCAGGCACGATCATCGCGCGTAGCGCTATAGGGCCTGCACCAGAGCAGTTCTTGACGCCCCAACGGCGCTACCAGGTGTTCGCTCTTGCCTCCCAGAGACGCCAACAAACGCGCCTGGCGCGGCAGCGGGTCGCCCTCGCCGTCGAGCTGCAGCAGACACATCTGCCGCGGCCAGGTCAGTTGCAGGCCGAGGCGCTCGGCATCGACCTCGAAGCTGGACAGGCGCAGCTGCGGGTCGAGCAACTGGCGCAACCAGGCCTCCTGCTGATGTCGTTGCCAATGCCGCTCGGCTTGCAGGACGCGGTGTTCGACCAGCATTTCTGCGGCCATGCGCACCAGCTCGGCATAGGGGCGTACGGTCTCGGGCTCGCCAGTGATACCGAGCACACCGATCAGCCGCTCGGCATGCAGCAATGGCAGATTCACTCCGGGTTTGACGCCACGCAGGCAGGCTGCTGCCTGCGCATCGATCTCCACCACGCGTCGATTGGCCAGCACTAGCTGCGCGCCCTCATGGCGGGTATGCAGCCGACTGGGGTCGCCACTGCCGATGATCATGCCCTGCGCATCCATCACGTTGATGTTGTACGGCAGGATAGCCATGGCGCGGTCGACAATATGCTGCGCCAGGGTGGAGTCGAGTTCGAGCATCGGGAACGGCCTCGCGAATGAGGTCGCCATTGTAGGCCGTTGGACAGGCCAATGCGCTGGAGAGCCCGAGCAATCCTCGGGCTACTGCAGACGTTTCACTCGGCGCTTGGTTGCTCGACGCTGCCTACGGCGGTGTCATTCGCCGGCACTTTCGCCTTGGCTTGATTACGCCGCGCTTCCATGCGATGCCGCCTGGCCTGCTGCCGGGCGTGCAACGCCTGCCCGGCTGTCACCACACCAACGGGTTGGCCTTGCAGGTCCAGACGCGGCGCGTTCTCGGTCATCGCAGACCAGTAGCGCCCGCCGCGACACCAGGCGGCAATACCCAGCTTGAGCTGCTCAAGGCTGATGCCGAGCAGCGATAGATGCTGCTCGGCATCCTTGAGAATGCCTTCTTTCAGCGGCACCTTGGGCGCGGGGTTGACCGGGAAAGCCAGAGGGAAATGCTTCTGCAGCCGCCAGATCGCCTCGACAGCCGGATCCTGCTCTCGGGTCTTGGCCTTTTGCGGTTGCTTGCGCTTTTGCGGCTTGGCGCCTTCGCTCTTTGCCTGCTGTACCTGCTCTACCTGCTTTTTCTCGGCTCGCAGGCGGTCACGTAGCTCGGCTAGTTGTTCAAAACCCATCGTTCGGTTCACAGCGTCCTGGTTGGTTCGTGGCGCAAGGGTATCTTATGTGCTCGTTTCGCACAGCCTTATTGGCAACCGGAGTGCTCGACGGTGGGATAACGGGCAGGCTTTAAGGACTGGTGCAGGACCGTTTGGCCAAACGGAACCCAGGCAGCAAAGCAGACGCCCTGCACACGCTGACCGCAACTTGGCTCCTTTTGGCCTGGGCGGTGAGCTTGCTATTCTGGCGCGCGACCGTCAGCGAATACGGGATCACTCGACACAGCTAAGGTAATCGCCCCATTCAAGCCGTAGTCCCAGTCGGGTTAAAAGCGCGAGAGGTGGAACCTCTCCAAGCAAGGCAAATAAATGGCAGGAGAGCCATTCATGAAGACCGAAATAGCTAGCTTTACTGCTGCAACGTTCATCACAACCGCACTGTTAAGCAGCGCTGCTAACGCCACATCCGATGCAGAAAAAATGGCGCAAGCCATGTGCCAGAACTATCCCGTCAGCGAGTCCAAGCTCAACTCGAACATGACGACCCACTTACTTATCGCGTATGACGCCCATAAGTCAGGGGCAATGAATGAGGTTTTTCTAAAGGAAATTGTTGGCCCATCTGCCGCCCGGTACATCATGCATCTCGATCTCGGCAGCAACGCTGGGGGGTTTACCAACTTCCTGAGAACCAAGGGCTACACGGCTGAGGATGCAATTGCCAGATCGAAAGCGGTCAAGGATCAGGGAAGCAGCCATAACGAGTTCGGTTTTGAAAACATAAACTGTCCGATTTTTTACTTCGACAGCCCGGAAAACAAAGCCGCTGCAGAATTCAAGGCTTTGGTTAACGAGTACCTGTCCCAACAATAACCAACTGTCTGCGCCACACCATCAACTGGGCATCCACTGCATGGGTGCCCATCCTCAGCCGGCCGATGCGCTGAACCAGATCGCGACCATATGTGGCCGCGCACCGAACGCACTCATCAGCAATGAATGCCTGATGATGAAATCTCCTGCAGGCAGCCTCCGAATCCGTTTTGGGTCGAAAGCAGCCCCAGACCCAATGGTTTCAAGGGAACAGTTTGCTGAGACCTCGCATCAACCGATCGGGGCGCTGACCACACCCTCCGTCCTGTCAGGGCGCCAGCCGTTCACGAATCCAGGCTTCGCCCTGTAGGCGATAGTTGAGGCGGTCATGCAGGCGACTGGGCCTCCCCTGCCAGAACTCGATGCGTTCGGGCAGCAGACGGTAGCCCCCCCAATGCGGCGGGCAATGTGGCGCCTGGTTGAGGAAACGTTTTTCGGTTTCCGCGAGCAGATCCTCCAGCTCGGCGCGATCACGAATCACCTTGCTCTGCGGTGAGGCCCAGGCACCAATCCGGCTACCCAGCGGGCGAACCTGGTAGTAACCATCGGATTCGGCCGCGGAGACGCGCTCCACAAGCCCCTCGATGCGCACCTGGCGCTCCAGGCTGGGCCAGAAGAAGGTCATGGCAGCAAAGGGACGGGCCGCCAGTTGACGCCCCTTGGCGCTGTCATAGTTGCTAAAGAAGGTGAAACCCCGTTCGTCGAGGCCCTTGAGCAACAGTACGCGACAATGGGGACGGCCTTGTTCGTCGACGGTGGCCAGGGTCATCGCATTGGGCTCGACCGGTAGTTGCTCGGTCTTGACCGCGTCATCGAACCACTGACGGAACAGGGCAAAGGGTTCCAGCGGGGCCTGGGCTTCGCTCAGGCCGTCGCGGGTGTAGTCGCGGCGCATATCGGCCAGGGTTTGGGTCATGGCAGTTCCTCAGGACAGGGCCGGAAACCAATCCGTCTGGTTTCTAGCGCCAGCCCTCGCAGTGTGGAAATGCCTGCAAGCTTACTCCGACTTGCTGACTTTTCCTTGATCTGCGGCAGCTACCTTGGGCGCATCCTTGAGCTCCGACTTGGCCGGCTGGCTGTACTTGGCGATCAGGCCCTGCATGGTGTCGCGCGAGGTCAGGAGGATTTCCACGCGGCGGTTGAGTGCACGACCGGCGGCACTGTCATTGGCGGCGCGCGGCATGTCGGAGCCCAGACCCATGACCTGCAGACGACTCTGCTTCAGGCCGCTGAGACGGAAGATGGAGGTAACGGCGCGCGCGCGCTGCTGGCTCAGGTCGCGGTTCAGCGCCGCATCGCCACTGCTGTCGGCATGACCGAGGACAACCACGGCGATGTCTTCATCGGTTTCCAGCAGCTTGGCGACACGGGTGATCGGGCCGAGGCTGGCTGGCAGAAGCATGTGCGGGCGGTCCGGATTGAAGGAGCCCTGCACCGGCGCGGTTACCACCAACAGATTTTCCCGACGCTCGAACTCGAACTGGCTGCCTTTGACCGCTTCGCGCAGTTTCGGCTCGTACTCGTCGAGCCAGGCGCGAGTTACCTGAGGCGCAGGCATCGCTGCCGGCTTGGCGACTTCCTTCTTTTCCGAACCGGCACAGCCCGCAATCAGCAGGCAGCAGGTAAAGGCAATAATCTTGTTGGCACGCATGTAGCCCCCGAGGTCAAACAGATCTAATGGTCAATTCGTTATGGTTGGTACGGAACGATTGGCGCGAGTTTAGCCGTTCAATCAGATACAGTCCGCAATCTGACGTGCAAGTTTCTGCGCGCGGGGGTCCATCAAGACGAACGGTCCTAGATTGTTGATCACGAAGCCGAATGCAAGGTCCCGCTCCGGGTCGGCAAAGCCGCTGGAACCACCGGCGCCGGGATGGCCGAAGGCTTTTGCCCCCATGCCGTAGGTGGCGTTGCTCACATCAGCCTGATCGAGCATGCAGCCGAGGCCAAACCGCGTACGGGTCAGCAAGGTCTTGTCGTCACCCACGCTGTGCTCACGAGTCATCTCATCAAGCAGGTCGCCATCAAGCAGGCTGCCGTCGAGCAGACCTGCATAGAAGCCCGCCAGGCTGCGCGCATTGCCATGGCCATTGGCGGCCGGCTGTTGCATGCGTCGCCACTCTGGCTTGTTGGTGCTGGTCATGATCGACGGCGGGTTGGTGAATGAGCGTGTGCTCATGGCGCTGGCATCGCTCATCATCACCTTGAGCAGGCGCTGCGCGGCAGCATCGCCGAGATTGCCCTTGCCACGGGCGATATGGGCGACGCGATCGAATTCACTGTCATCCAGGCCAACGTGGAAATCGAGACCCAACGGCTTGGCGATGCGCGCAGCGATGCTTTCGCCTGGCCCGCAGCCTTCGACCCGACGAATCAGTTCACCGATCAGCCAGCCATAGGTAATGGGCGCGTAGCCGTGGCCATCGCCCAGCGGCCACCAGGGCTCTTCAGCCGCCAGCGCGTTGGTCATGGTCTGCCAGTCGTACAGCGCCTCGGCGGGCAACAACTGACGTAGCGCCGGCAGGCCCGCCTGATGGCAGAGCAGATGACGCACGCTGATGCGCGCCTTGCCGGCGGCAGCGAATTCGGGCCAGTAACGCGCCACGGGGGCATCCAGATCGAGCTTGCCTTCGCCTACCAGCTGCAAAGCCACCACCGCCGCGAAGGGCTTGGTGCAGGAAAACAGATTGGCGATGGTGTCGCTGTGCCAGGCCTGCTGGCCATCCTTGTCCATCACCCCGGCCCATAGGTCAATCACTGTTTCACCGCCGATCTTCACGCACAGGGCCGCGCCCCGCTCCTGCGCATCATCGAACAGTGCAGCGAACGCGTCTCTAACCGCCTCGAAGCGCAAGTCGAAATAGCCCTGAATCTGCACGCTGTTCTCCCGTTTCGCTGCTTGGCCAAATACTGCCGATGATGGCAGCCGCCTATCATGCAATGTTCTGAAACTTCATAAAATAGCGATCTTCGATTGGTTTTTCCTATGCTGAAAAAAGCGCGGCCTGATATGACCGATACGCCCTGAAGCCCGTGTCAGACCGGAAAACGCCGGCCGCGAGCAGGTGCATGATCGTCAGGCAGCCATGGATTCGACGCTCGGCACAGGAGAAACAAGTGCTCTACCTACTGTCCCTGATCGCCCTGGCGGCCATCATGGCGCCTGGCCTGACACGCCTGCTGGGTGCTCGTACAGGCTGGCTGCTGATGCTGGCGCCGCTGGTGGCCTTCATCTGGTTCGTTCAACAGATTCCGTTGATCGCCAGCGGCGAAGCAGTCCTGCAGAGCATGAGCTGGATTCCGGCGCTGGGTATCAACCTGAGCCTGCGCCTGGATGGCCTCTCGCTGGTTTTTGCCCTGCTTATCAGCGGCATCGGCAGCCTGATCGTGCTGTACGCAGGCAGTTACCTATCGAGCCACGCGCACCTTGGCCGCTTCCATGCCTACCTGCTGGTGTTCATGTTGGCGATGCTCGGTCTGGTGCTGGCCGATGATTTGGTGGCGATGTTCGTGTTCTGGGAGCTCACCAGCATCGCCTCCTTCCTGTTGATCAGTTTCCAGCATGAGAAAGTCGTATCGCGCAGGGCCGCGCTGCAGGCGCTGCTGATCACCGGCGGCGGTGGCCTGGCGCTGCTGGCGGGCCTTATCCTGCTTGGCGGGGCCACGGGTAACTGGCAGTTCTCCAGCCTCAGCGCCGAACAGATCGAAGGCCATGTGCTGCTACCGGCGATCATTGCCCTGGTGCTGCTCGGCTGCTTCACCAAATCGGCACAGGTGCCCTTCCACCTGTGGCTGCCCAACGCGATGAACGCACCCACGCCAGTGTCCACCTATCTGCACTCGGCGACCATGGTCAAGGCCGGCATCTACCTGCTGGCACGCCTGAACCCGGTGCTCGGCGGCTCCATCGGCTGGGGTACGCTGCTGATCACCTTTGGCGCGGCAACGGCGGTGCTAGGCGCCTTCCTCGCCTTCCGCCAGACCGATATCAAGCGCCTGCTGGCCTACACCACAGTGACAGTGCTGGGCCAACTGACCATGCTGATCGGGACCAATACCAGCTACGGTCTACAAGCGTTCGTGCTCTATCTGGTGGCGCACTCTCTGTATAAAGGTGCGTTGTTCATGGCGGTCGGCGCCATCGATCATGCCACCGGGACCCGCGAGCTAACGCGCCTCGGCGGTTTGATCCGCTACATGCCGCTGACCGGCGCCGCCGTGGCGCTGGCGGCGTTCTCCAACGCCGGCCTGCCGCCGTTCTTCGGTTTCATCGCCAAGGAATTCAAATACACCGGCCTGATCGAGATGGGCCATATCGGCTGGGCGGTGACCCTGGTGATGATTCTCACCAACGCTCTGCTGTTCGCCGCTGCCGGACTGGTGTTCCTGCAGACCTTCCTCGGCAAGTGCGGCGACTATCCACGCCAACCTCATGAAGTCGGTCTGCCGATGTGGCTGGGGCCAATGCTGCTGGCCATCGGCGGCTTCCTGCTCGGTGCCTGGAATGCATGGCCGGAAACCTGGCTGGTGAACAATGCGGTACAAACCGTGGCCCGCGGCCCGGTGGATGTGAATCTGTATCTGTGGGGCGGCATTACCCCTGCCCTGCTCGCCAGCTTGCTGACCGTATCGCTGGGCGCGCTGTTCTATGTGATACGCGACCGGGTGCGGCAGCTGCTGGACAGCGCCAACGCGGCCTGGAACGTCAGCGGCGACCTGATCTGGGATCGCCTGCTCAAACGCGTGTTCCACTTCGCCGGGCTCCTTGCCGCTCGCTTCCAGCACGGCTCGCTACGTCAGCATCTGGTGCTGCTGGCCCTGGCGGTCGGCGGCCTGCTGGCGGTCGGCCTGCTGCCGGCGCTACCGCAGTTGCTGCAGGGCAGCTACAGGCCGATCTCACCACTGGGCCTAGCCGGCTGCCTGCTGGCACTGGGCGGCGGTGTGGCGGCCGCGTTCCTGCCCGGCCGCCTGACCTTGCTGGCCGCCCTCGGCGCCTGCGGCCTGGGCCTGGCACTGGTGTTCATCTCGGTCAATGCCCCGGATGTGGCGATGACCCAGTTGATGGTGGAAACCCTCAGCCTGATCTTCCTCGCCCTGGTGTTTCGCAAGATGCCCACGGTGCCTGCCAGTGGCGCCCGCGCGCCCTGGAAGCGCCGACTGCATGCCAGCGTGGCGATACTCTTCGGCCTCAGCGTGACCGGCGCACTGCTGCTCGCAGTAAGCCTGCCGCTGCCAGGCGACATCGCCCAGTGGTATCAGGCCAACAGCCTGCCCGGTGGGCATGGCCATAACGTGGTCAACGTGATTCTGGTGGACTTCCGCGCCTTCGATACCCTCGGTGAAATTCTCGTGGTCTCACTCTCCGCCCTTGCTGCTGCCAGCCTGCTCGGCACCGGCCGACGCTTCGGCAACGAGCACAGCGGTGAAGATGCCTTCACCTCGCCGCTGCTACGCCAGGGCCTGCGCCCGCTGGCCTGGGTGATGCTGGCCGCCTCCCTGCTGCTGCTGTGGCGCGGGCATAACCTGCCGGGTGGCGGTTTCATCGGCGGCCTGGTCGCGGCCTGTGGCCTGATCCTGCTGGTGCTGACCTATGGCCACGGGCAAATCCGCCGCGTGCTGCCGCTGGCGCCCGCGCAACTGATCGGTATCGGCCTGGGCTGCGCGGCCGGCGCCGGCATTCTTGGCCTGATCGCCGGCAGCGCGTTTCTCACAGGTCTCTGGACCTTCCCCGGCGGACTGCCGCTGGGCACGCCTTTGCTCTTCGATATCGGCGTATTCCTCACCGTGTTTGGCTCCGCCCTGCACATGATCGACAAGCTCACGGGAGTTCGCCACTGATGGAATGGCTCGCTGCAATCACGACCGGAGGCCTGGCGGGTCTGGGCCTGTGGATGCTTCTGGACCGCAATCTCAAGCGCGTCGTGCTGGGTGTGGTGGTATTGGGTAATGCAATCAACCTGGGCGTTCTCACCGCCGGGCGCTTCTTTGGCGAGCGCCCGGCCTTCGTCGAGGCCGGCAATACGGTCGAGGCGGCCAACCCGCTACCGCAGGCATTGGTGCTGACGGCGATCGTCATCGGTTTCAGCCTGTTCATCTTCGCCCTGGCGCTGCTCAAGCGCACCCGCGAACTGCATGGCGACAAGACCACCGACTCGGTCAGCTCGATCACCGAACAACCGGCGCCCGACTGGCACGACAGCGAGCATGAAAGCGACGATGCGGAGGGTCGCCGATGAACCACGCGTTACTCGTTGCGCCGATCCTCGTTCCGCTGTGCAGCCTGCTGCTGGCGATCATTCTGCGTCGCCACCTGCTGGCTGTGCGCGTGCTCAGCCTCAGCGGCGCCGCACTACTGGTAGCGGTGGGCCTGGTTTTGGTCTGGCAGGCCGCGCAGGGCGTAGTGCTGAGCGGCCAGGTCGGCAGCTGGCAGGCTCCGTTCGGCATCAGCCTGGTGATCGACCGGCTTTCAGCGGTGATGATCGCCATCAGCGCTGTGGTAGCCCTGGTCACCCTGCTCTACGGCGTCGCCAAGGACAACGACAGCAAGGTCGGCCGCGACTTCCATATCTTCATACAGGGTCTGCTGACCGGTATCTGCGGCGCCTTCATCACCGCCGACATCTTCAATCTCTATGTCTGGTTCGAGGTGCTACTGATCGCCTCCTTCGCTCTGATGGCGCTCGGCGGTGGCAGCCGCCGGCTGGCCGGTAGCATGACCTATGTAGCGCTGAACCTGTTCGCCACGCTGATCTTCCTGCTCGCCGCCGGCCTGGTCTACGGCGCCAGCGGCACGCTGAACATGGGTGAACTGGCGGTGATCATGCGCAGTGGTGAAGCGCCACCTGGCGTCACGCCGGCGTTGCTGCTGATGCTGCTGTCGTTCGCCATCAAGGCCGCGCTGTTCCCGGTGTTCGGCTGGCTGCCGGCGACCTATCACGTGGCGCTCACCGCCGTGTCGGCGATGTTCGCCGGGCTGCTGACCAAGGTGGGTGTATATGCGCTGATTCGGATGGTGACTCTGCTCTGGCCGGAGCATGGCCTGCCGCATCAACTGCTGCTGTGGGTCGCCTGCGCCACCATGCTGGTGGGCGTGCTCGGCGCGGCGGCGCAGACCGAGGTGCGGCGCATCCTGTCGTTCCATATCGTCAGCCAGGTTGGCTACATGATCCTCGGCCTCGCCCTGGCCACCCCACTGGCGCTGGCTGGTGCGGTGTTCTATTTGATCCACCATATCGTGGTGAAAGCCAACCTGTTCTTCATCGGCGGCCTGGCGGCGCGCATCTGTGGCTCCGAGCGGCTGGCCGACATGGGCGGATTGTATAAGCGCATGCCCTGGCTCGCGCTGCTCTTCGCCATTCCGGCGCTGTCGCTGGCAGGCATACCGCCGTTGTCCGGCTTCTGGGCCAAGTTCCTGCTGGTCAAGGCCAGCCTGGATGCTGCGGCCTGGTGGGCTGCCGGCATCGCGCTGCTGACTGGCGTGTTCACCTTGCTGTCGATGAACAAGATCTGGAACGAAGCGTTTCTCAAGCCCCATCCAGGAGGTGAAGAGGCGCTGCAAACGGTTACCGGCATACGCGCGGCGTGGCTGGGCATGAGTGCCCTGGCGCTGCTGACCGTACTGATCGGTCTGGGCGCCGGCCCGCTGATCGACTATGCCGTGGCGGCCGCCGCGCAGCTCGCCGACCCGCAAGCCTATCTGCAACCCTTCACCGGCGCAGGAGGTGCCTGATGTTGTTTCTCATCCATCTGCTGGCCAGTGCCATACTGGCCTGGAGCCTCGGCGCCGGCCATCTGGGCGGCGGCCTGCTGGCCTTCGCCCTGCTCTACCTGCTGGCGCGCATGCTGGGACTGATGGTCGAGCGCCTGCGCCGTTACGCGCGCAGTCTGGAACATGGCATCAGCTTCTGTCTGTGGTTCATCACCCAGGTGTTTCTCGCCACCTATCACGTCGCCACCCTGGTGCTGGCGCGTCGGGTCGACGTAGAGCCGGCGATACTGGCCTACCCGGTTACCCGCCGTGAGGTGGACAAGGTGACCCTGCTCGGCACCCTGCTGACCCTGACCCCCGGCACCCTGGCCCTGGACTATGACCCTGAGCAGGGCCTGCTCTATATCCACGCCCTGGATGCGCGCCGCCGAGAGGACGTGACCGACACCCTGATCGAGCTGGAGCGCCGCCTGCTGTCCTGGCTCGATGCCGGCAAAGCCGAAGGAGTGATGCCATGACCCTGCACCTGGCCGGCGCCGCCTGGGTACTGCCCCTGGCGGCAGCCCTGCTCGCGCTGAGCGGACTGATCACCTTGTATCGCCTGTTGCGCGGGCCGAGCCGACCGGATCGCGCTGTGGCCATCGATGCCCTGACCCTGCTGGCGGTCGCGGCCATGGCATTGCTGTGCCTGATACGCGGCGAGGCACTGTTCGTCGACGTCGCGGTCTTGCTGGCGCTGGTGTCGTTTCTCGGCACGGCGGCTTTCGCCTTTCTGTTCGATGACGCTCACAGCCAGATGCCGGAAAAACGCGAGGAACGCCCATGAACGAGATCCAGGCCTGGCTGGCCTCGCTGCTGGTGCTCGGCGGTGCACTGATTTCCCTGCTCGGCGCGATCGGCGTACTGCGCCTGCCCGACAGTTACAGCCGCATGCATGCGGCGAGCAAGGCCGGGGTTCTCGGCGCGGTTCTATTACTCGGAGCAGTAGCCCTGGCCAGCAGCGGAGAGCTGGCCCTGGAAGCCTTTCTCGGCCTGCTGATCCTGCTGGCCAGCGCCCCGCTGGCTGCGCACGCCATCGCCCGCGCCGCTCACCGCGCCGGCATTCGGCCGACGCTGGGGCGCCTGGGCGATGAGCTGGAACAGCGCAATAGGGACGGTGAATAAACCGCTTAATCTATCTGCCGGCGAAACGGCGGCAAGGCATTGAGAATGGCCTTGCCGTAACGCTGGGTCACCACACGGCGATCGAGCAGGGTGATGGTGCCGCGGTCGGCCTCGGTACGCAGCAGGCGACCACAGGCCTGCACCAGGCGCAGCGAGGCGTCCGGCACGGCGATTTCCATGAACGGGTTGCCGCCGCGCGCCTCGATCCACTCGGCCAGCGCCGCTTCCACCGGGTCGTCCGGGACGGCAAAGGGAATCTTGGCGATCACCACGTGCTCGCAATAAGCGCCCGGCAGGTCGACGCCCTCGGCGAAACTGGCCAGGCCGAACAGCACACTCTCCTCACCCGAATCGACACGCGCCTTGTGCTTGTTCAGGGTCTCCTGCTTGGATAGGTTGCCCTGGATGAACACACGCTTGCGCCATTCACGGTCAAGGCCATCGAACACGTCCTGCATTTGCTTGCGCGAAGAAAACAGCACCAGCGAGCCGCGACTGCCCGCTACCAGGCCCGGCAGGTCACGAATGATCGCTGCGGTATGCGCCGCCGCCTCACGAGGATCGGCCTTGAGATCCGGTACTCGCAGCAGGCCGGCATCGGCATGATGGAAGGGGCTCGGCACGATAGCGGTGACCGCCACCTTGGGCAGCCCGGCACGCATGCGATAGCGGTCGAAGGTCCCCAGCGCGGTCAGCGTCGCGGATGTCACCAGGCAGCCATGGGCGACATTCCACAGGTTGCGGCGCAGGGTCTCGGCAGCCAGGATCGGGCTGGCGTTGACCTCGATATCGAACAGCGCACCGGTCTCGGCCAAGGTCAGCCAGCGCGCCATCGGCGGGCTTTCTTCTGGGTCTTCAGCGGTGAAGGCCAACCATAGTTCCCAGTTGCCCTTGGCACGCGCCATCAGGCTGCCGAACAGCGGATACCATTCCTCGGCCTGGTGGCTGGCGATGCCCACGGCGCCTTCTCCATCCATGGCCTCCTTGAGCAACTCGGTAACGCTGGTGAACAGGTCGTTGAGCTTGGAGAAACCCTTCTTAAGTTCCAGTCCCAGTTCAGTCAGATGCTCCGGCACCACCCCGCCGGCGAAGCGATGACGGGGCCGTTCGCGCCCTTCCATATCCTCACCGGCCTTGAAGTCGGCAACCTCTTCACAGGCACTGAACATGAACTGCTGCTGGGTCTTCAGCTCACGGGCCAGCTCCGGCACCTGTTCGATCAGGCGGCCGAGATCACCGGGCAACGGATTCTGTGCCAGCAGCTTGGTCAGGTTCTTGTCGATCTGGGTGAGCCAGTCGGCGGTGGAGCGCAGGCGAGTGAAGTGGGCGAAGTGGCCGATGGCCTTGTCCGGCAGGTGATGGCCTTCATCGAAAACATAGATGGTCTCGCGCGGGTCGGGCAGCACGGCGCCGCCGCCAAGCGCGAGATCGGCCAACACCATGTCATGATTGGTGACGATCACGTCGACCTTGCCCATGCCTTCGCGCGCCTTATAGAAGGCACATTGCTGGAAATTCGGGCAATGACGGTTGGTGCACTGGCTGTGATCGGTGGTCAACTGCGCCCAGCGGCTGTCCTCCAGTTCCTCCGGCCAGCTGTCGCGATCACCGTCCCATTTGTTGCCGGCGAGTTTCTCGATCATCGTGGTGAACAGTTTCTGGCCCTGTTCATCGACGTCGATGCGGAAACCTTCCTCCTCGAACAGCTGTGCGGTGGCGCTCTGCGCGGCACCGTCCTGCAGCAAATGATCGAGCTTGGACAGGCACAGGTAACGCCCACGCCCCTTGGCCAGGGCGAAGCTGAAGTTCAGGCCACTGTTGCGCAGCAGATCAGGCAGATCCTTGTGCACGATCTGCTCCTGCAATGCCACGGTAGCGGTGGCAATCACCAGACGCTTGCCGGCAGCCTTGGCCGTGGGGATGGTGGCTAGGCTATAGGCCACGGTCTTGCCGGTACCGGTGCCTGCTTCGACCGCCACCACGGCAGGGTCGCCCAGGCGCTTGCCCTCGTCGTCACTCCGGATGGTGCCGAGCACCTTGGCGATCTCGGCGATCATCAGGCGCTGGCCGTAACGCGGCTTGAGCGACTTGGCCTCGAGAAAGCGCGAATAGGCGCCCTGAATCTGGGTCTTGAGTTCGGTACTGAGCATGGATTCTGAAACGAAAAAGGCTGGATAAATTTTCAGTATTCGCAGAGCGGCCGCTATCATAACGCGCCTATCGATCTGGCGCAGACTCGCATGCCAATCGAATCCCGCGAACTGCCAAACGGCCCAACGGAGACGCCACATGACGCCCTATGCACCGCTCTACGCCTTACATCTGCTTGCCGCTGTCGTCTGGGTCGGGGGCATGTTCTTCGCCTGGATGATCCTGCGGCCTGCCGCAGTGGAAACGCTGGAGCCGCCCGCGCGACTGCGCCTGTGGCTAAGCGTGTTCAAGCGGTTCTTCGTCTGGGTCTGGCTGGCAGTGCTGGCCCTGCCACTGACCGGTGTCGGCATGTTGCACATCAGCTACAGCGGCTTCGACGCAGCACCGCGCTACGTACACATCATGATGGGGCTGTACCTGGTGATGCTCGCCCTGTTCCTGCGAATTCAGGCGCTGCAGTTACCCGAACTGCGGCGAGCCGTGGAGGCTGAGAACTGGCCTGCCGGCGGCGAGGTGCTGGGGCGGATTCGCAGGGTGGTCGGTAGCAACCTGCTGATCGGCCTGGCACTGATGACATTGGTTGCCATGCGCCCGTCATTCTGAGTGACGAGGCGGCCTTCGCTCGCACGATGAGCCAACGAAGGCCGCTATTAGCTAGAAGCGAAAGACCTGTACGGCACCACTGCGGCCTGCCGCACCTTCGCGCCCAGGCTGGCCCGGTTTGCCATCCGCGGCGCCATCTACGCCATAAAGCAGGCAGACCTTGGCCGCACCACCGCGGCCAGGGCGCCCCGCCGAACCCGCAGCGCCACCCGCGCCGCCATCGAGCAATACCTGCATGCGCTCGACCTCCACATAGTGCGGCACCTCCAGCGTTACCTTGCCACCGTCTGCGCCGGCATGACCGTCGGTGCCGTCCTGACCATCGTAGCCGGCGCTGGCCTGGCCCCAGGTGCAGCCGCCCGGCTTGCCATGGGCACCATCGAGCCCGGCATAACCAGGCGTGCCCTGACCACCGCGCACATCCAGCGTCAGCGACTCGAATGTCAGCTTGTGCAGCTTGAGGCTGATCTCACGCCCCGGCGTCGCTGGCCGCGTATAGGTACCGGCGGCGCCCTTGGCGCTGATCCAGGCGCCAGGACCGATATCGGCATCTTCGACAATGAGCCGCAGCGGCTGCTCACCCGGCGCCACACCGATGCGAGCATCACGCCCCATCAGCAGTTCGCCGACGCGCAGCTCGGTCACCGCAGCCGGAATCATGAGAGTCGCCTGGTCCGCCACTTCCAGCCGCTCGAGCTGCAGACTGCTGCTGGCGACGGGCAGACGCATCAAGGTATTGGATGGCACTTTCACCTGTGTAACTGCCGACGCGGCGCCGGCGCACAAGCACAGCAACAGAGCGAGACTACGCATGCGCAGTCTCCTCGATCGTCGCAACAGTGGGAGCATCGGGTTGTTGCACCGCCTTCAGCGGATACAGGTGGAAAATACCGAACAGCAGCACCTGTATACGCTCCAGCCAAGGGTTGGCGCGACCGGCCAGCAGACCGGAGAACAGCCACAACTGCACACCATGCAGCAGCGCCAGGAAGGCCGCGAGAAGATAGACGAGCTGCTCGAACGGAGCCCCCAGGCGCTTGGTCAGCGCCGCACCGAACACCAGCCAGAAGACCAAGGCCAGCGCCTTGCCCATGATCAACAGTGCTTTCATCCCCGCCCTCGTGCTCGATTTTCTAATAGCGCAGCACGTTAACCGGTCGCAGCCTGGACCACCAGAGCGGAAGGCTATTTTCCATGACTTAACGTATCGCCGCCGCTGTCCAGCGTTGGTTGGCTAAGACGGCCCGAGCGTCACATAGAAAAGGCCCGACCGATGGAGAACCGGTCGGGCCCTTGCGGTTGACGCCTTTGTGAAGCGAAGCTGCCTTACGGCTGAGCTTCGACCTCGGCCTCTACGCGACGGTTGATCGCACGGCCATCGGCTGTGGCGTTGTCGGCAACCGGGCGGCTCTCGCCATAACCCACCGCCTGCACACGACCGGACTCGACACCATACTGGTTGACCAGAACGTCACGAACGGCGCTGGCGCGGCGCTCGGACAGACCCTGGTTGTAAGCATCGCTGCCCACGGAGTCGGTATGACCTTCAACCACGGTGCTGGTCTGCGGGTACTGTTTCATGAAGTCAGCCAGGGCTTTGATATCGCCATAGCTTTCCTGCTTGACCTGAGCCTTGTCGAAGTCGAACTTGACGTCCAGCTCGACGCGCACGGCTTCGGCCGGCTCAGCCACGGCGACTTCCTCGACCATGACCTCTTCTTCGACGACGGCAACCTGCTGAGCTTCGGCACCATGTACCCAGCAGTACGCGGCAGCCATACCAGCACCCACCAGTGCACCACCACCCGCCCAGGTAGAGCTTTCGATTGCCCCTAACGCTGCACCACCTACACCGCCTACCGCCGCGCAGGTGGGCCAGTCGGTTTTCTGCAGGCCGGCACAACCGGTCAGCAGGGTACTAGCCAGAATCAGGGGTACTGCGTTCCTTGTGATACTCATACTTTAGGTCTCCAATGTTCATCGGCCCATAACCGACTCGATAGTAGTAAAGACAGGAGTTGTACAATCCGCCAGCTATAGCAGCTTCTGCGGATAATTTTCTCTCACTCTAGGCCTGATACCGACACCACGTTAGTCTTTGCAGACTTTTCGAGGAAGTTCGATGACCGCCAGCCTTAGCACCCGTACTCCACAGCAGGCCATTGCGGCACTGCTTGCCCGCTACACACCCGAGAAACTGCTGTTGCTCGGCGCAAGCGAACTACCCGCAGTCAGCGCCTTTCACAGCGCCCACCCGCAGTGTCAGGTCACCACTGCACCTGCTGCTCCCCTGGCGCCGGAACTGGCCGCACAGCGCTTCGACCTTGCACTGCTGGTCGACTGTCTGGAGCACTTACCCAAGCGCGATGGACTGCAACTACTGGGTGGCATTCGCAACCTCAACGCCAGCCGGGTCGCCGTATTGCTCGACCTCAAGGCAGGTGATTGGCAGGAAACCGACCTGTTCGCCCTGGCCATGCAGGCCAGCGAGCAGTTCCAGCGCGAGGGACAGACCCTGCATCTGTTCACCTATGATCTGCTCGATTACAAGCAAGTTCCCGACTGGTTGAACGCAAAGTTCTGGGCCAATCCACAAAACTTCGGCAAATACTGGTGGTAGAGCGATGAACCCCCTCGATCCCAATTGCCCCTGCGGTAGCGGCAACCCGCTGAGTCAATGCTGCGGCCACTACCACGCAGGCACCCACGCGCCCAGCGCGGAGCTTCTCATGCGCTCGCGCTACAGCGCCTATGTACTGGGCCTGGTGGACTATCTGGTGGCCACTACCCTGCCCATTCAGCAGCAGGCACTCGACCATGAAGCCATGGCTGCCTGGAGCGCCCAGAGCACCTGGCTTGGCCTGGAAGTGGAAGGCAGTGAAGTGTTCGGCGGCCAGCCCGAGCATGCGCAGGTCGTCTTCGTCGCCCACTGGCACGATGGACAGGGTGACCATCGTCACCGCGAATGCTCCGCCTTCGTTCAGGTGGATGGACGCTGGTACTTCCTCGACCCGACAGTGCCGTTGAAGGCTGGACGCAATGATCCGTGCCCCTGCCAGGGCGGTCAGAAGTTCAAGAAGTGCTGCGCGCCTTACCTGAACGGCTGATTGGCGTTAATCGCGCTTTCTGCTTGAGTTGAATCGTCCCTCGAGGACACTCAACAAGGAGAAAGCCATGCACAAGAAAAGTGGTATCGCTCTTATCCTGGCCAGCCTGCTCTTTGGCTGCGCCAACCAGCCCGGCGGGCTGCAAGGGGACACGCTGGACCTGGGGGACAGCCAGCGCGTCAGCCGTCTGTTCGCCTATCCGAACAACTGCAGCGTGATCTGCTACCGCGACTGGACGCTGGAGCAGACGGTGGAACACTATCTGCAGCAGAGCCTGGTGCGCGATGGCTACCCGCAGGCCAGCGTACATGTCACACGCAACGGTGAGCGCGTACAAGCCCACTTCGCCGGCACACCAGCCGAGTACGGCAAATCCCTGCTGCAATTGCTCAATGCCGGCGACCTGGCCTATCAGGGCGCCAGCCAACTCAATCGTGACGGCAAATGGCAGTACAACTGGTATTTCTTCCTGCCGCTGGGCATGGCACTGGAGAACCGCAAGAGCGTCGAACTGCTGCACTTCCCACCGGACTACTCACTAACCCAGGCTCAGGACTACCTGCGTTCGAGCACCACCGACCGCTGGGCCGCCCTGCTCAACTACAACGGCATCGCCCCCGAACAGACGCCGGCCTACCAGACCATCGTCGACATCGCCCCCATCGCCGCCCCGGCCAGTGCCGGCAGCGCCTTAGAAGGCGTATACGGTTACTTCAACGACTACCAACGCCGCATGGTCGATGAGCTCAGTGCCGCCCCGGACAACACCAGCCTGCCGATGGTCGCCTTCGGCAGCCCGGTGCGCAGCTGGATCAAGCAGCAATACGGGGTAAGCCTGCCGGTGCTGGGGCTCGGCCAGATCGACGCAGGCACCGGCCGGCAGGTTTCCGTACTCGGTGCCAATCATCCGAGCTATATCTGGTACGCAGCCGATCCAGCCAACAACAAGGGCAGCGAAGATGCTGCCGACGCGGCGGGGATCAGGGTCATGGGGCAAGACCTGAGCGCGGCCTGCTGGCAAGCCGGCATGGGCCAGCAACCGACGCGCGATGCACAGCAGATGCTTAATAGCTGCACCCAGAAATGGCAGGTGACGGAGAAGCTGCAAACCTGCGAGCTGTTCTTCACCAGCGTGCGCAACCTCAAACCGAAGGAGGCACAAGCCAAGTGCAAGGCGGACTAGCCGCGCTCGATGCAAAAACGCCGTGGCTGCCCGCGCAGCACGGCGTCGCCAAGGCGTGAAGCGGTCAGTCCTGCAGTTTCAGGTGCGAGGTATCCGGCGCAGGGGCCGGATTCGCCGGTTTGGCCTGGCCCATGTCACTGCCCACCGGCGCCAGGCTGAATTGCGACAAGTCCACTGCCGGCGCTGCAGCGTCGGGCCTGGCGTCCTGCAGATCGCTGCCGACCGGCGCGATGCCAAAATCCGGTGCATCCACTTCGCTGAACGCAGCCATGTATTCATCACGTGGCGCGACCTGCAACCGACCAGGCCTGGCCGCAACAGGCGCAGCCACCGAAACTGGCATCGACTCGGCTGGCAGCGGCGGCGGGGGCGCGAGTTCGACTTCCTCGATCAGCACGTCCATGTCGACGACCTCGACACGCGCGCCGGCACGTTCGAGAGTCGTCCGATATTTCTCTGCGGCTGCGGCGTCGAGGTTGTTCTTGATCACGATGCGGCGCCCGGAGAACAACTGGGCGATACGCTGAGCATCGGCCTGGAACAGCTTGGCCAGATTGGCCTTGACCAACTCCGGCTGTGCCCCCGGCACCAGTTGCCCGGAGAAGGCGATCTCGTAGCGACTCATGGTCACACTCCTGTCCAATTCGCCGCTCAGTATGGCGCAGGTTCCCTTGCCCTGACACTGCAGGCTTCTCATCCATGTCATCGCGATTCACCAGCAAGCCAATCGGCGACGCTATCGTCTTGAAAATAATGCTGGTTCACCCGTTGCAGCCAAGCGCTTGCTTGTTACACTGGGCCGCAATGGGGGTGTGAAATGTTTTCTCAGGCGCAAATGATAAGAATTATCAGCCTATTGATGTTTTTCGGCCTGCTTTCAGGCCTGACAGGATGCTCTACCTGGATGACAGGTGGCTTCAAGGACCCGGACGTCCAACTCATCAAAGTTGATGTGATCAAGGCCAGGCTACTTGAACAGGAGTTCAGCCTGCGCTTTCGAATCGACAATCCCAATGGGGTCAGCCTGCCCGTGCGCGGGCTGAACTACAACGTCCACCTTAACGGCATCCAGCTGGCCGAGGGCTACTCCAACGAGTGGTTCACCGTGCCCGCCCACGGTCATCACACCTTCGACGTGCCGGTACGCACCAACCTCTGGCGCCATGTGCGGCAGATCGTCAAGGCACTGGAAAAACCCGACGTCCCGATTCGCTACAGCCTCAAGGGTGAAGTAAAAACAGGCATGTTGTTCGGCCGTAGCGTGCACATGGCGCGCAATGGAGAGATAATTCCCGGCGATTTCATCCCCGAATAACCTGCATGAGTAACACCATGAGCAACGAACCTCACGTCCACGGCCCCGACTGCAACCATGACCACGATCATCACGATCACGGCCATGTGCATGGCCCGCACTGTAACCACGGTCATCAGGAACCGGTACGCAACGCGCTGAAGGATGTCGGCCGCAACGACCCATGCCCCTGCGGCAGCCAGAAAAAATTCAAGAAGTGCCACGGCGCCTGAACCGCGTATGGATGCCCTGCCCCTCATCCTGCTAGTCACCGGCCTGCTGTTGATTGCAGCGCTGGCGGCCTATGCCTGGCACCTTTGGCGCCGTGTATGGGCCAACCAGCGCGCTCGTGAGGAAGCACAGCAGGAGCACCAGCAGCGCATTGGCGGCGACCTGAACATCCTCGCCAGCAGCCTGCTCGACGAGCAACTGCCGCTGATCGAAGGCGCCATTCGCATCAAGGTGTTGCTCGACAACTACGACAGCAACCTGAGCAATGACAGCCGCTGCCAGGTGTTCCACGTGCTCTTCGAAGCAACCGCCGACGTGCCCACCCATGCGGCCTGGAAAGCGTTGGACAAGGCAGAGCGACGCCGCTTCGAAAAGCGCTTCAACGAGCTGGAACTGCAGCATAAGGCCGCCGCACGCGTTGCCGCGCGCTGGTTGCTGGACGAAGGACTGAAAGGGTCTCGGGCAATCGCCTGAGACCTCTTGCCAGGCCACGACGGCCTCATTACCTTGGCGCCTTTGTGGCCGGTTGATGAACACTGGCCTCGCCTGTTCGCACACCAAGGATATTCGCCATGCGCACGCTGGCCTGCCTGACTCTCGTTGCTTCCCTGACCGGCCTTGCCGGCTGCCAGTCTCTGCTCAACAGCCGTTATGCCGACAGCGTACCGCCCACCCGCGGCGTCGAACGCATTCAGGGCGTGGCCGAGAGCGCATCGGTGCGGCGCAACGCCCTTGGCATGCCGCTGATCGAGTCGAGCACTTTCCACGATGCGCTGTTCGCCTTGGGTTATGTACATGCCGGCGACCGCCTCAGCCAGATGGTCGGCATGCGCCTGCTGGCCCAGGGCCGCCTGGCGGAAATGGCTGGGCCCGGCGCTCTGGAGATGGACCGCTTCATGCGTGCAGTGAACCTCAGGAAGAGTGCGGAAATCCTCTATGCCGACGCGTCGCCTCGCCTGAAACGCTTCTTCGAAGTCTATGCACGCGGCGTCAATGCCTACATGTTCCGCTACCGCGACCGCCTGCCGATGGACCTGGCTGAATCCGGCTACCGCCCCGAGTACTGGAAGCCCGAGGATTCGGTGCTGCTGTTCTGCCTGCTGAACTTCGGTCTGGCGGTGAATTTGCAGGAAGAAATCGCTGCACTGACCATGGCCCAGCAAGTGGGCGCCGACAAACTGCCCTGGTTGCTGCCGATCTACCCGGACGAACCGCTGCCCTTCGCCGAGGCGGAGAAACTCGCAGGTCTCGACCTCAAAGGACAGTTGCCAGGTCTGCAAGCGATCTCCCGAACAGCGGCGCAGATCGCCGAGCAACACATGCTCGGCGTTGCCGCCTCGAACAACTGGGCCATCGCGCCGCAACGAACCCGCGGCGGCAAGAGCCTGCTGGCCAACGACACCCACCTGCCGCTGAGCATGCCCTCGTTGTGGAATTTCGTGCAGATCCGTTCGCCCAAGTACCAGGCCGCAGGCGTATCACTCGCGGGCGTACCGGCCGTGGTCGCCGGCTACAACGGCAAGCTCGCCTGGGGCATGACCATGGTCATGGGCGACAATCAGGACATTTATCTGGAGCGCATCAAGCGTGAAGGCAGCCGTCTGATGTACCAGGCGGACGGCAAGTGGCTACCGGTCGCCGAACGTCAGGAAACCTTCTTCATCCGCGGCCAACGACCGGTCCGCGAGACACTGTACGAAACCCGCAATGGCCCGCTGCTCAACACGGTGCTCGGCGAGCGCAAGCACATGTTGCAACCTCTGCCGCTGCAGAGCGGTTATGGCCTGGCGCTGAAGACCACGCAATTCGAGCGTGACAAGAGCCTCGACGCCTTCTTCGACCTATCACGCGCGCAGTCGGTGGACCAAGCCTTCGAGGCGGCGCGCGAGATCCGCGCCATGCCGCTCAATATCGTTTTTGCCGACGCCCAGCACATCGGCTGGCAGGTCACCGGTCGCTACCCGAATCGCCGTGAAGGCCGCGGTCTGCTGCCCTCCCCTGGCTGGGACGAGCGCTATGCCTGGGACGGCTTTGCCGATCCGATGCTGCACCCCTACGATCAGGACCCGCCGCAGGGCTGGCTGGGTACAGCCAACGAACGCAGCGTGCCGCCAGGATATGGCATGCAGCTCTCCAGTTCCTGGTACTACCCTGAGCGGGCCGAACGCATCGCCGAACTGGCCGGCAACGGCCGTCATGATGGCCGCAGCATGATCGCCATGCAGTACGACCAGACGTCCCCCTTCGTCGCCAAGCTGCAGGCCATGTTCAACGACCCGGCCATGCATGACTCGCTGCGCCAGGCCATCGCTGCGCTGCCGGCTGGCCAGCGCGAGCGTGCAGACGAAGCCCTGAAGCGTCTGCTTGCCTTCGACGGCAAGCTCGCCGCCAGCTCGCCCGATGCAGCCATCTACGGCGCCTTCCTGCATGAAAGCGCGCGGCATATCTTCCTCGACGAGCTGGGCCCGGAAAACAGCCCGGCCTGGCAGGCGTTGGTGCAAACCGCCAACACCTCCTACTCGGCCCAGGCCGACCATCTGCTTGGTCGCGCCGACAGCCCGTTCTGGAACGACATCCGTACCCCCGAACAGGAAGACAAACCGACTATCCTGGCACGCAGCCTGGCCGCCAGCATCGAACTGCTGGAAAGCCGCCTGGGCACGGAGCGACGCAACTGGCAATGGGGCAAGCTTCATACCTATGAGTGGGTGACCGACACCACTCGCATGGCGCCCTACATGAGCGCCAGCCAGCGCACCAGCATAAACGCCTTGAAAGGTTACCTGGACCGCGGCCCCTATCCGGCTGGCGGTGACCACAGCACGCTGAACGTTTCGGCCTACGCCTGGGGCCAGGACTTCAATACCTTCCTGATCCCGGCGATGCGCATCGTGGTGGATTTCGCCGCCGACGAGCCGTTGGTCGGCGTCAATAGCTCAGGCCAGTCCGGCAACCCGGCCAGCCCGCACTATGCCGACGGCATCGACTCATGGCTCAAGGGCGGCTACATGAGCTTTCCGTTCAAGTCGGAAAACCTGGACAAGGTCTATGGCAACCAGCGCCTGCTGCTGATGCCGGCTAAATGACGACCGTTCGTCGGGGTGCTCTGAACCATTTCTGCGGCCCCCGACTCTGAGTAATCGACTTACTCCATAGATCATCGTTTTAAGGCGCCTCTGGCGCCTTTTCTTTTGCCTGCAAAAAAAAGATGGCATTTCTACATCACGCAATGAACTTTCTCGCCAGAGCAGGTTCAGAACCTATGCATCGATTGAAATGCTCCCCTGGCGCCTCTGGCGCCTATTTTTTTGCCCGCAGTATTCCCCTGAGTCGCTACGGGTACACGAAGGTTGCTAGGCCAGCAGGTTGCGGTCGAAGACGAACACTTCAGCCGCCAGCGGGCGATGCTCCAAAAGATTTTGTGGCCGCCCCATCTTCGGGTAGTTCTTCTCGCCGGTCTCGCTGATCCAGCCCTGGGTCTTCATCCGTTCCAGCCGTCCGCGCAAGGTGGTGTGCTGTACCGGCTCGCCCAGGCAGGCCTGGAAGGCCCCAAGTGCTTCGGTCACGGTAAAGCGCGGCGCCAGCAGATACAGCGGCAGCGAGCTGTAAACCGACTTGCCTCGCAGACGCTCGGCCGCCAGACGCACCAGTTGCGCGTGGTCGAACGGCAATGCCTGCTGCCCGGAAGTGACGGCGGCCAACTCGACGAACTCCAGATTTTCATCCTGCGGCACGACGTCAGGCGCTAGCAGTGCCAGGTAGCAGGTGCTCAGCGACCAGCCACGCGGATCACGCACGCCGTTGCCCACCGTGGTCACCTGTTCCAGGTACTGCGGTTGCAGACGCGCCTTGTCCGCCAGGGCACGAGCGGCGGCGGCATCCAGGCTGGCATCGGCGCAACGACCATTGACCAGCACGCCTGGTAGCGCCCACTGCCCCATATAGGGCTCGCGCTGGCGACGCAGCAGCAGCACCTGCAACGTCCCCTCCTCGCTCAGGCGGAGTGCGACGATATCCACCCCGGCCAGTACTTCCACTGCACTCATCCTTTCATTCGCCTCCGTCATGGACTTATTTCATCTTGACCAATAATTCGCCTTCTTTCACGCAAGAATTGGTAAAAACGCTTGACTACATATTTCACCAGATGAAATATGTAATCACCCAAGCGCAGTAAGGAGGCGCACCATGAAGATCGCCAGCTTCGACGTCGACGCTCAGAAAGGCTTCACCCCACTTTGCCCAAATGAGCTGCCAGTCCCCGAGGGCGACGCCATCGTCCCGGCACTGAACCAGTTGGCAGCGCGCGCTCAACTGCGCATCGGCAGCAAGGACGCCCACAGCCCGCAAGCCGCCTGGGTGGTGCCGGACCACGCGCAGATGCTGCAAGCGCTGCCGCTGGTCAATGCCGACTTGACCTGGGTCAGCCACTGCGTGCCCGGCACACCCGGCTTCGAACTGCTCGACGGCCTGCCGGCGCCGCTGGAATACGACTTCTTCGTGTGGAAGGGCGTGGAGCCCGACCTGCATCCTTATGGCGCCTGCTACCACGACCTGGCCGAGAAGCGCAGCACGGGCGTGATCGAATTTCTTCGGCAAAATGGCGTCGACCTTGTATTGGTCGGCGGTCTGGCGCTGGACTACTGCGTCAAGACCACCGCCCTGCAACTGCGCCGCGCCGGCTTCGAGGTGATCGTGTATCTGCCGGCCTGCCGAGCCATCGCCAGCGAAACCGCCGAAACTGCCTGTATCGCCATGGGCGAGCACGGCATCACACTTGCCGCCAGCCTGGAACAGCTGGACAGCGTCATAGCCAAGGAGAACCTGCGATGAGCGAGAGCATCTTCGCCGACCGCACCGTGCAAAACCTGCTGGATACCGATTTCTACAAGCTGACCATGATGCAGGCGGTGCTGCACAACTACCCCAACGCCGAGGTGGAATGGGAGTTTCGTTGCCGCAGCAGCGAGGATCTGACGCCTTACCTGGCCGAGATTCGCTACCAGATCGAACGCCTGAGCGAACTCAGCCTGAGCGTCGATCAGCTCGCCTTCCTCGAAAGCATTCCCTTTATCAAGCCGGACTTCATTCGCTTCCTCAGCCTGTTCCGCTTCAACCTGCGCTATGTGCATACCAGCATCGAAGACGGTCAGTTGAACATCCGCCTGCGCGGCCCCTGGTTGCACGTGATCCTTTTCGAGGTGCCGCTGCTGGCCATCGTCAGCGAGGTGCGCAACCGCTATCGCTACCGCGAGGTGCTGCTGGAGCAGGCCGCCGAGCGCCTCTACGAGAAGCTCGACTGGCTCAAGGCCGAGGCTTCGCCGAGCGAGCTGGCAGGTTTTCAACTGGCCGACTTCGGTACCCGCCGGCGCTTCTCCTACCGCGTGCAGGAACAGGCGGTGCATATCCTCAAGCGCGATTTCCCCGGGCGCTTCGTCGGTACCAGCAACGTGCACCTGGCGCGTGAATTCGACCTCAAGCCCATCGGCACCATGGCCCACGAGTGGCTGATGGCGCACCAGCAGCTCGGCCCGCGCCTGATCGACAGCCAGATCGCCGCGCTCGACTGCTGGGTGCGCGAGTATCGTGGCCTGCTGGGTATCGCCCTGACCGACTGCATCACCATGGACGCCTTCCTGGCCGACTTCGACCTGTACTTCGCCAAGCTGTTCGACGGTCTTCGCCACGACTCCGGCGACCCGCTGGTGTGGGCGGAAAAAGCCATCGCCCACTACGAGAAACTGGGCATCGATCCGATGAGCAAGACCCTGGTGTTCTCCGACGGGCTCGACCTGCCCAAATCGCTACGGCTCTACCGTGCACTTTCCGGGCGAATCCACGTAAGCTTCGGGATCGGAACCAACCTGACCTGCGACATCCCCGGCGTCGAGCCGATGAACATCGTGATCAAGATGATCGCCTGCAATGGTCAGCCCGTGGCGAAGATCTCCGACACCCCCGGCAAGACCCAATGCCGCGACGAGAACTTCGTCCATTACCTGAAGCACGTCTTTCGCGTGACCCAGTGAGGAGCCAGACATGAGCAACCGCCAAGCCGAAATCGCCGCCGCCCTCGACGTGGTGCCGCCGTTCGCCGACGACGCTGCGTTGAGCGCCGAGATCGAAAGGCGCAAGACCTTCATCAAGAACACCCTCAAGCAGTCCGGCCTAAAGGTGCTGGTGCTGGGCATCAGCGGTGGCGTGGACTCGACTACGGCCGGGCGCCTGGCCCAACTTTCGGTCGAAGAGCTGCGCGCAGAGACCGGTGACGCCAACTATCGTTTCATTGCCGTACGCCTGCCGCACAACACCCAGCATGACGAGCACGACGCCCAGGCCTCGCTGAACTTCATCCGCGCCGACGAGAACGCCACGGTCAACATTGCCGACAGCGTCAACGGCCTGGTCCAGCAGGTCAGCCACCTGCAACACTTGAGCGCCGCCCGCCGCGACTTCGTGATCGGCAACGTCAAGGCACGCATTCGCATGGTCGCCCAGTTCACCATCGCCAACGCCAACAACGGCCTGGTGATCGGCACCGACCACGCAGCCGAGGCAGTGATGGGCTTCTTCACCAAGTTCGGCGACGGCGCCTGTGACCTCGCTCCGCTGTCGGGCCTGGTGAAGCACCAGGTACGCGCCATCGCTGCGCACCTGGGCGCCCCTGAACATCTGGTGCAGAAGACGCCCACGGCCGACCTGGAGGAACTGCGCCCCGGCAAGCCGGACGAGGAAGCCCACGGTGTCACTTATGCCGAGATCGACGCCTTCCTGCATGGCCAGAAGGTCAGTGACGAGGCCTACGCCACCATCGTGCGCACCTATGACGCCTCGCGTCACAAACGCGAGCTACCGCTGGTACCGTGATTTACACAAGCAAAGAGAAGCCGGGCATTGCCCGGCTTCTTCGTGTGCACATCTGCTCAATGCCACTCACCCGCAATGCGTTCAGCCGGTGAGGCGCCGCGCTCGAATACCTCCCGCGGCCGACACTGGGCCACAGGCGCGGGTGGCGGCTGATCCGGCACCGTCGGTTCACCCGGCTCCTGCGGTGGCACGGGTTTACCTGGCTGATCAGGAATATCGGGCTGCGGCTGGCCGGGAATATCGCCAGCCCGAATCCCGCTGGAGATCAAGGTAAAGGCTGCAACGGACATGGTTCTACCCTCGTTCAGAATGGACTGCAGAGGGGTAGAGTTCTCCAGCAGGTACTAATTCCAACTTTTAGCGGGCCGGCTGGGCCCCGAAATGCACGGTGAGCGATACCAGCACCTGCGGCTCGCCGTCCTCGGCCTGTGCATGAGTGTCGGCCCGGCCGAAGCCGAGCCAGACTGGCTGGCCATGCTTGATCGCCACGGCCGAATTCTGGTCGGCCGAACCCTCCAGATCTGACAGCACCGGCTCCGCCTCTTCACGCGGCATACCAAGGCGCAACCGATCATCCAGCACGAAGCCTTCCAGCCCGGCGCGTGCAGGCACCTCCTGCAACCAGCCCAAGTAAAGATCGCCGGTAAAACGCGGCACCAGCCAGCAACGCACTTCACGCAAACGGTTGCCGTCGAACACCAGCATCAGGCTGTTGCCATACAGCAGACCACGGCGCTCCCCCTGTAGCGGTAACTCCGCACTGGGCTCGCCAAGGGTCATGGCAAAATCCGCTGGCGACGCCGTAGGCGCCAGGCCGAACACATTGCCGCCCGAATACACCTGAAGCTCGGCGCGAGCTGACAGACATGCAAGCAGCAGAGAGAAAAAGACGGTCCGCTTCAATATCGTGTCGATGGTCATGTTCCCTGACTCCGATTTCGCTCATGAAAAAGCCGGGCTTGGCCCGGCTTTCTGGTGCTCCCACGTTTGATCAGGCTTTCGGCAGGGTTACGCCCGTCTGCCCCTGATACTTGCCGCCGCGGTCGCGGTAGGAGACCTCGCAGGCCTCGTCGGACTGCAGGAACAGCATCTGCGCCACGCCTTCGTTGGCGTAGATCTTCGCCGGCAGGTTGGTGGTGTTGGAGAATTCCAGTGTCACGTGACCTTCCCACTCCGGTTCCAGCGGTGTGACGTTGACGATGATGCCGCAGCGCGCGTAGGTGCTCTTGCCCAGGCAAATGGTCAGCACGTCACGCGGAATGCGAAAGTACTCGACGGTACGGGCCAGAGCGAAGGAGTTCGGCGGAATGATGCAGACGTCGCTCTTGATGTCGACGAAGCTCTTCTCGTCGAAATTCTTCGGGTCCACCACGGCGGAGTGAATGTTGGTGAACACCTTGAATTCGTCGGCACAGCGTACGTCGTAGCCGTAGCTGGAAACACCGTAGGAAATAACACGGCTGGCGTCGGCGCCACGCACCTGACGCTCGACGAACGGCTCGATCATGCCGTGTTCCTGGGCCATGCGGCGAATCCACTTGTCCGATTTGATGCTCATGGCGAGGAGTCCTGAATTGGGCTGTTGCGAAAAAAGTGAGCGCATCTTACCGAGCCCAGGGCCATGCTTCAAAGCTTGCCGCATCAGGCGGCGTCGATAATTTGCAAAAAAAGCTGCATCGACTATTCGCACTTGGCGATAAAAACACGTATGGTGTCCCCACTGTGCTGCATGTGTCACCGCGAATCGCTACTAGATGCCTAGATCTCGATCCAAACATCGTCCGACTCCTAGTACTCGTTGCACTCAGTCCCGGCCTGGGCTTTTCCAGGGCTGTTATTACTTTTGTTAGGAGACATCACATGTCCAATCGTCAGACTGGCACCGTTAAGTGGTTCAACGATGAGAAAGGCTACGGCTTCATCACCCCGCAATCCGGTGACGACCTCTTCGTTCACTTCAAAGCCATCCAGAGCGACGGTTTCAAAACCCTGAAGGAAGGCCAGCAGGTTTCCTTCGTGGCTACCCGTGGCCAGAAAGGCATGCAGGCTGAGGAAGTTCAGGTTATCTAACCTGCACTACCCCGCTTGAAAAGAGCCCCGCCTAGTGCGGGGCTTTTTTATGGTTTACTGCACGCCTTTGTAGAGCGGATTTATCCGCGACTCGCGGCTGAAGCGGATGCCGCCCAGCCGTTCCTACAGAAGCGGAATCTGAGTGGGCTTAGCCACGCCAGGACCGAGTCGCCAGCGTTGCCCTCTCCCGCCCTTCGGGGACCCTCGGCTTGGGCATCCTGCATCGCTCTAACTCCTGCATCCATGCAGTCGTCTCCCGCAAACGGGAGAGGGTCATCAGAGGGCCGCTGCGCGGCCGCTATTAGTCCTCGCTGATCTCGATGCTCGGCATCGCCGGCTTGCCCGCCAGGGCGATACGCGCGCCGACCTTGCGCGCCAGATCCTGATAGATCATGGCAATCTGGCTTTCCGGATCGGCAATGGTGGTGGGCTTGCCGTCATCGGCCTGCATGCGGATAGCCATCGACAGCGGCAACGAGGCCAGCAATTCGACGCCGTACTGCGCAGCCAGCTTCTCGCCACCGCCTTCGCCGAACAGGTGCTCGGCATGACCGCAATTGGAGCAGATGTGCACCGCCATGTTCTCCACCACGCCCAACACCGGGATATGCACCTTGCGGAACATCTCCACGCCTTTCTTGGCATCGAGCAGCGCCAGATCCTGCGGCGTGGTGACGATCACGCTGCCGGCCACCGGCACCTTCTGCGCCAGGGTCAGCTGGATGTCGCCGGTGCCTGGCGGCATGTCCACCACCAGGTAATCGAGATCGTTCCAAGCGGTCTGGGTGATCAGTTGCAGCAAGGCGCCGCTGACCATCGGCCCGCGCCAGACCATCGGCGTGTTGTCGTCGGTGAGAAAGGCCATGGACATCACCTGCACGCCATGGGCTTCGAGCGGCACGAACCACTTTTGCTCGCGCACCTCCGGCCGCGTGCCCTCGGCGATACCGAACATGATGCCCTGGCTCGGGCCGTAGATATCGGCATCGAGGATGCCCACGCGCGCGCCCTCGCGGGCCAGCGCCAGCGCCAGGTTGGCCGCCGTGGTGGATTTGCCCACGCCGCCCTTGCCCGAGGCCACGGCGATCACGTTCTTCACCCCGGCCAGCCCCGGTACCTGAGCCTGGCCCTGGTGCGAGTCGATCACACAATCGACCTGCACCCGCGCGCTGTCGACACCATCGAGGTTCTCCAGCGCCATCTGCAGCATCTGCGCCCAGCCGCTCTTGAACAGACCGGCGGCGTAGCCCAGCTCCAGACGCACGGCGACGCGCGCACCCTGGATGTCGACCTCGCGCAGGCAGCCGGCACTGACCGGGTCCTGATCGAGGTGGGGATCGGTGAACTGACGCAGACAGGCTTCGACCGCTTCGCGGGTGACGGCACTCATGCAAGAACTCCAGAAGACAGGCAGAAAAACAGGCCGTCATCATAACAGCAGCCTTCGCATGCAATGCAGCATGCGCTTTTCCTTGCCGCAGGTAGCTTGAAGCTTGTCGCTTCCCTTATAGTTGCCGACTTCCCTCGTTTTACCAGTGCAGCCGATCACCATGACCGAAGCCCGCAAGATTCTCGTTACCAGCGCCCTCCCCTATGCCAACGGCTCCATCCACCTCGGCCATATGCTCGAGTACGTGCAGACCGACATGTGGGTGCGCTACCAGAAACTGCGCGGCAATCAGGCGATCTACGTCTGCGCCGACGACGCCCACGGCTCGGCGATCATGTTGCGCGCCGAGAAAGAAGGCATCACGCCCGAACAATTGATCGATGGCGTACGTGCCGAGCACATGGCCGACTTCGCAGACTTTGGTGTGGACTTCGACAACTACCACTCGACTCACTCCGAGGAAAACCGCGAGCTATCGGCGTCCATCTACCTGGCGCTGCGCGACAAGGGCCATATCGCCACCCGCGCGGTGACCCAGTACTTCGATCCCGAGAAGGGCATGTTCCTCGCCGACCGCTTCATCAAGGGCACCTGTCCGAAATGCGGCACCGAGGACCAGTACGGTGACAACTGCGAGAAATGCGGTGCCACCTATTCGCCGACCGAGCTGAAGAACCCGCGCTCGGCCATCTCCGGCGCCGTGCCGGTGCTCAAGGAGTCGCAGCACTTCTTCTTCAAGCTGCCGGATTTCGAAGCCATGCTCAAGCAGTGGACGCGCTCCGGCGCGTTGCAGGAAGCAGTGGCCAACAAGATCGCCGAGTGGCTCGACGGCGGCCTGCAGGAGTGGGACATCAGCCGCGATGCGCCCTACTTCGGCTTCGAGATTCCCGGCGAGCCGGGCAAATACTTCTACGTCTGGCTGGACGCGCCAATCGGCTACATGGCCAGCTTCAAGAACCTCTGCAGCAAACGCCCGGAGCTGGACTTCGACGCATTCTGGGGCAAGGATTCGAGCGCCGAGCTGTATCACTTCATCGGCAAGGACATCGTCAACTTCCACGCCCTGTTCTGGCCAGCCATGCTCGAAGGCGCGGGCTACCGCAAGCCGACTGCAGTCAACGTGCACGGCTACCTGACCGTCAACGGGCAGAAGATGTCCAAGTCGCGCGGCACCTTCATCAAGGCGCGCACCTACCTGGATCACCTCAACCCGGAATACCTGCGCTACTACTACGCCTCCAAGCTGGGCCGTGGCGTGGACGACCTCGACCTGAACCTCGAGGACTTCGTGCAGAAGGTCAACTCGGACCTGGTCGGCAAAGTGGTCAACATTGCCAGCCGCTGCGCCGGCTTCATCCACAAGGGCAACGCAGGACTGCTGGTTGCAGCCAACCCGGAGCCCGAGCTGTGGGATGCCTTCCAGGCTGCCGCGCCGAGCATCGCCGAGGCCTACGAAGCGCGTGATTTTTCCCGTGCCATGCGCGAAATCATGGCACTGGCCGACCGTGCCAACGCCTGGATCGCCGACAAGGCACCCTGGGCGCTGAACAAGGTCGAGGGCAAGCAGGCCGAGGTGCAGGAAATCTGCGCACTGGGCGTCAACCTGTTCCGTCAGCTGGTGATCATGCTCAAGCCGGTGCTGCCGAAACTGGCCAGTGACGCCGAAGCCTTCCTCAACGTGAAACCGCAAACCTGGGCAGACCTCGCGCTGCCGCTGGCCAACCACCAGTTGAACCCGTTCAACCCGCTGCTGACCCGCATCGAACAACCGAAGATCGAAGCCATGGTCGAAGCCTCCAAGGAAGACCTGGCCGCCGAAGCGCCCAAGCCACAAGGCAACGGAGAACTGAGCAAAGACCCGCTGGCCGCCGAGATCAACTTCGACGCCTTCGCCGCCGTCGACCTGCGCATTGCACTGATCGAAAAATGCGAGTTCGTCGAGGGCGCCGACAAACTGCTGCGCCTGTCACTGGATATCGGTGACGAAAAACGCAACGTGTTCTCCGGCATCAAGTCCGCCTACCCGGACCCGAGCAAGCTTGAAGGTCGCCTGACTCTGTACGTGGCCAACCTGGCACCGCGCAAGATGAAGTTCGGCGTCAGCGAAGGCATGGTCCTGGCTGCCGGCCCCGGTGGTGAGGAAATCTACCTGCTCAGCCCGGACAGCGGCGCCAAGCCGGGCCAACGCGTCAAATAAGCCAAACGCCAGGAGGCACGGATGAAGCCATGGATGGTAGTGACGCTGCTGGCCGCACTGGCCGGTTGCTCCGAGCAATCGGGAGCCCCGCTCGGTGGCGCCCTGCAAGGTGAACGCAACCAGGCTGGCAGCTACCTGGCCTATGAGCATCAAGTCGGCATAGAACTGGCCGCCGAGCAGATCGGCGAACGCATCGCCGCCACTCGCGAAGCCTGCCTGAGCGAACGTTTCGGCGCCTGCAGCCTGATCGCCGCACAGCAAAGTAGCGGCCATGCGCCGCGTGGCGACCTCACTCTGCGTATCGTGCCCGGCGGGGTCGAGGCCATCACCGCCCTGGCCAGCGAGGGCGGTGAGCTGGTCAGCCGCAGCACTCGCGCCGAGGACCTGGCCCAGGCTGTGAGCGATAATCGTCGTCAGCACGAGCAACTGCTGCGCCAGCAACGGACCTTGCAGCAGTTCGAACAACGCGACGATCTGGCCGTGGCCGACCTGCTGGCGCTGGCCCGAGAGCAGGCAGCACTGGAGGTACAACTGCAGGCCATCGCCCAGGAGGCCGCCCAACAGCAACGGCGCCTGGATACCAACCTGCTGACCCTTAGCTTCAGCAGCCCCTACGAGCGCTCGCCCCTGGGGCGTATCGGCGAGGCCTTTTCGCGCCTAACCGACAACCTCGCAGAAGGTACTGCCAACCTCATCGAGTTCATCGGCTATAGCCTGCCCTTCCTTATCGTGCTGTTCCCGGTAGCGCTCGGCCTGCGCAAGCTGTGGAGACGTCTGACCAGCCGTTGACCAAGGCGTGACGAAAGGTCGCCAACAGCAGGCAATTCGCCGCATCCGGCTTGTATGGCCAGGGCCGCTTCCCGATAATAGGCGCCCTTTTCCTAAGGCCTTTGTGCATTCGACGGCAAACCGATGACCGAACTCGTCCTGATCATGGTCAGCGCCATCCTGGTCAACAATTTCGTGCTGGTGCAGTTCCTCGGCCTGTGCCCGTTCATGGGCGTGTCGAAGAAGATCGAAACCGCGATCGGCCTGTCCCTGGCGACCACCTTCGTGCTGACCCTGGCGGCCATGTGCAGCTACCTGGTGCAGCAGTACGTGCTCAAGCCGCTGGACCTGGAATTCCTGCGTACCATCAGTTTCATCCTGGTGATCGCCGTGGTGGTGCAATTCACCGAGATGGTGGTGAACAAGACCAGCCCGCTACTCTATCGCGTGCTGGGCATTTTCCTACCGCTGATCACCACCAACTGCATCGTCCTCGGCGTCGCCCTGCTCAACGCCAACAAGGCCGAATTCACCTTCATCACCGCCACCGTCAACGGCTTCGCTGCCGGCCTGGGCTTCTCCCTGGTACTGGTGCTGTTCGCCGCCATGCGTGAGCGCATCGCCATCGCCGACGTGCCGAAATCCTTCCAGGGCGCGGCCATCGGCATGATCACCGCCGGGTTAATGTCACTGGCGTTCATGGGCTTCTCCGGGCTGATCAAGCTATGAGCCTGGTTCTGGTCGCTGTCCTCGCCCTGCTTGCGCTGTGCCTGATCGCCGGAGCCATCCTCGGTTTCGCCGCCGTGCGCTTCAAGGTCGAGGGCGATCCCATCGCCGAGCAAATCAATGCCCTGCTGCCGCAGACCCAGTGCGGCCAATGCGGCTATCCCGGTTGCAAACCCTACGCCGAGGCCATCGCCGGCGGCGACAAGATCAACAAGTGTCCGCCCGGCGGCGAAGCCACCATCGCCGCCCTGGCCGATCTGCTCGACGTCGAGGCGGAGCCTCTGGACGCGGTGGAAGGCGAAAAGCCGCAGATGGTCGCGTTTATCCGCGAAGCTGAGTGCATTGGCTGCACCAAGTGCATCCAGGCCTGCCCGGTGGATGCCATCGTCGGCGCGGCGCGGCAGATGCATACGGTGATCGTCAGCGAGTGCACCGGCTGCGACCTGTGCGTCGAGCCCTGCCCGGTGGACTGCATCGACATGATCGAAGTCGGTAGCACGGTACAAAGCTGGAAGTGGGACAAGCCGCTGGCACCCGGCCAGTTGATCGCCAGTGACCGGGAGCAGGCGGCATGACGGTGCAGGAAAAGTTCTGGGATATCCCTGGCGGCATCCACCCAGCCGAGCGCAAGGAGCTGTCCAACCGCACACCGATCCAGCAGGCGCCACTGCCCAAACGCCTGGTGTTGCCGCTCGGCCAGCATATTGGCGCAACCGCTGAGCCCTGTGTGGCGGTCGGCCAACGCGTACGTAAGGGCGAGAAGATCGCCAACGCCAACGGTTTCGTCAGTGTGCCGCTGCATGCACCGACTTCCGGCAGCGTCGCCTTTATCGATGAGCAGCCTTATCCGCATGCTTCCGGCATGCTGGCACCGGCCATCGTCATCGACAGCGATGGCCTGGACGAGTGGATCGAACTGACGCCCCCCGCCGACTACCGCAGCCTGGAACCCGCCGAACTGCTGGCATTGATCCGCGAGGCCGGCATCAACGGCCTCGGCGGCGCCGGCTTCCCCACGGCGGTCAAGCTCACCGCACGGCCGACGCAGAAGATCCACACCCTGATCATCAACGGCACCGAGTGCGAACCTTACATCACCGCTGATGACGTGCTGATGCGCGAGCGCGCCGCCGAGCTGGTGGCTGGTATCGAGGTACTGGCCCACCTGATTCAGCCGCAGCAGGTGCTGATCGGCATTGAAGACAACAAACCCGAGGCCATCGCCGCCGTGCGCGCTGCGTGTGTCGGCCGCGATTATCAGGTACGGGTATTCCCAACCAAGTACCCATCCGGCGGCGAGAAACAGCTGATCCAGATTCTCACCGGCGTCGAGGTGCCAAGCGGCGGCCTGCCCGCCGATATCGGCATCCTCTGCCAGAACGTCGGTACCTGCACGGCCATTCACGACGCGGTGGTACTGGGCAAGCCGCTGATTTCGCGCATCACCACTCTGACCGGCGAAGCGCTGGCGCGACCTGGCAATGTCGAGGCTCTGCTGGGCACGCCGGTGGGCGAGCTGCTGGAGTTCGCCGCGCTGGACCCCAGCAAACTCAATCGCCTGATCATGGGCGGCCCAATGATGGGCTTCACCCTGCCCAGTCTCGATGTGCCACTGATCAAGACCAGCAACTGCCTGCTGGCCAGCACCGTCACAGAACTGCCGCCGCCACCGCCGGCCATGCCCTGCATCCGCTGCGGCGAGTGCGCCGAGGCCTGCCCGGCCAGCCTGCTGCCGCAACAACTGCACTTCTTCGCCCTCGGTCAGGAGCACGAGCAGCTCAAGGCGCACAACCTGTTCGACTGCATCGAGTGCGGCGCCTGCGCCTACGTCTGCCCATCGAGCATTCCGCTGGTGCAGTACTACCGTGTGGCCAAGGCGGAGATCCGCGAGCTGGAGCAGAAGCAGCTCAAGGCCGAGCACTCCAAACAGCGTTTCGAGCAGCGCCAGGAACGCCTGCGCCGCGCCGAGGAGCAGAAGGAAGCCGAACGCAAGGCCCGCGCCGAGAAAGCTGCGCGCGCCAAGGCAGCGCAGGCCGAAGCACCACCTGTAGCGGCAGCGGCGCCGGCTGATGAAGCGCTGAAGAAACTCAAGATCGAAGCCAGCATGGCCCAGGTCGCGCTGAAGAAGGCGGAAAAACAGCTGGCCGCTCACGACACGCCGGAACTGCAGGCGCAGGTCAGCGAGCTGCGCGCCGCTGCCGAAGCCGCGCAAAAGGCCCTGGCAGACGCACAGGCAGCTGCCCCTACCTCCGCGCCCAAGCCGGCCGGTGACGAGGCGCTGAAGAAGGCCAAGATCGACGCCGCCATGCTCAAGGCCCAGCTGCGCAAGCTGGAGAAAATTGAGAACCCGGACGACGAGCAGCAGACCGAGATTGCCCGCGTGCGTCAGCAACTGGAAGCAGCCGAGAAGGCCCTGGCCGATCTGGAGAGCCAGACACCCGCCTCCGCGGCCAAACCCGCCGGTGACGAAGCGCTGAAAAAGGCCAAGATCGAAGCCGCCATGCTCAAGGCCCAGCTGCGCAAGCTGGAAAAGATCGAGAACCCGGACGACGACCAGCAGACAGAGATCGCCCGTCTGCGTCAGCAGCTGGAAGAAGCCGAGAAGTCCCTGGCCGACCTGGAGAAGCAGGCGCCCGCCCCCGCCGCCAAACCGGCCGGCGACGAGGCGTTGAAGAAGGCCAAGGTCGAGCTGGCGATGAAACGCGCCGAGCTGAAGAAGGCCGAGAAGGCAGGCAGCGACGAAGCTGCGCTGCAGCCGCTGCGCGATGCCCAGGCCGCCGCCGAGCAAGCCCTGCATGCCGCGGAGGCGGCCTCGGGCAAGCCGGCGCCGGAGCTGGTACGCACCGAACGCCCCGGCGTGGATGCCGAACTGAAAGCCCTGAAAACTGAAGTTGCCTTCGCCCGCGCCGACCTGCGCAAGCTGGAGCGTGACGAGAGCGCTGCTGGCGAGGCGCTGGAACAGGCGCGTAACCGCCTGGCCGAAGCCGAACGCAAGCTGGCCGAATACCAGAGGTAGCGTTCGCCCCGGATTACCTCCAGGGCAGGCAGCACTGCGATTAAAGCCCCTCTCCCACTTGTGGGAGAGAGGTTGGGGAGAGGGCCAGTACGCCGCACCCTCTCCCCGCCCCTCTCCCGTAAACGGGAGAGGGGGAACGAAACCGCCGGCACGCCGGTACAGCGCCCCGGATTGCATCCGGGCTACAAAAGACACCCGTCGCCTCGGGGCACCCGGGCGGCACAGACAACCGTAGCCCGGATGCAATCCGGGAACCGCGCCCGACAAGGCGCCGCGACAGTAACGACCGGAGCGCCGATGGCCCTGCCCCGCATCACATCGCCCCACGCCAAGGGCAGCAACCGAACCCAGCAGGTCATGCTACAGGTGCTGCTGGCCTGCGTGCCGGGCATCCTCGCCCTGACCTGGCTGTTCGGCATCGGCACCCTGTTCAACCTGCTCTGGGCCAGCCTCTGCGCCCTGGGCTTCGAGGCTGCATTGCTGGCGGCACGTAAACGCCCGATCGCCTTCTTCCTCAAGGACTACAGCGCCCTGGTTACCGCCGTGCTGCTGGCCCTGGCCCTGCCGCCCTACTCACCCTGGTGGCTGACGCTGATCGCCTGCGGCTTCGCCATCGGTTTCGGCAAACAACTCTACGGCGGCCTCGGGCAGAACCCGTTCAACCCGGCCATGGTCGGCTACGTGGTGGTGCTGATCTCCTTCCCCGTCGACATGACCAGTTGGCCCACGCCACATGGCGTCGCCGCACTGGACGGCATCAAGCACATCCTCGGTATCGCCAGCCTGCCGGATGGCTGGGCCCAGGCCACCGCGCTGGACGCATTGAAGGTCAATAAGAGCCTGACCATCGACGAGCTGCACGCCAGTAACCCGGCCTTCGGCCATTTCGGCGGTGCCGGCAGCGAGGTGGTCAACCTGGCCTTCCTCGCCGGCGGCCTGTATCTGCTGCACAAGCGCCTGATCACCTGGCATGCGCCAGTGGGCATGCTCGCCGCGCTTTTCGTCATGAGCCTGCTGTTCTGGAACGGCAGCGGCTCGGACTCCAACGGCTCGCCGCTGTTCCACCTGCTCACCGGCGCTACCATGCTCGGCGCTTTCTTCATCGTCACCGACCCGGTATCCGGTGCTACCAGCAATCGCGGACGCTTGGTGTTCGGCATCGGAGTCGGTGTGCTGGTCTACGTGATTCGCACCTGGGGCGGGTACCCGGATGCGGTGGCCTTCGCCGTGTTGCTGATGAACCTGGCGGCGCCGACCATCGACTACTACACCCGGCCGCGCAGCTACGGCCACCGCAAGCCCAATAGCGGCTTCAAGCTGGGAGAATGAGCATGCTGCCGGAAATCAGCCGCTCGATGCTGAAAAACGCCCTGGTGCTTGGCCTGTTCGCCATCGGCACCGTCGGCACCGTCGCCTTGCTGCAACAGGGCACCGCCGAGCGCATCGCCAACGCCGAGCGCGAAGCGCAGGTGCGCGCCCTGGCGGAAATCCTGCCGGCCGGCAGCTACGACAATCATCTGCTGGATGACCGCGTCGAGCTCAACGCCCCCGAGCTGGGTCACCGCAGCCCACAGTCGGCCTATCTGGCGCTCAAGGGTGGCCAGCCCAGCGCGCTGATCCTGCCGGTGACCGCACCGGACGGCTACAGCGGCGCCATCCACCTGCTGGTGGGCATCTTCGCCGATGGCAGCCTGGCTGGCGTACGCGTGCTCAGCCATAAGGAAACCCCTGGCTTGGGCGACAAGATCGAACTGGCCAAGAGCGACTGGATACGCAGCTTCGAGGGCAAATCTCTGAACGCCCCCAACGAAGACGGCTGGGCGGTGAAAAAGGATCGCGGCGACTTCGACCAGTTCGCCGGAGCCACCATCACCCCACGCGCCGTGGTCAAGGCCGTGCATGGCGCCCTGCGCTACTTCGACACGCACCGCGCCCAGTTACTGGGTCTGGCGGAGGACGAACGATGACCAGCTACCGCGAAATCACCCTCAATGGTCTGTGGAAGAACAATCCCGCACTGGTGCAGTTGCTCGGCCTCTGCCCGCTGCTTGGGGTGAGCAACTCCACGGTCAATGCCTTGGGCCTGGCCCTGGCCAGCGCGGTGGTGCTGGTGTGTTCGAACACCGCCGTGTCGCTGGTACGCGGCGTGGTCAACACCGCTGTGCGCCTGCCGGCCTTCGTCATGATCATCGCCGCACTAACCACCTGCATCGAGCTATTGATGCAGGCCTACACCTACGAGCTGTACCAGATCCTCGGCATCTTCATTCCGCTGATCACCACCAACTGCGTGATCCTCGGGCGCGCCGACGGCTTTGCCGCCAAGCACGACCCGGCCCGCGCCGCCTACGACGGCCTGATGATGGGCCTGGGCTTCGGCACCGTGCTGGTGCTGATCGGCGCCATCCGCGAGCTGCTCGGCACTGGCGCACTGTTCGCCAACATGCACCTGCTGTTCGGCCCGATGGCCGCCGACTGGAAACTCACCCTGGTGCACGATTACCGCGGCTTTCTGCTGGCTATACTGCCGCCGGGCGCCTTCATCGTCCTGGGCCTGCTGATCGCCGGCAAGAACCGCATCGACCAGATCGCCGCCGAACGAGCCAAAGCCGCCGCGCCCGAGCTGCCCGCACAAAGCCGCCGCGTTCGCGTTACCGGAGTAATAGAATGAACGCAGCCAAGCGCTTGGAAATCTTCCGCCGCCTGCACGAAGACAACCCCGAGCCGAAGACCGAGCTGGCCTACAGCACGCCGTTCGAGCTGCTGGTGGCGGTGACGCTTTCTGCCCAGGCCACCGACGTCAGCGTCAACAAGGCCACGGCCAAGCTGTTTCCCGTGGCCAATACGCCGGAGGCCATCTACGCCCTCGGCGTCGAGGGACTTTCCGAGTACATCAAGACCATCGGCCTGTACAACAGCAAGGCGAAGAACGTCATCGAGGCCTGCCGCATCCTCATCGAGAAGCACGGCAGCGTCGTGCCGGACAACCGCGAGGATCTCGAGGCACTGCCCGGCGTTGGTCGCAAGACCGCCAATGTGGTGCTCAACACCGCATTTCGCCAGTTGGCCATGGCCGTGGATACGCACATCTTCCGCGTTAGCAACCGAACCGGCATCGCACCGGGCAAGAACGTGGTCGAGGTGGAAAAGAAGCTGCTCAAGTTCGTGCCCAAGGATTATCTGCTCGACGCGCACCACTGGCTGATCCTGCACGGGCGCTACGTCTGCACCGCGCGCAAACCACGCTGCGGTGCCTGCCGCATCGAAGACCTGTGCGAGTACAAGGCGAAAACGTCCGACGATTGATCGACCATAGAATCCAGCGATCTTCTGATTGAAAAAATCTTTTTTACCCGCTCAATTTTTGCCGCTATAAGGTGCGCAAATGGCCCCAGTCACTGGCCTGGAGTGGAATAGATGAGCACTGACAAAGAAGATCTCGAGCTGGACGAAGACTTTGTCGCGGATGAATCGGACGATGCCGAGCCTGCGGTGGAAGTCGCCAAGACCAACCTGACCAAGCGTCGCATCATCGACAACTTCCTCGAAGAGCGGCGCCTGCACAAACAGCTGGCCGAATACGACTTCGATATCTGATTATCGAGCTGCACAGAAGAAGCCCCGCTGATCGCGGGGTTTTTCGTATATCGCGATCAGTCGCGGCAAGACGGTGAGAGTAGCTCGATCTTGTAGCCGTCCGGATCCTCGACGAAGGCCAGGATGCGCGTGCCGTGCTTCATCGGGCCAGGTTCGCGGGTGATCTTGCCACCGCGGCAGCGAATATCCTCGCAGGCCTTGTAGACGTCCTCGACTTCCAGAGCGATATGGCCGTAAGCGGTACCCAGCTCATAGTGCTCGACGCCCCAGTTGTGGGTCAGCTCGATCACACTGTTATGCGCCTCGTCGCCGTAACCGACGAAGGCCAGGGTGAACTGGCCGTCCGGATAATCCTTGCGGCGCAGCAGGGTCATGCCCAACACCTCGGTGTAGAAGGCGATGGATTTGTCCAGATCGCCGACACGCAGCATGGTATGCAGCAGTCTCATCAGGTTTCCCCCTTTCAGAAAGCAGAACCCCGGCACTTGGCCGGGGTCCTTGTGAGGCAAGAAGTTCAGCTTAGCAGGCCGTTGAAAAACGTAGGCGAGGCAGGCAAGACAAGGCAAAAACGGCCGAAAAAGCGCAGTTTACGAGTTGTAAATGAGCATTTTGAGGCCGTTTTTAACGCAGTATTGCCAACGCAGGTAGTTTTTCAACAGTCTGTTAGACCAGCTTGCGGCCCTTGCCTGCAGCAATACGCATGCGCAGGGCGTTGAGCTTGATGAAGCCTGCCGCGTCCTGCTGGTTGTAGGCGCCGCCGTCCTCCTCGAAGGTCGCAATGTTGGCGTCGAACAGCGAATCGTCGGACTTGCGACCGGTGACGATGACGTTGCCCTTGTACAGCTTCAGGCGCACCACACCGTTCACGTTGGCTTGGGAGGCGTCGATCATCTGTTGCAGCATCAGACGCTCCGGGCTCCACCAGAAACCGTTGTAGATCAAGCTGGCGTACTTCGGCATCAGCTCGTCTTTCAGGTGTGCCACTTCGCGATCGAGGGTGATCGACTCGATGGCGCGGTGGGCCTTGAGCATGATGGTGCCGCCGGGGGTTTCGTAGCAGCCGCGGGACTTCATGCCGACGAAACGGTTCTCAACGATGTCCAGACGACCGATGCCGTTCTCGCCGCCTATGCGGTTCAGTTCGGCCAGCACCTGCGCTGGGGTCATGGCCTTGCCGTCGATGGCGACGATGTCACCGGCCTTGTAGGTCAGCTCGATATAGGTGGGGGTGTCCGGCGCCGCTTCCGGCGACTTGGTCCAACGCCACATGTCTTCTTCGTGCTCGGTCCAGGTGTCTTCCAGCACGCCACCCTCGTAGGAGATGTGCAGCAGGTTGGCATCCATGGAGTACGGCGACTTCTTCTTGCCGTGGCGCTCGATCGGGATGGCGTGCTTCTCGGCGTAGTCCATCAGCTTCTCGCGCGACAGCAGGTCCCACTCGCGCCACGGGGCGATGACTTTCACACCCGGTTTCAGTGCATAGGCACCCAGCTCGAAACGCACCTGGTCGTTGCCCTTGCCGGTAGCACCGTGGGAGATGGCGTCAGCGCCGGTCTCGTTGGCGATCTCGATCAGGCGCTTGGCGATCAGCGGACGGGCGATGGAGGTACCCAGCAGGTACTCGCCTTCGTAGACGGTGTTGGCACGGAACATCGGGTAGACGAAATCGCGGACGAATTCTTCGCGCAGGTCGTCGATGTAGATTTCCTTGACGCCCAGGGCCTGGGCCTTGGCACGGGCCGGCTCGACCTCTTCGCCCTGACCGAGGTCAGCGGTGAAGGTCACCACTTCACAGTTATAGGTATCTTGCAGCCACTTGAGGATCACCGAGGTGTCCAGGCCACCGGAATAGGCCAGAACTACCTTTTTGACGTCCGCCATGCCATCACTCCACGGGTTGTACGGTAAAACCGGTGATTCTACTGGCCAAGCGGCTCAATTTACAGGGGTGCGACAGTCGGAGTTGACCAAGCGACGCCAAAGTGGCTCAGGAGGGTCGGCTGCCTGGTGGATCGACCGGCGTGGTGGCGGGAGCGGGAGCACTCTGCTGCGGCACCTCGGGCTGCGGTACACGATCCAGGCGCAAGGTGGCCCGGCGGTTCTTGGCACGATTGGCTTCGTTGTTGTTCGGCACCAGCGGGTAGCGCTCGCCGTGAAAGCGCATGGTGATCTGCTCGACCGGTATGCCGCCGGCAACCAGGTATTCCTGTACGGCCAGAGCACGACGACGCGAGAGGTCACGGTTGGTCAGGCGATTGCCGCTGTTGTCGGCGTGACCGTCGATCTGAAAGCTGTTGATGGTGGGGTCAGCCTTGACGAAGTCGAGGATGATATCGAGCTTGGCCTTGGCCATTGGGTCGAGATCGATGCCTCCACCGGGAAAGCCGATCTGCGCCTGACGAATCTGATCGAAACTAACCGGCAGCAGCTTGGCAGTGCAGGCCTGGTAATCGTCATAGGCCTTGTGAAATTTGACCGGCAGCAACCGTACTTCCAGGTTATCGCCGCCATTGAGGGTGCGATGGCGCACCACCGGGCTACGCCCTTCCAGCAGGCCGGTAAGCAGGCGTGCGCCTTGCTCCTGCGAGCTGTTGAACGGTACTTCGCCGTTGCCGACGCTGACGACGCCCAGGTTGATATCACCGCGCCCCGGCTGCCAGGGCGCCGCTGCCGCCAGCAGGGTTGCCGAGCCGGCGCCCATCCAGCGCTCACGGGCCTTGAGACGGAAGGTGACCTGCTCACCCGCGCGGCGTACGAACTCGCCACTGCCGAAATTGCTGATCGGCTGGCTCAGGCGGCATTCGAATTGATCGCCCTCGACCGTCCACTCCACCTTCTCCAGCCGGGTCTGGAAGCTGATGGCATGCGCCGGCAGGCACAGGGGCATGCCAGCCAACAGGCTGATCAGGAGGAAATTGGGCGCACGCACGACAGGCTCCACGGCGATTCACGGCATTCTCACGGGGTATCGGTCAGGCGCGCGGAAACTTGACCCCTGCGTGCGATTGTCGCGTCGGCGCGAGCGCGAACTGGCGCTTTTCAGTTAACATGCGGCCACGTTTTACCCGCCTGGAAGCCTCCATGTCCGACCGTCTGACTCTTCTGCGTCCCGATGACTGGCACATTCACCTGCGCGATGGCGCGGTGCTGCCACACACCGTCGGCGATGCCGCGCGCACCTTCGGCCGCGCCATCATCATGCCCAACCTGGTACCGCCGGTACGCAACGCCGCCGAGGCCGACGCCTATCGCCAGCGCATTCTCGCTGCGCGCCCGACTGGCAGCCGCTTCGAGCCGCTGATGGTGCTCTACCTCACCGACAACACCAGCCCCGAAGACGTACGCGCAGCCAAGGCCAGCGGCTTCGTGCATGCCGCCAAACTGTACCCGGCAGGCGCCACCACCAACTCCGACTCGGGCGTCACCAGCATCGACAAGATCTTCCCCGCGCTCGAAGCCATGGCCGAAGTCGGCATGCTGCTGCTGGTACACGGCGAAGTGACCCGCGCCGAGATCGACGTGTTCGACCGCGAGAAGACCTTCATCGACGAGCACCTGACCCGCGTGGTCGAACGTTTCCCCACCCTGAAGGTGGTGTTCGAGCACATCACCACCCGTGACGCGGTGCAGTTCGTCGAGTCAGCGTCGGCCAACGTCGGCGCCACCATCACCGCTCATCACCTGCTGTACAACCGCAATCACATGCTGGTCGGCGGTATTCGCCCGCATTTCTATTGCCTGCCGATTCTCAAGCGCAACGTGCACCAGGAAGCCCTGCTCGACGCGGCCATCAGCGGCAACACCAAGTTCTTCCTTGGCACCGACTCGGCGCCGCACGTCAAGCATGCCAAGGAAGCCGCCTGCGGCTGCGCCGGCTGCTACACCGCCTATGCGGCCATCGAGCTGTATGCCGAAGCCTTCGAACAGCGCAACGCGCTGGACAAGCTGGAAGCCTTCGCCAGCCTCCACGGCCCGGACTTCTACGGCATGCCACGCAACAGCGACAGCATCACCCTGGTACGCGAAGAGTGGACCGTACCGGCCAGCCTGCCACTGGGCGACAACAGCGTCGTACCGCTGCGCGCTGGCGAAACCCTGCGCTGGAAGTTGCTGGAGGGTCAGGCGTGAGCGAAGACAGCTACGACGACGAACTCGAACCGAGCCTGCCGTCCGGCCCGCGCACGCCCATGGCGGCGCGCTTTCGCGGCTACCTGCCGGTGGTGGTGGACGTGGAAACCGGCGGCTTCAACAGTGCCACCGACGCCCTGCTGGAAATCGCCGCGACCACCATCGCCATGGACGAGAGCGGCTTTCTCTACCCGGATCACACCCACTTTTTCCGTATCGAGCCCTTCGAAGGCGCCAATATCGAACAAGCTGCGCTGGAATTCACCGGTATCAAGCTCGACCATCCGCTGCGCATGGCGGTGAGCGAGGAGCACGCACTGGGGGAAATCTTCAAGGGCCTGCGCAAGTCGATCAAATCGGCTGGCTGCAAGCGCGCGATTCTGGTCGGGCACAACAGCAGCTTCGACCTGGGCTTTCTCAATGCGGCGGTGGCGCGTTGCGGCATCAAACGCAATCCCTTCCACCCGTTCTCCAGCTTCGACACCGCGACTCTGGCCGGCCTCGCCTACGGCCAGACCGTGCTGGCCAAGGCCTGCCAGGCCGCCGGTATCGAGTTCGACGGCAAGGAGGCGCACTCGGCGCGTTACGACACCGAGAAAACCGCCGAACTGTTCTGCGGCATAGTCAACCGCTGGAAGGAAATGGGCGGCTGGGACGAGTTCGATCAGTGAGCCCCTGCGCGGTGATCGAACCCCATGAGAAAACCGGCGTCTGCCGGTTTTTTTGGTTCATCGCATAGCTTTGGGAACTTGCAGCTTGGCAATTACGTGTTAGCTGTCGATGACTTGGCACTATCCGTTAGCGTGTCGTCTGATCTGATGGGTTTCGCCCCTTACGGGCGACTCACTTTCTTTGCTTGTGCAAAGAAAGTAAGCAAAGAAACACACCCCTGCATACGGCCCCGGCTGCGCCGGGGTTCCCTCGCTCCATCACCGCTCCAGGGGCACGCTGCGAAGGGCCATCCCTGGCCCATCGCAGCTCTCGCGACATCCATGTCGCTCAACCCCTTCCGCGGCGATTCCACTCGGCCTCCTGAAGGGGACTTGGGCGTCGTCTGTGAGATCTTGCTTCAAGAGCAAAAACCAAACGCTACCGACTTTGATCTTCCGGAGATTTCGCAAGCTCGCGCCCCCGTCAGAAGGCCAAGTGGAGGTGTCGCGTAGGGGGATGAGCCGCATGGATGCGGCGAAAGGCTTAATGGGCCAGGGATGGCCCATGTAAGCCGGCCCCCGGAGCGGCGCCGGAGCGAGGGGAGTTGAGCGAAGCGAAACCCGGATGTCGAGGTGCCCTTCTCTTTGGTTACTTTCTCTTGGGCAAGCAAGAGAAAGTGACTCGCCCGTGAGGGGCGAAACCAAGACGAAAGATCGACACGCCAATGATCTTTGTCCGGATATAAATAGCGCAAAAGAGCACACAAACTTGCCAGTCCGGTGTCAAACGTATCCACCTCGCGAAAACGCTCTGCCCGAACCCTAACGGCGGGTGCACCGTTCGTCAGGAGATGCGAGCATTCGCAATCGATCTTTGACAAGCATTCTCATTAACATTAGTATCCGATTCATCGAACAGAACTACCAAGACGAGCCCTGCTTATGTACGTCTGCCTCTGTGAAGGTGTCACTGATACGCAAATCCGCGACGCGGTCTATGAAGGCTGCTGCAGCTACCGTGAAGTGCGCGGCACCCTGGGCATTGCAAGCCAGTGCGGCAAGTGCGCTTGCCTGGCCAAGCAGGTGGTCCGTGAAACCATCGCCGAGGTACAGAGTAGTCAGGCCTCGCTCGCTTACCCCGCAGGTTTCGTCTCAGCCTGATCAATGGCGCGAGAATAAAAAACCGGATTCTGGAATCCGGTTTTTTTTCGCCCTCGGAAAGCACCAAGGTCTACAACAGGCCGTCGCGCTTCAGATGGTCGAAGTTCACTGCCTCGCCCGGCTGGACATGCAGCTTGGCGCGAATATCCTCGAAGATCGCATCGTACTCCTCGTGCGCACGCATGATCGGGCTGTGGTTGGGTGGCAAGCCATGTTTGGCCACCAGGTGGGAGATCACGCTGGCGAAGTTGAAGGCGGTATCGCGATGCATCTCGAAGACCTCCTCGAATGGCTTGCCATCGATCTCGCCGACCAGTCGCCCGTGCAGCATAGGACCCTCCCGCGGGTCCTGGCGCACCTCATAGTAGAAATCGATGCTGTAGTTTGGCAGACCGACCAGACCAGGCGGGCTGCTGCGATGCAGGTGACCGGGTTCGAACATGAGGCTCTCTCCTTTTGCCGTAACACTGCGTGGTGCTCCCTGACGGGAGCGTCCGAAGAGTCTAGTCCGCTATCTGCAGCCCTGCACGCACCCTTTCAGTGCAGGACCGAATCCCCTGCCCTTTCCTGTACCAGCACCCAGGGAGCGACCACCACAGCCCACAGTTGCGGGTCACGCGTAAGGAGGTCCTCGGCACGCGCATCTTCGAACTTGCTCAGCAGGCCCTGGTTCATCCACTGCGCAACACGAGTCTGATCATTCTCGGCCACGGCCTGTGCGACCGCCACCAGGTCCTGGCTGCCCTCGACCCAGAGCAACGCACCACGAGCGAAGAACGGCTGCAGTTCCTGCCAGCGAATCGGCGCTGTCTCGCCGAGCAGCTTGGCATAGAGGGTGCTAGATTGGTCCGTCATGGTGTGTCCCGTTTCGTTGGTTTTAGATGCAGGCGCGCAATGATAGCGTCGGCAACTGCCCTGGCAACCGCACGACGCTCGCCAACGGAACCAGGCCACGCCGTTTTTCTATACATTCCTTGCAATTTAGCGACAACTCCGTGTTTCGCCTCCAGCTGCCGGCTTTTCAAGGCGCAAATCCGCGCTCTACACTGTTCCGGTACAGTTGCCGGGGGCATTACCGGGGTCACAGACCCGGTTCTGCAGCTTCGGCCGCAAGAACTACAACAACGAAAAACATAAGAGTGGAGCACTCATGAACAAGGCTAAGCAGATTTCCAAGCTGTTCGCGGCAATTGCACTGGCGGGGGCGGCCAGCTATTCGATGGCGGCCGACAATATCAAGATCGGCCTGGCCGGTCCGGTAACCGGTGCGGTTGCTCAGTACGGTGATATGCAATTCATCGGCGCCAAGATGGCCATCGAACAGATCAACAAGGCCGGCGGCGTGAATGGCGCCCAGCTCGAAGGTGTGGTCTACGACGACGCGTGTGATCCTAAGCAGGCCGTTGCCGTTGCCAACAAGATCGTCAACGATGGCGTCAAGTTCGTCGTTGGCCACCTGTGCTCCAGCTCCACTCAGCCGGCGTCCGACATCTATGAAGACGAAGGCATCCTGATGATTACCGCGGCGTCGACCAGCCCGGACATCACCTCCCGCGGTTACGAACTGGTCTTCCGCACCATCGGCCTGGACAGCCTGCAAGGCCCGACCGCCGGCAACTTCATCGCCGACCACATCAAGCCGAAGACCGTTGCTGTCATCCATGACAAGCAGCAGTACGGCGAAGGTATCGCCACTGCAGTCAAGCAGACCCTGGAAAGCAAAGGCGTGAAAGTCGCCATGTTCGAGGGCATCAACGCCGGCGACAAGGACTTCTCCGCACTGATCGCCAAGCTCAACCAGGCCGGTGTCGACTTCGTCTACTACGGCGGCTACCACCCGGAGCTGGGCCTGCTGCTGCGCCAGACCAAAGAGCGCGGCCTGAACGTCAAGTTCATGGGTCCGGAAGGCGTGGGTAACAAGGAAATCTCGGCTATCGCCGGCCCGGCCTCCGAAGGCCTGCTGGTGACCCTGCCGAAGTCCTTCGACCAGGATCCGAAGAACAAGGCACTGGTCGAGGCGTTCAAGGCCAAGAACGAAGACCCGAGCGGTCCGTTCGTGTTCCCGGCCTACGCTGCCGTTCAAGTCATCGCCGAAGGCATCGAGAAAGCCGGCGATACCGATACTGCCAAGGTAGCAGCTGCACTGCGCTCCAATAGCTTCGAAACCCCCACCGGCACCCTGGCCTTTGACGAGAAGGGCGACCTGAAGGACTTCAGCTTCGTGGTGTACGAGTGGCACCAGGACGGCACCAAGTCCGAAGCCAAGTAACCCCGCCGAAGAGCTGACTCATGAGCTAGCGTGCTAGCGCCCGCCATTAACCCGACGGGCGCCATGCGTAGCAGCTCATGAACAGGTTCTTAACCCAGAGCCCACTGCTGCAGTGGGCTTTGTTCATTAGAAGAATTCCGGCCTCGCGCTGCGCCACAAGCGCCGCTTTACGCAAGCGCCCAGGAGTTAGGCAATGCCTGATCTTTATCACTATCTACAGCAGCTGCTCAATGGCCTGACCATTGGCAGCACTTATGCCCTGATCGCCATCGGCTACACCATGGTCTACGGCATCATCGGCATGATCAACTTCGCCCACGGCGAGGTTTACATGATTGGCTCGTACGTAGCCTTCACCGTGATCGCCGGCCTTGCCATGTTCGGCATCGACGCCGTCCCCGTGATCATGGTCGCCGCCTTCGCCGCCACCATGATCGTCACCAGTGCCTACGGTTACAGCATCGAACGGGTGGCCTACCGCCCCCTGCGCGGCGGCAACCGTCTCATCCCGCTGATCTCCGCGATCGGTATGTCGATATTCCTGCAGAACGCGGTACTGCTCGCGCAGGACTCCAAGGACAAGGCCATTCCTAACCCGCTACCGGGTAACTTCATCCTCGGTGAAAGCGCCGCCAACAGCGTGGTGGTGTCCTACATGCAGGTGCTGATCTTCATCGTCACCTTCATCACCATGGTCGGCCTCACTCTGTTCATCTCCCGCTCGCGCCTCGGCCGCGCCTGCCGCGCCTGTGCCGAAGACCTGAAGATGGCCAACCTGCTCGGCATCAACACCAATAACATCATCGCCCTGACCTTCGTCATCGGTGCGGCGCTGGCCGCAATCGCCTCGGTGCTGCTGGGCATGAATTATGGCGTGATCAACCCGCACCTGGGCTTCCTCGCCGGCATCAAGGCCTTCACCGCTGCAGTACTTGGCGGTATCGGCAGCATCCCTGGCGCGGTACTCGGTGGCCTACTGCTGGGCGTGGCCGAAGCCTTCGGCGCCGATATCTTCGGTGATCAGTACAAGGACGTGGTGGCGTTCAGCCTGCTGGTGCTGGTGCTGCTGTTCCGTCCCACCGGCATCCTTGGCCGCCCGGAGGTGGAAAAGGTATGAGCCGTAACCTCAAATCCGCGATCTTCAGCGCCTTGCTGGTGCTGATCATCTCCTACCCCGTATTGGGCCTGAAGCTCAGCACCGTCGGTATCAGCCTGCGTGTCGAAGGCGCCACCGCCTTCGAACTCTGGTGCATTGGCGGCGCTGCTACGCTGATCTTCCTCTGGCAATTGCTGCGTGATCGCATCACTCCGGCTTGGGCCAAACGCCCGAGACTACCTAGCGGTTCCGGCCAGCTCGGCAACTTCCTCACCCTGCCCTCCACCCAACGCTGGATCATTCTGGCAATGGTCATGGTGGCCCTGGTATGGCCGTTCTTCGCCAGCCGCGGGGCGGTGGACATCGCCACGCTGATCCTGATCTACGTGATGCTCGGCCTTGGCCTGAACATCGTGGTGGGCCTCGCCGGCCTGCTCGATCTGGGTTACGTCGGCTTCTACGCCGTTGGCGCCTACAGCTACGCGATCCTCGCCCACTACTTCGGCCTGGGCTTCTGGATCTGCCTGCCGCTGGCCGGCATGATGGCGGCGCTGTTCGGCTTCCTGCTCGGTTTCCCGGTGCTGCGCCTGCGCGGTGACTACCTGGCCATCGTCACCCTCGGCTTTGGTGAGATCATCCGCATCCTGCTGCGCAACCTGACCGACCTGACCGGCGGCCCCAATGGCCTGAGCATCGCCAACGAGAACAAGCCGACCCTATTCGGCCTGTCCTTCGAGCGTCGCGTGCCGGCGGACATGCCGACCTTCCACGGCTACTTCGAGATGGCCTACAACTCGCAGTACAAGGTGATATTCCTCTACCTGATCGCCCTGCTGCTGGTGCTGCTGACGCTGTTTCTGGTCAACCGCCTGCTGCGCATGCCAATCGGCCGCGCCTGGGAAGCCTTGCGTGAAGACGAGATTGCCTGCCGCGCGCTGGGCCTGAACCCGACCGTGATCAAGCTCTCGGCCTTCACCATCGGCGCCAGCCTGGCCGGTTTCGCCGGCAGCTTCTTTGCGGCTCGTCAGGGCCTGGTGACCCCGGAGTCGTTCACCTTCATCGAGTCGGCGATGATCCTCGCCATCGTGGTGCTTGGCGGCATGGGCTCGCAGCTCGGCGTGATCCTCGCTGCCATCGTCATGGTGATGCTGCAGGAGATGCGTGAGTTGAGCGAGTACCGCATGCTGATCTTCGGTCTGGTCATGATCTTCATGATGGTCTGGCGCCCGCAAGGGTTGCTGCCGATGCAACGTCCCCACCTGGAGCTGAAGCGATGAGCCGCACGATTCTCGAAGTAAGCGGCCTGTCCATGCGTTTCGGCGGCCTGCTGGCCGTCAACGGGGTGGGCCTGAACGTCAAGGAAAAGCAGGTGGTATCGATGATCGGCCCGAACGGTGCCGGCAAGACCACCGTATTCAACTGCCTGACCGGTTTCTACCAGCCAAGCTCCGGCAGCATCCGCCTCAACGGTGAGGCGATCGAGGGCCTGCCGGGCCACAGGATCGCCCGCAAGGGCGTGGTGCGGACCTTCCAGAACGTGCGTCTGTTCAAGGACATGACCGCGGTTGAGAACCTACTGGTGGCACAACATCGTCACTTGAACACAGGCTACCTGGCCGGTCTGTTCAAGACCCCAGGCTTTCGCCGCAGCGAGCGCGAGGCCATGGAGTACGCAGCCTACTGGCTGGAACAGGTCGACCTGGTCGACTTCGCCAACCGCAGCGCCGGCACCCTGGCCTACGGTCAGCAGCGCCGCCTGGAAATCGCCCGTTGCATGATGACGCGCCCGAGCATCCTGATGCTCGACGAGCCGGCTGCGGGCCTCAACCCGCGCGAAACCGAAGACCTCAAGGCGCTGATCGGCATGTTGCGTGACCAGCACAATGTCACCGTGCTGCTGATCGAGCACGACATGAAGCTGGTGATGACCATTTCCGACCACATCTACGTGATCAACCAGGGCACCCCCCTGGCCGACGGTACGCCGGAGCAGATCCGCAACAACCCGGACGTGATCAAAGCCTATCTGGGGGAGGCGTAATCCATGCTGAGCTTCAACAACGTCTCAACCTTCTACGGCAAGATCCAGGCCCTGCACGATGTCAGCATCGAAGTGCAGAAAGGCGAGATCGTCACCCTGATCGGCGCCAACGGTGCCGGCAAGTCGACCCTGCTGATGACCCTGTGCGGCAACCCGCGCGCCACCAGTGGCAGCATCCGCTACCTGGGTGAAGAACTGGTGGGCATGGACACTCCCGAGATCATGCGCAAGAGCATCGCCATCGTGCCGGAAGGCCGTCGCGTGTTCGCCCGTCTGACCGTCGAGGAAAACCTGGCCATGGGCGGTTTCTTCGGTGACAAAGCGGACAATCAGGAGCAACTGGACAAGGTCCTGCACCTGTTTCCGCGCCTGAAGGAACGCTTCGCTCAGCGCGCCGGCACCATGAGCGGTGGTGAACAGCAGATGCTCGCCATCGGCCGTGCATTGATGAGCAAGCCCAATCTGCTGCTGCTCGACGAGCCGTCGCTGGGTCTGGCGCCGATCATCATCCAGCAGATCTTCGACATCATCGAACAACTGCGCAAGGACGGTGTGACCGTGTTCCTGGTCGAGCAGAACGCCAACCAGGCGCTGAAGCTGGCCGACCGTGGCTATGTGCTGGAGAACGGCCATATCGTCATGCAGGGTAGCGGTGAAGAGCTGCTCAGTGACCCCAAGGTACGCGACGCCTACCTCGGCGGCTAAGCGCAGACCGCGAGATCGGAACCGCCCTTCGGGGCGGTTTCTTTTTATCCGTGCTCCGCAAGCCCGCTTCACAGAAGTCTTAAGCGAATATTTCCGCCCTCTTGCGCCATGTTCGACGCGTATTAGTCTCAAGGGAATCTGTCCTCGCGAGACTGCGTACATGCGCAAATCCCTGCTGCTGCTACTGGTCACCACCTTGCTGCTGAGCGCATGCAGCCGTGTCGGCCTGGCCTACCGCAATCTCGACTGGCTGATTCCCTGGAAGCTCAACGATTACGTGGCGCTAACCAGCGAGCAGAGCGCCTGGCTCAAACCCCAATTGCAGGAGCACCTGGCCTGGCACTGTAGCACCGAGCTGCCGCGTTATCTGGACTGGCTACAGCGCACTCAGCAGGCAATGAGCAACCAGGACAGCGAGCTGATGGCTAGCCAACTGGCCGAATTCGAGCAGGCCATGCAGCGTATCGCCGTGGAAGTCACCCCCAGCGCCATCGAGTTGCTGCGCGGTCTCAGCCCGCGCCAGGTCGATCAGCTATTGGCATCACTGGACGAGCAGAACGCCAAGCTGCGCGAGGAATTCCTCGAGGCGCCGCTGCAGGAGCAGATCGACCGGCGCGCCGAGCGCATGGAGGAGCGTCTGCAACCCTGGTTTGGCGACCTCAATACCGAGCAGCGCGACCGTGTGCAGCGCTGGGCGCACAGCCTGGGTGAACAGAATCAGGTGTGGATGGATAACCGCCTGGCCTGGCAACAGGCGCTGCGTGAAACACTGGAGGTTCGTCGCGGCGATGACTTCGCCGCACGCATGACCGCCCTGCTGCAACAACGCGAACGTTTCTACACCAGCGCCTATCAGGCCAGTTATGAGAAAAATCGCCAGGCCATGGCGGAGATGATCGTCGACCTGGTCACTCAAGCCGACTCGCGCCAGATGGCGCGTGCTGACCAGCGCCTGCAAAGTCTGCACAGCGACCTGGCTGCGCAACAGTGCACGTCTGATCAGTCAGTGGCGCAGCGCTGAAGCGCCTCGTCAAAGCGGTGGCAACTGCCAGTCGATGGGAGTCATACCGTTCTGGCTGAGGAACTGGTTGCAGCGACTGAAATGACCATTGCCGATGAAGCCACGATGCGCGGACAGCGGAGACGGGTGCGGCGAGCGCAGCACTAGGTGCTTGGTCGGGTCGATCAGACGCTGCTTGCTCTGCGCGTGGCTACCCCAGAGCAGGAACACCAGCTTGGGCTGATGTTCACTGACCACTTCGATCACCCGGTCGGTAAAGAACTGCCAGCCCTTGTTCGCGTGCGAGCCGGCATTGGCACGTTCCACGGTCAGGGACGTGTTGAGCAGCAACACGCCCTGGTCGGCCCAACTCTGCAGATAACCGTGGGCCGGGATGTCGATATTGAGATCGCGCTTGAGCTCCTTGTAGATATTCACCAGCGACGGCGGCGTTTGCACGCCCGGCTGCACCGAGAAGCACAAGCCGTGCGCCTGGCCCGGGCCGTGGTAGGGGTCCTGTCCGATGATCACCACCTTGACCTGATCAAGCGGCGTGGAATTGAGCGCATTGAAGATCAGCGGACCCGGCGGGTAGATTTCCTTGCCAGCCGCCTTCTCTGCCCGCAGGAACTCGCGCAGCTCCTTCATGTAGGGCTTGTCGAACTCCTCGCGCAGCGCTTCCTTCCAGCTGGCTTCGAGTTTGATGCGATCTTCGGTCATGCGCTTTTCCTGCCTGGTTTTCCACAAGAGCAGGCACGCTAGAGAAGGGGTTGCCGCAAGTCAAGAAAGGCCAGCCCGGCACGCGTCGAGATGCTTTGCTAGCCTTTCGATCATAGCCACCGTGAACGGACTCGAAGACGATGCCAACCACTGCCGACACCCTGCGCATGGCACTGCTCAATCGCTTCCTGAAGGGCGAGGCCAGAATTCCGCAAATGCCCGAAGCAGCCGTACGCATCAAAAAGCTGCTGGAGGATCCACGCACTTCGCTGGAACAGCTGACCCGCGTGATTAACGGGGATCCGCCGCTGGCCGCGTACCTGATGCAATTCTCCAACACCCCCCTGCTGCGCGGTGATCGTGCGTGCAGCTCGCTGCGCGAACTGCTGGGCCGCCTCGGCACCCGACAGTTGGCCGATCTGGTGCTGGGCTTCAGTCTGCAGAATCTGTTCACCAGCACCGAACCGGCCCTGCAGCAGGCCTTTCGGACTCGCTGGCGCAGCGCACGGGAGCGCGCCGCCTACTGCGCGGTATTGGCGCAGCGCACTGGACTGTCGCTGGACGACGCCATGCTCGGCGGTCTGTTGCAGGACATCGGCAGCCTGCCACTGCTCTCGGAGCTGGAGCACTGGCCGGACGTGCCACGCGATGGCGATACGCTGCACGAACTGTGCGAACGACTGTCGGGGGACCTCGGCGCTCTGATCCTCACGCGCTGGCAGTTGCCTTCAGCGGTCATCGAATCCACCCGCCTCTACGGTCAATGGCAACGCCAGCATGACGGCGTGGCCGACCTGGCGGATCTGGTCCTGCTCGCCAGCGCCCTGCAGGCGAACCGGTCCCAGGACGAGCCGCTGCCGGCGCAGGCAAAGCTCGGTCTGGAACAACCGCTCGCCGAGCTGAGGCAGGAGTTGGCCGGCGAACTGCAACTGTGGAAGCGCCTGCTCGCCTGACGCCCTCGTTACCCCTGGTGCAGTGCCCGGTAATGACTGGGCGCCATGCCCACCACCTTGCGAAACAGCCGTGAGAAGTAATAGGGATCGTCGTAGCCAAGCTGCTCGGCGACCTGGCGCACCTCGATATCTCCGCGGTCGAGCAAGCGGCAGGCCAGGGCCATCTTCAGCTGGATGAAGTCCTGAATCGGTGCATGGCCGGTCAGCGCGCGGTAGGTCTTGGCGAAATGAAAGCGCGACAGCTTGAACTGCGCCGCCAGTTCGTCGAGGTTAAGGCTGCCATGCAGATGCTCGCGCATCACCGCCTGCACCGCCTCGATATCCAGCACTCGCCCGGACTTGAGATTGACCCGCGCCGGCAGCACCGCCAGCGAGCTGAGCATCGCCTGCAGACGGTGCGCGGCATGAATGAAAGGCAAGGCGTTGAGCCCCTGCCGCTGCAGGCCCAGCAATGCCTCGAAGTCGCCAATCAGCCTTGGCTGCAAACCGATACGTCGCAACGGTTGCGTGCCTAGCAGAAGCAGGAAATCCTCACTGAAGCTGCCATCGAAGTGCACCCAATAGATCGTCCAGGGGCTTTGCGCATCGGCACCATAGCTATGCGGCATCGCCTTGGGCAGCAGCAGCAAATCGCCAGCAGTGACATCCAATCGTCCATCCGCTGTTTCCAACCAGCCCCTGCCGGAGCGGCAATAGATCAGCAGATGATCGTCCGGCTGCAGACGCCGCATCTGATGGCCGGCTGCGTCAGGATAAAACCCCATGGCCAGGAGATAGCAGCCCGAGCTAAGCGCATGGCGTGCCAGAAGCCGACGCAGACGCGGCGGTGTGATGAAGCGTTGTCCACCGAGCGGCAGCGGCCAATTTGAGGTTTCCACTCGCTGCCCCATGCCTGACGCCTCCACCAAGACGATTCGAATGACAAGATCGTCCATCTCAAGACCAAGATCGTCAATCCACAAGCAGACATGAAGTGGCTATAAAGGCTCCATACAAGAACAACAGGAGGCGCCCATGCCCCGCACGCTCCCGCAACTGATCGATGGCCAGTGGCTGCAAAGCCAGGCCACGGACCTGATCGAAGTCATCGACCCGGCCACCCAGGAAGTGATCGCCCTCGCCCCCAAGGCCACCACCGAGGAGATCGAAACCGCAGTAGCCAGTGGGCAACAGGCCTTCCTCACCTGGCGCGAGGTGCCGGTGTCGGAACGCGCCCGCCTGATGCTGCGCTACCAGCATCTGCTCAAGGAACACCACGATGAGCTGGCGGAAATTCTCGCGCAGGAAACTGGCAAGACCTTCGCCGATGCCAAGGGCGATGTGTGGCGCGGTATCGAAGTGGCCGAGCACGCCGCCAACATCGCCAGCCTGATGATGGGCGAGACGGTGGAGAACGTCGCCCGCGAGATCGACACCGCCAGCTGGATCCAGCCGCTCGGCGTATGTGTCGGCATCACGCCTTTCAACTTCCCGGCGATGATCCCGCTGTGGATGTTTCCGCTGGCCATCGCCTGCGGCAACGCCTTCATCCTGAAACCGTCCGAACAGGACCCGATGACCCCCAATCGCCTGGCAGAGCTGTTCCTTGAGGCCGGAGCGCCGCCTGGCGTGCTGCAGGTGCTGCATGGCGGGCGTGAGCAGGTCGATGCGCTGCTGGTGCATCCGCTCGTGCGCGCCGTGTCCTTCGTCGGCTCGGTAACGGTGGGCCAGCACGTCTATCGCACCGGCACCCAGCATTTGAAACGGGTGCAGGCCTTCGCTGGCGCCAAGAACCATATGGTGATCATGCCCGACGCGCCGAAAGATCAAGTACTCAGCAACCTGCTCGGTGCCAGTTGCGGCGCCGCAGGCCAGCGCTGCATGGCGATCAGCGTAGCGGTGTTCGTCGGCGATTCGAAACAATGGATCGACGAGCTGGCGACGCAGATGGCCACACTGCGCCCCGGTCACTGGCAGGACACCGGTGCCGCCTACGGCCCGCTGATCAGCCCGCAGGCGCGCCAGCGCGTGTTGCGCCTGATCGACCAAGGCAAGGCCGAAGGCGCCGAGTGCCTGCTCGATGGTTCGCAGTGCGCGGTCGAGGGTTACCCGAACGGCAACTGGGTCGGCCCGACGCTGTTCCGTGACGTGACGACGGAGATGAGCCTGTACCGCGAGGAAATCTTCGGCCCGGTGCTGGTGTGCATGGAGGTCGAGACCCTCGAAGAAGCCATCGCGCTGGTCAATGCCAGCCCCTATGGCAACGGCACCAGTCTGTTCACCCGCTCCGGCGGCGCTGCGCGGCATTTCCAGCATGCGATTGAAGTTGGCCAGGTGGGCATCAACGTGCCGATCCCGGTGCCATTGCCGTTCTTCTCCTTCACCGGCTGGAAGGGCTCGTTCTACGGCGACCTGCACGCTTACGGCAAGCAGGCGGTGCGCTTCTATACCGAGACCAAGACGGTGACCAGCCGCTGGTTCGACGACACGCCGCTGGAGGCCGGGCCGAACATGACCATTCAGCTGAAATGAGAACGGCGTTCTCATTAGACGAAAAGACGATCACGAGAACTGGACAAGCGGCGTAAAAAGGCTCCTTGCAGAACAAAAACAAGGAGAACTGCAATGCGCCAACTGTCTGCCATCCTGGCCCTGTGGGCCGGAATCACCGCCTGTGCGCAGGCTGCCGAGCCCATTACCCTCGGGCTCAACTACCCGCGCACCGGACCATACAAGGAGGAGGGGTTGGCGCAAATGCGTGGAGCCCTGCTGGCCATCGACGAGATCAATGCCCAGGGCGGTGTACTGGGACGGCCCTTGCGCCTATCCAGCAAGGACACCGCCTCGCGTCCGGCCAAAGCGGAGAAGAACGTCGACAAGCTCGCCGCCGAAGGCGCGGTGATGCTCTTCGGCGGCTCTTCGAGTGCAGTCGCCATCGCCGCCGGCAAGCGCGCCAAGGAACACGGCTTGCTGTACTTCGGCACCCTCACCTACTCCAACGACACCACGGGCAAGGACGGCCACCGCTATATGTTCCGCGAGTGCAACAACGCCTGGATGAGCGCCAAGGTACTTGGCCAGTATCTGAGCAAAACCCTGCCGAACAAGCGCTACTTCTACGTCACCGCCGATTACACCTGGGGCCACACCACCGAAGCCTCGCTGCGCCAGGCCACTGCGAGCGACAACGCCGCCCAGCACGCTGGCGTGCACGTCCCCTTCCCCGGCGCGCGTCTGGCCGACTATCAGGACGCCCTGACCCAGGCCGCCGCCAGTAACGCCGATATCCTCGCGCTGGTGCTGTTCGGCGAAGATCTGGTGCGTGCCATGCGCATCGCCAAGGACCTGGGTCTGACCGAACGCATGCAGATCGTTGCCCCCAACCTCACCCAAAGCATGGTCGAACAGGCCGGCCCCAATCTGATGCAGGGCGTGATCGGCACGGAACCATGGACCTGGCGCGTACCGGCGCTGGAAAAATCCGCGCGCGGCGAAGCATTCGTCCAGTCCTTCAAGACCCGCTACGAAATGTACCCGTCCAGCTCTGCCGCGTCGGCCTACAGCATCGTCCAGCAGTGGGCCGATGCTGCCAAACGCGCCAATAGTCTCGATAGCGAAGCGCTGATCAAGGCGCTGGAGGGTCATCGCTACACCCTGCTCAAGGACGAGCAGCAATGGCGCGCCTTCGATCACCAGAACCTGCAGACCGTGTACGCAGTGAAGGTGAAACCGCGCGACGAAGTGCTCAAGGACCCGCTCAAACAGGACTACTTCGAAATCGTCGACCGACTCGACGCCAGCAGCGCGCTACCCAGCCTCACCGAGTGGCAGGCCGAGCGCCGAGCCGGCGGCCAACCCCTGACCTTGCAATGAGATGCCATGGACTTCGAACTCAGTGACGAACAACGCCTGTTCACCGACAGCGCCCGAGCCTTCGCCGCTCGGGAGCTGACGCCCCATGCCGCGGACTGGGACCGTGAACATCACTTCCCTATCGAGGTGATCCGCCGTGCAGCCGAACAGGGCTACCTGGCCCTGTATCTGCGCGAGGAGGATGGCGGCCTCGGGCTCTCGCGACTGTCCAGCTCACTGATATTCGAACAGCTGGCGGCGGGCTGCGTAGCCACCACGGCCTACCTGACCATCCACAACATGGCCACCTGGATGCTTGCCAGCTTCGCCGACCAGGCGCTCAAGGACGCCTGGCTGCCAGGGCTTATCAACGGCCAGTCACTGGCCTCCTACTGCCTGACCGAACCAGACGCCGGCTCGGACGCGGCCAACCTGCGCACCCGCGCGCGACGCGATGGCGGCGACTACGTGATCGATGGCAGCAAGTGCTTTATCTCCGGAGCCGGCAGCACCGACGTCCTGATCGTCATGGCACGTACCGGCGAGGACGGTGCCAAGGGCATCTCCTGCTTGCTGGTTCCGGCCAATGCACCGGGTGTGCGTTATGGGCGCAACGAGGACAAGATGGGCTGGAAGGCGCAACCAACCCGCACCATCACCTTCGAGGGCGTGCGCGTTCCTGCCAGCAACCGTATCGGCCCGGAAGGTGAGGGTTTCGTCTACGCCATGAGAGGCTTGGACGGCGGCCGTCTGAATATCGCCAGTTGTTCGCTCGGTGCCGCCCAGGCGGCGCTTGAACAGAGTCTGCGCTACGTAGAGGAGCGCAAACAGTTCGGCAAGGCACTCAGCCAGTTCCAGGCGCTGCAGTTCAAGCTCGCCGACATGCTCACGGATCTCACCGCCAGCCGGCAGATGGTGCGCCTGGCCGCGCACAAGCTCGACCATGGCCACGGCGAAGCGAGCCTCTACTGCGCGATGGCCAAGCGCTTCGCCACCGACCATTGCTTCGACGTCTGTAACCAGGCCCTGCAACTCCATGGCGGCTACGGCTATCTGAATGACTACCCACTGGAGCGCTGGGTACGCGACGCACGCGTGCACCAGATACTGGAAGGCACCAACGAAATCATGCGGGTGATCATCGCCCGCCGCCTGCTGCTGCAGGGCGGCATGCTCGATCGCCTGCTGTAACCGCTGAATCCCCACCCATCGATGGGAGGGGAAGAAATTGACGAGGAGTCGTTATGAGCACCGCACTGGAAACCTACAAATCCGGCATCTTCGACCTGACCCACAAGCTCACCGTGGAAAAGCACGGCCACACCGCGCTGATCACCATCAACCATCCGCCGGCCAATACCTGGGACCGTGACTCGCTGATCGGCCTCAAACTGGTGGTCGAGCACCTCAACCGTGACGACGAAGTCTACGCCCTGGTGGTGACCGGCCAAGGCCCGAAATTCTTCTCCGCTGGTGCCGACCTGAACATGTTCGCCGACGGCGACAAGGCGCGTGCCCGCGAAATGGCGCGGCGCTTCGGCGAGGCCTTCGAAACCCTGCGCGATTTTCGCGGCGTATCCATCGCCGCGATCAATGGCTACGCCATGGGCGGAGGCCTGGAGTGCGCACTGGCCTGCGACATCCGCATCGCCGAACGCCAGGCGCAGATGGCCCTGCCGGAAGCCGCCGTGGGCCTGTTGCCCTGCGCCGGTGGTACCCAGGCACTGCCCTGGCTGGTCGGAGAAGGCTGGGCCAAGCGCATGATCCTCTGTGGCGAACGCATCGACGCCGACACGGCCCTGCGCATCGGTCTGGTCGAGCAAGTGGTGGACACCGGCGAAGCACGTGGCACGGCCCTGCTGCTCGCCTCCAAGGTCGCACGGCAAAGCCCGGTGGCGGTGCGCACCATCAAGCCGCTGATCGAGGGCGCCCGTCAACGCGGCCCGAACACCTGGTTACCGGAGGAGCGCGAGCGCTTCGTCGATCTGTTCGATGCCGACGACACCCGCGAAGGCGTCAACGCCTTTTTGGAAAAGCGCGACCCGCAGTGGCGTAATAAATAACCCGCGGTTTCGCTCCGCCCGTAGAGTGCGCCGTGCGCACCGAGAGCCCGATGATGAACGTAACCTTCGAAGAACGCCCCAGCCTGCACGGCTACCGCATCGGTATCGCCAGCCTGGACGCCGAGAAGAGCCTCAATGCCTTGTCCCTGCCGATGATCGAGGCGCTCGATGCGCGCCTCAGGGCATGGGCCGAAGACCCGAGCATCGCCTGCGTGATGCTGCGCGGCAACGGTACGAAAGCCTTCTGCGCAGGTGGCGACGTGGTGCGCCTGGTGCAGCAATGCCGCGACCACCCCGGTGAAGTGCCGCCTCTGGCGCGCCAGTTCTTCGCCGACGAATACCGCCTCGATTACCGCATCCACACCTACCCCAAGCCCTTCATCTGCTGGGCCCACGGCCATGTGCTGGGCGGCGGCATGGGCCTGATGCAGGGCGCCGGCATCCGCGTCGTCACCCCGAGCAGTCGTCTGGGGATGCCGGAAATCAATATCGGCCTTTATCCGGATGTCGGCGGCAGCTGGTTCCTCACCCGCCTACCGGGCCGCCTGGGCCTGTTTCTCGGCCTGACCGCCGCCAGCATCAATGCCCGCGATGCGCTGGACCTGAATCTGGCCGATCGCTTCCTTCGCGACGACCAGCAAGACGCCTTGCTCGAAGGCCTGGTGCAGCTGAACTGGCGCGAGCAAGCCGATCTGCAACTGCATAGCCTGTTGCGCGCGCTGGAAAACGAAGCCACGTCCGAGCTACCCGCCGCGCAGTGGCTGCCACGCCGCGAGCGCATCGACGACATGCTGGACGTCGCCGACCTGCCAGCAGCCGTAAAGGCCATTGCTGCCTTGCAGCAGGATGACGACGCTCTGCTGGCACGAGCCGCCAAGACCCTGGCCCATGGCAGCCCGCTGACCGCGCACCTGGTCTGGCAACAGATCCGCCGCGCGCGCCATCTGTCGCTGGCCGAGGTGTTTCGCATGGAGTACGCCATGAGCCTGAACTGCTGCCGCCACCCCGAATTCCCCGAAGGTGTACGCGCCAGGCTGATCGACAAGGACCAGACGCCGCATTGGCACTGGCCGGACGTCGCGACTATTCCGGAGGCGGTGATCGAAGCGCACTTCGCCCCGGCCTGGGACGGCGAGCATCCGTTGGCAGATTTGTAGAAACGTTAGAAGAAACACGTAGCTCGGATGAAATCCGGGAAAACCCGGAACCAGTCCCCGGATTGCATCCAAGCCACAAACAATCGGTGCGCCTGGGCGCCCCTGCGACATTCAACAGGAAGGAGAGCCTCCATGACCCAGATCGCCTTTATCGGCCTCGGCCATATGGGCCTGCCCATGGCCCGCAACCTGCTCAAGGCCGGTTACCCGCTGAAAGTATTCGACCTGGTGCGCAGCACCGTAGAGACCCTGTCTGGCGAAGGCGCAGTAGCGGCCGACAGCGCCGTAGAGGCCATCGACCAGGCACAGGTGGTGATCAGCATGCTGCCTGCCAGCCGCCATGTAGAAAGCCTCTACCTGGGCGAAGAAGGCCTGCTCGCTCGACTACCCGCCGGCACGCTGGTGATCGAGTGTTCGACCATCGCCCCGGAGGCCGCGCGCAAAGTGCACGCCGCAGCCCGTGAGCGTGGCGTCGCCCTGCTCGATGCGCCGGTATCCGGCGGCACTGGCGGCGCAGCGGCCGGCACCCTGACCTTCATGGTCGGAGGGGAAGCCGAAGCGCTGGAGCGAGCCCGGCCGATGCTCGCAGCCATGGGCAAGAACATCTTCCACGCCGGCCCTGACGGCGCCGGCCAGGTGGCCAAGGTGTGCAACAACCAGGTGCTCGCCGTACAGATGATCGCCACCGCCGAGGCCATGGCCATGGGCGTGGCCAACGGCCTGGATCCGGCCGTGCTGGCGGAGATCATGCGGCAGAGTTCGGGCGGCAACTGGACGCTGGAGAAGTACAACCCCTGGCCCGGTGTGATGGAGAGCGCTCCGGCATCCAAGGGTTACAGTGGCGGCTTCATGGCCGAGCTGATGGCCAAGGACCTTGGCCTGGCGCAGGAAACCGCAAGCCACAACGGCAACAGCGCACCGATGGGTGCCCTGGCACTGCAGCTCTACCGCCTGCTGCTCAAGCAGGGCAAGGGCAAGCAGGACTTTTCGGTGGTGCAGCAGCTGTTCGTCTGAGAGCCAGCTCAAAGGCTGCTGCGCGTCGGCCAAACGGCGTTGAAAAGACCTTCGGAATGCTCATTTGGCACTTGTAAACTCCGCTTCCTCAGGTCTTTTCGCCTTGTTTGGCTCCAGCTCGCGAGCCTTTGAACAGTCTCTGAGCGAGTCTGCCAACGTCAACGCTCGCGCAAGGCCTCGGCACGCGCCCGGATGATGGGCTTGAGCAGGTAGCTGAGGATGCTCTTCTTGCCGGTCATGATGTCCACCGAGGCCACCATGCCGGGAATGATCAGCAAGGGATTCTCCTCGCTACCGAGGTGGCTTTTGCGGGTGCGCAGCTTGATCAGGTAGAAGCTGTTGCCGTCCTCGTCAGTGACGGTATCGGCGCCGATCTGTTCGAGATCCGCTTCCAGGCCACCATAGATGGTGAAGTCATAGGCGGTGAACTTGACCATGGCCTTCTGCCCGGGATGGAGGAAGGCGATGTCCTGCGGACGAATGCGTGCCTCCACCAACAGGGTGTCGTCCAGCGGCACGATTTCCACCAAATCGCTGCCGGGCTGGATCACGCCACCGATGGTGTTGACCAGCAGTTGCTTGACGATGCCACGCACCGGCGAAGTGACCAGGGTGCGCTTGACCCGATCCTCCAGTGCCTTGCCGGTGGCATTGGCCTTGGTCAGCTCGGTGCGGGCCTCGTTCAACTGGCCAAGCGCCTCGCTGCGAAAGCGTGAGCGGGTTTCGGCAAGCTTGTTCTCCGCTTCCTTGATCGCCGATTCGGCACGGGGGATGGCCAAGGTCGTGGCGTCCAGCTGCCCACGGGTTTCCACCTCGGCACGGCGCAGGCGTAACACCTCCACGCGCGAAATGGCGCCTTCCGCGACCAGGGGTTCGGAGATGGCGATTTCCTGACGCAGCAACTGCAAGCTGTTGCGGAACTGCGCCTGCTTGGAGATGAACTCCTGCAGCTCCTGGCGCCTTTGCACCATCTGCTGTTCGAGGCCACCCAGTTCGTCATTCAATTGCTGGCGACGGCTTAGGTACAGCGCCTCTTCGCTGGCAGCCTGTTCAGGTGCCAGTGCGCGCAACTCATCCGGGATCAGCAGCGGGCGGTCATCCACCTCGGCGCTCAGGCGCTCGACGCGCAGTTGCATCGAGGTACGGTCGGCCTCGGTCTCACCTACGTTGGACTCGAAACGCGTAGGGTCCAGGCGCAACAGCGGCGCGCCAACCTCGACCACCTGCCCCTCATGGATGAACAACTCGGAAACGATGCCGCCCTCGAGGTTCTGCACCTTCTGCAACTTGGACGAGGGAATCGCCTTGCCCTCGCCGCGAGTCACTTCATCGATTTCGGCGAAATGCGCCCAGACGCCCAGAAAGACGACGAAGCCCAACAGTGTCCAGATGGTCAGGCGCACCACACGTGGTGCGTCCTCCACCAAAGCCTTGTCGACTTCGGGTAGCGGCTCGCCGGACAACTGCTCGCCGCCCTGGAAATACTGACGCAACATAGCGAATGCCTTAAGCGACACTGATCTGCCCCTTCTTCAGTGCTTCCATGACCGACTCCTTGGGACCATCGGCAATGATGCGGCCACGGTCGACGATCAGAAGACGATCGACCAGCGACAGCATGGACGCGCGATGTGTCACCAACAGCAGCGTCTTGTTAGCGATGACTGCACCGATACGCTCCTTCAGGCGCTCTTCGCCCGGATTGTCCATGGAACTGGTCGGTTCATCCAGCAGCAGGATCGGCGGATCAAGCAACAGCGCGCGCGCCAGCGCAACGTTCTGCCGCTGGCCACCGGACAGGTTCTGCCCGCGCTCACCGACCTGCAGTTCATAGCCTTGTGCATGCAGGCGCGCGAACTCATGGACCCCTGCCAACTCCGAGGCCTGCAACACCAACTCGTCCTCGACGTAGCGGGCACCGGCCATCAGGTTTTCGCGCAGGGTGCCGCTGAACAGCTGGATGTCCTGAGGCACGTAGCCGATGTTGTGGCGCAACTCGCTGATGTCCAACTGGCGGATATCGGTACCGTCGATCAGCAGGCTTCCCGAGTCGGCCTGGTACAGGCCGACGATCAACTTGGCCAGCGAACTCTTGCCTGAACCACTGCGGCCGATGATGCCGATCTTCTCGCCCGGCCGAACGATCAGGTTGATCTCGCTGAGCGCGGGGCTCTGCTGGTGCGGATAGGTAAAGCTGACTTGGCGCAACTCCAGGCTGCCCTGCAGCTTGGCACGAACCAGCGGCTGCTCACCCTCGTGGCGCTCCTGCGGCAGATCCATCATCTGGTCGACGTTGATCATGGTCAGGCGCGCTTGCTGGTAGCGGGTGAACAGACCGGAGAGCTGGCTCAGCGGCCCCAGGGCGCGGCCATTGAGCATGTAGCAGGCGATCAGGCCCCCCATGCTCAGGTCACCGGCCATGATCAGGTAGACACCGGCAACGATCATGATCACCCCGGCCAGCTGCTGAATCAGCATGGTGAGGTTCATCGCCAGGCTCGACAGCATCTTGACCCGCAGTTCCAGGCGCCCCAGCGTGCCGATGGTCTGCTCCCAGAGATACTGGCGGTCGCTTTCGGCGTTGTTCACCTTCACCGCATCGAGGCCGGCCAGGGTCTCGATCAGGCTGGACTGACGCTCGGCAGCCAGGGCCATGGTGCGATCCATGGTGGCCACCAGGGGCTTCTGCAGCAGCCAGCTGATGCCCATCGCCAAGGGGAAGGCCAGCAGTGGAATCCACACCAGATGCCCGCCGAGCAGGCCGATCACCAGCAGGATCAACAAGGTGAATGGCAGGTCAATGACGCTGGTCAGCGTCAGCGAAGCCAGAAAATCGCGCAGCGTCTGAAACTCGTGAATGTTCTGAGCGAAGCTGCCGACCCGCTGCGGCCGGAATTTCATGGCCATGCCGACGATGCGTTCGAACAACGTGGCTGAGATGATCAGGTCGGTCTTCTTGCCGGCCAGATCGAGACACAACCCACGCATGGTCTTGAGCAGTAGATCGAAGACATAGGCACCGGAGATACCAATGGCCAGTACCCACAACGTGGCAGCGGCCTGGTTGGGCACCACGCGGTCATAGACGTTCATCACGAACAACGGCGCGCCGAGGCCGATCAGGTTGATCAGCAGGCTGGCCGCCACGGCATCCATGTATAGCCAGCGCGAGCGCTTGAGGGTATCGCGGAACCAGGACTGGGTCCGCGGGATCAGGCTGCCCTGGTCTAGGTCGTACTTGTGCTGCGGCTGGGCAAAGAAGACCTGGCCACTGAAATCCTCGAGCAGTAGGTCGCGGGCGACCTTAACCTCGCCGCCATCGCTTTCGCTGAGCAGCAGGCGAGCGTCGCCCTGTTCGCTCCAGCCCAGCAGCACGGCACAACGCCCCTCCTTGAGCAGCAGCAAGGCAGGGAGTGCGATTTTCGGAATCTGCTCGAGACTTCTGCGCAGCAGGCGCCCCTGCAAACCGGCACGAGCAGCGGCTCGCGGAAGCAACTCTGCCGTCAGGCGTTGCTTGGGCAGTGGCAGGCCACTGGTGAGCATGGCCCGATTGGCCGGCTTGCGGTGCAGGACACAGAGTGAAAGGAGCGAGTCCAGCAGCGGATCATCATGCTGCCCGCGAGGATCGGAGTTGCTTTCGACACGACCGGCTTGTGGATCCACACCAGGACTCTCTTGAGTGATTCTTCGGATACGTCTTCGTACCCCGCAAACTCGAACGCCCGCAAAGGATGCAGAGATCCTCGGCGGGCGATTCGAAGCATAGCGGGTCGATCAGTTGAGGCTGGGGAGCGTCGCCTTGGGTTTGATATCGGACTGAACCACGGTCGCCATCGGCGCCACAACCCCCTGACTCTTCAACAGCTCGCCCATGGTGGCCTTGATGCGGTACTGAGTAAACAACTCGCTGTAGCGCAGATCGCTCAGGCGACGAGAAGCGGTGAACAGTTCGTTCTCGCTATCGAGCAGGTCCAACAGGGTGCGCTCACCGATGCTGAACTGCTTCTGGTACGACTCGCGTACACGGGTGCTGTATTCAACGTACTCACGAGCGATGGGCAACTGCTCACGGGCATTGTTCAGGGCGTTCCAGGACAAGCCCAGGTCTTCGTTCAGGACACGCATGGCGTTGTTACGGATATCCAGCGCCTGGTTGACCTGATAGGACTTGGACTCCAGATCGGCCTTGTGGCTACCACCGGCGAACAGGTTGTAGCGCATGCGCAGCATGGCCTGCCATTCGTTGGAGTGGCCGTCGACACCATCGATGTTGCTATCGGCGTTACGCGACAGCTCCGCATCGAAGCGCGGATAGAACAGCGACTTGGCGGCTTCGTACTGTTTCTCGGTAGCCACTACGTCGGACTCAGCCGAACGCAGGATCGGGCTGTTGGCCATCAGCGTCTGACGCGCATCCTGCAGGCTCCCCGGCAACTGCCCGGGCAGACCAGCTGGCTCGACCAGCTCAGCCGGCTCAAGGCCAACGATGCTGTAGAAGTTGGTACGCGCATCGGCCAGGTTGGTCTGTTCGGTGATCAGGTTGTTGCGTGCCTGGGCAAGACGTGCCTCGGCTTGGTCCTGGTCGGCCAGACGGCCGACACCGCGCTGGCTGCGCAGGCTGATCTGATCGTAGATACGCTCATGACTGCGCAGGTTGTCCTCGGCCAGACGCACCATTTCCTGGCGACGCAGCACGTCGATATAGACCTCGGCAACATCCAGCGCAGTGCGCTCGGAGGTGCCCAGCAGCGCATAGGCACGAGAATTGACTGTAGCTTGCTGACGCCCGACTTCGTTGGAGGTGGCGAAGCCATCGAACACCATCTGGCTCAGACGCAGGCTGGATTCACCGCGATTGAGCGTTTCGAAGCCATGCCGCCCGGCGGCACGGGTCGAGGTGTTATCGGTGCCTTCACGCCCGTAACCAGCCAGCAAATCCACGGAAGGCAGGTAGCCCCCACGTGCTGCATCGAGCTGCTTATCGGCAGACAAACGACTATTCACGCCTGCCTGAATTTCCGGATGTGCGCCCATGGCATGTTGCATGGCTTCTGGGAGGGTCTGGGAGTACGCGGGCAGGCTGATCGCCAAGGCAAGCGGTAGAACGTGGAACAGGCGCAAACGCATAAGCGGGGCTTCCTTAACAAGGGATTTGGGCGTCCTAGAGCGCCCGGACGTTACGACTCGCCAAGGGCACCAATAATGTGAAGCAGATCACATTGAAAAACACCAGACTAAAAGCAAATATCAAAGTGACATCAGCGAGGCGATTGTTTAGGATGCGAGCCAATAGGTCAATACTCTGACGCAAAACACCGAGTCAAAAAATTTACAGCCAAAAAATTGGCGAAATAGTTTCAGACCTTTTACACATCCACTACACACCTTGCCAACCTAGCGCCGGACCATAAGAAGGCCGGAACGACGAAAGGCACGTTGAGAACCATCTCAAGGAGAGTCATACGATGAGCAGTGTCATTGCGACCGTCCAAAGCATTGTTGGCCAGGTCTTCGCCGTTTCTGCCGATGGTGCTCGACGCCTGCTGGTGGAAGGCGACCGACTCTTCAAGGGCGAGGAGGTTCTCACCGGCGACAGTGGCATGGTCACACTGAAATTGGCTGACGGCCGCACCCTGGACCTGGGTCGCGACAGCCAATGGAGTGAGTCGGACGCCCGCCTCGCGGCGCAAGACGCTCAGGCTGCTCAACAGGTCGTCAGCCCTGGCGACGAAGTAGCTCAGCTGCAACAGGCGATCGAGGCGGGGATGGACCCGACGCAGACCCTCGAAGCCACCGCAGCGGGCCCAAGCGCCGCTGGCGGCGGCAGCGGTGGTGCCGGCGGCGGTCACAGCTTCGTGATGCTCGATGCCACGGGCGAAGTGCTTGAAGCCACAGTCGGCTTCGAAACCAGCGGCCTGGGTGATTTTGCTGGCGCAGACGAACAGATTCAGGAAGCACTGCCGAATCAGGCCCCCGAATTTCTCGACGGCAACGGCGCGCCCCAAGGCCCGCTCAGCCTTCAGACCGCCGAAGACACCCCCATCAGCGGCGCCTTCAACACCCGTGATGTGAATGGCGATCTGGTTACACTGACCGTCACCCGCGCACCAACCAACGGCACTCTGGTACTCAACGCCAACGGGACCTGGACCTATACCCCGTCTCAGGATTACAACGGCACCGACAGCTTCGAAGTGACTGCCTCCGATGGCCGCGGCGCTTCCACGCCGCTGACGGTCAACCTCACCATCACCCCGGTCAACGACGCACCGGTCGCCACAGGCACCTACGATGCCACCATCGATGACAGCGCCGCAGCCGACACTTTCGCCGACATCAAGGGCCAACTGACCGCCACCGACGTCGACGATACCGTACTGACCTGGAGCGGCAGCGCCACGGGCGCATATGGTGAACTGACGGTAAACCCCGACGGTAGCTACACCTACGTGGTGGACGCCAAGGCGGTGAACGGCCTGCAGGAAGGTGAGCAGGCCAGTGACAGCTTCGTGGTCACCGTGCGGGACCCCTCCGGTGCCAGCGATACCCGCGTCATCACCATCAATTTCAATGGTGCCAATGACACCCCCATCGCCACTGCCAGCAGCGCCGCAGTCACCGAAGACCAAAGCGTCAACGGCACGCTACAGGCCAGTGATGCCGATAAAGGTGCAGTACTCAGCTACAGCCTGACCGGCAACGCCCCGGCGGGCTTCGTTCTGAATGCGCAAACCGGCGAGTGGTCGCTGGATGCCGGCAACGCCGCTTACCAGTACCTGGCCGAAGGTCAGAAACTGACCCTGACCGTGCCTTTCGAAGTCAGCGACCAGCTTGGTGCGAAAACCAGCAGCACCCTGACCATCACGGTTACAGGGGTGAACGATGCAGCCGTTCTCGGCAGCGCCAACGTGCAACTGACCGAGACCGACGCACCGCTGAGCACTGGCGGCACGCTGGCCATCAGTGATGTCGACAGCCCCAACACCTTCGTTGCCCAGAGCAATGTCGCGGGCACCTACGGCACATTCAACATCGACGCTGCCGGTAACTGGACCTACGTCGCCAACTCAGCCTTCAACGAGCTGAACGTCGGCGACAAGCTGACCGAAACTTTCGAAGTTTCCTCTGCCGACGGCACCAAGACCAGCGTCACCGTCACGATCAACGGCAGTAACGACGCCGCTATTCTCAGCAGCGCCAACGTACAACTGACCGAGACCGACGCACCGCTGAGCACTGGCGGCACGCTGGCCATCAGTGATGTCGACAGCCCCAACACCTTCGTTGCCCAGAGCAATGTCGCGGGCACCTACGGCACATTCAACATCGACGCTGCCGGTAACTGGACCTACGTCGCCAACTCAGCCTTCAACGAGCTGAACGTCGGCGACAAGCTGACCGAGACTTTCGAAGTTTCCTCCGCCGACGGCACCAAGACCAGCGTCACCGTCACGATCAACGGCAGTAACGACGCCGCTATTCTCAGCAGCGCCAACGTACAACTGACCGAGACCGACGCACCGCTGAGCACTGGCGGCACCCTGACCATCAGTGATGTCGACAGCCCCGCCACCTTCGTTGCCCAGAACAACGTTGCCGGCACCTACGGCACATTCAACATCGACGCTGCCGGCAACTGGACCTACCTCGCCAACTCGGCCTTCAACGAGCTGAACGTCGGCCAGTCCTACAGTGAGTCCTTCAAGGTCACCAGCGCGGACGGTACCGAAACCAGCGTCACCGTCACCATCAACGGCACCAACGACGCCGCTGTACTGAGCAGCGCCAATGTTCAGTTGACCGAAACCGATGCCCCGCTTACCGCCAACGGCACCTTAACCATCAGCGATGTCGACAGCCCGGCAACCTTCGTTACCCAGTCCGGTGTCGCCGGTCAGTATGGCACCTTCAGCATCGATGCGGCCGGCAACTGGAGCTTCGTCGCTCACTCCGCCTACAACGAGCTGAACGTCGGCCAGGCCTACAGCGAGTCCTTCGAAGTCGAATCGGCGGATGGCACCAAGACCAGCGTCACCGTCACCATCAACGGAAGCAACGACCGTCCTGTAGGCGTGGCCGACCACGTAACACTGGACGAAGACACCACTGCCACCGGAAATGTCCTGAGCAATGACACCGATGTAGACAACACCAGCCTGACGGTCACCAAATTCAGCCTGACCAACCTGCCCTTCGTCAGCTTCAATGCCGGCGCAACCGCCGACCTGGTCATCGGCAAGCTGACCATCCAGGCCAACGGTGATTTCACCTTCGTCCCGGCCAAGGACTACAACGGCCCGGTGCCGTCCATCACCTACACCCTGAGCGATGGCAGCGCCACCAGCACCGCCACCCTCACCTTCGACATCAAGCCGGTCAACGACGCCCCGGTCAACACCACTCCGGGCGCCCAGACCCTGGCCGAAGACAGCAGCAAGACCTTCAGCCTGCTCAATGGCAACAGCATCGCCGTCAGCGATGTCGATGGCGATCGCCTGACCACCACCCTGAGCGTCGAGCACGGCGTGCTGACCCTCGGCCCGCTGAAAGGCGGCGTGAGCTTCAGCGGCAACGGGACCGGCAGCATTACCCTGGTGGGTTCGCAGGCTGCCATCAATCTGGCCCTGCAAGGCCTGAAGTACGTTCCGGGCAAGGACTATAACGGCCAGGACACCCTGACCATCAACACCACCGACGGCAAGTTGAGCGACAGCGACAGCGTCATCCTCAACATCACCCCAGTGAACGATGCCCCGGTCGCCACGCCCACCACCGCCTCTACCCTTGAGGATGCCCCGGTCATCGGCGGCAAGCTCGCCGCCACCGACGTCGACGGCGACACCCTGACCTACAGCGCCAAGGGCACCCTCCCCGGCGGCTTCACCCTGAATTCCGATGGCACCTGGACCCTGGACCCGAGCCACGCCGACTACCAGCACCTGGCCGAAGGCAAGTCCACCACCCTGACCATCAACTTCACCGCCACCGACGGCAAGCTCTCCGGCAACAGCACGCTGACCATCACCGTCACCGGCGTGAACGACAAGCCGACCATCACCGCCGCCACCGCCGCGGCCACCGAAGGCAACGGCGAGATCAACGGCCAGATCGCCGCCAATGACGTCGACGACGGCGCCGTCCTCAGCTTCAGCACCACCGCCAACGTCGCCGGCCTGACCCTGGGCACCGACGGCAAATGGACCTTCGACGCCAACAATAGCGCCTACGACTACCTGAAAGGTGGCGAGGAGCTGGTCATCACGGTACCGGTCACCGTCACCGACGAGCACGGCGCCAGCGCCGACAGCACGCTGACCATCACCCTCACCGGCACCAACGACGCACCGGTGGCCAACGCCGTCAGCGCCTCGGGCAACGAGGACCAGGCCGCGCGCATCCAGGTCAACCTGTCCGGCAGCGATGTCGACGGCACCATCACCGGCTTCACCATCGGCTCCGTGCCGGCCAACGGCACCCTTTACGCCGGCGCCAACGGCGGCACCGCCCTGAAGGCCGGCGACAGCGTCACCGGTCCGGTGTACTTCGTCCCGAACAAGGACTGGAACGGCACCACCACCTTCGAATACAGCGCCGTCGACAACGACGGTGCTACCTCCGTAGACAAGGCCACCGCGACCATTACCATCGCGCCAGTCAATGATCGCCCTGTTGGAGTCAATGACTCGGTCACCCTCGACGAGGACACCACTGCGACCGGCAACGTCCTGAGCAACGACAAGGACGTGGATGGCGATACCCTGACGGTAACCAAGTTCAGTATCACCGGCCTGCCCTTCGTCAGCGCCAAGGCCGGCGAAACCCTCGATTTGGGCGTGGGTAAGCTGACCATCAAGGCCAATGGCGACTTCACCTTCGTTCCGGCCAAGGACTACAACGGCCCGGTCCCAAGCGTCACCTACACCCTGAGCGATGGCAGTCTCACCAGTACCGCCACGCTGCGTTTCGATATAACCCCAGTGAACGATGCCCCGGTCAACACCACTCCGGGCGCTCAGACACTGAATGAGGACGGCAGCAAGGTCTTCAGCATCTTCGGCAGCAACAGCGTCAGCGTAAGCGACGTGGACGGCGATCGCCTGACCACCACCCTGACTGTCGAGCACGGCGTGCTGACCCTCGGCCCGCTGCTGGGCGGCGTGACCTTCAGCGGCAATGGCACCGGCAGCATCACCCTGTCAGGCACTCAGGCCGCCATCAACGCTGCGCTGCAGGGCCTGAAGTACGTCCCCGCCGCCAACTACAACGGCCAGGACACCCTGACCATCAGCACCAGCGACGGCAAGCTGAGCGACATCGACAGCATCACCCTGAACATCACCCCGGTGAACGACGCCCCGGTGGCTACCCCCACCAGCGACAGCACCGTCGAGGATGCCCCGGCCATCGGTGGCAAGCTCGCCGCCACCGACGTCGACGGCGACGTGCTGACCTTCACCCTGAAGAACGCCGCCCCGGCCGGCTTCAGCCTCAATGCCGACGGCAGCTGGACCTTCGACCCGAGCAACGCCGCGTACCAGGCCCTGGGCGAAGGCGAGAAGCTGGTCATCCAGATCCCCTTCACCGCCACCGACGGCTCGCTCTCCAGCAGCAGCACCCTGACCATCACCGTCACCGGCGTGAACGATGTTCCGACCGTCACGGGCGCCATCACCTATGGCACCAACGAAGACGCGGCCGGCCATGTGATCGACCTGCTGGCCAACGCCAGCGATGCCGACGCCATGGACGTGCTCAACGCCGTCAACATCACCGAAACCAGCGGCAAAGACGCCAGCGGCGTGACCATCCAGGGCAACACCCTGGTGGTCGACCCATCCAAGTACAACTACCTGGCCAAGGGTGAAAGCGTCGTCCTGACCTACGAATACCAGGTCAGCGATGGCAAGGGCGGCCTGGTCACCACCAGCGCCACCGTCACCATCGACGGTGTCAACGACGCACCGGTGGTCAGCAGCGCCATCGTCGTGGATAGCAACGAAGACGCCGCAGCGTTCAACGTCGACCTGCTGGCCAATGCCACGGACGTCGACCTCAGCGACGTGTTGGGTATCAGCAACCTCAAACAGGTCGGCACTCAGGACGCCTCGGGCGTGACCCTCAGCGGTAATGGCCTGCAGGTGAACCCGAACGCCTACAACTACCTCGCTGCTGGCGAGAAGCTGGTGCTCACCTACAGCTATGACGTCGTCGACAACAACGGCGGCGTAACCCCGACCACAGCAACCATTACCATCGAAGGGCGTAACGATGCGCCCGTTCTGGAAAGCACGGTACAGAGCGGCAGCATCACCGAACGCGCCGACGGCGTGCCGGGCGAGAACGCCGGCAGCCTGACCGCGAGCGGCGATATCGGTTTCAGCGATGCCGACCTGAGCAACACCCACACCGTGGGCAGCCAACTGATCAGTGCGAAGGACGGCAAAGGCCTGGATGTCGACGTGCTGGGCAACCTCAGCGCAGCCATCAGTGATGCCGCCCAGGGCGACGGCCAGGGCTCCGTGCACTGGAACTACAGCGTCGCCGCCGGTGCGCTGGACTACCTGGGCGCCGGCGAGACCGTGACCCTGGTGTACCGCGTCACCGTTACCGACAGCAGCGGCGCCTCGGCTTCCCGTGATGTCACCATCACCCTCACCGGCAGCAACGATGCGCCGATCGTGAGCGGCGTTGCCACCACCCTGACCAACGAAGACGAAGCGGCCTACAGCCTCGACCTGCTGCAACACGCTTCCGACGAGGATGCCAACGACATTCTCAGCGTCGATAACCTGCAGCTGGTAGGCGGTGGCAACGACGCGGGCGTCACCTTCGACGCTGCCAGCAACAGCCTGCAGATCGACCCGTCTCAGTACAACTACCTGGCCGCTGGCGAGAAGGTCGTCCTCAACTACAGCTATGAGGTCAGCGACGGCAAGGGCGGCGTTGTCAGTGCCAATGCATCTGTCACCATCGAAGGCCGCAACGATGCACCGGTGGTCACCGACACCAGCGTTACCGTCGCCGAGGAAAGTGTCGGCACTCCGCTGAACATCGCCGCACCGACCGACGTCGACAGCAGCGACGTGCTGACCATCACCGTCACCGGTCTGCCCACCGTAGGCACCGTGACACTGGCCAACGGTACCCCGGTGAGCAACGGTCAGACCCTGACCAGCGCCGAACTGCAAGGGTTGAAATACAACGGCCCGGATGACTACAAGGCCGGCGATCCCGTGGGTAACTTCACCTACAGCGTCAACGACGGCACCACCAGCGTCGAGGGCAAGGTCACCCTGGGCGTGACTCCGGTCAACGACGCGCCGGATGCCAACGACGACTTCGGCGTCATCGCCGGGCTCAAGGGCAACTACTACGGTTACCGTGAAGGTGTAGACGGCGGCAACCTGCAGAACCTCGCCGGCGTAGCGGCCTTCATCGCTAGCCGCACGCCCAGCGCCACCTTCACCGCCACCGAGCTGAACTACGGCAACGGCGTGAGCAATAACCTGGGCAACGACCAGCAACTGCAGAAGTTCCTGGGCGCCGATGCTGCTTCGCTGAACACTGACCCGGCCAACACCTCTGATGCCATCATCGAGATGAACGGTCAGATCAACCTGAATGCCGGCACTTACCAGTTCCGTGTCACCGCGGACGATGGCTACAGCATTCTCGTCGACGGCAAGGTGGTAGCCGAGTTCAACGGCAACCAGAGTCCTACTGCACGCGAATCGGCTACCTTCACCATCACCGAAAGTGGTCCTCACGACATCCAGATCATTTACTGGGACCAAGGCGGTCAGGCCCAACTGAAGGTCGAACTTCGTCCTGAAGGTGGCAGCTACACAGTCGTCGGCGGTGCTCAGCTGAGCCAGGCCGGCAACGACCTGCTGATCACCAATGAAGACCAGCCGCTGACCATCGAGCCCTCTACCCTGCTGGGCAACGATAGCGATGTCGACGGAGACACCCTCAGCATCGTCAGTGTCCAGGATGCCGTCAACGGCAGCGTGGCCCTGGTCAATGGCAAGGTAGTGTTCACTCCCGACGCGAACTTCAACGGCAAAGCCACGTTCACCTACACGATCAGCGATGGTAACGGCAAGTTCGATACAGCCACCGTCACCGTAGGCGTCAAGCCGGTCAATGATGCACCGGTTTCCGCTCCGCAAAGCCTGACCACCGCCGAAGATACTGCGGTCGATGGCAAGATCACCGCCACTGACGTGGACGGCGACACCCTCACCTACAGCATCGCCAGCGGCAACGCTCCGCAGCACGGCACCGTGACTCTGCGCGCCGACGGCACCTTCACCTACGTACCGGGCAAGGACTACAACGGTCAGGACAGCTTCACCGTCACCATCAGTGATGGTAAAGGTGGCACCACCACCAGCGTGATCAGCCTCGACATAACCCCGGTCAACGACCTGCCGGTCACCGCCGACCAGACCAAGGTGACCGACGAGGATCAGAGTGTCAGCGGCCAGATCGTCGCCAGTGACGCGGACGGCGACAAGCTGAGCTATGTGATCCAGTCCGGCGTCGCCCACGGTTCGATCCTGCTCAACACCGTCACCGGCGCCTATACCTACACGCCGAACAAGGATTACAACGGGACAGACAGCTTCACCATCCGGGTCTACGATCCGAAGGGCGGCTACGCCGACTCCGTGGTGAACATCACAATCAACCCGGTGAACGACGCACCGGTTTCAGGACCACAGAGCCTGACCACCGATGAAGATGTCGCAGTTAGCGGCAAGGTCAACGCCATTGACGTGGACGGTGATGCCCTCACCTACAGCATCGCCAACGGCAACGGCCCGCAGCATGGCACCGTCACGCTAAATGCCGACGGCACTTTCAACTACGTACCGAATAAGGACTACAACGGTCAGGACCGTTTCACCGTCACCATCAGTGATGGTAAAGGCGGCACCACCACCAGCGTGATCAGCCTCGACATCACCCCGGTCAACGACCTGCCGGTCACCGCCGACCAAACCAAGGTGACCGACGAGGATCAGAGTGTCAGCGGCCAGATCGCCGCCAGCGACGTCGACGGCGACAAGCTGACCTACACCATCCAGTCGGGCGTCGCCCACGGTTCGATCCTGCTCAACACCGTAACCGGCGCCTATACCTACACGCCGAACAAGGACTTCAACGGGACGGACAGTTTCACCATCCGGGTCTATGATCCGAAGGGCGGCTATGCCGACTCCGTGGTGACGGTCACCGTCAACCCGGTCAACGATGCTCCGGTCGCAAGCCCGTCCAGCATCAGCACCGACGAGGACACCCCGGTCGACGGCAAGATCACTGCTCGTGACGTCGACGGCGACACCCTCACCTACAGCATCGCCAACGGCAACGGCCCGCAGCATGGCACCGTGGTGATGAACGCCGACGGCAGCTATACCTACCAGCCAGCCAAGGACTTCAACGGCAGCGACTCCTTCACCGTCACCATTGATGATGGCAACGGCGGCACCACTACCAGCGTGGTAAGCGTTACCGTCAAGCCGGTCAATGACGCGCCGACTGCCGCTCCATCGAGCATCAGTACCGACGAGGACACCCCAGTCAACGGCAGCGTGGTCGGCAACGATGTCGACGGCGATACCCTCACTTACAGCCTCGCCAACGGCCCGCAGCATGGCAGCCTGGTGCTCAATGCCAACGGCACCTACACCTACCAGCCAGCCAAGGACTTCCACGGCAGCGACTCCTTCACAGTGACCATCGATGATGGCAACGGCGGCACCACTACCAGCGTAGTGACCGTCACCGTCAACCCGGTCAACGATGCTCCGGTCGCCAACGACGACAGCGTCACCACCCTTGAAGACACAGCAGTCACCATCGACGTGCTGGCCAACGACACCGACGTTGACGGCGACAGCCTGCTCATCAGCGGTGCCAGCGCCGGTCACGGCAGCGTGTCCGTCGTCGACGGCAAGCTCGTCTATACCCCAACCGCCAACTACAGCGGAAGCGACACCATCAGCTACAGCATCAGCGACGGCAAAGGCGGCACCAGCACCGCGAGTGTGCAGGTCACTGTCACCCCGGTGGCAGACGCACCGAACCTCAGCATCCAGACTCCGGCAGGCACACCACACGCAACTGGCCTGACACTGCAGAGCTGGAACGGCCTGGCCCTGGGCAGCAGCGGCAACGGTGCCACGCCGGCCACCCTGAAAGCCACCATCGATGCCGCGGGCACACCTGCCAGCAGCACCAGTGCCAATGACGCCCATCTGGATAACGTCAATGCCGGCGTGGCCAACAAGTTCTCCGGGCTGATCTACCTGCAAGCCGGCGAGACCTACACCTTCAGCGGCGTGGGCGACGACAGCGTGCTGGTATCCGTGGGCGGCACCACCGTGGCCAGTGCCACCTGGAGCGGCAACACCGGACAGTTCAGCGGCAGCTTCACCGCCCAACAGAGCGGCTACTACACCCTGGATATCTACCAGCACAACCAGAGCGGCCCGGGTAACCTGGATGTCAATGTCAAGGTCGGCAACGGTCCGGTGCAGGATCTGTCCACCGCCAACGTACTGCTCTACCGCGACACCACCGACCTGACCGGCGACGGCGTGCGCGTCTCGGAACTGCACGGTAGCGATGGCAAGGGCTACTACCAGGTCTATGGCTACAACGAAGGCGACGAGAACAGCAGCATTCCGCTGTCGCACCTCAGCGCCAGCCTGGTGGACACCGATCTGTCGGAAAGTCTCAGCATCTCGATCTCGCAAATCCCGAGCGGCGTCACCATCAGCGACGGGACCCCGGGCCACAGCTTCACCGCCGATGGCACCCACTCGGAAGTGGACATCAGTGGCTGGAACCTGAGCAACCTGAGCCTCACCTCGCCCAACGCTGGCAGCTTCGACCTGAAGGTCACCGCGACTGCCACTGAAGGCGCGAATGGCGACAAGGCCAGCACCAGCCTGACCCTGCCGGTCGTCGTGCATGGCGTGAACGATGCCCCCACCAGCGCCGACAACACCGTCAACACCAACGAAGACACGCCGCATAGCTTCAGCAGTGCCGACTTCGTCTTCAACGATGTCGATGCAGGCGACAGTCTCAAGGCCATCCGCATCAACAGCCTGCCGGCCAGCGGTAACCTGAGCCTGGGCAACGAAGCCGTGACCATCGGCATGATCATTACCGCGGCGCAGATCGCCTCCCTGGTCTACACCCCGGCGGCCAACGCCAGCGGCAACAGCAGCTTCAGCTTCTCGGTGCAGGATCAGAGCGGCGCCTTCTCCACCACGCCGAACACCATGACCATCCAGGTCGCGGCCGTGGACGACGCACCGGGGCTGTCCAACAGCACCGTCAGCTTCGCCGAGAACATTGCCTCCGGCAGCACCATCGCCGACCTCAATGACCGCTTTACCGGCACCGACCAGGACCGTGACGGCGAACCGCTGTTCTACAGCATCACCGGCGGTAACGACGCCGGCCTGTTCGCGATCAACTCGAGCACCGGCGTCATTACCCTGGCCAGCGGCAAGTCGCTGGACTACGAGACCGCTACCCAGCACCAGTTGCAGGTAACGGCCACCGACGGCAAGACTCCGGTCAACGCGACGGTCACCGTCAACGTTACCAACGTCAACGACAACGGCGTGGTAATCAGCGACGCCAACCCGGCCGCCAACACCGTGGTCGAGAACGCCGCCAACGGTGCCACCGTCGGCCTGACCGTGCTGGGCCGAGATGGCGACGTAGGCGCAACCATCACCAAGTACGAGCTAACCGATAACGCGGGCGGCCGTTTCGCCATCAACGCCAGCACTGGCGTGGTTACTGTGGCTGACGGCAGCAAGCTCGACTACGAGAGCGCCACCAGCCACAACATCACCGTCAAGGTGACCAGCTCCGATGGCAGCACCAATACCCAGGTGTTCACCATCAACCTGAGCAACGTCAATGACAATGGCATCACCCTCACCGACGCCAATACAGCCATCAACAGCGTCGCCGAAAATGCCACCAACGGTACCCTTGTCGGCATCACTGCTCTCGGCGTGGACGGCGATGCTGGCACTACCGTGACCTACTCGCTGACCAACAATGCGGGTGGTCGCTTCGCCATCGACGCCACCACGGGTGTAGTGACCGTAGCCGACGGCAGCAAGCTCGACTACGAGAACGCCACCAGCCACAGCATCACTGTGCTCGCCACCAGTTCCGACGGCAGCACCCAGTCAGCGAACTACTCCATCGCCGTGACCAACGTCAACGAAGCCCCCGTGGTGGTCGCTGGCGCTGCGGTCACCGGTAATGAAGACAGCAACTACATTTTCAAATGGAGTGACTTCAAGGTCAGCGATGTGGACGCCAACAGCAGTCTGTCGATCAAGATCGAGAGCCTGCCTGGCGAAGGCAAGCTGCAGGTCAAGTCAGGCAACAACTGGGTCGATGTCAACACCAACGCTACCGTGACCAAGTCAGTGATCGACGGCGGCGGCCTGCGCTTCGTGCCAGATAGCAACGAGTCCGGCCACGACAGCTTCGGCGGCAACGGCATCGGTCTCAACCAGGCCACCTATGCCACCTTCAACTACAGCGGTAGCGACGGTTCCCTCAGCACTGCCAGCAGCACCATGGGCATCGATATCACGCCGGTCGCCGACGTGCCGACGCTCAGCGTCAAGTCGGCTGCAAAGAGCACGCTTTTCACCACCACGTGGGAAAGCGCGCCGGACAGCGACTACACCTCCGAGTCGATCAAAGGCTCGACCTTCGAAAACTGGACGCTGGTCACCACCGGTGACAAGCGCACTGGCGGCACCAATGTCTTCGAGGTCTGGGGTCACAACGACAATATGGAGAATCAGGCCGGCAACCTGGTCACCATCAAGATGCCGGGCACTGGCAACAACGACGCACTGGAACTGAACGACGCTGGTGGCACCATGGCTCAGACGCTGGGCATCACCCGCAACGTCGCGACCGAGGTTGGCAAGGTCTACGACCTGTCCATGGACTACGCCGGCCGCCTGGGCTTCGATACCACCTACACCAAGATCGCGGTCTACCTGGGCAGTACCCTGGTGGGTGAATACGGTTCCAGCAGCAGTCAGACCAGCCTGAACTGGGAGAATATCCACTTCAGCTTCGTCGGCACCGGCAGCACCGAGGCGCTGACCATCAAGCTGGCAGGTACTTCAACCCATGAGTCCGGCCGTGGTGCACTGATCGACAACATCACCCTCTCCTCGTCTCAGGGCGTGGTGGCTGGTGATGGCGGCGTCAACGGCAAGACCAGCATCGCCCTGGCCAACTACATCAGCGGCGCACTGACCGACACCGACGGCTCCGAAAGCCTGCGCTACGATCTCTCCAACCTGCCTGCCGGCGCCAGCATCGTGGTCGGCAACAGCACCCTGGCGGCAGTCAACGGCGTAGTCTCCCTAAGCGCGGCGCAGTTGGCCACCGCCAAGCTGCAGGTCAGCGGCGCGGTGCGCGGCGAGATCGGCCTGGACGTCAAGGCTGTATCGGTCGAGCCCAACGGCAGTACTGAGAGCACCAGCAGCCAGCACCTGACGCTGAAGATCGTCGAGGGAGGTATCAGCCATGACAGCCTGACCACCAACACCATCACAGTGGCCGATACCAGCAGTGCGCTGTCTTCTGGGCTGACAGGCGAATACTGGGGCTACCAGGAAGGCACAAATGGTCCTAACCTTACCAGCCTGTCCCAGGTAGAGGCCTTCATAGAAAGCCGCACGGGTAACACAAGCAGCCTGGTCGGTTCCAATGACAACGCGGCGGCCTCCTCGGTCAACGCAACGTTCATCGCCAATCAGATCAACTACGGTCTGCGCAACAATGGCAATACGGTGTTCAGTGATGATCTGGGTGACAACCGCACCGTCACCAATGGCAACACCATTGGCAGTTCCGGCGACTCTCAAAACAACCTGTACGACTTCCTGACGGCAGCCGGTACTGGCAACGTCTCCAGCCTCAAGGCCGGTGGCGCGAACCTCGGTGATACCTCGGATGCGATCATCCGCGCTCACGGTTTCCTCTCGGTCAATGCCGGTACCTATGACATCCGCATCACAGCGGATGACGGCTACCGCCTGATGATCGGTGGCCAGGATATCGCCAACGTCGACAAGATCCAGTCCACGACCACGGACACCTATAAAGGCGTCAGCATCGCGGGTGGTCTGCAGGCGCTTGAGTTGCTTTACTGGGATCAAGGCGGCGCAGCCAGCCTGAAGGTGGAATTCAAGCTCAGCGGCAGCGCTGACAACACCTACAAGGTGCTAGGCAGCAACGGCCTCAACCTCTATCAGGCACCCGGCGAGGGTCAGGAGCTGGTACAGACCAATACCGGTTGGGCGATACACACCATCGGCACCACCAACGGTGGCGACGCCAGTGACCTGATCAACGGCAGCAAGTACTCCGACATTCTCAATGGCGGCAACGGCCACGATGTGCTCTACGGCAACGGCGGTCACGACCTGCTCAATGGCGGTGACGGCAACGACCTGCTGATCGGCGGGGTCGGCAACGACACGCTGATCGGCGGTGCAGGCGCCGATACCTTCATGTGGAAGTCTGGTGACTTCGGCAATGATGTGATCAAGGACTTCAACGCGGCAGAAGGCGACCGTATCGATATCAGCGACCTGCTGCCCGATACTGCCAACGCCAACAACCTCCTCGATTACCTCAAGGTCGATACCGTGACCAACACGCTGCAGGTCAGCACCACCGGCGATCTGGCCAACAACGTCGATGTGACCATCAAGCTGGAAGGTGTGAACCTGAGTCAGTACGGTGCCACCTCCTCGCAGATCGTCAACTCGCTGGTGGCCGGTGCCGACCCGCTGGTGAAGACCGAACACCACTGAGGTTCCCGACCCTGCCACCGCGCGTCACGCGCGGTGGGAGGGCGTGCCCATCCAACCGATCTTGTCTATGCGTCGTCCGGCGCGTATAGGTGTATGTCCGGTGATCGACGTCTCATCAGGAGGCATCCATGCTTTACGTGCAGCGCGACGACCAGGGCAACCTGATCCGCGTCGAAGCGGCCGAGTTCGAGGGTTTTACCCAGCAGCTCCCCGCCGATGACCAAGACATATTGGCCTGGTATTCCAATCAGGCCATCGAGACCAGCCTGCTGCAGCTGCGTCAGAGCGACCAGGAGATGGTTCGCGTACTGGAAGACCTGATCAGCGTGCTGATCGCCAAGGGCATCATCCGCATTACCGACCTGCCACCGGCCGCGCAGTCCAAGCTGCTCAGCCGCAACCAGGCACGTGAAGCCCTCGGCAGCCTGTCTCGCCTGATCCAGGAGGAAGTGAGCACAGGCCTGATCTGATCCCTGCACGCCTGCGTGCCGACCATCGCCGGCACGCCAGCCCGGCTTAGCTCCTGCTCGGTGCCGGCGGCCACGGCATGGGGGCACCCACCAACTGCCCCTGCACGCCCTGAATGCCCATCTCCCGCAATACCTGCAGTTCCCCGTCGGTTTCCACGCGCTCGGCGATCAGTGGCAGATCGATGCTGTGCGCTGCGCGCTGCATGGCGTCGATGAACAGGCGCTTGTCAGCTTCCTGATCGATGGCGCGGATGTAGCTGCCATCGACCTTCAGATAAGCCAGACCGAGGCGAGCCAGATTGCCGATCATGCTGAAGCGGCCACCGAAGTGCTGCAGGCTGAGACTGAAGCCCAAGCTGCGCAGACGCCGGGTCAGTTGTTCCAGTGCGGCCTGTTCGGGCAACTGATCCTCTTCCAGTTCCAGCACCAGAAGCGCGGCGAATTCGGTATGTCGTTTGAGCAGCTCGAAAGCCTTTTCCAATGACTTGGGCTCACGCAGCAGTGCCCCGGAAAGATTCAGTGCCAGCGGCTGTGCATGGCCAGCCAGGTGCTGCAACACCATCTCAAGCATCAGCAGGTCGAGCCGCGACGACCAGCCAAAACGCTGCAACCAGGGCAGGAAGCGTCCGGCAGGAATAGTCGCCCCCAGCTCGTCGCGAATGCGTGACAGCACCTTGTAGTGCAACACCTGGCCGGGATCGCGGGCACTGACCACCGGCTGGAAATACAGCTCGATCTGACGCCGGCTCAAGGCCTGATCCAGCAGCGAGCGCCAGACATGACGCTCATCCCCGACACTGGCGATCTCATCGCGCGAGGCCAGGGCCCAGCACTGCTCGCTCAGGCCTTCGGCCCTGACCAGCGCCTCGTCAACCAGGCTCAGCAGCTCGCCACACTCGTCACCGGGCCGGAACGGCGCCAGACCGATATGCGCCATCGGCGCCAGGTCGCTGCCGCAGGTCATGGCCAGGCTGGCAAACGCTGTCTCCAGACGCATGGCCAATTGCTCGGCCTCCTCGGCGACCAGCCCCGGCGCCAGCAGCGCGAAATCACCGCCGCGGCTGCGGGCCACCAGACAACCGGCGCCCAACGTCGCGCCTTCGCGCGACAGCAGTTCAGCCACCGCCAGCAGCAACTGATCGGTACGCTGGCCGCCCAGACGCTGGTTGAGGCCAGCCAGATCACGAACCCTGGCCATCAGCAGGTAACCCACATTGGCCTGGTCTTCGGCCCCCAGGCGCACCTGCAGCTGCATCTCGAAGTAGCGACGATTGGCCAGCCCGGTCAGGCTGTCCTTGTAGGCTTCGTCACGCAGTCGCTCGCTGCGCTCGGCCTGTTCCTGGAACAGCGCCTTGAGCTTTTCCACCATCTGATTCATCGCCTCCACCACTCGGCGCAGTTCGGGCGTACGCGGCAGCATGGGCAGGCTGAGGAACTCGCGGCGAGCAATCGCATGAGACTGCTCGACCATGTAATCCAGTGGTTTGAGCTGGCGACGCAGTACGATCGCACCGACCGCGGCGCTGAGCAGGCCACAGAGCAGCAGCCAGCCAAGGCTGCCCAGAGCACTACGCCAGAGCCGGGCGATGGCGAACATGGGATGGCTCTGCACCTCCACCCGCGCCGCCTGCTCCCAGCCGCGACTGACGAGAGCATCGCCGACCTCGGGCTGCAGGCCGATCAGGTCGACGAACCATTGTGGTGCCTCGGTATCCGCCGCACCAGGCACGCCGCTACGCTCGACCAGCGTCTTGCCGCTGGCGATGTCGATCACGCGGATGCTCTGGAAGTAACCGCTGTCGAAGATCGAGCTAACCATCAGCTCCATCATCGCCGGGTCGTCGACATGCGGCGTCAGCGACAGGCCCAGGGCCGTGGCGGCGTCCTGCGCGTGCGAGCGCAACTGATTGACGTACTGCTCGCGGGAGCTTTCCAGGCCGACCATGAAGCTACCGGTGAAGGCGACCACCAGGAACAGGCAGATGGCGATCAGCAATTGTTTAAACAGAGACATCTCGACTCCTATCGACCCGGTTCCACCGGGAAACCCTCGGCGACCATCTTCTTCAACAACTCCTGCCAGCGCGACAGGCGCTTGGCATCTCCCACCTGCTTGCCGCCACCCTTGCCCGCCAGCCACAAACCCTCGGCGTTGAAGGCATATACCGGCAATAGATCCGAGCGCTCGTTGGCAGGGCGAATGACATTGATCAGGTTGTCCAGCACCAGTGGCATGGCATCGGGTGTGGCGTAATAGGTCAGCACCATGTGCGCCTGCTTAAGACGCAGCGCCTTGACGTAGGTAATGCGCAGCTTTTCACTGGCGACACCAGCTTCACGCAGGGTGAAATACTTGGCGATGGCGAAATCCTCGCAGTCGCCCGCGCCCTTGCGCAGGGCCTCGACCGGGGTCGCCCAGTAATCGTTCTGCCGCCAGATTTCGATATCGTCACGAAAGCGCAGACTGGCGTTGAAGAAACGGTTTACCGCCTCCAGCTGAGCGGGTTCATCGAGCGCCGGCAAACGCTCGAGCAAGGCCTGCCATTCATCGATGCGCGCCTTGCCATTGCCGAGAGGCCCGTAAAGCTTCTCGGCACGCTGACTGATCAGGTTGAAATCCCAATCCGCGTGCAACACGCCAGCGAGCATGATCAACAGCAACGGCGCAGCCAGGAGCGACTTGCGCCGGCCCCGCCCAAATCGACCTGCGCCCGCGCAACCTCGAAACATCGGCAATCCGTATCGGGGCTGACTACCCCTGGAACAAGGCGGGAATGGTGCGGGCTGAGCGCCAAAAAGACAATGGCACTTCGCCGTTATCGGTGAAGTGCCAAACTCTTAAATGGCAGTGATGTTCAACGTAGTCCCTGCAAATGCAACAGGCCGAACAGCAGCACCTGCAGACGCTGCCACCCTTGCCTCGGCAAACCCTGCAAGCGCGAACGAAACAGCAGTAGCTCGCCGACATGCGCCAGCAGAACAAGCAACGCAGCCCAGTTGACCCAGCCGCCGAGGGGCGTGGCGAAGGGGTAGAGCAGATTGAGCAGCGCCACCAACCAGAACATAGCCAGGACGCCCTTGGCGAAAGACAGCAGGTTCATCGTCAACCTCCGATTGAATGAACCTGAAGTGTGCCGGGCCATTCAGCAGGAGGGCGCCCTTCTTTCGACTAGCGCTTACCCCTAGCGCAGGGTTAGCCCGAAAGCCTCGTCGCTGAAGTCAAAGCAGCTGAGGAAGCGACGAATTTCCAGCAGGTTACCGTCGACCTTCACATCGCCGAGCAGTGCGCCTTTGACCAAGCCACCTTCGCCGGTCAACAGAGTTTCCATGAAGCGCTTGTCCATGCTCAGGCGTAGAGCCGTGCCTTCGGGAATGCCCTTGTGCAACTGCGCGACACCACGGCGGACCTCCAGTGCCCATTGCTCGTCCACGTCGGGGAAGCTGAAGCCCAGGGTCAGCTCGACATCGCCAGCCTTCTCCGGGTCGATACGGGTCACCCAGTTCTGCAGGAAACTTTGCGGGGTGAAGCTGCGCACCATGTCCGGCGAGAGGAAGACCTTGCGCATTTCCACCGAGCGTTGGCGGATGACATCGCCGTCAAGCTTGCCCTCCAGCTCCATGGCGCTCATCAGGTACCAGTTGCGCCAGTTGATGTTCATGCTGGCGTAGCCCAGCTTGCGGAAGCTGCGTGCCTTGATCTCACGCGCCAGCATGTCTTCGTGGTCGACGCGGATCGCATAGCCGGCCAGCTCCGCCGCCCACTGGTAGTCGCCCTTGAGGTAGGCATTGCCGGCTTCCAGCAACAGTTTCTCGCGGCCACCAGCCAGGGCGATCAGGCGCTCGGCCTGCTGCTTGGGCGGGGTCGGGTCGAGGGCCACCGGATCGCCCTGAAACCAGCCCAGGTAACCGTTGTAGATCTGTCGCACGCTGTGTTTCACCGTGCCGTAGTACTCGCGCAGATAAGGCGTATAGCCGGCCAGGTGCGGCGGCAGTTTGACCTTCTCCACCAACTCGTCCGGCGTCAGGCCCTTGTTCATCCAGCGCACGGTCTGGTCGTGAATGTAGGCGATGCCGTCGCGGGTCATGCGCAGCACTTCCTCGACCTTGTCCTGGCCGCTGACCGGGCGCCCATGCAGCGGCACCATGTACTCGGCCTGGTAGGCACGCAGCTTGTCCAGGCTCTCGACCCACTGCACCGGGTCGCGGAACTTGGTGCCGCGCAGTGTGTGGATGTTCGGCAGCGTCGGGCCCTGGTCGACCTCGGCGCTGATCAGCACGCGGTTGGCCGGCAGGTACAGGGTGATCTCGTCCGGTGCCTCGCTGGGCACATGTAAAAACTGCACATCGAGGCCGGCGATGTTGGTGTCCAGGCGCTCGCCGAAGGTTACGGTCGGCGCGATGAAGGACGACGGCTCGGGCTTGGCCAACGGACCGATGCCACCGTTCATGCCCTCCTGGTCACTGGCCGGCAGGAACGAGCCAAAACTGTACGCCGAGCGCACGCCAAGAATCGGCCCGACCAGCGCCCCCTGCGCCACCACGTTCTGCAACAGGGTCTCGTGGGCGTAGATCTGCACGTCGCCGCGTTCCACCTGCTCGCGACTAACGAAGGCCTGCACACCGTTGATGTGATCCGGGTGGAAGTGGGTGTAGACCACGGCCTTGACCGGCTTGTCGCTGAGCTTGCGGAACTCGGCCATGATCTTGCGCGACTCGCTCACCGACTCGCCGGTGTCGACGATGATCAGCCCCTGCGGCGCCTCGATCATCACCACGTTGCCCAGTTGCCAGCCGACCGCCGAATAGACGTTGTTGGCGACGCGATAGACCTGCTGGGCAAAAACCTTGGTGTGAGCCGCCAGTTCGGCGTTGATGCTGGGTTCGATACGCTCGGCCGGCAGTTCGGCAACGGCGCTCAATGGCAGGGTGGCGGCCAGCAGCAGGCCGCTGAAGCGTGAGAAGGAACTCATGGCATTGACTGTCTTGTTGTTGGAGTGCTGGCAGGTTGGCAAAGGCAGCCTGATAATTCCAATGCATTCGAATAAGTCAGTTAATGCAGGAAGCGCATGAACGATCTCCGTCAGCTCCGCCACTTCGTCGCCCTCGCCGAGCACGCACATTTCGCCCGCGCCGCCGCGGCCGTACACCTCAGCCAGCCAGCACTGAGCCGCAGCATCCAGGCGCTGGAGAGCCAACTCGGCTGCACCCTGGTGGATCGCCACAGCCGTGGCGTCAGCCTCACCGCCCATGGCCGACTGGTACTGGAACATGCGCGTCGCCTGCTGGCCGGCAGCCTGGCGCTGAGCAACGCGGTCAATCAGCTGGGCAATCTGGAGGCTGGCGAATTGCGTCTCGGCGCCGGCCCCTATCCGGCCGCGCGGCTGATTCCGCAGGCGCTGGGGCAGTTGCTGCAACGCTACCCGCGGGTGCAGGTGAAACTGGACATCGCCAACTGGCTGGAACTGCGCGACAGCCTGCTGGACTCGACCATCGAGCTGTTCGTCGCCGATATCCGCGAATTGCAGGACGACGCTCAATTGCGCATCGAACCGCTGCGCGTGCATGAGGGTGTGCTGTTCTGCCGCCCGTCTCACCCCCTGCTGCAGCGTGGCGATCTGCAGCTACGCGACCTGCTCGACTTCCCGCTCGCCGGCACACAGCTGCCACAGGTGGTCGAACGCAGCCTGGGCCTGGCCAGTGGGCGAGCGCAGCCGTTGAGCGTGCAGTGCGACAACTTCCTGGTGCTCAAGCGCCTGGTGGCCGACAGTGATGTACTGAGCATGGCGCCTTGGGACGTGATCGCCGACGAAGTCGACAGCGGCCAACTCGCCCTGCTGCCACTGTTGCCCCAGGGCCTGCACCAGCATTCAGCCTATGGCCTGGTCAGCCGTGCCGGCCACAGCCTGTCGCCGGCGGCTCAGGCCATGGTCGAAGCGATTAGTCGGGTAGATGAGGAAACGCCGCGTACAGGGCACGCGGCGGATTAAGAAGGGGGCTTACCAGCGGCGCTCGCCGCTACGACGTTGTTCATTGTGGCTGCGCCCATTGGAGAAGCGCTGCTGCGTATTGCGGCCAGCGTCCCAGCCACGCGGTATTTGCCCACCACGATGTTCCTGACGACGCTGGTCACGGTGATAGTCATGCCGCGGCTGGTCGTAGCGTTTGTAACCGTCACGGTAACGCTGGTCGTGGCCGTAGTGATGACGTGGCGGCGGTGTCGGCACATAGCGTGGAGGCGCCGGGTAGTAATGCTGACGGCGATCCTCGTAATAGTAGCGTGGCGTCACATAGACAGGCGGCGCGTAGTAATCACGCCGGTAGCCATCGTGGTAACGGTAGGCGTGGCCGCTGTGATAGCCACGGTCGTAGTCATAGACCGCACAACCACTGAGGGAGATGAACAGCAGGGCGGCGAAGAAAAGTCGGTTGGTCATGGAGCCTCCGCAGGGGAAGCAGGAGGAGCAGTCAGCTCCTCGGAAAAGAAACCGGGCAACGAGCCCGGAGCCGAATCAGCAACGGCCTTTCTTGGCCTGCCCAGGCGGACAATGGGGTGGACCACCGGTATCACCAATATCGATACCAATACCCGGCAGCCTGAGGCTGCAACCGGACAGACCAAACACCAAGGTCGTCGCCAGCAAAAGCGCAAACAGGGCTTTCATCAGCAACTGCCCTTCATGCGGTGCCCCGGCGGGCAAAAGGAACCACCGTTGGAATGGCCGTGTCCGCCCAGGTCAACACGAATCACGTCAGGATCGCCGACGCGAGCATGCACGCCCGGTGCACTGAAGCTGCAGCCCCCCAGCCAAAATGCCAATGTCATCACAATCAAACCACGCATGCTGGAATACTCCTCGAATTTCCAATATCCGCTGGACGGTGACGGCCCGAGGCGCAGCACCTTCAGCTGTTTGTAAGACATGCCGCACATACGCCCGTTCCGTGCAGGCAAGTGAGCTGCATCATGAGGCGACGAACAGCATTGGCCCAAGATTCGCTGGCCGCGGACAGAAAGCTCTGAGCCATCTCACGCCCCAGCAAGCAGCACGACATGATCGCAACGCACCAGCACGGCGCAGCGTATCCTCGACGTTCTGCAGACGAGCGCCACCTGGCGCGGTTCGCGGTGCATGGCACGATGTTCGCTAAGAACCACTCGTGCAGGAACAACCCGGTTCGCCGGGATCGCGGCACCACAATTTGCCAATAGCCGGCTAGGGTTCCGGCTCGCCACAGGCGAGCGACTGGTCCGAGAGCTGGCGACCTCCAGCGAGGTTACACGGCGGGACAAAAGCCCGGGAGAACGCGCCCCATCCGTGGGGAACCGCCGCGAACTCCTGTCCGCCCCTGTCAAACTGGAGGTTCATCATGGGTATCCCCCACTCGCATCAGCGGCAGCTAGCCGTCACCCCCAAAGGCCCGAAACCAGCGTGCTTTTGCGCTTGCTAGCTGCGCACGCATTTCGCTCCAGGCCCGACGAGGACTTTCCATGCGCCTGATCAACCGCCACCCGGATCGCAGCGGCCGTTTGCTGCTGATCCTGCTGCCCTTCGCCTTACTGCTGTTCGTCTACTTCAGCGCTTCGACCACCCGCCTGGCCGAAAACCCCAACGACAAGCTGCTGCCCAGCGCCAGCCAGATGGTCGATGCCATCGACCGCCTGGCCTTCACCGAGGACAAACGCAGCGGCCAGTACCTGTTCTGGCAGGACACCGCCTCCAGCCTGCAACGCCTGGGTATGGGCCTGGGCATCGCCGCACTGCTGGGCCTGGTGCTGGGCATCGCCGCCGGCAGCGTGCCGCTGTTCGGCGCACCGCTATCGCCGCTGCTCACGGTGCTGTCGATGATTCCGCCGCTGGCCATCCTGCCGATCCTGTTCATCGTCTTCGGTCTGGGTGAGCTGTCCAAGGTAATGCTGATCGTCATCGGCATCACCCCCTGCATCGCCCGCGATATCGAACAGCGTGCCCGCGAGATTCCCGGCGAACTGCTGATCAAGGCGCAGACGCTCGGTGCCAACTCCTGGACGCTGATCCTGCGCCTGGTACTGCCGCAATTGATGCCACGCCTGCTGATCTCGCTGCGCCTGATGCTCGGTTCGGCCTGGCTGTTTCTGATTGCCGCCGAGGCCATCGCCTCGACCGACGGCCTCGGTTACCGCATCTTCCTGGTCCGTCGCTACATGGCCATGGACGTGATCCTGCCCTACGTCGTGTGGATCACCCTGCTGGCCTGGCTGATGGATCTGGGCCTGCGCCAGGTGCTGCGCCTGTGCTTCCCCTGGCATGAAGGAGGCAAGGCATGACCCTGTACAGCCAACATATCGTCCCACTGAGTGAACCCGTCATGCGCGACTCCAGTACGCCTCCTGCAAGCACAGGGAAACCCGCCTTTATCGAAGCGCGCAACCTGTGGCAGGAATACGGCGATCTGGTCGTGCTCGAACGCCTCAACATCAAGGTCAACGAGGGTGAGTTCTGCACCCTGGTCGGCGCCTCCGGCTGCGGCAAATCCACCTTCCTGCGCATGCTGCTCGGCCAGGAGCGCCCGAGCCGTGGCGAGTTGTTGCTGGGCGGCCAGGCGCTGCCCAACGAACCCGACCCGAGCCGTGGCGTGGTATTCCAGCGCTACTCGGTATTCCCGCACCTGAGCGTGCTGGACAACGTCGCCCTGGGCCTTGAGCTGCCGAACTCGAAGCTGCTGGGCAGACTCTTCGGCGCAGCCAAGCGCGAAGCCCGCGAACGCGCTGCCGAAATTCTCACCAAGGTCGGCCTCGGCCACGCGCTGAACAAATACCCCAGCGCGCTCTCGGGTGGCATGCAGCAACGCCTGGCCATCGCCCAGGCGCTGGTGATGCAACCGCGCATGCTGCTGCTCGACGAACCCTTCGGCGCTCTCGACCCCGGCATCCGCAAGGACATGCACGCGCTGCTGCTGGAGCTATGGAAGGAAACCCGCCTGACCGTATTCATGATCACCCACGACCTGTCCGAAGGCTTCAGCCTCGGCACCCGCCTGCTGGTGTTCGACAAGGTGCGCCAGGACCCGCAGGCGCCCAACGCCTACGGCGCACGCATCACCTACGACATCCCGCTCAACGAGACGCGCCGAGCACAGGTGCAATTGCCCAGCGAATTGGCCGAGCGTATTGCCACCCGCTGATTGAGCGGCAACTTCGATGCGCACAGCGCACCCTACGCAGCGTAAACCGCGCGATAAACCGTAGGGTGCGCCGCGCGCACCAGCTCTGCCGGCACAACATCGCGGCTACGACGGCATGAATGCAGGAGGTAAAGCGAAGCAGGATGCCCGAGCCGAAAGCCCCTCCCACGAATCAATGAGACAAACCGTGGGAGGCGCTTCAGCGGCAAGCCTTTCAGCGGTAAATCAGGTAGCTACCGACCGGCTAGCTCAACACCTCGAGATAGCGCGACAGCGTTTCGCTCTCCGCCGCAAACCAGCGCTGCGCCTCGCCGGTAGTCGGCGTGGCGAGTTCCGCGCGCCAATCCGGCTCCAACGTATCGATGATGAACGTCCGTACCACCGCCCGGCCGTCCGGGCGTTGCAGGTGCTGACAGACGCGCTCTGCTCCCGGTAGCTCGAAGCCCTCCAGCGAAACCATCTGCCCCACCCGTGCCGGCATGGTCGACAACGCCACCTGATAACTCCCCTGCTGATCCGCGTAAGCCAGCGAAGTCTCGCAGTCGAACAACGCGGCCAGAGCCTCACCATCACCTTGCGCCCGTTCGGCGCGCTCACGCAGTTGCATCGTTGACTCGCCAGGCTCTGCTCCCCGGCCATGCCCCCAACCAAGCTGCTCGCCACAGAGAATCAGACCACCACCGCGCTGCAGCACCTCACCGCTTTCGGCGTCGCACTCCTCCAGCAAACGCAGACCGATCAATGGCCCGCTGCTGGCCTGCAAACGCCAGTCCTCGACATAGGCGCCCGTGGTGCCGAACTCGATCATGCAATTGCCGATGCGCTGCAACTGCGCGGGCTCCGGCCAGCGGTTGTGCAGTTGCAGGGATACGCCACCGTGCCAGCTCAGGTAGCCGTTCTCCCAAACGCTATCGGCCACCCAGCCTTCATGGTTGGCAAGCTGGCGCAGTTCGGAGGCGTCGTAGTCCTGCCAGGCCAGTACCGGTAGCGCGGGTGCGTCTGGCAAGCGCAGGTCGATGGTGAAGGTGCGACTTTGCAGCCAGTGCACCTGGGTACGCTCGTCGCTGCGGCCATCGGCAAAGCTGATGGTGCGGCGGCGAAAGTGCCCGAGCATCCAGTCCGGCACGCCGCCCTCGGCGCGTTGTGGGTAACGTGCAGCCAATTCCAGCAGGTTCATACCGTCACCTCCTGGCGGCCCTGACCAAAACTGGACAAACCCGCGGCACCATCGGGCAGTTGCAGCGAACCATCCTCCAGCCGCTCGCGCAGATAGCGGAAGGTCTGCGCGGTCTGGGCAAACAGATGATCGCCACAGTTCACAGGCTCGTACACGCGCTCACCGCGCGCCGGCAGGCCAGCGATCGGCGCAATGCGCGTCGGGTAGTCACAGGCGCAGAACAACGGGAAGGCGAAGCGCTCCTCACTGACCTTGCGCACACGGTGCGAGGTGGCGACGAAGTTGCCGTTGCTGAGCACCTCGAGCATGTCGCCGATATTGATCACGAAGGCGTCCTCCACCAGCGGCACGTCGATCCACTGGCCGTCGCCGTTGAGCACCTGCAAGCCTTCAGCGGTAGGCAACAGAATGGTGAAGCACTCGTAGTCGGTGTGCGCGCCAATGCCTGGGCGGTCGGCCACCGGATCGGGATCGAGTGGGTAATGGATCATGCGCAACTGGCTGGTGGGCTGCCGGGTGATGCCGGCGAAGGTGTCCTCGGCCAGCCCCAGCGCCAGGGCGAAACCACGAAACAGCGTATCGCCCAGCGCCAGCGCCGCGCGGTAGTAAGCGCCGACCTCGCGCTTGAAGTCAGCCGAGTCCGGCCACTGCGTTGGCCCCAGCAGCGGATAGACCTGGGCCGCCGCGGTGTAGTCGTAATTAACGTCGTAGGCTTCCTTGAGGTCCTTGCTGCCGCCGGCGAACTGCTCCTCGCCTTCCGGCACGTAGCCGCTGTGGTTGCTCGACTGACCGATGTAGAAACGCATCTTCTGCTCCAGCGGGCGAGCGAAGAAACTGCGCGCCTGCTGGATCAGCCCGTCGCGCAGCTCACGCGAAATACCGTGCCCGGTAATCTGCAGGAAGCCACCCTCACGAGCGGCGCGGCCCAACTCGTCGGCAACGCGCTGGCGTTCGGCGAGGCTCTCGGCATAAAGACCGGCAACATCAATCAGAGGAATGGACGTGAAGTGGGTATGCGCCATGGCAATCTCCCTTGAACAAGTGAGTTACCTGGTCGTCCAGACGAGCAGCGGGTCGGGTCGTCCCGAGAGCGGCAGCGAGGTCGCCTCTGCAACAGGGTCGATAGCGATTTCCATGCCACCGCCATAACGCCAACAAGCCGTTATCCCGCGAGCAAACTCGCCCCAGAGCAGTGCAACCAATCCCTCGCAAGCACCATCAGGCAGCGCGCAAGCGCCAGCACCTGCCGCCGCAGCGCCCAATCACGGGCCTCGGCGAGCTGGCACGCTATTCGCTATAGCTCGAGTGTGCAGGTTCTAACCGGGATTTCCCGGAATCGCGGCACCACAATTTGCGAAATGGATGACTAGGGTTCCGACTTGCGTGGCAAGTGCTGGTCCGAGAGTCATCGACCTCCAGTGAGGTTACACGGCGGGATAAAAGCCCGGGAGAACGCGCCTTTCGAACGATTCGAAACGTGCCGCGACTCCTGCCCGTACTCAACAAGACTGGAGGTTCCAAATGCGCAAGTACCGTCTGTTCTCCTTCGCCGCGGCCGGTCTGGCCGCGGTACTCAGCTTCAGCGCTCACGCCGAGAAGAAAGACAACTTCAGCGTCTGCTGGACGCTTTACGCCGGCTGGATGCCCTGGGGCCACGCCAGCACCTCCGGCATCATCGACAAGTGGGCGAAGAAATACGGCATCAGCATCGATGTCGTGCAGCTCAACGACTATGTCGAGTCCATCAACCAGTACAGCGTCGGCCAGTTCGACGGCTGCACCATGACCAACATGGACGCCCTGACCATCCCCGCCGCCGGCGGCGTGGACAGCACTGCACTGATCGTCGGTGACTACTCCAACGGCAACGACGGTCTGCTGATCAAGAGCGAAGGCAAGACCCTGGCCGACATCAAGGGCATGCAGGTCAACCTGGTCGAGCTGTCGGTATCCCACTACTTCCTCGCCCGCGCCCTGGAAACCGCAGGCATGAGCGAGCGCGATGTGACCGTGGTGAACACCTCCGACGCCGACATCATCGCCGCCTTTTCCACTCCCAGCGTGCAGGCCGCCGCCACATGGAACCCGATGCTCGCCGAAATCAAGGCCCAGCCGGGCAGCACCGAGGTGTTCGACTCGTCGAAGATCCCCGGTGAAATCCTCGACATGATGGTGGTCAACACCCAGACCCTGAAGGACAACCCGGACTTCGGCAAAGCCCTGGTTGGCGCCTGGTTCGAAATTCTCGAATTGATGCAGGCCGGCACTCCGGAAGCCACCGACGCCCTGACCGAAATGGCCAAGGCCTCCGGCACCGACCTGGCCGGCTATCAGTCGCAACTGGCGACCACCAAGCTGTTCTACACGCCGAAGGAAACTCTGGACTTCATCACCAGCCCGGCTCTGCCGGAGACCATGACCAAGGTCGCCAACTTCAGCTTCGAGCACGGCATCCTTGGTGAAGGCGCCCGTAGCGCCGACGCCATCGGCATGACCTTCGCCGGCGACGTCAGCACCGGCGACAGCGCCAACATCAAGCTGCGCTTCGACCCGAGCTACGTACAAATGGCCGTCGACGGCAAGCTCTGACGGCCTCCCATCCCATCGCAATGATGATCAGGCGCCCCCTGCCGGTGCCTGACGATACGGTTTTGATCCCGAGGTACCCATGACAAATGCCCTCACCCTGCGCCCCACCCTCTATGAGGAAACCGTCCCCGGTGGCGGCCACACCTCCTTCGTGCTCAAGCGCGGCCAACTGCTGCGAATCACCGATATCGAGGGCGGTGCCAACGTCAGCCTGCTGCTGTTCAACGCCCTTGAGAAAAGCGAACGCCTGAACCTGCCCGACACCCTCAAGGGCCAGCACACCGCCAAGCTCACCGCCGGCCACTGCCTGTATTCGGACATGGGCAAGGTGCTGGCGGCGATCACCGCCGATACCTGCGGCTGGCACGACAGCTTCGGCGGCGTGCTGAACGCCGAGGAAGTCGCCGAGAAGTACGGCCAGGGCCGCTACCAGGAACTGCGCAACGGCTTCTTCCGCAACGGCACGGACAACCTGCTGGTGGAAATGGGCAAGTGGAACCTGAACCTGCAGGATCTGCTGATGAACCTCAACCTGTTCAGCCGCGTCGACGTCGATGCCGATGGCTCCTTCGGTTTCCAGCCCGGCAACAGCCAGGCCGGTGACTACGTCGAGCTGTATGCGCCGATGGACACCCTGGTGGTGCTCACCGCCCTGCAGCACCCGATGGACCCCAACCCGCAATACGCGCCCAAGCCGGTGCAGCTCGCCTGGAGCAAGGTCGAGAGCGACGGCATCAGCGTGCTGTGCCGCACCTCGCGCCCGGAGAACGGCCGCGCTTTCCACAACACCGAACGCCAGTACATCTGAGGGTGCCGATATGAGCCTGACCGCAAGCAACCTGCATCCCGAAACCGCTGCCTTCCGCCACACCATCCCCGCGGGCGAGCCCTACCTGTTCGAGGTCAAGGCCGGGCAGACCCTGCGCCTGCACGACCTGGAAGGTAACCAGGCGATCGACACCCTGTTCTTCGCTGCCCGCAACCCGCGCGAGCGCTTCGACCCGCAGCGCACCCTGCGCAAGCAGAACAACGTCTACCTGACCACCGGCACGGTGCTCTACTCCAACCTCGGCAACCCACTGCTGAGCATAGTCGCCGACACCTGCGGCCGGCACGACACCCTGGGCGGTGCCTGCGCGCAGGAGAGCAACAGCGTGCGCTACGCCCTGGACAAGCGCTACATGCACAGTTGCCGCGACAACTTCCTGCGCGCCAGCCTGCACGACGGCCGCCTGAGCAAGCGCGACCTCGGCGCCAACATCAACTTCTTCATGAACGTGCCGGTCACCCCCGAAGGCGGCCTGACCTTCGAGGACGGCATCTCCGCGCCGGGCAAGTACGTGGAGCTCAAGGCCGAGACCGACGTGATCGTGCTGATCTCCAACTGCCCGCAACTGAACAACCCCTGTAACGGCTGGAACCCAACCCCCGCCGAAGTGCTGGTGTGGGATTGATTGTCTCCCCGCTCCCGCTCGCGGGAGAGGGGTCGGGGGAGAGGGCCATGTAGTCAAAGCCCCTCTCCCCAACCCTCTCCCCAAAGGGGCGAGGGAGCTGAAAAGCAGAAGTCCGGATTGCATCCGGGCTACGGAATCTCGACCACGGACGACCGTGGCACATGACGAATGACGGCGGGACGGCCCGCCATGACCTTCGAGGGTCACCCTGATGTTTGAGAAGCTCCTGATCGCCAACCGTGGCGCCATTGCCTGCCGCATCCTGCGCACCCTGCGTGAGCTCGACGTCAAAGGCGTCGCCGTCTACTCCGAAGCCGACGTGGCCAGCCTGCACATCCAGCAGGCCGACGAGGCCTTCTCCCTTGGCGAAGGCCCGGCCGCGCAGACCTATCTGGTGGTCGAGAAAATTCTCGACGTCGCCAAACAGACCAGCGCCAAAGCCATCCACCCGGGCTACGGCTTCCTTTCCGAAAACGCTGCCTTCGCCGAGGCCTGCGAAGCGGCCGGTATCGCCTTCGTCGGCCCGACGCCCGAGCAACTGCGCGTGTTCGGCCTCAAGCACACCGCCCGCGCCCTGGCCAAGCAGCACGGCGTACCGATGCTCGAAGGCACCGAGCTGCTGGAAAGCCTCGATGCCGCACTGGTCGCAGGCGAAGCCGTCGGCTACCCGGTGATGCTGAAAAGCACCGCCGGCGGTGGCGGCATCGGCATGCGCGTCTGCCGCTCGGCGGCGGCACTCGCCGAAGCTTTCGAGGCGGTCAAGCGCCTGGGGCAGAACAACTTCAGCGACAGCGGCGTCTTCATCGAGAAATACATCCAGCGTGCCCGCCATCTGGAAGTGCAGGTATTCGGCGACGGCCAGGGCGAGGTGCTCGCCCTCGGCGTACGCGACTGCTCGGTGCAACGGCGCAACCAGAAGGTGCTGGAAGAAACCCCGGCGCCCAATCTGCCCACCGGCATGGCCGACGAACTCTGCGCCGCCGCCATTAAGCTGGCCAAGGCGGTGAATTATCGCAGCGCCGGCACCGTCGAATTCGTCTACGACAGCGAGGCGATGCGCTTCTACTTCCTCGAAGTGAACACCCGCCTGCAGGTCGAGCACGGCGTCACCGAGCAGGTATGGGGCGTCGACCTGGTGCGCTGGATGATCGAGCTGGCCGCCGGCGACCTGCCGCCACTGAGCGAACTGGCGGCAAAGCTGCATCCCAGCGGCCATGCCATCCAGGCGCGGCTGTACGCCGAAGACCCGGGCCGCGACTTCCAGCCCAGCCCCGGCCTGCTCACCGCGGTGCAATTTCCAGAAGCCGACGGCAAAGCGCTGCGCATCGACACCTGGGTCGAAGCCGGCTGCGAGATCCCGCCCTACTTCGACCCGATGATCGCCAAGCTGATCACCTGGGCGCTAACCCGCGAACAAGCCAGCGCTGCGCTTGACAAGGCCCTGGCCGACTCGGTGCTTTATGGCGTGGAATGCAACCGCGATTACCTGCGCCAGATCCTCAGCGACGCGCCTTTCGCCAGCGGCTCGCCCTGGACCCGCTGCCTGGAGAACCTGACCTACCAGGCCACTACCTTCGAGGTGCTGAGCGCCGGCACCCAGACCACCGTGCAGGACTTTCCTGGCCGTCTCGGCTACTGGGCCGTGGGCGTGCCGCCGTCCGGGCCGATGGACAGCCGCGCCCTGCGCCTGGGCAATCGTCTGCTCGGCAACGACGAAGGCGCCGCTGCGCTGGAAATCACCATGAGCGGCCCGCTGCTGCGCTTCAACACCGATGCGGTGATAGCCGTCACTGGTGCCGAGATTCCCCTGAGCATCGATGGCGTGGAACAGCCGATGAACACCGCGCTGCTGGTCAAAGCCGGCAGCAACCTGACGCTCGGCACCATTGCCGGTGCCGGCGCGCGTAGTTATCTGAGCATTCGTGGCGGCATTCAGGTGCCGGATTACCTGGGCAGCAAAAGCACCTTCACCCTTGGCCAGTTCGGCGGCCATGGCGGCCGCGCCCTGCGCGCCGGGGACGTGCTGCATATTCCGGCGTTGGCGGATCGCCAGGCCGGCAACCAGATGCCTGCGGAGCTATATCCTGCCCTGCCCACGGTGCGCGAAATCCGCGTGATCTACGGCCCCCATGGCGCACCGGAATACTTCACGCCCGCCTATATCGACACCTTCCTCGCCACCGACTGGGAAGTGCATTTCAACTCCAGCCGCACCGGCGTGCGCCTGATCGGCCCGAAACCGGAATGGGTGCGCGACAGCGGCGGCGAGGCCGGCCTGCACCCCTCCAATATCCACGACAACCCCTACGCCATCGGCGCGGTGGATTTTACCGGCGACATGCCGGTGATCCTCGGCCCGGACGGCCCGAGCCTCGGCGGCTTCGTCTGCCCGGTGACCATCATCGAGGCCGATCTCTGGCAGCTCGGCCAGCTCAAGGCCGGCGACAAGGTGCGCTTTGTGCCGGTGGATATCGCCACTGCGCGGGAGTTGGCGCAAAGCAATGCACGTGAATACGCCGAACTCGCGCTTGTCTCCCCTCTCCCATTTATGGGAGAGGGGTCGGGGGAGAGGGTTCTTGAAAACACCCAAAGCCCCTCTCCCCAACCCTCTCCCGCAAGCGGGAGAGGGAGCCGTTCGGTGTTGGCCTCCCCCATCGTCCTCGACCTCGGCGAAGGTGACACCCGCCTGGTCGCCCGTCTTTCCGGCGACACCCACCTGCTGCTGGAAATCGGTGCGCCGGAACTCGATCTGGTGCTGCGCTTTCGTGGCCATGCGCTGATGCAGGCGCTGCAAGCCAAGCAGCTCGACGGCGTGATCGACCTCACCCCCGGCATCCGCTCGCTGCAAGTGCACTACCAGCCGGAAACCCTGGCGCTGCAGACGCTGCTCGATATCGTCGCCGGCGAATGGGACGCCGTGTGCGCCGCGCGCGACCTCAAGGTGCCGTCGCGCATCGTCCACCTGCCGCTTTCCTGGGACGACCCGGCCTGCCAGTTGGCGATAGAGAAATACATGACCACCGTGCGCAAGGACGCCCCCTGGTGCCCGAGCAATCTGGAGTTCATCCGCCGCATCAACGACCTGCCGAATCTGGACGAGGTCTACCGCACCGTGTTCGCCGCCAGCTACCTGGTCATGGGCCTGGGCGACGTCTACCTCGGTGCGCCGGTGGCCACCCCGCTGGACCCGCGCCACCGCCTGGTCACCACCAAGTACAACCCGGCACGCACCTGGACCGCCGAAAACTCCGTCGGCATCGGCGGCGCCTACATGTGCGTATACGGCATGGAAGGCCCCGGCGGTTACCAGTTCGTTGGTCGCACCCTGCAGATGTGGAACCGCTACCGCGAGGTTGCGGCCTTTGGCGGCAAGCCCTGGCTACTGCGCTTCTTCGACCAGATCCGCTTCTACCCGGTCAGTGCCGACGAGCTGCTGCGCATCCGCCGCGACTTCCCGCTGGGCCGCTTTGACCTGCGTATCGAGGAAAGCGAGCTGGCACTGGCCGACTACCAGCAGTTCCTCACTGACGAAGCCGACGGCATCGCCGCCTTCCGCGATCAGCAGCGCACCGCCTTCGCCGCCGAACGCCAGCGCTGGATCGACTCCGGTCAGGCGCATTTCGAAAGCGATGAAGGCGTGGCCGAGGAGACCGAAGATGCCCCGCTCGGCGCGGGTCAGTGCAGCGTAGACAGCCACATCGCCGGCAACCTCTGGCAGGTGCAGGTCGAGGCTGGTGCCAGGGTGGAGGCCGGCGACGTGCTGGTGATTCTGGAATCCATGAAGATGGAAATCCCGCTCACTGCGCCCATGGCCGGCACAGTACGCGAAGTGCGCGTGCAGCCCGGCTCGCCGGTACGGGCCGGGCAGCGCGTGGTGGTGCTGGAAGAAGCCTGAAACGCTCGCCGCTGAAGCGCCTCCCACAGGGTCCACGAACATCCTGTGGGAGGGGCTGGGCGGCACTCCGCTTCAGCCGCTATCCACACAAACGCCGATTTACTACCGGAGAAGCGCTGTCCGCACTTTCACCACAATCCCCCAATCCACCGAATCCCTGTGGGGGGGCTTCAGCCGCGACAGCTTTATGCTCCACTGCAATCCCCGAAAAACCAATCGCGGATAAATCCGCTCCTACAGTCCGAGGCCCGGATGAAATCCCTACCACATAACCGCGCCAGCTGTGATCACAACTAGCGCTAGCCCCGTTCAGCAAGCTAGCATCACGCCATCAGCCCGCTGCCGGATTCACCCATGTCCCTGCGCCCCAAACGGCACACGCAAACCTCGTTGGTGTTACTGCTCCTGTTCCTGCTCGGCAGCGGCTTTCTCACCACCTCGCTGCTGAGCTACTACGCCTCGCGCGACAGCATTCGCCAGAACATCGTCAACACCGAGCTGCCGCTGACCTCGGACACCATCTATTCCGAAATCCAGAAGGACCTGATCCGCCCGACGCAGATCGCCTCGATGATGTCGCGTGACACCTTCCTGCGTGACTGGGCCCTGGCCGGCGAGCAGAACCCGGAGCCCGTCACCCGCTACCTGCGCGAGATTCAGGATCACTACGGCACATTCACCGCCTTCTTCATCTCCGAAAAAACCCGCACCTACTACCAGGCCAAGGGTGTGCTCAAGCAGGTCCAGGAAAATCAGCCGCGCGATGCCTGGTACTTTCGCGTGCGCAGCATGGACGAGCCTTACGAGATCAGCGTCGACCCGGACATGGCCAACGCCGACCGGCTGACCTTCTTCATCAACTTCAAGGTATTCGATTACCAGGAGCGCTTTATCGGCGTAGCCGGCGTCGGCCTCACCGTCGATGCCGTGGTCAAGCTGGTGGACGATTACCAGCGGCGCTACGACCGCAACATCTTCTTTACCGATCGCAATGGCCATCTGGTGCTGACCGGCGTCGAGGGCGGCCCCATGGGCGCTCGTCGTGGCCAGTCGTTGAGCGAAGTGCCCGGCCTGGAAAAACTGCTCGAAGTGCTACCGCAACCCAAGAGTGGCGACTATCGCTACGACGAACACCAGCGCAGCCACTTCCTCAACGTGCGCTACATCCCTGAACTCGAGTGGTTCCTGTTCGTCGACAAACACGAAGAAGGCGCACTGGCCGGCATTCGCCACAGCCTCTACCTCAACCTCCTGATTTGCCTGCTGGTCACCGCCATGGTGCTGACCCTGGTTAGCCTGGTAATCCGTCGCTACCAGCAGCGGATCGCCGCCCTGGCCACCACCGACAGCCTCACCAACCTGCCCAATCGCCGCGGCTTCGAACTCCACGTTGAGCAGGCCCTGCAGGAAGCGCAGCGTGACAGCAGCCCGTTGTGCGCCGTCATGCTGGATCTGGACAACTTCAAGCAGATCAACGACCGGCACGGCCACCTGGCCGGCGACGAGGTGCTGCGAAGCTTCGCCGAACGCCTGCGTGCGGCGCTGCGTCAGTCCGACATTCTCTGCCGATGGGGCGGCGAGGAGTTCATCCTGCTGCTGAAGAACACCGACCGTCACGCTGCTCACGAGCTGGCCGAAAAACTGCGCCAGCACTGCGCCGATCAGCGCTATCCGATGGGCGGGGAAGCACTGCAGGTCACCGTCAGCCTCGGCCTGAGCCAATGGCAACCGGGCGAAGCGCTGCATGACCTGCTCGGCCGCACCGACCGCGCCCTATATCGGGCCAAGCAGGCCGGGCGCGACCGCGTCTGCGAAGAGCACTGATGGACACCGAGCGTTGCCCGCTATGCGGCAAGGCCAACCAATGCGTGATCGCGGCAGGCCATAGCGATGAGCCCTGCTGGTGCTTCGCAGCGAAGATCGACCCAGCCGCCCTCCAGCGCCTGACGCCCGAGCAGCGTAATCGCGCCTGCCTGTGTCCGGCATGCGCAAAGGCGGTGCAAGTCACTGAGTCCAGCGAGCCCGACTGAACCATGCGCCTGGATCGTTTCCTCAGCAACTTCTCCCGCTTCAGCCGCCAAGACAGCCGCCTGCTGATCAGCGCCGGCCGCCTACGAGTGGATGGTGAGATCATCATTGATCCGCGCTTCGATATCCGCGACTTCCAGCGCGTGGAGCTGGACGACGAACTTCTGCAGGCCGGGCGCAGTGCACGCTACTGGATGCTGCACAAACCGGTCGGCGTGGTCAGCGCCACCGAGCACGACGAACATCGCACCGTACTCGATCTGCTCGACGAGCCAGGCAAGCACGAGCTGCACCTGGCCGGGCGCCTCGACCTGAACACCAGCGGCCTGCTGCTGATCACCAACGACGGGCGCTGGTCGCGGCGCATCACCCAGCCGCAACAACGCAAGCCCAAGATCTATCACGTCACCACCGAGCAGCCGATTACCGAGGAGTACGCCGATGTCTTCTCCCGAGGCCTGTATTTCGCCTTCGAAGACCTCACCACCCTGCCCGCCCAGCTCGACGTGCTGGACAGCCACCACGCCCGGCTGACCCTGTTCGAGGGCCGCTACCATCAGGTCAAGCGCATGTTTGGCCACTTCCGTAATCGCGTCGTCGCCCTGCATCGCGAAAGCATGGGCGAGATCGTCCTCGACCCGCAGCTCGCCCCCGGCCAATACCGCGCCCTGACAGCGGTGGAAATCGCCAGCGTCTGACGAGCCGACCAACGGCACCGATAAAGCGCGATAAAAATGTGACTCGGCCTTGCGTAGCTGCAGGCTAGCTGCTTGAATCGAATCACAAGTCTTGAGATGACCTTCCGGTCACTACGAGATATCTAAGCGTTCTTTCAGTTGCTGGTGCTCTGCACCGACTGGATTCCTGCCTGGTAACACCGCTCTCTCCAATGCCTTGAAAAGGCGTGGAGTGCCCGCCTGTTTCGATCCTAACTGCTTGAAATTCCAATACTTATAAAAATCTCCAGCCTGACATCAAGCTGTCACGCTCAGGCGCTTTTCTGACTGCTCAATCCAACGCGAACGGCCGCCCGCTCGCCTTGACTCACTTGCGCCAGGAGGAAACGACATGAGGCCAGAAACCGCAGTCGTCGAGATCAACAGGAAGCACAAGGTTCATACGGAGTTTTACGGCAATCCGGCAGCAAGCAAGACCATCATCCTGGTCAACGGCTCTCTGGCGACCACCGCCTCGTTCGCGCAAACGATCAAGTACCTGCAGCCGCAGTTCAACGTAGTGGCCTTCGACCTGCCCTATGCCGGCCAGTCGAAGCCGCATAACAGCGACTTCACGCCCATCAGCAAGGAAGACGAAGCGGCCATCCTGCTCAAGCTGATCGACCACTACAGTGCCAACTACCTGATGTCCTTCTCGTGGGGCGGCGTCGCCTCGATGCTCGCCCTGGCCCAACGCCCGGCGACGCTAGAGAAGGCGGCGATCTGCTCGTTCTCGCCGATCCTCAACGTGCCGATGCTCGACTACCTGCACAAGGGCCTGCGCTTCTTGAACGCCGTGGATCGCGACAACATTGCCCTGCTGGTCAACAGCACCATCGGCAAACACTTGCCGTCACTGTTCAAGCGCTTCAATCACAAGCACGTCAGCACCCTGGACGAACACGAGTACCGGCAAATGTACGCGCACATCAAGCAGGTGCTGAACATGGAGGCGCACTGCCGCATGGAGTGCCTGCAGGCCATCGACATCCCACTGCTGTTCGTCAACGGCGACCGTGACGAATACACCTCGGTAGAAGACGCCTGCCTGTTCGCCCAGCACATCGACCACGCCCAGTTCGCCGTGATCGACGACGCCGGCCACTTCCTAGACATGGAACACAAGGCCGCCTGGCTGCAGAGCCAACGCGTACTGCTGGACTTCTTCAACGCCCCCAGCAAACGCCTGCAACTGCCAGTCAAAGGCGACCTGCGCGACCTCCAGGCGATGGCGGTATGACAGGCACCGAGCGCGGAGCGGATGCGTCTACGGCCCTGCTCCGCGCTTTATTCTCAGGTCGAGTTCCGGTATAAAGGCACCCGCTGCGGGTGTCGTATAATGGTAATACCCTAGCTTCCCAAGCTAGAGCCGTGGGTTCGATTCCCATCACCCGCTCCAAAATCGCAGTTTTAAGGCCCTGTTTTTACAGGGCTTTTTAGTTTCCGGGTTTTGGAAGTGTCGACAAAGTGTCGAAGATGGGATTGAGCCGCACTGCGTCCTGCAGGTGATCCGGCGACAAGTGTGCATAGCGCATGGTCATCGTCACGGAAGAGTGCCCAAGCACCTTCTGCAAGGTCAGGATATTGCCACCGGCCATGACGAAGTGACTGGCGAACGTGTGCCGCAGAACATGCGTGGCTTGTCCGGCCGGTAGCGTGATCGAGGTCGATTGCAGCACTCGACTGAAATGCCGGATGCAGTTCGGGAACGGCCCGTACTCCTTGAAGTAGTCCAACAGCATCCGCTCCAAGGCGGGAGCAATCGGGATGGTTCGTGTCCGCCTCGACTTGGTATTGGCGAAGGTAACCGCGCCATTCTTCACCCTGGACGGCACCAGACCCTGAGCCTCTCCCCAACGTGCCCCGGTAGCCAGGCAGACGCGAGCGATCAGCGCCATATGCGTGCAGTTCGGATAGTTGTCGAAGGTCTCCAGCAGCTCGGTTATCTGTTCCTGAGTGAGGTAGGACAGCGGACGCTCCTGCAGGCGTAACGGACGCACCTTGGCCAACGGGTTCGGGTAGTCGATATCGCCCAGGCGATGCAGCTCGTTGAATACCGACTTCACGTAGCCCAGGCGGTTGTTCAGCGTCTTGCCGTTGATGCCCTCAGCCAGCAGCTTGCCGCGCAGGGTGCAGAACTGGTCAGCGGTGAACTTGGCCGCTATCGGGTCACCCAGGTCGCGAGCGATGTTCTGCAGAACCTGTTTCAAGCGCTTGGAGTCAGCCAGGGTGTGGCCGTGCAGATCGTAGTAGCGGCTGAACACCTCAGAGAGCTTGCGGCGATCCTTTGGCTTGGGCGCCCAGTCAGGCGTTTCCATCACTTTGGCCCTGCAGGACGTTTCGAACCGTTGCGCCTCAGCCTTGGTCTTGAAGGTCTTGCGGAAGCGCCGCCCCTTGATGGGTTCTACATCGACCTTCCAGCGCCCGTCAGGCTGTTGGATGATCGCCATCAGACCGCCCTGCCCCACCTGACGTGCCGTTCCTCCAGGATGTTCTTGAGGTGCTTGTACAGCCCATCCTCATCCATGCCCTTGGCGGCGTAGTGGTCACGAATCACCGGCCAGCATTCCCAATCCTTGAGGCGGTGAAACCCTCTCCTAGCGCCCACTCGCTCCCGTGCCAGCAGGCTTACGAAGTTTCCCAGGAACAGTTCCACGTTCTTGCCGGAGAAGCCCCGAGACGTCTTGTAGTTGCGCTTGTACTCAGTGTCATCGAGCAGCGAATCGACCGGCAGATCGACGCGAGCATCTTCACGTAGCAGGGTCCAGATGGGTTCGTAGTAGCCAGGGCGAGCCAGCAACTTGAACTGCTGCATGCCGTAGCGCCAGAGGCCATCCAAGTGCGGTGTGAAGGCGGCGTAGCTGTTGGTGTCGATGGCGTTGCCGGTGTGCAGATCGACGGAGCCAGAGGCGAATTGCTGGATCACCGAATGGTGGTAACGCAGCTCTACGCGCCACACGGTCTGATCCCGGTTGTAGTTATCCGGGTCGCCTTCGTCGAAGCTGTCACGACGCCGCCAGACGCCTTCCCAGTAGTCGAGCTTGTCCGTGGCCTTGGCCTGTTCGGTCTTGTTGTAGATCGCCAGTTGGACGCCACCGGCAGAGCCGAACATATAGGTCTCACCGCGGCCGTAGACGCTGCTTTTCGTGTCCCAGGTAATTTCCTTGATGCCGGAGATATCGCGGGCGGATCGGGCGCGGCAGTGCATGCGGGCGACCAGATCAGCAGGCGGTTGCCAGCCTTGAACATCCAGGGCGAGATGCACCGCGCATTGGTTGCGTTCGATGTTGGTAAGGATTTGCTCGGCATAGAAATCCATGCGGGCCTGGAGGCGCTCAGGCGACAGGCTGTCGATGGCATGGGGTGACACTTCGATTTTCAGGTGTGGGCCAATGTTCTCGACTTTGGCGTTGTAGTTCTTGAGCAGCAGCACGAAGCCCAGGTCGGCGTTCTGGAGCTTGTACTGGTAGCCAGAATCCTTGCTCACCCGGCCTGCATGCCAGCGCTCTCCCGCGAAGTCGACGATGGTGCCGGGTTTGTCGAACAGGCACAGCAGCTCCGGTCGGAGCAGGCCCCGATAAAGCTGGCGGACGGTATCGACGCCGCAGTGCAGCAGACGGACTTTCGACAGGTCAACGATACGGGCGTTGCCCGGGTCTACGAACAGCCGACCGTTCACGTCTTCACGTGCCAGCATGTCCATGCGAAGGAAGTCTTTTGGCTTTTTCACTTAGTCACCTATTGCTGATTACTGCGGAAGTTTTCGTCTTACTTTCTGACGTGTTACAGGGGCGTCAGCGGCGCGCGGCGCCCGCCGGGGGCCCCGCCCGCAAGCGGGTTCCCTCCCCGTGCGCGCCGAGCGCACCGCCGCTGTCGCGCGCACGCGCGCCTCGTGCCTCGGCGTGCGTACGTGCGCTAGCGGCTTCGCACGCTTCTCTCTCCCTCCTGGGCTCGGGGTACTCACTGCGGTCTTTCCGGTCGAACAGGCACGGTTGTTCCTGGATGTAGGAAGGCACCTGAGGACGATCAAAGGGCGGGAGGCTGGCGTACCAGAGAAAGGCGCTCAGTAGAGCCAGGAACATGAGGTGCAGGCAGTCAGCGAAGTGCAGCGGGCGGGACTTGATCAACACCAAGGGCTTTGCCCTTGTCATCCCACTCTTGCCGCCGAGGGCTCGGGAGCGCGGGGCGGTGAAGCTGCCCCACTCTCCCGTGGTCAGGCTCGTTTTCATGGCGTGGGGTCAAGGGTGCGCTGCGCCCGTGCTTCCGTTCGACGGAACGGTGGAGCTGTTCCGACGAGCCGGGAGCGCGGCCCCTGACCCGGATGCATCGGCGGAATGGGTCAGGGTCATGCGGCCCAGTACGTTGCCGGAACCATGCCGGTCGCGGTACCGCATCGCCCTGATAGAGCAGATATCGTCGAAGTAGAACTCGTTCGGGTTGCGCGTGCTGGAGCTGAGTTCGACACCCAGGAAGCACGGGGCGCCCTGCATATCCGGCGTCGGGATCAGCACGCCGACAATCTGGATGCACTGCCAGAAGGATTCCGGCTCAGCATCCCAGGCGGTTTCAACCAGTACGGTCTTGCCGACATAACTCAGAGCAGTAGCGGCATCGAGCTGGATACGTTGCTTACGCATGGCGGCGCACTCCTTCCGTGGCCTGTCCCTGGAACATATGAGTCAGTGGCAGGCGGCCCAGCACCTTGGCGGGAGCGTGACGGTCACGGACAGCCCGAATGGTGTGGATGCTGTCGAAGTAGATTTCATCCGGAAAATCAGCGCTGCCGATAACTGGGAGTGTCAGGAAGTACCCCACTTCGTTAACGCCCTGGACTGGCACTACCACCCCAACGATATGTTTGAAACGCCAGATAGGTTCCGGGTCTCCCTCCCAGACAAGCTCGACAAGCACGGTCTGGCCGATGTAGCCGATAGCGGTGACAGGGTCGAAGGTCAGAGTCGGGCTAGACATGGGCGTAGTCCCCCTCCTTGAACTCGGTCTTGCCCTTCTCCAGATCGGCGCGGAGACGGGCAAGGTTGACCATGCGGAAGTCGGCCAGCTTCATGCTTGGGATGGTCTTGCTATCCACCCAGTTGATGACCTCTTCGACCGACACGCCGCTCAGCTCGGCGAAGGTCTTCACGCTGCACAGGTCGAGGCTTTCGTCAGGCTTGCTCATGGGTGCCCTCCTTGGCGGCTTTGTCCTGGGCGTAGCTCGCTTCCAGGCGAATGACGACTTCCGAGTTCATCGAACGGCGCGAGGCGAAGGCGGACTGTTCGATCTTGGCGCGCAGCTCGGGCGGTACGCGCAGCTTGAATTGCGGGTCTGTTCGGCTCACAGCGTCCACTCCTGTTCCAGTAGCTGGCGGGTCAGCAACGCCACGTTGACCATGGTGCGTTTGCCGACCTTCTGCGAAGGCAGGTAGTTACGTTCTACCCAGGTGCGTACCACGATGGGTTCGTCGCCCATGCCGATCCACTCGGCGAACTTCTGCCACGGCATCAAGGGCGGTGCACCGTGCAGCTTTTGCGGGTCGAGACCTTCCGTATCCATAAGCTTTAATCCACTATGTTCGGCATTGATCCCACTGGACATGGGAAATATTTAACCACTGAGGAATTATTTACCACCGTGGTTCGGATGGCAAACTATTTCCCAATCGCAATTTCTTATATGACGACATCAGCAGATAGAGCCAGGCTATTACTAAGAAAACTCGGCCCGAAGAAGACCAGCGAATACGGCGGGGAATACGAGAGATGGAGAAGCGTGAGCAAAGGGATTGTCAGGGTCAGCACTGAAGAAATAGACGTGCTCGTGAAGATCTATCCGCAATACGCCCTCTGGCTGGCAAGTGGTCAGATAGCACCGGAGTCTGGTCAGACCAGCCCAGACTACGACGAAGCCAACCGAAACTTGAGCCAACCCAACGCGGGATAGCGATCACCCAGGAAGCAGCTAGGCGCTGGTATGCCCGTACGGAAAGGAATCAGAGCAAGTAACCAAGGAATGATCAGAGAACGATTGATAGACGTATGGGACAGAAAGAAGCTCTCAGCCCCTAAGCTTGAGAAGCTGACAGGCATTGATCGCAGCAGCTGGTATCACCTGAGAAATGGAAAGCGACGAGCCAACGAGCAGGACATTGAGGCCATTGTGCAGATGTTCCCTCAATACGCCTTCTGGATCGCGAGTGGGCAAATAGCGCCCGAGATTGGCCAGACCAGCCCAGACTACGACGAAGCCAACCGAAACTTGAGCCAACCCAACGCGGGATAGCGATCACCCAGGAAGCAGCTAAGCGCTGGTATGCCCGAACACATGGAGCCAAGTGTCATTAGACAAATCGCCAGAACGTCCAACTCTGTAACTAAGAAAGTTGCAAATGAAGCCAGAGCTTTCGCAGTTACAGAGCCGACTATCAAACCTTTTACATCCAGCCAAATTTCTCCGCCATTGAAGTTAGCATAGTTACGATTGAGGATATTTTTCTTCCTGTTTCATCTACACTACCAACAGCACCGTTAATATCATCCAAAACCATTTTTGCTTGATTAATAGTTCTAACAGCACTAGTAGTCGATCTAGACTCTTTCGCGGAGTCCAAAGAACCCACCACAAGATCAAGCTTATCTTTATATGCTGGAACCAGCAAAATCAGCTCTTCAATCTTCGCACGGAATTTTTCAAGCTCCTCTATCTCGACTAACCGCTCGCCTCGATCACTGTGATCCGGACATTTACAAGTTGAATTACTACAAACCGGACAACCATCATAATAATAACCAATAAATTCATCATTGAGGCTAAGCTTTGGATAGACAATACCCCAAGTAGACAACAACCAAGCAAAAACGTCGGCCAACTCCTCTCCAATATTTTCAGACTTTCGGACACCCTTAGCGAAGCCGGTATATGCCTCATGGACTTCGCCTAGCTCCTCCAAAACGCGATAAAATTGAAACGTTGGGCCGGCTGCATTCCAAATATGCTTATTCGCAGGATACAAATCATTTATTCTTTCGACTGCTTTATCAAGCATAAGCTTTGGGCTGCTCAACTTAGCAATCCTATATTTTGACTGTATCTCCTCAGAGGCCTTCCATTCAGGCACATAATCCACTGGCTTCTTACCTGTTTTTATACAAATACAAGGCTTTACCAGACAGTACGGACACACATCCGGATACTTCTTTAGAAAGGCATCTTCCAAATCAATTTTCAACTTGGAGGACAACGCAAAAAGCCACGAATAAGTTTTAATAAAATTATCTTTAGACTCTCCTTTCTCCCCTATTACTCTAGAGAGATAGGCGGCATTCCTGAACAAATAAGAAAACACATATTCCATTGAATGCCGATCATTCACCTCCCCATAAAGATTTGAGATATAATCCTGATACTCTTTGATCGATGACGGCTTGACTTCAAGACTCTTCATTGTAGCTCCTTAATATTTTTCAACTCACTTATATATACTTATAAAAAGCGTCAAGCTTACTTAAACCCTAACGCTTACCAAAAAGGACCTAGCAGTAAATTTTTAACGCTAGAGAATGCATTAATAAACTCATCACGCCACTCTATTTCAAGCCTGTCGAATATATTCGTACAAGCGGACTGCTTGACTTGAGTTAAGTGCGCAAGAAGCAGGTGCTAGCTCCGCAGTAGTCATGAAGAAGTCTCCGATCTTCGAAACACTACAGACAAGCGCAACAAGCTCATTTGCATCTAGGGGAATGTCATCCATGGCTGACTCCGGCAGGCCTCCTTGTAATAGCCAAACGCTACCCCTCAGCCTCATAGCTGTCTAGCTAGCGTGTCGAAAAAGTGTCGAAAACACTGCGAGAGATAGCGGAAAAATGCTGTTCTGGCAGGGCAGCAATGCTAGAAAAGCCGGGCTTTGCGGATCACAGCGAAGGGCCGGAAAGGGTTCGATTCCCATCACCCGCTCCAGACAGCCAAGCAAAAGCCCCGTCATCACTGACGGGGCTTTTTCGTTTCTGCTTCCCGCATAACAGGGTGAACCTCGCCACATCCTCCGCTGTGGGTGGCGAACTGAAGTTGTGGCATGAAGCTGAGGTGCGTACTCTGCGACGCGGCCAGGGTGGCCTCAGTCGGAAAAGGATGTCTCATGCTCAAACATATCTATCGAATCTTCGCGCTGGCCGTTCTAGTGGGTGCGCTCGCCGGTTGCGGCACGCTGTTCGGGCGAAATGGCAGTTACTACGGACCCGATTACTACTCAGGCACTGCATACGACTTCGGCGTTCTGTTGGGCTCTGACGAAGTCAATCGCGGCTACTTTCCGGCCACGGCATGGTGCTGGCTATCGGTCGTGTGCCCAGTACTGACGGTTTTTTCACTGCCTGTGGACGCTGCTGTCGATACCGTCATGCTCCCGCATGACATCTATCAGGCGAACAAACCGATCGAGTAATCGCAGAGACGAAGAGGCCCATGCCTTCTTGCGCTGTTAGCTCGAGCAAAACCAGGCAGATTGATGCTCGGCTCTCCACATTTTTAAAAGCCCCCCAAGCAAAGGCAGTCTCTCCCAGCGAGCCAAAACCAAGACCACTCGCCCTTTCCCCGGAACTTCTGCACCTCAACACCACCAGAAACCTATATGCATTTTTCTGGAGGCCCCTGGCGATGGAACAGTGGAATATCTGGCTTGACCGCGATCTCTGGCTCAACGTGGCGATTGTGGTGGTGGCCACGGCGCTGATCTACAGCGTGTTGCGTGCCGTGGTCGGCACACTGCACAAGCGGTTGATGGCCTGGTCGAAGGATCAGGACGGCAGTTGGCCGCACTTCGTGGCGGTGGTGATCGGGCGTACCAGCCGCGTGCTGCTGCTGGCCTTTTCCCTGTTGCTGGCGTTACGCCTGCCAGAGCTGCCTGGCAGTTGGCAGAGCGCGCTGAGCCATACCTGGTTCGTCGCGCTGGCCTTGCAGGTGGCGCTGTGGGTCGATACCGGGGTGCGCCTGTGGTCGCGCAGCCTGGTGATGAAGAAGAGCGGTGGTTACAACCCGGTGATGACAACCATCATCAGCATCATGATCCTGATCGTGGTGTGGTCGGTGATGTTGCTGTCGATCCTGGCGAATCTGGGGGTGGATATCACTGCGCTGGTGGCCAGCCTGGGTGTCGGCGGTATCGCCGTGGCGCTGGCGGTGCAGACGGTACTCAGCGATGTGTTCGCCTCGCTGTCGATCGGCGTCGACAAGCCCTTCGAGATCGGCGACTTCGTGGTGTTCGGCGAGGTGGCCGGCACCATCGAGCATATCGGCCTGAAGACCACCCGCATCCGCAGCCTCAGTGGCGAGCAGGTGGTGTGCGCCAACGCTGATCTGCTGCGGCAGATCGTGCACAACTACAAGCGCATGAATACCCGCCGCATCGTCTTCAAGTTCGGCATCAACTACGACACGCCGAGCGACAAGGTTCGTGAGGTGGCAGAACGAGTCGGCGACATCATTCGCGCCACGCCCAAGACCCGCTTCGACCGCGCGCATTTCCTCGGTTTCGACGAAAGCCAACTGACCTTCGAGGTGGTGTATATCGTGCAGAGCTCGGACTACAACCAGTACATGGATATTCAGCAGGAGATCAATCTGCAGTTGCTCGATGCCCTGCGCGAGCTGGGTGTACGTTTTGCCCTGCCCCGTCGCGACCTGCGCCTGGTGGGCGAGAGAATGCCGATCATCAAGGTTGCCGGTCTGCCGCAACAGACCGAAGCGGATGACAGCGAACGGGACCAGCGTTTACCGAAGTTCAGCTAGCGACAGCAAGCAGATAGCCAGGCACCATAATTTGCGCGCTTGGCGCAACAAAGCTGTGACTGGTACGCGGTATATCTGCGCATGGCGCAACGATAGAGTGGGCGCACAGGAGACTTCGCCCATGACTTCGCAAACCCTCGAATTGCAGTACTTCTTCGATCCGCTCTGTGGCTGGTGCTATGCCAGCGCGCCTGCTCTGACGGGATTGGCCGAGCGTCATGGCAACGCGCTGCGAATGATGCCGATAGGCCTGTTCATGCTGCCTCGTCCCATGGCGAGCATTGCCGAACATGCCTGGCAGAATGACCAGCGCATCACCACGCTCACGGGTCAACGCTTCAGCGAGGCTTATCGGTTTAAGGTGCTGGAAGCAGGCGATGGGGTGTTCGACTCGACACCGCTGACTCGAGCACTGACGGCATTGGGCGAGCAGGATGCAGCGTTGGAACCGCGCCTGTTGCATGCCGCCCAGCTCGCTCGCTATGTCGATGGCGTAGACACCTGTCGCGCTGAAGCGGTAGCGCAGATCGCCATGGAGATCGCGCAAGACGCGGGGCTCGACCTGGATACCGCCGTGTTCGCCGCTCGCCTGCGTGAAGACTCTGCCCTGGCAGATACCACCACCCGCCGCGTCGCCCTGGCCCAGCAGGCCATGCGAGTGCTACCCGCCGGTGGCGTGCCGCAGTTGCTGGCCCGGATCGATGGCGAGCCTCATGTGATTGCTGGGCAGCACCTGTATCGTGGCCCGCAACAACTACTGGAACACATTCAGGCACTGCGGTGATGCGGGTCACTCAAGGTTCCAGGCACTTGCCCGCTCTGCCCTCCCTCTAGGAAGGGCAGAGAAATACAGTGAGTCTGCCTGCCCATTCGCTCTCTAGCGCCCTACCCAGCATGGCAAAGGCCAGGGATAGCGCATGCAGGGCAAGAGCTGGGCGTCGCCAATTCGCAACGGATTCTCGTCAAGCCTCCCTTGTTCGTACCAGACACCACCTGGCCATCAAGCCACCGCTCAACCGTAAAATATCCGAAACGTTTGATTCTCCTGCCCTCCGACAACGCATTGCTTATCAGACACCTGATAACCAACCAGCGTATCGCTTGTCGTTTTTTAGGGGGTTCACGCCGTAACTGTTTGACATATTTTACGGCTTTGGCAGACTGCTCGCCCGTTGCGGCAAATGACCACGAACCCGGCAAAGCGAATGCCTGTGGGGCGTCGCTCGCCAGTCGTGACGCGCCATGAAAACAACAATTCTGTCTGTCCAGGCGGCATAGCGGCATCGCCCACGCCGGACGACGGGCGAGCCACTGGTATTCATCCAATGCTGATCTGGTTTGTTGCGATCTACCTGCTGTTCACCGTCGGTGTCGGCTTCTATGCATCCACCCGTGTCAAAAATTCCAAGGATTTCGCTGCAGGCGGCAGGAGCATGTCCTTCCCGCTGGTAGCGGCCATGGTGTTCGCCACCTGGTTCGGCTCCGAAGCATTGCTGGGCATCCCCGCCACCTTCATCGAAGAAGGCTTCGCCGGTATCGTCGAGGACCCATTTGGCTCGTTCGGCTGCCTGATGCTGGTCGGCCTGATCTTCGCCCGCCCGCTGTATCGCATGAACCTGCTGACCATTGGCGACTTCTTTCGCAAGCGCTACGGCCCGCACGTGGAGATCTTCACCAGCCTGGTGATCATCGGCTCCTACCTGGGCTGGGTGGCGGCGCAGTTGACCGCTCTGGGCGTGGTGTTCAACGTGCTGTCCGACGGTTCCATCAGCACCACCCAGGGCATGCTGATCGGCACGGCCATCGTCCTGCTCTACACCCTGTTCGGCGGCATGTGGTCGGTGGCGCTGACCGACTTCATGCAGATGATCATCATCGTCGCCGGCTTGGTGTACCTGACCTGGCTGATCGGCGACATGGCCGGCGGCGCCGATGTGGTGATCAGCCACGCCGCCGCCGAGGGCAAATTCACCTTCATGCACGCCTTCGAACCACGGGATATCGTTGCCTTCATCGCGGCGGCGGTTACGCTGATGCTCGGTTCCATTCCGCAGCAGGACGTGTACGCCCGCGTGATGTCGGCCAAGACCGAGAACATCGCCGCTCGGGCCTCGATGGCCGGCGCGGTGTTCTACCTGTCGTTCTGCATGCTGCCGATCTTCCTGACCTACGCGGCCTCGCTGATCGACCCGGCCATGGTGCAGAAGTGGCTGGCCGAGGACGCGCAAATGATCCTGCCGCACCTGATCATGGAGCGCACGCCACTTTTCGCCCAGGTGATGTTCTTCGGTGCGCTGCTGTCGGCGATCATGTCCACCGCCTCGGGCACGTTGCTGGCACCGTCGGTGACCTTTACCGAAAACATCCTGAAGAACTTCGTGCCCGCGATGAGCGACCGCCAGTTCCTGCTGGCCATGCGCGTCAGCGTGGTGGCGATGACCGTCGCGACCTCGGTATTCGCCCTGCACTCCACGGCGAGCATCTACGAGATGGTCGGCAACGCCTACAAGGTGACGCTGGTTGCTGCCGTGGTGCCGCTGTTCGCCGGCCTGTTCTGGAAGCGTGCGACCACTCAGGGCGCGCTGCTGGCCATCATCCTGGGTCTGTCGAGCTGGATTGCTCTGGAGCTGACCTATCAGGAAACCGATTTCTGGCCACCACAGCTGGCAGGCCTGTTGATCAGCCTGCTGGGGATGTTGGTTGGCTCGCTGCTGCCGCAGCTCAGCCGCGACCGTGGCTACAGCGTGCAGACCATCACCGCATCGGCCTCCAGCAACAATTGATGCGTGGTGCCCTCCTCGCCAGAGAAGGGCGCTTTGCCACCATATAAGCCTTTGAAAAACATCAATTTTCCATCTTCACATCGACAGCGGTGACGGCTACTCTGCCGCCCCATGATTCGACGTCTACTGCCCCTGCTCTGCTGTTTCACAGCCCTTTCCCTGCACGCCGCACCCGCCACTTTCGCCGAGGCCAAGCGCCTGGCCTGGCCGCTGTATGCGCAGCAATCCACAGAGTTCTATTGCGGCTGCAAGTACAGCGGCAATCGGGTCGACCTGCGTTCCTGTGGCTACACGCCGCGCAAGAATGCCAACCGCGCCCAGCGCATCGAGTGGGAACATATCGTCCCGGCCTGGGTGATCGGTCATCAGCGCCAGTGCTGGCAGAAAGGCGGCCGCAAGAACTGCGCAGCCAACGACGTGCAGTTCCGCAAAGCCGAGGCCGACCTGCACAACCTGGTGCCGAGCATCGGCGAAGTGAACGGCGATCGCAGCAACTACAGCTTCGCCTGGCTCCCGCAGAAACCACATCAGTACGGGCGGTGCGAGACGGTGGTGGACTTCAAGGCGCGCAAGGTGATGCCGCGCCCGGCCATTCGCGGGATGATCGCGCGCACCTACTTCTACATGTCCGACCGCTACAAGCTGCGCCTGTCGAAACAGGATCGGCAACTCTATGAAGCCTGGAGCAAGGCCTACCCGCCTAGGGTCTGGGAGCAGCAGCGCAACCAGCAGGTCGCCTGTGTGATGGGCTGGGGCAACCCTTATGTGGGCAAGGTGGATATGAGCCGCTGTGCGCCACGGCGCGGATGACACCCAGTTGACGCATCGCGCCCGCTACGCACGACGCATGCGCGTTGATCCGGCGGCGAGCAGCTCTTAAGCTGCCGCACATTGCGCCTACAAGGATGTGCCATGATTCCCGTAAACCCCACCGCCATGCTGCTTGGAGCGCTGCTCCTGCTGTTTTCCATGATCTGCGTGCCCGGCCTGCTGGGCCTGCTCGGTGCCAGTCTGCACCCACGCGCCAGAGCGTTCATGCTGGCCAGGCGCAAGCGATTCGGGTTTTTCGCCCTATTCTTCCTCGTCGGCAGTTTGCCAGCCCTGCAACTACTGATCTGGCAGGTGCAGAGTTCGTATGAAGCGCGCGCACTCGATCAGCGTCTGGAGTCCGAGCAGGTACTCGGCGAGCTGGTGCTACCCGCCGGAACCCAGGTGAAGCTGGCACGCCTGAAGCCCGCCGACGACTTCAGAGGCGAACCTCTCCCACATGGGTTGCAAAGTCTGCAGCACGCCGAGTTCACCAAGCAGCCTGGTAACGTACGCGGCGCGCCGGTAAGCAGTCTGCATCTGGACGATATGCGCGCCAGGGTGCGTCTGGCAGAGGATGCGCGGCTCGACGGTTGGCTGTGCTCGGCGACGGAGGATGTCACCTTCAGCTATCCGCTCGGCGCCCGCTTCAAACCGGCAGACTGGCAACTGGATAGCTGCACCCTGGCAGCAGGCAGCGAGGTGGCGGGCGTCGTCTGGCCGCAAGCGATCACCTTACAGGCACTGGAGAAAGGGCGCTGGCAGCTGGCGCCCGGCCACGCGCCGGTTCACCTCCAAGGGCTCTACTTATGGGTCTGGAACATCTGGCTCGACGGTCCCTACGGCGCGCTGCAAGGCTGGAACGGCCTGTTGGTCGAACCACTCGAACTTGGGCCGATGCATTACCCGGCTGACACACGGGTACGCGCTTACCGCGGCAATCTGCTGTTCAGCCCGTACGATGACTCGCCTGCAAAAGACCGACGCGACGGCCAATTGCTCGAGCCGAACATGTCGGTGGAGCAGAACGCAGCCGGCGAGGTGTTGGGCGTTCATGACAATGAGGACGTCGGCGTGATCGACTGGTTCACGCTGACGCCCTGAAGGCATCGCGGCTGAAGCCGCTCCTACACACCTACACCTGTGGACTACGCAAGACGCTGCAACTCGCGCCGCACCATGTTGGCGAACTCCGGCGGGCTGAGCTGGTACAACTCCTGCGCTACCCAGGGTAGCCAGCGCCCCTGCAGCTCGGCCTTGCGCGCCAACAGGCGCTGGGCCTCAGCTTCGGCGCGGGCCTGGTGCTCACGGTGATAATCGGCGCGGCTCGATTTTTTTGTACTCACGCTGTTGCCCTTTTCCTCATGCGCGGCAGAGCAGGCATAATCGCGGCCTGTTCGCCCATTTCGACCTTCATCTATGCGCATCCACGTCAGCTTCATCGACCGCGTCGGCATCACCCAGGAAGTCCTGGCGCTGCTTGGCGGACGTAATCTGAACCTCGATGCGGTGGAGATGGTACCGCCAAACGTCTATATCGACGCGCCGACCCTGAGCGCCGAGGTACTCGAAGAGCTGCGCGGCGCGCTGCTGCAGGTGCACGGTGTGCAGAGCGTCGAGGTGGTGGACATTCTGCCCGGCCAGCGCCGCCGCCTGCAGCTCGATGCGCTGCTCGCGGCCATGCCCGATCCAGTGCTGGCGGTGGATGATCGCGCCACCGTGCTGCTGGCCAACCCCGCATTGATCGACATCTGCGAGCGCCCGCCCGAGGGGCTGAGCATCGCCGCGCTATTCTCCGACGACGCGCTGCAACGCTCGCTGCTCGCCGCCGGTTTCCATCAGCCGCTACGCGAAGTGAACTTCGCCGGCCAGCCACTGCTGCTCGACGCCCAGCCGATCACCGAAGACGGGCGCCTGACCGGCGGCCTGCTCACCCTCTACGCCCCGAGCCGCATGGGCCAGCGCCTGGCCGCGTTGCATCATGATCACGCCGAGGGCTTCGACTCGCTGCTCGGCGAGTCCGCTCCGATTCGTGCCCTCAAGGCCCGCGCCCTGCGCGTGGCATCGCTCGATGCGCCGTTGCTGATTCATGGCGAAACCGGTACCGGCAAGGAGCTGGTGGCACGCGCCTGTCATACCGTCAGCGTGCGTCGCACCGCCCCCTTCCTCGCCCTGAACTGCGCGGCCCTGCCGGAGAACCTGGCCGAGAGCGAGCTGTTCGGCTACGCCCCCGGCGCCTTTACCGGCGCCCAGCGCGGCGGCAAGCCGGGGCTGCTGGAGTTGGCCAACCAGGGCACGGTGTTTCTCGACGAGATCGGCGAGATGTCGCCCTACCTACAGGCCAAGCTGCTGCGTTTTCTCAGCGATGGCAGCTTCCGCCGCGTCGGTGGCGACCGCGAGGTGAAGGTGGATGTGCGCATCCTCAGCGCCACTCACCGCGACCTGGAAAAGATGGTGGCCGAAGGCAGCTTCCGCGAGGATCTGTTCTACCGCCTCAACGTGCTCAATCTGGAAGTACCGCCGCTGCGCGAGCGCGGCCAGGACATCCTGCTGCTGGCCCAGCACTTCATGGCCCAGGCCTGTGCGCAGATCCAGCGCCTGCCCTGCCGCCTAGCGCCGACCACCTTTCCAGCCCTGTTGGCCGGTCGCTGGCCAGGCAACGTGCGCCAGTTGCAGAACGTGATCTTCCGCGCAGCTGCCATCTGCGACAGCAACTGGGTGGAGATGGACGACCTGGATATCGCCGGCACCGAAGTGGCGCCAAGGGTGGAAGGGGAAGTCGCCAGCCTGGAACAGGCCATGGACGAATACGAGAAGGCGCTGCTGGAAAAGCTCTACGACAGCCACCCTTCCAGCCGCCAACTGGCCGCGCGCCTGGGCACCTCGCACACCGCCATCGCCAAACGCCTGCGCAAATACGGGATACCAGGCAAGCAGTAAGGCAATCACCTGCAGTAGGGTGGGTTAGGCGCCTTTCTAGATATTGATTGCCCCTCCGGTTCAGATGCGCAGTAACCCACCATCGGCACAACGCGGAAGACCGCCTGGTGGGTTACGCGGCGCACCACGACCGCAGTGCCTGAGAGCTCACCTATTGGCGCCGCTAAACCACCCTACGGCTCTCGGCATTGAGTCAAATCGGCGTGGTGCTGGTCGGCACCTTGATCACCCCGCAGGCCACGCGCGCACCGCCGCCGCCCAGAGGTTGCGGATGATCGGCATGATTGTCGCCACCGGCATGAATCATCAGCGAGCGGTTATGCAGGTCCTCCAGACGCTTGAGTCGCGGCGCCAGCACCGGCTGGCTGGCGTTGCCATCCTCGGTGACGAGCAAAGCCGGCAGGTCGCCGAGATGGGCATCGTCTTCCCAGGGGAAACCGTGGCGGCCGGCGTTCTGCGGGTCCCAGTGGCCACCTGCGGCACCAGCGGGCGTCATCTTGCCATCCACCTGCGCGGCATTGCAGTTGGCCTCGGTGTGCACGTGGAAACCGTGGACGCCAGGCTCCAGCCCCTGCAGATCAGGGGTAAACACCAGCCCGTAAGGTGACTGGCTAATGGTCACGGTGCCGACAGATGCACCAGTGCCTTTCTCGGTGGCCTGCTCGAGCGTCACCGTAACGGTCTCGCTGGCCTGCAGGCTGGTGGTACCAAGTAGTGCGAATGCTAGTGGAATCAGGGATTTCATGATCGATCTATCTCCTTGTCGATGAAGCCTCCCAGTTACCGACCCTCGATCCTCCGAGCGGTTCCAGCCACATGCCGTATCGATATCGATCCACCGTAACGATTAGGCAACATCCACCTGGAAGCCGCGTCACGACTCGTGCGACGCAAACTTTTCCATTTGCGACGTACGGTTTCGTAGCGATATCGTTCCACCCCACTGTTAGAGAATATCGAAAATATATTTAAGTTATTGATTTTATTGATATTTTTATCATTGGCACTCACATTGCAATCATCTCTCTACCTGCCCGCCACCTAGAAGCGGACACCTTTACCTCTGAGGAGTTGACATGAGCGAGTTGCGTTTCACCGCCGATCACGAATGGCTGCGTCTGGACAACGATGGTCTGGTTACCGTCGGCATCACCCATTACGCCCAGGACGCGCTCGGCGATGTGGTTTATGTGCAACTGCCGGAAGCCAAGTCCTACACCCAGGGCGAGGAAGTGGCCGTACTGGAGTCGGTCAAGGCCGCCAGCAATATCGTCATGCCGCTGGACGGCGAGATCGTCGAGGTCAACGCTGACTTGGAAGGCAGCCCGGAGCTGGTCAACGAATCGCCGCTGGACAAGGCCTGGTTCTTCCGCATGCGCCTGGCCGACAACGCCGTGCTGGCCGACCTGCTGGACAAGGCCGGCTATGATCGTCTGTTGAACGCCAACGCCGACGCCTGAGTGACCGCCATGACCAAGCTCGATACCCAGAACGAATTCATCGCCCGCCACATCGGCCCGCGCGATGCCGACACCGCAGCCATGCTGCAACTGCTCGGCTATGACTCGGTCGACGCGCTGACCAATGCGGTGATCCCCGAGAGCATCAAGGGCACCAGCATCCTCGGCGAGCAACCGGGCCTGTCGGAAGCCGACGCCCTGGCCAAGATCAAGGCCATCGCCGCCAAGAACCAGCAGTTCAAGAACTACATCGGCCAGGGTTACTACGGCACCCACACGCCGAGCCCGATCCTGCGCAACCTGCTGGAAAACCCGGCCTGGTACACCGCCTACACCCCGTACCAGCCGGAGATTTCCCAGGGCCGCCTGGAAGCGCTGCTGAACTTCCAGACCCTGATCAGCGACCTCACCGGCATGCAGATCGCCAACGCATCCTTGCTGGATGAAGCCACCGCTGCTGCCGAGGCCATGACCTTCTGCAAGCGTCTGTCGAAGAACAAGGTTGCCAACACCTTTTTCGTTTCCCAGCACTGCCACCCGCAGACCCTCGACGTGCTGCGCACCCGTGCCGAGCCGCTGGGCATCGACATCGAAGTCGGTGACGAAGCCGCCATCACCGACGCCAGCGCCTACTTCGGTGCGCTGCTGCAGTACCCGGCGAGCAACGGCGACATCTTCGACTACCGCGCCCTGGTCGAGCGCTTCCACGCCGCCAATGCCCTGGTCGCCGTAGCCGCCGACCTGCTGGCCCTGACCCTGCTCACCCCACCGGGCGAGTTCGGTGCCGACGTGGCCCTGGGCAGCGCCCAGCGCTTCGGTGTACCGCTGGGCTTCGGTGGCCCGCACGCTGCCTACTTCGCCACCCGCGACGCGTTCAAGCGCGACATGCCGGGCCGCCTGGTCGGCATGTCGGTGGACCGCTTCGGCAAGCCGGCCCTGCGCCTGGCCATGCAGACCCGCGAGCAGCACATCCGCCGCGAGAAGGCCACCAGTAACATCTGTACCGCCCAGGTGCTGCTGGCCAACATCGCCAGCATGTACGCCGTGTACCACGGCCCGAAAGGCCTGACCGCCATCGCCGAGCGCGTGCACAGCTTCACCGCCATCCTCGCCCTGGGCCTGACCAAGCTGGGCCACAGCGTCGAACAGCAGCACTTCTTCGACACCCTGAGCATCAAGACCGGCGCCAAGACCGCCGAGCTGCATGCCAAGGCCCGTACCGCCGGCATCAACCTGCGCGAGATCGACGCCGAGCGGCTGGGTCTGTCGCTGGACGAAACCACCGACCAGGCTGCCGTCGAGGCGCTGCTGAACCTGTTCGCCGGTGACCAGGCCGCCCCTGCCGTCAGCGAATTGGCCGCGCAGATCGCCAGCCGCCTGCCTGAGGGGCTGCTGCGCCAATCGGCGATCCTGCAGCACGAAGTGTTCAACCGCTACCACAGCGAAACCGAGCTGATGCGCTACCTGCGCAAGCTGGCCGACAAGGACCTGGCCCTGGATCGCAGCATGATCCCGCTGGGCTCCTGCACCATGAAGCTCAACGCCGCCAGCGAGATGATCCCGGTCACCTGGCCGGAATTCGGCAACCTGCACCCGTTCGCTCCGCTCGAGCAGGCTGCCGGTTACACCCAGCTGACCACTGAGCTGGAAGCCATGCTCTGCGCCGCCACCGGCTACGACGCCGTGTCGCTGCAGCCCAACGCCGGTTCCCAGGGCGAGTACGCCGGCCTGCTGGCCATCCGCGCCTATCACCTGAGCCGTGGCGACGATCAGCGCGACATCTGCCTGATCCCGCAATCGGCCCACGGTACCAACCCGGCGACCGCCTCCATGGCCGGTATGCGCGTGGTGGTCACCGCCTGTGATGCACGCGGCAACGTGGACATCGCTGATCTGAAGGCCAAGGCCGAAGAGCACAAGGATCGCCTGGCCGCGATCATGATCACCTACCCGTCCACCCACGGTGTGTTCGAGGAAGGCATCCGCGAGATCTGCCAGATCATCCACGACAACGGCGGCCAGGTTTACATCGACGGCGCCAACATGAACGCCATGGTCGGTCTGTGCGCCCCGGGCCAGTTCGGCGGCGACGTCTCCCACCTGAACCTGCACAAGACCTTCTGCATCCCGCACGGTGGTGGCGGCCCGGGCGTCGGCCCGATTGGCGTCAAGTCGCACCTGGCGCCGTTCCTGCCGGGCCATGCGCATATGGCACGTAAGGAAGGTGCAGTCAGCGCCGCGCCGTTCGGCAGCGCCAGCATCCTGCCGATCACCTGGATGTACATCACCATGATGGGCGGCAACGGCCTCAAGCGTGCCTCGCAGATGGCGATTCTGAACGCCAACTACATCGCCCGTCGCCTGGAAGAGCACTACCCGGTGCTGTACTCCGGTGAAGGCGGCTTGGTGGCGCACGAGTGCATCCTCGACATCCGTCCGCTCAAGGACAGCAGCGGCATCAGCGTCGACGACGTGGCCAAGCGCCTGATCGACTTCGGCTTCCATGCCCCGACCATGTCCTTCCCGGTGGCCGGCACGCTGATGATCGAGCCGACCGAGAGCGAGTCCAAGGAAGAGCTGGATCGCTTCTGCGACGCCATGATCGCCATCCGCGAGGAAATCCGCGCGGTCGAGCAAGGCCGTCTGGATAAAGACGACAACCCGCTGAAGAACGCCCCGCACACCGCCCTGGAGCTGGTTGGCGAGTGGAACCACGCCTACAGCCGCGAGCAGGCCGTGTACCCGCTGGCGACCCTGATCGAGGCCAAGTACTGGCCGCCGGTCGGCCGCGTGGACAACGTCTACGGCGACCGCAACCTGGTCTGCGCCTGCCCGTCCATCGAGGCGTATCAGGACGCGTAATGAACCGCCCCTCTCCCGCTTGCGGAAGAGGGGCCGGGGGAGAGGGTAAAGCGGTTGTCTACGCAGCCCCCTCTCCCTAGCCCTCTCCCCAAGGGGAGAGGGAACCGTTCTTCGCTTCATCCAGTTTCTTTCGGCTCCCCTTACCGGGGCGGGCCTTTTTCATCCCGAGAAAAACGATAAAGAGGGCCTCACCATGTTCAGCAAGCACGACCAACTGCAAGGCTATGACGACGCCCTGCTCGCGGCGATCCAGGCCGAAGAACAGCGCCAGGAAGACCATATCGAGCTGATCGCCTCGGAGAACTACTGCAGCCAGCGCGTCATGCAGGCGCAAGGCAGCGGCCTGACCAACAAGTACGCCGAAGGCTATCCGGGCAAGCGCTACTACGGCGGTTGCGAGCATGTGGACAAGGTCGAGGCACTGGCCATCGAACGCGCCAAGCAGCTGTTCGGCGCCGACTACGCCAACGTCCAGCCGCACTCCGGCTCTTCGGCCAACAGCTCCGTGTACCTCGCACTGCTGAACGCGGGCGACACCATCCTCGGCATGAGCCTGGCACACGGCGGCCACCTGACCCACGGCGCCAAGGTGTCGTCCTCGGGCAAGCTGTACAACGCCGTGCAATACGGCATCGACGAGAACGGCCTGATCGATTACGACGAAGTCGAGCGCCTGGCCGTCGAGCACAAGCCGAAGATGATCGTCGCCGGCTTCTCGGCCTACTCGCGCGTGCTGGACTTCCCGCGTTTCCGCGCCATCGCCGACAAGGTTGGCGCACTGCTGTTCGTCGACATGGCTCACGTTGCGGGCCTGGTCGCTGCCGGTCTGTACCCGAACCCGGTACCGTTCGCCGATGTGGTCACCACCACCACGCACAAGACCCTGCGCGGCCCGCGCGGCGGCCTGATCCTGGCGCGCAAGAACGAGGAGATCGAGAAGAAGCTCAACTCCGCCGTCTTCCCCGGCGCCCAGGGCGGCCCGCTGATGCACGTGATCGCGGCCAAGGCGGTGTGCTTCAAGGAAGCACTGGAGCCGGGCTTCAAGACCTACCAGCAGCAGGTGATCGACAATGCCCGCGCCATGGCCGCGGTGTTCGTCGAGCGCGGCTATGACGTGGTCTCCGGCGGTACCGACAACCACCTGATGCTGATCAGTCTGGTCAAGCAGGGCCTGACCGGCAAAGCGGCCGACGCGGCGCTGGGCGACGCTCACATCACCGTGAACAAGAACGCCGTGCCGAACGACCCCCAGTCGCCGTTCGTCACCTCCGGCATCCGCATCGGTACCCCGGCGGTGACCACTCGCGGCTTCAAGGAAGGCGAATGCCGCACCCTCGCCGGCTGGATCTGCGACATCCTCGACGACCTGGAAAACCCGGCCGTGATCGAGCGCGTGCGCGGCCAGGTCGCCGACCTGTGCGCCACCTACCCGGTCTACGCTGACTGATACCCGACTGACCACGGGCCGCACGGCGGCCCCAACCGGTGCGCGCGACGCACCCAACAGGAAATCGACATGACCACTGAAACTCTCGCCAAGACTCCACTGCACGCCCTGCACCTCGAACTCGGCGCGCGCATGGTGCCTTTCGCCGGCTATGACATGCCCGTGCAGTACCCGCTGGGCGTGATGAAGGAGCACCTGCACACCCGCGACGCCGCCGGCCTGTTCGACGTCTCGCACATGGGCCAGATCCTGCTGCGTGGCGAGCACGCCGCGCGCGCTCTGGAAACCCTGGTGCCGGTGGACATCATCGACCTGCCGGTGGGCATGCAGCGCTACGCCATGTTCACCGATGCCCAGGGCGGCATCCTCGACGATCTGATGGTCGCCAACCTGGGCGACGACACCCTGTACGTGGTGGTCAACGCCGCCTGCAAGGATCAGGATCTGGCGCACCTGAAGAAGCACATCGGCGAGCAGTGCCAGATCGAGTGCCTGTTCGAAGAGCGCGCCCTGCTCGCCCTGCAAGGCCCGAAAGCGGTCGACGTGCTGGCCCGCCTGGCCCCTGAAGTGAGCAAGATGACCTTCATGCAGGTCGCCCGCGTGCGCCTGCTGGGCAGCGAGTGCATCGTCAGCCGCAGCGGCTACACCGGCGAAGACGGTTTCGAGATTTCCGTCGCCGCCGATCAAGCCGAAGCCCTGGCGCGCAGCCTGCTGGCCGAGGCCGGAGTCGAGGCTATCGGCCTGGGCGCCCGTGACTCGCTGCGCCTGGAAGCCGGCCTGTGCCTGTACGGCCATGACATGAGCAGCGCCACCACGCCGATCGAAGCCAGCCTGCTGTGGGCGATTTCCAAGGTGCGCCGCGCTGACGGCGAGCGTGCCGGCAACTTCCCGGGCGCCGAGCGCGTATTCGAGCAACAGCAGAAAGGTGTAGCGCGCAAACGTGTCGGCCTGCTGCCGCAGGAACGCGTGCCGGTGCGCGAAGGTGCGGAAATCGTCGATGCCGACGGCACCGTGATCGGTCAGGTAAGCAGCGGCGGCTTCGGTCCGACTCTCGGTGCACCGGTCGCGATGGGCTACGTCAATGCCAGCCACACCGCCATCGACAGCGACGTCTGGGCCGTGGTGCGCGGCAAGCGCGTGCCGATGAAAGTGGCCAAGACCCCATTCGTGCCGCAGCGCTACTACCGCGGCTGAGGGCTTCGCAGGGCATGATGCGAAAGCGACATCAGCCTGGTGAACAAGCCCCTGCCCGGATTATTTTCGGAGGGGCTTCAACCGCGCCGCCAGCGTCGCTTTAGGTCAGAAACAGCAGCCCGCTACCAATGCCATTCGCGGACAAGTCCGCTCCCACAGAAGCAGCGAGATAGAGTTGCTGGATTTACGGGAGCGGACTTGTCCGCGAAAATCTCGTAGCCCGGATGCAACCCGGAGAGCCCCTCAGAAGCTCCCGGATTGCATCCGGGCTACGTCGTCTCTACCCCCTGATCCGCTCGTAAGGCACCCGCTCGCGGCCGGCACGCAGCGTCTGTGCCCACCAGTTCAGTTGCACCAGCGTATGCGCCATCGCCGAGTTGGCACGTCGTGGCTCGCTCAACCGCCCCTGATCGTCGAACTGTTCCCAGGCATTGGTGAAGCTCACCGAGCTGCGCACCGTCATGGCATGAAGTTCGGCCAGCACCTGACGCAGTTGCTCCACCGCACGCAGCCCGCCGGACACCCCGCCATAGCTGACGAACCCCACAGGCCGCGCTTCCCAGGATGCCGGCACCTCGTCGATGAACTGCTTGAGCGCCGCCGGATAGCCGTGGTTGTACTCCGGGGTGACAATCAGAAAGGCGTCGGCGCGCAGCAGATGCTGCAGCGACTGATGGCGTTGCTCGGCAACGGCTTGCGCTTCACCCGCCTGGCGGAACATCACGGCCGGATCGACAAGGCTCAGCTCGAACTCACTACGTTGCTCGATCTGCTCACGCGCCCAGGCCACCACCTGATCACAGAAGCGCTCTTCACGCACACTGCCGTAAATCAGTACCAGTCGAATGCGGTCCTGCATGGAGATACCCTCGGTGTTGTTTATCAAGGCCTGCGAGGGTAAAACCTCAACTTAACTTGAGGTCAAGAGGAAGTTTCATGTCTGCATCACACGAACGCCTGGAACGGCCACTCACCGTCGGTCAGGTCGCCGAGCGCAGCGGGGTGAATGTTTCCACTCTGCATTTCTACGAGGCCAAGGGGCTGATTCACAGCCATCGCAACGCTGGTAACCAGCGTCGTTATCCACGGCAGATATTGCGCCGGGTTGCCTTGATCAAGGTGGCGCAGCGCCTGGGCATTCCGCTGGCGGATATCGGCGCGATCCTCGCCACGCTACCGCAGGATCACACGCCCACCGCAGCCGATTGGCAGCGCTTTTCGCAGCATTGGAAACAGGAACTGGACGCCCGTATCGAGCGTTTGACCAGGTTGCGTGATCAACTTACCGGCTGCATCGGTTGCGGCTGCCTATCAATGGCCGACTGTCCGCTACGCAACCCCGAGGATCGCCTGGGCAGCCAGGGAAGTGGTCCGCGTCTGCTTGAAGGCGATTAATCCTCCAGGCAATTGCGCCGATTGCTAAAGGTCTCTCGACGAATATCCCGCATATCCAGCGATATCGCCGGCACCTGCGGCAGGCGCGCCACCAGCGCCCGCACGATACGCCGGGACAGGGCGCGCTTGTCCGCATCACTACGGCCGGCCAGCACGTAGAAGACCAGATGCACGAACAGACCCGGCTCGCCGCCAACACAGTGATGCTCGTACAGGCTCAAACGCACCTTGACCTCACCAGGCTGGAACAGACCACTGTCGGCCGCCTGGTCATGCACCAGTTGCACCAGTTCCTGCGGCGCAATCAGCTCACTTACCTCGCGGGCAGCTTCGATCAGGCAATGCGGCATGGGTAAGTCCTTGATGTAAGTAAATTTGTCATACGTTATCACACAACAAAAATACAGCCGACCAATGTCGCTTCCCTGTCTTCACATGAGCCGTGATAGTTCCACAACGCCGTTATACCCAGTCTTTACCGGCATGTATCACTCAGACTTTCGTCTAGCCATGCGTTGACAAGCGATGAAAATGCTGTCGATAATCCAGCAAGTTGTATGACGACATATGACAACGATAACAACAAGAATCAGGGCCAGAATATGACTACCCTCGCCTCTCCCTCAGCACAGCAGCGCCTCGCCTGCCCGGCACTCATCGCCACCGCACGCCTTAGACCCGGATTCGCCGGAGGCTGACGCCAGCCACCAGCAATGACCGGCCGCGTTCGGCCGGGCTGTCGCCCTCTACGGGGCAAACACAACATTCCCATCATGCCGGTCCTGATGCAGACCAGCAGGGGATGGTTCGTTCAAAAACTGGGAGCACATCAATAATGACCGCACGCAACATCGTTCCACTGGCCCTGCTCGGCAGCACGGCTCTGGCCCTGGTTATGCCGACCGCCACGCACGCTGCCGGCTTCGTCGACGACGCCAAAGTCACCCTCGGCCTGCGCAACTACTACTTCAACCGTAACTTCCTCAACCAAACCCAAAGCGGTCAGGGTCAGGCCGAAGCCTGGACCCAGAGTTTCATTCTCGATGCCCGCTCTGGCTACACCCAGGGCACCGTCGGTTTTGGTCTCGATGTACTCGGCCTGTACGCGGTAAAACTCGACGGCGGCCGTGGCACGCCGGGCAGCCAGTTGCTGCCGGTGCATGACGATGGCCGCCAGGCCGATGACTTCGGTCGTACCGCCGTGGCCGCGAAAGCCAAGTTCTCCAAGACCGAGCTGAAGGTCGGCGAGTGGTTCGCCGTGCTGCCGATCCTGCGTGCTGACGACGGTCGCTCACTGCCGCAAACCTTCCAGGGCGCGCAGATCACTTCCAACGAAATCGACGGCCTGACCCTCTACGGCGGCCAGTTCTGGAAGAACAGCCAGCGTAATGATGCCAGCCGCGAAGAAATGGCTTTCAACTCGGGTACCGGCTTTGGTCTCGTAGAAGGTGACGACTTCAACTTCGCCGGCGGTGAGTACCGCTTCAACGGTAACAACACCATGGTCGGCGTCTGGCACGCTCGCCTGGAAAACGTTTACCAACAGAGCTACGCACAACTGACCCACAGCCAACCGGTCGGCGACTGGGTACTGGGCGCCAACCTCGGTTACGTGACGGGTAAAGAAGAAGGCTCGGCCAAGGCCGGCAACCTGGACAACAAGGTGTACCAGGGCGCGTTGTCCGCCAAGCGCGGCAACAACACCTTCACCGTGACCTACCAGAGGCTCAGCGGCGATACCAAGTTCATGCGTATCGACGGCGCAAGCGGCGGCTTGCTGGTCAACGATGGCTTTACCAATGCCTTCGACGCCCCGGAAGAGCGCTCCTGGCAGGTTCGCCATGACTACAACTTCGCCGGTATGGGCATTCCAGGTCTGACCCTGATGAACCGCTACACCAGTGGCTCCAACATCCACACTGGTGGCCGTACCGACGCTGAAGAGTGGTCTCGTGAATCCGAGCTGGCCTACACCATCCAGGAAGGCTCGCTGAAGAACCTGAGCATCCGCTGGCGCAACTCCGACCTACGCCGCGACGTAGGCGCTGATCTGCACGAGAACCGTCTGATCATCAACTATCCGCTGTCGATTCTGTAATACCGGACGCTTCACTACGTCCTATTGACTCCTGTGTGTTAACGGCACTTTACGCCCGTCCTCGTGACGGGCTTTTTTTGCCTGCCAACCTTGACGCACCCCGTGCCAAGTTAAGCCTTAAGGTGCGCCGTGCGCACCGGCTTGTTGCGTGAGAAGCGGTGCGCACGGCGAACCCTACCTCAGGGTCGCGGCCATCTGCGCCAGTACCGTCAATACATCCTGCCCCAGCTTCTGCGAGCGCGCGCCGTTCCAGCCGGTGCGTGGCTGCGGGTTGTCATCGTGGTCCTTGAACGGCATCTCGATGGTGAACGACAGGCAATCGAAGGCCTCGCCCACCGCATTGCAGGCCAGGGTCAGGTTGGCCTGGCCCGGCTCATCTCGCGGATAACCGAAGCGGGTCTGGAACTCGGCGCCGATAGCCACAAGACGACTGCGGAAGTCTTCTTCCAACGCTGCCAGCCGTGGGGTGTAGCCCGGATTGCCTTCGCAGCCGGCGGTGAACACATGAGGGATTTCCTCGTCGCCATGGATATCGAGGAACAGGTCAACACCGATGCGCTGCATATGCTGCAGCACGAACAGCACTTCCGGGCTGCGCTCCGAGCTGGCCGACTGCCAGGCACGATTGAGGTCCTGTCCGGCGTAATTGGTGCGCAGGTGACCACGATAGGCGCCGTCCGGGTTCATGTTCGGCACCAGATAGAACTCGGCCTCGCGCAGCAACGCGACAATCTCGGCGTCCTGTGGATTCTGCAGGCGCTCGATCAGCCCTTCCATGAACCACTCGGCCATGTGCTCGCCGGGGTGCTGCTGGGCAATGATCCATAGCTTACGCGCGGCGCCTGCCTGGCCGCCGATACGCAGCAGTTGGATATCACGCCCCTCCAGGCTTCTGCCACTGGCCACCAACTCGGCGCCGTCTTCCAGTGCCTTGGCAATCAGGCGCTCGTGTCGCGCTCGCGGGTAGGGCTCGAAATAAGCGAACCAGACACGCTCGTGCTCGGCCTGCAACTCGAAGTGCAACTGACCGTCCTGATAGCGGGTCGGTACGCGAAACCAGTCCTGCTGGTCGTAACTGGCCGCGGCCTGGTAACCGTCCCAGGCGCGGTTATAGGCCGATTGCCCGGCATTGGTCAGGTTGAAGCCATAACGCTGGCCTGGCTGCAGACCAGCGACCTGAAAGTGAAACCACTGGAAATGGTGGCTGTTGAGATCCGGCCGCATGGCCAGCAATACATGTTGCGGGTCACTGGCGTCGATGACCTGGATATTGCCGCTGTCGAAATCCGCACTGATCTTCATGGCTGCCTCTTGAGCAAAATCAACGCTCAGGATTGCAGTTCATGGCACGAGTGTGAAGTCGACACTGCTCAGGCGCATCCGAGCGAACTAAGGTGAGCGAGGCAGGCCTAACAGCGACTTGCCTCGTTTTCTCGCCCAGGGAGCCCACTGCCATGTCCAGTCCATTCAAGCTTTTTCATGCCACCTCTGCCCTGCTCGCGCTCGCTTTGTTAGCGGGCTGTGCCGGGCGTGAGCCTGATTCCGCCAAGCCCGACGATCAGTCGCAGGCCGAGCAGCCCATCACCCAGACCGAACAGGATCAGTTGCGCCAGAAGGCCCAACGCGGTGATCTGGACAGCCAGTTCCAGCTCGGCAGCAGTTACTTCGTCGGCCAGCCGAAGAAGAACCTCAAGCAGGCCGAGTACTGGTGGAAGCAGGCCGCCGACAAGGGCCATGCCATGGCTGCGGTAAGCCTGGCCTACCTCTATACCGGGCGTGATGCACCAGAGTTCGCCAACCAGCGCGACATGCTCAAGTACCTCAACCAGTCAGCCGCCGCGGGCAACCCCATGGCCCAGCATGTACTGGGCAACCTCTATCGTCGTGGCGAGGGAGGTGTATCGCGCGACCCCGACCAGGCCCAGCGCCTGTACCAGAGCGCCTGCCAACAGAACTACGAGCCGTCCTGCGCGGCGCTGGGGCGTCAGTAACTCGTTGCCGCAGAAGCAACTCGTGCGCGAGCCCGGTTACAACGCAGCATGGCCAACGCGCAGCAGGCTTTTAACGGGTCATCAGGGCTGCAGGTCGAACAGCGTCTTGCCACTTTGCATATCGCAAGGCGCGGAGAAGTGCTCGTGAAAGATCAGCCAGCGACCGCCCTGGCGGCGCAGGCACTGGGTCACGCGCATCCAGCAGGTTTCCAGCTCGCCCTTGTCATTGGTGCCGCCGCATTGCAGCAGATAGTGGGTCACGCCCAGGTCACCACTGACGGTGAAGATCGGCTCGTGCGGCTCGAAGCGGCCCTCACCGCTGCACATTTCCATGCAGGCCTGCCAATGCGCCTGATACGCCGGGCGCCCCTGGAAACGCAGTGGGCCGACAGCGTCGTAGGCGACCAGGTCCTCCACGTAATGACTCATGATGCGCGCCACATCCTTGCTGCGGCAGGCGTCGGTCCAGCTGTTCAGTGCATCTTGCAGTTCATGCTGACTCATGGGGTTTCTCCTTCGCAGGGGTTCAGGCCTTGTGGCCGCAGCAATCATGGATGGGCGCCGCCTGCTCGTACTCGTCATGCAGGCGTGTCCAGTTAAGGCCCTTGCCGTCCAGGTCGGGCATGCCGTCCCAGCCTTCGCCACGGCCAAAGGGCGTGAAGTCGAGGAAATGGAAGCTGCTCATCAGCATCTCCACGCCTCGGCCATAGGTGGAGTAGGTGTGATAGATGCGCCCGCCCTCACGCAGGAACACACTGACGCCAGGCTGCTCGCCCTGCACGTGGTACGTCAGGCCCAGGCGCTCCAGTTCCTCCTTGTCGCGGTAGTTGTACTCGACCGGCGCGACCTGCTCGTCGGTGGTGGCGTGGTAGTCGTAGTTGAAGTGGCTGCCGTATGAGCTGTACCAGGGCAGGGTCCAGCCCATACGCCGCTTGAACGCTTCGAGATCGGCCAGTGGCGCGCGCGAAACCAACACCAGATTGGTGTCCCGGGCATGCAGGTGGGACTGGTGACCGATGTTGTCCACCAGGCAGGAACAGCCATCGCAGCCTTCTCCACGATCCATGTGGTACATGAAGTGATAGACGATCAACTGGCTGCGACCGTCGAACAGCGCCTCCAGTCCGACCTCACCATGCGGGCCATCGAAGCGGTAATCCTCCTCCACCAGCACCATGGGTAAGGCACGGCGGGCACGGTTGAGCGCATCGCGCTGACGGGTCAGGGCCTTTTCCTGCTCGAGCAGGGCCTTGCGCGCGGCCAGCCATTGCTCGCGCGTGGCGACTTCGGGGATATAGCGACGATCCATAAGAGTTCTCCGATGAGCGATGACGACTCAGCGCTGCGCGGCCGGGTCGATATCCAGTTGGCGAATCGGCCGCACTTCGACACAGCCGACTCGCGCAGCGGGAATGTGGCCGGCGAGTTGGATGGCCTCGTTGAGATCGCGCGCCTCGATCAGGTAGAAGCCAGCCAGTTGCTCCTTGGTTTCGGCGAAGGGGCCATCGGTGATCGCCAGCTTGCCGCCACGCATGCGCACCGTGGTGGCGCTCTGCACCGACTGCAGCGCCTCGGCGGCGAGCATGCGCCCACTCTCCTGCACACGCTGGGCATAGGCGTGGCACTCACTGTCATGGGGGCTTTCGGGGGAGCTGTGCAGCTCCTGTTCGTTGGCGTAAACGAGACAGAGGTATTTCATGGCGCGCTCCAGTTCCTGTGCGGTGGGTACTGGATAGTCGAACTCGACGAAGGTATTTCGACATTGGCCGGAAAAACATCGATGAAGCCGATGAACGGTAGGGTGCGCCATGCACACCGACCTCCCCCGTTTTGAACCCGCCCCGTCTTGTGCACTGGAGATTAGAAGTCGGTCGGCCACCTAGATGCGCGCAGCGAATCCTATTCGGGCACTTCGACGCTGACGTGGATGGCGTCGTGGCGCCAGAACTCCAGGTCGCAGTCGATGATGCGCCCGTGCTGGTCGCGGTTGACCCGGGTAATGCGCAGCGCCGGGCTGCCGGGCGCCACCCTGAGGCTGGCTGCGGCTTCGGCGTGCAGTGCGGTGGGCACCATGTCGAAACGCACGCGCCCATAGTAAATGCCGTACTCGCTGGCGTAGAGATCGGTCAGTGAGCGCGTCAGGTCGAAGTCGAGGATGCCGGGGAAGTAGGTCGGGTTGAGGTAGTGCTCGACATACAGCACCAGCCGCCCATCGATACGTCGTGCACGACACACCTGATAGACACTCGACAGTGCGGGCAACTCCAGCACCTGGCAGATTTGCGCAGTGGCGGGCATCAAGCGCGCACTCAGCACCTCGGTAGCCGGTACCCGCCCCTGTTCCGCGACCATGGCGTGGAAATGGGTTCGAACCAGCGGGTTGTAGGCTACCCGGGCTGGCGAAACGAACCAGCCACGACGCTCCTCGCGGTAGACCAGCCCCTGAGCTTCCAGCTGGCCGAGCGCCTCGCGCAAGGTGATGCGCGTGGTATCGAACAATTCACTGAGCTTGCGCTCGGCCGGCAACTTGCTGCCGGAGGGCAACAGACCCCGGTCGATCTGCTCCTGCAAGGCACGGCAGATGATGGTGACGGCCCGTGGCGCTTCTTCGCGCATCAATTTCTCCCCTTTGGACTAGTCCAGCCCCATGAAGGGGCAAAAGTCGCTCGCTCAGACGGGTTACAAGACTAGGCAGTCTAGATGACTGATAGATGACAACCAGGCTGCAAGCACGCTGCATGCCACTGCATCAGGCAATCGCAGCCCAGCAAATCAGCCACTTATCCATGGTCTACGCTTATGAAGCGCACCGGCTGGTTACGCCTAGACATCTGCCAGCGTTGGCCGGACATAAAACCGTCATCGAAGGCGCCTAAATTGGCTCGGGTATTGCTGATCTAGACCAACACTCTCACTGCAAAGGAGTTTCCAATGAAACAACTGCTGCTGGCTTCACTGATGGGCTCGACCATCGCTCTGGCGACCTCCGCCATGGCCGAAGGCACCGACTTGCAGGCACTGGAAAAGGCTGCACGCGCCGAGGGCGCGGTGAATAGCGTGGGGATGCCCGACAGTTGGGCCAACTGGAAAGACACCTGGGCAGACCTGACCAAGCTATACGGTCTCAAGCATCAGGACACCGACATGAGCTCGGCACAGGAAATTGCCAAGTTCGCCGCCGAGAAGGAAAACGCCACCGCCGATATCGGTGACGTCGGCGCCGCCTTCGGCCCCATCGCCGTGCAGCAGGGCGTAACCCAGCCATACAAACCGAGCACCTGGGAGCAGATTCCGGACTGGGCCAAGGACAAGGACGGCCACTGGATGCTGGCCTACACCGGCTCCATCGCCTTCATCGTCAACAAACAACTGGTCAAGGACATCCCGCGTTCCTGGTCAGACCTCAAGACCGGAACCTACAAGGTCTCTGCCGGTGACGTGAGCACCGCAGCACAAGCCGTGAACGGTGTGCTGGCCGCCGCCATCGCCATGGGCGGCAACGAGAGCAACGTGCAGCCGGCGCTGGATTTCTACGGCGAACTGGCCAAGCAGCGTCGCCTGTCACTGGCCAACCCGACCATCCAGACCCTGGAAAAGGGGGAAGTGGAAGTCGGCATCGTCTGGGACTTCAACGGCCTGTCCTACCGTGACCAGATCGACCCCGAGCGCTTCGAGGTGCTGATCCCGTCCGACGGCTCGGTGATCTCCGGCTACAGCACCATCATCAACAAGTGGGCGAAGAACCCCAACGCCGCCAAGCTGACCCGCGAATACATCCTCAGCGATGCCGGGCAGATCAACCTGGCCAAGGGCAACGCCCGCCCGATCCGCGCCGAACATATCGACATGCCGGCCGAAGTGCAGGCCAAGCTGCTGCCGCAAGAGCAGTACGCCAAGGTCCAGCCGATCAAGGATGCCGCGGCCTGGGAGAGCACCTCCAAGATGCTGCCGCGCCTGTGGCAGGAGCACGTGATCATCAATATGAACTGATGCGGCCGCGACACCATTGATCCGTAGCCCGGATGAAATCCGGGGCAATCGCTAAGTACGCCCCCGGACTGCATCCGGGCTACGACCGAACGAGAGAAAACCATGAAGCACAACGTCATCCTGGTGGTACTGGATGGCCTGAGCTATCAGGTGGCCCAGCATGCGCTAGGCCACTTGCTGGCTTACTGCCAGGCCGGGCGCGCCGCGCTGTACAAGCTCGACTGCGCACTGCCGGCACTGTCCCGCCCGCTCTACGAATGCATCCTCACCGGCGTACGCCCCATCGACAGCGGCATCGTGCACAACGACGTGGTGCGCCTGTCGAACCAACGCAGCGTCTTTCATTACGCCCGTGAGGCCGGTCTGACAACCGCCGCCGCTGCCTATCATTGGGTCAGCGAACTGTATAACCGCGCGCCTTTCCACGCGGCCCGCGACCGTCATACCAGTGACGAATCACTGCCGATCCAACACGGCCACTTCTACTACGCCGATCATTATCCGGACTCACACCTGTTCGCCGATGCCGATAGCCTGCGCCGGCTTCATGCACCGAATCTGTTGCTGGTGCACCCGATGAACATCGACGACGCCGGCCACAAGCACGGCCTCGACAGCCCGCAATACCGCAACGCGGCGCGCATGGCCGACGTGCTGCTGGCCGAGTACATCCAGACCTGGCTCGATGCCGGTTACCAGATCCTGGTAACTGCCGATCACGGCATGAATACTGATCGCAGCCACAACGGCGTGCTGCCGGAAGAGCGCGAAGTACCGCTGATCGTCCTCGGCAGCGCCTTCAGCCTCGATCCGGCAGCCCGCCCGCAGCAGACCGAGCTGTGCGGCACTGTCTGCCAGTTGCTTGGCGCAGCCCATGACAAACCCTGGTGCAGGGAGTTGCTCGCATGAAGTCGTCCATTTCCAGCAAGGGCTGGGCACTGCTGTGCCTGGTGCCCTTCGCGCTGTTCTTCTGTGCCTTCCAGATCGCACCGCTGGTCTGGGTAGCAAGCAACAGCCTGAATACCAGTGAAGGCTGGGGCCTGGGCAATTTCCAGCAGGCCTTCTCTTCGCCGTTCTACCGCCAGGCCATGCGCCACAGCCTTGAGGTCGCCTTCTGGTCGAGCCTGTTCGGTATCGTCATCGCGATCATCGGCAGCTATTCGCTGCGTCAGGTCAGCAGCCGCCTGCGCGATTTCGTCATGGCATTCTCCAACATGACCAGCAACTTCTCAGGGGTGCCGCTGGCCTTCGCCTTCATCATCCTGCTCGGCTTCAACGGCGCGCTGACCATCCTGCTCAAGCAGATGGGCGTAATCGAGGACTTCAACCTCTACTCCAAGACCGGCCTGATCGTCCTCTACACCTATTTCCAGATTCCTCTCGGCGTGCTGCTGCTCTACCCGGCCTTCGACGCCCTGCGCGAAGACTGGCGCGAGTCGGCCGAGCTGCTCGGCGCCAGCAATTGGCAGTTCTGGCGCCATATCGGCCTGCCGGTGCTGACCCCTGCACTACTTGGCACCTTCGTCATCCTTCTGGCCAACGCCCTCGGCGCCTACGCCACGGTGTACGCGCTGACCACCGGCAACTTCAACATTCTGCCGATCCGTATCGCGGCAATGGTCTCCGGCGACATCTTCCTCGACCCTAACATGGCCAGCGCACTGGCGATGGTGCTGGTCGGCCTAATGACCCTAATCACCATCGTCCACCAATGGCTGCTGCGCCGGAGCTACCATGTCGCCCGCTGAAAAACGCTCGCCGCTGTTCCACCAACTGGTGGTCTACCTGCTGTTTCTGGTCCTGCTGCTGCCACTGCTCGGCACGCTGGTTTATTCGCTCTCCACCAGTTGGTCGGCGACCGTCCTGCCCAGTGGCTTCACCTTCAAGTGGTACGTGGCGCTGTGGAGCGACGCGCGCTTTCTCGCCGCCTTCGGTCGCTCGCTGCTGGTGTGCTTTGGCGCACTGGCCCTGGCACTGCTGCTGATCCTGCCACTGCTGTTCGTGGTCAACTACCACTTCCCCAAGCTGGACGGCGTGATGAACGTGCTGATCCTGCTGCCGTTCGCCATTCCGCCGGTGGTCTCATCGGTGGGGCTAATGCAGCTGTTCGCGTCCGGCCCGCTGCCGATCCTCGGTACGCCATGGATACTGATCGGCTGCTACTTCACCATCGCGCTGCCCTTCATGTACCGGGCGATCACCAACAACCTGCAGGCGATCAATCTGCGCGACCTGATGGACGCTGCTCACCTGCTCGGCGCCAGCACCTGGCGCGCCGCTTTCATGGTGGTACTGCCGAACCTGCGCAAGGGCCTGATGGTCTCGGTGTTCCTGTCCTTCAGCTTCCTGTTCGGCGAATTCGTTTTCGCCAACCTGCTGGTGGGCAGCCGCTACGAGACGCTGCAGGTGTACCTGTACAACATGCGCAACGACAGCGGCCATTTCACCAGCGCCCTGGTGATCTCCTATTTCATGTTCGTGCTGCTGATGACCTGGGCAGCCAACCGTCTGAACAAGGACAAGTCATGAGTTTTCTGCACATTCAGAACCTGCACAAAAGCTACGGCCCGACCCGTATCTTCACCGACATCAATATCGAGATCGGCCAGGGTCAGTTCATCACCCTGCTCGGCCCCTCCGGCTGCGGTAAATCCACCCTACTGCGCTGTATTGCAGGCCTGACGGAGGTCGACGGAGGGCAGATCCTGCTGGACGGCGAGGACCTGGTACCCGTGGCGCCGCAAAAGCGCGGCATCGGCATGGTGTTCCAGAGCTACGCCTTGTTCCCCAATATGACCGTGCAGCAGAACGTCGCCTTCGGCCTGCGCATGCAAAAAGTCCCAGCCGCCGAGGCCAGCAAGCGTGTCGCCGAAGTGCTGGAACTGGTGGAGCTCAACGACTACGCCAATCGTTACCCACAGCAACTGTCCGGTGGCCAGTGCCAGCGTGTGGCCCTGGCCCGTTCACTGGTCACCCGCCCGCGCCTGCTGCTGCTCGATGAGCCGTTGTCAGCCCTGGATGCACGTATCCGCAAACACCTGCGGGAACAAATTCGCGCGATCCAGCGCGAGCTGGGCCTGACCACCATCTTCGTTACCCACGATCAGGAAGAGGCGCTGGTGCTGTCCGACCGCATCGTGTTGATGAACGGCGGCCAGATCGTCCAGAGCGGCGACGCGGAAACCCTCTACACCGCGCCGGCCGATGCCTTCGCAGCCGGATTCATCGGCAACTACAACCTGCTCGACGCCGATGCTGCGAGCCGTCTGCTGCTGCGCCCGGTGAACAGCCGCGTGGCGATTCGCCCGGAAGCCATCCAGATCGGAGGCCTGGGTATCGACGGCACCATCCTCGGCCACAGCCTGCTCGGCAATGTCGTGCGCTACCGGGTCGAAGCCCGCGGCGTGGAACTGCTGGTCGACGTGCTCAATCGCTCCGCCGCTGACTTGCACCGCGACGGCCAGAGCGTCAGCCTGGCCATTGGCGCCGATGCGATTCGGGAGGTGGCGTGATGGCTCTGGCGATTTTCGACCTTGACGAGACGCTGATCCACGGCGACTGCGCCAGCTTGTGGACGCAGGAAATGGTGAAGATCGGCTGGGCCGACGGTGAATCCTTCATCGCCCACGAGCAGGAGCTGATGCGCCAATACGCCGCCGGCATCCTGGCCATGGAGGACTACATGGCCTTCACCCTGTCACCGCTGGTCGGCCGCACGCCCGAAGAGGTTGCCCATGTGGTCGAGCCCTTCGTCGAAGACGTTATCGAGCCGATTTTCTATAGCGACGCCAGCCGCACTCTGGCCGCACATCGCGCCGCTGGCGACCGCCTGCTGGTGATCTCGGCCTCGGCGCATTTCCTGGTCAGCGCCATCGCCGAGCGCTTCGGCATCGACGAGGTATTGGCCATCGACCTAGAGCTGCAGCACGGCTTCTATACCGGGCGAACCGAGGGCGTGCTGACCTACCGTGAAGGCAAGGTGATCCGCCTGGAAAGCTGGCTGATCGAACAGGGCGAAAGCCTGGCTGGCGCCAGCTTCTATTCCGACTCCCGCAATGATCTGCCGCTGCTGCAGTTGGTGGACAAGCCTCTCACCGTCAATCCTGACCCAACCCTGCGCGCCCATGCCGAACAGGCCGGCTGGCCGATACTCAGTTGGCGCTGATCCGGGCCCCTAGGCCGGGGCAGGAGCCATCTCTAACGCGCAGGGCAAATAAAACGGAGCGCTATGGTTGCAAGGTGCGCACAGCGCACCCTACTCGACTACGGGCTCATGATCCCTTCGCAGGCCTCGATCAATGCCGCGGCCAGTTCCCGTGCATAACCGGGCAACTGGTTGCGCGCGTGCAGGGCCACCTCCACTGACGCGACCGGCGCGAAGCCTTCTGCCTCGCCCAGCTCGCGATGCTCGGCCGTGATCAACCGGCGCGGCAGCAAGGTCAGACCCAAGCCTCCCTCGGCCGCAGCGCTGACGCCAGGCAGGCTGCTGCTGACATAGGCGATACGCCAGGGCTTGCCCATGGCATCCAGCGCATGGGTCATTTCCAGGCGATACAGGCCATTGGGCGGGAACACTGCCAGCGGCACTGGATTACGTGCCAGTACCGGGCGCGCGCGGCTGTCTAGCCAGGCCACCGGCTCGGCCCAGCTGGCCAGGCCCTTGGCGCTGCCGGCGCGCTGCTTGATCAACGCCAGGTCCAGCTCGCCCGCATTGAACGCGCGCCATACGTCATGACTAAGACCGCTGGTGATCTCCAGGCGGATACCCGGATGTGCGTCGGCAAAATCGGCCAGATAGGGCGTCAGGCTGTTGGCGGCGAAATCGTCCGGCACGCCGAGGCGTATCTCGCCCTCCACCGCGCTCTGCCCCAGAGCGAGCATCGCCTCGTCCATCAGTGCGACGATGCGGTTGGCGTAACCCAGCAGGCGCTCGCCCTCGGTGGTAGTCACCACGTAGCGACCACTACGGTCGAGCAGCTCGGCGCCGATTTGCTCTTCCAGTCGCCTAACCTGCTGGCTGACCGTGGACTGGGTCAGATGCAGGCTGGCAGCCGCGCGGGTGAAGCCACCGGTCTGCACCACGGCGAGAAAACTGCGTAACAACACGGGATCGAGCATGTCGCATGCCTATCATGAAACCCACTGACAGGCATTCTACTATTTAATTTCCGAATCCATCCGCGAATTCCTATAGTGCATGGGAGCCAATTTTCCGCGCCGGGATCGTTCCCAGCGCCATCCACCCACCGAGGCAATCTCTCGATGAGCAAATCGCCCTACTACTACGCACCGCATGGCGGTCATCCAGGTCAGGAACAACTGCTGACCGACCGCGCCATGTTCACCGAAGCTTACGCCGTGATCCCCAAAGGTGTAATGCGTGACATCGTCACCAGCCACCTGCCGTTCTGGGACAACATGCGCATGTGGGTCATCGCCCGCCCGCTGACCGGCTTCGCCGAAACCTTCTCGCAGTACATCGTCGAAGTCGGCCCGAACGGCGGCAGCGACAAGCCCGAGCTGGACCCGACCGCCGAAGGCGTGATCTTCGTCGTCGAAGGCACCTGCGACCTGAGCCTCAACGGCACCCAGCACGCCCTGCGCCCGGGCAGCTACGCCTTCATCCCGCCAGAAAGCGATTGGTCGCTACGCAACAACGGCAGCGAAGCCGTGCGTTTTCACTGGCTGCGCAAGGCCTATCAACCAGTCGAAGGCGTGCCGTATCCGGAAGCCTTCGTCACCCACGAGCAGGACATCGAGCCGATCGTCATGCCCGGTACCGAAGGCCGCTGGAGCACCACGCGCTTCGTCGAGATCAGCGACATGCGCCATGACATGCACGTCAACATCGTCAACTTCGAGCCGGGCGGCGTGATCCCCTTCGCCGAAACCCATGTCATGGAACACGGCCTGTACGTGCTGGAAGGCAAGGCGGTGTATCGCCTGAATCAGGACTGGGTCGAAGTCGAAGCCGGCGACTTCATGTGGCTGCGCGCCTTCTGCCCGCAGGCCTGCTACGCCGGCGGCCCGAGCCGCTTCCGCTACCTGCTGTACAAGGATGTGAACCGCCAGATGCCGCTGACCCTGGGCGGTCTGAAGCGCTGAGGCAAGCCTCGCCACGACGCCAACGCCGCGCCCTGCGAAGAGCGCGGCGTTTTTCGTTTCAATGCGGGCGAACCTCGCGCCCCGGTACCTTGCCCGAGCGCCGATGCGTACCGAACACCGACTTCGGCGCCTGGCCGAAGAAGGCGGAAAACGCGGCACTGAAGTTGTTCGGGTAGCGATAGCCAACGCGGTATGCCACCTGCGCCACCTGATGACCGCTCTCAAGCAGCACATGGGCCTTACGCATGCGCATCTCGTGGAGCATCCGGTGGGGCGTGGTGTTGAAGCGGTAGTGGAAACCTTCCTTGAGCTTGAATTCGTTCAGCCCCACCGCCGCGCACAGGTAGGCGATGGTCAGTGGCTGGTCGATCTGCTCGATCATCAGATCGCGGGCGCGCTCCAGCTTCTCGATGTCCTGGGTGCTGAACTGCAGCGCCGTGGGCGTTGCCGGGCAGAGCAGATTGAGCTGCTCGGAAAGCAGGCTGAGCGAGTGGATATGCATGTCCAGCGCCGCGATGCGCTGCGGGTCGTTGAGATACCGCTGCAACGCTCCGGCATGGGCGCTGCTGGCCCCGCTGGTCTTGCGAAAGGCCAGTTGGCGGATATGCCCCGAGCCCAGCAATGCCCCGGCACGCTCCGCGCCCAGATACCTGACCAGGGTCTTCTCCCCCACCAGCAGCCGTAGCTGGGAAACCGTCGTACCGGCTTCGTAGCAGCGTTCCCCCTGGCTGCCATGGAACGCGGTGACGGTGGTGAAGCCGGCGCGGAAACACAGGGTGTCGCCATTGCGTGCCTTGTAGCCGGACTGCCCCTGCAACCCCAGGGTGATCACCAGCATGTGGCGGTCATGGGGATCGACCGTCTCCTCGATCAGATCGCGGGTGGGGTGATAGCGCGAGCGCACCAGCAGCAGATCGTGATCCAAAACGAAACGCTCCGAGTAGCAGTCGCCCAGCTCCTCCGGCAGTTGCTGACGCTCCCAGCCGGAAGTTTCCCGGCGCACCTGGCGGGCCTGGCTCATCGCCAATCGATGCGGCTGGGAGATCCGTTGCACAGCGGCCATGGGTCCTTCCTCCTGTTTTAGATACGGGAAAATCCAGAATTCATATCAATCTACATGATACGCATTCTTATCTACCTATAACATTGGTATCAAATCAATAGCACGCCATGTCGCGCCGGTATCTGGCTAGGGGGCATCTGCGGCCCCGTTCATCATTTACCGGCTACGGGGGGATAGATGGGAAAGATGGGTATCCGTTTGCCAGTCGGCATGCTGGGAGGCTTGCTGGCTCCAACCCTGACGCTGGCGGCAGCGCAGCAGTTGCCGGACATGACCGTTACCGCCAACAAGATCGAACAGGATCTGCAGGACATACCGGCCAGCGTGTCGGTCGTGCAGGGTGAAGCCTTGCGCGACGCCGGAGCCGACGACCTGCAGGCGCTGGCCCGGCGCACGCCGAACTTCGTCTTCCAGCCGTTCGGCCAGTCCGGTACCAACGTACCGGTGATGCGCGGCATCAGCTCCAGCGCGACGGCGTTCTCCTCCTCCGTGCTGATGCTGGTCGATGGCGTGCCCATCCTGATGGGCCAGGGCTTCGACCACAACCTGCTGGCGCTGGAGCGAGTGGAAATCCTCCGTGGCCCGCAATCGACCCTGTACGGGCGCAACGCAGAGGCCGGCGTGATGCACCTGCACACCCGCCCCATCGACGACGCGCCCTACGCGCGGGTCGATGCCACCCTGGGCAACCGCGACAAGCGCGTGCTGCGCTTCGACCTGAGCCAAGCGCTGGTGGCCGATACGCTGTACGGCGGCATCGCCGGCGAATGGCTCGAACAGGACGGCTTCATCGACAACGCCTACCGTGGCCGCGACGAGGATGATCGCGAGCGCCACAACGGCCGCGCCGTGCTGCGCTGGACACCCGCATCAGCGACCAGCGCCACCTTGCGTTACAGCCGCCAGGACTACCGCGATGGCGGCTCGCTATGGGGCGCGGCCGGCTCGTCGCACCGCGAGGTGCGCTCCGGTACCCGCAGCTGGAACCATTCCAGCGCCCGCAGCCTGTCGCTGGATATCGAGCATGAGCTGGATTCCGGCCTGCGCCTGCGCTCGATCACGGCGCGCAACGACTTCTACGATCGCGTGCGCCAGGACACCGACTTCCTGCCGATCGATGCCCTGCACCTCGAACGCGACTACCACCTGAGCACCCTGTCCCAGGAGCTGCGCCTGGAAGGCGAAGGGGCAGAGAGTCAGTGGCTCGTCGGCCTCTATGCCGATCGCGACGACCACTCGCTGGATTATCGCCAGAAGCTGCCCATGGCCATGACCCGCACCCAGGTGGATCTGGGCGGCAACACCGCCGCCCTGTTCGGCCAGTGGACGCAGGCGCTGACCTCGCACTGGTCCCTGACCCTTGGCGCGCGGCTGGAGCGCGACGAGGTCAGCCTGTCGCCCCGTGACAGCCGCAACCGCAGCGACCAGTGGCAGCGCTTCACCCCCAAGCTGGCCCTGCAATACGCCTGGAGCGACGACACCCAGGCCTATGCCAGCTATTCGCAAGGCTTCCGTGCTGGCGGCTTCAATGCCTTCTCCGCCTCGGCCGGCTACCCGGGGTACGACCCGGAGCAGGTGGACGCCTATGAACTCGGCATCAAGGGCTGGGCTGCGCAACGTCGCCTGCGCTATTCGGCCGCCCTCTACTGGATGCAGATCAGCGACATGCAGGTACAGCAGATCGTGCAGCCCGGGATGGTCTACATCACCAATGCCGCCGAGGCTCGCAGCAGCGGCCTGGAATTGGAGGCCGACTACCTGCTCGGCGAACACTGGCAGCTGCAGGCTTCGCTTGGCATCAACCGCACGCGCTTCGAGCGCTTTCAGGACGGCAGCGCCGACTACCAGGGCAACCACGCCCCCTTCGCGCCCGACCTGACCAGCTACCTGGGCCTGCGCTACGACGCCGATGCCGGCTGGTTCGCCCAGGCTGGGATAAGCGGCGTGGGTCGCACCTACCTCGATTCGGCCAACCGTTACGGCCGCGCCGGCTACGCCCTGCTCGACCTGAGCGCCGGCTATGACTTCGAGCACCTGGGCCTGAGCGCCTACGTGGAAAACGCCACCGACAAGCGCTACGACGCGGTCGGTTACCTCAACGGCATGGCACGCGTGTACAGCGAGCCACGCGAGATCGGCCTACGCCTGAGCTATCGACTATGACCCCACACACCAACGCCACCGGCGGCCACCCGCTGCAACCCTACTGGGACCTGGCCCTGGCCTCGGTCCAGGCCGACGCCCTGCGCGTGGCTCTGGAGCTGAAGCTGTTCCGCCTGCTTGCCGAGCCGATGCCGGCCGGCATCGTGGCCGAGCGCCTGCGCCTGCACCCGAGCAACACCGAGCATCTGCTGGAAATGCTCTGGAGCATGCGCCTGCTGGAACGTCACGAAACGCCTGCGCAAGGCTGGCGCTACCAGGCCTCCTGGCTGGCGAGCCGCTATCTGGATCACGACTCGAAGCAGCATTGCGGCGACGCCTGGAGCCTGCGCCTGCAGGCGCTGCGCCACTTCGGCAAGAATCTGGACGAACAGCTACGCACCGGCGAGGCGAGCACCGCCCCCCGGCTTGCCGAAAACGCGGCCAACTGGCAGGCGGCCGCGCGCCTGCAGATCGCCCAGGAGCAGCGTGCGGCAACCGCCGAGGCGGCGCTGGCGGTGTTCTCGCAACTGCCCGAATTCCCCCGTGCCCAACGCCTGCTCGACCTGGGCGGCGGCCCTGGGCTGGTGGCCATTGCCCTGGCCAAGGCCAACCCCAACTTGCGCGGCGAGGTATTCGACCTGCCACAGACCATCAGCGTGGCCGAAGAGAACATCCACGCGGCCGGCCTCGGCGGGCGTCTGCGGGGCCGCAGCGGCGACCTGATCCGCGACCCGATCGGCGAGGGCTATGACCTGATCTGGTGCTCCTCCGTGCTGCATTTCGTGCCCGATATCGACCAGGCTCTGGGCAAGATCCACGCCGCGTTGCGCCCAGGCGGCGTGCTGGTCTGCGCCCAGGCGGAAATTCCCGACAGCCAGGATGCGGCGCGGCAGATGCTCTCCTACTACCTGTCCATGCGCATGCTCGGGCGCCAGTTGACCCACACCGGAGGCCTGCGCCATGCCATGCAGCGGGCCGGTTTCAGTGCCTTGCAGACGCAGCGCGAGGTGCCTTTCCCGGTAACCCCGGTCACCGCCGTGATCGGCCGCAGGAGCCTGCAATGAACATGCACCTGCTCGGGCGCCAGGCGCTGTTCGGCTGGCTGAACTTCGTTCTGGCGGTGCCGAGTATCTACCTGTTGCTCGGCATGCCGCTGGTGATGCGCCAGCACGGTTGGTCGGGCACCGATATCGGCCTGTTCCAGTTGGCCGGGCTGCCGGCGGTATTCAAGTTCCTGCTGGCGCTGCCAGTGGAGCGCTGGAGCTTCGCCGGCGCGCATTACAGAAGCTGGGCACTGCTGCTGAGCCTGGGCCTGGCGGCAGTTCTGCTGCTGGTCGGGCGCGAGGCACTGCTCGACAGGCATGGCCTGTTCTTCGCCCTGACGCTGCTGGCCGGGGTGCTGGCGACCTGGGCCGACATTCCGGTCAACGCCCTGGCGATCAAGCTTCTGCCGGAAAACCAACGCGTGCGCGCCGGGGCGATCCGCTCGGCGGCGCTGTTTCTGGCCGCCATCGTCGGTGGCGGCCTGATGCTGCTGGTGCACGAACACTGGGGCTGGCAGGCATCCTTCGTGCTGATGGCCGGCGCCCTGCTGCTGGGCGCGCTGTTGCTGCCGTTGCTGGGCGAAGGTGCGCCGCAAGGCCCGGCAGACGCTGCGCAGAGCAGGTACGAGCCGAACTGGCGCGGCTACTTCGAGCAACCCGGGGCAGCGCTGTGGACCTGCCTGCTGCTGTCCTGCTTTCCGTTCATTGGCGCCAGTTGGCTGTACCTCAAGCCGTTGCTGCTCGATCAGGGTATGCCGGCCACCCAGGTGGCCTGGGTGGCCGGGGTCGGCGGCGGCGCGGTCGGTGCCCTGGCCAGCGTGCTGGGCGGGCGCCTGCTGCGCCGGCTCGGGGTGGCCCGGGCCATGCCGCTGTTCACCGGCTTCGCCCTCTTCGCCCTGGCCAGCCTGACCGCCGTGCTCTGGAGCCAGGCAGGCCCGCTCGGGCTGATCATCGGCGCAACGCTGGTGGCAGCGGCCATGGGCGCGATCTCCGCCATGGTCTTCGGCCTGATGATGTACTTCACCCGCCACCAGCGCCAGGCCGTCGATTACGGCCTGCAGGCCAGCCTGTTCGTGGTCTCGCGCCTGGCGGTGCCAGTGGCCGCCGGCGTGCTTCTGGATCGCCTGGGCTACACCGGAATGCTGCTCGGCCTGACCTCGGCCATGCTCGGCGTCTACCTCCTGGCCCTGGCCGCCAGCCCTGCCCTGGCACGCATCACCGAAGACAAGCGAGCGCCATGCAACCAAGGTGAGGCGCACCTGAAGCCTCCGTGCGCAAGCCGTTAGCAACACGGCGGCAGATGCCGCCATCACGAACAGGATGTGCAGAGGAAGCCAGCATGTCGGGAACAATGGGAGTGTGCCTGGTCAGCCAGGTACCTGCGCTGATAGAAGATGTCGCCTTCGTCATCGAGCAGTTGAGAACAGGCCTGACCTACGTTGCGGCCGAGCCCTGGGACGCCACGGCCGATGTCGAGCGGATGTGCCGCTCGCTGGATCGGCGACCGCGCAGCGAAGAGGTGCTGGAAGCGCTTATGGTGCAGGCCGAGAGCTACCTGCGGGAGAACACCTCGGCCGGCCGCGAGCCCCTGGACGTGCAACTGCTGCACTTCCCCACGCTGGAGGCCGCACGCGCGGAGCTGGCCAGGTCTGGCGCAGCCACACGGGCCGAGCTGTTCATCGTCGACATGAGCCAGCAGCCAGTGGCCGAGGAAGATCCGTTCGAGACGCTGTTCAGCGCCTGCCAGCATGACGACGGGGGACAGCGCCTGTCGCCGCATTCCGCGGTGCTCTATTGCTCGGCGCAGGCATTGCCGGGCTGGATGGAGCAGGCCGGCGGCAATCGTCACCTGCGCGTGCCCTTGCAGGACCGGGCGGCCAGCCGCGCCGACCTGCTGCGGATCGCCGTGGATCATCTCGAGCACACCCGCTTCAATCGCCTGCTGGCGCGCACGATGAACCCCGAGCAGCCGCCGGTGAGCATCGCCAGCGAAGTGACGCGCTTCATGCGCGCTCGCTGGCGGGACGACTGGGACTTCCATTCTTACACCGGCTCCATGGTCGCCTGCCTGATCCAGTCGATGCAGCAGACCACTGCCGGCACGGGCATACGCTGCCTGCACGGTTGCAACGAACACAGCCTCGCCGTCTCCGCGCTGGCCGGCTGGCAGCTCTACGAACGCGCCTACGTGATCGCGGTCACCTCGGGCATGCTCGACGAATTTCGCGGCACCCTGGCCAACCTCAAGCGAGCCGGCGCGCCCGGTCTGATCATCTGCGCCGAAAGCCCGGACACGACCTGGTTCGCCTTCCAGAGCACCCTGGATGCCGACCACGATGGCCGGCAAGTGATCGCCGCGCGTGGCCTGCGTCACGTGTTCATCCAGCGGGTGGACGAAATAGCGGCCAAGCTCACGCAGGCCTTCGCCATGCTCGCCGAGCGCAGCGAGCCGGTGTTCGTGCTGGCCTCCCAGGCGGCGCTGGAGTCGCGTCCACGGCAACCTCTGAATCTGGACCTGCCAGCCCCCGCCTCGCCCAGCCTGGCGGCGCCGAACGAGATGCAACGCGGCGCCCTGGACGAGGCCATGCGGCTGATCAACCAGGCGCCCCTGCATATGCTCTGGCAGTGCGGCAGACTCTCCGACAGCCAACGTGAACGCGTCTACGCGATCGCCGATGCCGCCGGCATCGCGCTGGCCGACACCATCACCCATCCCGGCAGCGTAGGCCCCTACCACCAGGGCCAGGCGGTGCCGAACTACCTCGGCCCGCTGTCGCTGTATGGCTTCAGCCGGCGCATCTACCAGTTCCTGCACCAGGATCACGAACTGCTCGGCCCGGAGCAGCAGTGCCTGTTCTTCATCAAGAGCAAGGTGGACCAGGCCGCCACGCCCTTCTCCGAAGGCAAGCTGAAGCGCCAGACCCGCGTGGTGCAACTGAACCACCAGCGGCGCCACCTGTCGCCCTTCACCGACCTGGCGCTGGAGATGCCGCTGGACAAGTTCCTCGACCACGTCCAGGCCAACCTGGCCGTGGCACCCGAGGTGCTGGCCCTGCGCCGCGCCAAGCTGCAGCGCATACGGGCGCTCCCGGAAACGGTGCCGGTGGACCGCATCGTCACCCAGCCGATGACCGCCAACTACTTCTTCCTGCAGCTCGGTGACCTGCTGCACGAACTGATCGAGCGCCACGGCTACCGTTATACCGGCGTCTATGATGTGGGCCGTTGCGGCATTTCCGCGCTGCGCAACGTGCCACGCACCGGCCCGGGCTTCTCCGGTTGGTATGGCCGGGCCCTGATGGGCGATGGCCTGATGGCGCTGCCCTACATCGCCGCCACCAGCCCGGACAACGTGCTGGCCTTCGTCGGCGACGGTGCCCGGGCTCTGGTGCCGGACATCGAAACACGCCTGGCCGCCAGCCTGGCTCAGAACCCGCACATGCCTGGCCGCAACGTCACCCTGTTCTACCTGAGCAACGGCCTGCTCTCGATGATTCAGACCTACCTGGACAAACGCTATGCCTGCAACGGTGCCCGCCAGGTGACGGTAGCCGGGCGCGCGTCGCAGCCGACACTGATGGAGCCAGGCGGCCCGCTTGTGGTGAACCGCCATCGCCTGAGCCAGTTCGATGGGCAGTGGCTGCGTGATGCCCTGACCACCCCCAACAGCCTCAACATCATTGACGTGACGCTCGCCCACAACTCGGACGGTGATGGCCTCAGCCTGATCTCCGAAACCGCCTGGAACCGCCGCGCATGACGGCCACAAGGACTCTCGAAATGAAATTCGGATTCATCGCCCACCCCACCTCGGTCGCCCTGAAACGCCAGGTGAAACTCCTCGACCTGTTCGATCGCAACCTCGCCGAGCAGGATCGCGGTTACAGCCCGGACATCTGGCGCTGGCGCAACCTGGTGCCCTTCGCCGACTTCGGCCGCATCGTCAGCGCACGCGGCGCCATCTGCGAAGGCATCGTCCATTACATGCCACTGACCGCCGAGGAAATGCTCGCCCAACCACGGGCGATCGCTCAGCGCGTGATCGAGGGCGTGGACAGCCTGAAGGCCCTGGGGGCACAACTGGTCGGTCTCGGTGGCTTCACCGCCATCGTCGGCAACCGCGGCCTGCAGACTCTGGAGCGCACCGGGGTACCGGTGACCACGGGCAACTCGCTGACTGCCTACGCCGCCTACCGCAACGTACTGGAGGCCATGCAGCGCCTGGAGGTGAAGCCCGAAGACAGCGAGGTGGCGGTGGTCGGCTACCCCGGCTCCATCGCCCTGGCCATCGCCCGGCTGCTCGGCCGCGACGGCTGCCGCTTGCGCCTGATCCACCGCGGCGGCGCAGAACAGGCACGCCAGGGGCTGGAGTACCTGCCGCAGGCACTGCACGAGCGGGTGCGCCTGAGCAACGACATCGAGCCTTGCTACGACGAGGTGCGCTTCTACGTGGCGGCCACCTCCAGCGGCGGTATCATCGACCCCTACCGCCTGGCCCCGGGCTCGGTGGTAGTGGATGCGGCGCTGCCACGCGACGTGATGCTCTATCGGCGTGATCGCCGCGACATCCTAATCATCGATGGCGGCCTGGTCTCGGCCGGCACCTCGCTGCGCTTCGGCGCCGAGAGCATGGGCCTGGCGCCGAAGAAATTCCTCAATGGCTGCCTGGCCGAAACCCTAGTGCTGGGCCTGGAAGGCCGCGCCGAAGCCTTCTCCATCGGGCGCGAGCTGCCGGAAAACAAGGTGCTGGAGATCGGCCAGCTGGCCGAAAGCCATGGTCTGTTCCCCTCGCCGATGGCCTCCTATGGCGAGCGCCTGACCCAGGCCGACTTCGGCGGATTGCGCCGCTTCCACCACCCACGCAGCCAGCCCCTGGCACTGGAGGACAAGCCGCAACTGCGCAGCGAGGCGCTGCGCAGCTTCGGCGAGCACATCAACCCCATCCTGCGCGAGTTCTATGCCTTCAACCATATCGAGCGGGTGTTCAGCCATGGTCGCGGCTGCTGGCTGACCGACCTGGACGGCGGCCGTTACCTCGACTTCGTGGCGGGCTACGGCTGCCTCAACACCGGCCACAACCACCCGCAGATCAACAGCGCGCTGCAACGCTACCTGCAGCAGGAGCAGCCGACCTTCGTCCAGTACGTCTCGGTGCCCTTGCAGACCAGCCTGCTGGCCCAGCGCCTGAGCCAACTGGCGCCGGGCAAACTGCAGCGGGTGTTCTTCAGCAACTCGGGAACCGAAGCGGTGGAAGCGGCGCTGAAACTGGCCCTTGCCGCCATGGACCGTTCACGGGTGCTGTACTGCGACAATGGCTACCACGGCAAGACCCTCGGCGCGCTGTCGATCACCGGGCGCGACAAGCACCGGCAGCCGTTCCAGCCGCTGCTGCCGCGCTGCGCCTCGATCCCCTTCGGCGACACCGAGGCCCTGGAACGCGCCCTGCTGGAAGGCGACGTCGGCGCCTTCATCCTCGAGCCCATCCAGGGCGAAGGCGGCGTGGTGATGCCACCGGAGGGCTATCTGAAAAGGGTTCGCGAACTCTGCTCCGACCACGACTGCATCCTCATCCTCGATGAAATCCAGACGGGCCTGGGCCGTACCGGCAAGCTGTTCGCCTGTGAATGGGAAGGTGTCGAGCCGGACATCCTGGTGCTCTCCAAATCCCTCTCCGGCGGCGCCGTTCCCATCGGCGCGACGCTGTCGCGGGCCGATATCTGGGACCGCGCCTACGGCAACATCGACAGCTTCGCCCTGCACACCTCCACCTTCGGCGGCGGCAACCTGGCGGCGGCCTCGGCGCTGGCGACGCTGGACGTCATCGCAGCCGAAGACCTGGCGGGCAACGCGGCGCGGGTCGGCGGCATGCTCAAGGATGCGCTCGCCGAGGCCGTGGCCGGCTACCCCTTCATCCGCGAGATCCGTGGACGCGGGCTGATGATCGCCATCGAGTTCCAGAACAGCTTCGGCGGCGGGGTGGAAGCCTTCGTCCGAGAATTCGCCAGCCGCATGCCGGGTAACGCGGCAGGCACCTACCGGATGATGTCGGGCAAGGCCAAGCGGCTGATCCGCGAAGCCATCGACGAACTGGAAAAGAACTTCGAGGAAATGTTCGTGCTGCGCTTCGTGACCAAGCTGTCGCAGGACCACGGCATCCTCACCTTCGTCACCGCCAACAACAACCGGGTCATGCGTATCCAGCCGCCGCTGGTACTCAGCGAGCAGGAGGCGCGGCACTTCGTCGAGGCCTTCGCGGCGGTGTGCAAGGACATGTCCACCTTCCTCGACTGAGCCTCGACAGGCCATGCGGACAGGCACCACGTGCAACGTCCGCGTGGACTTGGATGCGGTTCTGCGCGTTTGTTTGGTTGAGATCGGACTGGCAATACGGCCTTGGTTTTTCAGGCGTCTGTTCCGAATTACCGCGTTTTTGTTGACGTTTCTACAAGCGCCTGAACGTTACGTAACTCACTGCCCCAACGGCGTACTGCTTCCGAGCGGCCGGCGTCCCGGTACGCCCTACGTCCGCACGCGCGAACAGGGGGGCAGCGTAGGGCGAACTCAGGAGCGCCAGCGAACAGTCCGCCGGGCCATGCCGAGTTCGGCACCACGGCTCACGCCCAAAACACCCAGCAACCCCAACGGTGTACTGCTCCGCGAGTACGCTCTACGCGAATGAAAGTCTTGGTTTAACCCGATGGCCATATCCTGGACTCGCCGTTACCAACACTCCGGGCGTACCTTGTAAGCCGATCCTCGGAGCAGCGATGGAGCGAAGCGGAGTAGCAGCCGAAGGCTGGCCCGAAGGACGAGCGAAGCGAGTAACGAACCCCGGCGCAGCAGGGCGGGGTCGCCTAGCTCGGATGGCACCTGGATACCCCCGGATGGACCGTTAAGCGAGCCGCCGTTAGCGACTGCCACCCCGCTCAGCAGTCGAGCGCGCCGGCCTGCCCGTCCAGCACCAGCAATGCAAGCAGCAGGAAGAAGCTGGAGCAACTCGACTCCACCAACCCTTCGCCTTCGCGGGTGCGGTAATGCATGCCGCCGAACAGCCCCGGCGACGCACCATCGAGCACGACGTAGCGGCTATCCAGCACCGCTGCCAGCAGACGTTCGGCCTGTGCACGCCAGGGCTGGGATTGCTCCGCCAGGCCGTCGAGGCCGAGCATGGCCAGGGCGGCGATCACCACGGCAGAAGGATCGACGCCCGCCTCGGGCTGATCCAGGCGGTTCGTCGGCAGGGCTTCCGGGCGCGTTTGCAGCCAGTATTCACAGGCCCGTCGTGCCTCGCTGAGGAATGGCTCGCCATAAACGCCGGCCGCCTGCACCAGGCCGAGCATCGCCCAGGCCTGGCCACGCGACCAGAGCCCTGCCTGCCCTTCCGCCAGCAACCGGCCCTCTGCGTAATGCGCGCCGCCACAGTAGGCGCCGTCGCCACTGCCACATGCAGCCAGGGAGCCCTGCACATGCTGGCCAGCCAGCTCGCTAACACTGCCCTGTGGGTGGTACGCCAGCAGACGCAGGGTCGGAGCCAGGGTGTCGATGGCGATGCGCCGGTCGCCGTCCGGCCCGCCCCCCATGTCACAGCCCAGGGGAATGCAGCCCAGGGTCTGACTGAAGGCCGGTGCCAACGCTGCGCCGGCCTGCTCCAGCAGTTGCCGGGATGCGGCATGCTCGAACCAGAGCGCCCCCGGCGCCAGGCCGTACCAGAAGATCATGCTGCGATTGAGCGTCGGCGCCTGCAGCTTGTCCGCCAGCCGCTGGCCGATCCGTATCGCCTTGTCGCGATCGGCGGCGGCGCCGCTGACCCGCGCCCGCAACCACCAGAGCCCGGCCCAGAAACCACCCAGCCAGGAGCCGCCGGATGACAGCGTCCAGCGATCCTCCAGGGCCGGCGAGTACAGCGGGAACGCTTCGCCACAAGCCTGCTCGATCGCCTCCAGGCGCAGCAGCAGCGCCTCGATGGCTCGACTGCGCTGGGCCTGGCTCAATGCGTTCGCCGTGAGTTGATTGGGCATGGCCTTCATTTCGCCCCGGCAGAATGGGACAGCACCTCGGCAACAGGGCCGGCAGAACGCCGCGACCACGCCAGCCACAGCGTCAACAGGCACCCCAGTGCCAGCACGCCGATCAACGCGACCCAGCCACCGCCGAAGCCCCAGATGCTGGCGGACAGCGCGCCGAACGCCGGCGGCCCGACGGCGAAACCGGCGAAGAATCCCACCGAGAGCATGCCGGCCGAGGTCGCCGGGGCACCGAAGACGCGGTCGCGCAGCAACATGCTCATGGCGATGGCGTTGGTGGCCACCGCCGTCAGGCCGATGCCGATCGTGCCGACCCAGATCATCCAGTGCCGTTCAGGCGTCGCCTGGGCGGTCACGCCGACGGCGCAGGCAGCCAGGGCCAGGAGGATCAGCAGCAGCCAGGATTCATCGCGCATGCGGCCGGCAACGGGGGTGAGCACCACGCGGGCGAGAATGCCCACCACGCCGAACGCCGCCACCAGACTGCCGGCCACCAGCGAGGACATGCCCTGGCCAGTGGCGAATACGCCGAGAAAGGTGATGTAGGCCGACAGTGCGACGCCAGCACACAACTGAATCGCCATCAGCAACGCCAACGCGCGGCTCGGCCGGGTCAAGCCGAAGCTGGCCGCCTTGCCCGTCGTCTTCGGTGCGATTCGTGGCGCCAGCAGCGCCAACAGCAGGCCCACCGGCACCAGCAGCAACAAGGCCGCGCGCCAGCCGAACTGCTGGGCGATACCAGGCAGCAGCAACCCGGCGAACAACGCCGCGACCTGCACCCCGGCCTGCTTCAGGCCCACCACGGCAGCCTTGCTCTGCGGCGGCACCCGTTCGGCGATCAACAGGTTGGTGGCCGGGTTGGCCAGCGCCTGGGCGATGCCGCACATCGCCACCGCCAGCACCACCCCGGCGAAACCGGGCGCCACGCCGATCAGGGCATAGGCCAGGGTCGCGACCAGAAACAGCAACAGCAGAGCGCGCCGGGCGCCGAGACGGCCAACCAGCGGCCCGGCCCATAGCGACAGCAGCGCGGCGAAACCGAACGCGCTCATGGTCAGGTAGCCAAGCCAGCCAGGCGCAACGCCCAGATCCGCGACCAGGAAGGGGCCGAGGGTGCCGATGGCGTAGAAAATCAGCATCGGCATTGCCATCGCGCCAGTCAGTACGGTACGCAGCAGGAAGGCATCCAGCGCGCTGTCGGCGGCCGGTGGGGAAATGTTGGGGGTCATGCGGTTCACCTCGTTATCGCTCTGCCGGGTTTCCAGGCAGCGACGGCCAGTCGAAATCCAGGCTGTCGACGTCCTGATAAGCGTCCAGCAGGCGGCGGCCAACCGCGCTGACCAGGGCATCGTCGGTGCCATCGAGAATGTGCGTGGCGCGTGCCGCGCGGTAGATGCCGGAGAGCGGCGTCAGGCTGCTCAGGCCCTCGGCGCCGTATACCTGGATCGCCGAGTCCACCGCCAGGCTGAGCGCCTGGGAGGCGGCGACCTTGGCCACGTTGACCTCGACGGCATTGGCCACACCGGCGTCGAACTTGCGCGCCGCATCGCGCAGCAGGCCTCGGGCGCTGGCGATGGCCTGGTAGGCCTCGAACACCCGCAGACGAACCAGTTGCTTGTCGCCCAGGCGGGCCTGCTGGCCACGCGGGCCACGGATGCGCGTGCACATCAGATCGAAACTGCGCTGCGCCAGGCCCAGCCAGTGCACCGCACGCAGCAGGCGCCCGAGTCCGAGGCGTTCCTGCATCAGTGTCAGGCCGGCGCCAGGCTGACCAAGCAAGTTGTGTCGGGGCACGCGCACGCCGTCGAAGACGATCTCGCACTGGCCCTGGAAGCGGCCGAGAATGTCCATCTCGCGGGCGATGGAAAAACCGGGCAGATTGGTGGGCACCAGGAACATCGACAACGCCCCGTCCACGCCGGCCCCTTCGGTGCGTGCCACCAGGGTGACGAAGCTGGCCCGGTCGGCACGGCAGATGAACCACTTGCGCCCGTCCAGGCGCCAGTGATCGCCCTGCGCCGTGGCGGTGGTGGCGATGGTCGCCGGGATCGAGCCGATGCTGTCCGGCTCGGACATGCCGTAAGCGGACACCCCCTCCCCGCTGAGCAACGGCGCGAGAAAGTCTGCACGCACCGGCTCAGCGGCGTGGCGCGTCAGCATGTGCGCGTCGAGGGCTAGTTCCGTGCCGAAGATCGCCCCACCGTACTCGGAGCGCCCTTCCTGCTCGGCCACCCTCAGGTACGACTCCAGGCTGCTCATGCGGCCCGGGTAGAACAGGCCCCAGAGCCCCTGCTCGCGCGCCTCGGCGCTCAATGCCTGCTGGCAGGCCCTGGCACTCTCGCGCGGGCCGGCCAGTTCGGCTTCACGGGGCAGGATGCGCTGGTCGACGAAGGCCCGCACCCGCTTCGCCAGTTCCTGGGCGTCCTGGTCGGGACGCGTCTGCAACGGCTGGTTCATGTTCGGCTCCTTAGCAGGCGATGCCTATGCCGCTTTCGAGGAAGGCGACTTCGGCCGCCAGCACCTTCTTGTCCACCTTGCCGGCCGGGCTCAGTGGCAGAGCGCGGTAGAAGCGCAGGTACTCGGGCAGCTTGTTCACTTCCAGCCCCTGCTGGCGCAGGTAGTCGGTCAGTTCGGCGAGGGAGAAGCGCGCCGCGCCCTCGCGCAGGGTCACGCAGATGCACACGCGCTGGCCGAGGTCCGGATCCGGCACCGGGACACAGGCGGCGCAGACCACATCGGGGTGGCCGGTGGCGAGCATCTCGATCTGTACCGGGCTGATGTTCTGCCCGCCACGGATGATGATGTCCTTCTTGCGGCCGGCCAGGATCAGGTAACCGTCACGGTCGATATAGCCGAGGTCACCGGTGCAGACCCAGCCTTCGGCGTCGCGGTAGCGTGCGTCCAGTTCCGGGGCGTTGACGTACTGCATCGGGCTCAGTGGCCCGCGCGCCTTGATCTCGCCGATCTCGCCCCGGGGCAGTTCGGCGCCCTGCTCGTCGACGATGCGGATTTCGCAGACGCTGGGGTTGGGCCGGCCGACGCTACGCAGCACCACCTCCAGCGGATCGTCCAGGGTGTTGTGGCAGTTCACCCCGTCGGCCGAGCCGTAGAGGCTGATGAAGCCACAGCCGAAGGCCTCGACGCAGCGCCGCACGCTGGCTTCGTCGATCAGCGAGCCGCCGCTGATCAGGCCGACCAGGCTGGATGTGTCCACCTCGGCCAGCAACGGATCGGCGGCGATGCGCTGGAGCATGGTGGGCACGCCGAGGACATGGGTAGGGCGCAGGGTCTCGATGGCGCGGATCGCCGTCGGCACGTCGAACTTCGGCAGAACGACGATGGATCCCCCCAGCCAGGACAGGCTGCCGAAGGTGGCGGTGGAGCCGAACGAAGATCCCAGCGGCACCAGGTACATGCCGCGAAAGCTCTCACCATCCTCGTGCAGACGCTGGAGGAAACGGCCCCGGCCGCCGACCAGCGCATTGTGCGAGTAGGCCACCAGTTTTGGCTCCGACTCGGTGCCGGACGACACCAGCAGGCGCACCGGCGAGTTCGGGCAGACCTCGGGCAGCGCCTCGCGCCCCAGCGGCTCGGCGTCCAGCAGATGATCCAGAACCGACCAGCCCTGGCGTGCCTGCCCCTCGACGATGAGGATACGCAGCGACAACAGGGTCGGACGCAGGGATTCGATCAGCTCGCACAGGTCGATACCGGCGAACTCGTCCGGCACCACCACCGCGCGGGCAGCGCAACGGCGCAGCAGGGATTCGATGTCCAGCCGTCCACGCCCCGGCGGAAATGGCGCCACCACCGCGCCGAGCGCAGCCGCGGCCAGGTCGATGGCGCAGCAGCGCCAACTGTTGGTGAGCTGGTAGGCGACCACGTCGCCGGGCACGATGCCCTGCGCGCGCAAGCCGGCGGCCAGGCGCAGGGAGCGCTCGAGCAACTCGCCGTAGCTGATGTTCGCCTCCGGCGACAGCACGGCGAGCTTCTCGGGGTGACGCTCGGCGTGCTGGCGGAACAGCTGGAACACCGACTTGTTCGGGTAGGTTCCATTGCGCACCCACTCGTTGCGAACGTCCATGGGAACCAGATCGATGATGCCTGTGTTGTTCATGTGAAACTCCAGGGAGACTTGACCAGGGTGTAGTCTTCGGTGTGCAGGCACGGCGCTATCCGCTCGTCCTGGTGAAGCGTCGACAGGTCCTCCGCCACGCTGGCAGCGGCCAGGCCGAACGCCTGCAACAGTTCTTGCCAGGCATGGGCATCGCGCGTTGCCAGGCAGCGGACGATCTGCTCGTCGCGCAGCGCCGGCTCGATGTCCAGCGGGTAATCCAGGGCCTGACGCAGGCACTCCACGTCGTCGCTGTTGCGGCATTCGATGGCCAGCAGCCCGGCCGCGGTGGGATAGACCCCGGCGACCTGCGGCTCGGCCGGCGCCTTGCCGTCGCGCAATGCCCGCAAGGGCTCGCTGCACAGCAGAGTCGCGGCGCCGAGCAGCGAGCTGTCGACCCGCCCTGCCTCGCCCTTCAGCCCACGCTTGAGCAGGGCCGCGCTGATGCCCTGGGTGGCGACCACCCCACCCAGCACGTCCAGCACGGTGAACAGCGATCCACCGGCACTGGCCGAGCGGCGGGCGATCTGGCTGGCAACGCCGGAATAGGCCTGCACCATGAAGTCGGTGCCGGGGATGCGCTGCAGGTGCGGTTGCTCGCCCCAGCCGCCGGCATAGGCGTAGATCAGCGCCCGGTTGGCCCGGGCGAGGTCGGCATGCTCCAGGCCCAGTTCGGCAGCCTTGCCCGGCGCCCAGTTGTGCAGGAAGACATCGGCCTGGCTGGCCAGCTCCAGCAGTTCGGCGCGGCCACGGGCCGACTTGATGTCCAGTTCGCAGACCGACTTGTGGCGGTTCAACGCATCGAAGCGCACCGAGCAGCCGTCCACCAGAGGCGGCATACCGCGCAGCGGGTCGCCACCAGGCAGTTCGATACGGATCACCTCGGCGCCGAGCAGCGCCAGCAGATGGCCGGCCAGCGGGCCCTGGATGCGCCGGCACGACTCGATCACCCGCAGGCCGCTCAGCGGCAGGTCGCCGCGCTCGCGCACAGGGTTCGGCGACAAGCCGCTGCTGCCGCTGGTGAAGCGCCAGGGCCCCTGCTCCAGCAGCAGTGGCAGATCCTCGTCCGCCAACCGCTGGTGCAGGCTGCGCAGCGGGCAGATGGACAGCCCGGCTGCGGCGCAGCGCTGGGCGATCACCGCATAGGGCAGTTGCGACAAGGCCTCCATCAACTGCACCGGCATCGGCGAGACCGCCTTGGCGTAGCGCAGCAGGAAAGCGCCCCAACCCTTGCCGGCCAGTTCGCCGGGGATGCCCAGGTCGCCCCAGAAGCGCCGCCAGGGTTCGGCGTCCAGGGTTTCCAGCTCGAACACCACGCCATCGGCAGAGGTGAATGGCGGGCGCTCACGCGACGAGGTACAGCCGGGCAGCAGGCGCTCGGCCCCTTCCGGCGCGGTGGCGCCGGCCAGGTATTGACCGATGGCCAGCGTCGCGGCGCCGGCCAGGGAGACGTTGACTTGGCTGTGACTGCGGCCATGCAGTTGCCCGATGGCAGCGGCGAACGCACCTTGCAGGGCCAGGCTGGCAGCCAGGGTGGAGACGTAGTCCACTCCCAGCGGCCGCGCCCCGCCGCTGGCACGCCCATGCACGGCCAGCAGCCCGGAAGCGGCCTGCACGGTCAGTTCGCCAGCACCAATCGAGCGGCCATCGGCCCAACCGCACAGGCGCCCACCGATGGGCGCGAGCCCCGGCACCACGAAGCGCAGGTCGAGCCCATCGGCACAGGCACCAGGCTGGTTCATCACCTCGATGCCCAGGGCACCGGCCTGGTAACACAGGGCCGACGCCACGGGCGCAAAGGCTGCCGGGGTATGGACGAAAGCGCCGGAAAGCGTGCATCCGGCCAGGGGAAAGGTCATAGGGTTCATGCCGAATCGATCCAGAGGAACCCGCGTGCCAGCGGGGAAGCTCGGCGGCACGCGGGCAAGAGTGCGCGGTGGGTGCCGCTCAACCGCCTGCCACGGCCGGCAGGATCGTCACGTTGTCGCCATCCTTCAGCGCCGTGCTCAGGTTGTCGGCGAAGCGGATGTCGTTGTCGTTCACGTAGACGTTGACGAAGCGGTGCATCTCGGCGCCGTCGAGCAGCCGTTCGCGGATACCGGGGTACTGGCTTTCCATGCGCTCGATGAGTTCACGCACCGTGGCGCCTTCGATGTCGATGCGCTTCTGGTTCTGGGTCAGCGGACGCAGCAGAGTGGGGATAGAAACGGAAATGGGCATGCCTGACTCCTTGGGGCCTGTAGGCGAAACGATGGAATGAGAGAGTGGGTCAACCCGCCAGGGCGCTGGGGTACTGCGCCACGGCCTGGATGGTTTCCTCGGTGACCTTGCCGTCGATGATGCGGAAGCTGCGCAGCGCAGCGCCGGCATTCTCGGCGGTGCAGAGAATCACGTAGTGCGCCTGCGGCTCGCCGGCCAGGCGGATATCGTCGCGGCTGGGGTAGCCACTGGAATGGGTGTGCGAGTGATAGATCACGCAGGGCTCCTCGCCCAGCGCCTCCATCTCGCGCCAGACCCGCAATTGTTCCTGCGGGTCGAACTGGAAGAACGTCTCCGACTGCGCGATGTTGCGCATCGCGATCAGCCGGGTCGGCCGCTTCGAGCCGATCGGCCCGGCGATCACGCCACAGGTCTCGATCGGATGATCCCTGCGCGCCTGGTCGAGCATGGCGTCGAGAAGCTCGGAAAGAATGATCAGCATGATGCTCTTACTCCCGTGGTCGGGTGGTCTCGGCAGGCTCAGTAACCGGGCAGCGTGGTATCCACGTCGCGAACCCAGGCGAGAATCCCTCCCTCCAGGTTGCGCACGTCGCTGAAGCCCAGGCGCTGCAGTTCCAGCAGCACCGCCTTCGAGCGCAAGCCACTCTTGCAATGCAGGATCAGCGTGCTGTCCTTGGCGAAGTGCGCCTCGATCTCCGTGGCGACCGTGGGACTCTTGGGCATGTGCTGGGCGCCGTCGATATGCACGATGTCCCACTCGGTGCGCTCGCGCACATCGATCAGATGGTGCGCAACGCCACGCTCGCGCAGCGCCTTCAACTCGACGGCGCTGATGGCGGGAATGTCCGACTCCTGCATGCCGTGGGGCCGGTTCAGGCCACAGAAGGCCTGGTAGTCGCTCAGGCCGGTGATCGGCTTGCGATCGCGCGCGCGGCGCAGGGGAATCTGCCGGTAGGTCATGTCCAGGGCGTCGTAGACCATCAGCCGGCCGAGCAGCGATTCGCCGATGCCGGTGATCAACTTCACCGCCTCGGTGGCCATGATCGAACCGATGGAGGCACAGAGAATCCCCAGCACCCCACCCTCGGCGCAGGACGGCGCCAGCTCCGGTGGCGGCGGCTCGGGGTAGAGGTCGCGGTAGTTGAGGCCGACGCCGCCGGGGGCATCCTCCCAGAACACCGAGGCCTGCCCCTCGAAACGAAAGATCGAGCCCCAGACGTAGGGCTTGCCGGCCAGCACGCAGGCATCGTTGACCAGGTAGCGGGTGGCGAAGTTGTCGGTACCGTCGAGGATCAGGTCGTATTGCGCGAAGAGCTGCACAGCCATTTCCGGCTCGAGGCGCTCGTTGTGCAGCTCCAGCTTCACGTGAGGGTTCAGCTCGCGTATCGCCGCAGCGGCACTCTCGACCTTCGACAGCCCGACGGTGGAGACCTTGTGGATCACCTGACGCTGCAGGTTGGATTCGTCGACCACGTCGAAGTCGATGAGCCCCAGCGTGCCGACCCCGGCCGCAGCCAGATAGAGCAGCGCCGGCGAGCCCAGGCCACCGGCGCCGATCACCAGCACCCTGGCGCTCTTGAGGCGACGCTGGCCGTCCACGCCCACGTCCGGAATCAGCAGATGCCGGCTGTAGCGAACGACCTCCTGCCTGCTCAACGCCTCCACGGGCTCAACCAAAGGAAGAAGCTTCATCATCGAATTCCTGACCGGTGAAATGAGAACAAGTCTCGAATGAGTCCTGAACTCAATCAATCGGGGGTCATGGGCAATTCGTATGTGATCGAAGCCTATTCATATGCATGGCGGAGCCTGCCTTTTCCAGGCAGTCGCAAAGGCAGCAGCATGGCCTCGTCGTAAACGAAAAAGGCCATCGCGGATGGATGGCCTTTTCGTGTCTGCGATGCCCGATCAGCTATGGCGGATCAGGTGGTCGAAGGCGGACAGCGAAGCCTTCGAGCCCTCGCCCATGGCGATGACGATCTGCTTGTACGGCACGGTGGTCACGTCACCGGCGGCGAACACACCGGGGATGTTGGTAGCGCCCTTGGCATCGATGACGATCTCACCGAAGCGGCTCAGCTCGACGGTGCCCTTGAGCCAGTCGCTGTTGGGCAGCAGACCGATCTGCACGAAGATGCCTTCCAGCTCGACGGTATGCAGTTCCTCGGTGGTGCGGTCCTTGTACACCAGACCGGTGACCTTCTGTCCGTCGCCCTTGACCTCGGTGGTCTGTGCGCTCTTGATCACGGTAACGTTCGACAAGCTGTAGAGTTTCTTCTGCAGTACGGCGTCGGCACGCAGGGTGTCGGCGAATTCCAGCAGGGTCACGTGGGCGACGATGCCGGCCAGGTCGATGGCTGCTTCGACACCGGAGTTACCGCCGCCGATCACCGCCACGCGCTTGCCCTTGAACAGCGGGCCGTCACAGTGCGGGCAGAAACACACGCCCTTGGCCTTGTACTCCTGCTCGCCGGGCACGCCCATTTCACGCCAGCGCGCACCGGTAGAGAGGATCACGGTCTTGGCCTTGAGCGAAGCGCCGTTCTCGAACTTCACTTCGTGCAGGCCGCCTTCGCTGCTGGCCGGCACCAGAGCCGACGCACGTTGCAGGTTCATGATGTCGACTTCGTATTCCTTGACGTGCTCTTCCAGGGCACGCACCAGTTTCGGACCTTCGGTCTCCTTCACCGAGATGAAGTTCTCGATGGCCATGGTGTCCAGCACCTGACCACCGAAGCGCTCGGCAGCGATAGCGGTACGGATGCCCTTGCGCGCAGCGTAGATGGCCGCTGCGGCGCCGGCCGGGCCACCACCGACCACCAGCACGTCGAAGGCCTCCTTGGCGCTCATCTTCTCGGCATCGCGGTTGGCGGCGCCGGTGTCGATCTTGGCGAGGATTTCCTTCACGTCCATACGCCCGGAAGCGAAGACCTCACCATTCAGGTAGACGCTCGGCACGGCCATGACCTGGCGACGCTCGACTTCTTCCTGGAACAGCGCACCGTCGATGGAGACGTTGCGGATATTGGGGTTGAGCACGGCCATCAGGTTCAGCGCCTGAACCACGTCCGGGCAGTTCTGGCAGGACAGCGAGAAGTAGGTCTCGAACTCGAACTTGCCTTCGATGCTCTTGATCTGCGCGATGGTGTCTGCATCCAGCTTGGACGGATGGCCGCCCACCTGCAGCAGTGCCAGCACCAGCGAGGTGAATTCGTGGCCCATGGGAATACCGGCGAAGGCAACGCCGGTGTCTTCGCCCGGCCGATTCAGGGCGAAGGACGGACGGCGGGCATCGTTGCCGTCGGTCTTCAGAGTGATCTTGTCGGTCAGGCCGACGATGTCTTGCAGCAGCCCGAGCAGTTCCTGGGATTTTTCGCCGTCATCGAGGGACGCGACGATCTCGAACGGCTGGGTGACCTTTTCCAGGTAGGCCTTCAACTGGGCTTTAAGATTGGCGTCCAACATGGCGGAAATTCCTCAAATACGAAAATTCGGGCAATAAAATGCCCGGACGGATCGCGCCCGGGCATCGGGCACCACAAGGGCCGGTTACTGGCCCAAACAGCGCAGAGTTGGTCCTTTCCGACCTGAGACAGGCCGGAAAGGAAGTCGGCAAATTTAGATCTTGCCAACCAGGTCCAGCGAAGGAGCCAGAGTCTTCTCGCCTTCCTTCCACTTGGCCGGGCAAACCTGACCCGGGTTGGCAGCGGTGTACTGAGCAGCCTTCAGCTTGCGCAGGGTCTCGGAAACGTCACGAGCGATCTCGTTGGAGTGGATTTCCAGAGTCTTGATCTGACCTTCCGGGTTGATGATGAAGGTGCCGCGCAGAGCCAGGCCTTCTTCCGGGATGTGCACGCCGAAAGCGTTGGTCAGCTGGTGGGTCGGGTCACCGATCAGCGGGAACTGAGCCTTGCCAACGGCCGGCGAAGTTTCGTGCCAGACCTTGTGCGAGAAGTGAGTGTCGGTGGTCACGATGTAGACCTCGGCACCAGCCTTCTGGAACTCGGCGTAGTTGTTGGCAGCGTCTTCGATTTCGGTCGGGCAGTTGAAGGTGAAGGCAGCCGGCATGAAGATCAGCACGGACCACTTGCCCTGCAGGCTCTGCTCGGTGACTTCGATGAACTCACCGTTGTGGAAAGCATTGACCTTGAACGGCTGAACTTGAGTATTGATGAGGGACATCTCTGACTCCTTCTGAGGTTTCTGTGAGGGTTGAAATCTACGGTCGCTATATTAGCCACCTAACGGAAAAAAGCTTATTGATTACGGGCATGATATCGATTGAATGCACCAATCGATGGCTCAGCCCGCGCCACATGCGGGCTGCAGCCGTGGTTCAGACCAGGCCGGGATCAATCAGCAACGCGAGTTTACCCGCGACTTGGTTACCAGCGAGCGTCTCGAACGCCGCCTCATGGTCTTCGAACGCAAAACTGCGCTCCAGTTGCGGCTTTAACCGTCCTTCACCAAACAGCGGCCAAACCTGCTGCTGCAGGTCGTGCAGAAGATCGGCCTTGAACTGATCGTCGCGGTTGCGCAGGGTCGAACCGGTCAACTGGATGCGCTTGCCCAGTACCTGGGCCAGGTCCAGCGTGGCCTCGCGGCCGCCCATCAGGCCGATGTTGATCCAGCGACCGTCACGCGCCAGCAGCTCCAGATTCAGCGCCGCGTACTGTCCGCCGACCGGATCGAGAATCACGTCGAACGGCCCGAAATCGCGCAAGGCTTGCAGATCTTCACCACGCAGGGCGCCTCCCTGCGCACCAAGTGCTTCGCAGTAGGCCAATCGCTCGGCAGAGCCGACGCTGACCCAGCACGGACTGCCGAATGCCTTGCACAGCTGGATGGCAGCCGAACCGACGCCACTGGCGCCAGCATGCAGCAGGACTTTTTCCCCGGGGCGCAGAGCGCCGAGCTGGAACAGATTGAGCCAGGCCGTGGCGTACACCTCCGGTACCACAGCAGCCTCAACCAGAGTCAAACCCTCAGGCACCGGCATGGCGTGACGTGCATCGAGCACCACTTCCTCGGCCATACCACCACCAGCGAGCAGGCAGCAGACGCGATCGCCCACCTGCCAGGCGCTGCCGGCACCCACTTCGACAATCACCCCGGAGCACTCCAGGCCCAGCGCCTCGCTGGCACCCGGTGGCGGCGGATAGAGCCCGGCACGCTGCAACAGATCGGCCCGGTTAAGCCCAGCGGCCGCCACCTTCACGCGGATCTGCCCTGCGTCACAGGTTTGCGCCGGTTGCTCCACCCACTCTGCACGCCCTTCGACGCCTTGCAATGCCTTCATGCTGCCTCCATAGTGCAAGTGAACCGAGCCCAGCGCTGACCGCTGGGCTTTTGCCTAGCGCCAACGGAACCTGGCGCCCTCAAATACGGCCTAATATGCGTTATCACCTGCCACTACGTCGAATCAGCATGAAGCGCTCCCTTGCAAGTACCGCCCTCGCCCTCGTTCTCGGCCTCAGTGCCTTGCCGCTGGCGGCCAAGACCACCACAGCGACCAGCTGGGACTATCTGCAGCCGGATCGCGAACAGGTGATCGCCAGCCTCAACGTAGTGGAGCTGCTGCGCCGCCACCACTACAACAAGCCGCCGCTCAATGATGAGCGTTCGATTCAGATCTACGACAACTACCTGAAGTTGCTCGATCCGTCTCGCAGCTACTTCACTGCGGCCGACATCGCCGAATTCAACCAGTGGCGCACCAAGTTCGATGACCTGCTGAAAAGCGGTGACCTCGAGCCAGGCTTCACCATCTATCGTCGTCACCTGACCCGCCTGGAAGAGCGCCTGAACTTTGCCCTCGCCGAGCTGGGCAAAGGCGTCGACAAGATCGATTTCACCATCGATGAAGAGTTGCAGGTCGATCGCGAGAAAGCCCCATGGGCCAAGGATCGCGCCGAGCTCGATGAACTCTGGCGCAAACGCGTCAAGGACGAAGTGCTGCGCCTGAAGATCGCCGGCAAGGAAACCAAGGACATCCAGGAGCTGCTGACCAAGCGCTACAAGAACCAGCTGGCGCGCCTCAAGCAGACCCGCGGCGAGGACGTGTTCCAGGCCTACATCAACGCCTTCGCCACGACCTACGACCCGCACACCACGTATCTGTCCCCGGATAACGCGGAAAACTTCGACATCAACATGAGCCTGTCGCTGGAAGGCATCGGTGCCGTCCTGCAAAGCGACAACGAGCACGTCAAGGTGGTACGCCTGGTGCCTGCCGGCCCGGCCGAGAAGAGCAAGCAGATCGCACCGGCCGACAAGATCGTCGGCGTCGCCCAGGGCAACGATGAAATGGTCGACGTGATCGGCTGGCGCCTGGACGAAGTGGTCAAGCTGATTCGCGGTCCAAAAGGTTCCACCGTGCGCCTGGAAGTGATTCCGGCCAGCAACCCGCCCAGCGACCAGAGCAGCAAGGTGGTCACCATCACCCGCGAAGCGGTCAAGCTGGAAGAGCAAGCCGCCAAGAAAAAGGTCCTGGAACTCGAGCACGACGGTCGTGACTACAAGCTCGGCGTGATCGAACTGCCGGCCTTCTATCTCGACTTCAAGGCCTTCCGCGCTGGCGACCCGAACTACAAGAGCACCACCCGTGACGTCAAACGCCTGCTCGATGAACTGCAGGCCGAGAAAGTCGACGGCGTGGTCATCGACCTGCGCAACAACGGCGGCGGTTCGCTGCAGGAAGCCACCGAACTGACCAGCCTGTTCATCGAACAGGGCCCCACCGTACTGGTGCGCAACGCTGACGGTCGCGTCGACGTGCTCGCCGACGAGAACAAGGGCATCTACTACAACGGTCCGCTGGCTGTGCTGGTAAACCGCCTGTCGGCATCGGCCTCGGAGATCTTCGCCGGCGCCATGCAAGACTATCATCGCGCGCTGATCCTAGGCGGCCAGACCTTCGGCAAAGGCACCGTGCAAACCATTCAGCCGCTCAACCATGGCGAACTGAAACTGACCCTGGCCAAGTTCTATCGCGTCTCTGGCCAGAGCACCCAGCACCAGGGTGTGATTCCCGACATCCTCTACCCGGACGTCATGGACACCAAGGACATCGGCGAAAGCGCGCTACCGGCCGCCCTGCCGTGGGATAGCATCCGCCCGGCGATCAAGCCCGAGCTGGACCCAATCAAGCCGTTCCTGACCGAACTGAAGGCTCGCCATGATCAGCGCACGGCCAAGGACCCGGACTTCGTCTTCACTCGCGACCGCCTGACCCTGGCCAAGAAGCTGATGGAGGAAAAGACCGTCAGCCTCAACGAGCAGACCCGACGCGCTCGCCAGGCCGAAGTCGAAGCCAAGCAACTGGCCCTGGAGAACAACCGCCGCCAAGCCAAGGGCGAAGAGCCGCTCAAGGAACTGGAGAAGGAAGACGAGGACGCGCTGCCGCTGGCCGACGAGAAGAGCACGCCGGAAGACGATGCCTACCTCTCGGAGTCCGGCCGCATCCTGCTCGACTACCTGGGGTTGAACCCGTCGCTGGCGCTGCATTGAGACGATTCAACGAACGTCATCAAATCGTCATCGAACTGTCGTGAAATGCAGGGGGCCGGTTAGAAACCGGCCCCTTCGTTTTTCCGGCAGATCGAGAACACCATGACCGTCACCGAGCAGTTGAGCGCACTGGGTAACATCCTCGCTCACGGCGACCTCAGCAGCCTGTTCCAGCCCATCATCTCGCTGTCCGAACAGCGCATTCTCGGCTACGAGGCGCTGACTCGCGGCCCATCCAACAGTCCGCTGCATTCGCCATTGACGCTGTTCGCCGTGGCCCGCCATGCAGGCCGACTGAGCGAGCTGGAAATGGCCTGCCGCAAAAGCGCCTGCAAAGGCTTCAGCGCCCTGGGCCTGGAAGGCAAGCTGTTTCTCAACGTCTCACCGGAATCGCTGCTCGACCCGAGTCACCAGCCCGGGCGCACCCTAAAACTGCTGCAGGCATTCGGCATCCCGCCGAGCCAGGTGGTAATCGAACTCACAGAGCAATCCCCCACCGAAGACTTCGCCCTGCTCGACAATGCGCTGCACCACTACCGCGCCATGGGATTTTCCATCGCCCTGGATGATCTGGGCGCCGGTTACTCCAGCCTGCGCCTATGGTCGGAACTGCGCCCGGATTACGTGAAGATCGACCGTCATTTCATCGACGGCATCCACCTCGACGCGGTGAAACGAGAGTTCGTCGGCTCCATCCTGAAAATGGCCGAAGCGTCACGCGCGCAAGTGATAGCCGAAGGCATCGAACTGCCCGAGGAGCTGGCCGTGCTGACAGAAATGGGCGTCGATCTGGTGCAGGGCTACCTCCTCAGCAGGCCGCAGGAGAAGCCCCCGCGCGAGGCACGCCAGTTGCTGCCCCAGATACAGAGCAACCAGGCCAGTCTCAGCGAAGACAGCCATGACCTCAGTGCCCTGCTCAACGACCAACTCGCGGTCGATCAGCACACCCCCATCGCCGAGGTACTGGACGTCTTTCGCGCCCAGGCCAACCTCAACTCCCTAGCGGTGCTGGACGCCCAGCGTCAACCGGTCGGCATCGTCCACCGTCACTCGCTGTCCGAAGCGCTGCTCAAGCCCTTCGCCACCGATCTGTTCGCACGCAAACCCATCAGCCGCCTGATGAGTCAGGACTTTCTCGCCGTGGAGCTGACCCAATCGTTGCAAAAGGTTAGCCGCCTGCTCACCAGCCGCGCCCGCCAGCGTATCGAGGAAGACTTCATCATCATCCAGAACGGCAGCTATCTGGGCCTGGGACGAGTGATCGACGTGCTCAAGCTGATCACCGAACAGAAGCTGCAGCAGGCGCGCCACGCCAACCCGCTGACCCTGCTGCCGGGCAACGTGCCGATCCAGCAATGCCTGAGCCGCTTGCTGCAACAGCAGCGCGAAGCGGCCGTGTGCTACGTCGATATCGACAGTTTCAAGCCCTTCAACGATCTCTACGGCTATGCCAAGGGCGACGAGGTGCTGCTGTGCCTGGCGCAGTGCCTGAACGAGCGGGTCGATCCGGCGCGTGATTTCGTCGGCCATATCGGCGGTGACGATTTCATGCTAGTGCTTGGCTCGACCGACTGGCGCGACAAGCTCGGCAGGCTGATCGAGGATTTCCAGAACCAGTGCCGGCGCTTCTATCGCGAGGAGCACCTCCAGGCTGGCTGCTTCATCGCTCACAACCGGCAGGGGCAGCGCCAGGAATATGCACTGCTTTCGCTATCGATCGGCGTCGTACACGTAAGAACAACAGACTGCGCACAACTCGATGCCTCGCGCCTGGCAGAACTGGCCTCCGAAGCCAAACGCCAGGCCAAGGCCGTGCCCGGCTACAGCCTGCACATCCTGGAGGGCTCAGCGGCCTGAGCGGCTGGCCTCGCCCGCCATCGCGGCGTAGCGCTCGGCAACCTGCGGGTCAGCTTGCAAACCGGGAGCACCGTCGCGATAGAGCTGGCTCAGGCGTCCTGCCGCCAGGGGATGCCCCGCTGCCAGCGCGATCTCCCACCAACGCACGGCCTGAGTGGCATCCGGTGCTTGCCGGGCGTCGCCTTTCAGCGCCTGCACACCCAGCTGGTAGGCGGCCTTGCCGTCTCCTCCCTGGGCAGCCAGACGCAGCAACCTCAGGCCCTCCTCGCGGGCGCCAAGACCCTGGCCGCGAAACAGCAGGACATGACCATAGAAACTCTGCGCCGCGGTATCACCAAGGTTGGCCATACGCCCATACTGCCCCTGCATCCATTGCCACAGACGCGGTTGGCGCAGCGCCGCAGGCCAATGGAACAACCGCCGGGCCAGCCAGTAGCCCATGCGTGCACGGAGCTGCCAGAGCCACCTAGACATCGGCCGGATACTCGAACTCGAACACCCGTACCACCTCTGCCGCATGCCAGGACGCAGCGGCGACGCCATCGGAGGCCCCGCTGAAACGCCCCAGGCGCGTCACGCAGTCGAAGAACCCGGTACGTGGCAGGCGACTTGCCCCCTGGCTGATGACCAGTGCGCTGCGCAGCGGGCGCTCGGCCCGTGCATCCAGGGCAGCGAGGTGCTCCAAAGCGGCTGTCAGGGTTTGCATGGCCGGTGTCGGCAAGTCGAGCCGCTCGATCAACGCACGGTAGGTCAGCAGATGGCGCTGACGGCGAGCATCGTCCAGCTCGGTCAGCAGTGCCTGCCAGTGTTGGCGACTGATGCGTACACTCAAGACCAGCCCTCCAACCCCAGCTCCCAGGCCAGCGAACGCATAATGGCCGCATCGGGTTGACGTTCACCGCTCTCGATCATGGCCAGATAATGTGGGCTGATGCCTACGCTACGAGCCAGTGCTTCCGGGCTCAAACCCTTGGCTTCGCGTAATGCTTGCAACTGCGCGAGAGGCGCTCGATTGGTTGCGGATGCTGGCGACGGCGCGACCGGCACGGCAACCTCCTGACGACTCGCAGCCTGCAACAAGGCCTGATAATCAGCCCAGGGCAGCACTGCATATTCCGGTTCGCCGTCACGGGCAATGATTTGCACACTCATGAGTCTCTCCGTTGGAAAGCAGGGCCGAAAAAGCCTCGACCCCTTCCTTGCATGCGGCCATCTTAACAGGCGTCTGCCGCCTGGAGCGTGATCCATGCTGCCAAGGTAGCAAGATGCCGTGCTCACCCTATTCGGGCGAATCGGCAAACAGTCGAACGCTCCCTAAGAGTGCGAGACATGGTAGGCGTGGACTGCCTCAGAGAGTGTGAGGTTGCACAATGACCTAGCAAACCATCAGGTATGCAGCGGATCCACCCGCTCCGCTGCTGGTAGCTGCTCGATAAGCGCCATGCGTTCGGGGCTCTGCCTGTCACGCCAGGCCCTGAAGACCTCGAGCTCGCCATGCCAGGTGCGCATGACCCAGGCCAGCACGGCCAGGTCATCGACGAAGCCGACACCTACCAGCCAATCGGGAATGGCATCGAGTGGAGCGATAAAATACAGCAGCGCGGCTACCACCATTAGCAGCGCCTGATTGCTGATCTGCCGGTACTCGCCCTTGAACCAGGCCAGGCTAAGCGCACGCAGCAACTGCAGATCCTCCTTGAATGCAGCGAAGCGCTGACCCTGTGGTGTGCGCTTGTCACCTAGCGCGCGCAGCAGTTCAGGCAGCCTGCCATCACGAAGAAAGCGAGCAGCCAGCGGCAGGTAACGCGTCAGTCTCCAGGGAGTTTTCATGCGACCTCCTCGGCAAGCCAGATATTCTCTGGGCCTGCCTCGCTTATCCACCGAAGCTGTGGATAAATCTGTGCAAAGTCTTTCGACAAGCTTATCAAAGCCCCGTGCCATGGGGCTTCGGCTTAGATCGGATATTTTTTATACAGCATATAAAATCCATGAAAATCAACAGGTTGCTGATTGACATGAGCGCAACGCAGTTGTAGCGCGGGGTTGTTAGGAATGCTTCCCAGGATGTGCATAAGCGTAACACTCGCCGTGTGACACCTCTCCCTGCAACCCCCAGAAACGACAACGCCCCGTCAAGACGGGGCGTTGTACGAAAGTACCAGGTGTTACTCTTCGGTCGGCTCGGCGGCCTGATCCTTGATACCGATCAGCTCCAGGTCGAACACCAGCACCGAGTTGGCCGGAATGGCCGGGGATGGGCTTTGCTCGCCGTAAGCCAGCTCGCTGGGGATGTACAACTTGTACTTCTCACCCACGTGCATCAGTTGCAGGCCTTCGACCCAGCCTGGGATCACGCCGCCAACTGGCAGATCGATGGGGCTGCCACGCGCGACGGAGCTGTCGAATACGCTGCCATCGGTCAGCTTGCCTTCGTAATGAACGGTCACCACGTCGCTTTCCTTCGGCTGCGGGCCGTCGGCCTTCTTGATCACTTCATATTGCAGACCGGAAGCGGTGGTGACGACACCTTCACGCTTGCCGTTCTCTTCGAGGAATTTCTTGCCGGCTTCGGCAGCTTCCTTGTTCAGTGCCGTCATACGTTCTTCGGCACGGTTCTGCAGGAAGGAGAAGGCTTCGATCATGTCTTCATCCTTGATGCGCGGCTCCTTCTTCGCCAGCGCGTCTTCGATGCCCTGAGCGACGGCCTTGGAATCCAGATCGTCCATGCCCTCTTCGGACAGGCTGCGCCCCATGTTCAGGCCGATGCCGTAGGAGGCCTTCTGCGCTGGGCTCTTGAGTTCGACTTCGCTGGTTTGCGAATCGCAACCGGCAAGCACCAGGCCCACCAGGGCAACCGCCGCCGCCAAACGATGCTGTTTCATGCTTGTTCCTTGTAGATGCGCCCGAAGGCCGTCGTGTGAAAGCGCGAGCTTAGCAGTACGCCGCGATCACTGGCTACGGCATAGGAGCCATGCAGCGTGCATAAGTTCAAGCAGGCAAAGGAATTTTTCGAAGATTTCGGTGAGAGCCGAAGCGTTGTCACAGGAGGGATGGAGCGAGGAGAAGAATGGCGCAGCGGACGGGACTCGAACCCGCGACCCCCGGCGTGACAGGCCGGTATTCTAACCGACTGAACTACCGCTGCGCGTAACTGCGAGATTGGTGGGTGGTGACGGGATCGAACCGCCGACCCTCTGCTTGTAAGGCAGATGCTCTCCCGGCTGAGCTAACCACCCCATTCACTCTCGAAGTGGGGCGCATTCTAGAGAGCGATTCCGACCTTGGCAAGCCCTCTTCACAAAAAAATTTATCGCAGCAGCAAGAACTTAGGCGACACCGACGAATTTCCTCAACGGTTCGTTGTCAGGGTTGGCCTGAGCACGCCAGCGGAGAATAATGCGCGCTCTGTGCCGGCGGACCGATCAGCTTTCCATTGCTCGCCCGCCACTTTCACCCGTCGCTGCACGCCGGCTTCCACAACCTGGAAGCCTATCGATGGCGCCATCCCGCGACTTACATCATCAATGGAGAGTCACCCGCTCATGTGGTTTCGTAACCTGCTGGTCTACCGCCTCACCCAGGACATCCCTTTCGACGCCGAAGCGCTGGAGACTGCACTGGCCAGCAAACCGGCCCGCCCCTGCGCCAGCCAGGAACTGACCACCTACGGCTTCACCGCCCCCTTCGGCAAAGGCGCCGATGCGCCCCTGGTGCACGTCAGCGGCGACTTCCTGCTGATCGGCGCGCGCAAGGAAGAACGCATCCTGCCGGGTTCGGTGGTGCGCGACGCGCTGAAGGAAAAGGTCGACGAGATCGAAAACACGCAGATGCGCAAGGTCTACAAGAAAGAGCGCGACCAGATCAAAGACGAGATTGTGCAAGCCTTCCTGCCACGCGCCTTCATCCGCAAATCGGGCACCTTCGCTGCCATCGCGCCGAAGCAGGGCCTGATCCTGGTCGACAGCGCCAGCGCCAAGAAGGCTGAAGACCTGCTGTCCACCCTGCGCGAGGCCATTGGCTCGCTGCCGGTGCGTCCGCTATCGGTGAAGATCGCCCCGACCGCCACCCTCACCGACTGGCTGAAGAACCAGAGCGCCGCCGAAGGCTTCTTCGTTCTCGACGAGTGCGAACTGCGCGACACCCATGAGGATGGCGGCGTGGTGCGCTGCAAGCGCCAGGACCTGACCAGCGAGGAAATCCAGCTGCACCTGTCCACCGGCAAGCAGGTCACCCAGCTGTCGCTGGCCTGGCAGGACAAACTGTCTTTCGTGCTCGACGACAAGCTGACCATCAAGCGCCTGCGCTTCGAAGATGTGCTGCAGGAGCAGGCCGAGCAGGACGGTGGGGACGATGCACTGGCCCAGCAGGACGCCAGCTTCATCCTGATGATGATGACCTTGGTGGAGTTTCTGCCGGAGCTGTTCACCGCGCTGGGCGGCGAAGAGATTCCGCAGGGTATCTGAACCAAGACGCAGGTTTGATCATGTAGGAGCGGCGCCCCGCCGCGAATCAGGGCGGGGCAAGCTTGGATGAAGCTTCGCCCGAGGCGGTGCTCCTACGAAGAGCGGCTTTGCAGGCCTCGTCGGCCCCGGCGAGTAGCCCAGATGCAATCCGGGGCACATGCACCCGCGCCTCCCGAACTTCATCCGGGCCACTTGCGTCGGTTCAGGCCAACGACTCAAGGCTCTCGGTAAAGGCGCTGGCGCCCTGCTCCGCCGTGCTGAAATTGTGGCGCATGAAAGCGAACAGCTCACGCCCGCAGCCGATTGCCGGAGCCGGCTTTGGCGCCAGCTCGCGCGCGCTGAACTCGGCTTCATCGACCTGCAGCACCAGCTGCCCGCGCTGACCATCGACACGAATCAGGTCGCCGTCGCGCACCCGCGCCAGCGGCCCGCCATCGAATGCTTCCGGGCAGACGTGAATGGCCGCCGGGATCTTGCCCGATGCACCGGACATACGCCCATCGGTCACCAGCGCCACCTTGAAACCGCGATCCTGCAGCACGCCCAGATACGGCGTCATCTTGTGCAGCTCGGGCATGCCATTGCTGCGCGGCCCCTGGAAGCGCACCACGGCGACGAAATCGCGCTCCAGCTTGCCGGCCTTGAACGCCTCGACCAACTCCAGTTGATCCTCGAACACCAGCGCCGGCGCTTCGACCACCTGATGCTCCGGCGCCACGGCCGACACCTTCATCACCCCACGACCGAGATTACCCAGCATCAGGCGCAGGCCACCTTCGGCCGAGAACGGCCGCGCGACTGGACGCAACACGCCTTCCTCAAGGCTCTCGGTCGGCCCATCGCGCCAGACCAGCTTGCCATCCTCGAGGAAAGGCTCCTGGGTGTAACGCGACAGACCACGCCCAGCCACGGTATTGACCTCTTCATGCAGTAGCCCGGCTTCGAGCAACTGGCGAATCAGGAACGCCATGCCGCCAGCGGCCTGGAAGTGATTGATGTCGGCCTTGCCGTTGGGATAGACATGGGCCAGGGTCGGCACCACCTCGGACAGGTCGGCCATGTCCTGCCAGGTCAGCAGAATGCCGGCAGCGCGAGCGATGGCCGGCATGTGCAGGGTGTGGTTGGTGGAACCACCCGTGGCATGCAGGGCAACGATGGAGTTGACCAGGCAGCGCTCGTCGACGATCTCGCCGATAGGCATGAAACTCCCGCTTTGCCTGGTCAGCCGCGTAACCTGCTGAGCGGCCTCACGAGTCAGCGCTTCACGCAGCGGCGTGCCGGGATTGATGAAGGAAGCCCCCGGCAGATGCAAGCCCATCACTTCCATCAGCAACTGGTTGGTATTGGCGGTGCCATAGAAGGTGCAGGTGCCCGGCCCGTGGTAAGCGGCCATTTCCGCAGCCAGCAGCTCGTCGCGGGTCGCCTTGCCTTCGGCGTAGCGCTGACGCACGTCGGCTTTTTCCTTATTCGACAACCCCGAAGTCATCGGCCCCGCCGGCACGAACAACGAAGGTAGATGACCGAAGCGCAGCGCGCCCATCATCAACCCTGGCACGATCTTGTCGCACACCCCCAGGTACAGCGCGGCATCGAACATGTTGTGCGACAGCGCCACGGCTGTGGACATGGCGATCACCTCACGACTGGCAATGCCCAGCTCCATGCCCGGCTCGCCCTGGGTGACGCCGTCGCACATGGCCGGCACGCCTCCGGCGAACTGCCCGACTGAACCACGTTCGCGCAGGGCCTGCTTGATCTGCTCGGGAAAGACCTCGTAAGGCTGATGCGCCGACAACATGTCGTTGTACGCAGAAACGATAGCCACATTGGCGGCATCCATCAGACGCAGGGTCTGCTTGTCATGACCACTGCACCCGGCCACACCGTGAGCGAAGTTGGCGCATTGCAGCTTGCCCCGCTGTGGGCCTTCGCTGGCGGCTGCACGGATCATCTCAAGGTAGCGTTGGCGCGTGGCGCGGCTGCGCTCGACAAGACGCTCGGTAACTTCGACAACGCGGGGATGCATGGGGACTCTCCAGACTAACTGATAGCTACTGTTTGTATTTACAACAAAATATTGCCACTCACCGCGCTTGATTTCCATAGCAATGGGAATAATCTTGTAATTACAACAACAAATTTACGAGACCTTCACCATGACACTACGAATCGCCATCAATGGCTTCGGCCGTATCGGCCGCAATGTGCTACGCGCACTCTATACCCAGAATTATCGCCAGCACCTGCAGGTCGTGGCCATCAACGATCTGGGCGACAGCACGATCAATGCGCACCTTCTGCAATATGACAGCGTCCACGGCCATTTCCCCGAAGAAGTGAAAGTCGACGGCGAAAACCTGTGGATCAAGGGCGATCGCATCGCCGTCAGCGCAATCCGCAATCCCGCCGAACTGCCCTGGAAAACCCATCAGGTGGATGTAGTGCTCGAATGCACCGGGCTGTTCACCGACCGTGACAAGGCCGCTGCCCACCTCACCGCGGGGGCACGCAAGGTCTTGATCTCCGCACCCGCCAAGGGCGCTGACGCCACTGTGGTGTATGGCGTCAACGAACAGGTGCTGACGCCGGACATGCAGATCATCTCCAACGCCTCCTGCACCACCAACTGCCTGGCCCCGGTGGCGCAGGTGCTGCAACGCGAACTGGGTATCGAACAGGGGTTGATGACCACGATTCACGCCTACACCAACGACCAGAACCTGTCCGACGTCTATCACAACGATCTGTACCGTGCGCGCTCGGCGACCCAGTCGATGATCCCGACCAAGACCGGTGCAGCCGAGGCGGTCGGCCTGGTACTGCCGGAGCTGGCCGGAAAACTCACCGGCATGGCGGTACGCGTACCGGTGATCAACGTGTCACTGGTTGACCTGACTGTGCAGGTCGAACGCGAGACCACTGCCGAGGAAGTCAACGCCCTGCTCAAGGCCGCCAGCGAGCAATCCCCGGTGCTGGGCTACAACGTGCTGCCGCTGGTGTCCTGTGACTTCAACCACAACCCGTTGTCATCGATCTTCGACGCCAACCACACCAAGGTCAGCGGCAAGCTGCTCAAGGTCATGGCCTGGTATGACAATGAGTGGGGCTTCTCCAACCGTATGCTGGACAACTGCCTGGTGCTGGCCCGCTTGAATTGAACAGGAGGCTCGATGAGCCGTATCAGCTTTACCCGTGCCCAACTGCCGGCCCGCAAGCGCATCGCACTGGTGGCGCATGATCACTGCAAGGGTTTCCTGCTGGACTGGTGCGAACGTCAGCGCGACGAGCTGGCGCGCCATGAACTGGTGGCCACCGGCACCACCGGCCTACTCTTGAGCAAACGCCTGGCTCTGCCGGTGGAGAGCATGATCAGCGGCCCGCTGGGCGGCGACCAGCAAATCGGCGCACGCATTGCCGAGCAGCGCGTGGACATGCTGGTGTTCTTCTGGGACCCGTTCGAGCCGCAGCCACACGACCCGGATATCAAGGCACTGCTGCGTGTAGCGGCGGTATGGAACATCCCGGTGGCGTGCAACGAAAGCAGCGCCGACTTCCTGCTCAGCAGCAGCCTGCTGGAACAGCAGCACGAGTACCGTATTCCCGATTACCAGGCTTATCTGGCGGCTCGCGGATAGGGTGCCGCCTTATCCCCTAGAAATCCACCTTGCCCCGCCCCGCCTTGATCGCACCGCGCTTGCTCTTGCCGTCCAGGCGACGCTTTTTCGAGCCGAGGGTCGGTTTGGTCGGGCGTCGCTTCTTTTCCACCTTGCCAGCGGTGCGAATCAGCTCGGCCAGGCGCTCGAGGGCATCGGCGCGGTTCTGCTCCTGAGTGCGGTACTGCTGCGCCTTGATCACCACCACACCGTCGGCGGTGATGCGACTATCGGCGAACGCCAACAGGCGCTCCTTGTAGAACGGCGGCAGCGACGAGGCCTGGCTATCGAAACGCAGGTGCACGGCGCTGGATACCTTGTTGACGTTCTGCCCGCCGGCCCCCTGGGCGCGGATGGCGGTCAGCTCGATTTCCTCATCGGGAATATGAACACTGTTGGAGACGATCAGCATGGGTAGGATTTCTTGAGACTCATGGTCATCAGGATACCCGCCACAGCTGTAATCTTTGCTTGAAATTTCCCCACGGCATTCGCTCGGCGCCTCGGCTAACGTAGCGGCCTGTCTTTTTCCGGAAGCACGCGATGGACTCGATAACCCAGGCGGTACTCGGCGCCAGCATCCAGGGTGCGCTGCTCGGCCGCTGGCAGGGGCGCAAGGCGCTGCTTTACGGCGCAATGCTCGCCACTGTTCCCGACCTTGACGTGGTCATGGATTATGGCGATGCCGTGGCCAACATGACCTACCACCGCGGCTTCAGCCATTCGCTGTTCGTTCTGAGCGGCTTTGCTCTGCTGCTGACCTGGCTGGCCAGGCGCTTTCGCCCCCATCCCGGTTATTCGGCCAATCGCCTACTGCTGACGCTATGGCTGGTGCTGATCACTCACCCCTTGCTGGACGCCTTCACCAGCTACGGCACGCAGCTGTTCTGGCCCCTGATGCCGACGCCCACGGCCTGGTCCAGCCTGTTCATCATCGACCCGCTGTATACAGTGCCGCTGATCGCCGCCGTGGTAATCAGCCTGTTCACCGGCCTGCGCGAGCAGAGTTGGCGCGTACCTGCCGTGGCGCTGGCGGTGTCGACGCTGTACATCGGCTTCAGCCTGGCCGGCAAGTTCATGGCCGAGCAGCGAGTGGAGCGCGAGCTTGCGCGTCAGGGCATCCAGGCCGAGCAGCTGTTCATCACCCCAACACCGTTCAACGCTCTGCTATGGCGCGTCATCGTGCTGGACGGCGAGAACTATCACGAAGCCCTGGCCGGCTGGTTCGATGACGAGCCGCCAAAACTGCAGCGCCTGCCACGCGGCGCCCATCTACGCGAGCTTCTGGCCGACTCACCCATGCACCAGCGCCTGGAGTGGTTCACCGGTGGCGTGCTGCGTTACGACCAGGTGGGTGATCGCCTGATCGTCACCGACCTGCGCCTGGGCATGACCGGTTTTCATCCTTTCCGCTTCGACTTTGCCCACCTGCAGGACGGCCAATGGCAGGTGCATGAACGCATCGACCGACTGCCCTTCGAACGCGGCGAGGTCGAACACCTGGCACTGCTGTTCAAGCGTATCTGGCAACCTGGACTGGAGGTTCCACTGCTGGCCTGGGCCAGCGAGTTGCAGAAACCGCTTTTGACTGAGACTCGCTCGCACTAAGGGCGTTACTATCGGCGTTCCCCCTAATTTAGGCAGGACGCCTGCAATGCTGTTTCGCCGCTTCGAATCCCTGATCGACGTCTTCAAGCCCAGCCCCGACGTCGCCCCGCCAGATGGCATGCTGCGCTTCTACGGCCACTACCTGAAACAGGTGTGGCCGCTGATGGTCGCCGTACTGGTCGTCGGCTTCTTCGCCGCCCTGATCGAGGTGGCGCTGTTCAGCTTCCTAGGCCAATTGATCGACATGGCTCAGGCCAGCACGGACGCCAGCACCTTCTTCGAGGAGCACCAGCGCGAGTTGTTGTGGATGCTGCTGGTGGCACTGGTCATCCGCCCCGTGGTGTTCGGCCTGCACAACCTGCTCACCCATCAGGCCGTGAACCCCGGCCTGACCAATCTGGTTCGCTGGCAGAACCACCGCTACGTGCTCAAGCAGAGCCTGAGCTTCTTCCAGAACGACTTCGCCGGCCGCATCGCCCAGCGCGTGATGCAGACCGGCCCCTCGCTGCGCGACTCGGCAATGCAGGTGATCGACGCCCTGTGGCACGTGGTGGTCTATGCCGGCAGCGCGCTGTACCTGTTCGCCGCCGCCGACCTGCGCCTGGTGGTGCCGCTGGCGTTGTGGATCGTCGGCTACAGCGCGGCGCTGTGGTACTTCGTGCCACGCATCAAGGCACGCTCCGCCGCCGCCTCCTCGGCGCGCTCCAAGGTCATGGGCCGAGTGGTGGACGGCTACAGCAACATCGCCACGCTCAAGCTCTTCGCCCATTCACAGGAAGAGGAAAGCTACGCCCGCGAAGCCATGCAGGACCTGCTCGACAAGTTCCGCCTGCAGTCGCGCACCATCACGGCACTGGATTTTCTCATCACCTGCCTGAACGGCGTGCTGATCGTCGGCACCGGCGCCCTGGCCCTGTGGCTGTGGAGCCATTCACTGATCACCACCGGCGCGATTGCACTGGCGCTGGGCCTGGTGATTCGCATCAACAACATGGCCGAATGGATCATGTGGGTGGTCAACGGCATCTTCGAGAACGTCGGCACCGTGCAGGATGGCATGCAGACCATCGTCCAGCCGCGCCAGGTGCTCAATCGCCCGGACGCCAAACCGATCAAGGTGCAACAAGGCGGCGTGCGCTTCGAGGACATCCACTTCCACTACGGCAAGAAAGGTGGCGTGATCGCCGGCCTCAGCATCGATATTCGCCCCGGCGAGAAGATCGGTCTGGTCGGCCCCTCCGGCGCCGGCAAGTCGACCCTAGTCAACCTGCTGCTGCGCCTATACGACCTGGAAAGCGGCCGCATCCTGATCGACGACCAGGACATCGCCACGGTGACCCAGGAAAGCTTGCGCGCCAACATCGGCGTAGTGACCCAGGACACCTCACTGCTGCACCGCTCGATTCGCGACAACCTGCGCTACGGCAAACCCGGCGCCAGCGACGAGGAACTCTGGGAAGCGGTGCGCAAGGCGCGCGCCGATGCCTTCATACCCACCCTCGATGACAGCCAGGGCGGCCGCGGCATGGATGCTCAGGTCGGTGAACGCGGCGTGAAGCTATCCGGCGGTCAGCGTCAGCGCATCGCCATCGCCCGCGTGCTGCTCAAGGACGCGCCGATCCTGGTGCTGGACGAAGCCACATCGGCGCTGGATTCGGAAGTCGAAGCGGCCATTCAGGAAAGCCTGGACAGCCTGATGGAAGGCAAGACGGTAATCGCCATCGCCCACCGCCTGTCGACCATCGCACGCATGGATCGCCTTGTCGCGATCGACAAGGGCCGGGTCATCGAAACCGGCACCCACACCGAACTGATCGCTCAAGGCGGTCTCTATGCACGCTTGTGGCAGCACCAGACCGGTGGTTTCGTCGGGGTAGAGTGAAACTGTGGGAGGGGCTTCAGCCGCGACTCGTCGCTGAAGCCCCTCCCACAACAGCCTGCTTACTCCGCAGCCGGCTTCTTGCGCTTGAGCGGCGCGCTGCCATCGGCGCTGACCAACGCAGAAGGTTTGCCAGCCGGACGTGGGCCGGTCTTGCGCTTGGGCGCGGCGGCTTTCTTCGGGTCCTTCTTCTCGGCTTTTTTCTTCTTGCTGCCAGCGGCCTTGCCGGACGCCTTAAGGTTTTTCGGCCCCTGATAGACGCCTTTCAGCTCCTTGATGGTGCGACGCTCGAAACGCTGCTTGAGGTAGCGTTCGATGCTCGACATCAGGTTCCAGTCAGTATGGCAGATCAGTGACACCGCCAGGCCTTCGCCACCGGCGCGGCCGGTGCGCCCGATACGGTGCACGTATTCGTCGCCGGAACGCGGCATGTCGAAGTTGATCACCAAATCCAGACCTTCGACATCCAGGCCACGCGCCGCCACGTCGGTGGCGACCAGCACGCGAACAGCCCCCTGACGCAGGCGCTCGATGGCCAGCTTGCGGTCCTTCTGGTCCTTCTCACCGTGCAGTACGAACGCCTTGCCCCCGGCGGCGACCAACTTGCCATATAGGCGGTCGGCCTGCACACGGGTGTTGGTGAAGACGATGGCCTTGTCGTAGGTCTCGTTGGCCAGCAGCCAGTCGATCAGCTGTTCCTTGTGGTAGTTGTGGTCGGCCGTGATGATCTGCTGACGCGTACCTTCGTTGAGCTGGCTGACGCTGTTGAGCATCAGGTGCTGCGGCTCCTTGAGCACCTTGGCGACCATCTCGCGCAGGCCATTGCCGCCGGTGGTGGCGGAAAACAGCAGGGTCTGGTGCGGGCCACAGGCTTCGGCCAGGCGCTGGGCATCTTCGGCGAAGCCCATGTCAAGCATGCGGTCAGCCTCGTCGAACACCAGCACCTCGACCTCATCCAGCGGCAGGTTGCCGGCATTGGCATGCTCGATCAGACGCCCCGGCGTGCCGATGAGAATATCGATCTTGCGCATCATCGCAGCCTGCACCTTGAAGTCCTCGCCACCGGTGACCAGACCGGCCTTGAGAAAGGTGAACTGGGCGAAGCGCTCGACTTCCTTGAGCGTCTGCTGCGCCAGCTCGCGGGTTGGCAGCAGGATCAGCGCGCGAATGCTCAGGCACTGCTTGGAGTTGCCGTCACCCAGCAGGCGATTGAGCAGCGGCAGGACGAACGCGGCGGTCTTGCCGCTGCCGGTCTGGGCAATCACCCGCAGGTCCTTGCCCTCCAGCGCAGGCGGAATCGCTGCCGCCTGCACCGGAGTCGGCTCGACGAAGTTAAGCTCGGCAACGGCTTTCAGCAGGCGTTCATGCAGGGCGAATTGGGCAAACACGGGGGCACTACCTCGAAAAATCGACAAAACGGTGCATAGCCTAACGGTTTCCGGCGTCGGGGCCGAATTTCTTTGCACCCCACTCACATTCATACGCCGACAGACGGCCGCTTGGCGGCGCCGTCCGGCTATAGGCGAACGGGAACCGAAGCGGCTCGCCCACTATCTAATCGGCATAATCCTCCAGGGAGTGCCGCCATGCTTACCAAACCCCAGGCAACGCTCAGCATTGGCCTGTGTATCCTGCTCGCCACCTCGCCAGTGCTGGCCAACCCGCCCCCCGGTAAAGGCAAGCCTGGCCATCAGCATGATGGTGGCGTGCAGATCGACCTGCGCGGCCCGAGCGTGGATATCGGCCAGGTGCGCATCGTGCTCGGTGAGAATCGCCAGTTGATCGGCCCCACTTCATCACTACCGCCAGGCATCGCCAAGAACCTCGCTCGAGGCAAGCCGCTGCCTCCCGGCATCGCCAAGAACTTCGATAGCCGCCTGACTTCGCGCCTGCCCTATTACGAGGGCTACGAATGGAAGCAGATCGGCCGTGACGTCGTGCTGGTCGCCATCGCGACCGGCATCGTCTACGAAATCCTGCGCAACGTCCTGGACTGAGAGCCTTCCGACAAGCGGTGAGGCGCGCGACGAACTTGTTTCAGCGGCGCCACTCCAATTTCCAGATAGCCCTCCCGAGGTGCATGATGAACCCGTCCCTGATCTACCACGTCACCTCCAGCCTCGATGGCTACATCGCTCGTCCCGATGGCCGCCTCGACTGGTTCGACTCGTTGCGTCAGGCTGATGAAGAGTACAGTTTCCAGTACTTCTATTCGGGCATCGATGCGCTGCTGATGGGCCGGGTCACCTACGAAGCGCTGCTCCAGCGCGGCGGCCCCTGGCCCTACCCCGGCAAACCCTGCGTAGTGTTGACTCGCCTGGCCCTGCCGCGCGCCAGCGATGAGATCCAGCTGACCCACTGCACACCAGCCCAAGCGGTCGCGGCCTTGAACGAGGCCGGCTTTCAACGCATCTGGCTGGTCGGCGGCAGCCTGCTCGCCGGCAACTGCTACACCGCCGGGCTGATCGACGAAGTGGTGATCAATCTGGTGCCTCACCTGCTTGGTGCCGGCGTTCCGCTACTGGCCACCGGCATGGAGCGCAGCCTGACACTGAGCGAGCAACGTCGGTTCGACAGTGGCACCCTGCAGCTGCATTACCAGGTGCAGAAGCAGAGCAATGCGCTAACGCAGATGCCCACCCCGCGCATCAGCGCAGCTTGACGTTCTCGCGCTGCTTGCGCAGCAGCCGTGCGCTGTCCCAACCGACCAGCAACACAGCCGCCCAGATCGGCAGGTAGGTCAGCCATTGCCCCGCATCGAACGTCTCACCCAGCACCAGTAGCGCCACGCCGAACAACAGCACCGGCTCGACATAGCTGAGAATGCCGAATAGCCCGAGAGGCAGCAGCCTGCTGGACGCCATGTAAGCGGCAAACGCCAGGGTACCGATCAGGGCCATCACCGGCACCAGCAACCACAGCTGCGGGCGTTCGGCAAATGCCCCTGCGGGGCCATAGGCGATGATCAGCCAGATCGCCAACGGCGCCAGCATCAGCATCTCCAACACGAAGCCGGACAGAGCATCCAGGCGCATCCAGCGGCGTAACATGAAATAAGGCGGATAGCCCAGCGCGGTGACCAACGTCAGCCAGGAGAACGCCTGAGTACGCCAAAGCTCGTGCAACACACCGAGCATGGCGCAAGTCACCGCCAGCTGTTGCAACGGGCGCAAGCGCTCGCCATAGAACAGTCGTCCGGTCAGCACCATCGCTAACGGCAGCAGGAAGTAGCCCATGGACACTTCCAGCATGTGCCCGGCCAGCGGTGCCCAGAGAAACAGCCCCCACTGCACACCGATCAGCGCCGCTGCCAGCGGGCAGGCGGCCAGCAAAAGCGGTTCACGGCGAAGGCGTATGAAGGTCTCGCGCAGCGAAGCTGTTTGCCGCGTCAACACGACCAGCAGTAGAACCAGAGGAATCGACCAGAGCACGCGCTGCGCGAATATCTGCACACCATCAAGCGGGTTCAGCCACTGCACGTAGCCCGGTAACAAGGCGAACAACATCGAGGCACCAACCGACAGCGCCACACCGCGTCCAGACAATTGCATCAGCGCACCTCGACAGGCTTATGGCGACCCAGCCTGAGCAATGGCAGCGAGGCAGCGATCACCGCACCACCCAGGGTCAGACGCAGCAGATCGGCATCGTGATTCCAGATCAGTAGATTGACCAGCAGCCCCGCCGGTACCAGCGCGTTATTCATCACAGCCAGCGTGCCACCATCGACCAGACTGGCGCCCTTGTTCCACCAGTACAAACCCAGGCCGGATGCCACCACACCGAGCCACATCAGTACGCTCCATTGCAATGCAGAGCTCGGCAGGCGCTCACCATTGCCCAGCAGCAGGAAGGCCGGCAGCGCTATCAACAGCGCACCCAGGTAGAAGAAACCGAAACGCCTGTACTGCGGCTCGCTGGAGGGGTGCCGGAGCAGCAAATGCTTGTACAGCACCTGCCCTGCCGCAAAGGTGAAGTTGGCCACCTGCAGCAGCAGGAAGCCCAGCATGAAGCCACTGCTGATGCCGTCGTAGCGAATGATCCCGGCGCCCAGCACTGCCACCTGTGCAGCTGCCAGTGCCCAGGGGTTGAACCTGCGATTCAGCGCATCCTCGATCAGTGTCACGTGCAGCGGCGTGAGGATGGTGAACAGCAGCACTTCCGGCACTGTCAGCACCGAGAAGCTGAGGTACAGGCAGACATAGGTGATGCCGAACTGCAGCGCTCCGATCAGTAACATGCCACGCACGAACGCCGGTGCGTGACCACGCCAGCGGGTCAGTGGCACGAACAGCAGCCCGGCGATGACGATACGCGTCAGCACCGCGAAGTAGCTGTCGACCCGACCAGCCAGGTACTCACCGATCAGGCTGAAGGAAAAGGCCCACAGCAGGGTCACTATCAGCAGATATCGCACAGCCACCTCCGAAGGAAGGCGGCGACCTTAGCGCGTTCCCCTGCGGCGGACAATCCGTGCTTTGGCGACTGCTTGCCGGCCAAATAAAAAAACCGGCCACTTCACGCGAAGCGACCGGCATAGCGCGCCCGCGCACGGGCACTCAGGAGAGGAGGATCGGTATCAAGCCACTTCAGCCAGCTTGGCCTTGGCCTGCGCCAGACCTTTTTCGCTGAACTCGGCGCCCAGATTCAGGCCTTCGGCGTGGATGAACTGCACGTCATGAATACCGATGAAGGCCAGCGCCTGACGCAGGTAGGGTTCCTGGTGATCCAGGCCGCTGCCGGCGTAAATGCCGCCGCGAGCAGTCAGCACGAAAGCGCGCTTGCCGGTCAGCAGCCCTTGCGGGCCGGTTTCGGTGTACTTGAAGGTCACGCCGGCGCGTAGTACATGGTCCAGCCAGGCCTTGAGAGTGCTGGGAATGGCGAAGTTGTACATCGGCGCAGCCAGGACCAATACATCGGCAGCCAGCAGTTCGTCGGTGAGTTGGTTGGAACGCGCCAACGCCGCTTTTTCCGCCTCGCTCTGCTGTTCGCTCGGGGTCATCCAACCACCCAGCAGTGTGGCATCGAGGTGCGGCACGGGCTCTGCCGCCAGGTCGCGGACCTGAATCTGGTCAGCCGGGTGCGCCGCCTGCCACTTGGCGATGAATTGCTGAGTCAGCTCGCGGGAGACCGAACCTTGCTGGCGGGCACTGCTTTCGATTACGAGAACACGGGACATGTCTGAGGCTCCATCGAGGTAGTTGAGAGTCGATGGAGCACAGAGTAGAGATGCAGCATTCGATTAAAAAGCGTAAATATCCGCTTACATATATCGACTAATTTGATTTATCTATAAAGCGCGTCTAGGCTTTTCATCACTTCAGGCCGCAGGTCAGGCTGATGCGCAAGCGGATGACACTTCGGGTGAACTTGACCGTCATGTTGTTACTAGCGCCCGGCGCCAACACGGTGCGACGCGTGCGCGGCGCCTCTGGGCCATTGCGGAACACTGCGCTGCACTCGGCCTCGCTCTGCCCGTAGTTGTAGAGCATCAACGCCGCCATGTTGTGGTCAATTTCCTGGGTAGTGGCCGAGACCTCGGCGCCGTTGAGCTGCTTCTCCATTTCGATGGGATAGGCGTGGGCGGCCAGCGGCAGGAAGGCGAATAGCAAGCAGATTATTTTTTTCATCGGTGCTCTCCAACATGGGAGAACCAGTGTAACAGGCCGAATCAGCAGGATGATGTGATGAAAGCTCCTCGCGTAACCCTGGATCAATGGCGCACGCTGCAAGCCGTGGTGGATCAGGGCGGCTTCGCCCAGGCGGCCGAAGTGCTGCACCGCTCGCAGTCCTCGGTCAGCTATACCGTGGCACGTATGCAGGAACAGCTCGGTGTACCGCTGCTGCGCATCGACGGACGCAAGGCCGTGCTCACCGAGGCCGGTGACGTGTTGCTGCGCCGCTCGCGACAACTGGTCAAGCAGGCCAGCCAGCTGGAAGACCTGGCCCACCACATGGAACAGGGGTGGGAAGCGGAAGTACGCCTGGTGGTGGACGCCGCCTACCCCACGGCCAATCTTGTCCGCGCCTTGACCGCCTTCATGCCGCAGAGCCGCGGTTGCCGGGTACGATTGCGCGAGGAAGTGTTGTCCGGAGTCGAGGAAGTGTTGCTCGAAGGCACTGCCGACCTCGCCATCAGCGCGCTGAACATCACCGGTCATCTGGGTATCGAGCTGAACGAAGTAGAATTCGTCGCCGTCGCCAACCCGGAGCACCCGCTACATCGTCTGCAGCGTGAGCTTAGCTTTCAGGATCTGGAAGGCCAGATGCAGGTGGTCACTCGTGACAGCGGGCGCCTGCAACCACGTGATGCTGGCTGGCTGGGCGCGGAGCAACGCTGGACGGTCGGCAGCCTGCCCACTGCCCGCACCTTCGTCAGCAGCGGCCTGGGCTTCGCCTGGCTGCCGCGCCACCTGATCGCCCGGGAAGTGCAGGAAGGCCTGCTGAAACCGCTGCCACTGGCGCAGGGCGGCATCCGCAAACCGCGCTTCTTCCTCTACAGCAACAAAGAGCGGGTGCTCGGCCCGGCCACGCAGATTCTCATCGAACTGATCAAGAACTTCGACAGTGCTCCGCTTGACGCCGCCTTCGCCGCTCCGCAGCCCGCCAACTGAGAACTCCGTCATGCCCTATTTCGACAACGAAGGCTGTCAGCTGCACTACGAGGACTATGGTCACGGACAGCCGTTGCTGCTGGTGCATGGCCTGGGCTCGAGTACGCGTGATTGGGAATACCAGATTCCCGTCCTCGCCCGGCACTATCGAGTGATCGCTCTCGACGTGCGCGGTCACGGCCGTTCGGACAAGCCACGCGGTGCCTATCGCATCGCCGATTTCGCCAATGACGTGGCGGCGCTGATCGAATTCCTGCAACTGCCACCCGTGCACCTGGTGGGCATCTCCATGGGCGGCATGATCGGATTTCAACTCGGCGTCGACCGCCCAGAACTGCTGCGCAGCCTGACCATCGTCAACAGCGGCCCCGAGGTCAAGGCCAGAAGCGCGCGCGACTGGCTGGAGATCGGCAAACGCTGGACACTCTCACGCCTGCTCAGCCTGGAGACCATTGCCAAGGCATTGGCCAAGCTGCTGTTCCCCAAACCCGAGCAGGCAGAGCTGCGACGCAAGGTCGAAGAACGCTGGCCGCAAAACGACAAGCGCGCCTATCTCGCCAGCCTCGACGCCATCATCGGCTGGGGCGTGCGGGAACGCCTCGGACGCATCACCTGTCCTACGCTGGTGATCACAGCCGACCGCGACTACACGCCAGTTGAACGCAAACGTGAATACGTGGCAGAAATGCCCGATGCGCGTCTGCTGGTGATCGAAAATTCGCGCCACGCCACACCACTGGATCAACCCGAACGCTTTAATAGCGCTCTACTCGCCTTCCTCGGCGAGGCTGCCAACAAGGAAAACTGACCATCATGCTCAAGCAACTCGTTCTCGCCACCGGCGCCCTGCTGCTGTCGTCCAGCCTGCTGGCTGCGGAAAATCCCAAGGTGTTGCTGACCACTAGCCTGGGTGAAGTGGAAGTGGAACTGGCCGCCGACAAGGCACCGGTCAGCACGCAGAACTTCCTCAAGTACGTCGACAGTGGCTTCTACAATGGCACCCAGTTCCATCGGGTGATTCCGGGCTTCATGATCCAGGGCGGTGGTTTCGATGCCGACATGCACCAGAAGGACACCGACGCACCGATCAAGAACGAGGCCGACAATGGCCTGCACAACGTACGTGGCACCCTGGCCATGGCCCGGACTCAGGTACGCGACTCGGCCACCAGCCAGTTCTTCATCAACCACAAGGACAACGCCTTCCTCGACCACAGCTCGCGCGACTTCGGCTACGCCGTGTTCGGCAAGGTGACCCGTGGCATGGACGTGGTGGACAAGATCGCCCAGGTCCCCACCAGCAACCGCGGCATGCACCAGAACGTACCGCGCGAGCCAGTGCTGATCATCGACGCCAAGCGTCTTTAGGACACTGACGTAGCCCGGATGAAATCAGGGGGTTGCAACACACCCTCCCCGGATTTCATCCGGGCTACAAGCCCCACGAACGACAAAGCCGCCCAATTGGGCGGCTTTTCATTCGATCTCGCGAGCTAGAGTCATGCAAGGCAAAAACAGGCGAGAAAGCGGAGTGTGCTGTAGCACATAAGCATTTCGAGCCTGTTTTTAACGCAGCAGGGCCGACGCGCAGCAGATCGAAAGCTTATTTCTCGACGAAGGCGCGCTCGATCAAGTAGTCCCCCGGCTCACGCATACGTGGGGAAATCTTCAGGCCGAAGCTGTCGAGCACTTCGCTGGTCTCGTCGAGCATGCTCGGGCTGCCGCAGATCATGGCACGATCATCCTGCGGGTTGATCGGCGGCAAACCGATGTCGGCGAACAGCTTGCCGCTGCGCATCAGGTCGGTCAGACGGCCCTGATTCTCGAACGGCTCACGGGTCACGGTTGGGTAGTAGATCAGCTTGTCCTTCAGCGCATCACCGAAGAATTCATTCTGCGGGAGGTGCTCGGTGATGAACTCACGGTAGGCGACTTCGTTCACGTAGCGCACGCCGTGGACCAGGATCACCTTCTCGAAGCGCTCGTAGGTTTCCGGATCCTGAATCACGCTCATGAACGGTGCCAGGCCGGTACCGGTGCTCAGCAGGTACAGGTGCTTGCCGGGGTTGAGGTCATCGAGCACCAGGGTGCCGGTGGGTTTCTTGCTGATGATGATCTCGTCGCCTTCCTTCAGGTGCTGCAGCTGCGAGGTCAGAGGGCCATCCGGCACCTTGATGCTGAAGAATTCCAGATGTTCTTCCCAGTTCGGGCTGGCGATGGAGTACGCGCGCATCAGCGGACGGCCATTGTCCTGTTGCAGGCCGATCATCACGAACTGGCCATTCTCGAAGCGCAGCCCCGGATCACGGGTGCACTTGAAGCTGAACAGCGTATCGTTCCAGTGGTGGACGCTGAGCACGCGCTCGACGTTCATATTGCTCATGATGATTTCCTCGAAGAACTTCAGCGCCAAAAGGCGCGATTGCGCGGCATTCTATTCGCGGCAACAATATCTGTTAAGTGGATTATCAAGATATAGGTTATCGGTTATATCGATATGCGATTTACCCTCAGACAACTTCAGGTATTCGTCGCCGTGGCGCAGCATGAGAGCGTATCGCGCGCAGCGCAATCGCTCGCATTGTCGCAGTCGGCCACCAGTACCTCGCTGACCGAACTGGAGCGCCAGTCCGACTGCCAGCTGTTCGATCGGGCCGGCAAACGCCTAGCGCTCAACGCGCTGGGCCGGCAATTGCTGCCCGAGGCGGTAGCGCTGATCGACCAGGCGCGCGAGATCGAACGCCTGCTGGGCGGCAAAAGCGGTTATGGCTCGCTGAACGTTGGCGCCACTCTGACGGTGGGCAACTACCTGGCCACGCTGCTGATTGGCAGTTTCATGCAACACCACCCGGAGTGCCGGGTGAAATTGCAGGTACACAACACAGCTCACGTGGTGCAGCAGATCGCGCATTACGAGCTGGATCTGGGCTTGATCGAAGGCGACTGCCAGCACCCGGATATCGAGGTACAACCCTGGGTCGAAGATGAACTGGTGGTGTTCTGCGCACCGCAGCATCCACTGACCCGGCGTGGCAGTGCCAGCCTGGAAGAGCTGACGCACGAAGCCTGGATTCTTCGCGAACAGGGCTCGGGCACACGACTGACCTTCGATCAGGCCATGCGTCATCATCCGCGCAACCTCAACATTCGCCTCGAGCTGGAGCACACCGAGGCGATCAAACGCGCAGTGGAGTCAGGCCTGGGCATCGGCTGCATTTCGCGCCTGGCGCTACGCGACGCCTTTCGCCGCGGCAGCCTGATGCCGGTGGAAACTCCGGAGCTGGATCTGCGCCGGCAGTTCTACTTCATCTGGCACAAGCAGAAGTACCAGACAGCGGCGATGCGCGAATTTCTCGAGCAGTGTCGTGCGCTGACCGCCGGCGTCAGTCGCAGCGATCAGATCGTTCTGCCGCCGATCGTCTGAGCGTCAGCCAAGCAGGATGACCGCCCAGACCGAGGCGATCATGCCCAGCGCCACGAACTGCGCGGCGCTGCCCATGTCCTTGGCGTTCTTCGATAGCGGATGGCGCTCCAGAGAAATGCGGTCGATGGCCGCCTCGATCGCCGAGTTGAGCAACTCGACGATCAGCGCCAGCAGACAGACGGCCACCATCAGCGCACGCTCACCGCGGCTGACGTCAAGAACGAAGGCCGATGGAATCAGCACCAGATTGAGCAACACCAGCTGGCGAAAGGCTGCTTCGCCGAAGAACGCGGCGCGCAGGCCATCGAGCGAATAGCTGGCGGCGTTGAGGATACGTTTCAGGCCGGTCTGGCCCTTGAATGGCGACATGCGCCTCACCCCTTCTGGACGAGGCGCGCAGCTTACTGCATTCGCTGCGCGAGCACCTATATGCGAGATCGCGAGCTACAGGGATGCAAGGCGAAAGCAGCTGAGGCTGCGCAGTTTAGGGGCTATAGATGAGCAGGCCGAGCCTGCTTTCAACGCAGCGCCGATGCGCGGCTCACTGCGCGGGGATCGATTCCATCTGCTGCAACAGCAGCGCCGCCTGAGTGCGGGTGCGCACACCCAGCTTGCGAAAGATCGCCGTCACATGCGCCTTGACCGTCGCCTCGGAAACGCTCAATTCGTAAGCGATCTGCTTGTTCAGCAAGCCTTCGCAAACCATCGTCAGCACACGGAACTGCTGCGGCGTCAGGCTGGCAAGGCCGGCGCTGGCGGCCTTGGCCTCGTCTGAGACCGGCGCGCTTTCCTCTGCCAGCGGCGGCCACCAAGTATCGCCATCGAGCACCTGACGCACAGCTTGCTGCAAGGTTTCCAGCGGGCTGGACTTGGGAATGAACCCACTCGCCCCGAACTCGCGGGAGCGGTTGACCACGGCAGCCTCTTCCTGAGCGGAGATCATCACCACGGGGATCTGCGGGTACTGGCCGCGAAGCAGCACCAGACCGGAAAAGCCGTAGGCACCCGGCATGTTCAGATCGAGCAGGACCAGGTCCCAGTCGCTCTTGGCGGCCAGATGGCTTTCGAGCTCGGCGATGCTGGCGGCTTCTACCAGGCGGACCTCAGGCCCCAGCCCCAGAGTCAAGGCTTGCTGCAGTGCGCTGCGAAACAGCGGGTGGTCGTCGGCAATCAGGATTTCGTAGGCGGCCATTGGCAGATCCTGTTCTTTTTATGAGTGGCACCGAGGTGAGTATGGCAGTGCTTTTCGCCTGAAGACCCGCTCAAGCCTGCTCATCCAACATCACAGACTCCCCACTCGGACCGACGGCGGCGCTCAGCATGCCGAGCTGTGGCGGGGTGGTCAAGTTCAATGCTTTGCGGCAGGATGCGCAGCTTTCCCGCCGAGACGCCCGAATGCGAAGCCAAGCCCTGCGCGCCGACCTGTTGATGCTGATTACCGCGATGATCTGGGGCAGCGCCTTCGTCGCCCAGCGTCTGGGCATGGATAATATCGGCCCCTTCCTTTATACCGGCCTGCGGTTCGCCCTCGCCTGCCTGGCACTACTGCCGGTGCTAGCCCTGTTGCAACGTCGTCAGCAACGCCCGGTCGCCCCTTTGAATCGCAACCTGTTGATCGGCGGGGTGATCATGGGCCTGGCACTGTCTCTCGGGATAAACCTGCAGCAGGTCGGCCTGCTGTTCACCACCGTGACCAACTCCGGGTTCATCACCGGGCTGTACGTGATCGTGGTACCGATTCTCGGCCTGCTGATCGGCCAGCGCAGCAGTGCAGGCATTTGGCTGGGCGCCAGTCTGGCAGTGGTCGGCATGTTCCTGCTCAGCGTCGGAGAGGGCTTCACCGTAGCCTCCGGCGACTGGCTGCAGCTTGCCGGCGCCTTCGTCTGGGGCATTCATGTGCTTCTGGTGGGGTTCTTCGCCAGCCGTCACGACCCGCTGCGCCTGGCTTTCATCCAGTTCGCCACCTGTGCAGTGATCAGCCTGCTACTGGCGGGAATCTTCGAAACCGCGACACTTGAGGGCATCCTCCAGGCCGCACCCGCCATATTCTATGGCGGCCTGTTTGGCGTAGCGGTGGGCTTTACCCTGCAGGTGGTCGCGCAGCAGCATGCCATTGCCTCGCACGCGGCGATCATCCTCTCGCTGGAGGCCGTGTTCGCCGCGATTGCCGGTGCCCTGCTACTAGGCGAAGTCCTGGCACTGCGTGGCTACCTGGGTTGTGCTCTGATGTTCGGCGGCATGCTGCTGGCTCAGCTGTGGCCCAAGCCCTTGCCGAGCGAGCTCAGCAGTACGACTGCAGACGCTGGTGCAGAGCGTCGTTGAGATCCAGTGGCAGGCGTCGTTTGGCCGCCAGGTAGTGCTGGCTGAAAGCGTCCAGATAATCGTCCAGTGCCTCGCCGGCACGCAGGTCACCCGCAAGCTCCAGGCACATCGCGGCGACCTCGGCAGTGCACAGGTGCTCGCCGCGGGTGGAGCGACGCAGGCGATAACGCGACAGCTGCGCCGGGGTCAAGCTGAGTACCGGCAGTGCATCCAGATAGGGGCTCTTGCGAAACATCTTGCGCGCCTCGGTCCAGGTTGCATCGAGCAGCACGAACAGCGGCCTTTTGCCGGGCGCAAGACGCACCTCTTCCACCACGCGTTGCGGTGCCACGTACTCACCGGGAAAGACCAGATAAGGCTGCCACTGGGGATCGGCCAACAGTGCCAGCAGCGCCGGCTCGACAGCGGTGCGCGTCCAACCGAAGGCGTGAGTTTCAGGCACCACGTCAGCGATCAGCCAACCGGTATTGCTCGGTTTCAACGCCTCGATATCGTGCATCACCAGGCACATGCCGGCACTGGCCTGAACCTGCGGGCGCCAGGCACATAGGCAATGCGTCGGCTGCACCCGACAGTGGGGGCAGCGCTCGGCGCGCGAACCGCGGGCGATGAAGGGTTTTACGCTGCGCGCCAGGCGCTCTGCACGCAAACGGGCGACGGCATGTGGGGCTGGATGAGTCATGGAGGGAGCAACTGCGAACGGGGACGGAATTCTACCATCCCCGTTCGCCGCTCGATGGGTCAGAAGGTGTGGTTCAACGCCAGACCGATGAAGTGGATGTGAGTGTTGTACTCACCAGTGTAATTGCCACCATTACCGGTGCAGCGTACGCCGCTGTCCTGGTACAGACCACCAGCGCCAGGCACCCAGCCAGCAGGTGAGCAACCATCACGATAGTCCATCTTGCCGCTGGAGAACTGCACGTAGCTGTAGGCAAGGTCCAGCGAGGTATCGCGCGTCATCTTGTAGTTCGCGCCGAAGGACAGCCAGTAGCGATCCGCATCGGGAAATGCCGGATGGCGCAACTGCGTCGAGTTGACGGGTGACTTGTCGTAAGCCACGCCGGTACGCAGCAACAGGTCATCGCTGTACTGGTAATTCATGCCCAGGGAGATCTTGTAGGTATCCTTCCAGTCCTGCTTGACGCTCAGGTCGCCCTCGGTCACGCCATTGAAGTAGGGATAACCGGCAACCTGGTCGATACCAATGCGTACTTCGTCGAGCCGTGAATGCCGGGTAAAGGTCAGATCTGCCATCAATGCCACCTTGTCGTTGAGCTGATGGAAGGCACTGAAGGAGAGCATTTCCGGAGTATCTATCGAGGTTTTGGCCTTGGAATTGGGGTGCAGGCGCGTGGCGGCGAAATCACCTGGGTTCACCCAATTGCCCTCATCGAACAGTTTCTGCAGGGCATCAGTTGGCGGTAAATAGATGTCCAGGATGGGGATAGTGATACCGCCATCGAGTGAAGTATCTGGAGAGGGAACACTGCCCTGCACATCAGCAAAGCTCCATTTTGTTTCCCCTTCCATGGTGTGACGAATGTTGGAGCGATAGGACACGCCAAAGCGCGTCGACTCCGTGGGCTCCCACATGTAGCCAATGTTCCAACCGAAGCCCCAATCATCGCCCTTGACCCGGAAGTAGCCGTCACCCTGAACATTGTCAGCAAAATTGCCTGCAACACAGTCGACGAAGCCGTCCCTGTCTGCAACGCCTCTACAGGAAGTAATTTCCTCCGGGACTGGTACACCGGCGATGATTCCCACGATAGGCCCCAGGAGAGGGTCCGCCGCATTACGAGTACTTTCGTAGTTCGCATCGACGAACTGCCCAGCCAGTTGTCGCGATGCGCCTTTTACATCCGCCGCGCCGCGCTGAACCGATTTGATGTACTGGGCCGACACGCCAAAACCGATACTGTGATGTTCGTTGAACCGGTAGGAAATGCTCGGGTTGAAAGTCACCGTCTCCAGGCTCGCCGACTGGATGCCATAGCGCCCGGCCCAGTCCTCCTTGTAGTCGAGCTTGGCACCGAACGGAGTGAAGATGCCCAGGCCAACCGTCACCTGATCGTTGATCTCGCGGGAAAAATAAAAATTGGGCGCCGCGGCGGCATCGGGCAGAAACTCCCCCGCATCCCCCGAGACAGGATTACCGAATGCATCGCGACTCCCCTTGTCCTTGTAGTCGCCGTCCGGCAGCAAGATAGTCAGGCCAGAGGTCACCTGAGTGCCCTTGAGCCGGGCCAGGCCTGCTGGGTTGTAGAAAATGGTCGAGGGGTCGGCCGCCTCGGCACCGTTGGCATGCGCCGTACCCTGCGCCGCCACCGATTGCGAACCAAAGTGATAACCGGATGCCTGCACCTGCAGGGCGGGCAAAACCAGTAAACTGCCGACCATCACATGCGATGGCCAACGCCGAAAGAGCATTGTCATTGTTATTCTCCTGCACGCTGCTTGAACACCGTGCAGCTCGGCTGTCGCCCTCGATAGACTTTCGGTCAGGTATACACAGGGCGACAGACGGCTGCGACGGCTCATCTGTGTGACGTGCAGGCTTGCGCAACGATCCCCAGCCTTTGGTCGTGGTCACGGACGGCGGCAAGAGGCCATCGTGTCTCTATCGGTAACACTTTGTTTCATGAAGGCAAACGGCCATTGCCGCGAACATTCGCCCCGAGGCCCTGTCCAACCCTCGTCCACGCTTTCAGGAGTTACACCACATGCTGCGTTACATCCTCCCCGCTCTCGCGCTCAGCCTGATGCTTCCCGCTGTCCAGGCAGCCTCGCTGAAGGAGATGGAACTGACCCGGACCCTGGAGCAGGTTGCCCGGCAAAGCAGTGAAGGCACCCCGCGAGCGATCAATGAGGACATTCTTGATCAGGGCTATACCGTGGAGGGACACACGCTGATCAACCACCTCAGCGTGCGTGAGGCGCATGCCGGGAAAATGCGAGGCAACCCGGACACCGTACGCACGCAACTGGCCGCAAGTGTCTGCCGTAATCCGGGCTATCGCAGCCTCCTCGCTCAGGGCGCACAACTGCGCTATCAGTTCAGCGAGTACCGGAGTAATCGCCCGGTGACCGTCGAAGTCTTCGACAAGGGCGACTGCGGCCTCTGAACTGGGCTGATGTCAGCCTCTTTGCGCTCGACGTTGCGCGTCATTGGCGCGCAACTCGGCAAGCAAGGCCTCCATGTAGCGTGAACGGCGTCTTCCGCCTTCGAGACGCCGCATGCACTCGTCCTCAAGGCTCAGCTGGCTGCTTCGTGCTGCCTGCTGCAGCTTGCTGTAGAGGTCCGTTTCGATCTCCAGAATCAGCTTGGGCATACCTACCGCTCCCTTCCCGTTGACCAAACAGAAGACTCGGCACAACAGGTGAGGTTCCGCCTGCTCGTCGGCCTGCGGGCTCTCCGCCTACACAAGACAGCGCACACTTGCTCTGTACGCATGAGTCAAACACCAAACCAGAACTCACCCGCCCAGACGAACGGCGACGGGTCTGCCGGCTATGCTTGAAAAACATGGCAAGGACCGGCTGACCTGCATCAAGATCCGCACCGCGTAGAGCCGGCACACTCACCTCATCATCACGATAAGGATAGGATCATGGCCCTGCTCACTTTCATCGGCGCAATCCAGCAAGTCACGGGCTCCTGCTATCTGGTGGAAAGCCGCGACGGCGCCAGGGTTCTGCTGGAATGCGGCATGCACCAGGGGCGTCGCCAGGAAGAAGATCAGAACCGCAGCGCCTTCCCATTCGACCCGCACAGTCTGGACGCGGTAGTGATTTCCCACGCCCACCTCGATCACAGTGGGCTACTGCCACGACTGGTCGCAGAGGGCTATCGCGGCCCGATCCATGCCACCGAGGCGAGTTGCGAACTGCTCGAACTGATGCTCCTGGACTCGGCCTTCCTCCAAGAGAAGGACGCCGAATGGGAGAACCGCTGGCGTGCACGGCAGGGCAAGCCCGCGATCAAACCGCTGTACACGGTAGCCAACGCCGAGCAGGCGCTCAGCCAGCGCCGTGCGCACGCCTATGGCGTACAGGTCGAGGTGGCCAAGGGCGTACAGGTAACCTTCCACAATGCCGGCCATATCCTCGGCTCGGCCATTGTCGAGATGCGGGTGGAGGACCATCACCTGCACCGTCACCTGGTGTTTTCGGGCGATCTGGGCAACACCTGCTCCCCGTTGATGCAGGCCCCGGCGCAGTTGAACCAAGCCGACGTGCTACTGATGGAGTCGACCTACGGCGACCGTGATCACCGCGCCAGCGACGAAACCCTGGAAGAGTTGGCCGACATCCTGCAGCAGGCCCATCGTGAAGGCGGCAACGTGCTGATCCCTTCCTTCGCCGTCGGTCGCACCCAGGACCTGATCTACTACCTCGGCCGCTTCTACCAGGAGGGCCGCCTGCCTCAGCAGGCGGTGTTCCTCGACAGCCCGATGGCCATCCGCGCCAACGCCATCTACAGCCGTTTCCATGATCAGTTCGCGAGCGAGGATCGGGCCGCACTGGCGGCCAAGAGCGTGAAACGCATCGAGGACTGGCTGCCTATCCTGCGCTGCACCCCAACCGCCGAAGATTCCATGGCGATCAACCGGATCAAGAGCGGCGCGATCATCATCGCCGGTGCCGGTATGTGCAATGGCGGTCGTATCGTCCATCACTTCAAGCACAACCTCTGGCGCGAGAACTGCCATCTGGTGTTCCCCGGTTTTCAGGCCAAGGGCACGCTTGGGCGACTGATCGTTGACGGCGCCGATACGGTCAAGGTGCTACACCAGCGCATTGCCGTAAAAGCCAAGGTACATACTCTGGGGGGCTTCTCCGCACATGCCGGTCAGTCACAATTGATCGACTGGGCCAGCCAGTTCGAACACCACCCCGAGCTGCATCTGGTCCATGGCGAACTGGAGAAGATGCAGGCGCTGCAACAGGCTCTGCACGAACGCTTGAACTGGATCGCCAACATTCCCGAACCCGGCGAGCAGATCGCCCTGTAACCGGCACTTACGAAAAGATGGCAACGAAACGGCAGACTGCCTGTGGCAAGCTGCCTGACACTCCATAATCAGGGAACCGGCCAAGGTGTGAGGCTGCGCGCCTGCCACTGGCCAAGAAGAGGAGAGTTTCCATGCCCTTTGAACCGGACGACTATCTGTCGCGCCACGTGCAAACCAGCGAGGTCGACCTGAGCAGCAAGGTGGAAGAACTGGTCGCTCTGGCAACCCCGAGCAACAGCCCCAACCTGTCGCTGTACCGCGAGATGCTCACCACGGTGATCCACATGGCCCAGGCGGATCGTAACCGCTGGGACGCCAAGATCATGATGCAGACCCTGCGCGAGATGGAACATGCCTTCGGCGTGCTGGAACAACTGAAACGGCGGCGCAAGGTCACGGTGTTCGGCTCGGCACGAACGCCAGCCGATCACCCCCTGTACAGGCAGGCTCGCGAGCTCGGCGCCTTACTGGCACACCGCGATCTGATGGTGGTCACCGGTGCCGGTGGCGGCATCATGGCCGCCGCTCATGAAGGCGCCGGCGCGGAAAGCAGCCTGGGCTTCAATATCACCCTGCCCTTCGAACAAACCGCCAACGCGACCATGCGCGGCAGCCATCACCTGCTGTCGTTCCACTTCTTCTTTCTGCGCAAGCTGTTTTTCGTCAAGGAGGCCGACGGCCTGGTGCTGTGCCCCGGCGGTTTCGGCACCCTCGACGAAGCGCTGGAAGTGCTGACCCTGATCCAGACCGGCAAGAGCCCACTGGTGCCCGTGGTACTGCTCGATCAACCGGGTGGCAGCTACTGGGAGGATGCATTGGGTTTCATCCGCCGGCAGCTTGGCGATAACGGCTACATCCTGCCTACCGATCTCAACCTGATGCACCTGGTCTATAGCGCCGAAGAAGCGGTGGACGAAATCGCCCGCTTCTACCGCAACTTCCACTCCAGCCGCTGGCTCAAGGATCGCTTCGTGATTCGTCTCAATCATGCGCTCAACGAGGCAGCTCTGGCCAAGTTGCATGCTGACTTCGCCGTGCTGTGCAAAGAAGGCGGCTTTACCCAGCAACCTCATTGCGAGCAGGAACGCGACGAACCGGAGCTGTGCGACCTCACGCGCCTGGCCTTCGCCTTCAATGGGCGTGACTATGGCCGCCTGCGCGCCCTGCTCAATGTGGTCAACGAACCGGAGAATTGGGCAACCTGAGCTGACGAGTTGCCGTAACCCGGATGCAATCCAGGGGGTATTCGCCTCTGCCATTCCCCGATTGCATCCGGACTACGTTAAAGCAAGAAGCCCAACATTTGCTGGGCTTCTCTTTGACTACTAGCGGTCAGGCGTTGCCGGCGACCTTCATTCGTGCGGCCTGGGTGAAATCGAGCATGCGCTTGAGCGGCTTGATCGCCTTGGGAATCAGCGCCGGGTCGACATGAATCTCACCTGAACCTTCGCGCAGCCCAGTCAGCACGCGCTCCAGCGTGTTCATCGCCATCCACGGGCAGTGCGCACAGCTACGACAGGCAGCACCATTACCTGCCGTCGGCGCCTCGATGAAGGTCTTGTCCGGGCACAACTGCTGCATCTTGTAGAAGATGCCGCGGTCGGTGGCGACGATGAAGGTGGAGTTCGGCAGCGTCTGCGCGGCTTTGATCAATTGGCTGGTGGAGCCTACTGCGTCGGCGAGCTCAACCACGTTCTGTGGTGATTCCGGGTGCACCAGGATGGCGGCGTCCGGGTACAGGGCTTTCATGTCCAGCAACTGCTTGGACTTGAACTCCTCGTGCACGATGCAGGCGCCATCCCACAGCAGCATGTCGGCACCGGTCTCGCGCTGGATGTAGTTGCCCAGATGCTTGTCCGGGGCCCAGATGATAGTCTCGCCGTTGTCCATCAGGCTCTCGACGATCTCCAGCGCGCAGCTGGAGGTCACCACCCAGTCCGCACGCGCCTTCACCGCCGCCGAGGTGTTGGCGTAAACCACCACAGTGCGCTCCGGGTGCTGATCGCAGAAGGCCGAGAACTCATCCACCGGGCAACCTAGATCGAGCGAACAGGTCGCCTCCAGGGTCGGCATCAGCACACGCTTTTCCGGGTTGAGGATTTTCGCCGTCTCGCCCATGAACTTGACCCCGGCCACCACCACGGTCTGCGCGGGGTGCTGATTGCCGAAGCGGGCCATTTCCAGAGAGTCGGAAACGCAGCCACCGGTTTCCTCGGCCAGGGCCTGGATGACCGGATCGCAGTAATAGTGCGCTACCAGCACCGCATTCTGCTTCTTCAGCTCCGCGGCGATTTCACGGCGATAGAAAGACTCCTCCTCGGTAGTCAGCGGTTTGGGCTGCTTTGCATCGAGGTGGGCTTGAACCAGAAGGCGTTCGGAAATCTGCGTCATATCATCGAACCTGCGGCGCTCTTGAGCGAGCTGCGAGTATACCCCCTGGCTGCCCATCGCCACAGGCAGGGCAACATCGGCCAGAGGGCTTTTCCGAGAGCAAAAAAAAGCCAGTCTTGCGACTGGCTTTGCGATCTGGTGGGTCGTGTAGGATTCGAACCTACGACCAATTGGTTAAAAGCCAACTGCTCTACCAACTGAGCTAACGACCCAACGCGAGGCGCATGATACTGATTTAATTCAGGAAATCAACACTTCGCGGAAAAAATTTCAGAAGTAGCGGGTTGCATCAGGCACACCGGCAGCGACAAAACCAGCGGCGCGCAGGCGGCAGCTATCGCACTTGCCACACGCACGGCCGTCGTCATCAGCCTGATAGCAGGAGACGGTCAGTGCGTAATCCACGCCCAAGCTCATCCCTACCTGAATGATCTCGGCCTTGCTCATCTGCTGCAGCGGCGCACGGATGCTGAAGCTCTGCCCTTGCACACCCGCCTTGGTCGCCAGGTTGGCCATGCGCTCGAAGGCTTCGACGAACTCCGGGCGACAATCGGGATACCCTGAATAATCCACCGCATTGACACCTATGAAGATATCGCGCGCTTCGAGCACTTCCGCCCAACCCAGCGCCAGTGCCAGGAACACGGTGTTGCGCGCCGGCACGTAGGTGGAAGGAATGCCTTCGGTAGGCGCCTCGGGCACGGCGATGCTGCTATCGGTCAGCGCCGAGCCACCGATACCGTTTAGGTTCAGGCCGATTACCTTGTGCTCGACCACGCCCAGCTGTCGGGCGACGCGCTCGGCTGCCTGCAACTCGGCACGATGACGCTGCCCGTAATCGAAGCTCATGCTGTAGCAGGCATAACCTTCGGCCCTGGCCATGGCGACCACGGTGGCCGAGTCGAGCCCACCGGAAAGAAGGATGACCGCTTTCTTGTCATTCATGGTCAGTGTCCCGGCTCGTCGTTCCAGAGAATCTTGTGCAGCTGCAACTGCAGGCGCACCGGCAGATTGTCCGCGATGATCCACTCGGCCAGCGCACGTGCCTCCACCTGCGTATGACTGGGTGAGAACAACACCTCGCCGGCTCGGGCCGCCAGGTCATGCTCGATCAACTTGGAAATCGCCCAGTCGTAGTCCTCGCGCGAGCAGATGACGAACTTGACCTGATCGTTGCGGGTCAGCCACTGGATGTTCTCGTAGCGGTTGCGCTGCACTTCGGCGGAGCCAGGCGTCTTCAGATCCAGCACCTTGCTGACCCGTGGATCGACCGCCGCCACGTCGAGCGCGCCACTGGTTTCCAGCGACACTTCGTAGCCGGCATCGCACAGGCGGGTTAGCAAGCGAATGCAGTTGGGCTGGGCCAATGGCTCGCCGCCGGTGACGCAGACGTAATGCGGCCGGTAGGCGGCCACCTGGTCGAGGATGCGATCCAGTGTGACGATCTCGCCACCGCTGAAGGCGTAGGCGGTGTCACAGTACTGACAGCGCAGGGGGCAGCCGGTCAGGCGCACGAATACCGTCGGCAAGCCGGCGGTACGCGTCTCCCCCTGCAATGAATAGAAAATCTCGGTGATGCGCAGGGTTTCTTGCATGGTAGCCACGGGCGTGATGACGAAACAGGCCATCCGCCTCCGTTGCGTGAAAAGACAGGAATACCGGCTATGGCCGACATTCGACAAGGCATGGTGGCAAAGACATCAGCCGAGCTGAAACAACGCCCACCATACGAGCGCGCATTCTAATGGAAGTCGCCGAATGACGGATAAGAAAAACCCGCGACATGCGCGGGTTCATTCACTACGTTCGGCTTACAGGCGCTGCAGGTCGCGCTGGGCCAGTTGGGCAGCCGAGCTGCCCGGATACTGGGCGATGACCTGTTGCAGGATACCGCGAGCCTTGTCGTTATGCCCCAGGCGACGCTCGACATCGGCCAGTTTGAACAGCGAATCGGGGACCTTGGCATGGCTCGGATAGGCTTGGCTGACCTTGGCAAAAGCCTGGCCTGCTGCTTGCAGGTCACCCTTGGCCAGATTCACCTCACCCAACCAGTACTGCGCGTTACCAGCGTACTGGCTGTTGGGGTAACGATTAAGGAAAGCCGCGAATGCCTGTGATGCCTTGTCGAAGTCCTTCGCCTTGATCAGGTCGAAAGCGGCATCGTAGTACAGCTTCTCCTTGGCCGGATCACCCGGCTCGGCGCTGCTCTGCTGCTGTGCAGCAGGCGGCGTCGGGGTGCCATTGGCGTTTACGGCGCCATCGGCTGAATTCTGTGCGGGACTTCCACCGGCCGCAGCGCCGGAAGAAATACGTTGGTCCAGATCCTGGTAACGCTCCAGGCCTTCCTGCTTGAGGCGCTGAATTTCATTCTGCTGCTCTTCGACCATGCCACGCAGCTGCGCAATTTCCTGCTGCATCTGCTCAAGCTGGTTGAACAGCATACCCTGCGCAGAAGCGGGCGCTTGCGCGCCCACTCCGGCGGAGGAGCCGGCCGTACCATAACCCGCCGGTGGATAGCTGCTGCCCTGTTGCATGGAGCTGCTTTCCAGTACGGGAACCTCCGCCACAGCCGCGAGCGGCAGGGCGAGTGTCAGAAGGGTCAGGATACGGCGGCAATCTCGCATGGCAGCTTACTTACGCAGCTCTACGCGACGGTTCTGAGCCCAGGACTGCTCGTCGTTGCCAGTGGCAACCGGACGCTCTTCGCCGTAGGAAACCAGTTCCAGCTGAGCCGGGGAAACGCCCTGCAGAACCAGGTAGCGTTGAACGGCCTTGGCACGACGCTCGCCCAGAGCCATGTTGTACTCACGGGTACCGCGCTCGTCAGCGTGGCCTTCCAGAACGACGCGAGCGCCGTTGCCTTTCAGGTCCTTGGCGTGTACGTCCAGAGCGCGCATGGCTTCGGCTTTCAGGTCGGAGCTGTCGTACTCGAAGTAGAAGGTGGTGATAGCGCGCAGAGCCGCTTCTTCGCTCAGGCTGCCATCAACAGCGCCAGTGTTGGCACCGTAGCCAGCGTTCGGGTCTACCGCGCCTTCGCCAGCAGCGTCGCCGCCTTTGGAGGAGCAACCTACGGCAACGGCGAGAGCCAGGGACAGTGCAGCGAACTTACCGAATTTCAGCATTTCCATCATGTAACTCCTAATGAACCCCAGTTGTGTTAAGCAAAAAAGGTGAAGCACCGCATCAGTTCAGGTAAGGGGACCAAGAAGGCTCTCGAACTTCGCCTTGAGCGGTAGGAAGAGGGAGCCTCACGCGACCATTGGTGGACGCTAACATCAAGACTCCCCGGCCCTGCTGGCGGGTGGCGTAGATTAGCATGGTGCCATTGGGCGCAACAGTGGGCGACTCATCCAAACTTGTGTCTGAAAGTATGCGCAAACGGTTGGTTTCCAGGTCCTGTGCAGCCACCTTGAACACGGTAAAACCATCCTGGCGATGGATCATCACCAAGGTCTTTTCATCCGCCGACAATTTCGGGTTGGCGTTGTAGTTACCCACGAAGGTCACTCGCTCCACTGCCCCGCTATTGATGTTGGTCTTGTAGATCTGCGGGCGGCCCGCGCGATCCGAAGTGAAGTAAAGGGTCTGACCGTCCTTGCCCCAGAAGGGTTCGGTATCAATGGCGTAATGGTTGGTGATGCGGCGCATCTGCCGACTCCCCATGTCCATCACATAGATTTCCGGGTTACCGTCACGCGACAGCACGAAAGCCAGGCGATTGCCATCCGGCGACCAGGCCGGTGCACCGTTGAGCCCTTCGAAGTTGGTGATCTGCTCGCGGCGACCAGTGTCGATGTGCTGGACGAAGATGCGCGGACGACGCTGTTCGAACGACACGTAGGCGATACGGCGGCCATCGGGAGCAAAGGACGGCGACAGGATCGGCTCGCGCGATTGCAGCAGGGTAACGGCGCGAGCACCATCGTAGTCCGAACGCTGCAGGGTGTAGCGGGTATTGTTGGCGCCCATGCGCTCGGCCGTGACGTACAGCAGACGCGTGGAGAACGCCCCCTTGACGCCGGTGAGCTTCTCGAAGGACTGGTCGGCGATATGGTGAGCCATGTCGCGCAACTGATCGGTGCCGCCACCGACGTTGCCGGTCATGACCTGCTGCTCGGTGTTGACGTTGAACAGCGCGTACTGCACCTGCAGGCGGCCGCCGTTGGGCACGATGTTGCCGACCAGCACGTACTGCGCGCCGAGGGCCTTCCAGTCGCGATAGATGACCTCGCTGGCCTGGGTCGGCAGGCTGATCATGTTCTGCCGCGGAATGGGTTCGAAGTAGCCGGAGTTGCGCAGGTCGTTGCCGATGATCTGCGACATGTCCTCGGGCAGTACCGAGCCACCCTGCCAGCCGAAGGGTACGACGGCAATGGGCGTAGCGCGGTCGGCGCCTTGGGAGATCACCAGCGGATCGGCCGCCTGGACGCTACCGACCAGCATGACCAGCCCCAGCAGGGCGATACGAATCAGGTTGTTCACAGAGCTCAATCCTCCGGTTTGAAAATCACGCGGCGCTGCCTGTACCGACTATCGAAGGTAGCGCGATCCAATTGTTGCATCTCGGGAATACGCCCGACGTTACGTACAGCAGCAACGGCCGAGTTGTCGAACGGCGCATCGCCACTGGAGCGCGATACGCTGGCGTTGGTCACGGTGCCGTCAGGCAGCATCTGAATCAACAGCTCAACGCTCATGCCACGGCGCGCCGACATCGGACGCTGCCAGTTCTCGGTGATCAGCTTGATGATCAGATCGTCGAGGTTACCGGCCACCTGATCGCCATGGGTTTCGGCCAGCGCCTGCTGGTTCTGCACGTTGTCCGACAGCAAATCGGCCAGCGCCGCAGCCTTCTGATCCTCGGCCGCCTTGCGTCGAGCCTCTTCGGCCTTGCGCTTGGCATCCTCGGCAGCCTTCTTCTTAGCAGCTTCGGCAGCAGCCTTTTTCTTCGCCTCTTCCGCCGCTTTCTTTTTCGCGTCCTCGGCAGCCTTCTTCTTGGCGTCCTCTGCGGCTTTCTTCTTCGCCTCTTCCTCGGCGCGCTTCTTGGCGATATCCGCCTGGCGCTTCTGCTCAGCGGCCTTCTCGGCCTCGGCTTTCTTCGCCGCTTCGGCCTTTCGAGCCTCCTCAGCCTGCTTTTGTTCCTCGGCTTTCTTGGCCGCGGCGACCTTCTGCGCCTCAGCTTGAGCCTGTTTCTGCTCTTCGGCTTTCTTCTGCTCCAGACGCTCGGTCTCGAATTGCGGAGCGGAAGTTTTCTGCGCCTCCCCGGCAATCTTCTGGGTGGTCTGGGTGGTGGCCTGACTCTGTGACTGCAACTGATACAGCGTAGCCTGCACCACCGGACGCGCCGGCGGCAGTTCCGGCGAGAAGGCGAAGCTGACGAACAGCATGGCGAACATCAGGACGTGCAACCCCACGGCCCAGACGATAGGCCAGAAGTAGCTTTCCGATTGCGAACGCTCGGTTTGCTGCATCAGGGAGCCTCGGTAATCAATCCGACGTTACCCACGTCGGCCTGTTGCAGACCGCCCATGGCCGCCATCACGGTGCCGTAGTCCACCGATTTGTCGCCGCGCACGAACACCTGCACCTTCTTACCCTGACGACGATTTTCGGCAATGATCGCCGAGACGGCCTGGGTCATCTGCGCCAGCGTGGAGGCACGCTCCTGCTCGGTATCGACGTCGACCTCACTACCCATGTTCCAGTAGTAGGTCTTGTCGGCCTTGATGGAGATGGTCAGCACCTGCGCATCGTTGTCCTGCGGCAGCGCTTCACTGCTGACCTTGGGCAGATCGACTTTGACGCCCTGGTTGAGCATCGGCGCGGTGACCATGAAAATGACCAGCAGCACCAACATCACGTCGATGTAGGGCACCACGTTCATCTCGGCGACCGGTTTGCGTCTGTTGCGAATTCTCGCCATGGCTAGAACCTATCCTGTGCGCGCGTCTTAGTCTTCCGAGGTGTGCACCTTGCGGTGCAGGATGGCCTGGAACTCGTCGGCGAAGGTGTAGTAGCGGCCGATCAGCATCTCGCCACGGGCCGAAAAGCGGTTGTAGGCGATGACGGCGGGAATTGCGGCGAACAGACCGATGGCGGTAGCGATCAGCGCTTCGGCGATACCCGGGGCGACAGTGGCCAGGGTGGCCTGCTGTACCTGAGCCAGGCCGCGGAAGGAGTTCATGATTCCCCATACGGTACCGAACAGGCCGATGTACGGACTGGTGGAACCTACGGTGGCGAGAAACGGCAGTGCAGTTTCCAGCTTCTCTTCCTCTCGGGAGATGGCCACGCGCATGGCGCGCGCCACACCGTCCATCACCGCATCAGGGTCGACGCCCTGCTGCTGGCGCAAGCGGGAGAACTCCTTGAAGCCGGCACGGAAAATCTGCTCCAGACCGGAATCCGGATCAGGATTGCTGCCAGCCTGACGATACAGTTTGGACAGGTCGATGCCGGACCAGAAACGATCTTCGAAGTTGTCCAGCGCACGCTTGGCGGCACGCAGCGCATTGCTGCGCTGGAAGATCATCACCCAGGAAATGACCGACGCGGCCACCAGGGTCAGCATGACCAGCTGAACCACCAGGCTGGCGTTACTGATCAGACTCCACATCGACATATGGTCAACGGCGTTAGCTTCCACGCTTACTCTCCTGCTGCAATTAAACCCGGCGCCTGCGTCCCGGCGAACGCGTGTCGCAGGGTTTCGGGGATAGCCCGGGGTTTCAAGTTGTCGGCGCGCACACAGGCCACCAGGAACTGCCCTTCGCAGAGCAGCACATCATCCGCAGCCCGCCTGACCTGTTGACGAAAGCGCAGGCTGGCACGGTTCAATTCGATCACATCAGCGCTGATCACCAGTTCGTCATCCAGACGTGCCGGCGCGTGATAACGCGCCTCGGCCGAATGCACGACGAACAACAGGCCCTCACCGGCAAGCGTCGACTGGGCATAACCCAGCTCACGCAGGCGCTCGGTGCGAGCCCGCTCCATGAATTTGAGATAGTTGACGTAGTAGACGATGCCGCCTGCATCAGTGTCTTCGTAATAGACCCGGCAATGGTGGCTGAACGGCTGGACTCCGTTTTGCGCGCGCATACTCTAGTCCCCGGCCTGCTGCTTGCCAATCCGGCCCGGTAACAATTTTTTCGTCATTGATCACCTGCACTGAAAAGGTCACCACCGGGCGACTCACCCGAGCGCTTGGGGATGTTCAGCCCGAAGTGCAGATAGGCATGCCGGGTGACCACTCGCCCGCGCGGCGTGCGCATCATGTAGCCCTGCTGAATCAGGTAAGGCTCGAGCACGTCCTCGATGGTATGGCGCTCTTCGCCGATGGCCGCAGCCAGGCTGTCCAGCCCAACCGGTCCGCCGTCGAACTTCTCGATCATGGCCAGCAGTAGACGTCGGTCAGAGTGGTCGAAGCCACGTTCGTCGACATCCAGCAGATTCAGTGCCTGATCGGCGATCGACTGGGAGATATGCCCCGTGCCGCGCACTTCGGCGAAATCGCGCACACGGCGCAGCAGGCGGTTGGCGATACGTGGCGTGCCACGCGCGCGACGAGCGATCTCGAACGCGCCTTTGGCCTCGATGGGCAGCCCGAGAATACCGGCAGAGCGCGAAACGATGGTGGCCAAGTCGTCGATACCGTAGAACTCCAGGCGCTGGACGATGCCGAAGCGGTCGCGCAGGGGATTGGTCAACATGCCGGCACGGGTAGTAGCGCCGACCAGAGTGAACGGCGGCAGATCCAGCTTGATCGAGCGCGCCGCGGGCCCCTCGCCGATCATGATATCGAGCTGGAAGTCCTCCATCGCCGGATACAGCACTTCCTCGACCACCGGCGAAAGACGATGAATTTCGTCGATGAACAGCACATCGCCGCTTTCCAGGTTGGTCAGTAGCGCAGCCAGATCTCCCGGACGCTCGAGGACCGGGCCAGAGGTGCTCTTGATCGAGCTGCCCATTTCCTCGGCAATGATATTGGCCAGGGTGGTCTTGCCCAGGCCCGGCGGGCCGAAGATCAGCGTATGGTCGAGCGCTTCCGCCCTGCCCCGCGCAGCCTGGATGAACAGTGCCATCTGCTCGCGCACCACAGGCTGACCGATGTAGTCGGCCAGACGTAACGGGCGAATGGCACGATCCTGCTGTTCTTCGCGCTCACGTGGGCTGGCGGTAATCAGGCGATCGGCTTCGATCATCAATAAGGTTCCACTAAACCATGCCGCGCAGTGCGCGTCGGATCAAATCTTCGCTGCTCATCCCATCCTCCTTGACGGCGGCAACGGCTCGGCTGGCCTCCTGCGGCTTGTAGCCGAGGGATATCAGCGCACTGACGGCGTCGTTCTCCGCGCTTGAGACTGCCTGAGCCAGTTGAGGTTCAACCACCAGGGGCGCAATGGACGGTATCGACTCCCAGGCCTTGAAACGATCCTTGAGCTCGACCAACAGGCGCTCAGCGGTTTTCTTGCCGACTCCCGGCACCTTGACCAGCGCTGCGGTGTCCTGCGCCTGCACGCAGCGCACCAGCTCATCGACCTCGAGCCCGGACATCAGCGCCAGCGCCAGCTTGGGACCAACGCCATTGAGACGAATCAGCTCGCGGAACAGCTCGCGCTCGCGCTTTTCGAAAAAACCGTAGAGCAGATGCGCATCCTCACGCACCACCAGATGAGTGTGCAGGGTTACCGGCTCACCCACCGCAGGCAGACGATAAAGGGTCGTCATCGGTACTTCCAGCTCATAACCGACGCCATTCACATCCAGAAGCAAATGCGGCGGCTGCTTCTCCGCCAGGGTGCCGCGCAAACGTCCGATCACCACTGTGTTCCTTTGATCCGATTACAAACGAAGACGACCGCCACGCCGCTTGGCGCCGGCCAGCCCATGAGGAATGAGACTCTGCCGATGGTGGGCATGGCACAGGGCGATACCCAGCGCATCGGAGGCGTCGATCTGTGGCTTCTGCACCAGCTTGAGCAAGTGCATGACCATCATCTGTACCTGCTGCTTGTCCGCCGCCCCGGAGCCAACCACGGCCTGCTTGACCTGGGTGGCGGTGTACTCGCTCACCTCGAGCCCCGCCTCCACCGCAGCGACGATAGCGGCACCTCGCGCCTGCCCCAGCTTGAGCGCCGAGTCGGCATTGCGCGCCATGAACACCTGCTCGATGCCCATGGTCACCGGGCCATGGGTGCGAATCACCTCGCTAACGCCGCGAAAGACGATCTGCAGGCGCTCGGCCAGCGGTCCGTTGCCAGTGCGAATGCAGCCCGAGGCCACGTACTCGCAGCCGCGCCCGGTATCGCGTACCACGCCATAACCGGTGATGCGCGAACCGGGGTCGATACCTAGGATCAGGGTCATATCAGCAACTGTCTATTTATCCAGTTGGCGAGTATACGGGGCGCCCCCAGCTGCGTCATCCGCCACTGCTCAGCCAGACGAAAAAAGCCGGAAGCACCATGCAGCGCTTCCGGCCTCCTCGTTCGTAGCCCGAATGCAATCCAGAGAACACATCTTGGATTGCAGGGCGTAGGGTGGGCTTCAGCCCACCAGGGTCGCACCGCATGGAGGGCTAAAGCGGATCGCCGCCCGGCCCACCCTACACATTCAGGCTACAGCCTCAGCCGAGCTGCTCCATGATCTCGTCGGCGACTTCAGCGTTGTGATAGACGTTTTGCACGTCATCCAGATCTTCGAGCATGTCGATCAGCTTGAAGACCTTCTGCGCCGTTTCCAGATCAGTGATCGGCGCACTAATCGACGGGATCATGTCGATCTCTGCCTCTTCACCCTTGAACCCGGCCGCACTCAGCGCCTCGTTCACCGCGTGAAACTCGGTGAAACTGGTCGATACCAGCGCCGAGCCATCCTCACCCATTTCCACATCGTCGGCCCCAGCTTCCAGGGCTGCTTCCATCAAGGCGTCCTCATCGACACCCGGTGCGAAGCTGATCTGCCCTTTGCGGTCGAACATGTAGGCGACCGAACCATCGGTGCCGAGGTTGCCGCCGCATTTGGTGAAGGCATGCCGCACTTCGGCTGCGGTGCGGTTGCGGTTATCGGTCATCACCTCGACGATGATCGCCACACCGCTGGGCGCGTAGCCTTCGTAGCTGAACTCGACGACGTTGTCGGCTTCGTTGTTGCCGGCACCACGGGCGATGGCGCGATCGATCACCTCGCGCGACATATTGTTGGTCAGCGCCTTGTCCACGGCCAGGCGCAGACGCGGGTTGTCCGCCGGGATCGGGCCACCATGCTTGGCGGCGACCGTCAGCTCACGAATCAGCTTGGTGAAGATCTTGCCCCGCTTGGCGTCCTGACGCCCCTTGCGGTGCTTGATGTTGGCCCACTTGGAATGACCAGCCATAACTCACTCCATCTTTTCCACTTGAGAATTGCAGGGGCGCACGGACAGCTGCCCCATAACGAAGAAGCCTGGAAATCCAGGCTTCTTGTACAGGCTTATTCGGCCTTGGGTTGCTCGCGCAGGCGGATATGCAGCTCGCGCAGCGACTTGCCGTCCACCACACCCGGCGCCTGAGTCATAACGCAAGCCGCGCTCTGGGTTTTCGGGAAGGCGATCACTTCACGAATCGACTGCGCACCGGTCATCAGCATCACCAGGCGATCCAGGCCGAAGGCCAGGCCACCATGGGGCGGCGCACCGTACTTGAGTGCATCGAGCAGGAAGCCGAACTTCTCCTGCTGCTCCTCTTCGCTGATGCCGAGCACACGGAACACGGTCTGCTGCATGGCCTTGTCGTGGATACGGATCGAACCGCCACCCAGCTCGGTACCGTTGAGCACCATGTCGTAGGCACGCGACAGCGCAGCAGCCGGATTGGCTTCCAGCTCCTCAGGCGTGCACTTCGGCGAGGTGAACGGGTGGTGCATGGCAGTCAGGCTACCGTCGTCGTTTTCCTCGAACATCGGGAAGTCGACGACCCACAGCGGCGCCCACTCACAGGTGAACAGATTGAGGTCGTGCCCCAGCTTGATACGCAGCGCGCCCAGGGCCTCGCTGACGATCTTGGCCTTGTCGGCGCCGAAGAACACGATATCGCCATCGACGGCGCCAACGCGGTCGAGGATGACGTTGATGTTGTCCAGCGGGATGTTCTTGACGATCGGCGACTGCAGACCTTCGACACCGACCGCACGTTCGTTGACCTTGATATAGGCCAGGCCCTTGGCGCCGTAGATGCCGACGAACTTGGTGTAGTCGTCGATCTGCTTGCGCGGCATGCTCGCCCCGCCCGGTACACGCAGCGCAGTGACGCGGCATTTCGGGTCGTTGGCCGGGCCCGCGAAGACCTTGAATTCGACATCCTTGAGCTGGTCCTCGACGTCGACCAGCTCCAGCGGAATGCGCAGGTCCGGCTTGTCCGAACCGAAGCGGCGCATGGCTTCGGCCAGGGTCATGTGCGGCAGCGCGCCAAACTCGACGCCCAACACTTCCTTGAACAGATTGCGCACCATGGTCTCGGTGATGTCCATGATGTCTTTTTCATCGAGGAAGCTCGTCTCGATATCGATCTGGGTGAATTCCGGCTGACGGTCGGCACGCAGGTCCTCGTCGCGGAAGCACTTGGCGATCTGGTAGTAGCGGTCGAAGCCGGCCACCATCAGCAGCTGCTTGAACAACTGCGGCGACTGCGGCAGGGCGAAGAAGCTGCCGGCGTGGGTGCGGCTCGGCACCAGGTAATCGCGCGCGCCTTCCGGGGTGGCGCGGGTCAGGATCGGCGTCTCGACATCAAGGAAGCCGTTGTCGTCCAGGTAGCGACGGATGCTCGAGGTGATGCGCGAGCGCAGCTTGAGCTTCTCGGCCATCTCAGGGCGACGCAGGTCGATGAAGCGATAACGCAGGCGGGTTTCCTCGCCGACGTCGGTGTATTCGTTGAGCGGGAACGGCGGGGTTTCCGCTTCGTTGAGCACTTCCAGCTCATAGCCCAGTACTTCGATGGCACCGCTGGCCATATTGGCGTTGCGCGCGCCTTCCGGGCGCAGGCGCACCTTGCCGGTGATCTTGACGACGTATTCGCTGCGCACGCGATCGGCCTTGGCGAAGGTCTCGGCGCGATCAGGGTCGAACACCACCTGAGCCAGACCTTCACGATCACGAATATCGAGGAAGATCACCCCGCCATGGTCACGGCGACGGTGTACCCAGCCGCAAAGGGTGATTTCCTGGCCATCCAGGCTCTCGTTCAGTTGGCCGCAATAGTGGCTGCGCATCATGATCGTGTTTCGCTTCTCTAAGGTCTTGGATAGGTCAGGCAGCCCCCAACGCCCTGGGCAGGAGCCACTCCGCGGCGAACGTCCAACCGCACACCGCGCTTCGATAAAGAGCGGGATTATATAGCGTAAATCGTCCTGACGCAGCCGCCCGGCAGATGGCTTCTACAATCAACAGCGCCACCTGCATCTGCAACGACCATGGACTTACCTGTGCCAGCGACCTCCCGATGATCTGCCGAAACACTCTCGCCATGCGCAGCCAAGCAGTAGAGGCGAATTTGATCCCGACAGCACAGCAATCCCCCCAGGTCTCTGAGTCAAAAAGGAACCGCGCGTTATCGATAGCCTCTAAACATCGCATTCATTGATATAAGCCAAGATCATCCCGACGTCCTGCGTGTTAGGCTCTTCCCAACACTGCGGGATAGAAACCCTGGGCTCACCTGAAAGGAGACAAACCATGGAAATCAATATCGGAATCGCCGAACAGGATCGCGCCGCCATTGCCGAAGGCCTTTCGCGCCTGCTTGCCGATACCTACACGCTGTACCTGAAGACCCATAACTTCCACTGGAACGTTACCGGCCCGATGTTCAACACGCTGCACCTGATGTTCGAAGGTCAGTACACCGAACTGGCTCTGGCCGTTGACGCTATCGCCGAACGCATCCGCGCTCTGGGCTTCCCCGCTCCGGGGACCTACGCTGCCTATGCCCGCCTCTCCTCCATCAAGGAAGAAGAAGGCGTCCCCAGCGCCGACGACATGATCAAGCAATTGGTGCAGGGCCAGGAGGCCGTGGTACGCACCGCCCGCGGCATTTTCCCGCTGCTGGACAAGGTCAGCGACGAACCCACTGCAGATCTGCTGACCCAGCGCATGCAGGTGCATGAAAAAACCGCCTGGATGCTGCGCAGCCTGCTTGCTGCCTGAGACGCTCAGAGGCCCGGTTATCCGGGCCTTTTCATTAGGCAGGCCACCCCGCCCTGATCTATGCTCTGGCCATTCGCCACTGAGTTGCCGACATCCATGAGTCAAGCCAACAAACCGCCCAGCATCATCGAACTGTATCCGGAGGAAACCCGCGAGGCGGCGGAACTCCTGAAACAGGCTGTACCTTTGATGATGCGCCATGACATCCCGCCCAACCCCGTGCATTACGCCCTGTGGTACACCTACAGCCGAGGCAGCGAGCCAGAACTCAACCGCCGCCTGGACAAGGTGGTGGAAGACTTCGATGTTTTCCCACCGGAAACCGCCAGCAGGTTGTTTCGCGACTACATCATCCGCGGCGAACTGGATGAGGCACGAGCCGGCCAGCAACAGGTCATCGAGCTGGTCGACGATATCGAAGGCGATGTTTCTCGCAGCGTGATTGGCAGTCAGCACTATCAGCAGAGTCTCAGCCAAGGGCTCAGCGCCCTGCAGGAGCCCATCATCGACGACCTGCCCAGCGTGCTCAGCGAACTGCAGGAAAGCACTCAACTGATGCAGGATCAACAGGAAAAATTTCTCTATCGCCTACGCGCCGCGCAACAGGAAATTACCCATTTACGCAGCCAGTTGGAGCGCGCGCACCTGGCAGCGACGCTCGACAGCCTGACCCGCGTATTCAACCGCCACGCCTTTACCCGCCTACTGGAGCGCGCCCTGAACGACTCCCAGCAGGGGCTGGCGCTGGTGATTCTGGATATCGACCACTTCAAGCAGTTCAATGACCAGTACGGCCATCCATTAGGTGATCGCGTACTGCAACACGTCGGGCAACTGTTGCGCGACTTGCTACCTCCGGAGGCCTTCGCTGCTCGCTACGGTGGCGAAGAGTTTTGCGTCGTGTTGCGTAACTGCTCCAACCTCGACGAGGCTCTCGACTTCGCCGAACAATTGCGCAACAAGATTCAGTCTTTGAGAGTCAAGGTGCGCCGTACCGATCAGGTTCTCGACAGCATCACTGCCTCCTTCGGCTGCGCCATGGCTGAAGAAGACGACACCTTCGAATCGCTGCTGACCCGCGCCGATGACGCGCTCTATCAGGCCAAGCGGGCCGGTCGCAACCAGGTACATCCGATTACCAGCGAAAAGATGCTAACCGCTTGATTTGAGAAGCCCCCGCCTTTGCTGTTAAATAGATCCGCGCGTCGCGTTACCATCCTGCGGCGTCGCTAACCTTGTATACCGGCGCGCGCCATGGCCGTTCAGCTGGCCACTAGCGAAGCGCGCTCCCTCCGCAACACCTTGAGTCATCATTCAATCAGTGAGTTCATCGAAGATGTTTAAGATTGCCCATCTCGTGACAGGGTTTGCCGCCCTGCTGCTGTCCGCCGTCCCCGGTATTTCCACTTCCTTCCTGACCACCCCGGATGCTGTTTACCTGGCTCTGACTGGTCTGATAAACCTGCTTGTCGCCGCACAACAACCGAGCCTGCCTGCTGCACGCCAGCAACTGCTGGGGCTGTCCTCTGCCCTGCTGATCCTGGCCGCCGTGGTCCAGGCTCTGATTTTGCTCGCACCGCTACCTAACATCGGTGGCCAACCGGCCATCTGGCTGCCATTGCTGACCGTAGTTGTCGCCGTGGCACTAAGCCTTGCGGCCCAACTGAACGTGCAGCCGCGCGCCCGGGAACAACAGCCTTTCGCACAACCTAGCTCCAGCGCCCCCCAGGAAGACCGAGAAACCGGGACGGTCAAGTGGTTCAACACGTCCAAGGGGTTCGGTTTCATTTCCCGTGACTCGGGCGAGGACATCTTCGTGCACTTTCGCGCCATTCGCGGCGAAGGTCATCGCGTCTTGATCGAAGGCCAACGCGTGGAGTTCTCGGTCATGCAGCGCGACAAAGGCCTGCAGGCCGAAGATGTGATCGCTGCGGCGCCTTCACGGCGCTGAACGGCACACAAAGAAAAGCCCGGGGAAACCGGGCTTTTTCATATCAGTAGTGCGGCGGCGGTGCTTCGTCTTCGGCAATCCCTGCCAGCCCGTTCAGCTCTTCCTGGCGCCGCGCCAGAGAAGTCAATTGCAACTGCAAACGCTCGATACGTCGGCTCTGCTCGAGCAATTCGTCGCTCAACGCCTGAATGGTGTCATCCTGAAAAGCCAGGCGGCTTTCCAGCTCCATGATCCGCGCCTCAAGGCTCATGCGAAGTCTCCGGCAAACTGGAAATCCTCGGTCAGTACCAGACGCAGCTTGTCGATGATCTGGCCTACCTGCTCGCCTGAATAAGGCTGGGCTGGATGGCGACCCCAGACCGGCGCGGGCCAGGCGATATCACCACGACGACGTACGATCACATGCATATGCAGCTGACTGACTACATTGCCAAGCGTGGCCACGTTCATCTTGTCGGCTGCAAAGGTGTCCTTGAGGGTTTCAGCCAGCAACGTGGTTTCATGCCAGAGTTGGCGCTGGTCAGCCGCGTCAAGCTGGAACAGTTCACTGACCTCTTCACGTCGGGGTACGAGAATGAACCAGGGGTAGCTGGCATCATTCATCATCAGCAAGTGGCAGAGGGGAAAATCCCCGACCAGCAGGCAATCCTGCTGCAGCCGTGAATCCAGGGTGAACATCGCTCTCCTCCTTTAATGCGTAGTGGGCCGCGATGGCCGACACGATGGCGCGCAGCATACGCGGGCTCAGCGGACAATTCACCCAACGACCGCGCACCAACCCAAAGCAGGCCTGGCGCATGCGCACCGCAGGCGTGCACCATTTTGTTTCTTCCCGTAATAGAGCGCACCGAGCGTTACCGCAGAAGCGGCAGTCAGCCTGCTAACGACGCGTCCCAGACACTTGCGCCGCGCACCCACATCATCATCGCAAACCCGCGCCCAGAGCAGCATTGACGCCGTTCCGCAATCGATTCTGCGCCGAAGAATCAAGGTTTTAGCGTGAGAAACAGATTTTGAGCATGACTTTTGCTATCTGTGTGAGCAATGCCCGGCAAGCCGTGCAGTCGATCAATAACAGCGGTCCCAGGCACCCCAGAGCCGCGGAAAGGTTGGTGCAACGAAACGCAAGTGCAGAGCTATAGATTTGCGACATTCTCCCTCACGCGATGCGACACCAGCATGAACGAAGCCGCAATGAATAGACTGCAACTATCGCCAACATTGGCTGCGTGCTATAAGTTAGCGCCGACACAAAAAGAAAGAGCCGCCCATATAAAAAAACAGTGGGCAGCGCAACTCTTCTAAACCCAAGGAGCAATCACGATGCAAGTGATGAAGTGGAGCGTAATCGCCCTGGCAGTAGCCGCGGGCACCAGCCAAATGGCCGTGGCGTCGAGCCAGTCCGAGTCGAATGGCTTTATCGAAGACAGCAGCTTCAACATCTTCAACCGCGTTCTGTACATGAACCGCGACTTCCGTAACGGCCCGAACACTGCTGGCACTGGCAACAAAGGCTACCGTGAAGAAACCGGCCTGGGCATCCGCCTGCTGTACGAATCTGGCTTTACCCAAGGCACCGTAGGTGTTGGCTTCGACGCTCACTCCCTGAGCAGCATCAAGATCGACAGCGGCCGTGGCCGTTACGGCACTGGCCAGTTCGCTCAGACAGGCGACGGTCGCGGTGACGACACTCAGACCGAAGTAGGCGGTGCTGTCAAACTCCGCATCTCTGACACCGTTCTGAAATACGGCAGCCAATTCGTAGCAAGCCCGGTGTTCTCCACTGACGACAGCCGCATCCTGCCGGAAGTCGCTACCGGTACTTACCTGGTCAGCAACGAAATCGAAGGTCTCGAACTGAGCGCAGGTCGTTTCACCGCTATGAGCAGCCAGACTGCTACCGGCCGTGACACACTCTCTGAAGGTGGCAACACCATCAAGTCGGCTAACATTTTCGGTGCTAACTACAGCTTCACCGACAACCTGAGTGCTGGCCTGCACCACTCTGACGTTGAGGACTTCTTCAAGAAGACCTACGTCAACGTGAACTACAACCTGCCGCTGGCCGAAGACCAGGCGCTGAACTTCGACCTGAACGGTTACAAGACCAAAGGTGATGGCCAGGAACTGGCGGGCGATGTAGACAACAAAATCTGGAGCCTTGCCGCAGCTTACAGCCTCGGCGCGCACACGTTCACCGTTGCGCACCAGCGTGCTAGCGGCGATAACGGCTACTACTACGGTGTAGACGGCGGCGGCACCATCTGGCTGGCCAACTCGGTTCAGTACTCCGACTTCAACCAGGAAGACGAGAAGTCCTGGCAAGCTCGCTACGACATCAACATGGCGTCCTACGGCGTACCGGGCCTGAGTTTTATGACCCGTTACATCCGCGGTACTGCTGCTGATAGCTACACCGAGCGCGAGCTGGATATCGAAGCCAAGTACGTAATACAGGAAGGTGCGGCCAAGGATCTGTCCTTCCGTATTCGTAACGCCTTCTACCGCGACAACGCTCAAGGCGACGTGAACGACTTCCGCCTGATCGTCGAATACCCGCTGAGCGTTCTGTAACTTCAGCGCTACTCGATAGCGGTATAAAAGAAACCCGGCCTTGGCCGGGTTTCTTTATTTAAGTCTCGGTACTTTAAAGAGGCAACGCATAAGTCCCCGTCACATGTGCCACCAACTCATTCTCATTACCAAGCGAATATAACGAAACCTCGCAAACTGCCTGACGTCGACTCAAGCGCAATATGCGTGCTTCGGCCAACAAGTCGACCGGTTTGGGTTTGACCAGAAAGTTGATATTGAGATTGGATGTCACCGCCATCTCCACGCGACCGAGACGTCCCAGCACCACCGCATACATCGCCGCATCGCCCAGCGCCATGATGGTAGGGCCGGACAGCGTCCCGCCCGGACGCACCAATTTGGCCTGAAAGGGCACGCGCGCCAGCACGCCCTCCTCGTCGAGCCGGTCGATCCGCAGATCGATGTCCTCGGCCATTGGTAGCCCACCCCGAATCAGGGTCTGAACCTCAAGTGCAGTCAGTCCCACTATTTATTCCTCCTGGTTAACGCAGCAGCACTCGCGCCCTGCACCCGTCCTGTACGCCACTGTATAGGCACCGTACAATGCCGGCCTATTCCAAGCCCTAGCAACCGACAGAACGGCCAAACATGCGTACCAGTCAGTTCCTGCTCTCGACCCTGAAAGAAACCCCTTCCGATGCTGTGGTGATCAGCCACCAGCTGATGCTGCGTGCCGGCATGATCCGCAAGCTGGCCTCCGGCCTGTACACCTGGCTGCCGATGGGCCTGCGCGTGCTGCGCAAGGTCGAGAATGTGGTGCGCGAGGAAATGAACGCCGCAGGCGCGCTAGAAGTGCTGATGCCCGCCATCCAGCCGGCCGAGCTATGGCAGGAATCAGGTCGCTGGGTGCAGTACGGCCCCGAACTGCTGCGAGTCAACGACCGTCATGATCGCGAATTCTGCGTCGGCCCGACCCACGAGGAAGTAATCACCGACCTGGCCCGTAACGAGCTGAACAGCTACAAGCAGCTGCCGATCAATTTCTACCAGATCCAGACCAAGTTCCGTGACGAGATCCGTCCGCGCTTCGGCCTAATGCGCGGCCGCGAGTTCATCATGAAGGACGCCTACTCCTTCCATGCCGACCAGGCGTCCCTGCAGGAAACCTACGACCGCATGCACCAGGCGTACTGCAACGTCTTTACCCGCCTGGGCCTGAATTTCCGTCCGGTACAGGCCGATACCGGCTCCATCGGCGGCACCGGTTCGCACGAATTCCATGTGCTGGCCGACTCCGGCGAAGACGACATCGCCTTCAGCAACAGTTCCGACTACGCCGCCAACATCGAGAAGGCCGAAGCCCTGCCTCGCGAGAAGGTGCGCCCGGCACCGACCGAAGAATTGCGCCTGGTCGATACTCCCGATGCGAAAACCATCGCGGCTCTGGTCGAAGGCTTCAACCTGCCGATCGAGAAGACCATCAAGACCCTGATCGTCCATGCTGCCGAAAAAGGCAAGCTGATCGCGTTGGTGGTACGTGGCGACCATGAGCTCAACGAGATCAAGGCTGCCAACCTGGAACAGGTCGCCAACCCGCTGACCATGGCCAGCGACGCAGAGCTGCGTGCCGCCATCGGTGCCGGTGCAGGTTCCCTTGGCCCGCTAAATCTGCCGCTGCCCGTCATCATCGATCGTTCTGTGGAACTGATGAGCGACTTCGTCATCGGCGCCAACATCGACGACAAGCACTACTTCGGCGTCAACTGGGAGCGCGACCTGCCGGTGCCGACCGTGGCCGACCTGCGCAACGTCGTCGAAGGCGATCCGAGCCCGGATGGCCAGGGTACCCTGGTGATCAAGCGCGGCATCGAAGTCGGGCACATCTTCCAGCTCGGCACCAAGTACAGCGAAGCGATGAACTGCCAGGTGCTGGGCGAGAACGGCAAACCCGTCACCCTGACCATGGGCTGCTATGGCATCGGCGTTTCGCGCGTTGTGGCTGCGGCTATCGAGCAGAACTTCGACGAGCGCGGTATTCGCTGGAACGATGCCCTGGCGCCGTTCCACATCGCCCTGGTGCCGCTGCGCTACGAAACCGAGCAGGTCCGCAAGGCCACCGACAAGCTCTACGCCGAGCTCACCGCCGCCGGTTTCGATGTGTTGCTGGATGACCGCGACAAGAAAACCAGCCCCGGCATCAAGTTCGCCGACATGGAGCTGATCGGTATCCCGCACCGCGTCGTGGTCAGCGACCGCGGCCTGGCCGAGGGTAATCTCGAGTACAAGAGTCGCGCCGAGACCGAAGCACAAGCCGTGCCGCTGGCCGAGATCCTGTCGTTCCTGCAAGCCCGTATCAAACGCTGATCACGCCCTACCGAGACATCATGTACACGAGCAGCAACCTTCGCCTCATCGGCGCCGCCCTGTGCGGCGCCCTTTTCCTCAGCGGCTGTGCCAACCAGTTGCCGCAGCGTAGCGAGCACGAGGAGCGCGTCGAACGAAAACTGCTGGATCATCAGTTGCAGATCGACGCAGGCGAACCCAAGGTGTTGGAGTTGCCCCAACGCCGAGTGCGTGTGCATGACCAGAAGAGCTACGAGGTCACGGCCTTCGAGGTCACCCGCCGCTACGACCGCTACACTCCTTATCAGGCGTGGCGCGAAATCTATGAAGTGCCGATGGGCGCTGTTGCGGTGGTTGCCGGCGTCGGCGCCAACATCCTCAACGTCGTGCTGCTGGGCAGCTTGCCGGAAACCGCAACCCGCGACTGGATCAGCTACGGCATGGCCGGGCTCAACCCGTTCATGAACGTCGAGTCCAATGGACGCGCCGAGCAGAATCTGGCCAGCATCGACGAGGTGCAACGTGATCGTCGCATGGAGTACACCAACCTGCCCTGGGCCGAACGCCCGGTCCAGGTCAAGGCGGGTGATCAGCAGTTCGAGATGCTCACCGACAGCACAGGGGTCCTGCGCCTCAACCTGCTGGACAGCCCTTTCACCGAGCAGGACATCGCTCGTTTGAACATGCTGCAGTTGAGTGTGGAAGATCGCCTTGGTGATGACGTCGCTCGCGCCGAAACGACGCTGATGGTCAGCCATACCCTGCGCGGCAAGCTGCGTGAGGCGCATGACCTGATCTTCGACGACCTCGAGGGAGACGACGTCGCCCAGTGGGTACACCGGGTCAAGCGCCTCTCCGATCTTGGCCTGGAGGAGGAAGCCAGCGAGCTGGAACAGAGCCTGATCGAGCTGACGCGCAACGACCCCGAATTACAGGACGCCTTCCTCAAGGCTCTGCTCAAGGACGCCGGACGCCTGGCCGCCGATCCGGCCAACTGATTCCGAACGACACGCGTCGGCCGACTGGTCAGTGATGGCCTTTCAGACCATCTCCAGCGGCCGCTTGCCACGTGGTGGCGCAAAGACCTCATCCAGCAGATTCAGATCATCCACATTCAACGCGATGGCAGCCGCTACAGCGTTATCGCGCAAATGCGCCCTGCTTGCGGCCTTGGGAATGGCAATCACACCGTCCTGCCTGAGTGTCCAAGCCAACGCTATCTGGGCAGCGGTAGCCCCATGTCGCTCAGCCACCTGCCGCAGCACCGGCTCATGCAACAAGGCGCCCGCCTGACTTAGCGGACAGTAGGCCATCAGCGGCATGCCGGCACGCTGTTGCCAAGGCAGCAGGTCATACTCGATGCCTCGGGCCTCCAGGTTGTACAGCACCTGATTGGCCTGGCATGCCGGCTGATCCAGTTCCAGCAGATCGTCCAGATCGAAGTTGGAGACGCCCCAGGCAGCGATCTTGCCTTGCTCGCGCAGCCGCTCGAAGCCTTCTACGGTCTCCGCCAGCGGATAGCGGCCGCGCCAGTGCAACAGGTACAGGTCGATACGCTCGCAACCCAGGCGTTTCAGGCTACGCTCGCAGGCCGCCTGGACACCGTCCAGACTGGCGTTGTGCGGATACACCTTGCTGACCAGAAACACCTCGTCCCGACGCCCGGCGATGGCTTCCCCCACCACCTGCTCTGCGCCGCCCTCACCATACATCTCGGCGGTGTCGATCAGACTCAGACCCAGGTCGAGGCCCTCACGAAGCGCGGCGACCTCACGCGAACGCAGGCATTCGTCCTCGCCCATACGCCAGGTCCCCTGGCCAATCACCGGTACCTGCCTACCTGCCAATTCAATTTTGCGCATCAATGGCTCCCGCATGGGCTGTGACCAGGTCATATCCCTCGCCACGCCACTGCACCAGGCACAGTCCGTGGCCAAATGGATCACTCAGCGTGACCAGGCGCCCCCAGTCATATTCATGGATTTCACCTTCCCGCTGCGCGCCCGCACCAAGCGCCCGAGCCAAGGCCGAATCGAGGTCAGCAACGACCAGATCCAGGTGCAGCGGCATCCAGTGCCGGCTGTAGTCGCGCTGTGCACCTTTCCGTGGACAGGGTCCAGTCGCGGCGGCCTTGTGCAACAGGTAGAGCGGTACGCCTGCACCGAGCATCTCGACGACCGTGCCGTCGAACAACTCACGCCCGACTGTTAACCCGAATGCTTGCCAATAGAAAGCCACTGCGGCCGGTAGATCGGGCACGTCGAGATTGAGCAGCAGTTGCATGATCAGAGCGGCTTGAGCAAAAGCAGCAGGGAAACCGGTTGTACGCTTTCGGGATGCAGCGGCTCCTGCAACCACTCAAGCCGCCAGCCGGTCTCACCAATCAACGTCAGCCAGGATTGCAGGGTGCGGAAGAACCAAGGCATGGGTGCCTGAAAACCCTCTCCGAAACCGATGAAGTCTTCGACCCGCCAACCGTCCTGATAGGGCTCGCCATGGCTGGCACGCCAGGGGTGCAGAGTCTGGATCAGCAGGCTGCCGCCAGGTGCGAGCAATCTGTGCAAGCTGCGCAAGATTGGCTGCAGCGGCTCTTCGAGCAGGGCGAAATTGCACACCAGCACCTCGAAACGCCCAAGTTGCTCGGCATGTTCCTCGAGTTCTGCATACCCACAGACGCGGTACTGACTGCGTCCATCGCACGCCGCGCGCGCCGCCTCGATCAAAGGTGCGGAGGCATCCACCCCGACGGGCTCGATCCCATGCTCGGCCAGACCACGGCACAACCAGCCTTCGCCGCAGCCGATATCCAGCACCCGCTTTGGCTGCAAGGCGAGTACGGCCTGGATGATGGCAGCGTCGGTGACCAGCCGCCGGCTTTCGATACGCTGCTCGCGCACAGCGGCAGCCCAGGCATCGGCGTTGGCCTGCCAGCTTTGCTGAAGCTGTTCACGATGGTCGCGCTGCATGATGATCACCTGTATCGATGCATCCCGCGAGTCTAGCAGGACTGACCTTGATCGAGGTAAACGCCGTACAACCCGCAAAAACCGCCAGCCAGACAGCGCGCCAGCGTCTAAGCTGGTAGTGAGACAGACGAGACGACCGCAGCCCAGCCGACCCAGGGTCAGCATCCGGCAAGAGGCAATCTCGCGGCTTATATGATGCTGACAGACCAGGCCGGTGATTTATGGGCGCATCATGGCAAATGAATTCGCAGCAGCGTGAGCTGGCGTCCTCGGTCGGTGCCAGGGATCAGCGAAAGTCGGCTTCGGCAGGCCGTCACTGGCGCCTTATCCTGTATCTGCTGCTGGTATCGTTGCTATTGGCTGCCACCGCGCTGCTGGTGTTCGAGTCGCGCAGCGCGCATTTTCAGTCACGTGAATTGAGTCGCTATGCCGCGAGCCTCACCTACAAGGTCGAACCAGGCCCCAGCGAGCGTATCATCTACCCGACCGATGGTCCGTTCGACAAACGCCAGGGCTACGCCTACCTGCCGCTGATGCTGGAGCGCTTGCAGCAACGCGACTATCAGGTTACCGAGCAATCACGCTTCTCCGACGAACTGATGGCTTACAGCCGCCGTGGACTGTTTCCACCCTTTACCGAGAAAAGTCAGAGCGGCCTGAGCATCAGTGACTGTCGCGGTACGCCCTTCTACGACTTTCACTACCCGCAACAGGGTTATGCCGACTTCGCCAGCATTCCGCCGCTGGTGGTCAACAGCCTGCTGTTCATCGAGAACCGTCAGTTGCTCGACCCCACGCAACCGCTGGCCAACCCGGCGGTGGACTGGCCACGCTTCGCCATGGCGGCGCTGTCGCAGCTGGGTAAGATGCTCGACGTGCAGGATCAGTCCGCTGGCGGCAGCACCCTGGCCACTCAATTGGAGAAATACCGCCATTCCCCTGACGGGCTGACGCTGTCGGCAGGAGAAAAGTTGCGGCAGATGATTTCCGCCAGTGTCCGCGCCTACCAGCAAGGGCCACAGACACTGGAAGCACGCCAGCGCATCGTGCGCGACTACCTCAACAGCGTGCCACTTTCCGCCGCGCCCGGCCATGGCGAGGTACACGGTCTGGCCGATGGCCTGCGTATCTGGTACGGCGCCGACTTCGAGCGCAGCAACGCACTGCTCGATCCGCACCGTTCGCCCGAGGCCAGCCTTGCCGAACGGGGCCTGGCCCTACGGCAGATGCTGTCGCTGATGATCGCCCAGCGCCGGCCCTCCTATTACCTCGCGCAAGGCCGGCACGACATGGAGGCGCTGACCGAAAGCCATATTCGCCTGCTCGCCAGTGGAGGTCTGATCGATGCCGACCTGCGCGACGCAGCGCTCGCGCAGAAACTGCAATATCGTGACTGGCAGCAGGAACCCAACCTGCGCGCGGTGGAGAGCGACAAAGGCGTCAGCGTTGCACGCTCGCGCCTGTCCAATCTCCTGGGCATGCCGCTCTACGACCTGGACCGCCTCGACCTGGCGGCGCGCAGCACACTGCAGCGCGATCTGCAGCAGCAGGTCAGCACCTACCTGCAGAACCTGGCCAACCCGGAATTCGCCGGGCAAATCGGCCTTTTCGGCGAACGCCTGCTATCGCCACAGAAAACAGCAGAAGTGCGCTACAGCTTCACCCTGTTCGAACGCACCCCAACTGGCAGCCGGGTACGGGTGCAGACCGACAGCACCGACCAACCCTTCGACATCAACGAGGGCAGCAAGCTGGAGCTCGGTTCCACCGCCAAACTGCGGGTGCTGGCTACCTATCTGGAAATCATCGCCGAGCTGCATCAGCGCCATGCCGGCAAGAGCCCGGCCGAGCTGCGCCAGGTAGACATCGCCGAGCAGGACTACCTCAGCCGCTGGGCCGTGGGCTACCTGCAAGCCAACCCCGAAGCCGACCTGGCCAGCATGCTCGACGCCGCGCTGGAGCGGCGCTACTCCGCCAGCCCGAATGAGCGCTTCTTCACCGGCGGCGGATTGCACACCTTCGGCAACTTTCGCCGCGAGGACAATGGCCGCAACCCAACCCTGCGCGAGTCGCTGCGCGAATCGATCAACCTGCCGTTCGTGCGCCTGATGCGCGACCTGGTGCGCTACAGCACCTACCAGAGCAGCGCCGAACTGCTCAAGGACGACAAGGACCCGCGCCGCCAGGAATACCTGCAGCGTTTTGCCGACCAGGAAGGGCGCACGTTTCTGCTGCGGTTCTGGCGCAAGTATCAGGGCCAGGCAGAGCAGCAGCGCCTGGAGACCTTCATCAGCGGCCTGCGCCAGACTTCGGTGCGCCTCGGCGCCGTGCACCGCTACCTGTTGCCGCACGCCGACGAGGAAACCTTCGCCGCGTTCCTGCGGGCGCATTTGCCGCAGGAGAAGCTCACCGACCAACGTATCGCACGCCTGTACAAGGATTACGGCCCCGGCGCCTACAGTCTGCCGGATCAGGGCTATATCGCGCGCGTACATCCGCTGGAGCTGTGGTTGCTGGGTTACCTGATCGACAACCCGCAGGCGAGTTTCAGCAACGCCGTGGCAGCCAGCATCGACGAGCGCCAGGAGGTCTACGGCTGGTTGTTCCGCAGCCGGCACAAGAGCGCTCGTGATAGCCGCATCCGTATCATGCTGGAGGTCGAAGCCTTCTCCGATATCCACCGGCGCTGGAAGAACCTCGGCTATCCCTTCCAGCATCTGGTTCCCTCACTGGCCACCGCACTAGGCAGCTCCGGGGACCGGCCGGCGGCACTGGCCGAACTGATGGGCATCATTCAAAACGACGGTATCCGGCAGCCGGTGCTGCGCATCGACGAGCTGCATTTCGCTGCCGGCACCCCTTATGAAACGCGGGTCGAACGCGAGCCCCATGGTGGCAAACGGGTGATGCAGTCCGAGGTCGCCGCAGCCCTGCGCAATGCCCTTTCCCAAGTCGTTGAGGGCGGTACAGCGCGGCGTCTGCAAGGTACTTTCCAGTTACAGGACGGCCATAGCCTGACGCTGGGCGGCAAGACCGGCACCGGCGACAACCGCATCGAGAGCGTGGGTGCGGGCGGCCGGGTGATCAGCTCCCGGGCGATGAACCGTACGGCCACCTTCGTGTTCTTCCTCGGCCCACGGCACTACGGCACCCTCACCGCTTTCGTACCGGGGCGGGATGCCGAGCGTTTCACCTTCACCTCGGCGTTGCCCGTGCAGGTGCTCAAGGGCATGGCGCCGATCCTTGCGCCCTACCTCGAACCCGGCAGTTCCACCCTGTGTGATACGCCGATGAGCACAGCGCAGATCAGCCGGCGGTAATACCTGGTAACCACAGCGCTCAGTACCTGGCGAAACCCGGCATCGGATGTGCAGTCCATGGCTGCATTATCCGTTGCCGTTCATGAGTATGCCGATGCCCTCACCCTGGTTAGCCCTGCTGCGCCGCCGTCGCCTGAGCCTGATGTTTCTGGGCTGCCTACTGGTATTGCTACCGATCGGCTGCGCCAAGCTGGAGCAGACCGAGCGCGAACTGGTGTTTCGTATCGAGCCCGGCACCGCCCGCTGGTTCAGTGGCCTGCCTGCTGGCGTCGAGGACGTGCAACTGCAATCCCCCGACCTCGCCGCCGATGAAAGCCTGCATGCCTGGTGGTGGCCAGCACCACGCAAGGATGCTCCGGCACTACTCTATCTGCATGGCTCACGCTGGAACCTGACCGGCCAGCTGTTTCGCATCGAGCAATTGCACGCCATGGGCTTTTCGGTGCTGGCGGTGGACTACCGCGGCTTCGGTCAAAGTCGCGGCGCCCTGCCCTCCGAACGCAGCGTCTACCAGGACGCACTGATCGCCTGGGAACATCTGGCTCGCCTGCAACCGGAAGCGGGCAAACGCTTCATCTATGGCCATTCGCTCGGCGGCGCGGTGGCGGTCAACCTGGCGCACGAGCTGGCTGGCGAAGATCAAGCACAGGCCGCGGGCCTGATCGTCGAGTCCAGCTTCACCAATCTGGGCGATGTGGCAGCGGCAGTGACCAATACCGCGCTGCCGGTGCGCTGGCTGCTGTCGCAGGAGTTCGACTCGCTGAGCAAGATCGGCGAGGTCGGCATTCCGGTATTGATCGCCCACGGGCGCGACGACCGCTACGTGCCGTCACGCTTCAGCGAGGCGCTGTTCAATGCGGCCAGCGAGCCCAAGCAGTTGCTGCTGATCGAGGGCGCCAACCACAACAACGGGTTGCGCATGGCCGGTAACAGCTACCGACAGGCGTTGCAGGCGCTGGGGCTAGAACTTAACTGAAGTGCTGCAGGTAGAGCTGCTCGATCTTGGCCCGTGCCCAGGGCGTCTTGCGCAGAAAGGTCAGGCTCGACTTGATACTCGGCTCATGTTTGAAACAGCGCACGTCGACCTGGCGGGCCAGCCCCTCCCAACCGATGCGCTCCACCAGAGCGGTGAGTATCGCTTGTAAGGTCAGGCCGTGGAGCGGGTCATTGCTGGTCATGAGAGCGTCCGTCAAAAAAGGTGGGCATATCTTAGAGCCGGAAACGAAAAAGGCGATGACTGCCGAGCAGTCATCGCCTTTTGTTCAAGCCAGCAGGGTTACGCCGACTTGTATTCGCTCTCGGCCTTGTCGAAGCGGCTCAGCATCGACTGGCTCGGGGCCTTGCCGATACGGCTGAAGATGACGATGGCCAGAGTCGCGAGGATGAAGCCCGGAATGATCTCGTACAGGCCCAGACCGATCCAGTTCTTCCACACGATCACGGTGGCAGCACCGACCAGCATACCGGCCAGGGCACCGTTGCGGGTCATGCCCTTCCACAGCAGGGAGAGGATGACCACCGGACCGAACGCTGCGCCGAAGCCAGCCCAGGCATAGGACACCAGGCCGAGTACGCGGTTTTCCGGGTTCGCCGCCAGGGCGATGGCGATCAGTGCGACCAGCAGCACCATGGCGCGGCCGACCCAGACCAGTTCGGTCTGCGAGGCACCCTTGCGCAGGAAGGCCTTGTAGAAGTCCTCGGTCAGCGCGCTGGAACACACCAGCAATTGGCAGCTCAGGGTGCTCATCACTGCGGCCAGGATGGCAGACAGCAGGATACCGGCGATCCACGGGTTGAACAGCAGCTTGGCCAGTTCGATGAACACGCGCTCCGGGTTCTCGCCGACCGGGCCGGCGACTTCCGGGTGCGCCGCGAAGTAGGCGATGCCGAAGAAGCCTACGGCTACTGCGCCGGCCAGGGTCAGGATCATCCAGGTCATGGAGATGCGACGGGCAGCAGGGATCGACTTGACCGAATCAGCGGCCATGAAGCGCGCCAGGATGTGCGGTTGGCCGAAATAGCCCAGGCCCCAGGCCATCAGCGAGATCACGCCGACGAAGGTCGCGCCCTTGAGCATGTCGAAGTTGGTCGCGTCGACAGCCTCGATGGCAACCATGGCCGGGTCGAAGCCGCCGGTAGCGATCATCACCACCACCGGGGTCAGGATCAGCGCGAAGATCATCAGCGTGGCCTGCACGGTGTCGGTCCAGCTCACTGCCAGGAAGCCACCGATGAAGGTATAGGCGATGGTCGCAGCGGCGCCGGCCCACAGAGCGGTCTCGTAGGACATGCCGAAGGTGCTCTCGAACAGGCGAGCCCCCGCAACCACGCCGGATGCGCAGTAGATGGTGAAGAACACCAGAATCACCAACGCCGAGAAGATGCGCAGGATGCGGCTGTTGTCTTCGAAACGGTTGGTGAAGTAATCCGGCAGGGTCAGGGCATTGCCGTTGTGCTCGGTCTGCACGCGCAGACGACCGGCAACGAACAGCCAGTTGAGATAGGCACCGACCACCAGACCGATGGCGATCCAGCTTTCGGAGATGCCGGCAACGAAGATCGCGCCAGGCAGGCCCATCAGCAGCCAGCCACTCATGTCGGAAGCGCCGGCGGACAGCGCGGTAACGAAGCTGCCGAGGCTACGACCACCGAGGATGTAGTCGGAAAGGTTCTTGGTACGCAGATAGGCAATCAAGCCGATCAACACCATGGCTGCGATGTACACCACGAAGGTGACGAGCATTGGAGTACTAGCTGTCATTTGGGGGGCTCCCCTCTCGTTTGTTGTTCTTGGGCACCGTGCCCAGCTTGGCAAAGCGCACCCGCTTTTGCGGATGCGGGGCTCCGGTCTCTTTCCTCGTCACACCGATGCCTGGTGAGCACGTTCAGGGGCAGATACCGGCGCAGTGAAATCTCCACCACTTCGTCACTGCATCGGCACGTGCCTGAGCACTTTCCCTGACCTCCCTGGCTTGCGCCTGCGGCCACCGAATCGCGCTACCACCCTCCTTCGGCTGCACGCACTTCTATTATCGGTCTAGCCCAGCAAAGCTGGTCTGACCAATCGGCGCAGACAAAAACGGTCGTAACGAAAGTGAAGGGCGGAATTTAGTGGCAGAGGTCAGCGGGCTTCTTGCTGAAAGCTCTGGAGTTTTTACAGAAAGCTCCGACACCGGGAACTTCCGGCAAACAGCTGTTTCGGCCTTGTGACGAGAACCTGATCGCTCGATCAGTCGCTGCTGGACTGGCGAAAAGGCAGATAACTGCGCGCCTCATCAACGTAAACCCGCACGCCAGAGCGCTCCTGCTGCAAAAACTCGGAGACCGCAGCATACAGCCCCGGATGGCGGAGATAATGCCACGAACGGGTAATCATCGGTTCGAAACCGCGTATCAGTTTGTGCTCACCCTGGGCTCCGGCATCGAAGCGTTGCAGACCTTCGGCGATGGCCAACTCCATGCCCTGGTAGAAGCAGGTTTCGAAATGCAGCCGGTCGAACTCGGCCAGACACCCCCAGTAACGGCCATAGAAGCTTTCGCCATCGACCAGGCTGAAGGCCATCGCCAGCGGCCGACCGTGCTGCCGGGCGAATATCACGCGGATCATTTCCGGCATGCGCTCGGCCAGCAGGCTGAAGAAATTTCGCGTCAGGTAGGGTGCCTGGCCGCGTACATGGTAGGTATTGGCGTAACAGTGGTAGACGAAATCCCAGTCCGCCTCGCTCAACTCATGCCCACGTCGCCAGTCGAACTCGATGCCCTGCCCTGCCACCTGCTCACGCTCCTTGCGCATCTGCTTGCGTTTGCGCGAGCTGAGCACATCGAGAAAGTCCTGAAAATCACGATAACCGCGATTGTGCCAGTGAAACTGACAACCGATGCGCCCCAACCAGCCTTGCCGCTGCATCAACACAGTGTCGCAAGCCGGGCTGGTGAAATTGATATGCAGGCTCGACAAGCCTTCGTCATCCAACTCGCCCGCCAACGCATCGAGCAACTCGGCAGCCGCAACAGGATCACCGAGCAAGCGCGCGCCGGTCACCGGAGAGAACGGTACGGCGCCCAGCAGTTTGGGGTAGTAGGCGATGCCGGCGCGTCGGCAGGCATCGGCCCAGCCGTGGTCGAAGACATATTCACCATAGGAGTGCTGCTTCACATAAGCAGGCAACGCTGCCTGCACCTTGCCGTGCTCGTCGCACCAGAGCCGGTGCGAAGGTAGCCAGCCGGTGCTGCCACCAACGCTGCCGCTGTCTTCCAGCGCACTGAGAAATGCATGTCGCAAGAACGGTTGCGGCTCCACCAAAAGAGCGTCCCAGACGTCTGCCGGCAATGCGTGAAGCGAGTCGATGATGGTGACGGCCATTAACTGAATCCCGGAAGTCAGACTGCAATATATCTCTAACAAGACCCCAGCAAGATGACTGCCGGTTTATCCACCCACAACCCTAACGGGAGTCATCATGCGTAAATCCCTGCTCGCCCTGGGCATCGCCATAGGCCTCGCACCCCCCCTCTCGTTCGCCGCACCAGGCGTCATTCATCCCTTTCATGCGGCACAGGCCGAGAACGCGCCAAATGACGTACACATGGCGGTGGAAATTCCCGCTGGTAGCATCACCAAATACGAGATCAACGAGGAGGGCCTGGTCTTCGTCGACCGCTTCCAATCGATGCCAGTGGCCTACCCCGCCAACTATGGTTCGCTGCCGCGTACCCTGGGTGGCGACAATGACCCACTCGATGCACTGGTACTCACCCGCGAAGCGCTGCATCCAGGCGTGCTGATCAAATTCCGCCCTGTCGCAGTGCTGAGAATGATCGATGGTGGCGAGGCCGATGAAAAGATCATCGGCGTCCCCAGCGGTGATGTCGACCCGACTTACGACAAGATTCGCGATGTCGACGACCTGCCACTGATCGAGCGCCAACGTATCGAGGCATTCTTCCGCGTCTACAAGCAACTGCCGGAAGGCCGCAAGAAGGTCGAGCTGGGCGGCTACGGCAATGCCGCCGAGGCGCGGCAACTGATCGAAGAAGCCATGCAGCGTTTCCAGAAGCAGAACCGATAGCCGTCTGGAAAGCGAAGCCCCAGCGGGTCTGGGGCTTTTTTCCGTTCGCTGTCACATCCGGATAAGCAACAAAAAAGCCCCGCCAATGACGGGGCTCAAGCAGGAGCAAAATCAGTGATGTATCAGAAAGCGTATTGCAGGCGCAGGCTCACAGCATCGCCATCGTCGTCGCCAGCAGCGTTGGTCACGTTATCAGCCGACGCTTTCAGGTAGTTGGCGGAAACCTTGATCGCTTCGTTGGCGTACCAGTTCACACCGACAGTGTGGATCTTGGCTTTGGTGTCGATGATGTTCGACTCTTCGGCCTTGATGTTGTCGTAACGGTAGAACACTTCCCAGGCACCGAACTGCTTGTTGTCCGGTTTGATGCTGTCGAACTTGCCACCATCGAGTTTGTAGCCGCGCGCCTCACCGGTCAGGGTGTAGGCGAGTTGAACGTTGTAGCCGGTGGCTTCACGGTCATCACGTGCAGAGCCTGACTTGGCGTCGATGTCACGACGCAGGTATTCGCTCTGAATCGAGAACGGACCCGCAGCGAAAGCTGCCTCCAGGCCCCAAGCACTATCACCGTCGAACTGGCCAGCGACGGCCGGAGCGAAATCAGGACGGTTGCCGTTCACGCCGTCTTCAGTGGTGCCGCGCACGTTGAGGCGCGAACGGATGCGACCATCGAAGTCTTCGGTGCTGCGCTTGGCGTAGTTGACCCCGAAGTGCAGGACGTTACCGGCTTCGGCCATGGGGGCGAATACACCACGCAGGTTGTAGGTGTTGTTGTTCTTGCCGTTCACGTCTTCATTGCCCTTGGCACGGTTGAAGCCAGCCGAACCGTAGAACATGTCGCCAGCAACGCCGCTGACCTGCACGCCCATGCCGTCCTGCTTGTCGTTCACCCAGTCGGCCAGGTCATAGACAGCGGAACGCTCGATGGCAGTAATCCACTTGGAGCTGGTGGCTTTTTCGAGGCCGAAGTCAGGATCGAAGCGGCCGATCTTCACATTGACCGGTTTGAAACCGGTATAAGTGATCGAGGCCTCGTCCCACTTGCTGCTGCCGCTCTCGCCGAAGTCGACGTTGAAGGCGTATTTCCAGTCGGTGTAGGCAACACCGGAAATTTCCAGGATGGCGCGACGGAAGTAGGCTTCGTTGGCGGTATTGCCATTACGGGTATAGATGCCGTCGAACTGATCGAAGTCAGCCTGCAGACGACCACCGATCTTGAAACCGAACTGTTTGTCGGTAGTGGAAGCTTCAAAACCGCCTTTGGTCTTGATCACGATATCGGCGCCGTCAGTGGTGACGGTACCGGCGAAAGCCTGGGCGGAAACGGCCAGAGCCAGAGCGCTGGCTACGAAACCGGCGAAGTGCTTACGGATCATCGAGAAATTCCCCTGTTGGACTTTTAGTGTTGAAAACACCCGAGCGAGTGGCTCGTTCGTGCTGGGGGAATCTTGGCGAGGGGTTATTTCAGCGCAGTTGCCGATATATAAAGATTTGATGACAGCGGAACTTTTTACTCCTACTGCTTATAAGCGGTTCAGGAGGAATGCAGCCGAGGTCCCAGCAGGATGATCGCAGCACCTGCCAGGCACAGTGCAGCACCCAGCCAGTCGCTGAGCATCGGTCGGGTCTTTTCGATCAGCGCCAGCCAGGCCAGCGAAGCGACGATGTACACGCCACCATAGGCTGCATAGGCCCGGCCGGCGAAGGAGGCCTCGACCCGGGTCAGGATCAGGGCGAAGAGCGCGAGACTCAGCAGCCCAGGCGCTATCCACCACGCGCTGCGATCCAGCCGCAACCACATCCAGAACGCATAGCAGCCGGCGATCTCGAACAGCGCCGCCAGCAGAAACCACAGGTAGTTGATCATCTCTGCTGCCTAAACACGCAGGGCGCCCTCACGCTCCCAGGCGCAGCGCACACGCAGCGCACCCTCCTGCGGGCTGTGAAAGCCGTTGTCGGATTCCCAGCGGAAGGTGTGCATGCCATTGAGCTCTGTTTCCAGATGAACCACGGCACTGGCCCAGTAAAGACGTTTGAGTAGTGCCTCGAAGGTTTCGATCCACAGGTTCCACTCATACTCCACTGCGCCGTAGCTGGCACCGAAGTGGATCACCTGAGTCTGGTAAAGGCCCGCACCCGGCAGCTCGCAGAAGGAGAACATCTCACGGCCAAGAAAGGGCCAGAGATCACCCGATGGCAATTCGGCCAGCACGCCATGGTTGGTTTCACGGCGCAGACGACGCTGCTCGGGATCATCCGAGGGCCAGTCGCGAATGCAGCCATAGACGATGGATTCGGATTCCACACCGGCACTCCTGAAAAAGCAGAAAGCCTTCTAACACAGCACGCCTGGGCAAGAAAGGAACTGGTGCGAATTCCTCAGCGTGTCTGTCGTCGACTGCGTCCCAGCAACCAGGCAACCAGCGTCATCAGCAATGCCAGCCCTGTCAGCACCGCGAACGGCAGGCGGTAGCTGCCTGACAGATCGCGCGCCAAGCCGGTCAGAATCGGCGTCAGGCAACCGAGGCAGTATCCGGTGAACAGCATCATCGCCGTCCAGCGGCTGACCGCAATCGGCGAGCCGGCCTCGTATAGCGGTAGCACCAGCGACAAGGCGAAGGAGCCGCCCAGCGAAAAACCCAGAATCACCGCCCACAATTCCGGAACGAAACGCGGCATGAAGGTGACCATCGCCAGGCAACCGCAGGTAACCGCACCGCAAGCCAGCAATAGCGGGTAACGCGCGTTGTAGCGCTGCGCCAGCCAAGGCAGCAGGAACGAACTGGGCAGCCCCATGAGCATGGCCAGGCTGAGCAGCGAGTTGCTGCGCAGCATGCTCAGCCCGGCTTCGTGGTAGCGCGCCACGGCCCAGGTAGCGATGGCATAGAACAGGCCCGCCTGAATGGCGAAGAAGCAGCTGATCAACCAGGCGCGAGGCTGCCGCCAGGGCAGGCCGCCGCTTTCCTGCTCGTCAGCAGCGCCGGCCTGGTTGGGCAGCCACAGCCAGAGCATCACCCCGAGCAATGCCGGCGTGGCCCACACCGCCAGGCCCAGATGCCAGGCATCGCCGAACAGCGCCGTGGCAGGCGCCGTGAGCACCGCACCGCCGGCGCCGCCGATGGCCATGCCCAACGAGTACCAGCCAACCACCCGGCCCATCTGGCTGGCGAAATGGCGTTTGATGAAGCCGGACAGCAAAGGACCGGCGACAGCGATCGCGGCGCCCAGGGCAATGGCGCTGCCGATCAGGACAGCACTCTGATGCGCGGCCAGACGCGCCAGCAGCGCCAGGCCGATCAGCCCGAGGCAGAGCACGATGGTGCGTTCGAGGCCCCAGCGCATGGCCAGGCGCGGCGCCAATGGCGCCAGCAGGCCCATGCAAAGCACCGGCAAGGCCGTGGTCAGGCTGATGAAACTGCGGCTCAACGACAGCTCAGCGGCGATGCGCTCGATCAGCGGCGCGAGGGAAGTAATGCCGGGGCGCAAATTGATCGCCGCCAGCACCAGGGCCACTAGCAGCAGGGCCCGAGGGACTGGTTTCACAGGTATTCCATGATCATGACGGCAGGCAGGCCGGGGCGGCCACCCTACCCCTGCAGGCCGCGCCAGGCAAGCCTGCCGGCATCAATAACTGACTTTTCGGTCAGTTCGCGGGCTTGGCCTTGCCGCGCATTTTCTCGGCCATGCTGGCCATCTCGTCGTACAGCGCCTGCGGATTCTTCTGCTTCAACGCCCAGGCCATACGCCCCATTTCGTGCGGCAGGATCATGAAACTGCCCTTGGCCATCTCATCATGGATATAGCCGGCGATATCCGCCGCACTGATCGGCGAGCTTTCCAGCAGTTTGCCCACCTGGGCCTTCATCGCCGGAGTCGGGCCACGGAAGGAGTCCAGCAGGTTGGTCTGGAAGAAGGATGGGCAGACCACATGCACGCCGATCTCCAGTTGACGCAGTTCCACCAGCAGGCTTTCCGACAATGCCACCACGCCGGCCTTGGCCACGTTGTAGTTGCTCATGCCCGGGCCCTGCATCAGCGCGGCCATGGAGGCGATATTGACGATCTTGCCCTTGCTCTTTTCCAACAGCGGCAAGAACGCCTTGCAGCCCTTGACCACCCCCATCAGGTTGATCGAGATCTGCCAATCCCAGTCCTCCAGCGACAGCTCGCTGAAGAAGCCCCCGGAGGCGACGCCAGCGTTATTGACGATGACATCGACACCACCGAACTGCTCTTCGCAGGCCTGCGCCAGGGCGGTCAGCTGGCTGTAGTCACGCACGTCGCAACGCCGGGTGAACCCGTCGCCGCCCGCCTCGCGCACCAGCTGCAGGGTTTGCGCCAAGCCGGCTTCGTTTACATCAGCCAGCGCCAGTTGCCAGCCCTCGCGCGCCCAGCGCAGGGCAATTTCGCGTCCCAGGCCTGAGCCCGCGCCAGTGATCATCATGCGGTTTTGCATAGCAGCCCTGCCTTCATTGTTTGGTTGCGATGGCTGGCAGTGTAGCGAAGGAAATAAAGCGTCCGAGCCTTCATCAGGCTTATGAATAGGCAGGGCAAATCATGCGCGCGCTCGATTGCGCCGGCAGAAGATAAGCCAAGCGTAAACAGCCAGATTGACCAATATGACAATGGCGCCGAGCCAGAGCTGAATCTGGGCCGTAAGTCCGGCCGGGTAGATCAGCGGTATCAGGTAATGCTCGATGAAACCGCCTTCATAACCCGCCTGCCCGGCCATCCGGCGCAACAGGTTTTCCCATGGGGTCAGCGGGCAACCCAGGTGCAGGCATTCCACCACGATGCCCCAGGTAACCGCTGGCAGATGCAGCCAGAGCAACCTCGGCCAGCGCAGCAACAGCAAGCCACCGAGCAGTACGAATAGAATGAAGCCCAGGTGCACCACCACCAGCGCATCGGCAGCCATACGCCAGAGCATCGCGACTCAGTCCACCACGAACAAACGCGCGCCAGCCGATGTCGAGGAGCGATGCGCCTCGGCACCATCGGCCACCTGGTAGCTCATACCGGGCTTGAGCACGAATACACGACCATCCTCCAGCTCGGTACTCAGCTCCCCCTCCAGACACAACAATACGTGTCCCTTATGGCACCAGTGGTCAGCCAGATAGTCCGGTGAATATTCGGCCATGCGTACCCGCAGCGCACCGAACTGGCAGGTGCGCCAGCGCGCTACGCCACGCTCGCCCGGGTGCTCGGTAGCGGGCAACGCGCTCCAATCCGTCACGCCAAAGGGGATGTCACTGATCTGCATGGCCTGGCTCCATCGAAATAGAGCCTCACCTTAACGCAGCGGCCCAGCAAATAGATAAATAGACAATTACTCTCAAATTAAAATCATCAATTCAAGATAACTATCAAAGTCATGCAGACACCACATTTCCCGAGCCGAGCTAACGAGACTAGCCTTTCACACAAGACGAAATGATTCTCAACGAGGTGCATCATGCTCAAGACACTGACCTTTACCATCATGCACTTCTGCATCGCCTTCGGTGTCACCTACGTACTGACCGGAAGCGTTGCGGCCAGCAGTCTGGTGGCCGCGATCGAACCGCTGTGCAATTCGGTAGGCTTCTACTTCCACGAGAAAATCTGGCAACGTTTCGAGCGCAATCGCCAGTCTGTACCGGAGCGACCCAAGCACGCCTGGCTGCACCATCACGCCTGATTGAAGAATCAGCAATCGGTCGCGCCTACACGATCGTCATTGCCGCTACGCATGTTTCCCTGCGATAAGGCAGGATAGTCTGGCACTTTGCCCTGCTTGCTGCTGTCATAAGCCAGCTGTTGAATCCAGACGTTCTCTTATTCAAAGGGACTTACACACATGCCCAGCCTTGCCCGACTCGCCGCCCTGTTCGGTGGCCTGGTCTTCTGTGCCTCCGCGATGGCCGTCGATGTGGATGCCGAAAGCTACGGCTATCCATTGGCCAACCCGTTCGAGGCGACCATCGCTACCACGCCGCCCGAGCTGCGCCCGGAGCTGCCGGCTGACGGCGATATCAGGCAACACGACTACTCGGTGCGCCTGCGTCCTGACCGCGAATTCGAACTGCTGGATAATTTCTGGCCAGTCACCAAGCTGCGTTACCGCCTGGCCGAGCAGAAAGGCCGTGCGCCATTGATCTTCATCATCGCCGGCACTGGCGCGCACTATGCCAGCGGTACCAACGAGTACCTGAAGAAACTGTTCTACGGGGCTGGTTTCCATGTCGTGCAGCTGTCATCACCGACCAGCTACGACTTCATGGCTGCCGCCTCGCGCTCCGCCACGCCCGGATACAGCCCGGAAGATGCCGATGACCTGTACCGCGCCATGCAAGCGGTAAGAGCTCAGCATCCCAGACTGGAAGTCAGCGAATTTCTGCTGACCGGCTACAGCCTCGGCGCCCTGCATGCTGCCTTCGTCAGCCAGATCGACGAAACCCGCCGCGCCTTCGACTTCAAGCGCGTACTGCTGCTCAACCCACCGGTCAACCTCTACACCTCCATCAGCAACCTGGACAAGCTGGTGCAGACCAAGGTGCAGGGCATCGACAACAGCACCAATTTCTATGACCTGGTACTCGGCAAGCTCACCCGTTACTTCAACGACAAGGGCTATCTGGATATCAATGAGGCGATGCTCTACGACTTCCAGCAGTCGACCGAGCGCCTCTCGGACGAACAGATGGCGATGCTGATCGGCACCTCGTTCCGTTTCTCATCCGCCGACATCGTCTTCACCTCAGATCTGCTCAACCGCCGCGGTCTCATCACCCCGCGCGATTACCGCATTACCGAGAGCACCAGTCTCACGCCCTTCTTCCAGATGGCGCTGCGTTGCGACTTCGATTGCTACATCGCCGAACAACTGATGCCGATGTGGCGCGCGCGCTATGACGGCGGCAGCCTCAATCAGTTGATCGAAAAGAGCAGCCTGTACGCACTGGAGGACTACCTCAAAAGCAGCGACAAGATCGCCGTGATGCACAACGCCGACGATCTGATTCTCGGCCAGGGCGACATCGGCTTTCTGCGCCGTACCTTTGGTGACCGCCTGACCCTTTACCCGCACGGCGGGCACTGCGGCAACCTCAACTATCGCGTCAACAGCGACGCCATGCTGGAGTTCTTCCGTGGTTAAGCACAGCACTCTGATCATCGCCATGCTGCTGGCCAGCGGGCAGGCACTGGCCGAAAACCAGGTCGACCCTGACGGTTTCACCAATCCGCTGCAGAACCTGCATTTCAATCCGGGGCTGGATCAGCAGGAGTTCGAGCGCGCCTCCAGTGACGCGCTGCAGGTGTATGACCCGCTGGAGTCATGGAACCGTCGGGTCTACCACTTCAACTACCGATTCGACCAGTGGGTGTTCCTGCCCGTGGTCGACAGCTACCGCTACATCACGCCGAACCTGGTGCAAACCGGCGTGCACAATTTCTTCAACAACCTCGGCGAGATCCCCACACTCGCCAACAGCGTGCTGCAGCTCAAAGGCAAGCGGGCGGCAAACAGCACTGCCCGGTTGCTGTTCAACACCATTCTCGGGGTTGGCGGTATCTGGGACCCGGCGACGAAAATGGGCCTGCCGAGATTGAGCGAAGACTTCGGCCAGACGCTCGGCTACTACGGTGTCCCCGCCGGTCCGTACCTGATGCTGCCGCTGCTTGGCCCGTCGAACCTGCGCGACACCGGTGGCCTGGTAGCAGATTACAGCCTGCAGAACGCGGTCAATTATCTCGATGTGGCCGACGCCAGTCGCAGCAATCCCGGCATTCCTGTTCTTCAAGCCATCGATACCCGCGCCAACACCGGCTTTCGCTATGGCCAGCTCAACTCACCATTCGAGTACGAGAAACTGCGCTACTTCTACCATGAGTCGCGCAAGTTGAAGATCGCCGACTGATTCCGAGCCATGCATCGAATTTATCGATGCATGGCTCGGAAATTTTCCACCCAAACATCGATTCAATGTGACTAGCATGGCGTCATTCCTCTCTATCAAGGAGCCCGCCATGACTTCGCACCGCCGCGTCATCAGCATCCAGCCTGGCCAACCTGCGTCCGATGGCGCTGGTGTGCGCCTCAACCGCGTGATCGGCGGGCCGGGCCTGGAGCGCTTCGACCCCTTCCTGATGCTCGATGAGTTTTCCACCGACAACCCCGACGATTACATCGCCGGCTTTCCTCCGCATCCGCACCGCGGCTTCGAGACCATCACCTACATGCTCGAAGGGCGCATGCGTCATGAAGATCATCTGGGTAATGTCGGCCTGCTCGGCAGCGGCGGCGTGCAATGGATGACCGCCGCGCGCGGCATCATCCATAGCGAGATGCCCGAGCAGGAGTCTGGCGCCATGCGCGGCTTCCAGCTCTGGCTGAACCTGCCGGCCAAGGACAAGCTGGGTGAAGCGGGGTATCGCGATATTCCCGCCACGGACATTCCGCGTATCAGTACGGCATCTGGCGTCGAGGTGGCGGTGATCGCCGGCGAGTTCGACGATGGCGAGATTCGCCAGATCGGCGCCGTGCAGCGTCCGCATACAGAACCGCAACTGTTCGACCTGCATCTGCCAGCCGGCAGCCAGGTCGCACCGCGCCTGGCCGACGGTCAACGGGTCATGCTCTACGTCTACGAAGGCCTCCTCGAACTCCCCGAGGCCAGCGTGCAGCCAGTCAGTGCCGGACGCCTGGTGCGGCTGTCGGATGAAGGCGAACTACGCCTGGCCAGTAACCACGGTGCGCGAGTGCTGTTGATCGCCGGCACGCCGCTGAACGAGCCCATCGTGCAGTACGGACCGTTCGTGATGAACAAGCGCGAGGAAATCGAACAAGCCCTGCGTGATTTTCGCGATGGTGTACTGGCCTGAGCGGCATCAGGCGGATTGGAGGACCTCTGTCAAACCGAGAAAACGGCAGAGGTCGGCCTTGCGTGCCATCGCATCCTGATACCCCAGCTCGATCAGCTCGCTGCAGTAACCGGGTTCGAACAGCAGGTAGCTGAGCACGCCGGCCCCGCCCGCCTTGGTCGCGCCCGGACCACGCAGGAACAGACGCAAGGCCTTGGGCAGCTCACGCTGATGGCGGGCGGCGATCTGGTCCAGCGGCTGGCTCGGCGCGATCACCAGCACCTCCACAGGATTGAGCCCCAAGCCGCGCGGACGTCGATCCGGCGGCACCAGTGCGCTCATCTGGTTGAGGCGTTCGAGCAGTTCGATATCCGTCTCCAGATTGTCGATGAAGGTGCTGTTGAGCATGTGCCCGCCGATCTGCGCCAGGCTCGGCGGTCGCGTGCTGGCCACCCGAGGCAGCGCGGCATTGGCTTCGAGCTGAGCATTGCCGCTGACGCCAATCACCAGTACGCGGCTGGCGCCCAGGTGCAGCGCCGGACTGATCGGCGCCGCCTGGCGTACCGCGCCGTCACCGAAGTATTCGCGGTTGATCTTCACCGGCGGGAAGATCAGCGGGATCGACGCGCTGGCGAGCAGATGGTGAAGCTGCAACCGTGTCGGTACGCCCACACGGCGATGACGGAACCAGGGATCGATGGTGGCGCGCCCCTGGTAGAAGGTCACGGCCTGGCCGCTATCGTAGCCGAAGGCCGTCACCGCGACGGCACGCAGCTGACGATGTCGCACGGCCGCAGCGATGCCGGAAAAGTCCAGCTCACGCTCCAGCAGCTCACGCAACGGCGCGCTGTCTAGCAGGGCCACCGGAACACCGCGCCCCAGGCCAAGCAGGCTATGGCCAATGAAACGTGCCGCCTGGCGCAATACGCCGGGCCAGTCGCTGCGATACACCATGTGCGTGTGAAAGCCCTGCCAGACGGAGGTCAGGCGCCGCACGGCTTCGCCGAATTGCAACGCGCCACAGGCCAGGCCAACGGCATTGATCGCCCCGGCCGAAGTGCCGACTATCACCGGAAAGGGATTGTGCGAGGCGTCCGGCAGCAGATCGGCGATGGCCGCCAGAACGCCCACCTGATAGGCCGCCCGCGCCCCGCCACCAGAGAGGATCAGCCCGGTAACGGGCGCATCGGGGCGGGCAATCACTGTCATCGAACGGTCCTGTTTTTCGTTGCAGTATAGATGCGCTAGCAGGCCGTTGAAAAACGTAGGCGAGGCAGGCAAGGCTAGGCAAAAACGGCTGAAAAAGCGCAGTTTACGCGTTGTAAATGAGCATTTTGACTGGGCTCGCACGCGAGGCCGTTTCTAACGCAGCATTGCCAACGCAGGTAGTTTTCCAACAGCCTGCTACTTGCGCTTACCGTACAGCTTCGGCTCTCCCTCGGGGCGCGTCTTGAAACGTCGATGCGCCCACAGGTACTGCTCCGGGCAGGCACTCACAACCTGCTCGATCCACTGATTGATGCGCAGGCAATCGGACTCTTCGCTCTCGCCGGGGAAGCCTTCGAGCGGCGGATGGATCACCAGGCGATAACCGCTGCCATCGGCCAGGCGCTGCTGGGTGAAGGGCACCACAAGCGCCTTGCCCAGGCGAGCGAACTTGGTGGTGGCGGTGACCGTCGCCGCCTGGATGCCGAACAACGGCACGAAGATGCTCTGCTTGCGCCCGTAGTCCTGATCCGGCGCATACCAGATCGCGCGGCCGGCACGCAGCACCTTGAGCATGGCACGGATATCCTCACGCTCGATGGCAGTGGCGTCGAGGTTGTGGCGCTCGCGGCCACGGCGCTGGATGTAATCGAATAGCGGGTTGTCGTGCTCGCGGTACATGCCGTCGATGGTATGCAGCTGACCAAGCAGCGCCGCGCCGATCTCCAGGGTGGTGAAATGCACCGCCATGAGGATCACGCCCCGTCCTTCGGCCTGCGCCTGCTGCAGATGCTCGAGGCCCTCGACATGCGCCAGGCGCGCCAGCCGTGCCCTAGGCCACCACCAGCTCATGGCCATTTCGAAGAAGGCGATACCGGTGGAGGCGAAGTTCTCCTTCAGCAGACGTTCACGCTCGGCAGCGCTCTTGCCGGGGAAGCACAGCCCCAGATTGCGCGCGGCAATCTGCCGGCGCGAGCTCGCCGTGCGATACATCAGCCAGCCCAACGCCCGCCCCAGCTTCAGTTGCAGTGCGTAAGGCAGTTGCACCACCAGCCACAGCAACCCGAACCCCAGCCACAGTGGCCAGAAGCGCGGATGAAGAAAATAGGCGCGAAAGCGGGGGCGATCCATGAGGCGTTTCCGATCACATACAAAGCCGCGCATTCTAACGCAGTTTTCCCCGTCGCTCGGCGGCTTCGCTGCGAGCCATGCTGGTCACGGCGACCGCCCAGCGGCGGGACAGCTTCGCCTCCGGTCGGACTCGTCTGCTCAGGCGGCTTGCGGCATGCGGGCTATGTCGTTATAAGTCCGGCATCTTTCGACTCGCCAGAAGGCCCATCGCATCACCATGAGCCAAGCCGACCTCCTCGCCCAAGACCCCGTATTCCAGCTCAAGGGCAGCATGCTCGCCATCACCGTGATGGAACTGGCGCACAACGATCTCGAACGCCTCGACGCGCAACTGACGGAAAAAGTCGCCCAGGCCCCGGCCTTCTTCAGCAATACGCCGCTGGTACTGGCCCTAGACAAACTGCCGGAAGGCGAAGGCGAACTGGATCTGGCAGAGCTGATGGCGGTCTGCCGCCGCCACGGCCTGCGCACGCTGGCCATCCGCGCCTCGCGTGAAAGCGATGTCGCCGCAGCCGAAGCCATGGATCTTCCCGTGTTGCCGCCGTCGGGCGCACGCGAGCGGCCACTCGATCCGGCGCCGAAGAAGGTCGAGACAAAACCGGCCGAACCCGAGCACAAACCCAGCCGCATCATCACCACTCCAGTGCGGGGCGGCCAGCAGGTCTATGCCCAGGGCGGCGATCTGATCGTGCTGGCGCCGGTCAGCGCAGGGGCGGAACTTCTCGCCGATGGCAACATCCATGTTTACGCGCCCATGCGCGGCCGCGCTCTGGCTGGCATCAAAGGCAACACCAAGGCACGGATTTTCTGTCAGCAAATGGGCGCCGAAATGTTGTCCATCGCCGGCCATTACAAGGTCGCTGAAGACCTGCGCCGCGACCCGCTGTGGGGCGATGCGGTGCATGTCAGCCTGTCGGGTGACGTGTTGAACATCACCCGCCTTTAACGGATACTGCGGCCACTTTTTACGGACACAAAAAAGGCATCTGGAAGCCTCGAATGGCTGACGGATTCCCGCGTTTTATTCATTTTTTGGGGTGAATCACCTTGGCCAAGATCCTCGTAGTCACTTCCGGCAAGGGTGGCGTCGGTAAAACCACCACCAGCGCTGCCATCGGTACCGGCCTCGCCCTGCGCGGGCACAAGACCGTCATCGTCGACTTCGACGTCGGCCTGCGTAACCTCGACCTGATCATGGGCTGCGAACGCCGCGTGGTGTACGACTTCGTCAACGTGGTCAACGGCGAAGCCACCCTCACCCAGGCCCTGATCAAGGACAAGCGTCTCGAGAACCTCTACGTACTGGCCGCCAGCCAGACCCGTGACAAGGACGCGCTAACCCTCGAAGGCGTCGAGAAAGTCATCAATGAGCTGTCGCAGAATTTCGAATACGTGGTCTGCGACTCGCCGGCCGGCATCGAGAAAGGCGCCCACCTGGCGATGTACTTCGCCGACGAAGCCATCGTCGTGACCAACCCGGAAGTGTCCTCGGTACGTGACTCCGACCGCATGCTCGGCCTGCTGGCGAGCAAATCGCGCCGCGCCGAGAAAGGCGAAGACCCGATCAAGGAACACCTGCTGCTGACCCGTTACAACCCCGAGCGCGTCACCAAGGGCGAAATGCTCGGCGTCGAAGACGTCGAGGAAATCCTCGCCATCCGCCTGCTCGGCGTGATCCCCGAATCCCAGGCCGTACTCAAGGCGTCCAACCAGGGTATCCCGGTCATCCTCGATGATCAGAGCGACGCCGGCCAGGCCTACAGCGACGCAGTCGATCGTCTGCTCGGCAAGGACGTGCCGCACCGCTTCCTGGATGTGAAGAAGCAGGGCTTCCTGCAGCGCCTATTTGGAGGTCGAGAATGAATATTTTTGACTTCTTGCGTTCACGCAAGAAGGAAACCACAGCATCCATCGCCAAGGAGCGCCTGCAGATCATCGTTGCCCACGAACGTGGCCAGCGCAGCCAGCCGGATTACCTGCCTGCCCTGCAGCAGGAGCTGGTGGAGGTGATCCGCAAGTACGTGGCCATCGAATCGGACCAGGTTCAGGTCGCATTGGAGAACCAGGGCAGTTGCTCAATCCTGGAGCTCAATATCACCCTGCCGGATCGCTGAAAAATCTATTTGGGCTTGCTGCGCGTCGGCCCTGCTGCGTTAAAAACAGGCTCGGCAAGCCGCTTGCGGCTAACGCGCTTCAGCGCGGCCCGAAGGGCGAGCGAAGCGAGTAATGCTCATGTACAAAAGTACACTCCGCTTCCTCGCCTGTTTTTTCCTTGCATGGCTCTAGCTCGCAGCGCCCAAGATAGATTTTTAACTGGATCATGCGAATGGCGGCCTTACGGCCGCCATTCGCTTTTATCTCCCAATCCAACCAGAACGCCCCATGCCGCTAAGCCAGATCGAAATTCTCCACCAGGACGCCGCCCTGCTGGTGATCAACAAGCCCACCCTGCTGCTGTCGGTGCCGGGCCGCGCCGATGACAACAAGGATTGCCTGGTCACCCGTCTGCAGGAAAACGGCTATCCCGAGGCGCGCATCGTGCATCGGCTGGACTGGGAAACCTCCGGCATCATCGTCCTGGCCCGCGATGCCGACAGCCACCGCGAGCTGTCCCGGCAGTTCCACGATCGCGAAACCGAGAAGGCCTACACCGCGCTGTGCTGGGGCCAACCGCAGGCCGACAGTGGCAGCATCGACCTGCCGCTGCGCTACGACCCGCCGACCAAACCACGTCACGTCGTCGATCACGAACTGGGCAAGCATGCCCTGACCCACTGGCGCGTCATCGAGCGCTGCGGCGACTGGTGCCGGGTAGAGCTCACACCAATCACTGGCCGCTCGCACCAGTTGCGCGTGCATATGCTGTCCATTGGTCACCCGCTGCTGGGTGATCGTCTCTACGCCCATGAACAAGCCCTGGCCGCCCATCAACGCCTGTGCCTGCACGCCAGCATGCTCGCCCTGACCCACCCGCAAACCGGCGAGCGTATGCGCTTCGAGTGCCCGGCACCGTTCTGATAACTCCCGGCACTCGCTTCACGTAGAGTGCGCCGTGTGCAACAGCAACGGGGCAATGCCAGATTGCAGACGCATAGCGTACCTGCCCACAGATAGCCTGAAACTATCGCCCCAAACGAGTGCGCAGCCGGCACAGCGCGATGCAAAACGGTTAAACTGCGCCATCGCTGTCTGGAGCCCTGCATGCGCGAAGAACTGATTCAAGGCCTGCTCGATTTTCTCAATGCCTCGCCGACCCCCTTCCATGCCACCACCAGCCTGGCCATGCGCCTGGAAGCCGCCGGCTATCGTCACCTTGACGAGCGCGCGCCCTGGCACACCGAGGCCGGCGGCCGCTATTACGTGACCCGCAACGACTCTTCGATCATCGCCTTCAAGCTGGGCAAGCGCCCGGCCGTTGACGGTGGTATTCGCCTGGTCGGCGCGCATACCGACAGCCCCTGCCTGCGCGTCAAGCCGAGCCCGGAGCTACAGCGCCAGGGCTTCTTCCAGCTCGGCGTGGAAGTCTATGGTGGCGCCCTGCTCGCGCCCTGGTTCGACCGTGACCTGTCGCTGGCCGGCCGCGTGACCTATCGCCGCGACGGCAAGGTCGAGAGCCAACTGATCGACTTCTACCAGCCCATCGCGGTGATTCCCAGCCTGGCCATCCACCTCAATCGCGAGGCCAACCAGGGCTGGGCGATCAACCCGCAGAACGAGCTGCCGCCGATCCTCGCCCAGCTCGCCAGCAGTGAAACCGCCGACTTCCGTGCCCTGCTCGCCGAGCAACTGGCCATGGAACACGATTTCAATCCGGACGCGGTGCTGGATTACGAGCTGAGTTTCTATGACACCCAGAGCGCGGCCATCGTCGGCCTCAACCAGGATTTCATCGCCAGCGCACGCCTGGACAACCTGCTGTCCTGCTACGCCGGCCTGCAGGCGCTGATCGACTCGGACGACGAGGAAACCTGCGTGCTGGTCTGCACCGACCACGAGGAAGTCGGCTCCTGTTCGGCCTGCGGCGCCGATGGCCCCTTCCTGGAGCAGGTGCTGCGCCGTGTGCTGCCGGGTGACGACGACTTCGTCCGCACCATCCAGCGCTCGCTACTGGTATCAGCTGACAACGCCCATGGCGTGCATCCGAACTATGCCGACAAGCACGACGGCAACCACGGGCCCAAGCTCAACGCCGGCCCGGTGATCAAGATCAACAGCAACCAGCGCTACGCCACCAACAGCGAAACCGCTGGTTTCTTCCGCCACCTGTGCCTGGAGAACGAAGTACCGGTGCAAAGCTTCGTGGTGCGCAGCGATATGGGCTGCGGCTCCACCATCGGCCCGATCACCGCCAGCCAGCTCGGCGTTCGCACGGTCGACATCGGCCTGCCCACCTTCGCCATGCATTCGATCCGTGAACTGGCCGGCAGCCACGACTTGGATCACCTGGTGAAAGTGCTGACGGCCTTCTATTCCAGCCCTGAACTCCCTTGAGGTTCTGACGCGATGATCGAACACATCCGCAACAGCCTGCTGGAGGCCCAGCGTGCGCTGGAGGCCTTCCTCGCCAACGAACAGACCCTGGCCAATATCCAGAAGGCAGCCGAGCTGCTGGTCGAGAGTTTCGAGAACAAGGGCAAGGCATTTTCCTGCGGTAACGGCGGCTCGATGTGCGACGCCATGCACTTCGCCGAGGAACTGACCGGGCGCTACCGCAAGAACCGCCCCGGCATCGCCGCCGTGTCGATCAGCGACCCCAGCCACATCAGCTGCGTGGCCAACGACTTCGGTTACGACTTCATCTTCTCGCGTTATATCGAGTCCCATGGCCGTGAAGGTGACGTGCTGATCGCCATCAGCACCAGTGGCAAGAGCCCCAACGTGGTCAAGGCCGCCGAAGCCGCCAAGACACAGGGCGTGAAGGTGATCGCCCTGACCGGCAAGCCTGGTTCGCTGCTGGAAAGCCTGGCTGACGTGTGCATCTGCGCCCCCGGCGGCGATTTCGCCGACCGCGTGCAGGAGCTGCACATCAAGACCCTGCACATTCTGATCGAGCTGATCGAGCGCAAGCTCAGCCCGCAGAATTACGCCTGAGAATCAGTAAGGTGGACCGGCAGCGATCTGCTTTGGCCCATCGTCGACTTACATGGCATGTGGCCTCACTGGTGGGCTGAAGCCCACCCTACTCAAGGCTATGCGGCGCGCAGGCGCTTCGGGGTCAGGCCCATATAGCGGCGCATTGCCGTGGTCAGGGCGCTTTGGCTGGAGAAACCACACTCCTCGGCGATCCGCACCAGCGGCAGGTTGCTCTCGCGCAGCATACGCGCGGCGCGGTCAAGACGGGTCTTGAGCAGGTACTGGTGCGGCGTGAGGCCGACGCAATCCTTGAACTGAGCGTGGAAGTGGCTGGGGCTGAGGCACATCTCGTGCGCCAGCTCGGCAACGCTGATGCGTCGCGCCAGATGCTCGCCGATGTAGTCGTCCAGGCGCTGCAGGTCCAGGGCGCCCTGTGGCTGCCTGCGTTGCTCACCGAACAGACGCAGGTGCAGAGCACGCAGCAGTACGCCACCGAGAGAGCGGGCGAGGATCGAGTCGCTGCCATAGCGTTCCAGTTCGGCGCCGGCATAGGTCAGCAGGTGCTGAAAATCGACATCGAGGGCAGGATAACGGGGGGTTTCGAAAAGGCGGTGGAGCAGCTCGAGATCTTCGCTGGGGGTATCCTGCTCGTCCAGATCGAGGATCAGCATGCGGTTGTCACCCATGCCGGCGAACTGATGAGCCGCATCGCCCGGCACCAGACAGGCGCGCATCCGGCAGACTTCCCCGCCGCGGCCACCGACCTCGAATTCGGCGCGGCCGACCAGGGACATCACCAACTGATGATGATCATGGGCATGTTCATGGGCCTGTTCATCCAGGCGAATCACACGGGCTTGCAGCATCGCTAAAGACTGGCGGCACGAAACAAGGGTTGCACTTTACTCCTTTTCAAGGGAAAACGCCGCAACCACCTATCAGCGAACAGGTTGCACCTATAGCAACCAAGCCACCAGGGCGCACCATCCCGTACCAGCCCGCGCCATTAGCGTGCACCCACACCATCCTGTCCGCCCATGTTCCGCAGCCCTGCTGCTGGCAGGAGAGTTGCTTTCAAGCTGCGACAAGCACAACAAGCGAGCCCCGATGAATGAAGCCACGCTGATTCTCCTGTCCCTCCTGGTCCCGCTGCTGGCGTTGGGCTTCGGGCTGGCGCATCGCGCGCAAAAGCGTCTGCGCAACGCCAGCAAGCAGGCCGATACCGAGATCGTGCAGCGCTGCCTCGACCTACTCCAGGCGCTACAGAAACACCGTGGCCTGGGCGCGCAGCAGGATGCCGATGGCATCGCCCAACGCCACGCACTGGCGCAGCAACTCGACGGGCTTTGGCTTGACTGGCCCGGCGCCAGCCAGCAACTGCCACCGCTGCAGCAGCACTGGCCGCAGTTACGCCGTAAACCGGCCGATTTCGATGCGCATTGCCGACTGATCGAAGCACTGTTACAGGTGATCGAACAGCTTGAAGATCGTCTCTACCGCCAACATCACCCTGGCGTTCGCGGCCTTGGTGAAGCCTGCCGCTCACTCGAAGACCTCGCCAGGCTGCGCGGCCTCACGGTCCGTGCAGCCAATTACGAGCGCTGTCCGCCCGGTCTGCAGATGCAACTGCGCTTTCTCTGCAATCGTCTGCTCGACCAGGAGCAGGACCCAGCGCTGTTGGCCCTGATCGATCGCCTGCAAAGCGACCTGATCGAGGCACCGCGAATTCGTCTCACCCCAGGCGAATGCTTCGCCTTGCTCACTCCGCTGATCGAACAGCGCCTGCTGGGCATTCGCCTGACTCTTGAGTGAACCGTTGAAATAACCCCGCGGTCGCCCCATGTAGCTCCCAACGTACACGTAAAGGTGCTCCATGAACGATCAGGACAACACCCCGGAAACCGTCGAAGTTCACGTCCAGGCCGATAGCACCGGTCTGGTATTGCCCGCGCAGCAGTTGCCGGACAAGCTCTACATCATTCCCATCCACAACCGCCCGTTCTTCCCGGCGCAGGTGTTGCCGGTGATCGTCAACCAGCAACCCTGGGGCCGTACCCTCACCCGTGTTGGCAACACCGAGCACAAGTGCATGGCGGTGTTCTTCGTCGACACGCCACCGGACGAGCACGGCGAATTCGATCTCGACAGCCTGCCCGAGCACGGCACCCTAGTGCGTGTGCATCATGTCAGCGAGGAAGGCGGCAAGCTGCAGTTTGTTGCCCAGGGACTGACCCGCGTGCGCATTCGTGGCTGGCTCAGCCGCCGTGGCCCATACCTGGCCGAGGTCGAATATCCGCAGGCGCCCAACGACCCGCGCGACGAGGTCAAGGCCTATGGCATGGCGCTGATCAACGCGATCAAGGAGCTGCTGCCGCTCAACCCGCTGTACAGCGAAGAGCTGAAGAACTACCTGAACCGCTTCAGCCCCAACGATCCGTCGCCGCTAACCGACTTCGCCGCCGCGTTGACCACCGCCCCGGGCCGCGAGCTGCAGGAAGTGCTGGATACCGTGCCCATGCTCAAGCGCATGGAGAAGGTACTGCCGCTGCTGCGCAAGGAGGTCGAGGTCGGCCGCTTGCAGAAAGAGCTGTCGGCTGAAGTGAACAAACAGATCGGCGAGCGCCAGCGCGAATTCTTCCTCAAGGAACAGCTCAAGCTGATCCAACAGGAGCTGGGCATCAGCAAGGACGACAAGAGCGCCGACCGCGAGGAGTTCCTCGCCCGCCTCGAAGGCAAGACCCTGCCCGCACCGGCGCAAAAGCGTATCGACGAGGAACTGAACAAGCTGTCGATCCTGGAAGCTGGCTCGCCGGAATATGCTGTCACCCGCAATTACCTGGACTGGGCCACAGCCCTGCCCTGGGGCATCCATGGCCAGGACAAGCTCGACCTCGGCCGCGCGCGCAAGGTGCTGGACAAACACCACGCGGGCATGGACGACATCAAAGAGCGCATCACCGAGTTCCTGGCCGTCGGCGCCTTCAAGGGCGAGATCGCCGGCTCCATCGTGCTGCTGGTCGGCCCACCCGGCGTGGGCAAGACCAGCATCGGCAAGTCCATCGCCGAATCCCTCGGCCGGCCGTTCTACCGCTTCTCGGTGGGCGGCATGCGTGACGAGGCGGAGATCAAGGGCCATCGCCGCACCTACATCGGCGCCATGCCCGGCAAACTGGTGCAGGCACTGAAGGAAGCCGAGGTGATGAACCCGGTGATCATGCTCGACGAGATCGACAAGATGGGCAGCAGCTACCAGGGCGACCCGGCCTCGGCGCTGTTGGAGACCCTTGATCCGGAGCAGAATGTCGAATTCCTCGATCATTATCTGGATTTGCGTCTGGACCTGTCCAAGGTGCTGTTCGTCTGCACCGCCAACACCCTCGACTCGATTCCCGGCCCGCTGCTCGACCGTATGGAAGTGATCCGCCTGTCCGGCTATATCACCGAGGAAAAACTGGCCATCGCCAAGCGCCACCTGTGGCCGAAGCAGCTGGACAAGGCTGGCGTGCCGAAAGCACGCCTGAGCATCAGCGATGCAGCCTTGCGCGCGGTGATCGAAGGCTATGCCCGCGAAGCCGGTGTACGCCAACTGGAGAAGCAACTGGGCAAGCTGGTGCGCAAATCGGTGGTCAAGCTACTGGAAGATCCCGAAGCGAAGATCCGCATCGGCGCCAAGGATCTGGAAGATGCCCTCGGCATGCCGGTGTTCCGCAACGAGCGGGTGCTGGCCGGCACCGGGGTGATCACCGGCTTGGCCTGGACCAGCATGGGCGGTGCCACCCTGCCGATCGAGGCGACGCGCATACATACGCTCAATCGCGGCTTCAAGCTCACCGGCCAGCTCGGCGAGGTGATGAAGGAATCGGCGGAGATCGCCTACAGCTACGTCAGCTCGCATCTCAAGCAGTTCGGCGGCGACCCGACCTTCTTCGACCAGGCCTTCGTCCATCTGCATGTACCGGAAGGCGCCACGCCCAAGGACGGCCCCAGCGCCGGCATCACCATGGCAAGCGCCCTGCTTTCGCTCGCTCGCAACCAGGCGCCGAAGAAAGGCGTGGCCATGACCGGCGAACTGACCCTCACCGGCCAGGTGCTGCCCATCGGTGGCGTGCGCGAGAAGGTGATCGCGGCGCGGCGGCAGAAGATCCATGAACTGATCCTGCCAGAAGCCAACCGTGGCAGTTACGAGGAGTTGCCGGACTACCTCAAGGAAGGCATCACCGTGCACTTCGCCAAGCGCTATGGGGACGTGGCCAAGGTGCTGTTCGACTAACACCACAAAGATCGCCGCTGAAGCGCCTCCCACAGAGCACAACCTGATCATGCTCTCGTGGGAGGGGCTTTAGCCGCGACGGTATAAGCAGCGAGGTCGCGCCCGGCAAGCCAATGCGGCTATGCTGGGCCAGGTTTCATCGACTGGAGTTCGTCATGCACGCCACCTTGCGCCTGCTTACCTTGCCCGCCCTGGCCCTGCTTACGGCCTGTGCTCATCAATCCGGCACGCTGGAATTGAAGAAGGACCGGCAGTGCCCGCTGACGCTGAACAAGGGCCAGCAACTGATCCTCAGCCTACCGAGCAACCCCACCACCGGTTTTCGCTGGGAAGTCCGTGACAATGCAGCGAGCGTACTGCAGAGCCTCGGCCCCGAGGTGTACAGCAATCCGGAAGACGCCGGGCTGGTGGGCGCAGGCGGCATCTCCACCTGGCGCTTCACCGCGCGTGAGCCGGGCGAAGGTCGCCTGCTGCTGACCTATCAGCAACCTTGGGAGCCGAATGTGCCGCCGGCAGAAACCTTCGAGTGTGAACTACGAGTGAAGTGACGAAGGCTGATTCTATGGGAGGGGTTTCAGCCGCGACGGCTCGAAATCAGTCGCCGCTAAAGCGCCTCCCACGGTTCCGTGCCACCACCTATTCATGGACGGGTTACACCCGCTCTAAAGGCCGCAAACGAACAAGGGGCGCATGATGCGCCCCCTCATGTCTATCGTTTCGCGGCTGAAGCCGCTCCTACAATCAGAGGCGTACGCGACCTATGTAGGAGCGGCTTCAGCCGCGAATGCCAAGCTCAGCTCTTGAGCCGGTAGCCGGTCTTGAAGATCCAGCCCACCAACAGGATGCACAGCGCCAGAAAACCCAGCACCATCGCCAAACTGACGCCGACGTTGACGTCGGACACGCCATAGAAGCTCCAGCGGAAGGCGCTGATCAGGTACACCACCGGGTTGAACAGGGTCACCGTCTGCCAGGCTGGCGGCAGCATGCTGATCGAATAGAAGGCGCCGCCGAGGAAGGTCAGCGGCGTGACGATCAGCGCCGGGACGATCTGCAGTTTCTCCCAGCCATCGGCCCACACGCCGATGATGAAGCCGAATAGGCTGAAGGTCAGCGCCGTCAGTACCAGGAACGCCGCCATCCACAGCGGATGCTGAATCTCGAAATCGACGAACAGCCTTGCGGTGAGCAGGATGATCAGACCGAGAATCACCGACTTGGTCGCCGCCGCACCGACATAACCGATCAGAATCTCCAGGTACGAGACCGGTGCCGACAGAATCTCGTAAATGCTCCCCGAGTACTTGGGCATGTAGATGCCGAACGAGGCGTTGGAAATGCTCTCGGTCAGCAGTGCCAGCATGATCAGGCCGGGAATGATGAAGGCGCCGTAGCTCACGCCGTGCACCTGGGTCATGCTCGAACCGATGGCCGAGCCGAACACCACGAAGTACAGCGACGTACTGATCACTGGCGTGGCGATGCTCTGCAGCAGGGTGCGCCAGGTGCGCGCCAGCTCGAACAGGTAGATGGCCTTGATGGCGTACAGGTTCATGCGCGCGACTCCTCCAGCAGTGACACGAAAATCTCCTCAAGTGAGCTCTGGCTCGACTGCAGATCCTTGAAGTCGATGCCGTGCTGAGCGAGATCGCGCAGCAGCTCGGCGATACCGGTGTTCTCGTGCTGCGCATCGAAGGTGAACACCAGGGCATGGCCCTGATCGGCCAGCTCCAGGCCATAGCGCGCCAGCTCGGCCGGCACGCAGGACAAAGGCTGCTGCAGGTGCAGGGTCAGCTGCTTCTTGCCCAGCTTGTGCATCAGCACCTGCTTGTCCTCCACCAGGATGATGCGGCCCTTGCTGATCACCCCGATGCGGTCGGCCATTTCCTCGGCCTCTTCGATGTAGTGGGTGGTGAGGATGATGGTCACGCCGCGCTCACGCAGGCGCCGCACCATGTTCCACATGTCACGGCGCAGCTCGACGTCGACGCCCGCGGTGGGCTCGTCAAGGAATAGAATCTGCGGCTCGTGCGAAAGCGCCTTGGCGATCATCACCCGGCGCTTCATGCCGCCGGACAGTTCCATGATCTTGGCGTTACGTTTGTCCCACAGCGACAGATCCTTGAGCAATTGCTCAAGGTAGGCCGGATCGGGCTTCTTGCCGAACAGACCACGGCTGAACTTGACCGTCGCCCAGACGGTTTCGAACACGTCGCTGACCAGCTCCTGAGGCACCAGGCCGATCTGCGAGCGGGCCGCGCGGTAGTCGCGGACGATGTCCTTGCCGCCGACAAGCACCCTGCCCTCACCCGGATTGACGATGCCGCAGATGATGCTGATCAGGGTGGTCTTGCCGGCGCCATTGGGGCCGAGCAAGGCGAAGATCTCGCCCTGGCGAATCTCCAGGTCGATGCCTTGCAGCGCCGGATGCCCGGACGCATAGATCTTGTTCAGTTGCTGGATGGAGATGACCGACTGCACGGTGGATGGCCCCTTGCCTGCGGAAAACGCCACAGTTTACAGGGCATGAGGCACCGACATCAGCGCACGGAAGAAAAAACGGCGCACTTGTGGTGCGCCGGGGATGCTGCAGGTGAGGTAGAAAACGATTACAGCGCTTGTGGCGATGTAACGATAGGCCTGGCGGCAAACGCCGCCTGGCGTATTCCGTGGCGAGCGGGATCAGAGCGGCGTCAGCAACTTGCCGGTAGCGATGAAGGCGCGCAGGTTGTCCAGCACCAGATCAGCCATCTGCTGGCGCGTCTCGACGCTGCCGCTACCGACGTGCGGCAATAGCACCACGTTGTCCAGTTCGCGCAGCGCCGCCGGCACCTGAGGCTCACGCTCGAAAACGTCCAGCCCGGCACCGCCGATCACCTTCTGCTGCAACGCCGCGATCAGTGCGGCCTCATCGACCACCGAGCCACGTGCGACGTTGACCAGAAAGCCGTCCGGGCCCAGAGCCTCGAGCACCTCGGCGTTGATCAGGTGATGGGTGGCCTTGCCGCCCGGGCAGGTCAGCACCAGGAAATCCGCCCAGCGCGCCAGCGCCAGCAGATCCGGCTCATGCTGGTAAGGGCTGCCCTCGACCGCACGGCGATTGTGGTAACGCACTGGCATGGAGAAACCCGAGGCGCGCAAGGCCACTGCCTCACCGATGCGGCCAAGGCCGACGATGCCCAGGCGCTTGCCGCTGACCCGACGCGCCAGCGGGAAACCCGTGGTGCTGTTCCAGGCGCCGCTGCGCACGAATCGATCGGCCTCGGACAGGCGCCGCGCGCTGTCGATCATCAGGCCCATGGCCAGGTCGGCCACGCAGTCGTTGAGCACGTCCGGCGTGGTGCTGAGCACAATGCCGCGATCGCGCAGCAGGTCCAGTGGATAAGGGTCGTAGCCGACACCAAAACTGCAGATGGCGCGCAGATTCGGCAGCAGCGCGAGCTGCTCAGCCGTGCAGCCGAAACGAGCCGAGGACACCATGTAGATGAACTGCTCGCCCTGTTCACGCAGGAACGCCAGTGGCTCGGCCTGCTGCCACAGGGCGCTGACCTCGTACTCTTCGGCCAGCTCGCGGTTGAAACACTCGCTCAGCGGGCCGATCTGCAGCACCTTGGGTTTGCTCATGGTTCCTCCTGTTTGGATCTTGCGATTTACAGCAATTTGCCCGGATTCATCAGCCCGGCCGGATCCAGCACCTGCTTGACGCGGGCCATCAACTCCAGCTCCAGCGGCGCCTTGTAGTGCTGCGCGGCCAGGCGCTTGGACTGTCCCAGGCCATGTTCGGCGCTGATACTACCGGCATAGTGCAGGGTCTGGTCGTAGATCACACGCATGATCGCCTCGGCCTGCGCCTTGAAGGAACCATCTTCGGCACCGACCGGTTTGCTGATGTTGTAATGCAGGTTGCCATCGCCAACGTGACCGTAGGCGACGATGCGCACACCCGGGAAGGCCTGCAGCAGCGCAGCATCGGTACGTTCGATAAAGTCGGGGATACGGCTGACCGGCACGCTGATGTCGTGCTTGAGGCTCGGTCCTTCGTGGTTCTGCGCCTCCGAGATGCCCTCGCGCAGCGCCCACAGGGCGCGCACCTGCGCGTCGCTGGCAGCGACCACGGCATCCAGCGCCACACCTTGCTCGAAGGCAGCGCCAAGGCCCTCTTCCAGTAATTCGTTCAGGGGTGCATTGGGCTGGGTGTCGCTCAGCTCGATCAGCACGTACCAGGGATGCCTGTCGGCGAACGGATCGCTGACACCGGCGACATGACGCAGGACGAACTCGACGCTTTGCCGCGACATCAGTTCGAAACCGGTCAGGCGGTCGCCACACAGACCGCGCATCTGCCCGATCAGCTCGACGGCCGCCTGTGGGCTGGGCAAGGCGACCCAGGCGGTGGTCAGGCTGCGCACCGCCGGGAACAACTTGAGCACGGCGGCGGTGATGATGCCCAGGGTGCCCTCGCTGCCGATGAACAGGTGCTTCAGATCGTAGCCAGTATTGTCCTTGCGCAATCCGCGCAGGCCGTTCCAGATGCGCCCATCGGGCAACACCACTTCCAGCCCCAGGGCCAGGTCGCGCATGTTGCCGTAGCGCACCACCGCAGTACCACCGGCATTGGTCGCCAGATTGCCACCGACCGTGCAGCTACCCTCGGCCCCCAGCGACAGCGGGAACAGCCGGCCGACCTCGGCGGCGGCCTCCTGTAAATGCTGCAGGATCACCCCAGCTTCGACGGTGATGGTTTCATTGCCCACGTCCACTGCACGGATGCGCTTCATACGTGTCAGCGACAGCACGATCTGCGCTCCACTGTCGTCCGGGATCGAGCCGCCGCACAGGCCGGTATTGCCACCTTGTGGCACCAGGGCGACGCCGGCCTGCGCGCACAGCCGCACCACGGCAGCAACCTCCTCGGTCGAGGCCGGGCGCAGCACGGCAGCGGCCTGGCCGCGGTAGGCGCCGCGCCAGTCGCTGAGGTAACTCTGCATGCGCTCGGCGTCAGTGATCAGGCCAGCCTCGCCGACCGCCTCGCGCAATGCCTGGAGCAGATTATCGGACAGGCCACTCATCTCAAGTCACCGGCGCCGGGTTGAACAGCACCAGGTCGTTGTGCAGGCGCAGGTGCTCGGCGCAGGTCTGCTTGCGACCGCTGGCCACGTCTAGGTAGAGCTGGAAGATGTGCCAGCCCATTTGCTCCAGTGTCATGCGCCCCGAGACGATCTGCCCAGCGTCGACGTCGATCAGATCCGGCCAGCGCTCAGCCAGTTGCGTGCGTGTGGCCACCTTGATCACCGGCACCATGGACAGGCCATAAGGCGTGCCGCGCCCGGTGGTGAAAATGTGCAGGTTCATGCCCGCCGCCAGTTGCAGGGTGCCGCAGATGAAGTCGCTGGCCGGCGTAGCGCAGAACCACAGGCCCTTGCCACGAATGCGCTCGCCCGGCGCGACCACGCCGGCAATCGGGCTGTTGCCGGACTTGGCGATGGAACCCATGGCCTTCTCGACGATGTTGTTCAGCCCGCCTTTCTTGTTGCCCGGTGTGGTGTTGGCGCTGCGGTCGGCCATGCCGCGCTGCAGGTAGCGGTCGTACCAGCCCATCTCGCGGATCAGCGCATCCGCCACCTCGACAGTAGCGGCGCGCGGCGTCAGCAGGTGGATGCCGTCACGCACTTCGGTGTTCTCGGAGAACATCACGGTAGCGCCGGCGCGCACCAGCAGGTCGGCAGCCACGCCAAGGGCCGGGTTGGCGGTGATGCCGGAGAAGGCGTCGCTGCCGCCGCACTGCATGCCGACCACCAGTTCGGCAGCCGGCACGGTCTCGCGACGACGCTGGTCGAGCACTTTCAGGCGATCCTCGATCATGCCCATGATCTGCTCGACCATGCCGGTGAAACCGGTGCCGGAATCCTGCAGGCGGAACAGCCAATCTTCCTCGTCCATGCCGTTGGTGAGCTGGTCGCCATCCATCAATTGGTTGGCCTGCAGCTTCTCGCAGCCGAGGCTGATCACCAGCGCCTGGCCACCCAGGTTGGGGTTGCGGCTGATGTTGTATAGCGTGCGGATCGGCACCACCGCGTCCGGCGCGTTGATCGCCACACCACAGCCATAGCTGTGCGACAGCGCCACCACGTCGTCGACGTTGGGGTACTTGGGCAGGACTTCCTTGCGCACGCGCTCGACCACATGATCGAGCACACCGACCACGCACTGCACGGTGGTGGTCACGCCGAGGATGTTGCGCGTACCGACGCTGCCGTCCGGGTTGCGGAAGCCCTCGAAGGTATAGCCTTCCAGCGGCTCGCCGGGCGAGGTCTTGAGGGTCGCCTTGGGCAGGTTGTCCAGCACCGGCGGCTCGGGCATGCGCAACACCTGCTCGGTGACCCAACTGCCGGCGGCGATGGGCTTGAGCGCATAGCCGATGACCTCGCCATAACGCACCACCTCGCCACCTTCGGCGATATCCACCAGCGCCACCTTGTGGCTCTGCGGGATACCTTCGACGGCTTTGAGACCATCGTCGAACTGACCGCCGGCGGCGACACCCTGGTCGTTGACCACTACGCCGACGTTATCGGTCGGGTGCAGGCGGATGTAACGGGGCGAATCCTGATGGGGAATCAACTGCATGATGCTTGCTCCTGTTGTGCACTCAGGATACCGAGCCGGATGCGGGCCCAGAGGCGCCCGCGTCCAGCTCGACCCTGTGAATACGGCCAACGATCAGGCCGAAGCTCACGACCGCCAGCAGGGCATTGAGACCAACATAGGCCAATGCCCAATCGAATGATCCGGTACGGCTGACCAGGTAGCCGATGACTATGGGGGTGGTGATCGCTGCCAGATTGCCGAAGGTGTTGAACAAACCGCCGGACAAACCGAGGATCTGCCGCGGCGAGGTGTCTGCTACCAGCGTCCAGCCCAGCGAACCGAGGCCCTTGCCGAAGAAGGCCAGAGCCATCAGCGCCACCACGGCGGTGTCGCTATCTGCGAAAATGCACAGCACCATACTGCTCGACAGCAGCAGCCCGAGCACCATCGGCAGCTTGCGCGCCAGGGTCAACGAAAGACCGCGGCGCAACATGCCATCGGACAGCAAACCACCCAGCACGCCGCCAACACAACCGCTGATGGCTGGTAAGGCGGCGGCGAAACCGGCACCCAGAATGGTCATGCCGCGCGCCTGCACCAGGTAAACCGGGAACCAGGTGAGGAAGAAATAGGTGATGGCGTTGTTGCAGTACTGACCGAAGTAGATGCCGATCATCGTACGCTGGCGTAGCAGCAGGCTCAGGTAGCGCCACTGCGAACCGCCACTGCCCCCCCGCTGCCCTTCCAGATCGATCAGCGCCCCGCCCCGCTCCAGGTGGGCCAGCTCGGCCGCCTCGATACGCGGGTGCTGGCGTGGGCCATGCAGTTGCTTGAGCCACAGGAAAGACAGCGCCAAACCGAGGCAACCGAGCACGATAAATACCGTTTGCCATCCCATCGTCTGCACTACCCAGCCCATCAACGGTGCGAACAGCGCCGTGGCGGCGTACTGCGCCGAGCTGGAGATGGCCGTAGCGGTGGCGCGCTCGGTGGTAGGAAACCACGAGGCGATAATGCGTGCATTCCCAGGAAAGCACGGCGCGCTGGCAAAGCCCACCAGCAGCCGCAGGAGAAACATCGAGGTCACCGCCCAGGTGGTCGGCAGCCAGCCGACGAAGCCCTGCAGCAAGGTCAGCGCCGACCAAGTGAACAGCGCCAGGGTATACACCGGCTTGGTGCCGAAGCGGTCGAACAGCCAGCCGCCCGGAATCTGCCCGATCACGTAAGCCCAGCCGAACGCCGAAAAGATGTAGCCGAGCGTCACCGCATCGATGCCCAAACCGGCCTGCATCGCCGAACCGGCGACCGACAGACTGGAACGGTCAGCGAAGGTGATGGTGGTGACCAGAAACAGCATCAACAAGATGCTGTAGCGCACACGACCCGGTTTGGCATCTGGCATCGGCAAGGCTCGCGAGACAGAAGGAAAGGTTCAGCCCGTAGGTGAGCCGGACACCCGTAGGGTGGGCTTCAGCCCACCCTACGGGACTGCGGGCTTGGCTCAACGCACCAGGCAGGGCTTCTTGTTATTGAAGGTCCAGTTGGGGATCAGGTACTGCATGGCGATGGCGTCATCGCGCGAACCCAGGCCCTTGGCCTTGTACAGCTCATGCGCCTTGGCCAATGCATCCCAATCCAGCTCGACGCCGAGGCCTGGAGTCTTCGGCACCTGCACCAGACCACCCTCGATGCGCAGCGGGTTGCGCGTCAGGTACTGGCCGTCCTGCCAGATCCAGTGGGTATCGATGGCGGTGACGCGACCCGGCGCCGCAGCGGCGACGTGGGTGAACATGGCCAGGGAGATATCGAAGTGGTTGTTGGAGTGCGAGCCCCAGGTCAGGCCCCAGTCGTTGCACATCTGCGCCACACGCACGGAACCGGCCATGGTCCAGAAGTGCGGGTCAGCCAGCGGGATATCCACCGATTGCAGGGAGATGGTGTGGCCCATCTGCCGCCAGTCGGTGGCGATCATGTTGGTCGCGGTGGGCAGGCCGGTGGCACGACGGAACTCGGCCATCACTTCACGACCGGAGTAACCGTTCTCGGCGCCGCAAGGGTCTTCTGCATAGGCCAGCACGCCATGCAGATCGCGGCACAGGGCGATGGCCTGATCCAGCGACCAGCCGCCATTGGGGTCGAGCGTCACGCGCGCATTCGGGAAACGCGCAGCCAGGGCACGAATCGCTTCGACTTCGGCCTCACCATGCAGCACACCGCCCTTGAGTTTGAAATCGTTGAAGCCATAGCGCGCATGTGCGGCCTCGGCCTGGCGGACGATGGTTTCCGGGGTCAACGCGGTCTGGTTGCGCACGCGCTCCCAGGTGTCATCGGCATCGCGCTCGTCGCGGTAACCGAGGTCGGTCTTGTCCTTGTCACCGACGAAGAACAGGTAGCCGAGCATTTCCACCGCATCACGCTGCTGGCCTTCGCCGAGCAGTGCGGCGACCGGCACGCCAAGGTGCTGACCAAGCAGGTCGAGCAACGCCGACTCCAGCGCGGTGACGGCATGGATGGTGATGCGCAGATCGAAGGTCTGCAGACCACGGCCGCCGGAATCACGATCAGCGAAGGCGCGGCGTACCTGGTTGAGCAGCGCATTGTAGTTGCCGACCGGCTGGCCGACGAGGATCGAGCGGGCGTCTTCGAGGGTCTTGCGAATGCCCTCGCCGCCTGGGACTTCGCCGACACCGACGTGGCCGGCGCTGTCCTTGAGAATGAGGATGTTGCGGGTGAAATAAGGGCCGTGGGCACCGCTCAGATTGAGCAGCATGCTGTCTTGACCGGCGACCGGTACGACTTGCAGCTCGGTGATCAGCGGAGTGCCGACAGCGGCAGGAATCTGTGAAGTCATGAGCGTTACCCTGTTGTTCTTATGCGGGTTCGACAATGTTTCAACGTACTCGCGCCCGGCCTGCCGAAACGCGACTGGGCCGCTCGCTGCAGCGAGCGGCCCTCTGCGCTATTACTGCGCGCCTTGGGCTTCGATCAGCTTGGCCAGGGCTTCGTATTCGTCCGGCAGCAGATCGGTCAGCGGAGCACGTACCGGCCCGGCGTCGTAACCGACGATCTTGGCACCGGCCTTGACGATGCTCACGGCATAGCCGGCCTTGCGGTTACGGATGTCCAGGTACGGCAGGAAGAAATCGTCGATCAGCTTGCCAACGGTGGCGTGGTCTTCAGCCGCGATGGCGCGGTAGAAGTCCATCGCGGTTTTCGGGATGAAGTTGAACACGGCCGAGGAATAAACCGGCACACCCAGCGCCCTGTAGGCGGCGGCATAGACTTCAGCGGTCGGCAGGCCGCCGAGGTAGGTCAGGCGCTCGCCCAGGCGACGACGGATCGACACCATCAGCTCGATGTCACCCAGGCCGTCCTTGTAGCCGATCAGGTTCGGGCAACGCTCGGCCAGTTGTTCCAGCAGATTGGCGTTGAGGCGGCAGACGTTGCGGTTGTAGATCACCACGCCGATGTTCACCGACTTGCACACCTGCTCGACGTGAGCGGCAACGCCGTCCTGCGAGGCTTCGGTCAGATAGTGCGGCAGCAGCAGCAGGCCCTTGGCGCCCAGGCGCTCGGCTTCCTGCGCCATCTGGATGGCAACGCGGGTCGGGCCGCCAACGCCAGCCAGGATCGGTACGGACTTCTCGCAGGTATCTACGGCAGTCTTGATCACGGCGCTGTATTCGTCCGGCGCCAGGGAGAAGAACTCGCCTGTACCGCCGGCAGCGAACAGAGCGGAAGCACCGTAAGGTGCCAGCCACTCGAGGCGGCGGATGTAGCCAGCCTGGTTGAAATCACCGGCAGCATCGAAGTCGGTCACCGGGAAAGACAGCAGACCGGAGGAGAGGATGGACTTAAGTTCTTGTGGATTCATTATGCGAACACCCTGTAAAGCGAGTTGTGAGGAATTACGTCAGCCGCAGCTGTAGAGATACGTTATCGTACAACAACAAAAAAAACACCAGTTTTCGTATCGTCCGTTCGTCGAAGTTTTTTCGCCGTCGTCCGACCTGGCCACAAAACCGCACCTCAAGCGCTAGAGCCAAGCGTAGAGCAGGCTCCATCATGGCGCCAGATGAGATGGCAGCGCAATCATCATTCGCCATGAGCAGCGTTGACAGGCCTGGAACAGGCTGGTACTAATTTCACCAAGTCATACGACAACCTATGACATTCCAATAAAAACAAACGAGGCCCAGGTCATGTCACAGACCTTCACTGCCGCCCTGCCCTGCCATCGTGCTGGTCATTGCACCGATGCCAGCGGCCGCCCGAACAGCGTATTCCGCGCGGGCTTCGTTGCCTTCTTTGCCCATGCTCTTGCTTGCTGCAGCGAGGATCGCCTGCTGATCCCGGTGCACGACTGAACCGTACCTTCGCCATTGCGGCCGAGGGCCGCACCAGTATCGGAGCCCCAGCCAAGATGTACGAAGCCCCCCGCAGCAGCACACCCCAGATCGTCGAGATGCAGGTCATTCCGGTCGCCGGCCATGACAGCATGCTGCTCAACCTGTGCGGCGCCCACGCCCCCTATTTCACCCGCAATCTGGTGCTGCTCAAGGACAATGCCGGGCGCATCGGCTGCGGCGAAGTCCCAGGTGGCGAAGGCATCCGCCAGGCCCTGGAGCGCTGCCGCGAACTGGTGATCGGCCAATCGGTCGGCCGTTACAACCATGTGCTCAATCGCCTGCGCCAGGCCATCGCCGGCCCGGCCAAGGGGCCGCAGACCACTCAGCATCAGGTCACCTCCGAGTCCGAAGCTCGTGTACTCAAGCAACCGCACGAGATCAACCTGCGCCTGGACAACGTGATCACCGCGGTCGAAGCCGCCCTGCTCGATCTGCTCGGCCAGCATCTCGACGTGCCGGTGGCCGAGCTGCTCGGCAGCGGCCAGCAACGCGATAGCGTGCCGATGCTCGCTTACCTCTTCTATATAGGTGAGCGCCAGCGCACCGATCTACCCTACCTCGCCGGCAAGGGCTCGGCGGACGACTGGTACCACCTGCGCCATCAGGCCGCACTGACGCCAGAGGCCATTGCCCGCCTGGCCGAGGCGGCGCATGCGCGCTACGGCTTCAACGACTTCAAGCTCAAGGGCGGCGTGATGCGTGGCGCCGAGGAGATGGACGCGATCCGTGCGATCAAGGCGCGCTTCCCCGAGGCCCGCGTGACCCTCGATCCCAATGGCGCCTGGTCGCTGGATGAGGCCATCGCCCTGTGTCAGGGCCAGAACCATGTGCTGACCTATGCCGAGGACCCCTGCGGCCCGGAAAACGGCTACTCGGGCCGCGAGGTGATGGCCGAATTCAAGCGTGCCACCGGCATTCCCACCGCCACCAACATGGTCGCCACAGACTGGCGGCAGATGGGGCATTCGCTGCGCCTGGAAGCCGTCGACATCCCCCTGGCCGACCCGCACTTCTGGACCATGCAGGGCGCCGTACGCCTCGGCCAGGTCTGTGAAGAGTTCGGCCTGACCTGGGGTTCGCATTCGAACAACCACTTCGATATTTCCCTGGCCATGTTCACCCATGCCGCCGCCGCCGTACCGGGCCGCGTCACCGCCATCGATACGCACTGGATCTGGCAGGAAGGCGAGGAGCGCCTGACCTGCGAGCCGCTGCAGATCGTAGGCGGCCAGGTGCAGGTCTCGGACAAACCCGGCCTCGGTATCGAGCCGGACATGGAGCGGATCATGGCCGCACATGAGCTTTACAAGAAGGTGGCCAACGGCGCGCGTGACGACGCCATGGCCATGCAGTACCTGGTTCCGGGTTGGCAGTATGACCCGAAACGTCCCAGCCTAGGCCGCGACTGACTCGCGCGGCTTTTTATCCCAACCCGGAGTATTCCAATGAAAAAAACATTCCGCGCTTCTCTGCTCTCTGCCCTGGTCGGTGTCGGTGCCCTGGTCACCCATGCCGCCACTTTCGCCGATGAAGTCAACTGGCCGACTCGCCCAATCCAGGTGGTGGTTATCGCCAACCCCGGTGGCGACACCGACTTCAACGCCCGCATGATGGCCAAGTACTTCAACGAGATTACCGGCAAGACCATGGTGGTGACCAACGTCGCTGGCGGCGGGGGCACCCTGGCGGCCGAACAGGTCAAGGGCGCAGCGCCGGACGGCAACACCATCCTCTTTACTCACCCGGGCCAACTGATCGTCAACGAAGTGGCCGGCCTGACCGAAGACAGCTACGAAGCCTTCGATGTCTCCTGCATCGCCGGCGTGGACAAGAGCGCAGTTTTCGTCGCTAACAAACAGTCCGGCATCACCAGCATGAAAGACCTGATCGAGAAGGCCAAGGCCAATCCGGGCAGCATCACCTACGGCACCGAGATCGGTAACTTCTCTCACGTGCAGGGCCTGCAGCTGGAAAAGCTCACCGGTACCAAACTGAAAATGGTCGACGGCGGCACTGTGTCTGACCGCGTAGTGGGCATGCTCGGTGGTCGTCTTGATCTGGGCGCAATGAGCTATGGCGCCGTTCAGGACTACGTCAGCGGTGGCCAGATGGTCGCTCTGGGCCAACCTAACGCCGAGCGCAACGCGCTGATCCCTGACGTACCGACCCTCAAGGAGCAAGGCCTGGACATCACTCTGGACAAGCCGTACGTGGTCGCCTTCCCGAAAGGCACCGATCCGGCGATCGTCAAAAAGATGTCTGACATCATGCAGCAGATCACCGAGAAGCCTGCTTACGCTGAAGACCTGAAGAAGTTCAAGCAGCCGGTCGCGTTCTTCGCCACCGAAGACGCCAAGCAGATTCTGGCCAAGACCCGCGAAGACTTCATGCAGTTCAAGGATCAACTGCGCCAGGCCAAGTGAGTCATGACGCAGCGCCGGCCCAATGAATGGGCCGGCGCTGTGTATTCGTTTTTCGAGGTTTCACATGAGCACCACCGCAAAAAAGAAAGAGCTGATCGTCGGCATCGCCATGATCGCCGTCAGCCTCGCCTACATGGTGATGGCTTATCAGCTTCCTGGGCATGACGGCATTGATGCCGGCACCCTACCCGTACTGCTGGCCGGTTTTCTGACCCTGCTGGGCGCGTTCCAAGTGATCAGCGCCCTGTCCAGGAAAATGCCAGACGCCGAAACGACTGCCCCTGCTACAACACCCAGCGACCTGCCAGAAGTGCCCAAGGAAGAAGTACCTCGCGAGGTCATCGAACCGAAAACCGTGCTACTGACCCTGGGCCTGATCCTGGGCTACATGGCGCTGCTCGGCCCGGTCGGGTTTCCAATCATGACAGTGATCTACCTGTACCTGCAGTTTCTGGTGCTCACACCCGTGACGCAAAAACCCCGGCATGTAGCCTATCTGCTAATCGCAGTAACCTGCTCGGCCGTCATCTTCCTGCTGTTCCGCGAGGCCTTCGACCTGTTGCTGCCCGCTGGCCTGCTGAACAACTTCCTCTGAGGATCGACCATGCTCGAATTACTGCAGCAAGGCTTCGGTGCCGTCTTCTCATTGAACATTCTGATGCTGATGGCCATTGGCGTGGCCATGGGCATCGTTTTCGGCGCCGTGCCAGGCCTGTCGGCCACCATGGCCGTAGCCCTGTGTCTGCCGCTGACCTTCACCATGGGCCCGCAAGCCGGCCTGTCGCTCCTGGTCGCGCTGTTCATTGGGGCCACGTCCGGGGGGCTTATCTCGGCGATTCTGTTGAAGATTCCCGGAACGCCCTCATCGATCGCCACGGTATTCGACGGCGGGCCACTGATGGAACAGGGCCACGGCGTCAAGGCGCTGGGCGTGGGTATCGTGTTCTCGTTCCTCGGCACCATCTTCAGTATCGCGGCGCTGATGTTCATCGCTCCGCAGCTGGCCAAGGTGGCCCTGAGCTTCGGGCCCCATGAATACTTCGCCATCGCCGTGTTCTCCCTGACACTGATCGCCACCCTGTCGGCTGGCTCCATGGTCAAGGGCCTGTTCGCCGGTGCGCTGGGTATCGCCGTGTCCACCGTGGGCATCGCCCCGGTCGAAGCCATTCGCCGCTTCACCTTCGGCGTCAGCGAGCTCAATGGCGGCTTCTCGATGCTGACAGTGATGATCGGCATGTTCGCCGTGGCCGAAATCATCAAGCTGGCCGAAACAGGTCGCCATGCCGTGCAGGGCAAGGCCAAGTCGGTGAGCATGAAGAACATCAAGGGCTTTGGCTTCTCGCTCAAGGAATTCCGCGAGCAACTGCCCAACGCTGGCCGCTCCGGCCTGATCGGCCTGGGCATCGGTATCCTGCCGGGCATCGGCGCGGGCACCTCGAACCTGGTGTCTTACATCATCGCCAAGAAGCGTGCGAAAGACGGTGACACCTACGGCAAGGGCAACATCGGCGGCGTGGTGGCCAGTGAGACCGCCAACAACGCCGGTATCGGTGGTGCCATGATGCCGCTGATGACCCTCGGCATCCCGGGTGACACTGTTACCGCGATCATGCTTGGCGGCTTCCTGATCCACGGCATCCAGCCAGGCCCCCTGCTGTTCATCAGTCAGGGTCCGCTGGTGTACACCATTTTTGCCGCCCTGATCGTCGCCACCTTCATGATGCTGTTCATGGAGTTCTACGGCCTGCGCCTATTCATCAAGCTACTCGACGTGCCTAAGCACATCCTGTTGCCGATCATCCTGGTGCTGTGCGTAGTCGGTGCCTTCGGTCTGTCCAGCCGCCTGTTCGACGTCTGGTCGATCCTGCTGTTCGGTCTGCTCGGCTATGGCTTCGTCAAGGCTGGTATGCCGGCCGCGCCGTTCATCATCGGCTTCATCCTCGGGCCGATGGCGGAAACCAACCTGCGCCGCGGCCTGATGCTGTCGGACGGCAGCTTCACCGACTTCTTCACCAACCCCATCGCCGGCACCTTCCTGGGTCTGGCGCTGGTGTTCGTGCTCTGGCAGGTATTCAGCGCGCTGCGTCCCAAACCCAGCGCGATCAACGAAATCCTGCGTACCTGATCCACTCACCGCCCCCTCTGCTCAGGGGGCGGTCCTTTTTCCCTTCCCGCTTATTGCCTCAAGCGCTCTACAACGCCGCCTGCAACGGCTTGTGGCAGATGATGGACGCTCACATTGATCCAGGTCTAATCTAATTGATCACTTGATTGATACCTGGAATGAATCAATGTTCGACCTGGCCCAACTGCGTTGTTTCACCACCCTCGCCGCCGAGCTGAACTTCCGCCGCGCCGCCGAGCGCCTGAACATGACCCAGCCACCGCTGAGCCGGCAGATCCAGCTGCTCGAGCATCAATTGGGGGTAGCGCTTTTTACCCGCAGCACCCGCTCGGTTGCATTGACTGCAGCCGGCCGCGCTTTCTTCGTCGAAGCCCAGGCACTGCTCGACCAGGCTCATCGCGCCGCACAAAGCGCCCGCCTGGCGGCCATCGGTGAAAGCGGTTCGTTGAACATCAGCTTCGTCGCCAGCGCGGTGTACGACGTGCTGCCACGCGCGATCACCACCGCCAAGCGCGAACGCCCTGGCGTGGATATCGCCCTGCTGGAGATGAGTACCTTCGAACAGGTACAGGCACTGCGTGCCCGGCGTGTGGACCTGGCCATCGTGCGGGCGCCCTTGCAGCAACCCGGCCTGGTCAGCGAATGCCTGCTGCGCGAGCCCTTCGTGCTGGCTGCGCCCACCGAACATCCACTGGCGCAGCACGAAAGGCCGACCCTGGAAATGCTCCATGGCCAACCCTTCATCCTTTATGCACATACGGCCTGGCAGCCCTTCAACGAACTGCACACCGGCCTGTTCCGCGCAAGCGGCATCCAGCCGGAGTTCGTTCAGGCGCTGGGGTCGACCCTGACCATCCTGTCACTGGTCAACGCCGGCATGGGGTTGGCGCTGGTGCCGCGTAGCGCCAGCGCCATTCGCTTCGAGCAGGTGTGCTTCCGCGAGCTGCCGCTACCCAAAGGCGTATGCGGGGAGCTGCATCTGGTCTGGCGCGACGACAACGATAACCCCGCATTGCCAGCGGTGATCGAGGCCGTGCGCCAGGCTGCTCGCGACATCTATCCGCCGAGCTGAAGATCAGGCGCGCTTGCCGACTTCCGCCTGCTGCACCGTCCAGCCAGCCACCTGCTCGCTCAGGCTCAGGCCAAGGCCCGGACGGGTCGGTACCTGCATGCGTCCGTCGCGAATTTCCAGGCGCTCGTTGAACAGCGGCTCCAGCCACTCGAAATGCTCGACCCAAGGCTCGCGCGTATGACTGGCGGCCAGGTGCACGTGCAGCTCCATGGCGAAGTGCGGTGCCAGGGTCATGCCGGCCTGCTCGGCCAGGGTCTGCACGCGCAGGTATGGGGTGATGCCGCCGACACGCGGCGCATCGGGCATGAGGAAATCGGCGCCACGCTGGCGGATGAACTCCCAATGCTCGGCCGGGCTGGTGAGCATCTCGCCGGTGGCGATTGGCGTATCGAACAGACGCACCAGCTCGGCGTGGCCTTCAGCGTCGTAGCAGTCCAGCGGCTCCTCGATCCAGATCAGATCGAAGGGCTCCAGACGACGGCACATGCGCCGCGCGGTCGGGCGGTCCCATTGCTGGTTGGCGTCGACCATCAGCGGGAAACTCTCGCCCAGATGCTTGCGCACCGTGCTGACACGATGGATGTCCTGCGCCCAATCGGGCTGGCCGACCTTGAGCTTGATACCGCCAATGCCCTTCTCACGGGAGATGTCGGTGTTCTTCATGAGCTGGTCGAGCGGCGTATGCAGAAAGCCGCCGGAGGTGTTGTAGCAGCGTACGGAATCGCGGTGGCTGCCGAGCAAACGCGCCAGCGACAAGCCGCTGCGTCGTGCCTTGAGGTCCCACAAGGCGACGTCGAAGGCGCCGATTGCCTGGGTCGCCAGGCCGCTGCGGCCGACCGACGCGCCGGCCCAGCACAGCTTGTCCCAGAGCTTGGCGATATCGCTGGGGTTCTCGCCGATCAGGTTCGGCGCCACTTCCAGCGCATGGGCGAACTGGCCGGGGCCACCGGCTCGCTTGGAGTAGCTGAAACCGAGGCCACGATGACCATTGCGGGTCTCGATCTCGGCAATCAGGATGGCGATCTCGGTCATCGGCTTCTGCCGGCCGGTCAACACCTTGGCATCGCTGATCGGGTTGGCCAGCGGCAGGGCTACCGAACGCAGGCTCAGCCAGGCAATGCGATCGTCATCGGCGCGTGGGGCGGCGTTATCAGTCATGGTTTCTTCCTCGTGATGAACTCGGCACCCTGTGGGCCGCCGAAAATGGACAACCCGAGTCAGATTAAGATGATTGCGCAATCATTCAAGCATCGAAATGATCTGCTGCTCCCTGACTGATCGGGCACCGCGACGACTCGTCTAGACATTTCACAAATCTGCAACATTCGCCTACTACGCTGAGCGTGTCCCGCCACGCCTGGCTCCCGAGGCACCTCGTCATGTTCCTGCAAAAATCCCTGCGCGCGCAGATTCTCGCCCTGCTCGGCGGCAGTCTGGCGCTGATTCTGATCACCGCGCTGGCCTGCTTCAGCTTTCTCTCCAGCGGCATTCAGTCCTACCGTGGCCTACTTGATGGGCCGCTGGAATCTTCGCGCCTGATCGACGCGGCCAACGTCGAATTCAAGATTCAGGTGCAGGAATGGAAGAACGTCCTGCTGCGCGGCCAGGACAGTGCCAACCTGCAGCGCTACTGGAGCCAGTTCGAAGCGCAGGAGCGCAAGGTGCAGGACATTCTCGGCCAGCTGGCTCAGGTCGCCACCGCTGATCCGGCGCTGAAGGCCCAGGTCGAGCGCTTGCGCAGCGAACACCAGGCCCTCGGTGGAAACTACCGCAAGGGCCGCGACGCCTTCTTGGCTGCCGGTGCCGACACCACGGCAGGCGATCAGGCCGTAAAAGGTATCGACCGCGCCGCCAGCGAGCAGATGAGTGCGCTGGTCGAGCAGTTGCGCCAGAACAGCCTGAGCCAGGCCGAGCAGATCAACACCAGTGCCGCGCGCACCATTTTCGCTGGCACCGTGTTGATGCTGGTCGCCGCGCTCATCATCGCCCTGTTCAGCCTGTGGCTGGTCAACCGCAACCTGATCATTCCCATCCGCCATCTGATCGGCCATGTCGATCAGCTCAGCCATGGCCAGTTCGGCCAGCGCGTAGAGAGCACCCGCCAAGATGAACTGGGCCTGCTGGCGCGCGCCGCGAACACCCTGCGCGATTTTCTCGCCAGCACCACCGAGCACCTGCACCAGAGTACGCAGAATCTCGACAGCGCCAGCAGCGAACTCAACGCCATCGCCTCACGCATGACCGAGGGCGTCAGCGAGCAGTTCGAGCGCACCGATCAGGTCGCCACGGCCATGCACGAGATGTCCGCCACTGCCCAGGAAGTGGCGCGCCACGCCGCTGACGCCGCGCACGCGGCCAACGATGCCGACGACTCGGCACGCCAGGGCAGCACGGTGATGCAGTCGACCATCGCCACCATCACCGACATCCGCGGCGAGATTGCCAACACCGCGGAAGTGATCCGTCGTCTGGAAAGCGACAGCGGGCGTATTGGCAAGGTGCTGGAAGTGATTCGCGGCATCGCCGAGCAGACCAACCTGCTGGCGCTCAACGCGGCCATCGAAGCGGCTCGGGCCGGCGAGCAGGGCCGCGGTTTCGCCGTGGTCGCCGACGAGGTGCGCCACCTCGCCCAGCGTACCGCCGAGTCCACCGCCGAGATCAACCAGATCATCGATACCGTGCAGAGCGGCGCTCTGAATGCCGTGCGCGCCATCGAGAGCGGCCAGCAGCGCAGCGAACAAGGCGTTACCCAGGTCACCGAGGCCGGCGCCATGCTGCAGCGTATCACCGAGGCGGTGGAAGCCATTCGAGACATGAACCAGCAGATCGCCACGGCAGCCGAGGAACAGACCTCGGTGGCCGAGGACATCTCGCGTAACCTCACCGAGCTGACCGCCATTGCCAGTGCCAATCAGGACAACGTCGAACGCACGCAGATGGCCAGCCGCAACCTGCATGACATGTCCGGGCAACTGGGTGAAGTGACCCGTCGCCTGGGCTCCTGAGCGCCCGCGGGAACCGGCACGCCCGGGTACCGGGCGCGCCTCGCGACAGGAACGACCGAGACTTTTGACAGCGGCGATAACTGGCACTAATGTGCCTCTCTTGCCTATTCCCAGGCCCCTCCCCGCTTGCCAAGGAAACGGAATATGTTGCTCCGTCGCATGCTCATCATGCTCGGCGTGGTACTCGTCGTGGTGCTCGCCCTCGCCGCCTACAAGGGCTTCTCCATCTACCAGCAGATCCAGATGTTCTCGGCGCCGCAGCCGGCCATCAGCGTGTCCGCCGCGCATGCCGAGGAACAGCCGTGGCAGGGTCGTCTACCGGCCATCGGTACGCTCAAGGCATTCCAGGGCGTGGACCTGGCCGCAGAGGTCGACGGCATCGTCCGCGAGGTGATGTTCGAGTCGGGACAGAAGGTCGCCCAGGGCCAACCGCTGATCCAGCTCGACAGCGAAGTGGAGCGCGCCAGCCTGGCTACTGCCGAAGCCGAGCGCAGCCTGGCCCAGGTCGAGTTCGAGCGCGGGCGCAGCCTGGTCAGCCGGCAGAACATCTCCAAGAGCGAGTTCGACCGTCTATCCTCGACACTGCAGAAGGCCAGCGCCAGCGTCGCGCAGTTCAAGGCGCAGCTGGAGAAGAAGCGCATCAGCGCACCGTTCGCCGGCACCATCGGCATTCGCCAGGTCGACACTGGCGACTACCTCTCGCCGGGCGCCACCATCGCTACCCTGCAGGATCTGTCGCGCCTGCACGTCGACTTCTTCCTGCCCGAGCAGCGCGCGCCACAGCTGCAGGTCGGCCAGCCGGTTCGCCTGAGCGTCGCCGCCTACCCCGGCGAGCAGTTCGAAGGCCGCATCGCCGCGATCAACCCCAAGGTGGAGAACGAAACCCGCAACCTGCAGGTGCGCGCCACCCTGAGCAACCCGGACGAGAAACTGCTGCCGGGCATGTTCGCCAACCTGGAAGTGCTGCTGCCGGATGACCAGCCGCAGATCGTCGTACCGGAAACCGCCATCACCTACACCCTCTACGGCAACTCGGTGTACGTGGTGAAGGAAAAGCAGGACGACGACGGCAAGACGATCAAGGACGCAGACGGCAACGCTCAGTTGATGGTCGAACGGCGCTTCGTCGAGACCGGCGAGCGGCGTACCGGCCGCGTGGTGATCCTCAAGGGCCTGCAGGCCGGCGAGCAGGTGGTCACCTCCGGCCAGCTCAAACTGGATAACGGTGCCCACGTCGCCATCGTTGCCGACCCGGCGCTGCAGCTCAAAGCAGACGAACCGGCCGCCACCGCGCAATAACGTTAACGTCCAGTAAGGCTGCTCAACCAAGCGTCGACCAAGCGCGACCAGTCCGCTCGCCATCGGGGGAGAAGGTCAGGAAGAGGAGAAACGGGCAATCATCTGCTGATTCCGCCCCACTCCCCCAGCCTCTCCCCGATAAATGGGAGAGGGGCGCAAAACGCGCGCAACTGCTGATAGACAGGCCGCCGCAGGGCGGCCAAGGAAATATCCATGGCTTTTACCGATCCTTTCATCCGCCGCCCGGTGCTGGCCACCGTGGTCAGCCTGCTGATCGTCCTGCTCGGTTTCCAGGCGTTCAGCAAGCTGGTCATTCGCCAATACCCGCAGATGGAAAACGCCCTGATCACGGTGACCACCGCCTATCCCGGTGCCAACGCCGAAACCATCCAGGGCTATATCACCCAACCGCTGCAGCAGAGCCTGGCCAGCGCCGAAGGCATCGACTATATGACCTCGTCGAGCCAGCAGAACCTGTCGACCATCTCCATCTATGCGCGCATCGGCGCCAACAGCGACCGTCTGTTCACCGAGTTGCTGGCCAAAGCCAACGAGGTGAAGAACCAGCTGCCGCAGGACGCCGAAGACCCGGTGCTGTCCAAGGAAGCGGCCGACGCCTCGGCACTGATGTACGTCAGCTTCTACAGCGACGAGCTGTCCAACCCGCAGATCACCGACTATCTCTCACGGGTAATCCAGCCCAAGCTGGCCACCCTGCCCGGCATGGCCGAGGCGCAGATTCTCGGCAACCAGGTGTTCGCCATGCGCCTGTGGCTGGACCCGGTGAAGATGGCGGCGTACGGCGTCACCGCTGGCGACCTCAACAGCGCCGTGCGCAAGTACAACTTCCTCTCCGCCGCCGGCGAGGTGAAGGGCCAGTACGTGGTCACCAGCATCAACGCCAGCACCGACCTGAAATCGGTCGATGCCTTCGGCGCGATTCCGTTGAAGACCGTCGGCGACACCCGCGTGCTGGTGCGTGACATCGCCCGCGTGGAAATGGGCGCGGCCAACTACGACTCGATCAGCTCCTTCGACGGCATTCCCTCGGTGTACATCGCCATCAAGGGCACGCCGAGCGCCAACCCGCTGGACGTGATCAAGGAAGTGCGCAACGCCCTGCCGGAGCTGGAGGCGCAGTTGCCGCCGAACCTCAAGGTGGCCATCGCCTACGACGCCACGCTGTTCATCCAGGCGTCCATCGACGAAGTGGTGAAGACCCTGGCCGAAGCGGTGCTGATCGTCATCGTCGTGGTCTTCCTGTTCCTCGGCGCCTTCCGTTCGGTACTGATCCCAGTGATCACCATTCCGCTGTCGATGATCGGCGTCTTGTTCTTCATGCAGCTGATGGGCTACTCCATCAACCTGCTGACCCTGCTGGCGATGGTGCTGGCCATCGGCCTGGTGGTGGACGACGCCATCGTCGTCGTAGAGAACATCCACCGCCATATCGAGGAAGGCAAGACGCCGTTCGATGCGGCCATCGAAGGTGCGCGGGAAATCGCCGTTCCGGTGGTCTCGATGACCATCACCCTGGCTGCGGTCTATGCCCCATCGGCTTCCTCGAAGGCTTGACCGGCGCGCTGTTCAAGGAGTTCGCCCTGACCCTGGCCGGCGCGGTGATCATCTCCGGCATCGTCGCCCTGACCCTGTCGCCGATGATGTGCGCCAAGCTGCTGCGTCACGAGGAGAACCCTTCGGGCCTGGCCCATCGCCTGGATCTGATCTTCGACCGACTCAAGAAGCGCTATCAGAAGATGCTCCACGGCACCCTCAATACCCGCCCGGTGGTGGTGGTGTTCGGCGTGATCGTCATGGCGCTGATCCCGGTGCTGCTGTCCTTCACCCAGAGCGAACTGGCGCCCGAGGAAGACCAGGGCGTGGTGTTCCTCTTCGCCAACGCGCCGCAGCCGACCAACCTCGACTACGTCAACGCCTACACCAACCAGTTCGTGGAGATCTTCAAGACCTTCCCCGAGTACTACTCGTCGTTCCAGATCAATGGTTTCGACGGTGTACAGTCGGGCATCGGCGGCTTTCTGCTGACGCCCTGGAACGAGCGCCAGCGCACGCAGATGGAGATCCTTCCCGAGGTCCAGGCCAAGCTCAACCACATCCCCGGCCTGCAGATCTTCGGCTTCAACCTGCCGTCGCTGCCGGGCACCGGCGAGGGCCTGCCCTTCCAGTTCGTGATCAACACGCCGAACGACTACGAGTCGTTGCTGCAGGTGGCCGAGCGAGTCAAGGCACGCGCGCAGGAGTCGGGCAAGTTCGCCTTCCTCAACATCGACCTGGCCTTCGACAAGCCGGAAATCGTCGTCGACATCGACCGCGAGAAAGCCGCGCAGATGGGCGTATCCATGGAAGACCTGGGCGCCACCCTGGCCAGCCTGCTCGGCGAGGGCGAGATCAACCGCTTCACCATCGACGGACGCAGCTACAAGGTGATCGCCCAGGTCGAACGCGCCTATCGCGAGAATCCGAGCTGGCTGGATAGCTACTACGTGCGCAGCGAAAGCGGCGCCATGGTGCCGCTGGGCACCTTGATCAGCATCAGTGACCGTGCGCGGCCGACCAAGCTCAAGCAATTCCAGCAGCTCAACTCGGCGATCATCGAAGGGGTGGCCATCGTCAGCCAGGGCGAGGCGATCGATACCATCACCGCCATCGCCCGCGAGGAAGCGCCGCGCGGCTACAGCTTCGACTACGCCGGGGCATCGCGTCAGTACATCCAGGAAGGCAGCGCGCTGTTCGTCACCTTCGCCCTGGCCCTGGCGATCATCTTCCTGGTGCTGGCCGCGCAGTTCGAAAGCTTCCGCGACCCGCTGGTGATTCTGGTCACCGTGCCACTGTCGATCTGCGGTGCGCTGATCCCGATCTTCCTCGGCTTCTCGACCATGAACATTTACACCCAGGTGGGCCTGGTGACGCTGATCGGCCTGATCAGCAAGCACGGTATCCTCATCGTCGAGTTTGCCAACCAGTTGCGCCGTGAGGGCCTGCCGCTGCGCGAGGCCATCGAGGAAGCGGCGGCCATTCGCCTGCGCCCGGTATTGATGACCACCGCGGCGATGGTGTTCGGCATGGTGCCGCTGATCTTCGCCACCGGCGCCGGCGCGGTGAGCCGCTTCGACATCGGCCTGGTGATCGCCACCGGCATGAGCGTCGGTACGCTGTTCACCCTGTTCGTCCTGCCCTGCGTGTATAGCCTGCTGGCCAAGCCAGACGCTAAACCGCAGCAACAGGCGCAGGTTTCGCCGGCACACTGACCGATACTGTGGGAGGCGCTTTAGCAGGCTGTTGAAAAACTACCTGCGTTGGCAATACCGCGTTAAAAATGGCCTCAAAATGCTCATTTACAGCGAGTAAACTGCGCTTTTTCGGCCATTTTTGCCTTGTCTTGCCTGCCTCGCCGACGTTTTCCAACGTCCTGCTAGCGGCGAATGTCGCGGCTGCAGCCCTCCCACAGTCCGTCTTATCGCAAGCGTTGATTCACGCAAACGACAAAAGGTCGCAATTAAACCTTGCTATTTATGTAATAGGAATTATTCTCAGTTACGTAATGACGGCCAAGGAGACCTGCCATGACCTACCTGATCGATGCCTGGCTGGACCGCCCGCATCCCTACCTGCGCATCCTCAACCGCGAAACCGGCGAAGTGTGCGCCATGCTCGAAGAAGAAGCCTTGGACGAGCTGCGCGACCAGGGCGACCTGGACCTGCAGGAACTGAGCTCCAGTGAGCCCATCGTACTCAAGGAGCTGGTGCGCAGCCTGTTCCTGTTCTGCTACGCCCGGGCATTGCGCCCGTCCTGAAAGATTGGTGCGGGCGGCGCATCCTACCCAGAGAAACGCAAACGGGGCGCCCTGTCACCAGGGCGCCCCGTTTCGTTGGACATCTAGCCGGTCAGCTAGGGTGCGCCAGGCGCCCCAGCACGACAGTCGGCGTACCAACAATCACAGAATGTCGAGCAGCTCGACATCGAATACCAGCACACTGTGCGGCGGAATGCTGCCAACGCCCTGAGCGCCGTAGGCCAGCTCGCTCGGTACGTGCAGACGCCATTTGCTGCCGGTGCCCATCAGTTGCAGGGCCTCGACCCAGCCCGGAATCACGCCGCCGACCGGGAATTCAGCCGGCTGGCCGCGCTCGTAGGAGCTGTCGAACACGGTGCCGTCGATCAAGGTGCCGTGGTAGTGGGTACGCACCTGGTCCTCGGCGGACGGCTTGGCGCCCTCGCCTGCGACCAGTACTTCGTACTGCAGGCCGGACGGCAGCACGGTCACGCCTTCACGCTTGGCGTTCTCGGCCAGATAGGCACGGCCTTCGCCCGCAGCGGCTTCAGCCTTGGCGGCCGCCTCGGCCTGCATGATTTCGCGGATGACCTTGAAGCTTGCGCCCAGCTCAGCTTCGGATACGCGGCTGGCCTGGCCAGTGAAGGCGTCGGTCAGACCGGCGAGGATGGCGTTCAGGTCGACGCCGGGCGGCGGGTTGTCGCGCAACTGGCCACCAAGTTGACGACCGATGCCGTAGCTGACGCGGCCCTCATCGGAGGACAGATCGGGGCTGAAGTTGAATTCGGACATGAAAGGCTCCGCTAGGGGCTAGGAAAAAAGGTCGGCCAGACTAGCACAGAACGCCGAGTCAACGGGCACCCGCCCTGCCGTCCATCACCGTGCGTGGCGGAGATACTGCAGCCTTGATCAGGCGCAATAGCTACTACCTTTAGCTAAGACTTACTTAAGAAAAGCCTAGATATCATATAGACATCATCGTTCGCCCGGCAGGAGCGTGCGCCATGCAAAACGGCTCTAGTGTCAGTCTTCGGACATGGATATGGCGCGCATTCGTACAAACTGCGCTGATCCCGCTGATTCTGGTGGAGACGGTGCTGATCAGCGTCTACCTGATCACCAATGTCTCCATCCGCGATGCCCAGATCTCCCACCTGCGCACAACAGCCGTTAACGACCTGCAGACCGCAGCCGGCCAGGAGGCGCATCTGGTCGAGAGCGAGCTGGGGCACATTGCCCGCCTTACCAGCACCTACGCCTCCCTGACCCAACAGTCGCTGAACGACACGCAAACCGTCGCACCGGCGGAACTGGCGGTCACTCCCAGCGGAGTGCGCTATAGCCCTGGCGATGACGGCGGCGCAGCATCCTTCTACTCCAACGTAACCCCTCTGGAGAAACAGGACCTGCAAAAGGTCGCGCGCCTGGCCAGGCTCGACCCGCTGATGCGCGAAACCGTGCGGCAGAATCCACTGGTGGCCAGCATCTACTTCAACAGCTGGGACAGTTACAACCGCATCTTCCCCTGGTTCGACACACCTGCGCAGTACCCCCACGACATGGTGATCCCGGACTACAACTTCTACTACCTGGCGGACGCCAAGCATAACCCCGAGCACAAGGTCGCCTGGACCGACGTCTACCTCGACCCTGCCGGCCACGGCTGGATGCTCTCGGCCGTGGCGCCGGTGCTGCGCGGTGATTTCCTCGAGGGTGTGGTCGGCCTGGATATCACCGTGGGCAAGCTGCTCGAACACATCCAGAGCCTCAATGTGCCCTGGGACGGCTACGCCATGATCATCAGCGATGAGATGAACATCATGGCGCTGCCACCGGCAGGAGAAGACGACTTCGGCCTGGATGAACTGACCACTCACTCCTACGACGAAGCGATCAGTTCGGAGCTGTTCAAGCCCGAGGATTTCAATCTCCGCAAACGCACCGACACCGTCGATCTCGCCAAAGCCATCGCGCAGCGTGACAGTGGCGTGTTGTCCATGCCTCTGAATGGCCGTCCGCACCTGATCGCCTGGGCCACGATTCCGGCTACCGACTGGCATCTGCTCACCGTGGTCGATGAGTCCGAGGTATTCAGCCAGACCAACGAACTGGCCAGCCACTACCGCAACATCGGCTACCTGCTGATCGCCGGCCTGGTGCTGTTCTATCTGGTCTTCTTCGCCTTCATGTGGGGCCGTGCCCGTGAACTGACCGAACGCCTGCGCAAACCCATCGGCGGCATCGTCTCCATGCTCCGCGAGATCGGTCAGGGCAACTGGAAGCCCAAACGCCCGGCGACCACCATTGACGAGTTGGAAACCATCATCGACGACGTCGAGTCCATGGGCCAGCGCCTGGAGCGCAACGCTACGCAACTGCAGCGAGCCAGCCAGGAGGCGCAGGAAGCCAGCCGTGCCAAGAGCCAGTTCATTTCCAGCATGAGCCATGAATTGCGCACGCCACTCAATGCCATACAAGGGTTTGCCCAGCTGATGCGCATGCAGCAGGCACCTCAGAACAAACAGGACACCGATTACCTGGAAGAGATTCTCTTGGCCAGCCGCCATCTCAACCAGTTGGTGGGTGACATTCTCGACTGGTCGAGCCTGCAGAGTGACCAGCCGCGCCTGGAAATGGCCCGGGTGGATGCCGTCACGCTGATGAGCGAATGCGCGGACCTGGTAGCGCCAGAAGCAGAGGCGCGCGGTCTCACCCTGCAGCTATCCTTCCCCGAAAGATCACTGCAGGTGCTGGCAGACCCACGGCGCCTGCGCCAGGTACTGCTCAACCTACTGTCCAACGCCATCAAGTACACCCCCAAAGGTAGCGTGACACTCAGCTGCATGCAGATGGACAAGCACGTGCGCCTGATGATCAGCGATACCGGCATGGGGATCGCCCCCGAGCTGCAACCTCTGCTTTTCGAGCCATTCCAGCGCCTGGGCCAGGAAAACGGCGCCATCCAGGGCACCGGTATCGGCCTTTCGCTGTGCAAGGAATACGCAGCGCTGATGAATGGCGAGATGGGCCTGTACAGCGAGCCGAACAAGGGCAGCCAGTTCTGGATCGACCTGCCGCGCTACGTCGAGTCCAGCCTGCCTGAAAGCGCACCGCACGAGGCACGCCAGGCCTGCGTCTACCACGGCGATGTCGACGACACCAACCTGGCAATCGTCAGTAGCGCACTGGCGGATGTCGATCTACAGCAGTTCTCCGATGGCAACGAGCTGCTGGCGGCACTGCTGGCCAGGCGTCCGGATGTACTGCTGCTGAGCACCAAGTTGGACGCCATGGACGGCCGCGATCTGCTGCGCATCCTGCATCAGAGTGCAGAGCTGGCCGACCTTCCGGTAATACTGCTGAGCCGCGAAGACCAGGTGCAAGAGCTGGTAGGTCTGGGCGCCAGCGCGCTGCTTGGCGTCCCCATCGACCCCAACGAACTGCACCAGCTGGTCTGCGACCTGACCGGCAAGGAGAAAACCCATGCTGTCTAAGGACTTCGCCCAATCGCGGGTGGTCATCGTCGATGATGTGGTCGCCAACAGCCGCCTGCTGGAGTCCAGCCTCAAGGCGTTCGGCCTGCGCGATACCATCAGCTTCTCGGACTCGGCAATAGCCCTGGAATGGTTGCAGCACAATCCCTGGAACCTGTTGCTGCTGGACCTGGATATGCCCGCGCCGAATGGCTTCGATATCCTCCGCTCCCTGGCCGGCCGAGACCGCAGCAGCAACCCGATCATTATCATCACCGCCCTCAACGACAGCACCAGCCGTCGCACTGGACTGGAACTGGGCGCCAACGACTACCTGAGCAAACCGGTCGATCTGCCTGAGGTAATCCTGCGCGTACGCAGCAATCTGCAACTGAGTCAGGCCACCCTGGGCCTTCACGAAGCCAACAGAACCCTGGAGCAGCGTGTACGCGAGCGTACCGCCCAACTGAGCCAGAGCTACAGCGCTCTGGTGCGCACGCTGTGTCGCGCATCCGCCTACAGAGACAGCGAAACCGGCAACCACATCGTGCGCATCGGCGAATCTGCCGCGCTGATCGCCAGGGCATACGGCATGAGTAGCGAATGGGTCGAGCTGATTCGACAGGCCGCACCAATGCATGACGTCGGCAAGATTGGTATTGCCGACCAGATCCTGCTCAAGCCCGGCGCGCTGAGCGATGAAGAGCGGCGCCTGATGCAGGAGCATCCGCGCATCGGCTACTCGATCCTGGCCGACCAGCACGCCTCGGAACTGACCGCCATGGCCGCGGAAATCGCCCTGACGCACCATGAGAAGTGGGATGGCAGTGGTTACCCCAACGGCCTGAGCGGCCACCAGATCCCTCTCTCCGGCCGTATCGTCGCCATCTGCGACGTCTACGATGCCCTGCGCATGCCACGTCCTTACAAGGCAGCCTGGCCCGTCGAGAAAGCCCAGGCCTTCATCCGCGAGCAGGCCGGCAAACACTTCGATCCAGAGCTGGTCACGCTCGTAGAGAGCCTGTACGAGCAAATCGAAACGCTTCAGCACGAACTCAGCGACTGTCCACAAACTGATCCTCGATAGCGGCAAGCCGTGCTTCAGCACGCAGTCCCTCTTCAACTTCCGAGTATTGCCACCATGAACTTCAGATCAATCTCCATAGCCCCACGTGCTGCAATAGGATTCGGCTTGATCGCGCTACTGGTATTCGCCCTTGGCGGCTTCTCGCTGCTGCAGATGAGCAGCATGCATGAGCGCTCCAGAGAGGTCGACAGCAACTGGGTGCCAAGCCTCAATACCCTTGGCGATGTATCTCAGGACATCCTGCGGCTGCGCGCCACCACACTGCGCATGCTGCTTAGCGAGAATGCCCAGCAACTGCAGGACAACATGTCCCAGGCGCAGACGCTTCTGGCTGATCTGGAACGGATGCAGCAACGCTATGAGGGCCTGATCAGTTCCGCCGAAGAGCAGGCGCACTACGATGATTTCAAACGCTTTGAGAGCAGCTATCTGGCAACTCGCACGCAGTTGGCCCAGCACCTGACCAACAATGACCGAGCGGCCGCTCTGGCGCTGCTTTACACGAGTCTCAATCCGCAAGCCGACACCATGATCAAGGCCTTGAACGACCTGATCCTGCACAACCGCGAAGGCGCCTCGGACGCAGCCAAGGCTGTGGAAGTCGTCTATGCCCGAGCGATGCGCGGCACGCTGCTGGCCATGGCCCTGGCAGCCATCGCCACAGTCATTCTGGCTTCGCTGCTGACCCGCAGCATCGTCAGGCCGCTGGCCGAGGCAGTACAGGTTGCTGACTCGGTGGCAAGTGGCAACCTGACCCTGGCCATCGATACCCAGGGCAACGACGAGCCAGCCAAGTTGCTGAGGGCATTGAAAAGCATGCAGGGCAACCTGCGCGGTACCATTGAGCAGATCGCCGACGCCTCCAGTCAGCTTGCCTCGGCCGCGGAACAACTCAGCGCTGTGACCGACGGCACCGCGCGTAATCTGCACCAGCAAAGCCTGGAGATCGACCAGGCCGCCACCGCCGTCACCGAAATGAGCAGCGCGGTGGATGAGGTGGCGCGCAACGCCGCCAGCGCTTCGGAAAGCTCCAGCGAATCGGGGCGTGTTGCCCGCCAGGGCAGCGAGCGCATCACTCAGACGCTGTCGTCGATCAACCAGCTGGCAGCCGACGTGGACTCCACCTCAAGCAACTTCGATCAGCAGGCCGGCAAGGTCCGCGGCATCAGCCAGGTGCTCGACGTGATTCGCAGCATTGCCGAGCAGACCAACCTTCTTGCTCTCAACGCGGCCATCGAGGCAGCGCGGGCAGGCGAAGCAGGCCGTGGCTTCGCCGTGGTCGCCGACGAGGTCCGCGCCTTGGCGCACAAGACCGGTCAATCGACTCGAGAGATCGAAAGCATGATCAGCGCCGTACAGGGCGACACCGAACAGGCGGTGCGCGCCATGGAGTCGAGCAATGGCCTGGCCAAGCAGACGCTGGAAATCGCCGAGGGCGCCGGGGTCGCGCTGGATCAGATCATCCAGTCAATTGCCGAAATCGGCGACCGTAACCTGGTGATCGCCAGTGCCACCGAACAGCAGGCCCACGTCGCCCGCGAAGTGGACCGCAACCTGATCAACATTCGCGATCTGTCACTGCAGAACTCGGCCGGTTCGGAACAGACCAGCACCGCCAGCCGCGCCCTGTCGAATCTGGCAGCCAACATGCAAGGCATGGTCGCGCGTTTTCAGGTCTGAGCCTCGACAGCGGGTGCCCGGAGCCGATTCCGGTCACCCGCTCAGCGCGAACGCCGACAACGCTCGGAGCAGTAACGCACCTCGTCCCAGCATCGCGCCCACTTCTTGCGCCATGTGAACGGCAGGCCGCAGACCACGCAAGCCTTCACCGGCAACTCGCTCTTTTTCACAGCACCTCACCCGCATCGAGCCTGGCCAGCAGGTGTTCGCCCCAGTCCCATAGCGCCTGCTGCCTGGCCTCGTTCATGCGCGTCAGGTTGCGATAGACCATGCCGAGGCGCGGATTACGTTGCAACGGCTCGCGGTGGCGCATGAGGAAGTGCCAGTACAACGCGTTGAACGGGCAGGCCGACTCGCCGGTGCTCTCGCTCACCTTATAGCTGCAGCCCTGGCAATGATTGGACATGCGCTTGATGTATTGGCCACTGGCGCAATAGGGCTTGGAACCGAGGTAGCCACCGTCGGCGTGCATCACCATGCCCAAAGTGTTGGGCAGCTCGACCCAGTCGAAGGCGTCCATGTACACCGCCAGGTACCAGTCGCAGATGGCCTTGGGCGCGATGCCGGCCAGCAGCGCGAAGTTGCCGGTGACCATCAAGCGCTGGATATGGTGCGCATAGGCGTGCTCCAGCGTCTGGCCGATGGCCTGACGCATGCACTTCATGCGCGTCTTGCCGGTCCAGTAGAACTCGGGCAACGCTCGTGAATTGCCGAAGCGATTGCCCTCGGCATACTCCGGCATACGCAGCCAGTAGATCCCGCGTACGTACTCGCGCCAACCGATCAACTGGCGAATGAAGCCTTCGGCGGCATTCAGCGGCACCTCGCCTGCGCGATAGGCCGCCTCGACCTCGGCGCAGATCCGCCGCAGATCGAGCAAACCGATATTCAATGCGGCGCTGATGCGCGAGTGAAAGAGAAAGGGCTCGCCATCGGCCATGGCATCCTGATAGTCACCGAAATCGGCCAGGCCATGGGCGAGAAAATACTGCCAGAGGCGCTCGGCCTCGTCGGCCGTAACCGGGTAATCGAAGCCTTCCAGGCTGCCGTAGTGATCGGCGAAACGCCGCGATACCAGCTCCAGTACCTCGGCGGTGATGGCATCCGGCTCGATACGTAGCGGCGCAGGCGGTTGCACGCCCTTGGGCAACGCCTTGCGGTTGTCGGCATCGAAGTTCCAGGCGTCGCCCTCGGGCGTGCCATCCGGGTTGAGCAGCAGGCCACTGTTGCGGCGCATCTCGCGGTAGAAGAACTCCATACGCAGTTGCTTGCGCCCCTTCGCCCAGGCGGCGAAGGCCTCGCGCGTGCAGAGAAAACGGCTGTCCTGATGCCAGTGAATCGGCACGCCACAGTGACGCAGGGATTGTTCCAGACGCCAGTCGCCACACTCGGTCAGATGCACTTCGGCGGGGTCGAGCCACTGCGTCCAGCGCTGCAGCTCACCGGGCAAGGATCCGCTGTTGTGCGGATCATCCAGCGTCACGTAGTGCACCTGCACGCCCTGAGCGCGCAAGGTCTCGGCGAAATGGCGCATGGCACTGAAGATCAGGGCGATCTTCTTCGGGTGATGCGGCACATGACTGGCCTCCTCCATCACCTCAGCCAACAGCACATGATCCCGCTGCGGGTCGATATCCGCCAGTGCACCGAGGCCGGCAGTGAGCTGGTCGCCAAGAATCAGGATCAGGCGGCGCACGCCGCCCTCGATATCAAAGGTCATCTGCAGTGCTGTCACCAGCCAGAGCGAAACGCGATGGGCACGCGCAAACTGTTGTCGGCCGATGGCATACCGCACATCTCGTCATGTACCGAGCTGTGCACCAGGAAGAACGGCAGCGTTGGCATTTCCTGCAGCACGTCGCGCGCATGCTCCACCGAGCGCAGGCTCAAGGTGCTGCCTCGCTCGTTGAGTATCGGATGCGCACGGCCGTCCATGCGCGCTTCGAGCAGATAGATACCGCCCTCGAGCGAGATCAGATTGAGTTCATCGATGCGCCCGGCCTGGGCGTGACTGGATAGATCATGCAGATTCATCTGGGCTTTCCTCCTGCTTTTTTAATTATACAAGAACCTATACAAATATAATTCTTGTACAACAAAGAAAAAGCTCAAGCCCAGAAAGCAAAACGCCCGTCTGTTCGGACGGGCGGTCTTGAAGCCTCTTGGATCAATCGTGCTTAGTCAGTTTGTCCAAGTAGCCCATTGCGAACGCCGAGGCCACGAACGTCATGTGGATGATCACGTACCACATCAGGTGATTGGTCTCGTAGTTGCGAGCATCCATGAACACCCGCAGCAGATGAATCGAGGAGATGGCCACGATCGAAGCGGCCACCTTCATCTTCAACGAACTGGAGTCCATCTTGCCCAGCCAGTTGAGCTTCTCCTTGCTCTCGTCGATATCCAGTTGCGAGACGAAGTTCTCGTAGCCGGAAATCATCACCATCACCAACAGGCCGCCTACCAGCGCCATGTCGATCAGCGACAGGAGCACCAGAATCAGGTCGGACTCCGCCATGGCGAACACGTTCGGCAGGATATGAAAGACTTCCTGGAAGAATTTCAGCGCCAGCGCCAGCAAACCCAGAGAAAGACCAAAGTAAATCGGCGCCAGCAGCCAACGCGATGCATACATGGCGTTTTCGATAAAGCGTTCCATGGAAGACTCACTGAAGGGAAGGGAGAAAATCGCGGCGAGTATACCCATCGCCCTGCATCAGCAGAAGCCGCCAGCGTATTGTGGATAACCCTGCCACAGGGAGTGCGCTGCAAGCGCTCCGACAGTCGTCGTTCCAGGCGTTTCAGCTGTGCCCGTCAGTTTCGGGGCGGCGCTGCAATGCGCCAAGCGGGCTGGTACGTTCGCCATTGACCCGGCGCAGCTCGGCCTGCATGTGCAAACGCCATATGGGCGGCTCGCTGCACTCGACATATCCCTGCAAGGCCAGGCTATCGGCAATCGAATCAAGTACGCCTTCCGCGACAAAAGGCCCATAGAAAGGGCCTTGCGCCTTGATCGCAGAGGGTTGCGCACCTGACATGCCGGCCGCGCAGAGCAATATCCAGCGGCCGCTGTTACCGGCCATCGGCCGGATCACGCACTCGATGCGAGTGACCAGGCCCAGGCATTGACGGGTGAGGCAGAGGCTGCGCGACATGGCGGCTATCCTCGCGGAATCCAGCCTCCAGCCTACACCCCGAGCGCCTGCGCTGTGAAGCCAAAGTTATCCACGCAATCTGTGGATAACTCTGTGCATGAGGCGTTAGCAATAAGACCTGCACGCCTGCCCCGGGCGATCCGGGACAATCGTGCAAGATCTGATCAGCTCGCGGCGTCAGCCTCGCCTTTCTTGCGTCGCGGTGCCTTGGCCGGCTTGGCTGCTGCCGACTCGGCTTCGGCCTTCGCCTTCTCTTCGGCAGGCTTGCCTTCCTCTTCCAGACCGATCTCGGCGATATCGCGCAAGCGCTCGACCACACGGGCATTGACGCTGCCCTTGGGGAAGCGCCCTTTCTCGTCTGGATGGCCGGCCGCCTCGCCAACCAGCAGGCTAAGCGCCTCGTCGACATGGCGCACGGCATATACGTTGAACTGACCGTCTCGCACGGCCTGCAGTACGCGCTCGTCGAGCATCAGGTTGGCGACATTGGAATGCGGGATGATCACCCCTTGCTCACCCGTGAGGCCGCGCGCCTCGCACAGGCGGAAGAAGCCTTCGATCTTCTCGTTGACGCCGCCGACGGCCTGTACCTCGCCGAACTGGTTGATCGAGCCCGTGATGGCGAAGCACTGCTTGAGCGGCGTGCGCGACAATGCCGAAATTAGTGTGCACACCTCGCCCAGCGAGGCACTGTCGCCGTCGACGTAACCGTAGGACTGCTCCAGGGCGATGCTCGCGGAGATTTCCAGGGGGAATTCCTGTGCGTAGCGGCTGCCGAGGAAACCGGTGAGGATCATCACCCCCTTGGAGTGAATCGGCTGACCGAGGCTAACTTCACGCTCGATATCGACGATGCCGCTACCCCCGGATACACCGTGGCGGAAATCCGCGCCGGAACGCCGAAGGCCGAGTCGCCGACTTCCAGCACGGTCAGGCCGTTGCACTTGCCGACGGCGGCGCCGCTGGTGTCGATGAGGATGATGCCGGCCAGCATGTCGTCGATGATCCGCGCCGAGACGCGCCCGGTGCGGGTGGCCTTGGCCTTGAGGGCTCGCTCGATATGACCGACGTCGGTGATCTTCTCGCCCGCCAGCTGGCGAATGAAATCGGCCTCGCTGACCAACTGGAACAGGTCACCAATTCGTGCCGAGAGGCGCCCCTGATGTTCGGCCAGACGTGCGCTGTAGGTGGCCAGGCGCGCCACGGCAGCACCGGTCAAGGGCGCCATGCCCTCTTCCGAGGTACGCGTTTTCATCAACTGGGCAAACTGCTCCAGGCTTTCCTCGGCGAGCGGGATGTCCTCGTCGAAGTCAACCAGTACGCGGAACATCTCCTGGAAGTCCGGATCATGATCCTGCAGCGCGTAGTACAACTGACGCGAGCCGATGATGATGACCTTCAGTTGCAGCGGGATGACCTGCGGGTTGAGCGTGACGGTGGCGATGCGACCGAGATCGCCCAGCGGCGACTCCATCTTCAACTGGCGCGAATGCAGAGCGCGCTTGAGCGCCTCCCAGACGAAGGGTTCGCCGAGCAGTTTTTCCGCCTCGACCACCAGGTAGCCACCGTTGGCACGGTGCAGTGCACCCGGGCGCAATTGACGGTAGCTGGTGTACAGCGCGCCCTGATCGGAGCTGTACTCGATACGGCCGAACAGGTTGTCGTAGGTCGGGTGCGACTCGAACACCACCGGCGCACCGCCATTGGCGTGGTGACCGACCACCAGGCTCGGGCAGTACATTTCCTCCAGTAGCTTGCGCAACTGTGGGTCAGCCTTGTCGACATCCACCAGTTGCTCGACGGCAGTTTTCAGTAGGTTGACCTGCATGGCCTGCAAGTAGGCGCAAACACCGGCGTTTTCTGCGTACTTCTCCGACAATGGCGCCAGCAGCGGCTGCAAGGCGACAGTGATGGTCTCTTCATTGAGCTGACGCAGCAGATTGCTCGACTCGCGCTTCCACTGCGGCAGGCTGGCCAGCTCCTCGTTGAGGCGCTCTTCCAGTGCGGCGATATCGGCGTGGAAGCGCTCGCGATCAGCTTCCGGCAACTGCGCGAACTCGGCCTCGTCCAGCGCCTTGCCGTCGGCCATCGGGGTGAAGGCGATATTGGTGCTGTCACGGTACAGGGCCACGCCCTTCTCCAGCGACAAGCGCTCGATCACGTCCAGCGCCTGGTCGTAGCGTTTGTTGAAGCCGCGGTCGATGGCGCTCTTCTTCTGCTGGTAGGTCGGCGTTTCGAACACTGCCGGGAAAGTAGCCAGCAGGTTGTCGATCAACTGGTTGATGTCGGCGATGAAGTCGCTCGCCGTACCGGCAGGTAACTCCAGCGCACGTGGCTCGCGCGGCTCGTCGAAATGATTGACGTAAACCCGGTCGGCCGGCGTCTCCATGCGCTTGGCTTCGGCCTTGAGGTAGCGCTGGACGAAGGAAAAGCGCCCGGTGCCGGGCTCGCCCATGACGAACACGTTATAGCCAGGGCGCGGCATCGCCACGCCAAATTGCAAGGCCTCCACCGCACGGGCCTGGCCGAGTACACCGCGGAAGGGTTCGAGGTCATCGGTGCTGCTGAAGTTGAACTGCTCGGGAGCAAAGGGGCGGGTCAGAGATTCGGGGGCAAGGCGCAAAGCATCGAGGCTACGCTTGGACATTGGCGATCCTTTATAGCGGGCGGAAGTTCCGCAAAAACATGGGGTGATTCTGGGCCTGTGGCGCGAAAGGGATCAAGGTTTGATTCAGCTCAGGGTGAAAAATCCGAGCCGGGATAAGCTGTCCATCACCTTCCTTGCGCGAAAGCCGCCATGTCCAGTGCCCAACACCTGCATCTCCCCGTCCTGCATGCCGCCCGCCAGGACTACGCTGCGCTCAATCACCAGCTCAGCGTGCGTGAAGCGCTGGAGGACATCCGCACCCAGGGCCTGGGCGAGCGCATCATCTATTTCTATGTGGTCGACGATGAGCAGCGCCTGATCGGCGTGCTGCCCAGCCGTCGCCTGCTCACGGCGCCACTGGACGCCAAGCTGGTCGAACTGATGGATACGGCCGTGATCGCGCTGCCCAATCGCGCGACCATCCTCGACGCCTGTCAGTTGCTGATCCGTCACCGCTTCCTGGCGCTGCCAGTCGTGGACGAGCAGCAGCGCCTGTGCGGCTTGGTGGATATCGCCCTGCTCAACGAAGAAAGCCATGACCTGCGCCAGCGCAACCAGGCCGATGCACTGTTCGAGACCCTGGGCTTTCACGTCGCCCAGGTTGGCAATGCTTCACCGTTCTGGGCCTTCCGCCTGCGTGTTCCCTGGCTGCTGGCGACCATTGCCAGCGGTACCCTCTGCGCCCTGCTGGCCAGCCTCTACGAGCTGACCCTGGCCAAGAGCATCGTCCTCGCCTTCTTCCTCACCCTGGTGCTGGGCCTGGGCGAGAGCGTGAGCATGCAATCGATGTCGGTGACCATCCAGGCGCTACGCAGCGTCCGGCCCGATCTCGCCTGGTACCTGCGCAGCCTGCGCCACGAACTGCCGACTGCGCTATTGCTCGGCAGCACCTGCGGCAGCCTGGTGGCGATGATCGTCTGGCTATGGCGCGACGAAGCCTGGACCGGCCTGATCATCGGCGGCAGCATTCTGTTGTCACTCTGCGCAGCCTGCCTGCTCGGCCTCAGCGTGCCGACGCTGCTGCACGCACTGAGGCTCGACCCGAAGATCGCCGCAGGGCCGGTGACCCTGGCAGTCACCGACCTGTGCACGTTGCTGTTCTATTTCAGTCTGGCCGCCTGGCTACTGTGATCACCCAGGTCTTCGGCGCAGCGTAGGCAGTATTCGGCCACCGGCAGAGCGGCGAGGCGCGCCGCCTCGATCGGCTCGCAGCAGCACAGGCATTCGCCATAACGCCCCTCGGCCAGTCGCTGCTGGGCCTGACGCACCAACAGCAGGCCATGTTCGGCCTCGACCAGCAACGCTTCGAGCACTTCATCATTCTGCCGTTGCTGCGCCTGCTCGGCGAAGTCCGCCGAGTGACTGCGCGCCAGGTCGCGGCGAATCGCCTCGGCGCGCGTCGTGTATTCATGCAGCAGAGCATCCAGCACATCACGGTGAGCCATGAGCATTCTCCTTGCTTGTGAAGAACGCTCAGTGTGCTGCGCAGCGCGCCACGCATGACTGACGCCGATCAGCACTTGCGCGAAATGTCGTGTTCGACTGCCTTGACACCAGTCGGCAGCCTGGCCAAAGCTCGGCCATCGCCATGACCAGAAGAACAGCGACCTTGAAACGGATATTCGCCGTCCTTGCCCTGAGCTTCAGCCTTCCCCTGCACGCAACCACAGCCGAAACGCTGGCTACCGATCCGTACTGGATCGCCCTCGGCCACTACGAAACCGGCAAACTCGGCGGCTGGCGCAGCTATGTCGACGACGATGACTTCTTCCTCGCCGGGAACGGCGCCAGCGACCCGGCGGCCGAACTGCAGGCGACCCTCAAGGCCCTGTACCAGCCGACCGAGCTGGGCGACCGCCACCCACAATGCATCTACCCGGCCCGTACCCGCTGGCTCAAGGCACAATTACAGCTCGATGACCTCCCCAGCCCGGACTGCGCCGAATATCGGAACTGGTTCGCCGACGTCAATCCGCACAGCACGGTGCTGGTGTTCCCGGCGGCCTACCTGAACAGCCCCTCGTCGATGTTCGGCCACACCCTGCTGCGCATCGACCAACCCGACATCGACAGCCACAACACCGCCCTACTGAGTTACGCGCTGAACTTCGGTGCCTTCATCGAAGGCAACGACAACAGCATCCTCTACGCCTGGCGGGGGCTGATGGGCGGCTACCCCGGCCTGTTCGCCCTGGTGCCGTACCGCGACAAACTCAGCGAATACAATCGCCTGGAAAACCGCGATCTGTGGGAGTACCGACTGAATCTGACGCCGGAAGAAACCGCGCGTATGGTCGAGCACGTCTGGGAACTCAAGCAGATCCGCTTCGACTACTTCTTCTTCGACGAGAACTGCTCCTATCGCCTGCTCGAACTGCTGGAAATCGCTCGCCCGGGCATCGAACTGACCGAGCACTTCCCGCTTACCGCCATCCCCACCGACACCGTTCGCGCAGTCAAGGACGCCGGGCTGGTGGAGCGCATCGACTATCGCCCGTCACGCGAACGTGAGTTGCTGGCGCGTGCCGAACCGCTGGAAAGTGAAGAGCAGAATTGGGCGCTGCGCCTGAGCGAAGACCCGGCGCAACTCGAGAGCGCCGATTTTCTCGCAATATCCAAAGAGCGTCGCGCATTGACTCAGGACGCGGCCTTTCGCCTGGTGCGCTACCACGCCAATGACGAAGAACGCAGCAGCAACGCCCAGCGCAGCTTCCAGCTGCTCGGCGCGATAAACCGCAACCCGCCGCCACCGCTGGAGGTGGAACGCCCACCACTACCCGAGGAAGGCCACGAATCGCGCACCTGGCAATTGGCCGGGGGCAGCCGCGATGATCGCGCCTTTGCCGAATACGGCCTGCGCATGGCCTACCACGACCTGAACGACAACCTCGATGGTTTCCCACTGGGCGCGCAGATCGAGATATTCCAGCTCAAGCTGCGCCAGTACGAGAACAACCACTGGCAACTGCAACGCCTGGACCTGGCCAATATCCGCTCGCTGACACCGCGCAACGCCCTGCTTCAGCCGCTGTCCTGGCAGGTTGGCGGCGGCCTGGAGCGGGTGCTCGGCGAAGGCGGCGATAGCCGGCTGGTAGGCCATATCAGCGGTGGCGCCGGCGCCACCTGGGAGCTGCATCGCGACCTGCTCGGCTTCGCCCTCGGCACCACCCGCCTGGAATATAACGAGGACTTTGCCGCGGTCGTTTCCCCAGCGCTGGGCTTCAACGCAGGGCTGCTATGGCGCAACCCGCTGGGCAACCTGACCCTGGAGGCAGCCGGCGACTACTTCCACAACGGCGAAGTACGCCGGCGCCTGTCGCTCAACCAGCAGTGGGAAGTATCACGCAACCTCGGCCTGCGCCTGAGCGCCCAGCGTGAGTTCAGCCAACTGGCCAGCCCTGTCAATGAGGTGAAGCTGGAACTGCGCTGGTATCACTACTGAGCACACTGGCGCTCATCGGCTGCTCGCCACGTGCGACGGGAGGCTCGCTCAAACCTCGCGAGGTAGTCACTCGGGCTCGTTCAACAGGCACTCGCGCACCTGCATCAGGGCAAACCCCAGCAGGTTGAGACCACGCCAGGTGGCCGGGGTACGAACGTTCGAGTCGCCCTCGGCCAGGCCGATACCCCAGACGGGATCGACAGGGCTAGCCTCGACCAGCACACGCGGCGCGGTATCCAACAGGTATCGCGCCAGCTCGAGGTCTTGCGAGAACTTGCCGAGATTGCCCTCGAAGACGATGGCTTGGCGGCTTTCACGCCAACGCGCTTCGTCAAAGCCTCGGATTTGCCGGCCAATCGCCTTGACCTCATTCGGTGTGCGCGCAGCCAGGATTCGCTCCAGCGCCTCGGCGTCATCGAACAGTCGAGCCTTGCCGGCCATCATGAAGTGCTCGGCCGTGGCGTAGTGGATGCCGTCGAGGGTAAAGGCCGAGGGATACCATTGACTCAGGCAACTCTTGCCAACCGGCGCGCCTGCAGCTCGGCTGTGCCCCCAGAAATACAGATAGTCGAAACGATCACCCGCGGCGCAGGCCTGCTGCAGTTGCTCGACGGTCATTGGCATGTTCATACGCATTCCTTGCATGGGCTGAATCAAGTGCACAGCATACTGGAGCCCGCGGGCAGCGGCTGCATACAACGCACGACTGCGTCATCAGTTGCAGCCCATCGGTACACGCTCAGGCGGCAAACGCAACGGCAGGATGCTCCTATACTGAGATTCCTGCCGCCCGTTTCAGGAGAGCCATCATGCGTCGCACACTCATGTTTCTCGCCGCCGCCCTGATCAGCCTGCCGCTCTGGGCCATGCACTGCCCGCAGGACATGGCCAAGATCGACGCGTTGCTGCAAAGCGACCCACCCTCCGATCCCGAGGTGCTGGCCAAGGTCAAGGAGTTGCGTGCCGAGGGCGAAGCCCTACACAAGGCAGGCGATCACACCGAGTCGGTCAAGGTACTCGGCGAAGCACTGGACCTGCTATCAGCCAGCGAATAAGCGCAGCGGCCCGCTCAGAAACCGCTGTAGAGCAAGCCCAGCGCCACCTGCCTGACTTCCTGCAGATCCACCGGTTTGCTCAGGCAGGCGGAGGCGCCACGCGCCCTGGCATCTTCGAACAGGCGAGCATCGGCCACCGCACTGATCACCATCACCGGCACATCCCGTAAGCGTGGCTCGGCGCACATGACGTCGAGCACTTCCAGGCCATCGCCATCGGGCAGGTCGATATCCAGCAACACCAGCGCAGGCTCGCTGTCCTGCAACTCGGCCAGCGCCCGCTGACAGGAACTCACGCCCCGAACCTCGGCGAACTCTCGCAACGAGGCCTGTAGGATCTTCATGCAGGCCGGGTGGTCCTCCACGCATAACACCTGCACCAGGCTGCGTGCAGCTTGCTCCGGCACATCAGCGGCTTCATCGCGCAGGCCCTCTGGACTGGCAGCACTGGGTATGTCGAGCCAGAAGCGACTGCCCACGCCAGGCTCGCTACGCACGCCGATCTCTCCGTCCATCAGTGTGGCCAGTTCGCGACACAGCACCAGCCCGATACCGGTACCGGGGATGTTCGAGCTTTCACGCCCCAGACGCTGGAATGGCTGGAACAGCTGCGCCAGCTGCTCGCTCGACAGGCCCGGCCCGGTATCGTCGACCCACAATCGAACGCAGTCGGCACGCACCTCGTAGCCCATGCGAATCGTGCCGCGCGGGCTGTTGTACTTGATCGCGTTGGATAGCAGGTTGAGCAGAATCTGCCGCACCCGCCGTGGATCGCCCTGCACGAACAAGGGCGGATCGGCAGCCTCCATCACCTGCAGTTGCAGCTGTTTCTGTTGCACCTCGGGCTGCACCAGCTCGGCACAACCAGTGAGCAAGGCACCGATCTCGATAGGCTGGAACTGCAATTGCTGGCGCCTGCTCTCGATGCTCGACAAGTCGAGAATATCGTCCACCAGCGAGGTGAGGTGGCGGCTGGCATTGACGATTTCGCGCGAATAGTCGGCCTCCAGCTTGGCATCGTGCTTGTCCTGCGCCTCCATTTCGATCAACTGGGCGAAGCCATGAATCGCGTTGAGCGGCGTGCGCAGCTCGTGGCTCATGCTCGACAGGAAACGGCTCTTGGCCTGGCTGGCGGCGAGCGCCTCGAGACTGGCGTGGCGCAGGTCATCTTCCACCTGCTTGAGTCGGGTGATATCGACGTGCGTACCGGCGATTCGCAGCGGCCAGCCGTTCTCGTCACGCAACAGAACCTTGCCTCGGCTTAGCAACCAGAGGTACTCGCCACGGCAATCGAGATAGCGATACTCAGCGTCGAAATATTCCTCGCCATTGTCGGCGAACAACTTGCGCAGATGGCGCAGGCGCTCCAGATCATCAGGATGCACACGCTGGTTGAATTCGCTCAGCGTCAGATGCCTCGCACCCAGGCCGAAACGCCGCACGAAGCGCTCGCTGAGATCGATGGTGAGATCACGCGTATCGATCTGCCAGAGACTTTCAGTGGTGCTCTCCAGCACCAGTTGCAGGATGCTTTGTGCCTCCTGCCGCTCATGCTCGCTGGCCTTGAGCTGCTTGCCGGCCTGCTGCACTGCCTCGGCCAGGCGACTGACCTCGGCGATGTGGCTGTCCGGCACCGCAGGCGAGTACTTGCCCTGCCCCAGGCTGGTCGCCATGTCGACGATGCCGTCGATGGGCTCAGCCAACTGGTTGCTAAGGTGGCGCGAACGCAGCCACATCAGGGCGAAGAACAACAGATAGAACGCCGCCAAGCCGGCGATCAGCAGGTAGCCGATCTGCAGGTAGCGCTCGGCCAGCTGGTTGGTGTCATGGAAGATCTGCTCCTCGTCCACCACCAACAGCAAGCGCCAGCCGGTCTGCGGAATCTCGCTCCAGGCCACCAGTTGCTTGCGGCCGCCCAGCACCACTTCCTGCACGTTGCCGTCGCCCTCATTCATCGCCCGCAGCAACGGCGCCATGCCCTCACGCTTGGCCAGGTTGAAGTCCTCGGGCTTGAGCACCTCGCGGCGCACGGCTTCATCGTAGGAATACTGGGTCAGCTCGCGCAGGCCGAAATCCAGCTCCCCGGCCTTGGGCAGCGCCATGATGTTGTGGTCATGGCTGACCAGCATCGCATAGCCCTGCCAGGGCACATTGAGTTCGGCAATCTCGCCCAGTACCTGGCCGACGGTTACGTCCAGGCCGACCACGCCCTCGAGGAAATCATCGCGATACACCGGCGCGATAGCCGACATCATCCAGCCGAGGCCAGCCGGGTCCAGGTAAACCTCGGTCCACATCACCTTGCGCTGCGGATTGTGCTGGGCATCAGCAAGGTAATAGAAGTTGTAGTCAGGTATCACCATGTCATGGGGATACTGCGCTGGCGTATCGAACCAGGGGTAGATACGGTTGTAGCTGTCCCAGGTATTGAAATACAGCGCCGCTACCAGCGGGTTGGCCTGCTGGATCGAACGCATCAGCGGGTCGATCTGCGACAGGCGCATGACCTTGGCGTGGTCCTGCAGGGAAAGAGGCGTGCTGTTGGCGTAGAAGGAAGCCGCGCGGCCGTCATCGCTGCGGGTATAAAAAACGCCTGAGTCAGTTACCGCATGACGTTGGCGCTCGAGGTCGTCCGCCCGGAAGCGCGTATCGAGCAGCGCCTCGTGCGTTGCATCGCGAAAGACCTGTACCAGCGACTCGATGGAGCGCAGGCGGCCATCGATGATCTGCCCTTCCCGCAACGCGGCGCTGGCCAGATCCTTCACCGCCGTCTCCTGCAGATGCTCGACCTGGGCATCACGAATCGCCTGGTTACTCAGCAGATACACCGCGATCAGTACCGACTCCACGAGGATCAGCGGGATCAGCGCGCTTTGCACGAACGCTCGCCAGATCCACTGACGCAGGGGGTAGCGGCTAGAACTCGGCATTACGGCTCCTTTCCAGAGGTCGCGGGCAGACGCGAGGCGCCATCATAGCTTCCCGAGACAGAATCCGCAGTCGACGCTGAGGAACCTTTGGCGTAGACTTCGCGTCCTAGCTGTAACCACGAAAGTTTTGGGGCCGATTAGGATTCGACGCCGGTAGCGAAACTTGAGGGGCATGCCGAGTAGGTGACAGTTCTCGTAAATCCGCTGCCACAATTTCATAGTTGCCAACGACGACAACTACGCTCTGGCCGCCTAAGGGCGCCAGCTGACCCTAGGGGATGCCTGTAAACCCGAAGATCTGGTCAGTCATATAGAACAGGATCGCCGCCAAGTTCGCTGCAGACGTAACGGCTAAAACTCATGCAGCTCGCTCCAAGCACCCTGCCACTCGGGCGGCGCGGAGTTAACTCAATAGAGATGGCTAAGCATGTAGAACCAATAGCGGAGAGCTGGCGGACGGGGGTTCAAATCCCCCCGGCTCCACCAAATAAACCCCTGATTTTCCTAGAGAAAGTCAGGGGTTTTTCTTTGCGTGTCGAAAAGATGTCGAAACGGCTTTTTCACCGTACCCAGCCAACGGAACGGAAATCAAACCCAAGCGTCCAACGACTCAAGTAGCTGCGAACTCCGTTTACGGATAGCCGAACTGCGGCGCTTGAGTTCAGGAGCACAACAATGAATTACATGACATTGATAACGCTTGTGTCGGTTCTTGCGCTGACTGGCTGCAGCTTCAGCGCGCCAGGCGTTCACGCCCGTATAGGTGACGAAGACGCCATTCGCTTAGACATCGGCGATCATCGCGGCGGAAATTTTTGCCCACCAGGGCATCGTATGAAAGGAAGTTGCTAAATGACCACACGAATTGTCGCCCTAATCATGGCTGCGGTTCTTATTTCGGGCTGTAGCTTGAGGCTACCAGGCATAGGCATTGATATCGGCGACGGCGGCGGCGGCCCACCCCACTGCCCACCGGGTCAAGCCAAGAAAGGGAGATGCTAGAGCGAGTCCTACCGCTCTGGGCCTGAATCTGGTCGTGTAGTGAAAAGGTCGGCATTCCCGGCCTTTTTTATTTGTTAATAGCCTAAGCCTAACTAAGCGGTCCAAACCTAACAGCATCCTGCAGATGATCCGGCGCGAGGTGCGCATAGCGCATGGTCATGGCCAGGCTGGAGTGACCCAGGATTTTCTGCAGGGTGAGGATGTTGCCGCCGTTCTGGATAAAGTGACTGGCGAAGGTGTGTCGCAGGGCGTGAGCGGCCTGGCCTTTTGGTAAGCGGATGGTCGTCCTGGCCAGGGCGCGGCGGAACGAGGTGATGGCCGAGTTTGGCTGGCCGTGTTGCTTCCAGTGCCTGACGATCTTGGCTTCTAGCTCCGCAGTGATCGGCACGGAACGAACCTTGCCGTTCTTGGTTCCGCTGAAGGTGATCACACCATTGCGCAGGCCGGTCGGTTTGAGCTTCTCAGCCTCTGACCATCGAGCACCGGTGGCCAAGCAGATCAAGGCGATTATCTCGACGTGCGGGTTGTCGCAGCCACGCCGGATCTCTTCCAGCCGCTCAGCGATCTGTTCGGTGGTCAGCCAGGACAGCTCCCGTTCCTGCACCTTGAGCGGCTTCACCAGGGCAAGCGGGTTGGCGTAGTCGAGCACACCCAAACCACGCAGTTCGTTATAGACCGCACGCAGGTAGCCCAGCTCGTTGCTCAGTGTCTTGGGCGAGGCGCCCTCCCCTAGCCTGATTCGGCGATCCTGGGCGTAGGTTTGCGGGTCGAGCTTGGCGCCCTGTGGATTGCGCAGGCGCTTGGCCAGAGCATCGAGCTTGCTACGGTGGCGTTCACCATCGCGCAGGGAATGCCCGTGCAGATCGAACCAGAGGCCAACCAGCTCAGCGAGGGTGCGACAGTCTTTCGGCCTGGGCGACCAATCCGGGTTCTCGACGACCTTGGCCCTGCAGGATGCTTCGAAGCGCTGTGCTTCGCCCTTGGTCTTGAACGTCTTGCGGAAGCGCTTGCCCTTGATGGGCTCCACGTCGACTTTCCAAATGGTCGCGGATCACCGGCCAGCACTCCCAATCCTTGAACCGGTGAAATGCGCTTCTAGTGCCCACTCGCTCGCGTGCCAGCAGGCTTACGAAGTTTCCCAGAAACAGTTCCACGTTCTTGCCCGAGAAGACACGCGCCGTCTTGTGATAGCGCTTGTACTCGGTTCATCGAGCAGGGAGGCAGATCGACGCGCACAGGCGATACGACCTTGAGCACGCCCAGTGCTTGCAGTGTGCACCGGCAAATCGATATTATGCGAACAATTCTCAATTGAGCTTGAGTATCGACTCCTCCATCGCGAGTGTGCGCATGCCTGCGGCCGAGCCCCCTTTCCAGCAAGCGATCCATGAGCTGTACAGTAACCATCACGGTTGGCTGTTCGCCTGGCTGCGGCGCAAGCTGGGCTGTTCTCATAACGCGGCCGATCTGGCGCAGGACACCTTTGCCCGCATCCTTTCCTCGCGAGAGGTTCTCGGCACCATTCGCGAGCCACGTGCCTTTCTGACGACAACGGCGCGCCGTCTGGTGATCGACAAGTCGCGCCGCAAACAGATCGAAGACGCCTACCTGCGTGAGCTGGCGCTGACCGTCGAAAGCCTTTCCGGTCACCAGTCACCCGAGCAGATTCTCACCACGCTCGAAGCCCTGGAGCAGATCGCGTTCGTGCTGGAAGAACTCAGCGCCAAGCAGCGCCAGGCTTTCCTGCTCTACTTCCTCGATGGTCAAAGTCAGATCGACATTGCTGTGCAGATGGGGATTTCCGAGCGCATGGTGCGCAAGCATCTTCTGCAAGCGCTGCTGCATTGCAGCAATGCACTGGAGGTCTGAGCGCACGCATGAGCGACCTCGAGTCGATCAATGAGCAAGCCGCCGATTGGCTGATCCGGCTCAATGGCCCCGAGGCCGATGAGCACCAGGCAGCCGAATTCGACGCCTGGAAGCGCAGCGATGCACGGCATGCTGCGGCCGCCGAACGATTGCAGGCCTTTATCGGGCAGATGTCAGCATTGCGTGCGCAAAAGGCCTCGGTGCATGCAGCGCTCGATGCGGCCTTCACCAGCCGCAAGCGCAGCTATCGCGGCAAACGCATGGCCACTGCACTCATGCTATTAGCGCTGCTGCCGGTCTGGGCGCTCTGGCAAAGCGAGCTACCCAGCTATCTGCTGGCTGATCTGCGCACCCAACCCGCTCAATGGCTGGCGCACGAGCTACCGGATCATTCACGGGTGACCCTTAACGGCAACAGCGCCCTCGACCTACAGTACGACAGCCAGCAGCGACGCGTTCGCCTACTGCGCGGAGAAGTGCTGATCGACGTTGCCCACGACTCGACGCGCCCCTTTATCGTGGCGACCGAACAGGGTGAAGTCCGTGCGCTGGGCACCCGTTTCGTGGTCACCCGCAGAGACGGGGCCACACTGGTGACCATGCTCGAATCGCGCGTGGCCGCAACGGCCAGCGGCAATCCGCAGGCACTGGAGGTCCACGCAGGTGAGCAGGCGCGCATCACCCGCAACGACGTGCAACTGACGACGACCGTGGATACCCGCAGCGTCGAGGACGCCTGGCGCCATCATCAACTGGTGGTCAAGGACCAGCCGTTGCCCGCGGTGCTCGACCAACTGGCCAGGCAGTTCCCGGGGCACATGCAGTTCGACCGCGTGGCGCTGGCTGACCTGCGCGTATCTGCGGTGCTGCCACTGGACGACAGCGACAGAGCCCTGAACTTGCTCGCCGAGGCGCTACCACTGCGGATTCGCGAATTCACCCCATGGCTGAAGGTGATCAGCCGCGCTCCCTGAATCAGTAACAAAAAAATCGCACGACCGGGTTCCGCTTTTTGCACCTGGCCCGTCAAGGACGATAGACACCAAAAAACACGGGACTCTATCGACCATGCGCACCTCCGCCGCGCCCCTTGGCTACGCTGTCACGCCCCTTGCCCTGGCCATTCATCTGAGCTTCGCAGCCCTTTTGGGCAGCGTTGTCACCATGCCTGCGCCCGCTCACGCAGCCGAGCAAGCGCAAAACCACTACGACATCGAAGCCGGCCCCTTGGCCGATGTACTGAACCGTTTCGCGCAACAAGCCGGTGTGCCCCTGGCATTCGAGCCGCAGCGCCTAGCCGACCTGCGAAGCCCGGGCCTGCACGGCCGGTACGACATCGACGCAGGCTTCGCCACCCTGCTGCGAGGCAGCGGCTACTCAGCCCGCATGGGGAATAACGGTTATGTCCTGGTTCGCCAGAGCGACAGCTTGGAACTGAGCGCCACGACCGTGATCGGTGCCACTAAGGAACACCCCAACGAATATGTGGCTGGCTACGTGGCCAAGCACAACATGAGTGCTACCAAGACCGATACGCCGATTACCGAGACGCCGCAGTCGATTTCGGTGGTGACCAACGACGAGATCCGCGACCGCCAGGCGGAAACCTTGTCCCAGGCGCTGAGCTACACGCCAGGGCTCACCAGCAGCCCGACCAATTTCAACCGCACCGCGGACCGCTTCCGCATCCGCGGCTTCGAGGTCGAATCCGGCACCGGCGGCTCGCTGCGTGACGGCCTGCGCCTGCAGAACAACTCCTACGACGGCATTCAGGAACCTTATGGCCTGGAGCGCGTCGAGGTCATTCGCGGCGCGGCATCGGTGCTCTACGGCCAGCTCTCACCGGGCGGCATGATCAATGGCGTCAGCAAGCGCCCGACTGAAACGCCCTTCCATGAGCTGAACCTGCAAGCGGGTTCCCACGACCGCAAGCAACTCTCTGCAGACTTCAGCGGCCCATTGGCCGGTAGCGACACCCTGAGCTATCGCCTGACCCTGCTCAGCCGCAACAGCGACACCCAGCAGGATCATATCAACGACGACAGATTCTACATCGCCCCGGCGCTGACCTGGCGCCCCAACGAAGATACCTCGCTGACACTGCTGTCCTTCTACCAGAAGACCGATACGCGTTTCCCCGCGCCCCTGCCCTATCAGTTGGTCAAAGGTGTAGGTGACGGCGCTTTCAAGATCGGTCGCCACGATTTCATCGGCGAGCCGGACTACGACGACATGAATGGCGAGATGTCGACTCTGGGCTACGAATTTCAACACCACTTCAACGAAAACTTCACGCTCAACCATAAGCTGCGTTATTACGAAACCGACGTGAAGTGGAGCTACCTGCAAATTCAACCCTCTGCTGCAGCCATTAACTTCTCCGCAAGTACCGGCACACTGCTGCGCCGCTACAGCGATCGCCACGAACGTGCGCGGACATGGGCCAGCGATACCAACATCGAATCGAAATGGCAGCTCGGCAGTGTCGAGCACACGGTTCTGGTCGGTTTCGATGGCTACGACACCTCCTACGATTCGCACAACTTCCGTGGCAATGCCCCCAGCCTGGATCTGACCCGCTACAACTATGGGCAACCGGTAGTGGTGAACAAGGATCGCAGCCTGGATCGTGGCTCACAGCTCGACACGCGACAAAAGGGTGTCTATTTCCAAGATCAGATCACGTTCAACGACAAGTGGATTCTGGTGCTGGGTGGCCGTCATGACTGGGCCGACCAGCAGCAAACGGCACACAGCAATGATGCCAAGGCCAGTCAGAATGACGAAGCCACTACCTACCGCGCGGGGCTCGTCTATCTGGCGGATAATGGCCTGGCCCCCTATATCAGCTATAGCGAGTCGTTCTTCCCCGTTTCTGTTGCAGAGGTGACTGGCCAAACCTTCGCCCCCACCGAAGGCAAGCAATACGAAGTGGGCGTGCGCTATCAGCCCAAGGACAGCAACCTGCTCCTCAGTGCGGCCATCTATGAGCTGACCCAAACCAACGTGCTGAAGTTGGATAGCAATGACGATCCGAGACAAACTGGCGAGGTTCGCTCGCGCGGTCTGGAGCTGGAAGCCAAGGCGGATGTCACCCAAGCACTCAGCGTGATCGCCTCCTATACCTATACCGATGCACGCACCACCAAGAGCGCGATTGCCGCCGAAGTGGGTCAGCGTAGCGATGATACGCCCTACCACCAGGCCGCCCTGTGGAGCAGCTACGACTTCATCAACTGGGGCATTCCGCAACTGACTGTGGGCCTCGGCGTTCGCTACATGGGTACAACGCAGGCCTCACTTATGGAGTCGGCAATGCCAGCCTATACCCTGTTCGACGCCATGGCGCGCTACCAGATCGACGACCACTGGGATCTGACCGTCAACGCCAGCAACCTGACCGACAAGCGCTACACCCAGTGCGGGTTCTCTACCTGTCACTACGGTGACGAGCGCCAGGTGGTGAGCACGGTGAGCTATCGCTGGTAGAACAGCCGGGCCGCCGCAATGGCGGCCCGTTTTCTCAGTGGGCGCTTTGCCCGCGCTGCCCCTTGAACAACCTGAACACCACGACAGCCAGCACACCGACCACCACGGCCGCGGTGCACAGCAAGATCGAGTGGGTACTGGAGAACGCCGCCTTGGCCGCCGCGATCACCGCACTGCCCTGCTCGGCCGGCAACTCGGCGGCCACCAGGTAACTGTCGCCAATCGAACGCGCCGCACGCTCGGCCAATGCTGCCGCCAGCTCTGTGGGCAGGGCGATGGTATGGCCGTACACGCTGGACATGAATACCCCGAAGAAGGTAATCCCCAGCCCGGTACCCAACTCGTAGGCGGTGGCCTCCAGGGCACCTGCCGCGCCGCCCTTGCTGGCCTCCACCGCGCTCATGATGGCGATCGACGAGGCCGTCAGACCGATGCTCAGCGCCAGCCCCAGCACGGCGAGTACCACCGGCACGCTGACGCCCGGCTCATGCAGATCGGCGAGCGCCACGAAGCCCAGGGCGCCGGCGGAAACCAGCAGCGACAGGCTGGCCACCGCGCGCAGGCCGAAGCGATTGGAGAGGTAGCCGGCCAGCGGCCCGCCAACCGCTGCCGCCGCCATGATCGGAATCATGAAGATGCCGGCCTCAAGCGGCGACTTGTCGAGCACGTACTGCAGCTCCATCGCCAGGGTCAGTTCCACGCCGGCCAGGGCGCCGATGGCCACTACCGCCATGATCAGCCCGGCCAGCAGCACCGGGCGGCCGAACAGCGACAGATCGAGCATCGGCTCGGCCGCACGCAACTGCTGGCGGGTGAACAGGGTCAGCAATGCGAGGCCGACAATCAGCATGAGCAGTGCCATTGGCAACGGCTGGGTACCGCCGACCCCGGCCTTGAGGGCATAGACAACACTGATGATGCCGGCGATCAGGATCAGCGCCTGGCCGATGGCCCATTTGCCCGGCGTGGTCTCCTCGATGCGCGGCAGCAGCACGAAGGCGACCGGAATCACCACCGCCATCACCGGCACGTTGATCAGGAACACCGAGCCCCACCAGAAATGCTCAAGCAGCGCGCCGCCGACCAGCGGGCCGACTGCCGCGCCTGCAGCTCCAACGGTGCCCCACAGACCAAGGGCCATGGCCCGCTCGCGTTCGTCCTCGAAGGTGCGACGGATGATGCCCAGCACGCAGGGCATGATCATCGATCCGCCAAGGGCCAGCAGGATCCGTGCGGCGATCAGCAACGCTGGTGTGGGCGCGAACGCCGCCAGTGTCGACGCCACGCCGAACACGCTGAGGCCGGCGAGCAGGATGCGCCGGTTGCCCACCCGGTCGGCCAGGGTGCCCATGGGCACCAGCAGGCCGGCCATCAGCAGCGGGTAGATGTCGATGATCCACAGGATCTCGGTGCTCGACGCGCCGAGCGCCTGGGTCAGCGACGGCACGGCGATATGCAGGATGGTCATGTCGATGACGATGGGCATGAAGGCCAGCATCACGGCGACGAGAATCAACCAGCGTTTGGGTACGGCACGCAACATAACTACTGCTCTCGATGATCGGCATTGGCCGCGGGGTCGTTCGCGGCGGTGATGATAGTACGCTCACGCAGGCCGCCGCCCAGCGCCTTGTACAAGGCCACGCTGTTGATCGCTGCATCGCGGCGCAGCTCCAGCAGGCTCTGCTGGGCGGCGTACAGCCCGCGCTGAGCATCGAGCAGTTCCAGGCGGCCATCGACGCCGGCCTGGTAGCGCAGGCCGGATAGCGCCACACGACGCTGAGCGCTGGCCACCACGCGGGTCTGCGCCTCGATCTGGCTGTCCAGGGTGGCCATACCGGCCAGGGCATCGGCCACTTCGCGAAAGGCGACCTGGATGGCGCGCTCGTACTGGGCCACCGCCTCGGACTTGCGCACCTTGGCCAGGCGCAGTTCGGCGCGCAGGCGCCCAGCCTGGAACAACGGCTGGGAGATCTGCGGGGCGAAGCGCCACACCTGGCGGCTCGGGTCGAACAGACTGTCCAGGGAGGTGCTGGCATAGCCGAACGAAGCAGTCAGCGATACCTGCGGGAAGAACGCCGCCCGGGCCGCGCCGATATCGGCATTGGCGGCGCTGAGGGTCTGTTCGGCCTGGCGAATGTCCGGGCGCACCAGCAGCATGTCCGAGTGCAAACCCGCAGGCAGCGGCGCCACCAGCGGTTGCCGGGCGAGTTCCCTCGGCGCCGGCAAGTCAGCCGGCAGCTCAGCACCAACCAGCAACTGCAGCGCATTGCCTGCCTGGACATAGGCCCGCTGACGCGCCTGCAGATCGGCCTCGGCGCTGGCCACCTGCCCCTCGGCCTGGGCAACATCCAGGCCGCTGTTCTGCTTGGCATCCTGCAGCAGGCGCGCGAGTTTCAGGGACTGCTGCCAGTCCTTGAGGGTGCGCTGGGCCAACTGGCGTTGCTCGTCGGCCAGCTGGCGGGCGAAATAGGCGTCGGCCACCGCCCCGATCAGGCTGATCTGCGCCGCATCGCGGCCCTGCTCACTGGCCAGGTAACGGGCCAGCGCCGCATCGGACAACGAGCGCACACGGCCGAACAGATCCAGCTCGAAGGCGCTGACGCCGACATTCACGGCGACCTGGTTGCTCACCTCGCGTCGCGACTCACCACTGTTGTCCTGCGCCAGGGCACGCTCCCGAGTGCGGCTGGCATCCAGCGACACCGACGGCAGGCGCGTGGACTGCTGGATATTGAACATCGAGCGCGCGGCATCGACGTTCAACGCGGCCAGGCGCAGATCGCGGTTATGCACCAGCGCCAGCTCGATCAGGCGCTGCAACTGCGGGTCGGCGAACATCGTGCGCCAGCCCATTTCGCTGGCTGGCACGGCGGCGCCCTGCAGCGCAGCAGCCTCTGGAAAGCTAGCCGGCACCGGTGGCGCCGGGCGCTCCAGTTCGGGCGTCATGGAACAGGCCGACACGCCGGTGACTAGGGCGACTACCATCAAATAACGCATGATCATTGCTCCTCACCAGGCTGCGGCACTGCGGCGGTGCGCTGTGCGCGCCAAGCCTGAAAGCGTTCCTGCAGCCCCATCACGAATACGAAGAACGACGGCACGAAGAACACCGCCAGCAGGGTGCCGCTGAGCATGCCGCCGAACACGCCGGTGCCGATGGCGTGCTGGGTCTCAGCGCTGGCGCCGGCGGCGAGCATCAACGGCACCACCCCCAGGGTGAAGGCCAGCGAGGTCATCAGAATCGGGCGCAGACGCAGCCGCGCGGCGGTCACCGCGGCGTCCACCAGCGAGCGACCTTCGCCATGCAGCTGACGGGCGAACTCGACGATCAGGATGGCGTTCTTCGCCGACAGGCCGATGATGGTGATCATCCCCACCTTGAAGAACACGTCGTTGGGCAGACCGCGCAACATCACCGCCGCTACCGCGCCGAGCAGACCGAGGGGCACCACCAACATCACCGACAAAGGAATCGACCAGCTCTCGTACAACGCCGCCAGCACCAGGAACACCACCAGCGCCGAGAGCGCCATGAGCATCGGTGCCTGGGCCGCCGACTGGCGCTCCTGCAGTGATTGGCCCGTCCAGGCCACCGCATAGCCCTGAGGCAACTGGGCGACCAGGCGCTCCATCTCGGCCATTGCCGCGCCGCTGGAAACGCCAGGCGCCGCGCCGCCGGCAATACGCACCGCCGGGAAGCCCTGGAAGCGCATCATCTGCTGCGGCGACTCGCTCCACACCGGCGTTACCACTTCGCGCAGCGGCACCATGCCGCCGCTGGCGTTGCGCACGCGCAGGCTGAGCACATCGTCGAGCTGCATGCGCGCCGGGGCGTCAGCCTGCAGGATCACCTGCTGCATGCGCCCGGCATTGGGGAAGTCGTTGACGTACTGCGAGCCCATGGCTGCCGACAGCGTGCTGCTCACCGCCGCGAACGACAGGCCCATGGCCTCGGCCTTCTGGCGGTCGATGTTCAGGCGAATGCTCTCGCCTGGCGGCAGACCATCGGGGTACACATCGCTGACCACCCGGCTCTGCCCGGCCAGCTCCAGCAGCTGGGCCTGGGCCTTGAGCAGCGCGGCTTCGCCACGGTTAGCGCGATCCTGCAGGAACAGGGTGAAGCCCGACGAGGTGCCGAGTTCGTCGATAGCCGGCGGCATCAGGCTCATCACCGTGCCTTCTACGTTGTCGGCCATGGCCTCCTGGGCCAGCGCCGCTTCCTCGGCGGCAGTAGCGCCGTTGCGCTGATCCCAATCCTTGAGCATGGTGAAGGCCATCGCCGCGTTGGTGCCGGAACCCGAAAAGCTGAAGCCCTGCACCACGATGTTGGTGTCCAGCGCCGGGCGCGTGGCCACGTGGGCCTCGAAGCGCTTGACTACATCCAGGGTGCGCTCGCTGGTGGCGCCCGTCGGTAACTGGATGGAGGTCATGAAATAGCCCTGATCCTCCTCCGGCAGGAACGACGACGGTAGCTGCTGCCCGGCGATGGCCAGCACGCCGCAGAGCAGCGCGAATACCAGCATCATCCGCCCGCTGCGCCCGACCAGCCGGCTAACGCGCCCGGTGTAGCGCTCGGTCAGGCGCTCGAAACCGCGATTGAAGGCACCGAAGAAGCCACGTTTTTCGTGGTGGTCAGCACTGACCGGACGCAGCAGCGTGGCGCACAGCGCTGGCGTCAGGGTCAGCGCCAGGAACGCCGAGAACAGGATCGACACCGCCATCGACAGGGTGAACTGCTGGTAGATCACCCCCACCGAACCGCTGGCGAAAGCCATGGGAATGAACACCGCGGTGAGCACCAGGGTGATGCCGATTACCGCGCCGGTGATCTCCTTCATCGCCTGCAGGGTCGCCTCGCGCGGCGACAGGCCGCGGGTAGCCATCAGCCTCTCGACATTTTCGACCACCACGATGGCGTCGTCGACGATGATGCCGATGGCCAGCACCATGCCGAACATGGTCAGCGAATTGATCGAGAAGCCGGCCAGCAGCATCACCGCGAAAGTGCCGAGCAGCGCGATGGGCGCGACGATGGCCGGGATCAGCGTGTAGCGCATGTTCTGCAGGAACAGGAACATCACCAGAAACACCAGCACCATGGCCTCGAGCAGGGTATAGATCACCTTCTCGATGGATACCTTGACGAACGGCGCGGTGTCGAACGGCACCGAATAGCTCATGCCGGTAGGCATGCTCGGCGCCAGCTCGGCGAGCCGGTCACGTACCGCCTGGGCCGTGCGCACGGCGTTGGCACCGGGCGATAGCTGAATGGCAGCGCTGGTCGCCGACACGCCGTTCTCACGATTGGAAAAACCGTAGGACTGGGCGCCCAGCTCGACCCGCGCGACATCACCGATGGTCACCCGCGAGCCATCGGCAGTAGAGCGCAGCACCACGGCAGCGAACTGTTCGGGCGTTTCCAGCTGGCCCTCGACGGTCAGCGGCACGGCCAGCCGCTGCCCCGGCAATGCCGGCTCGTCACCGAGCCGACCGGGGGCGATCTGCGCGTTCTGCTGCTCGATGGCCTGGGACAGATCGCCCATGGTCAGGCCGAAAGCGGTCAGCTTGTTGGGGTCGACCCAGATGCGCAGCGCCTGCTCGGCACCGAACAGCTGCACACGGCCGACGCCCTCGATACGGCGCAGCTCCGGCACGATATTGCGCGCCAGGTAGTCGCCGAGCACCACCTCGTCGAACTGGCCGTCCGGCGAGGTCATGCCGATCATCATCAGAAAGCCCGAGGCGGCGGACTCCACCTGCAAGCCGCTCTGGCGTACCACCTGGGGCAGGCGCGGCTCGACCGCCTTGATGCGGTTCTGCACGTCCACCTGAGCCAGTTCGGGATCGGTGCCCGGTTTGAAGGTGGCAGTGATCTGCGCAGTGCCCGAAGTGTCAACCGAGGACTCGAAGTAGAGCAGGTTCTTGACCCCGGACAGCTCGCGCTCGACCAGGCTGACCACCGAATCGTTGAGGGTCTTGGGCGTGGCGCCCGGGTAGGTGGCGTACAGCGCCACCGACGGCGGCGCCACCGAGGGGTAGCGGGCAATCGGCAGTTGCGGAATGGCGATTGAGCCGAACAGCACGATGAACAGGGCGATCACCCAGGCGAACACCGGACGGTTGATGAAGAACTGAGGCATTTGGGTTTCTCCCGATCAGCGCGCGGACGAGCTGGCCAGCTCGCTCGCGGTGCCGGTTTGCCACAGCCGCGCCTTGACCGGCGCGCCCTCGGCCAGGCGATCGAGCCCTTCGATCACCACCCGCTGGCCGGCGCTAAGGCCGCTGACGATGCGATAACGACGACCCACCAGCTCATCGAGCTCGACCGGCACGCGCTGCACCTGCTCATCCTCGCCCAGCACCCACACGCTGGCCTGGCCGTCACGGCGCAACACTGCCTGTTGCGGCACACTCAGGGCATCGGCGTAGTGCGCCCGCGGCACCCGCGCCAGCACGTACATGCCGGGCAGCAGTTGCCGGTTGGGGTTGTCGACCTGTACACGCAGCAACACGTTGCCGGTGCCGGCATCCACGCTGATGCCGGAGAACAGGATCTTGCCGCTCAGCCCGTAGGCCTTGCCGCTGCTGTCGAGCACCTGCACCGGCACACCGTCGGCGTCGGGTGCCAGCTGGCTGCCCAGGGCCTGGCGCCAGCGCTCCAGGCTGGTGGCGGATTCGCGCACATCGACATACACCTGATCGATCTGCTGCACGGTGGCCATGGGCGTGGTGTCGGCGGTCGAGACCAGGGCGCCTTCGGACACCTGCGCCTGGTCGACGCGCCCGGCAATCGGCGCGCTGACGGTCGCGTACTTCAGATCCAGGCGCTTGCGCGCCAGCGTCGCTTCGGCCTGGGCGACGTCGGCGGCGGCCTGCTCACTCTGGGAGGCGGCGTCGTCATAAGTCTGCTGGCTGACCGCTTCGGCGCTGACCAGGGGCCGCAGGCGCTCGACCTGAATGCGCGCGCGGGCCAACACGGCCTGGGCACGCTTGAGCGCGGCCGCCGCGTTTTGCACCTCGGCCTTGAACGGCGCGGCGTCGATCTCGAACAGCGCAGCGCCAGCCTGGATGTCGGCACCTTGCTCGAACAGCCGGCGCTGCACGATACCGCCGACCTGCGGACGAATCTCGGCGGTTCTGAACGCCGCGACACGAGCAGGCAAATCCTCGCTGACGTCCAGGGTCTGCGGTGTCAGCGTCATGACCGACACCTGCACGGGTTCCGGTTGTGCCTCCTGCTGCGGCGCATCACAACCTGCCAGTCCCAACACGGCAAGCACTGCGAGCACACGGCCCAGATGCCGTTGTTTGCTGCCCATAACCCTCTCCTCACTGAACACTGCTGCCCGACACCTGATGCAGGTCGGGAACTGATCGAAGCGGCAGTCTGAAACGAGGCTATTGCGAATGATTCGAGGCTTTGTGGAGAAAGCATGGAGGCCGCGATAACATTCAGCGCCATCGTCTGCGAGCCTGCCCATGTACGATCCCCACGCACGCACCAGCTCCGCCTCCTCCGCTCCGGCACTAGTGCTGATCGCCGAGGACGAAGCCGAGATCGCCGACATCCTCATCGCCTATCTGCAACGCAGCGGCCTGCGCACCCAGCACGCCAGCGACGGTCAGCAGGCCCTGGCAATGCACCAATCGCTCAAGCCGGATCTGCTGCTGCTCGACGTGCAGATGCCCGTGCTCGATGGCTGGAAGGTGCTCAGCGAAATCCGCTCCCGTGGCGATACCCCGGTGATCATGCTCACCGCCCTCGATCAGGACATCGACAAGCTGATGGGGCTGCGCCTGGGCGCCGACGACTACGTGGTCAAACCCTTCAATCCGGCCGAAGTGGTAGCGCGGGTGCAGGCCGTACTGCGGCGCACACGAGCGAGTGCACCGACCGCCACGCAGGTGCTGCGCGTCGGCGCTTTCCAGATCGACCTGGACAGCCATGAGGCCAGCGTACTTCGTGATGGCCAGACGCAGACGCTGGATCTGACCCTGACCGAATTCAAGCTGCTGGCCTGCCTGATGCGCGCACCGAAACGAGCATTCAGCCGCGCCGAACTACTGGAGAGCTGCCTGCCCGAAGGCGATACGCTCGAACGCACCGTGGACAGCCACGTCAGCAAGTTGCGCAAAAAACTCGAAGCCCTCGATATCCAGGGCGTACCCGCCAGCGTCTGGGGCGTGGGTTATCGCTTCGGCGCCGAGCCATGAAGCCGACACCGGGCCTGCGCCGGCAGATCATCCAGTCCCTGGCGGTGATGGCGCTGGGCATCATCTTCATCGCGGTGTTCGGCTCCTACGTGTTCTACGCCATCGCCGTGACCTACCTACCAGGCAGCATCTCCGAAACCTGGATGCCCTCAAGGGTGGAGATGATCTGGATCGGCTGCACCATCATCGCCGCACTGGGCATGGCGATATTCGTCGCCATACGCCTGTCACGGCGGCTGATCACCCCGCTGAACTCGGTAGCGCACAGCCTGCGCGAAGTGGCCCAGGGCAAGCTAGACGCACGCGCCCCACTGGACGAACAGGCCACGGGCGAAACCGCGCAACTGGTGCGCGACTTCAATGCGATGGCCGAACGCCTGCAGGGCATGACCCGCGAACGCGAGTTCTGGAACGCCGCCATCGCCCACGAGTTGCGCACCCCGGTGACCATCCTGCGCGGCCGTCTGCAGGGCCTGGCCGAAGGCGTTTTCAGCCCCAGCAGCGAGCTGTTCGAAGGTCTGCTACGCCAGGTGGAAGGCCTCAGTTGCCTGATCGAGGATCTGCGCGTGCTGAGCCTCAATGACAGCGGCCATCTGGAAGTGCAACGGATCAGCGTTCGCCTCGCCGATGAGCTGGGCACCGTACTGCAGGCCTTCGCCACGCCGCTGGCGGAAAAAGGCTTTGCCCTGCATCAGGAACTGGACGCCGATCTGCTGGTGGAGTGCGATGCCGTGCGCATCCGCCAGGCGCTGATGGCACTGCTGGAAAACGCACTGCGTCATGCCGATCCGGGCAATCTACGAGTGCGCCTGGAACAGGCCGGCGGCGAGTGCCAGTTGAGCGTGGAAGATGACGGCCCCGGCATCGACAGCGCCCTGGCCATCGATATCTTCGAGGCCTTTCGCCGTGGCGACCCGTCGCGCTCGCGCAAGAGCGGCGGCAGTGGCCTGGGCCTAGCGGTGGTCAAGGCCATCGCCGAGGCACATGGCGGACGGGCGTTCTGGCAGCCGTCTGCGAGCGGTGGTAGCTGCTTCGTGTTGAGCTGGCCGCTGCGACAATAGAAAGCGCCCCAGGAAGACTCGCGACACGTGGCTAGAGTGTGGCCAGAAGCAAGCCATGCAGGTTGCGCGAGGAAGAGTCAGTGGAACTCGACCGTGCCCGTCGCAGCCAACTTCATCGCAAACGTCCTGACATTGGCGAAGGCCTCGCCGAAGTAGGCTTCGTAGTTGTGCTTTTCGACGTAACCCAGATGCGGGGTGCAGAGAATGCGAGGATGGGTCAGCAGGGGGTGGTCGGCCTGCAGGATCGGCTCCTGCTCGAAGACGTCCAGCGCCGCCTGGCCAGGACGGCCACTGTCGAGCGCATCGAGTAGCGCTCCGGGGGCGATCAGCTCGGCGCGGCTGGTGTTGACCAGCAGGGCGTCAGGCTTCATCCGCGCCAGGTCGGCTGCGCTTACGCAATGCCGTGTGGCCTCTACCAGACGCAGGTGCAGGGTGAGGATATCGGCCTGCTCGAAGAAGGCCTCGCGCGTCGGCGCCGCCTCATGGCCATCGGCCACGGCGGCCTGGCGCGAGGCCTCGCTGCCCCACACCAGCACCTGCATGTCGAATGCGCGGGCATAACGTGCCAGGCGCTGGCCGATCTTGCCGTAACCCCAGATGCCCAGCGTCTGGCCATACAGACGCTGCCCGAGGTTGACCTGCCAGTACCCGTCATACAGACCGTTCATGGCTTCGCGCAGTTGACGCCGCGCATTGAGGATCAGCGCCCAGGTCAGCTCGGCCGCAGCGATGGGTGAGCCGGTGCCCTCGGCGACGGTCACACCGCGCTTGCGGCAAGCCTCCAGATCCAGATGCGGGCCGGCTCGCCCGGTCTGGCTGATCAACTTCAGGTTGGGCAAGCGCGCCAGCAGCGCAGCGTCGATACGCGTACGCTCGCGGGTCAGCACCAGCGTGTCGGCATCGGCGAAGCGCTCGACCAGTACATCCGGGTCGCTGACGGCATCGTGATACACGCGAACATCGAAACCCTCCAGCAGCCCGAAGCAATCGAGCTGTTGCACGACGCGCTGATAGTCATCCGGGATCACGATACGCATGCCAAGCCTCCGAATCAGGCCACGCTGGCGGCGCGGCCCTGCTGACGACGGGCACGCCAGGCGCGCCAGAATGGCAGCACGATCATCACCGCCACCAGGCCCCAGACCACCCAGGTGATCGGGCTGGCGTACAGAATACCCAGATCACCGCTGGACAGGGACAGTGCTCGACGCAGGTTCTGCTCCATCATGCCGCCGAGGATGAAGCCGAGCAGGATCGCCGACAGCGGGAAGTCCAGCTTGCGCAGGACGTAGCCGAAGAGACCGATGGCGATCATCAGGTACAGGTCGAAGGTAGTCGCGTGTACCGCGTACACGCCAATCGCCGTGATGATCGCTACCGCCGGCACCAGTGCCCAGTAAGGCACGGCAAGTACCTTGGTGAAGATCTTGATCATCGGCACGTTCATGATGATCAGCATGATATTGGCGACGAACAACGAGGCAATCAGGCCCCAGACGATGTCCGGCTGGTTCTGGAACAGCAGCGGCCCCGGCGTGATGTTGTACAGCGTCAGGGCACCGAGCATCACCGCAGTGGTGCCCGACCCCGGCACACCGAGGGTCAGCATCGGCACCATGGAGCCACAGGCAGCCGCGCTGTTGGCGGTTTCCGGTGCGGCCAGGCCGCGCAGGTCGCCATTACCGAACTTGTTGTCCTTCACTGCCAGGCGTTTTTCGCTCATGTAGGAAACCGCGCTGGCCAGTGTCGCCCCAGCGCCCGGCAGCACGCCGAGAACGAAACCGACCACGCCGCTGCGCAGGTTGGTAGCGAGCACGAAGCCGCCTTCCTTCATGTTGAACAGCATGCGCCCGCTGGCCTTGATCGCTTTCTGGCCGTGATGGGTGCGCTCCAGCAGTACCAGCAGCTCGCTGACCGAGAACAGCCCCAGCACCAGCACCACGAACTGAATGCCATCGGCCAGCCCCAGGCTGCCGAAGGTGAAGCGATATACGCCGCTGTTGGCGTCGATACCCACGCAGGAAAGCAGCAGGCCGATCAGCGCGGCGACGGCGGTTTTCAGCGGTTTGTTGCCGGCCATTCCGGCCAGGCAGGTGATGGCGAAGACCATCAGCACAAAATATTCGGCGGGGCCGAACGCCACCGCCCACCTGGCCAGCAACGGTGCGAACAGTACGACGCCGGCCGTGGCGATCAGGCCGCCGATGAACGAGCTCCAGGCCGACAGGGACAGTGCGACACCGGCCTGGCCCTGGCGGGCGAGCGGGTAGCCGTCGAGGGTAGTCATGACTGCGGATGCTTCACCCGGAATGTTCAGCAGGATCGAGGAAATACGGCCGCCGTATTCGCAGCCCAGGTACACCGCAGCAAGGAGGATCAGTGCAGTTTCCGGCGGCAGGCCCAGGGCGAAAGCGACCGGAATCAGCAGGGCCACGCCGTTGATCGGGCCGAGCCCAGGCAGCAGGCCGACGACGGTGCCGATCAGGGTTCCGCACAGGGCGGTGACGAGGTTGTAGGGGCTCAGCGCCACGCCGAAGCCATGGCCGAGATAACCGAGAGTATCCATGGGTTCAGCTCTCCAGGGTTGAAAGGATGCCAAGCGGCAGCGGTACGGCCAGCGCCCTGTCGAACAGCAGGTAGAGGCCGATGGCCAACACCACGCCGCTGATCAGGCTGTGCAGCCAACTGCCGCCATACAGACGCGCCATGCCGATGCCGAAGAGCACGCTGGCGGGTATGAAACCGACGGTTTCGAAGAGCACGGCGTAGCCGATCATCAGGCCGAGAAACACCAGCGCCTTGACCATCACTTCGCGGTTCAGGGGTGGCTCCTCGCTCTGCACGTCGCCAGCCGGTTTGAGCAGCAGCTGCAGACTGGCAAAGGCGATCAGCAGTAACAGCAACAACGGGAAGGCCTTGGGCCCGACCGGCTCGTAGGAAAACGGTGCGCTGTAATCCCAGGCGAAATATCCCAGGATGCAGCAAAGCAGCAGGGTCACCCCCGCAAAGATACGGTCATGCATGTGGATGCGCTCCAGAACGCTGCGCCGTCAGAGACGGCGCATGGGAACTTCGTTACTCGACCAGGCCGAACTCGCGGCCCAGCTTGCGGTATTCCGCAACCTGGCTCTTGACCAGCGCATCCAGCTCCGGTCCGGTCACGTAGTAAGGCAGTACATCGCGGTCGGCCAGGTAGGCCTGAAAGTCGCTGGAGGCGGCGAGCTTGGCGAAACGCTCCTGCCACCAGGCCACGTCTTCCTCTTTCACGTCCGGACCAAGGAAGTAACCGCGGATCAGCGGCCACTGAATCTCGTAGCCTTGTTCGCGTGCGGTGGGGATAGAAGCCAGATCACCGCCGAGTCGCTCCTCGCTGAACACTGCCAGGGTGCGAATCTTGTTGCCCTGCTGCGCGCGGATCTCGCTGGCGCTGCCGGTGACCAGATCGACGTGGCCGCCCATCAGCGCCATGTAGTGCTCGGCACCGCCCTCGAATGCTGCGTAACGCAGATCACGCGGGTCCACACCCGCGGCGCGGGCCAACAGGGCGATCTTCACCCAGCCCTGCCCTCCGACACTGCCACCACCGCCGACCACGATGCTTTTCGGGTCTTTCTTCAGCGCCTGAACAACGTCGTCGAGGTTCTTGTAGGGGGAATCGTCACGTACAGCCAGGGTGCCGTAGTCGTTGCCGACGGTGGCCAGCCATTTCACCGCCGTCTCGTCGAAGCGACCGTATTTACCCAGGGCCAGGTTGAGCAGCGATGCGCCGGAGAAGGCCACCAGGGTGCCGGGTTCGGCACGACGGTTGGCCGCGATGGAGTTGTACGCCACGGCGCCGATGCCACCGGGCATGTAGGTGACGCGCATCGGTGACTTGAGCAGACCCTCGTCCTTGAAACCGGCCTGGGCCAGCTTGCAAGTCAGGTCGAAACCGCCGCCTGGTTTGCTTGGGGCGATGCACTCCGGACGGGACGGTTCGCCAGCCAGTACCGAACCACTGGCAAGCAATACGGCGAGGGACAACGGCAGAATGCGGCGGATAGAGCAGGTGATCATGATGGGTTCCTCTTATTGGTCTTGTATGTACGGCCGGTGCATTACCAGAGCGGCACGATGTAACTCAGGATCAGGCGATTCTCGTCCAGGTCGCGGACGAAGCTCGACCGGTAGGTCGCGTTTCGCCAGGTCACTTTCAGATTCTTCAGCGGGCCATCGCCGAAGGCGTAGGCGATATCGGTATCGCGTTCCCACTCACGCCCCTCGCCTACCGCCAGGTCGACCTGGTCGCCGCGCACATAGCGAGTCATGAAGGTCAGCCCCGGCACTCCGACGCTGGCAAAGTCGAAGTCGTAACGCAGTTGCCAGGAACGCTGGTCGGGACCGGCGAAATCGTTGATCTGCAGGAAGTTGGTCAGGTAAGGCGTAGCCCCGTTGACGTAGGTGAAGCCATCGTCACCGAGCATCTTCTGGTAAGCCAGGCCCAGGGAGTGACCTGCGGCGCTGTAGGTGAACATGCCGTTGATGACACGGTTGTCGATGTCGCCAGCCAGTTCCTGCCCGGCTTCGCTGTTGCTGAAGTAGCGTAGATCGCTTTTCAGCTTGCCAGGCCCCAACGCCAGGGTGTGCTGCAGGCCGAGGAAATGCTGGCGATAGACATCGCTCAACTCGGCGTAGTGATAACTGGCGAGCAACTGCGGGTTGATGGCGTAATCCACGCCTGCGAAACGCAACTCGTCGCTCTCCGGGCTGCCACCGAAACGGCCGTTCTTGTTGTTCAGCGTCAGCTTGTCGGAGCCGGAAACGTTGCGCTGCACCACGCGATCGATCTCGCCGAGGGTGAAGGTAGCGCGCTCGAGATCCTTGCTCTGCACCTGCCAGCCCTCGAACACCTGAGGCAACAAGCGTGCGTTGCTGTATTGCAGGTAGGGCATCTTCGGCAGCAGCGTGCCCACACGCAGCTGGCTCTCGGCGAAACGCACCTTGCCGGTCACGCCCAGCTTGCTGTAGTCGTCCTCGGCACGGTTGCGGCTGTTGCGCGGCAGCAGGTCGGTGCCACTGCGATCAGGCGAGGAATCGAGCTTGATGCCGAGCATGCCGATGGCATCGACGCCGAAACCCACGGTGCCCTGGGTGTAGCCGGACTCCAGGTTGAGAATGAAGCCCTGCGCCCATTCTTCGCGTTTGTTCTGCCCGGCATTCTCGCGAAAATCGCGGTTGAGATAGAAATTGCGCAGCTCCAGGCTGGCCTTGCTGTCCTCGATGAAACCGGCAGCGTTGGCACCGACTGCTGGCAATGCCATGACCGTCAGACCGACGACGGAGCAACTGAGGGATTTTGTTCTTGTCATTGTGGTTGGCCCTAGGGGTGTGGTTGTGGTGAAACGAAGTCAGCTGCCCGTGCGCCTCAGGGTGGGGATGTACACCTCGCCGGAGAACAGGCGACGGGCCGTGCGCACCAGCGAGGCACGCAGGTTCTCGGGGTTACCGTCTGCGGCAGGCTGCAGGGAAACCTCGATCTGGCCGCCCGGATGCTCCAGGCGTACCAGCGCCTCGCCTTCGATGGGCGCGACATCCTGGGCGACGCTGCCGGGCAGCGCACAGGCCGTGGCCAGGCCGATGGCCCCGGTGGCAGCGACCGAGCGGTGGCAGTTGTGCGGCATGAAATAGCGCACGCTCAGCGTGCCGCCGTGGCGTGCAGGTGCCAGCAGCACCGGTTTGGGAATGACCATCTGCGACACATCGCCAAGCCCCATGGCCAGGCCGGCCTGCAGGCGAATGCGTTCCAGGCGCTGGAGAAACGCGCTGTCGGCATCCAGCTCGGCGGGCGACTCGTAGCCGGTCTTGCCCAGCGCCTCGGCATGCATCAGCACCATCGGCATGGCCATGTCGATGCAGGTCGTCGCGACACCGTCGAACTCGTCACGCACGCGGCCGGTAGGCAGCAGGCGACCGGTCTTGGCACCAGCGGCATTGAGGAAGGTCAGCTTGATGGGCGCGGCAGTACCGGGCACGCCGTCGATGGCGGTGTCGCCGTCATAGCGAACGCGGCCGTTAGGGGTCATCACGTCGGAATCGACGAAGGTGTTGGTGTTGAGGTTGCGAATGCGCACCCGCGTCATCGGCGAGCCGGCATTGACCAGGCCGTGCTCGATGGCGAAAGGACCGATGGCGCAGAGCATGTTGCCGCAGTTGGGCGCGGTATCGACGCGGCGCTGGGTAACCATGACCTGCACGAACAGGTAGTCGACATCGGCGTCCGGATGCGGCGAGCGACTGACGATCGCCACCTTGCTGGTCTGCGGGCTGCCACCACCGATGCCGTCGATTTCCAGCTCGTGGCCCGACCCCATCAGACTGAGCAATACCTCGTCGCGCTGCTGCGGGTCAGTGGGCAGGTGATTGGCCAGAAAGACCGGTCCTTTCGAAGTACCGCCTCGCATGAGTACACAAGGTACCGTCCGCATGATGCCTCCAACGCAATAAAACTAGTGATTGTTGCTTTGCGTTGATTATGAGGAGCACGTATTTATTCTGTAAAATGCATATATTTTGATATTTATTCCATTTTTCGCATTAATGCATCCGGAAGTTTTCTCGCTTGCCAGTCCTGAGCCGAAAGACTAGGGTTCATTGGTAACTTTCAAACAAAAATACGCACAACTGATAACCCAGGCGCATGAATTACGAACTGCAAGACATCCGCGCTTTCGTGAAAATTGCCGAATTCGGCAACTTTCACGAGGCAGCCAACGCCATCCACCTGTCCCAGCCGGCATTGACCCGGCGCATGCAGAAGCTGGAAGAAAGCCTCGGTATCCAGCTCCTGGACCGCACCACGCGCCGTGTCAGCCTGACAGCCGTGGGCCGGGATTTTCTGCCCAAGGCGCAGCGCCTGCTGGACGACTTCGAGCGCTCAATCCTCGGCATTCGCGAACTGGCTGAGCGCCAGTCCGGCCAGGTCACCCTCGCCTGCATCCCGACGGCCGCCTTCTACTTCCTGCCAACGGTGATCCGCGCCTTCAACCTTCAGTACCCGAAGATCCGCATCCGTATCCTCGACCTCAGTGCTCATGAAGGGCTGGAAGCGGTGATACGTGGCGAAGCGGATTTCGGCATCAACATGCAGAGCGGGCAGAGCGCGGAAATCGACTTCACGCCGCTGGTCAACGAGCCTTTCGTGCTCGCCTGCCGGCGCGATCATCCCCTGGCCAAACGCTCTGAAGTGGCCTGGCGCGAGCTCAGCGACTACCGCCTGATTGGCGTCGGCCGTCTCAGTGGCAACCGCGTGCTGCTCGATCACGGCCTGGCCCATCTCGACTGGCGCCCAAGCTGGTTCTACGAGGTGCAGCACCTGTCGACCTCACTCGGCATGGTCGAGGCCGGCCTGGGCATCGCCGCCCTCCCCAGCCTGGCGATGCCGGCCGAGGATCATCCGATTCTGGTCAGCCGGCCGCTGGTCGACCCGGTAATCAGCCGTACTCTGGGTCTGGTGCGCCGCCGTGGTTCTTCACTGTCACCGGCAGCCGAACAGTTCGTCGAAACCCTGCTGCGGCAATGGCCGAGCTATACCTCCATCGGCGCCACTAACCCCGCCGAACCCGAAAGCTGAGCCGCTGTTCGGGCCTGCGCATACAGGCCACTGGTCCGAGGCGCTTTCATCGGCAACCACCGAGCAAGACAGGCCGCCGAAAACCCGGATAATGGCGGCCATTTTGTTTCGCTCGCTGGTATTGCCCCATGGAAATCAAGGTCAACTTTCTCGACAACCTTCGCCTCGAAGCCAAGTTCGATGACTTCACGGTGATCGCTGATCAGCCGATTCGTTACAAGGGCGATGGATCGGCGCCAGGGCCGTTCGACTATTTCCTGGCCTCCTCGGCGCTGTGCGCGGCGTACTTCGTCAAGCTGTACTGCCAGACGCGGGACATTCCCACCGAGAACATCCGCCTGTCGCAGAACAACATCGTCGACCCGGAGAACCGCTACGCGCAGATCTTCAAGATTCAGGTCGAGCTGCCCGCCGATATCTCCGAGAAGGATCGCCTGGGGATTCTGCGTTCCATCGACCGCTGCACCGTGAAGAAGGTGGTGCAGCAGGGCCCCGAGTTCATCATCGAGGAGGTGGACAACCTCGACGCCGACGCCCAAGCGTTGCTGATGCCGGTGAGTGACACCACCACCTACATCCCGGGCAAGGATCTGCCGCTGGAGCAGACCATCGCCAACATGTCGGGCATCCTCGCGGATCTGGGGATGAAGATCGAGATCGCCTCCTGGCGCAATATCGTGCCCAATGTCTGGTCGCTGCATATCCGCGATGCGCAGTCGAACCTGTGCTTCACCAACGGCAAGGGTGCGACCAAGGAAAGCGCCCTGGCCTCGGCGCTGGGCGAGTTCATCGAGCGGCTGAACTGCAACTTCTTCTACAACGACCAGTTCTGGGGCGAGGACATCGCCGCTGCCGAGTTCGTGCATTACCCTAACGAGCGCTGGTTCAAGCCGGGCCCGAAGGACGCGCTGCCCGAGGAAATCCTCGACGAGCACTGCCTGGCCATCTACAACCCGGACGGCGAGCTGCGCGGCTCGCACCTGTACGACACCAACTCGGGCAACACCCTGCGCGGCATCTGCTCGCTGCCGTTCGTGCGCCAGAGCGACGGCGAGACGGTGTACTTTCCGTCCAACCTGATCGAGAACCTGTACCTGTCCAACGGCATGAGCGCCGGCAACACCCTGGCTGAAGCCCAGGTGCAGTGCCTGTCGGAAATCTTCGAGCGGGCGGTGAAACGCGAAATTCTCGAAGGCGAGCTGTGCCTGCCGGACGTGCCGCAGGACGTGCTGGCCAAGTACCCGGGCATCGTCGCCGGCATCCAGGGCCTGGAGGAGCAAGGCTTTCCGGTGCTGATCAAGGACGCCTCGCTTGGCGGCGAATTCCCGGTGATGTGCGTAACGCTGATGAATCCGCGCACCGGCGGCGTGTTCGCCTCCTTCGGCGCGCACCCGAGCCTGGAAGTGGCGCTGGAGCGGAGCCTCACCGAACTGCTGCAGGGCCGCAGCTTCGAAGGCCTCAACGACCTGCCGCAGCCGACCTTCGACAGCCTGGCGCTGACCGAGCCGAACAACTTCGTCGAGCACTTCATCGACTCCAGCGGCGTGGTGTCGTGGCGCTTCTTCGGCGCCACGCCGGACTTCGAATTCGTCGAGTGGGACTTCTCCGGCGAGGGTGCAGACTCCAATGAACAGGAAGCCGCGACCCTGTTCGGCATCCTCGAAGACATGGGCAAGGAGGTCTACGTCGCCACCTACGACGACCTTGGCGTCAATGCCTGCCGTATCCTGGTGCCGGGCTACTCGGAGATCTACCCGGTCGAGGATCTGGTCTGGGACAACACCAACAAGGCCCTGCTGTTCCGCAAGGACATCCTCAACCTACATGCCCTGAGCGACCGCGAGCTCAAATCGCTGCTGCGCAACCTCAACAACGCCGAGGTCGACGACTACACCGATATCACCACGCTGATCGGCGTCGAATTCGACGACAACACGGTGTGGGGCCAGCTGACCATTCTCGAGCTGAAGCTGTTGATCAACCTGGCGCTGAAGAAATACGACGACGCCAAGGAACTGGTCGAGGCCTTCCTGCAGTACAACGACAACACGGTCGAGCGTGGCCTGTTCTACCAGGCAGTGAATGCCGTGCTGGAGATCCAGCTGGACGACGAGCTGGAGCTGGCCAACTTCGAGCACAACCTGCGGCGCATGTTCGGCAGCGAGCGCATGGACGCGGTGATCGGCTCGGTAGACGGCAGCGTGCGCTTCCATGGCCTGACGCCGACCAGTATGAAACTGGAAGGTCTGGACAAGCACCTGCGCCTGATCGACAGCTACAAGAAGCTGCACGCCGCGCGCGCCAGGGCGGCGGGGTTGGCTGGCTGAGCATGGCCAGCGAGCGCCCAACTCAAAGAGTCGCCGCGCTGATGCTGGCGGCCGGCTACAGCCGCCGCTTCGGCGCCGACAAGCGGCGTGCAACGCTGGCCGACGGCCGCTCGCTACTGGCGGCCAGCCTGACCCTGCCCTGTTCGATGCTCGAAGAGGTCTGGCTGGTGCTGCGCCCGGACGAAGCGCCGACAGGAATGGACCTGCCAACTGGCGTACGAGTCGTGCAAAACGCTGCTAGCGCCCAGGGCATGGGCCACAGCCTCGCCGCTGGCGCTGAGCGCCTACTGGCTGAATCCAACGCTGATGCCGTGGCGATCTTTCTCGCCGATATGCCGTCGATTCATCGGGACAGCCTGGAAACCCTGATCGCCCACTCCAGCGCGAACAACATCGTACTGCCCAGCTATCAGGGCAAACGCGGCCATCCGGTGCTGTTCGGCCGCAATTTCTGGCCGCAGCTTGCGACGCTGAGCGGCGATGCTGGCGCCAAGCCGGTGCTGCAGCAGAACCCCAACGCCGTAAGCATCGTCGAACTGGACGACTCTGGTGTGCTGCAGGACATAGACACCCCGGCAGACCTTTCTCAGCTCTAGGTCCGCCAAGGGGGTTCAACCGCCCTACTGCCCGGCCTGATGCAGCAGAACCTCGCTCAACGCCTGCGCCGCACTGGACAGCTGATGTCCAGCCTGGTGCAGCAGGCCGACGCGGCGCGACACCTGCGGTTCACTCAACGGCAGGCAGCGGGCGCCCAGTTCTTCCATCTGCTGCCGGCACAGGTGCGGTACGGCGCTGACGCCGAGGCCTTCGGCGACCATGCGTCCGACCGTGACCAACTGATGACTCTCGAACGCCACCGGCAGCTTACCGTGGCTGGAGATCACGCTGTCTTCCAGCAGCAGGCGCACCGCCGAAGGCCGTTGCAGGGTGATGAAGGGTTGTTCCAGCAACTGCGCCCAGGTCAGTGCTGCCTGCTCAGCCAACTCGCTGGCGACCGGCACCACGGCGACGAAGCGATCCTCGTACAGCGCCGTGAATTGCAGGCCATCGAGGCTCAAAGGCTCGAAGGCGATGCCCAGCTCGACGCGACCGTCGCGCACCATCTCCATCACCTGTTCGTTGATCACGTCATGCACCGCCACGTTGACTCGTGGGTAGGCATCGCGGAAGGCACGCAGCGCCGCCGGCAGGCGGTTGCCGGCGAACGACGGCATGGCCGCCACCGCCACCTTGCCCATCTGCAGGGTGAAGTGCTGACGCAACAGGTCCTCGGCGTTATCCCAGTCGGCCAGCAGGCGCACGGCAATCGGCAGCAACGTCTCGCCCTCCGGCGTCAGCGCCACGCTGCGGGTGGTACGCACCAGCAATTGACCGCCGAGCGATTGCTCCAGGTTCTTGATCGCCAGGCTCAACGCTGGCTGCGACAGATGCAGGCGCTCGCAGGCCTGGGCGAAGCTCAGGCTTTGCGCCACGGCGAGAAAAGCGCGTAGCTGCTTGACGGTCATTAATTTATTTACCTGATCAATAAAGAGGAAAAACAAACTTAACAAATAAGCTCATAGCGCAGAAGCTTGGTCTCATCCCAGATAACAACAAAAGAGGCAGCCTCTAATGAGCGGACTCGACAAACGCGTCGCCAGCTACGCAGAAGCCCTGGATGGCCTGCAGGACGGCATGACCGTGCTGGCCGGCGGTTTCGGCCTGTGTGGCATCCCCGAGAACCTGATTGCCGAGATCCGCCGTCGTGGCGTGCGCGATCTGACCGTGGTGTCCAACAACTGCGGCGTCGACGGTTTCGGCCTCGGCGTGCTGCTGGAAGACCGGCAGATCCGCAAGATGATCGCCTCCTATGTCGGCGAGAACGCCCTGTTCGAGCAGCAACTGCTGTCCGGCGAGCTGGAAGTCGAACTCACCCCGCAAGGCACCCTGGCCGAGAAGCTGCGCGCCGGCGGCGCCGGCATCCCCGCCTTCTTCACTGCCACCGGCTACGGCACCCCGGTCGCCGAAGGCAAGGAAGCGCGCGAGATCGATGGCCGCCACTACATCCTCGAGCCGGCCATCACCGGCGACTTCGCCATCGTCAAGGGCTGGAAGGCCGACCACTTCGGTAACGTGGTCTACCGCCACACCGCGCAGAACTTCAACCCGGTGGTCGCCACCGCCGGGCGCATCACCGTGGTCGAGGTCGAAGAGATCGTCGAGCCCGGTGAACTCGACCCCACGCAGATTCATACCCCTGGCATCTACGTCGACCGGCTGATCTGCGGCAGCTTCGAGAAACGCATCGAAAAACGCACGCTGCGCGCCTGAGGAGAAAGACCATGGCTCTTACCCGTGAACAAATGGCCCAGCGCGTGGCCCGCGAGCTGCAGGACGGCTTCTACGTCAACCTCGGCATCGGCATTCCCACCCTGGTCGCCAACTACGTACCCGAAGGCATGCAGGTGATGCTGCAGTCGGAGAACGGCCTGCTCGGCATGGGCGCATTTCCGACCGAAGATGAAGTGGATGCCGACATGATCAACGCCGGCAAGCAGACCGTCACCGCGATCAAGGGCGCAGCTATCTTCGACTCGTCACAGTCCTTTGCCATGATTCGTGGCGGCCATGTTGACCTGACTGTACTTGGCGCCTTTGAGGTGGACGTGCGCGGCAACATCGCCTCGTGGATGATCCCCGGCAAGCTGGTCAAAGGCATGGGCGGCGCCATGGACCTGGTGGCCGGTGCCGACAACATCATCGTCACCATGACCCACGCCTCGAAAGACGGCGAATCCAAGCTGCTGGAGCATTGCAGCCTGCCGCTGACCGGCTGCGGCTGCATCCGCAAAGTGTTGACCGACCTGGCCTATCTGGAGATCGAAAACAACGCCTTCGTCCTGCGCGAACGTGCGCCGGGTGTTAGCGTCGAGGAAATCGTGGCCAAGACCGCCGGCAAGCTGATCGTCCCCGAACACGTGCCAGAAATGAGCTTCTAAGTTGTCTACCGTTCTGTAGGCGCCACCACGCACGGCGCCTACAGAGCGTTTTTTGGCTATGTCCTACACCCTGTAGGAGCGGATTCATCCGCGAAGCTTTTTCCGCCCTACCGCGCCAAGAGGATTTCCCATGCAAGACGTCGTCATCGTCGCCGCCACCCGCACCGCCATCGGCAGCTTCCAGGGCAGCCTGGCTGATATCCCCGCGCCCGAGCTCGGCGCCATCGTCATCAAGCGTCTGCTGGAGCAGACCGGCCTCGATGCCGCCCAGGTCGATGAAGTGATCCTCGGCCAGGTGCTCACCGCAGGCAGTGGCCAGAACCCCGCGCGCCAGGCCGCCATCCGCGCCGGCCTGCCGCATGCCGTGCCTGCCATGACCCTGAACAAGGTCTGTGGCTCGGGCCTTAAGGCCTTGCACCTGGCCACCCAGGCTATTCGCTGCGGCGACGCCGAGGTGATCATCGCTGGCGGCATGGAAAACATGAGCCTGGCGCCCTACGTGCTGCCCAAGGCGCGCACCGGCCTGCGCATGGGGCATGCACAGATGCTCGACAGCATGATCGTCGACGGCCTGTGGGACGCCTTCAACGACTATCACATGGGCATCACCGCCGAGAATCTCGTCGAAAAGTATGGAATTTCCCGAGAAGCCCAGGACGCCTTTGCCGCCGAATCGCAGCAAAAGGCCGTGGCCGCCATCGAGGCCGGGCGCTTCGATACCGAAATCACTCCAGTCATGATCCCGCAGCGCAAGGGCGACCCCATCGCCTTCGCCCGTGACGAGCAGCCACGCGCCGGCACCACCGCCGAATCCCTGGCCAAGCTCAAACCCGCATTCAAGAAGGACGGCAGCGTCACCGCCGGCAACGCCTCCAGCCTCAACGACGGTGCCGCTGCCGTGCTGCTGATGAGCGCGGCCAAAGCGCAGGCGCTGGGTCTGCCGGTACTGGCGAAGATCGCTGGCTATGCCAATGCCGGTGTCGATCCGGCGATCATGGGCATCGCCCCGGTATCGGCTACCCGCCGTTGCCTGGACAAGGCCGGCTGGAGCCTGGCCGACCTGGACCTGATCGAAGCCAACGAAGCTTTCGCGGCCCAGGCGCTGTCGGTCGGCCAGGAGCTGGGTTGGGATGCTGACAAGGTCAACGTCAACGGCGGCGCCATCGCCCTCGGCCATCCCATCGGCGCCTCGGGCTGCCGCGTGCTGGTGACACTGCTGCACGAGATGATCCGCCGCGACGCCAAGAAAGGCCTGGCCACGCTGTGCATCGGTGGTGGTCAGGGTGTGGCGCTGGCTATCGAGCGCGTCTGAGCGCCAGACAATCGCCGCTGAAACGCCTACCACACGGCCCGCCTGGCTCCTGTGGGAGAGGCTTTAGCCGCGACGATTTATAAAGAGGTATGCCTGGAGGCAATCCGGGGAAACCGGAAATGGACCTCCCGGATTTCATCCGGGCTACACCACCAGCTCGGCCTCGGCCGAGCTTTGTCATATCCACCGCAACACCCAGGCATAGCCAACTCTGAATGCCCGGTTAGCCCTTACACAACCATAAGAAAGAGGCGTCATCCATGTTCAACACCCTCACCCGCATGAGTGTGAGCCTGGTACAGAAGTACTTGCCCTCACCCTTCGTGTTCTCTGCGCTCCTGACCTTGGGAGTCCTGCTCGCCGGCATCCTCTCCACCGGCCAGTCGTTGCCGGCCATGGTGCAGCACTGGAGCGGCGGCTTCTGGACGCTACTCGGCTTCGCCATGCAGATGGCGCTGATCTTCGTCACCGGTCACGCCCTGGCCAGCGCGCCGATCATCAACCGTCAACTCGACCGTCTGGCGGGCATGGCGCGCACACCGGGCCAGGCGATCATCATGGTCACCCTGGTGGCGCTGGTCGGCTGCTGGGTCAACTGGGGTTTTGGCCTGGTGATCGGCGCGGTGTTCGCCCGCGCCCTGGCGCGCAAGGTCGATGGCGTCGACTATCCGCTGCTGGTGGCGTCGGCCTACTCGGGCTTCCTGGTCTGGCACGGCGGTCTTGCTGGCTCGGTACCGCTCTCCCTGGCCACCGGCGGCCCGGATCTGGCGCGCATCACCGCAGGGGTGCTGACCGACCCGGTAAGCATCACCGAAACCCTGTTCAGCACCCTCAACCTGACCATCGTCGCCCTGCTGTTCATCGGCCTGCCGCTGCTCAACCGCGCCATGCACCCGCGCCAGGGAGCCAAGGTTGCCGATGCCGCCAAACTGGTCGAGTCTCGCGCTGAACTACCAGCCCGTGATACCCCGGCGCAGCGCCTGGATGACAGCCGCATCCTTGGCCTGGCGCTGGTGGCCATGGCCGGCATCTACCTGTTCAACCACTTCGCCACCAAGGGCTTCGTGCTTGGCCTGGATGTGGTCATCGCCATCTTCCTGTTCAGCGGCCTACTGATGCACGGCACCCCGGAGCGCTATATGCGCGCGGTGGACGAGAGCGTGCGCGGCATCGGCGGCATCGTCCTGCTGTTCCCCTTCTACGCCGGGATCATGGGCATGATGATGGGCGCCAACGCCGATGGCATCTCCCTCGGCCGGCAGATCACCGAAGCGTTCATTTCCTGGTCCTCGGCCGACACCTTTCCGTTGCTGGCCTTCCTCAGCGCTGGCGTGGTCAACGTGTTCGTCCCGTCCGGTGGCGGCCAGTGGGCCGTGCAAGGTCCGATCATGCTCCCAGCCGCCCAGGCTCTGGGCGTTTCGCCGACCGTTACCGCCATGGCCATTGCCTGGGGCGACGCCTGGACCAACATGATCCAGCCATTCTGGGCGCTGCCGCTGCTCGGCATCGTCGGCCTCGGCGCCCGCGACATCATGGGCTACTGCCTGATCATGCTGCTGTACTCGGGCGCGGTGATCTGCGGCGCGTTCTACTTCCTCGGCTGACCAGGCAGCCAGGCCTTGCAGGGTGGGCTGGGCGGCGATCCGCTTCGGCCCACGCTGACCAACCCAGGTGGGCTAAAGCCCACCCGAGCTGACCTGCACCACTATCAGGCAGCCAACCCGCCCTGGGGTGAGCTTCAATATGTAGGGAGAGCCCGGCAGAGATCCGCCTCTTGTAGGGTGGGCTTCAGCCCACCAGCGGCGGCCCACAGAGCTCGCCTCCTGACAGAGCGGGCACCGCCCCATGCGGCCATCGCCCGCTCAATCCCCCATCAGCCCCTGCGCCTTGGCCATCGCCACGGCCTGGGTGCGTCTTTGCACACCGAGCTTGACGTTGATCCGCCGCGCATGGGTCTTGACCGTGTGCAGCGAGATGAACAGACGATCGGCGATTTCCTGATTGGAATAACCCTGCGCAATCAACTGCAGCACTGCCAGCTCACGCGAGCTGAGCAGCGCGGTACCGGCACTGGCAGGTTCGTCCAACCGCGGAGCCGGCTCGAACAGCCGCTGATGCAGGCTCTGCCCGGCCTCCCCCGGCAGCAGGCGTTCGAGCCATTGCGCCTGGCGCTGCTGCAACTCCTGCAAGGGCCGTAGCAGGCGCAGTTGCCGTGCCTCGCCGATGGCTTGCTGCAACAGGCCATCGGCCTGTTCCACCTGGCCCTGTACCAGCAGCGCTTCGGCCAGGCTGACCCGGCATTCACAGGCCAGGCTGCGATGTCCGGCGAGCTGGCATTCATCCAGCAACAGACGCAATGCATGCTCAGCAGCCGCATGATGACCGAGCAGCAGGTCACTGATGGCCAGGCAGTGGCGCAAGCGCGGCAGCAGATCGTAGAACTCGGAAGGCGCCAGTTGCTGGCGCTGCTGCAACTGCTGCAGGGTCTGGGCGAACAACTCGCGCGCACGCCCCGTCTGCCCCTGACGCAGCAGCAGGCGCCCCGCCTGCAGTTGCAACACGCAGCGATAACGAACCTCAGGCACATGCGACCACTGCATCACCCGCTCGGCCCTCTGCAACCACTGGTGCGCCTCGTCGAGATCGCCGCGGCTCTCGGCCAGCTCCAGCATCCCCAGGTAACCGGAAATGATGTAGGCATCCTCGCAGTGCTCGGCTTCCTGCAGCCCCAGGCGATAGGCCTGCTGCGCCGCCTCGTCCAGGCCCTGGCGCGCCAGCAGGCTGGCCCGCACCAGCAGCAGACGGGCAACCACCGGGCTATGGCTGAAGCCTTCACGCAGCAGTGCCAGCGACTGCTCGGCCAGCTCGGCCGCACGCCCGGCCTCACCGCGCATTTTCAGCAGCAGGCAGTGATCGGTATTGATCAGGGCTTCGAAAATCAAACTGCCATGCAGTCGTGCCAGGCGCAGCCCCTGATCCAGCGCCTGCTTGGCCTGATCCAGGGCGTGCTCGGCCATATGCTGCTGAGCCAGCGCCTGATAACAGAGCACGCGCTGCGACCAGCTGCCCTCGTCCAGCATCTGCAGCGCTTCCTGGCAGTGCAAGCGGGCATCGCGCCGTCCGCACTGACGCGCCAGCACGCCCGTCAGTGCCTGCCAATGGGCGATCAACTTGCTCTGGCGCCGAGCATCGGGTTGCGGCATGAAATGCGCCAGCCCCTTGATGCAGGCACTGGCCTCGTCGAATCGGGCGCAGATGATCAGCGCCCAGGCCTGCAGCACGATCAGACGCGGCGAACTGGCGAACAACCAGTCCGGCAGTTCCTCGCGCCATTGCAGCAGTTGCGCGACCGAATGGCCCTGCAGCAACTGCTCCTGATCGAAGCGCTGCAGATAGTTGACCGCGACCTCGACCTGACCCGCCTGCAAGGCATGCTCGACCGCCTCACGGATGTCGCCATGCTGAGCGAACCACTGGCAGGCCCGCACATGGATCGGAGCCGGTGCCGGAGCCCCCGGCAAGCGCCGCAGCACCTCGGCCAGCGGCCGCCACATGCGGAACCAGGTGCCGCTGCTGTCGAGACTGCGTACGAACAGCTGACGCCGCTGCAACTCACTCAACAGCTCGGTAGCACGCCCCTCCAGCAGGTGCTCACAGAGCGACAGGGAGAAACGCGGCAGCAAGGCCAGTGCATGCAGATCGCTGCGCAGCTCCTGGTCCAGATCGGCCAGTACCTCACGCTGCACGTAATCGCGCAGCACCGGACAGCCATCCTGCAAACGCTGGCGCAGCGCGTCCTCGTCGGCATCGAGCAACAGCAGACGAATCGCCGCCAGCCAACCCTCGCTGCGTGCGAGCAACGTCAGCCGGAGATCATCGGCCAGCTCGATCCGCAGCGCGGCGAGAAGCTCGCTCAGCGCCGATTCATCCAACGCCAGCTCTTCGCCCTTGAGCTCCAGCAGATCACCCTGAAGCAGCAGACGTGGCAGGTTCCAGGCCGGCGTTCGACGGCTGGCGACCCACCAGGTGACCTGAGCCGGCGCCGCGGCGAACAGGCGGTCGAGACAGGCATCGAGCGCCTCGTCGGCCTGCCGCGGGTAGTCATCGATAAAGACCCACAAGCGCCCTGCGCGCTCGTGCAGCCGCTCGATCAGCCCTGCTTCGTTGGCATCATCGTTCGGCAGTTGCAAGACAACCGCCAGTCGCTTGCACAACTGCGCTGGCGTCAGGCTGCGCCCCGCGAGATCGAGCCAGACCCGCTCAACGGCGGCAGGCGTGTGCCGCGCGCACTGGCCGAGCAGCACGCTCTTGCCGGTTCCGGCAGGCGCGCACAGCAGGCGCAGACGCGACTCGCTGGCGAGCAGACGCTGCAGCAGGACGGGACGGGAAACGACGCACGGTGGCAGCCGTGGTAGATCGGCAGGTTGTACCTGCAGCGCACTCGGACGGGCGATGGCGAGGGTCGGCATGGCAGCGGTTCTCTCTGCTTGTCATTGTTGAACCACCCGGCGATGGTACCCCGCTCACCGCTCACGACCACCCCTTGACGCTTATGGCGTGAGATTCACGTGAGAGAAGCAGGCAGAAAAAAGCCGGTGGCACGCAAGGCGCCACCGGCTTGTTCAGACTGCTGCCGAGTCAGCGAACGCCAGCGTTACGCAGCGCGGCCGGGGTGAAGTCCTTGGCCGAAGCCTGGGTGCCGTACTGCACCGCGGTGCGCTCCTCGTTGGCCATGCCGATGGCGATGTAGCGACCAGCGATCACGTCGTAGAGGGCTTCCAGCGCGTACACCGGCACCTGCTTGTCGTACTGCTGGAACAACAGCGCCTCACCCACACGCCAGAGCTGACCACGGCCGTCGTAATGCTCGGATAAAGCAATCTGCCAGGAGTCCTCGTCGACGAAGAAGCGCCGCTTGGCGTAGATGTTGCGCTCACCGCTCTTCAGCGTGGCTTCCACCTCCCAGACCCGGTGCAGCTCGTAGCGCGCCAGATCCTGGTTGATATGGCCAGCCTTGAGGATGTCGCTGTACTTCACCTGCGGCGAGGCCAGACGGAAGTTGTTGTAGGGAATGAACGCCTCGCGTTTGCCTACCAGCTTCCAGTCGTAACGATCCGGCGCACCGCTGAACATGTCGAAGTTGTCGGTGGTGCGCAGGCCGTCGGCGGCGGTACCCGGACCGTCGTACGCCACCTGCGGCGCACGACGCACACGGCGCTGGCCGGCGTTGTAGATCCACGCCATGCGCGGTTCGCGCACCTGGTCGAGCGAGTCGTGCACCAGCAGTACGTTGCCGGCCAGACGCGACGGCGCAGTAACCCGCTGCTTGAACAGCAGCAGGGTGTTCTCTGCCTTCGCCGGGTCGATATCCGGAACGTTGTCGGGGAAGGCGACCTCGTCCTCGAAGTTCACCAGGGTGTAGGCGCCATTGGTCTGCGGCGACGCCTGGACAATGCTGCGCTTGAGGTTGCCACCGCGATAACGGGTGATGTGGTTCCACACCACCTCCAGGCCGTTCTGCGGGATCGGGAAAGCGTAGTAGCGGCTGTCATTGAAATTGGTCAGGCCGTTGCCTCCCTCCACCAGCCCGGTATTCAACGCGCTGCGTCTGGCGGCCTCGTAGATCCGCTCCGGCACAGCCGCACTACGATGGGTCGGGTAGACCGGCATGCGGTAGCTTTCCGGATAGCGCTTGAACATCGCCAACTGACCGGGTGTGAGCTGGTCGCGGTACTGCTCCAGGTTCTGCGCGGTGATGGTGAACAGCGGCTGCTCGCCGGCATAGGGGTCACTCAGAAAGCCGCGGGCGTCGACCTGCCCGGCGTCACTGGCCAGGCCGCCGGTCCAGGCCGGGATGGTGCCGGCATTGTTGCCGGCCATCTCCGCACCCAGCGGGGTCAGGCTGTTACCGAGCTTGGCTGCTTCCTGCTCGCTGACCGCCGCCAGCACGCTACCGGCCAGCAGGCTCAGGGACAGCGCGCCGAGCATCTTCAGGGTTGTATTCATCTGCATTCCTCAACTGATCCTGATGGCCTAGAAGCTCACGCCGAAGCTGAGCGCCAGGAAGTCGCGGTCGACCGCGGTGTTGTACTTGCCGCCGAAGAAGTCGGTGTACGAGAGGCTGGCGGTGTAGGTGTTGCGGTAGTCGGCATCGATGCCGAAGCTCACCGCCTTGGCCCCCTCGTTGAACAGGCCGTTGGGGCCGTAGCCGTCCACGTCATGCGACCAGGACACGTTCGGCTTGAGGTTCACCCCGGCGAACACGTTGCTGTACTCCCAGATACCGCGAACGCGGTAACCCCAGGAGGTGCTGGTGACGAAGCCATGGGTGTCGCCGCGGAAGCCATAGGCACCGAACAGCGAATCGCGGCCGTAGCGCAGGTCTTCGCGACTTTCCAGGCCGCCGACATGGGCCATGCCGATCTCGCCCACCAGGGTGAAGCGCCCGGCGCCCATCACCTGATCGAAGAAGTGAGTGAAGGTGGTTTGCACCTGGGTCACTTCCTTGCGCCGGTAGCCGACGTTGTCCTGGCCCGGCCCGGCGGTGACCGGCGAGGTGCCCGGCGCGATGGGGTTGAGCAGGCTCAGGGTCAGGTCGGTGGTGTTGATCTGCAGCGGCAGGTTCGGCCGGTAGCTGATCTCGCCGCTCCACGCGGTGCCGGTCGGCAGCGTGGTGGAGAAGCTCGCGCCGTAGAGACGGATGTCCTCGGGGTAGTCGAGGAAGTAGCGGCCATTGCCGAGCATCACGCTTTGCGCGAGGCCAGCACCGCTGCCCGGCACGATGCCATTGGCGGTACCGATGATCCCCGGCAGCGCAGCCAGGGTCGCCAGGCCGGCATTCTGTGTACCGACGATGGGCGTACGGCTGTGGTAGTTCATGAAGTACAGGCCGTACTCGGTCTCGTCGCCCAGCCAACGCAGCGCAGCACCCCACTGGCCACTGTCACGCGCATCGCGATCACCGGCACGCGGCAGGATCACCCCTTCGCTGTCGACCTGGAAGCCCTGGCCGAACGCTGCAGCCACCGGCTGCAACGGCGCGATGGCCGGCGAGCCGATGTGATACCCGCTGTCGCAGCCGTCGGCGGCCACATCGGCAGTGGAGAAGAAGGTACCGCAGTTGTCGAGGATGGTCTGGTCCCATTCCAGCTGGTAGAAGGCCTCCATGCTCAGGCGGTCGCTGAGGCTCTGCGACAGGTAGAGCATGTTCACCGGAATCAGGCCTTCCTTGATCTCCGCGCCGGGACGGCGGAAGGCGGCGACGTCGATGGGGTTGATCGAGTTGATGCTGTTGCCGATGAAGGTGCTCTCGCCCCAGCTCACCACCTGCTTGCCGACCCGTACCGTGCCGGGCAGATCACCGATGGCGTAGTTGTGGTAGAGGAAGGCATCGAGAATTTCCGCTCCCGAGGACTTGGCGCCCTCCTTGCGGTTGTGGTCGTCGATGTCCTTGAAGCGGCGGCTCTCGTCCTTCAGCTCGAAGTCGTACCAGTACTTGCCGCGCACGAAGACGCCGGTATCGCGGTACTTCAGCTCGAGGTCATGGATGCCCTTGAAGATCTTCGAGAAGGTCTCGCCCTTCTTGAAGTTCAAGCGCCCGTCGTCGCCAGTCTGCGCCTGGCCCTGGCCACCGTTGTTGGGACCGATCAGATCGCGATCCGGACTGCGCATGGACCAACTGGCACCGACCGACAGCGAGCTGTCGAACTGCCCTTCGATCTCACCGATATTGAAATTGACGGCCTGCACCGGGGCGGCGAAACCGACGGCGACGGCCAAAGCCAAGGTGTGCGGCTGGAATAGTCCGGGCCCTCTTGTTCTTGTCATGCGGGTCTCCTGAAGTGGGGTGCAACTGCAGGGAACCCTACGCAGCGACCACACCTCGGATAAGCGCACCAAGGAGGGATTTCACCTGTCGCCCGAAAGGATGAATAACGCCCTGACACGGGCGCGTACGGGCCGACCTCAGCTTGCTGAATGACAGACCATCAGGCAGGTTGGGGAACTATTTGCAGGCAGGCACCGAAAGGTGCTGCCAGAGGACGACGCGAATGGCGTCCAGAAGAAGAGGCAGAGCCTGGGGCAAGGCTCTGCCAGGTCGATCAGTTACCGCTAGCGGCCAGTTCGCGCAACAGCACCTCGTGGAACAGCGCCGGCGCTTCCACCTGCGGCGAATGGCCCAGCTCCGGCCACTCCACAAGTATCGCCTCGGGGATCGCTTCGGCAGTCTTTCGCCCCAGTTCCGGGTAGTTGCCAAGGCGCTTGGCGACGTCCTCCGGTGCACGGTTGGCGCCTGGGGCGGTGCGATCCTTGCCACCGATCAGCAGCAGGGTCGGCGCCTCGATGTTGGCGAACTCATGCACCACCGGCTGGGTGAAGAGCATCTCCGCCGTCTGCGCCTGGTTCCAGGCGACGATCTCCTTACCCGGCCCGTTGTACATGCCATAAAGCATGTCCACCCAGCGGTCGTACTCGGGCTTCCACACGCCGTTGTAGTAGAACTTCAACTGGTAGTCCTTGATGCCCTCGTAAGAGGTTTTCAGCTCGCCCTGGTAGAGCTGGTCGACCGTCACGTAGGGCACGCCCTCGGCCTGCCAGTCTTCGAGGCCGATGGGGTTGACCAGCACCAGTTTCTCGACCCGCTCGGCATGCGCCAGCGCGTAGCGTGCGGCCAGCATGCCGCCCATGGAATGGCCGATCACCGTGGCCTTGTCCACGCCGAGTGACTCCAGCAGCGCGTCGGTATTGCTGGCCAACTGGCCGAAACTGAACTGATAGCCGCGCGGCTTGCTCGAACTGCAGAAACCGATTTGATCCGGCGCGATCACCCGGTAGCCGGCATCGCTCAGGGTTTTGATGGTCGCCTCCCAGGTGGCGCCACAGAAATTCTTGCCATGCAGCAACACCGCCGTGCGGCCATTGGCCTTGGCGGTCGGTTTCACGTCCATGTAGCCCATCGACAACTCCTGCTGTTGCGAGCTGAAGTCGAAGCGCTGAATCGGGTGGGGATAGTCGAAGCCCTCCAGCTGCGGGCCGTAGCTGCCCTGCGGCGAGGCCTGGAGCATGGATAGAGGAAGGAAGCTGGCGGAAAGTATCGCGATGAGCAGGGTTTTCTTCACGGGCGCATTCCTGTATCGGGTTCGCGGCTGAACGCCTGTCACGACCGCGCGCCAGGCGTAAGGGAGCTGGCGACTATAGCAACCGCTCTCTGCCGCCGAAGCGGCAAAGCTTTTCCAGATGTGAACGAAACGCCTGAGATAGAGCCTTCAGCGCACCGCAGTGGGTCAGCGCCAACGGTCCAGCAGGTTCACCGCCAGACGATCCAGCCATCCCCACAGGCGCTGCTGCGCGCGGCGCCACCAGGGGCGCTGACGCCAATCCTCGAGGCTGATTTCGCGGCTGACGCCAAAGTCCTCGATGAAGCTGGCCGTTACCGCCCGGGTAAAGTCCGGGTCGAGCGCCTCGACGTTGGCGTCGAGGTTGAAGCGCAGGTTCCAGTGGTCGAAGTTGCACGAACCAACGCTGACCCAATCGTCCACCAGGACCATCTTCAGGTGCAGGAAACGTGGCTGGTATTCGAAGATGCGCACGCCGGCCCGGAGCAGCTTCGGGTAATAGCGCTGGCCGGCGAAACGTACCGGCGGATGGTCGGTATTGCGCCCGGCCAGCAGCAGGCGCACCTCGACGCCACGGGCCGCTGCGCGGCGCAGGGCGCGGCGGATCTTCCAGGTTGGCAGGAAGTAGGGCGTGGCCAGCCACACGCGCTTTCTGGCGCCCTTCAGCGCATGCAACAGCGAGAGCAGGATGTCGCGATGCTGCGCCGCATCGGCGTAGGCCACACGCCCAAGACCAACGCCAACCGGCGGGCACTCGGGCAGGCTCAGGGGAAGTGGCTGATGACGCGGGCGCCAGGAAAAACGCGCGCGCCAGAGGTGCTCGAACAACTGCTGCCAGTCGCCCACCAATGGCCCTTCGATTTCGACCATGGCTTCATGCCAGGGGCTGCTGGCTTCATCCGGCAACCAGAACTCATCGGTGGAGCCGGTACCGCCGACGTAGGCCAGGCGCTGATCCACCAGCAGCAGCTTGCGGTGATCGCGGTGAAAGTTGCGGATACCACGCCGCCAGCGCACAGGGTTGTACCAGCGCAGCTGCACGCCCGCGGCCTGCATGCGCTCACGCAGCGCAGCACCCAGGCCCGCCGCACCATAGGCATCGAACAGACCACGCACCGCTACGCCGCGCTCGGCCGCCCGACACAGCGTATCGACCAGGCGTTCGCTGCAGCGGCCATCCTCGATCAGGTAAAGCTCGATCTCCACCTGTTGGCGAGCGCCGTCGATGGCCGCCAGCATGCGTGGGAAGAACGCCGGCCCGTCCAGCAGCAACTCGAAGCGATTGCCCCCGCGCCAGGGAAAGATGCGGCCGCGTTTGTGCACGCTCAACGCGCCGTGAAGATCAGCACGGCGCCCACCGGCACCGAAAGGCTAATGGCCGGCAGATCGGCGACCTTGCGCAGCGCCTCGATACCACTGGCCAGGGCGAAGTCTTCGGCGTGCAACACCAGTGGCGCCAGGGTCACCACCTGAAAACGCCGATCATCCAGGCGCGTGACCAGCAGCTCGCTGTCCAGCTGGCGCGTGCGCTCGTTGAGGGTCAGTTGCAGCGGCAAGCGCAACTCCAGCTGCGCGCCGGGCGCCAGGTCGGTGAGTTGCGGCAGATCGATCCGGGCGCTGATGCGCGCCTCGGGCAGACGCGAGGTGTCGAACAACATGGCACGCAGACGTTCGTCGCGCAGTGCAATACCGGTGCTCAGCGAGTCCAGATCCACGCGCAGCCGTGCACGCCCATCGGGCGCGATCTGCCCATGCAGAGTGAGGAAACGATGCACCTCCGACTGGCTGCCGGAGTGGGTGGAAATGAATGACAGCCGCGAAGACTCGTTGTCCAGATACCAATCGGCGTGAACGGGCAAGGCGGCAGCAAGCAACAGGGCGAGAAGCGAACGGCGCATGAGAACTCGAAAACGACATGACCAGGCGGCAACGATAGTCGCCATGCGCGGCGTTGCAAAGCAAGATGCGCTTGGCTCCCCTCTCCCATTTATGGGAGAGGGCCGGCTCTACTTGCCCGGCAGCAACTGGCAACCCTGCCGCTCGCCCAGCCAGGCCGCGCTGTGGGTGCGGCCCAGTCCACTGGCGGTGACACGCTTGGCATCCTGATCATCGAGCAGACTGCTGATCGGCACGTACTGCGCGACATAGCCTTCGCAATAGGCCGCCGGATTACCGCTGACGTAACGGCAGGAGCAATATTCCTTGGCCGTGTAGGCGCCAATGATGTCGGGGAACGCCGCCAGATGCGCGCGGTTCGGCCAGGCCCAGGCCAGCAGCAGGACCAGCAGCAGCGCCAGCACACTGAGAATCGGGTGACGACGGATCATGGCTGCACCTCCACGGCGAAGGCCGCCTGCACTCGCTTGAGCAATTCGTTGTGCTGGAAGCTGCGGTCGCGGTCATCGGCGTAGCGCACCACCACCAGCTTCTCCTGCGGCATCACGTACAGGCCCTGCCCCCAATGTCCCAGCGCGGCGATGGTGTCGACCGGTGCATCCGGCCAGGGCCGCGTGCTGCCCGGCAACTCGGCGTTGAGCCACCAGTGCCCTCCCGGCACCGCGTCGCCTGGCGCGAAGCCCTGTGGCTGATAACCGGCGAAGGGCGTGGAGACGAAATCGACCCAGGCCGACGGCAGCAATTGCCGATCGCCCCAACGTCCACCGCGCTGCATCAGCAGGCCGACGCGGGCCAGATCGCGCGCGTTCAGATAGGCATAGGACGAGGCGACGAAGGTGCCGCTGGCATCGCGCTCCCAGGTCGCGCTGGTAATTCCCAGCGGTTCGAACAGAGCCGTCCAGGGATAGTCGGCGTAGGCCTGCTCACCGACCATACCGCGCAACGCGGCCGCCAGCACATTGCTGTCGCCACTGGAGTAACGAAAGCGCATACCGGGTGCGGCATCGGCCTCATGCGCGGCAGTGAATGCGGCCATGTCGGAGCGACCGCGAGTATAGAGCATGGCCACCACCGAGGATTTCAGCGGCGCGTACTCGTAGTCCTCTTCCCAGGCCAGACCCGAGGCCCAGTTGAGCAGATGGCCGATCTTGATCTGCGGATGCTCGGCCATCGCCGGGTAATACTGCGCGGCCGGTGCATCGAGCTTGAAGCGTCCTTCGCCGTAGGCCACACCGAGAGTGGTAGCGAGCAGGCTCTTGGCCATCGACCAGGTCAGGTGCGGCGTTTGCGCCGTGGTAGGTTCTGCGTAGCGCTCGTAGACGATCTGCCCGTCGCGTATCACCACCAGCGCATCGGTGCGCACGCCCGTGCGCTCGACATCATCGCGCTCGGGAAAGGCGTACTGTTCGAGTTCGGCCAGGGCGGCACTCTCGATACGGGGTTGGCGCTGCCAATCGGCTTGCGGCCAGCTTTCCGCCAGGGCGGTGCTGGCAGCCAGGCTGAAACCGAGCGCCAGGCTCAGTCGACGAAGCAAGGAAGTGGGCATGGGCGGCCTCGATCAGAAATCGTGGCGCACCCTAGCACGGTGATGATGAAGGCTTGAAGCGACGAAACCGCCATCTCAGCCCCTCATTTGGGCAGCTGATAATCCTCCGGCCCCATCAGATCGAGACCGCATTCGAGGTTCTCGATCCAGTAGAGGAAGGCGCTGATCATTTCCGGGCCAACGAAAGGCCGGCCATGCTGCGGCACGATCATCTCCACATCCATCTCGCGCACCATCGCTGCCCACAGGCGGCAGGCCTTGTTTCCGGCCATGTAGCGACGGTGGAAGGCCTCCATGTTCGGTACGTGGTTGACGAAGTCGCGCACAGGCGAGGCGTCGTCGACCATCGAGGCGCCCATGTCGCCGGAGAAGAGGATCTTGCTCACCGGGTCATACACCTGGAAGTTGCCCACCGAGTGCAGGAAGTGCGCCGGCACGGCCTTGAGCGTGCACTTGCCGAGCGGGATGCTTTGGCCCCGGTCCGGCAGCGCGATGATGCGATCGAAGGTATTGATGCCTCGGCTCAGCACCAGGTAGTTGGCCGTCAGGTGCGGTAGAAAGCGCGCCCACAGCTTGGAGCAGATCACCCGCGCACGGGTGTGCAGCAGCCACTTGTCCAGCGAGGCGATGATGTCCGGATCCTGGTGCGAGGCGAAGATGTAGGTCAGGTCCTGCACTGGAATGTGCTTGGACAGCTCCAGCGACAGCGGCGTATAGGTCAGGTCGCCGCCCGGATCGAGCAGCAGGTACTGCTCGCTGTCGGTGATCAGGAACTGGTTGGACTGCACGCCTTCGCCGCTGACCAGGTCATCGAACATCAGGCATTGGTGGCTGCCGTTATCGAACAGCACGATGGGCTCGCGGCGCATGGAAACCTCTTGGATGATTCGCCAAACAACCTTATGCGCGCGCCGCTGCAAGGGTACTGATATGGATCAAAGGCCGGCGACAATCCGCCGCGCTTTCTCCAGGCGCTTGGCCCGTGCCGCCTCGGCGATGCGCAACAAGCCCTTGTCACGTTGCCAGAGGTCGGCCCAGTGCGGCGCGCCGATCGCCAGAGCGGCCTCCAGATCGCCTGCCAGCGCCTGCTGCTCAGCGAACAGGCCGGCCAGCAACAGATGCGTGGTCGGCGCGTTGGGCGCTTGCCGGGCTACTTCGGCGCAACCAGCAAGCAGCGCCTGCAGACGCAACAGCAGGGCGCCCGGCCAGCCGCTTTCACGACCGATACCGAACAGCCAGGCACTCACCGCCGTGAGCACGTACACATCCTCCAGGGTGCGGAAGGGTTTCACGTAGTCATCCCAGCCGTCGCCAGCCAGACGTTCGCACTGAGCCTGATCCAGGTGCAGACGGGCATGGCCGATATCCGGCATCAGTGGCAATGCCGGCAGCGCTTCGATGCGCACGCCCGGCGCGCCCTGACGCACCACGCCCAGGGCCAGCCGCGGCGGCTGCCCATCGCCCTCCTCGCGTGCCGCCACCAGCAACCAGTCGGCGCCTTCGGCGGCGGTGACGAAATCCTTGCGGCCACTGATCTGCAGGCCTTCGATACGCGTATTCATATCCGCCGATCGGGTGCTGCGATTCTCCGTCACGCATAGTGCGCCGGCCGTCCACGGTGCAGCCGGCCACAACATGCGCAACGCGGCCTGGTAGCCGGCCAGGAATGCCAGGCCCGGCGTGGCCGCCTGCAAACCGCCCACCAGCGCTAGATCGAAGGGCTGTGGCGTGCCGCCCAGCCGCGCCAGCAGACGCGCATACCAGTCTTCCAGCCCGGCGTCGGCTGTCAGACGCTCGACCGGCTGAAACAGGCTCGACCAGGGCATCACAAACCTCCTCGCAGCAGCAGTCGGACACCTCTAAAAACTACCTGCGTTGCCATTGCTGCGTAAAAAACAGGCTCAAAATGCTCATTTACAGCTCGTAAACTCCGCTTTTTCGCCTGTTTTTGCCTTGCACTGGCTGCCTCGCCTACGTTTTTAAAAGTGTCCACCTGAGCCGCCGTCACATAAGCATCAAAAAAGCTTCACGGTGGTGACACCGCAGCTACCTAGCCTGAGCTTGCCCAACAAGATCGACCGGCTGCAAGCATCCAGCCGGCACACGGAGGATCTGGCATGACTCAAAACGCTCGCCGTCTGCAGGCCGAACGCCTGCAAGGCCCCGCCGCCCTGCGTGAAGCTCAGGCCTTGCGCTACCGCGTGTTCAGCGCGGAATTCGACGCCAAGCTCAACGGCGCCGAACTGGGTCTGGACATGGACGACTACGACATCCACTGCCGCCATATCGGCGTGCGCGACCTGGAAAGCGGCCAACTGGTGGCTACCACCCGCTTGCTCGACCATCAGGCCGCCGCGGGCCTCGGTCGCTACTACAGCGAAGAGGAATTCGCCCTGCACGGCCTGGCCGGCCTCGAAGGCCCGGTGCTGGAGATCGGCCGCACCTGCGTCGATGTCGCCTACCGCAACGGCGCCACCATCGCCGTGCTCTGGGGCGAGCTGGCCGAGGTGCTCAACGAGGGCGGCTACAGCTACCTGATGGGCTGCGCCAGCATCTCCATGCAGGACGGAGGCATCCAGGCCCATGCCGTGATGCAGCGCCTGCGCGAGCGCTACCTGTGCACCGAACACCTGCGCGCCGAGCCCAAACATCCGCTGCCGCAGCTGGACCTGCCGGGCAACGTCATCGCCGAGATGCCGCCGCTGCTCAAGGCCTACATGCGCCTGGGCGCGAAGATCTGTGGCGAGCCGTGCTGGGACAAGGACTTCCAGGTGGCCGACGTGTTCATCCTGCTCAAGCGTGACGAGCTGTGCCCGCGCTACGCCCGCCACTTCAAGGCGGCAGTCTGACAGCAACACTTGCATACCCTGCGCCGGCCCTGTAGACAGAGGCCGGCTTTTTTCATCTGGAGTCCTGCATGACCCGACTGCGCCTGGCCCTGCGCCTGCTGCACCTGGCCCTGGTAATCGCCTTCGGCACCCTGCTGGCCGGCATCGTCGGCCTGTGCGAACGCGCAGTACGGCACGACCTGATGCCGCTGCGCCAGCGCCTGACGCGCTGGTTCCTGGCACGCCTGGGCGGCGCCCTGCCATTTCGCGTACGAGTCGAAGGCGAACTGCCGACGCAACCGATGCTGTGGGTCGCCAACCATGTGTCGTGGACGGACATTCCGCTGCTCGGCGCCCTGCAGCCGCTGTCCTTCCTGTCCAAAGCCGAAGTACGTGCCTGGCCGCTGGCCGGCTGGCTGGCACACAAGGGAGGGACGCTGTTCATCCGTCGTGGCGCAGGTGACAGCAGCCAGGTCGGCCAGCAACTCACCCGCCATCTGCAACAGGGTCATCACCTACTGATCTTCCCCGAAGGTACCACCACCGACGGCCTCGCCCTGCGCACCTTTCACGGTCGTCTGCTGAGCAGCGCCATCGACAGCGGCGTGGCGCTGCAACCTGTGGCCATCCGTTACTTGCGCGATGGCCAACCCTGCATGGTGGCGCCGTTCGTGGGCGACGACGACATGCTCTCGCACCTTCTGCGCCTGCTTTCCAGTTCCGCCTGCGAGGTGGAAATCCGCCTGCTCGCGCCGATCCCCAGCGAATCACGCAGCCGCAACGAACTGGCACGGCACAGCCAGGCCGCAATCGCCTGCGCCCTACGACTGGAAACGTCGGCCATGGTGCCGACCGAAGCCGAAGCCGCCTAATTCACCGCGCAGCCCGGGTGCAATCCGGGGCTTTGCAAGGGCTCCCTGGATTTCATCCAGGCTACAGGTCGGAGCCGTTCAGCCAGCCGGCGGCACGATCAACGCATCGCAGTCTAGCGAGCCCAGCAGGCGGCTGGCCACGCTGCCCAGGAAGAAGCGCGAGACGCCTTCACGGGCATGGGTGCCAAGTACCAGCAGGTCGGCCCCGGAGAGACGCAAGGCCTCGCCGATCACCCCTTCGGGCGATCCGATCTGCACCAGCAGGCGCTCATGGTTCAGCGTCGCGCCGAGTGCATCCAGGCGCTCCACCAGTTGCTGACGAAGCAGTTCGCGCTGGTTCTCCAGCACCTCGGCGCTGATCCCTGCCTCCATCACGGCACCCGCCGCTACCGGCTCGACCGCGCTGGCCACATGCAGGTTATCGAGGCTCGCCAGTCCCAATTCGCGTGCGCGCTTGAGGGCATTTTGCGAGGTGCGCGACAGATCCATCGCCAACAGCGCATGACGGTACTCATGGGTGACCGGTCCATTGACCCGCAGCACCGGCAGATGGCTGCTGCGCACGACGCGCTCGAGCGTGGTACCGACGAAGAAATCGCGCAGCGCCGACTTGCGATGCGCCCCCACCACCAGCAGATCGGCGCCCATGCCTCGAGCGCTTTCGACGATAACCGCGGCAGCTTCGCCAGTGCCGACTATCACTCGCGGAACGCTGCCGGCCTGTTCACCAAGGCGCTCGGCCTGCGCCTGCAGGAGCGTCTCTGCCTGTTGCACCTGACGCTGCACGTGCGCGGCCGGCGCATCGTCATCGATCACATGCAGCAGACTCCACTCGCCGCCACCCTGGCGACGGACCAGTTGCACGGCACGCTGCACCGCATGCGCCGAACGCTCGGACAGGTCGGTCGCTACCAGAATCTTGATCATCTCGTTTCCTCCATGGGTTTAACACCGAGTTACATTCAAGCGCCTGCCGGCGCCGCACTCCTTGATGCAGGTCAGGCCATACGCGCGAAAGCGGACTAGGGTGATCAGGACTGCTTGTTGCGCCGCCCGAAGGCGACCGGCAAGCGCAGCCCGGTTCACCGAAGGAGACGTGCCTCATGGGCAATTCCCCCTCTCAACATAGTGACCACGCTTGGCACGGTTTGACTGCACAACAAGCACTCGAGGCGCAGCACAGCAACGCCAGTGGCCTCAGCCAGGGCGAAGCCGAACGGCGCCTGCAAAGCCACGGCGCCAACCGCCTGCCACCGCCACAACGCCGTGGACCACTGCTGCGCCTGCTCTATCAGTTCCATAACGTGCTGCTCTACCTGATGCTGGTGGCCGCCATCATCACCGCGCTGCTCGGCCATTGGGTCGACACCTCGGTGATCCTCGCCGCCGTGCTGATCAACGTGATCATCGGCTTCATCCAGGAAGGCAAGGCAGAGAATGCGCTGGACGCCATCCGCAACATGCTTTCGCCTCAGGCCATGGTGCTGCGCGACGGCGAACGCCACGAAATCGACGCCGAATACCTGGTCCCCGGCGACATCGTGCTGCTGGTATCCGGTGACAAGGTGCCGGCCGACCTGCGCCTGCTCAGCGTGAAGAACCTGCTGGTGGAGGAAGCCGCACTGACCGGCGAATCGGTGCCGGTGGAAAAATCCGTGGCCCACTGCCAGGCCGACGCTGCGCTCGGCGACCGCCGCTGCATGGCTTACTCCGGAACCCTGGTCAGCAGCGGCCAGGCCACCGGCGTGGTGGTGGCCACGGGCGCCGACACCGAGCTGGGGCGCATCGGCGCCATGCTGCAACAGGTGCAGGCACTATCCACTCCGCTGCTGCGGCAGATCGAACAGTTCAGCCGCTGGCTGGCGGTGATCATCCTGATCCTCGCCTTCGCCACCTTCGTCCTCGGCATTCTGTGGAACGGCCAGGACCCCGGCGACATGTTCATGATGGTGGTCGCCCTGACCGCAGCGGCCATCCCTGAAGGGCTACCGGCGATCATGACGGTGATCCTCGCCCTCGGCGTACAGCGCATGGCCGGGCACAACGCCATCGTGCGTCGCCTGCCGGCGGTGGAAACGCTGGGCTCGGTGACGGTGATCTGCTCGGACAAGACCGGCACCCTGACCCGCAACGAGATGACCGTGCAGCGCGTGGTCAGCGCCAGCCGCGTCCTCGATGTCTCGGGTGTTGGCTACGCCCCGGAAGGCGCCTTCCACCAGGACGGTGCGCTGCGCGAGCCCGACGCCGAACTGCTGGAGATCGCGCGCGCCGCGCAACTGTGCAACGACGCCCGCCTGCATCAGAACGATGCCGGCCACTGGCGGCTGCACGGTGACCCCACCGAAGGCGCGCTGCTGACCCTGGCGCTGAAAAGCGGCCTCGATATCCAAACCCTGCAGGCGCAGTTACCACGCAGCGACGCCATTCCGTTCGAGTCCGAGCATCGCTTCATGGCCACCCTGCACCACGACCACACGGGCCATGGCCTGATCTACCTCAAGGGTGCTCCCGAGCGGGTGCTGGAAATGTGCACCAGCCAACGCAGTGCCGATGGCAGCAATGCCCCACTGGACACCGATTACTGGCGACGCCAGGCCACCGACCTGGCTGCCCGTGGCCTGCGCCTGCTGGCCCTGGCCAGCAAGGCGGCGCCGGCTGAGCAGCGCACGCTGAATTTCGCCGACGTAGAAGATGGCCTGACCCTGCTGGCTCTGATCGGCATCATCGATCCACCGCGCGCGGAAGCCATCGTCGCCGTCGCCGAATGCCAGCGCGCCGACATCCGAGTCAAGATGATCACCGGTGATCACGCCGAAACCGCACGCGCCATCGGCGCGCAACTGGGCATCGGCGTCGGCCTGCCGGCAATGACCGGTGCCGAGCTGGAACTGCTCGATGACCGTCGCCTGCGCGAGGTGCTGCCCGGCGTGGAGGTATTCGCCCGCGCCAGTCCCGAGCACAAGCTGCGCCTGGTGCAGGCAATGCAGGACAGCGGCCAGGTGGTCGCCATGACCGGCGACGGCGTCAACGATGCCCCCGCGCTGAAGCGCGCCGACGTCGGTGTCGCCATGGGCCTGAAGGGTACCGAAGCGGCCAAGGAAGCCGCCGAAGTGGTGCTGGCCGACGACAACTTCGCCACCATCGCCGGTGCCGTACGCGAGGGTCGGGCGATCTACGACAACCTGAAGAAATTCATCCTTTTCGCCCTGCCCACCAACGGCGGCCAGGCGTTGATCGTGATCTTCGCCATCCTGTTCCAGGTGCTGCTGCCGCTGACCCCGGCGCAGGTGCTGTGGATCAACATGGTCACATCCAGCACGCTGGGCCTGGCGCTGGCTTTCGAGCCCAGCGAACGCGGGCTCATGAACCGCGCGCCGCGGGCGCCGAACGAGCCCCTGCTGTCTGGCTTTTTCGTCTGGCGCGTGGTGATGATCTCGGTGCTCATCGCCGGTGCCGGCATCGCCCTTTTCCTTTGGGAACTGCAGCTCGGCAACGACCTGAGCAGTGCAAGGACCGTGGCGGTCAACGCCGTGGTGATGTGCGAAATCTTCTATCTGCTCAACTGCCGCAGCCTGTTCGGCTCGGTGCTCAGCCGTGAGGCCCTGCTGGGTAATCGCGCGGTGCTGGTGACCATCGCCCTGTGCCTGGTGTTGCAGGCACTGTTCACCTACGCCCCGCCGCTGCAAAACCTGTTCAACTCGGTTGGCCTGAGCCTGGAACAATGGCTGCGCGTGCTGCTGGCGGGCCTGGTGCTATTTTCCCTGGCAGAGCTGGAGAAATGGCTGGTGCGGCGCTATCGCCTGCATCCGCAGGCGGTCTGAACGTCAGAGAAGCGCTGCGGTGATGTTGTCGCGGCTGAAGCCCCTCCCACGGAGCCAGACGCCCGCTTCTGTGGGAGGCGCTTCAGCGGCGAGCGGGGATGCCGCTCCCCCCGGATTTGCATCCGGGCTAGGGCTCGCTCCCGCCCAGCTCGGCCTCAGCGAAGGCCATCAACTCAGGGTAGAAGGCGCGAAAGTCCTCGCTGAGCGGTTCGTACAGGCGCTCCAGTTCGCTCAGGCTGCCATCGAGCAACTGCGGTTTGGACAGGCGTCGCTGCATGCCGGCGATCACCTGTTCCAGCACGGCGAACTCGCGGTAGCTGCCGAGCCAGTCCTGCGCCGCCATGCGCGGTGCCATCAGCGCCAGACGCCCCGGCAGTTTAGGCTCGGCAGCCAGTACCCGGTATACCCGACCGGTGAAGTGATCCAGCGGCTGCGTCGCGTACATCGGCCAGTCACGAGCCAGGCAATGATCGAAGAACAGGTCCAGCAGCATGCCGGCCGTTCTTCGCCGCTCGACGGGAAAGCGCGCCCGTGCGCGGGTTTGCAGTGGGTGGCTGTCGGTGAAGGCGTCGATACGCCGGTGCAGGCGAATGGCCGCCTCGATCTGCGCCGGCCAGCGCCCGTTGAGCGGGCCTTTGACGAAATCGCCATAAAGGCTGCCGAGTAGCTGTGACGGCGCGTCACCGCCGAGATGCAGATGGGCGAGGTAGTTCATTCCCGGAGCTTAACGCCGTCGGCGGGACAATCGAAGCGGTTGATGGAGACTATCGGAACAAACGATCTGTATATCGCTCAGAGACGATATAAGGTTCGCCACATGACGAAACACGGCCCACACATCATGGATATCGACCTCGACGCCATCATCAAGGCCCTTGCCCACCCGGTACGCCGCGACATCCTCGACTGGCTGAAGGAGCCTGAGCGCCACTTCGCCGAACAGGATCATCCGCTGGAAATCGGCGTGTGCGCGGGCAAGATCTTCCTGCGCACCGGGCTTTCGCAATCCACCGTTTCCGCCCATCTGACCACCCTGCAGCGCGCCGGTCTGGTGACCAGTCGCAAAGTCGGTCAGTGGCACTTCTTCAAGCGTAACGACGAGCTGATCCAAACCTTCGTCGAGCGCCTAGGCCAGCAACTCTGATTTGACCTTTCCTTCGGAGACATCACATGCCCACACTGTTCGCCCCCATCCAGATCGGTGATCTGCACCTGAACAACCGCATCATCATGGCGCCGCTCACTCGCTGCCGCGCCGACGAAGGCCGCGTACCCAACGCGCTGATGGCCGAGTACTACACCCAGCGCGCATCGGCTGGCCTGATCATCAGCGAGGCCACCGCCGTCACGCCAATGGGCGTGGGCTACCCGAAAACGCCCGGCATCTGGTCCGACGAGCAGGTCCGTGGCTGGAGCAATATCACCCAGGCAGTGCACGCCAACGGCGGCAAGATCGTTCTGCAGCTGTGGCACGTCGGCCGTATCTCCGACCCGATCTACCTGAACGGCGAACTGCCGGTCGCTCCCAGCGCGATCAAGCCAGCCGGCCATGTCAGCCTGGTGCGTCCGATCAAGGACTATGTCACCCCGCGCGCCCTGGAAACCGAAGAGATCGCCGACATCGTCGAGGCGTATCGTCAGGGCGCCGAAAACGCCATGGCCGCCGGTTTCGACGGCGTGGAAATCCACGGCGCCAATGGCTACCTGCTCGACCAGTTCCTGCAGAGCAGCACCAACCAGCGCACCGACCGCTACGGCGGCAGCCTCGAGAACCGTGCGCGCCTGCTGCTGGAAGTGACGGATGCCGCCATTTCCGTGTGGGGCGCCGGCCGCGTCGGCGTGCACCTGGCGCCGCGCGCCGACTCGCACGACATGGGCGACGCCAACCGCGCCGAAACCTTCGGCTACGTGGCCCGTGAACTGGGCAAACGCGGCATCGCCTTCATCTGCGCCCGCGAGAAGGCAGGTGACGACAGCCTGACACCGCAACTGAAGAAGGAATTCGGCGGTGTGTTCATCGCCAACGAGCGCTTCACCAAGGATCAGGCCAACGCCTGGCTGGCTGAAGGCAAGGCCGACGCCGTGGCGTTCGGTATCCCCTTCATCGCCAACCCGGACCTGCCGGAGCGCCTGGCACAGGACGCAGCGCTGAACGAGCCGCATCCGGAAACCTTCTACGGCTCGGGCCCGGTCGGCTATATCGACTATCCGCGCCTGTAAGATCGCAGCTTAAGCACCTCCCGCAAGCGACATCCCATGGGAGGGGCTTTAGCCGCGACCAATAAATGAACAAGCCCCGCATTGCGGGGCTTGTTCATTTAGCGAATTGCCTCAGCGCTGATTGAGCTGCTGCTGCAGATTCGCCACCTGGCTCTGCAGGGTGTTGATGTTGCGCGTCATCTGCGCGCGGAAGGCATCGAACTCGGCGGTGCCGGGGCCCGCGCTGGCGGCCGGGCGATTGTCCAGCTCACTGCGCAGTACCAACAGATCCTGCTCCAGGTTGCGGATGGCCTGGGCAGGGTTGCCCTGCTTCTTCAGCGCATCGATATCGCCACCAAGCGCCTTGATCCGGGTATCGAGCTTGGCCAGCTCGGCCTGGGTCGCCTTGGCATCACCCTGCGCGGCCTTCAGCGCCGCCTGCTCGGCGGAGAGCGCCTGCAGGCGCTTGTCGAAATCGGCGCTGGCACCAATGCCACCCTTCAGTTCGCTGCCAAGTTGCTCGACGCGCTTGTCCAGCGCGGCCTGCGCGGTGGCGCTCTGCTGTTGCTGCTTGCTCAGCTCGGCCAGACGCGTTTCCAGTTGCTTGACCTGCAGCTTAAGCGCCTCGCTGCCGCTAGTGACGCTGGATTCGGTCGCTACCACCTTGCCGGAAATATCCTGAATGCGTCCGGCGGCCTCTTCGCTGATGCGCGCGAAGCTTTCCTGGGTCGCCACCAGGCGCTGCTCCATCAGGCCGATCTGTTGCAGGCTCCACCAGCCCAGGCCAGCCAGGGCGAAGCTCAGTGCACCGACCAATGCCCACAGCGGCCCGGTGCTGGCGCCCTTGACCACTGGCGCCTTGCTGCTGGTCATGCGGCTGCTGCGCGGGGCCGGTTCCTCACGCGGCTCGGCGAAATCCTCGCGGCGTTCCGGGGTCAGGCTGGGCAGGTTGTCGAGCTCGTCGTTGGCGTCGTTGCGCATGGTCGGACCTATGGTTGGAACGTAGAAACGGAAATGCCGCGCAGTATACCGATTCGCCACTATGCCATCAGCGTCGCGCCAAGCAGGTGCGCGGCGCACCGACGAAGGGCGCGACAGGGCCATCGACTCGCCTGCAGCCCGGCAGTTCCGCAAAACTTGAACTGGTACGCACTTTGCTTTTGATCCTGTCGTGAATGCGCCGATAGCGCGTCGCTCACGAGCCAGCATGCGGCCTGAAAGTTCTGCAATGCACTCAGCACGAAAATACGTGTGACAGCCACCGGGAAGTGGCTGGCCAGGACACGGCGGGCGAGGAACGCCACAACCCGTGCCCCTTCAACCAACCGGGGGAAGTCGCGATGGAACTGAACAAAGAAGTACTGGACTGCATGAAAGCGCTGCGTCGTCGCCTACGCGAAGAGCAGGCGGTGGACATTCGCCTCAGCCAGCCCAACGCCATCGGTGCCATGCTCGATGGCAGCCTCAAGTCCGATGATGAAGAAACCCGTAGCCTGGGCAGGCGCCTGGCGGAGTTGTCCGATCAACCGCAGCGCATCGTTTCACCCGTGGCTGCAGTCGAGCTGCCGGTCGGCAGCGCCACCGGCTCGGTGCGCATCTATCGCGGCCAGCGCATCTACGCCTGATGCCCCATCTGCGCCTGCCACCAGGTGCAGAACTCATCCAGTGCATCCCACAGGCTGGCCCTGGGCTCATAGCCGAGGTACTCACGGGCGTGATCGATGTTCAGGGAAAAATCCCTGGCCATCACCGCCACGCCCAGACGGAACAGGCTCGGTTCGGGACGACCGGGCAACAGGCGACACACGCCCTCGTTGAGCGTCGCCGCAGCATAGGCCAGCGGAAACGGCACATGCCGGGTTACCGGTGGTAGCTCCAGGCGACGCAACACGTAGTTGACCACATCCCACAACGGCACCGGCGCGCCATTGCTGATGTTGTACACCTGACCAAGTGCCGCTCTGCCCACTTGCAACGAGCTAAGCAAGGCATCGTTGAGATTGTGCACATTGGTGAAGTCGACCTTGTTCAGACCATTGCCGATGATCGCCAGGCGACCCTTGCGTTGCATACCGATCAAGCGCGGGAAGATGCTGGTATCGCCCGCCCCGGTAACGAAACGCGGGCGCAGGGCGACCACCTCCAGGCCGAACTCCTGCGCGGCGAACACCTGCTGCTCGGCCAGGTGCTTGGTTTTGCCGTAGTGATCGGAAAAACGCTTGGGCACCTGCTCCTCGCGGATATCGACATGGGATTTCCCATCGAAGTAGATCGAGGGTGAAGACAGGTGCACCAGGCGCTGCACTTTCTGCTTGAGGCAGGCGTCGACGATGTTCTCGGTGACCGTCACATTGGCCTGATGGAAATGTCCGTAGTCGCCCCACACCCCCACGGCGCCGGCACAGTGCACCACGGCCTCGACATCCTGGCACAGCGCCTGGGCCAGCTCGGCATCGCCCAGATCGCCCTGGACGAACTCGGCACCGCGCTTGATCAGGTGCTGCACACCTTCGGCACGGCGGCCGTTGACCCGCACCGCCAGGCCCTGTTCGAGCGCGAAACGTGCGAAGCGCCCACCGATGAAACCACTCGAGCCGGTGACCAGAATCTTCATCGCATCCCCCAAACACTGATTCTTGTAATGGCCGAACTCTAGCAGCGCTCGGTTCGCCCTGCGCTGTCGGCGGCGGCCAGAACTACGACTCTGCAGGCCGCCTATGAGTGCAGCGACACCAGCACCGAAGCCGAGTGGCGACGCAGTTGCTCGGTCAGCTCGCCGAGCAGTTCACCGCCGTTGCGCCAGTGGTGCCAGTACAGCGGCACATCGATGAAGCGCTCCGGCACCAGCTCCACCAGCCGGCCACCGACCAATGCCTCACGCACCTGCAACTCCGGCACCAGACCCCAGCCCAGGCCGCCTTCGGCCAGGCGCACGAATCCTTCCGACGACGGGCACAGGTGATAGGCAAAGGCTCCGGTCACCCCCAGCCCTGCGAGGTAGCGGTGCTGCAGTTGATCATCAGGGCCGTAGACGATAGCTGGGGCACGCGCCAACGACTCGGCGGTAACGCCAGAGGAAAAGTGCCGGGAAACGAAGGCCGGGCTGGCCAGCGCGCGATAACGCATCGCCCCTAGCGCCAGGCTGCGCGCGCCCGCCACCGGACGCTCGGCAGCACACACGCAGCCGGCCACCTCACCCGCACGCATGCGCTTGAGACCCACTTCCTGGTCCTCAACCACCAGCTCCATCAACACCTGCTGGGCGGCGCAGAACTCGGCCGTTGCCGCCGCCCACCAGGTAGCCAGGCTATCGGCGTTGATGGCGATGCGCAGACGCTCGGGCAAGGCCTGTTCATCCAGCCCCGGCACCTGGCCCTGCAGGTCGCGTTCGAGCAGGCGCACTTGCTGCACGTGGTTGAGCAGGCGTCGACCAATGTCGGTGGGTGCTGGGGAGATGCACGCACCAGCACCGGCTGACCGACGCGCGCCTCGAGCAACTTGATGCGCTGCGAAACGGCAGACTGCGACAGCCCCAGCACCTGCGCAGCGCGCTCGAAGCCGGCCTGCTCCACCACTGCTGCCAGAGCAGCCAGCAGTTTGTAGTCGAACATCGATTTTCCTAATGAGCAATCAGCAATATTTGTTTCTCTTATACATCCAGTCGCAGCAGACTCGCTAGCACTCACCCAATCAGGAGCCTGCCATGTCTGGCGAAACCAATCTCGCGCGCCTGTTGCAAGGCATGACGCCGCAGCTCAACCCCGGTCAGTATGTGTTCTGCTGCGTCCCGTCCGGGTATGACTGCAGCGGCTTGCAACCCATCGCCAGCCTGCGCGAAACCGAAGGCCTGAGCCTGGTGCTGCCGCGCGAGGCCGCCGACGCGTACAACCTGAGCTACGACTACGTCGCGGCCTGGATCACCCTTGAGGTGCATTCGTCGCTGGCCGCTGTCGGTTTGACCGCTTCCTTCTCCACCGCCCTGGCGCAGGCGGGGATCAGTTGCAACGTGGTCGCAGGCTTTCACCACGACCACCTGTTCGTGCCCTGCGAACGAGCCGAAAAGGCGCTTTCCACCCTGCGCGCTCTGTCAGCGGCCTCCCTGCCGGAGCACGCGTGATGTGGCAGAGCTACAGTAACGGCCTGCTGGTGGCCATCGGCCTGATCATGGCCATCGGCGCACAGAACGCCTTCGTCCTGGCGCAAAGCCTGCGCCGCGAACACCACCTGCCGGTGGCCGCGCTGTGCATCGCCTGCGACGCGGCACTGGTGGCGGCCGGCGTGTTCGGCCTCGCCACACTGCTGACGCAGAGCCCGACGCTGCTGGCAATCGCCCGCTGGGGCGGCGCTGCCTTCCTCATGTGGTACGGCAGCCAGGCGCTGCTGCGCGCCGCCCGCCCACAGTCACTGCAGGCGGCTGGCAGCGAACCACGTTCGCTTCGCGCGGTGATGCTCGCAGCGCTGGCGGTCACCCTGCTCAACCCGCACGTCTATCTGGATACCGTGTTGCTGATCGGCTCGCTCGGTGCTCAGCAACCCGAGCCCGGCGCCTATGCGGCAGGAGCGGCCAGCGCGTCCTTTCTCTGGTTCAGCGCTCTGGCTCTTGGTGCGGCCTGGCTGGCGCCGTGGCTGGCGAAGCCGCTGACCTGGCGCCTGATCGATCTGGGTGTGGCTGCGATGATGTTCGCGGTGGCGGCGCAGTTGATCCTTGGCGTGCTGTAGCGGCAGGACGCGCATAATGCGTCAGACCCTCTTACGCCAGGAGCAACAATGGATACCTTGCATGCGATGCGCGTGTTCATTCAGGTGGTCGAGCGCGGCAGTTTCACTGCAGCAGCTCAGGCGCTGGATCTGTCGACTGCTCAGGTGTCACGCCTGATCGCCGATCTGGAGCAGCATCTGCAAGCGCGCCTGCTGCAGCGCACCACTCGCCGCCTGGCCCTGACCGAAACCGGCGAGCGCTATCTGGAACGCAGCCGACAGATTCTCGGCCAGATCGACGAAGCCGATGCCGAAGCACGCGGCGCCCACCTCACGCCCAGTGGCCGCCTGCGCGTACACACCATGACCGGCCTCGGCCTGCAGCACCTGACGCCACTGATCGCCCGCTACGCCGAGCGTTATCCACAGGTGGTGGTCGAGCTCACCCTGGCGCAACGCACGCCGGATCTTCTCGAAGACGGCCACGACGTGACCGTCGCCTTCGCCCGCGACCTGCCGGATTCGCAACTGGTCGCACAACGTCTCGGCCCGGTGTACAGCGTGCTCTGCGCCGCCCCCAGCTACCTGGCCAAACACGGCATCGCACAACGACCGAGCGATCTGCAGCAACACCGCTACCTGCGGCTGACCGACCCGCAGTACCGCGGCCAGTGGGATTTCGGTGACGAGCAGCTGGATGCCTTGCCAGCCGAATGCTTTCAGGTCAACGTCGCCGAGGCTCTGGTCAAGGCAGCGCAGGCGGGCATGGGGTTTTGCCTGCTGCCATCGTTCGTCGCCAGTCAGCCGCTGCGCGAGGGGCGACTGCTGCGTATCCTGCCGCAGCACCGCCTGCGCGCCCTGAACATCTATGCGATGTATCCGTCGCGTCGCTTTCTCGATGCCAAGACGCGCACTTGGGTGGACTTTCTCAAGGCCGAACTGCCACCGCTGCTGCGCGCTGACGAAGCGGTATTGGACGACACGCGATACTGGGCGACGCCCGATAAATTGTTGCGCGAGAAGTAAGAGTCATTCACCCGCAACGCTCTTTTTCCGACCCCGATGCCTCACTAGGATGACTTCGACCCCACGAAGAATCCCGAGAGGATCCCCCATGAAGAACCTCATCACTGCTGCTGGCCTGTCTCTCTCCACTCTACTGGCCGCCCAGGCCTGCCTTGCCGAAGAGTCGGCTGCATTCGTCGCCCATCAGCAGGCCCACCAGCAACAACCGCACACCACAACCACCCAGCAAGCGCAGACCACGGGCTCGCAGAGCACCGATCATCACGGCTGAAACAAGGCTTACCGGGTGCCGGCCGAGCACCTGACTGGCGCCCCCGAGGCCGCTGACACGGCCTTTTCTCCCAATCGAGGCCAACATGAAACGTATCGCCTGCCTACTCGCTTTCGCCTGCACCGCTACCCTGGCACACGCCGAAACACCCGAGCACTACCACTATGGGATGCACCTGGACATCGCCAGAATCATCAGCCAGACCCTGCCGCAAGGCTGCGAAACGGGTGAAGCCCGAATGGTCTACCTGGACTCCAAAGGCGAACAGCACACTCTGATCTATCAACGCATCGGCGAAGACTGCCGCTACTGATCTGCGCCTGGCGCTACCCGGCGCATGCAATCCGTCACCTCGCACCACCGTCCCCTTTCCAGCGGTCTACCCTGATCAAAAGGCAATACCTTGCCGACGATCGGGTAGCACCAAGGTTGCACCACAAAGTCTCCCCACCGGTTTCAGCCCGCTTTGCGCTACTCATGACCTATTGTCTGCGGCGCCGGGCTTTAGCGGCAGCGTTCATGAGCCATGAGATTAGACGTTCGTCGGCCCACGACAATTATTGGTTGCACCTAGTTGCACCCTACATATTTACGGGTTTACTCTCCCGCAGCTTTTTTGCTGCCCGCATCGAAGGCGGCAACTCTTCGGGCCGTCGCAGGGCGACGTCAAAAATTGCTTCGGCAATTTTCTACCGTGCATAACCTGACAATAAGTAGGACTCCCCATGGCTACTACCACTCTTGGCGTGAAACTCGACGATGCCACCCGCGAACGCCTGAAAAAGGCTGCCGCGCAGATCGACCGCACGCCGCACTGGATGATCAAGCAGGCGATCTTCAATTATCTGGAGCAAGTCGAGAGTGGCCTGACGCCCGCCGAGCACGCCGGCCTGGCCGCTGCCGCCGGTGAAGAGGCGCTGGAGTCGCTGACCGAGCAGGGCTTGCAGGTATTCCTGGATTTCGCCGAGAGCATCCTGCCGCAGTCGGTGCTGCGCGCCGCCATCACCAGCGCCTACCGCCGCCCGGAAACCGAAGTGGTACCGATGCTGCTGGAGCAGGCGCGCCTGAACCCGGAGCAAGCCGAAGCCTCGCAGAAGCTGGCCCTGGGCATCGCCGAAAAGCTGCGCAACCAGAAGAACGCCAGCGGCCGTCAGGGGCTGGTGCAGGGCCTGCTGCAGGAGTTCTCGCTGTCGTCGCAGGAAGGCGTGGCGCTGATGTGCCTGGCCGAAGCCCTGCTGCGCATCCCCGACAAGGCCACCCGCGACGCGCTGATTCGCGACAAGATCGCCAACGGCAACTGGAGCCAGCACCTCGGCCAGAGCCCGTCGATGTTCGTCAACGCGGCCAGCTGGGGCTTGCTGATCACCGGCAAGCTGGTGTCGACCCACACCGAAGCCGGCATGACCTCGGCGCTCAACCGCATCATCGGCAAGAGCGGCGAGCCGGTCATCCGCAAGGGTGTGGACATGGCCATGCGCCTGATGGGCGAACAGTTCGTCACCGGCGAAACCATCGCCGAAGCCCTGGCCAATGCATCCAACCTGGAGGCCAAAGGCTTCCGCTATTCCTACGACATGCTCGGTGAAGCCGCGCTGACCGAAGAAGACGCCAAGCGTTACCTGGCCTCCTACGAGCAGGCCATCCACGCCATCGGCAAGGCCTCGCACGGTCGCGGCATCTACGAAGGCCCGGGCATCTCGATCAAGCTGTCCGCCCTGCACCCCCGCTACAGCCGCGCCCAGTACGAGCGCGTAATGGACGAGCTGTACCCGACCCTGCTGGGTCTGACCCAACTGGCCAAGCAGTACGACATCGGCATCAACATCGACGCCGAGGAAGCCGACCGCCTGGAGCTGTCGCTGGATCTGCTCGAGCGCCTGTGCTTCGCGCCGAGCCTGGCCGGCTGGAACGGCATCGGCTTCGTCATCCAGGCCTACCAGAAGCGCTGCCCGTACGTGATCGACTACGTCATCGACCTGGCCAAGCGCAGCCGCCACCGCCTGATGATCCGCCTGGTGAAAGGCGCCTACTGGGACAGCGAGATCAAGCTGGCCCAGGTCAATGGCCTGGAAGGCTACCCGGTGTACACCCGCAAGCCGTACACCGACCTCTCCTACATCGCCTGTGCGCGCAAACTGTTGGCCGCGCCGGAAGCCATCTACCCGCAGTTCGCCACGCACAACGCCCACTCGCTGTCGGCCATCTATCACCTGGCCGGGCAGAACTACTACCCGGGCCAGTACGAGTTCCAGTGCCTGCACGGCATGGGCGAGCCGCTGTACGAGCAAGTGGTCGGCAAGATCGCCGATGGCAAGCTGAACCGCCCGTGCCGCATCTACGCCCCGGTCGGCAGCCATGAAACCCTGCTGGCCTACCTGGTACGTCGCCTGCTGGAAAACGGCGCCAACACCAGCTTCGTCAACCGCATCGCCGACCACAGCATCTCGCTGAAAGACCTCGTACTCGATCCGGTGCAGCAGGTCGAGCAGATGGCCGCGCAGGAAGGCACCGTCGGCCTGCCGCACCCGCGCATCCCGCTGCCGCGTGATCTGTACGGCAAGCAGCGTGTCAACTCCGCCGGCCTCGACCTGGCCAACGAACACCGCCTCGGCTCGCTGTCCTCGGCGCTGCTGTCGACCGTCAACCACAGCTACCTGGCCGAGCCGATGCTCGGTTGCGATGGCGCCAATCCGGGCGAGCCGGAGCCGGTGCGCAACCCGGCCGATCATCGCGACCTGGTCGGCCATGTGCGCGAAGCCAGCGTCAAGGACGTCGACAGCGCCATTCTCTGCGCCCTGGCCAGTGGGCAGATCTGGCAGTCCACCCTGCCCGCCGAGCGCGCCGCCGTGCTGGAACGCGCCGCCGACCTGATGGAAGCCGAGCTGCAACAGCTGATGGGCCTGCTGGTGCGCGAGTCCGGCAAGACCTTCGCCAACGCCATCGCCGAAGTGCGCGAGGCGGTGGACTTCCTCCGCTACTACGCCATTCAGGCACGCAGCTTCGGCAACGACAGCCACCGCCCGCTGGGCCCGGTGGTGTGCATCAGCCCGTGGAACTTTCCCCTGGCAATCTTCACCGGCCAGGTCTGCGCCGCACTGGCCGCCGGCAACACCGTGCTGGCCAAGCCGGCCGAACAGACCCCGCTGATCGCCGCCCAGGCCGTGCGCATCCTGCGCGAGGCCGGCGTGCCGGCCGGCGCCGTGCAACTGCTGCCGGGTCGTGGCGAAACCGTTGGTGCGCGCCTGGTGGGTGACGAGCGCGTGCGTGGCGTGATGTTCACCGGCTCCACCGAAGTGGCCGGCATCCTCCAGCGCAACATCGCCGGTCGCCTGGATGCCCAGGGCCGGACCATTCCGCTGATCGCCGAAACCGGCGGCCTCAACGCCATGATCGTCGATTCCTCGGCGCTGACCGAGCAGGTGGTGATGGACGTGGTCGCCTCCGCCTTCGACAGCGCCGGCCAGCGCTGCTCGGCGCTGCGCGTGCTGTGCGTGCAGGACGACGTGGCCGACCGCGTGCTGACCATGCTCAAGGGCGCCATGGCCGAATACAGCCTCGGCAACCCGGAGCGCCTGAACACCGACATCGGCCCGGTGATCGACGCCGAAGCCAAGGCTGGCATCGAAACCCATATTGCCAAGCTGCGCGAGAAAGGCCGCAAGGTCACTCAACTGGCGCGCGTCAACGGTGACGAGATCAAGCGCGGCACCTTCGTCGTGCCGACCCTGATCGAGCTGGACAGCTTCGACGAAATGAAGCGCGAGATCTTCGGTCCGGTACTGCACGTGGTGCGCTACCAGCGCGCCGATCTGGGCAAGCTGCTGCAGCAGATCAACGACAGCGGCTACGGCCTGACCCTCGGCGTGCACACGCGCATCGACGAGACCATCGCCCAGGTGGTCGGCACCGCCAAGGTCGGCAACCTGTACGTCAACCGCAACATGGTCGGCGCCGTGGTCGGCGTGCAGCCGTTCGGTGGTGAAGGCCTGTCAGGCACCGGCCCGAAAGCCGGCGGCCCGCTATACCTCTATCGCCTGCTGTCGACCCGCCCGCAGGAGGCCGTCGCCCAGTACCTGCAACAGGCCGAAGTGCAGGCACTGCCAGCACCGACCGAGCTGGACAATGTACGCGCCGCCTTCGCCGAGTGGGCAGGCAAGCAGGAGCCGGCCGTCGCCGCACTGTTCGAGCACTACCGCGGCCTGTCGCAGAGTTACAGCAGCCACGCCCTCACCGGCCCGACCGGCGAGCGCAACAGCTACAGCCTGCTGCCGCGTGAGCACGTACTGAACCTGGCCGACGAACGCAGCGACCTGCTGACGCAACTGGCTGCTACCCTGGCAGTCGGCAGCCAGGCGATCTGGCTGGAAAGCCAGCGCGCCCTGTACAGCGAGCTGCCGAAGGAAGTGCAGAAGCACATCCAACTGGTGGCCGACTGGAACAGCGTCGACGTGGAGCTGGACGCCATTCTGCACCACGGCGACTCCGACCAGTTGCGCGCAGTCAGCGAGCAAGCCGCGCAGCGCAAGGGTGCCATCGTCGGTGTACACGGCCTGAACAAGGGCGAGACCGACATCCCGCTGGAACGCCTGCTGATCGAGCACGCCTTGAGCGTCAACACCGCAGCGGCCGGCGGCAACGCCAGTCTGATGACCATCGGCTGATAGTCGTCATATGGCGGCAACGCCGTGGAAAGCTGGCTGAAAGCTTTCTACGGCATGCTGTACCCACACGGCGCACCTGCCTGCAGGGGCTACCCGCCCAGCGCCGTGCCATCTCCTCGTGACCTTAGGGTCTGCGCCAGCCTACCCGGCCGGTGCTTCGAGCGGGGCCAAACGCCCCGCCCATTTCCCTCCCCATACTGATTTCATCTCAACTGGCCATCATTGCGTAACGAAAAGTTCGGACTATGGTGTCAGGACGGTCGCCTTGCCGCGCCCGCCAGAGCTGCAGTCCTGAGGCTTATCAGGTGCTCGACAACGCTTACTACACGGATGTGCGTTGACGAATCCTGACTGTTGACTCAAGTCAGGATGTTCTGCTCGCCAAACGCGCTCAATACCTATGTCTCCCTGTGATACGGAGGTAATTGAGATGTCAGACTCGACCCAAAAACTCCGCCTCGCCGCGTTGATCGCACTGGTAGTCGGCTCGATGGTCGGCGGCGGTATCTTCTCTCTTCCGCAAAACATTGCGGCCAGCGCCAGCGCCGGCGCCACCCTGATCGGCTGGTTGATCACCGGGGTCGGCATGCTGACCCTGGCGTTCGTATTCCAGACCCTGGCCAATCGCAAGCCCGAACTCGATGGTGGGGTGTATGCCTACGCCAAGGCTGGTTTCGGTGACTACATGGGCTTTTCTTCGGCCTGGGGCTACTGGATCAGCGCGTGGATCGGCAACGTCAGCTACATGGTGCTGCTGTTCTCCACCCTGGGTTACTTCTTTCCGGTCTTCGGTGAAGGCAATACCCTGCCGGCGGTGATCTGCGCCTCGCTGCTGCTATGGCTGCTGCACTTCTTGGTGCTGCGCGGGATCAAGGAGGCGGCGTTCATCAACACCGTCACCACCATCGCCAAGATGGTTCCGCTCGCGCTGTTCATCATCATCGCCGCCATCGCCTTCAAGTTCGACGTCTACACCGCTGACTTCTGGGGCCACGGCAACAGCGAGTTGGGTAGCGTGATGGATCAGGTACGCAACATGATGCTGGTCACCGTCTGGGTGTTCATCGGCATCGAGGGTGCAAGCATCTTTTCGGCCCGAGCCGAGAAACGCAGCGACGTTGGCAAGGCCACAGTGCTTGGCTTCGTCGGCGTGCTCCTGCTGCTGGTGCTGGTCAACGTGCTCAGCCAGGGCATCCTCGCCCAGGCCGAACTGGCCGGTTTGAAGAACCCGTCCATGGCCGGTGTGCTGGAACACGTGGTCGGCCCCTGGGGTGCACAGCTGATCTCCATCGGCCTGATCGTCTCCCTAGCCGGTGCGTTGCTGTCGTGGACCCTGCTGTGCGCGGAGATTCTCTTCGCCAGTGCCCGCGACCACACCATGCCGGAGTTCCTGCGCAAGGAGAACGCCAACCACGTTCCGGCCAATGCGCTGTGGCTGTCCAACGGGCTGATCCAGCTGTTCCTCATCATCACCCTGTTCAACGCGTCCACCTACCTGAGCCTGCTGTACCTGGCCACCTCGATGATCCTGGTGCCGTACTTCTGGTCCAGCGCCTATGCGGTGCTACTGGCCGTGCGCGGCGAGACCTACGAGAAGGCTGCCGGCGAGCGCAACAAGGACCTGCTGATCGCGCTGATTTCCACCCTCTACGCGGTGTGGCTGGTATACGCGGCCGGTATCCAGTACCTGCTGCTCTCCGCGCTGCTCTATGCCCCTGGCGCGATTCTCTTCGCCAAGGCCAAACGCGAACTGGGGCAACCCGTGTTCACCGGCCTGGAAAAGCTGATTTTCGCCGCCGTACTGATCGGTGCCGCCATTGCTGCCTACGGGCTGTATGACGGCTTCCTGAGTCTGTAACACCGCTGGCCGTGGAGCGGCCCGCGCGGGCCGCTGGTCAGCCTGAAAACTCGCTCTACGAGAAGGAGTTCGACATGTCCAAGAAAGCCCTCGGCGTTCATTCCGAAGCCGGCAAACTGCACAAGGTAATGGTCTGTTCACCAGGCCTGGCCCATCTACGCCTGACTCCCGCCAACTGCGACGAACTGCTGTTCGACGACGTGATATGGGTATCGCAGGCCAAGCGCGATCACTTCGACTTCATGACCAAGATGCGCGAACGCGGTGTGGAAGTCGTGGAGATGCACAATCTGCTGGAAGAGACCGTCAGCGATCCCAATGCACTGAAGTGGATTCTCGATCGCAAGATCACCCCCAACAGCGTAGGCCCCGGCCTGCAGAACGAAGTGCGTTCCTTCATCGAAAGCCTGGAGCCCCGGCGCATCGCCGAGTTCCTGATCGGTGGCGTTTCCGGCGCCGACCTGGCCAAGCACAAGGATTCCGAGGCGGCGAAGATGTTCAACGCCTACCTGGGCGAAGCCAGCTTCATCTTCCCGCCGCTGCCCAACACCCAGTTCACTCGCGACACCACCTGCTGGATCTATGGCGGCGTCACCCTCAACCCGATGTACTGGCCGGCACGTCGTCAGGAAACCCTGCTCGCCAGCGCCATCTACACATTCCACCCGGACTTCGCCAACGAGCCCTTCGAGATCTGGTTCGGCGACCCGGACAAGGATCATGGCTCGGCCACCCTGGAAGGCGGCGACGTGATGCCCATCGGCAACGGCACCGTGCTGATCGGCATGGGCGAACGCACCTCGCACCAGGCCATCGGCCAGTTGGCACGCACCCTGTTCGCCAAGGGCGCAGCCGAGCGGGTGGTGGTCGCCGGCCTCGGTCGCTCACGTGCGGCCATGCACCTGGATACGGTGTTCAGCTTCTGCGACCGCGATCTGGTGACCATCTTCCCGGAAGTGGCCAACAGCATCGTGCCCTTCACCCTGCGTCCAGATGAAAGCCGCCCCGGCGGCATCGACTTGCGCCGCGAGGAAAAGCCATTCGTCGATGTGGTCGCCGAATGCCTGGGCCTCAAGCAGCTGCGCGTGGTGGAAACCGGTGGCGATGCCTACGAGGCCGAGCGCGAGCAATGGGATGACGGCAACAACGTGGTCTGCCTCGAGCCGGGCGTGGTCATCGGCTACGACCGCAACACCTACACCAATACCTTGCTGCGCAAGGCCGGCGTCGAGGTCATCACCATCAGCGCCAGCGAGCTGGGACGCGGTCGTGGCGGCGGTCACTGCATGACCTGCCCGATCATTCGCGACCCTATCGATTACTGATCCAGCCTGCCCCGGTGGCCATCCGCCGCCGGGGTGTTTCGACGCCCCAAAAGGAGAGAGACCATGGCTTTCAACATGCACAACCGCAACCTGCTCAGCCTGATGCACCACAGCCCGCGCGAGCTGCGTTACCTGCTCGACCTGTCGCGCGATCTCAAACGCGCCAAGTACACCGGTACCGAGCAGCAGCACCTCAAGCGCAAGAACATCGCGCTGATCTTCGAGAAGACCTCGACCCGCACCCGCTGCGCCTTCGAGGTCGCCGCCTACGACCAGGGCGCCAACGTCACCTACATCGACCCCAACTCGTCGCAGATCGGCCACAAGGAATCGATGAAGGACACCGCCCGCGTGCTCGGGCGCATGTACGACGCCATCGAGTACCGTGGCTTCAAACAGGAAATCGTCGAGGAACTGGCTACCTACGCCGGCGTACCGGTGTTCAACGGCCTGACCGACGAATACCACCCGACGCAGATGCTCGCTGACGTACTGACCATGCGCGAACACAGCGACAAGCCGCTACACGACATCACCTACGCCTACCTCGGTGACGCGCGCAACAACATGGGTAATTCGCTGCTGCTGATCGGCGCCAAGCTCGGCATGGACGTACGCATCGCCGCGCCCAAGGCACTCTGGCCACACGATGACCATGTCGCCGCGTGCAAGAAATTCGCCGAGGAGAGTGGCGCACGTATCACCCTCACCGAAGACCCGAAGGAAGCGGTCAAGGGCGTCGACTTCGTCCATACCGACGTCTGGGTATCGATGGGTGAGCCGGTGGAAGCCTGGGGTGAGCGCATCAAGGAGCTACTGCCCTACCAGGTCAACGTCGAGATCATGAAAGCCGCTGGTAATCCGCGAGTGAAGTTCATGCACTGCCTTCCGGCCTTCCATAACAGCGAGACCAAGGTCGGCAAGCAGATCGCCGAACAGTATCCGAACCTGAAGAACGGCATCGAAGTCACCGAGGACGTCTTCGAGTCGCCGTGGAATATCGCCTTCGAGCAGGCGGAAAACCGCATGCACACCATCAAGGCGATTCTGGTCTCGACCCTGGCTGATATCTAGGTTCACGTAGCCCGGATGCAATCCGGGGGATGAGCTTGTCTCCCCTCTCCCACTGATGGGAGAGGGGCCGGGGGGATAGGGTCTGGCCGGCGACGCCGAATCTCAGACCACAACCCCGGAGTCAACCTGATCGACAAGGAGAACATCATGCGACTCGTCATCGCCCTGGGCGGCAACGCCCTGCTTCGTCGCGGCGAAGCCATGACCGCGGAAAACCAACGCGAAAACGTGCGTATTGCTTGCAAGCAGATCGCCAAGGTGGCGCCCGGCAACGAGCTGGTGATCGCCCACGGCAACGGCCCACAGGTCGGCCTGCTGGCCCTGCAAGGCAACGCCTATGACGCAGCCAACCCCTACCCGCTGGACGTGCTAGGCGCCGAGACCGAAGGCATGATCGGCTACATGATCGAACAGGAACTGGGCAACCTGCTGCCGTTCGAGGTGCCCTTCGCCACCATCCTCACCCAGGTCGAAGTGGACAGTGCCGATCCTGCGTTCCAGAAACCCACCAAACCCATCGGCCCGGTCTACACCCAGGCAGAGGCCGAACGCCTGGCCACCGAAAAAGGCTGGAGCATCGCCCCGGACGGCGACAAGTTTCGCCGCGTCGTGGCCAGCCCCAGACCGCAGCGCATCTTTGAAATACGCCCGATCAAATGGCTGCTGGAAAAAGGCAGCGTGGTGATCTGCGCCGGTGGTGGTGGCATTCCTACCATGTATGACGGCAAGCAGCTACGCGGCGTCGAAGCGGTTATCGACAAGGACCTGTGCTCGGCACTGCTGGCCGAACAGCTGAATGCCGACCTGCTGGTGATCGCCACCGATGTCGACGCTGCCTATATCGAGTGGGGCAAGCCCGGACAGAAAGCCATCGCCGCCGCTCACCCCGATGAAATCGAAAAACTCGGCTTCGCCTCCGGCTCGATGGGGCCCAAGGTGCAAGCCGCCTGCGAGTTCGCGCGCAACACTGGCAGCAGTGCGGTGATCGGCTCGCTGGAGAACATCGATGCCATCGTCCAGGGTCGTTCGGGCACGCGCATCAGCCTCGACTGCACCGGCATCGTCTACCGCTGAGAGGGCTCGGTCATGTTCACTCCGGGCCACCTGCACCGCGACAATAACGACCGTCCCGAGCACATGCGTCGGCTGCCACCCTTCTCGGTGGACTTCTACTACGACGTTCGCAAAGACCCGCAGCACGGGCCGATGTTGCACATGCGCCTGGTCGGCGAGGTGGACGGGCGGCGTTTCGAGGAGGAGTTCGAGTTGCACCGCGACGTTGCCTTCAACTTCGCCAGCGTGGCGACCCGCATCGCCGCCCGCCACGGCCTGAACCCCAATGCCAGCCCGGTGATGCGCGGCCATGACGAGTACGACAAGGTGTTCGCCGATATTCGCAACAAGCTCAATGTTCAACCGGGCGAACCGGTGAACCTCGACCACGTACTCTGACGTCACATGGCCCGATTGCATCCGGGCCATGTTTCTACCCGCAAGGTGCGCCACGCGCACCGATGCCGTTGCTCATGCTTACGGACACCCCGGTCTGTATAGGCCCAATAAGTGATAGCGCCTCAAGACCTCCGCCGAACTGCCGATCTACATCACATGGCTCAGTAGCTAACTGCGCGCGCAGGACAGCAAGAACCAAGGGATGTGGAAATGACAAACTTCAGCGTGGAAGGTCTGCTGGCACACCGTTCTTTCAAGGCTGGTATGGCTGGCGCCGTTATTCAGCGTGACGATCAATCCAGGCCATCACCCGCCCCACAGAGCATGGGTTCTGATGCTGGCGTGAAGGTAGTCCTCTCTCCCGCAGCCTCGAAGATATCCTTGCTGCTCAAGAGCGAGTCCGCGGGCAAGGCCAGTGCGGCAGTGGGTTTCGATGAGTTTCTGGAAAGCAATCACCAGCAGATCAAGGCTCACGGCAAGAATGCCGACTTCCTCAAGGAAGTCCCTCAGGACCTGAGCCCGGAGCGGCAAATACTGGCCCAACAAGCGGCCAACTATCTTCTCGGCAATCACTACGGTGAAGAGAAACTCCATCCCAGCCGCTCTGCGGAAAATCCGTTCGCTGCACTGGACCGGGTCACGCTTTCAAAGATTTCCTTCGATGATTCCGGCCTATTTACCGCAGCGGAACGCCAAGTGGCTTTTCTGGAAATGACCAATCGCGACATGCAGCACCGCAATGCCACCTATGATCTGGCCGAGGAGCTGCAACGGCGAGATGGTTCCGCCCCATGGTTCCAGGTAACCGCCTTTCTGCGCGACGCACAGTTGATCGGCACCATGAGTGAGGGAGAAAAAGCCTGGCGAAACTGGCCACCAGCGGCCGAGTTGGAAGCCTATGCAGCGTCGATGCTGCGCAATGACCCCAGTCGGGAGCCAACCCTACCGGAATATCAGAACCTGAATAACCAGGACAAACCCATCCTGGCTTTCATGGTTGGCAAAGATGGCTCAGGGACGTGGAAGAATGTCGCGGTTGAAGAGCTGGCCTCGGACACCCTCCCCCTCAGGCTCATCCATTCCCTGATTGAAAAGAACAAAACCACCCAACCCGAGCACCCGTGGTTATCGCTCTACCTGAGCATCGACAACCTGGGGAAATAGGGTGCAGCCAGAGGATTGTCGAGGCGCCCCCTGAGAGTTCGCCCAGCCAGAGAAAAACGCGGCACTCACAGGTGCGCCGCGCACACCGATCTAATGACTCGATCAGGATAATTCCCACTGCGCACGGCGCGGGATACGCCGCGAGCCCTTCTCCCTTACGCCTGCATCGTCCAGCCATGCACGCCCATCGCCGCCTGGCGCCCGGCCTCGGAACGGGTCGGGTGCGGATGACAGGTCAGCGCGATGTCCTCGGCCGAGGCTGAGAACTCCATGGCCACGCAGTACTCACCGATCAACTCGCCCACGCTCGGACCGATCATGTGTACGCCGAGGATCTGGTCGGTATTGGCGTCGGCGAGAATCTTCACGAAACCTTCGGTCTCGTGGTTGATCTTCGCCCGGCTGTTGGCGGTGAAGGGAAACTTGCCCACCTTGTAGGCGCGACCCTCTGCCTTCAGCTCCTCCTCGCCCTTGCCGACGCTGGCCACCTCAGGGCGGGTGTAGATCACCCCGGGGATCACCCCGTAGTTGACCTCCGCCTTATGCCCGGCGATGCGTTCGATGCAGGCCACCGCCTCGTCTTCGGCCTTGTGCGCGAGCATCGGCCCGGAGGTGACGTCACCGATCACCCACACGCCAGGTACGCCGCTCTGATGTTTTTCGTTGGCGAGCATGCCGCGCTTGTCGGTGTTCAGGCCGACAGTCTCCAGACCGAGCCCCTTGGTGTAGGGACGCCGGCCGATGGCCACCAGCACGTAGTCGGCTTCCAGGGTTTCACTCGCACCGCCAGCGGCAGGCTCCAGACTCAGGGTCACGCCGGACTTGCTCGCCTTCGCGCCCATGACCTTGGTACCCAGCTTGAAGCTCATGCCCTGCTTGCCCAGGGTGCGTTGCAGGGTCTTGGCGGTCTCGCCATCCAGGCCGGGACAGATGCGGTCGAGGTATTCCACCACGGTGACCTGGCTACCCAGGCGGCGCCATACCGAGCCCAGCTCCAGGCCGATCACCCCGGCGCCGATCACCACCAGGTGCTTGGGCACTTCCGGCAACGACAGCGCACCGGTGGAATCGAGGATACGCGCATTATCGATGGTCACGCCCGGCAGCGGCGTCGGCTCGGAGCCAGTGGCGATGACGATGTTCTTCGTTTCCAGCAGGCGCTCGCCGCCCTCGTGCAGCTTGACCTGCACCCGACCAGGGCCGTCGATGCGTCCCCAGCCCTTGACCCATTCCACCTTGTTCTTGCGAAACAGGAATTCCACACCCTTGGTCAAGGCTTCGACGCTGTCGGCCTTCTGCTTCATCATCTGCGCCAGGTTGAGCGTCGGCGTAACCTCTACCCCCAGTGCACTGAGCTCACCACCGGCCGCCGCCTCGTAGAGTTCGGAGGCATGCAGCAGCGCCTTGGACGGCATGCAACCGACGTTCAGGCAGGTGCCGCCAAGGGTTTCGCGACCTTCCACGCAGGCCACCTTCAGGCCCAGTTGGCCGGCGCGAATGGCGGCGTTGTAACCGCCGGGGCCGGCGCCGATGATGACCACGTCATAGCTGCTCATTGCTTTGTCCTCGAATCAGGGAAGTTTGCCGACCACCGCAGCCGTAACGACCGGGCGGACACGCAGAAGGTGGAAGAACAGAAACGCCAGCACGGCGAACAGCGTGTTCAGGGCAACCATAGGCCAAGCCGAGCCATCCTGCAGAGCGCCGAGCAGCAACCCCGCCAGGGTGGCGCCGGCCATCTGCGAGAAGCCCATCAAACCTGCCGCCAAGCCGGCACGCTGCGGATTGGGAATCACCGCGCCGGCCACGGCGGCGGGCAGCAGCATGCCGCCACCCAGCGTCACCAACACCTGCGGTAGCGACAGCCCCAGCAGCGACAGGCCGGACAACTGATAAACCACCAGGGTCAGCAGCGACCCGATCAGCACCAGCGCCACGCCGATGCCGACTACCCGTTGCGGCCCCATGCGTTGCACGTTACGTAGGGTGAACAGCGCACCGCCGAGCAAGCCGGAAACGACCAGGGCAAAGGTCAGCCCGTACTGCGCGGCGCTCAACCCCAGCTGGCCGATGTACACCGACGACGAGCCGGCCACCACGACGAACATCGCGCCATAGGTGCAGGCGATGGTCAGCGCCAGCGCGCGGCAGCTGGGCCAGACCTGCAGATAGTTGGCCAGCAGCCCCTTGAGCCGGCCCGCCAAGGGATCACGCTGCAGATGCGTCTCGCGGTAGCGGCCAAGCACCGATAGCAGAGCCAGGCTGCCGAGCAGCAGGGTCGCCAATAGCGGTGCGCGCCAGCCGCCGTACTGGGTCAGCAGACCACCGACCACCGGCGACAGCACGATAGCCGTGAACATGCCCAGCACGGTTAGCGCTAGGGCTGGCCCCGCCTGCTCCTGCCACACATCGCGGACGATGGCCCGCGCCAGCACCAGCGCCGCACAGGCGCCCAGACCTTGCAGCACGCGCATGCCGATCAGCATCTCGATATTGGGTGCCAGCAGCATGCCCAGGGTCGCCAGCAGATAGAGGCTCAAGCCAACGAGCAACACCGGCCGGCGCCCCAGTCGATCCGACAGCGGCCCGAGCCACAACTGGCCAAGGCCAAAGGCACCGACGAACAACGACAGCGCCAGCAGACTGCTGCCGGGCTTGGCATGCAGGCCTCGCTCCAGCTCGCCCAGCGCAGGGATCAGCAACTGCGTGGAGGTTTCGCCCAGCGCAGTGAGCAGCATCAGGATGATCAACAGAACACGGGAAGGCTGCATGGCGGAACTCCGATCGACAGCGACTGGCGGCTATTTATATTTCGACCATAATATGAAACATTGAATGTCGTCCATCATATTTACCTGGAGTCTGTATGACCGCCCTATCCCGAGACGCCCGCCTCGCTACCTGGATCGCCGAAGAACAGGCGGTGCGCAGCCAGCTTGCCGCCCCCGGCACCCTCAGCCTGGCGGAGGTGGCCGCCATGACGCCGATGGATTTCTTCGACGGTATCGGTCGCGGTGACCTACCCTCGCCGCCGATCAACGCAGTGCTCGACTTCACCCCGGTGCAGTGGGCCAGCAGCCTGTTCGTATTCCAGGGCTCGCCCGACCAACGCCACTACAACCCGCTGGGCAGTGTGCACGGCGGCTACATCGCCACCCTGCTCGACTCCTGCATGGGTTGCGCCGTGCATACCCTGCTCAAGCCTGGCCAGGGCTACACCACCGCCGACCTGCGGGTGAGCTATATCCGCGCGCTGCGCAGCGAGGCCGGCCCGGTACGTGCCGAGGGCCGCATCATTCACCTCGGTCGCTCCACCGCCCTGGCCGAAGGGCGCTTGTACGACGTCGACGAACGCCTCTACGCCGTGGCCTCCACCACCTGCTTGATTCTCGATATGAACGCCCCACGCCAGAACAGCGATGGGGGTGTAAGATGACGGCCAGCATCTGAAAGACGGGGAAGCCCATGCGCTATTCGGAAGATCACAAGGCCAAGACTCATCAACGCATCATCGAGGAGGCGGCCCTGCGCTTTCGCCGCGACGGCGTCGGTGCCACCGGCCTGCAACCGCTGATGAAGGCGCTGGGCCTGACCCACGGCGGCTTCTACGCCCATTTCAAATCCAAGGACGATCTGGTGGAAACCGCCCTGCAACATGCCGTGCAGGAGCTGTCCAGCAGCACCGAGGCACTGGCAAAGGACGCCGAAGCGCCGCTGCCGCACTTCATTGCCAGCTACCTGTCCAGCGCGCACCGCGCCAATCCTGGTGCTGGCTGCCCATTGCCGACCATGTCGGCGGAACTGGGCCAGCGTGGCGAACCCAGTACGACCACCGACGCGATGGTGCGCAACCGCCTGGCACTGATCGAAAGCAACCTGTCCGGCGATGATGCCGACGATGAAAGCGTGCTGATGCTGTCGGCCATGGTTGGCGCACTGCTGCTGTCGCGTAGCGTCAAGGACCCGGAACTGTCCGACCGCCTGCTGAAAACCACCCGCCGCCTGTTGATTGAGCAGGCACAGAAGCAGTGACGGGCCCGAAGCTATCGTAGGGTGCGCCATGCGCACCTGTGCTACGCGGTGCGAGCGGGCTCCGCTGTAGCAGAGCCCCGAGAGTGGTGCCAGACCCGGTGTGCGCAGCGCCCAGGTATCACTTGTAGCGTCCGGCCGCCTGATTGCGCGACAGATTCGGCCCCAACGCTGCTCGCGCCTTGACGAAGGCGTCCCAATCGGCGGCGTCAGGTAGCGACGGGATGGTCACCAGTTCCTTCTGATCGAAGCCGGCTAGCGCCGCATCGACCATCTCCCCCACTTCCATGATCATCGATGGCGGCAGCGCCGAGGCATCGGTGCCACTGCGCTCCCAGATTTCGGTGCGGGTCACGCCCGGCATCACCGCCTGCAGTTGCACCCCACGCTCGCGCACCTCACCAGCCAGCGTCTGCGTCAGACTCAATACATAGGCCTTGGTCGCGCTGTAGACGGCGTTGAACATCTCGGGAGCAAGGGCCACCACCGAGCCAAGGTTGATGATCCCGCCACGCCCGGCAGCGGAAAAATTGGCTGCCGCTGCGGCGGCCAGGCGAGTTAGCGTCACCACGTTGAGCTGGATCATCGCCTCGGCCTGTTCCAGATCGGCCGCCGCCAGCGTGCCGTTCATGGCAACGCCGGCATTGTTGACCAACAGGGTGATGGAGGAGTCCTCACGCAGGCGCCGCTCCACCTTGAGCACGTCGGCCTTGTTGGTGAGATCGGCCGGCATTACCTCGACCGCAACGCCGTACTCGGCCCCCAGGCGCTCGGCCAAGGCGTTGAGACGCTGGGCATCGCGTGCCACCAGCAGCAGGTCGTGACCGCGCTGAGCCAGGCGATCGGCATAGGTCGCACCGATACCGGTCGAGGCGCCTGTGATCAGAGCAGTTCCGAGGGTGGCTTGGGCATTCATGGTGAGTCTCCAGGGGGGGGATGAGTGAGAGGACATCCTCCCACCAATTAAATTACAACCATAATTTAAATATCATATTACGACCATAATAAAAATAATCAAACTCACAACTGAAGCCGTCCCCGGACATCCGCCAGACGGTTGCGCACCAAGTTATGGCTGTATCTGTCCTCTCGGTCAGAAAACGGTGCAATGGCGACGCCGGATCAACTGCGGGATATCCGTGCATCCGATTGATTTGCAAGGAATATGATCAATCACGAGAATTGGCGCCGTTTTTGCTCTAGCTGTACCAGCCTGACCAGGCAGACAACTTTAATAACGCCATGAGCGTTCTTTGGACATCGCCACGATGACCCGAAGATCCTCCGCCAGAGATGGCAGGCCACAAGAACCATAACGACACGTCTTAACCACCAGGAGCTTTCATGAATCGCACCCTTTCTTCGCTGGCGCTCGCCAGTGGTCTGCTGGCCGGCGGCCAGGCCATCGCCGGTGAACTGCTGCACTGGCAGAACAACAGCCTGACCTATCTCTATGGGCAGGACTTCAAGATCGACCCGGAGATCCAGCAGACCGTCACCTTCGAGCACGCCAGCGGCTGGAGCTTCGGTGACCTGTTCTTCTTTACCGATGTGATCAAGTACAACACCGACGCGCAGAATGGTAACGGCGACGGCCACACCTACTACGGGGAATTCAGCCCACGCCTGTCGTTCGGCAAGATCAGTGGTGCCGACCTGTCCTTCGGACCGATCAAGGACGTACTGCTGGCCTTCACCTACGAATTCGGCGAGAAGGACGTCGATGCCTACCTGCTCGGCCCGGCATTCGATCTGGATATTCCCGGTTTCGACTACTTCCAGCTCAACACCTACCTGCGCAAACCGGACGGCAGCCGCCCAGGCAAAAACGTCTGGCAGATCACCCCGGTATGGAGCTACACCATTCCGGTCGGCGAATCCGACATCCTCATCGACGGCTTCATGGACTGGGTGGTGGACAACGACAGCAACCGCCGCGGTGACTACCACGCCAACCTGCACTTCAACCCACAGATCAAGTACGACTTGGGCAAAGCCATGAAGTGGGGCGAGAAACAGCTCTACGTCGGCATCGAGTACGACTACTGGAAGAACAAGTACGGCATCAAGGACGGTGGTTTCGTCAGCGACAACTTCGTCGGTCCGACCGACCAGAACACCGCCAGCCTGCTGGTCAAGGCGCATTTCTGATCGCCGCGCGCATGCGTGAACGGCCAAGGTCGCAGCGACTTGCGACCTTCTGCCAATGCCCAGCATCGGCCGGGCATGTTTAGCTGCGAGGCATCACCAGACCTTCACCCAAGGATGGACGATGCCTCCGCGTATCCTGCTACTCACCACCCTCGCCATGCTGGCCTTCGCCGGCAACTCGCTGCTGTGCCGCCTGGCATTGCGTGAAACCCAGATCGACGCGGCAAGCTTCACCGCCATTCGCCTGCTCTGCGGCGCAGTGACACTGTGGGCACTGCTGAAACTGCGGCAAGGCAAGCAGCCCCTGGCCGGCAACTGGACTGGCGCCCTGGCGCTGTTCACTTATGCAGCTGCCTTTTCCTTCGCCTACCTGCAATTGGATACCGGTGTCGGTGCCCTGCTGCTGTTCGGCGCGGTGCAGTTGAGCATGCTGCTCTGGGGCTGGCTGCGCGGCGAACGTCTTGGCCTGGCAGCCAGCCTTGGTACAGCACTGGCTGCGGCGGGCCTGTTGGCGCTGCTGCTACCAGGCGCCAGCGCGCCACCGCTGTTGGCCGCCTTGCTGATGTTGCTGGCCGGTATCGCCTGGGGCGCGTATTCCTTGCTCGGGCGTGGCCAGGGGAGTCCGCTGGCGGTGACCGCCGGCAACTTCATGCGCGCAACGCCATTGGCGTTACTGCTGGCTACGTTGCTGTTAGGGCAGCTCGACTGGGATGGACCAGGCCTGCTCTATGCGCTGCTGTCCGGTGCGCTGACTTCAGGTATCGGTTACGCCATCTGGTACAGCGCCCTGCCCGGCCTGCGCGCCAGCCAGGCCGCCACCGTGCAATTGAGCGTACCGATCCTCGCCGCACTTGGTGGCAGCCTGCTGCTGGGCGAAGCACTCAGCGTGCGCCTGATGCTCAGCTCCGTTGCCGTGCTGGGTGGGATCGCACTGGTGCTGGGCAGCCGGCAACGTGCCGGGAGCTAATCGCAAGCACAGTGGTCTTCTATCCTGAGCCCACAAAGTCCAGGGAAGATCGCCATGCCGCGCCTGCTCCGTCTTTGCCTTGTCATCCTGCTCGCCGCAGGCCTCGGCGCTTGTGCCGGCCTGAGCAATCGTGACCCGCTGCGGGTCGACCTGGTCGGCCTGGAACCGCTGCCCGGTCAGGGCCTGGAGGTGCGCTTCGCGGTCAAGCTGCGGGTGCAGAACCCCAACGACAGCGCGGTGAGCTTCAACGGTATGGCACTTGATCTGGATGTGAACGGCCAGCCACTGGCCAGCGGCGTCAGCGATCAGAGCGGCAACGTGCCGCGCTTCGGGGAAACGGTGGTGAGCGTGCCGGTGAGCATTTCCGCCTTTTCGGTGATGCGCCAAGCCTGGGGTGCTGCCGGCTACCAACCGGGTCAGGAGGTGCCCTACAGGCTGCGCGGCAAACTGGCTGACGGCCTGTTCGGCACGCGCCGCTTCAGCGACAGCGGCACCCTGAACTGGCCGCAGCCGCCAAGCCCCTACTGACGGAGGAGCTGGCGGCAGCGCCTGATTCAGGCAGCCTGACGGCTGTTGCGCGAGGCTACACGACGGTGACAGGCGTCACCGAAAGCCTGGAAGATCTTCACCGAATCCGGGTTCAGCGCGGCCTGCCATTCCGGATGCCACTGCACCGCAAACAGGAAAGGCGACAGGCTTGGCGCGTGAACGGCCTCAATCAGGCCATCCTCGGCGGTGGCCAGCACTTCCAGCCCCTTGCCCAGCGTGCGGATGGCCTGGCCATGCAGGGAGTTGACCTGGATCTCGTCCTTGCCCAGCAGGTCGGCGAACCAGCTTCCGGGCACCGGACGTACGCTGTGGCTGGGCGCGTACTGCACCTCGACCGGGTCATCAGGATTTTCACGGTGGTCGTTGAAGCCGGGCTCGGCGTAGACCTTCTGATAGATGTCGCCGCCCAGTGCCACGTTGATTTCCTGCATGCCCCGGCAGATACCGAAGATCGGCAGACCGCGGGCGATGGCGGCACGAATCAGCGGCAGGTCGAACAGATCACGGTCACGATCCTGGCCCTTGTTCGGCGTTTCGTTCTCCTGCCCGTACAACGCGGGGTCGATATTGCTGCCGGCCCCGGTCAGGTAAACGCCGTCGGCCATGTCCAGATACTGCTCGAGGTCATCGATACCGCAGCAAGTGGGCACCAGCACCGGCCTACAACCGGAGAACTGGACCAGAGGCTGGATGTATTTGTGAGTCATTACTTGGTAGTCGTGGCCCTTGCGCTCTTGAGCGCCCATGGACATCAGCACGACGGGCTTGCGGGAAGTGTTGCGGATCTTGTTCTCGGACATACGTCACCTTGGGACAGGCCGGGCCTGTCGTTGCTGTGCAGACCGGTGTACAGCAGAGGCTCTGCCGACACGGATGGCCTGTTTGGCTAACCCCGTGCACCCATGCTCTTCCTGAGCCAGCGTGTCGCCTTCCGACGGCGGCTCGAACCGGGTCAGCTCCATCCAGAGAGGGGCTGCAGCGACGCTGCCCATTACCCGGTTCGGCAACGGAATCTGCAGCCAGTCTGCCCGAGCCGTAAAATATGTCAAACAAATCCACTCAAAATCTCACAACAGGCCTTCTAGCAATACTGCCGGAAAGCCCATTAAAAGGCTTACAAGGGCGATATCCGACAAAAACGGCCAGATAGAAGTCCAATATTTAAAACACCCTACTGCCAGGCGCGCCTCAGCCTGAAGCAGCGCCCGCCGACAAAACCCTATATAATCTGCGGTTTTCTCATCACACCTTGAGGATGCCCCTTGAGCGCTTTGCCACCCTGCCCCAAATGCAACTCCGAATACACCTACGAAGACGGCGACCAGCTGATCTGCCCCGAGTGCGCCCATGAATGGAAAGCCGGCGAAAATGCCGACGCCAGCGACGATGCGCGCGTGATCAAGGACTCGGTCGGCAACCTGCTGCAGGACGGCGACACTATCACCGTGATCAAGGACCTCAAGGTCAAAGGCTCCTCGCTGGTGGTCAAGGTGGGCACCAAAGTGAAGAACATCCGCCTGGTCGACGGCGATCACGACATCGACTGCAAGATCGATGGCATCGGCGCGATGAAGCTCAAGTCCGAGTTCGTGCGCAAGGTCTGATATTCCTCGCCTCACCCGCCTCGTTCGAAGAAACTGACTAGCCTGAATACAGGTCGGTCACGAGGTATCCCGCCATGCGCTATCTGCTGCTCGCCCTGCTGGCTTTGAGTCACTCGCTGGCAGCACAGCCCTGGCGGGTCGTGGGCGATGAACAGTTCGCGCCCTACAGCTTCGTCACCGCCGATGACGACACCCCACACGGACTCGATGTCGAACTGATCGACGCCGTGCTACGCGAAGCACAGGTCCCCTACGAAATTCGTCTGTATCCCTGGGAGCGAGTCAAGCGCATGCTCGACCGCGGTGAAGTGCAGATGGCCTTCCAGTTCGCCGGCACACCGCAGCGTCAGGAGCAGTACGAACTGGTCGGCCCGCTGCGCAGTGGCTCGACCGTGTTCATGACCACCGGCAAGACCGCGATCAAAGACTGGAAGACACTGGATGATCTTTCGCCGTACGTAATCGGCCAGGTTCGCGGCTATGCCTATGAGGAGAGTTTCGACCGCGCCGACCTGGCTCGCGACAGCAGTGCCCAGAATCCACGGCAGCTGGTGTCGATGCTGCTGGCCGGGCGCATCGACATCATCGTCGGCGATCACACTCAGTTGCTGTATTTCATCCGTGAGCAGCGCGCCCAGGAGCAGGTACGCGTACTCCCTCGCCCGCTGATCCAGATGCCACGCTTCGTCGCCTTCGCCAAAGGCGATGTCGAGCGCGCCCGGCAATTTTCCGAAGCCCTGGTACGTCTACGCAAAGCCGGAAAGCTGGACGAAATCCAGCAGCGCTGGCACCGGTGACGCGCTACTGCACTGGCAGGAAGTTCAGCAGGAACAGGCTCTGCGCGTAGTTAGCGCCCATGCGCCGGTAACGCTCTTCGAGCACGTGCGTGAGTAGATCGAGGCGCGCCACCATCTTGCCGAACTCCACCGCATAGCTGAGGTTATTGCCCTGTTCGGAGAACTCGTTGGATAGCAGTAGCGGCCGGCCCGCGGCATCACGACGCTGCGACAGCATCCAACCAGCCTTCTCCAAGTTGCGCGCAGCGTTGTGGATGAATTGCGCATTGAAGCTGTCGGTCAGGTAAAACTCGGTGCGCCCACCGTGCGCAGTGACCAGCATGCTGCCGATGGCATAGGTGAAGGCAGCCACGCGGTCGCCCTGAAAGGCTGGGCTCAACGAGTAATCCAGCGCCGCGACATCGCGTCGCCCACCCAACGTCGGCCAGTCCTGGTTGTGCTCGATGGCATACTGGATGGCACGCTCGGCCGCGGCGGCATCAGGCAGGGAGTTCTTGCGCCATTCGCGCGGATTACGCTGATACAACTTGTTCATCAGCCGATACAGGCTGTTGAGGTTGTTGCGCATGGCCAGGGTCGCCATACGGTCGACATCGGTTTGCAACACCTCGGTTGGCTTGAGTGGGTTGCGCGTGTGGACGATCGAATCATTGTCCAACCGGCCCGTACAGCCGCCCAGCAACAAGAGCGCAACGAGCCCCGGCAGCAATAACCGTCGTCCCGATACCGAGTCTTTGAATGCCCTGCCCTGCACGGCAGACGCTGGCCCCGCTCCCATTCGGAGATTCCCTGGCTGGCACGCGCCGGAGTGACGCGCGCAACACTCAGAACCTCAGTAAAGCGCAAAAATTCCATGCTGCCCGTGCGCTAGCGCATAAACCGTGCCGAACAACCCTCGACACGGCAGAAAAACGCGCAGGCTCAGGCCGGACTGGCAGCCCATTGCTCCAGTCTTGTCACGCTCTCGCGATAAGGCTTGAGGCTCTTGGCCAGCAGGATGATCGACATCAGCACCGCCAGGGTGGTGACGATCAGCAGCGAATAGCGCAGCGCGGCGTCATCGGCGAAGACGAAGTCGGTGACCAGCGCCACGGCTGTCGGCCCAATGCCCAGGCCGATCAGGGTGATGACGAACAGGTAGATGGCCGACGCCTGGCCGCGCATCGAGTTGGGCATGATTTCCTGGATTGCCGCCGGCGCCACGCCGAACGGCATGCTCAGGCAGAACACCGTAGGCGCCATCAGCAGGCTCGCCCAAAACGCGGTGTCCATCAGCGGAAAAAGCGTCACCATCGGCAAGGCGCCGAGCGCCGAGTAGAGGCCGACGCGCATGTTGGCATCGCTGCGCCCGCGCTTGGCCATCCAGTCTGCCAGGCGGCCGCCGAAGACAATCCCCAGGCAACCGAACACCGCGACGATGCTGCCATAGACGATACCGACCTGGCCGGCATCCCAGCCGTAGGTGCGGATGTAGAAGGAAGGGACCCAGGCCGCGCTGCCGTAACCGGCGAAGGCCAGGCCGGCGAAGCCGAAGTTGTGCAGCAGTACGGTACGCCGGTTGGCGCGGATATAGCGCCCCACCTCGCTGAGCGGCACAGCCACGCCCGCGCCGGCGCCACGCCGGACCGGTTCCTTGACGGCCAGCATCAGCAAAGTGAACAGCACGCCGGCGACCCCGAGAATAAGGAAGATCAACTGCCAGGGGCGTACCTCGCCCAGCACTGGCAAGACCACGTCGCCCTGCGCAGAGGCGAACTGAATGACCAGCCCGCCCACCAGAAAGGCCAGGCCCGAGCCCAGATAAACCCCCATCGAATAAACGCTGATGGCCGTGGCCCGGCGCTCGGCGGGAAAGCTGTCGGCGATCAGGGAATAGGCGGCCGGCGACAACGCCGCCTCACCAACCCCCACGCCGATGCGGCAGAGCAGGAACTGCCAATACATCTTGGCCATGCCGCAGGCTGCAGTGGCAGCACTCCAGAACAGCACGCCAACGGCGATCAGGCCGCGCCGGCTGCGGGTGTCGGCCACACGGCCCAACGGGATACCACACACGGTGTAGAACAGCGCGAAGGACAGCCCCATCAGCAGGCTCATCTGCGTATCGCTGATCAGCAGGTCGCGGCGAATGGGCTCGACCAACAGGTTGAGAATCTGCCGATCGACGAAGGACAGCACGTACGCCACCATCAGGATGGCGACAGTGACCCAGGCTCGGGCACTGGAGGGATAGCCGTTATTGTTGTTATGCACGGACGCTCTCCTCGGCACCGCTTGGGGGTGCTTTTAAAAACCTAGGCGAGGCAGTCAGCGCAAGGCAAAAACCGGCGAAAAAGCGCAGTTTACGAGCTGTAAATGAGCATTTGATTCGCTTCGCTCCCCCCTTCGGGGCCGCGCTAAAGCGCGTTCAGCGTTCGACTGTGAGCCTGTTTTTAACGCAGCGATGGCAACGCAGATAGTTTTTAGAAGCACCCTTGACGCGATGCGCGGTGGTTGAAAGAGCCGTCAGCTTAGGACGATATAAACGGCGGTGAGTATCGCTCGAAGGTGTTATCAGGCCGGCGAATGCTTCATACCCGCCAAGGCGAATGGCTCGCCTCGACGGTATGCGATACGACTTAAAGTGACTGCGGCGCCCGCTCGCACAGGCTGTTCAAGGCAGCTGCCCACTGTGGATGATCGTTCAGGCAAGGTACCAGTTGCAGGCTCTCGCCACCGGCCTCGACGAACTGCTCACGGCCGCGATCACCGATCTCCTCCAGGGTCTCGATACAGTCGGCGACGAAGGCCGGGCACATTACCAACAGCTTCTTCACCCCTTGCGCGGCCAGCTCATCGAGACGCGTCTCGGTATAGGGCTCGATCCACTTGGCGCGGCCCAGGCGCGACTGGAAACTCACCGACCATTGTTCCGGGCGCAGGCCCATGCGCTCGGCGAACAACTCGGCGCTGCGCAGGCTTTGCGCGCGATAGCAGTTGGCGAGCACCTCGGGCGAAGCACTGCGACAGCAGTCGTCGCCTTTCAGGCAATGGCCACTGGGGTCGAGCTTGTGCAGGTGACGCTCGGGTAGACCGTGGAAACTCAGCAACAGGTGGTCGAAATCCTGCTCCAGATAAGGCTTGGCACTGGCCACCAGAGCATCGAGGTATTCCGGCTGGTCGTAGAACGGTGGGAGTGTGGAGAGACGCAGGTCCAGCCCGCGCTCGCGCACCACCCGCTTGACCTCTTCGATCACCGTGGTGGTGGTGCTGTCGGCGAACTGCGGATACAGCGGTGCCAGCGTCACCTGGCGAATGCCCTGCGCCGCCATGCGCTGCAGGGTCGACTCGATGGATGGCTCACCATAGCGCATGGCCAGTTCCACCGGGCCATGGTTCCAGTGAGCCTTCATCGCTTCCTGCAGGCGACGACTGAGCACCACCAGCGGCGATCCCTCATCCCACCAGATCGATGCATAGGCATGCGCAGACGCCGCCGGGCGCTTGATCAGAATCAGCGACACCAGCAGGCGACGCAGCGGCCAGGGCAAATCGATCACGTAGGGATCCATCAGGAACTGATTGAGGTAACGGCGGACATCGGCTACTTCGGTGGACGCGGGCGAACCCAGGTTAACCAGCAACAATGCGTGATCGGTCATGCGAAATCCTAGTCAGTGATGGCTCAGCAAATCCACCAGAGCCACATCCAGATGGGTGAAACGAAAACTGAAGCCCGCCTCCAGCAGGCGGTTCGGCATGGCGCGCTGCCCACCCAGCAGCAATTCGGACATCTCGCCGAGGGCTGCACGCAGGACGAAGGCCGGAGCTGGCAACAGGGTCGGGCGACTCAGAGCCTGCCCCAGCGCCTTGCTGAACTCGGCATTGCGCACCGGTATCGGCGCGCAGGCATTATAAGGACCGCGAGCATCGCCTTGCTGCAAGAGAAAATCCATCAGGCCGATTTGATCAGCGATATGGATCCACGGCATCCACTGCCGACCATCGCCGAGGCGGCCGCCAAGGCCGAGCCTGAATGGCAGCAACAGGCGTTTGAGCATGCCGCCATCAGGGCTCAGCACCAGACCGGTACGGATCAGCACCACGCGAATGCCCAACTCCTCGGCGCGCAGCGCGGTTTCTTCCCAGGCACCGCAAAGCTGCGCGGCAAAATCGTCGGTCACCGGTGGCGTGCTTTCACTCAACTCACGCTCACCAGCATTGCCGTACCAGCCCACTGCCGAGCCCGACAGCAACACGGTCGGGCGCTGCGTTCGCCCCTGCAACCAGGCCAGCAACTGCTCGGTCAAACCGATACGGCTGGACCACAGCAGCGCCTTGCGCTTGCTGCTCCAGGGTTTGTCGGCGATCGGCGCACCAGCCAGGTTGATCACAGCATCCAGGGGCTCCTCACCCAACTCCTCGAGCCGAGCGATACCGCGTACGTCGCTGCCGCAGAGACGCGCGACCTGGCTGGGTTCTCGGCTCCAGACCGTCAGGCGGTGGCCCTGCTCGGCCCAATGTGCGCACAGCGCCCGACCGATCAGGCCGGTACCGCCGGTCAGCAGGATGTGCATGGCATCGTCCTCGCATGGCAATGGAAGAAACTTCACCTTTAGTCTGGTTCATGACGCGCATACCTGTCGCGTTTGTCCTAAACCTAAAGCAAGGAGCGCCACTCAGAACCTGTTCAAAGGCTCGCGAGCTAGAGCTATGCAAGGCAAAAACAGGCGAGGACGCGGAGTTTACGAGTTGTAAATGAGCAGTCCGAGCCAGTTTTTAACGCAGCAGAGCCGACGCGCAGCAGGCTTTGAGCAGGTTCGAACGGCACCAGCTGTACATGAAAACACTCTTGTATAGCTTTTGTCCAAACCTTAGCCTATATAGCATTCGGCGCTGAAGAGGTCACCATGAACGCACCCATCGCCATCATTGGCACCGGTATCGCAGGGCTGTCCGCCGCTCAGGCATTGCATGCGGCCGGGCAGAACATCGAACTGTTCGACAAGAGCCGCGGCAGCGGCGGGCGCATGGCCAGCAAACGCAGCGACGCCGGCAGCCTGGATTTAGGCGCGCAGTACTTCACTGCCCGCGACCGACGCTTCGTCGAAGTCGTGCAGCAATGGCAGGCCCGTGGCTGGGTCGCCGAATGGCAGCCAAGCCTGTACAACGCTCAGGATGGCCAACTGAGCGCCTCGCCGGACGAGCAGGTGCGCTGGGTCGGCAGCCCGCGCATGAGCGCCATCACCCGCGCTATGCTTGGTGCCCTGCCGGTCCGGTTCAGTTGCCGCATCACCGAAGTGTTCCGCGGCGATCACTACTGGAGCCTGCTGGATGCAGACGGCAACAGCCACGGCCCCTACAGCCACGTCATAGTCGCTACGCCTGCACCGCAAGCCACGGCCCTGCTGGCGGCCGCTCCCAAGCTGGCTGGCGCCGCAGCAAGCGTGATCATGGAACCAACCTGGGCCGTGGCGCTGGGCTTCGACAGCGCGCTGGACACCCGTGTGGAGGGCTGCTTCGTACAGGACAGCCCGCTCGACTGGGTGGCTCGCAACCGCAGCAAACCCGGTCGCGACAACCATATCGATACCTGGGTACTGCACGCCGGCAGCGCCTGGAGCCGGCAACACCTGGACCTGGCCAAGGAAGCGGTGATCGAACAGCTACATGGAGCCTTTGCCGAACTGATCGGCTGCGCGGTGCCGCCACCGAGCTTCACCCTTGCTCATCGCTGGCTCTACGCACGCCCCGCGCAGGCACACCAATGGGGCGCGCTGGCCGATGCCGACCTGGGGTTGTATGCCTGCGGCGACTGGTGCCTGTCCGGCAGAGTCGAGGGCGCCTGGCTAAGCGGCCAGGATGCCGCGCGCCGCCTACTCGAGCACCTGCAATGAGCTCGCTCAACGGCAAGCCTGGCAAGCGCCACCTCAACCCGCGCAAGCTGCTGCTGTCGAAGTGGACGGCAGCGCAACCAAAGAATCGCGAGCGTCACTTCCTGGTCACCGAACTGATCCGCGATGAAGCCGACAACATCCTTGGCGTCGAACTCCAGGCGGTACTCACCCAACGCTGCCAGCAACTCGATTGGCGTCAATTGCAGGATAGCGAGCGCTGGCTACAAGGCTGGCGCTGATCCCTTCCTACCTGGCCTTCAACGGCGACCGCTTTCGCGGCTGTCGTGTACCGCGCTGCGCAAAGCAATACCAAAGCTGTACAAATAATTTGACTTGTACAACCGCACACCTATGATAGACACAGGTTGTACAAGAACAAGTTTATGTACAAGGTCTTTCGAGGTCAGGTTATGCAAGCGAGCAAAGCCAAACTGGGTATCAGCGCCTGCCTGCTGGGTGCTGAAGTACGCTACAACGGCGGCCATAAACTGTCGCGCCTGTGCAGCCGCAGCCTGACCGAACACTTCGACTTCATCCCGGTTTGCCCGGAAGTCGGCATCGGCATGTCGATCCCGCGCGAGCCGATACGCCTGGTCGGTGATCCGCTGGCGCCGCGTGCCGTCGGCACCGTCGACCGCTCACGCGATGTCACCGATGCGCTGGCCGCCTATGGCGAGCGCATGGCGCAGGAGCTGCAGGGCATCAGCGGCTACATCTTCATGCAACAGTCACCCTCCTGCGGTCTGGAACGGGTCAAGGTCTATCAGGAAGGCGGGCGCCCAAGCGAACCGGGCCGCGGCATCTTCGCCGCGGCCTTCTGCGCACGCCATCCGGACCTACCGGTGGAAGAAGATGGCCGTCTCAACGACCCGGTACTGCGCGAAAACTTCATTACCCGCGTATACGCCCACGCCGAATGGCAGCGCCTGCTGCAACAGGGCCTGACCCGGCGCGCGCTGATCGCCTTCCACTCGCGCTACAAGTACCTGCTGATGGCTACCGACCCGGCGCGCTACAAGTCGCTCGGACGCCTGCTAGGCGAACTGAGCCAGCATGATCTCGGCGAGCTGGCGCCGCACTATTTCAGCGAGCTGATGAGTGCATTGAAGAAATGCGCCACGCGCGGCACCCACAGCAACGTGCTGCAGCATCTGAGCGGCTACCTCAAGCGCGCCCTCAGCCCTGACGAGAAGCAGGAGATGCAGCAGCTGATCGGCCAGTACCGCGACGGCATCGTGCCGCTGGTAGTGCCGCTGACGCTGCTCAAACACCACTTCCGCCGCCATCCGGATCGCTACATCGCTGAACAGGCTTACCTGCAGCCACATCCCGAACCTCTTGCCCTGCGCAACGCACTGTGACGCCATGACCAGCGAAACCATTGCCGACGAAGACACCAGCCAGGATTATCGTCAGGCGCTCGATGAGGGCTACCTGCCGATTCGCGAAGTGGCGCGCAGCACCGGCGTAAACGCCGTGACTCTGCGCGCCTGGGAGCGCCGCTACGGCTTGATCGTGCCGTATCGCACGCCCAAGGGCCATCGCCTCTACTCCCCGGCCAACGTCGAACGTATCAACGCCATTCTCGCCTGGCTGGCCCGAGGCGTTGCCGTCGGCCAGGTCAAGGCGCTGCTCGACCATGGCCAGGTCCCCCAGGCCACCAGCAGCGACAACTGGGTGCGCCAGCGCAACGAGATGCTCGGCTGCATCGTCCAGCTCAACGAGCGCCGCCTCGACGACCGCTTCAATTCGGCACTGGCGCTCTACCCTGCCAGCACCCTGGCCGAGCAGCTGTTCTGGCCGCTGCTCGGTGATCTGCGCCAGCGCTGGCAGGGCCAGTTCGGCGCACGCGCCGAGCAGGTGTTCTTTCTTTCCTGGCTGCGCAGCAAGCTGGCCACGCGCATCTACCACTGCAATCGCCAGGTCGGTGGTGCGCCGCTGCTGCTGATCAACCTGGGTGAAGCCCCGATGGAACCGGGCCTGTGGCTATGCGCCTGGCTGGCCAGTGCCAGCGATTGCCCGGTGGAAGTCTTCGATTGGCCGCTGCCGCCTAATGAGCTACTGACGGCGCTGGAGCACATCGCACCACGTGCCGTTTTACTCTACGCCGAGGACGCACTGGACGGCACCCTGGTGCGCCGCCAGTTGCCACGCCTGGCCGAGCAATGCCCGGTGCCGCTACTGATCGCCGGCCCCGCTGCCCATATTCATCGCGACGCCCTGGCTGACCTGGAGTCGGCCAACGATCCGCTCGCCGCGCACGCCTGGCTGCAGCGTCACGGTCTGCTAAGCGTTCAAGAGGTAACCCCATGCAGCAACTGATGTGGTTTCGCAGTGACCTGCGCGTCCAGGACAACACCGCCCTGAGCCAGGCCATGAGCCGCGGCGCGACCATCGCCCTGTATCTCATCACGCCCGATCAGTGGCAGCGTCACGACGATGCGCCCTGCAAGGTGGACTTCTGGCTGCGTAATCTGCGCGAGCTGAGCAAGGCCCTGGCCGAACTCAACGTGCCGCTGCTGGTGCGCCAGTGCCACGACTGGGGTGACGTGCCGGTTCAGGTGGCCGACGTCTGCCAGGAGCACACCATCTGCGCCGTGCACGTCAACGAGGAATACGGCATCAACGAAAGCCTGCGCGATCGTCGGGTCAGCGCCTACCTGAGCCAGCAGGCCATCGCCTGGCATAGCCATCTCGACCAGATCCTGTTCAAGCCGGGCAGCGTGCTGACACGCTCCGGTGGTTACTTTCAGGTCTACAGCCAGTTCCGCAAGGTCTGCTACGAGCGTCTGCACAGCGCGCTACCGCCGCTGGTCACGCTACCAAAGGCGCAGACGCCGATGGTCGTGAAGAGCGACATCATTCCCGACAGCGTCAAGGGCTTCGCCACGCCCAGCGAAAGTTTGCGCCTGCTGTGGCCCGCTGGAGAGCAAGCGGCATTGCAGCGCCTGGAGCGCTTTGCCGACGAGCAGGTGGCCTTCTACAAGGACGAACGCGACTTCCCCGCCAAACCGGGCACCAGCCAGCTTTCAGCCTATCTGGCCGCTGGCATCCTCTCGCCGCGGCAGTGCCTGCATGCAGCGCTGTCGGCCAACCGCGGCGAGTTCGACAGTGGCAACCAGGGCGTCGTTACCTGGATCAACGAGCTGCTCTGGCGCGAGTTCTACAAGCACATTCTGGTCGGTTACCCAAGGGTATCGCGGCATCGCGCCTTCCGCCCCGAAACCGAGGCAGTCCCCTGGCGCAACGCGCCGGAGGAGCTGGCCGCCTGGCAGCAGGGCCGCACCGGCTTGCCGATCATCGACGCGGCCATGCGCCAGCTGCTGGAGACCGGCTGGATGCACAACCGCCTGCGCATGGTCGTCGCAATGTTCCTGACCAAGAACCTGCTGATCGACTGGCGCGAGGGCGAGCGCTTCTTCATGCGCCACCTGATCGATGGCGACCTGGCCGCGAACAATGGCGGCTGGCAGTGGAGCGCCTCCACCGGCACCGACGCCGCGCCCTACTTCCGCATCTTCAACCCCATCAGCCAGTCGCAGAAGTTCGACCCTGACGGCCAGTTCATTCGCCAGTGGGTGCCGGAGCTGTCCGGCCTGAACAAGCGCGACATCCACGACCCGTCCGCGCTCGGCGGCCTGTTCGCGCCATCCGGATATCCGCGGCCGATCGTCGACCTGTCACGTTCGCGCGAGCGTGCCCTGGCGGCGTTCAAGAACCTTTCCACCGAGGCCCTTCCAGCATGAGCGACTTTCTGCGCCACTTCGCCGAGCGCTTCACTGCGCTGAACAAGGACAACCTCGACCGCCTGGGCGAGCTGTACAGCGACGATGTGCTGTTTCGCGACCCGCTGCATGAAGTGCACGGCCTGAACGAGATGCGCCGCTACTTCGCCGAGCTGTATGCCAACGTCGAAGCGCTGCGCTTCGAGTTTCACGGCTTCGACCAGGTCGCAGATGGCGAAGGCTACCTGCGCTGGACCATGTATTACCGCCACCCACGCCTGCGCGGTGGCGCCGAGATCACGGTGGAAGGCTGCTCGCACCTGCTCTGGCGCGAGCGCGTCTACCGGCACCGAGATTACTTCGATGCCGGCGCCCTGCTCTACGAACACCTGCCCGTACTCGGCAGCGTGATCGCCTGGCTGAAACGGAGGCTGGCATGAAGCGCATCTGGCTGACCGGCGCCAGCAGCGGCATCGGTGCCGCCCTGGCCGAAGAGTTGCTGCGCGCAGGCCATCGACTGGCGCTCAGCGCGCGCAGCACGGGTCCGCTGCAAACCCTGACCGCACGTTATGGCGATCAGGTGCTGGTGGCCCCCGGGGATCTGACCGACGCCGAGCAGGTGCGCGCCATTGGCGAACGCATCGCTCAACAGTGGGGCGCGCTGGATTGCGCGATCCTCAATGCCGGCACCTGCGAATACGTCGAGGTTCGCCAGTTCGAGGCGGCGATGATCGAACGCGTGGTCAATGCCAACCTGTTTTCCGCCAGCTACTGCATCGAAGCCGCCCTGCCCTTGCTGCGCCGCGGCGAGCGCCCTCATCTGGTCGGGGTCGGCAGCTCGGTGACCTTCATGCCGCTGCCACGTGCCGAAGCCTACGGTGCCTCCAAGGCGGCCATGCGTTACCTGATGCAGACGCTGCGCATTGACCTGGCGGCAGAAGGCATCGACGTCACCCTGGTCAGCCCGGGTTTCGTCGACACCCCGCTGACGCAGAAGAACGACTTTCCCATGCCCATGCGCTGGCCCGTGGAGCGCGCAGCCCGGCATATCGCCGCGCGCCTGGACAAGCGCCCGCACGAAATCGCCTTTCCCACTCCCTTCATCGCCGTACTGAAACTGCTCGGCAGCCTGCCCAGCAGCCTGCAACTGGCCATAGGTCGCCGTCTGGCGCGTAACGAGGACAACGCATGAAAATCGCCATCGTCGGCAGCGGCATCGCCGGCCTGACCTGCGCCTACCTGCTCAACCGCCAGCACGACATTCAGGTGTTCGAGGCCAGCGACTGGATCGGTGGCCACACCCACACCGTCGACGTGCAGGTGGAGGGGCGAAATTACGCCATCGACACCGGCTTCATCGTCTTCAACGACTGGACCTACCCGAATTTCATCCGCCTGCTGGGGCAGGTCGGCGTTGGCTTCAAGCCCACCGAAATGAGCTTTTCGGTGAGCGACCCGGCCACCGGCGTGGAATACAACGGCCACGACCTCAACACCCTGTTCGCCCAGCGCAGCAACCTGCTGTCGCCAGCGTTCTGGGGCATGCTGCGCGACATCCTGCGCTTCAATCGCCAGTCGCTGGACGACCTGGCCAACAACCGCATCGACGCCGATACCACGCTCGGCCAGTACCTCGAGCGCAACGGCTATGGCCGCCGCTTCATCGAGCATTACATCGTGCCGATGGGCTCGGCCATCTGGTCGATGTCGCTGGCCGACATGCTCGGCTTCCCGCTGCAGTTCTTCGTGCGCTTCTGCAAGAATCACGGCCTGCTCTCGGTCAGCGACCGGCCGACCTGGCAGGTGATCGAAGGCGGCTCGCGCAGCTACGTGGCACCCTTGACCGCCAGCTTCGCCGAACGCATTCGCCTCAACTGCCCGGTCAGCCGCGTCGTCCGTGATCAGGATGGCGTCACCCTGCACAGCGCAGCCGGCAGCGAGCGCTTCGACAAGGTGATCTTCGCCTGCCACAGCGACCAGGCCCTGGCCCTGCTCGAGCAGCCCAGCGAACAGGAGCGGGACATTCTCGGCGCCCTGCCCTACGCCAACAACGATGTGGTGTTGCATACCGATACACACCTGCTGCCCAAGCGCAAGCTGGCCTGGGCCAGCTGGAACTATCGACTGGGCGGGCCGACCGATCAGCCTGCAGCCGTCACCTACAACATGAACATTCTGCAGGGCGTCGAGGCCGACACCACCTTCTGCGTCAGCCTCAACCAGACCGCCGCCATCGACCCAGGCAAGATCCTCGCACGCTTCCAGTACGCTCACCCGCAGTACAGCCTGGCCGGCACCGCCGCCCAGGCGCGCTGGGAAGAGTTGCTCGGCGCCCAGCACAGCTACTACTGCGGCGCCTACTGGGCCAACGGCTTCCATGAAGACGGTGTGGTCAGCGCGCTGCGCGTGGCGCGCGCCTTCGGAGAGACGCTGTGATGCACAGCGCCCTGTACAGCGGCTGGGTGCAGCATCGTCGCTTCGCCCCACGCGCCCATGCCTTTCGCTATCGCATGGGCCTGCTGTATCTCGATCTGAGTGAGCAGGCGCAGCTGTTCGCGTTGTCGAAGCTGGCCGGCTCCGGTCGCTTCGCGCCATTCGCCTTTCGCGAAACCGACTACCTGCCCGAGTCCACCCGCCAGGGCATGGCACTGCACGAGGCGGTGCGCAATCGCGTGGAAGAAGCACTGGGCACACGCCCGCAAGGCCGCATCTGCGTGCTGACGCAACCACGCAGCTGGGGTCTGGCCTTCAACCCGGTGAGCATTTTCTACTGCCATGACAGCGAAGAACGCCTGGTGGCGATTCTCTGCGAAGTCAGCAACACGCCGTGGCGCGAGCGCTATCACTACGTACTGCCGGCTGAGGGCGACGGGCGTCACCAGGTCAGCGTGGACAAGGCCTTCCACGTGTCGCCCTTTCTGCCGCGCGAGCTGGAATACCGCATGAGTTTCAGCCCTGTCGGTGAACGCCTTGGCGTGCACATGGCCGACTGGCAAGGCGCAACCAAGATGTTCGATGCCAGCCTCAGCCTGCAGCGCCAGGCGCTCGACCGCGCCAGCCTGCACCGCTATCTGCTCAGCTTCCCCTGGATGACCGGCAAGACCGTGGCCGCCATCTACTGGCAGGCCCTGCGCCTGCTGCTCAAGCGCATCCCGATTTTCGACCACTCCCCCGCGGAAGGCAGCTTCCGCGTTGCCCGCCCGTACGTGAAGGACACGCCCCATGAAGAGCTCTAGCCTGACCTCCACCCGAAGCCTGGTACGCAGTGGCAATGGCATCGGCGCCGGCCTGCTGCGGCGCGCCGTACTGCGCCAGCTGGAAAACCTGCGCCATGGCCTGCTGCTGATCCAGGAAGGCAGCGATACCCTGCATTTCGGCACGCCGCAGAGCGAGCTGCGCGCGGAGATCCGGGTGAGCGATCCTGCCGCCTGGGGGCTGGTGGCCGGCAATGGCTCCATCGGCGCCGGCGAGGCCTACATCCACGGCTACTGGAGCACGCCGGACCTGACGGCGGTGATCCGCATCTTCGTCGCCAACCTCGACGTACTGGATGCCATGGAAGGCGGCCTGGCGCGCCTGGGACGGCCGCTGATCCAGGGTCTGCACTGGCTCAATCGCAACACCCGGCAGGGCTCGCGGCGCAACATCGCTGCGCACTATGACCTGGGCAACGACCTGTTCGAGCAGTTTCTCGACCCGACCATGATGTACTCGGCAGCCATGTTCAGGCGCGAGGATGACAGCCTGGAGCAGGCGCAACTGAACAAGCTCGAACGCATCTGCCAGAAGCTGGCCCTGCAGCCGTCCGATCATCTGCTGGAAATCGGCACCGGCTGGGGCAGCATGGCGCTCTACGCCGCGACCCACTACGGCTGCCGGGTGACAACCACCACGCTGTCGCGCGAGCAACATGCCTACACCGAGCGACGCATCCGCGAGATGGGCCTGCAGGACCGCGTAACCCTGCTGCTGGAGGACTATCGCGATCTCAAGGGCCAGTACGACAAGCTGGTTTCCATCGAGATGATCGAAGCCGTCGGCCACCGCTATCTCCCCACCTACTTCGAGCAATGTGCGCGTCTGCTCAAACCCGATGGGCTGATGCTGCTGCAGGCCATCACCATTCGCGACCAGCGTTACGAACAGGCCTGCAGCTCGGTGGATTTCATCCAGCGCTACATCTTCCCTGGCGGCGCCCTGCCCTCGGTGCAGAAGATGCTCGACGTGGTCACCCGCCATACCGACTTCAACCTGCATCACATGGAAGATTTCGGCCTGCACTACGCGCGTACCCTGCGCCTGTGGCACGAGAACCTGCGCCAGGCCCGCCAGCGCCTGGAGCAGTTGGGCTACGACGATTACTTCTATCGCCTGTGGGAGTTCTACCTCTGCTATTGCGAAGGCGGCTTCCTCGAACGCACCATTGGTACCGCGCAACTGCTGCTGGCCAAACCGGCCGCTCGCCCTGCGCCACTGTTGGGAAACTTCGATGCCTAAGCTGATCGCCAATGCCCTCCTGTTCCAGCTTGGCTGGCTCGTCTGCGTCTTCGCCGGCGATAGCCCCTGGCTGCTGGTAGTGGCGGCGATCATCGGCGTGCACCTGCTTTGGGTCAGCAGTTGGGCGGCGGAAGGCAAGCTGCTGCTCAGCGTATTTCTCGCCGGCAGCGCGCTGGACAGTTTTCTGCTCAACCTCGGGGTATTCGACTTCGGCGAACCGCGCCAGCTGATCCCGCTGTGGCTGGCCTTGCTCTGGCTGTTGCTGGCCAGCACGCTCAACCACTGCCTGGCCTGGACCGCACAGCCCTGGTGGCGCAGCAGCCTGCTGGGCGCGCTTGCCGCACCGCTGTCCTACTACGGCGGCGCGAAGATCGCGGGCGTCGAGCTGCCGCTGGGTACCTGGCCGACCCTGGCGATTTTCGCTGGCGTCTGGGCCGTGGTCATGCCGGTACTCCATGGCTTCGCCAAGCTGTATGGCGGGCAATACGAGCAGAGCCTGCGTAGCCGGCGCTCGGCCTAGCAGGCCGTTTTTCAGCGCCTGCCAGGGTAGCGCTGCGTCTGTCAGCCCAAGCCCCTGATCGCCACGGCGTGGCGTACACTGCCGCGCCATGAGCGAGACCATTTCCCTTACCCAACTGCCGACCACCCCCGAAATCAGTTGCAGCACCTGTGCAGCCTGCTGCTGCCAACTGGAAGTGATGCTGATCGGCGACACCGGCGTGCCACAACGCTACATCGATACCGACGCCTGGGGCGGTGAGGTCATGCGCCGCCTGGACGACGGCTGGTGCATCGCACTGGACCGCGACAGCATGCGCTGCACCATCTATGCACAGCGCCCGCTGATCTGCCGCGAGTTCGAACTCGGCGCCGCCGAATGCCTGGAAGAACGGCGCGGCATCGCCACCGCCTATAGCCAGTAACATCTTATGCATGAATTTTAATGTTGAGTAAGTGCATTTCTATAAATACATAACGATCAACCATGAAGGAACACCCTGGCTCAACACCGAGCCATTTCAGTGCACCAGCACCAATCCAGTGCGTTACTCGGTCGCACTTCATGGCTTGATATCAAAAAAAAAGAATAAAAGCGTATTTATTATTAATTAGTCGAATCCATCGCCGTCCCGCACACTTTCGGTGCTCTCTCCCTCGCCCCCGCCACGCTCTTGCGAACCCGCCAACAGCCCGTTCCGAGCGACAGGAGAGACATGCCTGAAATTCTCAGCTAGACGGATTCATGATGGCTACCCTTGCGACTGCACCCCATTATTACAACTACGAGATCGTTCGCCGCTTCACCCTCACCACTCTGTTCTGGGGCATCCTCGGAATGGGCATGGGTGTATTCATCGCGGCCCAACTGGTCTGGCCGGAATTGAACTTCGGTATTCCATGGCTCAGCTTCGGACGTATCCGCCCCGTCCACACCAATCTGGTGATCTTCGCCTTCGGCGGCGGCGCGCTGTTCGCCACCTCGTTCTACGTGCTGCAACGTACCTGTCGAGTACGGATCATCTCCGACGGCCTGGCCAACTTCCTGTTCTGGGGCTGGCAGGCAGCCGTGCTGGCGATGATCGTCAGCTATCCGCTGGGCATCACCTCCTCCAAGGAATATGCCGAGATGGAGTGGCCGATCGCCTTGTGGGTCACCCTGTTGTGGGTGATCTACGCCTACCTGTTCTTCGGCACCATCGCTCGCCGCCAGGTGCGCCACATCTACGTGGGCAACTGGTTCTACGGTGCATTCATCATCGTCACGGGCATGGTGCATGTGGTCAACCACATCGCCGAACCAGTCTCGCTGCTCAAGTCCTACTCGGTGTACTCCGGCGCCACCGATGCAATGATCCAGTGGTGGTACGGCCATAGCGTGGTCGGTTTCATCCTCTCGGTAGGTTTCCTGGGGATGATGTATTACTTCGTGCCCAAGCAGGCCGAGCGGCCGATCTATTCCTATCGCCTGTCCATCGTGCACTTCTGGGCGATCATCACCCTGTATATCTGGGCCGGCCCGCATCACCTGCACTACACTGCTCTGCCGGACTGGGCGCAAACCCTCGGCATGGCCATGTCGGTCATCCTCCTGGCGCCAAGCTGGGGCGGCATGATCAACGGCATGATGAGCCTGTCCGGCGCCTGGCATAAGCTGCGCACCGATCCGATCCTGCGCTTTCTGGTCGTTTCGCTGGCGTTCTACGGCATGAGCACCTTCGAAGGCCCGATGATGGCCATCAAGACGGTCAACGCGCTTTCCCATTACACCGACTGGACCATCGGCCACGTACACGCGGGAGCCCTGGGCTGGGTGGCGATGATCTCCATCGGCGCGCTCTACCACATGCTGCCCAAGCTCTATGGTCGCACGCAGATGCACAGCGTCGGCCTGATCAATGCGCACTTCTGGCTGGCGACCATCGGCACCGTGCTGTACATCGCCTCGATGTGGGTCAACGGCATCACTCAGGGCCTGATGTGGCGTGCGGTGAACGAGGACGGCACCCTCACCTACTCCTTCGTCGAGGCGCTGGAAGCCAGCCACCCCGGCTATGTCGTGCGCCTGCTTGGCGGGGCGGTCTTCGCCAGCGGCATGCTGCTGATGGCCTGGAACACCTGGCTGACGGTACGCAGCGGCGAACGCATCGATGCCGTGCCCTCCACCCCGGATGTTGGAGCCGCCGCCAATGCCTGACGCCCTGATCCTGCCGGTTCTCGCCACGCTGGGTTGCCTGCTCGGTTGCTGGCTGAGCTGTAGCATTCCGTCGACGCTCGACCAGGCCAGCCTGCTGCCCTTCGCCGACGACCCAGAAGCGGCGGCGCGCATGACGCAAGCCACGGGCCGCCCTTGCAAGGTCACCACGCAGCCACTCGAAGAGCCCGGCAATCCGACCGAAGAGTGTCTGCTCGCTTGACGTTCCTTCGCCCACGGACGGGCGTCCAGAAGTGCCGCTTGCGGCACCCTCAGGGCTTTTCAGCAGTGAAGGGCCCTCTTTTTTGACCGGATACCATGAACACACCATCACGCCTGCACCAATGGTGCATCGCCTTTCTCCCCGAGGCTCCACACACGCGGCCACGCGAATGGCTGCGCGCGGCACTCGGCGCCAGCCTGGGTTTTGTCTTCACCACCTGGCTATGCGGCCAGCTTTTCGGCCCGCAGCTGGCCGTGCACTTCTCCGGCCCGCTGGCCGCCTCGGCGGTACTGCTGTTCGCCGTCTCTTCGGGCGCACTGGCGCAACCCTGGTCGATCCTCGGCAGCTATCTGTGCGCCACACTGGTCGGTGTGCTGGTCGGTCATCTGCTCGATCACAGCCTGCTTGGCGCCGCCCTGGCGATAGGTCTGAGCCTGTTGCTGATGTGCCCGCTGCGTTGCCTGCACCCGCCAGGCGGTGCCATCGCCTTCTGCGTCGTATTCGCGCCCGTGGCACCGGGCATACCCGCCTGGCACCCGGCCATGACGGTGGTGATCGCCGCGCTGGGCCTGCTGAGCAGTGCTCTGATCTATAACAACCTCACCGGCATGCGCTACCCGCGCCAGACTGCGCCAGCAGCCGATGCACACCATACCCGCGACCCGTTGCCCGGCGAGCGCGTAGGCATCCGCGATACCGACCTCGACCAGGCGCTCGACGAACTCGGCGCCTTCGTCGACGTGACTCGCGAAGACCTGGCGATGATCGTCAAAAGCACCGAGCGCTATGCGCTGCGCCGCAGCATGGGCGATATCCGCGCCGGCCAGGTGATGTCACGCGATCTGATCTGCGCCACGCCGGGCACCAGCATCAAACAGGGCCTGCACCTGCTGCGCCACCATCACCTCAAGGCGCTGCCAATCCTCGACCATAATGAGCAACTGGTCGGCATCGTCAGCCTCAGCGACCTGATCGCCCCCCTGCATCACCGCCCGGCCAAGCGCCTTGGCCTGTTCAAGCGACGCCCTCGCCCGCGCCTGGGGGAGCTGATGAGTAGCCCGGTACGCTGCACCGATGTCGATACGCACGTCGTCGACCTGATCGGGGTGTTATCTGATCGCGGCCTGCACTGCCTGCCGGTGCTGGAGAACGAAAAGCTGGTGGGGATCATCACCCAGACCGACGTGATTGCGGCGTTGCAACGAGATCTGTTGGCCCACTTCGATTGAGGCAGCGACCTACTGCGATCCAAGCTCGCTCCCCCTAATGCGGCTGCTCATCGAAAAGTGCCAGAGCAGCCCTTACACTGCCCGTCTGCCCATCTGCCCGCTTGCTGAGCACCGCCACGACATGGACATCGATCTGACCCGCACCTTTCTGGAAATCGTTCGCAGCGGCAGCTTCATCGCCGCCGCCGAACGCCTGCACGTTACCCAGACAGCCGTCACAGCGCGCATCCAGAAGCTCGAAGGTCACCTCAACTGCACGCTGTTCGTACGCAACCGAGCCGGGGCCAAGCTGACGGCCGACGGCGAAGCCTTCGTCGCCTATGCCAACCAGATACTGCAAACCTGGGAGGCGGCGCAGCGCGACCTGCCCCTGCCGGATGGCTATCACAACGTCATCCACGTCGGCGGCGAAGTCAGCCTGTGCAACCCGCTAATGCTGCGCTGGGTCAGTCGCATCCGTGCGCACATCGACCAGTACACCGTGCACACCCATATCGGCGACGGCCAGGAACTGCTGCGTCAACTGGAACTGGGCGTGCTGGATGCCGCCCTGGTGTATCAGCCGAACTACTGGCCTGGCATGCAGGTGGAGCAGTTGCTGGAAGAAAAACTGATCCTGGTGCGTGCGAAGAATCCCGAACCCTACGTGTACGTCGACTGGGGCGAGGCGTTCCGCCTGCAACACGACAGCGCGCTGCCGGATCGGGCCAAGGCGCCGGTGTCCTTCAACCTCGGGCCGCTGGCCCTGCAGTACATCCTCGAACACGGCGGCTCTGGCTACTTCCGCACGCGAGTGGTGCAGAGCTACCTGGACAAGAAGGTGCTCAAACGCGTGCCCCGTGCGCCCGAGTTCAGCTACCCGACCTACCTGGTATATTCCCGGGAGCGCGACTCGGCAGTGCTGCAGCAGTCGTTCGATCTGCTGCGCGAGATCATTGCCGAAGACACCGACTGGTCGCAGCGCTGGGACCCAATGATCTGAGCACCACCTGAAACGAAATCGCCCCTCGTAGAGAGGCGATTTCTTCACCGTGCCGCGACGGCTGCTTAGAAACTCATGCGGTAATGCACGGTGTAGGCTTCGGCGCCATCGTTGGGCTTCTTCAGACCGGCGTTGGAATAGTGGATCGCCCGCAGGCCGATTTCCTGCCCAGCGAAACGCAGGCCTACGCCGATGCGATCTTCGAACTGGAAGGACGAACCCAGCTCGTTGCTTTCCAACTCGGTGCTGGAAAACGCAGCAACGCCGATGCCGGCTTCGATGTAGGGGCGAACGTTCTGCCCGGCGAACTCGTAAACGAATACCGGGGCGAAGGACAGGCTGTGGTTGCTCGCCGTGTCATCGCCATCCCAATAGGTGTAGCCCAGGTCCCAATAACCCGTCAGACGGCCGTAGCTGCTTTCCAGCCAGCTATGGTTCCAGTCCCACTGCGCGCCCAAACGGTAAACCATGGTGGAATCGCCACTCTGACCAATAGCCGCGGTTACATCCGCAGCCTGCGCAGCGCCCAGAGCCCCGAACGAGAGCGCAGTGGCTGCAGCAAAGGCATACAACTTCTTCATGAGTCATTCCTTTTTTAGCGAGAGGTTTTTATCAGGCCGTGACAAAAATATAGAAGTATCCGATAGGAGGGATAGCCTAATCGGAGAAAAATTCACTATATCGAAAGAACTTCGGCTTTTTCGCCTAACAAAATCGGCAGTACTCGACAAAGTTGCGAAACTTCACCGCTGCTCCAATAGCGAGTCGCCTGGGCCGGTGTGGTCGCCAGCAGGTCATGCTGAGTGAGCAGACGCTGCAACTGACGCGCCACTGCCGCACCGGTATCGATCAGGGTCACCGATGGCGGCACCAGCTCACCCAGCAACGGGCGCAGGAAGGGATAGTGAGTGCAGCCGAGAATCAGCGTGTCGCAACCCTCCGCCAGCAGCGGCGCCACATACCCCTGCAGCAGTTCACGCGTAGCCGGTGCCTGCAGCTCTCCCGCCTCGATGCATTCCACCAGCCCCGGGCAAGGCTGGGTAATCACCCGCACGTCATTGGCGAAGCGATCGAGCAACGCAGCGAATCGTGCGCTCTTGAGCGTACCGGTGGTCGCCAGCACACCGACCACGCCACTGCGGGTCGCTGCTGCCGCCGGTTTCACCGCTGGTTCCATGCCGACGATGGGCAAATCCGCATAACGTTCGCGCAATTCTCCAGCCGCAGCGGCAGTCGCGGTATTGCACGCCAGCACCAGGGCCTTGGCACCCTGCGCGCGCAAGTGCTCGGTGATCACTACGCAGCGCTCGCGAATGTACTCCGGGCTTTTTTCGCCATAGGGCACATGGCCGCTGTCGGCAACGTAGAGCAACGTCTCGTTGGGCAGCAACTGACGAATCTCGCGCAGCACCGACAGGCCACCGACGCCCGAGTCAAAAACGCCAATCGGTGCGTTACTGGGCATCGCCGCAAACGCCGCAGGCAGGATCACGTTTGACCCGCAACTCGCGAAAGCGCGTACCCAGCGCGTCGATCAGCAGCAGGCGGCCCACCAGCGGCTCACCGAAACCGGCCAGCAGCTTGAGCGCCTCCAGCGCCTGCAGGCTACCGACCAGGCCGACCAGCGGGCCGACCACGCCAGCCTCGCTGCAGGTCAGCTCGGCTTCGCTGCCGTGGCCGTACAGGCAGTGATAGCAAGGACTGGCCGTATTGCGCGGATCGAATACCGACAGCTGGCCTTCCAGGCGGATCGCCGCACCGGACACCAGCGGCTTGCCGGCTGCAACGCAGGCAGCATTGACCGCCTCGCGCGTGGCGAAGTTGTCCGAGCAGTCCAGCACCAGGTCGACGGCGCTCACGGCAGCAGCCAAGGAATCGACATCCAGTGCCTGGCGATGCGGCACCAGGTTGATCTGCGGGTTGAGGGCCGCCAGGCGCGCCATGGCCGAGTCCACCTTGGCCTGGCCGATGCTGGCAGTGTCATGGGCGATCTGCCGCTGCAGGTTGGTCAGGTCCACCGTATCGAAGTCGGCCAGGTGCAATTCACCGACGCCGGCCGCGGCCAGGTACAGCGCCACCGGCGAGCCCAACCCGCCCATGCCGACGATCAGCACTCGGCCCTGCTTGAGGCGCAGCTGGCCGTCCACGTCGATCTGTTTCAGCAGAATCTGCCGGCTGTAACGCAGCAGTTCATCATCGCTCAGCATCTGATCACTCACGGTCGAAACGTCCCAAACTGATGCGCTCGTGGCCGCCCAGGTCACGCCGGCTCTCGACCTCGACGAAACCACCATCGGCGAGCAGACGGCGCACGTCCACGGCCTGGTCGAAGCCGTGCTCCAGCAGCAGCCAGCCCCCGGATAGCAGGTGGTCCGGCGCGGCCTGGATGATCGCACGAATATCGTCCAACCCGTCGTTACCAGCGACCAGGGCGCTGCTCGGCTCGAAACGCACGTCACCCTGCTCGAGATGCTGGTCGTCCGCGCGGATATAAGGCGGGTTGCTCAGAATCAGGCCATAACGCTGCCCAGGCAGGGCGGAAAACCAGTGGCTGTGCACGAAGCGGGCATTACCCAGTTGCAGGCGCTGGCGATTGCGCTCGGCCAGCGCCACGGCCTCCTCGATGCGATCCACGCCGGTCACCTGCCAGGCCGGACGCTCGCTGGCCAAAGCCAGAGCGATGGCGCCAGTGCCAGTGCCGAGGTCCAGCGCCACCAAGGGGGTGGCCGGCAGCAGGTCGAGCGCGGTTTCCACCAGTAGTTCGGTATCCGGACGTGGAATCAGGGTATGCGGCGCTACTTCCAGATCCAGACTCCAGAAGCCCTGATGGCCGAGGATATAGGCCACCGGCTCGCCACTCCGGCGGCGCTGCATGAACGCGTTGAACTGCGCTTGCTGGGCTGCGTCCAGATCACGCTCCGGCCAGGTGCGTAAATAGCTGCGTGGTTTGCCCAGCGCTGCCGCCAATAGCAACTCGGCGTCCAGCCGAGGCGTCGGCGAATCGGGCAGATCAGCGGTAGAGAGCAGGGATTCGATGCTGGCCATATTTCTCTCGTAGCCCGGATGCAATCCGGGAAGTATGTCCCCGGATTGCATCCGGGCTACGGTTCTGCTGCAAGCGGCACGCGCTCCGTAGGGCGCGCCATGCGCACCGCAACGACCTCAAGCGAAACTCAATCGCCCAGTGCCGCCAACTGGTCAGCCTGATATTCCGCAAGCAACGGCTCGATTACTGCGTCCACGCCGCCGGCAATCACTTCGTTCAGCGAATACAGGGTCAGGTTGATGCGGTGGTCGGTCACCCGGCCCTGCGGGAAGTTGTAGGTGCGGATGCGCTCGGAGCGATCGCCCGAGCCCACCAGCAGCTTGCGCGTCTCGGAGATTTCCTTGTGCGCCGCCGCTTCCTGCTGGTCCTGCAGCTTGGCCGCGAGCCAGGCCATGGCCTTGGCGCGGTTCTTGTGCTGCGAACGCTCTTCCTGGCATTCCACCACGGTGCCGGTGGGGATGTGGGTAATGCGGATTGCCGAGTCGGTGGTGTTGACGTGCTGACCGCCCGCGCCGGAGCTGCGGTAGGTATCGACACGCAGATCGGCCGGGTTGATCTCGATGGCCATCTGCTCGTCCGGCTCCGGCAGCACCGCCACGGTGCAGGCCGAGGTGTGGATACGGCCCTGGGATTCGGTTTCCGGCACGCGCTGCACGCGATGGGCACCGGATTCGAACTTGAGCTTGGCGTAGACGTTGTCACCCTCGACGCGGGCGATCACTTCCTTGAAGCCGCCATGCTCGCCCTCGTTGGCCGACAGCACCTCGACCCGCCAGCCCTGCTTCTCGGCGTAGCGCGAGTACATGCGGAACAGATCGCCGGAGAAGATCGCTGCCTCGTCGCCGCCGGTGCCGGCGCGGATTTCCAGATAGACGTTGCGCCCGTCGTTGGGGTCCTTGGGCAGCAGCATGCGCTGCAGCTTGTCTTCCAGGCCGACCAGCGACTCCTTGGCCTGATCCACTTCCAGCTCAGCCATCTCACGCAGATCCGGGTCGCTGTCCTTGAGCAGCGCTTGCGCGCCCTCGAGGTCGTCCTGCACCTTGCGCAGCTCGCGGAAGGTGGCGATCACCGGCTCGATCTCGGCGTATTCCTTGGAATAGGCGCGGAACTGCGTCTGCTTGGAAATCACCTCGGCATCGCCGAGCAGCGCCGTCAGTTCCTCGAAGCGGTCGCTGAGGTTGTCCAGCTTGTTCAACAGTGAAGCTTTCATTGCAGACCTTTGTCCTGCGGCGCGCTCTCGTCGAGGGCGAACAATTCCTGGGCCAGGCTGAGCGCGTCGATGCGCCCCTCGGCGGTAAGTTTCTTCATGCGTACGCTGGGCGCGTGCAGCAGCTTGTTGGTCAGGCCACGGGCCAGTTGCGCCAGCACGTCCTCGGGATTGCTACCGTTGACCAGCATACGCTGGGCCTTGGCCAGCTCCTCGTCGCGCAGGCGCTCGGCCTGCTGGCGGTAGGCCTTGAGCACGTCGACCGCGGCCAGCTCACGCAGGCGCTGCATGAAATCGTCAGTGCCGGCAGCGACCAATTCCTCGGCAGCCTGCGCCGCGCCCTGGCGGCTCTTGAGGTTTTCCTCGATGACTTCGTGCAAGTCATCGACGGTATAGAGGTAGACGTCATCCAGCTCGCCCACCTGCGGTTCGATATCGCGCGGTACGGCGATGTCGACCATGAAGATCGGCTTGTGCTTGCGCTTTTTCAGCGCACTTTCCACGGCCCCCTTGCCGAGAATCGGTAGTTGGCTGGCAGTGGAGCTGATGACGATATCGCTGTGCGCCAGCTCATCGGGAATGTCCGAGAGCAGCACAGCATGCGCGCCGAACTGCTCGGCCAACTGGCTGGCGCGCTCCAGCGTTCGGTTGGCAACGACGATGCGCTTGATGCCTTGATCATGCAGATGGCGCGCCACCAGGCTGATGGTTTCGCCAGCGCCGATCAGCAGCGCCTGGCTGCGATTGAGGTCGGCGAAGATCTGCTTGGCCAGGCTGACCGCAGCGAAGGCTACGGACACCGGGTTCTCGCCAATGGCGGTGTCGGTGCGCACGGTCTTGGCGGTACTGAAGGTGGCCTGGAACAGGCGCCCGAGCAGCGGGCCGACGGTGCCCGCCTCACGCGCCACGGCGTAGGCTGATTTGAGCTGGCCGAGAATCTGCGGCTCGCCGAGGACCATGGAGTCCAGCCCGCAGGCCACGCGCATCATGTGGCGCACCGCGTCCTGCTCACTGTGCACATAGGCACAGGCACGCAGCTCGTCGATGCTCAGGCGATGATAGTTGGCCAGCCACTGCAACACTTCGTCGCTGCTCAGCTGATCCTGCTCCAGGTACAGTTCGCTGCGGTTGCAGGTAGAGAGGATCGCGGCCTCGCGACTGGGCGTCAGCCGACACAGCTGCTGCAGTGCCTCGACCAGTTGCTCAGGGGTGAAGGCAACGCGCTCGCGCACCTCTACCGAGGCGGTCTTGTGGTTGATACCGAGGGCGATAAAGGCCATGCAGGGTCGCTGAGGGGCAGTACGAGAGCCGGCAATTGTCCTACTTCGCCCCCGAGAGAACAACTCCCGCGACCTATTGTCCCAATAGACAGTTCGCCGCATCGTCCAGGCCAGTGGGCTTGCTCCAAGGCTTGTGTCATGATGCCGCGAACGTCGCAGGGCACGAGCCAGCACGGCCCTCGCCCCGGAATAACGCACGACAAGGCACTATGAACAGACCCCTCGCGTTGCTCACCGCATTCGCCTTCCTCAGCGGCTGCCAAACCTTCGCCCCCAGCGAGCCGGACGGTACTCCGCCGGTACAGGAAGCTGACCAGACCACCCAGCTGGAACCGAGCGAGTACGGCTCGTTCAGCCAGGAAAGCCTGTTCGCCCTGCTCACCGCCGAGCTGGCCGGACAGCGCAACCGCTTCGACATCGCCCTCGGCAACTACGTGCAGCAGGCGCAGATCACCGGCGATGCCGGCGTCGCCGAGCGCGCCTTCCGCATTGCCGAATACCTTGGCGCCGAACAGGCTGCCCTGGACAGCGCATTGATCTGGGCCAGCAACGCACCAGGCAACATCGACGCGCAACGCGCCGCCGCCGTGCAGCTGGCACGCGCCGGTCGCTACGACGAATCCATGACCTATATGGAGCAGGTGCTGCAGCGCCAGGGTGACACCCACTTCGATTTCCTTGCACTGTCTGCTGCGGAAACCGACCCGGACACCCGCGCCGGCCTGTTGCAAGGCTTCGACCGCCTGCTGAGCAAGAACCCGGACAACAGCCAACTGCTGTTCGGCAAGGCCATCCTCCTGCAACAGGACGGCCGCGCCGAAGAAGCCCTGGAGCTGCTCGAGGACAGCCCGGCCAGCGCCGACCAGGTTTCTCCGATCCTGCTGCGCGCGCGCCTGCTGCAAAGCCTCGGCCGCGGCGACGAAGCCCTGCCACTGCTGCAGAAAGGCATTCGTAAGAACCCCGACGACAAACGTCTGCGCCTGACCTACGCACGCCTTCTGGTCGAGCAGGACCGCCTCGACGACGCCAAGGGCGAGTTCTCCAAGCTGGTGCAGGAAAACCCCAACGACGACGACCTGCGCTTCTCCCTGGCCCTGGTCTGCCTGGAGGCCGAAGCCTGGGAAGAGGCCATCGTCTACCTCGAAGAGCTGGTCGAACGCCGCAGCCACGTGGATGCCGCGCACTACAACCTCGGCCGCGCCTACGAGGCACTGAACGATAACGACAACGCCCTGCAGGAATACGCCCAGGTTGGCCCGAGCAACGACTACCTGCCGGCCCAGCAACGCCAGGCCGAGTTGCTGTTCGCCCAACAGCGCGGCGAAGAAGCCAGCGCGCGCCTGGCACAGGCGCGTGATGCCCAACCGGACTACGCCATCCAGCTGTACCTGATCGAGGCCGAGGGCCTGAGCAACAGCGGCCAGGTCGAGCCGGCCTGGAAGGCCATCAACGACGGGCTGGAGCAGTACCCCAACGACCTGAACCTGCTCTACACCCGCGCCATGCTGGCGGAAAAACGCGATGACCTGGCTCAACTGGAAACCGACCTGCGCTACATCATCGAGCGCGAGCCGGAGCATGCCATGGCCCTCAACGCCCTGGGCTACACCCTGGCTGACCGCACCACGCGCTACGAAGAAGCGCGCGACCTGATCGCCAAGGCGCACCAGCTCAACCCGGACGACCCGGCGATTCTCGACAGCCTCGGCTGGGTCAACTATCGCCTGGGCAATCTGGACGAGGCCGAGCGCCTGCTGCGCCAGGCTCTGGAGAAGTTTCCCGACCACGAAGTCGCTGCCCACCTCGGCGAAGTCCTCTGGGCCCAGGGCAAGCAGCGCGAAGCCCGCAGCGTCTGGCGCGATGCATTGAGTGCAGCGCCTGACAGCCCCATCCTGCGTGACACTCTGTTACGCCTGACCGGCTCCGAGACTCTTTGATGATTCGTCACCTACTCGTATTCAGCCTTGTCGCCCTGCTAGCCGGCTGCGCCGGCCTCACCTCGCACGAAGCGTTGGAAGGCCAGGGCGACCCGGCGCAGTGGAAGGCCCATAAACAGCAGATCGCCCAACTCGACGGCTGGCAGATCAATGGCAAGATCGGCATCCGCGCCCCGCAGGACTCCGGCAGCGCCACGCTGTTCTGGCTGCAGCGCCAGGACTACTACGACATTCGCCTGTCCGGCCCGTTGGGCGGCGGCGCCGCGCGCCTGACCGGGCGCCCGGGTGACATTCTGCTGGAAGTGTCCAACCGCGGCCGTTTCCGCGCCGAGTCCCCCGAGGCTCTGCTGCGCGAGCAACTGCGCCTGGACCTGCCGGTGTCCAACCTGCTCTGGTGGATTCGCGGCCTGCCCGCCCCGGAGAGCCGCAGCCGCATCACCCTCGATGGCGAAAGCCATCTGGCGCAACTGGAACAGGATGGCTGGAAAGTCGAATACAAGCGCTACACCGAGCAGAACGGCTACGCCCTGCCGGAGCGCATGAAGCTCTACGGGCAGGATCTGGAAGTGACCTTGGTGATCAAGGACTGGCAGCCGCGACAGCTCGGCCAGTAAGCCAGCGGTACATACGTGGGAGAGGCTTTAGCCGCGACGACTTGTCCAGCGCCTCCCATAACACGCAGCCGGTTGATAGGCCACGCAGCCAACTACTTCCGCGGACCACTCCCTCTCCCATTTATGGGAGAGGGCCGGGGAGAGGGTGATTTGCCGCCCCTCTCCCCCGCCCCTCTCCCGCAAGCGGGAGAGGGGAGACAAGCCCCTAACACGACTCTGTCAGCGCACCCCATGACCAACACCGCCATCCCCACCCACGCCGAACTGATCCTGCCCGCCCCAGCCAAGCTCAACCTGATGCTGCATATCCTCGGCCGCCGCGCCGATGGCTATCACGAGCTGCAGACCCTGTTCCAATTCCTCGACCACGGCGACGAGCTCGGCTTCAGCATCCGTCAGGATGGCGAAATTCACCTGCACACGCCCATCGAAGGCGTGCAGCATGACAGCAACCTGATCGTGCGCGCCGCCAGGCGTTTGCAGGAAGCTTCAGGCTCCGTGCTGGGTGCCGATATCTGGCTGGACAAACGCCTGCCCATGGGCGGCGGTATCGGCGGCGGCAGCTCGGATGCCGCCACTACCCTGGTTGGCCTCGACCACCTGTGGCACACCCAATTGGGCGAAGATCGCCTGGCCGAACTGGGCCTGGCCCTGGGCGCCGACGTGCCGGTATTCGTGCGCGGCCGCGCGGCCTTCGCCGAGGGAGTTGGCGAGCGCCTGACACCGGTCGAACTGGAGGAACCCTGGTTCCTCGTCGCCACGCCGCAAGTCTTTGTAAGCACAGCAGAAGTTTTCGGCTCGCCCGAGTTGACACGGGATACGCCGCCCATTAAAGTTCGCAGCCTTCTTGCGGGGGGTGGTCGTAACGACTGCCAGCCGGTTGTAGAGAAGCGTTACCCTGAAGTTCGTAACGCTTTGATCTTGTTGAACAAATTTGTTTCAGCTAGATTGACCGGCACTGGAGCTTGCGTATTTGGGAGCTTCCCAAATCGGGACGATGCTGATAAAGTCGCCCGCCAACTTCCAGGCACTCTGCCGAGCTTTGTCGCTCAAGGTCGCAACATTTCGATGCTGCACCGCAAGCTCCAAGCATTGGCCAAGAAGTGAATGCTCAGCATTCGGTTATACGATACAGGGGCGTCGCCAAGCGGTAAGGCACCAGGTTTTGATCCTGGCATGCGTTGGTTCGAATCCAGCCGCCCCTGCCATAACCTCCCTCGGGAGGCATCGCAAACCGAGTCATGCAGCGTTCGACACAGAATATAGGGGCGTCGCCAAGCGGTAAGGCACCAGGTTTTGATCCTGGCATGCGTTGGTTCGAATCCAGCCGCCCCTGCCATTTTCCATACCCATCCAGGTATACCCTCAGCCGGCAGGTACTGCGCGTGTCCAAGATGATGGTCTTCACGGGGAACGCAAACCCCGATCTGGCGCGACGGATCGTTCGTCAGCTGCACATCCCCCTCGGCGATGCTTCGGTCGGTAAATTCTCCGACGGCGAAGTCATGATCGAAATCAACGAAAATGTCCGCGGTAAGGACGTTTTCCTGATTCAGCCGACCTGTGCACCCACCAACGACAACCTGATGGAACTGGTAGTGATGGCTGATGCCTTCCGCCGTTCCTCGGCCACCCGCATCACAGCGGTCATCCCCTACTTCGGTTACGCCCGCCAGGATCGCCGTCCGCGCTCCGCTCGCGTGGCGATCAGCGCCAAAGTGGTTGCCGACATGCTCACCGTGGTCGGTATCGACCGCGTGTTGACCGTCGACCTGCACGCTGACCAGATCCAGGGCTTCTTCGACATTCCGGTGGACAACATCTACGGCTCCCCGGTTCTGGTCGACGACATCGAAGACCAGCGCTTCGACAACCTGATGATCGTCTCCCCCGATATCGGCGGCGTCGTTCGTGCCCGCGCCGTGGCCAAGAGCCTGGGCGTCGACCTGGCGATCATCGACAAGCGTCGCGAGAAGGCCAACCAGTCGGAAGTGATGCACATCATCGGTGACGTAGAAGGCCGTACCTGCATTCTGGTCGACGACATGGTCGACACCGCCGGCACCCTGTGCCACGCCGCCAAAGCGCTGAAAGAGCGCGGTGCCGCCAAGGTCTATGCCTACTGCACCCACCCGGTGCTGTCAGGCCGCGCCATCGAGAACATCGAAAATTCCGTCCTGGACGAGCTGGTGGTGACCAACACCATCCCGCTGTCCGCTGCGGCACAGTCCTGCGCGCGCATTCGCCAGCTCGACATTGCCCCGGTCGTCGCCGAAGCGGTCCGCCGCATCAGCAACGAAGAATCGATCAGCGCCATGTTCCGCTAAGCGGAACTGGCCCGATCACACTGCCCCGCCACGTGCGGGGCTTTTTGCCCTACCGCCCGAGGCTGGTCGCAAGCCACAAGGCGGTTTGGCTATTTTGGAGAAGTGAAATGACTGTTGAATTTGCCCTGAATGCCGAAGTGCGTTCCGACCTGGGGAAAGGTGCGAGCCGCCGCCTGCGTCGTAACGTGTCCATGGTGCCTGCCGTAATCTACGGTGGCGACAAAGCCCCGCAATCCATCAGCCTGCTGGCCAAAGACCTGGCCAAGCTGCTGGAAAACGAAGCTGCCTTCAGCCACGTCCTGAGCCTGGACGTTGCCGGCACCAAAGAAAACGTACTGATCAAAGCCCTGCAGCGCCACCCGGCCAAAGGCTTCGTTCTGCACGCTGACTTCCAACGCGTCGTTGCCGGCCAGAAACTGACCGCCCACGTACCGCTGCACTTCATCAACGAAGCCAGCTCCGTTGGCGTCAAGCAAGGCGGCGGCGAAGTCCTGCACGCCCTGAACGAAGTCGAAGTTTCCTGCCTGCCGAAAGACCTGCCGGAATTCATCGAAGTCGACATGGCCAAGGTCGCTGTTGACCAGACCGTTCACCTGTCCGACATCAAGCTGCCGAAAGGCGTTGAGCTGGTTGCTCTGGCCCACGGCAGCGACCTGCCGGTAGCCAGCATCCACCTGCCGCGCGTTCGTGAAGAAGCTGCCGGCGAAGGCGCTGCCGAGTAATCGTCAGTAGCAGGCCCGGCATGCGATCACGCCGGGCCATGTTAGCGAAAGGGCTCCTGTATGACTGCCGTACAACTGATCGTTGGCCTGGGAAACCCAGGTCCCGAATACGACCAGACCCGGCACAATGCAGGGGCCCTTTTCGTTGAGCGCGTGGCAGCCAGCCAGCGCGTCAACCTCTCCGTAGATCGCAAGTATTTCGGCCTGGTGGGCAAATTCAACCACCAGGGGCGCGAAGTTCGTCTGCTCATCCCCACCACCTACATGAACCGCAGCGGCCAGTCCGTGGCGGCCCTGGCCAATTTCTTCAAGATCAAACCCGAAGAGATCCTGGTGGCCCACGACGAACTCGACATGCCACCCGGCGTCGCCAAGCTCAAGCAAGGCGGCGGTCACGGTGGGCACAACGGCCTGCGCGACATCATCGCCCAGCTCGGCAACCAGAATAACTTCCATCGCCTTCGGCTCGGCATCGGCCACCCGGGACACGCCAGCCTAGTCTCCGGCTACGTGCTCGGACGCGCCCCACGCAGCGAACAGGAACTGCTCGACAAGAGCATCGATTTCGCCTTGGACGTCCTGCCGGAAATACTCGCCGGCGACTGGACCGTGGCCATGCGCAAACTGCATAGCCAGAAGGCCACCAAGTAACCACCTTTCCCCCGAGGGACACATCATGGGATTCAACTGCGGCATCGTCGGCCTGCCCAACGTCGGCAAGTCCACCCTGTTCAACGCCCTCACCAAGTCCGGCATCGCCGCAGAAAACTTCCCCTTCTGCACCATCGAGCCGAACAGCGGCATCGTGCCCATGCCCGATCCGCGCCTGGATGCCCTGGCCGAGATCGTCAAGCCCGAAAAGGTTATCCCCACCACCATGGAATTCGTCGACATCGCCGGCCTGGTCGCGGGCGCGTCGAAAGGTGAAGGCCTGGGCAACAAGTTCCTCGCCAACATCCGCGAGACCGACGCCATCGCCCACGTCGTGCGCTGCTTCGAAGACGAGAACGTCATTCACGTCGCCAACAGCGTCGACCCAAAGCGCGATATCGAGATCATCGACCTCGAACTGATCATGGCCGACCTCGACAGCTGCGAGAAGCAACTGCAGCGCGTTGCTCGTACCGCCAAGGGTGGCGACAAGGAATCCGTGGCGCAGAAGGCCCTGCTGGAAAAGCTCATCCCCCACCTCACCGAAGGCAAACCGGCGCGCAGCCTGCTCAAGGACCTGGGTGACGACGAGAAGCGCCTGGCCAAGACCTTCCACCTGCTCACCACCAAGCCGGTGATGTACATCGCCAACGTCGCCGAAGACGGCTTCGAGAACAACCCGCACCTCGACGTGGTGAAAGCCATCGCCGAAGAAGAAGGCGCCATCGTCGTACCGGTGTGCAACAAGATCGAAGCCGAGATCGCCGAACTGGACGATCTGGAAGAAATGCAGATGTTCCTCGAAACCATGGGCATGGAAGAGCCGGGCCTGAACCGCGTGATCCGCGCCGGTTACTCGCTGCTCAACCTGCAGACCTACTTCACCGCTGGCGTGAAGGAAGTGCGTGCCTGGACCGTCCGTGTCGGCGCCACCGCCCCGCAGGCCGCCGCCGTGATCCACACTGACTTCGAGAAAGGCTTTATCCGCGCCGAAGTGGTCGCCTACGACGACTTCATCGCCTACAAGGGTGAAAGCGGCGCCAAGGAAGCCGGCAAATGGCGCCTGGAAGGCAAGGACTATATCGTCAAGGACGGCGACGTAATGCACTTCCGCTTTAACGTTTGATCGTTGGGAGCAGTGCATAAACAAAACCCCCGCTTCGGCGGGGGTTTGTTGTTTTTGGGGTGGGGAGTTGCCGGATTACTTCGCTACCACACTGGTTTTGCTTGAGACGTCTTGAGACTGGTGAACCAGTTCGTAACGATCTTCTCTGCTTTTCCTGTGGGTGGATTCTTGCGGTTAGTCGGAAAGCACGACAGAGTTAAGCCTTCTTTGAACTGCAATTTTGGTTGCGTTATGACTGAAGACTCCGCCAGCTCGTCCGGTCAGCCGGAGGAGAATTTCGCCAATAGTGAAGGCTGGATCTCATGGCGAAACCTCACCACTGAAGCCATGGAGCGATTTTACAAGCAGCTTCTTGCGAACACTTGCGGGACTCCTGGCTTGGTGGGCTACGAGGCAGTGAAACGAGCACGCGCAGCCAATGGCAACTTTGCTTGGTCTTGGGGCGCCGCTGCTGAAATTCAGGAAACTATCAATACGATAAATGCCTGGGGGAAATACCTGCGAGACTGGCACGCATGGAATGCCGTTGTTGAGTCTTTTGAGAAGGATGAAGACAAGTGGCAACTGCTGCATCACTTCGTTAAGCCGCTAGCTTTCTTCTGCATGCATCAACCTAGTGCAGTCAGTGATCGCCTGATGCTTCTTACAGAAACACTTTTACATCAGGCCAACTGCCTTGTAGATCCAAGCTACGTTGATCGACTTGATCAAGATGGTTTGAGGCCCGGACAAGGGCTCCGACGCTCTGATCGCAGAAAGCAAGTCATTCGCCTTGGTCAGCGCTGGACACGATTTAATGTGTTTCTGGCTGCTCTGGATACGATGAATGATTCGGCTTATCGAAAGCTTAGTCGCAATTTCCGCGACCTATCTGTTCACTCATTTGCTCCTAGACTCATGGTCGGGCAAATCATGCGTGCAGTTCGTTCAATTGAGCCCTGGCAAGAGACCGTGAAACAACCGTGTGGCGAGTACCTACTCGTAGATCATCCGACCAAGAAATGTGTGAGCTATACGATGGGGGTGCTGGAACCGTTTCCTCTCAGCGATGCATGCTCAGCTAGCCTTTCTGAGTACCAAAAAGTGGTGACCGCTATGAGTGCATTCTCTGAGCTTCTTGAGGAGATATGCGACAGCATGGATGCAATACCAGATCGCTTATCAGGACAGTCGTAGGCTGGGACAAGAAAGGGACAGTTCGGGGACACCGGCCCAAATAAAAAGGGGCTAGCTTGCGCTAACCCCTTGAAGTATATGGTGGCTACACCGGGACTTGAACCTGGGACATCAGCATTATGAATCCGCTACGAACCGCCCCGCCGAGCCAGAAGGCCCCATAAAACGGGGTTTTCAGACCTCCGCCAAGCTGGCTAGACCAGTCCTTTCCAGAAAATTCGACCAATGTAGTCACCCTAACCTCTTTACGTTATCCCGCTGAGCGGATAGCTTTAGTCATGCTGGCCATTTGCCTATTTTGTGGCCTGATGATAGGTAAGGAAACCATGAGCGATTTACCTCCTACCCACTGCGCGCTCTTTTCAATAACTCCAAGCCTTTCATTTTGGTTCGGGCTATTGCCAATCCGTATTTCTATAAGCTTTATTTTCACACCAGTAAAGCGCTATCGATCAACATGATCGTAAAAATTAAATAACCTTAAAGCTATCGAACCCTAACAGCCAGGCAGCTATCAATACTAATGGAATAAATATGGGACAGATATTACTTCACTTTGATGGGGACATTACCAGAGACCACCGAGTTTCACTTCGTACTTTAGGCAAAGGTCTGTTCCATTTACAGGCCGCAATTAACCGTGCTTACCTTGACACTAAATATGGAGAGGTGTGGAAAGGCGCACGTATGGCTCACGAGGACTACGAAGCGACTGAATTCTGGTCGCGCGCCCCTCAAGAAGGCGGTTATATTATCGACTTCATCAACGACAGTCCTTTGATAAAAAAGACTTTGACACGAATGGTGCGTGCCATTTCTCCAGCAACAGAAAAGGCCAAAATTCAGTCTCTTTCCAACCTAGGATCACTTGCTGACCAAGCTGCTTTACGCGCCGAGCAAGTCAGCAAAGGTATCATTGATCCTATTCACTATGAATCTTATCTTCCTACTGCATCTGAAAACCCATACGGCGATCGCGCGATAAATAAAGAAATTGATATGATAGCCAGTATTGTTCGGACTCCCGGCGCAGGCAACAGCGTTGTAGAGCTAGGTATTGGCGGGGAACAAAGCTCAACATTCACATTCAACAGGGTCTCGAGCGAAAACTTCCACCAATTCATATCCAAGCGATCTCTTGGAGAACCTCTGATTTTCTCAGTAAGAGTAACCGAACTAGATCACAAGAACGGAACCGGTACAATATTTAACATATCAAGCTCCAAGCAATCAAAACTTCATTTTGCCAACGACTTTGAATTTCAATCCATCAAGAAATATCTTGGCTTACCTGAACCAATGCATTTCCTTGGCTGTCCAATCTTCGAGGGCGGAGCATATGACGCTAAAGCCGGAGACATATTCTTTTTGTCACTCGTATGATTGAGCAACTGACGGAACTCTGCAAAGACAAATTCAAAGGCGAGCTTGATGAAGCGCTCACGCTCGCCAATATACTTTGCTGGTTTTTTTTCGTAGTTTCCTGGCATATCTTCTACACTCTAGAAGAAACAAACCTTATTGACGGACTCTCTAAAGTAAAAATAAATGACGCAATAGACTTCAGCTCTGGAATTTTCTCTACATTTAGCATTCTAGAGCTTTTTGCGTCATTTATTTTTGTTTTTGTCCTATCGTGGCTTGCCAAGGAAATGTCCGAGGGACTATTTTTCCTGTTCTCTCTGCGTGACGACTTTGACTCTCATATGATTGAGTCAAATAAAATCCTACTTCAGCTCAAGCAAAAGTCACCATTAGCAATGTTTTTCCTTGGAAAGGATGCAGAAGCAAAACTCTCTCAAAAAAGAGCGGCATACTCACGAAAAAGAACTACCTCCCAGATTATTTTGGGAGCTGCTTTTTCTACGATGCTAGGCCTGAATTTCACTCTTCCAAACCTTGCCCTCTTCATTTTTCTTTTCTTATTCTTTGTAGCGTATACTTGGCGAGGCTTTTATTTCTATATCGAAAATATACTCCCCTACCATGTAGCTCAGAAATATAGCTCCGGTGGTTTTGCGTCTTTCGAAGACGGCATAGAGGCAGATTGACCGCTCTTATTCCGACTAAATATTTTTACTCCTCATTTACAAACACCAACACAGCCTTTCATATCGCCCTCAATTAAGTGGCATGCTCCAGGCTTGTTTTCATTTTGAGAATGGTCCGATCAGACTCGCTGTTAACAACATGCATTTTTCGGTGACAGTTAGGACAAAGTGCCACGGTGTTCTCCACTATGTCCGCTCCGCCGTTAGCCAGCCACTCGATATGGTGTGCCTCCAGGTAAGGGCTACCATCCTTCCGCTTAAACGGTGCCGGCTCTCCACATAGCTCACAATGGCCTTTGGCTCGACGTCTTGCATTCTCGGCGACCCATGCCGAGCGCTGATGCTGAGTGGCGCTAACGGTGCGCGTTCCTACCTTTGCCTGCCCCTGCTGCTTGGCCAGTTTCTCGACTTCGGTGTCGCTTAGGTAGCGAGCTTGTTTCTCTTTAACCTGGTCCAGCGCTTTCAGCGTGGTATCAGGTATCTCAGGCAAGCTGCCTGCCTTCAACCGCAACGGGAACACCCATACCGGTCGGTTGTTGCCCTCTGCATCTAGCTGCTGCTCTTGATAAGGCTTGCCGGCCAGAACAACTTCACCGATGTAGGTGTATACGCGCTTGGTGAAAACCTCGAACAGATGGACCGCTACGCCGTTGGTAGGCGATTCGTTCAGCGTCCTGTTCTGATTGAATTCAAGCGACTGGGGGCCAACCTGCCCCATGCCGGTGTAATGCAGCACGTCGTTTATCCAACGATCGTCATACACCGACTCGACATGGTTCGAGACGATAACCAACGTATTGGTGCGCTTGGACCGGCGCATGCCACCTTGTCCGCTGCAAAGAAAGGTCGCTGTGAGCTCGTCATTATTGAGCGTTGCGCCAGGTACTGGCGGCATGAAGCTAGCCATACGTGCGGATGATCTCTTCGGCAATCGGAATGTCTGCGGGGGCTAATTCATAGCCCAGCAGTTCATTAGGCGGGACCCACTCAGCCAGATCGTGCACCTGGAGCTTGAGAGCGGTAGACCGCAGCTCGACCACCACTGCAATCAACTCGATGGTGCCGCCCGGGTATGTGTAGATAGACGTGGTGAGGATCTCGCCGGCATCCGATTCGACGCCAAGCTCTTCGTGCAGCTCACGGATGATGCAAGCTTGCGGGGTTTCGTCAGCTTCGAGCTTTCCGCCCGGGAACTCCCACATGCCCGCTAGTTTCTCGCCTGGGGCTCGGCGAGTGATCAGGATCTTTCCGTCCCGATAAATGACCGCGGCGGCCACTTGGCGTCCCATACCTCTACTCCTTGCCGCTATTCCTTCGGGCGTACCAGCGCCTAGTAACTTCCTGTGTGATCGCTATCCCGCGTTTGGATTGGCCAAGTTTCGGTTGGCTTCGTCGAATTCGGGGCTGGTCTGGCCTATCTCCGGCGCGATCTCGCCGCTGACCAGCCATAGAGAATACTGAGGAAATACCTTCACGACGGCATCTATCTCGGCGTCAGACAGTCGTGCCTTACCGCTACGGATGTTTCCCCACCGGTATCGGTCGATGCCGGTCTCCTTCTCAAACCAGACGCTCGTCCGCTTACTGTCGAAAAGGCTTATAAGCCGATCTCTTATCATTCCTAAAAATTCTACTTAGTAGCTTGTACTTAGTAGGAAAGCGCCCGACAATGGGGCTACCTAGTAAATATTACTTAGTTGGTCTGTCAGGCAATTATAGGACATTCGCATGGAACAGTCTGGTGTAGTGGGGCTTTCGATTTCGGGAGACGCCCAACGCGTAACGGATTTCCGCGACGCACCGTTCTGCACGAAATACGTGCTGGCTCAGCTTCTGGGCACTGAGCAAATCACCGAAGACGTGGTGCGCGGCTGGATCGAAAGCCACACCGTCCCGACCGTGAAAATCGGCCGTCACCGCGTCATCAACCTGCACCGCATCCGCCGCGACCTCGACCGAGGCAAAACCATCTTCTGCGCGGGGGATTACAGCGATGACTAAGCCAGTCATGGACTACCAAAACTTCCTCTGGCGCCTGCTCTGTGCGCTTACTGAGGTTCGCCTTTCCAATGATCCACATGGCACAGAGGGTGACTCGCTGACGGAAGCCTCATCGCTGATCAATCGTGGGCTGACTGAGGGCTATATCTCTGCACCTGAATTTCTTCGGCTCAATCGCCTGCTTCGGAGTGCGGCTCTGTACTCCGCAAATCTGAACTTTCCCGATGCTCGTAACGCTGGGCCATACATGCCTACGTCAGTGTGGTTCAAACGCCACAAAGCTGAACTGGCTGCTGAATCAATGACTGGCGTGATCCATATGCCCGGCTACTACGTTGTCGATCCTGTTCATGGGAAGTCTCAAACCCTGGAGGCGACCAATGAAAAGCCTGAGCCAGTACCTGCACCAGCCGCACCCCGCGAACTGCGACTGCTCTGTGTGCTACGTCAATCGAAACTGGTCGACTCTCCCAGCATCGTCTCCATCGGCTACCTGCCGATCCACACCATGCACCGAGTGCCGCCCCGCGCAATGGTCCAAGGTAAATGGTCGGACCCACGTTACGCCGGCCTATACCTGCGAGAAACACACGCCACCGAGCCGACCGCCGAAGTACTGGCACGTTGTGCTCGACACCGGCAAACCAACGCCCTTCGTGCCTCTGCGCGAACCGTTCGAACTGGTGGGGTGAGCGCATGATCACTTTCGAATCGCTCCTCTTTATCGGCTGGTTACTCACGCTCTGCGTTCTCTTCCTGCTTGATATCAATCGCCTCTTCAGTGTGGCTAATAAGCCATCTGAGCAATCGCCTCCGGCGTCCGTGACTGGCCACCCCGGCCTCCCTGACCGAACCGCGCAATCACCGCCAGTCGCGGGCGACGGTGGCGAAACGGGATGACAAGGGCGCGGCCCTTGGTGTTAACGAACTAACAGGCTGCACAAGCGGCAACTGAAACCCCGGCAAGTTGAGAACCCCACTCTCGGGCAAAAACGAAAGTTTGCCCGCGTGGACTCGCTCGGCCTGCTGAAAGGTAAATCCGCGCAATAAGGCGCAACTAAGCGAGGTAACACAACATGGCACGCACCACTATGGAACTGGCATTCATCAGCGCTGAGCGCGTGAAGTTCGACAACGTGGATCTGGTCAAGCTGTACCTGGGCGACGAACCGGACGGCGAAAAGGACCTTGGCGTCTCCCTGCTCTCGATGCAGGTATCCGAAGACGTTCGCGAAGAAGTATGGGGCGCCTGCAAAGGTCTCGACGTGCTCGAAACCGCCCGCGTAACCGTCGAGATCGAACGCGGCTCCAAGAACGCCGGCAAGTTCATCGTCCTGCACGTCGAGTCGGCCAAGCCCGCTCAGGCCGCCAAGCCTGCCGCCACGCAAGCCACCCAACAACAGCCCAAGCCGACCGGCGCCCAGCCGGACGCGGCCAAGGCCTGACGGGAGGGCGCCGCCGTGCTGATCGTTGATCGCGTGCTGTGCGACTGCTGTGGGCAGCCCATGGGCCAGCTCTACAACCAGTCCGCCCCCCAGCCCGACCTGCTGCCCGATCTGAACAAGGCGCCCGCCCTCGTCATCTGTCCCGATTGCATCGCCATGGCTGAGGTCGTCCGCGACCCCAGCCTGGCTGAGTAGTCGGGCCGTTCTTTGGAGGTGATCAGCAATGGTTACAGCCGAAGCAGTCGCCGCCGTGTACGGCTCCGGGTTCGCCTTGACCCTGGGGTTCTACATGGTGGGGCTGAAAGTCGGTGCGGTGCTCTCCGCACTCCGAAAACTCTGAAAGAGGAAACACGAGATGGAAGCCATCTTCGCTGCTGTTGATTTTTCCACCGTCGCCACCTGGGTTGGCACTGCTGGCGTTGCCATCATCGGCATCGCCATGGCCTTCAAAGGCATCGACCTGGGCAAACGTGGTGTGAAAAAGGCCTAAAGGCCGGAGGGAGGGGGCCGCAAGGCTCCCTTCGACTTTATGGAACCGCTCGTATTCACCTCCGAAGACCTGGCCACACTCGTTTACGCCCTGGTCTTCCATGCCGGAGTGCTAGGCGCATGGGCAGCAATCGCTGGATTCAAATCACGCTTCTGATCGCTGGCCTGATCCTCGTCAGCACCGAGGTCTATTCCGCTACGCGCAAGACGGTCAATCATGCGCAAACTGCTCGCGACATCGTTAATGGGCAGACTGCCACAACTGGCACCATAAGCGTCCCCGCCGGAGCTGTCGCTTTCTACGGTCAAGACTATGTTGACCGTCACGAAGCTAAGAGCCTGCTGACTAGCGGCAACATTGGCTCGGGAGCGGCTAACGGTCCCGGTGGTGGCATTGGCGGGTCCGTTAGAACTAAGCAAGCTGTCACCATTAAGCCTGCCGTAGTAATTCCAAAGTCTGCTATTGCGAATCTTGCTGTAAACACACTTAAAGGCGGTGTTGCGAGTGTTGCTGCTACAGCCGCCGTTATGTGGGCTATTGATCAAATTCCCGGTGCTAGTTTTGATCCGCAGACGGGGGAGTTGGTTAAGTCTAATGCCCCAGAGATAGTAACTACTGGTACTTTTTGGCATTCGAATCGAGGCGGATCAACGTATCGCGCGGGTTCTGCTATAGAGGCATGCCGTCGTGGTAATTCTGGCTTTTATCAAGTTCGCAAGAATGGCTCGTCTGAGCCGCTTGGTGCTAATGATACTGTTGCTGGGTGCTGGAACTCCTACGGTTTACTAGAGACTATTTATCGTTCTAATTTTGACTGCCCTCATGGCATTAATCCTTCCAACTATACTTGTCATGCAACTGCGCAGCCGTTTCCGCCTCCTGATCCTTTTTCCCCTGCTGATGATCAGTTGCTAAAGGATGCTCTTGCTTCTGTTCAGAACTCCGAATGGCTCCGCGATCTGATCAAAGCCTCCTGCAACGGCTCTAACAATCCCGCTGGATGCTACGAAAGCCTCGTAGAGCGTCGTCAGTTGATGGGGCCCGCATCGCAGGTTGGCCCGAAGACCAGCACTACCACGACAACTACTAGTCCAAATGGCGCCACCTCTACAACGACGACGACTAGTCAGAACACCTACACGTATAACTACGGCGACAACTATTACGACTACAGCACTACTACTAAGACAGAAACGACAAAGGACGGAGAAACCACTGTCGAGGAAACAACAGATAATCAGCCGGATGAAGAGCCGACCGAAGAGCCCAGCGAGGAAGACTTCGAGGGTGACTTCAGCGACTCAGATTTTCCTGAAGTCGAACCATTCTACGAACAAAAATACCCAGATGGTCTAGAGGGAGTTTGGCAGAGCCGCAAGGCCGAAATAGACGCCAGCGCCTTCATCAGCTTTCTCCAGTCATTCGTGCCCAACTTCTCCGGCAGTTGCCCGGCCTATGGCCTCGGTTTCGACCTTGGCTACATCAACTTCGGCCAGCACGGCTTCGACGTGGCCTGCTACGTCTTCGAGTTCATCGGGATCATCTTCATGGTCACCGCCTTGTTCACTTCGCGCGCACTGATCTTCGGGGGCTGACATGGCCGGTATCTTTCGCTTCTTCTCCGCCATCCTGGAAAAGGTCGCCAATTTCGCCAAGTGGCTGCTGGCTGTGTTCAAGCAGGTCTTTGCTGATCTATGGAACATCATCACCGACCTCGGCTGCTGGGGTTTCGATGCGTTGTTGGGCATCGCTATCGGCGCCCTGAACGCCATCGCCATACCCTTCGACCCCAGCACCTACTACGCCATGATCCCGGCCGACGTGGCCAACATGCTCGGCCTGGTCAAGATCCCTCAGGCCATCGCCATCATCGTCGCAGCGCTGGTAATCCGCTTCGCCCTGCAGACCATCCCATTCGTGCGCTGGGGGTCCTGATATGCAGAACCTCCTGATGGGGCCCTCTGGCGGCGGCAAGTCCTATGAAGCCTGCGTCTTCCACGTCCTGCCTGCGCTCAACAAGGGCCGTAAGGTCATCACCAACCTGCCGCTGAACGTCGATTACTTCGAAGCGATCTGCCCGGGCGCCATCGACCTCCTGGAGCTACGCCGCGATCAGGGCAACGTCCGCGCCTTCTCCCGCGTCGACCATTTTGGTGACGACTGGCGACACCCTGAAACAGGCACCGGGCCGCTGTACGTCATCGATGAATGCCACAAGGTCTTTCCGCGCGGTAAGACCAGCCAGCAGGTCGAAGAGTGGTTCGCCGAACACCGCCATGAATCGGCCGACGTGCTCCTGATCACCCAGAGCTACGGCAAGATCTCCAAAGCCATCGTCGACAACATGCAACTGATCTACCGGGTGCGCAAAGCCACCGCTTTCGGTAGCAACAGTGCCTACATCCGCAAGGTACAGGACGGCATTCGCGGCGAAGTCGTTAACGAAACCGTCCGGCGTTACGACCCCAAGTACTTCAAGCTGTACCGCTCGCACACCAAAGGTGGCGGCGAAGAGTTGGCCGCTTCCGACGTGACACCACTCTGGAAGCACTGGACGTTCAAAGGTGCCGCTCTCTGCCTGCTGATACTGGTGTTCATGGTGCCCAACCTCCAGCACCCATTTCGCCCCAAAGCAAAAGAGCCGGCACCAGAACAGCACCACGAAGCCCCCGATGAACAGCCGGTGCCTGATGAAAGGCCTGCACCAGAGCAGACCGCTCAGGCCGCGCGGGAAGATCACGCCAAGGGCAAGCGCTCCCACCCCTGGCAAGGCTATGGCCTGCACATCGCGGCTATCATGCACGGCAACCGGGACGGGCACGAAGTGATCAAGGGGCTGATGCGTGTCAGTCAGAACGGGCAGCCCATCACCACTGTCAGCTTCGCGGACCTCACCCAGGCGGGCTACCAGCTCAACTACCATTCAGATTGCGTCATATCGCTGCGCTTCGAAGGCGTCGATATTGGGTATTCCGTCTGCGATGCACCCAAGGTAGGCTTAGCTGGCAAGGTGCCAGGTAATGGATAGGAGGTCCCTATGGGTCTGGAAGACCGCGAGTGGTATCGCGAAGAGTTGCGCCGTAGAGGTCAAAAGTCCTCATGGGACAATTTCAGCGCCAAGGATAAAGTCCCGCCACGACAGCCTGAGCAGCCAAAGCCAGCGCCGTCCAAGCGCCGAACACCTCCGTCATACGTCCACCTGCAAGCTCAGGAAATCCTCGACTCACGTCGAGAGAACGCCGGGCCACCTTTCAGGCTGGCCATCTACTTCTTCGTCGCTGCAGCACTGCTGGTCATCGGCATCTTCCAACTGCTGCCGTAACGCCTTCAATCGCATGTCCCTACTTTGGCCAAGGCCAGAGTGGGGAGCTTGCTTGCGCCTGCGTGAAATTCATGACGTCACCCGGCTAGACGCCGCGCGGGAGGGCACCCGCTTGCGGGTGGGACCCGCGCGGGCGCGCGCCGGTGACGTCCCTGTAGCACGTCAGATAAACCAATTTTAGCACCCACGTTACACCAGAGAGATACAGAGAATGAGCGCACCAAAGGACTACTACCGCATTGATATTGAGACCGGGAAAGAAGACCCAAAAAGTCGTCTGTTCTGTGATCCTCGAGCGGGTGGTTTCGTGGATCTGTCCAACGTCCGAATCCTGGCCTGTAGCGTCGATACCGTCCGCCAGTTGTACCGTGGCCTGATCCGCCCGGAAATCATGTGCCTGTTCGAGAAGCCCGGCACCATCGTCGATTTCGCTGGCCAACGTTGGCACTCGGGTCGTGTCAGCAAGGATTCCGGCTACCAGTACAAGCTGCAGAACGCTGACCTGGGCATCATCCTGCTGGTGAAGAACTTCAACGCCAAAATCGAGAACATCGGGCCCCACCTGAAAATCGAAGTGTCGCCCCACGCTATCGACCAGTTCTGCCCCGAGCGCTTGCAGGAACGCCTGGACTACTACGCCAGCCACGTACTGACTAATGTCGAGCGCAACCAGTGCGCCGTTCACCTCGCGCTAGACCTGCAAGGATGGCAACCGCCTGCTGATCTGGTCGCCCGCATGCACTGCCGCGCACGTGCTGCCCGTGATATCTCCGGCATCAAGGAAATTCAGTGGACCCTGGAGTCTGCCACCTACGGCAAAGGCCAGTCCTACCTGTTCGGCTCTGCCGGTGGCGTCCAGCTCGGTATCTACAACAAGACCGAACAAGCCCGCTCCATCGACAAGCTCGACTATTGGGAAAACGTCTGGAAGCGTCGCGACAGCTTCGATGAAGCCGACCCGGACAACTACAACCCCGAACAAGACGTGTGGCGTGTCGAGCTGCGCTATCACCACTCGGTGATTCAGCAATTCGCCTCAGGCTCGTTTGACCTGCACAGCGGCGAAACCATCGAAACCAACAGCTATGCCGCTTTTGCACCGCATCTAGATGGCCTGTGGCGCTATGGCCTGCGTCAGTTCAAGTTGCTGGCTCGCCCTGGTTATTTCGAACCCATCTGGACGCTGATCCGTGACGATGTGCGCGTGGATCTGCCGGTGGATTCCCTGGTGGATGAAACCGAGTACAAGCGCCATTACAAGACCTCGCGAGGCTTCTCGGGGAAGAACGTCGAGCTATTCCTGGGAAACTTCGTCAGCCTGCTGGCACGGGAGCGAGTGGGCGCTAGACGAGCATTTCACCGGCTCAAGGATTGGGAATGCTGGCCGGTAATCCGCGACCACTATGCCGCCAAGGGCATGGATGAAGACGGGCTGTATAAACACATTAAGGGCATCCTGGAAGAACGCCATGTTCGTTGGGGGCGTGCTGTATGACGGCCAGGAAAGACGGCAACACTTGGACCGCTGACTTCTACGAAAATGGCCGCTCGGGTCGCCGCATCCGCAAGAAGGGTTTCAAGACCAAGGCCGCAGCCCAGCGCTATGAATCGGAGTTTTTCGCCAGCCTGAACAGCACCGGCCGGCCGCTCGATGATCGGCTGTCTGATCTGGTGACGCTCTGGCATGACCTGCACGGCTGCTCGCTCAAGGATGCCAAGCATCGTCTTGCACGCACCCTGGCCACGGTCGAACGCCTCGGCAACCCGATGGCTTCCAACTTCGATGCCCTCGCCTGGGCACGCTATCGCCAGACACGCCTCAAGGATGTCAGCCCGCACACCGTCAACCATGAACAGCGCTACCTGTCGGCGGTCTTCTCCGAACTGATCCGCCTGGGTGCCTGGGTCGGCAACAACCCGTTGGCCAAGGTTCGTCAGATTAAGACAGATCAGACCGAGCTGACGTTTCTGACACTGCAACAGGTCGAACAACTGCTGGAAGAGTGCAAGCGCTCGACCAACAACCATACCTATCCGGTTGCGCTGATCTGCTTGGCCACTGGCGCCCGATGGGATGAAGCGGAATCCCTGTCACGGGGTGCCCTGTTCGGCGGTAAGGCCCACTTTCATCGGACGAAGAACCGCCAGTCTCGCTCGGTGCCGATCCCGAAAGAAGTCGAAGACATTGCGTTAAAGGTAGGAATGCCCGGAAACGGCCGGCTGTTCATGCCTTGCCGATCCGCCTTTCGCTCTGCCTACCTACGTTGCGGTTTCCATACACCGGGGCAAATGACCCACATCTTGCGCCATACCTTCGCCAGCCATTACATGATGGGCGGTGGTGACATCCTGGGCCTACAACGGATCCTTGGGCACTCGACCATCACCATGACCATGCGTTATGCGCACCTGTCGCCTGATCATTTGGAGTCGGCACTTCGGCTTTCTCCTCTTGCTCAATCAGGCTGCCTAGCTAATACAACCGTGTCAGCAATAGAAGTGTCGGGGCGACTACGAGGCCAAAGCCAATACGGAACTGTTTGAGGTTTTGCCAAGGTATGGTTATGGCGATAAGGAGCGTAGCGGGGACTAGTAGGAGCTGCGGTACAGTTACTGCTACTGCTAAGCAATAAGTGAATGCTGACTTGCCGGCAGGGGCTTCCGGGGTATCAATAATGCAGTCGTATCCCAGTAGGATAAGACCGCCCCACCCTAATGCTCCTAGAGAAATGCCTATCCAATATAGCCAGAGGCCAATTCGTCTCATCACTGCATCCTTGCATCCTTGCATCCTTGCATCCTTGCATCCTTGCATCCTTGCATCCTTGCAATCCGTAGGCGCGGTGTAGTCACTTCGTAGTCACTACCCCAGAAACGACAAAGGGCTAGCCTAAGCTAACCCTTTGAAAAATATGGTGGCTACACCGGGACTTGAACCTGGGACATCAGCATTATGAATGCTGCGCTCTAACCGACTGAGCTATGTAGCCAACGGCGCGCATTTTCCGCGTCTCGCCTACCGCTGTCAACCCCAGATCGTCGATAAATTTACGTTTTATCAAGCGGTTAGGCTTCGCAGGTGGCGACTCGCTGAATCGCTCATTTCTGAGCCTGCGGCTGACCTCTCAACCACTCGGACGGTGCTTGCGGGGCTGTCGGGCGATGCCGGAAAATCCGCCTCAGCAGGCTGCAGCGCCGCCGCGCGCGCTGGCCCATGAACCAGGAGAGCACCTTGAGAGCGAGAGACGACTTCGACGACCTGCGGGCGGAGCGTGATATGCCAACGCATTACCGCAACGAAACCAACCGCTTCGCCGGGCTGTGGAAGCAGATCGCGATAGGCATCGTTGTCGGGTACAGCGTGCTGGGCATTATCAGCGCAGTCGCCTGGACGCTTATCGCCCAGATCGCGCTTAGCAGCCTGTCGATTACCCTACCCTAACGCCCGCACCACTGCCCTTCACAGGGCACGCCATCGTTGTCGCCGTCCATCCTGGTGCCGGGGCAGTTGCGCAGGAAGAAGGTCGCTTCGGCGCAGGACGTCATTTGCGAGCAGTGCGTGCGGCCATCACAGCGATAGCTGCTGCCAGCCACCTGGGCTGCGGGCTGGATGAGCGAGGACGACGAGTGCCGGTTGTCGATCGAGAAGCTGGACGCGCCGGGCTGAGTGACCTCCGGGTTGTCCATCACCGAGCCATCGCCGGCGACATTGCTGATGATCGGGTTGCCGGGCTTGCTCAGGTAGAACTGCCAGAAGGCAGCACCCAGCAGCAGGATGATAATCAGCTTCTGCATTGCACAGTCCCTTGCCCGTTTGGGTAGATGCCAGTAATGGCTTGGCGATGTGATAAATCCAGAGCCGAATCTTGGCACTTGCCATCCCCTGCCCGCCTCTTCATCCTGCCCCCTTGTTTACCAATCGAGCCCTGTCATGACGCCCATCCAGAATATCGGCCTGGCGCTATTCGTCGTGCTTTCCATCGGTATCGCCATCGGCCACAAGACTGAATGCAGCGATGGCCGCGTGGTTGAAACCTATCTGGCCAAGGGGCTGGCTTCAAAGGTGCTGGGGCATGATCTTTGCCAGCAACCCTGAACGATCCTTCATTAAGGAAGCTGTGATGAAAAAGCTCGCCGTGCTTGTCAGCTGTGCTCTGCTCGGAGCCTGCGCCAACCTGGGTTCGCAGCCACCGGTGCCGGTTACCTCTCCGGTGGTGCAGGCCTTTCGCGATATCTGCCTGCAGACGGCGCCGAGCTTTGCCGAGGCGCATCGCGTGGCACGGCAGCATGGCATCACCGAAATGACCGACATGGGTTTTGCCATCATCGGCTTCAACGCAGACAAGAGCCTGAGCATGCAGGTGAAGGTCAGCCACGAATGCGTGGTGACCAGCGAGACGCAACAGGACGACACGCTGACCAGTCAGTTGCTGACGGCAGCAGCGATCAGCGCCGGCACCACGGTACCGCGCAAGGTACCAGTGAAGATGATGATTGCCGGGCAGCCTTTCATCCTCATGCACGATCGCGAAGGCGGTGAGGCCTTGGTGGTGTTGAAGCCGGAGTAAGCACCCTTTCTCCCGGCCCCTCCCCGCAAGCGGGAGAGGGGAGTTTATTCAGACGCTTTTGCCTGGCCGCGTGGCCAGCAGTAGGCCGCCGAAGATCATCGCCGCGCCCAGCCAGTGGTAGAGCTGCAGGCTCTCGTTCAACAGTACCCAGCCGAGAAACGCGGTGAATACCGGCATCACGTAGTTGGTCAGCGCCGCCTTGGCCGCGCCGATCACACGGATGCCATGGTTCCAGGCCAGGTAGGCCAGCAGCGAGGCGAATACCGCTGTGTAGGCGATGGCCGAGAGATTGGCGGCATTGAGCGTCAGGTGTGTGCCCTGGCTCAGTTCATAGAGGTAGAAAGGCAGGATCAGCGGCACGCCGAACAGGATGAAAACCCCGAGCAAAGCCAGTGGCGGAATCGGCTGCAGGTACGCCGACCAGCGCCGCAGCAGCAGTGAGTACAGCGCCCAGTCGACCACCGCCAGCAGCATGATCAGGTCGCCCTGGTTGAAGGACAGGCTGGCCAGTCGGCTCCATTGCCCCTGGCTGATCAACACCGCCAACCCCGCCACGGCCACCAGCATGCCCCACCAGGCACGGCGCGCCGGCCATTCATTGAGCAACAGCCCTGCACCGATGAAAGTCACCAGCGGCAGACAGGTGTTGACTAGCGAAATGTTGATCGCCGCCGTGGTCTGGGCGGCGCTGTAGAGCAATGAGTTGTAGCCGGCGATCCCCAGGCCGCCAAGCACCAGTAGGCGCCAGCCGGCGTGGCAGACCGCCGCGCGATGACGCCACAGCGGCATGGCGACGAACGGCAGCAGCAGCACAAGAGCCAGGCACCAGCGCCAGAACGACAGGGTGAACGGGGCGATTTCACCCGCGAAGGCGCGAGCCACAAGGGCATTACCGGACCAGCAGAGGTTGGCCAGCAGCAGACCGAACAGCGCCAGCGGGCGCGAATGATTGAGTGCGTTCATAAGGTGATTGCCGCGCCGATGCTATTCGAGTGGGAACGGGCCGGTTGAGCACGGTCAGCGAGCGGGCAGTGCTGAGCGATCATTGCGTAGCTTCCGAATCAGGCGGTTTTGCACCATACGGAGGCAGGCCAGGCTTGGCAAGATTGCGGCTGATGTGCAAAGGCAGCGCGCTGCGTACCGAAGTCGGCACGCAGCGCACCCCAGGCACTCAACACCAGCGGCGCAGCGGGCGGGTCAGCAACCAGAGAATCAGCAGCACGCAGGCCAGGATCACGGCACTGACGCCCCACTGCAGCGGCCCGGCGAGGCGGAACATCTCGGCCGGATGCAAGCTGGGCGCACGAATCATGCGCGCTTCGGCAGCGATGCCGGCGGTGGGAATATCGGCCAGGCCATCGCCGTCGAGATCCGGCAGGCCGCGGATATGGTCGAGCAACGCCTGCCATTCCTTGAGCTCCTGCACGCCTTCGGTTTCCGGGTCCTGATCGACGATGGCATCTTCGATGCGCGGCAGCGATTTGCCCTCGGCATCCTTGGGGATCACGTCGAGCAGGCCCTTGGTCAGGTCGGGCACCAGCCAGGTGAAGCTGCCGACGTAGCTGGTGGCGCCAATGCTGTAGAGGCGCGTGTCGTCGAGGTCCAGATCGTGGTAGCCCTTGACCGGATCACCGATCTCGATCCGGCTGATGCGGTCGAACGGTACGCGCCAGGGGTTGTAGGTAAAGCGCACGCCGGAGACCCTCGGGTAATAGCTCTGACTGTCGCGCAACTGATAGGCGAGCAGCAGCACCTCCAGCAGCGACTTGATTTCACGGGCGCTGACGTAGGCCTTGATCATCGGGTAGCCGGGTTCGTCGTCGAAATGGCCGATGCCCAGCGGCGCGATGCGGAACAGGTCGGAGACGTCCTGCACGCCATTACGGCCCTTGAGCAGGTCATCGCGGATGGTGCCGTTGCCGGTGAACGCCAGGTCGGCATCGACTGCATGGCGCAGCGCGTCGGTTACCAGGTTGGCCAGGGTCTGGTCGGTGAAGTCGCGGCCCAGGCTCTGCTCGACCTTGGCCAGCGGCTGGTCGAAACGATAGTCCTTGGGCGCCAGCATGCGCTCACTGACCACCTGCTTGAAGTCTTCGACCTTGGCGGTGATGGCCGCATCGCCGACGATGCTGTCGTTGACCGGATGCAGGCGGTAGTCGCGCACACGTGGCACGCCATCATCGCCGATGGTCATGCGCAGTTCGCCGAGGTACTGGATTTCCGAACCAGCCTGCACCACCGGGGTATGCCCATTGACCAATACCGGCCGCGGTAGCGCCACATGCGAGTGGCCGCCGACGACGATATCGATGCCCGGCACCTGCTCGACCAGCTCCACCTCCTCGCCACGCCAACTGGCGTCGTCCTGCTGGGTGACGCCCATGTGCGAGAGCAGAATGACCACTTCGGCGCCCTCCTCGCGCAGCTTGGCCACGGTGTCCTTCGCGGTGGCCACTGGGTCGGCGAAAGTCACCGGTTTGATCATCGGGCTAACTGCCACGGCGTCGTTGCCGAGCAGACCGAACAGGCCGAAGCGGATGCCGCCACGCTCGATAAGCCTGTAAGGCAGGATGCGCCCGGCCTCGGCATGCGCCTGGAGGCTGTCGTCGGCCGTGCTCGCCGGATCGAAACGCATGTTGCTCGACAGCAGCGGCACCAACGCATCGCCCTTGGCCTTGTGCGCAGAGCTGATCATCGCCGCGAGGCCTGCTGGACGGAAGTCGAACTCGTGGTTGCCGATCACTGCTGCGTCGTAGCCCAGGTCGCTCATCAGACGCAATTCGCTGCCCATCTCGCGGGCGATGGTATGAAACAGCGTGCCCATGGTGAAGTCGCCACCATCGAGCAGCAGCAAGGGCTCATCCCCAGCCGCCGCGCGGCGCTCGTTCAACAGGGTGGCCAGGCGCGCAACACCGCCAACGGTGCCGTCGTCGTTCACCGTTGCCGGGCTGTATTCGTTGTTCGGACCGAAACCAAGCAGGCGCGACTGCCAATCGTTGCTGTGCAGGATGGTGAAATTGCGCTCGGCGGCGGCCAACGGCGTGGCGGCCAACAAGCCGGCGAGCAGAAGCGAGGGGAACAGGCGCATGGACGATCCTTGACAATGACTGCGCGCAGTATGGAGCAGGCGATGATGCCAGACAGCGACCAATCGAGACGCCTCTTGTCGCCAATCGAGTCAGGCATTCATTGCCCCAGGTCAGCCCCAAGCCTGACAGACGGGCTAGGCTGTAAGCAGGACGGCGAAATGGAGAAGAGCAATGGACCACTATCACCTGATGCTGGTACTGCTGATCGGCGGATTCCTGATGCTGGGAGTCGGCTTCAACTTTCGCGAACACGAGTGGGGCGTGCGGATGCTGGGCCTGGGTGTGCTGCTGATGCTGGTACCGATTGCGCTGCGGGTGCACCTGGCGCTGGCGTAGCGCCCGCTGGGGCTTTGCAGCATGGCCGTGCAGCGCTGGGTGACGTTCGACGCAGATGCTGCTAGCGCGTCGTGCAACTTACCAGACGGTAGATCGCGTTGCGCCAATGGTGGGTTACGCCGCACCAGAGATTGCGATTCGCTCAACAGACCTACCAGGCGGTTAACCCACCCTACGGTCCAGCGAGCGATCACTCGTAGGGTGGGTTCAGGTAACAGCCCCGTGACTCCCTGCTACTTCCAGCGCTCGGCGGCGCTCTGGTCGCTACAGCGGCCTTCGACCCAGCGCGGGCCCTCGCTGGTGTCTTCCTTCTTCCAGAACGGCGCGCGGGTCTTCAGGTAATCCATGACGAAATTGCAGGCATCGAACGCGGCCTGGCGATGGGCGCTGCTAGTGCCGACGAATACGATGGGCTCGCCCGGCTCCAGCCGACCGACGCGGTGGATGATCTCGATACCCAGCAGCGGCCAGCGCTCGCGCGCTTCATCGGCGATCTTGGCCAGGGCCTTTTCGGTCATACCGGGAAAATGCTCAAGAAACATGCCGCCGACTTCGCGGCCATTATTGAAGTCGCGCACGTAGCCAACGAAGGTGACCACCGCGCCGATGCCAAGATTGGCGGCATGCAAAGCATTGAGCTCGCTGCCGGGATCGAAGGGTTGGGCTTGGACGCGGATGGTCATGGGGGTCTCGTTTAATGAGGCGTTTTCAGAGTCGGTTTGGTGGGCTAAAACGGAACGCCGCCCGGCCCACCCTACGGCTGGATCGGCATCAACCGCCGGTGACGGTGGGGAAGAAGGCGACTTCATCACCTTCAGCCAGTGGCTCGTCGAGGCTGCACAGTTCCTGGTTGCGCGCGCACATCAGGTTCTGCTCGCCCAGCACTTCCCACTCGCCGCCACGGGCGACCAAATGCAGGCGCAAATCGTCGAGGGTGACGAAGTCGCCGCTGAGTTGTTCATCGTCACGGCCCAGGGCTTCACGGTAGCGGGCGAAATACTGCACGCGGATCATGCTTGTTCCTCCAGCTTGTAGTGACCGCTCTTGCCGCCGAGCTTTTCCAGCAGGCGCACCTGCTCGATGACCATGCCGCGATCCACGGCCTTGCACATGTCATAGATGGTCAGCGCGGCGACGCTGGCGGCAGTCAGTGCTTCCATCTCGACACCGGTTTGCCCGGACAGTTTGCAACGCGCGGTGATATGCACCGTGTCGTCGCCCTCTGCACTCAGCTCGACCTTGACCCCAGTGAGCATCAGCGGGTGGCACAGGGGGATCAGGTCGCTGGTTTTCTTCGCGGCCTGGATGCCGGCGATACGCGCTACGGCGAACACATCGCCCTTGGGGTGCTCACCGGCAACGATCATCTGCAGGGTGGCGGGTAGCATGCGCACACGCGCTTCGGCGGTGGCCTCACGGAAGGTGGTCGCCTTGTCGGTGACGTCGACCATGTGCGCGCGGCCTTGGGAATCGAGGTGGGTCAGCACGGGAAAGCTCCTGGCGGGAATCGGCCGATTGTAAACCTGCAAGTCAGGATTTGTCCGGGGCCAGAGCGGCAAAAATCCCCGGATTTCAGCCGGGCTACTGACTGCATCCGGCGACACAACTGTAGGAGCGGATTTATCCGCGATCATCGCGGCTGAAGCCGCTCCCACGAGACCTGTAGAAATTCGTTGATGCAGACTAAAACGCCCCTGCTCTTACGAACAGGGGCGCCAGTGTTTCACAGCTGGAAGGTTACATATGGGTTTCCGCGTACTCCGCCAGGATCGAGCGCGGTACGCCTTGCAGGGTGATGTGCACGCCGTGTGGGAAGTCCTTGAAACGTTCGGTAAGGTAGGTCAGGCCCGAGCTGGGCGCCGACAGGTAGGGCGTATCGATCTGCGCCAGGTTGCCCAGGCACACCACCTTCGAGCCACTGCCGGCACGGGTGATGATGGTCTTCATCTGGTGCGGGGTGAGGTTCTGACACTCGTCGATGAGGATCAGGCTCTGCTGGAAGCTGCGTCCGCGGATGTAGTTCAGCGACTTAAATTGCAGCGGCACCTTCTGCAGGATGTAGTCGACGCTGCCGTGAGTGCTCTCGTCCTCCATGTGCAGGGCTTCGAGGTTGTCGGTAATCGCGCCGAGCCAGGGCTCCATCTTCTCCGCCTCGGTGCCGGGCAGAAAGCCGATTTCCTGATCCAGCCCCTGCACGCTGCGGGTAGCGATGATCCTTCGGTATCGCTTGCTGACCATGGTCTGCTCGATGGCCGCGGCCAGCGCCAGGATGGTCTTGCCCGAACCGGCGGCGCCGGACAGGTTGACCAGGTGGATGTCCGGGTCGAGCAACGCGAACAGCGCCAGCGCCTGGTGGATGTCGCGCGGTTTGAGGCCCCAGGCTTCCTGGTGCAGCAGCGGTTCCTGGTGCATGTCGAGGATCACCAGCTCATCGCCCTTGATCGCCTTGATCCAGCCGACGAAGCCCTGCTCATCGAGGATGAACTCGTTGACATGCACCGCCGGCAGGTTGTCGGTGAGTTGCACGCGGTGCCAGGTGCGGCCATGGTCCTGACGGGTGTCGACCTTGCTCACGCGGTCCCAGAACGAGCCGGCCATGTCGTGATACCCCTTCGACAGCAGCGAGACATCATCGACCAGCTGGTCGGTGTGATAGTCCTCAGCGTCGATCCCGCAGGCGCGCGCCTTCAGGCGCATGTTGATGTCCTTGGTCACCAGCACTACGGACAGCCCGGGATTACGTGACTTCAGTTCCACCAACTGGTTGATGATCTTGTTGTCGTTGAGGGTTTCCGGCAGCCAGGTGACCGGCGCGGCACTTTTGCTCATGAGGATGGACAGTCGCCCACAGGGACCGCTCTTGCCGCGCTGGATAGGTACGCCGTACTCGACGTCCTCGGGTTCGGCACCGGCGAGAATCTGATCGATCAGGCGGATGGCCTGGCGACACTCAGCGGCGACGCCGTGCTTGCCGGACTTCAGTTTGTCGAGTTCCTCCAACACCGTCATCGGGATGGCGACGTGGTGTTCTTCGAAGTTGAGCAAGGCGTTGGGATCGTGAATCAGAACATTGGTGTCGAGGGCGTAGAGGGTTGGAGCGGTGGGCTTGGAGCGTCCGTGGTCATCCATACTCGGTCACCTTCTTGTAGTAGCCAGGCGACGCAATACCAGTGCGGTGCTGCGCCGGACAGAGACCGCCGATTTTTCAGATCGGGGCCGAAAGGTGGCAAGCAAGGTGAGGGCCAATGGCCGCCACCTGTCTGCAGGTTTCGGCGGTCTTGCTTTTTTATTACTCCAATTCACATGACAGAAAAACGTTTTTTTTCTGGCATGCAGTTTTATTTGCACAGGCGACAGATAACGCTTGGCGTGCCGCTGGCGCCCCGTTACAGTCCGAAGTCCTACCTGCTTCAACCCGCTTGGCTTACCCGCCCCCTCTTGCAGCACGCCGCGCCAATCAGGTGCAGGCGACGCTCCGCCTGTGCTCAATTGCCCGCAAGCGTTTCGCAAGCAGGGCTCCTGCCTACCACGCGTTGCTCAATCGCCCCGATAGGTAGTCTTGCCGATCCCTGGCCTCTAGAATCGCCGTCACGCTTTCTGGAGACTTTGCACATGCTAATGGTGATTTCACCGGCCAAGACCCTCGATTACGAGACACCGCCCGCTACCCCACGCTTTACCCAACCCGAACACCTCGACCATGCCCAGGAGTTGATCGAACAGCTGCGCGATTTCAGCCCGGCGCAGATCGCCGAACTGATGGGGCTGTCGGACAAGCTCGCCGGCCTCAACGCCGCTCGCTTTGGCAGTTGGGAGCGACCATTCAACCCATCCAACGCCAAGCAGGCACTGCTCGCATTCAAGGGTGACGTCTATACCGGGCTGAATGCCGAGGATTTCTCCGAAGACGATTTCGACTTTGCCCAGGCCCACCTGCGCATGCTTTCCGGCCTGTATGGCGTGCTGCGCCCGCTGGATCTGATGCAGGCCTATCGCCTGGAAATGGGTACCAAGCTGGCCAACGGGCGCGGCAAGGATCTGTACGCCTTCTGGGGTGAGCGCATCAGTGGCTGGCTGAACGAGGCACTGGCCGCACAAGGCGACGACGTACTGCTCAACCTGGCATCCAACGAATACTTCGGTGCGGTCAAGCGTAAGGCGTTGAACGCGCGCATCATCGACACCGAGTTCAAGGACCTGAAGAACGGCCAGTACAAGATCATCAGCTTCTATGCCAAGAAGGCCCGCGGCCTGATGGCGCGCTACGTGATCAAGGAACGCCTGAGCAACCCCGAAGGCCTGAAGGATTTCAACTATCAGGGCTACCGTTACTCGGCCGAGCATTCCAAGTCGGATAGCCTGGTTTTCCTGCGCGACCAACCGCAGGACTGATCGCCAAACCGATCGAACCCATGCACCGCTCATCGGTTACTGCATGGGTTCGACCGCTGCACTGAACGACACCTCCGCTTCCCACCTGTCGCCTCGCTGCGCGCCGAGCGCTGCGCCTGGCAAAAATTCCCTCGCCGTTGCGTTTGATTCTCAAAAACCTGTTTGGCATCACAGTTTCAGCGCGATCGCACTTCCTGCAGAACTTATTACGTCACTTAGTTATCGGATAGTTTCGCGTTAGTTAACTCGCCGAGTGCCATCATGCATTTTGCAACTTGCCACTATATTGCGATCAAATTAGTCGTTCAGCTCCGGTTCAGCTTCAGGACGAACGGTAGGAACTATCCGAAAGTGCCGCCACTCATACAGCCCGTAACACATTTCAATACATAACTTTCCGTCAACTGAACCTGCCTGATAGCGGATTGACTTCCGCCAGACAGCTTCGCCCAGAGAAAAGTTGGTGTAGTTCAAAGGGAGACCCAAGCAACCTGCAAGAGTACCGTTACAGAGGCCTCGTACGAGGTTAAAGCGACAACATCAAAGGGCCACCTTATATATAAAGGCCCGCACTCGGTGCCAATTCAGGCACCACTCTCTACTTATGCCTGAATGAACTTGCTCTTATTTGAAAAGCAAGTTCACGGACTAGTTTTGGCCAAAAGGCCAGTATTTGAAACTGCATCGAACGGACGAGGTGAATACCATGCGAATCAGTATCTTCGGTTTGGGTTATGTAGGTGCCGTTTGTGCCGGCTGTTTGTCGGCACGCGGTCACGACGTGATTGGCGTGGACATCTCCGCGAACAAGATCGACCTGATCAACAACGGCAAATCGCCCATCGTCGAGCCGGGCCTGGAAGAACTGCTGCAACAGGGCCTGCGTCAGGGCCGCCTGCGCGGCACCACTGACGTCGCCGCCGCCGTTCTGGAGAGCGATGTGTCGTTCATCTGTGTCGGCACGCCGAGCAAGAAGAACGGCGATCTGGAGCTGAACTACATCGAAGGCGTGTGCCGCGAAATCGGCATGGCCATGCGCGACAAGAACGAGCGTCACACCGTGGTGGTGCGCAGCACCGTGCTGCCGGGCACCGCGAAGAACGTGGTACTGCCGATTCTCGAAGATTGCTCGGGCAAGAAGGCCGGCGTCGATTTCGGCCTGGCGGTGAACCCCGAGTTCCTGCGTGAAAGCACCGCGATCAAGGACTACGACTTCCCGCCAATGACCGTCATCGGTGAGCTGGACAAGGCCTCCGGCGATCTGCTGGAAAGCATCTACAGCGAGCTGGATGCGCCGATCATCCGCAAGGACATCGAGGTCGCCGAGATGATCAAGTACACCTGCAACGTCTGGCACGCGGCCAAGGTCACCTTCGCCAACGAGATCGGCAACATCGCCAAGGCAGTCGGCGTCGACGGCCGCGAGGTAATGGACGTGGTCTGCCAGGACCACAAGCTGAACCTCTCCAAGTATTACATGAAGCCCGGCTTCGCCTTCGGTGGTTCCTGCCTGCCCAAGGACGTACGCGCGCTGAACTACCGCGCCAGCAGCCTGGACGTGGAAGCCCCGCTGATCGGCTCGCTGATGCGCAGCAACGCTGCCCAGGTGCAGAAGGCCTTCGACATCATCGCCAGCCAGGAGTCGCGCAAGGTCGCCCTGCTCGGCCTGAGCTTCAAGGCCGGTACCGATGACCTGCGCGAAAGCCCACAGGTGGAACTGGCGGAAATGCTCATCGGCAAGGGTTTCGACCTGAGCATCTACGACCGCAACGTCGAGTACGCCCGCGTACACGGCGCCAACAAGGACTACATCGAGTCGAAGATTCCGCACGTTTCCTCGCTGCTCAACAGCGACCTGGAAGACGTCGTGGCGAAGGCCGACATCATCGTCCTGGGCAACAGCGACGAGCGTTTCGCCAAGCTGGCCGAGCAGGCGCCGAGCGGCAAGCGGGTGATCGACCTGGTCGGTTTCATGCCCCACGCCAGCAACGGCGTGGCCGAAGGCATCTGCTGGTAAGGCCCGAGCGTACCTGCACGCCCAGCGCGTGCAGGTACGCGGAGACGCAAATGGACAAGCTCAAGAACGGCCTCAACCAAGCCAGTGGCTGGATGCTCTATCTCAGCCTGCTGATGCTCCTGGCGCTGGCGCTGCCGCGGTCTGTGTTCGATCCCGACTCGCGACACTTCCTGCTGCTGATCGGCATCGTCGGCATCTGGCGTTATTCCATGGGTGCCATGCACTTCGTGCGTGGCTGCCTGTTCCTTTACCTGGTGTACCCCTGGTACCGCCGCAAGGTTACAAAACTCGGCAAGGACGCCGACCCCTCTCATGTGTTCCTGCTGGTCACCAGCTTTCGCATCGAGGCACTGACCACTGCCATGGTCTACCGCTCGGTGATTCGCGAAGCCATCGACTGCGGCTACCCGACCACGGTGGTGTGCTCGATCGTCGAGCTCTCCGACGAGCTGCTGATCAAGAACCTCTGGGCTCAGGCCGAACCGCCGGCGCACGTCACCCTGGACATCGTGCGCATTCCCGGCACCGGCAAACGTGACGGCCTGGCCCACGGTTTCCGCGCCATTTCCCGGCAGATGCCGGACCGCGATGCGGTGGTGGCGGTGATCGACGGCGACACCGTGCTCGAACCTGAAGTGGTCCGTAAATGCGTGCCCTGGTTCAAGCTCTTCCCCAATGTCGGCGGGCTGACCACCAACGAGTTCTGCGAGGTACGCGGCAGCTACCTGATGAGCGAATGGCACAAGCTGCGCTTCGCCCAGCGTCACCTCAACATGTGCTCGATGGCGCTCTCCAAGCGCGTGCTGACCATGACCGGGCGCATGTCGGTGTTCCGCGCCAGCGTGGTGACCGACCCCGAGTTCATTCGCGATGTCGAAGCCGACCACCTCGAGCACTGGCGCCTGGGTCGTTTCCAGTTCCTCACCGGTGACGACAAGTCCAGCTGGTACAGCCTGATGCGTCTGGGCTACGACACCTTCTATGTGCCGGACGCCGCTATCAACACGGTCGAGCACCCGCCGGAGAAGAGCTTCATCAAGGCCAGCCGCAAGCTGATGTTCCGCTGGTATGGCAACAACCTGCGGCAGAACTCGCGCGCCCTGCGCCTGGGCCTGGGTCGCCTCGGCGCCTTCACTACCCTGGTGTTGTTCGACCAGCGCGTGTCGATGTGGACCTGCCTGCTGGGCCTGTGCGTGGCGATCATCGCCAGCCTCAAGTACAGCGTGATGTACCTGCTGATCTACCTGCTGTGGATCGGTACTACTCGGCTGATCCTGACCCTGCTGCTGATGCTCTCCGGGCACCGCATCGGCCCGGCCTACCCGGCGCTGCTCTATTACAACCAGATCGTCGGCGCCCTGGTGAAGATCTACGTGTTCTTCCGCCTCGACCAACAGTCCTGGACGCGCCAGAACACCAAGCTCAACCGCGGCCTGTCCAGCTTCGCCAACTGGTTCAACAGCTGGTCGTCGCGTGCCATGACTTTTTCTGCTGCCTCCGTCTTCATCGCCGCGCTGCTGGCGCTGGTATGACCGTACTCGAATAGGAATTAGCCACCATGAACTCCGTCGCCAATCTCAACGTCGTCCATGAGTCCGAGGCCCAGCGCCAGCACGCCCGCGTCAAGCTGCCGGGGCGCCTGCGCTACACTAACGCCCAGCGCGAACGCATCGATGCGCGCCTGCAGGATGTCTCTGCCGGCGGCTTCAGCTTCACCAGCGAAAACGCCACGCACAAGGTCGGGGACTTCCACCGCGGCCAGTTGCAGTTCCAGCTCGACAGCCTGGTACTGGGCCTGGACATCGAATTCCAGGTCACCTCGGTGCAGCCCGAGCACAACCGCGTCGGCTGCCAGTTCCACGGCCTCGGCGCACGTGAAACCGCGGCCCTGCGCCACCTGATCAGCAGCCACCTGGCCGGTGAACTGGTCAACGTCGGCGAGGTGCTGCACATCCTCCAGCGCGACAACTTCACCAAGGCGCGCAAGAACGGCGCTGGCGGTGGCATGGGCATGTTCGGTCGCCTGCGTGCAGTAACCTTCAGCGCCGCGATCTTCGTGATCGGCCTGGCCGCGTTCGGCTACATCGGCAAGTCGATCTACGGCCTGTACTTCGTCACCCACGCGCAGTCGGCGCAGATCAGCCTGCCGGCGCTGCAAGTGACCATGCCGCGTGAAGGCAGCGTACAAGCTCTGGTGCAGCCGGATGGTGTGGTGGAAAAAGGCGCGCCGATCGCCACCTTCACCACCAGCATGCTGGAAATGCTCAAGGGCCATCTGGGCGACGACCAGCTCGAACCGAGCCAGATCGAAGCGCTGTTCGCCCGCGAGATGCAGGGCACGCTGACCAGCCCGTGCAACTGCAAGATCGCCCGCCAACTGGTGGCCGACGGCCAGTTCGCCAGCAAGGGCGACGTGATCTTCGAACTGGTCCCGCAGGATGGCGTGGCCACCGTCAGCGCCAGCTTCCCCTACCGTCACCTGGAACAGGCTCGCCCCGGCACGCCGGTGACCTTCAAGGTCGCGGGCGAAGACCAGGCGCGTCACGGCGAGATCGTCAGCAGCGCGCTGCATGATGGCGGCCTGAGCTCGGATATCCGCGTGGTGATCAAGCCGCAGGACACCCTGCCGGCCAGTCTCGCCGGTCAGCCGGTGGACGTGGTGATCGACCGTGGCCCGTCGCTGGGCTGGCTGGTCGACCGCGCTGTCGCGGCAGGTCGCTAAGGAGGTCACGCCGTGAGCATGCCCCTCCTTCGCCCTGCCCTGCTCGGCCTCGCCGTCAGCGCCACGCTGGCTGGCTGCGCCGGCCTGCCGGATGAGCGCCTGGCCCGCGAAGCCCTGCAGAGCGGTGACCAGCAGACCGCCGAATGGCATTTCCGCCAGCTCGCCGAGATGGGCTACAGCGACGCGCAGATCGGCCTGGCCGACATCTACGCCGCCAATGGTCAGACCCAGGACCTGGACGAGGCCGAGCGCATCTATCGCCAGGCCCTGGATGGTTCGCCGCGTGCCAAGGCGCGCCTCGGCAAGCTGCTGGCGCGCAAGCCCGGTAGCACCCTGGCCGAGCGCCAGGAGGCCGCCGAGCTGCTGGAAAGCGCAGCCCAGGCCCGCGAGCCCAGTGCACTGCTACCGCTGACCGAACTCTACCTGTTCTATCCACAGGACTTTCCCGCCATGAACCTCGCGCAACGTATCCAGGACTGGCGCCAGCAGGGCCTGCCCCAGGCAGAGCTGGCGCAGATTCTTCTGTATCGCACCGATGGCACCTACGACCAGCACCTGGGCGAGATCGAGCGCATCTGCCAGGCACGCCTGGCCAGCAACGACGCCTGCTACGCCGAGCTGGCCACCGTGTACCAGAAGCAGAACCGCGAAGACGACCGCCAGGCACTGATCGACCAACTGTTGGCAGGCTATCGTGCCGGTAGCGTTTCGCCCAACCAGGTCGAGTCCGTGGCTCAGGTACTCAGTGATCCCGAGCTGGGCCAGCCGCAACCGCAGCAGGCGCAGGACCTGCTCGAGGCCATCGCGCCGAGCTACCCGGCCGCCTGGGTCAGCCTGGCACGCCTGCTCTACGACTATCCGGGCCAGGGCGATATCGACACCCTGCTCGGTTACCTGGAGAAGGGCCGCGAGGCCGCACTGCCGCGGGCCGAACTGTTGCTCGGACGCCTGTACTACGAAGGCAAGCTGCTCCCGCAGCAGCCGAAGAAGGCCGAGGAGCACCTGCGCAAGGCCGCACCCAGCGAGCCCAGCGCCAATTACTACCTGGGCCAGATCTACCTGCGCGGCTACCTGGGCGAGGTCTACGCCCAGCAGGCGCTCGATCACCTGCTCAGCGCCGCGCGCGCCGGCCAGCTCAGCGCCGACTTCGCCCTGGCGCAGATGTTCAGCCAGGGCCGCGGGGTCAAGCCCAACCCGGTCAACGCCTATGTCTTCAGCCAGTTGGCCCTGCCGCGCAACACGCCACCGACCTTCGAGCTGGCTCACGCGGTGGCCGAGAGCCTGACCCCGGCACAACTGGCCGAAGGCCAACGCCTGCTGCGTGAAGAGCGCGATGCCCGCGGCATCGTCCTGCAACAGCAGGCCGCCCTGCAGGTCAGCCAGCCATGAACAAGGATGCACGCATGCAGCTAAATCGTATCGTCAGCCAATTGGGGCTGAGCGCCAGCCTGCTGGCAGCCAGCGCTGCCTGGGCGGCGGATGCGCCGAAGAATTTCGGCCTGGATGTGAAGATCACCGCACAATCGGAAGACGACCGTGACCTCGGCACCCGCGAGGGTGGCGACGTCAGCGGTATCGGTCTCGACCTGCGCCCCTGGGCATACGGCGAGCGCGGCGACTGGAGCGCCTTCGCCATGGGCCAGGCGGTCACCGCCACCGACACCATCGAAACGGACCCGTTGCAGGACGACGGCGAAGACAGCACACAGCGTAGCGACGCCCGTCAGCCGGACAAGAGCTACCTGGCCATGCGCGAGTTCTGGGTCGACTACGCCGGCCTCACCGCCTACCCCGGTGAGCACCTGCGAGTCGGCCGCCAGCGCCTGCGCAGCGACGACGGCGCCTGGTGGGACACCAACATCGAAGCGGTCAACTGGCGCTTCGACACCACCCTGCTGCAAGCCACGGTCGGCGTTGCCGAGCGTTTCTCCGACTACCGCACCGACCTCGACGACCTGGCCCCCGAAGACGAAGACCGCCGCCACTACTTCGCCGGCCTCGACTACCAATGGACGCCCGGCCACCGCATCGGCGCCAACCTCCATCACAGCCGCGACGACGGCCACCTCGCACGGCCCGGCGAGCGCCTCGACGAACTGAGCAAACGCTACACCGGCGACCTGACCTGGTTCGGCCTGCATGCCGACGGCGGTTTCTTCGAGCGCAACTCACGCAACCGCCTCAACTACTGGGCGCAGTTCACCTGGCTCAAGGGCGATACCGATCAGTTGCAGCAGGAAGTGGTCGGCAACGACCGCATCGCCACCGGCTCGCGCAGCCAGGACGTGGATGCCTGGGCCGTGGATCTGGGCCTGCGCTACAGCCTCGACGACAACTGGAAGGTCGGCGCCGCCTACTCCCGCGGCAGCGGCGGTGGCGATGAAGGCAAGTCGCGCCAGTTCATGCAGACCGGCCTGGACAGCAATCGCGCCAACTTCACCGGCGTCGAATCGCGCCTGCACCGCTATGGCGAGGCCTTCCGTGGCGAGCTGTCCAACCTGCAGGTGGCCAGCGCGTTCAGTTCCTGGCAACTGGGCGAGGACTACGACGCCAGCGTCGTCTACCACCGCTTCTGGCGTGTCGATGGCGACCAGGACGTCGGCGACAGCGGCATCACCGCGCCGCTGGTGGCGGGCGAGAAAGACATCGGCCAGGAAGTCGACCTGGTGCTGACCCGCTACTTCAAGCAGGGCCTGCTGCCGGCCACGGTCGCCGAACAGCTGGATGATCGCTCGGCCCTGGTACGCCTGCGCGCCGGCGTGTTCCTGCCGGGCGACGCCTACGGCAGCGGCACCGACTCGGTGATGCACCGTGCCTTCGTCGACTTCATCTGGCGCTTCTGAGGGATCGGATCATGCAACCCAACGGCTTAGCCCTACCCCTGCTGCTCGGCGCCTTGTGCCTCACGGTACCCCTGGCCCAGGCCAACCCGACGCAGCATCAGTTCGACTACCGCGTGCGCAGTGCACCGGCTGACGAACTGCATATGGAAGCGCCAAAGCTGCCGGACCTGTCCGGCTACACCAAGGAGGCCGTGCTGGCCAAGATTCCGCGTGACAAACGCGGCAAGGTAGTGGTGCGGCGTATGCTGCGCCAGGACGCGCTGAAGGACTTCACCGGCGGCAACGAACGCCTGCGCGAATGGATCAAACGCCAGCAGGGCATGCCCCAGGCGATCTTCATCGAAGGTGGCCTGGTCACCGCCCAGGATCTGGCCAAGGCGCTGCCCGACAGCCAGTTCGCCGAACAGGAACCTGGCGTCTACCTCGCTCGCCTGCCCATCGTCGTGGCAGAAGGCGCAGCGCTGCACGTCGGCAAGGAAACCCGCGAACTGCGCCTGTCGCAGGAGCGCGGCTCGTTCCTGGTCAACGATGGCCTGATGTTCATCACCGATACCCGCGTCACCGCCTGGCGCGAGGCCGACAACGGCCCGGCGACCATGCGTGACAACGGTAAGGAATTCCGCCCGTTCCTGGTCTCCTGGGGCGGCAGCGAGCTGTATATCGCGGGCAGCGTGATCACCAGCCTGGGCTACGACAACTCCAAGTCCTACGGGGTGTCGATCACCCAGTACACGCCGAACATGCACGAGCGTCTCAAGCGCGACGAGCCGACCGGCTGGCTGATCGACTCCGAGTTCGTCGACCACTGGTACGGCTTCTACTGCTACGAAGCGCAGAACGTGGTGATCAAGGGCAACACCTACCGCGACAACATCGTCTACGGCATCGACCCGCACGACCGCTCGCACGGCCTGATCATCGCCGAGAACACCGTGTTCGGCACCAAGAAGAAGCACGGCATCATCATCTCGCGCGAGGTCAACGACAGCTGGATCATCAACAACGAGAGCTACGACAACAAGCTCTCCGGCGTGGTCATCGACCGTAACAGCGAACGCAACCTGATCGCCTACAACCGCGTGCACGGCAATCACTCCGACGGCATCACCCTGTACGAGAGCGGCGACAACCTGCTGTGGGGCAACCATGTACTGGGCAACCAGCGCCACGGCATTCGCATCCGCAACAGCGAGAACATTCGCCTCTACGACAACGTCTCGGCGATGAACCAGCTCACCGGTGTGTACGGCCACATCAAGGACCTGTCCGACACCGACCGCGACCTGGACCTCGACCCGTTCGATACCAAGATCTCGATGATCATCGTCGGCGGCACCCTGGCCGGCAACGGCTCCAGCCCGATCAACATCGACTCGCCGCTGTCGGTCGAGCTGTACCGCGTGAAGATGCTCGCACCGCGCAAGAGCAGCGGCATCCAGCTCGCCGGCATCCTCGGCGAGAAACAGGACGAAATCCTTGACCTCATGGTGCGCCAGCGCCTGCCCGTGCTGATCGATCCGATCGAGCCCGAGCCGATGACCAACTGACGAGGCCTCCCATGACTGCATACAAATTCAAGACCCTGGCCCTGGCAGTGACGTGCGCCGCATTCGGCAGCGCACTGCAGGCCGAAGAGCGCCAGGCGCCGCAATACCAGGTGGAAGATTGCTGCTCGCTGTGCCCGGCTGCACACGACGCCAGCCGTTACACCACCAGCTATATGAAGAACTTCGTCACCCTGATGGATGCTGACGAGGGCTGGCTGTTCCGCAGTGTCGAAGACCTGCGCACCGAGTTCGGCACCACCGAGATGGGCTACCAGCGCCTGAAGGAACTGCGCGACGGCCTCAAGCAGCGCGGCGTGGAACTGGTGGTGGTCTATCAACCGACCCGCGGCCTGGTCAATCGCAGCAAGCTGCGCCCGGCCGACTACCAGCGCTTCGACTACGACAAGGCGCTGCGCAACTACCGCCAGGCACTGACGCGCTTCGAACAGCTGGGTATCTGGGTACCGGACCTGACGCCGCTGACCGACGAGGACAGCGACAAGGAGTTCTACTTCCGCCGCGACCAGCACTGGACGCCCTACGGCGCCGAGCGCACCGCACGCCTGGTGGCCGAGACGGTCAAGCGCATCCCCGGCTTCGAAGATATTCCGCAGAAGGAATTCGTCACCGAGCGCATCGGCCTGATGGGCAAGACCGGCACCATGCAGAACGTCGCCAGCCAGCTGTGCGGCACCGGCTATGCAGTGCAGTACGTTGATCAGTTCGTCACCGAGCCGAAGGACGCCAGCGATGGCGACGCGCTGTTCGGCGACGACAGCAGCCCGAAGATCACCCTGATCGGCACCAGCCACAGCGGCAAGAACTACAACTTCGGCGGTTTCCTCGAACAGTACCTGGGCACCGACGTGCTCAACGCGGCCTTCCCGGGCGGCGGCCTGGAAGGGGCGATGCTCGAGTACCTGGCTAGCGAGTCGTTCCAGAACGATCCGCCGAAGATCCTCATCTGGGAATTCTCGCCGCTCTACGACCTGGCCTCGGACAAGATCCACCGCCAACTGATGGCCACCCTGAACAACGGCTGCAGCGGCCAGACCGAACTGCTCAGCAGCGAGAAACGCCTGCATCCGGGCAGCAACGAGGTGCTGGTCAATGGCGAGAACAAGCTGCTGACCCTGCGCGGCAACCGCCACCAGCTCGACTTGCGCTTCAGCGACCCCTCGGTCAAGCGCGTCGACGCCACCATCTGGTACCTCAACGGCCGTCGCGAGCAGCTCAAGCTGGAGAAACCCAACACCGTCGATACAGACGGCCGCTTCGCCGTGGAACTGCGCGACGAGCCGGGCTGGGGCGAAGAGAACTTCTTCGCCCTGGAAATCCAGAAACCCGAGGACAGCGCCGACGATCTGAAAGTCCAGGCCAGCCTGTGCCAGCGCCCTGACGGGCCCAACCAGCAGGTCGCGCAGCACAGCGCGAACGACTGAGGAGGCCATCATGCCCAAACGACTCGCTCCACTCACGCTCATGGCGCTGCTGCTCAGCGGCCCAGCCTTCGCCGCGCTGCAGCCGCCAGCGGGTTACTACGCCGCCGTGGGCCAGCGCGAGGGCAAGGCGCCCGTCTGCCCTGCGGTTCCGCAGCCGTACACCGGTGAGCTGCAGTTCACCAGCAAGTACGAAGGCTCCGACAGTGCCCGCGCCACGCTCAACCGCAAGGCCGAGAAGAACTTCCGCGAGCAGACCTCGCACATCACCCGCCTGGAGAAGGAAGCCGGGCGGATGATCACCGGTTACATGCGCACCGGTCAGCCGGAGCGCCTGGAATGCGCCATCGAATGGCTGGATCGCTGGGCCAGCGCCGATGCGCTGGAGTCCGAGCAGTTCAACCACACCGGCAAGTCGATGCGCAAATGGGCGCTGGGCAGCCTGGCCGGCGCCTGGCTGCGCCTGAAGTTCTCCGAGTCGCAGCCGCTGGCCGCCTACCCGCAGCAGAGCGCACGCATCGAAGCCTGGTTCACCCGCCTGGCCGAACACACGGTGCGCGAGTGGAGCGACCTGCCGCTGCGCAAGATCAACAACCACAGCTACTGGGCGGCCTGGTCGGTGATGGCGGTCGCGGTGATCAGTGATCGCCGCGACCTGTTCGACTGGTCCGTGGGCCAGTTCCGCATCGCTGCCAATCAGGTCGACGACGAAGGCTACCTGGCCAACGAAATGCGCCGCAGCCAACGCGCCCTCGCCTACCACAACTACGCCCTGCCGCCGCTGGCGATGATCGCCGCGTTCGCCGAGGCCAACGAAGTCGACCTGCGTGGCGAGAACCATGGCGCTCTGCAGCGCCTGGCCGAACGCGTGCTGCAAGGCGCGCGCGACCCGGCTGCGTTCGCCCAGCGCACCGGCGCCAAGCAGGACATGAGCGAGCTGCGCAAGGACTTCAAGTACGCCTGGCTGGCGCCCTACTGCAGCCTCTATGCCTGCAGCGAACAGACGCGCGAAATGAGCCAGGAGATGGGGCCGTTCAACAGCTTCCGTCTCGGTGGCGAGGTGACCCAGGTATTCAACGGCCGTAGGGCGGACTCAGGAGCGCCAGCGAACAGTCCGCCATAGCGTTTAAGAGATTCACCCGGCGTACTGCTTCGCGACGACTGCATGGATGCAGGAGGTAGAGAGACGCAGGAGGCAAAAGCCGAGTACGCCCTACGGCGAGAGCAGCCGGCAGGGCCGCGTAGGGCAAGCAGTCAGCCATCGTATGCAACAAAACAAACCCTCCGCTCGCCGGGGGGAAAGGGGGGCGCTGCCCCGACTGTTCACGGAGAAGCACGGATGGTCTTTTCATCCAACGTCTTTTTGTTCCTGTTTCTGCCGATCTTCCTCGGCTTGTACTACCTGTGCCCGAATCGCGGGCGCAACCTGCTGATCCTGATCGGCAGCTACACCTTCTATGCCTGGTGGCGGGTGGACTTCCTCCTGCTGTTCGCCGCCGTGACGCTGTGGAACTACCTGTTCGGCCTGCGCATTCACGCCCATGCCGGCACCCAGGCGGCGCGCCGCTGGGTGGTGGCCGGGGTGGTCGGCAACCTGGCCACGCTGGGTTACTTCAAGTACGCCAACTTCGGCGTGGCCAACATCAATGCGGTGCTCGAATCGATGGGGATGGAGCCCTTCATCCTCACCTCGGTGATCCTGCCGATCGGTATCTCCTTCTACATCTTCCAGTCGATCAGCTACCTGATCGACGTGTATCGCCGCGACACCGAGCCAACGCGCAACCTGATCAACTTCGCCGCTTTCATCGCCCTGTTCCCGCAGCTGATCGCCGGCCCCGTACTGCGCTACAAAGACCTGGCCGACCAGTTCACCGACCGCACCCACAGCATCGACAAGTTCAGCGAAGGCGCCACACGCTTCATGCAGGGTTTCGTCAAGAAGGTGTTCATCGCCGACAGCCTGGCGCCGCTGGTCGACCACTGCTTCGCCCTGGAGAACCCCAGCACCGGCGACGCCTGGCTGGGCATGATCGCCTACACCGCGCAGCTGTACTTCGACTTCTCCGGTTATAGCGACATGGCCATCGGCCTGGGCCTGATGATGGGCTTCCGCTTCATGGAGAACTTCAACCAGCCCTATATCAGCCAGTCGATCACCGAGTTCTGGCGGCGCTGGCACATCAGCCTGTCCACCTGGCTACGCGACTATTTGTACGTGCCCCTGGGCGGCAACCGCCACGGCACCTTCAACACCTATCGCAACCTGTTCCTGACCATGCTGCTGGGCGGTTTCTGGCACGGCGCCAACTGGACCTTCCTGATCTGGGGCGCCTGGCACGGCATGTGGCTGGCCATCGAACGGGCCATGGGCGTGAAGGCTGCGCCGACCCTGTTCAACCCACTGAAATGGGCCTTCACCCTGCTGCTGGTGATGCTTGGCTGGGTGATCTTCCGCGCCGAGAACCTGGAGGTGGCCGGACGCATGTATGCCGCGCTGTTCAGCTTTGCTGACTGGCACCTGAGCGAACTGACCCTGGCACGCATCACCGGGCTGCAAATGGTCACGCTGGTGCTGGCCTGGGTGGTGATCGGAGTCTGCGGCGCGCGCCAGTTCCTCGCCAGCCGCAGCCATGAACCGGGCCTGATCCTGGCCAGCGCTGGCGTCGCCCTGCAGGCCATCGACCTGCGCATGGTGGCCCTGCGTGGCGCCCTGCTGGTGCTGTTCTGCGTGTCGCTGCTCAAGCTCTCGGCGCAGAGCTACTCCCCCTTCCTCTACTTCCAGTTCTGAGCGGAGGCCGAGAATGAATCGCTCCTTCAAGACCCTCTACGTCGTGCTGTTCGCCCTGCTGCTGTTGCCGGCCAGCCTACTCGCCCTGACCAGGCTCGCCGACTACCACATGCCGGCGCAGCCAAGCGTGCTCGACGGCGGCCTGGCAAAAAGCATCGAACGTCACTACGACGAGAACTTCCCGCTCAAGCAGGCGGGCATCAACCTCTGGGCGGCCGTGGAATACCTGCTCTTCGGAGAAGGACGCAGTGGCCTGGTGATCGGCGAGGACGGCTGGCTGTATTCGGACGAGGAGTTCGACCCGGTAGCCGACGGCCAGCGCCAGATGCGCGACAACCTGGCACTGATCCGCGGCGTGCAGCGCCAACTGGAAGAGCGCGATATCCAGCTGCTGCTGGCCATCGTCCCGGCCAAGACCCGCCTGTACCCGGAGCACATCGGCAACCATCGTCCCAGTGCCCTGCAGCGCAGCCTCTACCCGCGCTTTCACCGCGCGGTGCGCAATGCCGGGATCGCCGCGCCGGACCTGCTCGTACCGCTGCAAGCGGCCAAGAATCAGGCGCCGATGTTCCTGCGTACCGACACCCACTGGACCCCGGAGGGCGCCGACGTCACTGCCAAGGCGCTGAGCGAAGTGGTGCGCAGCGCCATCGAGCTGCGTGGCGAGCCACAGCAGTTCGTCACCGAGACCGTGGAAACCCGCGCGCACGAGGGAGACCTGACCCGCTTCCTGCCGCTGGCCCCCTTGTTCGAAAGCCTGATGCCGCAGGCCGACCGCCTGCAGCAGCGTGAAACCCATGCCGCCGAAGGTGGTGGCGACGACCTGTTCGGCGACAGCGACCTGCCGGTGACGCTGGTCGGCACCAGCTACAGCGCCAATCCTGCCTGGAATTTCGCTGGTGCCCTGCGCGAGCACCTGCAACGCGACCTGGCCAACCACGCCGAAGAAGGCGGTGGCCCGCTGGTGCCGATGCTCAAGTACCTGCAGAGCGAGGAGTTCGAGAACAACCCACCGCAGTTGGTGATCTGGGAATTCCCCGAGCGCTACCTGCCGATGACCAGCGACTTCACCGATTTCGACCCGCAATGGCTCGCCGCACTCAAAGACGGTGGCGAGCGCCAGGGGCTGGCTGCAGCCAGTCACTGATTCATCCCCCAAGGAGGACTATCCGATGAGCAATCAAACCACTCTACGCCGCTTCACCCTGGGCGCCTGCGCCCTGGCTCTGGGCCTCGGCATGATCCAGGCACAAGCCGATGACGGCGCCCTCTACGGACCCAAGGCGCCCAAGGGTTCGGCCTTCGTCCGCGCCTACAACGCCAGCAGCTCCGAACTCGATGTCAGCGTCGGACAGACCCAGCTCAAGCAGATCTCGCCGCTGGGTTCGAGCGACTTCAAGTTCCTTCCGGCCGGCAGCTATCAGGCCCAGGTAGGCAACTCGCAGATGCCGGTGGACCTGGCACCCGAGCATTACTACACCCTGGTCAGCCAGACCGGCGACAAGCCGCGCCTGGTCGAGGAGCCGCCCTTCACCAGCCGCCAGAAAGCGCTGCTGCGCGTGCAGAACCTGACCGATAGCACCCTGAGCGTGAAGACCGCTGACGGCAAGACCGCCGTGGTCGCCGACGTGAAGCCGGACGGTCGTGGCGACCGTGAGATCAACCCGGTCAAGGTCGGCCTGGCGCTGTTCGACGGTGAGCGCAAGGTCGCCGACCTGAAGCCGGTCACCCTGGAACGCGGTGAAGTGGTCAGCCTGTTCGTCACCGGCGGCCAGGGCAAATTTTCGCCGGTGTGGGTCAAGCGCCCCATCGACGGTTGATGCAGTGAATGGATTTTCTAGAACAAGGAAAACGGCGGGCACACGTCGCACCGACACGACACGGGCAAACCACTTGATCAATCGTTCAGGAGAGACACAACCATGACCCCCATCATCCTTTCCGGTGGCAGCGGCTCGCGACTCTGGCCTCTTTCGCGCAAGCTGTATCCCAAGCAGTTCCTCGCCCTGACCGGTGAGCAAACGCTGTTCCAGCAGACCTTGCAGCGCCTGTCCATCGAGGGCATGCAGCCGCCAGTGCTGGTGTCCAATCAGGAGCACCGTTTCATCGTGCTCGAGCAACTGGAGCAGATCGGCCAGCAGGCGCAAATGCTGCTGCTCGAGCCCTTCGGCCGCAATACCGCACCGGCCGTGGCCATGGCGGCCCTGCAACTGATCGCCGAAGGCCGTGACGAGCTGATGCTGGTGCTGCCCGCCGACCACGTGCTGGATGATCAGCAAGCCTTCCGCCAGGCCCTGGCGCTGGCCACCGTGGCCGCAGAAAAAGGCGAGATGGTGCTGTTCGGCGTGCCGGCCAACCGGCCGGAAACCGGTTACGGCTACATCCGCGGCCAGGCCGACGGCACCCTGCCCGACGGCGTGGCGCGCGTCGCCAACTTCGTCGAGAAGCCCGATGCCAAACGTGCCACCGAGTACGTGAAGAGCGGCGACTACTACTGGAACAGCGGCATGTTCCTGTTCCGCGCCAGCCGCTTCCTCGAAGAGCTCAAGCATCACGACGTGGATATCTACGACACCTGCCTGCTGGCGCTGGAGCGCAGCCAGCGCGAGGGCACGCAGATCGCCATCGACCCGGCCACCTTCGCCTGCTGCCCGGACAACTCCATCGACTACGCGGTGATGGAGAAGACCAGCCGCGCCTGCGTGGTGCCGCTGGCCGCCGGCTGGAACGATGTCGGCAGTTGGTCGTCGATCTGGGAAGTGCACGACAAGGACGAAGCCGGCAACGTCACCAAGGGCGACGTGGTGGTCGAGGACAGCCGCAACTGCCTGATCCACGGCAACGGCAAGCTGGTCTCGGTTCTCGGCCTGGAAGACATAGTCGTCGTAGAAACCAAGGACGCCATGATGGTGGCGCACAAGGACCGCGTGCAGGACGTCAAGAAGCTGGTCAGCAAGCTCGACGCGCAGGGTCGCAGCGAGACCCAGAACCACTGTGAGGTCTACCGCCCGTGGGGTTCGTACGACTCGGTGGACATGGGCGGCCGCTTCCAGGTCAAGCACATTACCGTCAAGCCGGGTGCGCAGCTGTCCTTGCAGATGCACCACCACCGCGCCGAGCACTGGATCGTGGTGTCCGGCACGGCCAAGGTCACCTGCGACGAACGTGAGTTCCTGCTCACCGAAAACCAGTCCTGCTATATCCCGATGACCGCCGTACACCGCCTCTCCAACCCGGGCAAGATCCCGCTGGAGATCATCGAAGTGCAGTCCGGTACCTACCTGGGCGAGGACGATATCGAGCGCCTGGAAGATGTGTACGGTCGCAGCGAAGCCGTGACCGTACGCGCCGCAAGCTAGCCACTCGGTAGCAATCGCGGACAAGTCCTCTCTCACGGGTGCCAGAGCCTACACACAGGAGGCTGACAGCACTCAGGTTGTGGGAGCGGAATTGTCCGCGAAACTCTCAGCGCACCTGACGGCCCACTTACGCGAAAATTCATCCGGGGCCTACGCAGTGAGCCCCCTCTCTCATTGGGAGGGCCAAGACACCCAAGCCATTCGGGCTATCTCGTCCTTGCCCTTTCCCACGGACAAAGCTGTCACACTCTGCGACAGCCCACGCGGTTACCCTGACCTGACACCTTGTGTAGGATGAGCGCAGACTTTGCAAAGGGCTGCCCTCATGCTGTTCGGTGTCGTACTCGTCATCACCTGGCTGATTCTGCTGATCCGCTACCCGACCAAGGCTCTGCCGGTGTCCATGGCCGCGCTGGTCGGTCTGGGCCTGGTGGCCACCTGGGTGATCTGGCAGGAAAGCCAGGACGAACGCTACCTTGCCCATCTCGAACTACGCCTGAGCTACGATCCGCAGCGCTGCCCCGCCGATCGCCCGCTGGCCATCGACCTGAAGAACGGCAGCGATGCCGCCCTGCTGGAGCTGCGCTGGGAGGTCGCGGCCTACAGGCCCGGCAACGCCACCAACCTGGCCCAGCGCCTGTATGAATCGCCGCGCTACAGTGGCCCGGGCGAGCTGCTGCCGGGCGCTAGCTGGAGCGACTGCCTGCCCCTGCCTGACCTGCGCAGCGGCTATCGCCCAAACAGCTTGGAGTTTCGTGCCGAGCGCTTGCAAGGCAAGTTCCTACGCTAAGTCATAGGAGTCAATGCGTGGAGCGAACCGTGACGTAGGGCGGCCTCACGAGCGCAGCGAGTAGCCCGCCGAGCCAAACCAAGCATGGCAGCACAACGCCAACGGCGTACTGCTTCGCGACGACTGCGTGGATGCAGGAGGTAGAGCGCCGCAGGAAGCCAAAGCCGAGTGCGCCCTACCCCTCCACCTACATCCTCAGCGCGTAGAGCGGGCTCAGGAGCCTAGGCGAACAGTCCACCTCAATCCAAGCCTGCTAAGCTGCAACCCCATTCGCGTCTCAGGGAGCCACGCGCATGTCTCAACCCAGCGTCCTGATCACCGGTTGCTCCAGCGGCATCGGCCGCGCCCTGGCCGATACCTTCAAGGCGGCTGGCTATACGGTCTGGGCCACGGCGCGCAAGGACGATGACCTAGCGGCACTCGAACAGGCCGGATTCCATGCAGTGCAGCTCGACGTCAACGATGGCGAGGCGCTGCAGCGACTGGCCACACGCCTGAGCGAAGAGATCGGCGGCCTCGACGTGCTGATCAACAACGCCGGTTACGGCGCCATGGGCCCGCTGCTCGACGGCGGTGTGGAAGCCATGCAGCGGCAATTCGAAACCAACGTGTTCTCCATCGTCGGCGTAACCCGCGCCTTCTTCCCACTACTGCGCCGCAGCCGCGGCCTGGTGGTCAATATCGGCAGCGTTTCCGCGCTCTTGGTCACGCCTTTCGCTGGCGCCTATTGCGCCTCCAAGGCCGCCGTGCACGCCCTGAGCGACGCCCTACGCATGGAACTGGCGCCCTTCTCCATCGAGGTGATGGAAGTGCAGCCCGGCGCCATCGCCTCCAGTTTCGGCGCCAACGCCAGCCAGCAGGCCGAAGCGCTGATCCGCCAGGACTCGCCCTGGTGGCCGCTGCGTGACGGCATCCGCGCCCGCGCCAATGCCTCGCAGGACAACCCGACGCCGGCCAGCGACTTCGCCGCACAACTGCTGGCCGCCGTACAGCGCGACAAACGCCCGCGCCTGCTGCGTCTGGGCAATGGCAGCCGCGCCCTGCCATTGCTCGCCACGCTGCTGCCAAAGGCACTGCTCGAGCGTGTGCTGCGCAAACGCTTCGGTCTGGTGCAAAACCTGTGAACCAGGGCCTGCAACTTCGCTACTACGCGGCTGCCGGGGTGATCGCGGCCATAGTACTGAACCTGCTGCTGCGCACCTTCGTACGCCTGGGCGGCGTATTCACCACCCTGCTGATCGCCGCCGCCATCGCCGCCGGCCTGGCACTGGTATTTCACTGGCGCGCCGGGCGAGCGCCGAGCAACGTCGAGCGCTGGCGCTTCACCCTGCTCTATGGCGGCGTGCTCGGCCTGCTCTACCTGGGCCTGCTGGGCATGATGTATCTGCAGGACACGCCCAGCCCCATGGGCCTGTTTCTGTTCAGCCTGCATTACCTGTGCTATCCGGTGCTGGCCTGGGTGGCGTTCTCGCCGCGTCATGGCCGCTAAACCATCTGTCAGGACGACATCTGCATGCTGCATACCCTCGCCGTCGCCAACTACCGCTCGATCAACAGCCTGATCCTGCCGCTGGGCCGGCTCAACCTGATCACCGGCGCCAACGGCAGCGGCAAATCCAATCTCTACCGTGCCCTGCGCCTGCTGGCGGAAACCGCGCAGGGCGGCGTGGTCAACGCGCTGGCACGCGAAGGTGGGCTGGAGTCGAGCTTCTGGGCCGGACCGGAGAAAATTTCCCGACGCATGCTCAAAGGTGATGTGCCGGTGCAGGGCGGCCCACGGCAGAACGCCATGCGTCTGCGCCTGGGTTTTGCCGGTGATGATTTCGGCTATGCCATCGCCCTCGGCCTGCCCGAACCGAGCCACTCGGCCTTTTCCCTCGACCCGGAAATTAAACGCGAATGCATTTGGGCCGGTACCAGCTACCGCCCGGCCTCGCTGCTGGTGGATCGCAGCGGGCCGCTGGTGCGCCTGCGCGAAGGCCGCAGTTGGCAGGTACTGGCCCAACACGTGCCGAACTACGACAGCCTGTTCGACCAGATCGGCAACGACCCGAATTGCCCGGAAGTTTTCCAGCTACGCGAAACCATTCGCCGCTGGCGCTTCTACGATCACTTTCGCAGCGACGCCGACGCCCCGGCGCGCCAGCCGCAACTCGGCACGCGCACACCGGTGTTGCACCACGACGGTCGCGACCTGGCCGCAGCACTGCAAACCATCCGCGAAATCGGCGACCGCGAAGCGCTTAACGCCGCCATTGATGACGCCTTTCCCGGCAGCCACCTACATATCGATTTCCAGGCCGGTGGGCGCTTCGCTGTCGAACTGCGCCAGGAAGGTCTGCTGCGCCCGTTGAGCGCCGCCGAACTGTCCGACGGCACCCTGCGCTACCTGCTGCTAGTGGCCGCCCTGCTCACGCCACGGCCACCGTCACTGATGGTGCTCAACGAGCCGGAAACCAGCCTGCATCCGGATTTGCTGCCGGCACTTGGGCGTCTGATCATCGCCGCCTCGAAACAGACCCAGGTGTGGGTGGTGTCCCACGCCAGCCGGCTGATCGCCACGCTGAAGGAAAGCCCTGAATGCAACACCCTGGAACTGGACAAACAGCTCGGCCAGACCTGCATCCGCGGCCAGGGCATGCTCGATGAGCCGCCCTGGCATTGGCCGGATTGAGTCACCGATAGTGGGAGGCGCTTTAGCGGCGAGCTTTAGAAGTCGCGGCTATGGCTGTATTGGTGCGTGAGCTCGATCAATGCAGGGAAACGCCTTCCCACACACCCCCACTGCCACGTAACCCGGATGAAATCCGGGGAGGTTTATCAGCGTTTTCGCGGCTGAAGCGGAATGCCGCCCAGCCGCTCCTACAGCCGCAACCGAAGTCACAACCCGTCGAGATACCGCTCAACATCCAGCGCCGCCATGCAACCGGCACCAGCCGAGGTAATCGCCTGGCGATAGATCGAATCGGCCACGTCACCGGCGGCGAACACGCCAGGGATGCTGGTTGCGGTGGCATTGCCATCGCGCCCGCCATTGACCACCAGGTAACCGTCCTTCAGCGCCAGTTGACCGTCGAAGAGGCTGGTATTGGGCGTATGGCCGATGGCGACGAACAGGCCGTCCACCTTCAGCTCGCGATAGGCGCCACCGTATTGCTTGAGGCGTACACCGGTGACACCGCTGGCATCGCCCAGCACTTCGTCGACCTCGGCATTGAGCTGCAGCTCGATCTTGCCCTCGGCGACCCGCTCCTGCAGCTTGTTCTGCAGGATCTTCTCGGCGCGAAAGGCGTTGCGGCGATGGATCAACGTAACCTTGCTGGCGATATTGGCCAGGTACAGCGCCTCTTCCACCGCCGTATTGCCGCCGCCAACCACGGCCACCTCGCGGCCGCGATAGAAGAAACCATCGCAGGTCGCACAGGCTGATACGCCACGGCCCATGAACGCTTCTTCACTGGGCAGCCCCAGATAACGGGCACTGGCACCGGTGGCGATGATCAGTGCATCGCAACTATAGGTGGCGCTATCGCCGACCAGGGTGAACGGTTTTCCGGCCAGGTCCACGGCATTGATGTGGTCGAAGACGATCTCGGTCTCGAAACGCTCGGCATGTTCCTGCATGCGCTGCATCAGCGCCGGCCCGGTGAGCCCATGCGGATCGCCCGGCCAGTTGTCTACCTCGGTGGTGGTGGTCAGTTGGCCACCCGCCTGGATCCCGGTGATCAGCAGCGGCCTCAGGTTGGCCCGCGCGGCATACACCGCGGCGCTGTAACCGGCAGGGCCGGAGCCCAGGATGATGACACGGGCGTGACGAACGATAGGCATCGCTAACTCCTCGCCGGCCCAGGGCCAGCAGGCCAGATAAAAAGGGACTCTCGAAGCGCTAGGGGAAGGCTTGGAGGATGAGAGCCCCACAAAAAAGGGAACTGCGCGCAAGGCTATCCAGGCCGTTTGCAAAGCGGAAATATCGATTGCCAATTTGACGGATAGAATCCGCCTATTGCTGCTGGGGCTACGCGCACCCGGTGGCTGAACTTTCGCCGCGCCCGCGAAGTCGGTATGGTCGCGCGCACTCACCCACCTCAGGAGATCGCCATGCCCGCCGCCCCTGTCCTATCCGGCCCGCAATACCTGCGAGAAGGCCTGAAGCTTGTTCTCAGCCCTGGCCTGCGCCTGTTCGTTTTGCTGCCGCTGGCGGTCAATCTGATTCTCTTCGCCACCATGATCGGTTTCGCCGTGCAGCAGTTCAGTGGCTGGGTGGATACCTTCATGCCCACGCTGCCGAGCTGGCTGAGCTTCCTGCAGTACATCCTCTGGCCGCTGTTCGTGGTGCTGGTACTGCTGATGGTGTTCTTCACTTTCACCCTGCTGGCCAACATCATCGCTGCACCGTTCAACGGGTTTCTCGCGGAGAAGGTCGAGGTAGTAGCGCGTGGTGAAGATCACTTTCCACCGTTCAGCTGGGGCGAACTGGCCGCCATGGTGCCGCGCACCATGGGCCGCGAGATGCGCAAACTGGCCTACTTCCTGCCTCGCGCCATCGGCCTGCTGATCCTCAGCTTCATTCCGGTGGTGAACCTGGTCGCTGCACCGCTGTGGCTGCTGTTCGGCGTGTGGATGATGGCGGTGCAGTACATCGACTACCCGGCGGACAACAACAAGATGAGCTGGCAGGACATGCTCGCCTGGCTGCGCGAGAAGCGCTGGCAGAGCCTGAGCTTTGGCGGCATCACCTACGCCGCCCTGCTGGTGCCGGGGTTGAACATCCTGATGATGCCAGCCGCCGTGGCCGGCGCCACCTTGTTCTGGGTGCGCGAGCGCGGCGTGCGCAGCTAACCACGCGCCAGTACCTTCTGCAGTGCCCGCATCGAGGCTTGCGACTCGCGCTCGACGCGCCTGTGCATGAACAAGCGGTTGGCCAGGCGCATCAGCCAGTTGTCGAAGCCGTACTCGAGGGTGCGCACGAACTCGCAACCACCCTCGACTGCCACGCACTCGTAGGTAAGCAGCAGGTGCAGGCCATGCTCGCCCTGGGCACTGGCCTGCCAACGCTGGGCCGGCTGATAGTCGAGCACGTCCCAGCACAGATGCCCGGCGCGGCCGCCGGCATGTATGTCTTCCTCGAAACATTCCCCTGCAAGCAGCACACCGTCGCGCCCGTAGATACGTAATGACGAGGGATGCCATTCGGGCCAGTGGATCGGCGCCGCAGCGTAGTCCAGTACCCGCTCGGCCGGCAGGGCGATACGAATACGGTGCCGCTGGCGGTTCTGCCGGTGAGTCGGCTCAGGCTCCCAGTGCAGGGTGCCATGCAACCAGTCCATCAGCGGATGGACGATGCCGAAGTTGCGTGAATGCATCAGCTCGCGGCGGTGATGCAGCGCATGCAGGCGGCGCATCTGGCGAATCCACGGCAAGCGCGAAACCGGATGCTCGACCGGCAGATGCTCGCAGGCATGCACCACTTCGTACGTCATGTAACCCAGCAGCATGCTGCCGGCGAACAGCGCGGCGGCATTACCGTCGAGTTGGGACAGCAGCCACCAGGCGGCGAACGTAGGCAGGCTGAACAGTACGATAAGCCAGGCCGGAAACAGGATCACCCGCCAGTCACGCGCCGTTTCATAGGGCATCAGCGTCTCGACAAAGAAGCTGTGGTGATCGCCGGTGTGGCGTTTATAGAAGAGTTTGCCGAAACGCGTCTTGCTGTGGCCGAGACACTTGTGCACCTGATACTCGCCCCAGTTGAAGAACACCAGCGTGGCCGGCACCAGCAACCATTGCCAAGGCGCCACGGCCTCCAATGTGCTCCACAGCCAGCCGATGCAAGATAGCCCGTAAGCCAGCACGAACACGGCGTGCAGCCAGGGGTTGTACCGAGGATGGATGGCAGCTCGGTAATCACTGCGAAAAGCCTGGGCGTTATCGTTGTTGTAGGCCATGGCGCTCTCCTGTGGATTGACAGCAGTCTAGGCCCGGCCAAATCATTCGAATAATGGATAGTTGAAAAGAGCATTATTCGTGATTTCGAATTTACGCCAGCTCGACCTCAACCTGCTGCTGGTCTTCGATGCCTTGATGCAGGAGGGCAATCTGACCCGCGCAGCCCAACGCCTGCACCTGAGCCAGTCGACGGTCAGCAACGCCCTCGCCCGACTGCGCCAGCAACTGGGCGAGGAGTTGTTCCTGCGTACCGCGCGGGGCATGACGCCGACCGCGCGCGCCCTGGCGCTCTACTCGCCCGTGCGCCAGGCGCTGCATCTACTGCAGGCGGGCCTGGGCCCGGCGGAGCCCTTCGATGTACAGAGGCCACACACATTCAACCTGTCGCTCAATGATTACGCCCAGGCCGCGCTGCTGCCGATGCTGCTGGCGCACCTGGCCCGTGTCGCCCCGCAGGTGGAAGTTGTCGCGCACGGCGACGACGCCGACAACCTGCTGCCGCGTCTGGAGAGTGGCGCTCTGGACGTGGCCATCGACTACCTGCACTTCGATTCGCCCGACCTGCACTACTCTCCCCTGCGCGAGGAGGCGCTGGTCGTGATTGGACGCAAGGACCATCCGGCGTTCGCCGGCGGCCTGCGCCTCAAGGGCTATCAGCAGGCCCGCCATGTCATCGTGACGCCACGTGCAGGGCGCGGTTCGCCGCTGGAGATCGTGCTCGGCTCGGCCAAGGTCAGACGCCAGGCAGCACTGCATCTGCCCAACTATCTGCCGATTCCAGCCATCGTCGCCCAGACCGATCTACTCGGCACCGTACCGGCACATCAGGCCGAAGCCTTCGCGCCGTTGTTCGACCTGCAGGTGGCACCACTGCCCTTCGACATGCCTGCCGTGCAGATCAGCCTGATCTGGCATCGTCAGCAGCAACACGACCCCGCGCATATCTGGCTGCGTGAGCAACTGCACAGCCTGCTCGCCTGACATGTAAACGCAACAGAAATGTCACTCTCACTACATGGCTGGGGCAGAGACTGCGTATATGAACGCACCGTCTCTGCATGTCGCCCTGATCAGCGAAACCTTCCCCCCGGAAATCAACGGCGTGGCCAATACCCTCGGCCGCCTGATCGACGGCCTGCGCGGGCGCGGCCATCGCGTGCAGCTGATAAGACCGCGCCAGGAATCCGATCAGCCGGATGCTACCGATGACGACCTGCTGCTGACCCGTGGCTGGCCGCTACCCGGCTACCCCGGTCTGCAATGGGGTCAGTCGTCGCTGCACAAGCTGCTCAGGCGCTGGCAGCGGCAACGCCCCGACGTGCTCTATATCGCCACCGAAGGTCCGCTGGGGCTCTCCGCCCTGCGCGCAGCCAGGCGCCTGGCGATCCCGGTGGTCAGCGGCTTTCACACCAACTTCCAGCAGTACACCGGACACTACGGTTTTGCCCTGCTGACACGGGCGATGACCAATTACCTGCGCTGGTTTCACAACCGCACGCAACTGACCCTGGTGCCGAGCATCGGCCAGCAGGTGGAGCTGGAGCGTCGTGATTTCGAACGCCTGGCCCTGCTCGCTCGCGGTGTCGACAGCCAGCTGTTCCACCCGCGCAGACGCAGCGATGAGCTGCGCGCAAGCTGGGGCCTCGCAGCGGATGACCTGGCAGTGCTGCATGTCGGTCGCCTGGCGGCGGAGAAGAACCTCGGCCTGCTGGTCAAGGCCTTCCGCCAGTTGCAAGCCAGCTACCCGCAACGGCGCATGCGCCTGATCCTGGTCGGTGACGGCCCGCTGCGTTCCAGCCTTCAGGCGCAACTGCCCGATGCCCTGTTCTGCGGTCTGCAACGCGGGGAAGATTTGGCCCGGCACTACGCCTCGGGTGATCTGTTCCTGTTTCCCAGCCTGTCGGAAACCTTCGGCAACGTGGTGCTGGAAGCGCTGGCGTCGAGTCTTGGCGTGGTGGCCTTCGACCAGGCTGCAGCTGCCCAGCATATCCATCACGGCCATAACGGCCTGCTCGCCCGCCCCGGCGACGACGCCGGTTTCTGCGAAGCCGCCTGTGAATTACTGGGGGACGCGGAAGTACTGCGGCACATTCGCCTCAATGCCCGTCGCCACGCCAGCCACCTGAGCTGGGACGGCATCGTCGCGCAGTTCGAGCAGCACCTGCGCAGCGTGATTCAGCCCGCGCCGCAACGTGCAGGGCCAGTTGTGATCGGCGATGCAGCAGCAATGCGCAGCAAGCCCTGAACCTGGCCGTGCCGACTGACTCGCGTTGCCAACGCATTCGCGGTCAAGAACGCTCCCACAATGCAGCTAAAAGCCTGTTGCGCGGAACTGACAACCCTGGTGGGAACAGGCTTTTGGGGGAGTGGACTTGTCCGCGAAGAACATAAAAAAGCCCCGATGTGCCGGGGCTAAAAAACGGGGCATCGGATCGCGACGCCCAGCAGCAACGGATTCAGACCAGAGAAGTCAGCGCCTCGCGGCTGAACGGCAGGATGTCCTGCTCGCGGCCTTCACGCACCTTCAGCGCCCAATCCGGGTCGACCAGCAGCGCACGGCCTACGGCGACCAGATCGAACTCCTCCTTGTTCAGGCGCTCGAGCAGATTCTCCAGGCTGGCCGGCTCGGCCACCTTGTCGGTCTTGACCATGAACTGCAGGAACTCGCCATCCAGGCCGACGCTGCCAACGGTGATGGTCGGCTTGCCGGTGAGCTTGCGCGTCCAGCCGGCCAGGTTGAGGTCACTGCCTTCGAACTCTGGCTCCCAGAAGCGGCGGGTCGAGCAATGGAAGATGTCCACGCCGGCATCGGACAACGGCTTGAGGAAGGCCTCCAGTTGCTCCGGGGTCTGCACCAGGCGAGCGGTGTAGTCCTGCTGTTTCCACTGCGAGTAACGCAGGATGATCGGAAAATCCGGGCCGACCGCGGCACGCACGGCCTGGATCAGCTCGATGGCGAAACGCGAACGCGCCGCCAGGTCACCACCGTAGCCGTCGGTGCGCTGATTGCTGCCTTCCCAGAAGAACTGGTCGATCAGGTAGCCGTGGGCGCCGTGGATCTCCACACCGTCCATGCCGATGACCTTGGCATCGCGCGCGGCCTGGGCGAAGGCCGCGATCACCTCATCGATATCGGCCTGGGTCATGCCATGCACAACCACCTGGCCATCTTTGACCTTTTCCATCGGGCCATAGCCGGGCACGCTGGCATCCGGCTCGGTGCCCAGCTTGCGCACGTTACCCACATGCCAGAGCTGCGGGACGATCTTGCCGCCTTCGGCGTGCACGGCATCGACCACCTGCTTCCAACCAGCCAGGGCGTCTTCGCCGTAGAAGCGCGGCACGTTCGGATAGCCATTGGCGGCCTTGTGCCCGACCGTGGTGCCCTCGGTGACGATCAGGCCCACGCCCGCAGCCGCGCGGCGACGGTAGTACTCGACGACCTTGGCGTTGGGCACACCACCGGGCGAGAAGGAACGGGTCATCGGCGCCATGACCACACGGGTCGGCAGTTCCAGGTTACCGAGGCGGAACGGGGCGAACAGGGCTTGAACGGGAGCGCTCATGATCTTTCCTCTAGGATAGAACGGTTAATCAGGCCTGCAGCAAACGCTCCAGGCGGGTGACGAAAGCTTCCAGCGGCTGCAGGTTGCGGCCCACCTTGAGGCGAGCCAACACGCCCTGCCAGGCGTCGCTGATAAAGGTGGCAAGGTTGCCGCAGTCCTCATCGGCCGGCAGTTCACCGGCGGCCTGCGCCTGCTCTAGGCAGTCGCGCAGGATGTCCACAGATGCCTGCTGAATCGCCGCGACCTCGGCGCCGATCGCCGGCAGCATCTCGCTCATCTCGAAACTCAGGCTGCCGATGAAGCAGTGGTACTGCGGCGTCTCCTGCCGAGCGAAGTGCGCCAGCAGGTCGCGGTAGTAAGCAAGGATGCGTGCACGCGGGCTCAGCGCCGGATCGCTCAGCGCCTGGGCATAGCGCGCCAGGCGCGGCCGATAGATGAAGGCCAGCGCCTGCAGGGCGAAATCTTCCTTGCTGGCGAAGTAGTGATAGAAGCTGCCCTTGGGAATCCCGGCTGCCTGGACGATTTCCAGTACGCCGGTGCCGTGATAACCGCGACGCGTCATCACCGCCGAGCCCTTGCTCAGGATCAGGTCGCGCTTGTCGAGTCGAATGCTGTTCATGGCGCCGAGCATATGACCGGTCGTCTCGCCCGGCACAGCACTATTGATATTGGTGATTGAGGACTAGAAAACGTAGGGCGGGTTTCACCCGCCCTACTTCAAGCTCAGCCCTGCAGCCAGATCAGCGAAGCGAAACGCCCGGTGCGGGCACTGCGGCGATAGGAGTAGAAACGCGGGTCGTTGTAGGTACACAGTCCGCCACCGCTGACAGCGGTCACGCCGATGGCAGCCAGGCGAATGCGCGCCAACTGGTAGATATCGGCCATGAACTTGCCAGCATTGGCACTGGGCACGAACGCAGCAGCAGCCTCGGCATGCTGCCGCACGAAGGCCTCGCGCACCTCGCTACCCACTTCGAAAGCCGCCGGGCCGATGGCCGGGCCGAGCCAGACCAGCAGCTCTTGCGGTGCAACGCTCAACGCCTTGACGGTCGCCTCAAGCACACCACCGGCCAGCCCACGCCAACCTGCATGGGCCGCTGCCACGCGGGTACCGGCGCGGTCGCAGAACAACGCTGGCAGGCAATCGGCGGTCATCGCCGTGCAGGCGATACTCGGCGTAGCAGTCCAGTTGCCATCGGCTTCGATGACCGTCGCCGGATCGGCTTCGGCCACAACAATGCCATGCACTTGGCGCAGCCAAGCTGGCTGGCAACCCAAGGCATCGACCAGATGCTGACGGTTGCTCGCAACCGCCGCTGGGTCGTCCTCGACATGATCACCGAGGTTGAACGTCTCGAACGGTGCAACGCTGACACCGCCGCTGCGCGTGGTGACGCAAGCACGCACATGGGCCGGCGCGGGCCAGTCGGGCGTCAGCCAGTCGTGGGCACTCACCCGACGAACGCCTCGCGATCCTGACGCAGCAGGGTCAGCAGCCAGACCAGATCGTCCGGCAGCGGCGACTCCCACTTCATGCGCTGGCCGGTGGCCGGGTGATCCAGTTCGAGGAAACGCGCATGCAACGCCTGACGCGGAAACTCCTTGAGGCTCTGCACCAGGGTCGGGCTCGCCGCTGGCGGAATGCGGAAACGCCCAGCATAGACCGGATCGCCCACTAGCGGATAACCAACGTGGGTCATATGCACGCGAATCTGGTGGGTGCGTCCGGTTTCCAGCTTGACCCGCACATGGGTGTGTGAACGGTAGCGCTCGAGCACACGGTAGTGACTGATCGCCGGCTTGCCGCCGTCGGTCACCGCCATGCGCTGGCGCTGGCTGGAACTGCGGCCAATCGGCGCATCGATGGTGCCGCCAGCAGTGATCACGCCGATGCAAATGCATTCATAGATGCGGCTGACGCTACGCTTCTGCAACTGCTCGACCAGATTGGTCTGCGCCTGCAGGGTCTTGGCCACCACCATCAGGCCCGTGGTGTCCTTGTCCAGGCGATGGACGATGCCGGCACGCGGTACGTTGATGATGTCCGGCACGTGGTGCAGCAAGGCGTTGAGCAGGGTGCCGTCGGCATGTCCAGCCGCCGGGTGCACCACTAGGCCTGCGGGTTTGTCGATCACCAGCAGGTGCTCGTCCTCATAGACGATGTTCAACTCGATGTCCTGCGCGATCCATTCTCCCTGAGCTTCTTGCTCGGCATCGAGCACCAGCGTCGAGCCGGCATGCACAGTGTCACGCGGGCGCGCCACTGCGCCATCGACAGTCAAACGACCTTCCTTGATCCAGGTGGAAAGGCGCGAACGGGAGTACTCGCCAAACAGCTGCGCAGCCACCTGGTCGAGGCGTTGACCGCCCTGTTCAAAGGGGACGATGGCCTGGAGTTGAATCAGCTGCTTGTTTATAGAAGTCATCTTCGGCAACGGCGGGAGCCTGGCCTTTGGTTTCGGCGACAGGCTTGTGGTTAAATACGGCGTCTTTGCCCCAGGGGTTTCCGGGGGCGCTCATCATAACAGGACGGCCGCGCGGCCGTCACAGGGACGCAAGCCGCCATGCAAGTGAAACACCTGCTGCTGATCGCCATCCTCGCCCTTACCGCCGCCTGCTCTTCCAAGCAGCCGGAGGTCGATGAAAACCTCAGCGAGGTGGAGCTGTACCAGCAGGCCCAGGCCGACCTGGACAACCGCAGCTACACCCAGGCTATCGCCAAACTGAAGGCGCTGGAGTCTCGCTATCCGTTTGGCCGCTACGCCGAGCAGGCTCAACTGGAGCTGATCTACGCCTACTACAAGAACGCCGAGCCGGAAGCTGCCAAGTCCTCAGCCGAGCGTTTCATTCGCCTGCATCCGCAGCATGCCAACGTCGACTACGCCTACTACCTCAAGGGCCTGGCCTCGTTCGATCAGGATCGAGGCCTGCTGGCGCGCTTCCTGCCGCTGGACATGACCAAGCGTGACCCGGGCGCCGCGCGCGACTCCTACAACGAGTTCGCCCAGCTCACCAGCCGCTACCCGACCAGCCGCTACGCGCCGGACGCCAAGCAGCGCATGATCTACCTGCGCAACCTGTTGGCTGCCTACGAAATCCACGTTGGCCACTATTACCTCACCCGCCAGGCTTACGTCGCCGCCGCCAACCGTGGCCGCTATGTAGTGGAGAACTTCCAGGAAACCCCGTCGGTCGGTGACGGCCTGGCGATTATGACCGAGGCCTACCAGCGCCTGTCGCTGGACGATCTGGCAGCCACCAGCCTGGAAACCCTCAAGCTCAACTACCCTGACCACCCGACGCTGGAAAGCGGCGAATTCGTCCCACGTGAAGAAGAAGCCGACAACCGCTCCTGGCTAGCCAAGGCCACCCTGGGCCTGATCGAAACCGACACACCGCTGCCGCCGGGCGAAACCCGTGCCAGCCAGGATGTGATCCGCCAGTACGAAGACGCCGAACAACAGATCCCGGCCGAACTCCAGCAGGACGCCAAGACCGGCGAAACGGCCAAGAAGCGTTCGATCTGGAGTTACCTGACCTTCGGTCTGTTCGACTGATCGCAGTATTACCGAGAAGGGAGGCCACGGCCTCCCTTTTTATTGCCTGACGCTTCTGCCTCCGATTTCCTGCATGACTGCCACATCGGCCCACAGGCCACGCTCGGAAACAGCTCACAGGCTGCCATGCGGATACTGTGCCGAAGCGCTCGGCTTGGCTAAACTGCGGCCTTTGAACGAACAAAAGAGCACGATATGGGTCTTTTTCGCCTGCTGTTCTGGATCGCCGTCATTTTCGCAGCGGTCTGGATCTGGCGCCGCTATATGAGTAAACCTAAAAGCACTCGCCCCACGGAGGCAGCTGCCGCCCCGATGGTGCGCTGCGCACACTGCGGCGTGCACGTTCCCAAACCGCAGGCCCTGAGCCAGGATAAGCAGTGGTACTGCAGCCGAGCCCATCTCGAACAAGGCCCGCACGCCGGTGACCGCTGATCTCAGCTTGCAAGGCGGTACGCAGGGGCGACGCATCCTCAGGCTTTATCACTTCTATCGCCTGAGCATCGGCCTGGCCCTGATCCTGCTGATATCCAGCAACCTCGATGAACAGTTTCTGGATGTGGTGCATATCGAGCTGTTTCGGACAGGCAGCTGGGCCTATCTGATCCTCAACATCCTCATCGCCGTGCTGGTGCAAAAGCCCAAGCACCTGATGCAGCTGTTCAGCCTGGCGCTGGTGGACGTGATTTTCCTGTCCGCGCTGTTCTATGCCGCTGGCGGCACGCCCAGCGGCATCGGCAACCTGCTGGTGGTAGCGGTGGCCATCGCCAATATTCTGCTGCGCGGCCGCATCGGCCTGCTGATCGCCGCCATCGCTGCCATCGCACTTATTTACCTGACCTTCTATCTCAGCCTCAGCCGCCCCGCCGCTGCCGCCCAGTACGTGCAGGCCGGCGCACTTGGCGCGCTGTGTTTCGCCGGCGCACTGTTTATCCAGGGCATCACTCGCCGCCTGCAGGTCAGCGAAAGCCTGGCCGAGCAACGCGCGGCCGATGTCGCCAACCTGGAGGAGCTCAACGAGCAGATATTGCAGCGCATGCGCACCGGTATCCTGGTGCTCGATACCCAGCATCGCGTGCTCCTGGCCAACCAGGGCGCTACGCAACTGCTGGGCCGCGGGGAGCTGACCGGCAAGATCATCGACCCGCACTGCCCGGAACTGGTCAAACGGCTGCAACAGTGGCTGCACAACCCGACACTGCGCCCGGACAGCCTTCAGGCGCAAGTCGATGGCCCGGTCCTGCAGCCCAGTTTCATTTCCCTGCAACGCGGCGAGCAGCAGCACATCCTGGTGTTTCTCGACGACATTTCGCAGATTGCCCAGCAGGCGCAACAGCTCAAACTGGCCTCGCTCGGCCGCTTGACCGCCGGTATCGCCCACGAGATTCGCAACCCGCTCGGCGCCATCAGCCACGCCGCGCAGTTGTTGCAGGAGTCCGAAGACCTGCAAGGCCCGGATCAGCGCCTGGCGCAAATCATTCAGGATCACTCCAAGCGCATGAATCTGGTGATCGAGAACGTGCTACAGCTGTCGCGCCGGCGCCAGGCCGAGCCACAGCTGCTGGATCTCAAATACTGGCTGCACCGCTTCGCCAGCGAGTTTCGCAGCTCGGCCCCAAGCGACCGGCAGATCCACCTGGAAACCCAGGGCGGCAGCCTGCAAACACGCATGGACCCGCACCAGTTGACCCAGGTGCTGACCAACCTGGTGCAGAACGGCTTACGCTACAGCGCGCAGAAACATCGACTCGGCCAGGTCTGGCTACGCCTGTTCCGCGACGAGAGCAGCGACCTGCCAGTGCTGGAAATACTCGACGACGGCCCCGGTGTGCCGCCCGAGCAGGAGCAGCACATCTTCGAGCCCTTCTACACCACCGAGAACAAAGGCACCGGCCTCGGTCTGTATATTTCTCGCGAGCTGTGCCAGGGCAACCAGGCCCGCCTCGACTATAAACCTCGTGAAGGTGGCGGCAGTTGCTTCCGCATCACCTTCGCCCATCCGCGCAAACTGAGCTGAGCATGAACCGTCAGAGAGCCCTGATCGTCGACGACGAGCCCGATATCCGCGAACTGTTGGAAATCACCCTCGGACGCATGAAGCTGGACACCCGCAGCGCGCGCAACGTCAAAGAGGCGCGCGAGTGGCTGGCGCGCGAGCCCTTCGACTTGTGCTTGACCGATATGCGCCTGCCCGACGGCACCGGCCTGGATCTGGTGCAGCACATCCAGCAGCGCCACCCGCAGGTTCCCGTGGCGATGATCACCGCTTACGGCAGCCTGGATACCGCGATCAACTCGCTCAAGGCCGGGGCCTTCGACTTTCTCACCAAACCGGTGGACCTCGGCCGGCTGCGCGAACTGGTGGCGACCGCCCTGCGCATTCGCGCACCCGAAGGTGAGGAAACACCAGTCGATAGCCGCCTGCTCGGCGACTCGCCACCGATGAAGTCGCTGCGTAAGCAGATCCTGAAGCTTTCGCGCAGTCAGGCACCGGTCTACATCAGCGGCGAATCGGGCAGTGGCAAGGAGCTGGTTGCCCGCCTGATCCATGAGCAGGGCCCACGCATCGAACAACCGTTCGTGCCGGTCAACTGCGGCGCGATACCCTCGGAGTTGATGGAAAGCGAGTTCTTCGGTCACAAGAAGGGCAGCTTCACCGGCGCCATCGAAGACAAGCAGGGGCTGTTCCAGGCAGCCAATGGCGGCACCCTGTTCCTCGACGAAGTCGCCGATCTGCCGTTGCCAATGCAGGTCAAACTGCTGCGCGCGATTCAGGAGAAGGCCGTGCGCGTCGTCGGTGGCCAGCAGGAAGTGGTGGTCGATGTGCGCATCCTCTGCGCCACCCACAAGGACCTTGCCGCCGAAGTCGCTGCTGGCCGCTTCCGTCAGGACCTCTACTACCGCCTCAATGTCATCGAGCTGCGCGTGCCACCACTGCGTGAACGTCGCGAGGACATTGCCCTGCTGGCTGACGTGATGCTCGCGCGCCTGGCCGATGGCACCGGTCTGGCCGCCGCCAAACTGCACCCCGACGCACTGGAAAAGCTGAAGAGCTATCGCTTCCCTGGCAACGTGCGCGAGCTGGAAAACATGCTCGAACGCGCCTACACCCTGTGCGAAGACGATCAGATCACGCCCGGCGACCTGCGCCTGGCCGATGCCAGTGGCCCCAGCAACGAAGGCGGCGAAGCCAGCCTGGCGCAGATCGACAACCTCGAGGACTACCTCGAAGACATCGAACGCAAGCTGATCATGCAGGCCCTGGAAGAAACACGTTGGAACCGCACAGCGGCGGCGCAGCGCCTGGGCCTGACCTTCCGTTCGATGCGCTATCGACTGAAGAAGCTGGGTATCGACTGAGACAAGACCCTGCTCACGCCTGTGTAGGAGCCGGCTTGCCGGCGATCACGATCGCAGCTTGAAGTCCCGCAACCCTTTGATGCGGGGCTGACGGCCCACTACTGCAACCGCCCCGCTGGCGCATAAGGCGCCGGATCAATGATTGGCTCACGCCCCAGCATCAGATCAGCCAGCAACTGGCAGGAGGCTGGTGCCAGCACTAGCCCATTGCGGAAGTGCCCGCAGTTCAGCCATAGACCTGGATACGAGGGCACTTCCCCGATAAAGGGAATGCCTTCCGGTGAGCCGGGCCGCAAGCCAGCCCAATGCCCCACCACTTCAGCATCCTTGAGTGCAGGCAAAAGCTCCTCGGCCGATGCTTTCAGGCTTTCCAACGCGTTATCGGTCGGCGTCTTGTCGAACCCTGCATACTCCAGCGTGCTGCCAATCAGAATATGGCCATCACGCCGCGGAATCGCATAACGCCCCTTGGCCAACACCATGCTTGGCAGAAAATCCTCGGCGCACTTGTACAGAATCATCTGCCCCTTCACCGGCTCGACGGGTAGTTCCAGGCCAAGCGTCTTCAGCAACTCGCCACTCCAGGCTCCAGCGGCCAGCACCACCCGCTCGGCGCGAATCGATTCAGTGCCGGTGGTGACGCCACGGATACGACCACCCTCGCGGATGAAGCTGGTCACCGGGCAGTGCTCACAAATCTCGACGTTCGGCATAGCGGCCAACGCCGCACGCAACGCCTTGACCAGACGAGGGTTGCGCACATTGGCCACGCCCGGCATGTGGATCGCACGCGTAAAACCACCGCCCAGAACAGGTACCTGCTGATAAGCCTCAGCGACATCCACCGAAAACAACGGACGCCTCTCACGCTGCCCCCAGGCCAATGCCTCGGCCTCATCATCCAGATCCAGCCAATACAACCCTGTGACATGCACCTCGGGGTCCACACCAGTGCCCTCCAGCAACTGCTGTGCAAACCCCGGATAGAAATCCTGCGACCAATGCGCCAACGCCGTCACCGCCGCGCTGTAGCGCCAGGGATAGAGCGGCGAAACGATGCCGCCACCGGCCCAGGAGGATTCGCTACCAGCGCCCTGACGATCCAGGAGAAGCACCTGCTTACCCTGTAAAGCCAACATACGGGCTGACAGTAGCCCCAACGCGCCACCGCCTACGAAAATCACATCCAACAAAATCAAGCACTCCACATAGACTGGGAAAACTCGGGGTTTGTTCTACGCTCAAAAATCTCAGGGAAAACAACGTTAGGAACTCAGGATGAGAACCAATAGGATTTCGGGCTATAGCCTGCTAGAACTACTCCTTACTTTGGCTGTGCTCGGACTATTAATGGGTATGGTGATACCCTCAACTTCGGTTTGGCGTGATCGCCAGCAGATGAACAGCCTGAAAAACGGTCTGTTCCATATGACTAGCAAGGCCCGCTATGTAGCTATGACCAGCCAGAGCCGGACCACCCTCTGCTCGCTCTCGGAACAAGGTGTTTGCCGCCAAAGCTGGAGCGAAAGCATTACCGCATTTATCGATAGCAATGGTAATCGTCGCCTAGATCCGGGAGAAGAAATTATCAGCACTCTCTACCTGCCCAGTAGCATCAACCTGCACTGGAGAGGAATGCAGCCGAACAACTCGATCCACTTCAGTAGCCAGGGAGTCACCTTCGTCAGCAACGGTACGATGAGCCTATGCCCAGCTAAGGCCAGCGCGAAGGCAGGAACGTTAGTCATCAGTCGCCAGGGCAGGATAAAAACATCGGACGAAGGCGCCCGCTGCCCCCCCTGAAGACACTGCACGACCATTCGGTACCACAAAGCCACCAGACGTCCCAACCGTCCTTGAAGCACCTGGAGTGACCAGCAATGATGTGAAGCACATTGCAAGGATTCCGCCAGATGAAGCGACAACACGGATTCACCCTTATCGAGTTGATGATCACCTTGGCACTGCTGGGGATCATTTTGGGCTTAGCTATACCTGCAGTCACCAACTTCACCATCAAACAACGCGTCAGCTCTAAAGCGAACGAAATGATGCTTTCCCTTGCATTTGCCAGAAGCGAGGCACTCAAGCTCAACCAAGATGTTCGGGTCATTCCCCGTACGGGCACCGCCAGTGGCTGGAGTGATGGCTGGTGTATAGGCCCTACCACCATTGGTGGCGATTGCAATCATGCGGACGTTATTCGGATCTTCGCCGCTACCAACGGCGTAAGCATTACCAGTTCGGGCATCGGCAACCCACCAGTTCTGATATTCCGCCGCAACGGTGCAGCATCAAACAACGTCAACGCATTTCTTAAAGTGACATCGCCAAGTTTAGATTCTTCTAGCGACAATGCTCGGTGCATTACGCTGACCCCGCTCGGCCGCGCGGAAATTGAGAAGACGACGCGAGACGCGGCCTGCTGATAGTCAAGGAATGCATATGAACTCATCCTCATACACGCAGCGCGGCGCTTCGCTAATCGAGGTACTGGTCGCTCTACTAATATTCACGGTCGGCCTTCTGGGACTTGCTGCCATGCAACTCAGCTCGCTGCGAAGCACTGCCGACAGTGGTCAGCGCTCACAGTCGGTCTGGTTGATGCAAGACTTCATTGAGCGCATGCGCGCAAATCCAGCTGGTACTGAAGCTCAATATGCCACCGCACAAAACTGTGCCGCGCTGCCCGCTCGTATGTGTGCAGATTACTACAACCCAAGCACCGGGGCCAAAGTCAACGCCAGCGAGTGCAATGCCTCTCAGATGGCAGCCTTTGATGCCTGGGAGACACAGTGTAGCTATGCCGCAATTGCTAACTTCAATACCATCGATGCACGCTTCAACAGCCGAGACTTCATTACGCCTCCCACTATCGGCAACATGCTAGTTCCAGTGATCAATGGTAACGGCTTGAATGTAAGTCTGAACTGGCAGAACAGAGGAAGTGCAAATAATAAGAACGACGCAGTAACTACTAATGGCACCACCACATTGAGGGTCGAACGATGAACCATCGTAGACATTTCCGCCCCTCGAAACAATACGGCTTTTCAATCGTAGAGCTCTTGGTGGCTGTGGTCATTAGCATGCTACTGCTAACTGGTGTTATACAAGTATTTTTCTCCTCGAAGCAAACTTACGCCAGCAACGAAGCTGCATCGCGCCTACAAGAAAATGGACGTTTTGCATTGGAGTTTATCGCTCAAAGTGCACGCCATGCGGGCTATGTAGAAGCAGCCAACTCAACTACTGTGCCACCTAATCCTATCGCGACACCTGGCGCCACGAACTGCAACACGCCACGCGTATGCAGCTCTCAGGGGGCAGGTAACGCGTCAGATACCATTGGATTTGCATTGCAGCCACGGATGCTTGAGGGCGCACGCCGAGATTGCCTAGGCAATACCCTCACCGGCGCCACCGCCAATACGGATCTGATAATCAATCATTTTGAAATTATCCCTGGAGCCAACGGCACTCCCTCTGCGCTTGGCTGTAGGTCTTGGAACTTCACCAAAGGCACTGGCGAATGGGTCGCCGGTCCCGGGGTTTCGCCGCTGATTGATGGGGTGGATGCACTGCAAATCCAGTACGGAGTCAGCACCAGCGGCGATCGCAATAATGTCAACCAATATATTTCTGCCGACCGCGTTACCGCATTGAACGCTTGGAATGACGTCATAGCGGTTCGTATCGCCGTCTTGGCCAACTCGATTGACCGTGTGGATCCGCCTGCCCCGGCGCGCCGTTATGTATTGTTGGATGCTGCTCCGACCGCAGTTTTTGATGACGGCAGAGCCCGTCAGATATTCACTACCACTATCAAGTTACGCAATACCTTTTGAGGCCAGGCGCCATGAATATTTAGCCCCATCCCGCCAGACCGGAGCCACTCTAATCGTTGCACTGGTGTTTTTGATCGTGCTCACCATCGCCGGAATTACCGCCATGCAGTTTTCCACTTTAGAGGAGCGCATGGCCAGTAACTCGCAGTTCCGTAACGAAACGTTCCAGCTGGCCCAGAACGAAATTCGCTCCGAACTTCTCGCGTTCAACACCAGTATCTCTGGTCGTATGCCCTTGTTGGAGGCACTGAACGCGGGCCGGTACTCCGACGGTAGTGGCGGATATCCGAAGAAACTTAGCGCCGCCCAGCTACAAGCACTCGGTCTTCCTGCCAGCACCGCTGGCAGAGGGGTCGACACGCAGACTCCAATCCCCCCACCCGGCTTTACCGTGGTGCGTTATACCCGCCCCAGTCTCTGCACGGGCGCAAGTCTCGAACGTTTTGAATGCACCGACTATGAATTGCAAACCCGCTCGCAGCTGAACAACGGCGCCTACTCGGATCAGTCGCAAGGCCTAGTCTTCATGAATACCAAAGGCTAGGGAGACTCAATATGTACAAGATTTTAACCACTCTAATACTACCTATTGGACTTACTTTGAGCCTTGGCGTATATGCCGAGGAAGACATCAACAGTTATACACCACTAGAGATGATTGAAGTCTCCATCCGCATGACGGGCGGCCACCCTTATGGCGAACTGCGTCCCTGCCCGGAATGCCCCATGCGACTACTGCCCTTTGCACCAGGTGCTTTGGTTTATATCAACGGTCAAAGAATAACAGCCGACAGTTTACAGGATGGCAAAACCCTGAAAGGAACCGTCTTCCTGCGCAACAAACCTATCGACTCTATCTATGAAATCGTCGCCAAGTAACAGGACACTATAGAATATGAACACTCGCTCATTCTCACTCGTCCTCGGCAGTTTCATATATGTTGGCCTAACTGTTCAGACCGTATTGGCAGACGACACCGAAATTTATGTTAGCCGCAAACTACCGGAAGACCAGCAGGTTCGCCCCAACCTGATGTTTGTCATCGATAACTCTGGATCCATGGACGCTGCAGTCCCAGGCACGACATGTGCCATCGCAGATCGAGACATACGCAACCGCTGCGTGACCATTGGCAGCGGCAGAAATAGAACCTATCAGCAGACACGCCTCCAAGTCGTAAAAGATGTAACCAATCAGCTCATTGAAGAACTGCGTTTAAGTGATGATGTAAACGTCGGCCTGATGCATTTCGATGCATCCAGTAGCTACCAAGGTGGCATGGTGGCTATTCCCGTAGGGCGTGTCAGCACTACTGCAAACGCATTCAAGAACGAACTCAATGCGCTTTATGCAGGTTCTAACACACCGTTATCCGAGTCCTACTACGAAGCTGCCCTTTACCTGAAAGGGCAACGACCAAAATTCGGTAACAACACCCGAGCCGCATATGAAAACGGAAACTCTTACACTATAGTGAGCAAGCCCAGCGTTGCCGCATCTAAAACGGGGAGCAACTATAAGAGTCCCATTGAGTACTCCTGCCAGAAGAGCAATATCATTCTGCTCACCGACGGCGAACCCACCTACGACAATGCGGCCAACAACGATATCCGCGCGCTGATCAGCACCTCCGGCGCTGCAAACACCCAGTATCTGGCCGCCACCTGTCGCGACCCCGGTACCAGCAGCACCAGTCGAAGCGGCGAATGCATGCCACACCTGGCCGAGCATCTGGCCAACCAAGACGTCAGCAGCAGCCAGCCGGGCAAACAGACCATCAGCACCTACACTATTGGCTTTGCTACTAACCAGACGCTACTGCAGAATACCGCCACCGCTGGCAACGGTCGCTATTTCACCACCGACAACACCTCCGGCCTGGTATCGGCGCTCAAGTCGATCCTGGTGGAAATCCTAGCCGAAAACACCACCTTCGCTACGCCCAGTGTCGCGGTAAGTGCCTACAACAACTTGGGCTTCCGTAACGACCTCTATTACGCGCTGTTTCGCCCGGCCGAGGGTGCGCGCTGGGTTGGCAACGTCAAACGCTACACACTCAAGCCCGAGAGTACCGATGCACAAGGCACCCCTATTGCGGCACAGATCGTCGACAAGAACGGTCAACCGGCAGTAGACGAAGCAACGGGTTTCTTCAAAGAAAGTGCGTCCAGTTATTGGTCATCGCTTGACGGCAGAGATGTGGCCAAAGGCGGTGTAGCCGGCATGCTGAGTAGCCCTAGCAGCCGCAACATCTACACTTGGACGGCTGCCGACCGCTCCCCGACGGCCAGCGCAGGGGTTACCGGCAGCGTGCTACTGAGTACTAGCGCGTATGCGCTGAGCACGGGCAATAACGCCATCACCAATGCCCTTATGGGCGTCACCAGCGCTACCGCAAGAGAGAATGCCATCAAATGGGGGCGCGGCCTGGATCCTGACAATGGTGATCAAGCACGCCAGCAACTGGCTGATGTGCTGCACAACGAACCTCGCCTGGTAGCCTACAAGACCGATGAGGACCTCGTGCGCGTCGAAAAAGCCAAGAAGGGTGAAACAACATCCCCCGAACAGCTCTATATGTTCTTCGGCACCAATGAAGGCTTCATCCATGCCGTCGACCCCAAGACTGGCGAAGAACAGTTCGCGTTCATTCCGAAAGAGCTGCTGCCCAACCTCGATGCCTACTACCGCGACCCCAAGGGCTCCGAGAACAAGCGCTATGGCATGGACGGTCAGTTCAACCTCTGGGTTGAATACGGCGCACTTAACACTGCGACCAAAACTCGTGATATTGCCAAGAGCATTCTTTACGCAGGCATGCGCCGCGGGGGCCGCAATTACTATGCGCTGGATGTCGGCACAATAAGCGCTCCTGCAATGAAATGGGTGATCAAAGGTGGCGCTACTCCCGGCTTCGAAAAACTGGGGCAGACCTGGGCCACCCCCAAACTGGCCGATATCAAAGTCAATGGTACAAAGACCAAGGTGCTCATCTTTAGCGGCGGCTACGATCCCCAACAGGACAACGACAGCCCCAATACACCGCTGGCGAGCGACCGCTATGGCAACAGCCTGTATATCGTCAACGCCGAAACCGGCCAGTTGATCTGGCGAGCCGGCCACACCACGGAAACCGGAGCCAACCTGCAATTGGCCAGCATGACCCATAGCATGCCAGCTGACCCTGTGATCATCGATATCAACGGCGATGGCCTGGCCGACATTCTGTATGCCGCCGATAGCCGGGCGCAGGTTTTCCGCTTCGACATCAACAATGCCAACACCGGCGCAGCCAACCTGGCAACCGGCGGCCGTATCGCCAGCCTTGGCGGTGACACAGCCCTGAGTAATCGTAGGTTTTTCAGCACGCCGGACGTGGCATTGATCCGTGAACGCGGCGGCAAGACCTACTTCACAATCTCCCTCGGTTCGGGCTACCGCGCTCACCCACTCAACGAGGACACCATCGATCGTTTCTACGTGCTGCGAGATGCCAATGTCTTCAACAAACCGAGTACCTACACGACCATGACCGAGAGCGACTTGGTGGACGTCTCCAGCGTCGACCTGACAGACGCCCAGGCTGCGAAGATACTTGAGGACATTGCGGAGCTCGAGGCCAAGATCAATGCCTTGAATGCTTCCGTAGGCTCAGCTCGAGATGTGTTCAACGCCTACAAGGATTCGTCCGGCTTCACTGCGGCATACAACGCGATGCTGCAGGCAAATAGCAGCGCCAATGACACTCAAGCCCAGATCGATGCCATCATGGCCGCCGATCCCTACCTGCTGCCGCACGCGGCCGAGAGCGACGAGCAAAGCAAGCTGCAGCAAGGTCTGCTGGAAACCCAGCAAACCCTAAAAGCCATGCAACAGGCGCGTAACGATGCCGAGGCCGATCTGGCCAGCAAGCAGACCGCCTACGATACAGCACTGGCTAATCGCAATGCCGCTCAAGCAGCCTATGACGCAGATAACTCACCGCAAAACTCGCAGGCACTGAGTGATGCTCAAGCGGCCTACGACGCTGCCTCAAGCGCGCGCGATCAGTCAGAAGCGAAGCAGCAAGCGCTGTCCACCTATAGCCTGTCGCTAGCCGAAAGCTACGGTTCCTTGATTAACCTGCAAAGTGGGCTGAGCACCCTCTATCAAGCTATTGTCGATAAAGAGCAGGCACTTCTCGATGCCAAGGCAGCATCAGCGAATGACGAGACCATCACCAACCTGCAGGCCGAGCTGGACGGACTGAACCAGAGCTATGCCGGCAGCCCCGAAGCGGATCAACGTAACGATCTCAATGACGGCCAGACCAGCACTGCCCTGCGAGAAGCTCTGGCGCAACTCAATAGCGCGATCAGCGCAGGGGACAACACCGCCATAGGCCAAGCACTGGCCGAACTGCAAGCCCTCACCGGTTCAGCATCCCCAACACCGAACGAGGCCGACCTGCTGGCCCGCGACGAGGCAAGCAAGAACACCACACTCGCTAATAACGCGGCTAACCTGGCCAGCAACGTAGCACTGGTTGCACAACTGGAAAACACCCGCAACGATCTTCGAGCCAAAGCCGACGCTGCGCAGGTGAGCGCCAATCTGATCTCCAGCGCCGCCTATGACGAGGGCTCTGGGTTACTCACGCAGGAACAGCTGGCCGCAGCCAAGGAGATCTACGGCGACGACCTGACGGAGTTCGAAGCCTACCAGTTCCTGGTTGATCAGGCGCAACTGGCAACACTGGATGAAACCAATGGCCTGCCGGCACTGCGCGATCAGATAAATACTCTCTATGCTCAACTGACCCCTGGAAACAGTTACGTACCTAACCGATCGTTGCTGGCCAATAGCAAGGGCTGGTTCCTCCGCCTACCAAAGGGCGAGAAAATACTCTCTGCGTCCTTGTCCTTCCGTGGTGCGGTACTGTTCAACACATTCAGTCCAAGAGGTGAGACCGTCACCACCTGCGGCCCAGACGTTGGTCGCGGCCGAGCCTACGCCCTTAGCCTGATAGACGCCGGCGCCATCTTCACCAAGAATGAGGTACCGATCCGTAGTTATGCCCTAGTACGCTCGGGAATTCCGCCGTCTCCAGCGATCGTGTTCTCCGATGACGGCACCCCGAACATTATCAACGGTTCAGAAGTTGGCGGGCTTGGGGCTGGCGGTGACGACAAACCGGGGCCAGACGGCTGTGTTGAAGGTACAGAGTTCTGCGAAAATCCCGCACCAGTGTCTACGACTTATTGGAGAGAAAACTAATGCGGTACCAGCGCGGTTTTACGCTAATAGAACTTATGATTGCAGTAGCGATAATCGGCGTACTCGCAGCCATTGCTTACCCCAACTATCAACAGTACCAGCTCAAGGCAGGACGCTCAGACGGTCACGCAAAGCTGACACAGATCATGCAGGCTCAGGAGCGTTTCTATTCTCAGAATCAAAGCTATACTGCCAACCTAGGCGCTGGTGGGCTGGCCTTCCCTGGCATTGCAGCTAACGCTCCCATCGTTAGCGATGAAGGGCGGTACAGTATTGCCGCTCAGGCATGCGCAGCAGGCACGCCACTAACCCGCTGCGTGAGACTTGTCGCCACTGCAGTAGGCCCTCAAGCTGCCGACGCGCAATGCGGCAATCTTGGACTTAACAGCCAAGGTATAAAGACTGAAACTGGCACTGGCACAGTTGAAAGCTGCTGGTAGACAAGTAAATAAAAACCGGCTTTTAGCCGGTTTTTTCATAAATATCTAAAGCTGCTTAACCCTCAACTCCTTCGGCATCGAAAACGTAATGTTCTCCGGCCGCCCATCAAGCTCCGTTTCTCCCTCCGCGCCCCAAGCACGCAACTGGTCGACCACGCCGCGCACCAGCACCTCCGGCGCCGAGGCGCCGGCGGTGATGCCGACACCGTCCACCCCCTCGAACCATTCAGCCTTGAGGTCTTCGGCGCCATCGATCAGATAGGCCGGGGTGCCCATGCGTTCGGCCAGCTCGCGCAGGCGGTTGGAGTTGGAGCTGTTGGGGCTGCCGACGACTAACAGCACATCGCAGTCGCTGGCCAGTTGCTTCACCGCATCCTGGCGGTTCTGGGTGGCGTAGCAGATGTCATCCTTGCGTGGGCCGCCGATAGCCGGGAACTTGGCGCGCAGGGCATCGATCACCTTGCTGGTGTCGTCCATCGACAGGGTGGTCTGGGTCACGAACGCCAAGTTTTCGGGATTACGCACCTGCAACTCTGCGACGTCGGCCTCATCTTCAACCAGATAGATGGCGCCGCCATTGCTGGCGTCGTACTGGCCCATTGTGCCTTCGACCTCAGGGTGGCCTTCGTGGCCGATCAGGATGCACTCGCGCCCTTCACGGCTGTAGCGCACCACTTCCATATGCACCTTGGTCACCAGCGGGCAGGTAGCGTCGAAGACTTTCAGCCCGCGGCGAGCAGCCTCGTCGCGCACGGCCTTGGAGACGCCATGAGCACTGAAGATGACGATGACGTCATCCGGGACCTGATCCAGCTCTTCGACGAATACCGCGCCGCGGGCCCGCAGATCCTCGACCACGAACTTGTTGTGCACCACTTCATGGCGCACGTAGATCGGCGGGCCGAACACTTCCAGGGCGCGGTTGACGATTTCGATGGCGCGATCGACGCCGGCGCAGAAGCCGCGGGGATTGGCGAGTTTGATATACATGCAAGGCATCTCGCGATAATCGAGGGATCGCCCAAGGCGCTTGAGCGATCCCGAAAGTCGAAGCCTGCGCGCAATGTGTGCAGGCTGCAAGAAGAGCTCGCGGCTAAAGCCGCTCCTACAGGGTCGGCACTACTATTTAGAGCGCCTTGACCTCAATGATTTCCACGTCGAACTGCAGGGTCTTGCCCGCCAACGGATGGTTGAAGTCGATGGTGACCTGCTTGTCATCGAACGCTTTGACCACACCTGGCAGCTCGGCATTGGCGGCATCGTTGAAGATCACCAGCAGGCCTTCGGACAGTTCCATGCCCTCGAACTGGCTACGCGGCATGATCTGCACGTTCTGCGGGTTGGGCTGGCCGAAGCCCTGCTCCGGCAGCACCTGCACGCTACGCTTGTCACCGGCCTTGAAGCCGTACAGCGCCTGTTCGAAGCCCGGCAACAGGTTGCCGTCACCGACCTTGAAGGTAGCCGGTTGCTTGTCGAAGGTGCTGTCGACCACATCGCCGTTTTCCAGCCTGAGGGCGAAGTGCAGGGTCACTTCCCTGTCCGGACCGATGCGTACGTCTGTCATTGCGCAGCCTCCTTCACGGACTTGTCGCTCTTGAACATATCCAGCGCCAGCAGGATGGCACCGATGGTGATAAAGGTGTCAGCCAGGTTGAAGGCTGGGAAGAACCAGCGGCTCTGCCAGTGCACCAGAATGAAGTCGACCACGTGGCCAAGCACCACGCGGTCATAGAGGTTACCCAGCGCACCGCCCAGGACCATGGCCAGAGCCACGGCCAGCAGGGTTTCGTGACGCTTGAGGCGCTTGAGCCAGACCACCAGCACGACACTGACGACGATGGCGATGGCGGCGAAGAACCAGCGCTGCCAGCCGTCGGCATCGGCCAGGAAGCTGAAGGCAGCACCCGTGTTGTAGGCCAGGGTCCAGTCGAAATAGCCCGGAATAACCTCGATGCGCTGATACATGCTCAGGCCACCCTCGAAGATGTCCTTGGTCACCCGGTCGACAACCAGGATCAGCACGCTCAACAGCAGCCAGGGCAGATGCCCGAAACGCGAGGACTCAGGCATGCTTGCGCACCTCCCCCTCACCTTCGATGTTGCTCACGCAACGATCACACAGCTCCGGATGGGCGGCATGACTGCCGACGTCCGCGCGGAAATGCCAGCAGCGGCCGCATTTGGCGTGGGCGGACTTGATGATCTTCAACTTCAGACCTTCGACTTCGGTCACCACGGCGTCGGATGGCGCATCGGCCAACGGAGCAGCCTGCGCCGCCGAGGTGATCAGGGCAAAACGCAGTTCGTCACCGAGCTTGGCCAGGTCGGCTTGCTTGGCCTCGTCGCAGAACAGGGTGACTTCGGCCTGCAGGCTGGCACCGATGGCCTTGGCCGAGCGCAGGTTCTCCAGCTCCTTGTTGACTGCTGCCTTGACCTCCATGACCCGATCCCAATAGGCGCGATCCAGCTCGAAGCCTTCCGGCAGACGTTCCAGACCAGCGTACCAGGTGTTGAGCATTACGGATTCGTTACGCTCGCCAGGCAAGAACTGCCAGATTTCCTCGGCAGTGAAGACCAGGATCGGCGCGATCCAGCGCACCAGCGCTTCGCTGATGTGGAACAGCGCGCTCTGGCAGGAGCGACGCGCGACGCTGTCGGCGGCAGTGGTGTACTGACGGTCCTTGATGATATCCAGATAGAAGCCACCCAGCTCCTGCACGCAGAAGTTGTGCACCTTCGAATAGACGTTCCAGAAGCGGTAGTCGGCGTAGGCTTCGATGATCTCTTCCTGCAGGCGCGCCGTGGCATCCAGTGCCCAGCGGTCGAGGTCGAGCATCTGCGCAGGCTGCAGCAGGTCCCTCGCGGGGTCGAAGCCGTTGAGGTTGGCCAGCATGAAGCGTGCGGTGTTGCGGATGCGGCGGTAGGCATCGGCGCTACGTTGCAGGATCTGATCGGAGACAGCCATTTCACCGGAGTAGTCGGTGGAGGCGACCCACAGGCGCAGGATATCGGCCCCCATGCTGTCGATCACCTTCTGCGGCGCGACCACGTTGCCGAGGGACTTGGACTGCTTGCGGCCCTGCTCGTCGACGGTGAAGCCGTGGGTCAGCAGTTCCTTGTACGGCGCATGGCCGTCGATGGCGCAGCCGGTCAGCAGGGATGAGTGGAACCAGCCGCGATGTTGGTCGGAACCTTCCAGGTACAGGTCTGCAGCGGGGCCCTGAGCATGCGCCAGCTCGGCGTGGGAGCCGCGCAGCACGTGCCAGTGGGTGGTGCCGGAGTCGAACCACACGTCCAGGGTGTCGCGGCTCTTGTCGTACTGATCGGCCTCGGCGCCCAGCAGCTCTGCGGCGTCCAGCTTGAACCAGGCCTCGATGCCCTCCTGCTCGACGCGCTTGGCGACCTCCTCCATCAGCTCGACGGTGCGCGGGTGCAGCTCGCCGCTCTCCTTATGCGTGAAGAACGGGATCGGCACACCCCAGTTGCGCTGACGCGAGATGCACCAGTCCGGGCGGCCGGCGATCATGCTGTGCAGGCGCGCCTGGCCCCAGGCCGGGACGAACTTGGTCTGCTCGATAGCCGCCAGGGAGCGCTCACGCAGGGTGCCGCCCTCCTTCGGCTGACTGTCCATGCCTACGAACCACTGCGCAGTGGCACGGTAGATCAGCGGCGTTTTGTGGCGCCAGCAATGCATGTAGCTGTGGCTGATGGTGGCGTGCTTGAGCAGCGCGCCCACTTCCTCGAGCTTGGCGATGATGGCCGGGTTGGCCTTCCAGATGAACTGGCCACCGAAGAAAGGCAGCGAGTCGACGTACACACCGTTGCTCTGCACCGGGTTGAGGATCTCGTCGTTGCTCATGCCATAGCGCTTGCAGCTGTGGAAGTCGTCCTCGCCGTAGGCTGGCGCGGAGTGGACGACACCGGTACCGGCGCCCAGCTCGACGTATTCGGCCAGGTACAGCGGCGACAGGCGGTCATAGAACGGATGGCGGAAGTTGATCAGTTCCAGCGCCGAGCCCTGTGCAGTGGCGATCACCTGGCCTTCGAGGCCAAAGCGCTGCAGGCAGCTCTCGACCATTTCCTCGGCCAGCAGCAGCAGGCGGTCGCCCACGTCCACCAGCGCGTAGGTGAATTCCGGGTGCACGTTGAGCGCCTGGTTGGCCGGGATGGTCCAGGGCGTGGTGGTCCAGATGACGATGGCGGTCGGCTTGCTCAGGCTGGCCAGGCCGAAGGCAGCGGCCAGCTTGTCTGCATCTTCGACCGGGAAAGCCACGTCAATGGCTTCGGACTTCTTGTCCATGTACTCGACTTCGGCCTCGGCCAACGCCGAGCCGCAATCGAAGCAGAAATTGACCGGCTTGAGCCCCTTGAACACGAAGCCGTTCTTGACCATTTCCGCCAGGGCGCGAATCTCGCCGGCCTCGTTGGCGAAGTTCATGGTCAGGTAGGGGTTGTCCCAGTCACCCAACACACCAAGACGAACGAAGCCGGCCTTCTGCTCTTCCACCTGGTCGGCGGCATAGGCGCGGCAGCGCTCACGGGTCAGGTCCGCCGGCTGGTTCTTGCCAAAGGTGGTCTCGACCTTGTGCTCGATCGGCAGGCCATGGCAATCCCAACCCGGCACATATGGCGCGTCGAAGCCGGCCATGGTCTTGGAGCGGGTGATGATGTCCTTGAGAATCTTGTTCAGCGCATGACCGATGTGAATGCTGCCGTTGGCATAGGGCGGGCCGTCGTGCAGGACGAACTTCGGCCGACCTTCGCCAATCTCGCGCAGCTTGCTATACAGACCAATCTCGTTCCAGCGCTGCAGGGTCTGCGGCTCGCGTTGCGGCAGGCCGGCCTTCATCGGGAACTGGGTATCGGGCAGGTTCAGCGTAGCTTTGTAGTCGGTCATTTCGGGCTCTTCATCAGCGGGTGGCTCTGCCAATAATCACGGGCAGCGGCGATATCAGCGGCAATCGCCGCCTTCAAGGCCTCCAGCGAGGCGAAACGCTGCTCATCGCGCAGCTTGTGGTGGAAAGCCACCGAGAGACGCCGGCCATACAGATCACCGGCAAAATCCAGAAGGTGCACTTCCAGATGGGCGCGGCCGTCACCGGCAACGCTGGGGCGCACGCCGATGTTGGCGACGCCCGGTTGAATCACGCCATCGATTTCGCAGCTCACCAGATAAACGCCGGTCAGCGGCACCTTGCGCCGCTTGAGCTGGATGTTGGCCGTGGGTGCGTCGAGCTGGCGGCCGAGCTTCTGCCCGTGCAACACCCGCCCGGCGATACGGAACGGCCGGCCGAGCAAGGCTTCGGCTAGTTCGAAATCACCATCGACCAGCGCCTGGCGCACACGCGTGCTGCTGACCCGGCCGCCCAGAACTTCGACGGTGGTCGAGGCCTCGACGCTGAAACCGTGACGCTGGCCGGCGGCCTTGAGAAACTCGAAATCGCCGGCACGGTCGCAGCCGAAGCGGAAGTCATCGCCGATCTCAAGGTCCTTGACGCCAAGCCCGTCGACCAGCACACGCTGGACGAACTCGGCGGCCGACAACTCGCGCAGGCGGCGGTTGAAGGCCAGGCACAACACCATGTCGACGCCTTCGGCAGCCAGCAGCGCAAGTTTGTCACGCAGGCGGGTCAGGCGCGCTGGCGCAGTGTCTGGACCGAAGTATTCACGCGGCTGCGGCTCGAAGATCACCACACAGCTGGGCACGGCCAGTTCAGCGGCGCGCTCGCGCAGACGCGCCAGGATGGCCTGGTGCCCACGATGAACGCCGTCGAAATTACCGATGGTGACCACACAGCCCCGCGCCTGGGGCTGCAGGTTATGAAGACCTCGAACCAGCTGCATAGCACGCTTCTTGTTCACAAAGTGGCCGATTATACGCACAGCACGCCATGCACAACAGGCATCGCGACGCCAGGAACCACTACAACGCCCGCCGGGCAAAATCGCGTGGACGGAATCCCAATATCAGCAGCATGCCGAAGTAGGCGACCAGCCCGGCCACCACCAGCGCGCCTAGACGCACCAGGCGTACGAACATCTCCCCTTCCGCCCAGGCTGGCATGACCTGCAGCAGCCCCAGCAACACCGCGACCATCACAGCGACTGCGACCACCAGCTTGAACAGGAACACGCCCCAACCAGGCAAAGGCCGGAAGATGTCGGCACGGAGCAGTTGCCAGTACAGCAGGCCGGCGTTGAGGCAAGCTGCCAGGCTGATCGCCAGCGCCAGGCCGACGTGCGCCATCTCCAGACCGAATACGAACAGTGCGTTCATCGCCTGGGTCGCCAGCAGGCTGATCACGGCGATGCGCACCGGGGTCTTGATGTTCTGCTGGGCATAGAAGCCCGGCGCGAGGATTTTCACCAGGATCAGCGCCAGCAGCCCGACCGCATAGGCCATCAACGCCTGCTGCGTCATCAGCGAGTCGTTGGCGGTGAACTTGCCGTACTGGAACAACGACACCACCAGCGGCTCGGCGAGAATGGCCAGCGCCAGGGTGCAAGGCAGCACCAGCAGAAAGCACAGACGCAGGCCCCAGTCGAGCAGACGCCGATACTCATCGCGATTCTTGCTCGCATAGGTCTTGGAAAGCGCCGGCAGCAGGATGGTGCCCAGCGCCACGCCCAGCACACCGGAGGGCAACTCCATCAGGCGGTCGGCGTAATACATCCAGGACACCGAGCCGGCAACCAGGAAGGAGGCGAAGACGGTGTTGATGATCAGGGAAATCTGGCTGACCGATACGCCGAAAATCGCCGGCCCCATCTGCTTGAGTACCCGCCACACGCCCAGATCGCCGAAACTCAGGCGCGGCAGCACCAGCATGCCGATCTTTTTCAGGTGCGGCAGTTGCCAGAGCAATTGCGCCAAACCACCGGCCAGCACCGCCCAGCCCAACGCCATGATCGGCGGATCGAAATAGGGTGTCAGGAACAACGCGAAGACGATCATGCTGACGTTCAGCAACGTCGGCACGAATGCCGGTACCGAGAAGCGATTCCAGGTATTGAGAATGGCGCCGGCCAGCGATGACAGAGAGATCAGCAATATATAAGGGAAGGTCACCCGCAGCAGGTCGACGGTGAGTTCGAAGCGCTCGGCCTCGTCAGCGAACCCCGGCGCCGTGGCCCAGACGATCCAGGGTGCAGCGAGCACGCCGATGGCAGTGACCAGCGCCAGCACCAGGGTCAGCAAACCGGAAACGTAGGCGATGAAGGTGCGCGTGGCCTCCTCCCCCTGCTGCATCTTGTATTCGGCCAGAATGGGCACGAAGGCCTGCGAGAAAGCGCCCTCGGCGAAGATGCGGCGCAACAGGTTGGGCAACTTGAACGCCACCACGAAGGCATCGGACGCCACGCCAGCGCCGAAGGTACGGGCGATGATGGTATCGCGCACGAACCCCAGCACACGCGAGACCATGGTCAGTGAGCTGACGGCAGCCAGGGATTTGAGCAAATTCATGGGGTGTTTCGGCTTCCATAAAGGGTTGCAGTAGCGGACAATCCGCCACCCAACGAAGGCGACGAGTGTAGCGAGCCACCACTGGTCAGGCCAGCACAGGAAAGCGTCATCGGACTTGACAGAAGGCAGATGGATCGGCATGATTCGCGGCCTTATTTGTCGTAACCCCCCAGTTTTCGAGGAGCTTGACGGTGGCCAACTCACCTTCTGCCAAAAAACGCGCCAAACAGGCTGAGAAGCGCCGTAGCCATAACGCCAGCCTGCGCTCGATGGTTCGTACCTACATCAAGAACGTGGTCAAGGCTATTGCTGCCAAGGATCTCGAGCTTGCCAAGACCGCTTACACTGCAGCCGTTCCGGTCATCGACCGCATGGCTGACAAAGGCATCATCCACAAGAACAAAGCCGCTCGTCACAAGAGCCGCCTGAACGCGCACATCAAGGCGCTGGGCGAAGCTGCTGCCGCCTAATCGCGACAGGTTCTTGAAAAACCGGCCCTTGAGGCCGGTTTTTTATTGCCTGCATTTTTCATGAATGTCGGATCGCAACGAATCGCGGACACGCCTGCCCCACCACAAGCCTCGCCCCCCTGCCGCCTGAACTGTCGGCTTGCGCCCCCCCCGTGGGAACTGTCTCGACTGCGAAGCTTTTCCTGCCGCGATTCACAGACAAGTACGCGCTCACAAAAAGCGGGCCCAAAAAATGCCCGCCTCCTCGATGGAGAGCGGGCATTTTCGTTGCCGTCGGAAATCAGCCGCGAGCAGCCTTGATCACCTCGATATAAGGCTCGGCGTTGCGCTGGTCCTGAATCAGCGCAATGAAATCATTGCCCTGCGCATCGGTGGCAGAGAGGTCGTAGCCTTCGGCTTTGAAGAAACCCACAAAACGCTCGAAGTCATCGATACGCAGACCGCGGTAAGCCTTGACCAGCTTGTGCAGCGAAGGCGGCGTGGCGTCCGCTGGTTCCACCGCAAGGAACAGCTTGATCGAGTCATCGCTGATTTCTTCGCCAATCACCTGCTTCTTGTCTTTACGCATCGCCCGCTCCCGCCAGCATTACAGAGGGCCGGCAGTGTACCGCCGAGCCACGCGCGGCTCAACGCAAAGCCGGCAAGGCTAACACCCGAACAATCGACACAACAGCAGACCTAGGTCATGCCGCAGCGCATGGTCTGGCTCCTATAATGCGCCAAGCCACTAGGGAGCCAGCATGTCACGTCAATCGTTACCGCTGTTCGCCGCCTGGCGCCAGACTCTGCGCGCGGGCTACTCTTGGAAGACCCTGCGCGGGGATCTGAGCGCCGGTCTGACGGTCGGCATCATCGCCATTCCACTGGCCATGGCGCTGGCCATCGCCGTAGGTGTAGCGCCACAACATGGGCTCTACACGGTACTGATCGCCGCGCCACTGATCGCACTGTGTGGTGGCTCGCGCTTCAACATATCCGGGCCCACTGCGGCGTTCGTGGTGATTCTGCTGCCGATCACCCAGCAATACGGGCTCGGCGGCTTGCTGCTGTGCACCTTGATGGCCGGCATCATCCTGATCTGCCTTGGCCTACTGCGCGCCGGTCGCCTGATCGAGTTCGTGCCCTACCCGGTGACGCTGGGTTTTACCGCCGGCATCGGTATCGTCATCGCCGTCCTGCAGATCAAGGACCTGTTTGGCCTGCATCTGGCCGGCGCCCCTCAACACCTGCTGGAACAGCTGAATCTTCTGGCACACGCATTTCCCAGCCTGCAGCCCGGCGATACCCTGGTTGGCGCCGTGTGCCTGGCGACGCTGCTGATCTGGCCGCGCCTGATGCCGAAGATCCCAGCGCATCTGGTAGCACTGGCGATCGGCGCGCTACTGGCACTGGCACTGGAGCGCCTGGGGCTGCCCGTAGCGACATTGGGCGAGCGCTTCAGCTATCAGCTCGACGGCATCGAATATCCCGGTATCCCACCCTTCCTGCCAGACCTGGCGTTACCCTGGAACCTACCGGGTGCCGACGGCCAGCCATTGGTGCTGTCATTCGAACTGATCCGCCAACTGCTGGCACCGGCATTCGCCATTGCCATGCTCGGCGCCATCGAGTCACTGTTGTGCGCGGTGGTGGCCGATGGAATGACCGGCAGCAAGCATGATCCCAACGCCGAATTGATCGGCCAGGGTCTGGGCAATCTGGCTGCGCCGTTCTTCGGCGGTATCACCGCCACCGCGGCCATTGCCCGTACGGCCGCCAACGTGCGTGCCGGTGCGTTCTCCCCACTGGCGGCACTGGTTCATGCGGGCGTGGTGCTGGCGGCGATTCTGTTACTCGCGCCGCTGTTCAGCTATCTGCCCATGGCTGCCCTAGCGGCACTGCTAATGATGGTGGCGTGGAACATGAGCGAGCCAAACCATGTCGTCCATACGCTGCGCATCGCGCCACGCAGCGATGTGCTGGTACTGCTCACTTGCCTGGTACTGACGGTGCTGTTCGATATGGTGCTGGCCGTGGGCGTGGGCCTGCTGCTGGCGGCCGGCTTGTTCATCAAGCGCATGAGCGAACTGACCGATACCGCGGCGCTGAATCGGCAGCAACGTCAGGCCTTGCTGGATCTGCCCGAGCACGTGCTGGCTTACGCCATTCGCGGCCCGCTTTTCTTCGGCGCGGCAGAAAAGGCGTTGAGCGTGCTGCGTCGCTTCACTCCTGGGGTGAGAGTCGTCATCGTCGATATCAGCGCGGTGCCACTGCTGGACATGACTGCCATTGCCGCTTTGGACAACGTGCTGCGCGACTACCGCCAGCAGGGTGTGGCGCTGATCCTCAGCGGCCCCACCGCGCAGGTAAGGCTGCAACTACGCCGCGCCGGCATCCACCGGCGCGCCGGACAGTTGGCTTACGTTCACGATCTGCTGCAGGCACGGAAGAAAGCCCTGCGCTGGCTGGATGACACAGCACCGAAGGCCCTAGCCGAGTAGGGCGCGCCATGCGCACTGAGGAGCATCAATAAAGCCGGTGCGCGCAGCGCCCCCTACGCGCTACAACCGCTTACAGCCCCTTGACCGCGAAGATGCCGGCGGCGTTGCGCCAGTAGCCCTTGTAGTCCATGCCGTAACCGAAGATGTAACGGTCAATGCACTGCAGGCCCACGTAATTGGCTTTCAGATCCGGACGCGCCTTGCGGTCATGCTCCTTGTCGATCAACACCGCGGTATGCACGGCACGTGCACCGGCATGGCGGCAGAAATCGATGATCGCACCGAGGGTGTGCCCTTCATCGAGGATGTCGTCGACGATCAGCACATCGCGGTCGATGAAGGAAACTTCCGGCTTGGCCTTCCAGAACAGTTCGCCACCGCTGGTTTCATTGCGATAACGGGTCGCGTGTAGATAGGACGCTTCGAGCGGGAAGTTCAGCTTGGTCAGCAGTTTGCCGGAGAAGATCAGGCCGCCGTTCATCACGCAGAACACCACCGGATTGCGCTCGGCCAGCTCGGCGTTGATCTGGCTGGCAACCCTGTCGATGGCCGCTTCCACCTCGGCTTCGGTGAACAGGCAGTCGGCTTCCGCCATGATTTGGCGAATGTGCGCGAGATCGGCGGACATGATGAATTCTCTCTTGATCGGCTGATGAGTGGCGGCGAACAGCCCGAAAGCTGATCGACTCGTCAAATAAAAGCGGGCAAAGGTACAGACCCGTGCAACGCTTGCCAAGTATCGACTGACCAGCGTAGCCGATGCACGTCGGCGAGCACCGTGACTCATCAGTCACCCACCACTTGGCACAAGCAATGCTTTAATCTAACGCGATTTTTCCCAGAGCCCCGTTGGAGATCCCAGCCCATGCCCACTCGCGAGATCCGCCACCCGCTGATCCGTCACAAGATCGGCCTGATGCGCCGCGCCGATATCAGCACCAAGAATTTCCGTGAGCTGGCCCAGGAAGTGGGCGCCCTGCTGACTTATGAGGCCACCAACGACTTGCCTCTGGAAGCCTACGACATCGAAGGCTGGGCGGGCACCGTTCAGGTGGAGAAGATCGCCGGCAAGAAGATCACCGTAGTCCCCATCCTGCGTGCCGGCATCGGCATGCTCGACGGCGTGCTCAGCCTGATTCCCGGTGCCAAGGTCAGCGCAGTGGGCGTGGCACGCAACGAAGAGACGCTCGAAGCACACACCTATCTGGAGAAGCTCGCTCCGGAAATCGACTCGCGCCTGGCCCTGATCATCGACCCGATGCTGGCCACCGGCGGCTCGATGGTCGCCACCATCGACCTGCTGAAGAAGGCCGGCTGCAAGGACATTCGCGCCATGGTCCTGGTTGCCGCTCCCGAGGGCATCAAGGCAGTCGAGCAGGCTCATCCGGATGTGACCATCTTCACCGCCTCAATCGATCAGTGTCTGAACGAACACGGCTACATCATTCCGGGCCTGGGCGATGCCGGCGACAAGATCTTCGGCACCAAGCAAAAGGACGCCTGACATGTCGCAAACGGAATTCAACGATCCACTGTGGCGCCAGGGCATCTCCGGCGCACAGATGCTGTTCGTGGCCTTCGGCGCGCTGGTACTGATGCCACTGATCACAGGCATGGACCCCAACGTCGCGCTGTTCACTGCCGGCATCGGTACCCTGCTGTTCCAACTGGTCACCAAGCGTCAGGTACCGGTGTTTCTGGCCTCCAGCTTTGCCTTCATCGCGCCGATCCTGGCAGCCAAGGGCGAGTTCGGCCTACCCGCCGTGATGGGGGGCGTGATCGCCGCCGGCCTGGTCTACATCCTGCTGTCGGCACTGGTCAAACTGCGCGGCCCCAACTTCATCGACCGCCTGCTGCCCCCCGTCGTGATCGCGCCGGTGATCATTTCCATCGGCCTGGCGCTGTCGCCGGTCGCGGTGAACATGGCCATGGGCAAGGCCGGTGATGGCAGTGTCGAGCTGCTGCCCTACAGCACCGCGATGATGATCTCGATGCCAGCTCTGATCACCACCCTGCTGGTCGCCGTGCTGGGCCGTGGCATCTTCCGCCTGGTGCCGATCCTGGCGGGTATCGCAGTCGGTTGCGCCATCGCCGCCGTGCTCGGCGTAATCGACACCAGTGCCGTCAGCCAGGCCTCCTGGCTCGCCGTACCCAACTTCATCGCACCGGAACTGCACTGGGGCGCGATCCTGTACATGGTACCGGTCGCTCTGGCGCCAGCCATCGAGCACATCGGCGGCGTGGTCGCCATCGGCAACGTCACCGGCAAGAACTTCGTCAAGCAGCCCGGGCTGCACCGCACCCTGCTTGGCGATGGCCTCGCCACGTCGGCAGCCGGCCTGTTCGGCGGCCCGCCCAACACCACCTACGCCGAAGTGACCGGCGCGGTGATGCTGACCAAAAGCTACAACCCGAAGATCATGACCTGGGCCGCGGTATTCGCCATCGCCCTGGCCTTCATCGGCAAGTTCGGCGTAGCCCTGCAGAGCATCCCGGTACCGGTGATGGGCGGCATTCTCTGCCTGCTGTTCGGCTCCATCGCCGTGGTCGGCCTCAACACACTGATTCGTCACCAGGTCGACCTGTCCGAAGCGCGCAACCTGATCATCGTTTCGGTGACCCTGGTGTTCGGCATCGGTGGCATGGTGATTGGCGGCAAGGAATTCGCTCTGTCAGGAATTTCCCTCTGCGCGATCAGCGCCCTGCTGCTCAATCTGGTGCTGCCGGGCGGTGCCGGCTGGCGCAAGCGGGACGCAGAAGAAGCTTGACTCCGTGCCAATAAAAAGCCCGCGGTCATCGCGGGCTTTTTCGTTTGCAGCGGCGCTAAGACCTACCAGCCAACACCGAAACCCAGAGTGTAGCGGGTTTCGTCCAGATCACCCTCGGCACCGCTGACCATATCCTTCTCGGCCTTCATGTTCAGCGACGCCCAATCGGTCACCTTGTAACGCAGACCAACTTCGGCATCCAGGGTGTAATCGGCAACCCCTTCAAGGGGTTTACCCAGCTCGCCGACACTGAACAATTCGACGGTCTTGCCGATCAGGTAGCGGTTGTAGTCCCACTTCACGCTCAGCGCATAGAAGCGGTCCTGCTCACCATTGCTGTAGCGGTAATCGCTACGGTTGGCCAGGGTGGCGATGGAGAACGCGCCCAGCTCGTCATCCCAGAACTGGTAACCAGGGCCGGTACCGAGGGTGCGCTGACGCTGCACTTCCTCAATGAGGTCGCGCTTGTACTCGAAGCGTCCCTGCCAGAACCATTTCTCGGAGAGGAAACGGTCGAGCGCGTATTCGGCGCTCCAGTTGTCGGTGCTGACCACGTCGTTCTTCAGCTCGCGGTTATAGTCGGCAATTGCGTTATGCCGCCAAAGACCGTGACGGGCCTGGGTCTTGATATCGACGTCGTAGTCGTCGGAGTCACGCTCGCCGCGCTTGTAGTCCAGACCAAGGTCGATATTGCCCTTCCAGGTGAAGTCCTCCACCAGCGGCTTGGGTTTCATGATCTGCTCGATCTGCGCCAGATCGATGGTCTTGGGCGCCTCGCCATTGGCCAACGTGACCTTGCCGGGCTCGGCGGCCAGCAGCGACTTGGCACGCTCACCGTCAACCGGACCGAGTTTGACCAGCAGTTCGTGGTCGCTCTCCAGTGTGGCGATCTTTTTCCAATCCAGCGGGATGGAACCGCCGTAATCGGTTTCCAGCAGCAATTTGCTGCCGTCGAAGAAGCGGATGGTGCCGGAAAGGCGATCACCGTTCTTCAACCAGACGGTATCGGCGAAAGCGGCAGAACTGCACAGAGCGATGCTCAGGCCTAGCAGGGACAGTGATGTAGAGCGCGACATAAGTTGGGCAATGGCGTTGGTGGGCGAAAGCCGGGCATTATCCGCAACCCCGGCGCCAGAGCAACAGCTGACCGGGACTGATTCGCAGAGTTCAGCTTTTTCCGTCGAACGGTGCTCTGTCGAGGGGCTTCACCAACCGACGCCCACGCCGATCAGGTAATGCCGGTCCGACACCGTACGCCCCTGTCCACGCAACTGGTCCAGTTCATACAAAAGAGAAAGGCGCGCCCACTGATTGAGCCGATAGCGCAAGCCGAACTCACTATCGAGCACGTAGTCGATCTCATCGATGTGCGGAACCTGCAATTCGGCATTGGCGTAAAACTCCAGTCGCGTGCCCCACAGCAGACGCTTGTAATCCAGTTCCAGCGACGTCGTGTTGAAGGCCAGGTCGGCTATATCAGACTCAAGGCGTACACGGTTGAACTGACCAATCAAATCGAAGCGCCCCAGTTCGTCATCCCAGAAACGATACCCAGGGCCGGTACCGACGATGCGCTGGCGGTCGACCGTTTCGAACTCGTCCTCGGCCTGCTCCACGCCAACCCGCCAGAACCAGTGCTCGGAGAGAAAACGGTCGAGGTCGTATTCCAGCTCCCAGTTGTCCTCGACCTTCCTGTCGTTCTTGGTTTCGCGCTCCAGTTCGCCACTGAGCACATGGCGCCAGCGCCCGTGTTCGATGCGGGTATCACCCTTGAGCTTCCATTCATCGACATCGTTCTGGTTGCGCTTCATATCCAGCTTGGCGTCGAGGTTGCCCTCCCAGAGGCGGTCTTCCAGCACTGGCCGCGGCGGAATCAGCCGTTTGATCTGCGCCAGCGGCAGGGTGTACTCGCGCTCCCCCTGCACTCGGACCATGCCCGCCCCGGCTGCTGCCAATCTTTCGCTGCGTTCGTTGTCGAAACCGCTGCGCCTTACCAGCAGGGGCTTGTCCGAACTCAGGGTATCGATATCCTTCCAGTCGATCAGCACCTGGCCGGCATACTTGGTCTTCAGCGCCAGCTTGCCGCCATCGAGCAGGATGATTTCACCGCTCAGGCGGTCACCGTTGTTCAGCCAGACGGTATCGGCCCAGAGCGGGGCTGCCAGGGTGAAAAGGAACAAGGCGATCAGCGCGCGCATGATAAGGATGAACCCTATGGGCAAGACGAAACTGCCAGAGTCTGCATGGCAGGCACCGCCACCGGCAAGCGCGGAGGCGCGCCGCGAAGCGCTGTACCTGGTGCTGGCGCAAGTGCCGACAGGCAAGGTCATCAGCTACGGGGAACTGGCACAGCTCGCCGGCCTTGGCCGAGCTGCACGCTGGGTCGGTCGCACGCTGAGCCAATTGCCCGACAGCACCACGCTGCCCTGGCATCGTGTGATCGCCGCTGGCGGACGCCTCAGCCTGGCCGCCGGGAGCCCCTCTGGTAACGAACAACGGGCGCGCCTACGCGCAGAAGGCATCAGCATCCTGAACGAACGTGTGGATATGCGTCGTCACGGCTGGCGCCCGATGGAGCACAGCAGTTAGAGTGCGCCCTACGAACCACCCCTGCCCAGATTCGAGCCTGATGCCACGCAAATCCTGGCGAGACGCCCTCGCCACCTATGCCAACCCCGCCACACTGGCTCTTCTGCTTCTGGGTTTCGCCGCCGGCCTGCCCTACATGCTGGTGTTCTCGACCCTTTCGGTTTGGCTGCGCGAAGCCGGTGTGGCACGCGAGACCATCGGCTTCGCCAGCCTCATCGGCCTGGCCTACGCCTTCAAGTGGGTCTGGGCGCCGATGCTCGACCAGTGGCGCCTGCCGCTGCTCGGCAAACTCGGCCGGCGCCGCTCCTGGCTGGTGCTGTCGCAAGGCCTGGTCGCCATCGGCTTGATCGGCATGGCCAACTACGATCCGCAGACGCATCTATCGACGCTGATCGCCCTCGCCGTGCTGGTGGCCTTCGCATCGGCCACCCAGGACATTGCCATCGACGCCTACCGCCTGGAAATTCTCGGCGATGAGCATCAGGCTGCGCTGGCCGCCGCCTACATGACCGGCTACCGCGTCGCTGCGCTGCTGGCAACCGCCGGTGCGCTGTACTTTGCCGAAGGCTTCGGCTCAACCGCCAAGAACTACCAGTTCAGCGCCTGGACCGGCACCTATATGGTGTTCGCCCTGCTGATGCTGCCAGGCCTGCTCACCTCCATCTGGATGCGCGAGCCACCTGCGCCGCCACACATCCATGCGGCACCACCCAAGCACGGTTTCTTCCACCAGTTGCTGGCGATCAGCGCGGTCATCGTGCTGATCATCTCCGTGCCGACCATGTTCATCCAGTTCTACCAGAGCGACCTGGTGCCCATGCTGCTGGGCGACGTCAGCATGCAGGAATTGCTCTACAACGACCGCGCCTTCCTGCGCGCCATGCTCTACAGCACCCTGGCCTGCGTGTGCGCCTCCGGGCTGTTCTGGGGCGGCCTGGCGCCCGTGCTGAAAACCGCCGCGGCGAAGTACGGCTTCTTCCACCAGCTGCTTTCCGTGCTGCTGCTGATCATCCTGCTGATCTCCATTCCCGCGATGGTCACCCAGTTCTACGAAAGTGACGTGACCCTGCTGCTCCAGGGCCTGATAAGCCTGCAAGAGCTGCTGTACTACGACCGAGCCTTCCTCCGCGCACTGCTTTATACCCTGCTCACCGGCCTGTCCATCTCCAGCCTGTTCTGGGGCGGCATGGCGCCGGTGCTGACGCCGGTCAACGACTTCATCGTGCGTTATCGCTGGCAGGCATTACTACTGCTAAGCCTGATCGCCACCTATCGCCTGTCCGATACGGTAATGGGCGTCATGGCCAACGTGTTCTACATCGACCAGGGTTTCACCAAGGAACAGATCGCCAGCGTCAGCAAGCTCTTCGGCCTGGTGATGACCCTGCTCGGCGCGGGTGCCGGCGGCCTGCTGATCGTGCGTTTCGGCATTATGCCGATCCTGCTGATCGGCGCAGCGGCGTCGGCGGCAACCAACCTGCTGTTCATGCTGCTGGTGGGCATGGGCCCGCACCTGAACATGCTGATCGTCACCATCAGTTGCGACAATTTCAGCGCCGGCCTGGCCACCTCGGCATTCGTCGCCTACCTGTCGAGCCTGACCAACCTGAAGTTCTCGGCCACCCAGTACGCCCTGCTCAGCTCCATCATGCTCTTGCTGCCACGTCTGATCGGCGGTTATTCCGGAGTGATGGTCGAACACCTCGGCTATGCCCATTTCTTCCTCGCCACGGCGCTGATGGGCATCCCGACGCTGCTGCTGATCGTCATTCAGTGGCGCCGCGACAAGCGCCAGCCGCTACCCGAAACGCCGCCAACTGCGGTCGAAAAGGCCTGATCAGCAGACAGAAAAAAGCCCCGGATCGACCGGGGCTTTTTCATTGCATCGCGCCTTACTCGGCCTTGGCCAGATGCACCACACGTTGCGGGAAGGGAATACCGATGCCGGCCTCGATCAGGCGTTCCTTGGCCTGCTCGGTGAAGGCGAAGGTCACCGGCCAGAAGTCGCCGGTCGCGACCCATACACGCAATGACAGATTCACTGCGCTGTCACCCAGACCGGTGACGAACACCACCGGCGCCGGGTCGAGGTGTACCCGAGGGTCCTTGGCGATATCCAGCAGTACCTCACGCGCGAGCTTGATGTCGCTGGAATAATCGATGCCGATATTGATGTCGGCGCGACGGCGCGGCTCACGCGAGTAGTTGGTGATATGGCCGTTGGAAAGCGCACCGTTGGGTACGATCACCACCTTGTTGTCGCCGGTCTTCAGCGTGGTGTGGAAGATCTGGATGCTGTCGACACTGCCGGATACGCCCTGAGCCTCGATCCAGTCGCCGGCACGGAATGGACGAAACAGCATGATCAGCACGCCGCCCGCGAAATTGGCCAGGCTGCCCTGCAGCGCCAGACCGATGGCCAGGCCTGCCGCACCGATCATGGCGATGAAGGACGTGGTTTCCACCCCGACCATCGAGGCCACGCTGATCAACAACAGAATGCGCAGTACGATGCTGACCAGGCTGCCGATGAAGCTGCTCAGCGCACGATCGACCTTGCGTGCCTCGAGCATGCGCCCGATGCTGGTGGTGAGCCTGCTGATCAGCCACCAACCAATCAGCAGGGTAATCACCGCCAGGGTCAGCTTGCCGCTGTACTCCAGCACCACGGGCAGCCAGGCCTCGGACAGCTTGACCAGTTCGTCGACGTTCATCTCCATAGGGGTGCTCCCGTTTTTCCCGTACATGAAACGAAACCGCCATGGCATGCCATGGCGGTCAGAATGCTATCAACCTAGGCTGCGACGCCTCAGCGCCACAGAGGTTCAATCGCGGAAGTTGTTGTACTGCAGCGGCATGCCGAATTCGTGACCGCGCAGCAAGGCGATGGCTTCCTGCAGGTCATCGCGCTTCTTGCCGGTGACACGCACCTGCTCACCCTGGATGGCGGCCTGCACCTTGAGCTTGGCATCCTTGATGTGGGCGACGATTTTCTTCGCCAGCTCCTTGTCGATGCCTTCGCGGAAGGTGACCTCCTGCTTCATCACCTTGCCCGAAGCGTAGGGTTCCTTGGTTTCCATGCACTGGCAGTCGATCTTGCGCTTGACAAGACTGCTGCGCACGATGTCGAGCATCTGCTCGAGCATGAACTCGGCTTCGGCGGTCAAGGTCAGCGCCTTGTCCTTGCTCTCGATGCTGCACTTGCCGCGCAGGTCGAAACGGCGGTCGAGTTCCTTGATGGCGTTGTCGACCGCATTGGTCAGTTCGTGTTTGTCCAGTTCGGACACGACGTCGAACGAAGGCATGAGAGGGCTCCTGATGGACGGCGCGATCCTCTTCACGGAGTGAACGCGCCTGACTTGACGATAACTTTGGCGGGCCCATTATAACCAGACTGAAATACGCCGTTTGGCGTCCTTCCTCTCTGCCTGTGAGCCCGCACCATGCCCAACCCCCATCTCAGCATCCTGGTAGTGGACGACGCCAAGTTTTCCAGCGCCATGATCGGCCGTGCACTGAGCCAGGCCGGCTACCAGGATGTGCGCTTCGCCAGCAGCGCCAGCGAAGCGTTGCAACTGCTGGAACAGCGCCCGGCCAGCGTACTGCTGGCCGACTGGCTGATGCCTGAGATCGATGGCTTGGAGCTGACCGCCCGGGTGCGCCAGTTGGACGAGACGGCCGACCACTACACCTACATCATCCTGCTGACCGGCAAGGAAGGCGAAAACGTTCTGGGCGAAGCCTTCGACCGCGGCGTCGATGACTTCATCAGCAAGGCAGCGATGAACGAACAGTTGGTGCCACGCGTCTACGCTGCCGACCGGCTGTGCAACACCTTGCAGCGCCTGCTGCACGAGAACCGCATGTTGACGCAGAACATCGCCAGCCTGGAGCGGCGTAATCTCGTCGATCCGCTTACTGGACTGGGCAACCCGCGCTATCTGCGGCAGAAGCTTACCGACAGCCTGCGCCAGATCGAGTCTCGTGGCGGCGCCGTCTGCTACCTGCTGATCGGCCTGCAGGATGCCGGACAATTGCGCAGCCAGTATGGCGATCGGTTCTTCAACGAACTGCTGCACGGCGTAGCGCGCCGCCTGCAGCAACTGGTGCGGCCGCTGGATGTGCTGACCCGCCTGGATGACAACCACTTCGGCCTGATCACCCTGCTCGAAGACCTGCACGAATGCTCGCCAAGCAGCTTCAAACGCCTGCATGAAGGGCTGAATCTCAAGGCATTCAAGACCAGCGAGGGCTTCATCACCCTCAAGGCTGGTATCAGCCTGGTCGGGCTGGACGCCAAGGCACTGCCTACCGATCCCGAGCAATTGATCCAGCATGCGGACAAACTGCTGGCCGAGTCATACGCCAGCGGCCGGGTAGCTGCCATGCGCCTGCCCCTGCCGTGACCTGGCACATCCTCGGCGCGGGCAGCCTCGGCAGCCTCTGGGCCACTCGCCTGGCTCGTGCCGGCATGCCGGTCCGATTGATCCTGCGCAACCCGCAACGACTCGAGGCCTATCGACAGGCTGGCGGCCTGACGCTGATCGAAGCGGGCCAGCCCGCGCAGTACGCCATCCCCGCGGAACTACCGCAGGCGCAGACGCCGATCCATCGCCTGCTGCTCGCCTGCAAGGCCTATGACGCGCGAAGCGCGGTGGCCAGCATCGCCCAGCGTTTGGCCCCGGGCGCCGAACTGCTGCTGTTGCAGAATGGCCTGGGCAGCCAGGATGAAGTCGCCCAGCAACTACCCGAACAACGCTGCCTGTTCGTCTCCAGCACCGAAGGCGCCTTTCGCCCCGCCGACTTTCAGGTGGTGTTCGCCGGCAATGGTCACAACTGGCTGGGCGACCCCGGCGACCCTCGCCCCCTAGCCTGGCTGGACGAGCTGCAACGCGCCGGCATCGCCCACCAGTGGAGCACGGATATCCTCGCGCGCCTGTGGCGCAAGCTGGCGCTCAATTGCGCGATCAACCCGCTCACTGTGCTGCACGACTGTCGCAATGGCGGCCTGAGCGAACACCCGGCCGAAGTCGCCATCCTGTGCACTGAACTCACGGAGCTGCTGCAGCTCTGTGGCCAACCGGCTGCGGCGGACAACCTGCACGAGGAAGTGCAACGGGTGATTCATGCCACCGCGGCAAACTACTCCTCCATGCACCAGGATGTAGCCCTGGGTCGCCGCACCGAGATCAGTTATCTGCTTGGCTACGCCTGTGCCGCTGCGCATCGCCATGGGTTGCAGTTGCCGCACCTGCAGCATGTGCAACAGCGCTTGCTTGAGCATCTGCAAGCACGTGGCCTGCCAGTGAACTAGCGGGCCAGGCCGTGGCAATGACAGCCCTGGCGCGCTAACCTGCCCGCTCTACTCGCCACAGCGATAAGCTCATGAGATTGCGTCAGCGCCTCGAAAACCTGCCGGTTGGCCGCAAACTGCTTGCCGCGCTGCTGGTGCTGCTCGCCGCGGTGATGCTGGTGGCCAACCTGGCGTTCATCAGCGCAGCCTACTGGATCACCCAGGAGAGCATGGCGCCACAGGCCCTGCACACTCTGGGTCGGCTCATCGCCAGTCAGACACTGAGCAAGGAGGCCCTGCACTCATCAGCCTCGGCCGAGGCGGTGCTCAAGCGCCTGGACGATTATGCGCCGCTGCGTGCAGCGGTCATCTATGACAGCAACGGCAACAGCCTGGCACAACTGCAGCGAGGGGAAAAACTGCAGCTGCCACAACAGCTCAGCCAGCTGCAGAACTGGCGTGACACCGCCTTTCGCACCAACCTGCTGGTTGACCTGCCGCACCCCAGCGGTCGCCCCGGAGCGCTGCTGCTGGTCGCGTCCAGCGAGCTGCCCAGTGTCTTCTATACCGGCACCCTGACCGCCAGCCTGGTAATCCTGGCGTTCAGTGTGCTGCTCTGGCTGCTGGTGGCCAAACAGATCAAACGCCTGGTAACCAAGCCCATCCGCCGCCTGGAGGAACTGTCCCGCCAGGTTACCCGCGAAGAAAACTATGCGCTGCGCGCCAACCGCGGTCACCAGGATGAAATCGGTAGCCTGGCCGACGCCTTCAATACCATGCTGATGCGCATGGAAGCGCGTGAACAGCAACTCAAACGCGCGCGCGACGACGCCCAGCAGGCCTTCGATCAGGCACAGAGCCTGGCCGAGGAAACCCGCCACTCCAACCGCAAGCTGGAGCTGGAAGTCCAGGTGCGCAGCAAGATCGAGAAGAAGCTCACCGGCTTCCAGAATTACCTCAACAGCATCATCGACTCCATGCCTTCGGCGCTGATTGCCCTCGACGAGCAGCTGTACGTAACGCAGTGGAATCAGGAGGCCAGCACGCTATCCGGCACGCGCCTGGAAGAGGCTCTGAACCAGCCAGTGTTCCTCGCCTTTCCACCACTCAAGCCGTTCCTCCCCCAACTCAAGCGCACCGCCGAACAGCACAGGGTGGAAAAGATCGAGCGCGTAACCTGGCACAAGGACGAAGAGCCCCATCACTACGCCCTGACCTTCTACCCACTGATGGGTGGTGCCGGGCGCGGTGTGGTGATCCGCATCGACGACATCACCCAGCGCCTGGCTCTCGAAGAAATGATGGTGCAGTCGGAAAAGATGCTCTCGGTCGGCGGCCTGGCCGCAGGCATGGCACACGAGATCAACAACCCGCTCGGCGCCATCCTGCACAACGTGCAGAACATTCGCCGACGTCTGTCACCGGACCTGGAGAAGAATCTCGAACAGGCCGAACAGGCGGGTGTCAGCCTGGCCGCCATCCAGCACTACATGGAAGCGCGCGAGATACCGCGCCTGCTCGACGGTATCCAGCAGGCCGGCCAGCGCGCCGCCAAGATCGTCAGCCACATGCTCAGCTTCAGCCGACGCAGTGACCGCCAGCTCTCGCCCTGCGATCTGCCGGCGCTGATCGACCAGGCGCTGGAGATCGCCGGCAATGACTTCGACCTGGCCGACAGCTTCGATTTCAAGACGCTGGAAATCGTGCGCCAGTTCGACCCGCTGCTGGGGCCGGTAGCCGGTACCGCCAACGAACTGGAACAGGTGCTGCTCAACCTGTTGAAAAATGCCGCCCAGGCCATCCACCAGCGCGACGAAGAGGCCGAGCCCGGCCGCATCATCCTGCGCACCCGACAAGCCGGCAACTGGGCAGAAGTGCAGGTGGAAGACAACGGCACGGGCATGAGCGAAGCCGTGCGCAAGCGCATCTTCGAACCCTTCTTCACCACCAAGGAGGTTGGCCAGGGCACCGGACTCGGCCTGGCGGTCTCCTATTTCATCGTCACCAACAACCACAAAGGGCAAATGGAGGTGCACTCCACGCCGGGCCAGGGCACCTGTTTCACCCTGCGCCTGCCACTGGCTTCGCTGCCCGAGCACACAGGACTCTGAACCATGGGCTTTCGCCTTTCGAAGATCTACACCCGCACCGGCGACAAGGGCGAAACCGGCCTCGCCGATGGCCGTCGAGTCGGCAAGGACCATCCGCGCATCGAAGCCATCGGTGAACTGGATACGCTAAACAGCCAGCTGGGCCTGCTGCTCGCCGGCCTCGATGAAGCCGCAGCGGCCAGCCCCGGCCTCAAGGAGATCAGCGAGGTGTTGAGCCCCTGCCAGCATCGCCTGTTCGATCTTGGCGGCGAACTGGCGATGCCCGAGTACCAAGCCCTGCAGCCAGAGGAAATCGAACGTCTGGAGGCTGTTATCGATCGCTGGAACGATGAGGTCGGGCCGTTGGAGAACTTCATCCTGCCCGGCGGCTCCAGGCTGATCGCCCAGGCTCATGTCTGCCGCAGCTTTGCCCGCAGCGCCGAGCGCCGTTGCCAGCATCTCAATGCCGTTGAGCCGCTGCGCGCCGAGGGCCTGGCCTACGTCAATCGCCTATCCGACCTGCTGTTCGTGGCTGCCCGTCTGATTGCCAGGCGCCAGGGCGTGGCCGAAGTACTGTGGAAAGCCGCAGACAAGCCGTAGAAGTGCGCCAGACCTATAGCGAATTCATTCGCGGTCATCGCAGACTCGGCGCCATCCGCTCTTCGCGGATAAATCCGCTCCTACCGACCGTGCATACAGGGTCGTAGGGCGTACTCGCGGAGCAGTACGCCATTCTGGAATACGATGATGGGTTGCAGAGCCACCGGCGGACTGTTCGCCTAGGCTCCTGAGTCCGCCCTACGGCCAGAATGCGCGGATGCCCGCAACGCCCTGGGCGCCAATCTGCCAGGCGCGCTCGATATCGGCCGGGCCGATACCGCCCAACAGGTAAGCCGGCAGGTTGAAATGGGTCAGCATCTCGCTTGCTGCCTCCCAACCCAGCGGCAGTGCTTCGGGATGCGTTGCGGTCGCCTGCACCGGCGACAGGGTGACGAAATCCACACCCATCTGCGCTGCCAACGCCAGCTCCTCGGCACTGTGGCAGGAGGCTGCCAGCCAGCGATGCTCCGGGAAAGGCCGGCCGCCAGCGGCATGCTTGCGCAACTGCTCGGCAGTCAGGTGCCAGCCTGCCGCCGGAAAGTCGCCCAGCCATTCCAGCGGTCCCTTGAGCATCAGTTGCGCCTTGCCGGCGCACAGGCCCTGCACGTCGACAGCCAGGTCGCGGTACTGCGGGTCGAACATGTTCGGCGCACGCAGCTGAATCAACCGGACACCCTGCGCCAGGGCACTGCGGATGCCGGCCAGCAGCTCGCTCGGTTCCAGGCCGTCCGGGGTGATCAGGTAACGATCTGGCAGGCGCGCGGCGGCGACTATGGGCTTGTTGGCAGCGGGAAACTCGTACTCCGGAAGTTGCCGCTCGCTGACCCAGGCCAGCGGCTGGCCTTCTGCGCCATGTGGCTCACCGCTGAAGGTCAAGACTTCCCAGACGTCCAGCAACACCTGCTTGTCCGGGTAATCGTGGCGAATCTGAATCAGCGCACGCGCCGCTTGCGGACGGATGCCAAGCTCTTCCTGCAACTCACGGTCGAGGGCGACGCGCACTGCCTCGCCCTCTTCCACCTTGCCGCCGGGAAACTCCCACAGACCACCCTGGTGCTTATCCTGCGGGCGCTTGGCAATCAGGATGCGTCCATCGACACCCCGAATCACCGCTGCGGCGACATGAACACGCTTCACCCCTTTACCTCCTGCAATGCTGCCTGATACCAGCGTTGGAACGCCGGCCAGCGATAGATGGTTTCGACATAAGCCGCAGCTGCTGTCGGTAGCGCCACACGATAGCTGCGCAGTCGCGCGGCGACCGGTGCGTAGAAGGCATCGGCGATACTGACCTGGCCGAACAGGTAGTTGCCGGTACTGGCGTATCGCTCGCGGCAGCCGGCCCAGATCGCGCAGATGCGGTCGATATCGGCCTGCGCCTCGTCAGGCAGCTCGGCCAGCGCCTTGTCCCGGGCCAGATCCATGGGTAGATGACTGCGCAGCGCCGTAAAGCCGCTGTGCATTTCCGCACAGATACTGCGCGCCAAGGCGCGGGCCTGACGCTCCTGCGGCCACAGCTGCGCCTCGGGATAACACTCGGCCAGGTACTCGGCAATCGCCAGGGAATCCCACACCGCCCCCCGCTCGGTCAGCAGAACCGGCACCTTGCCGGTGGGCGAATAGCGCAACAGTTGTGCGCGGCTATCAGGCTGAAACAAACGCACCCGCAGCTCTGCGCAGTCGGCACCGGCCAGATCGACCGCGAGCGCCGCACGCAGAGACCAGGAGGAATAGTTCTTGTCGCCAACCACCAGTTGCAGTGCCATCTCGCGTGTCCTCGGGAATGAAGTCGCTCGACGTTAAAAGCCCGACCACCGAATAGCAAATTCCCGCGCGTCATGAGGTCATGAGGCGCGGGAATAATATACGGCCGAGACTGATCAGGTGCGGTATTCGGCGTTGATCTTGACGTACTCGTGGGACAGATCGGTGGTCCAGATGATCTCGCTACAGGCACCGCGCCCCAGTTCGATGCGGATGGTGATCTCCTCACGGGCCATCACCGCTGCGCCTTGCTCTTCGGTGTAGGTAGTCGCACGGCAGCCCTTGCTGGCGATGCAGACCTCACCGAGGAATACATCGATCTTGCTTACGTCCAGCTGTGACACACCGGCATAGCCGACAGCCGCGAGGATGCGCCCCCAGTTCGGGTCGGAGGCGAACAGCGCGGTCTTGATCAGTGGCGAATGGGCCACGGCGTAGGCGACGTCCAGGCACTCCTGATGGGTGCCACCCCCGTTGACCTGCACGGTGACGAACTTGGTCGCACCTTCGCCGTCACGCACGATGGCCTGCGCCACTTCCATGAAGACGTCGAACACCGCCTGCTTGAGCTTGGTGAACAGCTCACCAGAGGCTTCGCCGATCTCAGGCAGTGCGGCCTGGCCGGTAGCGATCAGCATGCAGCAGTCGTTGGTGGAGGTATCGCCGTCGATGGTGATGCGGTTGAACGATTTGTTCGCCGCGTCGCGCACCAGATCCTGCAGCACACCTTGGGCGACCTTGGCGTCAGTGGCGATGTAGCCGAGCATGGTGGCCATGTTCGGACGAATCATGCCAGCGCCCTTGGAGATGCCGGTGACGGTGATGGTCACGCCGTCATGCTGGAACTGACGGCTGGCGCCCTTGGGCAGGGTGTCGGTGGTCATGATGCCGGTGGCGGCAGCTTCCCAGTTGTCGGCCTTGAGGTCATCCAGCGCAGCCTGCAACGCGGACTCGATCTTCTCCACTGGCAACGGCTCACCGATCACTCCTGTGGAGAACGGCAGCACGGCACTTTCGGCCACGCCGGCCAGCTCGGCCAAGCGGGCACAGGCGCGGCGCGCACGAGCCAGGCCGTCGGCACCGGTACCGGCGTTGGCGTTGCCGGTATTGGTCAGCAGATAGCGCACCTCGCCGCCCAGACGCTCGCGGGTGATCAACACCGGAGCTGCGCAGAAGGCATTGGTGGTGGTCACCCCGGCGATACGCGAGCCCTCGGCACAGCGCATCACCACCACGTCCTTGCGACCGGGGCGCTTGATGCCGGCCGAGGCGATGCCCAACTCGAAACCAGGAACCGGGTGCAGGGTAGACAGCGGGCCAAGACCAACAGCCATGAGATGCGCTCCTTCAGATATACGGTGATCGCTTCGGCGACCAAATGAGATGGTAAAACGCCGCGAGCGGCTGAGCCGTTCGCGGCGTTGTCAGGGCGCTGGCAGCATAGCCGAAGCGCCCGCTACTGCAAGAGTCCCAAACGGGCCGGTGATCAGCCGATCTGACCGTGGCAGTGCTTGTACTTCTTGCCCGAACCACAAGGGCACGGCTCGTTGCGACCAACCTTCGGCTCGGCACGCACCGGAGCGGCAGCCACGGCAACGTCGCCCTCTTCGCCATTGCTCTCTTCCGCCGCCAGGGCCGAGGCGTCGGCATGCTGGAACTGCATGCGCTCTGCCATGGCTTCGGCTTCACGACGCAGACGGGCCTCTTCTTCGGCCGGGTCTTCGCGACGGACCTGAACGTGGCTGAGAACGCGTATGGCGTCGCGCTTGATCGACTCCAGCAGCTCCTGGAACAGGGCGAAGGACTCGCGCTTGTATTCCTGCTTGGGGTTCTTCTGCGCGTAGCCACGCAGGTGAATACCGTGACGCAGGTGATCCATGGTAGACAGGTGGTCTTTCCACAGGTCGTCCAGCACGCGCAGCAGAATCTGCTTCTCGAAGGTGCGTAGTGCCTCGGCGCTGGCCTGGGTTTCCTTCTCGTTGTAGGCAGCCAGCAGCTCGGCGAGGATGCGCTCGCGCAGGGTTTCCTCGTACAGCTTGTCGTCTTCGTCCAGCCACTGCTGGATCGGCAGCTTGATGCCAAAATCGCTCTGCAGGGTGGACTCCAGACCGGCGACATCCCACTGCTCCGGCATCGACTGCGGCGGAATATGGTTGTTGACTGCGGTGGTCAGCACCTCCTCGCGGAACTCGGCGATGGTGTCGCCAACGTTCTCGGCAGCCAGCAGGCTGTTGCGCATGTGATAGATCACCTTGCGCTGCTCGTTGGCCACGTCGTCGAATTCGAGCAGTTGCTTGCGCATGTCGAAGTTGCGGCCTTCGACCTTGCGCTGGGCCTTCTCGATGGCATTGGTGACCATGCGGTGCTCAATGGCCTCGCCGGACTGCATACCCAGAGCCTTCATGAAGTTCTTCACCCGATCCGAGGCGAAGATGCGCATCAGGTTGTCTTCCAGCGACAGGTAGAAGCGGCTGGAACCCGGGTCACCCTGACGGCCGGCACGGCCACGCAGCTGGTTGTCGATACGGCGCGATTCGTGACGCTCGGAGGCGATCACGTGCAGGCCACCGGCCTCGATCACCTGCTGGTGACGCTTCTGCCACTCGGCCTTGATCTGCGCGATCTGCTCGTCGGTGGGGTTTTCCAGGGCAGCGACTTCCACTTCCCAGTTGCCGCCGAGGAGGATGTCGGTACCACGACCGGCCATGTTGGTGGCGATGGTCAGCGCCCCCGGACGACCGGCCTGGGCGATGATCTCGGCCTCCTTGTCGTGGAACTTGGCGTTGAGCACCTTGTGCTCGATACCTTCCTTGTTGAGCAACTGGCTGACGTACTCGGAGGTTTCGATGGTCGCAGTACCGACCAGGATCGGTCGGCCCTGGGCCTGGCAGTCCTTGATGTCGGCAATGATCGCCTGATACTTCTCTTCCTGGGTCAGGTAGACCAGGTCGTTGAAGTCCTTACGCGCGATCGGCTTGTTGGTCGGAATCACCATCACGTCCAGACCGTAGATCTGGCGGAACTCGAAAGCCTCGGTATCGGCAGTACCAGTCATGCCGGAGAGCTTGTTGTAGAGGCGGAAGTAGTTCTGGAAGGTGGTCGAGGCGAGGGTCTGGCTCTCGGCCTGGATATTCACCCCTTCCTTCGCCTCGATGGCCTGGTGCAGGCCCTCGGACAAGCGACGGCCCGGCATGGTGCGGCCGGTGTGCTCGTCGATCAGGATCACCTGGCCGTTCTGCACGATGTACTCGACATTGCGATGGAACAGCTTGTGCGCACGCAGGCCGGCATACACGTGGGTCAGCAGGCCGAGGTTGTGCGCCGAGTAGAGGCTCTCGCCTTCGGCCAGCAGGCCGGCTGCGGTAAGCATCTCCTCGACGTACTGGTGGCCGGCTTCGTTGAGTTCGACCTGACGGGTTTTCTCGTCGACCTTGTAGTGACCTTCCTGGGTCACCACACCTTCCTCTTCCTCGATGTGCTGCTTGAGGCGCGGAATCAGCTTGTTGATCTCGATGTACAGCTTGGAGCTGTCTTCGGCCTGGCCGGAAATGATCAGCGGGGTACGTGCTTCGTCGATGAGGATGGAGTCGACTTCGTCGATCACGGCGAAATTTAGCTCGCGCTGGAACTTGTCTTCCAGGCTGAACGCCATGTTGTCGCGCAGGTAGTCGAAACCGAATTCGTTGTTGGTACCGTAGGTGATGTCGGCAGCGTAGGCAGCGCGTTTCTCTTCCGGCGGCTGGAAGGGGGTGACGATGCCCACGGAAAGACCGAGGAACTCGTACAACGGACGCATCCAGTTGGCATCACGACGTGCCAGGTATTCGTTGACCGTGACCACGTGCACGCCCTTGCCGGACAGTGCGTTGAGGTAGACCGCCAGGGTACCTACGAGGGTCTTGCCCTCACCGGTACGCATCTCGGCGATCTTGCCTTCGTGCAGGGTCATACCACCGATCAGCTGCACATCGAAGTGGCGCATGCCCATCACCCGCTTGCCGGCCTCACGGGCCACGGCGAAGGCTTCGGGAAGCAGCTTGTCGAGGGTTTCGCCCTTGGCCAGACGCCCCTTGAACTCTTCGGTCTTGCCACGCAGCTGCTCGTCCGAGAGGGCGATCATCTGCTCTTCGAGGACGTTGACGGACTGCACCGCCTTGAGCATGCGTTTGACTTCACGCTCATTCTTGCTTCCGAAAAGTTTTTTAAACAGAGGCGCAAACATATCGACAGGATCTTCCGGCGAATGGATGGAGGTCGGCGCAAATCGCGACCTGGCAGCCTGCATGGCTGCGGGCGAAGGGGGCATTCTACCCGGAAAACCCAGGGAGGAAAGTGACGTTGTCAGCCCGTTGCTGCCGCGTGATGGCGCAAGCCACGCATCCCGGCAAACCGTGGGCGCGGCGTGAACGGTTATATGAGGGTCGCATGCTGGCAATTCAAGGGCAGCGCGAAAGCGGCATGCTTACTCGACGCCATTGGCACGCGCAATGTACAGCGCGGGATTGACCTGACGGCCATCCTTGCTGACTTCGAAATGCACGTGATAACCGGTGGAACGTCCAGTACGACCTACCCTGGCGATGGTCTGGCCACGCTGCACCAGGTCACCGATCTGCACGGTGTTGCTCTGGTTGTGGGCGTAGAGCGTGACGTAGCCATCGGCGTGGCTGATTTCCACGGTATTGCCGTAACCGCTCTTCTTGCCGGAGAAGGTCACTACGCCTGCGGCCACGGAAACCACATCGCTACCGGGCTTGGCGGCGAAATCCATGCCCTTGTGCACACTGGCGCGCCCGGTCAGCGGGTGTACACGCCGGCCGAACGGTGATGACACATAACCTTGTAAAACCGGGCGACCGGAAAGGGTTTCGGCCTCGCTCAAGCGACGTTCGCCAAGCAGTTGCTCCAGTACTTCCAGTTGCTGCTCGCGGCTTTCGACACGCAGGGCGAGTTCATCCAGCGCGTTCATGAAAGGCGGTGGTGCATAAGCCGAAACACCCAACGCATCTTCCGCACCGCCCTGGCCAACGCTCAGGGAGAAGTCGAATTCACCGGCATCCAGCTCCGCCAACTCCGTGAGGCGCTCGCCCAGAGCATCGAGCCGGGTAAGGCGCGCCTGCAACTCGGCGACGTGCACAGCGAATGCATCGAGCTGACGCTGAGCATCCTGACGCACGGCGCCAACCTGCTCGCGTTGCTGATCGAGTGCCTTGGCCAGCGAGGCGTCGACCACCGGTTCGGCTGTCAGCCACTTGGCACCCAACGCGGCACCGGCGCCAAGGCTCAGGACCAGCAACAGGACAACCGATAGCAGCAACCAGCGCAGGTTTAGATGGATCGTTCGCGCCGAACCATGACGACTGTTGAGCAGAATGATATGCATGGTTTCCCCATTTCGCAGAACGCAGGCCGGCAGCACGCTCTGCTACCATGACGACTCTGCAACCAAAGGCCTCCTGCCATGACGTTTCGTCCCTTGCCGGCCCAGGCACCCGCTAAGCTGTTACGCGAAGCCAAGCCCCTGAAAGCGCTGTTCGGTCAGGCGCAACGCCTTACCCACCTGCAGCGTCTTGTCGAAAGCCAGCTACAGCCCGCGGCCCGGGAACACTGTCATGTAGCGTCCTGGCGTGAAGGCTGTCTGCTATTGATCGTGACCGATGGCCACTGGGCAACACGCCTGCGTTATCAGCAAAGAAGACTGCAACGACAACTACAGGCACTCGAAGAATTCGCGACCTTAACGAAAATCCTGTTCAAGGTGCAACCTCAAGGGGGGCAGAATCGTGGAACCGGTCGCACCCTGCACTTGTCCAATAGCGCCGCACAAAGCATCCAAGCGACCGCCGAAGGTATCAGCGACCCCAGGCTGCGCGCCGCATTGGAGCGTCTGGCCAGCCATACACAGAAAGGCGAATAGCACGCCTGCTCCGTTCGTCGGCGTGCCTCACCTCGCCGCACTCGCCAGGTAAATAGCGCCAGAAATTCCCCGACGATTATTCGGCTTGCCACAAGACTGGCAAGTTTGTGTGCGTATCGCTTACTGACTTATCACTATTACCGCGTGCGCTGAGCGTTTGGCTTTTGCTCTTGAAGCGCGATCTCACAGACGACGCACAAGCCCCCTTCAGGAGGCCGAGTGGAATCGCTGCGTAAGGGGTTGAGCGACATGGATGTCGCGAGAGCTGCGATGGGCCAGGGATGGCCCTTCGCAGCGGCCCCTCGAGCAGTGATGGAACGAGGGAACCCCGGCGCAGCCGGGGCCGGATGGCGGGGTGCCCTTCTCTTTGGTTACTTTCTCTTGGGCAAGCAAGAGCTACGAAGCGCAGCGAAGTAACAGCCGCAGGCTGGCCCGAAGGGTGAGCGCAACGAATCAAGTGACTCGCCCGTAAGGGGCGAAACCTATCAGATCAGGCGACGCGCCAATGGATAGTGCCAATACCGAAAGCACACATTTATTTGCCAGTCCGGTGGCAAACGTATCCCTCCGCAAAAAGCGAAGAACCATAAAAAAGGCCACCCGAAGGCGGCCTCAAATAAAGCTGGAAAGAGAGTAGGTTTACACCGCCGCAACCGGGCGCATGTAGGAGATCGGTGCGAGCTTGGCGTCCTCGAAGGTCACCATTTCCCAGGCATCGGTCTGTTCGATCAACGTGCGCAGCAAACGATTGTTCAGCGCGTGACCCGACTTGAAGCCCTTGAACTCGCCGATCAGGCTGTTACCCAGCAGGTACAGGTCGCCGATGGCGTCGAGAATCTTGTGTTTGACGAACTCGTCCTCGTAACGCAGGCCGTCCTCGTTGAGCACGCGATACTCGTCGACCACGATGGCGTTTTCCACACTGCCGCCGAGCGCCAAGTTCTGCGAACGCAGGAACTCGATGTCACGCATGAAGCCGAAAGTGCGGGCCCGGCTGACTTCCTTGACGAAAGACGTGCTGGAGAAATCCACACTGGCGCTCTGCGTACGGTTGCGGAACACGGGGTGATCGAAGTCGATTTCGAAGCTCACCTTGAAGCCGTCGAAAGGTACGAAGGTGGCGCGCTTGTCGCCCTCCTCCACGGTTACCTCACGCAGGATGCGGATGAACTTCTTCGGCGCTTCCTGCTCCTGCAGGCCAGCGGATTGAATCAGGAATACGAAGGGACCGGCACTGCCATCCATGATCGGTACTTCGGACGCGGAGAGCTCGACGTAGGCGTTATCGATGCCCAGGCCTGCCATGGCCGAAAGCAGATGCTCTACCGTGTCCACCTTGACATCACCATTGATCAACGTAGTCGACATGGTGGTTTCACCGACATTCCCGGCCAGTGCGCGGATTTCCACGACTGGGTCGAGATCGGTACGACGAAACACGATACCGGTGTCCACCGGTGCCGGCTTCAGGGTCAGGTAAACCTTCTCCCCCGAATGCAGGCCAACGCCGGTGGCACGGATGATGTTCTTCAGGGTGCGTTGTCTGATCATGGCTTGGCCGCTATATCGCTAGTTGCGAACTGTTTTCAACAATGGTCGGGAATGATAGCAGAACCGACCTTTGCTGAACACCAATCACCCATATACTCCTGATAAATTCCATCAATCAGCCTGGCGACGCAGGAAAGCAGGAATATCCAGGTAATCCAGATCGTCCTGGGTATTGAGCTTGGCTGCAGTGGCCGCGCCGCTGTGGCTCTGACGCTGTACGGTCGGACGCTCGTAGTCCTTGTAGTTGACCGACTGCTCGCTACGCGGCTGCGCGGCGGGCTGCTGGGCGACCGGCTGGCTGACGGCGACCTGCACAGTGTTATCGACCACCTTGACCGGTTTTTCCATGCGCGCACCAAGGCCGGTGGCGACCACGGTAACGTGCAGCTCATCACGCATATCGGCATCGATCACGGTGCCGACCTTGACGGTGGCCTGCTCGGAAGCGAACTGCTCGATGATGCTACCCACGTCGGAGTACTCGCCCAGGGACAGGTCCGGACCGGCAGTGATGTTCACCAGGATGCCGCGAGCGCCCTGCAGGTTGACGTCTTCCAGCAGCGGGTTGCGGATAGCCGCTTCGGTGGCTTCACGCGCACGGTTCGGACCGCTGGCGCAGCCAGTGCCCATCATGGCCATGCCCATTTCACTCATCACAGTCTTCACGTCGGCGAAGTCGACGTTGATCATGCCCGGACGCTTGATGATGTCGGAGATACCGCGCACGGCACCGGCCAGCACGTCGTCAGCCTTGGCGAAGGCGGACAGCAGGCTGGCATCCTTACCGAGGATGGTCAGCAGCTTTTCGTTGGGGATGGTGATCAGCGAGTCGACGCTCTCGGCCAGCGCACGGATGCCTTCATCGGCGATGACCATGCGCTTCTTGCCTTCGAACGGGAACGGACGGGTGACCACGGCCACGGTCAGGATGCCCAGTTCCTTGGCCACCTCGGCGATCACCGGAGCCGCGCCGGTACCGGTACCACCACCCATGCCGGTGGTGATGAACACCATGTCGGTGCCTTGCAGCACTTCGGCGATGCGCTCGCGATCTTCCAGCGCGGCCTGACGACCGACTTCAGGATTGGCGCCAGCACCCAGCCCCTTGGTCACGCCTGGGCCGAGCTGCAGCACGGTGCGCGCACCGATGTTCTTCAGTGCCTGCGCATCGGTGTTGGCGCAGATGAACTCGACACCCTCGATGTTGCTGACAGCCATGTGATTGACTGCGTTACCGCCGCCACCACCGACACCGATGACCTTGATCACCGCGCTTTGTGGAATGTTGTCTACTAGTTCGAACATGATCCCTCTCCTTCCTTTCTAGTTGTGTAACGCCTACTGCAAAATTTAGAAATTGCCTTGCACCCAACGCTTGATGCGTTCGAGTACCGGGGTTTTGCTCTCGTCCTGATAGGGACTGCCCACCGACATGGAAATGCCGTCGTTCTGCTTCTGCAGCCCGTACAACAGCAAGCCCACACCGGTGGAATAAATCGGGTTGCGCACGACATCAGCCATGCCCTTGACGCTATGCGGCACGCCGAGACGTACCGGCATATGGAAGATTTCCTCGGCCAGTTCCACCGCACCTTCCATCTTCGCCGTACCGCCGGTCATGACGATGCCTGCGGGAATCAGGTCTTCGTAGCCACTGCGACGCAGCTCGGCCTGAACCAGGGTGAACAGCTCGTCGTAACGCGGCTCGACCACTTCGGCCAGGGATTGGCGCGAGAGGTCGCGCGGCGGACGATCGCCGACGCTCGGCACCTTGATGGTCTCGCCAGCACCAGCCAGCTTGGCCAGGGCGCAGGCGTAGCGGATCTTGATCTCCTCGGCGTACTGGGTCGGCGTACGTAGGGCCATGGCGATATCGTTGGTCACCTGGTCACCGGCAATAGGGATCACCGCGGTATGGCGAATCGCGCCCTCGGTGAAGATGGCGATATCGGTGGTGCCACCACCGATGTCCACCAAGCACACGCCCAGCTCCTTCTCGTCCTCGGTCAGTACCGAATAGGCCGACGCCAGTTGCTCGAGAATGATGTCGTCGACTTCCAGGCCGCAACGGCGCACGCACTTCTCGATGTTCTGTGCGGCATTAACGGCGCAGGTGACCACGTGCACCTTGGCCTCCAGACGCACACCGGACATGCCCAGCGGCTCGCGCACGCCTTCCTGGTTGTCGATCACGTAGTCCTGCGCCAGGGTGTGCAGCACGCGCTGGTCCGCCGGAATGGCCACGGCCTGCGCTGCGTCGAGCACACGCTCGATATCGGCCGGGCTCACTTCGCGGTCGCGGATGGCGACGATGCCGTGGCTGTTAAGGCTGCGAATGTGGTTGCCGGCCACGCCGACGAAAGCCGAGTGGATACGGCAACCGGCCATCAGCTGCGCTTCTTCCACAGCACGTTGAATCGAAGCCACGGTGGACTCGATGTTGACCACCACGCCCTTCTTCAGCCCGCGCGACGGATGGGTGCCGATGCCGACGATTTCCAGCTGGCCGTCGGCCGCCACCTCGCCCACCAGGGCAACCACCTTGGAGGTGCCGATGTCCAGGCCAACGATCATCTTGCCGCTCTGCGCGCTACTCATTAGTCCTGCCTCTCCTCAATTCACTTTCTGCTCGGCCGCGGCCGGCTCCACCGGCTCGCGCCAGGCCACGGCCAAGCCGTTGGCGTAACGCAGGTCGATGCGCGCGATATTCGCGCTTTGTTCCTTCAGCTCCCGCTCGTAGATGGCGGCGAACCGACGCATTTTTTCCACCACGTGATCACGTCCCAGCAGGATGTCGATACGCTGGCCGCTGGCATTCTCGGTGGCCGAGAGGAACCAGCTGCCACGTTCACGCAGTTGCAGCCCGACCACGGTGAAGCCCATCGGCCGCAGCAACTGGCTGAGCATCTGGTATTGCTGCATCACCTTCGGCTGCGCCCGCTTCGGGCCGGACAGCTGCGGCAGGTGCTGGTAGTTGTCCAGCTCCTGCGGCGCGAAGGCCTGGCCCTGGTTGTTGAGCAGCGCCTCGTCCCCCCAGCGGGCGATGGGCAGTTGTTCTTCCAGACGCACGTCGATCTGATCCGGCCAGACGCGACGCACTTCGGCGTGGGCAATCCAGGGCATGCGCTCAAGCTCTTCGCGCATGCCACGCAGGTCGACACTGAAGAAGCTCGCCTCGATGAATGGCGCGATCCGCCGCTGCACCGCCTGCTGGCTGACGTAGGCCAGATCACCCTGCACGCTGATCCGCGCGATCGGGCGGTCGGCGTAAGGCAGCAGACGCTGCGCACCTTCATAGGCGCCAAAGCCCAGACCGACCAGCAGCAGCGGCCAGAGCAAACGCCCGACCCAGGAAAAATCCGGCTTGGGCATGCGCAGGCGCATCGGCTCCTTGGCCACCAGACGGCTGGCGCCACGCGGCGCGGGCTTACCGCGCAACGGAGCCCTCAGCGTGTCCTGATGACGCAAAGCCACTGTCATGACTTAACCCCTCGCCTCGACGCTGTCGGCCAGGATCGCCAGCACCAATTGCTGGAAATCCAGGCCGGCGGCGCGCGCGGCCATAGGCACCAGGCTGTGATCGGTCATGCCCGGTACGGTGTTCACTTCCAGCAGCCAGAACTGGCCGCTGGCATCCTGCATCACATCAGCGCGCGCCCAACCCTGAGTACCCACGGCCTCGCAGGCACGTGCGGTGAGCGCCTTCAACTCGGCTTCCTTCTCCGCGGACAGGCCGCAGGGAATACGGTACTGGGTGTCATCGGCCAGGTACTTGGCGTCGTAGTCGTAGAAGGTGTGCGGTGTACCGAGGCCGATGGGCGGCAGCACTTCACCACGCAACACGGCGATGGTGTACTCGGGTCCGGCGATCCACTGCTCGACCAGCACCTGGCTGTCGTAGCGGGCCGCGTCCTGCCAGGCAGCGACCAGCGCCTCGACGCTCTCGACCTTGGCCATGCCGATGCTCGAGCCTTCGTGGGCCGGTTTGACGATCAGCGGGAAGCCCAGTTCAGTGGCGGCAGCCTCGCAATCGGCCTGCGAAGTCAGCACGGCATGGCGCGGCGTCGGCAGGCCGAGACTGTGCCAGACCTGTTTGGTCCGCAGCTTGTCCATAGCCAGCGCCGAAGCGAGGATGCCGCTACCTGTATAAGGAATGCCGGCGCACTCAAGCAGGCCCTGCATCGAGCCGTCCTCGCCACCGCGGCCGTGCAGCACGATGAAGGCGCGGTCGATCTTCTCGCTGTTCAAACGAGCCAGGAAATCATCACCCACGTCGATGCCGAAGGCGTCCACGCCAGCCGCCTGCAGGGCGCTGAGCACGGCATTGCCGGACTTCAGCGACACCTCACGCTCGGCGCTCTTGCCGCCGAACAGCACGGCGACGCGACCGAAAGCCTTGGGATCGAGGGTACTGTGCAAACTCATTTCGACTCCCCCACGAACAGTGGGTGCTTGATCAATTGCGGTGCTACCGCGCCAATATCACCAGCCCCCTGGCACAGCAGGATGTCGCCGGCACGCAGCAGCGGTTTGAGCAGCGGCGCCAGGTCGGCACCGCGCTCGACATAGATCGGATCGAGCTGGCCGCGCTGGCGGATGCTGTGGCACATCTGCCGGCTGTCGGCACCGGGGATCGGCTCCTCGCCGGCCGGGTAGACCTCCACCAGCAGCAGTACATTGGCCTCACCCAGCACCTGCACGAAGTCGTCGTACAGATCGCGGGTGCGACTGTAGCGGTGCGGCTGGTAGACCATCACCAGACGGCGCTCCGGCCAACCGCCACGTACGGCCTTGATCACCGCGGCCACTTCACGTGGGTGATGACCGTAGTCATCCACCAGCATCACGCTGCCGCCGTCCACCGGCAGTTCGCCGTAAACCTGGAAGCGCCGGCCGACGCCCTGGAAGCCGGACAGGCCGCTGACGATGGCGGCATCGTCGATGCCTTCGTCAGTGGCGATGGCAATGGTTGCCAGCGCGTTCAGAACGTTGTGATTGCCCGGCATGTTCACCGACACATCGAGCGGCTCGCAGTCCGGACGCAGCACGGTGAAATAGGTGCGCATACCTTCCTGGCGCACGTTGATCGCGCGCACGTCGGCGTCGTCGGAGAAGCCGTAGGTCACGGTCGGACGGCCGACCTGTGGCAGCAACTCGCGCACCACCGGATCGTCAACGCAGAGCACGGCCAGGCCGTAGAACGGCAGGTTGTGCAGGAACTCGATGAAGGTCTTCTTCAGCTTGTTGAAGTCGCCGCCATAGGTGCTCATATGGTCGGCGTCGATATTGGTGACCACCGAGACCATCGGCTGCAGATGCAGGAAGCTGGCGTCGCTCTCATCGGCTTCAGCGATCAGGAAGCGGCTGGAGCCCAGCTGAGCATTGGTACCGGCAGCGTTCAGACGGCCGCCGATGACGAAGGTCGGATCGAGGCCACCGGCAGCGAACACCGAAGCCAGCAGGCTGGTGGTGGTGGTCTTGCCATGGGTGCCGGCCACGGCGATGCCATGACGGTAACGCATCAGCTCGGCGAGCATCTCCGCACGCGGTACCACCGGAATGCGGCGCTCCAGCGCGGTGGCGACTTCCGGGTTGCTGGTGTTGACGGCGCTGGAAACCACCAGCACGTCAGCCTGCTCGGCATTCTCTGCGCGATGCCCGATGAAGATGGTGGCGCCGAAGTTTTCCAGGCGCTCGGTCACGGCCGAGGCCTTGAGATCGGAGCCAGACACCTCGTAACCCAGGTTGAGCAGCACTTCGGCGATCCCGCACATGCCCACACCGCCGATACCGACGAAATGAATGCGGCGGATACGGCGCATACGCCGTACTTCGGCCTTGACCGCTGCAGGCGACTTAGCCACGCATCACCTCCTGGCAGATGTCGACCACCGTGCGGGTGGCATCGGGCTTGGCCAGGCGACGCGCGGTGGCGCCCATGACATTGAGTTTCTCCAGGTGCATCAGAACCTCGGTGAGCTGCGCGGCAAGCGTGTCCGCGTCAGTGGCATGTTGCGCAAGAAGGACTGCAGCGCCCTCCTTCGCCAGGTATTCGGCATTGCGGCTCTGGTGGTCGTCGATGGCGTGCGGCAGCGGCACCAGAAACGACGGCAGACCCGCGGCGGCCAGCTCGCTGACGGTCAGTGCGCCGGCGCGGCACACCACCAGATCGGCCCAGCCGTAGGCGCGAGCCATGTCCTTGATGAAGGGCGCGACCTCGGCTTCGACCGCAGCATCGCGATAACGCTCCGCAGTGATCTCGGCATGTTGTTTGCCGGCCTGGTGGAACACCTGCGGACGGACGTCAGCGGCAATTTTCCCCAGCGCGGCCGGCAACAATTTGTTCAGCGGCTCGGCCCCCAGGCTACCGCCGAGGACCAGCAATTTCGGCTTGCGACCGACCAGCGGCTCGCGCGGCGTTTCCAGGAACAGCTCTTCACGCACCGGGTTACCGGTGGTACGCCGCTTGTCGGATGCACCGAAGGTGTTCGGGAAGGCTTCACAGATACGCGTGGCAATGCGCGACAACAGGCGGTTGGCGGTACCGGCTACGGCGTTCTGCTCATGAATCACCAGCGGTACGCCGGCCATGCGCGCGGCCAGGCCGCCCGGGCCAGTGACATAGCCGCCCATGCCCAGCACGCACACCGGCTGCAGCTCGCGCACGATGCGACGTGCCTGCAGCAGCGACCGCAGCAACTGGAACGGCGCCTTGAGCAACGACAGCTTGCTCTTGCCACGCAGACCGCTGACGTTGATCAGGTGCAGCGGCAAGCCGGCTTGCGGCACCAGCTCGTTCTCGATGCCACGCGGCGTACCCAGCCAGTGCACGCTATAGCCGCGTGTCTGGAACTCGCGCGCGCAGGCCAGCGCCGGGAACACGTGGCCGCCTGTGCCGCCAGCCATGATCAGGACATTACCGCGCATGGGCGACCTCCTTGTTCGGCTCGGCGAAATCCTCTTCGCTGAACTCGATATCCTCGTTGCCCAGCACGTTGCGCGCCTCCCACTCGATGCGCAGCAGGACTGCCAGGCTGACGCAGCAGATCACCAGCGACGAACCGCCGTAGCTGAGGAAGGGCAAGGTCAGGCCCTTGGTCGGCAGCAGGCCGGTGTTCACGCCGATGTTGATCAGGAACTGGCCGATCCACAGGAAGGACAGGCCGTAGGCCACATAGGCCGAGAAGAACTGCTTGGCCTTCTCGGCCCACAGGCCGATGTACAGGCCGCGCACGCAGACGAAGACGAACAGCGCCAGGGTCGCCAGTGCGCCGACGAAGCCCAGCTCCTCGGCCAGTACCGAGAAGACGAAGTCGGTGTGCGCTTCCGGCAGGTAGAACTGCTTCTGAATGCTGTTGCCCAGCCCCACACCGAACCACTCGCCGCGACCGAAGGCGATCAGCGCCTGAGTCAGCTGATAGCCCGAGCCATACTGGTCAGCCCAGGGGTCGGTAAAGGTGATCAGACGCTGCAGGCGATATTCCTGGGTCTGCACCAGGACGAATACCGCGCCGACCGCCAGAGCAACCATCAGGCCGAAGCGCAGCATGCCGACGCCGCCGAGGAACAGCATGGCCATGGCCGACCCCATCATTACCACGGTGGCGCCGAAGTCCGGCTCCAGCAGCAACAGGCCGGCCATTGGCAGCAGCACCACGAACGGCTTGAAGAAGCCCATCCAGCTTTCGCGCACTTCTTCCTGGCGGCGCACCAGATAGCCGGCCAGGTAGACCACCACGAACACCTTGGCGATTTCCGACGGCTGCACGTTGAAGGCGCCGAAGCCAATCCAGCGCCGCGCACCATTGACCTCTCGACCGATTCCGGGGATCAGCACCAACACCAGCAAACCGAACGCGGCCAGCAGCAGCATCCAGCCATAGCGCTGCCAGAAGCTCATCGGAATCATCAGCACGATGCCGGCTGCACCAAGGCCGATGACCAGATAAACCAGGTGGCGAATCATGTGATACAGCGGGTTGCCGGACAGCGCCGCCGCCACCTCCGACGACGCCGAGGTGATCATCACCAGCCCCAGGCCAAGCAGGCCAAGGCAGCCAGCCAGCATCGGGAAGTCGACATCGAAGCCGCGACCGAGCAGCGGCGAGGGGCGAACGCGCAGGAAGGCCAGCATCAGCCCAGCCCTCCCACGGCCTGGGCGAACAGACGCCCACGCTCTTCGAAGTTCTTGAACATGTCCAGGCTGGCGCAAGCCGGCGATAGCAGCACGGCGTCGCCAGCCTCTGCCAGTTCACTGCAGCGCTGCACCGCTTCGTCGAGAGTCTCGACCCGCACCAGCGGCGCCGCATCGCCCAACGCGTCGGCAAGGCGCCCGGCATCACGACCCAGCAGCACTACCGCGCGGCAGAAGCGCGCAACCGGCGCCTTCAGTGCGGAGAAATCAGCGCCTTTGCCGTCACCGCCAGCGATCAGCACCAGCTTGCCTGCGATGTCGGCCCCAAGGCCTTCGATGGCCGCCAGCGCCGCACCGACGTTGGTGGCCTTGGAATCGTCGTAGTAACTCACGCCGCCGCGCTCACCGACCCACTGGCAGCGGTGCGGCAAACCGGCGAACTGGCGCAGGGTGGCGAGCATCGCCTCCATCGGCAGGCCGACGGCATGGCCGAGTGCCAGCGCTGCCAGGGCGTTGGACTGATTGTGCGCGCCACGGATCTTCAGCTCGCTCACCGGCAGCAGTGCATCGAAGCGAAACGCCAGGGATTTCTCGCCGTTCTCTTCGAGCAGGCCGAAGCGCTTGAAGTCGGGTTTGCCCAGGCCGAATTCCCAGCTGGTCACCTGGTCGGCGATCAGCGGACGCGACAGTGCGTCGTCACGGTTGATCACCACCTGACGGGCGCCACGGAAGATCCGGTGCTTGGCCAGGTGATAAGCCGGCAGACCACTGTAGCGGTCCATGTGGTCTTCGCTGATGTTCAGGCAGGTGGCCACTTCGGCGTTGAGCTGATCAGTGGTTTCCAGCTGGAAGCTGGACAACTCCAGCACGTACAGCTCGACATCGTCCGCCAGCAGGTCCAGCGCCGGCGTACCAAGATTGCCACCCACCGCCACGCGCTTGCCAGCCGCAGCCGCCATCTCGCCGACCAGGGTGGTGACAGTGCTCTTGGCGTTGGAACCCGTGATGGCGACGATCGGTGCCTTGGCATACCGGGCGAACAGATCGATATCGCCGGATAGTTTCACCCCACGCGCCGCCGCTTCGACCAGCGCCGGAGTCGCCACCGCAAGACCAGGGCTCACGTACAGCTCCGAGGCACGGCAGAGGAAATCCACGTCCAGCTCACCGCAGCGTACTTCCACCTGCGGATAGTCACGCTTGAGCGTTTCCAGCTCCGGCGGGTTCGCGCGCGTATCGGCCACGGCAAAGCGCACGCCCTGCTGCGCGAGGAAGCGCACCAGGGACATGCCGCTCTTGCCGAGGCCGACAACGATGCGGAACTGGTCGGAAGCGATCAACGACACGCTCAATTACCTCAGTTTCAGGGTGGCCAGGCCGATCAGCACGAGAATCACGGTGATGATCCAGAAACGGACGATCACGCGCGGCTCAGGCCAGCCCTTGAGTTCGAAATGGTGGTGGATCGGCGCCATGCGGAACACGCGCTTACCGGTCAGCTTGAAGCTGGCGACCTGGATGATCACCGACAGGGTTTCCATGACGAACACGCCACCCATGATGAACAGCACGATTTCCTGGCGGACGATCACGGCGATGGTGCCCAGCGCGGCGCCCAGGGCCAGCGCACCGACGTCGCCCATGAACACCTGTGCCGGGTAGGTGTTGAACCACAGAAAGCCCAGACCGGCACCCACCAGTGCGGCGCAGAACACGATCAACTCGCCCGAGCCCGGCACGTAAGGGATCAGCAGGTACTCGGCGAAATTCACGTTGCCCGACAGGTAGCAGAAAATGCCCAGAGCGCCGCCGACCATGACAGTGGGCAGAATGGCCAGACCGTCGAGGCCGTCGGTAAGGTTCACCGCATTGCTGGTACCGACGATGACGAAGTAAGTCAGCACCACGAAGCCGACACCCAGGGGAATAGCGACGTCCTTCAGCAGCGGCAGGATCAGGGTGGTTTCCACCGGGCTCTGCGCAGTCATATAAAGGAAGGCGGCTGCAGCGAGACCGAACACCGACTGCCAGAAGTATTTCCAACGGCTCGGCAGGCCACGCGAGTTCTTCTCGATCACCTTGCGGTAGTCATCGACCCAGCCGATGGCACCGAACGCCAGGGTCACGGCCAGCACCACCCAGACGTAACGGTTGGACAGATCAGCCCAAAGCAGGGTGCTGACGGCAATGGCGGTAAGGATCAGCGCGCCACCCATGGTCGGCGTGCCTTTCTTCGAAAGGTGCGACTGCGGGCCATCGTTGCGCACGGCCTGACCGATCTGACGCACCTGCAGGGTGCGGATCATCCACGGGCCGAGCCACAGCGACAGCGCCAGGGCGGTGAGCACGCCGAGGATGCCGCGCAGGGTCAGGTACTGAAAGACCGCGAAGCCCTTGTGGAACTGTTGCAGGTACTCCGCCAGCAGCAGCAGCATTTAGTGAATCTCCCCAGATACGCCACACAGCGCCGCCACGACCTTGTCCATGGCAGCGCTGCGTGAACCCTTGATTAGTAGTGTGCTGCCGGCCTGCTCGGCGCGAAGCGCTTCGATCAACTCGGCTTGATCGACGAAGTGGCGGCCTTTTGAGCCAAACTCCTCGACCGCAAAACGCATCAGCGGACCGACGGCATACAGCGCATCGACCTTGCCCGCGGCATGGCGGCCGACGTCGCGATGGCCCTGTTCGGCCCATTCGCCCAGCTCGCCCATGTCTCCCAGCACCAGGACGGTGCGACCGGAGAAGCCGGCGAGTATATCCACCGCCGCACACATAGACACCGGGTTGGCGTTGTAACTGTCATCGATGACCCGCACACCGTTCGGCGCCAGCTGCGCTACCGCGCGGCCCTTGACCGGCTGCAGGCTTTCCAGCCCCTGAACCATGGCGACCAACGGCATGCCCAGAGCATGAGCTGCGGCGCAGGCTGCCAGGGCGTTGGCCACGTTGTGCTCGCCGAGCAGGTTGAGCTGAATGCGCGCGCTGCCAATTGGGCTGCGCAGGGTGAAGCCCTGGCAACCGCGCTCGTCACGGGCCAGATCGCTGCCATGGAAGTCGGCGCGAGTGTCACGCAAGGCAAAACTCAGCACCTTGCGTCCCGCAGCGCGGCGCTGCCAGGTGACAAAGGCCTTGTCATCCAGGTTGAGCACGGCCACGCCATCGCTCGGCAGGCCCTCGAGAATCTCGCCCTTGGCCCCAACGATCTTTTCCGGACCGCCAAACTCACCGACATGGGCATTGCCGGCATTGGTAATGATCGCCACCTGTGGCTGGGTGAGGCTGACGGTGTAGGCAATTTCACCGACATGGTTGGCACCCAGCTCGATCACCCCGGCGCGATGTTCCGGCACCAGCTCGAGCAGAGTCAGCGGCGCACCAAGATCGTTGTTGAGGTTACCGCGAGTGGCCAGTACCGCACCGTTCAGACCGGCGCGCAGAATGGAGGCGAGCATTTCCTTGACGCTGGTCTTGCCACTGGAGCCGGTCACGGCAGCCAGCGGGCCTTTAAAGGCTTGGCGATTCAGCGCGCCCAGTTGACCGAGCGCCACACGGGTATCGGCCACCAGCAATTGTGGCAGTGGGGCATTCGCCACTTCACGCTCGACCAGCGCGGCGACCGCGCCTTTGGCAGCGACTTCGGCCAGATAGTCATGACCATCGAAACGCGGCCCGGTCAGCGCCACGAACAGTTGGTCTGCAGCGATGGTACGGCTGTCGGTCCCCACAGCGGAGAAGGCGACATCGGCGCCAATCACACGCGCGCTCAGGTTCGCGGCGACTTCGCTGAGCAGCCAGGGCTTAAGCATGAGCCGCCTCCCAGGCCGCCAGGGCCTTGTTCGCTTCGATCAGATCGGAGAACGGCTGACGCACGCCCATGATTTCCTGGTAATCCTCGTGCCCCTTGCCTGCCAGCACCAGCACATCGGCGGCCTCGGCTTGAGCGACCAGACGCGCGATAGCATCGCCACGACCGTGAATGAACTGCACCCGCTCCGGCGCGGCGAAGCCGGCGCGGATATCGGCAACGATCTGCGCAGGCTCTTCAGTGCGCGGATTGTCATCGGTCACCCACACCACATCGGCCAGACGCTCGGCAACTGCGGCCATCAGCGGACGTTTGCCACGGTCACGATCACCACCGCAACCGAACAGGCAGACCAGGCGCCCTTCGACGTGGGGACGCATGGCTTCGAGAACTTTTTCCAGCGCATCCGGCGTGTGCGCGTAATCGACCACTACCAGCGGCTTTTCACCGCCACCGAGGCGCTGCATGCGGCCAGCCGGGCCCTGCAGCTGCGGCAGAACCTTGAGAATCTCGTCGAGTGCGTAGTCCAGCCCGAGCAGCGCACCGACCACGGCCAGCAGATTGCTCAGGTTGAAACGGCCGAGGAGATTGCTGCGCAGCACGCCCTCGCCACGCGGCGTCACCAGGCGTGCGCGTACGCCGTGATCATCGAAGTGAGCTTCGCTGCAATAAAGGAAGGCGTCGGCATCATTCAGGCTGTAGCCGATCAGACGCGACTCGTGCGTTTGTGCCGCCAGCTCACGGCCGAAGGCGTCATCGAGGTTGATCACCCGGCAACGCAGATTTGGCCAGGCGAACAGCTTGGCCTTGGCTGCACCATAGGCCTCCATGCTGCCGTGGTAGTCGAGGTGATCACGAGACAGGTTGGTGAACACCGCCACATCGAACTCCAGCGCGGCGACACGGCCCTGATCCAGACCATGGGAAGACACTTCCATGGCCACGGCGCGGGCACCGGCTTGCTTGAGCGAGGCCAGAGTGGCCTGGACGCCGACTGGGTCGGGCGTTGTGTGCTTGCCCTGCTCCAGCGCACCATGGAAGCCGTTGCCCAAAGTACCGACGATGCCACAAGGCTGGCCGAGCAGATCCAGCGCCTGCGCCAGCAACTGGCTGACACTGGTCTTGCCGTTGGTACCGGTGACGCCGACCAGATACAGGGCACGGCTCGGTTCACCGTAGAAACGCCCGGCGATGGCCGAGAGCTGGCCAGCCAACCCCTTGACCGGGACCAGTACCGCACTGTCGGCATGCATGGACGCAGCGCCTTCGGCCTCGAAGGCAACAGCGGCAGCGCCACGGGCGATGGCATCGGCGATATGCACGCGACCGTCCTGCTGAGTACCCGGCACGGCCAGGAACAGATCGCCAGGACGCACCTTGCGGCTATCCAGGGTCAGTTCACGAATGAGCACGCCGCTTTCGGCAGCGGGCAGTAATTGATTGAGCGGCATGGGCATCAGTTGCGCCCTCCCTGGCCTGCGGCCGCCATTTTCTGCTCGGGCGGCGGCAGATTGTCCGGCGCAATGTTCATCAAGCGCAGCGAGCCGGCCATCACTCGACTGAACACCGGCGCAGAGATCAGGCCGCCGTAATAGGCGCCCTTGCCGGGCTCGTCGATCACCACGACCAGCGCGAGACGCGGGTCCTGAGCCGGGGCAAAACCGGCAAACAGGGAGCGATAGGAGTTGGTCTGGTAGCCCTTGGCGCCGGAGTTGGTCTTACGCGCGGTGCCACTCTTGCCCGCGACGTGATAACCCGGCACCTGAGCGCGGAACACGCCACGCGGCGCTTCGATGACTTGCTGCAGCATACCTTGCAAAGTCTTGGCTACGTCAGCCGGAACCACCTGCATCGCACCCGGCTTTTCATCTACACGAATCATCGACAGCGGCGTCATGCTGCCGCCATTGGCCAGCGCCGCATAGGCGTGCGCCAGTTGTACTGCGGTCACCGAGAGGCCGTAGCCATAGGACAGCGTAGCGGTCTCCGCCTCACGCCATTTGCGATGATTGGGCAGGTTACCCACTCGCTCACCAGGAAACCCCAGACCAGTATCGCGACCGAAGCCCAGATTGCTGAATACCTGATGCAACTGTTCGCCACCCACGTCGAAGGCGACCTTGCTCATGCCGACGTTGCTGGAGTTGATCAGAATGCCGGTTAGGTCCAGCGCCGGCCCCTGCGTACGGGACACATCACGAATGGTGTAGCGACCGATCTGCAGAGTACCGTTACCGACCTGGACGATATCGCTGGGCTTCCAGCGCCCGGTTTCCAGCGCGGCAGCCATAGACAGGGGCTTGATGGTCGAGCCGGGCTCGAACACATCGATCATGGCGCGGTTACGCATCGCTGCCGGAGTCAGGTTGCGGCGGTTGTTCGGGTTGTAGGTTGGATGGTTGACCATCGCCAGCACTTCACCGGTTTTCACGTCGACCATCACTAGGCTGCCGGCCTTGGCATCGTTTTCCAGCAACGCATTGCGCAGCTCACGGTGGGCCAGGTACTGCAGACGCAGGTCGATGGACAACGCCAGAGCCTTGCCTGCCTTGGCGTTCTGGGCGACCTGCACATCCTTGATCAGCTTGCCGCGACGATCCTTGAGCACCTGCCGCTTGCCTGGCACACCGGCCAGCCAGTCTTCGTAGGCCAGTTCCATACCCTCGCGACCACGGTCGTCGATGTCGGTGAAGCCGACTACATGCGCGGCGACTTCGCCTGCCGGATAGAAACGACGGAATTCCTCGATGGCATAGACGCCCGGTACTTTCAGATCCAGCACACGCTGACCGTTCTCCGGGGTCAGGCCGCGTACCAGATACATGAACTCGCGCTCCTTGTTCTGCTCCAGACGTGCGGCGAAGCTGGCCGGATCCTGCCCCAGGGCGGCAGCCAGCGCCGGCCACTGCTCGCGACCAGCCTGCAACTCTTTGCCGTTGGCCCACAAGGTGGTGACCGGTGTACTGACCGCCAGCGGCTCGCCATTGCGATCGGTGATCAGACCGCGGTGCGCCGGAATCGGGATATGCCGCACGCTGCGGGCATCGCCATGGGCCTTGAGGAAATCATGGTCGAGCACCTGCAGATCGAGCATGCGCCAGGCGATGGCGCCGACCATCAGCGCCAGCAGCACCAGCACCAGACGGAAACGCCAGGGGTAGAGTGCGCCTTCGAGACCGATCATGGACGCACCATGCGCACAGCGGCGGGGTCGGGAATGTGCATCTTTAGCTGTTCGCTGGCGAGCGCTTCGATGCGATTGTGCGCAGTCCAGGTGCTCTGCTCGAGAATCAGTCGTCCCCACTCGGCCTGCGCCTTGTCACGCACGCTCAACTCCCCATACAGCTCGTTGAGCAGCAGGCGATTCCAGTGCGCGCTGTAGGACACCGCCACGGCGGACACCAGAATGGCGACGAACAACAACAGCATCAGAAAGCTGCCGCTGGGCATTGACTTGATCAGCCGGCGGCTCATCGCAACTTCTCCGCGATGCGCATCACCGCACTACGCGAGCGCGGATTGGCCTTGAGTTCGGCCTCGGCGGCGTAGACCGGCTTGCCGATCAGCTTCAGACGCGGTTCGAAGGCTTTCGGGATGATTGGCAGGTCACGCGGCAGCTTGTCGGCCTCGCCCTTGGCCTGGCGCTTCATGAATTGCTTGACGATACGGTCTTCCAGCGAATGGAAGCTAATCACCACCAGGCGACCACCTACCTCCAGCGTTTCCAGCGCCGCCTCTAGCCCGCGCTCAAGATCACCGAGTTCGTTGTTGACGTGAATACGGATGCCCTGAAAAGCGCGAGTGGCCGGATTCTTGCCCTTTTCCCAGGCTGGATTGGCCTCGGTCAGGACTTTCGCCAAATCAGCAGTGCGAGTGAACGGCTGCTCGGCGCGGCGCTGCACCACGGCGCGCGCCATGCGCTTGGCGAATCGCTCCTCGCCGTAATCCTTCATCACGCGGGCGATTTCGTCTTCCTCCGCCGTGGCGATCCAGTCAGCGGCGCTCACACCGGCATGCGGGTTCATGCGCATGTCCAGCGGACCGTCATTGAGGAAGCTGAAGCCGCGCTCCGGATCGTCCAGTTGCGGCGAGGACACACCGAGGTCCAGCAGGATGCCGGAGACCTGACCGGAAATGCCGCGGACAACAGCTTCGTCGCCGAGTTCCGCAAAACTGCGCTGCACAACGACAAAGCGGCCGTCTTCGGCCGCCAATGCTTCCCCTGTGGCTATCGCCAGGGGATCCTTGTCGAACCCCAGTAGCCGCCCACCCGGCCCGAGTTTCTGCAGGATCAGCCGGCTATGTCCTCCCCGCCCAAAAGTGCCATCCATATAGCAACCGTGAGCGCGCACGGCGAGCCCCTCGACGGCCTCGTCGAGCAGCACGGTGATATGGCGCAAGGTATCGGTCATGGTCACAGGATCAGGCTACGCAGTTCATCGGAAAGGGCTCCCGGCTGCTTGATGGCGGCCAGGTCGTTTGCAGCTTGGGCATTCCAGGTTTCTTCATCCCACAACTGGAACTTGTTCAGGTGGCCGACGAGCATTGCGTGCTTGTCCAGCTTGACGTGTTCACGCAGGCGCGGCGGGATCAGGATGCGCGCACTGCCGTCCATTTCGAGATCCACCGCATTCCCGACCAGCAGACGCTGCAGGATCCGGTTTTTCTCATCCAGGGAGGCCAACACGCTCAGCTTTTCCTCGATCCGCTCCCACTCCACCAGGGGATAGATGTTCAGGCAGGGGTCATTGATGTCGATAGTCACGATGAGCTGGCCTGCGCAACGCGAAACGAGCTCGTCACGATACCGACTCGGCATCGCGAGGCGCCCTTTGGCGTCGAGACTGATGGCGTTAGCTCCGCGAAACACGGTTGCGCTTCCCCTTTAATTAGCTGTCCGTGCCCATAAAAACCCACTTCATGCCACTTTTCACCACTTGCGCACACTATAGAAACGCCTACGCCTCACCGTCAAGGCGCTGCGGAACGGAAAAATCCTTACAGGACCGGTATTTAGCGAACAAAAGCGAGGAAAAAAGGGATGCCGAAGCCAACTTTAGGCAGATAAATTCCAGCCATTCCAGCGAGCTGAATTCAGAACTTAAAGTGATTTGTTAAGAGTAAGAATTTTTCGGTATCAGAAGAGCGGAGGATAGAAGCGCAAAACGAGAAGAAGGAGGGAGGAGAGTCGATCTGTAAGCCGGGTTCTGTCGAGGACAGCCATTCCTCTACGACGTACATCACTGCACGCCTTTAGCAACCTACCCGGTTCCAGCGCGGGCCACGCCGATGGAACCCTATTTGGTCTTGCTCCGAGTGGGGTTTACCTAGCCACGGACTGTTACCAGCCGTGCGGTGCGCTCTTACCGCACCTTTTCACCCTTACCGGCGCCGAAACGCTTAGGCGGTTATTTTCTGTGGCACTTTCCGTAGGCTCACGCCTCCCAGGCGTTACCTGGCACTCCGCCCTATGGAGCCCGGACTTTCCTCCCCCTTCTTGCGAAGGCAGCGACTGTCCGATCGACTCTCCGCCGGCAAGGGTACCGGGCGTGATGGCAAGCTGCAAGCGAGACAGGCGTCACAAGAGCTAGCCCTTGCGCTCCAAAGCCACTTGATAGAGGAGGTTCTTGCGCACCCCGGTGATCTCCGCCGCCAGAGCGGCCGCTCGTTTGAGCGGCATTTCCGCCATCAGCAGGTCGAGCACACGCAGCGCTTCGGCGCTGACCGCCTCCTCACCTTCCGGAGCCTGCCAGCCCGCCACCACCACCACGCACTCACCACGCTGCTGATTACTGTCTGCGGCCACCCAGTCGCATAGCTCTGCTAGCGGCAATCCCTGCAGGGTCTCGAAAGTCTTGGTCAGCTCACGCGCCAACAATGCGGGGCGATCACCGCCAAACACATCTCGCATATCCTGCAGGCATTCGAGAATCCGGTGCGGCGCTTCGTAGAAGATCAGCGTGCGGGGCTCCTCGTGCACCTGCTCCAGACGCGCACGGCGCCCAGTCGCTTTCGCCGGCAAGAAGCCTTCGAAGATGAAGCGATCCGAGGGCATACCGGCAGCCGACAGCGCGGCGATCAGCGCACAGGCACCCGGCACCGGCACCACCGCGAAGCCGGCTGCACGCGCCTGGCGCACCAGGTGATAACCGGGATCGGAAATCAGCGGCGTACCGGCATCGGAAATCAGCGCCACATCCTCACCTGCCTGCAGCCGCGCCAGAAAGCGGCCGCCCTGTTCACGCTCGTTGTGCTCATGACAGGCAGCCAGCGGCGTTTCGATGCCGAAATGCTGCAGCAGGCGCGCCGAATGTCGGGTGTCCTCTGCAGCGATGAGCGCTACGTCACGCAGAATCCGCAAGGCCCGCGCACTGATATCGTCCAGATTGCCAATCGGCGTGGCCACCACATAAAGGCTGCCTGGCTGGACGCTTGCGACTGCGGGCTGACTCACTGGAAACACCTCGTTAATTGAATGAGCGCTCATTCTAGCCGGTTCCGCCCTTGTGGCATCGCACCGATCTCAGGGCTTGGGTACAATCGCCGCTTGATTTGCTCAAGTATCAGGATGACCCGATGATCGCTAGCCTGCGCCCTCTTTCCGCTCTTTTCCTGGCCGGCCTGCTCGCCGCCTGCGCCAGCTCGCCCTCCAACAACCTGGGCCAGCTGCCACGCACACCGCAAGCCAGCATCGAGCAGATGCTCCAGCAAGCCGCCGAGAGCAAACCGGAACAGGCCGCCCTGCTACGCCTGTCGGCAGCCGACCAGAGTTACCAGCAAAATGACGTGGCGCGCGCCACGCGCATTCTCGAGCAGATCGACATTGCCAGCCTGCCCCCCGCGCAACAGATCTTCGCCAGCACCCTGAAGGCCGAACTGGCCTTGGCCCGCAAGCAACCCCAAAGCGCGCTGAAAGCCCTGCAGCACCCCAGCCTCGAACGCCTGGCCGAACTACCGGTCGAGCAACAGATTCGCACCCAGCTGGTTCGTGCGCGCGCCCTGGAAGCCGATGGCCAGACGCTGGCCGCCGCTCGTGAGCGCGTGTTCATCGCTCCACTGCTGAGCGGCCAGGCCGCCCATGACAACCACGAAAACATCTGGGCACTGGTGTCCACACTGCCAGCGCAAACCTCTGCCGGTGCCGACAGCGACTTGGCCGGCTGGCTGGAGCTGGCCCAGTTGACCAAAAGCAGCGCCACGCTCGAACAGCAGCAGACCGCCATCGACCAGTGGGTCGCGCAGAACCCGCAACACCCGGCCGCCGAACAACTGCCCGAAGCACTAGGCAAATTGCGCGAGCTGGCTAGTCAGCCGCTGACCCGCGTCGCCCTGTTGCTGCCGCAGGAAGGCCAGCTGGCCAGCGTTGCTCGCGCCCTGCGCGACGGCTTCCTCGCCGCGCATTACGAGGCCCAACAGGCCGGACAGAACCCGCCGGATATCAAGCTATACGACAGTTCGCGCATTGGCTCGCTGGACGCCTTCTACCAACAAGCGCAGGCCGACGGCGTGCAACTGGTAGTCGGCCCACTGGAGAAACCCCTGGTCAAGCAACTCAGCGATCGCGAACAACTGCCCATCACTACCCTCGCCCTGAACTACAGCGATGCCGGCCAGGAAGGCCCGGCGCAGCTGTTCCAGTTCGGCCTGGCGGCCGAGGACGAGGCCCGCGAAGTGGCGCGCCGCGCCTGGAATGACGGCATGCGCCGCGCCGTCGCCCTGGTGCCGCGTGGCGATTGGGGTGATCGTGTACTGGATGCCTTCCGCCAGAGCTGGCAAGCCCAGGGCGGCACCCTGATCGCCGCCGAGCACGTCGACCAGCCTGTGGAGCTGGCCCGCCAGATCGCCGACCTGTTCCAACTGCGCGAGAGCGAGGCCCGTGCACGCCGCCTGCAAAATACCCTGGGCACCAGCCTGGACGCACAGCCGGCACGTCGCCAGGACATCGATTTCATCTTCCTTGCCGCCACGCCGCAACAGGCACAACAGATCAAGCCGACCCTGGCCTTCCAGTACGCCGGCGACGTGCCGGTCTATGCCACCTCGCACCTGTTCACCGGCGCCCACAGCCAGGCTCAGTATCAGGACCTGGAAGGCATCCGTTTCTGCGAAACCCCCTGGCTGCTCGACACCCATGCACCGCTGCGCCAGGAAGTCATGAACCAGTGGCCGCAGGCCGGCGGCAGCCTGGGCCGCTTGTACGCCATGGGCGTCGACGCCTATCGCCTGGCCCCGCGCCTGGGCCAGCTCAAGGCGCTGCCCGACTCGCGCATCGACGGCTTGTCCGGCAGCCTTAGCCTGAACGCCACGCAGCGCATCGAACGCCAACTGCCCTGGGCAGAGTTCCGTGGTGGCCAGGTACAGCGCCTTCCCGACAGCATCAATTGAGCGCACACAACGACCTGGGCCGGGCCGCCGAACAGGCGGCTCGTCAGCATCTGGAACGTAACGGCCTGCTCCTGATCGAACAGAACTGGAGCTGTCGGCGTGGCGAGCTCGATCTGGTCATGCTCGACGGCGATACAGTAGTATTCGTCGAAGTCCGCGCCCGCCGCCATAGCGCCTGGGGCGGCGCCCTGGAGAGCATCGATGCGCGCAAGCGTGGCAAGCTGGTCATCGCCGCAGAACTCTTCCTCCAGCAACACTCATGCTGGGCCCGCTACCCCTGCCGCTTCGACGTGGTCGCCATCAGCACTGACGGCGCCACTCGCCTCGACTGGATCAAGAACGCTTTCGATGCCTGACGGCCGTACATTCAAGGTTTAACCGATGGACATGCAATCCCGAATCCGCCAGCTCTTCCAAGCCAGCATCGACACCAAGCAACAGGCTATGGAAGTTCTGGCGCCCTATATCGAGCACGCCAGCCTGGTGATGGTCCAGTCCCTGCTCAACGAGGGCAAGATTCTCACCTGCGGCAACGGCGGCTCTGCCGGCGATGCCCAGCATTTCTCTTCCGAGCTGCTCAACCGCTTCGAGCGCGAGCGCCCGAGCCTGCCGGCGATCGCCCTGACCACCGACAGCTCGACCATCACCTCGATCGCCAACGATTACAGTTACAACGAGGTGTTCTCGAAACAGATTCGCGCACTTGGTCAACCCGGTGACGTGCTGCTGGCGATCTCCACCAGCGGCAACTCGGCGAATGTCATCCAGGCCATTCAAGCTGCGCATGATCGCGAGATGATCGTCGTCGCCCTCACCGGCCGCGACGGCGGGGGCATGGCCTCGCTGCTGCTGCCGGAAGACGTCGAGATCCGCGTTCCAGCCAAAGCCACCGCACGCATCCAGGAAGTCCACCTGCTGACTATCCACTGCCTGTGCGACCTGATCGACAGTCAATTGTTTGGGAGTGAAGAATGAAGCGTTTCGCCCTGATTCTGGCCGCTCTGGCCGTTACCCTGACCCTGGCAGGCTGCGGTAGCCGCAGCATCGGCAACAAGATCGACGACCAGTTCCTCGGCCCGGAAGTCGCCTCGCGCATCAGCAATGCGCACGCCGACCTGACCAGCCCGACGTCGCGCATCGTGGTCACCAGCTACAACGGCGTGATCCTGCTTGCCGGACAAACCCCACGCAGCGAGCTCAAGGATCGCGCCGCGCAAACCGCGCGCGGCGTACAGGGCGTGAAGAAGGTCTACAACGAATTGCAGGTGCAGCAACCGGCATCCCTGCTCGCACGTAGCAACGACTCGCTGCTGACCACCAAGATCAAGACGCAGATGCTGGCCGACAGCAGTGTGCCGAGCGCACGCGTGAAGGTCGTGACCGAGAATGGCATCGTCTACATGCTGGGCCTGGTAACACGCGAAGAAGCCAATGCCGCCACTCGCGTGGTACAGGGCGTATCGGGCGTACAACGGGTCGTACGCCTGTTCGAATACACCAACTGATTCGAAACTAGCGACACTACAAGGGCGCCCATGGGCGCCCTTTTCATTTCCTACTTGACCACTTTCAGGCTTGGCCGGCCGCTTGGGCGCGGCGGCTCGCCACCGGACGGCCCGTCATCATCCGGCCCGGACTCTTCAGGACCACCGGCGACCGGCGGCTCCATGTCGAAGACCATGCCCTGGCCGTTCTCCCGCGCATAGATCGCCAGGATCGCTGCAGCAGGAATATAGAGACTGTGCGCCACACCACCGAAACGCCCTTCGAAGCTCACGGCCTCGTTGTCCATGTGCAGATGGCGCACGGCACTGGGCGAGGCATTGAGCACGATCTGGCCGTCACTGGCGAAGCCAGAGGGTACCTGCACCCCAGGGTGCTCGGCATTGACCAGCAGGTGAGGCGTGCAATCGTTGTCGACGATCCATTCATACAAGGCGCGAACCAGATAGGGACGACTGGAATTCATGATCTCCTCCTTCTCAGCGCATCGCGCGCTCGGCAGCGGAAAGACTGGCCTGAAAGGCCTCACGGGCGAACTGGCGCTCCATGTAGTCGAGCAGCGGCTTGGCCGGTCGCGGCAATTCGATACCCAGCACCGGCAAACGCCAGAGAATGGGCAATAGGCAGCAATCCACCAGGCTCAGTTCCTCACTGAGGAAGAATGCCTTATCGGCGAACAATGGCGAAACGCCTGTCAGGCTCTCGCGCAACTCCTTGCGCGCCAGCTGACGTTCGGCCTCCTTGCTGCGCTTGTCGAGAATACGATCGACCAGCACGCACCAGTCACGCTGGATGCGGTGCATGAGCAAGCGACTATTGGCCCGCGCCACCGGATACACCGGCAACAGGGGCGGATGCGGATAGCGCTCATCGAGGTACTCCATCACCACGGACGCTTCGTACAGCGCCAGGTCCCGATCGACCAGCGTCGGCAGACTGCCGTAGGGATTGACTTCGGCAAGCTTGGGCGGACAACGGCCCTGCTCGACATCGATGATCTCGACGCTGACACCTTTCTCGGCGAGCACCAGACGCACGCGATGGGAATAGTGGTCGGCGGGGTCGGAGTAGCAGGTCAACCTGTTGGTCACCGCCATGGCGATCCTCCTCGCTTTTTTTGATTTTCCAGAAACACGAAAAATTGCCGGAGCAATTTTTTCGTCGCAGACACGGCGACCAGAGGCAACCGTCAGAAATGGCAGGGTAGAAAAACCTGCGCGCCCCTCAGGGCGCGCAGGTCTGCTACCGCTTGAACGCTTTAGTGAACGTCCTTCCAGTACTCACGCTTGAGCAGGTAGGCGAACACGAAGAAGAACGCCAGGTACAGCAGCACATAGGTGCCGATGCGCTGGGACTTCAGCTTGACCGGGTTGGCCGAGTAGGCCAGGAAGGTCACCAAGTTCTTGATCTTCTCGTCGAACTCGGCCTCACTCAGCTTGCCGGTGTTCGGCTCGATGGTGAGCTGATCGCAAGCTTCGTGAGTGATCGGCGCACCGGTCAGCGGGTCGAATTGCTTCTTGCCCTCGGTGACGACCTGAACCTGCTTGCAACCGATGACCTGATTGCCCTGCAGACCGACCAGCACGTTAGGCATACCGACGTTCGGGAACACTTTGTTGTTGGAGCCCAGCGGACGCGAAGGATCCGCGTAGAAAGTGCGCAGGTAGGTGTACAGCCAGTCGTTGCCACGCACACGTGCGACCAGGGTCAGATCGGGCGGAGCGGCACCGAACCAGGCCTTGGCGTCATCCGGCTTCATGCCGATCTTCATGTGGTCGCCGATCTTGGCGTCATTGAACACCAGGTTGTCCAGCATGATTTCATGCGGGATGCCGAGGTCATCGGCAACACGCTCGTAACGCTGGTACTGGGCCGAATGGCAGCCCATGCAGTAGTTGGCGAAGGTACGTGCGCCGTCCTGCATGGCAGCCTTGTCGGTCAGATCGATATCGACCTTGTCCAGTTGCACATCATGACCACCGGCAGCGAAGCTGAGGGCCGGCAGCGCAGCGAAAACAAATGCAGCAAATAGCTTTTTCATCAGCCAGTCACCCTTTCCGGAACCGGTTTGGTCTTCTCCATCCTGGTGTAGAACGGCATCAGGATGAAGTACGCGAAGTACAGGAAGGTGCACACCTGCGACAGCAGGGTACGACCCGGGGTCGGCGCCAACACACCCAGCACGCCCAGGATGACGAAGGAGATGCAGAACACCACCAGCCAGATCTTGCTCAACCACCCCTTGTAGCGCATCGACTTGACCGGACTACGGTCGAGCCACGGCAGGACGAACAGCACGGCGATGGCAGCGCCCATGGCGATAACGCCCAGCAGCTTGTCCGGTACCGCACGCAGAATCGCGTAGAACGGGGTGAAGTACCAAACCGGAGCGATGTGCTCGGGGGTCTTGAACGGGTTGGCCGCTTCGAAGTTCGGCTTCTCGAGGAAGTAACCGCCCATTTCCGGGAAGAAGAACACCACGAAGCAGAACACGAACAGGAAGACCACTACGCCGACGATGTCCTTGACGGTGTAGTACGGGTGGAACGCGATACCGTCGAGCGGCACACCGTTCTCATCCTTCAGCTTCTTGATGTCGACGCCGTCCGGGTTGTTCGAGCCGACTTCGTGCAGCGCCAGGATGTGCAGCACGACCAAGCCGAGCAGAACGATCGGCAGCGCAATCACGTGCAGGGCGAAGAAGCGGTTCAGGGTGATGCCGGAGATCAGGTAGTCACCACGAATCCACTGGGTCAGGTCGTCACCGATCACCGGGATGGCACCGAACAGCGAGATGATCACCTGGGCGCCCCAGTAGGACATCTGGCCCCACGGCAGCAGGTAGCCCATGAAGGCTTCAGCCATCAGCACCAGGTAGATCAGCATGCCGAAGATCCACACCAGCTCGCGCGGCTTCTGATAGGAGCCGTAGAGCAGACCGCGGAACATGTGCAGGTAGACCACCACGAAGAATGCCGAAGCGCCGGTGGAGTGCAGGTAGCGCAGGATCCAGCCGTACTCGACGTCACGCATGATGTATTCGACCGAGGCGAAAGCCCCCTCAGCCGACGGCTCGAAGCTCATGGTCAGCCAGATACCGGTAACGATCTGATTGACCAGCACCAGCAGTGCCAGCGAGCCGAAAAAGTAGAAGAAGTTGAAGTTCTTCGGTGCGTAGTACTTGGAGAGATGGTCTTCCCACATCTTGGTGGCAGGGAAGCGCGCATCCACCCATTCCATGAATTTGCTCATCAGGCTTTCTCCTGGTCCACACCGATGATGATCACATCATCCGTCTCGTAGGTGTGCGGCGGCACTGGCAGGTTCAGCGGCGCAGGCTGGGCCTTGTACACGCGACCGGCGAGGTCGTAACGCGAACCGTGGCAGGGGCAGAAATAGCCACCGACCCAGTCCGGCCCCATATCGGCCGGCGCCACTTCCGGACGGAAGGACGGCGAGCAGCCCAAGTGGGTGCACAGACCTACCAACACCAGCAACTCTGGCTTGATCGAGCGGTTTTTCTTGTCCACGTACTCCGGCTGCACGGAGGCAGCGGATTCCGGGTCAGCAACGCTGCCTTCGATCTTGGTCAGGTTGGCCAGGATTTCCTCGGTACGGCGCACGATGAACACCGGCTGACCGCGCCATTCAGCAACCATCTGCTGACCCGCCTCGATCTTGCTGACGTTCACCTTCACCGGTGCACCGGCCGCCTTGGCCTTCGCACTGGGGAACCATGACCCCACGAACGGAGTCGCAGCACCTACCGCCCCTGCAGCACCCACCACGGAGGTGGCTGCAACCAGGAAGCGACGCCGGCCTGCATTCACGCCGTCATTGCTCATTCAGTCGTCTCCCATCAGCTTTGTGGCCTGTTGTTCAGGCCTCTACTAAGTAAAAATCGGGCCGCGCAAAAAATTCGCCAAATGGTAAAGAAAAGCCCCTTTTCTGACAAGGTAATTACCCTGGAAGAGATCGGCGAAAGCCTTGGCGCGTGCGGCCTGCGCGTCTGCGGCACGTTGTCGCAGCACTTTGCCACGCCCATAAAAAACGCCCAGCTCCGTAAGGAAACTGGGCGCTTTTGGAAGCGTAGACGCGATTAACGCTTCGAGTACTGCGGACGCTTACGCGCTTTACGCAGACCGACTTTCTTACGCTCGACTTCACGCGCGTCACGAGTGACGTAACCGGCTTTACGCAGCGGGCTGCGCAGGGTTTCGTCGTACTCGATCAGAGCGCGGGTGATGCCATGACGGATGGCACCGGCTTGACCACTGACACCACCACCGGCAACGGTGACGAAGATGTCGAACTTCTCGACAGTCTCGGTCAGCTCCAGCGGCTGACGCACGACCATGCGAGCGGTCTCACGGCCGAAGAAGGTATCCAGGCTGCGATTGTTGATCGAGATGTTACCAGTGCCCGGACGCAGGAATACGCGCGCGGTTGCGGTCTTGCGACGGCCAGTGCCGTAGTTTTGAGTCGCCGACATAATGAACTATTCCGTTAAATCTTCAGTTCTTGGGGCTGCTGAGCGGTGTGCGGGTGAGCGGCACCCTTGTACACCTTCAGCTTACGGTACATGTCGCGACCCAGCGGGTTCTTCGGCAGCATGCCTTTGACCGCGGTCTCGATCACGCGCTCAGGAGCACGAGCGATCAGCTTCTCGAAGTTGATCTCTTTGATGCCGCCCGGGAAACCGGAGTGGGAGTAGTACTTCTTGTCGCTGGCTTTGGCACCAGTTACACGCACCTGCTCGGCATTGATCACGACGATGTAGTCGCCGGTATCAACGTGCGGGGTGTACTCAGGCTTGTGCTTGCCACGCAGACGGCTCGCGATTTCGGTGGCCAGACGACCCAGGGTCTGACCAGCAGCATCAACGACGAACCAATCGCGTTTTACTGTTTCCGGTTTAGCAGTAAAAGTTTTCATTCTTTATAGCCTCAGGGGCCGCCCAGCAAAAATAGACGGCGGATCTTACTGGATAGTGCGTACTTTGACAAGTCAAAGGCAGCCGCATACGGACGCTATCGGGGGCTCGGGTCAGCGCGTCCACAATACGGCAAGATTCTTCGGCAGGCGGCGCATCACTTCCACCGCAGAAAGAGGTGCCGGATTATCCGGATTGCGAAAAAAAATTCAACCTGCTTGTATGACTCTTTTACCCAAGGAGTACCTCATGGAATACCGCAAGCTAGGCCGAACCGATCTCGACGTCAGCGCACTGTGCCTGGGCACCATGACCTGGGGCGAGCAGAACAGCGAGAGCGAAGGCCATGCCCAGATCGAACGGGCCAAGGCCAGCGGCATCAATTTCATCGACACCGCCGAGATGTACCCGGTACCGCCGCGTGCCGAAACCTACAGCAAGACCGAACAGATCATCGGTAGCTATTTCAAGCGCCACGGCGACCGGGCCGACTGGATCCTGGCCAGCAAGATCGCCGGCCCCGGCAACGGCATCAGCCATATCCGCGATGGCCAGCTCAAATTCAACCGCGAGCACATCGTCGCCGCGCTGGACGCCAGCCTGAAACGCCTACAAACCGACTGGATCGACCTGTACCAGTTGCACTGGCCGGAACGTCCGACCAACTTCTTCGGCCAGCTTGGCTACAAGCACCGGGAAACCGACTTCACACCACTCGAAGAAACCCTGGAAGTGCTCGACGAACAGGTCAAGGCCGGCAAGATCCGCCATATCGGCCTGTCCAACGAAACGCCGTGGGGCACGATGAAGTTCCTGCAACTGGCCGAGAGCCGCGGCTGGCCGCGCGCGGTATCGATCCAGAACCCCTACAACCTGCTCAATCGCAGCTTCGAGGTGGGCCTGGCCGAGGTGGCGATTCGCGAGCAGTGCGGCCTACTGGCTTATTCCCCCCTGGCATTCGGCATGCTCAGCGGTAAGTACGAAGGCGGTGCACGCCCGGCTGGCGCACGCATCAGCCTGTTCAGCCGCTTCGCCCGCTACACCAATCCGGAAGCCGAAGCGGCCTGCTCACGCTATGTCGCCCTGGCTCGCGAACACGGTCTGGATCCAGCGCAAATGGCCCTGGCGTTCGTCACCGCGCAGCCATTCGTGACCAGCAACATCATCGGTGCTACCAGCCTGGAGCAACTGGACAGCAACCTGGCCAGCGCCGAGCTGAAGCTCTCCGAAGAAGTGCTTGCAGGCATCGAGGCGATCCACAAAGCGCAACCCAACCCCGCCCCTTAAAAGAGTGAAGGCTGATCACGCCTGGCATCGCGTCGCGAGGCCAGGCGATCAGCCAGTCGGGTCGGCTCGGGCAAGCGGTGACGCCGGACACAGGCCATGACCAGTTCCGGCGCACGCTCGAGGCTGACCCGATTGCCCGGCGAGACGATCAGTGGCCGCACGCGATCCTTGCTGCGCAACACCCAGCCAATTCGCTCGCCTCTCCTGCTCAGCAGCTCGACGCGCGAACCTCGCAACTCATCCAGCTCGGCGTGATGCCCCGTAAGAACCTTCTTGGCCACGCCAATGGTCGGCAAGCCGCTGACCACACCCAGGTGTGCAGCGATGCCCAAACCGCGCGGGTGGGCGATGCCATGGCCGTCGACGAAGACGATATCCGGTACGTGCGGCAGATCAGCCAAGGCCCGCAGCAAAGCAGGCAATTCGCGAAAGGACAGCAGCCCCGGCACGTAGGGCATGCTGGTGGGGATGCGCACCACGCATTCGGCCAGAGGCTGCAGAGTATCGGCGTCCAGCAGCACTGCGGCAGCGCGGGTGATGGCGCCGCCCTCCTCGAAGCCTACATCCACGCCCGCCACACGCCGTAGCGGCGGGTAATCGTCTTCCAGCCGTACTTGCCGAGCCAGTTGCGTCTGCAACTCGCGGGCAGCCGCTGGGCTACCGTCCCAGCCCGCAAATGGGGAGGCGGCCAGATTGCTCAATCGGGTCATGAGGCTCTCCAGGCATTTCTGCCTTGGAGCCGCGGGGCTACGCCAGAGTTCGCCCCGCGAACCGCCGCCCAATCACACCAGCGAGCGGGAAATGATCTCCTTCATGATCTCGTTGGTGCCGGCATAGATGCGCTGCACGCGCGCGTCAGCCCAGGCTCGCGCAATCGGATACTCCCACATGAAGCCGTAGCCACCATGCAGCTGTACGCACTCATCGAGCACCTTGCACTGCAGGTCGGTGGTCCAGTACTTGAGCATCGCCGCCGTCGGCACGTCGAGCTTGCCCTGCAGGTGCAACTCCAGGCAGCGGTCGATGAACACCCGCCCAACCTGAATTTCCGTCGCCATCTCGGCCAGTTTGAAGCGAGTGTTCTGGAAATCCGCCACGGCCTTGCCGAATGCCTTGCGCTCACGGGTGTAATCCAGCGTCCACTTCAGCGCCGCCTCGGCCGAAGCCAGGGCGCCGATGCCGACGGTCAGGCGCTCCTGCGGCAGCTCCTGCATCAGGTAGGCGAAGCCCATGCCGGCCTGGCCCAGCAGGTTCTCCTTGGGTACGCGTACATCCTGGAAGAACAGCTCGGAGGTGTCCTGCGCCTTCATACCCACCTTCTCCAGGCGCTTGCCCTTGGAGAAGCCCGGCGTGTTGGCCTCCACCAGGAACAGGCTGGTGCCCTTGGCGCCGGCCTTCGGGTCGGTCTTGGCCACGACGATCACCAGATCGGCCAGCCAGCCGTTGGTGATGAAGGTCTTCGAGCCATTGATCACGTACTCGTCGCCATCGAGCACCGCAGTGGTCTTCACGCCCTGCAGGTCGGAGCCGGCACCCGGCTCGGTCATGGCGATGGCGGTGACCATCTCACCGCTCACCAGCTTGGGCAGGTAGTGCTGTTTCTGCACCTCGCTGCCGTAATGCAGGATATAGGGCGCGACGATATCCGAGTGCAGCGAGAAACCGATGCCGGTCAGCCCCAGGCGACCGATCTCCTCGATCACCACGGTGCTGTAGAGGAAGTCGGCAGCCATGCCGCCGTATTCTTCGGGGATATGCGAGCAGAGCATGCCGGCCTCGCCCGCCTTGTTCCACAGCGCCCGATCGATATGGCCGTCCTTCTCCCACTGATGGTGATGAGGCACCGCTTCCTGCTCGAGAAACTTGCGCACGCTGTCACGAAACAGTTCATGGTCGGAGCTGAATAGGGTTCTGGGGATCATGGCGCTACCTGTGGTCATCGTGGGTTCAGCGCTCGACTTTAGCCAAGCAAACGCTTGCTTACACTGGACACAAGCGCCAAAAAATAAGACGATCCAGCCGCCTAGTGACCACTTAGCCTTTATAAAAACAACATATGGTTAATCATCAGTCAGGCGCCTTACGGCGCGTCAGCATCCTCGCCACCGACGGCGTTTTCGCTTCCACCCTCATGCAGGCCAAGGACTTCTTCCACATGGCCGGCATCCGTTACGCCAGGCAGCAGCGCCTTGGCGATCAGCCTCCGTTCGAAATTCTTCTGGTCAGCCCGGACGGCCAGCCAGTGAACAGCTTCAGCAACGTCCGCGTACCGGTCGATAGCGGCCTGGAAGCCTGCGATGTGATCATCCTGCCGGCCTTCTGGGACGACTTCGATGCGCTCAGCCGGCGCTATCCGCAGGTGCTGGACTGGCTCAGGCGCCAGCATGCCGGCGGTACGGCGATCTGCGGGGAGGCCAGCGGGGTGTTCTGGATGGCCGAAGCCGGCCTGCTCGACGGCAAGGAGGCGACCACCTACTGGCGCTTCTTCCGCGAGTTCGCCGAGCGCTTCCCCAAGGTCCTGCTCAACCAGGACAAACACCTGTCCGATGCCGACAACCTGTATTGCGCCGGCGGCGTCACCTCGGCCTGCGATCTGTACATCTACCTGATCGAGCGTTACTGCGGTGCCGGCGTGGCCCAGGGTGTGGCACGCGACATTCTCTACGAGGTGCAGCGCAGCTATACACCAGGGCGCATCGGCTTCGGCGGGCAGAAGCTGCACCAGGACGTGACCGTGCTGCAGATCCAGCATTGGCTGGAGGAGCACTACGCCGACAAGTTCCGCTTCGAGGATGTGGCCCGCGAGCACGGCATGAGCATTCGCAACTTCATGCGCCGCTTCCAGGGCGCCACCGGCGACAAGCCCCTGCACTACCTGCAGCGCCTGCGCATCGAAACCGCCAAGAGCCTGCTCTCCTCCACGCGCAAGAGCATCAAGACCATCAGCTACGAGGTCGGCTACGACGACGCCAGCTTCTTCGCCCGCCTGTTCCGCCAGCATACCGAGCTGTCGCCGAACCAGTATCGCCGGCAATTTCAGCAGAAGGACCAGCAGAACTGAGGACCTCGAACCATAGGGCGGCAGCGCCAGCCCACCCTTGGTTAGGTTGGCGCCCCGCAGCAGCGCCCTATGATCGACGGTGAACATAACAACAACAGGTTCACCGCCATGCGTCGTTTATTGATTGCCCTGCTTGCCACCTGCAGCCTCAGCGCTGCGGCGGCCGATAACTGGAAATCCTTCCCGCTCGACCAGAGCGCCTACGACTACAGCGGCGACAAGCTGCGCCAGGCCTGGCCGCACCTGACCCGCGGCTTCGGCGATTACCCCTTCCCCGACGCCGACTGGGTGGTAAGCATGGCCACCCAGCACCCGCAGGCCCTGGAAAAGACCGTGGCCACCGGCACCGGCTTTAGCGGCAAACCGGAAGAAGCCGAGGCCTATGCGCAGAAGCTGCAGGAAGTCTGGCGCCTGATGTTCCGCGGCGATTTCGCCCAGGCCAAGGAACAGGGCATGGCGCTGGGCGTCGGCGGACAGATACCGGCGATGTTCGCTCAGGTCATCTATGCCATGTTCCTCGTCCCGGAGCAGGCTGAGAAGCACCGCCTGCTGGAAGAGGTGATCGCCTACACCGACGAGGCCGGAGATCTGGTTCAAGCCGATGCCGTCGCGCAGTTCGGCCGCGTCTATGCCAAGGCTCGCCTGGGCGAGGAGCTCTCCGTGCCGGTGGTACTCAAGCGCGGCTACACCTCGCAGATTCCACAGGAGCTCGATGCCCTGCTGGCCAAGCAGCCCAAGCAACCGTTCGCCCTGGCGCTGTACGGCGGATACGAAGCTGGCGTGATCCGCAAGGTCGGCAAGCTGGTGGGCAAGATGACTTACGGTGTCAGCGCCGACAAGATGGAAACCTACTTCCAGCGCAGCTTCCAGGCTCGCGACGACCTGCCCATCGGCCACTACGAATACGCCAACGCACTGACCTACGTGTATGGCGACGATGAAGAACAGAAGGTCATCGAACACCTCGAGCGCGCCGTGGCGATCAAGCCGATCAGCGCCATGGAGGCCCTGGAAGTGGCCCACGCGCAGAAGCTTCTGGCCCAGTATCAGCAGAAGCTGGCGAAGAACTGAAAGGCCCGCCGTAGGCGGCGCCGCACGCACCGAACAAGCCGCAAATAGCCAAGGCCTTCGGCGCGCATGGCGCCCCCTACGGACAAGTGGCACCCATGAAAAAGGCGACCTTGTGAGTCGCCTTTTTCATATCGCTTTCCGTCAGGGCCGGTGTGGGCGCGAGAGGAATTCGTGCGATTGCATTTCCAACAGGCGGCTCAGCGTACGCTGGAACTCGAAGCTCAGGCGGCCGCCGGTATAGAGATCCTTGAGCTCCACCTCGGCAGAGATGATCAGCTTGACGTTGCGGTCGTAGAACTCGTCCACTAGGTTGATGAAACGACGGGCCATGTCGTCCTTGGCCACGCTCATCTGCTCGACGTTGGCCAGGATCACCGCATGGAAGATCTTGCCCAGCTCGATGTAGTCGTTCTGGCTGCGCGGACCATCGCAGAGCTCACGGAACTCGAACCAGGCCACGTCTTCGCACAGGCGCACGGCATTGATCGCGCGATTCTCGATCATCAATGCCTCGTTCTCGACCATGTGCGTGCAGTCCGGCAGCAGACTCCGGAAGCTCTTGCGCAGGCTCTCCTCCGCCGTCGGTCCGAGCGGGAAGTGGAACAGCTCAGCCTGCTCCAGGGCACGCAGGCGATAGTCGACGCCGCTGTCGACGTTGACGATATCGGTGTGCTCCTTGAGGAGGGCGATGGCCGGCAGGAAGCGCGCACGCTGCAGTCCGTCCTTGTACAGACCGTCCGGCACGATGTTGGAGGTGGCGACCAACGACACACCATTCTTGAACAGCTCTTCGAGCAGCGTGGCGAGGATCATCGCGTCGGTAATGTCGCTGACGAAGAACTCGTCGAAGCAGATCACCCGCGCCTCGTCGGCGAAGCGCTTGCCGATGATGGTCAGCGGGTTCTTCTCGCCCTTGAGGGTCTTCATCTCCTCATGCACGCGCTTCATGAAGCGGTGGAAGTGGGTGCGCATCTTCTGCTCGAACGGCAGCGCATCGAAGAAGGTATCGACCAGATAGGTCTTGCCGCGCCCTACACCGCCCCAGAAATACAGCCCCTTGACCGGCCCTTGCGGCTTCTTGCCGAACAGCTTGCCCATCAACCCGGACTTGCCCTGATCCCGCGCGATCAGGTCGTCGTACAGACGCTGCAGATGGCGGACGGCATTTTCCTGGGCCGCATCATGGAAGAAGTCGGGCCGCTTGAGGTCGGCCTGATAACGCTCGAGAGGAGTCATGATTCGTTAGAGCCTGTTCAAAGTCTGCTGCGCGTCGGGCCTGCTGCGTTAGAAACAGGCTCGAAATGCTCATGTACACCAGTACACGCCGCCTCCTCGCCTGTCTCTGCCTTGCATGCCTCTAGCTCGCGAGCCTTTCAACAGGCTCTCGGCCGGCAAGTAAAAACGGGGGCGTCACTTTAGCGACGCCCCCGCTGATTGGCAATCGGCCCGTAGCCCGGATGTAATCCGGGGAATGCTGGCGACGCTCGCCCCGGATTACACCGAGCTACTTCACTCCTGTGGCGCCAGCGCCTCGCGCAGACGGGCGATGGCCGCCTCAACCGCTTGAGCATCGGCGAACTCGGGGCTGCTGGCCACGTTTTCACCGTCGATCCACACCGAGAACGCCAGGCCTTCGGCGCGCACATCAAGCGTTTCGCCGGACTGCAAACGCTTGTTGACCATGCCGGCAGACTTGCCATCAGCGAAGGACTTCGATAGCAGCAGTTGCTCGCCGTCGGCGTCCAGCAGACGGAAGCGGAAGCTGCCGTCGTCATCACGGAAGCTGACGAAGCGCGCACTCTTGCTGACTTTCTTCTTCTCGCCGGTAGCCACCTGCACCTGCTCACGGAACGAGCGCAGGCCCACCGCCTCGCGCAGTTCACCGAGGAACGGCGTGGCGATCCTGCGAGCCTTGGCTGCACCGGCGAGGAGAATGTCCTCCAAGTCGGCCGGCTTGGCGATCAGCGCGTTGTAGCGCTCGCGCGCCTCGCCAAGGGTGTCTTCGAGCAGTTGGTACAGGCGATTCTTCGCCTCGCCCCAGGCCAGACCACCTTCCAAGTCGGCGCGGAACTCGGCCTGCTGCGACTGGCTGGCGAAGGCCTGGTACAGGGTGAACAGGTGCGAGCCCTCGGCATCCTTGGGCTCGCCCGGCAGCCTGGAGTCGGTGACGATGCGCGCCACGGCATCCTTGAGCTGCTTGGCGGTGCCGAACAGCGGGATGGTGTTGTCGTAGCTCTTGCTCATCTTGCGCCCGTCGAGGCCAGGCAGCGTGGCCACTTCTTCCTCGATCACCACCTCGGGCAGCACGAACAGATCCTTGCCCTTGCCGAACAGGTGGTTGAAGCGCTGGCCGATATCGCGAGCCATCTCCACGTGCTGGATCTGGTCACGGCCGACCGGCACCTTCTGCGCGTTGAACATCAGGATGTCCGCCGCCATCAGCACCGGGTAGCTGAACAGGCCCATGGTCACGCCGGCATCCGGGTCTTCACCGGCTTCAACGTTCTTGTCCACCGAGGCCTTGTAGGCATGGGCGCGGTTGAGCAGGCCCTTGCCGGCGACGCAAGTGAGCAACCAGCACAGCTCGGGGATCTCGGGAATATCGGACTGGCGATAGAAGGTCGCCTTGTCGGTATCCAGGCCCAGGGCCAGCCAGGTCGCGGCGATCTCCAGACGCGAGCGCTGAATGCGCGCCGGATCGTCGCACTTTATCAGCGCGTGGTAGTCGGCGAGAAAGTAGAAAGAGTCCATCTGCGGATCGCGGCTGGCAGCGATGGCCGGGCGAATGGCGCCGGCATAGTTGCCCAGGTGCGGCGTGCCGGTGGTGGTGATACCGGTGAGGATACGGGTAGTCATGACGTTCGCTTATCAATGGCTGAAAGACTTGGAACCTGTTCACGATCTGCTGCGCGTCGGCCATGCAGCGTTGAAACCAGCCTCAAAATGCTCATTTACAACTCGTAAACTGCGCTTTTTCGCCTGGTTTCGCGGGGCCGCCATCGGTGTTGCCTGGCTCTAGCTCGCGAGATCGTGAACAGGTTCTTACAGGCGAGGCAACAGCAGATCCTTCAGATCCGTCAGCTTGCCGTGAAAAAAGTGCCCGCATTCTGCCACTTTCAACAGCTCGTGGGCACGCCCGAGGTTGGCCGACCAGTCGTAGACCGCTTGCGGCTCGATCACTTCGTCCGTGTCCGGCTGGATCACCACCAGCGGGCACTGGCTGGCGGACGGTGTTTCAGCCGTCAGACGATGCACCGCTGGCGCGATCATGAACAGCTTGCTGGGCACACGGCCTTGCGCTTCAAGACGTGCCCCCAGCGCGGCTGCCACGAAGCCGCCAAAGGAAAAGCCCAACAACGTAACGGGTAGATTCGGATACTTTTCCTGCAGCCAGGCGGCAACCGCCTCGGTGTCGTCCACTTCGCCGGTCCCCATGTCGTGGCTGCCGGCACTGGCGCCCACACCGCGATAATTGAAACGCAGTGTGTGATAACCACCATCACGCGCGGTACGCTGCAACGTGGACACCACCTTGTTGAGCATGGTGCCACCCTGTACGGGGTTGGGATGACAGACCAGTGCCACGCCCTGGGCGTCAGGCACCTCCAGCAGAAGGGCCTCGAGTTGGCCCACCGGGCCCTGGATGAAAAGAGGGGTTTCGCGACTGAGCAACACTGAACTCCGTGACCCCGCAACGGGTCGACTCGTCTAGCAAACTGCCTGTGTGGCAAATGAACCTGTTTAGCACCTCACACGCTCGCGCAATGCAAGGCAAAAACAGAGGAGGAAGCGGAGTGTACTGTTGTACATGCGCATTCCGAACCTGTTTTTAACCCAGCAGTGCCGAACGCAATAGACTCTGAGCAGGCTCTGGTCGTATACAGCACAGGCTCAAGCCGCTAACGTAAAGCAAAGCCGTTTTGAGAGGAAGGACTCGTGGAACAGACCGTTACAGCCTGGTTGATACCCGCTCTGACCCTGGTGGTCGGCATCGCCGTGGGCTTTGTGCTCGCCCGCCTGGCCCCCAATGCTGCACCGGGCCGTACGCAGCGGCAGATGGATGAAATGCAGGCGCGCTTCGAGGCCTACCAGAGCGAAGTGGTGACCCACTTCAACACCACCGCCAGCCTGGTGAAGAAACTCACCCAAAGCTATCAGGACGTGCAGGAGCACCTGTCCGACGGAGCCAACCGCCTTGCCCTGGACGAACTGACCCGTCAGCGTCTGCTGGCCACCCTGAACAGCACCGAAGCCGGCGAGAAGCGCGAGCGCCTGACGCCGCCGAAGAACTACGAAATGCCCAAGGACTATGCGCCGAAGAGCGATGGCCCAGGCATGCTGGACGAAAGCTACGGGCTGAAGAAGTAACCCATCAGCCAGAAACACCGAGCCCCGCCATTGCGGGGCTTTTTATTGGGCGCGGTTGCGGGCCACGCTTCTACAAAAGACACCCACAAACGATGAGCCCCGCTAATAAGCGGGGCTCATCATGCAGCATCGCGAATGTTAGATCGCGCCGCGACTACGCAGCAGATCCAGCACCGCCTTGACGCCGTCCTCGACCGACTGAGTCTGGGTGTCGATCACCAGATCGGCATCCAGCGGTACGTCATAGGGGAAGCCTTCACCGGGGATGTTGTCGCCACCGGCGGCATAAAGCCCCTGCGGGTCACGCTCGGCGCAAACCTGTGGCGAGGCCTGTACGTAGACGGTCAGGGCGCGCTCGCTGCCAATCAGCGCCTTGGCCTGCTCGCGACCCTCGGCATCCGGAGCGACGAAGGCAGCCAGAGCGATCAAGCCGGCCTCGTTGAACTGACGCGCCACATGCGCGGCACGACGCCAGTTCTCGGCACGGCCGGCGCGATCCTGCGGCAGGCCCTTGTTCAGGTCATGGCGCAGGTTCTGGCCATCGAGCACATACACGGCACGGCCCATGTCGAACAGCTTGCGCTCCACGGCATAGGCCAGGGTGCTCTTGCCGGCGCCAGAAAGCCCCGTGAACAACACGGTAGCCGGCTGCTGGCCAAAGCGCGAGGCGCGCTCCTCGGTAGACACATGGGCCAGACGGCCATGCTGCCCGCCGCCATGGGCGACCGGGTCGGCGATGATCATGCCGGCGCCAACGGTGCCGTTGGTCAGACGATCGATGACGATGAAGGCGCCGGTGGTGCGGTTGTATTCGTAACCATCCAGAGCGATCGGTGCATCCAGCGCGATCTTGACCCGGCCGATCTCGTTGAGCTTCAGCTCGCTGGCCGGCCCTTGCTCCAAAGTGTTCACGTCAACGCGATGGACGATGCTGGGGATCGAACCCGGCACGTAGCTGGTGGCGCGTTTGATGTCGTACTTTTTGCCCGGCAGCATCGGCTCTTCGCCCATCCACACCAGCATGGCCTCGAAGCTATCGGTGACCAGCGGACGATTGTCGGCATGCACCAGCATGTCGCCGCGCGACACGTCGATCTCGTCTTCCAGGGTCAGGGTGATCGCCTGGCCGGGGCCGGCGTGCTCCAGCTCGCCCTCGAAGGTGACGATGGACTTGACCTTGCTGGTCTTGCCCGACGGCAGCGCCATGACTTCATCGCCCTTGCGCACGATGCCGCTGGCCAGGGTACCGGCGAAGCCGCGGAAGTTGAGGTTGGGGCGGTTGACGTACTGCACCGGGAAGCGCAGGTCGTCGAAGTTGCGATCACCCGCCACCTCCACGGTCTCGAGAATCTCCATCAGCGACTGCCCGGTGTACCAGAGCGAGCGCTCGGACTTGTTGACCACGTTGTCGCCCTTGAGCGCCGACATCGGCACGAACTCGAGGGTGGTGGGGCGCAGACCGATCTTCTCGGCGAAGGCCAGGTAATCGGCCTTGATCTGCTCGAACACGCCCTGATCGAAGTCCTTGAGGTCCATCTTGTTGACGGCCACGACGATGTGCTTGATGCCCAGCAGGGACGCGATGAAGCTGTGCCGCTTGGTCTGGGTCTGCACGCCGTAACGGGCGTCGATGAGGATGATCGCCAGGTCGCAGGTGGATGCACCGGTGGCCATGTTGCGCGTGTACTGCTCATGGCCGGGGGTGTCAGCGATGATGAACTTGCGCTTGGCGGTGCTGAAGTAACGGTAGGCCACGTCGATGGTGATGCCCTGCTCGCGCTCAGCCTGCAGGCCGTCGACCAGCAGCGCCAGGTCGATGTCATCGCCGGTGGTGCCGACCTTCTTGGAATCCTTGGTGATGGCTTCCAGATGATCCTCGTAGATCATCTTGGAGTCGTGCAGCAGGCGGCCGATCAGCGTGCTCTTGCCGTCGTCGACGTTGCCGCAGGTAAGGAAGCGCAGCAGTTCCTTGCGCTCGTGCTGGGCCAGGTAGGCGAGAATGTCCTGGCTGATCAAATCGGATTGGTGACTCATGGTGCGCGATCCTCAGAAATAGCCCTGACGTTTCTTCTCTTCCATCGAACCAGCCTGGTCGTGGTCGATGACCCGGCCCTGACGTTCGCTGGTCTTGGTCAGGAGCATCTCCTGGATGATTTCCGGCAGCGAGGTGGCCGTGGACTCCACGGCCCCCGTCAGCGGGTAGCAGCCGAGGGTGCGGAAACGCACCATCTTCTTGGTGATGCGCGCCTTCTCTTCATCGGACAGATGCTCGAGGATGCGCTCGTCGTCGATCATGATCAGCGTGCCATTCTTCTCGATCACCTCGCGCTCGGCAGCGAAATACAGCGGCACGATCGGGATCTGCTCCAGATAGATGTATTGCCAGATATCCAGCTCGGTCCAGTTCGACAGCGGGAAGACGCGGATCGACTCGCCCTTCTTCACCTTGCCGTTGTACACGTTCCACAGCTCGGGGCGCTGGTTCTTCGGGTCCCAGCGGTGCTTGCTGTCGCGGAAGGAATACACGCGCTCCTTGGCACGCGACTTCTCTTCGTCGCGACGCGCACCACCGAAGGCGGCATCGAAGCCGTACTTGTCCAGCGCCTGCTTGAGGCCCTCAGTCTTCATCACGTCGGTGTGCTTGGCACTGCCGTAGGTGAAGGGGTTCATGTCCTGTGCCACACCATCGGGGTTGATGTGGGTCAGCAGCTCCAGGCCGTATTCACCGACCATCTTCTCGCGGAAGCGATACATCTCCTGGAATTTCCAGCGCGTGTCGACGTGCAGCACCGGGAACGGCAGCTTGCCGGGGAAGAATGCCTTGCGGGCCAGATGCAGCATCACGGCTGAATCCTTGCCGATGGAATAGAGCATCACCGGGTTATCGAATTCGGCGGCCACTTCACGAATGATGTGGATGCTTTCCGCCTCCAGCTGCTTCAGATGGGTCAGTTTGTCGAGCATGGCTACTCACGGTTTGCTGTTATGGGGCCGGCGGGCCGTGGACGAGCGCGCACTCTACCACAGCGTCTGCTTATACTCAGGGCGCTGGTTAGACCGAAACGATCTAGGGTTATACCTGCCCGTTCAGACCATTCAGATCGGGTTCGGACAGTCGATGAACAGGTGCTCGAGAGCGAAACGCCGCGCCAGATAATCACCCAGCGCCTGCACGCCATAACGTTCGGTAGCATGATGGCCTGCTGCAATGAAGCTCACACCATTCTCCTGGGCGCTGTGGAAGGTCTGCTCGGAGGCTTCGCCGGTCAGGTACAAATCGACACCAGCCGCAATCGCCTGGTCGATATAGCCCTGGCCACCGCCCGTGCACCAGCCAACGCGGCGAATCAGTCCTTCGCCTTCGACAAGCAGCGGCTCGCGCCCCAGCGTCTGCTGGATATGCCGGGCGAAATCGGCGGCGCTCATCGGTTCTGCCAGCGACCCGACGAGGCCAACGGTACGTGGATTTTCAGGCTCCAGCGGGCCCTCGACAACAATGCCGAGCTGACGCGCCAGTTGCACGTTATTGCCCACCTCGGGATGAACGTCGAGCGGCAGGTGATAGGCCAGCAGGCTGATGTCGTGAGTCAGTAAGGCTTTCAAACGGCGCTGCCTCATGCCAGTGACACAGGGGTTCTCGCCCTTCCAGAAATAGCCATGATGCACCAGCAGTACATCGGCCTGAGCCTCGATGGCAGCTTCGATCAGGGCCTGGCTCGCGGTAACGCCGCTGACGATACGACTGACCTGCGGGCGCCCCTCGACCTGCAGGCCATTGGGGCAATAATCACTGATGCGCGACGCGTTCAGAAAAGCGTCAGCTTCTTCCACTAACGTGGACAGGGCAATGGCCATGAAGATTCCTCTCAAGCTGTTGCGGGCCGCTGCCTTATTGGCGAGCACCTCACTATAATGCGCCACCTTAAGGGCGACATTTGGCCCCCGCAACCCTCAGGATTGTCTCGATGCCCCAGGCACTGCGTTTTCTCGGTTGGCCCCTGCTGGTCGGTGTGTTGCTCGCACTGCTGCTGATCCAGCGCTACCCGCAATGGGTAGGGCTACCAAGCCAGGATGTGCAGTTGGTGCAGGCCCCGGTCTACAGCCGTCTGCAGGAAGGCCCGGTGTCCTACGCCGAGGCTGTCGATACCGCATCGCCGGCAGTGGCCAACCTGTACACCACAAAATTGGTGAGCAAGCCGGCTCACCCACTTTTTGAAGACCCGACATTCCGTCGATTCTTCGGCGACAACCTGCCGCGTCAGCAGCGCATGGAATCCAGCCTCGGCTCGGCGGTATTGATGAGCAAGGAAGGCTACCTGTTGACCAACAATCATGTGGTCAGCGGCGCCGATCAGATCGTCGTGGCACTCAAGGATGGTCGCGAGACCTTGGCGCGAGTGATCGGCAGCGACCCGGAAACCGACCTGGCAGTCTTGAAGATCGACCTACCCAACCTGCAGGCGATCACCCTCGGCCGCTCCGACAGCATTCGCATCGGCGATGTAACGCTGGCCATCGGCAACCCTTTCGGTGTCGGCCAGACGGTGACCATGGGCATCATCAGCGCCACCGGGCGCAACCAATTGGGCCTCAACACCTACGAAGACTTCATCCAGACCGACGCCGCCATCAACCCGGGCAACTCCGGCGGCGCGCTGGTCGATGCACACGGCAACCTGGTGGGCATCAACACGGCGATCTTCTCCAAGTCCGGCGGCTCGCAGGGCATCGGTTTCGCCATCCCGGTAAAGCTGGCGATGGAGGTGATGCGCGCCATCATCGAACACGGTCAGGTAATCCGCGGCTATCTGGGGGTCGAGGTGCAACCGCTGACGCCGGAGCTGGCCGAGTCCTTCGGTCTCGACGGGCGCCCCGGCATCGTCGTTGCGGGCGTGTACCGTGATGGCCCGGCGCAGAAGGCCGGCCTGCAACCGGGCGACCTGATTCTCAGCATCGATGGTGAGCCTGCCAGCGACGGCCGTCGCTCGATGAACCAGGTCGCACGCACGAAACCGGGCGACAAGATCAACATCGAGGTGCTGCGTAACGGCAAATCGCTGAGCCTGACAGCGGAAATTGGCATCCGGCCGCCAGTCAACAACAACTGAAACATGAAAAAGCCGGCATTAGCCGGCTTTTTCATGTCTGCTCAGGCCATCTCACAGCCCGCGCAAGGCATCCAGCAGGGCCTGGTTCTGTTCCTTGGTACCAATGGTGATACGCAGGAACTGGGCGATGCGCTGCTGCTTGAAGTGACGCACGATCACGCCCTGCTCACGTAGGCCTGCTGCCAGAGCGGCGGCATCCTTACCCGGATGGCGGGCGAAGACGAAGTTGGCCGCGGAGGGCAGCACTTCGAAGCCCAGCGCTTGTAGCCCCGCAACGACCGCCTCGCGGCTGTCGATCACCTGCTTACAGGTCTGCTCGAAGTACTCGCGATCCTCGAACGCCGCCGCCGCACCGGCAATAGCCATACGATCGAGCGGATAGGAGTTGAAGCTGTTCTTGATCCGCTCCAGCGCCTCGATCAGGTCCGGATGGCCGACCGCGATGCCGACGCGCAGCCCTGCCAGCGAACGTGATTTGGACAGGGTCTGAGTCACCAGCAGGTTCGGATACTTGTCGACCAGGGCGATGGCCGTCTGCCCGCCGAAATCGATGTAGGCCTCATCCACCAGCACCACCGAATCCGGGCTGGCTTGCAGCAGGCGCTCGACGGCCTCGAGCGGCAGCAGGCAACCGGTCGGCGCGTTGGGATTGGGGAAGATGATCCCAGCGTTTGGCTTGGCGTAATCCTCCACACGAATCTGGAACTGCTCGTCCAGCGCCACCTGTTGATATTCGATGCCATACAGGCCGCAGTAGACCGGATAGAAGCTGTAGCTGACATCCGGGAACAGCAGCGGTGCGTCGTGCTGGAACAGACCATGGAACGCGTGGGCCAGGACTTCGTCGGAACCGTTACCGACGAACACCTGGGCCGGCTGCACACCATAGTAATCAGCCACCGCCTGCTTCAGGCGCTCGCCGTTAGGGTCCGGGTACAGGCGCAGGTCGTCGTTGAGCTCGGCCTGCATGGCTGCAATGGCCTTGGGCGACGGGCCGTAGGGGTTCTCGTTGGTATTGAGCTTGACCAGCTTGCTCAGCTTGGGCTGCTCACCTGGCACGTAGGGCACCAGGTCTTTGACGAAGGGGCTCCAGAATTTGCTCATCTGCCCTTCTCTCCTCGAAATGCGTGATATGGGCGATGGATATCGCTTCGCTCAATCAGCGAAACGCGATCCCGTAGGGTGCGCCAGGCGCACCAAAACATTCAAAGGGTGCGCAACGCACCCGGCCTTACTTGATCCGATACTCGGCGCTGCGCGCATGCGCGGTCAGCGACTCGCCACGGGCCAGCACGGAAGCACTCTTGCCCAGCTCCGACGCGCCATCCGGCGAGCAGAAGATGATCGACGAGCGCTTCTGGAAGTCGTAGACACCCAGGGGCGAGGAGAACCGCGCGGTGCCCGACGTCGGCAGTACGTGGTTCGGGCCAGCCACATAGTCGCCCAAGGCCTCTGCTGTGTAGCGGCCCATGAAGATCGCGCCAGCGTGGCGAATCTCGGGCAACCAGGCCTCTGGGTCAGCCACCGAAAGCTCCAAGTGCTCCGGCGCGATGCGGTTGGCAACGATGATGGCCTGGGCCATGTCGGCTACCTGGATCAGCGCACCACGGCCTTCCAGCGAGGTGCGGATGATCTCTGCACGCTCCATGGTCGGCAGCAGCTTGGCGATGCTCTCGGCCACGCGGTCGAGGAAGGCGGCATCCGGGCTGACCAGAATCGACTGAGCGTCTTCGTCGTGCTCGGCCTGGGAGAACAGATCCATGGCGATCCAATCCGGGTCAGTCTGGCCATCGCACACCACCAGAATCTCGGAAGGCCCGGCGATCATGTCGATGCCCACCTTGCCGAACACATGGCGCTTGGCGGTGGCTACGTAGATATTGCCAGGTCCTACGATTTTATCGACTGGCGGCACGCTCTCGGTGCCATAGGCCAGGGCGGCGACGGCCTGGGCGCCCCCAATGGTGAACACACGGTCGACACCGGCGATGGCGGCGGCGGCGAGAACGATCTCGTTGATCTCGCCGCGCGGGGTCGGCACCACCATGACCACTTCGGGCACACCGGCGACCTTGGCCGGAATCGCGTTCATCAATACCGAAGATGGATAGGAGGCTTTGCCGCCAGGCACATACAGGCCGGCGCGGTCCAACGGGGTGACCTTCTGGCCCAGCACGGTGCCGTCGGCCTCGGTGTAGCGCCAGGAATCCTGCTTCTGCTTCTCGTGGTAGCTGCGCACGCGCTCGGCTGCTACTTCAAGCGCCTGGCGCTGCTCGGCGCTGATGCGGGTCAGGGCCAGTTCCAGACGCTCGCGCGGCAGGATCAGGTCGGCCATGGAAGCGACTTCGAGGCCATCGAAACGCTGGGTGTACTCGACCAGCGCAGCGTCACCACGCTCGCGCACGGCCTGGATGATTTCCAGCACGCGCTGGTTGACGCCATCGTCGGAGACACTTTCCCAGGACAGCAGATGATCCAGATGACGCGCGAAGTCCGTATCGGCGGCGTTGAGTCGGCGGATGGCAACGGGTGCGGTCATAGCGAAAGCCTCATTAAATGGCGGTTTCTCGGGCGCCCGTAATGTAGCAAGCCCACCGTGCGGGCACCCAAGAAAAATGGCTATGACACGGATAGGCTGCCGCGACCAGAAGTCGCGGAAAGGAGTCAGCCTTGGTGTCGCGCCTCGACGGCGCCACGCAGGGTTTCGATCAGCGCCTGGATGCGCGCGTGCTGCATCTTCATCGACGCCTTGTTGACGATCAGACGTGAGCTGATGGTGGCGATCAGCTCCTGCGGTTCCAGACCGTTGGCGCGCAGGGTGTTGCCGGTGTCGACCACATCGATGATCTTGTCAGCCAGGCCAACCAGCGGCGCCAGCTCCATCGAGCCGTACAGCTTGATGATGTCGACCTGACGCCCCTGCTCGGCGTAGTAGCGCTTGGCGACATTGACGAACTTGGTGGCCACGCGCAGGCGGCCCTTGGGCTCCGGCGCGCCGATCTTGCCGGCAGTCATCAGCTTGCACTTGGCGATCTGCAGATCCAGCGGCTCGTAGATGCCCTGGCCGCCGTACTCCATCAACACGTCCTTGCCGGCCACGCCCAGGTCGGCAGCGCCGTGCTCGACATAGGTCGGCACGTCGGTGGCTCGCACGATCAGCAGACGCACGTCATCCTGAGTGGTCGGGATGATCAGCTTGCGGCTCTTGTCCGGGTTCTCGGTCGGCTCGATGCCCGCTGCGGCCAGCAATGGCAGGGTGTCATCGAGAATACGGCCTTTGGACAGGGCGATGGTCAGCATGAAACGGTTTCCTTGAACGGAAGCGGCCGCTCCGACAGGGGGCGGCCTAACGACAACGGACGCAGGCAATCAACCCGGAACGCGGCGGATCTTGGCACCCAGCAACTGCAACTTCTCTTCGATGCACTCATAACCACGGTCGATGTGGTAGATACGGTCGATCAACGTATCGCCCTCGGCCACGAGCGCAGCCAGCACCAGACTCGCCGAGGCACGCAGGTCGGTCGCCATGACTGGCGCGCCTTTGAGTCTCTCGACGCCGGTGACTACCGCCGTGTTGCCTTCGACCAGGATATTGGCGCCCATGCGCAGCATCTCGTAGACGTGCATGAAGCGGTTTTCGAAAACGGTTTCGATGATGGTGCCAGTGCCTTCGGCCACGGCATTCAGGGCAATGAACTGCGCCTGCATGTCGGTGGGGAACGCCGGGTACGGAGCGGTGCGCAGGTTGACGGCCTTCGGACGCTTGCCTTTCATGTCCAACTCGATCCAGTCCGGACCAGTGGTGATCTCGGCCCCCGCTTCCTGCAGCTTGGCCAGCACAGCCTCCAGGGTCGACGGGTCGGCATCCTTGACCTTGACGCGACCACCGGTGACGGCAGCGGCGACCAGATAGGTGCCGGTCTCGATACGGTCGGGCATCACACTGAAACGAGCACCATGCAGGCGCTCGACACCGTCGATGATGATGGTATCGGTACCCGCGCCCTGGATCTTCGCGCCCATGGCGATCAGGCAGTTGGCCAGATCGACCACCTCAGGCTCACGCGCGGCGTTTTCCAGCACGCTGCGGCCCTTGGCCAGGGTCGCGGCCATCATGATGTTCTCGGTACCGGTCACGCTGACCACGTCGAAGAAGAAGTGCGCACCGCGCAGGCCACCCTCCGGCGCCTTGGCCTTGATGTAGCCACCTTCGACATCGATGATCGCACCCATGGCCTCGAGGCCACGGATGTGCAGGTCGACCGGACGTGAACCGATGGCGCAACCACCAGGCAGCGCCACCTCGGCCTCACCGAAGCGAGCGACCATCGGGCCGAGCACCAGAATCGAGGCGCGCATGGTTTTTACCAGCTCGTAAGGCGCGACCAGGGTCTTGATTGCGCGGGCATCAACTTCAACCGCCAGCTTCTCGTCGATCACCGGCTCGATGCCCATGCGACCGAACAGCTCGATCATGGTGGTGATGTCGTGCAGGTGCGGCAGGTTGCAGATGGTGACGGGGGCATCACCCAGCAGGGTCGCCGCCAGAATAGGCAGCGCAGAGTTCTTCGCACCGGAAATGCGGATTTCGCCATCGAGGCGAGCGCCGCCGGTAATGATCAGTTTATCCATAGGAATCTCGTCGCCCGCAGGCTCAGGAACGCGCGGCCCAATCGGCCTGGCTGAAGAATTTCATGGTCACGGCGTGGATGCTGCCATCGGCGATCCAGGCGTTGAGGTGGGCATAGATCTGCTGCTGACGCTTGACCGGGCTGAGAGCGGCCAGCTCGTCGCTGATCAGATTGAGCTGGAAGTTGCAGCCTTCGCCTTCGACTTCCACCTGGGTATTCGGGAGTTTTTCCTCTAGGAGGCTTTTTACTTCTGCAGCCTGCATGCTCGACCTCGACTGACGCTTTCGGGCACCGGCGCCCGCGGGTCGGCCATCATACAAAAAAGCCTCCCGCCTGCGAACCCCGCCAGCAGCGGTGCTGACGGAACGACGGGAAGCGCTTCACGATTGCAGCGGCAGTAACTCGAGCAAGCCGCTGACCTGGGCGATCTCGCGCATGTCGTCAGGCAGCCCACTGATGGTCAGCTCACGGCCCGCCTTGCGCGCATCACGCATGAACGCCAGCAGCAACGCCAAACCGACGCTGCTGGATTTTTCCACGGCATTGCAGTCGAGCGACAGACGCGCGGCACTGCTGGAAGCAATCAGGCGCGCCCCTTGCTCCCGCAGTTGCGGCCCGGTGCTGTAGTCCAGCACGCCGGCCAGTTGCAGTTGCCCAGTGCTGCGCTCGGTTATGCTGGCCTGGCTCACGACTCGCCCCGAGCCTGGCGCGCCCTGGCCACGGTATCGGCCCAGGTATCGATGACCTTGTCGAGGTCGTTGCGATTGGTCTGCATCGACTGGGCGAACTGGTCGCGGAACAGCTTGCCGACGTTGATACCGTTGATCACCACATTGCGCAGCTTCCAGCCGCCATCGATCGACACCATGGTGTAGGACAGCGGGTAGACCACACCCTTGCCATCACGAATCTCCATGCCCACCGACGTGCGCTCGCCCTCGGCCCTGCCGCTGGCCGGCAGCACGCGAATATCCTGATTGTTGTATTCGAGCAGGGCATTGCCATAGAACTGCATCAGGCTGCGCTTGAAGTTCTCCTGAAAGCGGCTCATCTGCTCGGGCGAGGCCTGCCGCGAGTAGCGCACGGTCATCACACCACGGGAAATGCCATCGACATCGACCACAGGGCCGAGAATCTCATTGAGGGAGTCGTAGAAGGCATTGGGGTCGCTGCGGTAGCGATCCTTGTTGGCCTTGAGATCGGCCAGCAGGGTATCGGTGGTCTGCTGCACCACTTCATGAGCACTTGGCGCGGCGGCCGCCAGCAGCGGCAAGGCGGCCAGCAACACCAGTAGGGAATTACGCACGGTCTTGAACATCTGAGGAGCCCTCATCAATTGGCTTCATCTTTATTGACCGAATTGAGCAGGAATTTGCCAATCAGGTCTTCCAGCACCAGCGAGGACTGCGTGTCGTGGATGGTGCTGCCGTCCTTGAGCACCTCCTCGTCACCACCGACGCTGATGCCGATGTACTTCTCACCGAGCAGACCTGCAGTCAGGATCGACGCAGTGGAATCCTCGGGCAGGTTATTGACGTTGCCATCAAGCTCCAGGGTCACCCGGCCCATGTAGCTGTCGCGATCCAGATCGATGGCGGTGACCTTGCCGATGCTCACGCCGGCCATCGTGACCTTGGCGCGCACGGTGAGCCCGGCGATGTTGTCGAAGTAGGCGTAGACTTTGTAGGTATCGCCTGCACTGCCGACGCTCAGGCCGCTGACGCGCAAGGCCAACAGCAGCAGGGCCAGCACACCAGCCATGAGGAACAGGCCGACACCAATCTCCAGCGTGCGGTTTTGCATCAGAAGTCTCCAAACATCAAAGCGGTCAGAATGAAATCCAGGCCCAGAACGGCCAGCGAGGCGTACACCACGGTGCGCGTGGTCGCGCGGCTGATGCCCTCGGAAGTGGGCTCGCAGTCGTAGCCCTGGAATACGGCGATCCAGGTCACCACGAAGGCGAAGACGATGCTCTTGATCACGCCGTTGAGCACATCGTCATAAAAGGAAACACTGTTCTGCATGTTGGCCCAGAACGAGCCCTCGTAGACGCCCAGCCAGTCCACGGCCACCATCGCCCCGCCCCAGATGCCGACGACACTGAAGATCATCGCCAGCAGCGGCATGGAGATGAAGCCGGCCCACAGCCGCGGCGCGACGATGTACTTGAGTGGATCGACGCCGATCATTTCCAGGCTGGAGAGCTGCTCGGTGGATTTCATGTTGCCGATTTCGGCTGTCAGCGCGGAGCCGGCACGGCCGGCGAACAGCAGTGCAGTCACTACGGGCCCCAACTCACGCAGCAGGGTTAGCGCGACCATCTGCCCGACCGCCTGCTCGGAGCCGTAGCTGACCAGGATGTTGTAGCCCTGTAGGGCCAGCACCATGCCGATGAAGATGCCGGAGACGACGATGATCGCCAGCGACATCACACCAACTGCGAAAAGCTGCTTGATCAGCAATTGCAGCGGCTTGCCGGCGCGACTGCGGCCGAACAGCGCGCCCAGCAGAAACAGCACCGAACGCCCCAGCGTAGCGACCACATCGATACCCGCACGACCAAACAGACGCAGCCGTTCGAGCGGTGAAATTCTGCGCATCAACCTCTCCCCAACAGATCTTCGCGATAGTCCGGCGCTGGAAAATGGAATGGCACCGGGCCATCCGGAATGCCCTTCATGAACTGACGGATACGCGGATTATCCGACGCCATCAGCTCGGCCGGCGTACCCTGCCCCAGTACCTGGGCATCACCGACCACATAGATGTAGTCAGCGATGCTGGCGGTTTCCGCTAGATCGTGAGAGACCACCACACTGGTGATTCCCAAGGCATCGTTAAGCAGGCGAATCAAACGCACCAGCACGCCCATGGCGATAGGGTCCTGGCCGACGAACGGCTCGTCATACAGTAAAATCTGCGGATCGAGGGCGATGGCACGTGCCAGCGCCACGCGCCGCTTCATACCGCCCGACAGCTCATCCGGCATCAGTTCCAGCGCCCCGCGCAGACCAACGGCCTGCAGCTTCATCAGGACGATGTCGCGAATCATCTCCTCGGGGAGCTTGGTGTGCACGCGCAACGGAAAGGCCACGTTCTCGAACACGTCGAGATCGGTGAACAACGCACCGCTTTGGAATAGCACGCCCATCTGCTTGCGCATATCGAACAGTTCGTCGCGCGAGAGCTTCGGCAGGCTGATGCCGTCGACGCGAACATCGCCTGCAGAAGGGCGCAGCTCGGCGGCAATCAGGCGCAACAAGGTAGTCTTGCCGCAGCCGGAGGGCCCCATGATGCCGGTGACTTTGCCGCGCGGAATGCGAATGTCGACCCTGTCGAAAATCGACCGCGTGCCGCGCTGAAAGCTGACGCCCTGCAACTCGATCGCGTACTCGTGCTCGGCGCTCATCTGAACTCCTTGAAAACAGGCCTTCCTTGCAGACGCCGCCTCCCGATGCGGGGACACGCGTCGGCCAGAGGGAGGGGCCAAAAAAGGCCGCAAACTATAGCATTTGCCGAACATGTCGCCCAATAGCGCCACAATGCAGTATTCAGACTTGCGACAGCTTCGACACGGACCACTTGAAAGCGAAGGTGAGCGCGGAAAGCTTTTCCCGTTATAATCCCCGTCTTTTTTCGGCCGACAGCTCAGCCCCATGAACCAGACCCGCGACCTGATTGATTCCGCGCAGCGCACCATTCGCCTCGAACTGGAAGCGGTGCAGGAGCTGCTGCCACGCATCAACGCCGATTTCATCAAGGCCTGTGAGCTGATCCTGAACTGCAACGGTCGCGTGGTCGTGGTTGGCATGGGCAAGTCAGGGCACATCGGCAACAAGATCGCCGCGACCCTGGCCAGCACCGGCACCACGGCGTTCTTCGTCCATCCGGCCGAGGCCAGCCACGGCGATATGGGCATGATCACCAAGGACGATATCGTCCTGGCTCTGTCCAACTCGGGCTCGACCGCCGAGATCGTCACCCTGCTTCCTTTGATAAAACGCCTCGGCATCCGCCTGATCAGCATGACCGGCAACCCCGACTCACCGTTGGCCAAGGCAGCCGAAGTCAATCTCGACGCTCGCGTCTCGCAGGAGGCCTGCCCGCTGAACCTGGCTCCGACCTCCTCGACCACTGCCAGCCTAGTGCTCGGCGACGCCCTGGCCATCGCCTTGCTGGAAGCACGCGGTTTCACCGCCGAAGACTTCGCCTTCTCCCATCCGGGCGGCGCCCTCGGCCGTCGCCTGCTTCTCAAGGTCGAGAACGTGATGCACAAGGACGATGCACTGCCGCGCGTACACCGCGGCACCAGCCTGCGCGATGCTCTGCTGGAAATGACCCAGAAGGGCCTGGGGATGACGGTGGTACTCGAAGAAGACGGCCGACTGGCGGGCATTTTCACCGATGGCGATCTGCGCCGTACTCTGGACAAGGGCATAGACGTACGCCACGCATCGATCGACGAAGTCATGACCCCGCACGGCAAGACCGCCCGTGCCGAAATGCTCGCCGCCGAAGCCCTGAAGATCATGGAAGACCACAAGATCAACGCCCTCGTGGTGGTCGACGACCAGGACAACCCGGTCGGCGCCCTCAACATGCACGACCTGCTGCGCGCTGGAGTAATGTAATGAACGACCTGCTGCAACGCGCCCGCGTCGTTAAACTGGCGATCTTCGACGTCGACGGCGTCCTCACCGACGGACGCCTGTACTTTCTCGAAGACGGTAGTGAATTCAAGACGTTCAACACGCTCGACGGCCACGGCATCAAGATGCTAATCAACTCGGGCGTGCGCACTGCCATCATCAGCGGACGCAAGACCCCGGTAGTCGAACGCCGCGCCAACAACCTCGGTATCCAGCATCTGTTTCAGGGCCGAGAGGACAAACTCGTGGTGCTCGACGGCCTGCTCGCCGAACTCGGCCTAAGCTATGAAGAGGTCGCCTATCTGGGCGACGATCTGCCGGATCTTCCAGTGATCCGCCGGGTCGGATTGGGCATGGCCGTGGCCAGCGCTGACAGCTTCGTGCGCCAGAACGCCCATGGTGTAACCCAGGCCCGCGGCGGCGACGGTGCGGCGCGGGAATTCTGCGAACTGATCATGCGCGCCCAGGGCACACTGGATGCGGCCCAAGCCGCCTACCTCTAGAGAACAGCATGCCGCGTAAAATCCTCAATATTCTGATATTCGCCCTGATTGCGATCGTGGTGGCCGCCCTCGGCTACTGGAACCTAGCGCCGGACAGCGCCCGCGTAACTCAACAGAGCGGCGACGACAACGTCGTCGACTTCTATGTGATGGGCGCGCGCACCGTGCAATTCCAGGACGACGGCAAGGTGCACTACCGCATGACTGCGGACAAGCTCGAACACGTCAAGAACACCGACATCACTCTGGTAGACACGCCCAAGCTGGACCTCTATCGCGGCACAGAACTGCCGTGGAAAGTCACCAGCCAGCGTGCCGAAGTCTCACCTGGCGGCGTCGAGGTAGAACTGATCGACGACGTGCGCATCGCCCGCACCGATGCCAAGAACCGTCCAACTATCATCACCAGTAGCCGCATGACCGTTATTCCTGACAAGGAATATGCGCAGACCGAGCAAGCCGTTAGAATCGTCGCGGCCAACGGGGTGACCACGGCACAAGGAATGAAAGCGTACTTGAATGACGGCAGGATGCTCCTGCAGTCCAACGTAAGAGGCCAGCATGAGGTTCGTTAATACCCTCCCCCTGATTCTCAGCCTCGGCGCCGCATTGGGAAGCGCGGCTGCCTGGGCACTGCCATCGGATCGAGACCAGCCGATTCGCATCCAGGCCGACAGCGCCGAACTGGATGACAAGCAGGGCGTCGCCGTGTACCGGGGTGACGTGATCATCACCCAGGGCACCCTGAAGATCACCGGCGACACCGTGACCATCACGCAGACCGCCAGCGGCGATATCGACGTCTTCACCTCGGTGGGCAACCTGGCTTACTACGAGCAAAAGCCAGCCGTGGACAAGGACATCGTCAAAGCCTACGGCAAGACCATCCAGTATTTCGCCAGCAACGAGCGCATCGTGCTGATCGATCAGGCCAAGGTGATCCAGGAAGGTATCACCTTCGAAGGCGAGAAGATCGTCTATGACACCCGCCGCCAGATCGTCAATGCCGGTCGCGCCACGGGCGGCAACGTCAGCACGCCGCGCCCGCGCATCGACATGGTCATCCAACCGAAGAACAAACCCGCGGATCAGCAGCAGTAATGGCCATTCTCAAAGCCCAACACCTGGCGAAAAGCTACAAGAGCCGTCAGGTCGTGCGTGACGTCAGCCTGAGCATCGAAAGCGGCCAGATCGTTGGCCTGCTCGGCCCCAATGGTGCCGGCAAGACCACCTGCTTCTACATGATCGTCGGCCTGGTACGCGCCGATCAGGGCCGCGTGCTGATCGACGACCTGGACGTCAGCCATCAACCGATGCACGGCCGCGCTCGCGCCGGCATCGGCTACCTGCCGCAGGAAGCGTCGATCTTCCGTAAGCTGTCGGTGGCCGACAACATCATGGCCATTCTCGAGACCCGCAAGGACCTGGATCGCGCCGGACGCCAGGCGGAGCTGGAAAACCTGCTGCAGGAATTCCACATCCACCACATCGCCGACAGCCTCGGCATGAGCCTGTCCGGCGGTGAACGACGCCGCGTGGAGATTGCCCGCGCCCTGGCGACCAACCCCAAGTTCATTCTGCTCGACGAACCCTTCGCCGGGGTCGACCCGATTTCGGTGGGCGATATCAAGCAGATCATCCACCACCTCAAGACCAAGGGCATCGGCATCCTGATCACCGATCACAACGTGCGCGAGACCCTGGACATCTGCGAGACCGCCTATATCGTCAACGACGGACAGCTGATCGCCGAAGGTGACGCCGAAACCATCCTCGCCAACCAGACGGTGAAGGAAGTTTATCTGGGCCACGAGTTCCGCCTCTAGGTCGCCGCTGTTTCGCTACAGAAATATTGCAACCCCTAGGCAAGAACGAGAAATTCAGGCATATAATTTGCTTCCTGGCGGCGCTTCGGCGCCCTGATGTGGAAGGCGTAACTCGCCAGTAAATTAAGGTCTGCAATGAAACCATCGCTAGTCCTCAAGATGGGCCAGCAGCTGACGATGACCCCGCAGCTGCAACAGGCTATCCGCCTCCTCCAACTGTCCACCCTGGACCTGCAACAGGAAATCCAGGAGGCGCTGGAATCCAACCCCATGCTCGAGCGCCAGGAAGATGGCGACGACTTCGACAACAGCGACCCGATGGCCGATGGCGCCGAAAGCGCTACCCCTGCCCCGAGCAAGGAAGAGAGCTATCAGGAAACCACTCCGACGGTGGACAACCTGGAAGACGGCGAGTGGGGCGAACGCATCCCCAACGAGCTGCCGGTCGATACCGCCTGGGAAGACATCTACCAGACCAGCGCCAGCAGCCTGCCCAGCAACGATGACGACGAGTGGGACTTCACCACTCGCACCTCTAGCGGTGAGAGCCTGCACAGTCACCTGCTCTGGCAACTGAACCTGGCTCCCATGTCGGACAAGGACCGACTGATTGCCGCCACCCTGATCGACTGCATCAACAATGATGGCTACCTCGAAGAAACCCTCGAGGAAGTGACCGAGTCCTTCGACCCCGAACTGGATATCGAGCAGGACGAAGTCGAGGTCGTGCTGCACCGCATCCAGCAGTTCGAACCGGCCGGTATCGGCGCCCGCGACCTGCGCGAATGCCTGCTGCTGCAATTGCGCCAGCTACCTGCCAACACGCCCTGGCTGAACGAAACCCAGCGCGTGGTCAGCGACTACCTGGAGCTGCTCGGCAGCCGCGACTACGCACAGCTGATGCGCCGCACCAAACTCAAGGAAGACGAGCTGCGCCAGGTCATCGACCTGATCCAGCGCCTGAATCCGCGACCGGGCTCGCAAATCGAGTCCAGCGAGCCGGAATACGTAGTACCGGACGTGATCGTGCGTAAGCACAACGACCGCTGGCTGGTGGAACTGAACCAGGAAGCCATGCCACGACTGAGGGTCAACCCGCAGTATGCCGGCTTCGTCAAACGCGCCGACTCCAGCGCCGACAACACCTTCATGCGCAACCAGTTGCAGGAGGCGCGCTGGTTCATCAAGAGCCTGCAGAGCCGCAACGAAACGCTGATGAAGGTGGCCACACAGATCGTCGAGCACCAACGTGGTTTTCTCGACTACGGCGACGAGGCGATGAAGCCTCTGGTCCTGCACGACATCGCCGAAGCGGTAGGTATGCACGAGTCGACGATCTCACGCGTGACCACGCAGAAATTCATGCACACGCCACGTGGTATTTACGAGCTGAAATATTTCTTCTCCAGCCACGTCAGCACCGCTGAAGGCGGTGAATGCTCGTCCACCGCGATCCGCGCCATCATCAAAAAACTGGTTGCTGCGGAAAACGCGAAAAAGCCATTGAGTGACAGCAAGATCGCTGGTTTACTGGAGGCACAAGGCATCCAAGTCGCCCGTCGGACGGTCGCCAAGTATCGCGAGTCCCTCGGTATAGCGCCCTCCAGTGAGCGCAAGCGACTGATGTAGGCCAGATCGACTGAAGGCACAAGGTCTTCAGGCCAAAGTGTTCCGGCGGCGGGTCGAATAGGGCCCGTCTCTTACACAAGGCAACAAGGAGAAAGCGGTATGCAAGTCAACATCAGTGGACATCAGCTGGATGTGACCGACGCCCTGCGTGACTACATCGGCGAGAAACTGGGCCGACTGGAACGCCACTTCGACAAGATCACCAACGTTCAGGTGACCATGGAGGTCGAGAAACTCAAGCAGAAGATCGAAGCCACCCTGCATGTCGCCGGCGGCGAAGTCGTCGCCAATGCCGAACATCAGGATATGTACGCTGCCATCGACCTGTTGGCCGATAAACTCGACCGTCAACTCATCAAGCACAAGGAAAAGCAGCTCGAGCGCCTGCAAGGCGCCACGGCCCGCTAACATTCCCCATCCATGATCCGACTTGAAAACATCCTGACCCCCGGCCGTTCCCTGGTGAACGTGCCGGGCGGCAGTAAGAAACGCGTGCTCGAACAGATCGCCAATCTGGTTGCGCGCGACCTGCCCGACCTGGATGCCCAGGACATCTTCGAGAGCCTCATCGCCCGCGAGAAGCTCGGCTCCACCGGCTTCGGCAACGGCATAGCCATTCCCCACTGCCGCCTGGCAGGCTGCAGTGCCCCCATCAGCGCCGTACTGCACCTCGATGCGGCTGTCGACTTCGACGCCATCGACGGCGCACCGGTCGACCTGCTGTTCGTCCTGCTGGTGCCGGAAGCGGCAACCGACGCCCACCTCGAGTTGCTGCGCCAGATCGCCAGCATGCTCGATCGTCAGGATGTACGTGAACGTCTACGCCAGGCCAACAATGGCGGAGATCTCTATCAGGTCGTGGTGGACATTCAGAACGGTCAATGACATGCGCCTGATCATCGTCAGCGGTCGCTCGGGCTCGGGCAAGAGCACCGCCCTCGATGTACTTGAGGACAACGGTTTCTATTGCATCGACAACCTCCCGGCCGGTCTGCTACCGGACCTCGCCGAGCGCTTCCTGCCGCACAGCGACATGCTGCTGCCGCAAGTGGCCGTTTCCATCGATGCACGTAACCTGCTGAGTCAGCTCAAGCGTTTCCCGGAACTGCTCGAAGAAGTACGCAAACGTAATATCCGCTGCGATGTGCTCTACCTCGACGCCGAAGACGAGACGCTGCTCAAGCGTTTTTCGGAAACCCGCAGGCGCCATCCGCTGACCAACGATAACCGCTCGCTGGCCGAAGCCATTGCGTACGAAAGTCTGCTGCTGGCGCCGATCACCGATCGTGCCGATCTGAAGATCGACACGACTCGACTAAACCTTTATCAGTTGCGCGATACGCTCAAACTGCGCCTGCTCGGCCAGACACAGACCGGAACCGCCTTTCTCGTCGAGTCCTTCGGCTTCAAGCGTGGCATGCCGGTCGACGCCGATCTGGTGTTCGATGCACGCTGCCTGCCCAATCCTTACTGGAAGCCGGAACTGCGCGACTACTCCGGCATGGATCAACCTGTGATCGACTACCTGGCTGCGCAGCCGGAGGTCGAGGAAATGTATCAGGATATCCTCGCCTATCTGGAAAAATGGCTACCGCGCTTCGCTGCCAGCAACCGCGCCTACGTCACAATCGCCATCGGTTGCACCGGTGGTCACCACCGCTCTGTGTATCTGGCCAATCGCCTGAGCCAGGCGCTCAAAGACTCGCTGAAGAATGTCCAGGTGCGTCACCGCGACCTCAGCTAAGGAGCCATGCCGCGATGCCCGCACGTGAAATCACCATCATCAACAAGCTTGGTCTACATGCCCGCGCCGCTGCGAAGTTCGTCGGCGTGGCGAGCACTTACCCCTGCCAGGTGCGCATCGGTCGCAGCACCGAAAGTCTGGTGGACGGCAAGAGCATCATGGCCGTCATGATGCTGGCGGCCGGCAAGGGCTCCAACGTGCACCTGCTGACCGAGGGCGAGCAGGACGAAGAAGCGATGGCCGCCCTGGTAGGCCTGATAGAGAACTACTTCGACGAAGGCGAGTAATATCTCTCGCTAAAACGAAGGCCACCCGCGGGTGGCCTTGTCGTTACTGCCAGCTTCAACTGCCGGCGACGGTCATCTTCTCGATCAGCACCGAGCCGGTGCAGATATTGCCGCGCCGCTCCAGGTCGCGACCGACTGCCACAATCTGGCGGAACATATCGCGCAGGTTGCCGGCGATGGTCACCTCCTGCACCGGGAACTGGATCTCGCCATTCTCCACCCAGAAGCCCGCCGCGCCACGGGAGTAGTCACCGGTAACCAGATTCAAGCCCTGCCCCATCAGCTCGGTCACCAGCAGGCCGCGCCCCATGCGCCGGATCAGCGCCTGCTGATCCTCATCGCCATGGGTGACGAACAGGTTGTGCACACCACCCGAATTGGCAGTGCTCGGCAAACCCAGCTTGCGCCCGGAATAGGTGCCGAGTACGTAAGACACCAACTCTCCCTTCTCCACGAACGGCTTGGCGTAAGTGGCAAGGCCATCGCCATCGAAAGCCGCACTGCCCAGGGCTCGTGGAAGATGCGGGCGCTCGTCGAGGCTCAGCCACTCGGGAAAAAGACGCTGGCCAAGTGCGCCTTCGAGGAAGGAGGAGTGACGATAGAGATTGCCGCCCGAGATTGCCGCCAGCAGGTGACTGAACAACCCGCCGGCAAGCTCGGCAGCGAACAGCACCGGCACCTCACAGGTCGGTACCGGTCGAGCACCAAGGCGGCTGACCGCACGCTCGGCAGCCCGCTGGCCGATACCCGCGGCGTCGGCCAGCAGTTCGCCCTGGCGATTGACGTCATACCAGTAGTCACGCTGCATCTGTCCTTCGCCTTCGGCGATCATCACGCAACTCAGGCTGTGGCGGGTGCTGGCATAGCCACCAACGAAACCATGGCTGTTGCCGTAAACGCGGCAACCCTGATGGGTGTTGAGGCTGGTACCGTCCGCGTTCTTGATCCGGGTGTCGGCGGCGAACGCTGCCGCTTCACAGGCCAGTGCCTGCTCGACTGCCTGCTCCGGAGTGATCGACCAGGGGTGATAGAGATCCAACTCCGGCAGTTCGCGCGCCATCAGCGCCGCATCGGCCAAACCGGCGCACTCGTCTTCGGATGCATGTTTGGCAATCGCCAAGGCTGCCGCCACCGTCTCGCGAATCGCGGCCTCACCGGTCGCAGAAGTGCTCGCCGAGCCCTTGCGCTGGCCGACATAGAGCGTGATGCCGAAGCCCTGGTCGCGATTGAACTCGACGGTTTCCACCTCGCCCTGACGCACCGTAGTGGAAAGCCCCTGCCCCGCAGAAACGGCCACTTCGCAGGCGCTGGCGCCCTGGCGCCTGGCCTCGGCGAGAATCGTCTCGACCTGCTGCTGCAACGCGGGCAGAGCCTGCGGCCCGATCCGTTCTACTTCACTCATAACCACTCCCGACTCTCTTGGCACAGGCCCCCGTGAGCTTGGTCCAGGGCCTGCTGTCGATTACCAGCCACAGGCCGGCAATCACGGTTGCTGCTATCATGGCGGCGTTTCCCTCTGGACCCACCCCATGTCTGATTCCTACGACGACTTCTCCCTGGAGAAGAGCAAATCCCAGGTCAAGCGCGAACTGCATGCACTGCAGGAACTCGGCGAGCGCCTGACTACGCTCAAGCCGGACCTGCTGGCGAAAATGCCGCTGACCGACGCACTACGCCGCGCCCTCGCCGAAGCGCCGAAACATACTGCCAACACCGCGCGCAAACGCCATATCCAGTTCATCGGCAAGCTGATGCGTGAACAGGACGTCGAGGCGATCATCGCTATGCTCGACCAGGTGGACAGCTCCACCCGCGAATACAACGAGCGCTTCCATGCCCTTGAGCGCTGGCGCGACCGCCTGATCGGCGAAGGCGACAGTGCGCTGGAAAGCTTCGTCGAGCTTTATCCCGATGCCGACGTCCAGCACCTGCGCGGGCTGGTTCGTCATGCCCAGCATGAAGCCGCGCGCAACAAGCCGCCTGCCGCCGCGCGCAAGGTGTTCAAGTACATCCGTGAGCTCGACGAAATCCAGCGCGGCCTGCGCTGATTCGACATTACCTCAGGCACCGGTGCCTCCGACGGTGATCGCGTCTATCTTCAGCGTCGGCTGACCGACACCGACCGGCACCGACTGGCCATCCTTGCCACAGGTGCCCACGCCGCTATCCAGAGCCAGATCATTGCCGACCATGGACACCCGGCTCATGGCTTCGGGGCCGTTGCCGATCAGCGTGGCACCTTTTACCGGCGCGGTGATCTTGCCGTCCTCAATCAGGTAGGCCTCACTGGTAGAGAAGACGAACTTGCCGCTGGTGATGTCCACCTGGCCGCCACCGAGATTGGCGCAGTAAATGCCTTTTTTCACCGAACGGATGATCTCCTCCGGGTCGCTCTCGCCGGCCAGCATGTAGGTGTTGGTCATGCGTGGCATCGGCAGGTGTGCGTAGGACTCGCGACGACCGTTGCCGGTAGCTGCCACGCCCATCAGGCGCGCGTTGAGCTTGTCCTGCATATAGCCCTTGAGCACGCCGTTCTCGATCAGCGTCGTGCATTGGGTCGGCGTACCCTCATCGTCGACACTGAGCGAGCCTCGACGACCGGCCAGGGTGCCGTCATCGACGATGGTGCAGAGACTGGAGGCAACCTTCTGCCCGACCTTGCCGCTATAGGCCGAGCTGCCCTTGCGGTTGAAATCACCTTCCAGGCCATGGCCAACGGCTTCGTGCAGCAGCACGCCAGACCAACCGGCCCCCATCACCACCGGCATGCTGCCGGCGGGTGCGGCAATGGCTTCGAGGTTGACCAGCGCCTGGCGCAGCGCCTCGCGGGCATAGCCCATGGCGCGATCTTCCTCTAGAAAGTAACGGTAATCGGTGCGCCCACCGCCGCCATGGCCACCACGCTCGCGGCGGCCGTTCTGTTCGACGATGACGCTGACATTGAAACGCACCAGCGGACGGATATCGGCGCTGAGACCGCCATCATGCGCTGCAACCAGAATCCGATCCCAGACGCCGGCCAGGCTGACGGTCACCTGTTTGATACGCGGATCCAGCGCACGCGTGGCGCGGTCGATGCGTTGCAGCAGTTCGACCTTCTCGGCGCGACTCATGACATCCAGCGGATTACCGTCGGCATAGAGCTGGGACACCTGTGGACTGACGAAAGCCTGTACCCCGCCTTGCTGGCCGGCGCGTGAGATCGAACGCGCCGCCTGTGCGGCCTGGGTCAAGGCATCGAGGCTGATCGCATTGCTGTAGGCAAAACCGGTTTTCTCACCGGACTGGGCGCGCACGCCGACGCCCTGATCGAGGTTGAAACTGCCTTCCTTGACGATGCCATCTTCCAGCACCCAGGTTTCCGACACCTGGCTTTGAAAGTACAGATCAGCAGCATCGATGCCAGGACCTGCCACTTCGCCCAGTACGGCGCTGAGGCTGTCGAGCGTCAGGTTCCCGGGCGCCAGCAGGTGCTCGCTGACGGATTGCAACATCGTATTCATGATCACTCCACAACGATCGGACGCGGTGCGCCCGATAAAAAGAATCGGCGGTGCTGCTGCACCGGCATACGTTGGCGTATGGCTGCCTGCTCGGTGGCATCGCGCGAAGCCAGCAATGCGGCTTCGCCTTGATCCTGCTCGGCCAGTACGCTGCCCCAGGGGTCGATGATGGCCGAATGGCCGAAGGTCATGCGCTGCCCGGGGTGCTCGCCGCCCTGCCCGGCGGCCAGCACATAACACTGGGTTTCGATGGCGCGGGCACGCGTCAGCACCTGCCAGTGCGCCGCGCCAGTCACTGCCGTGAACGCGGCGGGTACGCTGATCAGCTCCGCGCCGGCTTCCCGCAGCGCCCCGAACAGTTCAGGAAAGCGCAAGTCGTAACACACACTCAACCCCAGGCGCCCCACCGGCGTATCAGCCACCACCACACGCTGGCCATGGGCGAAATCATCGGACTCACGATAACGGCCACGGTTGTCGGTGACGTCGACATCGAACAGGTGCAGCTTGTCGTAGCGAGCCGCGCGTTCGCCCTGGTCGTCGATCAGCAGCGAGCATGCGCGCGGCTTGCCCTCGGCATCGTCATCCGGCGGCAACGGCAAGGTGCCGGCCACTATCCATAAACTGAGGTCACGCGCGGCCCGTTTCAACCAGGGCAGGATCGGCCCCTCGCCCACTGCCTCGGCACGGCCGATGGTGGCCAGGTCTCGACGCCCCATGGCAGCGAAGTTCTCGGGCAGCACGGCTAGGCGTGCACCGCCCTGGGCGGCTCGTTCCAGCATACGACGGGCCAGGCGCAGGTTGGTTTGCACGTCGTCCTGACTGACCATCTGAATTACAGCGAGATTCATGGTGGTACTCATCGGTTCTCGTTGTAACAGCCTACGCCAAGACGCCAAGTCATTGCGGTTTTTCGAATGGCTTGTCGAAACTGATATCCGGGTCCTGCAGCGGCCCCTTGACCTCGTATTGCACGCTTGCAAAACGCGCGACCTTGTCGCCCAGCAACTTGTCCGCCACGAACAGGGCTCCACCGATCGCCGGCGCACCGACGATCAAGGCCGCCAACGGCAGGTTATTGGTCACCGGCAGGGTCACCAGCAGTTTGGCGTCGATACGCTCATCGCGCATATCCAGATTGCCGTTGAGCTCAAGATTGCTCGAAGGCCCGGTCAGGGTGATGGGCTCCTGAGTAACGAACAAGCCATTGGTCGCCTGCAGGTTGCCCTTGACCCGGTCATAACTGAGCCCCTTGCCCAGCAGGTCGGAGAAATCCAGGCGCAGACGGCGACCGATGGAGTTGAAGTTGAGCAAGCCGAACACTCGCAGCGCCTGGGCAGAGCCCTGTACTTCGACGAACTGCCCCTTGCGCAGCGAGGGGTCGAGATTGCCCGAGAAGCGCTTGAGCGAGAACCAGGCTGGCGAGCCGGGCCAACTGCCATCGACGTCGACACGGAAACTCTCGCTGGTCACGCTCGGAGCAAAATCCCAGGCCTTGAGGATGTCGCTGAGATTCTTGCCCTGCAGGCGCCCCTTGTACCAGCTGCGCGTATTGCCCGGCGTACCTCGCCAGCCGGCACTGCCGCCGATCTTCAATCCCTGCAGGTCAAGATCGAGTTCATCGAAACGCACGCCCTGGGCTTCCGGGCGGACTTTGAGCGACCAGGCACCGAGCACCTTGTCGCCGCGCTGCACACGCTGGATGCTGATATCCAGCGCCGGCATCTGGCTGGGGTCGAAATCGGCCAGTGGATCAGGTGCACCATCGGTCTTTTCTGCATCAGGGTCGGGTGCAGGAAGACGCACATGCTGCAGATCGACACGAATCGGTACACCCTCGCTATCGGCCAGCAACACGCGACCGGCTGCCAGGTCACTATCGAGCTGTATGGCCCAACCCTTTCCGTCTCTCTCTAGGCCGACCGTCAACTGATCGACCTCCTGCCCAAAACCTCGGAACCGTCCGATATCCAACCGTGCACTGCGAAACAGACGCTGGCTGTCCGCATCCACCTTGACCGGATGATTGCTGCCGAGCTGCTTCCAGGCATCTAGGTCCAGTTCATCCAGACGCCCACGTACACGCAGCCCCTGGCCAGGTGGCAGGCCTGCTGCGCCGCCGCCGACCACCACCTCACCGCGTCCATCCGCCAGTGCACCGGCAGGTGCTGCCAGACTCAAGCTGGCCAGATCGCCATAATCCGCCCAGTAACGCCGCTCGCGCCCGGAAAGAGTCATGCGCCAGCTAGCGTCCCGCTCCTGCGCTGCCGGCTTGCCGAACGGCGCAGGCAGATCGATTGCAACACCGCGCAGGTTGGAATCGACACGCAGCTTGCTGTCATCACCATCGAGCGTCAGGCCCAGGCGGTATGGCAACAAGCCGCTAACGGGGAGTTTTTGCGGGCCACCCAACCACTGGCTCAGCGTATCGACCTGCACCTGCCCGCGCAGATCGAACACCGTACGTGCCTGCCCGCGCGCGCCCTCGGCGCTGATCTTGCCGCTGACCTGGCGTCCGAACACCTCGGCACGAACGTCCGGAGCGCTCAGCCCAGCAGCGCTGTCAAAGCGAAACGCACCCTTTACCTTGTTCAGTTGCAGATCCGGATTGGCCAGCTTGAGGCTGGCACCCTCTGTGGCAAAATCCACCACCACACCGGGCTTGGCTCCCTTCTGCAGCGGAATATCCAGCTGCAGTCGCCCAGCCAGTGCGCCTTCACCCTGCCAGCCGGCAAAGATCTCCGAGGTCCCTAGAGGAGCATCCTGCAACAGCTTGATCGCATCACCCAGGCTGCTCTGTACGTCGCCATCAAGCTGCAGGCGTGGCGGCTTGCCATCGTGTAACAAGGGGATGTTGGCGGTAACGTCATTGACCTGGCTATCCAGCAGACGGCCGCTCTGCAGGCGCACGCGCACCGCATCGTCCTCGATCAATACCTCGCCCACACCCTCACGCAGCGAAGGCCAGCCAGGTTGAAAGGCCAACTCGGCATCCCGGACCTTGAAGAACAGGCTGAGGCTGCGCGCCCCCAGTGGCGCGCCCTTGTTCAGCGAACCCTGGTACTGGAAGTAGCCTTCCTCAACGTGGCCTGCGCGAATCGCCGTCTTGAGCCAATGATCGAGTTCCTTGCTCATGCCGGGTGAGCGGCTCGGCAGGTACTTCTCGGTGTAGGCCGCGTCGCCTTCACTCAATCCGACGCGCAGGTCCATGTAGTCCTCAGCCTCGGGATCGCGCAGCAGGCGGATCAGCATATCGCCTGCGATCTGTCCCTCTTCACCATCGAGACGCATGTAGGGGCTGTGCAGGGTCAGGCCGGTTTCGCTCCAGTCCCAGCTCAACCGCGCCTGAGCATGGCGATAGCGCCAGGGCGCGGGAAACAACTGGTCCAGGTGCAGGGCGAAATCCTCGGTATTGAGGCGCAACTCACCTTTGAACATGTTGCCAGACGCGCTGCCACTGACATTCTCGGCTGCCGGCGCGCCGTGATAAGCCTGGATACCCACCTTGTCCAGATTGGCGGCGAACTGCAGGCGCTCAGCGCCTTGACGCTGCGGGTAATAGTCGAGCAACAGGTTGTTGATCGCACCGACCGGGGCCAATGCGACCAAGACATCACGGGCATTGTCCGGCATTGGCACAAGCTCTTGTACCAATGATGCCCAGCCGGCGAGATCGAGACGATCGGCCGTCAGCGCCCAACGCTCGTCAGCCTCGCCGACGTCGCTCTGTTTCAGGTTCAGGTGGAGTTCACCAAGGCGCTGCTCACCATGGGTCAAGGCCAGGGAGTCGATCTGTGCCCGCACTCCCTGCTCGTCCTGGGCGAAGAAGGCGTTGAATGCCAGATCCTTGATCGTCACAGCCTTGCGCTTGGCCTGACCGCCAACCAGCTCGGGGGCATGCAGACGCAACGCCCCTTTATGCAGGGCCAGACCGCGCCCCTCCAGCCAAAACTCACCGCCAGCCTGCAAGTGCTGCACCTGCCAGTCGCCAAGCAGTGATTTCGGTAGCCAGCTCGCCCAGTCACTCTGCGGCAGGCTCAGATAAAGCTGCGACTCGGCTTCACGCCAGGTCTCCGGCTGCATGCGCGTACGCAAGCTCAGCGCCACCGGCTGGCCGTCTGGAAGCAGCAGGCGACCATCGAGGCGCTGGCTGTTGCTGCCGTAGCGCAGGCTCAGATCGACGTAGCTAAGCAGCAACGGCTCCTGATCGAGTGGTTGTACCACCACCCGACTGTCAAGCAGGCTGATGCGATGCACGGCCTGCAGTTGCTGCAACAATCGTTCGACATTCAGCTCGGGACTCTCGCGCTTTGGCAACCCCTGCAACTGCCAGCCGCCTTCAGCGTTCTGCTGCACGTTCAACTGCAAACCATCGAACTGCAGGTGAGCAATCCGCGGCTGACGAGCCATCAGGCTCGCTGCCACATCCGGCACCAGCTGCACACGCTCCAGGCTCAGCCCTTCACCCTCTTCCCCCAGACGCACATCGCGCGCCACCAGCAACGGCGCGAAGCCCTGCCAGCGGCCTTCGAGGCTGCCGATACGTACCGGTACGCCCAATTGCGCGGAGGCGCGATCCTCCAATTCAAGGCGGTACTCAGCCACCATAGGCACCAGCTCACGCCCCAGGCTGACGTACAGAGCAGCCAGCACCAGCACGGCCGCACACAGCCCCAGCCCCCAGCGCAGCAGGGCCGAGAACAGGCGCACCAGGGCGCCCTCAGTGCCTGCCGAGCTCAGAGCAGCACCACGTCGTACTGTTCCTGGGAATACATGGTTTCCACCTGGAATTTGATAGTACGCCCGATAAAGGCTTCCAGATCGGCGACGTTGCCCGATTCTTCATCGAGCAGACGATCAACCACCTTCTGATTGGCCAATACACGATAACTTTCTGCCTGATAGGCGCGTGCCTCTCGCAGAATTTCGCGGAAGATTTCGTAACAGATGGTCTCGGGGGTTTTCAACTTGCCGCGCCCCTGGCAGGCGGTGCAGGGCTCGCAGAGGATCTGTTCGAGGCTTTCGCGGGTGCGCTTGCGCGTCATCTGCACCAGGCCAAGCTCGGTGATGCCAATGATGTTGGTCTTGGCATGGTCACGCTCGAGCTGCTTCTCCAGGGTGCGCAGCACCTGGCGCTGATGCTCCTCGTCTTCCATGTCGATGAAATCGATGATGATGATGCCGCCCAGGTTGCGCAGGCGCAGCTGACGGGCAATGGCGGTAGCGGCCTCGAGATTGGTCTTGAAGATGGTTTCCTCAAGCGTGCGATGACCGACGAAAGCGCCGGTATTGACGTCGATGGTGCTCATCGCCTCGGCCGGATCGACCACCAGGTAGCCGCCGGACTTAAGCGGTACCTTGCGCTCCAGAGCACGCTGGATTTCATCCTCGACACCATACAGATCGAAGATCGGCCGCTCGCCAGGGTAGTGCTCCAGGCGATCGGCAATTTCCGGCATCAGCTCGGCAACGAACTGGGTGATCTTCTGGAAGGTTTCCCGCGAGTCCACGCGAATCTTCTCGGTGCGTGGGCTGACCAGGTCGCGCAGAGTACGCAGCGCCAGGGACAGATCCTCGTAGATCACCACCGGCGCCTTGGCATTCTGGATCTGCGCGCCGATCTGGTCCCAGAGGCGGCGCAAGTAGCGGATATCGATAAGTATCTCGTCAGCGCCTGCCCCCTCGGCAGCGGTGCGCAGGATGAAGCCACCGGCTTCCTCTATACCTTCGGCCGCGACGCAATCGGCGACCACTTGCTTGAGGCGCTCGCGCTCGGCTTCATCTTCGATCTTCAGAGAAATGCCGACATGACTGGTACGCGGCATGTACACCAAATAGCGCGAGGGAATCGACAACTGGGTGGTCAGGCGCGCGCCTTTGCTGCCGATGGGGTCCTTGGTGACCTGCACCACCAGACTCTGCCCTTCGTGGACCAGTGCACTGATCGGCTCCACCGCCGCACCTTCGCGGGTGGAGATTTCCGAGGCATGGATGAAAGCTGCGCGCTCCAGGCCAATGTCGACGAATGCCGCCTGCATGCCTGGCAGCACCCGCACCACCTTGCCCTTGTAGATATTGCCGACAATGCCGCGCTTCTGCGTACGCTCGACGTGAACTTCCTGCAGCACGCCGTTTTCCACCACGGCCACGCGCGACTCCATCGGCGTGATATTGATCAGAATCTCTTCGCTCATGCATCCATCCTGGTGATCATGCCGGCCGGCCACTGCACCGCCCCGCGGGCTCAAGCTTTCGGACACCTATTTGGCCACCGCGTTGCCATCGCCTGTTCTTTCTGGGTGCCCTTTCGCCGACAACTGCCAGCAGGCAATACCGAACTCGCCAAGCAGCTCGGCCGTTTCGCACAGCGGCAAACCGACCACCGCCGAATAACTACCCTGCAACCGGCTGACGAATACCGCCGCCAGCCCCTGGATACCATAGCTGCCCGCCTTGTCACATGGCTCGCCGCTGGCCCAGTACGCCTCGATTTCAGCTTCGCTGATAGGGCGGAAACTCACTTCGCTGCTGACTACCCGCGCAGCCTCACGTCCATCGCCGACCAGCGCAACGGCGGTCAGTACCTGATGGCTTCGCCCAGACAGGGCCTGCAGCATGGCCCGAGACTCGGCGAAATCTGCCGGTTTGCCAAGAATGCGCCCATCCAGCACGACAGCGGTATCGGCACCCAGCACCACGGCATCGGAACGCTCGCCCAATGCACGCAGGCCGGCTCGCGCCTTTTCTCGGGCCAGACGCTCTACATAGGCCGCCGCAGGCTCGTCTGGCAACGGATTTTCGTCTATCGAGGCGATTTGCGTGACGCACGGCACAGCGATCTGGGCCAGCAATTCACGACGGCGGGGCGAAGCAGAGGCCAGAAACAGCTCGGCCATGCGGGTATCTCCCTTGGCGAACCGCGGCCAGTCATGCGCCAGGCCGCGTTCAGTTGACGTTGAGGCGCAGGTGCAGACCACGCAAAATGACGCAGATCCAGGGCCATAGCAGCGCGCTGACCACCGCCGGCAGAATGAAGGCCAGGGTTGGCGGACGGCTGCCGGTCAGGGCGTTGAGCCACAGTTGAACCAGCTGGGCGAGGCCGAACACCACCATCAGCACCATGCTCTGCTGCCACATGGGGAACATGCGCAGACGCTGGTGCAAGCTCAGCACCAGGAAGGTGATCAGCGTGAGGATCAGCGCGTTCTGCCCGAGCAACGTGCCGAGCAGCACGTCCTGCGCCAGGCCTAGCCCCCAGGCCGTGGTCAGACCGACGCGATGCGGCAGGGCCAGCACCCAGTAGGTGAGAATCAGGGCGACGCACAGCGGGCGGCCGACCTGCATGAACTCGAGCAGCGGCGCCACGCTGAGCAGCAACGCGAAGGCCAGGGTCAGCCAGATCACCCAGCCATTACGTGGTCTTGCACCGACCATCAGTTCGCCTCCTGTGCGGGAACATCCGCGGCCGGAGCGGCGCTCGACTCTGGCACCGGCTCACCCTGAGTACGCTCCTGCGCGGCCTCGCGGTCGGCGGCTTCCTGAGCCTTGGCCGAATCCGAGGCACGTTGTTCCGGGCTGCGGCGATCAGAGAACACCAGCAGCAGGTAACGGCTGCGATTGAGCGCCGCGGTCGGCGTGGCGCGAACGATGGCGAACGGCTGGCCGGAGTCGTGGATGACTTCCTTGACCGTGGCGACCGGGTAGCCGGCCGGGAAACGCTGGCCCATGCCGGAGCTGACCAGCAGATCGCCTTCCTTGATGTCAGCGGTATCGGCGACGTGGCGCAGCTCGAGGCTTTCCGGGTTGCCGGTGCCGACAGCGATGGCGCGCAGGCCGTTACGGTTGACCTGCACGGGAATGCTGTGGGTATTGTCGGTGAGCAGCAATACGCGCGAGGTATAGGGCATGACTTCCACCACCTGGCCCATCAGGCCACGCGCATCGAGCACCGGCTGACCGAGGAACACGCAGTTTTTCTTGCTCTCGTCGACGCAGTCCTTCTCACCCTTGTCGATCAGGATGCGATGCGTGTAGGGGTTGGGATCGACGCCGATCAGTTCGCTGACCAGTACCTCCTCGTCCACCAACGCTGCAGAATTGAGCAGCTCGCGCAGACGCACGTTCTGCTCGGTAAGGGTCGCCAACTTCTGCAGGCGGCGCTGCAGCAACAGGGCTTCGGCCTTGAGCTTCTCGTTTTCGGCCAGCAATTCGCTGCGCGAGGAAATTTGCTGGGTCGCGCCTTCCCAGGCTCGCACAGGCATCTCGGCCAGTTCGTACAGGGGCGTCAACACCATGCCCATCATGCTACGCACAGGTTTGAGCGTATCGAAGCGGGCGTCGACCACCATCAGCACTGCCGACAATACGGCAAATACCAACATGCGAATGCCCAGCGAGGGACCTTTGGCGAAGAGCGGCTTAATGAGCTGCTCCTTGTGCGCCACGAGGGCGGAAAGCGCGCGAATTCATGCGAAGGGCGAACCGGTCTGGCGAAGGTTGGGCCGAGTGTACTGCAATGCTCGAATATGCGCGTGCCGCCCGGAGGCGGCACGGCAAGCGTCCACAGCCGCGGGGCTCACTCGGTGGAGAGCAGGTCCATGGCGTGGCGATCCATCATTTCCAGGGCCTTGCCGCCGCCACGGGCGACGCAGGTCAGCGGGTCTTCGGCAACGATCACCGGCAGACCGGTTTCCTGGGAGAGCAGCTTGTCCAGGTCACGCAGCAGCGCGCCACCACCGGTCAGCACCAGGCCGCGCTCGGCGATGTCCGAGGCCAGCTCGGGCGGCGATTGCTCCAAGGCGCTCTTGACCGCCTGAACGATGGTCGCCAGGGACTCCTGCAGCGCTTCGAGCACTTCGTTGGAATTCAGGGTGAAGCTGCGCGGTACGCCCTCGGCCAGGTTGCGGCCGCGTACGTCGACTTCGCGGATCTCGCCGCCCGGGTAGGCAGTGCCGATTTCCTGCTTGATCCGCTCGGCGGTGCCCTCACCGATCAGCGAACCGTAGTTGCGGCGCACATAGGTGATGATGGCTTCGTCGAAGCGGTCGCCGCCGACGCGAACGGACTCGGCATAGACCACGCCGTTCAGGGAAATCAGGGCGATCTCGGTGGTACCGCCGCCAATGTCGACGACCATCGAACCGCGGGCCTCTTCGACCGGCAGGCCGGCACCGATGGCAGCGGCCATCGGTTCTTCGATCAGGAACACTTCACGGGCACCAGCGCCCAGGGCCGATTCACGGATGGCGCGGCGCTCGACCTGGGTCGATTTGCACGGCACGCAAATAAGCACGCGCGGCGACGGCTGCAGGAAGCTGTTCTCGTGAACCTTGTTGATGAAGTACTGCAGCATCTTCTCGCAGACGCTGAAGTCGGCGATCACGCCATCCTTCATCGGACGAATCGCGGAAATGTTACCGGGGGTGCGGCCGAGCATGCGCTTGGCCTCGGTGCCGACGGCCACGACACTCTTCTGGTTGCCATGGGTACGGATAGCGACCACGGACGGCTCATTCAGGACGATACCGCGCTCGCGCACATAAATAAGGGTATTGGCAGTGCCCAGGTCGATCGACAGATCGCTGGAAAACATGCCACGCAGTTTCTTGAACATTAGGAAGGGACCCTAGGCAACGCGTGGGTAAAAGTCAGACGCGGAAAAACGCGCGGGTAAAAAGTGCGGCAAACTCTAACAACGGCAGGGATTTTGAGCAAGGCGGCAATATGGTAGATTGCCTGTTTTTCCGGGCCTTGTAGCTGCACATCGCGGCCTTTGACCGCTGGCTCGCGACATCCGTTCCCTGCATGCCCTCTCTGTCACACTTCCACTGGAGAACCCCCGATGGCGCTTGAACGCTCCGAGGTGGAAAAAATCGCCCACCTGGCCCGCCTGGGTCTGAACGAAGGCGATATTCCGCAAACCACCGAGACCCTGAACAACATCCTCGGTCTGATCGACCAGATGCAGGCCGTCGACACCCAGGGCATCGAACCCCTGGCCCACCCGCTGGAAGCCACCCAGCGCCTGCGTGCCGACGTGGTCAACGAGAGCAACCATCGCGACGCCTACCAGGCCATCGCCCCGGCCGTGGAAAGCGGCCTGTACCTCGTGCCGAAAGTCATCGAATAAAGGAAAGGGCCTGACATGCATCAACTGACTCTGGCCGAGATCGCCAAGGGCCTTGCGGCCAAGCAATTCTCCGCCGAAGAACTGACCCGCAGCCTGCTGACGCGCATCGAACAGCTCGACCCGCAGCTCAACAGTTTCATCACCGTTACCCAAGACCTCGCTCTGCAGCAGGCCAAGGCCGCCGACGCCCGCCGCAGCGCCGGTGAAAACGGCGCCCTGCTCGGCGCGCCGATCGCGCACAAGGACCTGTTCTGCACCAACGGCGTGCTGACTTCCTGCGGCTCGAAGATCCTCACCGGCTTCAAGGCGCCCTATGACGCCACCGTGGTCGACAAGCTCAAATCCGCCGGCACCGTCACCCTCGGCAAGCTGAACATGGACGAATTCGCCATGGGCTCGGCCAACGAATCCAGCCACTACGGCCCGGTGAAGAACCCCTGGGACACCAGCCGCGTACCTGGCGGCTCTTCGGGCGGCTCCGCCGCAGCGGTTGCCGCGCGCCTGCTGCCGGCCGCCACCGGCACCGACACCGGCGGTTCGATCCGCCAGCCAGCCGCACTGACCAACCTCACCGGCATCAAGCCGACCTACGGCCGCGTTTCGCGCTGGGGCATGATCGCCTATGCCTCCAGCCTCGATCAGGGCGGCCCGCTGGCCCGCACCGCCGAGGACTGCGCCCTGCTGCTCGGTGCCATGGCCGGTTTCGACCCCAAGGATTCGACCAGCGTCGACCAGCCGGTCGATGACTACCTGGCGGCGCTGGCCCAGCCGCTGGCCGGCCTGCGCATCGGCCTGCCCAAGGAATACTTCGGCGCCGGCCTCGACGCCCGTATTGGCGAGAAAGTCATGGCTGTGGTCGAGGAACTGAAAAAGCTCGGCGCCAGCGTCAAGGACATCTCGCTGCCAAACATGCAGCACGCGATCCCCGCCTATTACGTGATCGCCCCGGCCGAAGCCAGTTCCAACCTGTCGCGCTTCGACGGCGTGCGCTTCGGCTATCGCTGCGAGAACCCGGTCAACCTCGAAGACCTGTACAAGCGCTCGCGTGGCGAAGGCTTCGGTGCGGAAGTCAAACGCCGCATCATGGTCGGTACCTACGCCCTGTCCGCCGGTTACTACGACGCCTACTACATCAAGGCCCAGCAGATCCGCCGCCTGATCAAGAACGACTTCGTCGCTGCGTTCAACGATGTCGACGTGATCCTCGGCCCGACCACGCCAAACCTGGCGTGGAAGATCGGCGAGAAAGGTGGCGACCCGGTTTCTGCCTATCTGGAAGACATCTACACCATCACCGCCAACCTCGCCGGTATTCCCGGCCTGTCGATGCCGGCCGGCTTCGTCGATGGCCTGCCGGTCGGTGTGCAACTGCTCGGCAACTACTTCCAGGAAGGTCGTCTGCTCAACGTCGCGCATCAGTACCAACAGGTCACTGACTGGCACCAACAAGCACCGACTGGTTTCTGAGGAATAAACAGATGCAATGGGAAACAGTGATCGGGCTTGAGATTCACGCTCAGCTCAGCACCCAATCGAAGATCTTCTCGGCCAGCGCCACCAGCTTCGGCGCCGAGCCCAACACCCAGGCCAGCCTGATCGACCTCGGCATGCCCGGCACCCTGCCGGTGCTCAATGCCGAAGCCGTGCGCATGGCCTGCAAGTTCGGTCTGGCCATCGATGCCGAGATCGGCGCGCGTAACGTCTTCGCCCGTAAGAACTACTTCTACCCGGACCTGCCCAAGGGCTACCAGACCAGCCAGATGGATCACCCCATCGTCGGCAAGGGCCATCTGGACATCACCCTGGAAGACGGCACCGTCAAGCGCATCGGCATTACCCGTGCGCATCTGGAAGAGGATGCCGGCAAGAGCCTGCACGAAGACTTCCACGGCATGAGCGGTATCGACCTGAACCGTGCCGGCACCCCGCTGCTGGAGATCGTCTCCGAGCCGGACATCCGTTCGGCCAAGGAAGCGGTGGCCTACGTCAAGGCCATCCACGCACTGGTGCGTTACCTGGGCATCTGCGACGGCAACATGGCCGAAGGCTCGCTGCGCTGCGACTGCAACGTTTCCGTGCGGCCGAAAGGCCAGGAAGCCTTCGGCACCCGCGCCGAGATCAAGAACGTCAACTCCTTCCGCTTCATCGAGAAGGCCATCAACCACGAGATCCAGCGCCAGATCGAACTGATCGAGGACGGTGGCAAGGTCATACAGGAAACCCGCCTGTACGACCCGAACAAGGACGAAACCCGCTCCATGCGTGGCAAGGAAGAAGCCAACGACTACCGTTACTTCCCCTGCCCCGACCTGCTGCCGGTGGTGATCGAGCAGAGCTTCCTCGACGAAGTGCGCAGCCAGTTGCCGGAGTTGCCGACGCAGAAGCGCGAGCGTTTCCAGAGCCAGTACGGCCTGTCCACCTACGATGCCAGCGTCCTCTCGTCCAGCCGCGAAATGGCCGAGTACTTCGAGGAAGTGGCCAAGGTCTGTGGCGACGCGAAGCTGGCTGCCAACTGGGTGATGGGCGAGCTGTCCAGCCTGCTCAACAAGGAAGGCCTGGAGATCGAGCAGTCGCCGGTGTCCGCCGAGCACCTGGGTGGCATGATCCTGCGCATCAAGGACAACACCATCAGCGGCAAGATCGCCAAGATGGTGTTCGAGGCCATGGCCGCCGGTGAAGGCAGCGCCGATGCGATCATCGAGAGCAAGGGCCTCAAGCAGGTCACCGACTCCGGCGCCATCGAGAAGATGCTCGATGAGGTGCTGGCCGCCAACGCCGAGCAGGTCGAGCAGTACCGCGCCAGCGACGAAGCCAAGCGCGGCAAGATGTTCGGCTTCTTCGTCGGCCAGGCCATGAAAGCCTCCAAGGGCAAGGCCAACCCGGGGCAAGTGAACGAACTGCTGAAGAAGAAGCTCGAAGGCTGAGCCTGGCCGGCTCGCTTACGACAGTTGCAACGACGCCGGGCTCGCCCGGCGTTTTTTATGGAGACAGACAAGATGAATATCCGTAACCCGGATGCAATCCGGGAATGCTCGCCCGCCCGAATCGCATCCGCGTTGCGCAGCTACGCCCTGCTCGGTGCGCTTGCCCTGCTCACCGGTTGTTCCACCCTTGGCGGCGGTGCAGGCGGTAGCGAAACCGGCAAGGCCTCCTACTACGGTGATCGCCACCACGGCCAGCGCACCGCCAGTGGCGAGCGCTTCGATCAGAACGCCTTGACTGCCGCGCATCGCACCCTGCCGTTCGGCACTCGCGTGCGGGTGACCAACCTGAACAATGAACGCAGCGTCGTATTGCGCATCAATGATCGTGGGCCCTTCGTACGCGGCCGCGTGATCGACGTTTCACGGGCTGCCGCCGTGCGCCTGGACATGCTGCGTGCAGGGGTGGTGCCGGTGCGGGTCGAGACGCTGGACTGACGAACAATTGGCAACAAAATCTTTCTGCAGCACCTGGCGGCGCAAAATGCCATCGCTACACTAGCCGCACTTTTTCCGGAGCTCCCTTGCAATGACCCTGATGACCTATGTCTACCTGATCGCCGGCCTGGTGCTGCTGGTAGCCGGTGCCGAAGTGCTGGTGCGCGGCGCCGCCAAGCTGGCCGCACAGTTCGGCATCCCTCCCCTGGTGATCGGCCTGACCGTGGTGGCCTTCGGCACCAGCGCGCCGGAAACCGCGGTCAGCGTGCAATCGGCATTCAACGGCAGCGGCGACCTGGCCATTGGCAACGTCATCGGCAGCAATATCGCCAACGTCCTGCTTATCCTCGGTGTGACGGCCCTGGTCGCGCCGCTGGTTGTCTCGCGCCAGCTGATTCGCCTCGATGTGCCGATCATGATCGGCGCCAGCCTGGTCACCTTCGGCCTGGCCTGGGACGGCGAACTGAGTCGCCTCGATGGCGCCCTGCTGTTCGCTGGCGTTCTGGCCTACACCGGCTTCCTGATCTATGGCGCACGCAAGGAAAAGGCCGGCGATGACGATGAATTCGCCAAGGAATTCGGCCTCGACGAATCCCCCAAACCCTATGCCTGGGCAATCAACCTGGGCCTGGTCATCGCGGGCCTGGTGCTGCTGGTGACGGGTTCCAACTTCCTGGTCGAAGGCGCCGTGCAACTGGCTCGCGCATTGGGCCTGTCGGAGTTGGTGATCGGCCTGACCGTGATCGCCGTAGGCACCTCACTACCCGAGCTGGCGACCTCGATCATTGCCGCCTTCAAGGGCGAGCGAGACATCGCCGTAGGCAACATCGTCGGCAGCAACATCTTCAACCTGCTCTGCGTGCTGGGTCTGGCCTCGCTGGTCTCGCCGGCAGCCATTCCGGTCGCTGCCAATGCCCTGGCCTTCGACTTCCCGGTAATGATCGCCGTGGCGGTGGCCTGCCTGCCGATCTTCTTCAGCGGCTATCGCATCAACCGCTGGGAAGGCCTGTTGTTTCTCGCCTACTACGTGGCCTACACCCTGTATCTGGTGCTGTTCAGCACCGGCCGCCCGCAGGCCGAAACCTTTGGTGACGCGATGATCGGCTACGTGCTGCCGCTCACCGCCATCACCCTGGTGATCATCGCCGGGCGTGCCTGGCACAAACAACGTGGCGAGCAGGTGTGAACATGAGCGAGAACCATGACCGCGGTCTGCAGGTGCGTCGTGAGGTGATGGGCGATGCATTCGTCGACCGCGCCCTGAACAATGCCACCGAGCTTACCCAGCCATTGCAGGACTTCGTCAACGAACATGCCTGGGGTGGCGTATGGACACGCAGCGGTCTGCCGCGTGCGACGCGCAGCCTGATCACCCTGGCGGCGCTAACCGCCCTGAAATGCCCACAGGAACTCAAAGGCCACGTGCGCGGTGCGCTGAACAATGGCTGCACCGTCGAGGAAATTCGCGAAACCCTGCTGCACTGTGCGGTGTATGCCGGCGTACCAGCCAGCATCGACGCCTTCCGCGCGGCGCAGGAAGTGATCGACGAGTGGCAGCGCAACGCATCTGAAACCTAGCAGCCCACCTGCGTAGCAACGCTGCGGAAAGTGAGGGACATCGTGCCCACTTTCTGTCTCGGCCTCCGAGGCAAGACCTCAGGTGTGCTGGCGAACCTGGCGCGCTTCGGGCCCCAGTTCAGCCAGTAGCGCCTCGATCATCGACTCATCCGGCCACCAGTTGCAGAAGCCCACCCCCAGATTGCCGAAAGCCCAGGGCATGGGCAGGAACTGCCAGTCGTGCAGGCGCCCGGCGCGCTGACAGGCCGGACAGTTAAGCGTCGCATCGTCCTGCCCGGCGAACCAGTTGCCGACGGCCTCGTCCCAGGCGATTTCATCAGCTGCACTGACCTGCTGGCAGCTCGGACAGGCCAATCCTTCCAGGCCACTGTCGCCCGCATGGAATACGGTACGTTCCTGAACGAGCTGGACGCCGCAGTAGTCGATAGCGCGGTCGAATCCCTGCGCAGCGTCCCCTGGCAGATAGAGGCCACTGCGCGGGCAGACCTGGGCCGCAACGATCCTTCGTTCGATCAGCCAGTCCAGCAGCGACCGCCCCCGCACACGCGCCTGCTCGTCACTGCGGCAACTCACCACGAACCAGTGGATGGAATCGCTCATTTTTCCTCTCCTTGAAAAACCGAGTTCAGCGAATACCGAAACGCTAGATCCAGCCGCCCCATTGCAACAACAACAAACCGATGTTGGTGGTGACCACCGCCGCCAGCGTGGTGATCACGATGATGGCTGCCGCCAGCTCATGGTTGGCCCCCACTGCACGGGCCATGACGAAGCTGGCCGCCGCCGTGGGGCTGGCGAAATAGAGGAAGAGGATCGCCAGGTCCGCGCCGCGAAAGCCCAACAGCCAGGCGCCAGAGGTACTCAGCAGGGGTAGCCAGACCATTTTCATCATGCCCGAGCCGATCGCGGTGCCGCTGCTGCGATGCAGCGACGCCAGGCTCAGCGTGCCGCCGATACAGATCAGCGCCAGCGGCAAGGTCATCTGCGCGAAGTACTCGGCCGAGGTCAGAAACCACTGCGGTAGCGGGATCTTCCAGTAGGCGATCGGTACGGCCAACAGCACGCCGATGATCATCGGATTGGTCACGATGCTGCGCACTATGGCCTTGGCACCAGGTTTCACGCCTGGGCTGTAGATGGCCAGCACGACGGCCGACAGCGCGTTGTAGCAGAGGATCACCAGCGCCGCGAGCAGTGAGCCGACCGACAGACCGTAGTCGCCATACATGCTGGTGGCCAGCGCCAGACCGACAATGCCGTTGTTACCGCGGAAGGCACCCTGGGTGTAGATACCGCGGTCCTCGAACGGCACCCGCCAGATAGCCCAGGCCCAGGCAACGAAGAACGAGGCCACGGTAGCCAGGAAGAAGTAGGTCAGCAGTTGCGGCTGCATGGCCGCATCCAGGTCGGCCTTGACCACACCAAGAAACAGCAGGGTCGGCATGGTGCCGCGAAACACCAGGCTCGAGGCCGTATCGATGAAGGGGGTATCGATCCAGCGTACACGCTTGAGTATCACGCCGAGAAACAGCATGGCGAACACGGGCGCAGTGATGGCGAGGGTTTGTGCTGCGACGGCGAACATAGGGCACCAGAGTTGTCTGACGACCTATGTTAGCTGGCTAAGCATTTATCGGCCATGGGCAAAAAACGCGTCGTTGTAGAGTGGGCTTTAGCCCACGTGAACCCGCGTTGATGAGCTCAGCCCATCCTACGGCCTGAGCCCCCTGGTGGGCTGAAGCCCACCCTACGGGCTAAAGCGGATCGCCGCCCGGCCCACCCTACAGGGTTGAAGCCCGGGCTATACAGGCATGCTAAGAATCAGCGGCGAACCGGGCGCTTCTGCAATTTGCGCTGCAACGTGCGGCGGTGCATGCCCAGGGCGCGTGCGGTGGCGGAGATGTTGCCCTCGTGCTCGGCCAGCACGCGCTGGATGTGCTCCCATTGCAGGCGGTCCACCGACATCGGGTTTTCCGGCACCAGGCTGTCCAGGTCGGCGTGCTCGGAGAGCAGCGCAGTGAGCACATCGTCAGCATCGGCCGGCTTGCACAGGTAGTTGGCCGCACCGCGCTTGATGGCCTCCACCGCGGTGGCGATGCTGGAATAGCCGGTGAGGATCACCACACGCATCTCGGCGTCCAGCTCCAGCAGCTTGGGCAATAGCACCAGGCCAGAGTCGCCTTCCATCTTCAGATCGACCACGGCGTAATCCGGCAGATCGTCCTTGGCCAGGGCCAGGCCCTCTTCGGCGCTGGATGCGGTGGAGACGCGCAGGCCGCGGCGACTCATGGCACGCGCCATCACGCGGGTGAAGGTGGGATCGTCATCCACCAGCAGCAGATGCGGATGCTCTTCGCCTTCGAACAGGGATTCTTCGCTCATGCTTGGTTTTCCTAATCAGGCCACGCCGTAGGCACGCGGCAACTTCAATTCGGTGAGGGTGCCGCCTTCCTCGTGGTTATACAACTTAACCGTACCACCGGCACGGGTCACGCTGGCCTGGCTGAGGAACAGCCCCAACCCGAAGCCCTTGCCCTTGGTGGTGAAGAAGGGTCGACCGAGCTGTTCGGCAATGGCCAGCGGTACGCCGACGCCGTGGTCACGGATGCTCAGGCGCAGCCACTGATGATCCCAGTCCAGACGGATATCGAGTTTGTCCGGGCAGGCATCGGCGGCGTTGTTGAGCAGATTGAGCAGCGCCTGGGTCAGGTCTGCCGGCGGCATGATGCGCGGTGGCGTGCCACGGCCGAGGCATTGGTAGCGGTAGCTGGCCTCGGGGCGCATCAGGTGCCAGCGATTGAGGGTGGTTTCCAGCCACTCCACGCTGGACTGTTCGATCACCGCCTGGCGCCGATCGTTCTCGGCAGCGCGCACCAACTGCTGCAAGGTGAACTTGCACAGCCTGACCTGCTCCTGCAGCAGCGCCAGGTCATCCTGCAGCGCAGGCGTGTCGCGATATTCCTGGCGCAGCTCCTTGAGCAGCACGCTCATGGTACCCAGCGGCGTACCCAGCTCATGGGCGGCGCCGGCAGCCTGCGTGGCCACGGCCAGCAGCTGTTGATCACGCAGGCTTTCCTCACGGCGCTCGGCGCGCAGCTCATCCTGGCGGCGCAGTTCCTCGGCCATCTTGGCCACGAAGAAGGTGATCAACGATGCAGCCAGGGCGAAGCTCAGCCACATGCCGTAGACCAGCAGGCTCTCGCGGGCGGCAGGCAATTCGAGTGGGTGCGTCCACACCAGCAGCAGGGTATATCCCGCCAACGCCAGGCCGGATAGCACGATGGTGAACAGCCAGGGCAGCGTCGCCGCGGCGATGGTCAGCGGCACCAGGTAGTAGGAGACGAAGGGATTGGTCGAACCACCCGAGTAATACAGCAGCACGCTATGAATGATCAGGTCACAGCCGAGCTGTACCGCGTACTCGACCTCGGTCACCGGCCAGGGACCGCGCAGGCGCAGCGCCGTGCCCAGACACAACAGCAGAGAAACGCCAAGGGTGACCGATAACTGCAACCAGGGCAGCGGTATCATGCCCGACTTGTAGGCAAGCCCGACCGAACCTGCCTGAGCGGCCAGCACCAGAATTCGAATGAGGGTCAGGCGCCATAGATTCTGGCGACTGGCGGAGAGTAACTGCACGGGTTCGAGCATGGCGACTCCAATTGATGGCGCGAGTATAACCAAGCCTGCTGCGGCCTTGCGCCGCTGCGGCAACCGGACGCACACCTTTGTGCCCCTGTTTCGACGCCCGGCAAAAAAACTCAAGCGGGTTTAACCCGAATCGTCACCCGTCTTCGTCTACCCTCGGGAAACGGCCATCAAGGCCACTGAAAAAGGAACTGCACATGCGCACCATGCCCCGTATCGCCTCCATCCTCGCCCTGACCGCCGCCAGCCTGGCCAGCACCGGCCTGCTGGCCGATGAGGCGCGCTACAACCAGATTTCCCTGCGCGCCGAGGTGAACCAGGAGGTCGCCCACGACCTGATGCACGTCGCCCTCTACACCGAGTCGCAGAATGCCGACCCGGCCAAGCTGGCAGCCGAGATCACCACGGCCCTCAACAAGACCCTGGAGCAGGCGCGCCAGGTCAAGGGCGTGACGGTCAAACTGGGCAGCCGCAACAGCTACCCGGTGTACGACGACAAGGGCCAGAAGATCACCGCCTGGCGCGAGCGCGCCGAGGTGCGCCTGGAAAGTGCCGACTTCGCCCGCCTGTCCACCCTCACCGGAGAGCTGCTGCAATCGATGAAGATGGCCGGCATGGACTTCAGCATCGCCACCGACACGCGCAAGACGCGTGAGGACGCCATGCTCAAGGACGCCGTCAATGCCTTCAAGGCACGCGCCCAACTGGCCACCGAAGCGCTGGGCGGCAAGGGCTACAAGCTGGTCAGTCTGAGCCTCAACACCGGAGGCTTCCAGCCGCAAATGGCCATGCGCAACTTCGAGGCCAAGGGCATGGCGATGATGGACGCAGCGCCCACGCCGCAGATCGAAGCCGGCACTAGCCAGGTCACGGTCAGCGCCGATGGCGTCATCGAAGTGCAGATGCCCTGATTCCCGAGCGGAAACGAGAAACGCCGTTATCGACGGATAACGGCGTTTCACTGTCTGCGTGATGCTCGCTCCGCGCGGACAAGAGGCCGCGTAGCAGCATGCCTGCGCTCGCCTCAAGGCACCGGCGGTAGCGTCAGCTCGATGTTCTCCGCCAGCGAATCCTCGAGACGCTGCAACTCGACACCGACCGCTGCGGCGTCGTCGGCCATGGTTTTGGCGATATGCAGGAACTCCGGCGTCGCTTCGACGAACGCCAGTACCACCAGGGGATCGAAGCGCGTGCCGCTGGCCGCGCAGATCTGCGTCACCGCCTGCTCCGGGCTGACGGCCGGCAGGTAGGCATGCTGGCAGGTCAGTTCTTCGAAGTGCCCCACCAGCGCCATCAATCGAGCCGATAGCGGTATCTGCTCACCGAACAGGCCCTGCGGATAGCCTTTGCCATCCCAGCGCTCGTGCTGGCCGTAAACGATATCCTTGGCGTCGGACAGGAAGTCGGTGATGCTACCCAGCTTGCGCTCGGCCCGTTCCAGGGCTTCACGTCCGGCAATCACGCCCTCGCTCAGCAGGCGCAGGTCGCTCTCGTCCGGCTCGCCATGGCTGAGCAGTACGCGATCGGGCAAGGTCAGACGATCGATCACGTGCAGCATGGCCGACTTGCCCAACTGGGCGATGCGCTCCTCGCTCAATGTTTCCCACAGGGCCGGCTGCTGCCGCGCCAGGGCAGTGGCCAGGCCGATCATGTAGCGTTCGATCCGCTCCAGGCGGCGGCTGCGCGGGTTGTCACGCATCACCGCGACACTGGCCATGGCCTCGATGGTGACGTCCTGCAAGCGCTGGATATCGCGTGTACGGCGTTTGACCTCGAGCTCCAGATATTCGCTCTTGTCGCGCAGGTAGTCGGTGGCAGCCTTGAGCTGCAGTTGCGCCCGCACGCGGGCAAGAACGATGGGCGGGCTGACCGGCTTGGTGATGTAGTCGGCAGCGCCGAGGTCGAAGCCCAACTGCTCGTCGGCGGCATCGCTTCTGGCCGTCACCAGAATCAACGGAATGTAGCGGGTTTGCGGATCATTCTTCAGCTCGCGGCACAATGCGTAGTCATCCTGCCAACTGAGCAGAATCAAATCTGGCTGCGGGCGGGCCCTGGCGGCATGCAGGGCTTCCTCATTCCCGACCAGTCGCACCTGATAGCGGTCGACCAACAAGGCACCAAGCCGCTGGCGCGCATCTACCGAATCATCCACTACCAGAATCAATTCCTGCTCCGGCCTATCGAGCATCCCGCGCATGGCGACCTCCGTTGGCACCCGCCTATCCTCATTAAAGGCGCTGGGCTGCATTTGCGCTCAGGCCGTCATACAAATGACCTTGCCTGGGGTTTGAAAGTGCAATTCGGATTGGCAGCGCGGCAGTGCCAGCCGACAATCGTCGCCAGAATCCTTAGCGCAAGGGCATCCAATGCTCGACCAGGAACGTTACTGGCAAGCAGTCTGTGAGCGTGACGAGGCGTTCGACGGACGCTTCGTCTTCGCCGTACGCAGCACCGGCATCTATTGTCGGCCGAACTGTCCGGCTCGACGGCCGCGACGCGACAACGTCAGTTTCCATAGCGATGCACAAAGTGCAGAAGCAGCTGGATTTCGCCCCTGCAAGCGCTGCTCGCCGCAAGGCCAGAGCCCGGCGCAACAGCTCGACGCACTGGTCGCGGCCGCTTGTGAGTTACTGCGTGGCGAACAACGGCTGACGCTGGCACAACTGGCCGCACGCATCGGTTTGTCGTCATCGCATCTGGCCCGAGCGTTCAGGGCGCGCACCGGGATGACGCCCAATGCCTGGGCCGCGGCGCAACGGCGCCAGCGCCTCGAGGCTCATCTACCAGAGGCCGATAGCGTGCTCGACGCGGCCCTGGCCGCCGGCTACTCCGGCACCCGCGCCCTGTATGAAAAGCCCCAGGCCCTGACGCCTGCTCAACGCCGCCAACGCGCGGCCGGCGAGTGCCTGCGTTACAGCATCGCGCCCTGCCCGCTCGGCCAGGTGCTGCTGGCAACCAGCGACAGGGGTGTCTGCGCGCTGCTGTTCGGCGACGAACCGGCAGCCCTGCGCGAGGAGCTTCAGCAACGCTTTGCTGCGGCGCAACTGGAAGAGGATGAAGCAGGCCTGCGCAGTTGGCTGCAACAGGTGCTGGCGCAACTCGAGGAACCCGAACGCGCCGCTCACCTGCCGCTGGACATTCGCGGCAGCGCTTTCCAGCAGCGCGTCTGGCAGGCGCTGCAGCGTATCCCCAGCGGTGAAACCCGCAGCTATGCCCAACTGGCTGCACAACTGGACAGTCATCCGCGGGCAGTTGCCCGCGCCTGCGCCAGTAACTCCATCGGTCTGCTGCTGCCATGCCACCGTGTGGTGGCCAGTGATGGCAGCCTCAGTGGCTATCGCTGGGGGCTGCAGCGCAAGCGGCGGTTACTGGAGCAGGAGCAGTCGTAACACTGTCGGTGCGCACGGCGCACCCTACACTTTGCTGCGCTGCGCGCTGACAGCCGTAGAGTGCGCTATGTGCACCAGCCCTCTCACCGGTTGCTAGACCAGCATCGCCTTGGCCACCTCGCTGCGCGTGCCGCGCCCGACCAACTGCTCCACCAGAGTCAGGGCAAAGGCCAACGCCGTTCCCGGGCCCTGGCTGGTAATGCAGTTGCCATCGACCACCACCGCCTCGTCGACGAAAGTGCAACCACTCAGCCGATCACTGAACGCCGGGTAGCAGGTCATCCGTCGCTGCCTGAGCACGCCGTAATTCTGCAACACCAACGCAGGTGCAGCGCAGATGGCGGCGAACAGTTCCCCGGCCTTGGCCTGCCTGCGCACCCGTTCGGCCAGCGGCTCGAAGTCAGCCAGACGCTGAGCACCAGGCATACCGCCAGGCAGCACGATCAGGTCGAAGTCCTGCGCCAGTACGTCGACCAGCATGGCGTCGGCCGTCAAACGCGTGCCACGGGCGCAGGTGATCATCCGCCGCTCCTCGATGCTCGCCACCAGCACCTCCACATCGGCGCGGCGCAGCACGTCGATCAGGGTCACGCACTCCAGATCCTCGACGCCATCGGCGACGGCAATCAACGCTCGCTTGCTCATGTTTTCAACTCCTCCAGGCACAAAACGAAACTGTCCGGCCGGTCATGAAAAGGCCGAAAAGACCATAAATTCACCCGGTAAAACCTTGCTGGTATGATGCGCGGCTTTTGCAAGATCGAGCAATTTTCCGGCCCGTTCGGACGAATGTGCTTTGCTGTCTGCAGACCAATTTCGGCGCGTTCGCGCCTCGGGGAGCCACCATGCTGGAAAGACTGTTCCAACTCAAAGCCCACAACACCACGGTGCGCACCGAGATCCTGGCCGGGGTCACCACCTTCCTGACCATGGCCTACATCCTCTTCGTCAACCCCAACATGCTGGCCGAGACCGGCATGGACCACGGCGCGGTATTCGTCGCGACCTGCCTGGCCGCCGCCATCGGCTCGCTGGTGATGGGCCTGTTGGCCAACTACCCAATCGCCCTGGCACCGGGCATGGGCCTCAACGCCTTCTTCACCTATACCGTGGTCATGACCATGGGCTACAGCTGGCAGACCGCCCTGGGCGCGGTGTTCCTCTCCGGCGCGATCTTCTTCCTGCTGTCGATCTTCAAGATCCGCGAGTGGATCATCAACAGCATCCCCCTGGCCCTGCGCGCCGGCATCGCCGCCGGCATCGGCCTGTTCCTGGCGATCATCGCGCTGAAGAACGCCGGCATCGTGGTCGATCACCCGGCCACTCTCGTCGGCCTGGGCGACCTGAGCAAGGGCGGCGCACTGCTGGCCTGCCTGGGCTTCTTCGTCATCGCCGCCCTGGCCTATCGCAAGGTCACCGGCGCGGTGATGATCGGCATCCTGCTGGTCACCGGCCTGTCCATCGCGCTCGGCCTGTCCGAACTGCCGGGCGTGATCTCCATGCCGCCGTCGCTGATGCCGACCCTGCTGCAACTGGATATTGCCGGCGCGCTGGATATCGGCCTGATCAGCGTGATCTTCGCCTTCCTCTTCGTCGACCTGTTCGACACCTCCGGCACCCTGGTGGGCGTGGCGCAGAAAGCCGACCTGCTGGACAAGGACGGCAAGATGCCGCGCCTGGGCCAAGCCCTGCTGGCCGACAGCACCGCGACCATGGCCGGCGCTGCGCTGGGCACCAGCACCACCACCAGCTACATCGAATCCGCCGCCGGCATCAGTGCCGGTGGACGTACCGGCCTGACCGCCTGCGTGGTCGCCGCGCTGTTTTTGCTCAGCCTGTTCTTCGCCCCGCTGGCCGGCTCGGTGCCGGCTTACGCCACGGCTCCTGCGCTGCTGTTCGTTGCCGTACTGATGATGAGCAGCCTGGCGCAAATCGATTGGGACGATCTGACCGTCGCCGCCCCCGTAGTGGTCGCCGCCCTGGCCATGCCACTGACCTTCTCCATCGCCAATGGCATCGCCTTCGGCTTCATCGCCTGGACCGGCATCAAGCTGCTGTCCGGCCGTGCTCGCGAACTGAATGCTGCGATGTGGGTGCTGTCTGCCCTGTTCATCGTCAAGCTGGCTTACTTCGCCTGATCCCCCCCGGATCGTTCCCACGCTCCGCGTGGGAACGCCTCCCAGGACGCTCCGCGTCCTGCACCACCAATGATCGATGACCACGGCACGCCAGCAACGGAATCGCTACAATGGCGCCCCGTTTTCCTGCCCCATGAGTGACCGATGAGCCGCCCCGCATTCGACCCCGCCGCCTACGACGCCCAACTCGCCGAGAAGAAGGCCCGTCTGGTCGAGCTGCTGGCCCCCTTCGCCGCGCCCGAGCCCGAGGTGTTCGACTCGCCACCCGAGCACTACCGCATGCGCGCCGAGTTCCGCCTGTGGCGTGAAGAGGGCCAGCGTCACTATGCGATGTTCGCCCCGGGCGACAAGCACACGCCGATCCTGCTCGATGACTTCCCCATCGCCAGCCTACGCATCATCGAACTGATGCCGCGACTACGCGCCGCCTGGCAGGCCAGCGAGGCGCTGTCGTTCAAGCTGTTCCAAGTGGAGTTTCTCACCACCCTGGCCGGCGATGCGTTGATCACCCTGGCCTACCACCGCCCGCTGGACGAAGCCTGGCAGGCCGAGGCGGAGAAACTGGCCGCCGAACTGAACGTCAGCCTGGTGGGACGCTCTCGCGGTCAGCGCCTGGTGATCGGTCGTGACTACGTGGAAGAGGCACTGAGCGTAGCCGGACGCACGTTCCGCTATCGCCAGCCGGAAGGCGCCTTCACCCAGCCCAACGGCCGGGTCTGCGAGAAGATGCTGGGCTGGGCCCATGACGTACTCGGCGAGCGCGACGACGATCTGCTGGAGCTGTACTGCGGCAACGGCAACTTCACCCTGCCGCTGGCCACCCGCGTGCGCCGCGTTCTGGCCACCGAGATCAGCAAGACTTCGGTGGGCGCCGCCCTGGCCAACCTGGAAGGCAACGGCGTGAACAACGTCGAGCTGGTGCGTCTGTCCGCCGAGGAGCTGACCCAGGCGCTGAACGAGGTGCGCCCGTTCCGCCGCCTGGCCGGCATCGACCTGAAAAGCTACGATTTCGGCAGTGTCTTCGTCGACCCGCCACGCGCAGGCATGGACCCAGACACCTGCGAGTTGACCCGACGTTTCCAGCGCATCCTGTACATCTCCTGCAATCCGGAAACCCTGGCCGCCAACATCGCCCAGCTCAACGACACCCACAAGGTGACGCGCAGCGCACTGTTCGACCAGTTCCCCTATACCCACCATATGGAAGCGGGTGTGCTGCTGGAGCGGCGCTGAGCCGGCTACGTCTCGCGCTGAATAACGCGCAACGCCCACCAGGCCAGCGCGGCCGAAACGGCTTCGAGCAACAGCGCGTAGAGATTGAAGGTCTGTTGCGTACCACCGTCCAGCCACAGCCCGGCGAGGCGTGCCAACGCCAGCACGCTGTAAGGCAACACCAGCAGGATCAACGCCGGCCGCAGCAGGTCAAGGCGCAGCAGCGCCATCGCCAGATAGGTAGCCAGCCCCAACTGCAGACCACCGTAGTAGGCGCGCACCTCGGTCACTGCGGCGTTGCCCATCAGCAGGGCGCCGCTGAAACTGGCCATTTCTTCAGGTCGGATGAAGTAGGCCAGCCCCAGCAGAGCAAGGGCTGCGATCTGGATCAGCAGAACGATTCGAGCGAACAGCATCAGCGGCTCCCGGACATTGACCACTCCCGCAGCATAGGCGCCGCCTGTCGCGACGCATAGTCGCAATCACTTGGGCCGTGCCTGCCGCGGCGCTATGCTGGGCGCTCGTTCATCTGGAGCCTTGCCATGCGTCGTTCCCTGCTCGCCCTCTTCCTCGTCTCCGGCCTGGCTCATGCCAGCGAGCCTTTGACCATCGATGTTCACCGCGACGCCAATTGCGGCTGCTGCAAGGCCTGGATCAGCCATCTGCAAGACAACGGCTTCACCGTCAACGACCATGTCGAGGCCGACATGAGCGCCGTGAAACAGAAGCTTGGGGTGCCGCCACGCCTGGCGTCCTGTCACACCGGCGTGATCGACGGCAAGTTCGTCGAAGGGCATGTGCCGGCAGCGGACATTCTCAAGCTGCGCGAACGCGCGGACCTGATCGGCGCTGCCGTACCCGGTATGCCCATGGGGTCGCCGGGCATGGAATATGGCGACCGTGTCGATGCCTATCAGGTCATCGGCCTGGATCAGGATCGCAAGGATCAGTTGCTCAGCGACTACCCAGCCAACTGAGCCTGCATCGACGGCTACACTGCAGCGATCAGCAACCCGGGAGAGCAACCATGCGCTGGCAACGCGGTAGACGCAGTGACAACGTGGTGGACGCGCGCGGCCGCTCCGGCCGGCGCCTCGGTGGCGGCCTGAGCCTGGGCGGCGTGGCGCTGATCGTCATCTTCGGCCTACTGACCGGGCAGGACCCGCTGCAGATTCTCGGCCAGATAGCCGGCCAGGCCACCCAGCCACAGGTCGCGCAGACACAAAGCGCACCGCCAGCCGATGACCAACAGAGTGAGTTCGTCCGCGCCATTCTCGGCGACACAGAAGACACCTGGCGCGAGCTGTTCCAGCAGGCCGGCCAGCAGTATCGCGATCCGCAACTGGTGCTGTTCTCCGGCGGCGTCAATTCGGCCTGCGGCTTCGCCAGCTCGGCAGTCGGCCCCTTCTATTGCCCTGGCGATCAGCGCGTGTACCTGGACATGGCGTTCTTCCGCGAGATGGAGCAGCGTTTCTCCGCTGCCGGTGACTTCGCGCAGGCCTACGTGATCGCCCACGAGGTCGGCCACCACGTGCAGACGCTGCTGGGCGTGTCGGCCAAGGTCAATGCAGCGCGCCAGCGCGGCGAACGCGTAGAGGGTGATGGCGGCCTGCTGGTGCGCCAGGAACTGCAGGCCGACTGCCTGGCCGGGGTCTGGGCGCATCACGCGCAACGCCGGCATGACTGGCTGGAAGCCGGCGACCTGGAAGAGGCGCTGAATGCCGCCAGCGCCATCGGTGATGACCGTCTGCAAAAGCAGGCACGTGGCCAGGTCGTGCCGGACGCCTTCACCCATGGCACCTCGCAGCAGCGCGTGCGCTGGTTCAGCACCGGTTTCGACAGCGGCCAGCCGGGGCGTTGTGACACGTTCAAGGCGGCCCGCCTGTAACGCGCCGGGTCAGATCGCGAAACGCCTGCTCCACCAGGCGAAACCGGCTGCTGCCGCACCACAGAGGGCAATCACCAGCGCCATGGGCATGGCCGAACCATCATGCAGGAAGGCCACCAAAGCCGAAGCACTGGCCGCCACGCTGAACTGCATGCTACCCAGCAAGCCCGACGCGCTGCCAGCATGACGGCCCTGACCGGCCATGGCGCAAGCCGTGGCATTGGGCAGCACGCAGCCGAGGCTGGCCACGCAGATGAACAGCGGAACCATCAGCGGCCACAGCTGCGCCGGTCGCCACAACGCCAGTGCCAGCAGGCACAGGCCACTGGCCAGGTACACCAGCACCATGCGCCGCAGCCACAGCGCCGGGCCGCCACTGCGCACCAGACGCGCATTGATCTGCGCCATGATCACGAAGCCAGCGGCATTGCTGCCGAACAGCCAGCCATAGTGCTCGACCGGCACGCCATACAGCTCAATGAAAACGAAGGGCGAGCCGGCGATGTAGGCGAACATGCCAGCCATGGCGACACCCCCGGCCAGGCTGTAGCCCATGAACGGGGCATTCCCCAGCAACGCTCGGTACTGGCCGAACGCACCACGCAGCGGCGCAGGTTGCAGGTACTGCGGGCGCGTTTCCGGCAGCCACAGCAGCACGGCCAGCAGGCACAAACCGGCAAAGATCGCCAGGCTATGGAAGATCGACGGCCAGCCCAGGGTATTGAGCAACAGTCCGCCGCCCAGGGGCGCGAGAATCGGCGCCAGCCCCATCACCAGCACCAGTTGCGAGAACACCTTGGCCGAGGCCAGTGGATCGCACAGATCGCGTACCACGGCGCGGGTGATGACCATGCCGGCGCAACCGCCGAGGGCCTGCACGAAGCGCGCGGCCACCAGCCATTCCAGGCTGGGAGCCAGGGCGCAGGCCAGCGATGCCAGGGAGAACAGGGTCACCCCGACCAGCAGCGGCACGCGGCGTCCGAAACGATCCGCCAGTGGCCCATAGAACAATTGACCGATGGCAATGCCGACAAAATAAGCCGCCAGTGATAGCTGGATATGCTCGACATCGGTGCCGAACTGCTGGGCCAGGGTGGGGAAACTCGGCAGGTAAAAATCGATGGCCAGAGGGCCGAAAGCGCTGAGCGCGCCCAGAATCAGGAGGGTTCGCAGGTTCATGAATAGTCCGGACCATTGTTAGCCGGCTAATCATCTCACCGACCAGATGCCTTGCGAAAGCGCGGGCCGCCGAACGACGGCCCGCGCAACTCAATGCGATTCTGTCTGCCTGGCCTTGCCACCTCGGCTCATGCGTTGCGCTACCGACTCCACCAGGAGGTAGAACATCGGGATGAGGAAGGTGGCCAGCAGCGTGGCGGCGAGCATGCCACCGATCACCCCGGTGCCGATGGAATGGCGGCTGGCCGAACCGGCGCCGGAACTGATGGCCAGCGGCACGCAGCCGAGGATGAAGGCCAGCGAGGTCATCACGATGGGGCGGAAACGCAGCTTGGCCGCCTCCAGCGCCGCCTCGAAGATACCCTTGCCCTCGGCACGCAGCAGCACGGCGAACTCGACGATGAGGATGGCGTTCTTCGCCGCCAGGCCGATCAGAGTGACCAGCCCGACCTGGAAGTACACGTCGTTCTGAATACCGCGCAGCCATACCGCGAGGATCGCCCCGAACACCGCGAAGGGCACGGCGGTGACCACCGCCAGCGGCAACGTCCAGCGCTCGTACTGCGCCGCCAGGATCAGAAATACCAGAATCAGGCCGAAGACGAAGGCCTGTGCGCCTGAGCCCTGCGTGGCCAGCTCCTGATAGGCCGAGCCGATCCAACCCAGGCTGTAATCCTCGCCGAGCACCTCATCGGCCACCTCCTGCATTGCTGCCAGCGCCTGCCCGGAGCTGTAGCCCGGTGCCGGACCACCGAGCACCTTGGCCGACGGGTAGACGTTGAAACGGTCGTAGGAGTCCGGCCCGAGGATGCGCCGCACCCGCAGCAACGTAGACAATGGCACCAGATCGCCGCTGCTGGAACGCACGTAGACCTGGCCGAGATCCTCCGGCTTGCGACGGAACTGCGATTCGGACTGCAAACTGACCTGCCAGGTGCGTCCATAGAGGGTGAAATCGTTGACGTAATAACTGCCGAAGGTCGCCTGCATGGCGGTGAACACGTCGCTGACGCTGACGCCCAACGCACGCGTCTTGGTGCGGTCCAGGTCGATGTAGTACTGCGGTACATTGGCGCTGAAGGTGCTCTGCACGCCGGCCAGTTCCGGTCGCTTGCTGGCCGCCTCGACGAAGGCCTGGACCTTCTCGCCAAGCTGCTCGACGCTGCTACCGGAGCGGTCCTGGATGTAGGACTCGAATCCACCGGTGGTACTCATACCGGTAATCGGTGGCGGGTTGAAGGACATCACCAGGCCGTCCTTCTGCGCCGCCCCCATGCCCATGAACTCGCGCGTCAGGTTACGCGCATCGAGTTCATCCGTGGTGCGCTCGCTCCAGTCCTTGAGTGGCACGAAGGACACCCCGGCGTTGCTGCGCACACCGAAGGTGAGCACGTCGAAACCGGCGAAGGTCACCACGTCCTGCACTGCCGGATGCTCCATCAGTTGCTGGCTCACCGCACCAGTCAATGCCTCGGTGCGATTGAGCGAGGCAGCCGGTGGCAGGTAGTAGGCGTTGATCACGTAGCCCTGGTCCTCATCGGGCACCAAGGATCCGGGGACGCGCGCGAACAGCAGCAGGATCAGCGCAATCATGCCGCCGAACAGCAGCACGCCGATCAGCGAACGCTTCAGAAAGAAACGCACGCCCGCGCCGTAACCCTCTGTGGCTTTTTCAAAGAAGCGGTTGAAGGCGCGAAACGGCGCTGCCGGCTCGTGGTGACCGGGCTTGAGCAGCAAGGCGCAGAGCGCGGGCGAAAGGGTCAGGGCGACGATGCCGGAGATCACCACCGATACGGCGATGGTGATCGCGAACTGCTTGTACATCTGCCCCGCCAGGCCGCCGAGAAAGCCAACCGGCACGAACACGGCACAGAGCACCAGAACGATGGCGATGATCGGCCCGGTGACCTCCTCCATCGCCTTGATCGCGGCGTCGCGCGCATTGAGGTTTTCGGTGCGCATTACCCGTTCGACGTTCTCGATCACCACGATGGCGTCATCCACCACGATGCCGATGGCCAGCACCATGCCGAACAGGGTCAGCAGGTTGATGGAGAACCCCAGCAGGTACATGCCGGCGAAGGTACCGACCAGCGATACCGGAATCGCCAGCACCGGAATCAGGGTGGCGCGCCAGTTCTGCAGGAACACGAAGACCACCAGCACCACCAGCACCAGCGCTTCGAAGAAGGTATGGATCACCTCCTCGATGGAGACCTGGACGAACTTGGTGGTGTCGTAGGGGATTTTGTAGGCGATGCCCTCGGGGAAGCGCTTGGCCAGACGCTGCATGGTGCGCTCGACCGCCTCGGCGGTATCCAGGGCATTGGCGCCGGGCTGCAGGTAGATACCGAAGGCGGCGTTCTGCTGGCCATTGAGGGTGGTGACCAGCGAGTAGTCCTGTGCCCCCAGCTCGACCCGCGCCACGTCCTTGAGCAACAGGCTGGCGCCGGTGTCGTCGGTGCGCAGGATGACGCTTTCGAACTCCTTGGGGTCGGTGAAGCGGCCCTGGGTGGTGACCGTGTAGGTGAAATCCTGCGGCTCCTTGAGCGGCTGCTGGCCGAAGCTACCAGCGGCGAACTGCGAGTTCTGCTCGCGGATGGCATTGACCACGTCGGTGGGCGTGAGGTTGTACTGCGCCAGTTTGTCCGGGCGCAGCCAGATACGCATGGAATAGTCCTTGGAGCCGAACTGGCTGGCATCGCCCACGCCCTTGAGGCGCTTGAGCTCATCAATGACGTTGATCAACGCATAGTTGCTGATGAAGATCGGATCACGCGAACCATCCGGCGAATAGAGGGTGATCACCTGGAGAATGTCGGATGATTTTTTCTCGACCTTCACACCCTGGCGGCGCACCTCTTCCGGTAGCTTGGCCAATGCTGCCTGGACCTTGTTGTTGACGTTGATGGTGGCCTGGTCCGGGTCGGTGCCGACCGCGAAGTATACCGTCAGGCTCATCGCCCCGCTGCTGGAAGAGTTGGACAGCTGGTAGATCATGTTCTCGACGCCGTTGATCTCCTGCTCCAGCGGCGCTGCCACGGTTTCGGCGATCACCTGCGAGCTGGCCCCGGGATAGGCGGCGCTGACCGACACCTGCGGCGGCAGGATTTCCGGGTACTGGGCGATGGGCAGTGCGCGCATCGCCGCCAGGCCGGCGAGCACGATGACGATGGAGATGACGGTGGCGAATACCGGACGGTCGATGAAAAAGCGCGAGATCATGGCCTTTACTCCTGCGCCGGACTGGCGGGCGTGGCTGCCTTCGCCTCCTCGACCTTGACCGGGCTGTCCGGCCGCACCTTGGCCAGACCATCGACGATCACCCGTTCACCATCACTGACGCCGGAGAGGATCAACCAGCGTCCGCCCGCCGTGTCGCCCGTGTTGACCTGACGCATCCGCGCGACATTCTGCTCGTCCACTACATAGACAAAGGTGCCGCGCGGTCCCTGAGCGACGGCACGCTCCGGCACGGTGATGGCATTGGGACGAGTCAGGCCCTTGACCTTCACCCGTACGAACTGCCCCGGCAGCAGTTCCTGCTCCGGATTGGGTACCACGCCACGAGCGCTGACGGTGCCGGTGCCGCGGTCGATCAGGCTGTCGGTGAAGTCCACCTCGCCCGCCGTCGGATAGGCCGAGCCGTCACCGAAATAGACTTCGATACTGAGCTTGCCGCTACTTGGCGGTACCAGGCTGCCTTCGGACAGCTCACGCCGCAGGCGCTCGGCCTCGGCGTCCGGATAGGCGAAGTTGACGAAAATCGGATCGAGCTGGGTGATCTGCGTCAGCAGGCTGGCACTGGGGTCGCCGGCAACGATCAGGCTGCCCTCGGAAACGCTCTCCTTGCTAGTCATGCCGGTGATCGGCGCCTTCACCGTGGTGTAGTCGAGGTCGATCTGACGCGACTGCACCTCGGCCTGGGCCGCCTCGATATTGGCCTTGCTTTGCTCGAAATTGGAAATGGCGTTGTCCAGCTCGCTCTCGCTGGCGAAACCCTTCTTCTGCAATTCACGGATGCGCTTGAGATCACGATCGGTCTGCCGGAAGCGCGCCTGCTCCTGCGCCAGCGCGCCCTTGGCGCGTGCCAGGGCGGCCTCGTAGGGACGCGCGTCGATGCGAAACAGCACCTGGTCCTTCTGCACCCGGCTCCCTTCCAGATAGGTCCGCTCCTGCAGAATGCCGCCGACCTGGGCCCTGACCTGCACCTCGCGATAACCGGTCGTGCGAGCCGGGTACTCCAGCACGATGGGCAGTTCACCAACCTTGATCCGCTCCACCGTCACCGCCGTAGGTGGCGCGTCGGCGGCCTGCGCACCGAGCGCGAGGAGGAGCGTTGCAGTTGCGGATAGGTAGAAACGGTTCAGGCGAACGAACGACATGAGGCATTCCTCTCCATGGCTAGCCGCGGGGCAGAAGCGACACAGCGAAGCGCACCACCAGCAGACGGGGCAAAATCGGTAAACTCGATACCTCCTGAGCCTAGTCCCAATTACCCGGATCGCCATGCGTAGAACCAAAGAAGACGCGGAGAAGACCCGCGGCGCCATCCTCGCCGCCGCAGAACAGCTGTTTCTCGAACGCGGGGTCGCCCACACCAGCCTGGAGCACATCGCCCGGCATGCTGGTGTGACGCGCGGGGCGGTCTACTGGCACTTCCAGAACAAGGCGCATCTGTTCCACGAGATGCTCAATCAGGTACGCCTGCCGTTAGAGCCACTGGCCGAACAGCTGGCGGCAGTCGATGGCCTGTCATCGCTGCAGCTGCTGCGCGACCTGTGCATCGAGGCGATGGCCAATCTGGTGCTGGATGAACAGCGGCGGCGCATCCTCACCGTGCTGCTGCGCCGCTGCGAGTTCACCGAAGACCTGCGTGAGGCCGAGGAGCGCCACGAGACCTTCGTCAACCAGTTCATCGCCCTGTGCGAACAACAGTTCGCCCTGCCGGCCGTGCAGCCGCATCTGCAGCCGGGCATCACCCCGCGCCTGGCCTCGCGCACGTTGCACGCCCTGATCGTCGGCCTGTTCAGCGACTGGCTGCGCGATCCCAATCTGTTCGATGCGCAGACCGACACCCCGGCCATGATCGACAGCTGCTTTCGCGGCCTGCTGCGGCAGTGGCCTTAGCCAATCAGGGGCCTAGGCAGGCGTGACCTCGTAACCCTCTTCACGAATGGCGGCCTGTATCCGCGCTGCATCCAGCTCGCCCTGCACGCGCACAAGCCCCGCGGCCAGATCGACTTCGACCCTGGCCGCCTGATCCTGTGCCTGGATTGCCTGGGTGATGGCGCGCACGCAATGACCGCACGACATTCCGCTAACCTTGAACTGTTGCATGTGCTGACTCCTTGGATCAGTGGTCGATGGGAGTAGTCTCAACCTTGCCACGATGGCAAGGTCAAGCCCTTGCGTCATGCCATTAGCATTCCCCTGCGAGGATCATCACCATGCGCCTGCTCTGCTCTGCCCTTGTCCTGCTGCTGGCGCCTCTGGCCCAGGCCGAACCACTGGCCCCGTTGCCGTCGACAAGCCAGGGCGAAGGTTATGCGGTGCTGATCGTCTCGCGCGAACGCCTGGAAGTAGCGACCACCTGCGAGGTCGCGCTGTACCTGCATGACCAGATGGCCGCACGCCTGCACCAGGGTCAGTCAGTGTCCTTCAATCTGCCGCCGGGCAAGGTCTCGCTGCGCCTCGGCCTGACCGGCACCGGTCCCTGCCAGGACGGTATCAACCAGCTCGCCGGTCAGTCGCTGGAACTGCAGGCCGGCGAAGTGCGCCGCTACCGTATTGCCATGGGCAGCGATGGCCTGCGACTGCATGCCGCGCCGACACTGAACTGAGGGCTTGACCTTGCCATGGGGTCAAGGTTGATCCTGTAGTCAAGTCGTTACCAGACCATTGAAAGCCACCTGCCTTGGCAAAACTGCCTGGCCTACGTTTTTCAACGGCCTGCTACAGGGAGCCGAACAACCATGACCACCTTTGATCTGCCGATTCAGGGCATGACCTGCGCCAGTTGTGCCGGTCGTGTCGAGCGCGCGCTGCGCAAATTACCGGAGGTGAGCAGCGCCAGCGTCAACCTGGCCAATGAGCAGGCGCGTATCGAAGCGCCCGCCGGCAGCCTGCCGCAGTTGATCAGCGCCATCGAGGGCGCCGGTTACAACGTGCCCAGCCAGCCGCTGGAGTTGGGTATCGAGGGCATGACCTGCGCCAGCTGCGTCGGTCGTATAGAGCGCGCACTGGGCAAGCTGCCGAGTGTCAGCCAGGTCGCCGTCAATCTTGCCGATGAGAAGGCGCGCCTGCAGGTACTTGCCGGTTTCGACCCACAGTTGGCGGTGAAGGCTGTCGTTGCCGCCGGCTACAAAGCACAACTGCTCGGAGAACGCCCGGCCACCGATCTGGCTCAGCGCCGTTTACGGCGTGAGCGCCTGACCTTGCTGGCCGCCATCGCCCTGACCCTGCCGCTGGTGCTGCCGATGCTGGTCGAGCCTTTCGGCCTGCACTGGATGCTGCCGGCCTGGGCGCAGTTCCTGCTGGCAACACCGGTGCAGTTCATCTTCGGCGCGCGCTTCTATCGCGCGGCCTGGCAGGCGCTGAAGGCCCGTGCTGGCAACATGGATCAACTGGTCGCCATCGGCACCAGCGCCGGCTACGGCCTGAGTCTGTACCAGTGGGCCGTGACGCCCACCGGGCACATGCCGCATCTGTACTTCGAAGCCTCGGCGGTAATCATCAGCCTGATCCTGCTCGGCAAATACCTGGAAAGCCGCGCCAAGCGCCAGACCGCCAGCGCCATCCACGCGCTGCAGGCTCTGCGCCCGGACCACGCGGCGCGCCTCGTCGACGGCCGCGAGGAGCGCGTCGGCATCGACGCCCTGGCGCTGGGCGACCGCATCCTGGTCAAGCCGGGCGAGCGCTTCCCGGTCGACGGCCAGGTACTGGAGGGCCACAGCCATGCGGACGAGGCGCTGATCAGCGGCGAGAGCCTGCCGGTCGCCAAGCAGCCGGGCGACAAGGTCACCGCTGGCGCCATCAACGGCGAAGGCCGCCTGCTGGTCGAGACCACCGCCCTGGGTGCAGAGACCGTACTGTCACGCATCATCCGTCTGGTCGAGGCTGCCCAGGCAGCCAAGGCGCCGATCCAGAAGCTGGTAGACAAGGTCAGCCAGGTGTTCGTCCCCGCAGTACTGCTCATCGCACTGGCCACACTGCTGGGCTGGCTGGCGCTCGGCGCATCCTTGGAAAACGCATTGCTCAACGCCGTCGCCGTACTGGTGATTGCCTGCCCCTGCGCCCTTGGCCTAGCCACACCGACCGCGATCATGGCCGGCACTGGCGTCGCCGCACGTCATGGCATCCTGATCAAGGACGCCGAAGCGCTGGAAGTGGCGCATGCGGTGCAGCACATCGCCTTCGACAAGACCGGTACCCTCACCGAAGGTAAACCGCGCATCGTCCATATCGGCCTGGGCGAATCCAGCGAAACAGAACTGCTGCGCCTGGCCGGTAGCCTGCAACAGGGCAGCGAACACCCGCTGGCCAAGGCCGTATTGCAGCGCTGCGCAGACCAGCACATCGCCCTGCCGGCACTCAGCGATAGCCGCGCACTGGCCGGTCGTGGGATAGCTGGCAGTGTCGAGGGTCGCAGCCTGCAACTGGGCAGCAGCCGCCTATTGGAGGAAAACCAATTGCAGGTGGGGGAGCTGGCCGAATCCGCCCACACCTGGGAGGCCGAGGGCCGTACCCTGTCCTGGCTGATCGAAACCGGTGACGCCCCTCGCCTGCTCGGCCTGCTGGCCTTCGGTGATCAGCTCAAGGAAGGTGCGGCCGACGCCATCACCGAACTGCGTGCACAGGGCATCACCAGCCATCTGATCAGCGGCGACAACCAGGGCAGCGTGGCTGCGGTCGCCAGTGTGCTGGGTATCGACGAACCTCACGCGCAGGTACTGCCGGCCGACAAGGCCCGCCTGGTTGGCGAACTGCGCAAGCAGGGCACCGTGGCCATGGTCGGCGACGGCATCAACGACGCACCGGCCCTAGCGGCTGCGGACGTCGGTATCGCCATGGGCGGCGGCACCGACGCGGCGATGCATGCCGCCGGTATCACCCTGATGCGCGGCGACCCGCGCCTGGTGGCGGCCGCCCTGGACATCAGCCGGCGCACCTACGCCAAGATTCGCCAGAACCTGTTCTGGGCCTTCATCTACAACCTAATTGGCATCCCACTGGCCGCCGCCGGCCTGCTCAACCCGATGTTCGCTGGCGCCGCCATGGCGCTGTCCAGCGTCAGCGTGGTGAGCAACGCATTGCTGCTCAATCGCTGGAGACCGCGAGCATGAACATCGGCCAAGCTGCCAAGCACACCGGCCTGAGTGCCAAGATGATTCGCTACTACGAGTCCATCGACCTGCTGCCCCATGCGGGGCGCTCGGAGAGTGGCTATCGACAGTACAGCAGCAGCGACCTGCATCGCCTGGCGTTCATCAAACGCGCACGGGATCTGGGTTTTTCGCTGGAAGAAGTCGGCAAGCTGCTTGCCCTGTGGCAGGACAAGCAACGCGCCAGTGCCGATGTGAAGGCGCTGGCCGAGGGACATATCGCCACGCTGTCACGCAAGATCGCCGAGATGAGTGCCTTGCGCGATACGCTGGTAGAGCTGGCAAACAGCTGTCAGGGTAACGACCGGCCGGACTGCCCGATTTTGAAGGGCATCGAGCAGGGCGTGGGCTGCGGCACATCGAGTTGCGCACACGGAGACACCTTGTAGCCCGGATGCAATCCGGGGGAGGCTGCGAAAACCGCCCCGGATTTCATCCGGGCTACGGCAAGGCGCAGCCCCCCGACAACCGCTATTCAGCGCATCCAGGGCGGTGTCGGCTCGGCGTCCTTGGGCTCGTCTTCGGCATTGCGCAGCGCCTGCTTCTTCGCCTCTTCGGCCAGGGCGGCCTTGATCTCGCGCATCACCGCGTCGATATCGGCGGCGTCCTCGGGCTCGGCGAATTCGCCGGTCAGTGGCGTATCGGGCTGCAGCTTGCCGGCCTCGTAGAGCGCCCACATTTCCTTGGCGTACTTGGTGTATTTAAGCTCGGGAGCGAACTGGCCGAAGTATTCGGCCATGTTGCGCACGTCCCGTTCGAGCATGCTGAAGGCGTGGTTGTTGGCGGCTGCATCCACCGCCTGCGGCAGGTCGATGATCACCGGGCCTTCAGGGCCGAGCAGCACGTTGAATTCCGACAGATCGCCATGCACCAGGCCGGCGCAGAGCATCTTGACGATCTCCTGGATCATGAAGGCATGGAATTCACGCGCATCGTCCGGGTGCAGCTCGACATCGTTGAGGCGCGGTGCCACATCGCCTTCACCGTCGCCGACCAGTTCCATCAGCAACACGCCATCGAGAAAGTCATAGGGCTTGGGCACCCGCACGCCGGCACTGGCGAGGCGGAACAGGGCTGCCACTTCGGCGTTCTGCCAGGCTTGCTCCTGCTCCTTGCGCCCGTACTTGCTGCCCTTGGCCATGGCCCGCGCCTGCCGGCTGCCACGCACCTTGCGACCCTCCTGGTATTCGGACGCCTGGCGGAAGCTGCGTTTATTGGCTTCCTTGTAGACCTTGGCGCAACGCAGCTCATCGCCACACCGCACCACATATACCGCTGCTTCCTTGCCGCTCATCAGCGGTCGCAGCACCTCGTCCACCAGGCCATCCTCGACCAGGGGTTCAATACGTTTGGGCGTCTTCATCGGTGTGGATCACGGGTCCTTTCTGACGGAAAGATTGATTGCCGACCATCCTCGCACAGCCAGGAACCTGTTCAAAGGCTCGCGAGCTAGCGCCGGGCAGGACGAAGAGGCTGAACAGACGCAGTTTACGGCTTGTACTGGGCATCTGAGCCCCATATCAACGCAGCATGACCGACGCGCAGCCGACCTTGAACAGGCCCCGAGGTAGGCCAACGATGATCATCATGCTTTTACCAGATGGTGCATGAGCGCCTCGATGGCATAGCGCACCTTGGCCGGTTGCGCATCGCGCCGAGGCGTGACGATATGCAGGCCGATGGCCTCGAGCTGCCAATCCGGCAGTAGCGGCAAGAGCTCGCCGCGCGCCAGCAACTCGCGGATTTCCGGCTCGGGCTGCAATGACACGCCCATACCCGCCAGGGTGAACTGCCGCGCAGCCAGGATGTTGTTGCAGCTGATCCGCGTCTCCAGCCGCAGGCGCTGCTGTGCCCCACTCGGACCATGCAACGTGAGGTGCTGGCTGCGTTCCAGATGCAGGCCGATCCAGTCGAGCCCGAGTAATTGCTGCGGTTCGACCGGCACACCGGCGCGGGCCAGGTAAGCCGGCGCCGCGCATAGCAGCATGCGCCAGTCAGTCACGTGGCGGGCCACCAGGCTGGAGTTCTCCTGGTGGCCGACGCGGATAGCCAGGTCGATACGCGACTCGACCAGGTCGATCTGCTCATCCTGAAAAAACAGACTCAGGCTCAACCCCGGATGAGCGCCGAGCAAGGGAGCCAATGCCTCACACAGCAAGGGGCCAGAAAACCCCACCGGCGCAGCGACGCGCAGTTCACCAACAGGTGCGTCGCGCTGTTCGGCCAGACGCTGCTCGGCCTGCTGCGCCAGTTCGACGATCTGCCGGCAGCTCTCGTAGAAGGCGGCGCCCGCTTCGGTCAGGGTCAACTTGCGCGTGGTGCGATGCAGCAGCGTGACCCCAGTGGCTTCCTCCAGGCGACGTATCTGCTGACTGACTGCCGAAGCCGTCATGCCCATCGCTTCGGCCGCTGCCACCATCGAGCCCTTTTCCACGACAGTGGCGAATAGCGCCATGCGTTTGAGCTGCTCCATCATGAAGCCCTACTTAATTATTCAAGTTCATAAAGCCACTTTTTACCGGCTTTATCCAGCAGCGATCATGTATGAACCCTCTCCCTTCAAGGATCATGTCATGAAGATCGCTCTGATTGGCGCCACCGGTTATGTCGGCGCAGCCCTGCTGCAGGAAGCCCTGAATCGTGGCCATCAGGTCACGGCCCTGGTACGCCATCCGCAGAAACTTGGCGCACATCCGCAACTCACCGCCATTCAGGCAGACGTTCATGACAGCGTGGCGCTGGCCGAGCAGTTGCGTGGGCATGACGCAGTGATCAGCGCGTTCAATCCGGGCTGGAGCGTTGCGGACATTCGTGAGCAGTTCATCGCCGGCAGCCGCTCGATCATCTCCGCGAGCAAGCAGGCCGGAATCAAACGCCTGCTGATGGTCGGTGGTGCCGGCAGTCTCTACGTCGCTCCGGGCGTGCAACTAATCGACACGCCGGACTTTCCCGCCGAATACAAGGAAGGCGCCGAAGGCGCACGACAGGCGCTGAACATGCTGCGTGACGAACAGGATCTGGAGTGGAGCTTTCTCTCGCCTGCCGCCCAACTCGTCCCTGGGCCGCGCACCGGCAAATTTCGCCTGGGCCAGGACGAACTGCTGATGAACTGTGACGAGCCTGGCAGCATTTCGGTCGCCGACCTGGCCGTGGCGCTGATCGATGAAGCCGAACGACCGCAGCATATCCGCCAGCGCTTCACCCTGGCGTACTGAACCGCACGGCCGCTCAAATGACCAATGCGAACGCAAGACCCAGAGGAATTGTCATGAATACATTCAGCAGCAGCGCCGTGGTGCTCACAGATACCCCGGCGCGCTATATCAGCCGGCTGTGCAAGCACTTCGCACACAAGATTCCCGTCAGTTTCGACGAGCAGCAGGGACGTATCGAGTTCAACGCAGGCCTGGCCACCTTGAAGGCGGAAGATCAGAGCCTGCGCCTGCAGGTGGAAAGCGCCAGCAGTGATGACTTGAAACGCCTCCAGGATGTCGTTGCCAGCCACTTCGAGCGCTTTGCCTGGCAGGAAGCGCTGACCCTGGACTGGCAACCGGACTGATCCCTCAGAGCGCATCCAGGCGCGCGCGCAAACGACGCAATACCGCCAGCGAATCGGGGTTGTCGCCATGCACGCACAGGCTGTCAGCCCGCAGGTGGAGAGGCTTGCCATCGATATCGGCAAAAGGCTCGCCACGGGCGATGGCCAGAGCCTGGGCCAGGATTCGTTCGGGGTCCTGGTGTACTGCGTCGCTGAGCCGGCGCGGCGCAAGCTGCCCATCCGAGAGATAGGCGCGGTCGGCAAACGCCTCGAACATCAGTGGGACGTCGGCCTCGTCGGCAAGACGCAGCTCACGACCGTTGTCAGCCAGCGCCAACACCATAAGCGGTAACCCCTTGCGATAGCTCGCGCAGGCATCGAGCACCGCCATCAGCAACGCATCATCACGAACCAGATCGTTGTAGAGCGCGCCATGTGGCTTGACGTAAGCCAGTTGGCAACCAGCCGCTCGGCAGAACGCGTCCAGGGCCCCGATCTGATAAAGCACCAGTGCGCGCACCTCTTCTGGCGAGCACTGAAGATGACGTCGCCCAAAGCCTTGCAGGTCGGGATAGGACGGATGCGCGCCGATGCTCACACCGTGCGCTACAGCCAACTCGACGCTGCGCCCCATGATCAACGGATCACCGGCATGGAAACCGCACGCCAGGTTGGCCTGATCGATCAGCGGCATGGCCATTTGATCATCGCCCATGCGCCAGGCTCCGAAGCCTTCGCCCATGTCGCAGTTGAGAAGAATACGATTCATGTCGGCAGCTTAGAGCGCCTGAAATGCATGTGCAAAGTCCACGAATGCATTCAAGAACAAATCGCATTTACAAAATTTACACCTGCCCGCAGCCCAGGCGCTACGGCCTTTCCAGCCCGCTGCAACATTCAGCGATATCACCCGCGATTGAACCTTATATGCAAATCACTATCATCCCGGCCGTTCACAAACGTTCCGCCTGCACACTCATACTGCCAGGAGTAGATCGATGTCCGCCCTCAATTCCCGTACCGCCTTGGCTAGCGCCATTGCTCTGGCCGCCAGTTTCGGCGCCCAGGCCAACGAGCCCATCGCCCTGGGCGACGTGGTTGTCAGTGCTTCCGGCTTCGAGCAGAAGATCACCGAAGCCCCCGCTAGCATCAGCGTAATCAGCCGTGAGGAACTGCAGCAGAAGCGCTACAACAACCTGGCACAAGCGCTGGGGGATGTGGAAGGCATCGACATCGGCCAGGGCACCGGCAAGACCGGCGGCCTGAACATCAGCATCCGCGGCATGCCCAGCCAGTACACCCTGATCCTCATCGATGGCCGACGCCAGAATGCGGCCGGCAACGTCACCCCAAACGGCTTCAACGAAACCTCCACCAGCTTCATGCCGCCAATGTCGGCCATCGAGCGGATCGAGGTGATTCGCGGCCCAATGTCGACTCTCTATGGCTCCGACGCCATGGGCGGTGTGATCAACATCATCACCCGCAAAGTTGGCAGGGAATGGGCGGGCTCTCTGACCCAAGACTACACCTATCAGGAAAATCGTGATTTCGGTGATACCCGCAGCACCAGCATCTATGCCAGCGGCCCGCTGATCGACAACCTGCTCGGCCTACAGGTACGGGGCAGCCTGTTCAATCGAGAAGAGTCAGATCTGAGTTACGGCAACGGCGCGGAAGTTAGCAAGCGTGGTCCCTCCCCTGTCGACGGTGGCACCAACAACGTGGGGGCACGCCTGACGCTTACTCCTCACGAGGACCACGATTTCGGCCTGGATATCGAGCGCAGCCGCCAGAAATACAACAACGACGAGTGCCAGCTCGGCAGCCTCGACGGCCAGAACCGCGACTGTACTGCCAGCGCTACCACCGCCAATGGTTATGCCGACGAGCTACGATTCGAGCGCGAGCAGATCGCCTTGACTCACACTGCGCGCCTGGGTTTCGGGACCCTGGACTCCAGCCTGATGCACAACCGCACCGAAACGATTGGGCGCACGATTCCAGGTAACGTGATTGGCAATAGCTCCGGTATTCCAGGCACCCTCATTGGTGATGATCGCGATCTGGAAACCACCAACCTGGTTCTCGATACGAAACTCGTAGCGCCAATTGGCGACTCACACGTTGCGACGCTCGGCGGTCAGTGGTGGAAAGCCGAAATGACCGACGGCATCGCCCTAGATGATTTCGAACAGAAAACGTGGGCAGTCTTCGCCGAAGATGAATGGCGCTTGCGTGATGATCTGGCCCTGACGTTGGGCGCACGTTACGACGACCATGAAGCCTTCGGCGGCCATGTCAGCCCGCGAGCCTATCTGGTATGGAATACCACGGACAGCTGGACACTCAAAGGTGGTATCAGCCGTGGCTACAAGACTCCGGATCTGAATGACTTGCATAGCGGCATCAATGGTGTCACCAGCCAGGGACAGGTCATCACCATCGGCAACCCTGACCTGAAACCGGAGACAACTACCAGCACCGAGTTTGGTGTCTATTTCGACAGCCTCTCCGGCTTCAATGCCAACGCCACTCTGTTCCATAACAAGTTCAAGGACAAGATCGCCACCGGGGATCCGGTTACTGATCCCCTGTGCAGCGGCAATCCGGCAAGTGGCGGGCTTCCAGCCGGTACCTGCTCGCAACAGATCAACATCGACGAAGCAGTGACCCAAGGCCTTGAGCTGGCCGCCAGTTGGAACTTCGCTCCGGCCTGGACGCTGAGCGCGAACTACACCTACACCAACAGCGAGCAGAAGAGCGGCGACAACAAGGGTGAGCCGCTGACCAATACGCCAGAGCACCTGGCCAATGCGAAGCTGGCCTGGCAGACCACTGATCGCCTCAACCTCTGGCTGAAGACCGAGTACCGTGGCGAACGTGCTCGCTTTACCTCGAAATACGAAAACCTGGCCAACACCAACGGCAGCTACTCCACAAACCAGTCGATCTACGACACCCTCGGCAAGAACACCAAGGCCTATACCCTGTTCCACCTTGGGGGCTCGTTCAAGGCCTCAGAAAACGTGACGCTCAACGCCGCGATCTACAACCTGCTCGACAAGGACTTCGTCAAAGGCAAGGCCTACACCACCTACGCAAACAGTGGTGCAGCCAACGGTACGGCATACGGTACGGACTATATCCAGAGCACCCAGTCCACCACCGGGGTGATGGAAGAAGGTCGCCGTCTGTGGCTGTCGGCAGTCATCGAATTCTGACCCCGATATAGCCAATGCAAAACGCCAGCCTCGCGCTGGCGTTTTGCATTCTCGCGTCCGTCTACCTTACTGCTAGGGCACCGCATCACTGCACGCATATGCGACAGATGATCGAGTAAGTCAGCCATGAGCTGGCGGCACCTTCACGTCATCAATTGCGCCGAATATAGGAAACTGACCTGCAGAAATGAAATCGCCCACACGAGGTGGGCGATTTGTCATGAATCTGCACGAGATGCGTACCCCGGGCCTGAGCCCGGAGAGCACGGCGAATTACAGGTAGTAGGACTTCAGCGGCGGGAAGCCATTGAACTCAACCGCACTGTAGCTGGTGGTGTAGGCACCGGTGGACAGCCAGTACAGGCGGTCACCGCTGGCCAGGTTCAACGGCAGGCCGTACTTGTAGTTCTCGTACATGATGTCGGCGCTGTCGCAAGTCGGACCGGCGATCACCACCTCTTCCATCTCGCCCTTCTTCTCGGTCCAGATCGGGAACTTGATGGCTTCGTCCATGGTTTCGATCAGGCCGCTGAACTTACCCACATCGGCATACACCCAGCGCTCGACGGCGGTACGCGACTTGCGTGCCACCAGTACCACTTCCGATACCAGTACGCCGGCGTTGGCGATCAGCGAGCGGCCCGGCTCGAGGATGATTTCCGGCAGTTCATCACCGAAGTCTTCCTTGAGGAAGCGGGTGATTTCCTCGGCGTAGGTTTCCAGGTCGTTGGTGCGCTGGATGTAATTGGCCGGGAAGCCGCCGCCCATGTTGATCATCTGCAGGGTGATGCCGTCTTCTTCCTTGAGACGCTCGAAGATCACCTTGACCTTGGCGATGGCCGCGTCCCACACGTCGATGTCGCGCTGCTGCGAACCGACATGGAAGGAAATGCCGTAAGGCACCAGACCCAGTTGCTTGGCCAGGATCAGCAGGTCCAGGGCCATGTCAGGCTGGCAGCCGAACTTGCGGCTCAGCGGCCAGTCAGCGCTGTTAGAGCCTTCGGTGAGGATGCGTACATAGATCTTCGAACCCGGCGCGGCTTTGGCGATGTTGCGCAGGTCGGCCTCGGAGTCGGTGGCGAACAGGCGCACACCCTTGTCGAAGAAGTAACGGATATCACGGGACTTCTTGATGGTGTTGCCGTAGCTGATGCGCTCGGGGCCAACGCCGGTGGCCATGACCTTGTCCAGCTCGTAGATCGAGGCGATATCGAAGCTCGAACCCTTGTCACGCAGCAGCTCGATGATCTCGGTGGCCGGGTTGGCCTTGACCGCGTAATAGACCTTGGCGAACGGGAAGCAATTGCCCAGTTGATCATAGGCATCGGCGATGATCTGCCGGTCGATCACCACGAATGGGGTTTCGTGCTGATCGGCGAACGCCTTCATGCGTTGGAAAGTGGCGGGTGCGTAGTAGTCTTCGACCTTGATCGACATGCTGGGGACTCCAATGGCAAAACCGGGAACACATTGATTCGGGCAGCAGAACCGCTTACAGGTTCCGCCACGTGTCGGGGCTGGCCGCGCATCGCGCGGTCCTGAACGTCTGACAGTTTCCCCACTTTGGTTCGCCTACTTCCCAAGGCATGTCGCCGAGCATCACCGGTACCGACCATCAGCCGGCCGGCAACCTCTCGTCGTCAGTACTTGAGCCGGATGGATCGTTTCCAGCATGGACGTTCGGGCGCGGACTTTAAGACCATGCGCCCCTCAGATCAACCGGAAATTCTTGCTAATTTCATCTCGTTCCGGATATCACACAAAACGCCCTGAAATGCTGAACAGGCGGGGCTTTCAGCCAGTTTGGCGCAGCCGTGTTTCAGTGCCATTGCAGCGCCTCGACGCGAGCGGCATACACCATTCACTCAGACACTCAGTAAACGTCGCGGCGGTAACGCCCTTCCTCGACCAGATCCTGGACCGCCTCGTCGCCGAGCAGTTCGCGCAGCACCGCATCGACGCCACCGGCCATGCCCTGCAGGCTGCCGCAGACGTAGATCGCCGCACCATCGGCCAGCCAGGCGTGCAGACGTTCCCGCTGTTCACGCAGCAAATCCTGCACGTAGCATTTTTCGGCCTGGTCGCGGGAGAACACCAGATCCAGATGCTGCAGCTCGCCCGCAGCCAGCGCCGCCTGCAGCTCGTCGCCACAGAACAAGTCGCAGGCACGGTTGCGCTCGCCGAACAGCAGCCAGTTGCGTCCCTGCCCTGCGAGGGCACGTGCCCGTAGCAACGAACGCAGGCCGGCCAGGCCGGTACCGTTGCCGACCAGAATCAGCGGGCGGTCATCCTCCGGTAGATGGAAGCCGCTGTTGCGCCGCACCCGCGCCAACAACTGGCCACCGTCCGGCAGGTGCTCGGTCAGCCAGCCGGAACCCAGCCCCAACCGCCCATCGGCTTGCAACGCCTGACGTACGATCAGTTGCAGCACACCATCGGCTACAACCGAGGCGATGGAATATTCACGCGTTCCCAGCGGCACCAGCGCATCGACCAGCGCCTGAGCATGCAGGCCGACCAGATGGGCGAAGCTGTCTGGCAGTTGCCGCTCAGCCAACGCTTCGCGCAAGCTGGTCGCTTGTCCCGCGAGCGTCACAGGCTCGAAGCCCTCGAAGCCGGAGTGATGCAACCAGGACTCCACCACACTCGGCGCATGACGCAGGCGAATCTCCAGGATGTCGCCGGCCTGCCAGGTGACCTGCGCAGGTGGCGTCAGGCCGAGGAAGTAAACCGGCGCGCCCTGGCTGCCGGGATTGAGCAGGCGCCGTTCGGCCAGCGTCCAGCTCTGCCAGGGCGCGTCTTCGAAACGAATCGGCGCGGCGCCAGTCAGGTCGCTCAAATGTTGTTGCCAGCGCTGCAGAGCAACCTGATCGGCCCCATCCACCTCAACGCTATCAAATAGCCGATTCGCCCCCTGTAACCCCAACCAGTCGTTGATGCGTCGAGCGAAGCCACAGAAGTGCTGGTACTGCCGGTCACCCAGCGCCAGTACGGCGTAGCTCAGTTGATCGAGCGGCACCGAACCGCCGAGCACCTTGCGCTCGAAGCCCTGCGCAGCATCCGGCGCCTCGCCATCACCAAAGGTGCTGACCACGAAGAGCGCCTTGCGCGTCTGCCGCAGACTGTCGGCATTGACCCGCGAGAGCGGCTCGACCCGCACCGGGATACCGGCGGCCTGCAGTTGCCCGGCGCTCTGCCAGGCCAATTGCTCGGCAAAACCACTCTGGCTGGCAAAGCCGACCAACCAACCGCCAGCCGAATCATCCCCTTTGATCGAAGCACGTACGGCCAGTGCAGCACGCTTCTTGCGCCGGCGATCCAGGTACAACATCCAGCCGGTTACGAAAAACAGTGGCAATGCGCCCGTGGCCAGCATCATCAGGATGCGTCCCGGCATGCCGAAGTACTCACCGACGTGCAGCGCATAGACACTTGCCAGCAACTGCGCCTTGAAGCTCTTGTCGGCGTAGCGCTCGTGGTTGCTGATTTCGCCGCTTTTCGTATCGATCTGGAACTGGTTGAAGGCACGTACGTGGTCGGTGTCATCGAGCATGTAGAAGACGGTCGCCGGCTGCCCGGCAACGGGCGGCAGGCGCAGATTCCAGGCGATCAGCTTGGGGCCGGCGGTCTGCTGGATGCTTTGCCAAATGGCGTCGTAGTCGACTTCGGGAATGCTGCCATCGGGCATCTCGCGGCCGCGACCGCGGCCTTCACCGCGCTTTTCCGCCGGTGTATCGGAGAGCATGCGCGTCAGCCCTTCGCGGTACCAGTCATAAGACCAATACAGGCCGGTGAGCCCGGCACAAAGATAGAACAGCAGCGCCCAGGTCCCCGCAACGGCATGCAGGTCCCAGTTGAAACCGCGGCCTTTCTTCTTCCAGTCCATGGTCAGCCAGGTGCGCCAGTTCAGCGCCTTGCGCGGCCACCGCAGATAAAGGCCCGACACGCAGAAGAAGATCAGTGCCAGGGTACTGGCAGCCGTGATCTGCTTGCCCACCTCGCCCATGGACAGGAAGCGATGCAGCATCAGCATCAACTGAAAAAAGTCCTGGCCGATCGGCTTGGCCAGCACCTCACCTGTGTAAGGATCGAACACGATGCGCGGCCCGCGCCGCTCACCCGGTGGGGGGGAAAGAAATGCCATGCCTGGCCCATCGTGCCGACCATCGACCCACAACCCGGTGACACGGTCAGCGGTGGCCGTCTCGATGCGCGAAGCCAGCTCGGCCGGCGTCAGGTGCCCCTGCTCGCTGGGCTGGATCTGCCAGCGCTCTGCGTTCAGCGCTCGGACGATCTCGCCCTCGAAGCTATAGAGGGCGCCAGTGATGCCCATGATAGCCAGCACCAGACCGGCACTGATGCCAAAGAACCAGTGCAACTGGAAGATGATTTTCTTGAACACGACGGAGCCACCCTTACCCTGACCCACTGCGACGGGCGGCTACTCTATATGGGAATAATTTTCATAACCATTCTTTTACGTGATATTTACGCATCCGTCCAACAACCTACCGACCAGCGCCACAAAGCGCTCCGAGACGATCGGCTCGCCATGGTCGAGGCCGCTTCAACAGGCGACGGATAGCCACTTTGCGCATCTCGGCCAGCGCTTGCAGTTATCGGTATAATCGGCAGTTTTCCGGGCGCCGCAGCCCCCTCAACCGATTCCAGCCAGGCACGTATCCATGACCACCCAGGCCGCCGAAGTCGCCAAGCGCCGTACCTTCGCCATCATTTCCCATCCGGACGCCGGTAAGACCACCATCACCGAAAAGCTGCTGCTGATGGGCAAGGCCATCGAAGTGGCCGGCACCGTGAAGTCGCGTAAATCCGACCGCCACGCCACCTCCGACTGGATGGAAATGGAGAAGCAACGTGGTATCTCCATCACCACCTCGGTGATGCAGTTCCCCTACCGCGAGCATATCGTCAACCTGCTCGACACCCCCGGCCACGAAGACTTCTCCGAGGACACCTACCGCACCCTGACCGCAGTGGACAGCGCGCTGATGGTGCTCGACGGCGGTAAGGGCGTCGAGCCACGTACCATCGCCCTGATGGATGTGTGCCGCCTGCGTGATACGCCCATCGTCAGCTTCATCAACAAACTCGACCGCGACATCCGCGACCCCATCGAGCTGCTCGACGAGATCGAGGCGGTGCTGAAGATCAAGGCCGCGCCGATCACCTGGCCGATTGGCTGCTACAAGGACTTCAAGGGTGTCTACCACCTGACCGGCGACTACATCATCGTCTACACCCCAGGCCATGGTCACGAGCGCACCGAAGCCAAGATCATCCAGAAGCTGGATTCCGACGAAGCCCGCGCGCACCTCGGCGACATGTACGAGCGCTTCGTCGAGGAGCTGGAACTGGTGCAGGGCGCCTGTCACGAGTTCGAGCCCGACGCTTTCCTCAAGGGCGAAATGACCCCGGTGTTCTTCGGCACCGCGCTGGGCAACTTCGGTGTCGACCATGTGCTCGACGCCGTGGTCGACTGGGCGCCGCGTCCGCTGCCGCGAGCGGCCAACGAGCGCAGTGTGGAGCCGACCGAGGAGAAATTCTCCGGCTTCGTGTTCAAGATCCAGGCGAACATGGACCCGAAACACCGCGACCGCATCGCCTTCATGCGTATCTGCTCGGGCAAGTACACCCAGGGCATGAAGATGCGCCACGCGCGCCTGGGCAAGGATGTGCGCGTCGGCGACGCCCTGACCTTCTTCTCCAGTGAGCGCGAGCACCTGGAAGAAGCCTACGCAGGCGACATCATCGGTCTGCACAACCACGGCACCATCCAGATCGGCGACACCTTCACCGAAGGCGAGAATCTGGGCTTCACCGGTATCCCGCACTTCGCCCCGGAACTGTTCCGCCGCGTGCGCCTGAAGGACCCGCTGAAATCCAAGCAGTTGCGTCAGGGCCTGCAGGAACTGGCCGAGGAAGGCGCCACCCAGGTGTTCTTCCCCGAGCGCAACAACGACATCATCCTCGGTGCCGTCGGTGTGCTGCAGTTCGACGTGGTCGCCAGCCGCCTGAAGGAGGAATACAAGGTGGAGTGCGCCTACGAGGCGATCAACGTCTGGTCGGCGCGCTGGATCGAATGCAGCGACGAGAAGAAGCTCAAGGAATTCAAGGACAAGGCCTTTGAGAACCTCGCCGTCGACGGCGGCGGTCACCTCACCTACCTGGCCCCGACCCGCGTCAACCTCAGCCTGATGGAAGAGCGTTGGCCGGACGTGAAATTCCGCGCGACGCGCGAGCATCACTGATCCATCGAACAAGGCCCGCTCTGCGGGCCTTGTGCTATCTACTCATCGTCCTCCAACGTCCAGGCCACCAGCGAGTCGCCCAGGCGCGTACCGAACGAGCCGTGCCCTCCGGCCATTACCACCACATACTGTTTGCCGGTCTTCTCCGAAACGTAGCTGATAGGCGTGGCCTGCCCGCCGGCCGGCAACCTGTCCTTCCACAGCTCTTCGCCGGTGCGCATGTCGTAGGCGCGCAGGTAGTAGTCCAGGGTGCCGCTGAGAAAGCCCAGACCACTGGCGGTGATCAACGGGCCGCCGAGGTTCGGCACACCGACGGTCAGGGGAATACCCAGCGGCGCACTATCGCGGCTGGTGCCGTTCTTGCGCTGCCAGACCTTGTCCATGCTGCGCAGATCCACCGCCGTGACGTAGCCCCATGGCGGCGCCTGGCACGGCAGCCCCAGCGGTGACAGGAAAGGCTCCAGGCTGACCATGTAAGGTGCGCCGAGGTTGGGTTGCAGACCGCGCTCGCTGCCGCCGGTACCTGCCTGCTCGCCACCCTCGCGTTTGACCAGGCGCGAGACGAACGCCAGATAGTTCGGCGCGCCGAAGAGAATCTGTCGCTGCGGATCGACTGCCACCGATGGCCAGTTGAACACGCCGACGTTACCCGGATAGATCAGCGAACCCTGCTCCGAGGGCGGAGTGAAGTCGCCCTCATAACGCAGGCGGTGGAACTGGATGCGGCAGACCAGCTGATCGAATGGCGTGCCGCCCCACATGTCTCGCTCGCGCAGCGGCTCCTGCGGGGCGTAGCTGAGCGCTGATGCTGGCTGGGTCGGCGCGGTGAAGTCGCCCTCCACCGTGCCCTGCGGCACTGGATGCTCGCTGACTGGCACGATGGGTTCACCGCTGCGCCGGTCGAGCACGTAGAGGTCGCCGCGCTTGGTTGCTTGGATGATTGCCGACACCGGCCCGTCGGGACCTTCGATATCCACCAGCGTGGGCTGAGACGGCAGGTCGCGGTCCCAGAGGTCATGATGCACAGTGCGGAACTCCCAACGCACCTTGCCGGTTTCCAAGTCCAGCGCCACCAGCGCCGCGGTGAAGCGTTCGGCCTCGGCGCTGCGTTGCACGCCCCACTGGTCAGGCGTCTGATTGCCCATGGGGATGTACACCAAGCCCAGTGCCTCGTCCGCCGTGGCGATGGTCCAGGAATTTGGCGTGCTGCGCACGTAAGTCTCGCCGACTGGCAGCGGCTCGGTTGCATCGGGGCGCCCGGGGTCGAAGTTCCACACCAGCGCACCGGTGCGTACGTCGTAGGCACGGATCACCCCACCCGGCGAATCCACCGAGCCGTTGTCGGTCACCGAACCACCGACTATCACCAGTTTCTCGGTGACCACCGGCGGCGAGGTGGGCAGGTAGACGCCCAGCGCGTCATCGCCCAGGCCCACCTTGAGGTCGACCATGCCGGCCTTGCCAAAGTCCTCGCACGGCTTGCCGTCATGCACATCGAGCGCGTACAGCGTGGCATCGTTGGTCGGCAGGAACAGTCGCTGGGTGCAGCGCGCCGTTGCCGCTGGTGAAGGCTCCGGCGCCGCGCCATCTAGGGCGGCAATCAGTGGGCCGCGATTGGCTGTCGCATCGTGGTAAGCCAGGCCACGGCAGGTCATGTGCTGGTAATACTCGGCCTGACGGTTGATCGCCGGGTCGAAGCGCCAGCGCTCCTCACCGGTGTCGGCATCCACCGCGATGACGATGCTGTGCGGCGTGCAGATGAACAGGTTGTCACCGACCTTGAGCGGCGTCACCTGATTGGTAATCTCGCCGGGGTCGCCCTCACCGGGCAGATCCCCCGTGTGAAACTCCCAGGCTTTCTTCAGCCGCCCGACGTTGGCCGTGGTGATCTGCTCGGCACTGGCATAGCGCTCGCCACGCGACGAGCCGCCGTAGGCAGTCCATTCGCTGGCCGAACGACTGGCTGTCGCCACACCGGCTGTGGCCATGCGCGGCTCGTCGAAGCGGCCGGGCAGGCGATGATAGTCCTGCGTCAACGAATAGACCGCCATGCCGGCTCCAAGCAGCAGGCCTATACCCAGCATCACGCTGGCACCGTCACGCCAGGGTCGCCCCGGCGCGATATGCCGATTGATCCAGGGCAGCAGTAGCCAAAGGCCGAGCACGCACCACAGGTCGATGCGCGGCGCCATCTGCCACCAGTCGAAACGCACCTCGTAGACTGTCCAGGCCAGGCTCGCCAGCAACAGCAGGGCATACAGCCACAGCGCCGCGCGCTGACGGCGATGAATCAGCACGCCCACCAACAGCAGGCCGAGGCCGGCCAGCAGGTAGTACCAGGAACCGCCCAGCCACAGCAGATAAGCGCCACCGAGCGCAAGCAGCGCACCCAGAACGATAGCCACCCAGACCGTAAGCGTGATGCGCAGGAGCTGCGCCTTGTTGTTGTCAGTCATTGCTCGCTCCCAAAAACGCTGCCCCTGGAGATCGGGGCCGTGATCTGTGGATGCGAAGTGAGGGAGAGAGTTCAGCGATTTGGGCGACGGTGTGATCGAAAGGCAGCTCGACCACGCTCTCCCCCACACCCCAGTGTTGGCATAAAGTGACATCTGAACCAATTCAAACTGGAGCACCGATGGCCCACCCCAATATCGTCATTCTCACCGGCGCCGGTATCTCCGCCGAGAGCGGCATCCGCACATTCCGCGCCGCTGACGGCCTCTGGGAAAACCATCGCATCGAAGAGGTGGCGACACCCGAAGGCTTTGCTCGCGATCCGGCACTGGTACAGCGCTTCTATGACATGCGCCGCGCACAGTTGCGCGATCCGGCCATCGCACCGAATGCCGGACACCTGGCCCTGGCGGAGCTGGAGGCTGCCTGGCAGGGCGAGTTTCTGCTGATCACGCAGAACGTCGACAACCTGCACGAACGCGCCGGTTCCAAACGCTTGCTGCATATGCACGGTGAGTTGCAGTCGATGCTGTGCAGCAATAGCCAGCAGCGTTTTCCGCTACTGGATGACATGCCTGTCACCCAGCCATGCCCCTGCTGCGGGCTGTTCGGCACCTTGCGCCCGGATATCGTCTGGTTCGGCGAGATGCCCTATCACATGGAGCGCATCTACGATGCGCTGGAGCAGTGCGAGCTGTTCGTCAGCATCGGCACCTCGGGCCATGTATACCCGGCGGCGGGCTTCGTCGAACAGGCGCGCCAGGCTGGCGCGCATACGCTGGAGATCAACCTGGAACCGAGCCAGGGCCATTCGCTGTTCGCCGAGACACGCTATGGCCCGGCCACCGAGCAATTGCCGCGCTGGGTGGCGGAGCTGTTGGCTGGCTGAGAGAGAACGTAGGGCGGGTGAAACCCGCCAATACGCAAATGGCTGGCCGACTAAACATTCCAACCCTGCAGCCTCAGCCGCGAACAGCTTTCGTGGCTGAAGCCACTCCTACAAAGGGCTCAACGCCCGGCATTACCCTCTAGCCGGCGGCGTCCTGAACAGGCGCAGCCGCTTCGGCCGGCACCTCCGCCTCCGGGCTGAACACGCCGTTGCTCCAGGCGTAGTAGCCAAGGCCAACGGCCAGCAGCAACGCCAGCAGCCAGGGCCACAACACCGGCTTGTTGGCATAAGGGTCGCGTAATGCACGGTCGCTTCCCTTGGGTAGCTCAGCCATCTGCGTCAGCGCGGTGCCAAAGGGAATGCTGATGCGCGCCTGGGCATTCACTGCCCAGCCGTTGCCATCGAGGATCGGCCCCAGGCTGCGGCGCCGCAGCTTGAACCAGGCCAGCAGCATGGCCGGCCCGGAGATGGCCAACAGCACGCAGAGAAATAACAGCGGAACCTGCCACCAGGCCAGCGACAAAATGCCGGTGACCACCGCTGCCAGCGCAGTGCCCAAAGCACCGACAGCCAGGCCAATGGCGGCGAAGATACCGGCGAACTTGGCGATATCGAACGCTGGAGCAGGCGTCGCCGCGGGCGCAGCGCCGGTCTCGCCAACCTTGGCCGCGGTCTTGTTGACCATGTCGGCATCGCGGCTGGCAGCCAGCTTCTGTACCTGGTCGGAAACCAGCTTGGAAATCCGACGATATGGCGACCAGAACGCTTCGCGAATGCTGATGGCGTTCTGTACCACCTTGACCACAGTGGCATCCCAGTCGTTGCCGTCGCGGTCATAGAACAGGCCATGACGCCCCGCCTGCAGGTCGCCCTCGCTACCAGCGGTCACTGCCACCACGATATTCAGCGTTTCCTTGCCGCGCACCGGTTCGCCGCGGCGCGTACAGGTGCAGTAGAGCAGGAAGCAGTCGCTGGCCGCTGCAATCTTGGCATGAGCCTCAACGTCGCCCACTTCCACCGCAAGCTCGCAACTCTTGCCGTCGATATACAGCACACCGGCCTGGAAAACGGCTTTCTCGTGTCGCGAATAGAAGGCCTGGAAGGACACGAAGTTACGCAGCAATGTGACCAGGCCATAGCGCAGGCGAATCAGCTTGTCCAGCTCGACCAGGCCATCCGCCGCCTCTGCCACGGTCTTGTCTTCTTCCACCAGCGCCAGCAGGCGTGCCTCGGCGCCCTGCTCCACCAGTTCGAGGATACGCCCGCGCTCCAGCACCTCGGCAATCGCCACCTTCGGCGTCTCGGCGCGCCAGGCCAGGTAGTTGCTGCACAGCGCGACCAAGTGCTGCCACTGCTCGCGCGACAGGCTGTCCTGCTCACCGTAGACCGGCACCACCACACGCTGGCGGAACGCGTCGACGGCTTGCTGCCAGGCGGGGTTGAGTCCCTTGGTCAGCGGTAGCTCATCACCATGCTGCACCACGGCCAGAGGCAGCCCGGCCACCTCGCTGGCATCGGCCAGCGACAACGAGCCCAGTCGCACCAGCTCTTCTTCCTGGGCGTTCATCAGCGCAGCCGCGCGCGGATCGAACTCGGCCATGGCCACGCGGGTGAAATAGTCGTCGATCTTGCCACGCACCGCGCTCAATGCTTCGACCGCCGCCACCGTACCCTCACCGAAGGCGTCCAGCCCCTGCTCGGCAGCGCGGGCATGCCAGGCATGCAGCTGACGCGCCTGATCGAAGAAGGCAGTGATCTGCTCGACACCGATGGCCGGCTCGCCGCTGCGGTCCGTCTGCGCACCCAGGCTGGCGATGATATCGGCGATAGCGGCTTTGAGATCGGCGTCGTCGGTCAGGGTCGCCGGCACCAGGCCGTCGCCGTTGGGCTGGTGTGGCGGGAACAGTTGCGCCAGATCAGCTGTATCGGCCGGTGTCAGACTGTCGCCATCGGGTCGCCCGAGCACACCCAGCAAGCGCTGCGCCGCCAAACGCAGACGCACACCCACTGCATCGTCGGTGAGCGAGGACAGCTGCAGCGGGCCGTTCTGGAACAGGACCGCAGGATCAGTCAGTCGCGCCAGCGTCCAGTCCACAACATCGAGAACCTCCGGCGCACGGATACGGCCGTCATTGTTCAGGTCGATGTACTGCAGCATGCGCCGGTCCAATTCCAGGTTGTTCACTGGGCAGGCCAGGCTGGCCCATAGCTTCTGGTCCAGGCTGCGCAACGCAGCGAGGTCGGCGGGAGTTTCCAACTGCACCTGATCGAAGCCGCCGGCACGGAAGAAGCGCCAGCGATGGGCGAGAGCTTGAGTCATCTACAAAAGATCCTTTCTTTGTGAGGGCGACTGCGCCAGGGAACCGGTCATGATCAACATGCACATCGACGCATGATTCATGCAACAGACTGCTACTTCCCAGGCGCTGTTCAACCCAGTGTAACCGAGCTACGCCGGTGTGCGCCTACCGCGCCTCGACCGCCAGCGGCTGAGCTTCGCCCTGCTTGATCAACGCGTAAAGCACGCCGGTGAGCAGACTGCCGGCGACGATGGCCAGCAGGTACAGCAACGCATGATTGATGGCGTTAGGGATCAGCAGCACGAACAGGCCGCCGTGCGGCGCCATCAGTTTGCAGCCGAAATACATCGACAGCGCACCGGTCAGCGCACCACCGGCAATGCTGGCCGGGATCACCCTTAGCGGGTCCTTGGCGGCGAATGGAATCGCTCCCTCGGAGATGAAGCACAACCCCAGCACCCCTGCCGCCTTGCCAGCCTGGCGCTCGCTCTGAGCGAACTTGCGCCGTGCCAGCACAGTGGCGATGGCCATGGCGATCGGCGGCACCATGCCGCCGGCCATGGTCGCAGCCATCGGCGCATAGCTGCTCGACGCCAACAGACCGACCGAGAAAGCATAGGCCGCCTTGTTGATCGGCCCGCCGAGATCCACACACATCATGCCGCCGAGCAATGCGCCAAGCAGGATGGCATTGGTGCTGCCCATGCTGTCGAGGAACTGGGTGAGCGACTGCAACACATCAGCCACAGGACTGCCGACGATATAGATCATCGCCAGGCCGGTGATCAGGCTGGCCAGCAACGGGATGATCAGGATCGGCTTGAGCGCCTCCAGGCTGTCCGGCAAGCGCACCCAGCGGGCAATGGCCTTGGCTGAATAGCCGGCGATAAAGCCAGCGACGATACCGCCGATAAAACCGGCGCCCAGCGAGCTGGCCAGCAGGCCGCCAATCATCCCCGGAGCCAGACCCGGACGGTCGGCGATGGAATAGGCGATGTAGCCGGCCAGCACCGGCACCATCAGCTTGAAAGCGGCATCGCCACCGATCTGCATCAGCGCAGCGGCGAATGTGCCCTCCTGCTCATACGCCTTGATCCCGAATACGAACGACAGGGCGATCAGCAGGCCGCCCGCCACCACCATCGGCAGCATGTAGGAAACACCGGTGAGCAAATGTTTGTAAGGGCCAGATTTGTCACCACTGGCAGAATTGCCTTCGGCAGGCGCGGCTTCGCTCAGCGGACGCGCATCGCTCAAGGCCTTTTCCAGCGTCTGCTGCGGCTGCTTTAGCGCCACCCCGGTGCCACAGCGATAAACCTTTTTGCCGGCAAAGCGGCTGGTGTCCACCTCGATATCAGTGGCCAGCAGCACGGCATCGGCAGCCGCGATGGCAGCATCGTCGAGCAGGTTGCGCGCACCGACCGAACCGCGGGTTTCCACCTGCAGGTCGATGCCCATGCGCGCCGCAGCCTGCTGCAGGGCTTCGGCGGCCATGAAAGTATGCGCCACCCCGGTCGGGCAAGCGGTGACCGCGACCAGGCGGCGACGACCACTGGGCACCGCCTCGGTGCTTTCAGCATGGGGCTGGGCGCGCTCGGCAGCGTCCCGCAGAAAACGCTGCGGGTCGGCCAGCGCCTCGGCCGGTGTGGCCTGCAGCAAGCGCTTGCCGACGAAGCGGCTCAGCGACAGCTCACCGGTCTTGACCACCAGTACCCAATCGGCAGCGGCAATCTCGGCTTCGCTGAGCGGTGCACCTATCGCACGGGCGTCATGCACCTCGACACGGGTTTGCCAACCCAGGCGCTCGGCAGCAGCTTGCAGGAGGCGCGAACACAATACGCTGGTGACCTGTCCATTGGGGCAGGCAGTGACGATCAGCAGATTCATGGTGGAGCCTCTTATTGTTCTATTGGGTGCAACTGCACGGCCGCCTCGAGACGGGCCAGTTGCTCGCGATCATGGATACCGAAGCCGATCTGGGTGACCGCCTGCGCCGCCACCGCCGTGGCCAGGCGCAGGGTGCGCTCGGCAGGCCAACCCTCGAGCAGGCCGTGCAGGCTGGCAGCCAACAGCGAGTCCCCGGCACCGACCGTGCTGGCGACATCAACACGCGGCGGTATGGCGCGCAGAGCGATATTCGGGCCATGCCAGTCGACGCCTTGCGCGCCCCGCGACAGCAGCACGTGCTCGATGCCCTGCGCACGCAACGCCCGCACGGCAGTGGGCAGGTCACTGCCCCAGACCTCGGCCAGTTCTTCTTCGTTGGGTTTGATCAGCCAGGGAGCGACGCCCAGGGCCGCCTGCAACGCCGCGCCACTGCTGTCGACCGCCAGCGGTACGCCACTGGCCTTGATCCGCCGCAGCAGGCCGGCGAACCATTCAGGCGTCACGCCACGCGGCAGGCTGCCGGCCACTACCACGGCATCATGCCCGACCAGCAACGGCTCCAGCTCATCCTGCAGGCGTTGCAGGTGTTCGGCCTCGACCTGCGGGCCGGGGCCGTTGAGATCGGTGATGCAGCCGTCGGCCTCGGCCAACTTGATGTTGCTGCGCGTCTCGCCCGGCACCCGGACGAACAGATCGCGGAAGCCACGCTTGTGCATCAGGCTCTCGAACGGCGCGGCATTGGCGCGGCCAAGAAAACCGCCGACGCTCAGGTTGTGGCCAAGATCAGCCAGCACCTGGGCGACGTTCAGCCCCTTGCCGGCGGCGTGACTGCGCAGCTCATGGCAGCGGTTGATCGCGCCGGGCTGTAGGCGGTCGAGACGCAGGGTCAGATCCAGCGCCGGGTTAAGGGTCAGGGTCAGGATTCGGGCCATCAGTGCATCTCCGCCACCAGCGCACGCACGGCGCTGGCACTGTCCAGGGTCAGGGCGCGGTCGGCCAGGGTTCGCGCCTGGCGACTGTCCAGCTCGCGCACGCGCGCCTTGACCAACGCCATCGAACGCGGCGTCACACTCAATTCGTCCACGCCGAGGCCGACCAGCAGCGGCACGGCCAGGCGGTCACTGGCCAGCTCACCGCAAACACCGACCCACTTGCCCTGGGCATGGGCTGCGGTCACGGTCATCTCGATCAGGCGCAATACCGCCGGATGCAGGCCGTCGGCCTGAGCCGAGAGCTGCGGATGGCCACGGTCGATGGCCAGGCAGTACTGGGTCAGGTCATTGGTGCCGATGCTGAAAAAGTCCACTTCACGTGCCAGCACAGGTGCCAGCAGCGCTGCCGAAGGCACCTCGATCATGATGCCGATCTGCAGGTCGCGTACTTCGATCTCTTCGCGCAGGCGCTGCACCAGGTCACGCGCAGCGCGCCATTCCTCCACCGAACCGACCATGGGGAACATGATGCGCAGCGGCCGGCCATCGGCCGAGGCGAGCAAGGCGCGCAACTGGGTTTCCAGAATCTCCGGACGCTGCAGACTCAAGCGAATACCACGCACGCCGAGGAAAGGATTCTCTTCGGCCGGCATCGGCCAGTACGGCAAGGGTTTGTCGCCGCCGACATCCAGGGTGCGCACCACCAGCGGGCGGCCATCCAACGCCTCCAGCACACGCCGATACTCACGTTCCTGAGCAGCCAGATCCGGCGCCTGGGCGTGCTCCATGAACAGCAGTTCGGTGCGCAGTAGGCCAACGGCATCGGCCCCCAGCGCCACCGCATCGGCGGTCTCGCCACTGGTGCCGATATTGGCCGCCACTTCCACGCACACACCATCGCGTGTCTTCGCCGTATCGAAACGCCGAGCATGCGCCTGTTCCTGGCGTCGCTGCGCGGCCTCGCGCTCATGCCGCGCCTGGTCACGCTGGGCTGCATCCGGGGCAACATGCAGCACGCCGCTTTCGCCATCGAGCAACAGCGGCGTGCCCTGGGCCAATGCCAGCACACCGTGGCCGGCACCGACCACCGCGGGGATACCCAGAGCCCGGGCAATGATCGCGCTGTGTGCGGTGGCGCCACCACGGGCGGTCAGAATCCCCGCCACGCGCTGACGGTCGAGGCTGGCGACATCCGAGGGCACCACTTCGGCCATCACTAGGATGTAGGGCTCGTTCGGCTCGCTGGGCAGTTCCACATCACACAGATGCGCCAATACGCGATTGCCGATGTCGCGCAGGTCAGCCGCCCGTTCGGCCAGCAGCGGGTCGTGCAGAGACTCCTGACGCTTGGCGGCCGCCTCGACTTCGACCTGCCAGGCTGCTTCGGCGCTGGCGCCCTTGACCAGACGAACGTCGACGTCTTCGCGCAGCGCCGGATCAGCGAGCATGGCCAGGTGGGCGCTGAATATCTCGCGAATGCTCGCCACACCAGCGCCGTCGACCAGACGCTGAACCTGCGCGGAAACAGCGACAAGCGCCGCTTCCAGGCGCGCGCGCTCCAGCTCGACGCCCTTGCCTTGCTCGGCAAAATTGAACTCCGGCGCTACTCGCACCAACGCCGGGCCGATGGCGATGCCCGGCGAGGCGCCGACCGCCAGCAAGCGGCTACCGGCAACAGGCGCGACGGGAGCGACCGGCTGCAGTTGCGCCGCCACCTCGGGCAGCGCTTCGCTCAGCGGCTCGACCGCCTCGCCCAGGCCGCTTTCCAGGGCGGCGCGAATGCACGGCAACGCGGCATCGGCGATGGCCGGTTCGGCACTGAATTCGAGCATCTGCCCGCGACGCGCGCCCAGGGCCAGCAGCCGGCTGAGGCTCTTGGCCGACACGCCGGCAGCGCTATCGCCCAACAGTCGTACACGAACTTCACCCGCGAAACCCTGCACCAGCTCGCTCAGCGCCTTGGCCGGGCGAGCATGCAAACCATGGGCATTGAGCAGCGGCACGCTGAGGCTGGGCCAGTCCGGCGCCACCTCGCCTCCCAATGCTTCAATTACCTGGCGGCTATCGCTGGCTTCGCTGAATGCCGCAGCGCGGCCACCGATCAGCACATCACACAAACGCTCCAGCGCCTGGCGATGCGCCTCGCCCTGGCTGGCCAGGCAGAACAGACCACGCAGCGCCTCACCACGAAAACTCAGTGGCTGCGCCGGGGTGACGAAGGCCAGGCCAGGCCGCTCGACGCTGGCCTCGCTGTGCAACCACCACAAACCATCACCTAGCGGCAGCGGCTCGCCACGCGCCAATCCGAGGGCGAAGCCGCTGCGGGCACAGCCGGCCTGGCGCAACAGGCGCGCGCCCTGCCAGAGCAGTTCGTCGAAGTCTTCGGCCGGCTGTGCCAGCGCCACTAGCTGGCCATCCAGCGCCAGCGCCTGCGGCGCGCCCTGCAGCAGCTCGAGTATCTGCTCGGGCTCGGTGGCTTCGCGTAGGGCCTGGCTCAGATCACCCTCGCCGAGGGCGCGGGTCAGCAGTTGCAGGAGATGCAAGTGTTCGTCGGACTGCGCGGCGATGGCGATGGCCAGATAGACCTGTTGCCCGTTGCCCCAGTCCACCCCATCAGGGAACTGGATCAGGCTGACGCCGGTGCGCAGCACCTGATCGCGGGTCTGCGGCGTACCGTGAGGAATCGCAATGCCTTGGCCAAGAAAGGTCGAACCCTGGGCTTCACGCGCCTGCAGGCCTTCGAGATAAGCCGGAGTGGCCAGGCCGGCACCGGCCAACGCATCACCAAGCATGGCCAGGGCTTCGCCCTTGTTTGCCACAACCCGGCCCATCTGGATTTGGCTGGCATCGAGTTCGAGCATGGTGATCTCCGACTTATTATTTTCGCTAAGACTAGCTGATGAACCGAAATGCTGAAACGATTCATCATGCGCTGGCACCTTATCCGATAATGGGTAATCCTTGAAGCCCGGTCGTCGCCACGGCGGTGTAGACTCGCCGCGCTCGCACGCTCGAAACCTCTTCTCTACATGGTGCTGCCCCTGTGAAACTCAGCGACATCGCCCGTCTGGCCAAAGTCTCGGTGACCACCGCCAGCTACGTGGTCAACGGTCAGGCCGAACGTCGGCGCATCAGCCCGGCGACCGTGGCACGCGTGCTCGCGGTGGTGGAAGAACACGGTTATCGCCCCGACCAGCAGGCCGCCAGCTTGCGCCGCGGGCAAAGCCGCTGCCTGGGCTTCATCCTGCCGGACCTGGAAAACCCCAGTTATGCACGCCTGGCCAAGCTGCTGGAACAGAAAGCCCGCGCTGCGGGCTACCAGTTACTGATCGCCAGTTCCGACGACGATCCCGACACCGAGCGGCAGTTGCTCGAACTGTTTCGCTCGCGCCGCTGCGAGGCGCTGATCGTCGCCAGTTGCCTGCCGGCAGACGACCCGCTGTATCCCACCATCGTCGCCGCTGGCTTGCCGGTGATAGCGGTGGATCGCGCGCTGTCGCCCGTGCATATCCGCTCGGTAGTCAGCGACGACGAGCAAGCCGGGCGCACCCTGACCGAAAGCCTGCTGGCCCTCGCCCCCCGGCATATCGCCCTGCTCGGTGCGCGGGAGGAGCTGGTCATCAGCCAGGCACGCGAGCGCGGTTTTCGTGCCGCGCTGGCCGGCTTCGAGGGGCGCGTCAGCGTTTATCACGGCGAGCTGTTCAGCCGCGCCTGTGGCTACCGGCAGATGAAGACGCTACTGGAGGAATTCGGCCCACCGGATGCACTGCTTACCACCGCCTATGTCCTGCTCGAGGGCGTGCTCGATGCCCTGCGCGAGCTGGGCGGCAAGCAGTGGCCTACCGTGCGTCTGGCCACCTTCGGCGACACCCAGTTGCTGGACTTCCTGCCGCTGCGGGTCAACGCCATGAGCCAACAGCACGAGCGCATCGCCGAGCGCGTGCTGGCCTGGACATTACGGGCGGTGGAGCACGGTGACTATCAGCCAGGCATCGAAGCCATCGACCGCAGCTTCAAGGCACGAAACTGAGTACCCTCTTCATACTAAGGCGGGTTGCTCCCGCCCTACACGCCGAGTGAATCACTGACCACTCTGAATCTTCTGCAGCAGCGGCTCGCATTGGCTGGGCTCGTCACCAGCGCTAGGCGCCACCAGCGCCAACAGGCCTGCAGCCGGCGCCACCGCAACGCCCAACGCCACCAGGCCGACACCTCGCAGCGCCAGAGGCGTGGCCTGCACCCCTGGCGTCGGCTGCTTGAAGGTGCCGCGCACATACAGCGGCGAGCGCAGGGAAAAGATGCGAAAACCCTTGGTGGCAGGCGTGATAGTGAAATCCAAGCGCTCGCTGGCGAAGTTGGCGCTGCCGTCGACCTTGATCACCGCGTTGTCGGTATCGATGACGAACAGCCGCGTGCTCATCAGCCCCTGTTTGATGCCAAGATCGGCCGCTGCGCAGTGAATCTTCACCTCCTCGTCGCCGAACAGCCGCCCGACCAGGTAATTGCCGACGTTCAGCCCGGCGATCTCCATCAGCCCGCGGCTGACTGCGCCGTCGTTGATCAGCATCTTCAACTCGCCATCGGCACCACCCAAAAGTGCCGCCACAGAGTTGCCGCGGCCGCTGACGCGCGCATCACCGTTCAGAGCCCCCAGGCTGGTCTGCATCGGCGCAAAGGTGGGGAACAACTGCTTGAGCTTGAGATCTCGCGCACGCAGACGCATCTGCCCCTGCAAAGGCGTAGTCGCACCATTGAGGCGAATCTGCGCATCAAGCGCGCCGCCGGCCATGCCGAAACGCAGCGGCTCCAGGCTCAGCATGCCGTCGTTGAGCACCACATGGGTGTCCAGGTCACTGATCGGTAGTTGCTCGCTGTGCACGATGCGCTTGCCGACGAAGCGCACATCGGCGTCCATCGCACGCCAACGGTCAGTACGAAACTCCGAAATCGGCAAGGCCTTGTTCGCCGGCTGCGTATCGCGTTCGCCCCGCTCACGCTTGTCGGCGCTGGAGTCGGCGCCGATCAGGGGCGCCAGATCGCTGAACAGCAACTGATTGGAGGTCAGGCGGCCAGACAGCTTCGGTCGCGGCTGGCGCGCGACGAAGGTCAGGTCGCCATGGATATCGCTGTCGCCGATACGCCCGTTGAAACCTAGGTAGCGAAAGGTCGCCCCGTCAGCATCACGCAGGTCGGCCTGCAGACGACCGTCGGTGCTGTAGGGCGGGGTATCCGGCAGGGTAACGCCGGTCAGCGGATAGAGGTGGCCCAGACTTACCCCGGACAGTTGCAGGCGCAGATCCAGCGCGCCGAGATTCTGCGGATCGGTCAGGCTGCCAGCGACACGAATACGGGTGGTGCCGATACGCACATCCGCCTGCAGCGGGAAGGGCTGCGAGGCATCATGCAGGGCGAGCAGACCGCCGACCTTGCCGTCACCGGCAAGCGGCTGGCCACGAAAACTGCCCTTGGCCTGCCAGGCGAAGGCGTAGTCCTGAGCACTGGTATTGCTTTCAGCCAGGCGTTCGGCGGCATTCTTGCCGACGATCTCGGCGAAGGGTATCGGCTCGCCAAGCGGCTGGATGACCACATCCTGCCGTGTGTTGCTGACTTTGTCATCGAGCTTCACCTGCCCCTTGTCGAAGGCGATGGTGCCGATATCCAGCGTCCAGGGGTTGGGCTGCCTGTCGTCATCCGCCTGCTCCCTGCCAAGGTCGAACACCCAGTTGGCGCGACCATCGGCCAGACGCTGCAGGTCGGCCGTCGGCGCACCGAGCTCGATGCTCGGGATGCTCACCGTCTTCCACAGCAGCGGCAGGGGCGACAGGCGCAAACGCACGCGATCGAGACTGACGAAGGTATCGCCCTGCGCCCAGTCAGGATTGCCCAGACGCAAGTGCTCGGCAGCGAAATGCGGCCAGGGCACCCAGGCGCTCAGCCCTTGCTGGCCAGGCTCTCGCTGCCAGGTCACGCGAAGATCGCCCTCGATGGCGAACGGTCGATTCAGCGCCGCGGAAACCTGCTCATTGATCAACGGCCGCGCACGATTCCAGTCGAACAGCACCAGAAACAGCATCAGCGCCGCAACCAACAGCAGGAAAATGGCGAACAACGCGCCCATCAGCTTGCGTACCTGACGCACCCGGCGACCTCCTTCATTCAAGTTCCGAGTGAAACTCGTCCATACCCATACGACTGAAAAGATTAGCCAACGCTCCCCGGCACTGGCGGCAATGGCGAAAATAGTCGACCCTGAAAGCCCGTTCGCGAGCCGACCGATGCGCCTGACCGACACCCACACCCACCTGGATTTTCCGGACTTCGACGCCGACCGCGATGAGGTGCTCGCGCGCAGCCGGGCGCTGGGCGTGCAGCGTATGGTGGTGCTCGGGGTGTACCAGGCCAACTGGCAGCGTCTGTGGCAACTGGTCGAGGCGAACGAGGACTTGCATGCTGCGTTCGGCCTGCATCCGGTCTACCTGGAGGATCATAGACCGCAGCATCTTGCCGAACTGCGCAACTGGCTGGGCAAACTGGCCGGGCACCGCAAGCTCTGCGCCGTTGGCGAGTTCGGTCTGGATTATTACCTGGCAGAGCTGGATCGCGACCGTCAGCAGAAACTGTTCGAAGCGCAGCTTGAGCTGGCGGTGGAGTTCGAATTACCGGCACTGCTGCACGTGCGCCGCGCCCATGCTGCCACCATCGCCACGCTCAAGCGCTTTCGCCCGGCACGCGGCGGCATCATCCACGCTTTCGCCGGCAGCCACGAAGAAGCACGCGAGTACATCAAGCTGGGCTTTCGCCTCGGCCTCGGCGGCGCCGCCACCTGGCCGCAGGCCAACCGCCTGCGCAAGGTCGTGGCACAGCTTCCGCTGGAATCCATCGTGCTGGAAACCGACGCCCCGGACATGGCACCCGCCATGCACCCAAACCAGCGCAACAGCCCCGAGCACCTGGCGGATATCTGTGCCGAACTGGCCGCGCTGCGCGATATGACCGCCGAGGCGCTGGCGGCGGCCAGCAGCCGCAATGCGGATGAGGTGTTCGGCTGGAACTAGGCTAAGCTCGCCTCTGTGGGAGGGGCTTTAGCCGCGACTCTTAAAAAACATCGCCGCTGAAGCACCTCCCACGAGTCGCCACTCACACACGAAACGCGCTGATCAGCTGCTTGAGCCGCGCCACCAGCTCGCTCAACTCGCGACTGGCCTGCTCGGTCTGGCTGGCGCCGGCGGCTGTACGCTCTCCGGCATGGTTGATCTCGACGATGTTCTGATCGATGTCGTGTGCGACGGCCGTCTGCTGCTCGGCCGCTGCGGCGATCTGTTGGTTCTGGTCGACGATCATGCCCACGGCGCCGAGAATATTTTCCAGCGCCAGTTGCACCTTGGCCGACTCGCTCACGGTGCCGTCAGCCATCTGGTGACTGGCATTCATCGCCTTCACCGCCGCACCGACGCCGCCCTGCAGCTTGGCGATCATCGCCTCGATTTCCTCGGTGGACTGTTGGGTACGCTTGGCCAGGTTACGTACTTCATCGGCCACCACAGCGAAACCGCGGCCCTGCTCGCCGGCTCGCGCCGCCTCGATCGCGGCGTTGAGCGCCAACAGGTTGGTCTGCTCGGCAATGCCCTTGATCACGTCCAGTACCTGGCTGATCGCGGCACTGTCGCTGGCCAACTGGTTGATCACCAACACCGATTGGTCGATCTCACCGGCCAGCCGCTGGATCGCCCCCACCTGCCGTTCGACCAGGGCGCGGCCACTGACCGTCTCCTGATTCACGCTCTGCGCACTGCCCACCGCAGCCGCGGCGCTGCGCGCAACTTCCTGGGCAGTGGCGGACATCTGGTTCATCGCCGTGGCCACCTGTTCGATTTGCGCACGCTGGCTGGCCACCGCCTGGTTGCTCTCGCCCGAGACCAGTTCGACCCGGTCGGCCTGCCCGCCGACCTCGCCCACGGTTTGGCCAACACGCTCGATAAGATCATGAATACGCTGCACGGTCTGGTTGAAAACCTGGCCCAGCTCGCCGAGCTCATCACGACTCTGCGCCTGGAAGTTGACCGTCATGTCACCAGCGGCCACCTTGTCCATTACCCGGCCCAGATTCTTCAGGGTCGCCCGCGTGGAAACGTAGAAACCGCTGTAGAGGTAGACGATCAGCAGGAACACCACGATCAGCGCCACAGCCAGCAGCACCATCTGCGCACGGTTTTCGCTCAGTCGCTCACTCAGCTGATTGTCGAGGAACGCCAACAGGCCATCATTGAAGGCATAGGTCTTGGCCATCTGCTGGCTGATCTGGTCATAGAACTGCGTCCAGGGTGTATCCAGGCTATCGGCGATGATGACCTGATCCTCGAACAGCACACCACTGTCCTTCAGGCTCTGGCGGCTCGCCTCGGCCAGGCTGCCAAGGCCGTTCTGCGCGGCGACGTTGCCGGCCAGGGCATCCTGCAGATTCAACCCATACTCGGCGTGCAGTTTCTCCAACTGCAACAACAGATCGTCGAACTTGGTGCTGGCTGCAGAGTTGAGAAAGCCCTGGCCCAGGGAATAGGCGCCAATCGCGCGCCCCTGGCTTAGCACATCGGTAATTTGCGGCGTGACATTGGTGATCAACTCGGTGATCTGCCGCACCTGGCGTTGCGGGTCCTGGCTCAGGCCGGCCTGACTGGCCACCAGCTTGATGAAGACCTGGGACGACCCCAGCAGCTTCTCGACGATGACCGTCTTGCTCTGCAACGAGGTCTCGGCCTCTGCGCTTTTCAGCTCGGCCAGCAATTCGTCACGCTTGGCGATGAATTCCGCCGCCTGCTCAGCCTCGCTGGTCACTGGCTCCAGCCCTTGCAGACCGGCACTGAGCGATTGCTCCAGTTGGCTGATTCGCCCCTCCAGATCACCTGCCTGACCGGATTGGCCGATCATCGAGTTGATCTGTACCAGATCGTTGAGGCTCTCCAGATCGCGGCGCAGCTGCAGGGTACTGCCGAGCAGTTCTAGGCTTTCCAGGGCTGTCTGGGTGCCGACGAACTGACGATAGGAGTCTCGCACCAGATAGAAGTTGGTGACGAGCATGGGCAGGAAGAATAGGACGCTGATCAGGCTGAACTTCATGCCGAAGCTGAGGCGATTCATCAGCGCGATGGCCGGATACAACACGGTCTTCACTAGACGTCTCCAGTTGCCATTATTGTTATAGGTATCGCTTGGACCGCCGCCGAGCCTCTCACGGGCCGATCACGGTGTCCTGTATCGACCGACCTGCGACGCGCTGATCCATGCGACGAATACAGGCAGATAAATGTGACGAAAATCACCAAACTGGGTCGACTACCGCCTCCTTATACCCCTTATCGACACGCTTCTCTGTAACTTAAGGTTAAACGCGCGCCGTACTTACCCCGTCGGGCTGGCGCCACGAAAAGCCTCTCAGAAATGCGCAGGGCGGCTCACGCCGCCCCACGCAGAAGTTGCCAAGCTGCACCGCTGAGCTAGAAGAACAACACCCAGGCTGCATAACCGGCGTACCAGACCACCGCAGCACGGATCAGTAGCTGCCACAGTTGGTCCAGCGTATCGACGCCCTCCTCGCCCATCACTGGCGGCGGCATTTCACCCGCGGCACACCCGGCCTTGATCACCAGCTGCGCAGCGGAAATGTCCCAGCTCAACAGCTCATGCAACAGGGCGCGGCTGACGGCGACGAAGTTGCCGACCAGCGCGAAACTGGAAGCCAGCACCCGCGCCGGCAGCCAATCGAAGGCATACCGCAGTTGCACCGCACGTTCACGCAGGGCCGGCTGCTCGGCGTACTCGGCACTTAGCGCCAGCAATCGATAAGTCAGCGCCGCCATGGGTCCCAGCAGCAGATACCAGAAGATCACCGCGAAGAAGCTCTGATACGCCTGCCAGAGCAGATGTCCCTGAACTTGCTGGAGCAGCTCCGTGCCCTCCTCCGGCTGCAATGCCAGGTCACGCTCGGCCACATGGTAAGCCGCCTGACCGTCGCCACGCCGCCAGGCGTCACGGAAAGGGCCCAGAGCCGCGAGCAGATCACCACGACCCAGGCTGTAGATCAGCACCAGCAAATGCACCGGCAGGGCCAGCCAGCCGTAGGCCAGCGGCTTGAGGATCAATAGCACCAGCCCCAGTGCCAATACCGGCAATAGCACCAGAATAGCCAGGCACAGCCACGGGGCCTGTTGCAGCCCGCCTTGCTGCAAGCGCTGCAGTTGAGCCAGCCAGGGACCGTCCTGCTGGATGCGCAGGCGCCATGCGGAAAATTTCTCGACCCACAGCACCAGCAGAATCACCAGAAAACTCATTGCTACCTCTCCTTCAATTCGGCATGCAGGCGCGACCAGTCGAACGCCGGCCCTGGGTCGGTCTTGCGTCCGGGGGCGATGTCGCAGTGGCCACGGATACGCTGGGCCGACAGCGCCGGGTAGGCATCCAGCAACTGCCGCGTCAGCTCCGCCAAGCTGGCGTACTGAGCGTCGCTGTAGGGCAGATCATCGGTCCCTTCCAGCTCCACACCCAATGAAAAATCGTTGCAGTTGTCACGTCCTTCGAACCAGGAAACACCGGCGTGCCAGGCACGGTCCAGACAGGAGACGAACTGCGTCAGCCTGCCATCACGCTCGATGAAGAAATGCGCGGAAACCTGCAGTGAGGCGATTTCGGCGAAGAAAGGATGCTCGTGCGTGGGCAACCGGTTCTGGAAGAACTCCAGCACCTTGCCTGTCCCGAACTGTCCAGGCGGCAGGCTGATGTTATGCACCACCAGCAGGGAGATTTCGCCACAGGGGCGAGCGTTGAAATTCGGCGATGGGCAGTGATGAATACCCTGAAACCAGCCGGTTGAGGGGTCGAGCTGCATGTGGCACTCCTGAACGTGCCACCACTCTAGAGCAGCCAACCCGCACGGCCAAGAGCGAGACAGCAACAGGATGTGCGAAGAGGCGAAAATCGAGGAGCGAGATTCGTAGGAGCAGCGCCTCGAGGCGAACTGCCCCCGAAACGGAAGCTAACGGAGTGGCCTTGGGCAGGCGCCTACAAATCCGGTCGGACCGGGAGCAAAACGCTCCCAGGCGAGGATCAGGCGTTCTTCAGCTTGCGCAGATTGCCGATCACCGACTCCAGCGCGCGATCGAACAGCAATGCATCGTCGAGCAGGCGAATGGAGTTGCGACGGAACTCCACGGCCAGCGCATTGCGGCTCTTTTCCAGCACTTTCATGCCGGTACGGTTGACGAATACGTACTTGCCAGTGGGTTTGATGATCGCCGCCAGCTTGCAGCGCAGCTTGTGTTCTTCATCTTCCTGAAACTCGACCCAGCTGCCCACTCGCAGACTATCGACCTGCAGCAACGCCTCGTCATCGTCCGGTAGTACTACATCCGGCTCCTGCGGATGAGTCTGGCCCGGCGCCAGCAGGACGATTTCCTCGACCACTTCGACCATGGCCGGCGCATCCTCGACCTCTTCCGCTGCCGGCAACTCCAACAGCGGCAGTTCGATGCCTGCCTGGGTCACGTTGGTGGTGGATTCGGGCTCGTTCGGCGCAACCTCTGGCTCGCTCGTGGCACGCTTGAAGCGCTGGAAAGCCTGCACATGCAGGGCCTCCAGCTGACTGAAGAATTCGCTGGTGGAGAAGGGGTCGAAGGCTGCGCTGGCCATCCCTTCACGCAATGCCTTGAGCAGACCAGGCACCAGTTCCAGCAGGCGCAGACGCGCCTCGGGGTCTTCATGCGGGGCGACGCTCCAGACCAGATCATCCATGGTCTGCAGCGCAGCCTGCCACTCTTCCGAGTCCACCCCGTGCTTGAGGCACGTGAGCATCAGCACCTTGCTCCAGGCTTCCTGCAGCAGGCGCACCACCACTTCCGGCAGGGTCTTGCCCAGCAGCCGCTCATTCAGCGCCTGTTCGACCTGACGGCGCGCCAGTTCGGCCTTGGCACTGCCCTCCTCGGCATCACGGGTACGCTGTTCGAGCAGCTCGCTGCGACGACGCTCGTCTCCCGTGAACGCCATGAACTCAGCGAGCAGCTCGGAGAAAATAGCCGGATCGTCGACGAAGTCATTGAGCAGACGCTGCACCACCTGCTCGATCTTCTGATACAGGCTGTCGCGCTGCGCATCATCCTGGTCGACCCAACCCAGCGCCGCGGAGGCGATTTCATTGAGCAGACGGCGTGCCGGATGACTGCCGCGACTGAAGAAGGTCTTGTCCAGCACAGCGACCTTGAGCATGGGGATCTGCAGGCGGCCGATCAGTGCCTTTAACGAATCTGGTAGGGTGCGATCATCGAGAATGAACTCGAACAACATCGACACTAGGTTGATCACGTCCTCGTCGACTTCGCCGACTACCCGTGCCTTGCCACTCTTGGCACTGGCACGCTCGAGCAGGCGCTCGAGCTGATCACGCAGATCGAAGTCCTCGACGTTGACCTGCGCAGGGGCGCGCTGCTGCATGTGCGACAGCAGGCGCATCAGGTCATTGCTGGTAATCGGTAGTGCGTCGGCCACCTGGGCGCGACGCGGCATGGCGGTGCCGCGTACCTGCAAGAGCAGATCCTGCAACGCACCGAACACTTCCTGAACACCATGATCGGCACCTTCGAGCAAGGGCATGCCCTCCTCGCCCGAGGAATGGCTATATGCAGAAGCCACAGGGCGCTGCTGGCGACGCGGCGGAGCGGACTTCAACTCTGGCAGCACACCCGCATTGACCAACGCCTGATTGGCCTCGGCATAAAGAACGTCGCAGTTCCCCAGCACGTATTTTTCGAACAGCTTGAGGATGATCAGCTTGACCTTGATCTCCACACCTAGCCCGCTGCAGGCATCGAGGAAGTACTCACTGAGCAGGGTTGGGCCAAGCGGATTGCTCTTGTCATCGAGCTTCTTGCTGATAACGGCATTGAGACGCGTGGTGAGGTGGCCCAGCGCCATGACATCACGACTCATGACCTTGGCTACCATGGCATCCAGCGCCACGGTTTCTTCCAGCTCGTCGTTTTGCACCAAGCTCAGGCTGTCGAAAGACACAGCGTCCAGAGCAGGCTGCGGCTTGCCGATTTCGTATTGATTGAGATTGGCGAAGGACTCGAACACCTTCTGCAGGAAACCCCGCTCGATGTTCTTGCGCTTCAGGCGCAGGTCGCGCATAGCCTCGAAGAAGGCGTTCTGTTCGGCATTGCTGGTCGCCCGATCCGCCATCTCGAAGAGGGTATCGTCGGCGTTGTCGAACAGGCTCTGCAGGTTCTGCTTGAGCTGTTGCGCGGCTTTGTCACGCACCTGAATCAGCGCCACGGGCAGTCTTCCTACCGGCGAAGTTGGCGATTGCTCAGCGGTGGCCTTGGTCAGCGGCACCACATTCGCGTCGGTCTTCATTCTAGTCTCCCGCAGACTGCCCGAACCCGGGCTTCCTGGTCTGCACAGCGTCAACCGAGCGTCGTCCTTAACGTCAAAGGCCTGGCGTCAATAATGTAAAAAGTAAAGGCATTATAGGGAGGCTGCGCGCCATACCAAGCCAATTTTTCCTACAGACATGATCCAGATCACAGATAGCCACACGCCATCTACAGGCGGTAGCCCATACAGCACCGTCGAACTTCTTCCAGCCTAACGCTGGCAGCCACGTGATGCGGCACCAGTGGTCGGAGCACTAACCGATAAGAGCTGCACGCCCTGGTGAAAGTGCCCGGTCAATCATCGAAAACCGAACGACACATCACGGCGCTCGACCATTGCCCCGCACTCCAGACTGTGTGAAAACTACTGCGCTCGGCCATGCTGCGTTAAAAAACGGCTCAAAATGCTCATTTACAGCTCGTAAACTGCGCTTTCTCGCCGTTTTTTGCCTTGCCTGACCTTCGCTCGCTACGTTTTCACACGGTCTGACTCGCCTGGCTCTATAATCGCCCCTCGCCTACACCGGAGCCGACCATGCCCAACCTGACCCTCGCCGAACTCAGCAGCGAAATCGAAGCCAATGTCCGCCGCGCCCTGGCCGAAGACATCGGCAGCGGCGATATCACCGCCCAGCTGATTCCGGCAGAGCGCCTGGCCAGCGCCCGCGTGATCACCCGCGAAGAGGCTGTGATTTGCGGCACGACGTGGGTCGATGCGGTCTTTCGTCAGCTCGACCCACGCGTGGCAGTACACTGGCAGGTGCAGGACGGCGACCGAGTGCACGCCGACCAAACCCTGTTCACCCTTGAGGGCCCGGCTCGCGCCCTACTCAGCGGCGAGCGTAGCGCACTGAACTTCCTGCAGACCCTGTCAGCCGTTGCTACCCGCTGCCGCCACTACGCCGATATTGTGGAAGGTACCCAGGTCAAGCTGCTCGACACCCGCAAGACACTTCCCGGCCTGCGCCTGGCGCAGAAATATGCAGTGACCTGCGGCGGATGCCATAACCACCGCATCGGCCTGTTCGACGCCTTCCTTATAAAGGAAAACCACATCGCCGCCTGCGGCGGCGTCGCCCAGGCAATTTCCGCTGCCCATCAGATCGCCCCCGGCAAACCAGTTGAAGTGGAAGTGGAAAGCCTGGAAGAACTGCGCGAAGCGCTGGAAGCCGGCGCCGATATCGTCATGCTCGACGAGCTGTCACTGGAAGACATGCGGGAAGCCGTGAAACTCACCGCCGGCCGCGCCAAACTGGAAGCCTCGGGCGGGATCAATGACAGCACATTGCGTGTGATAGCTGAGACGGGCGTGGACTACATCTCTCTAGGGACGCTGACCAAGGATGTGAAGGCGGTGGATTTGTCGATGCGACTGTCGCTATAAGGCACGGGCTGGCTTACCGTAGGAGCGGCGCCCCGCCGCGAAGCGTTCGCCAGAGCACCGCAGAACCCACAGCTTCGCCCCAGGGCGGGGCTTCCTACAGAGCCATGCTCAGGCTGGGGTTTTGTTGCTGGCGCTGTCGAGAATATTGAAAAACACCGTCTCCAGCGAAACAGCCGGTTTGATCGTCAGCAAATGGCCGCCAAGCTGATTCAACTGTGCAATGAACGCTGGCAGATCCGCTTGCAAAACCTCGCATTCAAACTCACCTTCACGCAGTACACGCAGCGGCTCACCAATCGGCTGCGACGCGTGATAGCGCACCAACATATCGTCAGCCCGCTCAGCCGCCAGCTCACGCGGGGAGCGCACGGTCAGCAGCTCACCTTTATTGATAAAACCAAAGCGGTCGGCGATACGTTCAACATCGTGCAAAACGTGAGAAGTGAAGAAAATTGCCCCCCCCTGCTGCTTGAACTCGGTAAGGATATCCACCACATCCTTACGCCCGACCGGATCGAGGCCGGACAGCGGCTCGTCGAGCACCAGCAACTTGGGCTGCACCGCCATGGCATGCGCCAGCGCCACGCGCTGCACATTGCCCTTGGATAACTCACGGATACGCCGCTTGGCATTCATATCGACGGAGAAGCGCTCCAGCCAGTACATGCACCAGACATCGGCGTCCTTACGCTTGATGCCATACATGGACAGGCCCATGCGCAGTATTTCCAGCGGGGTGAACTGCTCATAGAGCGCTGGCGACTCGGGCACAAACGCCAAAGGCTGACGTGCCTCGGCACGATGAGCATCGACACCGTAGATGCTTACCTTGCCCTGATAGTCGTTGATGATATCCAGCATCACTTTGATGGTGGTGGACTTACCGGCACCATTAGGGCCAACGAAACCGAAGACTTCGCCTTCGGTGAGAGCGAAATTCACGTTATTCAGTGCGCGAAGTTCCTTACCTTTGGCGCGAAAGGTATGACTGACGCCTTTGAACTCCAGTACAGCGCTCAAGGCTGCTCCTCCAAACCTGCAATTTTCAATTTACGTAGTTCGATACGCCCTTCACGCAACTCATAGCCCAGCCCCAGAGGATCATCTGGAAATGCTAATAACTCACCGGAGCTTACCAATTGGGTTAGATCCCCCAGGGGGCCATGCAGAACCTCATAACGATGCTGTGCGGCACGCAAATCTACCAAGCCCTGCAGGCGAACAACCCGTCGATCCAACATCTCACGTAGTTGGAGGTCATCAGCTACATCGCGCTGTAGAGTCAGATACTCTAAAGCCAGACGCTCATCGGAGAACTTCTCAACCCTCAGCATTACGGCCAACTTGCGCAAAGCAGCAGCATTCTCTGGCCATCGAGTCGCCGACTCCTCCAACACCCGAGCAGCTTCATCGGCATTTCGATTGAAGAAAGAAAGATTTATGCCATAGAAAAACCCGGGCATGCCATCCCAGAAACGGCAGTCAATGGCTCGACGCAGAATATCATTCCCTTCTACCACAGCTCCGCCCCATGTAAGAAGACCGTTAGCGAGGTAATAGTTATCCTCATGACAGGGGTTAAGCTCGGAAACAACACGCTGAGCACGAATCAAGTAATGCGAGTTAAACTGACCGTAATCCATTCCAGTTGCAGACAGACGCATAACCTCTAAATTGGCAGCAAGAAATCGATCCCCACCATAAAGAGCTAAAAGGATTGGAGCACTAACCACAACCCGATCTGACGCCACACCGTAATTCGGCTCAGGCAGTTGCTGAGAGCGCCAGAAGACCAAAGTAGCGAATAGAGCAAAACCCAATATCGTCAAAAACAGAGAAATATAGTAGCGCCGCATATCAAACAAAACGCTTACGATTGAAAGCCCAGACAGCAAGCGCCATCAAAGCAAAAGCATAAATCAGACAGGACATCAACAACCACGGCCAATCTACAGGCAGAAATTCCATCTGCCCATACAATGAAACCCCCCTAACATCTAGCGCTCCCAAATCAGGAAGAAGGTAAGCGAGTAACCCAACACCCGAACCATAACTTTCAGCGTTAGACACCACACTAGAATCCCGAGCCAGCAATTCAATAATAGCCGCAAAGGAACGTGCCACCAACATAAACCCAAAAGTGCCTACTAATACAAAACTCGATGTCGAAGCGGTCAACGCCAGAAAGCTAGACAGAGCAGTTAACACCAGGAGATCTAAAGCGATGAAACCCATCGTAATAAGATACCCGCCCACAAGGTCTACTGGAGTAGACTGCACGTACCCCTCCCCAGCCAACCTAACCAAAACACTCAGCAAAATCGCCAAAAGACACAGGAGACCAAATATTAAAACTGTGACAGCAAAAAAACGCCCCCACAACCAAGATAGTCTTGTATAAGGATATGAAAGAGAACTAAGAAAATAACGTCGCTCAAACTCATTAGAAAGCAGCTCTTGAGTCAACATCACGACAACAAAAGGCAACAACAAACGAATGATCGAGATACCCACATCCAGAGCAACAGTTGCTGGCTGCCGCCCGGCAAACTGAGCCCCCAACAGCACTGCTAATGACAAGAAAACAACCGAAAACAAAACAAGCCCAATATAACGAGCTCGAAAAGACAAACGAATGGTCACAAAAAAAATGGCAGGAAACTTCATAACAAACTACAATCCACCCAACACTCTCCACACCAAACTTAAAGCTGGCAGGCGAGACACATAAATCTCGCCCGCCAATACATTACGGGTTAAGCAGCATAACAGTAGAGTTAGTTTCGGCGCCCGCTGCAGTGCAAGTATTACCACCAGGATACTGAGTATTAACAGTACCCAAGATAGTAGTTGCAGAAGGCATAGCAGGACCTACCACATCTTCTAGAGCACAGTCTGGATCTGCCGCACCCACAGTGCACGACACTATATGCTCTGGAATACCATCAGCCGGGACGGCAGCAACAGTCTTAACCGGCACAGAGCGAGTAGTCACCTTGCCACCAGTATGGCACGCAGATAGAGCAACCGCATTGGCATTACACGTAACGCCAGCATGAACATTATTGCTCAAGTTAATACGTACGTTTTCATTCAGCGGAGCACAATCATCCATGCTAACACTGCCTGACTGGGTCAACTGAACAGCAGAGGCCATACCGGACACCATCAGCCCCGCGAGAACAAGAGTAATCTTTTTCATATTCATCACCCAGACCATTAGCGCAGAGAAGAAATAATAGATGTAACACCGTTCTTCACATCAGCAACCGCCGAAGTATCGTTCGCTTTTTGACGATAATCATTAAACTGAGGAATGGCGATAGCAGCCAGAATACCGATGATCGCGATCACGATCATCAGCTCGATCAGGGTAAAACCCTTTTGCTTCTTAAGAGACTTCATGGACGAACTCCTATTGTGGTTAAGGTCAACGACCTAGAACACCCAAAGCAGATAGCGTGCCAAGAAAGTTGGTCCCTATCGCGAAGCTCGGCCACGCCGCTAGCCCAGTGCAAACCAGCTTCTAGCGAGCCCTTAAGCGGGCCGACTGCTGGCAGAGCCATCCCTGCAAGAGTCACCAACTGACACTTTTGGTCACCCCTATAGAACCTGCTTGGGCGGCAGCATGGCTTTAGGCTATAAAGATGCCTTAGCCATCAGCTCGATACCTAATGCAATGAACGACACCGTGATCGCAACTGGCTTGGCCCGACAACTTGTCAATGCCGAACTGCTCGACGAACGTACAGCCAGCAACGCTCAGGCACAGGCTGCCCGTAACAAGATTCCGCTGGTGTCTTATTTGGTACAGAACAAGCTGATAAGCAGTCGCGCGCTGGCGGAGGTGGCAGCCGAGCAATTTGGCATGCCCTACTTCGACCTGACTGCCATCGACAAGGAAAGCCAGCCTCGCGAGGTGCTAAGCGAAAAACTCTGTCGGCAACATCGGGTACTACCGCTCTACCGCCGAGGCAACAAGCTGTTTATCGCCCTCTCCGACCCGACCAATCACCAGGCGCTGACCGATGTTCAATTCAGTGCCGGGCTTAGCACCGAGGCGCTACTGGTCGAGGACGACAAGCTGGGCGATGCCTTGGAGCGTTTTTTCGATACTGGCAATACCGGCATGGAGGATTTGGCCGATGTTGACCTGGATGGACTGGATGTAGAGGCCGTCACCGACGACAAGGACGATGCTGGCTCGGGCGGCGATGCCGATGATGCGCCAGTGGTGCGCTTTATCAACAAAATGCTGCTGGATGCGATCAAGGGCGGCTCATCCGACCTGCACTTCGAACCCTACGAGAAAACCTATCGCGTGCGCTTTCGTACCGACGGTATGTTGCACGAGGTGGCACGCCCGCCAATCCAACTGGCCAGTCGCCTGTCTGCTCGCCTAAAGGTCATGGCGCAATTGGACATCTCCGAGCGACGCAAGCCGCAGGATGGCCGGATCAAGATGAAAGTATCGAAGAACAAGGCCATCGATTTTCGCGTCAACACCCTGCCTACCCTGTGGGGCGAAAAGATCGTGATGCGGATTCTCGACCCCACCAGCGCCCAGATGGGTATCGATGCCCTGGGTTACGAAGAGGGTCAGAAAGAGCTGTATATGACAGCTCTAAAGCAGCCGCAGGGAATGATTCTGGTAACCGGCCCCACAGGTTCGGGCAAAACCGTATCACTCTATACCGGGCTGAATATTCTCAATACGCCGGATATCAATATCTCCACCGCAGAAGACCCGGTGGAGATCAACCTGGAAGGCATCAACCAGGTCAACGTCAACCCCAAGCATGGCATGGACTTCTCGCAGGCTCTGCGAGCGTTCCTGCGTCAGGATCCAGACGTGATCATGGTCGGTGAGATTCGCGACCTGGAAACCGCCGAAATCGCGGTAAAGGCCGCGCAAACCGGGCATATGGTGATGTCCACCCTGCACACCAACAGCGCGGCGGAAACCCTGACACGTCTACGCAATATGGGCGTACCAGCATTCAATATCGCCACCTCGGTCAACCTGATCATCGCTCAGCGCCTGGCGCGCAAACTCTGTAGCTGCAAGAAAGAAGTAGAACTGCCGCGCGAGGCTTTACTAAAGGAAGGCTTCCCCGAGAGCCAGATTGGCACCTTCAAGCTTTACGCCCCCAACGGCTGCGATAATTGCAAAGGCGGCTATAAAGGAAGGGTGGGGATTTATGAAGTAGTTAAAATCACGCCCTCGCTGCAACGCATTATCATGGAGGAAGGCAACTCCATCGAAATCGCCAAGCAGGCGCGAGCCGATGGTTTCAACGACCTCCGTACTTCAGGGCTGCTCAAGGCGATGCAGGGCATCACCAGCCTGGAAGAAGTCAACCGCGTGACCAAGGATTAATCCATGGCGGAAAAAGCACTGAAAACCAGCGTGTTCGCCTGGGAAGGCACCGATAGAAAGGGTGGCAAGGTAAAGGGCGAGCTCAGTGGGCAATCGCCGGCCCTAGTCAAGGCTCAACTGCGCAAGCAGGGTATCAACCCGATCAAAGTGCGCAAGAAAGCGGTTTCATTGTTTGGCGCGGGCAAGAAAATCAAGCCGATGGACATTGCCCTGTTCACCCGGCAAATGGCAACTATGATGAAGGCCGGCGTACCGTTGTTGCAGTCCTTCGACATCATCGCTGAGGGTTTCGACAACCCCAATATGCGCAAGCTGATCGATGAGGTTAAGCAGGAAGTTGCGGCCGGTAACAGCTTCGCTTCCGCACTACGCAAAAAACCGCTGTATTTCGACGACCTATATTGCAACCTGGTCGACTCCGGCGAACAGTCCGGCGCGCTGGAGACCTTGCTGGATCGTATTGCCACCTACAAGGAAAAAACCGAATCCCTGAAAGCAAAGATCAAGAAGGCAATGACCTACCCGATTGCTGTGATCGTGGTCGCGCTCATCGTGACAGCCATTCTACTGATCAAGGTAGTACCTCAGTTCGAATCGGTATTCCAGGGTTTTGGTGCGGAGTTACCAGCCTTCACCCAAGTGGTCGTAGATCTATCACGCGGCCTGCAAAATTGGTGGTTCGTGGTGCTGGGCGGGATATTCGCCGCCGCATTCATTTTTTCCAACACATACAAGCGTTCGGAAAAATTTCGCGACGCTCTGGATAGGGCACTGCTCAAGGCTCCAATCATTGGCGACATTCTGTACAAGGCCGTGGTTGCACGCTTTGCCCGCACCCTCGCCACGACTTTTGCCGCTGGCGTGCCACTGGTCGACGCACTCGACTCGGTAGCCGGCGCCACCGGCAACGTGGTTTTCCGCAACGCCGTACACAAGATCAAAGTGGACGTGTCTTCGGGTACTCAACTGAACTTCGCCATGCGCAGCACCGGCATCTTCCCCACTATGGCCGTGCAAATGACAGCTATCGGCGAAGAAGCCGGCTCGCTGGACGAAATGCTTGACAAGACCGCCAGTTACTACGAAGAAGAAGTAGACAACGCCGTAGACAACCTCACTACCCTGATGGAACCAATGATCATGGCTGTGCTTGGGGTACTGGTTGGTGGCCTTATCGTGGCGATGTATCTGCCTATCTTCCAGCTGGGTGCGGTGGTCGGCTAAAACATGGCGCTCGAAATTATGGCCGACAATCTGTCGGCCTTTGTTTTTATCTGTGTAGTTTTTGGTCTGCTAATCGGCAGCTTCCTCAACGTCGTGGTCTACCGCCTACCACTGATGCTGCAACGCGACTGGCAAAGCCAAGCGCGTGAAGTATTGGAACTACCAGCGGCGCCGACAACAGAAACTTTCAACCTGATACTCCCCAACTCCTCATGCCCCAACTGCGGCCATGAGATTCGGCCCTGGGAAAACATTCCGGTGATCAGCTACCTGTTCCTGCGCGGCAAGTGCTCGAACTGCAAGACGCCGATCAGCAAGCGCTACCCCATCGTAGAATTGGCCTGCGGCCTGCTTTCAGGCTATGTCGCCTGGCACTTCGGTTTTACCTGGCAGGCCGGAGCGATGCTGGTGTTGGCCTGGGGGCTGCTGGCCATGAGTCTGATCGATGCCGATCACCAGATCCTGCCGGATGTGCTGGTGCTGCCGCTGCTTTGGCTGGGCTTGATCGTCAATTACTACGGGTTGTTCACCAGCCTGGAAGGTGCCTTGTGGGGGGCGATCGCCGGTTATCTGAGCCTATGGTCGGTGTACTGGCTATTCAAGCTGATCACCGGCAAGGAAGGCATGGGCTATGGTGACTTCAAGCTGCTGGCCATGCTCGGCGCCTGGGGGGGCTGGCAGATTCTGCCACTGACCATTCTGCTGTCGTCGCTGGTCGGGGCGGTGCTCGGGGTAATCATGCTACGCATGCGTGGCAGCGACTCCAGCACGCCGATTCCCTTCGGGCCCTATCTGGCGATAGCCGGGTGGATCGCCTTGCTTTGGGGTGATGTGATTACTAGCAACTATCTGAAGTTCGCTGGGTTCTGACGCGCTTTTATCTGCCGGCACTTCATGCGGATTCACGACGGGGCGCCACTACAGTCCGTAGCCGGATGAAATCCGGGATTGCCGATACATTTCCCCGCATTGCATCCGGGCTACCGTCCGAACTGGCTGTTTTTTATCCGGTTGCCAACTTGTGGGAGCCCCACCTCCGGGCGCGACTCCTACAGCGAGTCAGGAGCGCCAGGTTCGCATCGCATCCCAATCCCCCCTACAATCGCGGCCTTGAGCAATAACTAGGCTGCGTTGACGTCATGAAACCCTGGATACTCGGCCTGACCGGCGGAATTGGCAGCGGCAAGAGCGCGGTGGCGCAAGGCTTTATGGAGCGCGGCGTGCATGTGGTCGATGCTGACCACGCGGCGCGCTGGGTAGTCGAGCCGGGCCGACCGGCATTGGCGAAGATCGCTGAGCACTTCGGTGACGGCGTGCTGCAAACCAGCGGCGAGCTGGACCGCGCCGCGCTACGTAAGCTGATATTCGCCGACCCCGAGCAGCGCCGCTGGTTGGAAAGCCTTCTGCACCCGCTGATCGGCCAGGAAATCATTCAGGTGCTGGCACGTGCCGAGTCGCCTTACGCCATCCTTGTTTCGCCACTGCTGGTCGAGTCCGGGCAGCGGCAGATGACCCAGCGCGTACTGGTCGTCGACACCCCAGTCGAGTTGCAGATCCAACGCACCATCGCCCGCGACCAAAGCTCGGAAGAGCAGGTTCGCGCGATCATGCAGGCGCAAGCCAGTCGAGAAGAACGCCTGCGTCATGCCCATGACGTACTGGTCAACGATCGCGACATGGCCTGGCTGGATGCTGAGGTCGAGCGCCTGCACAACTTTTACCTGACCCTGCGCGGAGGCCAGCCATGACCACGACCGTTCAATGCCCGACCTGTGGCGCACCCGTCGAGTGGAAAACCGAAAACACCTATCGCCCATTCTGCTGTGAGCGCTGCAAGCTGATCGACCTGGGTGCCTGGGCTGCCGAAGAGCATGCGATTCCTGGCAACGATCTGGAAGATGAGATGTTCAGCGGCGACCTGCCGACACGGCCGCATTAATAAGCGATCGCGGCTGAAGCCGCTCCTACAGTCGCATCAGCATCGTGCGCGCAGACGCTACCTATGACTATCAGGGGCGCATAAAAGCGTAGTCTCGATCATCGTCGAGGTTGTCGGCGAGAAATTGCAGTTCGTGGGCCAATTCCTGGGGATCGCGCAGCGCCTTGCTCTGCTGCACGACCTCCGACAGAAGAGCACGCAATGCCATCACAGGCTCGCTGCCCTGGGTCTGGGCCTCATGCAGATCCTCTTGAAGCGCTTTTCTGGCCCAGCTGTGAATACTCATGTCGAATCCTCGGACGTGTTTTTCACAGCATGCCCGCAGGCACATCACGAGCATTGATCAGGATCAACCCTGCCGGGAGCATTCAATCGGCCAATACGGTGTCATTCATTCACCACGATCATTCTCCTTCCAGGGCGCCTGCAGGTAGCGGCTGCGATTGAAGGTTTCCAGCCAATCCGGATAGAACACCACCAGTGCCGTGACGATGGTGCCGTTGATGAAAGCCTCGGGGAACGCTACCAGCCACAGGTAGCCGGCGAAATCGTCCAGCCAGGGCGGCATGGGGAACAGGCCGTCCACCCACAACAAGGCGAGACCGCCGAGCAGGGTCATCAGTGTCGCCAGCGCAGCCGGGAAGAACCCGCAGAAGAAGATGTAGACGAACAGGTTACGTGGCTGCGCGCGCTCGACACGCAGTGCGCAAAGCTCGGTGACCAGCACCGGGATCAGCACCAACAGCACGCCATTGATGCCGAGTGAGGCCAGGTCCATACGCCCAATCGCCATCAGGCCAAGCTGCGCCGCCAGGCCCGCGAGCACGGCCAGTGGCCAATCGAGCAGCAGGGTTACCGCGGTCATACCGATGAAATGATAGGAGAGCCCGGAGTCGAAATCGCGGCGCACCAGCCACAACAGAAACAGCGCGAGCATGGTGCCGAACAGCAGATGCTGGCGGCGCAGATCACTGAACAGCTCGACCCAGGGCGCCCGCGCCACCGCCCAGAGCAGCGCCAGCCCGTAGATCAGCCAGCCGCTGAACAAGGTGGAGAACGCCAGCAGATTAGAAGCGATCATGCGTGCACATCCTTTAAATTCCCCCATCGCTGGCCAGGCAGTCTACACCGGCACTTGGGTTTTAATTTTGCCGGCAGCGCAACTGCAATGGCGACCACCTTCCTATTGATCGATAACAGCCAAAGCCCAGCCGGATATCCGCCTTCGCAGGAACGACGGAGATTACAGGCACTGGCATGCGGGTCAGCGCTACGGCTAAGCTTTAGACATGGACGATTCCGATTATTTGCGCCTACTTACGCACCAGGCCGAACAGGCCAATGCCTTCCTTTCCAACGCGAAGAAATGGGAGCGCGAGCGCTGGGTCTGCCAGCGTCTGCTGCAGGCGCTGAACGTGCGCCACCATCACGACGATTTCACTCCTAGCGGCCAGGAGCCGCCGGATGTGCTGTTTCGCGACGCCAACTTCGAAGTGTTCTTCGTGCTCGATGAAGGGCGGCGCCTCAATGACGAGTGGCGCGCCGAGCTGGAGCGTCGCCGCAGCGCCTTTTCCCTGAGTCAGCTGGTGCGCCGCGAAGCACGCCCCAAGCGCATCCCAGCCAGCGAGATGCAGGCGCGCCTGGCGCCAACCTTGCGCAAGAAGGCGCACAACTATCGCGAACGCGGTATCGACCTGAGCGACCTCGACCTGGTCGCCTTCGTCAGCCTCAAGCGCGCTGTACTCGACTGCAACAGCCACTTCCCGCCACCCACCGAATATCTGCGCCAGGGTTGGCGCTCGCTGTCACTGGTTGGCCCACGCTTCGCCCGCGTGCTGTTCGCTCATCCCGACGCACCGGATTTTCTGCGGCAGAACCTCGGCCGCAGTCTGCTGTTCGACATCGGGATCGGCCTATGAGGCCGTTGCAGGAATTGCTCGCCGACGTGCCACAGGTCGGCCAGGTACGCTGGATAGGCGTTCGCCCCACAGCACGTGAGGCGATGCTCGAAGTCGAAGCCGTGGAAGCCCGACGCGAGGCAGGCCTGACCGGAGATCACAGCCGTCCCGGGCCGCGCAATGCGCGACAGGTCACGCTGATTCAGTGGGAGCACCTGGCAGTCGTCGCCGCCTTGCTCGGCCGCGATGCGCCCATGCAGCCGAGCGAGCTGAGGCGCAACATTGCGGTCGCCGGCATGAACCTGTTCAGCCTGAAAGGCAGGCGCTTTCGTATTGGCCAGGCGCTGCTGGAGACCACCGGCTGGTGCCAGCCCTGCGCACGCCTTGAAGAACGCCTTGGCCGCGGCACCTTCCAGGCGATGCGCGGGCATGGTGGGATAACCGCCAGGGTGATAGAGGGCGGCATCATCCGCCTGGACGACACCGTACGCGTGGAAGCCTTCAGCGCAATATCTGACCCGCAGGACAACGAAGCTCGCCAAGGCTGGCGGGCACGCCTAGCAGGCCGTTGAAAAACGTAGCGAGGCAGCCAATGCAATACCGATGGCGGCCCCGCAAAAACAGGCGAAAAACGGTCGGAGTCGCGCTCGACTTTACGAGCTGTAAATGAGCATTTTGATCGGACTCGCGCACGAGCCTGTTTTTAACGCAGCAGTGGCAACGCAGATAGTTTTTCAACAGCCTGCTAAGATAGCCGCATTCAAGCAGAGGCCTACCCATGACCAGCCGCCTGAGCCCCGAAGACCAGCAGAAAGTCGACCAGTACCTGAGCGCGCCGCAGCATCAGGTGGAACGTCAGCCGTTTCGTGTCTGGCGCCTGCTCGCTGTAGTGCTGGTCGTCGTCATCGGCCTGGGCCTGCTGAGCCGTCTTCTGAGTCGAATGGTGCTATGAGCTGCCTAGCGCTCGCCCTCTCGCACTCACACCGTCTTATTCAAAGCCTTGTGAGCACTTTCCATGTCCCATCGCATCGTGATTGTCGGCGGCGGCGCCGGCGGTTTGGAGTTGGCCACCCGCCTTGGTAGAAAACTGGGCAAGAGTGGCGCCGCGCGGATCATTCTGGTCGACGCCAACCTCACCCATATCTGGAAGCCCCTGCTGCACGAAGTGGCCGCCGGCTCGCTGAACTCCTCGGAAGACGAACTGAACTATGTGGCCCAGGCCAAGTGGAATCATTTCGAGTTCCAGCTCGGCCGCATGTCCGGCCTCGATCGTGCAAGCAAGAGCATCACCCTGGCGCCCACGCTGGATGATGACGGCCAGGTGCTGATGCCTGAGCGCTGCATCAGCTATGACAGCCTGGTGATCGCCGTCGGCAGCACCACCAACGATTTCGGTACCGCCGGCGCTGCCGAACACTGCATTTTCCTCGACACGCGGGCGCAGGCCGAGCGCTTCCACCGGCGCATGCTCAGCCACTACCTGCGCGCGCACGCCAATGAGAGCGAAGATGGTTCGAAGATCGACATCGCCATCGTTGGCGCTGGTGCTACGGGGGTCGAGCTGGCCGCCGAACTGCACCACGCTGCCAAGCAGCTGGCCGCCTATGGCCTCAATCGCATTCGCCCCGAAGATATGCGCATCACCCTGATCGAGGCCGGGCCGCGTGTGCTGCCTGCGCTGCCGGAGCGCATCGCGCGTCCGGTGCATCAGACCCTGGAGAAGCTCGGTGTCACGGTATTGACTGGTGCGGCGGTCAGCGAAGTGACCGCCGAAGGACTGAAGACCAGCGATGGCAACTTCATTCCGGCGAGCCTGAAAGTCTGGGCTGCCGGCATCCGCGCACCGGGTTTTCTCAAAGAGCTCGATGGCCTGGAGAGCAACCGCATCAACCAACTGCAGGTACGCCCGACACTGCAAACCACGCTCGATGAAGACGTGTTCGCCTTCGGCGATTGCGCTGCATGCCCGCAGCCGGGTAACGAAGGGCGCAACGTGCCACCGCGCGCCCAGGCGGCACACCAGCAGGCATCGCTGCTGGCCAAGTCGCTGCGCTTGAAGATCAGCGGCCAGGCGCTGCCGGAATATCGCTATCGCGACTACGGCTCGCTGATCTCGCTGTCGAGCTTCTCTGCGGTCGGCAACCTGATGGGCAACCTGACCGGCAGCGTGATGCTCGAAGGCTGGCTGGCGCGAGTGTTCTACGTGTCGCTCTACCGCATGCACCAGATGGCCCTGTATGGCGTACCACGTACCCTGCTGCTGATGCTCAGCGACCGCATCGGACGTAGTACCGAGCCACGTCTCAAGCTGCACTGAAGCTGTCTATACTGGGGCACGGACGCCCCAGTCGCTGGCGAGCGTCCTGCTCGCCAACATCTGCCCATTCGAGGCATCGCGCATGAATACGCAATGACCCGGCAACGCCCCGTCTTCAGCCAAGTCACAGGTTCGGCAACTACCTGACATCCCCATCCCAGAATCCGCCTGCAACGGAGCATCGCAGATGCACCCAAGCAATACGCCTGCCTCCAAACCCTCGGCCCTGGCATTGCTGATCGCCGCAACCGGCGTGGTCTACGGCGACATCGGCACCAGCCCGCTGTACACCCTGAAGGAAGTTTTCAACTTTGGCGTGGCCCCCAACCACGAGGGCGTGCTTGGCATCCTTTCGCTGATCATCTGGTCGTTGATCTGGGTTGTCTCGATCAAATACGTACTGTTCATTCTGCGCGCGGACAACGACGGCGAAGGCGGTGTCATGGCCCTGACCTCGCTGGCTCAACGCGCTGCACGCAACTACCCACGCCTGCGCAAGGTGCTGCTGTTGATTGGCTTGTTCGGGGCCGCACTGTTCTTCGGCGACAGCATGATCACCCCGGCAATTTCGGTACTGTCGGCGGTCGAAGGCCTGCAGGTCGCCTTCGATGGTATCGAACGCTGGGTCGTACCACTGGCGTTGGTGATACTGGTCAGCCTGTTTCTGATTCAGAAACACGGCACCGCGCGTCTTGGCATCCTCTTCGGCCCGATCATGCTGCTGTGGTTCAGCGTACTCGCGCTACTGGGCATCCATGGCATCAGCCAGTATCCAGAGGTGCTCAAGGCACTGAACCCCTACTGGTGCATCCACTTTTTCATCGTCCACCCCGGCATCGGCGTGGCCATACTCGGTGCCGTGGTGCTAGCGCTGACCGGTGCCGAAGCGCTGTATGCCGACATGGGCCATTTCGGCCGCAAGCCGATCGCCCGCGCCTGGTTCTTTCTGGTGCTCCCAGGCCTGCTGCTCAACTATATGGGCCAGGGGGCGATGATCCTCGCCAACCCGGCGGCAGCGCACAATCCGTTCTTCCTGCTAACGCCCGGCTGGGCACTGCTACCGATGGTCGCGCTGTCCACCCTGGCCACCGTGATCGCCTCTCAAGCGGTGATTTCCGGTGCGTTCTCGCTGACCCATCAGGCCATTCAACTGGGCTATATCCCGCGCATGTTCATCCAGCACACCTCGGATACCGAACAAGGACAGATCTACATCGGCACGGTGAACTGGATGCTGATGATCGGCGTCGTGCTGCTGGTACTCGGCTTCGGCTCATCCAGCGCCCTGGCTTCGGCCTACGGCGTGGCAGTGACCGGCACCATGCTGATCACCACACTGCTGGCCGCTGCCGTGATGCTGCTTTTGTGGAACCTCCCCAAGTGGCTGTCCGTACCGATCCTCGCCGGTTTCCTGTTGGTCGACAGCCTGTTCTTCATCGCCAACCTGCCGAAGGTACTGGCGGGCGGGGCGTTCCCCCTGGTCGCAGGCATCATCCTCTTTCTGCTGATGACCACCTGGAAGCGCGGCAAGGAGATCGTCTTCGAGCGCCTGGGTGAAAACGCCCTGCCACTCGAGGTATTCAGCGACAGCATCGCCCGCCAGCCCCCACATCGCGTCAAAGGCACCGCCGTGTTTCTGACTGCGCGTACGGACAGCGTACCGCACGCACTGCTGCATAACCTGCTGCACAATCAGGTGCTGCACGAGAAAGTGGTACTGCTGACGGTGATCAGCGAGGACAGTCCACGCGTTGCTTCAAGCAACCGCCTAGAGATTCAGGAGCATGGCGAAGGTTTCTATCGCCTCCTGCTGCACTTCGGTTTCAGCGAACGCCCAGATGTGCCGTTGGCGCTCAGCCAATGCCATGTGTCGGGGTTGAGCTTCGAACCCATGCACACCACCTACTTCATCAGCCGGGAGACGGTGGTATCGACCCGCCGTATTGGCATGGCCCGCTGGCGAGAGCTGCTGTTCTCGTTCATGTTGAAGAATGCCAACAGCAGCCTGCGCTTCTTCAATCTACCGCTGAACCGGGTGATCGAGTTGGGGACTCAAGTGGAAATCTGACCGATAGAAACGAAGAAGCCCGCACTAGGCGGGCTTGTTCGTTGTGGTGGTGGGTCGTGTAGGATTCGAACCTACGACCAATTGGTTAAAAGCCAACTGCTCTACCAACTGAGCTAACGACCCAAATATGGTCGGGGTAGGGGGATTCGAACTCCCGACATCTTGCTCCCAAAGCAAGCGCGCTACCGGACTGCGCTATACCCCGTAAGGAAGTTGGCTCCGCGACCTGGACTCGAACCAGGGACCCAATGATTAACAGTCATTTGCTCTACCGACTGAGCTATCGCGGAACTTCGGTCTTCCATCTCTGCCGCGTTTAAGCTTTTGCTTTACCGCTTCAGAGGCGCGCCATTTTACGTAGCAAAAATTCCCTGTCAACCCCTGCAAACTGCTTTTACGACAATGCTTTGCGGCGCGAGCATGGACTACTATATGTTTCATTGAACTGCGGCAGCGTGCAGGACGCGCCAGCCGACGATGCCAACCAGGACCGTCCATGAGTAACCAGGACAAGCCCCCCGCCCATCCCAAGGTCGTCAGCCTCGCCAGCCGCGGCATCCAGCCGCGATTCAGCGATCTGGTGCAGGCCTGCCGCAAGCTGGTGATGAACCGCCTGGCGGAGCATCTCAGCGGCGTGTTCGGTCAGGTCGACGACACCCTGTTCGAATGCGCGGAAAAGGCCGAGAACAACAAGGTGCAGACCCTGTTCTTCGACAGCATGCGAGAAATTCGCCGGCAGCGTCCGCAAATCGAGCGCAGTTACCATCAGAAGATCGCCAGCAATTTCTCCGATTTCCTCGACGGCAAGCTGCAGAGCCCCACGACCGCTCAGGTAGACCCGGAACAATTGGCGCTGGTGCAGAACGAGGATTACGAGGAGACCCTGCAGGTCACCAATATGGTCAGCCGGGTCAAGGCGCGCTGCACTCAGCCCCTGTTCGCTCTGGATCAGCGCCTGGCCCTGCTCAATAACGGCCAGAAGCTCGGGGAGGACAGCAACCCGTTCGGCCCGCAAGCCATCGCCCAGGCATTTCGCGATGCGCTGGCGCCCTGCCCTTTTCCGCTGCAGATCAAGACCATTCTCTACATGCTCTTCGACCGGCATGTCATGCAGAGCCTGGATTCACTCTATGGTGCGCTCAACCAACGCCTGATCGATGCCGGCGTGCTGCCAAACCTCAAGTACAGCGCCCAGGTCAATCCGAGCGCGAGCCGACCCGCTGCGCCCAGACAGGAAGTGCCGGCCAACAGGCAGCAGACGCCGGGCAGGCCGGTTACGGCCCCCCCCACCGCAGAACCGGCGCTACTCGATCTGGACCTCAGCGCACCGCCGCCGAGCGACCCGGGCGCGCTATTCAGCGGCCTATCCAGCCTGCTCGACGAGCATCGCCACAGTCACCCGGAAGCCCCGCTGCTAGGCGGCACACGCAGCATCGTCAGTTTCTCCCCGCGCGAGGCCAGCCGGACCTACAGCGCCAGCGAGTTGCTCTCCGCACTCAACCGCATGCAGCAGCAGTCGGCCAACGAACTGGCTCAGCGCCTGCACAAACCACAGCCGGTAGAAGGCCTCAAGGCCGCCCTGCAGCAGCAGCTTGAGGCGCACAGCAGCCTGCCGGGCGACAGCAAGGTGGCCGACCAGGAAGCAGACGTGATCGACCTGGTCGGCATGCTGTTCGACTTCATTCTCGATGACGAGAACCTGCCGGACGCCTGCAAGACAGCCCTGTCGCACCTGCACACGCCCTATCTGAAGATCGCCCTGCTGGACAAGGCCCTGTTCACCCAACATCACCACCCGGCCAGGCGCCTGCTCAACGCCATGGCCCAGGCCGGCGTGCTGTATGGCAATGAAGGCGACGAACGCGGCCTGCTGGCCAAGATGCACTGGGTGGTCGAGCGGGTCATCCACGGTTTCAACGGCGACCTGGGGCTGTTCGACAGCCTGCTCGAAGAGTTCAACGAGTACGTCGTCACGCTGCGCCACAAGGTCGAGCTACGCGAACGCCGCGCGGTCGAGGCGGCCAAGGGCCGTGACCGCCTGCTCGGCGCACGCGAGCAGGCGCTGGAGGTGATCCAGCGTTGCGTGGGCCAGCGCGACCTGCCGGCGATCATCCGCAATTTCCTCGAGCTGACCTGGGCCGACGTGCTGGTCTTCGTGCTGCTGCGCCATGGCGAGCAAAGTGTGGAGTGGCAGCGCGCCTGCGAGGTCGCCGAGCAACTGGCCTGGAGCGGTACACCGCTTTGCGACAACGACAAGCAACGCCTGCAGGATATGCGCGTGCCGATGCTCAGCGAGCTACGCAAGGGGCTGGAGCTGCTCGGCGGCTACCACGAAGACGGTATCCGCCGCCTGCTTCAGGACCTGGTGGCCTGCCAGCACGCGGTGCAGGCCAAACAGCCGCAACTGGCGGCGCAGCTCAAGCCAATTCTGCCGGAAAGCCCGCTGGGCGCCATGCTCGGCGAAGATGCCGACCTGGCTCGCCAGGCGCCGTCACGCTGCAAGCTCTCGGCCCGTGCCCAAACCTTGGCCAAGGAGCTGGTCAACGTCGAGTTCGGCACCTGGTTCGAATTCATCGAAGGCGACAAGAGTCGCGTGCTCAAGCTCTCCTGGTTCAGCCCGACCACGCATAACTACATGTTCGTCGACAACAGCGGCCAACGCGTGGCGATCAAGCCGCTGACCCTGCTGGCCAGCGAAATGGAGCAAGGCCTGGCCCGCATCGTCACCCCCGAACGCGCGACCCCGCTGGTGGATCGTGCACTGACCGCCATTTATCGTGTGCTGCAGCGTTTCACCGGACGCACAGCCGAACCCCGCTGAGGACCTTCCATGGAAGAGCGTCGCCAACACAGCCGCCATGGCACCGAAATGCAGCTGGAGGTCTTCGACCTCAACAGCGGGCAGCGCCTGGGCCGCATCGTCGACCTGTCCGCCGATGGCTTCATGCTGTTCAGCGATACGCCACATACGGCCGACGCCGTGCTGGAATGCCGCCTGGTCTGCACCTCCAGTACTGCCGAGGTTCAGGAAGTTCGCCTGGGCGCCGATTGCCTGTGGAGCCGCCCCGGCGCCGATGGTCAGCATTGCTGGGCCGGCTTTCATATCATCGACCTGGCCGAGGACCAGGCCGAGGCGCTGGAAAGCCTACTGGCTAAGCTCTGAGGAGATAGGGTGCGCCGTGCGCACCATGTCCCCGCAATCGGTGCGCACAGCGCACCCTACGAGACGGAGCCAGCCACACCCCGTCACAACGAAAAACGGAGCCCGAAGGCTCCGTTTTTTATGACCGACGCTTACTGCGCCAGCTTCTTGTAACGCACGCGGTGCGGCTGCGCGGCAGCATCGCCCAGGCGTTTCTTGCGATCAGCTTCGAACTCGGTGTAGTTGCCTTCGAAGAAGTTGACCTTGCCATCGTCCTCATAGGAGAGGATGTGAGTGGCGATACGGTCAAGGAACCAGCGGTCGTGGGAAATCACGATGGCGGCGCCGGGGAAGTCCAGCAGCGCTTCTTCCAGCGCACGCAGGGTTTCCACGTCGAGGTCGTTGGACGGTTCGTCGAGCAGCAGCACGTTGCCGCCCTGCTTGAGGGTCAACGCCATGTGCAGACGACCGCGCTCACCACCGGAGAGGTCCTTGACGAACTTCTGCTGATCGGCGCCCTTGAAGTTGAAGCGACCGACGTAACCACGCGACGGCACCTCGTAGTTGCCGACCTTGATCATGTCGAAGCCATCGGAGATCTGCTCCCACACGGTCTTGCTGCCGTCGAGCATGTCGCGGCTTTGCTCGACGCTGGCGATCTGTACGGTTTCGCCGATCTCGATGGTGCCGGAATCCGGCTGCTCCTTGCCGGTAATCATGCGCAGCAGGGTCGACTTACCGGCACCGTTGCCGCCGATCACGCCGACGATAGCGCCTTTTGGGATGCTGAAGGACAGGTCGTCGATCAGAACGCGGTCGCCGAAGGACTTCGACACGTTGTGGAAGTCGATGACCTTGTCGCCCAGACGCGGGCCAGCCGGGATGTAGATCTCGTTGGTCTCGCTGCGCTTCTGGAATTCCTGCGACTGCATTTCCTCGAAGCGTTGCAGGCGCGCCTTGGACTTGGCCTGACGCGCCTTGGCACCCTGGCGTACCCACTCCAGTTCGGCCTTCATGGCTTTGGCATGCGACGCCTCTGCCTTGGCTTCCTGGGCCAGGCGGTTGGCCTTCGATTCCAGCCAGCCGGAGTAGTTGCCCTCGTAGGGAATGCCGTGACCACGGTCGAGTTCGAGAATCCAGCCGGCGACGTTGTCGAGGAAGTAACGGTCGTGGGTAATCGCTACCACGGTGCCGGGGAAGTCGTGCAGGAAGCGCTCGAGCCAGGCCACCGAGTCGGCATCCAGGTGGTTGGTTGGTTCGTCCAGCAGCAGCATGTCGGGCGCTGAGAGCAACAGGCGGCACAGCGCCACGCGGCGCTTCTCGCCACCGGACAGGTGTTCGATCTTGGCGTCCCATGGCGGCAGGCGCAGGGCGTCGGCGGCGACTTCCAGTTGGCGCTCCAGGTTGTGGCCGTCGGAAGCCTGCAGGATGGCTTCGAGCTTGGCCTGCTCGGCGGCCAACGCATCGAAATCGGCATCCGGTTCGGCGTAGGCGGCGTACACCTCGTCGAGACGGGCCTGGGCCTGCTTGATCTCGCCTACGGCTTCTTCGACGATGTCGCGCACGCTCTTGCTCGGGTCGAGCTGCGGCTCCTGCGGCAGGTAGCCGACCTTGATGCCCGGCATCGGGCGGGCTTCGCCATCGATCTCGGTATCGACGCCGGCCATGATGCGCAGCAGGGTCGACTTACCGGCACCGTTGAGGCCCAGCACGCCGATCTTGGCGCCTGGGAAGAAAGACAGGGAGATGTCCTTGAGAATTTCACGCTTCGGCGGGACGACCTTGCTGACCCGATGCATGCTGTAGACGTACTGAGCCATGGAGAACCTGACTGGTGAGAATAAGGGCTGGAAATGGCGGGCCTTGCAGACACTGCGAGGACATTGCGAGTGACGACACCGGCAACGCCTGCAGTCTACCAGGCGGCAAACCTCTGGCGCCTGTCGGCCTGGCCGCCGCGTTAACGGCTGCAGGCAGCTTTCATCAAGCCTGCAGCGGGGCGTTGGCAGAGACCATAGCCCCTGCTGGAGCGAACGCCAAGTACCGCGCGGACAGTTCACGCGCGCGGCGCAAAGCTACCGTAATGTACGTGGCAGAGCAAACCTACGCTCGTCGGCGCAGCTGGCACTTGGCCAGGTTTACAGGCATTCTACCCGGCTCTCGCGAGCACAGGCCGGCTCGCGCGTCTCGAAGTCCAAGATAGCCCAGCACTGGCTGCAGGTTCACAGAACGTGTCGACCCCCTCATCCCTGCCTTCATCCTCTCCGGGCGAGTCGCGCGCACCGAAGCACCGCGTAGCGCTGAGACGCGCCCTGGTAGTGTTGGTGCTGGCGATTCTGGGCTTGCTGGCCTGGCAGTTGACGCAGGAATATCGCCAGTTGCTCGATAATCAGAGGCAACTGAGCGAGGGTTACGCCGGCCAGTTGGCCAAGCATGTAAGCCTGAACATGCGCCTGAAAGCACAGGCAGGCCAGGCGATGCTGCAAAACAGCCCGGCGCACGCCGGCGACGGCAGCGACGTGCTCGCGACACTGCGCAGTATATTTCCGACGCTGGGCAGCGTGGCCTGGCTCGATGCCAACGGGCAGTTGCTGGCCGACAGCGACAGCGCGTCACGCGACCTCAGCTTCATTCGCAGCCTGCAACAACGCAGTGGCTCGGCGCCTTACCACTTCGCGTTCAGCGCACTGGATGGCGGTGTGATCTACCTGCTGCTGCGCCAGCCCGACGACAGTCTGCGCATCTTGCGTATGCGCGCCAGTGCACTGCGCGACTGGCTGCGCGAACAGCACCAGAGCGAATACCTATGGCTGCTCGAGGATTTGCAGAGCCAGCGAGTGATCGCCCGTGCCGACGGCCTGCAGCAGGCTGGCGGCTTCATCGCCCCGGTCACTGCTGCGGAGCAGGCGCAAAGCCTGGAACTGATCGCCCTGCCCGGCAGCGATTGGCAGTTACGCGCCTTGTTCGATGCCGATCGCGCCGGCAACGAGCTGATGCCGACCCTGGCCGGCAAGTTCCTGCTGTTCGCCCTGTGCAGCCTGCTCACCTTGGCGGCCCTGTACGGCCTGCAACGCGAGCAACGCCGCCTGCAACGCCTGAACACCGAGTCACGCCGCTCGCTGCGCCAGGCTGCCAGCGCTCTCGGCGCCGTCGAAGAGCGCATTCTGGTGACCCAGGCCGACGGCAAGTTGCGCTACCTGAACCCCCAGGCCGAGGCCCTGTTCGGCCTCAGCAGCGAAGCGGCATGGGACATGTACCTGCTGGATTTGCTGCCAGATCTTGACCCACTGCTGCTCAACAGCCCGCAGGCCAATGATCTGGGACCGGAGCTGGTCCGAGTGGAAAGCGAGGGACGCGCGCGCCTGTTCGCCGTGACCCGCAGCGATATCAGCGAAATCGGGCGCCAGGCCGGCTACGTCTGGGTGCTGCGCGACGTGACCGACGAGCAACAGGCCATGCGCGTGCTGCAGGAAACCCGCAGGCGTTACCAGGACATCTTCGAAGGCACCGGCGTGGCACTGTGCGTGCTCGATCTATCCGGTGTACGCAGCCTGTTGCTGCAGCACAAGCTCCGTGACGCAGCGGGCCTGCAGCGCTGGCTGCGAGCCGATGCCGAGCATCAGGAGCTGCTGATCGAGCAACTGCGCATTACCGAAGCCAACCAGGTCGCACTCAATCTGCTCGGCGTGAAGAGCACCGAGCAGGCCTGGCAGCAACTGATCGACAACGGCCCTGTTCAGCAGGACGACCTGCGCTATCGCCTGGCTGTGGCCGTGATCGAAGGCCCCAATCTAGTGGAACTGGAAACCCAGTTGGTCACCGCACAGGGGCTGCAGCGTCACGTCTGGCTGGTACTGCGCCTGCCGGAAATGATTCAGGATTATCAGGCCGTCACCCTGAGCATCAGCGACATCACCAGCCGCAAGCGCATCGAGCTGTCACTGATCGAGCGCGAGCGCTTCTGGTCGGAGGTCGTGCGTTCGGTGCCCGACCTCCTTTATGTACATGACATGCAGAACCGCCAGGTCCTGTTCAGCAACCATAGCCTGGGCCTGCAACTGGGCTACAGCAAAGCTGAGTTGCGTGCCATGCGCGAGGATTTCTGGGTGCAGGTGCTTCACCCGGACGATGCCGAATACTACTGGCGCATCCGTAACCTGCAAAAAGTGGTCGGCGATGGCCTGTTGCTCGAGTCGGTACTGCGCTGGCGTCATCGTAATGGCCAATGGCACTGGTTCAGCATCCGCGAGCAGGCCCTGGCGCGCGATGATCATGGTCGCGTCAGCCGCCTTATCGGCGTAGCCAAGGACATCACCGAGCAGATCGAGCGCAACCAGTCGCTGCGCGACAGTGAACAGCGCTATCGCCTGCTGGCCGAAAGCATCAGCGATGTGATCTTTTCCACCGACAGCGCGCTTAACCTCAATTACGTCAGCCCTTCGGTGGAGCCGGTGCTCGGCTATTCCGTCAACTGGGTGATCGCCAATAGTTTCTACAGCCTGGCGGCCAACCCGCAGCAGCTGGAAGGCCTGAACCTGCTCCTCGAACGCATCCGCGATGCGCTCGGCGAGCGCGATCGCCTCAATCGCCTGCGCGACGAACTGCCGGATCAACTGTTCGTCTTCGACTGCCTGCGCGCCGATGGCCACAAGATTCCGGTGGAGCTGCGCCTGGTGCTGATGTGGGACGAGAGCGGCCGCTTCGAAGGCATCCTTGGCGTCGGCCGCGACATCAGCCAACAACGCCGCGCGGAGAAAGACCTGCGCATGGCCGCTACGGTTTTCGAACACTCCACCGCGGCGATTCTGGTCACCGATCCGGCCGGCTATATCGTCCAGGTCAACAAGGCGTTCAGCCGCGTCAGCGGCTATTCGGCCGGCCAGGTGCTCGACCAGTTGCCCGGCATGCTCACCGCCGACCGCCAGCAGGCCACCCATATGCAGTACATCCTCGGCCAGCTCAACCAGCGCGGCAGCTGGGAGGGCGAGGTGTGGCTCAAACGCAAGGGCGGAGAGAATTTCCCGGCCTGGGTCGGCATCACCGCGGTGCATGACGAGGAAGGCGACCTGGTCAGCTACGTGTGCTTCTTCAGCGATATCAGCGAGCGCAAGGCCAGCGAGCAACGCATCCATCGCCTGGCCTACTACGATGCCCTGACCCACCTGCCCAACCGCACCCTGTTCCAGGATCGCCTGCACAGCGCCCTGCAGCATGCCGAACGGCATAACGAGTGGGTGGTGTTGATGTTCCTCGACCTCGACCGCTTCAAGCCGATCAACGATTCGCTCGGCCATGCCGCTGGCGACCGCATGCTCAAGGACGTGGCCGTGCGCCTGTCCGCCTGCGTCGACGGCGACGACACCGTGGCACGCATGGGCGGTGACGAATTCACCCTGCTGCTGCAGCCACGCGCCACCCGTGAGGGCGCGCTGAATCGCGCCATTCATGTTGCCGAGCAGATTCTCTCCAGCCTGGCCCGCCCCTTCGTCCTCGAAGGCCGCGAGTTCTTCGTCACCGCCAGTATCGGTATCGCCCTCGCCCCGCAGGACGGCAACGAACTGAGCCAGCTGATGAAGAACGCCGACACCGCCATGTACCACGCCAAGGAGCGGGGCAAGAACAACTTCCAGTTCTACCAGGCCGACATGAACGCCAGTGCCCTGGAACGCCTGGAGCTGGAAAGCGACCTGCGCCACGCCCAGGAGCAGGGCCAGTTCGTGCTGCATTACCAACCGCAGTTCTCCGGCGATGGTCGCCGCCTCACCGGAGTCGAAGCGCTGCTACGCTGGAATCATCCGACCCGCGGCCTGGTGCCTCCGGATGAGTTCATCCCGGTGCTGGAGGAGCTTGGTCTGGTGGTGCAGGTCGGTGAGTGGGTGCTCGAAGAAGCGTGCAGGCAGCTCAAGGCCTGGCACGAGGAAAAGATCCGCATCCCCAAGGTCTCGGTCAATCTGTCCGCCCGTCAGTTCGGCGAGGGCGATCTGACAGCGCGTATCGCCACCATCCTGGAAAGGACTGGGGTAGCCCCGGCGTGCCTGGAAGTGGAGCTGACCGAAAGCATCCTGATGCGTGACGTTTCCAGTGCGATGCAGACCCTCAACGAGCTCAAGCGCCTTGGCCTGTGCATCGCGGTGGACGATTTCGGCACCGGCTACTCGTCGCTGAACTACCTCAAGCAGTTCCCCATCGATGTGTTGAAGATCGACCGCAGCTTCGTCGACGGCTTGCCTGATGGCGAGCAGGATGCGCAGATCGCCCGCGCAATCATCGCCATGGCGCACAGCCTGAACATGATGGTGATCGCCGAAGGCGTGGAAAGTCATGCCCAGCTGGAATTCCTGCGCGAGCATGGCTGCGACGAAGTACAGGGCTACCTGCTCGGCAGGCCGATGCAGGCGCGCCAATTCAGCGTCCAGTTCGGCGGTGCGGCGCTGTTCATACTCAGCTAGGCAGGCAGCCCTCTAGCGACCCGTCACGCAGCCAATCGCAGCAAAATCTCGAATGAAGGTCTTTCGTCAGGCTCATGACCGACCTTCATATGCCTGAATGCGACCTTTGCGGTAGAATCCGCCCCCTCTTTCCACCGCCCAGCTGATTTCAGGGGACCGCCATGTTCAGCCGTGATTTGACCCTCGCTCGTTTTGACGCCGAACTCTTTGCCGCAATGGAGCAGGAAGCCCAGCGCCAGGAAGAGCACATCGAGCTGATCGCCTCGGAAAACTACACCAGCCCGGCGGTGATGGAAGCCCAAGGCAGCGTGCTGACCAACAAGTACGCCGAAGGCTACCCGGGCAAGCGCTACTACGGTGGTTGCGAGTACGTCGACGTGGTCGAGCAACTCGCCATCGACCGCGCCAAGGAGCTGTTCGGCGCCGACTACGCCAACGTCCAGCCGCACTCCGGCAGCCAGGCCAACAGCGCCGTGTACATGGCCCTGCTCAACGCTGGTGACACCGTGCTGGGCATGAGCCTGGCCCACGGCGGCCACCTGACCCACGGCGCCAGCGTCAGCTTCTCCGGCAAGATCTACAACGCCGTGCAGTACGGAATCACCGACGCCGGCCTGATCGACTATGACGAAGTCGAGCGCCTGGCAGTCGAGCACAAGCCGAAGATGATCATCGCCGGCTTCAGCGCCTATTCGCAGGTGCTGGACTTCCCGCGCTTCCGCGCCATCGCCGACAAGGTCGGTGCCTACCTGTTCGTCGACATGGCGCACGTGGCAGGCCTGGTCGCTGCCGGCCTGTACCCTAACCCGGTACCGTTCGCCGACGTGGTCACCACCACCACCCACAAGACCCTGCGCGGCCCGCGCGGCGGCCTGATCCTGGCGCGCAAGAACGAAGAGCTGGAGAAGAAGTTCAACTCCGCGGTATTCCCGGGCGGCCAGGGCGGCCCGCTGGAGCACGTCATCGCCGCCAAGGCCGTGTGCTTCAAGGAAGCGCTGCAGCCTGAGTTCAAGGCTTACCAGGCGCAGGTGATCAAGAACGCCCAGACCATGGCCCAGGTGTTCATCGACAATGGCTACGACGTTGTTTCCGGCGGCACCGAGAACCACCTGTTCCTGCTCTCGCTGATCAAGCAGGACATCACCGGTAAGGATGCCGACGCAGCCCTCGGCCGCGCCTTTATCACCGTGAACAAGAACAGCGTGCCGAACGACCCGCGCTCGCCGTTCGTCACCTCCGGCCTGCGTATCGGCACCCCGGCCGTGACCACTCGTGGCTTCAAGGAAGACGAGTGCCGTCAACTGGCGGGCTGGATCTGCGAAGTGCTGGCCAACATCGGCAACGATGAAGTCGAAGGACGCGTGCGCGAGCAGGTCAAGGCGCTGTGCGCGAAGTTCCCGGTCTACGCCAACTAAGAACCTATTCACGATCTAGCGAGCTAGAGCGATACAAGGCAAAAACAAGCGAGGAAGCGGAGTTTACAGGTGGTAAATGAGCATTCCGAGCTTATTTTTAACGCAGTAGCGCCGACGCGCAGCAGCTGGTGAACAGCCTCTAAGGCTCAGCCTGAAACAAAGAAGCCCGCCAATTGGCGGGCTTCTTTTTGCCTGGGATTTGCCTCAGGCCGGTTGTTTCACATAGCGCGCCAGCTGCGCATCACGACTCATCACATCGAGGGTGGCAGCCAATACCTGCTCGCTGGTGGCGTCGGCCTGACTGAAGATAGTGCCGAAATTATCGTGAGTGACCTTGGCGAAATGCGCTCGGTCCTTGGCCTCGACACCCAGCAGGGTGGCATAGGCGTCCAGTGCTTCGCCCTGCCCCATGGCCATGTCTTCGGCGATCGAATCGAGCATGCCGTTCATCGCCAGCATGGAGCGGCCGTTGTAACCCAGCGCACCGCTGGTATCGCAGCCGTTGGTACCGGAGGTCATACCGAAAGTGGCGTTGCCGAAGGTACCGTTGGTGGTCGTGGCCAGGAAGTGCGGGGCCATGCCACGCTGCCCTTCGAACAGCATGTTGCCCCAGCCGCAACCATTGCCGCCGGCAGCATCGGCGAATGCGCCAACACTGGCCATGCTCAACAGGCCGAAGACCAAACCTTTGCCTAGCAGTCGCTTGCTCATGTCTATCGCTCCGCTATATCGAGTAATAAAACCGCATAAGGAGCTTTGGCGAGACTTGGCGACCTGTCAAACTGATGTGCATCAGTTGTGCGCCACGGCACAGGGGTTAAAGTACGTGGTCAGCAGCCTTGGCTATAGTGATGTAAATCCTTCAGGAGTATGGGCATGAGTGACTCAGCCAACGAGCGTCGGCGCTTTCAGCGCATCGCCTTCGACGCCCCCACCGTGATCGCTCAGGGCGAGCGGCAATGGTCGGCAGCTCTGCACGATATTTCACTCAAGGGCCTGCTGATCACTACTCCACGTGACTGGAGCGGAGACCCGGATCAACCCTTCGAGGCCGTGATCGAACTGGGTGGCGAAGCCAAGGTGAAGATGGAGGTGGTGCTGACACGCACCCAGCCAAAGTCCCTGGGTTTCGTCTGCCGCCATATCGACCTGGACTCCATCAGTCACCTGCGCCGCCTGGTCGAACTCAACCTTGGCGATGAGCAGTTGCTGGAACGCGAGCTGGCGGCGCTGGGCGAAGACGACTGAGCCGCGTTCAATGGCGCTTGTGCGCCGCCTCGTCCTTACGCTGCTGACGTTGTTGACGAAGCGCCTGGATACGCAGCACCTCACCATGCGCCTCGCGCGACTGCGCCACCTTGGCGTCGAAATTGAAAGCGCGGGAAAAGAAATCGAAGAACAAAAACATGATGGCGTCTCCTGCAAATGGATACGCCTTCATGCTGCTCTCCGATAGCCTACTACCTATTGAGCCAGGTCAATTTTCGCCGGAGCCTGATCGCGGCAGAACGCCGCATGCAGGGATCGCGGCTAAAGCCCCTCCCACAGATACCCAGAAGTCTGCTGTGGGAGGGGCTTTAGCCGCGAATTCTATTACTCGAACAGCGCATCCAGCGCCTGTTCCAGTCGCGTGACAGCGACTATCTGCAGGCCCGGCGGAGCCTCCTTCGGTGCATTACCCTTGGGCACGATTGCACGCTTGAAACCGTGCTTGGCAGCCTCTTTCAGCCGCTCCTGGCCACTCGGTACCGGGCGGATCTCGCCGGACAAACCAATCTCGCCGAACACCAGCAAATCGTGCTCCAACGGCCGGTTGCGCAGGCTGGAAATCACCGCCGCCATCAGCGCGAGATCAGAGGCGGTTTCCAGCACCTTGACCCCACCGACTACGTTGAGGAATACGTCCTGATCATAGGTCGGGATCCCGCCGTGGCGGTGCAACACCGCCAGAAGCATGGCCAGGCGGTTCTGATCCAGGCCCAGAGTCACCCGCCGCGGGTTGGCCAGGTGGCTGGTGTCGACCAGCGCCTGCACTTCCACCAGCATCGGCCGCGAACCTTCCCAGGTGGCCATCACCACACTGCCAGGCACTGCCTCCTGAGCGCGGGTGAGAAAGATCGCCGAGGGGTTGGAAACCTCCTTGAGGCCCTTGTCGGTCATGCCGAACACGCCCAGCTCGTTGACCGCACCGAAGCGATTCTTCACCGCCCGCAGCAGGCGTAGACGACCATCGGACTCACCCTCGAAATACAGCACGGTATCGACCATGTGCTCGAGCACGCGCGGGCCGGCCAGCGCGCCCTCCTTGGTGACGTGGCCGACCAGGAAGATCGCCGTGCCGCTCTGCTTGGCGAAGCGCACCAGCAGCGCCGCGCTCTCGCGCACCTGGGCGACGCCACCCGGTGCCGATTGCAGTTGCTTGGTAAAGATGGTCTGGATCGAGTCGATCACCATGACCTTGGGTTTTTCCTGGCGCGCGGTGGCGATGATCGACTCGATGCAGGTCTCGGTCATCACCTTGAGCTTGTCCTGCGGCAAGTCCAGACGCCGCGCGCGCATGGCCACCTGCTGTTGCGATTCCTCACCGGTGACGTACAACGCCGGAAAGCGCTGGGCGATGTTGCACAGGGTCTGCAGGAGGATGGTCGACTTGCCGATGCCTGGGTCGCCGCCGATCAGCACCACCGAGCCATCCACCAGGCCGCCACCGAGCACACGATCCAATTCGCCGGAGGCGGTGGAAAAGCGCGGAATTTCCTCGACGCTGACCTCGGCCAGAGTCTTGATATTGGCCTTGTCGCCAGCCCAACCGGTGCGCCCGCTGGGCGTGGCGCCCTCGACCACGGTTTCCACCAGGGTATTCCAGGCGCCGCACTCACCACACTGTCCCGCCCACTTGGGAAAGGTGGCGCCGCACTCGGTGCAGCCGTACATGCGTTTTGCCTTGGCCATTGCAATCGATCCTGCCGCTGAACGAAGGCTGGAACGATACCGAACAACTGGATAAATTTACAGACCACGCCCACTTCGCCCGGAACACCTCCATGCAGATCCAACTGCTGCCCACCACTGCCGAACAGCTGCCGTTGCTGGCCAATCTCTATCAGTTCTATGCCTACGAAAGCTCCGATTGGGAACAGGAAGACGTGGAGACGGACGGCCGCTTCTACATCCACCAACCCCATTTGCAGCGCTATTGGCAGGAGCCGGGCTGGAGCGCGCAACTGATCCTCGCCGATGGGGTCATCGCCGGTTTTCTATTGATCGAGCGCAGCGAATTGCCGGGTATCGATGCGCCGGAGTTCGCCGATCTGTTCCTACTGAAGAAATATCGCCGCCACGGCATCGGCCGTGCGCTGGTGAACCAGATAATGGGCGATGGCAGCTCGTGGTTGCTGCGTTTCTACCGCCAGGATGAACTGGCGTGCGCGTTCTGGCAGCAGCTTCTGAGCGAGTGGCCCAAACCCGCGCGAGCGGTGTGGACGGAAGAAGAAGCGGACGGGCTGCTTACCTACCTGATCAACCCGCCCGTGCATTGAAGCGGGGCGACCGGCGCCCCGCAATGGCGGATGGAGTGGCTTCAGGCATGAACCGCGATGCCAAATGTTCGCGGCTGATGCCGCTCCTACTCCGGCAAGTCAGCCGCCACAACCGTTGCCACAACCGCAGCACTGACCACCTGCGCGCTTGAGCTGCCGCGCCAGTTCATCCTTGAGGGCAACGCGGCTGAGCTTGAGCGCCTGCAACGAAACATCGTCGAGTAGCTCGATGCCGTCCTCGATACGGCATATGCGCTTGTCCAGTGCCTCGTATTCCTCAGCCTGACGGGCAAACAGCGCATTTTCCTGACGCAGGCGTTGCAGTGCTTCGCGATCTTCGGGGAAATCATGGACAAGCGGGTGGTGATCGACGTGCATGGCACAGCTCCTGAGTAAGGTGTTGCTCGCAGGCTAGCCGGTCTACCGTGCATCTCCCTTGATCCCGATCAAACCCGCCTCAGGTTGCGCCGTGCAGCAAGCCGGCAATCTCATCCTTGAGGCCAACGCGCTGTAGCTTGAGCCCCTGTAGCGTCAGGTCATCGGCCGCCGAGCGACCGTCCTCTATCTCGTAGATGCGCTTGTCCAGCGCTTCATACTCCGCCGCCAGGCTGGCGAAGCGCGCATCGCCCTGCATCAGTTTGCGCAACGCATCGTGATGCTGTGGAAATTCTCGATTGAGCGGATGATGTTCAAGCGGCATGAAGAATCCTCCCCGGACGTAGTTCCTACTTAGCCTAGCCGAAGCTGAGCCGAGTGCAGCCCTCTAGCGATGCCGGGCCGAGAGCCGCGCTAGAACAGGCCGGACCGGCAATACGAAATGAAATGTTGCAGCTTTCCTGCATATTCCTCTGTATTTCCGCTAAATTAGCTGCCCCTTGGTCACTTATCCCCCTACATGACACTCCTGATAGCGTTCGCTGTCCTTTCCATTCTGGTTTCGTTCATCTGTTCCATCCTCGAAGCCGCCCTGCTCTCCCTAACGCCCAGTTACATCGCTCAGCAGAAGGTCGAAAAGCCTCAGCTGTACGAAAGGCTGAAAGAGCTCAAAGACAAGATCGACCAGCCGCTGGCGGCCATCCTGACCCTCAATACCGTGGCGCATACCGTTGGTGCGACCGGTGTCGGTGCGCAGGTGGCAATCGTCTTCGGTGACGGTTACCTGGGTATCGCCTCGGCGGTCATGACCCTGCTGATTCTGGTGCTCTCGGAGATTCTGCCGAAGACCATCGGCGCCCGTTACTGGCGCGCCCTGGCTCCTTTCCTGCCGAGCCTGCTGCGGGCAATGATCCTGCTGCTCAAGCCGTTCATCGTGCTTTCAGACCTGATCATGCGCCTGTTCGGCGGCAAGGAGCCGGAACATGACATTCGCCAGGAAATCAAGGCACTGACCCTGCTCGGCCGCGAAGTGGGCAAGCTCGACGAAGACGAACATCGGGTGATCAGCAACATCCTAGACCTGCATGAGATTCGCCTACGCGACATCATGACGCCGCGCATTGTCTGCGAGTCAGCCGCACCGGATGAGTCAATTGCCGCATTCAAGGCACGTGCCCGGGAAAGCCAGTTCTCCCGCTACCCGGTCATTGGCGAAGACGAATCCCCGCTGGGCGTGGTGTTTCGCTACGACGCCCTGGCCGCCGAGAACGATGCCGAGCCGATCACCCGCATCATGAAGCCGCTCAAGGTCGTGCCGGAAAGCATGAACGTGGAGAACCTGATGACCCTGCTGATGCAGGAGCGTCAGCACATGTGCCTGGTGTATGACGAGTTCGGTAGCTGGCGCGGCCTGGTGACGCTGGAAGACATCATGGAAACCATCATCGGCAAGCCGATTCTCGACGAGACCGACGATATCCCCAACATGCGCCGCTTCGCCAAGCGCCGCTGGGAGCACCGGATCAAATCGATCCGCGAAGACTGATCACCAGTAGTTTTCGACTGCCACCTGACCCGGCCGCCGGGTCAGGCTCAGGTTCAGACCACGCGCCTTCAGGCGCTGACGAATATCGTCGATCATCTGCGGGTTGCCGCAGATCATCACCCGCGAATGCTCGGGCGTCAGCTCAAGCCCGGCGGCCTGTTCCAGCTCGCCACTGTCGAGCAGATCGGTAATGCGCGCGTTCAGGCAATCCGGCGCCTGCTCACGAGTGACCACCGGCAGGTAGATGAGTTTGTCCGCGAACTCGGCCAGATACTCCAGTTCGGCAAGCCCCCTGATCAGCGGCTGGTAGGCCAGCTCAGCAAAGGTCCTTGCGCTGTACACCAGCACGATGCGCTCGAAGCGCTGCCACACCTCGAAATCCTGCAGGATCGACAGGAACGGCGCGATGCCGGTGCCGCTGCCGAGCAACCACAGGTCGCGACCGTCGATGAAGCGATCCAGGGTCAGGTAGCCGGTGGCCATTTTCTCCACCAGCAGGCTGTCGCCAATGGTCAGGCGACTCAGCTCGCTGGTGAATTCACCGCCCGGCACCACGATGGAGAAGAACTCGAGAAACTCGTCATGCGGCGCCGAAACCAGCGAATAGGGGCGCCAGACCACCGAACCGTCCGCCTTTTCCACCCCCAGGCGTACGAACTGCCCGGCGCGAAAACGAAAACCGGCATCGCGGGTGGTACGCAGGGTAAACAGGCTCGGCGTCAGCGTCTGCACGTCGAGCAGGGTCTGGCGGGTGAATTTGTCATCGCTGACGGTCATGTGCAGCTCCTGAGCGAATGATGCCGGCAGTGTCGCGCAAAAGCCGCGCGACAAAAACCGGCAGATCGCAGGGGCATCAAACCACGGTCATGCGGCCATCCGGCTCACGACGCAGTGCAGCGGCCAGCCAGCGGGCGATGTTGTCCACCTGCTCGTCCTGGCCCTGGGCCACGATGAACTGGGTACCGACACGCAGGGCATAGCCGCCGGGCGTGGTCGGGTCGTTGCAGGTGCCGACCAGAATGCCCTCCTGCTCCAGCGCCTTGATCGTGGCAGGTGCATCCCTCACCGCGCTCATCGGCACCAGCACCTGATGGGTGAAAACCTCCCCCGGATTCGGCGCGATCACTGCCACATGCAGCTCACGCAGCACCTTGGCGAAGGTTTCGCTGGCTCTGCAGATGCGCCGCGCGTAGGCGCCCTTGTCCGCTTCGGCCTGTTGCAGGGTGACCAGGAAGGACGGCAGCTTGCCAGCGTCGTAGTTGGCCAACAATGCGCGGTCGATGAAACGCGCCAGACGCTCACCGTCCTCGACCTTGCGCCCGGCAATCAGACTGTGCGGACGCCCCGGTAGCGTCTTGTAGGTGGAACTGGTAAGGATATCGACCCCAAGCGCCAGCGGATTGGGGAAGGTGCCTCCGGCGATCAGACCCGATACATGCGAGGCGTCGAAGATGGTCTTGGCGCCCACTTCGCGCGCAGCAGCCACCACCGGCTCGACATCGTCCGGCGTGATGACCACCGAGCGGCCGAGCATCACCAGAGTCGGCCGCAACGTGCGCACCTGCTCGGCGGCGGCCTGGGCATCCAGTCGGCAGGCGCGAGTATCGAAAGGCAGATCGGCCACGCGCAGCCCGGCCAGTTCCGGCGTGCCGCCGCGGCGCTGACTGAGGTGCCCGCCATGGGCCGCGGCAGGCGCCAGCAGCAGGTCACCCGGCCGGCTGAAAGCGTGGAACACCGCCAGGTTGGCGATGGTACAGCTGGGCAGGCGCGGCTCAGCCCAGGCCGCGCCGAACAGCGAGCAGATGCGCTCGCGCACCGCCACTTCCAGGTCCGACACCAGGTCGGTATCCGGTTGCTCCTTGGCATAACTCGGCCCCATCGCCGGGTAGGCGCTCAGCTCGGGCGCATAGGCCTGCTGCGACTCGGCGCTGGGCAGGTTGGCACCGGCGTAAAGCACCACGCGACCATCACGCAGCGCCGCGCCGCGCGCAGCCGCCATCGCCAGCAATTGCTGTTCGTTGGGCATTTCCATGATCTTCGTCCGGCGTTAGTGAGAGAGAATTTTCGACAGGAACTGCTGGGCGCGGTCGGAGCGGGCGTTGATGTCGCCGAAGAATTCCTCCTTCGCGCAGTCTTCGACGATCTGGCCGGCGTCCATGAAGATCACCCGGTCGGCGACCTTGCGCGCGAAGCCCATCTCATGGGTCACGCACATCATGGTCATGCCCTCGTGGGCCAGCTGCACCATGACGTCGAGCACTTCGTTGACCATCTCCGGGTCGAGCGCCGAGGTCGGTTCATCGAACAGCATCACCACCGGATCCATGGCCAGCGCACGGGCGATGGCCACGCGCTGTTGCTGGCCGCCGGAGAGCTGGCCCGGATGCTTGTGCGCATGCTCCTTGAGGCCGACGCGTTCGAGCAGTTGCATACCCTTCTTCTCGGCCTCGGCCTTGCCGCGACCGAGCACCTTGATCTGCGCCAGCATCAGGTTCTCCATGATCGACAGGTGCGGAAACAGCTCGAAGTGCTGGAACACCATGCCGACGCGCGAACGCAGCTTGGGCAGATTGGTGTCCTTAGCCGTGACGCTTATGCCATCGACGGTGATCTCACCGCTGTCGATGGGTTCCAGCGCATTGACCGTCTTGATCAGGGTGGACTTGCCGGAACCGGAAGGCCCGCACACCACTACCACCTCGCCCTTGGCAACGGTGGTCGAGCAGTGCGTCAGCACCTGGAACGAACCGTAGGATTTACAGACATCGCTGATGGTTATCATGGCGAAGGCACTCTTAGCGAATGATGGCGACGCGCTTTTGCAGGCGGCGTACGGCATAGGAGGCGAGCAGGGAGATCACGAAGTAGACGAGCGCGGCGAAGACGTACATCTCCAGCAGGCGCCCGTCGCGCTGGGCGATCTTCGCCGCGGCGCCGAGGAAGTCGGTGATCGACAGGATGTAGACCAACGAGGTGTCCTGGAACAGCACGATGGTCTGCGTGAGCATCAGCGGCAGCATGTTGCGCAGTGCTTGTGGCAAGACCACGTAGAACAGACTCTGGCGACCGGTCATGCCCAGCGCCATCGACGCCTGGGTCTGGCCCTTGGGGAGCGACTGGATACCGGAACGGATGATCTCGCAGAAGTAGCAGGCCTCGAACAGGGTGAAGGTGATCACCGACGACCAGAACGGGTCGATGCGCACCGGACGCGGCGCACCGGTGACCCACTGCACCACGAAGGGCACCATGAAGTAGAACCAGAAGATCACCAGCACCAGCGGCAACGAGCGCAGCAGGTTGACGTAGCCACCGGCGAACATCGACAGCGCGCGGTAACGTGACAGGCGCATGATCGCCAGCAGCGAGCCGAAGAAGATGCCGCCAAGGGTGGCGAACAGCGTGAGCGTCAGGGTGAAGCTCATGCCGGTGTAGAACAGATAGGGGAGCGAGTCGACCACCACTCCCAGGTCGAAACTGCCAAACATGTTCAGCTCTCCTTCCGCAGGCCGTAGCCCGGCACAGCGGCCTTGCGCTCGACGGCGCGCATGGCGAAGACGATGATCAGGTTGAGCACCAGATACAGGGTGGTTGCCGCCGTGAAGGCCTCGAAGGTCTGGAAGCTGTTTTCCTGCATCGCACGGGCGCTGCCGGTCAGCTCCATCAGGCCGATTGCAAGGGCAACCGAGGTGTTCTTGGTGCAACTCAAGAATTCGGAGGTGATGGCCGGCACGACGATGCGGTAGGCCATCGGCAACAGCACATAACGGTAGGTCTGCACCAGCGTCAGGCCCATGGCCAACCCGGCCATGCGCTGCCCACGGGACAGACTCTCCAGCCCGGCACGCACCACTTCGGCCATACGCGCGGCGTGGTAGCAGCCCAGGCAGATTACCGCCGTGTAGAACGCGGAATTCGGCAACTGCTTGAACCAGCGCCCCAGATCGGGCGGCAACAGTTCCGGCAGCACGAAGTACCAGAGGAACATCTGCACCAGCAGCGGAATGTTGCGAAACAGCTCGACGAAGCCGGTGCCCAGCGCGCGCATCCAGGCCAGCGGCGAGGTACGCGCCACACCCACCAGCGAGCCGAGCAGCAGGGCGATAGTGAAGGCGCCGATGGCCGTGGCGACCGTCCAGCAGGCACCCCAGATCAGCGTCATCAGGTAGGTATTGGTGCCATCGAGCGAAGGCTCGAAGAAGATCCACCAGTTCCAGTTGTAACTCATGGCCTAACCCGTCCAGTGCATGTCATGGCCCGGCCGGCGCGAATGCCGGCCGGGTTCGGCGACGCTCGATCAGCGATACAACTCGGGATTCGGATCGTCGGTGGGCTGGGCGATGACTTTCTTCAACTGGCTGGACATCGGGAAGTTCATGTTGATGCCGCGCGGCGGGATCGGCTGCACGAACCACTTGTCGTAGATGGCGTTGATCTCGCCGGTAGCGTAAAGCTCGTCGAGGGTGGCGTTGACCAGCTCCTTGAAGGCATCGTCACCGCGGCGCAGCATGATGCCGTAAGGCTCGACCGACAGCGGCTCGGCGGACATGATGAAGTCGTCAGGGTTCTTCGAAGTCGCGGCAGCGCCGGCAATGGACACATCATCGAAGATCAGCGCCACGGCGCGCTCGGTCTGCAGGGTGAGTATGCCCTCGGCCAGATCCTTCACGCTCAGCACGTTGAGGCCGAGGTTCTGCGCGGCGTTGATCTCACTGATGACCTTGACGCTGGTGGTGCCGGCGAGGGTGACCACGGTCTTGCCCTTGGCATCGGCCATGGTTTCGATCGGGGCGTTCTTCTTGGAGAGGATGCGCACGCCAGCGACGAAATAGGTGTTGGAGAAGCTCACCTGACGCTGACGCTCGGCGTTGTTGGTGGTGGTACCGCACTCCATGTCGATGGTGCCGTTAGCCAGCAGGGGCATGCGAGTGGCACCGGTGACCGGCAGGTAGCTGACCTTGAGGTCCGGCTCGTCGAGCTTGAGCTTGATCGCTTCGACGACCTTGGCACACAGGTCCATTGCATAGCCAACGGGACGCTGCTGGTCATCGTAGTAGGAGAACGGCACGGCGCCATCGCGATGGCCGACGCTGATTTCTCCCAGTTCGGCGATTTTCGCCAGTGTGCCTTCCTGTGCCGACACTCCCGCTGCTGCGAACATCAGCATCATCGACGAAGCCGCAAGAATCTTCTTCATGGTTTGCCCCCTGTTTTGTTATCGCGCAACGACTCCCTTTCATGGGGGCCGGCGTGCCCTAGCAAGCATCGCCAGGTCACTCTGCGGGACAGCAATCGCCATCGTCAATAAAAAAGAATAATAAATAATGAATTCATTTTAATTGCACGAACTTAGGGCGATTTTTCACGCTTATGCACGATCCTGGGCGCATATTGAGAGATAGAAGATTGCGAACAGCGAACTAGCTCGGTTGTGTACTGACCAGTTCGTCGATGGAGTGGCGCACCGTACGAGCGGTATTCATCACGTGCTGACGCATGATCTTGCCGAGTCGACCGGCATCACGCGCAATCAGCGCCTGGAGAATTTTCTCGTGGTCACTCACTGCCTCCTTCCAGTCCTTCGGGGCCTGACGCACGGTGTGGCGGATGTTGCGGATGCGCAGCTCCAGGTTGCGGTACAGCGCAAGCAGCGAGGCATTGTCGGCGGCCTCGAAAATGGCGAAGTGAATGGCGCGGTTCAGCCGCGAGTACTCCATCGAGCGGGAGTCCTTATAGGCCTCGATCATCTCCTCGTGCATCTGCCGGATGGCCTCGACCTGCGCATCGCTGATTTTCTCGCAGGCGAGTTCGCCAGCCAGTGCCTCGATGCTGGCGATGATCGGGAACAACTCCTGTAATTCTTCGTCGGTGATGGTGACAACGCGCGCACCACGTTGGGGCAGCAACTCGATCATGCCTTCGGCGGCCAGAGCCTTGAGCGCTTCGCGCAACGGCGTGCGGGAAATGTCGAAACGCTCGCACAACGCCTTTTCCGGAATTTTCTGCCCAGGCTCCAGTTCGCCACTGACGATCAGATCACGCAGATGATCGACGATCTCGCTGTGCAGCGTCCGGCGCTGGATGGGTCTTGCTTCAGAAACGCTCAATCTTGTCTCTCGCTCAGGCCTCACGATTACCCGGCGACGCGCAGCCGCCAGGCCAGTGGGTGAGACTTAGCCATTGGTGCTCGAACTTGTCCAGCGGCACATGTAAGTGCGTTTACCAATGTTGGGAGGCAACGCCGCCAGCGGCTATGATGCGCCAGCTCCAGACGCCTCCGGAAAACGCCCGCCATGCCGCTACTTGCCACCCCCTTCGCAGAACTCGACCTGATTCGCCAGCCGGAGCAGCAGAACGCCCCCCTGCAAGCCTTCGATGCCGCCGACGAATACCTGCTGGGTCATGTGCACGAACAGGGCATCGGGCCGAACAGCCGCGTGCTGGTGCTCAACGACGGCTTCGGCGCACTCGCCTGCTCGCTGGCCACGCTGTGCCAGGTGGTCAGCAGTGGCGATTCGCATCTCGGCCATCTGGCCCTGCAAAAGAACCTCGCGCGCAACGGCCTGACAGACGAGCGGCTACGCTTCGTGCCGGCTAGTGAAACACCGCAGGGACCGTTCGACTGGGTGCTGATCCGCGTGCCCAAGACCCTGGCGTTGCTGGAGGAACAACTGATTCGCCTGCACGGCCACCTGGCGTCAAACGCCCAGGTGATCGCCGGCGCGATGATCAAGCACCTGCCACGCGCTGCCGGCGACCTGCTGGAGAAATACATCGGCCCGGTACAGGCCTCGCTGGCGGTGAAGAAGGCACGCCTACTGACGGCCACGCCAGAGGCCAAGGTCGCACCCACCTCGCCCTACCCCACTCGTTACCGCCTCGACAAGCCGGCCATCGACCTGATCAACCACGCCAATGTCTTCTGCCGCGACGGCCTGGATATCGGGACTCGCGCCTTCCTCCCTCACCTGCCACGCCACCTCGACGCCCGCCGCGTAGCCGATCTGGGTTGCGGCAATGGCGTACTGGGCATCGCCTATGCCCTGGGCAGCGCACAGGCTCAACTGACGCTGGTGGACGAGTCGTACATGGCCGTGCAGTCGGCACAGGAAAACTGGCGCGCGGCGCTCGGCGAACGCCCGGTGACCATCCGCGCTGGCGACGGACTGGCCGAGCAGCCGGCCGACTCGCTGGATCTGGTGCTGTGCAACCCGCCCTTCCACCAGCAGCAGGTGGTCGGCGACTTTCTCGCCTGGCGCATGTTCCAGCAAGCGCGCAGCGCGCTGGTTACCGGCGGCGAGCTGTGGATCGTCGGCAACCGCCACCTGGGTTACCACGCCAAGCTGGCGCGGCTGTTCCGTGGTGTTGAGCAGGTAGCGGCCACGCCGAAATTCGTGGTGCTGAAGACGACCAAGTAAACAGACGAGGCCAGCGGTTGAGCACAGCGATACCTAGAAACCCTACCCTCACAACGTCAGAGTAAACCGCGACAGCAAGGCGCCGGGCAGCGCCATCGAGCCGGTCTGCCGCGCGCCGTAGGTGCCGCTGGGCAGCAGCAGCTCCGGTTCACGGGTCAGGGCTTCCAGGTTCACTCCGAGGAAGTCGAACAGCGAGTCGTCGAAGCGCATGGTGTCCACTGGCGCCTGGATGCGACCGTTCTCGACCCAGAAGGTGGCAAAACGGGTCATGCCGGTCAGGCGCCCGGCCGGCAGGTCGGAGAAGTTGGCGTACCACAGATTGCCGATATACAGCCCGGTGCCGAGGCGCTGCAGGATCTCGCCCTCCTCCAGCTCGCCGCCGTGCAGGTGCAGGGAGAACGGGTACTCGCCGCTGCCCGCGCCGTTGGCGATCAGCCCGTGTTCGGCAGCGCTGCGTGAGCTGACCAGGCGCTCACCCGGCTTGCCCTGGCTGACCAGGCGCAGCGGCTGGCGTGGCCCTTCGCGGGTGAAGGCCGGCGCCAGGCCGCCTTCGATGCGCTCGTCGAGCGTCACCTTGTCGCTCAAGCTGGCGCTGCCGGCGAACAGCCGTTGCAGCGGGCTGCTACCGGTGGCCAGCGCTTCGGCGGAAAAGCCCCAGGCGAAAAGGCCGAACAACTCTTCCAGCGCCGCAGGCGTCAGGTAGGCGCGATAAGCCCCCGGTTTCAACTCATGGGCGGGTTTGCCCAGATGCGCCAGTTGCTCACGGGCGAACGCCAGTTTGCGAGCGAAGGCCTGAGCGTCCCACTGCTCGCCGGCGTAACTGCTTTTCACCGCCTGACCGTTCTCGTGAAACAGGCTGAATTCGAAGTTGAAGCTGCTCGCCGCGTGCCAACCAAAGGCGCCCCAGGAGCTGGCGAAGCCCTGGTACTGCGGCCCGGCGGCGTAGAAGCCGACCAGGTCCAACCCGGCAGCCGCCTCAGTGATCTGCGCGATGGCAACCTCGCAGTGCTGGGCCGCCTCGCCCGCAGCGGTTTCGCTGCGCCAGGCTTCGCGGTTCAGGCGCAGATAGGGGTCGTCGGCGAGCGTCGGCAATACTGTGCGCAGGCGCTGCAACACCTGGTCGAGGCGCGGCAGGTCGTCGTCGATCACCCCACTCAGGGCCAGTTCGAAGTCGCCATGCCGCTCGCCCTGGTACAGCGCCAGGGTGGCGTACACCTGCTGTACCTGGCCGGCCTGGCGCACTCGGGCGTGGTTGAAGCGGATGAAGTCCGAGGCCTCGGCCTGGTACTCCAGGGTAAAGCCCTCGCCGGCCTGCAACTCGGCGTTCAGGTGCGCGAGCAGCGCCTCGAAATGCTGACGTGCGTTCATCAGGCGGCCCCTCCAAAAACGTCGACATCGGCGAACACGCACGCCGGCGTGGCGTGCCCGACGCGGATCACCTGGTTCGGCTCGCCCTTGCCGCAATACGGCGTGCCCAGCACTTCGAAAGTGCTGGCGTCACCAACTGCCTTGAGGTTGCGCCAGAACTGCGCGGAGATACCGCGGTAATTGGGGTTCTTCACCACGCCCTTGAGCTCGCCGTTCTCAATCAGCCGGCCCCACTCGCAGCCGAACTGGAATTTGTTGCGCGCGTCATCGATCGACCAGGAGCGGTTGTTGCTCATCAGAATGCCGCGCTCGATGCCGCCGATCAGTTGCTCCAGGCGCTGGTTGCCGGGCTCGACGTTGAGGTTGGCCATGCGGTCCAGGGTCGGCCGGTTCCAACTGCAGGCACGGCTGTTGGCCACGCCCTCCAGCCCGCTGCGCCACTGTGACAGCGCACCGCCAAGCGGCCGCTGCAGGATGCCCTCGCGGATCAGGTATGCGCGCTGCGCCGGGGTGCCGTCGTCGTCATGGCGGTAGCTGGCCAACTCGCCCGATACCGTCGGGTCGAAGGTCACGTTGAGCAGCGACGAGCCGTATTGGTAACTGCCGAAATCTTCCTGGCGGATAAAGCTGGTGCCGGCGAAATTGCGCTCGTCACCCAGGATGCGATCGAGCTCCAGCGGATGGCCGATGGACTCGTGGATCTGCAGGATCATCTGGTCCGGCATCAGCAACAGATCGCGGTGGCCGCTCGGCGTATTGGGCGCCAGCAGCAATTGCAGCGCCTCGTCGGCGATACGGCTGGCAGTGCCGACCACGCCCAGTTCATCGATCACCTCGGCACCGCCCTGGCGCGCCAGGTGGGTGCCGCCAAAGCTGCGGCTCTGGCTGTCGGCGCCATCGCTGGCGGTAACGCCCAGTTGCGGGAACACGTAATGCTGAGCGCGGCGCAAACGGGCGCCGACACTGTTCAGGTAAATCTGCTCGGTGGCGGTGAAGGTCAGCCCGGCGTACCAGTCCACCAGCCGCTCGTCCCGCGGTACCCGCGCCGACTCCGCCGCCAGCAGCTCGTACCAGTGGGCCGGACTGGCGAGCGTGCGCTGATAGCCGGGCATCACGTCATCGGCCTGCTCATGGGGCACCGGCAGCTCATGCAGATCGAGCAGATTGCGCCACGCCAATTGCCGCGCCAGCGCCTCGGCCTTATCGAGCGCCGTCTGCAAGCCGGCCTGGCTGAGATCGCTGGTCGCCGCGTAAGCCTCCACCCCGGCCACCCGCACACTGAGCATGGCCCCCGCATCGTCCGCGAAAGACGGCGCCCGCGCCACATTGCGGCGCACCCAATAGCGCTCGGTGGTCTCCCGCACATGGCGCAGCGACCAGAAATCGGCGGTGCAATGCAGGGCGGCGAAGCGGCGTTGCAGGGTTTCGCTGAAGGCGAACATGAGGGCTCCCGTGGTGAGAAACGTAGGGAGGCAGTATGAAAACAATTGCCGAGATGGGGCAACCCGACTGCAGCGGGCACGCCTCGACAACAAGATCATCTTCCAGGAACGGCTGGATAAGCGCGCCGAAGTGAGGATCACCGGCTCATCCGAGGGGCCCGTGCACCGTCAACACGACGATATGGCCTGGAAGCCATATCGATCAAACGAACGCGGCGCCGGCAACCAAAGGCGGATGGAGAAAGCCCCATCCACCCATTCACCAGGCCGGCTCCATTTCAGGATTTGAAGCGTCCCACCAAGCCATTGAGCTCATCGGACAGCTGAGACAGACGGCTTGAATCTTCCTGTGCCGAGCTGGCCAGGTTCTCCACCAGCTGCGCTTCGTCATAGATCTGCTGGATATGCCGGTTGATCTCTTCGGCCACGCTGTGCTGTTCCTCGGCGGCAGCGGAAATCTGCAGGTTCTGATCGCGGATCTCGTTCACCGACAGCTGGATGCCTTCGAAGCTGTCCAGCGCACTCTCGATGGACGTCACGCTGGCTTGCGACAACTCAAGGCAGCTGTCCATCTTCTGTGCGACTTCATGGGTCTTGCTGCCCAGCGCATTGAGCAGCTGGTCGATCTCACCGGTGGAGTCGGCGGTGCGCTTGGCCAGCGCCCGTACCTCGTCGGCCACCACTGCGAAGCCACGACCCTGGTCGCCAGCGCGTGCTGCTTCGATGGCGGCGTTGAGGGCCAGCAGGTTGGTCTGCTCGGCAATGGCGCGGATGGTGCCGAGAATCTGGTTGATGTTGCGGCTGCCTTCTTCGAGTTCGACCATCGCCTGGGACGACTCGCCAATGCGGCGGCTCAGTCGATTGACGTTCTGTGTGCTCAGCTCGATCTGCTGCTTGCCTTCGGTAACCCGCTGGTGGCCGCTCTCGGCCGACGAAGCGGCGACGCTGCAGGAGCGAGCCACCTCGTTGGCGGTCGACACCATCTCGTTGAAAGCGGTGGACACCAGTTCCACCGACTGGCGCTGGCGACCCGCTGCCTGGTTCATGTCGCTGGCCACCTGGCTGTTGACGTGCGAGGCGTCCTGCAGGTTGGCCGAAGCCGAGCCGATGCGCTGCACCAGCTGACGGATCGCCGCCAGGAACTGGTTGAACCAGCCGGCCAGCTCGGCGGTTTCATCCTTGCCCTGGACCTTCAGTTCATGGCGCAGGTCGCCCTCGCCATCGGCAATCGACTGCAAGCCGCTACTGACCTGGCCGATGGGCCGCACGATGACTTTGGCCAGGGCAGCGGCCAGGCCGGCGAGAAGCAACACCAGCACGGCCACGATGGCCAGGGTCAGGTAGGTCATCTGGGTGGCGGCGGCCATCACTTCGGAACGTTCGATCAGGCCGATGTAGCGCCAGCCCAGTACCGGCGAGGTCCAGACGTTGGCCATGTAGCTGACGCCATTGATCTGCACCTCGGTCATGCCTTCGCTGGTCGCTGCCAGCTTGGCGTAGGGTTCGCCGAGATCCTTGAGCGGTTTGAAGTTGTGCGCGTCGTCACGCGGGTCGACGAGCACCGTACCGTCTTCAATCAGCATCACGTAGCCACTGTCGCCGAGCTTGATGCTCTTGAGCAACTCGGTGAGGTTCTTCAACGACACGCTGACCACGAAAACGCCCTTGGCCTTGCCGGCCTGATCGAGCATCGCCCGGGCAGTGCCGACCAGGGCTACGTCATCCTTGTCGTAGTAGTAGGCCGGGGTGCGCACGGTCTTGCCGGGGCTGGCCATCGCTGCCTTGTACCAGGGACGCACGCGTGGGTCGTAGTTCGATAGTTGGGGGTCGTCTGGCCATTTGGCATACGTGCCGTCTTCCAGACCGATGGACAGGATCGCAGCGGCAGGATGGGTCTTGCCGTAGCGGGCAAACTCGTCGATGACCCGCTGCGCCTCGGCAGGCAACGGCTGGCTGGCGGCGTCGGCGCCAGTGTAATTCTTCAGGCTGGTGACCGAGGTGTACACCTCGTCGGTAGCCATCTTATCGACGTTCTGCACGTTGGCATCGAAGAACTGGCGGATGTTGCCGTCGATCTGGCGAATCTCTCGGGTGCTGCTGTCGACGAACTGATCGACAGCCTGACCGCGGATATTCAGTACAGAGATGACCGCTACCAGGCTGACAGGCACGAAGGCCGCCAGGACGAACGCGAGGACGAGTTTGTTCTTTATTTTCATCTGAGGGCCACCATCCATAGGGTAAGACGCAAACGACCAGGCAGAAAGACGGCCACTTGACGCCAATAAATGATCGGCCTTGGCGATTAATACTTTAGGGGGAGTCGGACAAAAGTCATTTGATCAGCAGGTAGTGGGTGAGCAGAACGCCAGCTGCACGCTCCCCCCATTGAGGTCGCTGGAATGTATCAGCAGGAGGCTGCGCGTCGACTTTATCGATAACCAGGCCGGCGAATGCGACCTGGGAGCGCCACGGGAGGCACTCCCACGCGGGACATGGAAACGACCTCCTTTCTTAAGGCGCCCCCAACCCGGCGGCGCTCATGAACTGGCGCAGCAGCCAGGCCACCGCGCCCAGGGTCAGCACGCTGGCTGTCCAGATCAACACCAACCAACCCAGGCGCTGCCACAGGGGTTTCTTCTCTTGCTCGACCTTGGTCATAGCCTGCACCTCAGTGGTAGCCATCGTCCTGCGTAACCTTGCCGCGGAACACGTAGTAGCTCCAGGCGGTGTACATGAGGATGAAGGGGATGATCAGCAGCGCGCCAACCAGCATGAAGCCCTGGCTTTGCGGCGGGGCGGAGGCCTCCCAGATGCTGATCGACGGCGGGATCACGTTCGGCCACAGGCTGATGCCCAGGCCACTGTAGCCAAGGAAGATCAACACCAGGGTGAGAAGGAACGGCGAATAGTTGCGGTTGTTGGCCACCGAACGCAGCAGTGCATATGTGCACAGCAGCACCAACACCGGCACCGGCATGAACCAGAACAGGTTGGGCAGGCTGAACCAACGCTCGGCGATCGCCGGGTGCTCGAACGGTGTCCACAGGCTGACGATGCCGGTCACCGCCAGCACCACGAGTACCAGTGGCCGCGCCAGATCATGCATCTGCTGTTGCAGGCGACCTTCGGTCTTCATGATCAACCAGGTGCAGCCTAGCAGCGCATAGGCCACGATCAGCGCCAGGCCACAGAACACCGAGAACGGCGTCAGCCAGTCGAACGCACCGCCGGCGAAGCTGCGATTGACCACCTCGAAACCGTCGATGTAGGCCCCCAGCGCTACGCCCTGAAAGAAGGTCGCAGTCAGCGAGCCGCCAATGAAGGCCTTGTCCCACAGGTGGCGCTTGGCGGCCTTGGCCTTGAAGCGAAACTCGAAGGCCACGCCACGGAAGATCAGCCCCAGCAACATCAGGATCAGCGGTAGATAAAGCGCGTCGAGCACCACCGCATAGGCCAGCGGGAAGGCACCGAACAGGCCGGCACCGCCGAGCACCAGCCAGGTTTCGTTGCCGTCCCAGACCGGCGCCACGGTGTTCATCATCACATCGCGCTCACCCTCGTCACGGACGAAGGGAAAGAGGATGCCGATGCCAAGGTCGAAGCCATCCATCACCACGTACATCATTACGCCGAAGGCGATGATCACCGCCCAGATCAGCGGAAGGTCGATACCCATGTTCAGCTCCTCTCCGGCAAGGTGTCGGTTTCGCCATCTTCCAAGCCTTCTTCGGCAGCCGACAGCGGCCGCGCTGGCGTACGCGGTTTGCCCGGCCCACCGTCTTGCGCAGCCTCATCGCCCTCGTCGATCTTCGGCCCCTTGCGCACCAGGCGCAGCATGTAGCCGATACCCGCACCGAACAGGACGAAATAGACCACTACGAACAGCGCCAGGGTGAAACCCAGCTGTGTCGCGCTATGACCTGACGACGCATCGGCGGTACGCATCAGGCCATGGACGATCCAGGGCTGGCGGCCAATTTCCGTGGTGTACCAACCGGCGAGAATGGCGATGATCCCGCTGGGCCCCATCCACACCGCCAGGTGCAGGAACGGCCGGCAGGTGTACAACCGCTCGCCGCGACGCAGCCAGGTGCCCCACAGACCGGTAAGGATCATCATCAGGCCCATGGCGACCATGACGCGGAAAGTCCAGAAGACGATGGTGGAATTGGCCCGGTCCTCTGGCGGAAAGTCCTTGAGCGCCGGCACCTGCTTGTCCAGGCTGTGGGTGAGGATCAGGCTGCCGAGCGCGGGAATCTCCACCTTGAAGCGGGTTTCCTCACGCTCCATGTCCGGCCAACCGAAGAGGATCAGCGGGGTCGGCTCGTCGCCGACGTTTTCCCAGTGCCCCTCGATAGCGGCGATCTTCGCCGGTTGGTACTTGAGGGTGTTGAGGCCATGCAGGTCGCCGATGAAGGCCTGCACCGGCGCCACCAGCAGTGCCATCCACAGCGCCATCGACAGCATCTTGCGGATCGCCGGATTGTCGCGGCCGCGCAGCAGGTGCCAGGCCGCCGAGGCGCCGACGAAGAAGGCCGTGGCGAGGAACGCAGCGGTGGCCATATGCGCCAGACGGTAGGGGAACGAAGGGTTGAACACCACGGCGAACCAGTCCACCGGGATTACCCGACCGTCGACGATCTCGAAGCCCTGCGGCGTGTGCATCCAGCTGTTGGAAGCGAGGATCCAGAAGGTCGAAATCAACGTACCGATAGCCACCATCACCGTGGAAAAGAAGTGCAGGCCCGGCCCGACACGATTCCAGCCGAATAGCATGACGCCAAGGAAGCCCGCTTCGAGGAAGAACGCGGTCAGCACCTCGTAGGTCAGCAGCGGACCGGTGACCGCGCCGGCAAAGTCGGAGAAGGCACTCCAGTTGGTGCCGAACTGATAGGCCATGACCAGGCCGGAGACCACGCCCATGCCGAAGTTGACCGCGAAGATCTTCGACCAGAAGTGGTAGAGATCGCGGTACAGGGTATTGCTGGTCTTCAACCACAGACCTTCGAGCACCGCCAGGTAGCTGGCCAGACCGATGGTGATGGCCGGGAAGACGATGTGGAAGGAAATGGTGAAGGCAAACTGGATTCGGGCGAGATCGAGCGCCTCTAGGCCGAACATGTCACATCCTCATTCAGGGTTATTTCGGCCCCAGCACGCAAAGCCGATCCATAGACTCCAGTTCTTGGAGTCAAACGAGCTGAAATTGTTCTTATTGAAGTGAACCGCAGCCGAACGGCCGCCAAACAAAGCACAAGATGCCGCATTGATCTGGATCAATGCGCACTAAAAGACTAGCCGCTAAAAGCGCAACCAGCGCTGTGGTGATTTGCCGCGCGACAGGCCACCGCAGCGTTCGCAGAGAACAGCACTCTGCGAGTGCTTGTCGCGGCTGAAGCCCCTCCTACAGGCCTGCAGCGCGCAAAAAAAGAGCGGCCACGCGCTACGCGGGCCGCCCGAATCACGGAGTTGCTTACATCGAGTGATCGCGATGACTTGCGACCACCCGTATTGGATTACCGTTCCAGGATCGCGGTCACACCCTGACCGCCGGCCGCGCAGATGGAGATCAGACCGCGCCCCTCTCCAGCCACCGACAGCAGCTTGGCCAGGTTGGCGACGATACGCCCGCCGGTGGCGGCGAACGGGTGGCCGGCGGCCAGTGAACTGCCCTTGACGTTCATCTTGCTGCGATCGATGGAGCCCAGCGGTGCATCCAGGCCCAGGCGCTCCTTGCAATAGTCGGCGTCCTCCCAGGCCTTGAGGGTGCAGAGCACCTGGGCGGCGAAGGCTTCGTGGATCTCGTAGTAGTCGAAGTCCTGCAGGGTCAGACCGTTGCGCGCCAACAGGCGCGGCACCGCATAGACCGGTGCCATCAGCAACCCCTCCTTGCCCTGGACGAAGTCCACCGCCGCCGCTTCGCCGTCGCGCAGGTAAGCCAGCACCGGTAGTCCACGAGCCTTGGCCCACTCCTCGCTGGCCAGCAGCACCACCGAAGCACCATCGGTCAACGGCGTGGAGTTGGCAGGCGTCAGGGTGCCGCGCGGGCCACGCTCGAAGCAGGGTTTGAGAGAGGCGAGCTTCTCAGCGCTGATGTCAGGACGCAGGTTCTGGTCGCGGGTCAGGCCGAGGAATGGGGTCATCAGGTCATCGTGCCAGCCCTCGGCGTAGGCCGCCGCCAGTTTCTGGTGGCTGGCCAGGGCCAGTTGATCCTGCTCATCGCGCGGGATGGCCCAGCGCTGCGCCATCAGCTCGCAATGCTCGCCCATCGACAAGCCTGTACGCGGCTCGCCATTACGCGGAATGTGAGGTGCCAGGTGACGTGGGCGAATCTTCAGCAGGCTCTTGATCTTGTCGCCGGTGCTCTTGCCACGGTTGGCCTCGAGCAGAATCTGGCGCAGCCCTTCGTTGACGCCGATGGGCGCGTCCGAGGTGGTATCGACGCCGCCGGCGATGCCGCAGTCGATCTGCCCGAGGGCGATCTTGTTGGCCACCAGGATCGCCGCTTCCAGGCCCGTACCGCAGGCCTGCTGCAGGTCGTAGGCCGGGGTTTCCGGCGCCAGGCGCGAGCCCAGCACGCATTCGCGAGTCAGGTTGAAATCTCGCGAATGCTTGAGCACAGCACCGGCCACCACCTCGCCGAGGCGCTCGCCATGCAGGTTGAAGCGTTCCACCAGGCCTTCGAGGGCGCTGGTCAGCATCTGCTGATTGCTCGCCTTGGCGTAGACGGTGTTGGAACGGGCGAACGGAATGCGGTTGCCGCCTACAATGGCGACCCGGCGCAACTGGGCCATGAGGACTCCTTGCTGGTCGAAGAGCTGAATGAGATCAGGCATACACTTTAGCCTGCCGACCACACAGGCAGGGCAATCGCCTGACCGAAAGGCCAACAGGTGGTTAAGGACACCTCTGTGACACCTTTGTAGGAACGAACGCCTTAGCGAATGAATTCGTGCCTACATCTTTTGGTCCAACAGGCTAAACCTCAGGCAGGCACGAACATTGGCCGCCTTGCCGGCGCGTGAGGCAACAGAGTCAATTGCGCTTTGCCTGTCGCCGCGTACAGTGACACGACTTTCGATTCGCCCGCAGGAGTCTTTCATGTCCGATCGTTATCTCGCCTTCGCCAACTCCTCCACTGGCCGCCGCCTGGTTGGCGCCCTCGGTCTGCCGGCGCCTGTGCGCCTGGAACGTTGGATGGCCGGCCGCGTACGACCGATCGATGGCGCCCTGCTGTTCGGCGGTGAAGGCGACCTGGTCAAGGCCATCCAGCCTTTCGCCAGCAAGCTCACGGATCAGTTGTTCGCCGCGCGCGATGGCCAGCTCGACCTGCCCCGCTGGACCGCCGAGCACGGCCCCAAGCTCAAGGCGTTGGTCTTCGACGCCAGCTACCTGACCCGTTTCGAGCAGTTGATCGAGCTACGCGACTTCTTCCAGCCCGCCTTCAAGGGGCTGGCCAACAGCCCTCGTGTGGTGGTGCTGGGGCGTGCGCCCGAGTCGCTCAAAGACCCAATCGCGGCCTGCGTGCAGCGCTCACTGGAAGGTTTTACCCGCTCGCTGGGCAAGGAAATTCGTCGCGGCGGCAGCGTGCAGTTGCTGTATGTCGGCAAGGGTGGTGACCAGCAACTGGAAGGCGCGCTGCGCTTCTTCCTCTCGCCGAAGAGCGCTTACGTTTCCGGCCAGGTGCTGCGGCTCGGCGCCTGCAGTGAACACGTCAGGGACTGGACGCGCCCGCTGGCCGGCAAGAAAGCGCTGGTCACCGGGGCCTCGCGCGGTATCGGCGCCTCCATCGCCGAAGTGCTCGCCCGTGACGGTGCCGAAGTGGTGCTACTCGACGTCCCCCAGGCTGCCGATGCCCTGCAGGCGCTGGCAGCACGTCTGGGTGGGCGGGCGGTGACCCTGGATATCTGCGCCGAGGATGCAGCGCAGCGCCTGGTCGAGGCGCTGCCCGAGGGTCTGGATATCGTCGTGCACAACGCCGGCATCACCCGCGACAAGACCTTGGCGAAGATGAGCGATGCCTTCTGGAACTCGGTGATCGACGTCAACCTCAAGGCCCCGCAGGTGCTGACCCAGGCACTGCTAGACGCCGACAAGCTGCACGACAACGGCCGCGTAGTACTGATCGCCTCGATCAGCGGCATCGCCGGCAACATGGGCCAGACCAACTACGCAGTGAGCAAGGCCGGTGTGATCGGCCTCGCTCAGGCCTGGGCGCCTGCCCTGGCGAAGAAAGGCATCAGCATCAATGCCGTCGCCCCAGGCTTTATCGAAACGCAAATGACCGCCGCCATTCCACTGGGTATCCGCGAAGCCGGACGACGGATGAACTCGATGAGTCAGGGTGGCCTGCCGCAGGACGTCGCCGAAGCCGTGGCCTGGTTCGCCCAGCCCGGCTCGGGCGCGGTGACTGCGCAGGTGCTGCGCGTGTGTGGGCAGAGTTTGCTGGGGGCTTGAGGCTGCGGTGGTGGGCTAACCACCCTACGGTTGCTGAAGCGAATCGCCGCCCGGCCCACCTGCGGTCACAGGCGGGCGACTATGTGGAAGGCGCTTCAGCAGCGACAATCGCGGCTAAAGCCCCTCTCACAGCCTGTAGCCTGTAATCACGCGTCATCCGCAGCAAGCGAATGCGCTTTTGCCTGCAGCTTGCGGCCTATAGCCTGCAGCCGCTTCATCCCTTCCCGCGCTTGCGAAATTCCACCGGCGTTTCGCCGACCCAGCGCTTAAACGCGCGGTAGAAGGTGCTCGGCTCGGAAAAGCCGGTGCGCTCGACTATCACTTCGATACGCTCGTCGGTCTTGAGCAGCAGCTCCTTGGCCAGGCGGCAGCGGTAGTCGGTGATCAGGTCGTTGAAGCGCACGCCGGCCATGGCCAGGCGCTCACGCAGGCGTCGCGCCGGCATGTTCAGGCGACCGGCCACCTGCTCCAGCGTCGCTCCGCCATCGACCAGCAACTCGGCGATCAGCTCACGCACCTGGCACACCAGGTCCAGCCTTTCCACCTCTGCCAGTTGCCGCCGCGCCAGCGACTCATGCATGCGCAACAGCTCCGGGGCCGCATGACGCGAGGCCTTGTCCAGCACCGCGGCGTCGAACAGCAGCGCGCAGTCCTCGGCGCCCAGGCGCACCGGGCAACCATAGACAGCCTGGTAACGCGCGGCGGGCGCACCCTCGGCATGCATGAAGCGCACTTCACGTGGGCGAAAATCGTTTTCGGTCAGTGCGGTGAACAGGCGGATCACCGCACCGGCCAACATCTCCGGGAAGTGCCGCGGCGTATCGGCCTCCACTCCCAGGGTCAGCACGGCCATGTCGCCCTCCACATCCAGGCGCGCGTTGAGGGTATCGGAAAGCAGGCGCACATAGCGCAGGGCATGGCGCAGGCCTGCGCCGAAGGTTTCGCTGGAGAGGAACAGATATTCCAGAAGCAGGCCATGAAATGCCGGAAGATGCTGGGCCAGGTAAAGGCCGACATGTTCCTCGCCGCATTCTTCGCTGGCAGCCTTCCAGAATGCCGCCTGGGCAGCATGAGGAAAGCGGCCAGCCGGCAGCCCACCGGGAGGCAGGCCGACACGCACCAGCACGCGGTCAGGGTCGGTTCCGCTGGCACGCAGGGCATCGATTACCGGGCGCATGAGCGCCACATCGTCGGTCAGATCACGCATGATTCCTGCTGTTCTTTTTATTCGTGAGCGTTATTCGTGAACCGCGCCATCTTAGGGGCTGCGGGCCATCGCGCGCAAACGGCGCAGCAGGCCGATTGACTGCCCTGCGCAGACCCGAGGCAGAACAGCCAATGCCAGCGCTGGTCTGAGGGTTAAGCTGCTGCCATCCATTCGCCAAGGAGCTCGCCAATGGCCATCGACTGGCTCGATCTCGATACACCACCGGCCCTGCCCGGTCTGTTCCTGCGTGCAGCGCTGCGGCGCAAGGTGACAGGCCGTCAACTACCCGACCTAGGCCTGCGTTGCCGAGTGGACGTGGCCCCGAAGCACCTGGCGCGCTATCGCCAGGTATGCGGCCTTGCCGAGAGCGCCTATCTGCCACCGGTCTATCCGCATATCCTCGCCTTTCCACTTCAGATGCAGCTGCTCACCGACCGCCGCTTCCCCTTCCCGCTGCTGGGCCTGGTGCACCTGGAAAACCGCATTCGCGTGCTACGCCCTCTGGGCGGTCTGGGCCCGTTTCAGGTCAGCGTGCAGGTGACCGACCTGCAGCCGCACGACAAGGGCGCCACATTCAGCCTGATCACCCGCCTGGAGGACCAACTCGGCCTGCTCTGGGAAGGCGACAGCCGTATCCTTTGCCGCGCCTTGCGCCTCGATGGGCAACCGCAGCCCCGAACCGAACAGGAGCCCCTGTCACTGGTGCCGCTGGTCGACTGGGCCGCGCCCGCCGATACCGGCCGGCGTTACGCCCGCGTAGCTGGCGACTACAACCCGATTCACCTGTATGCGCTGACGGCACGACTGTTCGGCTTCCCTCGTGCCATCGCTCACGGTCTGTGGAACAAGGCGCGCAGCCTGGGCGCACTGCAGGCACACCTGCCGCTGGCCGGCTACGAGGTGCAGGTGCGCTTTCAGAAACCGGTGCTGCTACCCACCCACCTTGCCCTGCAGGCCAGCGAACCGTCTGCCAGCGGGCAGTTCCGCCTGATTGGCGAAAACGACACACCGCATATGGCCGGAAGCTGGCAGCCGCTGGAAAACTGATCTCCACATGGAGCGGCTGGGCGGCATTGCGCTTCAGCCGCGAAACGAATCGCGGCTGAATGAATAAGCGCGCAGGACATCTTGCAGCACGCTCCTTTCAGGCCGAAGCTATGCGGCTCGAAAGGAGCCGCACCATGAACATCGCTGCACTCACCGCGCGCATGCACGCCATTCGCGATCACAACGACTGGCGCCGTTACCAGAGCCCGAAGAACCTGGTCATGGCTGCCAGCGTGGAAATGGCCGAGCTGGTGGAAATCTTCCAGTGGCTGAGCGAGGAACAGTCCCGCCAGTTACCCCCAGAGCAGCTCGCCCATGCCGGGCAAGAAATGGCCGATGTGGTGCTCTACCTGCTGCAACTGTGCAGCGAGCTGGGCCTGGATATGAACCAGGCTGTACTCGACAAGCTCGCCGATAACGAACGGCGCTTTCTCAAATGAGCGACCGCCACTTCGACGAACTCGCCACCCGCTTCGCCGAGAAGATCTACGGCGGCGCCAAGGGCGCGATCCGCCTCGCCGTGCTGCAGGCTGACCTGGCCGAAGCGCTGCCGGACCGCCCGCTGCGCGTGCTGGATGTCGGCGCAGGGCTCGGCCACATGAGCCTGTGGCTGGCCCAGCGCGGCCATCAGGTCACCCTGGCTGAACCTGCCGAACCCATGCTCACCGGGGCACGCCAACGCTTCGCCGAATCAGGACAGAGCGCCACCTTCATCCAGGCGCCCTGGCAGGAGCTGCTCGGCCAGTTGCAGCAGCCCTTCGATCTCGTGCTATGCCATGCCGTGCTGGAATGGCTGGCCGAGCCGGCGGCCATTCTGCCCGTGCTGCACCAACTGACGGCCAAGGATGGCTGGCTGTCGCTGGCCTTCTACAACAAGGACGCGCTGATCTACCGCAACCTGCTCAAGGGCCACTTCCGCAAACTGCGCAAGGAGCGCTTCGCTGGCGAAGGCCAGAGCCTGACCCCGCAGCGCCCGCTCGACCCACGGGAGCTGGACACGCAACTCAGCGAATACTGGCAGGTCGAAAGCCGTAGCGGCGTGCGCGTATTCCACGACTACATGCCGCAGGAATTCCAGGCCAAGGCCGAGCTGATCGACCTGCTGGAAATGGAGCTGGCCCATCGGCGCCACCCGACTTTCGCCGGCCTGGGCCGCTACCTGCACTGGATCTGTCGGCCCCGCTGAGCCTATTGGACGAAGCCGGCAGCCCGGCGTAGCCTGAAACCATCGGGGATGTCGCGCGCGACCACGGAGACGACCATGCGCACCGCCATAGCCATACTCATCCTGCCGCTGCTGGCTGCCTGCCAGAGCCAGAACCCCTACCAGGCCGAGTCGCTGCCAATGCCACCGGCGCCGCCCGAAGCGGCCACCACCTTCGACCGCAGCGCCTACCCGGCAGCGCCGCGCGATTACGGACGCTACCGCAGCTGGAGCTGGCTGGACGGCCGTGCGCCCAGCAATGAACTGGCTGATAGCGTCAGCGCCGGCCTCGATCAATATGGCCTGCGCCCAGCGCTCAATGGCCCCGGCGATGTGCTGGTCAGCGCCCGCATCAGTCAGGAAACCCGCCTGCGCCAGTACCAGGACAACGTCGGCGGCTACTACGGCACCGGCAGCCACTGGGATCGCCGCTACGGCGCCTACGGCAGCGTACCCATCGTACGCACTTACGAGCAGAAGGTAGCCGTGGTGCGCATCGAACTGATCGACCCACGCGACCATCTGGTAGTCTGGTCCGGTAGCGGCGAAGCCGTGGCCGGCAAGGATCAGGCGGCACAGGCCGAAGCCATGCGCGTGGCCATCCGCGCGGCACTGGACGGCTATCCCCTTATTGATCGACTGCCCTGGAGAACGACATGCGTACCCTGCCCTACCTGCTCCTCGCCTTGCTGCTGGGTGGTTGCGCCAGCGTCAGCCTGGAGCGCGACTTCGACCCCAGTCGTGACTTCGCCGCCTACCGCACCTGGAGCTGGATGGACGACAAGCTCACCTACCAGCCCGACGACGCCCGCCTTAAGAGCGACATCACCGAGGCCCGCATCAGCCAGGCCGTGGCTGAACAGCTCGACCAACGCGGCCTGCGCCAAGCCCCCACGGGCCAGGGCGATCTGAAGGTGCAGAGCGTGCTGATAGTCGATGATCGCCAGGACCAGATCACCACCCAATACGGCGGTGGCTGGGGCGGCTATTGGGGCGGTTACTGGGGTGGCCCGGCGTTCACCGAAACACGCCGCATCGACTACAAGGTCGCCACCCTGCAGATCGACCTGTACGACGCCAAGGACGGCAAGTTGGTGTGGCGCGGCAGCGGCGAGCAGATCATGCGCAGCCAGCCGCCGACACCGGCCGAGCGCGAACGGGCGATTCGTGAAACCGTCGCTCAGGTGCTCTCGCAATACCCGCCGCGCTGAACGAGGACCGTCCTGTTTGAATGCGAACCTGCAGCACCGCCCGGCCACGGCCGCCGATCTCGGCACCGTGGCCGGTTTCCCGCAGAACGTCGATGAACTGTTCTTCTGCTATCCCAAGGCCACCTAGCCGCTGGACATTGGCCAGCTTGCCGCCGCCCTCGCCGAGCGGCGAGAAAGCACCGTGATCGAGCTCGGCGGCAGGGTCGCCGCGTTCGCCAATTTCTACCAATGGCAGCACAGCGAATTCTGCGCCCTGGGCAACCTGATGGTGGCCCCCTGGGCTCGCAGCCGGGGCGTTGCCCAATACCTGGTGGAAGTGATGGAGGACCTAGCACGGGAGCGCTACAAGGCTCCGCTGATGAAGGTGTCCTGCTTCAACGCCAACGCCGGCGGCCTGCTGCTTTACACGCGTCTCGGCTACCAGACCGTCGGTATCGTCGAACGCCGCGCGCCGGATGGCAGCCGCGTCGCGCTGGTGCAGTTCGAGAAGCATCTGTAGCCGCGTTCAAGCCTCGTCGAGCGGTGGCGACACCAGATCAGGCTCTTCCATATGTTCCAGAAACTGCAGGCGAAACAGCGTCTGGCGGGTGATCGACACCAGGGCATCGAGTTGCATGTCTGGCGTCTCGGTCATGTAGGAAATACAGAATCTGGCCGGCGGAATGGGTGGGTCACAAGGCAGGGTTTTCAACAGGTTCAGTGCAAGCATTTCCCGAATCAGCGGCACCGGCAGTATGCCGATCGCATGCCCGGCGGAGACCAGCTTGGCCATCAGCCCCAGGGAGTTGCTGGTATGGAACGCCTCGGAGGTGGCATTACCGCTCTTCAACCAACTCTCCACAACCGAGTAAAGGGTCGAAGGTGCCGAGTGGGTGACGATGGGATGACCACTGGCCTGCTCGGGCAGGAACGGGTTGGCGCTGATGTCGAATTGCGGCGAAGCGACCCACTGGAAAGTCATCCAACCGATGAAGATGTCGGTGACGTCTTCACGCGTCGCCGGATTGGTCAGCAATGCCAGGTCCAGCTCATGATCGTTCAGCTTGCGATTGAGCACGGCGCCGACATCGATGGTGATTTCCAGGGTGATCTCCGGGAAATGCGCCTTGATCTCGGCAATCACCGCGGTCAGCCCGACCATCGCCGAACACTCGTCTGCCCCCAGGCGCAAGCGCCGATTGTGCTTCTGTTTGGCAGCGAACTGCTCCAGCTTGGTGCTGTTGTTGAGCACCAACTCGGCATGACGCAGGGCAATGTGCCCATCGGGCGTGAGGGTCATGCGCTGCTTGCTGCGGTCGAACAGCTTGACGTCGAGCAGCGACTCCATCTCACGTATGCGTGAGGAAATGGCCGGCTGGGTCAGATGCAGATGGCGTGATGCAGCATGAACACCCCCTAGCCGCGCCGTCCAGTAGAAGGCCTCGATCTGCATCAGGGTAATACGCATGATAAAAATCGCCCTCTGTTCTGGTCGCCCGTTTTTATTATCGTCACAAAAACACGCTTGCTAGCATCCGGCTCAACTCCTCGGATGAATAGAACAAGACGCATGTATCTCATCGAAGCCTTGCCAGAGCCCATCGAGCAGCACGTACTGGACGTACTCGCCGCAGCCGAACCGGCCACCATCGGCCACTTCATCACCACCGGCATATTGAGCCCACGCATACGCGCTCACTTCGCCAACCTGCGCGCCGTCGGTACCGCGGTGACGGTGAAGATGCCCGGCGCGGACGGCGGCATCTTACATCACGCGATGGGCTGCGCCAGACCGGGTGACTTTCTGGTCGTCGACCGCTGTGGCGAGAGCGTGACCGCTGCCATGGGCGGTGCCATGGCCTACGCAGCCAAGCAGGCCGGCATCGCCGGTATCGTCATCGATGGCTACGTCACCGACCTGGGCGAGATTCGCGAGCACGGCGTACCGGTATGGTCCTGGGGCGCCAGCGCCATCACCACGCGGGTCAAGGGCGAGGAAGGTGAGTTCTGCACAGCGGTGCAGTGCGGCGGCGTGGTTGCCCGCCCGGGCGATGCGGTGATCGCCGACGAGAACGGCATCGTCATCCTGCCCAAGGCGCTGGCCCTGCCACTCGCACAACGTGCCATCGAGTTCCAGAACAACGAGAAGCACACCCTGGCACGGCTCGCCAATGGCGAGAAATTCCCCGATATCGTAGGCTCCCGGGCCCTCATCGACGCCGCCATCCAGGCGCGCTGACGGAGCACCGCAACGACCGCGCCCAGTGCGCCGCAACACCTGCCAGGCCAGGCGATACGAAAAACGATACTGGCCAGGAACACCGTCAGCTTTCTGCCTCGTAGCTCCAGACAATAACAAGAGGACTACCATGAAACTGCAGTTGCTTCACGGAGGGGTTCTCGCCTTGCTTGCCTGTGCGTTCGCCGCCTGCAGCCAGGCCGAGGAACGCCCTCCTCTCGAACTCAACGTCATCGGTGGTGGCAGCCACAACTACAGCTTCCGTGCAGTCGAACGACCATTCTGGAGCCAGACCCTGCCCGCGGCCTCCGGTGGCAGGATCACCGCACGTCTACGCGGCCTTTCGGAAACAGGCCTCAAGGGCCCAGAGATGATTCGCCTGCTACGTGCTGGCGCAGTGGAGGTTGGCATGGGCGTGTTCGCCTTCGTCGCTGGCGACGATCCAGCCTTCGAAGGCATCGACCTGCCCGGCATGGCCGCCGACATCGACACCGCCCGTACCATCGCCAATGCCTACAAACCCGTGCTGCAGCAGCGCATGGCAGAGCGCCATGGCGTCAAGCTGCTGGCCACCGTGCCCTATACCGCCCAGGTGTTCTTCTGCCGCGATGAAATTAACCAACTCGACGATCTGCGTGGACGCAAGGTCCGGGTGCGCGGACGCAACATGGCCGACCTGGTCGCCGCACTGGGCGCCTCACCAGTGACCCTGCCGTTCGCTGAAGTGGTCACCGCCATGCAGACCGGTGTCATCGACTGTGCAGTAACCGGTATTGGCTCGGGCAATGCCGCCAAGTGGTATGACGTGGCCAATCACCTCTACAACCTGCCGGTTGACTGGTCGCTGGGTTTCTACGCTATCGGCCTGAATCGTTGGCAGCAGCTGACGCCCGAGACTCGCCAAGTGCTGCTAGAACAGGCCCAGGTACTCGAAGACGCCCTGTGGCAGGAAACTGCGCGTGAAAACCGCTATGCCCTGGCCTGTAACACCGGCGTGGGCGATTGCCAGATACATCGCCCGGCACACATGCAAGCCCACTCCCCGACGACAGCGGAGAGACAACGCTTGCAGGAAACCGTGCTGAAGATCGCTGAAGACTGGGGCCAGCGCTGTGGCGCCGAGTGCGTCGAGCGCTGGAATGCCACGGTCGGCAAGACCATCGGTACCCACCTGCGCGCCAGCGGCAACTGAGCCGCACGAGCCCGGAGAAAGCAGATGAATACGCCTCTAGCCCCCCTCCATCGCATCACCCGAGCCTGCGCCTGGGTCGGCGGCATCGCTCTGCTGGCCTGCGCCTTGCTGATCAGTCTCGACCTGATCCTGCGCAAGGTCTTCGGTATATCCATGGGCGGCGCCGACGAGATTGCCGGCTACGTACTGGCCATCGTCAGCAGCTGGGCCTTCCCCATCGCCCTGCTCAAGCGCTCGCACATCCGCGTCGACATCCTCTACTCGCGCCTGCCGCTCAAACCCAGGATCGGCCTCGACTTGCTGGCATTGGCCGGCATGGCGGTGTTCGTCGGCGCGCTGCTGTGGCACAGCGGCATGGTGCTGCTCGACTCGATCCATTACGGCTCGGTGTCCACCACGCCACTGCAGGTACCGCTGTGGTTACCGCAATCGCTGTGGTTCGCCGGCTACCTGTTCTTCGCCGTGACGATCCTTGTCCTGGCCTGGAGCAGCCTGGTGCATCTACACCGCCAAAACATGGCGGCCGTCAGTGCAATCGTCGGTATTCACTCGGTGGACGAGGAGATCAATGCGCAATCCTCTATTACCCGTTTCGGCACAGACCAAGGAGCACGCTAGATGCTGGCCTTTACCCTGATCGTGCTCCTCGGCCTGCTTGCCCTCAGCGTGGCGGCGGCCGTCAGCATCGGCCTGCTGGGCATGTCGCTGGCCGAGTTCTATTCCGCACTGCCGCTGACCCGTGCACTCGGCGAAATCGCCTGGAGTACCAGCGCCGAATTCCTCCTGGTGGCTATTCCGCTATACGTTCTGATGGGTGAACTACTGGTCTGCTCCGGTGTGGCCGGACGCATGTACGTCGCAGCCGACAAGTGGCTTTCGTGGTTACCGGGCGGCCTGATGAACTCCAACATCGGCGCCTCGGCACTGTTCTCCGCCACCAGCGGCTCGAGCGTTGCCACCGCCGCGACCATCTCCACCCTGGCGCTGCCCGAGCAGGCACGCAACGGTTACCCGGCCCCGTTGTTTCTCGGCTCCATTGCCGCTGGCGGCACGCTCGGCATCCTGATCCCGCCTTCGATCAACATGATCCTGTTCGCCCTGATCGCCAATCTGTCAGTGCCGAAGCTGTACCTGGCCGCGACCCTCCCGGCTCTGCTGCTATGCCTGATGTTCATCGGACTGATCGTGCTGGCCTGCCTGATCCGCCCCGAACTCGGCGGCCAACGCCGGCATGTGTCCTGGTCCGAGCGGCGAGCCTGCGTACCAGACCTGCTGCCGCCGCTGGTGATCTTCGCGGTGGTTGTCGGCGCCATCTACAGCGGCTTCGCCACCGCCAGTGAATCCGCTGCACTTGGCGTACTTGCGGCCTTCGGTCTGGGTTTGTGGCGGCGTGCCTTTACCTTGCATAGCCTGGGCCAGGCCTTCGAATCCACGCTGCGTACCAGCGGCATGATCATCCTCATCACTCTGGCAGCGTTCTTCCTCAACTTCGTGCTGTCGTCCATCGGACTGACTTCGACCCTGATCGATTTCATCACCGACCTGCAACTGTCACCCATGGCAATGCTGCTGGCGATCATCCTCTTCTACATCGTACTGGGCTGTTTCATGGATACCCTGGCGATGCTCATCACCACAGCGCCGCTGGTGGTACCGGTTATCGTCGCGCTGGGTTTCGATCCCTTGTGGTTCGGGGTCGTGCTCATCGTGCTCTGTGAATTGGGGCAGATAACCCCGCCATTCGGCATGAATCTCTTCGTCGTGCAGAGCATCCGCAACAAAGGCAACTTCATGGATATCGTCTACGGGACACTTCCCTTCTGCTTCCTGTTGATAGCGCTTATTGCCTTGCTCATTCTTTTTCCACAATTGGCATTGTGGCTTCCACAGTGGGCGTGACCCTCAGAAGCCACTTCAGACGAGGACAACTAAGCGAGGCAAATATTTAATAGCGATTTCGAAATAGAATTCGACACTTAACCAACGCACACACCGACGATCTTCCAAGCAAATGGATGTTGCTCTTCCCCGCCCACGACATTGTGCCAATGGCTCTCAAATGCTTGCTGCGGCGTCCTTCGCACGCGGCAATGCCACCTTGCGCCCGTAACTTTTACAGCCGACCAAAGCCCCCTTAACTCCTGACTGAAACAGCATACATCAGCGAGAAAAAGGCATGTCTGAAGCCGCATGAAGTTACCACCCCGCACATTTATCAGCCTAATAAAAATATTGAATCCGACTGCGCGTGACAGCTTCGCGTATTCATAAAAAAATCGTCACACGTCGTATGACAACACGACCAATAACAACAAAAGGTGACATATGCCCAATGACGGCCATCCGCAAGAAGATGCCGGACCGCGAACTTTTCTCGGTTCCGAATACAACAAAGACAACCACTTTCTCTCAACTGCCCAACCGCTGGAGAGAACCCTGTGAAAACGATCTTAACTATCTATTTCGGCACGCTGAAAGTGCTGATCTGCAGCAGCCTGCTGTGCATCACCACGCTGATATTTCTTAACGTGGTACTGCGCTACGGCTTCAATTCCGGCCTGTTCTTCAGTGAGGAAATCTCACGTCTGGCCTTCGTCTGGCTGGTATTCGCCGGCGCCCAACTGATGCTCCACGAGCACGGCCACATTGGCGTCGACATGCTGACCAGCCGCGTCCCTCCCAGGGCGGCAAAGGTGATGATGCTGCTCAGCCAAGTGCTGATGCTCTACGTCACCTGGCTGTTCCTGGAAGGCAGCTGGAAGCAAACCCTGATCAACCTGCACGTCGGCGCACCGTCAACGGGCGTGTCCATGGCGCTGTTCTACGGCGCCGGGCTGGTGTTCTCGGTCGTCAGCATGGTGCTGATCGCCGCACAAGTGGTCGCCAACCTGCGCGCACCGGCAGGCCACTACGCACAACCTTGCACCGAAGGCGCCACGCTCACTAACGCCAACGAACCATCCGGGGTACTCAAGTAATGGCCCTTACCGTCTTCGTTGGCGTGCTGATGGCCGCCATCCTCATCGGCACCCCTATCGCCTATGCCCTGATTCTCTGCGGCGTAGCGTTGATGTGGCTGCTGGGCCTGTTCGATGGCCAGATCATCGCGCAGAACATCATCAACTCCGCCGGCAGCTTCCCGCTACTGGCCATCCCGCTGTTCATCATCGCCGGCGAAGTGATGAACAACGGCGGCCTGTCCAAACGCATCATCAACCTGGCCATCGCCATGGTCGGCCACTTGCGTGGCGGCCTGGGTTACGTGGCGATCTTCGCCGGCGTGCTGCTGTCCAGCCTGTCCGGCTCGGCGCTGGCCGATGCCGCTTCGCTGACCGCGCTGCTGCTGCCGATGATGGTCATCGCCGGCTACAACAAGAACCGCTCCGGTGGCCTGATCGCCTCGGTTTCGGTCCTGGGCTCGATCATCCCGCCGAGCATTGGTTTCGTGGTGCTCGGCGTCGCCTCCGGTCTGTCGATCACCAAGCTGTTCCTGGCTGGCATCGCCCCCGGGCTGATGATCGCCTGCGCGCTGTGCTTCGCCTGGTGGCTGGTGTCGCGCCGCGACAGCGATGTCGAGCTGAGCCCGAAAGCCTCCGGCAAGGAGCGCGTCAAAGCCTTCGTCGACAGCCTCTGGGCACTGCTGCTGCCGGTGATCATCGTCGTTGGTCTGCGCTTCGGCGTGGTCACCCCGACCGAAGCCGGCGCCGTGGCCAGCGTCTATGCGCTGCTGGTCTCGACCCTGATCTACCGCGAACTGGATCTGAAGAAACTCAACGAGGTCCTGCTCGACGCGGGCAAGACCACTGCGGCAGTGATGTTCCTGGTGGCCGCCGCATCCATCCCGGCCTGGATGATCACCATCGCCGACATCCCCGGCCAGATCATCGACCTGATCCAGCCAGTGATGGACAACCCGAAGCTACTGATCCTGGTGCTGATGCTGCTGATCCTGATGATCTCCATGGTCATGGATCTGACCCCGACCATCCTGTTGCTCGCGCCGATCCTGGTCCCGGTGGTCAGCGCCGCCGACATCGACCCGATCTACTTCGGCGTGCTGTTCATGATCAATTGCTCCATCGGCCTGATCACCCCGCCAGTCGGCACCGTGCTCAACGTGGTCTGCGGCATCGGCCGCATGCGTTACGAAGCGCTGCTCAAGGGCACCTTCCCGTTCCTGATCGCCGAAATCGTCGTGCTCATGCTGCTCGTGGCCTTCCCCGCGCTGGTCACAGTGCCTGCTCAGTGGTTCGCCCACTAACGGTTCATCCAATAACAACAGCCAACAAGAAGGACATCACCATGAAAAAGCAACTGACCGCTATCGCCGCGCTGCTGCTGGTCAGCAGCATGAGCTTCGCCGCCGAGTACAACGCGCGCACCATCAAGTTCGCCGCCACCAGTCCCAAGGGCACGCCACCAGCCATCGGCATGGAGATGTTTGCCGAGAAGGTCGCCGAGCGCAGCGGTGGCAAGATCAAGGTTCGCACCTTCCCCAACGGTGTGCTGGGTGGTGACGTACAGGTGCTGTCATCGCTGCAGGGCGGCGTGATCGAGATGATGACCTGGAACGCAGGCCTGATGCTCAACCACGTCACCGACTTCGGCATTCTCGACTTCCCCTTCCTCTACACCGATACCGCCAAGGTCGACGCCATGCTCGACGGCGAGGTGGGCAAAATGCTGACCGACCAGTTGCCACAGCAGAATCTCGTCGGCCTGGCCTTCTGGGAACTGGGGGTGCGCAACCTGACCAACAACAAGCGCCCCGTCACCAAGCTCGAAGACATCGCAGGGCTGAAGGTCCGCGCCCAGCAATCGCCCTTGTTCCTCGACGTGTGGTCAGCGCTCGGAGCCAACCCAACACCGCTGCCGTTCACCGAAGTGCACACGGCGCTGGAGACCGGCACGGTCGATGGTCAGGAAAACCCGGCGGCGCTGATCCTCGCCTCCAAGTTCAATGAGGTGCAGAAATACCTGAGCCTCACCCGCCACAACTACAACCCGCAGATCGTCCTGATCGGCAAGGGTTTCTGGGACAAGCTCAACGACGACGAGAAGAAGTTGCTCACCGACGTTGCCATGGAAGTGCGCCTGGAACAGCGGCGCATTTCCCGTGAAGCCGACAGCAAGGCCATCGCCGAACTGGAAGCGGCCGGCATGCAGGTCAATGAGCTGCCGGAAGCGGAGATCACCCGTATCCAGGAAAAGATCAAGCCGGTGGTGGCCAAGTACGCCGCCAAGATCGACCCGGAACTGGTGAAGAAGGTCTACGAAGCCATGGACGTCCCCCAGCAATGATGCCGAAGGGGCCTCTTGCCACTGCCTGAATGCCTAAATAACCAGCGCGCCGATCCGGCGCGCTCAGCACCCCATGAGGAAGCCATGAAGATTTCGGTTGCACAGATTCACCCCGTAGCGGGCAACCCGACCCAGACCATCGAGAAAGTCGCCGAGACATCGCGCCAGGCCGCATGCGAGGGCTCGCGTCTGATCGCCTTCCCCGAATGCCTGCTCACCGGCGGCTCGTTCGACAGCCGCGAAGACCTCGAACGCGGCGCCATCGAGATCGAAGCGCTGGCGCCGCTACTGGCCGTCAGCGCCGAGACCGGCATCTACATCATCACCGGCTTCTACGAGCGTCTGCCGGATGCCATCTTCAACACCGCAGCGCTGATCGGTCCGACCGGCATCGTCGGCCTGCATCGCAAGCGCCACCTGCCGTTCATGATCGGCGACCGCTTCACCGACACCCCGGACGACTGGACGCCACCGGTGTTCGACACCGACATCGGCCGCATCGGCATGGCCATCTGCTACGAGATTCGCTTCCCGGAAGTGGTGCGTACCCTGGCGCTCGAAGGCGCCGATATCGTCGTCCTGCCAGCTGCCTGGCCGGAGCAGGCGCGCATGCTGCCGGACCTCTTCAGCACCGTACGAGCAGCGGAAAACATCATCTACTTCGTCGCGCCGAACCGCAACGACATGGACGGTGGCATGCAATTCATCGGCATGAGTCACATCATCGAACCGTCCGGCAAGACGCTGGTGCGTGCCGGCCTGGAAGATGGCGTGTACAGCGCCGAGATCGACATCGAGAAGGCCCGCAACAAATCACTGATCCGTGAGCCCGGCGTGTTCGAAGTGCACCCGTTCCGCGACCGCCTGCCCGACACCTACCGCATCTGAGGCACTGGTCATGAACGACACACTGAAACAGCGGATGGCGCGCGGCACCACCTACGGCATGAATATCTACGGCACCGCCTCGATGCCGATTGAGGTCGCCGGCAACTGGGGCCTGGACTTCGTCTTCATCGACGCCGAACACACCTCGCTCGGTATCGACCGAGACATGGAAAAGCTGATCCTCGCCGCCAAGTGCAGCAACATCCACAGCCTGGTGCGGGTGCGCGGCACGCTCGACTGGGATATCCGCAAGGCCCTGGAAATGGGTGCCAGCGGCGTGATCATTCCACAGGTGCACACTGCCGAGCAGATGCGCAGCATCATCCGCTGCAGCAAGTTTCCCCCCATGGGCCGCCGTGGCGGCGACAGCTCAGTTCGCTCGGCGAGCTATGCCGGGCCGAACTTCGACTGGAGCACCTACATTCAGGCTGAGAACGAACGCACGGTGATCGTGCCGATGGCCGAGAGCTACGAGTTCTTCGACAACATCGACGCCATTCTCGACGTCGAAGGCATCGACGCCGTGCACTTCGGCCCGGCCGATTACTCGCTGTCGCGCCAGTTGCCGGTGGACTATCGCCTGGGCAACCCCGAAGTGCTATCACGCCTGCAACTGCTGATCGAGAAATGCCACGCCCGTGGCATTCAGGTCATGGTTCCCTGCTTCCCGGCGGACGACGAAACAGCCAGACGGCTGATCGAGATGGGCAGCGACATGCTGCTGATGGGCAGCGACCTGTCGTGGCTCAACCAGGCTGGACAGCGCATCTCCGCCATCCGCCGGGAGATCGGGCAGTAGCAACCTGCCTGTGGGTGCCGCGGGGTTTCAGGTTCAACCCTGGCAAAGCCCCACAGGAAGAGGTTCGCAAGGAGGCGGAACCATAACGTCTGGCGGGGCAAGGAAGCCCTGCGTTTGCCATTTCACCAGTAGAGATGTCCGCGACGAGGCTGGTACCCTCCCGCGTTTTTTCTCTGCGGAGCTTTACCATGAATCAAGTCAGCGGCTGGTTGCTGGCCCTGCCCTTCCTCGCCGGCGCGGTGTTGCCTCTGCAGGCCGGTATCAATGGCCAGCTTGCCCGCCACCTTTCCAGTGTCTTCGCCGCCGCGCTGATTTCCTTTGCCGTTGGCAGCCTGGCGTTGCTGCTGATGACCCTGAGCCAGCGTGAGCTGCCTGGCCTCGGCGCACTCAAGGAGCTGACCTGGTGGCACTGGAGCGGCGGCCTACTCGGCGCTTTCTTCATCGCGACCGCAGCCTTCGCCGGGCCGCGCGTCGGGGCACTGCTGTTCATGGTGCTGATAATCGCCGGACAACTGGCCATGGCCATCACCCTCGATCATTTCGGCTGGGCCGGCTTTCGCGAATCCCCCATCACCTTCGGCAAGGTGGCGGGGCTGGCATTGATCGTCGCCGGCATCTGGATGATCCGTCGCGGCTGAATTACGTGCGCTCGAAGCGGTAGAACAGCCTGAGACACTGGTCGCCGAAGATTGGCCGACGAAGCCAACAAGCGAGCAGCAGAAGCTAACCCCATGCCAGGTCGGCGGGCGAACAGCAGAGGTGCATTGATCATTTAAAAATGGCGGAAGGCAGTGAGAGTCGAACTCACCCAGGAACGGATGCCGTCCCCCACCGGGTTTGAAGCCCGGCCACGCCACCGGGCGTGATTGCCTTCCTTGTTCGGCAGCTGCCAGTCGCCAGGCAGCCGTTGCCTTGGTTTGCAAGGGTAGCCCACGGTCACCGGCGCTCGTCAATTGCTGGGGCACCGACCGTTCGCCACGCACACGGTTACGCCTAGCCTGGTGCCTGCTCCTCCCTGCTGTTCATCAGTTGTATCGCCAGCGCCGAGTCGCTACGGATGCGTCGCTCGTTGGCCAGGCGACGGGTGAAGCCGATGCGGTCGAAATACTCCAGCAGTTGGATGGCACGCTTGCGGCCGATGCCGATACGGTCTCGCCAATCGACCACACGCAGACTGCCATGCTGCTCCACCAGTTCCAGCGCACGGGCGGCAAGACTGCGCAGGGTTTGTTCGGGATAGAACAGGTCGCGGACCACCTGATGCAACAGGCCCAGGCGCGCCAGTTTTCGCAGCAGCAGGCGCACGGATGCCTCGTCCCGTTGCACGGCGCCAGCCAGGTCACGAACCCAGGGTGGGTCGAAGCCGCCATCGAGCAGCAGTGGCCAGAGTCGTTCGCGCAGGGCTTCGTCGTCCGGGCTGAGCTGCACGCGGTGGTCCGGCAGGTGCAACCAGGGGCCGCTGCTGGCGATGCGTCCATCGGCCAGAGCCTGGTCGAGCAGGGCGACGAAGACCGGGCGCTCCAGTTCGCTCAGGGCATAACGGCGCAGGCGGTCGCGGTCGGGGCCGAGTTCGTCCGGCGATTCATCATGGAAACGGCGCAGACCCTCGACCAAGGCGTCGCGCAGCGTCTGCAGATGCGCCGCATCGAACAGGCGCGTGCCCTGACGGGTTGCCAGTTCGCACGCCCCATCCGGCAGTGCCCAGCTCTCACGCGGACGATTGAACTGCCGCTCCAGCAGCGCGGGATCGAGGCCGTTATCGGCCGACTGCAACAGTACCGGCAGGGCCTGTTCCAGGCTGGCGCCCTGCAGCGCCTGCAATTGCCGCAAACGTTGCGGCGCACGGCGGCCGCGGGCCGGGGCGAAGGGATCGAGCACACAGCCGCCACCCAGCGTGCGTTGCGCCGACTGGTCGCGCAGCACCAGGGTATCGCCGTGCGCGGCATGCGCCGGGGCGTTGAGCAGCAACTGCGCCAGACAATGCTGCCCGGGCGCCAGGCTGTCGGTGTCGAGCAAGGCGATGCGTCCGGTGACATCCTGCGCGCCCAGGTGCACGTGCACCGAGGTCCAGTGCGCCAAAGCCCGCGACTCCGAGGCCAGCAGCTGCAGTTGGATATCCAGCCGGGTGGTCGGCGCCAGCAAGGCCGGCGCCAGCAGCCAGTCGCCTCGGTGCAGTTGCTCGACCGCCAGCCGCTCGCCGGCCAGGTTCAGCGCCACCCGCTGGCCGGCAAAGGCGCTGTCGGCCTGGCGATTCTGCGCGTGTAGGCCACGCACGCGCACGCGGCGCCCGGATGGACTTAGCAGCAGTTCGTCGCCCAGCGCTACACGGCCGGCAAAGGCGGTGCCGGTCACCACTACGCCAGTGCCCTCGACGCTGAAGGCGCGGTCGATGGGCAGACGAAAATGGCCATAGCTGGTGCGCGCCTGGTGCACCGCAGAGATGGCCAGCAGGCGTTCACGCAGGAGTTCGACGCCTCGCCCGCTGAGGCTGTCCACCGCCAGCAGTTCGGCGCCCGCCAGCGGCCCGGGGGCGAGCAGGTTTTCCACCTGCTCGCGCACCTGTTGCACCCGCGCGGCATCGACCCGGTCGATCTTGGTCAGGGCGACGAGCGCCTGACGGATGCCCAACAGCTCGGCTATCGCCAGGTGTTCGCGGGTCTGCGGCATCACCCCGTCGTCAGCGGCCACCACCAGCAACAGCAGGTCGATGCCACTGGCGCCAGCGAGCATGTTGTGGACGAAGCGTTCGTGCCCGGGCACGTCGATGAAGCCGGTGAGCTGGCCGTCGCCTAGATCGGCGTAGAGATAACCCAGGTCGATGGTGATGCCACGGGCGCGCTCGGCCGGGCGGCGGTCACCCTGCTGGCCGGTCAGCGCCTGCAGCAGCGCGGTCTTGCCATGGTCGATATGGCCGGCAGTGCCGACGATCACGCCTGCGCCTCGCGCAGCTGCGCCAGCTGTGAGACGAAGGCGGGTTCATCGTCGAGCTGGCGCAGGTCGAGCCACAGGGCGTCGTCATCGATGCGGCCGATCACCGGGATCGGCAGCTCGCGCAACTGCCCTTCCAGTTCGCGCAGCGCACGGCCACGCAGACGTTTGGAGGTCTGCGGGCGGATGCACAGCGCCGCACTGGGCAGGCGTGCCACCGGCTGCGCGCCGCTGCCGATCATGCCCAGGGCATTTTCCACGCTGACCTGCCAGTGTTCGCCGAGGCTGCCAGCCAGCACCGGAGCGACACGCTCGGCCTGGGCGCGGATATCCGACTGCGGACGGCTGAGCAGGCGCAGGCTGGTGAGGCGCTCGCCGAGGCGAGCCGGGTCGCGGTACAGGCCGAGCACCGCTTCCAGCGCGGCGAGGGTCAGCTTGTCCACGCGCAGGGCGCGCTTGAGCGGGTTCTTCTTGATACGCCCGATCAGTTCCTTGCTGCCGAGGATGATGCCGGCCTGCGGGCCGCCGAGCAGCTTGTCGCCGCTGAAGGTGACGATATCGGCGCCGTCGCGCAGCGCTTCCTGCACCGTGGGCTCCTTGGGCAGGCCCCAGCGCGAGAGATCGACCAGGCTGCCGCTGCCAAGGTCCTCCAGCAGCGGCAGGCCGTGAGCGTGGGCGATGGCGGCCAGGTCACGGGTGGCGACGCTGGCGGTGAAGCCCTGCACGCTGTAGTTGCTGGTGTGCACGCGCATCAGCAGGCCCGAACGCGGGCCGATGGCGGCCTCGTAGTCCTTGGCGTGGGTGCGGTTGGTGGTGCCGACCTCGATCAGTTTGACCCCGGCACGCGCCATGATGTCGGGGATGCGGAAGGCGCCGCCGATCTCGATCAGCTCGCCACGGGAGATGATGCCCTCCTTGCGCGCACCCTGGCTGTTGAGCGCCAGCAGCACAGCCGCGGCGTTGTTGTTGACCACGGTGACCGCCTCTGCGCCGGTCAGCTCGCGGATGAGGCCGATGATCAGGTCGTCGCGGTCGCCGCGCTTGCCGCTGGCCAGATCGAATTCCAGGTTGAGCGGGTAGCGTGCAGCCTGGGTGATGGCGTCGATGGCCTCCTCCGGCAACAGGGCGCGCCCGAGGTTGGTGTGCAGCACCGTGCCGGTCAGGTTGAACACACGGCGTACACGACTGGCGTGGCGAGCGGCCAGGCGTTCGCCAGCACGACCGGCGAGCACCGCCTCGCTGAGCTCCACGGCGGCAAGTTGGCCGCTGCGGGCGGGTTCGCGCAATTCATCGAGCAGATCACGCAAAATCGCCAGCAAGGCATCGCGACCGTAGCGCTGCTGCAGGGGCGCTACGCTTTCGCAACGCAGCAGGCGGTCAATGGAGGGAAGACGGGCAGCATTGGCATTCATCGTCAGCGCTCTCAGTCGGAACTGCCGGGTGCTAGCAGCAGGTTCGGCGCACGGCGCAGGTGGCCCTCCTCACTCAGGCGCATGTCCAGGTCGAGGCTGGCCAGATCATCGGCGACCGCATCGGCCTGATCGTCGAACTCCAGGTAGCACTGCTTCAGGTAGCTCTGGCAGCTCGGGCAGGTCTCGGCGCGGATCGCCGAGCGCTCGGGCGCCACGCCCTCACGCTCGAGCGACAGGTAGGCCAGGTGCTTGGAGGATTCGCAATGGCTGCACTTGACCCGCACGTGGTGCCATTCGCAGGCACACAGCGAGCAGCTCAGGTAGCGCAGCCCGGCGTACTTGCCGCGATGGCGCAGCATGCCGGCCACCGGTGGCGAGCCGCAGGCCGGGCACAGGGTCTGGCTGGAGGTTTCCACCAGCCGCTCGCTGGGCAGTGCCAGCAGCCAGTGGCTGAAGGCGACCTGCAGGGCGGCGCCGAGAAACGGCACCAGCGCGGCCGGCAGCAGATCGAACTGGCCACCCAGCAAGGCAATCGCCCAGGCCTTGCGCTGGCCGCTATCGGCCTCGCGCAAGCCTGCCAGGGCGGCGCCTACCGACGGATTAGCGTCGGCCTTGATCTCGGCCAGCAAGGCGTCGAGGGCGGGTTGCCAGGCATCACCGCGTACCAGGGTGTCGAATGCCAGTGGCGGCATGTGATGCTCGAAACTTCGCGACAGGGCCTCGGACGATGGGCCAGGTAAGGTCGGCGGTGCATCCAGCACGCGTTGCTGCGCCTCGCACAACTTGGCCATCAGCAGCAGATAGGCCGCCAGCGGATGATCGACCGCCAGGCTATGCAGGCGCCGGGCGCGGCGACTGAACAGATCGGGCTCGGGCAGGTGAAGAAAAGGCGGGATATTGGCCGCAGCTTCGATCTGCCCCGGCTCGAGAATCTGGCCTGACACGCAGGACTCCTTAGGGACTGCTCCCGTGGTTTTCGCTAGTTCAGCCTAGACCAGGCCGACGAGCTTTGCCGGCTGTTGGGTCGGGTTCGTGTAGCCCGGATGAAATCCGGGGAATGCCGAGAGCCGCGCTGGTTTGCCTCGGGTCACGCACCCTTGAGAAGCGCTTTGCCGGCGAGTGTTTATCGCGGCTGAAGCCGCTCCTACGGGGTGGGTTGTCGCGGCTGAAGCCCCTCCTACAAAAGCAGAGCGCCCCCCCCCGGATTGCATCCGGGCTACGGGAGCGCGGTGGCGTGGGAGGCGCTTTAGCGGCGAGCTTTTATCGCGGCTGAAGCCGCTCCCACCAACCATTAGCCGCGATACAGCCCTCATTCAGTGGCGCTTGTGGCTGTCTTTGCTGACTTCCTCGTACCAGGCCGCATGGTGCTTGCGCGCCCAGCCGCGGCTGACCCAGCCATTGAGCATGGCGCCGATGGAGCCCTTGACCCAGATGCCGGCGTAGACGTGCACGATGATGCAGATGATCAAGCCCCAGGCCGCCGCGGCGTGCAGCAGCGAGGCCAGGCGGATCAGCTCGATGCCGAACAGGTGGCTGAAGTACTGGCGCCACATGACGATGCCGGTAGCCAGCAACACCAGCATGCACAGCAGCAATACCCAGAACAGCAGCTTCTGCCCGGCGTTGTAACGCCCCACCGGTGGCAGGCGCTCCTCACGGTTACTGATCACGTCACGCCATTGCGCCAGCCACTGACGATCGCGCGCCTCGAGGCGGTTGTGCCCGGCAAAGCGCATCACCAGCCAGAGGAAGAACAGGAACATGGCCAGGCCGAGGAAGGGATGCAGAATGCGCGTCCATACCCCGCCACCGAACAGGTTGCTGAGCCAGAACAGCGATGGGTGGAACAGCGCCAGGCCGGACAGACCGGCGAGGACGAAGAGGATCGCCACCACCCAGTGGTTGCTGCGTTCGCCGGCCGTGTAGCGTTGGATATCGTGTTTCATACTGGTCTCCTACGGCCGCTGGTTCGGATCATAGGTGTGCACGGCCGGGTCGACCTGATGCACGGCAGGGTCACCGGTCACGGGCTCGTCTTCCTCCACGCGGTTGCGCCCGACGCGGATGTAGTGGAAGAAGCCGATCAGCGCCGTGGCGCCCATGGCCAGCAGGCCGAGCGGCTTGGTCACGCCCTTCCACAACGATACCAGCGGGCTGATGCTCGGCTCGTTCGGCAGGCCGGCATAGAGCGACGGCTGGTCGGCGTGATGCAGCACGTACATCACGTGGGTGCCACCGACGCCATCAGGATCGTACAAGCCGGCGTTGTCGTAGCCGCGTGACTTCAAGTCGGCTATGCGCCCATCGGCATGCTCCTTCATCGCCTCCTTGGTGCCGAAGACGATGGCGCCGGTCGGGCAGGTCTTCACGCAGGCCGGCTCCATACCTACGGCTACGCGGTCGGAGCACAGGCTGCACTTGTAGGCCTTGTGGTCCTTCTGCGAGATACGCGGGATGTTGAACGGGCAACCGGTGATGCAATAACCACAGCCGATGCACTTGTCCTGATTGAAATCGACGATGCCGTTGGCGTACTGGATGATCGCGCCCGGGCTGGGGCACGCCGCCAGGCAGCCAGGCTCGGCGCAGTGCATGCAGCCGTCCTTGCGAATCAGCCATTCCAGCTTGCCGCTTTCGTCCTCGTGCTCGGTGAAGCGCATCACCGTCCAGGAGTTGGCGGTGAGGTCGGTCGGATTATCGTAGGTGCCGTGGTTCTGACCGACCTCGTCACGCAGGTCGTTCCATTCCGAGCACGCCACCTGACAGGCCTTGCAGCCGATGCACTTGGAAACGTCGATAAGCTTGGCCACCTCGCCGACCTGCCTTACGGAGGGCATCGGCGTGGTGGTGGCGGAGCGGGCGATGATGTCTTGTGAGGCCATGACGCTGCTCCTATGCCTTTTCCACGTTGACCAGGAACGACTTGAATTCCGGAGTCTGCGTGTTGCCGTCGCCAACGAAGGGCGTCAGGGTGTTGGTCAGGTAGCCGTTGCGCGCCACACCGGCGAAGCCCCAGTGCAGCGGGATGCCGATCTGGTGCACGGTCTTGCCGTCCACGGTCAGCGGCTTGATGCGCTTGGTCACCACCGCCACCGCGTTGATGTAGCCACGGTTGGACGACACCTTGACCCGCTCGCCGGCGGCGATGCCCAGTTCCCTGGCCAGCGCCTCGCCGATTTCGACGAACTGCTCGGGCTGGGTAATGGCGTTGAGCCGACAGTGTTTGGTCCAGAAGTGGAAGTGCTCGGTCAGGCGGTAAGTGGTGGCTGCATAGGGGAAGGCGTCCGCCTTGCCCAGCATCTCCATATCGGCCTTGAACACCCGCGCCGCCGGGTTGCTGATGGCCAGCGCGTTGTCCGGGTGCATCGGGTTGCGCCCGATCGGCGTCTCGAACGGCTCGTAGTGCTCGGGGAATGGCCCTTCGGCCATCTTGTCCACGGCGAACAGGCGCGCCACCCCTTCAGGGTTCATGATGAAAGGGTTCATGCCCTCGGCAGGTGGCGAGTCGGCCTTGAAGTCGGGCACGTCGGTGCCGCCCCAGGCCTTGCCGTTCCACCACACCAGACGCTTCTTCTCCACGTCCCAGGGCTTGCCGCCGGGGTCGGCCGAGGCACGGTTGTAGAGAATGCGTCGGTTGGCCGGCCAGGACCAGGCCCAGCCAAGGGTCTGGCCCATGGCGTAGGGATCGGCGTTGTCACGCCGCGCCATCTGGTTACCCTGCGCCGTCCACGAGCCGCAGAAGATCCAGCAACCACTGGCCGTGGAACCGTCCGCGCGCAGCAGGCCGAAACCACTGAGCTGCTCGCCAGCCTTGGCCTGCAGCGCTCCGGTGGCCGGGTCATAGAGGTCTTCAAGGGCCTTGCCGTTGAACTCGCGGGCGATCTCGTCCGGTCCTGGCTCGTCCGGTTTCAGATACGACCAGTCTAGGTTGAGGATCGGATCGGGGAAGGCGCCGCCCTCGGTGGCATAGGCCTGGCGCAAGCGATGGAACAGCCCGGCCATGATGGCGATGTCGGTGCGTGCCTGGCCGGGTGGTTCGGCGCCCTTCCAGTGCCACTGCAGCCAGCGTCCGCTGTTGACCAGCGAGCCATCCTCCTCGGCGAAGCAGGTGGTGGGCAGGCGAAACACCTCGGTCTGGATGCTGGCGGTGTCGACGTCGTTGAACTCGCCGGCATTGCGCCAGAACTCCGAAGTCTCGGTGGCCAGCGGGTCCATGATTACCAAGTACTTGAGCTTGGCCAGCGCAGCGCTGACCTTGGCCTTGTCGGGGAACGAGGCGATGGGATTGAAACCCTGGCAGAAGTAACCGTTGACCTTGCCCTCGTACATCATGTCGAAGACCTTGAGCACGTCGTAGCCGGGTACATCCAGCTTGGGCAGCCAGTCGAAGCCCCAGTTGTTCTCTGCCGTGGCGTTCTTGCCGTACCAGGCCTTCATCAGGCTGACGTGGAACTTCTCGTAGTTCTGCCAGTAGGACAACTGCCCCGGCCGCAGCGGTTTGGGCGCGCGCCTGGCGATGTAGGCGGCATAATCCTGTTCGGCATCCAGCGCCAGGCTGAGGTAGCCCGGCAACAGATTGGAGAGCAGCCCGAGGTCGGTCAGCCCCTGGATGTTGGAGTGACCACGTAGGGCGTTCATCCCGCCACCCGGCATACCGATGTTGCCCAGCAGCAACTGCAGCATGGCGCCGGTGCGGATCATCTGCGACCCCACCGAGTGCTGCGTCCAGCCCAGGGCGTACATGATGGTCATGACCTTGCCCGGCGCCGAGCACTCGGCGATGGTTTCCCACACCTGCAGCATCTGCGCCTTGGGCGTGCCGCAAATGCTGCTGACCAGGTCAGGCGTGTAACGGCTGTAGTGCTTCTTCAACAGGTTGAACACGCAGCGTGGATGGCTCAGCGTCGGATCGACCACGGCATAGCCGTCTTCACCGATCTCGTAGCCCCAACTGGTCTTGTCGTAGCGCCGCATCTCGGCGTTGTAGCCACTGAACATGCCGTCTTCGAAGGCATAGTCCTCGCGCACCACGAAGCTGACGTCGGTGTAGTTGCGTACGTACTCGTGCTGGATCTTGTCATTTTCCAGCAGGTAGTTGATCAGCCCACCGAGGAAGGCGATATCGGTGCCGGTGCGAATCGGCGCATAGAGGTCAGCCACGGAGGCCGAACGAGTAAAGCGCGGATCGACCACCACCAACCTGGCCTTGTTGTGCGCCTTGGCTTCGGTCACCCACTTGAAGCCACAGGGGTGGGCCTCGGCGGCGTTGCCGCCCATGATCAGCACCAGATCGGCATTCTTGATGTCGGTCCAGTGGTTGGTCATGGCTCCACGGCCAAACGTCGGGGCAAGACTTGCCACCGTCGGGCCATGTCAGACACGTGCCTGGTTATCGAACCCCAGCATGCCAAGGGAACGCACCACCTTGTGGGTGATGTAGCCAGCCTCATTGCTCGACGCCGAGGCGGCCAGGAAGCCCGAACTCAGCCAACGATTGACCGTCTGGCCCTGTGCGTTCTTCTCGATGAAATTGGCGTCGCGGTCGGCCTTCACGTGCCGGGCGATGCGATCCAGCGCTTCGTCCCAGTCGATACGCTTCCACTCATTGGAGCCGGCTTCGCGTACTTCCGGGTATTTCAGGCGGTTGGGGCTGTGGACGAAGTCCAGCAAGCCGGCGCCTTTGGGGCAGAGGGTGCCGCGGTTGACCGGATGGTCGGCGTCGCCCTCGATATGGATGATGTTCTGCGCCACATTCTTCGCTGCATCGCCCTGGCTGTAGAGAATCAGGCCGCAGCCGACGGAGCAGTAGGGGCAGGTGTTGCGGGTTTCGGTGGTGCGGCTCAACTTGAAGTGCCGCACCTGGTCGGCGAAGGCTTCCGGGGGTGCGACGCCCAGAGCCGCCAGGCTCGATGCTCCAAGGCCTACGCCGCAGACCTTGAAGAACTGTCGACGGTTCATGTCCATCGTGGGTCTCCCAAATCAGGCTGACGCCCGGTGCGTTGCCGAGCGAATCGTTATCAAGCCTAGACCATCACGTCAGGTTCGCCAGACAGCTCGTCGCGACACGGGTGAGGCCGAGAAAGACGAACGGCGAAAGAGTACTAGCAATTGGACATCCTACGTTGCAGGAAAAAGCGCTATGCTCAGCTCCTGACTGTGATCACAAAAGTTTCGGAGAAGCTTTGACGTCGCCCCAACAGCCTGGATGCTGAACACCAGCGACAGCAGGCTAACGACCATGACCGACGCCGAAGTACCGCGCCAACCCAATACCTTCGCCCTATGGCGCGAAGTGGATGACACCCGCATCCGCACGCGCCTGGGTGGCATCTTCTACCTGCTCGCCTGGCTGCTGACCTGGGTCTTCAGCGCAAAGCCGGGAGAGCTCGTTCTCAGTGGCGTGCTGGGGTGTACGCTGTTCGGCGCACTTCTGGCGGCACGCCTGCTGCACCGGCCCGATGGCCTGGAGAGCCCCGAGCAACTGCAGCGTTGGCTGGATCGTCACTGGGGTCTGATCATCGTGACTGCGCTGTGTTGGGGCCAGGCCCATGCACTGGCGGTGTACAGCGACGCCTACAACGACTCGGAAATGATCGCCACCCTGGCGACGGTGGCCTTCGCCACGGCGATGACTTTCAATTTCGCCATGCGCCGTGGCCGAGCGCTGCTGGCCCTGGTCCTGCTCTACCTGCCGGGCCTTACCGTGATGGCACTGAACTGGCAGCAAAAACACACAGTGCTGATCACCCTGATCTTCTACCTCAGCTACCTGATCCTGGTGCTCGGCCGCAATCATCGTGAATACCGCGCCACGCTCGACCTGGAGCTGAAACTGCTGGAGCAGCAGAGCCAGCTCGACCTGCTCAGTCGCACCGACAGCCTGACCCAGCTGGGCAACCGCTATCAGTTCAACAACCTTTTCCCCAGCCTGGTGGCCAATGCGGTGCGCCAGGGCGAGCCGCTATCGCTGGTGCTGATGGATATCGACTTCTTCAAGAAGGTTAACGATGAACACGGCCATGCCGGTGGCGATGCCTGCCTGAGTGCCTTCGCCGAGCGCATGCGCAAGGTGTTTCGCCGCGATGCCGATGCGTTGCTGCGTCTCGGCGGCGAGGAGTTCGGCGTACTGTTGCCGGGCACCACACTAGCCCAGGCCTGGGACCTGGCCGAGCACTTTCGCCAGGAGCTGGAGGCCGAAGGCCTGCTGCTGGCTGGCCAGCGCCTGACGTTGACCACCAGCCTGGGTGTCGGCTGTTTCAGCAGCCGTCACGATGGCGACGCCGATGCCTTCTTCAAGCGTGTCGACGGCGCGCTGTATCGGGCCAAGCGCGAAGGTCGCAACCGCCTGGTCGCGGCCGATCACTGAAGCGCGCCTGCCTCAGGATCACGCGCGAATTCAGGTTGGGGGGTCGCGGGTCGCCTGGCTGCGCGCCCCGTTGACCTCGCGACGAAAAGCGCCGCGCACGGCACACCCGACGAAACCATCACGACTCACTACAGACGGAACTTGCCCATTTGCCCGGCGAGATCGTCAGCCAGGCGACTCAGTGTCTGGCAATCCTCACGGCAAGCGCGCACCTCGCCGGCTGTCGCGTGCGCCAGGTCGGCGATGCCCTGCACGTTGCGGTTGATCTCTTCGGTCACCGAACTTTGCTCTTCGGTCGCCGCAGCCACCTGGGTATTCATATCGCTGATGCGCTCGACCTGCGAGGTGATCGCGCCGAGTGACTGCCCCGTGCGCTGACTGGATTCGACACCGGTACTGGTGGCCGACTGGCCGGCATGCATCGAGCTGACCGCCGTTTCCGCACCCTGCTTGAGACGCTGAATCATCTGCTGGATCTCATCGGTCGAGGCCTGGGTGCGACTGGCCAGCGTACGGACCTCATCGGCCACCACGGCAAACCCTCGGCCCATCTCTCCAGCCCGCGCCGCCTCGATGGCGGCGTTCAGCGCCAGCAGATTGGTCTGTTCCGAGATGCCGCGAATCACCGCCAGCACCTGATCGATGGACGCAACCTGTTCAGCCAATTCGCTTACCGCACCCGCGGCGCTACCAATATCGGCAGACATCCGCTCGATATGGGCAATGGACTGTCCGACCACCTGACGCGCGCTCTGCGCTTCTTCTCGGGCGCTGTGCGAGGACTGCGCAGCATTGCTGGCGTTGCGCGCGATCTCCTGTACGGTCAGGCCCATCTCGTGCACGGCGGTGGCCACCATGTCGGTCATTTCCTGCTGCTGCACGGCGCGTCCGGCAGTGTTCTCCACCACCCGCGCCACCTGACCGACTGCCGTGCGCAGCCGCTCGCTGGTGGCCAGCACATCGCCGATCAGGTCGCGCTGGCTGGCGAGAAAACGGTTGAAGCCTCGAGCCAGGTCACCCAGTTCATCAGCCCGCGATTCATCGAGACGGCGCGTCAGGTCGCCACCACCGCCGCCGATTTCCACCAGTGCCTGCGTTACTTGGCGGATCGGCCGCACCAGGCCACGCGCCAGCAATACCACCAGACCGAGGAACAGCAGCGCTACAGCCACGCCAATCAGGCTGGTCAGCAGCAGCGCCTGACGTGCTTCGGCGTAGACTTCGGCCTCCGGCACTTCGCTGACCAGGAGCCAATCGATGCTGGCGAACTTCTGCGCAACGGCGAGAAAGGTCTCGCCATCACGCTCGAAGCGCACCGCATGACTGTCGCCAGCGAGCACCTGGCGGCTGGCGTCGGCCCCGAACAGCTCGCCGAGCTTACCGCTACCGCTCAGTTGCGAATGCGGGTGGACCTTGACGTTGCCCTGGCTATCGATCAGGAAAACCTGGCCTCGCTCGCCGAAGCGGAACTCGCTGATCATCTTCGACATGTCCGCGAGGTCATAACCCAGGCCAGCAACGCCGAGGGTCTTGCCGCCACGCTTGATGCGCTGGTTGATGAACAGCGTAGGCAGCCGGGTGGTCTTGTCGATGTCGATTTCCAGCACGCGATCCCGGTCACTGTCGACCAGTCGATAGAACCACTGGTTCTCCGCCTGGCTGCGGTCAAGCGTGCGCATCAACCCTTCGCCAGTGGTGTAGTTGCCGCTGGCCAGGGCAACGATGGAGGTCGTCATGGCGTTCTGCTGCGCACGCACGCCTTCGAGATAACGGGCGAACTCGTCACGCCGAGCGGCGTCCTCGCCTGCGACGAGCCAGTCCTGAACCAGGCTGTTCTCGGCAATCGAGGCGTTGGCGGTGATCGGCGCAGTCAGCACCCGCTCCAGGTCGTTACGGATCGCCAGCACCCGCGCCGGCAGCGCCTCCTCGATCAGGTAGCGCTCGGTCAGGCGATCGACCACCACGGAATAGATGCCGACGACGATGAGAATGCTGGCCAGCAGGGCCGCGCCCATGCTGAGGATCAATTGCCACTGAATACTGCGTTGCCAGAGGCGCATGGGGCTTCTCCCGGTGGTGGTTGGAGTTTGCCCGAGCAATTGGATACAAAAATGTACACAAATTGCAATCCGGTTACCGACAGATTTCATATCGGCGCTCCACTGCCAAGCTTTATCCACACCAGCCGCGATCCTTAACGGCGCAGGCCAGGCTCCAGGCCAGAGCAGCCGGCGCCTGCAGGCTGACAGACCGATCGACTCAAGGCCCTATGCTGAATTCCAGACGAGCGGTCTGGCCGCCTTCGTCGAGCACACTGAGCTGGTGCCTGCCGCTGTCGAAGGCATGGTTGAAGGACGCATCCTGGGCGCTGTCACCCAGTGGCTGACCATCGAGGAACCACCAGCGCCGGCCATTGCCACCCAGTGCCGACAGGCTGAGGCGCAGCGGCTCGTGATTGCCCTGCGGCCGGCGCAGACGATCACCATCGCGTACGCCAACGATGGAAAGCGGCGCTACCTGGCTGCTGCTTGGCGGTGGACAGCTCGGATCGATACCCGGCAAGCGCGCGGCACGCCGTTCCCGACGGGGCAACCAGGGCTCCAGCGGAGCAGGCCACAACACCAGCTCGCGCGCCTCGGCGCCTGCGCAGGCCGGCCCGACACGATGCCCCTCGGTATTGACCCAATAACGTTCGCGCAGGCCACTGCCCAGCGGCTGATCGGCGGCCTGCAAGGTCGGTGGCGTGGTGCCCTCCAGCGTCCAGGCGAAGCGCAGGCGCCGGCAGTTGGGATCATCCCTGCTCATCGGCTGCCCCAGCGGCCAGCAGATGGCGGCCACGCCCACCTCGGCCGGCTGCGTATCGACCGGCGCCGCGATGCCACGCTGACTGTCGCGATTGACCAGCAGATCATGCACCTGCAGCAGCAGTGGCGCGGCCGAGGCCAGACCGAACTGGCCGGGCACCGGCGTACCGTCCGGTCGGCCGATCCAGATGCCGATCAGATGACGCGGACCGACCCCGATGGCCCAGGCGTCGCGAAAGCCGTAGCTGGTGCCGGTCTTCCAGGCCAGGGTCGGACGCTGCGCCAGCTGTGCGCGCGGGTCGCGATCCGGTCGCGCCTGGCCGCTGAGGATGCGTCGGATGATCCAGGCCGAACCAGGCGACAACAGACGGCGCTCGCGTAGTTCATCGTCTGGCTGCAGGCGTGGCCGGGCTGCCATACCGCTGCGGGCAAAAGCACTGTAACCGGCCACCAGCGACTCCAGCCGCGAGCCACCGCCACCAAGGATCAGCGCCAGGTTTGGCTCGGCCAGCGCCGGCAGACGAATCGGCAACCCTGCGCTACGCAGCTCGCCGGCGAAGCGCTTCGGCCCGTATGCCTCCAACAACTGCACGGCAGGCAGATTGAGTGAGGTAGCCAAAGCTTCACTGGCCGACACCGGGCCGATGAAGCCGGCGGCGAAATTGCCGGGGCGGTAGTCGCCGTAATGTCGCGGCACGTCCTGCAGCAGCGATTCGGAGTGGATCAGCCCGCTATCCAGCGCCATGCCGTAGAGAAAGGGCTTGAGTGTCGAACCGGGCGAACGCAGGGCGCGAACCATGTCGACGTGGCCAAAACGCGAGGTGTCGCCGATATCCACCGATCCGAGATAGGCACGTACCGCCATGCTCTCGTGTTCGACCACCAGAATTGCCGCCGAAGTGCGCTCGGGCAGGCGCGCGCGCCAGCCCAGCAGCAGGTCCTCCAGACGCTGCTGCAAAGCGGCATCGAGGGTGGTGCGAATCAGCGGCGGACTGCCGGCGCGGTTCAGTCGCCGCGCCAGCAAAGGCGCCAGGCTCGGCTCGCGGCGCGGAGCGAGGAATACCGGCTCTTCCAGAGCCTCGTCCACCTGGGCCTGCGGCCACACCTGGAACTCGCCCAGACGCCTGAGCACCTTGTCACGCGCCGCCTGGGCGCGCTCGGGATGGCGATCCGGGCGCAAGCGGCTGGGTGCCTGTGGCAGCACCGCGAGCAGCGCGGCATCGGCGCGGGTGAGCTGGCTTGGTGGCTTGCCCAGATAACTCCAGCTGGCGGCGGCCACGCCCTGCAAGGTGCCACCGAAGGGCGCGCGATTCAGATACAGGGTGAGGATTTCGTCCTTGGACAGATGCCACTCCAGCTGCGCGGTGCGCCATAGCTGCTTGAGCTTACCGGGCAGGTCACGGCCATGCGGATCGAGCAGCCGCGCCACCTGCATCGACAGCGTGCTGCCACCGGAAACCACGCGTCCGCCGGTAAGGTTCTGCCAGGCCGCGCGCCCCAACGCCAGCGGGTTGACCCCAGGGTGCTGGCGAAACCAGCGATCCTCGTAGGTCAGCAGGGCTTCCAGGTAATAGTGCGAGACCTCGTCCGGCGTCACCGGATAGCGCCATACCCCGTCACGGTCGGCGAAACGCCACAGCGGCGTGCCGTCTTCGGCCAGCACCACGCGGGCGAGGTCGTCTTCGGGCAGGGGCAGCGGGAACACGCGGTCGGCTAGCCAGAGCAGGGCTAAGGGTACGCAAGCGACGATAAGCCAGCGACGTAGGCGCTTGAGTCGCATGGTCAGCACAAGCTCCCGGATTGCATCCGGGCTACAGATCCCGCGTAGCCCGGATGCAATCCGGGGAACACCTCATTCACCAGCATCTTCGATCTCGACGTCTGCTCCGCCGGCCCAGTCGATGGGTAGCAAACCTTGACGCACATAATGATGAAAGCTGGAAAACGGCCAATCGCGCACGCGAGTGACCAGGCCATGCTTGAGCGGATTGATATGGATGTAGTCCACATGATGGCAGTAATCCTGCTCGTCACGAATCAGATGCTCCCAGAATCGTCGCTGCCAGATGTTGGCCTCACCTTTGGCGTTGGTACGCACTTCGCTGCCAACCTGCTGGCGTAGTGCTCCCACGAACGAGGCCTTGAGCATACGGATTCGCGCAGAGAAATCGGCGTCATCAGGTGGTAGCACCATAAGCATGTGCAGGTGATCTGGCAGCACCACCAACGCAGGTACTCGAAAGTGCAATCGAACCTGCGTGCTCTGCAAACATCGACGTAAAAGCGCCGCGCTTTTGAACAGCAGATCACTACGTCTGTCTTGCAGAGCCAGCGTCAAGAAATAACAGCCGCCGGCTACCTTGGCTCTGCGGTATCTCACCATTCGGCACCTCCTTGTGCTCGAAAATCCCCGGATTGCATCCGGGCTACGCGATCTGTAGCCCGGATGCAATCCGGGGTCGCTTTTAACGCCCCCTAACCACCAACGATGACGGCGCACTACCCAGCGCCTGCCAGCTCGGCCGGTACATGGACTCCACCTGCGGTGGCGGCACCCGGTAGCTGCCAGGCGTCACTGCGCGGGCCAGGTAGAGCAGATGGGTAGTGCCGTAATCATCCACGTCCACCGCTGCCACGTAGCGATCGCCACGGTACTCCTGGTGCTTGATCCGCGCGTTCTGCATCGACTGGCGCCACTCCTTGACGTTGCTACCGGCGTCATCGAGGCTCGCCGCGCTCTGCGCCAGATTCTGGTTCTCCAGCTCCAGGCCGGCCGGCAGCAGGTCCACCACCAGGGCATCCGGTACGCGCTGGCTGGCCCGCACGGCCAGGTGCACCAGCACCAGCTCGCCACTATCGAGGCGCTGCAGATCAAGCGGACGGCCATCCATGCCGAGATACTCGCGCTCGATGCTCAGGTTCTCGCCACCGGCGTGTGGCGCCTGGCTCGGATAACCGGACAGCGTCAGTTGCTGGTACAGCTTGGTGCTGCCGGCGTTGCTAACGCTCAACGGCTCGGCCAGTTCGGCACGCTCCAGCTTGATGCCGGGCTGCTGGTTGCTCAGTTCGAACTGGAAGGCGCCGCTGGCAAGCGCAGCGCTCCACGCCTGCTCCGGCTTGCCGAGAATGCCGCGACCGGCGAGGAACAGCGAGTTGCGCTCCTGGGTCGACAACCAGCGCTGCCCCGCCAGCTCATCAGCCAGGTTGAACAGCCGCTGCTCACGCTGGCCGGCAGCCAGGTCGTGCTCTTCCAGCAAGGCGAGAATCAGCGCCTGATCACGCAGCGGGCTGCCGTAGTCGGCCATCCAGCGCTCGCCATCACGCTGCTGGATCAGCCCCTGGTTCAGCGCCTGCTCGGCACGCGGCGCATCGCCCATCAGTTTCAGCGCGGCGGCCAGTTGCACCAGCGGCAGGCCGGAGCGCGCATCGTTGCGGCGGTCGAACAGGCTGCGCAGCGCGCCCAGCGGCGCCTGCTGGCTGCGTGCCAGAACGTAGCCGGCGTAAGCCTGTACGGCGAAGCGGGTGTGGGCGAAGTCCTGGCTGTAACTGGCCTCGATCAGGCTGCTCTGCTGCAGGTAGCGCAGCAGGCGGTCATTGGCCTTCTTCAGCGCCTCCGGTGGCACGCCGAAACCCTGCTCGCGAGCGCGCAGGAGGAAGTCGGTGACATAAGCTGTGAGCCAGTACTCCTCTTCACTCTCGGCACTCCATAGGCCGAAGCTGCCGTTATGCCGCTGCATGCCGAGCAGGCGCTCGATGCCCAACTCGATGCTCTTGCGTCGCTGCTCGTCCGGCTCACCCTCCAGGCCAAGACGCTTGAGACTCGCAGCATCGGCGTAGAGCGACGGGTACAGGCCACTGGTGGTCTGCTCCAGACAGCCGTAGGGGTACGCCTTGAGGGCACGAACCTGCTCCCCGAGGTTCAGCGGCGGCCGGCTCGACAGCGCCAGCACGGCTTCCAGCCCGGCAGGCTCGAACTGGTTCAAGGTTCCGGCCGGCAGGGTCCAGGGCTCGCCCTCCCCCAGCACTGCACGGAAGTGCTGCAGCTGCGCCGGATAGGCCGGACGGATGCCCAGCGTCCACTCGCGGCTGAAGTCACCCAGCGTCTCGTTCGGCAGCGCCAGCCCCTGCACCTCGACGTGGATACGCCCCTGCCCCAGGCCACCTTCGGCGCGCACCGGAATGCGCAGTGTGGTGCGCTGGCCGTCGTTCAGACGGATCGGCGCCTCACCCTGGTTGAGCAGACGCAGTTGGCCTTCCACACTGACCTGCACGTCGAGCTGCTGCTCGGCACCGGACAGGTTGGTCAGGTCCAGCGCCAGGGTGGTTTCGTCACCACCGGCAAGGAAACGCGGCATCGACAGTTCGGCGATCAGCGGCGCAGCGACCACCGTCTTGGCCTCGGCCATGCCGAAGCGTTCGTCGGTCCAGGCCTGGGCCATCAGTCGCAGCTCGCCGTTGAAGTCGGGAATGTCCAGGCTGACTTCGCCCTCGCCCTTGTCGTTCAGTTTCAGCGCATCGCTCTGCAGGGCGACGATCAGCACACTGGTATCCGGGCGTTTGCCACCGGCGGCAAGGCCGGCATCACCACCGAAGGCCAGGCTGGCGACACGCCCCTGGGCTTCGATCAGTTGGCCGTAGATATCCAGCTGGTCAGCGCCATAGGCCTTGCGCCCGAAGAAGTTGGCGAAAGGATCGGGCGTGGCATAACTGGTGATATTGAGGATGCCCACGTCCACCGCGGCGACCAGTACATGCACCTTGTCAGGGATGCTGCCGTCGGCATTGCGTGCGCTGACCTTGACCTTCAGCGGCTGCTTGGGCCGCATTTTCTCGGGCGCCTCCAGGCTCACCGCCAGCTTGCGCGGGGCACGTTCCAGCGGCAGGTGCAGCAGGCCGACCGCGCGTTTCGGGGTAACCTGCGCCTTGCGCTCACCGGGACGCACCACCAGGGCGCTGAGGTAGAGGTCGTGGCGTGCCCATTTCTTGTCGATGGGTAGCTCGAAGGTCTTGCCTTCGGCCGGCACGCTGATCTCCTCCCACCACAGCGGCCCGTCGCTGGACTCGACCAGCAGGTAGCCATTGCCGGCAGCCGGCGGGGTGACGGTGATCTTGGCCACGTCGCCAGCGGCATAGGCGGGTTTATCCAGCGCCAGCTTGACCTGATCCGGGCGTACTGCACCGCCATCGGCGTTGTCCTGCCAGCGGTAGCCGGCCCAGAAACGCAGGCTGCTGACCAGACCGGTCTGGTTGTCCACCACCTCGACCCGATACGGGCCCCATTCCACCGGGAAGCTGACCTTGGCGGTGCCGCCCGCGGCGACCTTCAGCGGCTCGTCGCTGAGAGTGAGGAATTTCTCGTTGTAGTTGTGACGCCAGCCTTCACCGTCGGAGAAACTCCAGAAGTAGTCGCGGCGTTCGCGCACCAGGCGCACCTTGAGGTTGTCGGCCGCCAGCTTGTTGCCGGCGGCGTCGGCCACCAGTATTTCGAACTCGGCCAGGCTATCGGCGTCGACTTCCTCGCCCTCGAATAGGCCGCGCAGCCCCGGCAAACGCTCGGCGGGCCATACCGGCTGAATGATGCGGCGGGTGATCGGGCGGCCACCGGACTCCTGCAGGCTGGCCTGGAGGATCAGACGCAGCGGCGACTTGGAGTCACCCCAGCGGTTTTCCGGGCGCAGCACGGCGCGCCCCTGGTCATCGAGATTCTGCTCGTCGAGCTCCTGATCCTGGCTCAGGTCGGCTTCGGTGACGTCGCCGAACTGATAGCCCGGCAAGCTCGCCACCGCCTCACGCAGCGGACGCACGTAGAGCTGCCCGGTCAGGCGATTACCGGCCGCTGGCGCGCCGTAGAGGTAACGCCCGGTCACCGCGAATTCGGCGCTGTCGCCCGGCGCGTAGGGCTGGTCCTGGCCTTTGAGCTCCAGGGCCATGCGCTCGGGCAGGAAGTCCTCGACGAGGAACTCATAGAGCTGCGGGCTGCCATCGCCCAGGTCCAGCAACAACTGCCAGCGGCCGGTCGGTGCCTCCTCGGCCAGCGGCAACTGGTACTGGTAGAGACCATCATCACCGGCATTCCAGACGAACTTGCGGCTGATCTGCTCGTCCGGACGGCGCACCTCGACGCTCACCGGCTGAGCCTTGACCGGACTGCCATCGGCATCGCGCAACAAGCCGTTGAGCAATACGGTCTCGCCGGGACGATACAGATCACGCGGACCGAACACGAAGAACTGCAGGGCATGCGCTGTCGGGCCGGTGATGTCGAACTCGGCAAGGTCAAGCGCAGGCGTATTCAGGCGCAGCAGGCTGGTCTGCTCGTCCTGCTTGGCCAGCAGCACCTGGGCCTTGGCCGGCAGCGGCAACTGCGCATGGCCGGCCGAGTCGGTCTTGCCCTCGGCAAGCAGCGCACCGTCGCCGTCGAGCAGTTCCAGCTGCACCCCGGACTGCGCCTTACCGCCTTCCAGCGCCTGGGTGAACACATCCAGGCGGTCACGATAGCGATGGGCGGAGAGGCCGATATCGCTCAGGGAAAACAGCGTTGCCGGCTGCGAATAGCTGTAACTGCCAGCCTCACGCATCACGGCCAGATAGACGCCAGGCTGCTTGAACGGCTCCAGGCCGGCGATGGGCAGCAGCAGGGTCTCGCGGGTGTTGCGCGCCGGGTTGAGGTCGAAGCGACCGCCATAGACCAGCTCGGCCATCGGCAGCAGCTCGCGCGCCTCCCAGGTATCCAGATTGCTGGCGCGGCCCCAGCGCGAGAGAAAGTTCGGCAGCGCCTCGGGCTTGATGCGGAAGAACTCGACGTTGACCTTGTCGACGTTCAGGGCGATCACCGGCAGGCCTTCGGCCAGACGGGTCGGCAGCAGCGAGCCACGGCTGGCGAAACCGACGCTGGCCTGCAGGTCGCGGGTCTCGAAGCGGCTGACATGCTCGGCGGCGAGCTTGCCACCATTGATCGACTTGAGGCCGGCATCGATGGTCAGCACCAGTTTGCGCTGCGGCTCGAGGTGGCGCAGGCGCAGCTCGCTGAGGTTGTCGGTCAGTTCCCAGGCGCCATCGACCTTGCCAGAGACGCTATCGACCAGATGCAGGCGTTCGGCGAAGGGCTGGTCGGGGTCCAGAGGAATGGAGAATGTCACCGACAGCGCACTGGCACCATCGAGCTGCACTTCGGAGACGTCGACCACCTCCAGCTCGCGCCCGGCGTAGCGCTCGGCCAGCGCCTCGCGGTCGACCGCGGGGGCAGGCGCCTGCGGCTGTTGCGCAGCAGGGGTAGCCGGGGTCACCGTGGCAGGGGGTTCAGAGGAATCACAGGCGCTGAGCAGGGTCAGCGCCAAGGCCAGAAGCAGTCCTTTGTTCGGCATTGCGGGCTCCAGAATCAGGGGGCGCAGAGGCCGACAACTATAGCCGAGGCGCCCTCACGGCGACGAGTCATCCCGACGAATTCGCCAAGCCACTCACACTCCAGGGGCAATGTGCGAGCACGCCGGGGCTGTGCCTATAATCGGCGTTTTGCCGGAGCCGCCCATGTCCGCCCTGCTCGATGCCTGGCGCCACACCCCGACCCAACGCAAGGTCTGGGCGCTGGCTGCACCGATGATTCTCTCCAACCTCTCGGTGCCCATGGTGGCGCTGGTCGATACCGCCGTGGTCGGTCACCTGCCGCATGCTCACCAGCTTGCTGCGGTCGCGGTCGGAGGCAGCCTCTATACCCTGCTGACCTGGGCGATGGGGTTTCTGCGCATGGGCAGCACCGGTTTCGCCGCACAGGCCGCCGGCCGCGGGGATGGCGGAGCATTGCGTCAGGTACTGGTGCAGGGGCTCGGCCTGGGCGTATTCCTGGCCTTGCTCCTCGGTTTGCTGGCGTTACCCTTCAGCAGCGCGGCGCTGAGCCTGATGCAGCCATCGGCAGAACTGGACCAATTGGCGCGCCAATACTTCCAGATTCGCCTGTTCGGCCTGCCCGCCAGCCTGGCGACCTATGCACTGATCGGCTGGCTGCTGGGCACGCAAAGCGCTCGTGGCCCTCTGGCCATTCTGCTCACTGCCAATCTGATCAACGTGTCGCTGGACCTGCTGTTCGTGCTCGGTCTGGAATGGGGCGTGGCCGGCGCGGCCTGGGCTTCGGTGATTGCCGAATGGAGCGGCGCCCTGGTCGGCGTGTGGCTGGCCCGTGGCGCGCTGCAGCACTATCCCGGCCACCTCGATCACAGCGCGCTGAAACGCTGGAGCAACTGGCGCCCGTTGCTGGCAGTCAACCGCGACATCTTCATCCGCACCCTGGCGCTGCAGCTGGTGTTCTTCCTGATCACCGTGCAAGGCACGCGCCTGGGTGATGCCACGGTGGCGGCCAATGCCCTGCTGCTCAATGGTCTGACGTTGACAGCCTATGCCCTGGACGGTCTGGCGCATGCCGTCGAAGCCCTGTGCGGCCATGCGCTGGGAGCGCGTGACCGCGATGCGCTGCGCCGCTCGTTATTGGTGGCCGGCACCTGGTCGCTGCTGGCCAGTGCAGGCTTCGCGCTGTTCTTCCTGCTCGGCGGGCACTGGTTCGTCAGCCTGCTCACGAACATTGCCGAAGTCCGCGAACTGGCCCTGAACTTCCTGCCCTACCTGGCGCTGCTGCCTCTGCTGGCAGTGTGGAGCTACCTGCTCGATGGCCTGTTCATCGGCGCAACACGTGCCCGGGAAATGCGCGACGCCATGCTCATCGCCCTGGTGGTGACGCTGCCGCTGGGCTGGTGGCTGCAAAGCCTGGGCAACCACGGGCTGTGGTTGGCATTTCTGGCATTCATGGGGCTGCGCAGCCTGGTATTGGCTGGCTATGCTTGGCAATTGAGCCGTCGCGACCTGTGGTTCCCTTCCCCACCTTAAGGAGAGATCGCCCCATGCTCAGCGTGCCAATCCCGCCGAATGAAGCCGAGCGCCAGCAAGCCCTGGATCGCCTGGAGCTGCTCGACACACCTGCCGACCCCTATCTCGATACCCTGACCCGACTGGCCCATGACCTGTTCCAGGTGAAACTGGCGCTGGTCACGCTGGTCGACCGTGACCGTCAATGGTTCAAGAGTCGCCAGGGGCTGGACGTAGCAGAGACGGCGCGCAGCCTGTCGTACTGCTCACACGTGGTTCTGCATGACGAGCCGCTGATCGTCGAAGACAGCCAGATAGACCAGCGTTTCGCCGGCACCGAGCTGGCACTCAACACCCCTGATGTACGCTTCTATGCCGGCTGGCCGCTACGCGACGTCAACGGCATGCCGCTGGGTACCCTGTGCGTGGCAGACCCGAAGCCGCGCCAGTTCGGCCACCAGGATCGCTTCAAGCTACGCGATCTGGCCTACCTCACTGAAAACTACCTGCACCTGCAGCATTGCTCGCAGCAGGCCAGTGACCTGCGTGATGCCCTCAGCCGTGAACAGCGCAAGGGCATGCTCGATGCGCTGACCCAACTCTGGAACCGCGCCGGGCTGCTGCATTTTCTGCCCCTGGAGCAAGCCGCAGCCGAGCGCCATCAACTGCGCCTGGGCCTGATCTACTGCGACCTGGATCACTTCAAGCAGGTCAACGACACCCACGGCCACGACGGTGGCGACCACGTGCTGTGGGAAAGCGCACGACGCATGAGCGCAGCGGTACGCCCTCAGGATGTGGTCACACGCAACGGCGGCGAGGAGTTCGTCATCCTCTGCCAGGTGCACGATGAGCAGGAGCTGCTGCAGATTGCCGAGCGCATCCGCCTGACCATCGCCAGCCAGCCGATGCAGCTGGAAAATGCCGAACTGCAGCAGACCACCAGCCTCGGCTGTACGCTGCTGGGCCCCGGCGAGAACGCCGTGGACGGGCTCAAACGAGCCGACCAGGCGTTGTACCGAGCCAAGCGTGGCGGTCGCAACCGCAGTGAACTCGCCCCCAGTGCTCACTGAAGGAAAATCACATGACTGCCGCATTCGTCGCTTACCTGCACTACCTGTCGATCTTCGCCCTGTTCGCCCTGCTGAGCATCGAACACGTGCTGTTCAAGGCGCCGCTGGATCTGTCCCGGGCACGCAGCCTGATGACCACCGACCTGGCCTACGGCCTCTGCGCCGGCCTGGTACTGCTCACCGGTATCGCCCGCGTGCTGTGGTTCGGCAAGGGCGCGGCCTACTACATGGGCAACAGCCTGTTCCACGCCAAGCTCGGACTGTTCGTGCTGGTGGGCCTGCTGTCGATCCTGCCCACCGTGGTGTTCATCAAATGGCGTAGCACGGTGAAAGCCGGCCGGGTGCCCGAGCCAAGCGCTCGGCAGGTACGCCTGGTGACCTGGAGCATTCGTATCGAGCTGCTGCTGTTGCTGGTAATCCCGCTGCTGGCCACGCTGATGGCGCGCGGCTACGGGGTGATCGCAGCAACTCCGTGATCAGAGGCGCATGCCGATGGCCAGACGATTGAGCCCGCTCATCAGGGCCACGGCGATGGTCAGATCGGAAATTTCCCTGGGCGAGAAATGCGCCTCCAGCGGCAGATAATCTGTATCGGCAGCGTGGCTGCTGGCGATGTCGCTCAGCGACTCGGCCCAGGCCAACGCCGCCTGCTCGCGGGCATCGAAATGCCGGCTCACTCGCCAACCAGCCAGGCTGTCCAATTTAAGCTGCGGCACGCCCTCCTCACGCAGTGACTGGCTGTGTTTCTCCAGGCAGAACGCGCAACCGTTGATCTGCGACACACGCAGATAGAGCAGCTCCAGCAGCGTCTTGCCCAAAGGGCCGCGCTCCAGCGCCACCTTGGTGGCAAGCAGACCCTGCATCGCCTCGGCGGATAATTCGTAATAGGGCTGACGTAGCGCACTCATGACAACTCTTCCTGTGCAGCGAGATGGGGATTGAAAGCCAGTTGCTCGCGGGCCTGCGCCAGCATCGACTCAGCATGTTCCTGACCGCGTACCAGGCCTTGCAGATGAATGAACTCCAGGTCATGGATACCGATGGTGCTCAGCACATGGCGCAGATAGGGCGTAAGAAAATCCGGCTGGCGTGCCTGCTCACCGCGATAGACACCGCCGGCGCTAACCACCACGAAGGTCGGACGATCCTCCAGCAGGCCCACCTTGCCCGTCTCGGTGGCGGCAAAACTACGGCCGATGCGCAGCACGTGATCGATCCACGACTTGAGCGTCGCCGGTACCGTGAAGTTGTGCATGGGCGTGGAGATTACCAGGCAATCGCTGTTCTCCAGCTCGCCAATCAGCTGCTCGGACAGGCTCAGCGCAGGGTCCTCGTTCGGCGCCCGCGCCACCAATGCCGTGGCATAGCCTGCGTCTGGCGCCGGCAGTGGCGCACGGGCCAGGTCGCGTTCGAGCAACTGTGCCCCGGGATGGCGCCGGCGCAGACGCTCGACCAGTTCCAGGGCCAGGACGCTGCCTCGACTCTGACGGCCATAAGGGCTGCAGTGCAGTAACAGGATTCGTTGCATTTCAAAGTGCCTCGCGAAAGTGCATGCCCAGACCCAGCAAGCCCTGACGGTAGTAGAAACGTTGCCCGCGCGCATTGCCCAGCGCGGTATCCAGCACCAGATTGACGCAGCCCAGGCGCCGGGCCTGGGCACGGACCTCGTGCAGCAGCCGCTCGCCGATGCCCTGGCTGCGCACATCCTCGCGCGTCACCAGATCGTCGACATAGAAGAAACGTCCATGCAGCAGGTTCTCCTGCAAGCGACAACCGGCCAGCCCCACCACCTCGCCAGCGGAACGTGCGGCCAATAGGCGATAGCCCTGCTCGGCCTGGCGCTGCAAACGCTGGACGAAGTCATCGGTATCGCTCAGTTGCGGGCGCAACACGCGCATCAGCTCGTAGCAGGTGCGCCATTGCTCCGGGGTATCGAACCATTCGTAGCGGCAGTCAGGGGTCATGGCGGTTCTCCAGCGAAGACAGCCACCACTTTAGGCAGAACATGGCATAGTCAATAGAGCCAAGAACTTACCAACTGAGTAGGACATAGGAATGCTCGTCCACCTCGCCCCCACGCGCGACCAGGCCGCGCCGATCTATCTGCAGCTTTATCAACGCTTGCGCGAAGCCATCGCCGATGGTCGCGTGCAACCTGGCGAACGCGTACCGTCGGTACGCGCCTTGGCGAGCGAGCTGAATCTGGCGCGCGGCACGGTGGAGGCGGCCTATCAGTTGCTCATCGGTGAAGGCTATCTGCTGCCCCGAGGCCCGGCTGGCACAGTGGTTTCACCGCAGCTGCCACAAACCCCGGCAGGCACCGGTGTGTCGACCAAGCCTCGAACCAGGCCTGCAGCAAGCGAGCGTTCGCCCCGCGAAGCACTGCCCTTCCAGCTCGGTTTACCCGCGCTGGACGCCTTCCCCCGAAAGCTGTGGAGCCGCCTAGGCGTCCGTCATTTGCGCCAGCTGGCATCAACTGACTTGGACTACCCAGACGCGCAGGGTCTGGCCACTCTGCGCCGCAGCCTGGTGCGCTATCTGGGCGTGTCGCGCGGTATTGCCTGCGAGCCACGCCAGGTGTTCATCACCGCCAGCTATCGCAGCAGCCTGCTGTTGATTCGCCAGGCACTACTCAAAACAGGCGATTCCTGCTGGTTCGAAGACCCGGGTTATTTCAAGGCGCGCGAGGCGCTCGAAGGTGCCGATCTACAACTGATTCCAGTGCCGGTGGATGACCAGGGCCTATGCGTGGACGAAGGACGCAGGCTTGCCGTCGATGCCCGCTGCGCACTGGTCACGCCCTCGCACCAGAGCCCGCTCGGCGTCTCCCTGAGCCTGCCGAGGCGCCTGGCGCTGCTGGAGTGGGCACAGGCCAGCCAGGCCTGGATCGTCGAGGACGATTACGACAGCGAATACCGCTACGTCGGCCGTCCGCTACCGGCACTGAAAAGCCTCGATCACCACGGTCGCGTGCTGTATTGCGGCACCTTCAGCAAGGTGCTGTTCCCCGGCCTGCGTCTCGCCTACCTGGTGGTGCCACCGGAGCAGGTGGAGCGCTTCGCGGCCTGCGCGCGCACCTTCGACCACGGCTGCCCGGCATTGCCCCAGGCGATCACCGCGGACTTTCTCGATCAGGGTCACTTCGCCCGTCACCTCAAGCGCATGCGTGCACTCTATGCCGAGCGTCGCGGTTTTCTGGCAACGGCACTGGCGCAGGTATTCGGTTCAGCTTTACGGGTGGAGTTGCAGGCAGGCGGCATTCATCTGCTGGCGCGCCTCGATGCCTCGCAGGATGACGTCGCCCTCGCCGCCCGAGCGCAAGGCGCAGGGTTGGCCGTGATGGCCTTGTCGCAATGGGCTCGGACGTATCCCTGCGGCAGCGGGTTGCTACTGGGCTTTACCAATATCGCCAGCGCCGAGCAGGCATTGCACCTGGCCCGGCGGCTGGCGACGGCGCTCGATCAGGACGCCAGGTAGGACGAGCGGGTCAGCCCCAGACGCAGGGCATCGAGGAACTGGGTGCGCTCACGGGCGCTGATCTTGGCGCTGGCCACCTTGTCGCGGTAGTGGGTCATCAGCTCTTCGGGCGACAGGTGCACGTAACGCAGCATGTCCTCGATGGTGTCATGGGTCTCGATGCCGGCGTGCACCACGCTGCCATCGGCGGCCTGGTAGATGTTCACCGAGTCGGTGTCACCGAACAGGTTGTGCATGTCGCCGAGAATCTCCTGGTACGCACCGACCAGGAAGATGCCCAGCACGTAATCCTCGCCCTCACGCAGTTCATGCACCGGCAGGCTGGTCTCGATGGACTGCTCGTCGACGTACTGACGGATCTTGCCGTCGGAGTCGCAGGTCAGGTCCTGCAATACGGCGCGGCGCAACGGCTCCTCGTCCAGGCGCGACAGCGGCAGGATCGGCAGGATCTGGCCGATGGCCCAGGTGTCCGGCAGGCTCTGGAACACCGAGAAGTTGCAGATGTACTTGTCGGCGAGCTTGTCGTTGAGTTCGTCGAGCACCGCGCGGTGCGAACGCTGACGCGCCTTGAGCTGGTTGTGCAGGCGACGGCAGATGGCGAAGTAGCACTGCTCAGCCAGCGCCTTCTGCGCCAGGCTCAGCTTGCCGGCCGAATACTGCGCGGCCACCTCCTCGATGTAGTGGGTAGCGCGCCAGTAGGTTTCGGCGACCATTTCCGGGTCGCTGTCATCGAGCAGCTCGATCAGCCACTGCAACACTTCTGGCTGCTCGAGACCCGGCTCGATCTCCGGCACCTTGTCGTTGTGTCGCTCGACGTCGGTGACCTGCACCAGCAGCACGGCGTGGTGCGCGGTCATCGCCCGGCCGCTCTCGGAAAAGATGTGCGGATGGGGGATTTCCTGGCGGTCGCAGAACTCCTTGAGCATGTCGACCACGGCATCGGCGTAGTCGCGCATGTCGTAGTTGATCGAGCTGGCGTTGCGCGAGTGGGTGCCGTCGTAGTCCACGCCGAGACCGCCGCCGACGTCGATGTGGTCGACCGGCAGCCCCATGGCGCGCAACTCGCCGTAATAGCGGATGGCCTCGCGGAAGCCCTTGCGGTAGTCGGCGATGTTGGCGATCTGCGAGCCCATATGGAAATGCAAGAGCCGAATGCCCTGATCCAGCCCGGCCGCGCGGAAGCGCTCGACCACCGAGAGAATCTGCGCGGCAGACAGGCCGAACTTGGACTTCTCACCGCCGGTGTCGGCCCACTTGGAAGATGCCAGTGAGGACAGGCGCACGCGCAGGCCGATCTGCGGCGCCACCTTGAGTTCGGCGGCCTCCTCGATCACCAGAGCGACCTCCGACTCCTTCTCGATGACGATGAACACGTTGTGGCCGAGCTTCTGCCCCATCAGCGCCAGGCGGATGAACTCACGGTCCTTGTAGCCGTTGCAGACGATGGTGCCGCCCTTCGGCGCCAGCGCCAGCACCGCCAGCAGCTCGGGCTTGGAGCCGGCCTCGAGGCCGATGGAGACGTTCTGCGTGGCGATGATGTTCTCGATCACCGCTTCCTGCTGGTTGACCTTGATCGGGTACAGCGCGGTGTAGCGGCTCTGGTATTCCAGGCGCTCGATACTGGCGTCGAAGGCGCCGGTCAGGCGGCGCACGCGATCCTGCAGGATGTCAGGGAAACGCACCAGCAAAGGCAGCGACAGGCCACTCTGACGCAGCTCGTCGACCTGCTGATAGAGGTCGATGGGCTGGCTGTCCGGCCCGTTGGGCCGCACTTCGATACGTCCGGCATCGTTGATCGAGAAGTAACCGGCGCCCCAATGGCGAATGCCATAGACACTACGGCTATCGGCTACGGTCCATTGGCTGCCGTCGTCTTTGCGGGTGCGTCGTGCGGACATCGGGTTCTCCCATGAGAAAAGCCTGACCTTGCTGGCGGCCAGTTTAGAAATGATGAAAGCAAGATGACGTTTGCTCGGCGGTTGACCGTAGTAACGTCATCGAAGTTTAGAAAAGGGGGCGTCAGCCGCCGGACTTCTTCGCGGTAAACCCGCGTTTGCTCAGCTCGGCAAGCAGCAGATCGACGTGGTCACCCTGAATCTCGATCACGCCGTCCTTGAGCGCGCCACCGGTGCCGCAGCGCTTCTTCAGCGCACTGGCCAGCTCCTTGAGCGGTTCTTCGGCCAGCGGCACGCCGCTGACGGTGGTGACGGTCTTGCCGCCTCGCCCCTTGGTTTCACGACGTACGCGGGCGATGCCATCGCCCTCGGGAATACGCGTTTGTTTGCAGATGCAGGCATCCACCGGCTGGTTGCAGTCCGGGCAATGGCGACCGCCATCGGTGGAGTAGACGAGACCGCTCAAGGCGGAGAATGAAGAGGCTTTCTTGACCACCGGCTTGTCCTCGTAGGGGTCAGGATAGCGACTGGCTGAACAGGTTCAGCCGCGAAGCCCCACTCAGGCAGGGGCAGCGCAAGCGGACAGACGTCCGCCGAAAAGGCCGCGCAGTGTAACGGCAAAGGCCGGGATTGCTAAGACCAGATTTGCGTCATTGTTCGGTACTTTGGCGACGCTGTTCACCATCGTGCACGGAGCGCTCGGAATCCGCGACGCGGGGTGCGCCGTGCGCGCCGCCTTTACATCTGAGACGGAGCATCGGTGCGCACAGCGCACCCTACGCGCAGGAGCTAACAAAACCACCCTCTCCCGCCCTTCGGGCACCCTCTCCCATCAATGGGAGAGGGTCATCAGCTAGCCGCAAGCGGCCCTTTTATGTAGCGTTCCAGCGCCGCCAACGAGTCCGGGCAGTAAGGTAGGCGGTGGGTTTCCTCCAGCGCCTGCTCGATGCTGATGAAGCGCGCCTCCAACACCTCTTCCGGCTGCAGCACCAGCGGCGCATCGGACACCGCCGAGTAAGCCATGCACCACAAGCGGCTTTCCGGGGCATCGTAGAGAAAGTGCGCATGCTCGACCAACTCGGCATCGACGATACCCAACTCCTCGGCCAGTTCGCGCTCGGCAGAAAGCCGGTAGTCCTCGCCCTCCAGCACCATACCGCCAGCTGCGACATCCCAGTAGCCGGGATACAGCGCCTTGCTCAACGTGCGCCGATGCACGCACAGCAGACCGGCCGAGTTGAACAACAGGATGTAGGTACCACGGCCAATCAGCCGGCGCTCGCGCAGTTCGGCGCGGGAAACGCCGCCCAGTGGCCGGTCGTTCTCGTCGACCCAGGCGACCCGCTCCTGATCCGAAGCGGCGCGATGCGCCGCCTCGGTCGCCGAGATCGCTTCCATCAACCCTGGCTCAGCAGCTGGCGCAGGTCGATCAGGCCAGCGTTGGCGCGGGAGATGTAGTTGGCCATCACCAGGGAGTGGTTGGCGAGAATGCCGTAGCCGCTGCCATTGAGGATCATCGGGCTCCACAGGGTCGCTTGCGCTGCCTCCAGCTCACGGATGATCTGGCGCACGCTGACGGTGGCGTTCTTCTTCGCCAGCACGTCGGCAAAATCGACCTCGATCGCGCGCAGCAGGTGAGCCAGCGCCCACGCCTGACCACGGGCCTCGTAGAACACGTTGTCGATCTGCAGCCAGGGTGTCTCGTATACGCCATCTCGCCCGACCAGGCCGGACTCTTCGGCGTCGTTGCCCACCTGCAGATTCTCGTTCAGGCGCACCTGACCGACGCTGGCCGACAGACGCTGCGACAGTGAGCCGAGACGGGTGCCGGCATCGCCCAGCCAGTTGTTGAGGTTGTCGGCACGGGCATAGAACTGCGCATTCTTCTGGCTCAGGTCGGCCAGGTAGCGGTCCAGCGACTTGATGCCTTCGCGATACTCGGACTCGGACGCCGGCAGCGCCCAGCTCTTGTTGTCGAAGTGAAAGCGCGGCTCGGCGCGGGCCAGGTCCGGGTTCTCCGTGGACTGCGACTGCGAGCGAGCGAAATCCTTGCGCAGTGCGCGGGAGAAATCACGCACCTGCACCAGCACGCCGTATTCCCAGCTCGGCATGTTGTCCAGCCACAGGCCGGGCGGAGCCAGATCGTTGGACAGGTAGCCGCCCGGCTTGTCGAGCAGTGTGGTGGCGACCTGCTTGAGGGTTTCCACCGTGGTGTAGCCGGTGACCATCTGCCGCTGTGCCTGCTGCGCCGCACTCTGCGCGTGCTGCTGTACCTGGAAGGCAGACGGCTCCTGGCTCCAGTACCAGCCAACCACCAGGGCGATCAGCAGATAGACACCGATCAGGCCGCCCAGCGCTCGGGCGATCAGGCTGCCGCCGCTGCGGCTCCCCCCTGAGGCCTTGTCGGCGCCGTCTGGCGAGTTCGTCGCACGATTCTTCCAATCCAGCATGGCAGTGTCCTTTTTCAAGCGAATTCGAGTGTTCGACCACAACCCGGCCAACGGGTTGCGACCTGCTGCGCACTATAAGACAAGCCCACAGCAAAACGCAGGGAACAGAGGCAAACTTACCGTTGGTACGGGAAAACTATATTTCTGTCGCTTATTCGACAGAAATACCGGCGTCAATTGATCGACGGCAATGTCAGCGCCGCCATCAAGTGATAGCATCAAGCCACCACTGACTTAACCACATAATAGAAGTCGGCCCATGACCGAGCACCCGGACCCCAGTCGCGATCGCCTCAAGCATCACTTCGCCCAGCGCGTGATTCACCAGGCGCGCCAGGTGCTGGAAGTCTGGCAGCGCCTGCAACGCAGCGAATGGAACGATGCCGGCATGGCCGAACTGACCGAGGCCAACCTGCGCCTGCTGCGCTATGCCGAGCGCTTCGAACAGATCGAGCACGCGCAACTGGCGCAAAACATCGGTGCCAGTCTGGATGAGGTGGTGGAAAACCGTGGCCGCCTCAACAGTAGCCTGATCGCTCGGCTCAATCAGGCCATGCAACGCCTCTCACGTACCGGCCTGCGCCACAGCGATGCCTTCGAGCAGACCTTCCTGCCACCGCTGCGCAAGCCGGTGTACATCGCCCTGCAGGATGCCCAGCGCGCCGAACGCCTGGCCCAGCAACTGGAGTTCTTCGGCCTGGCCGCGCAGGCACTGAGCGATAAGCGCGCCTTCCGCGCCGCCATCACCGAGCGCCACCCCGCCGCCATCGTCATGGATGTCGACTTCGCCGGCGCCGGGCTGGAGTTGGCAGGCTCGGTGCAGGAAGGCCTGGAGCAGAAGATTCCTCTGCTGTTCTTCAGCCACTGCGACACCGACACCCCGACACGCCTGGCCGCGGTACGCGCCGGCGGGCAGGAGTTCTTCACCGGCTCGCTGGATGCCTCGAGCCTGCTCGAACGTATCGAAGTACTGACTCACGTCTCCCAATACGATCCGTACAAGGTGCTGATCGTCGACGACTCCAAGGCCCAGGCCACGCACACCGAGCGCGTACTGAACAGCGCCGGCATCCTCACCCACACGCTCACCGAACCGATCCTGGCGATGGATGCACTGGCCGAGTTCCAGCCCGACCTGATCATCCTTGACATGTACATGCCCGAGTGCAACGGCACCGAGCTGGCCAAGGTGATTCGCCACAACGACCGCTACGTCAGCGTGCCGATCATCTACCTGTCGGCCGAGGACGACCTCGACAAGCAGCTCGACGCCATGAGTGAGGGCGGCGATGACTTCCTCACCAAACCGATCAAGCCACGCCACCTGATCGCCACCGTACGCAATCGCGCGGCGCGTGCCCGCAACCTCAAGGCACGCATGGTGCGTGACAGCCTCACCGGCCTGTACAACCACACCCACACCCTGCAACTGCTCGACGATGCCTGCTACCGCGCACGCCGCGAACAGCAGCCGCTGGCCTTCGCCATGCTCGACATCGACCACTTCAAGAAGGTCAACGACACCTATGGCCACCCCATGGGCGACCGGGTGATCAAAAGCCTGGCGCTGTTCCTCAAGCAACGCCTGCGCAAGACCGACCACATCGGCCGTTATGGCGGCGAAGAATTCGCCGTGGTGTTGCCCGATACCGACGAGCAATCGGCGCTCAAAGTGCTGGAGGAAATTCGCCAGCGCTTCGCCGAAATCCACTACCCGGCGCAACCGCAGGACCTGTCCTGCACCTTCAGTTGTGGCATCGCCATGCTGCAACCTGGCCTGGACGGCAACGCACTGTCCAAACGCGCCGACGAAGCGCTGTACAAGGCCAAGCACGGCGGGCGCAACCGGGTGGAGCTCTACAGCGGGGATTGAGGTGGCTGCGCCCGACCGCGGAAACGTGATACAGCGCACGCCGTCATGAGCCTGTAACCAAAACGCAATAACCTCGCGAGTATCGTTCAGTTGTCGATCGAGCTCGCCATGCGCCTCAAGCTGCTCACCAATCTCAATACCTTGCTGCTGGTTACCGTCTGCGTCGCCCTGGCAGCGATACTCTGGTGGTCGCAGCGCTCCTTGCAGCAGCCGGTACAGTTGATGGAGCGCTACCTGACGCTGTCCCAGCAGTTCCAGCGCGACGTGGCCGACAACATCCAGGCCTATCTCGCCAGTGGTAACGCCGTGCAACACAGCGCCGCTACCCAGGCCATCGACGCCTTCGACCAATCCTTCGAACGGCTCCCGCAACAACTGGCCAATGAGCTACGCCCAAGCCTGGAACAACTGCGTGACTACAGTGCCAACCAGTTGCTGGCGGCCGGCAAGCTCGCAGGCGACCCGCAAGGGCTGCTATTGCAGGCCGAACGCGAAATGCTCGCCACGCTGGAACAACTGAGCCAGTACGTCGACAGCGCCAACAGCCCAGGCGCCGCCAGTTATCGCAAACCGCTGCAGGAGGCAGGCTCACGCCTGCTGAAATTGGCGCACGCTCGTGAACGTTTCACCAGTCAGGGCCGCAGCGAACTGCTCGGTGACGTCGAGCGTGAACTCAAAGCCCTGGGCCAGCAGGTGGAAGCGCTCGACAGCCTGCCGCTGCTCGGCGTGCAGCAGGCCGACAGCTCCGCCAGCATCGGCTTCGCCGCACTGCTCGGGCTGGAAGACGCAGCGCAGGAGCAGCAGGCGCAGGATCGTGGCATCGACCTGAAGCGCGAACTGAGCACGCTGGTGCGCCGCTACCCCGGTGAACTGCAGCGCACCCGGGAGCTGGTCGAACAGCGCCAGCAACTGGCCGTGACCACGACAGAGCGTGTGCACAAGGTGCAGCAGGCACTGGCTGCGCTGGAACCGCTGGTAAAGGGCGAGTACGCACGCATACAAGGCGAAGTGCGTCTGATCCAGGGCTTGATGATCGGCCTGATCCTGCTGATCGCCCTGGTCATCGACCGCATCCAGCGACGCCTGTCGCAGGTGCTTGGCAACCTGGTTCCGGCCCTGTCGCAATGGGCCAGCGGCGACTTCGCCACGCCGGTCTCGATCAACTCGCACACCCGCGAACTGCGCGATATCGAGGACTCCCTCAATCATCTGCGCCGCTATCTGGTGGAGCTGGTCGCCAGCATCCGCGGGCATGCCGAGCAGGTCGCGGATTCCAGCCGCACCCTGGCCGACCTCAGCGGTGGCCTGCACGGCGGTGCCGAACGCCAGACGGGGGATACTGCGCTGATCCGCGACGCACTGAGCGAGTTGGAGGCGACCATCGGCCAGGTCGCCGAGGACGCCAGCCAGACCGCCGAGGCCAGCCGTGACGCCGACCGAGCCCTGATTCATGGCCAGCAGGTCATCGGCCAGAGCCTGGAAGGCCTGCACGCGCTGGTGAGCGAAGTGCAGGGCAATGCCCAGGCCATCGAACGCCTGGCCAACGAAACTGCGACCATTGGCAGCGTGCTGACGGTGATTCGTGGCATCGCCGAACAAACCAACCTGCTCGCCCTCAACGCTGCCATCGAGGCCGCACGCGCGGGTGAGGCGGGCCGTGGATTCGCTGTGGTCGCCGATGAAGTGCGCTCGTTATCACAACGTACCGGCGGCGCCACGGCAGAAATCCAGGAGGTGATCGGTCGCCTGCAACAGGCGGCGCACCAGTCCGTGCAGGCCATGCGTGCCCAGGTCGAACATGCCGAAGCCACTGCCGGCAAGGCCGAGGCGGCCGACGGTGCGCTGGACGAGATCGTCAGCGCCATTCGTACCATCGCCAGCATGGCCCAGCGCATCGCCGAAGCCACTGCCCAGCAGAGCGTTGCAGTCGGCGAAATTCGCGAACACGGGGAACGCATCCACCAGTTGGGTGACGAAAACCTCGGCCTGATCGCCAGCGGACGCAACGAAAGCGAGCGACTGCTGCAGCTTGGCGGCCAACTGCACAGCGCCGTGCAGGCGTTTCGCGTGTAGGTGCTGAACGAAACGGGCCTGCGACACGGCAGCGCAGGGCAATTCTCGCCAGGAACTCCCGCAGACCGCCCATCTCCAAGGTTCCGCTCATCCCCGGCATTCGACGCTCCGGCGTGGCGACAGCGATGCGGCTGAGCGCTTTCCGGTATCATGCCGCCACCTTTCGCCGAGATGTTCACCCGATGTCACTGCGTCGACTGTTGCTTCCCCTGCTTCTGCTCTGCCTCAGCCTGCCGGTCAGCGCCGGCCTGTTCGATCAGCGTCCGGCCGCCTCGCCACTTGGCGCGCCGCTGAACAACAGCAACGATTTTCTGCCCGTGCGTGAAGCCTTCAAGCTGAGCCTGGTAAGCAGTGACACACAGTCGGCGACGCTGCGCTTCGTCGCCACCGAGGGCTATTACCTCTACCGCCACCGTTTCAACTTCAGCGTCGAACCGGCCGACCTGGCGCTCGGCGAGGCGGAGCTGCCCGCCGGCCAGGCCAAGCACGACGAATTCTTCGGCGATGTCGAGGTTTACTACGGTGTGCTGGATATTCGCCTGCCACTGAACAACCCGGACAACCGACCGCTGCGCCTGCAGGTCGGCTACCAGGGCTGCGCAGACAAGGGCCTGTGCTATCCGCCGGAAAACGAGTTCATCGAGATCGGTGACATACCCGCCGCCAGCGACGATGCAGCACCTGTCGCGGGCGACTGGTACTGGAAGGAGCTGGCGCTGTTCTTCTTAGGCGGCCTGGCACTGACCTTCACCCCTTGCGTACTGCCCATGCTGCCGATCCTCTCCGGCGTAGTGCTACGCGGGCAACTGGGGGGCTTTCGCAGCCTGACGCTGTCGCTGGCGTATGTGCTGCCGATGGCGATCTGTTTCGCCATCCTCGGCACCCTGATGGGCCTGTTCGGTGCTGGCCTCAACCTGCAGGCGCGTCTGCAATCGCCCTGGGTACTGGTGCCCTTCGCTGCCTTCTTCGCGGTGTTCGCGCTGGCTATGTTCGGCCTGTTCGAGTTGCGCCTGCCACGCTTCATCAGCGAACCGCTGGATCGCCTAGCCGGCAAGACTCACGGTGGTTCGCACGTGAATGCCGCATTGCTCGGCATCCTTTCCAGCCTGTTGGTCAGCCCCTGCGTTTCCGCACCGCTGGCCGGCGCTCTGCTCTATATCAGCGCCAGTGGCGATGCGCTGGGTGGAGGCCTGAAGCTGCTGGCGCTCGGCCTTGGCATGGGCACCCCGTTGGTGCTGTTTGCCGTGGGCGGCGGCGCATTGCTGCCGAAAACCGGCACATGGATGGTCACCGTGCGCAACGCCTTCGGTGTGCTGCTGCTGGCCGTTTCGGTCTGGCTGCTCGAACGCGTGCTGCCGGGCAGCCTCAGTCTGGCGCTCTGGGGCCTGCTGGCCGGCGGCGTGGCGGTGTTCCTCGGCGCACTGGAGTTCGGGCCCAAGACGCACCGGCAGAAACTCGGCCAGGTCGCCGGGCTGGCGCTGCTGGTCTATGCCCTGGCCGCCTGGGTCGGCGCCCTGCAGGGCGCTACCGACCCGCTCAAGCCGCTCGGTCAGTTGCAGGCCGGCGCCAGCCAAAGCAGCGCCAAGAGCGGTGCCTGGCAAACCCTGAGCAGCCCAGCCGAACTGGACGCGGCCCTGGCCGAGGCCAAAGCGGGCGGCCAGCCGCTGCTGCTGGACTGGTACGCGGACTGGTGCATCAGCTGCAAGGTCATCGAGCGTGAGGTGTTCGGCAACGCCGAGGTTGGCAGCAAACTGAGCGGCTGGCGCCTGATCCGCTTCGACATCACCGACAGCAACGCCGCCCAGCGCGCCCTGCTGGACCGTTACAAGCTGTTCGGCCCACCAGCCATCCAGTTGTTCGCCGGCAATGGTGACGAATTGCTCGATCTGCGTGTCGTAGGTGAGGTCGACGCCGCCACCTTCGCCGCTCGCCTGGACCAGGCCAGTAGCCGCAAGGCCAGCCGCTGAGAAACCTCGGCGCGATCCGGGCAAGCCTGGCAACGACCAAAACCAGCGCTATAGTCATATTTTTGCCGCAAACGCCGGGCATCGTGTCGGCTATTGCCGACATCGGACCAGCTACGGCATAGTCCCGCGCAGCCCGAACAACAAGGAACGCGACCATGGCCACCCTACTGGTGCTGCACGGCCCCAATCTCAACCTGCTGGGCACCCGCGAGCCCGACAAATATGGCGCCACCACCCTCGCCCAGATCAATCAGGATCTGGAGCAGCGCGCCCGCGACGCAGGTCACCATCTGCTGTACCTGCAGAGCAATGCCGAATACGAATTGATCGACCGCATTCACGCCGCAAAGGGTGAAGGTGTCGACTTTATCCTGATCAATCCCGCCGCTTTTACCCATACAAGCGTCGCATTACGTGACGCGTTGCTGGCGGTGAGCATCCCATTCATCGAAGTGCACCTGTCCAACGTGCACAAGCGTGAACCTTTCCGCCATCACTCCTACTTTTCCGACGTTGCCGTAGGGGTGATCTGCGGGCTTGGCGCCAGCGGTTATCGACTGGCCCTGGAAGCGGCACTCGAACAACTGACCGGGCGCGCCTGACGCGTAGCCTGGTAGACAAGTCCTACCTCACCTCTGGGAGTTGACCATTCATGGATATCCGTAAAGTCAAGAAACTGATCGAGCTGCTGGAAGAGTCCGGTATCGACGAGCTGGAGATCAAAGAGGGCGAAGAGTCCGTACGTATCAGCCGTCACAGCAAACAGCCGGCCTATGCCGCCCAGCCGGTCTACGCCCCGGCACCCGCTCCGGTCGCCGCACCTGTCGCTGCTGCCGCTCCGAGCGCCGAAGCCGCTCCGGCTGCCGCGCCGAAGCTGAACGGCACCGTGGCTCGCTCGCCGATGGTCGGCACCTTCTACCGCGCTGCTTCGCCGACCTCTGCCAACTTCGTCGAAGTCGGTCAGACCGTGAAGAAAGGCGACATCCTCTGCATCGTCGAAGCGATGAAGATGATGAACCACATCGAAGCCGAAGCCAGCGGTGTGATCGAATCCATCCTGGTGGAAAACGGCCAGCCGGTTGAGTACGACCAACCCCTGTTCACCATCGTTTGATGCACGGGGAGCCTGCAATGCAGAAGCTGGAAAAAGTCCTTATCGCCAACCGTGGCGAAATCGCCCTGCGTATCCTGCGTGCCTGCAAGGAGCTGGGTATCAAGACGGTGGCCGTGCACTCCACCGCCGACCGCGAACTGATGCACCTGGGCCTGGCCGACGAGTCCGTCTGCATTGGTCCGGCACCTGGCGCACAGTCCTACCTGAACATCCCGGCGATCATCAGCGCCGCTGAGTTGACCGGCGCTACGGGCATCCACCCGGGCTACGGCTTCCTCGCCGAGAATGCCGACTTCGCCGAGCAGGTGGAAAACTCCGGTTTCGCCTTCATCGGCCCGACCGCCAGCGTGATCCGCCTGATGGGCGACAAGGTGTCGGCCAAGGACGCCATGATCAAGTCCGGCGTACCGGTGGTTCCCGGCTCCGACGGCCCGCTGCCGGAGGACGAGGAAGAAGCCCTGCGCATCGCCCGTGAAGTGGGCTACCCGGTGATCATCAAGGCCGCCGGCGGCGGCGGCGGTCGCGGCATGCGCGTGGTGCACAAGGAAGAAGACCTGATCAAATCGGCCAAGCTGACCCGCACCGAAGCCGGTGCCGCGTTCGGCAACCCGATGGTCTATCTGGAAAAATTCCTCGGCAACCCGCGCCACGTGGAAGTCCAGGTGCTGTCCGACGGACAGGGCAACGCGATTCACCTGTACGACCGAGACTGCTCGCTGCAGCGTCGCCACCAGAAGGTGATCGAAGAGGCTCCGGCCCCGCTGATCGACGAGAAGGCCCGCGCCGAAGTGCTCAAGCGCTGCGTCGATGCCTGCATCGAGATCGGCTACCGTGGCGCCGGCACCTTCGAGTTCCTCTACGAAGACGGTCGCTTCTACTTCATCGAGATGAACACCCGTGTTCAGGTGGAGCACCCGGTCACCGAGATGGTCACCGGCATCGACATCGTCAAGGAGATGCTCAGCATCGCCGCTGGCAACCCGCTGTCGATCAAGCAGGAAGACGTGAAGATCCTCGGTCACTCAGTCGAGTGCCGGATCAACGCCGAAGACCCGGACAACTTCATGCCCAGCCCCGGCAAGGTCAAGCACTTCCATGCTCCGGGCGGCAATGGCGTTCGCGTCGACTCGCACCTGTACAGCGGTTACAGCGTGCCGCCGCACTACGACTCGCTGATCGGCAAGCTCATCACCTTCGGCAAGGACCGTGACGAAGCCATGGCGCGCATGCGCAATGCCCTGGACGAGATCGTGGTCGATGGCATCAAGACCAACGTGCCGCTGCACCGCGACCTGACCCGCGACAAGGGTTTCGTCAAAGGTGGCGTGAACATCCACTACCTGGAAAAGAAACTGGGTATGGACAGGCACTGAGCCGGTTCTTGTAGCATCGAAAGGGAGCGGCCATGGCCGCTCCCTTTTTCATTCCACCCCAGAAGGATGAACCATATGAACGGACTCAGCCCCGAACAGCGCAAGGCCGCCTCCATCGCCAGACTCCAGGCAGCCGGCATTCCCCATATCGACCACCTGCCGATGATCGAACCCGCCAGCGAGGTTCGCGTGCGCAGTGCAGAGGAAATCGCCCAGCGCGCCATTGCCTGCCTGATCACCATCCAGGCCGCCTGTGACCGCAATGCCGGCAACTATTCGCCCGACACGGCCCAGTGGTGCCAGCAACTGCTGGAGCAATACGGCATCACCCAGCTGACTCCCGCCGAAGTGCGCATCCTCAACAACCAGGGCGAGCAGCAGGACGTCATCAATATGGTCTGGAAGTACGAAGCCTACTGGGTACTGCTCTGGGCCCTGGGCATTGTCGAGACGCTGGATTTTCCCGACCACACCATCGACTGCGATTTCGCCATCGAGGCCGTTTCACGGCATGAGAATTTCGCGGCGTTCCTGCAGCACGTTCGGCTACGCGACATCCACAGCATCCTCGACGAAGCCGATCTTATCTATCGCTACCACTGGGCCTGCGTCGACGCCCGCCTGAAACAGGCGCCGATGCCCGCTGGCATGAACGCAAGCGTAGTCATGGAGCGCCACGCCGCTTTAAACTGGCTAATCGATAACGATGGCCAGAACGACTGGGACAATCCCGACGTCAGTACCTGAGTCAGCCCATTGCCAACGCCCCTGGCCCCCCGAACCAAACACCCCGCGCCCGGCTTGAACGCGCGGCTCGCACAGAGAGTTTCCCATGCCCTGGTTACAAGTCCGTCTCGCCATCACTCCCGAACAGGCGGAAACCTACGAGGACGCCCTGCTGGAAGTAGGCGCCGTATCGGTGACCTTCATGGATGCCGAAGATCAGCCGATCTTCGAGCCGGACCTGGGCACCACCCCGCTGTGGTCGCACACCCATCTGCTGGCCCTGTTCGAAGCCGACACCGACGAGACCGCACTGATCGCCCACCTGCAACTGCTGTGTGGCGGCTCGCTGCCGGAGCATCATGTCGAGCGCATCGAGGATCAGGACTGGGAACGAAGCTGGATGGACAACTTCCAGCCGATGCGCTTCGGCCGGCGCCTGTGGATCGTGCCGAGCTGGCACGCTGCCCCGGAGCCGGATGCGGTCAACCTGCTGCTCGATCCGGGTCTGGCCTTCGGCACCGGCACCCACCCGACCACTGCACTGTGCCTGGAATGGCTCGACGGTCAGACGCTCGACAACTGCAGCGTGCTCGACTTTGGCTGTGGCTCGGGCATCCTCGCCATCGCAGCCCTGCTGCTCGGTGCGCCGCAGGCGGTAGGCACCGATATCGACCCACAAGCCCTGGAAGCCTCGCGCGACAATGCCTCGCGCAATGGCATCGACCCGGCACGCTTCCCGGTCTACCTGCCGGCCGATCTGCCACAGCAGCCGGCGGACGTGGTCGTCGCCAACATCCTCGCCGGCCCGCTGGTTTCCCTGGCACCTCAGATCACTGCGCTGGTCAAAGGCGGAGGACGCCTGGCGCTGTCGGGCATCCTCGCCGAGCAGGCCGATGAAGTCCGCGCCGCCTATGCCGGCGCCTTCGACCTAGACCCGACCGCCACCAAGGACGGCTGGGTGCGCATCAGCGGCGTCAAACGCTAAGCACGCGGCAAGGCTGAAGGCCGCAACATGCAGGCTAGCCCGGATGAAGGCCGGGCTGCTTTGCCCTTACTTGCAGCTTGTGGCTTGCAGCCTGAAGCCGCTCCTTTAGACTAGCTGCTTGGATTTTCCGGACCCGCGCATGAGCGAAAGCCACGTCACCCAGTGCCCCCATTGCCGCACCAGCTTCCGCGTCAGTCAGGCGCAGCTGGCTGCTGCCCATGGCGCAGTGCGCTGCGGAGCCTGCCTGCACGTGTTCAACGCAGCCGAGCAACTGTTCGGCCCGCGAGGGGCAGCCGCTGCACCAGTCACGATGACCAGCGCCCCGGTCAGCAACCTTCAGGCCGACGGCAGTACCAAGCCGCCAGCAAAGAAGCCGGCTGACGATACGCTGTGGATCCACGACGACCTCGATCTGGACAGCCTTGATCTGGACGAGGAACTGGCACGGCTGGAAGAGCAGGAGCAGCAACTGTCGCAACAGTTCCTCGCCCTGGAGCGAGCACCGCGCTACGCCGAGAACTTCAACAGCAATGCGGCGGATGAACACGAAGAAACGCATGACGAAGCCTGGGCCGAAGCCCTGCTACGTGACGAGCCGGTGAAGCGCGAGCGCGACAGCTTCGAACTGCAGCCGACCGAGCAGCAGCCCGAACCGATTGCCGCACCTAAACCCAAGGTCAACACCGCGTTCGCCCCGTCTGTCACGCCCCGCAAGCAGGCCATCGACGACGACCTCGACGAAACCGACGAGCCACGCCTGGGCAATCTCGATGACGAACCCGATGAGCGCGAGCAACAGGACGACGGACTGCACAGCGAGCGTGAAGCGCCCAAAGTGACACGCAACGAACCGGGCCTGCGCGAGGAGCGCCTGTTCGAACTGGACGACGAACCCCTGCAGCTCGACTGGCACCAACCACAAGGCATCGCCTGGGGACGCGTGCTCGGCTGGGGTCTGCTCAACCTGCTGGCAGCGGGCGGCCTGCTGCTCCAGTACGCGGCCTATAACTTCGATGAACTGGCACGCCAGGATCGCTATCGCCCCTGGTTCGAACAGCTGTGCCCGAGCATCGGCTGTTCCCTGCCGTCGAAAGTCGACATCAGCCAGATTCGCAGCAGCAACCTGGTAGTGCGCAGCCACCCGGAGTTCTCCGGAGCACTGATCGTCGACGCCATACTCTACAACCGCGCGCCCTTCGCCCAACCCTTTCCGCTGCTGGAAATGCGCTTCGCCGACCTGGGCGGGCAACTGGTCGCCAGCCGTCGCTTCAAGCCCAGCGAATACCTTGCCGGCGAGCTGGCCGGGCAGAGCGAAATGCCGCCGCAGACGCCCATTCACATCTCGCTGGACATCCTCGACCCCGGCCCTCGCGCGGTCAATTACAGCCTCAGCTTCCACTCGCCCGAGTAGCCCAAAGACGGCGCGACCCGTGGTCGCAGGCCGTCCATCTAACTACTGGCGATAAGCCCATAGCTGTTCAGAATTTGTTCAAAACGACCTTTATCCAGTCATCCAGAGCGGGTATCATGCCCACCCTTTCGCGAGCACCGACCCACCATCGTTTCCCCTGAGGACACAGTGGAGGCCAGGTGTTGATCGCTTACAGTCTCAACTGCGAACCAACAAGCAGGGACGCCCCATGTCGGCCCCACGTATTGGCCCCTACACATTGCCCAATCGGTTGATCCTGGCCCCCATGGCCGGCGTCACCGATCGCCCGTTCCGCCAGTTGTGCCGTCGCCTCGGCGCCGGCCTGGTGGTGTCGGAGATGGTCACCAGCGATGTGCGCCTGTGGAACAGCCGTAAATCCAGCCTGCGCCTGCTGCATGCCGGTGATCCCGAGCCGCGCTCGGTGCAGATCGCCGGTGGCGACCCGCAGATGATGGCTGACGCCGCGCGCAAGAACGTCGAGCTGGGCGCGCAGATCATCGACATCAACATGGGCTGCCCGGCCAAGAAAGTCTGCAACAAGGCTGCCGGTTCCGCCCTGCTGCGTGACGAACCGCTGGTACGCGAGATCCTCGATGCCGTGGTCGGTGCGGTGGACGTGCCGGTAACGCTGAAGATCCGCACCGGCTGGGATCGGCAGAACAAGAACGGCATCATCGTGGCGAAAATCGCCGAAGATGCCGGCATCAGTGCGCTGGCCGTACATGGCCGCACCCGCGCCGACCTGTACACCGGCGAAGCCGAGTACGAGACCATCGCCGCCATCAAGCAGGCGGTATCGATTCCGGTGTTCGCCAATGGCGACATCGACTCCCCAGAAAAAGCCAAGGCCGTGCTCGACGCCACCGGCGCCGACGCCTTGCTGATCGGTCGCGCCGCCCAGGGCAGGCCGTGGATTTTCCGTGAAATCGAGCACTACCTGCGTACCGGCGAAATCCTCCCGGCACCGAGCCTGCTCGAAGTGGAACGCATTCTGCTGGAACACCTTGCCGCACTGCACGCCTTCTATGGCGAATTGATGGGCGTACGCATCGCCCGCAAGCATGTCGGCTGGTATCTGGCAACCCTGCCGGGCGCCAGGGAGTTTCGCGCCCAGTTCAACCGTCTGGACAGCACGGACGCACAGTGCGCCCACGTTCGCGCGTTCTTCCGCGAACGGCACAACGATGAAAACGAGGTGGCCGCATGACGTTGATGACAGAGACCCTAGTGAGTGGAATTGCACCCGTGAGTGACAACACCAGCCTTAAACAGCACCTGAACACGCCGAGCGAAGAGGGCCAGACCTTGCGCGGCGCCGTGGAGAAGGCACTGCACAACTACTTCGCCCACCTCGAGGGCGCGGACGTCACCGACGTGTACAACCTGGTACTCACCGAAGTCGAAGCGCCGCTGCTGGAAACCGTCATGAATCATGTGAAAGGTAACCAGACCAAGGCCTCCGAACTGCTCGGCCTGAACCGCGGCACGCTGCGCAAGAAGCTCAAGCAGTACGACCTGCTGTAACCCCGAACTCCCGAAAAGGGCGGCCCGCATGAGCCGCCTTTTTTGCTGATATCCCCGCTCTGATGGATAGTGAAATGACCGACCAGACCACCCTTCTGCCCGTCCGCCGCGCGCTGATCAGCGTTTCCGACAAGACCGGCGTCCTCGAATTCGCTCGCGAACTGAGCGCCCTCGGTGTCGAGATTCTCTCCACCGGCGGCACCTACAAGCTGCTCAAGGACAACGGCGTGGCCGCAGTGGAAGTGGCTGACTACACCGGTTTCCCGGAAATGATGGACGGCCGCGTGAAGACCCTGCACCCGAAGATCCACGGCGGCATCCTCGGCCGTCGCGCCCTGGACGGCGCGGTGATGGACGAGCATGGCATCAAGCCGATCGACCTGGTGGCGGTCAACCTCTACCCCTTCGAAGCCACCGTGGCCAAGCCTGATTGCGACCTGGCCGACGCCATCGAGAACATCGACATCGGCGGCCCGACCATGGTTCGCTCGGCAGCGAAGAACCATAAAGACGTGGCCATCGTGGTCAACACCGGTGACTACGGCGGCATCGTCACCTCCCTGAAAGCCGGCGGTCTGACCTACGCCCAGCGCTTCGACCTCGCCCTGAAAGCCTTCGAGCACACCGCGGCCTACGACGGCATGATCGCCAACTACCTGGGCACCATCGACCAAGCGGCAGCCACCCTGTCCACCGAAGGCCGTGGCGCCTTCCCGCGCACCTTCAACAGCCAGTTCATCAAGGCGCAGGAAATGCGCTACGGCGAGAACCCGCACCAGAGCGCGGCCTTCTACGTCGAGGCGAAGAAGGGCGAAGCCAGCGTTTCCACCGCCGTGCAGCTGCAAGGCAAGGAACTGTCGTTCAACAACGTGGCCGACACCGACGCCGCGCTGGAATGCGTGAAGAGCTTCGTCAAGCCGGCCTGCGTGATCGTCAAGCACGCCAACCCCTGCGGCGTCGCCGTGGTGCCGGAAGACGAAGGCGGCATCCGCAAGGCCTACGACCTGGCCTACGCCACCGACACCGAATCCGCCTTCGGCGGCATCATCGCCTTCAACCGCGAACTGGACGGTGAAACCGCCCAGGCCATCGTCGAGCGTCAGTTCGTCGAAGTGATCATCGCCCCGAAAATCAGCGCTGCCGCTCGTGAAGTGGTGGCAGCCAAGGCCAACGTGCGCCTGCTCGAATGCGGCGAGTGGCCGGCCGAGCGCGCCGCGGGCTGGGACTTCAAGCGCGTCAATGGCGGTCTGCTGGTACAGAGCCGCGATATCGGCATGATCAAGGCAGAAGACCTGAAGATCGTCACCCAGCGCGCGCCGAGCGAGCAGGAAATCCACGACCTGATCTTCGCCTGGAAAGTGGCCAAGTTCGTCAAATCCAACGCCATCGTCTACGCCAAGAACCGCCAGACCGTCGGTGTCGGCGCCGGCCAGATGAGCCGCGTCAACTCCGCGCGCATCGCCGCCATCAAGGCCGAGCACGCCGGCCTGCCGGTACCGGGCGCAGTGATGGCCTCGGACGCGTTCTTCCCGTTCCGCGACGGCATCGACAACGCCGCCAAGGCCGGCATCACCGCGGTGATCCAGCCGGGTGGTTCGATGCGTGACAACGAAGTGATCGCGGCGGCCGACGAAGCAGGCATTGCCATGGTTTTCACCGGCATGCGCCACTTTAGGCACTGAGTGACAGGGACGCACTGAAGCAGGCATCTGCTGCGTTGTCCGGCCCCTCCCCAATGCTCATTGCCAGAAGGCAACTCCGCTTGGTGAGGGCCCGGACGCCTTGCATCTACCCGCTCCATCGCGCCCCCGAAGGTCTGCAGGAATAAGCTTTTGTAGAGTGGATGACGCTTTTCTCATCCACCATCGGGGCCCCTGGCCCACCTCCTCGAGGAGAACGCAATGAACGTACTGATCATCGGCAGCGGCGGCCGTGAACACGCCCTGGCCTGGAAAGTGGCGCAGGACAAGCGCGTCGAGAAAGTGTTCGTCGCCCCCGGCAACGCCGGCACTGCGGTGGAAGCCAAGTGCGAGAACGTCGCCATCGACGTGCTGAACATCGAAGCACTGGCGGACTTCGCCGAGAAGAACGTGCAACTGACCATCGTCGGCCCGGAAGCGCCGCTGGTCAAAGGCGTGGTCGACCTATTCCGCAGCCGCAAACTGGACATCTTCGGCCCTACCGCCGCCGCTGCCCAGCTGGAAGGCTCCAAGGCCTTCACCAAGGATTTTCTGGCACGCCACAAGATCCCCACCGCCGACTACCAGAACTTCACCGAGATCGAGCCGGCACTGGCCTACCTGCGCGAGAAAGGCGCTCCGATCGTGATTAAGGCCGACGGCCTGGCTGCGGGCAAGGGCGTGATCGTCGCCATGACCCTGAGTGAGGCCGAAGACGCCGTGCGCGACATGCTCGCCGGCAACGCTTTCGGTGACGCCGGCTCGCGCGTGGTGATCGAGGAATTCCTCGACGGCGAGGAGGCCAGCTTTATCGTCATGGTCGACGGCGAGAACGTGCTGCCGATGGCCACCAGCCAGGACCACAAGCGCGTTGGCGACGCCGATAGCGGCCCGAACACTGGCGGCATGGGTGCCTACTCGCCTGCTCCGGTGGTCACCGCCGAGGTGCACAAACGCGTGATGGACGAGGTGATCTACCCGACCGTGCGTGGCATGGCGGCTGAAGGCAACGTTTACACCGGCTTCCTCTACGCGGGCCTGATGATCGACAAATCCGGCGCGCCGAAAGTCATCGAGTTCAACTGCCGCTTCGGCGACCCGGAAACCCAGCCGATCATGTGCCGTCTGGAAAGCTCCCTGGTGCTGCTGGTCGAGGCTGCCCTGGCCAAGGCGCTGGACAAGGTCGAAGCGACCTGGGACCCGCGTCCGACCGTGGGCGTGGTGCTGGCCGCTGGCGGCTACCCGGGCGACTACGCCAAGGGTGACGTGATCGAAGGTCTGGATGAAGCAGCCAAGCTCGACGGCAAGGTGTTCCACGCCGGCACCGCGCTGAAGGACGGCCAGATCGTCACCGCCGGCGGCCGCGTGCTGTGCGCCACTGCCATCGGCGCCAGCGTCGCCGATGCCCAGCAGCAAGCCTACCGCCTGGCCGAGAAGATTCGCTGGAACGGTATGTTCCACCGCAACGACATCGGCTACCGCGCTATCGCCCGCGAGCGCGGCGAAGGCTGAGGCCGCTCAGGGAATACGGCGCGACAGGCATAAAAAGCCCCGCCGCGCCGTATTCCCGCGAACAAATGCCTGGCTATAATCCGGCCACTCATTTAGAAGGATTTTGCCCGTGCGTCGGCTCAGGATTGCCATCGGACTACTCGTCAGTTTGCTGTTGCTCGGCCTTGCCCTGACAGCCAGTGCGAACTCAGCCCCGACAATCGCGCATGGCTGGTCCTATCTGGTCGACGCCAGCGCCCGCCTGGGCCTCGAAGAAGTGCGCGCCCAGCGCCAGCAGTTCAAGCCGCTGAGCAAACAGTCCTTCACCTTCCCACCCAGTGACCACGCCGTCTGGCTTCGCGCCGAACTGGCGCCACAGCAGCAACCTGCCTGGCTGTGGATCTTCTCGCCACGGGTGCAGTATCTCGACTACTACCTGCTGAAAGACGGCCAACTGGAGCAGAACCTGCACACCGGCGAAGCCATGCCGCTGGACTCGCGACCGCTACCGTCGCGTTTCTACCTGATGCCCCTGCCCAATGATGGCCAGGCCCGCGTCGCCTATGTTCGCCTGACCTCCAACCATCCGCTGATGACCTGGTTCAAGGTCATGGACCAGGCCGAGCTGGTCAGCCTGGAAAAGCCCGCCTACCTCTACGGCATGCTGTTCGGCGCGCTGTTGCTGCTGACCCTGTACAACCTCATCCGCTTTATCTACAGCCGCAGCGCCAGTGGCCTGTGGCTGGCCGGGGTGAACATCGGCCTGGCCGTCTGCTCGTCGGCCAACCTCGGCATCTTCGCCCAGTGGTTGCCCAGCCTGGGTTACAACCAGTCCCTTATCGCCGACCTCTCGGCCCTGTTCGCCGCGTTCAGCGCTTTGGCCTTCGGCCTCGGCTTCATGCACGGTACGCCGGTTCAGCACAGCCGGCTCAATCGCCTGTTGCAGGGCAATGCCCTGCTGATTCTGGTCTACGCCCTGTGCATCACCGTCACCGGTCTGCTCTGGTACAGCTCGCTGGTCTACCTGCTGGTGGCCCTGAGCGCGATCAACCTGCTGCTGGTGAGCGCGCTGCACTGGCGCTCGGGCTATCAGCCGGCACGCCTGATCACCGTCGGCATGGTGGTGTTCAACCTCGGCTTCGCTTTCTTCGTACCCGTGCTGCTCGGTTTCGACCAGCTCAATCCAGGCTGGCTGGTGCTCGGTGTGTTCAGTGTCGCGACCCTGGCCGGTCTGATCCTCAGCGTGTCATTGACCGAACGCCAACGGCAGATTCAGCGCGACACCCTGCACGAGCGCACCGCCATGGCCGCCAGCAGCGCCGAGCTGCGGGCCAAGGCCGAGTTCCTGGCCAAGATTAGCCACGAGATCCGCACGCCCATGAACGGCGTGCTGGGCATGACCGAGCTGCTGCTGGGCACACCGTTGTCGGCCAAGCAACGCGACTACGTGCAGACCATCCACAGTTCGGGCAACGAGCTGCTTACCCTGATCAACGAAATTCTCGACATTTCCAAGCTGGAATCCGGGCAGATCGAGCTGGACGACGTGCAGTTCGACCTCGGCGCGCTGATCGAGGATTGCCTGGATATCTTCCGCGCCAAGGCCGAGCAGCAGAAGGTGGAGCTGATCAGCTTCATCCAGCCGCAAGTCCCGCGCGTGATAAGCGGCGACCCCACGCGCCTGCGCCAGGCCCTGTTGAGCCTGCTGGACAACGCCTTCAAGCAGACCGACGAAGGCGAGATCCTGCTGGTCGCGGCGCTGGACAGCAGCGACGGTCAGCATCGCCTGCGCGTCGCCGTGCAGGACAGTGGCCGCCCACTGCTGCCGGAGGAACGCAACGCGCTGCTCAACGCCGAACTGCAGAGCCGTGACTTCCTTGCCGCCACGCAACTGGGCGGACGCCTCGGCCTGATCATCGCGCGCCAGCTGGTGCGCCTGATGGGCGGCGAGTTCGGCATCCAGGGCAGCGGTAACCAGGGCACTACCCTGTGGCTGACCCTGCCGCTGGACGCCGCCCGCCTGGAACAGCCGGAAACCGACCTCGACAGCCCGCTACAAGGTGCGCGCCTGCTGGTGGTGGACGACAACGACACCTGCCGCAAGGTACTGATGCAGCAGTGCAACGCCTGGGGCATGCAGGTCAGTGCCGTCCCTTCCGGCAAGGAAGCTCTGGCGCTGCTGCGCACCAAGGCGCACATGCGCGAGTACTTCGATGCGGTGCTGCTCGACCAGGACATGCCCGGCATGACCGGCATGCAACTGGCGGCCAAGATCAAGGAAGACCCGAGCCTCAATCACGACATTCTGATCATCATGCTCACCGGCATCAGCAATGCGCCGAGCAAGGTGATCGCACGCAACGCCGGGATCAAGCGCATCCTGGCCAAGCCGGTGGCCGGCTACACGCTCAAGACCACCCTGGCCGACGAGCTGGCCCAACGCCCCAACGACACCCCGGCCCAGGCCGCGCCGACGCCGGTGAGTACGCCGCTGAACGTGCCGGCCGACTTCCGCATCCTGGTGGCCGAGGACAACAGCATCTCCACCAAGGTGATTCGCGGCATGCTCGGCAAGCTCAACCTCAAGCCCGACACCGCCAGCAACGGCGAGGAAGCCCTCAGCGCGATGAAAGCGCAGCCCTACGACCTGGTGCTGATGGATTGCGAAATGCCGGTGCTCGATGGTTTCTCCGCCACCGAACAGCTGCGCGCCTGGGAGAAGAGCGAGAAGCGCCCGCGTACGCCGGTGGTGGCGCTGACCGCGCATATCCTCAGCGAACACAAGGAGCGTGCCCGTGCCGTCGGCATGGATGGACACATGTCCAAGCCGGTGGAGCTGTCACAGCTGCGCGAGCTGATCGAGCACTGGATCGCCGAGCGCGAACTGCGCCGCCAGCGTGACGCCCTGCCACATTGATGGTCTTCTAGTCTTTTTCTGCCTTCCTGCGAGCCTGCCGCCATGGCGTCCGATATGTTCAGCCTCTACCTGAAGATGCTGGTGCTCTATAGCCCCTTCTTCGTCCTGTCCTGCTTTATCGGCCTCAGTCGCGGCTACACCCTCAAGGAACGCAAGCGCCTGGCCTGGAAGGTGGCGCTGGCCACGCTGATCGCCAGCGTGCTGCTGTACCTGTTCGGCAAGCACATCTTCACCCTGTTCGGCATCACCATCGACGCCTTCCGCATCGGCGCAGGCAGCGTGCTGTTCATCTCTGCCCTCGGCATGGCCCAGGGCAAGTCGGCGGTGCAGAGCGACAACGTGCAGCAGGACGTGACCATCGTGCCGCTGACCATTCCCATCACCGTCGGCCCAGGCACCATCGGTGCCCTGCTGCTGATGGGCGCCAGCCAGCCGCATTGGGACGACAAACTGGTCGCCGTGGCGGCGATCTTCCTCGCCAGCCTCACCGTGGGCGTCGTGCTGTACCTGTCCAACCAGTTCGAGCGCCTGCTCGGTGACCAGGGCCTGCAGATCGTCAGCCGCCTGATGGGCCTGTTCGTCTGCGCCCTGGCCGCGCAGATCATCTTCACCGGGGTGAAGAACTACCTGGAGCCGTAACGCCGCGACGAGCGTATGTCCTGCCCCGGATTTCATCCGGGCTACGCCGCTCCTTCTGCACCATATGCTTGCAACAACGCTCTAGCTCGGTGCATTGCAACCGACCCAGCGCTTTTCTCGCGCGCCTTATAAAACTTATAAGCAGCTGAAAAATAAGGCTTTATAAGACCTGGCATCCTCATTGCTCTAGCGATTCCAACTTGGATACAAGATGGAATCTCGAAGCATGTCCAACGCACCTATCGCTTTCACCCTCGCGCAGTGGCAACAGGCCTACCGCGACGGCCAATCCCCTGCCGAACTGCTGCACGCTCTGCGCCTGGAACTGCGCAGCGATGACAGCGCCTGGATCGCCCTGGCCAGCGAAGCTCAACTGAACGCTCAACTAGATGCCCTGACCAGCGCGCTGGGAAAACGCCGCCGGCGACCTCAGCAAGCTGCCGCTGTATGGCGTGCCTTTCGCCATCAAGGACAATATCGATGCGGCCGGCTGGCCCACCACGGCCGCCTGCCCCGAGTTCGCCTATGTGGCCAAGGCTGACGCCACAGTAGTCGCACGCCTGCGCGCCGCCGGCGCCATCCTGGTCGGCAAGACCAACCTCGATCAGTTCGCCACCGGCCTGGTCGGCACCCGCTCGCCTCACGGCGCAGTGCCCAACAGCTTCAACCCGGCTTACGTCAGCGGCGGCTCCAGCTCCGGCTCGGCCAGCGTGGTCGCCCGTGGCCTGGTGCCCTTCGCCCTGGGCACCGATACCGCCGGCTCGGGCCGTGTGCCGGCCGGTTTCAACAATATCGTCGGGCTCAAGCCGACCAAGGGTTGGCTGCCCAATACCGGCCTGGTGCCGGCCTGCCGCACCCTGGACTGCATCTCGGTATTCGCTCTGACCGTGAGCGATGCCCTGGCAGTGGCCAATATCGCCGGTGGCTATGACGCTGCCGATGCCTACAGCCGCACGAATCCGAACAGCGCCAAGGTCGCCATGCCGACCAAGCCGCGCCTGGCCGTACCGGCCAACCCCGAGTTCTTCGGCGACAGCCAGAACCAGGCCGTCTATGAGGCGGCCCTGGGCACACTGCGCGAACTGGGCGCCGAGCTGGTGGAGATCGATTTCGCCCCCTTCCAGCAACTGGCCGAGCAGCTTTACTACGGCCCCTGGGTCGCCGAACGCACCGTCGCGGTAGAAGGCGTGAACCCCGAACACATCAACCCGGTGGTGCGCGGCATAGTCGAGAACGGTCAAAAGTACAGCGCCTGCGACGCCTACAAGGCCGAGTACATCCGCGCCGAACTGAGCCGCGTCATCAACGACGCCCTGGCTGGCTTCGACGCCCTGGTGGTGCCGACCTCGCCGACCATCCGCACCCTGGCCGAAATGGAGGACGAACCGGTGCTGTTCAACAGCCAGTTCGGCACCTACACCAACTTCACCAACCTTGCCGACCTAGCCGCCCTGGCCGTGCCGGCAGGGCTGCGCGCCGATGGTCTGCCGGCCGGCATCACCCTGCTCGCCCCGGCCTGGCATGACCAGGCACTGGCCGCCTTCGGTCAGCGCTGGCAGCAGGCACTCAATCTGCCGCTGGGCGCCACCGGCAAACCGCTGCCAGCGCAAACCCTTAGCGACAAGCCGGCGCCAGGTTGCATCCGTGTTGCCGTGGTCGGCGCGCACCTGACCGGCATGCCGCTGAACTTCCAGCTCACCACGCGCGATGCGGTGCTGGTGGAGCAGACCACCAGCGCCGCGCATTACCGCCTCTACGCGCTGCCCGGCACCGTGCCGCCCAAGCCGGGCCTGGCGCGGGTCGCCGAGGACGGCGCCGAGATCATCGTCGAGCTGTGGGACGTGCCGCAAGCGCGCTTCGGCGAGTTCGTCGCCGAGATCCCACCACCGCTGGGCATCGGCAACCTGGAGCTGGCCGACGGCCGCTGGGTCAAGGGCTTCATCTGCGAGCCCTATGCGCTGGACGGCGCGCGCGATATCACCAGCTTCGGTGGCTGGCGCGCGTTCATCGCCAACACCAAGGCCTGAGCACGCTCATGCCACGTGCCACTGAGCGCCCGCAAAGCCTGGCCGAGCGCATCTACGCGCAGCTCAAGGACGATATCTTCGAGTTCCGCCTGATGCCCGGTGAACGCTTCTCCGAAGGCCAGGTCGCCGAGCGCATGGCAGCCAGCCGCACGCCAGTGCGCCAGGCGCTACATCGCCTGCAACGCGAGGGTTTTCTCGACGTGCACTTTCGCAGCGGCTGGCAGGTTCGCCCACTGGATTTCGTGCAATTCGATGAATTGTACGAGCTGCGCATCGTCCTCGAACTCGACGCCGTACGCCGACTTTGCCAGCGCCCCAAGGACGAACATCCGCCTGCACTGCAGGATCTTGCGCGCACCTGGATGGTGCGAAAGAACGAGCAACTGCAAGACGGCAGCGCTGTCTCGCAACTCGATGAAGCCTTTCATTGCCAGTTGCTGGAAGCCGCCGGCAATCGCGAAATGGCCAGAGTGCACCGCGATGTCAGCGAGAAGATCCGCATTCTAAGGCGGCTGGATTTCACTCAGGCCCGACGCATCGACCTGACCTATGCCGAACATCAGCGAATTCTCGAGGCAATCCTGACTCGTCGCTCAGAAGAGGCACAGCAATTGCTCAAGGGCCATATAGAGGTCAGCAAGGCAGAGGTGCATTCCATCACCTTGCACAGGCTGTACGGCGCTCGTCAGCGCGTAGAGCAGATGCCGGAGCAACCGGGCCATGACCTTCACGCATGACCAATAACAACGCTGTCCACTTACTCACACTTGTGAATGGAGATCGCACCATGCAACGTCGCAGCCTGATCAAGGCCTTTACCCTTTCCGCTTCCATCGCCGCCATGGGCCTGTCCTGGTCCATCCAGGCCGCCGAGACCATCAAGGTCGGCGTCCTGCACTCGCTGTCCGGCACCATGGCCATTTCCGAAACCTCGCTGAAAGACATGGCGCTGATGACCATCGACGAGATCAACGCCAAGGGCGGTGTACTCGGTAAGCAGCTCGAAGCGGTGGTGGTCGACCCGGCATCGAACTGGCCGCTGTTCGCCGAGCGTGGCCGTCAATTGCTGACCCAGGACAAGGTCGCCGTGACCTTCGGCTGCTGGACCAGCGTGTCGCGTAAATCGGTACTGCCGGTCTACGAGGAGCTCAACGGCCTGCTGTTCTACCCGGTGCAGTACGAAGGCGAAGAGATGTCGCCGAACGTCTTCTACACCGGTGCGGCGCCAAACCAGCAGGCCATCCCGGCAGTGGAATACCTGCTCAGCGAAGACGGCGGCGGCGCCAAGCGCTTCTTCCTGCTCGGCACCGATTACGTCTACCCGCGCACCACCAACAAGATCCTGCGCGCCTTCCTACACAGCAAGGGCATCGCCGACAAGGACATCGAAGAGGTCTACACGCCGTTCGGTCACAGCGACTATCAAACCATCGTCGCCAACATCAAGAAGTTCTCCGCGGGCGGCAAGACTGCCGTGGTTTCCACTGTGAACGGCGACTCCAACGTGCCGTTCTACAAGGAGCTGGCCAATCAGGGCCTGGAAGCCACCGAAGTGCCGGTGGTGGCCTTCTCCGTGGGTGAAGAAGAACTGCGCGGCATCGACACCAAGCCGCTGGTCGGCCACCTGGCGGCCTGGAACTACTTCCAGTCCGTGGAAAATCCGGTCAACGAGAAGTTCGTCGCCGACTGGAAAGCCTACGCCAAGGCCAAGAAGCTGCCGAACGCCGACACCGTGGTGACCAACGACCCGATGGAAGCCACTTACGTGGGCATCCACATGTGGGCGCAGGCCGTCGAGAAGGCCGGCACCACCGACGTCGACAAGGTGCGCGAAGCCATGGCCGGCCAGGAGTTCGCGGCGCCGAGCGGCTTCACCCTGAAGATGGACGAGAAGAACCACCACCTGCACAAGCCGGTAATGATCGGCGAGATTCAGGATGACGGTCAGTTCTCCGTGGTCTGGGAAACCGAAGGTCCGATCCGCGCCCAGCCGTGGAGCCCGTACATCGAAGGCAACAACAAGAAAGCCGATACCCCGGTTAAGTCGAACTAAGGCAAAAGCCCCTCTCCCACATGCGGTAACCACAGCTCGTCAATGAGTTGCAGTGCCGCTTGTCTCCCCCTCCCGCTTGCGGGAGAGGGGCGGGGGAGAGGGTCGCCGTAGCCCGGATGCAATCCGGGAAGCTCGCCCCGGACGTCATCCGGGCTACGCCAAGGACACCCTTATGCCCACTGCCCTTACCCGAATTCTCCTGAGCCTGCTGCTGTTGCTGCCATTGGCGACGCAGGCTGGCGAAGCCGACGATTTCGTCGCTGCCAACGCCAGCAAGCAGGCCAAACTGCTGCAGGACTGGGCCGCCGCGCCCAGCCCCGAACGCATGCCACTGCTGCAAGCCCTGCAGCAGGGCCGCGTCGGCAGCGATGCCGACAAACGTGCCTTCATCGAACAGGACGGCACCTGGCAAGCCGCTGATGGCACTGCCGAAGCCAACGGCACGCCACGCAAACTGCGCCTGAACAATCGCCTGCGCGGCTTGACCACCTTCGCCGTGGCCAGCCATCAATTGCTCGATCACGACGCCGCCGTACGCCTCGCTGCCGCCAAGCAACTGCAACGCAACACGCCGCCAGCGTTGCTGCCCTTGCTGGAAAGCCGCCTGAGCATGGAAGCCGACGAGAGCGTGCGCGACGCCATTACTCTGGCCATGGCCAATCTGCAGCTGGAGGCCAGCGACCCAGCCGTACGCCTGGCTGCCGTGGAGCGTCTGGGCAAGACCGGCGACCCGCTGGCCCGCACGCGCCTGCAAAGCCTGCTCGATGGCGAAGAAAGCGATGCCACCGTACGCGCCGCTGCCGAGCAGAGCCTGGCCCAGGTGAAGAACAAACTGCTGATCGGCGAACTGCTCGGCCAGGCCTTCAGTGGCCTGTCGCTCGGATCGATCCTGCTGCTCGCCGCCCTCGGCCTGGCCATCACCTTCGGCCTGCTCGGGGTGATCAACATGGCCCACGGCGAGATGCTGATGCTCGGCGCCTACACCACCTATGTGGTGCAGCTGGCATTCCAGAAGCTAGCGCCCGGCTATCTCGCCCTCTATCCGCTGGCCGCCCTGCCAATCGCCTTTGTGGTCACCGCCTGCATAGGCATGGCCCTGGAGCGCACGGTAATCCGCCACCTCTACGGCCGGCCGCTGGAAACCCTGCTGGCCACCTGGGGCATCAGCCTGATCCTGATTCAACTGGTACGCGTCACCTTCGGCGCACAGAACGTCGAAGTGGCCAACCCGGCCTGGTTGTCCGGCGGCATGCAGGTGCTGCCCAACCTGGTACTGCCCTACAACCGCATCGTCATCATCGGTTTCGCCTTGTTCGTCGTGCTGCTGACCTGGCTGCTGCTGAACAAGACGCGCCTGGGTCTGAACGTGCGCGCGGTGACGCAGAATCGCAACATGGCCGCCTGCTGCGGCGTGCCCACCGGGCGCGTGGACATGATGGCCTTCGGTCTCGGCTCGGGCATCGCCGGCCTCGGCGGCGTGGCCCTGAGCCAGATCGGCAACGTCGGCCCGGACCTCGGTCAGAGCTACATCATCGACTCCTTCCTGGTGGTGGTACTCGGCGGCGTCGGCCAACTGGCCGGTAGCGTGCTGGCCGCCTTCGGCCTGGGCGTGGTGAACAAATTCCTCGAGCCGCAGATCGGTGCCGTACTCGGCAAGATCCTCATCCTCGCGCTGATCATTCTGTTCATCCAGAAACGCCCGCAAGGCCTCTTCACTCTCAAAGGACGGGTGATCGACTGATGACCATGCCACTCAATCAAACGTTGCTGGCCCGCGCCAGCGCCAAGCTCGGCCCGCAGGTTTCGCTGGCCATCGGCCTGCTGGTGCTGGCCGTGCTGCTGGCCATGCCGCTGCTGCACCTGTTGCCGGCCGACCATGCTCTGCACGTCTCGGCCTATTCGCTGACCCTGGTGGGCAAGATCCTCTGCTACGCCATCGTCGCCCTGGCGCTGGATCTGGTCTGGGGCTACGCCGGCATGCTGTCGCTGGGCCACGGCCTGTTCTTCGCCCTCGGCGGCTACGCCATGGGCATGTACCTGATGCGCCAGAGCGCAGGTGACGGCCTACCGGCCTTCATGAGCTTCCTCGCCTGGAGCGAATTGCCCTGGTACTGGTACGGCACCTCCAACTTCCTCTGGGCGATGTGCCTGGTGGTGCTGGCGCCCGGCCTGTTGGCGCTGGTGTTTGGCTTCTTCGCCTTCCGCTCGCGGATCAAGGGTGTGTACTTCTCGATCATGACCCAGGCGCTGACTTTCGCCGGCATGCTCCTGTTCTTCCGCAACGAAACCGGCTTCGGCGGCAACAACGGCTTTACCGGCTTCACCCGCATCCTCGGCTTCGACATCACCGCGCAGAGCACTCGCGCGGCTCTGTTCTTCGCCACCGTGGTGCTGCTGGTGGGCAGCCTGTACCTGGGCTTTCGCCTGGCACGCAGCAAGTTCGGCCGGGTGCTCACCGCCCTGCGTGACGCCGAGAACCGCCTGATGTTCTGCGGCTACGATCCGCGCGGCTACAAGCTGTTCATCTGGGTCTTGAGCGCGGTGCTATGCGGCCTGGCCGGCGCGCTGTACGTACCGCAGGTGGGCATCATCAACCCCAGCGAAATGGCACCGACGCAGTCCATCGAAGCCGCCGTGTGGGTCGCCCTGGGCGGTCGCGGCACGCTGATCGGCCCGCTGCTTGGCGCCGGCCTGGTCAACGGCATGAAGAGCTGGTTCACCGTGGCCTTCCCGGAATACTGGCTGTTCGCCCTGGGTGCGCTATTCATCGTCGTCACCCTGTATCTACCGCGTGGCGTGGTGGGCTTGCTGCGCAAGGAGAAGGATCAATGAAAGCCACTCCGGTACCTGAAACCATGCTCGAAGCCGCTTTCGACCCCACCGGCCTGGCGCTGGACACCGGCAAGAACGTCGGCAAGGGCGTCAACGTCCGCCACGGCACCATCCTCACCCTGGAAGACATCAACGTCAGCTTCGATGGCTTCAAGGCGCTGACCAACTTGACCCTGTACATCGGCGTCGGTGAGCTGCGCTGCATCATCGGCCCGAACGGCGCCGGTAAAACCACAATGATGGACGTGATCACCGGCAAGACCCGCCCGGACAACGGCGTGGCCTACTTCGGCGAGCAGTACGACCTCACCACCATGAGCGAAGTGCAGATCGCCCAGGCCGGCATCGGCCGCAAATTCCAGAAGCCGACGGTGTTCGAAGCACTGACGGTGTTCGAAAACCTGGAACTGGCGCAGAAGACCAACAAGTCGGTATGGGCAAGCCTGCGCGCCCGGCTCAGTGGCGAGCAGAAGGATCGCATCGAGGAGGTGCTGACCACCATCCGCCTGGAAGCTTCGCGCAACCGTCCGGCTGGCCTGCTCTCCCATGGCCAGAAGCAGTTCCTCGAGATCGGCATGCTGCTGATGCAGGAGCCGCATCTGCTGCTGCTCGACGAACCGGTGGCAGGCATGACCGATGCCGAGACCGAGTTCACCGCCGAACTGTTCAAGTCGTTGGCGCGCAAGCACTCGCTGATGGTGGTCGAGCACGACATGGGCTTCGTCGGCTCCATCGCCGACCACGTCACCGTGCTGCACCAGGGCAGCGTGCTGGCCGAAGGCTCGCTGGAGCAGGTACAGAACGACGAGCGGGTGATCGAGGTTTATCTGGGTCGCTAACGCATACCTGTGGGAGGGGCTTTAGCCGCGAGCGCTTAAAGATCAAAAGCATCGCGGCTAATCGGTTCGCCGCCCGGCCCCTCCCACAAAACGAATAAAGGACATCGATATGCTCCAAGTCCAAAAACTCCACCAATATTACGGCGGCAGCCACATCCTCCGTGGCCTGTCGTTCGACGTGAAGGTCGGCGAGGTCACCTGCCTGCTCGGCCGTAACGGCGTGGGCAAGACCACCCTGCTCAAATGTCTTATGGGCCTGATTCCGGCCAAGGACGGCAGCGTGCAATGGGAAGGTAAGGCAATCACCGGCTTCAAACCACACCAGCGGGTGCACGCTGGTATCGCTTACGTGCCGCAGGGCCGCGAAATCTTCGGCCGCCTGACGGTGGAAGAGAACCTGCTGATGGGCCTGTCACGCTTCCCCGGCAGCCAGGCCAAGTCCGTGCCGGAATTCATCTACGAGCTGTTCCCGGTACTGCGCGAGATGAAGCATCGCCGTGGCGGCGACCTCTCCGGCGGCCAGCAGCAACAGTTGGCCATCGGCCGCGCGCTGGCCAGCCAGCCACGCCTGTTGATCCTCGACGAGCCCACCGAAGGCATCCAGCCCTCGGTGATCAAGGAGATCGGCGCGGTGATCAAGAAGCTCGCCGCTCAAGGCGACATGGCCATCCTGCTGGTCGAGCAGTTCTACGACTTCGCCGCCGAACTGGCCGACCAGTACTTGGTGATGAGCCGTGGCGAGATCGTCCAGCAGGGCCGTGGCGAGGACATGGAAGCCGAAGGCGTGCGCGGGCTTGTAGCCATCTGATGCGCCCCCGCCTGTGGGAGGGGCTTTAGCCGCGACGGCTCTTAGCGCCCACATGCATGGCAATTGCAGCGGGCAACCACGCACCGAATTGGTTCAGGGCACGCCTCTTGCTTGCCCACTCGGTCAACTATCCTGCGGAACCGTTGCCTCAACATGAATCTGCCTGCCGCCCTGTTCACGCCAAGCTGGCCCGCCGAGCTGGAGCTGGCCTACGCACGCCACGGCGAACGCACCACGCCGGTGCGCAGGCGCCACCTTGGCCCCTTAGAGTGCAGAAGCACCTGTATGCCGAAGGCCCGGAGGTGTGCCAGCACATCATCGTCCACCCGCCCGGCGGCATCGCCGGGGGTGACCGCCTCGACATCTCGGCCCATGCTGGCGAGAACACCTGGGTGCAACTCACCAGCCCCGGCGCGGCCAAGTGGTACCGCGCCGCGGGTGTCGCCCATCAGGATCTGCATCTGCGCGTCGACGCCGGCGCCACCCTGGAATGGCTGCCGCAGGAAACCATCATCTACGCCGGCGCCCAGGCCAAACTGCACACACAGATCGACCTGCACGGTGACGCGCGCCTGCTGTACTGGGACATCGTTGCCCTCGGCCGCCCCGCCGCCGACGAGCGCTTTGCCAGCGGCCACTTCCAGGCCGCGCTGGATATCCGCCGTGACGGCAAGCTGCTCTGGCACGAGCGCCAGCGCGTGATCGGCGGCGACGGCCTGCTCGACTCACCCATCGGCCTGGACGGCCAGCCGGTGTTCGCCACCCTGCTGGTCAGCGGTGATGTGGACAGCGACCTGCTGGAGCGCTGCCGCCAGCTGAAGATTGACGGGGTACGCGGTGACCTCAGCCAACTATCGGGCCTGCTGGTCGCGCGCTGTCTGGCCAGTGAAGCGCTCAAGGCGCGTGCCTGGCTGATCGAACTCTGGCGCCTGCTGCGTCCGGCGCTGCTGGGGCGTGAAGCGATGCCACCCCGAATCTGGAATACCTGAGGCGGAGGCTGCAGACAGCCTCCCCATGAACTGGAGCGAACGATGGATCTGAGTCCACGCGAGAAAGACAAGCTGCTGATCTTCACCGCCGGCCTGGTGGCCGAGCGCCGCCTGGCGCGCGGGGTCAAGCTGAACTACCCGGAAGCCATGGCCTATATCTCCGCAGCCCTGCTCGAAGGCGCGCGCGACGGCCAAACGGTGGCCGAGCTGATGCACTTCGGCACCACCCTGCTGAGCCGCGATCAGGTCATGGAGGGCATACCGGAAATGATCCCGGAGATCCAGATCGAAGCCACCTTCCCTGACGGCACCAAGCTGGTGACCGTCCATCAGCCGATCGCTTAAACCATGAGCTATTCGATCGTTGATGCGAGCGAAGCTGATCTGCCGGGCATCCTCGCCATCTACAACGACGCGGTGCAGCACACCACGGCGATCTGGAACGAGACCCTGGTGGATCTCGCCAACCGCCGCGCATGGCTGGCGGAGCGCACTGCAGCGGGTTTTCCCGTACTGGTCGCACATGACGCTGTCGGCGAGGTAGCCGGCTACGCCAGCTACGGCACCTGGCGCACCATCGAAGGCTTTCGTCAGACCGTCGAGCATTCGGTCTACGTACGCGCCGGCCAACGCGGCCAGGGCCTGGGTCCGGCGCTGATGCAGGCACTGATCGAGCGCGCCCGCGCCGCCAACCTGCACGTCATGGTCGCCGCCATCGAGTCAGAGAACGCCGCCTCGATCCGCCTGCACCAGCGCCTCGGCTTCGTCACCACCGGACAGATGCCTCAGGTCGGCCGCAAGTTCGGCCGCTGGCTGGATCTGACTTTCATGCAACTGATTCTGGAGTGAGCACCCCATGATTCCCGGCCAATACCAGATTGCCGACGGCGACATCGAGCTCAATGCCGGTCGCCGCACCTTGACCCTTTCCGTGGCCAACAGTGGCGACCGGCCTATCCAGGTCGGCTCGCACTTCCACTTCTTCGAAACCAATGACGCGCTGCTGTTCGACCGCGCCATTACTCGCGGTATGCGCCTGAATATCCCGGCCGGCACCGCCGTGCGCTTCGAGCCGGGACAGAGCCGTGAGGTGGAACTGGTCGATCTGGCCGGCGCACGCCGGGTGTTCGGCTTCGCCGGCCGAGTGATGGGCCACCTGGATTGAGGTGACGCATGTAGGAGCGGCTTTAGCCGCGATAACGGTTTCGCGGCTGAAGCCGCTCCTACAGAAGAACCGCAGCGCCTCATCCCCTGACAGACAAACACGCGCCAGCCTTCGCACCACAAGGGAAGCGAATATGAAAATCAGCAGACAAGCCTACGCCGACATGTTCGGCCCCACCGTCGGCGACAAGGTGCGCCTGGCCGATACCGACCTGTGGATCGAGGTGGAGAAGGACTTCACCACCTACGGCGAAGAAGTGAAATTCGGCGGCGGCAAGGTGATCCGCGACGGCATGGGCCAGGGCCAGCTGTGCGCCGCCGATGTGGTCGACACCCTGATCACCAACGCCCTGATCATCGACCACTGGGGCATCGTCAAAGCCGACGTCGGCCTCAAGGACGGGCGCATCGCCGCCATCGGCAAGGCCGGCAACCCGGATATCCAACAGGACGTGACCATCGCCATCGGCGCGGGCACCGAGGTGATCGCCGGTGAAGGCATGATCCTCACCGCGGGCGGCATCGACACCCACATCCACTTCATCTGCCCGCAGCAGATCGAAGAAGCGTTGATGAGCGGCGTCACCACCATGATCGGCGGCGGCACCGGGCCGGCCACAGGCACCAACGCCACCACCTGCACCTCCGGGCCCTGGCATATGGCGCGCATGCTGCAAGCCGCCGACGCCTTCCCGATGAATCTGGGCTTTACCGGCAAGGGCAACGCCTCGCTGCCCGAGCCTTTGATCGAGCAGGTGAAAGCCGGCGCCATTGGCCTCAAGCTGCACGAGGACTGGGGCACCACCCCGGCGGCCATCGACAACTGCCTGTCAGTCGCCGACCAGTACGACGTGCAGGTGGCGATCCACACCGACACGCTGAACGAGTCCGGCTTCGTCGAAACCACCCTTGGCGCGTTCAAGGGCCGCACCATCCACACCTATCACACCGAGGGTGCCGGCGGCGGCCACGCACCGGACATCATCAAGGCCTGCGGCTTCCCCAACGTGCTGCCGTCCTCGACCAACCCGACCCGCCCGTTCACCAAGAACACCATCGACGAGCACCTGGACATGCTCATGGTCTGCCACCACCTCGACCCAAGCATCGCCGAGGACGTGGCCTTTGCCGAAAGCCGCATCCGCCGCGAGACCATCGCCGCCGAGGACATCCTGCATGACCTGGGCGCGTTCTCCATGATCAGCTCCGACAGCCAGGCCATGGGCCGCGTCGGCGAGGTGATCACGCGCACCTGGCAGACCGCCGACAAGATGAAGAAGCAGCGCGGCCCGCTGCCCGAGGACGCCCCCGGCAACGACAACTTCCGCGCCAAGCGCTACATCGCCAAATACACCATCAACCCGGCGATCACCCACGGTATCAGCCACGAAGTGGGCTCGATCGAAGTGGGTAAGTGGGCCGATCTGGTGCTCTGGCGCCCGGCCTTCTTCGGCGTCAAGCCGACGCTGATCCTCAAGGGTGGGGCGATTGCCGCCAGCCTGATGGGCGACGCCAACGCTTCGATCCCGACGCCGCAACCGGTGCACTACCGGCCGATGTTCGCCAGCTACGCCGGCAGCCGTCATGCCACCAGCATCACCTTTATCAGCCAGGCGGCGTTCGACGCCGGGGTGCCGCAGCAGCTCGGATTGCAGAAGCAGATTGGCGTGGTCAAGGGCTGTCGCGAGGTGCAGAAAACCGACCTGATCCACAACGGCTACCTGCCGAATATCGAGGTCGATCCGCAGAACTATCAGGTCAAGGCCGACGGCCAATTGCTCTGGTGCGAGCCGGCCGACGTGCTACCGATGGCGCAGCGGTATTTCCTGTTCTGACGCAAGAGCCGGGCGTTATGCCCGGCTTTCGTGGGTCTATCAGGACGCCTGCTTCATCTCGTCGTAAGCGCTCAGGTAATCACCAGCCAGTTGCTGCTTCTCCTTGTCACGAAGCAGCTTGCCGGCCATCTGGAAGAAGGTATGTTCTTCTTCCTTGAGATGATGCTCGACCTTTTCCGCCAGCGCCTTGGCTTGCGCCAGCCAGCTCGGGCTGCTGGGGTCGGTTTCTTCCAGATCCTCGATCATTTCGTCCATCTGGTGATGCTCGGCAATCGCATGGCGCGACAGATCGACGCCCGCGTCCTGCTGCATCAGGGGAATATAGAAATGGCGCTCCTCGGCCACCGAATGCACGGCCAGCTCCTGCTTGAGCTGAGAGAACAAGGCGTGGCGCTCGGCGCTATCGCCCTGGGTGGCGATCAGTTTCTGCGCCAGTTCGCGCTGAATGTCGTGGCTGATGCGCAAGGCTTCAAAAATCGTCATGCAGGCACCTCTTCCTGAGTCACGGTCGTAGTAGCACTAGACCGGCAGGAGGCGAATAGGTGCCGTACCGCTTGCTCAACGCAACTGGCTGTCCTTGTGAACCCCGCCACGCGATGCATCACTACGAACCCTTATGATCATGCCTGGCAGCATGCCGAAATGCAGACTGGCATCGGCAAAATGCCTTCTGTCCAGGCTGTATTGCCATGGCAGGGAATCTCGAAGACGGATGCCTGTCCTAACGTCCGGCCCAGAATTCCCTGGCGATATCCATGGAAGATCAGGAACACCACAGGATGCTCACTACTCCATCTCGCCTGCTCAAGGGCGGTTTCTTCACCTTGGCAGGCCTCGCACTGATTACCGCAACGGTCGTGCAGACCTCCGCCCGCCTGGACCTTCTAGACTCCGCCCTTCAGGCCGACGGTAATGTCGTCGCCCTCAATGCAGGCAGCTCTCACCCTGAAATAGCCTTCACCGATAACAGCGGCGCCCGTATTTCTTACCCCCAGGGCGGCTGGATTTACGGCTATCAGGTTGGCATGCAGGTAAAGGTCTACTACCGGGCCGAGGCACCGGAAACCTCTGCCGTGATCGATGATTTCGGCGCGCTCTGGGGCGTCTCGGCCTTTCTCGGGCTGCTGGGTTCCATCTTCATGGTCAGCGGGTTGCTGACCCTATTCAGACGCCCATAAAGCAAGCGGATGAGCCAACGTCACCATCTCGCCGATACTGACCCGCAAGCTGATGCAATCCGCCAATGGCGCCCTGTTGATGGCAGGCGCCAATCTCGGCATTCAGGCCGGGATTGGCAGAGCAGTCTATATCGGTGCGCTGTTCTGAGTTTTTTCAGCGCAACTGGCTGTCCTTGCTGCCACGGCGGTTGTAACCGCTGAAAGCGGCGTTCTCGCGGTCGTGCTCGGCCTGGCAATTGACGCACAGGCGCACGCCGGGAATCGCCTGGCGACGGGCCTCGGGAATGGCCGCATCGCACTCTTCGCAGTGACGCAGGCTCTCACCTTTCGGCAACTGGCTACGGGCACGCGCGACGGCGTCCTCGATGCTGCTGTCGATCTGTTCCTGAACTGCGTCGTCGCTTGCCCAACCACCGGCCATGCTCATCCTCCTAGCACTCTCCAGACAGATATGCGCCCGGAGAATGCGAAGTGCAAGTGCTGCTGGTCGTTACTCGCGGACTTCCATGAACTCCTTGGCCCAAAGGATGTAGTCCTCGGGCATGGTGTATTTGTGAGTCAGCTCGGTGGCATTGAGGTCGCACGGCTGCGCACCGCGCTGTTCGCGCAGGCAGTCGTAGGTGGCCTTGATCGCGGCGAAGTAGGCAGCGTGGCCGTTGACCACGATGCGTACGCCGAGGCGCGCCAGGCGCTGGTTGTCGCGCAGCTCGGGGTTGCCGTAGGTAACCAGCATCAGCGGCACCTTGAGACCTGCGGTGATCTGCTCCAGGTGGGCGAAATCCCTGACCCCGACCAGGCAGATGCCATCGGCGCCAGCGGCCTCATAGGCGCGGGTGCGGCGGATCACTTCGTCCACCTCCAGCACCCCGGCGTGGGTCCGGGCGATGATGGAGAGTTCGGGGTCGACGCGCGCTTCCAGCGCGGCGAGGATCTTGCCGACGCCCTCCTCGATGGAGATCAGGTCGGTGGACTTGCGACCGAACTGGGCCGGCAGCAGGGTGTCTTCGATGGTCAGCGCGGCGACGCCAGCGCGTTCCAGCTCGACCACGGTGCGCATCACGTTGAGCGCGTTGCCGTAACCGTGGTCGGCATCGGCGATCACCGGCAGGCGGGCGACGCGGCCGATGCGCGCGGCCTGCTCGACGAACTCGCTGAGGGTGATCAGGGCAAAATCCGGCGCACCGAGCACCTGCAGAGAGGCGACGGAGCCACCAAGGATGCCGACCTCGAAATCGAGGTCGGCGGCGATGCGGGCGGACATGGGATCGAAGACCGACGCGGTGTGATAGCAGCGGTCGGAAGCCAGCAGAGCACGAAAGGCGCTGCGTAGCTCATGGTGGGATGCACGTTGCAGGATGGGCATGGGGCGTATTCCAAAGTCAGTTGAATCGCTTTTTTCTCTTTTTAGTAATGGCGTAGACGTGACGAATGCTAGCGCAAGGCACTTGCTGCCAGCTTTCAAACGGATCGCCGTGGCGGATGACCAGCAATTTATCGGCCAGCCAGCTCCGCTGGCAGCGCCGGGAAGAAGCCGCCGCCGGTCAACAGGCCGTACGCCATCCAGATCGCGACAGCCAGATAGAACAGCCGCGGCGCCCAGCTCGCCAACATCTGCTGGGTCGTGGCCAGTTGCTGCGCCTGCAGGCGGGCGAAGCGCAGCAGCGCCTCACCGGGCCGACCGGTGGCCTCACCGGTATTGAGCACGCCGATCAGCATCGCTTTGCCGGGAAAGCTCAGCCCATCGAAGGCGCGCACCAGTGATTGTCCGGCAGCGACTCGCGGCGCCAGATTGGCGAAATCCCGCCGCAGCCTCGCATTGCTCACCGCGCTGCTGGCACGCGGCAGGGCATCGAGTACCGGCATCCCCGCCTCCAGCAACAGCCCGAGGCTGTCGCAGAAATTTCGCATGTCCGCACGACGCTGCAAGCTACCGAGCACCGGCATGGCCAGTAGTAGATCGTCGAACGGGCCAGGCTGATCGGTTCGCCGCTGCTGCCAGCGCCGCCACAACGCGCGTGCGCCGAACAGCAATATCGATAGCCACAATACGGGTAGCAGCACGGCCGCGAGGTAGCCAGCGGCACTCAGGGTTCCAGCGACCAAGGCGGGCAAGGGTTTGACCGCCAGCGCCAGCATCAACACGCCTGCGGGCAGCAGCAAACGTGAGACGAGCTCGGCGGCGTGGCGTGCCTGCGCCTCGTAACGCTGCGCCAGTTGCTCGTAGATATGCGCCAGTGCGCCGGCTTCCTGCGCGGCACGCACCAAGGCGCTTTCCAGTGGCGTGAACACGCCACTCAACTGGCCGGAACTCGCCAGGTCGCGTCCATTGCCCACCATCTGCCGCAAGCGCTTCACAGCGGTCTCATGGCGCACGCCGAGACTCAAGCTGGCCAGCGCTCGATCGATGGGCACGCCCGCCCGCTCCATCGCCCCCAGGTGAGCGAACAACCCGGCGCGGCTGCGCAGATCAAGAGTGACATTGGGACGCGACATGATCGGGCTCGGTGGCTTGCAGTGCTCAGGTTAACCAGTCGTCTCGCGAGCCGCTACGGTTCCATCGGCGGCATCGGTGCATGCGGCAGCCAGCGCCTGAGGATGGCCTCGAGGCTGCCGTCCTCGTGCATCTGCTGCAATGCACGCTGCCAGCGCACCACACGGACTACCGAGGTCTGCGGGGAAAAGGCGATGTAATAGGCCGAGCGCATGAACGGCACGTGCGCGGTGACATCCTGCGGCTTGAGTTCGACAGCGGCCAGCTCACCAGCCAGGGTCAGGTCCTCGGTGGCGATCAGGTTGACCCGTCCGTGCTTGAGCATGGTCATCATCTGCTTCGACCTGGGTACGCCATAGAGGTTGGTGAAACCCTTGGCACTCAGGGTTTCGTAGGTGTACCACTGTTTGGGCAGCGCCAGAGGACCGCTGGCTGCGGCCTGCTGCAAGGTGTCGATGACCAGCTTGCGGGCTTTCAGCGAGTAGAAGCTGGTGGTGCCTACGACGATGGGGCCGACCCAGTGGAACTTATCCTCACGTTCGGGCGTACGCACGGTGGAGAAAAGGGCAATGTCTTCGTCCTGCTGGGCCAGATAGAGGGCACGCGTCCAGGGCATCAACTCGATCTGCCCGGTGTCGCCGGTACGCGCCAACAAGGCCCTGACTACCTCGATGGCAAAACCGCTGGGTTCGCCATCGCGTATGAAACTCATCGGCGGCGCATCCTCGGTGAGCAGGCGCAACTGTGCTTCGGCCGACGCACATAGCGCCACCAGCAAGACGCACAACCATCGATGCAAGCGCTTGCCCATCACTCCACCCCTCCCGCTTGCAGCCTAACAAGCCACGATGCGCAATGCAGCAGCGTCAATCGGCGCGCAGCAGATCGGCCAATGCTCGCTCGTCGACATGTGGAAACCAGTGCCGATAGATGCGCTCCAGGCTGCCGTCATGGCGCATGTCCTGCAGCGCGCTCTGCCAACGGGCGACGCGGGCGGCATCGGTGTGCAGGGAAAAGGCGATGTAGGAGTCGTTGGGCATCAGGTCGAATTGCGCCTGCAACTGCCCGGCATGCATGCCCTGTTCGGCGAGCATGCCATCGAGCGTAAGGGTGTTGGCCAGCAACAGCTTGACCCGGCCGTGGCGAAACATGCGCAGCATGTCCTGCGGGGTCGATACGCCATACAGGTTCTGCAGATTCTGCTCACGCAACAGCTCGTAGCTGTACCACTGTTTGGGTATGGCAAGTGTGCCGAGTTGGCGTACATCATCGAGACTGGCGACGCGCAGCCCGGCATCTTTGAACGTGTAGAAACGCGTATGGCCGCGCGCGATTGGCCCGACCCACTGAAACTCGGCCTCACGCTGCACCGTACGCACGGTAGAAAACAGCGCGCTATCGGCCTGATGGCGAACCTGATGATAGCCGCGCGTCCAGGGCACCAGCTCGATATGTGCCGTTTCGCCGGTACGGCGGATCAGCGCCTCGATCACAGCCACAGCCATGCCGCTGGGCTTGCCGTCCTGCAGATAGCTGAACGGTCGGTAGTCTTCGGTGTACAGCCGCAACTCGGCGGCCGACAGATGGGCGCTAAGGCTGCCAAGTAGCAACAGAACCGCGACCGGATACTTCAGGTTCATTACGCAATACCGTCAAGGGCACGCCCTACAGCGAATTCAGGGCGTCCGACGCAGGATCATAAACGCCAGCGCAATTCATCACCAAGCTTGTGCGGGCGCGGTCGTATCAGCCAAATCCCTGGCGGTCATTACACGAGGTTCGAGCAGCAACTGCAGACGCGAAATGGCCCGTTCACCGCTCAGGGCACGCTGCACCAGGCGCACCGCATGATCCCCCATCGCCTGCGGTTGTTGCAGCAACAGGGCCTGGATCTGTCCCTCGCGCAGCGCACTGAACAGCGGCTCGCCCCCGTCGAAGCCGACGAGGTCTACCTGCCCGGCCTTGCCCAGCTGGCGCAGGGCCGCCAAGGTTGCCCGACTGCTGGTGCCATTGGGGCTGAACAGGCCGTCGAGCCTGGGTAGTTGCTCGCTCAGGGCCTGGACGATGCGCTGGCGGTCATCGCCCAGATAGGTATCGAACACTACCTGCAGCCCTGCCGATTGGGCTGCCAGCAGAAAGCCGCGCTCGCGCTCTTCGGTCGATTGCAGGCCAGGGCGCAGGCGCAATACGCCAACCCGACCACCGCGCCCCAGACGCTCTGCCAACTGCTGCCCGGCCAACTGGCCGGCAAGGAAGTTGTCGGTCGCCACCAGCGCATAGGCGCCTTCACCGGCGACACTGCGATCAACGTAGACGGTAGGAATGCCTTCGGCGCGCAAAGCAGCGATACGTGTATCGATGGCGTCGCCGGCCGGTGCGATGATCAACGCCTTGCAGCCATGGGCGAGAACGTGGTCGATCAGTTGCAGTTGCACCTCGACGCGGCCCTCCTGTGCTGGCCCGCGGGTATAAAGTTCCAGCTGCAGGTCGGCGGCAGTACGCCTCGCTCCAGCCTCCAGCTCGGCCCAGTAGGACGAGGAGCCGGCCGGCACCAGGCCAATGCATTCACGCGCCCAGGCAGAGGGCACCGCCAGCCACGCGGCGCTCAGCAGCAGGCAAATGAAGGGGGTGATTCTCGGCATGTTCGACTCCAGAGCCTCGCCATCACTTTAGCAGCGCCATTGCGTCGCGCGCCTCCTGTCGGCAAGCTGTCGACTCATACTTTTTCACATTCAAACCCGACAGTCGGGCTAGCTCTGGCGCGCCGGGCAGGCGATCATCGGGCTTCCTACGCAGACTCCAGTTACCATGACCGCCACCACTGACAGCCGTACCCCGACACACAAGCCCCGCCCCCTGATCGATCTGGCCATCAGCATCCTGATTCCCTCGTTCATTTTGATGAAGCTCAGTGGCGAACACCGCCTCGGCGCCGACGGCGCGTTGCTGCTGGCCCTGGCCTTCCCCTTGGGCTGGGGAGCGTTCGAGCTGATCAAGTACCGCAAATTCAATTTCATCGCCCTGCTCGGCCTGATCAGTGTGGCGCTGACCGGCGGGATTGGCCTGCTGCATCTGGATACCCAATGGCTGGCGGTGAAGGAGGCCGCCATTCCCGGTCTGATCGGCATCGCCGTGCTGGTGTCCACCCGCACCCGCTATCCGCTGATCCGCACCCTGCTGTTCAACAAGACCGTACTCAACGTCGACAAGATCCATGATCGCCTGGAACAAGGCGGCCACGTCGAGCATTTCGAAACACGGCTGATGCGCGCGACCTACTGGCTCAGCGGCACCTTCTTCTTCTCCTCGTTCATGAACTACGTGCTGGCCAAGTGGATCGTGGTCAGCCCGGCCGGCACCGAGGCGTTCAACGACGAGCTGGGGCGCATGACCCTGCTCAGCTATCCGATGATCGCCATTCCCTCGATGATCATGCTGATGGCCATCTTCTACTACCTGTGGAAGACCATTCATGGCCTGACCGGGCTGAACTTGGAAGAGATCATGGCCAATAGCGGCCAGGAATCGCAGAACTGAGCCGCGCCGACCTCAGGGTCGGCAGCGCTGAACATGTTCGGTCTTTCCGCCTACCCGGCTCTGTTTCTTTCCGCCTTCGGCGCGGCAACGCTGTTACCCCTGCAGTCCGAGGCCGTACTGGTGGCGCTGTTGCTGGCCGGCCAGCATCCGCTATGGGCGCTGCTGCTTGCCGCGACCCTGGGCAACGTGCTGGGCTCATGGGTCAACTGGCTGCTGGGGCGCTCGATCGAGCATTACCGCGAGCGGCGCTGGTTTCCCGTCAGCCCGGTTCGGTTGCAACAGGCGCAGGCCTGGTATGCCCGTTATGGTCGCTGGTCGTTGCTGCTCAGTTGGATGCCGGTGATCGGCGACCCTTTGACGCTGGTTGCCGGGGTGATGCGCGAGCGCCTGTGGATATTTCTGCTCATCGTCACCCTGGCCAAAGCTGGCCGCTACGCGGTGCTGGCGGCGCTGACACTGGCCTGGATATGAACGTATCAGGACAATCGCTGACACAACTACTGAGGGGCGCCTGCATGCTTGCCAGTTGAGTACTGGCGGCGGCTCCCTGATACTGCGCAGCGCGCCGCGCGGGCACGATCCGCCTACGGCCGTTGCAAATGGCCGGTTAGCCGGTGAACAGCCGCCTCGACAGAGGCATGCGGCCCCACTACCCCGGGGCCTGGTGAACGAGGAATAGCGGTGTCTGTCGTAGAAGCCAAACCCAAACTGAAGCGCAGCGACCTGATCTGGACGCTGATCGGGCTCAGTGCCGTGGTGCTGTCTGGCTTTCTGCTCTACCGCGAGCTGCGCAATATCTCCCTCGACGAGATCAAGGGCAGCATCGAAGCGATCTCCCACATGAACTGGCTGCTTGCCGCAGCGGCTACCCTCGGCGCCTATTGGGCCCTGGCCTGGTACGACCGCATCGCCGTCGCTCATCTCGGCAAGAAGATTCCCTGGCGCTTCATCACCCTGTGCTCCTTCACCACCTACGCCCTGGCTCACAATATCGGCGCCTCGGTATTTTCCGGGGCCGTCGTGCGTTATCGCGCCTATCGCAGCAAGGGCCTGACGCCGCAAGAGATCGGCATTCTCATCGTCTTCTGCTCTTTCACCTTCGCCCTCGGCACGCTGCTCGCCAGCGGCTGCGTACTGATCGCCCAGCCCGACCTGATCCACAGGGTCGCCAACATCACCCCGTTGGTCTCGATGGTCATCGGCGGCGTGCTGCTGAGTGTGGTCGGCCTCTACGTACTGGGCTCCTGGCTGCAGTTCAAACCCTGGACTCTGGGCAAGCTGCATGTGGAATATCCACGTCTGCCGATTGTCAGCCGTCAACTGCTGGCCGGCCCGCTGGAGCTGCTCTGCGCCGCGGCGATCATCTACTTCGCCCTGCCAGCGGACAATCACCCCGGCTATCTGGTAGTGCTCGGCGTGTTTCTCGCCTCCTTCTCCCTGGCGCTGTTGTCCCATGCGCCGGGTGGCCTGGGCGTACTGGAAGTGACCTTCCTCGCCGCCCTGCCGGAAATTCCTGCCGCCGACGTACTGGCCGCGCTGATCGTGTTCCGCGTGTTCTACCTGCTGCTGCCCTTTGCCTTGTCGCTGCTGGTGGTGCTGGGCTTCGAATGGAGCCAGTGGAAGGAAAGACAGCGTGGCAGCAACCTGCCGTCCTGACGACTCGCCGTCAGCGCGACGCTGACATAGAATACGCGGCCATTTTTTGCGGCCCTGCGTTTCCATGTCCTTCTCTACGCCCGCCCGCGCCTGCGGCATCGACTTCGGCACCTCCAACTCCACCGTCGGCTGGCTGCGCCCCGGCCAGGACAGCCTGCTGCCCTTGGAAGACGGCAAGATCACACTGCCCTCGGTGATCTTCTTCAACACCGAGGAACGTCGCCCGGTCTACGGTCGCCTGGCCCTGCACGAATACCTGGAAGGCTACGAAGGCCGCCTGATGCGCTCGCTCAAGAGCCTGCTGGGCTCCAAGCTGCTGAAGAGCGAAACCACCGTGCTGGGCAGCGCCCTGCCATTCAAGGACCTGCTCGGTTTCTTCATCGGTGAGCTGAAAAAACGCGCCGAAGCCCAGGCTGAGCGACCCTTCGAAGAAGTGGTATTGGGCCGCCCGGTGTTCTTCGTCGACGACGACCCGGTCGCTGACCAGGAGGCGCAGAACACCCTGGTGGCCGTGGCGCACAAACTCGGTTTCAAGGAGGTGTCCTTCCAGTACGAGCCCATCGCCGCAGCCTTCGACTACGAGTCGAGCCTAGATCGCGAGGAGCTGGTGCTGATCGTCGACATCGGCGGCGGTACCTCGGACTTCTCCCTGGTGCGCCTGGCGCCCGAGCGCCACCACCTGGCCGAACGTCAGCAGGACATTCTCGCCACCGGCGGCGTGCACATCGGCGGTACCGACTTCGACAAGCAGCTGTCGCTGTCCGGGGTGATGCCGCTGTTCGGCTACGGCAGCCGGATGAAGAGCGACGCCTTCATGCCCACCAGCTACCACCTCAACCTGGCCACCTGGCACACCATCAATGCGCTGTACGCGCAGAAGACCCAGCTGGCCCTGCAGAACATGCGCTACGACATCGTCGACGCCACCGGCATCGATCGCCTGTTCGGCCTGATCGAGCAACGCGCCGGGCACTGGCTGGCAATGCAGGTCGAGGAGAGCAAGATCGCCCTGAGCGAACAGGATGCACGTCCCATCGACCTGTCACGCATCGAACCGGGCCTGCTCGCAGAACTGACCCGCCCCTTGTTCGAGAACGCCATCGAGCCGCTGCTCGAACGTATCCGCGCCAGCCTCACGCAGTTGCTAGCCGATGCCGACATCGCCGCTGATCAGGTCGATACGCTGTTTTTCACCGGCGGTTCCAGCGGCGTGCCGGCGCTGCGCCAGAGCGTGGCGGCGATGCTGCCCAAAGCGCGTAGCGTGGAAGGCAACACCTTCGGCAGCATTGGTAGTGGCCTGGCCATCGAAGCCAAGAAGCGCTACGGCTAATTTTTTTGTGGGAGGGGCTTTAGCCGCGACGCTGGACTCCCGCACAGACCACTCGCGGCTAAAGCCCCTCCTACAGGAATTGATACAGGCCAGAAGCCCGACCTGTTCTCCCGTGCATCGCACAACAGGCTCTGAGTTATGCTTGCCGCCCAACTGAATGACCGAGGAATAGCGAGATGAAAGCCCAGCTGGAAGAACTGATCGCCAAGATAAGCTCCGGCTGCCTGCCCGAGGACGAGATCGCCCGTATCGCTGACGAGGCCACGCAGGCCTACGCCGACCCGGCCGCGTTCCTCGCCGCCAACCCGGACGTCAACTACGACGACGAATTCCCCATCCCGCTGGGCGAATGGGTGGTGGTCGGCAGCCTGCCGGATACAGTGCTGTTCCAGGCCGACAGCTACGAGGAGCTGTTCCAGCGCATCACCGAATCCTTCGGCCCGCAGGTGCAGTTCGTACTCAAGGCCAAGCAACTGGCCAAGACCGAGCCGCTCAAGGCGCTCAACCGTATCCAGGTGCAGCTCTCGGCACTGTCACCGGAAACCGGCGGCTACGTGCTGGTGGATTTCAGCGAGCCACTGGATGACGAGCTGCAGGCCGTGCTGGTGTACGCCAGCGACCTGCCGCGGGTAATGGAGCTGGCGGTGGAAGTGGGCATCTACGCCGCGCCGGCGCTGGAGGCTTTGCAGGCGGCTCAGGCCGGGGAATAAACCACAGATTTTCCTCTCTCCCCAAGCCCTCTCCCATAAATGGGAGAGGGAGCCATCCGCCGCCAGTATCAGACGCTTGCTGCACTGCTCCCCTCTCCCGCTTGCGGGAGAGCGGGCTGGGGGGAGAGGGTCGGGCTACAATGTCCCGCGCACGGCTTTCTCGAACAATGCGCTGTATTGCACGGCGCTGAAGCCGATGGGGTTGGTACCGGCAGAGGGGTCGACCTCGGCCATGCGCCCGACCTGTTCGATGCGCGCATCGTCGATGCCGATCTCACCCAGGCTGTGGGGGATGCCCACCTCGCTGCGCAGCGCCAGCACCCACTCCAGCACCGCCTCGAAGCCGCCGCCCGGCAGCGCCAGGTAGCGCGCCATCTTCTCCATCTGCGGCTCGATGGCGCCACGGTTAGCCACCAGCACGTACGGCATCAGCACCGCATTGAGCAAGCCATGATGGGCGTCATACAGGGCACCCAGCGGATGCGCCAGCGCATGCATCGCCCCCAGGCCACGCTGGAAGGCGGTGGCACCCATGCTCGAGGCCACCAGCATCTGCAGCCGCGCCTCGACATCACCACCCTGCGCCACTGCACGCGGCAGGTACTGCTGCACCAGACGCATGCCCTCCAGGGCGATGCCCTCGGCCATGGGGTGAAACAGCGGCGAGCAGAAGGCCTCCAGGCTGTGCGACAGCGCGTCCATGCCGGTGGCGGCGGTGATTTTCGCCGGCAGGCCGACGGTCAGCTCGGGGTCGAGAATCACCAGCGCCGGCAGCATCCGCGCGTGGAAGATGATGCGTTTGATATGCGCCGTGTCGTCGGTGATCACCGAGGCGCGACCGACTTCCGAGCCGGTGCCGGCCGTGGTCGGCACCGCCACCACCGGTGCCATACCGGCTACATTGACCCGACTGGCGTTGTCGCCGATGTCCTCGAAATCCCACAACGGCCGATCCTGGCCGACCATCAGGGCGATGGCCTTGCCGGCATCCAGCGCCGAGCCGCCGCCGAAGGCGATCACCCCGTCATGTCCGCCTGTCTTAAATGCAGCGACACCGTCCATCACGTTGCTGCCGGTGGGGTTGCCCTTGATCGCCGAGAACAGCCCAGCCTTCAATCCGGCATCGCGGCACTGACGCAACGCCGCGTCGATCATCGGTAACGCAGCCAGGCCGGGATCGGTGCACAGCAGCGGCGCGCGCATACCCAGTTGACTGCAGGCCTCGGCCAACTCGGCAATGCGCCCAACGCCAACGCGCATCGAGGTCGGGTAGTTCCAGTTCATGCGGTACTGATCGAGAATCATGGCGCGCGCCTCACAGCTGAGTCTTGAAGTGGAAGGATTTCGGCCGGGTCAGTTGCTCGTAGCCGACCCTTGAGAGGGTGCAGCCGCGCCCCGAGTACTTCACCCCGGTCCAGGCCAGGCCGGGATCGAGGTAATCGCAGCGGTTGAGGAACACCGTGCCGGCCTCGACCCGATCAGCCAAAGCCATGGCGGCGTCGACATCGCGACTGAAGATGGCTGCGGTCAGGCCGAACTCGCTGTCGTTCATCAGCGCCAGCGCTTCCTCGTCGTCGGCAACCTTCTGAATGCCCACCACGGGGCCGAAGGATTCCTCGGTCATCACGCGCATTTCATGGTTGACGTTGGTCAGCACCTGCGGCGCCAGGTAGGGCGTGCCTGGCGCGTCTAATGGAAACTCGGCCGGGTCGATATGCGCTCTGGCGCCCTGCGCGACCGCCTCGGCGATCTGTGCGCGGACGAAGTCGGCGGCGTCGCTGCGCACCAGCGGGCCGAGGGTGGTCTGCGGGTCGTCCGAACGCCCCAGTTTGTATTGGCGCACCAACGCCACCGCGCGCTCGACGAACTCATCGAACAATGACTCGTGCACGTAGATACGCTCGACGCCGCAGCAGGATTGCCCGGAATTGAAAAAGGCGCCGTCGATGGCGGTTTCCACCGCGTGCTGCAGATCGGCATCGGCGCGGACGTAAGCCGGGTCCTTGCCGCCCAGCTCCAGCCCGACGCTGATGAAACGCCCGGCCGCCGCACGCTCGACCATGGCGCCACCGGGCACCGAACCGGTAAAAGCGACATGGTCGATGCTTGGTGAGCGAATCAAGGCTTCGGTCTCGCCATGGCTCAGGTGCAGGTACTGGAATACGCCTTCGGGCAGACCAGCTTCGGCGAAGGCCCCGACCATGCGTTCGGCGCACAGCGGCGTCTGCGCCGAGTGCTTGAGCAACACCACATTGCCCGCCAACAGCGCCGGCATCACCGCATTGACGGCGGTCAGATAGGGGTAGTTCCAGGGTGCGATGATCAACGCCAGGCCCAATGGCTCACGGCGAATGAAACGGGTGAAGCCGGCCTTTTCCGGCAGGCGGATGTCGGCCAGCGAGCCCTCGGCGATATCGGCCATATGGCTGGCACGCTCGACGAAGCCACGGATCTCGCCAGCGGCGTAACGGATTGGCCGGCCCATCATCCAGCACAGCTCTTCGGCCAGTTGCGCCTCACGTGCAGCGAAGGCTTCGATGGCGCGCCGGCCGATGGCGATACGTTCGCGCAGCGGCGTCTGCTTCCAGGCCTGCTGCGCCAGCTCGGCCTTGGCCAGCGCCACCAGTACTTCAGGATTGGAAGCCAGATGACGCTCGACGTAGACCGAGCCGTCGATGGGGGAAATGCATTGCAGTTTGCTCATAAGGTGCTCCAGAAATCTTGCCCGCGTAGCCCGAATGCGATCCGGGGCACTCGACGAAACCGCCCCGGATTGCATCCGGGCTACGGACGGTGGAATCAGATGATTTCGAAGTAGCGATCCAGCTCCCAATCGCTGACATGGCGGCGGTACTCACGCTCTTCCCACTCGCGGCTGGCGGCGAAGTGCTCGACGAAGGCATCGCCGAACAGCTCGCGCGCTGCCAGCGAATCCTTGAGGCGCTGCGCGGCGTCCCACAGCGTACGCGGCAGCGCCAACTCCTCGGGGTGCTTGACCGCATAGGCGTTGCCACTGACCGGCTCGGTCGGCTCCCACTCCTGCATGATCCCGTACAGCCCCGAGCCGATAGCTACCGACAGGGCCAGAAAGGGATTACCGTCGGCAGCGCCAAGGCGGTATTCCTGGCGCTGCGACTTGTCGCTGCCGGGAATCACCCGCAGCGCTGCGGTGCGGTTCTCCACCCCCCAGGTGGCGTCGGTAGGCGCCCAGAAGCCGGGGATCAAGCGCCGGTAGCTATTCAGAGTCGGCGCCACCATGCACAGGAACTGCGGCATCAGACGCTGCTGCCCGGCGAGAAAATGCCGCTGCAGCTTGCTCATGTTGTGCGCCTGGCTGGGGTCGTAGAACGCAGACTTGTCCGTCTTGCGATCACGCAACGACACATGGATGTGGCCGCTCTGTCCTGGGTACTTGCCCGACCACTTGGCCATGAAGGTGGCCATCAGCCCGTTGCGCTGAGCCAGTACCTTCATGAAGGTCTTGAACAACGCGCCCTTGTCCGCCGCCGCCTCGGCATGGTCGTAGGCGATGGCTGCCTCGAGCACGCCCGGGCCGGTCTCGGTGTGCAGGCCTTCGATGGGAAAGTCCATCGCCTCGCCCATTTCGAGAATCTGGTGATAGAGCTCGGCATGCACCGAGTTGCGGATCATCGAATAACCGAACCAGTCCGGGGTGAACGGCTTGAGATCGCGAAAGCCTTTGGCCCGCGCAGAGTCCGGGGTTTCATCGAACATGAAGAACTCGTACTCCAGCGCCGCATAGGGCTCGAAGCCCATGTCCTGGCAGCGCTGGATCACCCGGCGCAGCGTGCCGCGCGGGCACACCGCCTCGGCCTGCTGGTCGAACTCGGCGAGAAACAGCAACATGCCGTTCTCGAAGGGAATCTCGCGGCAGGTGTGCGGCAGGATACGCACCGGCGCGTCCGGGTAGCCGCTATGCCAGCCGGTGTATTGGGTATTGTCGTAGAGCTGATCCTTGACGTCCCAACCGAGCACCACATCGCAGAAGGCGAAGCCGTGCTCGAGAGCGGAGAAGAACTTGCTGCGGCTCATGTACTTGCCGCGCATCACCCCATCGTTATCGAACAGACCGACTTTCACGTGGCTAAGGCCACGCTCCTCGACGATGCGCCGCGCATCGTCCAGGGTCTTTACATCCCGTGGTTTGAACATGCTAACCCCTGTGTCTTGTTGTTATGGCAAGCGGGTCAAGCGCAGGGCTGGGCATCGATGAGCGGCCAGGCAAGGCCGATAACGCACGAGCGCAGCACGACGCTTGGTATAGCGTCCGTTTCAGGCTCATAGAGTGTGGTACAGGATTGCCGGGATGGCAGGCACACGCAGGGAAAAATCTGACTGGAGCGATGCCGCGCTGGATGGAACCGCGCCCGTACCGCTCGGTACGGGCGCTCTGGCTCACTCAAATGACATCAACCGCGATAGGGCGAACCGGCCTTGGCCATCAGCGCGTTGTACTTCTTGAAGATGTCCACCACCTTGGCGCAGCGCGGGCTGGTCTTGGCGATTTCGTCCCAGAATTTCTGCGCCTCGGCTTCAACCGTGGCCCACTCTTCGGCGGGAATGGAGGTCAGCTCCAGCTTGCCGCCCTCGACACGCAGCTGCGCCTCGCCGCCCCAGTACCAGTGCTGGCGGTAGTAGTTGGAGCTGTCCATGCACAGCTTGAACAGGGTCTTGAGATGCTCCGGCACCTCGGCCCATTTTTCCGAGTTGGCGAAGTAGGAGCCGCACCAGGCACCGGAGATGTTGTTGGTCAGGAAATACTTGGTGACGTTGGCCCAGCCGACGGTGTAGTCCTCGGTAATGCCAGACCAGGCGATACCGTCCAGCTCGCCGGTCTGGATCGCCACCTCGACGTCTTCCCAGGGCAGGGTCACCGGAATCACGCCGAAGCGCGAAAGGAACTTGCCGGCGGTAGGGAAAGTGAAGATGCGTTTGCCCTTGAGGTCATCGAGCTTTCTGATTGGCTGCACGGTGGCGAAGTGGCAAGGGTCCCAGGCACCGGCGCCGAGCCAGGTCACACCCTTGACCTCGCCATAGGCCTCGGCCCAGATCTCGTTGAGCCCGTACTGTTCGAACAGGACCGGCACGTCGAGACTGTAACGGGTGGCGAAGGGGAAGTAGCCACCGAACACCGAGACGTCCACCGGTGCGGCAATCGAGTCGTCGTCGCTCTGCACCGCGTCGATGGTGCCACGCTGCATGGCACGAAACAGCTCGCCGGTGGGCACCAGTTGATCGGCGAAGTACAGCTTGATCTCCATCTGGCCGTTGGCCGCCTTGTTGAAGGCGTCGATCGAGGGTTTGATCACGTGCTCGGCCAGCGCCGCGCCGGCGTAGGTCTGCAGGCGCCAGGTAATCTTCTTCGGTTCGGCAGCATAGATATGCGCCGAGCCGAGGGCGGCGGTGCCGACCGCGGCGGTTTTCAGGAAATCGCGTCTAGTACTCATGCTGGTCTCTCCGATAGTGTCGATGCAGATGCAATACAACCGCTTGTTGCCGCCGCGGCATCGCGACAGCCTTGCCAGTGACCGGCAGGCGCCGGCTCGACTGCTGGCGCGCAGGGCGCGCCGATTTCCATTGATCAGCCGCCGTAGTGCAGTTGCGGCAACCACAGCGCCAGCTGCGGGAAGACCATGACCAGGGTCAGCGCCAGGACCATGATGATGACGAAGGGGACGACCGAGACGTAGATATCGCGCAGGGACACCTCATGCGGTGCCATGGCCCGCATGAGGAACAGGTTGTAGCCGAACGGCGGGGTCATGTAGGCGATCTGGCAGGTGATGGTGTAGAGCACGCCGTACCAGACCAGATCGAAGCCCAGGGCGCCGACCAACGGGATGTAGAGCGGCGCGACGATCACCAGCATGGCGGTGTCATCAAGGAACATGCCCATCACGATGAACGAGATCTGCATCAGGATGAGGATCTGCCAGGGGCCCAGATGCAAACTGTCGACGAAGAAGTTCTCGATGGCGCGGACCGCGCCGAGACCGTCGAACACCGCACCGAAGCACAGGGCTGCAAGGATGATCCACATGAACATGCAGCTGATGGCGAGCGTCTTACGCAGTGTCTCCTCCATCACCTTGCCACTCAGGCGCCCCTTGAACAGCGCCGCCAGGGTCGCGGCGGCTGCACCGACCGCCGAGCTTTCCACCAGGCTGGTGTAGCCCATCAGGAACAGCCCGGTCATCGACAGGAAGATGAACACCGGTACCAGCCCGGCGCTGAGCAGGCGCAGCTTCTCCTGCATGCTGATCTGCTCGCGCTCGGCCTTTGAGAGGGCCGGGCCGAGCTGCGGCTGCAGGCGGCAGCGAATGGCGATGTAGAGCATGAACATGCCGGCCATCATCAGGCCCGGAATCGCCCCGGCCAGCCACAGCTGGCCCACCGGCTGGCGCGCGATCATGCCGTAGAGCACCAGTACCACGCTGGGCGGGATCAGAATACCGAGCGAACTCCCGGCCTGGATCACCCCGGTAATCATGATCTTGTCGTAGCCACGCCTGAGCAGTTCGGGCAAGGCGATGCTGGCGCCAATGGCCATGCCCGCCACGCTCAGGCCGTTCATCGCCGAGATCGCCACCATGAGGAAGATGGTGCCGATGGCCAGACCGCCCGGCAGTGGCCCCATCCAGACGTGGAACATCTTGTAGAGGTCTTCGGCAATACCCGACTCGGAGAGCATGTACCCCATAAACACGAACATCGGCAGGGTCAGCAGCGGGTACCACTTCATCAGCTTCATGGCTGCACTGAAGGCCATCTCCGAACCGCCGTCGCCCCATAGCAGCAGGGCGGCAGCCGCCGCGACGAAACCGATGGCACCGAACACCCGCTTGCCGGTGAGCAACAACAACATCATCGAGGAGAACATCAGCAACGCGATCAGCTCATAGCTCATCACAGCGTCTCCCCACGGGCGGCGTAAACATCCTTGAAGAAGGTGGCGATGGCCTGCAACAGCATCAGCGCGATGCCGAAGCACATGATGACCTTGATCGGCGCCATGTAGGGCGACCAGGCCGAGTAGCTGGTTTCCTTGTATTCGATGGCGTAGTCGGTGGAGGAAATGCCGCCGATCAGCAGCATCACCAGGTAGAAGATCAGCATGAACACGGTGATCGCATCGACCAGCGCCCGGGTGCGCGGCGACCAGTTGCTGTAGGCCAGGTCCATGCGCACATGGGCGTCGAGCTGCATCGAGTAGGCACCGCCGAGCAGGAAATAGGCGACCATGAGGAACTGGGCGCTTTCCAGGGTCCAGATCGATGGCGTGAAGAAGGTCTTGCTGATCGAGGAATACAACAGCACCGCCAGCATGGCGAAGATCAGGTACATGGCGAAACGCCCGACCCTCAGGTTGAATGCGTCCACGACCCGGACGAAAGCTCTAATGCCCTTGCGCATGCAGTTTCCTGCTGTTTTTGTTCGTTATCCCGTCAGCCTAGACGAAGATTCGCCAAAGCCAACTGCCCCGCCGAGCCATAGCAGGAAACGCGCCAGCCATTAACGGCAAGCCTTTCATCGAACAAAATCAAGCACTTGGAAAGCGCCGTGCTAGAGCCTCAGCGCAGCAGAAAGGCAACCAGCACTGCAACGGTGCGCTGTGCGTCCTCTTCTTGGGGCACATGGCCAAGGTCATCGAACAGCACCAGTTGGCTGCCCTCGATGTCAGCGGCGAAGCGCTCGGCATTGTCCGGTGGAATCAGCCGGTCACGCGCGCCCCAGATGATCAACGTAGGCAATTGCAGTTCGCCGATACGCTCGTGCAGCTCGCCGCTGAGGGCCTGAGCGAAGCGCTGGCGCAAGGCCTGGCGGTTCCCCTCGCGCAACGTCAGTTGGTAGTAGCGCTCGACCAGTTCATCGTCGACTTTGTCCGGATCGCCATAAACGTTGCGCACGCTCGACTCGATCATGCTCCGCGGCAACAAGCGGCTCATCAGCGGCGCCAAGGCCGGGATGCCTGCCAGGCGAAAGCCTATCGGTACAGACTCGGCGTTGCGCGGATAGCCGGCCGCGTCCACCAGCACCAGACGTGCGCTACGTTCGGGATGGGCCAGAGCAAAGCGCCAGGCCAACTGACCACCGAAACTGTTGCCGACCAGCACGACACGGTTCATCCGTAGATGATCGAGCAGGGCGAGGAGAAACGCCGTGTAGTACTCGACGTGGTAATCGCCATCGGCGAATGGCCCGGTGAGGCCGAAGCCGGGCAGATCCACGCTGATCACCCGGCGCCGTGGGGCCAGTTCCTTCACCCAGCCTTCCCAGGTGTGCAGGCTGGCCGACGTGCCGTGCAGCAGCAGGATCGGCTCGGGGTCATCGCGTCGCCCCTGATCACGAAGGTGCACCGACATTCCACCGACGTCGACGAACTGCGACGGCGGTGGCGCCCAGCGGGCCTTGAGCTCGTCCAGAGGACGGTCCGGCGCCCAGTTGAGGGCGACGAAAGCGGCGAGAGTCAGCCCGGATACCAGCAACAGGCCGAGCATCACATGGGCGAGGCGTTTCATCTGGGCAGTCCTGAACAGAGCGGAAGCGCGATGCTAGCTGGCCACTGCGAACACGCCTATCGCCCGGAAGAGGGAATCGCCGGGCAGGCCAGTCAGAACCCTACGAGCAGCATCCACAACGGCAGGGAAATCGCCGCCAATAGCGTGGACAGGGAAATCGCCGCGCTGACGCTACGGCTGTCTTCGGCCGTGCGGGCAAACGCCATCACGTTGACCCCGCTGGGGCAGGCAGCGAGCAACACCAGCACGCTACGCGCGGTCTCGTTGAGACCGGGAAGCTGGCCGCTGAGCCACCAGACCAGTGCCGGGAACAGCAGCAGTTTGGCCAACGCCACACCCCAGGCTTCACCGGTAGGACGCAAACGATAGCGCGACAGGCTGGCGCCGAGCACGATCAGCGCGCAGGGCAACGCAGCCTGGCCCAGCCAGGTGACTGCCCGCCACAGGCTTTCCGGCACCTGCAGTCCGGACAGGTTGAGCAGCGCCCCCAATCCCAGACCGATGATCATCGGGTTGGCCAGGTTCTTCAGAAGTGCACGGCCGTCGACGCGCTCCTGGCTGCCAAAGGCGGCGTAAAAGCTGTGCAGGGAAAATAGCGTGAGGCTGTGAAACACCAGAATGGCGAAGACATAGAGCAGGCCGTCATTACCCATCAGGCTGGCGATCAGCGGGATGCCGACCAGTACGTTGTTGGAGAACGCCGCCACCAGCCCCAGCGGCGTCGCCGTACCACGGCGCCAGTGCGCAAGCGCATTGACCAGCGCGAACACCAGCAGTACGGGCAGGTAGTACGCCAGCAGCAACACAGGCGACAGGCCATCGGCAAGCGATGCCTTGGCGATACCGGCGAACAGCAGCGTCGGCATGAACAGCTTGAAGGTGATGTTGGCCAGACCGGCCGCCGACTCGGTGGTGAGCCACTGGCGCCAGCCGAGCAGATAGCCGAGAACGATCAGAGCGAAGATCGGCAAAATGGCCTGTGCGGCGAGCATGGCTGAAGCGGCCTCCTGGGACTGCTGAAGAGGACGGATCGAGCTCGACCCGCGAGGGCCGCCAAGCATACGCGTGCCGAACGCTCAGCGCGACGCCTTGCGAAACATCCGCCGCCAGGCTTGACACTCAGCCAGAAGTACCGAGATAGAGCGCCCCGATCAAGTATTGAGGGGATCGATGTTCACTATCAGGTCAGTCAAGTTCTTATCTTCGCTCATGTCCTCAAGAATTGGCTCCGAAGCCACTTATTACTCCCCAACGGAGAGAACGACATGAAAACTCAACTTAGCCTTGCAGCCCTGGCCCTGAGCCTGATGACCACCAGTGTATTCGCCGCCCCTAGCAGCGCCCCCTTCCCTCTGGTGGGTGAAACCAAGGACAGCCAGGTCCAACAGCAACCCGTCGCCCCGCTGGCCGAAGACGGCCACGACCGCACCCCCGGTGCCCAGCGCATTCAGCTGGTAGAAGGTGGTTATGAGCGTACGCCGGGTGCACAGCGCGTTCAGCTGGCTGAAGGCGGCTATGAGCGCACTCCGGGTGCCCAGCGTGTTCAACTGGCCGAAGGCGGCTACGAACGTACCCCCGGTGCTCAGCGCGTGCAGTTGGCCGAAGGTGGCTATGAGCGCACCCCGGGTGCCCAACGTGTTCAGTTGGTCGAAGGCGGCTCCGATCGTCTGATCGAGCAGCGCGGCCGTACGGTTTGAGTGCTGTTGCAACACCCACAAGCCCGGCCCAAGCCGGGCTTTTTCATGCCCGTGGCTGGCTCAACCGACTCACTCACGCCACCCCGGCAGTGGGCAAACGGTAGATCCAGATGCGCCGCAGAACGGTCGCGAACTGCCCCCACAGGGTCCCGCTGTTGTAGTGCTGGCCGTAACGTTCGGCGATCAGGCACACCTCCCGCGCCAGCTCGGCATAGCGCCGCGCAGGCAGATCCGGGAACAGGTGATGCTCGATCTGATGGCTGAGGTTGCCGGTGAGGATATGTAGCAACGGCCCGCCGGACAGGTTGCTCGAGCCACGCAACTGGCGCAGGTACCAGTGCCCGCGTGTCTCCCCTTCCAGTACTTCCGGCACGAACACCGCTGCCTTCTCGGTGAAGTGGCCGCAGAAGATCACTAGGAACGTCCACAGGTTGCGCAGCAGATTGGCCACCAGGTTGCCGGAAAGTACAGCCAACGCATTGGCACCGAGCAGCAAGGCCAGCAGCGGAAACGCCAGATAATCCTTGGCCCACTGCCGCGCCAGCTTGGCGCTGAACTGACGGGCCAGCGGCTTCACTTCGTCCTTGCTGATACGCCCCTTGACCAGCTTGTCCAGGCGCAGGTGCTGGATGGCCACGGCGTACTGGAACAAAAGCGCCTGGATCGTCACCCACAGCGGCTGCCAGCGATAGAACGGCTTCCAGCGCTGCTCGGGGAACAGGCGCACCACACCGTAGCCGACGTCATCATCCATGCCCAGCACGTTGGTGTAGGTGTGATGCACGTGGTTATGCGTATGCCGCCAGAAATCGGCCGGCCCGACGATGTCCCACTCGTACTGACGCCCGGCAAACTCCGGGTCGTTCATCCAGTCGTACTGGCCGTGCATGACGTTGTGGCCCAGTTCCATGTTCTCGAGGATCTTGCCCAGGCCCAGCAAGAATGTGCCGAGCAGCCAGGTCGGCGGGAACCAACCGAACATCAGCAGCGCGCGGCCGCTCCAACAACAGAAACGTACGGCACTGCGTACCCGACGGATATAGCGGGCATCGCTTTCGCCTAGGTCGGCCAGCGTGCGCTGGCGCAAGGCATCCAGCTCTTGGCCGAACGCCTCGAGTTCGGCGGGACTCAGTTCTCGATCAAGGCGGGCAGTCACAGGTCGATCTCCACATCCCCATGCGGGGCACTGACACACAAGCGAATGGGTTGATTGGGTTCGGCGAACAGCTCACCGCTGCGCAGATCGCGCACCGAGCCGGCCAGCAGCAAACAGGTACAACTGGTGCAGATGCCCTGGCGACAGCCATGAGCCGGACGCAGCCCGGCAGCTTCGGCCTGCTCCAGCAGACTTGCATTGCTGCTGCCGGAAACCCGCTGCCGACTCCGGGCGAAGCTCAAGCGGACTTCGCCAGCCGCCGTTTCGGCCAGCATCGGAAGCGGACTGAAGCTTTCCGATTGCAGGCTGCTCCCGCGTCCGGCGTCATGCCACCAGCCACATGCCTGCTCGACGAAACCACGCGGACCACAGACCCGCAGATGATCGCCCGGCAACGCAGCCAGCCGTTCGGCGGACAGGCGATCACCCTCGCCACTGAAAAGCCAGTGCACCTGGAAGTTGGCATGACGTGCCGCCAATGCCTGCAGCTCTTCGGCAAAGGCCTGTTGCCCCTGACGGCGCACCTGATGCAGCAGTGTCACCGGTGCAGTGAAGCCACGCGCCAGAGCGTCACGCAGCAGGCCGAACAATGGCGTGATGCCGCTGCCTGCTGCCATGAGCAGCACAGCCCCTTGCTCCTGCGGCCAGGTGAATTCGCCGAATGCCTGGCCCAGTTCGATCACCTGACCGACCGCGAGGTGGTCGAGCAGCAGATTGGACAGGCGCCCATCCGGCTGGCGTTTGATCGCGATCTCGATGCGCCCGTCGGCTGCCACCGACGTCAGGCTGTAACTGCGTCCGTGGCGAACCCCGTTCTGCTCCAGATACAGCTGGACATGCTGCCCGGCCCGCCAGTTCTGCGCATTGCCATTGCAACGCAACTCCAGCGCCAGCATGTCTTCAGCCACCCAACGACGCGCCTCGACCTGCGCGAACACACGATTGAGGCGCAGCGTCGGGTGCAACTGGCGCAGGCATAGATCGACATCCGCCTCACGCAGCCAACCACCGTCACAAAGCCTACGTAGCGGCCGCAGACAACCTGCAACCCAGCGCGCCCCAGAAAGGGAAAGTAAAGCCATTCAATAAATCCAGTGAACACTTGTGCACAAGACTGACAGAAAGCACGATTTTCAGTCAACAGTTGTTCACCGAACGATGTCGGCTCGGTTCGACGCTGGCGCCGCGCATTTGTTAGAGTGCGGCATCGCTCAACGACCACGATCTCGCATGACGCCACGTGCCGAACAAAAGCAGCAGACCCGCCAAGCCCTGATGGCTGCCGCCCTCACGCTGATGGAAAGCGGCCGCGGTTTTGGCAGCCTGAGTTTGCGTGAGGTGACGCGTGTCGCCGGCATCGTGCCCACCGGTTTCTATCGCCATTTCGCCGACATGGACGAACTCGGCCTGGCGCTGGTGGCGGAAGTCGGCGAGACCTTCCGCGCGGCGATCCGCCAGGTGCGCCGCCACGAGTTCGAAATGCGCGGCATGATTGACGCATCGGTGCGCATCTTTCTTGCCGAAGTGGCCGCCAACCACGGTCAGTTCCTCTTCCTCGCACGCGAGCAATACGGCGGCTCGCGCCCCGTGCGCCAGGCCATTGCGGCCCTGCGCGAGCGCATCACCAGCGACCTGGCCGCCGACCTCAAGCTGATGAACCGCATGCCGCACCTCGACGATGCAGCGCTCGACGTGGTCTCGGACCTGGTGGTCAAGACCGTGTTCGCTACCCTGCCCGAGCTGATCGACCCACCCGCAGAGACCCTCCCCGCCCATCTGACCGCAGAAGCCAAGGTCATCCAGCAACTACGCTTCATCATGGTCGGCGGCAAGCACTGGTTGGGCCTGGGCAAGCCTTCAGACTAGCGCGCACCAAAAACGCACACCTTAAACGAAAACGCACCAAATCAATCCTGACCGCCTCGCCAAGTTATCCACAACAGGCTTGAACGCCCCGCCTTGCGCCACTCTTCAGCCTTGGCAAGCCACTTGCACTATTTCCGGGCACATTGCCCCGGAATAGATACGCATGCTGGTGATCCACTCCCGAATCGCGCCGCAGAGCGCCTGCCACGCCGAACTGGAACTAACCTTCGAAGCTCGCAGCAAGAGCCGTCTGCGCTGCTTTACCACTAACGGTGAAGAAGTAGGCCTGTTCCTCGAACGCGGCCAACCGGCACTGGCCGATGGTGAGTGCCTGCTGGCCAAGGACGGGCGCATCGTCAAGATACGGGCCAAGGCCGAACCGCTGCTGCACGTGACCTGCGCCAGCCCCTTCGAGCTGATGCGCGCCGCCTACCACCTGGGCAACCGTCATGTCGCCCTGCAACTGGGTAACGGCTGGCTGCGCCTGCCTGACGACTACGTGCTCAAGGCCATGCTCGAACAGCTCGGTGCCACGGTCGAAGCCGTCGAAGCCCCCTATCAGCCCGAGCAGGGCGCCTACGGCGGCGGCCATCACCATTCCCATCACGGCGACGAGGAGTTCAACTACGGCCCGCGCCTGCACCAGTTCGGGGTACGCAAGTGACGCTGCCCCCATCGAACCTGGCAAAGGCAACGCCATGAAACCGGCCTGGGCATTGTTGCGCCTGGCCAGTCCGCAGTTGCCGATTGGCGGCTACAGCTACTCGCAAGGCCTGGAATGGGCCATCGACAGCGGCCTGATCACGGATGCCGCAAGCGCCGAGCGCTGGCTGGCCGATCAACTGACGCTCAACCTCGCCCGCTTCGAAGCGCCGCTGCTGCTGGCTCACTGCCGCGCCGCAGACGAGGGCGACTGGCCGCGCCTGCAGCAACTGGCCGAACAACACCGCGCCAGCCGCGAAACCCGCGAGCTGGCCCTGGAGAGCCGGCAGATGGGTTATTCGCTGCGGCAACTGCTCGAAGGCCTGCCCGAACTGGACGAGGCAGCGCGTGAAGCACTTGCAGCCCAGGACGAGCCCGGCCTGGCACTGGCCTGGGCACTGGCCGCACGCGCCTGGCAGATCACCCCGGATGACGCTCTGGCTGCCTGGCTCTGGGGCTGGCTGGAAAACCAGCTCGCCGTGCTGATGAAGGTGTTGCCGCTGGGCCAGCAGGCTGCCCAGCGCCTGACCAGCCGCCTGCTGCCGCAGCTCGATGACGCGCAGCGCCAGGCCGCCTGTCTTTCCCCCGAACACTGGGGCAGCGCCGCTTTTGGCCTGGCCCTGACGAGCATGGCGCACGAGCGCCAGTACTCGCGTCTCTTCCGCTCCTGACGAGGAACAACAACCCATGAACAGCCAACCCCTGCGTGTCGGCATCGGCGGCCCGGTCGGTTCCGGCAAGACTGCCCTCACCCTGGCCCTGTGCCGCGCCCTGCGCGAGCGCTACAACATCGCCGTGGTCACCAACGACATCTACACCCAGGAAGACGCCCAGTTCCTGGTGCGCAACGAGGCCCTGGAGCCCGAGCGCATCATCGGCGTGGAAACCGGCGGCTGCCCGCATACCGCGATTCGCGAGGACGCCTCGATCAACCTGGAGGCCGTGGAGCAGCTCAACCGGCGCTTTCCGGGACTGGATCTGATCATCGTCGAATCCGGTGGCGACAACCTGTCCGCGACCTTCAGCCCGGAGCTGTCCGACCTGACCCTGTACGTGATCGACGTTTCGGCCGGCGACAAGCTGCCACGCAAGGGCGGCCCGGGCATCTGCAAATCCGACCTGCTGGTGATCAACAAGGTCGACCTCGCGCCCATGGTCGGCGCCTCGCTGGAGGTGATGGAGCGCGACACTCTGAAGATGCGCGGCGACAAACCCTTCGTCTTCAGCAACCAGAAAGTCGGCCAGGGTCTCGACGAGATCATCGCCTTCATCGAACGCCAGGGCATGCTTACGGCGGCCTGATTCCACTCAAGGAGAACCTCATGAATCTGCGCAAAACTTTCTACGCCATCGCCCTGTTCTGCACCCCGGCACTGGCCTTCGCTCACCCAGGCCATGGCGACTCCGGACTGGTGGCCGGCCTGGCCCACCCGGTATTCGGCCTGGATCATCTGCTGGCGATGTTCGCCGTCGGCCTGTGGGCCGCGCAACAGAGCGGCGCGGCGCGCTGGGCGCTGCCAGTGACCTTCGTCGGCACCATGTTGATTGGCGGCCTTCTCGGCTTCGCCGGCGTGGAAATCCCGCTGATGGAAACCGGTATCGCCGGCTCGGTTCTGGCCTTCGGCCTGCTGGTGGCCGTGGCAGCACGCCTGCCGGTAGCGGTGTCCATGGCGCTGACCGCCCTCTTCGCCCTGACCCACGGTGTCGCACACGGCCTGGAGTTGCCTGATCTGGCCAGCCCCTTCGGTTATGCCATCGGCTTCGTCGTCGCCACCGCGGCGCTGCACGCCATCGGCTTTGCCCTGGTGCGCTTCCTGCCGCAAGCGGCGGCACCGCTGGTGCGTATCGCCGGTGCAGCCTCGGCAGCGACCGGTGTCTGGTTGCTGGCTAGCTGAAGAGCCGCAGCCGATAGCGGCTGCCGTGGTGCGCGTAGCGCCCTCCCCCCGTAGGGTGCGCCATGCGCACCGACGCCGAAGCGCCCCCGCCAATACTGCGCTGGGCGCGTCGTGCCCTCCCCCTTCAGCCGCAACGCTTGCCAATGCCGCTGGGCTGGGGCACAAAGTCCCGAATCGGTTTCGAGACCCTGCCCATGCTGCGCCTCACCCGATTTCTGCTCGTCCCGCTGCTGCTGACCGGTGTCGTCGCTCTAATACTGGCGCTGACCAGTAAGCCGGCGACTACGCCAGCAGTACTCGAAGACCTGGGCCAGCGCCCGCTGGTCATTGCCCATCGCGGCGGTGCGGGTCTGTGGCCTGAGAACACCCTTTTCGCCTTCGAACGGGCCACCGCCCTCGGCGTCGACATGCTGGAGATGGACCTGCACCTGAGCCGCGACGCCCGGCTGGTGGTCATCCACGATGACACCCTGGAACGGACCACCAATGGCCAGGGCCCGGTCGCGCACTTCAATCTCGCAGAGCTGCAAGCGCTGGATGCCGGTTACAAATGGACCGCCGATGGCGGCCAGAGCTATCCATACCGTGGCCAGGGCACCCGTATTGCCGCACTGGAAGAAGTGCTCGAGCGCTTTCCGCTAATCCCCAAGGCTGTGGAAATCAAGGTTCCGGATGTTGGCATAGAGGCTGTGCTGTGTGAAATGCTTGCGGCCTATGACCAGCTCGATCGCGTCATCGTCGGCAGTTTCCATGAGCGAAGCCTGCAGCGTTTTCGCCAGCTCTGCCCGGAGGTAGCGACGGCCGGCGGCCCGGTGTCGGTACGCCTGCTGCTGGGGCTGAACTGGCTGGGCCTGAGCGACCTACTGTCGCCCTCCTACCCGGTGCTGCAACTGCCGCCGCAGCACAGCGGCCTGACCCTGGCCACGCCACGGCTGATCCGCAATGCTCAGAGCCGTGGCTTGCAGGTGCACCTGTGGACCATCAACGAGCAGCCCGAGATGCGCAGGCTGCTGGAAATGGGCACCAACGGTCTGATCACTGATTACCCGGACCGTGCCTTGCAGCTACTCGGGCGCTCCACCCAGCTAGGCGCGCTGCCCGCTGACTAGACTGACGAAAACTTCGACGCTCGCCTGGCGCCAAGCAGATACGGGCCATCGGACGACTCATCACCAGCTTATCCACAGACCGATCAACAGATTCCGGGGATAACCAATACACGACCCTCTATGGTACGGAGAGGCCCTGGACAAAATGGCGCTCTTCATATCCGGATCGGCCCCCGTCGGCCAGTGATCAGAAAACATACTAAGCGCTGAAATACGCGTAATGCCTGGGTTTAAGCAAGAGGTACAGAAGTTATCAACAACGTCACCCACAACTATCGTGGACAAGCCCAACACCCGCCGATGACACCAGCAGAATATGTCAAGTCCCTGTGCACAAAGGAAAATACCGGCTGCTCAAATCTTCACCAGCACAGTGAAAACAGCATGTTTCAAGTGCTGCAGGCATGAACCACCAGCTTATCCACAACTCTTTCAACAGCCTGCGTGGAAAACTTTATTTTCATCTCCTGGCATGCTGTCTGCTTGTGGGAGTAGCCTTCGTTTCCTGCCTAGTAAGGATGCTTCATGTTCAGTTTCTTCCTCGCCGCCATGCTGCTCGGCTTCGTCTTCAACGCCGCACCGGGAGCGGTGTTCAGTGAAACCCTGCGTCGCGGCCTGCGCGACGGCTACAAGCCGGCACTGCTGGTGCAGATCGGCTCTCTGGTGGGCGATGCCACCTGGGCGGCCCTTGGTCTGACCGGCCTGGCGCTATTGCTCGACAGCGCGCAGATCCGTTACCCACTGACCTTGGCCAGCGCCCTCTATCTGGCCTGGCTCGGCTACCAGTCCTTGCGCGACGCCCACCGCCCGCCGCAACCAAACGACGACGGCCAGGTCGCTGCTGGCAGCGCCTTCGCTGCGGGTGCCGCGTTGTCACTGACCAACCCGCAGAACATCGTCTACTGGGCGGCCATGGGTGGCGCGATGGCGGCCATCGGCGTCGCTCAGCCGACACCGACCCACCTGGCGGTTTTCTTCGCCGGTTTCATGGTCTCATCGCTGCTCTGGTGTTTTATCTGCGCCGGCCTGGTGGACTGGTTCCGCCGCGCCGCATCGTTGATCTGGCACCGCCTGACCTACGCGGCCTGCGGCGTGGTACTGCTCGGTCTGGCCGGCATGAGTGCACTGGAGCTGGTCTGATCGACTCGCAGCTATCGCCACCATCGAAACAATCTAAGGGCATGGCGCCAAAACCGGGACTAGCCTGAACGACATGTCCCCCGCGTCAGGAAGCCGCGCCATGCACCTCAACGACCTGCTCAAGCAACTGCTCGCCAGCTACGCCTGCGCTACCTGCGGCATTGATACGCGGCACTGACACTTGGTAGCTGTGTAGCGACTGGTTACCCTTGGCGTATTCAGCCAAGGAGTTCGTCCATGTCCCTGCGTAGCGTCTGCGTCTTCTGTGGAGCCAGCCCCGGCGCCAGCCCTATCTACCGCGAAGCAGCCGAAGCGCTGGGTCAGCACCTGGCCGAGCGTGGCATTCGCCTGATCTACGGCGGCGGCGCCGTCGGCCTGATGGGTGTGGTCGCCGATGCGGCGCTCAATGCCGGTGGCGAAGTGATCGGCATCATCCCGCAAAGCCTGGAACGCGCCGAAATCGGCCACCGCGGTCTGACCTGCCTGGAAGTGGTGGATGGCATGCACGCACGCAAGGCGCGCATGGCTGAGCTGGCTGACGCCTTCATCGCCCTGCCCGGCGGCCTCGGCACCCTGGAAGAACTGTTCGAGGTGTGGACCTGGGGCCAGCTGGGCTATCACGCCAAACCGCTGGGCCTGCTGGAAGTGAATGGCTTCTACAGCAAGCTCGGCGACTTCCTCGATCACCTGGTTGCCGAGCGTTTCGTCCGTGCGCAGCACCGCGAGATGCTGCAAATTGCCGATAGCCCGCAAAACCTGCTCGACGCCCTGAGCGAATGGCGCCCCAGCGCAGCACCGAAGTGGGTGGATCGCGCGCCCGTCTGAGCCTATACGCAGACATGTAACACAATGCTACGCTCTGCGGCTTCTCTCCCCCACGGAAGCCGCAACATGGCCGGAAGCAGCCTGCTCGCCCTGATCGACGACATCAGCACCGTACTCGACGACGTCGCCACCATGACCAAGATCGCCGCGCGCAAGACCGCTGGCGTACTGGGTGACGACCTCGCGCTCAATGCCCAGCAGGTCACCGGCGTCAAGGCGGATCGCGAACTGCCGGTGGTCTGGGCCGTAGCCAAGGGCTCGCTGGTCAACAAGGCGATCCTGGTGCCGGCCGCGCTGCTGATCAGCGCTATCGCGCCATGGCTGGTAGTGCCGCTACTGATGCTCGGAGGCTTGTTCCTCTGCTATGAGGGCGCCGAAAAACTCGTGCACAAGTTGCTGCACCGCCACGAGGAGGACGACAAACAGGCTCGTCTGGATGCCGTCGCCGACCCCGAGGTCGACCTGGTGGCGTTCGAGCGCGACAAAATTCGCGGCGCCGTGCGCACCGACTTCATCCTCTCGGCGGAAATCATCGCCATTACCCTCGGCACCGTCGCCACCGCCAGTTTCCTCAATCAGGTGCTGGTGCTCAGCGGCATCGCCCTGGTGATGACCGCCGGCGTCTACGGGCTAGTCGCCGGCATCGTCAAACTGGACGATGCCGGGCTCTATCTTAGCCAGCGCGCCAGCGCCTTCGCCCAGGCTTGCGGACGCGGCATCCTGCGTCTGGCGCCCTGGCTGATGAAGGCGCTTTCGGTAATCGGCACCGCAGCCATGTTCATGGTCGGCGGCGGTATCCTCAGCCACGGCCTGCCGCCCGTCGAAGCGGCCGTGCATCATGCGGCGCAGTGGGTGGCGCAGGATGCGGGGCAGCTACTTTCTGCGCTGGTGCCGACGCTGCTCAATGCGCTGCTGGGCGTGGCCGCCGGTTTGCTCAGCCTGCCGCTGGTGAGCCTCGGTACTCGTCTGTGGCAGTTGCTGCGCCCATCCAGGACTCGTTGAGCCGGTCATGTCCTGATCAGCCGGCGGTACGCTTCGACAAATGCGGCCGGCAAGCACTTTCCCCAAGCTTATCCACAGCTTGCTCCACGCTTTCCGGGGATAAGCCATGACAGCCCGATGGAAGCCCGCGGATTTTCTCCACCCGCCGCCAATCAATTCATTACAAAGGATTTTTTGCTCGACAGGTGCGCCCTGAACAAAACCTGACCAGCCACCCAGAAAGGCCGTAGGATCAGGCTCTGGGGCGCCGCTGCAGAGCTTCTCAACAGAGTTACCCACAGATTGTCGGGATAACCTCACGTGGCGTTCGGTCGCACCCACGAGTACTGAAAGCTGTGCGAATCTGTCCATACCTGACCGGAAACTCAGAATCTGGAGGATTCACATGATGTTGCGTAACGCTGCTCTAATCGCTCTGCTCGGCCTGGCCAGCACCCCGCTGCTCGCTGCCGAATGCTCGGTGGATGTCGAATCGACCGACCAGATGACCTTCAATACCCAAGCCATCTCTGTCAGCAAGAGCTGCAAGACCTTTACCGTCAACCTCAAGCACACCGGCTCGCTGCCCAAGACCGCCATGGGCCACAACTGGGTGCTGAGCAAGACCGCCGACATGCCCGGTATCGCCACCGACGGCATTCCCGCCGGCCCGGACGCCAGTTACCTCAAGGCCGGCGACGAGCGCGTGATCGCTCATACCGACCTGATCGGCGGCGGCGAGAGCACCTCGGTGACCTTCGACGTGAGCAAACTGGCCGCTGGTGAGGACTACAGCTTCTTCTGCTCCTTCCCCGGTCACTACTCGATGATGAAAGGCAGCGTGAAGCTGGTCGACTGAGTCATTTCCAGGGCTTCAAGCGAAGCCCTTCATCCCATCTATCCGAGCGGCAGCACCGTGACCTGCACTTCCGGGTCATGGCTGCCGCCCCCCAGGATCACCCCACGCAGCGGCGACACATCGGAGAAATCCCGGCCCCAGGCCAGGGTGATGTGCTCCAGGGCCGGGCGCACATTGTTGGTCGGATCGAAGTCCACCCAGCCCTGACGCGGGCAGTACAACGATATCCAGGCATGCGACGCATCGGCACCGATCAGCCGCGGCTGACCGGGCGGCGGCTGGGTCAGCAGGTAGCCGCTGACATAGCGTGCCGCCAGGCCGCGCGAGCGCAGGCAGGCGAGCATCAGGTGGGCGAAGTCCTGGCACACACCGCGCTTCTCTTCCAGGACTTGCAATAGCGGCGTCGCCACCTGGGTAGCGCCGGCATCGAAGCTGAACTCCTCGAAGATTTTCTGCATCAGCGCCTGACCGGCCTGCAGCAGCGGCCTGCCGGGGATGAAGCAATCATCGGCGTAGTCGGCGAAGACCTGCTTGAGACGCACGTAGGGCGACTCGAAACGGTAGCGCGCCGCCTCCAGCAGCGCTGGTGCCACTGATTTGCCGCTGTAGCTGAGGGCAGCGCAGGCTGCTTCCCAGCTCGGCGAATCATCGAGATCCAGTGGCGCACGTGCCAGCACCTCGATGCGCAAGCGCGCACTAACGCTGAGCTGCTCGTGCGGGCGATCGAACACCAGGCGCGTCAGCGGGTTGCCGAACACATCCAGTCCGTCACGGCGCTGGCAGGGCTGTGGGTCGATGCGCAGTGCCTGTTCATGACAGCGCTGCCACGGGCATTCGCGCGGCCACAGGTGCGCCAGTTGCTGGGCCAGGGAAACCGGCGCCGAGTAACGGTAATGGGTGTCGTGGAGAACCTGATACAGCGCGCTGCTCATGAGGATTGCGTCCGCTGGCTGACATCGACATGGGCGAAGAAACGCAGCCCGAGGTGATCAGAAACAGCACCGGCGGCTTCGCTGATGGCCACCAGCAGGTCGGCCAGGCTTTCGAGCACCGCACGGGTGCTGCCAGGGCCGAACAGCGGGTTTTCCAGACTGGCCAGGCTGAAGGCTGAGAGTTGCTGCTCCAGGTAGACCAGGTAGCGCTCGGCCGGCAACTCGAAGCGCTCGTGAAGCCCCTCAAGCGAGCGCAGCAAAGTGCGCATCTGGAAGATCACGGCATGCGGGTTCTGCTCGTCCAGCAGCAGCAGGTCGAGCACCGGGATCAACTGCGCCGAAGCCAGGTAGCGGGTGCGGTAGGTGATGCTGCTGTTGCCCAGTTCCAGTAGCCACTCCAGCGCCGACTGATCGGTAGCCGAGCCGCTGCGCAGGAAGCCGGCGAAGCTGTCGCAGAGAAACTGCAGGCGTTCGATGTAACGGCCGAGCATGAGAAAACGCCAGCCGTCGTCGCGGGTCATGTCGTCGAGGGCGAAGCCCGACAGCGCCGCCAGCGACATCAGCAGGCGGTTGAGAAAATCCAGCAACTCGCCGAAGTCGGCTGGCTGGCCTTCGAGCAGCTGCGCCTCGCGCTGCAGCTCGACCAGCGCCTGCCAGTTGGCCTGGGACAGCTTGCCGCGCACGCTGCCTGCCGCCCACTGCAGACGCTGCAGGTTGGCCCGCAGGCTGGCCGGCCAGTCGCCGCCAAGCAATGCCTGCAGCAGGCGCGCCTCCAGTTCGCCCTCATCCGGTTCGGCCAGCAGGCCCAAGCTCTGTGCCAGTGCCAGGGCGCTCTGCAGGGCCTGTGGGTCATCGTCATCGTCAACGTAGCGCGCCAGCATGATGCGCAGCAGGCGCGCATTGCCCTCGCAGCGCTCGGCGTAACGGCCGAACCAGTACAGGTTTTCCACCACGCGCGAAGGCAGGAAGGGGTCGCTGCGTACCAGGTCGGCGGTGCCCAGGGTGCGTTGCGTCTGCCAGGGCTCGGCGCCGGTCTGCCGCATGCCGAGCACCCAGGTGTCCTTGCTGGCACCGCCGCGCTGCATCGAGACCACTTCGGCATCGGCCTCGGCGGCGACACGGGTCAGGCCGCCGGGCATTACCCGGTAGCCATCGACACTGGCCACGGCAAACACGCGCATGCCGATGGCGCGCGGCTGCAGACCGCTGCCGTCCCACACCGGCGCCTGCGACAGCTTGGCCCGCGCCTGGGCCACGTAGGCGTAAGGGCGCAGCTTGAGGCGTGCGGCCAGCTTGGCGCGCTGCGCCTCGTCCAGATCACGACCGAACACCGGCGTGAAACTCTGCGAAGGGAATGCCGGGCGCACCAGCAACTGGTCGAGTTTCTCCAGCGCCTCATCCAGTACCGGCGGCTCGCCGCACCACCAACTGGCGATAGACGGCAATAGCAGCTCCTCGCCGAGCAGATGCTCGCTGATCGCCGGCAGGAAACCCGGCAGGCCAGGTGACTCCAGCACGCCGCTGCCCAGGGCATTGGCCACCAGTACACGGCCGCGGCGCACCGCCTCGAGCAGGCCAGGCACGCCAAGGGCCGAATCGGTGCGCAGCTCCAGCGGGTCGCAGTAGTCGTCGTCGAGACGGCGCAACACCGCATGCACGCGGCGCAGGCCGGCCAGGGTCTTGAGGTAGAGCGTGGCGTCGCGCACGGTCAGGTCGCTGCCTTCGACCAGCGGATAGCCGAGCTGGCGCGCCAGGTACAGGTGCTCGAAGTAGCTTTCGTTGAAACGCCCCGGCGTCAGCAGCACCACCAGCGGCGTCTCGCCACCACTGGGCGCCTGGCGCGCCAGGGTGTCCTGCAGGGTGCGGAAGAAACCGGCCAGGTACTGCACGCGCAGGTCGCGGTACAGCTCGGGGAAGGCACGCGAGACGATCTGCCGGTTCTCCAGCGCATAACCGGCGCCGGACGGCGCCTGGGTACGGTCGGCGGTGACCCACCAACGCCCGTCCGGCGCTCGAGCCAGATCCACCGCATACAGGTGCAGCCAGGTGCCGCCCGGCGCCTGCATGCCCTGGCAGGGCCAGAGGAAGTTGTTGTGGCCGAACACCAGCTCGGTCGGCAGCAGACCTTCGGCGATCAGTTTCTGCGGGCCGTAGAGATCGGCCAGCACGCGGTTGAGCAGCGTCGCGCGCTGGGCCACGCCAGCGGCGATCTGCTGCCACTCTTCTGCGGGGATCAGATTGGGCAGCAGATCCAGCTCCCAGGGGCGATCGGCGCCTTCCGGGTCGGCGTAGACGTTGTAGGTAACGCCGTTTTCCTGGATCTGCCGGGCCAGCATAGCCTCGCGCTGCGCCAGATGCTCCGGGCGGCTGCGCGCCAGTTGCTCGAACAGGCGGCGCCAGTGCGGGCGCACGTTGCCCTTGGCGTCGAGCAGTTCGTGGTAGGCCCCGGCAGGGGGCGGGTAATCAGCTAACAGGTCGTGCATGGCAGGCTCGGCAGTGGCAAGGCGGTACGGCTTTACGCTCCCCTCTCCCATTTATGGGAGAGGGGCCGGGGGAGAGGGCTGAAAATACCGCGAAGACACCATTTCCCCCTCTCCCTAACCCTCTCCCCAAAGGGACGAAGGGGCTGGTCGCGGCAGCCGACACTCAAGTGAGCAACATGTCGTCAGACGCGACGCAGATCCAGGGTCATCGGCAGTTCATTATTGTCTATCGGCTGCTGGGCCGGCCGCTTGCCTGGGCTGTGGCCCAAGCGGAAGAAGCGCGCCAGGCGCCGGCTCTCGGCCTCGTAGGCGTTGACCGGCAGGCTGTCGTAGTTGCGACCGCCTGGATGGGCGACATGGTACTGGCAACCGCCCAGCGAGCGCTGCATCCAGGTGTCGATGAGGTCGAACACCAGTGGCGCATGCACACCGATGGTCGGTTGCAGGCAGCTGGCCGGCTGCCAGGCCCGGAAGCGCACGCCGCCGACGAACTCGCCGACCTTGCCGGTCGGCCGCAGCGGTACCGGCACGCCGTTGCAGGTCAGCACGTAGCGATCCGGCGCCATGCCGTTCACCTTCACCTGCATGCGCTCCAGCGACGAGTCGACGTAACGCACCGTGCCGCCGACGGCGCCCTCCTCGCCCAGCACGTGCCAGGGCTCCAGGGCCTGGCGCAGTTCCAGATCGATGCCCTTGACGGCGAAGTCGCCGGCCTTGGGGAAGCGGAACTCCAGGTGCGGGGCGAACCACTCGCTGCGCAGGCGATAGCCGAAGCTGCACAGCTCCTGCAGCACGTCGGCGAAATCCTGCTCGACGAAATGCGGCAGCAAGAAGCGGTCATGCAGCTCAGTGCCCCAGCGCACCAGCTTGGCCGGGCGGTAGGGCTCCTGCCAGAAACGCGCGATCAATGCGCGCAGCAGCAGTTGCTGGGCCAGGCTCATCTGCGCGTGCGGTGGCATCTCGAAGGCACGCAGTTCGAGCAGGCCGAGGCGACCGCTGGCCGAGTCCGGCGAGTACAGCTTGTCGATGCAGAACTCCGCGCGGTGGGTGTTGCCGGTGACATCCACTAGCAGGTTGCGCAGCAGGCGGTCGACCAACCATGGCGGGCAGTCGCGGCCCGGCTCGGGCATCTGCGCGAAGGCGATCTCCAGCTCGTACAGCGCGTCGTTACGCGCCTCGTCCACCCTCGGAGCTTGAGACGTCGGACCGATAAACAAGCCACTGAACAGGTAGGACAGCGACGGGTGGTTGTGCCAGTAGCTGATCAGACTGCGCAGCAGGTCGGGGCGACGCAGGAAAGGCGAGTCGCCCGGTGTCGCACCGCCGAGGACGAAATGGTTGCCGCCGCCGGTGCCGGTGTGACGCCCGTCGATCATGAACTTCTCGCTGGATAGACGCGACTGGCGCGCCGCCTCGTAGAGGAACTCGCAGCGCTCGACCAGCTCGTCCCAGCTGGCAGCCGGGTGAATGTTCACCTCGATCACGCCGGGGTCGGGGGTGACGCGGAAGTACTGCAGGCGCGGGTCTAGCGGAGGTTCATAGCCCTCCATCAGCACCGGGCAACCCAGCTCGGCGGCGACGGACTCGATGGCCGCGACCAGCTCCAGATAGTCCTCCAAGTGCGCCAGCGGCGGCATGAACAGGTACAGCCGGCCCTCGCGCGGCTCGGCGCACAGTGCAGTACGCACGATACCGGCCGCCGACTGCCCGCTGGCCGGGCGCGCACTCTGCACGTTGGCACTGGCGCCGCGCCAGACCCCACGCAACTGCCGCTGGATCTGCGCCGGGCTGGGCAAAGGCGGCAGCGTCTGGCTGGGATCGACCGGGTTGATATAGGGGTAGTCGGCCTGGCTGACCCAGGGCAGCGAATCCAGCGGCAGGCGGTAGCCCAATGGCGAGTCGCCCGGCAGCAGCCGGCAATGCTCGTCGCGCAGGAACCAGCGCCCACTCTGCCAGCCTTCACCGACCACCTGGCGCGCCAGCGGCAGCACGTGACCGACGACGTTATCCAGCCCCTGATCGAACACCTTGCGCAGGCGCTCGCGCTCCAGCGGGTCGCTCAGGCGCGGATCATCGGGGGTGACGTTGTCCGGCAGCTTACGCTCGCGCCACAGGTAATAGAACCAGTCCTCATAAGCGGGGAAGACATTGCCGGCATCGACATCCAAACGCGCCGCAAGAGCCGCGAGGAAGCGCTCGGCGGTCTCGGCGGTGGCGCCGTAACCGCGCGTCTCGTCGGCCAGCAGTTTCGGGTCATGCCACAACGGCTCACCGTCACGGCGCCAGAAGCAATTGAGCGACCAGCGCGGCAACTGCTCGCCCGGGTACCACTTGCCCTGGCCGAAGTGCACCAGCGCGTTGGGCGCATAGTGATCGCGCAAGCGGTAGAACAGATCAGCGGCCAGACGGCGCTTGTTCGGGCCGAGGGCAGCAGTGTTCCATTCGTCGTCATCGGGGTAATCGAGGGCGACGAAGGTCGGCTCGCCGCCCATGGTCAGGCGTACATCATGTTTCTGCAGATCCTCGTCGATCTGCCGGCCCAGCGTCTGGATCGCCCGCCACTGCGCCTCGCTGTACGGCTTGGTGACGCGTGGCGCCTCCCATACGCGCTCGACGCTCATCAGGTGCTCGAACGCCACCTCGCACTCGTCCAGCCCGCCAGTGATCGGCGCCGCCGAGGACGGCTCCGGGCTGCAGGCCAGAGGGATATGACCTTCACCGGCGAACAGGCCCGAGGTGGGATCGAGGCCGATCCAGCCGGCGCCGGGCAGGTACACCTCGCACCAGGCATGCAGGTCGGTGAAGTCCTGCTCGGTGCCGCTCGGGCCGTCGAGGGATTTGACGTCGGCGGTGAGCTGGATCAGGTAGCCGGACACGAAACGCGCCGCCAGCCCCAGGTGGCGCAGCAACTGCACCAGCAGCCAGGCCGAATCACGGCAGGAGCCGGACGCCAACTCCAGCGACTGCTCGGGCGTCTGCACGCCGGGCTCCATGCGGATCAGGTAGCGAATGTCGGTAGACAGGCGCTGGTTCAGCTCCACCAGGAAATCGATGCTGGGTACCGGTTCGCGAGAAATGCTGGCCAGGTACTTGGCGAACAACGGCGTGGCCGGCAGCTTGATCAGATAGGGCGCCAGCTCACGCTGCTCGCCCTCGGTGTAGGCGAAGGGAATGCGCTCGGCGTAGGGCTCGAGGAAGAAGTCGAAGGGGTTGAACACCGCCATCTCGGCGACCAGATCCACCTCAACCTTGAACTCGCGGGTCTTCTCCGGGAACACCAGGCGTGCCAGGTAATTGCCCTGCGGATCCTGCTGCCAGTTGATGAAATGCTGGCCCGGCTCGACCTTCAAGGCGTAGGAGAGGATGCGCGTGCGACTGTGCGGCGCCGGGCGCAGACGCACGACCTGTGGCCCAAGGTTGACCGCACGGTCGTAACGGTACTGGGTGACATGATGCAGCGCGACATGAATCGACACGGCGGCCTCCTGCTAGCCTGGACGATAAGCTGTGCCGCGCAAGACTTATGCCAGAGCCCGGAACACGCAACCTCTAGGCCGGCTACATGCCTTGCGCACCAGAAGCAGGCCACATGCGCACCAAAGCCGACATCATGCACCATAGCAATGCATCATTACGGCCAATTTGCCATGATCAAGTTCTGCCGTAGACTGCGCTGACCTAATGCAAGGACGTATGCCATGCCGCGAAACACCCCCATCCTCCTGCTCTTCGGCCTGGTGTCCTGCACGTTCAGCTCTTCCCCGCTGGCCGACGACTTGTTGCTCGAACCACCGGCGCCCACCGCCACGCAATCCGCCGCACGCCAGGTTCGCGGCGTCCTGCGCGCTCGCAATCAGGCCGTGTTGTCCAGCGAGTTGCCCGGACGCATCATCGAAATGCCCTTCAGCGATGGCCAGGACTTCAACAAAGGCGACGTTCTGGTGCGCTTCGACTGCAGTGCCTATCAGGCGCAACTCAATGCAGCGCAGGCCGCCACCCGTGCTACCCGCGAAGAGCTGAACCACAAGAAACAGCTGGCTGCTCTCAACTCGGTTGGCCGCTTCGAAGTAGCTTTGGCCGAGGCCCGGCAGGCCCAGGCCCAGGCGGAAACCCAGGTATACCAGGTGCAGGTGAAACGCTGCAGCGTCAGCGCACCCTTCAATGGCCGTGTGGTTCTGCGCCGCGCCCAACCGCACGAAAGCGTGGCCAGCGGCACTCCGCTGCTGGATGTCGTAGATAACGGCACACTGGAGATCTACCTGCTGGTGCCGTCCAACTGGCTTAGCCGCCTGCAGGCGGGCCAGACCTTCGATTTCACTCCCGATGAAACCGGCAAACCACTCAAGGCCACGGTTAAACGCCTGGGCGCGCGTATCGACGAGGGCAGCCAGACCCTGCTGCTGATCGGCAGCCTGCCGGACGAGACCAAGGGGCTGCTCGCCGGCATGAGCGGTACTGCGCAACTTCAGGTGACTGAATGAATGCACCACTGCCCGGAACAGCCGAGCGAGTCTTCGCCCTGTTTCTCGGACTTGAGCAGCAAGCCCGCAAGGTTGGTAATACCGAGCAATTGGCCTTCGCCATGGTCAATGATGGCCAGGCACTGTTCGGCTTCCGCCACGCTGCCCTATTGATCGCCGGCAAAGTGCAGGCTCTGACCGGCATCAGCGTGGTGGAAGCGCATGCGCCATTCGTCGCCTTCGTCGAGCGCGCCACCGCGACCTTGCTCAAGCAAGAACGTTTGGACGAGGGTCATAACGTCGACCCCACGCATCTGGACGAACAGGCTCGCGCCGATATGAACGACCTGTCCGCGGCACATGCCTACTGGCTTCCCCTGAAGAATCGCAACGGTGAAACCTTTGGTGGTCTATGGCTGGCTCGTGACCTGCCGTTCAACGAGGCCGAGCAATCACTGCTCAGACAACTGGCTGACACCTATGCTCACGCCTGGCTGGCACTGCAGCCGCGCAAACCCTGGCGCATGCGCTGGCCGCGGCGCAAGTTACTGGCGATTGCCGGCGCACTCTCGCTGCTACTGCTGATCCCGGTGCGCCAGTCGGTGCTGGCGCCTGCCGAAGTCGTTCCGCTGGGCGGTCGGGTGGTGGCCGCGCCGCTCGATGGGGTGATCGCCGAGTTCTTGGTAAAACCCAACCAGAGCGTCGCTGCTGGCGACCTGCTGGTGCGTTTCGACGCCACCAGTCTCAAGGCGCAATCCGATGTAGCCGAGCGCGCTCTGGGCGTTGCCGAGGCCGAACTCAAGGCCAACAGCCAACGCGCCTTCGCCGATGCCGAATCCAGCGCCCGTCTCGACCTGCTGGCCGCGCGCGTTGAGCAGAAGCGCGCCGAACGCGACTATGCCAGGCAATTGCTGGCGCGCAGCGAAGTGCGCGCCGAGCGTGCCGGTATCGCCGTGTTCGCCGATGCCGAACGCCTGACTGGCAAGCCGGTGCAAACCGGTGAGCGGCTGATGCAGATCGCCGATCCCAGCCAGGCCGAACTGCGCATCGAACTGCCCGTAGGCGACGCCATTGCCCTGGAGCCTGGCGCCGAAGTGGCGCTGTTTCTCGACAGCGATCCACTCAATCGTCATGAGGCCCAGCTGGAACGCTCCGCCTACGAAGCACAGACCACCGCAGCCGGACAATTGGCCTACCGCCTGGATGCGCGCTTCGTCGATACCCCACCACGTGTAGGGCTGCGTGGCACCGCCAAGCTGTTCGGTGATCGTGCGCCGCTGGCCTATTACCTGCTGCGCCGGCCCCTGGCCGCGGCCCGCCAGAGCCTGGGTTTCTGATGCTGCCTGCCCTGCGCCCCGATCTGCAGCTTTCACCGGCGGCGCCTGGCCTCGACGGCGCCCCGCAATGGACGCTGGCCGACCCGCTACGCGGTCGTTACTTCAAACTCGGTACCGCCGCCGTGCGCCTGCTGCGCCACTGGACACTGGGCGAGCCGCAGCGCGTATTGGCGGCCGCCAATGCCGAGCCTGGCCTGCCCTTGGGTCAGGCCGAACTCGAGGACATGCTGCGCTTTCTCAGCAGCCATGACCTGATCGCTGCCCTGGACGAAAACCAGCGTGCCAGCTACGCGATGAAAGCCGCAGCCCAGCGCCAAAGCCCGTGGAAGCGGGTACTGCATCAATACCTGTTCTTCCGCATTCCGCTGTGGCGGCCTGACCCCTTCCTCAATCGCGCCTGGCCCGTGCTCGAACGCCACGGCCCCTGGCTGCTGCGCTGGGGCCTGCCACTGGTCTTTGTACTGGGCTTGTTCCTGGTGATGCGCGATTGGCAGCGCTTCCTCGCCACCTTCCCCCATCTGTTCAGCCTCGGAGGCGCATTGGCCTTCGGTATCGCGCTGACCTTAGCCAAGCTCTGCCACGAATTCGGCCATGCCTTCATGGCCAAGCGCGCCGGCTGCCGGGTACAGAGCATGGGCCTGGCCTTCATGGTGTTGCTGCCGATGTTCTACACCGATGTCAGCGATGCCTGGCGTGTGCGCGACCGGCGTTCGCGACTGCTGATCGGTGCAGGCGGTGTGTTCGCCGAACTGCTGCTGGCGGTGCTGGCGCTGCTGGCCTGGTCACTGCTGCCGGACGGCCCCTTGCGCACCTCGGCCTTCATGCTGGCCAGCGCCACCTGGATCACCACACTGGTGATCAACCTCAACCCCTTCATGCGCTTCGATGGTTATTTTCTGATCAGTGACCTGTGGGGTGTCGATAACCTGCAGAGCCGCGCCTTCGCCCTATGCCGCTGGCGCCTGCGCGAAGCCCTGTTCGGCTATGGCGAACCGGCACCGGAACCCTGGACACCCAGCATGACCCGGCGTCTGCTGATCTGGGGCTACGGTTCCTGGATATGGCGCGCAATCCTGTTCCTCGGCATCGCCTTGGCGGTCTATCACCTGTTCTTCAAGGTGCTCGGCATCTTCCTGATGGTGGTTGAACTGCTGTGGTTCATTGGCCTGCCCATCTGGCGCGAGCTGGGCGAATGGTGGCAACGCCGTGAACAGGCCGACTCACGCAAGGTGCTGATCACCGGCCTGAGCCTTGGCGCGCTGCTGCTGGTGCTGATCGTGCCCTGGCGCAGCTCGGTGGAAATCCCTGCGCTGCTCGAAGCCTCACGCACCAGCGCCCTGCATGCGCCGGTGGCCGCGCGCTTGAAAGCCGTACATGTGCAAGACGGGCAGAACGTGGCGGCCGGTGACCTGCTGCTGGAACTGGATTCGCCCGACCTGGATTCGCGCCAGGCCATCGTCCGGCGCGAGACCGAAATTCTTCAGCTGCAGCTGCGCCGCCAGTCCGCACGCAGCGAAACGGCGGCCGATGCGGGCATCCTCGAGCAACGCCTGGCCGAAGCCGTAGCCGAGTACCGCGGCCTGGCCGCCCAGCGCGAACGCCTGCAGCTACGCGCACCGCAGTCCGGCGTGGTACGCGACCTGCAACGCGATCTGAGCGTGGATCGCTGGCTGCACCCGGCCGAGCCACTCGCGCGCATCGTCGAGCCGGGGCTACGCCTGCGCGGCTATCTGGCCGAAGAAAATCTCTGGCGGATCGAAACGGGCAGCGAAGGACGCTTCATCACTGACGACCCGGCACGCCCGGCGGTGAAAGTGCGCCTGGACGAAGTGGACGCCACCGGCGTCGCCTATCTGGAACTGGAAGCGCTCAGTTCGGATCACGGCGGCCCCATCGCCGTGCGCCGTGACGCACAACGCCGCGCGGAACCGGTGCAGGCGCAATACGGCGTACGCCTGACCCTGATGGATGGCGATATCCACCCCGATCATCCCCTGCGCGGCATGGTGATACTGGACGGAGAGCGACAGTCGCTACTCGGCGCTGCCTGGCGGCGGATCGCAGCGCTTGGTGTGCGCGAAAGTGGTTTTTAACACAAGGATGCAACATGAGCCTGGACGCCTTACCACGATGCTCCCGATTGCCACTGGCGCCTCAATTACCCGCACTGCTAGAGGCTCTCGAGCGGGTTCCTGACGACGCCTGGCAGCATCACTTCAATACGGGTTACTACCAAGGTGAGTGGAGCGGCGTCGCACTGATCACTCCGGAAGATGCCCTCCTGCCACTTGCCCCTGGGCAAGGTGCACCAGTGCCTGCCGACTGGTGGCAGGAGGAACAGGCCTGGCACAAGGTGCTCGCACTGTTCCAGACCACGATCCGCAGCGCGCGACTCCTGCGCCTGGGTGCGGGCGCTCGCATTCACGAACACTGCGACCCCGACCTCGGTCAGCCCGGCGGCGACCTGCGCCTACATATTCCACTGCTCAGCCCTGCAGACGTGCAGTTTCTCGTAGACGGCCTGCAAGTGCCCATGAAGGTGGGCGAATGCTGGTTCATCGACCTGTCCAGGCCGCACAGGGTGGATAACCTGGGGCCCGGCGCGCGCGTGCATCTGGTACTGGATTGCCAGGCCAACGCCTGGTTGCTGCAACAGGTAGCAGCCGGGCTGCCGGATACACCTGCACTGCGACCAGGGAGAGCGGAGCTGGCCTTTGCCGCCTTCCGTGCGCATGTGGCGCAGGACACAGCCCTCGCCGCACGCCTACGCGCCCTGGGCGATGCGCGAGAGTTCCAGGCCGAGGCCGTGCGCCTTGCTGCGGCATTGGGGCTGACCTTTTCCGAAGCCGACGTGAAGGCTGCCATGCGCCTTGGCAGACAAGCGTGGAGCGACCAATGGCGAGCGTGAATACCGAACAAGACTTCAGTGGCTGGCTGCCGATCCGCGCCTGGTTGCAGAACGGTGAATGGCGACTGGACTGGTGCTGGTTCGGCGAACAACGACTGGCCCGGCCCTTCTTTCGTGACGACGTCGACCAGGCGTTGCGCCTGCCATTCAATCAGGCCTTCCGCCGGGAGACCGGCCTCCAGGCGCTGCTGGACTGGCAGGCAGAAAGCCCTGGCCTGCCACCTACAGCGCTGATCTTCCACGCCTCGCGCTGTGGTTCGACACTGATGGCGCAGATGCTAGCGACACTGGATGACAACATCGTGCTCTCCGAACCAGCGCCGCTGGACAATCTGCTGCGCGCGCACCGTCTGACTCCTGAGGCGGCGCCTCAGCAACCCGCCTGGCTCTCGGCGCTGCTTTCCGCCTACGGGCAACGACGGCAAGGCAACGAGCAACGGTTGTTCATCAAGCTCGATGCCTGGAACGTGTTCGAAGCTCCCTTGCTGCTGGCGCTTTATCCCGAAGTACCGCGTGTTTTCCTCTACCGCGCCCCACTGGAGATCGTCGTTTCCCAACTGCGCCAACCGGGGATGCACCGCGTGCCAGGGTTGCTGGGCCCATCTGCACTGGATTTACCTGCAGAAGAAGCGCTGCGCATGACTCCCGCCGAGTACACCAGCCGCACGGTCGGCGCCATCCTCCGGCAAGGGCTGGCGCTTTGCCAACGGCATGGCGCGGTAGCGGTGAACTATCAGGAGCTGCCCGATGCCTGCTGGGGTCGGCTGGCATCGGTGTTCGCCGTGCACGACACACATCTGCCTCGGCTGCGCGAAACTGCCGGCTTCGACGCCAAGCAGCCGTCGCAGTCATTCAGTGCCGACAGCCATAGCAAGCGCGAGGCAGCCGATGAGAGCCTCCGCGAAACCGTGGAATGCTGGACGGGCGATGCCTACAGGGCGCTTGAAGAATGGCGCACGGCAGAGAGTAAAAAAGAAAGTTCCAGCAGAAGTTAAATAATGCGTCTACCGTCTATCCGGATAGTAGCGACTGATCACGAACCTCAGCTAATCTCCAACCTGCAAGTCGCATAGTAGCAAAACAACACGAACCGGTTCCGGCACTCGCCGCGGTAGCACGGAAGCAAAGGACACCCACACCATGCGTTCCCCCGAGTCGCATCTTCGGCCTGCCGAGGAAGCCGATCTGAGCTTCCTGCACAGGCTTTATGCGAGTACCCGCGCTCAGGAAATGGCGCTCAGCGGCTGGGATCAACCGGCCATCGATGCCTTTCTCGCACAGCAGTTCGATGCCCAGCACCATTATTACCAGGAGCATTATCAGGGCTCGGACTTCTCCCTGATCTGCCACGGTGAGCAGGCTATCGGCCGTCTCTATATCTTTCGCGGCCCGACCACGATCAATCTCATCGATATTTCGCTGCTCCCCGAATGGCGTGGCCAGGGAATCGGCACCCGTTATCTGGCCGCACTGGTCGATGAAGCGGATGCTGCAGAAAAATCGATGCGCCTGTTCGTTGAGCCCACTAACCCGGCCAAACGCCTGTACGAGCGCTTTGCCTTCAGGATCAGCGGCTCCAACCATATCTACCTGCAGATGCACCGCGAAGCCGTGCCCGCTCTGGCGGTGCCAGCATGAGCCAGGTGCCCAGCCTCGAAGACTTCGAGCGCCACCTCCAGCAACCCTGGCAACTACGCTGGGACGAAGGTGAAGGGGTAACCATTACCCTGGTAGAGGCTTATGAAGGCGTGGCGATGACCGCACGCTACCATTGCTACAGTGCAATTTTCGCGCAGCCCGAGGGGCTCCAGTTACCCCAGCACTGTTATCGACTGCGCAGCCCGGAAGGCGATGAGTGGGAGGTGATGCTCACTCCCGTAGGGCCGGATGAAGAAGGCGACCGGCATCTGTTGCAGGCGCTGTTCCATGTCAAGCGGCCGAAAGCGGCCGAGGCTCCGCTCTAGAACAACACACAACAAGTGCCGCGTGCGCGGCTGCATCAAGGAGAGATAAGCAATGAGCGATCCATTCATGGGCGAGATCCGTATGGTGGGCTTCAACTTCGCCCCCAGGGGCTGGGCGACCTGCCAGGGACAGATCATGGCCATCGCGCAGAACTCGGCACTGTTCGCGTTACTGGGCACCATTTACGGCGGCAATGGCCAGACCACCTTCGGACTGCCGAACTTCTCCGGGCGTAGCCCGGTGGGACAAGGCACCGGGCCTGGCCTGGCACCGGTCACAATCGGAGAAGTCGCAGGCGTAGAGAACGTCACGCTGAATATCACCCAGATGCCGATCCACCAGCCCGTCGCTCAATTCACCGGTCAGCCCAGCGCCGTGAGCCTGACGGGTTCCAGCGTCGACGTTGCGACCGGTACGCCAGGTGCCATGGTGGTACCCACTGCCGGAGCCACGGTGTACCTGTCGAATACCACTGCCAAGTCCGGCCCAAGTAACGTGGCCATCAGCGGCCTGTTCACCTCAACCGCCCCGGATGCCACCAAAGCCAACCTTGGCGGCGTCCACGGGCAAGGCTCGGTCACCCCCCAGGGAACCGTGACCGTCTCGCCTGTCGGTGGCAGCCAGCCGTTCGGCATCCGCAATCCCTATCTGGGCACCAACTTCATCATTGCGCTGGAAGGTATCTTCCCGTCGCGTAACTGAGTGATCGAGCCGACTCGTGCATTCGGGTCGGTAGGCAACTATGAGGGGAAGGCCGATGGAGCCATCCTCTTCTTGTAAGTGGTAGGAGGTGCTCCATGTTTTGGAAGAAGACTGCTCCCGTAAGAACTGCGGCCAAACCCGCAATGTCCGCTCTGGCGATGGCTCTGGAACCACGGATGATGTTCGACGGTGCGGTCGCCGCCACGGCGGCCGAGGTCGCGGACACACAGGCCGCGGACGCCCAGCCAACGGCGGATGCTTCTTCCAGCCATGACACTCTGGCAGCGACGCCTACTGGCACCGTCGATAACCGTCAGGAAATCGTATTCGTCGACGGCCAAGTCCAGGACTATCAACAGCTGTTGGCGGGCATCAAACCGGGCACCGAAGTGGTGGTGCTCGATCCCAAGGGCGATGGTTTGAAGCAAATCAGCGACTACCTGTCAGGACGCTCTGGCATCGATGCCATCCATATCGTCAGTCACGGGCTGCCAGGGCAAGTGACGCTTGGCAGCCTTGCCCTGGATAAAGCTGGCCTGGACGCACGTGCAGCCGACCTGGCACAAATCGGGCAGAGCCTCGATGTCGATGGCGACATTCTCTTCTACGGCTGCGATGTCGGCAGCGGTGCAGCCGGCCAGGCGTTCGTCAACCAGATAGCCCAACTTACCGGTGCAGATGTAGCTGCCTCCAACGATCCGACCGGCTCTGTTTCCCAAGGCGGCGACTGGACACTGGAAGTCACCAGTGGCTCGATCGAGGCAGTCACGCCATTCTCGGCATCGGCCCAACAAGCCTTCAGTGGGCGCTTGTTCGCGGGGACACTCAATTTCAGCGGCCCGGATGCAGTCATCGGCACGACGGTAACGGATGGGGATGCCAATTCCACTGACATTCCCGGTGTAGTAATCGAGATCTACTCAGCGAATTCAGGTAATACGAACAGTAATTCCCCTTGGGAGTACTACAGCGATTTATTCAACAACGGAACACCGGACGCTGAGGGTATAGTCGACGCCTCAGGTGACGGAACGCCGATCGTCATAATTCGCAGCCAGGACGGAACTGATTTCTCCTTCACCGGTATCAAGATCCTCGACTACTTGGGAGCTCATCCGCAGATCACCTTCGAAGCCTTCCGCGATGGCATCTCGCTGGGCAGCGTGACACTGACGACCGATACAAGTGACTACATATCCGACTTCACCCAGTCCAATGGACTAACCGCGTCGATCTTCCAGAACGTGGACGAGATCCGAATCTCGGACCCCGCTTCCGGCGATGGCAACCTGTACGTTGGGATCGACAACATTGGCTTCGCCGATGTGCCCCGCCCAGCCCTGGTGTCGGCAACGTTCTCCGACAACAACCTGAAGATCGGCGAGACCTCCACTGTCACCTTCACTTTCAACATGGCGGTGACTGGCTTCACCACTACCGACCTGACCGTGCCCAACGGCAACATCAGCGGCTTGAGCAGCTCCGATGGCGGCCTGACCTGGACAGGCCTGTTCACGCCCAACGCAAGTGTCACCGATCCCGCCAACGTGATTACCGTCAACCTGGCCGGCGTCAATGCCGTCAGTGGTGGACTGGCGGGTACCGGTACTGCCGACTCCAGCAACTACGCAATCGACACCCTGGCTCCCAGCGTAACGTCGGTGACGTCCAGTACCGCCAACGGCACCTACAAGACAGGGGATGTGATCTCCGTACAGGTGAACTTCGGCGAGACCGTCACCGTTGCCGGCACGCCACAGTTGACGCTGGAGACGGGTAGCACTGACCGGGTGGTGAACTACGCAAGCGGCTCCGGCACCAACAGCCTGACCTTCACCTACACGGTGCAGGCAGGCGACAGCGCCGCCGACCTCGACTACATCAGCACCAATGCTCTGGGGCTCAACGGCGGCACTATTCGTGATGCCGCCGGCAACGACGCGATACTGTCCCTGGCCACCCCGGGCACTGCGGGTTCCCTGGGGGCCAACAAGGACATCGTGATCAACTCGGCGCCGGGTATTTCCAACCTCAATGGCGACAGCATGGCCTGGGCTGGGGCCGGAAACACAGTGGTACTGGATGTGGGCGGGAACGCACTGCTCAGCGACACAGAGTTCGGTGCGCTAAACGGTGGCAACGGCAACTGGGTGGGGGCCAGTCTGACGATCCAGCGCAACGGCACAGCGTTGAGCAGCGACATACTGGGGTTCAACACCGTCGGCGCGCTGTTCACCATCAGCGGCAGCAACCTGCAGTCGAACGGGCAGACCTTCGCCGCCTTCACCAATGTGGGCGGCGTACTGACCATCACGTTCACCAGCAGCGTTACAGCAGCGACCACAGCGCTGGTCAACGATGTGGCACAACGGGTTACCTACCGCAATGACACGCCAGCCGGCGACACCACCATCCGCTACAGCCTGAATGACGGCACCAGCACCGTCACCGCCGATGTCGTGGTCACCAGCGACATCATCTACGTCACCAATACCAACGACACGGCAACCATCGACCTCAGCAACGGAGTGAGCTTCAGCGAAGCCGTCGCCATCGCCGCGTTAGATGCCACCGGTAGCCAGACCATAGTCTTCGCCAGCAGCCTGGCCGGCCAGACACTGAACCTCAACACCGTATCGATCAATGAAAGCCTGACCTTCGACATGGATCAGGCCAGCGGCCTGGTGCTCACCGGCGGCACCATCACCCTGGGCGGTGGCACCACGCAGACCTTCACCCATGGCGCCGGCGATACGGCAGCCATCAACAGCATCGTTGCCGGCAGCGGTGCGCTGACCAAGGCCGGGGCCGGTGAACTGAGCCTGTCCGGTGCTGGCAACACCTTCTCCGGCGGCACCAGCATTTCCGCAGGCACCCTGACGGTCAGCGGCGGCAATGCCCTTTCCGATAGCGGCAGTGTGAGCGTGGCGTCCGGCGCCACGCTGGCGTTGTCCGGCAACGAGGCCGTCGGCAACCTGTCCGGCGCCGGCTCGATCAACCTCGGCAACAGCACCTTGAGCACCAACCAGAGCGCCGACACCTCCTTCTCCGGTACGATCAGCGGCAACGGCGGGCTGACCGTCAGCCAGTCCGTCAGTGCCACCTATGCACTGACGCTGTCGGGCAGCAACAGCTACAGCGGCGCCACCACACTGCTCAACTACGGCTGGCTGAAGCTCAACGGCGAGGCCTCGATATCCAACAGCAGTGCCGTGCAGGTCAATGGCAACAGCGTGCTGACCCTGCTTTCGGATCAGACCATCGGCAGCCTGGCCAGCAGTGCCGCCACCGCCAGCATCCAGCTCGGCAGCTATACCCTGAGTGCCGGAGGCGACAACAGCTCCACCACGGTAGCCGGGGTCATCTCCGGCAACGGCGCGCTGATCAAGCAGGGCACTGGCACCCTGACCCTGGCCGGCAACAATACCTATGCAGGCAGCACCACGGTGTCTGCCGGCACCCTGTCGATCGCCAGCGATGCCAACCTGGGTGCCGGCAGCCTGATTCTGGCTGGCAGCACGCTCGATATTTCCGGCGCCACCACCATCGACAATGCCATTACCCTCACCGGCAACAGCAGCATCGGCAACGCCAGCGCCGTCACCCTCAGCAGCGCAATCAGCGGTGCCTACGACCTGAGCAAAACCGGCAGCGGCACCCTGACCCTGTCCGCCAGCAACAGCTACGGCGCCACCTATGTGAATGCCGGCACCCTGAGTGTGAGCAGCGACGCCAACCTGGGCTCGGGTGCGGTCAATCTGGCCGCAGGCACGACGCTGGCGCTCACCGGTGCCACCACCATCGACAACGCCATCATCCTTGGCGGCAATGCCACCCTTGCGGCCTCGGCCAACGCCACGGTGTCCGGCGTGGTCAGCGGGGCGTTCACCCTGACCAAAACCGGCGCCTCGACCCTCACGCTGTCCGGCGCCAACACCTACGGCGCCACCACCGTCAGTGCCGGCACCCTCAGCGTGGCCAGCGACGGCAACCTCGGCAGCGGCGCGCTGACCTTGGGCGCCGGCACGACCCTGGCGGTGACCAGCGCCGCCACCATCGACAACAACATCGCCCTGAGCGGCAGCGCCACGGTGAACACCGGAGCCAATACCACCCTGTCCGGGGTGATCAGTGGCGGCAACAACCTGACCAAGACCGGCGCCAGTACCCTGACCCTGACCGGCAACAACACCTACAGCGGCAGCACCAGCGTCAACACCGGGACCCTGAGCATCGCCAACGACGCCAACCTGGGCGCTGGCAGCCTCAACCTGGCCAACGGCACCACGCTGCAGATCACCGGCAGCACCACCATCGACAATGCTCTGGCCTTGACCGGCGTGGCCACCATCAATGCAGGTGCTGCCGCGACGCTCTCGGGCGTGATTAGCGGCAGCGGCAGCCTGACCAAGAGCGGTAGCGGCAGCCTGACCCTCTCGGCCAGCAATACCAACCTGGGCAACACCACCGTAGCGGCCGGCACCCTGGTGGTGGACGGCAGCACCAACAACGCCACCACGGTGGCCAGCGGTGCGACCCTGGCCGGTAGCGGCACCCTGGGCGGCGATGTCATCGTACAGAGCGGCGGCACCCTGTCTCCGGGTGGCGCGGGCGTCGCCACGCTGACCGTCAACGGCAACCTGACCCTGAACGCGGGCAGCACCCTGGCGCTGGACATCAACGGCGCCAGCGCCGGCACCGGCTACGACCGGGTCGTGGTGAACGGTACCGTCGACGTCTCCGGCGCCACCCTGGCGGTGAGCCACGGCTACGCGGCCGGTAGCGGCGAGAGCTACACGGTGATCGTCAACGACGCGGCCGATGCCGTGACCGGCACCTTCAGCGGCGTCAGCGAGGGCGGCAAGTTCAACGCCGCCGGCAACGGTACCGAGCTGACCACCAGCTACATCGGCGGCAGCGGCAACGACCTGACCCTGACCGCGCCCATCGCCCCGACCGTCACCAGCGTCTCCTCCAGCACGCCCAACGGCACCTACAAGATCGGCGATGTCATCACCGTCACCGTGCGCTTCGATTCGGCGGTAAACGTGACCGGCACCCCGACCCTAACCCTGGAGACCGGCGCCACCGACCGGGTGCTCAACTACGTGTCCGGCTCGGGTACCGACACCCTGAGCTTCAGCTACACTGTGCAGGCCGGGGACAGCTCCGCCGACCTCGACTACACGTCCAGCTCGGCGCTGAGCCTCAATGGCGGCACCATCAAGGACGGCGCCAACCAGAACGCCATCCTCACCCTGGCGGCCCCCGGTGCGGCAGGCTCTTTGGGCGCCAACAAGGCCCTGGTGGTGGACGGCGTGCGCCCGGCGGCCACCAGCATCACCCTCAGCGACTCCAACCTGCGGATCGGCGAGACCGCCACCGTCACCGTGACCTTCAACGAGCGGGTCTCCGGCCTGGATACTGCCGACTTCAGCGTGGCCAACGGCACCCTCAGCGGCCTCAGCAGCAGCGATGGCGGCCTGACATGGACGGCGACCTTCACCCCCAGCGCCAACATCAGCGATGCCACCAACCTGATCATCCTCGACAACACCGGCGTGATGGACCAGGCGGGCAACATCGGCAGCGGCACTACCGATTCGGTCAACTACGCCATCGACACCCAGCGTCCGACGGCCACCATCGTGGTCACCGACAGCGTGCTCAAGGCCGGGCAGACCACCACCGTCACCATCACCTTCAGCGAAGCGGTGACCGGGCTGGGCATCGGCGACTTCCTGGTCGAAAACGGCACCCTCAGTGGGCTCAGCAGCAACGACGGCGGCATCACCTGGACGGCGACCCTGACGCCGAGCGCCAACGTCACCGACACCACCAACCTGATCACCCTGGACAACACCGGCTACACCGATGTCGCCGGAAACGCCGGGACCGGCAGCACCGACTCCAACAACTACGCCATCGACACCCAGCGCCCGACGGCCACCATCGTGGTCACCGACACCGCGCTGAAGGCCGGGCAGGGCACCACCGTCACCATCACCTTCAGCGAGGCGGTGAGCGGGCTGACCACGGCGGACTTCAGCGTGGCCAACGGCAGCCTGAGCGGGCTCAGCTCCGCTGACGGCGGCATCACCTGGACGGCGACCCTGACGCCCAGCGCCAACGTTACCGACCCGACCAACCTAGTCACCCTGGACAACACCGGCTACACCGATGCCGCCGGCAACACCGGCACCGGCACCACCGATTCCAACAACTACGCCATCGACAGCCAGCGCCCAACAGCGAGCATAGCGGTGGGCAACACATCTCTATCCATTGGCGATAGCACGACAGTGACTATCACCTTCAGTGAGGCCGTGACTGGACTGACCATCGCCGACTTCACTGTTGCGAACGGTGCCCTAAGCAACCTGAGCTCGAATGATGGTGGCGTAACCTGGACCGCTACACTGACTCCAAGTGCCGATGTTGCCTCCCCTACCAACCAGATCACTCTGGCTAACACTGGCTACACAGACACGGCAGGCAATACTGGCAGCACCCCCACTGACTCCAATAACTACTCAGTCGATACTCAACGCCCAACCGCGACTATCGTAGTGAACGACACGATACTGGCAGCCGGCAAGACGACGACGGTTACCATTACCTTCAATGAAGCCGTATCCGGCCTGGCTCTCGCTAATTTCGCAGTAGCCAACGGCGTCCTGAGCAACCTAAGCACCTCGGACAACATCACCTGGACAGCGACTCTAACGCCGAACGCCGATACCTCTGACGCCACCAACCTGATCACTCTGAACAACAGCGGTGTGCAAGATCAGGCAGGCAACACTGGCGTCGGCACCACCGACTCCAATAACTACGCCATCGATACTCAGCGCCCAACGGCCACATCCGTGCTTGTTACCGATACGGAGCTGAAAGCTGGCCAAAGCACCACCGTCACCATCACCTTCAGTGAAGCTGTGAGCGGGCTGACCACCACGGACTTCAGCGTGGCCAACGGCATGCTGAGCAACCTCAGCAGCAGCGATGGTGGCTTGACCTGGACGGCGACCCTGACACCTGATGCCAACGTCACCGATGCCACCAACCTCATCACCCTGGACAATACCGGCTACGCCGATGCCGCCGGCAATACCGGCACCGGCATCACCACCTCGAACAACTACACTATCGACACCCAACGGCCGACCGCGACCATCGTGGTGAACGACACCGCGCTGGCAGTTGGTGAAACTACCGCCGTGACCATCACCTTCAACGAAGCCGTGACGGGCCTGAACCTGGCCGACTTCAGCGTGGCCAACGGCACTCTGAGCAATCTGAGCACAACGGACAACATCACCTACACAGCAATCCTGACGCCTAGCGGCAACATTGCCGACAGCAGCAACGTGATCACGCTGAACAATGCCGGCGTGCAGGATGCCGCAGGCAACATCGGTAGCGGCAGCACCAATTCGAACAACTACACCATCGACACCCAGCGCCCGACCGCAACCATCCAGTTGAGCGACGCCGCTCTGGCTGCCGGTGAGACGGCGACTGTAACCATCACCTTCAACGAAGCCGTGACAGGTCTGAGCCTGGCTGACCTCAGCGCAAGCAATGGCACCCTCAGCGGGCTCAGCAGCAACGATGGCGGCATCACCTGGACCGCTATACTGACTCCAGCAGCCAACGTCACTGCGAGCAGCAACCTGATCACCCTGAACAACGCTGGGGTGCAGGACGCAGCAGGCAATACCGGTATTGGCGGCACCCTGTCAGGCAATTACGCCGTAGATACGGTGGTTCCGGTCATTGGCAGTGTCAGCGTACCCGTTAGTGTGCAGTACAACGCTGGCGATACCCTGACCTTCGTGGTCAACGCCAGCGAAGCCGTTCTGGTCAACGGCACGCCAAGGCTGGCACTGGATATCGGCGGTACTACGGTCTTCGCCAACTACATAGCAGGCTCTGGTACCACGACCCTGGTCTTCCAATACAGCGTGCAACCTGGTCTGAACGATGCAGATGGCATCACCGTGACGGGCCTGCAGAGCAATGGCGGCAACCTGCGCGATGCAACTGGCAATGCCATGAACCTGACCCTGAACAACGTCGGCGATACCTCAGGCGTACGCATCGACACCACCGCGCCCACTGCGGCCCTGGCCCTGGATCAAGCAGCCAGCAGCGCAGGCAACGTACGCTACACCCTGACCTTCAGCGAGGACGTAAGCGGTGTCGACTTGTCGGACTTCAGTTTGGTCAGTACAGGCAACGCCCAAGGAACTCTCAGCAGCCTCGTGCAGATCGATGCACGAACCTACCAAATCACCATTAGCAATGTTGTCGGAAGCGGCAGCCTGGCCCTGGCGCTCAACAGCAGCGGAACCGGTATCAGCGATTCGGCGGGTAACGTTCTGATCGGTGGCCTGGTTGGTCAACCTTATACTCAGAACCAGACCGCAGGTGACCCCGAGTTCCTCGCCAACCCAACGCCCAACGCCCCCACCACACCGAGTGCAGCGTCCCAACCCAATGTGCCTAGCGCACCACCCTCCAGCACCACCTCACCCCTGTTCCCGCCACCACTGTTCGAGCAACCGACTCTCGGCGGCGGCATACCCCCGGTGGGCAACATATTCATGAACAACGGCGCGCTGGCGCCCAGCTACATCGCCCAAGTCTTCGCCAGCAGCGACAGCGGTGCTGGCAATGGCAGCGGCATTGGCTTCCTCGGCTTTGGCGGCGGTGATGGCGGGGTGTTCGGCACCAGCAGTTTCTCCAGCATGTTCAGCAAGGAGGTCCCACTGGAATCGGGTGAAATCCAGTTGCGCTGGGGAGGCTCGCCCAGCAATGGCGTGGGCGGGGGAGAAATTCTCGGAGCCCCGACGCTGGGTCAGCAACTGCACGAGATAGGGGAAAGCGAACAGCGCCAGATCAGAGATCTGGCTTGGGCATTCGGACAGATTTCCTTGCAGGCTCCAAATGCGTAATCGACACACACAACAGACAAAAAATAGAAAAAGTGCCGTACCAGGGGGCGGCCCAAGGATGAGCAGAGCAACGAAGTTTTTCAGCATCAGCTTGTTGGCGCTGGCAGTTACCGGTTGTGCCGTGACCAGCCAACCCATCGACCGCAGCGTCAGCGAGCAACGCGCGCAGCAGGATCTGGCGACCATGTTCAAGGATCAGGAACCGCTCAGCGGCCCACTGACCTTGCACGAAGCCATGGCTCGCGCAGTGAAGTACAACCTCGAGGCGCGCCTGAAGGTCATGGAAGAAGCCATGGCTCAGCGTCAGGTCGACCTGGCCACCTTCGACATGCTGCCGCGTATGGCGCTGTCCGCCGGCTATGCCGGGCGCAACAACGTCAGCGCTTCCAGCAGCCAGAGCGTCAATACCGGCACACAGTCGCTGGAACCTTCCACCTCGCAGGATCGCGACCGTGGCGTGGCCGACCTGACCATGGTGTGGAACGTACTGGACTTCGGTGTCAGCTACGTCAGCGCCAAGCAGCAGGGCGACCAACGCCTCATCGTGCAGGAACGCCGCCGCAAGGTCGTCCATACCATCATCCAGGATGTACGCTCGGCCTACTGGCGTGCGGTGGCGGCCGACCGCCTGCTGACCCAGATCGACAACCTGATGGCCCGCGTCGGGCAGGCCCGTGACAATAGCCAGCGCCTCAGCGAACAGCGCATCGGCGATCCCATTCAGGCCTTGGGATACCAGCGCGCCCTGATCGAGGCGACCCGCCAGCTCGAAGAGCAGCGCCGCGCCCTGTCGCTGGCCAAGACCGAGCTGGCCACCCTGATCAACCTGCCGCTAGGCACCCAGGTTGAGTTGGCACCCGACGACGGCTATCAAATTCCGGAACTGAAGGTAGCCCTCGATACGCTGGAACAGGAAGCCCTGGCCAGCCGCCCGGAGTTACGCGAACAGGACTATCAGGCGCGTATCAGCGCAGCCGAAACCCGCAAGGCCATGCTGCGCCTGCTACCGGGCCTGGAGTTTTCTGCCGGCGGTCACTACGACAGCAACTCCTTCCTGGTGAACCAGAGCTGGGCCGACTATGGCGTGAAGGTGACCTGGAACCTGTTCAACGTACTCTCCGCTCCCGCCGCCATAGACGTCGCCAAGGCTGGCCAGGAGGTCGTCGATGCGCGGCGCCAGGCCATGTCGATGGCCATCCTCGCCCAACTGCACGTCGCCAACGCCAACTTCCGCGAGGCCCAGCGCCAGTTCCAGACCAGTCAACAACTGGCCGGACTGGATGGGCAGATCGTCGAGCAATTGCGTAATCGCTACCAGGCACAGGGCATTGGCGAACTGGAGTTGATCCAGGGCGAGCTGAATACGCTGCAGGCGGATCTGCGCCGCGACCTGGCCTACGCCGAGTTGCGTAACAGCTATGGCCAGCTATTCGCCAGCGTCGGCCTCGACCCGCTGCCGGAGAGCGTCGCGTCCGACAGCGTTGCGGATATCGCCGCCGCGCTCTCCAGCCGTGAGGCGCAGTGGCAGGCAGGTCAACTCTAGCCTGTCAGCACCCGCCATCGAGGCTGGCAATCCAACGGTCGATCACCTCCAGCCCTTCGCGGTGGGAGGTGGAGCGACCCAGCTCGGGCATCATGACGCTGGGGTCGGTGCTGTGCAGACGAAAGCTCAGCACCGATTTCTCCGGTGCACCGGGATGAATGTCCACCAGGCGATCGCCCGAGCCCTTGCCAGCCGCCACCGGTTGCTTGCACAGCCCAAAGGCGATGCTCAGCGGTGTGGCTGGGTCGAGATACAGGCCCGAGGTACGCCCCGGGCCTTCAGGGTTATGGCAGTGCGAGCAATTGGCATCCAGATAGCTGCGCGCCTGCGCTTGCAGCCCCTCTGTCTCACGCGGCGCCCCCCATCGCGCGTTGCGTGAAAGAGCCTCCACTGCGGTCGGGACGCCCTGCAGAAAACCTACCGACTGCCAGCGCCGCAACTGATTGGCCAAGCCATCGGCATAGCTGAAATCCTTGTTCAGATGCCGCACCTTAGGCCCCAGCGGCTGCACACCCTTGCCCGCCTGCTCCTCATGACAACCCGCGCACTGGTTGGCGTCCGGCACCTGATAGTCGACCGCCAGTACCTCGCCGCGCTCATCGTGCAACGCCAGGTCGAAGCTGGCACCGGCCCATTCCAGGGTCGCCTCACGCTGGGCATCGTCCCAAACATAGGGCAAGGCCACCCAGCCCTGCTCCTGACGCAGCAGGATACGCGTCTCGATCAGCCTCACCCGTTCAAGCTCTACCACTTCCGTGTCGCGCTGCTCGTTGCGCAGCAAGCGTCCTTGAGCGTCGCGCGGGTAATAGAAGGTCTTGCTCAGTACCGTGCCCACCGGATAATCGAAGCGCGCCTCGCCGTACTGCGCACTGCTTCCCTGCGGCATCCAGATGGTACGAAGCTTGTGCGCATAGTCGGTGAACAGCGGCGTATTGAGGTCATAGGGCAACACACCGTTGGCTGGCTGCAGTTGGCCATCGCGCTGTTGCAGCACGGCCCAGCTACTGAGTTTTTCCGGGTAGTGGTCACCGCTGGGCATGTACAAAGGCGAATGCGGCGGCGGCTTACAAGCAGCGAGCAGCACGGCAATCAGCAATATCCAGCCGTTGTTCATGCGCCCTCGCCTTTCTCTGCCAACGCGGCGCGCAGTTCGACGGCGGGCAGACGGGGCAGCTCGCAGCGATGTGGCTCGATCTCGGTGCTGATGTTCTTGTAACCGCCCGGGCCATCGACGTTGACAATACCGGCGTCACCATTGTCGATGCAGATCGCCAGCTCGGACGGCAGCTTGCCGTCCACCAGCTTGTCAGGATTGACGTAGCCATCCCAGAGAATATCGGGCAGGCGTCCATTGAGGCCGAATTGGGTCAGCTTGAGAGCCTTGAGCTCAAGGTTGTCAGGGCTGTCGCCCGCCGGCCCGAAACGGTTGCCATGGATATGGATGGCTTCTGGATAGGGGTCAAAGTCCTCGGCAGTGGAGAGGTCGGTATAACCGGTGCTGAAGTAGCTGCTGACGATGACATTGGCGGTGCGGTGGTCGCCGATATCGTTGTCGAAGATTTCCACCTTGTCGTTGGAGTTGACCAGCACTCCGGAACCGGCCGGCACACTGGCCACTGGCGTGCCTTTATGACCGAAGTTCTTGTGGTTGTTGCCTTCGACCTTATTGCGATAGACCCGCGTGGTGTGCCCCGGCTGCGGCAGGTTGGGCATGTTGAAGACCAGGATGCCTCCCGTGTTGCCGGTAGCGACGTTGTCGTGAACATCGGCACCAATGGTGTTCTCGATTTCGATACCCGCGACGTTGCGCTCGGCACGGCTGTTGCGCACCACCACGTTGCGCGACTGACCCACATAGATGCCCGCGTCAGAAGCGCCGATGGCCACTACGCCGTCGATCAGCACGTTCTCGGTCTGCACCGGGTAGATGCCATAAGCACCATTCTCAGTAGCCGGGCCATTGGTCCACTCGGTGCGCACGCGGCGGATGATGATGTTCTGACCGCCTACCACCTTGAGCGCATCGCCCTTGGTGTCTTCCAGCGCCAGATCCTCGATGGTGAAGTCTGAAGCATTCACCAGCAGTCCCTCGGCGCCGGACTTCTGCCCCTTGAAGCTGAGAGTGGTCTGGTCCATACCAGCGCCCTTGAGAGTCACACCACTCACCTTGAGGCTGAGGCTGCGGTCGAGCTGCCAGGTACCAGCAGGTATCTCGATCACCTCGCCAGGCTTGGCTTTGATCAGTTGCATCTGCAACTGCTTCTGGAAATCCAGATTGGCGACCGGCGGAGCCTCGCTCTCGCCACACGCCACCAGCAACAGGGACACCGCTAGAAGAGAAAGAGCAGCAACACGCATGGCGGACTCCGGTTGGATTTTATTTTTGGCACTATAGTACCAATTAAAGATCAACCCAAGAGCTTTCGCTCATCGCAAGCTGCACGATGAAACCGGTGGAATACTTGCGGCGCCAACCGCGAAGCAACAGACTAGCGCCGTTGTACATCCCCCTTCGCCGCCCAAGGACAGGCCGCCATGCATACCCTCGAACGCATCTATCCGCTGAAGATGGATGAACGCCTGGCTGCCGATCAGGCCACCCTCGATCTGCACATGCAGCGCTACGAATTCGCCAGCCGCTCGCTGGCTGGCTCACGTGTACTCGACATGGCGTGCGGTTGTGGCTACGGCAGTGCGCTACTGGCCGAACGACATCCGGACAAGCAGATCACCGGCATCGATATCGACCCCGAAGCCATTGCCTATGCCCAGGCGCATTACCGACGGCCGAACCTGCGCTACCTGTGCGCGAATGCCGAAACCTTCGCCGACAGCGCAGGCTTCGACAGTATCGTCAGCCTGGAGACCATCGAGCACCTACCGGACCCGGTGCGTCTGGTGGAAAACCTCGCAAGGCTGCTGGCCCAGAACGGACGCATCATTGCCTCGGTGCCGACCACTCCCACGCTCGACGGTAACCCGCATCACCTCCATGACTTCAGCCCAGCGAGCTTCGCGCGCCTGTTCCGCCGTCATGGCTTGCGCGCGCACGAGCGCTTCGAGCAGATCCAGCGCTGGGAATTTTCCGGGCTGTTCAAGAAACCAAAGAAAAAAGAGGCCCGCCAGCACCGCTCGGAAGGCGTCGGCAATGCCGTGCTGGCGTATTACCGCAGCCACCCGTTTTATCTGTTCAGGCGCCTGGGCTCGATACTGCGCTACGGCCCTAGCAACCGTTACCTGACCTGCCGTTTCAGCGCTGACTGAGCCAGCCGCAGGTCTCGACGACGATGGTGGGCTGAAGCCCACCCTACAAGGCGCTGACGAGGGTTTCTGAAACGAAAACGCCAGCACAGTGCTGGCGTTTTCGTGAGTGCTGCTGATGATTCAGCGCGGTACTGCGGGTTTCTTCCCAGGCTTCTTGCCTTTGCCAGCGCCAGCGCGCTCACGCGCAGCCTGCTGATTACGTGCCTCGGCCGCCGCCTTGGCCTGCTCGCGCTTATCCCAGGGTTTGCTACCATCGCTGGCGCGAGGCGGCAAGCCGGTGTGCTGGGTGAGGATCTTGCCGCCGGCGGCCCCGCCCACCTTCTTGCTGCCCGCCGGCGTGGAGTTCTTGCGCCGCGCACTCTGGTACTCGTCGGTCTTGGGCTGGTAGGTCGGGATCAGATGGTGCTTGCCGTTACCGATCAGGTCGGCACGGCCCATGCGCTCCAGTGCTTCACGCAGCAGCGGCCAGCCTTTCGGGTCGTGGTAACGCAGGAAGGCCTTATGCAGGCGACGCTGCTGCTCGCTCTTGACGATCTCCACGCCGTCGCTCTTGTAGGTGACCTTGCGCAGCGGGTTCTTGCCCGAGTGATACATGGCGGTCGCCGTGGCCATCGGCGACGGGTAGAAAGCCTGCACCTGGTCGGCACGGAAACCGTTGCGCTTGAGCCACAGCGCGAGGTTCATCATGTCCTCGTCGGTGGTGCCGGGGTGCGCGGCGATGAAGTACGGGATCAGGTACTGCTCCTTGCCCGCCTCTTTCGAGAACTTCTCGAACATCTGCTTGAAGCGGTCGTAGCTGCCGATACCCGGCTTCATCATCTTGTCCAGCGGGCCACGCTCGGTGTGCTCCGGAGCGATCTTCAGGTAGCCGCCGACATGGTGGGTGACCAGCTCCTTGACGTACTCCGGTGACTCGACGGCCAGGTCGTAGCGCAGGCCAGAAGCGATCAGAATCTTCTTCACCCCCGGCAGTGCACGCGCCTTGCGGTACAGCTCGATCAACGACGAGTGGTCGGTGTTGAGGTTCTCGCAGATGCCCGGGAATACGCAGGACGGCTTGCGGCAGTGACGCTCGATCTCCGGGTCCTTGCAGGCGATGCGGTACATGTTGGCGGTCGGCCCGCCAAGGTCGGAGACCACGCCAGTGAAGCCCGGCACCTTGTCGCGCATCTCCTCGATCTCACGGATGATCGACTCGTGAGAGCGGTTCTGGATGATCCGCCCCTCGTGTTCGGTGATCGAGCAGAAGGTGCAGCCGCCGAAGCAGCCGCGCATGATGTTCACCGAGAAACGGATCATCTCGTAGGCCGGAATCTTCTCCTTGCCATAGGCCGGGTGCGGCACGCGTGCGTAGGGCATGCCGAACACGTAGTCCATTTCCTCGGTGGTCATGGGGATGGGGGGCGGGTTGAACCACACGTCCACTTCGCCATGCTTCTGCACCAGCGCGCGGGCGTTGCCCGGGTTGGTTTCCAGGTGCAGCACGCGGTTGGCGTGGGCGTAGAGCACCGGGTCGTTGCGCACCTTCTCGAAAGACGGCAGGCGGATCACCGTCTTGTCGCGGGTCATGCGCGGGCTTTCGAGAATCTGCACCACCTTGGCTTCGTTCGGGTCTTCGACCTCGCCCTTGGCCTGTTCGATGGCACAGGCTTCGGTGTCCTGCGTATTGACGTAAGGGTTGATGATCTTGTCGACGCGACCAGGGCGGTCGATACGGGTGGAGTCCACCTCGAACCAGCCAGTCGGCGTATCGCGGCGAATGAAGGCCGTGCCGCGCACATCGGTGATGGCCTCGATCTGCTCACCCCGCGACAGGCGCTGGGCGATCTCCACCACCGCACGCTCAGCGTTGCCATAGAGCAGGATATCGGCGGTGGCGTCCATCAGGATCGAGCGACGTACCTTGTCCTGCCAGTAGTCGTAATGTGCGATGCGGCGCAGCGAGGCCTCGATGCCGCCAAGCACCACCGGCACATGGCTGTAAGCCTCCTTGCAGCGCTGGCTGTAGACCAGGCTGGCGCGATCCGGACGCTTGCCCGCCAGGCCGCCCGGCGTGTAGGCGTCGTCGGAGCGGATCTTCTTGTCCGCGGTGTAGCGGTTGATCATCGAGTCCATGTTGCCCGCCGCCACGCCGAAGAACAGATTCGGCTCGCCGAGCTTCATGAAGTCGTCCTTAGAGCGCCAGTCCGGCTGGGCGATGATGCCCACTCGGAAGCCCTGGGCCTCGAGCAGGCGGCCGATGATGGCCATGCCGAACGAAGGATGATCGACGTAGGCATCGCCCGTGACGATGATGATGTCGCAGCTGTCCCAGCCGAGCAGATCCATCTCTTCCCGGCTCATGGGCAGGAAGGGCGCAGGCCCGAAACACTCGGCCCAGTACTTGGGATAGTCGAACAGCGGCTTGGCGGCTTGCATATTTTTTGATCAATGGGCTATCACGAGGGGCGCGGATGATAGCACAAAATTTAACCAAACCAGACTATTCCACTGGGTTTAATGCCCTCGGGGAAGCCGATGCTACCAAGCTCACGAACGGGGTCGACGCTTCTCGCCCAGCACTTCGTCCGCCCATCAGCGCGTACGAAAGGATAGAAAAATCAGACATTTTTCGGCGGTAGCCATACGCCATATTTGTTTTCGTCCGATAACAATCCTGTGCATATACTCAAATACTCGGCCAGTCGACTCCAGGACACCTATGCTGCAGCGTTTCGCCTTCCTGCTCGCTCTTCTGCTCGGACTGTCGACCACGGGCCTGGCCATGGCATCCGTGACGCTCACCGACGCCAGCAGCGGCATGCCGCTCAACGCCTATATCGAGTTACTGGAAGACACTGACGGCAGCCTGACCATCGACGACCTCGCAACGCCTGAACAGCAGTCTCGCTTTCACCCAGCCAATGGCCGCGCCAGCGTTGGCCAGAGCCTGAACCCGTGGTGGATAAAATTGACCCTGCAGCGCGACATGCGCGCACCGGCTCGCTGGGTGCTGGAAGTCGGCTCGGTGACTCAGCTGGACCTGCAGCTCTACCAACCCAATGGCCAGGGCGGCTGGCAGCTACGCCAGTCCGGCGAGCGCGTACCGTTCAGCGAGAGTCGCGACCATCCTTACCGACGCATGGTGTTCGATCTGCCGATACTCGGTGAACAGCCGACGACCTTCTACCTGCGTGCCTTCGATCCCGCCGGCAACTCGTTCCCGCTGCGCATCTGGCAGCTTGACGAACTCACGCAACTGGCAGCCCGCGAGAACCTTGCGCTCGGCGCCATCTACGGCGTGGTCTTCGCATTGCTGCTGTACAACCTGTTCATCCTCATCTCGCTGCGCGACAAGGCCTACTTCTGGTACGTGCTGACCACCGCGTTTGCGCTGGTGTTCATCATCAGCATGACCGGCCATGGTGCCCAGTATCTTTGGCCCAACAGCCCGGTACCATCTTGGCTCGATCGCATCACCCTGCCCTCGCTATGGGGGCTGTTTGCCTGCCGCTTCACCCAAACCCTGCTGCAGACTAAGCTGTACGTGCGCTGGGCCCATCACCTGCTGAGCATGGCCTGCGTCATCTACATCGTCGCCATCGTGCTCAACCTCTCCGGCCAGCGTTACCTGGCAGCCTGGGCCATTGCCCTGCTGTCGCTGACCAGCATCCCTGCAGCTCTCGGCAGCGCCGTGGTGCGCTGGCGCCAGGGTTTCTTCCCGGCGCAGCTTTATCTCTACGGCTATGGCCTGGTACTTGGCAGCGTGGGCATCCTGCTGCTACGCACCACCGGCGTACTGCAACCGGCCGAATGGAATGCCTATGTGTTCCCACTGGCGGTGGCTGCGGAATCCATCCTGTTCTCTTTCGCCCTGGCTTATCGCATCCAGATCCTCAAGCAGGAGCGCGCCGTGGCGCTGCAGCAAGCGGATCGCGAGAAGACCGCACGCCTGGCCCAGCTGCAGGCCAGCGCCGACGAGTTGCAGGCGGCGGTGACCGCACGCACCGCCGAACTCGCCGCGACCAACGAACAACTGCGCGAACGCGAGCGCGAACTGCAGCATGCGGCCTTCCACGACCCACTGACCGAGCTGCCCAACCGTCGCTACCTGGTGGAGCGCTGCGAGTCGGCCCTGGGCCATGCCGAACGGCACAAGGAAAGCGTGGCCCTGCTGCTGATCGACCTGGATCACTTCAAGCCGATCAATGATCGCTTCGGCCACGCGGCCGGTGACCTGATGCTGCAGGTGATCGCCAAGCGCCTGCGCGAACACGTGCGCCTAGGCGATGCAGTGGCGCGTCTCGGCGGTGACGAGTTCGCGGTGCTGATCTGTGGCAGCGATGCTGAAAGCCAGGCCCGCGAAATCGCCGAGCGCCTGCTGGCAGAGCTGTCCGAGCCCGTGCATTACGGGGCCGAGCGCCTGCGCGTGACCATCAGCATCGGCGTGGCACTCTATCCACGCCATGCGCAGAACTTTACCGGGCTGTACAAGATCGCCGACCACGCACTCTATCGCGTCAAGGAGCTGGGGCGTTCCGGCGCGCGCGTGCACGGTGATGATGGTGAGCTGAGCGAGCAGGCCTGCCTGCAGTTGGACGTACTCAAAGTACCCAGCGGCCTGGCCTAGCCGATATAGCGACGCGGCACCCGCGCGGTGACTTTGCTCAGCAGCTCGTAGCCGATGGTGCTGCACGCTGCCGCCACCTCATCCAGCGGCAGATTGGCACCCCATAACTCAACAGGCGAATCGACGTCGGCCTCGGGCAGGTCGGTGATATCCACCGCCAGCATGTCCATCGACACCCGCCCCGCCAGCGCGGCACGCTGCCCCTCGACGAGCACCGGAGTGCCACTCGGCGCATGGCGCGGATAACCATCGGCATAGCCACAGCTGACCGTGGCAATACGCGAGGGCCGCTGTGCTACCCAGCTCGCGCCATAACCGACGCTCTCACCGATGGCCACTTCACGCACGGCGATAACCCGAGCAGCCAGGGTCATGGCAGGCCTAAGTCCAAGCTCGCGAGCGCTCAGTTCGGCAAACGGCGTGGCGCCATAGAGCATGATGCCGGGGCGCAGCCAATCCATGTGTGCAGCGGGAATGGTCAGCACGGCTGCCGAGTTGGCCAGGGAGCGATGACTGAAATCCAGGTCCAGCAGATCGAGAAAACGCTCAACCTGCTGCTCGGTGAGCGGATGTCCCCGCTCGTCGGCACAGGCGAAATGGCTCAGCAGATTGAGCTCGTTGACCTGTTCGGCATTCTCAAGCCGTGCATACCAATGGCGCAGGCTGGCGGCATCGAAGCCCAGTCGATGCATCCCGGAGTCCAGCTTCAGCCAGACATTCAGTGGTCGCACCAGATCACTGGCAAGCAGCGCCTCGGCTTGCGCCGCGCCCTGTATCACCAGATCCAGCCCCAACTGCGCAGCGATGGCATATTCGCTGGCCTCGAAACAGCCTTCGAGCAGCAGGACACGCGCCTCGCCATGCATGGCGCGCACTTCTGCCGCCTCTTCCAGACAGGCCACCGCGAAGCCGTCGGCAAGGTCGTGCAGCGCCGTTACCACCTCACGTACACCGTGGCCATAGGCATTGGCCTTGACCACAGCAAAGGCCTGCCGCCCCGGCGCGCAGCGCTTGGCGACGGCGTAGTTGTGGGCAATGGCGGAGAGGTCGACGATGGCGGCAAGCGGACGCATGACAGAAAGCCTGAAGAAAAAACGGGCCCCCATCTTAACCGCTGGGCGCCCGTTTTCATTGATCTGTGCCGCGGCAGCGCTGTGCTGGAAAACACCGCGCGTGGAAACGACCTATTCGTCTTCGAACTGGTAGCTGCCCGGTGCCAGGTTCTCGAAGCGTGAATACTTGCCGAGGAAGGCGAGGCGCGCGGTGCCGAGCGGGCCGTTACGCTGCTTGCCGATGATGATCTCGGCCACGCCCTTGTACTCGGTCTCCGGGTGGTACACCTCGTCGCGGTATACGAACAGGATGATGTCGGCGTCCTGCTCGATCGCACCGGATTCACGCAAGTCGGAGTTGATCGGGCGCTTGTTGGGGCGCTGCTCCAGGCCACGGTTGAGCTGCGACAGGGCGATGACCGGGCAGTTGAACTCCTTGGCCAGGCCCTTGAGCGAGCGCGAGATCTCGGAAATCTCGTTGACCCGGCTGTCGCCGCTGGAACCGGGAATCTGCATCAGCTGCAGGTAGTCGACCATGATCAGGCCGATCTCGCCGTGCTCGCGAGCCAGGCGCCGCGTACGCGCACGCATCTCGCTCGGCGAGATGCCAGCGGTATCGTCGATGAACAGCTTGCGATCATTGAGCAGGTTCACCGCACTGGTCAGGCGCGGCCAATCATCGTCGTCGAGCTGACCGGCACGCACCTTGGTCTGGTCGATGCGCCCCAAGGAGGCGAGCATACGAATGACGATGGATTCCGAAGGCATCTCCAGCGAGTAGACGAGGATCGCCTTGTCGCTGCGCATCAGCGCGTTCTCCACCAGGTTCATGGCGAAGGTGGTCTTACCCATCGATGGACGACCGGCGACGATGATCATGTCGGCCGGCTGCAAGCCGCTGGTCAGGTTATCCAGATCGTCGAAGCCGGTGGACAGACCGGTAATCGCATCGCCGTTGTTGAACAGCGTATCGATACGGTCGATGGCCTTGACCAGAATGTCGTTGATGCCCACCGGCCCACCGGTTTTCGGCCGGTCTTCGGCGATCTGGAAAATCAGCCGCTCCGCCTCGTCGAGAATTTCCTCGCCGGTACGGCCTTCCGGCGCATAGGCGCTATCGGCGATCTCATTGCTGATGCTGATCAGTTTGCGCAGGGTGGCGCGCTCACGAATGATCTGCGCGTAGGCCTTGATGTTGGCCACCGACGGCGTGTTCTTGGCCAGCTCGGCGAGGTAGGCCAGGCCACCGACCTGTGACAACTGCCCTTCCTTGTCCAGCTGTTCCGAAAGAGTCACCACGTCAAAGGGCTCGTTACGCTCGGCCAGCTTGAAGATCGCGCGGAAGATCAGGCGATGGTCATGGCGATAGAAGTCAACATCGGAAACGCCATCGAGAACACGCTCCCAGGCATTGTTGTCGAGCATCAGACCACCCAGTACTGCCTGCTCCGCCTCGATGGAGTGCGGAGGCACTTTCAGGGCAGCTGTCTGCAGGTCGTATTGCTCGGGAATGCTGATGTCGTTCATAGGCTCGAGAGGAAAATGCTGCGATAGAAAAACAAAGGGCACGGATCGCCGAAGCGATGCCGTGCCCGATTGTCAGCAGACCGGCACCTGAGTGCAAGTCCGCCTGGCGACTGCTTAATTAAGCAGCAACCACGATCACCTTGACGGTGGCTTCGACGTCGGTGTGCAGGTGCACAGCTACGTCGTATTCGCCGACCTGACGGATGGTACCGTTAGGCAGACGAACTTCGGCCTTGGCCACTTCAACGCCGGAGGCGGTCAGGGCGTCAGCGATGTCGTGAGTACCGATCGAACCGAACAGCTTGCCTTCATCGCCAGCGGTGGCGGTGATGGTGACTTCCAGCTCAGCCAGCTGAGCAGCGCGAGATTCAGCGGAAGCTTTCTTCTCGGCAGCCAGTTTTTCCAGCTCGGCGCGGCGGGCTTCGAACGCAGCTACGTTCTCAGCAGTAGCAGCGGTGGCCTTGCCTTGCGGCAGCAGGAAGTTACGGCCGTAACCGGCTTTAACGTTCACTTTGTCGCCCAGGTTGCCCAGATTGGCGATTTTTTCCAGCAGGATGACTTCCATTTGGGTCTTACCTCTTAACTTTTAACCTTCACCGTCCGCGGGCCCGCTCTTGCGAGCGAGGCGACCGCGAAAATCAAACAGACTGTCGACGACAGCTAACAAACAGATCAGGTTCGCGGCCATCAGTAACGCCACATACAACCCTATCGACCAAAAGCTCGACAGCTGCTTCATCGCTATCAGGCCGTGCCCCAACGCCAGACCAGCCAGCATCAGCGGCAGCATGCAGATCAGGGTAAACGCCCACCCTGCATCCCCGAGCAATGACGGCGCCAAAAACACACCTGCGATCAATGCAAGTGCAAACGGCACCGGTAGGCGGATCTGGCGGAACTCCTCACCAAAACCACCCGGGTTGTATAACGACGCTTGCCAGTAACGCGCCAAAGCAAGACTCAGGATGCTCATCGTCAACAACGAGAACGTCATGAGGCCGCCCAGGAGCGGTACAAGCGATGCCTGTTGCATGCTCTGCAGCTGCTCGCTGCTGGGCCCTCCGGCTGATTGCGCAGGCAGTTCAGCAAGGGCCTGTCGAAACACTTCGGCCATCGCCTTAAGGTTCTCAACCAGCGCAACACTGACCACCAACGCAAACACCACGCCAACTGGCACCAACGCCATCAGCACTCGGACCCAGGAGGCACTGCGGCGCAGAACCTGCGCCAGTGCCAGCGTTCCCAGCAATACCATCAACACACTCGGATCACCGAGGTAGCAGAAGTAAGCGGCGGGCAACGCGGCCCAAATCACGATGCCGAGCGCATCACTCAAGCCTCTGCGCAGCAGCACCAGGGCCCCTGCAGCAGCGCTCAACCAGGCAAACAACGGCACAATGGCCGAACTCACCACCACAAGGGTGGCCTGCATACGGCCGCGCATGATGTATTCAGCCAGGGCGCGCATGCGATCTATTCCTTAACGCTTGTCGACTGTCCGATCTCAGCGGCCGTGGCTGTCGGTGTAGGGCAGCAGGGCCAGGAAGCGGGCGCGCTTGATAGCGGTGGCCAGCTGACGCTGATAACGAGCCTTGGTACCGGTGATACGGCTAGGAACGATTTTGCCGGTTTCCGAGATGTAGGCTTTCAGGGTGTTGAGATCTTTGAAATCGATCTCTTTCACGTCTTCAGCGGTGAAGCGGCAGAATTTACGACGACGGAAGAAACGTGCCATGTGATTGGCTCCTCAATAGATCCGTGGATTACTCGTCAGCGTTGTCGCTGTCGTTGCTGTCGCTGTCATCGCCGTCGTTGGACTCGGCGTTTTCAGGACGTTCACGACGCTCGCGGCGCTCACTGCGGTTTTCTTCGGCCTTCAGCATCTCGGACTGGCCAGTGACGGCCTCGTCGCGACGGATGACCAGGTTACGGATCACGGCGTCGTTGTAGCGGAAGTTGTCTTCCAGCTCGGCCAGCGCCTTGCCGGTGCACTCTACGTTGAGCATCACGTAGTGGGCTTTGTGGACGTTGTTGATGGCGTAAGCCAGCTGACGACGGCCCCAGTCTTCCAGGCGGTGAATCTTGCCACCGTCTTCTTCGATCAGCTTGGTGTAACGCTCGACCATGCCGCCGACTTGCTCGCTCTGGTCCGGGTGAACCAGAAAGATGATTTCGTAATGACGCATAAATGCTCCTTACGGGTTGTAGCCTGCCAACTAAGGTGGTCAGGCAAGGAGTGGGTTTTTCTCGTGATGAGCTTGCCAGGCGGTAGGCGCAAAAGGGCCTGCCGTCACGGCAAGGGGCGCCATTCTAGAGAAGCCCCCTGCCGCACGCAAGGCGAATTGGCGATTATTTGAACAATCAGCCCTGGCGCTTGGCCTGACGCTGGCGCACCGCCTCGAACAGACAGACGCCTGTGGCGACGGAGACGTTGAGACTGCTCACGCTACCGCCCATGGGCAGCTTGACCAGGTAATCGCAATGCTCGCGGGTCAGACGGCGCATGCCTTTGCCCTCGGCGCCCATGACCAGCACCGTCGGGCCGGTCATGTCGAGCTGGTACAGCTCCTGCTCCACCTCACCGGCAGTGCCGACCACCCACAAGCCTTTCTTCTGCAATTTTTCCAGGGTACGTGCCAGGTTGGTCACGGCCACCAGCGGAATCACCTCCGCTGCACCGCAAGCCACCTTGCGTACGGTAGCGTTGAGGGTGGCGGACTTGTCCTTGGGCACGATCACCGCCTGCGCCCCGGCCGCATCGGCGGTACGTAGACAGGCACCCAGATTGTGCGGATCGGTCACGCCATCGAGCACCAGCAGCAGAGGCACGCCCTCGCTACGCTCGAGCAGCTCGTCGAGTATGTTCTCGCCCCAGACCTGGCTCGGACTGACTTCGGCGACCACACCCTGATGCACACCCTCGGCCCACTCATCCAGTTCCTGGCGCTCCTTGTGCCCGACCGGCACGCGGTGCTGCGCCGCCAGTTCCAGCATTGGCTGGATACGCGGAGCCTGGCGGCTCTCGGCCAGCCATAGCTGCTTGACCCGCTTGGGATGATGGCGCAACAGCGCCTCCACGGCATGCACGCCGTAGACCTTTTCCAACTGACTCATCGTTTCGCCTTACGCTTGCTCGGCTTGCTACCAGTCGTTTCGGTCTTGCCCTTGGACGCAGGCGCGCCCTTGCGCTGACTGGAAGACTTCTTCGCCGGCGCTTTGCCGCCGCCTTTCTTGGCGCTCTCGAGCAGGGCCTTCTTCACTTCGCGGCTCTTCTGCACATCGGTGTTGCCCATGCCGGGCTTGCCACCACGGCGCGCATCATCGCCCTTGCCGGTCTTGCCCTGGCTCAGTTCGAAGTCGATCTTGCGCTCGTCCAGATCGACGCGCATCACCTTGACCTCGACGCTGTCGCCAAGGCGGAAGCTGCGACCGCTGCGCTCGCCGGACAGGCGGTGGTGAACCGGGTCGAAGTGGTAGTAGTCGGCCGGCAGCGCGGTCACGTGCACCAGGCCTTCGACGTAGATATCGCGCAGCTCGACAAAGATACCGAAACCGGTCACCGCTGTGATCACACCGGCGAAGGTCTCGCCGACGCGATCCTGCATGAACTCGCACTTGAGCCAGTTGACCACGTCACGGGTCGCCTCGTCGGCGCGGCGCTCGGTCATCGAGCACTGCTCGCCGAGCTTTTCCAGGGTCGCCTCGTCGTACGGATAGATGCGCGCCTTGGGCATGGTCGCTGCACCGGCACGCTCCACATGCTTGGTTTCACGCTTGGAGCGGATCACGCTGCGAATGGCGCGGTGCACCAGCAGGTCGGGGTAGCGACGGATCGGCGAGGTGAAGTGGGTATAGGCCTCGTAATTGAGGCCGAAGTGACCTTCGTTCTGCGCGCTATATACCGCCTGGCTCAGCGAGCGCAGCATCACGGTCTGGATCAGGTGGTAGTCCGGGCGCTCGCGGATGCTTTCCAGCAGGCGCTGATAGTCCTTGGGCGAGGGGCCATCCTTGGACTTGCCACGTTGCAGCGACAACCCCAGCTCACCGAGGAAGGCCTTGAGCTTCTCCAGGCGCTCGAGCGGCGGGCCATCGTGCACGCGATACAGCGACGGAATCTCGTGATCCTGCATGAAGCGCGCGGTGGCGACGTTGGCCGCCAGCATGCATTCCTCGATCAGCTTGTGCGCATCGTTACGCTGGGTCGGGCGGATCTCGTCGATCTTGCGATCGGTGCCGAAGATGATTCGCGTCTCCTGCGTCTCGAAGTCGATGGCGCCACGCTCGTGACGAGCGGCCACCAGCACCTGGTACAGGGCATAGAGCTGGTTGAGGTACGGCAGGACTTCCTTGTACTCGCTGCGCAGGGACTTGCCCTCGCTGCTCTTGGGATCTTCCAGCATCAGGCTGACCTTGTTGTAGGTCAGGCGCGCGTGGGAGTGGATCACCGCCTCGTAGAACTTGTAGTCGACCATCTGGCCGCTCTTGGACATGGTCATTTCGCAGACCATGGCCAGGCGATCGACGTGCGGGTTGAGCGAGCACAGACCGTTGGACAGCTCCTCCGGCAGCATCGGCACGACACGCTCGGGGAAGTACACCGAGTTGCCGCGCTCGACCGCCTCGGCGTCCAACGCCGAACCGACCTTGACGTAGTGCGATACGTCGGCGATGGCCACATAGAGCTTCCAGCCACCGGAGAACAGTTTCCAGCGGCTGCTGTTCTTCTCACAGTACACGGCATCGTCGAAGTCGCGGGCGTCTTCGCCGTCGATGGTGACGAAAGGCAGGTGGCGCAGATCGACGCGCTTCTCCTTGTCCTTCTCGTCCACTTCAGGCTTGAGCTTGCGTGCTTCCTTGATCACGCCCTCGGGCCAGACATGCGGGATGTCGTAGCTGCGCAGCGCCACGTCGATTTCCATGCCCGGCGCCATGTAGTTGCCGATCACCTCGACGATATCGCCCTGCGGCTGGAAGCGCTGGGTCGGCCAGTGGGTGATCTTGATCTCGACGAACTGGCCGACGCGCGCACCGGCGGTGCGACCGGGGGTGACCAGCACTTCCTGCTGGATCTTGGGGTTGTCGGCGACCACGAAACCGATGCCGTTCTCTTCGTAATAACGCCCGACGATGCTTTCGTGGGCACGGCTGATCACCTCGACGATACCGCCTTCACGGCGACCGCGACGGTCGAGACCGGCCACGCGCACCAGAGCGCGGTCGCCATCGAATACCAGGCGCATCTGCGCCGGGCTGAGGAACAGATCGTCGCTGCCGTCGTCCGGCACGAGGAAGCCGAAGCCGTCGCGGTGGCCACTGATGCGGCCGCAGATCAGATCGAGCTTGTCCACCGGCGCGTAGGTGCCGCGGCGGGTATAGATGAGCTGGCCATCGCGCTCCATGGCGCGCAGACGGCGGCGCAGCGCCTCGAGCTGGTCTTCGGTGTCGAGACCGAATTCTTCGACCAGCTGCTCGCGGCTGGCGGGCGAACCCCGTTCGGCCAGGTGGGCCAGAATCAGTTCGCGGCTAGGGATGGGGTTGTCGTATTTTTCCGCCTCGCGGGCGGCCTCGGGATCGAGGGATTGCCAATCGGCCATGTAGGAAGGATTACCTATGCTTATGTATAGAGGTGTATGCCATCTGCCTATTGAAGCGCGAAAACGTCATTCGCGGCAGCTTTTCCAGCGACAATAATTTTTTTGGGGTCAGGGGTTTACAAGGTAAATGCCCGCCCGTATAGTTCGCGCCCACAGCGTCGAGCAGACGTTGTAACACGAAGCCGATGATGATTCATCGTTTTCAGTGCCCAGGTGGCGGAATTGGTAGACGCGCTGGTTTCAGGTATCAGTGGTGGCAACACCGTGGAAGTTCGAGTCTTCTCCTGGGCACCAAATTTCGCGAAGTGGCTTGATAACCCACTTTGCAAATAACGGATGCAACGCTCCGTGTCGGCAACGACGAACATTGCTGCAGTGCCCAGGTGGCGGAATTGGTAGACGCGCTGGTTTCAGGTATCAGTGGCTTAACGGCCGTGGAAGTTCGAGTCTTCTCCTGGGCACCAAAATTCAAAAAACCGAGTCAGATGGCTCGGTTTTTTATTGCCCGAAGAAAAGCCTTACGCACCTTCACCCCCTGAAGAGCGAGGCGCACAAGGCGCCCCCCCGTTACCACGATCAAACCCTGAACTGCCCCAGACTAGCCTTGAGCTGCGCCGCCAACTCATCCAGCGCACGCGCGTTGCCGGCAATCGCCGCAACCGCCTCGGCCGCGTGCTGCGCTTCGGCGTGGATGACCTCCACGCGCCCACGCACCGCGCCCGCTCCTTCGGCCTGATGAGCCGCCGCCTGAGTGGCAGCATTGATGGCGCCATACACTTCATCTACCGACTGCTGCACCGATTGCTGCAGGCGGGCGCTGTCACGCAGCACTTCCAATCCTTCACCACCCTGCTCACCTGCCTGAGCAATGGCCGCCACCGCCTCCTGCGCTCCACGCTGCAGCGCGGTGATATGCGTCTGGATGTCGCCGGTCGACTGCTGAGTCTTGCTCGCCAAGGCTCGCACCTCGTCCGCCACCACCGCGAAGCCGCGGCCACTCTCCCCGGCGCGCGCTGCCTCGATGGCAGCATTGAGGGCCAGCAGATTGGTTTGCTCGGCGATGGACTGAATCACCGTCAGCACGACCTCGATCTGCTCGCTCTGCTTGGCCAGCCGCTCGATCACGGCTGAACCATCAGCGACCCGTGCGACCAACCCCTCGATCAGGGTAGACAGGCGCTGAGCAATAACAGCATTCTCATGCGCCGCCGCGCGGATGGTTTCCACGCGCTGCAAGGCCTCCTGCATGGCCTGGCTCTCCGCTTGCGCTTCATCGGCCATGCGCTCCAAGGCCTGCAGACTCCCAGCCACCTCGTCACGCTGACGACCGGCCGCCGACTCGGCCGCCGCCCCACGCTGGGTCAGACTGCGAATCTGCTCGCTCGTACGCAGAGCCACCTCACCGGACTCTCGCACGATGGGCTGCAGCTTATCCATGAAGCGGTTGACCGCACTCGCCATCTCCCCCACTTCATCCTGGCTGTGGATATCTACCCGCCGAGTCAGATCGCCCTCACCTGCCGCCAGATCGTTGAGCGCATCACTGAGCAGACGCACGCGACTCAGCACTCGCCAGCCCAATACCAGGGCGACCATTACCATTGCCAACGCCCCCACGATCAACAAGCCGAGGGCGATGTTCCAACGCAGTGAATCCGCCGCCACACGCACCGACTCGCCGCCGTTGCGCGCCATTTCCTGCGTGTAGCGCTCGGCGGACTGCAGGCGCTCGCGCAGCGCGCCGGTTGCCTCTTCGGAAGCACCGGCCAGACTGCTATCGACCAACTCACCGGCACCGCTGACCAAAGCAGCAAAGCGACCGTCCAGCGCGGTCAATTCCTTTTCCACCACATCCAACGACAACCCCATCTGCACCTTACCGATGCGCGAGCCCATTGGACTGATATCCGCCTCGACCACATACACGCGCGGATCGCGCGAAGCCGCGTCCACCAGCTTCTCCAGCGGCGAGTCACCCTGCCCAGCTGCAACCAGCTCACGTACCTGCGCGTTACTGCGATTGAAGTTGCGCGTCAGGCGCTGACCTTCGGCGTCATAGATGATGGCGAACAAGACCGCCGGGTCCTGCTGCGCGATTCGGGTAAGCGCCGTCAGCGCAGGAATGTCCAGGTCCCAGATGGACTTCGGCGCAACACCCGCCAATAGTTGCGCCAGCGCCTGACCGGATTGCTTGAGACTCCCCTCCAGCACCACACGCAGTTGCGCTTGCTCGCTCTTCAACTGAGCGGAAAGCCCTTCGCCCAGGCGAGTGCGGGTGCTGCTCGACAAAGCCGCCAGCCCTTGACTCATCTCGCGCTCAGCCATGTTCAGCTCTTCACCAAGGCGCCGGCTCTCACCGCCCAGGCGCAGCGCCAGATCCTCGACCATGCCGTCGACCGAGGCGCGCATCAGCCAGACAGCCAAACCAACCTGCACCAACATGGCCAGACCAAGCGCAACGAACACCGGACGCAGCAAACGGCTACGCAACATGGAAACGATGGCGAACACTGGGAACTCTCCTCAACGACCGTAACAGCTATAACGGCGACTTCCGGGATTTATTGAGTGCAAGCAAGCTACGTGCCCACGATCCATTGAAAAACAGCGATAAACCAACGAGAGCCTGCATTATGGCGACAGATCCACGCAACAAGGCCGGCGACCGGCAACAACAGCCAGCCACGAAAAAGCCGCCCGAGGGCGGCTTTTTTCAACTCGACAACAGCGATCAGGCGAACGGATGACGCAGCACGATGGTTTCGTTGCGATCCGGGCCGGTGGAGATGATGTCGATCGGCGCACCGACCAGCTCTTCGACGCGCTTGATGTAGGCGCGAGCAGCGGCTGGCAGGTCTTCCAGGGTCTTGGCGCCCAGAGTGGATTCGCTCCAGCCCGGCATTTCCTCGTAGACCGGCTGCAGGCCGATGTAGCTGTCGGCATCGGTCGGCGCATCGACCAGCACCTGGCCGTTGGCGTCCTTGTAACCGGTGCAGATGCGGATGGTTTCCAGGCCGTCGAGCACGTCCAGCTTGGTCAGGCACAGGCCAGAGATGCTGTTGATCTCGATGGCGCGACGCAGAATCACGGCATCGAACCAGCCACAACGACGGGCACGACCGGTGGTGGCACCGAACTCATGACCACGCTTGGCAAGGAAGGCACCGACGTCATCAAACAGCTCGGTCGGGAACGGACCGGAACCCACGCGGGTGGTGTAGGCCTTGGTGATGCCGAGGATGTAGTCCAGGTACAGCGGGCCGAAACCGGAGCCGGTAGCGATACCGCCGGCAGTGGTGTTAGAGCTGGTGACGTAGGGGTAAGTACCGTGGTCGATATCCAGCAGCGAGCCCTGGGCACCTTCGAACATGATGTCCTTGCCGCCACGACGCAGGTCATGCAGCACCGCAGTGACGTCGGCCATCATCGGCTTGAGCAGCTCGGCATATTCCATGCACTCATCGAGCGTCTTCTGGAAGTCGATAGCCGGCTCTTTGTAGAAGTTGACCAGCTGGAAGTTGTGGTAGTCCAGCAGCTCACCCAGCTTGGCGGCGAAGCGCTCACGATGGAACAGATCACCGACGCGCAGACCGCGACGGGCAACCTTGTCCTCGTATGCCGGGCCAATGCCGCGGCCAGTAGTGCCGATCTTGGCATCGCCACGGGCCTTCTCACGCGCCTGATCCAGGGCTACGTGATAGGACAGGATCAACGGGCAGGCCGGGCTGATGCGCAGGCGCTCGCGCACCGGCACGCCCTTCTCTTCCAGCTTGGTGATCTCGCGCAGCAGCGCGTCAGGCGCAACCACCACGCCGTTGCCGATCAGGCACTCGACGCCTTCGCGCAGGATGCCGGACGGAATCAGGTGCAGGACGGTCTTCTCACCGTCGATCACCAGAGTGTGGCCGGCGTTGTGGCCACCCTGATAACGCACGACTGCAGCAGCCTGCTCGGTGAGCAGGTCGACGATCTTGCCCTTGCCCTCATCACCCCACTGGGTGCCCAGGACGACGACATTCTTACCCATGATACTTGTCCTCTTCGCGCAAGCTTCGATGCCGGCCGCGGGCCGGCGAAAGTGAATTCAGGACGCCAGGGGCGCCACCTGCCAACGTCCATCGCGCAGCGCCAGCAGACGGTCACAGCCTGCTTCACGCGCATCCGCCTCGCTCTGCCCGGGCAACGCCTGTACCACACGCTCGCCCTCACCACGCAGACGACGAACGGCCTGCCACAGATAGAGGTCATGATTATCCGGCGCCCAAACGCCGCTGACGGATTCATCCAGGCGCATATCCCCGAGGGTCACCAGGGTCTTCAGGTCAGTGGAGAACCCGGTCGCCGGACGTGCCCGGCCGAACACCGCACCGGTATCGTCGTAACGGCCACCCTGAGCGATGGCACCGCCCTCGCCTGGTACGAACGCCGCGAACACCACGCCAGTGTGATAGTTGTAGCCGCGTAGTTCGCCCAGGTCGAAATACAGCGGCAGCTCGGGATAACGCAACTCTAGCGCATCGGCGATGGCTACCAGCTCATCCAGCGCCGCATGCACTGCATCCGGCGCCTCGACCAGTACCGCCTGGGCCAGGTCCAGCACCTCGCGACCACCACACAGCTCGGCGAGCGAGCGCAACATATTGCCCAGGCCAGCCGGCAACGCGGCAGTCAGGGTCTCGATCTCATCCATGGCCTTGCGCTGCAGCGCATCGAACAGCTGCTGCTCGGCCTCTCCGGATAGACCCGCGGCACGCGCCAGGCCGCGATAGATGCCGACATGACCGAGGTCCATGTGCACATCCGGCACGGCGGCCAGCTCCAGGGTCTCGACCAGCAGGCTGATCACCTCGATATCGCTGGCCGGGCTGGCGTCGCCATAGAGCTCGGCGCCCAACTGGATGGGACTGCGCGAAGTGGTCAGCGCACGCGGCTGGGCGTGCAGCACGCTGCCGGCGTAGCACAAACGACTCGGGCCTTCACGGCGCAAGGTGTGAGCATCGATACGCGCGACTTGCGGCGTGATGTCGGCACGAAAGCCCATCTGCCGACCAGACAGCGGATCGGTGACCTTGAAGGTACGCAGGTCGAGATCCTGGCCGGCGCCAGTCAACAGGGATTCCAGGTACTCGATATGGGGGGTAACGACGAACTCGTAACCCCAACGTTGGAACAGATCCAGCACCTGGCGGCGGGCCGCCTCGATGCGCGCCGCTTCCGGCGGCAGTACTTCTTCGATGCCATCTGGCAGCAGCCAGCGGTCTACCGTTGCCATTTCGCCATTCCCCTCTCGATCCGGGCGGCACAAGCCTTCAGTGAAGCAGATATAGAAGAGCAGTACCCAGCAGCATGCTGGCCAGCCCCATAAGACGCAGTCGGCGGTCAGGCAAGCGCGCTGCCTGCAATACCGCCCCGCGCCAATGACGCGGATAGAGGAAGGGCAGGATGCCTTCCAGCACCAATACCAGACACAGTGCGATGCCGAGTTCCTGCCACATGATTCCCACAGACGCAAAAAAGCCGGGATTTTCCCGGCTGCCGCATCATACCACGTTTTCCCCTGAGGTCACCCTGGCGACGCATCGCGCCGCCAGGGTTGCCGATCACGGCTTGGCCTTTTCCAGGTAGCGGAAGAAATCGCTACTCGGGTCCAGCACCAGAACATCGCGCTTGTCAGCGAAGCTTTCGCGGTACGCCTGCAGGCTGCGGTAGAAGGAGTAGAACTCCTGATCCTGGCCGTAGGCTCGAGCGTAGATGGCGGCCGCCTGGGCATCACCGTCACCGCGCAGCTCTTCCGCTTCACGATAGGCTTCGGCCAGCAGCACACGGCGCTGACGGTCGGCATCGGCACGAATACCTTCGGCCAGCTCACGACCCTTGGCGCGGTGTTCACGGGCTTCACGCTCACGCTCGGTGCTCATCCGCTCGAACACGCTACGGTTTACTTCACGCGGCAGATCGATGGCCTTGACCCGCACGTCGACCACTTCGATACCCAGTTCGCGCTCAGCAGCACGATTGAGGGTCGCGGTCACGTCGGCCATCAGCGCATCGCGCTCACCGGACACCGACTCATGCAGGGTGCGTTTACCGAACTGGTCACGCAGCGAAGCCTCCAGACGACGCGCCAAGCGCTCGTCAGCCACCTGCTTCATACCGGAGGTTGCCTGGTAGAAACGCTCGGCATCCTTCACCCGCCATTTGGCGTAGGCATCGACCATCAGCGCCTTCTTCTCCAGCGTCAGGAAACGCGAGGAAGTCGAATCCAGCGTCAACAGACGGCCATCGAAGATGCGCACCTGGTTTACGTAGGGAATCTTCACGTGCAGACCAGGCTGCACATCAGGATTGACCACGCGACCAAACTGCAGCAATACCGCGCGTTCGGTTTGCGCAACGATGTAGAAGCTATTCCATGCCACCAGGGCCAGAACCACGGCCACGATCAGGCCGATCAGGGACTTGTTGCTCATCAACGGCCCTCCCGGGTACGCAGGTTACGCTGCGACAGATCGCTGCTCAGCGGCACGGCCGGATCACGCGTCGTCGAATTGCTGCTGTTGGCGGAGCTGGAGGAAGAGGAACCACCACGGCTGTCGATCATCTTGTCAAGCGGCAGATAGAGCAGGTTATTCTGCCCCTTGTCGCCAGTGACCAGAACCTTGCTGGTGTTGCTCATCATTTCCTGCATGGTGTCCAGATACAGACGCTCACGAGTGACCTCCGGCGCCTTGCGATACTCGGCTACCAGCTTGGTGAAGCGGTCGGCCTCACCCTGGGCGCGCGCGATGACTTCGTCGCGATAACCGTTGGCTTCCTCCAGCAGACGCTGGGCCTGACCACGGGCTTCCGGAATCACGCCATTGGCGTAGGACTCGGCCTGGTTCTTCTCGCGCTGTTCGTCTTCACGGGCACGGATCACGTCATCGAAGGCCTCCTGAACTTCACGCGGCGCCGCAGCGCTCTGGATGTTCACCTGAGTGATGGTGATACCGGTGCGGTAGTTGTCGAGGAAACGCTGCAGACGTTCACGCACTTCGCTGGCCATCAGCTCACGACCTTCGGTCAGCACCTGATCCATCTCGGTGGAACCCACGACATGACGCACGGCGCTGTCGGTGGCGTGCTGCAGGCTGACTTCCGGCTGATCGACGTTGAGCACGAAGTCCTGCAGGTTGCTCACGCGGTACTGCACGGTCAACGGCACTTCGATGATGTTCTCGTCTTCGGTCAGCATGGCGCCCTGCTTGCTGTAGGCGCGCTCACGGGTGACGTTTTCCTGAAACTTGCGATCGATCGGCGGGAAGTAGATGTTCAGGCCCGGACCGACGGTCTCGTGATATTTGCCGAAGCGCAGTACCACGGCCTGCTCCTGCTCATCCACCACGTAGATCGCGCTGTACAGCCAGACCACTGCCAACAGGCCGAGGCCTACGAACAGCAGACCGAAGCCACCGCCGCCACCGCTGCGTCCGGAATCGTCGTCACCACGTTTCTTGCCGCCACCGAAAAGCCCATTCAGGCTTTCTTGCAACTTGCGGAACGCTTCGTCGAGATCCGGCGGGCCCTGCCGGCCACCGCCTTTGCGGCCACCCCAAGGGTCTTGATTGTTCGAGTTGCCACCCGGCTCATTCCAAGCCATAGCGTTCTCCGTACTGATAAAGCGAAGGCGCGCCCACGGCGCGCCGGCCAATGCTACCCAAAGCCTCAGGGTGACGGCAAAGCCGCCACCGCAGGCTTTATTGCAAAGTATGTTGCTCGATGAAGGCTTGAGGCTCCAGCCCCTCGCGACTCACCAGGCGATTGAGCTCGACTCGCGGCAAACGCACCGCCAGCAAACTGTGCCCCTGCTCGTCATGCGCTTCGCTCTGCACCGCCCCCAATGCGAAGAACTGCGCACGCAGTCTTCCCAGACGCTGCGGCAACTGCAACGTGGCGACGAACAAGTCCTCGCCCAATAGCTCTGCCACGGCCTGTCGCAACAGCTCCAGACCACGCCCCTCGCGCGCTGACAACCAGACACGAACCGGATTGCCATCACCATCGCGCTGGATCTGCGGCTCGACACCATCCAACAAATCCAGCTTGTTGTATACCTCGAGCATCGGCAGATCGCTCGCACCGATCTCCTTGAGCACTTCCTGAACCTGCTCGATCTGCGCCATGCGCTCCGGTTCATGGGCATCGATCACGTGCAGCAGCAGGTCGGAGTTGCTCGATTCTTCCAGCGTAGCGCGGAAGGCCTCGACCAGCTTGTGCGGCAGATGGCGAATGAACCCCACGGTGTCGGCCAGGACGATCGGCCCAAGGTCATCGAGCTCCAGGCGGCGCAAGGTCGGGTCGAGGGTGGCGAACAGCTGGTCAGCCGCGTACACCTCGGAAGTCGTCAGGGCGTTGAACAGGGTGGACTTGCCGGCGTTGGTGTAGCCCACCAGGGAAACCGACGGGATATCCGCGCGCTTGCGCCCGCGACGCGCCTGCTCACGCTGACTGCGCACCTTTTCCAGCTTCTGCTTGATCTGGCGAATGCGCACGCGCAACAGGCGACGGTCGGTTTCCAGCTGGGTTTCACCCGGGCCACGTAGACCGATACCACCCTTCTGCCGCTCGAGGTGAGTCCAGCCTCGCACCAGGCGCGTACTCATATGATCGAGCTGAGCCAGCTCGACCTGCAACTTGCCTTCGTGGGTGCGCGCACGCTGGGCGAAGATATCGAGGATCAACCCGGTGCGATCGAGCACACGACACTCGAAAGCGCGCTCAAGGTTACGCTCCTGGCTGGGTGTCAGAGTGTGATTGAAGATGACCAGATCGGCTTCGACGGCCTTGACCTGGTCGCGCAGCTCCTCGACCTTGCCGCTGCCGATCAGGAACTTGGCAGTCAGGCGACTGCTGGGCACGCTAAAGAAAGCGACCATGTCGGCGCCAGCCGACATGGCCAATTCTTGAAACTCCTGGGGATCTTCGCTCGCCTCGGAGTCTTGGCCTTCCAGATGAACCAGGATGGCCCGCTCACCGCCCTCATGACGCTCGAAGAACAATGCAACCCCCTTTTTTAGGCGTTACCCGGCTCGCCATCGGCCTGCTCGGAATCGCCAGCACTCGGCAGACGTACCGGACGGCTTGGCACGACGGTGGAAATGGCATGTTTGTAAACCATCTGGCTGACGGTGTTCTTCAGCAGGATGACAAACTGGTCGAAGGACTCGATCTGGCCCTGCAGCTTGATGCCGTTGACCAGATAGATGGAAACAGGGACGCGTTCCTTACGCAGGGTATTCAGGTAAGGGTCTTGTAGCGAATGCCCTTTTGACATGTGCCGCACTCCTTTCGAGGATCAATTTCAATAATTTTAGTAAGTAAACAATGGCTTCAGACCGCCTCACCCCCAAGGATAGACGGCCAGCGGCAAGGTCTCATTTCAATATGGAGACGCTTTCCAGGTATTTCAAGGCGCGAGACAGATTGTCGCAGGCCAGACTATCCAGCCAGTGCAAACCGTCCCAGCCACGTAGCCAGGTGAACTGCCGCTTGGCCAATTGCCGAGTGGCGATGACGCCACGCTCGACCATCTGCTCCCGGGACAGCTCGCCGTCGAGGTATTCCCACACCTGGCGATAACCCACCGCCCGTATAGACGGCAATCCCGCGTGCAAGTCACTTCGGCTACGCAGGGCTTCGACCTCTTCCACGAAACCCTGTTCCAACATCGCCCGAAATCGTTGAGCGATGCGGTCATGCAAAATCTGACGCTGCGCTGGTGCGATAGCAAGCTGAGCAACAGTATAGGGTAATTGCCCGCCACCCGATGTGCCCGTATCGGGATTTCCTGCGGCCTGACGCCGGCGATGCTCGGTCATGCTCAGACCGCTCACACGATAGACCTCCAGCGCCCGGGTGAGGCGCTGCGGATCATTGCGATGAATGCGCGCTGCGGACTCCGGATCGACCGCCGCCAGCTCGCGGTGCAGCACATCCCAACCTTCGGCCAGTGCGCGCGCCTCCAGCTCGGCCCGTATCGCCGGGTCGGCACTGGGCATATCCGCCAACCCCTCCAGCAGGGCCTTGTAATAGAGCATGGTGCCGCCCACCAGCAGCGGAATACGGCCGCGCGCCGCGCTCTCGGCCATGGCTGCCAGCGCATCGGCGCGAAACTCGGCCGCCGAATAGCTCTCGGACGGGTCACGAATGTCGATCAGGGCGTGGGGAAACTCATCGAGAACAGCGCGCTCGGGCTTGGCCGTGCCGATGTCCATGCCCCGATAGATCAACGCCGAATCCACGCTGATCAGATCGCACGGCAATACGCGCGCCAGCTCCAGGGCCAGATCGGTCTTGCCGGCGGCGGTCGGGCCCATCAGGAAGATGGCAGGTGGAAACGAAGACATGGACATGACTCGAAACGCGAAAACATGGAGACCCTAACGCAGGTCTCGCTCAATTACTGGCCACGCATGAACAACTTGTCGAGCTGATCCATACTGAGTTGCGTCCAGGTCGGACGCCCGTGATTGCACTGACCGCTGCGTTCGGTCTGCTCCATGTCGCGCAGCAAGCCGTTCATTTCGGGAATGGTCAGGCGCCGATTGGCGCGTACTGCGCCATGGCAGGCCATGGTTGCCAACAGCTCGTTGAGGTGCGCCTGGATGCGATCACTGGTGCCGTACTCCAGCAGATCGGCCAAGACATCGCGCACCAGCTGGGTGGCCTCGGCCTGCTTGAGCAGGGCCGGAATCTGGCGGATCGCCACGCTTTCCTCGCCCAGGCGCTGCAGCTCGAAGCCCAGGCGCTGGAACCATTCACCATGTTCTTCGGCGCAATCCGCCTCGCGCTGGCTCAGGGCGATGGATTCCGGCACCAGCAGCGGCTGGCCACGCAAACCCTCACTGGCCATGGCCTGCTTGAGGCGCTCATAGGTGATGCGCTCATGGGCCGCGTGCATATCCACCACCACCATACCCTGGGCATTCTCGGCGAGGATGTAGACGCCCTTGAGCTGTGCCACGGCGTAACCGAGCGGCGGAATGTCGCCCTGCTCCTGCGGCACGGACTGCGCCTGGGCAGTCGGTAGCGGCGAGAAGTACTCGCGATAGGCGGCCTGCGCTTCGGCGGCCGGCACGCCGGGATTGCCGACCGGCTGCTGATAGCCAGCACCGGCGCCACGCCAGGCGGGCTGCGGAATGGCCACGGGGGTTTCGAGCACGCTGGCGGCCAGGCCCATTTCGCCCTGCGGACCGAACTCGCCTGCGGCCAGACCAGTCGGGCGCAGCATCGGCGACACGGCAGCCGGCGCCGCGACCTGGTCCTCCGGGCGCACATCGGCCAGCGCACGATGCAGCGTACCGTAGAGGAAGTCATGGACCATGCGACTGTCACGGAAGCGGACTTCGTGCTTGGTCGGGTGAACGTTGACATCCACTGTCGCCGGATCGATTTCCAGGAACAGCACGAAGGTCGGGTGACGGCCGTTGAACAGCACGTCGCGATAGGCCTGGCGCACCGCATGGGCGACCAGCTTGTCGCGGACCATGCGGCCGTTGACATAGAAGTACTGCAGGTCCGCCTGGCTGCGCGAGAAGGTGGGCAAACCGACCCAGCCCCACAAGCGCAAACCGCCGCGCTCGATCTCGATCGGCAGCGCCTGCTCCAGGAAGGCGGGACCGCAGACCGAGGCGACGCGGCGCGCGCGACTGATCTCGTCAGCCGCCTCGTGCAGGCTGAACACGGTCTTGCCGTTATGGCGCAGATGGAAACCAACATCGAAACGCGCCAGCGCCAGGCGCTTGATCACTTCCTGCAGGTGATCGAACTCGGTTTTCTCGGCACGCAGAAACTTGCGCCGCGCCGGGGTATTGAAGAACAGGTCACGCACTTCCACCGAGGTGCCCACCGGATGCGCAGCGGGCTGCACACGTGGCTCCATGTCGCGCCCTTCGGTTTCCACCTGCCAGGCCTGATCGGCATCGGCTGTGCGCGAGGTCAGGGTCAGGCGCGATACCGAGCTGATCGAAGCCAGCGCCTCGCCGCGAAAGCCCATGCTGAGCACGGCTTCCAGGTCTTCCAACTCGCGAATCTTGCTGGTGGCATGACGCGCCAGGGCCAGCGGCAGGTCACCGGCCGCAATGCCGCCGCCGTCATCACGCACCTTGAGCAGCTTGACGCCGCCCTGCTCGACTTCGACATCGATGCGCCGGGCACCGGAGTCCAGACTGTTTTCCAGCAGTTCCTTGGCCACCGAAGCGGGGCGCTCGACCACCTCGCCCGCAGCGATCTGGTTGGCCAGGCGCGGGCTGAGCAAATGAATCCGGGACATGACACTCACTACTGGGCGGCCAGGGACGTGGCGGGTATCTGCAATGTCTGGCCGACCTTGATCACATCGCCATTGAGCTTGTTGGCACTGCGCAGGGCAGCCAGGCTGATCTGGTAACGCTGAGCGATCAACGCCAGGCTTTCGCCACGGGCAACCACGTGTTCGCGAGGGCCAGCGGCGATCTTGCCCTCGTCGCGCAACCAGGCAACGTAGGTGCCGGGCGGTGGGTTTTCGTGGAAGAACTGTTTGACCCCCGAAGTGATCGAGCGGGCCAGCGCCTGTTGATGACTGGCGGTGTGCAGCTTTCTCGCCTCGTTGGGATTGGAGATGAAGCCGGTTTCCACCAGGATCGAGGGAATATCCGGAGATTTGAGCACCATGAAGCCTGCCTGCTCGACACGGCGCTTATGCAGCGGAGTGATGTTGCCCATGTTCGACAACACCTTCTGCCCCACATTGAGACTGGAAGACAGAGAAGCGGTCATCGACAGGTCCAGCAGCACACCTGCGAGCATCTTGTCCTTGTCATCGAGGCTGACGTTGCCAGCGCCGCCGATCAGGTCCGACTGGTTCTCGGCATCGGCCAGCCAACGGGCTGTCTCGGAAGTCGCGCCGCGCTCCGATAGCGCATAGACCGATGCCCCGAAGGCTGAGGAACGCGGCGCCGCATCGGCATGAATGGACACGAATAGATCAGCGCCCTTCTTGCGCGCGATCTCGGTGCGCTTACGTAGCGGGATGAAATAATCCCCCGTACGCACCAGCTCGCCACGGAAGCCCTTCTCGGCATTGACCTGCCGCTGCAGTTCCTTGGCGATAGCCAGGGTCACGTTCTTCTCGTACTGCCCTTTGACCGGCGACAACGCGCCTGGGTCCTCGCCACCGTGGCCGGCATCAATGGCAACGACGATATCGCGCTTGCCATTGGGCACGGGCGTCAGCTTGGGTGGAGGCTGGGTCGGGGTAACCGGGACGGGCGGCGTACCGTCGGCAACGCTGGGCGCCTGCGTGGCGGGCGGCGCACTGCCCTGATCGAACAGGTCGACCACCAGGCGATGGCCATACTGCTGATTCGGTGCCAGGGTAAAGCTCTTCGGTGAAACCGGCGCCGAAAGATCGATGACCACGCGCAACTCTTCGGCACTGCGCTGAGCCGAGCGCACGCCGGTAATCGGGGTATTGGCGAGAGAAAGCTGATCGAGACTGGTGGCCAGTTTGGCGCCCGTAACGTCGATGACGATGCGGTCAGGCGCAGCCAGGGTGAACACGCTGTGCTGCACAGGCCCTGACAGATCGAAGACCAGGCGGGTATTGTCCGGGGCACGCCACAGGCGCACGCTGCGCACATCGGAGGCGGCCAGCGCCTCGGCAGCCAGGGCCGCCAACAATATTCCCACAGCGGTAACCAGCGCGCCTATGCGCATAACCAACCCCATCACGTCTTATTCATTGCTTGCCGCTCAGGGCCTTGCACCAGGCCTCCCCTCGAGCCCCATGCCCCTGCAGCAACAGCGAACGGCCGCTCGCTTGGGGGCTAATGGTAATGTCAAGGTCGGGCTTTGGCAAAACGCCCTCGCCGCGCTGCGGCCATTCGATCAGACACAAGGCGTTCCCCTCGAAGTAGTCGCGAATGCCTAGAAACTCCAGCTCCTCAGGATCGACCAGGCGATAGAGGTCGAAATGAAAGGCGTGCACATCACCGATTTCGTAAGGTTCGACCAATGTGAAGGTCGGGCTTTTGACCGCCCCGGCATGGCCCAGGCCGCGCAGAATGCCGCGTGACAGGGTGGTTTTACCGGCCCCCAGATCCCCGTGCAGATAGATGGTGCCCACGCCACCGCTGACTTTGGCGATCGAGGCGCCCAACGCCAGCATGGCAGCCTCATCGGCAGCCTCAAGTTTCACTTCACGCAAGGACACAACTCCTCCAGTACCTGACGAATGGCGCCGGGCAGATCACCAGCAGCCAGCCCGCGCCCCTGCACGGCCAGCACTTCACCAGCGCGTGCGTGCAACCACACTCCCAGGCAGGCGGCATCATAGGCCGCCATGCCCTGCGCCAAAAGCGCACCGATCAACCCGGCCAGGACATCGCCCAAGCCTGCGCCAGCCATTGCCGGGTGACCGCGAACGCACAACGCCAGACGCCCATCCGGTGCGGCAATCAGACTGCCAGCCCCCTTGAGCACCACGACCAGACCGAAACGCTGCGCCAGAGCCCGAGCTGCCGCTGGCCGGTCCGCCTGCAGCGCTGCCGTATCGATGCCCAACAAGCGCGCCGCCTCGCCTGGATGCGGCGTCAGCACGCCGTGACGTGGCGCAGCGAACTGGCCGGTTGCGAGCAGATTCAGCGCGTCGGCATCCCACACTTGTGGTTGGTCGATCCCCGCTACGCCAGACAACAGGCTACGCCCCCAAGTGCCCTGCCCCATACCAGGCCCGACCACGCAGACATCGGCGCGCTCGACCAGCGCCAGCAACTGATTGGCCGAGGCCACAGCGGTACACATGATTTCAGGCCGCCGCACCAGGGCCGCCGTGACGTGCTCGGCACGCGTCGCCAACGACACCAGGCCGGCGCCGGCTCGCAGGGCGCTGTCGGCACTGAGCAGCGCAGCGCCGCCCATGCCCAGATCGCCGCCGATCACCAACAGGTGGCCGAATTGTCCCTTGTGCGCCACCGGCGAGCGGGCCGTAAGCCGCGGCAGGTTAGCGGGATCGAGCAATTGTGCGACGCAGGGAGCAGTTGCCAGCAATTGCGCATCACCCTGCAGGTCATCGAACTGCAGCTCGCCACACAATTCAGGACCCAGGCCCGTGAAAAGGCCGAGCTTGAGCGCGATGAAGGTCACGGTCAGGTCGGCGCGTACTGCCACACCCAACCGTGCACCATTGTCGGCCTGCAAACCAGACGGAATATCTACCGCGAGCACCGGCAGACCACTCTGGTTGAGAATGCGGATCGCCTGGGCGTAGGGCTCACGCACCGCGCCGGTAAGCCCCGTGCCAAGCAAGGCATCGACCACGACACCAGCCAAAGGCGCGCACTCGCCCCAGGTCAGAATATCCACACCTGCCTGCCGGGCCTCGGCGCAGGCCAGGGCGGCGTCGCCAACCAGTGCGGCAGAATCGCCGACGGCCAAGACCCGCACACGCCAACCAGCACGCTGCGCCAGGGCAGCGACCAGATAACCATCACCGGCATTGTTGCCGCGCCCGGCCAGAACGGTGATTTCGCCCGCCTCCGGCCAGCGACGGCGCAAGGCACGCCAGGCAGCATGGGCGGCACGCTGCATCAGCTCGAAACCCGGCGTGCCGGCGGCGATCAGTTGCGCATCGAGTGCGCGCACCTGTTCGGCGCTGTGCAGGCTCAAAGGTAAAGACACGGAAAGTGAATGCATGGCTCGCTCGCGACGGATGTCTGGCAGAATTATACCCACCTCCACCGCCTGCGCCCGCCCCATGTCCGACCACCCCCTCGATCTCGACGCCCTGGCCCTGTCCATCAAGGACTGGGGGCGTGAGCTGGGTTTCCAGCAGGTCGGCATCACCGATGTCGAACTGGGCGAGCACGAGGCGCACCTCAAACGCTGGCTCGCAGCGGGCTATCAAGGCGAAATGGACTACATGGCCGCCCACGGTGACAAGCGCTCGCGTCCGCAGGAGCTGGTACCCGGCACGCTGCGTGTGGTGTCGCTGCGCATGGACTATCTGCCTGGCGATACGCAGATGGCCCAACGCCTGAGCGAGCCGGAACAGGCCTACGTGTCGCGCTACGCCCTGGGCCGCGACTACCACAAACTGATCCGCAAACGCCTGCAACAACTGGCCGAGCGCATTCAGCAGCAGATCGGCCCGTTCGGTTACCGCGCCTTCGTCGACAGCGCACCAGTACTGGAAAAGGCCATCGCCGAGAAGGCCGGGCTGGGCTGGATTGGCAAGAACACTCTGGTGCTCAATCGCAAGGCCGGTAGCTATTTCTTTCTCGGCGAGCTATTCGTCGATCTGCCGCTGCCGATCGATGCGCCGCATGGCAGCGAGCACTGCGGGCGTTGCAGCGCCTGCATGGACATCTGCCCCACCGCCGCTTTCGCCGGCCCTTACCAGCTGGATGCGCGGCGCTGCATCTCCTACCTGACCATCGAACTGAAAGGCTCGATCCCGGTGGAACTGCGCGCGCCCATCGGCAACCGGGTTTTCGGCTGCGACGACTGCCAGATCGTCTGCCCCTGGAATCGCTTCGCCCGCCCCACCGAGCAGGGCGACTTCCAGCCACGCCACGGCCTGGACAACAGCGCTCTGGCCGAGCTGTTCATGTGGACGGAGGAGGAGTTTCTCAGCCGCACCGAGGGCTCGCCGCTACGCCGTGCCGGCTATGAGCGCTGGCTGCGCAATCTGGCGGTCGGCCTGGGCAATGCGCCCTCGACCATCCCGGTGCTGCAAGCCCTGCAGGCGCGCCGCGAACACCCGTCGGAGCTGGTGCGCGAGCATGTGCAGTGGGCCTTGGAGCGACACGGCGTCCTTTAGCAGGCGACAGGCTGTCAGCGTGAAGATGAGCGCAGAGCCTTGCCACTCTTGCTCTGAGCCTGCAGCGTGCGGCCTGCAGCCGCTTTTAGACCTTGAGGAAATGCTCGCGATAGTGGCGCAGCTCGGCGATGGATTCACGGATGTCGTCCAGCGCCTGGTGCGTGGCGGTTTTCTGGAAGCTGTCCTTGACCTCCGGCGCCCACATGCCGGCGAGGATTTTCAGCGTCGAGACGTCCAGATAGCGGTAATGGAAGTAGGCCTCCAAAGCCGGCATGTACTTGTAGAGGAAGCGACGATCCTGGCCGATGCTGTTGCCACAGATCGGCGACTTGCCCTTCGGCACCCACTGCTCGAGAAAGGCGATGGTCTGTGCTTCGGCCGCCGCCGTATCGATCCGGCTCTCGCGCACGCGCTGGGTCAGACCGCTCTGGCCATGGGTACGGGTGTTCCATTCGTCCATGCCTGCCAGGGCCTCTTCGCTCTGGTGGATGGCGATAACCGGGCCTTCGGCTAGGACGCTCAGTTCGCTATCGGTAACGATGGTGGCCATCTCGATGATCACATCGCGCTCCGGCTCCAGGCCGGTCATTTCCAGATCGATCCAGATCAGGTTGTTGGGATTTTGCATGGTTAGGCTCCTTGGCTCAGGGGCCAATTCTAGCGGATATCGGCGCGTCCTTGATCCGCCAGAGAAACAGCGAGGTTTGCCGCCCCTCGTTGACCTCGAGCAGCCGATCAGCTGGCACACCGGGAATGTCGAAGGTATTGCTGACCAGCCAGCTACCGGCATGCATCTCCGCTTGCGCCTTGGCCCACAGGCGAGGCATGGGCACGGGGGACAGGAAGCAGTACACGACGTCGAACTCGCCGAGATCGACCTGCCACAGGCTGCGATAGCGAATGCTGCAATTTTCCTGAAACAGGCAGCGCAGCCAGGCGAGAAGGAAGAGCAGCGGCGCCGTTTCCACACCGACGAACTGCCCACGCGGAAACTGCCGGGCCAACCCCAACAGGGCGCCCGCCGTACCACAGCCAAGGTCGACGAAACGCATCGGCTGCTCCAATTCACTCAGGCATTGTTGCAGGCGTTGTTGCGCCTTGCGCCCGCTCAAGTAGAGCGGCACCTGCTCACGCAGGCTGTTCCAGTTGATCAGCAGCAACAGCACGAAGCCCAGCAGGAACAGCCAGGCCGGCAAGTCGGCGCGCTGTACCAGCAACAGCGTCGGCAGGAATGCCAGGTTGATCCACAGCCACCAACGCGACAGCCCCAGGCGCCAGCCTATTGCAGCGGCCAGCACACCCTGCAGCAACGCCACGGAAAACAGCGACATGCGCCAGGGCAACAGTGCCAGCAGGTACACCAGCACCACCACCAACGCAACGGCCACGCCCTGCGCCAGGAGCGCGCGCAACACAGGCAGCCGCAACACCGTTCTTTCCCCGTCAGTCGTCATTCCCGCCCCCGCCTCCGGCAGCCGAATGACCACCGAGCGCTCATGCTAAACTCGCCGCGATCAACACTCCACCACACCCGGATGTTTCATGGCCAAACGCCAACTCAACCGCCGCCAGAGCTGGCGCATCGAAAAGATTCAAGGCGAACGCGCCGCCCGCGCGGCCAAGCGCGAATCACGAGCCGTGGAAGCACTGGAAGGCGGCGACCTGGGCCCGGAGCAGACCGGCCTGGTGATCGCTCACTTTGGCGTACAGGTGGAAATCGAAGGTCTGCAGGGCGAACTGGCCGGCCAGGTGTTTCGCTGCCACCTGCGCGCCAACCTGCCGCCATTGGTCACGGGTGATCAGGTGGTCTGGCGCCCCGGCAACCAGGGCGACGGCGTGATCGTCGCGCAACTGCCGCGCAACAGCGAACTGTGCCGCCCCGACATGCGCGGTCAGCTCAAGCCGGTGGCGGCCAACGTCGACCAGATCGTCATCGTCTTCGCCCCCTTGCCCGAACCCCACGCCAACCTGATCGACCGCTATCTGGTAGCCGCCGAGCATGCCGGCATTCCTCCGCTGCTGCTGCTGAACAAAGCCGATCTGATCGACGAACAGAACCAGGTGGTGCTGGACGCCCTGCTCAAGGTTTATCGACAGCTGGAGTATCCACTGCTGGAAGTCTCGGCCCATCAGGGCGATGGCATGGAACAACTGAGAAAGCGCCTGGATGGCCACGTCAGCGTATTCGTCGGCCAGTCCGGGGTCGGCAAATCATCCTTGGTCAACGGCCTGCTGCCTGGCGTGGATACCCGCGTCGGCGCGCTGTCGGAACTGACCGGCAAGGGCACGCACACCACCACCACCGCGCGGCTGTTCCACTTCCCCGGTGGCGGTCAGCTGATCGACTCACCCGGTATCAGGGAATTCGGCCTGGGCCATGTCAGCCGCGACGACGTGGAGGCAGGCTTCATCGAATTCCATGACCTGCTCGGCCGCTGCCGCTTTCGTGACTGCAAGCACGACCGCGAGCCAGGCTGCGCATTGCTGCAGGCCCTGGAGGACGGTCGCGTACAGCCACAACGCATGGCCAGCTACCGGCACATCATTGCCAGCCTACCGGAAGACGATTACTGATTGTTCAGCTGGTCGAGCGGGCTGCCACCACTCTCGAAGATGTTCAGCCGTTCACGCAACTGATCGGCTGGTAACGCATCAGCGGGCGGCGCTGGTGGGGCTCCGGCAGGCGCCTGCTCTTGGGCTGCCGGCTCGGCACCGGCGCCCTGCGCGCCCTCGATCGCACGCTGCGCTTTCTTGGTCAGTACGACGATATCGATGCGTCGATTGACGGGATTGAACGGGTCCGCTCGGTCGAACAACGCCGACGAGGCGTATCCGACCACCCGCGCCACCTGCTCGTCCGGATATCCACCGGCCACCAGCGTGCGCCTTGCGGCATTGGCGCGGTTGGATGACAGCTCCCAGTTGCCGAAATCACCCCGCCCGGCGAAGGGCTTGGCATCGGTATGGCCGCTGATGCTGATCTTGTTCGGCACCGCTCGAATGGTGTCGGCCATCGCCAGCAGGATGTCTTCGAAGTAGGGCTGCAGCTCTGCACTGCCAAGGGCGAACATCGGCCGGTTCTCGGCATCCATGATCTGAATGCGCAAGCCATCCTGGGTGATCTCGAACAGGATCTGATCCTTGAAACGCTGCAGCTCGGGGTTTTCCTCGACCTTGTTCTGCAATTCCTGCAACAGCAGCTCCAGGCGCTCCTGCTCCATCTTCTCGGCCAGGGTCTCGATCTGATCGGTGCTGACGCCCGTCTCGTCCGGCTGACTCTCCGGCGTCTCGGAAACATCCGGATTGAGCGTACGCTCCGGTGCCGGCGTCGGCGTCCCACCCAGGTCGATGGCGTAGGGGCTGGCACTTTCGGTAAAGCCGATGGGGTCCTGGAAGTAACCGGAGATCGCGCGTTTTTGCTCCGGCGTGGCCGATGACATCAGCCACATCACCAGAAAGAACGCCATCATGGCGGTCGCGAAGTCGGCAAAAGCGATCTTCCAGGCGCCACCATGGTGCCCGCCCGCAGCCTTCTTGACCCGCTTGACGATGATGGGTTGGTTATTTTCCATGGCTTAGTTGCCGCGCATGGCCTGCTCGAGCTCGCTGAAGCTCGGGCGATGCGCCGGATACAGCACCTTGCGTCCGAACTCGACAGCCAGGGTCGGCGGCATGCCCGAAGCGGAAGCGACCAGCGTCGCCTTGATCGCCTCATAGAGGTTCAGCTCTTCCTTGGCGTCATGCTCCAGCGCGCCGGAAAGCGGGCCGAAGAAGCCGTAGGAAGCGAGAATGCCGAGGAAGGTACCGACCAGCGCCGTACCCACCTTCTCACCAATCTGGGCGTTGTCCGCCTCGGCCAGAATCGACATGGTGATCACGATGCCCAATACCGCGGCAACGATACCCATGGCCGGCATGCCGTCGGCGACCTTGGCCACCGCGTGCGCAGGGTGCTCCACTTCCTCCTTGAGACTGGCCAGCTCCATGTCGAACAACCCTTCGAGCTCGTGCGGGGCCATGTTCCCGGAGGACATGATGCGCAGGTAGTCACAGATGAACGCCGTCATGCGCGCGTCCTTGAGGACTCCGGGGTACTTGCTGAAGATCGGGCTGGCGTTGGGGTCCTCGACATCGGCCTCGATGGCCATCATGCCCTCGCGACGACTCTTGTTGAGGATCTCGTACAGCAGCTTGAGCACTTCCAGGTAGTAGGCATGGGTGAAGCGGCTGCCGAACATGCTCAGCGACTTCTTGAACACGGTCATGAACATACTGCCCGGGTTGGCCTGCAGGAATGCGCCCAGCGCTGCGCCGCCAATGATCATAACTTCGAAGGGATGGACCAATGCCATCAGCTTCCCGCCCGAGAGCATGAACCCGCCGAAGACGCAGCCGAATACGACAATGATGCCTATGATTTTTGCCATGAAAGAAACGCTTGCAGAGCCTAGAGGATGGGCTATTAAAAACAGCCCTTCTAATTATCGGAACTTATACGCCAGACTATAGCCAGTTATGGTCAAAAGCCAGTTCGACTCGAGCCAATATGTCGACGTCAAAGTCCCTGCCACGCACGTTGGACGCCTGGGTGCAACTACTGGGCAAGCTGCCACTGCCAATCGAGCAGCAGCAGCATTTGCGCCTGCGTCGCATCCTGGCCGACAGCCGCAAAACCTGGCGCGAGATCGCCGAGGCGATCGAGTCGAGCCCGTCCTTCGCCCTGCAGGTGCTGCGCGAAGCCAACCAGTCGAACAACAGCCTCAGCGATCCGGCCGAAAGCGTCGAAACTGCCCTGTCGCGACTGGGCCTGAGCCGCTGCGAAGCACTGCTCAATCAGGCACCGGCGCTGCCCGAGAGCGAAATCCCCCTGGCGTTTCGCCAGATCCTGCTGATCAGTCAGCATGCCAGCCAACAGGCTCGTGGCCTGTTCGGCGCACGCCTGGCACGTCTTTGGAACGAGCTGCATGGCTGCAGCCTGCTGTTTCTTGCACCGATCTGGCCGCTGCTGTGCGCCCACCCGCAACTGCTCGAAGCATGGGAACAGCGGGTGCTGCTCAAGGGCGAACGACCGGCGGCAGTGGAGAAGGACCTGCTGGGCGTCAGCCTGATCCAGCTGTGCGTCAAGCTGTCTGAACGCTGGCGCCTGCCGGAGTGGATCGTGCGCGGCTATCGCCTGCTGGAGCGCGACCGCCGCCAGTTGGTCAAGGCATTGCACATCGCCCGTGATAACGAGCACCCCCTGCATCAACAGCAGATGCTCGACGACGATACACCCCTGCGTCACTGGCTCACCCAGCCAAGCAATTGCGTATTGCTGGCCAACGGCCTGGCGGTGTCGGCCCACCATGCCTGGGACACCGCGCACAGCCTGCGCTGGCAACGTCTTACCGGGCTGTATCTGCAGATTCCACTGAGCGAGCTGCAGCAGGAGGTACACCAGCATGCCGTCAGCAGCGCCCGCCTGATCCATGACGCTGCGCTTTGGCATCCGGCCCAGGCACTGATCTGGCCGTGGGACGCCCACCGACTGAAGCCGGCCGTCACCACTGCACCTCCGCCCAAACGTGATGACCTTGCCGCCTGGCGGCAGCATTGCGCGCGCCTGCTGGCCGAACCCAGTAGCTTCGCCAATGTGTCGCAACTGACCGCATGCGCCCGTGACGCGTTGCAAGCCTGCGGCCTGAAGCGCGTCCTGCTGATGCTCGCCGATCGTCATCACACCCGCCTGCAGACACAGCAACAGGCGGGCCTCGATGCCAGCGCAGCGAGCCTCAGCCTCGATCCGACACAGAGCCAGGTCTTGAAACGACTGCTCAGCGAGCCAGGCCAACTGCGTATGACGCCCAGCAACATCGCGCAGTTTTCCGCCTTGCTGCCGGGCAACCTAAAGGCCCTGTTCCCTAGCGAGCATCTGCTGCTGCGCTCTCTCGCCAGCAATGGTCGCGTGGTAATGCTGGTCGTGGCCGACCAGGGCGGCCAGCCACTCAATGACGTCAGCCTGCAGGCTTTCGGCAAGACCGTGCAGTGCATCGAGCGCGCGCTGGGCTGCTTTTCCAGACGCGGACGCTGAAGAGTCCGCTACAATCGACCTCTTTTCATGCGAGGAGGCCGTGATGTCCGCCTTCGACAATCTACCTCTGGTGATCGAACCGGCCGAACTGGCCGAGCGCCTGGACGCGGCCGACCTGATCCTGCTCGACCTCAGCAGCGCGGCGCGCTATGCCGCCGGTCACATCCCGGGAGCGCGCTGGGTCGATGCCAAGCGCACGCAACTGGGCCAACCGCCCGCCCCCGGCCTGCTGCCCGACCGAGCGCAGCTCGAAGCACTGTTCGCGGATCTCGGCCACCGGGCCGAGGCCACTTACGTGGTCTACGACGACGAGGGTGGTCCCTGGGCCGGCCGCTTCATCTGGCTACTCGACGTGATCGGCCATCAGCATTACCACTTCCTCAACGGCGGCCTGCAGGCCTGGGTCGGCGACGGACTTGCACTGAGCCAGGATGTGCCCGCCATCACCCGCACCGAAGTGATGCTGACACTGAGCGATGCCCCCACCGCCACCCGCGATTACCTGCAATCACGCCTGGATGCAGCCGACCTCGCCATCTGGGACGTGCGCGGCGCCGACGAGTACCGCGGCGAGAAGCTGAGTTCGGCGCGCGGCGGTCACATCCCCGGCGCCACCCATTTCGAATGGACCGCGGGCATGGACCCTCAACGCGGCATGCGCATCCGCAGTGATATCGGCGAAATCCTGCAAGGTCTGGGCATCACACCGGACAAGGAAGTGATCACTCACTGCCAGACCCATCGCCGCTCCGGCTTCAGCTACGTGGTGGCCAAGGCGCTCGGCTATCCGCGCGTGAAGGCCTATGCCGGCTCGTGGTCGGAATGGGGCAATCTGCCCGACACGCCCATCGAGCGCTGAACTCGCTGACCGTTAATTGCACCCTGCGCTGGCCGCACCCGCGCAGGTTCAGACCTCAAGGAAACACGATGAAACAACGCCTCTTCATTCTCAGCCAATACCTGCTACCTCATCACCTGCTGTCGCGCCTGATCGGCTGCGTTGCCGAATGCCGTATCGGCTGGCTGAAGAATCCGCTGATCTCGTGGTTCGCCAAGCAGTACCAGGTCAACATGAGCGAGGCACAGAACGAAGATCTGCGTGCCTTCGAGCACTTCAACGCGTTCTTCACCCGCGCCCTGAAGGCTGGTGCACGGCCGCTGGACGAAACCCCCGGCGCCATTCTCAGCCCGGCCGACGGCGCCATCAGCCAACTCGGCGCCATCGAGCACGGCCGTATCTTCCAGGCCAAGGGCCACAGCTTCAGCGCGGTCGAACTGCTCGGTGGCGATGCCGAGCGCGCGGCGCCGTTCATGGGCGGTCAGTTTGCCACCGTGTACCTCTCGCCGAAGGACTACCACCGCGTCCATATGCCGCTGGGGGGCACGCTGAGAGAGATGGTCTACGTGCCGGGCCGCCTGTTTTCGGTCAACCAGACCACCGCGGAGAACGTGCCGGAACTGTTCGCCCGCAATGAGCGCGTGGTCTGTCTGTTCGACACCGAGCGCGGGCCGATGGCTGTGGTGTTGGTGGGCGCGATGATCGTCGCCAGCGTCGAGACGGTATGGGCCGGCCTGGTCACCCCGCCCAAGCGCGAACTCAAGAGCACGCGTTACGACGCACAAGCGCGTGAACCAATCGAGCTGGCCAAGGGCGCCGAAATGGGCCGCTTCAAGCTGGGCTCCACCGCCATCGTCCTGTTCGGTCCGAATCAGGTGCAGTGGGCCGAAGAACTGGGGGCCGGCAGCGCAGTGCGCATGGGCCAACTGCTCGGCAAGGCTCAGGGCTGAGCCGCTCAGAAGAGGAACCCGAAACTCGACCATTCGGTCATATATTCGTACTCTGCAAAGCCCGGCCATCCATGTGGACGGGCTGCGAGCGCAGACAGATGCTGCTAGAGTTCGAAAGATTATTGCTAGAGCCGCTTGTAATAGGGTGGCCGGAGTAACCGAGTTCGATGGATAGACAGAGTACCCACCTACAGCTACTACGCGTTCCCACACCGAGCAAGCAGAGCCTGAGCTTCTGCGACGGCAGTCCCCGTGACCTCAAACGCTGGATTGCTGGACTGCCCAAGGCGAACATCGGTGAAACCGCGCGGCAGTTGTATCAGAGCCTGGTGGAACTCAACCAGTTCGTCACCCCTTCGGAAAACCGCCTGCAACTGCTGGAGCTGCTGCGTCCTGAAGTCAGCTTCGTCTGCCAGCATCTGGAGCGTCACTTTCTCAACCAGGCCATCGTTCTCGACGAGCGCCCACGCAAGGTCGCGAATCTCTGCCAGGCACTGCAGAACCATCTGGCCGTCGGCTACAAGCTGATCATTTCCCGCGTCATCGCCCGCACCGGCAAGGACCGCGACCAACTCCTCGCCGTCTCCCTGCAGCGCGCCAGCCATAGCCTGTGTAGCCCCTTGATTCGTGCCAGCCAGCTTTACTGCCCGGTCCCGGAAGGACTCTGGCTGGAGTTGCACCAGCTTTACCAGATCGCCTGCGAGCAGCGCCTGCATCGCCAGGTCATTCGTGACCCGCTGGCTCGTCATACCCAGGGGTTGAGCACCGAACAAACCTACGTCATCGCACTGCTACTGGGCTGTGCTCGAACCAACCAGATGCGCCAGAACGGCATTGCGCGCCTGGCCGAAGCGCTGGAGCCGTGGAGCACGCTGATCAAGCTGCAGGCCGGCGATGATCCCGATAGCCTGTTCGTGCTGGCACCGCAGATCGACGGCCCGCCGCGCTACAAGTCGCTGTATCAGAGCAGCGAGCTGCACAACCTGTTGGGTATCGATACCCAGCCACTGGTCGACGCCATCAAGGAATACCTCTCGCTAGCCGAGGACGAGCGCAGCAAGTCACGCCTGATGATCCCGGATGGGGTCAGCCTCGACCTGCTGCAGCACGTTGCCGCAGCCTGGGGCGACATCGCCGAACGCACCTTCCAGCGAACACCAGGCCAGGGCAGCCTGACTCTGTGCATCGGCATGACTGCGCTGCATTTCTTCCTCTCCGGCCGCCGCTCGTTCGGCGAAGTGCTCAAGCGTCCCGTGGAGATCGGCGCAGCGGTGTTCAAGCCGGTTACCGGCGAGCCTGACGTCTGGTCGGGCGCCTTCGACGCTCAGCGCACCGCCGCTGACGAAATCCATTTCGAAGAGATTCAGTACACCAAGGTCACCCCAGGTGAGCAGGCGCAGCCTGAGAGCAACGGCGAAAACTATCCGACCTTCCCTCTGGCCATCGTCAATCACAGCCCCGGCGGCTATTGCCTGTCCTGGCCCAAGGACGTTCCCAGCCAGCTACAGGCCGGCGAGATCCTGGGTGTGCAGGACAGCCCCAGCCAGGGCTGGAGCGTCGCCATCGTGCGCTGGATTCGTCAGGTCCGCGGCGGCGGCACGCAGATGGGCATCGAGCTGATCGCACCGCACGCGCGCCCGTGCGGCCTGCAACTGCTGCGCAAGGGCGAGCAGAACAGCCAGTATCTGCGCGCCCTGCTGCTGCCGGAAATCAGCGCCATATCCCGTCCTGCCAGCCTCATCACGCCGCGCCTGCCCTTCCAGGAAGGCAGCAAGGTACTGATCAACGACCACGGCGAAGAGCACCGCGCGGTACTGACGCGCAAGCAAGTCAGTACCGGCAGCTTCAGCCAGTTCGAGTATCACCGAGTGGGCGTGGAAGAAGCCTCAGCCGGGACACCGGTCACAGCCTCGCAAAGCCAGAAGCCTGCTGGGGAGGAAGATTTTGACTCGCTCTGGAAGTCGCTGTAGGCTCCGGCGAACTCACCATTTGTCGCTTTTTCGCGTCCGTTCGGCGCGGTAATGACCCCTCTATGGCCATCGATAAAAAAACCATCCGCCTGCTGATTCTCGAAGACTCGCAGAACGAAGCAGAGCGCCTGGTCAGTCTGTTCCGCAACGCAGGGCACGCCACGCGCGTGCATCGCCTGACCTCCAGCGACGACCTTGCTGAAAGCCTGCAACAGACCTGGGACTTGCTGATCTGCGCCCCCAGTAGCGAGCACTTAGAACCCAGCGAGGCGATAACCGCCATTCGCCGCCAGGCCAAGGACATCCCGGTCATCCAACTGGTCGAGGACAACGACTCGGAGATGATCACCGAAGCCCTGCTGTTCGGTGCACAGGACGCCCTACCGCAAGGCGAAGACGAACGCCTGGTACTGGTGGCCAAGCGCGAGCTCGCCAACCTCGAAGAGCGTCGCGCCCGTCGTGCTGCGGAAGTGGCACTGCGTGAAGCGGAAAAGCGCTGCCAACTGCTGCTCGAAAGCTCGGTGGACGCCATCACCTACGTCCATGACGGCATGCATATCTATGCCAACCGCGCATATCTTGAGCTGTTCAGCTACGAGGATGGCGAAGAGCTCGAAGGCATGCCGATGATCGACCTGATCGCCAGTGCCGATCACGGGGCGTTCAAGGATTTCCTGAAGAACTACCAAAGCGCCGAAGGCCACGCCGAGCTCAACTGCCAGGGTGTACGCGCCGACGGCAGCAGCTTCGCCGCGCAAATGAGCTTCTCTCCCGCCACCTACGATGGCGAGCCGTGCATTCAGGTGGTTATCCGCGCGGAAACCTCCAACGCCGAGCTGGAAGAGAAGCTTCGCGAGATCAGCAGCCAGGACCTGGTCACCGGCCTGTTCAACCGCAATCACTTCCTCGAGCTGATGGACAACGCTGCCGAGCGCGCCGTCAGCACCGGCCAACCCTCGACGCTGGCGTATATCCGGGTCGACCGCTACGCCGGCATGCAGGGCGAAATCGGCCTGGCCGGCATCGACATGCTGCTGACCGACCTGGCCGGCCTGCTGCGCGCGCATTTCCCGGTGGAGACCCAGCTGGCCCGCTTCGGTGACGACGTGTTCGCCGCCCTGCTGCCGGGCCAGACGCCCGAGCAGTGCCAGGCCAACCTGGCGGCCCTGTTGAAGAAGGTCGAAGGCCATCTGTTCGATGTCAGCGGCCGTACCGTACAGACCACGCTTTCAGTCGGTGTGGCGGGCCTCAGCGAGAAAACCGCCAAGGCGCAGGAAGTCATCGATCGCGCGCACCGCTGCGCCGACGAGCTCAGCGACGGCAACGCCATCAAGCTGTTCAACCCGGCCGATGAGCTGGCCGCAGCCGCCAACCGCGGCAACCTGCTGGCGATGGTGCAGCAGGCACTGGAGAACAACAGCTTCCGCCTGCTGTTCCAGCCAATCATCAGCCTGCGTGGCGACGCCCACGAACATTACGAAGTGCTGCTGCGCCTGCTCAACCCACAGGGCGAAGAGGTGCCGCCGGCGCAGTTCCTCGCCGCGGCCAAGGACGCGGGCCTGGGCGAGAAAATCGACCGCTGGGTGATCCTCAACTCGATCAAGCTGCTGGCCGACCACCGCTCCAAAGGCCACAACACCCGCCTGTTCGTGCACCTGTCCAGCGCCAGCCTGCAGGATCAGACCTTGTTGCCCTGGCTAAGCGTGGCCCTCAAGGCCGCTCGCCTGCCATCGGATTCACTGGTGTTCCAGTTCAGCGAGCCCGATGCCATTACCTACCTGAAACAGGCCAAGGTGCTGACCCAGGGCCTGGCGGAGCTGCACTGCAAGGTCGCTCTGAGCCAGTTCGGCTGCGCCCTGAACCCGTTCAACACGCTCAAGCACCTGCAGGTGGACTTCGTCAAAGTCGACGGCTCGTTCTCCCAAGACCTGAGCAACGCCGACAATCAGGAAGCGCTGAAAACCCTGCTCAGCAGCCTGCATGCCCAGGCCAAGCTGACCATCGTGCCGTTCGTCGAGAGCGCCAGCGTGCTGGCCACGTTGTGGCAGGCCGGGGTCAACTTCATTCAGGGCTACTACCTACAGGGGCCGAGCCAGTCGATGGACTACGACTTCTCGGCCGGTGACGAATAAGCTCGCAACAACGAAAAAGCCGCCTGAACAGGCGGCTTTTTCATTTTCCGAAAGAACGCGACGCTTATTCCTGCCCCTCGCGATCACGAAAGCCCAGCAGATAAAGAATGCCGTCCAGACCGAGGGTGGAAATTGCCTGCTTGGCTGACTGCTTGACCAGCGGCTTGGCACGGAACGCCACCCCGAGGCCGGCCAGGCCAAGCATCGGCAGGTCGTTGGCGCCATCGCCGACCGCGATGGTCTGCTCCAGCTGCAGGCCTTCCTTCTGCGCCAGCTCGCGCAGCAGATCGGCCTTGCGCTGAGCATCGACGATGGGCTCTACGGCCACACCGGTGACCTTGCCGTTCTCGATCTGCAGCTCATTGGCGAACACGTAGTCGATGCCCAGCTTGGCCTGCAGCTGCTTGGCGAAGTAGGTAAAGCCACCAGAGAGGATCGCAGTCTTGTAGCCCAGCCGCTTGAGCTCGGCGAACAATACCTCGGCACCTTCGGTCAGGCGCAGGGACGCACCGATCTCCTCCAGCACGTCCTCCGACAGCCCCTGCAGCAAGCCCAGGCGCTCCTTGAAGCTGGCGCGGAAATCCAGCTCGCCGCGCATGGCCCGCTCGGTGATCTCGGCGACCTGCTCACCGACACCGGCGGCCTTGGCCAGCTCGTCGATCACCTCGGCTTCGATCAGCGTCGAGTCCATGTCGAATACCGCGAGACGGCGATTGCGGCGGAACACCGAGTCGCGCTGGAAGGCGATGTCGACGTTGAGCTCCTGTGCCACGCTGAGAAATTCGGCACGCAGGGCGACCGGATCAGCCGGCTCGCCACGCACGGAAAACTCGATGCAGCCCTTGCCCTGCTCGGCCGGCATGTCCAGCGGCATACGCCCGGAAAGGCGGTCGATATGATCGATGTTCAAGCCGTACTTGGCGGTAATCGCGCTGACCCGCTGCAGCTGTTCGGCACTGACCTTGCGCGTCAGCAGGGTAACGATATGGCGGGCCTTGCCCTGGCCACCGACCCACTGGCGGTAGTCATCTTCGGAAACCGGAGTGAAACGCACCTGCTGATCCAGCTCGTAGGCGGTGAACAACAGATCCTTGAGCACGGATTGGGAGCGGCCGTTATCCGGAATCTCGATGAGGATGCCGAACGACAGGGTGTCGTGGATCACCGCCTGACCGATATCGAGGATGTTCACCCCGCCCTGAGCCAGCACACCGGTGATGGCTGCAGTGAGTCCGGGGCGGTCTTCGCCGGTGATATTGATCAGGACGATTTCGCGCAAGACGCACCCTCCAAGGCAAACGATTGAGGCAGGCAGGCGACGAATTGGCCGCCGGCCGACGAAAAGGCGCACATTCTACCCAGTTTCCCTGCGATCCGGGCAGCCATGCGCTTTGCCCGCTCCAGACCGCTCGCTATACTGCGCGGCAACTTCAGTCGACAAGAGCCGTGCTCTGTGAACCGGCCCGCGCCCGTCAAACCCGACAATTTCTTCATCATGATCTTCCACGCGCTGCGCCAGCGGCGGGTGCCTCTGGTGCTGCGCATCGCCAGCCACAGCCTGTTGCTGGTGGCGCTGGCGATGGTCATCTATGCCTGGGTCATGGGCATGCAGTTCAAGCAGGCCATGCAGCAGCAGGCCGATGCGCTGGGCCAGGCGCTGATCACCCAGACGGCGGCCTCGGCCACCGAACTGCTGGTGTCCAACGACATCCTCAGTCTCAACGTGCTGCTCAGTAACCTGGCGAAGAACCCGCTGGTGGCCCATGCCGCCATCTACAGCGTGGACAGTCGCATCCTCGCCGAAGCGGGCCCCCGCCCGACACGCAGCGTGTTGGGCGAGACCGAGGGCCTGTATTCCACGTCCATCACCTTTCAGGAAGTGATGGCCGGGCAGTTACGCATCAGCCTGGATATGAGTCAGTTCCAGCAGCCGATGACCATCAGCCTGCAGAGCATGGGCATTCTCAGCCTGATCCTGCTGGCCCTGACGCTGTCGCTGAGCATGCGCCTGGGCCGGCATATTTCCACGCCCTTGCTGCAGATGCGCCTGTGGCTGCGCGACCCGGACGATCCGGCCCCCGGTGCAGGGCGCAACGATGAGATCGGCGACCTCGCGCGCCAGCTGCAGGCACGCCTGGTGCCGGAAAAGCCCGAACCCGAGCCGGAGCTGGATGACGAGCCGCTGCTCGACGATGTCGACGACTACCTCCCGGAAGAGAATGACGAACCAGTCGATGTTCCGCAGAAGCGCAGCACCGAGCATGAGTTCGATGAGACGGACCTGCATGAAGACGATGACGAACAGCTCAAGCCCTGGCCCGATTCGATAGAGCCCGACGATCCCTTTGCCGACCTGCGTGATGACGCCGAACCCGCAGAGCCCGCACCGGCGGCCAAGGCCCCACGCCAATCGCAGGCCAGCGCCGTGCTGGCCATTCAGCTCGGCGCCCAGGAACAACTGCGCCGCCTGCCGCGCACGCGCCTGCTGGATCTGCTGGATCGTTACCGGGGTTGCCTGGAGCAGGCCGCAGCGTTGTATCAGGGGCAGTTGCATACCCTCAAGGACGGCAGCAGCCTGATGCTGTTCCACGAGCGCGAGTGCGGCGAGGACTACCTGACTCACGCCATCTGCTGCGGCGAGCTGATGCGCGCCTTGGGCCACGCCCTGCAGATCGAAGTCGCCGACAGCGGCATCACCTTGCAATTGCAGTTGGGCCTGACCCTGGGCAGCGATCTGGAAGAGCTGGGCCAGGCCGAACTGCTGCTGAGCGACAGCGCCCTGGACGCGCTGGCATTGTCGCAGCACAGCCGCAACCTTCTGTTGGTGGAACAACGCGTCGCACAGGATGCCCTGGCACGCCAGCGCGCGCGCATCCGCCCGATCGCCAGCCCGGAAGGTGCCAGCTGCGTGGAGCGCCTGCTCGATCCTTATCCGGCGCTGTTGGAGCGACAACTCACGCGCATGCACGACAGCCGGGCGCACTGACGCCCGGCTTCTCAATCAGGCGCTGGCCAACGCCCGCCGCTGCGGCGTTTTCACACCGTGCCGCAGCAGCCAGTCCTTCCAGCGGACCCGCTCGTCACGTACCAGCCAGCCATCCTGCTCGGCGAAGCTCTCCGACAGCCACACACCGCGCGTGCTGGCAGCCTGCAACTCCCCCTTGCGCAAGGTGAACAGACCGCCACTGGGCGCGCCCCGATGCAGCGCCAGCAGGTAGATATCCGGCCGACGACGCTCCAGGCGCGCAACCAGACGACCATCCTCCAGGCACTCATCGACGTGGAACAGGCTCAACTGACGGGCATCACGCGGCAGCTCCAGACTCAGGTCGTAGACCAGTTGCAAGGACGCCGTCGGCAGATGCACGTAGGCGCGCGGTCTTTCCAGCAGGGTCAGATTGCCGCACTGCACCGGACGCGCCGCGCCGGATAGCGGGCTAAGGCGAAAATGGCTGGCCTCGCGATAACGCAGGGCGCCCTGATAGGGCGTCGGCAACCAGGTATCCCCGAAACGACCGGCCAACCAGCCCTCGGCACTTTCCAGCAGGCACTCCTCGGCCACTTCCTGAATCGCAGTGAGCAGCGGCAGGTTGAGCTCATGTGCCGGCACGTAGCCGGAAATCAACTTGAGCACGGTGTCGCCGCGATCAGGTCGACGCTGACGCACCAGCAACCAGTAATCACGCCCCTGCAGGCGCAGGGTCAGGCGCACCGAGACGCCAAGATTGGCGAGCTCTATGGAAAAACGCGAGCTATCCGCCACTTCGACCGGGCGGCGACGCTCGAGCATCTGCTGAAAGTTCAGCGGCTGCCCCAGGCTCTGGTAGCTCAGTCCATCCGGGCTGGCTTCGACGAACAGCGGTAGGGTCTTGAAGTTACTCGGGTCCTTGCGGATCAGCGTACGCGCCATCTCGACTCCTTGTTCCGTCTGGGCATGAGCCGGCTCGGCGGCCAGCGCTCACGCGAGGTCAGGTTGAAGCGAAAACCGCTCAAGGCTGCCCCAAGCCGGCCAACCAATACAACCCGAGGCTGTAAGAGGACGTGACCGCGGCCTCAGCCAAGGCCTTGCAGCACAGCTGCCACGGTCGCCACATTGGCCGCCAGGTGTGCGGGCGTGATGGTGCCGACGATGGCACTGCTGACCCCCGGATGCGCGAAGATCAGCTCGAAGCTGGCACGCACCGGGTCGACACCCTCGGCCAGGCAGGCATGCCCGCTGGCCAGTGCCTTCTTGATCAGAATCCCCTTGGCGTGACTGGCAGCGTAGTCCAATACCGGCTTTTCGCCCTGCTCGCCGAGGTTATAGGTGACCATGGCGCAGTCGCCTTGTTCCAGCGCCAGCAACCCGCCCTCGACGGTCTTCCCGGAAATTCCGTAGGCGAGAATCTTGCCCTCACGCTTGAGCTCGGCCAGCGTCTCGTAGACGCCGGTGTCTTGCAGCACCGCCAGGTCATTACCATCGGAATGCACCAGCACCAGATCGATGCGGTCGGTCTCCAGGCGCTTGAGGCTTCGCTCGACCGACAGACGCGTATGCGCCGGCGAGAAATCGAAATGCGACTGGCCCTGCTCGAACTCCTCGCCGGTCTTGCTGACGATGACCCACTCATCACGCTGGCCACGCAACAGCGGGCCGAGGCGCTGTTCGCTGACGCCGTAGGCCGGCGCGGTATCGATCAGATTGATGCCCAACTCGCGCGCCTGATTCAGCAGGGCACGAGCCTGGGCGTCGTCGGGAATGGTGAAGCCGTTGGGGTATTTGACGCCCTGGTCGCGGCCCAGTTTGACCGTGCCCAGGCCTAGCGGCGAGACCTTCAGGCCGGTGGAACCCAGCGGGCGATAGAGGTCATGCAGCGTGGTCATGGCAGCAGCGCCTCCCAGACTGGCTGACCCAGCGGCGGGTGCGGCAGCTCGGGCAGCGGCGCATGGCCGGCCGGCTGCACCTGCTCGCGCTGCAGCGTGGCCAGCACGCGATCGGCAAAGTCCGGCGCCAGCGCCAGCTTGGTCGGCCAGCCCACCAGCAAGCGCTTCTGTTCAGCGAGAAAGGCATTGTCCGGGCGCACCAGTCCTGACTGCGCGGGTTCGGCACGATCAACACGCAGCGTGGCCCAACGGGTCTGGCTCTGGTCGACCCAGGGCAGCAACGCGGCCATCTCCTTCTGCGCCGCCTGGACCTGAGCGGCTTCATCACGCGCGACGCCATCGGCTTCAGCCAGATCACCGCCGAGATACCAGACCCACTGGCCATCGGCCGCCGGATGGGTAGTCACGGTCACCCGTGGCTTCGGCCCACCACCGAGGCAATGCGCGTACAGCGGCTTCAGCGCCGGCCCCTTGGCCAGCACCATATGCAATGGACGCAGTTGCTGCGCGGGCTGTTCAACGCCCAGTGCGGCGAGCAAATCGGCGTTGCCGGCCCCCGCACTGAGCACCACGCGCTGCGCGCGAATCTCGCGACCATCGACGACCAGACCACACAGCTCATCGTCCTCACGCAGCGGTTCGATACGCTCGGCGGCCAACAGACCATCGCCAGCCAGCTCGGCCAGGCGCGCGATCAGGCTCGGTACGTCGAGCACCAGCTCGGCCAGGCGATAGACCTTGCCCTTGAACTTCGGATGCTGCAACGCCGGCGGCAATTGCTCACCCTTGACCTGATCGACCCGACCACGCACCGCCTTGCTGGCGAAGAAGCTGGTGAGGTTGCCGGCAAGAGTGCCTGGGGACCACAGATAATGGGCATCGGAGAGGATGCGCACGCCGGAGAGGTCCAGCTCGCCCGAGCCAGCCAACGCCTCGCGCCAGCGCCGCGGCATATCGGCGATGGCTTCGGAAGCACCAGTCAGCGCACCGTGCAGAGCGTACTTGGCGCCACCATGGATGATGCCCTGCGACTTCAGGCTTTGCCCGCCGCCCAGGCTGCCACGCTCAACCAGTACGGTGGCGAAGCCCTGCTGACGCAGGCGCGCGTTGAGCCAGAGGCCGGCGATACCGCCGCCGACGATCAGGACATCGGTGCTGAAAGACTGGGACATGAACGGGCCTCGGCGAAAAACAGGCGCGCAGTATAACCCTTCAACTCCCTCGCCCGCGGCCGATCAGTGCCCGGTCGATTGCGAGAACAGCTGGATCACCACCACGCCACTGACGATCAGTCCCATGCCGAGCACGGCCGGCAGATCGAGCTTTTGCTGGTAGATGAACATCGCCGCGATGCTGACCAGGACGATACCCAATCCCGCCCAGATAGCGTAGGCGATGCCCACCGGGATGGTGCGCACCACCAGAATCAGCATCCAGAAGGCGATCGCGTAACCGCCGATCACCAGCAGCAGCGGCAAGGGTTTGTTGAAGCCGTCGATAGCCTTCATCGAGGTGGTGGCAATCACCTCGGCCGCGACGGCGATAGCGAGATAGAGGTATCCGGGCATGGTGGCGACTCCTGAAAGATGGCCACGATTCTAAGTTCCTCCATGATGGGATAAAGTCATTACCTATCAGCTATCAAGATAGGTTGCCCATGAACTGGAATCTCGATCAGCTGCAACTGTTCGTCCTGACCGCCGAGAGTCGATCCTTCTCCGCCGCTGCTCGGCAAACCGGCCGCGCGCAATCGGCCGTCAGCACCGCCATCGCCCTGCTGGAAAGCGATCTCGGTGTCACCCTGTTCGAACGCAGCAGCGGGCGCCAGCCGCAACTGACCGAAGCGGGAACGGCGCTGCTCGAGGAAGCGCGCAGCGTACTGCAGCAATGCCAGCGCCTAGACGGCCGTGCGCTGGGGCTGGCCCGCGGCGAGGAAGCGCGGCTGCGTCTGGCACAGGACGAAGCCATGCCCTACCAACCGGTGCTGGCGAGCCTGGAAGCGCTGGCCGATGCCTTCCCCTTGCTTGAGGTCCAACTTTCCAGCGGCGCGCAGGGTGACGTGGCGCGCAAGCTGCTGCAGCGCCAGGCCGACCTGGGCCTGCTGTTCCATCACGAGCAGATGCCGCGGGAGCTGGAGAGCCAGCGTCTGGGCATGATCGAGATGGTCACCGTGTGCAGCCCAAACCATCCGCTGGCTGCACTCGACAGCGTGGAACGGCGGGATCTGGCCGAACATCGTCAGTTGCTGATGACGCCACAGGACAGCCATTACCCCGGCGGCGAGCAGATCAGTCCGCTGGTGTGGCGCGCCGACAGTTTCTACGTGATGGCCGAGCTGGTGATTCGTGGCGTTGGCTGGGCCTGGCTGCCGCGCCATGTGGCGCAGTACCCGACCTACCAGGGCCACCTGCAGGAACTGCGCAGCGACTGGGCGCCTCTGCCGCTGGTGGTCGAGCTGGTCACCCGGCGCGACGGCGCGCTCGGCCCGGCGGCGAGCTGGCTGGCCGACTGCCTGGCGCGCGAACTGTTACGACCGCAGACATGACTGCCCTTCCAGCGCATCGCCGGCGGCGATAAGCTGCGCGCCCATGAACAGACTCCTCTACACCCTGCTGCTGCACCTGGTCCTGCCCTTGATCGCCCTGCGTCTGGCGCTGCGCGCACGCAAGGCACCAGCCTACGCTCGGCGTATCAGCGAACGCTTCTCCCTCGGCCTGCCGGCAATGAAACCCGGCGGTATCTGGGTGCACGCGGTATCGGTAGGCGAAAGCATCGCTGCTGCGCCGATGATCCGTGCTCTGCAGGCACGCTATCCCGAACTGCCGATCACCGTGACCTGCATGACGCCGACCGGCTCCGAACGCATCCAGGCCATGTTCGGCAACAGCGTTCAGCACTGCTACCTGCCCTATGACCTGCCCTGGGCCTCCGCGCGTTTTCTCAACCGCGTACAGCCAACTCTAGCGGTGGTGATGGAAACCGAGCTGTGGCCGAACCACATCCACCAATGCGCCAAACGCGGTATTCCGGTCGCGCTGGCCAATGCGCGCCTCTCCGAGCGCTCGGCACGCGGCTATGCGCGTTTCGCCAGGCTTACCGCGCCGATGCTCGCCGAACTGTCGCTGATCGCCGTGCAGACCCAGACCGAGGCGCAGCGTTTTCTAGACCTGGGTGCACGCCCTGGCTGCGTGGAAGTGACCGGTTCGATCAAGTTCGACCTGAAGATCGATGCCGAGCTGCCGCAGCGGGCGGTTGAATTGCGCCGCCGGTGGCAGGCCGAACAGCGCCCGGTGTGGATCGCGGCCAGCACCCATGCAGGTGAAGACGAGATCATCCTCGCCGCCCATCGCCAGCTGCTGAAGTCTCGATCGGACGCACTGCTGATCCTGGTGCCGCGTCACCCCGAGCGTTTCAACTCGGTCCACGAACTGTGCCTGAGCCAGGACCTGAACACTCGCCGTCGCTCCACCGGCGAGGCTGTACAGCCTGGCGATCAGGTGCTGCTCGGCGACACCATGGGCGAGCTGCTGTTTCTCTACGCCTTGGCCGATATCGCCTTCGTCGGCGGCAGCCTGGTAGCCAACGGCGGCCACAATCTTTTGGAGCCGGCGGCACTGGGTAAGCCTGTGCTGAGCGGCTCGCACCTGTTCAACTTCCTGGAAATCGCCGCGCAACTGCGCGAAGCCGGTGCCCTGAGCGAAGTGGAAACTGCCCAGCAGTTGGCAGGCAGGCTTGCGACGCTGCTGGAAGAGCCTGGCGAGATGCAGCGCATGAGCCAGGCCGGCCTTGCCGTACTCAAGGCCAATCAAGGCGCGCTGGAGCGGCTGCTGGAAAGCTTGCGCGCACTCATCTAGCCAGGCTGCAATCCAGACTACGGTTATCACTCGGTAGGGTGGGCTGAAGTATCAGTAGGGTGGGCTTCAGCCCACCACATCAGGAGCGGCTGCTGTTGGTGGGCCGAAGCGGTTCGCTGCCCGGTCCCCCCTAGGCTCTGTCAAGTACGCCACCGCGCATAAAAACAAAAGCCCGACTCGTGTCGGGCTTTTTCGTCTCTGCGCCTGACTCAGAAATCCTGATTGTTCTGCAGGCGCTCTTCGGCGGCTGAGGCCAGATCCGGCGGCAGGAAGTCCTTGTCCGGGTTGTAGTCCGGCTTGAGGAAGCTACCCAGCGCTTCGAGGTCGGCCGGGCTAAGGGTGCCGGCTGCCTGCTTGAGGCGCAGGTTGTTGAGGATGTAGTCGTAGCGCGCATCGTTGTAGTTGCGCACGGCGCTGTACAGCTGACGTTGTGCATCGAGCACGTCGACGATGTTGCGGGTACCGACCTGATAGCCGATCTCGGTGGCCTCCAGCGCGCTCTGGTTGGAGATGATCGACTGACGACGCGCCTGCACGGTCTCCACATCGGTGTTCACCGCACGGAACAGGTTGCGGGTGTTCTGCACCACCTGGCGGCGCAGGCTTTCACGCAGCTGCTCGGTCTGGCCCAGACGCTGATAGGCCTCGCGTACCTGCGAGCTGGTCAGGCCGCCGCTGTACAGCGGGATGTTCAATTGCAGACCAATGGAGCGCTGCGAAACGTCGCCGCTATATCGCGGAGCACCAAATGCCCCGGAATTGGTGAAACCCAGGCTGTCGTTGTCGCCCTTCTGATAGCTGGCCACCGCATCCAGGGTCGGCGCATGGCCGGCCTTGCGCTGCCGCAGGTTTTCCTCGGCAGCGTTTACCGCGTACAGGCTGGCTTGCAGATTGAGGTTCTGCGCGGCAGCGGTGTCGACCCAGGACTTGGCATCATTGGGCGTCGGCGCCAGCACCGGCAGGGAGTGGACGATGCCTTCGACCGCCACGTAATCACGGTTGGTCAGGGTCACTAGGGCTTCGAAGGCATCATCCACCGCGCGCTCGGCGAGCAGGCGATTGGCACGGGCGGTGTCAAAACCGGCTTGCGCCTCGAGCACATCGGTCTTGTCGGACAGGCCGACGTCGAAGCGCTCGTTGGCCTGATCCAGCTGACGCTTGAAGGCCGCCTCTTCGGCCCTGGTCGAGGCCAGGTTGTCCTGGGCCCGCAGCACGGCGAAGTAGGTTTCGGCGCTCTGCAGGATCAGGTTCTGCTCGGTGGCAGACAGTTCCAGCGCAGCCTGCTCGCTGGTGGCCTCGGCCGCCTGCAGTTGGAACCAGCGGTCGGCACGGAACAGCGGCTGGCTGAGGTTGGCCTGATAGACCAGACCGCTACGCGAGACAGTGGCGCTGGGCGAATCGATTTCGGTGCGCGTATCGCCGTAGTTGGCGCCCGCGGACAGGTTGGGCAGCAGGCCGGCACGTGCTTGCGGCACCACTTCACGGCGAGCCTGATAATCGGCGCGCGCGGCAGCGATATCTGCGTTGTTCTTCGCCGCTTCCTGATACACGGTGACCAGATCGGTCTTGCTCGACAGAGGGGCCTCTGCGGCCTGAACCAGGCCCACCGAAGCGGCGGCCACGGCGATTGCCAGGGAAAGTCTGCGCAACATGATGGATGTCGATCCTTGAATAGGCGGTAATCGGCAAGGCTACGGGGCGCCACAGTCGGGGGTCAAGCGCCTCATGGACAGCATGAGTCTAGCCTGTGGCAAGCTATGTTGCCCGTCGGCAACAATCCAGCGTCCATAGCCTCAGAAGTCGCTTTCCGACGCACGGGTCGATCTTTATTGACCGCCGGGTTGGTTTTCTCCCACCAGCTTGTTTAGACTGCCCGAGTTCTTGTCGGGGTGCCCCAAATGCGGGGCTGAGATTGGCAGCTGCCGGATCCCGTTGAACCTGATCAGGTTAAGGCCTGCGTAGGGAACAAGATGTCCTCGCCCACACTCGGCGAGTCCTCTCGGCACCGCCCATGGTGTCTCTCGCGCCCTTCGTCCGCTCAGGTTCCAACTCCGACATCTATCCCGGAGAGAGCCTTGATGAGCGCACAACAACAAAAGAATCTGAGTGAGTCGGCACAGGTCGACCAGCAGTCGGTGCAACCCTTCCCCCGTTCGCAGAAAGTCTACGTACAAGGCTCGCGCCCGGACATTCGCGTGCCGATGCGTGAAATCAGCCTGGACGTGACGCCCACAGACTTTGGTGGCGAGATCAACGCTCCGGTCACCGTCTACGACACCTCCGGCCCCTACACCGATCCGAACGTCACCATCGACGTGCGCAAAGGCCTGGCCGATGTGCGCAGCGCCTGGATCGAGGATCGCGGCGATACAGAGAAGCTGCCGGGCCTGTCCTCCGAGTTCGGCCAGCGCCGCCTCAACGATGCCGAACTGTCGGCCATGCGCTTCGCCCACGTGCGCAACCCGCGCCGGGCCAAGGCAGGGCATAACGTCAGCCAGATGCACTACGCCAAGAAAGGCATCATCACGCCGGAGATGGAATACGTCGCCATCCGCGAGAACATGAAGCTGGCCGAAGCGCGCGAAGCCGGCCTGCTCAATGAGCAGCACGCCGGCCATAGCTTCGGTGCCTCGATCCCGAAGGAAATCACCCCCGAGTTCGTACGCTCCGAAGTCGCGCGCGGCCGCGCCATCATCCCCGCCAACATCAACCACGTGGAGCTGGAGCCGATGATCATCGGCCGCAACTTCCTGGTGAAGATCAACGGCAATATCGGTAACTCGGCACTGGGTTCCTCCATCGAGGAAGAAGTGGCCAAGCTGACCTGGGGCATCCGCTGGGGCTCGGATACGGTCATGGATCTGTCCACCGGCAAGCACATCCACGAAACCCGCGAGTGGATCATCCGCAACTCGCCGGTACCGATCGGCACCGTGCCGATCTACCAGGCGCTGGAGAAGGTCGGCGGCATCGCCGAGGACCTGACCTGGGAGCTGTTCCGCGACACCCTGATCGAGCAGGCCGAGCAGGGCGTGGATTACTTCACCATCCACGCCGGCGTGCTGCTGCGTTATGTGCCGTTGACTGCCAAGCGCGTGACCGGCATCGTCAGCCGCGGCGGCTCGATCATGGCCAAGTGGTGCCTGGCCCATCACAAGGAAAACTTCCTCTACACCCATTTCGACGACATCTGCGAAATCATGAAGGCCTACGACGTGTCCTTCTCGCTGGGTGACGGCCTGCGTCCCGGCTCGATTGCCGACGCCAACGACGCCGCACAGTTCGGCGAACTGGAAACCCTCGGCGAGCTGACCAAGATCGCCTGGAAACACGACGTGCAGTGCATGATCGAAGGCCCCGGCCACGTGCCGATGCAGCTGATCAAGGAGAACATGGACAAGCAGCTGGAATGCTGCGACGAGGCGCCGTTCTACACCCTCGGCCCGCTGACCACCGACATCGCACCGGGCTACGACCACATCACCAGCGGCATCGGCGCGGCGATGATCGGCTGGTTCGGTTGCGCCATGCTCTGCTACGTCACGCCCAAGGAGCACCTGGGCCTGCCGAACAAGGATGACGTGAAGACCGGCATCATCACCTACAAGATTGCCGCGCATGCTGCTGACCTCGCAAAAGGTCACCCGGGCGCACAGATCCGCGACAACGCACTGAGCAAGGCGCGCTTCGAGTTTCGCTGGGAGGATCAGTTCAACCTCGGCCTCGACCCGGACACCGCGCGCGCATTCCACGACGAGACGCTGCCCAAGGACTCGGCCAAGGTCGCCCACTTCTGCTCCATGTGCGGGCCGAAGTTCTGCTCGATGAAGATCACTCAGGAAGTGCGTGAATACGCCAAGGATCAGCGCATCGACACCGTCGACCTGGAAGCCGAGCAGGGCATGCAGGCCAAGGCCGAGGAGTTCAAGGCGCAGGGCAGCCAGCTGTATCAGAAGGTATAACGGCGTACTTTCCGTCAGCCAGGCTTGATCGGCGGGGCGGATGCTCGCTAGTGTGATGCGTAACGGGCCGCAGTTTGGCCCGTTACGACCATCTGGGGAACACAATGAACAAAGACGACATCGACATCATCGAGCGCGAGAACTGTTTTCGCGGTTTCTACCGCCTCGACCGGATCAAGCTGCGTCATCGCCAGTTCGCCGGCAACATGGGCCCGCAACTGACCCGTGAGCTGTTCGTGCGTCACGATGCCGTCTGCGTGCTGCCTTACGATCCGCAACGCGATGAGGTGGTGCTGATCGAGCAGTTCCGCGTTGGTGCCATGGACAAGGCGGTCAATCCCTGGCTGCTGGAGCTGGTCGCCGGACTGATCGACAAGGATGAACAGCCCGAGGAAGTTGCGCGGCGCGAAGCGGTCGAAGAGGCCGATCTGATTCTTGGCCCACTCTGGCCGATCACCCAGTATTTCCCTTCCCCTGGCGGCTCCGACGAGTACGTCCACCTGTTCCTTGGCCGCTGCGACAGCAGCGGTGCCGGCGGCGTGCATGGGCTGCCGGAGGAAGGCGAGGACATTCGCGTGCACGTGATGCCACTGGCCGACGCCCTGGCAGCGTTAGGCGACGGCCGCATCAATAACGCGGCGAGCATCATCGCTCTGCAATGGCTGGCACTGAACCGCGACGAAGTGCGGGGAATGTGGTCGTGAATCTGCTTCGCGAGCGCTATCGGGTCGACCTGGTCGAGCTGCAAGCAGCTTGCGAGGCCAACTATGCACGGCTGATGCGCCTGCTGCCGCATATGCGCGAGCGCTCGGAGAGCCGCCGTGTCGCCCTGAGCCAGGGCGAGCACCTGCTTGGAGTGCTGGCACTGGAAGTGCTGGAAAGCTGCCCCTATACCACCACCCTGTGCGTTCGCCAGGAGCACAGCCTGCCCTGGCTGCCGGTACCGCAGCTGGAGGTGCGGGTCTATCACGATGCACGCATGGCTGAAGTGGTGAGCGCCGAGAATGCGCGCCGCCTGCACATTCGCTACCCCTACCCCAATGCAGCGATGCATCAACCGGACGAAAAGAGCCAGCTCAACCTGTTCCTCGGTGAGTGGCTGAGCCACTGCCTGGCCTGCGGGCACGAGCCGCAGCCGGTGATGTAACACCTCGTCGATATCAAGCTTTTCTCCACAAGGCCGATAGCGGGTCGTCGCCCGCTCATATGGCCTGCCATTTCATGGCAGCCCTAAAGGTTTATTGCAAAGGATGGCAAAAAACGCTTTTGGCGTTTTTTCTGTGACCTGCGTCCGCTTACCGGGTTTTCCCTTTGTTGCGGCAACCACCATAATTCACTCGATAGAGCCCAAGGAGACGGTCTTGCCGAGCCTGCCCACCCCACCCTCTGATTCCTCGGTTCTGCTGGTGCAGTTGTCCGACAGCCATCTGTTCGCCGACGCGGACGGCAAGCTGCTGGGCATGGATACCTGCGACAGCCTGCAACGAGTGATCCAGCAGGTGCTGGAGGAGCAGCCACAGATCGACCTGATCCTGGCCACGGGCGATCTTTCCCAGGACGGCAGCGAAGCTTCCTATCAGCGCTTTCGCCAACTCACCGCAGCCTTCGGTACACCGAGCCGCTGGCTAGCCGGCAATCACGACGAAACACCACCGATGCAGGCGGCGTGCAAAGGCAGCGAACTACTGGAGCCGGTGATCGATGTCGGTGCCTGGCGTATCGTCATGCTCGACTCCTCGATCCCCGGCGCAGTGCCGGGCTTTCTCGCCGACGACCAGCTCGAACTGCTCGAACGCACCCTTAACGAAGCCCCGCAACGTCACCACCTGGTCTGCCTGCACCACCATCCGGTGCCGATCGGCTGCAAGTGGATGGAGCCCATCGGGCTGCGCAACGCCGATGCCCTGTTCGCCATCCTCGACCGCCACCCACAGGCGCGCGCGGTGCTGTGGGGACATGTCCACCAGGAATTCGACCAGATGCGTGGCAATCTGCGCCTGCTCGCCTCGCCCTCGACCTGCGTGCAGTTCGCGCCAGGCAGCGAGGACTTCCAGGTCGGCAACGAGGCCCCGGGTTACCGCTGGCTGCGCCTGCATGCCGATGGTGGGCTCGACACTGGCGTATCGCGCGTCAACGGCATCCATTTCGAAGTGGATTACAGCGTCAAGGGCTACTGACATACCCCAATCAGCTTGAAGCTTGCAGCTTGAGGCCCCGGACGAGTAGCCTCCCGCTCCATGACCGCATCCATCCTCTATATACACGGCCTGAACAGCTCGCCAGCCTCGCACAAAGCCAGCCAGCTGAGCCGCGCCATGGTCCATTTGGGCCTGGAAAACCAACTGCGCGTGCCAGCGCTGCATCACCACCCACGCCAAGCCATCGCCCAGTTACAGGCGCTGGTCGCCGAACTGGGCGATCCTGTTCTGGTGGGTAGCTCGCTGGGCGGCTATTACGCCACCTACCTGGCCGAGCAGCACGGGCTCAAGGCGCTGCTGATCAACCCAGCGGTAAAGCCGCACCTGCGCTTCGATGGTTATCTGGGGCCGCAGAAGAACTACTACAGCGGCGAGACCTGGGAGCTCACCCAGGATCACGTCCACGCCCTGGCCGAACTCGAAGTTCCTGCACCGAGTGACCCGACCCGTTATCAGGTCTGGCTGCAGACCGGCGACGAAACCCTCGACTATCGTGACGCCGGGCGTTACTACCGCGACTGCGCCTTGCGCATCCAGGCCGGCGGCGACCACGGTTTCCAGGGTTTCGCCGAACGCCTGCCGATGCTCTTCGCTTTTGCCGGTATTAACGCCACACTCTGGCGCGATATCGACTTTTCCGTATTCAATTGACGAACAAGAGACCCTATGGCCCAGCAGAACGCCTATAACGCAGACGCCATCGAAGTCCTTTCCGGCCTCGACCCGGTGCGCAAGCGCCCGGGCATGTACACCGACACCACACGCCCCAACCACCTGGCCCAGGAAGTGATCGACAACAGCGTCGACGAAGCCCTGGCCGGGCACGCCAAGTCGATCCAGGTGATCCTCCACGAGGACAACTCGCTGGAAGTGCTCGACGACGGCCGTGGCATGCCGGTAGACATCCACCCGGAAGAAGGTGTGCCGGGGGTCGAACTGATCCTCACCAAGCTGCACGCCGGCGGCAAGTTCAGCAACAAGAACTACCAGTTCTCCGGCGGCCTGCACGGCGTCGGTATCAGCGTGGTCAACGCCCTGTCGACGCGCGTGGTAGTCACCGTCAAGCGTGACGGCAATGAGTACCAGATGAGCTTCGCCGACGGCTTCAAGGCCAGCGACCTGGAAGTCATCGGCACGGTCGGCAAGCGCAACACCGGCACCAGCGTGCATTTCTGGCCGGACGCCAAGTATTTCGACTCTTTCAAATTCTCGGTCAGCCGCCTCAAGCACGTGCTCAAGGCCAAAGCCGTGCTGTGCCCGGGCCTGAGCGTCACCTTCGAGGACAAGGCTGCCGGCGAGAAGGTCGAGTGGCTGTATGAGGACGGTCTGCGCTCCTACCTGGTCGACGCCGTCAGCGAATTCGAGCGCCTGCCTGCCGAGCCGTTCTGCGGCGCCCTGGCCGGCAACAAGGAAGCGGTGGACTGGGCCCTGCTGTGGCTGCCTGAAGGCGGTGACGCGGTGCAGGAGAGCTACGTCAACCTGATCCCTACCGCGCAGGGCGGCACCCACGTCAATGGCCTGCGCCAGGGCCTGCTGGATGCCATGCGCGAATTCTGCGAGTTCCGCAACCTGCTGCCGCGCGGCGTCAAGCTGGCACCGGAAGACGTCTGGGAGCGCATCGCGTTCGTCTTGTCGATGAAGATGCAGGATGCGCAATTCTCCGGCCAGACCAAGGAACGCCTGTCGTCTCGCGAGGCCGCCGCCTTCGTCTCCGGCGTAGTCAAGGACGCCTTCAGCCTGTGGCTCAACGCCAACCCGGAAACCGGTTTGCAACTGGCTGAACTGGCCATCAGCAACGCCGGCCGTCGCCTCAAGGCGGGCAAGAAGGTCGAGCGCAAGAAGATCACCCAGGGCCCGGCGCTGCCCGGCAAACTGGCCGACTGCGCGGGGCAGAACCCGCTGCGCTGCGAGCTGTTCCTGGTCGAGGGTGACTCCGCCGGCGGCTCGGCCAAGCAGGCGCGCGACAAGGAATTCCAGGCCATCATGCCGCTGCGCGGCAAGATCCTGAACACCTGGGAAGTGGACGGCAGCGAAGTGCTGGCCAGCCAGGAGGTGCATGACATCGCCGTGGCCATCGGCATCGACCCGGGCTCGAGCGATCTCTCCGGGCTGCGCTACGGCAAGATCTGCATCCTCGCCGACGCCGACTCCGACGGCCTGCACATCGCCACCCTGCTCTGCGCCCTGTTCGTGCGACACTTCCGTCCGCTGGTGGATGCCGGGCATGTCTACGTGGCCATGCCGCCGCTGTACCGCATCGATCTGGGCAAGGAGATTTTCTACGCTCTGGACGACGCCGAGCGCGACGGCATCCTCGACCGCCTGGTGGCCGAAAAGCGCCGTGGCAAGCCTCAGGTCACGCGCTTCAAAGGCCTCGGCGAGATGAACCCGCCGCAGCTGCGCGAAACCACCATGGACCCCAACACCCGGCGCCTGGTGCAACTCACGCTGGATGATTTCGACGGCACCCGCGAAGTGATGGACATGCTGCTGGCGAAAAAACGCGCCAGTGACCGTAAGAACTGGCTGGAAACCAAGGGCAACCTGGCCGAGGTATTGGCCTGATGCGCAATCACCTCCTTGCACTTGGTCTGTTGGCCGGCGTCGCCAATGCCGAGCCAGTTGTGCTGGAAGAGCTGCAACTGCAGGCCGAGTATCCGGTGACGGACATGCCCAGCGGCAACCTGTCCGGCCTGGCCATGTGTGGCGACACGATATGGGCGGTGTCCGACCGCGACGACGACCGTATCTACCAACTGCACCGTGAGGAGGGCTTGCTGCGCGCAGAGGCGGAAACCTTCGTTGCCCCCGAACCGCCCGAGAGCGCCCTGCCCTGGGGCCTGCGCATGCGCAACTGGGCAGCCGGCCTGGTCAGGGGAGGCAAGCTGGATTTCGAAGGCCTGTCATGCGACGCGCAGGGCAATCGTTACCTGGTCAGCGAAACCCGTGCCGCCGTTTTACAGGTGAGCAGCAACGGCAACGCCCATTGGCTCAACCTGCCCAGCGGCCTGGTACGCCAAGCCCGCGCCAGCGGCATGCTGCTGCACTTCAACCAGGGCTTCGAAGGCATCGCCATAGACCCGGCCGGTGACCGCCTGTGGCTGGCGGCCGAACAACGCCGCCGCGGTCTGACGGTGCTGCATCGACGCGGTAGCAGTTGGCGCTGCACCGGTGGCTGCGTGCTGACCAGTGAGAGCGGTGATGAACCCTCGCCGCAGGCACTCGGCGGCCATCCGGCACCGCGCGATTTCTCCGGCCTGGCCTATTTCGGCGAGAAACTGTTCACCCTGGAGCGCCAGGCTCATCGCATCTGCCGCCGCACCCTGGGGGACGGCGTCGCGGAGCTTTGCTGGTCGTTCGCTGACGAGGCCCTGAGCGAGCCACGCCGCTATACGCCGGACTACGGCATGGCCGAAGCGCTGTGGATCGACAAGGACGGCGCCTGGATCGGCGTCGACAATGGCAGCCAGGCCCGCGCCGATGGTGAAGAACGCCCCGTCGTATGGCGCTTCGCGGCTCCCAAGGGCGGCTGGAGCCGGCGTCCGTGAGTGAGCAGACGCCCGGCCGTCGTGCCGGACGCGTGATGTGGGTGCTCGCCTGGGGTGCCGGCCTGCTGCTGGCTACGCATTTCTTCGGCAACTGGGAAGATCGCCAGCGCAACCCGAACCAGGTGCCGCAGTCGGTGCATGGCGATGGTTTCGTCGAGGTGAGTCTGGCCAGCAGTCGCCAGGGACATTACGTGGTCAATGGGCAGATCGATGGGCATGACGTGACCTTCCTGCTCGATACCGGCGCCACCCAGGTGGCGATCCCCAGTACGGTGGCCGAACGCCTTGGCCTGGAGCGCGGCGCGCCGATCATTATCAGCACCGCCAACGGTCGCGCTACCGGGCATCGCACGCGCCTGGACAGCCTGCGTTTGGGCGATATCGAGCTGCGTGACGTCGCCGCACTGATCGCCCCCGGCATGGACGGTGACGAAGTGCTGCTGGGCATGAGTGCCCTGAAACAACTCGAATTCAGTCAGAAGGGCGGCACCCTGGTGCTGCGCCAATCAACCTTGCAATGAGGCCCGCATGAGCGAATCCCTCGATTTGAGCCTGGAAGGCGTTGAACGCCGGTCACTCGCCGACTTCACCGAGCAGGCTTATCTCAACTACTCCATGTACGTGATCATGGATCGCGCCCTGCCGCATATCGGCGACGGTCTGAAACCCGTACAGCGCCGTATCGTCTACGCCATGAGCGAGCTGGGCCTGGACGCCGACTCCAAGCACAAGAAATCGGCGCGTACCGTCGGCGACGTGCTCGGCAAGTTCCACCCGCACGGCGACAGCGCCTGCTATGAAGCGATGGTGCTGATGGCGCAGCCGTTCAGCTATCGCTACACCCTGGTCGACGGCCAGGGCAACTGGGGCGCGCCGGACGATCCCAAGTCCTTCGCCGCCATGCGCTACACCGAGGCGCGCCTGTCGCGTTATTCGGAAGTGCTGCTGTCCGAACTGGGCCAGGGCACCGTGGACTGGGTGCCGAACTTCGACGGCACGATGAACGAGCCGGCGACGCTGCCGGCGCGCCTGCCCAACCTGCTGCTCAACGGCACCACCGGCATCGCCGTGGGCATGGCCACCGACGTGCCACCACACAACCTGCGCGAAGTCGCTGCCGCCTGCGTGCGCCTGCTCGATGAACCGAGCGCCACGGTCGAGCAACTCTGCGAGCACGTCCAGGGGCCTGACTTCCCCACCGAAGCCGAAGTCATCACGCCCAAGGCCGACCTGCTGAAGATCTACGAAACCGGTCGCGGCTCGGTGCGCATGCGCGCCGTCTATCGCGTCGAAGATGGCGACATCGTCGTCACCGCCCTGCCGCACCAGGTTTCCGGGGCCAAGGTGCTGGAGCAGATCGCCGCGCAGATGCAGGCCAAGAAGCTGCCGATGGTCGCCGACCTGCGCGACGAGTCCGACCACGAGAATCCGACTCGCATCGTCATCATCCCGCGCTCCAACCGCGTGGATGCCGACGAGCTGATGACCCACCTGTTCGCTACCACCGACCTGGAATCCAGCTACCGGGTCAACACCAACGTCATCGGCCTCGACGGCAAGCCGCAGGTCAAGGACCTGCGCACCCTGCTCAGCGAGTGGCTGGTGTACCGCGTCGGCACCGTGCGCCGCCGCCTGCAGTTCCGCCTGGACAAGGTGGAGAAGCGCCTGCACCTGTTGGAAGGTTTGCTGATTGCCTTCCTCAACCTCGACGAGGTGATCCGCATCATCCGCACCGAGGATTCGCCCAAGCCGGTGCTGATGGAAACCTTCGGTCTCACCGACGTACAGGCCGACTACATCCTCGACACCCGCCTGCGCCAACTGGCTCGCCTGGAAGAAATGAAGATCCGCGGCGAACAGGACGAACTGGCCAAGGAGCGCGAGAAACTGCTGGCCCTGCTCGGCAGCGAAGCCAAGCTGAAGAAACTGGTACGTAAGGAAATCCTCGAAGATGCCGAGAAGTATGGCGATGACCGCCGCTCGCCGATCGTTGCCCGCGCCGAAGCCAAGGCCCTGTCGGAAACCGAGCTGATGCCGACCGAACCGGTGACCGTGGTGCTCTCGGAGAAAGGCTGGGTGCGCTGCGCCAAAGGCCACGACATCGACGCCACCGGTCTGTCCTACAAGGCCGGCGATGGGTTCAAGGCGTCAGCACCCGGCCGCTCGAACCAGTACGCGGTATTTATCGACTCGACTGGCCGCAGTTATTCACTTACGGCCCACAGCCTGCCATCAGCACGTGGCCAGGGCGAGCCGCTGACCGGCCGCCTGACACCGCCGCCCGGCGCCACCTTCGAATGCGTGATGCTGCCGGAGGATAGTGCCCTGTACGTGATCGCCTCCGACGCGGGCTACGGTTTCGTGGTCAAGGGCGAGGACCTGCAAGCCAAAAACAAGGCCGGCAAGGCCCTGCTGACCCTGCCCAACGGCGCCAAGGTGGTTGCACCCAAGCTGGTCAACAATCTGGAAGACGACTGGCTGGCCGCCGTGACCACCGAAGGCCGCCTGCTGCTGTTCAAGGTCACCGACCTGCCGCAACTGGGCAAAGGCAAGGGCAACAAGATCATCGGCATTCCAGGCGAGCGAGTGGCCTCGCGCGAGGAGTATCTGACCGATCTGGCCGTGCTGCCCAGCGGCTCGAGTTTGGTTTTGCAGGCCGGGAAGCGTACCCTGACACTCAAAGCCGACGACCTCGAGCATTACAAGGGCGAGCGCGGCCGCCGTGGCAACAAGCTGCCGCGCGGCTTCCAACGCGTCGACCAGCTTCTGGTGGAATAGCGTCGGCAACACGCCCCGTTCTTCCGGGATATCGCGCTACCGACAAGCAGGCAAGGCTGGAGTCGTAGCGCGGTTTGACGGATGATACGCGCCCTGGGTCATCCATGACCCCTGCATGATATGGGATCGATGTGCAGCTGCCCCAGAAGCGGCTGCCTGGAATTGATGATGACTGTAGTACGCCCTATCGCTCTGCTTCTGACCGCGCTGCTCGTGCTGAGCGGTTGCAGCCTGCTGCAGCAGAAGCCGGTACCTCTTTACCAACTCGACAGCGGCGATGCGGTAACGCCGACCAAGGATAACGGTGTGACCGTGCTGGTCGGCCCGATCAGCGTTGCCGACTATCTGCGCCAACAGCACCTGCTGCAGCGCCAGGCCGATGGCAGCCTCGTTGCCACGCAGGATGCGCGCTGGGCCAGCGGCCTGGCCAACGATATAGACCAGCAGATGCTGCGCCAGCTGGCCTGGCGCCTGGACAGCCAGCGCCTGGTGCTGGCCCCGGCAGCCCCCGGCTTCAGCGCCGATGCGCAGGTCATGCTGACCATTACTCGTCTGGACTCCGGACCGACTCAACCCGCCGTACTCGAAGCGCAATGGCGTCTGCTAGACCGTCGCGGGCAACTGCGCGATAGCCGCCTGATCCGCCTGGAACAGCCCCACGGAGGTCCGCTGGCCGAACAGGTCAAGGCACAGAGCACGCTACTGCAGCGCCTGGCCGCTGAAATGGCGGTGGCCATTCAACCTATCGCCGCAGCCGAACCGACACCCGAGCCTCCACGCAAGAAACCGCCAGTGGCCAAAGCCAAACCGCAGGAGCCGGCTACTGCCGGACCGAAGATTCCGGTGGCAGAACCCATCAAGATCGATACGGAAGTATTCCGTTTCTAGACAAAAGCCCGCTAATGCGGGCTTTTTCGTTTTCGCGGCGCGTTGCAGGTTCTACTTGAGTTCGCTGGAGCTCTTGCCCAACAACCGCCGCGCAATGATCAGCAGCTGGATCTGCTGGGTGCCCTCGAAGATGTCGAGAATCTTCGAATCGCGCGCCCACTTCTCCAGCAGTTCGTCCTCGCCATAACCGAGGGCGCCGGCCAGCTCCACGCACTTGAGCGTCACCTCGCTGGCGACCCGCCCGGCCTTGGCCTTGGCGATGGAGGCCTCTTTCGAGTTGGGTAGCTTGTTGTCGGCCATCCACGCCGCTTTCAGCGTCAGCAGACGCGCGGCCTCCCATTCCGCCTCCAGGCGATACAGCGTAGCCTCGGCATGACTGACGCTGAGCAGCGACTTGGCGTAATCGAAGCGACAGCCGGCCTTGCTCAGCAGCTCGCGAGTACGCTCCAGCGCAGCGCGAGCCACGCCGACGGCCATCCCGGCGACCAGCGGGCGGGTGTTATCGAAAGTCTCCATGACCCCGGCGAAGCCTTTCTGTACGTCGATCTCGGCATTGCCCAGCAGGTTGACTGCCGGCACTCGGCAATCGCTGAAGCTGATCGAGGCCGTATCCGAAGCCTTGATACCCAGCTTCTTCTCCAGACGGGTGACGGTCATGCCTGGCGTCCCCTTCTCCACCACGAAGGACTTGATCGCAGCGCGGCCAAAGCTTCTGTCCAGGCTGGCCCAGACCACCACGGCATCGGCGCGCTCACCGGACGTGACGTAGATTTTTTCACCGTTGATCACGTAGTGATCGCCATCCTGCACTGCAGTGGTGCGGATCGCCGCCGAATCCGAGCCACAACCAGGCTCGGTAATGGCCATGGCCGCCCAGGTCTTGCCGAAACGGGCCAGTTGTTCGTCATTGGCCACAGCTGCGATAGCCGCGTTGCCTAGCCCCTGCCGCGGCATGGCCAGCAACAGGCCGACGTCGCCCCAGCACAACTCCATCACCCCGAGCAGCGCCGCCATGTTGCCACCGTTCTTGATGCCATCCTGCTGCTCACGGGCAGCGCCGCGCTTGCTGGCCGAACCGGCGCCGACGGCATCGGGCGATCCTTCGTTCATGCCGTCGAGTAGCGCTGCGAGTAGATCCAGCTCCTTGGGATAGGCGTGCTCGGCCTTGTCGTACTTGCGCGAGATCGGCCGGAAATAATGCTTGGCCACTTGCCCGGCCTGGCGCTGCAGGCCGCGAAATTTCTTCGGGGTTTCCAGATTCATGATTCCCGCCTATTCAGAGATGAAGGCCGCCAGCCAGTACGGCCACGCTGCGCAGATCGCGATACCAGCGCTCGACCGGATGCTCCTGGGTAAAACCATGACCACCGAGCAGTTGCACCGCGTCGGAGCCGATCTTCATCGCCTTCTCGGCGCAGAGCAGACGCGCCAGGTAGGCCTCACGGCGAAACGGCAGGCCGGATTCTGCGCGAGCGCAGGCACGCCAGGCCAACAGACGCATGGCATCCAGTTCGATGGCGATATCGGCGACCATGAAGGCCACCCCCTGGCGATGGCTGATCGGCTCTCCGAACGCCTGGCGCTCGTTGCAGTAGGTGGTCACATAATCCAATGCCGCCTGCGCCGTGCCCACGGCAAGGGCGCAGAACGCCAATGCCGAGTAATCGAGAAAGGCTGGGAAGTCGAAACCCTCGCCGGCCAGGCGACAGTCACCCGGCACCTTGACACCCTTCAGTTGGATACGCGCCAAACCGCAGGCTTTGAGGCCCATGCCCGGCTCAGCACGACGGTTGATGCCCTTGCTTGCCGCATCGACGATGAACAATGCAGGACCATCACTGGCCTGGGCACTGACGATCAAACGGCTAGCATCCAGCCCGGCGATCACCAATGCCTTTTCGCCATCGAGCAGGTAATGCCTGCCTCGCTTGCGAGCCCGCGTGGCGGGCTGATCAGGATCGCTCAATACCCCAGGTTCGCTCACCGCCAGCGCAAAAGGCGGAGCTCCTTCCTCGCTGACGAATGCCGGTAACCAGGCAGCCTGCTGCGCCGAACTGCCCCAGCGACGAATGCAGTTGGCGGCGGACAGTGGCACCAGCAAGGCGGCGGCCAGGGAAAAGTCCCCTTGCGCCAGGCTCTCGGCGATCAGTGCATTGCTCAAGACGGTGCGCTCGCCGGCCAGCCCGCCATGGGTCTCGCCTACGCCATAGTGAGCCAGGCCCAGCTCACGCGCCTGATTGAGCAGCGCAGCCGGCACGCTCGCCTGGGCATCGGCCTCGTGCGCAGCAGGTCGCAGCACCTCCAGCGCGAAGCCCTGGAGCATGTCCACCAGCATCTGCTGCTCATCGGACAGTGACAGATCGAACAGGTCTTCCGCTGCAGGACGCGCATCCCGCGGTTTGCCGGCCGCTCGACCGGCGGCGAAGCGGAAGCTGGCGCGACTACCGCTATAGACGAGTTTCTCGAAGGTTTTGCGCACCTTGAGCCGATCCGGCCAATCGGCCTGGGCCAGCTTGCTCAACGCGCTCAGGGCCTGGCCCTGTACATCGACGGTCATGGCATCTCACTCCACATGAGGGATGCCACCGATGATGAAGTCAGGGCCGGCGAGTGCCTATGACCTTCAAGCCGCCGCGGGACGGCAATCGGGTCAAGAGCGGATATGGGTCATAGCCCGGCCAGTCCGGCTCCATGGCAGACGAACGGCTACTTGCTGCGAATCTTCTCGACGATGGCGGTGGTGGAGCTGTTCTCCACCAGACCAAGCACGCGAACTTCGCCGCCATAGGCCTGGACGATGTCGGCACCGACCACCTGGTCGATGCCATAGTCGCCTCCCTTGACCAGCACATCCGGCTGCACCTGCTTGAGCAGACGCTCGGGCGTGTCTTCACTGAAGCTCACCACCCAGTCCACTGCCCCCAGGCCGGCCAGTACCGCCATACGGCGGTCGACGGCATTGATCGGGCGACCCGGACCTTTGAGGCGGCTGACCGAGGCATCATCGTTGATCGCCACGATCAGGCGGTCGCCCTGGGCTCGTGCCTGCTCCAGATAGGTCACGTGACCAGCGTGAAGGATATCGAAACAGCCATTGGTGAAGACAATTTTCTCGCCGTGGGCACGGGCATCCTCGATGGCGATCAGCAGTTGATCGAGGCTCAGTACGCCACGCTCGGAGCCTTCCTCGCGCTGCACGGCACGACGCAACTCCGGCGCACTGATGGCAGCCGTGCCCAGCTTACCGACGACGATGCCGGCGGCCAGGTTGGCCAGAGCAACTGCTTGCGGCAGCTCCTCACCCGCGGCGATGGATGCCGCCAGGGTAGAAATTACCGTGTCGCCGGCGCCGGTGACGTCGAACACCTCGCGGGCTCGGGCCGGCAGATGCAGCGGAGCATGCTCGGGGCGCAGCAGGGTCATGCCATGCTCGCCACGGGTAACCAGCAGCGCGCCCAACTCCAGCTCGCGCATCAGTTTGGCGCCCTTGCTGACCAGTTCGGCCTCATCAGCACAACCGCCAACTATGGCTTCGAACTCGTGAAGATTCGGCGTGATCAGGCTTGCGCCGCGGTAGATGGAAAAATCCTTGCCCTTGGGGTCGGCGAGCACCGGGATGCCCTTCTTGCGCGCAGCCTGGATCAGTTCCTGGTGATTCTGCAGAGCCCCCTTGCCGTAGTCCGACAGCACCAGCACCTTGACCCCGGAGAGCAGCGCATCGACTTCACGCGCCAACGCAGCGGTGTCGGTATTGAAGGGCTCCTCGAAGTCCATACGCAGCAACTGCTGGTGGCGGCTCATAACTCGCAGCTTGACAATGGTGGGCTGGTCGTCGAGACGCTGAAAGTGCGCTTCGACGCCAGCACCGCGCAAGCTGTCGCTCAGGCTTTCGGCCGCTTCGTCTTCGCCAGTGACACCGACCAACAGCGCGCGTGCACCGAGCGCCGCGATGTTCAGTGCCACGTTGGCAGCACCGCCGGGGCGGTCCTCGATCTGGTCGACACGCACCACGGGCACCGGGGCTTCGGGAGAAATCCGCGAGGTGCCGCCATGCCAGTAGCGATCGAGCATCACATCGCCCACCACCAGAACGGCGGCTTGGTCATAGCGGGGCATGGTCAGTTTCATGGTGGCTCCAGAAGGGGAGAAAAACGGGAAAATCATAACATGACGTACACGCCGCTCAGCGCGGGCGCACCCAGAACAGCTCGTGGCGACGCACGGCCTTGCGGTAGAACTCGTCCTCACCAGTCGTCGGCCAGCGGCGCCCGGCCAGCGCGCATTGAATCATTCGACGCAGACGCCTTTTCAAAGGCAGCGGGCCTTGCAGATCATGCTGCATGCCCAGCGCCATGGCCTTGTCCAGTTGCCGTTCGGCATCGAGTAGTGGGCTCCACAGGCGATCAGCCGGCAGCGCCACGATGGCCGGCGGCAAGGCGATACCATTGCCCGCTGGCCCCATGGGCCAGCGGTCGTTGTCATGCAGGTGGTTGGCGTAGAGCAGCAGCGTTCTGGGTTGCCAACTGCTGTGCTCACACGCTTCGAGTACGGCGCGCGTGCTGGCGACATGATCGTGATGCGGGTCCAGTTCCGGGTGCGGTGTCAGCAATACCTCGGGTCGGTAGTGATCAATGACGGCAGCCAGATCCGCGATCAGGTTGTTCCAGGTCGGTTGGCCGTCGGCATCGGCTGGCAGAGTCAGCGGATTTTGACGGCGCACAGGGCGCACATCGCTTTCCCCCGACTCACGCGAGCCAAAGGGTACTTGCGGTTGCTCGGCCATGGCGGGCAGTTGCAGGCAGTAATAGCCAAGCTGCACGCAACGCTGCTGCGGTACGCCGCCCCAGAGTGGCGCGGCCAGGCTATCCCATGCGCGCAACCGGCCTTTCAGGCGAGCAGCGGCAGCCTTGTCCAGGCCGAGGCGCTCATAGTGCTCTGCCTCGATCTCACCTTGAGTCAGGGTCACGATGGCGGTATCGGCCGAGCGGCTGTACTGACCAAAAGCTGCCAGCTCGGCATCGTCGGCATGCGGCGCGATGATCAGCATGCGCTGCGCGGTGAAATCGGGATTGCGCATGGCATGCAGGCGCAACTCACCCGCAATGCGGCAGAAACGTGGGACGATGTTCAGCCCTCGCACCGACTGCCCCGAGAGATTGAGGTAGCGGCGCCCAGCCACGCCGCGCTCAAAATCCTGGCGGTCATCACCCACCAGTACATGGGGATCGAGCCAGCGCCCGAGCCAGGTCGCCGTCAGCCGTAGTTCGAGCACCAGCGTGTCGTAGCCATTCAGATCGGCCTCGACCTGCAGCGCCCCCTGCTCGATACGTGCTGGCACGCTGAGGCAGTCATCGGGAAAGTCGTAGCGGTAATCGTCGTGCGGCGAATAGAACAGGTGATCGGCGAACCAGGCCTCGTGCGCTACCCAGCCGAGCGCCAGTAACAGAGGTGGCAGCCACCAGGCGACGAAAATACCGAGCGCCAGCAAAGTCAGCAGCGCTAGCAATAGCGCGATGCGCTTGTTGCGCCGATGCTGTTTGAGCAGCTGTTGCTTGCGTCCATTCATGGGCTTCACACCTGATAGACCGGCACCCGGTTGCACCAGCGATCCTTGTATTCACGGTCGGCGCGGCCGAAGGAATAGCGCAGCGGCTTACCCAGCGCACGCGCATGTTCCCATTCGCCTTGTGTGTTGACGAAGCTGAGCACGCTGCCGGGGCTGAACTCGCGCTGCTGCGGGTCGACCCCGCCGTTGATGTACTCCAGGCTCACCCACTGGGGGGCCTCGACGCGATACAGCACCTGGATCGCCACCGGCTCGTCGTTGAGGTAGATCAGCGAGCCGGTCATGAACTCGCGCAGCAGGCCGAACACCTCCGCCAGATGACCCTTGCCGGTGGCCTCGAAGCCCCAACGGCGCTGGAACAGGTCGGCGTAGATGCGCGCCTGTTCCTCCGGCGTCAGCTCCAGCATCGGACGGATTACTCCGCCCGCTTCTTCCAGCAAACGTTGCTCGCGGCGCTGGTTGTAGCGGAACTTCTTGCTGTACTGCTCAGGCTCACGGGCAAGCGCCAGGCCCTCGGGCTGCTCACTGACACCGATCAATTGAGCGACATTGAGCTCGGAAAGGTAGCGGGCGCAATGGCGCAGCGGAACGCGCGCATCTGCAGCCACAGGCAGAATGATCTCCGCGTTGCCCAGATCGAACAGTCCTCGCCTGCCCTGCTGTTTCAATACGTCCTTGGACAGAGCCAGGTATCGGCCCCATGTCGGTATCGCCGCCTGCAACTGGTCATCCACGAGCCAACCCAGATAGCGCACGGGGATACCGGCCAAGTCGGCCAAGCGTGCAACCACCTCGGGATGGGTTGCCACGCTTCCGCCAAAACGCGCCCAGGCATCTGCATATTCAGTAGCAGAGATCGCGGTCCAGCCGCGCTCCCGCCAGAATGGTAGACGGTTCAGCATCAGGCGCCGTGCTCGCTGCCGGAGACATCGGAGGTCTCTTCGAATTGCTTGGCATGCAGCCGCGCATAGTAGCCGTTCTGCGCAAGCAGTTCGGCATGATTGCCGCGCTCGACTATCTGCCCCTGATCCATCACCAGGATCAGGTCGGCCTTCTCGATCGTGGTCAGGCGGTGCGCGATCACCAGCGTGGTACGGCCCTGCATCACCTGGTCCAGTGCAGCCTGGATATGCCGCTCGGACTCGGTATCCAGCGCCGAAGTGGCCTCGTCGAGAATCAGCAGCGGTGCATCCTTGAGCAGCGCACGCGCAATGGCAAGGCGCTGACGCTGGCCGCCGGAGAGCAATACACCATTCTCACCGACCAGAGTGTCGTAGCCTTGAGGCATTTTCTCGATGAATTCCGCCGCATAAGCGTCACCTGCCGCCTGTTGAACGGCCTCTAGCGATGCACCAGCCAGATCACCGTAAGCGATGTTGTTGCGCACGGTGTCGTTGAACAGCGTGACATGCTGGGTCACCAGTGCGATATGGCGGCGCAGGTTGCGCAGGGTGTAATCCTCCACATCAAGGCCATCGAGCAGAATGCTGCCCTGTTCGTGGTGATAGAAACGCGGGATCAGGTTGGCAAGGGTCGACTTACCGCTACCGGAGCGACCGACCAGTGCCACCATCTGCCCTGGCTCGGCAACGAAGGAGATGTCGTTCAGCACGGGCTTTTCCGAACCTGGGTAGCTGAAGCTCAGATCACGAACCTCGAGGCGACCGCTGATGCGCTCACGCTCCTGAGTGCCGTGATCCACCTCAGGAGACTCGTCGAGCTGCTCGAAAATGCTCTCGGCACCGGCCAGGCCCTTCTGGATGGTGGAGCTGACTTCCGACAGCTGACGGATGGGTTTGGGCAGCAAGCCGGCCAGGGTGATATAGGCGACCAGATCACCAGCAGACGAGTCACCGCGCAGCCACAATACCAGGAACATCAGCACCGCCATGGCACTGTAAATAACCAGTTGCAGCGACGGGGTATAGACGGCGTTGGTCTTGACCATCTTCAGCTGCTTGAGCTTGTTCTCTTCGCTGGCCTCGAGAAAGCGCTGCTTCTCGTAGTCCTCGCCGCCGAAGCTACGTACCACACGATACCCCTGGATACTCTCCGAGGTCACATGAGTGACGTCCCCCATACTGGTCTGAATTTTCTTGCTTTGCTTGCGAAACTTCTTGCTGGTGCTGGTCACCATAAGCCCGATGACCGGCAAAATGGCCACCATTACGAGTGTCAGCTTCCAGTTCATCCACAGCAGGGTGGCGAACAGGAAGATCACCGTCATCCCTTCACGAACCACCACCTTGATCGCATCCGTGGCAGCACCCGTGACCATGGTCACGTTATAGGTGATGCGTGAAATCAGGTGACCGGAGTTGTGGTTGTCGAAATAGCGATTGGGCAGCGTCAGCAGGTTGTTGAACAGCGCGATGCGCAAGTCCTGCACCAGTCCCATGGAGACCTTGGCCAGGTAATAGTTGCCCAGAAACGAGCCAATCCCCTGCCACAAAGCGATCAGTACGATCAACAACGGCACAGCCTGCAGCAGCTTCAGGTGCGCCAGCCAGGGAGCATGCTCCAACAACCACGGAACGCCCTCGAACAGGCTGGCCTCGGGATTGGACAGTCCATCGACGAAGTACTTGAGGATGTAGCCCAGCATAGGCTGGGTGGAAGCGAAGATCAGGAAGCCGACGATGCTAAGCAGGAAAAAACCAACATACGGCTTCACGTAAGCCAGCAACCGAAGATAAATAGCGACGCTGGTAGCAGCGTTCTGCTGGGGATTTTCTGTCATATCCGCTTTCAACCGTAAAGGGGCGACAATCTTAACACTCCCGATATCATGGCCGCGCCCTTGCAAGATCGGGCATCATATGCAGCTCCGCGACAAACAAGGCCCCCCAATGTGCTGACCTTCATCCATCTTCCCAACACATCGCTTAACGAAATGACCGAGGATGCCAGCATCTTGGAGCAGGACAGCTTTGGCCCGAAGGTGTATGAGCTTAGTGATGGGAACATGCTCAAGCTCTTCCGCCGCAAGCGCCTGTTTTCGTCTGCCTTGCTGCGCCCGCAATCGTTACGCTTCTGCACAAACGCTGTAAGCCTTCATCAGCGTGGTATTCCCACGCTCACTCCATTGAAGCTTTACCAGCTGGACGATCCAGCTTGGACGGCCGTACTTTACCGGCCACTGCCGGGCAAAACGCTCTCCCAAATTTTGAAAACTGATTCGGAAGCGTGGCCAAATTTGCTCCCCAAGCTAGCGCAGTTCATCAACCATCTGCACGAGAACGGTATCTACTTTCGCTCCCTGCATTTGGGCAACATCGTACTCACGCCAGATAGCACATTGGGCCTGATCGACATAGCCGACTTGCACGTCCGCCGCGGACCACTAGGCCCTGGCAGGATTCGCCGTAACCAAGAGCACTTCGACAAGTACCTGCGCAAAGAAGGTCTTACTCTCGATAGCACTGCGCTTTGGACCCACTGCGCGCTCATTCGCAAGACTCCTTGAGCCAGCCACCTCAAGTCGTATCCCGGCGCTGATTGGCAATTAATGCCATCGGCATAAGCACCAACAGCCAGAGTTCGTCTGGATTGCCTACCAGCTTGCTGCCATCGAAATTCAGGACGATCAGCGCTACCAGAAGATATAACCCCATGGATCACTGCGTAGCCAGGCACGCCGCAACACCAACGCTACCAATGCTAGAAAAATCAGCAGTGAGACCAAGCCGCTATAAAGCCCAAGAGCTAGAAAGATATTGTGCGGATGCTGAATAGGCTGCGAACGAAGAATCGTCGCCTCGCTGACGTGCTGCATCCCACACCCTAACCACAAACCACAATCAACCCACTCGCCCACCAAAATGCGCCATAACTGCAGACGCCCCGCGTCTGCGCGGATAAAAAGCCGGGCGACCTCGGGTATCTCGCGCGCGATGAACAGAGTCAATACAGCGAGCGAAAGGACGACAACCCCCAACAACAACAAATAGCGCGCACGCCTTAACAGCAGCCAGCCGGCTAAAAGAGCCGCAATGGCCACCATACCCAATAGACCAGAACGGCTCTGTAAAACATAAGCCATGCAAAATAGCGCCAATAATGCTGCAGCGCTCAATTCCAGCCAACGTCGCTGAGCCAGCCATGTGGGCAGCGCGAGTGCAAAACAGCAGGCCAACCACATACTCGTATATATAGGGCCAGTCATTCGACCCGGCAGCCAGAGCACGCGCTGCCCAAGTGCGTAGCGGCCGGTAGTCCAATAAATAATTGCCGAGCCCAGAATATAGATGAGCAGGCCCCAGAATAGACTGCGACTGAACGTAGACGTTCTAAAAAGCCGCGGATCAACCAACTGGCTAACGAGCAAAACGAACAGAGCTACATAAAGCAAATGCTTGAAGAACTGCGGTTCCGCAGACAGAGCGCCTATCAGTAAATACCACGCACCCAATAACCCACAAACATTCAAGATAGGGGACGGCTCAACGGCGCGACCAAGCGTCCTCAAAAGCACGAACAGTGCAGGTAGTGCCAGCAGTACGTAATAGACGTTGTTGACCATCTTGCTGGTCGGCAACAGCAGGAAACTGGCGATGAACACCAACAACGCCAGTGTGAAATAACCAAAACGCTCATGCAGTTCCTTCAGACGCTGCAAGGCCGTCACAGAAATACCCCAAGAAGCACCCCAACGATGAACACTGCCAACAGACGCAGCCGCTCGCGTCTCTTGCGCTGAGTCTTCTTGGTTCGCTCCTCGGGCACACTGACGTGTTCGCCAAAGCCGGTATGCAACACAGCATCATTTTCTAGAATCAATGCATGTCGCTGTGCTGATGCGTACAAACGTGACAGGTCCTTCTCTCCGTCATATTGGGCGTAAGGTGCGTACTGCTGATAGTCCGCGAGACGGCGCAACCCTGGATTGAATGAAAAGCCCTGCCAGTCCTGCTTATGCGAACCGACCCTGTAGTAGGGAATCCCGTGAGCGACCTTACGGTCATCCTGATAGACGTAAGGGCTGTGAACCGCAAGATCATGAGCGGCACTGCGAAGCCAAACCTGTAGCGCTTGTGGCTCGGCCTCGAGCAACAGAAGAGACTCTTCGACAAAACCAGGCCGGTAGAACGCCCAATCGTCCTCACAATGGAATATCCACCGTGTGTTGACGTGTGAATAGGCAAGATCAATGGAGCGTAACTGTCCCAAACGCGGGGTATTTATGAAGAACGTCGTATGATCACGCCAGTGTTCGGGAATGCAGGCTCGGACGGCCTCATCCCCGGAGTCCTCGGTGATGAACACCTCCCGGACTGGAGCGGTATTGAAATCATCGAAGCTTGCCAGCGTCCGCTTGAGCAAATCGAAACGCCCACAACTGGTTACGACTAAAGTGATTTCACTGTCCTGGGAAAAAATCAAGTTTCAAACCTCTCGAAAACCCTGTGGAGTGATGCTCCAGGCATCCTTGCTTGCCAGCATGGCGTCGGATATCAGCGTGGACTCAGGATGAGTCGGCCAAGCATCGCATTTCCAACCAATGAAATGAAAATATGGAAACTGCCTAGCCTCATCACGCTCGTTACTCAACCTACCCTGCCGCCAGATCCAACGGCGGGGAAAGTTGAAACTGCCATCGTGCCAAGGTAATCGACCATTCGGGGTACTAAACGCCTCGACAAACTCACTCTGGCGACGCCAGGGATTACAAATATCGACAAGCCATCGTACTGGCGACGGCCAGTTCTTGTAACGTATGAATAAACGACTGAAATCCGCCTCATCAAACGCATAGTGCTCACTCGATGCGAGCTTTTTCTGCCAGTTAGGGACCTGCATGAATGCTTCGCGCATTCTGTTGCTGTTGCGCAAAACACATAGGTGCCCGGAAACTCGCCGCTCGTGAGTCGATAGCAGATCGAAACGCCGCAGCCGCTCCGCTGAGAAATACTGGCGCAGGTCGCCGTAGATCAGATCGATATCACTGAACCCCCAAAAATCGAAGCCGTCTAGCTCTCCAGCATGTACATATCCCAGAGCCGGCTTCAGGTCGCATAGCTTGTATGGGGTACTGGGTTGGAAGTCGATCCCCAGGCGTGCAGACACCTCTAGGCAATAGTCGGAGAACGTAATATGTCGGAAGCGGACGTTTTCCGGGGCATTGGCCGGCTCGCCACAATCAGTGAAGAACAACCACTGGACATCAGGGTTAGCCTGACAGCTCCTCAAGAAGAAAGGCATCCAGAAAGGCCAACGACCGAAATAAGGAATCAGGAAGAGCATGCGAGGTATGGACATACTCAGATTCCTAGGCGGTTACGTACCCGGGACAACCAGCCAGGCGCCTCAGCTGGCCGCAGCGGTGCCTGCATGGCTCGCACGATTTCAGCTCCAATTCGATCGAAGCCATAACGCGACTCAGCTAGCGCTTTTCCAGAGGCCGCGATGCGCGTGGCCCACGCAGGATTGGCGCGCAGCTCCGCCAATTTTCCACGCAGTTCGTCGACAGTGCGGTATAGGACTAGATTCTCCATATCGACGAACCCCAGTGCTGCGCTCTCCCGTTCGCCGTGATCGTAAGCCAACAGGACGCAGCCGCAGGCCATGGCCTCGAAGTTCTTGATCATGTATTCACCCATACCAACATCGGCACTAACGAAGAAGCGGATGCGATTAAGTGTGTTGAGGTAGTCATCGCCTGACTTGGTTCGCGTGACGACCAGGTTCTCAACCTGACTCAACTCATCCAGCAGCGCCTTGCGTCCGCTGTAGGCAACACTTTTTGTACTACCAACGAATCCAAGCTCTATATCGCGCTCAAGCCCTAGATCACTGAGCAGTGCCTGATCGTACCCCTTGGGAACAAACACCGCGTCATGGCCTTCAGCGCGCAACCGCTCAGTGACCTCATACCCCGAGCTGATCACACGCGCCCAAGGCAACTTCCGGTAATGCTCGCTGAACTTTCCGGTGTACTTGCACGGGATATAGTTCTGATAAGCATCGTGCTCCAGAATCACCAAATTGGGTACGCTGCGAATAAAGCCCACCTGACGAATTTCCTGCTTGAAGCGCAGGAAAAACAGAATGCGATCGTAGCGAGCAACGTCCACATGATCGCGGAAGTAACGGCGTAAATTGGCCTGTTCCTTACTTCCCAACCAGCGCATGTCGCATTCACAGTTGTTCCGAATGCCATCGTAGAGCCGATCCAGAATCGCTCTCTGCTCAGCCTGCACAAGAAACAGAACTTTCATCTAATTAACTCACCCGTTCAGTTTGTGCTGGCGCGAAGCTCACGGCAGCCCTGCCGGCTGACCTCGACTTGCCTGTAGACAGCCAGCTCTCGCGATGACAATGCCTTGAGCTGGTCGAGGAAACGCTCCGGCACATCAAGTGACAGGCGCTGCAAGACATCGACGGGTAGCTCCCACCAGGCGCTTTCCAATAGCCCGGCAATCACATGATCGGCATGTCGATATCGAACGATTCGAGCAGGCGATCCTGCAACAATGCAATATGGGGGCACATCCCGAGTCACTACAGAACGAGTGGCGACAACAGCTCCGGTGGCGATCTTGACCCCCTCAAGGATCATTGCTTCGCGACCGATCCAGACATCGTGACCAACCTCGGCGGGAGCCGCAGTGGCACTGTAATGCAACTGAGTCCCCGTATATTGCATCGGATGAGAACTGACCCAATTCAATGGATGCCCGGCCTTTTCCTGGCCAATCACCACTGCGTTACTGATTGAACAAAAACGCCCTATTTTTGAAACATTCTGCAGTTCGGAGTCACTACGGATGTAAGTCATCGCCCCAACTTGCAAGTCAGCAAAGGTTGTTTCTACCTTGCCGATGGAACAGCCCTCTTCCATACGCAATACCGCTTTCTTCGGCAAGTCGGTTACGTCGACAGACAGCTTGACGCCACGCTGGCGCAGCCAGTGCCTGTAGTACGCTACCTTCAACGCCGTGATCACGATAAATGTCCTTGGAAAATGAACTACTTCAGCAACACTGATCTCAAGTCAGCAAGCATTTGCAAACTCCAGAAGTGTTCTCTGGCTGCGGCATCGCTGAATCGTTGCGGAACATGCTCTTCGCGAGCAGAAGACGAAGGGGACGCACAATACAACAAACGCTGAGCAAGAGCGTCGTTACTCCCCAGCGGGAAACGATTGGCTGCAGCGTCCACGACCTCCCTTGCACCTCCGCAGTCACTCGCCAATACAGGCACCCCGGCCGCCATCGCCTCCAGCAATACCATACCGAAGGGCTCATGGTCGGAGCTGAGGACGAACACATCGAACGCCTTGAAGTAGCGCCGTCCATTTGGCACCTGGCCGAGGAAGCATACGGCATCACTGACGCCCAGCTCCGCCGCCAAAGCCTTGAGCTGAGCCTCCAGCCGGCCACGCCCCATGATCGCCAGCAGGCTGCCGGCAGGTAGTTGCGGCAGCGCCTGGGCGAAACCACGAATCAGCGTGGCCTGATCCTTGTCCGGATGCAGTCGACCGACATTGCCGACCACCCAGGCCTCCTGCGGCAAGCCCAGATGTTCACGGGCAGCCTCCCGAGATACCTGTTCAGCCTGCACGGCCTCGACATCGATACGGTTGTAGAGGGTTTCGATGCGCTCGACCGGCCAGCTTGGCAAGCAGGCGCGCATGTCGTCACGCACCGCGTTGGACACGCCAAGCAACGCCAGGCGCTTGCGGAAGAAGTTGGCGAATAGCTGGCGGGAGCGACGCTTGTAGTCGCCGAAGGCATGATGCACGCCGATCACCGGCAGATCGCTGCCGAGCAGCGCGACGTAGATCGGCTTGAAGCGGTGCGCAATACAAAGCGCAAAGTCGCGCGAGGCGGCAATCCGCCTAAAATCGCGGATCGCCCCAAGCTTGAGACCCCGCACCTGGGCGCTGGAATAATCGAGGAAAATCACCTCGTCGGAGGCCGAACCTTGCTCGACCTCGACGCTCGGCTTACCGGTCAGATAGACGGTGCAGACCTTGTACGACGTCCCTTGGAACAACACCGCGTATTGCCGGGCGCAATCCAGAAAGGGGCCGTCATAGCCGTGGCAGAACTGCAGAACCCAGCGCTGCGCCTGGCCGTCCGCCTGCTCAGACGCCGTCATACCAGTCCTTGCCGTCCTTGACCACGAGTACGTCTTCCATGATGAGATACTGCAGGTCCGAACCGTAGAACATGTTCAGCGCGTCGGTCGGCGAGCAGATCATCGGCTCGCCACGGCGGTTGAGCGAGGTGTTCAGCGACACACCGTTGCCGGTCAGTTTCTCCAGCTCAAGCATCAAGTCGTACCAGCGTGGATTGAAGCGGCGCTCCAACACCTGGGCACGCGAGGTGCCGTCCTCGTGCACCACTTCGCCAACGCGCTCCTTCCACTCCTCGTTGACCTCGAAGGTGAAGGTCATGAACGGGCTCGGGTGATCGACCTTGAGCATCTTCGGCGCAACGGTGTCGAGCATCGACGGGCAGAAAGGTCTCCAGCGCTCACGGAACTTGATCTGCTCATTAATGCGATCAGCAACGCCCGGTACGCTCGGACAGCCGATGATCGAGCGGCCACCGAGGGCACGCGGACCAAACTCCATGCGCCCCTGGAACCAGGCCACCGGATTGCCGTCGACCATGATCCTGGCAATGCGCTCGGGCATGTTGTCGATGCGCTTGAACACCGGCTTGTTCGGGTGTTTCGCACAGGCAGCGATGACATCCTCATTGCTGTACGAGGGGCCGAGGTAGACGTGCTCCATCTTCTCCACCGGCACGCCACGCTTGTGCGAGACGTAGGCCGCGGCACCGACAGCCGTGCCCGCGTCGCCAGAAGCCGGCTGCACGAACAGTTCCTTGACGTCATCGCGCGCGATGATCTTCTGGTTCAGCTTGACGTTCAGCGCACAGCCGCCAGCGAAAGCGATCTTGCCGGTTTCCTTGAGGATGTCGCCGAGGTAGTACTCCATCATCTGCAGCGCCAGCTTCTCGAAAAGCGCCTGCATGCTGGCCGCATAATGGATGTACGGGTCGTCGGCGATATCGCCTTCACGTTTCGGACCGAGCCACTCGATCAGCTTGGGCGAGAAGTAGTAGCCCTTGCCGTTTTCCTTGTAGCGACGGAAACCGATGACGTTGGCGTACTCGGTATTGATGATCAGCTCGCCGTTCTCGAACTTGGCAAGGCGCGAGAAATCGTACTTGGCGGCATCGCCATAGGGCGCCATGCCCATGACCTTGAACTCGCCATCGAGCATCTCGAAGCCCAGGTACTCGGTGATCGCACCATAGAGGCCGCCGAGCGAATCCGGATCGTAGAACTCCTTGATCTTGTGGATCTTGCCGTTCTCGCCGTAACCGAAGAAGGTGGTGGCGTACTCGCCCTTGCCGTCGATGCCGAGGATCGCGGTCTTCTCCTTGAAACCCGAGCAGTGATAGGCACTGGAGGCGTGCGCCAGGTGGTGTTCGACCGGCTCGATCTTGACCTTCTTCAGGTCGAAGCCGAGTTGCACCAGGCACCACTCGATACGCTTCTTGTAGCGCTTGTAGCGACGGTTGCCGAACAGGATCGCATCCAAGGCACGATCCGGCGCGTAGGCGTAGCGCTTGGCGTACTGCCAGCGGGCCTTCTCGAAGATGCTGATGGGGGCGAAGGGAATCGCCACCACGTCGACGTCCGACGGTTTGATCCCGGCTTGTTCCAGGCAGAACTTGGCCGACTCGTAGGGCATGCGGTTCTTCGCGTGCTTGTCGCGCACGAAGCGCTCCTCTTCCACGGCCGCGATCAGCTTGCCGTCGATATACAGCGCGGCGGACGGATCGTGACTGAGGGCGCCGGACAGGCCGAGAATGGTCAGTGCCACAGGTTTGAGCCTCTAATTCGGGCAGGTGCCGGGCACCTGCGGTAAACGTTGGTCGAGCAACTGGTGCAGGGCAGAGTCCGCCGGCCAGTTGCGCAGAAAACGGGCGCGGTCGCGGGCATAGGCCCGAGCGAAACTACGCGTACTGCGATGCTGGCACATGGCGTCGAGGTCGATCAGCGACCAGGCGCCCTGCGCGTCATCCCAGAACAGGTTGTGCCCCTTGAAATCACCGTGACTGATGCGTTCGCGCAATAAGGCAGCGAACAATCGATCCAGGGCCAGAAGCTCGGTTTCCGGGGGTGTTGCCTGCAGGTATGCCTCAAAACGCGCGATTATATCCTGCCCGCCGCAATAGTCGGTAATCAGGTAGGCACGCCCTCGCAGCCAGCACCAGCGCTGCTCGATCACGGCAAGCGGCGTTGGCGTAGTGATGCCCAGCAGTTGCAGGCGATTGCCTTCACGCCAGCTATGCCAGGCGCGACTGGGCCGCCAGAAGCGCTTGAGCCAGTGCAGCAGGTTCTTCACGTTGTAACGCTTGACCACCAGTGGGCGCCCGTCGAGCTCCACGCGCGCGACGGTAGCGGCGCCACCGGTCTTATAGATATGTCCAGCGTCGATCCGAGCATTGAGATCGCTCAACAGCGGCTGCAATGCTGGCTCAGCTTCGCGGCGTACCACGCGAAGGCCAAAAGCGCCAATACATGCGGCGAACAGGCTACAGTCACGCGCGACCTTCCTCAGGTAGTCACGTAGACGCCAACGGCGCACCTTGGATATCTCGGCCTGCAGCATTTCCAGTGGCAATGCATGCTCGCCATTGGCCAGCAGATAATGAATCAGTAGCTCTTCGAGAAAGGGATCCAGCTCGGCCGGTAACTGAGCGAAGAACACCCCGAGGTTTTCCAGCACATGCGCACGGGACAGCGGCTGTCCTGGCGTCTCGTAGCGCACGCCGCCGCCGTCGATCAGATACAGACGGCCTTCGTGCCGCAGCAGGTTGTCCAGATGCAGGTCGGACTGCCACAAGCCCTGAGCATGCATTTGCCCGATCGCACCCAGCGCCTCGGCCAGCACCGCCTGTTGCGCATCGCTTAGCAGCGGCTCGCGCGCTGCCTGACGCCAGGCATCCCAGAGGCTCTGCGCCCCGGAGAGATAGTCGAACAGCAGCCAACCGCCCTGCCCCTCGATAAAGCCCTGGGCCAGCAGCTCGGGTGTGACCAGCCCCTGCCCGACCATCAGCTCGGCGCCCTCCAGCTCCCGCTGAAAGTGCCGTTGCGATTTGCTGCCCACCAGCAGCTTGGCCAGCACCAGCCGCTCGTGCCAACGGGCAACCGCGACATAACGCTGCCCAGGCAACACGCGCAGCAGGCGCTCCAGTATCAGCGGCTCGCCGGCAACCTCCAGCATCAACGGCAGCTCAGGCGCACGCCCAACCTGACTCAGTTCACTCAACTGCATCAGCGCGCCTCCTTGTTACGCTGGCGTGCACTGAGCATGTGCCACCATCGATCAACATCCGCTGTGTCACCAAGATAGGCGGCAAGCAGCTCGCGAAACTCGGATTCACGCCAGATCCTGGCGCGGCGCAACAGTGGTTCGAGATCCTTGATTCGGTCACGGCGCCCAAGCAGCAAAGGCCGGGTTTTCTCCAGATCGATCAATTGCGCCTCGAACGCTGCGCCCTGTTCCTGCAGGAAGATGTGCTTGGGATAGAAGCAGCCATGCATCTGTCCAGCCTGATGGAGACGTCGCGCCAGCTCTCCGCACGCACGCAGGATCGCACTGCGCTTCGGCCAGTCGAGGCTCGACCAGCGTTCCAGCCAGTGGGCAAGGTCATTCCAGCCGTCCAGGGCACGAGTCAGCAGAACAGCGCGGCGCTCACCCGGCAGCGTACGCTGCCCGAAGAACGCGGCCTGCAGCGCGGGAATCCCTCGCTCGGCATAGCGGCGGATATTGCGAAACTCACGGGCAAAGGTGGGCTCACCGAACGGGCGCAGCAGGCTACGTGTCAGGTGATTGCTTTGTCGCTTGAGATAGAAAGCGCGCTCGCCCAGTTCCAGGCGATACACCGTGCTCCAGCCGCCGCGCTCGGTGTTGGGCTCGTCCACGGCCTCCAGCTTCAGCGCCCAAAGGGCATCGAAGCTGGACAGACCGTGGCGCTCGAGCAGAGCTCGATCCTGCGCCGCGATGAAGTCACTCATTCACGTCCCTCGAAGAATTTCAGCACCTGCCGCAGGCGCGTCTTATCGCCATCACTGAGACGGCTCCGACCACGATACTGCAAATAGAAACGCAGGCGCTGCGTGCGCGACAGCACCCGCTTGGCCACCTTATCCAGGCAGGCCAGATCCTTGACGATGCGATAGCGCAGCAGCGAGCCCCACCAGAAGCTGCCGGTGGGACAGTCGATGAAGAACAGCTCTGCCTTTTCGTTAACCAGCAGATTGCGCCACTTCAGATCATTGTGGGTGAAACGATGGTCATGCATCAGTCGGGTTGCACGGGCTAACTGACGACTCACACAGTCGACCCAGGCGGCATCATGCAAACGGACATCACCCGTGTTGGCTAGCTCGGCCAGATCCAACGTACCCTCAAGCTCGCGAGTGATGAGCGCACCTCGTACAAACGCCCCATATCGACGTTCCAGGCCGTGAGCGACGATAGGGGCTGTCGGAATTCCCCATTTGGCGAAATATCTGAGATTTTGCCATTCGGCCTTTACCCGAGGCCTGCCGACATAACGTCGCAGCCCCTTGCCAGCCCCCCAATAGCGCTTGACGTAATAGCGAATACCCTTGCGCTCGATGCGGATGACTTCCGAAAGTGGATCCTTGGTCAGGCGTTCGCCTTCAATGGCGAAAACAGCCTCCAGAGACCCGAAGTCCGCAGCGAGTGCATGATATTCAGGGGCAAGAGTCCAGCTAGCCATCAGAGCGCATCCCCATAACGCTGCTTACGCTCATAGAGTTTCGCCGCCTTGCGCTCCAGCCAGGCAAGCAGGCTTGCCTCTTCACGCAGAATCTGGCGCAGGGGCCGCTGGAAGTAGGTGCGCAGGAAACGCAGCTTGTCGCGGTGGGTCAGACCGATATCCAGCGCCGAGAAATACAGAGCGGCCAGATCCTTGTCGCGCCAGCGGCGGGGTACCGTGTCTCGAACCTGGGCCCGGTGCAGATCGATGACCGATAGGTGCAGGTCGCTGGCCTGGATCGGCCGATCAGTATGCAGCAGGAAGTGGCAGATATAGCAGTCGCGATGATTGACTCCGGCGCGGTGCATCTCGCCGGTCATCTGCGCCACTCGCTCGATCAGCGCCCACTTGAGCGCCGGCTTCGGCGCCTGCTGAGCCCAATTGAGGCTGAGCTGCTCCAGGTCGACGGTCGGCGCCAGTTCCTCGGTGATGATGAACGAGTGCTGGCTGGCCGGATTGCTGCCGCGCTCGCCGTAGGCCACGGCGGTCATGGTTGGCACGCCGGCTTCGGTCAAACGCTGAATGGCCTGCCATTCCTGTCCGGCGCCCAGTACCGGGGCCTTGGCCGTGAGCAGGTTCTTGGCGATCTCGCCCCAGCCGATGCCGCGGTGGATCTTGACGAAGTAGCCACGCCCGTCGACCTCGGTACGCAGCGTACGGCGACCTTCCAGCTCGCGATAGACCTGGCCCTGCAGCGCCTCGACGGCCTCGAACGCATCGCGGCCCGCCCACAGGCTCTTGAAGGGTTCGGCGAGAATCAGCTTCACGCGCGCTTCTCCGCGAGGATCACATCGGCAGCCTTCTTCGGCATCGAATACAGGTCGGCGCTGTCGGCGTAGGCCAGGCCGTTGCGCCCCCAGAAGGCACGGCGCTCGGGATCGGCGAGCATGTCGGCCAGGGTGCGGTTGAGCTGCTCCTGCTCGAACGGGCTGGGCAGCACGCGGCCGCAATCGGCATCGGCGATGTAGTGGGCGTAGCCGCAGACATCGGTGACTAGTACCGGCAGGCCGGACACCAGCGCTTCCAGCAGCACCGTGCCGGTATTCTCGTTGTAGGCCGGATGGATCAGCAGATCGGCGCCGAGCAGAAAGCGCGGAATGTCGCTGCGCCCCTTGAGAATCTGCACCTGATCGGACAGACCCAACGCCTTGATCTGCAGCAGGAAGGGTTTGGGATCATCCTGGCCGATAGCGATCAGCCGCGTACGCTTGCGCAGCTCGCGCGGCAAGGACGCCAGCGCCTTGAGGCTGCGATCCAGGCCCTTGGTCTTGAAGCCGGAACCGATCTGCACCAGCAGCAGGTCCTCGTCGGCCAGCTTGAATTCGCGGCGGAATTCGGCGCGAATCTCGGCTGCATTGGCCGGCGCGCGGCGATCCTGGGCAATCCCCGGCGGCAGCAGGTGGAAACGCTGCAGCGGCGTCTTGTAGTGCTTGATGAACAGCGGCTGCTGTACCTCGGAGATCATCAGGATCTCGGTCTTCGATTCGGGCGCGAACACCGCGCGCTCGTAGTCGGCGAAGTGCTTGTAGCGCCCCCAGCGGCGATAGATCGGGTTGCGCAGGGTCTGCGCCTTGTCCTCGAAACAGCCGTCGGCGGCGTAGTACACGTCAAGACCCGGCATCTTGTTGAAGCCGATCACCCGGTCGACCGGATCGCGCGCCAGATCGGCCTGCAGCCAGGCCGTGAATTTCTCGTTACGGCGGTGATTGAACAGCGCCCGCACTGGCGCCACGCGCACGTCGAAGCCGCCAGGGTTTTCCCCTTCCCAGATCGGCGTGTAGACGCGAATGGCATGGCCGCGCGCCTGACACTCCAGGGCGATACGCATGAAATCGCGCTGCAGCCCGCCGAACGGGAAGTACTTGTAGAGAACGAAGGCCAGTTGCATAGCCGCTCCTTAAAGGGTGCCGGGAGGCGCCAGCAGCAGCGCCTCCAGTTCCAGGCCGACGCGCTCGGCGCCGAGGCCATCGAAGCAGGGCTTGTCACGGTCACCGCTGCCGGCGTTCGGGCCGCTGGCACACAGGTGAATCTGGCTACGACCGTAGGCGCCCACCTTGCCAGGCAGGGTCGGGCCGTAGAGAGAAATATTCGGCACATCCAGCGCCGCAGCCAGATGACCCAGCCCGGTGTCGACCGAGACGCAGGCGCTGGCGCCGGCGATCACCTTGGCTACGCCGGCCAGGTTCAGCTTGGGCAGCACGGAGGCATGGGTGAGCCCGGCGACGATGCGCTCGGCACGTGCCTTCTCCGTCTCGTTGCCCCAGGGCAGGCGCACGGCCCAGCCCAGCTCGTCCATGCGCTCGGCCAGGGCGCGCCAGTCGGATTCCGGCCAATGCTTGCTGGCCCAGGTGGTGCCATGCAGGAACACCAGATAGGGTTGTGCGGTAGCGTCCATCATCGCTGCACGGTTAAGGCCGTAGTCACCGCTACCGGACGGCAGCGAATAACCCAAGGCCTTGGCGAACAACTGGCGCACGCGCTCCAGCGCGTGCTGATCCTTGGGTACCGCATAGCGGCGATCATAGAAGCGACTGGCCAGCGGCTCACGCGCCGAATCGCGATCCAGACCGGCCACCGGCGCCGACACGTAACGCGTCAGCCAGGCGCTCTTGAGCAGGCCCTGGGCGTCGATCACCAGGTCGTAGCGGGTTTCACGCAGACGCTGCTTGAAGCGCGCCCATTCGCCACTGCGCCAGGTGCGCAGGGGGTGCTTGCGCCAGCGGCGGATGGCCACCGGAATCACCTGGGACACCGCCGGATGCCAGGCGGGAATCTCGGCGAAACCTTCTTCCACCACCCAGTCGAAACGGATGCCGGGAATGGCACGCGCAGCATCGGTCAGTGCCGGCAGGGTATGCACCACGTCGCCGAGCGACGAGGTCTTGATGATCAGCACCCGCAAATCAGTCGCCCTCGACCAGGGTCAGGGGCTCACCGACCAGTCGGTCCAGCGCCTCGATCACCGGCCGTGGCTTGAGTTCGCGCAGGCAGTTGTAGTGACCAAAGCGGCAGGTGCGCTCGAAGCAGGGGCTGCACTCCAGGCCCAGGCGAACGATCTCGACGTGATCGGCCAACGGCGGGGTGAAACCCGGCGAAGTGGAGCCATAGACCGCTACCAGCGGACGGTTCAGCGCCGCCGCCACGTGCATCAGCCCCGAGTCATTGGACACCACGGCAGTCGCCGCCGACATCAGGTCGATGGCCTCGGCCAGACTGGTCTGCCCGGACAGGTTGCTGACCTCCTCGCGCAGGCCCGGAATCAGGCGCAAGCGGATGTCCTCACCACCGGCATGGTCGTTCTTCGAGCCGAACAACCAGACCTGCCAGCCCTCACGGATCTTCACTTCGGCGACCTTGGCGTAGTGCTCGGCCGGCCAGCGCTTCGCCTCACCGAACTCCGCGCCCGGACACAGCGCCAGTACCGGACGATCAAGCTGCAGGCCGAACTTGGCCAGGGCAGCTTCACGGCTGGACTCGTCAATCTGCAAACGCGGCTGCGGATAGGGCTGAGGCAACAGAGCGCCGGGCTCATAGGCCAGCGCCATGAAACGCTCGATCATCAGCGGGTAGCGCTCTTTATCCAAGGTGCGGATATCGTTGAGCAAGCCATAGCGCATCTCACCTTTCCAGCCAGTGCGCCTGGGTATACCGGCGAACCAGGGCACCAGCGCGGACTTGAGCGAGTTGGGCAGCAGGATGGCCTGATCGTAATGACCGGCCAGCGACTTGCCGATGCGCCGGCGCGTGGCCAGATCGAGGACGCCATGACCGAGCGGCAGGCTGAGCGCGGCGCGCACTTCGGGCATGCGCTCAAGGATCGGCCGGCTCCAGTCCGGCGCCAGCACGTCGATCTCGCACGCAGGGTGGCGCTGTTTCAGGCACTGGAATAGCGTCTGCGCCATCACCATGTCGCCTACCCAGCTTGGCCCAACGATAAGTATCTTCATAGTCTTTCCAGAAACGACCGGGGAGGCTTTCGCCTCCCCGTCGAGCCTTCGAGCAAGCGCTTATTTAACCAGCGTACGCCATTCGGCGTGGCCGCTGGTCTTGCCGGTGACCAGGTCGAAGTAGGCCTTCTGCAGCTTCTCGGTCACCGGGCCACGGCGGCCAGCGCCGATCTTGCGGCCATCGACTTCGCGGATCGGCGTGACTTCAGCGGCGGTGCCGGTGAAGAAGGCCTCGTCGGCGATATACACCTCGTCACGGGTGATGCGCTTCTCGACCACCTTGATGCCGTGCTCTGCGGCCAGGGTCAGGATGGTGCTACGGGTGATGCCGTTGAGGCAGGAGGTCACTTCCGGGGTGTACACCACACCGTCCTTGACCAGGAAGATGTTCTCGCCCGAACCCTCGGCCACATAGCCTTCCGGGTCCAGCAGCATGGCCTCGTCGGCGCCACCGGAAATGGCTTCCTGCAGCGCCAGCATCGAGTTGATGTAGTTGCCGTTGGCCTTGGCGCGAGTCATGGAGATGTTGACATGGTGGCGGGTGTAGGAGCTGGTGCGTACCTTGATACCGGCTTCCAGCGCCTCTTCGCCCATGTAGGCGCCCCAGTGCCAGGCGGCAACGATTACGTGCACCTTCAGACCCGCGGCGCGCAGCCCCATGCCTTCGCTGCCGAAGAACACCATCGGACGCAGGTAGGCGCTTTCCAGGCCGTTCTCGCGCACAGCCGCGCGCTGGGCTTCGTTGATCTCTTCCTTGGAGAAAGGAATCTGCATGTTGAAAATGTGCGCGGAGTCGAACAGGCGATCGGTGTGCGCCTGCAGGCGGAAGATTGCGGTGCCGTCCGGAGTGTTGTAGGCACGCACACCTTCGAACACGCCCATGCCGTAGTGCAGGGTGTGGGTCAGCACATGGGTGTTGGCTTCGCGCCACGGCACCAGTTTGCCGTCGTACCAGATCACGCCATCACGGTCGGACATCGACATCTTGCCTGCTCCTCAAATTCGCTTCACGGTTCGAACAATTCGGTGGGGCCGCAGCCCCGTCATTCAACTCAGCCCCAGCTCACGCCACAAGCGCATCACGGCACGACGCTCGTCCTGAAACTGATCACCCGGCACCACGCCAGGCTGCTTCTGCAGCGCCTGGCGATGAGCGGCCGAGCGGTAATTCTTGTAGACCTCACGCAGCAAAGCGGCATCCTCGGCGCCCATCAGACCGACCCGCTCCAGACCTTCCAGAATGCGGATGTTATCGGTGAACTCGAGTAGCTGCGGGTGTTGCCACGACCAGGCCAGAGCCGCGTATTGCACCATAAATTCGATATCGACGATACCACCGGCGTCCTGCTTCAGATCGAAGGAGGACGTGGCCTCGAAGGCGTTCGGTGCCGTTCCGGCCGCGGTATTTTTGTTGCCAAGGTTGTCGCGCATCTTCGCCCGCATCTCGCTGACCTCGACGCGCAGCGCCTCGATATCGCGCTGGCGCCCCAGCACCTCGGCGCGCACCCGGGCGAATTCGCCGGCCAGCCGCGAACACCCCACCAGCACCCGCGCACGCACCAGCGCCTGATGTTCCCAGGTCCAGGCCTCGTTTTCCTGATAGCGCTGGAAGGCGCCCAATGAACTGACCAGAAGCCCGGCTGCGCCCGATGGTCGCAGGCGCATATCCACCTCATACAAGGCGCCGGAGGTGGTCTGGGTGGTCAGCAGGTGAATGATGCGCTGACCCAGACGAGTGAAGAACTGCGCGCCGTCGATGGGTTTGGCGCCATCGGTCTCGGCCTGCGGATCGCCGTCATGAATGAACACCAGATCCAGATCCGAGCCGTGGCCGAATTCCAGGCCGCCGACCTTGCCGTAACCGACGATGATGAAATCCGGGTCGCACGGCGTGCCATCGACACGCTGCGGGCGGCCATGGCGCTGCACCGTGTGCTGCCAGGCCAGCGCCAGGACCTGATCGAGAATCGCCTCGGCCAGCCAGGTGAGGTAATCCGACACCTTCATCAAGGGCAGCGTGCCGGCAATCTCCGAGGCGGCCACGCGCAGGCTGTGGGCCAGCTTGAAATGACGCAGCGCCTCCATCTGCTGCTCCAGATCCTCCTCGGGAATGCGGATCAGCCGCTCGCGCAGCTCGGCTGCCAATTCCGGCGCCAGCGGCGGCGAATACAACCGGCCTTCATTGAGCAACTCATCGAGCAGCAGCGGGTAGCGGGCGATCTGCTCGGCGATCCAGGGGCTGGCTGCGCAGAGTGTGATCAGTCGCTCCAGCGCCCCCGGGTTTTCGCTCAAAAGAACCAGGTAGGCCGAACGTCGCGCGACCTTTTCCACCAGCGGCAGCACCCGCTCGAGCACCAGATCCGGTGTCTCGTGCTCTACCGTCTGCGCCAGCAGACGCGGAATGAAGGCGTCCAGTCGCTCACGCCCCAGGCGCTGCATGGCGCGCACTTGCGGCCCATTGCGCAAATCGGCGAGGCGCCGACTGGCCGTCACGGCCTCGGCAAAACCGGCCTCCTGCAGCTGCTGCTCGGCCGCCTCGTCATCCAGCGCGCCCTGCCACAAAGGCAGCCATTCGGCGCCGACTATGGCCTCGCTTGCCTGTGTTTCATCCTCATCGGGGTCGGCAATCACCTGCTGAAAATGCCATTCGATGCGGCCACGCCAATGCATCAGGCGCTCGTGAAAGCTTGCCCAGTCGGCAAAGCCCATGATCGCTGCCACGCGCGCCTGATCCTGCGCATCGGCCGGCAACATCTGCGTCTGCCGGTCACCGATGCCCTGCAGCGCATGCTCGGCATAGCGCAGAAACTCGTAACCCTCCTTCATCTCGGCGACCACGGCCGGCGGCAGATAGCCCTGCCCCTCCAAGGTCGCCAGCACCTTGAGCAGCGGCCGCTGCTGCAGGCTGAGGTCGCGCCCACCGTGGATAAGCTGAAAGGCCTGGGCGATGAACTCGATCTCGCGGATGCCGCCGGCGCCAAGCTTGATGTTCTCGCTCATGCCCTTGCGCCGCACCTCCTGCTGGATCAGCAGCTTCATCGCGCGCAGCGCTTCGATGGCGGAAAAGTCCAGATAACGGCGATAGACGAAGGGCCGCAGCATTTCCAGCAACTCGGCACCCGCCTTCTGATCGCCCCCCACGACGCGCGCCTTGATCATCGCGTAGCGCTCCCAGTCGCGCCCTTGGTCCTGGTAGTACTGCTCCAGTGCATTGAAGCTGAATACCAGCGCACCGCTGGAGCCATAGGGGCGCAAGCGCATGTCGGTGCGAAAGACGAAACCGTCGACGGTGATCGCATCCAGCGCCTTGATCAGCTTCTGCCCCAGACGAATGAAGAATTCCTGGTTATCCAGCGGGCGCTTGACGCCCTCGGTCTCACCGCCTTCGGGATAGCCGAAGATCAGGTCGATATCCGAAGACAGGTTGAGCTCATGCGCGCCGAGCTTGCCCATGCCGAGGATGACCATGTGCTGCGCCTGACCGGTGCGTCGCCCGACCGGCGTGCCGAACTGCGTGCAGTGGCGCGGATAGAGCCAGTGATAGGCAAGATCGATGCAGGCATCGGCAAGATCGGAGAGGTCGCGGCAGGTCTCCGCCAGCGCCGCCTGGCGACTGAAATCGCGCCAGATGATGCGCAACTGCTGGCGATTACGAAAACGCCGCAGACAACGCCCCAGCGCATCTTCGTCGCCACATTCGGCCAATTGCGCCTCCAACTGCTGACGCAGTTCGCCTGGCGCCAGGCTGCGCTCCAACTCACCTGATTCGGCCAACGCCACGAACATCTGCGGGTCACGCTGAGCCTGCTCGGCAACGAAGCCGCTCAAGGCCGACACCTGCCGCCAGGCATCGCGTCGCTCCTGCGGCCAAGCTGCAACGCGAGCAGCCAGCCCCTCATGCTCGGTAAACGCAGCGTGCAGCGACTGCTCGGCTCGCTCGGCCAGGGGGATCAGAGAAGGGGGCAACTCGACCAGCAACGGCAGGCTCATGGTCTATCCTTTTGGCGGACTGCCGGACGCACGGCGCGAACGCCCGGAGCCCCGCTCCTGCGGGGCACATGCGGCCGGCAGTGCCGCGGATTGTAGTTTTACTACGAAAGAATTGTATCCAGAGGGCTGAATCCGTCGTCGAAATGTAGTAAAACTACATACGGCCGGTCCTACCCCCGGTAAATCCAAGAATTTCAACTCGCCCGCCCAAAAAGCCGGCGAGACTCAACTGGCCTCCGATTCTGGAAGCCTTTCCGCCCTGGAGCAAGCCATGCAAGACCTCGATCCGATCGAAACCCAGGAATGGCTGGACGCCCTTGAATCCGTCCTCGACCGTGAGGGTGAAGACCGTGCCCATTACCTGATGACCCGTCTGGGCGAGCTGGCCACCCGTAGCGGTGCGCAACTGCCCTACGCGATCACCACGCCCTACCGCAACAGCATCCCGGTAACCCATGAAGCTCGCATGCCCGGCGACCTGTTCATGGAACGCCGCATCCGCTCGCTGGTGCGTTGGAACGCCCTGGCCATGGTGATGCGCACCAACCTGGACGACCCGGATCTGGGCGGCCACATCTCCAGCTTCGCCTCTTCGGCGACGCTGTATGACATCGGCTTCAACTACTTCTTCCAGGCCCCGACCGAAGAACACGGCGGTGACCTGGTGTTCTATCAGGGCCATGCGAGCCCTGGCGTCTACGCCCGCGCCTTCATGGAAGGCCGCATCAGCGAAGACCAGATGAAGAACTTCCGCCGCGAAGTCGACGGCAAAGGTCTGTCGTCCTACCCGCACCCCTGGCTGATGCCGGACTTCTGGCAGTTCCCGACCGTATCCATGGGCCTCGGCCCGATCCAGGCGATCTACCAGGCGCGCTTCATGAAGTACCTGGAAGCGCGCGGCTTCATCCCGGCCGGCAAGCAGAAGGTCTGGTGCTTCATGGGCGACGGTGAGTGCGACGAGCCGGAATCCCTCGGCGCCATCTCCCTGGCCGGCCGCGAGAAGCTGGACAACCTGATCTTCGTAATCAACTGCAACCTGCAGCGCCTCGACGGCCCGGTGCGCGGCAACGGCAAGATCATCCAGGAACTCGAAGGCGTGTTCCGCGGTGCCCAGTGGAACGTCAACAAGGTGGTCTGGGGTCGCTTCTGGGATCCGCTGTTCGCCAAGGACAAGGACGGTGCTCTGCAGCGCCGCATGGACGAAGTGGTCGACGGTGAATACCAGAACTACAAGGCCAAAGACGGCGCCTACGTGCGCGAAAACTTCTTCAACACCCCGGAGCTCAAGGAGATGGTCAAGGACCTTTCCGACGACGAGATCTGGAAGCTCAACCGTGGCGGCCACGACCCGTACAAGGTCTACGCGGCCTACCACCAGGCCGTGAACCACAGCGGCCAGCCGACCGTGATCCTGGCCAAGACCATCAAGGGCTACGGTACCGGCGCCGGTGAAGCGAAGAACACCGCGCACAACACCAAGAAGGTCGATGTCGACAGCCTGCGTCAGTTCCGCGACCGCTTCGATATCCCGGTCAAGGACGAGGACCTGGAAAACCTGCCGTTCGTGCGCCCGGAGCCGGGCAGCCCCGAGTACAAGTACCTGCACGAGCGCCGCAACGCGCTGGGCGGCTTCGTCCCGCAGCGCCGGCAGAAGAGCTTCAGCATCCCGACCCCGCCGCTGGATACCCTCAAGGCCATCCTCGACGGCTCGGGCGACCGCGAAATCTCCACCACCATGGCCTTCGTGCGTATCCTCGCGCAGCTGGTCAAGGACAAGGAACTCGGCCAGCGCATCGTCCCGATCATCCCGGATGAAGCCCGTACCTTCGGTATGGAAGGCATGTTCCGCCAGCTCGGCATCTACTCTTCGGTCGGCCAGCTGTATGAGCCGGTCGATAAAGACCAGGTGATGTTCTACAAAGAGGACAAGAAAGGTCAGATCCTCGAAGAAGGCATCAACGAAGCTGGCGCCATGAGCTCCTTCATCGCCGCCGGTACTTCGTATTCCTGCCACAACCAGCCGATGCTGCCGTTCTACATCTTCTATTCGATGTTCGGCTTCCAGCGTATCGGTGACCTGGCCTGGGCCGCTGGCGACAGCCGCACCCGTGGTTTCCTGGTCGGCGGCACCGCCGGTCGTACCACCCTCAACGGTGAAGGTCTGCAGCACGAAGACGGTCACAGCCACATGCTGGCAGCGACCATCCCCAACTGCCGCACCTACGACCCGACCTACGGCTACGAGCTCGCCGTGATCATCCGCGAAGGTATTCGCCAGATGATCGAAGAGCAGCAGGACATCTTCTACTACATCACCGTGATGAACGAGTCGTACCAGCAGCCGGCCATGCCGGAAGGCGTGGAAGACGGCATCATCAAGGGCATGTACCTGCTCGAGGAAGACAAGAAGGAAGCCGCGCACCACGTGCAGCTTCTGGGTTCCGGTACGATCCTGCGCGAAGTCCGCGAAGCGGCGAAGATCCTGCGCGACGAGTACAACATCGGTGCCGATGTGTGGAGCGTCACCAGCTTCAACGAACTGCGTCGCGACGGCCTGGCCGTCGAGCGCCGCAACCGCCTGCACCCCGGCCAGAAGCCGCAGCAGACCTACATCGAGCAGTGCCTGGGCGGCCGCAAGGGTCCGGTCATCGCGTCCACCGACTATATGAAGCTGTTCGCCGAACAGGTTCGTCAGTGGGTACCGAGCAAGGAGTACAAGGTTCTGGGCACCGACGGTTTTGGCCGCAGCGACAGCCGCAAACAGCTGCGTCACTTCTTCGAAGTGGATCGCAACTGGGTCGTGCTCGCCGCGCTGGAAGCCCTGGTAGACCGCGGCGAAATCGAAGCCAAGGTGCTGGCTGACGCCATCACCAAGTTCGGCATCGACGCCGATAAAGCCAACCCCCTGGACTGCTAAGGAGCGTAGCGATGAGTGAGTTGATTCGCGTACCCGACCTCGGCGGTGAAGGCGAGGTCATTGAACTGCTGGTCAAGGTCGGCGACCGCATCGAAGCCGATCAGAGCGTACTGACCCTGGAGTCCGACAAGGCCTCCATGGAAGTCCCCTCGCCCAAGGCCGGCGTAGTCAAGGAACTGAAGGTCAAGATCGGCGATCGCCTGAAAGAAGGCGACGAGTTGCTGGTGCTGGAAGTCGAAGGTGCTGCGCAAGCAGCGCCTGCGCCGAAGGCCGAAGCCGCACCTGCCGAAGCCCCTAAAGCGGCCGCTCCGGCAGCCGCGCCCGCCGCTGCAGCCACTGGCAGCAGCGTGCAGGACGTGCACGTGCCGGACATCGGCTCCAGCGCCAAGGGCAAGGTCATCGAGATCATGGTCAAGGTCGGAGATCGCATTGAAGCCGACCAGAGCCTGCTGACCCTGGAATCCGACAAGGCCTCCATGGAAATCCCCGCGCCGGCTGCCGGCGTGGTGGAGCAAGTGCTGGTCAAGCTCGATGATGAAATCGGCACCGGCGACCTGATTCTCAAGCTGAAAGTCGAAGGGGCTGCTCCGGCGGCCGCGCCGGCGCAAGCTGCCGCACCCGCCGCAGCCCCTACACCGGCCGCCGCAGCGAGCGGCAGCAGCGTGCAGGACGTGCACGTGCCCGATATCGGCTCCAGCGCCAAGGGCAAGGTCATCGAGATCATGGTCAAGGCCGGCGACAGCATCGAAGCCGACCAGAGCCTGCTGACCCTGGAGTCCGACAAGGCCTCCATGGAAATCCCCTCGCCGGCTGCCGGCGTGGTGGAACAGGTGCTGGTCAAGCTGGATGACGAAATCGGTACTGGCGACCTGATCCTCAAGCTCAAGGTCGCCGGCTCCGCTTCTGCACCCGCCCCGGCGCAAGCCAGCCAGGAAGTGCACCGCGTGCCGGAAGGTGCGGCGCCGGAAGTGGCCGCCGAAGTGCGCGCCATCGCCTCGCTGTCGGCAGCTGCCGCCGAAGTCGCCAATGCGCCCAAGCGCGATGGCGCCAAGGTGCATGCCGGCCCGGCCGTGCGTCAGCTGGCCCGCGACTTCGGCGTGGAGCTGGCGGATATCGCCGGCACCGGCCCGAAAGGTCGCATCCTCAAGGAAGACGTGCAGGCTTACGTCAAGGCGATGATGCAGAAGGCCAAGGCCGCACCGCAGGCGACTGCTGCAGCCGCTACCAGCAGCGCCGGCATTCCGCCGATCCCGGCGGTGGACTTCAGCAAGTTCGGTGAAATCGAAGAGGTGGCGATGACCCGCCTGATGCAGGTCGGCGCTGCCAACCTGCATCGCAGCTGGCTCAACGTGCCGCACGTGACCCAGTTCGACTCGGCCGACATCACCGACCTGGAAGCCTTCCGCGTCGCGCAGAAGGCCGTGGCCGAAAAGGCTGGCGTCAAGCTGACCGTACTGCCGCTGCTGCTCAAATCCTGCGCGCACCTGCTCAAGGAACTGCCGGACTTCAACAGTTCGCTGGCGCCGAGCGGCAAGGCGATCATCCGCAAGAAATACGTGCATATCGGCTTCGCCGTCGATACGCCGGACGGCCTGCTGGTGCCGGTGATCAAGAACGTCGATCAGAAGAGCCTGCTGCAACTGGCAGCCGAAGCGGCCGAACTGGCCGACAAGGCGCGCAAGAAGAAGCTGTCGGCTGACGACATGCAGGGTGCCTGCTTCACCATCTCCAGCCTCGGCCACATTGGCGGCACCGGCTTCACGCCGATCGTCAACGCGCCGGAAGTGGCGATCCTCGGTGTGAGCAAGGCCACCATGCAGCCGGTGTGGGACGGCAAGGCCTTCCAGCCGCGCCTGATGCTGCCGCTGTCGCTGTCCTACGATCACCGCGTGATCAATGGTGCCGCCGCTGCCCGCTTCACCCAGCGCCTGTCGCAGCTGCTGGCCGACATCCGCACCATCCTGCTGTAAATCGTTTCGAGCACGCCACGCTCGCATCCTCAACCCCGCCCATTTGGGTGGGGTTTTTTTTTCGCCTGCTCAAGCCACGGCCGACTTGATCCCGGTCATGGCATTTACCACAGCAGCCGCCATGATCGAGCCATCGATATCGATCCGGCGCATCCCCATGCTCTATCTGTTTCTGAAGTTCGCCCACCTGACTGCCGCCACCTTCTTCATCGGCGGCGTATTCTTCGAAGTGATGATCCTCAGCCGTGCCACGCGCGAGCTTCCGGATGACGCCAAGGCGGGGTTCTCACGTGCACTCGGACGGCGGGCGCGACAAGTCATGCACTGGGTAGTACTGGCGCTCTACGGCGCCGGCCTGGGCCTGGCATGGCACTACCGCGCAGCCCTGCATGCGCCGCTGGCCAGCAGCTTCGGCATCCTGCTCAGTCTGAAAATCACGCTGGCCCTGAGCATCCTCGGACATTTTCTGCTGGTGGTCTTCCTGATGCGCAGCGGCCGCATGACCGCAGTACGCTCGCGGCGCATTCACCTCAGCGTGCTGCTGCAGATGCTGGCCATCCTGTTCCTGGCCAAGGCCATGTTTCTGCTGAACCTGTAATCCGATGATCCTGGACCGACTGGAAAAATCATCCCTTCTGCACGTTGCGAATCAGAAAACTCAGCGCCTTGGCCAGCTCGCCCACGCCTTGGTAGTCACGCACGATGCTCAGCAGTTGGCTGCCATCGACCGGGTTGAGCAGCACACAGTGGATACCGCCGGTCGGACATTCATAGCGGATGAACGGATCGACGCCGAACACCGGGACACGCTGATTGCGTACAGAGATGGCCGTACCCTGCAGGCCGCGACTTTCCTCGCGCAGGATCAGTTCGCCAGCGTTGCCGACAGCGAAGTGGTACAACAAATCCTGTCGCTGCGCCTGTCCAACCTGGTAGCCGGCGCGCAGGGCGTAGGTTTCCAGCAGGGCATTGTTGTGTGCCAGCAGTGCCTGACGCTCGTTGTCGGTCAGGTAAAGACGCTTGAGTTCGTCCAGGTAAGCCGCCTGCTCGGCACCCTGCAATACGCCCTTGTCATCGGCGCTGACCTGGATGGGAACACCGGCAGAAAGCGCTGCTCCCAACAGCACAGCCATCAGTTTCCTTGTCAGTCTTGCTTGCATGATGCACCCTTGCCGAACGCTATAGTGAAGTAGGCCTGAGCCCTAGCCTCCGTCCACGCCGCTGCGCCCTGGCAGCAGCGGCTCTGTGCAGAGAACGGAAGCCTCGCCTGGTCAGCATACTGGAAGCCCAACGCCCAATGAAAAGCCATCCCGATGCTGGCACCCGTCCGGCAGCCGAGGTTGTGACGCAGTTGCCAGTGCCCTCGCGGCTCGGCATGTTGCGTTTCGAGCGCTTGAACGAGCCAAGCTGGGCCCTGCTTTTTCTCGACCCGACCTGTGAACGCAAACTCGGCATCAGTGCCGCCGATCTTTGCGCATTGGTCGACGCCCCCTACGCCAGCCTGATGGAGCCGGAGGCGCGCTATCGCCTGCACGATGCCATCCAGCAGCAGCTGGTTCAGGGCGCTCATTATCTGGTGCGCTATACCCTGCATACGCCGCAAGGCGCGCTGAACCTGCTGGAGATCGGCGAGCCGTTCAAGCAGCGTAACCGCCAGCTGCTACGCGGCTATCTGCTGATCGCCGATGACAGCTTCGATGCCTTCGCACCTGGCGAACAGGAACTGCACATACAGAATCAGAACCTGCGCAATTCGCTGCAGCAGCATCAGCGCACGCAGGAGAATCACCTGCAGCACCTGGCCCGCTCGCATACCCAACAGCAGTTGATCGTGCGCCTGGCGCGCCAGCGCTATGGTTCCAGCGATCCGCAACAGGAAGCCGCCGAGCTGATCACCCAGGCCGCCTGCGAAGTCTACGGCGTGGCCCGCGCGGGCATCTGGCGCGTGGGTACCCAGAGTCTCGACTCCATATCGCTGTATCGCCGCGATCTGGACCGCCATGAGCAATTGCCCTCGATAGACGCACGCAACTTTCCGCATTACCTGGAAGCGCTGCACAGTGGCCGCGCGATCGACGCTCACGATGCACAACACGATCTGCGCACCCGCGAGCTGGCCCCAGGTTACCTGGAGCCTCTAGGCATCACCTCGATGCTCGATGCCAGCATTCGCATCGAAGGCGAAGTGGTGGGCATTCTCTGTCTCGAACACATCGGTCCCAAGCGTATCTGGCAGGCAGACGAGATAGCCTTCGCCGGTGAGCTGGCCGATCAGTTCGCCCAGGTGCTGATCAATCAGGAGAAGCGTTCCGTAACCCATGCGCTGTACCTGTTCCAGCGCGCCGTCGAGCAGAGCGCCAGCGCCTTCCTGCTGGTCGACCGCGACGGCCGGGTGGAATACGTCAACCCCAGCTTCACCGCCATCACCCTGTACAGCAGCGACGAGGTCTGCGGCCATCGCCTGTCGGAACTGCCGGCCCTGGCCAACCTCAGCGACCTGTTGTTCGATACCGACTCGAGCCTGGCCGAGCACAGCAGCTGGCAGGGCGAATTCCGCAGCCGCCGTAAGAACCAGGAGCCGTACTGGGGCCACCTGTCGATCTCCAAGGTGTATGGCGACGACGGCGAGCTGACCCACTACATCGGCATCTACGAAGACATCACCGAGGCCAAGCTGGCGCAGCAGCGCATCGAGCGCCTGGCCTACACCGATAATCTGACCAACCTGGGCAACCGCCCTTCGTTCATCCGCAGCCTTGAAGAGCGCTTCGCGCGTCATACCCCGCAATCGCTAGGGCTGCTGCTGGTGGACATCGACAACTTCAAGCGCATCAACGACAGCCTCGGCCACCAGACCGGCGACAAGCTGCTCTCGGCGCTGGCCCGACGTCTGCGCAACAGCCTCGGCGCCAAGGGCACCCTGGCGCGCTTCGCCAGCAACGAATTCGCCATCCTGCTCGATGGCTGCGACCAAGACAGTGGCCTGCGCGTCGCGCATCAGGTGTTGCAGACCCTGGACAAGCCGCTGTTCGTCGACAACCAGCTGATCAGCATCACCGGCTCGGTGGGCCTGGCCATCGCCCCGGACCATGGCGACGACCCGCAGACCCTGATGAAGCACGCAGGCCTCGCGCTGCACAAGGCCAAGGCCAACGGCAAGCACCAGGTGCAGCTGTTCACCGAAGTGCTGAATGCCGAGGCCAACTACAAGCTGTTCGTCGAAAACAACCTGCGCCGCGCCCTGACCCAGAACGAGCTGGAAGTCTTCTATCAGCCCAAGCTGTGCCTCAAGAGTGGCCAATTGCTGGGCATGGAGGCGCTGCTGCGCTGGCAGCATCCGGAGAAGGGCATGATCCGCCCCGACCAGTTCATCGGCGTCGCCGAGGAAACCGGCCTGATCATCCCCATCGGCAAGTGGGTGGTACGCCAGGCCTGCCGCATGAGCAAGCAGATCGCCGCCATCGGCATGGGCGAACTGCAGGTGGCGATCAACCTGTCGCCCAAGCAGTTCTCCGACCCCGATCTGGTCGGCTCCATCGCCGCGATCCTTCACGAAGAGCAGCTCGACCCGCGCCTGCTGGAACTGGAACTGACCGAGAGCCTGCTGCTGGAAGCCACTGACGACACCCGCCACCAGCTCGGCCGCCTCAAGAGCCTGGGCCTGACCCTGGCAATGGACGACTTCGGCACCGGTTATTCCTCGCTCAGCTACCTGAAGAAATTCCCCATCGACGTGATCAAGATCGATCGCAGCTTCATCAAGGACATACCGGACAATCAGGACGACATGGAGATCACCTCGGCGGTGATCGCCATGGCGCACAACCTCAAGCTCAAGGTGGTCGCCGAAGGCATCGAGACCGGCGCCCAGCTTGGCTTTCTTCGTCGCCAGCGTTGCGACGTCGGCCAGGGCTACCTGTTCGACAAACCGATTCCCGGCCGCGAGCTCATCGACAGCCTGCGCCGCTATCCCTGCCGGCCACAGGCCGACCAACGGACGTAATACGCGGCACCGCGCGTAGTCCACACATCACTCACATTCAGGAGACCGCCATGGTTCTGCGCTCCCAGATTCTCGTCAACAAGAACGCCCTTCCGACTGCCGAACAGGCCCTGCCCGGTCGTGCCGAGCCGCTACCGGTGGCCGACACCCACTATGTCAACGGCAATCCGATCAAGGCGCCTTTCCCTGCCGGCCTGCAGCAGGCCGTGTTCGGTCTGGGCTGTTTCTGGGGTGCCGAGCGCCGCTTCTGGCAGCAGCCGGGCGTGTTCAGCACGGCGGTCGGCTATGCCGGCGGCATGACCCCCAACCCCACCTACGAGGAAGTCTGCTCCGGCCTGACCGGGCACACCGAGGTCGTACTGGTGGTGTTCGACCCGCAGCAGACCAGTTTCGAGGCATTGCTCAAGGTGTTCTGGGAAGTGCACAACCCCACCCAGGGCATGCGCCAGGGCAACGACCAGGGCACCCAGTACCGCTCGGCGATCTACTGCCACGACGAAGCTCAATGGAGCGCGGCAAAAGCCAGCCAGGCGCGCTTTCAGGCCGAGCTCGACAAGGCCGGCCTGGGCACCATCACCACCGAAATCCTCGAGGCGCCGACCTTCTACTACGCCGAGACCTATCATCAGCAATACCTGGCGAAGAACCCCAATGGCTATTGCGGCCTGGGCGGAACAGGCGTATGTCTACCCCCTGAGTCCTGAACACAGGTAAAGGGTCGTGGAGCTGAGCAACATTTCCAGCCAGGTATCGAGTCAGGCATCGACGCAGATTGCAGCGCAGATGTCGCTCCTGCTGCTGCGCAAGACGCTGGAGCTGCAGGCGGCCAACATCAGCGGGCTGGTACAGTCCGCTGCTCCGCTCAGCGCCCCCAGCAACCCGCCACATCTGGGCAACAGCATCGACGTGATGGCTTGAAGAACTACTGCCCTCTCGTCTTGAGCCGGACTAAACTGCGGGCAATTAGCCATCAAACGACGAGCCCGGCATGCCCGCCACTCTGCCCACCATCACTCCCGATCAGCTGTGCGTCGGCCTCTACGTCCATCTGGACCTGAGCTGGTGGGAGCATGATTTCGCCTTCAGCAACTTCAAGATCAAGGACGAAGCGCAGATTCGCGCGCTGCGTGCGCTGAAACTGAAGCAACTGCGTTACGACCCGGCACGCAGCGACTGTCCACCTCTGGAGCTCGCCGAAGACGTACCGACGCCCGCTTCCATCGAACCGCCCGTCGACCCGCAGGCCCAGGAGCGTCAGGAACGTGCACAGAAACTGCGCCACCTGCGTAGCCGTCTGGCCGATGTGGACCGCCGCTTCATCGAGGCCAGCCAACGCATCAAGGCACTCAACCAGACCCTGCGCAGCCGTCCGGAAGATGCCATGCGGCAAGCTGGCGCCATCGTCGGCGAAATGGTCGAGACGCTGCTCGGCGCCCCCGGCGTCGTACTCCACAGCATCACTGGCAAGGCCGCCGAGGACAGCTACTTTCACGCCCTCAACGTCACCGTGCTGTCCCTGCTGCTCGGGCGCCAGCTCGGCCTCGACAGTGAGGCCTGCCACAGCATTGGGCTCGGCGCGCTGCTGCACGATATCGGCAAGCTGGAAGTGCCGAGCAAGGTGCTGCTCAAGCCCGAGCCACTGACCCGCCCGGAGCAGCAACTGCTACAGATGCACACCGACTTCGGCCTACGCATGGGGCAGAAGCTGATGCTCGACGACGAGGTCCTGCGCATCATCCACGAACACCACGAGCATTGCGACGGCAGCGGCTACCCGCGAGGCCTGCGCGAAGCCGCTATCGGCCGCCTGAGCCGCCTGGTGGCCATCACCAATCACTTCGACGGTCTGTGCAACCCGCTCGACCCACGCCAGGCGCTGAGCCCGCACGAGGCCCTGGCGTTGATGTTCAAGCAGCAGCGCGAGCATTTCGACGACGTGATGCTCAAGGCCTTCATCCGCGTAATGGGTATCTACCCGCCGGGCAGCCTGGTACAGCTCGAAGATGAACGTTACGCACTAGTGCTGGGCATGAACCCGACCCAGGCGCTGAAGCCGACGCTGATCCTCTACGATGCAGACACGCCCAAGCAGGAAGCATTGATCCTCGATCTGGCCCAGGAGCCGAAGCTGGCCATCGCCCGCAGCCTGCGTCCCTCGCAGCTACCGCTGGAGGTACTGGAATACCTAAGCCCACGGCGCAACCTGAGCTATCACATCGAGCCCAACCACAAACCCGCCTGAACCCCTTGAGCCCGGATGCAATCCGGGGATCGGGGCCACGGCTCCCGGATTGCATTCGGGCTACGCGCTGCAGGCAAGAGCAGTGTGTGGCTCGCTTGCAGCTTATGGCTTGCCGCTTGCGGCTTCTTCTATCAGCCAGTCCAGGCGCCAACCACCCTGGCTTTGCCCCAAAGCATCGGCCAGCCAAGGCAACAGCTGCTTGAGCTCGTCCTCCAGCCCCCAAGGTGGATTACTGATCACCAGACCGGAACCGGTCAGGCGCGTCGCATCGTCGGGGGCGTGTACGTATAGCTCGGCGCGCAGCAGCTTGGGTGCGGCGCTCTTTTGCAGATCGCGGTAGAAACGTGCCAGCTGGCGCTCGTCCTTGATCGGATACCAGATCGCGACGATGGCCTGACGCATGCGGCCATGCGCCTCGTTCAGCGCTTCGACGCAGCGCTGCAGTTCATCCGTCTTCTCGAACGGCGGATCGATCAGCAGCAGCACGCGTTTCTCGCGGGTCGGCATCAGCGCTCGCGGCACATGCCAGCCTTCGCCCAAGTGCACGGCAACGCGGCGGTCGCCGCGCATGTTGTCCTTGAGCAGGCGGCCGTCCTCGGGATGTTTTTCGTTGAGTTGCAGGCGATCCTGCTCGCGGCTGAGCAGCCGCGCCAACTCGGGCGAGCCGGGGTAGTAGCGCAGCTCGCCATCCGGATTCATCGCCCGCACCACCTCCAGATAAGCCTCCACCGCATCCGGCAACTGCGAGGCCTGCCAAAGGCGACCGATGCCTTCCAGGTACTCGCCGGTGCGGCTGGCCTGATCACCCTGCAGATCGTACAGGCCAAGTCCTGCGTGGCTATCGAGGTAGGCGAAGGGCGCCTCTTTCTTCGACAGCAGGCCGATCAGGCGAGTCAGCACCAGGTGCTTGAGTACGTCGGCGTGATTGCCGGCATGGAAGGCGTGGCGGTAGTTCATGCGGGAGTCCTCGAATCAGGCGCGCAGTTTAACAGGGAGGCGACTCGCATTGCGGCTTGCTCGATCGTGTCTGCAAGGCCTAGGCTGCCTGCTCCTCAATGGACAGCGAGAACCCGCGATGTCTCTGCAACGATTGCTCGGCAGCGAACTCCCCCTGATCCAGGCGCCGATGGCCGGCTCGCAGGGTCACCGACTGGCTGCCGCCGTGTGCCAGGCCGGCGGTCTCGGCTCGATTCCCTGCGCCATGCTCACACCCGCAGCCCTGCGCCAAGAACTGGAGGCCATGCGTGGCCTGACCGCGCACCCATTCAATCTCAACTTCTTCAGCCATCTGCCACCCGAGCCGGATGCCGCTCGCGAAGCACTCTGGCGCGAAATGCTGGCGCCCTACTACCAAGAACTGGGTGTGGATCAGGCGAATATCGCCAATGGCCCGGGGCGTTTGCCCTTCAACCAGGAAGCCGCCGCACTGGTGGAGGAATTCCGCCCGGCGGTGGTCAGCTTCCATTTCGGTTTGCCGGACGAAACTCTTCTGCAGCGCGTACGGCGCAGCGGCGCGAAGATCCTGTCCAGCGCCACCACGCTGGACGAAGCGCTCTGGCTACAGGAGCGCGGCGTCGATGCAGTGATCGCCCAAGGACTGGAAGCCGGTGGCCATCGCGGACACTTTCTCGATCACGATCTGAGCCGACAACTCGGCATCTTCGCCCTGCTGCCGCAACTGGTCGATGCCTTGTCGGTGCCGGTGATCGCGGCCGGCGGCATCAGCGATGCACGAGGCGTGGCCGCAGCGATGGCGCTAGGCGCAGCCGGTGTACAGATCGGCAGCGCCTATCTGTTGTGCCCGGAGGCCAACACCAGCGCCATCCACCGCGCCGCCCTGCAGAGCCCGGCGGCGCGCCATACGGCGTTGACCAACCTGTTCAGCGGGCGCCCCGCGCGCGGTATCGTCAATCGCCTGATGCGCGAGCTGGGGCCGCTCAGCTCGCAGGCGCCAGCGTTCCCACTGGCCACTGCGGCCATCGCACCGTTACGGACGGCAGCCGAGGCGCAGGGCAACGGAGATTTCTCGCCGCTCTGGGCCGGGCAGAATATCGCCAACTGCCGGCCAATGCCGGCAGCCGAGCTGACCCGCGAGCTGGCGCGGGGCTTCGCTCAAGGTTGAAATTCGCGGCTGAAGCCGCTCCTACGAACGGACATTGGCGGCAGGATTTAGCGCTTTATCACGGCCGATGATGATGCTGGGCAGCCGGTCGGCTGGCTGCCTAGACTCGATGGATCATCTGGAGGCCCGTTCCATGTCCGAGACCCTGCTCAGCTCCCGCAACCTGGCGTTCGAACTCTATGAAGTACTCGACGCCGAAGCCCTGACCCAGCGCCCACGCTTCGCCGATCACAATCGCGAGACTTTCGACGCGGCCATCATCACCGCACGCGGCATCGCCGAAGAGCTGTTCGCCCCGCACAACCGCAAGAACGACGAGCACGAGCCGCAGTACGTCGACGGTGGCGCAGTGCTGATCCCCGAGGTCGAGCCCGCGCTGCGCGCCTTCCACGAAGCGGGCTTCCTCAATGCCACCCGCGACTTCGAGCACGGCGGCATGCAACTGCCCAATCTGCTGTCGCAGGCCTGCTTCGCGCATTTCCAGTCAGCCAATATCGCCACCAGCTCCTACTCGATGCTGACCATGGGCGTGGCCAACCTGATCGAGGCCTTCGGCAACGAGGAGCAGAAATCCCGCTACCTGCAACCGATCATCGACGGCCGCTTCTTCGGCACCATGGCACTGACCGAGCCGCACGCTGGCTCGTCGCTATCGGACCTCAGAACCCGCGCCGAACCGCATGTCGACGGCAGTTACCGGATCAAGGGCAACAAGATCTTCATCTCCGGCGGCGACCAGCCGATCTCCGAAAACATTGTGCACATGGTGCTGGCCAAGTTGCCGGACGCACCGCCCGGGGTGAAAGGCATCAGCTTGTTCCTGGTGCCCAAGTTCCACGTCAACGACGATGGATCGCTGGGCGCGCGCAACGACGTGACCCTGGCCGGGCTGTTCCACAAGATGGGCTGGCGCGGCACCACGTCCACGGCGCTGAACTTCGGCGACAACGGCGAATGCGTCGGCTATCTGGTGGGCAAACCGCATGCGGGCCTGTCCTACATGTTCCAGATGATGAACGAGGCACGTATCGGCGTCGGCATGGGCGCGATCATGCTCGGCTATGCCGGCTACCTGTATTCGCTGGACTACGCGCGTAACCGTCCGCAGGGGCGTCAGCCGGATGGCAAGGACCCGAGCAGTCCACAGGTTTCCATCATCGAGCACGCCGACGTACGGCGCATGTTGCTGACGCAGAAAGCCTACGTCGAAGGCGCTTTCGACCTCGGTCTGTATGCTGCACGCCTGTTCGACGACACCCATACTCTGGAAACCGCCGAAGACCGCACCCGAGCACTGGAACTGCTCGACCTGCTCACCCCCATCGTCAAATCCTGGCCGTCGGAGTTCTGCCTCAAGGCCAATGAACTGGCCATCCAGATCCTCGGTGGCCACGGCTATACCCGCGAGTACCCGGTGGAGCAGTACTACCGCGACAACCGCCTCAATCCGATCCACGAGGGCACGCAGGGCATCCAGTCGCTCGACCTGCTCGGGCGCAAGGTCTCGCAGAACGGTGGCGCCGCGCTCAAGCAACTGCTCAAGCTGATCAACGACTGCTGCCAGCGCGCCAGCGAACATGAGTCGCTCACATCCCTGCGTCAGCCACTCGAACAATTGCTGGCCCGCCTGCAGGCGGTGACCCTGGCCCTGCTCGGCGATCTGTTGAGCGGCAAGGTCAACCAGGGCCTGGCCAACTCGGCGCTGTACCTGAAGGTGTTCGGCCACACGGTGATCGGCTGGCGCTGGCTGGAGCAGGCGATCCGTGCCGAGCAAGGCCTGGCGAACACCGACAACGCCGACGAGCAGGCCTTCTATCGCGGCAAGCTGCAAGCCGCGCGCTACTTCCTGACCTGGGAAGTGCCCAGCTGCCACCACGACCTGGCCATTCTCGAAGCGCGCGACGACACCTGCCTGGGTATGCAGGACGCCTGGTTCTAAGGTTGCGCCAAGCGCCCCGGGGTGGCCCAAGGCGGGGCGCTTCGGGGCAATTTAGAAAAATGTAATAACCTTTTTGACAGCGGTACGAAGGCTACGGTTAGAATCCCTGGCACGCGCCATGCATAACGGCGCCCCGATTTCCCCAGCCAGGAGTAAGCGCACTTGGATGCCAGCGCCATCAACAATCTTTTCTTGATCGGTGCCCTGTTGGTTGCCTTCAGCATCATGGTCAGCTCGGTCTCCACCCGCGTGGGCATCCCGATTCTGGTCATCTTCCTCGGTGTCGGCATGCTCGCCGGCGTTGACGGCATTGGTGGCATCGTCTTCAACGACTACTCCCTGGCCTACCTGGTCAGTAACCTGGCGCTGGCTGTCATTCTTCTCGACGGCGGCATGCGTACGCGGGCCTCGACCTTCCGCGTGGCGCTGTGGCCGTCCATGTCACTGGCCACACTGGGCGTGGCCATCACTGCTGGTTTGACCGGCGTGGCGGCTGCCTGGCTGTTCAACCTGAGTCTGATCGAGGGCCTGCTGATCGGCGCCATCGTCGGCTCCACCGATGCCGCCGTGGTGTTCAACCTGCTCAACGGCAAAGGCCTCAACGAGCGTGTTGGCCCGACACTGGAAATCGAGTCGGGCAGCAACGATCCGATGGCCATGTTCCTCACTGTCACCCTGATCAGCATGATCGCCTCCGGGCAGAACAGTTTTAGCTGGGGCATTCTCAGCAGCCTGATTCAGCAGTTCGCTCTGGGCATCGCTCTGGGCGCACTGGGCGGCTGGCTGCTCCTGCAGCTGATCAACCGCCTGTCGGTGGCTGACGGCCTGTACCCACTGCTTGCTGTCAGCGGCGGCATCATGATTTACGCGATTTCCGGCATCATCGGCGGCAGCGGCATCCTCGCTGTCTATGTCTGCGGCCTGCTGCTGGGCAACAGGCCGATCCGTAACCGTCACGGCATTCTGCATATGTTCGATGGCCTGGCCTGGCTCAGTCAGATCGGCATGTTCCTGGTACTCGGCCTGCTGCTGACCCCGAGCAACCTGCTGCCGATCGCCGTGCCGGCGCTGCTGCTGTCGCTGTGGATGATTTTCTTCGCACGGCCACTGTCGGTATTCATCGGCCTGCTGCCCTTCAAGAGTTTCAACCTGCGCGAACGCGTGTTCATCTCCTGGATCGGCCTGCGCGGCGCAGTGCCGGTGATCCTCGCGGTGTTCCCGCTGATGGCCGGCCTGGAGAATGCACAACTGTTCTTCAACGTCGCCTTCTTCATCGTGCTGGTTTCCCTGCTGCTGCAGGGCACCACGCTGGGTTGGGCGGCGCGTAAGGCCCGGGTGGAAGTGCCGCCAGTGCCCTCGCCGATATCGCGTGCCGGCCTGGAAGTCCACCTGACCAGCCAGTGGGAGCTGTTCGTCTATCGTCTTGGTGCCGAAAAGTGGTGTATCGGGGCGCCACTGCGGGCGCTGAATATGCCGCAGGGCACGCGTATCGCCGCGCTTTTCCGTGGTCGCGAGTTGCTGCACCCATCCGGCAGTACCACACTGCAGGAAGGCGATATTCTCTGCGTCATCGGCCATGACGCCGACCTGCCGGCGCTGGGTAAACTCTTCAGCCAGGCGCCTAAACGCGGCCAGGATCTGCGTTTCTTCGGCGACTTCGTGCTTGAGGGTGATGCCGAACTGGCAGCAATCGCGGCCCTCTATGGCCTGAAACTCAATGATGTCGAAGGCAATCAACCCCTGGGGCGTTTCATTGCTCAGGCAATTGGCGGCGAACCTATCGTCGGCGACCAGACCGAATGGCAGGGGCTGACCTGGACAGTGGCGCAGATGGAAGGGAACAAGATACGCAAGGTCGGCGTCAAATTCCCCGAAGACAGCCGCCCGGCTCCCGGGTTGCACTTCTAGGAAGCTGCTAGCATCAGTCACCATCGCACGCGGGCCTCAAGGCCCGCGTGTTCGTTGTGTCGCAAACGGCCTAAACTGCCATCGTCAACTCACCAGATAGATCGACCATGTCCCTGTTGCGTCGCCCCCTTGTCGCTGCCGTACTCGCTCTGTGTCTGGGCGTCTCGCCTGTTTTTGCCGAAGAGCCGCCAAAAATTGAAAACGTGCAGCAGAGCCTCGACGCCTTGGCAGATCGCAAGCTGCCGGAAGCCGAGCAGTTGGTGCTCAAGCAAACGCTGGAGCAAACCCTGCGCATGCTGCAGGACCGCCAGACCGCCGATCAGCGCCTGAGTGACCTGCGCAAGCAACTGGACGAGGCGCCGCGCCTGATCAACGAAGCCCAGCGCGAACTGAGCCGACTCAAGGCCAGCCCGGAAGTGCCGATCGCAGAGCGTCATGCGCGCACCAGCCTGGCGCAACTGGAGCAACTGCTCACTGACCGTTCCAACCAGCTCACCGAGTGGAACAAGGCGATCATCGAAGCCAACAGCCTGGTGATCACCGCCCAAACGCGCCCCGAGCGCGCGCAAGCCGAGATCAGTCAGAACCAAGCGCGCAGCCAGATCATCAACGATGCGCTCAAGGCCGGTCGCTATGACGGCAAGACCCTGAGCCCGGAGCGCCGTGACCAGTTCAATGCAGAACTGGCACTGCTCGCCGCGCAGACGCAACTGCGACGCCAGGAGCTGGCAGGCAACAGTGTGCTGCAGGACCTGGGCAGTGCTCAACGTGCTCTGCTTGAGACACGTATCAACCGCGCCGAGCAGGAGCGTCAGGCATTGCAGAGCCTGATCAATGATCGCCGCCGCGCCGAATCGGAGCAAACCGTTGCCGAGCAGTCGCTGGAAGCTGAGCGCGCCAGTTCGGACAAACTCTTGGCCAAGGAAAGCACGCTAAACCTCAAGCTCTCTGACTACCTGCTGCGGGCGACCGATCGCCTCAACGACCTTACCGAACAGAACCTGAGAACTCGCCAGCAGTTGGATAACCTGGCGCAGGCGGACCAGGCTCTGGACGAGCAGATTCGAGTACTGCAGGGCAGCCTGCTGCTGTCGAAGATTCTCTATCAGCAGAAGCAGTCGCTACCGAAACTGAAGCTCGAAGATGGCTCGCTCGCTGACGAGATTGCGGACATTCGCCTCTACCAGTTCGAGTTGAACAAACAACGCGACGACATCAGTGACCCGAGTCGTTATGTGGATAGCCTACTGGCCGATCAACCAAACGAGGAAGTCACAACAGAGCTTCGGACGGCACTGCTGGAGCAACTCGATACCCGCCGAGAACTGCTCGACCGCCTGAACCGCTCGCTGAACGCACTGCTCAACGAATCGATCACCCTCCAGCTCAACCAGAAGGAGCTGGAAAGCACGGCCAGCAGCCTGCGCGCCACCATCGACGAGCAGATGTTCTGGATTCCCAGCAACAAGCCGCTCGACCTCGAATGGCTGAAGACGGCGCCGCATCACTTTCAGCAGCAACTGGCCGACATGCCCTGGGGCATGGCCATCAGCGAACTGGGCGCGGGCCTGATCGAGCGACCGCTGGTGTTCCTGCCGCTGATTCTGCTCTGCGCACTGATACTCTGGCGCCGCCAGTATCTGTTCGACAAGCTCAGCGCCCTGCACGGCGATATCGGCCATTACAAGCACGACAGCCAGCTGCACACGCCAATGGCGCTGGGGCTCAACATCATCCTGGCACTGCCGGTCGCACTGTTCCTGGCGCTGTGCGGCTACGCCCTGCTGCACGACGCACGCGGGCAAAACCTCTACCTGGGCGCCGCGCTCTACGAGATGGCAGAGGCCTGGCTGGTGTTCTACACCCTGCACCGCATCCTGTCCCCGGACGGCGTGGCCATCCTGCACTTCCACTGGCCACCCGCCAACGTCGCCTTCTTCCGCCAGCACCTGCGTCGCCTTGGGCTGGTGGTGATGGCCCTGGTGGCCGTGGTGAGCATCGCCGAACACCAGCCGGCGAGCCTGGCCAACGATGTGATCGGCATCATCGTGGTCCTGAGCTGCTATGCCCTGATGGCCTGGATGCTGTTCCACCTGCTGTTCAGCGCCCCCCTGCGCGAGCACACCTCGGGCCTGCGCACCACGGTCGGCGTGCTGTTCAACCTGCTGCCACTGGCACTGATCGGCGCCGTTGCATTCGGCTACTACTACACCGCGCTCAAGCTCACCGACCGGCTGATCGACACTCTTTATCTGCTGATCATCCTGTTGCTCGTCGAGGCCACCCTGGTCCGCGGGCTGAGCGTCGCGGCACGACGCCTGGCCTACCAACGCGCCCTGGCCAAGCGTCAGGCGCAAAGCAAGGAAAGCCTGGATGGCGAAGCGCCGGTGGAAGAGCCGACCCTGGACATCGAGCAGGTCAACCAGCAATCGCTGCGCCTGATCCGCCTGGCCCTGCTAGGCGGCTTCCTGGTTTGCCTGTACGCGGTCTGGGCCGATCTGATCGGCGTATTCACCTACCTCGACACCATCAACCTCTACGAATACAGCAGCGGTACCGGGGATAACGCGACACTGGTGCCCATCAGCCTGATGGACGTAATCGGTGCCCTGATCATCGTCGCCATCACCGTGGCACTGGCGCGTAACTTGCCCGGCCTGCTCGAGGTGCTGGTGCTGTCACGCATGCGCCTGGCGCAGGGCAGCGCCTACGCCACCACCACCTTGCTGTCCTACGCCCTGGTCGCCATTGGCATCGTCACCACGCTATCGACGCTGGGCGTCAGTTGGGACAAGTTGCAGTGGCTGGTGGCGGCGCTGTCGGTCGGCCTCGGTTTCGGCCTACAGGAAATCTTCGCCAACTTCATTTCAGGTTTGATCATCCTGTTCGAGCGCCCAGTGCGTATCGGTGACGTGGTAACCATCGGCAATCTGTCCGGCACCGTGAGCAAGATCCGCATTCGCGCCACCACCATCACCGATTTCGATCACAAGGAAATCATCGTTCCGAACAAGACCTTCATCACCGGCCAGTTGATCAACTGGTCACTGAGCGACACGGTCACCCGCGTCACCCTCAAGGTTGGCGTCGGCTATGGCTCGGACCTCGACCTGGTGCGCAAGCTGCTGCTGCAGGCGGCGCAGGAAAACCCGCGCGTGCTCAAGGAGCCGGGGCCCATCGTCTACTTCCTCAACTTCGGCGAGAGCACGCTGGACCACGAGCTGCGCATCCACGTGCGCGACCTCGGCGACCGCAACCCGGCCACCGACGAGATCAATCGTTTCATCGACCGCGAATTCCCCAAGCACGGCATCAACATCGCCTTCCGCCAGGTCGAGGTGTACGTGAAAAACCTGGAACATGGCGAGCAGAAGCTGGATCAGAAAGATCTGGCCAGGGTCGCAGCCGCCGGCGCCGCCAGTGTGCAGCAACCACCCAAACCGCCCGCAGTACCTTGAGCAGGTAGGAGCCACCCGGTGAAAAGCCTCGACCAGTTGATCTTCGACAACCGCTTCGCCCGCCTAGGCGATGCCTTCTCCACCGAGGTACTGCCCGAACCTATCGAGCAACCACGCCTGGTGGTGGCGAGCGAGTCGGCCATGGCTTTGCTCGACCTGGCTCCAGACGAAGCACAACGTAGCGAGTTCGCCGAACTGTTTGCCGGGCACAAACTGTGGGAAGAGGCTGAGCCGCGCGCCATGGTCTACTCCGGCCACCAGTTCGGCGGCTACACGCCGCGCCTTGGCGATGGTCGCGGCCTGCTGCTCGGAGAGGTGATCAATGACGCTGGCGAGCACTGGGACCTGCACCTGAAGGGTGCCGGCATGACGCCCTACTCGCGCATGGGCGATGGTCGTGCGGTGCTGCGCTCGTCGATCCGCGAATTTCTCGCCAGCGAACATCTGCATGCGCTCGGCATTCCCAGCTCACGCGCGCTTTGCGTCACCGGCTCCGACACCCCAGTGTGGCGCGAGAAGAAGGAAAGCGCCGCGATGGTGCTGCGCCTGGCGCAGAGCCATGTGCGCTTCGGCCACTTCGAGTACTTCTACTACACACGCCAGCACGAGCACCTGAAGACGCTCGGCGAGCATGTCATGGCCTGCCACTTCCCGGCATGCCTGGAACAGGACGAACCCTGGCTGGCGCTGCTGCGCGAAGTGATCGAACGCACCGCCTCGATGATCGCCCACTGGCAGGCCTATGGTTTCTGCCACGGCGTAATGAACACCGACAACATGTCGATCCTCGGCATCACCTTCGACTACGGCCCCTACGCCTTCCTCGACGACTTCGACGCCAATCACATCTGCAATCACTCCGACGACACTGGCCGCTACAGCTTCAGCAATCAGGTGCCCATTGCACACTGGAACCTCGCAGCCCTGGCCCAGGCGCTGACCCCTTTCGCCTCCGTCGAGAAGTTGCGCGAGGCGCTGGAGCTGTTCTTGCCGCTGTACCAGGCGCATTACCTCGACCTGATGCGCAAGCGCCTGGGTTTCACTAGCGCCGAGGATGAGGACGACGCATTGATCCAGCGTCTGCTGCAACTGATGCAGCAGGGCAAAGCCAGCGACTACAGCCTGTTCTTCCGTCGCCTGGGCGAGCAAGCCCCTGCCGAGGCGCTCAAGGTCGTGCGCGATGATTTCGTCGACCTCGCCGGCTTCGATGCCTGGGGACACGATTACCTGGCCCGCTGCGAGCTGGAGGGAGGGGAACAGAGCGAACGCCAGGCGCGCATGCACGCGGTCAATCCCAAGTACATCCTGCGCAACTACCTGGCGCAGCAGGCCATCGAAGCGGCCGAGGCCGGTGACTATGGCCCGGTGCGCGAACTGCACGCGGTATTGTCCCGCCCGTTCGATGAGCAGCCGGGTATGCAACGCTATGCCGAACGCCCGCCGGAGTGGGGTAAACATCTGGAGATTAGTTGTTCGTCTTGACTGGCTAGGTGTATGGGGCGAGTAGACGCCGTTCGGGGTTTATCTATTAAACCGAAAAGGCATATCAATCTACCCAAACATTCTTAGACTATCTAAGAGAACCTCTCTATCGTTGCGCTCAGCCAGGCCGCCCAGTGCGCGCCCGATACCTCACACGAGATTCGACGCAAAGAATCTGCCCACTATTCTGTAAGCTAAAACCTGCTGTCCAAGCGGTCAGGCAACCTTACGGAAAGAGGCCGGTTCTAAGGATTTTCATGCTCTGGGATTCCCTGCCCCTCCTGTTCGTGGGCGCCCTGCTGATCTGGGTGCTCTATGCCTTCGTCCGCGAGAAATGGAGCCCGGATATCGTCGCGGCCATCGCCGTCGCCGCCCTGCTGGTCACCCAGCTGCTGACGCCTGGTGAAGTGCTCAGCGTACTGTCCAACTCCGCACCGGTGACCATCGCCTGCATGTTCGTGCTCTCCGCCGCCTTGGAACGCACCGGCTGCATCGACGCCCTCGGCAACTGGCTGGGAGACCTGGTCGGCACCAGTCCGATTCGCGTCCTTACCGGCCTGACCGTCACTGCGCTGGTTGTCTCCGCCTGCCTGAACAACACGCCGGTGGTGGCCATTCTCACTCCAGTGGCGATCGCTCTTGCCCGCCGCGCCGGCACCCTGCCGTCCAAGCTGTTGATCCCGCTGTCCTACGCCACCATCCTCGGGGGCACGCTGACCATGATCGGTACCTCGACCAACATTCTGGTCGACGGTGTAGCACGCAAGGCCGGCATGGAGCCCTTCGGCATCTTCGAGATCACTGGCGTCGGTCTGGCCATGGCAGCCTTCGGCATGCTCTATCTGCTGACCATCGGCCACCGCCTGCTGCCAGAACGGGAAACCTTGTCACGCCAGTTGCGCCCGGATCTGTCTCGCACCTTCATGACCGAACTGCTGGTGCCGCACGACTCGCCAATGATTGGCAAGACCCTGCACGAGGCCAACCTTAACGGTGGTAGTGGTCTGCAAGTGCTCAAGTTGTTCCGCGATGAACAGGAGCTGACCGAGCCGGGCGCCGAAACGCTGCTCGCCAGCGGCGACCGTCTGGTACTGCATGGCCAGGTCAAGGATGTAGTGGAGTTGCGCGAGAGCGGCCACCTGAGTTTCAACCGTGGCGATGCCTTCGAAACCATCAGCAGCCACGACGTAATCCTCGCTGAGGCCATCGTCGGGCGTAACTCGCGCTACAGCCACCGACCGATGCGCGACCTCGACCTCACTGCGCGCTACGGCATCGCCGTGCTCGCCGTGCATCGCCAGGACGAGAACGTGCAGGGCAACCTCGACGAGTTCGAGTTGCAATTCGGCGATGTGATGCTGGTCGAGGGCACGCCAGCGCAGATCAAGCGTTTCGCCGACAACGGCGAGCTGATCAGCCTCAACGCCGTGCAGGAGCGCGCCTTCCGCCGCGACAAGGCGCCCATTGCCATTCTCGCGACCCTGGCCGTGATGCTGCTCGCTGCTTTTGGCGTGATGCCCATCGAAGGCCTGGCGATCATCGGCGCCGTCACCGTACTGGCCACCCGCTGCCTGGACGTGGAAGACGCCTACAAGGCGGTGGACTGGAAGATTCTCAGCCTGATCTTCGGCATGCTGGCCATCAGCATCGCCATGGACAAGGTCGGTTTGGTCAAGCTGCTGGTGGAGAACGTCATGGGCTGGCTGCCTTGGGCCGGACCACTATTGATGCTGAGTTTCATCTACCTGTTCACCTCGATCCTCACCGAGATGCTGTCCAACAATGCGGTGGCGGTACTGGTGACGCCCATCGCCATCGGCATGGCTCAGCACCTGGGCGTCGACCCGCGCGCCTTCGTGGTCGCGGTGATGTTCGCCGCCAGCGCCAGCTTCGCCACTCCGATCGGCTACCAGACCAACACCTTCGTCTACAACGCCGGCGGTTATCGCTTCACCGATTTCATGAGAATTGGCATTCCCCTGAATCTGCTGCTGTGGGGCGTGGCAACGCTGGTCATCCCTTGGTTCTTCCCGCTGACGCCAGTCTAAGGCATAAGCTACGAATACAACGATCTAACCCAAGGCCCGTTTCATTGCGCCAGCGCATTGACCGGGCCTCGTCGCTTTATCCATGCTGCGATCCTTTCAATCTGCCCTGAAGGAACGCTCGCATGAAATTGGAAACACTCGCCATCCACGCTGGCTACGACCCGGATCCCACTACCAAGGCGGTGGCGGTACCGATCTACCAGACCAGCTCTTTCGCCTTCGACGACACCCAGCACGGCGCCGACCTGTTCGACCTGAAGGTCGCTGGCAACATCTATTCGCGCATCATGAACCCGACCAACGCCGTGCTCGAGGAGCGCGTGGCGGCGCTGGAAGGCGGCGTCGGTGCGCTGGCCGTGGCATCCGGCATGGCCGCCATCACCTACGCCATCCAGACCGTGGCCGAGGCTGGTGACAACATCGTCTCGGTGGCCAAGCTCTACGGCGGCACCTACAACCTGCTGGCCCACACCCTGCCGCGCTTCGGTATCCAGACCCGCTTCGCCGCGCACGATGACATCGCCGCGCTCGAGGCGCTGATCGATGACCGCACCAAGGCGGTATTCTGCGAATCCATTGGCAACCCAGCCGGCAACATCGTCGACCTCGCGGCGCTGGCCGAAGCCGCACACCGCCATGGCGTGCCGCTGATCGTCGACAACACCGTGGCCACACCGATTCTCTGCCGTCCCTTCGAGCATGGCGCGGACATCGTCGTGCACTCGCTGACCAAGTACATCGGTGGCCATGGCACCAGCATCGGCGGCATCGTGGTCGACTCCGGTAAATTCCCCTGGGCCGACAACAAGGCGCGCTTCCCGCTGCTCAACACGCCCGATCCTTCCTACCACGGCGTCACCTACACCGAAGCCTTCGGCCCTGCTACCTTCATCGGCCGCTGCCGCGTGGTGCCGCTGCGCAACACCGGCGCAGCGCTATCGCCATTCAACGCCTTCCTCATCCTGCAAGGCCTGGAAACCCTGGCCCTGCGCATGGAGCGGCACACCGAGAACGCGCTGAAAGTCGCGCAGTACCTGCAAAGCCACCCGCAAGTAGCCTGGGTGAAATACGCCGGCCTGGCCGATCACCCCGAACATGAACTGGCCCAGCGCTACTTCGGCGGCAAACCGGCGGCGATTCTCTCCTTCGGCATCCAGGGCGGACAGGAAGCCGGGGCACGCTTCATCGACGCGCTGCAACTGGTGGTACGCCTGGTCAATATCGGCGACGCCAAGTCGCTGGCCTGCCACCCGGCGTCGACCACACACCGCCAGCTCAGCGACGAAGAACTGCATAAGGCCGGCGTACCGCGCGATATGGTGCGCCTGTCCATCGGCATCGAGCATATCGACGACATCCTCGCCGACCTGAGCCAGGCTCTCGAGGCCGCACGCGGCTGATCGCTTGAAAAGCCGCTGCTTCGGCTCCAGATAGCAGTCATAACCACTTGGAGGGCACTTCTAAAAACGTAGGCGAGGCAGTCAGCACAAGGCAAAAACAGGCGAGGAAGCGGAGTGTACTTTTGTACATGAGCATTCCGAGTCTGTTTTTAACGCAGTGATGGCAACGCAGGTAGTTTTTAGAGGTGCCCTGGAGCCGAATCATGAGCGATCCCCTGCTAGTCCCCTGCCCGCACTGCAACGGGCTCAACCGCATTCCCGCCGAACGCCTGGGCGATGCCCCACGCTGTGGCCGCTGCAAGAGCGAAGTGTTGCCAGGCGTACCCATCACCCTCACGCAGGCCAATTTCGCCAGCCAACTCAAGGGCGACCTGCCGTTACTGGTAGATGTCTGGGCCAGTTGGTGCGGCCCCTGCCAGTCCTTCGCCCCGACCTTCCAGCAGGCCGCCGTGCAACTGCAGGGACGCTGCCGCCTGGGCAAGCTCGATAGCGAAGCCAACCCGAATCTGGCCGGGAAACTGGGCATCCGCTCCATTCCCAGCCTGATCCTGTTCAAGGGAGGTATCGAAGTCGCCCGCCAGAGTGGCGCCATGCCACTACCGCAACTGCAGGCCTGGCTGCGCCAACAGGGCATTTAGGATGCACCTATAGCTCGGATGCAATCCGGGCTATGTGCCTGGAGCTCTTGAGCGCTTCGGCCAGTCACTACGGGCGCTGCGGTCAATTGCAGCCCACCACCGACCCCTTAGTCTGGCAAAGCGCCCGCCCAAGGAGTTTTGTCATGCCGCTACCCGTGGAAATCGCCCGCCAACTCACCGAAGAACAAATCGCCTTCGTCAAACGCAGTGGCCTCAAGGCCGAGGTCCTCGAGCCTGGCTTCGTGCGCCTGCGCATGCCGCTGCAAGGCAACCAGAACCATATCGGCAGCATGTACGCCGGCGCGCTCTTCACCCTCGCCGAAATTCCCGGTGGCGCGCTGTTTCTGACCAGCTTCGATGTCCAACGCTTCTATCCCATCATCAAGGAAATGAATCTGCGCTTTCGCCGTTCAGCTACGGGCGATATCCAGGTGGAGGCACGTCTCTCGGCAGAGGAAATCTCCCGTCTCGAAGCGCAAGCGAGCCAGCAGGGCAAGGCCGAGTTCCTGCTGGAGTTGCAACTGACCGACGGCAGCGGCGAAGTGGTCGCAGAAAGTCGCGGCCACTACCAATTGCGTTTACGCTGATGACGTCGCTATGCGGGTTCGCAATCGGAAACAGTCCCCGACCTTGCCACAGGTCAAAAGAGCGGCTATCTGAACAGGCACAATAAAATTGCCGACGGGTATCGGCAGGAGAGCCGCCACCATGTTCCATCACATCCTCATCGCTCATGACCTGCGCGATACCGCTGACATGGCCCTATGCCGCGCCACCCAGCTGGCCCGGCAACATGGCGCCCGCCTGACCATGCTCCACGTGCTTGATCCCAGCCAGAACAGCGAGCAACACGAAAAGGCGCGCCTGGCATTGGATCGCAGCCTGACCCAGTACGCCCCGCCCGGTACCGAACTGCGCATGCTCAGCGGCAAGCCTTCCGAGGTGGTGCTGCAACAGGTGCAGGACAGCGGCTGCGACCTGCTGGTCCTGGGTGGGCATCAGAAACGTCACGATTTCTTCTCCGGCACCAGCCTCGACCGTATCGCGCGGCGCTGCACCGTGCCGCTGCTACTGGTGGCGCGCAACGACTTCCAGCCTTACCAGCGGGCCTTGGCCGCCATCGACTTTTCCCTGTGCGCCTGCAGCGCACTCGGCCAGGCCTATCAGCTGCTGCCTGGCGATGCCGAACTGCATGCCCTGCATGTATTCGAGCCGGACAAGGGCACGCCGCAGCAGGTAGAACTGCAGCTACAGACCCAGCAGGGACTGATCGATCAGTTGCTGCATGACGAAGCGCAGAAGCTCCCGGCCGAAGGTCCCAAGCTGAGCCACGAGGTGCTGCAGGGTGGCATCCTGCGTAGCCTGCAAGAGCAGATCAAGATGCGTCGATCAGAACTGTTGGTGCTCGGCAGCCACGGCCGCAGTGCCTTTTCCCAGGCCTTGCTGGGCAGCCTGGCGCAGCACTTCCTGCACAAGGCGCCCTGCGACGTATTCGTGGTGCGCTAGCGGCAGCCGCCCAAGAAAAAGGCGCCTCCAGGCGCCTTTTCCATTATCAACTGGCGTTGAGCAGATCGTGCAGCTCGACGAACTGCTGGGTCAGCTTGTGCCGCGCATCGAGATGGATCAGGGGTGTGCAGACCTGGTGCGACTCGCGCATCTTCACCGAGCTCATAAGATTGACCGGCAGCACCGGCAGCCCTTCGGCAATCAGCTCATCCAGCAACTGCTGCGGCAGCGTCGCACGTGGCTGAAACTGGTTGACCACGATGCCCTCCACTTCCAACGCCTCGTTATGGTCGTCCTTGAGCTCTTCGATCTCGGCTAGCAGACCGTACAGGGCATTGCGCGAGAAGCTGTCGCAATCAAAGGGAATCAGCACTCGGTCAGCCGCGATCAAGGCGGAAACCGTATAGAAATTCAGCGCTGGCGGCGTATCCAGGTAGATGTGGTCGTAGTCTTCGGCCAGCTCGTCGAGCAGTTTGCGCAGCTTGTTGATCTTGTGCTTCTGCTCGAGTTTGGGCTGCAGCTCGGCCAGTTCGGCCGTGGCCGTGACCACATGCAGGTTGTCGAACGGCGTTTCGTAAATATCGACCTTGCCCTTCTTCGCGAACGGCCCGGACGACAGGGTTTGCTTGAAGAAATCGGCGATGCCCATGGGAATTTCCTCGCCGGTCAGCCCAGTAAGGTAATGGGTCGAGTTAGCCTGAGCATCCAGGTCGATCAGCAGTGTGCGATAGCCCTGCGCCGCACTCACTGCCGCAAGATTGCAGGCGATACTGGACTTGCCTACGCCGCCCTTCTGGTTAAACACCACACGTCGCATCGTCGCTCTCCCTGATTTCGAATACCGCGGATTCTATGCAAAGCCCATGACAGACACGAGAAGCAGACCACAACGCCATCATCCGCCCATCAGAAGAAGCTGCACAACATTTGCACAGTGCCGTGCGCATCTAGATAATGCCCGACCGAACAGATACCGGCACTATGCCATGGACGCTGATTGACCTCTCTTTCAGGCGTATCGTCGTGCCGACCCGTATGCCCGGAGTGGCGAAAAGCCTCGTGCTATGAATTTCCAGATCGAAGGATTGCGCGCCTGGGCCCCCGGCCTGGAGTCAGAGGATGATTGGCGTGCCTGGTGCAGCGCCCCTGTGGTCCTGCCCGACGACCAGCAACAGCCGGATGTGAGTTTTCTGCCTGCCATGCAGCGCCGCCGCCTCAGCCGGCTGGCGCGCATGCTGTTCCATGTCGCCTGGTCCCTGGCCGAAGGGCAAGGCCCACTTCCCCTGGTGTTCGCCTCGCGCCACGGCGAAACGCCGCGCACGCTTGCCATTCTTACCGAACTCGCCAAAGGTGAGCCGCTGTCGCCTACCCAGTTCAGCCTCTCCGTGCACAACGCGATCATTGGCCTGTGGTCGATCCTGCGTGAGGACAGCAGCGAGATGACTGCTATGGCTGCGACAGGAGACGGTTTGGAGCAAGCCATGCTTGAGGCCGGCGGGCTACTTGCCGAGGGTGCCCCCGGCGTCTTGCTGGTCGTCGCAGAGGAATCGCCGCCCGACCTCTACACGCCCTATATAGATGACGTACCCTTTTCCTACGCGCTGGCCCTGCTGTTGAAACCGGGCAAAACCTGGACCTTGAGCCTCGCGCCCGCCGAACCTGGCTTACCTGCCGCCTGGCCACACCCCCTGAACCTGCTGCGCGCCTACCATGGCGGGCAGCGAACGCTGACTCACTACTGGAAAGACCGCCAATGGATCTGGTCACGCAACGAGGACTGAGTCCCTACAGCCCGCCGTATGCATGGAGACTCATCGCGACGGCATTGAGCTTCGCCCTCTTCGGGGTCGGCGGCGTGTTGCTGCGCGTGCTGGTTTTCCCTGTGCTTGGCTTGCTGCCTGGCGATGTCCTGCAGCGCCGCACCCGGGCGCGTGCAGTGGTCAGCTGGACCTTTCGCGTATTCGTGCAATTCATGTTCCGCACGGGTGTACTTACCTATGAGGTGGAGGGCGCCGAACGCCTGGGCCGTCCCGGCCAGATGGTGATTGCCAATCACCCCTCGCTAATCGACGTAGTGGTGCTGATCGCCTTCATCCGCGACGCCAACTGCGTGGTCAAGCAGAGCCTGTGGGAAAACCCCTGCATGCGTGGCCCGATTCGCGCCGCTCAGTACATCAGCAACAGCGGCAGCATGGACATGCTCGACGAAGCAGCCGGCGCCCTGCAAAGCGGCGAGACCCTGATCATTTTCCCTGAGGGCACCCGCACGGTGCCCGGCACCAACCCGGAGTTTCACCGCGGTGCAGCTGCAATCGCGGTACGCGGCGCCAGCGTGGTCACCCCCGTGGTGATCAGCGTGACACCGACGACCCTGACCAAGGCCGAGCCCTGGTACAGCATTCCGTCGCGCCGCTTTCACTTTCGCCTGCGGGTCGGGGAGGATATCGACCCGCGGCAATTCACCGAGCAGGCCCCATTGCCGATTGCCTCGCGCAAGCTCAACGACCATCTGCATCAACACTTTATGAAGGAGCTCGCCTCAGATGAGCGATCTGCAACGTGAAATCAAGAACCTGATCATCGATGCCCTCGGCCTCGAGGACATGAGCGCCGACGATATTGGCGCGGAACAGACGCTATTCGGCGAAGGCCTCGGCCTGGACTCGGTGGACGCGCTGGAGCTTGGGCTGGCGATCCAGAAGCGCTTCGGCATCAAGATCGACGCCGAAGCCAAGGACACTCGCAAGCACTTCGCCAATGTCGCGAGCCTGGCTGCGTTCGTTTCCGCCCAGCAAACCGCTTGAGGATTACTCCAGATGCAAAGCCGCGAAGAAATCTTCGTCACCCTGCGCAGCGCCCTGGTGGAGCTGTTCGAACTGGATGCCGAGCGCGTCACCCTGGAAGCCAGCCTGTATGAAGATCTGGAAATCGACAGCATCGACGCCGTCGACCTGATCGACCACATCAAGCGTCAGACCGGCCGTAAGCTCGCCGCCGAGGAATTCAAGAGCGTGCGCAGCGTGGGTGACGTGGTCGAAGCCGTGTACCGCCTGATCAACGAAACGCCCCAGGCCCAAGCCTGATCAAATGGCTCGCTTGTTTGGCCTGCTACTGCTGATAGCCGGCGTGCTCTATCCCTTCGCCGTCTATTACGGCATGGAGCACTGGTCGCCACGTTTGTTCGCTGCTCTGCTGGGCGGGCTCTGGCTCGCCCGTGCGCTGACTGCCCGTCACCGGCCGGGAGGCCTGTGGCTGGCCGCTGCGGCCCTGCTGTTCTGCCTGGTGCTTGGCCTGGCGGACGAACCGGCCCTGTTGCGCTGGTACCCGGTGCTGCTCAACCTGATGCTGCTGGCACTGTTCGGCCTCAGCCTGAAGTTCGGCCCGCCGCTGGTAGAGCGCCTGGCGCGCCTGCGCGAGCCTGAACTACCTGAAGTCGCAGTGCGCTATACCCGCAAGGTCACTCTGGTCTGGACCCTGTTCTTTCTCGGCAACTCCTTCCTGTTGATGGCTCTCTCGGCCTGGGCGCCGCTCTCCTGGTGGACGCTGTACACCGGCTTTATTTCTTATGGCCTGATTGGCCTGCTGTTCGCTGGCGAATGGTTGATCCGCCAGCAGGTAAGGAAACACGAATGATTTGGCTGCCCCTCTCCGATCTGTTGCTGGAGGCTCAGCCCGAGCGCCAGGTGACCCTGGAGCCCGCGCTGTTTCATCCAGCGCTGCGTGAGCGCGCCTTGCGTCTGGCTGCCGCCCTGCAAAAACAAGGCGTACAACGCGTGGCGCTGTATCTGGAAGATGCTGGTGAGCTGGCCATCGCCCTGCTCGGCGCCTGGCGCGCCGGGGTGCAGGTGTTGCTACCGGCCGATGCCCAGGCGCAGACACGCCAGCGGCTGGCGGCCCAGGTCGACCTGTGGCTCGATGACCTGGCGGGGTTGGATGCAGCGCCTCTGCCTGGCGCACGCCTGCTGCCCGAGCAGTGCCGCCTGACCCTGTGCACCTCAGGCTCCAGCGGCGAACCCAAGCTGATCGACAAGAGCCTGGCGCAGCTGGCCAACGAGGTCGAAGCCCTGGAGCGCTTGTGGGGTCCGCACCTGGGCCAGGCTTGCGTGCTTGGTAGCGTCGCCTGCCAGCATATCTACGGCCTGCTGTTCCGCCTGCTCTGGCCGCTCTGCGCCGGCCGCCCGGTGCACCGCCGCGCCCTGCCATTCCCTGAAGACCTGCAGCAGGTCAGCCTGAGTCAGACCCATTTCGTCTGGGTCGCCAGCCCGGCCCTGCTCAAGCGCATGGGTGACAACCTCGACTGGCCGGCGCTGAGCCGGGTGAAGCAGGTGTTCTCTTCCGGCGGTGCCCTGCCCGCCGAAGCAGCGCAAGCCCTGCATGACCGTCTGGGCCAATGGCCGACGGAAATCTATGGCAGCTCGGAAACCGGCGGTATCGGCTGGCGCCAGGGTGACACGCCTTGGCAACCGTTCACCGGCGTCGAACTGAGCCTGGATGAGGCAGGAGCCTTGCGCATCGCCTCGCCGTATTTGCCAGCCGGACATATCGAACAGAGCGCGGATGCCGCCGAGATCGGTGACGACGGTCGTTTCGTCCTGCGCGGACGACTGGATCGCATCGTCAAGCTGGAGGAGAAGCGCATCTCCCTGCCCATGATCGAGCAGGCACTGGTCAATCATGACTGGGTTGCCGATGCCCGCCTGGGTGTCGTTCAGGAGGGTCGCGCCTACCTCGGGGCCTTGCTGGCACTGAGCCCGACCGGCGTACACGCCCTGCGCAACCAGGGCCGTCGCACCGTGACCGATACCCTGCGCCGGCACCTGGCCGATCATTGCGAAGCCATCGCTTTGCCGCGCCGCTGGCGCCTGCTGCTGGAGCTGCCCTACAGCAGCCAGGGCAAGCTTCCGCAAAGCCAGGTCGACAGCCTGCTGAGCGCACCGAGGCCGACGCGGGTGGAGCCCGTCAGCGCCGAAGAGCGCGACGGCGAATGGCTGCTGCAGTTGCAGGTACCGCTTGACCTCGCCCACTTCACCGGCCATTTCCCACAGACCCCAGTGCTGCCTGGAGTGGTGCAGGTGGACTGGGCGCAACAACTGGCACGCCAGTTGATCCCTCATCTGCCGCCACGCTTCGCCGGTATGGAAGTGCTCAAGTTCCAGCAACTGGTGCGCCCCGGCGACACCCTGCAACTGACCCTGCGCTTCGACAGCGAACGCGGCAAACTCTATTTCGCCTATCACAATGGCGAAGCGGCCTGTTCTTCTGGTCGTATCCTGCTGGAGCCGGCCCATGGCTGAGTCAGGCTTCAAGCCCTGCGCGGTGATCCCGGTCTACAACCACGAGCGGCCGTTACCCGGTGTGGTCAGCGAACTGCGCCGCGCCGATCTCCCCTGCGTACTGGTTGACGATGGTTCCAGCGCCAGCTGCGCGGCCGTCATGGACGATCTGGCGCAGCAGCCCGGCGTCCATCTGCTGCGCCTGCCCAGCAATCTGGGCAAGGGCGGCGCGGTGATGGCCGGTCTGCGCGAAGCGGCGCGCCTCAGTTACAGCCATGCGCTGCAGGTCGATGCTGACGGCCAGCATGACCTGAGCAGAATCGATGATTTCCTCGACACCGCTCGAGCGCATCCAGAGGCCATGGTCTGCGGCTACCCGCAATACGATGCGAGCGTGCCCAAGTCGCGCCTCTATGCACGCTACCTGACCCACGTGTGGGTCTGGATCAACTGCCTGTCGCTGCAGGTTCGCGACTCGATGTGCGGCTTCCGCGTCTATCCGCTGCCACCCACCCTGGCCCTGCTCGACAGGGTGAAACTTGGCCGACGCATGGATTTCGACACCGAGATTCTGGTACGCATGGCCTGGCGCGAGCAGCCGATGCACTGGCTGCCGACCCGCGTGCATTATCCGGCCGACGGCCTTTCGCACTTTCGCCTGTGGCACGACAACCTGTTGATCTCCGGCATGCATGCGCGGTTGTTCTTCGGCATGCTGCTGCGCGCGCCACGCATTCTCTGGCGCAGGCTGGTCGCATGAGCGCTGCCGAACAAAACGAGCACTGGGCCCGGCAGAAGGAGCGCGGCAGTTTCCTGCTGATGCGTTTCACCGTCGCGGCCGCGCGCCTGCTCGGCCGTCGCCCCCTGGTGCCGTTGCTGTATCTGATCGTGCTGTACTTCTACCTCTTCGGCCGCAGTGCGCGCACCAGCATTCATCAGTATCAGCACAACCTGGCCGCCTGGAGCGCACGCCCCGACTTGCGCCCGAACCGAGGCTCGGTGCTGCGACAGTTCTTCGCTTTCGCCGACAGCCTGCTGGACAAGCTCGACGTCTGGAACGGCCGCTTGCCACTGCAGCAGTTGCAACTGGACGATCCCCACGACATTCGTGGGCAACTGCATAAAGGTGGTCGCGGACGCCTGCTGGTCGGCGCGCACCTGGGTAATCTGGAAGTCTGCCGCGCCCTGGCCGAACTCGGCGAGCAGGTATGCATGAACGTGCTGGTGCACACCAAGCATGCCGAGCGCTTCAACCGCCTGCTGGGCGAGTCTGGCGCCAGCAATCTGCGCCTGATCCAGGTCAGCGAACTGGACCCGGCGATCATGCTGCAACTGGCCGAACGCCTGGAACGCGGAGAATGGCTGGCCATCGCCGGTGATCGCGTGCCCCTGCATGGCGGGCGCCGCGTGGTGGTGGATTTTCTCGGCCTACCGGCTGCCTTTCCCCAGGGCCCCTGGCTGCTGGCCGGCCTGCTGCATTGCCCGGTCGAGCTAATCCACTGCCTGAAAATCGATGGCCGCTACCAGGTACGCCTGGAGCACTTCGCCGACGCGGTGACCTGGAAGCGCAGCGAGCGCGATCAGGTGATCCGAGATTGGGCGCAACTCTATGCGCAACGCCTGGGCGAACGCTGCCTGGACGCCCCCCAACAATGGTTCAACTTCTACCCTTTCTGGAAGCGAGATGACGACATACCAGCCTGAGCCGGTGATCTTCGGCGAGCGCGCCCTGACCATCGAGAACATCGTAGCCCTGTCGCAGCGCAAGGCCCATGCCCAGCTGCAGGACGATGCCGCCTACCGGGAAAAGATCGCCAAGGGCGCACGCTTCCTCGACACCCTGCTGGATAAGGAAGGCGTGATCTACGGGGTCACCACCGGCTACGGCGACTCCTGCGTGGTCGCGGTGCCATTGCATCAGGTCGAGGCGCTGCCCAAGCACCTGTTCACCTTCCACGGCTGCGGCCTGGGCAAGCTGCTCGACGCGCCAAGTACCCGCGCCGTGCTCGCTGCCCGCTTGCAGTCGCTGTGCCACGGTGTGTCCGGGGTGCGCGTGGAACTGCTGGAGCGTATCCAGGCGTTCATCGACCATGACGTGCTGCCCTTGATCCCGGAAGAAGGCTCGGTCGGCGCCAGCGGCGACCTCACGCCGCTGTCCTACGTCGCCGCCACCCTCAGCGGTGAGCGCGAGGTGCTGTACAAGGGTGAACGTCGCAGCGCCGCCGAGGTGCATGAAGAACTCGGCTGGACGCCGCTGACCCTGCGCCCGAAGGAAGCTCTGGCACTGATGAACGGCACCGCGGTGATGACAGCCCTGGCCTGCCTGGCCTACGCCCGCGCCGACTACCTGCTGAAACTGGCAACGCGCATCACCGCGCTCAACGTAATCGCGCTGGAAGGCAACCCGGAGCACTTCGACGAGCGCCTGTTCGCCGCCAAACCGCACCCGGGCCAGACCCAGGTCGCCGCCTGGATTCGCCAGGATCTGGCCGTCGAAGCGCCGTTGCCGCCGCTGCATCGCCTGCAGGATCGTTATTCGATCCGCTGCGCGCCGCACGTGCTCGGCGTGCTGGCCGACAGTCTGGGCCTGCTGCGCCAGTTCATCGAGACCGAACTCAACAGCGCCAACGACAACCCGCTGTTCGATGCCGAGACCGAGCGCACCCTGCACGGCGGCCACTTCTATGGCGGGCATATCGCCTTCGCCATGGATAGCCTGAAGAACCTGGTCGGTAACGTCGCCGACCTGCTCGACCGTCAGCTTGCCCTGCTGGTCGACACGCGCTACAACCACGGCCTGCCGAGCAACCTGTCCGGCGCGCCAGTCGAGACGGCGATGATCAACCACGGCTTCAAGGCCGTGCAGATCGGTGCCAGCGCCTGGACCGCCGAAGCGCTGAAGAACACCCTGCCGGCCAGCGTGTTCTCGCGCTCCACCGAGTGCCACAACCAGGACAAGGTGAGCATGGGCACCATCGCCGCCCGTGATGCACTACGCAGCCTGGAGCTGACCGAGCAAGTCGCCGCCGCCACCTTGCTGGCGGCCAACCAGGGCGTCTGGCTACGCGAGCGCGCCGGCAAGCGCGACATCCCGGCGCCGCTGGCGGCGATGCGCGAGCAACTGGCCAGCGACTTCCCGCCGGTGATCGAAGATCGCGCGCTGGAAGGCGAGCTGCGCCTGTGCCTGGAACGTATCCGTGCCCAGCACTGGAGGCTGTATGCGTAAGCAGCCTGTAGGGTGGGCTTCAGCCCACCGTAACCGCCGACTGTGACATTTACTGGTGGGCTGAAGCCCACCCTACGGGAGTATTCGCCATGCGTAGCAAGGGCGTATTGCAGGCGCAGATCGAACTGCAGGTGCAGTTCTATGACGTCGACATGATGGAAATCGTCTGGCATGGCCACTACGTCAAGTACTTTGAGCAGGCGCGCTGCGCCTTGCTCGACAAGCTCGACCACAACTACCGGCAGATGCGCGACTCCGGCTACGCCTGGCCGGTGATCGACCTGCAGCTGCGCTACATACGCGGTGCCCAGTTCGGCCAGCACATCATCGTGCGCGCTGACCTGGTGGAGTGGGAGAGCCGCCTGAAGATCAACTACCTGATCAGTGATGCCGAGACCGGTGAACGCATGACTCGCGGCAGCACCGTGCAGGTCGCCGTGGAAATCGCCACGCGGGAAATGCAGTTCGCCTCGCCACAGGTCTTCATCGATGCCGTGCAGAGGGCCATCGCGTGAAACGCCTGCTCAGCGCCACCCTGGCTGGCATCGGCTGCGTAGCCCGGATGAAATCCGGGAGAAACCCCATTGCCCGTTACATTTCCCGGATTGCATCCGGGCTACTGCTGGCGAGCATTGCCCAGCTGGCGCTGGCCTTCGATCTCGACCAACTCAGCGAGCAGCTCGGCAAACCCGAGGTGGTGCGCGGCAGCTTCATTCAGGAGAAGCACCTGCGCGCCCTGCCGCAACCGTTGACCAGCCGCGGCACCTTCGTGCTGGCCAAGGACTACGGGCTGCTTTGGCTGCTCGAACGGCCTTTGCAACAGGACTACCGTATCGATGATCAGGGCATTGCCCGACGTACCGAGCAGGGCTGGCAGTTCGTCGCCCAGCAGAGCGCCACTGCCCAGCAGAACCGCCTGTTCCTCGCCGTTCTGAAAGGGGACAGCAGCGGCCTGCGTCAGGACTTCGACCTCAGCCTGAGCGGCAGCGCTGACAACTGGCAGCTCGATCTGACGCCCCGCAGCGTGCTGCTCAAGCAGGTATTCAAGGCCATCGTGATCAGCGGCGGCGCGCTGGTGCAGCGTATCGAACTGCAGGAAACCCAGGGCGACAGCACCGTGCTGCGCCTTCAGGACAATCAGGCCGGTCAATCCCTGAGCGACGCGGAGCAACATGACTTCCAGAGTTGAATACTGGGGTTCACGGCTCTTTCCGCTCGCCCTGCTCCTGCTTCTTGCCGTCGCCGCCTGGCAGTGGCGCGGTGGTGCGCCCATCTCGGCCAACCTGCTGGAGCTGGTGCCCAGCGGCAAGCCGGACGCCCTCGAAGAGCTGGCCGTGCAACGCATGCAGGAGCCGCTGAACCGCGAACTGCTGATACTGATCAGCCACCCGCAACGCGAGCAGGCCTTGGCGCTGGCTGCGCAACTGGGCGCACGCTGGCAGCAACAGACACTGTTCGAGAAGGTGCAGTGGGATCCGCAAGCCGACCTGAACAACATCAGACAGCAATTGCAGGATCAGCGCCTGGCGCTGCTGCCAGCGGCCGACCGCCAGCTGCTGATCGACGATCCTGCGGCGTTCGTTGCCAGGCGCACCCAGGACCTGTTCGACCCGTTCCGCAGCCAGGGTGTCGTCGCCACCAATGACGATCTGCTCGGCCTGAGTACGCTGGCCGAGAAGAATCTCCCGCATCATCACAATATTCAGGTCGATCTCAGCGGTGCGCTGATCGCCGAAAGCGAGGGAGCCACCTGGGCCCTGCTGCGCGCCCGAACCAATGCCGACGCCTTCGACGGCAACCTGGCTCTGGCAGTGGACGATCTGGTCACCCAGGCACGTGACGAGGTGCAAGCACGCGGCGGCCAGTTGCTCGCCAGTAGCGGGCTGCTGTATTCCGCCCACGGCCAGCGCGAAGCTACGCGTGAAATCAGCCTGATGGGCGGCATCGCCAGTGCCGGCGCCCTGCTGCTGATGCTGCTGGTGTTTCGCCGGGTACGCGTATTGCTGGCCTTCATCCCCGCCGCCATCGGCGTGTTCGCCGGGCTCACGGCTTGTGTCGCGGTATTCGGCCATGTGCACGTGATGACACTGGTGCTCGGCGCCAGCCTGATCGGCGTGGCCATCGACTATCCGCTGCACCTGCTGTCGAAAAGCTGGACATTGCAGCCCTGGGACAGCTGGCGAGCCCTACGCGCCACGCTGCTCGGCCTGACCCTCGGCCTGCTGACCAATGTCATCGGCTACCTGGCCCTGGCCTTCACGCCCTTCCCGGCGCTGAAACAAGTGGCGATCTTCTCTGCCGCAGGCCTGCTCGGCGCCTATCTGAGTACCCTGTTCCTGCTGCCAACCCTATTGGGCAAGACTGCGATCCGCCCGTGGCAACCACCCCACACCTTGGCGCAGCGTCTGCTCGACTGGCGGGAAGCCTTGCTGCGCCGCCTGTCGACACCCTGGCTGCTGTTGATCTTCGCTTTGTTCTGCGCGGGCGGCCTGCTGCAACTCTCGCACAAGGACGACCTGCGCCAGTGGGCCAGCGTGCCATCACAGTTGCTGGAGCAGTCGAAAGCCATCAGCCAGATCGTCGGCGCCCAGCCCACCAGCCAGTTCTTTCTGGTACGCGGCGACGACGAAGAACAATTGCTGCAACGCCAGCAACTGCTGAGCCAGCGCCTGAACAAGCTGGTTGAACAAGGCCAGCTGAAGAGCTACCTGGCGTTGAGCCAAGTTATCGCCCCACTCACACAACAGGAAAAACTGCGCCAGGCCGTGGCACAGCTGCCGCAACACAGCGCCGCGCTCACCGAACTGGGCATTCCCCTCGCCGCCATCGAGCAAGAGGCGCGGCAGCTGCAAGCGCTGCCGTTGTTGAATATCCAACAGGTGCTCACCGAACCGCTCGGTGAACCCTGGCGACCGCTCTGGCTGGGCCAAACAGCCAACGGTCAGGTCGCCGGCTTGATCAGCCTGCAGGGGCTGAGCGACAGCGGCCTGCTCGCGGCGCAGGCCGCCGGACTGGAGGGCGTGAAGCTGGTCGACCGCCTTGGTGAGCTCAACCGCCTGTTCGCTGCTACGCAGGTCAGCGCCGCCGAACTCAAGCTGGCCTCATGCCTGCTGATCTTCGTCTTGCTGTGCTTCTCGTTCGGCGCGCGCGGCGCAGCTCGGATACTGGCCGTCTCCTTGCTGGCTGCACTGGCCAGCCTGGCCAGCCTCGGCTGGCTCGGCCAGCCACTGACGCTGTTCAGCCTGTTCGGCCTGCTGCTGGTCACGGCCATCGGCGTGGATTACGCCATTCTGATCCGTGAGCAGGTAGCCGGCGCGGCCACCAGCCTGCTCGGCACACTGCTGTCGGCGCTGACCACCTGGCTGTCGTTCGGCCTGCTGGCCGTGTCGAGCACCCCGGCGGTGAGCAACTTCGGCCTGACCATCAGCATCGGCCTGGCCTTCAGCTTTCTGCTCGCGCCCTGGGCAGCTGATGCGCAGGCAAGGGAGCAGCATCCGTGACCGTCGCTCTGTTCTGGCTATTGGCCCTGGCCCTCTACGCGATGGTCAGCGTCATCGGCGGGCGGCGCCTGATTCCCATCGTCGGCCAATTGCTGGTGGCTGCGCTGGCCATCCCGGCGCTGCTGTTACTGTGGGCCGAGCCGCACTGGCAATTGAGCGCCAGCGACCTGCTCGCACCTGGCTGGCTGGAGCCTGCCTACGGTCTGTGCTTTGCGCTGCTACTCGGTTATATCCTCAGCGACGTGATCGATCTCGACCTCAGCCCGGCGTGCGTGAAGATCGCCCTGCCCAGTTTCCTCGTACCGATGCTCGCTGGCCTGGCCTGTTCGCTCTGGTTGCTGCCCGGCGAGCGCGGCTGGCTGAGTGCAGTCGGCATCGGCCTGCTGTTCTCCATCACCGCCATTCCCGTGCTCTACCTGTTTCTGCAGAGCATCGGCTACCCGCCTGCCGACAGTAAACGTCTGCTGCATGCGGCGATCCTGATGGATTTCATGTGCTGGAGTCTGTTCGGCCTGGCCCAGGGCAGCAGCCAGCCGGCAACGCTGCTGTGGCCCTTGTTGGCGGCATTGCTGCCCCTGTTGCTGCGTGCCGCCAGGCTGCGTCATCCGTCGTTCTACAGCCTGCCATTCTTCGCCTTGATGCTGGCGTTGCAGCAGCTTGAACTGAATGCGCTGGTGTTCGGCATCGGCTACATGCTGTGTCTGGGTTACCTGCGCCAGCCCTTCGTCCTGCCACTCGCGGAGCGTCACTGGAAACGCGCGATGAATGGGCTCGCAGTCCCACTGATCCTCACCTATGGCGTGCTGCGCGTCGATTTCCATGGCCTGGATCAACACCTGTCCTGGTTGGTAATGGGTACCCTGCTGGCGCTGCCGGTCATCAGCAAGGTGCTTGGTAGCTGGCTGGGTCTGCACTGGGCAAATCCGGCCGCGTCGGCACGAATCAAGTGGCGTGAAAGCCTGCTGCTGAACATCCGCGGCCTGACCGAAATCGTGTTCCTCAACCTGCTCCTGCAGCTCCAGCTGATTGATTCAACGGTGTACTTCGGCCTGCTGCTGATGAGTCTATTCTCTACTCTGCTGCCTGCCCTGCTGGGCCGGCATGCGGCCAATCATGAAGCGAAAGCCCGCTATGAAATCTCCTGAACTCGAACAACGCCAGATCGTCGTCATCGGTGCCGGCCCGTCCGGCGCCATCGCAGCCGCCATCCTCAAACGCAAGGGTCATGACGTACTGGTGCTGGAGCGCCAGCGCTTCCCGCGCTTTTCCATCGGCGAAAGCCTACTGTCGCACTGCCTGGACTTCGTCGAAGAAGCCGGCATGCTCGGGGCCGTGCAAGCCGCCGGGTTCCAGACCAAACACGGTGCTGCGTTCGCCTGGGGTGATCGCTACACCAGCTTCGACTTCCGCGACAAGTTCACCGAAGGCAAGGGCTCGACCTACCAGGTAATCCGCGCAGACTTCGACAAGCTGCTGGCCGACGAAGCCGAGCGCCAGGGTGTGGAGATCCGCTACGAGGAAGAAATCTTCGCCGCCGACTTCAGTGGTGATTGTCCGCGCCTGTCGGTACGCCGCCTGGCCGACGGCGTCGAGTACCAGGTCGAGTGCGCCTTCGTCCTCGACGGCAGTGGTTATGGCCGCGTGCTGCCGCGCCTGCTCGATCTCGACACGCCGTCGGCCTTCCCGGTCCGCCGTGCGGTGTTCACCCATATCGAGGATCGCATCGACCCGGCCTCGGGCTTCAACCGCGAGATGATCCTCATCACCACTCACCCGACTCTGCGCGACGTGTGGTTCTGGACCATCCCATTCAGCAACGGCCGTTGCTCACTGGGCGTGGTCGCCGCAACCGAGCACTACGAGAATTCTCCGAAAGATCTCGATGCCTGTCTCAAGCAGTTCGTCGCCGAGACGCCGTCGCTGAGCAAGGTGCTCGGCAATGCCGTGTGGGATACCCCGGCGCGCGAGATCAACGGTTACTCGGCCAACGTCAAGAGCCTGCACGGCCCAGGCTTCGCCTTGCTGGGCAACGCTGCCGAGTTCCTTGATCCGGTATTCAGCTCCGGCGTGACTATCGCCATGCGTTCGGCGAGCATGGCCGCCGGGCTGTTGCATCGCCAGCTGGGTGGCGAAACGGTGGACTGGGAAAACGAGTTCGCCATCCCGCTCAAACGCGGCGTGGATACCTTCCGCGTCTACGTCGAAGGCTGGTACGAGGGTTCCTTCCAGGACGTGATCTACTACGAGAACGCCTCGCCGGAGATTCGCCGCATGATCAGCTCGATCCTTGCCGGCTACGCCTGGGACGGTAAGAATCCCTACGTGTCCGAACCACGCCGCCGCCTGCGAGTGCTCGCAGAACTTTGCTCCCAACCCTGAGAACCTACTTACGATCAGCTGCGCGTCGGCCCTACGGCGTTAGAAACAGGCTCGGAATGCTCATTTACAACTCGTAAACTCCGCTTCCTCGCCTGCTTCTGCCTTGTATGGCTCTAGCTCGCTAGCTCGTAAATAGGTTCTAAACAAGGATCGTCGATGAACGCCCTGCGCCCCGTCTCGCCCACCTACGTCGAAGAAACCCGCTTCGGCTTCTGGTTCCTGCAGAGCCATGTCTGGCAACACCATGTACTGCGGGTCGCGATCAACGACCTGGTGCGCCTGATCGGCGAACCATTGCCGCACGCGCCCGTGCTGCTGGATGCGGGTTGTGGCCAGGGGCGCTCCTTCGGCCTGCTCGACGCAGCGCTCTCGCCCACGAGAATGATCGGCCTTGACGCTGACCCACACAGCCTCGAATGCTCGCGCCGCGAGGCCGAGCGCCTGGGCCTCGACGTCGAGCTGATCGCCAGCGACTGCGCCGCCATCGACCTGCCCGACGCCAGCGTCGACCTGTTGTTCTGCCACCAGACACTGCATCACCTGGTGGAACAGGAGAAAGCCCTCGCCGAGTTCTGGCGCGTGCTGAAACCGGGTGGCCGATTGCTGCTGGCCGAGTCGACCAAGTACTACATCGACACCTGGGTGATCCGCTGGCTGTTCCGTCACCCGATGCACGTGCAACGCAGCGCCGAGCAGTACCTGCAAATGCTCAGCGCGCAGGGTTTCCAGTTCGAAGAGAGCAGTGTTTCGTACCCCTATCTGTGGTGGAGCCGCTCCAAGGACTTCGGCCTGCTGGAGCGCTGGGGACTGATGCGACCAAAGCCGGTCGGCCAACGCGACGAAACGCTGCTCAACGTAGTGGCGCGCAAACCGTGATGCCACGCATACTCCTGCTCGTCGCCAGCCTGTTGCTGGGCGCCTGCGCCGCACATACCCCCGTGCCGCAGACGCCACCAGCACTGGTCGCGCCCTTGCCGCTCAACCTGCAGATCCAGCGCGAGCAGGCACAGGTGCGACAGGACTGGCTGTTGGTGATCCAGCGCGAGGGTTCGGCCCTGCGCTGGTCACTGATGGATCCGCTCGGCATACCACAGGCGCGTCAGCTACTGGACGCCGGGCACTGGCGTAACGACGGCCTGCTGCCACCCAATACCGAAGCGCGAGAACTGTTCGCCGCGCTGCTGTTCGCCCTGACCCGAGGCGACGCGCTGCAGGCCTACCCGGCCGGCAGCTGGCAACAGGTGCGCGATGACCAACGCCGCCTTGCGCCGGACTGGACCGTCGACTACCACGGCCCACTGAATTTCACCCTTGGCAAGACCGGCCTGAACTACCGGATACATGCACTGAACCTGGAAGAAAGCGATTGATGTCCCGTGCCCCTACCCCCGGCTACCTCAATGCACTCGGCGTGATCTGCGCCCTGGGCGAAGGCAAGCAGGCCGTTGCCGATGCGCTGTTCGCCGGCGACACCTCGGGCATGCGTGCCGAAGACGGCTGGGTCAGTGAACGCTGCCTGACGGTCGGTGCCGTGCATGCCGATCTGCCAGCCATGCCAGCTGGTTTCGAGCGCTCGCACAGTCGCAACAACCAACTGCTGCTTGCAGCCGCGCTGCAGATCGAGCCCGAACTACGCGCTGCCATCGCCCGCCATGGTGCTCACCGCGTCGGCCTGGTGCTGGGTACGAGCACCTCGGGCATTCGCGAAGCGGGCGAGCATATCGGGCGCCAGCTCGACGATGGCGAGCTGCCAGCCGAGTACGACTACATCCAGCAGGAGATGGCCGCGCCAGCGAACTTCCTGGCGGACTGGCTGAAATTGAATGGCCCGGTCTACTGCCAGTCCACCGCCTGCACATCCAGCGCCCGCGCCCTGCTCAGCGCCCATCGCCTGCTGCGCATGGGCCTGTGCGACGCGGTGATCTGCGGCGGCGTGGACAGCCTGTGCCGCCTCACCCTTAATGGATTCTCATCGCTGGAGGCGGTTTCCGCCGAGCCCTGCAATCCGTTCTCGGTAAATCGCAACGGCATCAATATCGGCGAAGCGGCGGCCCTGTTCCTGATGACGCGCGAACCTGCGCCCATCGCCTTCTTCGGCGGTGGCGCCACGTCCGATGCCCACCATATTTCCGCCCCACATCCAGAAGGGGTCGGCGCCCGAGCCGCCATGGAGAAGGCCCTGGCCAGCGCCGGCCTGACGCCGGATCGGATCGACTACCTAAACCTGCACGGCACTGCCACCCGCCACAACGACGCGATGGAGAGCAAAGCGGTGCACGCCATGTTCCCCAACGGCCTGCCTTGCTCGTCGAGCAAGCCCATGACCGGCCACACCCTGGGCGCCGCAGGTGCACTGGAGGCGGCCTTCTGCTGGCTGACGCTGAGCGAGTACAACCGTGACGGACTGCTGCCACCGCACCTCTGGGACGGACAGCGCGATCCCGAACTGGCACCGATCGAGCTCGTCCAAGCCGGTGCCCAGCTTCCGCGCAAACAGGGCCGCCATCTGATGAGCAACTCCTTCGCCTTTGGCGGCAACAATGTCGCCCTAATTCTGGGGGATGCGCCATGAAACTCTGGCCCGTCGCCGAACTGGTGCCCCATGCCGGCAACATGGTGCTGCTCGACGAAGTGTTGAGCTGCGATACGGAAGCGATCGAGGTGCGCCTCGTGGTGCGTCCGGATGGCCTGCTCAGCGATGCCGACGGCAATCTGCCAGCCTGGACCGGTATCGAGCTGATGGCGCAGGCCATCGCCGCCTTCGCCGGCATCCAGGCCAGACGCGCAGGCCTGCCGGTGGAACTGGGATTCCTGCTTGGCACACGCAAGTACGCCTGCAACGTCGAGTACTTTCCAGCCGGCAGCGAACTGCGCATCCGCGCCCTGTGCTCGCTGCAGGACGACAACGGCATGGGCGTGTTCGAATGCCACCTGCAAGGCCCCGACATCCAGGCCGAAGCCCGCCTCAATGTGTTCCGTCCGCCACAACCGGCGGTCTATTTACAAGAGCCACAAGAATCGCAAGAACAATCCCATGACTGAAACTACTTCCGCCGCCACCGTACTGGTCACCGGCTCCAGCCGTGGCATCGGCCGCGCCATCGCCCTGCGCCTGGCGCGTTCGGGCCATGACATCGTCCTGCACTGCCGCTCGCGCCGCGATGAGGCCGAAGCCGTACAGGCGCAGATCGCCGAACTGGGCCGCCAGGCGCGCATCCTGCAATTCGACGTGTCCGACCGCGCAGCCTGCCGCGAAGCGCTGGAAGCCGATATCGAGGCCCATGGTGCCTACTACGGCGTGGTATGCAACGCCGGCCTAACCCGCGATGGCGCCTTCCCGGTGCTCTCCGAAGACGACTGGGATCAGGTGCTGCGTACCAACCTGGACGGTTTCTACAACGTACTGCACCCACTGACCATGCCGATGATCCGCCGTCGCGCGCCAGGCCGTATCGTCTGCATCACCTCGGTGTCGGGGCTGGTCGGCAACCGCGGTCAGGTCAACTACAGCGCCTCCAAGGCCGGCGTGATCGGCGCCGCCAAGGCCCTGGCGATCGAACTGGCCAAGCGCAAGATCACCGTGAACTGCGTGGCACCCGGCCTGATCGACACCGAGATTCTCGACGAGTTGGTGCCGGTGGAGGAAATTCTCAAGATGATTCCGGCAGCGCGCATGGGCACCCCGGAGGAAGTCGCCGGTGCGGTGAACTTCCTGATGTCCAGCGAGGCGGCGTACATTACCCGCCAGGTTCTCGCAGTGAATGGCGGTCTGTGCTGATGAAACGTGTAGTAGTTACCGGCATGGCCGGCATCACCTCGCTGGGCAGCGACTGGCCAACCATCTCGGCCGCGTTCAAAGCCGGCAAAAGTGGTATCCGCCGTATGGACGAATGGGATCGTTTCACCGAGCTCAATACCCGTCTGGGTGGACCGGTGGACGACTTCGTCCAGCCCAAGCACTGGAATCGCAAGCAGACCCGCAGCATGGGCCGGGTATCCAAGCTGGCGGTGTTCGCCGCCGAGCGCGCGCTGGAACACGCCGGCCTGCTCGGCGATCCGTGCATCGCCGACGGGCGCATGGGCGTGGCCTGCGGCTCGTCCACCGGCAGCACCGAGGAGGTCAAGGCCTTCGGCAACATGCTGCTGAACTCGGTGGCCGACGGCCTCAACGCCAACTCCTACATCCGCATGATGCCGCACACCACCGCGGCCAATATCAGCATCTTCTTCGGCCTCAAGGGTCGTCTGATCCCGACCTCCAGTGCCTGCACCAGCGGCAGCCAGGGCATCGGCTATGCCTACGAGGCGATCAAGTTCGGCCGTCTGAAGATGATGCTCGCCGGTGGCGCCGAAGAGCTGTGCCCGACCGAGGCCATGGTCTTCGATGCGCTCTACGCCACCAGCCTGAAGAACGACGCCCCGCACACTAGCCCACGCCCCTACGACAGCGGCCGCGACGGCCTGGTGATCGGCGAAGGCGCCGGCATTCTGGTTCTGGAAGAACTGGAGCACGCCCTGGCCCGTGGCGCCACCATCCATGCCGAAATCGTCGGTTTCGGCTGCAACTCAGACGGCCAGCACGCCACCAAGCCGGTACAGGAGACCATGCGCGGCGCCATGCAGTTGGCGCTCGATGACGCCGGCCTGGAACCTTCCGCCATCGGTTACGTCAACGGCCATGGCACCGCGACCGAGCAGGGCGACGTGGCCGAAACCCTGGCCACCAGCAGCCTGTTCGGCCCGCGCATGCCCATCAGCTCGCAGAAAAGTTATTTCGGCCACACATTGGGCGCCTGCGGCGCACTGGAGTCCTGGTTCAGCATCGAGATGATGAACCAGGACAGTTACGTGCACACCCACAACCTGGATGCCATCGATCCGGCTTGTGGCGAGCTGGACTACCTGCGCGGCGAGTTCCGCCAGATGAGCCACGAGTACGTGATGAACAACAACTTCGCCTTCGGTGGCGTGAACACCTCGCTGATCTTCAAGCGCTGGCACTGATCTTCAACTGACAAGGAACACGGATGATGTCTCGTTTCACTCGCTTTGGTCTTATTCTCGCCCTGCTGCTCGGCGTCGCGGCCTGTACGTCGAAACCGGTGATGAACATTGAGAACCGCACACCAGTGGTTGCGGTGCGAAGCGAGGATGATATGCGCCGGGCCATTCTCGCCGGTCTGCAGAGCCGCCAATGGACGGTCGAGCGTGCCGACCGCGGCAACATCATGGCGATGATCCAGCGCCGCAGCCACCAGGCCGAGATCACCATTCCCTACAGTGCATCGAGCTACTCGATTCGTTATCGCGATAGCCAGAACCTCGGCTACAAGAACGGCAAGATCCACCGCAACTACAACAAGTGGATTCATAATCTGGATCGCAGCATCCAGCAGGAACTGAACAGGGCTTCCTTCTAGAAGGTGCCAGGTAGGTAAAGGCCTGTTCTACACGACAGGCCTACGCGCAGCAGACGTTGAACGAGCTTTTACATACAGTGATATTCAAGGAGATAACCATGAAAGCAAAAATCTGGACCACTGCCGCACTTCTGTCCGTCGCCCTGCTACCCGGCCTCAGCCAGGCGCGCGATACCGCACACTTCCTCGACTTCCAGTCGGTGGTCAACGAAGCCACCCAGGCTGGCCGCCTCGACGGTTCGGTGAAGTTCTACCTGAACAAAACCCCGGCCGGTGCTCAGATCATCAACGCCAATGTCACCACCAGCCAGAAGACCAACGCCTTCAACAAGAGCGATGAGGAAGCCTGCAGCTGGGTTCTGCAATCGGCGCTGATCAAACTGCAGAACTCGGCCAAGGCCGCAGGCGCCAATGCCGTGGTCGACCTTGCCAGCAACTACAAGAACAAGGAATACCGCGACGACAGCAAATACGAGTGCCATGCCGGCGCCATCATGGCCGGCGTCGCACTGAAGGCCAAATACGCCAAGGTGAAGTAATCGCTCACCAGTAGCAAAGGCCACCTCACGGTGGCCTTTGTTTATCCAAGGAAGACCATTGCCCATGCTGCCCGTTCGTTTCTCTTTACCCTTACTTGCCGCCGCCACGCTGGTCGGCTGCACCTCCACGCAAGTCACGCCACTGCAAAGCGCAGCGGATCAGATGTGCATCGAGGAGAACCCAAAGGTTCAAGTCAGTGATTTCGTAGCGGTGCTGCAAGAGGGATTCGCCAGACATGGCATCGAGACACAGCTGTACGCGAAAATTCCCCGAGAGCGATGCCCCTATGTGGTGACCTACACAGCCCGCCGTTCATGGGACATGGCGCCGTATCTTTCCACCGCTGAAATCACCATTCTCGGCCCACGTCGTCAAACCCTGGCTAAGGCCAACTACCACCTACGCGGCAAAGGCGGTTTATCGCTGATGAAATGGCAGGGAACCAAGAGCAAGATCGACCCGGTCATCGACGAGTTACTGGCGAGTTCACAACTAAGCGCCACCGGACCCACTGAGACGCGACACGAAAACACTCCGGCGATACGTAGTAAAAGCTTGGATGAGCAGATACGCGAGCTGCAACAGCAGAAGCTCGGCTATGAAGACTATCAACGTGCTTACCAGAAACTTCTGCTGGAAAATCAGGCTTCAGACTGATCCCGCTCAGAACACGTACGGCACGAACATTCGCGTACGCCCCATGTACTCGCGGTAGGCATCACCGAAATAGGCCAGGCACTCGCGCTCCTCGCAGCGCGCCGAGCACCACAGCAGCACACTGGAGAGCAGCGCCAGCAACACGATCAGCGCATCGATACGCTTGAAGGCTATTCCCCACGCCAGCAACAGCAACGAGCAGTACATGGGATGCCGGATATAGTGGAAGATGCCGCCTGTCACCAATTGCGAGGTGCGCTCGAAGGCGAACAGCTCCTCATCCTGGCGTTGTGTTCCGGCGTTGCCGAAGCGGCGCATCTGGTAGATCCCGGCGAACAGCACCAGCAGCGAAAGGCTGAGCACAACCCAGGCGATGCGCTGGTTCCATTCGCCGCGGTCGCCAAACCAGGACTCAGCGTTGAGCACCAGCATCACCGCCATCGCCTCCCAAGCGAGAAAACGGTAGAACCCGTGGCTACGCGGATTGCCCAGCGTACGCCAGGAAATTCCCACCAGCACCCCGCTGATCGTCCCAAAAGCCAGCCACTGCCAGATCGTCACGCCATCCTCCCTCTGTCCTCGCCTCTGTTACACTGCGTCGCCCAAATTTCCTGACCGCCCGCCATGGATCGCACCCAACTGCACACACTGCTGCCGCACCAGGGCGATGCTCTCTGGCTGGATGCATTGGTCGATCACGACAACCTCACTATCCGCGGTCTCAGCGCCTGGCATCACCTCGACAAGCTTGGCGAAAATGCCTCGCCTTGCCTGCTGTTCGAAGCTGCGGCCCAGCTTTGCGCCGCACATGGTGCCCTATACGGCGAAGCGGATGCCATTGAAATGGCCCTGGTCGGCAAACTTTCTCAGCTCCACCTGCACCCGGTCACAGCGCGCGAAGAACCGCTGTTGATCAGTGCGCGGCAGGAAGCGCTGAGCCCGGCCGGCGCGCTCTACGCTTTCGCCATCCAGGCCGGCAGCCAGGCACTGCTGGATGGCAAACTGCTGCTGGTACTCGTCCGTGCTTGAGCTACGCGGCGTCAGTTTCCGCTACCCGTGCGCAGACACCTTCGCCCTGCATGGCATCGACCTGCAACTGCAGGAAGGCCAATGCCTGGGCCTGCTCGGCAGTAACGGTGCTGGCAAGACCACGCTGCTCGCCCTGCTCAGCGATACCCTGGCCGTGCAGCAGGGTGAAATTCGCTGGGACGGGCCGCGCAGCCTTGGCCTGGTGCCGCAACAACTGGCGTTCTACGCCGAGCTGACGGTGGCCGAGAACCTCGCGCTGTTCGCCGATCTCTACCGCCTGCACGGTGCCCAGCGCCGCCAGCGTCTGGAGTTGTGCATCGCCAGCAGCGCCCTCGAAGACAAGCTGCAACGCCGCGCCGCGCGCCTTTCCGGCGGCGAGCAACGGCGACTGAATTTCGCCATCGGGCTGCTGCAACCTGCGCGCCTATATCTATTCGATGAAGCCACCGTCGGTGTCGACGCCGGCAGCCGGCAGTTGCTGCTGGATGCCGTCGCGCGACTGACCGACGAGGGCCATGGCGTGATCTACACCAGCCACTACTTGGACGAGGTTGAGCGGGTTGCCGGACGCATCCTGCTGCTGCACGAAGGCCGGGTGCGCCTCGACGTTGATAAACAGCAACTGCTCGATGGCGGACACGGGCTGCTGCTGGAATGGCCAGAACAGGTTCCCGAAGGTTTTGAGGCACTGCTTGGCCAACTGCAACTGAACGCCGATGCGCTACCCACTGGCCTACGCATCGACAATCTGGACAGTCAGCAATTACTGGCAATCACTCAGTTCATCGCCGCGCAGCCGACTCCGCCGAGCCTGTTACGCTTCGGCCGCCCCTCGCTGGAGCAACTCTACCTGAGCCTCAACGGAGGCCGCCTGTGAGCCCGATGCTGGCGCTGATCCGCAAGGAATGCCTGCTGCTGCTGCGCGACCCGCATGCACTGGCCGTGCTGTTCATCATGCCGATCCTGTTTCTCGTGCTGATGGCGGCAGCCTTGTCCAATTACCTGCGCGACGAAGCACCGCCTCTGGACCTGGTGCTCGAAGCCCCACAGCAAAGCGAGGCCAGTCTGTTTTTCCGGCAAGCCTTGCAGGAGCAGTTGCCCGGCAGCCGGGTGCTCGCCAACAGCGATGAGGCCCTGCCGCACATCATCCTTGCCGAAGACTTCAACGAGACGCTGCTGGACACACCGCATATCGGCCCTGCACTGAGCTATCCCGCGCGCATCGACAAGCAGACCCGGCAGCGCCTGCGCGCCGCCGTCAACATTGCTCTGGCCCAGACCCGCCTGCTCGCCTACCTGGAAGACGGCGACGCCCTGCCGCAAGACATGGATGCAGAGCAGCGCCTGCAACTGATCCGCCAGCGCACCCAAAGCCAGATCAGCGAACTGCAGGTGCTGGCCAGCGGCGAGCTGAGCGGCAAAGCCAACGCCAGCCAGCTGAGCGTGCCGGCCTGGCTGATCTTCGGCATGTTCTTCGTCGCCCTGCCGATGGCCGGTGGTTTCCAGCGGGAACAACAAAGCGGTGCCCTGCTGCGATTCCGCGCGCTGGGACTGAGCCCTAGCATCCTGGTGCTGAGCAAGTTGCTGCCCTACGTGGCCATCAATCTGGTGCAATTCGCCTTGCTGCTGACTATCGGCATACATGTACTGCCCTTGCTCGGACTCAGTGGCCTGAGCCTGCCGGGCGCCCCTGCAGCTTACTTGCTGCTGGCACTCAGCCTGAGCCTGGCCGCCTGTAGCCTGGGACTGTTCCTGGCTTCACTGGCGCGCAGTGGCGAGCAGGCGTTGCTGCTGGGGGGCGGCATCAATATCATCCTCGCCGCGATCGGCGGCATCATGGTGCCCAAGAGCGTGATGCCCGAGGCCATGAGCCAACTGGCGGAAATTTCACCGATGAGCTGGGCGCTGGACGCCTTCCTGACCCTGCTGGTGGGCCAGGGCAGCCTGGCCGATATCGCCCCTGACTGTGCCCGTCTTCTGCTGTTCGCCCTGGTGCTGGGCGGTGGCGGGCTTTACCTGTTCCGCAAACGAGTGCAGCAAACGCAATGGACGACACATTACTAGAACAAGAACTCAAGCAGCTGCTGATCCGTGAATGCGACAAGGAAGACGACATAGACTGGCAGAGCATCGCCAATGACGAGCCGTTGTTCGGCCAGCAGAGTCGAATCGCCATGGACAGCCTCGATGCCCTGCAGGTCTCGTTGGCCCTTCAGCAGCGCTATGGCGTGCGCATCGAAGGCGCAAAGGATGGCCGACGCATTCTCAACAGCATTGCCAGCATCGCGGCCTTCATCAGGCAGAGAAAGTGATCCCCATCTACCTCCAGCGTGGCGCCCTGCACAGCGCCCTTGGCGCCGACCTGCGTGCCGCCAGCGCAGCCTTGCAAGACGGCAGCCTGCCTGTGCCCGGCGCGTTCCTGCTGCACGAACTGCAGCAGCCGCGCCCCTACCTCGCTGTAAGCTGCAGCGGTGAAAGCCGCCAGCAGCGCTGCGACCGTCTGCTCGGCGAAACCCTGGGCGAACAGCCGGGTGCGCTGGATGACTGCCTGTTGATCATCGCCAGTACCAGCCTGGATATCGACGATCTCGAGCAACTGATCGCTGCAGAAGGCGGCTTTCGCCCAGAACATTCGACCTCACTCGACCTGCTGGCCGAAGACCTGCGCCAACGCTGGGGTTTCGCTGACGCGTTCACCCTCAATACCGCCTGCACCAGCGCGGCCAACGGCCTGCTGTATGGCGCACGGATGCTCGCCGCCGGCCTCTACGAACGCGTGCTGGTACTGGCCTTCGAAACACCCAGCGTCATCGCCCAGCAAGGCTTCGGCGCCCTCGACCTGACCAGCCCCAGCGGCGCCTACCGGCCCTTCCATCCGGAGCGCGACGGCCTGATTCTTGGAGAGGCGTATGCTGCCACCCTGCTCTCGCGCGAACCTGGCACGGCGCCCCTGGCGAAGCTGCTCGGCGGCTTCAGCGCCTGCGACACCAGCAACCTGACCACCACCCGCGAAGACGGCAGCCATATCGACTGGGTCATGCGCGAGGCCCTGCGCAGCGCTGGCGTCGACGCCGGGCAGATCGGCCTGGTGAAACTGCACGGCACCGCCACCGGTGCCAACGACCGCGCCGAGAGCAATGGCGTGCGCCTGCTGTTCGGCGACGCGTTGCCGCCACTGTGCGTGCTCAAGCCCTGGCTCGGCCATACCCTGGGCGCCTGCGGCCTCAGCGAAACCCTGCTGCTGGTGGAAAACCTCACCCGCCTGCCAGGCGTGGACTATGCCGCCGATGCCGTGCTGCCGCTCAGCGCCGAGCCGCCCCCCGTGGCAGCTGACAGCCTGCTGCTGGCCAACTTCTTCGGTTTCGGTGGCAACAACGCCAGCCTGCTACTGCAACGCTGCGCGGAGAGCCAGACATGAAGCCAGTCATCGCTGCCTGCAGCGTTCGCGGGGATGCGAGCTGCTCCGACAAGGAGCTCAAGGCCGCCCTGGGCCAATGGCTGGACGCGCCGCCACGACGTATCGACCGCATGATCCTGCAAGCACTGCTGTGCAGCGCCCCTCTCAAGGCGCAGGTACGCAGCGATTGCGGCCTCTATCTGGCCTCGCGCCACCCGGCCCGCGCCACCATGGGTGCACTGCTCGACGCCGTTTGCGTGCATCAGCGCCAACCCAAGCCCTTCGAATTCGTCAACAGCGTGAGCAACGCCGCAGGTTTCCACGTCGCCGCGCAACTAGGGCTGGAGGGGCCTAACCTGTTTATCGGTGCCGGCACCAATGCATGGCAACAGCTACAGATGCTGGCAGCCCTGGATCTGGCCGATGGCGCGATCAGCCAGGCGTTGCTGGTGGTGATCGACGAGAACGGAGATTTTCAGGCGCAGGCGGTGTTGGTCGAGGCCCCCACGAAGGCACAGGACTTTACCGAGCTGACAGCGAACATCGAAGTCCTGCACCTACAGGCTTGTTGATGACATTGGTGGGCTGAAGCCCACCCTACAACCGAGATGCACCTCCGTAGGGTGGGCTTCAGCCCACCTCAACCAACCTCAGCCTTTGCGCTTGGCCCAGGCGCCCAGCTCTCTCATCAGCACCCGCTCCTGCCCGGCGATGCCCCGGAGCATCTCGGCGATCGGCCGGAAGTCCGGCGCCTCGCCCTTGCTGCGGCTGGCGCGCACACAGGCCGAGGCGAACTGGCGCCAGTCGTCGCCCACCGCAGTCAGACGCGACGATGCCTCCTGCAGGCTGGCGTCGCCGATCTTCTCACCGGCCTCCTGCAGGAAGCTGGCGTACATGAAGCGGAAGCCCGCACCGCCAGTGCCGATCTCTTCCTGCATGCGCACGATATGGGTGAGGTACAGGCGGTTGTACTTGGCCTGCGCCGGGTCGAGCGCCTCGACGCATTTGGCCAGGTGCTGGATGCCACGAATGCCGATCCACGGCAGCGGCATGCCGTCTAGGATGCGCGAGGTGGACAGCACGCTCTGGCGGATCAGGCGCTCCCAGTCCTGCTCCGGCGACACGTCGTCGAGGTAGTACATCAGGCCCTTGGCCGCCAGCGCGCCCTTGGCGAAACGCGCCTTCTGCAGATCGGCACTGGCACAACGCACCGGCTCCTCGAACACCGGGTCGCTGAGCAGGTACTCGTCGCCGTCGCGGCCGTAGGCCAGCAGGTTGTGCGCATTGAAGTGAAAGCGCATCTCCGGCGGGAAATACGGCAGCCAGAACACCGAACTCTGCAGACCAGCCAACCGGCCACTATCGAGTACCCGGTCGAGTGCGACACGCCCCTGCTCGGGTTTGGCGAAGGTGCGGCTGGTCAGGCGTACGCCCAGGCGTTTGCTCAGCGTCTTGATCAGGTGGCGCGGCGGCATGCGATAGGCAATCAGTGGCATGCCACCGATCTTGACGATGGGCAGGTAGGCGAAGGCCAGACCAGACGCCAGGCCGAAGGCCATCGGCTCGCTCATCGGCAAACCGGCATGGGTGAGCAGGCTGGCCATGACGCCACTTTCGCAGTGGGCGCTCTGGCGGTGCTGGAACGCAGTCATGGCAACTCTCTCTGGTAGCGACGCAGCTCGTCGACGGTGAGGCCGAAGGCTTCGGCGTAGCGCGCCAGCACGGAGACGCTCAGGCGGCGATAGATTTCCGGACGAAAGTGCCGGCGCACCCGCCACTGCCACAGACCGGTGATCTGCGACAGCGCCGGCTCGTCCATGCGGTAGCGGTACATCAGGCACTTGAGCGGCGACAGCTCGCCACGCTGCCAGAGCGCCAGGGCCTCGGCCTCCTGCGCCTCCAGCTCGGCGACGGCCAGTTGCGTGGCATAGGATTCAGGATCCCAGCCGACGCTCTGCGCGCCCTGGTAGTGGCCGCTTTCATCGACCGCATAAAGCAGCTTGCTGTGCCCGCCATAGGCGGAGCCGGGATCCTGCGGAACTTCGTCAAGCTTCATCGCCAACCACCGTCAGGTGCATGAACGCACTGGAAAAGCGCCCGCTCTCGGGCACGTAGCAGAGCAGCTTCTGGCCGATGCGCAGGCGCCCACCGTTGAACAGCTCTTCGAGGATGATGAAGATCGACGCCGCGCCGGTGTTGCCCTTGCTGGTCAGGTTGGTGAACCAGCGCTCCATCGGAATCGGCAGGTCGACATTGGCCAGGCCCACGGCCAGCGGCTCGCGGAAGAACTCCGAGGAGTAGTGCGGCAGGAACCAATCGATGTTCGCCACGCGCAACTCGCGGCGCGCCATGATTCGGCGCAGCGCCTCTTCCACGGTGTATTTGACGATGTTCTCGTTGAGCAGTTTGACGTTCTGCTTGATCGCCATCACCGACTGCTTCGCGCGCTCGTCGGCGTCGTAGCGGCTCCAGCCACGTAGGGTATCGTCCTGCATGTCGGCACCGGCATACATGCAGGGCGGCATCTGATCGGCGAAGGAGTAGATGTCCAGCCAGTCTATGCGCAGGCTCAGGCCGTTCTGATTCGGGCGATCCTGTAACAACACCGCACCCGCGCCATCGGACAGCATCCAGCGCAGGAAATCCTTCTCGAAAGCGATCTCAGGATGCTTTTCCAGCTCGTCGACGCGGCTTTCGTATTCGGCGTTGAAGTTGCGCGCCTGCATCAGGGTCGAGGCGACCTCCGAACCACAGGCCACGGCCGTGCGGCTCTCGCCACTGGCCACGCTCATCCAGGCGTATTTCAGCGCGGTCATCCCGCACAGGCAGATGCCGGCGGTGGTCGCCACCTCGCAGGACGGATTGCCCAGCTCGCCATGCACCATCACCGCATGGCCCGGCATCACCTGATCCGGCGACGAGGTGCTGGCCACCAGGCAGTCGAGCTGGTTCAGCTCGAACCCCTCGCCCTGCAGGCCACGAATAGCTTCGGCGCTGAGCTGCGCATTGCTCATGCTCGGCTCGCCCGTGTGCGGGTCGATCACGTAGTGGCGCTGCTGGATGCCATTACGGCGCAACACCAGCTTGCGCGCACGCGACGGCTTGCCGCCGACCATGCCCAGGCGCGCTTCCATCTGCTCGTTATCCACAGGCTCGTGCGGCAGGCAGGCACTGATGCGGTTGATGAATACAGGGGTTACCACGGTCTTACCTCGGGTCACTTCACTCGCCGGATGGGCCGGCAAAGTAGGCCTTCTCTCTCTGGATACGCCCCTTGAACAGCGGCGCCAGCAATTTTTTCAACACCGCCGTGATCGGCACCACGGTCAGAATCAGGCAAATCAGAAACAGGATATACAGCACCAGCCCGGCGCCGCGCCGCCGACTCTGCTGCGGGCCGAGCGCCGAGAGCAGTCGGCTCCACAGGGTGAAACTACGATTGCCGACCTTTTCGCTGGCGATCAGTTTTTCATCCACTTTCACCGCGCCCAAGCCAGCGAGCATCGGTGTCTCGATAGGCTGTTGGTCAGCGAGCAGCCGCCGCGCCATAGCGTCGCCGAAACGGCTGGCTGCCGCCAATTCCCGCTCGTCGATGCCCGCGCGCGGTACCCAGCTATAGGGCTTCTGCCGGCCAGTGAACATCCACAGCGGCGTGGCCAGGAAGCTCGCCGCCGTACCGCAGGCATCGGTCAGCACGACGTTGTCCACCAGCTTCGCGCCCAGCGCCTGCAGGCGCGCCTTGACCTTCTCCTGGGCCATCAGCCACATGTTGCGGCAACCGATCAGCGTGACCACCGGCGTGTTTTTCAGCAAGCGTGCGGCCTCGGGCGAGGCGAGAAAACTGGTGCAGGGCAGCGAGGGCGAGAGGAACCACACCTGATAGGCCAGGATCACCAGGTCGTAGCGCTTGTCAGCGTCCACAACCAGCGGCAGCAAGGGCTGCGGCTTCATCAGCACGGTTTCCGGGAAGATGCGAAAGAAACCGAGAAAGGGCCAGGGAAAGGGAAAAGGCTGGGCAGGTTGCAGCGCCAGGAAATCCACTTCGATGCCGTCGCACTCGCGCAACGGCGCACAGACCGATTGCGCCAAGCGGTCTAATTGGCCAGTCTGTGAGAAGTGGACGACTAAAACATGACGCATTCGCGGCGCATTCCCTGCAAAATGTGCAAATTATGCCACAGAGACTTCTTCAAACCGTAACCCGCCTGTGCCAACTTTGCCTATTTGTTCCGCTACTCGCCTGCCAAGCGATCCAGGCCGGCGATCTGCTGATCGAGGTGGAAGGCGTACAGGATCAGGCAAACCTGTATCTGGCCTTGGTGCCAGCCGACCAGCCAAACTGGCAGCCCAGCCTGCGCGAACTGCAGGGTACGCAAACACCACTGCGACTGAGCGATCTGCCACCCGGCCGCTATGCCATACAGGTGTTCCAGGACAGCAACAGTAACGGCCAGCTGGATCTCAGCCCGCGCGGCATCCCGCAGGAACCCGTGGGGTTCTCCGGCAATCCATCACTCTTCGGCGGCAAACCCAAACCCAGCGACAGCCTGTTCGAGCACGGCACGACGGACAGCGTGATCAGCGTGCGCCTGATTCCACCGCGCAAGAAAAAGGAACGCCTGGCTCCCGTTGCACCACGCACCGGGGATCGCTAGCGGCCAGGCGTACAGGCCTCGCCGCTCGTCTAAGGCTTACTGGTGATACTGCGCGGACAGCTCGTGCACGGCCTCGAAGAAAGCGCCAGCGTGGGCCGGGTCGACTTCCGGGGTGATGCCATGGCCAAGGTTGAACACATGGCCGCTGCCTGCACCGTAAGCCGCCAGGATGCGCGCCACCTCGGCACGAATCGCCGCCGGCTTGGCGTAGAGCACCGCCGGATCCATGTTGCCCTGCAGGGCAACCTTGGCACCGACACGGGCGCGGGCGCTGCCGATGTCGCATGTCCAGTCCAGACCCAGCGCTTCGGCGCCACTGTCGGCCAGGGATTCGAGCCACAGGCCGCCGCCCTTGGTGAACAGGATCACCGGCACCTGGCGACCGTCGTGCTCGCGGATCAGGCCGTCGACGATCTTCTTCATGTAGGCCAGGGAGAACTCCTGATAGGCCGCAGCCGACAGCGCACCGCCCCAGGAATCGAAGATCTGTACCGCCTGCGCCCCGGCCAGGATCTGCCCGTTGAGATAGGCAGTGACCGACTGCGCCAGCTTGTCGAGCAGCGCGTGCAAGGCCTGGGGATTGTCGTAGAGCATGGCCTTGGTTTTGCGAAAATCCTTCGACGAGCCGCCTTCGACCATGTAGGTGGCCAGCGTCCAGGGACTGCCGGAAAAACCGATCAGCGGCACACGACCGTTCAGCTCGCGGCGGATGGTACGCACCGCGTCCATCACGTAGCCCAGATCCTTCTCGGCATCCGTCACCGGCAGCGCCTCGATGTCGGCCAGGCTGCCGATCACCTTCTTGAAGCGCGGGCCCTCACCCGTCTCGAAGTACAGGCCCTGACCCATCGCGTCAGGGATGGTGAGGATGTCGGAAAAGAGAATCGCCGCATCCAGCTGCGGGTAGCGATCCAGCGGCTGGATGGTGACCTCACAGGCCAGCTCGGGATTCTTCATCAGGCTCACGAAGTCGCCGGCCTTGGCCCGGGTCGCGCGGTACTCCGGCAGATAGCGACCGGCCTGGCGCATCATCCAGATCGGCGTGACATCCACGGGTTGCTTGAGCAGGGCACGAAGGAAACGGTCGTTCTTCAGGGCGGTCATGGCGGCATCCGGCGAAAAAAGTGCGGGCATTTTCGCAGAGCGCAAAACAAAAGGCACGGCGAGTGCCGTGCCTTTTGTCCATCGCGACGATATGCCGCGACGATCTACCAGCTGCGATAGGGCAGGAACTTGCCGTTGAGCACGATCTGCACGCGGTCACCCTTGGGGTCGGCGACGCGCGAAATGTCCATGCTGAAGTCGATGGCGCTCATGATGCCGTCGCCGAACTCCTCGTGGATCAGTTCCTTGATGGTCTCGCCATAGACGTTGATCATCTCGTAGAAGCGATAGATCAGCGGGTCGGTGGGGATGGCCTTGTCCCAGTGCTTGTGCGGGAAGGCCTGTAGAGCGGTGGAGACCTCCGCCGGCAATTCAAGCATCTCGCACAGGGCGTCGGCCTGCGCCTTGGGCATGCTGTTCATGCCCAGGCAGGCCGATGTCGTCCACACCGGCGACATGCCGATGCCCTGGCCAAGCGCAGCCCAGTCCAGGCCAAGGCGCTCCTTGGCGGCGGTGATGGTGGTGCGCATCTGTTGCTTATCCATGGTGAAACTCCTTCACGGGGGTCAGAGGTACGACCCTGGCGGCAGGTGCCGGCTCGTCCAGGGCGGGGTTGATTTCGGGCGGGAAGCCTTGCTCGTCGGCCACGGTGCGGCCGCGCAGCTCGTGCGAGCGGTTCACCAGAAAGTCCACGAGGTGGTTACGGATGCGGTAGTACGCCGGGTGATGAATGACCTGGTCGCGCTGCCGTGGCCGTGGCAGGTCGATGCGCACCGACTCGGCGATACGTGCCTGCGGGCCGTTGGTCATCAGCAGGATGCGGTCCGAAAGCAGGATCGCCTCGTCGATGTCATGGGTGATCATGAACACCGTCTGCCTGGTAGCGCTCCAGATCTTGATCAACTCGTCCTGGATCACCCCTCGGGTCAGGGCATCCAGCGCACCGAAGGGTTCATCGAGCAGCAGCAACTGCGGCTGGGTGGCGAAGGCACGGGCGATACTCACGCGCTGACGCATGCCGCCCGACAGCTGCGCCGGCTTGCGCGCCTCGGAGCCGCCCAGGCCGACCATTTCCAGGTACTTGCGGCTGTGTGCGCGGCGCTGCTCCTTCGACCACTGCGGGAAACGCGCACGCACGCCGAACTCGACGTTCTCCAGCGCGCTGAGCCAAGGCAGCAGGCTGTAATTCTGGAACACCACGCCGCGTTCGAGGCTGGGCCCGGCGACTTCCTTACCGGCCATTTCTAGTGTTCCTTCGCTGAAGCTGTCGAGCCCGGCCAGGGCGTTGAGGATGGTCGATTTACCGCAGCCGGAATGGCCGATGATGCAGACGAACTCGCCCTGATCGAGGCCGAAGTTGACGTTTTCGAAGACCGTCAGCGGCTCGCTGCCAGGATGCGGGAAGCGCTTGGCCAGACGGCGTGCATCGAGAAAATAGCGGGACATGACATCACTCCTGATAGCTGACGAGACGGGCGACGCTGCCCAGCAGAAGGTCGAGCAGCATGCCGACCACGCCGATCATCAGAATCGAGAAGATCACGCTGGCCAGGTTGAGGTTGTTCCACTCGTTCCACACGTAGTAGCCAATGCCGGTGCCACCGACGAGCATCTCGGCGGCGACGATCACCAGCCAGGCGATACCGACCGAGATGCGCATGCCGGTGAGGATGGTCGGCATGGCCGCAGGCAGAATCACGCTGAACGCCGTGCGCAGCGGGCTCAGCTCATGGGTGCGGGCAACATTGATCCAGTCGCGGCGCACGCCGGCGACGCCGAAGGCGGTGTTGAGGAGCATCGGCCATACCGAGCAGATGAAGATCACGAAGATCGCCGAGGTCTGCGAATCCTTGATCACGAACAGCGCCAACGGCATCCAGGCCAGCGGCGAGATCGGTCGCAAAATCTGGATGAAGGGGTTGAGGGCGCGGTACATCAGCGGCGACATGCCGATGACGAAACCGATGGGGATCGCCACCAGCGCCGCCAGCAGATAGCCGGTCAACACCCGGTACAACGAGTGTGCAAGCTGGATGCCGATGCCCTTGTCATTAGGCCCGTTGTCATAGAACGGCTGGCTCAGCTCGGCGTAGGCATGCGCCAGCACCACCGAAGGCGGTGGCACACGGGCCTCCTGCTCGGCTTCGCCCATGAGCAGGGCGTATTCGTCATCAGCACTGACTGCGGCGCTGGCGGGCACACGGCAGAGCACCTCCCAGACCACCAGCAGCAGCACCAGCAGCACAACGGAAAGAATCGCCGCGCGCAGGGAAATGGACGCTTTCATCACGACCTCCGCATGGCGAAGCTGGCCAGGTAACCGTCCGGATCAGCCGGATCGAAGGGTTTGCCCATCACACTGAAGGTTTTGTAGGCATCGGCTGGCACCGGTAGGCCGAGCTCTTTCATCACCTTGCCGGCGTCAGCCGCGAGGAACACCCGCTCGGCGATGTTGCGGTAGTCGACATCCCCCTGCAGATAGCCCCAACGTTTCATTTGGGTGAGGATCCACACTGCCATCGACAGCCAGGGGAACGGATCGAAGTCGATGCGCTGTGGCTCGTCATGAATGTTGCCCAGGCCATCGGCATAACGCCCGCTGAGCACCTGCTGCACGACCGGCACCGGCTGATTGAGGTAGTTGCGGGTGGAGATCGCCTCGGCCACCGCCTTGCGATTCTCGGCCTTGGAGGAGTATTGCGTGGCATCGATCAGCGCGTGCAGCAGTGCGCCGTAGGTGTTGGGGTTCTCGCTGGCGAAGCGCTGGCTGCAGGCGAAGGCGCAGCATGGATGGCCCGGCCACAGCTCCTTGGTCAGCAGGTGGATGAAACCAACCTTCTCCCACACCGCACGCTGGTTGAACGGGTCCGGCGAGAGGAAGCCATCGAGATTGCCGGCACGCAGGTTGGCGACCATCTCCGGTGGCGGCACCACGCGAATCTGGATGTCGCGATCCGGGTCCAGGCCGTGCTCGGCCACGTAATAGCGCAGCAGGAAGTTGTGCATCGAGTATTCGAACGGCACACCGAAGCGCATGCCCTTCCACAGTTTCGGATCGCGTTTGTCCTGGTGCTGCATGCCGAGCACGATGGCCTGGCCGTTGACGTTTTCCAGCGCAGGCATGACGAAAGGCGTCTGCGTCGACCCCAGCCCCAGGCTGATAGCCAGCGGCATCGGTGAGAGCATGTGCGAGGCGTCGTATTCGCCGGCCAGCGACTTGTCGCGCGCCACCGCCCAGCCGGCGGTCTTCACCGTTTCCACCTCCAGCCCGTACTTGGCGTAGAAGCCCATCGGCCCGGCCATGATGATCGGCGTGGCGCAGGTGATGGGCACGAAGCCAATCTTCAGCTTGGTCTTTTCCAGCGGGCCAAGGCTGTCCTTGACCGCCGCCTTGACCGCATCCAGCGGGATCATGCTGCCCAGAATCGCCGCCGCGACGCCGCCACCGATCATCCCCATGAAACTGCGACGGGAAAAATCGTTATGGCCGAACACGCCGCGCACGATGGCGTTCTCCACCGCGCGATCGAGCATGGCTTCGCTGCTATCCGGCAGCGCAGCGGCACTCGGCGTGCAACGCTGGCAGGCGCACCCGGCGGCATGAGACAGCTCGCTGTCGGGGCTGAATGGATCGTCCAGACTGTTGACGCTCATCGTGATCACTCCTGCGATGGCCTGCCCCAGATTGGTGAGGCGGGCGCTGACTGGGCTGAGCCATTGCTGGCCGGTTCATGTCAGTTATTGCAGGAGCTGTACCAGCTCAAAACTCTACATAAGCGATTGAAAAATATAAATTTTTAACAAAACCAATAAATACGAAATCTCGTTATTCACGAAATTTCGTCACCTTAAAAAACGATATTTCGTCAACTGGCACGTCCTTTGGATAACGAACTGAAAGGCCAATCCCGAGAGTTCCACGATGCCCGATCCCAATGCCGCCAGTCAGTTGTTCTTGCAACATATGCAGAGCGCCAGCCTGGTCATCGACCCTACCTGCGACCGTATCCTGCATGCCAATCCAGCCTGTTGCGCCCTGCTCGGCTGGCCACAGGAAGAGTTGCTCACACTGCGCGCCAGCCGTCTCTGGGCGCATGACCTCGGAGCACTGGTCACCTTCACCGAGGAAGTGCAGGTGCGCGGCGCTGCCTGGCGCGACGGCCTCGGGCTGCTACGTCGCGATGGCGAGCGCCTGGAGGTGGAAATCGACGGCAGCCGGCTGGAACATGACGGCGCTAGCCTGCTCGGCCTGCTGATCCAGCAGCGCCGTCGCCTGGATGCCCTGCGCGGGCTGGCCGAAGCCGAGCGCTATCAACGCCAGGGACTGCTCGAATGGCAGGGCGTGGAACGCATCTTCCGCCAGTTCGAGCGGCAGAATCAGCTGATCCTCGGCGCCGCTGGCGAGGGCATTTATGGCGTCAACCGCAATGGCGAGACCACCTTCGTCAATCCGGCAGCCGAACGCATTCTCGGCTGGCGTGCCGACGACCTGATCGGCCACAACATTCACGACCTGATTCACCACCACCATCCCGACGGCAGCACCTACGACGGCCATACCTGTCCGATCTATGCCGCCTTCAACGACGGCGAGGTGCACCAGGTGGCCGACGAGGTGTTCTGGAACAAGGATGGCAAGCCGATCCCGGTGGATTACACCAGCACGCCGCTGCGCGACGACGGCGAACTGGTCGGCGCCGTGGTGGTGTTTCGCGACATCAGCGAGCGCCTGGAAACCGAGTGCCGGCTGCGCCAGGCCCTGAGCGAGGTACAGCAGCTCAAGCAACGCCTGGAACTGGAGAATGCCTACCTGCAGGAGGAAATTCGCGGCGAGTACGCCCAGCACGATCTGGTCGGACGCAGCGCTGCCATGCAGCAGGTGATCCACCAGATCGAACTGGTCGCCCCCACCGGCGCCAACGTGCTGATCACCGGCGAGTCAGGCACCGGCAAGGAGCTGATCGCCCGCGCCATTCACGACAACAGCGGGCGCAGCCGCCGCCCGCTGATCCGGGTGAACTGCGCGGCGGTACCGCGCGAGCTGTTCGAGAGCGAGTTCTTCGGCCATATCCGCGGCGCCTTCACCGGCGCACTGAACGACCGCGTCGGGCGTTTCGAGCTGGCCGACGGCGGCACGCTGTTTCTCGACGAGGTCGGCGAAATTCCTCTGGAGCTGCAGAGCAAGCTATTGCGCGTGCTGCAGGAACAGCAGCTGGAACGAGTCGGCGACAACCGCACCCGCCAGGTGGATGTACGCGTGATCGCCGCCACCAACCGCGACCTGCGCCAGGAAGTGCGTGCCGGCCGCTTCCGTGAAGACCTGTACTTTCGCCTCAACGTCTTCCCCATCGAGTCGGCGCCGCTGCGCCAGCGCCCGGAAGACATTCCGCCGCTGGCCCAGCACTTTCTCGGCCGCGCCTGTCGTCAGCTCAACCGCCCCGAGCCCAGCCTGCGCCTGGCCGACATCCAACGCCTGCAAGCCTATTCCTGGCCGGGCAACATTCGTGAGCTGGAGAACCTGATCGAGCGCGCCGTGATCATTTCGCCCGGCACCCGGCTGCGCCTTGATCTGCCCAACGACAGCGGCAACGACGCGCCGTCACAGCCACAGGTGGAACAGGAAATGCGGATTTTCACTCAGGGCGAGCAACGCCGGCAGATGCGCGAAAACCTGATCGCAGCATTGAAGGCCTGTGCGGGCAGGATATCGGGGAAGGACGGCGCGGCGCGGTTGCTGGAGCTGAAGCCAACGACCCTGCGCTCACGCCTGGAGAGCTTCGCCATCGACCCGCGCGACTACCGACCGCGTAAGTCGCAGCCGCGCAGGTACGAGACGAATCAGACGCCCAGGTAGTCGAGGATGCCTTCGGCGGCGTTCCTACCCTCGAAGATCGCCGTCACCACCAGGTCGGAGCCACGCACCATGTCGCCACCGGCGAAGATCTTCGGGTTGCTAGTCTGGTGCTTGAACTGCGACTGCTCGGGCGCCACAACGCGACCCTGGCTGTCGGTCTGGATCTCGAACTGCTCGAACCAGGGCGCCGGGCTCGGACGGAAACCGAAGGCGATCAGCACGGCCTCGGCCGGGATGACTTCCTCGGAGCCCGGGATCGGCTCGGGGCTGCGGCGGCCACGGGCATCCGGTTCGCCGAGACGGGTCTCGACCACCTTGATGCCTTCCACCTTGCCGTCGCCGACGATGGCGATGGGCTGGCGGTTGAAGAGGAACTTCACGCCCTCTTCCTTGGCGTTCTTCACTTCCTTGCGCGAGCCCGGCATGTTCTCTTCGTCACGACGGTAGGCGCAGGTCACGGCCTTGGCGCCCTGACGGATCGAGGTGCGGTTGCAGTCCATCGCGGTGTCACCACCGCCCAGCACCACGACGCGCTTGCCCTTCATATCGATGAAATCTTCCGGCGACTTCTCGAAACCGAGGTTGCGGTTGACGTTGGCGATGAGGAAGTCCAGCGCGTCATAGACGCCCGGCAGATCCTCACCCGGGAAGCCACCCTTCATGTAGGTGTAGGTGCCCATGCCCATGAACACGGCATCGTACTCATCCAGCAGTTGCTGCATGGTCACGTCCTTGCCGATCTCGGTGTTCAGGCGGAACTCGATACCCATGCCGGTGAAGACTTCACGACGGCGGCTGAGCACGGTTTTTTCCAGCTTGAACTCGGGGATGCCGAAGGTCAGCAGGCCACCGATTTCCGGGTTCTTGTCGAACACCACCGGGGTCACGCCGTTGCGCACCAGCACGTCGGCGCAGCCCAGGCCGGCCGGGCCGGCACCGATCACCGCGACACGCTTGCCGGTCGGTTTGACCTTGGACATGTCCGGGCGCCAGCCCATGGCGAAGGCGGTGTCGGTGATGTACTTCTCCACCGAACCGATGGTCACCGCGCCGAAGCCGTCATTGAGGGTGCAGGCACCTTCGCAGAGGCGATCCTGCGGGCACACGCGGCCGCAGACTTCCGGCAGGGTGTTGGTCTGGTGCGAGAGCTCAGCGGCGGCCAGGATGTTGCCTTCCGACACCAGCTTCAGCCAGTTCGGAATGAAGTTGTGCACCGGGCACTTCCACTCGCAATAAGGGTTGCCGCAGCCCAGGCAGCGATGCGCCTGGTCTGCAGCTTGCGCCGGCTTGAAGTTGTCGTAGATCTCGACGAACTCCTTCTTGCGCTGACGCAGCAGTTTCTTCTTCGGGTCTTTGCGCCCGACTTCGATGAACTGGAAGTCGTTATTCAGACGTTCAGTCATTGCATTACCTCATCAAACCACTTCAGGCGCATTCTTATTGCGGGTTGGCACGGGTGCTGGACAGCAGCGACTTCAGACTGGCCGCTTTCGGTTTCACCAGCCAGAACTTGCGCAGGTAATCGTCCAGGTTTTCCAGCAGGTTCTGGCCCCACTCGCTACCGGTTTCCTCGACATACTCGGCCAGCACGCTTTCCAGGTGGCTGCGGTAGGCCTCCATCGCTTCGTTGTTGATGCGTTGGATTTCCACCAGCTCGTGGTTGACGCGGTCGTAGAAGCCGTTGTCCAGATCGAGCACGTAGGCGAAGCCGCCGGTCATGCCCGAGCCGAAGTTGTAGCCGGTCTTGCCCAGCACGCAGACGAAACCGCCGGTCATGTACTCGCAGCAGTGGTCGCCAGTGCCTTCCACCACGGCGTGGGCGCCGGAGTTACGCACAGCGAAACGCTCACCCGCGGTACCGGTGGCGAACAACTTGCCACCCGTGGCGCCGTACAGGCAGGTATTGCCGATAATGGCGCTGTCCTCGGTGGCGAACGGGCTGCCGGCAGGCGGGGTGATGACGATCTTGCCTGCAGTCATGCCCTTGCCGACGTAGTCGTTGGCGTCGCCTTCCAGGCGCAGGTGCAGACCACCGGCGTTCCACACACCGAAGCTCTGACCGGCAGTGCCCTTGAAGCGGAAAGTGATCGGCGCATCAACCATGCCCTGGTTGCCATGCACACGGGCGATCTCACCGGAAATGCGCGCACCGATGGAGCGGTCGCAGTTACCGATGTCCAGCTCGTACTCACCACCGGTCTTGCCGGCGATGGCGTCCTTGGCCATTTCCACCATCTTCTCGGCCAGCAGGCCTTCGTCGAACGGCGGGTTCTTCGGCACCTGGCAGAACTGCGGCTTGTCAGCCGGGATGTGTGCGCTGGCCAGCAGCGGCGACAGATCCAGGTTGCCCTGTTTGGCGGTTTCGCCCGGCAGCACTTCGAGCAGGTCGGTACGGCCGATCAGCTCTTCCAGGCTGCGCACGCCCAGCTTGGCCAGCCACTCGCGGGTTTCCTCGGCGACGTAGGTGAAGAAGTTCATCACCATCTCGACGGTGCCGATGAAGTGATCCTTGCGCAGCTTGTCGTTCTGCGTGGCCACGCCGGTGGCGCAGTTGTTCAGGTGGCAGATACGCAGGTATTTGCAGCCCAGGGCCACCATCGGCGCAGTACCGAAGCCGAAGCTCTCGGCACCGAGGATGGCTGCCTTGATCACGTCCAGGCCGGTCTTCAGACCACCGTCGGTCTGTACCCGCACCTTGCCGCGCAGGTCGTTGCCGCGCAGGGTCTGGTGGGTTTCGGCCAGGCCCAGTTCCCAAGGCGCACCAGCGTAACGGATGGAGGTCAGCGGCGAGGCGCCGGTACCACCGTCGTAACCGGAGATGGTGATCAGGTCGGCGTAGGCCTTGGCCACACCGGCGGCGATGGTGCCAACACCGGCTTCCGCCACCAGCTTGACCGATACCAGCGCCTTCGGGTTGACCTGCTTGAGGTCATAGATCAGCTGCGCTAGGTCTTCGATCGAGTAGATGTCATGGTGCGGCGGCGGCGAGATCAGGGTCACGCCCGGTACCGCGTAGCGCAGCTTGGCGATCAGACCATTGACCTTGCCGCCCGGCAGCTGGCCGCCCTCGCCGGGCTTGGCACCCTGGGCCACCTTGATCTGCAGCACTTCGGCGTTGACCAGGTATTCCGGGGTCACGCCAAAGCGGCCGGTGGCCACCTGCTTGATCTTCGAGCTCTTGATGGTGCCGTAGCGGGCCGGGTCTTCGCCGCCCTCACCGGAGTTGGAGCGACCACCCAGGCGGTTCATAGCCTCGGCCAGCGCCTCGTGCGCCTCTGGCGACAGCGCGCCGAGGGAGATACCAGCGGCATCGAAGCGTTTGAAGATCGACTGCAGCGGCTCGACTTCGTCGAGACTGATCGGCGTGGCGGATTCCTTGACCTTGAGCAGGTCGCGGATCATCGATACCGGACGGGTATCGACCAGCGTCGAGTATGCCTTGTACTTCTCGTAGTTGCCCTGCTGCACGGCTTCCTGCAGCGTGCGCACCACGTCGGGGTTGTAGGCATGGTATTCGCCGCCGTAGACGAACTTGAGCAGCCCCCCCTGCTGGATCGCCTTGCGGTTGTTCCAGGCCTCCTGGGACAGCAGCTTCTGCTCGCTCTCGATATCGACGAAACGCGCGCCCTGGATGCGGCTGGCCACACCCCGGAAGCACAATTCGGTGACTTCGTCAGCCAGACCAACCGCCTCGAACAGTTGCGCACCGCGGTAGGACGCGACCGTGGAGATGCCCATCTTCGACAGGATCTTCAGCAGGCCCTTGGAGATGCCCTTGCGGTAGTACTTGAAGACTTCGTACAGATCGCCCAGCACTTCGCCGGTGCGGATCAAGTCGCCCAGCACTTCGTAAGCCAGGAACGGATACACCGCCGAGGCGCCGAAGCCCAGCAGCACGGCATAGTGGTGCGGGTCACGCGCAGTGGCGGTTTCCACCAGGATGTTGCAGTCGCAGCGCAGACCTTTCTCGGTCAGGCGGTGATGCACGGCGCCAGTGACCAGCGCGGCATGCGCCGGCAGCTTGCCAGGAGCAATGTGACGGTCGGTCAGTACCAGCAGCACCTTGCCGGCACGCACGGCTTCCTCGGCCTGGTCGGCCATATTGCGCACGGCGGCTTCCAGCCCCAGCGACTCGTCGTAGTTCATGTCGATGACATGACGGTCGAAGCCGGGGCGATCCAGGTTCATCAGCGCGCGCCACTTGGCCGGCGAGATCACCGGGCTGCTGAGGATCACGCGAGTGGCGTGCTCCGGCGACTCGCTGAAGATATTGCGTTCGGCGCCCAGGCAGATTTCCAGGGACATGACGATCGCCTCGCGCAGCGGGTCGATCGGCGGGTTGGTGACCTGCGCGAACTGCTGGCGGAAGTAATCGTAGGGCGAGCGCACGCGCTGGCTGAGCACGGCCATCGGCGTGTCGTCACCCATGGAACCGACAGCTTCCTGCCCCTGCTCACCGAGCGGACGCAGCACCTGGTCACGCTCCTCGAAGGTGACCTGGAACATCTTCATGTACTGCTTGAGCTGATCCGGGTCATAGAAGGCCGAACCATGGTCACGGTCTTCCAGCGTCGCCTTGATGCGCTGGGCATGCTTGCGCAGCCACAGTTTGTAGGGGTGACGCGACTTCAGGCGGCTGTCGATGGACTCGGTATCCAGCACCTGGCCGGTCTCGGTATCGACGGCAAGAATCTGCCCCGGGCCGACACGGCCCTTGGCGATGACGTCCTCGGGCTGGTAGTCCCACACGCCGATTTCCGACGCCAGGGTGATGTAGCCGTTCTTGGTGGTGACCCAGCGCGCCGGGCGCAGACCGTTACGGTCGAGCAGGCACACGGCATGGCGGCCATCGGTAAGCACCACGCCGGCCGGGCCATCCCAGGGCTCCATGTGCATGGAGTTGTATTCGTAGAACGCGCGCAGGTCGGCGTCCATGGTTTCGACGTTCTGCCAGGCCGGCGGAATGATCATGCGCAGGCCACGGAACAGGTCGATGCCGCCGGTAACCATCAGTTCGAGCATATTGTCCATGCTCGAGGAGTCGGAGCCGACGCGGTTGACCAGCGGGCCCAGCTCGTCGAGATCAGGGATCAGCTCGTTGGCGAACTTGGTGCGACGGGCCTGCGCCCAGTTACGGTTGCCGGTGATGGTGTTGATCTCGCCGTTGTGCGCGAGATAACGGAACGGCTGCGCCAGCGGCCACTTCGGCAGGGTGTTGGTGGAGAAGCGCTGGTGGAAGACCGCGATGGCGGTCTTCAGGCGCTCGTCACCCAGATCCGGATAGAACTGCTGCAGATCCGCCGGCATCATCAGACCTTTATAGATGATGGTCTTGTGCGAAAAGCTGCAGATGTAGTGATCGCTGTCGTCGGCATTGGCCACCGACGAGCGACGGCGTGCGCTGAATAGCTTGATGGCGAATTCCTGGTCGCTCAGACCTTCACCGCCGATGAACACCTGCTCGATCTGCGGCAGGCGCTCCAGCGCCAACTGGCCAAGCACGCTGGTGTCGATCGGCACCTTGCGCCAACCCACCAGTTGCAGACCGGCCGCGAGGATTTCGCGGTTCATGTTTTCGCGCGCGGCTTCGGCCTTGGCCGAGTCCTGATTGAAGAACACCATGCCCACGGCATATTGCCCGGGCAGTTCGACACCGAATTGCTCCTGGGCGATGGCACGCAGGAATTGATCGGGCTTCTGGATCAGCAGGCCGCAGCCATCACCGGTCTTGCCGTCGGCGTTGATACCGCCGCGGTGAGTCATGCAGGTGAGGGCCTCAATAGCGGTCTTGAGCAGGTGATGACTAGCCTCACCTTGCATGTGGGCGATCAAGCCGAAGCCGCAGTTATCCTTGAACTCATCAGGACGGTACAAACCTGCTTTCATAGGGGAAACTCTCACCAGGCTGCCTAGACTTCAGGCAAATTACTTTCTAATTCAATTACTTAAACCCGAAAAGCGGGCACGGGCCAGCTTTGCACAGGGCAAAAGGGAGGTCATTGTACATATCCACCCATCCCGTCACAAATTTTCGTGGCGAAGGGGTGAAAATTTATGTCGCAAAAACGAAGGATAAGACTGCAAGGTCGTGCTAACGACCATGCAGTCATGCTGAGGAAGGAGACTTCTAGCGGCTCATCTCCTGCTGGATGCTGCCCAGCGTACGCGGCCAGGGCTTGCCCGCCTGCAGCTTGGCCGGCAAGGTTTTCACTGCCGCCTGCGCGGCATCGCGACTGGAGAAACTACCGTAAGTCAGCACATACAGCGGCTGGCCCTGATGGATCTTCTTGAAGTAGTGATACTCGCTGCCCCCCTCACGCACCAGCGCCTGAATATTGGCCTCCGAACGCGATCCAACCACCTGCAAGGCGTAGCGGGACGCCGGCTGCTGCGCATACCAGCCACCCGCTGCCGCGCTTGACGCCGCGGCCGGAGCAGGCGCTGGTTTAGGCGCAGGAGCTGGAACCGGAGCGGGCTTGGACTCCGCAGGTTCGGGCTGCTTCACCACTGCAGGTGCAGGTGCAGGTGCAGGTGCAGGTGCAGGTGCAGGTGCAGGTGCAGGTGCAGGTGCAGGTGCAGGTGCAGGTGCAGCAGCGATTGGGGCAGATGGCAAAGTCACTGTCGAGGACTCAGGCGAAGCCGGTGGCTCGAAGTCATCCAATTCTTCTCCAGCCGCTTCAGCCAACGGCTGGCGAATCACAGCCTGCGACTCCCCTACCAGCGGCAAAGGCAGCGGCTGGCTTGCACCCGCGAACTCGATGGCGGGCGCACGGCTCTCTGCAGCTGGCGCCTGCACAGGCTCTTCAGCCTCGACGGCCGGAGTGGAAGATTGCAAGGGTAGAGATGTATTGCTGGCTACCGGCGCAGACGAGGAAGATTCGCGCCCCTGCATGAACCAGGCGGCAGCGACACCCACCAGGACGACTGCAAGTGCCAGCAGATGCTTCTTCGGCAAGGCGAAGCCACCACCTGCGGCACCTCGCCCGGCAGCCCGCTGCGCAAGCATCTGCTCGACCAGCAACTCACGCGCTTCCTGATTGATCGCACCCGGCCACCCCTGGGAGCGCGCGTGGATATCCTCGATCTGCTCATCGGTCAACAGACCAATATCCTGCCCGGCCCCTTCCAGCCGCTGCGCAAGGTATTCGCGCGTTTCGTCCTCGGCATAGGGCTGGAGCTCGATCGCGTGATAGCACTCTTCGCCTCCCGCCAGAGCCTCCAGCCGAGCCAGCAATTCATGCTCGGCAAATAGAAAAACGTGCGGACGCCCCTCGTCGCCGCCGGCAGCGAGCACCAGGAGATTCTTTAGCGCGACATCATCCAGCTGGTCCGCATCATCGACCAGCAGGTAAACCTCCTGGCCAGTCAGCGCCAGCTGTCCGACCTGCGCCAGAATCGAGCGAACATCGGCCTGAGCGATGGACAAGCCCTGCGCCACCTGGCGTAGCAGCGACTCGCTATCCGCGACACCCTGCGCAATCACGACGCTCTGCACCGCCTGCTTGTTGGTGCTCGCGACCAGCGCCTGACGCAACAGCGTCTTGCCGCTGCCCTCAGGCCCCACCACCGCGAGCAGGAGCTGGCTGTAGCGCGCCAGGTGATGCAACTGCCCCAACACCGGCTTGCGTTGCGCAGGGAAGAACTTGAAGCCAGGTACTCGAGGAGCAAAAGGGTCGTGGCTGAACTGGTAATGGGCCAGGAAAGCTTCGTCAGCATGCAAACTGGTCATGAATCACTCTTCAAGAGTTGGACGACTGAGCCAGCGCGGCGTAGTCGCTACGCAACGTGGCGTCGAGAATTTCGCGCGGGTAATCCGCAGTCACTACCGCCTCACCCAGACGCTTGAGCAACACGAGGCGCAACTGACCATCAAGTACTTTCTTGTCCACCGCCATATGATCCAGGAACTGCTCGGGTGTCATGTCTTGCGGCGGCACCACCGGCAGACCGGCAGCCTGCAACAGGCGCACGCCACGGTCCCGATCAGCAACGGACAACCAACCAAGCCGATGGGACATTTCCAGCGCCATCACCGTTCCGGCGGCAACGGCCTCGCCGTGCAGCCACACGCCATAGCCCTGCTCGGTCTCAATGGCATGGCCGAAGGTGTGCCCCAGATTCAGGGTGGCGCGCACTCCAGACTCACGCTCGTCAGCGCCCACCACTCGCGCTTTGGCTGCGCAAGAACGCTCGATGGCATAGGTCAGTGCGACGCCATCCAGTGCGCGCAGCGCATCCATGTTGTCTTCGAGCCAAGCCAGGAAAGGTTCGTCACAGATCAGACCGTACTTGATGACCTCCGCCAAACCGGCGGACAACTCGCGCCCAGGCAAGGTATGCAGGCTGGCGGTGTCGATCAGCACAGCCTTGGGCTGGTAGAAGGCACCGACCATGTTCTTGCCCAGCGGGTGATTGATCCCGGTCTTGCCACCCACCGAGGAGTCCACCTGCGACAACAGAGTCGTCGGGACCTGAATGAAATCCACACCCCGCTGATAACAGGCAGCTGCGAAGCCGGCCATATCACCAATCACACCACCACCAAGAGCGATAACGGTCGTACGCCGATCATGCCGAGCCGTCAGTAAACCATCGAAAATCAGCTGTAGGGTTTCCCAGTTCTTGAAGACTTCGCCATCAGGCAACACCACCGAGGCGACCTTGAAGCCTTCCAAGGAGCGCATCAGCGCATCTAGATACAGAGGCGCAACGGTTTCATTGGTAACCACTGCCACCTGCCGCCCGGCAATATGACGCGCGAGCAACTCGGGGCGTGCCAGCAGGCCATCCCCGATATAAATGGGATAGCTGCGCTCGCCGAGATCAACGTGAAGAGTCTGCATGAGGCCCCCAGAATAAAAAGGCCTCTAGGATAGCGCAGTTCGCCCCGCGCTTTAACGGGGCGACAAGGCTTCCAGACGCGAGAGAATTTCCTGAACCACCATACGCGGCGGACGCTCGTCCGTTTCTATGACGATATCGGCCACCTCTCGGTAGAGGGGATCACGCATCGCCATTAGATCCCTGAGCACCTGAGCCGGATTGGCCGTGCGCAACAGCGGGCGATTACGATCACGCGAGGTCCGGTCGATCTGCTGCTCCACGGAGGTGTGCAGGTAAACGACTCGCCCACCAGCATGCAGAGCCTGACGGTTCTCCGGACGCATGACGGCTCCACCACCAGTGGCCAATACAAGACCGTCCTGCATCGACAGCTCAGCGATCACCGCCTGCTCTCGCTCACGAAAGCCCTGCTCTCCCTCGACATCGAAGATCCAGGGAATATCGGCGCCGGTACGCTGCTCGATCTCCTTGTCGGAGTCCTTGAAAGGCAAACGCAGCTCTTTGGCAAGCAAACGCCCGATGGTGCTCTTTCCAGCACCCATCGGGCCTACGAGGATTACATTCCGCACTTAGATCATTGATTCACGGCTATGGCTTGGTTGTTCATGATACGCGGAGTAAGGAAAATCAACAGCTCTTCCTTGTTATCCTGCACGAGATCACGTCGGAACAAACGCCCCAGATATGGCAAATCCCCCAAGAACGGAACCTTATCAACCGACTTGCTCTGCGTATTAGAGAAGACACCACCAATGACGATTGTTTCACCATCAGACACAAGAACCTTGGCATTGACTTCATTTTTTGCAATTGAAGGCACGCCCCCGGTCTGAGCAGCCTGCGAAAAGTCAGGCGCATCCTTGGTCACTTTTACCTCAATAAGAATACGATTATCAGGTGTAATCTGAGGAGTAACTTCAAGGGAGAGCGCAGCCTCTTTGAACGAAGTACTAGTAGCACCACTTGAACTAGCTTCTTGATAGGGAACCTCAGAACCCTTGAGGATCTTGGCAGTCTCCTTATCAGAGGTTACAACCTTGGGCTGAGAAACAACCTCCCCATTACCACTTGCTTCCATTGCAGAAAGCTGAAGATCAAGAATGGTGTTGTCAGTAATGAATCCTATACCAAAACCAGAAGTAGGACTGGAGGCACCAAGGTCGACGAAATTACCCAGTGATGTAGTCGGGTTCTGCACCCCCGGATTTTGACCATACCCTGGCGCACCTGGTCTATTACCACCCTGACCACCGATTACAAAATTATTATCCCCAACCCGTGCCCCACGCCAGTTCACACCAATCTGCTTCTCATAATCAACATTAGCCTCGACGATGCGCGCTTCTATCATGACCTGTCGAACAGGTATATCCAGCTGAGCAACAATACGTCGCAGCTCATCTAGACGATCTTGAGTCTGATAAGCAATTATGCTGTTCGTGCGATCATCAACTGTGATAGACCCACGATCCTCTGCAGCACCATCAACACTGGTTACAGATTGAAAGAGCTTCGCCATATCCGCAGCTTTGGCGTAGTTGACTTGGATCAGCTCCCGCCTCAGAGGAGCAAGCTCTGCAATCTGCCGACGAGACTCTAGCTCTTGCCGCTCGCGTGCAGCAATTTCGTCGGCCGGCGCAACAAGAAGAACATTGCCAACCTTGCGCTGATCAAGCCCCTTGGTTTTTAGAACCAAGTCAAGAGCCTGATCCCAAGGAACATTCTGCAATCGCAGAGTAATATTGCCCCTGACAGTATCACTAGCAACCAGATTCAGATCAGTAAAGTCCGCAATTAACTGCAGAACAGACCGGACGTCAATGTCTTGAAAATTCAAAGACAATTTCTCGCCCGAATATGCAAACTGATCAGCTTTTCTCTGTTCCTGATCCGCAGCACTCAACGGTTTAACACTGACAGTAAGCTTATTGTCGGCTTGATACACCAGATAATCATACATACCGACAGGCTCAATCAGGATACTAGCCTTATCAGAAGTAGCACTAGCATTTACAAACTGCACTGGCGTAGCGAAATCTTTTACGTCCAAACGAACTCTTAGCGATTCAGGCAACTGAGTCCCTGCAAAATCCAAACGAATCTTTCCTCCCTGATCTTGAATATCAGGACTAATAGAGGAATCAGCAAGATCAATGACAACATTACCCTCGCCCTGCTCCCCTCTCTGAAAATCAAGATTACGAATAGCCCTGCCAGTCACGACCGGCGGTTTGATCGACGAGACCGAGCGCGACGCCCCCCCCCACGCACTCCCGATCCTTCACCCACCAAAATGAAGAGATCATTACCCTCAACACGGGTGCTATAAGGAGCCAGCGAGGTAAGATTAACTATCAGGCGGGTACGATCCTTTGCCTCCACAATAGTTACGCTTCTAGCGTTACCCATCCCAAGCTCGCGGCCCTTACTACCCAATTGACTGGTTACGCCTGGAAGATCAAGTGCGATCCGAGCTGGCTGCTCGATTGTATATCCCCTAGGCGCAGCAACAGGTTCATCAAACCGTAGCTTAAGCTCAACGCGATCACCGGGCAAAGAAGCCACGTCAAGATGCTGCAAATTGGCCGCCAGCAATGCTGGAGACAGAAACAGCATTGACAACGCATAACCAACTTGCGAGAGCGAGATATTCATTATGTGTTTCCGTTGCGCAGACTGATATTTTTTTTTCATGTGAACTCCGCCTTTCTAAGAGCGCTCTTTGAGCGCAAGGCTTCGCGGTCGCTCCAACCAACCACCATCACCATCAGGGACTATTTCGACAACCTCGATAGCGGCAGCTTGCACCGCCACTATTCGGCCATGATTTCTTCCAAGGTAATCCCCCACCTTAACTCGATGCACCCCGCCTGCACCGCTAACCAGAGCAAACGTACCGGCATCGTTAGAAAGAGTACCAACCATCTCGAAACTCTCTATATTAAACCCTTCAAGAAACTCTCGAGCACGTCGTTCATCAGGCTTGATCTCTTTTGAACCTTTTGGACGACTCACAGCCTCTACCTTAATCGGAGGCTGAAATGGGCTGCGAAGGGAAGAAGCGCTGTAGGAAAAAGCCTCATAGGGCTGAAACTTGGGTAAGGGCTCGATAGAGCCTTTTGGCCTCGCCTTAACTTCCGCCATGAAACCTTGCAAGTCGGAGAAATCCTCACGCCCACCACACCCCAACAGTGCCACTGAAAGAAGAAAAAGCAAAACAAATCTGACAAACCTCACTTTTCCACCCCCTTATCGTTATAACGATAAGTCTTCGCCAGAACAGTCATGCGCAAAACAGATGACCCTTCTTGAGCTGCAGGCTTTATTTCAAAGTCGTGCAACGTTACTATTCGAGGAAGGCTAGCCACACCACTAACGAATGTAGCAAGATCATGATAGCTACCCTCCACTGCAATTTGTATCGGCAACTCTATGTAGAATTGCTGCACAACCTCAGGCAGCAGCTTAATCTCCTCAAACTCCAAGCCACTACCCAGACCGGTACGAGTAATATCCTCCAAAAGCCCAGGCACTTCAGTGTCACTTGGCAACTGCCGAAGCAAAGCACCAAAAGACAACTCCATTTCCGCCATCTGCTCTTTATAAGCCTCGAGATTTGCAGCTTGAAAGGCTTTAGTTGAAAACTGCTGCTTAAGCGATTCCTCCTGAGCCTTAGTAGCATCTAAAGAATTTTGTAAATCGCTAAGATGAAAGTAATACCCACCACCAACAACCAACAAGAAAAACAACGAACAAATGATCACTTTCACAGCCGCAGGCCAGCTGCCTATATTATTTAGATCCAGATCATTCAGATCAAAGTTACGCAAACTCTCGATAGATTCAGCGAGGCTCATTTTTATCACCTTCAACCACATCAACTGGAGGCTGGGTCTGCTGCACACTCAACTGAAAGATATTGGCCTGATCCATAGCCCCCGCCGTCGTAGCCTTGACCTGGGTCAGATTGGGCGACTCCAGCCACTCGGACGACTCCAAATTACGCATGAGATTAGACACACGATTATTGGATTCAGCCGCCCCCAAGATAGCAATATTCTTACCCGTCATCTTGACGCTAGTAAAATAAACCCCGTCAGGCAAAGTCCTCACTAATTGATCAAATACACGACCGATTATTGGTCGATTACCCTGTAGGTCTTGGATAATTTTCATTCGCTCCAAAAGCTGCTGACGGCGAGTCTTCAGCTCACTGATTTCTTTTATTCGTGCATCCAGCACAGAAATTTCAGACTGAATGAAGTTATTACGAGCATTTTGCTGATCAATCGCACCGTTGAGCAATTGATCTCCTAGAAACACCACCGCAACTGCCAGGACTAGCACGCCAGCCAACGTAACCAAGAACCGCTGCTTACGCTCTTCGCGCAGCTGTTCGCGCCACGGGAGTAAGTTAATCCGCGCCATCAGTCGAAACTCCTCATCGCCAGACCACAGGCAATCATCAGTGCCGGCGCATCACTGGCCAACGCACCGGCGTTGACCTTGCTGCTGAGCGCCATGTCGGCAAAGGGATTGGCCACTAGCGTCTGCGTACCGATCTTCTGCTGGATCAGCCGATCAAGATCAGGGATGGACGCAGTGCCGCCAGCCAGGAGGATGTAGTCAACATCATTGAACTGCCCAGCAGCGAAGAAGAACTGCAGCGAGCGAGAGACCTGCTGAACGACCGCCTCTTTGAACGGTTGCAATACTTCACTGTCGTAGTCATCTGGAAGACCACCTTGCTTCTTGGCAAGACCAGCTTCCTCGACGGACAGGCCATAACGGCGCTGGATTTCTTCCGTCAGTTGCTTGCCGCCGAATAGCTGCTCACGGGTATAGATGGTGCGGCCGTTGTGCAGAACGCTAAGCGTGGTCATGGTCGCACCGATATCCACCACCGCAACCGTCAGTTCGTCGTGCCCACCACCCAGCTGCGCCTCCAGCAGGCTGTAGGCACGCTCCAGCGCGTACGCCTCGACGTCCACCACTTTTGCGGTCAAGCCGGCAAGCGCCAGCGCCGCTTCGCGGACCTCGACGTTTTCCTTGCGGCATGCAGCCAGCAGCACTTCGACTCGCTCGGGGTTACGCGGCGCGGGCCCCTGCACTTCGAAGTCGATGGCGACCTCTTCCAGCGGGTAGGGAATGTACTGGTCGGCCTCAATCTTCAGCTGGTTCTCCAGATCATCCTCGGAAAGCCCGGCTTCCATCTCGATGGTCTTGGTGATGACGGCTGAACCAGCAACGGCAACGGCTGCTGTCTTGACACCACTCTTGGCCTTGGCCAGTACGCGAGAAAGCGCCTGACCGACCCCCTCCAGCTCGGCGATGTTCTTCTCGACCACTGCGTTTGGCGGAAGCGGCTCGACTGCGTATGCCTCTACCTTGTAGCGGCTTCCCGAGCGACTCAGTTCGAGGAGCTTGACCGAAGTCGAGCTGATATCGATCCCCAGCAGCGTATTCGCTTTCTTAGTGAAGAGCCCTAGCACGACCGTTTTCCTATTGGCATCCGCGACTTACGGACTATTTATGTTTTTCCACATTAAATATCAGTCTTGACAGAAGCGCAAATGGCTCCCTGGGAAAAAAAACGCTTATAATGTGATCAGCTTTTCCCTTTGAGCCATGGCTCCTGCTTAACTCATTCTTTTACTTGGAATTCCGAACATTTTGATACGCCTGCTGAAGTTCATCTGGTGGTCTTGCGTTGCCGTTTTTTGTGGGCTGTTGCTCAGTTTCAGCGGTGCGTTTCTTTATCTTAGCCCGACCCTTCCGTCCGTCGAGTCGCTGCGCCAGGTCCAGCTGCAGATTCCCCTACGCGTCTACAGCAGCGATGCCAAGCTGATCGCCGAGTTCGGCGAGATGCGCCGCTCGCCTATTCGCTTCGACGAAATTCCCAAGGAATTCATCAGCGCCCTGCTGGCAGCAGAAGACGATAATTTCGCCAATCATTATGGCGTCGATGTGACCAGCCTGATGCGCGCTGCCACGCAATTATTGAAAAGCGGTCAGATTCAAAGCGGTGGCAGCACCATTACCATGCAGGTGGCGAAGAACTTCTTCCTCACCAGCGAGCGCAGCTTCTCGCGCAAGGCCACCGAAATCCTCCTGGCCCTGCAGATCGAGCGCGAGCTGAGTAAGGACGAAATCCTCGAACTGTACGTCAACAAGATCTATCTCGGTCATCGCGCCTATGGCATCGAGGCCGCAGCCCAGGTCTACTACGGCAAGTCGATCCGTGACCTGAACCTGGCACAGATGGCGATGATTGCCGGCTTGCCGAAAGCTCCCTCGCGCTACAACCCACTGGTCAACCCGACTCGCGCCAAGGAGCGCCGCGACTGGATTCTGGGCCGCCTGTATCGCCTTGGCCGCATCGACCAAGCCAGTTACGAGCAAGCGCTGGCCGAAGAAGTCGATGCACGCTACCACGTGCCCGCCCCCGAACTGAGCGCGCCTTATATAGCGGAGATGGCACGTGCGGAAATGGTCGGTCGCTATGGCAGCGAGGCCTATACAGAAGGCTTCAACGTCACCACCACCGTCCCCAGCCACCTGCAGGAAGTGGCCAACACTGCGCTGCGTGACGGACTGATCGCCTACGATCAGCGCCATGGCTACCGCGGCCCCGAGAGCCGCCTGCCAGGCATGACACGTGACACCTGGCTCACCGAACTGGGCAAGTTCCGCAGCATCGGCGGCCTGGAGCCTGCCGTGGTGACCCAGGTCGAGAAGAGCGGCATCCTGGTGCTGACCCGCAATGGCGAAGAACAGGCTGTGGCCTGGGACAGCATGAAGTGGGCGCGCCCCTTCCTTAATACCAACAGCCTTGGCCCACGCCCGCAGCAACCCGGCGATGTCGCCCAGGTCGGCGATATCGTCCGTGTGCAGCGCCAGGAAGATGGCAGCCTGCGCTTTACGCAGGTACCGGCGGCGCAAAGTGCGCTGGTTTCCCTCGATCCCTACAGCGGCGCCATTCAGGCACTGGTCGGCGGTTTCTCTTTCGACCAGAGCAACTACAACCGTGCCGTACAGGCCAAGCGCCAGCCGGGCTCCAGCTTCAAACCTTTCATCTACAGCGCGGCACTGGATAGCGGCTATACCGCGGCAACGCTGGTCAACGATGCGCCGATCATCCTCTCCGACGACTACCTGTCGCAGAAGTGGCGACCGAAGAACGACAACAACACCTTCCTCGGCCCGATCCGCATGCGCGAGGCGCTGTACAAGTCGCGCAACCTGGTCTCGATCCGCCTGCTGCAGGATATGGGCATCGACCGCAGCCTGCGCTACATCGAACGCTTCGGTTTCGCCCCACAGGACCTGCCACGCAACCTGTCACTGGCCCTAGGCACCGCCAGCCTCACGCCAATGGAAATTGCCGAAGGCTGGGCGACCTTCGCCAACGGCGGCTACAAGATCGAGCCTTACCTGATCGAACGCATCGATGATCGCAACGGCAAGCCGCTGTTCCGCGCCAACCCGGCGCGCGTCCCGGGCAGCCAGCCGACCGAGGAGAATGCCAACCTGACGGTTAACGCCGCCGACGATCTGCCCCTGGAGGAACCCAAGGTAGCCGAGCAGATCATCGACGAGCGCACGGCCTACATCATGACCAGCATGCTGCAGGACGTGATCAAGCGCGGAACTGGTCGCCGCGCCCTGGCACTGGGCCGTAACGACCTGGCGGGCAAGACCGGCACCACCAACGAGTCCAAGGACAGCTGGTTCTCCGGCTACAACGCCGACTACGTCACCACTGTCTGGGCCGGCTTCGACCAGCCGGAAAGCTTGGGCCGACATGAGTACGGCGGCACTGTGGCGCTGCCTATCTGGATGAACTACATGGGCCCCATCCTCAAGGATCGCCCGAGCCATCTACCCAAGGAACCCAAGGGCCTGCTGACCCTGCGCGTTGACCCGGTGAGCGGACGTGCCGCCGCACCCGGCACGCCGGACGCCTACTTCGAACTGTTCAAGAGCGAGGACTCGCCGCCGCCGATGAGCGAGTTCGAACCCGGCATGGGCATCCCGGGCAGCCCGCTGCCGGCTGATGAGATGGCGCCGATCGATCTGTTCTAGGGGCGGCGGTAAGCCCAGGCTGCAAGCCGCAGGCAAGAGCCTGTAGCCTGTAGCCTGTAGCCTGTAGCCTGTAGCCTGTAGCCTGTAGCCTGTAGCCTGTAGCCTGTAGCCTGTAGCCTGTAGCCAAGATGAAAATAAAAAACCCGCCGAAGCGGGTTTTTTATTGCTCGACGGCTTAGCCGTTGAACACATCATCCACCGAAGTCAGCGGATAGTGCTTCGGATAAGGCAGGGTCGCTACACCGGACTCGATAGCGGCCTTGGCCACGGCGTCGCAAACTACGGTGATCAGACGCTGATCCATCGGCTTCGGAATGATGTACTCACGACCGAACGACAGCTCGATACCACCATAGGCGTCGCAGACCTCCTTCGGCACCGGTAACTTGGCCAGGTCGCGCAGCGCCAGGGCGGCGGCGATCTTCATTTCTTCGTTGATGCGAGTGGCGCGAACGTCCAGAGCACCGCGGAAGATGAAGGGGAAGCCCAGCACGTTGTTGACCTGGTTCGGGTAGTCGGAACGACCGGTAGCCATGATCACGTCGTTGCGGGTCTCGTGCGCCAGCTCCGGCTTGATTTCCGGGTCCGGGTTGGAACAAGCGAAGACGATCGGGTTGGCCGCCATGCGGCTGAGATCTTCCGGGCTCAGCAGGTTGGCACCGGACAGGCCGACGAACACATCAGCACCGTCGAGAGCGTCGGACAGCGTGCGCTTGTCGGTCTCGGTGGCGAACACGGCCTTGTACTGATTCAGGTCATCGCGACCGGCGTGGATCACGCCCTTGCGATCGATCATGAAGATATTTTCGACCTTGGCACCCATGCTCACCAGCAGCTTCATGCAGGAGATGGCGGCTGCACCGGCGCCCAGGCAGACGATCTTCGCCGCTTCCAGGGTCTTGCCGGCGATTTCCAGAGCATTGAGCATGCCGGCAGCGGTCACGATGGCGGTGCCGTGCTGGTCATCGTGGAAGACCGGGATGTCGCACTGCTCGATCAGTGCGCGCTCGATCTCGAAACACTCGGGGGCCTTGATATCTTCCAAGTTGATGCCGCCGAAGGTAATGGAGATGCGCTTTACGGTGTCGATGAAGGCCTGCGGGCTCTCGGAATCGACTTCGATATCGAATACGTCGATACCGGCGAAACGCTTGAACAGCACGCCTTTACCTTCCATCACCGGCTTGGAAGCCAGCGGGCCGAGGTTACCCAGGCCGAGGATGGCGGTACCGTCGGAAATCACGGCGACCAGGTTGCCTTTACCGGTGTAACGGTAGGCCAGCTCGGCATCACGCGCGATTTCGCGCACCGGCTCGGCGACACCCGGGCTGTAGGCCAGCGACAGGTCGCGGGCGGTAGCAGTGGCTTTGGTCAACTCGACACTCAGCTTACCGGGACGGGGCTGGGCGTGATATTCGAGAGCGGCAGTTTTTAGATCTGACATAGTGGCATTTCCGCTTTTGTTGGCTGTTGAACGGGCAGGCGGCCGAGGATACGCAAGTTGTATACACCTGCACAAGACCGTTCGGTCGCGATTGAAGCACCGCACTAGCGCAGCGTTTTCAGCCACTCGCCAGGGCGCGGCTCACCGCTTGGGTAGAGCCCGTTGAGCAGGCGCAACTGGGCCTCGCCGTCGGCCGGCAGCGGCGAGTCCTTGGCCAGAGCCGACAGGCTCTGACCGGCCTTAGCCCTGACCAGATGCAGGCGCACCGGCTCGGCCAGCTTGCGTTCGGACGCCTTCAGCGGCCGATAACTGCGGATAACCTCAAGGAACCGTTGGTCCTCGGCTTCCAGCGAGGCACGCCCTTTCACTGCCGCCACGAACAGGTAGGCGCTGTCGCCGCGATAGATCACCGCTACGCGACGCGCCGACTGCCCCTGCAACACCGCCGTATAACCTTGCAGGGCGCCCACTCGCAGGTCCTCACCGGCAACCAGACGCTGATTGCCGACTCGCCTGCGCAGGAATTCGGCGGGCGAAAGCTGCTTGTCCGCCGCCTCCAGCGTCATGGCGATAAAGGCTTGCTCATCCTGGGTGTGACCGATCAGCACATCGGGGCGATTGACCAGTTGCCAGCCCTGCGGATAGGTCAGGGTGAAGTCCAGTTCGCCGTGATAGAAATGGCGCCCCCGGCGAATACCGCTGGCTGCCGAATCGCCGAATACCAGGCCGTCGAGCATCTGCAGAAAACTGTCTCGCCCCACTTCCTGATTACTGCCGACCAGCGCGCTCGCCGGGCCAATCACTTCCTGCAGACGCCGATCATTGTCCGGGTGGGTGTCGAACAAACCGTGATAACCACCCGCTGCCGGAGCCTCACCGCGCCTGGCAGCCTGCTCGCGGGCGAAATCCTCCTGCGCCTTGAGCACCTTGACCACCTCGATCATCGCCTGCGGGTCGTAGCCGCTGCGCGCGAGGTACTGCGCGCCCAGGCCATCGGCCTCGAGCTCCATGTCGCGCCCGTAGCCGCGTACGAAGGCATTGCCCATGACATTGGTCAGATCGCCCACTGCGCCGACGCCGGTACCGATGGCGGCGGCCTGGCCGAGCAGCCCCCAGGCAGTGGACTGACTTTGCTGACGCACGCTGTGACGCGCCGTCACGTGACCAACCTCGTGGCCAAGCACAGCGGCCAGCTCCGCCTCGGAATTGAGATAGGCGAGCAGGCCACGATGGATATAGATGTAGCCGCCCGGCAGCGCGAAGGCATTGACGTCCGGGCTGTCGACCAAGGTGAAGACATAGTTCAGCTGGTTGCGATGACTGCTGCGCGCTACCCGCTCGCCCACGCGCTGTATATAGGCCTGCAGTTTGGCGTCTTCGTAGCGCGGGTATTGCTTGAGGATTTCCTGATTATAGCGCGCGCCGAGATCCAACTCCTGACGCTCGCTCATCATCACGAAGTCGGTGCGACCGGTCGCGGGATTGACCGCACAACCCGCCAACCAGCCGCAGAACAGACACAGCATCAATGCACGAATCATGGCAACACCTCCAGCATCGCCGAATGGGTAAGCGGCAGCATCCAGCGCGCCTGCCCGGACTTCAAGCCGCCGCGACTCTGGCGATCGATGACCCAGCCACGCGCCTCCACCCGCCGCCCCTTGAGTTTTTGCAAAGCGGGCAGATCGAACTCGCCGAGCAGTTCAGGCGCGACGCGCAGCACCCGACCGCCATCGAGATCGATCCACAGGCCGCCGCGATTGCGCTGCACGCTGGTGACTCGCCCACCGAGCAAGGCGAAGCCGCCACTGCGTAGCTGGCCAGCCGTCTTCACCTGCTCGTCACGCCACACGCCAAGCCGCTTGCTGCGAGCCAGACGCTCGGCCTGCGCCTGACAGGTCACCAGCGCACTGTTGGGCGCCACCGCCACCATGAAGCCAAGGCCTTCGCCCAACAGTTGCGCCTCGAGATTACGCCCCTGGCGGTCATAGAGATGGGCCAGGGTACGGCCGTAACGATCCTTGCGCTGCGCGCCGTAGAGCAGACCGACACGTCCGTCACTGGCATCGACCAGCGCCTGCAGTCGACGCTTGGCCTGCACTGCGTAGGGTTCGTCACTGCGGCCCTTGCGCCCCAGTTCGGGCGTGTTGATGCCGATCAGGCGAATGCTGCGCCCATCGACCAGGCGCACCGTATCGCCATCGACCACCTGGCGCACGACGACCTGAACAAGATCGGCACGCTGCGGACAGAAGGCCTGGGCCAGGCCGGCACAAAGCAGAGAAACGAAAAAGGCGCCCACCAGGGACGCCTTTTTCAGTATCACGGAGTGGCACATGCCAGTTTCCGTTATCGTTCGGTCGCTTACTTGGCGCCGAATACGCCGAAGCGCTGCTTGAAGCGATCGATACGGCCGCCAGTGTCCAGCACTTTCTGCTTACCGGTGTAGAACGGGTGGCACTCGGAGCAAACGTCCAGGCTCAGGTTCTTGCCAAGGGTGGAGCGGGTCTTGATCACGTTACCGCAAGAGCAGGTAGCGTCGATTTCGACGTAGTTCGGATGGATATCGGCTTTCATCGTGCTTTCCTCAGGGTAGTCGTGCCGCCACCCGACCAATGTCAGGCACCGCACAGAAATAGGCCGCGCATCTTACCAGACGCATGAGTCGATGCAAGCTGCGCAAGGCGCCGGTCGTCGCGTGCTAAGATCGCCGGCCTGTCAAAGGAGCTCCTGGCTTGCCCAACCTGATCCTGCGCCTTGCCCTGCCCTCGCCGTTGCGCCGTCTGTTCGACTACCTCGCCCCCGCTGGCGTATCGCGCAGCGCCTTGCAGCCAGGCGTGCGCCTGCGCGTGCCCTTCGGCCGGCGCGAGATGATCGGCGTGCTGGTTGAAGTCGACAGCCAGAGTGAGGTACCACTCGACAAGCTCAAGCCCGCCCTGGAATTGCTCGATGCTCGCCCACCGCTGCCGGGGCCGCTATTCAAACTGTGCCTGTGGACAGCGCAGTACTACCAGCACAGCCTCGGCGACACCCTGAGCTGGGCCTTGCCGGTACTGCTGCGTCAGGGCGAGCCCGCCGAAACCCGCCAGGAACGCTATTGGCTGGCCAGCAAAGGCGCCAGTGTCGACGACCCACGCCTGGCCCGCGCCCCGCGCCAGCGCGACGCACTCAAGGCACTGGCGCAACATCCGCATGGCGTGGCCCACAGCCTGCTCAGCCAGCTGCAACTTAACCGCGACAGCCTGCAACTGCTGCATGAGAAGGGGCTGGTGCGGGTCGAGGTGCGCCGCACCCAGCCGCATGCCAAGCCTGCGCACTGGCTGGCACAACCGGAACTGCCGCTGAACGCCGAGCAGCGCGCGGCCGTCAACGCCGTGGCGTCAGGTTGGGACCAGTTCAATGCCTTTCTGCTCGCAGGCGTCACCGGTAGCGGCAAGACCGAGGTGTACCTGCAGCTTATCCACCAATGCCTGGAGGCCGGCAAGCAGGCCCTGGTGCTGATCCCCGAGATCAACCTCGGCCCGCAGACCTTCGACCGCTTCGCCCGACGTTTCAACGCCCGCATCGCCATGCTGCATTCGGCGGTGAACGATCGAGATCGCCTTGACGCCTGGTTGGCGGCGCGCGATGGCGAGGCCGACATCATCATCGGCACCCGCTCGGCACTGTTCACGCCGATGAAGAACCCAGGGCTGATCATCGTCGATGAAGAACACGACGCTTCCTATAAACAGCAGGAAGGTCTGCGCTACCACGCCCGCGACCTGGCGCTGGTTCGCGCACGCCAGGAAGAGGTACCGATCGTCCTCGGCTCGGCCACACCGTCGCTGGAAAGCCTGCACAACGCCTACACCGGTCGCTACGCCCTGCTCAAGCTGACCCAGCGCGCCGGCGGCGCCAGCCAGCCGCGCTTCCTGCGCCTGGATGTGAAGAGCCGGCCACTGGACTCGGGCATCTCCGGGCCGATGCAGCAGGCCATCGCCCAGACCCTGGCGGCCGGCCAGCAGGTACTGGTGTTTCTCAACCGCCGCGGCTTCGCCCCAACGCTGCTCTGCCACGACTGCGGCTGGCTGTCCGAATGCCCACGTTGTGATGCACGCATGACCGTGCACCAGCGTTATCAGGAACTGCGCTGCCATCACTGCGGCCATGTCGAGAAGCAGCCGAGCAATTGCCCGAAATGCCAGCACGTCGACCTGCGTCCGGTCGGCGCTGGCACCGAGCGCGCCGAAGAGCGTCTGGCGGTGCTGTTCCCCGACTACCCGGTGCTGCGCATCGACCGCGACAGCACCTCGCGCAAGGGCGCGATGGATCGCCTGTTCGCCACCATTAACAAGGGCGAGCCGTGTATCCTGGTCGGCACGCAGATGCTCGCCAAGGGGCACCACTTCCCGCGGGTGACGCTGGTGTCTATCCTCGATGCCGACGGTGGCCTGTTCTCCGCTGACTTTCGCGCTAGCGAACGCATGGCGCAGTTGATCGTACAGGTCGCCGGGCGTGCTGGACGTGCCGAGGAACCAGGCAAGGTGATCATCCAGAGCCACCTGGCCGACCATCCGCTGCTGGTGCAACTGACCGAGCAGGGCTACTTCGCCTTCGCCGAACAGGCGCTGAGCGAACGCCGCAGTGCCGGCCTGCCGCCGTTCTGCCATCTGGCTCTGCTGCGCGCCGAAGCGCACAAGCCTGGCCAGGCAGAAAGCTTCCTCGATGATGCCTGCAGCGAGGCCGAGCATCTGCTGGGGGAGTTGGGCTCGTCCGGCATCGAACTGTTAGGCCCGGTACCGGCGCCCATGGAACGTCGCGCCGGCCGCTTCCGCGCGCAACTGCTGGTGCAGGGCAACGCTCGTGCACCGCTGCACCGCTTGCTCAACCACTGGCTGCATGCGCTGGAACAAATGCCTAGCGGTCGTGCAGTGCGCTGGTCGCTGGATGTCGACCCGATCGACCTATTCTGAGCGGTACGCTGCAAGCCTCTAGTCAGCAAGGTGGGCTTCAGCCCACCAACAGCGGCCTGTCTTGGTGGGCTGAAGCCCACCCTACCCACTAAACGCGGCACGCTTTTCCTTGCCGCTTGTGGCTTGCCGCTTGCTGCTGCTCTTATAATGCGCAGTTTTCGACCAAAGCCCCAAGGCAACACGAGCCGAACATGAAAGACAGCATTCGCCACCTGATCCAGCAAGCCCTCGACCGCCTGACCGCCGAAGGCGTGCTGCCAGCGGGCCTGACGCCGGCCATCCAGGTGGAGAACACCAAGGACAAGAGCCACGGCGACTTCGCCAGCAACATCGCCATGATGCTGGCCAAACCAGCCGGCATGAAGCCACGCGACCTGGCCGAAAAACTCATTGCTGCCCTGCCGGCCGACGAGCAGATCACCAAGGTGGAGATCGCCGGCCCCGGCTTCCTCAATTTCTTCCAGAACAGTGATGTACTGGCCCAGCACCTGGAAGCGGCGCTGGCCGATGCCAAGCTGGGCGTACGCAAGAGCGGCCCGACGCAGCGCGTGGTGGTCGACATGTCCGCACCCAACCTGGCCAAGGAAATGCACGTCGGGCACCTGCGCTCGACCATCATCGGCGACGGCGTGGCACGCGTGCTGGAATTCCTCGGCGACACCGTGATCCGTCAGAACCATGTCGGCGACTGGGGCACCCAGTTCGGCATGTTGCTGGCTTACATGCAGGAAAACCCGGCGGCCGCCGAAAGCGAGCTGGCCGACCTCGAAGGCTTCTACCGCGCGGCCAAGAAGCGCTTCGACGAATCCCCCGAGTTCGCCGACCGCGCCCGCGAGCTGGTGGTGCAGCTGCAGGCCGGCGACGCCGAGTGCTTGCGCCTGTGGCATCGTTTCAACGACATCTCCCTGTCGCATTGCCAGGCGCTGTACGACCGCCTCGGAGTCAAGCTCTCCATGGCCGACGTCAAGGGCGAGAGCGCCTATAACGACGACCTGCCGCAGGTGGTCGCCGACCTTGAGGCCAAGGGCCTGCTGACCGAAGACAACGGTGCGCAGTGCGTGTTCATGGACGAGTTCAAAAACGCCGAAGGCAACCCGCTGCCGCTGATCGTGCAGAAGGCCGGCGGCGGCTATCTGTACGCCACCACAGACCTGGCAGCCACCCGCTACCGTGCCAACGCACTCAAGGCCGACCGCGTGCTGTACTTCGTCGACCAGCGCCAGGCCCTGCACTTCCAGATGGTCTTCGCCTGCGCACGCCTGGCCGGCTTCGTCCCGGCCAGCATGGAAATGGAACACATGGGCTTCGGCACCATGAACGGCCCGGACGGTCGTCCGTTCAAGACCCGCGACGGCGGCACCGTGAAACTGGTGCAACTGCTCGACGAAGCCGAGCAGCGCGCCTACAGCCTGGTCAAGGACAAGAACCCGGAACTGGCCGAGGACGAGCTGCGTCAGATCGCCCGCGTGGTCGGCATCGCCTCGGTGAAGTACGCCGACCTTTCCAAGCACCGCACCAGCGACTACAGCTTCAACTTTGACCTGATGCTGAGTTTCGAGGGCAACACTGCGCCCTACCTGCTGTACGCCTACACCCGCGTCGCCAGCATCTTCCGCAAGCTGGGCAAGGGCGTTGATGAAATCGGCGGGCAGATCACCCTGGTCGCCGATCAGGAACAGGCACTGGCTGGCAAACTGGCTCAGTTCAACGAGCTGCTCGGCAATGTGGCCGACAAGGGCACGCCGCACATGCTGTGCGCTTACCTGTACGACATCGCCGGGCTGTTCTCCAGTTTCTACGAGAACTGCCCGATCCTGACCGCCGAAGACGAAGCCACGCGCAACAGCCGTCTGCGCCTGGCCGCCCTCACTGGCCGCACCCTCAAGCAGGGCCTGGAGCTGCTCGGCCTGGAAACTCTGGAGCGGATGTAAATGGCAGCGCGCAAGAAGCCGGCGCCGAAACGCGGCGCCAGTCGCTATCAGGCCCCGGCGAAGAAGCCCGTACCGGGCTGGATCTGGCTAGCCTGCGGCCTAGTGGTTGGCGGTTTCTTCATGTTCCTGTTCAGCCTCGAGCCGGGCCGTGACGAGATCAAGCGCGACAAGGGCGAGCAGGTGCGCAGCACCAAACCAGAACCGAAACCGACGCAGCCCGAGCCGGCCAGGCCCAAGTACGACTTCTACACCCTGCTGCCGGAATCGGAGGTGATCCTGCCGCAAGCGCTGGAGGAAACACCGACTCCTGCGCCAGAGCAAAAGCCGGTCACGCCGGAAGAAGCCGCGAAGATCGACACCGCACGCGCCGAAGCTGCGCTCAATGGCCAGGTGCCGCCGCCTCCACCACCGGTGCTGGCCAATGCTCCGGTCACTACGCAGTTCTTCCTCCAGGCCGGCTCGTTCCGCAAGCGTGACGACGCCGACGCCGTGCGCGCGCAGATAATCCTGCTCGGCCAGAACGTACGCGTGGAAACCGGCAAGGTCCGCGACGAGACCTGGCACCGCGTACTGGTTGGCCCCTTTGCCAGCCGCGAGCAACTGGCGACAGCGCAGAAGACCCTGGCCGGCAACGGTTACAGCAACCTGCTGTTACAGCAGCGCCAGGTCCGCTGATCGCCCAACAGGCCGTTGAAAAACGTAGACGAGGCAGGCTGGCCGAGGCAAAAACAGCCGAAAAAGCGCAGTTTACGCGTTGTAAATGAGCATTTTGAGGCTGTTTTTAACGACGGCCAGACAACGCAGGTAGTTTTTCAACAGCCTGTTGAGCCCGCCGCCGGTTGAAAAGCTGGGGCGGGCACCCCATCTGAGTTTCCATCCGGGCAAGTTCGCCCCGCAGCGTGGAGATTCACCCTTGACCACCATCGTTTCAGTGCGCCGCCACGGCAAGGTCGTGATGGCAGGTGACGGCCAGGTATCCCTCGGCAACACCGTCATGAAGGGCAACGCCAAGAAGGTGCGCCGCCTTTACCACGGCCAGGTACTGGCCGGCTTCGCCGGCGCTACCGCCGACGCCTTCACCCTGTTCGAGCGTTTCGAAGGCCAGCTTGAGAAACATCAGGGCCACCTGGTGCGCGCCGCCGTCGAGCTGGCCAAGGACTGGCGTACCGATCGCAGTCTGAGCCGCCTGGAAGCCATGCTGGCCGTGGCCAACAAGGACGCCTCGCTGATCATCACCGGCAACGGTGACGTCGTCGAACCCGAGGAAGGCCTTATCGCCATGGGCTCCGGAGGCAATTTCGCCCAGGCCGCCGCCCGTGCCCTGTTGATGAAGACCGACCTGTCCGCCCGCGAAGTGGCCGAGACTGCGCTGGGCATCGCCGGCGATATCTGCGTCTTCACCAATCACCACCAGACAATCGAGGAACTGGACGCGCCCGAGTGAGGCCTATCTAAAAACTACCTGCGTTGCCATCGCCGCGTTGAAAACAGGCTCGGAATGCTCATTTACAACAGTAAACTCCGCTTCCTCGCCTGTTTCCGCCTTGCGCTGACTGCCTCGCCTACGTTTTTAGAGAGCCCCAAGCGTCCACTTTTTATTGATTCGATAGCGAGCCAGATTCCATGTCCATGACGCCCCGCGAGATCGTCCACGAACTCAACCGCCACATCATCGGCCAGGACGACGCCAAGCGCGCCGTCGCCATCGCCCTGCGCAACCGCTGGCGGCGCATGCAGCTGCCGGCCGAACTACGCCAGGAAGTGACGCCAAAGAACATTCTGATGATCGGCCCGACCGGTGTCGGCAAGACCGAGATCGCCCGTCGCCTGGCCAAGCTGGCCAATGCCCCGTTCCTGAAAGTCGAAGCGACCAAGTTCACCGAGGTGGGCTACGTCGGCCGCGACGTCGAGTCGATCATCCGTGACCTGGCCGACGCCGCGGTGAAGATGCTGCGCGAGCAGGAAATGACCAAGGTACGCCACCGCGCCGAAGATGCCGCCGAGGAGCGCATCCTCGACGCCCTGCTGCCGCCTGCGCGCCAGGGCTTCGGCGACGAGCCAGCGCGCAGCGAGGATTCCAATACGCGTCAGCTGTTCCGCAAGCGCCTGCGCGAAGGTCAGTTGAACGACAAGGAAATCGACATCGAAGTAGCCGACGCCCCCATGGGTGTGGAGATCATGACCCCGCCAGGCATGGAGGAAATGACCAACCAGCTGCAGAACCTGTTCTCCAGCATGGGCAAGGGCAAGAAGAAGAGCCGCAAGCTCAAGGTCGCCGATGCCATGAAGCTGGTACGCGACGAGGAAGCCGCGCGCCTGGTCAACGAGGAAGAACTCAAGGCCCGTGCGCTGGAGGCTGTCGAGCAGCATGGCATCGTCTTCATCGACGAGATCGACAAGGTGGCCAAGCGCGCCAACGCCGGCGGCGCCGACGTCTCGCGTGAGGGCGTACAGCGCGATCTGCTGCCGCTGATCGAAGGCTGCACGGTCAACACCAAGCTGGGCATGGTCAAGACCGACCATATCCTGTTCATCGCTTCGGGCGCCTTCCACCTCAGCAAACCGAGTGACCTGGTGCCCGAGCTGCAGGGCCGTCTGCCGATCCGTGTCGAGCTCAAGGCCCTGAGCCCACAGGATTTCGAACGCATCCTCAGCGAGCCACACGCTTCGCTCACCGAGCAGTACAGTGCACTGCTGAAGACCGAAGGGCTGGATATCGAATTCGCCGAAGACGGCATCAAGCGCCTGGCGGAGATCGCCTGGCAGGTCAACGAAAAGACCGAGAACATCGGTGCCCGGCGCCTGCACACCCTGCTCGAACGCCTGCTGGAAGAGGTATCCTTCAGCGCCGGCGATCTGGCTGGCCAGCAGAACGGCGAACCGATCCGCATCGACGCGGCCTACGTCAACGGCCACCTCGGCGAACTGGCGCAGGACGAAGATCTGTCGCGGTATATTCTGTAAGTCCAGTCGCCGGTGACCGGCGCCATTCTGTAGGAACGGATTTATCCGCGAATTTCGCGGCTGAAGCGGAATGCCGCCCAGCCGCGCCTACAGAATGGCGGGATCACTCAACCGGTTATGCCTTAAAAGATCACGGAAATCAGCCATGCCCATCCCCAACGCGATCAAACTGCACAAGGCGTCGAGCACGCTGGAGCTGCGTTACGGCGAACAGAGTTACTCGCTCAGCGCCGAGTTCCTGCGCGTGCACTCCCCCTCGGCCGAAGTGCAGGGGCACGGCCAACCGATTCTGCAGACCGGCAAACTCAATGTCGGGCTCGAACGCATCGAACCCGCCGGCAACTATGCACTGAAATTGTGCTTCGACGACGGCCATGACAGCGGCCTGTTTACCTGGGAGTACCTGCACGAACTGGCCACCCGGCAGGACGAGCTGTGGGCCGACTACCTGGCGCAACTCAGCGCTGCCGGCAAGTCCCGCGACCCCAACGAGTCCGTCGTGCGCCTGATGCTCTGACTCGAGGCGCAAGCCTCGTCGCAGAGCGCCCGCACGCATTTCCCCGCCCATTACCCGGTAGTTAGAACGATTTTTCTAAACTATCGCGGCATACTCCTGCCCCATCGATCAGCTTGCCTAACGGCAAAAACTCGGGTAACCAAGGAACTGGCAGGTTCCCTGCATTTGGCCCAGTCAGATGCAATGCATGACGCGGACTTGATCCGCCCCCGGCAACCCGAGCAGTACCTGGCCCTTGTTTCGCCGCGAGCACGGCCAGTGCGCGACTCAGGACATTGGAGCGTCGTAGATGAGTGACAAGAATAACGAAGACCTGAAACGCCAGGCCTCGGAAAACACGCTGGGCCTCAACCCGGTGATTGGCATCCGCGGCAAGGATCTTTTGACCTCTGCCCGCATGGTGCTCGCCCAGGCACTCAAACAACCCTTCCACAGCGCCAAGCATGTCGCCCATTTCGGCCTCGAACTGAAGAACGTCATGCTCGGCCAGTCCGCGCTAAAGCCCGAAGACGGTGACCGCCGCTTTGCCGATCCGGCCTGGAGCCAGAACCCGCTGTACCGCCGCTACCTGCAGACTTACCTGGCCTGGCGCAAGGAGCTGCACGACTGGGTCGAGCACAGCTCGCTGTCCGAGCAGGACGCCAGCCGCGGCCACTTCGTGATCAACCTGATGACCGAAGCCATGGCACCCTCCAACAGCATGGCCAACCCGGCAGCGGTCAAACGTTTCTTCGAAACCGGCGGCAAGAGCCTGCTCGACGGCCTGTCGCACCTGGCCAAGGACATGGTGCACAACGGCGGCATGCCGAGTCAGGTGAATATGGAGGCCTTCGAGGTCGGCAAGAACCTGGCCACCACCGACGGCGCCGTGGTGTTTCGCAACGATGTGCTGGAGCTGATCCAGTACAAGCCGATCACCGAGAGCGTGCATGAGCGCCCGTTGCTAGTGGTGCCGCCGCAGATCAACAAGTTCTATGTCTTCGACCTGTCGCCGGACAAGAGCCTGGCGCGCTTCCTCCTGCGCAGCCAGGTGCAGACCTTCGTGGTCAGCTGGCGCAACCCGACCAAGGCGCAGCGCGAGTGGGGCCTGTCCACCTACATCGAGGCGCTCAAGGAAGCCATCGACGTCATCTGCGCCATCACCGGCAGCAAAGACGTGAACATGCTCGGCGCCTGCTCCGGTGGCCTGACCACTGCTTCGCTGCTCGGCCACTACGCCGCGCTCGGCCAACCTAAAGTCAATGCCCTGACCTTGCTGGTCAGCGTGCTCGACACCCAGCTCGACACCCAGGTAGCGCTGTTCGCCGACGAGAAGACCCTGGAAGCGGCCAAGCGCCGCTCCTACCAGGCCGGAGTGCTGGAAGGCAGCGACATGGCCAAGGTTTTCGCCTGGATGCGCCCCAACGACCTGATCTGGAACTACTGGGTCAACAACTACCTGCTCGGCAACGAGCCGCCGGTGTTCGACATTCTCTACTGGAACAACGACACCACACGCCTGCCGGCTGCGCTGCACGGCGAGTTCATCGAAATGTTCCAGACCAACCCGTTGACCCGTCCCGGCGCGCTGGAAGTGTGCGGTACGCCGATCGACCTCAAACAGGTCACCTGCGACTTCTTCGTCGTCGCCGGCACCACCGACCACATCACGCCATGGGATTCCTGCTACAAATCGGCTCATCTGTTCGGCGGCAAATGCGAGTTCGTGCTCTCCAACAGCGGCCATATCCAGAGCATTCTCAACCCGCCGGGCAACCCCAAGGCGCGCTACATGACCAATAGCGAGATGCCGCTGGACCCGAAAGCCTGGCAGGAAAGCTCGACCAAGCATGCCGACTCCTGGTGGCTGCATTGGCAAAGCTGGCTGGCCGAGCGCTCGGGCGAAACCAAGAATGCTCCACGGGCGCTGGGCAACAAGAAATTCCCGGCCGGCGAAGCCGCCCCGGGCACCTATGTACACGAACGCTGATCATCCACCTCAACCGCAGCGGCACCGGGAAGTGCCGCACGCCACGCGCCAGCCAGGCCGTGGCTAACCAGGTTTTCATCCTGGTAACTCTGGAGGCAGCCCGGACGGCCATCTCCAGCGCTCAACTCCACAGGGGCTGCGCCCATGCCGCAACCATTCGTATTCCGCACCATCGATCTCGATGGGCAGACCATCCGCACCGCGGTGCGGCCGGGCAACAGCCAGCTGGTGCCACTGCTGATCTTCAACGGCATCGGTGCAAACCTGGAATTGGTGATGCCCTTCGTCGCCGCCCTGGATCCGGAGCTGGAGATCATCGCCTTCGACGTCCCCGGCGTCGGTGGCTCATCGACACCGGCCACGCCCTACCGGTTTCCCGGTCTGGCCAAGCTGGCCGCACGCATGCTCGATTACCTCGACTACGGCCAGGTCAACGCCATCGGCGTGTCCTGGGGCGGCGCCCTGGCCCAGCAGTTCGCCCATGACTATCCCGAGCGCTGCAAGAAGCTGATTCTCGCCGCCACCTCGGCTGGCGCGGTGATGGTACCGGGCAAGCCCAAGGTGCTCTGGCGCATGGCCAGCCCGCGGCGCTACGTACAGCCGTCTTACGGTGTGCGCATCGCCCCCGATATCTATGGCGGCGCCTTCCGGCGCGATCCCAAGCTGGCCATGGCGCATGCGAGCAAGGTGCGCTCGGGCGGCAAGATGGGCTACTACTGGCAACTGTTCGCCGGCCTCGGCTGGACCAGCATCCATTGGCTGCACAAGATTCGCCAACCGACCCTGGTGATGGCGGGCGACGACGACCCGCTGATCCCGCTGATCAACATGCGCCTGCTCGCCTGGCGCATTCCCAACGCTGAGTTGCACATCATCGACGACGGCCACCTGTTTCTGGTGACCCGTGCCGAAGCGGTGGCGCCGATCATCATGAAATTTCTCGAAGAGGAGCGGCACCGTGCGGTGATGCACCCGCAGCCCACCCCGGTTCGCCAGCATTGACGGCACCGGCATGGTGCGCAATGTTCTGCATGCTCGAGAAAGGGGCCGGTGACGGCCCCTTCGCTTTTCGGTGCGGCGCTCTGGAATGCACGTTCCGCGCGCCTGGTACAGGGCTTGCTGCACGACGTGCATAAGCACAAGGTGCGTGTCAGGCAGTCCGCGCCATGAAAGTCTCTAGACGGATTGACGACGGAGTGTTGCCCCATGCGAGACAAGTCGAACCCGGCCTCACTGCCGGCACCTGCCACCTTCATGAATGCCCAAAGCGCAGTAGTGGGCGTACGCGGGCGCGATCTGTTATCGACCATGCGCCTGCTGGCCGCCCAGAGCCTGAAGAATCCAGTACGTAGCGGCCGGCATCTGCTGGCCTTCGGCGGCCAGCTGGGTCGCGTGCTGCTCGGCGATACCCTGCACAAGGTCAACCCGCAGGATGCACGTTTCGCCGATCCGACCTGGCACCTCAACCCTTTCTATCGACGTAGCCTGCAGGCCTATCTGGCGTGGCAGAAACAACTGGCGGCGTGGATCGACGACAGTGACCTGTCGGCCGATGATCGCGCCCGCGCACGCTTTCTCGCCTCGCTGATGAGCGACGCCCTGTCGCCGTCCAACAGCCCGCTCAATCCGCAGGCGGTAAAGGAGCTGCTCAACACCGGTGGCAGCAGTGCCTTCAAGGGTTTGCGCCACCTGCTCGACGACCTGCTGCATAACGACGGCCTGCCCAGCCAGGTCAGCAAGCACGCCTTCGAGGTCGGCCGTAATCTGGCCTGCACACCCGGCGCCGTGGTGTTTCGCAACGAGCTGCTGGAGCTGATCCAGTACAAGCCGATGAGCGAGAAGCAGTATCTGCGCCCACTGCTGATCGTGCCGCCGCAGATCAACAAGTACTACATATTCGACCTGTCCAACGACAAGAGCTTCGTCCAGTACGCGCTGAAGAACGGCCTGCAGACCTTCATGATCAGCTGGCGCAACCCCGATCCACGGCATCGCGAGTGGGGTCTATCGAGTTACGTGCAAGCCGTCGAGGAAGCCGTCGACGCCTGTCGCACCATCACCGGGGGCAAGGACGTCAACCTGCTCGGCGCCTGCGCGGGCGGCCTGACCATCGCGGCCCTGCAGGGCCACCTGCAGGCGCGCAGGCAGCTACGCAAGGTTGCCAGCGCCACCTATATGGTCAGCCTGCTCGACAGCCTGATCGACAGCCCGGCCATGCTCTTCGCCGACGAGGAAACCCTGGAGTCGGCCAAGCGCCGCTCCTATCAACATGGCGTGCTGGACGGCCGCGACATGGCCCGGGTGTTCGCCTGGATGCGCCCCAACGATCTGATCTGGAACTACTGGATCAACAATTACCTGCTCGGCAAGCAGCCACCGGCGTTCGACATCCTCTACTGGAACAACGACAACACCCGCCTGCCCGCGGCCCTGCATGGCGACCTGATCGACTTTTTCAAGCACAACCCGCTCAGCCGCGCCGGCGGGCTGGAGGTGTGCGGCACGCCGGTCGACCTGGCCAAGGTCAACGTCGACACCTTCAGCGTGGCCGGTATCAACGATCACATCACGCCCTGGGACGCGGTTTATCGCTCGACCCTGCTACTCGGCGGCAACCGCCGCTTCATCCTCTCCAACAGCGGGCATATCCAGAGCATTCTCAACCCGCCGGGCAATCCCAAGGCCAACTACTACGAGAATACCAAGCTCACCTCCGACCCGCGCGCCTGGTACCACGACGCCCAGCATCAACAGGGCAGCTGGTGGCCCCAGTGGCTGGAGTGGATTCAGGCGCGTTCCGGCGAGCAGCGGGAAACTGTGATGGCGCTGGGTAACCAGAACCATCCGGCCATGGAGGCGGCACCGGGCACCTACGTGCATATCCGCTGAAAGCGATGGCCGGCAGCGCAGCGGCCGGTTATCGTCAGCTCTTCGCGCCCAATCGAACAAGAAGCCAAGGATGAAAACCCGCGAACGCATTCTGCAAGCCGCCCTGCAGCTGTTCAACGAGCAGGGCGAGCCCAACGTCTCCACGCTGGAAATCGCCAACGAACTGGAGATCAGCCCGGGCAATCTCTACTACCACTTCCACGGCAAGGAACCGCTGGTGCTGGAGCTTTTCGAGCGTTTCCAGAGCGAGATGGCACCGCTACTCAACCCACCTGCCGAGGCCGAACTGGATGTCGAGGACTACTGGCTGTTCCTGCACCTGATCGTCGAACGCCTGTCGCAGTACCGCTTTCTCTTTCAGGACATGTCCAACCTGGCAGGACGCCTGCCGAAACTGGCGCGGGGCATTCGCCACTGGCTGAACGCGCTGAAGCGCACCCTGGCCGCTCTGCTCGCCCGCCTGATGGCGGACGGTCAACTCAACAGCTGCACCCAGGCACTCGGCCAACTGGTCGAGCAGATCACCCTGACCCTGCTGTTCTCCCTCGACTATCAGCGCATCCTCGATCAGGACGGAGAAGTCCGCCTGGTGGTGTACCAGATCATGATGCTGGTCGCGCCGCACCTGAACCAGCCATCACGCGGCACCGTCGAACACCTGGCACAGCGTTATCTGGAAGCCTGACGCACATCCGCAGTTGCTCGGCCACTTATGGCCTGAAATGAAAACGCCCGGCACCAGGCCGGGCGTTTTTGTTCCCGCGAAACTCAGGACGAGGCGGCGGGAGTTGCCGGAGTAGCTGCCGGAGCCGGTGCAGCTGCCGGGGTCGCAGCGGCCGTCGGGGCCGGAGCCGGTGCTGCCGGCTTCGGTGCAGCGGCCTTAGGCGCAGCTGGCTTTTTCGCCGCCGGTTTCTTCGCTGCAGCGGGTTTCGCGGCTGGTTTGGCCACTGCCGGCTTGGCGGCGGTCGCAGGCTTGGCTGCAGCGGCTGGCTTGGCAGCGGGTTTCGCTGCGGCCTTGGCTGCCGGCTTAGCTGCGGGTTTGGCAGCAGGTTTAGCGGCTGGCTTTGCAGCTGCAGGTTTCGCGGCAGCCTTAGCAGCGGCTGGTTTCGCTGCCGGCTTGGCTGCAGCTTTGGCGGCCGGTTTCACAACAGGTTTGGCAGCTGCTTTCGCGGCTGGCTTGACGGCGGCCTTGGCAGCAGGCTTGGGCGCAGCTTTGGCAGCGGGCTTGGCGACCGACTTGGCCGATACACCGGTGATTTTCTCCAGCTGCTTGGTCAGGCTGTCGACCTTGTCGTTCAATGCCTTGACCTCATTGCGGCTGGGCACGCCCAGGCGCGAGATGGCATTGTTCAGGCGCTTGTCGAAGGCTTCTTCCAGCTCGCCCCACTTGCCGATCGCCTTGCCCCGGACTTCGTCGACCTTGGACTTGGCAGAACCCACCTTGCTGCCGACGCCGGCTTTCACCGCGCCAACCTGCTTGTCGACTTCGCTCTTGGCCTGCTTCTCGGCCTTCTCGCCGTCCTTGACCAGAGTATCGAACAGCTTGGTGCCGTCCTTGCTGACCTTGGAGTAAGCGCCCAAGCCTGCCAACCAGATCTGACGCGAGTATTTCTCGACCTCGCCGATCCAGGAGCTGGTCTGTTTCTCGGTTTTCTTCTTAACAGCCATCCTGATCTCCTTATTTGGTACGCGCGACATGCTCGAGCAACGCGCTCAGCTCATCCAGCTTAGCAGAGAGTGCTTCAACATCCTGCTTGGACGGAATGCCGATGCGGTTCAGAGCGGAAGCCACACGAGTATCGAAAGCCTTCTCGATCTTGTCGAGTTGAACTTCGACCTTGCCTTTAACGCTGGTGACATTGGAGTTGACCGACTGTTTGACCGATTCGATCTGACTATTGGCGGCCTCGACCTGCTCGTCGACCAGCTTCTTGCCTTTGTTCTCGACACCTTCACCGGCCTTGACCAGCTCCTTGAAGTACTCGGCCCCCTCGGCACCCGCCTTGGCATACGCACCCAGGCCAGCGAGGTAGATCTTGCGGGCATAGCCCTTCACGTCGTCGAACAGACCGGCTTTGTCTTCGACCACGGCTTCGACTTTTTTCTTCACGGCGACTTTCGACATGGTGCACCTCACGCGCTTTGACAGTTAGCGGAAACGCCCACGGAATGCAGGCTTGGGTACACCCTAGGGAGAAAAATTAGAAATCACATACTAGGAGCAGCGGCAAGCTTCAAGCCGCAAGTTGCAAGCCCGCCCGAAGCCTATCAACCACTCCGTATCGCTTCTGCCCTTACTTGAAGCTAGTGGCTTGCCGCTTGAAGCTGCTTCTACGCCAAAGATTTGTCCAACACCTGCTCGATCTCGCGCTGGATCATGCCGCCCATGGGCGACAGCAGCAGCCCGAGCTTGAGCTCCACACGCACGGTATCTTCACCGACTGCGATGCTGCCGTCGGCGCCGCTGCGCTTGAACTCCAGGGTGTCGCCGTTCCAGCGATAGCGCACGTCGTACTCGCTGGCCAGACGTTCGGCCAGCCGCTCGGCCTTTTCACGGGCGCCCTCGCGACCGAGGGAATGGGATCGTTCGACACGAATGCGGGACATGGCAACTCCTTGAACTGGCAGCGCGCCGCAAGGCTGCGGCATGAGGTCACATCACTCTACCAGCCCGCTGCACGGCCGGGCACCCGAGCAAGACAAAGACTGCATGCAGCTTTAGAATGGGGCGGTTTTCTATCCGGTGAGAGCGACATGAGCGATCCACGCAAGGCCCAGGAGCAGGAACCCACCACCCACTTCGGTTTCCAGGACGTGCCGGAAAGCCAGAAGGCGGAGAAGGTAGCCGAAGTCTTCCACTCCGTGGCGGCCAAGTACGACCTGATGAACGACGTGCTGTCCGGCGGCCTGCACCGCCTGTGGAAGCGCTTCACCATCGAGCTGTCAGGTGTTCGCCCGGGCAATCGCGTGCTGGATATCGCCGGCGGTACCGGTGACCTGACGCGCAAATTCTCCAGCCTGGTCGGTCCGACCGGCGAAGTGGTGCTGGCCGACATCAACGACTCCATGCTCAAGGTCGGTCGTGATCGCCTGCTGGACAAGGGCGTGGCCGGCAACGTGCAGTTCGTCCAGGCCGACGCCGAGAAGCTGCCCTTCCCGGACAACCACTTCGACGTGGTCACCATCGCCTTCGGCCTGCGCAACGTAACGCACAAGGAAGATGCCCTGCGCTCCATGTTGCGCGTGCTCAAGCCGGGCGGGCGACTGCTGGTGCTGGAGTTCTCCAAACCAGGCAACCCGCTGCTGGCCAAGGCCTACGACACCTACTCGTTCAGCTTCATGCCGCTGGCCGGCAAGCTGATCACCAATGACTCGGACAGCTACCGCTACCTCGCCGAGTCGATCCGCATGCACCCGGATCAGGAAACTCTCAAGGCGATGATGGTCGACGCTGGTTTCGAGCGCGTGACCTACCACAACATGACCGGCGGCATCGTCGCCCTGCACAGAGGCATAAAGCCTTAATGCTGATCACGGGTTTGCTGGCTGGCGTCGAGACGGGCCTCAATCGCGTCCTGCGCCTCGATGGCACGGCACTGCCACGTCTCCAGGCACTCAGCGGCAAGGTTATCGCCGTGCACTGCCAGAGCCCGGCAATGGAGCTGTTCATCCTGCCCAGCGGCGACGGCCTGCAACTGGCTTCGCAGTGGCACGCCCCGGCCGACTGCACCCTCACCGCACCGGCTGCCAGCCTGGCACGCCTGGCGCTGAGCCGCGAGAAGACCGCCGTGCTGCATCGCCCGGAAGTATCGCTCGATGGCGACAGCGCCGTACTGCTGCAACTGGCTGGCGTCCTGCAGGATCTCGAGCTGGACTGGGAATACGAAATTTCGCGCTGGCTCGGCCCGGTAGCCACTACCCTGCTCGCCGGCCATTTGCGCAGCCGGGTGAACCTGGCCAGCAACGGCGCCGCCAGCCTCAAGCAAGACCTGGCCGACTACCTGGCCGAAGAATCACGAACCCTGGTGGGACAGCGCGAAGCCGATGTGCGCTTCGCCGAGCTGGACCAACTCAAACTCGCCCTCGACCGCCTGGAAGCACGCATCGAGCGCCTCACTTCTGCCAATAAGCCCGACGCATGAAGCTGCTTGCCGTTCGCCGTCTGCTGCGCATCCAGCGCGTAGTGATTCGCTATCAACTGGACGAGATGCTCTTCGAGCTGCCGCTGCCATTCTGGCTGCGCACCCTGTCCTGCCTGCTGCCCTGGCGCTGGCTGCCACGCAAGCCGCTGGCGCTGTCGCGTGGCGCACGCCTGCGCCTGGCGCTGGAGGACCTGGGGCCGATCTTCATCAAGTTCGGCCAGTTGCTGTCCACCCGTCGCGATCTACTGCCTCCGGACATCGCCGACGAGCTGGCGCACCTGCAGGATCGCGTACCGCCGTTCCCGGAGGATCAGGCCATCGCCCTGATCGAGCGCCAGCTGGGCGCGCCGGTGAGCGAGGTGTTCGCCCGCTTCGATAGCCAGCCGCTGGCCTCGGCCTCGGTAGCACAGGTACACGCCGCGCAGCTCAAGACCGGCGAGGAAGTGGTGGTCAAGGTCGTACGCCCTGGCCTCAAGCCGGTGATCCGCCAGGACCTGGCCTGGCTGTTCCTGATCGCCCGCATCGCTGAGAAGGCCTCGGCCGACGCTCGCCGCCTGCATCCCGTAGAAGTGGTCGGCGACTACGAGAAGACCATCTACGACGAACTCGACCTACTGCGCGAGGCGGCCAACGCCAGCCAGCTGCGGCGCAACTTCGAAGGATCGCCACTGCTCTACGTGCCGCAGGTGTACTGGGACCTGTGCCGCCCTCAGGTGTTGGTGATGGAGCGCATCTATGGCATTCCGGTGACCGACCTGGCCACCCTGGCCGACCAGCGCACCGACATGAAGCTACTGGCCGAGCGTGGCGTGGAAATCTTCTTCACTCAGGTGTTCCGCGACAGCTTCTTCCACGCCGACATGCACCCCGGCAACATCTTCGTCAGCACCCGCACACCCTGGAGCCCGCAGTACATCGCCATCGACTGCGGCATCGTCGGCAGCCTCACCGACGAGGATCAGAACTACCTGGCGCGCAACCTGCTGGCCTTCTTCAAGCGTGACTACCGCAAGGTCGCGCAGTTGCACATCGACTCGGGTTGGGTACCGGCAGAAACCAAGGTCAACGAATTCGAGGCGGCCATCCGCACCGTGTGCGAGCCTATTTTCGAAAAGCCGCTGAAGGACATCTCTTTCGGCCAGTTGCTGCTGCGCCTGTTCCAGACCGCGCGTCGCTTCAACATGGAAGTGCAGCCGCAGCTGGTACTGCTGCAGAAGACCCTGCTCAATATCGAAGGCCTGGGCCGCCAGCTGTATCCGGATCTGGACCTGTGGAGCACTGCCCAGCCCTACCTCGAACGGTGGATGCGCGAGCGCATCAGCCCGCTGCACCTGCTACGCAACCTGCAGCAACAGGCCGAGCAAGTGCCGCACCTGTCGCAGATCGCCCGCGATACCCTGGAACGCCTGCAGAGATCGCAGCAACGGGAAGAACAGCGCCCCAACCGCGACCAATGGCCGCTGCGCCTGCTCGGCGCTGCACTGATCGGCGCCGGCACCCTTCAAGGCCTGGCACCGCTGCTGGCCGCCTGGCCCGCCTGGCTGATGGTCGGTGGCGGACTCTATCTGGTGCTGCGCCGATAGCCAGCTAGCCACGGCACTGGCACACTTGGCGAATTGACAGTCCGGCAGCCCCGGCAGACTTGGAACACCGATGAACGATTGGCTCGACGAAATCCACTGGAACGAAGACGGCCTGGTGCCGGCCATCGCCCAGGACCACCAGACCGGCCGCATCCTGATGATGGCTTGGATGAACCGTGAATCCCTCGCCCTCACCGTCAGCGAACAGCGCGCCATCTACTGGTCGCGATCGCGCGGCAAACTGTGGCGCAAGGGCGAGGAATCCGGCCATGTCCAGAAGCTGCACGAGCTGCGCCTCGACTGCGACGCCGACGTCATCGTGCTGATGGTCGAGCAACTGGGCGGCATCGCCTGCCATACCGGACGTGAGAGCTGCTTCTACCGCGTATACGAGAATGGCAGCTGGAAAACCGTCGACGCCGTGCTGAAAGATCCGCACGCCATCTATGCAGGACATAGCCATGAGTGACACCCTGAGCCGACTGGCCGAAGTACTGGAAGCGCGCAAGGGTGCGGCACCCGACAGCTCCTACGTCGCCAGCCTGTATCACAAGGGCCTGAACAAGATTCTGGAAAAGGTCGGTGAGGAATCGGTGGAAACCATCCTCGCCGCCAAGGACGCCGCCACCAGCGGTGACTGCAAGGACCTGATCTACGAAACCGCCGATCTGTGGTTCCACAGCCTGGTCATGCTCGCCGCCCTTGGCCAGCATCCTCAGGCCGTGCTGGATGAACTGGATCGCCGTTTCGGTCTCTCCGGCCACGCGGAAAAAGCCGCGCGACCGCAATCCGAATAACTTTCACAACGGAGAACTCATCATGGGTTTCGGCGGCATCAGCATCTGGCAACTCCTGATCATCCTGCTCATCGTGGTCATGCTTTTCGGCACCAAGCGCCTGAAGAATCTGGGCTCGGACCTGGGTGACGCGATCAAGGGCTTCCGCAAATCGATGGACAACGGCGAAGCCGAAAAACCGGCCGTTGAGGAGCCCAAGGGGCAGACCATCGACGCCCAGGCACGCAAGGTCGAAGAGCCGGCGAAGAAAGACTAAGCCATGTTCGACATCGGTTTCAGCGAACTGCTGCTGGTCGGTCTGGTGGCCCTGGTGGTGCTCGGTCCCGAGCGCCTGCCCGGTGCCGTACGCACGGCCGGCCTGTGGGTCGGCCGGATCAAGCGCAGCTTCAACTCGATCAAGGCCGAGGTGGAGCGCGAAATCGGCGCCGACGAGATCCGCCGCCAGTTGCACAACGAGCGGATTCTCGAGCTGGAGCGGGAAATGAAGGCGATGAAGCAGGACATCCTCGACACCGCCAACCTCAAACCGGGTAGCGAGGCGAGCAAGAGCGCCGAAACCACGCAGCCCGCCGCCCAGGACAAGAATCCCCAGCCATGAGCAAACTGCCGGACGCCGACCAGGAAATGCCCCTGGTCTCGCACCTGACCGAGCTACGCACACGCCTGTTGCGCTGCGTCGTGATCATCCTGCTGATCTTCGCCGGGTTGTTCTACTTCGCGCAGGACATCTACGCCCTGGTCGCAGCGCCGCTACGTGCCTACCTGCCGGAAGGCGCGACGATGATCGCCACTGGCGTCGCTTCGCCCTTCCTCACGCCCTTCAAGCTGACCCTGATGTGCGCGCTGTTCCTCGGCATGCCGGTGATCCTGCACCAGGCCTGGGGCTTCATCGCACCGGGGTTGTACACCCACGAGCGACGCATCGCTGTGCCGCTGCTGATCTCCAGCATCTTCCTGTTCTACGCCGGCATGGCCTTCGCCTACTTCGTGGTGTTCCCGATCATGTTCGGCTTCTTCGCCAGCGTGACCCCGCAAGGGGTGGCGATGATGACCGACATCGGCCAGTACTTGGACTTCGTCCTGACCCTGTTCTTCGCTTTCGGCGTGGCCTTCGAGATCCCCATCGCCACCTTCCTGGTGATCTGGGTCGGCTTGATCGACGTCGCCACGCTGCGCAAGAGCCGCCCCTATGTGATCGTTGGCTGCTTCGTGGTCGGCATGGTGCTGACGCCGCCGGACGTGTTCTCGCAGACGCTGCTGGCCGTGCCGATGTGGCTGCTGTTCGAAAGCGGCCTGCTGGCAGGCGCACTGGTCAAGCGCAAACGCGACGAGGAACAGGCCGAGGAAGACGCCAAGCCCGAAGATCAGCCCCCCGCACCACTGTCGTGAATCTGCTGCTGCTGGAAGACGCCGACTTCGTCGACGTCGATTGGGTCCGCCTCACTGGCAGGCGCCTGAAGCACCTACATGAAGTGCATCGCGCCGAAGCGGGTGATCGTCTGCGCGTCGGCCGCCTTGGCGGGATGATGGGCGAAGGTCGACTGATCGCGCTGGATGCCGGACAGGCAGAGCTGCAGGTCAACCTCGACCAACCTCCACCGGCCAAGCTGCCGCTGACGCTGATCCTCGCCCTGCCCCGCCCGAAGATGCTCAAGCGCGTGCTGCAGACGGTCAGCGCCATGGGCGTACCACGCCTGGTGCTGGTCAACAGCTATCGCGTGGAGAAGAGCTTCTGGCAGACGCCATTTCTCGAGGCAGAGGCCATTCGCGAACAGCTGATCCTAGGTCTGGAACAGGCGCGTGACACGGCGCTGCCTGAGGTGAGCATCGAGAAACGCTTCAAGCCCTTCGTCGAGGACCGCCTGCCGGCGTTGGCAGCCGGCACGCTTGGCCTGACCGGCCATCCCGGTGATCACCCAGCCTGCCCGCGTGCAGTGCAGGAGCCAGTGACCTTGGCCATCGGCCCGGAAGGTGGCTGGATTCCCTACGAAGTCGAGCTGCTGCGTGAAGCCGCAGGCCTACAGCCGGTGCAACTCGGCGAGCGCATCTTGCGGGTGGAGACGGCGGTGCCGGCATTGCTGGCCAGGTTGTTCTAATCGCGTTCTTTGAACCGCTGAAGCGCGCGACGCACCCTACGGGCGGTGGACAAGTTTCGCATTGTCCACCCGATGCACAGCGCTGATTGCAGTCGCGGCTGAAGCCCCTCCCACAGGGAGGTGACATGCCTGCTTTTGCCAGCGCATCCACACTCTTGTGGGAGGGGCTTTAGCCGCGAAAGCTGTGAAGGTCCCTCAACGCCAGGCTCACACCTCGAGCAGAAATGTCACCGGCCCATCGTTGACCAGATGCACCTGCATATTGGCGCCGAAGCGTCCGGTAGCGACCTGCGGGTGCTGGGCCTTGGCCAGTTCGACCAAGCCGTCGAACAGAGCTGCACCTTGCGCCGGCGGTGCAGCGCTGGAGAAGCTGGGGCGCATACCGCTCTTGGTGTCAGCCGCCAATGTGAACTGCGAGACCAGCAACAGTCCGCCCTGCACATCCGTCAGCGAGCGATTCATCTTGCCCGCTTCATCGCTGAACACGCGGTAGTTCAGCAGCTTGTGCAGTGCGCGCGACAGACTGGCCTGATCGTCCTGCGGCTCGATGCCGACCAGCGCCAGCAGGCCCTGATCGATGCGGCCGACCACTTCCCCCTCCACCTCCACCCGCGCCTCACTGACGCGCTGGATCAGCAGCTTCAAGCATCCTCCGGCGGCAGATCGAGCAGGCGGCGGGCCATCTGCTCAGCGGCCCGGATCAGTGCATCGGTGATACCAGGCTCCGCAGCCGAGTGGCCGGCGTCACGGATGATCTGCAATTCACTGTTGGGCCAGGCCTGATGCAGCGCCCAGGCGTTGTCCAGCGGACAGATGGCGTCGTAGCGACCATGCACGATGATGCCCGGCAGGTGGGCGATCTTCGCCATGTCGCGGAGCAGTTGGTTCGGTTCGAGAAAGGCATCGTTGACGAAGTAGTGACACTCGATCCGGGCGATTGACAGCGCACGATGTGCATCGCTGAAGCGCTCCACCACCTGGGTGTTCGGGCGCAACGTGGCGGTGCGCCCCTCCCAGGTCGACCAGGCCTTGGCTGCATGCATCTGGGCGATCTGATCGGTACCGGTCAGGCGCTTGTAGAAGGCCTGCATCAGGTCGCCGCGCTCCTCTGGCGGAATCGGCGCGACATAGTCCTCCCAGTAATCGGGGAACAGGCGGCTGGCGCCTTCCTGATAGAACCAGCTGAACTCCTGAGGCCGGCACAGGAAGATGCCGCGCAGAATCAGCCCGTGCACGCGCTGTGGATGTGCTTGCGCGTATGCCAACGCCAGGGTGGAACCCCAGGAGCCGCCGAACAGTACGAACCTGTCGATCCCCAGGTGCTCGCGTATACGCTCGATATCGCCGATCAGCGCCTGGGTGGTGTTGTTCTCCAGGCTTGCGTGAGGTGTGGAACGGCCACAGCCGCGCTGGTCGAAGGTAACGATGCGATATAGTGCAGGATCGAAATAGCGGCGACTGGCAGAATCACAGCCGGCTCCTGGGCCACCATGAATGAACAATACCGGCAACCCATCCGCCGAACCGCTCTCGTCGACGTACAGCATGTGCGGCGCCTCGACCGCCAGCTCATGGCGTGCGTAGGGTTTGATCTCCGGATACAAAGTCTGCATGGTTGGCTCCTGTTCGATGGGCTACAACTGCCGTGTCCGCTCTGCCCGGCATCATAACCATGAAAAGGAAGTTCAGCATGTCGATGCGTCATCTATCCTGGTCGCTGTTTGTTTCCCTCACCCTCCTGCTCGTCGGCTGCGGTGGTCGTGACGACCCGCAGGCTGCACTGGAAGCTGCCGTACAGCAGTTGCAGGACAATATCGAAGCCAAGAGCACCAGCGCGGTGATGGACCAGTTGCATGATGATTTCCTGGCCCGCCAGGAGCTTGACCGCGAATGGGCCAAGCGCACCATGACCCTACTGTTCCTGCGCCACAAGAACATCAAGGTGCTCGCCCTGGGTAAGAACAGCTGGATCGACTCGGCGATCAGCAGCAAGGGCTACACCGAGGCTCAAGTGGGCCTGAGCGGTGCCGAAGGGTTGATTCCCGATAGTGCACGGCACTATTCGGTGAAACTGGAGTGGTGGCTCGACGGTAGCGAATGGAAGCTCGCCCGCCTGGATTGGGAGTGACGGCGTAGCCCGGATGCGATCCGGGGATATTCCCCCGGGACGCATCCGGCTATGGTCAGCTGTGGGTCAGTCAGCCTGGCGCCAGATCAGATCCGAGGTCACGTAACCTTGCTCACGTGCGATGCTGAGCAGCTTGTCCCGGGTTTCCTGGTCAATTTCCGGGGTGCGCGACAGCAGCCACAGGTACTTGTGCTCCGGGTGGCCAACCAGCGCCACGCGGTAATCCTCGTCGTGGTAGATCACCCAGTAATCGCCCTTAATCGGCAGCAACTTGCTGGCCCAGTTATCGAAGCGTACCCACAGCTTGTCGGTCTTGCCCTCGACCTGAGGCTCGGCAACGCCATTGGCCTCGATCCACTCACCGCCCTTGTCGCGGCAGCGGTTGGTGACGTCGATGCGGCCATCGTCACGCAGAGCGTAATGCGCTTCGGACTGCACGCAGTTGCGCTGGAAGAACATCGGCAGGCGCGCCAACTCGTACCAGGTGCCCTGGTAGCGCTGCAGGTCAACCTGCATGGTCTGCGGTGGCGGTTTCTGGATACTGCCGGTACCCGAGTTGGCGCAACCGGCGAGGGCGAGAATGGCGCTGGCGATTAGGATCGAACGCATGGAAGCTCCTGTTTACTTGAGTCCCTTGCCGGAGAACAGCATGACCTTGTCCCCGGCGTACTGGACGCTGATGTAAGCCTTGTCGTCACCCCAGGTGCAGCTGGTCATCCCCAGCGCACCGGCGCACTCGCCCGGCGCGCCGAGCAGGCTTTCCACTTCCTGCTTGCTCATGCCCGCTTTGAGCTTGGAATAGTTTTCCTGATTGATCTTGCTGCAAGCGGCGAGCAGGCAGCAGGCGAGCAACGCGACGATACGCATCGACATGGATGAAGCTCCTGATGGGAAGGTGCCAGCAAGCTTGGCATAGCCGGCGGCGACTTGCCCGGTTGGAGTTCAGAAACGCGAGCCGGGTTCCCGCAGGAAGGCCAGTTCTTCGTCAGTGGAGGCGCGCCCCAAAATCGCATTGCGATGGGGAAAACGAGCGAAACGGGCGATTATCCGCTGGTGGCGCTGGGCAAAATCGAGAAAATCGGCGAATACCGCGTGGTCGTCGACGGCGGCCTCGTCGAGCAGCTCACTGAACAGCTCCACGGCGCGATCCTGCAACCACAGGTCTTCGGCGTGCTCGTAGACCAGATAGGCGAAGACCCGCTGGATCGGCGTCAGCCGACGATCCCAGCCGCGCTCCAGCCCCTTCTGCAACAGCGGTCGGGCCAGGCTGTCACCGGCGAAGGCGCGTGGCGTATCGCGATAGATCATGCGCGGCAGTTGGTCGAGCAGGATCAGTTGCGCCAGCCACCCCTGCGGCTCGTCCGCCCAGCCCGGCAGTTCGCCGGTCAGCGCCTGCTCGACCAGCGCACCGAAACGCACCTTGGCCTCATGGTCCTGACTGTCGCGCTTGCCGAACCACAGCCTCTGGCGCGCCGCCGCCACCTCGGTGGCCGTGCCGGGATCGGCACCGAACCACCAGTCGAGCAGCGACTGCCAGGCGTGCATTAGTCGCGGTGGTAGGCGGTGATACGCAGCACTTCTTCCTTGGAACCAAGGAATACCGGCACGCGCTGGTGCAGGGAAGTGGGCTGGATATCGAGGATGCGCTGGCTGCCATCGGTAGCAGCGCCACCCGCCTGCTCGATGATCATCGACATCGGGTTGGCTTCGTACATCAGGCGCAGCTTGCCGGGTTTCTCAGGCTCGCGAGCATCTCGCGGATACATGAACACACCGCCACGGGTGAGGATGCGATGCACGTCAGCCACCATCGAGGCGATCCAGCGCATGTTGTAGTTACGCCCCAGCGGCCCGGTTTCACCGGCCAGCAGCTCGGAAACGTAACGCTGCACCGGGGCTTCCCAGTGGCGCTGGTTGGACATGTTGATGGCGAATTCCTTGGTCGACTCCGGCACCTTGATGTTGTCGTGGGTGAGCACGAAGCTGCCCAGCTCACGATCCAGGGTGAAGCCCTTCACGCCATCACCGAGGGTCAGCATCAGCATGGTCTGCGGACCATAGATGGCGTAGCCGGCCGCGACCTGCTGGGTGCCCGGCTGGAGGAAGGCCTCTTCGCCCAGGTCGCCGGTTTCACCGTTGCGCTCAGGGCAACGCAGCACCGAGAAGATGGTGCCGACCGAGACGTTGACGTCGATGTTGCTGGAGCCGTCCAGCGGGTCGAATACCAGCAGGTAGGCGCCCTTGGGGTACTTGCCGGGAATCTGGTAGGCGTTGTCCATTTCCTCGGACGCCATACCGGCCAGGTGGCCGCCCCATTCGTTGGCTTCGAGCAGAATCTCGTTGGAAATCACGTCGAGCTTCTTCTGCACCTCACCCTGCACGTTCTCGCTGTCCAGGCTGCCCAGTACGCCGCCGAGGGCGCCCTTGGAAACCTGATGGCTGATCGCTTTGCAGGCACGCGCCACGACTTCGATAAGGAAACGCAGGTCGGCCGGGGTGTTGTGGCTGCGAGTCTGCTCGATCAGGTAGCGGCTCAGGGTGACACGGGACATGGACGGCTCCGGAAAGGGAAAAAACGCGCGCAGTTTAACCCGTTCCCGCCATGGCCGCCTCCCTGAGGCCACGACGAGCAGGAGAAAATGACAAAGCGCACTTAGGACCGACTAATAGGAGAGTAAGTTGGCCTCGAAAACGACCCTTAGAGCTCTAGTGACAAGGAAAGATTCAAACCATGCTGGGCTTCATCGTCTGCATGCCGGTAGCTATAGCTACCACGTAGCGACAAGCCGTTCCCCAAGCTGTGGCTAACGCCGACATGGCCACGCCACATCCGGTCATCGGGTTGATAGCCTGGTAGTTCAAAACCAATCCCAGGCAGGCTATTCAGAGCCATACGCACTTCGCTTGGGTCGTTTTCATATTCTCTCTCCATCGCCAACTCACCGAACAACCGAGTTTGCGGAGTGAGATCGTAAAGACCCTGCAGGCCTGCACCCAGACGTTTGGATTTACGCACTTGGTCAGAGTAAGTCAGGGCCGTGGAGCGTTGACCAGCCTCAGCATAGCCGTCCACTTCGATCCGCACATAGTCGGCGCTCAGGAAAGGGCTCAAGTGCCACTGGCTGCCCGGCTGAGCGATGTCGTAGCCGAAGCGACCACTAACCGCCCACAGATTGCCATCGGTATCGCCCTTTTCCGAGTTGGTGGCAGGACCAATAGCAAATTTCCGCTTGAGATCATCGTAGTCGAGACGACCGACACTGGCAGACAGATCGCCCCACCAGCGATTGTGCTGATACTGCGCAAATGCGGTACCCAAGTAGCTACGCAGATCGTAATCGGAGTCTGCGGCACCCGCTTCCAGACTCTGCTGGTAGAGGCCGGCAGCCACCCCCAGACGCCAAGCGTCATCGAGTCGATAACTGGTTCCGAAGTTGAGGCTGTAGCCATTGCCATCGGCATCGCCACGCTGCAGATCGTAATCCAGTCGTTGGCCGCCCGTATTGATGAAAGCACGCCACTGCCCTACCCCTTGCCACGCTTCCCAATCGGCAAGCCATTGAGCTCGCAATTGGTCCTGGTGACCACGAAGCGTCCCCATCGCCATTTCAGGCAGAAGCGTGACCTCCCACGGTGCCGCGAGAAGCGAGTAGGCATAGTCTGCAATGATACGCTGCCCAGCGATCGTCGGATGAACGCTATCGTTGAACAGTAGCTTGGTCGGGTCAGGGGCAGTGCCATTAATCCCGTAAACCGGATGTGGGTTGCTGCAACCATCGAAGCAGCTCCCGATTACCGCATCGCGGTCATTGACCAGGCCGTAACGACCGGGATCAGCCAAAGTTTCCGAAAGATTGAGCGGGATATTCAGCGGAATCACATTGGCATTGACCGTTGCCAACTGACTTACCACCTCTTGGTTGAAGTCGCTTCCCAGGCCGGAAACGAAGTCCTGCAGTCCACCACCGTAGAAATTCGGTGTCAGACCGATATCCGGCAGCAGCCACACCATGATGTAGCGCGCACCTGCCTGCTGCAGAACCTCGACGCTTTCGACCAGTCGACCGGCAGCCGCTTGCGCGCTGGCAGTGTCGACTACACGGAACTGAAGAAAGTCGTTACCGCCCCCGGTGAGGTAGTACAACGCATTGGGGTCGGCACGCCCGCCGCTGGACGCCAGGTATCCACCTGGACCAGTAATGCTATTGAGTATCTGGTCTGTACGATAACCACCAACCGCCCAGTTGTTGCCACCCTCAACCGAATTTGCCGGCCCCAGACCTGCTCCGTCCAAGCCAAGAGCATCGCCAAGCAGCATGGGCGCCACCGGACCGAACACTTCGCCACTTCCGTCCTGATAGGTAGGGCCAACTCGATTGGTGAAACGGGTAGTAGCACCAGCAGGGCCGTCAGCATCAGCAAACCAGCCTGCATCACTGAGGCTGTCACCAAATACATACAATGCACTGTAGGGAGCAGCGTAAAGAGGATAAGCGCTAGCCAGCAAACAGGCAGCTGCCAGCGGTTTGAGCAGACGTTTCATGGCAAGTCCTTATTGTTGTTGGAATGAACTTCACAACAAATGTAGCGACTCCTGCGCTGAAAAACATCCAGTTGGCTGCGATATTCACTCTATGAAGCCAAAGCTATACGGTTCCTTCCTCCTCGCTTGGCTGAATAAAGAGCCATATCTGCTGCTTGCAACAGCTCATCAAGTTTCTCGCCATTGGTGGGCCATACGGCTATTCCAGCAGACAGTGTCACTGGCAGCGCGCCTATGCGCGTCGGCTGGTCCATGTCGGCCAACTGCAGGCGCAACGATTCGAGGCGCACTTCCGCAGCCTGGGCATCCAACCCTGGCAATATCAGCAGAAACTCCTCACCACCGATACGGAACACGGCATCGGTGCTGCGCAGGTTGTCCAGCAGGTGCTGCGCCACGGCCTTGAGTACATCGTCGCCGACCAGATGGCCACACTCGTCGTTGAGTCGTTTGAAATGGTCGAGGTCGATCAGCGCCAGTGCCAAGGGCAGACTTTCGCGCTGCGCCCTGGCCAGTTCACGGTCGAAGAATTCATCCAGATAGCGGCGGTTGTAGAGCCCGGTCAGCGGGTCGCACAACGCCTGCTCACGCAGTTGCTCGTGCAGTACGGAAATGGTGCGCAGGCGCTCCTCACTGACGGCCAGGGCCTCGGCCAGCTTCAGTTCGGCGAGATGCCGCAACGTGACGTCACGCACGTAGAGCATGCGCCCAAGCAGAACCGGACCGTTGCGTGTGGCGCGCTCGATCCCGCGCACACGCACTTCGTAGTAGCGCGCGGCGCTGGTCAGGCTGAGCATCTGCTCGCTCGCCTCGCCTTGGTGCTGTTCGAGCAAGCGTTGCAGATCGGCACCGAATACCGGCCAGTCGACCAGTGCTCGCCCCTGCCAGCCCTGCTGCAGGCCGGCCAGCTTGAGCGCTGCCGGGTTGGCCTCGATCACCCGCCCGCGCGGATCGACCACCAGCACCGGATCGATCAGGGCCTCGAGCAGCAGGTGACGCGCCACCGGCAGCAGGTCGAACAGGCGCACACCGAGAATCAGCCAGGCGAAGGCGACCAGGGTGAAAGCGAAGCAGAACGGCGTGGGGTCGACGCCAAATACGGTCCAGCCGAACACCACGTAGGCGATGTTGGCCGTCCAGGGCGCTGCCGTGACCAGTACGAAGCCCAGATAATGCCGCCGATGCAACCCGTGGCTGAGTACCGCTGCACGCACTACCACGCCCATGCAGAACGCCATCAGCAGGTAGACATAAGCAGCGGTGGCGTAGAACAGCGGACCATGTCGATAACGCACCGGAGCCCCTGGACTGTCATCGATTGGGCCGGTGCTGGCAAGGTAGAACAGGTTGTGCCAGGGGTTACTCAGCGCAATGATCCAGACCAGCACCGGCATGAGGCTCAGCGCCAGCACCCCGGCACGCGGCACCGGCGTGCGCACGCTATTGACGTACTGCCATAGAAATACCGCCCAGAACGTGGGCGTGAAGAGGATGCCGAGCCAGGCCAGGCCGGAGAGGAACATCTTGCACTCTGCCGACATCACGCTCAGTTCAAGTGAGGCGCAGGCCATCCACCAGAGGCTGGAAAGATGCAGCAGTATGAAACTGTCGCGTCCGGGAAAGTCGCGCTGACGGGTCATCCAGTGCGCCAGCAGGATGACGCCGAAGCACACCAGCAAAGTGACGAGAACCGGCGGCGACGGTGACCAACCTGGCGCCATGCAGGCCTGTATCAACGGAGCCTCCGTTGGCAGACGCCCTCGACGGAGGAGGCGACGAAGCGAGTCGAGATACGCAAGCGGGCCTTCCTGACCAGAGTAGAGGGCGCCGGCGCCCGAAACTGCTCACGACTCACAACGCGGTGATACTTCCCAACCGAAGAAACCGTGAACGCTGCCTACGATACTGCAAAAGCATGGCTTGAACAGTAATGACATGCATTCCCGACCATGGCACTCAGCCTTTGTCGGGGCGCCGCAGAAGGCTCGCCGCCATCGCGGCCAACAATGCCACGCCGAGCAACAGTACAGCCCAAAGTCCCCAACGCTTCCAGTCCATCGCCGCAGTCGCCGGTGCATCCACCTCAGTCGACTGCACGGCAGCGACATCGACCTGTGCCACTGTCAGCGAAGCCAGACGCTCATCCGAATATCCGGGGATCAGGGTGCTGACGGGAAGCGCGGCCGATGTGACATCGCCCCTTCCTACCGCGAGTCGATAGGGCGGCTCGCCACGCGCCAGGAAAACCAGCTGGGTGGCGCGCACAGCGAAGGCCGCGGTCGGGGCCTGATCGCCCAGGCCGCCACCACGTGCATCGACCTTCAGGCGCACCTGGCGCACCGGCCAGGCTGGCAGGGCCAATTCATCCTGTCGCACTTCGCGACCGTCCTGCGGCAGTCGATAGAACACACCACTGGCAAGCACTCGCCAGGGGTCCTTTTCCACCGAGCGCGCCTCGAACAGGACAGGAGCCAGGGTGTTGGGCTCGTCCAGATGGATGCGTAGGCGCTCTACCGGCAGCGCTTGCGGCAATTGCCATTGGTAATGTCCGTCGTTCGTGATTTGCGCCTGCATCGGTTCGGACCAGACCAGCGGCGCCGGGCTGCTCGCCTTGCGGCGACTGCGCAGCGTCACCGCGTCCAGCTCCGGCACCTGCCGCGGGCTGTCCCAGAGCAGTCGGATGTAGCGTGCCGAGCGAGCGGGCAGTTCTACCTGACGCTGATCGATTCTGTCGCCTGCAAAGCTCAGGCGCGCCACCTGCCCCTCGCCCCAACGACGCCAGTGCTGCAGGTCGTCGCTGGCCTCGATGGAGAAACTCTGAAAGCCCTCCTCGCCGCCGCTCCAGCTGAGGTCGAGGCGCACCAGTGGCGCATCGATGGCGCTGGCGTCGAGCAGCCAGCCACGCAGCTGGCGCTGCGCGGGCGACGGCTCGTCACCACTCAACTCGATCAAGGTACCGTCGGTGCTGCGTTGCACGCGCAGGCGCGGCGCATCGTTCTGCTGTGCATCGGCATACAACGGGAACCAACGCACCCCGTGCTCCTGCTCTTCATCACGCGACTCGCTCCGGCCTGGCAGCAACGCATAGGCCTGAGCCTGACCGGCACCGTTGAAGATGCGCAGGTCACGCAGATCGGCATGCCGAGCGGCGTAGTGCACGGCCATCGGCAACTCGACCCGATACCAGGGGCCTGCCCCGTCCAGCGTAAGCGGCAACAACTGGCGATAGTCCTGCGGGCGCTCTTCGGCTTGTACGCTGGAGAGCAGCGACAGGCCTAGGGTCAGAAGGGTGGCGATGATTCTCACGACAACGACTCCTTGTTCGCAGGGATTTCATCGGTCTTGCGCGGCGGTAGCGGGGCAAAATAGCCCACGACCAGGAGCAGCACGCCGACACCGATGAACGACACGATGCGCTCCAGCCCGCCACGATTGCCCAGTTCGATGAAAAACAGCTTCGCCACTACCAGGGCGATTAGCGCGGCGCCAACCAACCACAGCTCGCGACGCGCACGCAGGTGGCCGAACAGCATCAGCGCCAGGGCGATCAGGGTCCAGACGATGGACAAACCGGCCTGCACCAGCATCGAATCGAACAGCGCCGGGCTGCTCCAGACGACACCGCCCCAGTGATGAGCCGTACGCATCACCATCACCGTCAGCAGGGCGAACAGCGACAGTCCAGCCACGCACTGAGTGATCTGTAGCGCCCGCGCAGGCTCCAGGCCGAAACGTGGCAGGGCAAATCGTCCCCAGACCACCAACGCCCCCAGGCACAGCAGCAGGCCGAGTTCCAGCGGGTTCAGCAGCGGCAGGTAGGGCAGCGGGTCGCTGTCGCCGGCACTGTTGGCGTTGGCCAGCCAGAACCAGACAAGCATCGATGCCGCCAGCGGCGCAGCGGCCCAGAGCCGGTATTCGCGCTCGAAAGCGACCACCGGCCATGGCAGGCGACGTGCCTGCGCCATGCCCCACAGATAGGCGGTCGGCAGCAAGGCCCAACCCAGCCAGCGCCAGGCGTTGTAGTGGTCGGCCAGGCTCAACAGCAGATAGCGCAATTCCAGCGCCAGTACGGCAATCAGCAGCCAGCAGCCGAGCACATGGGCGACACTGGCCGCCTGGCTCGGCAGCAGATCGGCGAGTCGCCTCAATGCCAACAAATGCACGACCAGCACCGCTGCCCAGCCCAACCAACCAAGGTTCGCAGCAGGATGGTAGAGCGAATGCCAGGCATGGATCAGGACCACCCCGGCTACCGGGGCCAGCAGGCTGCACAGCACCGCCAGCTCGCGCCAGCCGGTGCGCAAGGCCAGCGGCATCCAGATCAGCACCGACAGTGCCGCCAGCACCAGCAACGCGCCGGCTTGTAGATCCGGCGCCACGAAACGTAGCACTTCGCTGCTCACTGCCAGCGCCCACCAGCCGGCGCCCCAGGCCAGCAACAACTGCCCCAGACGCCTCAGGCTGACGCCGTCAATGCCAGTCTCTCGCCCGCTACGGGCCAGGCTGTGCAGGCGCCAGGCACCGATTTGCGCGGCCAGCCCCAGCACGGCCGGCGTCCAGAAACCGGTGTGCGCCAAGGGTGAAAGACCGTCACCACTGATGCCCGCCAGCAACAGCGGCCCAGCAGCAAGAAAGGCCAGGCCGGCGAACACCTGCAGCACCAGGCTGAACAGGAAGGCCGCACGCTGCTGCAGATACAGCCCCAGCCAGAGAATCAGCAGCCCCGTACCGCCCCATACCGCGGCAGCCGCCACCCAGGGCAGGACGAACAGCACGGCCAGGTTGATGAACGCCAGGCCTACCAGCATGACCGCCGACAATGCGCCGAGCAGCCGGCGGTTCTCGCGGATGTGCGGATCACGCGCCGCCAGCAGCATGCCGGCAATCAGGCCGAAACCGACCATGGACGCAGCCAGCAGGCCAAACCATCCGGCGCTGAAACCACCGCTGCCAAACAGAGAATCCAGCGCCATCTGGCCGAGGAACAGCAGGCCACCGAGCAACTGGATGGCGAAAGCGCTGTAGACGAAGCTCGGCGCGGCCAGGCGCAGGCCCACAAATAGCGTCGCCAGCCCGGCCAGCGCCCAGGCAATCGCCGTACCGGGCGCCTCGAACAGCAGCGGAGCGATCAGATAGAGGAAAGCCAACCCAGTCAGCCCCAGCCAGGGCAGCAGTCGGTTCTCCCAGGCGTTGGCGAGCCCTGGCGCCTGGCGCAGTTGCCAGTAGCTGAACAGCAACGCCATACCGAGCATCAGTGCACCTAAGGGTGAGCCATCGAGCAGGCTGTCGTAGCCGAAACCCAGGCCAGTGACGAACGCCAAGGCCGCACCGACCTGCAACAGCAGGGCAAACGCACGCGCCAACGGCCGCCCTTGGCGCAGGCCCAGCCAGAAGATGCCAGCGCCTTCCACGGCCCAGGCAGCGCTCGTCCAGCGCGCATCGAGGCCGAGCGGAATGGCCAGGCTGGCGAATACCACGCCAAGCGCCAGGCTGGTTTCCACCAGCAGCAACGCTCGTTCGCCGGCACGCGCCTTGAGTACGCGCGCCAGCAGCAGATAGAACAAGCCAAGACCAAGGGCGCTGAAGGCAGCGGCGAACTCGATATGGCGGACCAACGCCACCTGCAGGCCAAAGCCGACCAGCGGCGGGCCGAACAGCGTGGTGGCATCGACATAGTCGCCACGGCGCAGCGACCAGCGCAGCAGCTCGTCACGCGCCTCGGGCGCATCCGCTGCGTCACGCAGGGTGCGACGAGCGAACAGCAGGCCGATGGCCACGTACATCAGGAAGAACAGGATCAGGAAGGGCTGGGTGCTCCACAACAGCCCGGGCGTGTAGGAACGCAGGCCCCAGGCGAAACCGATACCGAAGGTGCCGACGAAACCGATCAGGTTGAGCAAGCGCCAGGCCTTGAACCAGGCGATGGCGAAGATGCCGGCATTGAGCAGGGCGAAATAGGAGAACAGCGCGACATGGTTGCCGCTGCCGGTCGAAGTGAGGATCGGCGCGGCAAAGCCCCCCAGCGCCGCCGCAGCTGCCAGGCCAAGCGCATTCTGCTGCACCGAGAGAATGGCCGAGAACAACGTGACCGCGACCAATAGCCCCAGCGCCATGCCAGGGTCGAGCAACGGATGCAGGCGCATGGCAGCGAACACGGTCAGATACAACACGGCGATACCGGTACCCTGCAGCACCAGGGCGTAGTTGCGGTTACGCCGGCGCAGCCACCAGCCCAGGCCCAGCAGTGCAAGAGCACTGGCCGCCACGCCCATGTAGCGCAGCTCGATCGGCACCTCGACGCCTTCGGTGGCGTAGCGCAGGAGGAAGGCCAGGCCAAGGAACAGCAGCACCACGCCGACCCGCAATAAGGTGTTGCCACCCAGTAGCCAGGCCTTGGCAGCGGCGAAGCCCCGTTCCAGCAGATTCGGTTCGCGCGGCTCGCGGGGTTTCCAGGGGCCGGCCTGGGGCGCCGACTGCGGCTCATGGGCGACCTGTGCGGCCCGCTGGGGCGTTGGCGCTTCGGCGGGCTGCTGCAGCGCCGCTTCGATTTCCGGCTCCAGCGTCCAGTCCAGCTCCACCTCTGGCGCCCGCTCGGTGGTGGCGGCCTCGGCCACAACCGGCTCGAGCGGCGGTTGGGGCTCGAGCTCGGCCGCGACGGGTGAGGTCTGCTCGGTGGGCGCCGGCTCGGGATCAGCCCGTTCGCCCTGCTCCACCTTGACCAGGCGCTCGTGCATGGCGCGGGTGCCGCGCTCGAAGCGCTCGGCGAATTCCTTGAGCTGCGCAGTCAGCTGCGCATTGCGCGTCTCCAGCCCGTGCAGGCGCAGCGCCTGCCCCAGACTGAGGCCGAGCAGGCCGCCGAGAATGGCGCCCGTGACGGATTCGCTGACGCCCGCGCCGAGCACCAGTCCGACCAGCATGAAGATCCATTGCATGCGTTATGTCCTACCGCTGTGGAAGTGTCCTCGCGTCCCTGCCGGCAGCCCGAGGTGGCTGCCAGTATAGGAGCAGCGAGCGTCCAGCCACAGAGAGACGACTGCCACACAGGTCACAGGCACAACGCAAAGTAGCCAACTGCCAGCCGGTGCTTCACAAACGCCACGCGCCCGCTATTATCGCCGCCCCGTGACCGTAGGCGGACTCGAGCGCGAAGCAAACAGTCCGCCGACAAGACAGGCCTAGCCAAGCATCATGATCAAACCCCGCCTGATAGCCGCTGCAGAGATAGACCGCCTGGAAACCTGGGCCAAATATACGGCCGATATGTGCCACAGCTGCATGTCCAGCTGCTGCACGCTGCCGGTTGAAGTGCGCCTGAACGATCTGATCCGCCTGGAACTGGTGGACGAGTTCGAACGCAGCGAGCCACCGAAGAACATCGCCAAGCGCCTGCAGAAGGATGGAGTGGTCGAACGCTTCAACCAGAAGTCGGGCATCTTCACCCTGACGCGCATGTCCAACAACGACTGCCTGTTCCTCGACCGCAAGACACGCCTGTGCACGGTCTACGAGAAGCGCCCGGACACCTGCCGCCATCACCCCAAGGTCGGACCACGGCCAGGGTATTGCGCGTACAAGCCCAAATAAATCTTAGGCACTGGGGCGAAAGACCTAGGCGGCCCTACGCAGCGCGGCGCAGGCCTATGACCCGGCCGACGCAGGCCGGCTGTGGCAGTCCCTGATGCCCGCTGGCCAACTGCGCGACCTTTTCGGCCACTTGGGCGTCGAACGGCGCCGCGCGGCCAGCGGCACTGTCGATGTTCATCAGCATCTGCTCGCTCTCCGCGAGGCTGGCGCTCTCGCCAGGTCGATACAGCGCATGGTGGATATGCAGGCGTTTCGCGTCATGCGCCAACAGCTGCGTGCGCACTTGCACCCGCTCGCCCTCTTTCACTTCGGCCAGAAAGTTGAGGTGACACTCCAGGGTGTAGAGCGTGTGTCCAGTACGGGCACGACCGGCTTCGTCCAGTCCCAGCTCGTCCATCAGCGCATCGGTGGCATGACTGAAGATCAGCAGGTAGAAGGCGTCACGCAAGTGGCCGTTGTAGTCGACCCAGTCGGAATGAATGCTGGTTTGGTAGGTGGCAAGGGTCATGTTTCGTATCCCATGGTCTAGCCCGCTGGGCAGGCAGAGGTGATCTCTGCGGGAGCGGACTTGTCCGCGAAAAATGACCAGACACAGTGCCAGACCATTCGCGGACAAGTCCGCTCCCACACACAGTTCACTTCGACTCAGTCGGCGAACGCGAAGCCGTGCCTGGCCTTGGTCTGGCGGATCGCCTCCAGTACCGCCAGCAAGCAGTCGTCGCGGTAGCGTTCCAGGGCATCCAGGCTGCGTTCGCCCTGCTGTTCAGCCGTGCCTTCGACCACCGCATCGATCAGCCCTTCGGTCAGCTCCGGCGCCTCCAGATATGTCCAGGGCAGTTTCAGCGCCGGGCCGAACTGGGCCATGAAGTGACGCATCCCAGCCGGGCCGCCGGCCAGGGTGTAAGTCAGAAAGGTGCCCATGAACGACCAGCGCAGGCCGGCGCCAAAGCGGATCGCGTCGTCGATCTCGCCAGTGGTCGCCACGCCGTCGTTGACCAGATGTAGCGCCTCGCGCCAAAGCGCCTCTAGCAGGCGATCAGCGATAAAGCCTGGCACCTCCTTGCGTACATGCAGCGGGCGCATACCCAGCGACTTGTACACACTGATCGCCGCCTGCACCGCCTCGGGCGCAGTCTTCGCCCCACCCACCACCTCCACCAGCGGCAGCAGGTACACTGGATTGAACGGATGACCGACCACGCAGCGCTCAGGGTGCGTGGCATCTGCGTAGAACTCACTGGGCAACAGGCCCGAGGTACTGGAGCCGACCAGCACCTCGGGGCGCGCGGCAGCGCTGATCTTGGCGTGCAGCTCGCATTTGAGGTCGAGGCGCTCGGGGGCGCTTTCCTGGATGAAATCGGCATCGCGCACGCAGTCCTCGATGCTGTCGACGAAGCGCAGGCGCTCCAGCGAGGCACCGGGCGCCAGGCCCTTTTTCTCCAGCGCCGGCCAGGCATTGGCCAGACGGGTACGCAACGCAGCCTCGGCCCCAGGCGCCGGGTCCCAGGCGATCACGTCGAGGCCGTGGGCCAGGGCACGGGCTATCCAGCCGGCGCCGATGACGCCGGTGCCGAGAGCGGCGAAGGTCTTGATATCGGTGGCGAAGGTCATGGTGAACTCCGGTAGCCCGGATGCAATCCGGGGAATTGGCGTCAGGGAATGTCCCGGATTGCACCCGGGCCAGGGTTGTCGCGGCTAAAGCCCCTCCCACAGGGAGACGCTGGGCTTCAGCCGCGCCGCTTGAGCTTCATCTTTTCCCGCCCCTCGGCCGGGCTCAGGGCTCGGCCGCCTAAGCGTTCGATGATCTCGATGGCGCGTTCGACCAGTTGGCCGTTGCTGGCGTGCACACCGCGATCCAGCCAGATGTTGTCCTCCAGCCCGACGCGTACGTGGCCGCCAAGCAGCATGGCCTGGGCCACCATGGGCATCTGCATGCGGCCGATGCCGAAGCCGGCCCAAGTGATGCCCGGCGGCAGGTTGTCGGCCATGGCCTTCATGGTCGTGGTGTCAGCCGGCGCGCCCCAGGGAATGCCCAGGCACAACTGGATCAGCGGGTCGTCCAGCAGGCGTTCCTTGATCATCTGCTTGGCGAACCACAGGTGGCCGGTGTCGAAAATTTCCAGCTCGGCCTTCACGCCCAGCTCGGTGATGCGCTTGGCGCCAGCGCGCAGTTGCGCCGGAGTGGAGACGTAGATGAAGTCGCCGTCGCCGAAATTCAGCGTGCCACAGTCCAGGGTGCAGATTTCCGGCAGCAGTTCCTCGACATGCGCCAGGCGGGTGAGCGGCCCGACCAGATCGGTACCGGCGCCGAACTCCAACGGCTGCTCGCCGCGGCCAATCTCCAGGTCGCCACCCATGCCGGCGGTGAGGTTGATGATGACGTCGGTGTCGCTTTCGCGGATGCGCTCGACCACCTCGCGGTACAGCGCCACGTCGCGACTCGGCTTGCCGGTCTGCGGATCACGCACATGACAGTGGGCAACGGTAGCGCCGGCCCTGGCCGCTTCGATGGCAGCCGCCGCGATTTCCTTGGGCGTGACCGGGATCGCCGGGTGCTTACCGACGGTGTCGCCAGCGCCGGTCACCGCGCAGGTGACGATAACCTCGTAGTTCATTTTCGACTGTCCTTTCCAGGGGCGAACGGAAGCCAACGGCATTGCCGCAGGCATGAGCAAATAGGGAAATCAGCGCCGGTCGATCCGGCGCTCGTGTATCAGTTGCCGGCGACCAGCGAAACGCTGGCGGGCTTGCCGTCCAGGGTGGTGACGCCATCGAGCCAGGCCTCGACCACCTGCGGATTGGCCTTGATCCAGTCACGCGCCACCTGAGCTGGTTGCTTGCGATCCATGATCGGCTGCATCAGCTCCGCTTCCTGCTGACTGGTGAAGCGCAGGCTGGTGAGCAAGCGGTTGGCGTTGGGGCAGCGTTCGGCGTAGTCCGGCGCGGTAACGGTGGAAACCGTGGCGGCACCGTCGTTGGGGCCGAACACGTCTTCGGTGCCGGTCAGATAGGTAATCTGCATGGACAGGTTCATCGGATGCGGTTTCCAGCCGAAGAACACCACCGGTTTCTCGTTGCGCACGGCACGGCCCACTGCGGCGAGCATGCCCGCTTCACTGGATTCCACCAGTTTGAAGCCGCCGAGGCCGAACTGGTTGGAGTCGATCATCTTCTGGATTGCCGTATTGGCCCCAGAGCCGGCCTCGATGCCGTAGATCTTGCCGTCCAGCTGATCCTTGAACTTGGCGATATCGGCCAGGGTTTTCAGGCCCTTGTCGGCGGTGTAGCTGGGCACGGCGAGCACGGCCACGGCGTCATCCAGCGACGGCTCGGCGGCGACCTTCACCGCGCCGGCATTGAGGAAGGGTTTGATGTTGTCGTCCATGATCGGCTTCCAGTAACCGAGAAAGGCGTCGATCTGGCCCTTCTGGATACCGGCGAAGATGATCTGTTGCGAAGCCTGGGTCTGCTTGGTTTCGTAACCGAGGCCCTGCAGCAACTCGCTGGCGACGGCGGTGGTGGCGACCACGTCGGTCCAGCCGACGGCGCCAATGCGAACGTTCTTGCAACTGGCATCGTCGGCCAGCAGGGAGGTACTGAACAGGCTCAGGGTGCAGCACGCGGCCAGTGCGGTAAGACCTTTCATCTGGGTGCTCCTCATCGTGTCACAGCGGTTTTATTTCGTTTTTCTAGAGGCCATGGTGGCCCCCACCGTGCTCGGGGCTTTCGCTTCCCGATGTAAACACCTTACGCTCGGTAATAACGCTTGATTCGCACCTGAGCGACTATTTATTGACCTGAATCGACTACTTAGTGGCACAAGCGCTCTGATGCCGTATTAATCTCTTCGCTTACCCGTAGCCCGGCAGCCACCCGCGAATCCACCTCCCGGATTGCATCCGGGCTGTCAGCCCCCTGGCGTAGTGATCCATATGCCCCAGATCTTCTGTTTTCTGCTGCTGCCCGGTTTTTCCATGATGGGACTGATGTCGGCCATCGAGCCGTTGCGCGTGGCCAATCGCTTTCGCGGCGAGCTGTATCGCTGGCGCTTGCTCAGCCGGGACGGTAACGCCGTGCAGGCGAGCAACGGCATGTCGCTGAACGTCGATGGCGCACTGGAACTTCCGGAAGCAACCCGCGCGCTGTTCGTGGTGGCCGGTTTCGAGCCATTGGCACACTACGACCATCACCTCGCGCACTGGCTGCAACGGCGCGAGCCGGAGCTGGCTGTACTTGGCGGCATCGACACGGGCAGCTTCGTGCTGGCCGAGGCCGGGCTGTTCCAGCACCAGCGCCTGACCCTGCATTGGGAAGCCATCGATGCCTTTCGCGAGCGCTACCCAGCGCTACTGGTGACCCAGGAACTGTTCGAAATCGACGGCAAGCGCATCACCAGTGCAGGCGGTACCAGCAGCCTGGATCTGATGCTGGGGCTGATCGGCCAGGAACACGGCGAGACGCTTGCGGTGCAGGTGTCGGAACAGTTCGTGGTCAGCCGGATCCGCACGCGCCTGGATCACCAGCGCATGCAGGTGGCCAGCCGCTACGACCTGCACAACAAGAAGCTGGTGCGGGTGATCGGCGAGATGGAGCGCCAGTGCGAACAACCACTGTCCAGTGAGGCACTGGCCGAGCAGGTAGGTATCAGCGTGCGTCAGCTGGAACGCCTGTTTCGCCATCATCTGGACACCACGCCATCGGCCTTCTACCTCGACCTGCGCCTGGACAAGGCGCGCCAATTGCTGCGCCAGAGCGACCTCAGTGTGCTGGAGGTGGGCCTGGCGTGCGGCTTCGACTCGGCCTCCTACTTCTCGCGCAGCTACCGCAGGCGCTTCGCCGCCAGCCCCAGCCAGGATCGCCGCGAGCGGTCAAACAGCTAGGCCAAACGCAGCCCGGATACCATCCGGGCGACCTGTTAACGGGTCGCCGAGGCCTCATATCCAATCGCGACCTCGGCTTGACGCTTTCGGCAAACCCCCAGTCGTTTTTGTACCGGGTCGGCCAGCCCCCCAGGGATAAGCTCTCCCCAAAGCGCCGACAGCCGTCTCGGCGCATCAGTATTAGGGGACAAGCCTGATGAGCCCAGCCGAATTGCACGCCGACAGCATCGTCATCGACGGTCTGATCATCGCCAAGTGGAACCGTGAACTGTTCGAAGACATGCGCAAGGGCGGCCTGACCGCCGCCAACTGCACCGTGTCGGTATGGGAAGGTTTCCAGGCCACCGTCAACAGCATCGCCGCCAGCAGCAAGCTGATCCGCGAGAACAGCGACCTGGTGATGCCGGTACGCACCACCGCCGACATCCGCAAGGCCAAGGAACTGGGCAAGACCGGCATCATCTACGGCTTCCAGAACGCCCATGCGTTCGAGGACCAGATCGGCTACGTCGAGGTGTTCAAGCAGCTCGGCGTGGGCATTGTGCAGATGTGCTACAACACCCAGAACCTGATCGGCACCGGCTGCTACGAGCGTGACGGCGGCCTGTCCGGCTTCGGTCGCGAAATCGTCGCCGAGATGAACCGCGTGGGCATCATGTGCGACCTGTCCCACGTCGGCAGCAAGACCAGCGAGGAAGTCATCCTCGAATCCAAGAAGCCGGTCACCTACTCCCACTGCCTGCCTTCGGGCCTTAAAGAGCACCCGCGCAACAAGTCCGACGAAGAGCTGAAGTTCATCGCCGACCACGGCGGTTTCGTCGGCGTGACCATGTTCGCGCCGTTCCTGGCCAAGGGCATCGACTCGACCATCGACGACTACGCCGAAGCCATCGAGTACGTGATGAACATCGTCGGTGAAGACGCCATCGGCATCGGTACCGACTTCACCCAGGGCCACGGCAAGGAATTCTTCGAATACCTGACCCACGACAAGGGCTACGCCCGTCGCCTGACCAACTTCGGCAAGATCATCAACCCGCTGGGCATCCGCACCGTGGGCGAATTCCCCAACCTCACCGAAACCCTGCTCAAACGCGGCCATTCCGAGCGCGTGGTGCGCAAGATCATGGGCGAGAACTGGGTGCGCGTACTCGCCGACGTCTGGGGCGAATAAGCCTTTTTAACAGCCCCTCTCCCCCGGCCCCTCTCCCATAAATGGGAGAGGGGAGCAAAGCGGCCGGTATGCATTTGCAGTCATGCATGCACGGACAGCCCCCTCTCCCGCTTGCGGGAGAGGGTTGGGGAGAGGGCAAAAAAAACCAACGAATTCTGGAGTTTGAACACATGGCCACCCACGCCCCCGAAATGCCCATCCTGGTCGACGACGAAACCGGCGTCTGGACCACCGACGCCCTGCCGATGCTGTATGTGCCGCGTCACTTCTTCGTCAACAACCACATCGGCATCGAGGAAGTGCTCGGCGCCGAGAAATACGCCGAGATCCTCTACAAGGCCGGCTACAAGTCCGCCTGGCACTGGTGTGAGAAGGAAGCCGAATGCCATGGCCTGTCCGGCGTGGCGGTGTTCGAGCACTACATGAAGCGCCTGTCGCAGCGTGGCTGGGGCCTGTTCAAGATCCAGTCGATCGACCTCGACGCCGGTACCTGCGAAGTGCGCCTGGATCACTCGGCCTTCGTCTACGTCTACGGCAAGTGCGGGCGTCCGGTCGACTACATGTTCACCGGCTGGTTCGCCGGCGCCATGGATCAGATCCTGCAGGCTCAGGGCAGCAGCACCCGCACCGTCGCCGAGCAGGTCTACGGTGCCTCGCAGGAAGGCCACGACCACGGCCTGTTCCGTGTCAAACCGCTCTAAACAATAAAGACAGGAGGGAGGGCTTCACACCACTGAAGCACCTCCAACCAGAGACCCCAGGCCGCTTTTCCGTGAGGGTGCCGCAATGGCTTTTGAAGCAATGTTCCAGCCGATCCAGATCGGCAAACTGACTATCCGCAACCGTGTGCTCTCCACCGCGCACGCCGAGGTCTACGCCACCGACGGCGGCATGACCACCGAGCGCTACGTCAAATACTACGAAGAGAAAGCCAAGGGCGGCATCGGCCTGGCCATCTGTGGCGGCTCGTCCGTGGTCGCCATCGATAGCCCGCAGCAATGGTGGAGCTCGGTGAACCTGTCCACCGACCGCATCATTCCGCACTTCCAGAATCTTGCTGACGCCATGCACAAGCACGGCGCCAAGATCATGATCCAGATTACCCACATGGGCCGTCGCTCGCGTTGGGATGGCTATCACTGGCCAACCCTGATGTCGCCGTCCGGCATCCGTGAACCCGTACACCGCGCCACCTGCAAGACCATCGAGGTCGAGGAAATCTGGCGCATCATCGACAACTACGCGCAAGCCGCACGTCGTGCCAAAGAGGGCGGCCTGGACGGCGTCGAGCTGTCCGCCGTGCACCAGCACCTGATCGACCAGTTCTGGTCGCCACGGGTGAACAAGCGTACCGACGAATGGGGCGGTACCTTCGAGGGCCGCATGAAGTTCGGCCTGGAAGTGCTCAAGGCCGTGCGCAAGGAAGTCGGCGACGACTTCTGCGTCGGCATGCGCATCACCGGTGACGAATTCCACCCGGACGGTCTGTCCCATGAAGACATGAAGCAGATCGCGGCGTACTACGACGCCACCGGCATGCTCGACTTCATCGGCGTGGTGGGTTCGGGCTGCGACACCCACAACACCCTGGCCAACGTCATCCCCAACATGAGCTTCCCGCCGGAGCCCTTCCTGCACCTGGCGGCCGGCATCAAGGAAGTGGTCAAGGTTCCGGTACTGCACGCGCAGAACATCAAGGACCCGAACCAGGCCACGCGCATCCTCGAAGGCGGCTACGTCGACATGGTCGGCATGACCCGCGCGCACATGGCCGACCCGCACCTGATCGCCAAGATCAAGATGGGCCAGATCGACCAGATCAAGCAGTGCGTTGGCGCCAACTACTGCATCGACCGCCAGTACCAGGGCCTGGACGTGCTGTGCATCCAGAACGCCGCCACCAGCCGCGAATACATGGGCGTGCCGCACATCATCGAGAAAACCACCGGCGTCAAACGCAAGGTGGTGATCGTCGGCGGTGGCCCGGCCGGTATGGAGGCCGCTCGCGTCGCCGCAGAACGTGGCCATGACGTGACCCTGTTCGAGAAGCAGGAACAACTCGGCGGCCAGATCACTATCGCTGCACGTGCACCGCAGCGCGACCAGATCGCCGGCATTACCCGCTGGTACCAGCTGGAGCTGGCGCGTCTGGGCGTCGATCTGCGCCTGGGTACCGGCGCCGATGAGGCAAGCATCCTCGACCTGCGTCCGGACATCGTGGTGCTGGCCAACGGCGGTCACCCGTTCCTCGAGCAGAACGAACACTGGGGCGCCGCAGAAGGCCTGGTGGTGAGCAGCTGGGACGTGCTCTCGGGCAAGGTTGCTCCGGGCAAGAACGTGCTGGTGTACGACACCATCTGCGAGTTCACCGGCATGTCCGTGGCCGACTACCTGGCCGACAAGGGCGCGCAGGTGGAGATCGTCACCGACGACATCAAGCCGGGCGTGGCCATCGGTGGTACCAGCTTCCCGACCTACTACCGCAGTCTGTACCCGAAAGAAGTCATCATGACCGGCGACCTGATGCTGGAGAAGGTCTACCGCGAAGGCGACAAGCTGGTCGCCGTGCTGGAGAACGAATACACCGGCGCCAAGGAAGAGCGCGTGGTCGACCAGGTGGTGGTGGAGAACGGCGTGCGTCCTGACGAATCGCTGTACTACGCACTCAAGCAGGGCTCGCGCAACAAGGGCCAGATCGACGTCGAGGCACTGTTCGCGATCAAGCCGCAACCGTGCCTGAGCGAAACGGGCGACGGCTACCTGCTGTTCCGCATCGGCGACTGCGTGGCCCAGCGCAACACCCACGCGGCGATCTACGACGCCCTACGGTTGTGCAAGGACTTCTGATGCTGGTCTCCCCTCTTCCGTCGTTCTGTTACAGAAAGCCGGGAGAGGGGTCGGGGGATAGCGGCCGTTGGGCGATGACTTGCGGTATCTGCTCCCCCTCTCCCTAACCCTCTCCCCGCAGGGGCGAGGGGACTGAACCGTGATGTTTTCCGGTCCCGCGAAGGAGACCACAAGATGTTGAACACCCTGCTCCCCATTCTGCTCTTCGCTGCCCTGGCACTGGCCGTGCTGGGTGCGCTGAAGCGCTTTTTCATGTGGCGTCGCGGTCGTCCTGCCAAGGTCGACTGGATCGGCGGCCTGCTGAAGATGCCGCGCCGCTACCTGGTGGATCTGCACCACGTGGTCGAGCGCGACAAGTACATGTCCAAGACCCACGTGGCCACCGCCGGTGGCTTCGTGCTGGCGGCCGTGCTGGCCATCGTCGTGCACGGTTTCGGCCTGCACAACCGTATCCTCGGCTTCGCCCTGCTGGCGGCCACGGTGCTGATGTTCGTCGGCGCCCTGTTCGTCGCCAAGCGCCGCCTGAATCCGCCCTCGCGCCTGTCGAAAGGCCCGTGGATGCGCCTGCCGAAAAGCCTGCTGATGTTCGCAGCCAGCTTCTTCATCGCCACCTTGCCGGTGGCAGGCATCCTGCCGGCCGACTTCGGCGGCTGGGTGCTGGCGGCGATCCTCGCCGTCGGCGTGGCCTGGGGCGTGTCCGAGCTGTTCTTCGGAATGACCTGGGGCGGGCCGATGAAGCACGCCTTCGCCGGTGCCCTGCACCTGGCCTGGCACCGCCGCGCCGAACGCTTCGGCGGCGGTCGCTCGACCGGCCTGAAAGCCCTCGATCTGGATGATCCGAAAGCGCCGCTGGGCGTGGAAAAACCCACTGACTTCACCTGGAACCAACTGCTCGGCTTCGACGCCTGCGTGCAGTGCGGCAAATGCGAAGCCATGTGCCCGGCCTTCGCCGCTGGCCAGCCGCTGAACCCGAAGAAACTGATCCAGGACATGGTCATCGGCCTGGCCGGCGGCAATGACGCCAAGTTCGCAGGCAGCCCCTACCCCGGCAAGCCACTGGGCGAACACAGCGGCGGCCCGCATCAGCCGATCGTGTCGCTGCAAGGCAAAGCCCTGGTGGATGCCGAGACCCTGTGGTCATGCACCACCTGCCGCGCCTGCGTCGAGGAGTGTCCGATGATGATCGAACACGTCGATGCCATCGTCGATATGCGCCGTCATCTGACCCTGGAAAAGGGCGCCACCCCGAACAAGGGCGCCGAGGTGCTGGACAACCTGATCGCCACCGACAACCCGGGCGGCTTCAACCCGGGCGGTCGCCTGAACTGGGCAGCCGACCTGAACCTGCCGCTGCTGGCCGACAAGGGCGAAACCGACGTGCTGTTCTGGGTTGGCGATGGCGCCTTCGACATGCGCAACCAGCGCACCCTGCGCGCCTTCGTCAAGGTGCTCAAGGCTGCCGACGTCGACTTCGCCGTGCTCGGCCTGGAAGAGCGCGACAGCGGCGACGTGGCCCGTCGCCTGGGTGACGAGGCGACCTTCCAGAACCTGGCCAAGCGCAACATCGCCACCCTGGCCAAGTACCGCTTCAAGCGCATCGTCAGCTGCGACCCGCACAGCTTCCACGTGCTGAAGAACGAATACGGCGCGCTCGGCGGCAACTATCAGGTTCTGCACCACAGCACCTTCATCGAAGAGCTGGTGCGCAAGGGCTCGCTGAATCTCGGCCAGAGCAAGGCCGCCAGCGTCACCTATCACGATCCGTGCTACCTCGGCCGCTACAACGGCGAGTACGAAGCGCCGCGCGCCGTGCTCAAGGCCATCGGCATCGAGGTCAAGGAGATGGAACGTTCGGGCTTCCGTTCACGCTGCTGCGGCGGTGGTGGCGGCGCGCCGATCACCGACATCCCCGGCAAGCAACGTATCCCCGACATGCGCATGGTCGACATCAAGGAAACCGGCGCCGAGCTGGTGGCCGTCGGCTGCCCACAGTGCACTGCGATGCTCGAAGGCGTGGTCGCACCACGTCCGGAAATCAAGGACATCGCCGAGCTGGTGGCAGAAGTGCTGATCGAAGCCACCGAAGTACCGGCCAAGCGCCCGACCACCAAGCGCGAAGCGGCGGAGGTGCAGTGATGAAACAACAATCCCAGCGCATCCAGGAGGCCCAGGCATGAGCGACATCATCCGCCGCGACCCTCGCGCCGAGTGGATCGCCCGTAACCGCCTGCACCCGCTTCATGCGGCCATGCAGAGCCAGAACCAGACCAGCTGGATGGGCCCCAACGGCGTCATCCGCAAGAATCCGCACGCCATCGCTGCCGGCTTCATCGGCCCGGCTGGCCTCAAGCGCATCGACCGCAGCGGCGCCCAGCAGGGCACCAGCGGCAAACGCAGCAGCGCCAGCGTCGAGGTGCAACTGCCGCTGCATGTCGTCGAGCAACCGGCCTTCCACATCTGCGTGGTACCGGACATGGTCGGCGGCCGCCTGTCCAGCCATGACAAGGACCTGCTCGGCCTGGCTCGCAAGCTGGCCGGCGACAGTGGCGCCGTGGTTGCCGTGGTGTTCGGCGAGGACAAGGAAAGCGCCTTCGACACGGCCGGCGTCGACCGCTTGCTGCGCATCGGTGGTGACACCTTCGATGGCTATGCCCCGGAAGCCCGCGTACTGGCGCTGAGCGCCGTGGAGAGCCAACTGGCGCCACGCCACTGGCTGCTGCCAGACAGCCGCACCGGTGGCGGCGAACTGGGCCGTCGCCTGGCCGCCAAGCTCGGCGAGCGTCCTGCAACTCGCGTCTGGCAGGTTGCCGGCGAACAGGCCATTGGCCGTGCCGGCAGTGGTCAGCAGGATATCCAGCGCGCGCTGCCACGCCTGATTCTGGCCGCGGCCGAATGCGCCGAGCCGGTCAGCGAAACCCGTCATGAAGCTCGCTCGCTGGAACTGGCCGAAAAGGTCGCCCACAGCCTGCCGCGCATCGAGGACCTGGGCCCGGTGGCCGTGGACCCGGCGCAGATTCCCATGGCCGAGGCCGAATTCATTCTTTCCGGCGGCAACGGCATGAAGGACTGGGACCTGTTCCACCAGGCTGCCGTCGCCCTTGGAGCAACCGAAGGCGCCTCGCGCGTGGCGGTCGACGATGGCTTCATGCCGCGTGATCGTCAGGTCGGTGCCACGGGGACCTGGGTCACCGCTCGCGTCTACCTGGCCGTCGGTATTTCCGGCGCCATTCAGCACCTGCAGGGCATCGGCGCCTGCGACAAGGTGGTGGCGGTGAACATGGATCCCGGCTGCGACATGATCAAACGCGCCGACCTTTCGGTGATCGGCGACTCGGCGGCGATCCTTCGCGCGCTGATGGAGCGTGTCGCCGTCTGGCGCCAGGAGGGCAAGCGTGAAGCGGCCTAATCCTTACCACTACGCCCTCGTGGGAGAGGCTTCAACCGCGGCAGACTGCGCGCATGGCCATATCGCGGCTAAAGCGGAGTGCCGCCCAGCCGCTCCCACTGTTCGAGGTTGCCCAAATGACTGATCTGAATATCGTCGCCCTGGTCTCGGTCGGCGCCCACCCGACCTCCGCTCGCGCACGCCGCGCCGAGCAGGACGCCCGCGCGGTGGAGCTCGGCCTGCGCCTGGCCGGCCAGAATCTGCAATTGCTGCATGCCGGCGACCCGCAGGCCGAAGCCCTGCGCGGCTACCTGGGCATGGGCCTGGAACAGCTCGACGTGCTGGAACAGCCGGAAGGCGCCGACGCTCTGCCCCTGCTGGTCGATTACCTGCAAGGCAGTCGCACGCAGTTGGTACTCACCGGCAGCCAGGCTGAAACGGGCGAAGGTTCGGGCATGCTGCCGTTCCTGTTGGCCGAGCGCCTGGGCTGGCCCATGGTGGTCGGCCTGGCCGAAGTGGAGAAGGTCGAGAACGGCGTGGCCCAGGTGCTGCAAGCCCTGCCACGTGGTCAACGTCGTCGCCTCAAGGTACGCCTGCCGTGCGTAGCGAGCGTCGACAATGCCGCCCCGGTCGCGCGCCAGAGTGCCTTCGGCCCGGCTCGCCGTGGCCAGGTCGAAGCCCACGAAGTCACCGTGATAGACGATCCACTGCTGGCGCAAGCCAGTCTGCTGCCGGCCAAGCCGCGGCCGAAACGCCTGAAGGTGATCAAGGCCAAGACCGGTGCGGAACGGATGAAGGCGGCGACGGCCAAAGCCAGTGGCGGCGGCGGTCAGGTGCTCAAGGATGTCTCGCCACAGGACGGCGCGGAGGCTATCTTCAAGCTATTGATCGAAGAAGGCGTCCTGCGCTAGCGGGCGGTTGGAAAACTGCCTGCGTTGCCCTTGCCGCGTCGCCTACGTTGTTAAACGCCAGCTTTGCCACAAGGAGTCATGACCATGATGCACGCCGACCTGATCGACCAGGAGGATTTTCGCGAACGCCTGGTTGCACTGGGCCTGAGTATTCCCGCAGGTGCCACGCCGGAGCAATCCTGCGAGCTGGCCGTCAGCGGCCTCAGTCCGGAGCGTGCCGTGGCCCTGCGCCGACTGGTGGAAGAGCTGCTCGGCGGCAGCGCCACCCTGCTGCCGAATGTGCGCGAAGCCATCAGCCGTCATCTGCTACCGGCACTGGTGCCGAAACCCGCCTGACTTAAATCGGTGGGCTGAAGCCCACCCTACAACTTAAATCCGCTTCAGACGTAGAGTGGGCCGGGCGGGGATACGCTTCAGACCACCGCAAACAGCCAACACAGATCACCACTCAAAACGAAACGGGGCGCCAGTGGCGCCCCGTTTTCATTGCGTATCGTGTCAGATCCGCACACTGGCGAAGGTCGACTCGCCCTGAGCGCGATTCAATGCCAGTACCGCACTGGAATTGACCTGCTGCTGCTCGGGAATCGGCAGCAGCACCACCAGATTGTGGCCCTGCTGGCCGGCACGTTCGTCGCGCGGCGGAATACCGAAGTACTCGCGATAGCACTTGGAGAAGTGCGGGGTGGAAACGAAGCCGCACACCGAGGCCACTTCGATGATCGACATGCTGGTCTGCTTGAGCAACTGACGCGCACGGATCAGACGCAGCTTGAGGTAGTAGCGCGATGGCGAGCAGTGCAGATACTTCTGGAACAGACGCTCGAGCTGACGACGGGAGATGTCGACGAAGCAGGCCAACTCGTCGAGGTCGATCGGCTCCTCCAGGTTGGCCTCCATCAGTGCGACGATCTCCTGCAGCTTCGGCTGATTGCTGCCGAGCATGTGCTTGAGCGGTACGCGCTGGTGATCCTGTTCGTTGCGGATACGTTCGTAGATGAACATCTCGGAAATGCCGGCCGCCAGTTCGCGGCCATGCTGCTGGCCGATCAGGTGCAGCATCATGTCCATCGGTGCAGTACCGCCGGACGAGGTGTTGCGATTGCGGTCGATGGAGAACAGACGGGTGGTGATGGCCGCACGCGGGAAGGCTTCCTGCATCGAGGCGAGACACTCCCAGTGCACGCTGCAATCGTAACCATCGAGCAGACCGGCCTTGGCCAGCGCCCAGCTACCGGTACACACGGCGCCGAGCTGGCGACCCTGGCGTGCCTGCAATTGCAGCCAGCTGACATGCTCACGCTTGACGCTGTGCTGGATGTCCACCCCGCCGCAGACGATCACTGCATCCAGTGCCGGGGCATCCTGCATGGCAGCATCGGGGGTGATCTGCAGGCCGTCGCTGGCGCTGACGGGCAGACCGTCGAGGGTCAGCGTATGCCAGCGATACAGCTCCTTGCCGGAGAGCTGGTTGGCCATACGCAGGGGCTCCACCGCCGAGGCAAGGGAAATCAGAGTGAAATTGTCCAGAAGCAGGAAGCCGATGGACTGGGGGGCACGGTTTTGGGGCTGCGACCCTTGGCTGGACTGCGACATCGATGAAACCCTCACGCTAAGCACGGTATCGATCCGACTATGACGGACCGTAGTTTTGTTATGGCGCTGATTCGAGACCAGCTGGTCACTTAAATGAGGCAAAGCTCATGCCTAAATTGATCAGGCCATCAATAAAAAATCCTGTCCGCGCCACCCGGGCTTTCCAAGCCTCGTCACAGCTTCTGCAAACGCCCCAGAAGGCCCGATCTCAAGGGGCTCTGTGCATTTCGGTAGCACTGCTGAGGATAGCCCCTACACAGACCATCAGAGGCAGTAACGGATAGGCGGTAACAGGCACTTGATACGGCCGCTCAAGGCAACGTCGACACGCACCAAAAGCTGGCGAGAAACGCTGCGTTCGCCCCAGCTCGACTCAAATCCGGCTCACCATGAAAATGACGATTCGCGACCATTCACTCGGGCACTCACAGGCGCAATGCGGCGACGTAAAGCCAGTCGTCAATTGACTGTCACCCACTATGCAACTAGCCCACTTACGCGTGGAAATAGGCAAGCGATGGAGAACGGCCACCCTGGGTATGTAGAGGTCGTTTTTCACGATGCACACGGCCCGCCATTTGCTTTCTAGTCAGCAACTGAATCCTCTATCGAACAGGCAGGTGTGATCCATGAACAAACTCGCTCATTGGCTACTCGCAGTCGGCCTGTTTTACGGCGCCACCTTGCAGGCTGCTGAGGCCGAACGCTGTGAGCTGATCACCCTTGCCGATGTCGGCTGGACCGATATCACCATGACCACAGCGGTCGCTCGCCTGGTATTGACCGACCTCGGCTATCGCACCCAGGTAAAGCGGCTGTCATTGCCCGAGACCTATCAGGCGCTCGCCGACGGCAATGTCGATGTCTTTCTCGGCAACTGGATGCCGGCACAGAGCCAGTTGGTGGAGCCTCACATGCAAAGCGGCCGCATCGACAAGCTGCAAACCAATCTGCCTACCGTGCGCTACACCCTCGCGGTACTGCAGCCTGCGCATGAGGCAGGCCTGAAGGACTTCGCCGATATACATCGTTTCAAGGACGAGTTGCGTGGCCAGATTTTCGGTATCGAGCCTGGCAACGAAGGCAACGAAATGGTCAAGACCATGATCCGCGAGAACGTCTTCGGCCTGCGTGATTTCACCCTGGTGGAGAGCAGCGAGAAGGGCATGCTCAACCATGTCGAGCGCGCCCAGCAGATGGGCCGTTCCGCGGTGTTTCTCGGTTGGGAGCCGCACCCGATGAACGACCGGCTACGTATGTTCTACCTCTCCGGCGGCGATCAGTATTTCGGCCCCAACTATGGCGCGGCGCAGGTCAATACCGTGACACGCGGTGGCTTCGCCAACGAGTGCCCGAACGTGGCCCAGCTGTTTCGCAACATGGTTTTCACCATCGCAGCAGAAAACCAGTTGATGAGCGGCGTACTCGAGGGCAACACCAACCGGCGGCGCGTAGCCAAACAATGGATGGACAAGAACCCCGAGCTGGTCAACGGCTGGCTCGCCGGCGTAAACCGTCGCCCGTGAAAAGCCTAGAAAATCACGAAAAAGCAGATTAACTTCGGACAATCGTCAGGATATCGCCAGGCCGCGCAGGTCCGAGGCCAAGCGACTTTCCCGCGCCTTTACTGATTGCGGCCACGACCAGCAACGATCGCTCTGCCCACGAACCTTTTCGGTGCAAGATGGTCTTTTTCGACTCGCCGCTGTCAATTTTTTTCAACACAAGCGCAGCCCCCGTGACACGGTGGCTACAGCCGGATCAGCGAGCGGAGCACCGCGCCGCACGCGGCTTTCAGGGTTGACCTGGGGGTAAAAAAGTCTGTTAAGGTTTTTTACGCGTGTGCCGCACCACTCATTCGAAACCTTACCCAGGGAGGGATCAAAAGATCGTGGACTCACCTATATCGACAACTCGATAGCGGGTGAAAAACCGGTAAACACGCAGCGGACAGCGCTATGTCGTCGCCCAACATGTCAGAGTCGCAAACCGATAATTGCGCAGGCTCCAAGGCTATATCGTTGAGTCAGCCGATGACGTCGCTGCCGACTCCCAGGGGGAGCGGCAGACTGGGGACCCACAACCCCGGACCGAAGAACAGATAAGCGCTGGCCCACCACTACGGGCGCCAGCCCAACAAGAAATTTCGGATGTACGCATGCTCCAGGAAGGAGCATGAACCCCCAACGGACTGGATTTCGAAACACTGCCAGAGGGTTTGGAAAGCGGTTTGCAGCACGGCAAGGCAACGATCACTCATCCACACGATTCAACGGCGCGACGGGCTGCGACAGCAACCGCCAGCGTGTCGTCTGAACGTGCCCGAGTGCCGGCACCGGACAGCGCAGCGAAACGTTCGCCAACCTCGACTTTCAGAAAACACCCACAGATATCAGAGGTCTGTCACCGCTGTTCTACGCTTCGATGATGCGTGCCCAGCCGTGCCAGCGCCAACTGGATGCCGATTGAAGGGGAAACGTCCCATGCAGTCTGGAAAGATCGTGGTCGAAAACCTGTACAAGGTTTTCGGCTCAAACCCACAAGAAGCCATTGGCCTGCTCAAGGAAGGCTGGAGCAAGGAAAAGATCCTTGCTGAAAAAGGCGCGGTAATCGGAGTCAGCGACGTGTCGTTCAGCGTCGAGGAGGGCGAAATCTTCGTTCTCATGGGCCTGTCCGGCTCCGGTAAATCGACCCTGATTCGCCTCATCAACCGCCTGGTCGAACCCAGCGCCGGTGATGTCTACATCGACGGCCAGAACGTGGCCAAGCTGCCACAATCGCAGTTGATCGACCTGCGTCGTCGCGACATGAGCATGGTCTTCCAGTCCTTCGCCCTGATGCCTTCGCGCAGCGTGCTGGACAATGCCGCCTTCGGCCTGGAAGTGGCCGGCGTCGGGCGCAAGGAGCGCGAGCAGCGTGCGATGGAAGTGCTCAAGCAGGTCGGTCTCGACACCTTCGCCCATAAATACCCGAACGAGCTCTCCGGCGGCATGCAGCAACGCGTAGGCCTGGCTCGCGCGCTGGCGGTCAACCCGTCGATGATCATCATGGACGAGGCCTTCTCCGCCCTCGACCCGCTCAAGCGCCGCGAGATGCAGGACGTACTGCTGGAGCTGCAGAAGACCCACCGCCGCACCATCATCTTCGTCTCCCACGACATCGAAGAAGCCATGCGCATCGGTACCCGTATCGGCATCATGGAAGGCGGCAAGCTGATCCAGGTCGGCACCCCGCAGGAACTGATCGAGAAGCCGGCCAACGAATACGTACGCAACTTCTTCGATACGGTCGACACCAGCCGTTATCTCACCGCCGGCCAGCTCAAGGCCGACAGCGTGCCGACCTACGTGCACAACGGCAAGGCACCGGACGCGGCGAAAATCTGCAAGGAGCTGCAGGCGCTGGACAAGCACTACGCGTTCATCGTCGACGAGCAGAACAACTTCCAGGGTTCCATCAGCCTCGAGAAGATCGCCCTGATGGTCGATGGCGACGAGCCGCGACCGCTGGAGACCAATGCGCTCAAGCAGGTGGTCCCGGTCCCTGAAAACATGCCACTGGAAGACGTCATCACCCGTCTGGTGGACAACGAAGGGCCGATCCCGGTGGTGGATGCCGAAGGCCATTACTGCGGTGCCATCAGCAAGGGCCGTCTGCTGACCCGCCTGCAGGGGGAATCCCATGAGTGACAAGAAACTCGACCTGGGCAGCTGGGTCAACGACGTGGTCCAGCACCTGCTGGACAACTACAGCGGTGTGTTCGACAGCATCGGCAAACTGGTCAGCGGCTTCTCCGAAGGCATCGAGGCGCTGCTGATGCTGCCGCCGGCCTGGCTGCTGATTGCCATCTTCGTCGGCCTCGGCCTGTGGCGCATCGGTGTACGCTTCGCGATCTTCACCGCGGTGGCGTTCGTCCTCATCGTCATGACCGGTTTCTGGGAGCAGACCGTGGTCACCCTCGGCCTGACCTTCTCCTCGACGCTGATCAGCCTGCTGCTGGGCATCCCGCTGGGTATCTGGGCCGCACGCAGCGAGCGCGTGGCGACCATCATCCGGCCGATTCTCGACTTCATGCAGACCATGCCGGCATTCGTCTACCTGATCCCGGCGGCGATGCTCTTCGGCCTGGGCCGCGTGCCCGGCATCATCGCCACGGTGATCTTCGCCATGCCGCCAGCCGTGCGCCTGACCAGCCTGGGTATCCGCCAGGTGAACAAGGAAATCGTCGAGGCCGGCCAGTCGTTCGGCTGTACCAGCCGCCAGTTGCTGTTCAAGGTCCAGTTGCCCAACGCCATGCCGTCGATCATGGCCGGGGTCAACCAGACCATCATGATGGCGCTGTCGATGGTGATCATCGCCTCGATGGTCGGCGCCGGCGGCCTGGGTAACGACGTGCTGGCGAGTATCCAGCGCCTGGATATCGGTCTAGGCTTCGAGAGCGGCATGGCCGTAGTGTTGCTGGCGATCATCCTCGACCGCATCACCGAAAGCTTCGGCACCAAACAGACCGCCAAGCGCGGCGTGTTCGCCTGGTTCAGCGGCAAACTGCAGCGCCAGTAAATACTTTTTCACTTCACAGGGAACCGCAGATGAAATCGTTCAAGACCACCGCCGCCATTGGCCTGCTGTCCTGCGCACTGATGCAGGGCGCCATGGCCGCGGAGCCGGCGAGCTGCAAGCAGGTACGTTTCGCCGAAATCGGCTGGGCCGACATCGCCGCCACTACCGGCGTGGCCATGACCCTGGTCGAAGGCTTGGGCTATCAGCCACGCAAGATCATGGCTTCGGTACCGATCGCCTTCACCGGCGTGAAGAGTGGCCAGGTCGACGTGTTCCTCGGCTACTGGGCACCCTCGATGGACTCGGTGATCGAGCCCTTCCTCAAGGACGGCGGCGTCAAGGTGCTGGAGAAGGCCAACCTCGAAGGCGCCAAGTACACCCTGGCGGTGCCGACCTACGCGGCCGAAGCCGGGCTGAAGAGCTTCCAGGATATCGCCAAGTTCAAGGACCAACTGGGCGGCAAGATCTACGGTATCGAACCGGGTAACGACGGCAACCTGCTGATCGACGGCATGATCAAGAACAACCAGTTCGACCTGGGCGACTTCCGCATGGTCGAGTCCAGCGAAGCTGGCATGCTGGTCCAGGTGTCGCGCGCCATCAAGAAGAAAGAGCCGGTGGTCTTCCTCGGCTGGGCGCCACACCCGATGAACACCCAGCACGACATCACCTACCTGTCCGGTGGTGACGATGTGTTCGGCCCGGACTACGGTGCGGCCAAGGTCTACACCGTGGTACCGCCGGATTACGAAGCGCGCTGCGAAAACGTCGGCAAGCTGCTGAACAACCTGCAGTTCACCGTCGATATCGAAAGCCAGCTGATGGAAAAGGTACTGGAGAAGGAAAATCCGCAGGACGTCGCCAAGGAGTGGATCAAGGCCAACCCGGCGATCCTCGACCAATGGCTGAGCGGTGTGACCACCTTCGACGGTCAGGACGGCGTCGCTGCCGTGAAGAAACACGTCGGGCTGTAACAGGCCACGACCCGATTCAGGCTCGAACCTTGGGGTTCGAGCCTGGAAATCTCCTCGCTGAACGCTAGCGGCCGATTTGGCCGTGACGGCGAGGCTTTGCCCGCGAACCGGCAATCTGCTGCGCAACACGGTTTCGCAAGGCCCGCAATGAGAACGAGCCAGTCAACGATTTTGCAACTGCCACTCAACTGACGGAGCAACACCACAATGCGCGTACTCAAACACCTCTGCCTCGGCGCCGCCGCCCTGGCCATCGGCATGGGCAGCGCCTTTGCTGCCGATAAACCCACGCTGAAGATCGGCTACGTGAATGGCTGGGACGACAGCGTCGCCGTCACCCACGTTGCCGGTGAAATCCTGCAAAGCAAACTTGGCTACACAGTCGAGCTGAAGCCTGTCGAACCCGCCATCATGTGGCAGGGCGTCGCCCGCGGCGACCTCGATGCCACGCTGTCCGCCTGGCTGCCGGCCACCCATGGCGAGTACTACGAGAAACTCAAGGACAAGGTGGAGGTTCTAGGCACCAACTATTCCGGCGCCAAGATCGGCCTGATCGTGCCGGACTACGTCCAGGCCAAGAGCATCGAAGACCTGGAGAAATACGCCAAGGACTTCGACGGCAAGATCACCGGTATCGATGCCGGTGCCGGCGTGATGCGCCGCACCGAAGAGGCCATCAAGGAATACAACCTGGCCAGCATCAAGCTGATGCCGAGCTCCGGTCCGGCCATGGCCACCGCCCTGACCCGTGCCGAGAAAGCGCAGAAGCCGATCGTGGTCACCGGCTGGATCCCGCACTGGATGTTCGCCAAGTGGAAACTGCGCTTCCTCGAAGATCCGAAGAAAGTCTTCGGCGACGACGAGCGCGTCGACACCGTGGCCAACCCGCAGCTGAAGGGCAAGGCTGCCGATGCTGCCGCCTTCCTCAGCAAGATCTCCTGGAGCGGTGAAGAAGTCGGTTCCGTAATGCTGGCCATTCGTGAAGGGGCCAAGCCGGATGAAGCCGCCAAGGACTGGATCGCCAAGAACCCGGATCGCGTTGCCGAGTGGCTGAAGTAAGGTTATCCAACCTCAAGACGAAGCGGGCTAAGGCCCGCTTCTTCGTTTCTGGTGAGTTCGCGATGCCACGCAGATCAATTTTTCGGGTATTTCCGCTGGGGCATGCGCGGCATGAGCGATAGACTCTCGCCGACTACAACGAAAAGCCCCGCAAGCTAGATGAAAAACACCTCCATCGTCTTCGCCACCATCGGCTGCCTGACCCTACTGACATTCCTGCTCGTCTACACCAGTTCGGTCAACATCTTCCTGATCTGGGACGCGAAGGCCTACCGCTACCTGGCCACCTGTGCCGGGTTGATGATCGCAGCCATCGCCGGGACGGTTCTGCTGGCAGCAGGCAAGACTGCAACCTCGGGGCTGGCTATCGCGGTCCTGCTGCTAACGGCACTGATCACCCAGTTTCTGTTCGGTTTCGATCTGTACACCTGCCTGGCTGTCGGACTGCTCTATGTCGCAGCACTGATCGAATGCACCGTCCTGCCCTCGGATGCTGTCGAGGAGTCGCAACAGCAGTGAGCGACGCCGCATGAGCAGGTATCACCATCTCTCCAGGCGGCCGTCCCGCAATGGCCTGGAGAGCAGGATACAGGCCCTTGCCGCCCGTCCAGAGGGCTATAAGTTAATGCTTCTGCCCTATCTTCCTGCATGGCTTGCGCCCGCATCCTGGAGCCTGTGGGGGGCCGGCGCCGGCGCGTTTGGCATGTTCATCTGCGTGATGGTCGCCCTGTATTCCATGCGCTGCAACGAGCGCACGCTGGCTGCTGTGCTGTACGTCGGGGACACACGTAGTGTTACCAGGCTCTTCTTCAGCCACCTGTTGCAGGGCCTGGGCCTGAGCATCGCCCTGTTTCTGCCACATCTTCTGCTTACAGGCCGCTGACTGCAGAAACCGCAGCACGCCTTGATTGATCGCTCAGTCAAAAAATGCCTAGACTTCCGCTCCCCCGTCCCATGGAGAGCCCCATGCCCAAGGTCGGCATGCAGCCCATTCGCCGCTCGCAACTGATCGCCGCCACTCTGGAGGCTGTCGATCAGGTCGGCATGGCCGACGCCAGCATCGCCTATATTGCTCGCCTGGCCGGTGTGTCCAACGGCATCATCAGCCACTACTTCAAGGACAAGAACGGCCTGCTCGAAGCGACCATGCGCCACCTTATGCAGGCGTTACGCGAGGCGGTGGCCAATAGGCGCCAGGCACTGGACGACGACAGCCCACGCGCGCACCTGAAGGCGATGATCGATGGCAACTTCGATGACAGTCAGGTCAGCGGCCCGGCGATGAAAACCTGGCTGGCGTTCTGGGCCAGCAGCATGCACCAGCCAGCCCTGCAGCGCTTGCAGCGGGTCAACGATCACCGCCTGTATTCCAACCTCTGCGGCCAATTCCGCCGCGCCCTGCCACAGGATCAGGCACGCCTCGCCGCCCGTGGCCTGGCCTCGCTGATCGATGGTCTATGGCTGCGCGGCGCGCTGTCCGGTGAAGCGTTCGACACCGCTCAGGCACGCCGCATCGCCTACGACTACCTCGATCTGCAACTGGCCAAGGCCCGCTAGGGGGTTGCCAGCGGCAAGGCCTCATACGCCTGACTTTGGTGGGCTAAAGCCCACCCTAGGAGCCATGTAGGGCGGGTGCAACCCGCCACCCAGACAGCGGGGTCACCTGCCCTGCCGAGCGCACGTATCCACGTCCCATCTGCCCGTCATGCTGCGCCCATGTCGTGTTTGACTGCGTCCCGTCGCTTTTATTGATTGATCGTTCAATTTAAATAAAATAGGCTGTTCTCCAAGCAGATTGACCGAGTTCAGAGGACAGCCCATGCCCCGTTTCGCCGAACAGCAGCTCTACATCGGTGGCCAGTACGTCGCCGCCAGCAGTGGAGAAACCTTCGACAGCATCAACCCGGCAACCGGCGAGGTGCTGGCCAAGGTGCAGCGCGCCAGCCAGGCGGATGTCGACCGTGCCGTGGCCAGCGCTGCCGAGGGGCAGAAGGTATGGGCGGCGATGACCGCCATGCAGCGCTCACGCATCCTGCGCAAGGCGGTGGACATCCTGCGTGAGCGCAACGACGAACTGGCCGAACTGGAAACCCTCGACACCGGCAAGCCACTGTCCGAAACCCGCTACGTCGACATCGTCACCGGCGCCGATGTGCTGGAGTATTACGCGGGCCTGATCCCGGCCATCGAGGGCGAACAGATCCCGCTGCGCGAGACCTCCTTCGTCTACACCCGCCGCGAGCCGCTGGGCGTGGTCGCCGGCATCGGCGCATGGAACTACCCGATCCAGATCGCCCTGTGGAAATCCGCACCGGCCCTGGCTGCCGGTAACGCCATGATCTTCAAGCCCAGCGAGGTCACCTCGCTGACCGCGCTGAAACTGGCCGAGATCTACACCGAGGCTGGCCTGCCCGCAGGCGTGTTCAACGTGCTTACCGGCAGCGGCCGCGAAGTCGGCCAGTGGCTGACCGAGCATCCGGGCATCGAGAAAATCTCCTTCACCGGCGGCACCGTCACCGGCAAGAAAGTGATGGCCAGCGCCTCCAGCTCCAGCCTCAAGGAAGTGACCATGGAGCTGGGCGGCAAGTCGCCCTTGATCATCTTCGAGGACGCCGACCTGGACCGTGCCGCCGATATCGCGGTGATGGCCAACTTCTACAGTTCCGGTCAGGTGTGCACCAACGGCACCCGCGTATTCGTGCCGCGCATGCTGCAAGCGCGTTTCGAGGCCAAGGTGCTGGATCGGGTCAAGCGCATCCGCCTTGGCGATCCACTGAACGACACCACCAATTTCGGCCCGCTGGTCAGCCATGCGCACATGGAAAGCGTGCTCGGCTACATCGACAAGGGCCGCAGCGAAGGTGCCCGCCTGCTGATTGGCGGTGCACGGGTGACCGACGGCGAGTACGCCAACGGCGCCTACGTTGCGCCGACCGTGTTCACCGATTGCACGGATGCCATGACCATCGTGCGCGAGGAAATCTTCGGTCCGGTGATGAGCATCCTCATCTACGACGACGAAGAGGAAGTGATTCGCCGCGCCAACGACACCGATTACGGCCTCGCTGCCGGCGTGGTGACCCGCGACCTCAACCGTGCACACCGGGTGATCCACAAGCTGGAAGCCGGCATCTGCTGGATCAACACCTGGGGCGAGTCGCCAGCCGAGATGCCAGTGGGCGGCTACAAGCAATCCGGTGTCGGCCGCGAGAACGGTCTGGTCACCCTCGGCCACTACACCCGCATCAAGTCGGTGCAGCTGGAAATGGGCGATTACGCGTCAGTGTTCTGAACACCGTTTTGTGGGAAGGGCTTCAGCCGCGACCCATTTCGCGGCTAAAGCGGTTCACCGCCCGGCCCGCCCATGGATTGAATCGCCGCCCCGCAGCCCGGATGCCATCCGGGGACATTCATCCAGGTTTACCCGGCGGGCAGCCGGGCAACAGGAGGAAGCATGACCCAGGAATTCGACTACATCATCATCGGCGCCGGCTCGGCCGGTAACGTCCTGGCCACTCGCCTGACCGAGGATGCCGACGTCAGCGTGCTGCTGCTCGAAGCCGGCGGCCCCGACTATCGTCTCGATTTCCGCACTCAGATGCCCGCTGCCCTGGCCTTCCCACTGCAGGGTCGACGCTACAACTGGGCCTACGAAACCGATCCAGAACCTTACATGAACAACCGCCGCATGGAATGTGGACGTGGCAAGGGCCTGGGCGGCTCGTCGTTGATCAACGGCATGTGCTACATCCGCGGCAACGCGCTGGACTTCGACAACTGGGCCAAGCAGCCAGGCCTGGAAGACTGGAGCTACCTCGACTGCCTGCCGTACTTCCGCAAGGCCGAGACTCGCGACATTGGCGCCAACGATTACCACGGCGACAGCGGTCCGGTCAGCGTGACCACGCCCAAGGCCGGCAACAACCCGCTTTTCCACGCCATGGTCGAGGCCGGCGTGCAGGCCGGCTACCCGCGTACCGACGACCTCAACGGCTACCAGCAGGAAGGTTTCGGGCCGATGGACCGCACCGTGACCCCGGAAGGTCGCCGCGCCAGCACCGCCCGCGGCTACCTGGACCAGGCCCGCGAGCGGCCGAACCTGACCATCGTCACCCACGCCACCACCGACCGCATCCTGTTCGAAGGCAAGCGCGCGATTGGCGTCAGCTACCTGCGCGGCAATGGCAACACCACCATCCGCGCCCGCGCTCGCCGCGAAGTCCTGCTGTGCGCCGGTGCCATTGCCTCGCCACAGATTCTGCAGCGTTCCGGCGTCGGCCCCAGCGACCTGCTGCTGGGCCTGGACATCGACGTGGTGCATTACCTGCCCGGCGTCGGTGCCAACCTGCAGGACCATCTGGAAATGTACCTGCAGTACGCCTGCACCCAGCCAGTGTCGCTGTACCCGGCACTCAAGTTGCTCAACCAGCCGGGCATCGGCGCGCAATGGCTATTCACCGGTAACGGCATCGGCGCCAGCAATCAGTTCGAGGCCGGCGGCTTCATCCGCACCCGCCCGGAGTTCGCCTGGCCCAACATCCAGTTCCACTTCCTGCCGGTGGCGATCAACTACAACGGCAGCAACGCGGTGAACGAGCACGGATTCCAGGCCCACGTCGGCTCCATGCGCTCACCGAGCCGTGGCCGCGTGCGCCTGAAGTCCAAGGACCCGCGCCAGCACCCGAGCATCCTGTTCAACTACATGAGCCATGAGCAGGACTGGCAGGAATTTCGCGACGCCATCCGTATCACCCGCGAGATCATGGCGCAGCCGGCACTGGACCCTTACCGCGGCCGCGAGATCAGCCCCGGCATTGACTGCCAGAGCGACGCCGAACTGGACGCCTTCGTCCGCGAGCACGCCGAAACCGCCTTCCACCCATCCTGCTCGTGCAAGATGGGCGAGGACGACATGGCGGTGGTCGACGGCCAGGGCCGTGTGCACGGTGTGCAGGGCCTGCGTGTGGTGGATGCGTCGATCATGCCGGAGATCATCACCGGCAACCTCAACGCCACCACCATCATGATCGCCGAGAAGATCGCCGACAAAATCCGCGGTCGCCAACCACTGCCGCGCAGCACAGCGCCCTACTTCGTCGCAGGCGATCGCCCCGTGCGTGGCACGCCGCTGCGCAGCCAGCACGACAGGCTAGTCGGGTAATTCCTGACGAATCATCCAGTGCCCCTCGGGCGGCATCAACCGACCGAGGTCGAAGCGCTCCAGCGATCCGGCATCGAGCATCTCGATGCGCGGGCTCACCAGTTGCGGCAGCTTCTCGCCTTGCAGGCCACGCACCACCAGATCCAGTGCAATACGCGCCTGAATCACCGGTGAGTCGGTCGGCGCTGCCAGCACCTGGCCTTCGCGAATCTGCTCCAGTACCCGCTCGGTGGCGTAAAGCGACAACACCTGAGCATCGGAGCCGATGTTGCGCACCAGTTGCGCGGCGAAGGCCGCCGCTTCAGCATTGGCGATCACGTAATCGAGATGGGGATGCTGCTTGAATAGCTCCCGCGCCAGTTGCGCCTGCCGGCTGCGATCCACCGGGCCGTAACCGCCATGGGCCAGGGTCACCCTGGTTCCGGGCAGCGCGTCGCGCAGACCGCGCTCGGCATCCTGCACCCAACCAGCATCGGCCGGCCCCGGCAGCCAGCCGACCTGTATCGGTCGACCATCGCTGAGGCGCACCAGGTATTCGAGCGTGGTACGCGCCATATCGGCGAAATCGACCCGCGAATGTGCACTGAGCCCTGGGCACTCCAGGCGGTTGACCAGGTCGACCACCGGCCGACCAGCCTTGATCTGCACTTCTGCCAGGCTACACAGGTCATAGGTGTTGATGCTGGCGACGACGAAGGCATCGGCGCCCTCGGCCACGCAATGCTCGAACTGCTCGACCTGTACGTCGGCATGCTCGTAGCCCCCGGCTTCGTAGATGCCCAGGCGCACACCCAGGCGATTGGCCTCCTGGTCCAGCCCCCAGGCCACGCCCCACCAGTAGCGGTCCTTGCCATGGGGCAACAGCGTACAAATGCGCCAGGGCTGGCCTGCCACCGGTAGCGGTCGATAGTCCAGCATGCGGCCGTCGGCACGTACCGGATAAGGAAACCACTCGGCCGCCAGCAGCGGCTGGCAGGCCAGTGAAAGCCACAGAGATAACCAGCGCATGAAGCCGTCCTTAGCCCTTGCGGGGCGATGTGCCAGTAACCCCAGCGTAGCAATCCCTCGGGCACACGCCTGCACTCGCTGTCCCGCAGTTGCCCCTGCTGAGCCGGCGGCCTAGAGTGAAGCGCACAGACCAAGAGAACAGCATGACCATCCCCGCCCCGCTCGACCCACGTACCGCCCGCCTGTTGCCATGGATAGTGGCCATCGCTTTCTTCATGCAGACGCTGGACGGCACCATCCTCAACACCGCGCTCCCGGCCATGGCCGGCGATCTCAACGAAGACCCGCTGCGCATGCAGTCGGTGGTGATCGCCTACATGCTCACGGTGGCCCTGCTGATTCCCGCCTCGGGCTGGATCGCCGACCGTTTCGGTACACGGCGCATCTTCTTCGGTGCGATCGCCCTGTTCAGCCTCGGCTCGTTGCTCTGTGCAATGTCGGAATCGCTGAGCATGCTGATCGGTGCGCGGGTCATCCAGGGCCTTGGCGGCGCACTGATGATGCCGGTCGGGCGCCTGGTGGTGCTGCGCGCCTATCCACGTTCGGAGCTGGTGCGGATCATGAGCTTCATCACTCTGCCCGGCCTGCTCGGCCCGCTGATCGGCCCGACCCTTGGTGGCTGGCTGGTGGAAGTGGCGAGCTGGCACTGGATCTTCCTGATCAACCTGCCAGTCGGGCTGCTCGGTTGCTGGGCGGCGCTGCGACATATGCCGGATCTGCGCGGGCCGGAACGCAGTCGCTTCGATACCGCCGGGTTCCTGCTGTTCGGCGCCGCCATGCTGCTGATCACCGTGGCCCTCGAAGGGCTCGGTGAGCTGCACCTGCCGACCATGCGCGTGGTGCTGCTGTTGCTCGGCGGCATGGCCTGCCTGGCCGCTTACTGGCTGCGCGCCGGACGCATCGAGCACCCCTTGTTCGCCCCGTCGCTGTTCCACACCCGCAGCTTCGCCGTGGGCATCATCGGCAACCTCTTCGCTCGCCTTGGCAGCGGCGCACTGCCCTTTCTCACACCGCTACTGCTGCAACTGGCGATGGGCTATTCGCCCGCCCAGGCCGGCATGAGCCTGATCCCTCTGGCACTGGCCGCCATGGCGGCCAAACCACTGGCCAGGCCGCTGATCGAACGCCTCGGCTACCGCAACATCCTGACCAGCAACACCCTGCTGCTCGGTGCACTGATCGCCAGCCTGGCGCTGGTGGACAGCGATACGTCGACACTGCAACTGATCATTCAGCTGAGCCTGATCGGCGCCTGCAACTCGCTGCAGTTCACCGCGATGAACACCGTGACCCTGATCGATCTGGACAACCGTGACGCCAGCAGCGGCAACAGCCTGCTGTCGGTGGTGGTGCAGTTGGCGATGGGCCTTGGCGTTGCCTCGGCGGCGGCGCTGCTCAGCGGTTTCAGCCGCGAGATGGGCGGCAGCGAGCACGTGCTGCAGGCGTTCCAGGCCACCTATCTGTGCGTCGGCCTGTTGTCGATGCTGGCAGCGGCGATCTTCCTGCAACTGGATGCGAAAGACGGCCGCGGCGGGGGCAATATCGAGGTTTCAGCGGACGAATGATCGGGCCTGCTACACTGCCGGCCTGTTTCTCCATGCCCGAGCCACTGCCGTGACCGCCAACGCCTTCGCCAGCCTGCCCCTTTCCGCCGCCATGCAGGCCAACCTCGCCGCCATCGGCTATGCCGAGATGACGCCGATCCAGGCCGCCAGCCTGCCGCTGATTCTCAAGGGCCGCGACCTGATCGCCCAGGCCAAGACCGGCAGCGGAAAGACCGCCGCCTTCGGCATCGGCCTGCTGCACCCGCTCAACCCACGCTACTTCGGTTGCCAGGCGCTGGTGCTGTGCCCGACACGCGAGCTGGCCGACCAGGTGGCCAAGGAAATCCGCCGGCTGGCCCGCGCCGCCGATAACATCAAGGTACTGACCCTGTGTGGTGGCGTGCCCTTCGGCCCGCAGATCGGCTCGCTGGAGCATGGTGCCCACGTAATCGTCGGCACGCCGGGCCGGGTGCAGGAACACCTGCGCAAGGGCACGCTGAAGGTCGACGGGCTCAATACCCTGGTGCTCGACGAGGCCGACCGCATGCTCGACATGGGCTTCGTCGACAGCATCAGCGAGATCATCGAACAGACCCCGGCGCGCCGGCAGACCCTGCTGTTCTCCGCCACCTATCCGGCCGGCATCGAGCAACTCGCCGCGCGCTTCCTGCGCACACCCGAGCGGGTCGAGGTCGAGGCGATGCACGACGATGATCAGATCGAGCAACGCTTCTACGAAATCGCGCCCGGCCAGCGCATGCAGGCAGTCAGCATCCTGCTACGGCATTTTCGCAAGCAGCCGGTGGTGGCCTTCTGCGCCACCCGCCAGCAATGCGATGAGTTGGCGGCACAACTGGAGGCAGAGAAGATTTCCGCCGCCGCCCTGCACGGCGATCTGGAGCAACGCGAGCGCGACCAGATTCTCGCCCTGTTCGCCAACCGCAGCCTGAGCGTACTGGTGGCCACCGACGTCGCAGCGCGCGGCCTGGATATCGCCGGGCTGGAAATGGTGATCAACGTCGAGCTGTCGCGCGATGCCGAAGTGCATATCCACCGCATCGGCCGCAGTGGTCGCGCCGGTGACAAGGGTCTGGCGCTGAGCCTGGTGGCGCCCGCCGAAGCCAGCCGTGCCCAGGCCATCGAAACCCTGCAGGGCAAGACACTGGCCTGGTATCCGCTGCCTGCCACCAAGTCTGGTGGCGAACCGCTGCTGCCACCCATGCACACACTGTGCATCGGGGCCGGGCGCAAGGAGAAACTACGCCCGGGCGACATCCTCGGCGCCCTGACCGGTGAAGCCGGCATCCCAGGCGATCAGGTCGGCAAGATCGCTCTGTTCGATTACCAGGCCCTGGTCGCCGTGCAGCGTGATGTGGCGCGCCAGGCTCTGAAACGCCTGAGCGAAGGCAAGATCAAGGGCAGAACGCTGCGTGTGCGGCTATTGTAAGAGCCGCCTCGTGATCGACCGCACTCGTTCTAGGTCGCAAGATCGCGAACGGCCTCCTAGGCTGATATAAAGGATCAAACGGCCTGGGCCGGAGTTACCCATGCGCAATATTCTGGTCATCGAAGACAGCCCTCTGGTCCTGAAGATCCTCGAGCATCTGTTCCGCCAGGAAAACGATCTGGAGCCGATCTTCTGCGCCTCGCTGGCCGAGGCCGAGGTCATGCTGGAGACCTCCGCTTCGCTGTTCTTCGCCGCCATCGTCGACCTGCACCTGCCGGACGCACCGGACGGCGAAAGCGTCGATCTGGTGATGCGCTACCACCTACCCTGCATCGTGCTCAGTGGCAGCTACAACGAACAGCGGCGCGACGACCTGCTGATGAAAGGCGTGGTCGACTACGTGCTCAAGGAAAGCCAGCACTCCTACGAGTACGCCTTCCGCCTGCTGCACCGGCTCGATCACAACAGCCATATCAAGATTCTCATCGCCGACGACTCTGCAGCGCAGCGCCATTACATCCGCCACATTCTCGAAGCGCACCACTACCAGATCATCGAAGCCAGCGACGGCAAGGAGACTCTGCGCCAGCTGAACGAGCACCCCGACCTCGACCTGCTGGTCCTCGATCATGCCATGCCGGGCGTCAGCGGCTTCGAGCTGGTCAAGCTGCTGCGCCAGAAGCTGCGCCTCAATGACCTGATCATCATTGGCGTTTCCGCCGACCCCAAAGGCTCGCTCAGCGCCCAGTTCATCAAGCATGGCGCCGACGATTTCCTGCGCAAGCCGTTCTGCCCGGAAGAGCTGAACTGCCGGGTGATGTCGACTCTGGAGCGCCGCGACCTGTTGCGCGCCCTGAAGAAGGCGGCGCAGTTCGATGCCCTGACCGGCTTGAACAATCGCCGGGCCTTCTACGAACAGGGCCTGAAGATACTGCAGCAGGCGCAACGGGAAGGCCGCGAGATCAGCGTGGCGATGCTCGACCTCGATCACTTCAAGCAGATCAACGATGGCTTCGGCCATGCCAGCGGCGACAGCGCCCTGGTGGTATTCGCACGGGCGATGAGCAATGCCTTCCCCGACATGCTGCTCGGCCGCCTGGGTGGCGAGGAGTTCGCCCTGCTCACCCTGCATGGCGCGGAGCACGTAGCCCAGGCGCTGGATAGATTGCGCCGCCAGTGTGCCGGGCTGCACTACACCGTAGGCGCCCCACCGTTATCGTTCAGCGCCGGGCTGTATCAGGGTGAGCCGGAAGACCTGGAGAGCCTGCTGCACGAAGCCGACATTCGCCTATATCGGGCCAAGCAGCAGGGCCGCGCGCGCACTGTCCTGGCCTGATCAGGGAGCGTGCCGCTGTAGCGTCGTGGCATAGCTGCCATCGTCGCTCATCGCCTGAATCGCTGCATCGAAGCGTCTGGCGATCTCGCGAAAATGGGGATGGCTGCGCCTCACCAGTATGTGCAGGCCATTCTCGCTCAGCGGCAAGGGCAAGAACTCCAGCTCATCGCGAATGGAGTTCAACTCTCGCACGAGAACATGACGCGCCACCAACTCGTCTTCCAGCGCGAGCTGCACTCGCCCGGCATGCAACATGCGTGCGGCAATCTCGAAGCTGCCGACACCCACCTTGAGCAGGCGCGGGTCGCTGTCGAACTCCTTGGAATAGGCGTAGCCGCGAATCACCGCGATGCTATACGGGTAGAGATCGGCCAGGTTTTCGAAGCGAATCGAACCGCCCTTGCGCTGCATCAGGCGGATGCGATTGACCAGATAGGGCTGGGAAAAATAGCCGTACTCGGTGCGCTCGGCGCTGTACCAGGCGTTGATCAGCACGTCGTAGTCGCCGCGCTTGAGACCCAATACCGCTCGTTCCCAGGGCACTTCCACATAACTGGTGCTGTAGCCCGCGCGCTTGAGCGCCTGTTCCACCAGGTCACTGGCCAGCCCCTTGCCGGGAAGTTCCTGGTCATTGAAAGGCGGCCAGGGATTGGCCACCAGACGCAGCAGTTCGGCCGAGGCCAGCGCAGGCGACAGCAGGAGGAGCAATAGCCAGACGCGTACTGCAGGCATGGGTGGCAATCCATCCGAAATCTTCGTTCTAGTGATAGCAGGCGCAGGGCCACTCGTCACTGTCTCAAATTCGAGACAGCCACCGGAGCATGCCACTGGTGCCAGTCGCATGCCGACAGAACCGGTTGTACAGAGCGGCTTCGGGTAAACTTGCAGGATTTTCACGCAGCCTTTGTGCGGCAATGAACCACCCGGGGACCTCTCGTGTTGCAAACCGACGTACTGATCATCGGCGCAGGCGCCGCCGGCCTCATGTGCGCTGCCACCGCCGCCGCTCGTGGCCGTCGGGTGCTGGTGCTCGACCACGCCAACAAGGCCGGCAAGAAGATTCTCATGTCCGGTGGTGGCCGCTGCAACTTCACCAACCTGTACTGCGAGCCGGGTAATTTCCTCTCCGGTAACCCGCACTTCTGCAAGTCTGCCCTGGCGCGCTTCACTCAATGGGACTTCATCGGCCTGGTGGCCAAGCACGGCGTGCCCTACCACGAGAAGAAACTCGGCCAGCTGTTCTGCGACAACAAGTCCAGCGACATCCTCGAGTTGCTGCTGGCCGAGTGCGCCGAGTCGGGTGCGGAGATTCGCCTGAACACGGCGGTGCAGCGCATCGAGAAACGCGAAGGCGGCTTCCTGCTGCACAGCGATCTTGGCGAGGTGACTTGCCAATCCCTGGTGATCGCCACCGGCGGGTTGTCGATTCCAACCCTCGGCGCCACCGGCTTCGGCTATCAGGTGGCCAGGCAGTTCGGCCACGAACTGCTGCCGACTCGCGCCGGGCTGGTGCCCTTCACCATCACCGAACCGCAGCTCAAGGCGTTGTGCACGGAGCTGTCCGGCACCTCGGTGGAAGACTGCCGGGTAAGCTGCAACGGCCAGAGCTTCGTCGAGAACATCCTGTTCACCCATCGTGGCCTGTCCGGTCCGGCGATTCTACAGATTTCATCCTACTGGCAGCCAGGTGACACCCTGCACATCGACTTGCTGCCGCATATCGACCTGCCCGAGTGGCTGGCCACGCAGCAGCGCGAACGCAGCAACAGCGAACTGAAAACCCTGCTGGCCGAGCTGTTCACCAAGAAGATGGCAACGCTGCTGGTGGACAGCTGGTTCACCAACAAACCGATGAAGCAGTACACCGCTGGCGAGCTGAAGGCGATTGCCGAGCGCCTGTCCGACTGGCAACTGGTACCAGCCGGCACCGAAGGCTACCGCACCGCGGAGGTAACCCTGGGTGGAGTGAACACCGACGAGGTGTCGTCGAAAACCCTGGAATCGCTGAAGGTGCCGGGTCTGTACTTCATTGGTGAAGTACTGGATGTCACCGGCCACCTCGGCGGCTTCAACTTCCAGTGGGCCTGGGCATCCGGTTACGCGGCCGCGCAATACGTCTGAAGCCAAAAAATTTGCGCCCCAGCCGATGGCGCGACGGGAACTGCTAACGCGGCGCAGACTCTGCTATGAACAGCAGACGCGAAGCTGCGTACAACAGGGACGGCCCCGCCTCATGACGCTCGAACAAGGCCAGATATTCGTCATTCTCATCGCCAGCATGGGCTTGTTCATCTGGGGGCGCTGGCGTCATGACGTCGTGGCGCTCGGCGCATTGCTGGCCTGCGTCATCGCCGGCCTGGTGCCTGAACGCGAGGCCTTCGCCGGCTTCGGCCACCCGGCGGTGATCACCGTTGCCTGCGTGCTGGTGCTCAGCCACGGCTTGCAGCGTACGGGCGCGGTCAATCGGCTGGCGCAGCGCCTGCTGCCCAGCGGCGCTGGGGTGCTGCTTTCGATCACTGCCCTGACCAGCCTCGGCGCGCTGCTTTCGGCATTCATGAACAACGTCGGCGCGCTCGCGCTGTTGATGCCCATCGCCCTGCAAATTGCCGCACGCCTGGAGTTGCCACCGGGGCGCGTGCTGATGCCGCTGGCTTTCGGCACCATTCTCGGCGGCATGACCACACTGATCGGCACACCACCGAACCTGATCGTCTCCAGCTTCCGCGCCCAGCATGGCGGCGGCCCCTTCGAGATGTTCGACTTCAGCCCGGTCGGCGTGGCCGTGGCGCTGGCTGGCGTGCTGTTCATCGCCCTGCTCGGCTGGCGCCTGGTACCCAAGCGCGAGGTAGGCAACGCTGCCAGCTTCGACACCGGCCACTACCTGACCGAGGCGCGCGTCAAGGAAGGCGGCAAGGCCCAGGGCAAGACCCTGCGCGAGATCGAGCAATTGCTCGACGAGGCCGATGCCCAGGTGGTGGCCATGGTACGCAACAAGCTGCGCCTGACCGCGCCAAACCCACGCCGCGTGCTACAGGCCGACGACGTGCTGGTGATCGAAGCCGACCCACAGGAACTGGGCGAGGTGCTCGGCCAGCTGGATCTGCTGCTGGAGGCCGAACGTGAAGCCAAGGAGGCCGAGCAGAAGGAAGACAGGGAAGGTGAAACCGAGAAGAAAACCAGCAACAGCGAAGACCGCGCGTTGCAGGAGCTGCTGGTCAAACCCGATTCCTCGCTGATCGGCCGCTCCGCCAGCAGCACGCGCCTGCGCAGCCGCTATTCGATCAACCTGCTGGCCATCTCAAGGCAAAGCCATCGCTCGATCAAGCGCCTGCGCTCGACCCTGATCCAGGGTGGCGACGTGCTGCTGATGCAGGGCAGTGCCGAGGACATTGGCGAATTCGCCAGCGACTACGATTGCGTGCCGCTCGCCGAGCGCGCCATCAACATTCCTGATCCGCGTCAGGCCAACCTCGCCCTTGGCATCATGATCCTGGCCATCGTCACCGCGGCCTTTGGCTTGCTATCCACCGCGATCGCCTTCGCCTGCGGGGTGCTGGCCTACATGCTGCTGCGCCTGGTGCCGCTGCGCGCCGTTTACGAATCCATCGACTGGCCGGTAATCGTTCTGCTCGGCGCCTTGATCCCGGTGGCGGGGGCGATGTCCACCACCGGCGCGGCTGACCTGCTGGCACGGGTACTGATGGAAAACCTGGCGCAGGGCAACGCCATCATCACCCTGACCCTGCTGCTGATCGTCACCATGACCCTGTCGGACTTCATGAATAACGCGGCAACCGCAGCGGTGATGTGCCCCATCGCCCTGAGCGCGGCCAGCCAACTCGGCGTCAGCCCGGATGCCCTGCTGATGGCGGTGGCCATTGGCGCATCGTGTTCGTTCCTCACCCCCATCGGCCACCAGAACAACACGCTGATTCTCAGCCCTGGCGGCTTCCGCTTCGGTGATTACTGGCGCCTGGGACTGCCACTGGAAATACTCGTGGCGCTGGTCAGCGTCCCCCTGCTGCTCTGGGTGTGGCCGCTGTAGTAGCCAGCGACAGCGGCGCCCCGAACTCGGACCTAGAGCCGCTCGAGCACGCTGGCCGGCGGTTGGAAGGGTAGCCCGTGAGCCTCGGCGACACTGGCGCAGGTGATGGCGCCGCGCGCGACATTGAGACCGGCCAGCAGGTGCGGATCGTCTTCCAGCGCTCGCCGCGTGCCCTTCTGCGCCAGCGCCACGACGAATGGCAAAGTGGCGTTGTTCAGCGCCAACGTCGAGGTACGGGCCACCGCACCGGGCATATTGGCCACGCAGTAATGCACCACATCGTCGACCACGTAGGTGGGCTCGGCATGAGTGGTGGCCCGCGAGGTTTCAGCGCAGCCGCCCTGGTCGATGGCCACATCCACCAACACCGCGCCGGCCTTCATCTGGCGCACCATGTCCGCACTGATCAACTTGGGCGCAGCCGCCCCGGGAATCAACACGCCGCCGATGACCAAGTCGGCCGCCAACACCTGCTCCTGCACTGCAGCGCGAGTGGAATAGAGCGTGGTGATGCGGTTGCCGTACTGCGCATCGAGCCGGCGCAGGGCATCGACGCTCTTGTCCAGTACCGTGACATCGGCGCCCAGGCCAACGGCCATGGCCAGAGCATGACTGCCAACCACACCACCGCCGAGGATCACCACCTTGCCCGGCGCCACCCCAGGCACGCCGCCGAGCAGTACGCCGCGACCGCCACGCGCCTTTTCCAGGCAACCGGCACCGGCCTGGATCGACATGCGCCCAGCCACTTCCGACATCGGCGCCAACAACGGCAGGCGGCCCTGCGCATCGGTCACCGTCTCGTAGGCGATACAGATGGCGCCGCTGGCCATCAGCTCATCGGTCTGCGGCCGGTCCGGCGCAAGGTGCAGGTAGGTGAACAGCGTATGCTGCTCGCGCAGCTTGGCCCGTTCCACCGCCAGAGGCTCCTTGACCTTGACGATCAGCTGCGCCTGCTGGAACACCTCGCCGGCGCACGGAGCGATCTGCGCCCCGGCCTTGCGGTAATCCTCATCGGCAAAACCGATGGCGGCGCCGGCCAGGGTCTCGATCCACACCTCATGCCCCAGCGTGGTCAGTTCGGCCACGGACTGCGGCGTAAGGCCGACACGGTACTCGTGATTCTTGATTTCCTTGGGTACGCCGATTCGCATGACTCTCTCCCAGCGTTCAGGATCAACACCCTGAAGTCTAGAAAAGCGCCACGCGCCTCACCGGGAAAAACGTCAGAAAAGCTGTCCGTCCGTCACTGCCCGAACAACAGCCGCCGCGCTTCGGCAGTGAGCAGCGCCTGCGAATCGGCATTCACCTGCTCCACCAGCGCATAGGCACGCTGTACAGCCGGGCGCGCTTCGATGCGTTCTAGCCAGGCGGCCATGTTGGGCAAGTCCTCCAGCTTCTGCTGCTGCGTCTGCCAGCCCCTGGCCCAGGGATAGATGGCCATGTCGGCGATGGAATAGTCGCCTGCGACGTACTCGCGCCCGGCCAGTTGGCGATCCAGCACGCCGTAGAGGCGGGCGGTTTCCTTCACGTAGCGATCGATGGCGTACGGAATCGGCTCCGGTGCGTAGCGCACGAAATGGTGGTTCTGCCCGGCCATCGGGCCGACGCCGCCCATCTGCCAGTACAGCCACTGCAGGACGTTGAAGCGTGCCCGCGTCTCGCGCGGCAGGAACTGCCCGCTCTTGTCGGCCAGGTACTCGAGAATCGCACCGGACTCGAACAGAGCGATGGGCTCGCCGCCACCGGCCGGCGCATGATCGACGATGGCGGGAATGCGGTTGTTCGGTGCGATCTTGAGAAACTCGGGAGCGAATTGCTCACCCTTGCCGATATGCACCGGGACGATGCGGTATTCCAGCCCAGCCTCTTCGAGGAAGATGCTGACCTTGTGGCCGTTCGGTGTGGTCCAGTAGTACAGGTCGATCATTGCTTTTCCTCCACCTGGATCGCGGCCCGCTTGACCGGGCCGTGAGTCGCCTCGTAAGCCTGCAGGATGCGCATGAACCAAGCGCCCAGGGCCGAATTGTCGGCCCAAGGCTGCGCCCCAAGACACCAGGCCCAAAGCAGCATGCCCGCCAGCAGATAGTCACAACCGCCAGGCGCCTGGCCTTCGAGGAATGGTTGTTCACGCAGCCACATTTCCAGCGGCGCCACACCTTCACGAAACAGACGTTCCCCGATCTCGGGATCGGCGAACGCCTCCAGGCTCATGCCCAGCGCCTGCTCGCGGCTACTGCGGAAATACTCACGGTCAGCCGGGTCGATCACCTGCCAGACGCGCGGGATCAGTATCTTCAGCAGTGGGACGCGAACCATATGAAAGCTCAGGCGTTCTACCAGGCGGGCGCGCTCGGCCGCCAGCCCTTCACCGAGCAACGGGCGTTGCGGGTAACGCTGATCCAGATAGGTGAAGATGGCCAGGCTGTCGTGCAGCGTTTCGCCGTCATCGCTCAGCACCGGCACCAGCTTCTGCCCGGAAAAGGCGATCAGCTCCTTGTCGGTGAAGCGTATCGGCCGGCTCTGCCAGTCCAGCCCCTTGTGCGCCAGGGCCAGACGTACGCGCCAGCAATATGGCGAGAACAACAGCTCACGATCGGCGCCGCACAGTTCGAACAACTCCCGCATATCACCCCCATTAAGAACCAGTCAGTCCAAAATTAAACGAACGAAAACCGCGCGGGCTTGCTCACTGGCTGCCCAGGCTGGACATCACCACCGCCACGGTGGCGCGGATCGACTCCGCCGGCACCGCGGATTTCACCTGCGTGCGCAGCCCGCTCATCACGCACTGCAGGTAGCCCGCTCGAGCCGCGAGGTCCTGGCCGTTGCGCAGCTCCCCGCAGGCCACGGCACGCGCCAACGCCTCTTCGAACACCTGGCAGAAACCCGCCGTGGCCTGCCGCAGAACCGGTACCAGCGCCGGCTCCGAAAGAGAAAACTCGTTAGCGACGTTGACCAGCATGCAGCCTCGCGGCACACCACCGGGGCCGTCATCTTCGAGCACACTGAGCAGGCGCTCATGGATGAAGGCAAGCGGCGAGGCGCTGGCCTGCAACTGCTCAAGCAGCAAAGCGCGGCGCTGAGCGACGTAGCGGCTGAACGCAGCGATGAACCAGGCCTGTTTGCTCGGGTAGGTCTGATACAGGCTGCTCTTGGACAGCCCGGTGGCCGCCTGCAGGTCCTGTAGCGATGCGGCCTCGTAGCCGCGCTGCCAGAACAACTGCATGGCGTTTTCCAGGGCCTGGTCCGGGCAGAAGCTTTTGGGTCGTCCACGTGTCGTCATGGGGCATATTTGGAACCATTCAGTCCAAAACGTCAATCACGTGCCCGCCCAATACCCAGCGACCAGCGAGTCGGGTAGTCTGCCCGCAATGCTTCAGACAAGGCCCCGTATGCCTCGCCCTAGACTTCGCCAATCGCTACGCCGCCTCTGGGCACTGGACAAGTTCAGCACAAGCCTACGGGTGTTCATCGCCCTGGCCGGAGCCCTTGCGCTGTGCTGGTGGCAGGGCTGGATGCACGGGCTGATTCCGTTGTTCCTCGGCATCATCGCCAGCGCCCTGACCGAGACCGACGACAGCTGGCAGGGCCGCCTGGGTGCGGTGCTGGTGACCCTGGCCTGCTTCAGCGCAGCCGCGTATGCAGTGGAGTTTCTCTTTCCCTACCCCTGGCTGTTCGTCATCGCCCTGGCGCTATCGGCGTTCTGCCTGACTCTGCTCGGCGCCCTAGGCGAGCGTTTCGCCACCCTGGGCTCCGGTACGCTGATTCTCGCCGTGTACAGCATGATCGGCGTCGAGCAGCGCGGCGGCGTCGCCGGCCTGTGGCTGGAGCCGCTGCTGCTGGTCGCTGGCGCCGCCTGGTACGGACTGTTGTCGGTGATCTGGCATGGCCTGTTCGCCCATCAGCCGGTGCAGCAGAGCCTGGCCAGGCTGTTTCGCGAACTGGGCAAGTACCTCAAGCTCAAGGCAGCCCTGTTCGAACCCGTGCGCCAGTTGGACGTCGAGCAGCGCCGCCTGGAGCTGGCGCAGCAGAACGGGCGCGTGGTGTCGGCGCTCAATGCGGCCAAGGAGATCATCCTGCACCGGGTCGGCAACGGACGCCCCGGGCCCAAGGTCAATCGCTACCTGAAGCTGTACTTTCTCGCCCAGGACATTCACGAACGCGCCAGCTCCTCGCACTACCCCTACAACGAGCTGGCCGAGGCCTTCTTCCACAGCGACGTGCTGTTCCGCTGCCAGCGCCTGCTGCGCCTGCACGGTGAAGCCTGCCAACGCCTGGGCAGCGCCATCGAGCTGCGCCAGCCCTTCGAGTATCGCGAACTGTGCAGCCAGGCACTGGAAGACCTGCATGCGTCGCTCGACCATCTGCATCTGCAAAGCAACCCGGCCTGGCGCCGCCTGCTGCGCTCACTCGGCGCACTGGCCGGCAACCTGGCCAGCCTCGACCTGCTGCTCGGCAACGCCAGCAACCCCGATGCCCTGGCCGATGAACAGGACAGCAGCCTGCTCGACCGCGAACCGCATTCGCTGCGCGAAGTCGCCGAGCGCATCGGCCAGCAGCTGACACCCACCTCGTTACTGTTTCGCCACGCCTTGCGCCTGTCCCTCGCCCTGGCCGCCGGTTACGGCCTGCTGCACCTGATTCACCCGGCCCAGGGCTACTGGATTCTGCTGACCACTCTGTTCGTCTGCCAGCCGAACTATGGCGCCACGCGCCTGAAGCTGGTGCAGCGCATCGTCGGCACCTTGCTCGGCCTGGGGCTTGGCTGGGCGCTGTTCGACCTGTTCCCCGATCCGCGTATCCAGGCGCTGTTCGCCGTTGTTGCCGGGGTCGCTTTTTTCGCCACGCGCAGCACCCGCTACACCCTGGCTACGGCGGCGATCACCCTGCTGGTGCTGTTCTGCTTCAATCAGGTCGGCGATGGCTACGGCCTGTTCCTGCCGCGCCTGGTCGATACCTTGCTGGGCGGCATGATCGCCGGGCTGGCGGTATTCCTGATCCTGCCGGACTGGCAAGGCCGGCGCCTGGGCCGCATGCTCGCCGGCACGCTGAGCTGCAATAGCGCCTACCTGCGGCAAATCATCGCCCAGTACGCACGCGGTAAGCGTGACGACCTCGGCTACCGCCTGGCCCGACGTAACGCGCACAATGCCGATGCCGCACTGTCCACCACCCTCGGCAACATGCTGATGGAGCCGGGGCACTTCCGTAAGGATGCCGACCTCGGCTTTCGCTTCCTGGTGCTGTCGCACACCCTGCTCAGCTACCTCTCCGCACTCGGCGCACATCGCGGCGAGCAGTTGCCGCAGGCGGCCCAGGCACAACTGCTGGAACAGGCCGAAGCGCTGGCGAGCAGTCTCGATGAAATCGCCACCGGCCTGCGCGGCGAGCAACCCCTGGCCATTCACAGCGACGAGGAACAGGCGCTGGCGCAGAGCCTGGAGCAGATCGCCGATGATGTCGACGAACGCCAGCGCCTGGTGCAAACGCAACTGGCGCTGATCTGCCGCCAACTGGCGCCGCTGCGTACACTGGCGGCACACCTGCAGAAGGATGCCCACTAGCCGCACCGCTTGGCTTTCTGCCACTATCTGACGACGCCTATTTCCCAGGCCTTGCCCATGCCAGCCAACCGACACGCCGCCCCTGCCTTCCCGGTCTCGTTGCCGGGTCTGCTGCTGGTGTGCTGCCTGCTGCTGGCCAGCCAGCTCTCCCTGGCCGCCACGCACCTGGACGACACCAGTGCGCCGCAGGATCTTTACGGCCTGGTGGATTTTCTCGCCGACCCACAGGGCACCCTGAGCCTGGACGACGTCCGCGCCGCCGATGCGCCATTTGAGCCCTCACTGAAGCGCCGCGATCTGAGCTTCGGCTATGTGCCGGGGGTGATCTGGCTGCGCCTGCCCCTGCAATCGGAGGCCCAGCAAGCACGTACCTGGCGCCTGGAACTGAACTACGCGTCGCTGGATGAAGTACGCCTCTACGACATCGGCGCCGACAGCGTGCGCGAGTCGCGCAGTGGCGATACCGTGCCCTACGCCGAGCGCGCCGTTGGTCATCGCTATCCGGTATTCGAGATCACTCTGCAACCTGGCGAACAGCGCACGCTGTACCTACGCGTCGATTCGCGGGGCAGCATGACCCTCAGCGGCGCACTGATGTCGCTGCGCGATTTCGAGCAGCACAGCCAGAATGGCTATCTGGTACACGCCATCTACTTTGGCGTCCTGATCGCGCTAGGTCTGTACAACCTGTTGCTGTTTCTCGCCCTGCGCGAACGGCCCTTCCTCAACTACGTGTTGTTCATGTGCGCCTTCGCCCTCAGCGTGCTGTCGCTCAACGGTCTTGGCGCGCAGTATCTGTGGTCCGAGGCGGCGCCCTGGAGCAACCGCATGCTGCCGGTCAGCCTGACGTCGGCGGCCCTGCTGTCGGTGATTTTCGCCCGCAGCTTTCTCGACACCCGCCAGTGGCTGCCGCGCTGGGACAGGGGCCTGCTGGTGCTGTGCATCGCCATCGGCGGCGCTGTATTAGCCACGGTGCTGCTGCCGGTGCAGCACGCGCTGCAGCTGATGTCGATGACCGGCCTGATCGCCACCCTGACGCTGCTGGTCACCAGCTTCGTCTGCGTCGGCTATCGGGTGCCCGGTGCGCGCCTGTTCGCCCTGGCCTGGCTGATGCTGCTGACGGGCGCTGTGCTGCTGGCACTGCGCAACTTCGCCCTGATTCCGTCGAACTTTCTCACCCTGTACGCCATGCAGATCGGCTCGGGGCTGGAGATGATCCTGCTGTCCTTCGCCCTGGCCGCGCGCTTCAATGAACTCAAGCGCCAGCGCGAGGCGGCGCTGCAACTCAATGAGCAGGTGCTCGCCAAGCGGGTCACCGAACGCACCCTGGCGCTGGAGCAGGCCAATCAGCGTCTCAGCGAACTGGCGCTGCAGGACCCGCTGACCGGCCTGGCCAATCGCACCGCACTGCAGCAACATCTGGATCAGGCCCTGGCACGCAGCCTGCGTCGCGACGAATTGCTGGCCGTGATGCTGATCGACCTCGATGGTTTCAAGCCGATCAACGATCAGCACGGGCACGGATTTGGCGACCAGGTGCTGGCGGAAATCGCCGGACGCTTGCGCCAGTACATTCGCGACGCCGACCTGCCCGCGCGCCTGGGCGGTGACGAGTTCGTGGTGATCTGCGAGAACGTACAGTCGGCTGAGGATGCCCAGGACCTGGCCAAGCGCCTGCTGGAAGGGCTGGACACGCCGATGTATCTGGAAGATCGTGCCGTGCGCGTCGGTGCCAGCATCGGCATCGCCCTGACACGCGGCGGCGATGATGCCACCACGCTGATTCGCCTGGCCGACGCGGCCATGTACCGAGCCAAGGCCGAAGGCCGCAACCGCGTGCAGCTGGCTACCCAGAATCCTTGAAAATGGGCATGGCCCATCGCCTCACCCGAACCGATAACGCTCCATGGACAAGAATCTGCTGCTGCAAGACGTGCTCACCCATCTGCAGGCCGACCTCGAGCAGGCCAGCCTCGCCGCCCTCACCGCCCATGAAGCGGCCACCCATGAGGAGAACGTCGCCGAGAACAAGTACGACACCCTGGGCCTGGAGGCCGCCTACCTGGCCAGCGGGCAGGCGCGCCGAGTCGAAGAGTTGCGCCAGACCCTGATCACCTGGCGCCAGTTGCGCCCGCGGCCATTCGACGCGGCGCAAGGCATCGAACTGGGCGCGCTGATCCTGCTGGCCAGCGAAGACGGTCACGAGCAGTGGCTGTTCCTCGGCCCGCAAGGCGCCAGCATGAAACTGCAGCATGCTGGGCAGAGCATCCAGGTACTGGGCAATGCTGCACCGCTGGGACGCCTGCTGCTCGGCAAGCATCCCGGCGACGAAATCAACCTGCCGATGGGCCAGCGGCTGCAAGCCTTCGAGGTATTGACGGTCGATTGAGGGCGCCTCTAGAAACGTAGGCGACGACTGCATGGATGCAGGAGGTAAAGCGACGCAGGAAGCCAAAGCCGAGGTAGTTTTTAGAGGTGCCCTTGAGCGGAACTATCTGCGCCTGGGTTGGGTAATTAAAGATGAACCTCTCGTTTGGAGCCCCCATCATGGAAAAGCCCGTCCACAGCCTGCCCGCGCTGTTCAAGCAACTCGGCTTGCCCGACGATGCCGACAGCATCAACGCCTTCATCAGCACCCATTCGCCGCTGCCTGATGCCTGCAAACTGTCCGATGCGCCGTTCTGGACGCCAGCTCAGGCCGCGCTGCTGCGTGAGGAAATTCTCGAAGACGCCGACTGGGCGCCGGTGGTCGACCAGCTCAACGTGCGCCTGCACGGCTGAGCCTATAGGGTGCGCTGTGCGCGCGAAAGACGATGTCCGTGGTGCGCATAGCGTCCCCTACGGATCGTGTCGTACCGCTGATCCTGCAGGCTATCAGGCCGAGCCCGTCATCTCGCGCCAGGTCAGGAACATGCGCAGGTCGAACTCGATCTGCACGTAGCCTGGCAGCATATGATCGCAAAGCTTGTAGAAGGCCTTGTTGTGCTCGGCCTCCTTAAGGTGCGCCAACTCGTGCACCACGATCATCTCCAGAAAGGCTGGCGCGGCATCGCGAAACAGCGAGGCGACGCGAATCTCCTTCTTGGCCTTGAGCTTGCCACCCTGCACCCGCGAGATCGCCGTGTGCAGGCCCAGGGCGCGATGGGTGAGGTCGAGGCGATTGTCGTAGAGCACCTTGTCGATAGCCGGCGCGTTCTTCAGGTGCTCCTGCTTGAGTGCCATCACGTAGCCGTACAGCGCCTTGTCACTCTGCACTTCGTGTCGCCCCGGATAACGCTGCGCCAGGTAGTCACCCAGCCGATCATCGGCGATCAGCTGGCGGACCTGCTGCTGCACGGTAACCGGATAACCCTGTAGATACTTCAACGATACGATCCCGCTTTCATCTGGACCGTCAGTGTACCGGATGGCGCCTCACTCGCTGGGAACCACACGCAACAGACGCCCCTCTGGGTTATCGGTGAGCAGATAGAGCGCGCCATCCGGCCCGCCTCGCACATCGCGAATACGCTCGTCCAGCTCCTCGAAGAGAATTTCCTCGCCGGCCAGCATGCCGTCGCGCACTCGGATACGGCGTACGCTGCGTTCGGCCAGGGTGGCGGCGAACAGGTCACCCTTCCAATCGGGGAACAGCTCACCGCGATACAGCGTCAGGCTCGACGGCGCGACTGAAGGCGTCCAGTGCAGCAGCGGCGAGATCAGCCCCGGCAACTCGGTGTAGGGGCTGACCCGCGCGCCGGTGTAGTCGATGCCGAAGGTCGCCAGCGGCCAGCCGTAGTTGTTGCCGGGCTCAATCAGGTTGAGCTCGTCGCCCCCGCGCGGTCCGTGCTCGTGGCTGTAGAGGCGATTGTGCTCGGCGTCGAAGAAGATGCCCTGAACGTTGCGGTGACCGAGGCTGTAGATCTCCGGCGCGGCCCCATCCTGCTCAACCAGCGGGTTGTCCTGCGGCACGCTGCCGTCGCGGTTCAGACGTACGATCTTGCCCAGGTGATTGGCCGGATTCTGCGCCTCCTCACGCCAGTCGAAGCCGTCGCCTAGCGTCAGCACCAGGGTCTTGTCGGCCAGGAAGGCGATACGCCCGCCATAGTGTGCAGCGCCGGCCTTGAGCGGCTGAGCGGTAAACAGCACTTCGAAGTCATGCAGCTCGTCGTCCACCAGGCGAGCACGCGCCAGCCGCGTGTTGTTGGCCTCCAGCGAGCCGTGCGCGTAGCTCAGGTACAGCCAGCGGTTGTCGCTGTAGTCCGGGTCCAGCGCCACTTCCATCAGCCCGGCCTGGGCCGCGATGAAAGCCTCGGGCAGGCCCGCGACGGGCTGGGGGTCGACACTGCCATCGGCTTCGACGATGCGCAGGCGCCCGACCCGCTCGGTGACCAGCAGGCGGCCATCCGGCAGGAAGGCCATCGCCCAGGGGTTCTCCAGGCCTTCGCTGAAGGTTTCGATGCGGTAATCCAGCGCCTGCAAGGGCGTACTGACCAGCAGGGCGCCGAACAATAGCGCGCGGGTACTTCTCAACATGGGCAACGCCTTGTCACAGAGAGTCGGAAGAGGTCGGCTGCGTCCGATAGCGCACGCGTCGGCCCAGCAGGCCGAACAGCAGCGCGCCGACACTGCCGCAGGCCATCAGTCCAAGCGTACCGAACGGGCTGCGATCAGCGGCGATCAGCGTCGGCATCGGCGCTACGGCGTTGGCCAAGGCCAGAGCCGACCAGATGGCCATCGCGCCAGCCAGCACGAAGATCAGCCAGCGCAGGGTCGGCATGCGCCGGGCGAACCAGGCGGCCATCGGCAGGGCGACGAGAAAGCCCAGCGCACTGAGCAGGATGAAGGTTGGGGCAAAACCGAGCAGGTCGAGGCAGGTGGTGCCAACGCGCACCTCCATTGGCACCGGAGCCCCCAGGGCTTGCAGGGCGGCGAGGTTGGTCTGGGTCTGGAAGATCGAGGCAAGCAGCGAGGCCAGCAACACGGCGAGGACGAAAGCGAGCAACAGGCGCGGCTTACTGGACATGGAGAGAGTTCCCGGAACGACAGTGCACGAATTATGGCGTACCCCACCGGCCGTCATGCCCTGGGTGTTTTACAGGGTTTTACCTGTGCCGAATGTCGCCGACACCCCTCGCTTTCGTCGGGCTTTACCGCGGACCGAAAGCGCCAATGATAATGACTTTATATTGGCGCCAACAAACCGACAGACGGCTATCACGCTTTTACCCCGGATGCCGCTATAAAGCGCGCCACGAGCACACTCGCTGCTCGTGACCGGCAGCCCTGCCACCCTTCTAGCTCGCGCGTCACCGGCCGGAACGCCAAGTAAGCCGTTACTGACTCCTGGATGAGATGTGTCCTCGACTGAAGTTTCCGTCTTTCAGGAGCTTTGAACATGATCGAACTTGCCATGTGGAATCTCAGCATTCCAGTCGGCGTCCCTGCGACCACCATCGAGACCCGTGTGCTGGCCGGTGGTTACCAGGATCATTATTTCCAGTCCAGGGATGGCGCCATCTTCTTCTGGTCACCGGTCAACGGCACCACCACCGAAAGCGCCACCTATCCGCGCAGCGAGCTGCGCGAGACCTACGCCGATGGCAGCCTGCGCAACTGGACCTACCCGGGCGCCGATCACGTGCTGAGCGCCAGGCTGAGCGTCAGCCAGGTACCCTCGACCGGCAAGATCGTCATCGGCCAGATCCACGCTCACAAAAGCTCGATGCCGCTGCTCAAGCTGGAGTACCAGTACAAGACCAAGACCGCCAACGGCAATATCGTCGCTAAGATCCGCATGACGCCGGATGCGGAAATTCAGACGGTCACCGTGGCCAGCGGCATCGCGCTCGATCAGGCGTTCAGCTATGTGATCAACCTCAAGCACGACGGCACCCTGGCGATCCAGCTCGACAGGAACAACTGGAGCACCCGCCTCGACTCATCCTGGGCGACCAAAGCGCTGTACTTCAAGGCTGGCGTCTACACACAGGACAACACCGGCTACGAAACCGAAGCCGGCGCCGCACGCTTCGACCAGTTGAACATCGAGCATCGCGCATTGCTCAGCACAGCGCCCTGAGACCTGAACGGCAGGCATGAAAAAACCGCGACGCTTGCGCAGTCGCGGCTTTCGGCTGGTCCAAGCGGGCCTTGGCCCGCGTCGGATCAGTTGACCTTGGCGTTCAGCTCGCCGCTGGCATAGCGCTGGTACATACCTTCCAGGGAGATCGGCTTGATCTTGGAGGCGTTGCCTGCGGTGCCGAAGGCTTCGTAGCGGGCGATGCAGATGTCACGCATGGCGACGATGGTCTTGGCGAAGAACTTGCGCGGGTCGAACTCGCTCGGGTGCTCGGCCATCATGCGGCGGATCGCGCCGGTGGAAGCCAGGCGCAGGTCGGTGTCGATATTGACCTTACGCACGCCGTGCTTGATGCCCTCGACGATTTCCTCGACCGGCACACCATAGGTTTCCTTGATGTCGCCGCCGAATTCGTTGATCACCTTCAACCATTCCTGCGGAACGGAGGAAGAACCGTGCATCACCAGGTGAGTGTTGGGGATGCGCTTGTGAATTTCCTTGATGCGCTCAATGGAGAGCACGTCACCGGTTGGCGGCTTGGTGAACTTGTAGGCGCCGTGGCTGGTGCCAATGGCGATGGCCAGGGCGTCGACCTGGGTCTTTTTGACGAAGTCGGCAGCCTCTTCCGGATCAGTCAGCAGTTGGCTGTGATCCAGTACGCCTTCGGCGCCGACGCCGTCTTCTTCACCGGCCATACCGGTTTCCAGGCTGCCCAGGCAACCCAGCTCGCCTTCCACGGACACGCCGCAGGCATGGGCGAACGCCACGGTCTGCTGGGTCACGCGGACGTTGTAGTCGTAGTCGGCCGGGGTCTTGCCGTCTTCCTTCAGCGAGCCGTCCATCATCACCGAGGAAAAACCCAGCTGGATGGAACGCTGGCACACGTCAGGGCTGGTGCCGTGATCCTGGTGCATGCACACCGGGATGTGCGGGAATTCTTCGATGGCAGCCAGGATCAGGTGGCGCAGGAACGGCGCACCGGCGTACTTGCGGGCACCAGCGGAGGCCTGGACGATGACCGGCGAATCGGTCTTGTCGGCGGCTTCCATGATGGCGCGCATCTGCTCGAGGTTGTTGACGTTGAAGGCCGGCACGCCGTAGCCGAATTCGGCGGCGTGGTCGAGCATCTGGCGCATGCTGATAAGTGCCATGGTGTTTCTGTCTCCCGGTTTGGAGGTCGTTAATCGTGCAAGCCTGCCGCAGGGGCAGGCGTTGTTCAAGTTTCGTGAAGCTGGGACATGCCCGCCGCTCCCTCCTCGGCATCACCGAGGATGTTACGGAGCCTTGCAGCCGCGGCCTATCAGGTCATCGGTGGCCGTCCAGTAGACCAGCCCTTCCTCTCCCTTGGTGTGAAAGGACAGGCGTCCATCGCTGTACAGCGCACCGGACGCGGCCGGTTCCTGCGTCAAGCGATAGACAATGTCATCACCACCCAGGCGCACGTCCACCTGGTCGAAGCTGCCATTGGCGAAGCGCCACTGGACTTCGGCCTGGCTGTCGCACACCCAGCGATTCCACTGATCCGGCGCGGCCGGCTGGCTGCTGCAGGCTGCCAGCAGCAGGGCGATGGCAGCGAGCCCCGCCAGTTTGATCCCGCTCAATTGCCTCTCCTCGTCAGCAACGCTGTTCCGGCGCCGGGCCAGTAGGCTGGCCAGTACTTTCCTCGACACGCTGATCATCCTGAGTGGTCGGGGTTTCGATCTGCGCAGGGCTGAAGACCTCGCAGGCCGCATCCCGACCACCGCTGGCACAACCGGCCAGCAACATACCAATCACGCTCAATGCGGCTAACTTGTCCATGACACGACTCCTTGTACGATGATCCGGTTTTCTACAGACCACCCGTTCGCGTCAGGGTTTAATCAGCCGGGGCGCAGGGTGACACCCATCACCCTAGCTCGCCTTTATTGTGCGCGCTGCTCCAGCACTTCCACGGCCGGCAATACCTTGCCCTCGACGAACTCGAGGAAGGCACCGCCACCCGTGGAGATGTAGGAAATCTTCTCGGCCACGCCGTACTTGTCGATGGCCGCCAGCGTATCGCCACCACCAGCGATGGAGAACGCCGGGCTTTCGGCGATGGCCTGGGCCAGGGCCTTGGTGCCATTGCCGAACTGGTCGAACTCGAACACACCGACCGGACCGTTCCACAGGATGGTCTGCGAGGCCTTGAGCATCTCGGCGAACTGCCTGGCGGTCTGCGGGCCGATGTCGAGGATCATGTCGTCCTCGGCGACGTCCTTGACCGACTTGACGGTAGCCTCGGCGTCTTCGGCGAAGGCCTTGGCCACCACCACGTCGACCGGCAGCGGCACGCTGACCTTGGCTGCGATGGCCTTGGCGGTGTCGACCAGATCGGCCTCGTACAGCGACTTGCCCACCGGCAGGCCGGCTGCGGCGAGGAAGGTGTTGGCGATGCCGCCACCGACGATCAGCGAGTCGCAGATGTCGGCCAGGGAGTTGAGCACGTCGAGCTTGGTCGACACCTTGGAGCCGGCGACGATGGCCAGCATCGGCCGCGCCGGTTTGTCCAGGGCCTTGCCCAAAGCATCCAGCTCGGCAGCCAGCAAGGGACCTGCGCAGGCGACCTTGGCGAACTTGGCCACGCCATGGGTCGAGCCCTGGGCACGGTGGGCAGTACCGAAGGCGTCCATGACGAACACGTCGCACAGGGCAGCATACTGCTGAGCCAGCTCGTCGGTGTTCTTCTTCTCGCCCTTGTTGAAGCGCACGTTCTCCAGCAGCACCAGTTCGCCGGCCTTGACCTCGACGCCACCGAGGTAGTCCTTGACCAGCGGCACCTCACGGCCGAGCGCCTTGCTCAGGTAGGCAGCCACCGGTGCCAGGCTGTCTTCTTCGCTGTAGACACCCTCTTCCGGGCGCCCGAGGTGCGAGCAAACCAGTACGGCCGCGCCTTTTTCCAGCGCCAGCTTGATGGTCGGCAGCGAGGCGAGGATACGCGCGTCGCTCTTGACCACACCGTCCTTCACCGGGACGTTGAGGTCTTCGCGGATCAGCACGCGCTTACCGTTGAGGTCGAGGTCGGTCATCTTCAGAACGGTCATGGATCAGTCCTTCACGGGGGCTGGTTGTACGGGGGAAGTGGATACAGCGAGAAAATGTTCGGCGACATCGAGCATACGGTTGGCGAAGCCCCACTCGTTGTCGAACCAGGCCAGCAGGTTGACCAGACGCGGGCCGGACACGCGGGTCTGGCTGCCGTCGACGATGGCCGAGTGCGGGTCGTGGTTGAAGTCGCAGCTGGCATGCGGCAATTCGGTGTAGGCCAGCTGCCCCTTGAGCGGGCCGCTTTCCGCTGCCAGGCGCAGCACGCGGTTGATCTCTTCTGCCGAGGTGTCGCGTGCGGTCTGCAGGGTGATGTCCAGGCAGGAGACGTTCACCGTCGGCACGCGGATGGCCTTGGCCTGGATGCGCCCGGCCAGCTCCGGCAGCAAACGCTCGATACCACGGGCCAGGCCGGTGGACACCGGAATCACCGACTGGAAGGCCGAGCGCGTGCGGCGCAGGTCTTCGTGGTGATAGGCATCGATCACGGGCTGGTCATTCATCGCCGAGTGGATGGTGGTAATGGAGACGTACTCCAGACCCACCACCTCGTCGAGAAGTTTCAACAGCGGCACACCGCAGTTGGTGGTACAGGACGCATTCGACACCAGGCGCTCGGCACCGCTCAGGCACTGCTGATTGACGCCAAAGACAACGGTGGCGTCGATATCCGTCTCGCTCGCCATCGGCTGCGACAGCAACACGCGCGGCGCGCCGGCATCGAGAAAACGCTCGGCATCGGCGCGCGTGGTGTACTGCCCGGAGCATTCGAGCAGCAGGTCGATATCCAGCGCCGCCCAGTCGATGGCCTCCGGCTCGCTTTGACGCAACACCTTCACGCAGTCGCCATTGATGTGCAGGCAGTCGCCATCGACCTTCACCTCACCGGGGAAACGGCCGTGGGTAGAGTCGAAGCGGGTCAGGTATTCGACGCTGGCCTGGTCGGCCAGGTCGTTGAGCGCGACGATTTCCAGGCTCGACGAGTTGCCACGCTCATGCAACGCGCGCAGCACGCAACGGCCAATACGGCCATAGCCGTTGAGGGCGACACGAAAGGGGCGATTGGACATGGTGTCTCGCAGGTTCGCAGTTCGGCGCCCTCCCCCGTTCGCGGAGGAGGGGGGGCCGAAGCATCAGGCGTCCAGCAGTTCTTCGGCGGTGCCGACGACGTTGTCGACAGTGAAGCCGAATTCTTCGAACAGCGCAGCCGCCGGGGCCGACTCACCGAAGGTAGTCATGCCGATGATGCGCCCTTCCAGGCCGACGTACTTGTACCAGAAGTCGGCATGCGCGGCTTCGATGGCGATACGCGCGCCCACTTCCAACGGCAACACGGCCTGTTTGTAAGCGGCGTCCTGCTGGTCGAACACGCTGGTCGACGGCATCGACACTACGCGCACCTTACGGCCGGCTGCGGTCAGCTTGTCGTAGGCAGCCACGGCCAGGCCGACTTCCGAGCCGGTGGCGATGAGGATCAGCTCCGGCTCACCGGCGCTGTCCTTGAGCACGTAACCACCACGGGCGACATCCGCCAGTTGCTGGGTATCGCGCTGCTGGTGCGGCAGGTTCTGGCGGCTGAATACCAGGGCACTCGGACCGTCGGCGCGCTCGATGGCGTATTTCCAGGCCACGGCGGACTCAACCGCATCGGCTGGACGCCAGGTGTCGAGGTTTGGCGTACCACGCAGGCTGGCCAGTTGCTCGATTGGCTGGTGGGTCGGGCCGTCTTCGCCGAGGCCGATGGAATCGTGGGTGAACACGTACAGGACGCGCTTTTTCATCAGTGCGGACATGCGCACCGCGTTGCGCGCGTATTCCATGAAGATCAGGAAGGTCGCACCGTACGGTACGAAACCGCCATGCAGCGCGATGCCGTTCATGATCGCGCTCATGCCGAACTCGCGCACGCCGTAGAACATGTAGTTGCCGGATGCGTCGTCGGCAGATACGCCCTTGCAGCCTTTCCACAGGGTCAGGTTGGAACCGGCCAGGTCGGCGGAGCCACCGAGGAACTCCGGCAGCAGCGGGCCGAAGGCGTTCAGCGCATTCTGGCTAGCCTTGCGACTGGCGATGGTTTCACCCTTCTCCGCCACTTCACGCACGTAGGCAGCGGCCTTCTCGGCGAAGTCGGCCGGCAGCTCGCCAGCGATGCGGCGCTTGAACTCGGCAGCCAGCTCGGGGAAGGCAGCCGCGTAGGCGGCGAATTTTTCGTTCCAGGCGGCTTCGGCGGCAGCGCCTGCTTCCTTGGCGTCCCACTCGGCATAGATATCAGCCGGGATTTCGAACGGACCGTGGTTCCAGCCCAGGGCAGCGCGGGTCAGAGCGATCTCGTCGTTGCCCAGCGGCGCGCCGTGGCACTCTTCCTTGCCCTGCTTGTTCGGCGAACCGAAACCGATGGTGGTCTTGCAGCAGATCAGAGTCGGCTGGTCCACGCTCTTGCGCGCGGTCTCGATGGCCATCTTGATCTCTTCGGCATCATGGCCGTCGACATTGCGGATCACCTGCCAACCATAGGCTTCGAAACGCTTCGGCGTATCGTCGGTGAACCAGCCTTCGACCTCGCCGTCGATGGAGATGCCGTTGTCGTCGTAAAAGGCGATCAGCTTGCCCAGGCCGAGGGTACCAGCCAGCGAGCAGACTTCATGGCTGATGCCTTCCATCATGCAGCCGTCGCCGAGGAACACGTAAGTGTTGTGGTCGACGATATCGTGGCCTTCACGGTTGAACTGCGCGCCCAGTACCTTCTCGGCAATGGCGAAACCGACGGCGTTGGCGATGCCCTGGCCGAGCGGGCCGGTGGTGGTTTCCACGCCCGGGGTGTAGCCGTATTCCGGGTGACCCGGGGTCTTGCTGTGCAGTTGACGGAAGTTCTTCAGATCGTCGATCGACAGGTCATAGCCGGTCAGGTGCAGCAGCGAATAGATCAGCATCGAACCGTGACCGTTGGACAGCACGAAGCGGTCACGATCAGCGAAGTTCGGGTTCTGCGGGTTGTGCTTCAGGTAATCGCGCCACAGCACTTCGGCGATGTCCGCCATACCCATGGGGGCACCGGGGTGGCCGCTGTTGGCTTTCTGCACAGCATCCATGCTGAGGGCACGAATGGCATTGGCTCGCTCACGACGGCTGGGCATCGCTGAATCTCCTACGGGGGCTGCTTCTGAATGAAGGGGGCGAAAAAAGGCGTCCATTTTCGCCCAGCCTGACCCCGCGGGGCAATGACAGATGGTCGTAGAGACCAAATCAGCCGGCTTGCTCGCTGAGAACAGTCACTGCCGGGCTGCCCGGCCCACCCAGGCAGGGCGCCCGAAACAGCTCACCGTGCCAGATACCGGCGAGGGTGCGACTGAACACCAGCGACCACACCGCCGCCAGTTGCACCGCCAGCACCAGGCCGACGAAAGTGAAGAAGCTCAGCCCGGTCACCGCCTGCAGCTCAAAAGTGGCCAGGGCGAACACCCCCAGGGGAAAGGTGAAGCCCCACCAGCCGAGATTGAACGGGATGTTGTCGCGGATGTAGTGGCGGGTGAACAGGGTGGCGATCACCAGCCACCACAGCCCCGCGCCCCACAGCGCCAGGCCGCCGATCAGGCCAAGGTCACGCGCCAGCTCGGCAGCGCTCGCCAGGGGCGTGCCCGCGAAAGCCAGCGGCGCGGCCTGCCCCATGCTCAGCAGACCGAGGCATCCGGTGGCCAAAGGCCCCAGCGGCAACCAACTGGTGGCGGCAAAATCGGTATCCGGCAGTTTGTGCAGGGCCAGGCGCAGCAGCACCAGGGTGATCAGCGAGAACGCCAGTGACAGCGACAAACCCCAGAGTATGAAGCCAGCCACCAACAGCTGCTGCGCAGCCACAGCACCGAGGTGCGGGGCCAACGCTCCTGCCGTGCTGGCAGCGACCTCAGGTGCGACGATAGGTAGCAGCCAGACTGCGGTGAGCTTTTCCAGCGCATGATGCTGGCGGGTGAACATCAGGTAGGGCACCAACAGCGCGCCAAGCAAGGCCAGTGCAGCATCCAGCCACCACAACAGATGCGCCAGCGCATAGACGCCCTCGCCCCAGCGCGGCACGCCGAACAGCAGCAGCCCCTTGATCAGTACCGCCAGGCCCATGGGAATGGCGCCGAGAAACATCGACTGCACCGGATGCAGCAGCATCGGCCAGACAGTTTCGCGAAACAGCATCAGGCGCAGCAGAAACAGAATGCTGAACAGGGCGAACAGGCCGACTGCAACGAACCAGAGCCCTTCGGCAAGCGGCGACAGCCCCGGCATGCTCCAGGGCAGATGAGCGATCACCAGCGCCAGTACGCCGGTGCCCATGGTCATGGCGAACCAGCCAGGGATGAAATGACGTATGACAGCCAGGGGCTCGGGTAAACGACTGAAAGGGCGCAGCATGAGTCGGGTGGTCCCGTGACATGAGTGACGACGCCAGATTAAGAATTGGCTTGCCATATGAAAAATACATATTCAGCATCCACTGCATGCCTTTCATTTATGCCTAAGCCATGAACCTGCATCACCTCAAGGTCTTTCTCGCGGTCGCCGAAGCCGGCAGCATCAGCGCCGGTGCAGAACGTCTGCATATCAGCCAGCCGGCGGTGACGCGCGAAATACGCGATCTTGAAGCCAGCCTCGACCTACGCCTGTTCGACCGCCTGCCACGCGGTGTACAGCTGACCGAAGGCGGCCTGCGCCTGCTGGACTATGCCCAACGCATCTTCAACCTGGAGCGCGCGGCCGAACGCGATCTGCGAGATTTCGCCCAACTCGAGCAGGGCGAACTGCACCTGGGCGCCAGCGCCACGCTCGGTTCATACCTGCTGCCGCCACTGCTCATCCGCTTCCGCGCCATGCACCCGCACATTTTCGTCAGCCTGGAAGTGAGCAATACCGATGTGGTGACCCGGCAACTGGATGAGGGTCGCATCAGCCTAGGCTTCGTCGAAGGCTCTTTCGCGCAGGGCGACTATGCACATCGCCTGCTGGCACGTGACGCCCTGCTACCCGTGGTATCGCCTCGCCACCCCCTGGCCAGCAGCGCCGCTCTGAAGGCCGAAAGGCTGCAGGACTATCCGCTGTACATGCGCGAGCCTGGCTCCGGCGCACGCGTCAGTATCGAGCAGGCCTACCGGGCCCATGGCCTGGAACCGCACGCTGGCATGGCCATCGGCAGCACCGAGACCCTCAAGCGCCTGCTCGCCGACGGTCAGGGCATCGCCTGGCTGTCGCAACGCGTGGTGGAGCGCGAACTGGCCAGCGGCGAACTGCATCACCTGCCCGTGCAAGATCTGCAAATCGAACGCGACCTGCACGTGCTGTGGCGCCTCGGCGCCAGCCTGAGCCCGGCGCCTGCGGCGTTCCTGGAACTTAGCCAGACACCAGACTGACAGCAACAGCAACAGCAACAGCAACAGCAACAGCAACAGCAATATCAAAACTTTTTGATATTGCTGTTGCTGTATGAAAATTGACCGACTAGACTGCGCCACCATGACTCTGCGCGCATCCCAGCTGCACTTCGACCCCTGCGACGAGCTCGCCGCCCTGTGCAAGGCCGGCGGCGACCCGCTGCGGCTGAATGTGCTGCGCGCGCTGAGCAACGATTCGTTCGGCGTGCTGGAACTGGCGCAGATTTTCGCCATCGGCCAATCGGGCATGAGCCATCACCTCAAGGTCCTGGCCCAGGCCGGGCTGGTCGCCACGCGCCGCGAAGGAAACGCGATCTTCTACCGCCGCGCACTGCCCAATGGCCGTCTGCATGCTGCCTTGCTGGACGATATCGACGAACTGCCGCTGCCCGACGACGTGCAGGCGCGCATCGCCACCGTGCATCAGCAGCGCGCCACCGTCAGCCGCGACTTCTTCGCACGCATGGCCAGCAGTTTCCAGGCGCAGCAGGACCTGATCGCCGGCCTGCCTCAGTATCGCGACAGCCTGCTGGCCCTGCTCGACGCGCTGCATTTCGCGCCTGGCGCTACAGCGCTGGAAATCGGCCCGGGTGACGGCGCCTTCCTACCCGAGCTGGCGCGTCGTTTCGCCCAGGTCACGGCACTGGACAACAGCCCGGCTATGCTCGAACTGGCCAGCCAGCGTTGCGCTGCCATCGGTCTGCACAACGTCGAGCTGAAGCTGGCCGATGCGCTGCAGGACGAGCAACGGCCCGCTGACTGCGTGGTGCTGAACATGGTGCTGCACCACTTCGCCACGCCGGCCGAGGCCTTCCGCAAGCTGGCTGGGCTGGTCGCCCCAGGTGGCAGTCTGCTGCTCAGCGAACTGTGCAGCCACGACCAGAGCTGGGCCCGCGAAGCCTGTGGCGACCTGTGGCTCGGCTTCGAACAGGACGACCTGGCGCGCTGGGCAACGGCCGCCGGCCTGACGCCCGGCGAAAGCCTCTACATTGGCCTGAAAAACGGCTTTCAGATTCAATTACGGCACTTTGCCAAACCCGATGCGCACAGCGCCTTCAGCCTCCGGCAAGAAAGGAACCGATAGATGAGCGAATATTCCCTGTTTACCTCCGAGTCCGTGTCCGAGGGGCATCCGGACAAGATCGCCGATCAGATCTCCGATGCGGTGCTCGACGCCATCATCGCCCAGGACAAGCACGCCCGCGTGGCTGTGGAAACCCTGGTCAAGACGGGCGTAGCCATCGTTGCCGGTGAAGTCACCACCAGCGCCTGGGTCGACCTGGAGCAGATCGTCCGCGACGTGATTTGCGATATCGGCTACACCAGCAGCGACGTCGGCTTCGACGGCGCCACCTGCGGCGTACTCAACATCATTGGCAAGCAGTCCCCGGACATCAACCAGGGCGTCGACCGCGCCAAGCCGGAAGATCAGGGCGCTGGCGACCAGGGCCTGATGTTCGGTTACGCCAGCAACGAAACCGACGTGCTGATGCCTGCCCCCATCGTGCTGTCGCACCGTCTGGTCGAGCGCCAGGCGGAAGCGCGCAAGTCCGGCCTGCTGCCGTGGCTGCGCCCGGATGCCAAATCCCAGGTCACCTGCCGCTACGAAAACGGCAAGGTCGCCGCCATCGACGCGGTCGTGCTGTCTACCCAGCACAACCCGGAAGTGAAATACGACGACCTGCGCGACGGCGTGATGGAGCTGATCGTCAAGCACGTGCTGCCGGCCGAACTGCTGCACAAGGACACCCAGTTCCACATCAACCCGACCGGCCAGTTCATCATCGGCGGCCCGGTGGGTGACTGCGGCCTGACCGGACGCAAGATCATCGTCGATAGCTACGGCGGCATGGCCCGTCACGGCGGCGGCGCCTTCTCCGGCAAGGACCCGTCCAAGGTCGACCGCTCGGCCGCCTACGCCGGCCGCTACGTGGCCAAGAACATCGTCGCCGCCGGCCTGGCCGAGCGCTGCGAGATCCAGGTGTCCTACGCCATCGGCGTGGCCCAGCCGACCTCCATCTCGATCAACACCTTCGGCACCCACAAGATCGCCGAAGAGAAGATCATCCAGCTGGTGCGCGAAGTGTTCGACCTGCGTCCTTATGCCATCACCCGCATGCTCGACCTGCTGCACCCGATGTATCAGGACACCGCTGCCTACGGCCACTTCGGCCGCACGCCGCAGTCCAAGACCGTCGGCAACGACAGCTTCACCACCTTCACCTGGGAACGCACCGACAAGGCTGCCGACCTGCGCGCCGCTGCCGGCCTGTAAGCCACGGCCAACAAAAAGCCCCGCCAGATCGCTCTGGCGGGGCTTTTTCGTGCCTGAGGGCTTATTTGCCGAACATCGAGCTCAGACCCTTGAGCGCATCCTTGGTAGCGCTCAGCTGGTCGGGTGTAGCAGCCTGAGTGGACGTATCAGCCTCGGCAGCCAGACGCTCACAACCGACATCGAGCGAAGCCAGGGTTTCATTGGCCTTGTCGTTACCTGCCAGTTGCGCCAGTTGCTTGAGCTGGGCCAGACCGTCCTGATTGGCAGCCAGCTGCTGCTGGCATTTGTCCTGGAGCGAGGCGACCTCGGCGGCATGGGAAGAAAGGCAAGCGAAGGCCAGAGCGGCGAAGCAGGCAATAGACGCAATACGCATTGTGAAGACCTCTATGGGTTTGAGGCCCGGCTGTCCATGCGCCCCCGCCGGGCAAATCCATTTGTTGGGGGTGGAAAAAGGCGCGGCAATCTATCACCCACCCCAAATAGCGACAAGCGAAAGCGAATAGCAACGTGAAGTCGTTGATGCCCGCAATTCGAACACTTGGTACAGGCCTGCTAGGCTGACCAGGTACCTTGAGCAAGGAAGCTCCGTCATGAAACTCATGCTGATGTCGCTGCTACTGCTGCCGCTGACCGTGCTGGCCGAACCCTGCCCGAACTGGGCGGATGCACGTGCAGCCATGGAACTGGGGGCCCTCTCACGGCAGATCGCCGAATGGGACGACGCCTATCACAACCAGGGCCATTCGCTGGTCGCCGATGAAATCTACGATCAGGCACGCGGGCGCCTGCAGGCCTGGCACCAGTGCTTCCCAACAGCACTCGACAACCTGCCGGAACCGCTGGCGGGCAGCACGGGCAAGCTCGCCCACCCGGTTGCACAAACCGGGCTGCGCAAACTGAACGATGCGGCGGTAGCCGAATGGATCGCCAGCCGCAGCGACCTGTGGATTCAGCCCAAGGTCGATGGTGTCGCCGTCACGCTGGTCTATCGCCACGGCGTTCTGCAGCAGGCCGTCAGCCGTGGCGACGGGCGCCATGGGCAGGACTGGACCGCCCGCGCCCGACAACTGCCGGGCGTACCGACACGCCTGCCGGAGCCGCTCGACGCCGTACTGCAGGGCGAGCTTTACTGGCGTCTGGACGAACACGTGCAAAGCCGTGACGGTGGTGCAGGTGCGCGGGGCAAGGTAGCCGGACTGATGGCACGACAAACACTGGACGAGTACGAGGCCGACGCCATCGGCCTGTTCGTCTGGGACTGGCCGGACGGTCCGGCGCAGATGCCCGAGCGCCTGCAGGCCCTGCACAGGCTCGGCTTCAGCGACAGCCTGCAGTACACCCAGGCGCTTCGAAGCCCGGACCAAGCTCGCCTCTGGCGTCAACGCTGGTTCGATCAGCCGCAGCCATTCGCCAGCGACGGCGTGGTACTCCGCCAGGGCACGCGTCCCTCTGGCGAACGCTGGCAAGCCGAGGCGCCACACTGGGCAATTGCCTGGAAATACCCAGCCAGCCAGGCACTGGCCGTGGTACAGGCGGTGCACTTCAGCATCGGCCGCACCGGGCGTATCACGCCGATCCTGCACCTACAGCCGGTCGATCTCGATGAACGCCGCATCAGCCGCGTTGCCCTCGGTTCGCTGCAAAGCTGGGAGAAGCTGGATATACGCCCGGGCGATCAGGTGTCGATACGCCTGGCTGGCCTGACCATTCCGCGTCTCGACCAGGTGATCTGGCGCAGCCCGGAGCGAGCAGTGGTGCACGCTCCCGACCCAGACCAGTACCACGCCCTTAGCTGCTGGCGGCTCAGCGCCGAATGTCGACAACAGTTCCTCGCACGCCTGAACTGGCTCGCCGGCAAGCAGGGTCTGAACCTGAACGGTATCGGGCCAGGCACCTGGAGCACGCTGCTGGCCAGCGAGCAACTGGACGGCCTGCTCGATTGGCTGGAGTTCGACAGCCAGCGACTGCAACAACTGCCCGGCATCGGTCCACGGCGCGCCTCGCAGTTGCAGCAGTCCTTCGCTCAGGCTCAGCAGCGCTCACTGCAGCAATGGCTGCAGGCGCTCGGCGCACCGCCCGACCTGAAGCTCGGTGCGGAGGATGACTGGGCGACCCTGCTGACTCGCAATCGCGCCGAGTGGATGCAGCAGCCCGGCATGAGCCAGAAGAGCGCAGAGCGCCTGCTGGCCTTCTTCAGCCACCCCGAAGTCCAGCGCCTGGGCGAGCGCCTGCAGCGGGCAGGCATCGCCGGCTTCCAGCCCCGGGAACATTCACCACAAGGCTGATGTGGATCAGCCAATCGCTCAAGCCGGTCGAACCTCGCGCTACCACGGGGGTCACTTCGAAAGAGACCTAAAGAGGAAAGATCATGATTCGCCAAACCGCTTTGCTCGGCCTGCTGCTGGCAGCCAACCTGAACGCCACTGCCCTGCTCGCCGCCGACGGCGAAGGTGGCTGTGCCGTCAAACGCCAGGTGCTTCAGGAGAAGATCGAGGCCGCGCAGAAGAGCGGCAACTCAAGAGAACTGGACGGGCTACAGCGAGCTTTGGGCAACGTCGATGCCCACTGCGATGACGCATCGCTGCATGAGGAGCGCCTGGCCAGCGTCAAGGAAGCGCGTGAAGAGGTGCAGCAACGCGAGATGGATCTACGCGAAGCCATGGGCAAGGGCGATCAGGAGAAGATCGCCAAGCGTCAGGCCAGACTGGCCGAGGCTCGCGCCGAACTGGAGCAGGCCGAGGCCGAAGCACGCGCCGATCAGTAAGCGCGGAAAGCCTTATGGCAAGCTTCGCAGCTATCCTCGACGGCCTGCACGGCAGGCTCCAGCTCGGAGCGGCGTAGCGGCGGAGCGGTCGTTGCCTGCACCAATGCAGCAGTGGCCTGCTCCAGGTCACGCGCCATCTTCTGGAACTGCTCCTGGCGCTGCCAGACCTCGGGATTGGCCTTGCTGCGCTCGTCATCCGCCACCGCAGGAAAATGCTGCCAGGGCTCATGCGACAGGCGGTCGAGCTCGGCGGCGCCGCTGATGAACGCGGCTTCATCGTAGGGAATACGATTGCGCAACATGCCACCGAGGTCTTCGCTGACCTTCAACATCTCCTTGAACAATGCCTGGCGCTTGCCCAACGGCGAGTCAGGGTCGACCCCGCCACACGCGACCAATGTCACGCAGACGCAGGTGAGCAGGAGGAGTTTCTTCAGGGCCATCGAGCGACTTCCGGCAGTACAAAGGGCCGTCAGTATCGCGGCTCGACTCGACCGGGCCAAGCGACCTCTTGTCACAACGGCGCAGTTTCGCGCCCCTCGGTCAGCCAGGGTTCAGGTACGGAAACGCCCCAACTGGCTGTTGAGCTGCCGGACCTCGCCCTGGATTTGCGCACTGACCTGCACCACGCTTTCAGTCTCGCCCTGGCTGCGCTCGGCCAGGCTGGAAATGTGCGTCACGCGCTGATCGATCTCCTGCGCCACCTGGCTTTGCTGCTCGGCAGCCGTAGCGATCTGCGCGTTCAGGGCATTGATCCCGTCCACCGCGCCGACGATGGTCTCCAGCGCCTCGCTGGCCTGGAGGATGTGTTTCAGGTTGCCGTCAGCCAGGGTCGCGCTTTGCTGCATTGCCAGTACGGCATCGCGCGCACCGCCCTGGAGCCGCTGGATCATCGCCTGGATTTCGCCAGTCGACTGCTGGGTACGACTGGCCAGGGTGCGCACCTCATCGGCGACCACGGCGAAGCCGCGCCCCGCCTCGCCTGCACGCGCTGCTTCGATGGCCGCGTTGAGCGCCAGCAGGTTGGTCTGTTCGGCAATCCCGGTGATGACCTCGAGCACCTTGCCCACGCCACTGGTTTCGGCCTCCAGGCGCTGCACCTGCTCGCCACTACGTTGCAGTTGCGCCACCAGCTCGGTGATCTGCGCCGCACTGCGTTGCACCACCTGCTTGCCGCTCTGCACGCAGTCATCGGCACTGCGCGCCGATTCCGCGGCGTGGGCCGCATGACGCGCCACCTCGGCAACGGTGGCGCTCATCTCATTCATCGCAGTGGCGACCTGATCGAGATCCTCGTACTGGCGACGCACACCATCGCCCGCCGACTGCGCAGCACCGACCACGCTGCCAACATGCTCGCCAGTGCGCTCACCACTGCGCTTGACCTCGGCCAGCAGACCACGCACCTGTTCCTGCATGCGGTTGTAGCCGGCGAAGATGCGGCCGATCTCGTTGTTGCCGTGCTGACCGTCCAAAGCACGGGTGAAATCGCCGGAGCCGACTCGGGTCAGCGCGCCCTCTACCGCATTGAGATTGTGCATCAGCGGCCGCAAACCGAACTGGCGCCCCAGCACCACCAGCGCCAGAATGCCCAGCACGCAGCCGAACGCCAACCACATCTGGCGCCGCTGGCTACCCTCGGCGTGCGCGGCCATCAGGCCAACCGCCTGGTTCATCTCGCGCAGCAACTCGACCGACTGCTGTTCCAGCGCCTTCAGGTCGACCGCCGTATCCCCCGCGACCACCCGCTGCAGCTGGCTGCGAAAACCCTGCCAAAGCCCGCCGACCTTGTTCATCTGCGCCTGTACATTGGGCTCGGCGATGGCGCTGATATTGCGCGCAGGGTTGCCGCTGAGCAGATCGCGATGCGCCGCATCGAATTGGGTCATGGTGGCTTCGAGCGTCGCCGCCGGCAGTACGCCCTCGCGTAGCAGTAGCGCCTCCTTGGTCATCTTCTGGCTGAGCATGCGCTGGGCACCCGCGACATTGATAGTCTCCGGCGAGACCGACATGCTCAGGTACAGCGCCACCGAAGCGACGACCGCGAGCAGGAACATCAGTGCATAGGAAAACAGGAACTGCTGATTCAGCGTACGCAGGCCGATGGCACTGAGCATGCGGTCGAAGAGGATAGTGATGGACATGGCGGGCTCCCTGGCAGTCGGCGGGACTTCCCGCCCAATGACCGATGGCTAGCAAGAACATGGCCAGCCGACAGCCCCCCGGAAAACCGATCACTCACGGAAAACGCACCAAAATAGCGCAAGCCATCCAGAGCCGGCGCCATTTCAACTCACTGCAGTCACCACGGGTCGGCTATGCAGAAACCACGAAAAGCGCAACGATCAATCCCATCCCGGCGAACCACACCAGCGAACGTACCGGCCCCCAATCAGCCAGGTAGCAGACGAAGTACAGCAGGCGACTGACGATGAACGCTACGGCCAACTGATCGAGCAGAGTCTGCTCGGCGCCACCAGCCTGGTGGGCGATGATCACCGCAGCAGCGAACGCAGGCGTCACCTCGAAGCCATTGAGCTGGGCGTTATTGGCCCGTTTGCGCCAACCCTCCAGGGTGCCCAGGAATGCGCGTGGATCCTGGTTGGCACGCGGCCCGTAGCCGGGGCCGAGGAACTTGGCAGTGGCTGTGCTCAGATAGGGCAGAAGGATGGCGATCAGTACACACCAGTAGGCGAGGGTCATGGAAGCTCCGCAATTTGCTCGAGAAAGTACGCAGCTTGTGCGCTCGTCAGTTCAAGGTCCATGACCCACACGTGGGTATCTGAGCGGCGATCCGGCCAATGCTCCGGCGACAGCTGCCAACCACACGGCATGCAGGCGACGGAAAACCTTGGGCGCGGGCGTTTGGCTCGCTATAATCTGCGAGTTTAACGCGACCGGCACCGCTCCGGTCGCTCCCGCCACCCGGTCGAGGGGCGCTGCAGCAGCCTGAAAGGCTGTCAGGCTCGCCCGGGGCGTTATCCAAACGCATCAACGGCGCCCATTCGCAGACAACGAATGGAGAGCTTTAATGAGCGCTTTCAACGACTACAAGGTCGCCGATATTTCCCTGGCCGATTGGGGCCGCAAGGAACTGACCATCGCCGAATCCGAGATGCCGGCACTGATGGGCCTGCGCCGCAAATACGCCGCCAGCCAGCCGCTCAAGGGCGCGAAGATCCTCGGCTGCATCCACATGACCATCCAGACCGGCGTACTGATCGAGACGCTGACCGCCCTGGGCGCCGAGGTGCGCTGGTCGAGCTGCAACATCTTCTCCACCCAGGATCAGGCCGCTGCAGCCATCGCCGCCGCCGGCATCCCGGTGTTCGCCTGGAAGGGCGAAACCGAGCAGGAGTACGAGTGGTGCATCGAGCAGACCATCCTCAAGGACGGCCAGCCGTGGGACGCCAACATGGTGCTGGACGACGGCGGTGACCTGACCGAGATCCTGCACAAGAAATACCCGCAGATGCTCGAGCGCATCCACGGCATCACCGAAGAAACCACCACCGGCGTGCACCGCCTGCTCGACATGCTCAAGGCCGGCACCCTGAAAGTCCCGGCGATCAACGTCAACGACGCGGTCACCAAGAGCAAGAACGACAACAAGTACGGCTGCCGCCACAGCCTCAACGACGCCATCAAGCGCGGCACCGACCACCTGCTGTCGGGCAAGCAGGCGCTGGTCATCGGCTACGGCGACGTGGGCAAGGGCTCGGCCGCGTCCCTGCGTCAGGAAGGCATGATCGTCAAGGTTTCCGAGATCGACCCGATCTGCGCCATGCAGGCCTGCATGGACGGCTACGAGCTGGTTTCGCCGTACATCGACGGCATCAACGACGGCACCGACGCCTGCATCGACAAGGCGCTGCTGGGCAAGATCGACCTGATCGTCACCACTACCGGCAACGCCAACGTCTGTGATGCCGGCATGCTCAAGGCCCTGAAGAAGCGCGCCGTGGTCTGCAACATCGGTCACTTCGACAACGAGATCGACACCGCCTTCATGCGCAAGAACTGGGCGTGGGAAGAGGTCAAGCCGCAGGTGCACAAGATCCACCGCACCGGCGCCGGTAGCTTCGATCCGGCCAACGACGACTACCTGATCCTGCTGGCCGAAGGCCGCCTGGTGAACCTGGGCAACGCCACCGGCCACCCGAGCCGCATCATGGACGGCTCCTTCGCCAACCAGGTGCTAGCGCAGATCTTCCTGTTCGAGCAGAAGTTCGCCGACCTCTCCGCCGAGAAGAAGGCCGAGCGCCTGACCGTCGAAGTGCTACCCAAGAAGCTGGACGAGGAAGTCGCCCTGGAAATGGTCAAGGGCTTCGGTGGCGTGGTCACCCAGCTGACCAAGCAGCAGGCCGAGTACATCGGCGTCAATGTCGAAGGCCCGTTCAAGCCCGACACCTACCGCTACTGATGCGTAGGGCAGGCAGACCGCCTCGCGGCCTGCCTGCCAAGAACCCCGGTGGGCTGGACCTTCGGCCAGTCCACTCTACGGAATTTTGTTATGTCTCAAGAACGCCGCTACAGCTTCGAGTTCTTCCCCACCAAGACCGAAGCCGGGCATGAAAAACTGATGGACGTGGCGCGCCAGCTGGCAACCTACAAGCCCGATTTCTTCTCCTGCACCTATGGCGCTGGCGGTTCGACCCGTGACCGCACCCTCAACACCGTGCTGCAACTCGATGGCGAAGTGAAGGTGCCCACCGCACCGCACCTGTCCTGCGTCGGCGACAGCAAGGCCGAGCTGCGCGAACTGCTGAACCTGTACAAGAATGCCGGCATCAAGCGCATCGTCGCCCTTCGCGGCGACCTGCCTTCGGGCATGGGCATGGCGAGCGGCGAGCTGCGCTACGCCAACGAGCTGGTCGAGTTCATCCGCAGCGAAACCGGTGATCACTTCCACATCGAGGTAGCCGCCTACCCGGAGATGCATCCGCAGGCACGCAACTTCGAGAGCGACATCGCCAACTTCGTGCGCAAGGCCAAGGCCGGTGCCGACAGCGCCATCACCCAGTACTTCTTCAACGCCGACAGCTACTTCTACTTCGTCGAGCGCGTGCGCAAGCTGGGTGTGGATATACCGGTGGTGCCGGGCATCATGCCGATCACCAACTACAGCAAGCTGGCGCGTTTCTCCGACGCCTGCGGTGCCGAGATCCCGCGCTGGGTGCGCAAGCAGCTGGAAGCCTACGGCGACGACAGCGACAGCATTCGCGCCTTCGGCGAGCAGGTGATTACCGAGATGTGCGAACGCCTGCTGCAAGGCGGCGCGCCGGGCCTGCACTTCTACAGCATGAACCTGGCCGGCCCCAGCCTGGCCATCTGGAACAACCTCGACCTCAAACGTTGACGGGCAGGGAGCCGCCCAACGGCTCCCGCGCTCAAGGATGAGCCCTATGACAATCAAGCGCCTCTTCCCCTTCGCCTTGCTCGCTGGCCTGCACGCGCCCGCGGTACTGGCCAGCTCGGACATGACCTGCACACCGAGCTGGAAGCTGATTTCCGACCAGCTTTCGGGGTGCAACAACCTGGCCTTCCTCAGCCCCGGCAACGACAGCCGCGTCAACCTGCAACTGCTGCTAGACGACGCCGGGCACCTGAAGCTGACGCGCGAACCGCTGGCACTCGAAGGCTACGAATACGGCTACGGCCTGGTGCCCTTCAGCCTCGGCATGCTCGACCCGAGCCGCGCTGGTAGCGAAGCAGCCGAGAGGGACGAGCAAACTGCCGATCCGGACGTGGCGTACCTGACCCAGGCCCTGCAGCGCCTGGGCATCGACAGCGACGCAGGTGCTTTCGCCGTGCACCATTTCGCCGAAGGCGAGGGCAACCGCTGCCGCAGCAATGACCTGCAGGCCATGCGCGGCTTCGTCGATGCGCTCAGCGCCACGTCTGAGCTGGCCTCGAGCGAGGCACAGGCGCTGGCCCGTTCGCGGCGCAGCCTGCTAAGCCTGTGCGGCGAGGGCGATCCGCAAACGCAGGACATCCTGCCGCAGGCGGAGCAACTGCAGTCGCCCGCCGCCCAGGCCTTCCGGGACTACCTGCGCGGCGCCGACGCGTTCTATCGCGGCGACTTCGATCAGGCGCGTGAACGTTTCGCCGAACTCGCACACAGCGAGCAGCCCTGGCTGAGCGAAACCGCCCAGTACCTGCTCGGCCGTGTCGCGCTGAACCAGGCGCAGCTCAATGCCTTCGATGAGTACGGTTTCTTCAGCCCCGAGCAGGTCGATAAAACCAACCTCGACGCCAGCGCGAAGGCCTTCGAACAGTATCTGAATAACTATCCACAGGGGCTCTACAGCGACTCGGCGCGCGGCCTGCAGCGCCGCGTGTACTGGCTTGCCGGTGACACCCGGCGATTCGCCGAGGCCTTTGCCCGGCAATTCGAGCGTGGCGCGCAGCAGATCGACATGCCTGCGCTGATCGAGGAACTGGACGGCAAGCTGTTGCCCAGCCTCGCCCCGGATGCCATCGATGACCCGCTGCTGCTGGCCATGGTCGACCTGATCCAGCTGCGCGACCCCGGCGCCAATAGCGAGCCGCGTCTCTCCCTCGAACAACTGCAGGCGCAGCAACCGCGCTTCGCCAGCCAGCCCGGCTTGCACGCCTACCTGGTCGCTGCCTGGCACTTCTACCGCGGCGACGATGCCGAGCAGACTCTCGCCGCCCTGCCGGATACCGGTGCTGGGCCACTGAACGCTCTCGCCTTCAGCCAGGAAACGCTGCGCGGCCTGGCATTGGAAGCCAAGGGCGAGACGACCAAGGCACTGCAGCACTGGCAGGCGCTACTGGCACGCAGCCAAGACCCGCTGCAGCAGGCCCAACTGCAATTGGCACTGGCCTTGAACTACGAGCGTAGTGGCGAACTGGAGAAAGTGTTCGCCGCCGATTCGCCGATCACCACCGCGCCGATCCGCGAACGCCTGCTGGCCTATGGCGCCGGCCCCGAGCTGCTGCGCCAGCAAGCTGGTGACGCACAGGCGCCTGCAAGCGAGCGCGCAACTGCGCTGTATACCCTGCTCTACCGTGACCTGGATTACGGCCGCTACGCCGACTTTCTCAGCGATTTCGCGCAATTCCCGTCCAAGCCCGCACAGCCTGGGCAGCGTCTCGATCCAGGCGTATTTGCCTGGAGCGGCGACAGCGATGCCGGCTATGCATGCCCGAGCCTGACCAATATTGCCGAGCGCCTCGCCGCCAATGCCGAGGACGCGCAGGGCACGCTGTGCCTGGGCGACTTCATCCGCGTCCATGGCCTCGACGAGCACTGGTTGAACCGCCCACCGGCCGTCGGCGAGCTGGGCAGTGCGCCGAGCCTGTTCCAGGGCAGCTCCTTTTCCCGCCTGGCCGGCTACCAGAGACTGCTGGCCACGCCGCAGGTCAGCCGCGAAGACAAGGCCTACGCCCTGTTCCGCGCAATCAACTGCTACGCCCCCAGCGGCTACAACAGCTGTGACCGCCAGGACATCAGCAAGGATCAGCGCAAGCAGTGGTTCCAGACCCTCAAGCGTAGCTACGCGGACACCCAGTGGGCACAGCGACTCAAGTACTACTGGTAGGCCTGCTCCTGCTGGCAGCCGGCCTGCCAGTGCAGGCCGCGCGCGTCGACGCCAGCCAGCATCAGGCGTTCTGGCTGTGGGCCGGCGTAACGCCGCAGCCGGTACTGGCCCAGGCCAGCACCCTGTACGTGCTGCAAGGACAGATCGACGGCCCGCGCCGCGCCGGCGACCCACCGGCGCGCATGCAGGCACAGAACCCGGCCACGCCCAGGCTGTCGAAGGACATCGAGCTCTGGGTGGTGTATCGCGCACATACCCTGGACTGGAACGAGGAAGTGTTCGCCCTGCTGCTGAGCCAATTGCAGCGCTGGCAGCGTTCCGGCAACCGGGTCAGCGGGGTGCAGATCGACTTCGATGCGCAAACGCTGCGCCTGGATCGCTACGCCGCCTTCCTCGAAGACCTGCGCCAGCGCCTGCCGCAGCAGTACCGCCTAAGCATCACCGGCCTGCTCGACTGGGCCGGCAACGCCGACCCGGCGGCGCTGAACCGCCTCGCCGGAGTGGTCGATGAAGTGGTCATGCAGACCTACCAGGGCCGCCATAGCATCGTCGGCTACCAGCGCTACCTGCCGAGCATCGCGCGGCTGCAGTTGCCGTTTCGCATCGGCCTGATACAAAACGGCGAATGGCAGGCACCGGATTACCTGCAAAGCAGTCCCTGGTTCCGCGGCTATGTGGTATTTCTGCTGAACCCGAGCGAACCCGCAACCGACACACCAGCCACCAGGCACTGAACGCCCGATACCGACAACCGCAACACCCACTGCAACAACCTATTCGAACGCCTCCGCGCCAACCTTCGGCGCAAGCTTGCCACCAGGACCACATTTCATGCTCAAACGCGCCACGATCAACGCCTCCGTCAGCCCCAAGGGCAGCCTGGAAACCCTCTCCCAGCGCGAAGTGCAGCAACTGCGCGAAACCGGCTCGGGCAGCGTCTACCGCCTGTTCCGCCAGTGTGCCCTGGCGATCCTCAATACCGGTTCGCACAGCGACAATGCCAAGACCATCCTCGAGGCCTATCCGGACTTCGAAGTGAAGATTCACCAGCAGGATCGCGGCATCCGCCTGGAACTGATCAACGCACCAGCCGACGCTTTCGTCGACGGCGAGATGATCGCCAGCACCCGCGAGATGCTGTTCAGCGCCCTGCGCGACATCGTCTACACGCAGAGCGAGCTGGAGAACAAACGTATCGACCTGGATAGCTCAGAAGGCATCACCGACTACGTCTTCCACCTGCTGCGCAACGCCCACACCCTGCGCAGCGGCGTAGAGCCGAAGATGGTGGTGTGCTGGGGCGGCCACTCGATCAGCACCGAGGAATACAAGTACACCAAGAAGGTCGGCCACGAGCTGGGCCTGCGCGGCCTGGACATCTGCACCGGCTGCGGACCGGGCGTAATGAAGGGGCCGATGAAGGGCGCCACCATCAGCCACGCCAAGCAGCGTAACCTCACTGGCCGCTATTTGGGCCTGACCGAACCGGGGATCATCGCCGCCGAAGCGCCGAACCCGATCGTCAACGAGCTGGTGATCCTGCCGGACATCGAGAAGCGCCTGGAAGCCTTCGTCCGCGTCGGCCACGGCATCATCATCTTCCCGGGTGGCGCCGGTACTGCCGAGGAGTTCCTCTACCTGCTGGGTATCCTCACCCACCCGGACAACCAGGACCTGCCCTTCCCGGTCATCCTTACCGGCCCGAAGAGTGCTGGCCCGTACCTGCAGCAGTTGCACGACTTCATCGGCGCCACCCTGGGCGAGGCGGCGCAGCAGCGCTACCGCATGATCGTCAACGACCCGGCCGAAGTAGCCCGCGAAATGGCCGTAGGCATCAAGGCCGTGCGTCAGTTCCGCCGCGAGCGCAACGATGCCTTCCACTTCAACTGGCTGCTGAAGATCGACGAGAGCTTCCAGCACCCGTTCGAGCCGACCCATGAAGCCATGGCCAGCCTCAACCTCACCCGCGAGCAGCCCCTGCATCAACTGGCCGCCAACTTGCGCCGTGCCTTCTCCGGCATCGTCGCCGGCAACGTCAAGGAGAACGGCATTCGCCTGATCGAGGAACACGGCCCCTACGAGATCCGTGGCGAAACCACCATCATGCGTCCGCTGGATCGCCTGCTGCAGGCCTTCGTCGAGCAGCACCGCATGAAGTTGCCGGGCGGCAGCGCCTACGAGCCTTGCTACCGCGTTGTGGACTGAGCGATGACCGGGCTTTCGAGGCTGGGTCAAAATCGCTAACCTGCCGCGATGCCGTCAATCCAGCGCGTTATCGCCACACTACTGCTGTGCTGCCTCACCTTTGCCGTTCGCGGCGAGACGCTGCGCCTGGTCACGGATGCCTGGGCGCCCTACGTCTACGAAGAAGACGGCCAGGCCACCGGCCTCGATTATGAAATAACCCGCGAGATCCTGCGCCGCCTGGGCATGCAACTGGAGTTGCAGTTCATGCCCTGGAAGCGCTGCCTGCTGTCGCTGGAACAGGGACATACCGACGGTATTCTGGACATCTTCCACCTGCCCGAACGCGAAGCGCAGATGCTCTTCGTCGAGGAGCCTCTGAGCGACGTCGAGTTCGTGCTATTCCATGCACGTAACCGTCCTTATCCTTATGAACGCCTGGAGGACCTGCGCGGACGGGTGATCGGCATCTCGCCCGGGTACTGGTACAACGATGCAACCTTCCGCACCTCGACGTTGTTCCGCCGCGAGGAGGCCCCGACTCACGAAGCCAATCTGGGCAAGCTGATTCGCCATCGCGTCGATCTTGTGGTCAACGACCGCCGCGCGGGGCTCTACCTCAGCGCGCAACTGGGCCTGCAGGAGCAGGTCGGCTACAACCGCAAGGCCGTTGGCCATGACCGCATGTACCTGGTGCTGCGCCACGACCCCAGGCTGGCGCGCCTGGCCAAGGACTTCGCGGACGAACTGCGGCGCTTCAAGCGCGAGCCAGCCTACGCCGAATTGCAGCAGCGCTACGCCAACCCCGAGCCGCTCAAGCCGTGAACCAACCGACAGGCTGGTAGCTGCGTATGCCACAAGCTCTGTTATACTCGGGACTTCCCGCCAGGCTTGCGCCCGGATGCTAGCTCTCTGAAGCCAGCAGTACCGGACGGGATCACGCGCCCCACGCATGATTCAAGCCAGGCAATATCACCCCATAGGGCCACGCCCTCACTACGTACAGGATTGCCCATGTCCTTTGCTTCCCTCGGTCTCTCCGAGGCTCTAGTCCGTGCGATCGAATCCGCCGGCTACACCCAGCCCACTCCGGTGCAACAGCGGGCCATTCCCGCCGTGTTGCAAGGTCGCGACCTCATGGTGGCGGCGCAGACGGGCACGGGCAAGACCGCAGGTTTCGCCCTGCCGATTCTCGAGCGTCTGTTCCCCGCCGGTCACCCGGACCGTGAACAGCGCCACGGCCCGAAACAACCGCGCGTGCTGGTGCTGACCCCCACCCGCGAGCTGGCCGCCCAGGTCCACGACAGCTTCAAGATCTACGCACGTGACCTGAAATTCGTCAGCGCCTGCATTTTCGGCGGTGTCGGCATGAACCCGCAGGTTCAGGCACTGGCCAAGGGTGTCGACGTCCTCGTTGCCTGCCCGGGCCGCCTGCTCGACCTGGCAGGCCAGGGCAGCGTCGACCTGTCCCACGTGGAAATCCTGGTGCTGGACGAAGCCGACCGCATGCTCGACATGGGTTTCATCCATGACGTGAAGAAGGTCCTGGCCCGCCTGCCGGCGCAGCGCCAGAACCTGCTGTTCTCGGCGACTTTCTCCAAGGACATCACCGACCTGGCCGGCAAGCTGCTGCACAACCCCGAGCGCATCGAGGTCACCCCGCCGAACACCACGGTCGAGCGCATCGAACAGCGTGTATTCCGCCTGGCGGCCAGCCACAAGCGTGCCCTCCTCGCCCACCTGATCACTCAGGGTGCCTGGGAACAGGTGCTGGTCTTTACCCGCACCAAGCACGGTGCCAACCGCCTGGCCGAATACCTCGACAAGCACGGCCTGCCGGCTGCCGCGATTCACGGCAACAAGAGCCAGAACGCGCGCACCAAAGCACTGGCCGACTTCAAGGCGAACAAGGTACGTATCCTGGTTGCCACCGACATCGCTGCCCGTGGCCTGGACATCGACCAACTGCCGCACGTGGTCAACTTCGAGCTGCCCAACGTCGAGGAAGACTACGTCCACCGTATCGGCCGTACCGGCCGCGCCGGGCGTAGCGGTGAGGCCATTTCGCTGGTCGCCCCGGACGAAGAGAAGCTGCTGAAAAGCATCGAGCGCATGACCAAGCAGAAGATCCCCGATGGCGATCTGATGGGCTTCGATGCCAGCGCCGTTGAAGCGGAGCGCCCGGAAGTGCGTGAGCCGCGCCAACCGCGTAATGCAGGCCAGCAGAAGAAGCAGAAGGCCGAAGGCGGCGACAAGCCCAAGGGCGAGCGCCACAGCGGTGGCCGCAAGGATAAGGGTAAGGACGGCGGCAAGGAACAGAAGGCCAAGCCGCAACAAGCCCAGAACCGCAGAGGCCAAGGCCCGCGTAGCGGCGGCCAGGGCCAGGCTGTGGCAGCCATCCCGGCGCTGCCGCCGGATCGTGATCCGGAAGAATTCCTCGACGACGAGATCGACAACTTCGGCAACCGTGTCGACTACGTCAGCCCGAACCAGAACAAGCAGCAGGGTCGTGGTCGACGCTCCGGTGGTGCACCAGCCAATGGCGCTGCACAGGGTCAACCACGCCAGAACGGCAAAGGGCCGCGCAACAACAATAACGGCGGCAGTAATGGCGCGGGCAAGAACCGTCGCCAGGGTGGCGGTCAGGCCGGCCAAGGTGGTCAGGGCCGTAACGGCGGCAATCGTGGCCGCGGTCGCCCTGCCAGTGACGGCCGGATCACCTCGCTCGACCGCGACGAGCTGCCACGTTCCGATGCGGCCGTGCGCAACCCACGTGAAAAGCAGCCGATCATCATGCACAAGGGCTCGCGCCTGGATCGCTTCCCCACTGCCGAGCAACTCGACGAACTGAGCAACAACTCTCGCCCGCGCGGCGAGAAACCGGCCCTGCTGACGCGCAACCGCGACGAGTAAGCTGCCACGCAAACAAAAACGCCACCCCATGGGTGGCGTTCTTGTTTAGGGGGAGAGGCCAGTGGAGAACCAACCCTCTCCCGCCCTTCGGGCAAATCAGCTGGCCGCTAGCGGCCGCTTCCTTTACTGACGAATACCTTCGACCGAGATGATCAGCTCGACGGTTTCCGAAGCCGGGCCGAGGTCCATGGCGATATCGAAGTCTTTCAGTTTCAGGGTGGTGGTGCCTTCGAAGCCGGCGCGGTAGCCACCCCACGGGTCCTTACCTTCGCCGATGAACTTGGCCGCGATGACGACCGGCTTGGTCACGCCGTTCAGGGTCAGGTTACCGGTAATGTCAGCGGTGCCTTCGCCAGTGGACTTGACCGAGGTGGACTCGAAGGTCGCGGTGTCGTGCTTGCTCGCATTGAGGAAGTCGGCGCTACGGATGTGCTTGTCACGCTCGGCGTGGTTGGTGTCGACGCTGGCGGTCTTCAGGGTCACGCTGACCTTGCTTTCTTCGGGCTTGGCAGCGTCGAAGCTGAACTTGCCGTCGAAATCCTTGAAGGTGCCATACAGCCAGCTGTAACCCAGGTGGCTGATCTTGAAGTTGACGAAAGCGTGCTGGCCTTGCTTGTCGATGACGTAGTCGGCCGCCATGGCCTGACCGCCGATCAGAGCGGAGCCCAGAACCAGTGCAGCGAGGGCGTTCTTCAACATGGGGTGTTCTCCTTGCGAGGTTGTCGATCTATGTGGGCCTTGGCCCGGTTATGAAATGCTTCAGCGCCCGAACATCCGCAGCAGGGTGCTGTCGCGGTCGATGAAATGATGCTTGAGTGCAGCCAGACCATGCAGGGCGGCGAAGATCACCAGGCCCCAGGCCAGGTATTCGTGGATGGCGCCGGCAATGTCTTCCTGTTGCGGGATGCCGCTCAGGGTGGCCGGCACGCTGAACAGCCCGAATACCTCGATGCCACGACCATCGGCGGTAGAGATCAGGTAGCCGGAGATCATCACGCCGAACAGGCCGAGATAGAGCACGCCATGCCCCAGCTTGGAGGCCAGGCGAGTGAGCTGACCGTGACTGGCCAGAGCAGCCGGCGCCGGATTGAGCAGGCGCCACAGCACACGCAGCAGCATGACGGCGAACAGCAGGATGCCGATGCTCTTGTGCAGGTCGGGCGCACTCTGCCGCCACGGGTCGTAATAGCTAAGCCCCACCATCCAGAAGCCAAGGCCGAACAGGCCGAATACGGCCAATGCGACCAGCCAGTGCAGCAGCACGCTGACCAGACCATAACGAGCAGAGGTGTTGCGCCATTGCATGGGGGTTTTCCTAATTCAGATTCCGAGCAAGACTAACGGCAAATATATCGATTTAAAGCGGAATTTTTCGCTATGAAACATCGAGAAATGCGATATCTCCTCCTAGCCATTCGTCACAGTCGACCCGCTTAGTAGCAACCCCTGGCACAAAGTTCGTCAGCAATGGCATCGGCGGTACAGGAGGCCGGACCGACGGCCGCTGCCACGCCTGCGCTGCGGCTTCTGGTAGGCTGTGCCGCCGAACATTGGGAGATAGCTCATGAGCCTGAACGATCACTGGATGCAACGCGATCTCGACGTGTTGTGGCACCCCTGCACCCAGATGAAGGATCACGAGCGCCTGCCCCTGGTGGCAATTCGCAAGGCCTCCGGTGTGTGGCTGGAAGACTTCGAAGGCAAGCGCTACCTGGATGCGGTCAGCTCCTGGTGGGTGAACGTCTTCGGCCATGCCAACCCGCGCATCAATGCACGCATCCGCGAGCAGTTGGAAAGCCTCGAACATGTGATGCTGGCTGGCTTCACCCATCAGCCGGTGATCGAGCTGTCCGAACGTCTGGTGCAGATCACCCCGGCAGGCCTGAACAAGGTGTTCTATGCCGACAACGGCTCCTCGGGCATCGAGGTGGCGCTGAAGATGAGCTTCCACTACTGGCTCAACAACGGCCAGGCCGGCAAGAAGCGCTTCGTCACCCTGAGCAACAGTTATCACGGCGAAACCGTGGCGGCGATGTCGGTGGGCGACGTGTCGCTGTTCACCGATACCTACAAGGCGCTGCTACTCGACACGATCAAGGTGCCCAGCCCGGACTGCTACCTGCGCCCACAGGGCATGAGCTGGGAGGAACACTCGCGCGTCATGTTCGCCCATATGGAGCAGACGCTGGCCGAGCATCACCACGAAATCGCCGCAGTGATCGTCGAGCCGCTGATCCAAGGCGCCGGCGGCATGCGCATGTACCACCCGATCTACCTCAAGCTTTTGCGCGCGGCCTGCGACCGCTACGGCGTGCACCTGATCCACGACGAGATTGCCGTCGGCTTCGGCCGCACCGGCACGATGTTCGCCTGCGAGCAGGCCGGCATCACTCCAGACTTCCTGGTTCTGTCCAAGGCGCTGACCGGCGGCTACCTGCCGATGGCGGCGGTGCTGACCACCGATGAGGTCTATGGCGCTTTCTATGACGACTACGCCACCTTGCGCGCCTTCCTGCACTCGCACACCTACACCGGCAACCCGCTGGCCTGCGCCGCTGCACTGGCGACGCTGGACATCTTCCGCGATGACGATGTGATCGAACGCAACAAGGCTCTCGCTACACGCATGGCCAGCGCCACGGCGCACCTGGCCGTCCACCCGCACATCGCCGAAATTCGCCAGACCGGCATGGCCCTGGCCATCGAGATGGTCGCCGACAAGACAAGCAAGACCGCCTACCCCTGGCAGCAGCGACGCGGCCTGGCGGTTTATCAGCACGCGTTGTCGCGTGGCGCGCTGCTGCGCCCACTGGGCAGTGTGGTGTACTTCCTGCCGCCTTACGTGATCACGCCGGAGGAGATCGATTTCCTCGCCGAGGTGGCCAGTGAAGGCATCGATATCGCCACCCGAGAGTCGGTCAGCGTGGCGGTAGACAATCGTTATCCCGACCATCGCGATCCGGGCTGAAGCGGCCACAGGCTTCAGGCCGCAAGCTGCAGGCGGTAGACTGCGCGCCTAAAGCCTGCCGCCTGTAGCCTGAAGCCCCTATGCGCCTATCCCGTTTCTTCATCGACGCTCCACTTTCCCTTGGTCAGCACGAACTGCCCGAGGCCCAGGCCCACTACATCGGTCGTGTGCTGCGCCACGCGGTGGGCGATGCCGTGCAGCTGTTCGACGGCAGCGGCCAGGAGTACCTCGGCGAGCTGATCGAGGTGGGCAAGAAGAGCGTGCGCGTCGAGCTGCGCGAATCTATCGCCGGCCTGGCCGAGTCGCCGCTGCGCATTCATCTGGGTCAGGGCCTGTCGCGCGGCGAGCGCATGGACTGGGCGATCCAGAAGGCCACCGAGCTCGGCGCCAGCGAAATCACTCCGATCGTCTCGACACGCTGCGAGGTGCGCCTGAAAGACGAGCGCGCCGACAAGCGCATGGCGCACTGGCGCCAGGTGGCGATCAGCGCCTGCGAGCAGTGCGGTCGCTCGGTGCTGCCGCTGATCCATGCGCCGCTGGAACTGGACGCCTGGCTGCAGCAGATCGAAGCCGACCTGAAGCTGGTGCTGCACCCGGTCGCCGAGCCCTGGGTCGGCCATGCCCCGCCACGCGCCCTGGCTTTTTTGATCGGCCCGGAAGGTGGTCTGAGCGATGCTGAAGTCGATCAGGCTAAGGGGGCCGGCTTCCACGCCGCACGCCTCGGACCTCGCGTTTTGCGCACGGAAACGGCGCCAGTAGTGGCCCTGAGTGTCGCTCAGCAGTTGTGGGGCGACCTGTAAGCGCAAAATGTCGCCTTGACGTAACAAATTGTGACCTCAAGAGATTGCAAGACCAGCAGTCTTTGTCATGCTCTGCGCGCCGCACGCGCGACCTGCTCACCAGCAACCCGCGCGCGGCCGAGGCCGGCGCCCCGCAGCGTCGTTCTCTTCCAATAACAAACAACGGGCCTCGGCCCCGCCCAAAAGGCGGCCGCATGCCCAGGAGCATTGCATGAACGAACTGGTCTCGACCCTAAACGGTCTGGTCTGGAGCCCGGCGCTGATCTATCTATGTCTCGGCGTTGGTCTCTACTTCTCCCTCCGCGGACGCTTCCTCCAGGTTCGCCACTTCAAAGAAATGATTCGCCTGATGTTCACCGGCAAGACCGATGAACATGGCATCACCTCCTTCCAAGCCCTGACCATGACCCTCGCCGGTCGCGTCGGTACCGGCAACATCGCTGGTGTGGCCACCGCGATCACCTTCGGTGGTCCGGGTGCCGTGTTCTGGATGTGGATGGTGGCTTTCCTCGGCGCCAGCTCGGCGTTCGTCGAGTCCACCCTCGGCCAGGTGTACAAGGAAAAGCTCAACGGTGAATACCGTGGTGGCCCAGCCTTCTACATCGAGCGTGGCCTGGGTCTGAAGTGGTACGCCTGGCTGTTCGCCATCGTTACCGTATTCGCCTGCGGCCTGCTGCTGCCGGGCGTACAGGCCAACTCCATTGCCTCCAGTGCGCAAACCGCTTTCGGCATTGACCCTAATGTGACCGCAGCTGCACTGGCGGTACTGATCGGTCTGATCATCTTCGGTGGCGTCAAACGTATCGCCCACTTCACCCAGGTAGTCGTGCCGTTCATGGCGCTGGGCTACATCCTGGTGGCGCTGGTGATCATCCTGCTGAACATCAGCCAACTGCCGGACGTCATCGCTCTGATCTTCAAGAGCGCCTTCGGCCTTGAAGCTGGCTTCGGCGCGATCGTCGGCATGGCCATCCAGTGGGGCGTCAAGCGTGGCGTGTACTCCAACGAAGCCGGCCAGGGCACTGGCCCGCACGCCTCGTCCGCCGCTGCTGTCAGCCACCCGGCCAAGCAGGGTCTGGTACAGGGCTTCTCGGTTTACGTCGACACCCTGTTCGTCTGCTCCGCCACCGCGTTCATGCTGCTGATCACCGGTCAGTACAACGTCCAGGCGCCTGATGGCAGCGCGATCTTCACCGGCATTGCCGGCGTCGCCGCAGGCCCGGGCTACGTGCAGACCGCGATGGAGAACATGATGCCCGGCTTCGGCAACGCCTTCGTCGCCATCGCCCTGTTCTTCTTCGCCTTCACCACCATCCTGGCGTACTACTACATCGCCGAAACCAACATTGCCTACATCAACCGCAAGGTGAATCGCCCCATTCTCACCCTGCTGCTGAAGTTCGGCATCATCGCGGCTACCGTCTACGGCACCGTGCACACTGCCACCTTCGCCTGGGATCTGGGTGACCTCGGTGTGGGCCTGATGGCCTGGCTGAACATCATCGCCATCCTGCTCATGCACAAGGTCGCCTACAAGTGCCTGAAGGACTACGAGCAGCAGCAGGACGAAGGCAAGGACCCGGTCTTCCACCCGGAGAAGCTCGGCATCAAGAATGCCGACTACTGGGGTAGCAGCACCTCGGAAGAAAACCTCACTGCAGAGAAGGCCGAAGCGCAGCAACCGCAGCGCTGATCAGCTAACGGCAGTAACGAAAAAGCCCCGGCCAGTGCCGGGGCTTTTTCATGGGCGCTCGCCTGAGCGCCTGGTGACTTCAGATCAGGCCGGCATCGGCGAGCAGTTGCTCCAGGGCAGCCAGGTCAGGAATACGCACCACATCGTCACCGACGCGCGCAGCCCCTAGTTCCAGCGGTGCCAGTTCGACATCCGCCGCCGCCAGGTCGGAGCCAACCTTCAGCGAACGTGGAATGCCCTGCACCAGCAGGGCGATAAACTTGACCTTGGGCCGACCACCCAGGGCGTTGATCACTGCCACGCGGGCACCGCTGGCGACCTGTGCCTGGCCACCGCTGGCGGCCTCGAAGGACAGCAGCGGTAAACGCAGATCACGCCAGGCGATCTGGCCGAGAAACCACTCGGGCGTACCTTCGCTGACCTGGGGCGCGCGATAGGGGATCAGTTCGGCCACCGCCACGTTGGGCAGTAACAGGGTGCGGTCGACCAGGGGTACCAGCAGCCCGGTGAGACCGGCGGCGCTGTTCTGGGTAGCGACGGCTTGGCTCATTGAAACGTCCTCAACTGCAATGTTCGGCGAGGTGATTGACCAGCGCCACAGCCAGCTCTCGCGGGTCAGCGCTGAAACTGCTGTAGCCGCCCTCACGCAGGCTGTCAGGCATGCTCGGGCTGGCACAGCTGTCGGCGCGCTGGGTCCAGATCACGCCGCCCTGGCGTTTGACGTAAGCGGCGGCGGCGCTGCCATCGCTGCCCATGCCGCTGAACGCGATCACGCCGCACAGGGCACCGAACTGCTGCGCCAGGTTGAGCATCATCTGGTCGATGGAGGGGCTGTACGGCTCAGGCCAGCCGCGCTCGGCAAGCTGCATCGCGCCGTCTTCGGCGAAACCCAGCTCGCGGGTGATCGGCGCCACCACCACCTCACCACAACGCACCGGGTCGCCATGACGCGCGGTATTCACGTGCCACTGGCTGTGGCGGCCGACTGCCTGCGGCAATGCTGCCTCGAAACTGGCGTCGATGTGCTGGGCATAGATGAAGCCGATCGGCAGACCACCCGGCAGGGCATCGAGGAACGCCTTGACCGCCGCCGGGCCGCCCAGCGAGGCGGCCAACAACCATACCTGGCGCGCCGGCTCGCCAGCTTTCAACGGAGTATTGGCCAACGCCTGCGGCAGTTCCAGGCGCGCCGGACGCTGCGCCTCATCGAACAGTGCCTGCAGGCTGGGACCGACTGCCTGGGTCGGGTCTCCAACCAGGCGCTTGAGCTTGCCGAACAGGCTGCGCTCCCAACGCGGATAGTTTTCCGAATGACGCTCTGGGGCGTGGCCCTCGCCGAACAGGACTGGGGCGCTGGCACGTTCCAGCAGGCTGTCGACCAGCGGCGAATCTTCCGACTGCGCCAAGTCCACCAGCCACAGGTCGGTCTCGCAGGCTGCCAGCGCCTCCTCATCGAGGCGCGCCGGGTCGCTGTTGAGGACCACCTGATAGCCGCCACCGGCCAAAGCCTGCTGCAGCACATGGCGCTGCAGCGAGGTGTCGGCGATTACTGCGATACGCGCGGAGGATTTGTCTGTCATGTCCGTTTGACCCGGTGGCTATCCACCAACTGTGCAATGGTGTCGAGCAGCAAGGACTCCTGATAGGGCTTGCCGAGGTACTGGTTGACGCCAATGGCCATGGCCCGCTCGCGGTGCTTCTCGCCGGTACGCGAGGTGATCATGATGATCGGCAGGTCCTTCAGGCGCTCGTCGTGACGCACCAGGGTCGCCACTTCGAAACCGTCCATGCGCGGCATCTCGATGTCCAGCAGCATGATGTCGGGCTTGTGTTCCTGCAGCTGGGCGATGGCGTCCACGCCATCCTTGGCGGTGACCACGTTCATGCCGTTACGCTCGAGCAGGCGGCTGGTGACCTTGCGCACGGTGACCGAGTCGTCCACCACCATGACCAGCGTCGGACGATCGACTTCCACTTCCTCGTTGGCAGCCGCCTGACGCGAAGCCAGGCGCGGCGTCAACTGGTTCTGCAGATGTGCATGCAGCACACGAATGGTTGCCAGCAGATCGAGAATCACCACCACGCGACCGTCACCGAGGATGGTCGCACCGGAGATCCCGCTCACCCCGGCGAACTGCGGGCCGAGACTCTTCACCACGATCTCGCGCGAGCCAGCCAGGCTGTCCACCTGCACCGCCACGGCGTGCTCGCTGGAGCGCACCAGGATCACCGGCAGCGGCAGGCTCTGACCCACCAGCTTGGGATGCTGGCCATTGTTCAACAGATCGCCCAGGTACTTCAGCTCGTAGGCCTGCCCGGCGTATTCGAAGCGTGGCGCATCAGGAGCGTAGTAGGCCTCCAGCTCATAGGGCGAGACGCGTACGATACCTTCGATGGTGTTCAGCGGGATGGCGTAGAGGTCTTCGCCGGAGTACACCATCAGCGCGCGGTTGACCGACACGGTGAACGGCAGGCGAATGGTGAAGCGCGTGCCCTGGCCCAGGGTCGAGTCGATGCTCATCGAGCCACCGAGCTGCTTGACCTCCGAATGCACTACGTCCATCCCGACGCCACGCCCGGAAATCTGCGTGACCTTCTCCGCCGTGGAGAAACCGGCCTCGAGGATGAACTGCAGCACCTCGTGGTCGCTCAGGTCGCTGTCGGCATCCATCAGGCCACGCTCGATGGCCTTGCGACGCACGGCCTCCAGGCGGATACCGCCGCCGTCATCGTCCAGGGTAAGAACGATATCGCCGCCCTCACGGCCGAGATTGAGGCGGATGGTGCCAGTGTCCGGCTTACCGGCAGCGCGACGCACCTCGGCCAGCTCGATGCCATGGTCGACGGCGTTGCGCAACATGTGCTCCAGTGGCGCGACGATGCGTTCGAGCACGGTGCGGTCCATTTCCCCTTCGGCGTTGCCGACGACGAACTCGACCTGCTTGCCCAGCTCGCCGGCCACCTGGCGCACGATGCGCCGTAGACGCGGCACCAGGCGATCGAACGGCACCATGCGGGTGCGCATCAGACCTTCCTGCAGCTCGGTGTTGACCCGCGCCTGTTGCAGCAGCAGGGTCTCGGCGTCGCGGTTCTTCGCCGCCAGGGTTTCCTTGAGGTCGAGCAAGTCGGAAGCGGACTCGAACAGCGCACGCGAGAGCTGCTGCAGTTGCGAGTGACGGTCCATCTCCAGCGGGTCGAAATCCTCATAACCAGCGCGCTCGGCCTCGGCCTGGTAACGGCTGAGAATCTGCGCCTGGGTCTCGGTATCGAGACGGCGCAGCTGATCACGCACCCGGTCGATGGTCGCTTCCATCTCGCTCAGGGTGAAGCTGACATCGCTGACCTGCTGCTCGACACGACCACGGAAGATCGAGGTCTCACCCGCCAGGTTGACCAGACCCTCGAGCAGCTCGGCCGGCACCTTGACCAACTCCTGCGGCGCGCGGCGGGCAGCAGCCTCCTGGGCGGCGGCCTGGGCACGCTGGACGAACGGCAGCACTTTCGGCGCCTGCACCTGAGCCGGCACTTCGCTGGCGGCGACAATCGGGTTGCGCAGAGTCGCGACTGTGATCGACTCAGGCTCTGCGTCGATCACAGTCGCGGCCACCGGCTCATCGGCAAGGCTGGCGCTAAGGCGCTGGCGCAGCAGATCGAGTTCCTGTTGCAGCCCTTCGAAACCAGACTGCACATCGAGCAGCAGGCTGTCAGGCCATGGGGCGCCCTGTTGCAGCGCCTCGCTGAGATGCTGCTCCAGATCGTGACTCAGGTCGCCAAGACGCTTTTGCCCGGCCAGGCGTGCACCGCCCTTGAGGGTGTGCAGGATGCGTAGCATCTCGTCGATGGCGCTGCTGTCGTCGCGTTGTTCTTCCCAGCGACCGATGGCGGTTTCCATCGCCTCGAGCAGGTCGTCGCCTTCTTCGAGGAAGATATCGAGGATGTCACTGTCCGCTTCTTCGGCTTCGTCGCGCTCGACCACCGCCTTGAGCTGCACCGACGACGGCATGCTCAGCTGCTCGTCAGGGTTGGCCCGGAAGCGCTTGATGGTCTCGATCAGGGCATCGCCCTGCGGCACGGCACGCTGACCACGCACGGCTTCGAGCATTTCGGCCAGACGGTCGTGGCAAGCCTGCAGCAGGTTGAACAGCTCCGGGCTGGCGCGCAGGCGACCGGCGCCGAGGCCTTCGTAGAGGAATTCCAGTTCGTGAGCCAGATCGCCGATCTCGCGAATCTCGGCCATGCGTGCACCGCCCTTGAGGGTGTGCAGGTCGCGCTGCAGGGCTTCCAGCTCGAGGCTGTTGTCGACATCGCCCATCCAGCGCTGCAGCGCGGCGCCGGCGCTGTCGATGATGTCAAAACCTTCCTCGAGGAAGATTTCCACCAGTTCGGGATCGCGCTCGTCGTGCCAGTTGGCCAGCGTGCCTTGTGGTTCTGGTTCTGGCTCTGGCTCTGGTTCTGGCTCTGGCTCTGGCTCTGGCTCTGGCTCTGGCTCTGGCTCTGGCTCTGGCTCTGGCTCTGGCTCTGGCTCTGGCTCTGGCTCTGGCTCGACGATAGCCCCAGCCAGAGGCGACAGCTCGTCCTCGGGCAACACCAGTTCGACTTCGTCGATCAGTGGCAACTCCGCCTCAGGCGCTGCCGGTAGCGCTTCGTCGAGCACGATTTCGTCTTCGACCAGTGCCAGAGGCGGCAGCTCGAAACTATCGGGCTCCACCGCTTCGATCGACTCGACGAGCTCGTCGTCCAGCGCCGGCTCATCCTGAGCCACTGCGGCTGACAGGCTTTGCGGCGTGCCGCCCTGGCGAAACTCGCGGATGGCCTGAATCAGGTCGTCACCAGAAATCAAAGGCCGGCGTGCCTGCAGTTGGTCGAGCATCTGCGCCAGGCGATCATGGCTTTGCTGCAGCAGGCTGCCCAATGCTGGCGAGTAGTTGTAGCGGCGGTCGACCAGGCCTTCGTAGAGCGACTCCAGCTCGTGGCCCAGGTCACCGATCGGGCGAATCGCGGCCATGCGCGCACCGCCCTTTAGGGTATGCAGATCGCGCTGCAGCGAGGACAACGGCAGGGTGTTGTCCGGCTCGCCGAGCCAGCGCTCCAGCGCCTGACCGGCACTCTCCAGAATGTCCACGGCCTCTTCGAGGAAGATCTCCACCATTTCTTCGTCGAGTTCGGCGTCGGCCGAGCTCGGGTCGTCTTCGACCTGCGCTTCGGCCTGCGGCGCTTCGACCGCGTCCTCGATGAACGCTGCCTCGGCAACCTGCTCATCCTGGCTCGGCAGCTCGCTATCGGCCTGCTCCAGCTCGACCATGGCCTGATCGAGCTCGATGATGTCCAGCCCATCGGCGCCAGGCGTCAGCAAGGCCAGGGCATTGGGATCGATGGCTTCGCTGAGCAGGTCGCGCAGCGCCTGCACTCGCTCGGGTTGCGGGCTGACCTGCAAGGCGGCGGCGACCTGATCCATCATGCCGATCAGCGCTTCGTGGGCTTTTTCAGCCTCGTCGAAGAAGCGCTCGCTGACGGCCAGGCTGCCTTCTTCGACGGCACCGTAAAGGTCCAACAGGGCCTCGCACAGCTCGTCGATCTGCGGCAGCTCGGCCATCTCGGCACCACGGCCAAGTGTGGTCAGTTCTTCCAATAGTGCAGAGAGTTCCTGGCGCTCGGATGGATGCTCGCGCCATTTACGCAGCAGGTCCTCGGCGTCCAGCAGGATGTCCATGCCTTCGGCGAGGAAGATGCTGATCAGTTGTGGATCGCGGCTCTCGCCACTATGCGCCATACGCTCGTTTTCGGCGTTGGCCAGACGCTCCTGATGCAGCGCCTGCACGCGCGCCAGAAACGCCTCGGCACCGGGAATCGGCGCCAGCGGCTGGCTTTCCAGATTATCCAGGCCAGTGCGGAACAGGCCTTCAGCGCTGCTGAGCAGCTCGGCGGCTGCCAGGTCGATCTGAATCAGGTTGGTCTTGAACTCCTTGACCAGCTTCTCCAGCGGCGCGGCGATTTCCGCCACTGGCAGGATACCGGCCATATAGGCACTGCCCTTGAGGGTGTGCAGGGCACGCTGCAGATCATCGGTCACCGGTTGCGGCAGCTCCTGCGCGCAGTCGGCGAGAAAGCCCACCAGGGTGTCCAGATGGGTCTCCGCCTCGTTGCGGAAAATTTCCAGCAACTGCGGGTCGAGGGGCTCGCTCTCGAGAGACTCAACATCGGCGGGCGCGCCTTCGAGCGCTGCGTCGTCGCCCGCAGCGGCCTGCTCGACAAGCTCGGTAGCTTCATCAACGCCCTCGGGCTCGGCTACCTGGGTGGCCGGGGCGTCAGATTTTGGGGGCGTCAGCCCCTTTGCCAGCGCATGTGCGGTGGCAGCCAACAGGTCGACATCATCACGCTGGCGCTGCGCCTTGGCGGCGAACTCCTCGACCAGCGCCGGCATCAGCGCCACGACGTCGAGCACCACCTGCTGTACCGGCTCGTTCGGTTCGATGCTGCGATCCAGCACGCGGTTGAGCAGGTTCTCGATGGACCAGGCCAGCTCGCCGATGACCAGCGCACGCACCATGCGCCCGCTGCCCTTGAGGGTGTGGAAGGCACGACGCACTTCGATCAGCGCGTCCTTGTTGGCGGTATCGGCCTGCCACTGTGGCAGGTACTCGGCGATGGTCTCCAGCACCTCGCCGGCTTCTTCGATGAAGACTTCCAGCAGCTCTTCGTCCACCAGTTCTTCATCGGCGGGTGGCGGCAGCAGGCTCGGCGGCACGTCGGCGGCCGGTGGGTTGATCGCCTGCACCGGGGCGGCCATTACATCGGCCATCGACAGCGGTTTCTCCACGGCCGGGGCTTCGACCTCGGCTGTGACCTCGGGCGCACTGGGCAGCTCGACTTCCGGCAGCTCCAGGTCCGCCAGTTCCAACTCGTCCCACTGCGGGGGTTCAGCCAGCTGTTCCAGGCTCAGCTCTTCGAACTCGAGCGCCGGCTCGGGCTTGGCATCGAACAGCGGTGCAGCAATGGTCTCTTCGTTCTGCAGCGAGGGCAGCTCTTCGAGCTCGCCCAGTTCGAAGGTGAAGCTATCGGCAGTCTCGTTGGCAGCTGGCAGCTCGGGCTGGTCCTCCAGGGGCGGCAGATCCACGGCGATATCGTTTGCAGGCTCGTCCAGCTCGAACGCCAGCGGCTCGACTTCACCCAACGGTTCTTCGAGCTGCTCGTCCTCCGCGCCCAGCAGTTCGATTTCCTGCAGCGGGTCAGCCAGCGGTGCCAGACTCTCTTCCTGCGGTTCGACGCGGTCGAGAATCGAGGGTTTTTCCTTGAGCGGATAACCCAGGGTTTCCAGACTCTCCTCGGCGACATCGAGAATCAGGTCACCCTGCGTGCCATGGTCTTCGGCCAGGCGTTCGAGGTAGTACTCAACGCTGGTGATCGCGTCGGCCAGGGTATCCAGGCTCTGCCAGTTGGGCACGGCCTTGCGCGCCAGCAGTTGTTCCTGGATGTAGCGGTTACAGGCATTGAGCAGGTCGGCGGCGCGCTGCAGCGGGATCATCGCCAGACCGCCACGGACCTGGGTCAGCAGCTCGGGCACGCGAGCCAGGTGCTCGTGGTTCCACTGCGAGGCGATGAACTCGATGATCGCATCCTTGGCCTGCTCCAGGCCGTTGCGCGCTTCCTTGATCACCAACTGGTGAATCTGCGCCACGTCGGTGGTCGGCAGATGGCTCTGCTCGTTCTGGCTGTCATCGCTCGGGCCGACCATGCCGGCCAGGGTCGCCTCGACATAGAGCAGCGCACCGGCAACGTCCATCAATACGGCATCGTTGGGCTCGCGCTGGCCGAGGGACAGGCTGTGGACCACATCGATCTGGTCGAGGATCACCTTGCGCGGCTGACCGAAGCCCAGCACCGCGAGGGTATCGGCGATTTGCTTGAGTGGCGCCAGCAGCGCATCGAGTTCGCCAGGTTGGCTGCGATCGCTGCGCACGAACAGGTCGAGGCTATCCTTGACCCGCACCAGCTCTTCGCACAGCGCGGCGACCACAGAGCGCATGGCATCGCGGTCAGGGCCTGCCAGACGAGCGCGCTCTTCGTCCACCACTTCGTTGTCGGGCAGCGCTTCGTCGAGACGGTATTGTTCCTTGAGGGCACGGATACGCGGCGACTGCGCCGGCGCCTTGGCCACGTAGAACAGCAGGTTCTTGGTCAGCTCGTCCGGCGCAGGCTGGTTGATCCCGTCGGCGCACTGCTCGACCAGGCGCTTGAGTTCCTTGTCGACCTGACGCAGCAAGGTACGCACCGAGGTGCCATTGACCACGCTGCCATTGGCCAGTCCTTCGATCAGGCCGGAGGCGATCTGCCACAGGCCGCCCAGCGGGGCGTCCTTGCACAGGCTTTCCAGACGGGCGAAAACGCGGGCCATGTAGCCGAGGTTGGTAGCCAGGTCCTGGTTGCGGATAACACCGACCAGAGCCATCTGCAGCATCTGCCGCAGCTTGCGCAGCAGCACCGGCAACTCGGCAGTACGCAGGCGCGCCAGGCTGTCCGACGGCAACGCCGGCAGGCGTGCGGACATGTCCGGGGAGAACAGGCTGGTTTCCGACAGCAGCTTCTCGCCGCGGGCGGCGCGCAGGTCGTTGAGCAGCGGCAGCACAACCATCGGCAGGTCGCGGCGAGCAGTCTGGATACGGTCAAGGTACACAGGCAGTTGCAGAATGGCCTGCATCAGCACTTCCAGGGCTTCGCCCTGGTTGGCTACGCGACCTTCCATCAGCGCCTTGGCCAACTGCTCCATTTCTTCGGCGAGCAGCGCAGCGCCGTAGAACTCGACCATCTGCAAGGTGCCGTGAACCTGGTGCACATAGGTCAGGCAGAAGCGCATGCGCGTGGGGTCCTGCGGGTTCTCGACGAACGCCTCCAGGGCCTGCCGCGCCTGCTTCAGGGTTTCCCCGATCTCGCCTTTGACCCACTCCAGGGCGACATAATCATGCCGATCACCCATAGCCACTCCACTCATAAACTTGGCCTTATCCCTTGCGGGTAAACGCCAGAACTCGCTCGTCGGCAACCGGCACCAGTTGCGGGTGCTGCCAACCGGCTACTTCGCCCACGCCCACGACCAGCAGGCCACCCGGCGCCAGGCTCTCGGCCAGGCGGTTGAGGATGTCGCGGCGACGCCAGCGGCGGAAATAGATCAGCAAGTTCTGACAGAAAATCACGTCCATGCCGGACATCGGCGCCTTGGCCAGTTCCAGCACATTGAGCCGGGCGCTGCATACGCGCGCCGCCAGACTCGGTACCACCTTGAAACGTCCATCGGCCTGCGCGAGAAAGTAGCGCTCGCGCAGCTCGTCACTCACCTGTTCCAGGCGCCGTGCCGAATAGCACGCCTCACGCGCCTTGCTCAGTGCACCCTGGCTGATATCCGTACCGGTCACCGCAAAGTGTTCGGGCATTTCGCTGCCCTGCAGAGCTTCGGCGGCCATGATCGCCAGCGAATAAGGCTCCTCACCACTGGAGCAACCCACGCTCCATAGCTCCCAGGGCTTGCCCAGCCCTGCCGCCAGACGCTCCTGCAGGTACTGCGAGAGCACCTCGAAGGAAGGCGGATGACGAAAGAAACGGGTTTCCTGCACAGTCAGCCGGTCCAGCAGGGTCGACCACTCCACCGCGCCACGCGGGCCATCGGTGACCTGACGGTAGTAGCTGGCGTAATCCTCGACGCCCAGTTCACGCATGCGCGCACTCAGGTTGGTCTGCAGGAACGCGCGCCGCTGCTCGCTGATCACCACACCGGTACGCGCCTCGAGCAACGTCTGCCAGTCGTGGAAATCGGCTTGCGACATATCGGTCACAGGGCGTAATGCCCAAACGCCCGCTGACTGCATACCTTCGCCCTGGGTCATGGCTGTGTTACGGAGGCTGCAGCCAGCCTCCGCGCTCCTTTATCAGGCGTCTGGCAGGGTGAAGCCGGACACCGACTTGCGCATCTCGCTGGCCATCTTGGCCAGGTTACCAATGCTCTTGGCGGTGGCGGTGGTACCCGAAGACGTCTGCGAGGTGATCTCCTGGATCACGTTCATGGTGTTGGAAATGTGGCCGGCCGACGAGGCCTGCTGGCGAGCGGCGTTGGAAATGTTCTGGATGAGGGCTGCGAGGGTTTTCGATACCTTCTCGATCTCTTCCAGTGCCACACCGGCGTCCTGCGCCAGGCGGGCACCACGCACCACTTCGGAAGTCGTCTGCTCCATGGAGATAACGGCTTCGTTGGTGTCGGTCTGAATGGTTTTTACCAGCGCCTCGATCTGCTTGGTCGCCGCCGAGGAACGTTCTGCGAGGCGTTGTACCTCGTCCGCTACCACGGCGAAGCCGCGGCCCGCATCACCGGCCATGGAGGCCTGGATCGCGGCGTTCAGTGCGAGGATGTTGGTCTGGTCGGCAATGTCGTTAATCAGGCTAACGATGTCACCGATCTCCTGGGACGATTCACCGAGGCGCTTGATCCGCTTCGAAGTGTCCTGGATCTGCTCACGGATGTTATCCATGCCGGTGATGGTGTTGTGTACGACTTCGTTACCCTTGTTGGCGATGGCTACGGAACGTTCCGCTACCGCGGAGGATTCCGAGGCGTTCGCCGATACCTGGTCAATCGACACGGCCATTTCGTTGATCGCCGCGGAGGCGCCGGCAATTTCCTGCGCCTGGTGCTCGGAAGCTTCCGCCAGGTGCATCGCCGTGGCCTGGGTTTCCTGGGCAGCACCAGCTACCTGAACGGCGGTCAGGTTGATGGTGGCTACCAGGTCGCGCAGCTGGTCGATGGAGTAGTTGATGGAGTCGGCGATGGCACCGGTGAAGTCTTCGGTTACCGTCGCGGCCACGGTCAGGTCACCGTCGGCGAGGTCGGCGATCTCATCGAGCAGACGCAGAATCGCAGCCTGGTTACGTTCGTTCTTTTCGGCGGTTTCGGCCAGACGACGGTTGGTTTCACGCACCATCACCAGACCGATGAGAATGATCGAACCCAGCGCCAGACCACCCAGCACATAGCCGAACAGGGTGTTGATGGCACGGCCGTCAGCCAGGTCTTCGAAGCCGGCAGCCAGCTCGGAGGCCTTGTCCAGCAGGGTCTGCGACACGGTGAAGATGGAGTTCGCCGATTCACGTACCTGGAACAGTTCCGGCGAGGTTTCGAGAATTTCGTCCACCGAGCCGGATACGAACTCGAACAGCTCGGAAATCTCGGCCAGACGCTCGAGGGCTTCCTCGTCGGTCACCTGGCTGATTTCCATCGCGGCGTTGCCTTCGAGCATTGCAGCCAGTACACGGCCAAACAGGCTGGCGTCACGACCGAACATGTCGGCGGCCTGAACCGAGTCTTCGTCACCGGCCAGCACCTTGTTCACCGAACCGAGGATACGTTCGGCCAGCAGCGACTGACGCTGGGCCACGGAAACCTGGGCGGCCGGCGCACCGCTTTCCAGCAGGATGTCGACCACTTCCTCGTACTCGACCTGCAGTTGCGGAATGGTTTCCGCCAGGGTGGCAGCTACCTGGTGCAACGACAGTACGGTCTGCTCACTGGCGAGAATGGCGTCGGTGTTCTGCCGCAGGCTATCCCAGTCCTGCTGTACCGCAGCCATCTGCGCCTGCACCGACTCGGGCGCTGGCGGCAAACCGCTGTTGGCATCGCCATCGGTCAGGTAGCCCCAGCGCTGCTGGAAGTCGTTACGTGCGTCGCGCAACAGACCGAAGGCTTCGGCAGTACCCGCCGCCGCTTCCGTGGCGTTCTTGGCGATACGCTGGGACAGTACGCGCAGCTCACCGGAGTGACTGATGTACTCGGTATCGTAGTTGGACTGGGTGTTGATGTAGGCGAAGTTCGCGAACAACAGCACGATGGAAACGATAAGCACGACGAACAGCGCTGCGATCAGCGTACTGCTCCGTGCCCCCGCCAACAAATTGCCTGCATTTAGTTTTTTCATTATCTGGCCCCCGCCTGGACCGACCGCACTAGGGTTCCCATGTAACGCCAAAGAGCCGGCAGAGCCGGCCCAACCGAAATCTACTGATAGGACACGTCGAGAAAGCCCGGATCAGCCGTCAGCGCATGAGGGCTGAACACCAACCAGGGCTGTTCCCGTTGAAAAACACCGTGGATGAACGGCGCAATGCTCGCCTCGAGAGGCGGCAGTTGTTCTGAGAAGGCATCCACGGGGAAATGCTGCATACCGAAGACTTCATCGACCGTCAGGCCGGCGAAGATTTCCTGGTGATCGACCACCAGGATTCGCCGCAGCTTGCGCAGCGGCGACAGTTCACTGCCGAAGAACCCGCACAGGTCCATGATCGGCAGCAGGCGGCCACGCACATTGGCCACCCCTTTGACCCAGCCTTTCACACCCGGCAGCAGGGTGTAGCGCGGCTCGTGCAGCACCTCGCCCACCTCCCCCATCGGCGCGACGAAGAATCGCTCGCCCATGCGAAAACCGATACCGCTCCAGGTTTGCACCGCCGCTTGTTGCGACGGCAGGCCGGCCGCCAAGGCTCGGCAGCGCTGGTCGATCTCGAGGAGAATCTGGAAAGGAGTCTGCGCGTCCGACATGCCAGCCGTGGCCTTCTTCTTATTCAATCAACGGACGGCACGGCATCAGCCGGCCAGTACCGCATTGAGAGTTTTCAGCAAGGTGTCTTCATCGACCGGCTTGGTCAGGTAGTCCTTGGCGCCCTGGCGCTTGCCCCAGACCTTGTCGGTTTCCTGATCCTTGGTGGTGACGATGATCACCGGGATGTGACTGGTTTCGGCGTCCTTGGTCAGTTGACGAGTCGCCTGAAAGCCATTGAGGCCGGGCATGACGATGTCCATCAGGACCGCGTCCGGCTTCTCCTGGCGGGCCAGGGCCACGCCGTCGGCGCCGTTTTCCGCTTTCAGTACCTGATGGCCGTGCTTCTCCAGCATGGCAGTCAGCTTGTACATCTCGGTCGGGGAGTCATCAACAATCAGAATTCGAGCCATGGTGTTTCCCAATGCAGAAGAGACGCAGGGGCCGTAGGGCCGGTGCGTCAGGAGGCTTGTTCCACCGGGGTGAAGTCCGGCACGTGGGCTTTGATCGCACCGAGCAGCTCTTCCTTGCTGAAGGGCTTGGTCAGGTATTGATCGGAGCCGACGATGCGACCCTTGGCCTTGTCGAACAGGCCGTCCTTGGAGGACAGCATGATCACCGGGGTGGATTTGAAGGCACTGTTGTTCTTGATCAGGGCACAGGTCTGATACCCATCGAGACGCGGCATCATGATGTCGACAAAGATGATACTGGGGTGAGTGTCGGCAATCTTGGCCAGGGCATCGAAGCCATCGACCGCGGTGATGACGTCACAACCCACTTTTTTCAGCAGAGTTTCGGCGGTGCGACGAATCGTTTTCGAGTCGTCGATCACCATCACTTTCAAACCCTCGGAATGCTGTTCCATGTTCGCCCTACCATCGCCTCGGTGAGTCGTTATATTTCGCGTTATCAGTATGCCTGAGGCCCAGTCGCCGATGGGGCTTGACCCAATCGTCGGGCCTTTTTAGCACACTCTCCAGATGCAATCTATAAGGCTGCCGGGGCAGCGCCAGCCCTTGACCAAGGCCCCGGCCAACGCCACCCTGACAGCCTCTTACGGCATGGCCAACCCGGCCTCTACCTTCTATCTCGCGGAGAGTTACCCCCATGAGCCTTCGTCTCGGGATCGTCATGGATCCGATTGCCAGCATTTCCTTCAAGAAGGACAGCTCGCTGGCCATGTTGCTGGCCGCTCAAGCACGCGGCTGGTCGCTGTTCTACATGGAGCAGCAGGATCTCTACCAGGTTCGCGGCCAGGCTCGTGCCCGTGTGCGCCCGCTGGAGGTATTCAATGACCCGCAGCGCTGGTTCACCCTTGGCATGGAACAGGACACGCCGCTCGCCGAACTGGACGTGATCCTGATGCGCAAGGACCCGCCCTTCGATAATGAATTCGTCTACTCCACCTACCTGCTCGAGCAGGCGGAGCGCGACGGCGTACTGGTGGTCAATCGGCCGCAGAGCCTGCGCGACTGCAATGAAAAGTTCTTCGCCACCCAGTTTCCCCAATACACACCGCCGACCCTGGTCAGTCGGCGCGCCGATATTGTGCGCCAGTTTGCCGATGAGCACCGTGACATCATTCTCAAACCCCTTGATGGCATGGGCGGATCGCAAATCTTTCGCCACCGCGCGGGCGACCCCAACCTCTCGGTGATTCTGGAAACCCTGACGCTGCACGGCCAGCAGCAAATCATGGTGCAGGCCTACCTGCCGGCCATCAAGGACGGCGACAAGCGCATCCTGATGATAGACGGCGAACCGGTACCCTATTGCCTGGCGCGTATTCCAGCGGCCGGGGAAACGCGCGGCAATCTGGCTGCCGGCGGACGCGGCGAGGCCAGGCCCCTGACCGAGCGTGATCGCGAGATCGCCGCGGCGGTCGGCCCGACTCTTCGTGAAAAAGGGCTGATATTCGTCGGACTCGATGTAATCGGCGACCATCTGACGGAAATCAACGTTACCAGCCCGACCTGCATCCGCGAGATCGACGCCGCCTTCGATACCCGTATCGGCGAACGCCTGATGGACTGCATTGCCAACAAGCGCGGGCTAAAAGCTTGACGAAAGTGGCAGCCTGGCGCCTGCAACTTGCAGGCCCCCACTGCTACCCGGCAGACTGCGCCACATTCGAAAGCAGACCCGATACGCGATGAACGCAGCAGCCACCCCAACCACCGTATCCTCCGCCACCGTCCGTCCGGCGGATCGCCTGGGGTTCACCCTGTTTCTCGCCGCAGCACTGCATGTGGCGCTGATTCTTGGCGTCGGCTTCACCCTGGAGTCGCCGCCAGAGATCAGCAAGACGCTGGAAATCACCCTGTCCACCTTCAAGAGCGAAGAGAAGCCCAAGGAGGCCGACTTCCTCGCCCAGGACAACCAGCAAGGCAGCGGTACGCTGGAACATGCCGCGGCCCCCAAGACCACCGAGCAGGCGCCCTTCCAGGACAGCGAGGTGCGCAAGGTCACACCGCCGGCAACGCCGCAACAACCCGCCACCAAGCAGGAAGCGCCCAAAGCCGCAGTCGCCACTCGCGCGCCACAGCAGCAGAAAACACCGGTAAAACACGAAGAAGCCAAACCGGTCCCGGAAACGCGCCCGGCACCGGTATTCGACTCCGCACAACTTTCAGCGGAAATCGCCAGCCTTGAAGCCGAACTGGCGCAGGAAGTTCAGGCCTACGCCAAGCGACCGAAGATCCATCGCCTCAACGCCGCCTCGACCATGCGCGACAAGGGCGCCTGGTACAAGGACGAGTGGCGCAAGAAGGTCGAGCGCATCGGCAACCTCAACTACCCGGACGACGCCCGCCGCCAGCGCATCTATGGCAGCCTGCGCCTGCTGGTTTCGATCAACCGCGATGGCTCACTGTATGAAGTGCAGGTACTGGAGTCCTCGGGCCAGGCCGTACTGGACCAGGCCGCGCAACGCATCGTGCGCCTGGCCGCACCCTATGCCCCCTTCACCGGCGACCTGGCCGATATCGACCGCCTGGAAATCATCCGCACCTGGCGCTTCGAGCGCGGCGATCGACTGTCGAGCAACTAGAGCGTCGATCGAAACGGCCTGCATACGAAGCCGCGGGCGCCCTGCGTTGCCCTATGGCTTGAAGCCCGGCGGCTTAAAGCCGAAACTAGCCGCCATGAAGAACTCAGCCCCCACCTCGCTCAAGCACCACTTCCTGATCGCCATGCCGCACATGGCTGATCCGAACTTCGCGCAAACCGTCACCTACCTGGTCGAACACAACGAGCAGGGGGCGATGGGCCTGGTGATCAACAAGCCCAATGGCCTCAACCTGGCTGATGTGTTGGAGCAATTACGCCCTGACGAGGAGCCCGCGACGCTGTGCCACAGCCTGCCGATCTTCGCTGGCGGCCCGGTACAGACCGACCGCGGCTTCGTCCTGCATCCGGCTGGCCCGCAGTTCCAGGCGACCCTGGATTTGGGCGAGCTGGGGCTTTCGACCTCACAGGACGTGCTGTTTGCCATCGCCGATGGCACTGGCCCGGACAAGTACCTGATCACGCTCGGTTACGCCGGCTGGGAAGCCGGACAACTGGAAGCGGAGCTGGCCGACAACGCCTGGCTGACCTGCCCCGCCGACAGCGCCATTCTCTTCGACCTACCTTATGATCAGCGCCTCAATGCCGCTGCAGCACGCCTGGGGGTCAACCTCAGCCTGCTGACCTCGCAGGTCGGGCACGCCTGATGAACGACAAGCCACTGCGCCTACTGCTGGGCTTCGACTACGGCACCAAGCAGATCGGCGTCGCCGTCGGCCAGGTGATCACCGGCCAGGCTCGTGAGTTGTGTGTGCTCAAGGCGCAGAACGGCGTGCCGGACTGGAGCCGTGTCGAAGCCTTGATCAAGGAATGGCAGCCGGACGCCGTGGTGGTCGGCCTGCCGCTGAACATGGACGGTACGCCCAGCGAGATGAGCGCCCGCGCCGAGAAATTCGCCCGCCGCCTCAACGGCCGCTTCAACCTGCCGGCCTACACCCACGACGAACGCCTGACCACCTTCGAGGCCAAGGGCCAGCGCCTACGCGAAGGCCAGAGTGGCGGCTATCGCGAGCGCCCCGGTCGATGCCATTGCTGCAGCCTTGTTGCTACAGGGCTGGCTAGAGGAAAACTGCACGGGCTGATCGAATTGGCTCGCATCAAGGAGTTTCGCCATGCTACCCAACCCCAACGACCTGCTGCCGGCCATGGCCCGTGCCCTGACTCAGCACCTCAACCAGCGCCAGATCAGCGAGCCGCGCTTCATCGGCATCCGCACCGGCGGCGTCTGGGTCGCCCAGGCCCTGCTGCAAGCGCTCAATCGTAACGACGCGCTGGGCATCCTCGACGTGTCCTTCTACCGCGACGACTTCACCCAGAACGGCCTGCACCCACAGGTGCAACCGTCCGAGTTGCCGTTCGAGATCGAAGGCCAGCACCTGGTGCTGATCGACGACGTATTGATGAGCGGCCGTACCATTCGCGCCGCCCTGAACGAACTGTTCGACTACGGCCGCCCGGCCAGCGTGACCCTGGTCAGCCTGCTCGACCTCAATGCCCGCGAGCTGCCGATCCGCCCCGACGTGGTCGGTGCCACCCTGTCGCTGGCAGCCAACGAGCGGGTAAAATTGTCCGGCCCCACGCCGCTGACCCTCGAACTCCAGACGCTCGCCAACTGAGACTCCCTGCGATGACGCCACTCGCCGCCAAGCGCCCGCTGCAGCTGAACGACCAAGGTCAGCTGCGCCACTTCCTCTCACTCGACGGTCTGCCCCGTGAGCTGTTGACTGAAATCCTCGACACCGCCGACTCCTTCCTCGAAGTCGGCGCGCGGGCGGTGAAGAAAGTCCCGCTGCTGCGCGGCAAGACCGTGTGCAACGTGTTCTTCGAGAACTCCACGCGCACCCGCACCACCTTCGAGCTGGCCGCCCAGCGCCTCTCGGCCGACGTCATCAGCCTCAACGTGTCGACCAGCTCCACCAGCAAGGGCGAGACACTGTTCGACACCCTGCGCAACCTCGAAGCCATGGCTGCCGATATCTTCGTGGTGCGCCATGCCGACTCCGGCGCCGCGCACTTCATCGCCGAGCACGTGTGCCCGAACCTGGCAATCATCAACGGTGGCGACGGCCGCCACGCACACCCGACCCAGGGCATGCTCGACATGCTCACCATCCGGCGCCACAAGGGCGACTTCGAGAACCTCTCGGTGGCCATCGTCGGCGATATCCTGCATTCGCGGGTGGCACGCTCGAACATGCTGGCGCTGAAGACCCTGGGCTGCCCGGATATCCGGGTGATTGCGCCGAAGACCCTGCTGCCCATCGGCCTGGAAGAAAGCTACGGCGTGCGCGTGTTCAGCGACGCCAACGAAGGCCTCAAGGACGTCGACGTGGTGATCATGCTACGCCTGCAGCGCGAGCGCATGCAGGGCGGCCTGCTGCCCAGCGAGGGTGAGTTCTACCGCCTGTTCGGCCTCACCGAGCAGCGCCTGAAACTGGCCAAGCCGGATGCCCTGGTGATGCACCCGGGCCCGATCAACCGCGGCGTGGAGATCGAGTCGGCGGTGGCCGACGGCCCGCAATCGGTGATCCTCAACCAGGTCACCTACGGCATCGCCATCCGCATGGCCGTGCTGTCAATGGCCATGAGCGGGCAGAACGCCCAACGTCAACTCAACGCCGAGGAGGCCAACTGATGCGTACCGCAATCCTCGGCGCCCGCGTGATCGATCCGGCCAGCGGACTGGATCAGGTCACCGACCTCTATATCGACGGAACCAAGCTGGTCGCCACCGGCCAGGCGCCTGCCGGCTTCACTGCCGACAAGACTCTCGACGCTCAAGGCCTGATTGCCGCGCCTGGCCTGGTCGACCTGTCCGTGGCCCTGCGCGAGCCGGGCTACAGCCGCAAAGGCAGCATCGCCACGGAAACCCTGGCCGCTGCAGCCGGCGGCGTCACCAGCCTGTGCTGCCCGCCGATTACCAAACCGGTGCTGGACACCTCGGCGGTGGCCGAGCTGATCCTCGACCGCGCCCGCGAAGCCGGGCACACCAAGGTGTTCCCCATCGGCGCGCTGAGCAAGGGCCTGGCTGGCGAGCAGCTTGCAGAACTCGTGGCCCTGCGCGACGCCGGCTGCGTCGCCTTCGGCAACGGCCTGGACAACTTCCGCAGCGCCCGCACCCTGCGCCGCGCGCTGGAATATGCAGCCACCTTCGACCTGCAGGTGATCTTCCATTCGCAGGATGCCGACCTGGCCGAAGGTGGCCTGGCCCACGAAGGCCCGACCGCCAGCTTCCTCGGCCTGGCCGGCATCCCGGAAACCGCCGAAACCGTGGCCCTGGCTCGCGACCTGCTGCTGGTGGAACAAAGTGGCGTGCGCGCACACTTCAGCCAGATCACCAGCGCCCGTGGCGCCGAGCTGATCGCCGCCGCTCAGGCCCGCGGCCTGCCGGTGACCGCCGATGTGGCGCTGTACCAGCTGATCCTCACCGACGAAGCGCTGATCGATTTTTCCAGCCTCTATCACGTGCAACCGCCGCTGCGCTCGCGGGCCGACCGCGACGGTCTGCGCGAAGCGGTGAAAGCCGGGGTGATCTCGACCATCGCCAGCCATCACCAGCCGCACGAGCGCGATGCCAAGCTGGCGCCCTTTGCCGCTACCGAGCCTGGCATCAGCAGCGTGCAGCTCCTGCTGCCGCTGGCCATGACCCTGATGCAGGACGGCCTGCTGGATCTGCCGACGCTGCTGGCACGCCTCTCCAGTGGCCCGGCTGCCGCCTTGCGCCTGCCGGCCGGCACGCTGAGCGTCGGCGGCGCTGCCGATATCGTGCTGTTCGATGCGCAGGCCTCCACCGTCGCCGGTGAACAGTGGTACTCCAAGGGCAGCAACTGCCCGTTCATCGGCCATTGCCTGCCCGGCGCGGTGCGCTACACGCTGGTGGATGGACATATCAGCTACCAGAGCTGACCCCTTCGAGCCCACCGCCTGGCGGGCTCGCTGTTCGAGGGTGCGCCAGGCGCACCCTCGGCCCTTGCAAAGTCCCATCCCATCCGCGACACGCGCCGCACTTGCCACGACATTGGACGAATGAGTGACTCGACGGTCATGATCCACGTCAGGTTAGGCAGCCGAAATTTTCCAAATGCCACCGCCCTATGACCCCGCTCGCGCCCACTGGCGCCGGCCTGGCGTCGCGCTGGCCTTGTTCAGGAGCTTTTGAGTTATGTCGCGCTTACCTGTGATCGTGGGTTTTGGGGGTTACAACGCAGCCGGGCGCAGCTCCTTCCACCATGGTTTTCGCCGTACCGTGCAGGAGTCGCTGGAACCCCAGGCGCGCCAGGAAACCTTGGCCGGACTGGCGCAGATGATGAAGCTGGTGCGCGTGGTCGATGGCCAGTATCAGGATCAGGACGGCCAGCCGCTGAGCCTGGCCGATATCGAAAGCCGCTACGCCAAGCAAATCCTCGCCGGCACCCTGGTGCGCCGCATCGAGAAGCAGCATCTGGACCCGGACGCCGCCCACTGGCAGAAAAGCATCGGCGTCACCCCTGCCGATGGCACCAGCCTGAGCTTCCTCACCCAGCGCAAGCAACTGCCCGAGCCGCTGCCGGCCAATTGGTCGATCGAAGAACTCGAAGGCAACGAAGTACGCGTCACCCTGCACGACAGCTGCGAATTCAAGGTCGACAGCTATCGCCCGTTGGCAGTGAAGTCCGCCGGCCAACTGCCCACCGGCTTCGAGCCGAGCGAGCTGTACAACGCCCGCTTCCACCCGCGCGGCCTGGCCATGACCGTGGTCGGCGTCACCGACGCGCTGCGTTCGGTGGGCATCGACTGGCAACGCATCGTCCAGCACGTTGCCCCGGACGAGATCGCCGTGTTTGCCAGCTGCATCATGAGCCAACTCGACGAGAACGGTTTCGGCGGCATGATGCAGTCGCGCCTCAAAGGTGGCCGCGTCACCGCCAAGCAACTAGCCCTGGGCCTGAATACCATGCCGGCGGACTTCATCAACGCCTACGTGCTCGGCAGCGTCGGCACCACCGGCAGCATCACCGGCGCGTGCGCCACCTTCCTCTACAACCTGCAGAAGGGCATCGAGCAGATCGCCTCCGGCAAGGCACGCGTGGTCATCGTCGGCAGCAGCGAGGCGCCGATCAACCAGGAATGCATCGAAGGCTACGGTGCCATGGGCGCGCTGGCCACCGAAGAAGGCCTGCGCCAGATCGAAGGCAAGAGCGAGGTGGACTTCCGCCGTGCCAGCCGCCCATTCGGCGACAACTGCGGGTTCACCTTGGCCGAGGCCTGCCAGTTCGTAGTGCTGATGGACGACGAGCTGGCCCTGGAACTGGGTGCCGACATCCACGGCGCGGTGCCGGACGTATTCATCAACGCCGATGGTTTCAAGAAATCCATCTCCGCCCCCGGCCCGGGCAACTACCTGACCGTGGCCAAGGCCGTGGCCAGCGCCGTGCAACTGCTCGGTCTCGACGCCGTGCGCAATCGCAGCTTCGTCCATGCCCATGGCTCCAGCACCCCAGCCAACCGCGTTACCGAGTCGGAGATTCTCGACCGCGTCGCCGCGGCCTTCGGTATCGAGCAATGGCCGGTCACGGCGGTTAAGGCCTTCGTCGGCCATTCCCTGGCCACCGCCAGCGGCGACCAGGTGATCGGCGCACTCGGCGCCTTCAAGTACGGCATCGTGCCGGGCATCAAGACCATCGACGCGGTCGCTGGCGACGTGCATCAGGATCACCTGAGCCTGTCCACCGAGGACCGTAAAGTGGGTGAGCACGCGCTGGACGTGGCTTTCATCAACTCCAAGGGTTTTGGCGGCAACAACGCCAGCGCCCTGGTGCTGGCCCCGCAAGTGGTCGAGCGCATGCTGCGCAAGCGCCACGGTCAGGCCGCCTTCGACGCCTACCTGGCCCGCCGCGAGTGCACCCGCGCCGCCGCAGCCGCCTACGACCAGCAGGCGCTGCAGGGCAAGCTGGACATCATCTACAACTTCGGCAACGACATGATCGACGACCAGGCGATCTCCATCACCACCGAAGAAGTGAAGGTGCCGGGCTTCGACCAGCCGCTGGTGTTCAGGAAGGATGCGCGTTACAGCGATATGCTCGATTGAGCACAGCACAAGCGTAGGAGCGGCTTCAGCCGCGATTCCTTCCCAAGGGGCGGCGTACGGCAAATTTTGCGGCTGAAGCCGCTCCTACGCCAAGGGCCTCAGGATTGTAGGTTGCGCGCCAGCTCGATCAACGCGCCACGCCACTCGACGGCAGCGGGCAGCGCCAGGAAAGACGGATTGAGGAAGGATTCACGCGCCTCATAGGTCAGCGCCTCGCCGGCCAGATTCAGCACTTCACCGCCCGCCCCTTCCAGCACGCCCTGTGCCGCAGCGGTGTCCCACTGCGAGGTGGGCGCCAGGCGCGGGTAGCAGTCGGCATTGCCTTCGGCCAGCAGACAGAACTTCAGTGAGCTGCCGATATTGGCCAGAGCCGGCTCGCCGAAACGTTCAACCAGGCCTGCGAGCAGGGTTTCCTGCGCCGGGCTCGAATGGCGCTTGCTGGCCACCAGGGTAAAGCCCTGCGCCGGTGCCAGGCGTACGCTGATCGCCGCTTCCTCTCCCGGTGCGTCACTGCGCCAGGCGCCCAGGCCGGCACCGCCGTAATAACAACGACCGTTGGCCGGGACGCCGACCACACCGAAGATCACACGGCCACGCTCGATCAGCGCGACATTGACAGTGAACTCCTCTGATCCGGCGATGAACTCCTTGGTGCCGTCGAGCGGATCGACCAGCCACCAGCGCGTCCAGGCGGCGCGCTCGGCCAGTGGAATGTCGGCGGCCTCTTCCGACAGCACCGGCACATCCGGCGCCAATGCCTGCAGGCCATCGAACAGGATATGGTGCGCAGCCAGGTCGGCAGCGGTGACCGGCGAGGCATCGGCCTTTTCCGTCACCGCCACATCGCTGCGCCAGTACGGCAGGGTCGCCGCGCCAGCAGCACGTACCAGGTCGATCACCTTAGGGATATAGGGATGACTCACGGACGGTACTCCCCACGCTGGGTCAGCAGGTCGCGCACCAGATACAGCGCTGCCAGTGCGCGGCCCTCGCTGAACTGCTCGTGCTGAGCCAGGCTGGACAGCTCGCGCAGGCTGATGCGGTCGACCCGCATCGGCTCGGGCTCGTCGCCGGGGAGGCGCTCCTCGTACAGATCGCGCGCTAGCACCACCTGGATCTTCTGGCTCATGTATCCGGGCGACAGGCTCAGCTCGGTGATGTACTCCAGTTCATGCGCGCCGAACCCTGCCTCCTCCTTGAGCTCGCGATTGGCCGCCACCAGAACGTCTTCCCCCGGCTCGATCAGACCCTTGGGCAAGGACAGCTGATAGTCATCGGTGCCGCCGCAGTATTCCTCGACCAGCACGGCGTGCTCGGCATCGAGCATCGCCACCACCATCACCGCACCATAACCGGCGCCCTTGCCTACCAGGCGCTCATAGGTGCGCTCGGTACCGTTGGAAAAACGCAACTGCACCTCCTCGACACGGAACAGGCGGCTGCTGGCGACGATCTCGCGGGCGAGAACCGTGGGTTTTTGACGCATGGGGCGACTCCTTGGCGAGACCTGGTCGGTTATCATACAGCGGCTTTTGCGATTATCCCCGGCGCAGATTGCGCGTTCGCGACGCGCGCCGGCAGATTCACGACTTTCATCACCTGGCGCGCCCATGCCTTCACTACCCTGGCACCAGATCGACACCGTCCTGCTGGATATGGACGGCACTCTGCTCGATCTGCATTTCGACAATCACTTCTGGCTCAAACACCTGCCGCAGCGGTATGCCGAACACCATGGCATCAACCTGGCGCTGGCCGAGGCCGAGCTGCTGCCGCTGTTTCGCCAACACGCCGGCACGCTGAACTGGTACTGCACGGATTTCTGGAGCCGCGAACTGAAGCTATCGATCCGCGAGCTCAAGCGAGAGGTCGCCGACCTGATCGCCCTGCGCGCGGATGCCGAACTGTTCCTACGCGCCCTGCGCGAGGCCGGCAAGCGTGTGGTGCTGATCACCAACGCGCACCGCGACTCGCTGTCGTTGAAGATGGAACGGGTCGAACTGGCTCCCTGGTTCGAGCGGCTGATCAGCTCTCACGACTATGGTTTCCCCAAGGAGAACCAGCAGTTCTGGTTCGCCCTGCGCCAGGACGTCGGGTTCGATCCCGCTCGCAGCCTGTTCATCGACGACAGCCTGCCGATTCTGCGCAGCGCTGGCCAGTTCGGTGTCGCCCACCTGCTAGCCGTGCGTCAGCCGGACAGCCAGGCCGGGCCGAAGGACACCGAGGAGTTCGACGCAGTGGAGGACTACCAGGAGTTGCTGCAGGGCCTGTAGCCCGGATGCAATCCGGGCATAGCCTCGAGGCGCAAAGCGTCCCCGGATTGCATCCGGCTACCAAGCGGGAGCCTAAGGCGCCGGGCTGTAGACGCGTGGCGCGCTGTGGTGTGGCAGGTGGATGAGGTTGAGACGGTGCCGACGCGCCCAGCGCACGCACAGATCGGTCGGCGCGGAGAGGCTGACCAGGCTGGCGAAGCCGGCGCGCACCGCCTTGTGGATCAGCTCCAAGCTGCAGCGACTGGTGACCACGGCAAAGCCGCGGCGGGCGTCGCGTTTTTCCCGGCTTAGCGCGCCGATCAGCTTGTCCAGGGCGTTGTGCCGGCCAATGTCCTCGCGGCACAGGACGATCTCACCACATTCATCGACGAACAGCGCCGCGTGCAGCGCGCCGCTCTGGCGCGCCAGCTTCTGCACCTCGCCGATGCGCGTACGCAGGTCGACCAGATGCGCGGCCGGTGGCAACGGGTTGACGCTCAGGGTATCGAGTTGCGGCAGCGCCTGCTCCAGAGCCTCGACGCCGCACAGGCCACAACCACTGGTACCGGCCAGAGTGCGCCGCTGTTGCTTGAGCGCCCAGAAGGCACGGCTGGCGATCTCCACCTCGGCACTGAATGCCTCACCCGCGCGCTTGAGCTGGATGTCGTAGATATCCTCGGCCGCCCCGACCACTGCAGACGTCAGGCTGAAACCGACGACGAAGTCCTCCAGCGCACTGGGCGACACCATCATCACTGCATGGCTGATGCCGTTGTAGGCGATAGCCAGCGCACATTCCTCGGCCAGCACTGCATACCCGAGGCTGGCGGTCTCGTCCAGCTCGGCATAGGCGTAGCCGCCCGCTGCCGGGCTGGCGGCAATTTCATCGGCAAGTGGTCGTGGTGCACGGTGAGTCATGTGATGCGGATTCCTCGCGATGATCGAAGAGCGCCCGGTGGCGCCCTGCGAAAAAGCTGGATTGCAGCACTCAGACAGTAACAGCCTGCGGCTCGATCTGCTCGCGCGAATCACGCAGCACCTGCAACGCGAACTCACTCAGGCCTTCGCCACCGCTGGCGTCCAGATGAGCGTAGAGCGCCGTGCGCATCTGCGGGTCCCATTGACGCCGCAGATGCTGGGCATACTCGATGCGCGCCTGAACAGGATCGGGTTGGGAAGAGAAGAAGGCGCCAATCTGGTTGGCCATCTTGATCAGTTGCGTGGCATTCATGCCCATGGCTGTGCTCCGCGAATGGAACGGTACAGGTTGGCGCAGTGCGGGTGCGCACGGCGCACCCTACCGATCAGAGATGTCATAGCTGCACCACCGGCAGCAGGTTGACCTGCTCGCGGGTGAAGGCATCGAACTCCTGCTGCCAGTCGGACGGCGTCTCGACCTTGCGCACCTGCACCGCGGTGACCTTGTACTCCGGGCAGTTGGTGGCCCAGTCGGAGTTGTCGGTGGTGATCACGTTGGCGCCGGATTCCGGGTGGTGGAAGGTGGTGTACACCACGCCCGGCTGCATGCGCTCGGTGACCTTGGCACGCATTACCGTCTCGCCGGCACGGCTGTTGATGCCGACCCAGTCGCCATCCTTGATGCCGCGATCCTCGGCGTCCACCGGGTGCAGTTCGAGGATGTCCTCGGCGTGCCAGGCCTTGTTGGCGGTACGTCGGGTCTGCGCGCCGACGTTGTACTGCGAGAGGATGCGCCCGGTGGTCAGCACCAGCGGCCGCTTGCGCGAGGTGCGTTCCTCGGTCGGGATGTACTCGGTGACCATGAAGCGTCCCTTACCGCGCACGAAGGCGTCCTCGTGCATGATCGGCGTACCGTCCGGCGCCTCGTCGTTGCACGGCCACTGGATGCTGCCCATGCGGTCGAGCTTGGCGTAGCTGACGCCGGTGAAGGTCGGCGTCAGCGCGGCAATCTCGTCCATGATCTCGGACGGATGCTTGTAGGTCATCGGGTAGCCCAGGGCGTTGGACAACGCCACTGTCACTTCCCAGTCTTCCTTGCCAGCCAGTGCCGGCATCACCTTGCGCACCGGCGAGATGCGCCGCTCGGCGTTGGTAAAGGTGCCGTTCTTTTCCAGGAAGGAGGCGCCAGGCAGGAACACGTGGGCGTACTTGGCGGTTTCGTTGAGGAACAGGTCCTGGATCACCACGCACTCCATGGCCTTGAGCGCATCGGTGACGTGCTGGGTGTCCGGATCGGACTGCGCCGGATCCTCGCCCTGGATGTACATGCCCTTGAAGGTGCCGGCATGTGCCGCCGCCAGCATGTTGGGGATGCGCAGGCCCGGCTCGTCGAGCAGCTTGACGCCCCAGGCGGCTTCGAATTGCGGCCGCGCCACCGGGTCGGAAACGTGGCGGTAGCCCGGCAGCTCGTGGGGGAAGGAGCCCATGTCGCAGGAGCCCTGCACGTTGTTCTGTCCGCGCAGCGGGTTCACGCCGACACCCGGACGGCCGATGTTGCCGGTGGCCATGGCCAGGTTGGCGATCGCCATCACGGTGGACGAGCCCTGGCTGTGCTCGGTGACGCCCAGGCCGTAGTAGATCGCCGCGTTACCGCCAGTGGCATACAGCCGCGCAGCCGCGCGCACCGAGGCGGCCGGGACGCCGGTCAGGGCTTCCATGGCCTCGGGGCTGTTGCGTTGTTCACTGACGAAGGTGCGCCATTGCTCGAAGCCTTCTGCCTCGCAGCGCTCGGCGACGAAGGCTTCGTTGACCAAGCCCTCGGTGACGATCACGTGGCCCAGGCTGTTGAGCAGAGCAACGTTGCTGCCGGGACGCAGTTGCAGGTGGTGCTCGGCACGGATGTGCGGGCTGCGCACCAGGTCGATACCACGTGGGTCGGCAACGATCAGCTTGGCGCCCTGGCGCAGGCGGCGCTTGAGCTGCGAGCCGAATACCGGGTGGCCGTCGGTGGGGTTGGCACCGATCACCAGCACCACATCGGCGGACAGCACCGAGTCGAAATCCTGGGTACCAGCGGACTCGCCGAGGGTCACCTTCAGACCGTAACCCGTCGGCGAGTGGCAGACGCGTGCGCAGGTATCGACGTTGTTGTTGCCGAAGGCGGCGCGCACCAGTTTCTGCACCAGGTAGGTTTCCTCGTTGGTGCAGCGCGACGAGGTCAGCCCGCCGACCGCATTGCGGCCGTACTGCGCCTGGATCTCCTTGAAACGCCGGGCGGCGTAGCCGATGGCCTCGTCCCAGCTCACCGAGCGCCACGGCTCGTGGATGCTGTCGCGGATCATCGGGGTCTTGATGCGGTCCGGGTGGGTCGCGTAGCCCCAGGCGAAGCGGCCCTTGACGCAGGCGTGACCGTGGTTGGCGTGGCCGTTCTTGTTCGGCACCATGCGCACCACGGTGTTGCCCTTGACCTCGGCATTGAACGAGCAGCCAACGCCGCAGTAGGCGCAAGTGGTGGTGACGCTGCGCTCGGCCTGGCCCAGCTCGATCACCGACTTTTCCATCAGTGTGGCAGTCGGACAGGCGTTGACGCAGGCGCCGCAGGACACGCACTCGGAGTCGAGGAAATCCTCGTCCTGGCCGGCGGCCACGCGCGAGTCGAAGCCACGTCCGTCAATGGTCAGGGCGAAGGTGCCCTGCACTTCCTCGCAGGCGCGCACGCAGCGGTTGCAGACGATGCACTTGGACGGGTCGTAGCTGAAATAGGGGTTGGACTCGTCCTTGGTCTCGGCCAGGTGGGTCTTCACCGGGTCGTAGCGCACCTCGCGCAGGCCGACCACACCGGCCATGTCCTGCAGCTCGCAGTTGCCGTTGGCCGAGCAGGTCAGGCAGTCCAGCGGGTGGTCGGAGATGTACAGCTCCATGGTGCCGCGACGCAGTTCGGCCAGTTTCGGGCTCTGCGTGCGCACCACCATGCCCGCCTCCACCGGTGTGGTGCAGGAGGCGGGGAAGCCGCGACGGCCTTCGATTTCCACCATGCACAGGCGGCACGAGCCGAACGGCTCCAGGCTGTCGCTGGCGCACAGCTTGGGTACGGCGATGCCGGCCTCCTGAGCCGCGCGCATCAGCGAGGTGCCGGCCGGCACGGTGATGGCGTTGCCGTCGATTTCCAGGGTTACCGGAGCACCGCTGCGAGCAGGGGTGCCATAGTCGAGTTCACGATACAGGGCCATGGGGACGCCTCCGGATCAGCGGGCTTCGGCGCTGTCTTGCGACACGCCGAAGTCCTCGGGAAAGTGGTTGATGGCGCTCATCACCGGATAGGGTGTCATGCCGCCAAGGGCGCAAAGCGAGGCGCCGAGCATGGTGTCGCAGAGGCTCTTGAGCAGTTCGATGCGCCCCGGCTGCGGGCCTTCGGAACGGGCCACGATGATCTGCGACAGCAGCTCCTCGCCGCGGGTCGAGCCAATCCGGCAGGGCGTGCACTTGCCGCACGACTCAACTGCGCAGAACTCCATGGCGTAGCGCGCCATGTCGGCCATGTCGACGGTGTCGTCGAACACCACGATGCCGCCGTGACCAAGCACCGCGCCAAGGGCGGCGAAGGCCTCGTAATCCAGCGGTGTGTCGAACTGCGACTCGGGCAGATAGGCGCCGAGCGGGCCGCCGACCTGCACCGCGCGGATCGGCCGGCCGCTGGCCGATCCGCCGCCATATTCGTAGAGCAACTCGCGCAGGGTGATACCGAAAGCCTTCTCGATCAGACCGCCACGGGCGATGTTGCCGGTCAGCTGGATCGGCAGGGTGCCGAGCGAGCGGCCCATGCCGTAGTCCTTGTAGTAGGCGCCGCCCTTGTCGAGGATGATCGGCACCGAAGCCAGCGAGATCACGTTGTTGATCACCGTCGGTTTGCCGAACAGGCCCTCGATGGCCGGCAGCGGCGGCTTCGGCCGCACGGTGCCGCGCTTGCCCTCGATGCTTTCCAGCAGGGCGGTTTCCTCGCCGCAGATATAGGCGCCGGCGCCGCGGCGCAGCTCCAGGTGGAAGGCCTTGCCGCAGCCGAGCACGTCATCGCCCAGGTAACCGGCGGCCGTGGCACGGGCGATGGTCTCCAGCAGCACCGCCTCGGCGTGCGGGTATTCAGAACGCAGGTAGATATAGCCCTTGGTGGCGCCGACAGCGAGACCGGCGATGGTCATGCCTTCGATCAGCACGTAGGGGTCGTCTTCCATCACCATGCGGTCGGAGAAGGTGCCCGAGTCGCCTTCGTCGGCGTTGCAGACGATGTACTTCTGCTCCGCCTGACAACCAAGCACGGTGCGCCACTTGATGCCGGTGGGGAACGCCGCGCCGCCACGGCCACGCAGGCCGGATTCGGTGACCTCGGCGACGATCGCCTCGGGCGTCATGCCGAGGGCGCGCTTGAGGCCGCGGTAGCCGTCGTGGGCAATGTAGTCCTCAAGCGACAGCGGGTCGGTGATGCCGACACGGGCGAAGGTCAGGCGCTCCTGGCGCTTGAGGTATTCGATTTCATCGGTCAGGCCATGGCCCAGCGCATGCGCCTTGCCCTCGTGGAAACCGGCGTCGAACAGGCCGGCAACGTCCCTGGCCTTGACCGGGCCATAGGCCACGCGACCGGCCGGCGTGGCGACCTCGACCAGCGGCTCTAGCCAGAACAGCCCACGCGAGCCGTTGCGCACCAGTTGCACCTCGATACCACGCGCCGCGGCCTCGGCGATCATGGCCTTGGCTACCTTGTCGGCGCCCAGGCTGAGCGCGGTGGCATCGCGCGGGACGAAGATCTTGATCGGTTCGCTCATGCCTGGGCCTCCTGTTCGGCCAGCAGCGCCAGCACTTCCTCGGCGTCGACACGACCGTGCAGTTCGCCATTGAGCATCACGCTCGGTGCGCAGGCGCAGTTGCCCAGGCAGTACACCGGTTCAAAACTGAGACTGCCGTCCTCGCGGGTCTCACCCAGGGGCAGGCCGAGCTTGCTTTCCAGTTCAGCAGTCAGCGCCTTGACGCCCATCGACTGGCAGGCCTCGGCCTGACACAACTTGAGCACCTGGCGACCCGGCGGCGTAGCGCGAAAATCGTGATAGAAACTGACCACCCCGTGCACCTCGGCACGTGACAGGCAGAGGTCCTCGGCGATCAGCGGCAACAGCTCGGGCGGCACGGCGCCGAGCCGATCCTGGATGTCGTGGAGAATGGGTAGCAAGGCGCCGGGCTGACCGCGGTGGGCGGCGAGCACCTCACGTGCGACGGCCTCGCACTGCTCGGGGGCGAAGCGCTGGGGAAGAAGAGCCATGTTCGATGCTCCAGCCGGCGGCTATACCGGTACTGTCAGGAGATAACCCGGCCAGTCACGGCTGCCGGTCGGCTTATCCCAGGCGCAGCCGCAAGGCTCGCCACATATGAAGTAAAGTTCTTATACTGGGTCATAAAGCGCCCATGTACCGCAAATTAACATGGGCAATCGGCCGAACAAATATGAAGTACTGAGCATATGATCCGTATCGATATTCAACCGCGTTGGCGCTTTCACCAACGCGACGGCAGTAGCCTCGACCCGCAGGGACTGGAGTTGCTGCAGGCCGTGCACGACACCGGCAAGCTGACCGAGGCGGCTGCCCGCGTCGGCTATTCCTACCGCCACGCCTGGAACTTGCTGGGCAAGTGGCAGGCGTTCTTCGGCAGCCCGCTGATCGAGCTGGAGCGCGGCAAAGGTGCGCGGCTGGCACCGCTGGGAGAAAAACTGCTGTGGGCCGACCAGCGCATCCGCGCACGCCTGTCGCCACAACTGGACAACCTGGCCGGCGAGCTGGAGCTTGAACTGAACCGCGTGTTGCAGGCCAGCAACCCGGGCCTGCGCATCCATGCCAGCCACGGTTTCGCCGTCGCGGCGCTGCGCGAGTGGCTGGAACGCGACCCAAGCTGGCAGTGGGACGTACAGTTTCGCAGCGGCAGCGAGGCGATGATCGCCCTGCAGCGCCACGACTGCGAGGTGGCCGGCCTGCACGTGCCGGCCGGACCGCTCGGCACGCTGAGCATGAACCGCATCCAGCCCTGGCTGCGTCCCGATCAACGGGTGATCACTTTCGTCGTACGCACCCAGGGGCTGATGCTCGCCCCCGACAACCCGCACGGCGTACAAGGCCTGCCGGACCTGGCGCGCGGCGAGCTGCGCTTCGTCAATCGCGAGCAAGGTTCCGGAACGCGTCTGCTGCTGCAGGACCTGCTGCAGCAAGGTGGTCTGGACAGCACGACCATCAAGGGCTTCCACAACGAGGAGTTCACCCACGCAGCCGTGGCGGCCTATGTCGCCAGCGGCATGGCCGATGTCGGCTTCGGTGTCGAAGCGGCGGCGCGCCAGTTCGGCCTGGACTTCATCCCCATGGCGCGCGAGCACTATTGCCTGCTGTGCCGCGAAGACAGCCTCGAACTGCCAGCCATGACCGCGCTGCTGCGGGTGCTGCAGAACCCCGAATTCCAGGCGCGTATAGCTCAGTTGCCCGGTTATGCCCTGAGCCGTCCTGGCGAAGTACTGCTCCTGGCCCAGGCGCTGGAGCAGTGGGGACGCGAGAGCCTGCTATAAGCCCTCAGCCAGGCGCTTGCCGACGGAAGGCGGGAACCACGGGCGAGCCGCCTGGGTCAATGGAGCATCCCGCCGCATAGCGGCTCCGTGATCGAGAAGCCTATGAAATCTCTACAGTTCCTCTTCCTTTCCCTTGGTCTGGGCAGTGGCGGTTTCGCCTTTGCCGGCAATACCGAAGCGGGTTTGGGTGGCGCCCTCGGCGGCGCAGTGGGCGCAATGGTTGGCGAGCAGGTCGGTGGCAGCACCGGGGCAGCAGTCGGTGCCGGCCTGGGCGGCGCGGCCGGCAGCATGGTCGGCGCTGATCGCCGCAGCCGTACCGAAGCGGCCATCGGCGGTGCACTAGGCGCAGCGGGCGGCAACGTTGTCGGTCAACGAGTCGGCGGCAGCACCGGCGGGGTTGTTGGCGCCGCGGTAGGGGGTGGCGCCGGCGGCGCGCTGGGCAACTACATGGGCAATGCCAGTTACGACGATGACCGTCGTGGCAAGCATCGCCATCACCACGGTAAGAAGCACAAGAAGCACCACAAACACTGGCGTCGTCACTGACCGACGCCGATCAACCAGGGCTCATGGCGCCGGCCGAAGGCAACCTCGACCTGCACCTTGGGCCTTTTTTCGTCGTAGGCGTGCAGTCGCCATTCGGCGAAGGCCTCCCGGTAGCGTTTGGGCACGCTGATGCGATCACTCTCCAGCGCGACGCTGGCACTGTAGTGGGGCATATCGCCGTAGCGATAGGGCGTCAGGCGACCGGCCAGGATGACCTGACGCTGACGATCCGGCCAGGCTTGGCGCAGAGCCTCGGCGTCCAGGCCGGCATCCACCAGCAACAGCCGCGTAGCCTGCCGCTGCTCATGCCGCAGTTCCAGCCGACGCTGATCGCGCTGCTGGCGCAAGGTCTCGTCTTTCGGCTGCACGGCGACCGCAGCCTGGGCACTGGCCAGTGCAGCCCTGGCCCGCTCGACCTGCTTTCGATAGCTCGGCCCGTCCAGCTCCAGCACCAGCCATAGCGGCCGCTCCGCGCTGCGGCCCAGGTCGCTGGGCGCAAAGCCCAATTCCCGCAGCTTGGCCTCGTCCAGCCAGGACCAGGTGGCATCCGCCTCACGCCAGGCCAGCTGCAGGCGTAGGCCGCTGTTTTCCTCACCGCGCAGCCAGCTGTCGTAGGGCAACTGGATCTCCCGCTCGCTCAATTGCAGTTGCGCCTGCGGCTCACCGCTGCGGTTGTACCAGACGCCCGCCAGCGCAATGGCGTTGCTCGCCAGGATCAGCCCAAGGCCGAGCCAAAGTGGACGATTCATGCTGCACCTCCACGGCGCCAGCGCTGCAGCATGACCAGCAACAACAGCGCAATCAGCCCGAGCAGAAGGAAGAACAGGTAGCGTGGCAGCAGCTCCCACCACCAGTCGAACAGCTTGCTGAACAGCAGCACCAGGGCGAAGCCCAACCCGGTATTGACCACCTCGGCCCAGCCGCGGCGCACCCCCAGCCAGATCACCAGCCCCGCCAGGACGAATCCCAGCGTCTGGTAGAACGCCTCCACCCAGCGCGCCGGCCAATCGAGGTAGCTACCCTGGCCCCAGTAGCTGAGGATCAGGACCGGCCCGAACAGGTAGAGCAAGCCGACCACCCGATAGCAGGCGGCGAAACCGATCCGTCGCGTCTGATCGATGAACTGCGGCAGCACAAACAGCAGCGCAGCAGGCAGGAAGTTCTCCGGGTGGTCATCCAGCGACCACCAGTACCAGCCCGTCCAATCGTTCAACCGAGCCGCGAGGAACAGGCCGAAGCACAGCAACGCCGTGACCAGCAGCAGACGCTGGCGGCATTGATAGGCCAGCAGTAGCGCCAGCGCACCCCAGGGCAACAGGGCTTTGTCCGAGGGCGTGATATTGAAAATCTGCCCGAGCATCGACAGATTGAGCACGAAGCAGACGAAGGCCAGCACCGCGGCCAGCTTGGCGTAGTAACCGGAGGCATCGCGCGCCTGCCGCCAGAAGCACAGCAGCAGGCTGCCCAGCGAGCTGCCGACCAGCACAGCGACCTGCATACGGGCGTCGAACAAGCCCCAGAACTGGTAGAAGAGGAAGAACAACCCGGCCGCCAGCGCCAGTGCACCAATCAGCGAGGCCAAGCGCATGCCCAGCGACAGCTGGCGAGCGCGGGCATCGGCGTCGATGTCCAGAGTTTGTCGGTAGTGCGCCAGCAACTGCTCGTGGTAGGCAGTCAGGCCCTGCTCCTGCTCGGCGCTCAACTGCAACACCTGCTCGCGGCGCAGCTCGGCCAACTCGGCGCGGAACGCAGCGATGCGCTCGGCACGGCGTTGTGCCTGCTCACGTTGCAGATCGGACATGGGCACTCCCTGGCGGCATGAATCGCCACAGCCTAGCACGCCTCAGTCGGCCAGCAGACGCTCCAGCGCCGAGCGCAGCGGCTCGGGAATGCTCACCGGGCGATTACTCGCGCGGTCGACGAACACATGGACGAAACGCCCGGCGGCGCAGGCCTGCTCCTCGCCGGCCCTGAAGATCGCCAGCTCGTACTGCACCGAACTGTTGCCCAATTTGCCGACGCGCAGGCCGACCTCGATGGCATCGGGGAAGGCGATTGAGGCGAAGTAGTCGCACGCCGAGCTGACCACGAAGCCGACCACGTCACCGCCATGGATATCCAGGCCGCCCTCGGCGATCAGGTAGGCATTCACCGCACTGTCGAAGTAGCTGTAGTAGGTCACGTTGTTGACGTGGCCGTAGATGTCGTTGTCGTGCCAGCGCGTGGTGATCGGCTGGAAGTGGCGGTAATCGCCACGCAGGTGTTGGGGTTGGCTCATGATGTTCCTTGGGTTGGTATCGCGGCTAAAGCCCCTCCCACAGAACCGGAACCTTAGTGGGAGGGGCTTTAGCAGCGACCTGAATCAATAGGCAGCCTGATAAATGGCCAGCGCCTGCTGCTCATTCATCTCGCGCGGATTGTTCACCAGCAGGCGCTGCTGCAGCATGGCGTCCGCCGCCAGCGTGGGCAACATGGCCTCGCTCACTCCGGCATCGCGCAGCCGCGTCGGCAGGCCGCTGCGCTGACTGAACGCTGCCAGCGCCTCGATCAGTTGCTCGGTCTGCGCCGCTGCACTGCCCGCACGCAGACGCTCCCCCAGAACCAGCGGGGCCAGTTCGGCATACAGCGGCGCAGCCACCGGCGCGTTGAACGCCAGTACCTGCGGCAACACCAGGGCGTTGGACAGCCCGTGGGGAATATGGAAATGCCCGCCGAGGGGATAGGCCAGCGCATGCACCGCCGCAACCGGAGCATTGGCGAAGGCCTGCCCGGCCAGGCAGGCGCCGAGCAGCATGGCCTGGCGCGCCTCGCGGTTGCTGCCGTTTTGCACCACCTTATCGAGATTGGCCGCCAGCAGACGCAGCGCTTCGCGCGCCAGCAGGTCGGACAGCGGGTTCTTCTTCAGCGCGCTGGTGTAGGCCTCGATGGCATGCACCATGGCGTCGATGCCGGTGGCGGCGGTTACCGCAGGCGGCAGGCCGAGGGTCAGGTCGGCATCGAGCAGGGCCAGATCCGGCAGCAGCAGCGGCGAAACCACGCCCATCTTGGTGGTCTCGCCGGTGGTGACGATGGCGATCGGCGTCACCTCGGAACCGGTGCCGGCGGTGGTCGGCACCTGGATCAGCGGCAAGCGCCGGCCGCGGGCGTTGCCGACACCGTAGATCTCGCTCAGGGCCTGGCCGCACTCAGGATGCGCCAGCAAGGCCACCAGCTTGGCCACGTCCATCGAACTGCCACCGCCAAAACCGATCACCAGTTCTGCCTGCAGCTCACGCGCCTGGGCCACAGCTGCGAGCACTACGGCTTCGGGCGGGTCAGCCAGTACCTGATCGAATATCCGCACGTTCATGCCGGCGCGAGAAAAACCCGGCAGCAGCGGCTCGAGCAGACCGAGACGGGTGATACCAGGGTCGGTGACGATCAGCACGCGCCGGGCGCCGCGCTCGTGGCACAGTTCGGCCAGCCGCAGGCTGGCACCGGATTCGCACAGAATCTGCGCGGTGGTGGCGAAGCTGAAGGGATGCATGCAGTGCTCCTCTTGTTGTAGCCCGGAGGCAATCCGGGATCAGTCAGGCAAATTTCCCCGGATTACATCCGGGCTACGATCCCTCTCCCCAGCCTTCTCCCATGAATGGGAGAGGGAGCTGTCCGTGGTGGACCTGAATCAGGCGTTATTACTCCCCTCTCCCGATTGCGGGGCGTAAGCGGAAAGAGCGAAGCACCGCTTCGCTCGCTGAGCGCCCTGAGCTCTGCGAAGGACAGGGGCGCAAAGCGGGGGCCGGGGGAGAGGGTTCTAAAAGGCAAAACTGTCCTCGGCCATGGCCATCAGGCAGTCCGCGCCGCCCAGCAATGCATCGCGGTGCGCGCTGGCGCGCGGCAGCACGCGGCGCAGGTAGAAATCGGCACTGTGCAGCTTGGCCTGGTAGAACGCGGCCTCGCCACTGCCCGACTCCAGCGCATCCTGCGCCCGCGTGGCGGCTTGCAGCCAGAATCCGGCGAGCAACACGTACGCCGAATACTGGAGGAAATCCACCGAAGTAGCGCCTATCTCCTGCAGGTCACGCTGGCAGGCGGTGATCACTTCTGCGCTTAGCTCGCGCCATTCACCCAAACGGGCCTGCACGACGGTTGCCATGTCCTGCAACGCCGGACGCGTGGCCTGGGCCTCGCACAGCGCACTGAACTCGGCCTGCAGCGCAGACAGCTCGGCCCCACCATCGCCGAGCAACTTGCGGCGAATATAGTCCAGAGCCTGAATGCCGTTGGTGCCCTCGTAGAGCTGGGTGATGCGGCTGTCGCGCATCAGTTGTTCCATGCCCCATTCACGGATGAAGCCATGCCCGCCGTAGACCTGCACGCCATGACTGGCCACCTCCTGGCCCATATCGGTAAAGAACGCCTTGACGATGGGGATCAGCAGCGCCGCGCGCTTGCCAGCGGCCTTGCGCGCCTCAGCCGACTCGGCGCCGTGCTCCAGGTCCAGCTGGCGCGCGGTGTAGGCAGCAAGCATGCGACTGCCCTCGACCAGGGTCTTCTGCGTGAGCAGCATGCGTCGCACATCGGGATGATTGATGATCGGATCGGCCGGCTTTTCCGGCGCCTGCACGCCGGCCAGGCCACGCGACTGCAGGCGCTCACGGGCATAACGCAGCGCGCCCTGGAACGCCGCCTCGCCAATGCCGAGCCCCTGTAGACCGACCTGAAAACGCGCGTCGTTCATCATGGTGAACATGCAGGCCAGGCCCTGGTTGGCCTCGCCCACCAGCCAGCCGGTGGCGCCGTCGAAGTTCATCACGCAGGTGGACGCACCCTTGATGCCCATCTTGTGCTCGATGGCGCCGCACGACAGGCTGTTGCGTTCGCCTGGCGTACCATCTGCAGCGGCGATGAACTTCGGCACCAGCAGCAGCGAAATGCCCTTCACGCCAGCCGGTGCATCGGGCAGACGCGCCAGCACCAGATGGATGATGTTCTCCGAAAGATCCTGTTCGCCGCCGCTGATGAAAATCTTGCTGCCGCTAACGCGATAGCTGCCATCGGCCTGCGGCTCGGCGCGGGTACGCAGCAGCGCCAGGTCGGTGCCGGCCTGCGGCTCGGTCAGGCACATGGTGCCCGTCCACTGGCCGCTGACTAGCTTGCCCAGGTACTGCTGCTTGAGCATTTCGCTACCGTGCTTGTGCAATGCCAACACGGCGCCCTCGGTCAACCCGGAGTAGACGCGGAAGGACAGCGAGGCGCCCATCAGCATCTCGTGAAAGGCGAAGGCCACCAGTTGCGGAAAGCCCTGACCACCGTATTCCACCGGGCCGGTCATGCTCGCCCAGCCGTTATCCACGTATTGCTGGTAGGCCTCGGCAAAGCCCTTGGGCGTGCTGACCTGGCCATTTTCCAGGCGGCAGCCCTCTTCGTCGCTGTTGCGATTGAGCGGCGCGACCTCGCCTGCGGCAAAGGCTGCGGCCTCCTCCAGCACACCGTCGATCAGTTCGCGATCCAGGCCGTTGCCCAGGCGCTCGCAGTGAGCAGCAGCGTCGAACAGTTCGTGCAGCACGAAACGCATATCGCGCAATGGCGCCTGATAGCTCATAGCCGACCCTCCTGAACGTCGCTGAATCGCTTGTTTTCGGCCGCCAGGCGCTCGATCAGCGCCGACGGTTGCCAATGCACACCGAAACGCTCGGTCAATTGCAGCAGGCGCCGATGAATCGCCGCGACACCCTCGCAATCGGCCCAGGCCATGGGGCCACCGCGCTCGGCGGGAAAGCCGTAGCCATTGAGATAGACCAGATCGATGTCATGACTATGCGCAGCGATGTTCTCCTCGAGAATCTTCGCCCCCTCGTTGACCAGCGCCAGCAGGCAGCGCTCGAGAATCTCCTCGTTGCCGATATCGCGGCGGGTGAAACCCAGACGCTCCGACTGCATCTGCACCAAGCCGTCGACGACCGGGTCATGCTCGGCCTGGCGACTGCCGGGCGCATAGAGGTAGTAGCCCTTGCCACTCTTCTGGCCGAAGCGACCCAGCTCGCACAGGCGGTTATCTACCTGTACAGCCGGATCATCCTGCCCCTGGCCGGCCAGCTCGCGAGCGCGCCATTCCAGATCGATGCCGACCACGTCGTACATGCGAAACGGCCCCATGGCGAAGCCGAAACCCTGCAGCGCCGCATCCACCTGATGCGGCCAGGCGCCCTCGAGCAGCAGCATGCGCGCCTCGCGCACGTAGGTGTGCAGCATGCGGTTGCCGATAAAGCCATGGCAGTTACCCGCCACCACCGCCACCTTGCCCATGCGCTCGCCCAGCTCTTGAGCAGCGTCCAGCACGGCTGGTGCGGTCTTGCCGCCGCGCACGATCTCCAGCAGCTTCATGATGTGCGCCGGGCTGAAGAAGTGCAGACCCAGCACGACTTCCGGCCGCGCGGTGACGGCGGCGATGGCGTCGATATCCAGCGCCGAGGTATTGCTGGCGAGAATGGCGCCGGGCTTCATCACCGCGTCCAGCTCGCGGAAGATGCTCTGCTTGAGTTCGAGGTTCTCGTACACCGCCTCGATCACCAGGTCAGCATCGGCCAGCGCCGCATAGCTTTGCACCGCATTGATTCGGGCGCGTCGCGCCGCGGCTTCGGCCTCATCGATACGGCCCTTGGCGACGTTGTGCGCCCAGGTTTCCTCGGCCATCGCCAGGCCCTGCTCGACCATCTGCGGGTTGTTGTCCAGCCACAGCACCTGCAGGCCGGCATTGGCCAGGCTGATGACGATGCCACGGCCCATGGTGCCGGCGCCGATCACGGCGGCACAGCGAAGCGGCGAGACGACTTGAGTCATTGTTGTTCCTCTCGAGCACCAATAGAAAAGCTTGGGTCACGATAGGCAAGCCGCTACTATTTTTGAAATTTAGTCTTGTGATACGACGTATTCAGTAGATGAATTTCAGCAATTTCGACCTCAACCTGCTGCGGGTGCTGGACGCTCTGCTGCGCGAACAGAACGTCTCACGCGCCGCAGAACGCCTGGCACTGAGCCAACCGGCGGTAAGTAATGCACTCAATCGCCTACGCGAGTTGCTCGGCGACCCGCTGCTGGTGCGCGTGGGCAGACGCATGCAGCCTACCCCTCGGGCGCTGGCGCTGGAGGCGCCGATTCGCAGCGCACTGCGTCAGCTGGAACAGAGCCTCAGCGCCGGCGAGGCCTTCGAGCCTGGCGAAAGCCGCCAGCGCTTTCGTATCGCAGTTACCGATTACGTCGAGCTGGTGTGCATGCCGCGCCTGCTCGACCGCCTCAGCCAGAAGGCACCGGGTATCGGCATCGACATTCGCCACCTCAGCCCGAGCCTGCCGATGGAGGCGCTGGACAAGGGCGAGCTGGATCTGGTGCTGGGCCGCTTCGACGAGCTACCCGCGCGCTTCGCCCGCCGGCACTGGATGAGCGAGACGCTCAAGCTGGCGGTGCGCCGCGATCATCCGCTGCTGCGCCAGGGCAACCTGGATCTGGAGATCTTCCTGCGCCTGCGCCACCTCTGGGTACACGGTGGGCAGACCCGCGGCATGGTCGATCAGTGGCTGGGCGAACAGGGCCTGTCGCGGCAGATCTTCTACACCACGCCGAACTACCTGCAAGCCGCGCATATCGTCGCCGGCAGCGAGCTGGCGGCGGTGCTGCCCACTGCCCTCGCCCGGCATTTCGCCACGCTGCTGCCACTGCAACTGTTCGATCTGCCCTTCACCCTCGGCCCTTTCCATCTGGAGGTGGTCAGCCTGGCGCAACGTCAGCGCGACGCCGCACTGCAATGGCTGATCGAGGAAATCGTCGCTGTACCCGGATAAGTGCGCAGCGCCCCCACGCTACCTCTCTGCCTGCCTGTCCGCGCGCCCGCCCAGATACCAGCCGAGCACACCCCACAGCGCGGCGCACAGCGCGCCGACCATGGCCACCAGCCAGGCACCGTGGCCGAGCATGTCCAGGCCGGCCTTGGCCCAGCCGCTGAGGGCATCGCCGCCGCGGTAGACCACGGTGTCGATGAAGTTCTTCGCCTTGTATTTGCTTTCAGCATCCAGCGGGGCGAAGAGCATTTCCCGGCCCGGCCGAACGAAGGCGTATTCACCGATACGGCGCACGACCATCAGGCCCGCCAGCATGGCGAAGGTCGGCGCCAGGGCCAGGCCGATAAAACCCAGACAGACCAACGCCGGCACGGCGGATAACAGCAAGCGCACGCCGAGCTTCTGCGCCACCCGGCCGGTGATGAACAACTGAGTCGTCAGGGCGCCGGCCTGCACGACGAAGTCGATGACGCCGAACACCCGTACCTGCGCGGCGCGATCCGGGAACAGTTCGGCCACCAGGCGCGCCTGCTCGAAGTAGAGGAAGGTGCTGACCGAGGTCAGCAGCAGGATGAACGCACCAATGCCCAGCAGATAACGCGAGCCGAGCATGCGCGTCAGACCGCTGAAAGGATTGCCCGGCACCGGCCTGCGCGGGCTTTCGCTGGGCAGCGCTCCCGGCCGCCCGGCGCCCTGGCGTTCACGCCAGACCATCAGATAGCGCTTGAGCCCCATGGCCACCCCGAGCAGCACGGCGGCGATCAGCATCAACCCGGACTCCCCCACCACGCCAATCAGCAGCGCGCTCAACAGCGGCCCACAGAGCCCACCGACACTGGCACCTGCGGCGATGAAAGCGAACAACCGGCGTGCCTGGGCCCCATCGAACACATCGGCCATCAGGCTCCAGGCCACCGAGACGACGAACAGGTTGTAGACCGAGATCCACACGTAGAACACCCGCGCCAGCCAGATGCTGTCGTGATCCAGGCGAAACAGCAGAACGAAGGCCAGCAGGTTGAGGCAGAAAAAGCCGTATACCCAGTCAATGAAATGGATGCGCGGGACTCTCGAGTTGAGCCAGGCGAATAGCGGCACAGCCAGCAGCATGACAACGAAGGTGGCGGTGAACAGCCACTGGAGGTTATGCACTCCACCCGTGATACCCATCGCCTCACGGATCGGCCGCAGCATGAAGTAACCGGCGAACAGGCAGAAGAACAGGGCAAAGCCAGCCAGCACCGCTGCCAGTTCCTCAGTCTCGGCATTGATTGCCCGCGCCAGGCGCCGCGAGAGCGCCTGCATATCAGGCAAACAGCTCGATGATGCGCTTGCGCTGCGCCGCGTCAGGCAAGCGACCCTGCCCGGCGAGAATGTTGTCGGCCATGTAACGCGGGTTGGAGGTGGCCGGAATCACGGCGGTTACCGCCGGGTTGGCGAGGATGAACTTGAGCATCAGTTGCGCCCAGGAGGTGACATCCAGCTCAACCGCGGCCCAGTCAGGCAGGTTCTTCCCCTTTACCCGATCGAACAGCGCCGAACGTTGGAAGGGCCTGTTGATGAGCACCGCGATGCCCTTGTCGGCGCAATAGGGCAACAGCTCGCGCTCGGCGTTGCGTTCGCCGATGGAATAGTTGAACTGGACGAAATCCACCGGTTCCTGGCGCAGCACCTCGAGCAGGCGCTCGTGAGCGGAATCGAGGTAGTGAGTCACGCCGATGTAACGCACCCGTCCCTGCTCTTTCAGCTCGCGCAGCAGACCGAGCTGGGTGCTGGTGTCCTGCAGGTTGTGCACCTGCATCAGGTCGACGGTGTCGGTGCGCAGGGCGGCGAAACTGGCCTCGGCCTGACGCTCACCCGCGGCACGCCCGGAAGAGGAAACCTTGCTGGCCAGGAACAGGCGTTTGCGCATGCCGTCCTCCGCAGCCAACGCCCCGCATACCGCCTCGGCACGCCCGTAACTGGGCGCGGTATCCACCAGGCTGGCGCCGCCGTTGACCAATGCTTGCAACACCTCGCGCAGAGGTTGCAGGGCTTCGTCGCTCATCGCCACGTCATGGGTACGCGAGGTGCCTAGGCCAATCACCGGCAGTTGCTCGCCGCTGCTGGGAATAGCCCGGCTCAGCAGGGTGCCGGAGGCGAAGGCCGACGATGGCAACCAAGGCATCAGGGCAGCGAGCGCAGCCAGGCTGGCGCCACCTTGCAGGACTCGACGACGACTGGGCATGACGTGGCTCCTCTCACAGTGAGTGGTTGGTTATAGGCACTGACCACGCGCTGACCAAGGCGTTACATCAACAAAGGGTTCTGCTAAGAGAAGCGGCGAGAGACCGGCGATACGGCCGCAGCCCGCTTGTAACGGGACGAAGAGGAGATATGAGGCGGGGTTCGGACGCAATATCCGGTAACCAAAAACGCCACTGCGCCGGATGAGGTCGAAGCGCAGCGTTCGAGAAACGCTCAAGCCGCGTGCGAGGCAGACTCGCTGATCAACATGCCGTGGGAAACGAGATAACAGCGATGGCCGTTCTGCAGCATCAGAGGACTGCGACTGGAAATGATCCAGCCCTTGCTCAGCAGGTGCTCGATATGAGCACGCAGTGCGGGTAGATGGCGCTGTTCCTTCATGGCCGACCTCTGGTTGATTGGGCGCTTGGCATCTTGTTGTTCTTCCGTGACACAGCTCGCAAAAGTGTAGTGGCGCTATGCCAGGAAAGTAAGCGGCGCGATTGTGTAATATTTTGTAGGACATTCGCTATAGCCCCCGCCACACAAGGGCTACGCCAACTCCGCCTGCGCCTCTTCCCGAGGTGTAGAGAACTCCAAGTAGTCATCTTCCAGCTTGCCGTAGCGCAGCAGCGCCAGATCGAGCAGATAGTTCTGATGCAGCTTCCACGGCACCCGGTCGCCCTGCGCCGGTAACAGGTGCGAGGCTCGCTCGATATAGCCTGACTGCAGGTCGAGAAAAGGTTCCGGGCAGACGCTGCCAGTGCTGTCACGCGGGGTCACCTGGCGCATGCCGATGGTGTCCAGATGATTGATCAGACGGCAAAAGTACTCGCTGGAAAGATCGGCCTTGAGCGTCCAGCTGGCGTTGGTGTAGCCCATCACCACCGCCAGGTTGGGCAGGTCGCGCAGCATGATGCCTCGGTAGCCCATGCTCTTCGGCGCCTCGAAGGGCACCCCATCGACCTGCACAGCGATGCCGCCGAACAGCTGCAATTGCAGGCCGGTGGCACTGACGATGACATCGGCAGCCAGCTCTTCGCCACCCTTGAGTCGAACGCCCTGGGCAGTGAAAGACTCGATCTCGGCGGTAACCACTTGCGCCTTGCCCTGGCGCAGCACGCGGAACAGGTCGCCATCCGGCACAGCGCAGACGCGCTGATCCCAGGGTTTGTAGCGGGGGCTGAAGTGGCGCAGGTCGACTCTATCGCCCAGTTGGCGCCGCACCAGCGCCAGCAATATCCGCCGCACCAGACTGGGGAAGCGCTTGGCCAGCTTGTAGAAGGCCAGTTGCAGGGTCACGTTGCGCCCGCGTGCCAGGCGATACACCCAGGTCTCCGGCAGTACCCGCCGCAGTGCATTGGATAGCCCGTCACGCTGCGGCAGGTTGATCACGTAGCTGGGCGAACGCTGCAGCATGGTCACCTGCGCGGCGCGCTCGGCCAAGGCCGGTACCAGGGTCACCGCAGTGGCGCCGCTGCCGATCACCAGCACGCGTTTGCCGCTGTAGTCGAAGCCCTCGGGCCACAACTGCGGATGGATGAAGACGCCCTGATAGTCCTCCCGCCCAGCGAACTCGGGCGTGTAGCCGGCCTCGTAGCGGTAGTAGCCGGTGCACATCATCAGGAACTGGCAGCTCATGCGCAGCAGCTCGCCCTCCTCGCCGCGCTGTACCAGCAGCTGCCAGGTGGCGCTGGCACTGCACCAATTGGCCTCGATCACCCTGTGCCGATAGCGAATCAAGCGGTCGACGCCATGCTCGGCGGCCGTCTCCTGGATGTAACGGCGAATAGACGGACCATCGGCAATGGCCTGCGGATCGCTCCAGGGTTTGAAGTTGTAGCCGAGGGTGTACATGTCCGAGTCGGAGCGGATACCCGGATAACGGAACAGGTCCCAGGTGCCGCCCATGGCCTCGCGCCCTTCGAGAATGGCGAAACGCCTGGACGGGCACAGCCGCTTGAGGTGACAGGCGGCACCCACGCCGGACAGGCCGGCACCAATGATCAGGACATCCAGATGTTCAAAGGACATGGCTCAGCCTCGCTCGCCTCGGGACAACGAGCATCACCCTAGTCCATGCGCCTGTCATCCGATCTTTGGTGCAGCCTGGTGGCTGATTCGTCACTCCATTTACATCTGCTACAAGTCGTGACTGGCTTGAGACGCTCGTGCAGAGCTAAGCTGTGGCGATGACCACTCCCTACCTGACCTCGCAGCAGACCAGCAGCACGGACGCCGCCAGCGGGCTGCGGCTGGGTGGCGACTGGACATTGGCCCACTACAGCCAGCTCGAACCCCAGGTGCGGGCCCTGCGTGAACGCCTGCACGGCAAGGAAAGCGTCGATCTCGGCGACCTGGCCGCGCTGGACACCGCTGGCGCGGCGCTGCTGGTGGAGCTGTTCGGCAGTGAGCGCCTGCGCCAGTTGATCCAGCAGGCCGAACTCGACGAACGACGCCGCGCCCTGCTGCTGACAGTGGCCGATGCCATGGCAGGCAGCGCCCCGGCGCAGGCCGCAGCGGAGCCTTCGGTACTGCGAGAAGTGCTTGGCCACATCGGCGAAGTGGTCGAAGGCATGTGGCACCAGGGCCGTGCACTGCTCGGTTTCATGGGCCTGACCCTGACCAGCATGCTGGCGATCCTGGTGCGCCCGATGCGCTGGCGCCTGACTTCGCTGGCCGCGCACCTGGAACAATGCGGGCTCAACGCCGTACCCATCGTCGCCCTGCTGACCTTTCTGGTGGGCGCTGTGGTGGCTTTTCTCGGCGCCACCATCCTTGCCGACTTCGGCGCCACCATCTACACGGTGAATCTGGTGGCCTTCTCATTCCTGCGCGAGTTCGGCGTACTGCTGACCGCGATCCTGATGGCCGGGCGTACCGCCAGCGCCTTCACCGCGCAGATCGGCTCGATGAAGGCCAACGAGGAAATCGACGCCATCCGCACCCTTGGCCTAAGCCCCATCGAACTGTTGGTACTGCCGCGTGTGTTCGCCATGCTCATCGCGCTGCCGATCCTGACTTTCATCGCCATGCTCAGCGGCATAGTCGGCGGCGGCTTGGTCTGTGCCGTGTCGCTGGACATTCCGGTGACGATGTACCTGTCGATCCTGCAGGACAGCGACCTGCTGCGGCACTTCCTGGTCGGCCTGCTCAAGGCGCCGATCTTCGCCTTCCTGATCGCCCTGATCGGCTGCCTGGAAGGTTTCAAGGTCAGCGGCAGCGCACAATCGGTGGGTGAACACACTACCTCGGCAGTGGTGCAGTCGATCTTCGTGGTCATCCTGCTCGACGCCCTGGCCGCGCTGTTCCTGATGGAGATGGGCTGGTGAGCCGGGACAAGGTCATCGAGGTGCGCGACCTGAGCAACCGCTTCGGCAGCCAGGTGGTGCACGAACATCTGGATTTCGACCTGTATCGCGGCGAGATACTAGGCGTGGTCGGCGGCTCCGGCACCGGCAAGTCGGTGCTGCTGCGCAGCATCGTCGGCCTGCGCCAGCCCAACGCCGGCACCGTGCGGGTATTCGGCGAAGAGCTGCTGAGCCTGCCGGCCGAGCGGCGCTCGCAACTGGAGCGGCGCTTCGGCGTGCTCTATCAGCGCGGCGCACTGTTCTCCTCGCTGACCGTCAGCGAGAACGTCGCCCTGCCACTGATCGAGCATGCCGGCTTGTCACGCGCCGAGGCCGAACGCCTGGCTCGGGTCAAGATCGCCCTGGCCGGTCTGCCCCAGGATGCCGGCAGCAAATACCCCAGCTCCCTGTCCGGTGGCATGGTCAAGCGCGCCGCCCTGGCCCGTGCCCTGGCGCTCGACCCGGAAATCCTGTTCCTCGACGAGCCCACCGCCGGCCTCGACCCGATTGGTGCGGCGGCCTTCGACCAGTTGATCCGCACCCTCAGTGACAGCCTGGGTCTGAGTGTATTTCTGGTGACCCACGACCTGGACACGCTCTACAGCATCTGCGACCGGGTCGCGGTATTGGCGCAGAAGAAGGTGCTGGTAGCCGACCGCCTGGACGTGGTGGCCGCTACCAACGATCCCTGGATTCAGGAATATTTTCACGGCCCGCGTGGACGCGCGGCCGCAAAGGCCGCTGCGGCGGCAGGGAGGCAATGAATGGAACCCAAAGCCCATCATGTGCTGATCGGTCTGTTCACCGTGCTCACGGTAGGCGCGGCGCTGCTGTTCGGCCTGTGGCTGAACAAGGCCGGGGCGGATCGTGCATTCACCGACTACGAGGTGATCTTCAACGAAGCGGTCACCGGCCTATCGCAGGGTAGCGCCGTACAGTACAGCGGGATCAAGGTCGGCGACGTGGTCAGTCTCGGGCTCGACCCAGATGATCCGCGCACGGTGCGCGCACGCATCCGTATCGTCGGCAATACCCCAATCAAGCAGGACACCCGTGCCCGCCTGGCTATCACCGGCATCACCGGCCTGGCAGTCATACAGCTGCACGGTGGCAGCCCCGAGAGCCCACCACTGGAGGGCAAGGACGGCCAACCCGGCATCATCATCGCCGACCGATCGCCGTTATCACGGCTGATGGCCAACGGCGAGGACCTGGTCAGCAACATCACCCGCCTGCTCAACCGCGCCAACCGCATGCTCTCGCGCGAGAACGCCGAGCGTGTATCACGCACCCTGGAAAACCTCGAGCAGGCCACCGCCGGCATCGCCGACCAGCGTGAAGAACTGGGCGAAGCCCTGCGCCAGACCAGCGCCGCCACACGTGAAGCCGCCGCACTGATGAAGAACGCCAATCAGTTGCTCGACAGCCAGGGCAGCCAGGTGCTGGAAAGCGCCGAACGCCTGATGGTCTCGCTGGAACGCAGCAGCCAAACCATCGAGCAGTTGCTGCAGAACAATCGCGGCGCACTGGACAGCGGCATGCAGGGCCTGAGCGATCTGGGCCCGACGATCAGCGAGCTGCGCGAAACCCTCGGCGCCCTGCGCGGTTTCTCTCGCCGCCTGGAGCAGGACCCCAGCGGCTACCTGCTGCGCAGCGACAGCATCAAGGAGTTCCAACCATGAAGCGTCTTACCCTGTTGCTGGCGGCCGCCCTGCTCGGCGCCTGCTCGATCTTGCCGCAGAGCGAACCGCTGGATATCTACCTGCTACCGGCCACGACGCTGCCGGCACAGACACAGCGTGTCGACTGGTCGCTGCGGGTCAACAGCCCGGTCAGCAACCAGTTGCTAGACGGTACACGTATCGTCGTGCTGCCCGAACCCGGACGAGTCAACACCTATCAGGGCGTGCGCTGGAGCGAGCGCACGCCACAGTTGTTGCGTGCGCGACTGCTCGATGCATTTCAGGATGATGGCCGGATTCAGGCGCTGAGCAACGAGGACCAGCGCCTGCAGGCCGACCTGGAACTGGTCAGCGATCTGCGCAGCTTCCATAGCGAATACCGTGACGACATCCCTTCCGCGCTGATCCGCCTCGAGGTCAACCTGGTGGATACGCGCAGCCAGAAGATCATCGCCAGCCGCCGCTTCAGCGTCAGCCAGGCAGCAGGCGATACCTCGATTACCGCAGTAGTGACTGCGTTCGGCAAGGCTGCCGATCAATTGTCCCGCGAACTGGTGGACTGGACACTGGCCGAAGGCCAACGCGTCGCCCAGTAGGGTGCGCCGTGCGCACCAGGCATTTCACAGGCGATCATCCCTACGATAGCCAGTTGCGCACTTCGGCATAGGGGTAATCCTCAAGCGCAGCGAAGCCGGCCAGCTGGCGTGCCTTGAGCTTGGTGAACAAGGGCGTGGTCACGCCGCAGAGAAAACGCGTCAGGCACTCGGGGCTCGGTTCGTGTCCAGCGTACTGCAGGTGCTTCTCGACGAAGGCGGCGCACAGCGCCTTCGCATCCCGACCGCTCAGCGACGGCAGTTCAGATGGCGAAGGCAATGTGGCGACCTGGCCCCGGCACACCGAACAGTGCCCACAATGCTCGGGCGCTTGCCCGTCACCGAAGTACAGCGCCAGACGGCGACTGAGGCACTCGTTGCTTTCGAATAGCGCGAGCATGGCCTGGATACGGGCGATCTCGCTGGCCTCGTGGCTGCGAAAATGTGCGTGCAGATCATTGGCCAGAGCATCGACATCGAAGTCGCCATCGAGCACGGCATAGACCTCGGTCATCTGCTTGCTTTCCAGCTCCAGCCAACCCCTTTCCTGGAAGTAATCCAGCGCCTTGACCACCCGCGCGCGCTCGGCGCCGTACTGTTGATACAGTGCGTCGAAGTCCAGCGTCGACCAGGTGCGCGCCCGTTTCGAGCAGGCCAGTATCGCCTCGACGAACTGGCGCCGCTCGCCCTCGAACTGTCCCAGCAAGGCCTCGTCGTCCAGCAACAGCTTGAAGCGATACTCGGCGAAGTAGGCATAGCGTGGCGCGATGATGCCGCGCAGCTCCAGCTGCACCAGCAGGGTCTTGAGCGGCAGCGCACGGATATTGCTCAGCTCGGACAGCTGATTGAGCATCAGCTCCCATTGCCCGCCCGTGCCGACCACACGCAAGTCGTCGAGCACGGCGCGAATGCCGGAGAGCTCTGGCGTATCGCCATAGACGAAGTTCTCCAGCACGCTGAGGCCATCGCGGCTGGCCAGCACCAGGCAGTCCGAAGCCTGACCATCGCGCCCGGCTCGGCCTATCTCCTGGCTGTAGTTCTCCACCGACTTGGGTAGGTCGAAGTGCACCACGTTGCGGATGTCACGCTTGTCGATGCCCATGCCGAAGGCGATGGTGGCGACAATGCATTCCAGCTCACCGGCCATGAAACGGCGCTGGATCGACTCGCGTACCTCATGGGCCATACCGGCGTGGTAGGCGCTGACCGCCAGACCATCGCGCGCCAGGTGCTCGGCCACCTGCTCGGCGGTCTTCTGCTGGGTGACGTAGACGATGCTCGCCTGGCCGCGTCGCGGCGCCAGCCATTGCTGCAGACGCTGCATCTTGGCGCCGCCAGGCACCGGCTCGACCAGCAGGTTGAGGTTGGGCCGGTAAAAACCGGTGGTGACCACGTCCGCCTCGGCGATGGCGAACTTCTCGCGCATATCGGCGATCACCTTAGGCGTGGCCGTGGCGGTCAGCAGCAGCACCTGCGCGATACCGAACTGGCGCTGATAGTCGGGCAGCTTGAGGTAATCCGGGCGGAAGTTGTGACCCCATTCGGAGATACAGTGCGCCTCGTCGACCACCAGCAGGGAAATCGGCACCTGGGCGATGAAGTTGCGAAAGCGCTCGTTCTTCAGGCGCTCCACCGAGATCATCAGAATCTTCAGCTCGCCGCTGCGCGCACGATTCATCACCTCCATCGCCTGCTCGCGGCTTTGCGCCGAATCGATGCTGGCCGCTGCAATGCCGTGAGCATGCAGGAAGGCGAGCTGATCCTGCATCAGCGCCAGCAGCGGCGAGATGACCAGGGTCAGGTGCGGCAGGTGCAGGGCCGGCAGCTGGTAGCACAGCGACTTGCCCGAGCCGGTAGGGAAGATCGCCGCCGCCGAACGACCGGCGAGCACGGCGCTGATCACCGTTTCCTGGCCGGGGCGCAGCTTATCGAAACCGAAGACGCGTTTGAGGGTGGACATGCGCTGTCACTCCTTTGACCGCTGAATGGCACCTGACCATAACGCGGTTGCGTGGGGTGCGCCATGCGCACTGACGTGTTGCACCTGTGTAGGCCGGGCTCAGGAGCGCCAGCGAACAGCCCGCCGCCCGTTCCAGGCTCGGCGTCGCAACTTGAACCTGACACCCATGGCGTACTGCCTGCGGCGAGTACGCCCTACTCCGCTGCGTGTACCCACGCTAAGTTGGACGCAGTCTTCAACAACGACAAAGCCGCCCGAAGGCGGCTTTGTCAGAGAGCGCGGCTCAGCTTACAGCTGCGGGCCGGCGCTCTTGATGGCGTCGCTGACATCGAACTTCTGGAAGTTGTCGATGAACAGCTTGGCCAGGCCCTTGGCGGCTTCGTCGTAGGCATTCTTGTCAGCCCACGTGTTGCGCGGGTTGAGCAGGTTGGTCTCGACGCCCGGAACGGCCTTGGGCACGTCTAGGTTGATGATCGGCAGGTGCTCGGTCTCGGCACCGATTAGCGCGCCACTCTGGATGGCAGCGATCACGCCACGAGTGGTGGGAATGTTGAAACGCTTGCCGACGCCGTAGCCGCCGCCAGTCCAGCCGGTGTTGACCAGGTAGACCTTGGAGCCGAAGGCATTGATGCGCTTGATCAGCAGCTCGGCGTAGACACCAGCCGGACGCGGGAAGAACGGTGCGCCGAAGCAGGTGGAGAAGGTTGACTTGATGCCGCCGCCCGAACCCATTTCGGTGGAACCGACCAGCGCGGTGTAACCGGACAGGAAGTGGTAGGCCGCCTGCTCGTTGTTGAGGATCGACACCGGCGGCAGTACGCCAGTCAGGTCGCAGGTCAGGAAGATCACCGCGTTCGGCTCGCCGCCCAGGTTCTTCTCGCTGCGCTTCTCGACGTACTCCAGCGGGTAGGCTGCGCGGCTGTTCTGGGTCAGGCTGTCATCGGCGTAATCAGGAACGCGCTGCTCGTCGAGCACGACGTTTTCCAGCACGGTACCGAACTGGATGGCTTTCCAGATCACCGGCTCGTTCTTCTCGGACAGGTCGATGCACTTGGCGTAGCAACCACCCTCGACGTTGAACACCACGCCTTCGCCCCAACCGTGCTCGTCGTCACCGATCAGGTAACGCGACTCGTCGGCGGACAGGGTGGTCTTGCCGGTGCCGGACAGGCCAAAGAACAGGGTTACATCACCCTCTTCGCCAATGTTGGCGGCGCAGTGCATCGGCAGCACGTCTTTTTCCGGCAGCAGGAAGTTCTGCACGGAGAACATGGCTTTCTTCATTTCACCGGCGTAACGCATGCCGGCGATCAGCACTTTCCTGGCGGCGAAGTTGATGATCACGCAGCCATCGGAGTTGGTGCCGTCACGCTCAGGCACGCACTCGAAGTTGGCGACGTTGAGAATCTGCCACTCGGCCTTGCCAGCCTGGTTGTAAGTAGTCGGGTTGATGAACAGCTGACGGCCGAACAGGTTCTGCCAAGCGGTAGCGGTGGTCATCTTCACCGGCAGATAGTGCTCTTCGGCGGAGCCGACGTGCACATGGGAAACGAAGTGTTCCTGGGCGTTGTTGAAGGCAGCGACGCGATCCCACAGGGCATCGAACTTGTCAGCCGGGAACGGACGGTTGATGTTGCCCCAGGCGATCTGCGCCTCGGTGCTCGGCTCCTGAACGATGAAGCGGTCGGCCGGCGAGCGGCCAGTGCGATGACCGGTACGAACGACCAGCGCGCCGTTGGCGGCCAGTTCCCCTTCACCACGGCGAATGGCTTCTTCGACCAGTTGCGCGGCGCTGATGTCGGTGTACACGGCGTTGTTGGCTTGCGTCATGAGGGTCCCCGTCGGCCGCTGGCCGAGTCTTCCGAACGTTGTGTAGTGCAGGGGCAACTGCACTACACGGTAAAAAAGTCGCGGGAGTATGCCAGAAAAGCGAACTGCTTGGCAGCCTCCGATCTGATAGAGAACGTCTATCGTTTCGAAAAATTCATCAATGGCGGGTCTGCGACGGCGCTTCGCTACCGGCACCGGCAAACAGCTGGGCGATGTCGGCGGCATCGAAGGCATAGCGCTCGTTGCAGAACTGGCAATCGATCACCACGCTGCCGCCCTGCTCGGCCAGCAGCAGCTCGGCATCGGCCTGGCCGAGGCTGGCCAGGGCACTGGCGGAGCGCTCGCGCGAGCAACTGCAGCGGAACTGCAGCGGCTGCTCATCGAACAGACGGACGTTTTCCTGGTGATAGAGGCGGTGCAACAGGGTCGGGTTGTCCAGGCCCAGCAGCTCTTCGGCAGTCAGGGTATCGGCCAGGGTCAGCACATGGTTCCAGCTCTCGGCGCGCTCCTGCGGCCCGGTCTGGTGGTGCGGCGGCAGTTGTTGCAGAAGCAGGCCACGGGCACGTTGGCCGTCGGCCTTGAGCCAGAAGCGGGTCGGCAACTGCTCGGAACTGGCGAAGTAGTTGGTCAGACACTCGGCCAGGTCCACGCCATCCAGATCGACGATGCCCTGGTAACGCTGGCCACGAGTCGGGTCGATGGTGATGGCCAGCACGCCATTGGGCATCAGACTCTGCAGGTCGGCATCGGTACCGATCTGCTCGGCCTCGTAGCGGGCGATACCGCGCAGCTCACGAGCGCTGGAGCATTCGACCATCAGCAGCGACAGCGGGCCGTCGGAACGCGCCTGCAGTACCAGCAGGCCGTCGAACTTGAGGGTGCCGACCAGCAAGGCAGCGGCAGCCATCATCTCGCCAAGCAACTGGGCCACCGGCTGCGGGTAAGCGTGCTTGGCCAGCACATGGGCATAGCTCTCGCGCAGCGCGACCATCTCACCACGCACATCGGTGTCGTCGAACAGGAAACGTTGACTGAAGTCGTTCATAGCGGCTGGCCCGAGGTCTGAAAAAGGCTGGCGATTTTATGCACAAACGCCAGCACAACCAAGGCCCGACCGTCATGTGCAGTCGTTCACGTCCCGGCCATCGCCCCCTGAACCTGGACTGAACGACAGTGCTTCTGGCCTTGTACTGTCGCCAGCACTGCCTATCATCCGCGCGCCTGAGGTAGGGCCTGTCATAAATCTGCAAAGGGATCTTCCATGTCGAGCACGTTCATCAATCGCCACTGGCATCCACGCGCCATGCTGGTCTGCCATGTCGTGGCTGTCGTGCTGCTCGCCAGTTGGCTGTGGCAGCCCACCCGCGAACTATGGAACGTCTTCGATCTGTGGCTGTTCAAGCTGCTCAACGACCCGGTACACGCTGGCGGCCTGTGGGCCCATATCTGGGCCATCGGCAGCATGCGCCCGGTCGATGCCGGGGTCGGCGTGGTGATGCTGGCGGTGATGCTCAAGGCCAACCTGGTTTTCACCGGAGCCCAGGTGCGCCGCGCGCTGTTCGCCTTTCTGGTCGCCCTGGTGGTGATGCTGCTGATGCGCGTGCTGTTCGCCGACCTGGTCGAATACATGGGCTGGCAGCACGCCAGCCCGTCGCTGGTAGTGGAAGGCAGTGCACGCCTGACGGAAATGTTCCCGGCCTGGGAAGAGCGCTGGGACCTGAAGGACAGCGCCAGCCGCAGCTTCCCCGGCGATCACGCCTCGGTGCTGCTGATCTGGGCCTATTTCATGAGCTTCTTCGCCCGCGGCTGGCGCCTGCTGCTGGTTTGGGCAATTACCACGATCGGCATCCTGCCGCGCCTGGTAGCCGGCGCCCACTGGGGCGCCGACGCCTTCGTCGGCGGCGTATTCCTCAGCCTGCTGGCCCTGGCCTGGAGCTGCTACACCCCGCTGGGTTATCACGCCAGCGAATGGCTGGAGAAGATCACCCTGCCGATCACCTCACGCCTGGCCAAGCTGCCATTACTGGGCCGTATGAGCATCGTCAGCGGGCGCTGAACGAGGTAGCCCAGATGCAATCCGGGAGGGGTCGATACGATTCCCCGGATTTCATCCGGGCTACAAACTGAACGAGAAAGTGGGAGCGAGCTCTGCTCGCGAAGCTTTACCGCAGTTCGCATTCGCGAGCAGAGCTCGCTCCTACAGGCTTGCGCTATTCCTCATCCGCCCAGGGGTGGCGCAAGCCGCCGCCCTGCTGTTCGTTGAACTGATGGATCTGCCGGCGCTGCTTCTTGCTCGGCCGGCCATCGGTCTGTACCCCCACAGCCCCCGCCTTGCGCATGGCCGCGGCCTGCTCGCGGCGGGCGATGCTCTCTTGGGTCTCGCGATACAGCAGTTGCGCCTCGGGGGCCCCGCGACGGACGGCGGAGAGCGCCAGCACGACCACGGTGCGCTCGTCGAAGCCGGTGCGCAGCACGTATTCATCGCCGACCTTAGGCTCCTTGCCCGGCTTGCAGCGGTCGCCGCGGTGATGCACCTTGCCGCCTTCTATAGCCGCCTTGGCGAGGGCGCGGGTCTTGTAGAAACGCGCCGCCCACAGCCATTTGTCCAGGCGCACCTTGTCGTCGTCTTTTTCGCTCATCTCGTACTCTGAAGGGGTTGGCATTCGCATCCATCGCGGATGCAGTTGTCACACGACACAACTAGAATGCGCGGAATCATAGGCGTTGTACGCCGCAGGGGACACTCTCACCTTGAAGACTTTCGACCAGCTCAACGTGATCGGCCTGCGTGAGTGGATCAATCTGCCCGAGCTCGGCATCATCGGCCTGCGCGCCAAGATCGACACCGGCGCCAGCACCTCCAGCCTGCATGCCAGCGACATCCAGCCATTCCGGCGTGACGGCGAGGACTGGGTACGCTTCACTGCCTACCTCGGCACTCAGGTGCAGCGCCGTCATCGTTGCGAGGCGCCGCTGGTGTCGGTCAAACGTATCAAGAGCTCCAACGGCCAGGCGCAGAGCCGCTATGTGATCCGCACTCATCTGGCCCTCGGCGATCTGCTGTGGCCGGTGGAATTCACCCTGGCCTGTCGCAAGACCATGCGTTATCGCGTACTACTCGGTTCCAAGGCGCTGATCACCGGCCAACTGGTGGTCAATCCGGCACTCAGCTATGTGCAGGACAAACCCTCACTCTCCTCAGCCCCTCCAGGTGCCCAATGAAGATCGCCGTGCTGTCGCGCAACCCGCGTCTGTATTCCACCCGCCGCCTGGTGGAGGCCGGTCAGCAGCGGGGCCATGAAATGGTGGTGATCGACACCCTGCGCGCCTATATGAACATCGCCAGCCACAAGCCGCAGATCCATTATCGCGGCCAGGCCATGGAGGGCTTCGATGCAGTGATCCCACGCATCGGCGCCTCGGTGACCTTCTATGGCTGCGCGGTGTTGCGCCAGTTCGAGATGATGGGTGTTTACCCGCTCAACGAGTCGGTGGCCATCAGCCGCTCGCGCGACAAGCTGCGCGCCCTGCAATTGCTGTCACGCAAGGGCATCGGCCTGCCAGTGACCGGTTTCGCCCACTCGCCGGACGACATTCCCGACCTGATCCAGATGGTCGGCGGTGCGCCGCTGGTGATCAAGGTGCTGGAAGGCACCCAGGGCATGGGCGTGGTGCTGGCCGAAACGGCAAAGGCCGCCGAGTCGGTGATCGAGGCCTTCCTCGGCCTCAAGCAGGACATCATGGTCCAGGAATACATCCAGGAGGCTGGAGGTGCCGACATTCGCTGCTTCGTGGTCGGTGACAAGGTGATCGCGGCGATGAAGCGCCAGGCCAAGGCCGGTGAATTCCGCTCCAACCTGCACCGTGGCGGCACTGCCAGCCTGATCAAGATCACCCCGGAAGAACGCATGACCGCAGTACGCGCAGCCAAGGTCATGGGCCTTAACGTCGCCGGGGTGGACATCCTGCGCTCCAACCACGGGCCGCTGGTGATGGAGGTCAATTCCTCGCCGGGCCTGGAAGGCATCGAGACCACCACAGCCAAGGACGTCGCCGGCATGATCATCCAGTATCTGGAAAAGAACGCCGAGCCCGGCCAGACCCGCACCAAGGGTCGCGGATGAAGCAAACATTCGACGGCCGCCTGGCGTTGATCGCCCCCGCAGCGGCCATTGCCGAAGACGTACTCGAGGCGACCCTGGCACAGCTCGAGGTGCTTGGCGTGCACTATCACCTGGGCCAACACGTGCGCGCTCGCCATCGCTACCTGGCCGGTACGCCCGAGCAACGCCTCGAGGATTTGCACCAGGCCTTCGCCATGCCCGATATCGCTGCTGTCTGGTGCCTGCGTGGTGGCTACGGCTGCGCGCAGTTGCTGGCCGATATCGATTGGCCGCTGCTGCACCAGGCCAGTCCACGCCCACTGATCGGCTTCTCCGACTTGTCGATTATGCTCAGCGCTTTTGCGCAGCAGGGCCTGCCGGCCATTCATGGCCCGGTTGCCACGGCGCTCGGCCATCAGGTGCTGTCGGCGCCCAGCGGCCAGCGCGAACGCCTGGCCTCGATGCAGGCATTGTGGGATCTGCTCAAGGGCCAGCATCGCCAATTGCCGCTGCGTCATATCAGCGGCCCGCAACATCCGATTGACGGCACCCTGCAGGGCGGCAACCTCACGGCCCTGGCCAGCGTCTGCGGTACCGACGCGGGGATGCGCCTGGCAGAGGATGCGATCCTGATCCTGGAAGACGTCGGCGAGCCCTATTACCGCCTCGAGCGCAGTCTCTGGCAACTACTGCGCAGCTTCGCCGGGAGAAAGCCACGCGCGGTGTGCCTGGGTAGTTTCACCGACTGCCCGCGGCGTGGCGTACACCACAGTCTGGAGCAGATCATCGGCGAATACCTGACGCCGCTGGGCGTACCCTTGTATGGCGATCTACCCAGCGGTCACGGTGACGCCAATTATCCCTGGCCCTACGGCCAGCGGGCGCGGATCGGCGCTGACAGCCTGAGCTGGTAGCGAGTTTTAGCGCGGGCGCGCCTGCATCCAGGCCAGAAACTCGCTCTCCATCATCGGCCGGCCGAACAGATAGCCCTGGCCCAGGGCGCACGCCTGCTCACGCAAAAATGCCAGCTGACTGTCCTGCTCGATGCCTTCGGCCACGCATTCCAGATCCAGGTTACGCGCGATCATCAGGATGGTTTGCACCAGCATGCGCCCGCTCGCGGCGCCGTCCAGATCGGCGACGAAGCTGCGGTCGATCTTCAACCGGTCCAGCGGCAAACGCTTGAGGTAGGTCAGCGACGAGTAGCCGGTGCCGAAGTCGTCGATGGCAAAGCGTACGCCCTGCGCCTTGAGTCGTTGCATGTTGCCGATGCAGCGTTCGACGTCTTCGAGCAGCACGCCCTCGGTGATCTCCAGTTCCAGAGCATGCGCCGGGACACCATGAGCACGCAGGCACTGCTCGACCCGCTCGACGCATCCGGCCTGGCGCAGTTCGCGCGGGCTGAGGTTCACCGCCAGCACCAGTTGCGGCCACTGCGCCTGCCAGCGCGCCAGGGTCGCGCAGGCCTGCTCCAGCACCCACTGGCCGATGTCCTGAATCAGCCCGGTTTCCTCGGCCAGCGGGATGAACTGGTCCGGGCCGATCTCGCCGCGCTCGGGGTGCATCCAGCGCAGCAGCACCTCGGCACCGGCCACCCTGTCATCGGCCAGCGTCAGTTGTGGCTGGAACACCAGCTGCAGTTGCTGGCGGGCAATGGCCTGACGCAGCTCACCCTGCAGTTGCAGGCGCTGGTCGATGGCCGCCTGCATCTCCGGGGCGAAGAAATGCAGGGCGTTGCGTCCGGCGTGCTTGGCCCGGTACATGGCGGTGTCGGCCTGCTTGAGGATATCCGAGGCGCGCTGCAGGCCCATCGGATGCAGGGCAATGCCGATGCTGGCGCTGATCGCCAGCTCATGCCCGTCGATCAGGCAACTACCCTGCAGCCCACGCAGCAGCTTTTCCCCCACTGCGGCAGCGTGCTCGGCCACGGCCTGCGGCTCGCTGCCCAGGGCTTCGAGCAGCACCACGAACTCATCTCCACCCAGTCGTGCCAGGGTGTCCTCGGTGCGCAGCTCGCGCGCCAGGCGAGTGGTGACCTCCACCAGCAAGGCATCGCCGACCAGATGGCCGAGGCTGTCGTTGACCGTCTTGAAGTGATCCAGATCGATGAACAGCAACGCACCCAGACTGCCCTCACGATTCTCCCGGTCCATGGCGTGCTGCAGGCGATCGAGCAGCAGACGGCGATTGGGCAAACCGGTCAGCTCGTCACTGTAGGCCAGGCGCTCGATCTCGCGCTGGTAGCGCTGACGCTCGGAAATATCGGTGACGCTGGCGCGAATCAGCAGCCCCTCGCCCGGCATGCGCACCAGACGCACCTCGCAGGGCAACTGGCGTCCGGCACTGTCGCGGTGGTTCCACTCGAACACCGGCGCTTCACCGGCCACGGCCTGACGCATGAAGGTCTTGCCGGCCCGTGAAGACAGGCGGCCATCGGCCTGCCGTAGCGGGCTGATGCTCTGGATCGACCGGCCAAGCAACTCTTCACGGCGATAGCGGAACAGTCGCAGCGCGTTCTCGTTGCACTCGACGATGCCGCCATCCGGGTTGAACAGCAGGATCGCCTCGGGCGCATGCTCGACCAGCGTCCGATAACGCGCTTCGGCCTCCTGCCGGGCGCTGATGTCCTCGACCAGCAACAGGAAGATGGTCTGCCGACCACTGCCGCCGCGCACCGCTCGCAGGCTGACGCGGGTGAACACCACCTGTCCATCGGCGCGCAGGAAGCGCTTGTCCATCTCGAAACCGTCACTGCTGCCCAGCAGGACCTGCTCCACACTGGCCTGCTCGGCCGGCAGGTCGTCCGGGTGCGACAGTTGCTGCCAACTGCTGGCCAGGACTTCATCGCGGCTCCGGCCAAGAATGCTGCACAGCTTCTGGTTCACCTCTTCCCAACCGAAGCTCTGGGTGGTCAGCGCCATGCCGATCAGTGGCGCCTCGAAGAACAGCCGCAGGCGCTCGTCGCGCTCGCGCAGCTGCGACTCGGTACGCTTGCGCTCGCTGATGTCCTGCACCACGCCATAGATACGCACCAGGCTGCCGTCCTCGTCGCGCTCGGCCATGCCACGCAGGCGCACCAGCCGGCCGCCCAGCCGCGCCACCAGACGCACCTCGATATCCAGATCGTCCATCCCGCTCGAGGCCGCCTGCAGCGTCTGCATGATCAGCGCCTGGCTCGGCGTGTCGTAATAGTCCAGCACCTCGCGCAGATCGGGCGGGCCCTGCTGAATGTCGCGATCGACGATGCGGTAGCAGCCATCGCTCCAGAACATGCTGTAGTCGCTGGTCTCCAGCACCCAGCCGCCCAGGTTGGCGATGTCTTCGGTCTGGCTGAACAGATGACTCTGACGTAGCAGCTGCGAGCGTTGCTGCTCGACCTTGGCCGCCAGCTCAACCCGCTCGGTGACGTCGTGCTGCAGGCCGACGAAATGACTGATGCCCTGCTCGTCACGCATCGGCGCCAGCACCACCTCGTTCCAGAACGGCTTGCCGTCCTTGCGATAGTTGCGCACCACGGCGTGACCGCTACGGCCGTCGCGCAGGGCAGCGCGCAAGGGTTGCAGTTCCAGTTGCACACGATCCTTGCCGAGCAGGAAACGACAGTTGCGTCCCAGTGCCTCATCGGCGCGATAGCCGGTTATCTGGCTGAACGCCGAATTGCAGTACACCAGCGGTAGGTCGGGCTGGCGTGCGTCGGCGATGGTCACGCCCAGCGGGCTGGCCTCCATCGCCAGGTTGGCTCGGGCCAGTTGCCGCTGCATCTGTGCACTGCGCGCCAGCGCCTGGCGCAGATCACTGAGCGCGCGCCCTACCACCAGCGTGGCGCCCATCAACAACAGAACGGCGAAATGCAGCTGATTACGCTGCAGGTCCAGCTCGGCGAAACTCAAACTGCCGCGCCAGAGCGGCAACGGCAGGGTGGCGGCGAACACCAGCAGCACACCGTACAGCGCTCCCGCGAAGGCATGCCGAAGCGCCAACACCAGCATGCTGAGCCCCAGCAGGGGCAAGGCGAGCTGTGCAGGCAGGCCAGCACTGAGCAACATCAACACCAGAAATACGCTCGTCGCCAGCAGCCAGCCAGCCAGCGAGCGGCTGACGGGCAGCGCCGGGGCGACCACGCTGCTTCGCGTACGCAGCCAGCCGCGACGACGCAGCCATGGCGTGCAGAAGGCCAGCAAGGGCGCCGTCAGCGCCAGCAGGTTGATGGTGTCGCTCAGCCATACCGCCAGGCTCGACTGCGCCCAATGGTCGCTGACCTGAAAGCCGGTTAGCCAGAGATTGCTCTGCAGACCAAGGGCCACCAGGGTGGCCGGCATCAGTACGGCGAAGGCGAGAAATCTCAGGACATCACTCAGGCGCCCCAGCGCAGGGTCGAAAGACTGGCGCCGCAGCAGCCACCAGCCCAGGGCCACGGCAGCGGTTTCCGGTACTGCGTAGAGCGGTGCCCACTGCCAGGGCAGGCCCCACAGCGGCACGCTGAACAGGGCGTTGAGGTACAGCGCCGGCAGCACGCGCGGGCCCCACCACAGGCAGAACGCCAGGCCTAACACCATGGGCAGATAGCACAGCGCCACGCCGTCGTTCAGACGGGTCGCCAGGGAAATCCAGGTTGCCAGGTGGAAGATCGGCAGCGGCAGCCACCAGGTCCAGTTGGGCAAGCGGTCGGGGAAGGCGGCGGGCATGCAGGCCTCGAAGTGATGCGCTGGCACAGCATAGCCCAGCGCCAAAGCGCTTGGCAGCATATTGCCAGCACTCCGACGCGGTAATTGGACAGCCGGTTGGCTGGCCGCCGAAAAACGCAGACGACGGCCTGATCCCGAGAGGTAGAACGCGGCGGGAAACCAACGGCGAACTGGTTTTTCGGCGCCCCGTCAGACGGCGTCGCGTGGCAACAGCAAACCCAGCGGCAAGCGCACCCGCGCCTCCAGGCCCCCGCCACTGCGATTGCGTAGCTCGACGCTGCCACCATGCAGCGCCGCGATGCGCTTGACGATAGCCAGGCCGAGGCCGGTACCGCGCCCACCGCGAGCCCGATCACCGCGGATGAAAGGGTTGAAGATGCTGTCGAGCTCGGCCGGATCGATACCATTGCCACGGTCCAGCACACTCAACACCACATAGGGCGCGCTTTGGTCTCCAGCCAGGCTGGCGACCACCTCGACGGCATCGCCACCACCGTGGTTGAGCGCGTTCTCCACCAGATTGGTGAGCAGACGCTTGGTCGATACCCGACGCAGCGGGAAGGGTGGAATGTCTTCCAGGCACAGACGCACGCGCTCGCCGCCCTGGTTGTAGGGCGCGAGAGTTTCACGCACCAGCTCGGGGAAATCGGCCTCCTCCACCGGCTCGTCGCGCCCATCGCGGATGAAGGCGAGGAACTGATCAAGGATGGCGTCCATGTCCTCGATATCGCGCACCATGTCCTCGGTCAGCTCGGAGTCGTTGTCCATGAACTCCAGCGCCAGGCGCAGACGCGTCAGCGGCGTGCGCAGGTCGTGGGAGACACCCGCCAGCATCAACTCACGCTCACGGCCGGCCTGCTCGACGTCCTCGGCCATCTGATTGAAGGCGCGGTACACCTCGGTCATCTCGCTCGGCGTATCGCTCACCGGCAGGCGCACGCTGCGCCCCTGGCCGAGTTGACGAGCGGCGAAGACCAGGCGCTTGAGTGGCGCATTGAGCTGACGCACGAAAATCCAGGCAGCCGCAGTGGACAGCAAGCCGATGCCGAGGAACCAGCCGAGCACGCTCCAGATCCGCTGACCGCGCAGTGGGTGCGGGTACATTGGCACCCGCACCCAGCCATCGCCGAGGCTCGGTGCATGCACCCAGAGCGCCGGCGGCGTCGTGGCGCGTACACGGGTTTCGGTATCCGGGCCGAGTTCGGTCTGCATCTGCCGCTGGAATATTTCGCTGTAGGGCCAGTGCTGTTCGCTGGCCGGCACCTTGTCACGCGGGATGCGCTTGAGCCCGGCCGCCTGAGCGATATGGTCGCGGTCATCGGGGTTGGCCGCCCAATAGGCCCGCAGGGTCAGCGCAGCACCGTGGCTGTACTGGCGGTCGACCAGCACGTCCTCGTTCATCATCAGGTACACCAGCGTCAGTGCCTTGGAAAACAGCACGACGACGAGCACCAGCCAGAGGGTGCGGGCGAAGAAGCTCTGCGGGAACCACAATGGAGCTTTCATAAGAGCGGCATCAGGCCCCAGGCTTCAGGCTGCAGGTGTCCCCGCCTTTAGCCTGAAACCTGTCGCTGGCGGCCTGCGGCCTCACTTGTTGCCGTCCGGCACGAACACGTAGCCAACGCCCCAGACGGTCTGGATATAGCGCGGTTTCGACGGGTCCGGCTCGATCAGGCGGCGCAGGCGACTGATCTGAACGTCGATGGAGCGCTCCAGTGCATCCCACTCGCGGCCACGGGCCAGGTTCATCAGCTTGTCGCGGGTCAGCGGCTCGCGCGCATGCTGCACCAGCGCCTTGAGCACGGCGAACTCGCCAGTGGTGAGCATGTGCACTTCCTCACCCTTCTTCAGCTCGCGCGTGGCCAGTGACAGTTCATAGTCACCGAAGCTGACGCTTTCATCCTCGGCACCCGGCGCACCAGGCACCACCGGCGCCTGACGGCGCAACACGGCCTTGATGCGAGCCAGCAATTCGCGTGGGTTGAAAGGCTTGGCCAGGTAATCATCGGCGCCCAGCTCCAGGCCCTGGATACGGCTGGACTCATCGCCCTTGGCGGTGAGCATGATGATCGGGATCTGGTTGTTCGATTCGCGCAGGCGGCGGCAGGCGGACAATCCGTCCTCACCGGGCAGCATCAGGTCGAGCACCACCAGGTTGAACAGCTCGCGGGCCAGCAGGCGATCCATCTGCTCGACGTTCTCCACTGCACGTACCCGGTAGCCCTGCTCGTCGAAGAAGCGTTCGAGCAGGCGGCGCAGACGGGCGTCGTCATCGACGATGAGAATCTTCTCGCCTTCGGTGGCAGGGGCAGCGGACTGGGTCATGGCGTCTCCTTGGACAGCCGTACTGTGGACGGCAAGTGGCGGCATTATCGCTCAGGCGCATGGATGGGCGCTTTAGCCATTGTTAGCAGATTTTTCCCCAACGGTGCCCAGTACTTATGAATGCGGTGTTTATAATGCGCCGCTTTCGTATCTGGCCGGCATGTTTACGGCCGCCCTGTCGCTTCAGTGGGTAGTTTTCATATGGACAGCATCAACAATCGCATCGCCGATGAACTGGGCGTGCGCCCGCAACAGGTTGCCGCCGCCGTGGCCCTGCTCGACGAAGGTTCCACCGTGCCCTTCATCGCCCGTTACCGTAAAGAAGTGACCGGTAGCCTCGATGATACCCAGTTGCGCCACCTGGAGGAGCGCCTGCGCTACCTGCGCGAGCTGGACGAGCGCCGCGTGGCGATCCTCGCCAGCATCGAGGAACAGGGCAAGCTGACCCCCGAGCTCAAACGCGAGATCGACCTGGCCGACACCAAGACGCGCCTCGAAGACCTCTATCTGCCGTACAAGCAAAAGCGCCGCACCAAGGGCCAGATCGCCCTGGAAGCCGGCCTCGGCGAGCTGGCCGATGCGCTGTTCAACGACCCGAGCCTGACACCGGAGCAGGAAGCCGAGCGCTTCATCGACGTCGACAAAGGCTTCGCCGATGTGAAGGCCGTGCTCGAAGGCGCCAAGTACATTCTCATGGAGCGCTTTGCCGAAGACGCCGCGCTGCTCGACAAGCTGCGCAGCTTCCTCAAGGACAACGCCACCCTCAGTGCCCGCCTGGTGCCGGGCAAGGAAAACGAAGGCGCCAAGTTCAGCGACTACTTCGAGCATGACGAAGCGCTCAAGGGCGTGCCGTCTCACCGCGCGCTGGCGATCTTCCGTGGCCGTAACGAAGGCATCCTCAGCGCCAGCCTCAAGGTCGGCGAAGAACTGCCCGGCACCCTGCACCCGTGCGAGCTGATGATCGGCGAACGCTTCGGCCTGGAGAACAAGGGCCGCGCTGCAGACAAGTGGCTGGCCGAGGTGGTGCGCTGGACCTGGAAAGTCAAGCTGTACAACCACCTGGAAACCGACCTGCTCGGCGAGCTGCGCGAGAAGGCCGAGGACGAGGCAATCAGCGTCTTCGCCCGCAACCTGCACGACCTGCTGCTGGCTGCCCCGGCCGGCCCGCGCGCCACCCTGGCGCTCGACCCGGGTCTGCGCACCGGCTGCAAGGTGGCGGTGGTCGATGCCACCGGCAAGGTGCTGGAAACCGCCACCGTCTACCCGCACGCCCCGCGCAACGACTGGGACGGCACCCTGGCGATCCTCGCCAAGCTGTGCGCCAAGCACGGCGTCGACCTGATTTCCATCGGCAACGGCACCGCCAGCCGCGAAACCGACAAGCTGGCGGCCGAGCTGATCAAGAAGGTGCCGGGCCTCAAGCTGACCAAGGTGATGGTCTCCGAGGCCGGCGCCTCGGTGTACTCGGCCTCGGAACTGGCCGCCCGCGAATTCCCCGATCTCGACGTGTCGCTGCGCGGCGCCGTCTCCATTGCCCGCCGCCTGCAGGATCCGCTGGCCGAGCTGGTGAAAATCGACCCGAAATCCATCGGCGTCGGCCAGTATCAGCACGATGTGTCGCAGCTCAAGCTGGCGCGCAGCCTGGACGCCGTGGTCGAGGATTGCGTGAACGCCGTCGGCGTGGACGTCAACACCGCCTCCGCCGCCCTGCTGGCGCGCATCTCCGGCCTCAACGCGACCCTGGCGCAGAACATCGTGCAGTACCGCGATGCCAACGGCGCCTTCGCCTCGCGCGCCGAGCTGAAGAAGGTGCCGCGTCTGGGCGAGAAGACCTTCGAGCAGGCTGCCGGCTTCCTTCGTGTGATGAACGGCGACAACCCGCTGGATGCCTCGGCGGTGCACCCGGAAACCTATCCGCTGGTCGAGCGTATCGCCCAGGACACCGGCCGCGACATCCGCTCGCTGATCGGCGACTCGGGCTTCCTCAAGCGTCTCGATCCGGCCAAGTTCACCGACGAGCGCTTCGGCCTGGTTACTGTCGGCGACATCCTCAAGGAACTCGACAAACCCGGCCGCGACCCGCGCCCGGAGTTCAAGACCGCCGAGTTCCAGGAAGGTGTGGAAACGCTCAATGACCTCAAGCTGGGCATGGTGCTCGAAGGCGTGGTGACCAACGTCACCAACTTCGGCGCCTTCGTCGACATCGGCGTGCATCAGGACGGTCTGGTGCACATCAGCGCACTGTCGGAAAAGTTCATCAAGGACCCGCACGAAGCGGTCAAGGCCGGCGACGTGGTCAAGGTCAAGGTGATGGAAGTGGATATCCCGCGTAACCGCATCGCCCTGTCCATGCGCATGGGCGACACCCCCGGCGAGAAAGTCGAGGGCGCCCGTGGCGGTCAGTCGCGCGGCAACGGCAACCGCGGCGGCAACACACCGCGCAGCGAGCGCTACTCGAGCCAGGAAAAGCCGGCTCCCGCCACTGGCGGCATGGCCGCCCTGTTCGCCAACGCCAAGCAGTTGAAGAAATGAGTACGGACGGCAACATCGGCGCCAGCAGCGCCTTCTCCCGTCTGCTCGGCCTGGAGATTCTCCAGGTCGGCGGCGGCGAGGCGCGCGTGCGCCTGACCCTCACCGACGAGCTGCGCAACCTGCACGGCAAGCTGCACGGCGGCGCGCTGTTCTCGCTGATCGACACCGCCATGGGTCAGGCCAGCCACAGCCTGGGCGATGGCGGCCCGAGCAGCGTGACCCTGGAGTGCAAGATCAACTACATCCGCCCGGTTTCCGAGGGCAGCGTGCTGTGCCATGCCAAGGTGCTGCACGCCGGTCGCCGTACCCAGGTGGTGGAAGCCGAGGTGCTGCAGGGCGACAAGCTGGTCGCCAAGGCACAAGGCACCTTCGCCTGCGTGTAATCGACCGGGCTCGAAGTCGTCTAATGTGGCTGCATCGTCGCCCCTTGCAGAGTGCGGGGGCGATCCCCATATTGTGGCGACTGCCCAGTTAGGAATTGCATCTTGAGCGATCTTCTCTCCCGCCGCCTGGCCCAGCTCGGCGAGCCGGCCAACCTGTCCCTGCTGGGTGAATGCCTGCATGGTATCGAGCGCGAGTGCCTGCGCGTCGACCGCGACGGCCAGCTGGCCCTGACCCCGCATCCGCAGGCGCTGGGCTCGGCGCTGACCCACGCGCAGATCACCACCGACTATTCCGAGTCGTTGCTGGAGTTCATCACCGGCACCGCCAACGATCCGGCCGCCACCCTCGCCGAACTGGAAGACATCCACCGTTTCGCCTACGACAAGCTCGATGGTGAACTGCTGTGGAGCCCATCGATGCCCTGCCAGTTGCCGGACGAGGAGACCATCCCCATCGCCCGCTACGGCAGCTCCAACATCGGCCGCCTCAAGTACGTATACCGCAAGGGCCTGGCACTGCGTTACGGCAAAACCATGCAATGCATCGCCGGCATCCACTACAACTTCTCCCTGCCGGAAAAACTCTGGCAACTGCAGCAGCAGAGCGAAGGCAGTGAGCAGAGCCCGCGTGACTACCAGTCGGCACGCTATATCTCGCTGATCCGCAATTTCCGCCGCTACAGCTGGCTGCTGATGTACCTGTTCGGCGCCTCGCCAGCACTGGACAAGGGCTTCATGCGCGGCCGCCCGCACCAGTTGCAGGAGCTGGATGCCAGCACCCTGTACCTGCCTTACGCCACCAGCCTGCGCATGAGCGACCTGGGCTACCAAAGCAGCGCGCAGTCCGGCCTGACCCCTTGCTACAACGACCTGTCCAGCTACACCGACAGCCTGCGCCTTGCCGTTGGCACACCCTACCCGGCCTATGTCGAAGCCGGCACCAAACGCGGCGACGAGTGGCTGCAGCTCAATACCAACATCCTGCAGATCGAGAACGAGTACTACTCGAGCATCCGCCCGAAACGCGTCACCCACAGCGGCGAACGGCCGATCCAGGCGCTGATGAGCCGCGGCGTGCAGTACGTGGAAGTGCGCTGCCTGGACATCAATCCCTTCCTGCCGCTGGGCATCGACGTGGCGCAGGCGCGCTTCATCGACGCCTTCCTGCTGTTCTGCGCACTGGAAGACAGCCCGCTGCTGGAAAGCGGCGAATGCAACAGCTGCACCAGCAACTTCCTCAAGGTGGTCAAGGAAGGCCGCCGTCCTGGCCTGCATCTGCACAAGGGCAGTCAGCAGGTGGAGCTCAAGGTCTGGGCCAGCGAGTTGCTCGAACGCATTCTGCCACTGGCCGAGCTGCTCGACAGCGCTCAGGGCAGTGGCCCCCATGTCGAGGCCCTGGCGCAACAGCAGGCCAAGGTCGCCGATGTGGAAATGACGCCATCGGCGCAAGTACTGGCAATCCTTCGTCAGGGCCAGAGCTTTACCGACTTTGCCTTGCAGCAGAGCCTGCGCCATGCCGAGTACTTCCGCGCGCAACCGCTCAGCGTGCAGCAGCAACAGGCTTTCGAGATGGCCGCACATCGATCGCTGGCCGAGCAGGCAGAGCTGGAGGCGCAGCCCACGGGCGACTTCGACGCCTTCGTCGCAGCCTACCAGGCCAGCATCCTGGCGCTGGCGGTGTAGTCGGCAATCAATCGCCGGGAGCGATTTTGGCGTCAGCTCCAGCGTCAGCACGAAGGTTGGCGGCCAGGGATGGCACGCCACAGAAAGTCGACTACATCACAAAGCCAACCAGCGGAGCAAAAGCCAGGATGGGCGGCCACTCTCGGAGCCGCCCGGCCAGCTAGCATTGCCAGGTAAAGGACGATAGACGAGCAGCGCCCATGGCCGAAGACGCCACGCCGCAATGGAGCCTGGAGAGCCTGACCAAGGCCTACCAGCAAGGCTATATGGCCGGTCTCACTGGCCAGGCCCGAACCCGCCAGCCCTACCCGGACGAAATCCCCGCAGCAGCGTGGGAAGCCGGCTGGGACGATGGTTTCGAACAGATGCGCCTGCAGCAGCACAGCGCCTGACACTCTGAACGCATTGTGGGAGGGGCTTTAGCCGCGACTGGTTCATCGCTCGCGGCTAAAGCCCCTCCCACTCATCGCATTTGTCTCCCTACAACATCTTCTCGAACACCTTCGAATTGCGCTGGTAGTTGTAAAGCGACGCTCGCGCGGTGGGCATGCGCTCGACGCTGCTCGGCTCGAAGCCGCGCTCGCGGAACCAGTGGGCGGTGCGGGTGGTGAGCACGAACAGGGTCTTGATGCCCTGCGCCCTCGCCCTGGCCTCGATGCGCTCCAGCAACTCGTCGCCACGGCCGCCATGCCGGTAATCGGGATTGACCGCCAGGCAGGCCAGCTCGCCACAGTCGGAATCGGCGATGGGATAAAGCGCCGCGCAGGCGATGATCAGGCCTTCGCGCTCGACGATGCTGAACTGCTCGATCTCGCGCTCCAGCACCTCGCGCGAACGGCGCACCAGGATCCCCTGCTCTTCCAGCGGACTGATCAGTTCGATCAGACCGCCAACATCCTCGATGGTCGCCTCGCGCAGGGACTCGAACTGCTCCTGGGCCACCAGGGTGCCGTTGCCGGTACGGGTGAACAACTCGCTGAGCAGCGCGCCATCGGTGGCATAGCTGACGATGTGGCTGCGCTTCACTCCGCCGCGACAGGCTTCGGCGGCGGCATCGAGTAGCTCGCCCTGATAGTTGCTGCCCAGGCGCGCAAGATGCGCTGGCACCTGCTGCGGACGCAGCTCGCGCACCAGCTTGCCGCTCTCGTCGAGCAGGCCATCCTCGGCGCCGAACAACAGCAGCTTGTCCGCACCCAGGTCGATGGCAGCGCGGGTGGCGACGTCCTCGCAGGCCAGGTTGAAGATTTCCCCGGTAGGCGAATAGCCCAGCGGCGAAAGCAGCACGATGCTGCGCTCGTCGAGCTGGCGGTTGATGCCCTTGCGGTCGATGCGCCGCACTTCGCCGGTGTGGTGATAGTCGATGCCATCGAGCACGCCGATCGGCCGTGCGGTCACGAAGTTGCCACTGGTCAGGCGCAGGCGCGAGCCCTGCATGGGCGAAGCGGCCATATCCATCGACAGACGCGCCTCGATGGCGATGCGCAGTTGGCCGACGGCATCGATCACGCACTCCAGGGTCGGTGCATCGGTGATGCGCAGGTCGCGATGATAGTGCGGAGTCAGGCCGCGGGCGGTCAGGCGCGCCTCGATCTGCGGGCGCGAACCGTGCACCAGCACAAGACGCACGCCGAGGCTGTGCAGCAGCACCAGGTCGTGGACGATATTGGCGAAATTCGGGTGGGCGATACCCTCGCCCGGCAACATGACCACGAAGGTGCAGTCACGATGAGCGTTGATGTAGGGCGAGGCGTGGCGTAGCCAGTTGACGTAGTCGTGCATGAGCAATCCATTAACGTAGAGACTAAGACGGCATGGCCGTCATGTTCGGTCAGAAGGTCGGTCTCATCGTCGCTGCACGTCTTCGCTCCGGGTCAGGCAATAGTGTTGAATCAGTTGACGCAACAGCGCCACGCTAGGTTCGATCCGGGCCAGTTCCAGGTGTTCCCCTGGCTGGTGTGCGCAGTCGATGTCGCCAGGGCCGAGCACCAGCGTCTCGCAGCCCAGGCGCTGAAGATAAGGCGCCTCGGTGCCGAATGCCACCGCCTGCGCGCTATGCCCGGTCAGGCGCTCGGCCAGACGGACCAGCTCGGCATCGGCGCGCTGCTCGAACGGCGGTACTTCCGGGAACAGCGGGCCATAGTCGATGCGTACCTGATGCTTGAGCGCCAGCGGCTGCAGCTTGCCGCGAATGGCCTCACGCAGCTGCTCCGGGTCCATGCCCGGCAGCGGTCGCAGGTCGAACTCCAGCGCGCACTGCCCGCAGATGCGATTGGGATTGTCGCCACCGTGAATGCAGCCGAGGTTCAGCGTCGGTTGCGGCACACCGAATTGCGGGTTGTTGTATTCACGTTGCCACTGGGCGCGCAGGCTGCGCAGCTCGCCCATCACATCCTGCATGGCCTCCAGCGCACTGTGGCCAAGCGCAGGGTCGGAGGAGTGGCCGCTGCGCCCGAGGATGTCGATGCGCTCCATCATCACGCCCTTGTGCAGGCGAATCGGCTTCAGGCCTGTGGGCTCGCCAATCACCGCCGCACGGCCAAGCGGCCGGCCGGCATCGGCCAGGGCACGGGCGCCGGCCATCGAGCTTTCCTCGTCGCAGGTGGCGAGGATCAGCAGCGGTTGCTTGAAGGGCTGATCGAGCAGCGGCCGCACGGCTTCGATGACCAGGGCGAAAAAACCCTTCATGTCGCAACTGCCCAGACCCACCCAGCGGTCGCCCACTTCGCTCAGCTTGAGCGGATCGGTCTGCCACAGAGCAGCATCGAAGGGCACGGTATCGCTATGCCCGGCCAACACCAGGCCACCCGGGCCGCTGCCATAGCTGGCGAGCAGGTTGAACTTGCCAGGGGCGATCTGCTGAGTTTCGCAGGTAAAACCCAGATCACCGAGCCAGGCGGCCAGCAGTTCGATGACCGGCGCGTTGCTCTGATCCCAATTGGGCTGGGTACAGCTCACAGAGGGCGCTGCGATCAGCGCGGCGAACTGCTCTCGAAAGGACGGCAAGGGCATCGGCGCTCTCCTGGGTCGGAGCCCCATCATAGGGGCATCCAACCTCAGGGGAAACCGTCAGGCCGGGATCAAACCCCGCCGAACAGCGAGCGCAGAATGAAGAAGAAGATGATCGACAGGATCGCACCAGCCGGCAGAGTGATGATCCAGGACAGGAAGATCTTGCCGATCATGCCCAGGTTCAGCGCACCGATGCCGCGCGCCAGGCCGACGCCCAGAATGGCACCGACCAGGGTGTGGGTGGTGGATACCGGCAGGCCGAGGCCCGAGGCACTGACCACGGTGGTGGCGGCAGCCAGTTCGGCGGCGAAGCCGCGGCTGGGGGTCAGCTCGGTGATTTCCTTGCCGATGGTGGCGATTACCTTGTAGCCGTAGGTCGCCAGGCCGACCACGATGCCCAGCGCGCCCAGCAGCAGGATCCAGCCCGGTACCAGCGACTTGTCGCCAGCGGCCAGGTCACCACCGCTCTGGATCACACCGACGATGGCCGCCAGCGGGCCAACGGCATTGGCCACGTCGTTGGAGCCATGAGCGAAGGCCATGGAGCAGGCGGTGAAGATCATCAGGATGGCGAACACCTTCTCCACGCTGGAGAAGTGGAAAGCCTTGTCAGCTTCGGCATCGACATGGATGCGGCTGAGCAAGGCGATACCGATCAGCATGACCAGCACCCCGACGCCCAGCGAGAGCATGAAGCCTTCGGTGCTGGAGAGGTTCAGGCCGACGTGCTTGAGCCCCTTGGTCATGGTCATCAGCGAAATCATGAAGCCGGTTATGAACATGTACAGCGGCACATAGCGCTTGGCGTTCATGAACGGATTGTCGGTATCGATGATCAGCTTCTGCACGCTGACGAAGAGGCAGAAGGAGATGATCCCGGCCAGCATCGGCGTGACGACCCAGCTGGCGACGATGGGGCCGACGCCGCTCCAGTGCACGGCATCAACCGATACACCGACTGCGGCGAAACCGATCACCGCACCGACGATGGTGTGGGTGGTGGACACCGGCCAGCCGCGCATCGACGCCACCAGCAGCCAGGTGCCTGCCGCCAACAGCGCCGACATCATGCCCAACACCATGAGGTTGGGGCTGATCAGATTGGCATCGACGATGCCGTTCTTGATGGTTTCGGTCACCTCGCCGCCGGCCAGGTAGGCACCGGCGAACTCGAAGACCATGGCGATGATGATCGCCTGCTTGATGGTAAGTGCACGCGAGCCAACGGATGTACCCATAGCATTGGCTACATCGTTGGCTCCAACACCCCAGGCCATGAAAAAACCGAAAAGGCAGGCAAGAACGAGCAGAACCAGCCCGTAGTCCGCAATCAGAGACATAAATTAGTTTCCGTAGATCCCAGAAAGGACACTGGCGCTTAGCGCGCCAGCAGTTGTTCCAGTCGGTTGCCCACTCGTTGGGCACGGTCGGCGACATCGCCGATCCAGTCGATGATCTGATAGAGGAACATCACATCGACCGGGGGAAGGTCCTTCTCCAGCTTGAACAGGTTGCGGCGTACCTCGATCTGCAGACGGTCGGTATCGTTTTCGATCGAACCGAGCTCCTCGATAAGATTTTCCACCAGCACCGCTTCACGGCCGGCGAAACCGGTCTCGAGCAGCTCGTCCAATTCGTTCATTGCCTTCAGCGCCTGGGCGCTGGCGTCCACACTGCGCTGTACGTAGGTACGTACCAGCGGCTGCAGCGCCTGCGGAATGGCCATCTGCCGGCCGAGCATCAGACCGGCGATGTCCTTGGCACGGTTGGCGACTTTGTCCTGTACACTGAGCAGTTCAAGCAGGTCCGAACGCGGCACCGGCAGGAACAGGCTCTTGGGCAGGTGCAGGCGCACGCTTTTCTTCAGCTTGTCGGCCTCGTGCTCCAGCCGGGACATCTCCTGTTGCACCTGTTCAACCTTGGCCCAATCCTCGGCCATCACGGCTTCGAAGAAAGGAACAAGGTTCGCCGCGCACTCATGGGCCTTGGCGATATGCTGTTGCATGGGGCCGATGGGTGAACGGCCGAACAGGCTGACAAAGGGATTGATAGGCATAGGGTAAGCCCCCGTTTTGAGAAGGCCGCAAGTATAGGGACCGGCTTCGTCATTCGCCAGCGCGCGTCATCGGTCTGTCACATTTTCATAAAAGGCTATCTAGCTCTCGACCATGGTCAAAGAAACCGAAATCAAACTGCGCGCCAGCCGCGCCACCCTGGCCGCCCTGCGCGAGCACCCGCTGCTTAAAAAACGCAACAAGAGCGGCTGGCAGCGCGGCGAGCTGTTCAATCAGTACTACGATACGCCGGACCGCGACCTGGCCAGCGCCAAGGTCGCCCTGCGCCTGCGCCGTGATGGCGAGCAGTTCATCCAGACCCTGAAAAGCCGCGGCCAGAGCGTTGCCGGCCTGTCCGAGCGCAACGAGTGGGACTGGTACCTGAGCAAGGCCAAGCTCGATCTGAAAAAGCTCGACGACAGCTGCTGGCCGGCCAGCCTAGCCGAGCTGGACAAGAAAACCCTGCAGCCGCTGTTCACCACCGACTTCGTCCGAGAGAAGGCCGAGATCGCCTGGGGCCGCGGCAAGGCCAAGGTGGTCATCGAGGCCGCGCTGGACCTGGGCAAGGTGATTGCCGGCGAAGGCGAAGAAGAGATTTGCGAGCTGGAACTGGAGCTGCGCCAGGGCGAGCCCGCAGCCCTGCTGGAGCTGGCCTGCGAACTGGCCGCCGAGCTGCCGCTGATGCCCTGCGATATCAGCAAGGCCGAGCGCGGCTATCGCCTGTTCGATGCTGGCAGCTACAACCTCAGCCTGCCGGCCCCCGAGCTGACGGCCGAGATGCATCTGGACGATGCCTTCGCCGCGCTGGCCTGGCACCTACTCGGCGCCAGCCAGCGCCTTGCCGAGCAATATCGCTGGAACGGCCACTGGAGTCTGTTGCAGCAGTGGCTCGAGCAACTGATCGACCTGCGCGCCCTGCTCGCTAGCCTTGGCCAGGCCGCGCCGCGTGCCAGCTCACGTGAACTGCGCGAAGCACTCGACGCCCTGCTCGACGATTGGCGTCCGCGCCTGGCGGCAGGCCAGGACGACGACAGCATGCGGCGCAACGCTCCGGCGCTATTCGCCGCCGAACTCGATGGCTGCCGCTGGGGCCTGCTGTCGCTGAAACTGTCGCACTGGCTGCTGCAACGCAGCTGGACCGCCGAACGCAACAACCGTGGCAACCGCCAGGGCAATGCCGCGCTGGGCAACTGGCTGCCGACCCTGTTGGGCGAAGAAGGCGCCGCCCTGCAGCTGCGCCGCTATCAGCAGCAGCCGGAGGATCTGGCCGAGCAGATGCCGCGCCTGGAGCGCCTGCTGGTCTGGCTGCGCCTGGCCCGCGGCGTGCTGGAAGTCCCCGAGGTCGACCGCCTGTATGGCGAGCTGAACAAGCTCTACGAACTGGCGCAGCAGGCCCTGGACGACGAGCAGCGCCAATTGCGCGCGACTCAGACGCAGATCGTGAGCAGCCTCAAGGGGTGGAAGGCGCTGGTGAAATAATCGGGCACACAGCCGTGGGAGGCGCTTCAGCGGCGAGCGTGGACGTCGCGGCTAAAGCCCCTCCCACACACCCATGAAAAACGGGCCCTGCGGGGCCCGTTTTTGCTTTCAGCCAGAAACCTTAGTTGCTGCTGGCGCTGCGACGGCTGTCGACGACCTGCTGCCAGGACGGATTGGTGGTCTCGTCCATGGCCTGCTGCATGGCCTTCTTGCGCTTTTCCTCGGCGCGATGGGCGAAGAACCAGGCGAGGAAGGTGGCGAACGACACCGCCAGCAGGATCAGGCTGGCCACCGCGTTGATTTCCGGCTTAACCCCCAGGCGCACGGCGGAGAAGATCTCCATCGGCAGGGTCGTCGAACCCGGACCGGATACGAAGCTGGCCAGAACCAGATCGTCCAGCGACAGGGCGAAGGACATCATCGCCCCCGCAGCCAGCGACGGCGCGATCATCGGCACGGTGATCAGGAAGAACACCTTCCACGGCCGCGCACCCAGGTCCATGGCCGCCTCTTCGATGGACATGTCCAGCTCACGCAGACGCGACGACACCACCACCGCCACATAGGCCGAGCAGAAGGTGGTGTGGGCGATCCAGATGGTGGTCATGCCGCGCTGCATCGGCCAGCCGATCAACTGCGCCATCAGCACGAACAGCAGCAGCAGGGACAGACCGGTGATCACTTCCGGCATCACCAGCGGCGCGGTGACCAGGCCACCGAACAGGGTACGCCCCTTGAAGTGGGTGATGCGGGTCAGCACGAAGGCCGCCAGGGTGCCCAGCGCCACCGCCGCGATGGCGGTGTAGCAGGCGATTTCCAGCGAGCGCATCACCGAGTTCATCAGCTGGGTGTTGTCCAGCAGGCCGACGTACCACTTCACCGACCAGCCGCCCCACACCGTTACCAGCCGCGAAGCGTTGAACGAGTAGATGACCAGAATGACCATGGGCAGGTAGATGAAGATCAGGCCGGCCCAGAGCATGATGCTGGAGAAACTGAAACGCTTCATGGGCGGCCCTCCAGTTCTTTAGCCACGCTTCTGGTTAAAAAGCCGGTTGAACAGGATGACGGGCTCATTGCGATTAGCTCAGTCATGGCCGGCCCTCCAGCTCTTTCGCCTGGTTACGGTTGAAGAGAATGATGGGCACGATCAGGATCGCCAGCATCACCACCGCCAGGGCGGACGCCACCGGCCAGTCGCGGTTGTTGAAGAACTCCTGCCACAGCACCTTGCCGATCATCAGGGTCTCCGGACCGCCGAGCAGTTCGGGGATGACGAACTCACCGACCACCGGAATGAACACCAGCATCGAGCCGGCAATGATGCCGTTCTTCGAGAGCGGTACGGTGATCTTCCAGAAGTTGTTGAAGTTGCTCGATCCCAAGTCGGATGCGGCCTCAAGCAGGCTGAGGTCGTGCTTCACCAGGTTGGCGTAGAGCGGCAGGATCATGAACGGCAGGTACGAGTAGACCACGCCGATGTAGACCGCAGTGTTGGTGTTGAGAATCTGCAGCGGCGTATCGATCAGGCCGATGCCCAGCAGCAGGCTGTTGAGCAGGCCGTTGTTGCCGAGAATGCCCATCCAGGCATAGACGCGGATCAGGATCGCGGTCCAGGTCGGCATCATGATCAGCAGCAGCAGAACGGTCTGATGCGACTTCGGCGCACGGGCGATGGCGTAAGCCATCGGGTAGCCGATCACCAGGCACAACAGGGTGCTGAAGAAGGCGACCTGCAGCGAGCCCAGGTAGGCCGACAGGTACAGGGCATCCTCGGTGAGGAAGATGTAGTTGCCGAAGTTCAGCAGCAAGGTCAGCTTGTTGTCAGCCCACTCGTAGATTTCCGTGTACGGCGGGATTGCCACGTCGGCCTCGGCGAAGCTGATTTTCAGCACGATGACGAACGGCAGCAGGAAGAACATGAACAGCCAGAGGAAGGGTATGCCGATCACGGCATGCCGACCTCCAGGCAGATGACGCGTCAGTTTGCTCAGTTTCATGATTGCAGTACCACGCCGCTGTCGTCTTCCCAGTACACCACTACCGGATCGTCCCAGGTCGGACGCTTGCCACGACGCTCGGCGTTGGCGATGAAGCACTGCACGATCTGCCCGGAGGTGAGCTTGACGTGATACACCGAGTGACCGCCAAGGTAGGCGATGTCATGCACGTGGCCACGGCTCCAGTTGTACTCGGGGTGCTCGTGGTCTTCCGGCAGCGCGGTAGCCATCAGCAGCTTCTCGGGGCGCAGCGCGTAGCTGACGGACTTGTTCTCGGCGCGGGTACTGACGCCGTGACCGATATAGATCGGCCTGTCCAGCTGCGGGCAGTCGATAATCGCGTGGTCGGCCTCATCGCTGGTGATTTGCCCATCGAACAGGTTGACGCTACCGATGAACTCGCACACCAGGCGGCTGGTCGGCGTTTCGTAGATGTCCACCGGGCTGCCCGTCTGGGCGATCCACCCCAGGTGCATGATGGCGATGCGCTGGGCCATGGTCATGGCCTCTTCCTGGTCGTGGGTCACCATCACGCAGGTCACGCCGACGCGCTCGATGATCTCAACCAGCTCCAGCTGCATCTGCGAACGCAGTTTCTTGTCCAGCGCGCCCATCGGCTCGTCGAGCAGCAGCAGCTTGGGACGCTTGGCCAGGGAGCGGGCCAGGGCCACACGCTGACGCTGGCCACCGGAAAGCTGGTGCGGTTTGCGCTTGGCGTACTGGGTCATGTGCACCAGCTTGAGCATCTCGGCCACGCGCTCGTCGATCTCGGCCTTGGGCAGCTTGTCCTGCTGCAGGCCGAAGGCGATGTTCTGTGCCACGGTCATGTGCGGGAACAGCGCATAGGACTGGAACATCATGTTGATCGGCCGCTGGTACGGCGGCATATCGGTGATGTCGACACCATCGAGGATGATGCGCCCTTCGGTCGGGCGCTCGAAACCGGCGAGCATGCGCAGCAGCGTGGATTTACCGGAGCCGGAGCCACCGAGCAGGGCGAAGATCTCGCCCTTGTTGATGGTCAACGAGACGTCGTCGACCGCCACGGTCTCGTCGAACTTCTTGGTAACCCGATCGATCTTGACCAGCACCTCTTTCGGTGTCTGATCCCCCTCGAGGGCTTTTTTGTAGGCGCTGGAGGCAACAGCCATTTAGGAAAACTCCCGGAAGATTGTGCCCGACCCCTGCGGCCGGGCAGGAACGATTACTGACCCGACTTGATCTTCGTCCAGGTACGGGTCTTGAGACGCTCAATTCGTGCAGGCAACTCGGCGGAAATAAACAACTTGTCCAGCACCGCTTGTGGCGGGTACACGGACGGGTCGTTGCGCACTTCCTCGTCCATGAATTCGTCCGCCTTGGTATTGGGGTTGGCATAACCGACGTAGTCACTGACTTCGGCGATCACCTCGGGCTCGAGGAGGAAGTTGATGAAGGCATGCGCCTGCTCGGCGTTGGCTGCATCGACGGGAATGGCCATCATGTCGAACCAGAGGTTGGCGCCTTCCTTGGGAATGCTGTAGGCGATTTCGATGCCCTTGCCGGCCTCTTCGGCGCGGTCGGCAGCCTGCAGGATGTCGCCGGAGAACCCGGCCGCCACGCAGATGTTGCCGTTGGCCAGATCGCCGATGTACTTGGAGCTGTGGAAATAGGTGACGTAGGGACGCACCTCCAGCAGCTTGGCTTCGGCTTTGGCGTAGTCGTCGGGGTTGGTGCTGTTGGGGTCCATGCCGAGGTAGTTGAGCATGGCCGGAATCATTTCATCGCCCGAATCGAGGAAGGCGACGCCGCACTGGCTGAGTTTCTTGATGTTCTCCGGTTCGAACAGCACGGCCCAGGAATCGATCTCGTCGACACCGAGCGCGGCCTTGACCTTCTCGACGTTGTAGCCAATGCCATTGGTGCCCCAGAGGTACGGCACGGCGTACTGGTTGCCGGGATCGTTGGTTTCCAACTGCTTGAGCAGCGCGGGGTCCAGATTGCTCCAGTTCGGCAGGCGCGAACGATCGAGCGCCTGGAAGGCGCCAGCGCGAATCTGCTTGCCGAGAAAATGGTTGGTGGGCACTACCACGTCGTAGCCACTGCGGCCGGCGAGCAGTTTGCCTTCGAGGGTTTCATTGGAGTCGAAGACGTCATAGATCGGCTTGATGCCGGTTTTCGCCTCGAACTTGGCGAGCGTCTGTTCGCCGATGTAGTCGCTCCAGTTGTAGATGTGCACCGTCTGCTGAGCCAGAGCGGCTCCACTCAGGGTAGCGGCTGCCAGGGCGATCAGAGTCTTGGGCAGGGTTACTCGCACAGTTTCATCCTCGCTTTGGTGCGCCGCTGAAAAAAGCGCGGCACTTTATAGGAAAACGCGTTGGGAATCAGCGACCGCCAGTTCAAACCGTACCGGTATCACCCCAAGGCTCTCGGCCTGAATACGCGCACATCGATGGCCATCGTGGCCCTGTAAAGTGTCCCTGAGAAACCTGGCGGGCATGCCCGCCAGGTGGTACCGCTTTCGATCAGCGACCGGACTTGATCTTGGTCCAGCTGCGGGTCATGTTGCGCTGCACCGCCGGAGCCAGGTCCGGGAAGGTGTAGATCTTCTTCAGCACTTCCGGGCTCGGGTACACGCCCGGGTCGGTGCGCAGGGCTTCATCCACCAGCGGTGTAGCCGCGGCATTGCCGTTGGGGAATTGCACGTAGTTGGTGATGCTGGCCATCACCTCCGGCTTCATCAGGTAGTTGAGGAAGACGTGAGCAGCCTCGACGTTCTTGGCATCAGCCGGCACGGCCAGCATGTCGAAGAAGGAGCCTGCACCTTCCTTCGGAATGTTGTAGCCCACCTCTACGCCGTTCTTCGCTTCCTCGGCGCGCGCCTTGCTCTGATAGATGTCACCCGAGTAGCCGATCGCGACGCAGATGTTGCCGTTGGCCAGGTCGGAGATGTACTTGGAGCTGTGGAAGTAGGCCACCGACGGACGAATCTTCATGAACAGCTCTTCGGCCTTCTGCAGCTCGCCCTTGTCGCTGCTGTCCGGGGCATAGCCCAGGTAGTGCAGCGCGGCCGGCAGGATCTCGGTCGGCGAGTCGAGGAAGGAAACCCCACAGGACTTCAGCTTCTCCATGTTTTCCGGCTTGAACACCAGGTCCCAGGAGTCGACCGGAGCGTCTTCGCCCAGTGCCGCCTTGACCTTCTCGACGTTGTAGCCAATGCCGATGGTGCCCCACATGTAGGGGACCGAGTACTGGTTGCCCGGGTCGCTCGGGTCCAGCGCGTGGAGCAGGTCCTTATCCAGGTTCGACCAGTTCGGCAGCTTGGACTTGTCCAGCTTCTGGAATACGCCAGCCTTGATCTGCTTGGCCAGGAAGGGGTTGGACGGCACCACTACGTCATAACCGGAGCTGCCGGCCAGCAACTTGGCTTCCAGCACTTCGTTGCTGTCGAAGACGTCGTAGACGACCTTGATGCCGGTTTCCTTCTCGAAATTGGCCAAGGTGTCTTCAGCGATGTAATCGCTCCAGTTGTAGACATGCAGCACCTTGTCGTCAGCCTGAGCAGCGCCTGCCACGGCCGCGGTCAGGGACAACGCGAGAAGGGTCTTGCCGAATGTTTTCATGCGTACAGCTCCTGTTGTTGTGTCGAGATTCCAGAGGTCGCGCAAACCGTTCGAATCAGGCCGGTTCGCGCACTCTGGCGCAGTCTGGCAAGGTCATGGCACCGCTGACAACTTTCCGTGACTGCGGGCGTTCAGACCGACAGGTCACGCAAGGTCAGATCCAGGCACTTGCGTGCTTTTTCCACCAGTTCGTCTATTTCCGCCTGGCTGATCACCAGAGGCGGGGCGATGATCATGGTGTCGCCCACGGCGCGCATGATCAGACCGTTATTAAAGCAGTGGCCGCGGCAGATCATGCCAACCGCCTTGTCACCTGGGTAACGTTTACGCGTCGCCTTGTCCTGCACCAATTCGATGGCGCCGAGCATGCCGACACCGCGTACTTCGCCCACCAGCGGGTGATCCGCCAGCTCACGCAGACGACTTTGCAAATACGGTGCCGTTTCCGCTTTCACGCGTTCAACGATGCCTTCTTCCTTGAGAATGCGCAGGTTCTCCAAACCCACCGCTGCCGCCACCGGGTGACCGGAATAGGTGAAGCCGTGGTTGAAGTCGCCGTGCGCCTCGATCACTTCGAACACCTTGTCGCTGACGATCAGCCCGCCCATCGGCACGTAGCCGCTGGTGAGGCCTTTGGCGATGGTCATCAGATCAGGCTTGAGGCCGTAGTACTGGCTGCCGAACCACTCGCCGGTACGGCCGAAGCCGCAGATCACTTCGTCAGCGACGAAGAGAATGTCGTACTTGGCGAGGATTTCCTTGATGCGCGGCCAGTAGGTTTCCGGCGGAATGATCACGCCGCCCGCGCCCTGGATCGGCTCGGCAATGAAGGCTGCGACATTCTCCTCGCCCAGTTCGAGAATCTTCTTCTCCAACTGGTCAGCGGCCCAGATGCCGAAGGCTTCCGGCGTCATATCGCCACCTTCGCCGAACCAGTAGGGCTGCGGAATATGCGCGATGCCAGGGATCGGCAGGTCGCCCTGCTCGTGCATGAACTTCATGCCGCCGAGGCTGGCGCCGGCCACGGTGGAACCGTGGTAGCCGTTTTCACGGCCGATGATGATCTTCTTCGCAGGCTGCCCCTTGCACGCCCAGTAGTGGCGTACCAGACGCAACATGGTGTCGTTGCCTTCGGAGCCCGAACCGGTGAAGAACACGTGGTTCATGCCGGCCGGCGCCAGCTTGGAGATCGCGTGGGCCAGCTCCAGCACCGGCGGGTGCGCGGTCTGAAAGAAGGTGTTGTAGAACGGCAACTGGCGCATCTGCGTAGCGGCAGCCTCGACCAATTCCTCACGGCCATAGCCAACGGCCACGCACCACAGGCCGGCCATACCGTCGAGGATCTTGTTGCCCTCGCTGTCCCACAGGTGCACACCCTTGGCCTCGGTGATGATGCGTGGGCCTTTTTCGGCCAACTGCTTGTAGTCACTGAACGGCGCCAGGTGGTGAGCCTGGCTCAGGGCCTGCCACTGGGCAGTCTTGGGGTTGCTCGCTTGCTTGTTCATTACCAACACCTTGCTAATACGCAGCGCCCTCGGCGCTACGCAGAGATTCGTGGCAGCGGCCGCGCCAGACGCGGCCGACCGCCCGTTACACCGACAACAGGAGGAACTCACGCTCCCAGGAACTGATCACCCGCTTGAAGTTCTCGTGCTCGGCACGCTTGACCGCGACATAGCCACGGATGAACTTCTCACCGAGGAATTTCTCGGCGTCCTTGCAGGCTTCCATGCGCTCAAGGGCGCTCTCGATGGTCACCGGCAGGCGCAGATTGCGGCGCTCATAACCACGCCCCTTGACCGGCGCACCGGGTTTGACCCCGCCGACCATGCCCATGTAGCCGCACAGCAGCGTCGCCGCCAGCACCAGGTAGGGGTTCGCGTCCGCGCCAGCCAGGCGGTTTTCCACGCGGCGGTTCTGCGGACTGGCCTCCGGTACGCGCAGGCCAACGGTGCGGTTCTCCTCGCCCCACTCCACGTTCACCGGCGCCGAGGTGTCGGGCAGGAAACGGCGGAACGAGTTGACGTTCGGCGCGAACAGCGGCAGCAGCTCGGGGATGTACTTCTGCAGGCCGCCGATGTGATGGAGGAACAGCTCGCTCATCGTCCCATCTTCGTTGGAGAAGATGTTCTTGCCGGTTTTGATGTCGACCACGCTCTGGTGGATGTGCATGGCGCTGCCCGGCTCGTCGGTGATCGGCTTGGCCATGAAGGTGGCCGCCACGTCATGCTTGAGCGCGGCCTCGCGCATGGTGCGCTTGAACACCAGAATCTGGTCGGCCAGGTGCAACGCGTCGCCGTGGCGGAAGTTGATTTCCATCTGCGCCGGGCCTTCCTCGTGGATCAGCGTATCCAGGTCCAGGCCTTGCAGTTCGCACCAGTCGTACATGTCTTCGAACAGCGGGTCGAACTCGTTCGCCGCATCAATGGAGAAGCTCTGGCGACCGGTTTCCGGCCTGCCGGAGCGCCCAACCGGCGCAACCAGAGGGAAATCCGGATCGCTGTTGCGCTTGGTCAGGTAGAACTCCATCTCCGGTGCGACGATGGGCTTCCAGCCTTTGTCGGCGTACATCTGCAGCACTTTCTTGAGGATGTTGCGCGGCGACAGCTCGATGGGGTTGCCCTGCTTGTCGAAGGTGTCGTGGATCACCATCGCGGTCGGCTCGATAGCCCAGGGCACGACGAATACAGCATTGGCGTCCGGACGGCAGAACATGTCGATGTCCGCCTCGTCCAGCAGGTCGTAATAGATGTCGTCCTCGACGTAGTCGCCGGTCACGGTCTGCAGCAGCACGCTCTCTGGGAGGCGCATGCCCTTCTCGTCGAGGAACTTGTTGGTCGGCGAGATCTTGCCGCGGGCAATGCCGGTCAGGTCGCTGATCAGGCATTCGACTTCGGTGATTTTGCGTTCTTTCAGCCAGCTCGTGAGCTGGTCTAGCTTGGTACTCATAGAGACCTCAGGGTTGTAGAACCTGCTTTTGTTATAGCGGGTTCAGCGTTGCCCCGCCCTCTCCCTGCAAGCCTCACCAAAGGCCTGGAAGAAGGCGAGATATTCGTGTGGATGCTACTAGGGGTGCGACACCTCCGGTACCTTGCATGTCACTCCACCGAAATAAAATCGCTCACCCTTGTATTCGAACATCGGGCCGTCTATCTCGCGGCATAGAACACGCCCGACGAAACAGGCGAGTGCCTTGTGCATTGCAGGACGCGGGCCAAGGCGCGCAGCAGACAGCGTCACACGGCCGCGTACGCTATCGTGCAGGGGATGCAATGAACGAAAAACCGGATCAGGCAGGTCGTGCGACGCGCCGGGCGCAAAGAAAGGATGTTGCCTCAGTGCAGCGGTCATGCTCATGACCACTCGGGCCCGCATGATATGCAGACTCGCCTCGCTGTTGCGGGAAGAGGTAGCGTAACCGATGGTCCTGGCACAAGCGCTGACGCCGATGGCCGGCAGGGAAAGCATGAGACACCCGTATTATTGCTGTTATGGGTTTGAACCGAGCTTAGCCTTGTTCATTTTTTTACACAATAGCTCTGTAAAAAATTGAACACACCCCGCTGAGCACCCTGAAAGATCAAGGTTTGGAGCCCCCTGAAAGGCCTTGAAATGCCCCAAAAATGGCCATCACGCCCCACTAGAGGGCACCATGTGGCCTGCTTGACAGTAAAGTGCGTTTCGGATTGACTCACACCCATGCAGTCGCATGATTGATATATTTAACAAAAAGGTGTTGCATCATGTCGGTACCCCCGCGTGCCGTTCAGCTTAACGAAGCGAACGCGTTCCTCAAGGAACATCCCGAGGTCCAGTTCGTCGACCTTCTTATTGCAGATATGAATGGTGTGGTGCGTGGCAAGCGCATCGACCGGAACGCCCTTCATAAGGTGTACGAGAAAGGCATCAACCTGCCCGCCTCGCTCTTCGCCCTCGACATCAATGGCTCCACCGTCGAGAGCACCGGCCTTGGCCTGGACATCGGCGACGCCGACCGTATCTGCTTCCCCATCCCCAATACCCTGTGCAACGAACCCTGGCAGAAGCGCCCGACCGCGCAGCTGCTGATGACCATGCACGAGCTGGACGGCACGCCTTTCTTCGCCGACCCGCGCGAGGTATTGCGCCAGGTGGTACAGAAGTTCGACGAACTGGGCCTGCGTATCTGCGCAGCTTTTGAACTGGAGTTCTACCTGATCGACCAGGAGAACGTGAACGGTCGTCCGCAGCCGCCGCGCTCGCCGATCTCCGGCAAGCGCCCGCACTCCACCCAGGTCTATCTGATCGACGACCTCGACGAGTACGTCGACTGCCTGCAGGACATGCTCGAAGCCGCCAAGGAGCAGGACATCCCGGCAGACGCCATCGTCAAGGAAAGCGCCCCGGCACAGTTCGAGGTCAACCTGCATCACGTCGAAGACGCCATCAAGGCCTGCGACTACGCCCTGCTGCTCAAGCGCCTGATCAAGAACATCGCCTACGACCATGAGATGGACTCCACCTTCATGGCCAAGCCCTACCCGGGCCAGGCGGGCAACGGTCTGCACGTGCACATCTCGCTGCTGGACAAGAAGACCGGCAAGAACATCTTCGCCGCCGAAGATCCGCTGGAGAACACCTCGTTGCGCCACGCCGTCGGCGGCATCCTCGACACCATGGCAGCATCGATGGCGTTCCTCTGCCCCAACGTCAACTCCTACCGCCGCTTCGGTGCGCAGTTCTACGTACCCAACGCGCCAAGCTGGGCGCTGGACAACCGCACCGTGGCCGTTCGCATCCCCACCGGCAGCCCGGATGCCGTGCGCATCGAACACCGCGTGGCCGGCGCCGACGCCAACCCCTACCTGATGCTGGCCTCGATTCTCGCCGGTATCCACCACGGCCTGACCAACCAGATCGAACCGGGCGAACCGATCGAGGGCAACTCCTACGAGCAGCTCGAGCCCAGCCTGCCGAACAACCTGCGTGACGCGCTGCGCGAGCTGGACGACAGCGAGGTGATGAACAAGTACATCGACTCGAAGTACATCGACATCTTCGTCGCGTGCAAGGAAGCCGAGCTGCAGGAGTTCGAGACCACCATCTCCGACCTCGAGTACAACTGGTACCTGCACACCGTGTAACCCCGAAAGCCGGCCGCAGAGCCGGCTTCTTTTTGCCTGCCAACTGCCAACCGACAACTCCGACGCCCGCGTCGGGGCCAGCGGTTCGTCGCACGGCGACTCCGCTGACATGAATCAACCGCCGGCGCCCACGGCCGCCGGATACTGTTGCCGTCATCCATCAGGGAGCTACTCATGCAACGCGCCATTGCCGCCGTCCTGCTTGGCCTCATCTCTGGCCTGACGCAGGCCGCCGACAGCATTCGTGTCTACAACTGGAACGACTACATCGCACCACAGGTGCTGGAGAACTTCACCCGCGATACCGGTATCGCGGTCGACTACCACACCTTCGCCAGCGCTGAAGAACTGGCAGCCGCGCTGCAAAGCGGCCAGCCCATCGACATCGCCGTGCCCTCGCACAACGAGCTGCCGGCGCTGATCGCCAGTGGCCGCATTCGCCCACTGGACTTCAACCTGCTGCCCAACCGCGCGCACCTGGACAAGCAGCTGCTGAGCAAGCTGGCTGCGGTCGACCCACAGAACCAGCACGCCATTCCCTACCTGTGGGGCGCGGTCGGCCTGGCGATCAACACGTCGCAGGCCGAGGCTGCCTATGGTGGGCCGCTGCCCCACAGCTGGAGCCTGCTGTTCGATGCCGAGCAGAGCAAACGCCTGGCCAGCTGCGGCATCAGCGTGCTGGATGCGCCGGATGAAACCCTGTCACTGCTGCTCAACTATCAGGGTCGCAGCCTCGCGCGCAGCGCGCCGAGCCGCGTCGAACGAGCCGGCAGCGTGCTCGCGGCACTGCGCCCGAATCTGCGCTACGTCGACAGCGAACGCTATATCGCAGACCTCAACAACGGTCGCCTGTGCCTGGCCATGGCCTGGGTCGGTGACGCGCTCGCCGCCGCCCAGGCCGGCCAGCCGGTAAGTTTCGTGGTGCCCGATGAAGGCTCGGTGCTGTTCATCGACAACCTGGTGATCCCGGCCACTGCCAGTCGCCCGGATCTCGCTCACCGCTTCATCGACTACCTGATGCAGCCTCAGGTCATTGCCCAGGTTACCGCTGAAACGCTCTACCCCAACGGTAATGCCGATTCGATGTCGTTCATCGATAAAGCCCTGCTGGAACAGCCCGGCCTTTATCCGGACCAGGACACCAAGCGCCGCCTGTATCCGCTGGAAGTGCTTTCGGAGAAGCATGCCCAGGTTCGCAGCGATGTCTGGCAGCGGTTCCGCGACGGTAGCTGATGACGGCGGCGAGGCTTGCCTCGCCGCCGCCGACTGACGTCCAATAGCGCCTCGCCCACCGAGGAGCTCACCATGTCGCGCCCCGCCAGCCCCCGCAAGCCGCGCGCCAGCAGCCAGGCCCGTATCGCCGTGATCCTGACGGCAGCGCGCGAGCTGCTGGCCGAGCAGGGCATGGCCAACCTGTCGATCTACTCGGTGGCCGAGCGTGCCGGCATTCCGCCTTCTTCGGTGTATCACTTCTTCGCCAGCGTGCCGGCTCTGCTCGAAGGGCTGACAGCCGACGTACACGCAGCCTTTCGCGCCAGCCTGCAGGAGCCGGTCGAGCACGCCGCCCTGCGCAGCTGGCATGACCTTTCGCGCCTGATCGAGCAACGCATGCTGGCCATCTACGAAGCGGATGCCGCCGCACGCCAATTGATCCTGGCCCAGCATGGCCTGGCAGAAGTCACCCAGGCCGATCACCAGCACGACCTGGAGCTGGGCCGGCTGATGCATGCGCTGTTCGACCGCCACTTCCCCCTGCCGCAATTGCCGACGGATATCGACGTCTTCAACCTGGCGATGTCACTGGGCGATCGTGTTTACGCCCGCTCCGTGCAATTGCACGGGGAGATCACTCCGCGCCTGGCCGAAGAAGGCATGCGTGTATTCGACGCCTACCTGGGTCTGTACCTGCCTGCTGCCCTGCCGAAAAGAGCCGAACCGCTAGGTTAATCGGTATATCCCACGCCTGCCTCCATGCCCTGTGGGAGCGGACTTGTCCGTAAAGGAGGCGACGCGATACCTGTCTTGATTCGCGGACGAGTCCGCTCCCACACACGTCCACTCCCGCCAAGCCTGTCCAAACAGCTCTCGATCAATCTCGATAGAAATCCGCTATTTTTCAAAAAATCGACTCAACGCATCTTCTAAAATCGATATTTATCGGATATAAATCGAACATCCAGCCTTGATCGATATTCAACCAAGGCACTCCGAAAGGGCCCCGGGAAGCCGGATTGGCCTGCGAACGAGCCAAGAGGTGCTTCATGTCCCGTATCGTTACCGTTGCCGCGACCCAGATGGCCTGCTCCTGGGATACCCCCGCCAACATCGCCAACGCCGAAAGGCTGGTACGCCAGGCGGCGGCCCAGGGGGCGCAGATCATTCTGATCCAGGAGCTGTTCGAGGCCCCCTACTTCTGCCAGAAGCCGAATGTCGATTACACCCAGCTGGCCACTACGGTCGAGGAAAACCCGGCCATCGCGCACTTTCAGAAAGTGGCCGCAGAGCTGAAGGTGGTACTGCCGATCAGCTTTTTCGAGCGTGCCGGCCGTGCTCGCTTCAACAGCATCGCCATCCTTGATGCCGACGGCACAAACCTCGGGATTTATCGGAAAAGTCATATTCCCGACGGCCCCGGCTATCACGAGAAGTACTACTTCAATCCGGGCGATACCGGCTTCAAGGTCTGGGATACCGCCTATGCACGTATTGGCGTGGGCATTTGCTGGGACCAGTGGTTCCCGGAGTGCGCACGCAGCATGGCGCTGATGGGTGCGGAAATCCTCCTCTACCCCACCGCCATCGGCAGTGAGCCACACGACGTCAGCATCAGCTCGCGCGAACACTGGCAACGCGTGCAGCAGGGCCATGCCGGCGCCAACCTGATGCCGCTGGTGGCAAGCAACCGTATTAGCCGCGAGGAACAGGACGGCTACGACATCACCTTCTATGGCAGCTCGTTCATCGCCGACCAGTACGGTGCCAAGGTCAAGGAGCTGAACCAGACCGAAGAAGGCATCATCGTGCACAGCTTCGACCTGGATGCATTGGAGAAGACGCGCACCGCCTGGGGTGTGTTCCGCGACCGCCGGCCGAACCTATACTGGCCTCTTTCCACGCTCGACGGCGAAAACCGCTGCGAGTGAACGTAGCCCGGATGCCATCCGGGGCTTTTTCTCACGATTCCCCGGATTGCATCCGGGCTACAGGTGAAACATGACCACGCTGACCACCACTCCACGCGCCGATGGCTTTCGCATGCCGGCGGAATGGGAAACCCACAGCAAGACCTGGATGGTCTGGCCCGAACGCCCGGACAACTGGCGTAACGGCGGTAAGCCGGCGCAGGCAGCCTTCACTGCCGTGGCCAAGGCCATCGTCCAGTTCGAGCCGGTGACCATCTGTGTCTCCGCTGCGCAGTACGAAAACGCCCGCGCACGCCTGGACGACGACGCCATCCGCCTGGTGGAAATCACCACCGATGATGCCTGGGTGCGCGATACCGGGCCGACCTTCGTGACCAATGCCAATGGCGAAGTACGCGGCGTGGACTGGACCTTCAATGCCTGGGGCGGCTTCGATGGCGGCCTTTACTGGCCGTGGCTGCGTGACGACCAGGTGGCGCGCAAGGTTCTGGAGATTGAAGGCTGCAAGCGCTACCGCACGGAAGGTTTCGTCCTCGAAGGCGGCTCGATCCATGTTGACGGCGAAGGCACCCTGATCACCACCGAGGAGTGCCTGCTGAACAAGAACCGCAACCCGCACCTGTCGCGTGAAGAGATCGAGAATGTGCTGCGCGATCACCTCTCCATCGATACGGTGATCTGGCTGCCGGACGGTCTGTATAACGACGAGACCGATGGCCACGTCGATAACTTCTGCTGCTACGTGCGCCCCGGCGAAGTGCTGCTGGCCTGGACCGACGATGCGAATGATCCCAACTATCCGCGCTGCCAGGCCGCCATGCGCGTGCTGGAAAACGCGCGCGATGCCAAGGGCCGTCAGCTGACCGTACACAAGATGCCGATTCCCGGCCCGATTCATGCTACTGCCGAAGAGTGCGCGGGCGTCGACATCGTCGATGGCAGCCAGGAGCGCAGCCCGGAGGTACGCCTGGCCGGCTCCTACGTCAACTTCCTGATCGTCAACGGTGGCATCGTCGCGCCGAGCTTCGATGACCCGAAGGACGAAGAGGCGCGCGCCATTCTTGAGCGTATTTTCCCCGAGCATCGCGTGGTGATGGTGCCAGGCCGCGAAATTCTGCTTGGGGGTGGCAATATCCACTGCATCACCCAGCAGCAGCCAAAGGGCTGACCCCTCCCTGCACGAAACGCAAACGCCCGGCACATGCCGGACGTTTGCGTTACAGCCAACTCACTCGAATGGCTGCGGCCGCGGTGTGTCATTGTTAGACGGCGGCAGGATCGGCAGGGCGAAACTCGGCTGCTCGCCAGTCAGGGTCTTCAGAAAGGCAGTGATCTTGCCGATCTCATCGGTGCTCAGCTGCCGCCCGAGCTGCAGACGCGCCATGATGTCCACCGACTCTTCCAACTTCCAGTAGGCGCCATCATGGAAGTAGGGATAGGTCAGCTCGACGTTGCGCAGAGTCGGCACCTTGAACTTGAAGCGGTCCGCATCCTTGCCGGTCAGACCCGCCACGCCCTCGGCCGGGTTGCTGGTTTCATAGGGTTCGACCAAGCCCATCTTCTGGAACGAGTTGCCACCCAGCGCCGGGCCGTTGTGGCAGGCGACGCAGCCGATGGACTTGAACAGCTGGTAACCCTCCAGTTCAGTCTGGGTGATGGCCTGCTGGTCGCCCTTGAGCCACAGATCGAAGCGCGAGTTGGGCGTGACCAGGGTCTTTTCGAACTCGGCGATTGCATCGGTCACCTCATCGAGGGTGATTTCGTCGGTCTGGTACACGGCCTTGAACGACTCACGGTACTGCGGGATCGAACGCAGCACGTCGATAGCCAGAACGTGAGTGAACGCCATCTCCATCGGATTGGCGATAGGTCCAGCGGCCTGTTCCTTGAGATCAGCAGCACGACCATCCCAGAACTGCGCGAGATTGAGGCTGGAATTGAGCACGGTCGGTGAATTGATCGGTCCTTGCTGCCAGTTATGGCCGATGGAGCTGGGCAGGTTGTCGCTGCCGCCCATCGACAGGTTGTGGCAGGAGTTGCAGGAGATGAACCCCGAGCGCGACAGGCGCGGGTCAAAGAACAGCTGCTTGCCCAGTTCCACCTTGGCCGGATCGGTGATCTCGGCCGGTGCGATCGGCGCGACAGGTTCGTTGGCCGGTAGATTGGCCCAGGCGCTGGCGCCCAGGCACAATCCGGCCAGCAGAGTCAGAGTGCGCATGTGTGTATCTCCTCAGGTATTGGCTGTTCTGGTTATGGCCTGACCATGCCCAGCGCAAACCCGGCTCAGCTTGATCTGCATCAAGCGGCACATGCATCTCTTCTCAGTCGATTTGTTTCATTTCATTTGCGGACAGCGATGTGCAAGCGGCGACCGAGCGTTCCTCACATCGGTAGCATCGAGGCGATTCATATCAAGCTCTGCGCCTCCCCTCCAGCGCGGCAAAGATCAGCATGCCTGCCAGCATCGCGGCAACGAACAGCAGCGGCTGCCAGTGCCCGGACAGCAGGACGGCCAAGGCCGGCCCCGGGCAGATGCCGGCAATCCCCCAGCCAACACCAAACAGCAGACTGCCAAGCACCAGCCGGGCATCCAGATCGCGCCGGGTCGGCATCTGCATGGTGCCACCGAGCAGGCTCCTGGCACGCCGCTGGGCCAGGTTCAGCGGTAGCGCGGCAGCGCCAATGGCACCGGCCATAACCAGCGCCAGCGACGGGTCCCAGTCGCCGGCCAGATCGAGAAACGCCAGCACCTTGGCTGGGTCAGCCATGCCGGCCAGCAGCACACCGAGACCGAACAGCAATCCGCAGACGAAGGCAGTGAGCTTGGCCATGTTCAGCTCTCCAGCAGGTGACGCAGGACGAACACCGTGGCGAACCCAGTGGCCATGAAGCACAAGGTGGCCACCAGCGAACGCGGCGACAGGCGGGAAATGCCACAAACACCATGGCCGCTGGTGCAACCCGAGCCATAGCGAGTACCGATGCCGACCAGCAAACCGGCCACGATCAGGCCGAGGCTGCCGGTTTCGAAATGAATCATCGGCAAGGCAGCGAACATCACCCAAAGCCCTGGCGCCAGTAGCAGGCCAAGCAGAAAGGCGGCCTTCTCGCCCCGCCCTTCGGCCTGACGCTGCAGCAGGCTTCCGAGCAGGCCACTGATACCTGCTACCCGGCCATTGACCAAAGCAAACACGGACGCTGCCAGGCCGATCAGCGCACCACCAGCCAAAGCGCTCCAGGGTGTGAAGCTGGTCCAGTCGATGTTCATCGCCCCCCTCGCAGAACAGCCGGTAGAGCGTCTCGATCACCGCCAGCGCCGCCGGGCTGCTGATGCGATAGAAGATCTGCTTACCGTCGCGACGGGTTTCCACCAGCCCCTCGCGACGCAGCACCGCGAGCTGTTGCGACAACGTAGGCTGCTGAATGCCGAGTAGCATCTCCAGATCGCTGACGTTGCGCTCGCCCTGCGACAGCTGGCAGAGCAGCAGCAGACGATCCGGGTTGGCCAGTGCCTTGAGCAGTTGCCCAGCAGCATCGGCATTGGCGCGCAATTGCTGGATATCGATGGATTCGGCCACGGGACACCTTCACTTAATACAATATGTATTTTTATATATTGTATTTCAGATAAGTGTTAGCCCAACCGACCAGCGGTTAAAGAGGGAATTGAACGGGCCTTGCCAGAGCACGCCTACCTGCATCAACCGATACATGCACAGTACAAATCGTGGGAGGGGCTTTAGCCGCGACAAGAGCTCGCCGCTGAAGCGCCTCCCACACGGGATATCGTCGGTTACATACGGCTACCACTGACGCCCTACATGCGAATTCATTAGCAGAACCCAGAAACGCAGAAACCCGCCTTGGCGGGTTTCCGGGTCGAAGCCAGATGAATCAGGCGTCGGCGTCAGCAGCAGCCTCATAGGCCGCGGCGTCCAGCAGCTTGTCCAGCTCGCTGGCATCGCTTGGCTTGAGCTTGAAGAACCAGCTGCCGTACGGGTCGCTGTTGACGCTTTCCGGGCTGTCTGCCAGTGCTTCGTTGATCGCGATCACTTCGCCGCCCACTGGCGCGTAGATGTCGGAGGCCGCCTTGACCGACTCCACCACACCCGCCTCCTGGCCAGCGTTCAGTTGCTTGCCGACTTCCGGCAGTTCGATGAATACCACGTCGCCGAGGGCTTCCTGGGCGTGGTCGGAAATGCCCACGGTCACGCTACCGTCAGCTTCCAGACGAGCCCACTCGTGGCTGGAGGCATAACGCAGATCGGCGGGGATATTGCTCATGTTCGATTCCTCGTAGGCGATGACGGCAGGTGGGCCGTCAGGACAATTTAGCAGGCCGCGGCAGGAGGGAAAGGCCTGCGCCGCGGCCTGATCATTCAAATTAGCGTTTTGCCGTGACGGACGAAGCTCGGCCTGACCACACGCACCGGGTACCACTTGCCACGGATTTCCACCTCGGCACGGTCCCCGGTCGCGGCCGGAACCCGTGCCAGCGCGATGGATTTGTTCAGCGTTGGCGAGAAACTACCACTGGTGATCTCACCCTCGCCAATGCCCTCGACACGCACGACCTGGTGCGCGCGCAGCACACCGCGCTCTTCCAGCACCAGGCCAACCAGCTTGCTCGGACAACCTGTGGCGCGCTGCGCCTCCAGCGCCGAGCGACCGATGAAATCTCGCGCAACGGGCTCCCAGGCGATGGTCCAGGCCATGTTGGCAGCCAGCGGGCTGACCTGCTCGTCTATGTCCTGGCCGTAGAGGTTCATGCCCGCTTCCAGGCGCAGGGTGTCGCGGGCGCCCAGGCCGATGGGCGAAATACCGGCGCCGACCAGATCGTTGAGGAAGGACACCACCTCGGTCACCGGCAGCACGATTTCCAGACCATCCTCACCGGTATAACCGGTTCGGGCGATGAACCAGTCACCCTCTGGCAGCCCCTGGAACGGCTTGAGTTCATGGATCAGCGCCGCACGTGCCTGCGTCAGCAGCTCTGAGACACGCGCCCGGGCTTTCGGCCCCTGAATGGCGAGCATGGCCAGATCGCGACGCTCGTGCAGCTGCACATCGAAGTCACCCGCTTGCGCATGCATCCATGCCAGGTCCTTGTCACGGGTACCGGCGTTGAGCACCAGGCGGTAGCCGCCTTCGGTGAGGTAGACGATCAGGTCATCGATCACGCCGCCCTGCTCATTGAGCATGGCGCTGTACAGCGCCTTGCCGGGGTTCTCCAGGCGGGCCACGTCATTGGCCAGCAGACGCTGCAGGTAGGCTTGCGCCTGACTGCCGCTCAGGTCCACCACACACATGTGCGAGACGTCGAACACGCCGCAGTCGCGGCGCACCTGATGATGCTCCTCGACTTGCGAACCGTAGTGCAGCGGCATGTCCCAGCCGCCGAAGTCCACCATCTTGGCCCCCAGCGCCAGGTGCAGGTCATAGAGGGGGGTGCGCTGTCCCATGGGTAAATCTCCTTCCGGGCTTGGCGAAGCGATTCAGACCCCCGAGAAGCTAGCTGCGTTGCCATTGCTGCGTTACAGCCAGGCTCAAAATGCTCATGTGCAAAAGCACACTCCGCTTTTTCGCCTGGCTGCGCCTTGCACTGGCCGCCTCGCCTACGCTTCTCGACACGTCTGCCGGATGGGCCGGCTCGCGAATGGCGCGCATTGTAGCCGCAAGGTCGGCGGGGGTCATCTGACCAAAGGTCGCCCCCGTGGCAAGGACTCGCCTCAACCGAAGCTGCGGGCCGAACGCCTTATCAGCAAAATCACCGGCAGCAGGCCGACCAGCACCAGGGTCAGCGCCGGCAGCGCGGCGCGCGCCCATTCGCCTTCGCTGGTCATTTCGAATACTCGTACCGACAGCGTGTCCCAGCCGAACGGACGCATCAGCAGGGTCGCCGGCATTTCCTTGAGCACGTCGACGAACACCAGCAGCGCGGCGGACAGGGTGCCCGGCAACAGCAGCGGCAGGTAGACCTTGAAGAACAGCCCGACGCCGCCGACGCCGAGACTGCGCGACGCCTCTGGAAGCGACGGACGGATCCGCGCCAAGCTGGTTTCCAGCGGCCCGAAGGCCACTGCCATGAAGCGGATCAGGTAGGCCACCAGCAACGCCGTCAGGCTCCCCATCAGCAGCGGTTTGCCCGCACCGCCCAACGCCGTGGACAGCGGAATCACCAGCTCGCGATCGAGAAAGCTGAACGCCAGCATGATCGCCACCGCCAGCACCGAACCTGGCAGGGCATAGCCCAGGTTGCCCAGCGCGACGCCAAGACGCACACCGCGCGTCGGCGCCTGTCGGCGGGCGAAGGCCAGCAGCATGGCCACGCTGACCGTAATCAGCGCCGCCATACCGCCCAGATAAAGGGTGTGCAGGATGAGCCCGGCGTAGCGTTCATCGAGGTCGAAGCGACCGCGCTGCCAGAACCAGGCCAGCAACTGCAGCAACGGAATGACGAAGGCGCAGGCGAACACCAGACCACACCAGGCGCTGGCGGCGAAGGCCTTCCAGCCGCGCAGGTGGTACAGCGCCTTGCCGCGCGGCCGCTCGTTGGCCGGCCGCGCGGCGCCACGAGCGCGACGCTCGCCATAGAGCACCAGGGCCACAGCCAGCAGCAGCAGGCTCGCCAGCTGGGTTGCACTGGTCAGACTGTAGAAGCTGTACCAGGTCTTGTAGATCGCCGTGGTGAAGGTATCGAAGTTGAACACCGATACCGCGCCGAAGTCGGCCAGTGTTTCCATGATCGCCAGTGCCAGGCCGGCACCGATGGCCGGGCGTGCCATCGGCAACGCCACACGCCAGAAGGCTTGCCAGGGGCTCTGCCCGAGCACCCGCGCCGCCTCCATCAACCCCTTGCCCTGAGCCAGAAATGCGCCACGAGCGAGCAGGTAGACGTAGGGGTAGAACACCAGCACCAGGACGATGATCACACCGCCAGTGGAGCGCACTCGCGGTAGGCGCAGGCCACTGCCAAACCACTCGCGCAGCAGCGTCTGTACGGGACCTGCGAAATCCAGCAGACCGACGAAAACGAAGGCCAGCACGTAGGCGGGAATGGCGAAGGGCAACATCAGCGCCCAGTCCAGCCAGCGCCGGCCGGGGAACTCGCAGAGACTGGTGAGCCAGGCCAGGCTGACGCCCAGCAGCGTCACACCGACGCCAACGCCAAGCACCAGAGTCGCCGTGTTGCCGATCAGCCGCGCCATCTGTGTCTGCCACAGATGCGTCCAGATCTGCTGATCGACCTCATGCCAGCTCAGCAGCAAGACCGACAGCGGCATCAGCACCAGAGCGGCGACGGCAAGGACGATGGGGTACCAGCGACGCTGGACGGGATGCGGCACGCGGATTCCTCGACTACGGAAAAGACAACGCCCCGGCTAGGCGGGGCGTCGCAGTATAACGGCAGCGCTGTGCTCGTCGATGATCGTTCCCACGTTCCTTGTGGGAATGCAGCTCTCGACGCTCCAGCGTCAGAAACCAACAGGCGTGACGCGGAGCGTCACTGGCGACGTACCCACGCGGAGCGTGGGCACGATCCCCTTTACTGCCAGCCGGCGCGATCCATCAGCATGGTCGCCTCGGCCTGGCGCTTGCCGGCCACTTCGGTGGCGATGGAATCGGCCTTGAAGGTACCCCAGGCAGCCACCTCTTCAGACGGTGCGACCGCCGGGTTGGCCGGGAACTCCTGGTTGACGCCGGCGAAGATGCTCTGCGCTTCCGGGGTGGTCATCCACTCCAGCAGTTTCTTGGCTTCTTCGGCGTGCGGGGCGTGCTTGGTGACGCCGGCGCCGGCCAGGTTGACGTGTACGCCACGGTCGTTCTGGTTCGGCCAGAACGGCTTGACCTTCAGGTCCGGCTGCTGCTTGTGCAGGCGGCCATAGTAATAGGTGTTGGTGATGCCCACATCGCACTGGCCCGCATCGATGGCCTGCAGCAGCGCGGTGTCATCCGGGAACACGTCGGTGGCCAGGTTGTTGACCCAGCCTTTGACGATCTCCTCGGTCTTCTCGGCGCCGTGGGTTTCGATCAGGGTGGCGGTCAGCGACTGGTTGTAAACCTTCTTGCTGGTACGCAGGCACAGGCGGCCTTCCCAGTTCTTGTCGGCCAGCGCTTCGTAGGTGGACAGCTCTTCGGGCTTGACGCGCTCGGTGGAGTAGAAAATGGTCCGCGCACGCAGCGACAGGCCGGTCCAGCTGTAGGTGCTGGAGCGATACTGGGCAGGGATGTTGGCATCGATCACGTCGGACTTGGTCGGCTGCAGCACGCCTTCCTGCTCGGCCTGCCAGAGGTTGCCGGCATCGACGGTGATCAGCATGTCGGCTGGGGTGTTTGCGCCTTCGGCCTTGAGGCGCGCGATCAGCGGAGCTTCCTTGTCGGTGATGAACTTGACCTTCACGCCGGTCTTGGCGGTGTAGGCATCGAACACCGGCTTGATCAGCTCATCGATTCGCGAGGAATAGACCACTACTTCATCGGCGGCCTGGACGGCAGTCGCCAGGGTGCTGAGGGTGAATGCAGCGAGCAGAGCGTTACGAGCCTTCATTGAACCAGCCTCATTGAGTTGAAATCTAAAGTGGCTGAATAGTAGTGAATGCTATTTGCCTTCTCAATGTAAAAGCTGAAGCGAAGGACGCCAGTTATTACAAGGTATTTTCGGGCTCACGGGCCGCCATCAGATCCGCCGGCAACAGCAGTGTGTCGATCACTGCATCGACTGGCAGCGACACCACCACCATAAGCGGACAGACGATGCTAATCAGGCAGATGACCGCCCCGGCATTGCCGCTACCGCTGGGGCCAGGGCGCAATCCCAACAGGTGAAGATCGCCATTGACGCTCTTATAGGTCTCCACTGGCATCGGCTCTGCGGCGCCGCCGCGGCCGGCCATGGTGCCGCAGCCCGCAGAAAATGAAATTGCCGCCACAAGCAGGTATTGCACTAGGTGCTTCATTGCACACTCCTCATTCATCCATGACAGGTAAAGCGGTGGTCAGGCCTTCGCCAGCTTCGGCAGGTCGCCAGACAGCCCAAGCGCCTGGCGCACGAACAGTGCCTTGGCTTCGGCCTGGCCATCCACCAGATCGAGCCCGACGTTGCGCAGCAGACGCAACGGCAGCGGATCAGCCTGGAACAAGCGCTGAAAGCCTTCCATCGCGGCCATCATCGCCAGATTGTGCGGCATGCGCCGACGCTCGAAGCGGCTCAGCACACGCTCCTCGCTCAAACTCTCGCCGCGCTCGGCGGCGTGCAGCAACACCTCGGCGAGCACCGCGGCATCGAGGAAGCCCAGATTGACACCCTGCCCCGCGAGCGGGTGGATGGTGTGCGCGGCATCGCCGATCAACGCCAACCCCGGTTCGACATAACGCTTGGCATGACGCTGGCGAAGTGGGATGCACAGCCTGCGGTCGGCATGCAGCACCTTACCGAGGCGCTGCTCGAAGGCCTTACCCAGTTCGGCACAGAAGCCCTCATCGTCCAGCGCCATCAGACGCTCGGCCTCGACAGGGATGGTGGACCATACGATCGAGCACCAGTGCTCACCAGCCGGCCCTGCAAGTGGCAGGAAAGCCAGCGGACCGTCATCGGTGAAGCGCTGCCAGGCGGTGGCCTGGTGCGAGCGCTCGCAGCGGACGCTGGTGACGATGGCGTGATGCAGATAATCCCACTCTCGGGTGGCACAACCGGCCAGACGCCGCACTGCGGAATTGGCCCCATCGGCCGCTACCAGCAACGGTGTGCGCAGTTGACGGCCATCGGTGAGAGTCAGCAGCCAGTCGTCACCGCTACGGCGCAACTGCTCCAGGCGTGCGCCCGGTAGCAGGCCGATCTGGCTGTCGTGCAGGCGTTCGAGCAGGGCGTCCTGCACCACACGGTTCTCGACGATATGGCCCAGCGTATCGGCATGTACGCTGGCGGCCGCGAAGTGGATGCTGCCGGTACCGGTACCGTCCCACACGCGCATTTCGCCATAGGGGCAGGCGCGCCGCGCTGCGATGCCTTGCCAGGCGCCCAGGCGCTCGAGGATGCGCTGGCTAGCCATCGACAAGGCACTGACACGCGGCTCGAATGGCGCCTGCGCATCGAACGGCGATACGCTGAGCGGGCTGCCGTCGACGATCAGGATATCCAGGCCGCTGCGCTCCAGCGCCAGGGCCAGCGTGCTGCCGACCATTCCGGCGCCGACGATGATCAGATCCGCGCGCATATCACTCCTTAATCCGTAGGGTGTCGCGGGGCCGCCCAGGCTGTGCGCAACATGGCTTCCGATTGGCGCGCTCGAGGCACTCTACGGAGCTTTTCATAGATTACGGGTCCCCATACCCATTGCCTGGCGGGCAAACCAGCGCTTGGCCGGTGGCAACAGGTCGAGGCCGAGCAAACCCAGGTTGCGCCCCGCTGCCAGCAGTGGCTGGGCGTTACTGAACAGACGCGTCACCTGGTCTGAGAAGCCGACGGTCATTTGCTGATCGAGCTGCTGCCGCTGGCGGTAGCGCTGCAGCGTGGCGAAATCGCCCAATGGCGCTTCGCTGGCGATCAACACCTCAGCCAGCGCCAGGGTGTCGCGCAGCGACAGGTTGTAACCCTGACCTGCGATGGGGTGCAGGCTGTGCGCGGCGTTGCCCAGTACCACCAGATGCGCCCGCACCTGCTCCTGCGCCTCGACAAGACTCAGGGGATAGAGGTGCCGGGCGCCGACCTGCTGCAAGGCGCCCAGACGATAGCCGAAGGCCTGCTGCAATTCGGCGAGAAATTGTGCCTCGCTGACACGCAACAAGCGCTCGGCATCAGCGTTGGTACGCGTCCAGACCAATGCACAACGGTTGCCTTCCAACGGCAGCATGGCCATCGGGCCGTCATCGGTGAAGCGCTCGAAGGCCTGGCCGCGATGCGCCTCCAGCGGGCTGACGTTGGCGATCAACGCGCTCTGCCCATAAGGCTTGTTGCTGACGTTGATGCCGAGCTGCTCACGCAGAGCGGAGCGCCCGCCATCGGCGAGTACGGCCAGGTCACAGTCGAGGCAGGTTTCATCGTTCAGGGTCAGGCGATAGCCGTCGCCCTGGCGCTGCATGCCGACCACCTCGGCCGGACAGCGCCATTCGATCACGTCCTGATCCAACGCCTGCCACAGGCAGTGGCCGATCCAGGCGTTTTCCACCACGTAGCCGAGCGCCGGCACGCCTTCCTCGATGGCCTGCAGACGCGCGGCGCCGAAACGGCCGCGGTCGGACACATGAATCTGCAAAATCGGCTCGGCCCGCTGGGCGATGCCTTGCCACAGACCAAGGCGTTCGTAGATCAGCCGGCTGCCGTAGGACAGCGCGGTGGAGCGGGCGTCGTAGCTGGGCTGGTATTCGCTGCCCGGGGCGAAGGGTTCGATCAGGGCGATGCGCCAGCCACGCTGGCGCGCAGTGTCCTGCAGGGCCAGCGCCAGGCTGGCACCCACCAACCCACCACCGATGATCGCCAGGTTCACACGGGACATGGGCTCAGGCCGCCTCGGTGCGTGCAGCAGCCATCAACGCCTCGATCTCGGCGACGGTCTTGGGCACGCCGCCGGTGAGAATCTCGCAGCCCTTCTTGGTCACCACCACGTCATCCTCGATGCGCACGCCGATGCCGCGCCATTTCTTGGCGACCTTGTCGTTGTCGGGGGCGATGTAGATGCCCGGCTCGACGGTCATCGCCATGCCCGGCTCCAGCACGCGCCACTCGCCGCCGACCTTGTAATCGCCGACATCGTGCACATCCATGCCCAGCCAGTGACCGGCGCGATGCATATAGAAAGGTTTGTAGGCTTCGCCGGCGATCAGTTCGTCGACGTCACCACTGAGCAGCCCAAGCTCCACCAGACCTGCAGTGATCACCCGTACGGTGGCCTCATGCGCTTCGTTCCAGTGCTTGCCTGGGGCGATCTCCTTGAAGGCTGCCTCCTGCGACGCCAGCACCAGCTCGTAGATGGCCTTCTGCTCTGGAGAAAACCTGCCGCTGACCGGGAAGGTGCGGGTGATGTCGCTGGCGTAGCAATCGATCTCGCAGCCTGCGTCGATCAGCACCAGATCACCGTCCTTGAGCGCTGCATCGTTCTCGCGGTAGTGCAGGATGCAGGCATTCCTGCCGGCGGCGACGATGCTACCGTAGGCCGGCATCTTCGCCCCGCCCTTGCGGAACTCGTAATCCAGCTCGGCTTCCAGGTGGTATTCGTACAGACCGGCACGGCTGGCCTGCATCGCGCGTACATGGGCGCGCGCACTGATCTCGGCGGCCTCCTTCATCACCTTCACTTCCGCGGCCGACTTGTACAGGCGCATGTCATGCAGCAGGTGATTGAGGGCGACGAATTCGTTCGGCGGCGTGGCGCCCTGACGAGCCTTGGCGCGGATGTGGTTGACCCACTCCATCAGCCGATGATCGAACTCCTGGTTGCAGCCGATGGCGTAGTAGACACGCTCGCGGCCTTCGATCAGCCCGGGCAGGATGTCGTCGATATCGCCAATGGGGAACGCGTCGTCGGCGCCGAACTTGCTGATCGCACCGTCCTGGCCGGCGCGCAGGCCATCCCAAAGCTCGCGCTCGGGATCACGCTCACGGCAGAACAACACGTATTCGCCATGCTCACGCCCCGGAATCAGCGCCATCACAGCCTCTGGCTCGGGAAAGCCGGTGAGGTACTGGAAGTCGCTGTCCTGGCGATAGACGTGCTCGACGTCACGGTTGCGGATATACACCGGCGCCGCCGGCAGGATAGCGATGCTGTTGGGTTCCATCTGCGCCATCAGCGCCTTGCGCCGACGGGCATATTCGGACTTGGGGATGCTGATCAAGGCAGGCTCCGGCGGGCAATCAGTGCAGGGAGGGTTTGGCAGCGGGCACAGCGGGCTTGGCACACTCGGTAAACAGCAGCAGCGGTGCCACGCGCAGGTACTCCATGACCTCCATGTAGTCGCTCTCACCATCTTCGGATTCTTCCAGGGCACTCTGCACCTGGGCGATGGCGGAGAGATCCTGCAACACTTCCATGGCCTCGGCACTCAGCGCGCCGTCCCGGGCAGTCAGGCCGAAGCCGCCGAGAAAGCCCTGGCACCATTGGCCCAGAGCGGCAGCACGCTGCGCCAGCGGGGTTTCGTCATCGGGCAACAGCAGCACTACGGTGATGTCCTCGCTGCACAGCTCACCCTTGACCATTTCCTGCAGCCCGATCAGCGCCTGGCGCACGTTGTCCTGCGGCTCGCCGCCGAGCAGGTCGGCAGCGTCGAGCAGCCAGGCGTCGGCATCGAAGCCGGCACCCGCGCAGCTACGGCCGAGCAGCAGACCGTGCAGTTCGGCAGGAGAAACGGAATGCCCGGCACTGTTCAACAGAGCGGCGAAGGCGGCGTAGGGAGAACTTGGAATCGACATAGATAGCTAGGCGCCAGGCGGCGCAATCTCTAGAATGGAGGCCTCGTATCCTAGCACCGGCAAGCGCGCCAAGACCATCCGAGGCCGCCGGTGTGATGTCGTCATCTGCATCACATCACTGCCAACCGTGGTTTGACCCGTAACCGGGACAGGCCTATATAGTCCAGCCATTCCCTCCCATAGCGAGAGCCCATGGAAGACGCCGAACTGCACGCATTGACCGCCAAGCTGGAACTGCTGATCCAGCGTGTCGAGCAGCTAAAGGCTCACAACCGACTCCTGCTGGCGAATGAACAGGCCTGGCGCGAGGAACGCGCTCATCTGATCGAAAAGAACGAATTGGCCCGGCATAAGGTCGAATCGATGATTTCGCGCCTCAAAGCCCTGGAGCAGGACTCATGACCCAGTCGAACACCGTGACCGTCCACATTCTGGACAAAGAATATTGCATCGCCTGCCCGCAGGATGAACGCGCCAACCTGGAAAGTGCCGCCCGCTACCTGGACGGCAAGATGCGCGAAATCCGCACCAGCGGCAAAGTGATCGGCGCTGATCGCGTTGCCGTCATGGCCGCGCTGAACATCACCCACGACCTGCTGCACAAGCAGCAGCGTCTGGACCAGGACGCCAACTCCACCCGCCAGCAGGTGCGTGATCTGCTCGATCGCGTCGACCAGGCCCTGACCGACGACTCGGCATCCTGAGCACCGGCATGCCTGCCTGTTCGTCGCAGGCCGCCCCTCAAGTGCTCCATTGGGGTATACTGGGCGCAACTTCCTGGGGTGTGCGCCAGTCGGGGATGTCCCTGAGCCGATACGCACAACCACGGGGGTTGCATGTTGGGGCCGGTGTGCATGTCCGCCCGACGGAAAGCCTTAACGCCTCCTGCAACCTCCACCTTGAACTTTCGGGTTCAAGGGCTAAACCGACAGCGGCACGCTGGGAAGTCACCCTCTCTCCCGGTAGCTGTCACTACCTGTCCCGCTCCATTCTTTGCTCATGACTACTCCCCCCCCACTCAGTCGCCCGCAACTGCGTCGTGTGCTGCGCCAACGCCGCCGTGCGCTCAGCCGCAGCCAGCAACGCATTGCCGCACGCAACCTGTACCGGCAACTGGTGCAGAGCCCGGCGTTTCGCCGAGCCAGGCATATCGCGCTGTATCTGCCCAACGATGGCGAGATCGACCCGCGACCGCTGCTGGCCGCCGCGCAGAAACGCGGCAAACGCACCTACCTGCCAGTACTCAGCGCCTGGCCACGCACCAAGATGGTGTTTCAGCAGGTTACCCGGCACGAGAAACTGGCGGGCAATCGCTTTCGTATCCTCGAACCGCGTCCACAGCCCAAGCGTCAACGCAAGGTCTGGGCACTGGATCTGGTGCTGCTGCCGCTGGTGGGCTTCGATGATCGCGGCGGGCGCCTGGGCATGGGCGGTGGCTTCTATGACCGCAGCCTGGCCTATCTGCGCAGGCGCAAAAATTGGCACATGCCGACACTGCTGGGCCTGGCGCATGAATGTCAGCGAGTGGACGAGCTGGCGATGGCCAGTTGGGACGTGCCCTTGCAGGCGACGGTGACGGACAGGGCGTGGTATTGAGTGGAGCGATGCGGCACCGCGTTCCCTGCGGCGCTTACGCTGGCTGCCCGCGAATCAGGGCTGCTGCGTTACATTGATCGGAGCGTCGCTCTGGCGCTCCCAAAGGCTCTGGGTGTAACCCGTGGTAACCACACCCAGGCTGAACAGTACGACGAGAACCCACAAAAGATCTGGCTTGCGTTTCATCTATTGCCTCCCCCTTCAAGGCAATGCGCGCGTTGGTCGCGCGTTATTGTTGTGTGCAACAAGACGGCGCCAAGCGTTTAGCCGGGCATTTTCCGCCAGTACAAGGCGCTGCGCAATTTCCGACGCCAACCGGCCGTCGGAGACTTCACCCAAACGAGCGTCCGCTTACGGACAGACCTGCAGGAGCAAAGTTCATGCCTTACTGGCTGATGAAGTCCGAACCCGATGAACTGTCCATTCTCGACCTGCAACGCCTGGGCAAAACCCGCTGGGATGGCGTGCGTAATTACCAGGCGCGCAACTTCATGCGGGCGATGAAACCGGGCGACCTGTTCTTCTTCTATCACTCCAGTTGCCCACAACCGGGCATTGCCGGCATCGCGCGTATTGCGGGCGAGGTCTACCCGGACCCTACTGCGCTCGACCCGCAAAGCCACTATCACGACCCCAAGGCCAGCGCCGAGAAAAACCCCTGGAGCGCCCTGGACGTGGAGTTCGTCGAGGCTTTCGGCGAAGTGCTGCCTCTGCAACACCTGAAAAACAACCCTCTGCTCGCCGACCTGGCATTGGTTCAGCGCGGCAGTCGCCTGTCAGTGATGCCGGTGACCGAGGCCGAGTGGACAGCGATTCTCGCCATGCGTTGAGCCGAACGCGGCACTGTGCTATCACCACACAGAGCCTCGGGAGTTATCCATGCCGGCATCCTCCGCCTGGCCAGCGCGCCTTGCGCTGGCCTTCCTGTTATTCGTCCTGAGCAGCGCCAGCGTACTGCTCTGGCGACAAATCGAAGCCGTTCAGCAGCAACGCGTCGATGAGCGCGTCGGCTACCAGGCACGTAGCCTGGCACGCCAGCTGGAAAGTACCTTGCACCTGGAGGTCGCCAGCCTCGAACGCATTGCCCGCCTGTGGAACAACCTGGGCCGCCTGCCACGCGCCAGCTGGGATGAAGAAGTACGGCGCGTCCTGCAAGGCTTTCCCGCCTACCAGTCGATCCAGTGGGTCGGTGACGATCTGCACATGCGCTGGCTGCTCCCGGTGGAAGGCAACGAAGCGGCGCTGAATTTTCACCTGTACCCGGAACATCCCAACTACCCGCTGGCCATGGAGGCCCGCCAGACCGGCGAACAGCGCTTCTCCAACAGCTTCGACCTGGTTCAGGGCGGTCGCGGCTTCGTGCTCTACACCCCGCTTTACCGCAAGCAGGAGGGAACCAGGGTCTTCGACGGCTTTCTCCAGGGGGTGTTTCGCGTCGAACCGCTGATGCAGCAGTTGCTCACCCAGATCGATCGCGAAGACTTCAACCTGGAGTTGCTGGAGAACGGCCATAGCCTGTTCCGCCATGGCACGGCGGATACCGATGATCGGAACAGCCTGCAACTGGGCCTGAACCTGCTCAACAACCAGGGTTTCAGCCTGCGCCTGAGCCCGACTGCGCAGTTGCTCGACCAACTGGAGACGCCACTACCCGGCGTCGCGCTCGGCGCCAGCCTGGCAATCAGCCTGTTATTGGTCGCAGCCCTGGCACTGGCCCTGGAAAACAGCCGCCGCGCTCATGCCCTGCAGCAGGCCAACCGGCGTTTCAAGCAGGAGGCCGAGCGCCGTGAAGAGACCGAGCAGCACCTGCGCGAGAACCGCGAGCGCCTGCAACTGGTGCTCGACCTGACCGACTCCAGCCACGATGGCCTGTTCATCTTCGACAGCGACAGCCGCGAGCTGCTGCACATGAACCAGGCCACCTACGCTACGCTCGGCTACCGTCCCGAACAGTTCGCCGAACTGCTGCGCGACGCCCCTGAAAAGCTCATGCCGGATTTTCATCGCTGGCTTGAGCAAGCACGTCAGGCGCAGCGCGACAACCTCTCGCGGATTTTTCAGCGCGAGCTGATTCGCCGCGACGGCAGCCGCCAACCAGCGGAGATCAACACTCAACTGGTGCAGTTGCATGATCACGAGTACCTGATCGCCGTGTCTCGCGATAACAGCGAGCGCCTGCAACTGGAGGCGCAACTGCAGCGCCTGTCGCAACTCGATGGCCTGACCGGGTTGTACAACCGTCGCTATTTCGACCAGCAACTGGCCGCCGAATGGCGTCGATTGCGCCGCATAGACGCGCCCCTGGCTCTACTGATGCTGGATATCGACCACTTCAAGGCCTACAACGATGCGCTAGGCCATCTGGCTGGCGACGACGCCCTGCGCAGGGTCAGCTCCGCATTGCGCGAAAGCCTGCAACGCGAAGGCGACACGGCTTGCCGCTATGGCGGAGAGGAATTCGCCATCATCCTGGCCAACACCGGCCTTGAGGGTGCCGAGCAGGTCGCCGCGCGTATCCATACAGCCCTTGCCAGCCTGGATATTCACCACCCGGCCAGCCCATTCGGCCGGCTGACCCTGAGCATCGGCATCATGGCGGCCGACCCGGTCAGCGACGAACAGCCAGGCGAGCTGGTCGCGCACTGCGACCAGGCGCTCTATCAGGCCAAACACCTCGGCCGCAACCGCACCGCCTTTTGGCAGCAATCCCCGGTTGACCTGCATCAAACCACCTAGACTGGTGGCGACGGACAATGGAAACCTGTTCATGGCCTCTCTCCAGGGAGAGGCTCACGAAAGGATATGACCGATGAATACACAACGTCGCCTGCCTTTTCTGATCGCCGCCGGTGTCGCGGTACTCGCCGCCCTGGCCTGGTGGCAACTACGCCCACAGGGCCTGGGCGAAGGGTTCGCCAGCGGTAACGGGCGTATCGAAGCCACCGAAGTGGATGTGGCGACCAAGCTCGCCGGGCGCGTCGCCAGCATCGAGGTCGACGAAGGTGACTTCGTCGAGCCAGGCCAGGTTCTCGCGCGCATGGACACGCAAGTGCTCGAAGCCCAGCTGGCCCAGGCCCGCGCCCAGTTGCGCCAGGCCGAAAATGGCCAGAACACGGCGGCCAGCCAGATCCGCCTGCGCGAAAGCGAGAAACTCACTGCCGAGGCCGTCGTGCGCCAGCGCCAGGCCGAGCTGGATGCCGCGCGTAAACGTCATGCGCGCAGCGAAACCCTGGTCAAGCGCAACGCCATGGCTCAGCAACAGCTGGATGACGACCTGGCCCGCCTGCAAAGCGCCGAGGCCGCGCTGGCAGCCGCGCGCGCGCAAGTCAGCTCGGCCGAGGCCGGTATAGCGGCAGCCCAGTCGCAGGCCATCGAGGCGCAGTCGGCGACCGACGCCGCACGCGCCAGCGTCGAGCGCCTGCAAGTGGATATCGACGACAGCCAGCTAAAGGCGCCACGCGCCGGGCGCGTACAGTATCGCGTCACCCAACCCGGCGAAGTGCTCGGTGCCGGCGGCAAGCTGCTCAATCTGGTGGACCTCACCGACGTCTACATGACCTTCTTCCTGCCCGAGCGCCAGGCCGGTCGCGTCGCCCTCGGCAGCGAAGTGCGCCTGGTGATCGACGCCGCACCGCAGTACGTGATCCCGGCCAAGGTCAGTTATGTCGCCAGCGTCGCCCAGTTCACCCCGAAGACCGTGGAGACCGCGAGCGAACGCGAGAAGCTGATGTTCCGAGTCAAGGCGCGCATCGATCCGGAGCTCTTGAGCAAGCACCTGCAGCAGGTCAAGACCGGTGTGCCCGGCATGGCCTACCTGCGCCTCGACCCAGAGGCCGAATGGCCCGCACACCTGGCGATCAAGGTCCCGCAATGAACGCGCCGGTCGCACGCCTGAGTGGCGTCGGCCTGCGCTACGGCCAGACCCGCGCCCTCGACGCCATCGATCTGCAATTGCCGGCCCGAAGCATGGTCGGCCTGATCGGCCCGGACGGCGTCGGCAAATCGAGCCTGCTAGCGCTGGTCGCTGGCGCGCGCAAGATTCAGGGCGGCCAGGTCGAGGTGCTCGGTGGCGATATGGCCGATGCTCGTCATCGGCGCACTGTATGCCCTCACATTGCCTATATGCCGCAGGGCCTGGGCAAGAACCTATATCCAACGCTGTCGGTGTTCGAGAACCTCGACTTCTTCGGCCGCCTGTTTGGCCAGGATACTGCCGAGCGCGAGCGGCGCATCGACGACCTGCTACGCAGCACCGGCATGGCAGCATTCCGTGAGCGCCCGGCCGGTAAGCTGTCCGGCGGCATGAAACAGAAACTCGGGCTGTGCTGTGCGCTGATCCATGACCCGGATCTGCTGATCCTCGACGAGCCGACCACCGGCGTCGATCCGTTGTCGCGCAACCAGTTCTGGGAGCTGATCGAGCGCATTCGCCGGCAGCGCCCGCAGATGAGCGTGATCGTGGCGACCGCCTACATGGAAGAGGCCGACCGCTTCGATCACCTGGTGGCGATGGATGCCGGCCGCGTGCTGGCCGAAGGCAGCCCGGCCGACCTGCGTGCACGCACCAGCACCGCGAGCCTTGAGCAGGCCTTCATTGCCCTGCTGCCGGAGGAACGCCGACGCGGCCATCAGCAGGTGGTGATTCCGCCCCTGCATGGCAGCAACGAGATCGCCATCGAGGCCAAGTGCCTGACCATGCGCTTCGGTGATTTCGTCGCTGTCGATTCGGTGTCGTTTCGCATCCGTCGTGGCGAGATCTTTGGTTTTCTCGGCTCCAACGGCTGCGGCAAGAGCACCACCATGAAGATGCTCACTGGCCTGCTGCCGGCCAGTGAGGGCGAGGCGCTGCTGTTCGGCCAGGCCGTCGACCCTCGCGACATGGCCACGCGCAAGCGGGTCGGCTACATGTCCCAGGCGTTCTCCCTGTATGGCGAACTGACCGTAAGGCAGAACCTGGTGCTGCATGCGCAACTGTTCCATGTCCCGACCGAGGAGATCGAACCACGCGTGGCGCAGATGGCCGCACGCTTCGACCTCGGCGAGGTTATGGACATGCTTCCCGAGCGCCTGCCGCTGGGCATACGCCAGCGCCTGTCGCTGGCCGTGGCGGTGATCCACAAGCCGGAGATACTGATCCTCGACGAGCCCACCTCGGGCGTCGACCCGGTGGCCCGCGACGGCTTCTGGCAACTGATGCTCGACCTGTCGCGCCAGGACGGCGTGACCATCTTCATCTCCACCCACTTCATGAACGAGGCGCAGCGCTGCGACCGCATCTCGCTGATGCATGCCGGCAAGGTGCTCGACAGCGACACGCCGCAGGGTCTGATGGAAAAACGCGGGCTGGATAGCCTCGAAGCCACCTTCATCGCCTACCTGCAGGAGGCGGTTGGCGAACAGCCCGCCAGCGAGGCGCCGCCGCTTGAACAGGCACCACCACCGCAGCGCCAGCTGTTCAGTTTGCGCCGCCTGCTCAGCTACGCCCGGCGCGAGGCGCTGGAACTGTGCCGCGACCCGATTCGTGGCGGCATGGCACTGCTCGGCACGGTGCTGCTGCTGTTCATCATCGGCTACGGCATCAGCCTCGACGTGGAGGATCTGAGCTTCGCCGTACTGGATCGCGACCAGACCACCACCAGCCAGGAGTACCACCTGAACCTGTCCGGCTCGCGTTACTTCCTGGAGAAGGCGCCGCTCCCCGATTACGACGAGCTGGAGCATCGCCTGCGCAATGGCGACATCAGTCTTGCCGTGGAGATTCCGCCGAACTTCGGCCGTGACCTCAAGCACGGCGACAACCCGCAGATCGGCATGTGGATCGACGGCGCCATGCCGACCCGCGCCGAAACCATCAAGGGCTACGTTACCGGCCTGCATCAGCACTACCTGGCGGAACTGGCGCGCCGCTCACCCCAGCCACAAGCTGCCAGCGCCGCCGAACTGGAAGTGCGCTACCGCTACAACCCGGACGTGGAAAGCCTCAAGGCCATGGTGCCGGCGGTGATTCCGCTGCTGCTGATGCTCATCCCGGCGATGCTCACGGCGCTGGGCGTGGTGCGCGAGAAGGAGCTGGGCTCGATCATCAACCTCTACGTCACCCCGGTCACCCGCCTGGAGTTCCTGCTCGGCAAGCAGTTGCCCTACATCGCCCTGGGCCTGTTCAACTTCATCCTGCTGATGCTGTTGGCGGTCACCGTGTTCGACGTACCGCTCAAGGGCAACCCGCTGACCCTGCTGGCCGGCGCCCTGCTCTACCTGGCCTGCGCCACCGGCCTCGGCCTGCTGATGTCGACCTTCACCAAGAGCCAGATCGCCGCGGTGTTCGGCACCGCCATCGCCACCCTGCTGCCGGCCATCCAGTTCTCCGGGCTGATCTACCCGGTCGCCTCGCTGGAAGGATTCGGCGCCCTGGTTGGCCAGCTCTACCCTACGTCGCAGTTCCTAGTGATCAGCCGCGGGCTGTTCTCCAAGGCGCTCGAATTCCATGACCTGGTCGGCTACTTCCTCACCCTGGCGCTGACCATCCCGCTGCTGACTCTGCTCAGCGCCAGCCTGCTGCGCAAACAGGAGGTCTGATGGAACGCCTGGCCAATATCTTTCATCTCGGCATCAAGGAGCTGCGCAGCCTACAGCACGATCTGGCGCTGGTGCTGCTGATCCTCTGGGCGTTCAGCATGGGCATCTACTCGGCTGCCACCAGCATGCCGGAGAGCCTGCACAACGCCGCCATCGCCGTGGTCGACGAGGACCAGTCGCAACTTTCCGAACGTCTGATCCAGGCCTTCCAGGAGCCCTACTTCCGCACGCCGGAGCGCATCGACCTGAGCGAAATGGATCGCGGCATGGATTCCGGGCGCTACACCTTCACCCTGAACATTCCGCCGGACTTCCAGCGCGACGTACTCGCTGGCCGCAGCCCGGCGATCCAGCTCAATGTCGACGCCACCCAGGTGAGCATGGCCTTCACCGGTGCCGGCTATATCCAGAACATCGGCGCCAGCGAGGTGGCCGAGTTCGTCCGCCGCTACCGTGGCGAGCTGCAGCAGCCGGCCGAACTGGCGCTGCGCATACAGTTCAACCCGAACCTGACGCGCGCCTGGTTCGGCTCGGTGATGGAGGTGATCAACCAGATCACCATGCTGTCGATCATCCTCACTGGCGCGGCGCTGATCCGCGAGCGCGAGCACGGCACCGTGGAACACCTGCTGGTGATGCCGGTGACGCCGCTGGAAATCATGCTGGCCAAGGTCTGGTCGATGGGGCTGGTGGTGCTCACAGCTGCGGCGCTGTCGCTGCTGCTGGTGGTACAAGGCTGGCTGCAGGTGCCGATCGAGGGTTCCATCGCGCTGTTCCTGGCCGGCGCGGCGCTGCACCTGTTCGCCACCACCTCGATGGGCATCTTCTTCGGCACGGTGGCGCGCTCGATGCCGCAGCTGGGGCTATTGATCATCCTGGTGCTGCTGCCGCTGCAGATCCTCTCCGGCGGCACCACACCGCGCGAGAGCATGCCTGAGCTGGTACAGCAGATCATGCTGGCGGCGCCGACCACCCACTTCGTCGCGCTGGCCCAGGCCATTCTCTATCGCGGCGCGGGGTTCGCGATCGTCTGGCCCTACATGCTGGCCATCGCCGGCATCGGCGCGCTGTTCTTCATCGCGGCACTGAGCCGCTTTCGTAAGACCCTGGCACAGATGGCCTGAATAACAGTTGGAGCGGCTTCAGCCGCGAATCGCTTTTACCCTCACCGCTAACACAGCGTCCAAAAGCAAAGAGAATTCGCCGCTACTGAATGATCAGGTTGTTGAACAGCAGGTCTTCGACGATGGGCTTGCCCTCTTCGCCATTGATCGCGTCCTGCACCTTCTTCAACGCTTCCAGGCGCAGGTTCTCACGGCCATCGGGGGCATTGATGGTCTCGCTGGTCTGGGCCGAGAACAGCATCACCATCTGATGACGGATCAGCGGCTCATGCTGTTTGATCTTCTCCTCCGCCTCGGTACCGGTCACACGCAACGACACATCGGCCTTGAAGAATTTCAGGCGGTTGCCGGTATCGGCCAGGTTACCGATCAGGGCTGGCGTCAGGTTGTAGTAGAGCGTCGTCGGGGCTTCTTCCTTCTTCTCCGAAGACGCCAGGGCAGGCAGGCAGATCGACAGGCTCAGCAGCAGGGCGGTCAACAGTTTCACGTTCGGCACTCCATCGGGGATGTGCCTAGCATAGCCATCCCCAGGCCAGCACCCAAGCCCGACGCTTATGCCGACCTATCAGGCATGGGCATGCTCGTTGACCCTCGACGGGCGCTTTCTACACTGCATGGCACCCTGCAAGAGGAATGACCTTCATGAAAGCCCTGCTGTGCAAAGCCTTCGGCCCCGCCGAGACCCTGGTACTGGAAGATCTGCCAAGCCCCGAGCCGAAAAAGAACGAAGTACTGATCGAGGTGCAGGCCGCCGGGGTCAACTTCCCCGACACGCTGATCATCGAAGGCAAATACCAGTTCAAACCGCCCTTCCCTTTCGCCCCAGGCGGTGAAGTAGCCGGCGTGGTCAAGGCCGTTGGCGAGAAGGTCAGCCACCTGCGCGCCGGTGACCGGGTTATGGCGCTGACCGGCTGGGGCGGCTTCGCCGAAGAGGTCGCCGTGCCGGCCTACAACGTGCTGCCGGTGCCCAAGAGCATGGACCTGACCACTGCGGCCGCCTTCGGCATGACCTACGGCACCTCGATGCACGCCCTCAAGCAACGCGCCAACCTGCAGCCCGGCGAAACCCTGTTGGTGCTCGGCGCCTCGGGCGGCGTCGGCCTGGCCGCGGTGGAAATCGGCAAGGCCATGGGCGCCAAGGTGATCGCCGCGGCGAGCAGCGCCGAGAAGCTGGAAGTGGCGCGCAACACCGGCGCCGACGAACTGATCAACTACAGCGAGCAGAGCCTCAAGGACGAGGTGAAGAAGCTCACCGGCGGTCAGGGCGTGGACGTGATCTACGACCCGGTAGGCGGCACGCTGTTCGAGGAAGCCTTCCGCAGCATCGGCTGGAACGGCCGTTTCCTGGTGGTGGGTTTCGCCGCCGGCGGTGGCATCCCGGCCCTGCCAGCCAACCTGCCACTGCTCAAGGGCGCCTCCCTGGTCGGCGTATTCTGGGGCTCCTTCGCCCAACGTCAGCCACAGGACAACGCCGAGAACTTCCAGCAGCTGTTCGCCTGGCATGCCGAAGGCAAGCTCAAGCCGCTGGTCTCGCAAACCTTCCCACTGGAGCGTGGTGGCGAGGCCATCGATGCACTCGGCCAGCGCAAGGCAGTGGGCAAGCTGGTGGTGACTGTGCGATAGCAGTGAGCAGGGCGAGTGCAACCCGTCGAATCAGTCAGTGGCGGGTTGCACCCGCCCTACCACTATGAACGCGGCGCGTAGGCGAACACATCGGCGCGCATCTGGTGGGCATCCATCCCGGCTTCGACCAGCGCATCGAGCGTGGCGTAGACCATGGCTGGTGAACCGCTGGCGTAGACGTGCAGCGACTTGAGGTTGGGGAAGTCTTCACGTACCGCTTCATGCAGCAGGCCGCAACGACCCTGCCAGCCGCACTGGTCGCTGACCACCTGATGCAGGTGCAGGTTGTCCAGTTGCTGCCACTCGGCCCAATGCGGCAGTTCGTAGAAGTCTTCGGGCCGGCGCGCACCCCAGTAAAGGTGCACCGGGTGGGCGAAACCAGCGGCGCGGCAGTGCTCGATCAGGCTGTGCATCTGGCCCATGCCGGTGCCCGCGGCGATCAGCACCAGCGGGCCATCAGGCAGATCGGCGAGGTGAGTGTCGCCATAAGGCATCTGCACGCGAGCCATGCCGGTGCTGCGCAGATGCTCCAGCAGGGCGATGCTGCTGTCCTCGCGGGCGAGGATATGCAGCTCCAGCTCGCGCCCGGCATGCGGCGCCGAGGCCAGGGAGAAGGCCGCCATCTCGCCATCCGGGCGCTGCAGCAACAGGTACTGCCCGGCGTGGTAGCGCGGCGCCTTGCCTGCAGGGGTGCGCAGCCATACACGGAACACATCACCACCCACCGCCTGGCATTCGATTACCTGGCAGCTCAGTTCGCGCACCGGCAGCTCGCCCGGCGCCAGCACGCCATCCCAGTGCAGCACGCAATCCTCCAGCGGCTCGGCCAGGCAGGTGAACAGCTCGCCATGGTCCAGCTCGGCGCCGTTCTGCCGCACCCGCCCCTCCACCAACAAGGCGGCGCAGATATGGCAGTTGCCATTGCGGCAGCTTTGCGGGCAGTCGTAACCCAGACGGCGGGCGCCATCGAGGATACGTTCGCCCGGTTGCAGGGCGAGGGTGATGCCCGAGGGTTGCAGGGTGACGTTCATCAATCGATTCCCAGCTCGCTCCACAGCGCGTCGACACGCGCCACCACGGCCGGATCCTTCTCGATGGCGCGACCCCATTCACGCGAGGTCTCGCCTGGCCACTTGTGGGTGGCGTCCAGGCCCATCTTCGAACCCAGGCCGGAGATCGGCGAGGCGAAGTCGAGGTAGTCGATCGGCGTGTTGTCGATCATCACCGTGTCGCGCTTGGGGTCCATGCGCGTGGTAATCGCCCAGATCACGTCGTTCCAGTCCCGTGCGTTGATGTCGTCGTCGGTGACGATAACGAACTTGGTGTACATGAACTGTCGCAGGAACGACCACACACCGAGCATTACGCGCTTGGCGTGGCCCGGGTACTGTTTCTTCATGGTCACCACCGCCATGCGGTAGGAACAGCCTTCCGGCGGCAGATAGAAGTCGGTGATTTCCGGGAACTGCTTCTGCAGGATCGGCACGAACACTTCGTTCAGCGCCACGCCGAGAATCGCCGGCTCATCCGGCGGGCGGCCGGTGTAGGTGCTGTGATAGATCGGATCGCGGCGCCGGGTGATGCGCTCGACGGTGAACACCGGGAAGGTGTCGACCTCGTTGTAGTAGCCGGTGTGGTCGCCGTAGGGGCCTTCCGGCGCGGTCTCGCCCGGATGGATCACGCCCTCGAGGACGATCTCGGCGCTGGCCGGCACCTGCAGGTCGCTGCCAACCGCCTTGATCAGCTCGGTGCGGTGGCCACGCAGCAGACCGGCGAAGGCGTATTCGGAGAGGGTGTCCGGCACTGGCGTCACGGCGCCGAGGATGGTCGCAGGATCGGCGCCCAGAGCCACGCAAACCGGGTAAGGCTTGTCCGGGTGCTTCTGGCACCAGTCGCGGTAATCCAGCGCGCCGCCGCGATGGCTGAGCCAGCGCATGATCACCTTGTTGCGGCCGATCACCTGCTGGCGATAGATGCCAAGATTCTGCCGCTCCTTGTTAGGGCCTTTGGTGATGGTCAGGCCCCAGGTGATCAACGGCGCCACGTCGCCCGGCCAGCAATGCTGGATCGGCAGTTTGCCCAGGTCGACGTCGTCGCCCTCCTCGATCACTTCGTGGCAAGGCGCGTCCTTGACCACCTTGGGCGCCATGCTGATGACCTTCTTGAAGATCGGCAGCTTGCTCCAGGCGTCCTTGAGCCCCTTTGGCGGCTCCGGCTCCTTGAGAAAAGCCAGCAGCTTGCCGATTTCACGCAGCTCGGAGACATCCTCGGCGCCCATGCCCAGCGCCACGCGCTTGGGCGTACCGAACAGATTGCCGAGCACCGGCACATCGAAGCCCGTGGGCTTTTCGAACAGCAACGCCGGGCCGCCCTTGCGCAGGGTGCGGTCGCAGATTTCGGTCATTTCCAGAACGGGCGATACCGGGGTCTGGATGCGCTTGAGTTCGCCGCGCTTTTCCAGTTCACGGATGAAGTCGCGCAGGTCGCGATACTGCATGCAGGAGCCTCGTGTCGGACAGGCAGGAGTCGGCCGCAAAGTTTAGCGCCGAAGTCGGGCTTTCAGAAGGCTTGAAGCCGGCAGAAACGACAAGGCCGGGTTTCCCCGGCCTCGCAGCAAGTTGACTACAAGCCTCAAGCGCAAGCCGCTTGCAGCTTGCAGCTTGTGGCCTGTAGCTTGCGGCTTACTTGCGCTTCATCGACAGGAAGAACTCGTCGTTCGTCTTCGTCGCTTTCAGCTTGTCGATCAGAAACTCGATGGCCGCGATCTCGTCCATCGGGTGCAGCAGCTTGCGCAGAATCCACATGCGCGACAACTCTTCCTCGCCGGTCAGCAGCTCTTCGCGGCGGGTGCCGGACTTGTTGATGTTGATCGCCGGGAAGGTGCGCTTCTCGGCCACGCGGCGATCCAGGATCAGCTCCATGTTGCCGGTGCCCTTGAATTCCTCGTAGATCACTTCGTCCATCTTCGAGCCGGTTTCGATCAGCGCGGTAGCGAGGATGGTCAGGCTGCCGCCTTCCTCGATGTTACGCGCGGCGCCGAAGAAGCGCTTGGGCTTCTCCAAGGCGTGGGCGTCGACACCACCGGTCAGGACCTTGCCGGAGCTCGGGATCACGGTGTTGTAGGCGCGCGCCAGACGGGTGATGGAGTCGAGCAGGATGACCACGTCCTTCTTGTGCTCGACCAGGCGCTTGGCCTTCTCGATCACCATTTCGGCGACCTGCACGTGGCGGGTCGGCGGCTCGTCGAAGGTGGAGGCGACCACTTCGCCGCGCACGGTGCGCTGCATCTCGGTCACTTCTTCCGGGCGCTCGTCGATCAGCAGAACGATCAGGTGCACTTCCGGGTTGTTACGCGTGATGTTCGAGGCAATGTTCTGCAGCATGATGGTCTTGCCCGCTTTCGGCGGGGCAACGATCAGGCCGCGCTGGCCCTTGCCGATCGGCGCGCAGAGGTCGATCACGCGGCCGGTGATGTCCTCGGTGGAGCCGTTACCGGCTTCCATGGTCAGGCGCTGATTCGGGAACAGCGGCGTCAGGTTCTCGAACAGAATCTTGTTCTTGGCGTTTTCCGGGCGGTCGAAGTTGATGCTGTCGACCTTGAGCAGGGCGAAGTAACGCTCGCCTTCCTTCGGCGGACGGATCTTGCCGACGATAGTGTCACCGGTACGCAGGTTGAAACGGCGGATCTGGCTGGGCGAGACGTAGATGTCATCAGGGCCCGCCAGGTAGGAGGAGTCGGCGCTACGCAGGAAGCCGAAACCGTCCTGGAGGATCTCCAGCACGCCGTCACCGGAAATTTCCTCGCCGCTTTTGGCATGCTTTTTCAGCAGGGCGAAGATGATGTCCTGCTTGCGCGAACGGGCCATGTTTTCCAGGCCCATCTGTTCGGCCATGTCCAGCAGTTCGGCAATCGGCTTTTGCTTGAGTTCGGTCAGATTCATAGGAATGACGTGATCATCGAGAGGAGAAGAAAGCTGTTAGCTTGAGAGGCCGCGCCGCAGAGAAGGCGACAGGATCGCGAACGAGTTCGTATAGGAATGAATCGGCGACGGCATGCAGAGAGCTGCATAGAAGATGCAGCGAGGCCGAATTTAACACCGTGAAAAAACAGCGTCTAGCCCCGAAAACGAAAAACCCCGCAATTTAGCGGGGTTTCTTGCAGTGCTGTAGGGTGGGCCAGGCGGCGCTCCGCTTCAGCCCACCACCACGCTAACTGCAACCAGCTCGATGGGCCGAAGCCCACCCTACTTCTTAGATGTTGCTGTCGAGGAACGCAGCCAGCTGCGACTTGGACAGTGCGCCAACCTTGGTCGCCTCGACGTTGCCGTTCTTGAACAGCATCAGGGTCGGGATACCACGTACGCCGTACTTCGGCGGGGTTTCCTGGTTTTCGTCGATGTTCAGCTTGCAGATCTTCAGCTTGCCTTGGTAGTCCTTGGCGATCTCGTCGAGCACCGGCGCGATCATCTTGCACGGACCGCACCATTCAGCCCAGTAGTCGACCAGAACCGGACCCTCAGCCTGGATGACGTCCTGGTCGAAGCTGGCGTCGCTGACGTTGGTGATGAATTCGCTCATGAGGGGTCTCCGTATATTCGGAAGCAAAAAAGTGGCGCCATCATAGCCCGGCTTGAGTGACACCGAAAGGCGCTGACGATTGAGCCTTTCAATAGCCGTTAATGTACGCCTCAATCGCCAAGTGTGGCGAATGCGATGCCGGTGCGCAGCGCAGCGGCGCGGATGTGCTGCTGCATGGCCTTCTGCGCCGGGCCAGCGGCGTGCCGGGCCAGGGCTTTGAGAATCTTGCGATGCTCCTGCCAGGTTTCCATCGCCCGCTCCGGTCGGATGAACGGCAGCTTCTGACTTTCCAGGAAAATGTCCGCACTGGAGGTCACCAGAGCGAACATCGCCTGGTTGCCGCTGGCGGCGAGGATGCGCTGATGGAACTCGAAGTCCAGGCGCGTCGCCTGCGCGAAGTCGCCCGCGCGCAGCTCACGGCGCATCTGCTCGACGTTGTCTTCGAGGATGTCCAGCTCCTCGGCGGTCATCACTCCGGCTGCCAGGCCACAGGCGAAGCCCTCCAGAGCGAAGCGCAACTGAAAGGTATCGGCGGCGGATACCTGAGCAGCGAACGGCCAGACGAAAGTACCGGCGGCCTCCACTTTCGGCGCCTGCTGGACGAACACGCCCTTGCCGGCCTGCACGCTGACCAGGCCCAGCGCACTGAGCGATGACAGCGCCTCGCGCAAGGATGCCCGGCTGACCCCCAGGCGTTCGGCCAGGTCGCGCTGCGAAGGCAGCGCATCACCGGGGCGATAGCTCTCCTCCTCGATCAGACGGCGGATCGCCTGCAGGGCGTACTCGGGTACCGCGCGGGGAGCAGAAGCATTCATGGCTGTTCGGGCCGGTCAGTCCAGTCAAGCCGCCTTTGTAAGGCCTCAATGCCCCTCCAGGCAAGCGGCGCCCCCTTGTGGCACAGCCCGGCAGCAGAACGCACCGAGATGGCACAGAAGCGCTTCTGACCACTTGGCCAGCAACGCCAACTGTTCAGACCAGTAAGACCTTGCCCTTACTCGCCTGTAGCGATGAAAGCCCTGATTTCCCTGAACCTGGCACAGCCGATGCAGTGCATGAGCCAAGCAAAACGCTTGAGTTTTCCTTCATTGATCGGGAGTTCGACATGCGCACCTTTCACCGCAAACTGCTGGGTACCCTCTTCGCCGCACTGGCCTTCGGCGCCAGCACCGCTCACGCCGATGCGCTCGAAGACATCGGCAAGGCCGGCGTACTGAAAGTCGCCGTACCGCAGGATTTCCCACCGTTCGGTTCGGTCGGCCCGGACATGAAACCGCGCGGCCTGGATATCGATACCGCGCAACTGCTGGCCGACAAGCTAGCGGTGAAGCTGGAGCTGACCCCGGTCAACAGCACCAACCGCATTCCCTTCCTCACCACCGGCAAGGTCGATCTGGTGATCTCCAGCCTGGGCAAGAACCCCGAGCGTGAAGCGGTGATCGACTTCTCCGCTGCCTACGCGCCCTTCTACCTCGGCGTGTTCGGCCCGGACGACGCCGCCATCGCCAGCCTCGACGATCTCGCCGGCAAGACCATCAGCGTCACCCGTGGCTCCATCGAAGACATCGAGCTGAGCAACGTTGCCCCGAAAGGCGCCACCATCAAGCGCTTCGAGGACAATAACTCGACCATCGCCGCCTACCTCTCCGGCCAGGTCGAGCTGATCGCCAGCGGCAACGTGGTGATGGTGGCCATCTCCGAGAAGAACCCCAAGCGTGTGCCGAGCATGAAACTCAAGCTCAAGGACTCGCCGGTGTACGTCGGCGTGAACAAGAACCAGGCCGCGCTGCTGGACAAGGTCAACGCCATCATCGCCGACGCCAAGGCCGACGGCAGCCTCGATGCGCTCAGCCAGAAGTGGCTGAAGCAACCGCTGCCAGCCGGTCTCTGAGCCACGCGGGGAACTGAGCCATGGCATACCAGTTCGACTTCGCCGCCGTCCTGCAGCACAGCGACCTGCTGCTGCAGGGCGCGGCCTTCACCCTCGGCCTGACGGCGATCGGCACCCTGCTGGGCGTCGGTCTCGGCATCGTCGGGGCGATACTGCGCGCCTGGCGCATCCGCCCGTTCGACCGGATATTCGGCGTCTACGTGGAGCTGATCCGCAACACGCCATTTATCGTCCAGCTGTTCTTCATCTTCTTCGGCCTGCCGTCGCTCGGTGTACGCCTGAGCGAATGGGAGGCCGCCATACTGGCCATGGTGATCAATCTCGGCGCCTACTCGACGGAGATCATCCGTGCCGGCATCCAGGCCATCCCGCACGGCCAGCTCGAGGCCGCCAGCGCACTGGCGATGAGCCGCTTCGAGACGTTCCGCCATGTGGTGTTGCGACCGGCGCTGGGCAAGGTATGGCCGGCGCTGTCGAGCCAGATCATCATCGTCATGCTGGGTTCGGCGGTGTGCTCGCAGATTTCCACCGAGGAGCTGTCGTTCGCCGCCAACTTCATCCAGTCGCGCAACTTCCGCGCCTTCGAGACCTACCTGCTGACCACCGCGCTGTATCTGCTCATGGCCATCGGGATTCGCCAATTGCTGGCCTGGGTCGGCCGCCGCTTCATCATGGGAGCCCGCTGATGGACTTCACCCTCTGGGACATCCTGCGCAATCTGCTCACCGGCCTGCAGTGGACGCTGCTGCTATCGTTGGTGGCCTTCGTCTGCGGCGGCATTGCCGGGCTGCTGGTGTTGCTGGCGCGGCTGTCGCCACTGTCGGCGCCGCGCATCCTGGCCCGTGGCTATATCGAGCTCTTCCAGGGCACGCCGCTGTTGATGCAGCTGTTTCTGGTGTTCTTCGGCATCGCCCTGCTCGGCATCGACGTGTCGCCCTGGCTGGCTGCGGCCACTGCACTGACGCTGTTTACCAGCGCCTTTCTCGCCGAAATCTGGCGCGGCTGCGTCGAGTCGATCAGCCGTGGCCAGTGGGAGGCCTCCGAAAGCCTGGCCATGAGCCGCCTGGAAACCCTGCGTCATGTAGTGCTGCCGCAGGCGCTGCGCATCGCCGTGGCACCCACCGTTGGTTTCTCCGTACAGGTGGTCAAGGGTACCGCCGTGACTTCCATCATCGGTTTCACCGAGTTGACCAAGACCGGCAGCATGCTGGCCAACGCCACCTTCGAGCCCTTCATGGTCTACGGCTTCGTCGCCCTCGGTTACTTCCTGCTCTGCTACCCGCTCTCGCTCGCCGCATACCGCCTGGAAAGGAGGCTGAATGTCACTGCTTAACGTCACCGCACTGCACAAGTATTACGGCGAAAACCATGTGCTCAAGGGCATCGACCTCAAGGTCGAGGAAGGCGAAGTGGTCGCCATCATCGGCCGCAGCGGCTCGGGCAAGAGCACCTTCCTGCGCACCCTCAACGGCCTGGAATCGATCAACGACGGTGTGATCGAAGTCGACGGCGAGTACATCGACGCCGCCCGCGCCGACCTGCGCAGCCTGCGGCAGAAGGTCGGCATGGTGTTCCAGCAGTTCAACCTGTTCCCTCATCTCACAGTCGGCGAAAACGTCATGCTGGCGCCGCAGGTGGTGAAGAAGACTCCGCGCGCCGAGGCCGAGCAGATCGCCCGGCAGATGCTCGAACGGGTGGGCCTAGCGGAGAAATTCGACGCCTACCCCGAACGCCTTTCCGGCGGCCAGCAACAGCGCGTGGCCATCGCCCGCGCTCTGGCCATGTCGCCCAAGGTGCTGCTGTGCGACGAGATCACCTCGGCGCTCGACCCGGAGCTGGTGAATGAGGTGCTGGCGGTGGTCAAGCAACTGGCCAGCGAGGGCATGACCCTGATCATGGTCACTCACGAGATGCGCTTCGCCCGCGAAGTGGGCGACAAGCTGGTGTTCATGCACCAGGGCAAGGTGCACGAGATCGGCGCCCCCAAGGAGCTGTTCGCCGCCCCGCAGACAGAGGAACTGCGCAATTTCATCGGCTCGGTGAACCTGTGAGCGTGCCAGCGCCCCTACCGCTGCGCATCGAGCCGCTGACCCGCGAAGCCTTCGCACCCTTCGGCGACGTGATCGAAACCGCCGGTGCCGCGGCCTTCCCGATCAACGCCGGCACCACCACCCGCTACCACGACCTGGCACAGGTGGAACTGGCCGGCGAGGCACCGCGCACCCTGGTCAACCTGTTCGAAGGCAAGGCCTGGCACGCGCCCATCGAGATTCGCATGCTCGAACGCCACCCGCTGGGCAGTCAGGCGTTCTACCCGGTGGATGGCGGGCGCATGCTGATCGTCGTCGCGCCGCCCGGTGAGCTGGACGAGTCGAAAATTCGCGCGTTCATCAGCGCGCCAGACCAGGGCGTGAACTACGCCCGCGGTACCTGGCATCACCCGTTACTCTGCCTGCAACACCCTGGACGCTTCCTGGTGGTGGACCGCGGCGGCGAGGGTCACAACTGCGACGAGCAGCTTCTAAAACAGCCGCTGAGCGTGCTGAACCTGCGATAACCACAGGTCTAGACCAGTTTCGTGCGACATCCGAATGCGTTGGCTCATGCGCTCAGTCGTGGCAGGATGCGCGGAAATCGAACGAGATGCCGCAATCATGCCCCAAGCCCCTGCCGAGAGTTTTCCCCTGATCGCCGCCATCGACCTGGGCTCGAATAGTTTCCATATGGTGCTGGCCAAGGCCGACAATCACGAAATCCGCGTCCTCGAGCGCATCGGCGACAAGGTCCAGCTGGCGGCAGGCCTGGATGACGAGCGCCAGCTCAGCGAAGAGGCGATGCAGCGCGGCCTGGATTGCCTGCGCCGTTTCGCCCAGTTCACCAACAGCCTGCCGGAAGGCGCCGTGCGTATCGTCGGCACCAACGCCCTGCGCGAAGCACGCAACCGCGCCGTGTTCATCCGCCGCGCCGAAGAGATTCTCGGTCACCAGGTCGAGGTGATTTCCGGCCGAGAGGAAGCACGCCTGATCTACCTGGGCGTCTCCCACAGCATCGCTGACACGCCCGGCAAGCGCCTGGTCGCCGACATTGGTGGCGGCAGCACCGAGTTCATCATCGGCCAGCGTTTCGAGCCGCTGCTGCGCGAAAGCCTGCAAATGGGCTGCGTCAGCTTCACCCAGCGTTACTTCAAGGACGGCAAGATCACCCCGGCGCGCTATGCCCAGGCCTATACCGCCGCTCGTCTGGAACTGATGGGCATCGAACAGGGGCTGCGCCGTCTTGGCTGGGAAGATGCCGTCGGCGCCTCTGGCACCATCAAGGCCATCGGCCTGGCGACCAAGGCCGCCGGCCTGGGCAATGGCGAGGTCACGATCGAGGGCCTGGCCTGGCTCAAGCGCAAGCTGTTCAAGCTCGGCGAGGTGGAGAAGATCGACCTCGACGGGATCAAGCCGGATCGCCGCGGCATCTTCCCCGCCGGCCTGGCGATTCTCGAAGCCATCTTCGATGCCTGCGACATCCAGCGCATGAGCCACTCCGAAGGTGCGCTGCGCGAAGGTGTGCTGTACGACCTGCTCGGCCGTCACCAGCACGAGGACGTGCGCGAGCGCACCCTCGCCGCGTTCATGGAGCGCTACCACGTTGATACCGACCAGGCCGCCCGGGTCGAGGCCAAGGCGCTGGCGGCGCTGGACAAGGTCGCCAGCGACTGGGGGCTGACCGATGTCTGGCACCGCGAGCTGTTGAGCTGGGGCGCCAAGGTGCACGAGGTGGGTCTGGATATCGCTCACTACCAGTACCACAAGCACGGTGCCTACCTGATCGAGCACTCGGACCTGGCCGGTTTCTCCCGCCAGGATCAGCAGATGCTCGCACTGCTGGTGCGTGGCCACCGGCGCAACATTCCCAAGGACAAGTTCGCCGACTTCGGCGAGGAAGGCATCAAGCTGATGCGCCTCTGCGTGCTGCTGCGCTTCGCCATCCTTTTCCATCACATCCGCGGCACGCAGGACATGCCCCAGGTGCAGTTCAAGGTTGGCGACGACAGCCTGGAGATCGTCTTCCCCGAAGGCTGGCTGGCGGCCAACCCGCTGACCCAGGCGGATTTCGAAGCCGAGGCCGAGTGGCTCAAGCGCATCGACCTGACCCTGAGCGTGCGCTGATCAGGCGGTGCGCGCGGCGCACCCTACCGGCTGACATTGAGCGTGCGTTGATCGGGAGTGCCGTAGGGCGGGTGAAACCCGCCATCACCCGCCCTAGCGCTGCAGCGCGAAATCCAGCACCTGCAGGCTGCTGACGAAGGCGTTGCCGGCGTGATCCTCGCCAGGCGTCAGCAGCAATTGGGCGTTCACGCCCAGCGCGCCGAGGCGCTTCTGAAATTCCCGAGTGTTATCGACCATGCGCCGCTCGGCCAGGTGTTTTTGTCGCGCTTCCAGCAGCGGCGCATCGGCCGCCGGCTGCTCGGCCGCACCGACGCTGAGCATCAGGCGAACGTTTGGACGCGGCTCCTGACTGGCGAAGGTCTCCAGCAGATCGAAGGCGTAGCGCCGGTGCCACCACAACGACGGGCTGGCAGCAACGTAGCGCTGGAACGCCTGTGGCCGTGACAGCAAGGTGTAGAGCGTGAACAGGCCGCCGTAGGAGTGGCCGAACAGGGTCTGGCGCCGTGTATCGACCTTGTAGCGTGACGCCACCAGGGGTTTGACCTCACCCTCGATAAAGTCCAGAAACCGTTCGCCGCCGCCCTCGCGGGCATGGCTATCGCCGAGGTTCGGCGCTGGCGGCGTGTAGTCCTCGGCCCGCGCCGGAATGTCGAAAGGCGCATCCCCCGGATAGCCGATGCCAACCACCAGCACCGCCTCGCGCCCGTCACGCGCCGCGTGCGGCGTATGCATCAGCGCCTGTTGCGCCAGCAGCGGGAAGAACAGCTCGGCATCGAGCACATACACCACCGGGTAACCCTGCGCCGGCGCCTCACCTTGTGGTTTCGACAGATACAGTCGATAGCTGCGCCCGGTGTGCCGCGACTGCAGCTCGCGCATCTCGGCCTGCACCAGCGTCGCCGGCTGCCAGCTTTCGGCAGCCACGCCGAGCGACCCGCACAGCCCCAGGACGAACAGGGCAACGCTAGCTCTCATCGTCGGCCTCTTCGCTCCAGATGACCGCCAGGCCCTCCTTGCGGGCGAAACGCACCAGATGATCGTCGAGGACGAAACGGATGCGCGCGGCAGCCTCGGCATCGTCGGCCTGACAGTCGAAATGCAGCGCATCGGCTTCGGCATGCATCAGGCAGCGGCCAAAGGGAAATTGCGCATCGGCGCTGCGCTCGTCGAGCTCCACGGCGATCTTGTGGCGAAAGTGCTTGCACAGCTTGGTCATGTACAGCGAGGCCGAAGCGGTGGTCGCGGTACCTTGAAATCGAATCATGCAGTAAGGCTCATCAGGTGGTGGCGGGTGGGCCCGCTTTTGTCGTGGTTGTCGCAAGGGCGAGGGAGTGGCTTGAACCACTCCCTCGTCCGCTCAGAAGCTGGTGCTGATGCTGGCGTAGAAGGTGCGCCCCGGTTCGTTGTAGGTGTAGGCACCGGCCTCACGGGCGTTGCCCTCGCGGTACAGGCGCTTGTCGAACAGGTTGCTGATGCCGGCGCCGACGCTCCAGTTCTTGTCGATGGCATAGTTGCCACCGATGCCGACCAGGGCGTAGGGCGAGATTTCGCGGCGCGCGTCGCCCGTCAGCACGTTGCCCTGATAGTCGTACTTGCCCGGCGTCTGCCGGCCATACCAGGTCACTGTGGTCTGCAACGACAGCGGGTCGCTGACCTGCCAGTCCAGCGTCGAGTTGACGGTGAACTCGGGGATGATCGACAGCGGCTCGCCGGTCTCCTTGTTCTTCGATTGCAGCATCCAGGTGAAGTTGGTGTTCCAGCTCAGGCTGCTTGCCAGCGGCATCTTCAGGTTGCCCTCGAAACCCTCGACCACCGCACGCGGAATGTTGCTCCACTGGAACACGTTGGCCACTCGGGTAGCGCTGCCCTGCGTGAAGTCCACCGTACCGACCGGAACGCGGCCGGCCTCGACCTTGTCGCGGTAATCGTTGCGGAACCAGGTAAGGCTGGCCTGATATTCACCAGACTCGAACTCCAAACCAAGCTCCTTGTTGACGCTGGTTTCCGCCTCAAGATTCTCGTTGCCCACCAGGAAGCAGCCCGGGCCTCCGGCGACGAAATCCCAGCAACCGATGCCGTTGCTGTACAGGGCATAGGACGGGTTGCTCTGATACAGGTTGGGTACCTTGTAGGCGCGGGCGATACCGGCCTTGAGGGTGAAGTTGTCGTCCAGGCGATGCGACAGGTTGAGCGAAGGGCTCCAGTTGCTGCCGCTGATGCTGTTGTGGTCGTAGCGCAGCCCTGGCGTGAGCATGGTGCCCGGGCGCAGTTCGATATTGTCCTCGACGAACAGCGATGCGGTGCGCATGGCGATGTTGCCGGCGAAACGAGTCGGATAGCCAATGCTCTGGATCGCAGCGAGATCGGACACGCCATCCTCCATGCGTTGCTCGTTCCACTCGGCGCCGAGGGTCAACACCTGCTCGAACGGGGCTGTCAGCGGCAGGCTGACTTCGCTGTGCGCGGTCAGGCTTTGCAGCTCGATGGTGCCGAACTCGTTGCCATTGATAGCACCTTCGGGACCGCCGGCCAGGCCTTCCTTGAGGCGGTTGTTGCGCGTGCGCTCGTATTGCAGGTAGTTCAGCGTGCTACCGAAGTCCCAGTCGCCGTGATGGGTGATGGCGTAGGTGTTGCGCAGCATGCGATTGGTTTCACGGCCGATCCAATCGGCGCGCGCGCTGTTGATCCCCGCGTTGCTGCTCAGGTTGTTCATGCTGTCGCCGGTGTAGATGTTGCCCTGGCGGCTGAAGCCGGCCTGCAGGTCGAGGGTCTGCGATTCGTCCAGACGCCAACTGAGGGTGCCGTCGACATCGCGGTTGCGCACACCTTCGCGGCCCGCCAGCGCGGCGTTGCTGGTGCTGACGGCGCGGCCTTCGTTGATGTCCGCGTCGTCCGAGTCGGTCTTGTTCAGGTTGCCGTAGATGCGATAGGAAATGTTCTCCGCCAGCGGGCCGCTGAGACCGAAGTTGAAACGCCGGGTGGCGCCTTCCTCGCTGTGCTGCGGCATGTTGGCGTACAGGCTGAGGTTGCCGTGATGCTCCAGGCCGGCCTGCCTGGTGATGATGTTGACCACGCCACCGGCAGCGCCGCTGCCATAGCGCGCAGCGGCCGGGCCGCGCAGCACTTCGATACGCTCGATCTGCTCGGCCGGCACCCAGTTGGTATCGCCGCGGGTGTCGCGGTCACCGCGCCAGCCATAGCGCACGGCATTGCGTGAACTCACCGGTTTGCCATCGATCAGGATCAGGGTGTTCTCCGGGCCCATGCCACGGATATCGATCTGGCGGTTGTTGCCACGTGCGCCCGAACCGCTGTTGCCGGTCAGGTTGACGCCCGGCTGCTTGCGGATGATCTCGGCGATGTCGTTCGCGGGTGGTGCTTTCTGGATGTCCTCGGCGGTGATCACCGATACGCCGAGCGCCTGCTTGAGCTCCTCCTGCGCGGTGCCAAGCACCTCGGTGGCCTGCAGTTGCAACGGCTCCTCGGCAGCCGCTGCCAATGCCGGCACAACCAGCAGCATGGCGATGGCTAAGGGTTTGAGTGAATGATGACGCGTTTGCAGGTACATGCCCCCTCCCCGATGTGCACGGCATGATCCGCCGGCACAACATTCAATGCGAATGATTTGCATCAATAAATAGCGAGGCGTAGTCTGCCACCCTGTTTGTAACAAGAGGTTTGTGCGCGGGGATTTGTTCTTTGCGCCAGAGGCATGCAGAGGTGTCATCGATGACCAGCCACGCTCCCATCGTCCGCGCCGCAGAACTGGCCAACCTGGCCGATGAGCGCATTCGCCTGGTGGACGGCGAGCGCACGCGTGACCGTCTGTTCCAGGGTCACCTGAGCTGGCGCAGGCTGCGCAGCGGCCTGTCGCTGCACTGCTCGGACTGCCAGGAGCTGCAGGACTTCGCCACCCAGACCGAAGCGCGCCCGCACCTGAATTTCATCCTCTTCCTGCAGGGGCGCAGCGAGGTCAGCTACGACGGTCGGCCCTTCACCTTCGGTGCATCCGGCGCTGCCGGCGAGGGAGTGACCATCGCGCTCAACGAGCCGATGCTGTTTGCCCGTCGCGCGCGCCGCGGCCAACGTATCCGTAAGGTCTCGGTGAGCCTGGCGCCGGAGTGGTTCGAATCGAGCGGCTTCGATGGCCAGGCGCAGCTGAAGGCGTTGCTGCAGGGCAATTACCGGCCACTCAATGTACTGCGCTGGCAACCGTCCCCACGCCTGCTGACGCTGGCCGAACAGGTACTGCATCCCGGCTGCGGCAATCGCCTGCTGGAAAATCTCTACCTGGAAAGCCGTGCCCTGGAGATCGCCGGCGAAGCGTTGAGCCTGATGACCCGGCAACCGACTCAGGCAGTGCCGAATCTGCGCCCGCACGAACACCAGCGCATCCGCCGCACCCTGGAACTGCTGCACAGCGGCGAGGCCGATGGCTGGTCACTGGAAGATATCGCCCACGAGGTCGGCTGCTGCGCCAGCACCCTGCAGCGTCAGTTCCAGGCGGCGAAGGGTACCTCGCTGTTCGAGTATCAGCGCCAGCGCAAGCTGCAACAGGCACGCGAGGCGCTGGAGCGGCAGGGCGTGAGTGTCGGCCAGGCCGCCTGGATCGCCGGCTACAGCAGCGCCGCCAACTTCTCCACGGCGTTCAAGCGTGCGTTCGGCATCAGCCCGAAGCAGGTGCGGGCACGGTTGTAGGGAAGGCGTAGCCCGGATGCAATCCGGGAAAGGCGAAGGGCAAGGTTCTGGTCTTGCTCTCCTCTCCCATTCATGGGTGAGGGCTGAGAACACCGCAAAGCTGCCGGTTTTCCCTGTGCCCGGAGAGGTAAGGGACTGCGGCCGCACATCGGTGTAGGGGGCAGCGCACCCTACGGAGCATGCGGCCGGGCTGCTTTCTCCCCTCTCCCGCTTGCGGGAGAGGGGCCGGGGGAGAGGGCTAGCGATTTAGCCCTCAACGGCGCAGGAGCAGTTATCCAAACTATCGCACGCGGCCTTCCCAGCCCTCTCCCGCCCTTCGGGCACCCTCTCCGCGCCCCGGCCCGATCGCCAGTGATCAGGCGCTCATCGGCGCAGGGAGCAGTGTCTTCAAAAGCGTCAACACGCGGCCTCAACCCTCTCCCGGCCTTCGGCCACCCTCTCCCGCAAGCGGGAGAGGGTCATCAGAAGGCCGCAAGCGGCCGCTTTTAACGAGCGACGACGACCGGGGCGGTGAGCTTTTCCAGCAAGCCGGACTGCGCGCTGCGCGGGTTCTGGTTGCCGGTGGGCTGCTGACGCAGATAGCGCCCGTCGGACTGCAGCACCCAGGCCTGGGTGTTGTCGGTCAGGTAGCTTTCCAGCTCCTTCTTCACCCGGGTGATGAGCTTCTTGCCCTCCACCGGGAAGCAGGTCTCCACGCGCTTGTCGAGGTTGCGCTCCATCCAGTCGGCGCTGGACAGGTAGATTTTCTCGTCACCGCCGTTGAGGAAGTAGAACACCCGCGTGTGCTCGAGGAAGCGGCCGATGATCGAGCGCACCTGGATATTGTGCGACACCCCGGCGATGCCCGGGCGCAGGCAGCACATGCCGCGCACCACCAGGTCGATCTTCACCCCGGTCTGGCTGGCCTTGTACAACGCGCGGATCACCTTGGGGTCGGTCAGCGAGTTGAACTTGGCGATGATGTGCGCCGGCTTGCCTTCGGCTGCCGCTGCGGTTTCCTTGGCGATCAGGTCGAGCAGGGTCTTCTTCAGGGTGAAGGGCGCGTGCAGCAGTTTCTTCATGCGCAGGGTCTTGCCCATGCCGATCAGTTGGCTGAACAGCTTGGCCACGTCCTCACCGAGGGCGACGTCGGCGGTGAGCAGGCTGTAGTCGGTGTACAGCTTGGCGTTGCCGGCGTGGTAGTTGCCGGTGCCCAAGTGTGCATAGCGGACGATCTCGCCGTTCTCGCGACGCAGGATGAGCATCATCTTGGCGTGGGTCTTGAAGCCCACCACACCATAGATCACTACCGCCCCGGCAGCCTGCAGGCGGCTGGCCAGGGCCAGGTTGGACTCTTCGTCGAAGCGCGCACGCAGCTCGATCACCGCGGTGACCTCCTTGCCGTTACGTGCCGCTTCCACCAGTGCATCGACGATCTCCGAGTTGGCCCCTGAGCGATACAGGGTCTGCTTGATCGCCAGCACGTGCGGGTCTTTCGCCGCCTGGCGCAACAGGTCCACCACCGGGGTGAAGGACTCGAAGGGGTGCAGCAGGAGGATGTCCTGCTTGCTGACCACGTTGAAGATGTTCTCCGCGTTCTGCAGCAGCTTGGGGATCACCGGGGTAAACGGCGCGTACTGCAGATCCGGGTGGTTATCCAGGCCGGTGATGCTGAACAGGCGGGTCAGGTTGACCGGGCCATTGACCTGGTACAACTCGCTCTCGGTCAGGCCGAATTGCTTGAGCAGGTGATCGCGCAGGTGTTTCGGGCAGGTATCGACCACCTCCAGGCGCACCGCATCGCCGTAGCGGCGACTGAACAGCTCACCACGCAGGGCACGCGCCAGGTCTTCGACGTCCTCGGTGTCCACCGACAGGTCGGCGTTACGGGTCAGGCGGAACTGGTAGCAGCCCTTGACCTTCATGCCCTGGAACAAATCGTCGGCGTGGGCGTGGATCATCGACGAGAGGAACACGTAGTTGTCACCTGCCCCTCCCACGTCTTCAGGCACCTTGATGATGCGCGGCAGCAGGCGCGGCGCCGGGATGATGGCCAAACCGGAGTCGCGACCGAAGGCATCGATACCCTCAAGTTCGACGATGAAGTTCAGACTCTTGTTCACCAGCAGCGGGAAGGGGTGCGTCGGGTCGAGGCCGATGGGGGTGATGATCGGCGCGATCTCGTCGCGGAAGTAGCGGCGTACCCAGGCCTTGAGCTTGGTGGTCCAGAAGCGCCGACGGATGAAGTTGATGTTGTGCTTGGCCAGCGCCGGGAACAGCGTGTCGTTGAGAATGGCGTACTGCCGCTCGACCTGCTCGTGCACCAGTTCGCTGATGCGCGCCAGCGCCTGGTGCGGCTGCAGGCCGTCGGCACCGGCCTGTTCACGGGCGAAATTGATCTGCTTCTTCAGGCCGGCGACGCGGATCTCGAAGAATTCGTCGAGGTTACTGGAGAAGATCAGCAAGAACTTCAGACGTTCGAGCAGCGGGTAGGACTCATCCAGCGCCTGCTCCAGCACCCGGATATTGAACTGCAGTTGCGACAGTTCACGGTGGATGTACAGGCTGCTGTCATCCAGGCTGGGAATCGGCGCCGGCGGCGGGGTTTCCACCACTGGCGTCTCGGCGACCACCTCGGCCTGAGGCGGGTTGTTGTCGAGCACTTCGCTGTTGAGTCCTTCGCTGTTCATTACTGGGTTCCTGAGGGCGTCATCGCCCTTGTTTTAGCAGTTCTGCCGCCCGTACGGCTAAATAGGTGATGATGCCATCGGCACCGGCACGTTTGAAGGCGGTGAGCGACTCCAGTATGACCGCCTCGCTGAGCCAGCCGTTCTGGATCGCGGCCATGTGCATGGCGTACTCGCCACTGACCTGGTAGACGAAGGTCGGCACCTTGTAGGCATCCTTCACTCGCCAGAGGATGTCCAGGTAGGGCATGCCAGGCTTGACCATGACCATGTCGGCGCCTTCGGCCAGGTCGGCGGCCACTTCATGCAGCGCCTCGTTGCCGTTGGCCGGGTCCATCTGGTAGCCGAGCTTGTTGCCCTTGCCGAGGTTCGCGGCCGAGCCCACCGCATCGCGGAACGGGCCGTAGTAGGCGCTGGCGTACTTGGCCGAATAGGCCATGATGCGCACGTTGACGTGCTCGGCCAGCTCCAGCGCCTCGCGGATCGCCTGCACGCGACCGTCCATCATGTCCGAAGGTGCCACCACCTGCGCACCGGCCTCGGCATGGGACAGCGCCTGCTTGACCAGCGCATCGACGGTGATGTCGTTCTGCACGTAGCCGGATTCGTCGAGGATGCCGTCCTGACCGTGGGTGGTGAAGGGGTCGAGGGCGACGTCACTGATCACCCCGAGCTCGGGAAATTTCGCCCGCAGGGCACGGATCGCGCGCTGGGCGATCCCGTCTGGGTTCCAGGCCTCGGCCCCATCAAGGGATTTCTTCTCCAGCGGAGTGACCGGGAACAGCGCCAGCGCCGGAATGCCCAGCTCGACCCAGTGCTCGGCCTCCTGCAGCAGCAGATCGATGGACAGACGCTCGACACCCGGCATCGACGGCACGGCTTCGCGGCGGTTTTCGCCGTCGAGGACGAACACCGGCAGGATCAGGTCATCGACGCTCAGGCGATGCTCGCGCACCAGGCGACGAGAAAAGTCGTCACGACGGTTGCGACGCAGACGGGTGGCAGGGAACAGACGATTGGCGGGGGTAACGCTCACGGCAGACTCCAGAGCCCGCACGGGCGGGCCAGTGTGACGGTTATAAGCGACCATTATGACCAAATGATGACGGTCAAATGACCGCGTGCGACGGCGAGTCGCACAGCCAGTCGCGCATTGTGGCATGAGCCGCCACCTTCCGGGTTCCTCGCGGTCAGAGTAGTCTTCAGCACCCCCACATCGAGCGCACGGCATGCTCCAAGATCTGATCCGCCAGTTCGGCTATCCGGCATTGGTACTGGGCACCTTCCTCGAGGGTGAGGTATCCCTGCTGCTAGCGGCCTACATGGCCGTGCGCAACGTGCTGGAGATCGAATGGGTGGCGCTGTGCGCCTTCCTCGGCACCTTCGCCAGCGATCAGCTGTGGTACTACCTCGGCCGCCGCCATGGCCGCGCGCTGCTGGCACGCAAACCACGCTGGCAACCGCTGGGCGAACGCGCCAGCGCGCTGATCAGGCGTTATCCGGACCTGTGGGTCCTGTGTTTCCGCTTCCTCTACGGCCTGCGCACGGTGATGCCACTGACCATCGGCCTGTCCGGCTATTCCTGGCGCCGTTATCTGCTGCTGGACGCCATCGGCGCCGCTGTCTGGGCTGGCGGCATCAGCCTGCTGGCCTACAGCCTGGGCAATGCCATGGGCGGCTTGCTGGAAGAGCTGCGCAACTATCAGGTCATCCTGCTCGCCGCGGTGGTGCTGCTACTGGCCCTCGCCTGGCTATACCGGTGGCGTCAGCGCCGGCGCGGCTGAACCGCGGGCCAGCCAGATGCCCAGCAGGCTGGCCAGGCTGTAAGCGACAAGCCAGGTCCAGGCGCCGACATCCAACGTCAGCATGCCCAGTTCACCGGCCAGCCAGAATGCCGGCAGGTTGCTCGCCAGGCGCAGGTACTCCATCTGCCTGGCATTGCTGCGGTTTTCCAGCCACATGCCGATACTGCACAGGCCCAGCGCCATCCACAGACAGGCCAGCAGCAACGCACCGATCGAAAGCGCATCGCCCTGCGCCAATAGCCATACGCCGGCTAGCAGGTAACAGACGAACTGCAGCAACGCGTAAACCTGCGCGCCACGCCCCAGCGGCACATCGAACTTGCGGAAGTTGCCCAGGTCCGCCTTGGCTTGCGGATAGCGCGCGGCCACGTCGGCCGGGCGCCACCCCGTGGGCATGAACCAGATGCGCAGGCGGTCCCACCAGGAGCTGGCGCGCCTGGCGTCGCTCCACAGCACGGCGTAGACCTGCAGGTTGGCCCACAAGGGGTTCCAGCTGGCCAGCGGTACGGTTACGCCGAAGATCACCGGTTCCTCGTCGAGCTCCTCCTGGAAGGTGCCGAAAATTCGATCCCAGACAATGAACACACCGCCGTAATTGCGATCCATGTAGATAGGATTCTGCGCATGGTGAACCCGGTGGTTGGATGGCGTGATGAACAACCACTCGAACCAGCCCAGCTTGGGAATGTGGCGGGTATGCACCCAGAACTGATAGAGCAGGTTCAAGGCTGCGACAGTGAGAAAGACCAGCGGCGGCACACCAACCACGGCCATCGGCAGGTAGAAGATCCAGCCGAAGATGAAACCGGTGCTGGTTTGCCGTAACGCAGTGGAGAGGTTGTAGTCCTCGCTTTGATGGTGCACGGCATGCGCAGCCCACAGCACATTGCGCTCGTGGCCCAGGCGGTGGTTCCAGTAGTAGCAGAAATCGTAGAAGACGAAGGCGAAGATCCAGACCCAAAGGCTGCTTTCAGACAACTCGACCAACGCCAGGTGCTCCCAGGCGAAGGCATAGGTGAGCAGGCCGACCACCCTGGTGAGAATCCCGGTGGCCTGCGACAGCACGCCAGCACTGAGGCTGTTGAGCGCATCGGCCAGGCGATAGGTACGCATGCCGCGCCAGCGGTCTGCGAGCAGTTCCAGAGCGATCAGCAGAAAGAAGAAGGGCACTGCGTAGAGAACGTAATTCATGACTGCGCCGTATCGTTGTACTTGTGTCGGGAATGAGCTGTTATTCATCCTATGCGCAGCTTCGCCAGGCTTCGCGGCGGCAAATGACAGCCCGAGTGGCATTTGGCGACAACCCAGGAATCGGTAACACCCGCGCCCGCTTCACGGTCGCGTCTTTCCTCACCAGGAGTCGAGCATGAGCAAGAAAGTGGCAGTGATTCTGTCCGGCTGTGGCGTCTACGATGGCGCCGAGATCCATGAAAGCGTGATCACCCTGTTGCGCCTCGACCAGCGTGGCGCCCAGGTCCAGTGTTTCGCCCCCAACGTGCCGCAGCTGCACGTGGTCGACCATTACAGCGGCGATGAGATGAACGAGACGCGCAACGTTCTGGTGGAGTCGGCCCGCATCGCCCGCGGCCAGATCAAGGACGTCAAGCAGTTGCACGTCGACGAGTTCGACGCGCTGATCATGCCCGGCGGCTTCGGCGTGGCGAAGAACCTTTCCGACTTCGCCACCAACGGTGCCGGCTGCACCGTGCAGCCAGACGTACTGGCCGCATGCAAGGCCTTCGTCGATGCCGGCAAGCCGGTCGGCCTGATGTGCATAGCGCCGGCACTGGCGGCGAAAATCTTCGGTGCCGGCGTGGTGTGCACCATCGGCACCGATCACGACACCGCCACCACCCTGACCCAGATGGGCGCCGAGCACCATGAGTGCGAGGTCAGCGACATCATCGAGGATGAGCAACGCAAGCTGGTGACCACACCTGCCTACATGCTCGCGCAATCCATCGCCGAGGCGGCATCGGGCATCAACAAGATGGTCGACCGCGTACTGGAGCTGGCGCACCACTGACCGTAGGAGCGGATCGGCATTGGTGTGCTAAAGCCCACCCTACCTATCGTCTTCAGGCGCCGTTTACAAGGCGCTTCGGTCATTGGCCAGGGCACTCCGGCCGCAGCCCTGGCCAAGCCAGCCAGGCTGCGGCAGCGTGACAGTCACTTGACTTCCGGAGCGCCACGATGCCGCAAGCCTTCACCCTGGATACCGACCTGCAACAGGCGGTGACTGCCTTCTTCCAGCGCATCCCGTTCAACCAGTTGCTCGGCATCGAGATCGCCGAACTGAGCGAGGAGCAGGTGACCATGTGCCTGCCGATGAAACCCGAGCTGATCGGCAACTTCGTCCATGGCATCCTGCACGGCGGGGTGATTTCTTCCCTGCTCGATGTCTGCGGCGGCGCCATGGCGCTGATCGGCGCATTCGCCAACCACCAGCACCTACCGGCAGCCGAGCGCATGAGCAAGCTGTCCAAGCTCGGCACCATCGATCTGCGCATCGACTACCTGCGCCCCGGACGCGGCCAGCGCTTCACCGCCACGGCCATGCCGCTACGGGCCGGCAACAAGGTGGCGGTGATCCGCATGGAACTGCATAACGATGAAAACGTGCTGGTGGCCGTGGGCACCGGCACCTATCTGTGTGGCTGAAGGGCGTCTGTAGGAGTGCATCAACTCGTAGGGCGGACCGGGACGCCGGCCGCTCGTAGCGCCAGCGAACAGTCCGCCAGTCCGTGCAGGATTCAGCACAGTACCCACGCCCGACACACCCATCACGGCGCACTGCTTCGCGAGTACGCCCTACGCGGTTCCCACAAAGTCATCCTGGGCCGCTAGCGACTCAAGCGCGTGAGAATCCGATCCAGCGCATTGGCGAAGGCCTGGCGATCCTTCTCCGAATAGGGTGCCTGGCCGCCGCCGACCTGACCCTGCTCACGCAAATCGGTGAACAGATTACGCACCGCCAGGCGCTCGCCCATGTTGCGCTCGTCGAACTCGCGGCCTCGCGGGTCGAGCGCGGCAACGCCCTTCTTCACCAGGCGGTCGGCCAGTGGTACGTCACTGCAGATTACCAGTTCGCCAGGGACGGCATGCTCGACCAGATGATCGTCCGCCGCATCCGGCCCGCTGGGTACCACGATCAGTTTCACGCAGGCGAAACTCGGCCGGGCCACGGCCTGCCCGGCCACCAGCACTACCTCGAACCCTCGTTTGAGGGCGAACTTGACCACCTGATCCCGCGCCGCCCGAGGGCAGGCGTCGGCGTCGATCCATACGCGCATGCAGCAACTTCCGCAGAGAAACCAGCGCCCAGTATGCCAGCAGGCGGACGCCTCAGGACTTATAGAACGGCTCGCAGCGCTCGCGTACGGCGCGTGACAGGTTGTCGTCGGCCAGCTCGATCAGGTCCAGTTCCACCTCATCCGGCAGCAGTTCCGCTACCAGCGCAGCCAAGCGCCGCTGACCTTGCAAGTCGGCACCGGAAACCGCCAGTAGCAACCTAGGCTGCGGGCCGATGGCCGGATCACGCAACGCAGCGAGGAAGGCTTCGCGCACGGCCAGTTGAGCACAGGCTACAGAGAGCGCCTGCTCCAGAGAGGGATGACGCAGAGCAGCCAACGCCAGGTCAGGACTGTCGGCGTAATGAGTGGAATGGATCGTGGAAGACATGCGTGCACTCGGCAGAGGAATTGCAACCAGCCTAGGTGCACAGAGACTCGCTGTCGTGGCAGCGGTTCACGCTATGAGGCAACGGGGGCGGTGAAACCGCCCCCGTGTCACGCCATCAGGCCTGCTCGGCCAGGCGTCGGCGCTCACCCAACAGGCTGCGGCCGTAGAGCAGCGCGATGCCGGCCAGCGCCAGGCCCTGAGCGGACAGACTCCAGGCGTCGGCGTGGATACCCAGCCAGTCGAACTCGAAGAACGCCACCGGGCGCGTGCCGAGCACGCCGGCCTCCTGCAGTGCCGCCACGCCATGACCCGCGAAAACCACGGACAACACGCACAACAGCACCGCATTGATGCCGAAGAAGGTCGCCAGCGGCAGCTTGCGCGAGCCGCGCAGGATCACCCAGGCCAGCCCGATCAGCATCACCAAAGCGGCCGCTGCGCCGGCCAACACCGCACCGTGCCCGGCAGGCCCGGCCTGCAGCCAGAGGGTTTCGTAGAACAGGATGACCTCGAACAGCTCACGATAGACCGAGAAGAACGCCAGCACGGCGAAGCCGAAACGGCCACCGCCGCCAACCAGGCTGCTCTTGATGTAGTCCTGCCAGGCTGCGGCATGGCGGCGGTCATGCATCCACACGCCGACCCACAGCAGCACCACGCTGGCGAACAGCGCGGTGATACCTTCGAGCAGTTCGCGCTGCGCGCCACTGACATCGATCACGTAAGCCGCCACCGCCCAGGTGCCAACCCCGGCAAGCAACGCCAGGCCCCAGCCGACGTGAACGCTGCGCACCGCCTGCTGCTGCCCGGTGTTGCGCAGGAAGGCGAGGATCGCCGCCAGCACCAGGATGGCTTCCAGGCCCTCGCGCAGCAGAATCAGCAGGCTGGCGAAGAAGCTCAGGCTGCCGTCCATGGAGCCATCGGCGAGCAGCGCGGCGGACTTGTCCAGCTCGACCTTGGCCTGCTCCAACGCCTGGGCCGCCTGCGCGACACCCGCGCCATCCTGCAGCGCCTGCCGGTAGGCCATCAGGGCGCGCTCGGTGGTCTTGCGCTGTACGGCATCGAGGTTGTCGAGCGCTCCTTCGACCAGCTCGAAACCTTCCAGGTAGGCGCCGACGGAAAGGTCATAGGCCTGCTCGCGATCACCATCGCGATAGGCCTGCAGACTGCGTTCCAGGGTTTCACGGGTGTAGCCGATCAATTGCTGCGGGCCACGCTGCTCCAGCACCGGATGAGCCCGCTGAGCGCGGAACGCGGCGATATCGCCGCCAGCAGCCGCAATCTCGGCAGGCGTGCGGCCGGCCAACTCGCTCATGGCGAAGCGCGTCTGGCCCGGCACCGATGCTGCGGTGAAGCCGGCGATATAGACCGCCAGATCCCAGCGCTGACGGTCGTCGAGCTGGTCGGCGAAGGCCGGCATATCGGTGCCCTCAATGCCTAGGCCGAGGGTGTTGTAGAGATCGTAAAGACTCAGGCGATCCAGGCGCCCCGCGTCGCGCAGATTGGCTGGCGGCGGTTCCAGGCCAATGCCGGCCGGCCCGTCGCCCAGTCCGGTGTCGCCATGGCACACCGAGCAGTGCTGGGCGTAGAGTGGCGCGCCCCGCTCCGGGTCCGGTGTCAGCACCGGCGTCAGCGACACCTCATAAAGATCGGCCAGACGCGCGCCCAACTGGCGGGCCGCGCTGGACACCTCCTCGCCAGGTTGGCGCTGGGTAACGGCCTGGCGCAGATCAGCCACGCCCTGCTCCAGCTCGGCACGCCCAGCCTGAGCCGGCAGGGCGACGACCAAGCCTTGCAGCACATCGAGAAATTCCAGTTGCTCCTGGTATTCGCCAGCATCGACGACCTGGCCACCTGCAACGGTGGCAGGGTAATCAGCGCCGATATAACCGATCAGGTGCAGCGCCTGGGCGGCGCCGTCCAGGGGCTCGCCAACGGCAAGAAAGCTGAGGCAGGCCAGCAGCGGCAGCATCAGCCAGGAAAGGGGGGAACGAAAGCGGATCATTAATGCATCCCAAACGAGAATGGGTGGCATTAAATTGTTGCCGGCCGAGCGGCTCAGCACAAGAACAATATGAAATATCTCGTAACATTCAGCCGAACGGAGCGCTGCAACGTTGGGCCTCGACCGGCATCCGGTCGAGACCCGAAGAGACTCAGACGGCGGCGCGCTTGACCGTTGCCAGCAGGCCGGCGGCAGCGGCGAACAACGCAGCGAAACTGCGATTCATCACCCGCTGCTGGCGCGGCGTGCGCAGCAGGCGCAGTACGCGCGAGGCGAGACCGGTATAGCCGGCCATGACGATCAGGTCAACAGTGATCATGGTCACGCCCATCACCAGGTACTGCGCCACCAGCGGCTCATGCGGGTTGATGAACTGCGGCAGCACCGCGAGCATGAAGACGATCGCCTTGGGGTTGCTGAAGTTGACCAGGAAACCACGCAACACCAGGCTCAGCGGTCGACCAATGGGGCGCTCGGCCGCACCGGCATCCAGATCGCTGGGCAGGGCAACCCATTGCTTGTAGGCGAGAAACACCAGATAGGCCACGCCAAACCACTTGATCAGGCTGAAGGCCAGTGCCGAGGCCGCCAGGATGGCGCCCACGCCCGCGGCGACGATGGCGATCTGCAATGCCAGGCCGAGCTGCAAGCCGAGCGCGTTCCAGTAGCCGCGCCAGAAGCCATACTGCATGCCGGCCGACATCGAGGCCACGGCACCGGCACCTGGCGACAGGCTGATCACCCAGCAGGCGACGAAGAAAGCGAGCCAGGTTTCCAATGCCATGATGCGTACCTCGAAAAGCTGAAATCAGGGAGAGAGCGATACAGCCTACTCCTGCTCCAGCGCCTCGAACAGTGGCTCAGCGCCAGCGGCGGACCGACTTCTGGAAGAACAGGCTGTTGGGCACCTGCAGCAGCGCACCGGCTGCATCTTCGCTGAGATCCTGCAAGGTGGTGTAGAACAGGTTGATGGCGATCACCCGCCCCTTCACCCCGGGTTTGTCGGCGCTCTCGATGACTTCGACGGTATCGCCCAGGCGAAACGGGCCCATGGTGAAGATCAGCAGCGCGCAGAACATGTTCGACAGCACGCTCCAGATGGCGAAGAACGCCACCGCGGCGACGGCAGTGAAACCGGTCAGCGCCGTCCACAGCACATTAGCCGATACGCCCAGCCGCTCCAGCACCATGAGCAACGCGCTGCCCATGATCAGCCAGCGCACCAGGCCGCGCAGCGGCTGCAGTACCTCTGCCGGCAGCAGGCTGTAGCGCGCGCCAAGGCGGCTGATGGCGCGGGTAAGAATTCGCTGAGCGATCCACGCCAGCAGGATGATCAGCAGTACCTGGCCGGTGCGAATAAGCGGATCGCGCCAGGCCGCCAATAATTCAAGCTGTTCCATTACTCGGCTTCCTCCAGTTGCTGCTGCAACGCCTCCAGGGTCTCCAGCGCCAGCAGCCAGGCTTCCTCCAGCTCGGCCTCGCGGGCCTTGAGCTGCGCCTGCTCCGCCAGGCGCTCACGCAGTTCGTCCTTGCGCGAGGACTCGTACAGGCCGCTGTCGCCCAACTGGGTTTCCACGGCGGCGAGTTTTTCCTGCACCTTGCCCAGTTCCTGCTCGAGCTTTTCCGCCTGTTTCTTGTGCGGCGCCAGTTGCTGACGCAGCGCGGCCGCCGCCTGGCGCTGGGCACGCTTGTCGGTCTTGTCCGCGGCACCTTCAGCCGGTGCGCTTGGCGGCGCCTGGCGCTGACGGTAGTCGACCAGCCAACGGGCATAGTCATCGAGATCGCCGTCGAAGGGCGCCACGCGGCCATCAGCGACCAGGAGGAATTCGTCGGTGGTGCTCTTGAGCAAATGGCGGTCGTGGGAGACCACCACCACAGCGCCGGCGAACTCCTGCAGGGCCATGGTCAGCGCCAGGCGCATTTCCAGGTCTAGGTGGTTGGTCGGCTCATCGAGCAGCAGCAGGTTGGGCTTGCCCCAGGCGATCAGCGCCAGGGCCAGGCGCGCCTTCTCACCACCGGAGAAATTCACTACCGGCTCGTCGCAGCGCGCACCGCGGAAATCGAAACCACCAAGGAAGTCGCGCAGTGTCTGCTCGCGCTCGGTCGGCGCGATGCGTTGCAAGTGCAAAAGCGGGCTGGCCTTGTCGTCCAACGCGTCCAGCTGGTGCTGGGCAAAGTAGCCGATCACCAGGTTCTCGCCGCGGGTCAGGCTGCCGCTCAGCGGCTGCAGCTCGGCGGAGAGGTTCTTGATCAGCGTCGACTTGCCCGCACCGTTGGGGCCGAGCAGGCCGATACGCGCGCCCGGCACCAGGCTCAGCTTGACCTGCTGCAGGATGGTCTTGTCGCCGTAGCCCAGGCGGCCTTCGCTGAGGCTGAGCAGCGGCGTGGATATCTTGTCAGCCTCGCGGAACACGAAGTCGAAGGGCGAATCGACATGGGCGGCGCTCAGCTCCTCCATGCGTTCCAGGGCCTTGATGCGGCTCTGCGCCTGGCGGGCCTTGGTGGCCTGGGCCTTGAAGCGGGCAATGTACTTTTCCATGTGCGCGCGCTGCGCCTGCTGCTTCTCGTACGCCTGTTGCTGCTGGGCCAAACGTTCGGCGCGGGTGCGCTCGAAGGCCGTGTAGCCACCGCGATAGAGGGTCAGCTTGCGCTGCTCGACATGGGCCACGTGGTCGACCACCGCATCGAGAAAATCGCGGTCGTGGGAAATGAGCAGCAAGGTGCCCGGGTAGCTCTGCAGCCAGCCTTCGAGCCAGAGGATTGCATCCAGATCGAGGTGGTTGGTCGGCTCATCGAGCAGCAGCAGATCGGACGGACACATCAACGCCTGGGCCAGGTTCAGACGCATGCGCCAGCCGCCGGAGAAGTCGCCGACGCGGCGGTCCATCTGCGTGTTCTCGAAGCCCAGGCCGGCCAACAGCTTGCGCGCGCGGGCATCGGCGGTGTAGCCGTCTGCGCTGTCCAGTTCACTGTGCAGGCGGGCGATGGCGGCACCATCATGGCTCTGCTCGGCGGCGGCCAGCTCGGCCTGCACACGGCGCAGGTTGTGGTCACCATCGAGCACGTAGTCCACAGCCAGCCGCTCGAGGTTGTCGACCTCCTGGCGCATATGGGCGATACGCCAGTCACCGGGCAACAGGCAATCGCCGGCGTCCGACGTCAGCTCGCCACGCAGCAGGGCGAACAGGCTGGATTTGCCGGCGCCATTGGCACCGATCAGGCCGGCTTTGTGACCGGCGTGCAGGGTCAGCTCGGCGCCTTCGAGCAGGCGTTGCGGACCACGCTGTAGAGTGAGGTTCTGGAGTCGGATCATAATGGCGGCGGAGTCTATCAAATCGCCCGGAGGCCGCGTGCAGGATCTGTGGAATTTCGCCCTCGAACTCTACGCCAAACCGGGCGTGGAGCAGGCCTGCCTGCAATTGCAGGAAACGGGCAGCGACGTTTGCCTGTTGCTAACTGGCGCCTGGCTGCAGCAGCGCGGTGTGCGCTGCCTGGAAGAGCGCCTGCGCGCCCTGACGGAAGTGACAGCACCCTGGCAGCGTGAGGTGATCTCGCCCTTGCGCCAGACACGACGCGACTGGCGCACGGCAGCAGGCGAGGACACCGACTTGGCCGTCCTGCGCGAGCAGATCAAGAAACTCGAGTTGCAGGCCGAACGGGTACTGCTCGAACGGCTGCAGAAACTGGCCGGAACATGGCCTGGCGAGACGAATGGAGAGGAATGGTTAATTCGCTTGGCCGGCTATGACAGCGCCGCGCTGCAGGTGCTGCGCGACGCCGTCAATCTGCCTTAGGACGCGCTCGGGGTACCGCTGCCGCCGCTCGCGGCAGGCGTGGCGGGCGCCGCCGGGGTGGCCGGTGCAGCCGGTGCGGAGGCTGGCTTGGCTGCAGCGGGCTTCGCCGGAGCCTTCTTCGCAGGTGCTTTCGCCGCAGCCGGCTTCTTCGCCACAGCGGGCGTGCTGGCAGGTTTGGCAGGCGCAGCCTTGGCAGCGGGTTTCGCAGCGGGCTTGGCAGTTGCCGGTTTAGCGGCTGCTGGTTTTGTAGCAGCTGGCTTGGCGGCTGGTTTACTGGCCGTCGCGGGCTTCGCCGGTGCCTTTGTTGGGGCAGATTTCGCGGCCGGCTTGGCAGCAGCAGGTTTGACAGCTGGCTTGGGCGCGGCGGGTTTGGACGCTGTTGGCTTGCTGGCGGCAGCTTTAGCCGCTGGTTTGCTGGCTACCGCCGGCTTTGCAGCTGGCTTGCTGGTCGCGGCTGGCTTGGCGGTTGGCTTACTGGCCGGTTTGGCTGCGGTGGGCTTGGCCGGGGCCTTCTTAACTGGTGCCTTTGCGGCAGCGGGCTTCTTCGCCGCGGAGGGCTTGCTTGCAGGCTTGGCTGCCGGTGCGGCGGCCTTGGCTTCACGTGCATCCAGCGCCTTGCTGGCGGCTTCCTTCACTTTGCCAACGCCCTGCGCCAACTTCAGGCTTTCCTGAGCGTCACGCTTGAGTTGGGCGATGTAGCCACGGGTTTCGCTCTGACTGGCCTTGAGCGCATCGAGCAACTCTTCCAGCTCAGCGACGGCATCCTTGGCCTTGGCTTGCGCCTTGGCCTTGCCGGCAACAGCGGCGTCCTGCAGTTTGCTGCGGGCCTTGTGCAGTTTCTCCTGAGCCTTGCCGCGCTGCTTCTCCAGTTTGGCGAGCAGTTTCTCGGCGTCGATCAGCGCTTGCGAGCAGGCATTTTCCAGATGTTCGAGCAGGCTGGCAGACAGTTGGTGCAACAGGTGCAACGGTGTGGTCACGGACTTCTTCTTGGCCGACATGGCGCGCCTCCAGGCGGATGTGGATGCGCCCATACTAGACCCAGGCGAGACGCCTCGCCATAGGCCTTTTGGCGATCACAGCGCGGGTACCGCTTGCCTGGCATAATCGCCGGCATATTCATCGGGAGACATCGTCATGAGCCGCGCCGTACTCGCCGCCTTCGCGCTCTGCTGCAGCTTGGGCGTGCAGGCCGACCAGCACCAGCAGGACCTGGCCTACAGCCTCGGCGTACGCCTTGGCGAGCGCCTGCACGAAGAAGTGCCCGACCTGCCACTGAGCGAACTACTCGAAGGCTTGCGCCAGGCCTACGAGGGCAAGCCACTGCGCCTCGAGGCAGGCCGTATCGAGCAACTGCTCGATGAGCACGAGGCGCGTATCGAAGCGTCGCCACAGCGCCATACCAAGGCCATCGAAGCGGAACAACGCTTTCTCGCTGGGGAAAGTCGACGCCCCAACGTGCGAGCGCTGGCCAATGGCGTTCTGATAACCGAACTGAGCCCTGGCAGTGGCCCCAAGCCTACCGCTCGCAGCCGGGTGCAGGTGAGTTATCGCGGAGAACTGGCCGACGGCAGCGTGTTCGACGAGAGCAGCACGCCACAGTGGTTTCGTCTGGACAGTCTGATCTCCGGCTGGCGCAGTGCGTTGCTGCAGATGCCAAAGGGCGCGCACTGGCGCTTGGTGATTCCGTCGGATCAGGCGTATGGGGAAGACGGCGCAGGAGATCTGATACCGCCCTATGCACCGCTGGTGTTCGATCTACGCCTGCTGGACGTGGCCGACTGAGCGACGCCGCGGTCCACAATCAAAAGCCCGGGCGCCAGACCCAGGCTTTTTTGACATCGAGCGGTCAGAGCGCCTCGGCGGCCTGTTCCTGATGGGCGTTGTGCAACACCTCGATCAGGCAATCTTCCAGCTCGAAACGTTCGTGCAACAGCTGGCCCAGACGATTGAGCTCGGCTACCAGTGAGGCATTGTCGCGGCTGTCACCATTGTCACAGCGATCATTGAAGGCCAGCGCGACCTCGGTGATGGCTTCGATGCGCGGATAGATCTGCTTGGCCAACTCCAGACCACGCTGGTCATTGAAAGCCTTGGCCTCGCTGGTGAGCTGCTCGTAGACCTCGAAGTGGCCGGCCGAGACATAGTCAACCAGCAATTCGCAGAAGCCCTGCAGGGACTCACAATTGATGGCCGGAGCCTGCGGCGCCTTGGTGAGGGCGGTATAGGCCAACACCAGTTCGCGGCGCTCACCCAGCCAGCGATCGATCAATTGGTGAACCCCGCCCCAACGTTCCTGTGCGTTCCGACATTTCTCGAGCATGATGAACCTCGCTTCCCTTATCGATAATGCCTGTTATACGTCCGCTCCCGAGACGTTCTTTATGGCTGCTCCTTGGCGGCCAGCCTTCGGGCTATCGCTGCGCGACGTTTAAATTCATTCCCGACGATTTTTTGTCAATCGATGCTTGGTCTTGGGAAGGCAACCGCAAAATGGCGTTTTTCCGGCGGTGCGTGCGAGCCAGATTATGCCCGCGGGCACACACCATCAAGGCATAGCCACGAGAAAATTTCATACGAGCGTTTAATCGAGAAGCCACGAGCAGCGTGGCTTCATGCAATTCGCATTCTCAGTTGCGACGCAGCAACTGGAGCAGGCAGAAGGCGAGCATGCCGATGAAGCCAAGCAGGCTCCATTCGGGAATGCTCATGCCGAACAGCGTCCAATTGACTTCTGCACAGTCCGCAGTGCCGCGGAAGACCTTACTGACGATTTCCTGCAGCGGGAATGCCTCAATCATATATTCGAGGCCTGGCAGGCAAGCCTCCAGTTGCTCAGGCGGCACGCTTTGCAGCCAGATCTGCCGGCCAGCGGTCGCCGCCCCGCCGAAAGCGAACAGCAGTGCCAGCAACGAATAGACACGCTGACCGCCGCGCGCCGGACCATGAATGGCCGCCACTAGACAGGTCAGACCGAAGCCGATCACGCAGATACGCTGGACGATGCACAGCGGGCAGGGTTCAAGCCCCACCACGTGTTCCAGATACAGAGCCACTGCCATGAGCAGTACGCAGCCGATGAATGCCAGGAAAAACAGGGGACGCGGGCTGGCCAAGTGCATGGTGGCTCCGGAAGGGAAATCGAGGGCCGTACGGTAGAGGAAAGCGAGGGCGCCTTTCAAGGCGCCCCGCAGCTCATTACAGGCTGTTCATCATGCCGGAACGCCCCTCCGTCCGCACGGCAGGCCTGCCGCGGCAATCGGCCGCATCCATTCAGGCTGTGGCGCCCTGCGGTTGCGGCAGCGGCGGCAGCCCTTGATGCAACAGGCCCAAACTCTCCAGCAGCAGCTGGTTGCTGCGTTCGAGTTCCCCCAGTTGCGCCAGCAAACGCGCCAGTTCGGCACAGGTCTCGGGATGACGTTCGAGCTTGAGGCTGGTTTCGAAATAGTCACGCGCCTTGCCCCAAAGCTGGTTCTGCAGGCACAGGCGCCCGAGGGTCAGCAGTAGCGCCGGGTCCTGAGGATGCTGCTTCAGCCAGAGCTCGGCCGTCTGCAGCTGACGCGCCGGATCGGCGCCGCGCAGCACACCATAGAAACGCGCCAGACGGCTGTCGTAACTGCGCTTTAGCGCACTGCGCAGCACTTCTTCCGCCTCTTCCTGCGCGCCCAGGCGACGCAGTTGTTCGACATAGGTGGCGATCAGTTCTGGCTCGTTGCGCAGGCTGACCGACAACTGGTTCCAGGCCTTGCTCAATGGTTGCAGGGCGGTTTCTCCCTGCGCCAATCCATACTCGCCGACTTCTGCCAGGCGACCACGCCAGGTTTCGCGTTCCAGTTCGTCAAGCTCTGCGGCCGGCAACGCCTTTTCCTTGCGCAACTCCGGGAGCAGGCCGAGCAGTGCCGACCAGTCCTGGCGCTGCAAATACAGACGCTGCAATTGCCGCAGTACCAGGTGATGGCCTGGGTGGCGCTCACGCATTGCCTGCAGGGTTTCCAGCGCCGCATCACTGTCGCCACGGCTGCGCTGCAACTCGGCGTGGGTCAGAGCTATCGCCAGCTCGGCCTGCGGCTGCTTGTTAAGTGCGCGTTCGAGCAACGCATCGCTCTGCTCATATTCGCCAAGCTTGTTGGCTGCCCGGGCAGCGCCGAGGTAATACATCAGCGGCTGGCTGTCGGCTTCGGCGGCGCGGGTCAGCTGGCGCTGTGCACGGGCCCAGCGGCCTTCGGCGAGATCCAGCATGCCTTGCTCGGAAGCCTGTCGTACACGGCGAGTCCGATGCAGGCGCGACCAGGGGTTGGCCAGACGCGTCGAGCTAAGCAACAGACGCAACGTCCACTTGATCAGGTAGTAGAGCACCACCACGACCACCAACAGGCCAAGGAATGCCCACAGGCCGGACTGGTAACGGAAGCCCTTGTAGGCGAACAGCACGTAGCCGCGGTCAGCCTCGATGGCCAGGCTGAGCAGGTAAAGCCCGACAGCGATGGCCAGCAATAGCAGAAGCCAGATGAGGCGTTTCATTGCGCCTCCCCGGCCGCTGCGGCCCCCTGCCGACGTTGCGCCTGCTTGCGTTGCAGGTAGGCCTGCAGTGCATCGAGCGACTCGCTCAGATCCGGCACCTTGACCTCGACACTGGCGTCGGCCAGCTCACTGAAGCGCTGGCGCAGCGCGCGACTATCCGGATTATCCAGGTTGAAGTGCGCGTCGAGGATTTCCTCGGCCTGCTTCAGCGACTGCCGGTAAACACCGGTCTGCCCGTGCAACGCAGCCCACTGCGCCTGCTCCAGCGCCAGCGAAAGGCTCAGGCGAACCTGCGACAGGCTCTGTCCGGAAAGCAGTGGTCGCACGTTGCGATCAGCGTCGAACTCGATACGGAAATAGTCGGAAAGCTTTTTCGCCCATTCGCTCCACCAGGCGCTGCCATCGCCTTCGGCGGCCAGATCCGAGAGCACATCGCCCTGCCCCTCGAAGGTCGGCGCCAGGGGATTGAGCGTGGCAGCCTGCTCACGCAGGGCGCCCAGTTGCAGGAACAGTCCGACGCGATCCGGCCGCGCCGTGGTGCGCAGCGCTTCAAGGCTGCGACTGAGCTGCTCACGGGCAGCGAAGGCGGCTGGATCGTCCTGCTCACGAAGGATGTCGTCAGCCGCAGATACCAGCGCCTCGGCACTGGCCACGTCCTGCAATGCCGACAAGCGCAAGGTTGCCAGGCGCAGCAGGTGCTCGGCCTCATCCAGGCGCCAATCCTGGCGGCTGCCGTCGAGCACGCTTTCCAGACGCTGGCTCAGGCGCTGCTGATCGCTCTGCAGGTTGGCCAGCAGACGGCGGCGCTCGTCCAGCTCGGCGGCGCTGGGCAACGCGGACAAACGCGAATCCAGGCGCTGGGCCATATCCTTCACATTCTTCGCAGTATCGTCGCGGGTACTCTGTAGAGCATCAGCCTGCTGCTGATCCCTACCCTGCATTTCATGCAGTTGCCAGAGGCTCCAGCCGCCGGCACCTGCGCCCGCCAGGCCGATCAGCAAGGCCAATGCGGCAAGAGCGCTGCCGCCACCACTGCGAGATGCCTGGGTAGGCGGGGGGGTTGGCGTGGTCTTCACGGCTTCGCTGGCCGGTTTTTCTTCTGGCGTCTTCGGGGTGGATGCTTCGCTCACGTATCCGTCCTTTTAGAGGGCGGCAGCCGGAAACTGCTCCAGCGCTGCCTGCAAGGCCGCGGCGCTGGCGCCGCGACAGTCCACAACGATTTCCGCACCCGCTTTGCGCGCCTGCTCGGCAACGCGCGGGCTGGGTACGAACAAGGGTAGCCGAGCCAACGCTGGCCAGTCATCGCCAGCCAGTTGCAGCAGGTGTTCGAAACCCTGTCCACTGCTGACAACCAGGCCGTTCAGGCGTTCCGCTCGCACGCACTGGCCGAGCTCACCCGGCGCGTACTGCGGCAGCACACGGCGATACAGTGGCAGATAGTCGACCGTCACGCCTTGGCCGCGCAAGCGTTCGGCGAGGAATTCTCGGCCACCTTCGCCACGCAGAATCAAGACGCGTGGAGCCGCTGTCGTGGCGATAGCCTGGTGCAGAGCAGGTAGCGCGAGTAGCGCTTCGCTGTCATCGCCAGAGTCGGGAAAATGCACACGCAAGCCCTGCTCGGCGAGCACTGCGGCGGTAGCGGCTCCGACACTGAACCAGGGCAAATCAGGTGTCGGTACCGCATGGCGCGCCAATAGCTGCAGAGCAATCCTGGCGGCCGGCTTGCTGACCACGATCACCGCACAATAGCGCTGAAGTTCGGCGAAAGTGCTGCGCTGCTCAGCGGTTTCGGCCAACGCCTCGATGGCCAGCAGCGGCATGCAGTGACTGACGACGCCCTGAGCGGCCAGGGTCTGCGCCAGCACCGCACAGTCCTCGGCAGGACGCGTCAGCAACAGGCGCCAGGCGCTCAAGGGTGACCGGCCTCACCGTAGACGGCCTTGAGAATGGCATCGGCGCCCTGCGCCAGCAGTGCCTCGGCGACACGCACCCCCAGGGCTTCAGCATCACCACTGGCAGCGCGCTCTTCGGCGCGCAGCAACAGCCCCCCGTCGGGTTGGCCGACAAGGCCGCGCAGCCACAGCTGGTCGTCCTCGAGCAGCGCATAGCAGGCGATAGGCACCTGGCAGCCGCCATTGAGGTGTTTGTTCAGCGCCCGTTCGGCGGTGACGCGCAACGCGGTCTCACGGTGATGCAGGGGCGCCAGCAAGGCGTGTACGTCGCTGTCGGCGCTGCGGCATTCGATGCCAACGGCGCCCTGGCCGCCGGCCGGCAGGCTGTCTTCGGCGCTGATCGAGCTGCGGATGCGATCTGCGAAGCCCAGGCGGATCAGGCCGGCAGCGGCAAGGATGATGGCGTCGTACTCGCCGGCATCGAGCTTGGCCAGGCGGGTATTGACGTTGCCGCGCAGGAACTGGATTTTCAGATCGGGCCGGCGTGCCAGCAATTGGGCCTGGCGGCGCAAGCTGGAGGTGCCGACCACGCTGCCGGCTGGCAGCGCATCGAGGCTGTCGTAGGTATTGGAGACGAAGGCGTCACGCGGATCTTCACGCTCACAGATGCAGTACAGGCCCAGCCCTTCGGGGAAGTCCATCGGTACGTCTTTCATCGAGTGCACGGCGATGTCGGCCTCGTTTTCCAGCAGCGCGGTTTCCAGTTCCTTGACGAACAGCCCCTTGCCACCGATTTTCGCCAGCGGCGCGTCGAGCAACTTGTCGCCGCGGCTGACCATGGGCACCAGGCTGACCTTCAGGCCAGGGTGGGCCTGCTCCAGACGGGCTTTGACATATTCGGCCTGCCACAGGGCCAGGGCGCTCTTACGGGTGGCGATGCGAATTTCGCGGGACATGGGACAATTCCAGAAAACGGATTGCCGCGAATCATAACAGGCTCGCCCATCACGGCGCTGCCAGGCGGCCATAGGCCGCAGGTCTGTCGGTCACTGCGAAGAGGATGACGCCCTGGCGCGCAGGACAGGGTGTCAGAGCGACTGCATCAACTTGCGCACGCCGGCGACATGACGCCGGCTGACCACCAGCGAATCACCCTCCAGCCCTTTGAGGAACAGCTGGAAATGCCCGAGCGGCGTGCGCTGCAGACGTTCGATGCGCTCGCGCGCTACCAGCGCATTACGGTGGATGCGCACGAAGCGGTCACCAAACTCGTCTTCCAGCGCCTTGAGCGGCTCATCCAGCAGCACTTCGCCGCCCTCGTGACGCAAGGTGACGTACTTGTGATCGGCAATGAAATAAACCACGTGATCCAGCGGAATCAGCTCGATGCCCTTGCGGGTACGGGCGCTGATATGGGTTCGCGGACCACCTCCTGTCTCGGCGGCTGGGCGAGTCAGGGCGGCCAGTTGCACGCGATTGGGCCGCTCGGCCTTTTTCAAGGCTTCGCTGAGGCTTTCGGGGCGTACGGGTTTGACCAGATAACCAACGGCACTGACCTGAAAGGCCTCCAGGGCGAACTCGTCATGCGCCGTGCAGAAGATCACCGCAGGCGGTGCTTCGCGCTCACACAACTTGGCAGCGACCTGCAAGCCGTCGAGGCCAGGCATGCGGATATCCAGCAGGACCACATCTGGCTTGAGGCTATCGATCAGGGTCAGGGCCTCCTCGCCATTGCTGGCGGCGGGCTCCAGGACCCGGTAACCCTCGAGCTCACCGACCATGCGGCTCAGGCGCTCGCGGGCAAGGGGTTCGTCATCGACGATCAGGACATTCATATTGCTCTGGCTTCCTGCGTGAGTCTCGCACAAGGATAGCGTAGACAGCTGTAATGACGGCCGTCACGGCGCTCCACGCTGAGACTCGCGCGCGGCCCAAAAAGTGCCGCTAGACGCGCATCGATATTACTCAGCGCTTGGTGCGTTCCCCGCGACGGGTGCTGCTCGCCCCGCTCTTCATACGGATTGCTGACACACAAGCTGAACACACCATCCTGGTAATCCGCTTCGACCCGCACCAGGCCACCTTCGATACGTGGCGCGATGCCATAGATCAGCGCATTTTCCAAAAGAGGCTGCAGGGTCAGCTGGGGAATCGGCAGATCCTCCGGCACACCTTCGACCTCCCACTGCAACTGTAGTCGCTCACCGAGCCGATAGTGTTCGATAGATAGATATCGTTTCGCCAGTTCCAGTTCCTCTTTCCACGGCACCAATGTGCCGGGCTTGGCCAGGCTGGCGCGAAACAGATCAGACAAATCCAGCACCGCCTGCTCGGCCTTGTACGGATCGAGCGTGACCAGGCTGGCGATACTGTTGAGGCTGTTGAACAGGAAATGCGGGCGAATCCGCGCCTGCAACGATTCGATGCGCGCACGCAGCTCAGCCTGCTCCTGTCGACGCCATTGGCTCTGCAGATAGAAATAGCGTAGCAGCAGTGCAGACATGATCAGGCTGATCAGCGCGTGACGCAGATAAAGATTTACCTCACCACTACGCGGCAGCGGCCCACCCAGCTCGTAATAGTCGGCCACCGCGGTGCAGCTCAGGGTCAGCACCACCACCAGAGCACAGCACAGGCAGCCCGCCAACGCCGGGCGCAGGCGCGCCAGCAGCGGCCGCAGACGGCACAGCACGGCTGCCGAGAGCAACACGATCCACTGTACGAACAACGAAGTCAGGGCCAGGCGTACCCAATCGAAGCCAGGCGTCATCGGTTCGGCGAGCACCAGCACCAGTACCAGCAGCTCGGCCAGCAACACCATGCTCAGCAGGGCTTCCGGCTGACACAGTTCCGGGACGAAGAAGTCGTCGATGGCGACGTTGGGTTTATTCTTGGCAAGCGATTGTGTGTGCATCGACGCAGTTTCCGTGTCGCCTTGCAGGCCGGCAAGCCAGACGGCTCCCGCCGGACAAAATAAAGCACCGAAATGCCGCCTTCAGTGCAAAATTGTGAAGCAACCGACAGCACCGCCGGCCGCCCGACGGCGAACGCGGCCCGGCGAAACGCCTGCCGACCCTGTTATTATCGACGCACTTTGTCCGCCATGCTGGCCGCCAACGTGGCCTGCCCGATCCAGAGCCCATATCATGAGCAGCGAAAAAACCAATCAGTCCTGGGGCGGCCGCTTCAGCGAGCCCGTCGACGCCTTCGTCGCCCGCTTCACCGCCTCGGTGGAATTCGACAAGCGCCTGTACCGCCACGACATCATGGGCTCCATCGCCCACGCCACCATGCTGGCCAAGGTCGGTGTGCTGAGCGACGCCGAGCGCGACGCGATCATCGACGGCCTCAAGCAGATCCAGGGCGAGATCGAGGCCGGCACCTTCGACTGGCGCGTCGACCTGGAAGACGTGCACATGAACATCGAGGCGCGGCTGACCGACCGCATCGGCGTGACCGGCAAGAAGCTGCACACCGGCCGCTCGCGCAACGATCAGGTGGCCACCGACATCCGCCTGTGGCTGCGTGACGAGATCGACCTGATCCTCGCCGAAATCACCCGCCTGCAGCAGGGCCTGCTGGAACAGGCCGAGCGCGAAGCCGAGACCATCATGCCCGGCTTCACCCACCTGCAGACGGCCCAGCCGGTGACCTTCGGCCACCATCTGCTGGCCTGGTTCGAAATGCTGTCGCGCGACTACGAGCGCCTGGTCGACTGCCGCAAGCGCACCAATCGCATGCCCCTGGGCTCTGCCGCGCTGGCTGGCACCACCTACCCGATCCAGCGCGAGATCACCGCCGAACTGCTGGGCTTCGACGCCGTGGGCGGCAACTCCCTGGACGGCGTGTCGGATCGCGACTTCGCCATCGAATTCTGCGCCGCCGCGTCGCTGGCGATGATGCACCTGTCGCGCTTCTCCGAAGAGCTTGTGCTGTGGACCAGCGCGCAGTTCCAGTTCATCGATCTGCCGGATCGTTTCTGCACCGGCTCCTCGATCATGCCGCAGAAGAAGAACCCCGACGTGCCCGAGCTGGTACGCGGCAAGACCGGCCGCGTGTTCGGCGCCCTGACCGGCCTGCTGACCCTGATGAAAGGCCAGCCGCTGGCCTACAACAAGGACAACCAGGAAGACAAGGAACCGCTGTTCGACGCCGCCGACACCTTGCGTGATTCGCTGCGCGCCTTCGCCGACATGATCCCGGCGATCAAACCCAAGCACGCCATCATGCGCGAAGCGGCTCTGCGCGGTTTCTCCACCGCCACCGACCTGGCCGACTACCTGGTGCGCAAGGGCCTGCCGTTCCGCGACTGCCACGAGATCGTCGGCCATGCGGTGAAGTACGGCGTCGACAGCGGCAAGGACCTGGCCGAAATGAGCCTCGACGAGCTGCGCCAGTTCAGCGACCAGATCGAGCAGGACGTATTCGCCGTGCTGACCCTGGAAGGCTCGGTGAATGCCCGTAACCACATCGGCGGCACCGCACCGGCTCAGGTGCGTGCAGCGGTGGCGCGCGGTCGCGAACTGCTGGCCAGCCGCTAAGCGCGGCTCGGCGAGAAACGGAAAAGGAGTTCCCATGCCGGAATTATTGCTGCGCGGCTTGGCGCTACTGGCCGAGATCGCGCTTGAAATCATCATCGGCTACGTCTTCTACACGACCGGCTGGCTGGCACTACGACTGCTGACATTAGGGCGCTACCCGCGCCTGCCGCTGCGCGTGGCCGACCCGATGGGTTCGCGCAGCGCCTGGGTCGCAACGTTCGGCTTTCTCTGCCTGGTTGGCCTGCCCCTGACGTGGCTGACCGTCACTTACAGCTGAACGCTGCCACGAGACATTTCCATGCCTATAGACATCCGCCCCGCCACTCCCGACGACGCCGAGTTGATCCTGCGCTTCATCACCGACCTGGCCATCTATGAGAAGGCCGAGCACGAGGTGAAAACCGACGCCGCCGGTATCCGCGACAGCCTGTTCGCCGACGGTAGCACCGCTCACGGCCTGATCTGCGAACACGACGGCAAGCCCATCGGCTATGCAGTGTATTTCTTCAACTACTCCACCTGGCTGGGCAAGCACGGCCTTTACCTGGAAGACCTTTACGTCAGCCCCGAGGCTCGAGGCCTGGGCGCTGGCAAGGCGCTGCTGCGGCACCTGGCGCAGCTGGCCGTGGCACGAGATTGTGGCCGCTTCGAATGGTCGGTGCTGGACTGGAATACGCCCGCCATCGACTTCTATGAATCCTTCGGCGCCCGCCCACAAAGCGAGTGGACCACCTACCGTCTGACCGGCCAGGCCCTGATCGACTTTGCCGCCGGCCATCAATGAGGAATCCGACATGAGCCAGAACAACGACCAGGAAGACGAAGACTTCGCCGAAGCCACCTTGATCCAGGCGATCGAGAACCAGCTGGAGAGTGGCGAGCCGGCTGCCGCCAAGGCGGTGTACAACAAGCTGACGCTGGTCGGTTACGAGCGTGAAGAGATTCTCGAATTGATGGCGCTGGTGCTGGCCCATGAGGTCGACGCCATGCTGCGCGAGGATCGCCCCTTCGATGGCGCCTGGTACGAGCAGGCCCTGCGCGCGCTACCCGGCCTGCCGGAAGAAAACTGAGCAGGGATTGACTCAGGCCACTGGTCGGGCTGGCAGGCAGATTGCTACTGTCACCTCCAGTCCCGTCCGAGAAGGTACCGCCTTCGATGGCCTGCCCGCCGCCACGCATCGCCGTCTTGCTCGCCCAGCTGCTGTCATTGCTCTGGGGCGGCGCAGCATTGGCCGATTTGCCTCGCATCGGTGCCGAGGACGACTGGTATCCCTATACCGCGTGGCGTAACGAGCGGATCGAAGGCATGTCGGCGGACATCGTGCGCGCCGCTTTCGCCGCTAGCGAATCGCCCATCGAACTGGCGCCCTACCCGTATTCGCGGTGCATGGAACTGACGCGCTCGGGCAGCTTGGCGGCCTGCTTCAATACCACGCCCGATTCGAGCATCCGCGCCGAATTTCTATTGCCACAGGAGATGCTGTTCAGCGACGACATTCTGCTCTGGGGTCGCAATAATGCGGACATGGTCGATGATCTGGACGCCATTCGCGGCAAACGCGTGGCGGTGACCATCGGCTACACCTACGGTGAGTACTTCGACGGCTATGCCGATATCCGGCGTATTCCGGTACGACGCGATATCAACGGCTTTCTCATGCTGCAGCGCGACCGCGTGGATTACGTGATCGCCTTTCGCGGCACCACCGAAGCGCTGCTACGCGACAATCCCGAACTGGTCGGCGAGTTCAAGGCACTGGCGCGGGTACATCGTCCGCGACTCTACCTGAGCTTTTCCCGCCACCATCCACAGGCCGCGGCGCTGTTGCAAGATTTCGACACCGGTATGCGCCAGATCAGGCAGGATGGCACTTACCAGCGCATTCTCGCCAACTGGCAACTCACCGATGGGCAGAGCCCCCTGCAAGGCTCTACACTGCAAGAGCGCCACAACAACAAGACGGAGTCACCATGAAGTCATTCAACGCTGACCTGATCGACGAGCTGGAAATCCTCGCCCTGTACAACCTGGACAACCATCAGGAAGGGCTGAAGGTGCATAACAACGCCTCATTCAAGGCACAGGGCGCCATTACTCGCCTCCACGAAAAAGGCCTTGTGAGCCAGGCCGATGGCGGCTACCTGACCAGTCTGGGCATCGATGCTGCCGAGCATGCACAGGCACTACTGACCATTCTTTCGACCCACCAGACCACCCCCGCTTAATCCCGGTTGCCCGCCGGCCGCCCTTAAGGGAAAGGCGCGGCGGGCGATATAGCGTCAAGGCACTGCACTGGCGAGCACGCCGCTGATAGGCTTGCAGCATCCGCAGTTGAGTTCGAGCATGACGCGCACGCAGGAAATACGCCCCGATATCGATGACGGCATCGACCGCAAGGTGCTGGCGCAGTTGCGCGCGCGCTTTCTACAGATCAACCAGGGGCGTCTGCAGCGAGCCATGGAGGCGCTGTCCACGCGCCAGCAACTGGTCCTCAAGCTGTTGCCGCTGCTATTGCACGTCAACCATCCGCTGTTGCCAGGCTACGTCTCGGCCAGCACACCCGCGGGCCTCAGCGGATTCGAGCCGGATGATGCCAGCCTGGCAGAAGTGCAACGCCTGACCCGCTCCTTCGTCTACAGGCCGCGCCGCGGCCAGGGCGCCGCCCCCTTGCATGGGTTGTTCCTGATGGGCAGCCTGGGCACCGTGGCGCAGGCCGAGCAGAGCGATATGGACCTGTGGCTGTGCCACTCGCCCAATCTCACTGCGCAGGAACTGCAAGACCTGCGCAAAAAATGCGATCAACTGGAGAGCTGGGCGGCCACTCAAGGCGCCGAAGTGCATGTCTTTCTGGTCGACCCGCAGCGCTTTACCCAGGGTGCACGCGAGGCGCAGCTGACCTCGGACGACTGCGGCACCACCCAACACTACCTGTTGCTCGACGAGTTCTACCGCACCGCGATCTGGCTCGGCGGGCGTACGCCGATCTGGTGGCTGGTGCCGGTCTACGAGGAGGCGCGCTATGACGATTACTGCCGCACTCTGCTGAGCAAGCGCTTCGTGCGCGCCGAAGACGTTCTCGACCTCGGTCATCTGGCACGCATTCCACCGGAAGAGTTCATCGGCGCAGGTATGTGGCAGCTGTACAAGGGTATCGAGTCGCCCTACAAGTCCGCGCTCAAGCTGCTGCTCACCGAGGTCTACGCCAGCGAACACCCGAAGGTCGAATGCCTGGCACTGCGTTTCAAGCAGGCAGTATTCGAGGGCCGCCTGGACCTCGACGAACTCGACCCCTATGTCGTCGTCTACCGTCGCCTTGAGGAATACCTCAGCGTCCGCGGCGATCACGAACGGCTCGAACTGATCCGCCGCTGCCTGTACCTGAAGGTGAACAAGAAGATCAGCCGCCCGCCAACTCGTGGTCGCGCCAAGAGCTGGCAGCGCCTGCTACTGGAACGCCTGACTGGCGAGTGGGGCTGGCATAACCGCCAGCTCAGCGTGCTCGACAGTCGCAGCCAGTGGAAGGTGCGCCAGGTCGCCGCCGAACGGCGCGTGCTGGTCAATGAGCTGACTTACAGCTACCGCTTCCTCTCGCAGTTCGCGCGCAGCGCCCAGGCTGGCAGCTCACTGAACAACCGCGACCTGAATGTGCTGGGCAGGCGCTTGTACGCGGCGTTCGAGCGCAAGGCCGGCAAGGTGGAGTTCATCAACCCCGGCATCGCTCCAGACCTGGCCGAAGACACCCTGACCCTGGTCCAGTACCCCAGCCCCGAGGCCCCGAACGAATATCTCTGGGCGCTGTTCAATGGCAGCCTGGGAGCTCAGGAGTGGGCAGACTTCGCGCCATTGAAGCGCTCCCGCGAGCTGATCGAGCTGCTCGCCTGGTGCCACCGCAACGGCGTAATCGACAGCAGCACACGCCTTTCCCTGCACCCGGGTACCAGCGACCTGACCGAGTATGAGCTGTCCAACCTGATCGGCAGTCTGCAGCAGAGCTTCCCGTTGCCCCCACAGGCAGTGGAAGAGGCCGCCCTGCTGCGTGCCAGCGTTCCCGATCAGGTTTTGCTGCTGGTCAATGTCGGCGTCGACCCGCTCAAGCAGCACAGCCAGATGAACGTGCACATGACCACCGGGCGCACCGATGCACTGGGATACTCCGGAGTCCGCGAGAATCTGGTGCAAACTCTCGACCAGGTCGTACTCAACAGCTGGAACGAGCTGCAGGTCAGCCGCTATGACGGCCAGGATGCCCTGCTCGACTGCCTGCGCGACCTGCTCAACAGCCTGCCGGTGGGCGGCCCGCAACCCAAGGTGGTGGTGCGCTGCTATTGCCGCAACCGCGCGCAGCCCATCGCCGAACGGGTCGAGGAATTGCTGCGCGACCTGCTCGAAAGCTACTCGGAAGGTCGCCAGTCGCGCTATCTGGTGCAGGTGCGCCAGCACTATCACGTTCTGCAACTGGCGCCCGGCCAGGTCAGCCATACCGCCCTGGGCGATCTGCCCGCGCTGCTCGATCACCTGGGTGCCGAGCAGGCGCTCTACAGCCCGCTGCGCGTGGATCGCCATGCACTCGATGGCGATGACCTGGCGTTGATCCTGCCCATGGGCCGGCCGCAGTGCATCCAGGTGTTCTACCGCCTGCACGAGACCAGCGGCGAAGCGGAGCTGACGCTGCTCGATGAACGCAACGCCCTGTGGCGCCGACGTCTGCTATTCAGCAACGAGCAGAGCCTGCTCACGCCACTGCAGCGCTTCCTGCAGTCGCTGCTGTACAGACGCAATGCGATATTGCCGCTGGATGCCAAGGACAACGAACCACCACTGGAAATCCTCTATTACCAGCTGCTGCCGGATGCCCCCTTGCGCGCCCAGCGCCTCGAGCGCAGGCCGGCACCCGAGTCTCAGGTCAGCCATCCATTCTACGATGTGCAGGCTATCGTCGAGCCGGGCGACGGCCGCCAGCGCCACGTCACGCTGTACTGTAACCATCGCGAGTTTTCCGAGCTGGAGTACGGGCGCGAACTGTATCGCGCCGTCGCTCAGCACATCCTCGCCCAGCGTGCCGGTGGCGAGCGCTACCCCTGCTACATCACCGACCTCGACCTGTCGGCCGTACTGGCCGGTCAGCAGGCGCAGACGGTGCATTACCTGCACTATAAGAGCGGGTTGGAAGATGCCCTCAATGCGGCGCTGCAGCAGGTCTAGCCCTTCATCGGCGCATCGGGATTGTTCAACGCATAGAGGTAGCAGCCACCCATGCTGTGGTTGGCGGCGACACCTCCGTAACTGGCGGTGAAGGTCACCGGCAAGCCCAGGTGCTGATAGAACCAGCGATCGCTGTCTGCTGGTGGCACCTCGGGCACCAGATCGCTGTCGTTGACCAGCCGGTAAGTCGGCACGGCGAGCCCGTTGTAGAAGCTGGCGAAGGCCGGAGAAGCAAGGCGTGGGCTGGCGAAGTTGTAATGCTGCAGCAGCAACGATGGCCAGCGCCGCAGCAGATCCGGTACCGCCAGCGTACTCAGGGTACTGCCCAGACTGTGACCACAGACCCACAGCCGAGCCTGTGGCTGCAAGCCGTCCAGGGCCAGCAGAGCCTGATCACGCAGCGACGCATAGAGTTTGACAAAGCCGTCATGCACCAGCCCGGCACTGCTCTGCCAGGGATAATCACGCTGATCCAGGTCGAGATCATCGAGCCAGTCCTGCACCGACTCGGTGCCGCGGAACACCAGGTAGCAATCGCCCTGCGGGTCTCGGGCGGCAAAGCCAAAAGGCTCGGACTCGTTGAGCACATGCCACTCACTGAGCACACTCCAGACAGGCGCAGAAAGCTGCCAGCCGTCCAGTTCAGGCTGTTGCCAGTGAAAGTGCTCGGGCGAGCGTGGACGCTGCTGCGCCAGCCATTGCTCGTACTGATCGTAGGCGGCCATCAGCAGCTCGGCGCAGAGCAGGGCACGCGACAGCTGGTAGGACGGCGGGAAATACAGCGGAAGACTGGGCATGGCGAGGCCTCCTTGCCATTGGCGGAAACCTCACTCTAGCCCAGCCCGGGGAGGGCGTCAGCGGTCGTAATCGCCCGCTGCTTCAGGCTGGTATTCGACTTCCAGCAGGGTCAGCTTGAGCTGCTTGCCACCCGGTACCGGCCAGTCGATGTGCTGACCAACGGACAGGCCGAGCAAGGCGCTGCCGACCGGTGCGAGGATGCTGACCTTGCCATCGCCACCGGCGTCCTGCGGATAGACCAGAGTCAGGTGATAGTCCTTGCCACTGCTCTCTTCACGGCAGTGCACGCGCGAATTCATGGTCACCACCCCTGCCGGCACCTCGTCGTGCCCCACCACTTCGGCACGATCCAGCTCGGCCTGCAGCGCTTCTGCGCCAGGTCCGAACTCGTCCAGGCTGTCGAGCAGGCGCTCCAGACGCTGCAGATCGAGGCGGGTAATGGTGATGGTAGGTGTGCTGTTCATGATGCCGGGCGGTCTCCTCGCGTAAGCCATAAAAAAGCAAAACCCCGCCCGAAGGCAGGGTTCAGCTGAATGTTCTCCCGAACCCTAACACAGCCGGACAAATAAACAAGACTGCTGGGTCAACGGCCCTGCTGGCGCTGTTGCAAACGCTGCTGCGCCGCCTGGCAGATCAAGCGTCGGCGGGCGTTATCGGCCACGCCCCAGTCAAGAATCTCCTGCAAGGTGCGGCCACAGCCCAGGCACTCATCGTGCTCGTCCAGACAGCACTGGCGCCGGCATGGCGAGGCCTGGGGCGCCTCGTCCGGCTCAGAGTTCATCGAACTCCAGTTCGGTACCGCACTGCTCGAGGGTGATGCGCACCAGCATCTCGCCCAACTGCTCGTCGCTGGTGTCACAGATCCAGCGCCCCTCGGCCTCGTCATAGTCGAAATGGAAGCCACCGGAACGAGCCGCCAGCCACAGCTGACGAATCGGCTCCTGGCGGCTGAAGATCAGTTGGCTGCCGTTATCGAAACGCACCGTCAACACACCGGCACTGTTCTCCAGATCGACGTCCAGGCCGCTGTCGTCGAAGATGTCCTCCACCGCCTGCTGGGTGGCATCGACCAGGTCGTGAAAGCGGGCTTCGCTCAGGCTCATTGGGGTGTCCTCACTAGATGCAGCAACTGCATAAAAAATAGTTGTAAACGACAGGCCAGGTTAGCCGGCCGGCGTACAAAGGTGGCGACGGTACTCGCCCGGACTCGTTCCCGTCCAGCGACGAAATGCACGCGCCAGAGAACCGGGCTCGCTGAACCCGACCAGAAAGGCGATTTCCGCCAGTTCCAGCGCAGGGTCGCGCAGGTAATGCAGCACCAGTTGCTGGCGCGTCTCGTCGACCAGTTGGCTGAACGACAGCCCCCCCTCACGCAGACGCCGCTGCAAGGTTCGCGGACTCAGCGCCAGGGCAGCAGCGATGGCCTCCAGATCCGGCCCCTGCTCCGGAAGCTGACGAGCCAACTCCAGGCGCGCGCGATCCAGCACACTGTTGCCCTGATTGAGCTCGGCCAGCAGCCGATCGGCATAGGCATCGAGCATGCCACGCACCTGTGCATCGGCCTGGTTCAGCGGTACCGCCAGCAGACGCTTGGGAAAGATCAGGGCATTGTCGGGTTGATCGAACAGCACCGGGCAACGAAAGATCCGCGCATGTTCAGAGGTGTCGGTCGGCGCCGAATGCTGGAAACGCACTTCGGTCGGCGCAATGTCCAGGCCACTGATCCAGCGCCCGAAACTGACCCAGCCGGCCAGCGTTTCCTCGCTCAACTGCCGTTGTTGCTGCGCCAGCAATGGCTGCCAGGTATGGGCCACCAACGGTTCGCAGTCGGGCCTGGCGGGTTCATCATCGAGTACGACCAAACCAAGGTTGCCGACCAGCGAAGCGTAGCGCGCCTGCCGGTGCAACGCGTCAGCCAGGGTGGCGCAACTCATGATCAGGGAGCCAAGCACGCCGTAATAGCCCGGGCGCACCGACTCGCCCAGGTGCAGGCCCAGACATTGATCGCCGGTCAGGCGCACGCCCTCGCCCAGCAACGTCAGATAGGCACTGGCGGCGATGCGTTGGTCGCGTTGGCTCAGGGCCTCCGGACTCAACTGGGCATAGGCGAGCAAGGCGTCGGGCGCTACCCCCTGACGTTGCAGGTGTTCGATCAGGCCTTGCAGGTAGGCGACCGAGACCGAGCCGGCCAGAATCGCGGGATTGTCCATCGGGGCTCCTCGTTACTCGCCGCATGCTAACCCAAGCTGGCACGAATGCCTTCGGCGTGCGCACGTAAATCGAGCCAGCGCCCCGCCAGGCGGGCGCCGCGCGCATAGGCAAGGTGGCAGGGGGTCGGTATACTCCGGCGCAATTCACGCTTATTTCAAGGACTGCCCCATGAAGCGACTGACCCTCGCGCTCCTCGCCGCCGTTTGCCTGTTGGCCGGCTGCGGTCAGAAAGGCCCGCTGTACCTGCCGGGCGACGACAACGCCGGCAACAGCCGAGACCGTTTCGAACTCTGACAGGAGCTGCCCCATGGAAGCCTTCAACTACCGCGACGGCGAGCTGTTCGCGGAAGGCGTTGCCTTGTCCGCGCTGGCCCAGCGCTTCGGCACGCCCACCTACGTCTATTCGCGCGCCCACATCGAAGGGCAGTACCGCGCCTATGCCGATGCCCTGGCCGGCATGCCGCACCTGGTCTGCTTCGCGGTCAAGGCCAACTCCAACATCGGCGTGCTGAACGTTCTGGCGCGTCTCGGCGCCGGCTTCGACATCGTTTCCAGCGGTGAGCTGGAGCGCGTGCTGGCGGCCGGTGGCGAGCCGAGCCGTATCGTTTTCTCCGGTGTCGGCAAGAGCCGCGATGACATGCGTCGTGCACTGGAGGTCGGCGTGCATTGCTTCAACGTCGAGTCCAGCGTCGAGCTGGAGCGCCTGCAGAAGGTTGCCGCCGAACTGGGCGTCAAGGCGCCCGTCTCGCTGCGGGTCAACCCGGACGTGGACGCCGGCACTCACCCGTACATTTCCACCGGCCTCAAGGAAAACAAGTTCGGCATCGACATCGAGCAGGCCGAGGCGGTCTACGCCCGCGCCGCCGAGCTGCCGAACCTGGACGTGATCGGCGTCGATTGCCATATCGGCTCGCAGCTGACCACCCTCGACCCCTTCCTCGATGCGCTGGATCGCCTGCTGCTGCTGGTCGACAAGCTGGCCGAGCGCGGCATCACCATCAAACATCTGGACCTGGGCGGTGGCCTCGGCGTGCAGTACCGCGACGAGCAACCGCCGCTGGCGGGGGACTACATCGCCGCCGTGCGCAAGCGTCTGGCGGGCCGCGATCTGTCGCTGGTGTTCGAGCCCGGCCGTTTCATCGTCGCCAACGCTGGCGTGTTGCTGACCCAGGTGGAATACCTCAAGCACACCGAGCACAAGGACTTCGCCATCGTCGACGCGGCGATGAACGACCTGATCCGCCCGGCCCTGTACCAGGCCTGGATGGACGTGTCACCGGTGCAGCCGCGTGAAGGCGAGGCGCGCAATTACGACCTGGTCGGGCCGATCTGCGAGACTGGCGACTTCCTGGCCAAGGATCGTCAACTGGTGCTCGAAGAGGGCGACCTGTTGGCCGTGCGTTCGGCGGGCGCCTACGGTTTCGTCATGAGCTCCAACTACAACACCCGCGGCCGCGCCGCCGAGGTGATGGTGGACGGCGAGCAGGCCTTCGAAGTACGCCGCCGCGAAACCGTTCAAGAGCTCTACGCCGGCGAAAGCCTGCTGCCAGCCTGAGGGTAAAGCCATGCTATTGCGCTTTACCAAGATGCACGGCCTGGGCAATGACTTCATGGTCCTCGACCTGATCAGTCAGCATGCCCACGTGCAGCCCAAGCACGCCAAGCAGTGGGGTGACCGCCACACCGGCGTCGGCTTCGATCAGTTACTGATCGTCGAGCCGCCGAGCCACCCGGATGTCGACTTTCGCTACCGCATCTTCAACTCCGACGGTTCGGAAGTGGAGCAATGCGGCAACGGCGCACGCTGCTTCGCCCGCTTCGTGCTGGACAAGCGCCTGACCACCAAGAAGGTCATCCGCGTCGAGACCAAGAGCGGCGTGATCGAGCTGCGCGTGCAGAACGATGGCCAGGTCTGCGTCAACATGGGCGCCCCGCGCCTGCAGCCGGAACAGGTGCCGTTCCAGGCCGAACAGGCAGCGTTGAACTATCGCGTCGATGTCGATGGCCAAAGCGTCGAGCTGGCCGCACTGTCGATGGGCAACCCACACGCCGTGCTGCGTGTCGACAACACCGATGACGCGCCGGTGCACACGCTCGGGCCAAAGCTGGAGCATCACCCGCGCTTCCCGCAGCGAGTCAATGTCGGCTTCCTTCAGGTGCTCGACCGCAAGCATGCGCGCTTGCGGGTATGGGAGCGCGGCGCCGGCGAAACCCAGGCCTGCGGCACCGGCGCCTGCGCCGCTGCAGTCGCGGCGATTCGCCAGGGCTGGATGGATTCGCCCGTGCAACTGGAGCTGCCGGGCGGCAAACTGTCCATCGAATGGGCAGGCGAAGGTCAGCCGGTTATGATGACCGGGCCCGCTGCCCGCGTATACGAAGGACAGGTTCGCCTATGACCGACCAGCAGGATTCGCCCAAACCGCTCGATTCGGAAACGGTTGCAGCCTATCTGCGCCTGCACCCGGAGTTCTTCATCGACCATGAAGAACTGATCCCCGAACTGCGCATTCCACACCAGCCCGGCAACGCCGTGTCGCTGGTCGAGCGCCAGGTCAAGCTGCTACGCGAGCGCAACATCGAGATGCGCCACCGCCTCGGCCAACTGATGGACGTGGCCCGCGACAACGACCGCCTGTTCGACAAGACCCGCCGCTTGGTGCTCGACCTGCTCGATGCCGGCAGCCTTGAGGAAGTGGTTGGCGTGGTCGAAGACAGCCTGCGCCACGAGTTTCAGGTGCCCTTCGTCGGCCTGATCCTGTTCAGCGACAACAAACTGCCGGTCGGTCGCTCGGTCAGCTCGGCCGAGGCGCATCAACAGGTCGGCGGCCTGCTCAGCGGCGGCAAGACCATCTGCGGCGTGCTACGCCCGCACGAGCTGGAGTTTCTCTTCGGCAAGGAAGACGCGGCGCAAGTCGGCTCCGCTGCCGTGGTCAGCCTCAGCCATCAGGGCCTGCATGGCATTCTCGCCATCGGCAGCGCCGACCCGCAGCACTACAAGAGCTCGCTCGGTACGCTGTTCCTTGGCTATATCGCCGAAGTCCTGGCGCGCGTGCTGCCCAGTTTCGCCACACCGCTGCGCTCGGTACGCTGACGCAGCGCTTGCCCCATCGAACGCGGGCTCATAGCTTGCCGACTTTGTAGGAGCGAATTCATTCGCGATAGGGTGGACGCCGAGCCAGCCATGATCGCTAATGAATTCGCTCCTACATGACCTCTGGGAGCATCGATGCACGATCGACTCGACGCCTACCTCGAACACCTGCGCCGCGAGCGCCAGGTGTCGGTGCATACCCTCGACGGCTATCGCCGTGACCTCGGCAAGGTGCTGGCATTCTGCGAAGCCGAAGGCCTGAGCGACTGGGCCGAGCTGGATACCCGCAACCTGCGCCGCCTGGTCGCCCGCCTGCATCAGCAAGGCCTGTCCAGCCGCAGCCTGGCACGTCTGCTCTCGGCCACCCGCGGCCTCTATCAATATCTGTTGCGTGAAGGCCTGTGCCGCCACGACCCGGCCACCGGCCTCAGCCCTCCGAAACGCGAACGCCGCCTGCCGCGCACGCTGGACGCCGACCGCAGCGCACAACTGCTCGATGGCGCGGTGGAGGACGACTTCATCGCCCGCCGCGACCAGGCCATGCTCGAATTGTTCTATTCCTCGGGGCTGCGCCTGTCCGAGCTGGTTGGCCTTGATCTCGACGGCCTGGACCTGCCAGCCGGTCTGGTGCGCGTACGTGGCAAAGGCAACAAAGTGCGCGAACTGCCGGTCGGAAGCCTGGCACGCCAGGCGCTGGAGCAGTGGCTGCCCCTTCGCAAGCTGGCCAACCCGAGCGATGGCGCGGTGTTCATCAGCCAGCAGGGCCGCCGCCTCGGGCCGCGTGCGGTGCAGCTGCGCGTGCGTCAGGCCGGCGTACGCGAGCTCGGCCAGCATCTGCATCCGCACATGCTGCGCCACAGCTTCGCCAGCCATATGCTGGAGTCCTCGCAGGATCTGCGCGCCGTACAAGAGTTGCTCGGACACGCCGATATCGCCACCACGCAGATCTACACCCACCTGGATTTCCAGCACCTGGCCAATGTCTATGACCAGGCCCACCCCAGGGCCAAACGCAAAGGCGGTTCCGAATGAGCATTGAACTGATCACCTTCGACCTCGACGACACGCTTTGGGACGTCACGCCGGTCATGCAGGACGCCGAAGCAGCCCTGCGCAACTGGCTCGCCCTGCACGCGCCGCGTCTGGGTGCGGTACCGGTCGAACACCTCTGGGCCGTGCGCAGCCGCCTGCTCGAAGCCGAACCGATGCTCAAACATCGCCTCAGCGAACTACGCCGGCGCATTCTGTTTCACGCCCTGGAAGACGCCGGCTACCCGCACAGCGAGGCGCAGACGCTGGCCGAGGCCGGATTCCAGGTATTTCTCAGCGCCCGCCATCAGGTCGCGCTGTTCGCCGAGGTACACCCGACGCTGGAGGCGCTGGCCGAACGGTTCATGCTCGGCGTGATCACCAACGGCAATGCCGATGTACGGCGCCTGGGCCTGTCGGAATACTTCCGCTTCGCCCTGTGCGCCGAAGAATTGGGCATCGGCAAGCCTGACCCGAAGCCCTTCCGTGAAGCCTTGAGCCGCGCAGGCGGCGTAGCAGCAGAGCGCGCCGTGCATATCGGCGATCATCCCAGCGACGATATCGCCGGCGCTCAGGCGGCCGGCATGCGGGCGATCTGGTTCAACCCGCAAGGTCGACTCTGGGAGGGCGAAACCACGCCGGATGCGCAGATCGCCAGCCTGGCCGAACTACCGGCATTGCTGGGTAGCTGGACGCGCTGACCCGCAGAGTGGACCTGAGCTCCTGAGAACAAGCCGCGCACGGCGTCGATACTCACGACACAACCGCTGCCCAGTGATCAGGTAGCCGGCAGATTTGCGTGGTTTTCGGCCCCATCCCCCAGCCCCTCTCCCATAAATGGGAGAGGGGTGCCAAACGCGCACGACCGCAAATGAACAGCCTGGCCGTCTCACCGAAGAGCCGCGGACGGTGTGCCCGAATCGTCGCCAGGGATGACGGGCAACAAAAAACCCGCCACAGGGGCGGGTTCCTTGCAGCGAGCCGTCCTCAGATGGGGCGGCTGCCGTATTTGCTGTCGGGCTTCTTGGGTGGGTCGGCGACCACGTTGGGCTCCACCTCCTGCACCTTGCCGCCACGGGCGAGGAACTCTTCCATGGCACGGGCCAGGGCATCGCGTTCCTTCTGCTTGGCTTCGATGCTGGGCATCTCGTCGACTTCGACGGCTTTGGCCTTGCTCTTCTTGCCGCTGGCTACGACCTCGCCGTCGCCTTCGTCATCGCTGCTGTCGCCGTCATCGGCGGCAGCCAGCTCCTCGCCATCGTCCTCGTCGGCCCCTTCCAGATCATCTTGTTCCAGGTCTTCGTCGCTCATGTTCAACCTCATGACTTGCGAAAAGCAGGTTAGTTATAGCCCAGCCACACGGTGTACACCGCACGACCAGAAAAAATTCAAATCACCTCGCCGTGCAGGGTCGCCACCACTTGCCGAGCGCCGCCATGATCGCGGTGCTCGCCTAGGTAGATGCCCTGCCAGGTCCCAAGCGCCAGCTGTCCCTGCTGTATCGGCAGCTGCAGCTGAAAGCCCAGCAAACTGCCCTTGAAGTGCGCCGGCAAATCATCCGGCCCTTCGTAATCGTGTTCGTAGCCCGCCTCACCCTGTGGCACTAGACGGTTGAAAAAGCGCTCGAAATCGCGGCGTACCGCGGGGTCGGCGTTCTCGTTCACCGTCAACGATGCCGAGGTGTGCTGCAGCCACAGATGCAACAGACCAATACGGATCTGCGCCAGTTCCGGCAATTTAGCCAGCACCTCTTCGGTCACCAGATGAAAACCTCGTTCGCGCGGGCGCAGGCTTATGATGCGTTGCTGCCACATGCCGCTTCTCACTCTTGATGGCTCCAGCGCGCGCATTCTAGCGTGCTGTCAGAAAAAACAAAGGGCGCCAAAAGGCGCCCTTGTCATTCCGGCGAAGCTTACTTCTTGCCGGTGAACTCCGGGTAGGCTTCCATACCGCACTCGGCGATATCCACACCCTCGTATTCCTCTTCCTCGCTTACGCGCAGGCCGATCACTGCCTTGATGATGCTCCATACGATCAGGCTGGCGATGAAGACCCAGGCGAAGATGCTGACGATACCCAGCAGCTGAGCACCCAGCGAAGCGTCACCGTTGGTCAGGCAGACAGCCAGCAGGCCCCAGATACCGACCACGCCGTGTACGGAGATGGCACCGACCGGGTCGTCGATCTTCAGCTTGTCCAGACCCAGGATGGCGAACACCACCAGCACACCGCCGACACTACCGATCAGGGTGGCCTGCAGCGCGCTCGGGGTCAGCGGCTCGGCGGTGATGGCCACGAGGCCGGCCAGGGCACCGTTGAGCGCCATGGTCAGGTCGGCCTTGCCGAACAGGATGCGAGCCACGACCAGCGCGGCGATCAGGCCACCGGCAGCGGCCATGTTGGTGTTGGTGAACACCTGAGCGACGGCGTTGGCGTCTTCGATGGTGCTCATCTTCAGCTGCGAGCCACCGTTGAAGCCGAACCAACCCATCCACAGGATGAAGGTACCGAGCGTGGCCAGCGGCAGGTTGGCACCGGGAATGGCATTGACCTGGCCATTGGCACCGTACTTGCCCTTACGAGCGCCCAGCAGCAGCACACCAGCCAGAGCGGCGGAAGCACCTGCCATGTGCACTACGCCCGAACCGGCGAAGTCGAGGAAGCCTGCTTCGTTGAGGAAGCCCGAGCCCCATTTCCAGAAGCCCTGAACCGGGTAGATGAAACCGGTCATGACCACCGCGAAGGCCAGGAAGGCCCACAGCTTCATGCGCTCAGCCACTGCACCGGACACGATCGACATGCAGGTTGCGGCGAACACCACCTGGAAGAAGAAGTCCGAACGCGCCGAGTAGTAGGGGGCATCGTCGCCACCGGCCAGAACGGACTCGACGGTGTTCTCGTCACCGATCAGGAAACCCAGGCTCGGCAGGATGCCGCCTTCCGGGCTGGAGTACATGATGTGGTAGCCGATCACCAGGTACATGACGCTGGCAACGGCGTACAGGGCCACGTTCTTGGTCAGGATCTCGGTGGTGTTCTTGGCACGCACCAGGCCGGACTCGAGCATGGCGAAGCCCGCTGCCATCCACATCACCAGGGCACCACAGATCAGAAAGTAGAAGGTATCGAAGCCGTACTGCAATGCAGTCAATGCTGTGTTATCCATTTTTCACCTCTTGCCGGCGCTTTCGTTGTGCGCTGTTCGGTTGAAACGTCCAGGTTGGCGCCGGACGCGTTCCGCATGCTTTACAGGTCGTTGCCACGCTCGTTCTGGATCACCGGAACCCCTGCGCCGTATGGCGACCAGGCATTCCCATCACTAGGCCGGGCGCGAGACCTGAAGAGGGTCTGGCACAGCAGAGTGGCGAGGGTATCGCCAACTCCGGCATCGCCCTCGAAAACAGCACATGGCCAGAATTCGAGGACAAAAGGGCTCCTAGCCCTGCGAAAGTTCGCAGAGTCATGGGTTTACTCCTGGGGCGTGGGGTTCGGAGGCGGGTTAGATCGCGTCGGTATCGGTTTCGCCGGTACGGATACGAATCGCCTGTTCCAGGTTGACTACGAAAATCTTGCCGTCACCGATCTTGCCGGTGTTGGCAGCCTTGGTGATGGCCTCGATCACGCGATCCAGCTGATCGTCAGCGATGGCCACGTCGATCTTCACCTTGGGCAGGAAGTCGACTACGTACTCGGCACCGCGATACAGCTCGGTATGGCCTTTCTGACGGCCGAAGCCCTTGACCTCGGTGACGGTAATGCCCTGCACGCCGATCTCCGACAGCGACTCGCGCACGTCGTCGAGCTTGAACGGCTTGATGATGGCAGTGACTAGCTTCATGAAACTTTCTCCCGTGTAAGGTGGACTTGCCCCAGGAATTGCGAACCCGGCTCAAGTCTAAGCGCAGTGTCTGGCTTTTGTAATGCACCGACCGTTCCAGCCTGGCCTGGTCGATACCCACCAACCGCTCTAGACGAAACACTCCCCCGCTTCGCCTGCCGCACCGGTACTGCATCGGTGCATGCGTCGCTGGGGTCTAAGCAGAAAGCTTGCCAGCTCCTGTAAAAGCGCCATCTGTCAGGCTTTTACCGGCGCATGGGGGCTTTGCCCATAGATCAAGGCGAAATCTCACGCACAATCTTGGTGCAGCAGCGCGTCTTTGCATGCTCAAAAATCGTGCAACCAATGCCCAAACGTCCCGACTGGAGTCGCGTGCTACACTGCCGACCATCTGTTTACGGAACCTGATCATGCTGCCGCCCAAAGCCCTGCTCGACACCCTCAGTAGCCACGCCTCACGCCTGTTCGGCGGTGATAGCCCGTTGCCGCGCGCCGAGCTGGAGGCCCAGTTCAAAGCCCTGCTGCAAAGTGGTTTCAGCAAGCTGGAACTGGTCAGCCGTGAAGAGTTCGACAGCCAGATGGTGGTTCTCGCCCGTACCCGCGCTCGCCTCGAAGCATTGGAAGCCAAGGTCGCGGAGCTGGAAGCCAAGCTCACTGCCGCAGACTAAGGTTATGTTGTAGGAGCGGCTTCAGCCGCGCACAGGCTTCGCGGCTGAAGCCGCTCCTACAGGCACTGCACCCCACTTGATCAAGGAGCGATCATGTCCCTGGCCATCGTCCATAGCCGCGCCCAGGTAGGCGTAGAAGCACCGGCCGTCACTGTCGAAGCGCACCTGGCCAACGGCCTGCCCTCGCTGACGCTGGTGGGCCTGCCGGAGACCGCGGTCAAGGAAAGCAAGGACCGCGTGCGCAGCGCCATCCTCAACGCAGCCTTCGAGTTTCCGAGCAAGCGCATTACCTTGAATCTGGCGCCGGCAGACCTGCCGAAGGACGGCGGTCGCTTCGATCTCGCCATTGCCTTGGGCATTCTCGCTGCCAGCGGCCAGGTGCCGGCAGGGTCGCTCGACGAATACGAATGCCTGGGCGAGCTGGCGCTGTCCGGCGCGGTACGTCCGGTACAGGGCGTATTACCGGCCGCCTTGGCAGCGCGCGAAGCCGGGCGCACCCTGTTGGTGCCGCAAGCCAATGCCGAGGAAGCCAGCCTCGCTTCGGGGCTGAAAGTCATCGCCGTCGAACATCTGTTGCAGATCGCGGCACACCTCAACGGCAGCGCGCCACTCGAGCCCTATGCCGCACAGGGACTGCTCAGACAGAGCCTGCCTTACCCGGACCTGGCCGAAGTCCAGGGCCAACTGGCGGCCAAACGTGCGCTGCTGGTGGCTGCCGCCGGCTCGCACAATTTGCTGCTCAGTGGTCCGCCCGGCACCGGCAAGACACTGCTGGCCAGCCGCCTGCCCGGGCTGCTGCCACCGCTGGATGAAAGCGAGGCGCTGCAGGTGGCCGCCATCCATTCGGTGGCCAGCCATACGCCATTGCAGCATTGGCCGCAGAGGCCCTTTCGCACACCACACCATAGCGCTTCGGGGCCAGCGCTGGTCGGCGGCGGCAGTCGCCCGCAGCCTGGCGAAATCACGCTAGCGCACCAGGGCGTGCTGTTCCTGGACGAACTGCCGGAGTTCGACAGAAAGGTGCTGGAGGTGCTGCGCGAACCGCTGGAGAGTGGCCATATCGTCATTGCCCGGGCGCGCGACAAGGTACGTTTTCCCGCCCGCTTTCAGCTCGTTGCCGCCATGAATCCCTGCCCTTGCGGCTATCTGGGCGACCCGAGCAACCGCTGCCGCTGCACACCGGAGCAGATCCAGCGCTACCGCGCCAAGCTGTCCGGGCCGCTGCTCGATCGTATCGACCTGCACCTGACGGTGGCCCGCGAAAGCACAGCCCTGGAGATGCCCCTGCAAGAAGGTGAAAGCACCGCTCAGGCTGCGGCCAAGGTGGCCAACGCTCGTCAACGCCAGGTGCGGCGCCAGGGCGTGGCCAATGCCTTTCTCGACCTGCCTGGCCTGCGCCAGCACTGCGCGCTGAGCGACGCGGATCGCCAATGGCTGGAGAACGCCTGCGAGCGCCTCGGCCTGTCCCTACGCGCAGCGCATCGAGTCCTCAAGGTCGCACGCACCCTTGCCGACCTCGCGGAGCGGCAGTCGATCGGCCGCGAGCACCTGGCCGAAGCACTGCAGTATCGCCCCGCCGCAGGCTGAATCAGCGGAAGCGCTCAACCTCCTGACGCAACTGAGCGGCAAGGCGATCCAGCTCGCGGGCTGTGTCGGCCAGGTTGGCAACCACCTCACGCTGCTCGCCGTTGGCCTGGGCGATGCTCTGCAGGTTGGCACTAAGTACGGTGGCGGTGCTGCTCTGCTCACTGGTGGCAGTGGTGATCGCAGTGAACTGTTCGCCCGCTGCCTCGCTCTGCTCACTGATCTGCGCCAGCGCCGCAGCTACCTTGGCGTTGCGTTCCAGGCCGTCCTGCATCAGTTGGCGGCCCTGCTCCATGGTGACAATGGCGCTGCTGGTCTCACTCTGGATGCTGCCGATCATCGTCGAGATTTCGTTGGTCGCCTCGCGGGTACGTCCGGCAAGGTTGCGCACCTCGTCAGCGACCACGGCGAAACCGCGGCCCTGCTCACCGGCGCGCGCCGCTTCGATGGCTGCATTGAGCGCCAGCAGGTTGGTCTGATCGGCAATCGAGGTAATCACACTGACGATGCCGCCGATTTCCTGCGAGCGCTGGCCCAGGCTGTTGATCACGGTCGAGGTCTGCTCCAGCGCCTCGGCAATCTGCACCAGCGCCTCTGAGGCCTGATCCATCGAGGTGCGACCGATACGGGTCTGCTGGGCGTTGTCACTGGCCAGGCGCTCGGTGCTGCGCATGTTGTCGGCGATGTTCTGCGAGGTGGCGCTGAACTCCTCCACCGCACCGGCCATGCTGGTGATCTCGCCGGACTGCTGATCAATACCCTGATAGGCATCACGCGACAGCGTCGACATCGCCTGAGAGCGGGCGCTGACATCCTGAGCAGCGCTGCGAATACCCGCCACCATGCTCGCCAGAGCCTCACCCATGCGATTGAAACTGCGGGCAAGCTCGCCGATTTCGTCGTCACTGGACGGCGCCATGCGCGCACCGAGATGACCGGCGCCCAACGCCTGCGCCTGCTGCACCAGATCACCCAGCGGGCGCAGCTTGCGCCGTAGCAGCCAGACCACGGCGATCACCGCCAGCAGCAGGGTCAGCGCGCTGCCGATGGCCAACTGGGTACCGACCCGCCAGGTGACAGCCTGGATTTCTTCACGCGGCATGCTTGCCAGCACCGTCCAGGGGCCGCCGGCAAATGGCATGGCGACGCTGTAGAACTCGTCGCGCCCATCGCTCCAGAAACCACCCTTGCCTGGGTTGGCAATCAGCTCGGCGAGCGCTTCGGGCAGCGTGCTCATGGTCACTGCACCAGCCGGGGGCACGAGCCACTTGCCCTGTTCGTCGAGCAAGGCCAGCGAGCCCGTGCTGCCGATACGGAAATCCGTGAGGTTACGCATCTGCAGGTTCTGCGCGTCGGTGTAGTCGAAGCCGACGAACAGCACCGCGATCACTCTCCCGCCAGAATCGCGTACCGGGGTGTACTGGGTCATGTAGTAGCGGTCGAACAGTAGCGCGCGACCGACGTAGTTCTGGCCGGACAGCAAGCGCTGGTAGGCCGGGTGCTGGTGGTCCAGCACAGTACCGAGCGCGCGCGTACCGTCCTGCTTGGTCAGCGACGTGGTGATGCGCACGAACTCCTCACCGTGGCGTACGAACACGGTAGCGACGCCAGCAGTCATGCGGGTGAAGTCGTCGACTTCACTGAAGTCGTTGTTGAGTCGCGTCGCCCCCCAGTAGAGCGCCGGGGGCTGCAGGCTGCCGACGGTAATGCGCTCATCGTCGCGCACCTGCAGGCCGCTACTGAAGCGCTGCTCGAACAGCCCAGCCAGGCGCTGCGTACTGTCGCGCAGGCTGCCGTGGAAGGTGTCCAGTTGGTCAGCCAGCAGGCGCGCTTCGCTGCCCAGATGCTCGGCGCGGGTCACCAGGTTGGCGCTGTTCAGCGAACGCAGGGCGAACAGGGTGCTGATGCTGATCAGCAATACCAGCACCAGCGCCAAGGCAACTGCCAGTTGCAAAGCGATGCGGGAACGGGGAGGGGTCATTCAGGCCTCTCAAGGCCTGACTCAGGGTGGCAGGCCAACGGAACTAGGGATGGATTGGACCAGAGTCATCAGACGACTTGGAGCCGAGGGCGCGGCAGGATACCTGAGTAGTATGGTTGGTCAATTGGCGTCTGCCGAATGGCCATCATTAATTATCAAAAAGCCAGCATGGTCACAGCAAACGCTCCACCTGCGGGAGCTGCATCGCCGCCACTTCTGCCAACAGGTAATCGCGCAACCGCTGCAGACGCGCCTGGGCGCGATGGCCACGCGGCCATACCAGATAGTAGCTGTCACCACTGAATACCGCCGTTGGCCAGGGTAGACCGAGTCGACCAGCGTTTACGTCCTCGGCCACCATCAGCAGGTCGCCGATGGACACGCCATATCCCCGCGCAGCCGCGACGATACCCAGTTCGAGCATGTCGAACAGCTGACCGGTCTTCAGTGGCACCTGCTCCCCCAGGCCGGTGGCCTGCAACCAGCGCCGCCAGTCGCGCCTATCCGGCGTCGGATGCAGCTGTTCGGCAGCCTGCAGACGTGCCAGCGTCCACGGGCCGGCCACCGTATCAGCGGCCGCGCACACCGGGGTCAGCCATTCCTCGAACAGCAGCACGCTTTCCCACTCGTCAGGAAACTGGCCGTCGGAAAGAAGGACTGCGCAGTCGAATGGCTCGTGGCGAAAATCGACCTTGTCCACATCCATCCACGCGCTGGTGAGTTGCACTTCGCTATCCGCGTTGGCCAGGCGAAAGTGCGACAGACGGGCCAGCAGCCAACGCATGGTCAGGGTGGAGGGCGCCTTCAGGCGCAGCACCTGATCGTCGATGCGCAACGCGGCGCTGGCTCGCTCCAGTGCATCGAAGCCATCGCTCAACCCCGGCAGCAAGGCGCGACCTGGGTCGGTCAGTTGCAGGCTGCGGCCGCGGCGCTCGAACAGGCGGCAGGCAAAGTAATCCTCCAGCGTGCGGATATGCCGACTTACCGCACTCTGCGTAATAGCCAGCTCCTCGGCAGCCCGGGTGAATGAGGCATGGCGGGCGGCAGCCTCGAAGGCACGCAGTGCGTACAGCGGAGGAAGGCGGCGGGTCATTGCACTGCTCCATGAGTTTTAGTCATGCCTGGCATGGTTATTTTCCTTTTGTGGGCAATCACTATAAACCCGAGAATAGCGGCCATTGCTCACCCGACGACAGTCTGGGGATGCTTACCCTACCGAAGTTTTACTCATCATGAAGAATTCCCTTGGCCATGAGCTGGGTGCACTGCTGCGCCTGGCCGGCCCGCTGATCTCCGCGCAGTTGGCCCACGCGCTGATGATTTTTACCGACACGCTGATGATGGCCATGCTCGGCCCGGAGCAGTTGGCCGGGGGCGCGCTGGGTGCCACCTGCTATTTCATCTTCTCGATCTTCTGCACCGGCGTGATCGCCGCGGTAGGCAGCCTGGTCTCGATTCGTCATGGTGCCGGTGACCCGAGCGGCGTCACCCGTCTGCTGCGCAACGGACTTTGGCTGGCCATGCTGCTGGGCGTTGCCAGTGCACTGTGCCTCAATGGGCTGGGCCCGTTGCTACCGCATCTGGGCCAGGACCCTGCAGCGGCCAACCAGGCCATGGCCTTCCTGCGCCCGCTGTCACTGGCCCTGCCCGGCTACCTGTGTTTCATGGCCCTGCGCGGCTTCACCAGCGCCATCGGCCATCCTGGCCCGGTGATGGCCATCAGCATCGTCGGTACGGCCGCCAACTTCGCCATCAACTATGCGCTGATCAAGGGTTGGTTCGGCCTGCCGAGCCTCGGTCTGAGCGGTATCGGCATGACCACCGCGCTGGTCAGCAGCGCCATGGCACTGGCTCTGGCGCTGTATATCCTGATCTCACCAACTTACCGAGGGTACAAGCTAAGAGGCGGCCTGGGTCGCCCGCAGCGGGCCGAGATACGCGATCTGCTGCGCCTCGGTTTGCCGATTGGCGGCACCTACGCCGCCGAGCAAGGCCTGTTCACCTTCGCCACGCTGTGCATGGGTGCATTGGGCAGCGTGCAACTGGCAGCCCATCAGATCGCCATACAGACAGTTGCCCTGGCGTTCATCGTGCCGCAGGGCCTGTCCTATGCGGTGACCTTTCGCGTTGGCCTGCACTACGGCGCCAACCGCCTGCATCTGTCACGCCTGGCAGGGCATCTGGGCATGTGCCTCGGCGCGGCACTGATGCTGATGTTCGCTCTGCTGTTCTGGCTGCTGCCGGAGTGGATCATCGGCCTGTTCCTAGACCGGCATGATCCGGCGTTCGCCGATATCGTCACCCTGGCGGTGAGCCTGCTGGCGATCGCCGCCTGGTTCGAGCTGTTCGACGGCCTGCAGAGCATCGCCATGGGTGCGATCCGGGGGCTCAACGACGGTCGTACCACTCTGGTGATCGGCCTGACCGGCTACTGGTGCATCGGCGCGCCGCTGGCCTGGCTACTGGCCTTCCCGCTGGGCTGGGGCGCCCATGGCGTCTGGTGGGGTCTGGCTGCAGGCCTGGCGGCGACGGCTACCGGCCTGGTGCTGGGTTTCCAATGGAAGATCGCGCGCCTGCAACGGCCGAAAGGTCTCGAAGGCGACATCTGCCTGTCGTAACCCGGCGGTTCACGAACCACCGCCGAGCAGCGGCTGGCGCATGCCGAACACCAAAAAACGCGCCAGCTCGGCCAGCGGCACGGCCTTGCTGATCAGGTAGCCCTGCACCTGATCGCAGCCGAACTGACGCAGCATGTCGAGCTGCTCGATGTTCTCCACCCCTTCGGCCACCACTTCGAGATTGAGGTTGTGCGCCAGGTTGATCATCGCCCGTACCAGTTGACGGTTCTCAGCGCGCTCGCCCATGCCGCCGACGAAACTCCTGTCGATCTTCAACAGGGTGATCGGCAGGCTGTTGAGGTGGACGAAGGAGGAGAAACCGGTACCGAAGTCGTCCAGCGAGAAACGCACGCCGAGCCGCCCCAGTGCCAACATGGTCTGCTGCACCTGATCGCTGCGGCGCATGACTGCGGTTTCGGTCAGCTCGAACTCCAGCCATTGGGCATCGACACCGCGCTCTTCGATCAGGCGGCTGAGCGTCGGCAGCAACTGACTGTCCTGGAACTGACGGAATGACAGGTTGATCGCCATGTGCAGTGCCGGCAGGCCACGCCCACGCAACCATTGCATGTCGCGCAGCGCGCGGGAGATGACCCAGTAACCGAGCGGCACGATCAGCCCGGTTTCCTCGGCCAGCGGCACGAACTCGTTGGGCGAGAGCAGCCCGCGTTCACTGTGCTGCCAACGCACCAGTGCCTCCAGGCCAACGATGCGCCCGCTCTTCAGGCACAGGCGCGGCTGGTAGTGCAGCTCCAGCTCGTCCCGACGCAACGCGCGGCGCAGCTCGCTCTCCAGATCGGCCTGGCTACGTGCACTACGGTTGAGGCGCTCGTCATAGACGTGAAACACGCAACCTTGCTGACTCTTGGCGTGCTGCATGGCGATATGCGCGTGCCATAGCAGCGGGTCGGCGCCCTCCCCGGCGCGGGCATGAGCCAGCCCCAGGCTGCAACCGATCAGCAGGCTCTCGCCGTCGACCCAATAGGGCTCACCCAGCACTTCGGTGACGCGCTCGGCCAGACGCTCGACGCGCTGTGGGTCGCGACGCACGTCCAGTAACAGCGCAAATTCGTCGCTGCCCAGGCGGGCCAGTTGGTCGCAGGGCTGCAGCAGGTTCTTCAGACGCGCCACCACTTGCAAAATCAGGCGGTCACCGCCCTGGTAGCCCAGGGCGTCGTTGGCGTGACGGAAGTTATCAAGGTCGAGATGTCCCAGCACCAGGCCACGGCCGCCGCATTCGGCCAGGCGCGCAGCAAGCAGGGTCTGGAAACCCTGGCGGTTGGCGATACCGGTAAGCGGGTCCTGCTCGGCGAGACGCTGCAGGGTATGTTTGAGATTGCCCTGCTCACGCGCGTAGCGCAGGCAGCGGCGCAAGACATCGAGGTTGAGACTGCTGCGCACCAGCCAGTCACTGACACCGACCGGCTCCTCGTTGGGCTCGTCTTCGAGCAGCAGCACCATAGGCAACGGGCATTGACCGGCCTCGGGCATTCGCTGCGGCGTGGCCAGCAGTAGGCCACTGGCGTGATCATCGAACAGGTTGCTGGCCGCGTCCCAGGACGGTGCGGTGATCAACGGAGAGGGGCTGCCAAGGGCGCCCAGGTGCTCGCGCAACAGTTCGGCCCAGCCAGGCGAATCTGCCAGCAGAACCAGGCGCATGGGTTCGACGAGCGTGGACAAGCGACCTCCCCCAATGATCAAGAATGATGGCGAATCGTGTCGCCTGACCGCGTCTTAACCGACGTCTAATCAATCACATCCGGGTGAAAGTGAACGCACATCCTGAGGTATAGCCAAAAAACCGGCAAGTGGAACCAGAGTACTGCATCCGTTCCGATAACCCAGCGCGCTGCGCTTCAATTCCGTGCGCCAGGCCACAGTTCCGGACGGTCGCGGCAGAAGCCGCCAGGCCTGTTAAAATGCGCGGCCATTTTTCTGTGATCGATCCCATGTCCCGACTGAACCCCCGGCAACAAGAGGCCGTGAACTATGTCGGCGGCCCACTTCTGGTGCTCGCCGGCGCAGGCTCCGGCAAGACCAGCGTGATCACGCGCAAGATTGCCCATCTGGTGCAGAACTGCGGCATCCGTGCCCAGCACATCGTCGCCATGACCTTCACCAACAAGGCCGCGCGCGAGATGAAGGAGCGCGTCGGCACCCTGCTCAAGGGCAGCGAGGCACGCGGCCTGACCGTGTCGACCTTCCACAACCTGGGCATGAACATCATCCGCAAGGAATACGCACGCCTGGGCTACAAGCCCGGCTTCTCGATCTTCGATGATGGCGACATCAAGGCACTGCTCACCGACATCATGCAGAAGGAGTATTCCGGCGATGACGGTGCCGACGAGATCAAGAACTACATCGACAGCTGGAAGAACAACCTGATCCTGCCCGACGAGGCGCTGGCCAATGCCCGTGGCCCGAAGGAGCAGACCGCCGCCATCGTCTACCTGCACTACCAGCGCACGCTCAAGGCGTACAACGCGGTGGACTTCAACGACCTGATCCTGCTGCCGGTGAAGCTGTTCCAGGAGCACGCCGACATCCTGGAGAAGTGGCAGAACCGCATCCGCTACCTGCTGGTCGACGAATACCAGGACACCAACGCCAGCCAGTACCTGCTGGTGAAGATGCTGGTGGGCATGCGCAACCAGTTCACGGTGGTCGGCGACGACGACCAGTCGATCTACGCCTGGCGCGGCGCGCGCCCGGAAAACCTGATGCTGCTGAAGGAAGACTATCCTTCGCTGAAGGTGGTGATGCTGGAGCAGAACTACCGTTCCACCAGCCGCATCCTCAAATGCGCCAACGTGCTGATCGCCAACAACCCGCACGTGTTCGAGAAACAGCTCTGGTCGGAGATGGGCCATGGTGACGAGATCCGCGTGATCCGTACCCGCAACGAAGACGCCGAGTGCGAGCGGGTGGCGCTGGAAATTCTCACCGAACACCTACGCACTCAGCGCCCGTACAGCGACTTCGCCATCCTCTACCGGGGCAACTACCAGGCCAAACTGATGGAGCTGAAGCTGCAGCACCACCAGATTCCCTATCGCCTGTCCGGCGGCACCAGCTTCTTCGCCCGCCAAGAGGTGAAGGACCTGATGAGCTACTTCCGCCTGCTGGTCAACCCGGACGACGACAACGCCTTCCTGCGGGTGATCAACGTGCCGCGCCGCGAGATCGGCTCGACCACCCTGGAAAAGCTCGGCAACTACGCCAGCGAGCGCAAGATCAGCATGTACGCCGCCGCTGGCGAGATCGGCCTCGGCGAGCACCTCGACGCGCGCTTCACCGAACGCCTGCAACGCTTCACCAAATGGATGGATCGGGTGCGTCAGGAATGCGCGCAGAACGACCCGATCGCCGCCATCCGCAGCATGGTGATGGACATCGACTACGAGAACTGGCTACGGCAGAACGCCTCCAGCGACAAGGTGGCCGAGGCGCGCATGGGCAACGTCTGGTTCCTCGTCGAGGCACTGAAAAGCACGCTGGAACGCGACGAAGACGGCGACATGACCATCGAGGACGCCATCGGCAAGCTGGTACTGCGTGACATGCTCGAACGCCAGCAGGAAGAGGAAGAAGGCGCCGAGGGCGTGCAGATGATGACCATGCACGCCTCCAAGGGCCTGGAATTCCCCTCGGTGTACATCATCGGCTTCGAGGAAGAGATACTGCCGCACCGCTCCAGTATCGAGGCCGACACCATCGAGGAAGAGCGGCGCCTGGCCTATGTCGGCATCACCCGTGCCAAACGCAACCTGGCACTGACCTTCGCCGCCAAGCGCAAGCAGTACGGCGAAATCATCGACTGCTCGCCGAGCCGCTTCCTTGATGAGCTGCCGCAGGAAGATCTGGTCTGGGAAGGCCTGGAAGAGGCGCCGACGGAGGTCAAGACCGCGCGCGGCAACGACGCCCTGGCCAATATGCGCGCCATGCTCAAGCGCTGAAGCGGGGACTGGTTGTCTGGTGGGCTTCAGCCCACCACTTCGATGCCACCGGCACCCTCGCCATATTTGCCAGTCAGAAGAACACCACGTTCAGAAACAGGGGCTGAAACCATGCGCACATTCACTCTCGACCTCGACGCCTTGGTTCAGTTGATCAACGGACGCGAACAGCAGGAACACTGGCTGGACCTGGAAAGCGGCAGCGTCCTGAGCCTGTTACCAGAGGATCAGCACAGCGAACAGCGCCAGCAGATCGAACTCGATCCCGACCGCTACAGCCAGGTACCCAACCTCGACACAGCGCAGCGCATCGCCATGCGCGAGTCGTTCCTGTTCACCCTCGATGACCTGCATGCGCACCCGCTGCTCAGCGCCGCGCTGACGGGGCGCAAACCGCTGCGCGCCTTCGATTACGAGATCGAAGCCTTTGCGCCGATTCGCCAGCAGTGGCAGGCCTACGAGCTCAAGCAACTGCGCGAATACGCCCTCAACTGGCTCTACGAACTGGGCCTGGAACCCGCACCGGACAAGTTGCCGCTCGATACCCGCGGCATCCCCAGGGACATTCTGCGCAGGCTGACCAAGAGCGCCTGAGCCGAGCGCCCCGTATTGCATCCGGGCTACGGCGCCAACAACCTGTCTGAGCGGTCAACTGGCTACGACTGTCAGTCAGGCTTCGGTTTCACTACACAATCCGGGGTGTTTTGAGCGAAAATCGGCAGCTTTTCTGCTCAACCAGAGGATCGACCGTGGAGTCGTTGAAACAGAAGATTCGCAGCGAAGGCATCGTGCTGTCCGAGCACGTACTCAAGGTGGACGCCTTTCTCAACCACCAGATCGATCCGCGCCTGATGCAGGAGATCGGCCATGAGTTCGCCCAGCGTTTCGCCGGCCAGGGCATCACCAAGATCGTCACCATCGAGGCCTCGGGCATCGCCCCGGCAGTGATGGCCGGCCTGGAGCTGGGAATCCCGGTGATCTTCGCGCGCAAGTTCCAGTCGCTGACGCTCAAGGACGACCTGCTGATCTCCAAGGTGTTCTCCTTCACCAAGCAGACCGAAAGCACCATCGCCATTTCCGCGCGTCACTTGACGGCTGCAGACAAGGTGCTGGTAATCGACGACTTCCTCGCCAACGGCCACGCTGCGAAGGCCTTGATCGACCTGATCCAACAGGCTGGCGCCCAGATTGCCGGCATCGGCATCGTCATCGAGAAGTCCTTCCAGGACGGTCGCAACCTGCTGCAAAGCGAAGGCTACCGCGTCGAATCGCTGGCCCGTGTCGCAGCGCTGGAAAACGGCCAGGTACGCTTCCTCGACTAAGGGCTGTACACGGCGTCGCGCTTCGCCTCAGCGCGCGGCGGTCGCCTGCAGCCCCGCTAGCAACAAGCGCTGGTACAAAGCCTCGCGCACGCCATCCGGGGCTTCCAGGCTCATGCGCCGCAGGTGTTCGGGATAGGCGCCCGGCTCCGGCGCATCGAGCGTGGCCTTGCCCAGCTCCAGCACCTCGGTCAGGCGCAGCTTGCTCTTGAGCCAGCTCAGCGCCCGCACCAGGTCCTGCTCGACGGCACTGAAGTCGCTGCCCAGCGGGTATTCGGCAAACAGCTCAGCATGCTGCTCGCGCAATAGCTGCAGACGCTCGGGCAGATTGTTGGCAAAGCGCGGATCGAGACGGAAATCCGCCGGCAGCTTGCCCGCCTGCTGCGCCTGCTCGATCAGCCCACTCTGGAAGCGCGAGTCGCTGATATTGAGCAGCGCCTCGATCACCTGGGCGTCGGTCTTGCCGCGCAGATCGGCGATACCGTACTCGGTCACCACGATATCGCGCAGATGCCGGGGAATGGTGGCGTGGCCATACTCCCAGACGATGTTGGAACTGACCTCCCCTCCCGACTCGCGCCAGCTGCGCAGCAGCAGAATAGAGCGCGCGTCCTCCAGTGCATGCGCCTGGGCGACGAAGTTGTACTGCCCGCCCACGCCGCTGAGCACGCGGCCGTCCTCCAACTGATCCGCCACTCCGGCACCCAGCAGGGTCATGGTGAATACGGTATTGATGAAGCGCGCCTCACGGCGCTGCAGGCGCTTGAGTGTCTCTTCGCCGTACAGCTCGTTGATGTAGCGAATACCGGTCATGGCAAAGCGCTGCCGCTGGGCATCCTCCAGCTCGCGTAGGCGGCGATAGAAGCCCTCGGGCCCGAGGAAGAAGCCACCATGCAGTAACACACCACCCCGCGCACGGCCGAGCCAGGGTTGCAGGCGAGTCTGAGTATCCGGATCACCCAGATCCGCTGCCGCATGACTGCCGTCTGGCAGATGCAAGCAGCCATCCTCCAACTGCACATCACCATGCAGCAGACCGCACTCATGCAGCCAGCTCAGCTCAGAAGGCTGCAGTGCTGACGCCAGCCCGGCATCGAGCAGGGCCTGTACGCTGCGCGGGCGCCCCTGATCATCCAGCGCACCACCGAGCGCCAGGCGCTGCAGACGTACATCCGGGTATACCGCACGCCGCACCAGACCAGCCTCGGCCAGCGCCAGCAAACCGTTGACGAACATCTCGCTGCAGCCATACAGACCTTGTTCGAGCGGGGTCAGGCCGCCGTTGGCGTTGATTGTCTGCCCCCAGTTGCCGCCACCACCCAGTGCCTGCACCAGGCTGCGGTAACGCGAGTTGTCGTGCTGACGGGCCATCAGGGCCGCGGCCAGCGCATCGCCCATCGCGCCAATACCGATCTGCAGCGTGCCGCCATCACGCACCAGGGTGCTGGCAAGCAGGCCGATGCAATGATCCTGCAGCGTCACCGGCATGTTCGGCGTTGAAAACAGTGTGGTGCGCTCATCCTCGACGATGTGGATATCGAAGGTATCGCGCGACACCTGAGCATCGCCTGCCATGTAGGGCAGGTCGCTGTGAATCTGGGCGACGCTGAGTACGGTTTCGCCCGCCGCGCGACGCTGCTGCAGCAACGGCAACAGGTCGAGGGTGACGTCCGGGTTGCAGCTCAGGCTGAAATGCTCGGGCTGTGCGGGGTGGGCCGCAACCAGCTGGGCGACCAGGTTCAGGCCCTTGGCATTGAGGTCGCGGGCGACATGGCTGTAGTTGCTGCTGATGTAGTCCTGCTGCGCCGGTTCGCATTCGAGCAGGCTGCCCGGCTGGAAGAAGAACTGCTCGACACGCACGTTGCCCGGCAGGTTGCCGGCATGCAGATCAGCGAGAAACTGCAGCTCGGGATAATCGCCGTAGACGCGGTCGACGAACGGCTCGAGAAAGCGCCGCTGCAGGTCCTGATCGGCACGTGGGCGTGCCAGGCACAGCGCGGTGTAGATGGTCAGCTGCCGCTCGGGCAGATTGCGCATGCGCTCATAGAGCGCGTTCACCCAGCGATTGGGTTTGCCCAGGCCGAGGGGCAGGCCCAGATGAATCGGCCCGTCGATCTCGCTCAGCACGTGGTCGACGGCCTGCTCGAGGGTACAGGTGTGCGGCATCTGGCGCTCCTTGCGGCATCCGTGGCGAATGCTGCTTGGACTGTGTAGCCACCGGCATGGTTGCATGCCAGAGCCAGAAACGAAAAAACCGCCCAGAGGGCGGTTTTTTCAGGGAAGCGGCGGGTCTTACAGACCGGACATCTTCTGGATCGCTTCGCGCAGTTCGTCATCCGAGCAATCAGCGCAGGTGCCCTTCGGCGGCATGGCGTTGATACCGGAGATCGCCTTGGCCAGGATTCCGTCGAGGCCGCCCTGGTGGTCAGCACGTTCTTTCCAGGCAGCAGTGTCACCGATCTTCGGTGCGCCCAGCACGCCAGCACCATGGCAGGCGTTACAGTGCTTGGCGATGATGTCGTCAGCGCTACGCGCACCACCACCGGCGGATGCAGCGACGGTTTCGACGCCCTTGCACTCTTCGCCCATGATGCACACTTCGCCTACAGGCTTGAGGCGCTCGGCGATGGCTTCATCGGTCGTGGCCTGAGCAGTCACTGCCCACAGGGCCAATACGGCAGCCGGTACTGCCAGCATTTTCTTCATCAGATTCACGGTACACCCTCTTCGTGGCTAGTCACGCCCGCGGCCACGGTTTCGCGAGCGGGCGACAGTATAACGGCAAGCGCGTCCCACCGAAACAACCCATATTGTCGCAGGGTTATTGGCTTGTGGGCGACCGTCGAGGTTCCATTTTCTCGGCCAGATCATTCTGCGGCATCCGCACGTAAGTGCCAAAGACATGATCCCAGAGTGGCGAAGAAACCCCGAAATTCTGCTCCACGCCACGTTGATGGTGCAGGTCATGGTTGGCGATCAGCCCCGGCATGAAGCGATAGAAGCAATGCTCGGGCCGATGCATCACGTAATGCAGGCCGATGTAGGCCAGGTAGCCCAGCATCACGCCAGCGAGCAGCGAGGCCAGCCCGAGCGCCTGGGACAGAAGCAAAAGGCCGACGAAGGTGGCTGTGGTCTTCCAGCTTGAGATGCCGATCAAGGCCAGTACGTCGACGTGATGCGTCCAGTGCTCACGCCGGTACAGGGAATGAAACAGGAAGCGATGCATGGCGTATTCGACGAAGCTCCAGAGCAACACGCCAGCTGCGATCTGCCAGAACTGTACGGGGCCCAGCCACAGGGCGAGCGCGAACAGCAGCGGCACCGTGAAAAAATCCAGGTAGTAGGCGAACGAGGACATCAACCACTTGTTGCTGGCTGCCATTGGCGGCTCCTTGCCATGCCGGACCGAAGCCGGCCTATCCATTGAGAGAGGGCCCCTACTCTAGCGCCACAGAAGCGGACTGGCGCTCGACGAGTTGGCGAATCGGGGCTTGCACGAAAAACGCCCCCGCGGCCAAGCCAAGGGGGCGGGAATCGGATTCAGAAATTGGCCGGTGTGGTGGCGCTGATCAGACGTGCCGGCACATCGAACGGGTTGCGAAAGCGGTGCGGCTTGCTGCTCTCGAAGTAGTAGCTGTCGCCCGGTTCGAGGATGAACACCTCGTTGCCCACGGTCAGCTCCAGCTTGCCTTCGACCAGCATGCCGGCTTCCTCGCCCTCATGGGCATACATCTCGTCACCGGTATCGGTGCCGGCCGGGTAAGTCTCGTCGAGGAAGGAAATGGCGCGGCTCGGATGAGCCTTGCCGATCAGCTTCATGGTGATGGCGCCACTGCAGATATCGGTCAGCTCGGAGGCCCGGTAGACCACCTGAATCTGGTTCTCCTGCTCCATGTCGAGGGAGAAGAATTCCACCAGCGACATGGGAATACCGCTTAGCACTTTTTTCAGCGAGCTGATCGAGGGGCTCACGCTGTTCTTCTCGATCATGGAAATGGTGCTGTTGGTGACGCCCGCCCGCTTGGCGAGTTCACGCTGGGAAAGACCTTTGAGCTTACGAATCGATTGCAGTCGAACACCGACGTCCAATGCTGGGGTCCCCCTCTGGGAGTGATACGGAAAGTGTCCGTATCATGGCATAGCGTTCGGAATTTACAACACTTGCGTTCATGCTCTTCTACAGCCGGTCGAATCAGCCCCCGAGATAGAGCAGCGGTACTCGGCGCAGGTTGCAGAAAATCTGATAAGGAATGCTGCCCGCAGCCATGGCCACATCGCTGGCCAGCACCTGCTTACCCCACAGCTCGACACGGCTGCACAGACCCGCCTGTGGCAGATCAGTGAGGTCGACGGTGAGCATGTCCATCGACACACGGCCGATCAGGCGAGTCGGCTGGCCGTCCACCATCACCGGCGTGCCGGTCGGTGCATGGCGTGGATAGCCGTCGGCATAGCCCATGGCAACCACGCCGACACGAGTCGGTCGCTCGGAGACGAAGCGCGCACCGTAACCCACGGGCTCGCCGGCTGGCAGTTCGCGCACGCTGATCACCTTCGACTCCAAGGTCATCACCGGGAGCAGACGCGCGGCCTGCTCCTGAGCCTGTTCGAACGGCGTGGCGCCATACAACATGATGCCGGGGCGCACCCAGTCGCTGGGCACTTGTGGCCAGCCGAGCACGGCCGGTGAGTTGCGCAGGCTGACCTCGGCGGCCAGGCCTTCGCGCGCCTGTTGGAAAACGGCCAACTGCTCGGCAGTACGCTCGCACTCGGGCTCGTCGGCATGGGCGAAGTGGGTCATCAGCACGATCTTGCTGATCTTGCCGCTGGCCAGCAGACGACGATAAGCCTGCTGGTAATCGCTTGGATGCAGGCCAACGCGGTGCATACCGCTGTCGAGTTTGAGCCACACGCTCAGCGGCTTGCTCAGTTGGGCCTGTTCGATGGCCTCGATCTGCCACTGCGCATGCACGACGCACCATAGGTCATGCTGGTCGATCAGCGCCAGTTCGTCGGTCTCGAAGAAGCCTTCGAGCAGCAGGATTGGCGCCCCGATGCCGGCCTCGCGCAGCGCCAGCGCTTCTTCGATGCAGGCTACGGCAAAACCATCGGCCTCGGCTTCGAGCGCCTGCGCGCAACGCACCGCTCCGTGTCCATAGGCATCGGCCTTGACCACGGCCAGAGCGCGGGCGCCGCTCAACTCGCGGGCCAGTTGGTAGTTGTGACGCAAGGCGTCCAGGTCGATAAGGGCACGGGCAGGGCGCATGGTTCGTTATTTCTCACTGCTTCGCTGGTTTCGTAGCCCGGATGGCTCCGGGGACGGTTCGACTTGCATCCGCATTACGCGGTGTAAAAAAAGCCCGGCGGGGAGCCGGGCGAGAAGCCAACACAAACAATTTTCTGGAACAATTTTTGACGTCGCCCCGCGACGGCCCGTAAGGGCGGCCGCCAGGGATGGCGGGCCGCAAAAAATTGTCTGGAACAATTTTTGACGTCGCTCTGCGACGGCCCGCAAGGGCGGCCGCCAGGGAGGGCGGGCCGCAAAAACTGTTCACTGCGATGACTGCCTCAAACGGCAGCCACCACGCACATTTCCACCAGCACCTCGGGCTTGTACATCTTCGCCTCGACGCAGGCGCGCGCCGGTGCATGGCCATCGGCGACCCAGGCGTCGTATTCGGCGTTGAGGCCATCGTAGTCGGCCATGTCCTTGAGGAAGATGGTCAGCGAGAGGATCTTGCTCTTGTCGCTGCCACCCTCAGCCAGCATCTTGTCGATGTTGGCCAGGGTCTGGCGGGTCTGCTCACGGATGTCACCGTCGAAGTCGTCGGCCAACTGGCCGGCGAGGTAAATCGTGCCGTTGTGGATCACCACTTCGCTGTAGCGCTTGGCCACATGCAGGCGCTGGATCGACATGCTGCGAATCTCCTTTGAATTTCCGGGCCGCGCAGCCTATCAGGTGCGCAGCGGCTGCGGTGCGCTATGCACTTCGCGAGCCTTGCGCGAGTAACGCGAGATATCCAAGCCATCAGCGCTGATCTGCGGGCGCTTGTTGGCCATCAGGTCGGCCAGCAGGCGACCGGAACCGCAAGCCATGGTCCACCCCAGGGTGCCGTGACCGGTATTGAGGAACAGATTGCGGAAGGCGGTGCCACCCACGATCGGCGTGCCATCAGGCGTGGCCGGGCGCAGGCCGGTCCAGAAATCGGCGCGCTGCAGATCGCCGCCTTCCGGGTAGAGATCAGAGGTGATCATCTCCAGGGTTTCGCGGCGACGCGGGTTGAGCGACAAGTCGAAACCGGCGATCTCGGCCATGCCGCCAACGCGGATACGACCGTCGAAGCGGGTGATGGCAACCTTGTAGGTCTCGTCGAGAATGGTCGAGGTCGGTGCCATTTCCGGATTGGTGATCGGCACGGTCAGCGAGTAGCCCTTGAGCGGATACACCGGCGCGCGGATGCCCAGCGGCTTGAGCAGTTGCGGGCTGTAGCTGCCGAGGGCGAGCACGTAGCGGTCGGCGGTTTCCAGCTTGCCGTCGATCCATACGCCATTGATGCGGTCGCCCACGGCGTCCAGGCGCTGGATGTTCTGGCCGAAGCGGAACTCGACGCCGAGCGCCTTGGCCATGTCCGCCAGCTTGGTGGTGAACATCTGGCAGTCGCCGGTCTGGTCGTTGGGCAGGCGCAGGGCACCGGCCAGCTTGTGCTTGACGCTGGCCAGGGCCGGCTCGACGCGGGCGATGCCGTCGCGGTCGAGCAGCTCGAACGGCACGCCGGACGCTTCCAGCACGGCGATGTCCTTGGCGGCAGCATCGACCTGGGCCTGGGTGCGGAACAGTTGGGTGGTGCCAAGCTGACGGCCTTCGTAGCTGATACCGGTTTCGGCACGCAGCTCGTCGAGGCAGTCGCGGCTGTACTCGGACAGACGCACCATGCGTTCCTTGTTGATCGCATAGCGACTGGCGGTGCAGTTGCGCAGCATCTGCGCCATCCACAGGTACTGGTCGACGTCACCGGTGGCCTTAATCGCCAGCGGCGCGTGCTTCTGCAGCAGCCACTTGATGGCCTTCAGCGGCACGCCCGGGGCAGCCCAGGGCGAAGCGTAGCCGGGGGAAACCTGGCCGGCGTTGGCGAAGCTGGTTTCCAGTGCCGGGCCATCCTGGCGGTCGACCACCACCACCTCGAAGCCCTGACGGGCGAGGTAGTAAGCACTGGCGGTACCAATCACACCGCTGCCGAGAACCAGAACACGCATGTTTTTCTCCCCGCCGCGCCAAAGGCGCGTGCGTTACAGGCCATTGTTGTCGATAGGCGCAGTATAGGAAGAGCCGCGCAGTGCTTTTCACCATATACACAGCTATATTTGGCGAGAATTCTTGGCAAAAAGCCGTTTTACAGAGGCGGATTCCCCATGAGAACCCAGCATCAAAGCCGTCGTGAACTGGACAAGATCGACCGCAACATCCTCCGCATCCTGCAGGAGGACGGGCGCATCAGCTTCACCGAACTGGGCGAGCGCGTGGGCCTGTCGACCACGCCGTGCACCGAGCGCGTACGCCGCCTGGAGCGCGAAGGCATCATCATGGGCTATCACGCCCGCCTCAATCCGCAGCACCTCAAGGCCAACCTGCTGGTGTTCGTCGAGATCAGCCTGGACTACAAGTCCGGCGACACCTTCGAGGAGTTTCGCCGCGCCGTGCTCAAGCTGCCGCACGTGCTGGAATGCCACCTGGTGTCCGGCGACTTCGACTACCTGGTGAAGGCGCGCATCAACGAAATGGCCAGCTACCGCAAGCTGCTCGGCGACATCCTGCTCAAGCTGCCGCACGTGCGCGAATCGAAGAGCTATATCGTCATGGAAGAGGTGAAGGAGAGCCTGGCGCTGCCGGTGCCGGAGTAGAACAGCGGCAGAAGAAGAACGCCCACATCGCTGCGGGCGTTCTTGCACGGTGCAAATGGCTTACCAGAAGGTGCCGCGCAGAGTCAGGGTAAAATTGCGCGGCTCGCCATAGTAGTTGCCGTACTCGGACGTACCGACGCTGGCGTAGTAGCGGCGGTCGAACAGATTGTTGCCGTTGAGGGCGACCGTCCAGTTCTGGTCGACGTCGTACTCGACCATCGCATCGTAGACCGCGTAACCCGACTGACTGAAATCGTAGTCGCGGCTATCGATGACGTTCCCACTGCTGTCGAAACGATACGCCTGGCCTTCCACATAGGTCGGGCTGGTCACGGTCACACCGCCGCCAATACGCCAGTCGGACAATTCACCCGGCAGGTTGTACAGCGTCCACAGCTTGAACAGGTGCTTGGGCGTAACGGTGCTGTAGAGCCTCTCCTCGGTGTCGTTATGGATCTGGTTGTAGGTGTAGCCGGCCATGATGTCCCAGCCTGGCGAAATTTCCCCGGTCGCTTCAAGATCGATGCCCTTGCTGGTGATCTTGTCCTGAGCCAGGAAACAGCATGAAGCGCTGTAGCTGAACGGAGGGTTCGGGTAGGCCGGGTCTTCCGCCGCCTGGTTCTCACGCGTGGTGTAGAACAGCGCGGCGCTGACGTTCAGGCTGCCGCCAAGCAGCTCACCCTTGATGCCGGTTTCGTAGGTCTTGCCGGTCATGGGCTCGATGGATTTCTTCGCATCCAACGGCCCCTGGAGTTTCTGCGCCTGAGGCTTGAACACCTCGGCATAGCTGACGTAGGTCGACCATTCATCGTTCAGCGCATAGATCAAGCCACCGTAGGGCACGAGCGTGGTCGGCTGGCGATCGAACACATCATCCTGCAGCGTCCACGGCCCGGTTCCGTCCTGCGCACGCGTGCTGTAGGCCTGCTCGAACTTGTAGCGCTGGTCGCGGGCGCCGATCACCAGTTTCAGCGGATCGGCCAGCTGCAGACGTAGCGTCGAGTACAGGCCGTACTGTTCACGACCGTTGGGGTGGTAGTCGCGCCAGAAGCTGTGGTTGGTATCGTTGTGCGGCAGCGGTGTGGCCCCTGGGTTCCAGATGTCGATCAGGTCCCCCTTACCCAGCATGCCCTGGGCTGCACGCCAGCGACTGGTAACCTTCTGATAATCACCGCCGACGAGAAGCTCGTGCTGCCGTCCGAAGGCATCGAAATAGCCCGACAGGTTCACATCGAACACCTGCTGCTTGCTCCAGCTGGAGACGTAGCTGCCCCACCAGTACGGGCCAGTGCCGGTGGTTTCGTCCACGGAGCCGTAGGGGATGATGCCCTCGGTGGTGGAGCCGTTGTAGGAGTATGTGTAAGAGGTGTTGAGTTTCCAATCCTCATTGAAGTGGTGATCGAGTTTCACGAACCACTCACGGGTGTAGCTATCGGACCAGGCCTGAACGGTGGTGTACCAGGTGCTGCGAGGCAACTTCAGATCACCGCCGGTGCTGTAACGCGGCAGGCCGTCACCCGTGCCGTTCTCCTTGAGTTTGTCGTAGCTGCCACCCACCGTGAGCATGGTGTCGTCGCTGAGATCGGCCTCGAAGATGCCATAGAGAAAGGGCTTCTCGGTACTGCGGTTGTCCATGAAGTACTGGCGATCCGTGTACGCGGCCACCACACGTCCACGCAGCTTGCCGTCGAAAGCCAACGGGCCGGTGACGTCGACCTCGTGTCGATAGTTGTCCCACGAGCCAGCAGAGGTATTTAACTTCAGCTGATAGCTGTCCAATGGCCGCTTGCGCACCAGGTTGACGATGCCACCCGGATCCCCCGTGCCACCCAACAGACCGCTGGCGCCACGCAGCACCTCCACGTGGTCATAGGGCGCCATGTCGTAAAGACGGTCGCTATAGAACGTACCCAGCCCGGTACCGATATCCATCGGCGAAGCACCGTCGATCTGCACGTTATCGATGCCGAAGCCACGCGAATAGAACTGCTGAACGTGATAGTTGTTGTTGCGCACGGTGATGCCCGGCGCTCGCTTCATGGCCTCCGGCAAGGTGGTAATGCGCTGATCCTCGATCATCTGCTGACTGATGATCGACACCGTTTGCGGCGTTTCCTTGAGGCTGACCGGGGTCTTGGAGCCGACGCTGACCAGGCCAGTGGTGTAAGAGCCTGAACCTTCGGTCGCCTCGCCCATGCCCTGTCCCTGAATGGTGATCGCGCCGAGGTTCAGCGCGGCGCCAGCCGAAGCGGGCTCGGCGATCACGTAACTGCCATCACCGGTCTCCTGCACCGTAAGCCCAGTACCCTGAAGCAGACGCTGCAGGGCCTGTTGCAGGGTCAATTCGCCGCTCAAGGCAGGCGCCTGCTGGTCAGCGGCAATCTCGGTGGCGAACAGGATACGGCTGCCGGTCTGTCCCGCCAGAACATTGAGCGCCTTATCCAGCGGCTGCGCAGGCAGATTGAGGACGTAGGTGGCGTCCTGCGCATGCAGGGTAGACGCCAGCATGATGCCAGCCGCCAGCAGTGATAGACGGCTCAGCCGCGAACGGCGCGATGATGGTTTGGTGCTCATGATTCTCCCCGGTGACGCGATCAGAAATGACGTTCACAGGGAGTGGCGGATGAGCGTCGGGCGATGTTGAGGTCGAGATGCAAAAAATTCTCGTTACTCTCTCGGGACTGGGATCAGAAAACGTGGGAGGGGCTTGAGCTGCGACTGCCTCGGTACAGAGTCAAAAGCTCGCGGCTAAAGCCCCTCCCACACGAAGCTGAAAGAGCTAGCGTCCGCTGATCGTCACGCTGCCATCATCACTGCGCATAAGCGCCACCGGCAGGATGACCGGCAGCAGGTCGAGCAGCGACTCGACGGCATCGCTGTCGAACTCGCCGGATACGCGCAAGCTGGCGAGACGAGGGTCGGCCAGACGAACCGGCGCCTGGCGATAACGCTGGATATCGGCGATCACCTCACTCAACGGCGTGCCGTCGAAGCGCAGCTTACCGTGCTGCCAGGCAGTGACGCGCTCCATGTTCGCCACCTCGCCGGCACCAACCCGGCCGGCATGAGCCAATGCCTGCTGACCGCCCTGCAAACGCTGAGGCGCTGACTGTCGGGTGGAGACCTCAACCTCGCCCTCCAACACGGCAACGGCAACACCGCGGCTATCGCTGCGCACGTTGAACACGGTGCCGATGTCGCGCACCGCGACATCCTGGCTGCGCACGATGAAGGGCTTGTCGCCATGCTCGACGGTGAAGGTCGCCTCGCCACTCAGCAGCTCGATCTGCCGACTGCGCAGGCGCCGCTCGATGCGCAGGTGCGTAGCGCTGTTGAGCACTACCCGGCTGCCGTCGGCCAGTTGCAGGCTGTCACGCTGGCCGACGGCGGTACGTACATCTTCGCTGTGCCAGGAGGGATCGAAACTCCATACGGTAAAACCCAACAACACCGTAGCCAGACCACCACCCAGTGCCTGCTTGCGCCGGCGCTGGCGAGCGCTTTGCGCCTTGGCTTCCGCAAGCAGCGCATCGCGCGAAGGCACGCGGTTGCGCAGTGCGTGCTCGAATGGCGCAAGCGGGTCGCTACCGGCTACGCCGTCAGAACGATCGGACTGAGCCATGCCTCAACCTCGCCCGGCCAGCGCTCGCCGCGCCGGCTCCCAGTCGCGGGCGATACTGCGCATGGCGCGGGAGAAATGCTGGGTCACCATGTTGGTGGAAATGCCCAGCTCGTCGGCGATCTCGCGCTGCGGCATGCCGTGGATGCGGTGCAGCAGAAATACCTGTCGGGCGCGCGCGGGCAAAGCCTCAATAATGGCCAGCAGAGCTTCGAGCTGTTGTTCGAAATCCAGTGCAGTTGCACCATCGAGCTCGTGCACGTGCCAGTCCGGCACTTCGGCGGTCACTTCGAAATAGGCGTTGCGCGTGTTATCGGCACGACGGCGGTCGATGGCGCGATTGAACGAGGCGCGGCGCAGGAAGGAAAAAGGCAGGTTCACCGGCTGCTGCGGCGGTTTCTCCAGCAGTTGCAGGCAGACATCGTGCACTACCTCGCGGGCGAACTGACTGCCCTGAAAACGCCGGCGAATGTACTCGACCAGCTCGTCGTAATGCAGCGCAAGGGCGCCGATCAGCTCGACGCTGGAGGAGGATTTGGTCATGGCGGCGACACACGACTAATTGAAAGTGAGTCGCATTATATCTACGCATCGAGGAATCCACTACACCAGACGCTGTCGCGTCGTGGCGATCAGCCGGTGCACCTTACGCTCCACCGCCGGCTCGATCGGCTGCTCCGGCCCGCGGCCATGCGGGCAAGGCAGACGCGGTGTGGTGCCGAACAGGCGACAGATCAGCGGGCGCTGGTCATACACCTCGCAGCCATTCGGTCCCAGATGCACGCAGTTGTATTCGGCCAGCGCCGCATCGTGTTCGGCATCGCTCTTGACCGGCAGGCGCGCCAGCTCCTCGGACGAGGCCGTGACCGGCCCACAACAGTCGTGACAACCAGGTACGCAATCGAAACGGGGAATCTGTCGGCGCAAGTGATCGATCTTGCGGTCGGTGCAACTCATGCTCAGGCATCCTGACGTAATCGCCACAGTCTACCCGCACGATTCGGCGCGCACGCCTTACCGCAGAGGAAATCCCCGCTTTTTTCCCTCGGACACTTGGCGTCGAATGGATTGCACGCTTATGCTGCGTTGAATTTTCCACACAACAAAATCAGGATTTCGCACATGAACGCCCGCGTTCACCAGCCCGTCCACAGCCCACAGCATGCCGCTTCCTACTACGCCGCCACCGTCAATCGCCAGCAGGCCTACCCCCCTCTGGACGGTGAACGGCAGGTGGATGTGTGCATCGTCGGTGGCGGGTTCAGCGGCCTGAACACGGCCATCGAGCTGGCACAGAAGGGTCTCTCGGTGGCACTGCTGGAGGCGCGCAAGATTGGCTGGGGCGCCAGCGGGCGCAACGGCGGGCAGCTGATTCGCGGCGTCGGCCATGATGTCGAGCAGTTCGAGGCGGTGGTCGGCAAGGATGGCGTACGCCAGTTCAAGCTGATGGGCCTTGAAGCCGTGGAGATCGTGCGCAGCCGTATCGAGCAGTTTCGCATCGACTGCGACCTGACCTGGGGTTATTGCGACCTGGCCAATAAACCGGCACACATGGACGGCTTCGCCGAGGACAAGGCCGAGCTGGAAAGCCTCGGCTATCGCCACGAACTGCGCATGGTGCCGCAGGAGCGCATCCATGAAGTGGTCGGTTCCGATAACTACCACGGCGCCATGATCGACATGGGTTCGGGCCACCTGCACCCGCTCAACCTGGCGCTCGGCGAAGCTGCAGCCGCCCAGTTGCTGGGCGTGCAGCTGTTCGAGGAGTCGCCAGTGACGCGCATCGACTACGGCAGCGAGGTGCGCGTGCACACCGCCAACGGCCAAGTGCGCGCCAAGTACCTGGTGCTGGCCTGCAATGCCTATATCAACGGTCTCAACCCGACGCTGAGCGGCAAGGTGCTACCGGCCGGCAGCTATATCATCGCCACCGAGCAGCTTTCCGAAGAGCAGGCACGGCAGCTGATTCCGCAGAACATGGCGCTGTGCGACCAGCGTGTGACTGTCGACTACTACCGCCTCTCCGCCGACCGTCGCCTGCTGTTCGGCGGTGCCTGCCATTACTCGGGGCGTGATCCAGCCGATATCGCCGACTACATGAAGCCGAAGATGCTCAAGGTATTCCCGCAACTGGCCAATGCGCGTATCGACTTCCAGTGGGGCGGGATGATCGGTATCGGTGCCAATCGCCTGCCGCAGATCGGCCGCGTCAAGGACCAGCCCAACGTGTTCCATGCCCAGGCCTACGCGGGGCACGGCGTCAATGCCACGCACCTGGCCGGCAAGCTGCTCGCCGAAGCCATCGCCGGGCAGGCAAGCCGCGGCTTCGACCTGTTCGCCCAGGTCCCGCACATGACCTTCCCCGGCGGCAAGCACCTGCGCTCGCCATTGCTGGCACTGGGGATGGCCTGGCATCGGTTGAAGGAACTGCTCTAGCGAGCCCACCGTCGGCTGAATGACTTCTCGTAGGGGGCACCCTGCCGCCGAACACCGACCTGTATCCGTGTCGGGCGCTAGGAGGTGACCTTGCGCGACTCGAAAACCAGGCGTACCGCCAACCCGGCCAACACGCCGCCCATCACGTAGCGCTGCGCGGCCAGCCACTGCGGCCTGCCCACCAGCCACGCCGACAGGCTGCCGGCAAATAGTGCGATGAGCAGATTGACGGTGAAGCTGACGCTGATCTGGGTCAGCCCGAGCAGGATGCTCTGCTGGAATACCGAACCATGCTCAGGCGATACGAACTGCGGGAAGATCGACAGGTAGAACACGGCGATTTTCGGGTTCAGCACATTGGTCATAAACCCCATCAGCAGCAGTCGTGAGGGTGGATCTGCAGGCAGTTGCCGGGCTGCGAAAGGTGATCGTGCACCGGGCCGGACAGCCTGCCAGGCGAGATAAAGCAGGTAGGCTGCCCCCGCCCATTTGAGCAGGTCATAGGCGACGGGAATCGCCAGGAACAGAGCGGTGATACCCAGTGCCGCGGCGAACATGTGCACGACAAAGCCGAGGATGACACCCAGCACCGAGATCACGCCGGCCTTGCGCCCCTGGCAAATGGAGCGCGAGATCAGGTAGATCATATTGGGGCCCGGCGTCAGCACCATCAGCAGCGCTGCACCGGCAAACAGCAGCAAGTCGTTCAGCGGAACCATCAAGGTCTCCCCATCTCAACCAGGCGGGGCCTCATTCATAGCGTCCAGAACGGTCGGCTCGCCTCACGCTCGGCCTGAGCACGGGTAAGGCCAATGTCGCGCAGATGCTGGTCGCTGAGCTTGAGCAGCATGCGACGGGTATTCAGACGGCGCCAGAAGGCCGGCCAGTCGCGGCCGAAGTAGCGAGTCTCGCTCTTCCCCGACCCTACCCGTGCTACCTCGCCCACTGCGGCAAAATCTGTCTTGCTGAACCCAGTCATGCTTGCGCTCCCGTAGCCATCTGTCATGGGAGATCAGCATGCCGTGAGCAGAAAAGCCATGACAGATTCAAAAAACTCTTATTAACTCCATACAGATTCCGCAAATTTCTCCTGAATGGGAATTTTTGCACCGATCTGTACTGGTCTCAGTTAATGCACCCTGCACCAACCGGACGACTGTCATGACGCTCTATCTGAATCTGGCCGAGCTGCTCGGCACCCGCATCGAGCAGGGACTGTACCGCCCCGGCGACCGCCTGCCGTCGGTACGCAGCCTGAGCCAGGAGCATGGTGTCAGCCTCAGCACGGTGCAGCAGGCATACCGCCACCTGGAAGATATGGGCCTAGCCTCGCCACGGCCGAAGTCCGGCTACTTCGTACCACTGGGGCGGCAAATGCCTGCGCTGCCGCAAACGAGCCGTCCCGCGCAGCGGCCAGTGGAGGTCTCACAGTGGGATCACGTCTTGGAACTGATCAGCAGCCCAGGTCGGCACGAGGTGCTCTCGCTGGGCCGCGGTCGTCCGGATATCAGCGGCCCGACGCTGAAGCCGCTGCTGCGCAATCTGTCGCGCCAGGCGCGTCGGCAGGACCCGGACGTCCTCACCTACGGCAATATCCGCGGCGATATTCGCCTGCGCGAACAGATCGCCCGGCTGATGCTCGACTCCGGTTGCCAACTGGCCGCCGAAGACCTGGTGATCACCACCGGTTGCCACGAAGCGCTGTCGGCAGGGGTGCGCGCCATCTGCCAGCCCGGCGATATCGTCGCGGTCGACTCGCCAAGCTTTCATGGCGTGATGCAGGCGCTCAAGGGCTTCGGCATGAAGGCGCTGGAGTTGCCCACCGACCCGCTCACCGGAATCAACCTCGATGCTCTGGAAATGGCCCTGGAGCAGTGGCCAATCAAGGCCATTCAGCTCACGCCGAACTGCAACAACCCGCTCGGCTACATCATGCCCGACGCCAACAAGCGCGCCCTGGTGGCCCTGGCGCAGCGCTTCGATGTGGCCATCATCGAGGACGACGTCTACGCCGACCTCGCTTACAGCTATCCACGGCCGCGCAGCATCAAATCCTTCGACGAGGATGGGCGCGTGCTGTTCTGCAGTTCCTTCTCCAAGACCCTGGCACCGGGCCTGCGGGTCGGCTGGATTGCCCCGGGACGCTACCTGGAGCAAGTGGTGCACATGAAGTACCTGGGTACCGGCAGCACCGCCCAGTTGCCACAGTTGGCCATCGCCGAGTACCTCAAGGACGGGCATTACGAACCGCACCTGCGGCGCCTGCGCGCGCAGTACCTACGCAACCGCGACCTGATGGTGGATTGGGTCAGCCGCTATTTCCCGGCCGGCACGCGGGTCAGCCGGCCGCAAGGCAGCTTCATGCTGTGGGTGGAGATGCCGCAGGGCTTCGACAGCCAGAAGCTCAATCGCGCGCTGCTGCCGCACAAGATCCAGATTGCGCCGGGCAGCATCTTCTCGGCGGCTGGCAAGTACCGTAACTGCATCCGCCTGAACTACGCCGAACCGCCGAGCGCGACCATCGAAGCGGCGGTGAAGCAGATCGGTGCGACCATCGCCGAGCTGATCGAGGAAGCCGATCTGCAGCAGACCCAGGCCCTGGGGCAGTGGCGCTGAGCAGGTTCAGGAACGCGCTGCCTCCATCTCGCTGAATGCGCCACGCTTGCTCGCCAGGATGATGAACACCAGCGCACCGGTGGCCATCATCAGCGGCAGCGCATGGCCGCTCAGCCACTGGCTGACGGCGCCGGTGGTCAACGGCCCGATCAGGCAGCCCAGCCCCCACAGCTGAGCGACGTGAGCATTGGCACGCACCAGCTCGTCATCACGATAACGCTCGCCGATCATGATCAGCGACAAGGTGAACAGGCCGCCGGCACTGGCACCGAAGGCCACCAGCACCGGCCAGATCACCGGCGTGTGCAGCAACGGTGGGATGGCCAGGCTGGAGACCAGCAGCACGACGCCACAGGCGCGGAACAGCAATTGCCGCGACATGCGGTCGGCCAGCCAGCCGATGGGCAGTTGCAGCACAGCGTCGCCGACCACCACCACGCTGACCATGAACAACGCCACCTCCTGAGTGAAGCCCTGGCGCAGGCCGTAGATCGGCAACAGGGTCAGCATCATCGCTTCGAAGGCCGCGAACAGCATCACTGCCCAGGCGATAGCCGGCAGCTTGCGGCAGAACACCATCAGCCCGCGCCCGGAGGCGCTGTGCGCATCCACCTGGGGTGCGCCAGTGCGCCCGAGTAGGATCAGCGAGCCACCGATCAGCAGGCACACGCCCGTCCAGAAACCCCGGTCGGTTGCAGTGCCGAGCGCCGTCAGCAGCAGTGGGCCACTGAGCTGGCTGAGGGCATAGCCCGTGCCGTAAAGGGCCACCAGGCGGCCGCGCCATTTTTCCACGGCGAGTTGATTGATCCAGCTTTCGCCGAGGATGAACACCACGGTCAGCGCCACGCCGATGAACAGGCGCAGGCCGACCCAGACCGCGTAGTTCTGTACCAGCGCCAGCCCGGCTACCGACACTGCACCGAGCAGCAGGCACAGCTGCATCAACACGGTGGTGCCGAAGCGCGCCGCCAGGCGCCCGGCCAGCAAGGCACCGAGCAGCACACCGACAGCCGGAGTCGCGGCCATTACGCCGATGGCGAAGGAGTCGTAGCCCCAGCTTTCCAGACGCAGCGACACCAGCGGCATGGTCACGCCCAGCGCGAGGCCGATGCTGATGACCGCCGCACAGACGGCGAAGTAGGTACCCCAACGCATTGGTGAATTCCTTGGCTGACGAGCCACTGCAAAGACAACGGCCGGGTTCCTCGGGAACCCGGCCGTAGGTTTCGGGAGCGAGGTAGCCGGCAGTTTCGCTGCACTCTAGACCCTCTCCCCCAACCCCTCTCCCATGAATGGGAGAGGGGAGCCGATCACCTGGCCGACGACCAGGAGATCGCCCCGCCACCTTTAAAGTTTGATCCAGGTGGACTTCAGTTCGGTGTACTTGTCGAACGCGTGCAGTGACTTGTCGCGGCCGTTACCGGACTGCTTGAAGCCACCGAACGGCGCTGTCATGTCGCCGCCGTCGTACTGGTTGATCCACACGCTACCGGCGCGCAATGCCTTACCGACCAGATGGGCGCGCGACAGATTGCTGGTCCACACCGCTGCAGCCAGGCCGTAGACGGTGTCATTGGCGATGGCAATGGCCTCGTCCTGATCATCGAAGCCGATCACCGACAGCACCGGGCCGAAGATCTCTTCCTTGGCGATGCGCATGGCGTTGTTCACGCCGTCGAAGATGGTCGGCTCGACGTAGGTGCCGCCGGTCTCTTCCATCACTCGCTTGCCGCCGGCCACCAGTTTGGCGCCGTCGTCATGACCGGCCTGGATGTAGCTCAGCACGTTGTTCATCTGCGTGGTGTCGACCAGCGCACCGACGTTGGTCGCCGGGTCCAGTGGGTTGCCCGGTTTCCAGGCCTTGATCGCCTCGACCACCATGGGCACGAACTTGTCCTTGATGGAGTTCTCCACCAGCAGGCGCGAACCGGCTGTGCACACTTCGCCCTGGTTGAAAGCGATGGCGCTGGCAGCGGACTCGGCAGCGGCCTGCAGGTCCGGTGCGTCAGCGAAGACGATGTTCGGGCTCTTGCCGCCGGCCTCCAGCCAGACGCGCTTCATGTTCGACTCGCCGGCATAGATCATCAGTTGCTTGGCGATCTTGGTCGAGCCGGTGAACACCAGGGTGTCGACATCCATGTGCAGGGCCAGGGCCTTGCCGACGGTGTGACCGAAGCCCGGCAGCACGTTGAATACGCCAGCCGGGATGCCGGCCTCGATGGCCAGCTGGGCGATGCGAATGCCGGTCAGCGGCGACTTTTCGGAGGGCTTGAGGATGATCGAGTTACCGGTGGCCAACGCCGGGCCGAGCTTCCAGCAGGACATCAGCAGCGGGAAGTTCCACGGCACGATGGCGGCGACCACCCCCACCGGCTCGCGAGTGACCAGACCGAGCTGGTCGTGAGGCGTGGCGGCGACCTCGTCATAGACCTTGTCGATGGCCTCGCCGCTCCAGCGAATGGCATTGGCCGCGCTGTTCACATCGATGCTCAGCGAATCGCTGATCGGCTTGCCCATGTCCAGGGTTTCCAGCAGCGCCAGCTCCTGGCCATGCTCTTCGATCAGCTCGGCGAAACGGATCATCACCTTCTTGCGCTGGGCCGGCGCCATGCGTGACCACACACCTGAGTCGAAGGTGGCGCGGGCGTCCTTGACCGCCAGCTCGGCGTCGGCCTGATCACAGCTGGCGACCAAGCCAAGGAGACGACCGTCGACCGGGCTAATGCACTCGAAAGTGGCGCCGGACTCGGCAGCGCGATATTCGCCGTGGATGAAGGCACGGGTTTCGATAGTCAGGGTCTTGGCACGCTGTTCCCAGTCGCTACGAGTCAGGCTAGTCATTCCGGCATCCTCTCAATGGGTGGAAGCGGCGCCCCAGGGACGCGCACTGTCAATAATTCTGCAAGGCCAGCTCGCTGGCCGAATTCTGTTCGCCACACTAAACCAGAGGGCTGTGGCTTTTCAATATTTTTGACAAAGCCCAGTAAAAGCCCCTTGTCATGTTCGTTTTATTAAACATAGACTGCTGCCACGTCTTGACCGTCGCGCCACTGCCGGCCGCACGGTTGCCGCCACCGACCATCACGGAACAGCCAGATGAATATCGAGCAGATCGTCGACTTCGCCCAGGCCGGCACGGCCGCCGAACACTATCGCCCTGCTGCGGAGAAGGTGCTCAAGGGCGACCCCGAGCAAAACGTCCGCAACCACTACAGCAGCCCCTGCGGCCAGTTCAGCACCGGCATCTGGGAAGGTGCGGTGGGCCAGTGGACGGTGAACTACACCGAGTACGAGTACTGCGAGATCCTCCAGGGCGTATCTGTGCTGCGTGATGCCGATGGCAACGCCAAGACCGTACGCGCCGGTGACCGCTTCGTGATTCCCGCCGGGTTCTCCGGCACCTGGGAAGTGCTGGAAGCCTGCCGCAAGGTCTACGTGATCTTCGAGCCCAAGTAAGCACCTGACCCTGCGCCTTACGGACTGGTTCCGGGCTCACCGAATCCTGTTGTTGCTTGTCACCCTTCGACCCGCCTCGTGCGGGTCTTTTTCTGCGCGGTGGGGGCTTCGGCGCACTGGCACTGCCTCGACCACGGTCGAACGCATGGCGCCCGCTGCCAATGCCAGCAGCGCGAAGAGCACGACGGCATGCGTCAGACTCAGCCAGCTCGCCAGAGCGCCGAACACCGGTGCGCCCAATGTCTGGCCAACGGCAATGCCAAGAAAGGCGATGGTCAGCCCGGTGGCGGGGCGTTCTGACAATGCAGCCACGCCCCAGACCAGATAGATGCCGCTCAGGGTGATATAGGCCGCACCAAAGAGTGCGCCGCCGAGCAGCGCCAGAGCCGGCACGTTGCCTATCCCGACCAGAATGATGGCCGCCGCCAGTGCGGCCAGACACAATCGGTGCGCCCAGTCGATGCCCAGCCTGGCGACCAGAGCCCCAGCCCCGGCACCAGCGATCCCGGCGGCGCCGATCACCACCCAGAGCAATCCGGCCCCGGCGCTCTGCCAGCCCAGACGCTGCGCCACGATCTCGCTGCCGAATGACCACAAGGCCGTGCTGGCCGCCCCCATCAACAGGGACGCCGCCACCAGCCGCTTCAAGGTGGCGCTGAACAGCGCAGCGCCAGCATGATCCTGCGCAGGCGGCGCGGAGGTACGCGGCACATGCAAAACCACCAGCACGGCCAGCACGCAGGCCGCGGCTGCGAACACGCCGTAGGCCAGCCGCCACTCGGCGCCGAACATCAGCGCGACCGGGCCGGACAGAATCACGCCTGCACTGGTGCCGGCGTTGATCAGGGTATTGGTACCGTCCTGACGCTGCGGCTGGACGATCGCAGCCATGGGCCGTGAAGCCAACCCCGTGCTCACGCCCGCGAGCAGCACCGCAGCGGCGAGCCAGAACGCCGATGGCGCGAGGGCGATACCGAGCATACCGAGCATGGCGACCGATGCTGCAGCGAATGCGACGGTACGCGCCCCCAGGCGCTCGGTCAGTTGCGCGGCGACGACGATGGCGAGGCAGTAGCCAAGAAACGAGCCACCGGCGATCAGGCCGCCAACGGCGTCCGGCAGAGCGAGGTCAGCATCGATCTGTGGCAGGAACAGGCCGAAAGCGAAACGGGCAAAACCGTAGCACACCGCGATCAGGCCGAAGCCCGTGACACCGAGGCGCCATTCGCGGGTCACGCCCGCCCCCGCAGTGCCAGCAGCGTCGCCGCGCGTCCCGCCGTGGCCACTGCCGCCAAGCCGCGGTAGCTGGCCGCGGCCGTCGCACCCTCGAAGAGAATGACCACCTGCTCGACCAATTCCTCATCGGCGCGGGTGCCCAACTGTCGGGTGAGAATCCGCCGCACCGTCTCGCTGAAACGTGCCTTGTAAGCCGCCACGACCTCGGTAACTTCCGGCAGGGCCGTGCCGAGTTCGCCCTGGGCACGCAGGAACAGGCAGCCTCGCGCGCCCTCCTCGGCCATCCAGCTGGCCAGTGCATCGAACAGCGCCGCGACGCTGTCCAACTCCAGGCGCTGCAGGAAACGCTGCCCACGCGTCATCAGCACGGCAGCGATCAGCTCGTTCTTGCTGCCGGCGTGCTTGTACAGCGTGCGACTGGACATCCCGGCAGCCTGGGCCAGACGGTCCATGCCAGTTGCGTTGAAGCCGTTGCGGTCGAACAGCTCTTCGGCAACGGATATAAGCTTGGCGTCGATATTCATGCGATAAAGGTAAAACGATCATTTTACCTAGTCAACCGGATAGCCAATTTCAGGCAAAAAAAGACCCGCACAAGGCGGGTCTCTTCATAAGCACGCAGGCGCGTGCTCAGCTTCCGGCTCAGGCCAGTTCGTCGAAGCACTCGGCGACGATGGCGATGCCTTTTTCCAGTTGCGGGTCCGGAATGGTGACGGGCATCAGGAAGCGGATGACGTTGTAGTAGGTGCCGCACGACAGCAGGATCAGGCCCTTCTCGCGCGCCTTGGCGACGATCTTGCCGACCAGCTCGGCAGCCGGCTTGTGCACGTCACCGCCCTCGAACAGCTCGATGGCGACCATCGAACCCAGGCCGCGCACGTCACCGATGACCTTGTGCTTCTCGGCGATCTTGCTCAGGCCGGCTTTGAGCTTCTCACCGACGGCGTTGGAACGCGCCAGCAGGTTCTCTTCGTCGAACACCTTGAGCACGGCCAGGGCCGCGGCGCAGGCGATCGGGCTGCCGGCATAGGTGCCGCCCAGACCACCGGGGGCGATCTTGTCCATGATCTCGGCCTTGCCGCACACGCCGGAGATCGGGAAGCCGCCGCCGACGGACTTGGCGAAGGTGGTGAGATCCGGCACCACGCCCAGTTGCTCGGTGGCGAAGAAGGTGCCGGTACGGCCAGCGCCGGTCTGCACTTCGTCAGCGATCAGGAGGATGCCGTGCTGGTCGCACAGGGCGCGCAGGCGCTGCATGAAGGCCGGCGAGTTGACGTAGAAACCGCCCTCGCCCTGCACCGGCTCGATGATGATCGCAGCGATGTCCTGCGGCTGCGCGTCGTTCTTGAAGATGCGCTCGATGCTGGCGATGGACTCGTCCTCGCTCACGCCATGCAGCGGGCACGGCGCCTGGGCACGGTACACGCCAGCCGGCATCAGGCCCATGCCGGCGGAGTACGGCACCACCTTGCCGGTCAGCGACAGGGTCATCATGGTGCGGCCGTGGTAGGCGCCGGTGAAGGCGATCACGCCGGCGCGGCCGGTGGCGGCACGGGCGATCTTCACGGCGTTCTCGACGGCTTCGGAGCCGGAGGTGACCAGCAGGGTCTTCTTGGCGAAGTCACCCGGCACGCGCTTGGCGATCTCTTCGCACAGCTCGATGTAGGGTTCGTAGGCCAGCACCTGGAAGCAGGTGTGGGTCAGCTTGGTCAGTTGCTCCTGAACGGCAGCGATCACCTTGGGATGCAGGTGGCCGGTGTTCAGTACGGCGATACCACCGGCGAAGTCGATGTACTCGCGGCCTTCGACGTCCCACACGGTGGCGTTCTCGGCGCGCTCGGCGACGATCGGGTGGATCTGGCCGACACCGCGCGGTACGGCGGCAGCACGGCGTTGCAGCAGGGATTCGTTGGTCTTGCTCATGGTGTCCTCATGGTCATCCCCGGCGGGAGGGCGGCTCAGCATGCGATGATCGACTGAGCCGAGCCCGCGAGGGACTCAATAGGGTTACGACTTACAACCGGGGCGCCGCACGCTCTTTCGCACCTTGCCCCGTCTTGGCATCAGATGCCGCCCAGGCACATGTACTTGATCTCGAGGTAATCCTCGATGCCGTACTTGGAGCCTTCGCGGCCCAGGCCGGAAGCCTTCACGCCGCCGAACGGCGCGACTTCGTTGGAGATCAGGCCGGTATTGATACCCACCATGCCGTACTCCAGCGCTTCGGCCACGCGGAACACGCGGCCCAGGTCACGGGCATAGAAGTAGGAGGCCAGGCCGAACTCGGTATCGTTGGCCATGGCGATCACCTCGGCCTCGTCCTTGAAGCGGAACAGCGGCGCCAGCGGGCCGAAGGTTTCTTCCTTGGCCACGGCAGCGGTTTTCGGCACGTCTACCAGGATGGTCGGTTCGAAGAAGGTGCCACCGAGGGCATGCAGCTTGCCGCCCAGGGCCAGCTTGGCGCCCTTGTTCACCGCGTCGGCGATGTGCTCCTGCACCTTGGCCACGGCCTTCTCGTCGATCAGCGGGCCGGTGGTGGTGCCGTCTTCCAGACCGTTACCGATCTTCAGCTTGCCCACGGCGGCAATCAGCTTCTCAGCGAAGGCATCGTAGACACCGTCCTGCACGTAGATGCGGTTGGCGCAGACGCAGGTCTGGCCGTTGTTGCGGTACTTGGAGATCAGCGCGCCTTCGACAGCGGCGTCCAAGTCGGCGTCATCGAAGACGATGAACGGCGCGTTGCCGCCCAGCTCCAGCGACACCTTCTTGATGTCCTGCGCACACTCGGCCATCAGTTGGCGACCGATTTCGGTCGAGCCGGTGAAGGACAGCTTGCGCACGATGGGGTTGCTGGTCAGCTCGCCACCCACTTCGCCGGCGCTGCCGGTGACCACGCTCAGCACACCTTTGGGGATGCCGGCACGCTCGGCCAGCTCGACCAGGGCCAGGGCGGAGAACGGCGTCTGCGAAGCCGGCTTGATCACCATGGTGCAACCGGCGGCCAGTGCCGGGCCGGCCTTGCGGGTGATCATCGCCGCAGGGAAGTTCCACGGGGTGATGGCGGCGGTGACGCCGATCGGCTGCTTGATCACGATCAGGCGCTTGTCCGGCTGGTGGCCTGGAATCACGTCGCCGTAGACACGCTTGGCTTCCTCGGCGAACCACTCGATGAAGGAGGCCGCGTAGGCGATCTCGCCCTTGGCTTCGGCCAGCGGCTTGCCCTGCTCCAGGGTCATCAGGCGACCAAGATCATCCTGATTCTCCATCAGCAACTCGAACCAGCGGCGCAGCTTGTTGGCGCGCTCCTTGGCAGTCAGCGCACGCCAGGCCGGCAGCGCCTTCTCGGCAGCCTCGATGGCACGGCGCGTCTCGGCACGGCCCATCTTCGGCACATGACCGATGATCTCACCGGTGGCCGGGTTGTTCACGGCGATGGTCTGACCGCTGTCGGCGTCCAGCCACTGGCCATCGATATAGGCCTGTTGGCGCAGCAGCTGGGGGTCTTTCAGTTGCATGGCAGTCTCCTTCAGTTCCGACACCCGGGCGTCGGCGTAAGTCGTTGGAGTCACGGACAGAACCCGCAGGCTGAACATGAGCCGTGCGGGGCCTGGTAATGGATTCAGAGCCGTTGAACGTGCGAGGGTTCAGAATGACCGAACGCACCGTTTGAAATCTCAAACGAATCCTAGGAGCGAGTCGGGTAAAGGGCAATAGCCGAAGGGGCTAAATCGACGAAAGAATGATAAAAAACTTGCGTACGCCAGCTGGAACAGGCCAGAAAGTGTAAAGCGCGTTCTGAATAACGAACACTCATGCACAATGGACGCTAACCGCCGAGATGCGTATGATTGCGCCCCGCAACGCACTCGTAGCTCAGCTGGATAGAGTACTGCCCTCCGAAGGCAGGGGTCGTGGGTTCGAATCCCGCCGAGTGCGCCAGATAAATCGAGGGCCTAGGTGAAAACCTAGGCCCTTTGTTTTTTCCAATGGTGCATGTCTCATGGACATGACCAACGACTTCGCGCCAAGGCCTGAAGCAAGGCCAGGTTTTCCCAGGAAGCATTTGGCGCACTCATTTTCTCACGTGCCGATATCGCACAAGACGAAGCCCTTGATCGCTGGAGCCTGTTAATCACATAAGTCAGGCGCGATGAAGGTGCAGCGACTCGAATAGTCGCGGGTTGACGTGTCGCCCCCCACCCGGCAGCAGGTCGGCGCGCCTCGCGATGGCTCTGATATCCAGGATGGCCTTTGGCTACTCAGCACTCCGCTTATCCGGAATCACCGTTTTTAGCTTGGGTATAACAGCTCGCGTGGTAGGGTTAGTCCCTGCTCACTTTACAATTGGCCCCCGTACAGGGCCTTCACAAGAGCCTCCCAATGCAAGCCAAGGCACGCGAAGTTCCTGTGCTGCCGGTGCTGCAAGATCTGCGGGCCGGCACTGCAAAACTGCACATCAGACTGGAAAAACAGCTTCCTTTTTTCTCAGTTCTTCTCGATACGAACGCCTTTCAACGGCTGATGCAGGCGTACTACGGTTTCTATCTGCCGCTTGAAAACGCGTTGCTCGACAGCGACGTGACGCCTGCCGATTTCGATCTGGTGTCGCGTCTCAAAGCACCGACCCTGCGCCAGGACCTGCATGCTCTAGGTCTGTCAGACGAGGCCATCGAGTGTTTGCCGGTCTGCCAGTCGTTGCCTGCAATAAGCTGCAGGCCCACCTGGCTGGGCGTTCTGTATGTGCTCGAAGGGGCAACACTCGGTGGACAAATCCTGCGCCGGGAAATGGCTTCGCGGCTGGGCCTGGATGCCGACAACGGAGCGGCATTCCTCGATATCTACGGTGCGGAAACCGGGCGACGCTGGCGCAGTTTTATCGCGTACCTGGGTAGTCGATCCCTGGATACGGACGAGCGCGGAGCCGTTGTCAGGGCGGCCCAAGCCACATTCGCCTGTTTCGAGCGCTGGCTCGAAAGCAGAGAGGTACTGATATGACCCCACCGAACAAAGAGGCCTTCGAAGTACTGCTGGCCAACTGCGCCGACGAACCCATCCGCTTCCCCGGAGCGATTCAGCCTCATGGCGTACTGCTGACTCTCAGCGAACCCGGCCTCGAGATCATTCAGGTCAGCGCCAATGTCGAAACCTTGCTGGCGCACACGCCGCAAGAAGTGATCGGCCTGCCGTTACACCGGCTGATCGGCAAGGCCCATGCCGACGCGGTGTGCAAGGCGCTCGTGCAGCCTGGGTTTGCAGACGCCGGCCCGCTGCACTTTCACGTCAATGGCAAGGCATTCGAGGGCTTGCTGCACCGGCATGAAGGTGTGTTGATCCTGGAGCTGGAAATCCACGTCGAGAATTTCCAGCCGCGCAACGTCGCTGGGCTCAACGCCAACCTGGGACGCATGCTCCAGCGCCTGCAAAAAGCGAGCGCGCTGCAGGAGCTATACGACATCAGTGTCAGGGAAATTCAGGCGATGACCGGTTACGACCGGGTGCTGATCTACCGCTTCGAGGAGGAAGGTCACGGCCAGGTCATCGCTGAAGCCTCCGCCCCGTCAATGGAGGTCTTCAATGGTTTGTTCTTCCCCGCCTCGGATATCCCCGAGCAAGCTCGTGAGTTGTATCGCACCAATTGGCTGCGAATCATCCCCAATGCCGATTACCAACCGGTGCCTCTGGTACCGAAGCTGCGTCCCGACACGCAGACCCCGCTGGATCTGAGCTTCGCCACGCTGCGTAGCGTTTCCCCGATTCACTGCCAGTACATGAAGAACATGGGGGTGCTGTCGTCGATGAGCATTTCCCTGCTCAAGGGCGATCAGCTTTGGGGCCTGATCAGCTGCGGCAATCGCCAGCCGTTGCACGTACCGCATGAGCTGCGCAGCGCCTGCCAGACCATCGGTCAGGTACTCTCATTACAGATCAGCGCCCTGGAGTCGCTGGAGATCAACCGTCAGCGTGAAGAGAAAATCGATGCGCTTACGCTGCTCAATCAGGCCATGAACGACTCTACCCCGACAGTTTTCGATGGGCTGGCAAGGCGGCCTGACGTGCTGATGGCGCTAACAGCGGCTGGCGGTGTCGCGATCATCGAAGACAAGCAGTTACACCGATACGGCAACTGCCCGGAGCCCCAGGAAATCCGTGCGCTGCACAAATGGTTGCAAGACAGAGGCGAGCCGGTGTTTTCCAGCCATCACCTTTCAGGGGTCTATCCGCCCGCCGCGCAATACCCACAGGTGGCTAGCGGTGTACTGGCGATGAGCCTACCCAAACCGGTGGATAACGCTGTGTTGTGGTTTCGACCGGAGGTAAAAGAGAGCATCAACTGGAGCGGCGACCCGCGCAAACCCATGGGTCTGGAAAATTCCGATGCAGGCTTGCGCTTGCGGCCTCGCACTTCGTTCGAAATCTGGAAAGTCGAGATGGCTGGGATCTCAACCAAGTGGAGCCAGGGAGATCTGTTTGCGGCCAAGGACCTGCGCCGCTCGGCGCTGGAGCATGACCTCGCCCGCCAAGTACTGCGCGAACAGGAAGCGGTGCGTGCCCGTGACGAGTTGGTTGCCGTGGTTTCGCACGATCTGAGAAATCCCATGACGGTGATTTCGATGCTCTGCAGCATGATGCAAAAGACCTTCAGCTCCGACGGTCCGCATACGTCACGACGCATCGCCACAGCACTCGACACCATGCAGCAGGCTGCCGGACGAATGAATACGCTGCTCGAAGATTTGCTCGACACGTCGAAGATCGATGCCGGGCGCTACACCATCACCCCGCAAAAGCTCGATGTCGGGCACATGTTCGAAGAAGCGCAATCGTTGCTCGCACCACTGGCCCTCGACAAGGACATCAGCATTTCCTTCGAGGCGGATCCTGACCTACGGATTCACGCTGATCCCGAGCGGCTGTTTCAGGTGCTCTCAAACCTGATCGGCAATGCGATCAAGTTCACCCCACGCCGGGGCACAGTCGGCGTTCGCGCAAAATCTGTCGGCGGCGATATCGTATTTAGCGTGCGCGACAGCGGCGAGGGCATCCCCGAGGAGCATCTGCCTCATGTATTCGATCGTTACTGGACAGCAAAAGATGGCAATCCAACCGGGACCGGGCTTGGTTTGTACATTACCCAAGGCATAGTGGAAGCCCACGGCGGGCATATCGTCGTCGAGAGCGAATTGGGCAAGGGCTCGGAGTTTCAGTTCACCGTGCCGGCGCTTGCAGAAAGTGCCCTGTAGGCGACTCGGAGGCCTCTCTAACGGCGAGGTTTTCGCTGGATAGGCGTCCGAGATCAGCAGGCCGCTGCTGCCACGACCATCGCTAGCCAATGGAGAGAAATACGCATGGATATTCTGCCGCTGATCGCTATCGCATTCGTGGTGCTTTCCATCTATTCGTGGCAACGCTCAAGGCCCAAGTCACTCGCGGGTAAAAAGAGGAGAAGCGGCCTGAACGGGCAGGACTCCAACACCGGCTTTGGTGACGGGGACTTCGACTCGGGCGGCGGGGGCGATGGCGGAGGGGGCGACTGAGCCGCTAAGTACCAGGCCCAGTTGAAAAACCTGGGCCTTTTTGTTTTCCGCTCTCAAACCAGCCGCAGGACGCGTTTGCCGGCCACCGTCGATCTGACGAGACGGCGCAGGGCTAGGCTGGAGTGACGGCCTGCGTCTTGCGCAGATGCCCGAGCAGATCGGAAAAGATGCGCTCGGGCGCCATCGAGAACAGCAGCATCTCCACCTGATGGTGACCGTCCACGCCCAGGCCAAGCTGTATGGCGACCTCCTCGAGCAGCGCAACGTAGCGCGAATAGGTCTGCTTCTCCGGAAGATGAAATTTCTTCTGCACCCGCGCAGAGAGCTGGCGATGCCGGACATCGTCGTCGCTGATCAGGTCCAGACGGGCCAGGAGGAAGAGGGTCTCCAGATCGATCAGGCTCAGTCGCGGGCTGCGCCCTTCCGGCATCGGATAAAAGCAGTCCAGCTGGCCGTGCATGTAGTTGATGGCGTTGATCGCGAAGGCCACCCGCGAGTCGTAGATAGGCGCCCAGTCGCACAGCAGACTCAGGTACTTGGACCAACTGCTGACACCCTTCAGCTCCACCTGCTCGAACGCCTGCCGCCCTTCTGCCGCCTGGGCACGAGTCCAGTCAACGACACGTTCGAGGTTCTTGTTGGTGCCCACGCCACCCCAGTCGGAAATGAAGTAGCTGGCGATGTCCAGATGTTCCTGGCGGCTATCCGATTGTGCCAGACGCTCTTTCAGCCGGGCTTTAAGAGCCAGCGTCTTGTCGAACCAGGTGGCCTCTGCCGGCAAGGGCTGATCGAGGTACTTCGCTGCCGCTACCTCGTTGAATGACCACTTGTAATGTTCATTCACGTTGCCGATGAAGTCGCGCAGATAGACGGTTAGTGGATTGTCTTGATGCATCTTTTCCCTCACTGGAAATCCTCACGCGACACGCAGCGCACGCCCCGCTCAATTCTTGATCGCTACGCACTCATACCGAGGTGCTGCCCTGTTGGATGGCCACGCCTCGCCAGAACCCATGAAGCAGCCCATCGGGGTCAGGCGGGGTGTCGAAAGAGTCGTAGTAGAAAGAAGCCAGACGCTCGCTGGCAAGCACTTCGCCCCGCATCGCCGCCCACTGCAGCCAGTACAGCCCGAGTAGTGGATCGAAGACACTCGATAACTCATCCAATGCCAACCGGCCGAGCAGGTAACAGGCCATGGGATCCTGCTCATCGGCACCATGCCTGTACCAAGCCAGGGCTTTGGCATGATCAGCGGCAAAGCCCTCGTCACCGTTTTCGTAAAGCCCGCCAAGTGCCTGCGCGGCACATCGAACACCCTGCTGGAACGCCAATTCGTAGTACTCGCTGGCCAGGTGCAGATCGACGACCACGCCCTTGCCGTAAGCGTGCTGCTCGGCCTGGTTGAACAGTGCTTCAGCCGAGCCCTGCATGGCTGCGATCCTGAACAGTTGCTGTGCCAACTGCGGGTCAGCTTCGACACGCGAGCCGTTCAGCCACAACCAGCCAAGATCGTTCAGCGCATCGGCATCACCAGCGACGGCTTGCGCGCGCAGCACCTCGTAATGCTGACGTAGGGCATGCGGGTCGTAGAGACTCCGAAGCCGGTTACCGGCCTTTATCTGGCAGTAGGTCACGCAGCCCTGCGTCGCCATTTCCTCGATACGCAACGACGGCATACCTATACCGGCGTAAAGCATTTGCAGTAGGCCTGGCTGGCGGATGTCGATTGCGGCGACTTGCGGAAGAAGCCCGTCGACAAGATTGAACACGTTGCTCGATTTGCTCATGCTGCCGCCCGTTCGCTGATCGCCTCGGCACATTCTCTACATCATCGCGACAGGCCATGTCGCATGAGCACAAGGACGAAACATGGAGCAGCTTTATCGTCATGACCTGATCCTTCGCCTGCTTCCCGGCAAGGACAACCCGCTGAACTCCCAGGCCATTCACCAGCGCGTGCTCAATCAGGGCATCGAGGCCGACATACGCACCGTGCAGCGGGACCTCAAGGAGCTGAGCCAGAAATATCCCCACATCCGCAGTCGCAAGGAAAACAAGGCCAACCTCTGGTGGGCAGAGAAGTCGCTTTCACGCCTGAGCATGCTGCCCACCGATGCGATGAACCTGGTGATGATCATGGATCACGCGGCACGCTTCGGCATGGCCGCACAGGTCGAGAAGCTGGCGCCACTCCGTGAATATGCGCGCTCGCTGCTCAAGGGCAAGCATCTGGATCAGGACTATTCAGGCAAGGTCATCAGCAACACCCGCTTCGTGACGCTGGAGGCCGGGGCGGTGAAACCCGAGGTTCTGGAGGTGGTGCAGCAGGCATTGCTGGATGAGAGTTCGGTTGAGGTCAGCTACCTCAAGCGCGGTGCCAGCGAGCCAAAGTCACTGCTACTAAAGCCGCTGGGGCTTTCCTACCAGGACTCCAATATCTACCTGTCCTGCGTGTTCAAGGGATTGCCGCCGGGCAACATCGCGGCGCTGCCGCTGCAACGCTTCATCTCGGCGCGCACGACCTTCGAAGACCTGCCCGCTCCGCAGGATTACGACATCAATTCCGTCGCCGCGCAGCGGAGCCTGGTGAACCTCAAATCCGACCGGCCCGTTCGCCTCGAACTGCGCATCAGCCCAACGCTCTGCGAACGCCTGCAGGAGAATGCCTTGACTGCCGACCAGCGCCTGCACGCCGACGCGGATGGCTGGTGGCGATTGAGTGCAAACCTGCACCTGAGTCAGGGACTGGAGCTCTGGCTGCTGGGCCAGGGCGAGCATGTGGAGGTAATCGAACCTATATCCCTGCGTGAACAGATGCGTGGTATCGCGCTCAGCATGGCCAGGCTCTACGACAAGGGTTGAGCATCGCGACACAGGCTGTCGCGATGCTCACCCATCCTGCCTCCATCACCTGAAAGGAGGCAGCACCGATGAAAACCTATTCCGTGTTCATGCAGCGCACCGTGGCCGGCGCTGGCCCGGCCGCAAATTTCACCATGACCGTGCAGGCCATCAACTCGGCGATGGCCAAAGCCACTGCCGAAGCCCAGTACCCAGGTTACAAATGCTTCAACTCGCCGGTTCAGGTTCGCGGATAGTGATGGGCGAAACAGTCGTCCTGGATATCGCACTGCTGGCGCCGACCAAGGTGCAGGCTGAGCACCTGCTTGCGCGGATACGCCAGGTCGGCAATATCGAGCATGCCCGATTCTTCGCATTGGGGATGGACGAAAGCTGGCCCGAAAAGTATTTCCACGAGGTGCACTGGCTGCCAAACGGCAACGCAGCACTCCCTCGGCAAAGCCTCGCTAGCCTGGCGGCTATCGTCCATATCCACCAGTGTCGGCTGCCGCACCGCGAGCTGCATTCAGGCTTTCGCCACTACATCTGGGACAGCAGCAAGCAGATGGCGGGCTTCTGGGCCAGCCTCTATCGGGCGAGGGGAAACCCAGCGATACCAGGGCTCGACTGGAATAGCTACACCAACTGGAGCCCAGGCTTGCGGGTCGGCCGCAGCCTACATGCCCATGGGACGAACCTTGCCGAAGCAGTCGAGTCGCTATCGGCACGCCTGCATGACAAGCCCTGCAGAGCGGCAGTTCAGGCCTTGCTAATCATCGAAGCCGGTTGCCCGGTCACCTTCGGCGGCTATGTCGACGCGCTCGAACGGCTCGGCCGTGTTGCAGGTGCCGAAGTCATCCCAACCGGCTGGCAGGCAGCGCAAGGCCCGGGGTGCGGTCTCTGGCTATCGTGGTTCGAACCATGCATTGAGCGCACGTTTGAGCGCATCAATTGAAGCTCCTTGCCACCAGGCCGGTACACCGTCTGGCAGTGACATCATTACGACGTTGGGAGGCTAGGTGTCCGCGGAGGGGTCTTCTTCCTGTTCCTTGCCAAACCTGCGACGCAGCCAGCGGCGAATATCACCGATGAGCATCGCGATTGCACCGATGATGGTGAGCGCGACGAAGGCAAACACGAAGTGGGCCAGCACTTCCGTTGCGCTCGCGGCAAGACGCCGATTGCCATATTCGAAACTGGCCAGCGCCAGGTCGTGAAAACCCAGCATTAGCAGTACGGCAAGCGCGAAGAGTCGATCAATACGTTTGAGCATGAAATCCTTTTCCATTCGAGGCCATCATGGCCGCGAGGCAGGGTACGCATCTGCATGCCAGGCCACAACCCCGACTACCTCTTCCAAGCCTGAAGACGCGGCTTAGATCACGCCTAGCGTCAGCGCCTTCAAGGTCGCCGCTGCGCGCGTGGAGCACTGCAGTTTGCGGAACACGCTCTCGACATGGGTACGCACCGTGCTCGGGCTGATGCCCAGGTCGCGCGCCACTTCCTTGTTACTGGCACCGCTGCTGATGCGCTGCAGGATCTGCGTCTCGCGTTCGCTGAGCAGGCCGTTGCCGGGCCTGCTGGTAAGCGGCGCCTGCTCGCCGTGCGCGGCGCTGATCACTGCCTGGCAGGCGCGTGAGTCAAAGCGGCCCTGCTCGGCTTCATCCAGTAATACGCGAGCAGCCTGCTCGTCACCGAGGGCAGCTCGCCAGGGGCGCTCGCCGCGCAATGCGAGCCAAGCCAGTGCGGCGCTCAGCAGTCGGTGTTCGGCGCTCAGGGCATCACCGCTCAGCGAGCGGAAATAGCCGCTGCCATCCAGCCGTTCGTAGGCATGCGCAGCCAGTTGTCCGGCTTCGCTCAGGCCACCGATCTGACTGCAGGCGCGGTGCGCCCAATACGGCACCAGGCGTACCGATTCAAGGTCGCCCTCAAGCAGCGGGCCGGGCGTGCTCCAGATGCGATTGGGCACGGCCGCACGCCCCAGGCCATGGAGCAACGCAGCCTTGGCCAGCAGTTCGATACGCGCTTCGGGTAAGCCCCAAAGCCGAGCTGCGTCGCGCACCAGATTCGAGGCCTGCCGCGAGTAGCCGGCCAGCCAGGACAGCTTGAGGTCGATCACATCGCCCACCAGGGTCAGCGAAACCTGCGGCCCGACGCCAGGCAGCATGCTCTCGGGCGTACGCAGTGCCTCCAGCCAATCTGCGGCATGGCGGACAAGCAGTTCGGCAAGGCCGGCAGGATAGCGGCGATCACCCTGCGCACCGATCCACTCCAGCGCCGCCTCCAGCCCGTGGACGCGCGAGAGGATTTCCAGATCGCCGGCCAGCACCACGTGATAGACCACCTGCGGAATATCGGGATGACGCAGGCCCAGCGGCCGGCCGCTGCCGTCGAAGCATTCGAAGATATGCCGCAACCCCAGCTCGACCTGCGCCGGCAAATCGAGGGTGCGGGCCACCTCACCGGCCACCTCGCAGTGCACCACGGCCAAGGGAGTGGTGCGCAGCATGGCGCGCTGACCGGCGGCATCCAGGGTGTGCGCGAGCATGTCGCGGCGCCCGCCGACATCATCACCGAACAGGCGCATGAAACCTTCGGCGTTGGCGGTACAGCCGGACCAGCGCAGCAGCGCCACCTGCCGGGCGGCATCGATCTGCGCCTGATCGCCACCAGCAGCCTGCACCAACCACTGCGCCAGGCGCGCGGTACGCCGCGACTGGTCGATGGGCTGGCCCATGCTCAGGTCACCGACCATGGCCAGCGCCAGCATGGCGTCTTCCAGCGCGACGGCGTCATTCACCTGCATGGGCAGCTCTCCTGTTTTTTGCCGGCCTCGGATAAACGACCGATACCGGGACACCGGCGCATTATCGACACTGAACTCCCCCAAGCACAGGAGATTCCATCATGTTCAATACCAAGCCGCTGATCCTCGCACTCGCCATCGCCAGCCCCTTCTTCGCCATCAATGCCCAGGCTGCCGAGGCCAAGCCCTCGGTGGTGATCGTCCATGGTGCCTTCGCCGACGGTTCCGACTGGGCCAAGGTCGTGCCGCTGCTGCAGGAAAAAGGCATCAAGGTCACAGTGGTGCAGAACCCGCTGACCTCGCTGGTCGACGACGTGGCCGCCACCCAGCGTGTGCTGAACAACCAGGACGGCGACGTGGTACTGGTCGGCCACTCCTGGGGTGGCACGGTGATCAGCCAGGCCGGTGCCGACGAAAAAGTGCGCAGCCTGGTCTATGTCGCCGCTTTCGCCCCCAACGCCGGCCAGTCCAGCGGCGAGCTCTACAGCGGCTACCGCACCGCGCCGGGTTCGAGCCAGATCGCGGCGGACAAGAATGGCTTCCTCTACCTGACGCCACAGGGCATGGCCGCCGACTTCGCCCAGGATCTGCCAGCCGCGCAGACGGCTGTGATGACCGCCACGCAAGGCCCGATCCGCGCAGCGGCGTTCGATGAGCGCACCAGCGTCGCGGCTTGGAAGCAGAAGCCGTCCTGGTACCTCGTTGCCAGCGATGACCGGATGATCGTGCCGGAGATGCAGCGCGACTTCGCCAAGAAGATCGGTGCGCAGACCACCGAGGTCGCCGCCAGCCACGTGCCGCAGCAGTCGCGTCCGGCCGATGTAGCGAAGGTGATCATTCAGGCGGTGGAGAAAACCCAGGCTGCTGCCAAATAAAGACGCCGCCTTCAGAATGAAAAATGCCGCACCCTCACGGGTGCGGCATTTTTCGTTGCAGCGCTCGGATCAGCTCAGCGCATCACGCGTGTGCACGCCGTCAACCAGACGCTGAATGCCCAGCGGGTTGGCGTTCTGCAGGGCCTCCGGCAGTACTTCGTCCGGGTAGTTCTGGTAGCACACCGGACGCAGGAAACGGTGGATCGCCAGGGTTCCGACCGAAGTACCGCGAGCGTCGGAAGTCGCCGGGTACGGGCCGCCATGAACCATGGAGTCGCAGACTTCCACGCCAGTCGGGTAGCCATTGAGCAGCACGCGGCCGGCTTTGACTTCCAGCAGCGGCAGCAGATCGCGGAAGGCGCTCAGGTCTTCACGCTCGGCGATCAGGGTCGCGGTCAGCTGGCCGTGCATGCTCTGCAGGGCACGGGTCAGCTCGGCGCTGTCGGCGACTTCGACGACGATGGTGGTCGGGCCGAAGACTTCTTCCTGCAGCAGATGGTCGCCTTCGAGCAGCATGCTCACGTCAGCCTTGAACAGTTGCGGATGCGCCTGGTTACCAGCCTGCTCGTTGCCCGCCAGGTGGGTGACCTTGGCGTGGCCTTTGAGCTGCGCGACGCCGCTGGCGTAGCTGCGCAGGGTGCCGGCGTTGAGCATGGTCTGCGCCGGCTGCGCGCCCATGGCGTCGGCCAGGCCGGCAACGAAGTCGCTGAACTCGGAGCTGCGAATGCCGATGACCAGGCCTGGGTTGGTGCAGAACTGACCGCAGCCCAGTACCACGGAACCCGCCAGCTCCTTGGCCACGGTGGCGCCACGCGCTTTCAGGGCGCCCGGCAGGACGATCACCGGGTTGACGCTGGACATCTCGGCGAACACCGGGATCGGCTGCGGACGGGCAGCAGCCATGTCGCACAGGGCGCGACCGCCTTTCAGCGAACCGGTGAAGCCAACGGCCTGGATGGCCGGGTGCTTGACCAGAATCTCGCCGACGCCGCCACCGAAGATCATGTTGAACACGCCCTTGGGCATGCCGGTTTTCTCGGCGGCGCGGATGATCGCATCGGCCACGCACTCGGCAGTGGCCATGTGGCCGCTGTGCGCCTTGAACACCACCGGACAACCGGCGGCCAGGGCCGAGGCGGTATCGCCACCCGCAGTGGAGAAGGCCAGCGGGAAGTTGCTGGCGCCGAATACGGCAACCGGACCAACGCCGATCTGGTACTGGCGCAGATCCGGACGCGGCAGCGGCTGGCGATCCGGCAGGGCGCGGTCGATGCGCGCACCGTAGAAGTCACCACGACGCAGCACCTTGGCGAACAGGCGCATCTGGCCACTTGTACGACCACGTTCGCCCTGAATGCGGGCAGCGGGCAGTGCGGTTTCACGGGTGACCAGGGTAACGAAGTCGTCACCGAGGGCATCGATTTCGTCGGCGATGGCCTCGAGGAACTCGGCACGGCGCACGGCCGACAGGTTGCGGTAGGTCGGATAAGCGGCAGCGGCAGCCTGGGCGGCAGCGTCGACTTCTTCCGGCGTGGCCTGGATAAAGGTGTACGGCAGCGCTTCACCGCTGCTGGCGTCGAGGCTCTTGTGCTCGACGGTGCCGGCGGCGCGGCGCTCACCGCCGATGTAATTGTGGCCAGTCAGACTCAGCATGGCGTTCTCCTGTCAGGAGGGACGGCAACACCGCCCCGGACAATGAATGAGGCCTCGACCTTCTGAGTCGAGGAGTGACAACTCTACTGCAGTTGTCAGACATATGATAAGTGATAACTTCGGCATTCGTCCCCTTGTGAGGGCGCAATCCGTAAATCCGCCAGGCGGATTTTCGACCCGACAGCAACGCCGCCGGGCCTGACAGCGGCTTAAAGCTGGCGTACACCACCGACCTTAACCGCTGGCGCATGCACGCTGATCCCGTTGCGCAGCGGCTCGCCCAGCGCATCCAGGCTGACTTCGAAGGTATCCCCAGGTTGCGCCTTGATGCCGTCGGCGAATGACAGGGTCGCGGTGCCGAAGAAGTGCACGTGCACGTCACCCGGACGCAGGAACTGGCGATACTTGAAGTGGTGGTACTCGAGGTTCTCCAGGCTGTGGCACATGTTGTCCTCGCCGGAGAGGAACTCCTTCTCCCACAACACCTGGTCGCCACGTCGGATACGGCTGATGCCGGACAGGTGGCGCGGCAGCTCACCGATCAGCATCTCCGGACCGAAGGAGCAGAAACGCAGCTTCGAGTGGGCCAGGTACAGGTAGTTCTTGCGCTCGACCACGTGGTCGGAGAACTCGTTGCCCAGCGCGAAGCCGATGCGATACGGCTGGCCATCGTCGCCAATCACGTAGAGGCCGGTCAGCTCCGGCTCTTCACCGAAGTCCTCGGCGAAGTCGGGTACCGGGAAGTCCTCACCGGGGCGAACCACGATGCTGCCGTCACCCTTGTAGAACCACTCCGGCTGTGCGCCTTCGCGGCCTGCAGCCGGGCGACCGCCGGCCATGCCCCACTGGAACATCTGCATGGTGTCGGTGAGCTTGCCTTCGGCCTGCTGCGCTTCCACCTGCTGGTGCATCTTGTCGCGCGTGGAGGCGCTACCCAGATGGGTCAGACCGGTACCGGAGATCAGGCAGTGAGCCGGATCGCTGTGATCCAGCGGAGCCAGCAGACGCTTCTGCTCGATCAGCTCGGCGTAGACCGGGCCCTGTTCGACGCCCAGACGCTCGATCTCGGCGATCAGGCCGTGACCGTTACGGATCGCCTGCAGCGCCAGCTCACGGGTGCTGCTGACGCCCTTGACCACGCTGATGCGTGCGTCACCGACGACGCCGACCTGGCGCTGGCCCTGTTCGTTCTCAAACTGAATCAACCGCATCGCTGTGCTCCTGTTGTTCTTGTCCGGTTGTTCTTACGCCGACGCTGCGGCGTTGCTTGGCCAGCACTTTAAAAATTGCCCGCAGTGCTGCCTAATGAAAGCTTCTGATTAGGTGATAACTTTTCGTCATCCCCCTATGTTGCAGCCACTCAACTACATCGTTTCGCGCCTGCGTATTCGCCAGTTGCGCCTGCTGATCGCCCTCGACGAGTTGGGCACCCTGCACCGTGCAGCCGAGCGCATCGCCATCAGCCAGCCGGGTGCGACCAAGGCGCTGCACGAGATCGAAACCACCTTCGGCACGCCCCTGTTCATACGCACGGCCCAGGGCCTGCAAGCCAATGACATGGGACGCTGCGTGATCCGCTACGCGCGCCTGATCCACAACGACCTGGCACACCTACACGACGAGATGCAGGGCATCCTCCAGGGCCATGGTGGTCACCTGGCAGTGGGCACCATCGCCGGCTCGGTGCCGCTGGTCCTGCGCGCCCTCACCCGGCTGCGCCAGGCGCAGCCGGATATTTCCGTGCAGATCGTCGAGGACATCAGCCCGCGACTGCTCAAGCTGCTCGATGAAGGCCGCCTGGATCTGGCCATCGCCCGCACCAGTGGCAGCCAGCATCCGGACGCCTACGAGTGTCTGAGCCTGCATGCCGAACGCCTGGCGCTGGTCGCAGCCCCGCAGCATCCGCAGCAGAACAACCCGGCACTGCAGCTGGCCGACCTGAGCACCTACAGCTGGGTGGTCTACCCGACCGGCACACCGATGCGCACGGTGCTGGAGCGTGAATTCGGCGAAGCCGGCCTGGAGTTTCCACGCAACCCGCTGGAAACTTCCTCGACCTTCACCATGCTCAGCCTGCTGCAGGAAGACCCGCAGCTGGTGGCGGTGATGCCCCACTCCATCGCCTGCTCCAGCGAAGGCTTCGGCCTGCTGCGCCGCTTGCCACTATCGCTGCAGTCGCGTAACGAACCGTGCTCGATCATCCATCGCAGCGGCACTAGCCTGCCGCCGCTCGCTACGCAGTTGCTCGAACACCTGCGCAGCGAGCAGGACGCCTTGCTGGAGGATGATTGAGCGGTACCCTTACAACGACTGACGCAGCAACTCGGCGTAGTCCTCGGCACTCGCCACCCGCGGGTTGGTCTTGTGGCTATGGTCGGCCAGCGCACCTTCGATGATCGCCGGGAACAGCGACTCGTCCACGCCCATTTCCGCCAGGCCCGAAGGCATGCCGAGACGACGGTTCATCTCACGGATCGCCGGGATGATTTCCTCCGCACTACCCAACCCCATGGCCTGAGCGATGCGTTGCAGTTTCTGCTCGTCGCGCACCGAATCGGACTGCGCGTTGAAGGCGATGACTGCTGGCAGGAATACCGCGTTGAGGGTGCCGTGATGCAACCTTGGGTTGATGCCGCCAAGCGCGTGACTGAGGCTGTGCACGCAACCCAGGCCCTTCTGGAACGCCAGGGCGCCCTGCATCGAGGCGCTCATCATGTTCAGCCGCGCCTCGCGATCTCCGGGGGTACGGGTTGCACGCTCGATGTGCCGCCAGGCGCGCCACAGGCCATCCAGGGCGATGCCGTCGGCGGGTGGGTTGAACGCCGGCGCCATGAAGGTTTCCAGGCAGTGGGCGATGGCATCCATGCCCGTGGCAGCGGTCAGTTGCGCCGGCAAGCCGAGGGTCAGTTCGGGGTCGCAGATCGCCGAACGCGGGATCAGGTAGGGCGAGATGACGCCGACCTTGCGCCCATCATCGAGAATCAGGATGGCGCCACGACCGACTTCGCTGCCGGTGCCGGCGGTGGTGGGGATGGCGATCACCGGCGCGGTGGCGGCGGTGATGCGGGTCAGCCCACCTTCGATGACGGCAAACTGCTTCAGCGGGCCTTCATGGGTGCCGCATACGGCAACACCCTTGGCCAGGTCGATGGAAGAACCGCCACCTACCGCGATGATGCCGTCGAAGCCGCCATCGCGATAACGCGCAGCCGCAGCACGCACCACACCTTCATTCGGATTCGGCGGCGTCTGGTCGAATACCTCGGCAACGGCGGGCTCGGCCAGTTGCGCCAGCACCTTGTCGACGATACCTGCAGCACGCACCCCGGTATCGGTGACGATAAAGGGCCGAGTGATACCAATGCGCTGACACTCGGCAGCCAACTGGCCGAGGGCGTCATAGCCGAACTGGACTTGCGTGAGGTAGTTGATAAGTGCCATGGGAAGCCTCTGCTTTGTTTTTGTAATAGCAGGCAGCGGAAAACGTCGAGTAAGATCACTCGGACATTCTCACGGATAGCCTTGCCGCCCAGGCAAACTATGAGATAGAGGCGCTCCTGACTAATGAGAGGCGCTGATACTGCTATAAGGGAAAGCTATATATGCTGCCATCGGTGTCCTCCATTTTTTCCCGCCTGCGCTTCCGCCAACTGCGTCTGCTGATCGCCCTTGGCGAGCAGGGCTCGTTGATCAAGGCCGCAGAACTGGTCTCGATCAGCCAACCCGGGGCCACCAAGGCGCTGCAGGAAATAGAGACCACGCTGGGCGCGCCGCTTTTCGTACGCACCAACCGAGGCCTGGAAGCCAACGAGCTGGGGCATTGCGCAATTCGCTATGCCAAGCTGATCCAGACCGACCTGACCCATCTGCGCGAGGAAATGCTGGGTATTCTCCAGGGCCACGGCGGACGGCTGTCAGTCGGCGTGATCATGGGCGCGGTGCCATTCATGACGGATGCGCTGACCCGGCTGCTGGAAGAGCACCCGGATCTTTCAGTGGAAATCGTCGAAGACACCAGTGCGCGACTGCTCAGCCTGCTCGACCAGGGCCGTCTGGATTTGGCGATCTGTCGCACCAGCATCAGCCGCCAGCCGGAGCAATACGACTGCATCGACGTGCGTGACGAAACCCTGGCCGTGGTCGCCAACCGTGATCATCCGCTGGCCGGCCGAGCGCAACTGGAACTGGCCGACCTGGCTGACAGCCGCTGGGTGGTCTACTCGGCCAACATGCCGATGCGCCTCTCACTGGAGCGGGAATTCCAGCAGGCGGGGCTACGCTTCCCGTTGCACCTGCTGGAAACCACCTCGGCCTTCACCACCCTGTCGCTGCTGCAGAAGAACCCGGAACTGGTCGCCCTGCTGTCGACAGACGTGGCGCGCTTCTGCACCGGTTTCGGCATGACCTGCATCCTGCCGCTGCAACTGAAGAGCCGCAGCGAGCCGTATCAGTTGATCACCCGGCGCGGTGTCAGCCTGTCTTCGATCAGCCGCCTGTTCATCGAGCAGCTCACACCGGCGCTGGGCAACGCCTGAGCATCAGACCAGGCCGCGTGCCGCCAGGTTGTTGATCAGCGCGTTGAGACCGAATTGCCAGACCGGCGCCTTGTCGCTGTGGTTGACGCTGTTGTGCAGGGCGCCCAGCTGCTCACTGCTGATGATCACCCGATCGGCGAGCTTGTGGGTGAAGCCGCCACCCGGTGCATCACGATCCTCGGTCGGCGCGAACAGGGTGCCGAGAAACAGCAGGAAGCCATCCGGATACTGGTGATTGCGGTTGAGCGCCTGGCCGACCAGATCCAGCGGATCGCGGCTGATCTTGTCCATGGAGCTGGTGCCTTCTAGCACATAGCCGTCAGCGCCCTCGACGCGCAGGCGAACTACCGTGTTGCGCACATCATCGAGGCTGAAGGTATCGTCGAACAGGCGGATGAAGGGGCCGATGGCGCATGAGGCATTGTTGTCCTTGGCCTTGCTCAGCAACAGGGCACTGCGGCCTTCGAAATCCCGCAGGTTGACGTCGTTGCCCAGGGTTGCACCCAGCACCTCGCCCCGGCTGTTGACGGCCAGCACGACCTCCGGCTCCGGATTGTTCCACACCGAGCCGGGATGAATGCCGATCTCCGCCCCGCTGCCAACGGCAGCCAGTACCGGTGCCTTGGTGAAAATCTCGGCATCCGGGCCGATGCCGACTTCCAGGTACTGCGACCACAGGCCCTGCTCCTGCAATAGCGCCTTGACCTGCTGGGCCTTCTCGGAGCCCGGCTTGATGCTGGCGAAATCGTCGCCCAGTACCTGCCTGACCTTGGCTCGCACACCTTCGGCCAGGCTGGCGTCGCCACCGGCGCGCTCCTCGATCACACGCTCGACCATGCTGGACGCGAAGGTGACGCCGGCAGCCTTGAGCACTTGCAGATCGGCCGGCGCCAGCAGGCTGGGCAGCTGTGGATTGAAATCAGCACCGCTGTTGCACAGCAATGCCTCGACGCTGCATAGCGGGCTGCCGCCAACGCTCGCCAGGCTGGCCAACAACTGCTCGCGCTCGAACAACCCGCTTAGGGTCGGCGCGAGAGTGGAAAGATCGTAGACGCCATCTTCACGCAGCAGGATAGGCGCAGGCCCCGCGTGCTCTCCGGGCAGCCAGGCCCGGCCGACGAGGGTTCCGCGCAGGCCGTCGGATGGCAAGGTGTTGCTGGGCGAAAGGCTGAGAGCATGTGACATGGCAGTGTCCGTCTTGTTATGCGAAGGGGATGCCTGCAGGGGCACCCAGTGGTGCAGTCAGGCCGGCCGACCTTATCTCCCCAATCGCGATAACCACCAATGACTATTAGTCAGTACGCGATATGATCCGGTTATCGAGTCTTCCTGAGCACATCCGTCATGAGCCAAACCGGCAATCTCCCGACGCTTCACAACTGGCTGCGCTATCGCCACCTGGCCTTGATCGACAGCCTGGCCCGCACCGGCAACATGCACAGCAGCGCCCAGCAGCTGGGGCTGAGCCAGCCTGCGGTGAGCAAGATGCTGCGCGACATCGAGAACCAGTTCGGCTTCACCCTGTTCGAACGCCTCAACCGCGAACTGCCGGCAACCGAGCTGGGCGCGGAAGTGATCGCCTATGCACAGCGCGCCCTGAATGATTGCCAGACCTTCAGCTATCGCCTGGAAAGCCTGCGCCAGGGCGGCCATGGCTACCTCAAGGTGGGCGCCATCTTCGCCGCCACTGCCCACGCCCTGCCTGAAACCCTGTTGCGCCTGAAAGGCAGGCGCCCGCTGCTGACCATCGAACTGCTGGAGGACACCAGTGACCATCTGCTCAAGTTGCTGGAGCACAAGCAGCTGGACCTGGTGGTCGGGCGCTTCACCGATCATCCGCAGCGCCAGCGCTTCGATTTCACCGCGCTGGCCGAAGAACCCTTCCTGCTCATCGCCCGCCCCGAACACCCGCTCTGCGCGCGGCAACGCGTCAGCCCGGCGCAACTGACCGAATGGCCCTGGGTGCTCTACCCGCTCAACACCCCGCTGCGTCAATCGCTGGAGCAGTCGTTCAGCGACGCCGGGGTCAACCCGCCAGCGAACAGCATCGAAACCACCTCCGTGCAAACCACGCTGAAACTGCTGTGCAACAGCGACACCCTGGCCCTGCTGCCGGAAGCCGTGGTGCGACAGAACCTGCTCGACGGCAGCCTGAAACAGGTACAGACAAACCTGGCGCCGCCGCCACTGGCCTACGGTGTGCTGCTGCGCAAGGACGAGCCCATATCCTCCGCAGTCCGCGACTTCATAGAGGCATTGCGGGCAGCCATTCGCGACGAATCATCAGCGAATAACCCCTAGTTATGACTCGATGAGAAAGCCTCATTAGACACCTCCACCAGAGTTGCCTAGTTTCGGCCTGGCTTTGATTCCACGCCGTGCCATCTGCCTGGCCGACTCGTTCAAGCGGAACCTAGCTGCACCTCACTCAAAATAACTTCAATAGGTGACCTTTCATGATCAAGCTAAGCACTCTGCTTCGCCCGCTCAGCCTCGCCCTCGGCTTTTCCCTTCTGGGCGCCCCAGTGGCAGCCATGGCCGAATACCCGAACAAACCCATCCAGCTGATCGTGCCGTGGGCCGCCGGTGGCGGCAGCGACTCTGCCGCACGCGGTATCGCCACGGCGCTGGAGAAGGAGTTGGGCGTCACCATCAACGTGGTCAACCGTCCCGGCGGTGGCAGCGTGGTGGGCCACACGGTAATGGCCAGCGCCAAACCCGACGGCTACACCCTGGGCTTCGTGACCGGTGAGCTGAACATGATGCACTGGCAGGGGCTGACCAAGATCACCCACGAGGACTTCACGCCCCTGGCCATGACCAACTACGACTACCCGGGCGTACAGGTCAGCGCCGATGCGCCGTACAGCAACGTCGAAGAGCTCCTGAAGGACATCGCCGACAAGCCGAAGGGTACCTTCAAGGCTTCCGGTACCGGCCTGGGCGGCATCTGGCATGTGGCCTTCGCCGGCCTGCTGATGGATCGCGGCATCGAGCCCAACAAGGTCACCTGGATTCCCAGCCAGGGCGCGGCTCCGGCCATGGTCGAACTGGCCGCTGGCAGCATCGAACTCGTCCCGTCCTCGGTACCCGAAGCCCGCTCGATGATCGAAGCCGGCAAGGCCAAGGGCCTGGCGATTCTCTCCCCCGAGCGCAACCCGGCCTTCCCGGATATCCCGACGATCAAGGAGAGCATCGGCAGCGACTACTCGCTGGGTGAGTGGCGCGGTGTCGCCGGCCCCAAAGGCATGGACCCGGCCGTGGTGGCCAAGCTCGAGGACGCCCTGGAGAAGGCCTACAACAGCGAGTTCTACCAGGACTTCATGAAGCGCCAGGGTTTCGGTGTCGAATGGCACAAGGGCGAGGACTTCAAGAAATTCCTGGTCGACAACAATGCGTACATGGGCGGCATCATCGAAAAGATCGGCATGAAGAAGTGACTTCATCCGATGCGACGCCCCGCCGGGGCGTCGCATGCTTTTGTTCCAGCGGTTCGAGAACGCACCATGAAAGACCTTCTGTTCGGCATCATTTTCATCGCCCTTGGCATCACCGTATGGCTGCTCGCGCGTGAGTTCCCCGCCGTACCGGGCATGCAGTACGGGGCCGACCTGTTTCCTTCCCTGATTGCCATCGGCATGACCGTAGGCGGTCTGCTGCTGAGCATCAGCGCCCTGCGCCAGCTGCGCGCCAGTGGGCCGGACCAAAGCACACCCCGCCTGCCCCTGCCCAGCTTCGCGGTGATTCTGCCGGGCATCCTGGTGGTGGCCTACATCTACCTCAGCGACGTGCTGGGCGCGGCCACGATGATGCTGCTGATCATGCTGGTGCTGCTTGTGCAACGCGGTGTTCGCGTACTGCCCGCCATCGTCATCGCTGCGCTGGCCACGGCGGTGATCAGCCTGTCCTTCGGCCACCTGCTCAAGGTCCCTTTGCCCGTCGGCCCTCTGGGTTTCTGAGGAAACACGCATGAACGAACTACTCGACGGCATCTTGCTCGTTTTCAATTTCCAGACGCTGTTTGTGATCATCATTGCAGCGCTGTTCGGCGTTTTCGTCGGCGCCATTCCAGGCCTTTCGGCCACCATGGCCGTTGCGTTGCTGGTGCCCATCACCTTCGCCATGGAGCCCACTGCCGCCATCGCCGCGATCATCACCACTGCGGCCATGGCGATCTTCGCCGGGGACATCCCCGGCACCTACCTGAACATCCCCGGCACACCGGCATCAGCGGCCTACGTCGCCGACTCGGCCGCGCTCGGGCGCATGGGTCGTGCCCGCGAAGCATTGGGGGTAAACGTCACCTGCTCGGTGATCGGCGGTCTGACCGGCACCCTGGTGCTGGTGATGATTGCGCCTTCGCTGGCCGAGTTCGCGCTGAACTTCAGCTCCTTCGAATACTTCTGGCTGGCCGTGCTTGGCCTCGGCAGCGCGGTGTTCATCTCCACCGGTTCGGCGATCAAGGGATTCCTGTCACTGCTGGTCGGATTGCTGCTGGCCACCGTCGGCCTGGACCTGGTCACCGGCGCGCCGCGCTTCACCTTCGACGTGCCGGACCTGATGGCCGGGATCAACTTCATTCCGGTGATGATCGGCTTCTTCGCCATGTATGAGGTCATGAAGCTCTACGCTCAACCGCGGGACAAGGCCAATGACAACGGCTCGGCCCAGGACATCGCCCCCCAGAGCGGCAGCGTCTTCGGCCTGGTGCCGATGCACCTCAAGCGCTACTGGAAGAACGTGATCCGCGGCAGCAGCCTGGGCGCCTTCATCGGCGCACTGCCGGGTGCCGGAGCGGACATCGCCGCCTGGATCTGCTACGCCGTCAGCAAGAAACGCTCGAAGACGCCCGAAGCCTATGGCAAAGGTCATATCGAGGGTCTGGTCGACGCCGGCTCGGCGAACAACGCTGCGGTAGCGGGTGCCTGGGTACCGGCTCTGGTGTTCGGCATTCCCGGCGACTCGATCACCGCCATCGTGATCGGCGTGCTGTACATGAAGGGCATGAACCCCGGCCCGACCATCTTCATGGACAACAGCGCCATGGCCTACGGTCTGTTCACCGCCTTCTTCGTCGCCAACCTGATCCTGATCCCCATCGGCTACCTGGCGATTCGCAGCGCCCACGTCTTTGCCGTCACGCCAACCCGCGTGCTGATGCCGATCATCCTGTGCTTCTGCATCGTCGGCGCCTTTGCCATCAACAACAGCATCACCGACGTGTGGATCATGTTGATCTGCGGCGTGGTCGCCTACCTGATCGCCAGCGCCGACTTCCCCATCGCCCCGGCGATCCTGGGCCTGGTGCTGGGCAATATCCTGGAAAGCAATTTCATGACCTCGATGATCAAGGCCAACGGCAATCTGCTGGCCTTCGTCGAGCGCCCGATCAGCATCGGCCTGGCCTCGCTCGTACTGCTGGTGGCCCTGTTCCCGTTGCTCGCCAAGTACTGGCGCATGCGCTACCCACGCGCCCTGACCAAGCCCAAGGAAGCACTCGAATGAGCCGTATCGCCCCTGCAGAACTCGAACAATTCATCGAACAGCTGTTTCTCGACGCTGAGGTCAGCGCGGACGTGGCAAGTGTCGTCAGCCGCGTACTGGTCGAGGGCGATCTGCTCGGCCATCACACCCATGGCGTGAAGCTCGCACAGGGCTATCTCAAGGACCTGCGCGCCAGCCACGCCAAAGGCAATGCCGAGAGTCTGCGAATCATCCGCCAGACACCGGCGGCGCGACTCTATGATGCCGACTACCTGCTTGGCCCCTACTGCGTGGAGCAGGCGCTGGACTTCACCACCCAGGCGGCCCGCACCTTCGGCATCGGCGTGGCGACCATCCGTCGCTCGCACCATATCGCCTGCCTGGCGGCCTACCTGCAGCGCTACACCGAGCAGAACCTGATTCCGCTGGTACTCACTTCCGACCCGGCCGTGGCCTCGGTGGCACCGCATGGCAGCCTCGACCCGGTGTACACGCCCAATCCGCTGGGCATCGGCATTCCCACCGGCGAGAAGCCGATTCTCATCGACGTCAGCATGTCGACCATCACCAATGGCCTGGTGAACAAGACCCATCAGGCTGGCGGGCAGCTCGAGCATGCCGCGCTGATCGGTCCGGATGGCCAGCCGACCCGCGATACGGCGGCGTACTTCGGCACGCCGCCGGGCGCGATCCTGCCGCTGGGCAGCCTGGAGTTCGGCCACAAGGGCTTCGCCCTCGGCACCATGGTCGAGGCCCTGACCGCCGGCCTGGGCGGCTTCGGCCGCAAGGATGGCGTCAAGCAATGGGGGGCTGCAGTGACCGTGCTGACCTTCGACCCGGCATTCTTCGGCGGCGTCGATGAGTTCAAGGCAGAGATGGATCACTTCGTCGGCGCCTGCCTGGACAGCCGGCCGCGCGAACCCAAGCGCCCGGTGCGCATGCCCGGTCATGCCGGCATCGACCGCCGCGCCAAGGCCTTCGAACAGGGGCTGGAGCTCCCGGAGGATGTGCTGGCGGCGCTGCGTGGGGCAGCCAGCGAAGCCGGTTGCGAATCCCCCTTCTGATAGCGCGCAGCGTGCTCGGATAGGCTCAGCGACACGTGGCAGCAACCGGGACGCAGAGGGCTCAGCTCTCGTCCCGGAAATCCCCGCGGCACGCCCACTATGGACAGTGGACGAGCAATTCAGACTGCCGACCGCTCCACCGTCGGCAACAGCTGCGCGCTCTCGCGCAACAGCGCCAGCACGCTCCTGGCAGCAGGAGACAGCAGCTCCTCGTTCTTGGTGATGATGCCGTAGGCCATCAGGTTGCGATTGAGGTCCTCCTCTATTCCAGCATCCAGTTCGGCGATCGCCAGCATGCCGTAGCGTGCGTAGTGCGCCACCACTTCGCGCGGCAGCACGGTCAGCATGTCGTTCTGCTCCAGCAGCGTGGTCACCATCAACAGGTTTTCGGCATTCACCACCTTGCTCGGCGGGTACATGCCGACGTGCTGGAAGAGAGCATCGAACTCATGCCGCAGCACACTACCGGACGGCGGCAGCACCCAATCGGCAGCGTGCAGGTCCTCGCGCGACAGTACATGGTTGATCAGTCCTGCCCGCGCACAGACGCACAGTGGTTCCTTGTACAAGGGCTCGAAGCACATGCCGGTCTGGGCACTGTCGGCAAAGAACCGCGCAACCAGGAAATCCAGCTCGCCATCGTTGAGGATCGCCATCAGATCGAGGCTCGACCCGGTACGAATACTCAACTCCAGATTCGGATGGCTCTGTTTGACTCGTCGCGTCAGCTCCGGAAGCAGCTCGGCACAGGGGGTGAGGATGGTGCCGATGCGCACATGCCCGCGTTGCCCACCGCGCATCGCACAGACTTCATCGAAGGCATCCTCGAGGCTGGTCTGGATTCTCCGTGCATGACGGATCATCGCCTCGCCATAGAGCGTCGGCACCACGCCACGGGCATGTCGCTCGAACAGCGCTACTTCCAGGCCATCCTCGAGCTCCTTGAGCAGCTTGGAGATGGCCGGCTGGGAGATACCCAGACCTTCGGCGGCACGATTTAGGTTGCCGGTATCACCCAGCGCCACCAACAGGGGAATGTGCCGGCTCTTCAGCCGGGCCCGGACAAACCAACTGCTATTGAGAGGTTTCATAAAGAATCAGGTATATCCATTTGGATATGTAGAAGGCGCAATTACATATTTGTTGATGATCCCTCGTCTGTCTACTCTCTACCCTCAGAATTACAGATGTCGCACTGCCCGTCTGTTTTCTGCCGAGGCTCTATCGCGGGCCTATGCGCTAGAAAATGCCCTTATAAAAATAACCGGAGAGGCACCATGAAACTCACTACAACCCCTTACCGCCTAGGCAAGGGCCTCGCTGCCCTGGCTTTGATCCTGAGTTCGACCAGCGCACTGGCGAAAGAGGAATGGAAGTTCCAGATCAACGTCAATGCCGGCGATGACGAATTCCGCATCGCCCAGGAATGGGCCAAGAGCGTCGGCGAAAAGACCAATGGCGAAATCCTCATCGAGGTGATGCCAACCGGCACCATCGTTGGCAACAACGAGACCCTGGACGCCGTCGGCGCCGGCATCATCCAGGGCCACATGACCGACCCCGGCTACTTCTCCGGCAAGAATCCGGCCTTCGCCGTCTACGGCAACATGGTCGGTGCCTGGAGCGATACCTCGACTTTCCTCGATTACATGCGCAACGGCGGTGAGGACGGTTACAACCGCCTGGTCGAGCCCTACAACGTGCACTTGATCCGCGCCGGTGCCGTTGGCGTCGAGTCGCTGATCACCAAGCGGCGCATCGAAAAACTCGACGACTTCAAGGGCCTCAAGGTCCGGGCCCCGGAAGGCATGGTCTCGAACGCCTTCAAGCTGATCGGCGCAGCACCGGTGAACCTGCCGACCTCCGAGGTCTACACGGCACTGGAAAAGGGCGTGATCGATGCCGCCGACTACACCGTGTTCGCCACCAACTATCAGCAGGGCTACCACAAGTACGCTCCTTTCGCGATTTACCCCGGCTTCCATTCGATGCCGATGAAGGACATCTCCATCAACAAGGCCACCTGGGATGGGCTCAGCGACGAGCAGAAGCGCATTCTCGAAGAGTCGGTGGATGCCTTCACCGCCCAGTTGATCGGAGACCTGCAGACCAAGGACGAAGAGCAGGTGGCAATCGCCAAGCAGAAAGGCGACGTGACCCTGACCACGCTCCCAGCCGAAGAGCTGAAGAAATTCCGCCAGATTGCCCGCGCCGAGTGGAGCGCCTGGCGTGACCGCAGCCCTGAGGCCAAGGAAGCCGTCGACTCGATCCAGGCCTACCTGCAGAGCAAAGGCCTGCTCTGACGCCACTCTCCAAACCACACTCAGAGCACACAGCCCCGGTTACGGTCGGGGCTGACGAGGAGCTTTACAGTGAAACTGCCGCAATCACCGAGCGACGGTCCTCTTCCCGTCACAGAACCCGTACCTGGCCAGAACCGCTTCGACCAGATCATCCAGCGTATCGGTCAGGCAGTCGCCTGGCTGGTGTTCGTCGCCATGCTGGTCAGTGTTTATGAAGTGATCATGCGCTATGGATTCAATGCCCCACGGAATGGGCTCACGAGACCACCATGTTCCTGGTCGCGACCATCTTCGCCCTGGGCGGGCCTTATGCGCTGGCGACCAACAGGCATATCCAGATTCGCATCCTGCTCGACCGCCTTTCGCCGCAAAAGCGCTCCTGGCTGGATCTGCTGAACCTGGTCCTGGGCATCCTCTTCTGCCTGGCCATCGGCTACGCCGCCTGGGTTCTGGCTTTCAACGCCACCCATGCACCGGACGGCAGCTGGCGCCTGGAAACCTCAGGCTCCTCCTGGAACCCGCCGCTACCCGCCTTCATCAAGATCATCATCCTGGTCTCGATTGCCCTCATGGCGCTGCAGCAGGTCGTACGCATCAGCCAGCACTGGCGCAAGAACCCATGACCCCGGAATCGCGCCATGAGCATTGAAATCGCAACTTATCTGATCATTTTTGCCATCTTCGGCCTGCTGATACTGGGCCTGCCCCTGGCCTATGTCACCGGCCTGGTAGCGGCGATCTTTACCCTGGGCTGGTTCGGCCCGATGGCCGTGCCCCTGGTCGCCAGTCGCATGTTCGGCTTCATCACCGAATACTCCCTGGTCGCCGTTCCCATGTTCGTTTTCATGGCCGGGCTGCTCGACCGCTCCGGCCTGGCCCGGGACCTGTTCAACTCGATGCGTTTCTTCGCGGGCCGCCTGCCGGGCGGGGTCGCGGTACAGACCTTGGTCGTGGCGTTCTTCCTGGCCGCCATCTCCGGAATCATCGGCGGTGAGATCGTCCTGCTAGGTCTGCTGGCACTGCCGCAGATGCTGCGCCTGGGTTACGACAAACGCATCGCCATCGGTGTGGTATGTGCAGGTGGCTCGCTCGGCACTATGGTGCCGCCATCGATCGTACTGATCATCTATGGCCTGATCGCCAGCGTCTCGATCGCCGACCTGTTCAAGGCTGCGGTAGTGCCGGCGTTTCTGCTGATGGGTTGCTACATGATTTACGTGGTGGTGATGTGTACGCGCTATCCGCAGATGGGCGGCGCCAATCTCGAACAGGATAGTCATACCCCACGCCTCACGGTCGCCGAGGCTTTCAGCGGCATGTTCTACCCGGTGGCCATTGCCGGTCTGGTACTCGGCAGCATCTACGGCGGTATCGCCTCGGTCACCGAGGCCGCAGCCATGGGTGCGCTGGGCGTACTGCTTGCGGTGATCGTGCGTGGAGAGTTCAGCGTCAAATTGCTTCAGGGCAGCCTGACCCAAACGCTGGAAACCTGCGGGATGATCGTCTGGATAGGCATCGGTGCAGCCTGCCTGGTCGGGGTCTACAACCTGATGGGCGGCAACCGCTTCGTCTCCTCGGCGATCACCGGCCTGGATGTAGCGCCCTTCGTCATCATCCTGGTGATGATGCTGATTTTCCTGGTGCTGGGCATGATCCTCGACTGGATCGGCATCGCCATGCTCTGCCTGCCGATCTTCGTGCCGATTGTCGTGCAACTCGGCTACGACCCGGTGTGGTTCGGCATCCTCTTCGCCGTGAGCATGCAGGTGTCGTACATCTCGCCCCCATTCGGCCCGGCAGCCTTCTACCTGAAAAGCGTGGCCCCACCGGACATCAGCCTCACCGACATCTTCAGGTCGATGGTGCCGTTCATCTTCATCCAGCTGTTCGTCCTCGGCCTGTTGCTTTACATGCCGGCGCTCTCGACCTGGCTGCTGTAAACCTCTTCCTTTTCGATCAACCCGAAAGGCCCTGAGCGGCCTTTCGCACCCTGGCAGGTTTTTCTCATGACAGACAAACGCCCCCTCCGCTCCGCCCAGTGGTTCGGCAGCGCCGACAAGAATGGCTTCATGTACCGCAGCTGGATGAAGAACCAGGGCATTCCGGACCATGAGTTTCAGGGCAAGCCGATCATCGGCATCTGCAATACCTGGTCCGAACTGACCCCCTGCAATGCACACTTTCGCAAGATCGCCGAGCACGTCAAACAGGGCGTACTCGAAGCCGGTGGCTACCCTCTGGAGTTCCCGGTGTTCTCCAACGGGGAGTCGAACCTGCGCCCGACCGCCATGCTCACCCGCAACCTGGCCAGCATGGATGTCGAGGAAGCGATCCGGGGCAACCCGATAGACGCCGTGGTCCTGCTGACCGGCTGCGACAAGACCACGCCGGCATTGTTGATGGGTGCAGCGAGCTGCGACGTCCCGGCCATCGTCGTAACCGGCGGCCCCATGCTCAATGGCAAGCATCAGGGCAAGGACATCGGTTCCGGCACGGTGGTCTGGCAGCTCAGCGAAGAGGTCAAGGCCGGCAAGATCTCGATCCATGATTTCATGGCCGCCGAGGCGGGCATGTCGCGCTCGGCGGGCACCTGCAACACCATGGGCACGGCCTCGACCATGGCCTGCATGGCTGAAGCCCTGGGCACCTCGCTGCCACACAACGCGGCCATTCCTGCGGTCGACTCACGACGCTATGTGCTGGCTCACCTGTCGGGCATGCGCATCGTCGAAATGGTCCATGAAGACCTGCGCCTGTCGAAGATTCTGACTCGCGAAGCATTCGAGAACGCGATTCGGCTCAATGCTGCAATCGGTGGTTCGACCAACGCGGTGATCCACCTCAAGGCCATCGCCGGGCGTATGGGCGTCGAGCTGGAGCTGGACGACTGGACCCGCGTGGGGCGTGGCACGCCGACCATCGTCGACCTGCAGCCTTCCGGCCGCTTCCTGATGGAGGAGTTCTACTACGCCGGCGGCCTGCCTGCCGTCATTCGCCGACTCGGCGAGAACGGCCTGCTGCCCAACCCGCAGGCGCTGACGGCCAATGGCAAGAACCTGTGGGAAAACTGCAAGGATGCGCCGATCTATGGCGACGATGAGGTGATCCGTCAGCTCGACAATCCATTGCGCGCCGATGGCGGTATCTGTGTGCTACGCGGCAACCTCGCGCCCAAGGGAGCGGTGCTGAAGCCCTCGGCAGCGAGCCCGGAACTGATGCAACACCGCGGCCGCGCGGTGGTCTTCGAGGACTTCGACGACTACAAAGCGCGGATCAATGACCCGCAACTGGACGTCGATGAAACCTGCGTTCTGGTCATGAAGAACTGCGGCCCCAAGGGTTATCCGGGCATGGCGGAAGTCGGCAACATGGGCCTACCACCCAAGGTTCTGGCCAAGGGCATCACCGACATGGTGCGTATCTCCGACGCCCGCATGAGCGGAACCGCCTATGGCACCGTGGTACTGCACGTAGCCCCGGAGGCTGCGGCTGGAGGCCCATTGGCGGTGGTACGCAACGGTGACTTCATCGAGCTCGATTGCGCCAACGGGCGCCTGCATCTGGACATCCCCGAAGCGGAACTGCAGGCGCGCCTGGCAGCCTGGCAGCAACCACAGGGCCTGCTCTGGGACGGTGGCTACCGCCGCCTCTACGTCGACCATGTGCTGCAGGCCGACGAAGGCTGCGATTTCGACTTTCTGGTTGGCTGCCGCGGCTCCGCCGTGCCGCGACATTCGCACTGAGTCGATCCGGCCTCGCGGCAAGCGAGGCACGTGCAAACCCGGCCCTGCGAAAGTAGGGTCGGGGAAAGCTCCGGTCTATGCAGACATGAAGAAGGGCGCCTCGGCGCCCTTCTTCATGTTGGCAATAAAAAACCGCCTCGTACCGCAATCGTGGGGGAGTACGAGACGGAGGGAAAACTAGGCGCGGATGCGCTCGGCCAGCGCACGCCAGTGCGGCGCGTGGATCAGGTCGGGGGTCAGTTCCTCCAGGCTGCTGCAGCCGAGCAGGCCCAGGGTGCGATCCAGCTCGGTGCGCAGGATGCCGATAGCATGCGCCGCGCCCGGTCCCTTGCCGGCGGCCAGGCCGTATAGGCCGGCGCGACCGATCAGCACGCCGCTGGCGCCCAGCAGCAGGGCCTTGGCGATGTCGCTGCCACGACGGAACCCACCATCGAGGAAAATCTCCATCCGTCCCTGGTTGATGCGCGCCACCTCAGGCAGCGTCTCCAGCGCCGACACCGCACCATCGAGCTGGCGCCCGCCGTGGTTGGACAGCACCACGCCGTCGACGCCGTACTGCAGCGCCAGGCGCGCGTCATCCGGGTGGATCATGCCCTTGACGATCAGCTTGCCGGGCCAGATGTCTCGCAACCAGGCGATATCGTCCCAGCTCAGGGTCGGGTCGAGTTCGGCGGCCAGTGCGCTGGCAGCGCCCTTCACCGAGTCCTTGCCGGGCGGCAGCAGGTCGCCGAGGTTGCGAAAGCGCGGTACGCCATCGGGCACCAGCACGTCCCAGATCCACTCGGGGTGACGCAACACATCGAGGCGGTTGCGCAGGTCCAGCTGCAGCGGTTTGGCGTAGTTGCGCTTGTCCCACTCGCGATTGCCGAAGATGGCGCTGTCGGTGGTCACCACGATGGCTTCCAGGTTCAGCCGTTTCACCCGCTCGACCAGTTTGGCCACATGGTCGCGGGTGCGGTACAGGTAGATCTGCATCCAGGCACGCACGCCGTCGACTGCGGCGATGTCCTCGATGGAAGTGGTCGAAGCATTGCTCAGTACGAAGGGAATGCCGGCATCCCCAGCGGCACGCGCCAGGTGCAGGTCGCCGTCGCGCGTCAGCAGACCGTTGAAGCCGGTGGGCCCGACCATGAACGGCAATTGCGAAGCGCGGCCGAAGAAGCTGCGCTCCAGGCTGCGCTGACCGACGTCACGCAAGGTGCGCGGTTGCAGGGTCACGCTCTCGAAGATCGAGCGATTGCGCCCCAGTGTGAATTCATCGTCCGCCCCGCCTTCGACGTACTCGAAGGAGAAGTTGGGCAGGCGGCGGCGGGCCATCTGGCGCAGCTCTTCGATGTTCTGCGCACGACGAAAATCGCGCCCCGGATAAAGGCGTCGTTTCATAGTCTGGTCTCTGTACTCGCGAATGACGGGCGGCCCCTGACCGCCCTGCTTTCAGGCAGTGCCTAGCGACTCCAGGCCACCACGTCCTGGCACTGCTCACCAAGCCCACTAATGCTCAAACGCATGCGGTCACCGGGCTTGAGAAATTGCGGCGGCTTCATGCCCGCGCCCACGCCCGGTGGCGTACCGGTGCAGATCACGTCGCCCGGGTTGAGCGTCATGAACTGGCTGATGTAGCTGACGATCTCGTCGATGGAGAAGATCATCGTGCGGGTGTTGCCGTTCTGCCGGGTCTCGCCATTCACGCTCAGGTGCATATCGAGATTGCGCAGGTCGGCGATTTCGTCAGGCGTCACCAGCCAGGGACCGATGGGCGCGAAGGTGTCGCAGCCCTTGCCCTTGTCCCAGGTGCCGCCCCTTTCGAGCTGATAGGCACGCTCGGACACATCATTGACGATGCAGTAGCCGGCGACATGCTCCAACGCCTGCTCACGCTCGACGTACTGCGCCTTGCGCCCGATGACGATGCCCAGCTCCACTTCCCAGTCGGTCTTTTCCGAGCCACGCGGAATGATCACGGCGTCGTTGGGGCCACAGATGGCGCTGGTCGCCTTCATGAACAGCACCGGCTCACTGGGCACCGGCAGGTTGGATTCCTTGGCGTGGTCGGCGTAGTTCAGCCCAACGCAGATCAGCTTGCCGATATTGGCGATGGGCGTACCGATGCGCACGCCGTCCTCGACCTTCGGCAGGCTAGCTGGATCGAGCGCGCGCAGTTCGCCGAGCGCCTTGGGGTCGAGCACCCGCGGGCTGATGTCGAGCACGTGCAACGACAGATCGCGCAGGCTGCCATCGGCCGCGACCAAAGCTGGTTTTTCCTGGCCCGGTGGGCCGTAACGCAGCAGTTTCATACCTTGTCCTCCTGACGGGCGCTGACCCGTACACCATTGATTTCGCCCAGCACGTCGAACAGGCGCGGCACGTACTTGTCGCCGTGGCCGAGCACCTTGGCCAGCATGAAGGTCTGGTACACCGCGTCGGAAACGATGCCGGTGGTCGGCGTCAGCTTGGTCAGCTCGGTGTAATAGCGCATGTCCTTCTCGCAGTTGGCCAGGGCGAACTGCTGCCCGGAGTCATCGCCGTGCAGGACGTAGGGGATGATCCGCTCGAAGGTGCGGCTGTAGCCGCCGCTCATGCTGCAGATCTCGGCGAATGCGGCCAGGTCGATGCCATTCTTCGCCGCCGTGCAGAACGCCTCGGCGAGGATGGTGGCGTTGCCCTGAGAGATGAAGTTGTGGATCACCTTGGCCTTGTGGCCCGAGCCCAGCGGGCCGAGGTGATGGATGGTCTCGGAGAAGCACTCGAGCACCGGACGCACTTTGTCGAGCACCTCGGCATCGCCTCCGGCGAGCACGTTGAGGCGCCCGGCCTGGGCGTCCTTGGGCGTGCGATTGACCGGTGTGTCGAGGTAATGCCCACCGCCAGCGGTCACCTGGGCAGCCAGCTCGGCGGTGCGATTCGGGTCGCCCGTGCTGCAGTCGACGACGATCTGTCCAGGGCGCAGGCCAGCGAGGATGCCGGTATCGCCAGCCAGAATGCGGCTGACTTCGGCACTGCCGGGCAGGCACAGCAGCACTACATCGACGGCGCGGGTCAGCTCGGCGGCATTGGCATATTCACGGGCGCCCTTGCTGACCAGGTCTTCGACTGGCTGGCGGTTGCGGTGCGCCATCACCCCCAGGGCGAAACCCCGTTTCTGGATGTTGGCGGCCATGGCGTGGCCCATCAATCCGAGGCCGATGAAACCGACATTGATAGCGGTCATGAGCGTTTCTACCTTGCGTGCAGGCGCAGCGGCCGCCGGACGACGGCCAACTGCAGGTGGGGATTACTGGGCGTTGCGGACCTTGGCGATCTCGGCATTCATTTCGGCCATCAGCTCAGGGCCATACTCGGCCACCAGCTTCTCGACGGTGGGACGCACCTGCTCACGCATGCGCTCGATCTCCGCCGGAGCGACCTCGTTGATCTGCATGCCGTGCTTGGCCAGCGCTTCGCGCGAACTCACGGCCATCTCGCGGGACACCTTGCGCTCGTATGCCTGGGCCTCCAGCGAGGCGCTGCGTACCAACTCACGCTCGGTCTCGTTGAGCTTGTCCCAGGTGCGCTTGCTGAAGATCGCCACCAGCGGATCGTAGAAGTGGCCGGTCAGCGACAGGTACTTCTGCACTTCGTAGAACTTCGAGGTCTCGATCGCCGCCAGCGGGTTTTCCTGGCCATCCACGGTGCGGGTTTCCATCGCGGTGTACAGCTCGGTGAACGACAGCGGTACCACGCTGGCGCCCAGCGCGCGGAAAGACTCGATGGCGGTAGGGATCTGCTGCAGGCGCAGTTTCAGGCCCTTGAGGTCCTCGACCTTCTCGACCGGATGCTTGCTGTTGGTGACGTGGCGGAAGCCATGGTCCCAGTAGCCCAGACCGATGATGCCGTGCGGCTCCAGGGTGGTGAGCAGGTTCTGCCCGGCCGGACCATCGAGCACCGCATCGACTTCTTCGGTGTCCTGGAACAGGAACGGCAGGCCATACAGGGCAAAGCCCTTCTCGATGCCGGACAGCAGGCCCGGGGTGACCAGCGTCATGTCGACCGTGCCGCCCTGTACAGAGGAAATCACCTGAGCATCACCACCCAGGGTGCCGCTGGCGAACACCATCACCTTCATCTTGCCGCCGCTCTTTTCCTTGATGATCTCGGCGAACTTCTGCGCGCCCAAGCCATGCGGGTGGTCCTTGGCCTGCACGAAGGCGATCTTGAAGTTGTGACGGTTGATTTCCTCGGCGTGCACCGCCGCCGACAGCAGCATCGCGGATGAGCACAGCAGTGCAGTCAGCGCTTTGGGGATGAATTTCATGACTATGTCCTCTTGTTTTTATGTGTGCCGTTGCCGGCATGGATGTGGGCGGAAGAAGCCCTGGGTAGCGGCCGTCAGGGAACGGCCGATACGCAATCTGGGGTCAGTACAGCCACTGCGCAGGGACCAGCAGTAGCTGCGGGAACAGCAGCAGCAGGCCGATGATCACCAGCTCTGCCAGCAGGAACGGCAACACGCCGCGCGCCGTGGCCAGGAAGTCGATCTTGGAAACGCCGGCCACCACGTTCAGCACCAGGCCGACTGGCGGGGTGATGAGGCCGATGGCGCAGGTCATGACGAAGATCACGCCGAAGTACACCGGATCGATGCCCGCCTCGACCGCAACCGGCATCATCACCGGCGCCAGGATCAGGATGATCGGCGACATGTCCATGGCCATGCCGATCACCACGATGATCGCCACGATCAGCAGCATCAGCAGGCGCGGGCTGTCCATCAGCGGCTCCAGCACCTCGACCACCGAGCTCGGCAGGTCGGCGACCGTGATCATCCAGGCCGCGACCATCGCCGAGGCCACCAGGAACATCACCATCGAGGTGGTCAGCACCGAGGACAGCAGCACCTGGTACATGCTCTTCCAGGTCAGCTCGCGATAGATCGCCAGCGATACGAACAGCGCATACACAGCTGCCACCACACCGGCCTCGGTCGGGGTGAAGATGCCGGCACGCAGCCCGACCAGAATGATCACCGGCAGCAGCAGCGCCCATACGCCTTCATAGAAGGCCTTGAGGATCTCCTTCAGCGGCGCGCGCGGGCGGGTGATCAGGGTTTCGCGATTCGAGACCAGGTACCAGGCGACGCACAGCGACAGCCCCATCATCAGACCCGGCGCGATACCGGCCAGGAACAGCTTGGTGATCGAGACGTTGGCGGCCACGCCGAACAGGATCAGGCCGATGGACGGCGGCAACACCGGTGCGATGATCCCCGAAGCGGCTACCAGGCCGGCCGAAGTGGCGCGGTCATGTCCGACCTTGACCATCATCGGCACCAGCAGCGCGGCCAGCGCAGCCGCATCGGCGGCAGCCGAACCGGACAGGCTGGCCAGCACACAGGCCGCCAGGATGGTCACGTAACCGAGGCCACCCTTGATGTGCCCGACCAGCGCCACAGCCATGTTGACGATGCGTTTGGACAGGCCGCCGGCGTTCATCAGCTCGCCAGCCAGCATGAAGAAGGGCACAGCCATCAGTGGAAAGCTGTCCGCTCCGTTGACCAGCCCCTGGGCGACGATCTGCGCATCGAACAGGTCCAGGTGATACATCATGGCCAGTGCACAGAGGATCAGCGCATAGGAAATCGGTACGCCAATCGCCATGGCGCCCAGCAGGGAAAATACGAAAATCGCGATGATGATCATCTCATCACTCCGTTCTTGTTATATGGAGCGCACCGCCCGTGGCAGGTGCAGGCCAGCGGGCGTATTACTGATGAATCTCGGTGGCGATTTCCGGACGATGGATTTCACCGCCCATGGCCAACCGCGCGATCTCGTAGATGTGAATGGCGCAGGCCGACAAACCGAAGAACACGCCCGTGCCGTAGAACAGGCCCATCGACCAGCCGGTGACCGGCGACGGCATGCTCCAGTTGATCTGCACCTGCTGCCAGCTGCCCCAGAAGAACAACCCCGAACAGGCCAGCATCAGCAACTGCGAAAGGATCAGGCAGCCTCTCTCGCCCCAGCTCGGCAGGGCTCGCAGGGCCAGATCGACGCCCATGTGGCCACGTTCGCGCAGCAGGATCACCGCGCCCAGAAAAGTCAGCCAGACGAAGGCCCAGCGCGAGACTTCCTCGGACACCAGGATGCTGTCGTTAAAGGCGTAGCGCAGCACGACGTTGCCGAATACCAGCACCACCATGGTGATCAGGCAGATGATTCCGAGCACCTTGAGCAGGGTGAAGTAACCCTCGATGAGCTTATGCATGACGCGCGCCCCAGCGACGGAAGGCGGGGAAAACTGGACAGGGAAACGGCTGATTGCCGACGTGCCCCGAGAGATGGCAACGGTCCATCAGGAAGGCCTCACATTGTTGTTTTTGTGGCTGCCGAGCAGCTGTGTGGCAATGACACTAACACCGTAAATTATTGCGTGCAATGTTCATTTTTGTCAGTATCTTGGCCAGACGATCACAACAACAACGAGAACGCGCCATGCAACTCATCACCAATAGCCCGACCGTGGTTATCCTCAGCGATCAAGATTCCGTGGCCGTCGCACGCCGCGCCCTGGCTCGCGGCAGTCGTGTCGAGAGCCTTGGCCTGGAGGCCCAGGACGACATCCCCGCCGGGCACAAGATTGCCCGCCGCGCCATCGCCGCCGGCGAAGCCGTGCTCAAGTACGGTCAGGTCATCGGCCTGGCCAGCCAGGCCATCGCCGCCGGCGCCCACGTACATACCCACAACGTGTCGATGCCGGAAAGCCACACCAACAGCACGCTGCCGCCCCCTATCGCTCGCACCCCGGTACTGCCGCCGGAGCAGCGTCGCCGCTTCATGGGCTACCGCCGCCCGGATGGCCGCGTCGGCACGCGCAACTACATCGGCATCCTGTCCACGGTGAACTGCTCGGCAACCGTGTCGCGCGCAGTCGCTGCGCACTTCAACGGCTCGGAGTTGCTCAAGCGCTACAACATCGACGGCGTGGTGGCGCTGACGCATGGCAGCGGCTGTGCGATCAATACCGAATCGGAGGGCTTCAAGTTTCTCGAGCGCAGCATCTGGGGCTACGCCTGCAACCCGAATATCGCCGGCGCCCTGGTGATCGGCCTGGGTTGCGAGACCAACCAGATTTCCTCGCTGATGAAGCGCTACAACATCAGCGAAGGGCCGAACTTCCGCGTTTTCAATATCCAGAACGCCGGCGGCACCCGCGCCAGCATCCAGCGCGCCATCGAGCAGGTGACCGACATGCTGGAAGCCATCGGCCGCCTGGAGCGCACCTCGGAGAGCGTCGAACACATCATGGTCGGCATGCAGTGCGGCGGTTCCGACGGCTACTCGGGCATCACGGCCAACCCGGCGCTCGGCTACGCCGCCGACCTGTTGGCCCGCAACGGCGGCACTGCGATCCTAAGCGAAACCCCGGAAATCTATGGCGCCGAGCACCTGCTGATCGCCCGCGCAATCAGTCATGAGGTCGCGCAGAAACTGCTCGACCGCCTGAGCTGGTGGGAGCACTACACGCAGATCAACGGCGCCGAGCTGAACAACAACCCCTCGCCCGGCAACAAGGCCGGCGGCCTGACCACCATTCTGGAGAAATCCCTGGGCGCTGCGGCCAAGGGTGGTACCAGCTCGCTCAACGGCGTGTATGAGTGGGGTGAACCGATCACCGAGCGCGGCTTCGTGTTCATGGACAGCCCCGGCTACGACCCGGTCTCGGTCACTGGCCAGGTAGCCTCCGGTGCCAACATGATCTGCTTCACCACCGGGCGTGGCTCGGTGTCCGGCTTCAAGCCCGCACCGTGCATCAAGCTGGCGACCAACACCGAGATGTATCGCAAGCTGGAAGAGGACATGGACATCAACTGCGGTGGCATCGTCGATGGCGAGCTGAGCATCGCCGAAGCCGGGCAGAAGATCTTCGACATCCTCATCGAAATCGCCTCGGGCGAGCCGTCCAAGAGCGAGCTGTACAACTACGGTGACAACGAGTTCGTACCCTGGCAGGTGGGCGCGGTGACCTGATGATCAGGCGCTGAAGGAATGAAAAACGGCCGGTTAATCCCGGCCGTTTTCGTCTCGATGGGCAGGCGCCAGCGGAGCACGCCCAACGGTAGGGTGCGCCGCGCGCACCAAGACCAGACAGCCTAAGCCTCGATCCGCTCCAGATAAGGCACGGCCTGGATGACGTTCTGCTCGCGGAATTGCGCCAGGCGTTGCTTGACCTTGCGCTCGGCGATCACCAGGTGCGCCTCCATGCTCTGCGCTGCCAGATCAGGGCGACCAGCCTGCAGATTCTCGAAAATGCTCAGGTGCTCGCGAAAGAAGGGTTCCTCATCCGGGAAGTAGCTCTTGTCGAGCAGGATGTGCTTACCCGAGAGCAACAGCGAATGGGTACGACGCAGAATCTGCAGCATCTGCCGGTTGGGGCAGCGGCCCAGGGTCTCGATGTGCAAATCGCTTTCCAGGTCATCGAACTGGCGACTGTCCATGTCAGGGTACAGCGCCATCGCCTGATGCAGGCGCGCGATATAGCCTTCCAGTTGCTCGGCCTCCAGGAATTCCGCAGCCCTCATCAACACATACGGCTCCAGGCGGCGGCGCACTTCGTACAGCTCGCCGAGACGCTCCTCGTCCCACTGGCCGAGCTGCCAGCGCGAGCGCTCGTCGCGCTCGACCAGGCCCATCAACGACAGGCGTGTGAGCACCTGGCTGGAGACCGTGCGGCTGATGCCGTAATGGCGTGACAACTCCAGCTCATTGATGCGGTAGGTGCCGAACAGCGACTGATGCAGCAGGTCGCGCTCGATCTGGTCATAGACCGCCTTCCAGCTTTCGGTCTTGCGCGGGGCTTGCGCCTCATCCGTTGCCAGTTGGAAGTCGGCGGCCTCCAGCTTGCGCCGCAGCACCTCGCCAGGCTCGGCACCGACCAGATACCCACGGCCATCGAAGGTGCAGATCAAACCGGCCTGGTGCAGATTGACCAGCGCCTGGCGCACGGGTGACCGGCTGACGCCGAACAGCTCCGCCAAGGGTCCCTCCAGCAACAAGGTGCCGGCTTTCAGTCGCTTGCTCTTGATGCTCGTCGCGATGATTTCGAATAGCTGATCGTTGAGGTGCTTTTTCATCATTATTGTTTTCGAACTGGTCACCTTGTCGGCGTTACGGGCACTCGTCCTGCGGCTCCATGGGTATGCGCGCAGTCCAATTATGACTTTGCGCGCAATGTACCTTAACACCGCCCTTCCATGGCCGGAAAAGACCACTGGAGTGTAATGGCTTGTCCGAGTCGTGAGCGAAACCTCATAGCAGAAAGGACCACGAGGTAAGCAAAAAATCAGGAAGTCGCTCCGCCATCACCATGCATCAATCGGTACTGATTGGGTGAAATACCGAACCAGCGTACGCAGGCCTTGTGGAAACTGCTCTGATCGCGAAAGCCCAGTTGCGCCGAAATGTACTTGAGGCTGCGCGTGGTGTTGCGCAGAAAGCTCGCGGCCTGTCGTTGACGCGCCTGGTCGAGCAGCAAGGTGAAGTTGGCCTCGTCACGAACCAGGCCATGTTGCAGGCTGCGCCGACTCATGCCGAGCAGGTCGGCCACGTCGCTCAGGCCAGGGCTGACACCCTGGCTCAGTTGCTCCGCGAGTATGCGCCGCACCCGCGCTTCCAACGAACCATCTACCTGTTCGCTCATTTGCGCCTGGGCGTATTCAACGTGCAACGTATGCAACGCGGCGGCAGCGGTGGGCAATTCGATCGCGCCGGCCTCCAGGCCGAATGTCATGCAATTGCGCCGCGCGGAAAAGCACAGATTTTCACCGAACAGTCGGTGCAACTGTCGGGTGTCCTGCGGCTCCGGATAGGTCAGTTCAAGCCGCTGCGGCATCGGCTTCTGAAAGGGCGCGAGCCAATGCACGATGGCCAAGACCAACGCGGCCCCTGCGTCGATGAACGCACGTGGCGCACGCTGGGCAACGGTAGAGTTCTCCACGCCCACCAACTCGAGGCGGTCGGCATAGCGCTCCAGAAACATGTGCGAGCCATCGCTGGTCATCGGGTGATAGTCAGCCAGGCGCTGCAACGCCTGGGCCAGCGTTGGGCTGGACATCAGGACATAGCTTTTCACACCAAGCACGCTCGGATGAAAGTGCTGATAGGCGCGCAGGCCGATATCCACATCACCGCTTTCACTGACCAAGGTCTCCAGCAGCCGGTAGACCTGTATGACCCGTACCGGCCCACCCTCGGCAAGCATCTGATCCAACCCTGAAAGATGCCTGCCGAAACGGCAGCCGTCGCTTGAAAATGCCTTGGCCATGATCTGAAAGCAGGCATTTGTAATCGTATGCATCTCATATTCCAAACATTAACTAATTCGCTTATTCCAGATACCACGCAATAAATAGGACGGCTCCCGGGACATACGAATGGTACCCGAGAACACTTCTCACAACATAAAACGGATGGGAGGATATGACTGGCGGGGTGCCGGCACTTTCAAATGCCCTTATAAAAACCGGGACATTCATCTCCCGATAAAAACCGTTTCGTCAGCAAGACGTTTTTTCATCCCGCCCCATGCTGTGATCAATATAAGGCTGCTGGCGAATGCTCTGACATTTGCCTGATTGCCACTGTCTGACGCCGCGGTACCAATAAATACTCGATAACGACTGCACTGCCGACTTCTGGCGGTGCTTGTGTATTTGTTTTTATTGCCAGCGCCCACCTAAGGGACAAAGAAAGATGCCTAACCCATGGAACCCCGACACCGCCTGGAAGGCCATCGCATGAACACTCAAGAGCCATACCTACGCTCTGCTACCAACGACCCACTGAACGACCTGCAGCGCGCGCATATGTTCTATGACGAACTGCAGCGCGGACGCTTTCACCTGGCGTTCCAGCCTGTCGTTGCCACGAATGAACCGGGGCGGGTGCTCTATCGCGAAAGCCTGCTGCGCCATGACGGCGACGGCCTTGGCTTCAATCCCTTTCCACTGCTGGAACGTCTGCACGTCATACGCCCACTGGATCACCGGGTGATCGGCAGGGTGATGGTGCTGTTGCGAGACAACCCGAGCCTGACCCTGGGCTGCAATATTTCCGCACTCAGCACCGTACTGGATGCGGACTGGGACCAGATGCTCGACTACCTGACGGCCGACCGCAGCCTGGCCGGACGCCTGATCATCGAAATCACCGAGAGCGCCGTACCGCCAAGTACCCGCGGCGCGGTGGATCTGGTCCACCGCCTGCGCCATGCCGGCTGCCGGGTCGCTGTCGATGACTTCGGCTCGGGCTTCGGCACCCTGGCATTCATCCAGCAAAGCCAGCCAGACATCATCAAGATCGACCAGAGCTATATACAGCGCGCGCGCGATAGTGCCACCGGTGAAAAAACCCTCAAATATCTGCTCGAACTGTGCAAGACCCTAGCGCCCTGCGTAATCGTCGAAGGCATCGAAACTTCCACCGACCTGCAATTGGCCGCCAGCCAGGGAAGTACCTGGGTGCAAGGTTATTTCTTCGGGCGACCAACCTGTGAACTTGAGCATCTTCAAGGTTCCTCGCGAATAACCAACTAGCCATTACTCAACGCACATTTAAATCTGATCGCTTAATCAACTTTTAAGTAACCCACCGCATTAATCCGCTGCGGGTAAACGAGGTAGTCATGTTATTGAGAAAGATGAAAATCGGTTGGCGCGCGGCGACAAGCTTTGCCGTATTGGGGCTACTGGTATTGCTTCTGGGCTGGATCACCCTGGCGCAAATGTCGCGCATGGACGACATGTCCGACGCGGTCGAAGCCAAATGGTTTCCTTCCGTGCTGGCCCTGGATGAAATGAACCTGAGCGCCGCCCGAATCCGTGCGCTCACCTTGCGCATTCACATCACCCAGGATACGCAGAGCCGCAGCACCGACCTGGCCTCTTTGGATCAGGCCAAGAGCGACCTGATACGTGTCGAACAAACCTATGTGCAGTTCATCGACTCCCCTGAGGAGCAGATGGCCTACGATGCGTTCCGCAGTAGCCTGGAACGCTACCTGGCCAGCCAGGGCGAAGTGATGGAGGCGATTCTGGCCGGCAACGATGCCCAGGTCAGGCAACTGGTCGGTGGCACACTGAGCGAGACGGCCGATGCACTGACCGCAGCGATGCGGGCACTGATGCAGCTCAACAAGACCGGTGCAGAAAAAGCCTCGGCGCAGAGTGAAGACGCGTATGTGAGCGCCAAGTACATCGTGCAGGCCGCCGTCGCCGTGGCCGTACTGCTCACGATCATCCTCGCCCTGCTGTTCACTCGCAGCGTCGTCATTCCCCTGGGCAAAGCTGTTGGCCTGGCCGAGGACATTGCAGGCGGCGACCTCAGCCAGGACGTCAGCGACGATGGCCACGACGAGCCTGCGCAACTGCTGGCGGCACTCGCCACCATGCGGCGTAGCCTGCGCGACACCATCCAGCAGATCGCCGACTCGTCCAGCCAACTGGCTTCTGCCTCCGAAGAACTGCATGCCGTGACCGAGGACAGTACACGCGGCCTGCACCAGCAGAACAACGAGATCGAACAGGCCGCCACCGCAGTCAACCAGATGACCGCCGCGGTGGAAGAAGTCGCGCGCAACGCCGTCAGCACATCCGAGGCATCGCGCGAGACCGACCATACCGCCCGCCAAGGCCGGAATCAGGTGGGGCAAACGGTGGAATCAATCGGCCTGCTGACGCAAGACATCTCCACCACCAGCGAAGAGGTCCGCCGCTTGGCCGACAATGTGCGCAACATTGGGCAGGTGGTAACCGTTATCCGCGCCATTGCCGAACAAACCAACCTGCTGGCGCTCAACGCCGCCATCGAGGCCGCGCGGGCCGGCGAGCAGGGCCGTGGCTTCGCCGTAGTGGCCGACGAAGTACGCGCGCTTGCCCACCGCACCCAACAATCGACCGGCGAGGTCGAGCAGATGATCGAGCTGATTCAGAGAGAGACCGAACAGGCCGTGCAGGCGATGGATACCAGCATGCAGCGTGCTGGCTCGACGCTCGACCTGGCTCAGTCCGCCGGACAAGCGCTGGAAGAAATCACCCAGTCCATCAGCGCGATCAACGAACGCAATCTGGTGATCGCCAGCGCCTCGGAGCAACAGGCGCAGGTGGCTCGCGAGGTGGATCGCAACCTGGTCAACATCCGCGACCTGTCGTTGCAAAGCTCGGCCGGCGCCGATCAGACCACTGCCGCCAGCCAGGAGCTGTCGCAGTTGGCCATCGGCCTCAACCACTTGGTAACGCGCTTTCGCCTCTGAACCGATGACTCACACCGGCGCGCTGGCCTGCATCGAGGCGCGCTGGGCGAAGGCCTGGTGGAAAGCGGCCAGGCCCGGATGCGCAGCGCGCCAGTCGAGATCGGCAAAGCGGAAATCCAGATAGCCCAGGGCGCAGGCGACGCCAATCTGCGCCAGATCGAGCGGCCCCTGAAGGTGGTCGACCTGGCGCTCCAGCTCCGCCAGTGCCCGCTGGATCTTGCCCAACTGCCCCTCCAGCCAGGCCGTCCATTGCAGCTCGGCCGGGCGCGCAGCGCGCTCGTAACGCGCCAACAGCGCAGCATCCATTAGGCCATCGGCCAGCGCGGCCATACGTAACACAGGCCAGCGCGCAGCACCGTCCGGCAGCAGCTTTGGGCCCTGATGCTGGGTGTCGAGGTATTCGCAGATCACCCGGCTGTCATACAACGCCTCGCCAGCGTCGGTCAGCAGCACCGGAATCTTGCCCAGCGGGTTGAGCGCGTTGACCTGCTCGTTCAGCGTGGTCGGCAGCACAGCGGTATCGAGCAGCTCGATGCGCTCCAGCAGGCCGGTTTCCGCAGCCAGTACGCGTACCTTGCGGGCGAAGGGTGAGGCAGCGGCGTAGATCAGTTGCATGCGCGTGTTCCTGTGTCGTGTTGTGATGAAGCGGGTGGAGGCCTTAGGCTGTGGGCCACCTAAAGCGGCGTGAATATCTCATGGTCATCGAAAAAAAGATCAATACGGCGTCTGTGAGCCTGAAATCGCTGGATCCGCTCGACCATAGCCTCGAGCTGTTGCACTTCGGCTTCCGTGGCCTGACGGTGGCGGCCGACCACTTTCTCGAAGCGCGCGGGCTGTCCCGCGTGCACCACCGCATTCTGTATGTGATCGCCCGCGCCGACGCAATCAGCATCGGCGAACTGGCCACGACTCTGGGCGTCAGCAACCAGGCGCTGCATCGCCCACTCTCGCATCTGTTTGAACAGGCGCTGGTGCAGTACACCCGCGAACCAGGTCGGCATCGCTTCAAGCTGCTGGCCCTGAGCGAGACAGGCACGGCGCTGGAGGCCGAAGCCACCGAGCTGGAGCGGCGCACCCTGCGCGAGGCACTGGCCACCACCGACACGGATGGCCAGGAGGCATGGCGCCGAGTGATGCTGGCGCTGGCCGAACAGCTCAATTGAGCACGCTCAAGTGATACGCTCGCGCACCACGATGCACTTGGTCAGCGGCTGAATCAGCGCCTGTGGCGCGTCCTCCCAACCCACCACCTGCGGGTTGACCAGCAGCGGATCGCAGCAGCCGCTGTGCACCAGATCCAGCACCTTGGGGATGTGCTGCTGCACGCTGCAGGCACCAACCGAGAAGGTGACGTCGCGCAGGTACATGTCGAACAGCGGAATCTTCGGATCATCGAAGATGATGCCAATGCACGAGCAATGTCCGCCGGGCGCCAGCGCCAGCAGCCCACGGCGCAGCGCCTGATGATCGCGAGTGGCAGAGATCACCAGGTCATAGCTGCGGTCGAGATCACGCCCCGCCAGGTCGACACCGGCGCCACTGCGCGCGGCAAGCTGCTGGCGCAGCGGATGCTCGTCGAGGTAGTCCACGCTGCCCGCACCGGCCGCCCGTGCCATCTGCACGGCGAGCACGCCGAGGCTTTCCGTGCCGCCGACCACCAATACCCGGGCACCCTGGCGTGTAGCCAGCGGCCGGCTGGCGGCCACCCAGGCATCGGTAAGGTTGTCACTGGCACTCGAGACCGCCACGGGATCGAGCCCCGCCGGCAATGGCACCAGCATGGAGTCGGCGAATGGCACCAGCACCATTTCCGAGAACAGACCGCCCCAGTGCCCGCCTGCCGGTACGCCATAGGCGGCCATGCGCGGTACCGCCGTACAGGCGCTGGAACGCCCGACCAAGCATTGGGCACAGCTGCCGCAGGCGATCTTCCAGGGCACCGAAACCAGGTCGCCACGGCTCAGGTTACGCACCGCGGAGCCCACTTCCAGCACCTCGGCCACGCATTCGTGCCCCAGCGCGAAGGGCGGCTTGAACGGGGTGGTACCAGCGATCAGGCGACGATCCAGATCACAGGAGGCCGAGGCGATGGGCCTGACCAGCGCACTAGCCGCGGTAGCAAGTTGTGGATCGGGCGCCTCGACCCAGGCCAGTTGGCCAGGACCCTGAACCATGAGCTCCTTCATGCCTTGGCCACTCCGATGACGAAGGTGGTAGTGGCCTTGGCGCACAACTTGCCCTGCGCGTCGACGATCTGCGCATCACAGATCGCCAGGCTGCGGGTGCGCTCGACCACCCAGCCGCGTACCTGATAGACCTCGCCGGGGCGCAGGGGACGCACGTACTTGACGTTGAGATCCACCGTCGAGTGCGGCACGTCCGCCTCCAGGGTGGAGAACAGCGCCAGCGCCGCGGCGCCGTCCAGGCAGGTGGCCGCGAAACCGCCATGTACGGCCCCGGCTGGGTTGAGATGGCGCTGATCCGGACGCCCCTCCAGGGTGATGCTGCCCGCCTCCACCTGCACTGCATGGATGCCCATGGTCTCGCCGATGGAAGGCGCCGGCAGTTCGCCGCGAATCAGGGCTTGCAGAGCCTTCAGGCCGGAGGTCGCGGGTAGCGAGGCAAAATCGTTCATGGCGGTACTCCTCAAACAGGAAAGGCGCAGGCATTGACCTGTACCGATGCAAGACTGCCCGTACGGTAGCCCCTGCTCACCAATCACATCAACACTATTGAAATGACAAACAAAGGGGCATTCCAGACATTGCCATCTGCAACCAAAGTCGCACCTACCGATCACCGCTGCCCCACACGGATACGGCACAATCGCCTATCGCTGGATAAGGACAGGCCCATGCTGATCGATGAAGAACTGACTCTGAAAAAGCTGGAGGTCTTTCTCGCCTTCATGCGCAGCGGCAACCTGGCGCGTGCCGCCAGCGAGCTGCAGACCAGCAACGTCAGTGTGCACCGCGCCATCCATTCGCTGGAAAGCGCGCTGCGCTGCCCGCTGTTCAAGCACGAAGGGCGCAACCTGATCCCGCTAGAGAGCGCCTACGTGCTGGAAGAAAAGGCGCAGAAGCTGATCCAGGACGCCCAGGAGATGGTGCGTCTGACCCGCGAAGCGGCGGGTTTCGGCGCCGAGCGTTTCAAACTCGGTGCGCTCTACTCGCTGACCGTGAAGACCGTGCCGCAACTGATCATGGGCCTAAAGCTGCGCCGTAGCGAGCTGAACATCGACCTGGTGCTCGGCTCCAACGTCGACCTGCTATACAAGCTGAAGAACATGGAGCTGGACGCCATCCTGATCGCCCTCGACGACAGCGTCAGCGACCCGGATTGCGAACAGCTGGCGCTGTTCTCCGATGACATTTTTCTCGCCACTCCGAATGACTCGCCCTTCGCCGACCACGCAGAGGTGGACCTGGCCGATCTGCGCGATTCGACCTTCATCACCCTGACCCAGGGCTACGCCACCTTCCGTGACGGCGAGCGGGTGTTCCAGCAGGCCGGTTTCGAGCCCAAGGTGGCGATGCAGGTGAAGGACATCTTCACCCTGCTCAGCATGGTCAGCTCCGGCGTCGGTTATGCCCTGCTGCCGGGGCGCGTGGCGGCGGTATACGAAAACCGGGTGAAGCTGATTCCGCTGCAGCCCAAGTACCACCTGCAGCAGCATATCGGCGTGGTCTTTCTCAAGGCCAAGGAGCGCGACCCCAACCTGCTGGCGCTGCTGGCCGAGTGTCGGATGTATAGCCGGCAATCGTAGTCGCCAGCGTCGCCGCTGAAGCGCCTGCCACAGGGCAGCGCGTTCAGCTTGAATAAAAAGCCCGCCATGACGGCGGGCAAAGGTCAGCCTAGAAGGCCTCGCATCAGAAAGTAGAGCAGCGATGGGCCGAGCAGGCAGCCCAGTGCGGTGTAGAACGCCGCGGTGAGGCAACCGTATGGCACCAGCTTGGGATCGGTTGCCGCCAGGCCTCCGGCCACGCCGCTGGAGGTGCCCATCAGACCGCCGAAGATCACCGCGCTGCGCGGATTGTTCAGACCGATATAGGGCGCGATGAAGGGCGTCGCCACCATCACCAGAATCGCCTTGATCAGACCAGCGGCAATCGACAGGGCCATCACGTCGGAGCTCGCGCCGATCGCTGCGCCAGTCACCGGTCCGACGATATAGGTCACCGCGCCGGTGCCGATGGTGGTCAGGCTGACCACGTCGGTGTAGCCGAACGCCATGGCCACTCCGACACCCGCCACGAAAGAGGCGAAGACGCCGACAAACAGCGCCAGCACCCCGGCGAGACCGGCACGCTTGAGTTCTTCGGTACTGACCCCAAAACCGGTGGCGACGATGGCGAAGTCACGCAGCATGGCACCACCGAGCAGGCCGATGCCGGCGAACAGCGGAATATCCACCAGGCCTTTCTGGCCGCCGGTGTAGGCGCCACCGATATAGGACAGCAGCAGGCCGAGCAGGATGGCGATGGCCGAGCCGTGCAGGCGGCCCTTGGTGAACTTGTCGGAAATCCAGTACGACACCCACATGGTGATGCCGACGATGGCGAAGCCGCTGAGCAGGCCGTAGCCGGTAATGACCTTCATCAAAGATTCGTACATGGCAATCACCGTGGCGCTTTGTTCAGGGAGGGGGCAACGTCGGTTTCAGGCTGCTTTTGCCCGATGCGGCTCAGTGCGGGGACCAGCGCAAAACCGATAGCGACGGCAGCGGTGCCAGCGAGAATCGCCATCGGGCCGCCTTTGAGGGCGCCGTAGACGTTCTGCTGGGCGGCCATGGCGACCACGATGGGAATGTAGATGGCGCTCCAGAACTCCACGCCCTGCTCCGACTTGCCGGTGAACAGGCCGCGCTTGTTCAGGTAACTGCCGAGGAAGATCAGCAGCATCATGGCGATACCGACACCCCCGACGTTGGCGGGCACGCCGATGAGTTTGCCTAGCAGTTCACCGATGAAGATGCCTGCCAGGGTGCAAAACGCCAGGAAGGCGACACCGTAGATGATCATTGTTGTTGTCCTCGTCTTACGTATCGAAGTTGTTGTTTTTGTGCTTCGGTAAACGCTACGGCTCAGCGGTCGCGGCTTACCTCCTGACGCAACATGGCGTCGAGTGTATCCAGACGGGCACCGCTGAAGGCGATGGCTTGACCCGCGTCGAAGACACGCCGGGCGAGGCCGGTCAGTACGCTGCCTGGAGGCAGTTCCAGGTGCAGGCGCACGCCACGCTCATAAGCGGTGACGAGCGTGGCCTGCCAGTCGACGACGCGGCTCATGTTCATGGCCAGGTCATCACGCAGGGTTCCGGGGTCACGGATCAGGCGCGCCGAGCTGCTGCTCAGGTAGCGCACCTGCGGCGTGCGCATCTCGACCTTGGCGAACGCAGCAGCCAGCTCGCGAGCCGGTGTATCGAGCAACTCGCAGTGCGACGGCACGCTCATCGCCAGGCGCCTGGCACAACCGGCACCCTGCGCCCGGGCGCGTTCGGCCACCTTGGCCATGGCAGCATCGCTACCAGCGATCACCAGTTGGGTTTCGGCATTGATATTGGCCAGGTACACCGGACCCTCGGCGTCGGCCAGCAGGCGCTCGACGCTGTCCTGGTCAAGGCCGAGGATGGCGGTCATGCCGTAGCCATCGGGATAGGCGCGCTGCATCAGCTCGCCACGCAAGGCGACCAGGCGCACGGCGTCGGCGAAGTCCAGCGCGCCGGCCACCACGGCAGCGGCATAGGCACCGATGGAAAGCCCGGCGACCATATCCGGACGATGGCCGCGCTCGCTCAGCACACGCGCCGCCGCTACGCCGGCGATCAGCAGGCAGAGCTGCACGGCACGGGTGTTTTGCAACGCTTCGGCCGAATCCAGCAGGCGCACATCTTCACCCAAGGCAACGCTCGCCTGCTCGATACAGGTCTGCACCACTGGCGCGTCAGGCAAAGCCTGCAGCATGCCGGGCTGCTGCGCGCCCTGGCCGGGGAAGGCCCACAGCGCGCTCATGCTGCCACCTGCTGCAACTGCCACGGGTCGCTGACCAGCAGCGGGCCGTTCTGGGTTTTCAGCAGAACGCGCGGCGCCTCGCTGGCCCATTCGCGTAGCGCCACGGCGCCATGCGGCGTTTCCAATTGCAGATCGATACGCACCGGCGCCTCGTCCAACAGTCGGCACAGAGTGCGCGCCCAATCGCGCGGCAGGTGGCGCGGCGCACGCAGAGACAGATCGAGATCGCTGTCTGGATGCGCGGCGCTGATGCCGCTGGCCAGCTCGAAGCCCAGGCTGCCGGTCACGCCCCAGGCCAGGCCTAAGGCATCGAGACGCGGTGCCAATAGACTCAGGGCGCGCAATGCCGGCCAGTGTGGCTGCGCATGACTGCGCCAGCGCCCGGCGCGGGCGACTGCCTGTGGGGTGACCAGACGGCTGATCTCGCTCAGGCGCATCCAGGTGGCGTAACGCTGCTCACGAGCGGCGCCACGAATACCCACCGCGACCCAGCCGGACTCGGCCGGCGCACGGCGCACCACCACCGGCACATGCCCGCCCAGGGCGGCACGGGCCCAGGCCGGCGCCTCCTGTGGCAGTTGCTCGGGACGCAGGCCCCAGAGCAGATCATGTGGACGGGGGGTATGCATGCTCGGCTCCTACCACTGCGCACGCAGCAGTTCGCGCACCTGTGTGGATGCCGCGCGGTTGGCGGCGCCCAGGCGGTTACGCAGATCGCGCGGGCTGGCGGCGATATCGCTCAGGGCGCGTCCCAATGCATCCTGCACGCAGGCCAGATCGGAAGCCGTCGGCTGCGTCACCTGCTCCACGTCGAGCACCTCCGACAGCAGACCAAGCGAGGCGTAGTTGTCGAGGTCGTAGGCCATCGGTGGCACGCTGGCGGCCAGCGTCTCCAGCTCGTCGACGCTGCGCAGGGTGATGCGCGCGGCGGCGGCCTTGCCCATGGCGTGCACCATCACCCCGGCGTCATGCAGGGCTATCAGGCGGTTGGCCTGGTAGCCATGGGCGAGGAAGGCGCCGGACATGGCCTTGCCCACCAGCAGACCGATCACCGCATGGCCGGCCAGGCGGGCACGGGCATAGGCGTCCACCGCGCCGGCCAGAGCCTGATGAATACCGTAGGCTTCCTCGCGGCGCCCGTAGGCCTGGCTCGGCACGTCGACAATGGCGATCAGCGCGCGCTTGTGCGCCTGGTCGCGATCCGCCTCGATGGCTTCATCCACGGCCTGCGCCAACCCCCAACCTTCGAGCAAGCCGACCTCGCCGCTACGGGCGCGGGGGAAGGGATTGTTGGCATCGGCGATCACCGCCAGATAGCGCACCGCCTGGCCGGCCAGTTCGCCATCGGCCACGCGTAGCGAGGCCGGCAGTCCGGGGATCGACTGAGCATTGCCGGCCAAGGCGTTGAACCAGTGCAGGCCGCGTTTTTCCTGTGCAGTTGTCATGTTCATGCTCCCTGGTAGGCGTTGCGCACGGCAGCGGCATCAGCCTGGATCGAGGTGTCGACGTCACGCAGGCGCTCAAGGAACCAGGCATGGCGACGGCTGCGCTCAAGCTCAGGTTTGCCCTTGGCGAACAGCCCATGCAGCTCGCTGCGAATGGCCTCAACGTCATCACTCACGTAGCCGTCGACCAGGCTGCTGGCGTGACGCTGCTCGCCGCCGGTCAGGCTCCAGATAAAGGGGCGGTCGCGCGAGTCGTATTCATCGATCCCGGCTTCCTGCTCGATCACCTGCGGGCCGTTGAGCCCCAGGCGCGCCTCGCGGGTCACCAGCAGGTAGCTGCACAACCCGGCGGCGATGGACATGCCGCCAAAGCAGCCAACTGGACCAGCAACCAGGCCGATTACCGGCTGATACTGGCGCAGCTCGACGATGGCAGCCTGGATCTCGGCGATGGCCGCCAGGCCCAGGTTGGCTTCCTGCAGGCGCACGCCGCCGGTTTCCAGCAGCAGCACGGCGCGGGTCGGCGTGCCGTTACGGTTGTCTTCGGCCGAGAGTTCCAAGGCGCCGGCAATCTTCGCCCCGCCCACTTCGCCAAGGCTGCCGCCCTGGAAAGCACCTTCGATGGCGATCACCACCGCTGGCTGGCCATCGATCAGCCCCTTGGCCACCACCACGCCGTCATCGGCCTGGGGCACGATGCCCTGCTTGGGCAGCCAGGGCGACATCAGCCGGGCAAAGGGGTCGAGCAGCTCGCGGAAGCTGCCGCCATCGAGCAATGCGCGGGCCCGCTCGCGGGCACCGAGTTCGGTAAAGCTGCGCTGCGCCAGCAGGCGTTGGATATTCTGCTCAGCCATGGTTGAGTTCCTCCAGGCCCTGTTCCAGGCGCAGGCGCACCACGCCGGGCGTGGCGCCGAAATCATGAATCGCGATGTTCAGTGCAGGCAGTTGCTGCTCGCGAAACATGCGCTCGAACAAAAGCTGCCAGCGCGACGCACTGCCATTGACCGAGGTGACCACTTCGATCGCCAGGGTGCCGGCCTGACCGGGTTCGAACAGCACTTCCAGGTCGCCGGAACCGACGCAACCCACCAGCGCGCGACCCTGGGCCGGTTGCCCGGCGGGGAATTGAAAAGACAGGGTTTCCATTTCACAGACTCCCAAGCTGCGCCGGCAGGCCATGCTGCAGGCGGTCGAGGAACAGGGTGGCGGCGAGCAGATCGGCAGCGCCGCCAGGCGAGGCGCGCAGGCGCAGCATGTCGCGTTCGAGTTCGCGCAAATGGCGACGGCCGTCGAGGCTGGCGCAGCCGCCGGCGGCGAGCACCGCGCGGGCACCGCTCTGCATGCTGACCAGCCCGGCCATGCCGGCGCGGTAGAGTACGCAGGTGTCGGCCAATTGGGTCATGATCGCCAGCAGCGCATCGAGGCGAGCGTTCTGCTCGCCTGCCCCGGCGGCGCGGCTGCGCGCCAGTTGCGGCAGCGCCTGCTGGATCACCGCCGGGAAGCCCAACTGCGCTTCCTCGCGGGCGCCATGCACGCCGTACAGACGGCAAACCTGAGCACCATGGCTGTCGCCCGTCACGGGTACAGCGCGGTCATTGAGCAGAGCCAGGCGTGCGGCGCGCAGCGCGACCTGTTCTGGTGCCAACTCGCGGGGTTCGAGTGCGGCAGCAGCACTGAGCAGACCCAGCGCCCAGATCGCACCGCGATGGGTGTTGACGCCGCCAGTGACGCGCAGCATCTCCACCTCACCTTCACGACCAATGCGGCCGACGTCCTCACGCAATGCCAGGTCGATAGCGCCGCGTTGCTGGGCGGCCTCGGCCATGGCCTTGAAGCTGGGCCACAACGCCAGCGCCGAGGCATGCATCAGACCCAGGTGCAGGTCGGTGTGCGCGCCGCTGCCACGACGGTCGACCAGGCCCGGCTTGGGCGACAGGTCGGCCTCGTCGATCAGCGCATCGACGGCCAGGTCGGCCAGCCAATCGCTGAGCGAAAGCTGGGGCTGAATTGCAGTCAGTGCATTCATCACCAGCTCCTGAATTTGGCAGGCGGGTTGTACAGGCCGCCCGACCACTCGACCAGTTCGGCGATGCTCTTGGCCGCGAGCAGTTCGCGGGTCGCGTCGGTACGGCGGATGCCGAGGTCTTCGGGGAGGGCGATCAGCCCTTCGCGGCGCATGCGTGCGGTTTCTTTCGGGTCGTGGCGCAGGCCAATGGCGGTGACGCCGGCCACTGCGGCGATCATCGCCTGGCGCTCTTCCAGGGTGCGCGCCTTGTACAGGTAGGCGATGCCTTCCTCGGTGAGCAGGTGGGTGACGTCATCGCCGTAAATCATGATCGGCGCCAGCGGCATGCCGGCTTTCTTCGCCACCTCGACGGCATCGAGCTGCTCGACGAAGGTGGGTTTGCCGCCCTCCTGGAAGGTCTCGACCATCTGCACCACCAGCTTCTTGCCGCGTTCGAGCAGGGTCACCGGTCCTTCGCCGCCCGGCGTCGCCATGTCCAGCCAAGCGGGCGTGCTATGGCGGCGGCCACGCGGGTCGTGGCCCATGTTCGGTGCACCGCCGAAGCCGGCCAGGCGGCCACGGGTAACCGTCGAAGAATGACCATCACCATCCACTTGCAAGGTAGCGCCGATAAACAGGTCCACCGCGTACTGCCCGGCCAGCTGGCACATCATGCGATTGGAGCGCATCGAGCCGTCGCGGCCGGTGAAGAACACGTCCGGGCGCTGGGCGATATAGTTCTCCATGCCCAGCTCGGTGCCGAAGCAGTGCACGCTTTCCACCCAGCCGGTCTCGATGGCCGGGATCAGCGTCGGGTGCGGGTTGAGCGTCCAGTTGCGGCAGATCTTGCCCTTCAGGCCCAGCGATTCGCCGTAGGTCGGCAGGATCAGCTCGATGGCGGCGGTGTTGAAACCGATGCCATGGTTGAGCGACTGCACGTTATGTTTTTCGTAGATGCCGCGGATCGCCATCATCGCCATCAGCACGTGCACCGGCTTGATATGGCGCGGGTCGCGGGTGAACAGCGGCTCGATGTAGAAGGGCTTGTCCGCCACCACCACGAAGTCGACCCAGGACGCGGGGATGTCCACACGGGGCAGCTCGTCGACGATCTCGTTGACCTGGAAGATCACGATGCCGTCGGAAAACGCGGTGGGCTCGACCAGCGCCGGGGTGTCCTCGGTGCTCGGCCCGGTGTAGATATTGCCGTGGCGGTCGGCCTGAAAACCCGCGACCAGGGCGACGTTGGGAATCAGATCCACCAGCAGGCGCGAGTAGAGTTCGATATAGGTGTGGATGGCGCCGACTTCCATCTGCCCGTCTTCGAGCAGTTGGCCGATGCGCAGGCTCTGCGGCCCAGCGAAGGAGAAGTCGAGCTTACGGGCGATGCCACGTTCGAACAGATCGAGATGCTCGGCACGGCTGACGCTGGGCATGATCATGTGCAGATCGTGCAGGCGACCGGGATCGGCCTTGGCCAGCGAGCGGGAGAGAAAGTCCGCCTGCTTCTGGTTGTTGCCTTCGAGCACCACGCGGTCGCCAGGGGCGATCAGCGCCTCAAGGGCCGCGACGATCTTGTCGCTGGGCAACACCACGCCATCGGCGAGGTTGCGCACCTGATCGAGTCGCCGGGCTTTTTCAGCGCGACGACGCGACCACTGCGGCGGTGGGGATATTGTTGTTGTCATTGAGGACTCCACGAGTTCCGCTGTCGTGGAGGCACATTAGGAGCGTGACCCTCGGGTCATCAATCAAGCAGGCGGAGCAATCGTTACGCTTGGGTTAACGATTGCTCAAGCTCGGGCATCAGCGGCACCATCCAGAGTCGAGCGAGCGGGCGCCTTGGCCACTTCCAAGCGGTCACGGCCGCGTTGCTTGGCCTGGTAGAGCAGCTTGTCGACGCTGTTGAGGAAGTCCAGCGGGCGGTCGTGGGCACCCGGCACGATAGTGCCCACGCCGAGGCTGATGGTAAGCATGGACGACACCGACGAGCGCTCATGGGGAATGCGCTGCTGACGCACCTGCTGGCGGCAGCGCTCGGCGATATGACGAGCGGCGGCCTCGTCGGTCTCCGGCAACACCAGCACGAACTCCTCGCCACCGAAGCGACCGACGAAATCCCGTGGCCGGCTGGCCGCGCGGCTCAGCGCCTGGCCGACGCTCTTCAAGCAATCATCGCCCTGGACGTGGCCATAATGGTCGTTGAACTGCTTGAAGTGATCGATATCCAGCAGGATCAGCGACAGCGGCTGCTGGGTACGCTGGGCATTGGCCCATTCGGTGGCCAACACGCTGTCGAACATGCGCCGGTTGGCGACGCCGGTGAGGCCGTCCTTGTAGGAGTACTCTTCGAGCTGCTTCTGCAGGGTCAGCAGTTGCTCCTCGGTCTTCTTGCGCTCGCTGATGTCGAACATGAAGCCGATCAGCGAATCCACCTCGCCGTTGTCGTCGCGCACCACATGCACCACGTCGCGAATCCATACGTAGTCACCGGCGGCGGTCAGTGCGCGGTAGTCGGCCTCATGATCGACGCCGTTCTGCGACTGCGAGATGCAGAACTCCACCACCCTGTCGCGATCATCCGGGTGCATGCGCGTCGCCCAGTCTTCGGCGCTGACCCAACTGGCCTGCGACCAACCCAGCAGGCTCTCGATCTGCGGGCCGATGTAGGCGAAGGTCATGGTCTTCCAGTCGATCTTCCAAGGAATCGCCCGGGTGGACTCCAGAAGAGTCTTGTAAACCGCCTGATCAGTTGCTTCGCTCATGCCCGCCACCTCTGCCCGACTAGCGCTTGGTTATAGCGCAAAAGCAGGCGGCCGAGGAGGCAGACTGGCGAACGGCTATCAGGCCTCTTTGGCCTGCAGGCCGGCGTACAGACGGGTCAGCTCGTTGAGCTGGCGGAACAGCGAGTCGGTGCTGACGGTGATCACGGTCGGCACGAAGTCCTGCGAGGCGTGCAGGTCGATGCCCTTGAGGGTGAAGCCCCAGTGGGCGCGGGCGCGACGCTGGGTGTTGGCGATTTCCTCGTTCGGCGTGCCGCGGGCTTCCAGCTCCTTGAGGATGGTCTCGAAATCGCTCACGGCCTTGTCCAGCTTGGCGTCCAGGTCCGGCGCAGGCACACGCCAGGACTTGGCCATGTAGAGCATGGCGATGCGCTGGGTCTGCACGCGCGCCCAGCCGGTGTGGTGCACGGAGGCGCCCATGGCGCCCAGATGCTGACCCATCAGGTCACTGACGTGCTGCGTCTGCTGCAGCAGCTCCTCGCTGGTGGCGAGCATTTCCGCGGCCTTGGCGTGATCCGGCTTGGCTTCGACCTGCTGGCGATGAACAGCCCAGGTGGCGTCGACCTTGGCCAGCGCAGCCTTGATCTCGGCAGTGGGTGCGTAACCAGCCAGGGCCTTCTGGCTGGCATCGAAACGTTCGATGGTTTCCTTGAGCTGACGCTGGGCCACATCTACACGCACGTCGGCACCGAGCATCAGGTAGTTCTTGGCCATGCGCTGGGTCAGCGAGCGCTGCAGGCCGGCCATGTTCATGGCTTCGGAATCGCTCAACTGCGCCAGGCTGGGCATGCTCACCAGCGCGGTGCAGGCGAGCAGAATGACAGACAGGTACTTCTTCAACACGTCGGTACTCCAATTCGAGGACGAGGCAATGCACCGCAGGCGAGCGCCGGCAGTGATGGGTGAACCCTTGAATGCGGGGTTTTTATTGGAATGCGAGGGGGCAGTTTCGACGGGCGCACGGCCCAGATGCTGCGGAAAGGGCGCGATGATAGCTGTTAAAACGCCATCATTCTGTGCGACTGGTCATGAAGCGGACGACTGGTCGTGCTTGTCTGCCGCGTTCGGATAAAAAAGCCGCCAGTCGCCATGAAACAAGGGGGAAGCGACTGACGGCTGAGGAATCGATATTCCGCCGATCAGGACAACAGGCTGACCACGCTGGAGCGGCTGATGTTGGCCTGGGCGACGACGGTCTGGGTTACCGCGGCATAGCTGCTGGGGCTGCGACGCATCAGGTTGAACACTTCGCCGGCAAAATCCCGCGCCCACTCGCGCTCGTTCTGCTCGGCATGCCGAGCTAGAAACTCGCGGATTTCATCCTGGCGATGGCTGAGCTGCTCACGCAACGAGCCGATCTTGTCCAACGCCGCCACCACCTCATCCAGGGCCCGGCGCAGTTCACGGGCACCGTCCAGGCGGGCGGCGTCGGGCAGGCGCAGCAACTGGTCTTCCTGGCTGACCACAGGCGCTGCGGCCTTGGCCGCCAGCTTGCCTTCGCCCTGCACACGCAGCTCGCCCTTGAGCTGCTGCCACTCGCTTTCGCGGGCGCTGAACTTGAGCGCTCCACCGCTATCCACTTCTGCGCGAATGCCGGCCGGACCTAGGCCAGCATTGAAACGACGCAGGATCTGCTGTTCGCTGAGCCCTTCGTCGAGCACCACGGCCAGTGGCTCGGCCAGTTTGCGCCCGGCGCTGAACAGCAGGGTTTCCTTGCCGGCCTGTTGCACGCTGGCGATCGAATCCAGGCCCTGCAGGCTGAAACGACTGCGCACCGGCTCGTTGAGGCGCAGTTTGAAGCCGGCATCCAGCGCCTCGCCGGAGCGCTGGCCGCGCTCGTCCAGCAACTTGCGCACCTGCTCCAGTTCGCGCTTGAGGCCTTCGCGTTCACCGGCCTGGGCATTGCTCAACTCACGACTGAGGCTGAGCTTGAGCTGGCCGAGGCGCCCGGCCAGTTCGCCCAGGTAGCTGTCGGCGGCCTGCATCGAGGTCAGTTGCTGGTTGAGCTGCAGGTTGAAGGTGGCGCTCTTGCCGCGTGGCTGCGCCGTCTGCTCGGCAGCGGGCGCCTGCTTGCGCTGGCGTTGCACGGCCTGCTCGCCCTGCACCGGGCGCCGCGCCTGCGGATCGAGCGCGGTGACGACCGGCAGCTGTGTATCGACCTTGATCACCAATGCCACTCCTTACAGCAGGCTGAACAGCGACATCTGGTTGATCTTCAGGTAGGTCTTCTGCGTCGCCCCCAGGGCCAGTTGGTAGTCGTTGAGGTCGATCGTGGCGCTGGCATAGTCGAGGCGCGACAGTTCGCCCTCGATCTTCTGGTTGACCAGCGAGACGTCCTCGTTGCTGTCGGTCAGCAGGGTCAGGGCGTTCTGCCGACCACCAAGCTCGGTGATCGAGCCCATCACGCGACCATGCGCCTCATCCAGGGCACCCAGGGTGTCGACGATCTGCTGCCGTACGGCCGGGTCGGTGGCGTCCAGGGCCGGGTCCTGCAAGGTGTTGATCAGGCCACGCAGCTCGTTGAGCACGCCCACCCCCGCGCCGAAAATGCTGGCGGCGGTGACGTTCTCGTCAACCAGCACGCCGTTGGCCACGGCGGCCTGACGGTGCTTGTCGTTGCCGGTGACGCTGTAGGTCTGGGTCGCGGTGTCGAAAGCCAGCGCCGGGGTGTCGCTGAGGGTCCCGGAGAACAGATAGCGGCCTTCCTCGTCGCGCACGTTGGCGAAGCTGAAGATGGTGTCCTCGATGATCGACAGCTCGCCGGCCATGGCGGACAGGTCCTCGCTGGTATTGGAACCGTTGGCCGCCCACAGCAGCAGGTCACGCACATTGAGCATGGCGTCGGAGGTCGACTTGAGATTGGCCTCCTGGGTCGACAGGCTGCCGGAGACGTTGGCGATGTTCTTGCGGAACTGTTCCAGGCTCGATTCTTCACGCTGAACGCGCAGCACGCGGACGCTGGCGATGGGGTCGTCGGAGGGCAGCAGGAGGCGTTTGTTGGTGGCCATCTGCTGCATCAGCTTGCCCAACTCGGCGGAACTGGCGTTCATCGAGTTGTGCATCATCGAGGTGATCTGCGAGTTGGTGATGCGCATCATGGCTGAGTCTCTCTGAAACCGCGTCAGAACGCGGAAAGCATGTCGTCGAACAACTGGTTGGCGGTGCTGATGACCTTCATGTTGGCCTGGTAGGCCTGCTGGTAGGTCATCAGGTTGACCGCCTCCTCGTCCAGGCTCACGGCGCTGACGCTGTCACGTTGCGACTGGGCCTGCTGGGTCACGGCAGTGGCGGACTTGAGGTCGGCCTGATTCTGCCGGCTGTTGCTGGCGACCTGGCCAAGCAGGCCGGCATAGGCATCGTTGAGCGTCACCTGGCTACCGTTCAGGGTGATGGTCTGGTTCTTCAGCCCGAGCAGGCTCAGCAGCACTTCGTTGTTGCCGGTTTCCCCGGCAGCCGAGGACAGCGCCAATTGCTCGGCGGTCAGAGGCTCGACCCGCAGCAGCGCGGTGGTGCTGGTGGGGTCATAGGCGAATAGCGGCTGGCCCGGGTTGCCATTGAGGTCGAAGCCAGTGGCGAGCACGTCGTTGACCATCTGCGCCAGCTGGCTGGCCATGTCATGCAGCGCCTCCAGGTTCGGCCGCAAGCTGCCGTACTCGACGTCGTGGAGGCCGCCGAAGGCACCGCCGAAACCATCCTGACGCAGCGGGAAACTGGTGCCGGCGAACGCCAGGCTGACTTCCTGCTCGCCGCTCGCCGTCATCGCCACCTTGAGCTGCCCGGCAGTGGCACCGGCCACCAGCGGCTGCCCGTTGGCCAGGGCGACGCTGACCGAGCCGTCCGGCGTTTCGTTGATACGCAGCTTGGCGAACTGGGTGAGCTGGCCGATCAGGCTCTCGCGCTGGTCGCGCAGCGCGGTGCTGTCACCCTTGACCGACTCGGTCTCGACGATCTTCTTGTTCAGCAGCGCGATGTTCTCGGTCAGGCCGTTGATCTCGGTGGCCATGGCGGTGCGCTGCTCCTGCAGCGCCTTGACCTGCGCGTCGATGTTGCTGCTCAGGCCGTTGAAGCGCTGCGCCAGGTTGCCGGCCTCGCCGATGATCTGCTGGCGCAGGGCGATGGAGCCGGGCGTGGCGCTGGCTTCGCTCAAGGCCGCGAAGAACTGGTCGAGGCCCGCGCTGATGCTCGAACCGGTACCGGACATCAGCGCTTCCAGCGCGGTCAGGTACTGCTGCGAGGCACTGTAGAAGTTCTGCTCGGTGGTCGCGCGCCACAGCTGCTGGTTATGAAATTCGTTGGTCATGCGGCGAATGCTGATCACCTCGACACCGCCGCCGACGCTCAGTCCACCCTGCCCGGCCAGCGACCCGGTGATGGTCTGCAGGCGGCTGAAGCCCGGCGTCTTGACGTTGGCGATGTTCTGCCCGGTGGTGGCCAGGGCCACCTGGCTGGCACGCACACCGCTATAGGCGATCTGGTTGAGGATGCTCACGAATTAACTCTCCTGTCGCTCGAAGCGCATCGGCTGAGCGAAGGCTGCCAGACGTGGCGCACGGGCGTTGTCAGCAGCGAATTGGGCTGTTCCAGAGGACAGAGCGACGGAATCGGCGGTGGACTTAAATTCATCACGCGCCAACGCCTGCTTGCCGGCGACGGCGCCGAGCAGCAGGCCGCTGTCGGCACTCAGGGCGCTGGCCAGTTGCTGGCGGGTCTGCGCGCTTAGGGGGCTGCTGGCCTGAGCATCGTCCTTGACCGGCATCTCGGTCTTGGCCAGGTCGCCAAGAATCTTGCGCGTGTAGTCACGGGTTTCCTGAAAGGGGATGCGCTCGATCCAGGCGCCGGTGGCGATCTCGCCGCTGCGCGGGTCGCCGTTGACCTTGAGCCACTCGTCGACGCGACCAGGGCCGGCGTTGTAGGCCGCCAGCGCCAACGCCTGGTGGCCGTCGTAACGCTGCAGCATCTTGTCCAGGTAGGCACTGCCCAGGCGCTTGTTGTAGGCGGCGTCGCTTGTCAGGCGGGCTTCGCTGAATGGCAGGCCGAGCTCGGCGGCCATTTCCCGCGCGGTTTCCGGCATCAGTTGCATGAGGCCGCGCGCGCCCTTGGGCGATACCGCGTCGATGCGACCGGCCGACTCCTGCTGGATGACGCGATCGACCAGGGCGACGAAGCCAGCCGAGCCCTTGTCCCAGACCTTGCCGAGGCTGTCGATGCCGCGCTGCCAGGTGCTGCGCAGCGGCTCCAGTAGGCTGCTACCGGGGCGCTGCGGTAGCTCGGCGGAGCGGGCAGCAGCGGCGGCGGCGTCCATGTCCACCGTGCCATCGCCAGCACCGGACAATTGCTTGACCAGCATGTCGGCGATGCCGGTCTGCTTGCGCCCGGCCAGGGTCTCGGCCAGCACTTCGTCGTAGAAGTCACGCATGGTGTCCATCTCGCGACTGCGCATCGGGTTACCTTCGGCGAGCACGTCGCTGGCCTTGCGCATCTGCTTGAGGATCTGCTGCAGGAACAAGGCCTCGAACTGCTCGGCTGCAGCCTGCAGTTGCTGCTCGCGGGCGGTGCCGATACCGTCGGCGCTGCCGCGGTGGCTGTTCATGTGTTGGGCGAGGGAAACGATGCTCATGGCTCAGATCACGATCAGTTCAGCGTTGAGGGCACCGGCCTGTTCCAGCGCCTGGAGGATGCTCATGACATCGTCCGGGGTAGCGCCGAGGCTGTTCACGGTGTTGATGATGCTGTCCAGGCTGGCGCCGTCGGGCCACTTGAACATGGCGTTCTTGTCCTGGCTGACGGCCACGTCGGAGCGCGGTACTACGGCAGTCTGGCCGCCGGAGAAGGCGTTGGGCTGGCTGACCTGCGGGTTCTCGCTGATGGTCACGGTCAAGGTGCCGTGGGCCACGGCAGCAGCCTTGACCCGTACGCCCTGACCGACCACCACGGTACCGGTGCGGCTGTTGAACACCACCTTCGGTCGCTCACGACCTTCTTCCACTTCGAGCCCCTCCAACATGGCCATAAAGCCGATGCGCTGGGTGCTGGTAATCGGCGCGCGGATGGCGATCTTGGTCGAATTCAGGGCGCTGGCAGTGCCGCTGCCGAAGCGGCCGTTGACCGCCTCGACTACCTTGGCAGCGGTCTGGAAGCTGGGCTGGCGCAGGTTGAGCATGACCTCGTCACGGGTACTGAAATCGCTGGGGATCATCCGCTCGACGGTGGCGCCATTGGGCACGCGGCCGCTGTTGGCGGAGTTGATCGCCACGCTGGAGCCGCTCTGCCCGGTGGCATTGAGGCCGCCGACGACCACGGCGCCCTGGGCCAGGGCATAGGTTTCGCCATCGACACCCTGCAAAGGCGTCATCAGCAACTGGCCGCCACGCAGGCTCTTGGCATCGCCCAGCGAGGCGACGGTGACATCGACGCTCTGCCCCGGACTGTAGGACGGCGGAATCTCCGCCGTGACGGTCACCGCGGCGACGTTCTTCAGCTTGGGATCGACGTTCGGCGGCAGATTGATGCCGAACTGCTTGATCATGTTGGCCACCGACTGGCTGGTGAAGCGCACCTGGTTCTTGTCGCCGGTGCCGTCCAGGCCAACCACCAGGCCATAGCCGATCAGCTGGTTGCCACGGATGCCTTCGATATCCACCAGGTCCATCAGCGGTACGGCCTTGGTCGACAGTGGCCAGCCCAGGAGCAGGGCGACGAGTGAGCGTTTGATCATGATCCAGGCCTCAGAGCGGGAACAGCGGGCTGGTGAAGAAGCGCGTCAGCCAGCCTGCCGAGTTGCTGTCATTGAGCACGCCACGGCCTGCATAGGAAATCCGTGCGTTGGCCACGTTCTGCGAGGACACCTGGTTGGCACGGTTGATGTCGTCCATGCGCACCAGGCCGACCAGGCGGATGTACTCGTCGCCCTGGTTCAGGCGCAGGGCCTTCTCACCCTTGATCAGCAGGGTGCCGTTGGGCAGCACCTGATGCACGGTCACGGCGATGGAGCCGCGCAAGGTGTTCTGCTGCGAGCTGCGCGCCGAACCATTGAAATCGCGCTCGGCCGAGGCGGAGCTTTCCAGGCGGTCGTAGGTCTTGCCCAGCACCGTCGGAATACCGATGGCAGCATTGGCGGTCTTGCCGAAGCTGGTGCCGGCGCTCTTGCTCGACTGGGTGGACTCGTCGAGCACCACGGTGAGGATGTCGCCGACCCGTACTGCGCGCTTGTCGCCGATCAGCGAGCCGCTGTAGCCACTGCGAAACAGGCCGCCGCCGGTGGTCGGTGGCACGCTGTAGTCCAGTGCCAGCGGCTCGTAGTGGCTGGAGTCCTCGTCGGGCAGCATCTCGTTGAAGCTGGCGCAGCCGCCGAGGAGCAGAAGCAGAGCGAGCGGGAGCAGGCGGGTCATGGCGATCACACGGTCTGGTTGAGGAACTGCTGCATGCCCGACGCGGCATCGAGCACCTTGGCGTTGGCCTCGTAGGCACGCTGGATGGAGATCATCGCCACCATGGCCTCGACCACCTGCACGTTGGAGCCTTCCAGCACGCCCTGCTTGAGGTTGCCCAGGCCATCGGCGCCCGGTACGCCCTCGACCGGCTCGCCGCTGGCCACGGTTTCGCGGTAGAGGTTGCCACCGAGCGCCTCAAGGCCGCCCGGGTTGGTGAAGTTGACCAGGGTGATCTGGCCCAGCTCCGAAGGCAGGGTGTCGCCGGCCAGTACGGCGGTGACGATGCCGTCGCTGCCCACAGTGAAGCGGCTGCTACCGGCCGGCACTTCGATGGCCGGGGTCAGTGGCAGGCCCTGGGAGTTGACGATCATGCCTTCGGCGTTGAGCTGCAGCTGGCCGTTCTCGGTGTAGTAGATATCGCCGTTGGGCGCTTCCACTTGGAAGAAACCGGCGCCGATGATCGCCAGGTCCATCGGCTGGCCGGTGGTCTGGATGCTGCCTTCGGTGAACACTTTCTGCGTACCGGCTACGCGCACGCCACTGCCGAGCTGGATGCCCGACGGCACGGTGTTGACCTCGTCGGCCTGCGCGCCAGGCTGCAGTTCGATGGCGTAGAACAGGTCCTCGAACACCACGCGGTCGCTCTTGAAACCGTTGGTATTGACGTTGGCCAGGTTGTTGGCCACGGCGCTCATGGCCTTGTCCTGGGCGGCCAGACCGGTCTTGCTGACCCAAAGTGCGGAACTCATATCGTGTCTCCTGTTACCTGTAGCCCGGATGCAATCCGGGGAAATCGTTCCCGGATTGCATCCGGGCTACTCGTCGTGTTCGGTCACCCTACAATCGGAATGCTCAACCGCCGCGGATCATCCGGTTGCCGGCATCGGACAGGTCTTCGGCAGCCTTCATCATCTTCACCTGGGTTTCGAACAGGCGGTTCAGGCTCATGGTCGCCACCAGCTGATCGATGGCACCGACGTTGCTGGCTTCCAGGTAGCCGGACGCCAGCACCGGCGCATCCAGGCCTTCGGCCGGCTGGCCATCGATGCGCGTCAGCAGGCCGCTGGCATCCTTGGTCAGGTCGGCGGCGTCGACGTCGACCACGCGGATGCGATCCACTTCGGCGGTGACGAAATCGCCACGCGGGATCACCGAAACGGTGCCGTCACGGCCGATGTGCAGGCTGTCGTACTCGGGCAGCACAATGGGGCCACCCTCGCCCAGCACGGCGCGGCCATTGAGGGTCAGGCGCAGCTCGGCATCGACCTGCAGCGCACCGTTGCGGGTGTAGCGCTCGGCGCCGTCATCGCCTTCGACGGCGAACAGACCACGGCCCTGGATCGCCACGTCGAGGTCACGACCGGTGGCCATCAGCTCGCCGGGCGCCAGGTTGACGCCGTTGTTCTTGACCCGCGCCAGGTGCCGGCTGTCGTAGCCGTAACCCTCGACGGCCACGGCCTGGGCCTGCTCCAGGTCGGCCCGGAAGCCGGGCGTGTTGACGTTGGCCAGGTTGTTGGCGCGTACCGTGAGCGAGCTCATGGTGCGACTGGCAGCGGTCATTGCGGTGTAACCGAGACGGTCCATGGGTCAGCCTCAGATCGCGCCGAACAGCACTTGGGTGAGTTCCTTGTTGGTGGTCAGCACCTTGGTGTTGGCCTGGTAGTTGCGCTGGCCCTCCATCAGGCCGACCAGCTGCTGGGTCAGATCGACGTTGGAGTTCTCCAGCGAGCCAGCCACCAGGGCGCCGAATGGGCCGACACCGGGTACACCGATCAGGGCCGCGCCGGAATCGGCGGTTTCCACCCAGGCGGTGCCGCTGACGTTCTTCAGCCCGCCGGCATTGGCGAAGGTAGCCAGCGCCACCTGGCCCTGCAGCATGCGCTGGCCGTTGCTGTAGTTGGCGTAAACCATGCCGTCCTTCTCTACCGAGAGGCCGGTCTGCTCACCCGCTGCATAACCACTGGCACGGTTGGTGGTGACGACGAAGTCGGAGCCGTACTGGCTGGAGTTGCTGTAGTCGATGGCGATGGCCATCGGGTCGACACCGGGCAGGGCGAAGCCGACGTTGACCGGGCCGGCCGGCGCAGTGAGCGTGCCGTTGGTGCCGAAGGTCAGCGCCTGCGGGCCGCCGACAGCGGTGTTGCCCTGGTAATAGCGGACATCCCAGGCGTTGTCGCCGGTCTTGACGAAGTACTGGGTCAGGGTGTGTTCCTTGCCCTGGGAGTCGAAAATCTTGGTGGTGTAGGTGGAGTTGTAGGTGTTCACATCAGCCGGATCGAATGGCGCGGTAGCCGGTACGGTCTGGTTGGAGTCCAGGTTCATGACGAAGGCCAGCGTGTCGGTGGCGCGGGCCGGCAGGTTGGCGGTCTGCAGCTGCAGGTCGCCCATGGCACCTACCTGCAGGTTGCCGGCGGCATCCACCGGGTAACCCTGCAGGGTCTGTCCGGCTGCGTTGACGATGTTGTTGTCCTTATCGGCGCCGAAGACACCGGCACGGGTGTAGCTGACATCACCATTGCCACCGCGGGTGACGAAGAAGCCGCCGCCGGAAATGGCCAGGTCGAGACTGCGCCCGGTGGTCACCAGGGAGCCGCCCTGACTGATGCTCTGGGTGGTCGCCAGCACTTCCACGCCCATCGCCTGGCTGTCGGCGTAGATGCTGCCGAACTCGGTGCGCGAGGACTTGAAGCCGGTGGTACCGGCGTTGGCGATGTTGTGGCTGATGGTATTGAGCTGTTCGTTGACGGCGCTGAGGCCGGTCATGGCGATATTGAAACTCATGGCGACTGGACCTTTGAATTGAACGACTGGGTGGATTCAGAGCAGACCGGCGGTCTGCGCCTGGCCGAATTCGGTGATGTTGTAGAAGGGCACTGAGCCGATGCCGACGACTTCCAGCACCGGCCCCTCGGCGCTGACGCGTACCTGGGTGACACGGCCGGCCACCTCGACCTTGGGGTACTCGCCACTGTCGCTCTTGACCTCGACCTTATAGCTGCCCGGCGCCAGACCAAGGGCCGCGGGGTCCAGCTCGAAGGGCACGCGACCCGGCGACTGGGAGCCCAGGTCGATTTCCTTCTTCACGCCGTTGCTGTCGGTCACCACCAGGGCCAGCTTGCCGGCGGCGTGTTCGAGATTGAGCTCGCCCTTGACCTTGTCCGTGCCCAGCTCCAGCTGCTCGGTGGCGACCTTCACTTCCTGACCGACCAGACCAGCGGCGGTGAGGGTCTGCAGGTTATCCAGCAGCACCAGGTTGCTCTTGCTCAGCGAGGCCATGTTCTCCAGGCTCTTGACCTGGCTCATGGCAGCGAACTGGTTGAGGAACTCGGTGCTGTCCACCGGCTTGGTCGGGTCCTGGTTCTGGATCTGCGCGACCATCAGGGTGAGGAAGTTGTTTTCCAGCTGGGTCGCATCACTGACGTTGACCGACTGCTTGACCGCCTCGTCGATGCTGTAGGCGGGATTGTTCTGGCTGTTGTTGCTGACCGCGGCCATCAGGATTCTCCGAGCTTGAGCAGGCCCTGCTGCATGCTTTTCAGGCGATTGAGCACTTCGACGCTGGTCTCGAAGCTGCGGGTGGCCGACATCATGTCGGTCATTTCCTCGATCTGATCGATGTCGGCGTAGAACACGTAGCCCTTGTCATCGGCCAGCGGGTTGTCCGGCTCGTAACGGCGCACAGGCTCGCGACCGGCGGTGACCACATCGAGCACCTGCACATGGGCGCCGCCCATGCCCACGCCACGGGTCAGCTGATCGTTGTTGTAGACGGCGGCGAAAACCGGCTTGCGCGCCTGGTACACATCCTCGGCGCTGGCCGCGGCCGAGTCGGCGTTGGCCAGGTTGCTGGCCACGGTATTGAGGCGCACGGTCTGCGCGTTCATCGATGAACCGGCAATGCGGTAGATGGAATCGAAAGCCATGGTCAGCGTCCCTCGATGGCCTGTTTCAGGCCGCGGAATTTCATGCTGATGAAGGTCAGGCTGGTCTGGAAATCCATGCTGTTCTTCGAGAACGCGGCCTGTTCCACACTCAGCTCGACGCTGTTGCCGTCCTGCGACGGCTGGGTCGGCACGCGGTACTTGAGGTCGGCACTGCTGGCGGCGAACGCCTGCTGCGGATCGAGCCGCTGCATTTCCCCGGCGAAATCGATATCGCGAGCAAGAAAGCCCGGCGTGTCTTCGTTCGCCAGGTTGGCTGCGAGGATTTCGCTGCGTTGCATGCGCAGTTCCAACGCACGCGAATGCAGGCCCACCACGTCATCAATCCGTATACTCATTCACCGGTACCCTTCACCCAAGGTTGTGCCCAGGTGCCTTGAGCACAAAGCGTGCCCAACCCATAAGAGAGCCGTACTGCATTGATTTATCAGGGATTTAACAGATCGAACGGCGATATTCGCGTCGCCCTCTTTCCGCATCTACGTATCGCCGAAGGGAAAAGCGGAAAGACTTTTTCCGCCTTGGCGTCGGTGCTCTTCCTCTTCTCCGCGCTGACTGTGGATTTGGCACACGCACAGGCAGATGCCGCAGGTCAGATCGACCAGGCCATCGCCACACACATGCAGCAGAAGCTAGCCGAGGAAGCCAAACGCCAGGCCTGGCAGGGGCAGCGCCACAGCCTCAACGTCACCCTGCTCAATAGCGCCGAACGCCTGCCGGTCTGCACACAGGCGCTGAGCGTGGCGGTCAGCAGTGACGATCCCTCCCCCCTCTCACGCCAGCGTCTGGACGTGAGCTGCGCCGATGCTTCCGGCTGGAGCGTCACGGCGCTGGTGCAGGCCAGCGTGTTCCTGCCGGTGGTACATGCCGCGCGGGTGATCGAGCGCGGCCAGACCATCAGCGCCGAGCAACTGCAACTGCAGGAAGTGAACATCGGCAAGGCGCCGAGAGGCTTCTACAACAGCTTCGACGAGGTGGTCGGCCAGGGTGCCAAGCGCCGTGTGCGCGCCGGCCAGCTGATCGCACCGAACCTGCTTACCGCACCGCTGCTGATTCGCCGCGGCCAGCAGGTGACCATCGTCGCCAGCCAGGATGGCATATCCGCCTCGGCCACCGGCGAGGCGCTGGCCAATGGTCGTGAAGGCGAAGTCATCCGCGTGCGCAACCTGGGCAGCCAGAAGGTGATCGAGGCGCAGGTGGTGGAAGATGGCGTGGTCACCAGCATCTTCAGGTAGGGGCCATGCCACGTGGGAGGCGCTTCAGCGGCGAGCGGGTCTGGAGGGCCGCGGCTAAAGCCCCTCCCACAAATATGTAGAGCGAGCATAACCCGCCACCAATGGCCGGCGGGTTCACCGCCCTACGCCCAGCCCTCCAACCGCATGGTCGCGCGCACCAGGCGCTGCTCTTCCTGCTCGATCTCCTGCAGGTTGTCGCGAATGCTGTTGATGTGGTCGCGCGCGGCGCGCTGGGCCTGTTCCGGCAGGCGCTCGATCACTGCATGGTAGAGGCGCGAGTGCTGGCGGTCGATCTGCCGCTTCTGCGCCGGGCGGTGATAGAGGTTGTTCACCGAGGCGAACACGGTGCTGAGCATCAGGTCGGTCAGCGACTGCAGGGTATGCACCAGCACCGGGTTGTGCGAAGCCTCGCAGATGGCCAGGTGGAAGGCATGATCGAGGCGTGCGTGCTCGCGCGGGTCGACCGGATGCTCCTGCGCGTGGGCCGCCAGCATCTCTTCGTAACGCCGGGTCAGCAGGACAAAATCCGCATCGGTGCCACGCAGCGCCGCCAGGCGCGCCGACTCGCCCTCGAGCAGGCCGCGTACTTCCAGCAGGTCATACAGGGTGCGCGGCTGCGAATTGAACAGGTGCATCAGCGGGCTGGCGTCGCGCTCGCCGCTGAGCTTGGCCACCCGTGAATCACGGCCCTGCGCGGTCTCGATGATGCCACGCCCACGCAGCACCTTGAGTCCCTCGCGCAGCGCCGAGCGGGAAATGCCCAGTTTCTCGCACAGGCGCCGCTCCGATGGCAGCGGCTGGCCCACCTTGAGTACGCCATCGACGATCAGCCGCTCGATGCGCTCGGCCACCACGTCACTGACCTGACGTCTTGCAGCGCCCTGATTCGTGTCCATTTCAACCCTCCCTACAACTGGTCGTACCAGCTGACGCGAGCATGCACGTCACATCCGGAAGCTATGATCAAAGCCCATGAGGATAAGCACTTTGCCAAGTTTTGTGTGAAAGGCTGACGAAAGAAACTGGTCCTACCAGCAGCACGGAGGGTGGACGTAAAAATTTAGGCAGCCTAAACATACGGCCCATGGTCGCGGGATGACCGCTTATAAAAACAACGTTCACGATTGAGCCTGCCATGAGCATTCTGTACGACGAGCGCGTCGACGGCGCACTGCCCAAGGTCGACAAGGCCGCGCTGCTGACCGAGTTGCGCCAGCACCTGCCCGACCTCGACATCCTGCACACCCAGGAAGACCTCAAGCCTTACGAGTGCGATGGCCTGTCCGCCTATCGCACCACGCCCATGCTGGTGGTGCTGCCCGAGCGCATCGAGCAGGTGCAGCAGCTGCTCAAGCTCTGCCACGCCCGTGGCGTGCCGGTGGTCGCCCGCGGTGCCGGCACCGGCCTGTCCGGCGGCGCGCTGCCGCTGGAGCAGGGCATCCTGCTGGTGATGGCGCGCTTCAACCAGATTCTCGAGATCAACCGCGAGGGTCGCTTCGCCCGCGTGCAACCTGGCGTGCGCAACCTGGCGATCTCCCAGGCCGCCGCGCCCTTCGACCTGTATTACGCCCCCGACCCATCCTCGCAGATCGCCTGTTCCATCGGCGGCAACGTCGCCGAGAACGCCGGCGGCGTGCACTGCCTGAAGTACGGCCTGACCGTGCACAACCTGCTCAAGGTGGACATCCTCACCGTCGAAGGCGAGTTCATGACCCTCGGCAGCGATGCCCTGGACGCGCCGGGCTTCGACCTGCTGGCGCTGTTCACCGGCTCCGAAGGCATGCTCGGCATCGTCACCGAGGTGACGGTCAAGCTGCTGCCCAAGCCGCAGGTGGCCAAGGTGCTGCTGGCGGCCTTCGACTCGGTGGAAAAGGCCGGCCTCGCCGTGGGTGACATCATCGCCGCCGGCATCATCCCCGGCGGCCTGGAGATGATGGACAACCTGGCGATTCGCGCCGCCGAAGACTTTATTCACGCCGGTTACCCGGTGGAGGCCGAAGCCATCCTGCTCTGCGAGCTGGACGGAGTGGAGGCCGACGTCGCCGACGACTGCGAGCGCGTGCGTGAGGTGCTGGAAAAGGCCGGCGCCACCGACGTGCGCCTGGCCCGCGACGAAGCCGAGCGGGTGAAATTCTGGGCCGGACGCAAGAACGCCTTCCCCGCAGTCGGGCGCATCTCGCCGGACTACTACTGCATGGACGGCACCATCCCGCGCCGCGAGCTGCCCGGTGTTTTGCGCGGCATCGCCGAGCTGTCCGAGGAGTACGGCCTGCGCGTGGCCAACGTGTTCCATGCCGGCGACGGCAACATGCACCCGCTGATCCTCTTCGATGCCAACGTGCCTGGCGAACTGGAGCGCGCCGAAGCCATCGGCGGCAAGATCCTCGAACTCTGCGTCAAGGTCGGCGGCAGCATCACCGGCGAACACGGCGTCGGCCGCGAGAAGATCAACCAGATGTGCGCACAGTTCAACAGCGACGAGATCACTCTGTTCCACGCGGTGAAGGCGGCGTTCGACCCCAGCGGCCTGCTCAATCCGGGCAAGAACATCCCCACCCTGCACCGCTGCGCCGAGTTCGGCGCCATGCACGTGCACCACGGCCAACTGCCCTTCCCGGAACTGGAGCGCTTCTGATGCAGCATGATTTCGATGCCAGCGCCGCGCTGCTGGAACAGGTCAACCACGCGCTCAACAGCGCCACGCCGCTGCGCATCCAGGGCAGCGGCAGCAAGGCCCATCTGGGTCGCGCCACCCCGGGTGAAGTGCTGGACACCCGCCAGCATCGCGGGATCGTCAACTACGACCCCACCGAACTGGTGCTCAGTGCCCGCGCCGGCACGCCGCTGGCCGAGATCGAGGCCGCGCTGGAGGCGAACAACCAGATGTTGCCGTGCGAACCGCCGCATCTGGGCGATGGCGCCACCCTGGGCGGCATGGTTGCCGCCGGGCTGTCCGGCCCGCGCCGCCCCTGGGCCGGCTCGGTGCGTGATCAGGTGCTCGGCACTCGGGTGATCACCGGCCAGGGCAAGCTGCTGCGCTTCGGCGGCGAGGTGATGAAGAACGTCGCCGGCTACGACCTGTCACGCCTGATGGCCGGCAGCTTCGGCTGCCTCGGCCTGCTCGCCGAGGTGTCGATCAAGGTGCTGCCCAAACCGCGCCAGGTGCTCAGCTTGCGCCTGGAAGTGGACGCCCTGCATGCCCTGAACAAACTCGCCGAATGGGGCCAGCAGCCATTGCCGATCAGCGCCGCCAGCCATGACGGTGCTGCGCTGCACCTGCGCCTGGAAGGCGGCGAAGGCTCGGTTCAGGCCGCGCGCCAACGCCTCGGTGGCGAGGAGATCGACAACGGCTACTGGCATGAGCTGCGCGAACAGCGCCTGCCGTTCTTCAGCGCCAGCGGCACGCTGTGGCGCCTGTCGCTGCCGGCCAACAGCGGCATTCTCGATGTGCCCGGCCGCCAGCTGATCGACTGGGGCGGCGCGCAGCGCTGGCTCAAGACCGACGCCGACGGTGAGCTGATCCAGCGCGTCACGGCCAAGCTCGGCGGCCACGCCACCTGCTTCGCTGCCGGCCAGGCACAACCTTTCCAGCCGCTGGCTGCACCGCTGCTGCGCTACCAGCGCCAGCTGAAAAACCAGCTCGACCCCCAGGGCATCTTCAACCCTGGCCGCATGTACGCCGAGGTATAAGACGTGCAGACCAATTTGAGTGAACAGGCCAAGCGCCTGCCGCGCGCCGAGGAAGCCGAACGCATTCTGCGCTCCTGCGTACACTGCGGCTTCTGCAACGCCACGTGCCCGACCTACCAGCTGCTCGGCGACGAGCTGGACGGCCCGCGCGGGCGTATCTACCTGATCAAGCAGATGCTCGAAGGTAACGAAGTCACAGCCAAGACCCAGGAGCACCTGGACCGCTGCCTGACCTGCCGCAACTGCGAAACCACCTGCCCGTCCGGTGTGCAGTACCACAACCTGCTGGATATTGGCCGCGAAGTCGCCGAAAGCCAGGTAGCTCGACCGCTGAACGAGCGCCTGCTGCGCCAGGGCCTGCGCACCGTGGTGCCGCGCCCGGCACTGTTCAAGGCGCTGACCCAGACCGGTCTGGCCCTGCGCCCGCTGCTGCCGGCCGCACTCAAGGCCAAGCTGCCGCGCGAGATTCGCCCGGCCAAGCCGCGCCCGACCACGCAGCACACACGCCGCGTGCTGATGCTCGAAGGCTGCGTGCAACCGGGGCTGTCGCCCAACACCAATGCCGCCAGCGCACGCGTGCTGGATCGCCTCGGCATCAGCGTCACGCCGATCCGCGAAGCCGGCTGCTGCGGCGCCGTGGACTATCACCTCAACGCCCAGGAAGCCGGGGTACAACGCGCCCGGCAGAACATCGACGCCTGGTGGCCAACCATCGAAGCCGGTGCCGAGGCCATCGTGCAGACTGCCAGCGGCTGCGGCGCCTTCGTCAAGGATTACGGCCACCTGCTCGCCAGCGACCCGGCTTATGCGAGCAAGGCAGCGCGGGTCAGCGCCCTGGCCAAGGATCTGGTCGAGGTGCTGCAGGGCGAGGCCCTGGAACAGCTGCAGGTACGTGCCGAGCAGCGCCTGGCCTTCCATTGCCCCTGCACCCTGCAGCATGCGCAGAAGCTCGGCGGCGCGGTGGAAGGCGTACTGACGCGCCTCGGCTTTGGCCTGACCGCCGTGCCGGATAGCCATCTGTGCTGCGGCTCGGCCGGCACCTATTCGCTGACCCAGCCGGAGCTGTCGCGGCAGCTTCGCGATAACAAGTTGAACGCCCTGGAAAGCGGCAAACCGGATGCCATCGTCACCGCCAATATCGGCTGCCAGACCCACCTGGACGGCGCCGGGCGTACGCCGGTGCGCCATTGGATCGAGATCGTCGAGGAGGCGATGGGCTGAAAGCCTGAACCCTCTCCCCCAGCCCTCCTCCCATTTACGGGAGAAGGGAGAAAAACCAAGAACACGAGGTATGCCATGCAACATAAAGCCGTACTCAGCCAGAGCGAAGCCAGCCAGATCCTCCAGGCGGCCCGCAGCGAAGCGCAGCAACAGGGCTGGGCCGTGGCCATCGCCGTGGTCGACGACGGCGGTCATCCGCTGGCCCTGGAGCGCCTCGATGGCTGTGCACCCATCGGCGCCTACATCGCCACCGAGAAGGCTCGCAGCGCCGCCATCGGCCGCCGCGAAACTAAGGGCTACGAGGACATGGTCAACGGCGGTCGCACCGCCTTCGTCAGCGCGCCACTGATCACCTCGCTGGAGGGCGGTGTACCCGTGCTGGTGGACGGCCAGGTGGTCGGTGCCGTCGGCGTGTCCGGGGTCAAGGCCGAACAGGATGCGCAAGTGGCCAAGGCGGGTATTGCGGCCCTTTAAACATGCGGCGCAGCCGCCAACTGATGACCTTCTCCCTCTGGGAGAAGGTGTCACGAAGTGACGGAAGAGGGTTCCAACAGACAACGACTGGCCCCTCTAGCAAGCGATTAGACAGGAGAACAGCAACATGACCGAACGCGTGCAATGTCAGCGCCTGCAAGTGGCCGCCGAGCTCAAGCAATTCATCGAAAGCGAGGTGCTGCCCGGCAGCGGTGTCGAAGCCAATGCCTTCTGGAGCGGTTTCGATGCGCTGGTGCACGACCTGGCGCCACGCAATCGTGCGTTGCTGGCCGAGCGTGACCGCCTGCAGAGCGAGCTGGATAGCTGGCACCGCGCCAACCCCGGGCCGATCACTGACATGAACGCCTACCGCGCCTTCCTCGGCTCCATCGGCTATCTGCTGCCGCAGCCGGAGCAGGTCAAGGCGACCACCGCCAATGTCGACAGCGAGATCGCCACCCAGGCCGGCCCACAGCTGGTCGTGCCGGTGATGAATGCGCGTTATGCGCTGAACGCCGCCAACGCCCGTTGGGGCTCGTTGTATGACGCCCTATACGGCACCGATGCCATCAGCGAAGAAGGTGGCGCCAGCAAAGGCCCAGGCTATAACGAAGTGCGCGGCGCCAAGGTGATCGCCTTCGCCCGCTCATTCCTCGACCAGGCCGCCCCACTGGCCCAGGGCTCGCACGCAGATGCCAGTGCCTATGCCGTGGTCGCCGGCCAACTGCAGGTAACCCTGAGCAGCGGCGCGCAGACTTCGCTGGCGCAACCGGAGAAGTTCGTCGGTTTCCAGGGCGAGGCTGCCACGCCGAGCGCCGTGCTGCTGAAGAACAACGGCCTGCACTTCGAGATCCAGATCGACGCGGGTAGCCCCATCGGCCGTACCGACGCCGCCGGAGTGAAGGACGTGCTGATGGAGGCGGCGCTGTCGACCATCATGGACTGCGAGGACTCCGTGGCTGCCGTCGACGCCGCCGACAAGGTGGTGGTCTACCGCAACTGGCTGGGCCTGATGAAGGGTGACCTGGCCGAGGACCTGGACAAGGGCGGCAAGCGCATCACCCGCCGTCTCAATGCGGATCGCGTCTACACCGCAGCCGATGGCGGCGAACTGACCCTGCACGGTCGTTCATTGCTGTTCATCCGCAACGTCGGCCACCTGATGAGCAACCCGGCGATCATCGACGGTGAAGGCTTGGAAATTCCCGAGGGCATCCTCGATGCGGTGGTCACTAGCCTGATCGCCCTGCATGACCTCAAGCGCCGCGGTAACTCGCGCACCGGCAGCGTCTATATCGTCAAACCGAAGATGCACGGGCCGTTCGAAGTGGCCTTCGCCAACGAACTGTTCGGTCGCGTCGAGCAACTGCTGGGCATGCCGGCCAATACCCTGAAAATGGGCATCATGGACGAGGAGCGGCGCACCAGCGTCAACCTCAAGGCCTGCATCGAGGCCGCCAGCGCGCGCGTGGCCTTCATCAACACCGGCTTTCTCGACCGCACCGGCGACGAGATGCACACCGCCATGGAAGCCGGCGCGATGCTGCGCAAGGGCGACATGAAATCCAGTGCCTGGATTCAGGCCTACGAGCGTAACAACGTGCTGGTAGGCCTGGCCTGCGGCCTGCGCGGCAAGGCGCAGATCGGCAAGGGCATGTGGGCCATGCCGGATCTGATGGCCGCCATGCTCGAACAGAAGATCGGCCACCCGAAAGCCGGCGCCAACACCGCCTGGGTGCCGTCGCCGACCGCAGCCGTGCTGCACGCCCTGCACTATCACCAGATCGACGTGCAGGCGGTGCAGAGCGAGCTGGAGTTGATCGACCTGGCCAGCCAGCGCGACAGCCTGCTCAACGATCTGCTCAGCGTGCCGGTCAGCGCCGAGCGGCCGTGGAGCGCCAGCGATATCCAGCAGGAGCTGGACAACAACTGCCAGGGCATCCTCGGTTACGTGGTGCGCTGGGTCGAGCAGGGTGTCGGCTGCTCCAAGGTGCCGGACATCCACAACGTCGGCCTGATGGAAGACCGCGCCACCCTGCGCATCTCCGCCCAACATATCGCCAACTGGCTGCACCACGGTGTGGTCAGCGAGGCCCAGGTGCGCGAGACGCTGCAGCGCATGGCCCGCGTGGTCGACGGGCAGAACGCCGGCGATCCGGCCTACCGCCCGATGGCGCCGAACTTCGAGCAGTCCCATGCCTTCCGCGCTGCCAGTGACTTGGTGTTCAAGGGCCGCGAGCAGCCGTCCGGCTATACCGAGCCGCTGCTGCATGCCTGGCGACTGCGTTTCAAGCAGGAGGCCTAAGTAATGTGGGAGGGGCTTTAGCCGCGACAAACCAACTACAAAAAGCTCGCGGCTAAAGCCCCTCCCACTGAGCAGTAACAAGCCCTGACGGTTTCTAGCCGTCGGGGCTTTCGAGCATGAGCGCGGCGATGGGTGATCCCTGCCGTCGCGGCTCGCGGAAAGGCCGGCGCCGTAGTGCCCGGCTCTTCCAGATGCGTGGCGCCGGGTATCCCCGGAAAACTGTGGTTCACAAGAAAAAGAAGGAACCAACCCATGAGTCAAACGCTGCTGTCCATCCTGGCCTTCGTGCCACTGGTACTGGCGGGTGTACTGCTGATCGGCTTTCGCTGGCCGGCCAAGTACGCGATGCCGCTGGTGTTCGTCCTCACCGCCCTGATCGGCCTGCTGGCCTGGGACATGTCCCTCAACCGGGTCATTGCCTCCAGCTTGCAGGGGCTGATTCTCACGGCCTCGATCCTGTGGATCATCTTCGGCGCTATCCTGCTGCTGAACACCCTCAAGCACTCTGGTGGCATCGCGGCGATTCGCCGGGGTTTCTCCAACATCAGCCCGGACCGCCGCGTGCAGGCGCTGATCGTCGCCTGGCTGTTTGGCTGCTTCATCGAGGGCGCCTCCGGCTTCGGCACCCCGGCCGCAGTGGCCGCACCGCTGCTGGTGGCACTGGGCTTCCCGGCACTGGCTGCGGTGGTACTGGGGATGATGGTGCAATCCACACCGGTGTCGTTCGGTGCGGTGGGTACGCCGATCCTGGTGGGCGTCGGCGCCGGTCTGGACAGAACCGGCATCACCGAGCAATTGGCGGCTACCGGCAGCACTTGGGAAACCTTCTTCCACCTGATCTATTCACGCGTGGCCATCACCCACGGCCTGATCGGCCTGCTGATGCCGCTGATCATGGTGATGATCATGACCCGCTTCTTCGGCAAGAATCAGAGCTGGAAGGAAGGCCTGGCCATCGCGCCGTTCGCTATCTTCACCGCCTTCGCCTTCTCCCTGCCGTACATGGCGGCCGGCGTGTTCCTCGGCCCGGAATTCCCCTCGATGATCGGCGCCCTGGTCGGCCTGGCCATCGTGGTACCGGCAGCCAAGGCCGGCTTTCTGCTGCCCAAGGACACCTGGGACTTCGCCGATGCCAAGGACTGGCCGTCCGACTGGATGGGCAAGATCGAAATGAAACTGGAAGAGGTGGCCGGCAAGGCGCCGATTTCGGTACCCATGGCGTGGGCGCCCTACCTGCTGCTGGCGGTGTTCCTGGTGATCTCGCGCACCTTCCCCGAGGTGAAAGCGGCACTGATGAGCTTTACCTTCGGCTGGAAGGACATCCTCGGTGAGACCGGCGTGTCCGGCACCATCGAGCCGCTGTACCTGCCGGGTGGCATCCTGTGCATGGTGGTGCTGGTGACCTTCTTCCTGCATCGCATGCGCTTCTCCGAACTGAAGGCGGCGGTGGGCGAGTCGAGCAAGACCCTGCTCGGTGCGGGCTTCGTGCTGATCTTCACCATCCCCATGGTGCGTATCCTGATCAACTCCGGGGTCAACGGCAGCGACCTGGTGTCGATGCCGGTGGCCATGGCGCAACTGGTGGCCGACAGCGTTGGTGGCGTGTATCCGTTCTTCGCACCGGCCGTGGGCGCACTGGGCGCCTTCATCGCCGGCTCCAACACTGTGTCCAACCTGATGCTGTCGCAGTTCCAGCTCAATGCAGCCGAGCTGATCGGCGTGTCCGGGGCGATGATGGTGGCAGTGCAGTCGGTCGGTGCAGCGGCGGGCAACATGATCGCCATTCACAACGTGGTGGCGGCTTCGGCGACCGTCGGCCTGCTCGGGCGCGAAGGCATCACCCTGCGCAAGACCATTCTGCCGACGCTGTACTACCTGGCCGTAGCCGGCGTGATCGCGCTGGTGACGATGTATGGCATGGCGCTGACCGACCCGCTGATGGCCGCTCGCTAACGCGACACGGGTCGTCTATCGCACGACCCGACTTTGGTTGGCCCCCGGCTGGCGACGATTGCCGCCAGCCGGCTTGGCGCATCCGTGCAATTGCGGTAGCGTGCCGGCACCGTGAGATTCACCCGAGGTCGATATGAAGAAGTGGCAATGCGTGGTCTGTGGACTGATTTACGACGAGAGCCAGGGCTGGCCGGATGACGGCATCGCCCCCGGCACCCGCTGGGAAGACGTGCCGGAAGACTGGCTGTGCCCCGACTGCGGCGTCGGCAAGATGGATTTCGAGATGATCGAAATCGGCTGATCCAGCCCTGGCAATACGACAACGGCGACCTTCGGGTCGCCGTTTTCATTACTGCCCCGCCCCCACCGCCGCACCCACATTTTTCAACGAATGGCCAAGGCCCGTACCAAAACTCCACCGCAGCCCAGGAAAAACATCCGCGCCATTTAATCAGTGTCAAAGGCCGGTCGCCCTTCACCTTCAGCAGGCAATCACAGCCAGCTTCATTCCGCGCTCACCGCACGAAGGATTACGATCATGGCCTTGTCGATTCACACCAACTACTCCTCCCTGGTCACTCAGACCAACCTGGGCAAAACCAACAACGCCCTGGGCACCAACCAACAGCGCCTGGGCACCGGTCTGCGCATCAACAGCGCCGCCGATGACGCCGCCGGCCTGCAGATCGCCACCCGCCTCAACGCTCAGTCGCGCGGCATGGACGTGGCCATGCGCAACACCGGTGACTCCATCTCCCTGCTGCAAACCGCCGAAGGCGCCTTCAGCGAGATGACCGACATCATGCAACGCATGAAGGACCTGGCCACTCAAGCCGCGAACGACACCAACAGCGACGACGACCGTACTTCGCTGAAGGCCGAGTACGACGAACTGGGCAACGAGCTGACCAACATCATCAGCAACACCAAGTACGCAGGCGAAGCCCTGTTCGCGGCCGGTGGCAAGCTGACCGCTGCAATGACCTTTCAGATCGGCTCCAGCAGCGCCGAAACCTTGTCGTTCAACGCCACCGCCAACCTCACCGCCGTCACCGGTGCGATCACTACCATCAAGGCAGAGACCCTCGATGACGCCACCAATGCCGGTAGCGCCATGGACGAGCTGGAAACCGCTCTGGACGCCGTGGGCACCCTGCGTTCGCAGCTGGGCGCCAACATCAACCGCCTGAATCACACCGCCAACAACCTGGCCAACATGAAGGACAACACCGACATGGCCAAGGGGCGCATCATGGACGCCGACTTCGCCAAGGAAAGCGCCAACATGACCAAGAACAGCATGCTGATGCAGTCCGGCATCTCCATGCTCAAGCAAGCCGGCCAGATGCCCGGCATGGTCATGTCCCTGCTGGGCTGATCACAGGCCGCGACAGCGCAAGGGATTGCGCCACTCCCATTTCACGATTGAACACCTGCGCCCTTAAGGCATTCACCAAGACGGTCGCCCTGTTACTACAGCACCGCTTCCAGGCGTTCACGCACGAAGGATTACGATCATGGCTCTCTCGATTCATACCAACTACTCCTCGCTGGTAACCCAGACCAACCTGGGCAAAACCAACAATGCTCTGGGTACCAACCAACAGCGCCTGGGCACCGGCCTGCGCATCAACAGCGCCGCCGACGATGCCGCCGGCCTGCAGATCGCCACCCGCCTCAACGCCCAGTCGCGCGGCATGGACGTGGCCATGCGCAACACCGGCGATGCCATCTCCCTGCTGCAAACCGCTGAAGGTGCGTTCAACGAAACCACCGACATCCTGCAGCGCATGAAGGACCTGGCCACCCAGGCCGCGAACGACACCAACTCCGCTGACGACCGCACCTCCCTGCAGTCGGAATTCGACGAGCTGGCAAAAGAAATCACCAACATCTTCAACAACACCAAATACGCAGGCGAAAACCTGTTCACCGGCAAGCTCGCCGCCGCGGTCAGCTTCCAAATTGGCTCCAGCTCGGCAGAAACCCTGAGCTTCGACGTCAGCACCGATCTGGGCACCCTGGACACCACGCTCAATACCGACGTGGCCGCCCTGACCCTCGACACTGCAGCCAACGCCGGTGCCGCGATGACCGCGCTGGAAGGCGCGCTGGACGATGTCGGTGCGATGCGTGCCAGTTTCGGTGCCAACATCAATCGCCTGAACCACACCGCCAACAACCTGGCCAACATGAAGGACAACACCGACATGGCCAAGGGGCGCATCATGGACGCCGACTTCGCCAAGGAAAGCGCCAACATGACCAAGAACAGCATGCTGATGCAGTCCGGCATCTCCATGCTCAAGCAAGCCGGCCAGATGCCCGGCATGGTCATGTCCCTGCTGGGCTGATCACAAGCCGCGACGGCGCAAGGGACTGCGCCACTCCCATTTCACGATTGAACGCCTGCGCCCTTAAGGCATTCACCAAGACGGTCGCCCTGTTACTACAGCACCGCTTCCAGGCGTTCACGCACGAAGGATTACGATCATGGCTCTCTCGATTCATACCAACTACTCCTCGCTGGTAACCCAGACCAACCTGGGCAAGACCAACAACGCCCTGGGCACCAACCAACAGCGCCTGGGCACCGGCCTGCGCATCAACAGCGCCGCCGACGATGCCGCCGGCCTGCAGATCGCCACCCGTCTCAACGCCCAGTCGCGCGGCATGGACGTGGCCATGCGCAACACCGGCGATGCCATCTCCCTGCTGCAGACCGCCGAAGGCGCCTTCAGCGAGATGACCGACATCGTCCAGCGCATGAAGGATCTGGCCACTCAGGCTTCCAACGCCACCAACAGCGGCGCTGACCTGATCGCTCTGCAGAACGAGTACGACGAACTCGGCAAGGAAATGGCCAACATCGTCAAGAACACCAAGTACGCTGGCGAGAATCTGTTCAGTAACGGCACCACCGTCGACGGCTCCAACGGCAAGCTGTCCGCTGCGGTGAACTTCCAGATCGGCTCCAGCTCCGCCGAGACCCTGGAACTGGACGTCAGCGGCAAACTGACCGCTCTGGGCACCTCCCTGGCGGCGATTTCCGATACCTACACCACCGCCGGCACCCCGGGTACCGAGTTGGCCACCACTCAGGATCCGACCACTGCGGTCAACACCAACGCCAACGCGATGATCGACACCCTGAGCGACGCACTGGACGACATCGGCGCGCTGCGTGCCAGCTTCGGTGCCAACATCAATCGCCTGAACCACACCGCCAACAACCTGGCCAACATGAAGGACAACACCGACATGGCCAAGGGGCGCATCATGGACGCCGACTTCGCCAAGGAAAGCGCCAACATGACCAAGAACAGCATGCTGATGCAGTCCGGCATCTCCATGCTCAAACAAGCCGGCCAGATGCCCGGCATGGTCATGTCCCTGCTGGGCTGATCTCGCGTCATCCAGGCGCAACGGATTGCGCCCCCCTCTTACGCCCCGCATCGCCGGGGCGTTTCTCATTCCCGCAAAACTCCCCCCGCCGTCACGTTTTTCAACCGTCACGAAGCGATGACATGATGTTCGTCGTCTGGCGATTCTCGGCAATCTGCTTTACTTCAGCGGCGAACTGACAGGTATTTCCTTGGCAGACTGCCCTCGCGAAGCAGGCGCTGGTTGGCACAAGACTTGCCACTCCGATTTCATGACGCCAGAATGCCGACCGTTTGCTCCTCAGAAAATTCCCCGCTCGGAAGTTCCGCTCATCTCTAGGACCGTATGAATACCAGCACGGAGACTTTGGCCAGCGAGCCGGGAAGCAACATCACCTGCCTGATCATCAGGACCGGGCGGCCTGACTGTTACGCACATTTCTATCCCGCGCTCTATCAGCTGACCTTGGTCAAGGACGGCATCGAGGAGAAGATCGACCTGGGCTACTCCGGCAGCCGCCTGCTCGAGCGCCTGCTGCAGGAACCCGGCGATGTGGTATCGCGCGAAGAGCTGATGAACCACGCCTGGGCAGACCGGGTCGTAGGCCAGGGCAGCCTCAACCAGCAGATCTACACCCTGCGCCAGATACTGGGCGACGAGAAAAACCGGGAAATCATCCAGACCCTGCCGCGCCGCGGCTATCTGCTCAACCCCAACTACCTGGTCGAGCCGCCAAGCATCGACGACACTGGCACCGTCAGCGAAACGCTAGATACACCGGCAGCGCAACCCGCCTTTCTACAGCGCCATAGTCGCCAACGAACATCCTGGCTGATCCTGCTGAGCATTTTCAGCATCATCGGTCTCACCTTGTTCGCGGCGCTGTATCACATCAGCCAGCCCAAGGACCTGCTCAGCAGCGAAATGAACCTGGGCTCGCTACACGTCCACTACATCGATCATGACTCGCAGCGCCTGCAGCAGCTGATTTTGCAAACACACGGGCTGACCAGCCGGCTTGCGGTGCTGGCCAGCAAACCGGCAACCCTGGTGCTACGCCTGCATAGCGGTTTCTATGAGCTGCTGTGCCTGCAGCCCAACGGCGGCGCTCGCTCGCTGATGATGCACGAAAGCCAACTGGATCAGGTCGCCGACACCCAGCTGAGCAGGTGTCTGCCATGAGCAAGAGCAAGCAGTGCGGGATCAGCGGCGGCTGGTTGCTGATCATGTTCGTCACGGCCGTGGGCATGCTCCTGGGCATGCTGGCCCTGTGGTTGAGCTTCATATCCAGCGCCGAACTCGATGGTCGCTATCGGTCCACCGGCCAGGTGCAGTTGAGCAATGGGCAGGTGCTGGACATCAGCCACAGTCTGCAGGTAAGCAACGGCCGCTTCTATGCCATGACCCGTCAGGGCGCCAGTATTCTGGAGACCTCGGGCGTGGTCGACTATGGCTTCCTCGGTAACTACCGCCTGCGCGTCGAGGACGGCCAGGTCACCGGGCTGGCCAGCGAGATCGACGACGAACTGGTGTTCAATCTGCTCTACGGCCGCCACAAGGGCTCGACCATTCGCCTGACCAGTCTCGACGGCTGCCTTTATGCGCTGGAGACCCGACAGGTCTACTGCCAGGTCCGCAATCCGTAGACCAAGAGACCTCATCGCTCAGGATTCCGGCACGCTGAGCTTCACGCCTTCGGCACGGACCTCCGCCCGCACCTGAGCCTCGCCGAACAACTCGCGATACAGGCCTTCGGCCTGGCTGGTAAGCAACAGCAGCTCGATACGGCGATTGGCCCCATTCTCCGGATCGTTCGGCAGCAGCGGCATGCCGTCTGCCTGCGCGGCAACCTGCAGCACGTTGCCGGTCGGCAGGCCCGCCTCGACCAGCACGTTGCGCGCACGCAGCGCACGGTCGCCGGAGAGGTTCCAGTTGTTGTAGCCACCGACCACGCCACGATAGGGCATGGAGTCGGTGTGGCCGCTGATGATCAGATGGTTTTCCACACGCCCCAGAATGCCGGCGAGACGCCGCAGCAGGGTTTCGAAGTGTGGATTCAGGTGGGAGCTGCCGCGGTTGAACATGAAACGCTGCGCATCGTCCTTGATCAGGATGCGCAAGCCCTGCGGTACCACCTGCACTTCGATGTTGGCCTCGGCATCCAGCTGCAGGGCCAGCTCTTTCATCAGTTTGGCCAGCTCCTGCATCTGCAGCGGCTCGGCGAAATGCGGTCGACGCGGCTCCCCCGGCAGCCCCTCGCCCAGGGCCGCACCGGGATCTTCCTGGGGCGTGCGCGCGCGATTCTCTGGATCGCGGCGCGGGGCGACCTGCACCGGCACACCATCGAGATCCAGCGGCGTGGTGCTGGTGCCATCGAAGATGCCGGCACCACCATCGACCAGCGGATTGTTCAGCATGTCGGCGTTGGCGCGGCTGGCGTCCTGGGTCTGCGGCTGGATGATCCACAGCACCATGAACAGCGCCATCATGGCCATGGTGAAATCGGCGAAGGCCACCTTCCAGGCACCGCCATGCTCGTCGTGGCCGCCCTTCTTGCCACGCCGCTTGATGATGATTTCGTGGCCGTCACCGCCGCGCGGTTTCATGCGGCATCCCTTTCATCTTCGTAACGGTTGACCCAGATTTCCAGCTGCTTGAACGCCGGTTTGACGTCCTGCTCGATCAGCTTGCGCCCGGCATCCACCGCCAGCAGCGTAGGCTTGCCGGCGACGTGGGCGACCAGGGTGGTACGCACGCACTCAAGCGCAGACATCTCGGTCTTGATGCGCTGGCCCATCGCACTCGACAACGGCTCCATCACGCAATAGCACATGAAGATGCCGAGGAAGGTGCCGACCAGTGCCGCCGCCACGTGGGCACCGATCTCGGCCACCGAGCCGCCGATGTTGCCCATGGTGATGACGATACCGAGGATCGCCGCGAGGATGCCGAAGCCCGGCATGGCCTCGCCGATCTTGTGCAGCGAGCGCGAAGGCTGCATCAGCACGTGCTCCATGGCCTCCAGCTCCTGCTCGAGGAAGCCTTCCAGTTCATGCGCGCTGATCTTGCCCATGGCCATCAGACGGAAGTTGTCGGCGATGAAGGCCATCAGGTTCTTCTCCTGACGGATCAGCGGGTACTTGGCGAACAGGTCGCTCTGCTCCGGCTCCTCGATATGCGCATCGAGTACCTTGAGGCCGCCCACGTCGACCATTTCCAGCAGTTCATAGAGCATCATCAGCAGTTGGCGCTGGAACTCCTCGCCACGCTTCTTGTAGACGAACACACCCTTGATCTGGTGCAGCATCTCCAGCAGCACGTCCTTGGGGTTGGCCACCACCAGCGCGCCAAAACCGGCGCCGACGATGATGATCACTTCGGCCGGCTGCCAGAGCATCGCCAGCTCGCCATGGGCCATGACGTAGCCTCCGAGCACGCAGGCGACGATGATCAATGCACCTAATAACTTCTGCACCCTAGCCTCTCTCGTTCAGGTAACGGCTGGCCTTGGCAATCGCCTGCTTGCTCAACTGGCAGACGCGCGCGTCGCTCAGCTCCAGCACCAGGGCGATTTCCTTGAGGCTCAGCTCGTGTTGGTAGTAAAGGGTCAGCACCAGACGCTCGCGTTCGCTGAGCTGGCTCAGCGCCTGGGTCAGCAAACGCTCCTTGAGCACCCGCTCTTCGACCGCGCTGCCGCCACAGGCGAAGCCCTCATGGCCGTTCTGCAGCAGTTCATCGAGGCTTTCGATGGCTTCGCAGGCGTCGGCCTGGAGAAACTCCTGGTATTCCTTGGCGTTTATCCCGGCCGCCTGAAGAATCTCCTCCTCCTGCGGCACACGCCCCAGTTGCCGAGCCAGCTGGCGAATGGCATCGCGGATCTTGTGCGTCTGCTGACGCACCTGACGCGGCCGCCAGTCCTGGCGACGCAGTTCATCGAGGATCGCGCCACGTATGCGCAACGCGGCGAAACGCCCGAACTGCTCGTCCGGCGTACCGTAGCGACGCAGGCATTCGAGCAGCCCCATCAGACCGATCTGCTCCATGTCCTCGCGGTCGAGCACCTGGTTGGCCTGCAGCGCCAGCTGGCTGACGATGCGCTTGACCAGCGGCAGGTACTGCAACAGCCACTTCTGCTCGGCCCCTGGGGCGAACAGCGCGGCACCGCCCTGTTCAGCGGCGTAGCGGTAGTCGATGGCGCAGTTGGCGTTCATGGATATTCGGCTCCGGTTCCAGCGCAGTCGCGTGCAGCGCCCTACTGGACGATCAGCTTGCTGACCAACACGTTGGCGAAGGGCATCGCCAGCTTCTTGCTGGCGAAATCATCTGACAGCACCCGTTCCAGGGCGCCCTGCAGCTCGGGAATGGGCATGCCGCGCAACTTCTCGAAGGTCATCGAGGACAGATACGCCACCACCGAATTACGCACCATGGGATCGATCTGCTCGAGCTTCTTAGGATCGGTTTCCAGATCGGCCTGCAGCACCAGGTCCAGGACGAAGTAATGTTCGCGGGTCTCGCCCTGCAGGCTGACGATGACTTTCTCGATGGGGAAGAAGCGGTATTCGCTCGGGGTCTCCTGCTCTTCGCTGCCTGCGTTGTCGGCGGAAATACCGAGCACGGGCTGGCCGCTCTGCATAGACTTGAGCGTGGCGTAGTTGAAGATGGTGCCGCCGATCACCACCAGGGTGTTGAAGATAACCAGCAGCAGGAGGGCGCGCGGCATTGTCATGACTGATCTCGATTCACTAACGGGAAATTAAACGGTGACCAGCACATCGCTGGACGATTTCGCAGCGCCAGGCTCGCCGCCGACCGGCAACGCGGCGGCGGCAGCCACCTCGTCCTCGATACGCCAGGCCTGAGCCTGCGCCTGTTGCTGCTGGCGGCCACCCTGAGCATCAGCGGACACCTGCACGTTGACCTGCACGAAGTTCTGCCCCACCAGTTCCTGGCGCAGGCGCTCGCTGGTCTGCTGTAGCAGGCGCGCCACATCGGCATTGGCCGCGGACAGCTGCACACTGAGGCGCCCGGACTCGTGGCTGAGGAAAATCTCCAGGCTGCCCAGCTCCGGCGGATCGAGGCGGATGGTGGCGTTCTGAATGCGCTGATTGATCTGCAGATCGACATGCTCACGCAGGCTGGCCAGCATCTGCTCGCCCCACTGCGCCTGCGGTGCATGCAACTTGAGCGGACGCTCAGCGGCCAGCGGCGCAGTAGGGGCCGAAGTGGAGGTAGCAGTGCCCGGCGTCGCCTTGTCGCTGTCCGTGGTGCCGCTCGGCAGGCGCTCGGTGACCCTCGCCTCGATGACTTCATCCATCACCAGTGGCGAGGCAGCCGTCGGCGCGACCTCGGCGGCCATCAGAGGCCTCGCCGCTGCCACGGGTTCTGCGACTGCCGATGGCGACTGGCTGAGCACCGCAGCATTGGCGGCGCGCGACGTATCCGCCGGCAGTTGCTGCTCACGAGGCGGTGTTGGCGTCTGGCTAATAACCGCTGCAGGCAACGCGGCAGTCTGCTCGACTGGCTCGGCCTGCTCCTCACGTACTTGCGGGTCCTGCTCTGCCTCCGGCGCTTCACGCGCCTCGATGCGCACGGCCTGTTGCCCCAGCACACTGGCCAGCCACTGCTCGGCATCCGCCTCGCTGACGTGGATGGCCTCGGGCGTGATGCTTGCAGTGTGCAACGCTTGCACATCAGCAGCGGCGAAGCCCTGCACGGCCATCTGCTGATCGAACGACCGGGTCGCATCATCGGCGCTGCCCGCCTGGGCGAAACCCGACGGCAGCGTTTGCTCAGCGGAGCCGCTCGAGCTAAGCCGAGCATTGGCATTGATCAGTTGCAGCACCCTTTATCTCCCGGCTTGGTACAGGTCGACGCGCATGTAAGCGCTACGCCCTTCGGCGTACTCCAGATGCGTCAGCAACAACCGACGCACCCGCTCGCATTCCTCTGCGCAGGCGATGCGTGCCTGCTCGTGCAGCTTTCGCAGCTGCTCCTTGGCCTCAAGCACCTCATCGCTGACGCTCGGCAACCCGGCCAGCAGTTGCAGGCAGGAGCGGATCACCGAATCGATCTCGCCGATCCGCGTCCAGTCGCCTTGCTCCAACGCCTCTGCCAACTGGGCGTGCAGTTGCTGCAGCGCGCGCAGTTCACTTGTGCGTTGCATTCACGCCTTCCCAGCCCTCGCGCAACACACCGAGGAGCCCGACCACTTCGTCCAGGCCTTCCAGCGACAGGCTGACGCTGACGTCGGAGAGGCGATAGATGCAGTAGTCGTAAAGCCGCGCCAGCCCCTGCACCAGCTCGCCGCCGTTCTCGTAATCAAGGGCGCCATTGAGGCCGTTGAGAATGTTCAGACACTTCTCCAGAGACTGGCCCTTCTGCTGGTACCGCTTGGCCTCGATGTGGCCGCGGGCGCGCGCCAGCTCATCGAGCAGGCCGTCGAACAGCACCAGTACCAGCTCGTATGGCGAGGCGGCGGCGGCACGCGCCTCGAGATCCACGGTGCGGTAGCTGTCGTAACTTTCGTTGAGGTTGTAGGCACTCATCAGAACATTCCGTAGGTCTGCTCCATCGCCGCCATGGTCTGCATGAGACCGGTGTACTGGCGGAGATAGCGGGCGTAGTAGGAGTCATACTGCTTCTGGATAGTGTCGAGCTGTTGATCGACACGGCGCAGCTGGGTATTGAGGGTGTCCTTGCGGTTGGTCAGCAGGCCGCCGGCGCTGCTGGTGTAGGCCGCCAGGTTCTTGTCCAGGGTATCGAGCAGGTTGCCCTTGTCGGTGAAGAGCTTTTCGAAGCCTTCCGGGTTAGCTGCCACTGCCTTTTCAAAGCGAGCGTTGTCGATGGTCAGCTTGCCGTTGCGATCAGCGGTGATGCCAAACTCGGTGAGGCTCGCACCGCCAAAGGATGTACGCACCAACTGGTTGAGCATGCCCTCGATGGCTCGCACGCTGGCATCACCGGCCAAGGCACCGCGACCGCCGCTCTCGCCACCGCTGGCAGTGAGCGAGTCGAAACTGGTCATCAACGCGTTGAAGGCGGTGACGAAGGTCTGCGCCTTCTCCTTGGTGGCCTTCTGATCCTGGCCGACTTCCATGGTCAGCGGTGTATCGCCGCTCTTGTGCGCCTTGTTGAAGGTCAGGCTGACACCATCGATGACGTTATCGAAAGTGTTGCTGGTGCTGGTCAGCTCGATGCCGCCCTCGCCGCCAAGGCGGACGATGGCGTCCTTGGCCACGGACAGCTCCTGACGCCCACTCACCGCGCCCTCGAAAGCGGTGTTGCCGCTGGCATTCAGGCTGATGGCCTGGTCGGCGCCGGTCTTCTCGCTGGTGAGCACCAGGTTGACCTGGCCATTGCTGCGCACCAGCGTCGCCTTCACCCCCTCGTTGTCGGCGGCGCTGTTGATGGCCTTGGCCAGTTCGTCGAGCGTCGCAACGGAGCTGAGATCAATGTTGAACGAGCCACTGCCCAGGCCAATGGTCAGGCTACCGCTACCGAGATTACCGTCCTGCAGACCTTGCAGGGCAACCTGGCTTTTACTGGCCAGTTGCTGGACGAAGAAATCGTAACTGCCGGCCACCGCCTTGCTGCTCACCGTAGCGGTGGCATAGCTCTCCTGGCTGAAACTGGCGCTGTTGACCAACATGCTGCTGCCGGCCAGCTTGAGACCGCTGGCAGCACTCTTGAAAGTCTTCAGCGCTGTATCCAGGGCGGTCAAGGCAGATAGCTGCGCCTTGTATGCCGCCTGGTTACGGTTGGCCTTGGCCAGTTGGCCCTGAACTTCATACTGGGCCAGCTGGGTCGCCATGCTTTGAACGTAATCTGAATCGATAGCCATAGTCGGACACCCGTTTTCCTGTGAGATAGCAATAGCGGTGCCAACAGCTGAAACCCTTGATATAGAAGGGTTTAGGCGTTCCGCCAGGTGAAAGATCCTTTCCGCTCGCCGGGTGGCTAACGACAGGCGGAAGGCCGACTTCCGCCCGCGTCGCGCAGAAGGCGGACGTGCTTCTTACACAGACGACACAGCGGCGCCCTGGCTTAAGTGAAATGCGGGGAAATCAGTGCAGTAATGGCCTGAGCAGAGAGATGCCGCGAGGCGCGGGAAGGCATTGAGGAAGGAGCTGCAACCGCGATCTGTAGGAGCGGCTTCAGCCGCGATACGGCGGACAACACTGCAAACCCTGATCGCGGATAAATCCGCTCCTACAGGCAGGGAAGAGCGCATCGAACCGTGGGAGGGGCTTCAGCCCGCGACCTGGGCAAGCGCAGCTAAAACCTTCCAACACCTGCCGCTTACTCGCCGCCGACCGCGAAGTTGGGCAGGCTGTTGACCGGCTGACGGAAGTTGAAGGGGATGGACTCGACCGCCAGCCCCACATTGCGCTGCACGACGAAGTGCAGGTGCGGGCCGGTACTGTTGCCGGTGTTGCCCGAGCGCGCCAGCAGGCTGCCGGTTTCCACGCGCTGGCCCTCGCGCACGCTGACCGATCCCTTCATCAGGTGCAGGTAGACTCCCATGGTGCCGTCGTCGTGAAGGATGCGCACGAAGTTGCCGGCAGGGTTGTTGCCTCGGCCGCTCTGCTGGTTCTCGGTCTTCACTACCACGCCGCTGCGCGCAGCGACGATGGGCGTGCCCTCGGGCATGGCGATATCCACCGCGTAACGGCCCTTGGCTGTGAAGTGGCTATAGGTGCCATTGGCGCCCTGGGTCTGACGGAAAGGGCCGCCGCGCCAGGGCAGCGGGTAACGATGGATGCTCGGCTGCAGGCGTGGATCGCCGAGGGCATAACGCAGCTTCGGTTTGTAGCGCAGCGGTTTCGATGCATCCTGTGCGGTGAGCGTAGCCAGGCGGATGTTGCTGCGTGGCGGCAGTACCCAACGAATCGGCTTGTCCGGCGCGCCGACGGCGTTCTGAACCTGCTCCAGCTTCAGCTCGATTTCCACCGGGGCATAGAGGTCGTTGCGAATCAGCAGGGTTTCACCGGCTTCGTGCTTCTTGGTCTCCAGCTTCACCTGGTTGTCCAGGCGCTCGACCATGCGATCGTTGAACACGAACACCTGCGCGCCAGGCGCGGCCTGGTCGCTATAGGTCACCACGCCGTTCTTGTCGACGTACTTGTAGATGGTCAGCGCAGCGGCCTGGCCGCAAAAGACCAGCAGACTGCAGAAAATGATCAGACGCCCTAGCATAACGACTCGGATCTTATGGCTTTTTGATATCCGGGTTAGGAAGACTAGCAGCGCGGCACGGCACATGCGAGGTACCGGCCGTCAGGCTGTGAACCGGCTCACCGCCGCCGGTCGGCACAGGGCAGGTTTCCACTGATTCGCAGAGCGGATGGCGCCATCAGGCGCCTGGGCTGAAATGCTTTTGCGCAGTGCCGCGGGCGATCAGCCGTGACAGGTAGTCGAGCTTCTGCGGGTCGCGGTCGACGAAACGGAACGTCAGCTGCAGCCATTCGCTATCGGGTTTGGGCTCGAATGCCGCTACAGCGTGCAGGTAGCCGTTGAGGCGTGCAGTTTCCGCTGCCTCGCCCTGCTCCAGGTCGAGCACCGCGCTCTCCAGCACCTGCGGCAACTGCTCGGTACGCTTGACCACCAAAAGCGCCTCCTTGAGGCTCAGTGCCTTGATCACACAAGCCATGCTGCCGTTCGGTAGACGCAACTGGCCCTGACCACGACCGGCCGGCGGCTTGCTGGCGGCAGCGGGTGCCGCCGTGGCAGGCGCGGTGCTGGCAGCAGCAGGAGCGGCGGCTGACGGCGCGGGAGCGCTGGGTTTGACCACTTCGGCCTTGCCACCGGTGAGCGCGGCCAGCGAATCGTTGGCAAAGCCGCCGGTGCTGAGCATCTTAGGCGGGGCGCTGGCGGCCAGGGCCTGCAGCTTGCCGGCGCGGCTCAGCGCCTTCTTCACCTTGGTCACCAGTTGCTCGTTGGAGAAGGGCTTGCCGATGTAGTCGGAGACACCCGCCTGGATCGCCTGCACCACGTTCTCCTTGTCACCGCGGCTGGTGACCATGATGAAGGGCGTGGTTTTCAGGTTGTCCTGCTCGCGGCACCAGGTCAGCAGCTCGAGGCCGGACATCTCCGGCATTTCCCAGTCACAGAGGATCAGGTCGACGACCTGACGGCTCAACATCTGCTGGGCCTTGCGGCCGTTGATCGCTTCCTCGATCTGTACGCCGGGGAAATTATCGCGCAGCCCTTTCTTGACCAGATCACGGATAAAGGTCGCGTCATCCACCACCAGCACACTGACTTTGCTCATCGGCCACTCCTGTACGAATGGCAGTAAGCATAGTCATGGCCAGTGGCCTAAGGCCAACGGAAAAACGCCGGACACACAACAAATCGCGCAAACAAAACGGCCCGGGAAAGCCCGGGCCGTCGGCATCAAGCAGGCATCAGTCCTTGGACTTGCCCTCGACCTCTTCACGCATGCGAGTCAGGCCGATGTGGCGCACATCGGTGCCACGCACCAGGTAGATCACCAGTTCGGCGATGTTGCGCGCATGATCGCCGATGCGCTCCAGCGAGCGAAGCGCCCAGATCACGTTGAGCACGCGGGAGATCGAACGCGGATCTTCCATCATGAAAGTCACCAGTTCACGCAACGCGGTCTTGTACTCGCGGTCGACGGTCTTGTCGTACTGCGCCACCGACAGGGCCAGGTCGGCATCGAAGCGAGCGAAGGCGTCCAGTGCCTCCTGCACCATCTTGCGCACCTGATCACCGATATGACGAACCTCGACGTAACCACGCGGCGACTCGCCCTCTTCGCACAGCTGGATGGCGCGCTTGGCGATTTTTGTCGACTCGTCGCCGATGCGCTCGAGGTCGATCACCGATTTGGAGATGCTGATGATCAGACGCAGGTCGGAGGCAGCCGGCTGGCGACGGGCGAGGATGCGTACGCATTCCTCGTCGATGTTGCGCTCCATCTGGTTGATCTGGTCGTCGATCTCGCGCACCTGCTGGGCCAGGCCGGAATCGGCCTCGATCAGCGCGGTGACGGCATCGTTGACCTGCTTTTCCACCAGGCCGCCCATGGCCAGCAGGTGGCTGCGCACCTCTTCCAGCTCGGCGTTGAATTGCTGGGAGATGTGCTGGGTAAGGTTGTCTTTGTTTATCATGTTTCGCTCCGCGAAAGCTGCCGGCTTGGATGGCCATGGTGCGCGCCGCGCACCCTACTGGTTGTTAAGGGATGGGCTTTGGCAGAGGGTGCTGGGCAAGGAGGCGGAACGCAGACAGTACAGGTAGTACGGCAAGTTCCGCCGACGCAGTCCAGCGACCTCTGACATGGCCATCAGCCATAGCGACCGGTGATGTAGTCTTCTGTCTGCTTCTTGGCCGGGTTGGTGAACAGGGTGTCGGTGTCGCCGAACTCGATCAGCTTGCCCATGTACATGAACGCGGTGTAGTCGGAGACGCGCGCCGCCTGCTGCATGTTGTGGGTCACAATGACGATGGTGTACTTGCTCTTGAGCTCGTAGATCAGCTCTTCGACCTTCAGCGTGGAGATCGGGTCGAGGGCCGAGCAGGGTTCGTCGAGCAGCAGCACTTCCGGCTGCACCGCAACGGTACGGGCAATCACCAGACGCTGCTGCTGACCGCCGGACAGGCCCAGCGCCGAATCGTGCAAACGGTCCTTGACCTCGTCCCACAGCGCCGCGCTCTTCAGCGCCCACTCCACGGCCTCGTCGAGCACGCGCTTGCTGTTGATGCCCTGGATGCGCAGGCCGTACACCACGTTCTCGTAGATGCTCTTGGGGAAGGGGTTGGGCTTCTGGAACACCATACCGACGCGGCGGCGCAGCTCGGCGACGTCCTCACCCTTGCGGTAGATGTTGCGGCCGTCGATGTTGATCTCGCCTTCCACACGGCAACCGTCGACCAGGTCGTTCATGCGGTTGAAGGTACGCAGCAGGGTCGACTTGCCGCAGCCGGACGGGCCGATGAAGGCGGTCACACGCTGCTTGGGGATATCCATCTTGACGTCGAACAGGGCCTGCTTCTGGCCGTAGTACAGGTTCAGGCCCGGTACGGCGATGGCCGTGGTCTCGTTGGCCAGGCTCAAGCTCTGCTTGTCGCGGCCGAGTGCGGCCAGGTCGATACCGTGGGTATGGGTTTCGTGTTGCATAAACTCACTCCGTTCGTAGCTACAAGCTGCAAGCTGCGCACCGGCGGTGCGCGACTCGTAGCTGCGTTAGTGATCCAGCGCCTTGTACTTCTCGCGCAGGTGGTTACGGATATAGACCGCGGTCAGGTTGAGCAGGGCGATGACGATCACCAGCAGCAGCGCCGTGGCGTAAACCAGCGGGCGCGCAGCCTCGACGTTGGGGCTCTGGAAGCCGACGTCGTAGATGTGGAAGCCCAGGTGCATGATCTTCTGATCGAGATGCAGGTACGGGTAGTTGCCATTGAGCGGCAGGGTCGGCGCCAGCTTCACCACACCCACCAGCATCAGCGGCGCCACCTCGCCGGCGGCGCGTGCCACGGCCAGGATCAGGCCGGTCATCATCGCCGGGCTGGCCATCGGGATGACCACCTTCCACAACGTCTCGGCCTTGGTCGCGCCAAGCGCCAGCGAGCCTTCACGTACGGCACGCGGAATCCGCGCCAGGCCTTCCTCGGTGGCAACGATGACCACCGGCAGCGTCAGGATCGCCAGGGTCAGCGAGGCCCACATCAGGCCCGGTGTACCGAAGGTCGGCGCCGGTGCGGACTCGGGGAAGAACAGCTGGTCGATCGAGCCGCCCAGCACGTAGACGAAGAAGCCCAGACCGAACACGCCGTAGACGATCGAAGGCACGCCGGCCAGGTTGTTCACCGCGATGCGGATCACCCGGGTCAGTGCACCCTGATGCGCGTATTCACGCAGGTACACTGCGGCGATCACGCCGAACGGGGTGACGATCACCGCCATCAGCATGACCATCAGTACGGTGCCGAAGATGGCCGGGAAGATGCCGCCTTCGGTGTTGGCCTCACGCGGTTCGTCACTGACGAATTCCCACAGTTTCATGGCGTAGAAGCCGAGCTTGTCGACCGTGCCCATGGCGTTCGGGCGGAAGGCTCGAACGATCTTGCCGAGAGCGATCTCGGTCTGTCGGCCATCGCTGGCACTCAGGGTCACGCTGTCGCGGTTGATCTGCTGAGTCAGCGCCACCATGCGCTCTTCGAGCACCTTGTACTCGGCGTTCAGGGCATCGCGGCGGGCGTCCATGTCCGCTTGCGCGGCAGCGTCGAGCTTGTCCTGCAATTGCAGTTTGCGGCCTTCCAGGCGAATGCGCTCCAGACCGTGGTTGATGCGGCCGATGTCACGCTTCTCCAGGCGCACCAGTTGCGCATGCAGGTCATCGACGCGATCCAGGCGCTCCTGCAAGGCCGACCAGGCGGCTGCACCTTCGGCCACGACCTGCCCGCTTTCCTTGACGTTGACCAGATTGCCGTAGAAGTTGCCCCACTCGCGGCGCTCCAGCACGGTGATGTCGGCCGGCTTGCGCGGGTTGCTCAGCCACTCGCCGACCACCCAGGTGAAATCAGCGCCGAACAGTTCGCGGTTACCCACTTTCATCAGCTCGCGGGTCATGAATTCGCCGCCTTCCGCGGCGACCGGCAGGCCGGCTGCGGCGAGGCGCGCGCGTGGCACTTCCTCGACCTGCACCACCTCACCCAGCATCACTCGCGCTTCCTGACCAGGCACCTGGTAGTCGGCTTCGAGGATATCCGCCGGCCAGAAATGGCCGAGACCACGGGTGGCGATTACCGCCAGCAGCCCGAGGGTCATGATGATGGCGATGGCGACTGCGCCACCGCTCATCCACACGCCCGGAGCGCCGCTCTTGTACCAGGATTTCAGGTTGTTCTGTTTCACGGCATCACACCTTGAATGAAATCGTTCTTTACCTCCCCTCTCCCGCTTGCGGGAGAGGGGCCGGGGAGAGGGCTTGGGCACGCGCCTGCACGACCCTCTCCCGCCCCTTCGGGGCACCCTCTCCCAAGAATGGGAGAGGGTCATCAGTTGGCCTGCTGCGCAGGCATGTTTTATAGGCTCGAATACTTGGTGCGCAGGCGCTGACGGATCAGCTCGGCCAGGGTGTTCATCACGAAGGTGAACATCAGCAACACCAAAGCCGCCAGGAAGAGCACGCGGTAGTGGGTACCGCCAACTTCCGACTCGGGCATTTCCACGGCGACGTTGGCCGCCAGGGTGCGCATGCCTTCGAAGATGTTGACGTCCATGATCGGCGTGTTGCCAGTGGCCATCAGCACGATCATGGTCTCGCCGACGGCGCGGCCCATGCCGATCATCAGCGCCGAGAAGATGCCCGGGCTGGCAGTGAGGATCACCACGCGGGTCAGGGTCTGCCAGGGCGTGGCACCGAGGGCCAGGGAGCCGAAGGTCAGGCTCTTGGGGACGCTGAACACGGCATCTTCGGCAATCGAATAGATGTTAGGGATTACCGCGAAGCCCATCGCCAGGCCCACCACCAGCGCGTTGCGCTGGTCGAAGGGAATGCCCAGGTCGTTGGACAGCCACAGGCGCATGTTGCCGCCGAACAGCCAGTTTTCCAGATGACCACTGACGGCGATGGAGAACCAGCCCACGGCGATCACCACCGGAATCAGCAGCGCTGCTTCCCAGCCCTCGGGAACACGGTGGCGCACGGAGTCAGGTAGCTTGGTCCAGAGGAAACCGAACAGCAGGATACCCACTGGCGTCAGCAACAACAGGCTGAAGATGCCGGGTAGGTGGTTCTCCAGGAACGGCGCGAGGAACAGACCGGCGAAGAAACCGAGGATCACCGTCGGCAGCGCCTCCATCAGTTCGATCACCGGCTTGACCTTGGTACGCATGCGCGGCGCCATGAAGTAGGCGGTGTAGATCGCCGCGGCAACGGCCAGCGGAGCGGCCAGGAGCATGGCGTAGAAAGCAGCCTTGAGGGTACCGAAAGCTAGCGGCGAGAGGCTCAGCTTGGCTTCGAAGTCGGTGTTGGCAGAGGTCGATTGCCAGACGTAGTCAGGCTCCGGGTAGCTTTCGTACCAGACCTTGCCCCACAGCGAGCTCCAGGAAATTTCCGGGTGCGGGTTGTCTACCACGAAACGCTGCAGCTTGCCGTCCGACTCCACCAGCACACGCGTGGCGCGTGGCGACAGAGCAGCGATGGCGCTGCCTTCGGCGACCTGCTGCTTGAGCAGAGTACGGTGCGCGGTGCTGTGGAAGACGCCCAGACGGCCATCGGCATCCAGCGCCATGAAGCCCTTGCGACGCTCCTCGGGCAGAATCTGGGTGATCGCGCTGTCGCCCAGCTGGAAGCTGCGGATCGACTGGAAGGTGGACTTGCCATCCTTGTCGCGGACCATGAACCACTGCTGGATGCCGCCCTTGGCGTCACCGATCATGATCGAGATGCCGCCGAGCAGGCTGGTGGCGCTGGTCACACTGTTGGAAGCATCCTTGAGCAGTTCGTAGCGACCATTGAGGCTACGTTTGCGCAGGTCGAAGACATCGGCGCTGGAATCGCCGTTGAACACGTACAGCCACATCTGCCGCGGGTCGAGAATCAGCTGGCTGATCGGTTCGCCGATCTGCGGCAGGTTGATGCGCTCTTCGCTGACGTTCACTTCACCGGTGAACAGGTTTTCTTCACGGCCGAGGCTGATCAGGTGCAGTTCGTTGCCGGTGGAACCGGCCAGCATCAGCGTGCCGCCGTTGAGATTGACGGCAACATGCTCGAGCGGACGACCCTGCGGGTCGATCTCGATTGGCGCCTCGCCGTAGGGATAGTCGATCTGTGGCGCGATGGTGCGCACGTTGTCCGGGTAGGTGATTTTGTAATTGTGCTGGATCACCAGCGCCTGGCCGTTGGACAGACCGAGCACCACGCGGCGGCTACCGGGCTGATCCTGGCCGACGGAAGCGACGCTGACGCCAGCCGGCAGCGGCAGCTGCGTGCGCTGCAGCGCTTCGCCGCTCTTGAGTTCGAAAAACTGTATGGCTCCGGCATTGTCCAGGCGCATGGCGACCTGGTTCTGCTCTTCGACCGCCAGCAGCAGCGGCGTGTGCGCCTCGGCCAGCCAGGCCGGTTGTTGCACCTTGCGCGCCTGCAGCTCGGCCCCTTGGAACATGGGCAGCACGACGTGGGCAAGGTAGAAGAAGATCAGGGTGATGGCACCGAGCACCGCCAACCCGCCAATGGAGACGTACCAACGCGCCATGCGGTCCTTGAGGGCACGCAGGCGGCGCTTGCGTTGCAGGGCGGGGGTGTTGAAATCGATCCCCAGGGGATTCTGTGAGCGATTCACGGATTCGTTTGCCAAGTCATTCATGCGAGAAGTCTCTGCGCGGGCTCAAGGCAGCGCATAGGGCTGTCCAGGCTTGTCAATCTAGCGAGCTTGTATGACAGAAAGGTTACAGTCGCCTGACATGACGAAGCCCACCACTCTCTGGAGTGGTGGGCGCTCTCGACCGTCAGATGCGAATCAGCCGGCCGACATCGTCAGGCGCTGCAATTACAGGCCCAGTTCCTTCATGGTCTTCTCGACCACTTTCGACGGCAGCGGGATGTAACCGTCCTTGACCACCACTTCCTGACCCTGCTTGGACAGCACCAGCTTGACGAACTCGGCGTCCAGCGGGCTCAGCGGCTGGTTCGGTGCCTTGTTCAGGTAGACGTAGAAGAAGCGAGCCAGCGGGTACTTGCCGGACAGCGCGTTGGTTTCGTTGGCCTCTTCGACCTGACCGGTCTTGTCGACCAGCGGCACAGCGCGAACGCTGGAGGTCTTGTAACCGATGCCCGAGTAACCGATGGCGTTCAGGGTGCTGGAGATCGACTGCACCACGGAAGCCGAACCCGGCTGCTCGTTGACGTTGGATTTGAAGTCACCTTTGCACAGGGCTTCTTCCTTGAAGTAACCGTAAGTGCCGGATACCGAGTTACGACCGAACAGCTGGATCGGCTTGCTCGCCCACTCGCCGGTCAGGCCAACGTCACCCCAGGTTTTCAGGTCCTTGTCTTCACCGCACAGACGGGTGCTGGAGAAGATCGCGTCGACCTGTTGCATGGTCAGCGACTTGATCGGGTTGTCCTTGTGCACGAACACGGCCAGGGCATCGATGGCCACCGGAACGGCGGTCGGCTTGTAGCCGTACTTCTCTTCGAAGGCCTGGATCTCGCTGTCCTTCATCGGACGGCTCATCGGCCCCATGTTGGCGGTACCTTCGGTCAGCGCGGGTGGCGCAGTGGAGGAACCGGCAGCCTGGATCTGGATGTTGACGTTGGGGTAGTTCTTCTTGAACTCTTCTGCCCACAGGGTCATCAGGTTGGCCAGCGAGTCGGAACCGACGCTGGACAGGTTGCCCGATACACCGGAAGTCTTTTCATAGGTCGGCAGAGCCGGGTCGACGGCGGCTACAGCAGATACGGCGCTTACGCCAGCGGCGGCGAAAGTCAGGGCCGCCATCAAACGCTTCAGTTTCATGCCTTGCTCCTAGCAGATAGTGTTGTGTTGGATGGAACGGGCCCAAGTATCTGCAGGCCACGTGAACACTGTATGAAACGAATGTGACAGTTAAATGAACGTCGGCGACGTTTCGCTTTGGCAGAGAAAGGCGCTTTGGTGAAAGGCGGGTTGATACTGGACTGGCAAGTTTGTGTGCGTACCGCTTACTGACTTAGCACTATCCATTACCGCGTGTACTGAGCGTTTGGGTTGCGCCCCTTACGGGCGCCACACCTTTCTTGCTTGCCCAAGAAAGGTGTGCCAAAGAAGGGCACCCCGACATCCGGGTTTCGCTACGCGAAACTTCCCTCGCTCCGGCGCTGCTCCGGGGGCCGGCTTACATGGGCCATCCCTGGCCCATTAAGCCTCTCGCCGCATCCATGCGGCTCGTCCCCCTACGCAACACCTCCGCTCGGCCTCCTGAAGGGGATCGGGTCGCGAGCTTGCGAAATCTCCGGAAGATCAAAGTCGGTAGCGTTTGGCTTTTGCTCTTCAACTGCGATGGTACAGACACCGCCCAAGTCCCCTTCAGGAGGCCGAGTGGAATCGCCGTGGAAGGGGTTGAGCGACATGGATGTCGCGAGAGCCGTGATGGGCCAGGGATGGCCCTTCACGGCGTGCCCCTGGAGCGGTGATAGAGCGAGGGAACCCCGGCGCAGCCGGGGCCGTATGCAGGGGTGTGTTTCTTTGCTTACTTTCTTTGCACAAGCAAAGAAAGTGAGTCGTCCGTGAGGGGCGAAACCAGGACGAAAGATCGACACGCCAATGATCTTTGCCCGGATATAAATAGCGCAAAAGAGCACACAAACTTGCCAGTCCGGTCTGCCCCACAAAAAAGCCCCCGCACGCATCGCGTGCAGGGGCTCATAACAGCGCCGCAGTAATTACTGCATGTTCTGCTTCAGCGCGCGCATGCGTTCGTGGCAGGCACGCACCTTGGGCATCTCCACGGCCAGCAGCACGCGGACGTCCTGATCGGCACTTTCCAGCGCATCCTCGAACGCATGCAGGATGCGGTCTTCCGCTTCCTCCAGTTGTGCCACATAGGTGGCATCTTCATCCTTGGCCAGGGTCGCGCGGGTGTCGGCGTAGAACTGACGCAGCTTGCCCAGCATGGTGCCGCCGGACGCCGGCTCGCTCTGGTTGGCGGCGACCTTGACGCTCAGCGCATCGATCACCTGAGTCTTGGCACGCACCATGTCACGGAACAGCGCCTGCAGGCGGATATCCTTGACCTCATCGTGGGCATGCTCGTAGAAGCGCTTGCCGTCGCGGGTGATTTCGATCAGTTCATTGAGTTGTGCGGTCTTGCTGCTCATGGATTCTCTCCTTGGCGATGGGACTTGCGGGTTATCGGCCGCTCCAGCGGCCGCGATTGCTTGGTTCAACTGTTGATACGCAGGGCATCTGCATCGACGCCACGCACGCCGCGAATGTTGCGGGCGATCTCGACCGCCAGGCGCTTCTCGGCGCTGCTCAGCACACTGCCGCGCAGGCTGACGAGACCATCGTCGGTGTTCACAGAAATGTTCATGGCGTCCAGGTTACGGCTGTAGAGAAAGCTGGCCTTGACCTTGCTGGTGATCCAGCTGTCGCTGATGTTCTCGCGCGCTTCGTCGAGGGTGGTTTGCACTTCGCTGCTACTGCTGTCGGCAGTGCTGATGCTGAGGTGGTTGAAGACCTCGCGCACACCATCGGTATTGGCTGCCAGTTGCCCCGCCAACTCCTTGGCCGCGGGCGTCTGGGCGTGACCACTCAGGGTGATGTTGCCGGTCTCGCTCTTGACCTGAATGTCCAGGCCGCGGGTGTTGCTGTTCCACAGCAGCTTGGACTTGACCGTGGCGGCGAGGCTGGCGTCCTCGAGACGCTGCACCATCCCCGGCGGGTTGCCCTCGACGGCATCGCTGCCGACTTCGATGCGATTGTTCACCGAGTCGATGCCCTCTATGCTCAGCGCCACCTGCTCGGCCAGCTCCTTCTGCACGTCGTTCTCGACCTTGCCACCGAGGGTGGCCACGCCATCCTCCACGTCGATCTTGAGCTTGAACGGGTTGAGATGGCGGTTGAGCGCGAAGGCAGTCCAGATCGAGCCTTCCTGGCGCGCAGCCTCGAGCTGCGAAGCCAGCGCGCCCTCGGCGGCGTGGCTGGCCAATGGAGTCAGGCCGAGCAGCAAAGCAGTGCTGGCGGCCAGCATCAAGGGTTTGAACGGGGGCATGAGTTCACTCCTGTTCGTGAGACGATACGAGGAATATCGCAAGCCCCATGCCAGCCAAGAGCGAACATAAAGTTCATGTAAAACAATAACTTAAACACAATAAAGGCACCCTGCCTGCATGCAGGGTGCAGTATCTGCGCATTCAGGCCGTGCAACTTGCACGGTTTTTACCTGACTAAGCTGCATCGACCAGCAAGACGGAGCACATACATGGCAGTTGCAGAGCAAACCAGCGGGCGCATTCTGCTGGTGGATGACGAAGCGGCAATCCTGCGTACCTTCCGCTACTGCCTTGAAGATGAAGGCTATGACGTCGCCGGGGCCAGCAGCGCGGCGCAAGCCGAAGCGCTGTTGCATCGACAGGTGTTTGACCTGTGCTTCCTCGACCTGCGCCTGGGCGAGGACAACGGTCTCGACCTGCTGGCGCAGATGCGCATCCAGGCGCCGTGGATGCGCGTGGTGATCGTCACCGCCCATTCGGCCGTGGACACGGCGGTCGACGCCATCCAGGCCGGCGCCGCCGATTATCTGGTCAAACCCTGCACCCCCGATCAACTGCGCCTGGCGGCCGCCAAGCAGCTGGAAGTGCGTACCCTGGCCGCACGCCTGGAAGCGCTGGAGGGCGAGGTGCGCAAGGTCAAGGACGGGCTCGATTCACACAGCCCGGCGATGATGTCGATCCTGGAAACCGCGCGCCAGGTCGCGGCCACCGACGCCAATATCCTCATCCTCGGTGAGTCCGGCACCGGCAAGGGCGAGCTGGCCCGCGCCATTCACGGCTGGAGCCGCCGCGCCAAGCGCACCTGCGTGACCATTAACTGCCCGTCGCTGACTGCCGAGCTGATGGAGAGCGAATTGTTCGGCCATGCCCGTGGCTCCTTCACCGGCGCCAGCGAGAGCACCCAGGGCCGCGTCAGCCAGGCCGATGGCGGTACCCTGTTCCTCGACGAGATCGGCGACTTCCCGCTGACGCTGCAACCCAAGCTGCTGCGCTTCATCCAGGACAAGGAATACGAGCGCGTCGGCGACCCGGTCACGCGCCGCGCCGATGTACGCATCGTCGCCGCCACCAACCTGGATCTCGACGAAATGGTCCGTGAGGGGCGTTTCCGCGAAGACCTGCTCTACCGCCTCAACGTCATCACCCTCAAGCTGCCGCCACTGCGCGAACGCCACGAAGACGTGATGTCCCTGGCCGAACGCTTTCTCGCCCGTTTCGTCAGCGACTACGGCCGCCCGGCCTGCGCCTTCAGCCCCGAGGCGGCAGCGGCCCTGCAGGCCTATCGCTGGCCAGGCAATATCCGCGAACTGCGCAACGTCATCGAGCGTGCCAGCATCATTTGCCAGAGCGAGACCGTGGAGATTGCCCACCTCGGCCTCGGTGGCAGCAGCGAAGCGCCAGCCAGCACCGTGCGGGTCGGCGCACCGATGAGCCTCGAGGAGCTGGAGAAGGCCCACATCGCTGCGGTACTGGCCAGCAGCAGCACCCTCGACATGGCGGCCAAGACCCTGGGTATCGATACCTCGACCCTCTACCGCAAACGCAAGCAGTACAACCTCTGACCATGGAATGATCATGAAGCTGCCGATGAAGCTTCGCACACGCCTGTTCCTCAGCATTTCCGCGTTGATCACTGTGGCACTGCTGGGCTTGCTGCTCGGCCTGTTCAGCGTCACCCAGATGGCGCGTAGCCAGAGCGAACTGATCCAGCGTGGCTTCGATGCCGTGCAGGTCGGCCAGAAGCTGCGCCAGCATCTGGGCGACGAGCTGATCGTGCTGATCGATCCGCAGCCTGACGCGCAGCGCCTCGAGACCATTCGCCAGTCGTTCCGCGCCACCTTCGAGGAAGGGATCAACACCAACCTCGGCGCCGACTACATACGAGGACTGGAACGCGCTGCCGAGCTTTACGACGCGATGGAAAAAGCGGCCAGCGGCGGCACCCCGCCTGGCGAAACACCGCACAACCTGGGCGGTTACAAACCCTTCACCGAAGCCTTTCAGCGCTTGCGCAATCACCTGCTGGAACAGCAGGATCAGGTCGTCAACTGGGTCATCGCCGCCGAGCACAAGGCCGGCGAGCGTTCCCAGCTGATCGCCGGGCTTCTGGTACTGACCGGCCTGGCCGTGCTGGCGATCGGCGTACTCACCGCCCACGGCATCGCCCGCCGCTTCGGCGCGCCCATCGATATGCTGGTGCGCGCCGCTGACCAGATCGGCCAGGGCAAATACGATGTGGTACTGCCGGTCTCGCCCGTGGTGGAGTTGGCAGTGCTGAGTCGCCGCTTCGGCCTGATGACCGAGGCGCTGCGCGAATACCATTCGAGCAACCTCAACCAGTTGCTCAGCAGCGAAGGCCGCCTGAAAGCCGTGCTCGACAGCATCGACGATGGCCTGGTCATCCTCGACGAGCAGGGCCGCATCGAGCACGCCAACCCCGTAGCGCTACGCCAGCTGTCCTGGCACGCCGATATCCTCGGTCAACCGATCGGACCGCTGCTGCCGGATCACGCCGTCGACGAGGCACTGCGCCAGGTACTCGCAGGCGAGCTGCTGTACGAACCGCCCGCCGACCTGCAGATCGAGCGCGACGGTGAAACCCGTCTGCTGGCCTGGGCGCTGACGCCGGTCCAAGTGAGCGAAGGTGGCAGCGTAGGGGCCGTGATGGTGCTGCGTGACGTCACCAAGCAACGCGCCTTCGAGCGTGTGCGCAGCGAATTCATCCTGCGCGCCTCGCACGAGCTGCGCACGCCGATCACCGGCATGCACATGGCTTTCAGCTTGCTACGCGAGCGCCTCTCGCTGCCACCGAGTGGCCGTGAGCAGGAGCTGATGCGCACCGTCGATGAGGAAATGCATCGCCTGGTGCAGTTGATCGACGATCTGCTGAATTTCTCGCGCTACCAGAACGGCATGCAGACCCTGCAGCGCCGTCCCTGCGACCTGGCCGAGATGATCCGGCAGGCGCCGCAGCGCTTTGTCGAGAAGACCGCCGAGCGTGAAGTGACACTGGTCTGCGAGGTTCACGAACCGCTGCCGCGCCTGAGCCTCGATGCTGCACAACTGGAGCGACTGATCGACAACCTGATCGACAATGCCCTGCGCTACAGCAACCCGGGTGATGAGGTGCGGCTACAGGTACGCCGCCACGGCGAGCAGGTGATCGTCAGCGTGCAGGATGACGGCGAGGGCATCCCCTTCGAGCAGCAGGCTCGTATCTTCGAGCCCTTCGTTCAGGTTGGCAGACGCAAGGGTGGCGTCGGTCTGGGTCTGGCGCTGGCGCGGGAGATCGTGCAGTTGCATGGCGGCCAGCTCAGCGTTCACTCCCGCCCGGGCGAAGGCTCCACCTTCTACTTCAGTCTGCCGGTCTGAGGTCTGACCTGGACTGATGACTCGGGCAATAAAAAACGCCGCGATCTTCGCGGCGTTTTTTATTGCTTCGGTGCCGCATCACGCTCAGCGCAGGACCGGATCGAACTTGATGCGGCGCCCAGCCATCAGCGCCACCAGGAAACCCAGGCCGAAAACGACGCTGGCGCCCTTGAGCAGCAGGGCGGCACCCTCTTCCAGGCCCGGGCTTAGCCACAATGCGGCCAGGCTCAACAAGGTCATGATCATCAACAGGATGGCACTTCTGGACATGGCAGGACTCCTTGTCGGTCAGAACACCCAGCGCTGGGTGCTGTTGGCAGGGCGCGGCTCACGGTTGGCGGTATCGGTGTCGCCATCGTCGGAAATACGCAGCCACTGGGCGTCGTCACCAATGGCACCGACCGCGCGGGTAGGCTGGCTACGCAGTTCGGCGGAGCCGTCCTGCCGGGCACCGACACGGGACTCCCAGACGGGCGAGTTGGAAATGGTGAACTCAGCCGTCTTGGCGGTGGCGCCAGCCGAACCGGTGAAATCTTTGGCGTAAGCCCCGTTGACCAGCAATGCAGCGACGCAAAACAGGCTCAGTCGGACGATGTTCATGACGCTTCTCCATCAGCAGGTCAGTCGGGGGCTTACACGACTGATTTTGCAGCGCTCATGCCAACATCAAATCACCAATAATATCTTTATAAATCAACAACTTATAAATTTATAAAATTGCCTACCCCATGCACTTTGCAAGATGCATGAATTGCGACACGTGCAATTTGCACGATCAGCTACGACGCGGCAGTACGACACTGAAGCAGGAGCCCTCTCCCAGGCGGCTGCTGAGCTCGATACGGCCACCGTGGGCCTGGACGATCTGCTCGCTGATGAACAGGCCAAGTCCAAGCCCTTGGGCGACGCTGGTACCGGATACCCGCTCGAACTGCTCGAATACGCGCCCCTGATCCTCTTCCGAGATACCCAGGCCCTGATCGCGTACTTCGGCACGAACCTGCTCACCCTCTGCCGCGACCCGTACCGATACCGGGTTGCCGCCACCGTAGCGCAAGGCGTTGGTCAGCAGGTTGGCGAGAACCTGCTCGATGCGGAACTCGTCCATCATCACCGGGGCCGGCCCCTCCACGTGCAGGTCGATTGGCGTGCCGGTATTGGTGAACTGCGCAGCCAGGCTCTCTACCACGTTGCCGGCCAACACACCGAGGTCACCCGGTTCCGGGCGCACGGAAAGCTTGCCGGTACGGATGCGCGAAACATCCAGCATGTCGTCGATCAGGCGGCTCAGGCTGCGGATCTGCCGCTCATCGCGCGTGATCATCTCCTGCAGCTTGTCGGGCGTGAAGGCATCCATGCGCCCCTGCTCCAGGCGCAGCCGGCGCAGTTGCACATCGAGGATCAGGCCGTTGAGCGGCGTGCGCAGCTCGTGCGAGGCGATGGACATGAACACGTCGCGCATCTCCACCGCCTTCTGCAGCTCCGCCTGCGTTTCGCGCAGTTCCTCGAGTAGCGCCTCCTGTTCACGGCGCGCCGCCTCGACCACCTCCAGCTGCATGCTCAGGGCTTTGCGGTGGCGGTACAGCTCGACGAACATGGACACCTTGCTGCGCACCTCGAACGGCGACAACGGCTTGTGCAGGAAATCCACCGCACCGCTCTCGTAACCACGGAAGGCGTAGTCCATGTCGCGCCCGACCGCGCTGACGAAGATGATCGGAATGTGCTTGGTCTTCTCCGTGCCACGCATCAGCTCGGCCAACTCGAAGCCGTTCATGCCCGGCATCTTCACGTCGAGAATGGCCAGGGCGAATTCGTTTTCGAGCAGTAGCGACAACGCCTCATCGGCACTGCTGGCCTGGAACACGGTGCGATCCTCGCTCTGGATCAGCGAACGCAGGGCCAGGAGGTTTTCCGGCAGGTCGTCGACGATCAGCACCTTGGCTTCAATCTTCCTCAGCATGGCAGGGTATCCAGTTCGGCCAGCAGCAGGCGCATGGCATTGATAGGCAGGAGAAAATCCGGTTTGAGCAGCGCCAGCGCGGCATTCGGCATGGTGGGCACCAGCGCGTCGGCCGGGTCCTGTACCAGTGTCAGCCCACCGGCCTGCTGAACAGCTAGCAGGCCGACAGCGCCATCCTCGTTGGCGCCAGTCAGCAGCGCAGCAGCCAGGTGCTCGCCGTAGGCATCGGCAGCAGACTCGAAGAGGATGTCGATCGAGGGCCGGGAGAAATGCCGCGGCTCCTCACGACTGAGGGAAAAGCTGCGCTCGGTTTCGATGGACAGGTGGTAACCCGCGGGCGCCACGTAAACCATGCCGCTGCGCAGGTATTCCTTGTCCTCGGCTTCCTTGGTCGGCAGCTTCAGACGCCGCGCGAGCAGATCGGCAAGCAGGCTGTCGTTGCGATCCGGCTGATGCAGCAGACACACCACCGGTAGCCGGTAGTCCGGCGGCAGGTCTTCGAGCAGGCTGAGCAAGGCTTCCACGCCGCCCGCAGAAGCACCGATCAGCAGCGCCTGCAGCGGCGCACGAACCTGGCCGCGGAGGCTGATCCGCTGGCTGCTCATCGCTTGCGAAAAATCCGCTCGGGCCGCGACACGGCTTCGAACTGTCGGGCGTAGGCGGAGAAATCCAGGCTTTCCTTGCTGCCCAGGCCGAGAAAGCCGCGATGACAGAGGGACTCGTGGAACAGACCGAGGGCACGGTCCTGCAGGTCGCGGTTGAAATAGATCAGCACATTGCGGCACGACACCAGATGGGTTTCGGCGAACACGCTGTCGGTGGCCAGGCTGTGGTCGGCGAAGGTCACGTTGGCGCGCAACGACTTGTCGAACAGCACGCGGTCATAGGCTGCCGAGTAGTAGTCGGAAAACGCCCGCTTGCCGCCGGATAGCTGATAGTTCTGGGTATAGGTGCGCAGGTTGTCGAGGGCGAAGATGCCCTGTTCGGCCTTTTCCAGCGAGTGCGGGTTGATGTCGGTGGCATAGATCATGGTGCGCTCCAACAGGCCTTCCTCGTGCAGCAGGATGGCCAGGGAGTACACCTCCTCACCCGTGCTGCAGCCAGCCACCCAGACCTTCAACGACGGATAGGTGTGCAGCAGCGGCACCACCTGCTCGCGCAGGGCGAGAAAGTAGTCGGGGTCGCGGAACATCTCGCTGACCGGGATGGTGAGGTACTGCAACAGCTGCATGAACGCCTGCGGCTCGTGCAGGATGCGCTCCTGCAGCGCTGAAATGGTCGGGCAATCGAGCTGCGCCTGCGCCTGACGCACACGGCGCTTGAGCGAGGCTTTCGAATAATCGCGAAAGTCGTAGCTGTAACGCAGATAGATCGCCTCGATCAGCAGGCGCAGCTCGATTTCGTCAGGCATCACAGACGCTCCAGCTTGGGCATCCACACGCGGATCAGGGAGAACAGGCGATCCAGGTCGATGGGTTTGGCCAGGTAATCGTTGGCACCGACCTGACGGCATCGCTCCTGGTCATCCTTCATCGCCTTGGCCGTCACCGCAATGATCGGCAGGTTTTTCCAGCGTTCTTCCAGGCGAATCTGCCGGGTGGCCTCGTAGCCATCCATCTCCGGCATCATCACGTCCATCAGTACAAGGTCGATGTCGTCGTGCTCGCGCAGTTTGGCCAATGCCTCATGGCCGTTGCGCGCCACCTCCACCGAGGCGCCCTTCTGCTCCAGCGCGCTGGACAGGGCGAAGATGTTACGCACGTCGTCATCGACCAGCAGCAGGCGGCGGCCCTCGAACAGTTTGTCACGGCTGCGCGCGGTCTTGAGCATCTTCTGGTGCTCGCTGGACAGCTCGGCCTCGACCTTGTGCAGGAACAGGGTGACCTCGTCCAGCAGCCGCTCCGGCGAGCGTGCGCCCTTGATGATGATCGAGCGCGAATACTTGAGCAGCTCGGCTTCCTCGTCGCGGGTCAGGTTGCGCCCGGTGTAGACGATCACTGGCGGGAAGGAGCAGATGTCCTCCTCGGCCATGCGTCGCAGTAGTTCGTTGCCCTGCATGTCGGGCAGCTTGAGGTCGATGATCATGCAGTCGAAGACGGTCGTGCGCAGTTTCTCCAGCGCTTCGCCGGCCAGGGCCACGGCAGTGATCTCGATGTCTTCGTCGCCGATCAGGCGGGCCACGCTGTCGCGCTGCAACGGGTCGTCCTCGACCAGCAGGACGCGTTTCACCTGCTGGTTGAGCTTGGCCTCCAACTTGCCGAACACCTCCTTGAGTTGATCGCGGCTGGTGGGCTTGAGTGCATAACCGACTGCGCCGAGGTGCAGTGCGGCTTCGCTCTGGTCTTCCACCGAAACCACATGCACCGGAATATGGCGAGTCTGCGCATCGTCCTTGAGACGCTGCAGCACGCTGAGGCCTGAACCATCGGGCAGACGCATGTCGAGCAGGATGGCGTCGGGGCGGTACTGCCGCGCCAGCTCCAGGCCTTCGTCGGCGCAGGTGGCGACCAGGCAGGCGTAGCCCAGCTCATGCGCCAGATCGAAGAGGATACGGGCGAAGCGCACTTCATCCTCCACCACCAGCACACGACGGCCGCCGCGCTCGTCGAGCTGCTCGCGATCATCGGCGAAAGGCGCCGGAGTCCGCGGCATTGGCGCAGCAGCAGCGGGACTAGCTGCCGTCGCCGGCACCGGCAGCGGTGCCGAGACCTGCGGCATTGGCTTGCTCTGAACGGCGTCTTCGACCATCCGTTCGGGCAGCAGCAGGGTGAAGGTACTGCCCTCGCCCGGCACGCTGCTGACGGTGATCGAGCCACCGAGCAGCCCCGCCAGATCACGCGAGATGGAAAGCCCCAGACCGGTGCCGCTATAGCGGCGGTTGGTGGTGCCATCGGCCTGGCGGAAGGCCTCGAAGATCGCTTCTTGTTGATCCGCCGCGATGCCGATGCCGGTGTCGCGTACGGCGAAGGCCAGGTAATGATCATCCTGACGCGACACGCTGAGGGTCACGCCGCCGCGATCGGTGAACTTGAAGGCATTGGACAGCAGGTTGCGCAGGATCTGCTCGGCGCGTTGGCGGTCGGTGAACAGCACCTGTGGCAACTCGCGCTGCTCCTCGATCTGGAAGCTCAGGCCGCGCTCGCCAGCCAGGGGCACGAACACATCGCGCAGGCTCTCCAGCATGCTGGCCAATGGCGTGCGTTCAGGGCGCACCTCGAGCTTGCCGGCCTCGACCTTGGCGATGTCGAGGATGTCATTGATCAGGTTGAGCAGGTCATTGCCGGCCGAGTAGATCGATTCGGCGAACTTGACCTGTTCGTCGTCGAGATTGCCTTTGCCGTTCTCCGCCAGCAGCTTGGCCAGGATCAGCGAACTGTTGAGCGGCGTGCGCAGCTCATGGCTCATGTTGGCGAGGAATTCGGACTTGTAGCGGCTGGCACGTTGCAGCTCTTCGGCACGCTCTTCGAGCTGCGCCTGGATGCGGCCGAGCGTGGTATTGCGCTGGTCCAGCTCGTCGCGCTGGTCAGCCAGCGTCTGCGCCTGCTCGGAGAGTTTCTCATTGGTCTGCTCCAGCTCGGCCTGCTGGGTTTCCAAGTGCGCCTGGGATTCCTTGAGCACCCGCGCCTGCTGCTCCAACTCCTCGTTGGCGGCACGCAGTTCTTCCTGCTGGGTCTGCAACTCCTCGTTGAGCTGCTGGGTCTGGCCGAGCACCTCTTGCAGGCGCTGACGATAACGCGCGGCCTCCAGGGCCATACCGACGCTGCCGGCGATGGCTTCGAGGAACTCGCGCTCACGCGGATCGAGCTTGCGCATGAACGCCAGCTCGATCACGCCGTTGACACTGTCTTCGGACTGCAGCGGTACCAGGGCAACGCTGACAGGCTGCCCCTCGCCGAGACTCGAAGCCACCTTGATGTAATCCGCCGGCAAGTCATCCAGGCACACCAGACGACGGCCTCGGGCAGCCTGGCCAACCAGCCCCTCACCTTTGTAGAACTGCTCCTTGAGGCTGGCGTCCTTGCTGAAGCCATAGCCGGCAACCCGTCGCAGATCACCCGTGTGGGCATCACGCAAGTACAGGGCGGCGACCACGCAGTTGAGATACTCGGCGAGAAACTCGAGGGAGCGGTCAGCCAGTTCCTGCACCTGAGGCTGACCGAGCAGGCGCTCCGACAGCAGGGTCTGGCCGCCACCCAGCCAGGCGCGACGTCGTTGCTCCTCGCCGTACTCGGCTTGTCTGGCCATGGCCTGGGAGTAAGTCTGCGAGAGACTCATCAGCTCACGACGACCAAACAGCGCCAACAAGGCGCTGAACAGGATGCTCACCACCAGGTAGATGCCGGCGCCCCAGAGCGTGGTGCTGCTGACATCGGCATTGCGTTGCTGACGCAGCTCTCGCTCGCTGTTGATGAAGGTGTCGAGCTCGCGGCGCATGCCATCGGTGAGGTTCTTGCCGCGCCCTCGTCCCACCTCGGCCATGAAATTGCCGCCATCGCGACGACTGCCGATGACTTCCTGAGCGAACAGGTCCCACTGCTCCTGCAATGCCAGCAGGCGCTCCAGCCGCTGCATCTGTGTCGGGTTGTCACCGACCATGTCGATGAGCTGCTCGGTCAGCGGACGAAATTTGCCGCGCGCCTGTTCATAGGGGGCGAGGTAGTCCTCGTCGCCACTGAGCAGGAACCCCCGCATGCCGGTTTCCAGATCCAGGGTCAGCTTGTACACCTCGCTGGCCCGGTTCAGCACCTGGTCGGTGTGCTCGACCCAGCGAATCACATTGAGCAGGTAACCGATCAACAGCGCAAAGAACAGGGCGCCGACCAGACCCAGGCCGAGCGGTAGCCCGACGTTACGATTGAGAATTCGGCGAAAACCTTTTTCGTCCATTGCGGACTCATTCGACATTGGGACGTCCATTCGATGATTGTCTCGCTTCTTCTTATCTATCGGGGGAAGGCGTGTGGCACACTGACCGCGTGCAGACTCCGAAGTTTGCCAAACATTTGCGTATTCTGCGCGCTGAAACAGAGAGCCTCATGACCGAAACCGATTGCGCCAGTGCCAAGACCATCCTGCTGGTCGAAGACGACGATGTCGTGCGCGAGCTCACCGCGGAGGTGCTCGGCGAGTTCGGTTATCGCGTGCACGCCCTGCGTGATGGTCCCAGCGCGCTCGATCTGTTGCGCAGCGGGCAGCGGGTCGATCTGTTGATGAGCGATATCGGCTTGCCCGGCATGGACGGGCGCGAACTGGTGGAAACCGCACGCCAGCTGCAACCGACCCTGCCGGTGCTGTTCGCCAGCGGCTACGACGAACGCGAACTGCTCGAGGCCGTGCGAGCTCGCGACAGCGCAGCCGCCACCAACAGCATCGTCAAACCCTACGATTTCAGGTTGCTGGCACAACGACTGGGCGAACTGGCGGGCTGACGGAGCGGCATCTAGTCTGATTTTCAGACCACTGGACAGGAGAGTCCGCCGATGCGTTACGACACCCCGCTTCGCCTGGGCCTTCTCGCTGGCTTGCTGCTCTCCGGCTGCGCCAGTCAGACCACCCAACCCACGCAGTTCTCCGGCTACCTCGCCGATTACTCCCAGCTCCAGCCTGCCACCTCGGCCACTGGAGCACCGGTGCTACGCTGGATTTCGCCGCAGTTTCGCAGCGAGCGCTACACCTCGGTCTACGTCGAGCAGCCGAGCTTCTACCCCGAACCCATGCCCAGCGATCAAGTCAGCGCCCAGACGCTGGAACAGGCGCGTGACTACCTGCACCAGGCACTGCTGCGCGAGCTCAAGGACGGGCGCCTGAAGCTGGTCGACACGCCAAGCATGGATAGCCTGGTGCTGCGCAGCGCGATCACCGGGGTCAACGTCTCGACCGAGGGGATCAAGGCCTACGAGGTGATCCCCGTGGCCCTGGTGATCGCCGCAGCGAGCACGGCTGCCGGCACCCGTGACCGCGACACCGAGATTTTTATCGAACTGGAAGCACTCGATGCCCGCACCAGTGAACCGGTGCTGCGGGTGGTGCGCAAAGGTCATGGCCTGACGCTGGCCAACAGCAGCACCCAGTTGACCCTGGACGACCTCAAGCCGGTACTGGATGTCTGGGCACGCGACGCGCGGGACTTCCAACCCGGCCTGCGCTGATCAGCCGGCCGCCTGCAGATTGAGCACCAGCAAGCGCGCTGCGGTTTCCGCGTCCGGCTGACCGTCGTAGTTGGCCGGACGATACTTCATCTGGAAGGCCGCAATGACATTGCGCGTCGCCTCGTCCAGCTCGCCATGCTGCGGCACCGTATAACCCTGCTGCGCCAGCTGCGCCTGGAACCACTGCACGCTGGGCAGGCTGGTGCTGAACAGCGCCTGCTGGCGCGCCACCGCGCCTTCGTTCGGCCAGGGCACCAGCCCCTCGTCGGCCAGTCGCTTCCAGGGGAACAGCGGGCCCGGATCGACCTTGCGCTGCGGCGCCACGTCGCTGTGCGCAATGATCGAGCCCAGCGGTAGTTGATGACGCTTGACGATGTCCTTGAGCAATACGATCAGGGTGTCGATCTGCTGCGGCGCAAAGGGCTGCCAATAGCGCCCGGCAGGCGTCTGGTAATAGCCCTGGTTGACCAACTCGATGCCGATGGTGGTGCTGTTGAGCCAGGTGCGCCCTTTCCACTCGCTGACCCCGACGTGCCAGGCACGGCGGTTCTCGTCCACCAGGCGGTAGACGGTCGGTGGCGCATCACCAATCAGGTAGTGACTGCTGACCTCGGTCTGCGTCAGCAGCTCGAGCGAACGCTGCAGATCAGCGGAGGTGTAGTGCAGTACGACGTACTGCACGCGGCTGTTCTGGCCAGTCGCGGTATGGCTGTCGTCAATTCGCAGGCCACCGGCACAACCAGCGAGCAGAACAAGAACGAGGGCAAGGCAAAGAGACTTCATGCGTGACCGAATACGCTTTGCAGGTTGTCCAGCAGCATGTCGACGCTGAGCATGATCAGCAGCATCCCCATCAGACGCTCCACTGCCATCAACCCGCGGTTACCTAGGAACCGCTGCAGGAACGAAGCCTGCAACAGAATGAATGCCGTCGCCGCCCAGGCCAGGATCAAGGCCAGATAAAGCTCCCAGAGCGGCCCGGTGTGGGTGTTGCGCAGGGTCATCAGCACCGCGAGTGCCGAAGGCCCTGCCACCGCAGGCGTCGCCAGCGGCACCAGCATCGGCTCACCGTCCGGCACGTCACCGAGCAGGCCCTGCGGGCTGGGAAAGATCAGGCGCATGGCGATGACGAACAGGATGATACCGCCGGCGATGGCCGTTGCCTCGCGCGAGAGCCCGAGGCTGGTGAGGAATTTGTCACCAAAGGTGAGGAACAGCAGCAGCAGGCCAAGGGCGAACAGCAGTTCGCGCGCGGCAATCCAGATGCGCCGGCGCGGCTCGACGTTCTTCAGCGCGGCGATGTAGATGGCGATATTGCCGAAAGGGTCGGTGACCAGAAAGATCAGCACGGCGATGCTGAAAATGTCCATGGGTATCTCCGCTGACAGGTGCGCATAGTCTAGGGCCTGCGGGGGGCGTCTCGCGAGTCGGCGCGCGCACCTAATACCTGCTTTTTTAGCAGGGGCGGACTGTTAATGACCGAAAACGCAGCGGCGTTCATGGAAACGACCACCTGTAGAATTGTATACAAAGTAGTAGCCAAGACAGCCACAAAATGTCTACATTGACCGAACAAGAACAACAGCGAGTAGTTTTTCCATGACCTCCACCGCTCCGCGCCCCGAGGACGAAAACCTCGGTATCGGCTCCAACTTGCTCTACGGTCTGCAACACGTACTGACCATGTATGGCGGCATCGTTGCCGTGCCATTGATCGTCGGTCAGGCGGCCGGCCTGACACCTGCCGATATCGGCATGCTGATCGCGGCCTCACTGTTCGTTGGCGGCGCAGCTACCCTGCTGCAGACCATCGGCCTGCCGTTCTTCGGCTGTCAGTTGCCCCTGGTGCAGGGCGTATCGTTCGCCAGCGTCGCCACCATCGTGGCGATAGTCGGGGCCAATGGCGATAAAGGTGGGCTCCCGGTGGTATTTGGCGCGGTGATAGGGGCAGCGCTGATCGGCCTGCTGATCACCCCTATCTTCTCCAAGATCACCAAGTTCTTCCCGCCGCTGGTAACCGGCATCGTCATCACCACCATTGGTCTCACCCTGATGCCGGTGGCTGCGCGCTGGGCCATGGGTGGCAACAGTCAGGCCGCAGACTTCGGCAGCATGGCCAATATAGGCCTCGCCGCCTTCACCCTGGCTACCGTTCTTCTATTGAGCAAGGTAGGCAGCGCCACCATCTCGCGCCTGTCGATCCTGCTGGCGATGGTGATCGGCACGCTGGTCGCCCTGGCATTCGGCATGGCCGACTTTTCCAAGGTCAGTGAAGGGCCGGTGCTGGCCTTCCCGACTCCGTTGCATTTCGGCGTGCCGGTGTTCGAGGTGGCGGCGATCATCTCCATGTTGATCGTGGTGATGGTGATCCTGGTGGAGACCTCGGCCGACATCCTCGCCGTGGGCGATATCATCGACACCAGGATCGACTCCAAACGCCTCGGTAACGGCCTGCGCGCAGACATGATCGCCAGCGTCGTCGCACCGCTGTTCGGCTCCTTCACCCAGAGCGCGTTCGCCCAGAACGTCGGCCTGGTGGCCGTCACTGGCGTCAAGAGCCGCTACGTGGTGGCCACTGGCGGGCTGATCCTGGTAACCCTCGGACTGCTGCCGATCATGGGCCGGGTCATCGCCGCGGTGCCAACCTCGGTACTCGGTGGCGCCGGCATCGTGCTGTTCGGTACGGTCGCGGCCAGCGGCATCCGCACCCTGGCCAAGGTGGATTACCGCAACAACATGAATCTGGTAATCGTCGCCACCTCCATCGGTTTCGGCATGATCCCCATTGCCATGCCCAGCTTCTATCACCATTTCCCGGCCTGGTTCGAAACCATCTTCCACTCCGGTATCAGCTCGGCGGCGATCATGGCGATCCTGCTCAACCTGCTGTTCAACCATTTCACCACCGGCAACTCGGACCAGCAGTCGGTGTTCGTGGCAGGTACCGAGCGTAGCCTGCGCTATCGCGACATCGCCGCCCTGCACGAAGGCGACCATTTCATCGGCGGCAAGCTGTACGACGCGCAGGGCAATGAAGTGCCGCTGCAGGATGACGACGACCACGCGCCACGGGCACGCACCGCCACCTCTGTCGACAAGAAGCGCGAAGAGGTTACCTCCTGACATGGGTGGGACAGCCGCGGCTGGATTTACGCCGACTCAGGCCTGTTCAACGCGGTTGCGCCCAGCACCCTTGGCTCGATATAGCGCCTGATCGGCGCGCTCGAAGGTATCCTCGGTGGCCTCGTCATTGCGAAACTCTGCAATGCCGGCGGAAAGAGTGATGGTCACCGGCTCGCCCTTGAAGTGGAACGGGCAGGCTTCGACCGCTGCACGCAGGGTTTCCAGCAATTGCACGCCTCCATCAAGCGGCGTGCCTGGAATCAGCAGAACGAACTCCTCGCCACCGAAGCGGGCAATGAAATCGGTCTTGCGCAGACGTTTGTGCAGTTCACCGGCAATGATCTTCAGCACTCGATCCCCTGCCAGGTGACCGTAGCCATCGTTGATCCGCTTGAAGTGGTCGATATCCAGCACCGCCATCAGCAACTGGCCGCCATAGCGCTGGCGTCGGGCAATCTCCAGGTCGAGGCGCTCGCTCCAGGCCGCGCGATTGGGCAAGCCGGTCAGAGGGTCGAGCAGCGATTTCTGCCGCTGCTCCTCGATATGTTGGCGAAACTGCTGCGCCTCGAGTTCCATTTCAGCGACACGCTTGACCAGGCCCTGCAGCCGTTCAGCCACGTCATCCTCACCACTGTCGCGCTGACGCTGATGATTGCTGACGCTCTGCAGCAGGCCCTCCAGACGCTGCTCCAGCGCCTGCTTGAGCGCGTCCAGATCGGCCGCCTCCTGCACGCTGTTCTGCAAGTCGCTGACCTGATCGCGCAACTGCTGGTTGAAGTGGCGCGTGCTTTCCACCGAGGCGGTATACCCCTCATGCGCTTCACTGAGGGTGCTGATGAAGGCGGCCAGGCGCTCGTTGAGCTGCTTGAGATAACCGGCGAACTCACGCTGGCCACTGTCGGTGACTGCCAATACCAGCACAGCCAGATCGTCCAGCACGGGTACCAGTTCGTACCAGTTGAGGTTGCCCTCCAGACGCTGGCGCAGCGCATCGCCTTGCGGCTGATGACGTGCCGGCAACTCCAGCTCGTCGAGCAGGCTGCGCAAGCTGCTGGCGATATGCGGGGCCACCGCGCTGTATCCGGGTTCGCTGCTGGGCAGGGAGAACGGGCTGTCGCCTGCATCCTCCGGCGGCACCAGGCCAGGCGGCAGTGGCAGGCTGTCGAGCATGGGCGCGGCGTCGTTGGCCTGATGCTTTCTCTTTGCCAAGGTGGCAACAGCCGCTGGCTCGCTCGCAGGCATGAGGACCACTGCCGTTCGCTCTGCACTCTCGGAGACAGTGGCAGGCTCAACCTCAGGCTCAGATATAGGTGCAGGTGCAGGTGCAGGTGCAGGTGCAGGTGCAGGTGCAGGTGCAGGATCAGTGTTCGCGATCTCTTCGCTACTTTCACCCCGCGAGCCGAAAAGGCGCTGCAGCAAGCCGGGTTGCTCCTGCACCGGGGCTTGCAGAACGGTCAGCGCCTGCCCTTGCAGGTTGCTCAGTTGGCTGAGCAATGCGGGCAACAGATACTGGTGGCTGGTGGCGTCCTGCAGTTGTTTGCCGAGTGACTTGAGTGCCTTGCGTACCTCACGCGGCGGCTGCAGACGTTGCAACTGTTCGATCAGGCCCGCCAATGCCGTGGCGGCCTCGCCAGCACGCTGCTGACGGCGCTGCTCGGAATCCAGCACAGCCTTTTCCAGGCGTGGAATCAGGCCACCCAGCGCAGCGTCGATGTCGTCGCGGCGGAGAATCTCGCGCATCTCCTGCATGCACTGATCGACCGCCTTGTCCGTGCCCTCGGCAGCCAGACTGCTGCGCACCAGGCCACGGCGCAGCAGATCCAGGCGTGACTCCCAACGGCGTTCAAGCTTTTCCTGTTGTTCCAGGCTGCTCAGGTATTTGTCTTTCCAACGTCGCGCGTCATCGCTCATACGGCTTACTCGGGAGATGGCGTCTTCAGCATAGGCATTTGTGCGCCATTCTGTGCTTCCGGCAAGCGGATTTCCACGGCTACGGGAAGGTGGTCGGAAATAGGCTGGCTGAGCACGTCGACACGCCCCAGTTCAAGCTCCGAGCTGAGCAGGATATGGTCGAGACAGCGCTGCGGGCGCCAGCTGGGGAAAGTCGCCTCGACCTGCGGTGCGAGCAGGCCAAGGTCGCGCAATGGGGAGTTTTCCAACAGGTCGACGGCATGGGTATTCATGTCCCCCATCAGCACCAGATGGCGAAACTCACTGACCCGCTCGCGGATGTAAGCCAGCTGCCGAGTACGGGTACGGGCGCCAAGCGCCAGATGCATCATCACCACACCCAGCGCCTGCTCGCCTTCCCCCAGACGCAGAAAGATCGCCCCCCGCCCAGGCGGGCCGGGCAACGGATGATCCTCCAGCAAGGTAGGCCGCAAGCGGCTGAGTACACCGTTGCTGTGCTGGGCGAAGCGCCCGAGATTGCGATTGAGCTGTTGATACCAGTAGGGAAAGGCGCCCTGCTGGGCCAGATATTCGACCTGATTGACGTAGCCCGAGCGCAGGCTGCCGCCATCGACTTCCTGCAGCGCCACCAGATCGAAATCGGCGAGCAGATCAGCAATGCGCTGCAGGTTGTTGGCTCGTCCGGCGTGAGGCAACAGGTGCTGCCAACTGCGCGTCAGATAGTGGTGATAACGCTGGGTGTTGATGCCGACCTGGACATTGAAACTGAGAAGACGCAAAAGGCCGTCGGCTGGCCAGTCGGTCTCGGGCGAGCAGTGCGGATTGATCTGCGGGTCACACAGACCAATCGCACGTGTCTTTCGCCAGCGGCGCATCATCCTTCGCGCCTGCGGGCGCTTAGAGCGCCTCGCGCTCCTTGGCGATCAGGTGGTCAGCCACCTGGAGGGTCTGCTGCGGACCGCCGGCCGACCCCAGGTCGAAGCGATACTTGCCACCGACGATCATCACCGGTACGCCAGTAACCTGGTAGGCCATGGCCAGTTTCTTGGCCTTTTCCATCTGGCCTTTGACGGCGAAGGAGTTGAAAGTCTTGAGGAAGGCGTCGCGATCCACGCCCTGAGTGGCGACGAAGTCAGCGAACTCCTCAGCCGAGGCCAGCTTCTTCTTCTCCTGGTGGATGGCGTTGAACACGGCGTCATGCACCTTGTGTTCGACCTTCATCATTTCCAGGGTGATGAACGCCTGGCCATGCACGTTCCAGATACCACCGAACAAGGCCGGGACACGGACGAAGTTGACGTCCTCCGGCAGCTTCTCGACCCAGGGGTTGAGCGTCGCCTCGAACTGATAGCAGTGCGGGCAGCCGTACCAGAACAACTCAACGACCTCGATCTGGCCAGGCTTGGATACCGGTACCGGGCTTTTCAGCTCGACATACTGCTGGCCGGCGACCGGTTCGGCATGGGCAGTAAGGCCGAACAGGCTGCTGATCGCCAGAGCGGCGCCGAGAATCAGGTTACGCATGGGGGTACTCCTTGGCTGGATAACTTCGCCCTGATGGCGATTCGAGACTATGACTCGCTAGCGTTGGGCCGGTTCCGCCCATTGTAGCCATGGCGCATACGAAAAAGGGCGGCCGAAGCCACCCTTTATCTTGCCAAAAGCAACAAGCCTTTGGTCTTCAGGAAATTTCGCGAGCTAGAGCCCTGCAAGGAAGAAACAGGAGAGGAAGCGGAGTGTACTTTTGTACATGAGCATTCCGATCCTGTTTCTTCCTTGCAGGGCCGACGCGCAGCAAATTATCAGTGCAGCCCCTGGATGAAGCTGGATACGGCTTCGATATCCTTGTTGCTCAGCTTGGCAGCGATAGCGCGCATGATCATCGCGTCACCATCGTTGGTGCGATTGCCTTCGCGGAAATCGGTCAACTGCTTGGCTACGTACTGAGCGTGCTGGCCTCCCAGGTGCGGGAAGCCGGCAGCCGCCAGACCTGCGCCGTCAGGCGAATGGCAGCCGGTGCAGGCCGGCATGCCTTCTTCCAGCTTACCGCCGCGGAACAGCGCTTCACCACGCGCGACCAGCTTGGGATCGGCAGCCCCAACGCTCATCTTCTGGCTGGAGAAGTAAGCGGCGATATCCGCCATGTCCTGATCGCTGAGGTTGTCGAGCATGCCGGTCATTTCAACGACCTGGCGATTGCCGGACTTGATGTCGTGTAGCTGCTTGAGCAAGTAACGCTCGCCCTGACCGGCCAGCTTGGGGAAGTTTGGTGCGGGGCTGTTGCCATCGGCGCCATGGCAGGCACCACAGACAGCGACTTTGCCCTGACCGGCTTCGGCATCGCCAGCAGCCTGAGCCACGCCGGTGAGGCCCAGGGTCAACAGCAGACTCACGAGTACTTTGTTCATCAGCTAATCCAATTACGGCTAAGAGAGAAAGGGTTATCGGTCGGGCTTACTCATTCGGTCATCAGCTTGATGACCGCCTGGTAATCCTCGGCCGTGCAGTCCATGCACAGACCGCGCGGCGGCATGGCATTCAAACCATTGGTGACGCTTTGCACCAGTGTATCCATGCCCTTGGCCAGACGTGGTTCCCATGCGGCCTTGTCGCCCATCTTGGGCGCCGTGGGGATCTGGCCGTTGTGGCATACGCCACAGGCGCGGTCATACACAGCTTGCGGGTCCTGAGCAGCATAGCCGTTGAAAGACAGCGTCATAACGGCAGCGGCAAGCAGCATTTTCTTCATCAGATCAACCTCATCAGGGTGGGAAGCGTCCTGCTTTCTATCGAGCAGAGATGAAATCGCTCCCGGCAATCGGTTTCCTGCGGGTGGGACAAAGCGCACACAAAATCTGCGGCATTATATACTGGCAATGCTGAAACGGAAACGACGCCGCTTGCCACGCCGCCTGGCGTGCAGCAGGTGCGCGGAAATGTCGCAAGCCCTCGAGCCGCTCAACAGAAGTCGAGGCACCACCGGATACCTCCATGCTCCCGAAGAATCCCATCATCGGTCTGTGCCAGCAGGCCAGCTTCCTCATCAGTGCCGCCAAGGTCGACCAGTGCCCCGAGGACAGCGGCCTGGAAGTCGCCTTCGCCGGCCGTTCCAACGCGGGCAAGTCGAGTGCACTGAACACCCTGACCCATGCCAGCCTGGCACGCACCTCGAAGACACCGGGGCGCACCCAGTTGCTCAACTTCTTCCGCCTGGATGACGAACGCCGCCTGGTCGACCTGCCCGGCTACGGCTACGCCAAAGTGCCGATCCCGCTCAAGCAACACTGGCAGAAACATCTCGAAGCGTATCTGGGCAGCCGCGAAAGCCTGTGCGGCCTGGTGCTGATGATGGATATCCGCCACCCGCTGACCGAGTTCGACTGCATGATGCTGGACTGGTCGGTGGCCAGCGGCATGCCGCTGCATATTCTGCTGACCAAGGCCGACAAGCTGGCGTTCGGCGCGGCGAAGAATGCGCTGCTCAAGGTGCGCCAGGACATTCGTAAGCAGTGGGGCGAGGGCATCAGCATTCAGCTGTTTTCGGCGCCCAAGCGCATGGGCGTGGAAGAGGCGCAGATGGTGCTGGCCGGCTGGCTGGATCTGTTGCCGGAAGAGGGTGAAGAAAGCGCTGAACAGGCCTGAAGCAGGGTGCGCAGGGGGCACCGGAGACGACTCGTAATAAGCGCGTAAGCTCTTCTCCCGCCCTTCGGGCACTCTCGGCTTTGGCGTCCTGCTTCGCCCTACCTCCTGCATCCATGCAGTCGTCCCCCACGAATGAGAGAGGGTCATCAGAATGCCGCTGGCGGCACTTTTCTACAGGCAAAAAAAACCCCGAGCTTCGTATGGGGAGGGAGAAGTTCGGGGTTCAAGGTCTGAACCGCTAGGGCGGGGTTCAGATGTCTGCCAACACTTAACACAACAAAGGAGCATTGAAGGGCTTAACGGCCATTCATGAACTCTGACCGGGTGGGTTTGCGGAAAGTTCATCGCCTTCTTAAAAACCATTTGCTATAAGAAAGCGTCTTTTGATTCCTGAAAACCCAAAAGCTGGAGCTGCTGCGGCTTTGCGCCACAGCAGCGAGCCAATCAGTGGGCCTCATCCCAATTGGCACCGACACCCACTTCCACCAGAAGCGGTACGTCCAGGTCGGCGGCGCCACTCATCAGGCTCTTGAGTTTGGCACTGACCTCGTCGATCAGTTCCTCGCGCACCTCCAGCACCAGTTCATCGTGCACCTGCAGGATGATGCGCGCATCGATACCGCTGTTCTGCAGCCAGCCGTCCACGGCAATCATCGCGCGCTTGATGATATCTGCCGCAGTGCCTTGCATCGGCGCGTTGATCGCCGCGCGCTCGGCGCCCTTGCGCATGGCCTGGTTCTGCGCATGGATTTCCGGCAGGTACAGGCGACGGCCGTAGACCGTCTCCACGTAGCCCTGCTCGGCGGCCTGGGCGCGGGTGCTTTCCATGTAGGTCAGTACGCCGGGATAGCGTGCGAAGTAGCGGTCGATGTAGGCCTGCGCCTCCTTGCGTTCGACGTCGATCTGCTTGGCCAGGCCGAAGGCGCTCATGCCGTAGATCAGGCCGAAGTTGATGGCCTTGGCCTTGCGGCGCTGATCACTGGTGACCTGATCCAGCGGCACACCGAACACTTCGGCAGCCGTGGCCTTGTGCACGTCCAGATCATGGCGGAAGGCGTCCAGCAGACCTTCATCCTTGGCCAGATGAGCCATGATGCGCAGCTCAATCTGCGAGTAGTCCGCCGCCATCAGCTTGTAGCCCTTGGGCGCGACGAACGCCTGGCGGATACGCCTGCCCTCGGCGGTGCGGATCGGAATGTTCTGCAGGTTCGGGTCGCTGGAGGACAGGCGGCCGGTGGCGGCCACCGCCTGGTGGTAACTGGTGTGGATGCGCCCGGTGCGCGGGTTGATCTGCTCCGGCAGCTTGTCGGTGTAGGTGCTCTTGAGCTTGCTCAAGCTGCGGTACTGCATCAGCACCTTGGGCAGCTCGTAGTCCTGCTCGGCCAGCTCGGCGAGCACCGCCTCGGCGGTGGAAGGTTGCCCCTTGGCGGTCTTGCTGATGACCGGGTAGCCGAGTTTTTCATAGAGGATCACGCCGAGCTGCTTGGGCGAGGCGAGGTTGAATTCCTCACCGGCGATCTCGAACGCCTTGCGCTCCAGCTCGACCAGTTTCTCGCCCAGCTCGACGCTCTGTTCACCGAGCAGCTTGGCATCGACCAAGGCGCCGTTGCGCTCAATGCGCGCCAGCACCGGCACCAGCGGCATCTCGATGTCGCGTAGCACCTTGGCCAGCGACGGTATGGCCTCGAGGCGGCCCCACAGTTCCTGGTGCAAACGCAGGGTCACGTCAGCGTCTTCGGCAGCGTAGGGGCCGGCCTGCTCCAGGGCGATCTGGTCGAAGGTCAGTTGCTTGGCGCCCTTGCCGGCGATGTCTTCGAAACGGATGGTGCTGTGGTTCAGGTATTTCAGCGCCAGGCTGTCCATGTCGTGACGGGTGGCAGTGGAGTCCAGCACGTAGGATTCGAGCATGGTGTCGAAGGCCACGCCTTGCACGTCAATCGGCGTGCTGGCATTGGCCAGTACATTGATGTCGTACTTGGCGTGCTGGCCCACCTTGGCCTTGGTTGGGTCTTCGAGGAACGGCTTGAGCGCCTTGAGCACCGCATCGCGGTCGAGCTGCTGCGGCACGCCCATGTAGCTGTGCGCCAGCGGCACATAGGCCGCCTCACCAGCTTTGACCGCGAAGGACAGGCCGACCAGTTGCGCCTGTTGCGCATCGATGCTGGTGGTTTCGCTGTCGAAGGCGATCAGCTCGGCCTGCTTCAGCTTCTGCAGCCAGGCGTCGAGCTGCGCCTGCTCCAGCACCAGTTGGTAATCACCGGCGCTGGCTGGCGCCGGCTCGGCAGCCTCTTCGGCGGCTTCGCCAGTCGGTTCGGCGAACAGGTCGCCAGCCGGCGCAGCGGCCTTGGCGGCCAGCGCCTTGTTCTGGCGCAGCAGGTCGTCCAGCCAGTTCTTGAATTCCAGCTGGCCATACAGCTCGACCAGCGCGGCCTGATCCGGCTCGCCGGGATGCAGCGAGTCGATTTCGATATTCAGTGGTACATCGGTTTTGATGGTCGCCAACTGATACGACAGGTAGGCCATCTCGCGGTGCTCTTCGAGCTTGGCCGGCAGGCCCTTGGCGCCGCGGATCGGCAGCTCGGGCACCTTGTCGAGGTTGGCGTAGAGCACGTCGAGGCCGCCGCCGACGCCGACCAGCAGGCCGAGCGCGGTTTTTTCACCCACACCGGGGACGCCGGGGATGTTGTCGACCTTGTCACCCATCAACGCCAGGTAGTCGATGATCAGCTCAGGGCCGACACCGAATTTCTCTTTCACGCCACCTTCGTCATAGACGCTTCCAGTCATGGTGTTGACCAGCGTAACGTGCGGGCAGACCAGCTGCGCCATGTCCTTGTCGCCGGTGGAGATGACCACATCGCGCTTTTCCCCGGCTGCCTGACGGGCCAGGGTACCGATCACGTCATCGGCTTCGACGCCTTCGACGCACAGCAGCGGCAGCCCCAGGGCCCGCACGCTGGCGTGCAGCGGTTCGACCTGGACGCGCAACTCGTCCGGCATGGACGGGCGATTGGCCTTGTACTCAGCGAATAGCTCATCGCGGAAGGTACCGCCCTTGGCGTCGAAAACCACGGCAAAGGGGCTGTCCGGGTACTGTTTGCGCAGGCTCTTGAGCATGTTCAGCACGCCCTTCACCGCTCCGGTGGGCATGCCTTTGGAGGTGGTCAGCGGCGGCAGGGCGTGGAAGGCGCGGTACAGGTACGAGGAACCGTCGACCAGAACGAGGGGAGCTTGGCTCATGCGCGGGATCAACCTTTTCGGCGGGTGCAGCTAACAGGTAGTTGAAAAACGTAGGCGAGGCGGCCAGTGCAAGGCAAAAGCAGGCGAGGAAGCGCAGTTTACGAGCTGTAAATGAGCATTCCGAGCCTGCTTTTAACGCAGCAGTGGCAACGCAGGTAGTTTTTCAGCAGCCTGTTAGAATGGCTGCATCAGTGAATATCAAGGAGCAAGGTTACCATGGGTACAGCCAAACGCCTTTTGCTGGTCGGCCTGCTGGCCTGCCTTCCGCTTGCCGCACATGCCGAAGATCCGGTTTCGGGTGATCCGGACGTGACCATCCGCCAGGACGGCGACCGCACCATTCAGGAATACCGGGTCAATGGCTTCCTCTATGCCATCAAAGTCATCCCGAAGAATGGCAAGCCTTATTTTCTCGTTCGCGCCGATGGCAGCGACGGCAACTTCGTACGTTCGGACGATCCGGACATGCTGATCCCATCGTGGGAAATCTTTAGCTGGTAAGCGATTAAGGTCTGATATGTCGGTATTCACCCCCCTGGAGCGTCATGAGCTCGAAGTCTTCCTGGCGCCCTACGGGCTTGGTCGGTTGCGCGATTTCCAGGGTATTGCTGCAGGCAGCGAAAACAGCAACTTCTTCGTCAGCCTGGAGCAGGGCGAGTACGTTCTGACCCTGGTGGAGCGCGGCCCGGTGGCCGACCTGCCGTTCTTCATCGAACTGCTCGACGTGCTTCACGACGCCGGCTTGCCGGTGCCCTACGCCCTGCGCACGCAGGACGACGAGGCACTGCGCACGCTGGCGGAGAAGCCGGCGCTGTTACAGCCCAGGCTTTCCGGCAAGCATGTGCGCGAAGCCAACGCCCATCACTGCCAGGAAGTGGGTAGCCTGCTGGCGCGCATTCACCTGGCTACGCGTAATGCGCCCATCGAGCGCCGCAGCGACCGCGGACTGGACTGGATGCTCGCCGAAGGTCCGAGCCAGGCCCTGAAACTCGACGAGCAGGCATTGCCACTGCTGCGTGATGCACTGGCCGAGATCGCCGAGCTGAAACCGCGCATCCTCGCTCTGCCACGAGCGAACCTGCATGCCGATCTGTTCCGCGACAACGTGCTGTTCGACGGCAACCATCTGGCCGGGGTGATCGACTTCTACAACGCCTGCTCCGGGCCAATGCTCTACGACCTGGCAATCACCCTCAACGACTGGTGTTCGCACGAGGATGGCACCCTCGATGGCGCTCGCGCCCGTGCGCTGTTAGGCGCTTATGCGGCTCTACGGCCGTTCAGCGCCGCAGAAGCGGAACTTTGGCCAGCCATGCTACGCGTGGCCTGCGTGCGTTTCTGGCTGTCACGACTGATCGCCGCCGAGTCCTTCGCCGGGCAGGAGGTGCTGATCCACGACCCCGCCGAATTCCAGCGGCGCCTGGCGCAGCGTCAGCAGGTCAACCTGCCGCTGCCATTCGCGCTGTAGTGGGATCGACGCGTTTCGTAGGGTGGGTTAGCCGCCTGTCTAGCCTGCTGAAACCCCGTTGTATCTGCTGCGGCGTAACCCACCATCGGCGCAACGCCTTCCATCGCCTGGTGGGTTACGCGGCGCGCCACGCTCAGTTGCGTATACACGACCGGGGCTTTTGCGCCGCTAAGCCACACTACGGTCTGCGTCGGACCGTAGCCCGGATGCGTCCGGGAAATGATGGTAATAGCGGTGCGTAAGCACACCCCAGCGGATCAGCTACCGGAAACCAGACCCGGTAACTGTTCGGCCAGCTTGGCGTTGTTGATCGGCGCACGGATGAAGCCGCGCTGGGTGCCGTCCGGGCCGATGATCACCAGGTTGCCGCTGTGATCGACGGTGTAGTTTTCCTTGCTGGTATCAGCCGGGATGTAGGGGATGCTCACCGAATTGGCGAATTTCTGCAGGGTTTCCTCTTCGCCGGTCAGGCCCTTGAAGCCCGCATTGAAGAAACCCAGGTACTTGCTCAATTGCTCCGGCGTATCGCGGTGCGGGTCGACACTGACCATCACCACCTCGAGCCGCGCGCGGGTTTCTTCCGGCAACTGCCCCTGTAGCTGCCGTAGCTGGGCCAGGGTCGCAGGGCAGATGTCCGGGCAGAAGGTATAGCCGAAGAACAGCAGCTTCCAGTCACCCTTGAGCTGATCAACCGCGACTTCCTTGCCGTCCTGATCGACCAGGCTGAGCGCCGGCAGGCTACGGTTCTGCGGCAGCAGAACGATGCCGGCATCGAGCAGTGCCGCCGGGTCACCCTGACTCTTGCTGCTGAGCACCTTGTTGACGGTAAGCCCCAGCACCAGGGCCACGATTGCGACAAGAACGAAAACCGTTGTGTGGGTACGCGTCATGAAAAGCCTTAGATATTCAGCAGCAGGTAGTGGTCCGCGAGCAGCGCGATGAACAGCAGGAACAGGTACCAGATACTGTACTTGAAGGTGTTGATCGCGGCGTGCGGTTTGCTGTCACGGTACAGCACCCAGGCCCAGTGCAGGAAGCGACCGCCCAGCAGCACAGCGCAGGCCAGGTAAAGCGGCCCGCTCATGTGGATGGCGTAGGGCAGTAGGGTTACCGCGAACATCACCAGGGTGTAGAGCAGGATATGCACCTTGGTGTAGTGCTCCCCGTGGGTCACCGGCAGCATGGGAATGTCGGCCTTGGCGTATTCTTCCTTGCGGTGGATGGCCAGTGCCCAGAAATGCGGCGGCGTCCAGGCGAAGATGATCAGCACCAGCAGCAGCGGCTCAGCACTCAGGTGACCGGTGACGGCGACCCAGCCCAGTAGCGGTGGGGCGGCGCCCGCCAGGCCGCCAATGACGATGTTCTGCGGCGTCGCGCGCTTGAGAAAGCCAGTGTAGATCACTGCATAGCCGAGCAACGAGGCCAGGGTCAGCCAGGCGGCGAGCTCGTTGGTGAACACCATCAGCAGACTCATGCCGGCTATGGCCAGTGCCAGGGCGAAGGTCAGCGCCGCCACCGGCGAGACCCGCCCTGCCGTAACCGGACGCTTGTGCGTACGCGCCATGATCGAGTCGATGCGCCGGTCCACTACGTGATTGACCGCAGCCGCCGCACCGGCGCACAGGCCGATGCCGAGGTTGCCGAACAGCAGCACGGTCCAGGGCACACCGGCACGGGTGGCGAGGAACATGCCGACCAGTGAGGTGATCAGCATCAGCATCACCACCCGCGGCTTGGTCAGCTCCAGATAATCGCGCCAGGTGGCACGTTCGGAGTGAGTGCGCAGCATCGTCGCCATGGCATTTCTCCTTGATTCGTTATTTACCGGCCTTGAACCAGACCGCTGGAAACGAGCGTGGTGCGCCTGCCCATCAGATGAGAGGCTTCTCGCATCGCCGGAGATGCTGCCCTCAGGCGATAGTTGATCAGCACCATGGTCAGCAACAGGGCGGCGCCGCCAGCGTTGTGCGCCACTGCCACCAGCAGCGGCAGATGGAAGATCACATTGCTGATGCCCAGGCTGACCTGCACGGCCAGCGCCAACACCAGCAGACCCGCCAGGCGCGACAGCCTGGCCGCGTGCAACCGCCAGGCCAGCACCAGCAGCGCCAGCGTGACCAGAACCGCGCCGATGCGATGGCTCATGTGAATGGCGGTGCGTGCATCGCTGTCGAGTTGCCCGCCCAGGTAGTTGGGGCCGATATGCTGGGTCAGGTGAAAGCCCTTGCCGAAGTCCATCGCCGGCCACCACTCACCATGGCAGGTGGGCAAATCGACGCAGGCGACCGCGGCGTAGTTGGAGCTGACCCAGCCACCGAGGGCGATCTGCCCGATCACCAGCAGCAGGCAGGCAGCGGCCAGTGCACGCAGGCGTCCCGACAGCTGCAGCGGGGCGAAGCGCCCCGACAGGCGTAGGGTCAGTAAGGTCAGTAAACTGAGGGTAGCGAAGCCGCCGAGCAGGTGAGCTGTGACCACCTGCGGCCACAGCTGCAGGGTGACCGTCCACATGCCGAACGCGCCCTGCAGGATCACCAGCGCGAGCACCGCCAGCGGCAGTTTGACAGGTTGCGCAGGCTCCTCGCGACGGCGCACGGCCTGGACGGCGATGAGCAGGATCACCAGTCCGAGCGAACCCGCGAAGTAGCGGTGGATCATCTCGTACCAGCCCTTGGCGACCTCAACCGGCGCCTCGGGAAAACGTGCTTCGGCTATAGCCTGCTTGTGCTCGCTCATCGGCACGCCGAGAAACCCGTAGCAACCCGGCCAGTCTGGACAACCCAGGCCAGCGTGGGTCAGGCGGGTGTAGGCACCTAGCAGCACCACCACCACGGTCAGGAGAGTAGCGAACAGCGCTAGACGGTAACCGGGCTTGTGCATGTCGACTCCTTGGGCACGGGGCTTGGCGCTCTGTCGATATGGACAGAGCGCAGCATCAACCGATCAGAGAAATTTTCAGCAGGTAGCGCAGATCATCGAGAATTGCCTTGCCGTTGTTGCCAGCCGGATAGCGCAGCACCAGATTGCCATGCGGATCGACCAACCACAGCTGCGCACCTGGCACCGCCTCGGCGGCCTTGTCATAGGCCTGCAGGTCCAGTCGATAGCGTCCCAGTTGTGGGTACTCACGTTTGAGCGTGGCGTCGTAGTCGGCCGCTAGCGGCTCGGCCAGCGCCAGGCCGTGACTAGCACGAGATGTTTCGCGGTTGAGACCGATCTGGATCTGCCGCGCCAGGTAAACCAGCTGCTGACAGTCAGCCTCGCACGCGCCCGGTGCCGTCACCAGGATCTGCCACCGAGGCTCTACTTCCCCCTGCACGCCGAGGTCAGCCAGAGTGCGGCCGTCACCGATCAGCACACCGTGGTAGCTGCGCGTCTCCGGTACCCAGAAGCGCCACTGATACATGGCACTGGCGAGAAACATCGGCCCGATGGTGATGGCCAGGATCAACAGCAACTGCAGGCGACCACGACCCTTGCGCGGAGCCTCAGGCATGGCGATGGCTGGGTTCATGACGACTCTCCCGTGCGTTGTGAATTCCGAGATAAATGAACAGACCGATCAACGCGGCGGCCAGGGCGAACCATTGCACCGCATAGCCCAGATGCTTGCTCGGGCCCATGGCCACGACCGGCCAGTCGACGCGATAGCTGGCCGGCCCAGCCTCCAGACGCGCCTCGAACGGAAGCCCACCGCGGCCGAGCTGCTGCCACAGGCTTGCAGCCTCGACCTGCGTGATCAGCCGCGGCCAGCCATCGGTCGCCGCACCGGAGCGCAGGTTCAGACCGCCAGAGGGTGCGACGTATATCCAGGCGGTGAGTTGCAGCACGCCATCGGGGGTATCGAATTGCGGCGGTGTGCGCCGGTCAGGCCAGGGCAGCCAGCCACGGTTGAGCAGCACCCAGAGGCCGCTGGACTGGTCGTAAAAGGGTTGCAACAACTCGACGCCGGCATGCCCATCGCGGATGCGGCTATCGAGCAAAAGGCTGTGTTCATCGTCGAAGTGCCCGCGCAGTTGGACACGGCGGTAAGCCGGATCACGCATGGGCTCGAGCTGCTCGAGGCTGACCGGCTCGGCCTGACGCCGCGCCTCGAAGCTGGCCAGCAGCTGGCGCTTCTCCTCGCCGCGCTGCAACTGCCAGAAGCCCAGCCAGATCAGCCCCGGCAGCAGCAGGGCGACCAGTAGGCTGGGCAGCCAACCGGGGCGGAAGGCGCTCATTGCGCCCTGCCGTTACGATCAGGGTTGCTGGCTATACTGCATTGCATCACTTCAATCCCCCGGAGTCTCGCATGCTCAAGGCCGCGATCATCCTCATGCTGCTGGCCACTCTCGCCAGTCTGTTCAGCGGCCTGTTCTTCCTGGTCAAGGACGAAGGCCATGGTTCCCGAGTGGTAGGCGCTCTGACTGTCCGTGTCGGCCTTACCGCCATTACCGTTGCCCTGATCGCCTGGGGCTTCTACTCAGGGCAACTGGTCTCTCATGTCACCTGGTAGGCCACAAGCGGTAGGCTGCAGCCACTAAAGCACATAGACGAAGATGAACAGGCCGAGCCAGACCACGTCCACAAAGTGCCAGTACCAGGAGGCCGCTTCGAAACCGAAGTGCTGATCGGGATTGAAGTGGCCGCGCATGATGCGCACCAGCATCACCACCAGAATCAGCGTACCGAGCGTCACGTGCGCACCGTGGAAGCCGGTGAGCATGAAGAAGGTCGCACCGTAGATGCCCGAGCCAAGCGTCAGCCCAAGCTCGGTGTAGGCCTCGATGTACTCCTCGACCTGAAAGAACAGGAACGCCAGAGCCAGCACAATGGTCGCCGCCAGCCACGCCTTGAGCGGGCCCCGGTGGTTTTTCTTCAGGGCATGGTGGGCGAAGGTGATGGTGACGCTGGAGGACACCAGCAGGATGGTGTTGACCAGAGGCAGGTGCCAGGGATCGATCACCCCGCTGGGTGGCGGGAATAGTTTGGAATCAGGGTTCTGCAACATCGGCCAGCTGTATTCGAAGCCTTCCCAGAGCATGTTGGCGACGCCCTTGTCACCCTCACCGCCGAGCCAGGGGCCGGACCACATGCGGATGTAGAACAGCGCGCCGAAGAAGGCGGCGAAGAACATCACCTCGGAGAAGATGAACCAGCTCATGCCCCAACGGAAGGAGCGATCCATCTGCGCACTGTAGAGGCCGGATCGGCTTTCCTTGATGACGTTGCCGAACCAGCCGAACAGCATCCAGGCCAGGATCAGCCCACCGACGAAGAAGATCAGCGGTCCGTTGGAGCCTTCACGCCCCGCCGACAAATCGTTGAACCAGGTGCCAACGCCAAAGAAGCTCACCAGCAAGCCGATGCTGGCGACGATGGGCCATTTGCTTTGTGCCGGTACGTAATAGTTCTCGTGACTTTGGTGACTCGACATTGTTGTTCTCCTTATGGAGTCGCCCGAGCAAGGGTCGCCTGTACCACTGGCGGTTTGCGTTCGGTGATATCGAACAGGGTGTAGCCCAGGGTCAGGTGCTTAACGTCCTGCGGCAGGTCGCGGTCGACGATGAAGCGCACCGGCATCTCGATGCGCTCGCCTGGTTGCAACACCTGCTGGGTGAAGCAGAAGCACTCGGTCTTGTGAAAGAAGGCCGCGGCCTTGGAGGGCGATACGCTGGGAATCGCCTGCGCGCTCATCGGTTTGTCGCTGGGGTTGTAGGCAACGAACAGCATGTCGCGCGCCTCACCCGGATGGACCAGGATCTCGTCGGCCTGCGGCCCGAACTCCCAGACCATGCCGGCAGCGTTGGTGGCGAGAAACTGCACGCGCACCTGGCGCTGCTCGTCCACCAATTGCTCACCCTGATAGGCCCCGGCCGTCTTGCCGTTGATGCCGAACACCCGGCACATGGCGTCGTAGAACGGTGGCAGGATGAAGATGCCGAAGCAGAACATCACTACCACCACGACCAGCAGACGGGTAACCAGGCGACGCGTCGCGATGACCTCGCTCACGGCGGACCTCCTATTTCACTTCCGGCGGCGTGCTGAAGGTGTGATAGGGCGCCGGTGACGGCACCGTCCACTCCAGACCTTCAGCACCGTCCCAGGGCTTGGCCGGTGCCGGCTTCCCGCTGCGGATGCACTTGATGACGATGAACAGGAACAGCAGCTGAGTCGCCCCGAACATGAAGGCGCCAATGCTGGAGACCATGTTGAAGTTGGCGAACATCATGTTGTAGTCGGGGATACGCCGCGGCATGCCGGCCAGGCCGACGAAGTGCATCGGGAAGAACGCCAGATTCATGCCGATGAAACTCATCCAGAAATGCAGCTTGGCCAGGGTTTCGTCGTACATGTGGCCGGTCCACTTCGGCAGCCAGTAGTAGGCCGAGGCGAAGATGCCGAAGATCGCACCCGGCACCAGCACGTAATGGAAGTGCGCCACCACGAAATAGGTGTCGTGGTACTGGAAGTCCGACGGCGCGATGGCCAGCATCAACCCGGAGAAACCACCGATGGTGAAGAGGATGACGAAGGCCACCGAGAACAGCATCGGCGCCTCGAAGGTCATCGAGCCCTGCCACATGGTGCTGGCCCAGTTGAACACCTTCACCCCGGTGGGCACGGCGATCAGCATCGTGGCGTACATGAAGAACAGCTCGCCGGTCAGCGGAATGCCAACGGTGAACATGTGGTGCGCCCAGACGATGAACGACAGGAAGGCGATCGCCGCGGTGGCGTAGACCATCGAGGTGTAGCCGAACAGCGGCTTGCGCGCGAAGGCCGGGATGATCGAGCTGACCGCGCCAAAGGCGGGCAGGATCATGATGTACACCTCGGGATGGCCGAAGAACCAGAACACGTGCTGGAACAGCACAGGGTCCCCGCCGCCGGCGGCGTTGAAGAAGCTGGTACCGAAGTGGATGTCCATCAGCATCATGGTCACGCAACCGGCCAGTACCGGCATCACTGCGATCAGCAGGAAGGCGGTGATCAGCCAGGTCCAGACGAACAGCGGCATCTTCATCAGGGTCATGCCCGGGGCGCGCAGGTTGAGGATGGTCGCGACCACGTTGATTGCCCCCATGATCGAACTGATGCCCATCAGGTGGATGGCGAAGATGAAGAAGGTCGTGCTCTCCGGCCCGTAGGTGGTCGACAGCGGCGCGTAGAAGGTCCAACCGAAGTTCGGCCCGCCGCCTTCCATGAACAACGTCGAGACCAGCAAGCCGAAGGCCGCCGGCAACAGCCAGAAGCTGAAGTTGTTCATCCGCGGCAGCGCCATGTCCGGCGCGCCGATCATCAGCGGGATCATCCAGTTGGCCAGGCCGACGAACGCCGGCATCACCGCGCCGAAGACCATGATCAGGCCGTGCATGGTGGTCATCTGGTTGAAGAATTCCGGCTGCACGATCTGCAAACCCGGCTGGAACAGCTCGGCACGGATGACCATGGCCATCGAGCCACCCAGCAGGAACATGCAGAAGCTGAACCACAGATACATCGTGCCGATGTCCTTGTGGTTGGTGGTCAGCACCCAGCGCATCAGGCCCTTGGCCGGGCCATGGTGGTGGTCAGTATGACCGTGGTCGATCACTGCACTCATGTCCTTACTCCTGCGCCTTGGAGAAATCGAGAATGTCCTTGGGCGTGACCATGTCACCGACATTGTTGCCCCAGGCGTTGCGCTCGTAGGTGATGATGGCGGCCAGATCGACCGGCGACAGCTGCTTGCCGAAGGCAGCCATGGAGGTGCCCGGTTTGCCGTGGTAGACGATGTCGATATGACCCTCGGCTGGCCCCTTGGCGATGGCCGAGCCCTTGAGCGCCGGGAACATTGGCGGCAGGCCTTCACCAGTGGGCTGGTGGCAGGCGGCGCAGGTGGTGTTGTAGGCCTTCTCGCCACGCGCCATCAGCTCTTCCATGGTCCATTCCTTGCTGGTCAGCTCACGCTCTGCTGCGGCAGCCTGCTTGCGCTCGGCGAGCCAGGCGTCGAAGTCCTCCTTGGACTTGGCCTCGACCACCACCGGCATGAAGCCATGATCCTTGCCGCACAGCTCGGTGCACTGGCCGCGGTAGATGCCGGGCTCTTCGATGCGGGTCCAGGACTCGTTGATGAAACCGGGGATGGCGTCCTTCTTCACCGCCAGCGCCGGCACCCACCAGGAGTGGATCACGTCGGCGGCGGTGATCAGGAAACGCACCTTGGTGCCGACCGGCACCACCAGCGGCTCGTCGACTTCCAGAAGGTAGTGTTCGCCCTTGGCTTCGCGGTTGTTGATCTGCGAGCGTGGCGTGGTCAGGTTGCTGAAAAACTCCACATCCTGCCCCAGATACTTGTAGTGCCACTTCCACTGGTAGCCGGTGATCTGGATGTCCAGTTCGGATTCGGAAGAGTCGTAGATCTCGATCAGCGTCTTGGTCGCCGGGATCGCCATCACCACCAGAATGGCCAATGGCACGACGGTCCAGAGAATCTCGACGGTGGTGCTTTCGTGAAAGTGCGCAGGCTCCTGGCCGGTAGAGCGGCGGTGCATGATCATCGACCAGAACATGGCGCCGAATACCAGTATGCCGATCACCACACAGATCCAGAAAATGGTCATGTGCAGGTCGAACACGGAGCGGCTGACGTCGGTTACACCGGGCGCCATGTTGACCGTCCACTGGGCGTGCGCCGAGCCTAATGCCAGCCACAGCAGGAGGCCCATCCAGACTCGTGGATGTCGCATCATTGCGGGTTCCCCTTGATTGTTCTTGTTATCCCGCCGGCTGAGCCTGCGGCTAAGGGATCGACTGCCATAGAGCATGCGCTGCGGACTCTGTTCGCGAACCACGCTCGACTGCTGGCAACTGCTGCCGAAACCTTTCCGTGCCTAAGCCCGTCCGGTTCCATCAGGTACTGCCTTTCGAAATCGAGTATAGACGGCGACTTTCACCTCGCAACGTAAGAGGGAAAATGGCCGAAGCCGCGCAGCCCTTGTCCTAAACGCCGCGACTGACGCGGGCTGTAGCCTTTCTGATACAAGTGGATATAGCAGACTCGCATAAGTATGAAAAAGTTATGACAATCGCGTCTTAGCCGACTGCCGGAGCCGGCTAAGGTTCACGTCCATGTCCTGAAATGTAGGAGCAGTCATGAACACCGCCGCCCTTCGTCAATTGATCACCCAGGCTCGTCAGCAGGAAAGCGGCAGCCAGGCACTCGCACACTTCCTGCAGGCCCAACTGGATCGCCTGCACCCGTCCATCCGCCTGCCCGAAGACGACGCCTCGGGCGCGCTGACGGCCTTCGTCATCGCCTATATCGAAGAGGTGCCGGACGTGCTGGACGCTGCCGCCGAGGTGGCGCGGAAAGCCGGAATCGAAGCCGCAGTGAAACCCGTGCTGAAGATCGCCGAGCATTTCTTCCTGCAGCCACCGGCGCTGATGGAAGGCCATGAAGGATTGGAAGGCCTGCTCGACGAGGCCTATCTGGCCCATCGCCTGGTGGAAGAGGTCAATGATCGCTATATCGCCCATCTCGGCCAGCCGCTGATCCCACTGGATACCACGCGCGCCAACCTGATCGCCCACCAACTGATTGGCGAGCCCTTCGCCAACCAGCTCGACGAAGCCGTGCATCATGCCCTGGCCGGCATGCTCGACGACGCCAGCTTCGACCAACCCTCGGTGCAGGCCTACCGCGAGCGCCTGGCGGCGCCGGATACTGCATCGGCCTGGCGGCGCTGGCCCTGCCTGTCCCAGCAACTGGGCGTGGAGCTGCAGCTCAAGGGCTGATCGCCAGCAGGATCAGCGACAGGGTCAGCAGCGAGCCGAGGGTGGAAAACAGGATTGCCCGCGACACCAGCGCCGCCTGGCGCTGGTAATACTCGGCAAGCATGAACGGCCCGGTACCGGTGGGCAGCGCGCTGAGCAGCAGCGCGGCGTAGGCCCAGAACGCCGGCAGGTCGAGCAGCACGAAGGCGATGAACCAGGTCACCAGCGGCTGCAACACCAGCTTCAACACCACCAGCAGCCAGGCGCCTTCGCTCGGCCCGCTCTGCCGCTGCGCCAGGAACAGGCCCAGCGAGACCAGCGCACAGGGCACGGTGGCGGCGCCAAGCAGACGCAGGAATTCATCCAGCGCCGCCGGCAACTGCACACCACCAAGCCCCCACGCGGCACCGAGCAGAGGCGCGACCACCAGCGGGTTCTTCGACAAGGCCATGATCACCTGAACGATGGCGCCGCCCACACCCTTCTTGCTCTGCAGGCCCACCTCGATGCACACCACCGCCAGGCCGAACAATACGCAGACCACCATCAACGTGGCGATCAGCGCCGGCGCCATACCCTCCTCCCCCAGTACCAGCACGCACAGCGGAATACCGATGTAACCGGTATTGGCGTAGCCGGCACTGAGCCCATCAATGCTGGCGTCGACGAGGCTGCCGGTAGTTTTCCAGCGGTACACCAGCGTGACCAGAAACACCGCGAGCATGCCGCCGGTGAAGGCGAGCAGGAAACCAGGCTGCCAGACCTGAGCCCAGTCGGCCTTGGCGGTGAGGCTGAAGAGCAAGGCCGGCAAGCCGAGCCAGACCACGAAGCGGTTCATCTCCGAAGCGGCTGTCGGCCCCAGGCGATTGGTGCGCCGGCAGACGAATCCGACCAGGATCAGACCGAAGATCGGCAGCAACACATTGAGAACGGTGGACATCGAACTGCGCCAGCGACAGGGAAGGACCGAGCCTAGGGGCGCCCGCAGCTCAGGGCAAGCCATTGCCTGTGATTCAATGGCGTCCGCTGACGTCTAGCACTGACCTGCCGGGAAGCTACCCGGCGCTACCGCGAGCCTAAGAGCCAGCCCAAAGTCTGCTGCGCGTCGGCCATGCTGCGTTAAAAACAGGCTCGGAATGCTCATTTACAGCTTGTAAACTCCGCTTCCTCGCCTGTCTTTGCCTTGCATGGCTCTAGCTCGCGAGACTTTGAACAGGCTCTACGCATGCAAGCGCTGTTGAACGAAATTCTCGATGAAGTCCGCCCGCTGATCGGCCAGGGCAAGGTGGCCGATTACATCCCGGCTCTGGCCAGTGTAGTGCCCGATCAACTGGGCATCGCCGTGTATGGCAACGACGGCCAGCTGCATGTCGCCGGCGATGCGCACATGCCGTTTTCCATCCAGAGCATTTCCAAGGTATTCAGCCTGGTGCAAGCCATCGGCCACAGCGGCGAAAGCATCTGGCAACGCCTGGGCCACGAACCGTCCGGGCAGCCGTTCAACTCACTGGTACAGCTGGAGTTCGAGCGTGGCAAGCCGCGCAATCCGTTCATCAATGCCGGCGCGCTGGTGATCTGCGATATCAACCAGTCGCGCTACGCCGCGCCGGCGCTGTCGATGCGTGACTTCGTCCGGCGCCTGTCGGGCAACCCCGAGGTGACGGTGGACAACCATGTCGCCGAATCCGAGTACCAGCACCGCGCGCGCAACGCCGCAGCGGCGTACCTGATGCAGTCGTTCGGCAACTTCCACAACGAGGTCGAGGCCGTGCTGCGTAGCTATTTCAGCTGTTGCGCGCTGCGCATGAGCTGCGTCGATCTGGCGCGCGCCTTCGGCTTCCTGGCCAACCAGGGCTTCTGCAAACACAGCGGCGAGCAGGTGCTGACGCCCCGCCAGAGCAAGCAGATCAACGCCATCATGGCCACCAGCGGGCTGTACGACGAAGCCGGCAACTTCGCCTATCGCGTCGGCCTGCCGGGCAAGAGCGGCGTCGGCGGCGGTATCGTCGCGGTGGTGCCCGGGCGTTTCAGCGTCTGCGTATGGTCGCCCGAGCTCAACGCCGCCGGCAATTCGCTGGCCGGCATGAAGGCGCTGGAGCTGCTCAGCCAACGCATCGGTTGGTCGGTTTTCTGATTCGATAGGCTATCGTCGCAGCAGGCCGCACCCTCGTGCGGCCACTGACGTGAAGACCAGGAGTGCCCATGTCGATGCCCGAATACCACATGTTCGCCGCCGCGCCCGCGCCGGTCGCGCCGTTCTCCCATGCCTGCGAAGCCGACGGCTGGGTGTTCATCACCGGCCAGTTGCCCATCGATCCGGGCAACGAAGCGGCGCCATTGCCGGAAGGCATCGAGGCGCAAACGCACAAGACCTTCGACAACCTGTTGGTGGTCCTCGAAGGACTTGGCCTAGGCCTGGAGAACGTGGTGTCGGCGCGCGCCTTCCTCACCGATTTCTATGGCGACTACGCACGCTTCAATGCGGTGTACGCCAGCTACTTCCCCGAGGGCAAACGTCCGGCGCGCACCTGTATCGGCACCACGGGCCTGGCGCGCCACGCGCTGGTGGAGATCGATTTCATCGCGCGGCGGCCCTGAGGCCGGCTACAGGAGTTTGCGGTACTGCACGAACCCCGAGCGCTCGCCGATGCGCTCGTACAGCAGCATGGCCTGGCTGTTGCTCTCGTGCGTCAGCCAGTGCACCCGTGAGCAGCCGGCGGCGCGCGCCTGCTCGTAGACATGCTGGATCAACTGACGGCCGACGCCACCGCTGCGCTCGCCCTTGGCGACGAACAGGTCCTGCAGGTAGCAGTAATCGCCGATGGTCCAGGTCGAGCGGTGGATCACCCAATGCACCAGGCCGACGGCCTGATCACCGCGCCAGGCCAGTGCAGCGCCCATGGGCTCGGCGGGGTCGAGAAAGCGCTGCCAGGTGACGGCGCCAGTCTCGGCCGGGATATCGGTCATGTAGAAGCGCTGGTAGCCCTGCCACAAGGGCAACCAGGCTTCATGGTCGGCAGCGACTACAGGGCGAATTTCGACACTCATCGTCCTTCCTCTGTGTGGGCAGGTGGATCAGTCGCTCATCTCACCACAGAGATCGCGCGCCAGCCAGTACTCCACCTCGGCCTGCGTCAATCCGGCACCGAGCAGGGCGAACAACTTGCCCAGCGCAGCCTCGCGGGTCATGCCACCGCAGGACACCAGGCCGACCTCGGCCAGACGACTGCCGGCGGCGTACACGCCAAACTGTACATGCCCCTGCGGGCACTGGCTGATCGCTGCCAGCACCACCCCGCGCGCATGCGCATCACGCAGCACGGCCATCAACTCTGCATCGCCCGCAGGGCCAGTGCCGCTGCCGTAGCACTCCAGCAGCACGCCCTTCACGCCGCTGTCGAGCAATGCACCGAGATGACCTGCCTGCAGCGCCGGGTGCAGGGGCAGCACGGCCAGGTTGACCTGCTGTCGCACCTGACGGTAGTCGATGAGGGCGCTGAGCCCGACATGCTCGGCCTGACGCTGGCGTGGCAGCACCTGGAAGGCATCGAAGGCATCGCTACGTAGCTTCGAACAACGCGCGCCATGCAGCAGCTGGCCGTTGAAGTACAGATGCACACCCGGCGTCACGCCGCGATGCAACTCGCGCATGGCGCCGAACAGATTGGGCCAGGCATCGCCATCGGCCACGCCGGCTGGCTGCATGGCGCCGGTCAGCACCACCGGCACGTCAAGGCCGAGCAGCAGGAAGCTAAGCGCTGCAGCGCTGTACGCCAGGGTATCGGTGCCATGCAGCACCAGCACGGCGTCGTGGCCGTGGGCCTCCACGGCCATGACGATCTCGTCACGTAGCGCCAGCCAGTGGCCGGGGTTCATATTCGCGCTATCGATCAGCGGCAGCAGCTCGCGGAAGCTCCACTGCGGCAGCTCGCTGGCGTTCTCGCTGGTTTGCTGAGTGCGCATGCGTGCCTCGAAACCCGAGGCCGGCGCCAGGCCGTCTGCGCTCATCTGCATGCCGATGGTGCCGCCTGTGTACAGCACCAGGAGTTTTTCTGGGGTCGCCATGGGCTCTCCTAGGGAAATGCGAGCAATAAAAAAGGGGGCAGCGCCCCCTTCTTCGAACAGGGCTATCAGCGCTGGTAAGCGCGCTCACCCAGTTCATCGGCGTGGGCCGGGGCATCTACAGTGGCATGCCAGGCCTTGGGGTCGAGATCCAGGTCGGCGAACTTCTTCGGGTCGAACACTGGCGAATCGATACCAGCCTTGATCTGCGAATCGTAGTCACGCATCAGGCGCAGGCCCACCTTGAACAGCAGCGCCAGGGCGATCAGGTTGCAGATCGCCAGCAGACCCATGGTCACGTCGGCGAAGGCAAACACGGTGCCCAGATCCTGTACCGAGCCCCAGAGTACCAGGCAAACCACCAGCACACGGTAGACCATCACCGGCGAACGCTTCTCGGTGAAGAAGCCCAGCGCGTTTTCGCCGAGGTAGTAGTTGTAGATCAGAGTGGTGAAGACGAACAGCAGCAGGGCGATGCTGACGAATACGCGGCCCCACTCGCCGACTTCGGCGGCCAGAGCGGTCTGGGTCAGGACGACACCGGCCATTTCGCTGCCCGGCTGATAAACGCCGGAGAGCAGGATGATCAGCGCGGTGCTGGTGCACACCAGCAGGGTGTCGATGAATACGCTCAGCGACTGCACGATGCCCTGCGCGGCCGGGTGTTTGACCTCGGCGACGGCGGCGACGTTCGGTGCGCTGCCCAGACCGGCTTCGTTGGAGAACAGGCCGCGCTTGACGCCCATCATGATGGCCGCGCCGATACCGCCAGCGAAGGCCGGCTCCAGACCGAAGGCGCTCTTGACGATCAGGGCGAAGGTCGCAGGCACTTCACCGAAGTTCATGCCGATCACCACCAGCGCCATGCCGATGTAGGAGAACGCCATGATCGGTACCAGAACATCGGCGAACTGGGCGATGCGCTTGATGCCGCCGAAGATGATCAGGCCGATCACCACGGTCAGGATCAGGCCGCTGGCGATGGTCGGCAGGCCGAAGGTGTCATGCAGCGAGCTGGCGACGGTGAACGACTGCACGGCGTTGAAGCCGAAGCCGAAGGTCACCAGCAGCAGCAGAGAGACGACGATACCCAGCCAGCGCTGACCGAGGCCGTGCTGGATGTAGAACGCCGGACCACCACGGTAGGTGCCATCGGGCTCACGACGCTTGTAGAGCTGCGCCAGGGAGCACTCGAAGTAGCTGGTGGCCATGCCGACCAGAGCCACGACCCACATCCAGAAGATGGCGCCTGGGCCACCGAGCATGATCGCCACGGATACACCGGCGATGTTGCCGGCGCCGACGCGGCCGGCCACCGAGAGCATCAGGGCCTGGAACGAGCTGAGCTGTCCCGGCTGGCGCTGGAAGGCCTCGGCGAAGATGCGAAACATGCTGCTGAAGTAACGGAACTGGACGAAACGTGAGGCGATGGTGAAGAACAGGCCGAGACCGATCAGCATCACGATCAGCAGCTTGCTCCAGATGAGGTCATTGAGAAGATCTAGCATGGAGGCTTTCTCTCTTGTTGTTCTGAATGGGGGATACGCCTCTCCGGGCGGATTGCGGAATGGTTCGTGATAGAGGCCTCATCGGGCAATTTCGCAGGTCGCGGCGACATGATGCGAGTTGATGCTAGAATCGCGTCATTCGCATCAGCTGGAGCGGCCGTATGTCCGATTCCCTCGGCACCAACCTGAAACTGCTCTGCAGCCACTACCGCTCGATCGCCGAGGTGTGTCGCAAGCTGTCGATCAACCGCGCGCAGTTCAATCGCTACCTGGCCGGACTGAGCAAACCGACCACGCACAACCTCAAGCGCATCTGCGACTTCTTTGGTGTCGAACCCTTCGAACTGGCCATGCCGGCCGAGCAGTTTTCCCGCCTGATCGGCGCACGCAGCGGCGCCGCACAACTGCAAAGCAGCAGCGACCCGTTGCTGGAACTGTTCGCCCCGCTGCGTCGCCAGGCCAGCCCGATGGAGCGCTATTGCGGTTACTACTTCGAGTACTCCAACTGCATGTCGGTGCCTGGGCACGTGCTGCTGTCGCTGGTGCACCTGCGCGAGGAGCGCGGCAACTACCTGTTCGAGCGGCAGGAGCGCCAAGAGCGTCAGGAATCCACTCGCGGCGGCAGCGAGGACTGGGTGCGCTGCCGCTACCTGGGCACGGCGTTCTTCCTGCAGGACCGCCTGTTTCTGGTGGACTACGAGTCGCTCACCGGCAACGAGATGAGCCAGACCATCCTCATCCCCAGCTTCAAGAGCCGCATCATCCGCCTCAACGGCATCAAGACCGGCGTCTCCAGCGGCGACCGCCGTACCCCGGCCTGCACCCGCGTGGTCTGGCAGTACCTGGGCAACGAGATCAACCGGGTCAACGCCTATCGTCAGTTGATGCTCTACGCCCCGGACGATGCACGGATCGACGACGACATCCGCCAGCGCCTGGGCGGCGCGCAGCTGCGCGGTGGACTGTTCGAAATGGAGTGACGGCCGGGCGCCGCTCAGACGCTACGCGGCAGCCACAGCATCATCGCCACGCAGAACAGCGTGAGGCCAATGCAGAACCACAGGAAGCGCCGCTGCCGGCGCAGCTGTGGCTGGTTTGTGGGCAGGGGCATGCCACAGTTGCCGCATTCCTGTGCGGAGGCAGATTGCGGACGTTGGCAGTAGAGGCAGGTGCGGGTGCTCATGGCGCTACTCGAACTGTTCCAGGCGCTGCCGGTCGAGGATACGGATGACCCGCGCCTGCTGGGTGATGATCTCCTCGTCGACCAGGCGGCGAATGATGCGTGAGAAAGTCTCGGGCTGAATCGACAGGTGGCCGGCAATCAGTTGGCGGGCCATCGGCAGCTCCACTTCGTCGCCCTCGCTGCGCGCCAACTGGGTGAGCAGGTAACGCACCACGCGGTGCGTGGCGTTCTTCAGCGACAGCGTTTCGATCTCGTTGATGCGCTGGTGCAGGCGAATGCACAACTTGCCGAGCAGAGCGAAGGTCAGCCGCGAGTTGCCCTGCAGCAGGCGCATGTAGGTGGCGTTGGAGAAGCGGTAGAGCTGCGTCGGGCCGAGCGCCTGGGCCGAGGCCACGTAGTCAGGGGTATCCATCAGCATCATCGCCTCGGCGAAGGTGTGGCGCTCGCCGATCACCTCGAACACCTTTTCCTGGCCGTCCGGGGTCAGGCGGTAGATCTTCACCGCCCCGGAGATGACGAAGAAGAACGCGTGCGCCGGCTCGCCCTGCATGAACAGGATGTCACCCTTGTCGAGGTTGAGCAGTTGGCTGTCAGCCAGCAGTTCGTCCAGCTGTTCGTCGGCCATTGGCTCGAACAGGTGGTGGCTGCGCAGTATCTGGTGATGAACGCGATGCTGCACCCGGGATGATTCCTGGCTGCCCGACGAGGCGATCATTCGGGTCGCAATGGTGTTATTGAGCATGCTCGGTCTCCGGGGGTTCGGCATAGCGGGCGAGGCCGTCCAGGTCGAGGAGCGCCACGTGCTGGCGCCCCAGTTCCAGCAGTCCGCGCTCCTTCCAGGCGCTAAGCAGACGGCTGACGGTGTGCAGGGTGGTGCCGGTCATTTCCGCGAGGTTCTGACGCGACAGGGGGAAATCGATGCTGACGCCGTTGCCGGTGCTACGCCCGGAGTGCTGGGCCAGACGCAGCAGGGCGTGCGCCAGGCGTTGTTCGACACGCTCGGTGGACAGCTCGCGAATGCGCTGGTGGGCGTCCTGCAGGCGCTGCCCGAGCGCGCGCACCACATGATCGTTCAAGTGCGGGCAAACCCGGCTGAGCGACTCCCACTGCGCCGACGGCCAGCGCAGCACGCTGCTGTTCTCCACGGCGACGGCGGACGCCGGAAAATGGCTCAGCGCCATGGCACGGGCGATGCCGAACAGCTCGCCGGCACATACGTAGCGGACCACCACGCGCTCGCCGGCCGCAGTCAGCTGGGAGATCTGCAGGTGGCCGCCGAGCAGAAAGAAGAAGTGCCGAGCGGGCTCGCCCTGCTGGAACACGAAATCACCCTTGAGGACATCGCATTGCTGGGCATGCGCCACAGCGTCTTCGAGCCCGTTGTCGCTCAAGGGCGAGAACAGCGGCAGACGTGCTATCAGCTCGAGTTCGGGTGGCATAAGGCATCAATTTGGGGCAATGCGATGGATGTGCTGATCCTAGCGCGTAGTCCACCCCATCTGGTGCGGTAAGTTGTCGCTTCCCGCCACTTCTTTGTTCCAGGACAAAGAAGGCGAAGATTCCTTGCCCTGAAATGGTTCCAGCCAACCATAAAAGGGAACACAGCATGAAAGGGTTCAAACCGCTACTGATCGCCAGCGCCATCGCCCTGAGCTTCACCAGCACCTCGCTGCTGGCCGACACCACCGATGGCCTGGAGCGGGTCAAGGTCGATCTGGTCGCGCCGCCACAAGTGCATGCACATGAGCAGGCCACCAGCAGCAAGCCGAAAGTGGTGCAGTTCCGCATGACCATCGAGGAGAAGAAGATGGTCATCGACGGTCAGGGCACCACCCTGCAGGCCATGACTTTCGACGGTTCCATGCCCGGCCCGACCATGGTCGTGCACGAGGGTGACTACGTCGAGCTCACCCTGGTCAACCCGGCCAGCAACAGCATGCCGCACAACATCGACTTCCATGCCGCCACTGGCGCGCTGGGCGGCGCCAAGCTGACCCAGGTGGCCCCGGGCGAAGAAGTGGTGCTGCGCTTCAAGGCCGACCGCAGCGGCACCTTCGTCTACCACTGCGCGCCGGAAGGCATGGTCGCCTGGCATGTGCTCGCCGGCATGAGCGGCACCCTGATGGTGTTGCCGCGCGACGGCCTCAAGGACCCGGAAGGCAAGCCGCTGCACTACGATCGCGCCTACACCATCGGCGAATTCGACCTGTACATTCCCAAGGACAAGGACGGCAAGTACAAGGACTATGCCGACCTCGGCTCCAGCTTCCAGGACTCGCGCGAAGCGATGCGCACCCTGATCCCGACCCACGTGGTGTTCAACGGCAAGGTCGGTGCACTGACCGGCGACGGCGCCCTGACCGCCAAGGTTGGCGAGACCGTGCTGTTCATCCATTCGCAGGCCAACCGCGACACCCGTCCGCACCTGATCGGTGGCCACGGCGACTGGGTCTGGGAAACCGGCAAGTTCGACAACCCGCCGGAGAAGAACCTGGAAACCTGGTTCATCCGCGGCGGCTCTGCGGGTGCTGCGCTGTACACCTTCAAGCAGCCGGGCGTATACGCCTACGTCAACCACAACCTGATCGAGGCGATGGAGCTGGGCGCTGCCGGCCACGTCAAGGTGGAAGGCGAGTGGAACGATGACCTGATGAAGCAGATCAAGGCCCCCGGCCCGATCACTGCGAAGTAAGGGCGTGGCGATGAGAGCACTGCTGGTGGGTGCGATGCTGCTTGGCGGCTGCATGCAGACGAGCGGCATCGACGAAAGCGACTGGGTACGGATAGCCGCCGGCACTGCCCGGTACCAGGCCGCCGATGCCAGCGGTGCGACCTTCGAGCAACACAGCGACGGCTTCGCCGTCATGCGCCGCCAGGTCAGCCAGGCGGAGTACGCGGCCTGCGTCGCGGCCAACGCCTGCCTACCGCTGGATGGCGACTTGCGCGAGGCGAGCGCTGCCGACCTGGCGGCCGTGGGCGTCAGCTGGATGGACGCCAGCGCCTACGCCCAGTGGCTGACGCAACGCACCGGCGTGGTTCACCGTCTGCCGACTTATGCAGAGTGGGTCCTGGCCGCTGGCGAGGCGTTCCAGGACATTCAGGCAGAGGTTTTCGACGACGCCCGCAACCCGGCGCAGCGCTGGCTGGCGGAGTACGACCGCGAGTCCCGGCGCAAGCCGCTGGACCCGCGCCCGCGGGCCTTCGGCAGCCAGGGCAGCAACGCCAACGGCCTGCTCGATGTGGCCGGCAACGTCTGGGAGTGGACCGACAGCTGCTTCGGCAAGGGCGATTTCTGCGGTATCCGCATCGCTGCCGGGCAGCATCCCAGCGGGCTTTCCGACTTCGTCCGCGATCCGATCAGCGGTGCCTGCTCGGTAGGCGTGCCGCCGAGCAACCTGGGGTTTCGACTGGTACGGGAGTGATCGCAGTTCAACCCTCTATTCGCGGACAAGTCCGCTCCCACAAGTGGCGCTGAAAACCTGTGGGGGCGGACTTGTCCGCGAACGGGGTCTGCTTCTACTTCAATTCCCGCCGGGGTTCGTCGCCGTCGACCGGCTCCTCACGCATCGAGCGGCGAAAGCCGCTGAGCGCACCGCCCAGGTCAGAGCCAATGCTGCGCAGGCGGCTGGTGCCGAACAGCATCATCACCAGCAGGGCGATGATCAGGAGTTTCCACACACTCAAGCCCATCATGGCGCTTATCTCCTCTGGTTAATCGCGGCTTAGTGGCCAGCGTGACCATGCATGGCGCCGCCATGCTGCTGGCTGGCCGCCGCCTGCAGCAGCGCCTGGTCGATCTCCTCGAAGCGCAGCACGCGCCCACCGTGCATGGCCGCCAACTGCTGCGCCTGCTCCTCGCTGGCGAAGCTGGCCAACGGCGCGCCCATGGCGTTCTTCAGCGAAATGCCGATCACGTAGAAGGCGCTGGTGGCATCGATCAGGTGTTCGTCGTCCGGGTGCTCCCACACACTGCGGCCCATGTCGTGGACGTACAGCCGGGCGCCGCTGACGCGGTTCTCCGGCTGCAGCCACCAGCCGAGCAGCTCGGCGGTGGAGCAGAATTTCTTCACGCCGTTACCGGCCACCGCCTCACCTTTGGGCCCGGGGAAGTCGGCGATGATCATGCCGCAGACATGGCATTCGTCACTGGCATGGAAGGCCACCGGCTCCAGTGTCTGCGTGGTCTGTTCCTTGTCGCTACAGGCGGCTAGCGCGAAGGCAAGAGCGGTGGCGAGCAGCGCCATTGCGCTGGGGCGGTACAAGTTCATGGGTTGAGGGTCCTCGATTCAGTGAAAAGTTGAACGGTGGCGAGCAAGTGCAGGAATTTCGCGGCCAAGGCCGCTCCCACAAGAGCTTGCAGGCGCGCCGGGGCCACATCAGGTCGGTCGCCGACCAAACACGCCGTAGGCCAGCAGCAGCAGGGCACCAGCCCAGGCCAGCAGACACAGCCAGAGCGCACTGCCGGGCAGCGGCAGGTCGCTGCCCAGCGTCAGCACGCCCATGCCGCTGCCGTCGAAGCCGGCCAGGTTGATCAGGCGGTAGATGTCGGTGGGATTGAGCAACAGCATCCAGGGCAGCAGTTCTGGATTGAACCGGCCTTCGCTGAACACCAGCAGCGCCAGCAACGCCAGGTCGAACACCAGCACGAAGAGAAACCACACCCCCAGCGCCAGGCCGGCCGCGCTGGATTTCTCGCTGACCCTGGCGCTGAGCACGTAGGCCATCGCCAGGAACACCCAGCCGAGCAGCGTCGAGGACAGCATGAAGCGGCCGAACGCCCAGGCCAGCGTGGCCAGCTCGACATCCTCCACCAGCAGGCCGATGGCCAGTGCCGCGCCGCCGAAGCCGATCATGACCGCCAGGGCGAGGATCAGGCCGTGGCCGACGAACTTGCCAAGCAGTATCTGCCCACGCCCCAGAGGGTGGGTCAGCAATAGCATCAGCGTGCCGCCCTCGTCCTCGCCGACGATGGCGTCATAGGCCAGCAGCAAGGCGATCAGCGGCATGAGAAAGGTGGCCAGGCTCGCCAGGCTGGCGATGGTCGCGGGGATCGAGGTAAAACCCAGTTGCCCTGAGGCTGCCGCGCCGAGCCAGGCGATGCCCACTGCCAGAGCGGCGAACAGCAGACTGATGGCCAACAACCAGCGATTGCGTAGGCCGTCGCTGAGCTCCTTGCGCGCGATGTTCCACACCTGGCTCATGCTCTGCCCTCCTGTGCGCCCGCAGCGCCGGCACGCTCCATGTAATGGCGATACAGATCCTCCAGCGAAGGCTGGTGAATCTCGATGTCCTGCGCAGCGCCCTCATCGAGCAACTGGCGCAGCAGCGGCAGCTTGTGGCCATTGAGCGCCTCCACCTCGACACTCTGCTCACCCAGGCTGCGCGCACTGTGGCCGGCTGCGTCCCAGCGCTGCAGCAACTGTTCGCCGGCGCGAATACCTGTGGCACGGATGCGTACCGGAAGGCCGGCGGCACTGCGTAGCTCGCCGAGGCTGCCGACCGCCTGCAGCCGGCCGCCGGCGAGAATCGCCGCACGATTGATGTGCGCCTCCACACCCGGCAGCACATGTGAGCAGAGGATGATGCCGGTGCCGCGTTGGCGCAGGCGGTCGATCAGTTGGTAGAGGTCCTGGGTGGCGATCGGGTCGAGGCCCACCGTAGGCTCGTCGAGCAGCAGCAGGCGCGGCTCGCCGAGTATCGCCTGGGCCAGGCCGAGACGCTGGCGCATGCCCTTGGAATAGGTTTTCACCCGCCGCTCGGCGGCAGGCATCAGGCCGACCTGCTCCAGCAGTTCGTCGACCTGGCTCAGCGCCGCGCCCTTGAGGCGGGCGAAGTGACGCAGGGTTTCACGACCGCTGAGCTGCGGATAGAACATGACGTTCTCCGGCAGGTAGCCGAGCTGGCGACGCACCTGTGGATCATCGGGCGCGCGACCGAGCACGCGCACCTCGCCGGCACTGGGTGACAGCAGACCGAGGATCAGCTTCATGCTGGTGGTCTTGCCGGCCCCGTTATGGCCGAACAGCCCAAGGACCTCACCTTCACCAAGGCTGAGGTCGAGGTCGTGCAGTACGGTCATGCGCCCATAACGCTGGCTGACGCTGTGGATATCGACGGCATTCATGGCGCAGCCTCCAGGCCGGTATTCGACTGTGTTGCGGTGGGCGGGCGCATCAGCGGATGGCTATCCTGCACACCTGGCGACCTGACCACCGGGAATGCGCGCTGTACCCAGCGCAACACCTCGATGCTCGGGCTGTTCATCAACAGGCGCACCTGCGGGTACATCCACAGCAGGCGGTCGACGTTGTCGTTCGGCTCGTAGGCGACGTCGCCCAGGCCGTCGTTGTTGCGGTCCCAGCCCAGGTAGTCGCTCCAGTAGTTGCCGCGGCCGTCCACCGACCACTCCTGGGTGCGGGTGGCGACGTATTTCACCTGCTGCTGGTTGTCGACGAAGGCGTTGCCGGCGATGCGGTTGTCCTCGGAGCCGGCGGTGAGGTGAATACCCAGGGTGCTGCGGGCGAAGTGGTTGTTCTCGATGCTGTTGAACAGCGAGTTGTAGATGAACAGCGCCTTGCCCTCGTCGCCGCTGATCATGCTGTCACCACCGGTATCGCCGGGTTGCACGTCGGTGACGACGTTGTCGCGGATGGTCGAGTAGGTGATGTAGTTCATCAGGATGCCGTAGTTGCGATCCTGCTCGGAGCGGTTGCCGACCACGGTCAGCTTGCGGCTCTGCATCAGCGCGAAGCCGGTACGGGTGCGCCGGGTGACGTTGCCGATCACTCGGTTGTCGTTGGCGAACATGTAGTGCACGCCGTAGCGCAGGTCCTCGAGGACGTTGCCCTCGAGGTGGTTGCCGTGGGAGGTGTCGATGTAGATGCCGTCACGGGTGTTGCGCACGTGGTTGTCGATCACTCGCGCGCCGCGTACGGCGAACAGATGGATGCCGTTGCCACGATCCTGCGAGCGGATACTCGGATCGCCCTCGATGCGATTGCCGATCAGGCTGACATTCTGGCTGCGGTCGACCCAAAGGCCGAAGCCCGGCCCGCTCAGGCGGTTGTCGCGCACCACCACGTTGCTGGCGGCGCGGGCGATATGCACGCCGGCATCCATGGCGGTGAGATCGCGCCCCCAGTTGAGGAGGGTGCAGCCTTCGACGCTGACGTCGCTGGCTTCGATGATCAACGCGCTGCCCTGCCCGTCGGCCCGCAGCACGGCGCCGGCCGCACAACGCAGTTGCATGGGCTGGTCGATGACGAACTGCCCGTGGTACTCGCCCGCCGGCAGCAGCCAGCGGTTCTCGCCCTGCGCCTGCAGCGGCAGGGTCGAGATGGGCTGCACCTGTGCCATGACGGAGCCTGCAGCGAGCAAAAGCACGGCGCAGGTCGCGGGGAGCTTGGTATATCGGATCACTGCACTTACCTTCGTCCACCTGTTCGTACGCTGCATCACGTTTTGTGGAAGCGACGGGGCTCCGCGAACGTTTATCCACAAGCATTCGCGGACAAGGCTAGGCGCCCCCGTCGCTCCCACGCTGAAGCTCAATACGAGGCCGGGGAAGGCAATCCTCCCCGGCCCCGGCATCAGGCCGGCTCGACCATCATGCGGCCGACCATCTCCATGTGCAGCGCGTGGCAGAACCAGCTGCAGTAGTACCAGTGCAGGCCGGGCTTGTCGGCGATGAAGGTGATCGACGAGGTCTGCTGCGGGCTGATCTCCATGCTCACGCCGTGGTTGACCATGACGAAGCCGTGGGACACGTCCTCGATCTGGTCCATGTTGGTGATCACCACGGTGACTTCATTGCCCTGCTTGACCTTGAATTCGGTCAGACCATAGGCGGGCGCCATGGAGGTCATGTACACGCGCACCTTGTTGCCATCGCGGATGACCTTGTTGTCCTCCTCCAGGTTGATGCCGTCCTTCTTGGCCATGGCCACGGTCGGGGCGAAGAAAGGGTCGTTGCGGTCCCAGATCTTGCGCGTCTTGATCTGGTCGCGGCGGGCCATGATGCAGTCATGCGGTTCGGCGAAGGTCGGGCCGTCATGCACCAGCTTCATCACGTCGCCGGAGATGTCGATCAACTGGTCATTCTCCGGGTGCAGCGGGCCGGTGGGCAGGAAGCGGTCCTTGGAGAACTTCGACAGCGCCACCAGCCATTTGCCATCGGCTTCGCTGGTTTCGCACAGCGAGGCGTGCAGGTGACCCGGCTGGTAGTGCACGTCAAGCTTCTGCTTGATGTAGTTGACCTTCTCGCCCTTGTAGGCGCGACGGGCCTCCTCCATGTTCCACTTGACCACCTGGCTGTCGATGAACAGCGTGGTGTAGGCGTTGCCGCGACCATCGAAGGTGGTGTGCAGCGGGCCAAGGCCCAGCTCGGGCTCGCCGACCACCACGTCACGCGGGTCCTTGAGCTTGCCGGCGAACAGGTCGGGCAGCAGGTCGATGGCGATCATCGAGCAGGTCGGCGACAGCTTGCCGTTGGCGATGAAGTACTTGCCGTCGGTGGAAGTGTTCAGGCCGTGCGGGTTCTTCGGCACCGGAATGTAGCGGGTCACCACGCTGTCCTTGCCGTCCTTCTTGCGCCCGTCGACCACCGGCACCTTGGAGTCGCCGAGGGTGATGAAGCGGCCAGCCTTGATCTCCTTCTCCACCGCCGAGATGTCGAACACCACCACCCAGTCGCGCTCGTTGCGCATCATGCCGCCGAGGTCGAAGGCCTTCTCCGAGTTGTAGCAGGTGGCGGCGGTGAAACGGCCGGTGTAGTCGGCATCGGTGTTGTCGAGATTGCCGTCGACGATGACCTGGAAGGCGACTTCCATGGTCTCGGCATCCACGGCGTTGTACATGGTGAAGCTGTTCTCGTCCTCGAGGTCGAAGACCTTGCCGTCATTGGGGTGCGGGATGATGAACTCGGCGTTGCAGAACACGTACTTGGTGTGCGGCACCTTCTGCAAGCGCAGGCCATGGATGGCCTGGACGTTGGGGATGGTGGTGATCTTGTCGCACTTCATGATGTCCAGGCGGATACGCGCGACGCGGCTGTTGGCCTTGTCGTTGATGAACAGGTACTTGCCGTCGTACTTGCCGTCGGTCATGGAGATATGCGGGTGGTGGCAGTCGCCGTTGAGGAACTTGGCGCTGTCGCCGAGGATGTGCCGGCTCTCGTTGGTCAGGCCCCAGCCGGTCGCCGAATCGACGTTGAACACCGGGATGCGCATCAGCTCGCGCATCGACGGCACGCCGAGCACGCGCACCTCGCCCTGGTGACCACCGCTCCAGAAGCCGTAGTACTCGTCCAGCTCGCCGGGGGCGACATGGATCTTCTGCTGCGCCTCCTTGGCAGCCGCTGCCCAGCTGTCGCGGGTCATCACCCCACCGACCAGGCCACTGGCCGCCACGGCGGCACTGGTAAGTGCGCTGGCGCCAAGAAAGCCGCGCCGGCTCAGACCGGTTTTTTCATCCTTATCAGTTTGCTTGTCGCTCATGGGTCGCTCCTGTTGGGAAATAACACGCCTGCCGCGAGCCCGGTTCGGCTCGTGGTCAGGCATCGCTCACCTCGACGGCGGGAATCAGTTGTGGGTCGGCAGCCTTCTTGCCGCGCTTCTTGCGCTTGTTGATCAGCGGCGGGCATTTGTTGTCGTTGTGGTAGGTCATCTGGCAGTCGAGGCAGTAGTGGCACTCGTTGCCGTTGATGCGACCGTCCGGGTGGATGGCCTGGATCTCGCACTCTTTGGCGCACAGCTGGCAGGGGTTGCCGCATTCCTTGCGGCGCTTGAGCCAGTCGAACAGGCGGAACTTGCTGGGGATCGCCAGGGCAGCGCCCAGCGGGCAGATGTAGCGGCAATAGACCTTGCGGGTGAACAGGTTGACCAGCAGCAGGAGCACCACGTACAGCACGAACCACCACTGGCGGTCGAACTTCAGGGTGATGGCGGTCTTGAACGGCTCCACCTCGGCGGCCTTCTCGGCCAGCATCATCGACTCCAGGGAAAGGCCGAACAGCACCAGCAGGACGATGTACTTGATCGCCCAGAGCCGCTCATGTACGGCGAAGGGCAGTTCGTACTGGGGAACCCTGATCTTGCGCGCCAGCTCATTAAGCAGCTCCTGCAATGCGCCGAACGGGCACAGCCAGCCGCAGAAAACGCCACGGCCCCAAAGCAGGATGCTGGCGGCGGTGAACACCCAGAGCACGAAGATGATCGGGTCGGTGAGGAACAGCTCCCAGCGGAAATCCTGGAACACAGCGTGGACGAAGGTCAGCACGTTGACCACCGACAGCTGGCCCAATGCATACCAGCCGATGAAGAACACGGTGAACAGCAGGTAGCCACGGCGCAGCCAGTGCAGGAACTGTGGCTTGCGGGCGAAGCTGTCCTGCAGGAACAGGATCACCGTGAGCAGCCCAAGGGCCACCAGCAGCACGCCGATCTGGAAGCTCTTCTGGTACCAGATGTTGACCCACAGCGGGCGGTTGGCCTCCACGATCGCCGCCAGCTCCGCAGCGGTCGGCTGCGGCCGCTCGATGTAGTCCTCGGGAATCTGGTAGGGCAGCTCGAAGCTGGTGAAGATGCCCTCGACCGGGCCGATCTGGCGTCGCACCAGCAGCTCCAGGCTCCACTTTGATCCGGGGTCGAAGGCGTGCTGCTTACGGGCGATGAAGATCGCCATCTCGAAGAATTCGGGCATGCCGTCTGCGTAGACGTCCGATAGGCGGATGAAGTCGAGGTCGCGGAAACTGATGACATCGCCGAATTGGCGCAGCTGCACCCGATCGAAGATACCGCCGCGCACATAGCCCGAGCCCTTGAACGAATACCCGCCATTGCCCAGTACGGCAAAAGCCTGCTCGCCCGGCTTGAGGCTGCCGATCAGCTCCGCGTACTGGCGCTCGCCCAGCAGGTTGCGGCCGACGGTCGGCGGGTTCAGCGGCGCGACGTAGAGATCGATGAAGGTCTCTTCGCGCTGCTCTGGCGCAGCTACATCGATGCCTTCGGCCTCGGTGCCGTTGAAGGCGTCGTCGACCTGGCCACGGGTCAGGTGCAGGCGGCGGATCGCGCCATTGCCGGTCAACTCGCTCCAGTCCGCCTCGTGGAAGACATCCTCGCGCACCCGCGACGGTCTCGGCCGCACATGGCTGCCGGCCTCGATCAGGCCCAGATCGACCGCCACGGCATGGGCGGCGCGCATGACGATCTCGTTGATCACCATCACCGTCACGGTGGCCCCGGTCACCGCATCCACGGTCACCGCGTCGGGATCGCTGGAACGCCCGACCACCACACGCTGACCGGCCTTGACTCCGGAGTAATGGGCGTTGAAGTCGTGGATCTTCTGCTCGGGAATGCCGATCAGGACGATCGGCTCATGGTGTTCGAGCAGGTAGGCGTCGAGGATCACACCCTGCGGATCGAGCAGCACCTGCATGTTGATGGGCTTGCCCGAGTAGGCGGGCATGTCGGTGACGTGAATGCTCTGGAAGGCGTAGCCAAGGACCTCCTCGCCCTTGCGCAACGTACGCACCTGATACTTGCCCGCAGCTTCGGAGAGGCTGTCAGCGTCGGGGAAGAACTGCTTGATGCGCTGCTGTTCGGCGTCGTACTCCCTGGCCTGCAAGGGCAGCGCGAGCGCGATCAGGGCCAGAAGAACGACGAGACCGGCCCCCCATGCGCGCAACGCGCCAACGGCCAAAAACTGGGGCTTCATCAGGCTACCTACGTCCACTGCTCAATTGCGGCGGATGGTAGGTCGCGCGTCTTGCCGATCTCCTTGATTACGATCAAGAGCGGCCTGTGTCGGTGCCTGGTCATTCGCGGCCAAGGCCGCTCCCACAAAAATCCGGTAGTGACAATGACGCCAACGAAAAAGGGCAGGCGCTCCCCGAACGCCTGCCCTCTGATTGATGATCTGGCCGCGGTCGGCCAGGGCGTCACTTCAGTGTCAGCACCCATTCGGCCAGGGTCTTGGCTTCCTCCTCGGTAACCGGATTTGGTGGCATCGGCATGGCGCCCCAGACGCCGGTGCTGCCGTTCTTGATATGGCCGGCGAGCACGTCCGCCGCACCGTCGACGCCTGCGTTCTTCGCTGCCACGTCCTTCAGAGCCGGGCCGACCAGCTTGGCCTGCACACTGTGACAGGCACCGCAGGGCTTGCTCTTGAACAGCTCCTCGCCGGACGCAGCATGGGCATTGGACAGGGCCGCCAGACTCAGCAGGGCCGCCAGCGGAATCAGCGCTTTCTTCATGGTCACTTCCTCATCGCATGTTTGGCCTGCCGGATGCAGCTGGCGGCTGGCACATTGTTCGGAAGGGATCATAAACAGAGTCATTTGCCGCAGCGCTTGACCGTAATCAAGTCCGTCGCGCGTGGCGCTTGAGAGCGCCCATCCGCCCCCGCTAGCGTGCAGCCGAACCCGTAGCGAAACAGGAACCGTCATGCACGACACCCCCTTCTATCAGGTACAGGGCGACGAACAGCTGCTGTTCGAGCAGGCCTGGCAACAGCGCATGCCGGTTCTGCTCAAGGGCCCGACCGGCTGTGGCAAGACGCGCTTCGTCCAGCACATGGCGCAGCGCCTGCAGTTGCCGCTGTACACCGTGGCCTGCCACGACGACCTGAGCGCCGCGGACCTGGTCGGCCGCCACCTGATCGGCAGCGAAGGCACCTGGTGGCAGGACGGCCCGCTGACCCGCGCGGTGCGCGAGGGCGGCATCTGCTACCTGGACGAGGTAGTCGAGGCGCGCCAGGACACTGTGGTGGTCATCCACCCGCTGGCCGATGACCGCCGTGAACTGTACCTGGAGCGCACCGGCGAAATCCTCCAGGCGCCGCCCGATTTCATGCTGGTGGTGTCCTACAACCCCGGCTACCAGAATCTGCTCAAGGGCATGAAGCCCAGCACCCGTCAGCGTTTCGTGGCGCTGCGCTTCGATTACCCCGGCGTCGAGCAGGAGTGCCAGATCGTCGCCCGCGAGGCGAACGTCAACGAGTCGCTGGCGCGCCGCCTGGTCTCCCTCGGCCAGGACATCCGCCGCCTCGAGCAGCATGACCTGGAGGAGGTGGCCTCGACCCGCCTGCTGATCTACGCCGCGCGCCTGATCCATAACGGCATGGACGCCCGCACGGCGTGTCGCGCCTGTTTGGCCGAACCGCTGTCGGACGATGCACAGACGGTCGCTGCACTGATGGATCTGGTCGATGTCCACTTCGGCTGAGCGCCAGGTCGCCCGCCTGCCGGGCGACCTGGCGATGTGGCTGTTCATCCTCGCCGAGCTGACGGTGTTCGCCCTGCTGATCCTCAGCTTCGCCATCACCCAGGCGCTATCCGGCGCGCAATTCGCCGCCAGCCGGGCGCTGCTCGACGGCTCCATCGGCCTGGCACTGACCCTCAGCCTGCTCACCGCCGGTTTCTTCGCGGCACTGGCCGTGCACCGGGTACGTGCCGGTCACGCTCGCCAGGCCAGCGCCTGGCTGCTCGCCGCGCTGGCCAGCGGCTGCGTCTACGTGGTGCTCAAGGGCCGCGAATTCGGCCATCTGATCGACGCCGGGCTGGATCTGGAGTACGACCGCTTCTTCACCCTGTACTGGATTCTCGGCGGCTTCCATTTCCTCCACGTGTTGCCCGGCCTGCTGCTGTTCGGCTGGCTGGCCTGGCGCTGCCGGCGCGGCGTGTACACGCAGGCCGGCAAGCACGGCGAGCTGGAGTCGTGCGTCCTGTACTGGCACATGGTCGATCTGATCTGGGTGCTGCTGTTCCCCTTGCTCTATCTGCAGAGGTAAGGCAGATGAACACTTTCCTGTGCTGGCTGGGCCTGGTAGTGCTGTCGCTGCTGAGCCTGTGGCTGGTCACCGCGCCGGTCGCCTCCTGGGCCGCCCTGGCATTGTCGGCGGCAGCGCTGGGCAAGGCCTGGCTGATCGTCGATGGCTTCATGGAGTTGCGCCACAGCCCGCGCCTATGGCGTGTGTCGTTGCTGGCGTGGTCGCTGTGCATGGCGAGCGCGCTGTACTTCGGCACGCCCTGAGCGAGCCGGAGACCCTGTTCGCGAACACGTCCGCCGCCACAAAAGAGGGTCGCGCTTCTTGACTGTGGCAGCGGACGGGTCCGCGGCATCTTCACCCCCAACGCCGACATCGTGCCGCTGTGCTGGCGGTTCGCGGACAAGTCCGCTCCCACAAGAGCCCGAGAGCGGTGCCGCCCTCACTCGCGAGCAAGGCTAGGCGCCCGTCGCTCCCACGAAAGAACTGCGAGCGGCGCCTTTCCCGTGGGAGCGGACTTGTCCGCGATCTTTGCACCCGCCCGGAATCCGCCGCCAACCCGAGTTCCCCTATCCCCCCAGTACTGCGATTCCGCCTTCTTGATCGCCATCAAGCGGTTTTCCCGGGGTGCCGTCCGAAAATGACCTCGCCAAGCCTTTGAGGACATGACCATGTCGGAAACCTTCACCAAGGGAATGGCCAGAAATATCTACTTCGGGGGAAGCGTGTTCTTCATCCTGATATTCCTGGCCTTGACCTTCCACAGCGAACAAACCTTCCCCGAACGCACCAACGAACACCTGATGAATGAAGCAGTGGTGCGCGGCAAGCTGATCTGGGAGCAGAACAACTGCATCGGCTGCCACACCCTGCTGGGCGAGGGCGCCTACTTCGCCCCGGAACTGGGCAACGTGTTCATCCGCCGTGGTGGCGAGGAACAGTTCAGCAGCTTCCTGCATGCCTGGATGGCGGCCCAGCCACTGGGCGTTCCCGGCCGCCGCGCGATGCCGCAATTCAACCTGAGCGACAAGGAAGTGGACGATCTCGCCGAGTTCCTCAAGTGGACCTCGAAGATCGATACCAACGACTGGCCGCCAAACAGGGAGGGCTGAGAAATGACCACTGCCAATCCGCATCTGAAATTCGCCTCGCAAGCCGTGGCCAAACCCTACTTCGTGTTCGCCCTGATGCTGTTCGTCGGGCAGATCCTGTTCGGCCTGATCATGGGCCTGCAGTACGTGGTCGGTGACTTCCTGTTCCCGTTGATCCCCTTCAACGTGGCGCGCATGGTGCACACCAACCTGCTGATCGTGTGGCTGCTGTTCGGCTTCATGGGCGCGGCCTACTACCTGATCCCCGAAGAGGCCGACCGCGAACTGCACAGCCCGAAACTGGCGATCATCCTGTTCTGGGTGTTCGCCATCGCCGGCGTGCTGACCATCCTCGGCTACCTCGCGGTGCCCTACGCCACACTGGCCAGGATCACCGGCAACGAACTGCTGCCGACCATGGGTCGCGAGTTCCTCGAACAGCCGACGATCACCAAGGCCGGTATCGTGGTGGTCGCCCTGGGCTTCCTCTACAACATCGGCATGACCCTGCTCAAAGGTCGCAAGACCACCGTTAGCGTGGTGATGATGACCGGCCTGATCGGCCTCGCGGTGATGTTTCTGTTCTCCTTCTTCAACCCGGAAAACCTCGCCCGCGACAAGTACTACTGGTGGTGGGTGGTGCATCTGTGGGTGGAAGGCGTGTGGGAACTGATCATGGGTTCGATGCTGGCCTTCGTGCTGATCAAGATAACCGGCGTCGACCGCGAGGTGATCGAGAAGTGGCTCTACGTGATCATCGCCATGGCCCTGATCACCGGCATCATCGGCACCGGCCACCACTACTTCTGGATCGGCGCACCGGGTGTGTGGCTGTGGCTGGGTTCGATCTTCTCGGCCCTGGAACCGCTGCCGTTCTTCGCCATGGTGTTGTTCGCCTTCAACATGGTGCGCCGTCGTCGTCGCCAGCATCCCAACCGTGCCGCCGGCCTGTGGGCACTGGGCACTACCGTGACCGCATTCTTCGGCGCCGGCGTGTGGGGCTTCCTGCACACCCTGGCACCGGTGAACTACTACACCCACGGCACCCAGCTCACCGCAGCGCATGGCCACCTGGCGTTCTACGGTGCCTACGCGATGATCGTCATGACCATGATCTCCTACGCCATGCCGCGCCTGCGGGGCATCGGTGAAGCACCGCAGGAGCGCGCCCAGCGCGTCGAGATCGCCGGTTTCTGGCTGATGACCATCTCCATGGTGCTGATCACCCTGCTGCTGACCGCCGCCGGCGCCGCGCAGATCTGGCTGCAACGCTGGCCGAGCGACAACGAAGCGATGGCCTTCATGGCCACCATGGACCAGCTGGCGCCGTACTTCTGGGCACGCCTGGTTGCCGGCATCGGCTTCGCCCTCGGCCTGGTCTGCTACCTGCTGAGCTTCGTGCAGCGCAAGAACGTCGTCATTGCCACGGCCTGATGATGTCCTGTGGGAGGGCAGCAGCCGCGAACATCGCCGCTGTTGCGCCTCCCACGTCTTTTTTCTGGAGGCCGCATGGCGTTCAGCATCGAAGTCGAGGAATGGGTCGGTAGCGTCTGGCACCGTTTCATCACCCGCCGCAGCGACCCGGACTTCACTCACGCCCAGGTGCAGCTGAGCGACCAGCAGCGCGCCCTGGCCCTGCTCTTTCACGCCATCGGCGGCGCCAGCGCAGTGCAGATCCAGGCCGTGCAGCCGCGCGAACTGCTGCTGCGACGCAGCCTGCTGCAACAGGTCGCCGGTACCTGTCGGCAGATGCCGGTGGCCTGGCGCGACGCGCAGAACATGCGCCTGCCGCCGACCCTCGCCGTGTTCCCGCAGGCCGAGCTGAACCGTGAGCTGTACCGCTGGCTGGCGATGCTCGGCGCAGTCGCCGACGACATGCGCCACTGGGGGCGTGACAACCAGCGCTGGGTGAACGAGTTGCTGGGACGCTACCCGGCCATGCGCCCTCGCTACCAACGGCTGGTCGATGCGCACCTGCGCCTGCGCCCCGCCCCCGACAGCCTGCCGCCCGCCAGTGCGGCGCTGGAGCGCGACCTGCGCCAGGCGCTGCGCGAACCCGGCAGCGTCACCCATTTCGCCCATGACGAACGCGCCCCCTGGCCATTGCCGCTGTGGTTGTATCCGCCGCAGGGCCAGGGCCCCGGCGCCTCCAGCGAACTGCCCGAGGAGGGTGAGGGCAGCGCCCGCAACCCCAACCCGGCGCAACGTTCACTGCGCAAACGCGCCTCGCGTACCGACGACACCAGCGGCAAGGGCGGCCTGCTGCTGTTCCGCCTGGAAAACCTGTTCAGCTGGTCCGAACATGTGCAACTGGACCGCTGCAACGATGACAGCGAGGACCTCGATGCTGCCCGCGTGGCCGAGGACCTCGACGAGCTGACCCTGTCGCGCCAGCGCACGCGCAAGGGCGGCGGCCTGCATCTGGACCTCGACCTGCCATCACCGGAGCAGGACGACCTGCCGCTGGGCGCGGGCCTGCACCTGCCGGAGTGGGATTACCGCCGCTCGGCCCTGCTCGAACGCCACGTCAGTCTGCAGCTCTTCTACCCGCGCGCGGCCGAGGCGCAGCCATTGCCGACGCACCTGGCACTGCCCGCACGGCGTCTACGCCGCCAGTTCGAGGTACTGCGCAACGACCGCCAGTGGCTGCGCCAGCAACCGCAGGGTAGCGAGCTGGACCTCAGCGCATGGCTCGACTTCCAGGTGCAGCGTCTACAGGGCAGGGCCTGCGAGAAGGGCCTGTTTCTCGAACAACGCAGCACCCGCCGCGAGCTGGCCTGCCTGCTGCTCGCCGACCTGTCGATGTCCACCGAATCGCACCTCAACGACGAGCAACGGGTCATCGACGTCATCCAGGACAGCCTGCTGCTGTTCGCCGAAGCGCTGTCGGCGGCCGGTGATGATTTCGCCCTGTATGGCTTCTCCTCGCTGCGCCGCCAGCAGGTGCGCATGCAGGAGCTCAAGCAATTCGGCCAGCGCTACGACGAGCAGGTCCGCGGGCGCATCCTCGCCGTGCGCCCCGGCTACTACACGCGCATGGGCGCGGCCATCCGCCAGGCCACGCGCTTGCTCGGCGAGCGCCAGCAGAGCCAGCGCCTGCTGTTGCTGGTCACCGATGGCAAGCCCAACGACCTCGACCTCTACGAGGGCCGCTACGGCGTGGAGGACACCCGCGAGGCGGTGCTCGAAGCCCGCCGCGCCGGCGTACTGCCGTTCTGCATCACCATCGACCAGCAGGCCGGCGACTACCTCCCGTACATGTTCGGCGCCAGCGGCTACACGCTGATCGACAAGCCGCAGCATCTGCCGCTGTACCTGCCGCAGTTGTATCGGCAACTGACCAGGCGCTGAACGAACGTGTGATGGGGATGTAGTGGGAGCGACAGGGCGCCTGCAGCCGAATAAAAAAAAGGGATGGCCGAGGCCATCCCTGAAGGGTGAGGCTGGTGAGGCCTCCTATGAAAAACGAATGTGCCAGGCTGTGGACAGCCTGGCGGGCAAGACTCAGGCAACGTTGTCGCTGTTGTAGATCTCGCGGTCCAGCTCCTTCTCGCTGCGTGCGACCAGTGTGGTGGTCATCAGGTCACCGGCGACGTTCACCGTGGTGCGCGCCATGTCGAGGATGCGGTCGATACCAGCGATCAGCGCCACGCCTTCCAGCGGCAGACCCACCGAGCTCAGCACCAGGCCAAGCATGATCAGCCCGGCGCCGGGGATGCCGGCGGTGCCGATGGAGGCCAGGGTGGCGGTGAGGATGATCATCAGGTACTGCCCGGCATTCAGGTCGATGCCGAAGGCCTGAGCGATGAACAGTGCCAGCACGCCCTGGTAGATCGCGGTGCCGTCCATGTTGATGGTGGCGCCCACCGGCAGCACGAAGCCGGCCACGCCCTGCGATACGCCAAGGTTCTTGCGCGCACACTCGATGGACACCGGCAGGGTGCCGGAGCTGCTCGAGGTACTGAAGGCCACCGCCAGTGCCGGGGCGATGCCACGGAAGAAGCGCAGTGGGCTGAGACGCGCCAGGCCGCCGATCAGGCCGCCATAGATCAGCAGCAGATGGGCGAGGCTGGCCAGGTAGATCACCCCGATCACGCCAGCCAGCGGCAGCAGCACCTCGATGCCATGGGAAGCGACCACGCCGGCGATCAGTGCGAACACGCCGATGGGAGCGAAGCGCATCACCAGGTCGGTGAGCTTGTAGAGCACCTCGGCCAGGCTGTCGAATAGGCGAATCGTCGGGGCCGCCTTCTCGCCGACCAGGTTCATGCTCAGGCCCAGGGCGATGGCGAAGACGATGATCTGCAGGATGTTGCCTTCGGCGAAGGCGGTCACCGGGTTGGTCGGCACCAGGCCCACCAGTATCTCTACCAGCGAAGGCGCCTGCTTGGCCTCCATGGTGCCGTTGGCGACCATCTGCATGCCCTCACCGGGGCTGAACAGGGTGCCGAACAGCAGGCCGATGCTCACCGCGAAGGCGGTGGTGATCAGATAGATGGCGATGGTCTTGACGCTGATGCGACCGAGCTTGGCGCTGTCGCTCATCGAGGTGATGCCGGCCACCAGGGAAACGAACACCAGCGGCACGATGAGCATCTTGATCGCATTGAGAAACAGCGCGCCGATCGGTGCCAGCGCCAGGGCGACGCTCTTGAACAGCATGCCGATCACGACACCAAGCACCAGACCGAAGAGGATCTGCTGCCACAGCGGCACGCGGGCTAGGAAGGAGGGGGAAGCGGTGTTGCTCTGACTCATGTGGTTGTACACCCGGATTGTCGTTGTTGTGGGGGCCGTCTCTGCGGTCTTCTGCGGTGCCGCCCCAAGCACAGGTTCGAGGGCGGAAATGAACACGCCGCCCAAAGAGGCGGCGTGCGTCATTCGATGAATCAGCCCTGCAGCGGAACCAGACGCGGGGCGATCATGTTCTCGGGGCGCAGGATGTCGGCCAGGGTGGCCTCGTCCAGCAGCTGCTCCTCACGCACCAGTTCCAGCACACCGCGCCCGCTTTCCAGGGCGACCTTGGCGATACGGGTGGCATTCTCGTAACCGATGTAGGGGTTGAGCGCGGTGATCAGACCGATGGAGTTTTCCATCAGTTCACGGCAGCGGTCTTCGTTGGCGGTGATGCCGTCGATGCACAGCTCGCGCAGCATGTCCATGGCGCGGGTCAGCAGGCGGATCGAGTCGAAGATCTTGTAGGCGATCAACGGCTCCATCACGTTCAGCTGCAGCTGGCCGCCTTCGGCTGCCATGGTCAGCGCCAGGTCGTTGCCGATCACTTCGAAGGCCACCTGGTTGACCGCCTCGGGGATCACCGGGTTGACCTTGCCCGGCATGATCGAACTACCCGGCTGACGCGCCGGCAGGTTGATCTCGTTGATGCCGGTACGCGGGCCGCTGGACAGCAGGCGCAGGTCGTTGCAGATCTTCGACAGCTTGACCGCGGTGCGCTTGAGCATGCCGGAGAACAGCACGAAGGCGCCCATGTCACTGGTGGCTTCGATCAGGTCGGCAGCCGGGGTCAGCGGGTGACCGCTGATGATGGCCAGGCGCTTGACCGCCAGGGCCTGGTATTTCGGGTCGGCGTTGATGCCGGTGCCGATGGCGGTACCGCCCAGGTTGACTTCGGTGAGCAGAGTCGGCGCCAGCAGTTTCAGGTGCTGCAGGTCTTCGCCGAGGGTGGTGGCGAAGGCACGGAATTCCTGGCCGAGGGTCATCGGTACGGCGTCCTGCAGCTGGGTGCGGCCCATCTTCAGCACGTGGCCGAACTCCAGGCCCTTGGCGGCGAACGACTGGATCAGCTTGTCCAGCGCGCTCAGCAGGCTGTCGTGGCCGAGCAGCAGACCGAGGCGGATGGCGGTCGGGTAGGCGTCGTTGGTCGACTGCGCCATGTTCACGTCGTTGTTCGGGTGCAGGTGCTGGTACTGCCCCTTCTCATGACCCATGGCTTCGAGGGCGATGTTGGCGATCACCTCGTTGGCGTTCATGTTGGTCGAGGTGCCGGCGCCGCCCTGGATCATGTCGACCACGAACTGATCGTGGAACTCGCCCTGGATGATGCGTGCGCAGGCCGTGCTGATCGCCGTGTGCTTGGCGGCGGACAGGTGGCCCAGCTCGCGGTTGGCGTCAGCCGAGGCCTGCTTGACCATGGCCAGGCCGATCACCAGCTTCGGGTAGTGCGACAGCGGCACGCCGGACAGGCGGAAGTTCTGTACGGCGCGCAGGGTCTGGATGCCGTAATAGGCATCGGCAGGGACTTCGAGGGTACCGAGCAGGTCTTTTTCGACGCGAACAGATGCAGCAGAGGACATGATAGAGATGACTCTTGGGAAATACGGCGAGTGCCGCGATGCCCATAGAATATGGGCTCTAACCGCGCCGCGACCAATGCCGTTACTTGCTGCCCTATGCACAATCGGCATAATGTTGATGTGACGTCGATCGCTGCTGCGGCGTACATGACCTCCGAGGGAGGGGCTTCAGCCGCGACCGCTCGCCACTGAAACGCCTCCCACGATTCACGCCCCATCTACCGGGTCTTTCCTCGGGAGCCTGCGATGAACCTGGAAACCAAATGGCTGGAAGACTTCGTCGCCCTGGCCGCCACCCGCAGCTTCTCCCAGGCGGCCGAGAAGCGCTTCGTCACCCAGCCCGCGTTCAGCCGGCGTATCCGCAGCCTGGAAGCGATGCTCGGCCTGACCCTGGTCGACCGCTCCTGCACCCCCATCGAGCTGACCGAGGCCGGCCGCCTGTTTCTGGTCACCGCGCGCAGCCTGGTCGAGCAGCTCGGCGAGGTGGTGCGCCACCTACACAATCTGGAAGGTCAGCAGGGCGAGGTGCTGTCGATTGCCGCCGCCCACTCGCTGACCCTGGGCTTCTTCCCCGAATGGATCGCTCGCCTGCGCCGCGAAGGCCTGCCCCTGACAACCCGCCTGGTGGCGACCAACGTCGGCGAGGCGGTGCACTCGCTGCGTGAGGGCGCCTGCGACCTGATCCTCGCCTACTACGATCCCGATGCCGCGCTGCAGATGGACCCGGCGATCTTCCCGTCGCTGCACCTGGGCGCGACCTCGATGCTGCCGGTATGCGCGGTGAACGAGTCCGGCGCACCGCTTTACGACCTCGACAATGGCCAGAGCGTACCGTTGCTGGCCTACAGCGCCGGCGCCTTTCTCGGGCGCTCGGTCAATCTGCTGCTGCGCCAGCGTGCGCTGCGCTCGACTACCGTGTACGAAACGGCCATGGCCGACAGCCTCAAGAGCATGGCCCTGCAGGGCATGGGCGTGGCCTGGGTGCCCAGGCTATCGGTGACGGCAGAACTGGCGCGCGGCGAACTGGCCATCTGCGGCGGCGAGCAGTGGCAGATCCCGCTGGAAATCCGCCTGTACCGCTGCGCCCTGGTGCGCAAGGCGGCGGTGCGCTTGCTGTGGCGCAAGTTGGAGACGGGGGAAGTGGGCGGCTGAGCTTTTAGCCAGGGTGCGCAACCGCGCTGGCTTTAGCAGGACGACGACATTCGCGGCTGAAGCCGCCCCTACAAAAAACTGCAACCTCTGCAGGAACGGCTGGGCGGCCTTGCGCTTCGCCCGCGATGACCTCACTTACCCGACTTGATCGACGTCCACGCCCGCGTACGCACGCGCTCGATCTTCTGCGGCAGTGGCTGCACCACGTACAGCGACTTCTGCAGCTCCGGCGTCGGCGTCAGGTCGTGGTCGTCGGCAATGTCCTTGCCCACCAGTTGCATGCCCGGCACGTTGGGGTTGGGGTAGCCGAGGAAATCGCTGATCGGCGCGATCACCTTGGGTTCGAGCAGGTGGTTGATGAAGGCGTGAGCTTCGTCGACGTTCTGCGCGCTCTTGGGGATGGCCCAGGTGTCGAACCAGATCGGCGCGCCTTCCTTGGGCAGACGCCAGTTGATCGTCACACCGTTGCCGGCTTCCTTGGCGCGGTTGGCGAACTGGTAGAAGCTGCCGGAATAGCCGACGGCCACGCAGATGTCGCCGTTGGCGATGTCGGTCATGTACTTGGCCGAATGAAAGTAGGTCACGTACGGGCGCACCTTGAGCAGCAGCTCGGTAACCTTGTCGTAGTCGGCCGGGTTGGTGCTGTTGGGGTCCAGACCCAGGTAGTGCAGGGCGATGGGGATGATCTCGGTGGGCGAGTCGAGCATGGCCACACCGCAGGATTTCAGCTTTTCCATGTACTCGGGCTTGAACACCAGATCCCAGCTGTTGACCGGCGCATCGTCGCCGAGCGCGGCCTTGACCTTGTCCGGGTTGTAGCCGATCAGCACGGTGCCGTACATGTAGGGCACGCCGTACTGGTTGCCCGGATCGTTCTTCTCCAGAAGACCAAGCAGCACAGGATCGAGGTTCTTCCAGTTGGGGATCTTCGACTTGTCCAGCTTGGCGAACACGCCGGCCTTGATCTGGGTTTCGAGGAACTGGTTGGAGGGGATCACCAGGTCATAGCCGGAGTTGCCGGTGAGCAGCTTGGCCTCCAGCGCCTCGTTGGTCTCGAAGGTGTCCCAGGTGATCTGGATACCGGACTCCTTCTGGAAGTCCTTGGGCACGGACGGCAGGATGTAGTCCGCCCAGTTGTATACACGCAGCTCCTTGGCCTGTACCGCACCGCTGAGCAGTGTGGCGCCGCACAGGGCGGCGCCAAGCATCTGTTTGATGGCTTTCATCGTTCTAGCACCCCTGAAATATTGCTCTTGTTTGGCAGATTTCTGATTGCTGAAGAGGCGCCTCTCAGGCGCCCTCGAACCCTTCCAGTACGTTGACCGCGTTGACCCCGATGGCCTCCACCGCGTAGCCGCCTTCCATGATGAACAGCGTCGGCAGGCCCAGCGCGGCAATACGCCGGCCCATGGCCAGGTAGTCCGGGCTGTCGAGCTTGAACTGCGAAATCGGGTCTTCCATGTAGGTGTCCACGCCCAGCGACACCACCACCACCTCGGCGCCGTACTCGGCGATGCGCTGGCAGGCCTGCTCCAGCGCCGCACTCCAGGTTTCCCAGGAGCTGCCCATCGGCAACGGGTAATTGAAGTTGTAGCCCTCGCCGGCGCCCTCGCCCAGTTCGTCGGCATAACCGAGGAAGAACGGGAACTCCTCGGCCGGGTCGCCGTGGATCGAGGCGAACAGCACGTCGCTGCGCTGGTAGAAGATGTCCTGGGTGCCATTGCCGTGGTGGTAGTCGACATCGAGGATGGCCACCTTCCGGCGACCCTGGTCGAGGAAGGCCTGGGCGGCGATGGCGGCGTTGTTCAGGTAGCAGTAGCCGCCCATCACGTCGCCTGCGGCATGGTGGCCTGGCGGACGGCACAGGGCGAAGGCGCTGTGGGCGCCGTTGGCGATCTCCTGCTGGGCGCTGAGCGCCACCTGCGCGGCGCTGTAGGCGGCCTGCCAGGTACCGGCAGTGATCGGCGCACCGCCGTCGAAGCTGTAGTAGCCAAGCTGGCCGTGCAGGTCATTGGGGATCATCCGCCGCAGGGTGCGCGCAGGCCAGGTGAACGGCAGCAGGTCGCCCTTGCCGCCCTGCTCCTGCCAGCGCGCCCAGGCACCCTTGAAGAACTCCAGGTAAGCCTTGCTGTGAATGCGTTCGATGGGCGCCAGGCCAAAGTCCCTGGGTGCGCGAACCTCGCCGAGCTGGCGGTTCTTCACGCGGGCGAGGATGTGGTCGGCGCGCTGCGGCTTCTCGAAACAGGGCATCAGTTGCCCGTCGATCAGCTCGCATTTGCCATGGTGCAGGTGGTGGTCGTCGCTGTAGTAGGTGAGCATGCAAAGCGCTCCAGGCTCGTTGTTGTGCCTGCATTGTTCGCCTGCTCGGCCAGCGTCGAGAACGCTGGTAACGGCCAAAAGGGGATCGAAATGGCCAAATTGCGCTGCCACCCGGATGCTCGCCGACAAGATGTAACGGGGTGTGAGCCTTAAGCTTTCGTTAAGCCTGTGCGCCGAAGGTGACGGCTCCGAACCCCATCAGGAGCCTCACCATGCGCCGTCTACTGCTCGTTTCCGCCCTGCTCGCCTGCGCCGCGCCGGCCTTCGCCAAGACCGAATGCACCACCGCTGATCGCGCCACCTGGCAAGACCCGGAGCAGTTCCAGGCCAAGCTGGTGGCCGATGGCTACAAGATCAACAAGTTCAAGGTCACCGAAGGCAACTGCTACGAGATCTACGGCTTCGACAAGGAAGGCCGCAAGGTCGAGATCTACCACGACCCGGTCAGCGGCAAGGCCGTGAAGAGCGAGATCGAAGACTGATCGCAGCCCGGCGCCGGCCCTGGCGGCCGGCGCCTCGTGACGAGAGCCTCGCCATGCCTCACCTAGCCCGCATCGCCCTGGGCGGCCTGCTGCTGCTCGGCGCCACGCCGCTGCTGGCCGACACCGACTGTGCCCGCCCTGATCGCAGTGCCTGGATGCCCGAGTCGCAGTTCCGCGAGCAGATGAAGCGCCAGGGCGTGCAGATCACCAAGTTCCGTATCACCCCCGGCCACTGCTACGAGATCTATGGCTTCGACCGTGACGGCCGCAAGCTGGAGGTCTACTACGACCCGGTCGACGCCCGCCCGGTAGAAGAAGTCGCCAGCTCGCACCTGGCCTCGCCAGGACATCCCTGAACCCCCGATCATGACCTCGACCTTCAAGACCTGCGCCCTGCTGCTGGGCGCGGCCACGGTGTTCGCCTGGGCCTGGCTCGGCGCCGCGCCCCATGCGCTGGCACCCTTCGCCAGCCAGTCGACGCCACCCGCAGCCGATGCGACACCGGCCCTGGCCGCACACTTCGCCTCCTCCGACCTGGAGGATTTCGTTCACTCCGCCTCCATCACCGGCCTGCCCGCCGGCGACCTGATGGCGGCCTGGTTCGCCGGCACGCGCGAAGGCGCAGCCGATGTGCAGATCCGCGCCGCGCGCTTCGATGCCGCCAGCGGCCAGTGGAGCGCCGAACGCGTACTGGCCACCCGTGAGGCCACCCAGCGTGCGGTCGGCAAGCACATCCGCAAGCTGGGTAACCCGGTGATCAGCCTGGCGCCAGACAACCGCCTGTGGCTGTTCTACGTCTCGGTGTCGCTGGGTGGCTGGGCCGGTAGCGCGGTCAACGCCATGGTCTCCGACGACCTCGGTGAAACCTGGTCGGCGCCCCGCCAACTGGTCACCAGTCCCTTTCTCAATATCAGTACCCTGGTGCGCGCCGCGCCGGTGTTTCATGTCGACGGCAGCATCGGCCTGCCGGTTTACCACGAGTTTCTCGGCAAGTTTCCCGAGTACCTGCACCTGAGCGCGAAGGGTGAAGTATTGGGCAAGCACCGCATCGGCAAAGGGCGCTATTCGTTGCAGCCCACCGTGGTGCCACTGAACGAAAATCGCGCCGTGGCCCTGCTGCGTTACGCCGGTGAGGAGCATCACCGTGTGCTGGCCAGCTACAGCGAGGACGCTGGGCGTAGCTGGAGCCGGCCGCAGCCGGTGGAGCCGAGCAACCCCAACTCGTCCCTGGCGGCGGTCGGTCGCCCCGACGGCAGCCTGCTGGTGGCGATGAATGACCTGGAGGACGGCCGCTTCCGCCTGACCCTTTACGCCACCGATGCCAAGCTGGGCAACTGGCGCACCCTGGGCGAGCTGGACGAGACGCCCAACCCGTGGGGAGAACCGATCCCGCGCGACGAATTTCCTGCCGTGGTCAGCGAAAAATTCCGCACCAGCGGCGGCAAGCCCGAGCAGCAGGCGCAGTTCCTCGAGCGGGTGAGCGCGCGCATGTGCAGCGCCGAAGGCTGCACCTTCGACTACGAGTACCCCTACTTCACCCGCGACCGCGAGGGTACCTACCACCTGGTCTATTCGTGGAACGACATGTTCATCAAGCACCTGGCCTTCAACGAGGCCTGGCTGTCGGAGCGCCGCCCGCATGACTGACTTCTGGCTGCCGCACCTGGCCTTTGCCCTGCTGCTGTTCCTGATCCTTGCGCGGCTGACGCGCAATAAATCCCAACACGGCATTCTGCTGGCGGGCTGCCTGCTGCTCAGCCTGGTGCCAGTGCAAGGCATTAGCCTGGCGCTGCAGCTGCGCACCTATAGCGGCGACCTGTCGGTGGCCAGCCTGGTGCTGCTCGGCTGGGCGACCCTGAGTCGCTTCGGCGTGCCACTTGCCAGCGCCGGTGATCGCCTGGCCAGCCTGGCGCTGTTCGCCGGCCTGGCCATGCTGCTCTACCCGGCGGCGTTGGGCCTTAGCTATGCCGACCCCTACCAGCTCGGCTTCGAACCGCGGCCGATGCTAATGGTGCTGGGCCTGCTATGCGCGGTGCTGATCGTCCAGCGCAGCTGGCTCGGCGCCTTGGCGCTGATACTGGCGACGCTGGCCTTTGCCCTGCGCCTGGGCGCCTCGGAAAACTACTGGGACTACCTGATCGATCCCTACCTGGCCCTCTACAGCCTTGGCGCCTTACTGAGCGCCGCTGTGCGCTGGCTGCTGGCCCGCCCCACAAGGAACCTCGCATGAGCTGGCTGAGATCCCGCCGCCTGCAGTACCTGGCAGGCCTGACGGCGCTGCTGTTCGTCCTCTTCGCGGCCCTGCGCGGGCTGTTTCTGCTGGGCTTTTCCGCCGTCGACAGCCTCAGCGACCCGGACGTGCTGCGCACCCTCGGCATCGGCCTGCGCTTCGACCTGCGCCTGGCCCTGTTGCTGATGCTGCCGCCAGGCCTCCTGCTGGCGCTGCCGAAGCTGCGCCTGGCGCGCTTTCGCGCCGTGCGCTGGCTGCTGCGGGGCTATCTGCTGCTGGCCGTGGCGGCGCTGGGCCTGCTGTATATCATCGACTTCGGCCACTACGCCTACCTGGGCGTGCGCCTCAACGCCACCGTGCTGCGCTTTACCGGCGATGCGCAGATTTCCGCCGGCATGCTCTGGCAGACCTACCCGGTGCTGTGGATAACCCTGGCCTGGCTGGCCGGTGTGGCGCTGTGGGCCTGGGCGCTGCTGCGTCTGGAACGCGTCACTCTGGATCGACCTGCCAGCGGCAGAGTTGGCGTGTTGCCGGCGCTTGGCGGTGCGGCGGTGGTGAGCGTGCTGGTGTTCTTCGGCCTGCTCGGCCGCGTCAGCGCGCTAAACCTGGAAAACCCGGTGCCGCTGCGCTGGAGCGATGCCTTCTACAGTGGCAACGGCCAGATCGGCGCGCTCGGCCTCAACCCGGCGCTGTTTCTCTTCGACACCCTCAAGCTCGAACCCGCCGCCTTCGACGAGGCCGCCACGCGCGAGCACTACGACGTGGTGGCCAATTACCTGGGCGTCAGCGAGCGCGATGCGCAGGGGCTGAACTTCTTTCGTCATCAGCCGGTGCAGGCACATCGCATCCAGGCCGAGCGCCCGCCCAACGTGATTTTCGTCATGCTCGAATCCCTCGGCACCAGTGCCGTGGGCGCCTACGGCAACCCGCTGAACCCAACGCCGAATCTGGATCGCCTGGCCCAGCAAAGCTGGTTCTTCCGCCACTTCTACGTGCCGGTGACTGGCACCGCCAAGACGGTGTGGGCGAGCATCACCGGTATCCCCGACGTGTCGCGCCAGGAGACCGCCACGCGCAACCCGCTGATCGCCCGCCAGCGCACGCTGATCAACGCGCTCGAGGGGTATGAGAAGTTCTACATGATCGGCGGCAACGCCGGCTGGGCGAACATCAACGCGCTGATCCGCCAGAGCATCGACGGTGTGCAGCTCTACGAGGAACGCCACTGGCAGTCGCCGCAGGTGGACGTGTGGGGCATTTCCGATCTGGATTTCTTCAAGGAAAGTACGCGCATCCTCGGCGCCCTGCCGAAGGACAAGCCGTTCTTCGCCTACTTGCAGACCTCCGGCAACCACCGCCCTTTCACCATCCCCAAGGACAACGACGGCTTCGAGGCGCTCGACCTGCCGCTGGAACAGGTGCAGCAGGCCGGCTCGCGCAGCGTCGAGCAGTACAACGCGGTGCGCCTGCTGGACTTCAATATCGGTCGCCTGATGGAGCTGGCCAAGGAGCAGGGCTTCTACGACGACAGCATTTTCGTCTTCTTCGGCGACCACAACACCCGCATCAGCCAGATCCCGCACATGGCGCCGGCCTTCGAGCAACTGGGGCTGGAGAGCAACAACGTACCGCTGCTGATCCACGCGCCGAAATGGCTGGCGCCGCGTGAGTTCGACGAAGCCGTAGGCCTGGCCGACCTGCTGCCCACCGTGGCCGGATTGGTGGGCGTGCCCTTCGACAACGGCGGTCTCGGTCGCGACCTGCAACTGCCAGCGCCGGAAGGCGAGCGCGTGGTACCGCTGGTGCTGCAGGAAGGCAGCTTCCCGGTGATCGGCGCAGTGACCCGAGACTTTCTCGTGCAGATGCAGCACGACGGCAGCTCGCCGACCCTGCACGACCTGCGCTCGCCGACGCCGCGCGACAACGTGGCCGAACGCCACCCCGAGGAATTCCAGCGTCTGCTGGCGCTGAGCCTCGGCCTGCATGAAGCAGCGCGATTGCAGATGTATCGCAACGTGCAGGCGGAGGAATGAGTCCCCCCTGTGGGAGGCGCTTTAGCGGCGAGCCTTTATCGAGGCTGAAGCCGCTCCCACGGTGATCGCCCGTAGCCCGGATGCAATCCGGGAAAAGGTGCCGGATGCGCTGCAGATGTACCGCAACGTGCAAGCAAAGGAATGCCCCCTATAGGAGCCGCTTCAGCGGCGAGCTTTAATCGCGGCTGAAGCCGCTCCCACAGTGATCACCGGTAGCCCGGATGCAATCCGGGAAAAGGTGCCGGACATTGCCGGATTGCATCCGGGCTACGCGCGAAAGCGACTCGGCGGCACGCCGCTCCAGCGTTGAAAGGCGTGGCGGAAGCTGGCGGTTTCGCTGAAGCCGAGCACCTCGGCGATGCGGTACACCGGCCATTGCTCCTCATTGAGCAACGCCTTGGCACGCTCGAAACGCAACTCATCGAGCAGGCCCTGGTAGCTGGTGCCCAGCTCCTGCAGGTGACGACGCAGGGTACGCGGCGAGCAGTGCATCTGCTGCGCCAGGTTCTCCAGCCCAGGCGGCTCGGCCAACTGTGCGGCGAGCAACTGGCGCACCCGCTCCAGCCAGGCCTGGCGACTGCTGAACTCGGCGTTCAGGCGACGGCAGCGCTCGACCATATCGCTATGGGTAACGCTGTCGGCCAGCGGCAGTCGCCGCTCCAGTAAGGCGGCAGGAAAAGCGAAGGCATTGCGCTGCGCCTCGAAGCGTAGCGGGCAGGGAAAACTCTTTGCATAGCGCTTCACGTAGCGCGGTTGCGCATGGGTGAACTCCGCGCCTTCCAGCGGCAGCGGCTGGCGCAGCAGCTCATCGCCGATCAGTTTCAGCGAGGCCAGGCACATCTCCACGTTGAACACTTCCAGCGCCTGGGCATCGCGGTAGCCGCTGGCGCAGATCCAGGCCAGCTCGCCTTCCACCTGCAGATCGAGACGGAAATAGGTGCCGAGCAACGCCGGGTACTGCAACAGCAGGCGCCAGGCGTCACCAAAGGTGGCAGCCGAGAGTGCGGCGTAACCCAACAGCCCATAGGAGGAAACATGCAGGCTTCGCCCCAATTCGAGGCCCAAGTCGGCACGCAGGGTCAGGGCATTGGCGCACACTTGCTGCTCCTGCACCCGGGTGATGCGCGCGTCGGCATTGTCCAGATCAGCCGCACCAATCCCGCTCCCGGCCAGCAATTGCGGGCGCAACTCGGGCTGGTCGGCAAAGCGTTGCAGGATCAGGGAAACCACGTGCAGGGTGGTCAGCGAGGCGTGCAGCATGATGCATTCCGTGGGTACAGACCGGGAAAAGAACGCAAAAAGCATGCCTTGCACTTTCCACATCCGGATGCATTCAAACCTGCGTCGCGTACTCGCGCACGGTCAGCCAAAGGTTGGCCGTGCTAGAGTCCGCTGCCGTTTTCAAGGATGAACCTTATGCGATCCCTGCTCCGAACCGCCTTCCTGCCCATTTGCCTACTACTCGCCGCCTGCGGGCAGGAGCCTCAGGTCAAACTGCGATTCGACGAATCCATTCGTGAAGGCGCCGGGATAAAAGGCACCTATCTCGATAGCCTGCAACGACTCCTCCAGGAGCTGGGGTATCGCCCGGGCCATCTGCGCTACAGTCTGGTCGATGGTGACGAGCAGGCGCTGATGGTCAGGCTGCAATCCAAGCCATTGGATACTACGCAACGTGAAGCCCTTACCGCGCGTTTCACTCCGATCGTGCAGGCCCGCGAACACTGGCCAGCCACCCTCGAGATCACCGGTATTCAAGGCGAATTACCGACGCCGCTGCGTACCTCGTTCATCGCCCACGGCCGTCCGTTTCTGGTCAAGCGGGGGAACGGCAATCCGTTCAATAGACCGTCTTCACGGGAGGAAGTGTTCTGCCGTATCGAGGTGAAGCTGAATGAAGAACTGCCGCCGCTGAGTTTTCAACGCGCCCGAAACTGGGGCGATGAAGACCTGCCGGGCAGCATGGGCGAGCTCGCGCTGGACTCGGAGAACGTACGCATTCCAGCCAGGCTGCGATTCAGCGATCCGGAGTTGCAAAAGGCCATGGACGAACGTCAGGTAGAGGTGATCATCGACAACGACGACTACCTGACCAGCCCTATCAAGAAACTGGTGTTCGAGGTCGGCAGCATGGGCAAACACGTGCTGATCGGGCAGCGCACGCTACTGGGCGACGGCTATCACGAGCGCTGTGCCGACCTCGCGGTAGACGTTGGCCGCCCCTTCAACCTGTTCATGGGCCATGGGGTCGATCGCCTGACCTCGTTCGAGCTGCTCGACAACGAAGGCTGATGCCCCGCCCGAAGGCGGGGAACGCGGTCAGCGGTTACGCAGGATGGCGTTGATGAAATCGCCCTGGTTGGCTTCATCCGGATGGGTGGTGAACTGCAGCTGGCCGTCCTTCTCGTGCAGTTTCATCCCCTCGCCGAAGCGGCAGTCGACGCCCTTGAGGGTCTTGGCTTCGGCCTTGTAGCGATCATCATTGCCGCACAGGTAAGCCATCTGGTTGACCACTTCGCCACAGAAGCTCGGCACGCTGAGGCCGATCAGTTGCTCGTCGCTGATCGCGCTCCAGTCGACCTTGGTCGTCAGCGGTGTGCCGCAGGCCTTGGAGGCTTCGCTATCCATCTCCTGCAGGCGGGCGCTGTAGTCGGCCAGACGCTGCTTGCGATCGAAGGCCGCCAGACGCGCCTGCACACCGTCCTTTTCCTGTTTCTCATAGAGCGCGAGGAGGTCCTTGGGCTTCAGCGCCTTGGTCTTGTCTTCGCTGTAACTGAGCTCGAAGCCCTGGGTATTGGGCAGGTTGAGCTGGTAGCTCTCGCCGCTCCAGGCACGGCGCTTGTTCAGCAGGTTGTAGTCACGGCCGTCGAGACGGATGCCGTAGTCGCGTTGCTCGTTGCCCAGCTCGCGAACATCGGTGAGAAATACCACCTCGTCGAGCGGGTGGTTGATGCCGCGTACCTGGACCAGCGCCTGCTTGCCGTCGGCCGAAGGCGCGATTGCCAGGCTGACGCCCTGGCCGGCATCGAATACTTGCGGATGCTTGGCCAGCTCGATGGCCGAGACCTGAAGGGACAGCAGGGAAAGGGCGAAAAAGGGAAGGCAACGTTTCATTGGGCACGTCCTTGTACGGATGAAGGGCGCACAGTATAGCCAGCCGGCTGGCGGCAATCTGTGCGCTCTTCCGCGTCCGTTCTGTAGGAAAATTGCCTATCCGTGGCCATTTCCCCGTCTTAGAACTGCAGTACCACCCGCCCCTCGATCTGCCCGCCGCGCATCTGGTCGAAGATACCGTTGATGTTGTCCAGGCTGTCGCTGCGTACCGTGGCCTTGACCAACCCTTCGCCGGCAAAGTCCAGCGCCTCCTGCAGATCGGCGCGGGTGCCGACGATGGAGCCGGTGATGCTGATGGCCTTGAGCACCACGTCGAAGATCGGCGTGGGGAAGTCACCCGGCGGCAAGCCAACCAGCGCCACCGTACCGTGCCGGCGCGCCATGCCGATGGCCATGCCGAAGGCCGTGTTGGACACCGCGGTGACCAGCACGCCGTGGGCACCGCCGATATCGCGTTGCACCACCTCGGCCGGATTTTCCTTGCGTGCGTTGATGGTCAGGCTGGCGCCGAGCTTGCGCGCCAGCTCCAGCTTGGCATCGTCGACATCCACCGCGACCACGTGCAGGCCCATAGCGCGGGCGTACTGCACGGCCACGTGGCCGAGACCGCCAATACCGGAGATCGCTACCCACTGTCCGGGGCGGGCCTTGGTTTCCTTGAGGCCCTTGTACACCGTCACGCCTGCGCAAAGGATCGGCGCAATTTCAAGGAAATCGACGCTTTTCGGCAGGATGCCGACGTAGTTCGGATCAGCCAGCACGTATTCGGCGTAACCGCCGTTGATCGAATAGCCGGTATTCTGCTGACTCTCGCAGAGGGTTTCCCAGCCGGTCAGGCAGTGTTCGCAGCAGCCACAGGCGGTGTAGAGCCAGGGCACGCCGACACGGTCGCCTTCCTTTACCCGCGTCACGCCACTGCCGACCGCCGCCACGTAGCCGACGCCCTCGTGACCGGGAATGAACGGCAGACTCGGCTTCACCGGCCAGTCGCCTTCGGCTGCGTGCAGGTCGGTGTGACATACACCCGACGCTTCGATCTTCACCAGAATCTGCCCAGGGCCGGGTAGCGGGGTTTTCACCTCCTCGATACGCAGCGGCTGCCCGAAGGCGTGGACGACTGCGGCTTTCATGGTCTGGTTCATAGGCTGTTCCTCTTCCATGCGAGTGTCTGGCCAGTGTGCGCGCGCAGCCCACGCCGGCATTGCTCCAGAGCAAGGTTTAGGCGGTTTTTCCGCCTGGTCACGGCTGGCATGACAAACGGTCGTCGCCACTGCCCGACGACGGCGGCTTTGCGTTATACTGCGCGGCCTTCGGCCGGTAGCACCCGGCCAACGAATAATGACAAGCCACGCTGGCCCGCCCGCGTGGCTTGTTGGTTTTTGACGCGCCGCTAGGCGCCCGAGAGAAGAGGCACTTTGATGAGCGCACTGGTTGGCGTGATCATGGGCTCCAAGTCCGATTGGTCCACCCTTAGCCACACCGCCGAGATGCTGGACAAGCTGGGCATCCCCCACGAGGTCAAGGTGGTCTCCGCCCACCGTACCCCGGATCTGCTGTTCCAGTACGCCGAAGAGGCCGAGGCCCGCGGCATCCAAGTGATCATCGCCGGCGCCGGTGGCGCCGCTCACCTGCCGGGCATGTGCGCAGCCAAGACTCACCTGCCGGTGCTCGGCGTACCGGTGCAGTCATCCATGCTCTCGGGCGTCGACTCGCTGCTGTCGATCGTGCAGATGCCGGCCGGTATCCCGGTCGCCACCCTGGCCATCGGCAAGGCCGGCGCAGTCAACGCCGCCCTGCTGGCCGCCAGCATCCTCGGTCACCAGCACCCGCAGTTCCACGCGGCGCTGAAGCAGTTCCGCCAGGAACAGACCGATACCGTGCTGAGCAACCCGGACCCGCGCGAGGCCTGAAGCGCATTCCATCAGGGGCTGCGACACGGCGCATTTGCGCTGTGCGCTGCTCGGAATGCTCATTTACCGGCGTAAACTCCGCTTCCTGCGCTGCGGGCAACGTTCAACTGCTTGGTTCGCCACCTGCTGAAAAGGGGCTTTGTTATGAAAATCGGTGTGATCGGTGGCGGCCAGCTGGGCCGCATGATGGCGCTGGCGGGCACTCCGCTGGGCATGCAGTTCGCTTTCCTCGACCCGGCGCCGGACGCCTGCGCCCAGGCGCTCGGCGAGCATATCCGCGCCGATTACGGCGATCAGGACCACCTGCGCCAGTTGGCCGACGAGGTTGACCTGGTCACCTTCGAATTCGAGAGCGTGCCGGCGGAAACCGTGGCCTTCCTATCGCAGTTCGTGCCGGTCTACCCGAGCGCCGAAGCCCTGCGCATCGCCCGTGACCGCTGGTTCGAGAAGTCGATGTTCAAGGACCTGGGCATTCCCACACCGGAGTTCGCCGACATTCAGTCGCAGGCCGACCTCGATGCCGCCGTGGCCAGCATCGGCCTGCCGGCCGTGATGAAAACCCGCACCCTGGGCTACGACGGCAAGGGCCAGAAAGTCCTGCGCAAGCCGGAAGACGTCACCGGCGCCTTTGCCGAACTGGGCAGCGTGCCGTGCATCCTCGAAGGTTTCGTGCCCTTTACCGGCGAGGTGTCGCTGATCGCCGTGCGTGCCCGCGATGGTGAAACGCGCTTCTACCCCCTGGTGCACAACACCCACGACAGCGGCATTCTCGCCCTGTCCATCGCCAGCACCGAGCACCCGCTGCAGGCGCTGGCCGAGGACTATGTTGGTCGTGTGCTGGACCGACTCGATTACGTCGGCGTGCTGGCCTTCGAGTTCTTCGAAGTCGAAGGCGGCCTCAAGGCCAACGAGATTGCCCCGCGCGTGCACAACTCCGGACACTGGACCATCGAAGGCGCCGAGTGCAGCCAGTTCGAAAATCACCTGCGCGCCGTCGCCGGCCTGCCGCTGGGCTCCACCGCCAAGCTGGGCGAAAGCGCGATGCTCAACTTCATCGGTGAAGTACCGCCGGTGGACAAGGTGATCAGCGTCGCCGATTGCCATCTGCACCACTACGGCAAGGCCTTCAAGGCCGGGCGCAAGGTTGGCCACGCCACCCTGCGCAGCGCCGACCGCGCCAGCCTCGACGCCGGTATCGCCGCCGTCGAAGCCTTGATCGGCAAGGCGTAAGCCCCGCCACTGGCGAACCGATGGCACCTCCGTCGGTCAGATATCAGGTCGCCGCAATCGCGGCGACCTGGATCAAGGAGATACGCCAATGGGCATTATCGGCACCATTTTCATCGGACTGATCGTCGGTCTGGTCGCACGCTTCCTCAAACCCGGCGATGACAACATGGGCTGGATCATGACCATCCTGCTCGGCATCGGCGGCTCCATTGCGGCTACCTACGGCGGCCAGGCGCTGGGCATCTACGAAGCAGGACAGGCCGCCGGTTTCATCGGCGCGGTGATCGGCGCCATCGTTCTGCTGGTAATCTACGGCGCAATCAAGAAGGACTGACCTTCCTCGAAACCGGCATGCACGACATGCCGGTTATCGATCGCCAACGCCGAGAGACACCCATCACCATGCGCCACCTGCTGCTCGCCCTGCTGCTTTCCACCGGCCTGGCCCACGCCGAACTGCCGGAAACCGATTGGCTGGACCTGATGCCGCCCGAGGACCGCAAAGCCCTCGAGGAGATGCCCGATATCAGCCACGACAGCCCCGAAGGCGACAGCACCTTCTACAGCGAAGGCGGCCTGCGCCAACAGGACAAGGATCTGCCTGCGGTGATGTACTCCGCCAAGACCGTCGCCGCACTCGACGGCAAGGCGATTCGCCTGGGCGGTTATCCGGTGCCGCTGGAAAGCGACGAGAAAGGCAACAGCACCCTGTTCTTCCTGGTGCCCTATCCGGGCGCCTGCATCCACGTGCCGCCACCACCGCCCAATCAGCTTGTGCTGGTGCGCTATCCGAAGGGCATTGCGCTCGACGACATCTACGCCCCGCTGTGGGTCAGTGGCGAGCTGAAGGTCGAGAAAATCAGCAATGAACTGGCCGACGCCGCCTACGCGATGGACGCAGGCGAAGTGCGCCTGGTGACCGACGAAGACCTCTAACCCCCGCTGTCCCTGCTAGGAGTTCCAGCATGAAAGCTGCTGCCCTGCTGTTGCTGTGCCTGCTATCCACCGTTGCACTGGCAATGGAGCCCGGCGAACGCCTGGCCACCTGGACGCTGCTCGATCAGTTCGACGCGCCCTACACCCTGAACGACGAGACACAGATCCTGCTGGTCGCGCGCGACATGGACGGCGCCAAGCTGGTCAACGCCGCCTTGGAAGGCACGCCCAAGGGCTACCTGGACAAGCGCCAGGCGGTCTTCCTCGCCGACATCAGCCGCATGCCGCGCGTCATCGCCACGCTCTTCGCCCTGCCGAAGATGCGCGACTACAACTACCGCATCCTCCTCGACCGCGATGCCCGCATCGCCCCGCGTTATCCGGCTGGCGAGGGTGAGGTGCTGTGGTTGCAGCTAAAGGATGGGCAGCTGGTTCAGCAACAGACCTTTACCAGCGCCGAGCCACTTCGCCAGGCGCTGGAGCAGCAGGGCGGCGCTAACTAGCGAGCGGCTCACTGGACAGGCGCAACTCAAGCCGGTGACGCTCGTCGGCCTTCAGCTGCACGATGTCTTCCAGCACGTTGGCCGTCTCGATGCAAAGCATGCTCTGCCAGGCGTCGTCGGGGAACTGCGACAGGCGCCTGGCCTTGTCGGTCCAGGGATTCCACAGCACGGCCGAGCGTGAACCGCGAGCATCCAGATGGATGCGCCGGCCCCATCCGGGATCGATGATGCTCAGCCGCGCGGCGGTGTCGAAATAGATGCGATCGGTCTCGGCATCGAACACCAGGGCATCCTGCTGGCGCAGCTCCCGCCAATCCTGCAGGGTGTCGATATAGCGACAGCCCTGCAGCCCCTCAACGCTGACCTGGCGCACGTCACTGACGGCGAAGTAGCTGTGCAGTGCCTGGCTCAGGGTCAGCGGCTCCGTACCGCGATTGTGGGTCTCCAGGCTCATGCCGAGGTCCTGCGCCACACGCACGACAAAGGTCAGGCCGACATCCCGAGGCCAACCCTCCAGCGGCTGGTTGCGGGTGTCGTAGGCGAAGCGCAGGGTAACGGCGCCATCCTCTTCGTCGATGCCCAGCAGCTCCCAGTCCAGCGCGCGCACCAGGCCATGGGCTGGTGCCTGCTCAAGGTGATAGTGCGCCTGCACGGCCGGCGGATTGCGCCGCAGGTCGCCGAACCAGGGCCAGCACACCGGCACACCACCGCGCACGCTTTGTCCGGTCCGATAGGCAGCGTCCGGGCTCAGCCAGATCAGCGGCGGCTGTTCGCCCTGCTGGTAACTGAGAATCTGCGCGCCCTGCTGAGCGACCAGCAGCACGCTGCCCGCGACGCGGATTCGCCAGCAGGTCAGTTGATCCAGTTCCACGCGTTCGACTTGGGCGGTGCTCATGACGACCTCTCGTTGGGATAGATGACCAATAGTGTGACAACGCCAGAAGCAAAACGCCCGTCACAGGGACGGGCGTCTGCTGACTGCAAGCTATGACCTACTTGCCGTAGACCTGTTCCGGCAACCAGGTGATCAGGCCCGGGAAGATGTAGGCGATCACCAGCAGCAGAATCTGGATCAGGATGAACGGCACCACACCTTTGTAGATGGTGCTGGTAGCTACCGACTTCGGCGTGACCCCGCGCAGATAGAACAGGGCAAAGCCGAACGGCGGCGTGAGGAAGGACGTCTGCAGGTTCAGCGCGATCATCACGCCCAGCCAGATCGGGTCGAGACCCATGGCCAGCAGCACCGGCCCGACGATCGGCACCACCACGAAGGTGATCTCGATGAAGTCGAGGATGAAGCCGAGCAGGAAGATCACCACCATCACCAGGAAGAACGCGCCGAGCACGCCGCCAGGCAGTTGCGCGAACACATCCTCAATCAGTACTTCGCCGCCGAAGCCGCGGAACACCAGGGAGAACAGCGACGCGCCGATCAGGATCATGAAGACCATGGCACTGATTTCGGTGGTGCCGTAGGCCACTTCCTTGAGCTGGCCGAAGTTCAGCTTGCCCTTGCTGAAGGCCAGCAGCATCGCGCCTACGGCGCCCAGCGCAGCGGCTTCGGTGGGGGTGGCGTAACCGGCGAGGATCGAACCCAGCACCGCGCCGATCAAGATCAGCGGCGGAATCAGCGCCTTGCCCAGCTTGCCCCACTCGATCGGGCCGAGTTCTTCCTGCGGCAGCGCCGGCAGTTTCTTCGGCTGCAGGATGGCCACGGCAATGATGTAGACGATGTACAGGCCGACCAGCAGCAGGCCGGGCAGCAGCGCGCCGACGAACAGGTCGCCGACCGAGACGGTCTTCGGCGAGAAGATGCCCATCTTCAACTGCGCCTGCTGATAGGCGCTGGACATCACGTCACCCAGCAGTACCAGCACGATGGACGGCGGAATGATCTGCCCCAGGGTACCGGTTGCGGCCAGGGTGCCGGTGGAGATGGCCGGGTCGTAGCCGCGGCGCAGCATGGTCGGCAGCGCCAGCAGGCCCATGGTCACCACGGTGGCACCGACGATGCCGGTGGACGCCGCCAGCAGCGCGCCGACCACGCACACGGAGATCGCCAGACCGCCGCGCAGGGTGCCGAACAGACGCGACATGGACTCGAGCAGGTCTTCGGCTACCCGTGAACGCTCCAGCATCACCCCCATGAACACGAACAGAGGCACGGCGAGCATGGTCTGGTTGTTCATGATGCCGAACAGGCGGTTCGGCAGGGCACTGAGGTAACCGGGGTCGAAGGTACCGGTGAGCACGCCGATACCGGCGAACAACAGGGAAACGCCGGCCAGGGTGAACGCTACCGGGAAGCCGGCCATCAAGGCCAGGCAGATACTGACGAACAGCAGAATCGCCATCAACTCAGCCATGGTTCACCTCCGGAGCCGGCAGGCGACCGCTGAGGATGTAGAGCGCCTTGATCAGGTTGGAAATACCCTGCAGTACCAGGCTGACGACCAGTAGCAGGATGATGCTTTTCTGCAGATAGACGAATTTCAGCCCGCCAGACTCGCTCGACGCTTCCAGCGTCGACCAGGAGTTGCTGACGTAATCCCAACTGGCCCAGCCGAGAAACAGCGCAACCGGTAGCAGGAACAGCAGGTTGCCGAGAATCTCCACCAGCGCCTGACGGCGGCCGCTGAACTTCTGGTAGAAGATGTCGACCCGCACGTGGCCATTGCGCAGCAGCACCCAGGCCGCGGCGCCCATGAAGACCAGTGCGTGAGCGTATAGAACTGCCTCCTGCAGAGCGGTAGCGCCGATACCGAAGCCGTAACGCAAGACGACGACGATGGCGGTTCCCAGTACCAGAAACAGAGTCAGCCAGGCGCAGGCCTTGCCGAACCAGGTGTTGAGCGCATCGATCAGATTTGCAAGAGCGAGGGGAAATGAAGGCTTGTCGGACATAGTGAGTCCTTTATCGTTATGAATAGGAGACAGACAGCAAACCGGTTGGCTGCACATCACGCCACCAGCAGCCTTGTGGGCCGCAGGCCGGCGATTCTAGGCAGGCTACCGGTAATGCAGCAATGCCCGTACAACTTTAGTCGTAGTAGCTAGGCTTGTGAGTCACGACCCCCTATGTTATTCACGCCCGGTCTACCTCCGGCGATCCCGTGGTAAGACCAATACAACAATAAAGGAGCATTGCATGAAACGTCGCGACATACTCGCCGCAGCGGGCGTAGGCCTTGCAGCCACCGCACTGGCTGGCTGTAAAGAAGAGGCCAAGAGCGCCGCAGCACCTCAAGAGGGTTCGAGTTCCCAAACCTTCAACTGGAAGATGGTCACCTCCTGGCCGAAGAACTTCCCGGGCGTCGGCGTCGGGGCCGAGCGCTTCGCCAAGCTGGTCGACGAAATGAGTAACGGCCGCCTGAAGGTCAAGGTGTACGCAGCCGGTGAACTGGTACCGGCCCTGGAAGTGTTCGATGCAGTCTCCCGCGGCACCGCCGAAATGGGTCATGGCGCGCCGTACTACTGGAAAGGCAAGGTCCCGGCGGCCCAGTTCTTCTGCGCCCTGCCATTTGGCCCGAACGCCCAGGAAATGAACGCCTGGCTGCATCGCGGCGGCGGCCAGCAGCTGTGGGAAGAGGTCTACAAACCGTTCGGCGTGCTGCCGATGGCCTGCGGCAACACCGGCGTACAGACCGCCGGCTGGTTCAACAAGGAAATGAATTCGGTCGACGACTTCAAGGGCCTGAAGATGCGTACCCCGGGCCTGGGCGGCGAAGTGCTGACCAAGATGGGCGGTACCGTGGTCAACATGCCGGCCGGTGAGATCTTCACCGCCATGCAGACCGGCGCCATCGACGCCACCGAATGGATCGGTCCATACAACGACCTGGCTCTGGGCCTGCACAAGGCAGCCAAGTACTACTACACCCCGGGCTGGCAGGAGCCGAGCGTCCTGTTCGAGCTGGACGTCAACCTCAAGGCCTGGGAAACCCTGCCGGCCGATCTGAAGGCCATCGTTCGTGCCGCTGCTCGCGACGTCAACGGCGACATGCTCGACGACTACAACGCCAAGAACATGGAAGCCATGGAACAACTCAAGGCCGATGGCGTGGAAGTACGCCGCCTGCCGGACGAAGTCCTGGCCCGCCTCAAGGAAGTCGCGGCCGAAGTGGTCGAGGCCAGCGCCGCCGCCGACCCGGCTGCCGCCAAGGTATGGGAGCACCAGAAGGCCTATCTGCAGCGCCTGTACGACTACGCGGAAAGCAACGAGAAGGACATCTACAACATCCGCGGCTGATTGCCAGGACAAAATGAAAACGCCGGCTTATGCCGGCGTTTTCATGAGTGCAATTCGCTTCTACGGCGCGAGCCCGGTCAGCCGCGACGCGGCGGGACCGGCCGGGTGCGGCCACTGCCGTCGATGGCGACGAACACGAAAACCGCCTCGGTGACCTTGCGCCATTCGTTGGACAGCGGATCGTCGCTCCACACCTCGACCATCATCTGGATCGAACTGCGGCCGATCTCCAGCGCCTGGGTGTAGAAGGACAGCTGCGCCCCCACCGCCACCGGCACCAGAAAGGCCATGCGATCGATGGCGACAGTGGCCACGCGGCCCCCTGCGACCTTGCTCGCCATGGCAGTACCGGCGAGGTCCATCTGGGACACCAGCCAACCGCCGTAGATATCACCGAAACCATTGGTCTCGCGCGGCAACGCAGTGATCTGCAGGGCGAGGTCACCCTGGGGAATCGGGTCTTCCTGTTCGTAGTCGTTCATCGGCTCGAGACTCGCGGCGCGGTTGTTGTTCTGGGCGCGGAACCCGCATGGTACGCGGGCGCAGCGAGTATACCGACTGTGCAGTCGACGGGCGACCACTCTGGCCTCGCGCAAGGCCCCGCAACCTGCGCCTCGTCGGGCAAAACGCACGACCGAGAAAACCGCATTCGGGCAGGATGCCCGCCACAATGTGCCATCAGGCAAATATAACTAGATGATTCAAAAGGATTTTATTTAAAGGCCAAGTCTGGCACGGGCGCTGCAATGTCCTGAGTGGGTGACCGGTCAGGCACCGGTCACGATGCAACAAAAGGACGAGACGGATATGCCACACCCCTGCGCCATCCGCCTCAAACGCAACAGGAGAACAGCCATGTGGATAGTCGCTCTGGTACTTGCCAGCTTGCTGCTTCTGCTCAGCCTGACGCTAGCCACCGTCGTGCTGATTGGCCAGACCCTGTGCGCTAGCCGCGACACCTCCGAGCTGGAGCTGCCCTCGGGCGCTGTGCCTCAGCCTCTGGTCCCGAGCAACGCGCAAGACCCCTGGCCTGCCTGGGCCATTACCCACTGATCCATCGAGGAGAAACGCCATGCTTAGTTGGGCAGTCACATTCCTGATCATCGCCATCATCGCCGCTGTACTGGGCTTCGGTGGTATCGCCGGCACCGCTGCAGGTATCGCCAAGATTCTTTTCGTGGTGTTCCTGGTGCTGTTCATCGTCTCGTTCGTCATGGGCCGCCGCCCACGGATGTAGGGAGACCTAGATGCAATCGATCCACGCCATCGCTGCCGCCCTGCTAATGGGCGGCGCCCTGGCGGCTCAGGCCGCCGACCGTGACGCCAGCTTCCACCCAGGCGAGTTGCTCAGCAGCAATGCCGAGTACCGCGAAGCCTGGCAGGATCTGGTCAAGGATGAAGAACGCCTGCCGGACTGGCTGATCAATCTCAGCGGCCTGTCCACTCCCATGCAGGCCGTGGAAGCCGACAGTGATCGCTACCTGGTCGGCCAGGTGTGCGAAGCGCACAAGTGCTTCAGCCAACGCGCCTATGTGGCCTTCGAATGGGAGGACGACGACGCCTATGCGCTTTACGTGCAGGTGCCGGACGGCCTGCCGGAAGACCGCGCACCCAGCGAACACGCTACCTTGCGCTGGCTGGGCGATCCGGACGAGGAAGTCCAGCAGATGCTGATGGAACAGCTACGCAGCGACCCCAACTGGTATTGAGTGACGGCAGTTTGCCGGCTGTCCCATAGTCACCGCCGGCGCGTTATCATCCCCCGCCATACCGAAGGGGGATCGCAATGCTCAATGGCCTGTGGCTGAGCTTTTTTCTGCTGGGCGCCGTCGCCGCTCTGGCGCGCTGGCTGCTGGGTGGCGACGCCACCGTGTTCGGCGCCATGGTCGAGAGCCTGTTCGCCATGGCCAAGCTCTCGGTGGAGCTGATGGTGGTGCTGTTCGGCACCCTGACGCTGTGGCTGGGCCTGCTGCGTATTGCCGAGAAGGCCGGCCTCGTAGACTTGCTGGCGCGCCTGCTGGGCCCACTGTTCGCCCGCCTGATGCCGGAAGTCCCGCGCGGCCATCCCGCACTGGGGCTGATTAGCATGAACTTCGCGGCCAACGGTCTCGGCCTGGACAATGCCGCCACCCCTATCGGCCTCAAGGCCATGCGCGCCCTTCAGGAGCTCAATCCGAGCACGACCACGGCGAGCAATGCGCAGATCCTGTTCCTTGTGCTCAACACCTCCTCGCTGACTCTGCTGCCGGTATCGATCTTCATGTACCGCGTCCAGCAAGGGGCCGAGGACCCGACCCTGGTGTTCCTGCCGATCCTGCTGGCTACCAGCGCCTCGACCCTGGCCGGTTTGTTTGCGGTGGCGGTGATGCAGCGCCTGCGCCTGTGGGACCCGGTGGTGCTGGCCTACCTGATTCCTACTGCGCTGCTGCTCGGCGGCTTCATGGCGCTGCTCGCCGGCATGAGCGCCACGGCCCTGGCTGCGCTGTCCTCACTGCTCGGAAATCTCACCCTGTTCGGCCTGATCCTGCTGTTTCTGATAGTAGGAGCCTTGCGCAAGGTCGCGGTGTACGAGAGTTTCATCGACGGTGCCAAGGAAGGTTTCGATGTAGCCAAGAGTCTGTTGCCATACCTGGTAGCCATGCTTTGCGCCATTGGCGTATTGCGCGCGTCCGGCGCACTGGATTTTGGCCTCGACGGCATCCGCTGGCTGATCGAGACGCTGGGCTGGGATACACGCTTCGTCGACGCCCTGCCCACCGCGCTGATCAAACCTTTCTCCGGTGGCGCTGCGCGCGCCATGCTGATCGAAACCATGGAAAACTTCGGTGTCGACAGCTTCCCGGCGCTGGTAGCGGCCACGGTGCAGGGCAGTACCGAAACCACCTTCTACGTACTGGCGGTGTATTTCGGCGCGGTCGGCCTGCAGCGCGCCCGCCATGCCGTGGGCTGTGCGCTGGTCGCCGACGCCGCCGGGATCATCGCCGCGATTGCCGTGTGCTACTGGTTCTTCGGCTAAGCGCCCATCACTCACCGAAACCGAGCGTCCTGCCCGCCCAGGTCAGGACGGGGTCATCGTGCTGGTATTCGCGCAACGCGCGCAGTTTGGGCGCGATGAACGCCTCGAAGTCCTCGGGCTGCTCGAAATACACGCCGGTGAAGATGGTGAACATCGACTTGTTGCCGACGGTGGCATAGAACAGGTTGCCTACCGGCTCGCCATCCTGGGTCAGCAGCTTGAGGCTGGCGCGGCTGGCCAGCGTGGTCTCCAGCGGCAGATCCTGTTGCACCAGGCCGCTGTCGCGCAGACCGAACGACGCACCGAAGGTCTCGGCGTAGCTGGTCATCAGCGCATCGCCAGCGCGTGGATACAGCGAGACGCCACTGTAGAGGTAGAACCAGTCGCTGCCCTCGCTCTCGAAACTGAGGTCGATGGTGCGCGCAGCATAGGTCACCTGCTTCTCGTACTGACCATCCTGCGGCGCCTCGTAGGCGGCGAAGTCTTCACCACTGAGCAGCAGACGGCGCTCCTCGGCGAGTGGCGGTTCGTTATCGATGCACCCTGCCAGCGACAGCAGGCTCAACAACAGCAAGAGTCTGAACATGGCATTTCCTCCCTGAAATTCAGCTGCGGCAGCTTGCCCGATCCGACCCAGCCTCGCCAGCGACCTGAGCCGCCGCTGTGCGCAGCGCCACACCATTGGTCAGCCTGGCGCCTAACGCCATACCCGCTGGCGTTAGGCGCCACTGCCGCAACGGCTATTGGCAACTAGCCTGACAGCTCTAAAACAACAATCTCTTCCGCCATGTGACGGGAGGCGAACGGGCAGCTTTGCCCGCCAGGAGACAGCCATGCGCGTTCTGATCACCGGCGCTGCCGGTTTCATCGGCCATCAGTTGCTCGAGGAGCTGGCCATCCAGCATCCCGAATGGACCCTGATCGCCGCAGACATACGCCCCCTCGACAGCCGTGGGCTGAAAGCCAATATCGAGCCCGTACTGCTGGACATGGGCCGGCCGGCACAAGTGCGCGCCTGCATCGGTGGCTGGAAGCCGGATGCCATCGTGCATCTGGCGACGGTGATCCGTCCGCCACGCGGCATGAGCGCGGCGCACCTGCACGCCATCGAGGTTGGCGGCACCCAGTGCCTGGTGGACAGCGCCATCGCCAACGGCGTGCGCCAGCTGATCGTCACCAGCTCCGGCGCGGCCTATGGCTACACCCCGGAAAATGCCGAGTGGATCGACGAGCGTCATCCACTGCGCGGCCATCCGCACTTCGCCTATGCGCGGCACAAACTGGAGATCGAACACCTGCTCGAAAGCGCCCGTGCCCAGCACCCGCAACTGCGTCAACTGGTGCTGCGCCCCGGCACCATACTCGGCAAGCGTCTGAACAACCCGATCACCGACCTGTTCAAGAAACGCGCCGTGCTCGGCGTGCGTGGCCACAGCAGCCGCTTCGTGTTCATCTGGGAGCAGGATGTGGTCGGCATCATCCGCCAGGGCCTGGAAGAAGCCCGCGAAGGCATCTACAACCTGGCCGGCGACGGTGCGCTGAGCCTGGCGGAAATCGCCGGGATACTGGGCAAGCCCTATCGCCCGTTGCCGGCCATGATACTGGCCGGCGCGCTACGCCTGCTCAAGCCGCTGGGGCTGAGCCAGTATGGCCCGGAGCAACTGGATTTCCTGCGCTACCGCCCGGTGCTGAGCAACCAGCGCTTGAAAGACGAATTCGGCTACCTGCCACGCTATTCCAGCCGTGAAGCCTTCTTCGCCTTTCTGAACGCCCAGGGGATCAGCTACCGCTCAGACGAAAGCCGACCTTGAGCGTGACCTGGTAGTGACCGACCTTGCCATTCTCGATATGACCGCGCGTGTCGATGACCTCGAACCAATCCATGTTGCGCACGCTCTTGGCGCACTCGGACAGGGCGTTCTCGATGGCATCCTCGATGCTGGTACGAGACGAGCCGACGATCTCGATCTTCTTGTAGGTGTGGTGGTCGGTCATGACATAACTCCTGTGGCTTGAAGGTTCTCCTTAAGACTAGCCCGCCACGCATAAGTGTCATTTACCGCCAGGCGCCGGCAAACCACGACGGGCTTGCCAGCGCGCACCCATGACTCAGAACTCCACCTGGTAGCCCAGGGTGAAGGTACGGCCGCGGCCCTTGAAGTTGTAGTCGTCGGCGATGCGCGCCGATTGCGAGTAGTAGGTGAAGTAATCCTCGTCGAGCAGGTTGTCGATGCCCAGCGACAGGCTGCCCACCGGCAGGCGGCGGCTGACGCTGGCTGACAGCAGGGCGTAGCCGTCGAACTTCAGACGCGGGTCATCGAAGCTGCGACTGACGTAGTAGTTGTATTGCAGGTAGCTCGACCAGTCCTCGTTCCAGTTGGCCTGCCAGCCCAGGCTGTACTGGTCCGGCGAGATGTTCAGGCCGGTCAGGCGTGTATCCACCTTGCCGTCGTCATTGGTGTCGGACTTGCCCTGGCTGTGGGCGTAGCTGCCACGCAGGCTGTGGCGGTCATCGATGTGCCAGTTGCCGGTCAGTTCATAACCCTGGATCTCGACGCGTTCGCGGTTGGCGATGTAGTTGCCGTCGTTGTTGACCGACAGGCGCTCGCCCAGGTTGGAGAAAGACTCGTAGTAACTCAGCTCCATGTCCACCCGCTCGAAATTCAGGCGCAGGCCCACTTCGCGCGAACGGGTGATGATCGGTTCCAGCTCCAGCAGGTTCTCCACGTCCAGCCCCGGTTCGTCGAGCCCGCGCAGCACGCGGCCAATGTCGGGCATGCCGAAACCTTCGGAATAGCCGCCATAGAGCTGCGCCCAGTCGGTGGCCTGATAGGTGAAGCCGTAGTTGCTCAGTGTCTTGCCGAACGACACCTTGCCACCCGTGACGCTCACGCCACCCGCGTTGTTGGTGCCCCATACGGTGCGGAAATCATCCACGTCCAGTTCCGAGTGCTCGCGGCGCACACCGGCCATCAGGGTCAGCTTGTCGGTCAGGTGCAGATCGCCCTGGAGGAAGCCGGCCTGGTTATCGTAGGTGGATGGCGGTACGTAGCTGCGGTGGGTCTGCACCAGGACCTGTTCACCCTTGTCGCGCATCAGGTCGACGCCGCCGCTCAGGTCGAGCAGGCCATCGAACATGCCGCGACGACGCAGAGTCAGCTTGCCACCCCATTTTTCCGAGTCGCTGCGGCTCTGCTCCCACAGCGTGCCGATCGGCGCGATGTTCGGGTCCTGGAAAGCTCCGGAAAGCAGCGCGCCGAACTGACCACGATAACGCTGGTGATAGAGCTGCACGTCGAGCACGTTGCCGTACAGATCCTGGTTGCTGTAGCTGAAGGTGTACTGACGGTTCTCGTTGAAGGCCGGATCGCCCTGCGGGTCGCCCTTGCGCGCGGTGCTGGGAATACCGGCGGCGCGGTCGCCAAGCACCGGCACATAGTCGTTGTTGCCCTTGAGCTCGTAATGATTGGCACTGAACTGCAGGTGCTGCACGTCATCGAGCCAGTAACCCAGCTTCAACATCAGGTCATGATCGCGGGTATCCTGAATCTCGCCGGGGTAGGCGATGCCGACCAGGTCGTCGTTGGCGTCGTAGAAGGCGCCGCGCTCCTGCCAGGTGGCGCCGAACAGGGTCTCCCAGTCACCCTGTAGCGCACTGACCCGGTAGTTCATCTTGTAGCCCAGGCCGTCCTTGCTGAAACGATCAGCGCTTTCCAGGCTGACCCCGGCGTGCTGGCTAACGCCATTCCCTTCGGGACGCCGGCTGATGAAGTTGACGATGCCACCGGTGGCACCGCCGCCATGCTCGGCCGAGGCACCATGGATCACCTCGATGCGCTCGATCTGCGCCAGATCGATGGTGTAGCTGCTGCGGCCGTCGTTACGGATCGAGCTGGCCTGCGGCACACCGTCGACGAGAAACTGCGGTGTACGGCCACGCAGCGTTTCACCGGCATTGGACATTTTCTGCCGGCTTGGCGAATAGGATGGGATCAGGCTGCTCAGCACCTGGCCCGGGTCGCTGCTCAGCGCCAGTTGCTGCTCGATCTGCTGGCGGTCGATAACGGTCACGCGCTGGCTGGTCTGACCCACCGCGGTGTCGCTGCGCAGGGTGCTGACCGTGACGGAATCCAGCTCCAGCACATCGCCCTTGAGCGGACGCTGCTGCGGCTGACGCTCCAGCCCGTAGACCCCCTCGCCCTGGCGCACTGCGCGCAGGCCGCTGCCCTGCAACAGACGTGCGAAACCGTCCTCCACCGCGTAGGTGCCCTGCAAACCCTGGCTGCTCTGGCCCTGCAGCGCTGACGCATCGAACGACAGGGCGACTCCGGCAGCGCTGGCGTAGCGGTTGAGCACCTCAGCCAAAGGGCCGCCGGCGATTTCGAATGATTGCACCTGCGCGGCAGGCTCTGCTGGTGCTGCAGCGGCCATCGGTGCAGCCAGCGCCAGGCCGGAACAGAACAGCGCGGCCTGGACGGCGGCAGTCAGCGTATGCAGTTTGCAGCGAGGTTGACGCATGAGTTTCCCCTGAGAATGAAAGGCCTGTAGCCGATATTTCAGGAGGGGCCGAGCCAGTCGAGAAAAAAGTGCAAACGACAATGACTATTTTTACACCTTCGGCACCAGCGTCACCCAGTAGTCGCTGCGCCGCACCACGCGCAGCGGAAAACTGTGCTCCAGCGCCGCCAGGGCGCGGTCGGTATCGGTCAGGGGGAAACTGCCGGAAACCTTCAACCCGGCCAGGGTCGGGTCGAGACGCAACACACCGTGGCGATAGCGCGCCAGCTCGGCAACCACCTCGCCCAGTGGCCGCTCCAGGGCGATCAGGCTGCCCTGAGTCCAGGCCGTGGTCGCCGCGTCACTGGCACTCGATGGCCCCAGTTGCTCGGCATCGAAACGTAGCTGGTGCCCGGCGGCGAGTGCCTGCATCGCTTGCAGATGACGCAGCGGGGCTACCTCCACGTCCTGCTTCAGTACCGCGACATGACTGCCGTGCTCATCGCTGCGCACGCAGAAACGTGCACGCTGGCAGCGCACCAGGCCATGCCGGGTTTCCACCAGCAGCGGCTGCACCGCTTCCGGGCTGGTGATCATCGCCTCACCACTGACCAGGCGCAGCAGGCGCCGCTGCCCATCGACCTGCCACTGTGCGGCGCTGGCCGTGCCCAGCATCAGTTGGCTGCCATCGCTCAATTGCCACTGGCGGCGTTCGCCCACCCCACTGCGGTAGTCAGCCAGCCAGTAACGGCGGGTATCGTTCTGCCAGGCGAACCAGCCCAACGGCAGCGCCAGGCCAGCCAACGCCAGGCTGCCGAGCAGACGGCGACGACTGCGGTCGACACCACGCAGGGTCGACGAAGCCACAGGCCCGGGCAGCATGCCCAACTGCTCACGTAATTTCTCGATCTGTTGCCAGGCCTGACGATGCAGTTCGTCCGCATCATGCCAGCGCTGCCAGGCCTGCTGTTCACTGGCATCGCTATGGCCGGAGCACAGCCGCGCATACCAACCACTGGCCGCCTTGAGTGCGGCGCGCTGCGCCTCGTTCACGATTGCCAGCCGGTCTGCAGTAGGCAGCAGTGCTCGACCGCGCGAGCCATGTAGCTGTTCACGCTACGCAGGGAAATGCCCAGGCGGGCGGCGATCTGCGCGTAGGTGAGGCCGTCGAGCTGGGAGAGGATGAACACCTCGCGCACGTTCCGGCCGAGCCCTGCAAGCATACGGTCGACCTCCATCAGCGCTTCCAGCAACAACGCCTGCTGCTCGGCGCTGGGTTGTTCGGCCTGCGGCTGCAAGGCCATTGCCTCGAGGTAGGCCTGCTCCAGCGAGCGCCGGCGCAGGAAGTCGACCATCAAGCCGCGCGCAACGGTGGCCAGATAGTCACGCGGCTCGCGGATGCTCGCGGCATTGCCGGCTCGCAACAGGCGCACGAAGGTGTCCTGGGCCAGGTCTGCGGCATCGCAGCCGTTGCCCAGGCGCCGCCGCAGCCAGCCTTGCAGCCAGCTATGGTGATCGCGATAGAGGGTGTGCAGCACCTGGACGTCGGCGGACATGGAGCGAATTTCATATCAAATGACAATGAATTGCATTGTCATCTTTGCCGGGGCGACTTGGCAACATCATCGACACCCCGCCAACTCTGGCCTCGCCCTTTAACCTGGCAATGCCTGGGGCCTGGAATCGGCGCTGAGACGGGCATTGATCCAGGTAACGCCATCCTCGACCCCGCCAAAGGGGTAGAGGTGCCAGCCGATGCGGCCCAGTTGCCTGCCACCCAGCCCGGCCTGCAGTTGGTCCCAGTAGCGCTCGGCGCCCACGCGCTGCATCAGATTGGCCATCGACAGCCCGTAGCGCCGCAGAATCGCAGCAGAAGTCGCCACGCCGAACTGACGGGCGAAGCGCAGCAGCTTGCCGACATCGGCAGGCCCGGGCACGCCGATGCGCACAGGCGTGTCGATGCCCTGCTGGCGCAGTTGCTCGATCCAGCGCACCACCGCCTCGGCATCGAAGCCGAACTGCGTGGTGATCTCCACGGCGCAGCCGGCTTCACGGAGAAAGTCCAGTTTCCATTTCAGCGCGCGCATGAGCTCACCGCTGTCGATCTTCGGGTGCCCCTCCGGATAGCCGGTAATCACCACCTGATCGATGCCATGGCGCTCCAGCACGCCACTGGCCAGCAGTGCCAGGGAATCCTGGTAGGGCCCGGCCGGCGTGGCCGGATCACCGCCGACGAACATGAAGCGTTTCGGCGCCGCCTGACTGACCAGCGCACCGATCAGCTCATCACGATCCTCTTCGCTGCGCAGCCGACGCGAGGAAATGATCGGCAGCGGCTCGGCGCCGCAGGCACGGATGACCTTGGCGGCATGGATGCGCTGGGCATGGTCTTCGTTGCCCAGAAAGGCAATGTTGATCGGCGTGCCGGCAGGTATCACCGCCCGCGCCTGCTCGACCTCGTGGATACCCTTGCCGGTCACTTCCAGCGTATAGGGGATGAAACTACTGCAAGGGTTGGACATCGATGCCTCGTCTGTAACGGCCAGGCCGCTGAGCGAAAGGAAAGTGAGGCGATGCTAGCAACCGCCTCCGCGCCCAACCTCGCTGGTAGCGTCGCGCTTTTCGACAGAGACGACGTTGCCACAGTCGTTGTACTCAGGTCGCCAGCTCTTTGCGTAACCACTGCGCCAGGCGCTCGCTGCGCGGGTCGGCGCGGCGCGTCCACAGCGCCAGGTAGCCACTGGTTTCGACGAAGCCCCAGGGCGCGACCAGACGCCCGGCGCGCAGATCATCGGCGACCAGCGTCTGCGGCGCGATGGCCACACCGAGCCCCGCCGCAGCAGCTTCCAGCAGATAGTAGAGATGCTCGAAACCCTGGCCTTGCTGCAGGCGCTCGGGCGCCAGCCCCTGGGCCTGCGCCCACTGCGGCCAGGCCTGCGGGCGCGAGGTGGTATGCAGCAGCGGCTCGGCGTAGAGCGCTTCGGGCCGCGCAGCAGCCAACTGCGCATGATTGCCGTAGCGCGGGCTGAGCACCGGGCCGATGCGCTCCGGCGCCAGCTCGAACACCTGCATGTCGCTCGGCCAGGGTGGATCGGCGAACAGCAAGGTGGCGTCCACCTCGGCGCTACGCGGGTCCAGCTCGCCCTGGCTGGCCGAGAGTTGCAGGCGCAGTTCGGGCAGCTCGCGCTGCAGGCGATCCAGACGCGGGATGAACCAGCGCGCCAGCAGGCTGCCGGGGCAGCCGAGGACGAAGGGACGTTCCTCGGTTTCACGGCGCAGCGTGGCGCAGGTATCACGCAGGCGCTCGAAGGCTTCCGAAGTGGCATCGCGCAGGCGCAGGCCCGCGGCGGTTAGCTTGACGCCACGGCCGTCCTTGTCGAACAGGCCAAGGCCAAGCTGCTCTTCGAGCACACGTATCTGCCGGCTGACTGCACCGTGCGTGACGTGCAACTCCTCGGCAGCGCGGCTGACGCTTTGCAAGCGGGCGGCCGCCTCGAAGGCGCGCAGGGCATTGAGTGGGGGCAGGTCGCGGCTCATGGGAGAGGTGATTTTTCCTGACAAGTCAGGGGCATCTAATCACGTTCACCGCCGGGCGCCAACCTGCCGCACCGATCAGTCCTGCTTGATACGGTGCTCGACGCCGGTGGTCTCGATCTGCGGCTCGTCACCGCTCCAGGTCAGTTGCTGGTTGAGACCGTTTACTTCGATCTGCGTCGGGCCATCGAGGTCGAGTTCGAGCACGTTGCTATCACCGTAAATGGCGATCTGCGCCGGTTGCTGGTCATTGCCGTGCACCTCGGTTTCAACCTGGTGCTCACTGCCACTGACCTCGAGGCTGGTGACGCGCTCGCCCTCGATGCGGTTCTTCGAGCCTGTCACCACCAGGCCGGCGGCGTTGCCGAAACTCACCTGCTGATCGGAACCATTGACCTCGATCTGGCCGCAGTCACCGGTGAGGCGAAACTGGTTGCCATTGCCGGTAACGATCACGTCCTGCCCCTTGCAGGGCACATCACGCGATACGCCGATGCCATGCAGATCCAGCGCTTGCGCCTGAGCCGTGCCCAACGACGCTGCGAGCATCGCGCCCGCTATCCATACCTTGTGCATTCGCTTTCTCCCTGGAAGAACGGCCCCCTGGCCGCAGCTGCTGGGACTGATCAGGCGCGGCCGAGTTCTGTACCGCCCGGCGGCGAGTTGGGAAATGTGGCATGACGCACAGACATAACCCGTGAGATTTTCTGACGAGTCATCACAATCAAATCGCTTTTCGCCGCGCCTCATGGGGATAGAATGGCCCCATCACTCACTCGCCCTGCCAGCCCAACGCTGTCGACAAGGAGCACGCCATGACCTCATTTCGCACCGGCCCCGACGCTCGCGGCCTGTTCGGCCGCTTCGGCGGTCAGTTCGTCGCCGAAACCCTGATGCCGCTGATCAACTCGCTGGCCGCCGAATATGAGAAGGCCAAGAACGATCCGGCCTTCCTCGAAGAACTGGCCTACTTCCAGCGCGACTACATTGGCCGCGCCAGCCCGCTGTATTTCGCCGAGCGCCTGAGCCAGCACTTCGGCGGGGCGAAGATCTACCTCAAGCGCGAAGACCTGAACCACACCGGCGCGCACAAGATCAACAACTGCATCGGCCAGATCCTCCTGGCCAAGCGCATGGGCAAGCAGCGCATCATCGCCGAGACCGGCGCCGGCATGCACGGCGTGGCCACCGCCACCGTGGCCGCGCGCTTCGGCATGCAGTGCGTGGTGTACATGGGCACCACCGACATCGACCGCCAGCAGGCCAACGTTTTTCGCATGAAGCTGCTCGGCGCCGAGGTGATCCCGGTCACCGCCGGCACCGGCACCCTCAAGGACGCCATGAACGAGGCCCTGCGCGACTGGGTGACCAACGTCCACAACACCTTCTACCTGATCGGCACTGCCGCCGGCCCGCACCCGTACCCGGCCATGGTGCGCGACTTCCAGTCGGTGATCGGCAACGAAGTACGCGAGCAGATCATGGCGAAGGAAGGGCGCCTGCCCGACTCGCTGGTGGCCTGCATCGGCGGCGGCTCCAACGCCATCGGCCTGTTCCACCCCTTCCTCGATGACCAGGGCGTGCAGATCGTCGGCGTCGAGGCAGCCGGTCATGGCATCGACACCGGCAAGCATGCGGCGAGCATGGCCGGTGGCGCGCCGGGCGTGCTGCACGGCAACCGCACCTTCCTGCTGCAGGACGAGGACGGCCAGATCACCGATGCTCACTCGATCTCCGCTGGCCTCGACTATCCCGGCGTCGGCCCGGAACACGCCTGGTTGCACGAGATCAAGCGCGTCGAATACGTGCCGATCAGCGATGACGAGGCCCTCGAAGCCTTCCACCATTGCTGCCGCCTGGAAGGCATCATCCCAGCCCTGGAAAGCGCCCACGCGCTGGCCGAGGCCTTCAAACGCGCACCCAAGCTGCCCAAGGATCACCTGATGGTGATCAACCTGTCCGGTCGTGGCGACAAGGACATGCAAACCGTGATGCACCACATGGGTGAACAGGAGAAACACGCATGAGCCGCCTGCAGAACCGTTTCGCCGAACTGAAAACGGAAAACCGCGCCGCGCTGGTGACCTTCATCACCGCTGGTGACCCCGACTACGCCACCTCGCTGAGCATCCTCAAGGGCCTGCCGGACGCCGGTGCCGACGTGATCGAGCTGGGCATGCCGTTCACCGATCCGATGGCCGACGGCCCGGCCATCCAGCTCGCCAACATCCGCGCGCTGGACGGCAAGCAGAACATGCAGAAAACCCTGCAGATGGTTCGCGAATTCCGTACGGGTAACCAGAGCACGCCGCTGGTACTGATGGGCTACTACAACCCGATCTTCTGCTACGGCGTCGAACGCTTCATCAGTGACGCCAAAGAAGCCGGGGTCGACGGCCTGATCGTGGTCGACCTGCCGCCGGAGCACAACGACGAGCTGTGCGAACCGGCGCAGAGCGCAGGCATCGACTTCATCCGCCTGACCACGCCGACTACCGACGACGACCGCCTGCCCACCGTGCTGGCCGGCAGCTCCGGCTTCGTCTACTACGTGTCGGTGGCCGGCGTCACCGGCGCCGGCGCGGCGACCATGGATCACGTCGAAGAAGCCGTGGCGCGCCTGCGTCGTCACACCGACCTGCCCGTGTGCATCGGTTTCGGCATCCGCACCCCGCAGCACGCCGCCGAGGTGGCCAAGCGCGCCGAGGGTGCGGTGGTCGGCTCGGCGCTGATCGACAAGATCGCCGAGGCGCAGAGCCCGCAGCAAGCCATCGACGGCGTACTCGGCCTGTGCCGCGAACTGGCCGAAGGGGTACGCGGCGCACGCCGCTGAGCCAACCGCTCGGCTACATAAGAACCGCTGATGGCGTGAGCTGTCAGCGGTTTTTTGTGGGCAGGATTCTGCGCTCGTAGCCTAGCTGTAGCCTAAGCCGGCGGCTTGGAGCCTCAGTAAAACCTCACCGAGGTCAATTGATCAGTGGACACGCCCATGTGGTAAGTGAACGGGCGCCCCAGTGCGGTGGTCATGTCCGAGCACTTAACTTTCAGGCTATTCATGGACATGTAATCGAGTTTGCCGGCTTCGTGCTGTATCTCCCCCAGTGAGCCGGTCGTGATCGAGAAGGGGGTTTTCTGTTTGAGCGCTTGAAAAGTATTTATGGGTGGTACCAGACTGATTTTGCCCTGCTCCAGCAGGAACTGCAGTTCCGGGTCGTCGAACTGCACATCAACCGGTAGCTCTTGGGGAAATCCGGGGTGCGAGTATCCGCCCTGCAGCATGTAGGAAAGGCTACCGTCGTCGTTCACTCTGGTAACGAGCTGGTTGAACGGCAGGGTCGCTTCGCTCTCTGCCGTAACGGCACAAAATCCCTCGGTGTTCATGGTTGTCTGTTGCTGCAAAGCGGCATCCAGCACGTCGGAGATGCCAAAGCGAACCGCAACCTCAGCCTCTCCCAGCGTGATCTTCAGGTGGTACTGCTCTGGCAATTCCGCTGCCTTGCGCTTATCCGAATCACTGACGTTCTGGATGTCTTGCGTATGCAAGGTCAGGGTCAAGCCAACAGGCTTGCCGCGAGCGTCGATGATGGATTGCAGAGCCTTCTGCAAGACCTGCTTCTGAGCGGGCTCCAATCCTCCGAAAAACGGCTCGCTGAGCACGATAATCGTGCCTTGGGGGTTCTTCGTGCGCATTCCGATGATGGCCGGATCGATACCATTGGCACCGAACAGATCGGCCAACGCCTCTCGGTGGCGTGGAGCAATCTCACCGCTCATATCACGGCGGGCGCTCAGTGAGTTTTCGAAAGTCAGACTGGCGAAGTCTTTATCACAGCCACTGAGTAGCAGGCTGGCGAGAATAGAGGCAGTAAAGAGAGTTGTCTTACACATCCTGGTGTCCTGAAAGCATCCTTGTGATCAATTGCGCACGCTACTTTACCTGATCGGCCCAGTCCACCGGGCGGTGGTGTTGCCTGGCTGTTCTGAGAAAGACCTCTTGTTTATTGCAGGGAAATCTCAGTTTTTATCAGCCCCCTGACACGACGGTTCCCTGGCCGCGCAGGGTCATTCGCCCGCTCGCTTGAGCAACTGCTTGCAACGCTCGGACAAATGCACCACGCGCAGATGCTTGCCCGCGCGCTCGTAACGCTCGCGCAGGGTCTTCAGTGCGGCGATGGCCGAGTAGTCGACGAAGCTCAGGTGGCGACAGTCCAGGGTCACCTGCTGCGGGTCATCGGCCGGCTCGAACTGCGCCAGGAAGGTGGTGCAGGAGGCGAAGAACAGCGTACCGTGGGCGCGGTACAACTTGCTGCCATCGGCCTGCATATCGCTGTCGGCATACAGCTCGCGAGCGTGCTGCCAGGCGAAATTGAGCGCAGCGATGACGATGCCGCAGAGCACAGCCGTGGCCAGGTCGGTGGCCACGGTGATGGCGGTCACCGCGACGATGACCAGCACATCGTTGGCCGGCACCTTGCCGGCCACGCGCAGCGAGCCCCAGGCGAAGGTCTGCTGCGCCACCACGAACATCACACCCACCAGCGCCGCCAACGGAATACGCTCGATCAGCGGCGAGAGGAACAGCACGAAGAGCAGGATCATCACCCCGGCCACCACGCCGGAGATCCGACCACGCCCGCCAGAGCTGAGATTGATCACGGTCTGGCCGATCATCGCGCAGCCGCCCATGCCGCCGAACGCGCCGGAGACCATGTTGGCCGCACCGAGCGCCACGCACTCACGGTTGGTCATACCGCGGCTCTGGGTAATCTCGTCGGTGAGGTTGAGGGTCAGTAGGGTTTCCAGCAGGCCGACCAACGCCATCAACACCGCGTAAGGCGCGATGATTTGCAGCGTTTCCAGATTCCAGGGAATGTCCGGCAGGGCGAACTGCGGCAAGCCGCCGGCGATGTGCGCCATGTCGCCAAGGGTGCGCGTGGGCAGATCGAGCAGGTACACCAGCAAGCCGACGCCGAGAATCGCCACCAACGCAGGCGGTACCGCGCGGGTCAGCTTCGGTAACAGGTAGACCACCGCCATGGTCAGCGCCACCAGCCCGAGCATCCAGGACAGCGCGGCGCCCTGCAGCCAGCCACTGTCGGTATGGAAGTGCTCCAGTTGCGACATCGCGATGACGATCGCCAGGCCGTTGACGAAGCCCAGCATCACCGGGTGCGGCACCATGCGGATCAACTTGCCCAGGCGCAACAGACCGAACAGGATCATCAGCACGCCACCGAGCAGCACCGTGGCGAGCAGGTACTGCACACCGTGTTGCACCACCAGGGCGACGATCACCACCGCCATCGAACCGGCCGCGCCGGAAATCATCCCTGGCCGGCCACCGAACAGCGCCGTGAGGGTGCAGATGATGAAGGCGCCGTACAGGCCCATAAGCGGGTTGACCTGCGCCACCAGGGCGAAGGCGATGCACTCGGGCACCAGGGCGAAGGACGAGGTCAGGCCGGCCAGCAGGTCGGCGCGCAGAGAGGCGGGTTTCATGAGTGGCTATGGACAAGCTAATGGGCGCGCATGGTAACGCCCGAGGTGGCAGGCGTCATGCGCCGATAGGGAACAGCCGCTGACGGTGTGCACCGTCAACGGCTTCTCAGGGTGCCGCTGTCAGTGCCCGTGAGCCGGTGTGTGGCCCTCGGTTTCCTGAGGAGCGAACCTGGAGAGAATGTGATTCTTCATCCCGCGCGCCAGCTCTTCCTCGTCGAAGAACACCGTGCCGATGGCATCGCGGCGGAAGATTTCCACTGCATCAGGGCTATGCGTACGGATCACCACGTCGATACCTGGGTTGAGCATGCGCGCAGTTTCGACCATGCGCTGCACGTGCAGTGGATCGGGCGTGGCGATCACCAGCATCGCCGCCTTGGCGATATGTGCCTGGATCAGTGTGCCCGGCTCGGCCGAGTCACCGCTGACCGCGGCGATGCCCTGGCCACGGATCTGCTCGACGCGCTCGCGATTCTGCTCGACCACGACGAAGGGGATGCCACGCTCGAGCAGCGCCTTGGCGATACGCCGGCCAACACGGCCATAACCGACCACCACCACCTGCCCCTCGAGGTACTTGCGCTCGGTAGTCGCTGGCAGCACTGCCAGCGGGTCCTCGCGGAACTCGAGACGACGCGCCAGGGCCGAACGCCGCAGCGCCAGGTCCTTGAGCGGTTTGACGCAGGCAAATACCAGTGGATTGAGGGCGATGGAAATCAGCGCACCCGCCAGTACCAGGCTCATTCCTTCGGCCGAGAGTAGGCCGAGGTCCTTGCCCAAGCCCGCGAGGATGAAGGAGAACTCCCCGATCTGTGCCAGGCTCGCCGCCACGGTCAGCGCCGTGCTCAGCGGGTAGCGGAAGGCCAGAACCAGCAATGCTGCGGCTAGCCCCTTGCCGAGGATGATGATGGCCACCACGGCAAGAACGTGCAGCGGCTCCTCGATCAGTACGGCCGGCTCGAACAGCATGCCTACCGAGACGAAGAACAGGACCGAGAACGCATCACGCAGCGGCAGCGACTCCTCGGCCGCACGGTGCGAGAGGTCCGACTCGCGCATCACCGTGCCAGCGAAGAACGCGCCAAGGGCGAAAGACACATGGAACAGCACCGCTGCACCGTAGGCGATACCGATGGCAGCGGCAACGACGGAGAGCGTGAACAGCTCACGCGAACCGGTCTTGGCGATCTGCAGCAGCAACCAGGGCAACACGCGACGCCCAACCACCAGCATCAGCACGATGAAGCCGGCCACCTGCAGCATTGTCATGCCCAGGACCTGCCACAGCGGCGTGCCGGCATCGGCGCCGATCACCTTGCCACCGAGCATGCCGGCCAGCGGCGGCAGCAAGACCAGCACCAGCACGGTGGCGAGGTCTTCCACCACCAGCCAACCCACGGCGATACGACCATTCATCGAATCGGTGATGCCGCGCGTATCCAGCGCCTTGAGCAGCACCACGGTGCTGGCACAGGACAGCGACAACCCGAGCAGGAGGCTTTCACCGAAGGTCCAACCCCACCAGCTGGCCACGCCAAGGCCAAGCACGGTGGCCATGCTCATCTGCACCACCGCACCGGGCAGGGCGATCTTCTTCACGGCCAGCAGGTCTTTCAGAGAGAAGTGCAGGCCAACACCGAACATCAGCAACATCACGCCGATTTCCAGCAGCTGAGGCGCCAGTGCCATGTCCGCAACCATGCCAGGCGTCGCCGGCCCCAGAGCGATACCTGCCAAGAGATAACCCACCAACGCCGGCAGCTTCAGCTTTTCCGCCAAGAATCCGAAGATCAGGGCCAGACCGAAGCCACCGGCCAACATGGTGATGAGGGATATGTTGTGCTCCATCGCACCTCCTTCTTGCATGAGTTCAGCGCAGCACCTGCGCCAGGAGTTATATTTCTATAAAGAATAAGAGAGTGATCTTATATCACTATTTATCCATATCCCACTTTTTTGCTCAGCTATTGCCGGAGGCCGAACAGTGCAGCCCGCCCGCGCTGCCCGTCCTAGAGGCGCCAACATAGGCATGCCATTCGTCGGGCCACGTCGGCAGTAGCGAGCCACGCGCAAATTCGGCAACCTGAGGACCGAAACGACAAGGAGCCCAGCCATGAGCAAGAACCTGCTGATAACCGGTGCCAGCCGCGGCATCGGTCGAGCTACCGCCTTGCTGGCCGCCGCTGGCGGCTGGACGGTCGGCGTCAATTACCGCAGCGACCGCGCCGCCGCCGATGAGGTGGTGGCGCAGATCGAAGCCATGGGCGGCAAGGCCATAGCCCTGCCCGGTGATGTCGCGCACGAAGAGGATGTACAGCGCCTGTTCGAGGCAATGGACGAACTCGGCCCGCTGCACGGGTTGGTGGTCAACGCCGGGATCGTCGCGCCGCCCATGCCGTTACTGGAGATGAGCGGCGAGCGCCTGCGCCGTATGTTCGACGTCAATGTGCTGGGCAGCTACCTGACCGCTCGCGAAGGTGCGCGGCGCATGGCTCGTAGCCGCGGTGGCGACGGTGGTTCGATGGTGCTGGTGTCATCGGTAGCCGCCAGCCTCGGTTCGCCCTTCGAGTACGTCGACTATGCCGGGGCGAAAGGCGCCATGGACGTGCTGACCCGCGGCCTGGCCAAGGAGCTGGGCGGTGAGGGTGTGCGGGTCAATGCCGTGCGTCCGGGGCTGATCGATACCGAGATCCACGCCAGCGGCGGCCAGCCGGATCGCGCCGAGCGTCTGGGCAAGGCGACACCGTTGGGGCGCGCCGGGCGGGCCGAGGAAGTCGCCGAGGCGATCGTCTGGCTGCTCGGTGATAAAGCCAGCTACACCACCGGGGCGCTGATCGATATAGCTGGCGGCAGATAGAAACCAGAGTCGCGGCTAAAGCCCCTCCCACACATTCATGGTCAGGTGCGCCATGCGCCCCCACACGCACGGCTCAATCCCAGCGCGGCGCAAAGCCCGGGTTGGCAACGCGTTCGCCACGATCCAGCGCCTCGATGGCAGCCATGTCTTCGGTGCTCAGGCGCAGCTCGGCAGCGGCCAGGTTGGCGGCCAGGTTCTCGCGCTTGGTCGAGGAGGGGATCACCGTATAGCCCTGCTGCAGCGACCAGGCCAGGGCGACCTGTGCCGGGCTGGCGCCATGGGCGGCGGCGATGCGCTGGATCACCGGCTCGGCCAGCACCTTGCCGTAGGCCAGCGGCATGTAGGCGGTCAGATGGATACCCTGCTGCCGGGCGAATGCCACCAGCTTGCGGTTCTGCAGCAGCGGATGGATTTCCACCTGGTTGGTGGCGATCTCGTCCACGCCCACGGCTTCGATGGCCTGACGCAAATGGGCGATGGTGAAGTTGGACACACCAATGGCCGCGGTCAGCCCCTGGCGTTTGGCCTCGAGCAACTCGCCCAGATACTGCGCCACGGGAATCTCGTCGTTCGGCGACGGCCAGTGGATCAGGGTCAGATCGACCCGTTCCAGGCCCAGCCGCTGCAGGCTCTCACGCAGGCTGGGGATAACCCGGCCACTGCCGAGGTTATCGGTCCAGACCTTGGTGGTGACGAACAACTCGTCACGGGCCACGCCGCTGTCGGCGAGTGCCTGGCCGACAGCGGCCTCGTTGCCGTAAATCTGCGCCGTGTCGACATGTCGGTAACCCAGCTCGAGGCCGGTGCGTACCGAGTCGATGGCGACCTGATCCTTGAGGCGAAAAGTGCCAAGACCGAAGGGGGGAATGAACTTCATGAAGATCTCCTCATAGCTTGCGAAGCGCTGGCCGAGCATGGGCCGGAACGGGTACGGAAAGATTCGGCCTCGTGGTCCGCGAAAAAGTTGCAGCCCTCTGTCTGACGGCGAGCGGGGGGTTGAGAGGGAGCAGTATCCGCGCCAGACTCATGCGGAAAAAGCGAACCTCCCAACAAACACCTTTGACTGAAGCTCAACAATGAAGACCAGCCTGGAAGAAATGCTCGCCTTCGTCAGCGTGGTCGACAGTGGTTCGATCAGCGCCGCGGCCGAACAGCTCGAACAAACCGCCTCCGGTGTCAGCCGCGCACTGAGCCGTCTGGAGGAAAAGCTCGGTGTCACCCTGCTACGCCGCACCACCCGGCGCCTGGAGCTGACCGAAGAGGGCGAGGTGTTCCTGGCTCAGGCGCGGCGCATCCTCAGCAGCGTCGAGGAGGCCGAGGAACAGATGACCCTGCGCAGCCAGGCACCGGCAGGACGCTTGCGAATCAACACCGCCTCGCCCTTCATGCTGCATGCGATCGTGCCGCTGATCGGCGAATTCCGCGCGCTTTACCCGCAAATCGAACTTGAGCTGAACAGCGACGACCGCATCATCGATCTGCTGGAACGGCGCACCGACCTGGCCATCCGCATCGGCCACCTGCCGGACTCCAGCCTGCACGCCCGGCCGCTGTGTCACAGCTATCGTCGCGTTCTGGCCAGCCCGGAGTACCTAAGCAGGCATGGCACACCGCTACACACCGAAGACCTGCCCGGACACAGCCTGATCGGTTTCACCGAACCCGACAGCCTCAATGAGTGGCCGCTGCGTCATGCCCTTGGCGAGCGCTGGCGCATTACTCCGAGCCTGCGTGCCTCCAGCGGCGACACCATTCTCGAACTGGCGCTGGCCGGCGAGGGGCTGGTGTGCCTGTCGGACTTCATGACCGATACCGCTCGCGCCAGCGGCGCGCTGGTGGAGGTGCTGGCCGAACAGCGCGTGGAGGTACGTCAGCCAATCAACGCGGTGTACTACCGCAACACCGCGCTGGCGTCGCGCATCACCTGTTTTCTCGATTTCCTCAGCGAGCGGCTGGGCTGCCCGCGCTGAACACCACGACTGAGGAAGATTGACCTTAGCCCGGATTGCATCCGGGCTGCACGACAGCACAACGAAAAAGGGCGACTCGATGAGTCGCCCTTTTTGCATCATCAACTTGAGGTCACTGCGCGGCCTGCAGGCTCCACTCGGCCAGCTTCTGCTGCTTGTAGCTGAGCGCAGCAGCCGGCACCGGGGTGACCTTGCCGGTCTCCATCCAGCGCTTGAGGCGGTTGGCGTCGGCCATATGGGTGTACTTGCCAAAGGCACCGAGCACCACGAAGGCCACCGGACGGTTGGCGATGGTGGTGGCCATCACCAGGCAACGACCAGCGGCATTGGTGAAGCCGGTCTTGCTCAGGTTGATGTTCCAGTCCGCCTTGCGCACCAGTGCATTGGTATTGCGAAAGCCCAGGGTGTAGTTGGGCTTGCGGAAGGCCACGGTGGCTTCGGAATCGGTACTGAACTGGTGGATCAGCGGGTACTGGTTGGCCGCCTTAACCATCAGCGCCAGATCACGGGCGGTGGCAACGTTCTGTTCGGACAGGCCGGTAGGTTCGACGAAGTGGCTGTTGTGCATCCCCAGCGCCCTGGCCTTGGCGTTCATCGCAGCGACGAAGGCCGCGTGGCCGCCCGGATAATGGTGCGCGAGGCTGGCGGCGGCACGGTTCTCCGAGGACATCAGCGCCAGGTGCAGCATGTCGCGGCGGGTGATCTCGCTGCCAATGCGCACGCGGGAGAACACGCCCTGCATTTCCTGGGTATCGCGGATGGTGATCGGCAGCACCTCGTCCAGCGGCAGCTTGGCGTCGAGCACCACCATAGCGGTCATCAGCTTGGTGACCGAGGCAACCGGCAGGCGCAGGTCCGGGTTGCTGGAATACAGCTCCTGGCCGGTTTTCAGATCGATCAGCAATGCACTACCGGCAGCCAGCTCCTGCTTGGGCTGGGCCGGCGCGGCCTGGAGGTTCGAAACAACAAGGCTACCGCACAGCAGCAGGCCCAAAATCGAATGACGGAGTTTCACGGTTCAGATCACCGGTTGGAGTGGAGGGGCCACAAGCACATTTCGCGGGGTGGCGGTGTGCGGCGGCGCTCAGTATAAGGATCACGCCTGGCTATTGCAGTATGGCTCGGTCAAACGGTCGCTGCCGGCGAATCCAGCTCCTCCTGCAGCCAGCCGACGAAACGCGCGGTCAGGCGCTGGCGGCGTTTGCGCTCGGGCAGCACAAGGTAATAGCCGAGCGCCGAGTGCGCTTCAGCGTCACCCAGACGACAGAGCAGCCCCTGCGCGAGAAGTTCATCCACCAGATGGCGCCAACCGATGGCCACGCCTTGCCCGGCAATGGCGGCCTGGATCAGCAGGGTGTAGTTGTCGAAACGCAGCGCGCCGGGCGTTGGCAGGCTGGCGATGCCGAGGGCGCGGAACAGGCCCTCCCAATCGAACCAGCGCGAACGGTGTTCCGGGCGCAGGTGCAGCAGTGGCAGTTCGGTCAGCACATCGGTCGGCAACGGAGGCTGACGCGCGCCGAGCAGACGCGGACTGCACACCGGAAACACCTCCTCGCGGAACAGCAGGTGCGCTTCGCCATGCTTGAAGCGGCCGTCACCGAAGCGAATTGCCACGTCGATATCGCTGGGCACCGTGGCCGGGTCGCGCTCGCTGGTGATCAGGCTGACGTCCACGTCGGGGTAAAGACGATTGAAACGCTGCAGCCGCGGCATCAGCCAATAGGCGGCAAAGGCGAAATCGGTGGCTACCTGCAACACTTCATGCTGCTGGCGTGCGGTGACGGCGACGAGCCCGGCATCGAGGCTGGCCAGCCCCTCCTGCACGTGGGCCAGCAGCAGCTCGCCGGCCTCGGTCAGCACGATGCCCCGGTAGACGCGGTCGAACAGGCGCGTGGCCAGTTGCTGCTCCAGACGCTTGATCTGCTGACTGATGGCCGGCTGACTGCTGCCCAGTTCGCTGGCGGCGGCGGTGAAACTGAGCTGCCGCGCCGCCGACTCGAACACCCGCAGCGCGTCGAGCGACAGCCCATCGATGGCTTTAAACATAAGCTCTACTTATCCGAGGCATGTGCCGCAGCCGGGTTTACCCTGCTGCCGTTCTACCGGAATCATGGAGCCAGCACTGTCGCATAAACATACAGTATGGAATAGCCGCCACCATGAAGCGCCCGAACATCCTCTTCATCATGGCCGACCAGATGGCCGCACCGATCCTGCCGCTGCACGATGCCGCCTCGCCGGTGCAGATGCCCAACCTGATGAAGCTGGCCGAACAGGCCGTCGTGTTCGACTCGGCCTACTGCAACAGCCCGCTTTGCGCACCGTCGCGCTTCACCCTGGTCAGCGGCCGCCTGCCCTCGAAGATCGGCGCCTATGACAACGCTGCGGATTTTCCCGCCGACGTGCCCACCTACGCCCACTACCTGCGCCGCCTCGGCTACCGCACGGCGCTGTCGGGCAAGATGCACTTCTGCGGCCCGGATCAGTTGCATGGCTATGAGGAGCGCCTGACCAGCGATATCTATCCGGCCGACTATGGCTGGGCGGTGAACTGGGACGAGCCGGACGTGCGCGCCAGCTGGTACCACAACATGTCCTCGGTGCTGCAGGCCGGCCCCTGCGTGCGCAGCAACCAACTGGATTTCGACGAGGAGGTGGTGTTCAAGGCGCGCCAGTATCTCTACGACCACGTGCGTCTGACGCCCGAACAGCCGTTCTGCCTGACCGTATCGATGACCCACCCGCACGACCCCTACACCATCCCCCGCGAATACTGGGATCGCTACGAAGGCGTGGACATTCCCATGCCGCGCCAACACATCGAGCAGGCCGAGCAGGATCCGCACTCGCAGCGCCTGCTCAAGGTCATCGATCTGTGGGACAAGCCGCTGCCGGCGGACAAGATCCGCGACGCCCGCCGCGCCTACTTCGGCGCCTGCAGCTATATCGACGACAATATCGGCAAGCTGCTCAAAACCCTGGAGGAATGCGGTTTAGCCGAGGACACTCTGATCGTCTTCTCCGGCGACCACGGCGACATGCTTGGCGAGCGCGGCCTCTGGTACAAGATGCACTGGTTCGAGATGGCCGCCCGCGTACCGCTGCTGGTGCATGCGCCGAAGCGCTTCGCCGCGCATCGGGTCAGCCAGTCGGTCTCCACCCTCGATCTGCTGCCGACCCTGGTGGAACTGGCCGGCGGCCAGGTCGATGCCGACCTGGAGCTGGAAGGCCACTCACTGCTGCCGCACCTCAAGGGCGAAGGCGGCCATGACGAAGTGCTCGGCGAATACATGGCCGAAGGCACGCTCAGCCCGCTGATGATGATTCGTCGTGGCCCCTGGAAATTCGTCTATTCCGAGCAGGACCCGCTGCTGCTGTTCAACCTCGACAGCGACCCGCAGGAGCTTCATAACCTGGCCGACTGCAACGAGCACAAGGGCATCCTCGCCGGTTTCCTGGCCGAAGCCCGCGAACGCTGGGACATCCCGGCGATCCACGCCGCCACCCTGGCCAGCCAACGCCGCCGCCGATTGGTGGCCGAGGCGCTGAGCCAGGGCAAGCTGACCAGTTGGGATCACCAGCCCTGGGTCGACGCCAGCCAGCAATACATGCGCAACCACATCGACCTCGACGACCTGGAGCGCCGCGCCCGTTTCCCGCAGGTATGAACCTTTACCGACTGCCGCCCCCAAAACAGAAGAAAAAAGGAGAGACGCCATGAACCGATTCAATGTGCTGTTACTCGCCACCGCGCTCAGCAGCGCCGGCAATGTCTGGGCCGAGGATGCAGCCTGCAGCACGGTCAAGCTGGGTGATCCGGGCTGGAGCGATATCGCCGTGACAAACGGCATCGCCAGCTTCCTGCTCGATGGCCTGGGCTACGAAGCGCAGAGCCAGACCCTGGCCGTGCCGATCATCTTCGCCGGGCTGCAGAAGGGCCAGGTCGACGTCTTCCTCGGCAACTGGATGCCGGCGCAGCAGAGCAACTACGACAAGTTCGTCACCAGCGGCGAAGTGGACAAGGTCACGCAGAACCTCGAAGGCACCGAGTACACCCTGGCCGTACCGACCTATGCCTATGAAGCCGGGGTGAAGACCTTCGCCGACCTCGACAAGCACGCCGACCAGTTCGGCAAGAAACTCTACGGCATCGCCTCCGGCTCGCCGGCCAACGAGTCGATCAAGCAGATGATCGCCGCCGACGAGTTCGGCCTGGGTGACTGGAAACTGGTGGAGTCCAGCGAGCAGGCGATGCTGGTGCAGGTCGGCCGTGCGGTGAAGCGCGATCAGTTCGTGGTGTTCCTCGGCTGGACGCCGCACCCGATGAACGTGCAGTACGACATGAAGTACCTCAAGGGCGGCGAGAAGTATTTCGGCGCCAGCGGCCTGGTCAACACCCTGGCGCGCAAGGGATATACCGCGCAGTGCCCGAACGTCGGCAAGCTGCTGAGCAACCTGCGGTTCACCCAGGACATGGAGAACAGCATCATGGATCAGGTGCTGAGCAAGCAGGCCAGCAACGACGCGGCGATCAAGGCCTGGCTCAAGGCCAACCCGCAGGTGCTCGATGGCTGGTTGCAGGGCGTCACCACCCGTGACGGCGGCGACGGCCTAGCCGCCGTGAAGGCGCGACTTTGAATTAACCGCCGCAAGTGAGTAGGGTGGAGTCGCCTGCGGCCCACCCTTGAACCGAACCATGCGCCTACCCGACCGACAGACCCTGCTGCCGTTTCTCCGCTGGTTGCCCGGCACCAGCCGCAAGACCCTCGGCAACGACCTGCTGGTGGGCCTGACCGGCGCCATCCTGGCCCTGCCGCAGTCGCTGGCCTACGCGCTGATCGCCGGACTACCGGCCGAATACGGCCTGTACGCCGCCATCGTACCGGTGATCATCGCCTGCCTGTGGGGCTCGTCCTGGCACCTGATCTGCGGGCCGACCGCGGCCATCTCCATCGTCCTGTTCACCAGCGTCACGCCCATGGCGCGCATGGGCAGTGACGAATTCATCGCCTTGATCCTGCTGCTGACCTTTCTCGCTGGGCTTTTCCAGTGGCTGCTCGGCCTGTTGCGCTTCGGTGCACTGGTGAACTTCGTCTCGCAGTCGGTGGTGCTCGGCTTCACCCTCGGCGCGGCCCTGGTGATCGCCATCGGCCAGATGCCCAATCTGCTCGGCGTGGAGGTCGCCAGCCAACCCACGGCGCTGACCAGCCTGCTGCAGATCGGCCAGCACCTGCCCGAGGCGCACTGGCCGAGTGTGGCCCTGGCGGCCTTTACCCTGCTGCTCAGCGTGGCCGTGCGCAAACTCTGGCCAAAGGCCCCCGCACTGCTGATCGGCCTGGTCTGCGGCAGTCTGCTGGCGTGGCTGCTACCGGCACGTTTCACCGCTGACATCGCCCTGGTGGCACCGTTCAAAGGAGGCCTGCCGCCTTTGACCATGCTGAGTTTCGACCTCGACGACGTGCTGCGCCTGCTACCGGCAGCGGTGGCCTGCGGCATGCTCGGGCTGGTCACCAGCCTGTCCATCGCCCGCGCGCTGGCAGTGAAGTCACACCAGTTCCTCGATGCCAACCAGGAAGTGCGCGCCCAGGGCCTGTCGAACATGATCGGGCCGTGGTTCTCCGGCTCGCTGTCGGCCGGCTCCTTCACCCGCTCGGCGCTGAACCTGCTGGCCGGTGCACGCACACCGCTGGCCGGGGTGTTCTCGGCCCTGCTGGTGGCGCTGTTCGCGGTATTCGGTACGGCGCTGCTGACGCATATCCCGCTGCCGGTGATGGCCGCCGGCATCCTGCTGATCTGCTGGGGCCTGGTGGATCTGCCGGCGATTCGGGCGCTGCGCAAGGTCAGTCGCGCCGAGTTCGTGGTGATGCTGCTGACCTTCGTCGCCACCCTGGTGCTGGAGCTGCAGACGGCGATCTACGCCGGCGTGCTGGCCTCACTGTTCTTCTACCTCAAGCGCACCTCGCAGCCGCGCGTACGCCTGTGGCACGACGGCGACGACGAGGTGCTGCGCATCGACGGCTCGATCTTCTTCGGCGCCTGCCAGTACATCCAGCAACTGCTGCAACGCAGCCGCGGCCAACGCCTGATAATCGACGCGCGGCACATCAACTTCATCGACTATGCCGGCGTGGAGATGCTGCATCAGGAGGCACGCCGCCTGCAGGCACTGAAGCGCAGCCTGGTGCTACGCCAGGCACGGCCGCAAGTGGTGGAAGAGATTCTCAAACTGGAGGGGGCCGAGCACTGCCCGGTACAGTTCGAGGATTGAGCCAGGCAGCTCGCCGCAGCCATCACTCGTCCGCGAGCACACTCAGATCCAGCGGGCGCACCTGACCAAGCCACAACGGCCAGTCACGGTGATCGCGCAGCTCATTATCGGTGATCGGGTGCACCAGCACGTTGAGACCGTCGCGGTGCTGCATCAGCCAGGGCACCAGCTCACCGAACAGATCGGGACGAAAGGCCAACTGGCAACTCCAGTCAGGGTGCGGACCGACCGGGCGCTCGTGCATCCGCCCCATCTTCAATGGGAAGCGCCGCGCGGCTTCTTCGCACAGCGCACGGGCCTGATCGAGGGTGCTCGCGTCGAAGTAGACATGGGCGTGATAGCCCCTGATCCTCGGCAGCGCGTGTTCGTCCATGCGCGCTAGCCCGCCAGTTGGCGGCGCAGCTCGGCCAGCACCGGCGCGGTGTCAGGACGCATGCCACGCCACAGCTCGAATGCCTCGGCCGCCTGCTCGACCAACATGCCCAGGCCATCCAGGCAGCGCGCCGCGCCACACTCGGCGGCCCATCGATTGAAGGCGGTCGCCTCGCGGCTGTACATCATGTCGTAGCAGACCGTATGCCCGGGCTGGATCAGGCTCGGTGCAATGGGCGGCAACTCGCCGCCGAGGCTGGCCGAGGTGCCGTTCACGATCAGGTCGACTGGCGCATCGATCCAGTCGAATCCGGCGGCAACCAGTGGGCCGAGATCGGCGAATTCGCGCACCAGTTGCTCGGCCTTGGCCACGGTGCGGTTGGCGATCACCAGCACCGCCGGCTTCTGCGCCAGGAAGGGTTCGAGCACGCCGCGCACGGCACCACCGGCGCCGAGGATCAGGACACGTTTGCCGGCCAGGCTGAAACCAGCGTTGTCCTGCAGGTCGCGGGTCAAGCCGGCGCCATCGGTGTTGTCGCCGAGCAGGCGGCCGCCTGCCAACTTCTTCAGGGTGTTCACCGCACCGGCGCGTCGGGCGCGCTCGGTGAGTTCGTCGGCCAGGCGAAAGGCCTCTTCCTTGAACGGCACGGTGACATTGCCGCCCAGGCCCTCAGCGAAGAAGGCGCGGGCGTCGCCAACGAAGTCATCCAGCGGCGCCAGGCGTGCGTCGTAGGTCAATGCCTGGCCGGTCTGCTCGGCGAACAGGCGATGGATCAGCGGTGATTTGCTGTGGCCGATGGGGTTGCCGAAGACGCAATAGCGGTCCATTAGAAATCCTGTTTGTGTAGGCGCCAGCTTGCTGGCGATTCGCTCTGAGGCCATATCACCCGCAAGCGGGCTCCTGTGGGGAAATGGCGTCAGGTCGTAGCCCGGATGAAATCCGGGAGCGGTCGATAAGTGCCCCGGATTGCATCCGGGCTACGCGAAAACTTATGCCAGCCAGTCACGATCCGTGAGGAAGTACTCGGTCAAGCGCGCTTCCTCGCTGCCCGGCTCCGGCTTCCAGTCGTAGCCCCAACGAACATGTGGCGGCAACGACATGAGGATCGACTCGGTACGCCCGCCGGACTGCAGGCCGAACAGGGTGCCGCGGTCGAACACCAGGTTGAACTCCACGTAGCGGCCGCGACGGAAGGCCTGGAACTCACGCTCACGCTCGCCGAAGGGCATGGACTTGCGGCGCTGAACGATGGGCAGGTAAGCCTGGATGTAGGCATCACCAATGGCGCGCATGAAGGCGAAGCTGGTGTCGAAGTCCCACTCGTTGAGGTCGTCGAAGAACAACCCGCCAATACCACGCGGCTCACCGCGGTGCTTGAGATGGAAATAGCGGTCGCACCAGGCCTTGAACTTCGGATAGACCTCGGCGCCGAAGGGGGCGCAGGCGTCACGAGCGACCTGGTGCCAGTGCACGCAGTCCTCTTCATTGGCGTAGTAGGGCGTGAGGTCGAAACCGCCGCCGAACCACCACACCGGCTCCTCGCCTTCCTTCTCGGCGCTGAAGAAGCGCACATTGGCGTGCGAGGTCGGCACGTAGGGGTTTTCCGGGTGGATCACCAGCGACACGCCAAGGGCCTGGAAGCCACGGCCGGCCAACTCGGGGCGATGGGCGCTGGCCGATGGCGGCAGGCTGTCGCCGAATACGTGGGAGAAATTCACGCCGCCCTTTTCGATCAGCGCGCCGTTCTCGATCACCCGCGTACGACCGCCACCACCAGCCGGGCGCTGCCAGGCATCCTCGGCGAAAACGGCCTGGCCGTCTTCGGCTTGCAGGGCGGAACAGATGCGATCTTGCAGGTCGAGCAGGTAGGCCTTAACGGCCTCGGTACGGTCAGTCACGGCGGCACCTTGAACAGAGAGCAGGGCGGAATCGGCGGGCAGCATAGCATTCACCCAGGCACATCCGCAGTTGACGTCGGTCAATCAGGACGATTGGATAGAGCCTTTCGCCGCATGCAGCGGCTCCAAACCAATAAGGAATCCGAGATGGCCAAGCGTATTCAGTTCAGCCAGCACGGCGGCAGCGAAGTGCTGGAATACCGTGACTACCAGCCGGCAGCGCCGGGCTCACGCGAGGTAAGGGTCGCCAACAAGGCCATCGGCCTGAACTTCATCGACACCTATTACCGCAATGGTCTCTACGTGCCGCCGGCGCTGCCGTCGAGCCTGGGCACCGAAGCCGCCGGCGTGGTCGAGGCGGTAGGCAGCGAAGTCACTCGCTTCGCCGTCGGTGACCGTGTGGCCTACGCCACCGGCCCGCTGGGCTCCTATGGCGAGCTGCATGTGTTGCCGGCAGACAATCTGGTGCACCTGCCGGACAGCATCAGTTTCGAGGAAGCTGCCGCTGTCATCCTCAAGGGCCTGACCGTGCAGTACCTGCTGCGCCAGACCTATGAACTCAAGGGTGGCGAAACCGTTCTTTTCCACGCTGCAGCCGGTGGTGTCGGCTCGTTCGCCTGCCAGTGGGCCAAGGCATTGGGTGTCAAACTGATCGGTACTGTCAGTTCGGCGAAAAAGGCCGCCCTCGCCAAGGAACTGGGAGCCTGGGAGACCATCGACTACAGCCATGAGAATGTCGTCCAGCGCGTGCTGGAGCTGACTGACGGCGCCAAGTGCCCGGTGGTCTATGACGGCGTCGGCAAGGACACCTGGGAAACTTCGCTGGACTGCGTGGCACCGCGCGGCCTGCTGGTCAGCTTCGGCAATGCATCCGGCGCGGTCACCGGGGTCAACCTGGGTATCCTGGCGCAGAAGGGCTCGCTGTACGTCACCCGGCCGACCCTGGCGAGCTACGCCAATACGCCGCAGAACCTGCAAGCCATGGCCGACGAGCTGTTCGCGATGATCAGTAGCGGCAAACTGCAGGTGGAAATCAGCAATCGCTACGCGCTCAAGGACGCTGCTGCCGCGCAGGATGCCCTGAGCTCGCGGCAGACCACTGGCTCCACCATCCTGCTGCCGTAAAAAACAGTCGCGGCTAAAGCCCCTCCCACAGCTGCACAATCGTGGGAAGGGCTTTAGCCGCGAGCATTGGCCAGTCAGGACGGGCGAATCACATCGCCCGTACGCAGGTCACGGATCAGACTGGGGTTCTTGCGTCCGCCCAAGGCACCGCCAAGCACCTTGTCCAGCTCACCCGGAAAGTACTGCTCGACGCGCAGGCGCGAACGCGCCGAAGGGCGACCCGCCGGGTTGGCGGAAGTGGAAATCAGCGGCCCGGTATAGCGGCATAGAGCACGCACCAGCGGATGATCGCTGACACGCAGGGCCACGGTGTCGTGCTCGCCGGTAACCCACTCGGGCAGGCGGTTCTGATGCGGTACCAGCCAGGTGTTCGGGCCAGGCCAACTGCCAGCCAGGCGCTCCTGCCAAACGTCGGGCAGGTCATCGAGGAGGAAATCGAACTGCTCGATGTCGTCGGCGACCACGATCAGGCCCTTGTGCATCGGACGCTCCTTGAGGGCCAGTAGGCGATCCACCGCCTCTTCGTTCCAAGGGTCGCAGCCCAGGCCCCACACCGCCTCGGTCGGATAGGCGATCACACCTCCCTCACGTACCACTCGCGCCGTTTGCTGTATCTGCCAGTTGCTGGCCATCTACCGTCTCCCAGTGAACCAATGGCCGGCAGTCTATCCAAGACCGTCATACGACTGTAGATGGGGCGGCGTGATTTCCGAGGCTAGGGATTGCGCGCCAGCCAACGCCCGGCTTCGTTGCAAACCAGACCGTCGAGCTCCAGCTCGGTCAAAGCCGCCAGCACCTGCGCCAATGGCCAGCCGCTGGCCTGGACCAACGCCTCGGTGCTATGGGGGGCAGCATGCAGCAAGTGGAGTAACGGGTGCTCGACGCGTTTCAGCGATGCATCGGACAAAGGAGCGGAGGCCGGCGTCTGCCAACCACGAAGTGCTTCGAGAATATGCTCGATGCTCTCCACCAGCGTGGCGCCATCGCGAATCAGTTGGTGGCAGCCGCGCGCGCCAGGATGGTGAATGGAACCGGGAATGGCATAGACCTCACGTCCCTGCTCTGCGGCCAGCCGCGCAGTGATCAGCGAACCACTGGAAGGGCTGGCCTCGACCACCAGCACACCCAGCGAAAGGCCGCTGATTATCCTGTTGCGCCGCGGGAAGTTGCTGGCCTGCGGTGGACAGTCCAGCGGCAACTCCGAGACCAGTGCACCACCCTGCTCGATGATCCGCGCAGCCAGCCCCACATGCCGTCGCGGATACAGGCACTGCAGGCCAGTACCCAGCACGGCTACCGTTTTGCCGTCGCCTTCCAGCGCCCCCTGATGTGCAGCACCATCGATGCCCAACGCCAACCCGCTGGTGATGACGAAGCCACCACCGGCCAAGCTGCGGGCAAAGGCGCGCGCGTTATCCAGGCCGGGCTGCGAGGCGCGCCGGCTACCGACCATGGCCAGTTGCGGCGATTCCAGCACACTTGGTTCGCCCGCCACGAACAGCAGCGGCGGTGCGTCGGCCAACTCGGCCAACAGCGCCGGGTAACGCGGATCGTCCCACATCAGCAGATGTTGACCGGGCTGTTCCAGCCACTGCAGCGCAGACCGCGCCCGCTCTCGGACGTCCTCACTGCGCCGAGGCTCGGCGCAGGCGGCAGGCAAGCCCAGCGCCCGCCAGGCACTGGCAGGCGCACTCAGCGCAGCCGAGGCACTGTCGAAGGCACTCAACAGTTTGCGAAACCGTCGCGGCCCCAATTCCGGCAACGAGTGCAGGCGCAGGCGAGCTTCAAGCTCGGCAGGGGAAAGAGTGGGGCAAAGCGAGAAGGATGTAGGCATGACGTTCTTCCCTGATCAGTGACGCCGCCATCCTGGCGACCAGAAAGCACGAGCCCCGCATTCGCGGGGCTCGTTGGATATTACGGGTTGCGGACCTTGTCCATCACCGAGAGCTGGCGGCTGGCCTGCAGAATCAGGCCGTAGCTGAGCTTGTCGTAGGTGCGGAAGACCATCAGCAGGCCGGAGCGCTCATCCGGAATCTTCACTCGCTCACCAGTGACACGATCGCGTACGGTTTCGCCGGTCTTGTACACCGCCAGCACGTTGCCGATCTCCAGACCATCGCGCGCGCCCTTGTTCAGGGTGACCACATCGAACTGGCCAATCTGGTTGACGCCACGTGGCACATCGAGAATCAGGCCATTGATCTCGCCGCTCGGCTCGCTGGGCATGAAAGTGGAGTTGATCGCACGCTCTTCGGTGGGGAACAGACGGTCACCCAGGCGCACTTCCTGCGTCGAGCGGCTCAGCACCAGCGTACCGACATCACCTTCCTCGGCGACGATCTCACCGGTACCGATGTCGTCGGCATTGATACCCAGAAACTCTTTCGACTCCGGGTCCACGTAGGTCTTGCCCTGGCGGAAGATACCGTAGACCGGATGCTCTTCATCGAACTGGCCGCGAACATAAATGCGATCACCCGCACCGCTGATCACACGCTCGGCATTGCCGGCGACGACGTAGGGCTTGCCGTTGAACTCTTCCGGAGTGTTGACGATGCGGTTGCTCAGCAGGAAGCTGTTGATCGCCTCCAGCGGGATGGTCGGGATCGCCTCGGCCATCGGTGTGCTGCGCACTTGCGGCGACAGTTTGATGGTGCCGCGCGATTCACCGCGGTTGAGCATCAGGCGCGGCTGCCCGTCGACATAGACCAGATTGAGGGTGTCGCCGGGATAGATCAGGTGCGGGTTGGCAACTTGTGGGTTGGCGTGCCAGATCTCCGGCCACTTCCACGGTTGACTGAGGAATTTACCGGAGATATCCCAGAGCGTATCGCCCTTGACCACGGTATAACGGTCCGGATGACCGTCCTTGAGTTGCACTGCGGCCTGAGCCAAGCAGGTCAGGGCCAATCCGCCAGCTGCCAGGAGCAGGGCGAGTAGTGATTTCCTCATACGGTGAATCCCTTTATTATGTGTCTTCACGTGAAGCGCCCTAGCGCCGCGTCCAAACCCGCTGAATACGCGGCGTGAAGCCGTTTTTCAATGCTGTTCATCATCTTAGCAGCGGATTTTGACTTTATTCCACAAGTGCATCACAAACGCATATGGCGATCCTGAATATCCTCGAATTTCCTGATCCACGCCTGCGTACCATCGCCAAACCGGTGGACGTCGTGGACGACTCCATCCGTCAGTTGGTCGACGACATGTTCGAGACCATGTATGACGCTCCGGGTATCGGCCTGGCCGCGACGCAGGTCAACGTGCACAAGCGCGTCGTGGTCATGGACCTGTCCGAGGACAAGTCCGAACCTCGGGTGTTCATCAACCCCGAGTTCGAGTCGCTGACCGACGAGATGGATCAGTACCAGGAAGGCTGCCTGTCGGTACCCGGCTTCTACGAAAACGTCGACCGCCCGCAGAAGGTCAAGATCAAGGCGCTGGATCGCGATGGCCAGCCCTATGAACTGATCGCAGAAGGCTTGCTCGCCGTGTGCATCCAGCACGAGTGCGACCACCTCAACGGCAAGCTGTTCGTCGATTACCTGTCCAACCTCAAGCGCGACCGCATCAAGAAGAAGCTGGAAAAACAGCATCGCCAGCGCGCCTGACCTCCGATTACCCGAAAGGCTTGCCACGGCAAGCCTTTTTCTTTGGTGACTGCCCCATGCGTATCGTCTTTGCCGGCACCCCGGAATTCGCCGCCGAACACCTCAAGGCCCTGCTGGCCAGCCCGCACCAGATCATTGCCGTCTACACTCAGCCGGATCGCCCGGCAGGTCGCGGCCAGAAGTTGATGCCGAGTCCGGTCAAGCAACTCGCCGTCGAGCACGGCATCCCGGTCTACCAACCGGCCAGCCTGCGCAATGCAGAGGCGCAGGCCGAGCTGGCCGCATTGCAACCGGATCTGATGGTGGTGGTCGCCTATGGCCTGATCCTGCCGCAGGTGGTGCTCGACACCCCGCGGCTGGGCTGCATCAACAGCCACGCCTCCTTACTTCCACGCTGGCGCGGTGCCGCACCGATCCAGCGCGCGGTACAGGCCGGCGATGCCGAGAGCGGCGTCACCGTGATGCAGATGGAGGCTGGCCTCGATACCGGACCGATGCTACTCAAGGTCAGCACCCCGATCAGCGCCAGCGACACCGGCGGCAGCCTGCACGACCGTCTCGCTCAACTCGGCCCGCAGGCGGTACTGCAGGCCATCGACGGCCTGGCCGCCGGCACGCTGAAGGGCGAAATACAGGACGATACCCTGGCCAACTACGCGCACAAGCTGAACAAGGACGAGGCACGCCTCGATTTCAGCCGCCCGGCCGTGGAGCTGGAGCGCCTGGTGCGCGCCTTCCACCCCTGGCCGATCTGCCACACCACGCTCGGCGGCGATGCGTTGAAAGTGCATGCCGCCGAAATCGGGGAGGGCAAAGGCACCCCAGGCAGCATTCTCGCTGCCGATAAATACGGCCTGACCGTGGCTTGTGGCGAGGGCACGCTGCGCCTGACTCGTCTGCAATTGCCCGGCGGCAAGCCGCTGGCCTTCAGTGACCTGTATAACAGCCGCCGCGAGCAGTTCGCGCCCGGCCAGGTGCTTGGCCAATGAACCCACGCCTGGCCGCCGCCCGCGCCCTGACTGCCGTGCTTTCGGGCAAGGCCTCGCTGGGCAGCAGCCTGCCGCCGCAACTGGACAAGGTCGAGCACCACGACCGCGCCCTGGCACAGGACCTGGCCTTCGGTGCCGCCCGCTGGCAGCCACGCCTGCAACTGCTAGCCGAGAAGCTGCTGGAAAAGCCGTTCAAGGCCGCCGACAAGGACGTGGAAGCGTTGCTGCTGATCGGCCTCTATCAGTTGCTGCACAGCCGCATCCCCGAACACGCCGCCATCGGCGAGACGGTCGGCTGTGCTGGGGCGTTGAAAAAACCCTGGGCCAAGGGCCTGCTCAACGCCGTACTGCGCCGTGCCCAACGCGAGCACGAGGCGTTGTACGCTGAACTGGATCGCGACCCGGTGCTGCACACCGCACACCCGCGCTGGCTGCAGAAGACGCTCAAGGCGCACTGGCCCGAGCAGTGGCAGGCAATCTGCGCCGCCAACAACGCCCACCCGCCACTGATCCTGCGGGTCAACCGTCGCCATAGCAGCCGCGATGACTACCTCACCGAGCTGCGCAGCGCCGGCATCGATGCCGAGCCATGCGCCTTCAGCCGCGACGGCGTGCGCCTGCTGCAACCCTGCGACGTGACCACCCTGCCGGGCTTCAAGGACGGCCGTGTCAGCGTGCAGGACGAGGCCGCGCAACTGGCCGCCGACCTGCTCGAACTGACACCAGGCCAACGCGTGCTGGATGCCTGCGCGGCACCGGGCGGCAAGACCTGTCATTTGCTGGAAGTCGAGCCAGGCTTGAGTCAAGTGGTCGCCGTCGATCTGGAAGCCAAGCGTCTGGCACGCGTGCGCGAGAACCTCGAGCGCCTGCAGCTGGAGGCCACGCTGATCGCCGCCGATGGCCGCGACACCGCGGCCTGGTGGGACGGCCAGCCGTTCCAGCGCATTCTGCTCGATGCGCCCTGTTCGGCCACCGGCGTGATTCGCCGCCACCCGGACATCAAGCTGACCCGCAAGCCCGAGGACATTCCCGCCCTGGCGCAGTTGCAGGGCGAACTGCTCGATGCGCTGTGGCCGACCCTGGCGCAGGGCGGCATCCTGCTCTACGCCACCTGCTCGGTGCTGCCGACGGAAAACAGCGAGACCATCGCCGCGTTTCTGGCCCGCACCGTCGATGCCCGAGAAATTGCCATCGAGGGCGATTTCGGCCTGCAGCCAGCCCATGGTCGCCAGTTGCTGCCGCAGCTGGACGGTCATGACGGCTTCTACTATGCCAAGCTGATAAAGACTGCTGTGACCAGCCACAGCTAACGGAGCGATCAGTGAAAATCATCATTCTCGGCGCCGGCCAGGTGGGCGGCACTCTGGCGGAACACCTCGCCAGCGAAGCCAACGACATCACCGTGGTCGACACCGATGGTGATCGCCTGCGCGACCTTGGCGACCGCCTGGACATCCGCACCGTGCAGGGCAAGGGCTCCTTCCCCACCGTGCTGCGCCAAGCCGGCGCCGATGATGCCGACATGCTGGTGGCGGTGACCAACAGCGACGAAGTCAACATGATCGCCTGCCAGGTGGCCTACACCCTGTTCCACACGCCGACCAAGATCGCCCGCGTGCGCGAGGCGGCCTACCTGACCCGTGAGGCGCTGTTCGACAACGAGGCGATTCCGGTCGACGTGCTGATCAGCCCCGAGCAGGTGGTGACCAATTACATCAAGCGCCTGATCGAGTACCCGGGCGCCCTGCAGGTGATCGACTTCGCCGAAGGCAAGGCCCAGCTGGTGGCGGTCAAGGCCTACTACGGCGGCCCGCTGGTGGGCCAGCAACTGCGCCAGTTGCGCCAGCACATGCCCAACGTCGACACCCGCGTCGCCGCGATCTTCCGCCGCAACCGGCCGATCATGCCCAAGGGCGATACCGTGATCGAGGCGGATGACGAGGTGTTCTTCATCGCCGCCAAGGCGCACATTCGTGCGGTGATGAGCGAGATGCGCCGCCTCGAAGACAGCTACAAGCGCGTGGTGATCGCCGGCGGTGGCAACATCGGCGAACGCCTGGCCGAGGCCATCGAAAGCCGTTACCAGGTGAAGATCATCGAGATGAACCCGGCGCGCTGCCGCTACCTGTCGGAGAACCTAGACAGCACCATCGTGCTGCAGGGCAGCGCCTCGGATCGCGACCTGCTGGTAGAAGAGAACATCAACGATGCCGACATCTTCCTCGCCCTGACCAACGACGACGAGGCCAACATCATGTCGTCGCTGCTGGCCAAACGCCTGGGCGCGCGCAAGGTAATGACCATCATCAACAACCCCGCCTATGTTGACCTGGTCCAGGGTGGCGAGATCGACATCGCCATCAGCCCGCAACTGGCTACCATCGGCACCCTGCTGACCCACGTGCGCCGCGGCGATATCGAAAGCGTGCACAGCCTGCGCCGTGGTGCGGCGGAAGCGCTGGAAGTGATCGCCCATGGCGATGCCAAATCGAGCAAGGTCATCGGTCGCGCCATCGAGGACATCGCCCTGCCGCCGAGCACCACCATCGGCGCCATCATCCGTGACGAAGAAGTGCTGATCGCCCACGATGACAGGGTGATCGAGTCCGGCGACCACGTGATCCTGTTCCTTGTCGACAAGAAATACATCCGTGACGTCGAGCGTCTGTTCCAGGCAGGCCTGACGTTCTTTTGAGTCCCGGATTACATCGGGCTACCAGCCCGTAGCCCGGATGAAATCCGGGGATGCCCACATGAAGATGCAGGAACCGAGATGAGTACCGAAGCACTGGAAAAGATGTTGGCCAAGGGCATGGACAATGCCCTGCTGCGCTTCGGCCTGGGCAAGGCCCATCTGGATGGCGGCGACGCGGCACAGGCCGCCGAGCACCTGCAACGCTGCGTGGAATTCGACCCCACCTATTCAGCGGCGTGGAAACTGCTGGGCAAGGCGCTGCAGGCCAAGGGCAATGCCGATGGTGCACGCCAGGCCTGGCAGCAGGGCATTGCCGCGGCCCAGGCCAAGGGCGACAAGCAGGCCGAGAAGGAAATGACCGTGTTTATGCGCAAGCTGGACAAGCTCGGAAGCAATCGCGGCTAAAGCCCCTCCAACAAGCTCAGTGCTACTCCGCCGATCGAAAAGCCTCCACGAACTGTAGGAGGCGCTTCAGCGGCGAGCTTCTGGGCATCTGGAGGTCGCCGATCCTGGATCAGGGCTCAAGCCATCGCAGCTGAAGGCCCTCCCACAGGATGGCAACCTATCGCTCTACCGAGCTCAGAGCACCTCGCTGGCCACCGCATCCACCGCTGCCTTGGCGATACCCACCACCTCGTCCGCTTCGGCCTTGGTCAGCACCAGCGGCGGGGCGAAACCGAGGATGTCGCCGTGCGGCATGGCGCGGGCGATCATGCCGCGTTCCAGGCAGACGGCGGAGACACGCGGGCCGACCTTGAGCGCGGCATCGAATGGTGTGCGCGCTTCCTTGTCAGCCATGAACTCCAGCGCCGCGAGCATGCCGACACCGCGCACTTCACCCACCAGCGGATGACCTTCGAAGGTCTGGCGCAGTTGCTGGTTGAGGTAGGCGCCGACATCGGCGGCGTTGGCGGCGATGTTTTCCTGCTCCAGGATGTTCAGGTTGGCCAGCGCAGCAGCAGCGCAGATCGGGTGACCGGAGTAGGTCCAGCCGTGGCCCATGGCGCCGTCGCGGCTCGATGCTTCTTCGATCACGTTCCATACCTTCTCACCGACGATCACTGCCGACAGCGGCGCGTAGGCGCTGGTCAGGCCCTTGGCCGTGGTAATCAGATCGGGCTGCATGCCGAACATCTGACTGCCCATCGGCGTGCCCAGACGGCCGAAGGCGCAGACCACTTCGTCGGCGATCAGCAGGACGTCGTACTTGGCCAGCACCGCCTGGATCGCCTCCCAGTAGCCCTTGGGCGGCACGATGATGCCGCCGGTGCCCATCACCGGCTCGCCGATGAAGGCCGCCACGGTATCCGGGCCTTCAGCCAGGATCAGGCGCTCCAGATCCTCGGCGCAGTGGCGCACGAAAGCCGCTTCGTCCATGCCGGCCTGTGCCTTGTAGAAGTGCGGGCAAGTGGCATGCTTGATGTCCGGCTGCGGCAGGTCGAAGTGCTGGTGGAAGCTGGCCAGGCCGGTGAGGCTGCCGGTCATGATGCCCGAGCCGTGGTAGCCGCGCTGGCGGGAGATGATCTTCTTCTTCGCCGGGCGACCGAGCACGTTGTTGTAGTAGCGCACCAGCTTGATCTGGGTCTCGTTGGCGTCCGAGCCGGACAGGCCGTAATAGACCTTCTTCATGCCCTTTGGCGCCCAGTCGATGATGCGTGCCGACAGCTCGATGATGGCCTCGGTCGAGTGGCCGACATAGGTGTGGTAGTAGGCCAGCTCTTTTGCCTGCTTGTAGATGGCCTCGGCCACCTCGGTACGGCCATAGCCGATGTTCACGCAGTACAGGCCGGCAAAGGCGTCGAGCAGCTCGCGGCCTTCATGATCGCGGATGCGGATGCCCGAAGCGCCAGTGATGATGCGCCCCTTGAGCGCGCCGCTGGCATGGTCATGGGCGTGGGTGGACGGGTGCATGAAGTGGGCACGGTCCTGCTCGAACAGGTTCTGGTAGTCAGTCATGGCGATCTCCATCTGATTCGCTGAGGTAGCGTTAAAGGTCATTCACACGCTCGTGGGAGGGGCTTTAGGCTCAGGCATCCTGCTTCGCTCTACCTCCTGCATCCATGCAGTCGTAGCCGCGATGCTTGCAGCGTCTGTTAGGTCAGTCGCGGCTAAAGCCCCTCCCACCCGCACTCTGGATCATCAGGAGTAGCGCTGACCCTGATGATGGATGCAGAAGTACTTGGTCTCGACGAAGGGCTCGAAGCCTTCCGCGCCGCCCTCGCGGCCGAGGCCGGAGGCTTTCATGCCACCGAAGGGGATCGGGTGGCCGGTGAACTTGGTGCCGTTGACCGCGACCATGGCGTGGTCGAGGCGACGGATCAGCGGGTGGACGACATCCACGCGGTTGGAACAAATGTAGGCGGCCAGACCGTATTCGGTGTCGTTGGCCATGGCCACGGCTTCGTCCAGGGTGTCGAAAGCGCGCACCCCGGCGATGGGGGCGAAGTTCTCCTCGCGATAGATGCGCATGGCGTCGGTGACGTCGGCCAGCAGCGTCGGCTGCCAGAACCAGCCGCCCAGCGCGTGGGGCTCGCCACCAACCAGCAGACGCGCACCTTGCTCGATGGCATCGGCGGCCCGGGCGGCGGTGGCATCCAGCGCAGCCTGGTGCATCAGCGGGCCAATCTGGTTGCGCTCGTCATGGCCGGGACCGACGCGCAGGCCGCGCACCGCCTTGGCGAAACGCTGCAGGAATTCTTCATAAACGGGGCGCTCGACCAGAATTCGGTTGGCCGCGCAGCAGTCCTGCCCAGAGGTCTGGAACTTGGCATCCAGCGCCACCTGCACGGCGTGATCGAGGTCGGCATCGGCGCACACGATCAGCGGCGCATTGCCGCCCAACTCCAGCGCCACCTTCTTCACATCCTCAGCGGCGGCCTGCAGCACCAGCTTGCCGACACGAGTCGAGCCGGTGAAGCTCACCGAGCGCACGCGGGTGTCCTTGACCAGGGTTTCCATGGTCATCTGCGGCTCGCCCAGCACCACATTGAATACGCCTGCGGGTAGTCCGGCTTCCTCGGCCAGTTGCGCCAGGGCAAAAGCGGAATAGGGCGTCTCGTGCGCCGGTTTGACCACCACGGTGCAACCGGCGGCTAGTGCCGCGGCGGCCTTGCGGGTGATCATCGCGCTGGGGAAATTCCACGGCGTGAGCAGGGCGCAGACGCCCACCGGTTCCTTCACGGTGCCGAGCTGGGCGCCGGGGATATGGCTGGGGATGGTCTGGCCATAGAGGCGGCGCGCCTCTTCGGCGAACCAGGGGATGAAGCTGGCAGCGTAACGAATCTCGCCACGGGCTTCGGCCAATGGCTTGCCCTGCTCCTGACTGAGGATGCGCGCCAGATCCTCCTGATGCTGCAAGATCAGCTCGGCCCAACGCCGCAGCAACGCCGCGCGGGCGTCCAGACTCTGCTCGCGCCAGCCGGCGAAGGCGCGCTGGGCGGCGTCCACGGCAGCGATGATCTGCTGCTCAGCGAGCATCGGCACATGACCGATCACGCTCTGGTCGGCAGGGTTGTGCACGGCGATGCTGGCACCGTCGTCGCTGTGCAGCCAGTGGCCGTCGACATAGCACAGCGATTTGAAAAGTAGCGGATGGTCGAGGGGCATGGCGATGTCTCCGGGCCGATGGGCATGGGAGACATGCTAGGGAAGGGCGGCTTGACGTTTTTTCCAAGCCGCCGCGGCGCGACAGCAGTTTTTTCTGAAGGATCAGACAGGACAGGGGTTTTCTGCGGTGTCTCGGCGGCGGCCTTCAGGCAATCGCGGCTAAAGCCGCTCCCACATACTTGCTCAGGCCACCGTGGCAGGGCGCTGCGGCAACGCCCGCACGATGGCGCTGAGCAACATGCCGTACAGCGGCACGAAGAGGATCAGGCTGATGGCCAGCTTGATCACGTAGTCCACCGTGGCGATCTCCACCCAGTTGGCCGCCATGAACGGATCGTCGCTGCGCCAGAAGGCCACCGAGAAGAACAGAAAGGTATCGAGCAGATTGCCGAAGATGGTCGAGGCCGTCGGCGCAACCCACCACTGGCGCATCTTGCGCAGGCGGTCGAACACCTGAATATCGAGCAACTGGCCGAAGGCGTAGGCCAGGAAGCTGGCCACGGCGATGCGAAAGACGAACAGGTTGAATTCGCCCAGCGTCGCCAGACCGCCGAAAACCCCTTCATGGAACAGCACCGACACCACGTAGGAGGCCACCAGCGCCGGCAGCATGACCCGGGCGATCACCACGCGCGCGGCATGCTTGCCGATCAGACGCACGGTGAGGTCAGTGGCCAGGAAGATGAACGGGAAGCTGAACGCGCCCCAGGTGGTGTGCCAGCCGAACAGGGTGATCGGCAACTGCACCAGGTAGTTGCTGGCGATGATGATGAGAATATGGAAGGCGATCAGGCCGGCCAGCACGGGCCGACTGACCGACGCGGGAATCAGGGTCATGTCTGTGTCCTTTTTCGTAGAGTGGGGTGAGGGAACCCACTGCCGCAGCCGACATGGCCGCGAGCGGCGCGCATTCTAGCCTGTTGTTGACTTCCGGGATAGGTTTTCCGACGAAGCTGCCGGTTTCGTGATCGAGCGTCTTTGCAGCCTGGCGATGGCTTTGAGCACCATTTCGCGGTTTTTTGCCGACTTTACCCAGCTCGGCAACCGCGCGAAGTAGGACCACTTGCTGGTGCTGTTCTCACGCAGCCGGGCAGCGATGAACTGCTCCTGCTCGTACAGATGCTCGGCGTTATAGGCCCAGATCGTGCCATGGCGGGTCTCTTCCTTGAGCGCCAGCTCCAGGCCGAAGAAGGGATCGATGGCATGGTCCACCGGCTCGGCACGGCTGAAGGTCAGTGTGACCTCGTTCTCGGCAGCGCAGTGTTGGCAGTTGGTTCGGCCGACGCTCGGCGCCTGGCTGGCCTCGTCGAAAATGCTGCAGAAGGTCACCCATTGCTGCCCACAGGCACCGCACGGCCTGCGCCCGCTCCCCAATACGGGGCCACGCCAGGAATCATCAGCGGTCGTCATCGCGTGCGTACAACTTGGGCAATGAAACGCCGCGCTCCAGTTCCGCCAATGCGGATTGCCGATGATCAGTCCAGGCTGGCTGCATTGTGGACACAACGCCTCGATTTGCTCCGCCCAATGCAGAAGGTGATAACCCTGATCGGTGTATCTGTCAGTCATGCGCGGCTCGCGGACAGGAAAATAAGGGCGTGCATTGTCATACGGATGATGGTCACAGCAACCGGGCCTATCACTGATTGCGCAGACGCCAGGCCCGCCGCAATACCTGCACCGCCTCGACGATCTGCGCTTCGGGCACAGCTGCGAAACCCAGCACCAGGCCGGCGCGGGCATCACCAGGTTCGGCGCTGTCTTCCAGCCAGTAATCACTGAGCGCATTCATCTCCACCCCGGCAGCCCGCGCGGCACTGACCAGTTCACGCTCGCGGGCCAGGCTGTCGACCCGTACGCACAGGTGCAGCCCGGCTTCCACGCACGGCAGCGGCGCACAGCCTGGTATCACCTGTGGCCAAGCGCCTAACAGGGCGTCGCGACGCTGCCGCGCCGCCTGGCGCATGCGGCGCACATGACGCTGGAAATACCCGCCAGCGATGAACTCGGCCATCACCGCCTGGTTGCCGATCTCCGAGTGGCGCATCTCCACCGCCTGGCGCTGGGCGAAGGCCTCCGCCAGGGCCGGCGGCAGCACCAGGTAGCCCAGGCGCAGCGCCGGGAAGGCGATCTTGCAGAAGGTGCCGACGTACAGCACACGGCCCTGTCGATCCAGCGCGGCCAAAGGCGCCAACGGCGTGCCGCTGTAGCGATACTCGCCATCGTAGTCGTCCTCGACGATCCAGCCGTCCTGGCGCTCGGCCCATTCCAGCAGCTCCAGGCGTCGCGCCAGCGACAGGGTCACGCCGGTCGGGTACTGGTGCGACGGCGTCACGTAGGCCAGGCGACAGCCCTCGATGGCAGACAGCGCTCGGGTATCCAGGCCCTCGCCATCGAGCGGTACGCCACGCAGATCGGCCCCTGCGGCGGCAAAGGCGTGAGCAGCGGCGCGATAGCCGGGGTTTTCCACCGCCACCCGGTCACCGGGTCGCACCAGCAACTGCGCGCAGAGGCTGATGGCTTGCTGGGCGCCGCAGGTGATGACGATCTGCCGCGGGTCACAGGCCAGCCCACGACCGTTGCGCAGGTAGGCGGCGACCAGCTCGCGCAATGTGCGATCGCCGGCCGGGTCACCATAGCCCAGCCGAGCGGGCGACGGTCGGCGCCAGAAGCGCGCCTGCAAGCGTGCCCAGGTCTCGAAGGGAAACAGGTCGAAAGCCGGCACGCCGATGCGAAAGGCTCGCGGCGCACCCGCTACCGGCATGGGCAAAGCCTGCCGCTGCAGCGCTGCGCCCAGAGCCGGAGCGCAATGAGGTGCTGGCGTTGCCGGCCGCGTCAGAGCCAGGTCGGCCACGTAGGTGCCATTACCCACCCGACCTTCGATATAGCCCTCGGCGTAGAGCTGGTCGAAGGCGCGGGTCACGGTATTGCGCGAGATCGCCAGCAGACTCGCCAGGTCACGGCTGGCCGGCAGACGCGTATTGCCTGGCAGGCGACCATCGAGAATACGCTCGCGCAGTGCCTGGTAGAGCTGGCGTGACAGGCCGGCGGCAGGGTCGAGGCGAATGCCGGAAAGGTCGACTGGCAAAGGGGGCGTAACGGGCATGATTGGCTCCATGAAACTGCCTGCAAATGGATCTTACAGGGAACCAATATCCTGCCTAGCATGAGCTCATCACGCCAGGAGACGCACCATGTACCGCCCCGCAGCCTTCCGCCAGGACGACCTGGCCACCCTGCATGCACAGATCGATGCCAGCGGCTTGGCCGTGCTGACCAGCGCTGGCGAGTTGGGGCTGCAAGCCAGCCACCTGCCACTGTTGCTGGAGCCGGGCGAAGGTGAGTTCGGCACGCTGTACGGCCACTTCGCCCGTGCCAACCCGCACTGGCGCGACCTCGCCAGCGGCGCCGAGGCGCTGGTGGTGTTCAGCGGCCCGGACGCCTACATCCACCCGGGCTGGTACCCGGCCAAGGCCGAGCACGGCAAGGTGGTGCCGACCTGGAACTACATCGCCGTGCACGCCTGGGGCCAGGCCGAGGTGTTCGACGAGCCCGAGCGTCTGCTGCAACTGGTCAGCCGTCTGAGCGATCGCCATGAACGCCAGCAGGCGCAGCCCTGGGCGACAAGCGATGCACCCCGCGAGTATCTCGACGCCATGCTGCGCGCCATCGTCGGCTTCGCACTGCCGATTCGCCGACTGGAGGGCAAATGGAAGCTCGGCCAGAACCGTTCGGCCGCCGATCAGGCTGGCGTACGCGCAGCGCTGAGCGCCTCGCCCGATGCACCCAGCCACGAACTCGCCGCCCGTATGTCCACCCTCGACTGACAGGAACACCGCCATGCTCGAAATCCGCCCTATCAACGCCGACGACCACGCCGCGTGGCTGCCGCTATGGCACGGCTACCAACACTTCTACCAGGCCAATATTCCCAGCGCGACCAGCGCACTGACCTGGCAGCGTTTCCTCGACCCGATCGAACCCATGAATGCCGCACTCGCCTGGATCGATGGCGAAGCCGTCGGCCTGGTGCACTTCATCTACCACCGTAGTTGCTGGACCAAGGGCGACTACTGCTACCTGCAGGACCTGTACGTGGCCGAGAACATTCGTGGCACCGGCATCGGCCGTGCGTTGATCGAGCATGTCTATGCACAGGCGCGGGCAGCCGGCGCCAGCCGCGTACACTGGCTCACTCAGGAAACCAACTACCGCGGTCGCCAGCTCTACGACCGTATCGCCGATCGCACCGGCTTCATCCAGTACAGGAAGCTGTTTTGATGACCCAGGACCTCAGCCACTGGCAACCTCGCCCGCCGCCGGATCAGCGCACGCTGCTGGGCCGTTTCGTACGCCTGGAGGCCCTCGACGCCACACGCCACGGCGATGACCTGTGGGTCGCTCTGCAGGGGCCGGACCCGGCGCTGTGGGACTATCTGCCCTACGGCCCGTTCAACGAACGCAGCGCATTCGATGCCTGGCTCACCGCTAATGCCGGCAGTCGCGACCCGCTGTTCTACACGGTGCTGGAGCAGGGCTCGGGGCGCGCCCTGGGGCTGTTCAGTTACCTGCGCATCACCCCGCAGGACGGTAGCATCGAGATCGGCCACGTGGTCTTCGGGGCGTCGATGCAGCGCACGCCAGGCGCTACCGAGGCGGTTTACTTGCTGGCCCGCCACGCCTTCGATGATCTCGGCTATCGCCGCCTGGAGTGGAAGTGCGACAACGCCAACGCGCGTTCCAGGCGAGCCGCCGAGCGCTTCGGCTTCGTCCACGAAGGGATCTTTCGCCAGCACATGGTGCGCAAGGGCAGAAACCGCGACACCGCCTGGTTCGCCATCATCGACGGCGAATGGGCCATGCGCCGAGAGGCCTTCGAGCGCTGGCTGGCAGCCGACAACTTCGCCGCTGACGGCCAGCAGAAACAGCGCCTGGAAACCTTCAGGGCCTGATCAGGCCGTTGGCACCACGCGCTTGGCCGACTGGAAATGTCGTTGCCAGTAGGCGTTGTTGAGGCGGTCGATACGCACCTTGGTGCCACGGCGTGGCGCATGGACGAAGCGGCCCTCACCGATGTAGATGGCGACGTGATCCACCGAGCGGCTGCGGATACGGAAGAACAGCAGATCGCCCGGCTGCAGGTCGCTGCGTTTCACCGTGGGTGCATCCAGGCGCGACAGGTCTCGGGAAGTACGCGGCAGTTCGAGGTCATCCTGGGTCTTGAAGGCGTACTGCACCAGACCGCTGCAGTCGAAGCCATGGCGCGGGCTGGTGCCACCCCAACGGTAAGGCGTACCCAGTGCACCGAGGGCGCGGTCGATCACTTCCCGAGCGGGTTTGGGCTCGGCCGCTTGCGCAGTGGCGGGTACGGTGTAGACGCGAAAGGTGGCGGAGGCTTGGGTACAAATTCCCAGTAAAAGAGCGCCCCCCAGGCAAAATGACATGAAAAACTTATTCAAACCCAGTGACCCTGGTAACTGGCCTTTGCGCGGAAGCCCTTCCGAATCAAGGCATTGCATCGGAAACGAGCCTCCTGCCCGTCCCGGTGACGGACCGCCTGGAAAAGCCTTTGGTTCATTTTCATGCCAGAAGAGTCGACGAACGGTTTGCCGCAAATCGCTCCGCTTTCCTGCTCAATCGCCGCCAAATGCGCCTCAGCTGTTGAGCCACAAGCCACCGGCCGCTAAGGTCAGGAAGCGACTCATCACCGGAAGGGATTCACTCATGACGCTCAAGACCATCCTCCTCGGCGCCTCGCTGCTGGCCTTCACCTGTGGCGCCCAGGCGCAAGCCGAAAGCGCCAGCTGCAGCATGGTGACCCTCGCCGATCCGGGCTGGAGCGACATCGCGGTCACCAACGGCATCGCCAGCCTGCTGCTCGATGGCCTGGGCTACAAAGCGCAGACGCGCACCCTGGCCGTGCCGATCATCTTCGCCGGGTTGCAGAAAGGGCAGGTCGACGTGTTCCTCGGCAACTGGATGCCGGCCGGCCAGCACGACTACGACCGCTACGTGGCCAGCGGGCAGATCGACAAGGTGGTGGAAAACCTCGGCGGCACCGAATACACCCTGGCCGTGCCGACCTACGCCTATGAAGCCGGCGTGAAGGACTTCAACGACCTCGCCAAATTCGCCGACAAGTTCGGCAAGAAGATCTACGGCATTGGCTCCGGCTCGCCGGCCAACGACTACATCCGCCAGATGATCGCCGGCAACGAGTTCGGCCTGGGCGACTGGCAACTGGTGGAATCCAGCGAGCAGGCGATGCTGGTGCAGGTCGGCCGCGCGGTGAAGCGCGACGAATTCGTGGTGTTCCTCGGCTGGACGCCGCACCCGATGAACGTGCAGTTCGACATGCAGTACCTCAAGGGCGGCGAGAAATTCTTCGGCAGCACCGGCTCGGTCAACACCCTGGCGCGCAAGGGCTATGTGGCCGAATGCCCGAACGTGGGCAAGCTGCTGACCAACCTGAAGTTCACCCAGCAGATGGAAAACACCATCATGGACGACGTGCTTAATCGCAAAGTGGCCAACGCCACGGCGATCAGGAACTGGATCAAGGCCAACCCCGAGGTGCTCGATGGCTGGCTGGAGGGTGTGAAAACCCGTGATGGCGGTGACGGGCTGGCGGCGGTGAAGGCGAAGCTCTAATACCGCACCACAGGGAGAATGTCGGCCGAGCCGCCTCTCGTAGGGTGGGTTAGCGACGCTGAACGCAAATCGATGATGCCCACTATCGTGGCGCGTCGTGTAACCCACCAAGCGATGGCACGTGTTGCTCCGATGGTGGGTTACGCCGCAACCAACAAGGCGAAACGGCCGGTCACTCCGGTAGGCGGCTAACCCACCCCACAGATGTCCGACGCCTCAGGGTTGGCGAACGTCAGTCGTCCAACTCAGCGGGCGCACCCGAGGCGTCCGCCTTGATGGTCTTGGTGACGATGTAGGTGAAATAGCGCTCGATGCCCAGGTCTTCCAGCAGCAACTGGTCGATGAAGCGCTGGTAGTGATCGATATCGCGGGCACGGATCATGGCGATGTAGTCGACACCGCCGCCGGTGGCGTAGCAGAAGCCCACCTCCGGCTCCTCGGCCAGGCGTTGTTCGAAGCGGCGCATATCCTGTGCGGTGTGGCGGGCCAGGGTGATTTCCACCAGCACCTGCTGGCTCCTGAACAGCGCGGCCCAGTCGATCTGCGCGCGGTAGCCCTTGATCAGCCCGGCGCTTTCCAGCTTGCGTACCCGCTCCCAGGCCGGTGTCACCGAGAGGTTGATCGCCTCGGCCAGGGCCGACTTGGTGATCCGCCCATCCTCGGCAAGGATGCGCAGAATCTTCAGGTCATAGCGGTCGAGCTTGTGCATCGGCTTCTCGGTTGACTAAGGGTTTAAAGATGTAGAGGCCAGATCGCGGCTAAAGCCCCTCCCACGAGACACTCAGACTGTGGAAGGGGCTTTAGCCGCGACCGTTTCTAGCCCACCACCTCGGCAATCACGGCGAGGGTATCACCACTTTTTACTAACCCCGGAAAATGCCGCGCAGCGAGCAGGCCACTGCGTTTGGCGCGATATTCGGCAGCCGGCGCGCCGGTACGACGGGCGCTGTGCACGCGGGCGATCACTTCGCCCTTCTCGACCAGCTCGCCGAGATCGCGGCACATCTCCAGCAGGCCATCGTCTTCGCTGGCGACGAAGCAGTCGCCGTCGGGCATATCCAGCATCACCGACTCGCCTGCCTCGATCTCACCCTGCAGCAGGCCGAAGTGGATCAACAGGTTGCGCACGCCGCGCTCGGCGATGGCCAGGCTTTTCGCCGTGCTGCTGCCGCCGCCACCCAGCTCGGTGGTGACGAAGACCTTGCCCTGTTCCTCGGCGGCGGTGTCGTACATGCCCACCGCATCGAGCTCCAGCATGCGCATGCAGTAGGGCGCGGCGAAGGCGCGCATGCCGGCGGCGCAGGCGGCGTCCTGGGCCTTGTCCGGCAGCACGTGACAGGCGGCGAAGGGCAGAAATTCCAGGGTCTTGCCGCCGGAATGGATATCCAGCACCACGTCGGCCATGGGCAGCAGGCTGCGCTGGAAGTAATCGGCGATCTTCTGCGTCACCGTGCCGTCCGGCTTGCCGGGGAAGCTGCGGTTGAGATTGCCCTGGTCGATCGGCGAGGTGCGGGTGCCGGCCTGCACGGCCGGGGTGTTCATGAACGGCACGATGATCACCCGGCCAGTGACGTCCTCGGCGCGCAGGCGCTGGGCCAGCTTGCTCAGCGCCAGCGGGCCTTCGTACTCGTCGCCATGGTTGCCACCGGTAAGCAGCGCGGTGGGGCCGCTGCCGTTCTTCACCACGGTGAGCGGGATCATCACCGCACCCCAGGCCGAATCGTCACGGGAATAGGGCAGCTTGAGGAAGCCGTGCTGTACGCCGTCACGGTCGAAATCGACCGTGGGGCTGATGGGGTTGTCGCGCAGTTGGGTCATGGTCGGGCCTTCAAGATGGAGCTCATTGTGGGAGGGGCTTTAGCCGCGACTGGAAAACTTCGCGGCTAAAGCGGATCACCGCCCGGCCGCTCCTACAGGTGGAGCGGCAGCCACAGGATCAGTCCTTCACGAACAGTTTGCGCGGCACGTCGCAGAAGGTTTCCACGCCGCTGTCGGTGATCAGGATCGACTCGGTGATCTCCAGGCCCCAGTCGTCCAGCCACAGGCCGGGCATGAAGTGGAAGGTCATCCCCGGCTGCAGCACGCTCTCGTCGCTCGGGCGCAGGCTCATGGTGCGCTCGCCCCAGTCCGGTGGATAACTGATACCGATGGGGTAGCCGCAGCGGCTGTCTTTGTGGATGCCGAACTTCTCCAGCACCTTGAAGAAGGCGCGGGCGATATCGCCGGTGGTATTGCCCGGCTTGGCTGCTTCCAGGCCGGCGGCGATGCCTTCGACCACAGCCTTCTCGCCGTCGAGGAAATGCTGCGGCGGCTTGCCCAGGTAGATGGTGCGCGACAGCGGGCAGTGATAGCGCTTGTAGCAACCGGCGATCTCGAAGAAGGTACCGGCGCCGCTGATCATCGGCGAGTCGTCCCAGGTCAGGTGCGGCGCGCTGGCATCGGCGCCGGTGGGCAGCAGCGGGACGATGGCCGGATAGTCGCCGCCATGGCCGTCTGCACCGAGGATGCCGGTGCGGTAGATCTCGGCCACCAGCTCGTTCTTGCGCAGGCCCGGCTCGATCTTGTCGAAGATCGCCGCGTGCATCTGCTCGACGATCTTCGCCGCGACGCGCATGTAGCTGATCTCGGTGGGCGACTTGATCGCCCGCTGCCAGTTGACCAGCGCAGTCGAATCGACGAAACGCGCGTTCGGCAGGTTGCGCTGCAGCGAGCCATAGGCGGCGGCGCTGAAGTAGTAGTTATCCAGTTCGACGCCGATGCAGAGCCTGTCCCAGCCACGGGCGTCGATGACCTCCTTGGACAGGTAGTCCATCGGGTGGCGCTCGGTGGACTGCACGTAGTGGTCGGGGTAGCCGACGATATTGCTCGGCTGCATGAACACCGTGCGCTTGGCGCCGTTGGCGTCCTGGCCGCGACCGTACCAGACCGGCTCGCCATCGAGCGCCAGCAGCACGCACTGGTGCACGTAGAACGACCAGCCGTCATAACCGGTGAGCCAGGCCATGTTGGACGGATCGGTGACGATCAGCAGCTCGATGCCCCTGGCCTGCATGGCGTTGCGCGTCTTGGCCAGGCGCTGGGCATATTCCTCCCGGCTGAAGGGGAGGTTGACGACGATTTCGGACATTGCGTTGCCCTCGTGATGGAACGGTTATTCAGGCGCGGCGTGCCGCGCCCGCAGGTTTCAGGAATCGAAACTGAGGCCTTTGCCGGCCGCGACGGCGCGCTGGTAGGCAAGACTGGCGATGGCGGTGTCCTGAGCGCCGGTGCCGGTCAGGTCGCACAGGGTGATCTGCTCGGGCGCGGTGCGACCGGGACGCTGGCCGGCGATGACCTGGCCGAGCTCGGCGAAGTCATCCTCGGCATGCACCAGGCCGGCGGCGATGGCGTGATTGAGCTCACCAAGCACGCGGGTCTGGCTCAGGCGATCCGCCACGTAGGCATCGACCCGCGCCAGTACGGCCGGAGCGATTTCGTTCTTGTGCTCGGCATCCGAACCCATGGCAGTGATATGCAGGCCGGAGCGCAGGTGCTGCGGCTGGATCAGCGGCTCGCGACTGGGCGTGGTGGTGATGGCGATATCGGCACCATCGAGCGCCGCGTCGACGCTGTCCACGGCGCGTGCATCATTCAGTTCGGCAGCCATGGCCTGGGCCTTGGCGGGATCACGCGCCCAGATACGCACCTCGCGCACCTCGCGCACCAGACGCAGGGCCTGCAGCTGCAGGCGCGCCTGCTCGCCAGCACCGAGGATGGCGACCACCTTGGCATCTTCGCGGGCCAGCCATTTGGCGGCGATAGCGCCGGCGGCGGCAGTGCGCACGGCAGTGAGGTAGCCGTTGTCCAGCAGCAGCGCATCGGCCAGGCCGGTCTGTGCCGAGAACAGCATCATCAGGCCATTGAGGCTGGGCAGGCCAAGCTTGGGGTTGTCGAAGAAACCGGGGCTGACCTTGATCGCGAAGTGCGCCACTCCGGGCAGGTAAGCGGTCTTCACGTCCACCTCGCCGTTATGCTCGGGCACGTCCAGACGCAGGATCGGCGGCATCGCCACGGCGGCAGTGGCCAGCAGGCGGAAGGCGTTTTCCACCACTGCCAGGCTGTCGGTGTCGAGGCCGACGCAGTCGCGCAGGTCGGCCTGGTTGAGAATCAGGGTCTTGGCCATGGGGACTCCTCAGGCGTCGGCGCCGTTGAGCACGCGCAGGTGCTGATCGATATCGATATTGCGGCCGCTGATCACCACCACCACCGGGCCACGCGGTTCGATCAGGCCATCGAGCAGAGCGGCGATGCCGACCGCTGCGGCGCCCTCGACCACCAGCCTTTCTTCGCGGTAGGCGTGGCGGATGCCACGGGCGATGGACGCCTCGTCGAGCAAATGAACCTCGTCGCACAGCTCGCGGGTGATGGAATAGGTAAAGCGGTTATCCAGACCGATACCGCCGCCGAGGGAATCGGCCAGGGTTGGCAGTTCCTCTACCTCGACCGGTTCGCCGGCCTCGAGGCTGGCATGCATGGCGGCGCCCAGCTGCATGCTGATGCCATGGGTGCGAATCGCCGGACTGGCCGCGTTGATCGCCAGCGCCACGCCCGCGAACAGGCCGCCACCCGACAACGGCACCAGCACTTCGCAAACGTCGGGGCACTGCTCGAGAATCTCCAGGCCCAGGCTGCCCTGGCCGGCGATCACATGCGGATGGTCGAACGGCGGGATAAATGCGGCGCCCTGTTCGCGGGCGATACGCAGCGCTTCCAGCTGGGCGTCGTCCTGGCTGCGACCGCTGATCACCACCTCGGCGCCCAGTTCACGAATGGCGCGCACCTTGTTCTGCGGCACCAGCTCGGAGAGGCAGACGATGGCCTTCACGCCCTGCTGCGCGGCGGCGAAGGCCAGCGCCCGGCCATGGTTACCGGTGGAGGCCGTGACCACGCCGAGGCGTTTGCGCTCGGCATCCAGTTGCGCCACAGCATTGCTCGCACCACGCAGCTTGAAGCTGCCAGTGGCCTGCTGCGATTCCAGCTTCAACCACACCGGCACGCCGGCCAGGCGACTCAGGCTCGGCGAGTGCTCCAGCGGCGTCTGGCGCACCAGGCCGGCGATACGCTGGCGGGCCTTGAGTAGATCGTCGGCGGTGATGGAAGACATGGCGCACGTTCCGTGAAGGTGTGCGGCCGAGTGTATGAGCGGGAAATTGAGCGGCTGAATGTACTAGGACGATTTTTTATCTGGCTTGTGAGTGAGCAGGTAGGTGTTCCTTTTTGCCCGGTGTATTTTTCCAATACCTGCTGTCGATCTGCTCGTCAGGAAATGCACTGCATGGATAAATACCAAACCACCCTCAGTCACGCGAAAGCCTACCTCCAAGATATGCGCAGGTCGCAGTTTGACCCTGTTGAGTTCGGCCGCCATTTCAGTGCTTGCCTCTCCAGTTCAAGGGCAGCTGTGCAGTACGCATTCAGTGACGCGAAGCAATTAAAAACTGATAAAGCGCTGCAGCAACTGTGCAATGAGTACACCTACATCGTCGCGTTCAAAGGCATTCGTGGCCACTCTGAGCATGTGGGGCCAGTACCAACTGAAAGCCGTTTGATAGAGCGTGAGTACGATATTGTAGTGGCCAAAGAAGGATCAGAAGTCGACCACTCGCGCTGGCAAGAGACTGATTTTGATCCTTGGCCTAAGGTTGAGGTGCTAGCTTCAGGCACCATGAGGAACATGGACTACCAGCTAATTGCCGCGGACCTGGCCAAGTATGGTTTGAGCAATGAATACAATTTGATTGGTCACTGCGGCGCTCACATCGATTCAATCGAAAGGATGTTGGTTAAAGCTCGTGAGCAAGGCCTAATCCCCTAAATCGCTACATGTTCGGCCAGCCGAAAAGACTCAACTACACGCGCAAGAGCTCAGGTTTTTCTACTGCTCTCAATCCTCGAAATGGCCAACCGCCCACTCAAAAATCATGCACCTTCGGGTACTGCTCGAAGACGTCACGCACGATCTGCACGCCCTGGCGCATCTTCGCTTCGCTGCATTCGGCGCCGACGCACAGGCGCACCGCTCGCGGACGCGGCATGCCGGGCGGAACGAACGGGTCGGGCAGAGTCAGCGCGACATTGCGCCGGCGTAGTTCGCGCAGGAGGCCATCGGTCTCCCAGCCTTCGGGCACACGCAGCCAGCTGTTGAGCGAATAGGGGTGGTTGCCGATCAGGTGTTCGCCCAGCTCCTGCTCCACCAACGCCTGCCGGTTGGCCAGCAATTGCCGCTGCAACTGCACCAGATCTTCGGCCTCGCCGGAGTCGATCCAGCGCGTGGCGATCTCCCCGAGCAGCGAAGGCGCCATCCAGCTGTTGACCCGCAGGATGCTCTCGGTGCGCAGGGCCAGGCGTTTGGGCATCACTAGGTAACCGATGCGCAGACCGGTGAGCACCGACTTGGTCATGCTGGTGCAATAGAACGACAGCTCCGGCGCGTAGTGACTCAGTGGCCGCGTGGCCTGCTGGCCGGCAAGCAGCGGGCCGTAGACGTCGTCCTCGATGATGTACACGCCATAGCGGCGGGCGATCTCGGCGATCTCGCGGCGGCGCTCGTCGGGCATCAGCGCGCTGGTCGGGTTGTTCAGGTTGGGCGTACAAACCAAAGCGGTGATTCGTTCGTTACCGCACATGTCCTCGAAATGCTCGGGGTTCAGGCCGTAGCGATCCATCTCCAGGCCCTTGAGGGTGAAGCCGAGCACCTGCGAGCTGCCGATGGCGCCGTGGTCGGTCAGGCCTTCGCAGAGCACCACGTCATCCGGACCGGCCAGGGTAGCCAGGGCGAGGAAAATACCGTGGGCGGCGCCGCTGGTCAGCAGCACGTCCTCGATGCCCACGTTCATGCCCAGACGCGCCAGCCAGCGCACCGCGGCCTCGCGCTGGTGCTGCATGCCGGCAATCGGGCGGAAGGCGTGAATCCACGGCTGATCCGGCTCCTGCGCCAGCTCCAGACAGGTCTGCCGCCACAGACGATCGTGGGCGTCGGTGTGCAGGATGCGTGCATTGGAAAAGTCCATCAGCGCCTGCTCGCTGCTATCGAGCATGCTGGTGGCCACGCGCTCGCTGGTGCGCCGCGAGACGAAGCTGCCACGGCCCACCTCACAACGCACGCGGCCCTGGCGCTCCAACTCCTTGTAGGCATTGGTCACGGTCTGCACGCTGATGCCCAGCGCATCTGAAACCTGACGTTGCGGTGGCAACCGTTGACCGTCGATCAGGGTACCCTGTTCGATGTCGGCGGCGACCGCCTGAACCAGCAGCTTGTATTTCGATTCGCCCGGGCGAGCGTTGGCCAAGGCCTTCTTCCAGTTGTGCATCGATGGCTCTCTCCGGCGACGAGGCCCCAGCATCCCGCGAGCAGCCTTGCGATTCAATTGTCCTAGTGCAATGCCGCAGCGAAAAAAGCCTTTGTATGCTCGGACCATGGGTGGAAACAGACCTTTAACAACACCACCCGACGCACAGCGCGTCACCAACGCTCTTGATTTACCTGCCTCCTAGCACAGCACGCCGCCATTGGCGGACTACAAGAAACAGGAGAACACCACGATGAGCAGCGTTATTCCCTCCCGACTCGGCCACCTCGCACTGGCCTCCGTACTGATCGCCGGTTTTGCTACCGGCACCCAGGCGTCCACGCTGGACAAGGTCAAGGACAGCAGCAGCGTACGCATCGGTTACGCCAACGAAACGCCGTTCGCCTATACCGCCCTCGACGGCAGCGTCACCGGCGAGTCGCCAGAAATCGTCAAGAAGATCTTCGAGCGCATGGGCGTGGAGAAGATCAACCCGGTGCTCACCGAATGGGGCTCCTTGATCCCCGGCCTGCGCGCCAGCCGCTTCGACCTGATCGCCGCCGGCATGTACATCACTCCCGAACGCTGCAAGCAGGTGCTGTTCACCGACCCGCACTACCAGTTGCCCGATACGCTGCTGACCAAGGCCGGTAACCCGAAGAACCTGCACAGCTACGAAGACATCGCCAAGAGCGGCGCCAAGTTGGCGATCATGTCCGGCACGGTGAACCTGGGCTATGCCCGTAACGCCGGCATCAGCGACGACCAGATCCTCCAGGTGCCGGACACTACCGCGCAGTTGCAGGCCGTGCGCGCCGGTCGCGCCGATGCCGCGGTCGGCACTCAGCTGACCATGAAGGGCCTGGCCGACAAGGGCGGCGACAGCGTCGAAGCCATCAGCGAGTTCAAGGACGATCCGGCCCACACCGGCTACGGCGCCCTGGCCTTCCGCCCGGAAGACAAGGAGCTGCGTGATGCGGTCAATGCCCAATTGAAGGAATGGATCGGCAGCGAGGATCACCTGGCCACGGTCAAGCCCTTCGGTTTCGACCAGTCCAACATCACCGACAAGACCGCCGCCGAACTCTGCGGCCAGTAATGAACGGATCAAGCCGCGCACTTCGGTGCGTGGCGCGCTTGCGTCCATCGAGCGGTAGACATTCATGACCGATCTTCTTCCCCTGCTGCTGCAAGGCGCCTGGGTCACCGTGCAAGTCACCTTCTGGGGCTCGCTGCTGGCCATCGTCTCGGCAGTGATCGCCGCCCTGGGCCGGCTGTCGCCCATCGCCCCACTGCGCTGGCTGGCGATCACCTATATCGAAATCTTTCGCGGCACTTCGCTGCTGGTGCAGCTGTTCTGGCTGTACTTCGTGCTGCCGATGCCGCCGTTCAACGTCGAGATGAGCGCCTTCACCGTGGCCGTCGTCGGCCTCGGCCTGCACATCGGCGCCTATGGCGCGGAAGTGATGCGCGGCGCCATCCGCTCGGTGGCCAAGGGTCAGTACGAGGCCTGCACGGCGCTGAACATGCGACCGTCGAAACGCTTCATGCGCATCATCCTGCCGCAGGCACTGCTGGCAGCGATCCCGCCCGGCACCAACCTGCTGATCGAACTGCTGAAGAACACCTCGCTGGTCTCGCTGATCACCCTGTCCGACCTGGCCTTCCGCGCCCGCCAGCTGGACCAGGCGACCTTCATGACCCTGGAGATCTTCGCCCTGACCCTGCTGCTGTATTTCGTCATGGCCCAGGTGATCAACCTCGGCATGCGCCTGCTGGAAAAACGCCTGAGCCGTGGCCGGATGCGCGGAGGCTTGCAATGAATTTCTTCGACTGGGATTTCGCCCTGAGCATCCTCCCGGACCTGCTCAAGGCCTCGCTCAATACCCTGCTGATCACCTTCGCCGGCTTCGCCATCGCCATCGTCGCCGGCCTGCTGCTGGCCATCGCCAGACGCAGCAAGCACCTGTGGCTGTCCTGGCCGGTGGCCGGGCTGATCGAGTTCATCCGCAGCACACCGCTGCTGATCCAGGTGTACTTCCTGTTCTACGTATTCCCCAACTACGGGCTGAACCTCACTGCGCTGCAGGCGGGCATCCTTGGTATCGCCCTGCACTACGCCTGCTACACCGCCGAGGTGTACCGCGCCGGCCTCGACGCGGTGCCACGCGGCCAGTGGGAGGCGGTGACGGCATTGAACATGTCGCCGCTGTCGGCCTACCGGCAGATCATCCTGCCGCAGGCGCTGAGGCCGATCCTGCCAGCGCTGGGCAACTACCTGGTGGCCATGCTCAAGGACACCCCGGTGCTGTCGGCGATCACCGTGGTGGAAATCATGCAACAAGCCAAGAACATCGGCTCGGAGAGCTTCCGCTACCTCGAGCCCATCACCATGGTCGGCATCTTCTTCCTGCTGCTCAGCCTGGCCCTGGCCTGGTGCGTGCGGCGCATGGAGGATCGCCTGGAGGTCTCTGCCCGATGACTGCATTTCTCAACTCGACCGCTGCTGCAGGGAGTTCCTCCATGGCCCAGCCTATCGTCCGCTTCACCGACGTGACCAAGCGTTACGGCAACCTGACCGTACTCAACAAGCTCAATCTGGATGTCGCTCCCGGCGAGAAGGTGGCGATCATCGGCCCCAGCGGCTCAGGCAAGTCGACCCTGCTGCGTGCGTTGATGACCCTGGAGAGCATTGATGAAGGCGTGATCAGCGTCGATGACCAGCCGCTGACCCACATGCCCGGTCGCGACGGTCATCTGGTTCCGGCCAGCGCCAGCCACCAGCGCAAGGTGCGCGGCAAGATCGGCATGGTGTTCCAGAGCTTCAACCTGTTCCCGCATATGTGCGCCTTGCAGAACGTCATCGAGGCGCCGGTTCAGGTACTCGGCATGAGTAAGAAGGAAGCCACCGAACGCGCCGAGCAGCTGCTGGCGATGGTCGGCCTTGGTGAGAAACTGCGCCACTTCCCCTCGCAGCTATCCGGCGGGCAGCAGCAGCGCGTGGCCATCGCCCGCGCCCTGGCGATGCGGCCGAAGGTGATGCTGTTCGACGAGGTGACCTCAGCGCTCGACCCCGAGCTATGCGGCGAAGTGCTCAACGTGATCCGCCGTCTCGGCAGCGAGCACAACCTGACCATGCTGATGGTTACCCACCAGATGGGCTTCGCCCGCGAGTTCGCCGACCGCGTGTGCTTCTTCCACCAGGGCTGCATTCATGAGCAAGGTACACCGGAGAAACTGTTCGGCAACCCGCAGCAGGAGCGCACGCAGGCCTTTCTCAGTGCAGTGAACGAGGCGCACTGAGGCGACCGAATGTAGATCTGTGGGAGGCACTTCAGCGGCGACGGGGTAGCAAGGCTGTCGCAGCTATCAGAGCGCTCTGCCGTTTCCGTAGGAGCGGCTTTAGCCGCGATCTTTCGCGGATGAATCCGCTCCTACAAGGACGTGCTCTTAAGGCTGCTGCCGCGCCTTGATCGCCGCCAGCATCTTCTGCGCCAGCGCGGCGTAATCACCATCGAAGTGGTGCCCACCCTTGATCATCAGGTGCTCGCCCGGGGCACCGGCTTCGGTGCAGCCGCTCTCGACCGCCTCCTCGCTGCCATAGATGCAATACACCTTGGCTGCCGGCACCTTGCGCAGTTCCGGCCCGGTCGGTGCTTCCGCGCCATCCTTGCCAAGCCAGCCGCTGACGGCGATCTCGAAGCTGCCGCTGCGGGCGAAGGCCAGCAGCAATATCGCGTCGACCTGCTGCTGATCACTGGCCGACAGGCGGTTGTAGATCGCCGGCAGCACATCGGCACCGAACGAGTAGCCGGCCAGCACGAAGCGTTTCACCTGCCATTTGTCGCGGTACTGCTGCATCAGCCGCGACAGGTCGGCGGCGCTCTGTTCGGGGCTCTTGTGCTGCCAGTAGTAGCGCAGGGTGTCGATGCCCACCACCGGATAACCGGCGGCGGCCATGTGTTCAGCCGATGCTCGGTCCAGATCGCGCCAGCCACCATCACCGGAATAGAACAGGGTCAGGGTATCGGCCGGTTGCGCCGAGGGATGCTCGATCACTGGCATCGCCGCGCCCTGGCCGGCGAGCAAATGCTGCAACTGATCGGCCAGCAGCGTTGGCAGCGGCGTGCCCAACGTACCGATGCGCGGCTCGCCGTTTTGCTGCTCACGCAGGAAGCGGGCGTTGTCATCACCCGGATTGTCGTTCCACAGGGCGATCCAGTGACCGTGCCCCGCCCTTTGGGGCAGCGGCTCGGCGCAATCGAGTTTGGCCAGGTCGAAGCCGACCGACAGCGCCTGAGCCTGGTCGTCGCTTTGCGCCGCCAGCCAGCGCCAGGCCGAGGCTGCTGCCGGGCCGATACCGGCGACCAGGGTCGGCGCGCCGCCCAGCGCCTCGCTGGCCTGACTGATCAGCTGCTGTTGCGCCTTGCAGTCGCCTGCCACGAAGGGCAATTGCAGCAGGCGCAGATCGCCGCCCTCGGCAAAACGGCGTAGCGTGGTTTCATCCAGCGCCTGCTCGGCCGGCGCGAGTAGCAGTACACGCTGACGCGCTTCGCCCTGGCTCAACAGTTGCGCCGATGTGCCCTGTATCTGCACCGTCTGCAGATGCGGTAGCGCACGCATCGACCACCACCAACCCACAGCGCCTGCAGCCAGAGCCGTAACCAGCAACAACCCACCCAGCGTCCTTGTCGTCCTGCTCATCTCATCGCCTCACCAGTCCACCCAGGCCGCCCGCGATCAACGCTGCGGTGTCGGCCAATGCCACCCAGGGGTCGAGCCCGGCCGGCACGGCCAAATAACGCGGCTCCCACTGCGGCAGGAACTTGTCCTTGAAGCGGCGCAGGCCTTGGAAGTTGTAGAAGTTCTCGCCACGGTCGAACACCATCGCGCCGAGACGCAGCGGCAGCGGCGCACCCTTGCGCGTCTGCAGGCCGGCCAGCGGCACCATGCCGAGACTGAAACGCGCATAGCCCTCGCTCTGAAACTGCTGGATCAGGCCAAGCATGAGAAACTCCATGGTCGACTTCGGCGCATCCGGCAGCACGCGCATCAGATCGAGGCTGGCCACAGCGCGCGTCTCGCATTCCAGCAGGTTGGCGAAGGCCACCGCGCGGCCCTCGAAGCGCACCACCACGACACGAAAATGCGCCAGGTATTCGGGGCTGAAGCGGCCCAGGGAAAACCCCTTCTCGCGCACGTTCTTGCCCTCCAGCCAGGCATCGGAAATCGCCTGCAGCTCCTCCATCGGCACCTGACCGGGCGCGTGGAACTCCAGGCTCAGGCCATCGCGTTGGCCGCGATTCCAGGTGTAGCGCAGGGCTTTCATCTCCTTGCCATTGCTGGCCAGGTCGAAGGTCTTCAGATCCACCAGCGCCTCTTCACCGAGCTTCAGCGCAGTCAGGCCGATATCGATGTAACCGGGCAGGTTCTCCGCGCGCACCTGGTAGAACACCGGCCGCGCATGGTGGCGGTCGCAGAGGTCGCGGAACTGCCAGATCAGCTCGGCACGCGCCGCAGGCGGGCCGATGGGGTCGAACAGTGCCACCAGGCTGCGCCCGCGACGGGCGTACATGAGGAAAGCTTCGCTATCGGGATGGAACAGCAACGCCTTGTCACCACTCAGTGCCAGGCTACCCTCAGGCTGGCGCGAGGCCTGGACGATGGCACGGGCACGCAGCAACGCATCCTCGTCCGGCAGGCTGATACTTGGCGGCGTGGCGCGCAGCAGCCAGGTCAGGCTGACCGCCAGCAGCACCAGGGCACTGCCCAGCGCCGCCCGCAGGCCACGCGGAGCGTTGGCATCCAGCTCGAACTGCCACCACAACTGGTGGCTGTAGGCGACATCCTGATAGGCGAACAGCAGCAGCCACACCGAGGCAGCGATCACCCCGACCGTGGCGGCCAGCGCCAGGCCGGATGCCGGTACATCCATCAGCCGGCTACGCCGGTAGAACTCGCGGCGAAACAGCGCCAGCAAGCCGGCGATGGCCGCCAGGGCCAGAGCCTCCGGCCAGTCGAAGCCCTTGAGCAGCGACAACACCACGCCCAGGCAGAGCAGCACCAGAGTCAGTGCCCAGGCTGCCGACAGGCGCCGGCGCAGCCCTTGCGCCAGCAGCAGACAAAGCGTGCCGACCAGGCTGGCCGCCAGGTGCGAGGCGGCGATCAATTGCGGCGGCATGAGAAAACCCAGGGCCTCCAGATGCTCGTCCACAGTGGGCGTTACCCCGGAGAACAGCAGCACCGCGCCAGCGCAGAACACCAGCAGCGCCAGCAGTGGTACCGCCATACCACTGGCCATGCGCGCCACTTGCCGCGGGAACCACAGGCGACGCGCCTCGGCAGCCAGCAGCAGGAGCCCGGCCGCCACCAGTGGCAGCACCACATAGAGCAGGCGATAGAGGAGCATGGCCGCAACTAACCCGGCCGGGTCGATGCGCGAGGAAAAGGCCGCCAGCAGCACCGCCTCGAACACCCCGACACCGCCCGGCACATGGCTCAGCACACCGGCTGCCAGCGCCAGCATGTAGATCAGCACGAAGGAGGAAAAAGGTGGTGCCTCGGGCAGCAACAGGTACAGCACGCTGGCGGCAATCAGTACATCCAGGCTGCTGATCAACAGCTGCGTCAAACTCATGCGCAAGCCCGGCAGACGCAGGCTGAAACGTCCCAGATCGACCTGCCAGCAGCCAGGGGCGGGGCGCTCGGCCAGGCGTTTACGGCTGACCAGCAGCACCACGGCCGCGGCGGCGACCAGCACGGCGACGGCCACGACTGCCAGCACCGGCTCGGAAAGACGCAGCGCGGCCGAGGCATCCTCAAGGTCGAACAGGGCCGCCAGCGCCGCGAGGATCGGCAGGCTGACACCCAGCGACAGGCTGGCGAACAAGCTCATGCGTGCCACATCGCCCGCGCTCAGCCCATTGCGCCCGTATAGGCGATAGCGCACCGAACCGCCGGACAGCGCCGACAGGCCCACGGCGTTACCGATGGCGAAAGCGCAGAAGCCGCCCAGCGCCAGGGTCGGCGGCGGCAGGTCGACGTCGGCATAGCGGCTGGCCGACCACTCGTAGGCGAGCATCACCGCAAAGCCCAGCACAGTGGCCAGCAGGGCGCCGAACAGCGCCTGCGGCGACACCGCCGCCAGGGATTCGCGGACCTGATCCGGGTTGATCTCGCGCACCAGGTGCCAGCAGGCAACCAGCGCCAGGCCGAACAACAGCAGCGAGAGACCAAGGCCGATCAGGTGGCGGTTGCCTTGCAGCCAGCCAGGTTGAGAAGAAGAAAGCAGATCAGGCGCATCAGCGCCCTGGGCGGGAAGTTCGGGTACCGCTCGACTCATGTCGAAAACGCCTCTGATGGACGCCACCTCGGAGTGAGGCCTTGATCAGAGCACAGATGTAACAAAATGTTCCATTTATCCGAAACATTCGTTGCGAACGTCCGGCCCGGCTATGCCGTTCAGGCTTCGCCGAGAAACCGCAGGCCGGCTCCTTCGGCGTCCACGCGCATCACTTCCATCTTCAATACCGGCGCAGGAAAGGGCAGATCCTGCACCTGGCCGGTGACCTCGGTGCCGACTGTCAGGCTGGTCATGTCCGGGTGCTTCACATAGACACCGCTATCGGACAGGTCACGGGTCTGCGCCAGCAGCTCACCAAAGCTGGGGTGGCTGATCTTGATCCGGCACTTCATCGGGGTACGCACCTGCTGACGCTGGTTCGGCATGACAGCTCCATGTGATTGGACGAGCGATGTCGCCTTTAATAGCGCATTCGCGTCCAGGCGCCCAGCATGTGGCAGAAAAAAGGCGCCATCGAGGCGCCTTCGTTCATCATCGTGCTCACTGGCAGTACGTCAGTACCACTTGGCCTCGCCGTCCGGGCGTTTCTTGAAGCGCTTCATGCTCCACATGTATTGGCTCGGGTAGTTGCGCACGTAGCGCGATACCACTTCGCTCATGGCCGCCACGCCTTCTTCGACGTTCTCGCTGTACATGCCTTCGGGCGCCGCCTCGAGGATCACCTTGTAGCCGCTGCCATCGGGCAGACGCAGCGCATGCAGGAACACACCGACCGCCTTGCCACCGGTAAGCATGCCGGGGACGAACTTGCTGGTCAGCGCCGTGGTGCCGAGGAAGGGAACGAAAACACCCGACGAACGGCTCGGTTCCGGGTCAGCCGGAATACCCACGGCGCCGCCCTTGCGCACTTCCTTGATGACACTGAGGATGCCTTCCTTGGTCGACGGCGCGACGCGATTACCCATCTGCACGCGCTGCTGCTGCAACAGCTCGTCGACCGCCTTGAGCTTCGGCGGGCGGTAGAAAATGATCGGTTTGCACTGGTTGCAGTAGAAGTGGTTGAGCACTTCCCAGTTGCCCAGGTGGCTGGTGATGCCGACCACGCCCTTGCCCGAGGCCAGGGCCTTCTCCAGCACCTCCAAGCCTTCCACTTCGCGAATCAGCTTGAGCGATTTCTGCGCCGGCCAGATCCAGGCGCAGGCGCTTTCGGTCAGGGTCTTGCCGATGTCCTTGAGGCTCTGCCCGACCAGTTTGTCCAGCTCGGCCTGGTTAAGCTCGGGGAAGCACTTGCTCAGGTTGATGCGCACCACGTCGCGCGAGCCATTCGGCAGCTTCCACATCAGCCAGCCGATGGCGTTGCCCACGGCCTGCACGGCGCGCCAGGGCAGCAGTGCGAACAGGCGCAGGAAACCCACCACCAGGGCGCCCTTGAGTTTTTCCACAACAGACTCCAACCGCTCAGAAAAGCGCCAATTGTAGCGGCGCATGGCGGACCAGTCAGTACAGGCTCGTCCGAAGGCGTTGCTGCAGGTCTCGCTCGTAAGCCTCGACATCGAACTCGTCATAGATGCAGCGGAAGATATCACCAGCACTGGGCAGACTGGCGCGCTCGACCTGGCGCGAGACATCCCACAGTCCGGAACGCACCGCCGCCTTGGAGCACTGGAAGTAACAGCTGTCGATGCGGATACGCAGCACGCTACGTGGCAGTTTGCCCTGAGCCCGACCCAGTTCCAGCAACTCGGGATCGAGGGAGATTTCGGCGCGGCCGTTGACTCGCAAGCTCTCGCCGACGCCCGGAATCAGGAATAACAGCGCCACCTGTGGGTTCAGGACGATATTGCGCAGGCTGTCGATGCGGTTGTTACCCGGGCGATCCGGCAATAGCAGGGTCTGGTCGTCGAGGATGTGCACGAAGCCCGGTGCATCACCCCGCGGCGAACAGTCCAGGCCATCCGGGCCAGCGCTGGCCAGCACCACGAAGGGCGAGGCCTGGATCAGCGCGCGGTAGGGTTCGATCAGCCGCGGCAGCTCCTTGCGCCGCGAGCGCTCGTGGCTGTCGCCGTAAACGGCCTGCAGTTCGTCCAGGGTGGTGATGGTGGTCATGAGCCCTTCAGTTGCGCGTAGCGGTCGCAGTCAGTGGAGTGGTCCATCACCATACCCGTGGCCTGCATGAAGGCATAGCAGATGGTCGGCCCGACGAAGTTGAAACCGGCCTTGCGCAACGCCTTGCTCATCGCCTCGGCCTCGGGCGTCACCGCCACCATCTGGCTGCGGTCGCTGAAGTGGTTGATCTTCGGCGCGCCGCCGACGAACGACCAGAGCCAGGTTACCGGGTCTTCCAGCTTCAGCCAGGCCTGGGCGTTCTGCCGCACGGCCTTGAGCTTGAGGCGGTTGCGGATGATGCCGGGGTCCTGCATCAGAACCTCGATTTCCTCGTCACTGAGGCGCGCCAGACGCTCCGGATCGAAGCCGTGCAGCACCTGCCGATAACGCTCGCGCTTCTTCAGCACGGTGATCCACGACAGCCCGGCCTGCGCGCCTTCGAGCAGCAGCATCTCGAACAGTTGCCGGGCATCGCGCTGCGGCACGCCCCACTCCTCGTCGTGGTAGGCCTGGTACAGCGGATCGTCGGTACACCAGAAGCAACGGGGCATGGCGAAAAGCCTCGGTCAGGATGAAGCGGCGACTATAACCACAAAATAGCTGGATATAAATACAGTCACTAGCAACAAGGGATGATGCCGATGTGCCGTACCCTGCGGCTTGCGCCGAGTTTCGATATACTCCCCGGCTTTCCCTCGCAAGCCTCCACAGGTGATTTTTTCGTGAGCCAGAACAAGCCTGCCGTGCGCACCTTCCAGGACCTGATCCTGGCCCTGCAGAACTACTGGGCCGAGCAGGGCTGCGTGGTGCTGCAACCCTACGACATGGAAGTGGGCGCCGGCACCTTCCACACCGCCACCTTCCTGCGCGCCGTCGGCCCGGAGACCTGGAACGCCGCCTATGTGCAGCCTTCGCGTCGCCCGACCGATGGCCGCTACGGCGAGAACCCCAACCGCCTGCAGCACTACTACCAGTTCCAGGTGGTCTTGAAGCCCAATCCGGAGAACTTCCAGGAGCTGTACCTGGGTTCGCTGAAGGCCATCGGCCTCGACCCGGAAGTGCATGACATCCGCTTCGTCGAAGACAACTGGGAATCGCCCACACTCGGCGCCTGGGGCCTGGGCTGGGAAATCTGGCTCAACGGCATGGAAGTCACCCAGTTCACCTACTTCCAGCAGGTTGGTGGCATCGAGTGCTACCCGGTGACCGGCGAGATCACCTACGGCCTGGAGCGCCTGGCCATGTACCTGCAGGGCGTCGACTCGGTCTACGACCTGATCTGGACCGACGGCCCGTTCGGCACCGTGACCTACGGCGACGTGTTCCACCAGAACGAGGTGGAGCAGTCCACCTACAACTTCGAGCACGCCAACGTCGAGAAGCTATTCGAGCTGTTCGACTTCTACGAGAGCGAAGCCAACCGTCTGATCGAGCTGCAACTGCCGCTGCCGACCTACGAGATGGTGCTCAAGGCCTCGCACACCTTCAACCTGCTCGACGCACGCCGCGCCATCTCGGTGACCGCGCGCCAGCAGTACATCCTGCGCGTGCGTACCCTGGCGCGCGCCGTGGCGCAGAGCTACCTGCAGGCCCGCGCCCGACTCGGCTTCCCCATGGCCACCCCCGATCTGCGTGACGAAGTACTGGCCAAGCTGGAGGCGCAAGCATGAGTGCGAAAGATTTCCTGGTCGAACTGGGCACCGAAGAGCTGCCACCGAAGGCCCTGAAGAGCCTCGGCGATGCCTTCCTCGCCGGTATCGAGAAAGGCCTCAAGGCCGCCGGCCTGGGCTATGCAGCGAGCCGCGTGTACGCCGCGCCGCGTCGCCTGGCGGTGCTGATCGAGCAGCTCGAGGAGCAGCAGGCCGACCGCAGCATGAACCTCGACGGCCCGCCCATCCAGGCCGCCTTCGACGCCGACGGCAACCCGACCCAGGCCGCTCTGGGCTTCGCCCGCAAGTGCGGCGTGGACATCGCCGAGATCGACCGCAGCGGGGCGAAACTGCGCTTCGCCCAGCACATCCCCGGCCAGCCGGCGGTGAGCCTGCTGCCGACCATCGTGCAGGACTCGCTGGACGACCTGCCGATTCCCAAGCGTATGCGCTGGGCCGCCCGCCGCGACGAATTCGTGCGCCCGACCCAGTGGCTGGTGATGCTGTTCGGTGACGCCGTGGTCGACTGCGAGATCCTTGCGCAAAAAGCCGGTCGCGTCTCCCGCGGCCACCGCTTCCACGCCAACCGCGATGTGCGCATCAGCAGCCCGGCCAGCTACGCCGAAGACCTGCGCAGCGCCTACGTGCTGGCCGATTTCGCCGAGCGCCGCGAGATCATCAGCCGCCGCGTCGACGAACTGGCCGCCGCCGAGCAGGGCACGGCCATCGTGCCGCCGGCACTGCTGGATGAAGTCACCGCGCTGGTCGAATGGCCGGTGCCGCTGGTCTGCTCGTTCGAGGAGCGCTTCCTCGAGGTGCCGCAGGAAGCACTGATCAGCACCATGCAGGACAACCAGAAGTACTTCTGCCTGCTCGATGCGAACGGCAAGCTGCTGCCGCGCTTCATCACCGTGGCCAACGTCGAGTCCAAGGACCCGGCGCAGATCGTCTCCGGCAACGAGAAAGTCGTGCGTCCGCGCCTGACCGACGCCGAGTTCTTCTTCAAGCAGGACAAGAAGCAGAAGCTCGAAGGCTTCAACCAGCGCCTGGCCAACGTGGTATTCCAGGCCCAACTCGGTTCGGTATTCGACAAGGCGCAACGGGTATCGGCGCTCGCCGGTTTTATCGCCCGCGAAGTCGGTGGCGACGCCCAACGCGCCGCCCGTGCCGGCCTGCTGTCCAAGTGCGACCTAGCCACTGAGATGGTTGGCGAATTCCCCGAGATGCAGGGCATCGCCGGTTACTACTACGCGCTCAACGACGGTGAGCCGCAGGACGTCGCCCTGGCCCTGAACGAGCAGTACATGCCGCGCGGCGCCGGTGCCGAACTGCCAAGCACCCTGACCGGTGCGGCCGTGGCGGTGGCCGACAAGCTCGACACCCTGGTCGGCATCTTCGGTATCGGCATGCTGCCGACCGGCTCGAAGGATCCCTACGCCCTGCGCCGTGCCGCCCTCGGCGTGCTGCGCATCCTGATCGAGAAGGGCCTGGATCTGGATCTGGCCGCTGCAGTCGACTTCGCTGTCGCCCAGTACGCCGGCAAGGTCAAGACCGACGGCCTGGCCGCCCAGGTGCTGGAATTCATCTTCGACCGCCTGCGTGCGCGCTACGAAGACGAAGGCATCGAAGTCGCCGTGTACCAGGCCGTACGTGCGGTGAACCCGACCTCGCCGCTGGACTTCGACCAGCGTGTGCAGGCCGTTCAGGCCTTCCGCAAGCTGCCGCAGGCCGCTGCCCTGGCCGCCGCCAACAAGCGCGTGTCGAACCTGCTGAGCAAGGCCGAAGGCGGCGTCGCCGCCCAGGTCGAGGCGCACTACTTCGATAACCCCAGCGAATTCGCCCTGCACGCCGCCATCCAGCAGGCCGACCATGCGGTACAACCGCTGGCCGCTGCGCGTCAGTACAGTGAGGCCCTGGCCAAGCTGGCCAGCCTGCGCGAGCCGGTGGACGCCTTCTTCGAAGCGGTGCTGGTCAACGCCGAAGACCCGCGCGTGCGCGCCAACCGCTACGCCCTGCTGGCCCGTCTGCGCGGGCTGTTCCTCGGCGTGGCGGATATTTCGGTGCTGGGCTGACGCCCACTGGCTACAGGCTTCAGGCCACAGGCTGCAGGCAATGCAGCCGGGCCTGCGGCCTGTGGCTTGCAGCCTAAGGCCTGTTCATGAAGTTACTCATCCTCGACCGCGACGGTGTCATCAACCAAGACTCCGACGCCTATATCAAGACGCTCGACGAATGGATTCCGATCCCCTCGTCGATCGCCGCTATCGCACGCCTGTCCAAGGCGGGCTGGACGGTGGCCGTGGCCACCAACCAGTCCGGCATCGCCCGTGGCTATTACGACCTGGCGACCCTGGAGTCGATGCACGCGCGCCTGCGCCAGCTGGTGGCCGAGCAGGGCGGCGAAGTCGGCCTGATCGTCCACTGCCCGCACGGCCCGGATGATGGCTGCGAGTGCCGCAAGCCAAAACCGGGCATGCTCAAACAGATCGCTGCGCACTACGCCACGGATCTGGCAGGAATCTGGTTCGTCGGCGATACCAGCGGTGACCTGCAGGCCGCGCTGGCCGTCGATTGTCAGCCTGTGCTGGTGAAAACCGGCAAGGGCGAACGTACCCTGGCCAAGCCGTTGCCGCCAGGAACCCTGGTATTCGACGATCTGGCGGCTGTCGCCGATCGACTGCTCTCATAAGGTGCGAAGCTTCATGGCGATCCTGCAGGCTTTCAGAGTCACGCTTTTCTACCTGCTGCTGTCGTCCAGCTCGTTCTTCTGGTGCCTGATCAGCCTGGTGGTCGCCCCCTTGCTGCCATTCCGCCAACGCTACCGCTTCGTCGTCCAGGCCTGGTGCAGCTGCGCGGTGTGGCTGGCCAAGGTGATCGTCGGCATCCGCTATGACGTGCGTGGCGTGGAAAACATCCCCGAGCGCCCCTGCGTGATCCTCGCCAACCACCAGAGCACCTGGGAAACCTTCTTCCTCTCCGCCTATTTCGAGCCGCTGTCACAGGTGGTCAAGCGCGAGCTGCTGCGCGTGCCGTTTTTCGGCTGGGGCATGGCGCTGCTCAAGCCCATCGCCATCGACCGCAGCAACCCCAAAGCCGCACTCAAGCAGTTGGCCAAGCAGGGCGACGAGCGTCTCAAGCAGGGCGCCTGGGTACTGGTATTCCCCGAAGGTACACGCATTCCCCCAGGGCAGATCGGCAAGTTTTCCCGTGGCGGCACGGCCCTGGCGGTGAATGCCGGCCTGCCGGTACTGCCCATCGCGCACAATGCCGGCGAGTTCTGGCCCAAGGCGGGCTGGGGCAAACGCTCGGGCACCATCCAGGTGATCATCGGCAAGCCGATGTACGCCGAAGGCGAGGGCCCGCGCGCCATCGCCGAACTCAATGAACGTGCCTTCCAGTGGGCCTGCCAGCAGCAGGCCGAACTGCGGGGCGAAGAACCGCAGCTGAGCCGCCTGGGCGAAACGGCCTGATCTGTGGATAAGCTGTGCAGCAAATGCAATCAAAGCGCCATCATCGCTTCTATCTAGCTGATTTACCGGGCGAATCGACCGCGCTAGGAAAATCTCGTAACAGGGTATAAGTTGTGGCGAGGCGCTTCGCCACAACGACCCTCGGGGCTGCTCACTGCGAGTGTGTAAAAGCCAGAGCGCATCAACCCCTGACACGCATTGATACAAGCCTCGACGAGCGCACAGTCTCGCCCGCTACGATGGCCGATGATTGGATCAGTAAAGGGAATTCACTGCCATGCCGTCGATCTACCAGCTCAAACCGGCCTTCCAGAATCTGCTGCGCCCCGGCGTTGAACGCCTTTACGCGCGCGGCGTCACCGCCAACCAGGTGACCCTGGCCGCGGCCGTGGTCTCCGTGCTGCTCGGCGCCCTGCTCGCAATCTTCAGCCACATCATCTGGCTATTCGCCCTGATCCCCCTGTGGATGCTGCTGCGCATGGCGCTCAATGCCGTCGACGGCATGCTCGCACGTGAGTTCGGCCAGCAATCGAAGCTCGGCGCCTACCTCAACGAACTCTGCGACGTGATCGCCGACAGTGCCCTGTATCTGCCCTTCGCCCTGTTGCCTGGCGTCTCGCCGCTGCTGGTGATCCTGGTGGTAGTGATGGCGGTGATCAGCGAATACGCCGGCGTGCTCGGCCCCATGGTCGGCGCCTCGCGACGCTATGACGGGCCGATGGGCAAGAGTGATCGCGCCTTCTGCTTCGGTGTGATCGGTGCAGGCGTCGCCACGGGCCTGCTGCCTGCCTTGTGGATCAACCTGGCGCTGGCGCTGATTCTCGCTCTACTGCTCTATACCCTCTACAACCGCGTTCGCCACGGGCTGGCCGAAACGGCCTGAACCTTTTCAAGGAATAAGGAGATTCCATGCGCCCCGTCCAACTGCATACCTTTGCCACCCACGACGGTGTAGAGCTGAGCTATCGCCACTGGCCGGCGACTGTGTCCGCGGACGGCCCGCGCCAGGCAGTGGTGCTTTTCCATCGCGGCCATGAGCACGGCGGGCGCATGGCCCACCTGGTGGACGAGCTGGACCTGCCGCACTACGACTTCTTCGCCTGGGATGCCCGTGGCCATGGCCTCTCGCCCGGCGCGCGCGGCGACAGCCCGAGCTTCGCCACCAGCGTGCGTGACGTGCAGACCTTTATCGAGCATATCGGCGCCCAACACGGCATCGCCGAAGAGGACCTGGCGGTGGTGGCGCAAAGCGTCGGCGCGGTAATCGTCTCCACCTGGGCCCATGACTACGCGCCCAAGGTGCGCTGCCTGGTGCTCGCCTCGCCGGCCTTCAAGGTCAAGCTCTACGTGCCTTTCGCCCGGTCCGGGCTGAAACTGCTGCATGCCTGGCGCGGCAACTTCTTCGTCAACAGCTACGTCAAGGCCAAGTTTCTCAGCCACGATCCCGAGCGTATCGCCTCCTTCGAAAACGACTCGCTGATCGCCCGGCCGATTTCGGTGACCATGCTGCTCGGCCTGTACGAAGCGGCCGACCGCGTCGTCGCCGACGCCCAGGCGATCCAGGTGCCGACCCAACTGCTGATCTCCGGCGCCGACTTCGTCGTCCATCGCAAACCTCAGGAAGACTTCTTCGAGCGCCTCGGCAGCCTGCGCAAGGAGAAACACCTGCTGCCTGGCTTCTTCCACGACACCCTGGGTGAACGTGACCGCGCCCACGCCCTGAGCCGCGCGCGGCGCTTTATCCTGCGCAACTTCGAGGAGCCTCTGACTCGTCCTTCGCTGCTTGACGCCGACCGCCTGGGTGCCACCTGCGCCGAAGCCGAGGAGCTGGCCGCGCCGCTGCCGAGAAACTCGCTGCGCGACCTCTACTGGCGCGCCACTCGCGCCGGCATGCGCCTGGGCAGCACGCTGTCGGCCGGGGTCAAGCTTGGCTTCGACACCGGCTTCGATTCCGGCAGCACCCTCGATTACGTCTACCGCAACCAACCGACCGGCAAGGGCGCACTGGGCCGGCTGATCGACCAGAACTACCTGGACTCCATCGGCTGGCGTGGCATCCGCCAGCGCAAGCTGCACGCCGAAGAGCTGCTGCGCCTGGCCATGGCCCGACTGCGCGAGGCGAACAAGGCGGTGCGTATCGTCGATATTGCCGCCGGCCATGGCCGCTACATCCTCGAATCGTTGGAAGGTCAGCAGCAGCGCCCCGATTCGATCCTGCTGCGCGACTACAGCGACATCAACGTGCGCGACGGCAATGCGCTGATCGAGCAGAAGGGCCTGGGCGACATCGCCCGCTTCGTCAAAGGCGATGCCTTCGACCGTGACGATCTCGCCGCACTCGAACCGAAGCCAACCCTGGCAGTGGTCTCCGGCCTGTATGAACTGTTCGGCAGCAACCAGATGGTCGGCGACTCGCTGGCCGGGCTGGCAGCGGCAGTCGAGGAGGGCGGTTATCTGGTCTACACCGGCCAGCCCTGGCACCCGCAGCTGGAGCTGATTGCCCGCGCCCTGACCAGCCATCGCGGTGGCCAGGCCTGGGTCATGCGCCGGCGCAGCCAGGCTGAGATGGATCAACTGGTGGAAGCGGCGGGCTTTCGCAAGGTGGCGCAGCGCATCGACCAGTGGGGCATCTTCAGTGTGTCCCTGGCACAACGGGTGAAGTGATGGAGCACGCCCGCGGACAAGGATTGTGGAAGCGCGGCGTACTCTGGCTGATGTTGCTCGGCCCGCTGTTCTTCGCCAGCTACGGTTTCGCCAACTGGATCAGCGGGCAGCGCGATGACGTCGGTAGCCTGGTCTTCGCCTGGGAACCACAGATCCCGTTGTGGCCCTGGACCATCGTGCCGTACTGGTCGATCGACCTGCTCTACGGCCTGTCCTTCCTGCTGCCGGCCTGCCGCCGCGAGATGGATCGCCATGCCCTGCGCCTGCTCGCCGCGCAGGTCATCTGCGTCGCCTGCTTCCTGCTCTGGCCGCTGCGCTTTACCTTCGAGCGGCCACCGCTGGACGGCACCTTCGGCCTGATGTTCGACGTACTGATGGGCTTCGACAAACCCTTCAACCAGGCGCCGTCGCTGCATATCACCCTGTTGGTGATCATCTGGGCGATGTTCGCCAATCACACGCGCAACCTGTGGCTACGCGGTTTGCTGCACCTGTGGATGGCGCTGATCGGCATTTCCGTACTGACCACCTGGCAGCATCACTTTATCGACGTACCCACCGGGGCGCTGGCCGGCTTCTTCTGCTTATGGTTATTGCCGCTGCAGGGCGATACGCCGCTGAAGCAGATACGCCTGGCCAGCGATCCTCGCCGTTGGCGACTGGCGCTGCGCTACAGCCTCGGAGCGCTGCTGTGCACGGCGCTGGCGGTCAATCTGGGTGGCGCCTGGCTCTGGCTGTTCTGGCCCGCCGTTGCCCTGGCGATGGTCGCGCTCAACTACCTGCTGTTCGGCGCTGGCGGCTTCCAGAAGCAGGCCGACGGGCGCCTCAGCCCGGCCGCCACGATCTTGCTTGCTCCCTATCTGCTCGGCGCCTGGGTCAATTCGCGGTTGTGGACGTTGCGCCAGCCGGCGCCTTGCCAGGTGGTAGAGGGCATTTACCTTGGCCGCCTGCCGGGCACGGGCGATCTCGATGACTATGCCGCCGTGGTCGACCTGTGCGCCGAACTGCCGCTGCTGCGCACACCGCGTGCCTACTGCAGTCTGCCGTCACTGGATCTGGTGGCGCCGGATGCACTGACCTGCCAGCGCGCTGCCGAGGCCATCGAACGGCTGCGTCATAACGGCCCGCTGCTGGTGTGCTGCGCCCTGGGTTATTCGCGCAGCGCCACAGCCGTGGCCGCCTGGCTGCTGTATAGCGGCCGCTGCCAGAGCGTCGAGTCCGCCGTAGAGCTGATCCGCCAGGCCCGACCACAGGTCGTACTCGGCCCGCAGCATCTGGCAGCGCTGCAGGCCATGCTCGACGTGGGCACCGAACTGGAGGTCGCTCATGCAGGCTGATCTGCTGCTGGTCGCCGCGCTGCTACGACGCGGGCGCAGCCTCGATCATTTTTCCAGCGCGCTGAGTCTAGTCGCTGTGGCCTTCGGCCTGGCGCCATGGCTGGGTGCACCGCCAAGCCTGATGCTGGCGCTGCTCTGCGCAGCGCTGCTGGTCGCCGGCCTGGCCGAAAAATACTGGGCGCTGCGTGTGGCGCTGGATGCCGAGCTGTTCCAGCGCCTGGCCGAATCCGGCGACCAGCTCGACAGCCAGACCCATGCCCTGGATCAGGCGCTACAGAATCTGGGGCTGCAAAATGCGCAACAGGCTGACCGCAGCTGGAGCCTGCGCGCTCAGGGCGCACTCGGCCTGCTACGCAAACAGGCGCTGTGTCTGCTGCTACAGGTCACAGTCGTTGTGCTCGGAATCTTCATCGTTTTCGCTTAAGGAGTCGCCATGCTCGCCGCATTGACCGCTTTCGCCATCACCTCGGCGGCTCGCCTGCTGACCGGTGCCCGAGCCTTGTGGCTCGGCAGTACCGCGCAGGCGACGCAGCGCCTGTACTACGCCAACCACAGCAGCCATGGCGACTTCGTCCTGCTCTGGGCGTCGCTGCCGCCGGAGCTGCGCAAGCGTACCCGACCGGTGGCTGGCGCCGACTACTGGCAGAAGCCGGGCGTACGCAGCTTCCTGATCAATAACGTATTCAATGGCGTGCTGGTCGACCGCGAGCGCAAGGAAGGCACCAACCCGTTGCAGGCGATGCTCGATGCGCTGGATGGAGGTGACTCGCTGATCATCTTCCCCGAGGGCACGCGCAACCTCGGCGACGAGCCGCTGCTGCCGTTCAAGAGTGGCCTCTATCACCTAGCCCAGGCGCGCCCCGACGTGGAGCTGGTGCCGGTGTGGATCGCCAACCTGAATCGGGTGATGCCCAAGGGCCGCGCGCTGCCGCTGCCTCTGCTGTGCACCCTGAGTTTCGGCGCCGCGCTGGAGCCCATCGAGGGGGAGGGCAAGGACGCCTTCCTGGAACGCGCACGCAACGCCCTGCTGGCACTGGCACCCGAGGAGGCCTGAGATGGATCGCAATACCCTGCTGCTATTCGCCGGTATCGGTGCCCTGCTCCTGCTGGCCAGCCTGGTCGGCTTCGTCCTCAAGCGGCGCAGTGGCGATCAGCCGAACCCGGTGATCGACAATCTCAATGCGCGGATCAACGCCTGGTGGGTAATGGTGCTGGTGATCGGCATCGCCTTCCTGTTCGGCAACATCGGCGTCGTGGTGCTGTTCTACTTCGTGTCCTTCTACGCCCTGCGCGAGTTCATGACGCTGACACCGACAAGGCGTAGCGATTATCCAGCACTGGTGGCGGCCTTCTACTTTGCCCTGCCCATGCAGTATCTGCTGATCGCCCTGGATTGGTACGGCCTTTTCGCCATCTTCATCCCGGTGTACCTGTTCCTGCTGCTGCCGATCCTCGCCTCGCTGGGCGGTGATACCACGCGCTACCTCGAGCGCGCGGCCAAGGTGCAGTGGGGCTTGATGATCGCCGTGTACTGCATCTCCTCGGTACCCGCGCTGCTGACCCTGGACATCCCCGGCTACGAGGGGCGCAACCTGCTGCTGATCGCCTGGCTGATCATCGTCGTGCAGCTTTCCGACGTGCTGCAGTACGTATGCGGCAAGCTGTTCGGCAAACACAAGATCGCGCCCAACCTGTCACCGTCAAAAACCGTGGAAGGCTTTATCGGCGGCGTGGCCCTGGCAACGTTGATCGGCGCGACCCTGTGCTGGATCACCCCCTTCGCCTTCTGGCAGGCCGCACTGTTCGCCCTGTTGGTCTGCCTGCTCGGCTTCGCCGGCGGCCTGGTGATGTCGGCGATCAAGCGCGACCGTGGCGTGAAGGACTGGGGCCACATGATCGAGGGCCATGGCGGTATGCTCGACCGTCTCGATTCCGTATGCTTCGCCGCGCCCGTGTTCTTTCATATGGTGCGTTACTGGTGGGCCTGAGCCTAGGCCAGCACGGGGATTGTGGATTGCACTAGAGTCAATTCAGACCAGAAAACAAGAAGGCTGACATGATCGCCCACACCCAGACACTGTTCGGAGCCGTCGCACTGGTCGCAGTGATCATGGGCAGCTGTCTGATCCTGGTCGGCCAGCTGCGTCATCGCGACGGCATGCTCACCACCGGGTTGGGCATGCTATCCCATGCACTGGCCTATATCGGCTTTACCCTGTTCGGGCTGGCTTCGATGTGGCTGACCTATGTACTGGCCAACACGCTGCTGTCCACGGCTCTGGCGTTCTACACCGTCAGCCTGCCGCTGATCCACGGCCGGCACCCGCCCTGGCGGCTGGCCTTTGCCTTCCCGCTGCTGCTAGGCGTGCTGCTCAGCCTGCTGATCGATACTCAGGAACCCCGCCAGTTAGTGGCCTGCCTGCTGCTGTTCAGCCAATGCCTGGTGATTCTGCATCTGAGCCGTCGCCATGCGGTGCCCGGTGGGCGCGCCCATCGCATCCTGATGATCGGCGCAGGTATCAGCCTGTTCGGCCTGGGTATTCGCGTGGTGGTCATCCTCAGCGGCGCGCCGGTGGAGATGCACTACGACGTCAGCAATCTGAAGCAGACCGTATCGGTCGCCCTCGGCGCCGCCACCATCATCATGTTCTCCTTCGGCCTGGTGCTGCTGTCGCGCGAGCGCATCGAATCGGAGCTACGCCAGACCGCCCTGCGCGACACGCTTACCGGATTGCCCAATCGCCTGGCGATACTCGAACAACTCACCGACGAGCTGGAGCGCGCCCGCCGCCAGCACACGCCGCTGTCCATCGCCATGCTCGATCTGGATCACTTCAAGCTGATCAACGACAGCCACGGCCATCTGGTCGGCGATGCCGTACTCAGGCACTGCGCGAACCATCTGCAGCAACGGCTGCGGCGTAACGACAGCATCGGTCGTTATGGTGGTGAGGAATTCCTGCTAGTCCTGCCTGGTACCTACGCTGACGGCGCGCTTGAGCTGGTCGATCAGCTACGCCAATCCCTGACCCAGCACCCGGCGCAGAATGACAGCAAGACCATTGCCCTGAGCTTTAGCGCCGGTGTTTACGGCAGCAGCAACTCCATCGCCGAGGACATCACCGGCATGCTGCTGAAGGCCGACACCGCGCTCTATCGCGCCAAGCACGCCGGGCGTAATACACAGGTCCTGGCTACGGCGGACTGAGGAAACGGGCTCAGATTTACTGGTGATTTCTGGAAGGCCAAAAACTTTCTTCTGACAGACCTGAGTCAGGCCTGGCTACCAGCGTTCAGCGTCGCCTGACTTTCCTGCAAGCAACAAAAACCCGCCGAAGCGGGTTTTTTAAGACCTTCCGACATCCTGTCGTTTGCCGTCCTGGCGCGGTCTGTCTTCCATGACTCGGGACATCCAGTTCCCGGTAGGTGTGAGTAGATTAACCAGCCCACGGCCGCGGCGGGAGAGGTCCGTTGCGCTTCGACGTGTAAGCCTTTCGCCATAGTGGCAATCGCAAAAGATCCTGATTTGAGCCTGACGCTAATCAGATGGCAGCTTTACTCGTCCACAAACACGCCACACAGATCAATCACGAAGCGCGCAGGTTGCGCTTCTCCTGCAGCGACAACGATGAACACCGAGTGGTTGTCGTCTCGACCAGTAACGCGTTGCACGTACAGAGCAAGATTTGCTTGCTTGTACGCGGGCGTATCGCCCGGAAAATCCATATGTTTTCTTGCGCCAGGAATCAGACCTACCAGCGCATCGGCCTGCCGTTCACCCAGCTCCCATAAATACTGGACCTGCCGATTGTCGAAGAGCACTGGTCCGAAATCTGACACATCCAATATTGAGCTGAACATGTAGAAATCGCTTTCAGCGCCATCGAATAGTCGTTTTTTAACAGGATTACTCATGATTGCTTAATAAAAATGGGGTAAATTTCTTTTCGGGCCCGCACCACCAGTGGCCGAAAAGAAATCTGCTCTTTTTCAGGCGCTTAAGAAAGTATCATTTTCTCTATAGAAATTTATTGCGCCTCTGATTTTTTCTAAAGGTGCGTTTTTACCACCACTCAGATTGAGCAATATACCTTCTAACGTGCTTGTCAGTAGCCACGGATATAGATCTTGATCTTCCAATCCTTTAGGTAAGAAAGCACCATTTTCAGATTCATACACTTCATCATCAGCAAGCTCGTCTATCTCTTCTTCTGTGATTATATAAAACTCATTACTCTGTGAAGAGTTATTCCACTTCTCCATATTGGTATATATCCACTCTTCCTGGCTCTCTGCCTGGAAGGTTTTTACTAATTCTTCAAGAGATCTAAATTTTTTCATATTTTACCTACAAATTGAGCCGCCGCCCCACTTATTTCTGCCGCCGCGGCTAGAAGGGTGGTAATCCTTATGCCTAGAATTATGGTCCTTTGAATCTACTAACTGAAGTAGCCCGCCGACATTTTCGTGGTGATGCCATGTCAAGCTAGCAGGTGCGGTACCTTTAAAAGCACCGCGTTTCCCTGGTGAAACGTGCGCAAAAGTTCCCGGATACTTTGACTCTATTTGAGCCATAAGACTCGGATTATTTTTCATCTGATAGTAAAGCTGGCGATTCGATTCCTGAAAATGCTTATAGTCGCTGAGACGATACATATCCTTGGGAAGCCTTGCCTCACCAAACACATCGTATACGCCCGGGTTGTTGCTGACCCACCCCCACGGATCCACCCACCCATACGGTTCCGGCGCATACTGGAACAGGTTGATCCCACCCGCCAACCCAATCGGATCCGGGCTGATAAACCGTCCGATATCCGGATCGTAGAACCTGAAAGGTGTTGTAGTGCAGCCCGGTTTCGCGGTCCAGGTACTGGCCCTGGAAGCGCAGGTTCTGCTCTTCGACGAAGAAGCTTTCCTGCGTTTCGGCCAGGGTGTTGCCCCAGACCTGTAGCGGGCCTGCCAGATGCAGCGGCCGTCGTCTTCGGTGAGTTGCTGCGGTAACCCGTTCGGATCGGTGTGGTAGTAGCGCAGGCGCGCATGTTCGCCCTGGCCATCGACGCGCGCCAGCGGGTCGTAGCTGCCTTCGTCGTAGAGGTAAAGGCTATGCCGGCCGTTGAAATCAATGGGGTCGAATCAATGACTCTGACCCCATTGATCCCTTTCTGAATGCAGCCCGCCTCACCTCGGAGAAAAGTTGACCTGAATCGTGATCTGTCCCTCCTGAATGTTCTAATAAACATCCACTCCATGATGTGCATCAAGCAAAGAAAGTCCGGAAATTTTTGAGCGCGTCAATGCCTCACCGAGTTCAGATGATACAAAGATTTCACCGAGGGATTCTTGGGCACGAACAATAGACGCCCCTTCTAAACACTTCTCGGGAAGTGAGTGCACATGATAAAAGCGCAAGCCGTATTCTGGCATTCCGTCAATAGTTGGTCGGTAGTCAGATCTAGCCAGATCAAAGCAAGGCTTTTTAGTTAAAATATTTAAAACAAAGTATCCATCGAGCATTTGCCCATCAATCATCACACTAGCGGGACTGAGCTCAACTTGATCTGTATGCGCTTTAATTACCTCCGCCATACGCTGAGAGATCAATGGAGGTCCATCGCTTTGTATATAATCAAGTCTCTTGAGTTTCTCTATATCTATTTTTTTTCTATTTGAGAATTTTGCCGTTACGGTCTCTGATACCGGATGGCACTTTCTAAACTCCGTAAGGTCTGTGCTGGCGTCATGATCGTATATGAGTGAGAGCTTCTCTGGATAGTCCTCGCTCACCCTAAGTAAATACATATTCATCCTCCGCACCGCATGGTTCTAACAGAATTTTTATTTAGTCGCGTTTTCCCACTTCTCAAGCCCGCTCGCTCATTCTTAATCACACCATTTACGGCGCTTTTATACTGATCTGGCGTCCATTTGTTTGACTTTCCGACTGCCAAAATATCATCAAGCTGTCGTTGAATCGAGGCGTTGTAACCTGGATGAGACCCCTTATGAATTGTTCTGGTTGGGTGAACACTTTCATTCGTCGGCAAATAAATAATATTGCGGCTACTTAGAAAGATATTTTCCTTCATAATTAACTCCTACCCATTAACAGCGCCCAGCTTTGGATTTAGTAAAAAAGGTGACTAAAAAAGGGGACAGATTTATTTATTGGCTAAAAACACTGGTAGCCGAAAATAAATCTGTCCCCTTTTGAATCCTTCCGCCTGCCTAACTCTCCTTAAAAACACCTATATATTTTAGACCGTTATAACTATCCTTGATCGGCTTCTTAAGCACAAGATCAGCATCTTGATACCAAAAAATCGCATTAGCTTTTTTTATACCCAAAGCATCACAGCGAGCTTTGGCTACCGGTAGCTCATCATCATCTATAGCAGCTTCCGCCAAAATATCATCTAAAGAGACTTCCTGTTCTCGACGAGGAATGATGCCTATAAAGTCTTCGTCATACCAAACGATACCGATATCCTTGCAAAAACCACAGAGTTTATAACTCGGATCATCAAAGTCCCCTTCAACAGAGTAGTCAAGCTCAAAGTAGCTCATATACTCTTCTTCTTTTGAGAAATTGCTTCCTACCCAGATATGAATAGCTTTAGCTTCATCAGACATTTAAGAGCACCTGCTTAATTTCATATGTTTCCTATGATGTCTTGCAATGATCATCTTAGCTTCTCTTTTGCTAGTCGCCTGCTTTAGATCTGCAATTAACTTGTTATGGAAGTATCGACCTGCACTACTACCATGATGTGACCCGTTTGGTATCGGCCTGCCCTTGGAGTCAGTAACATTAATAAATGTAATTCTCTTGGTTTCCACAACGTACCTCTTCAACTCTTGGGCGGTAAAACCAAGCTCTTTTGCTTTAGCCGCAAGTGAAACTGGGAACATTTCATGCATTTTACCTGCGCCACGCAGGGCTCCTGTCACTGCCGTTTTATTACTGTTGATATCATCCACAGATGCAGCATTGAACCAGTCATCAAATTTCCCGTGAGCCCAGGGAGCCCACCCCCACGGATCCACCCACCCATACGGCTCCGGCGCGTACTGAAACAGGTTTATCCCACCCGCCAACCCAATCGGGTCCGGGCTGATAAACCGGCCGATATCCGGATCGTAGAACCTGAAAGTGTTGTAGTGCAGTCCAGTCTCGCGGTCCAGGTACTGGCCCTGGAAGCGCAGGTTCTGCTCTTCGACAAAGAAGCTTTCCTGCTGTTCGGCCAGGGTGTTGCCCCAAACCTGATAACGGGCCTGCCAGATGCAGCGGCCGTCCTCTTCGGTGAGTTGCTGCGGTAAGCCGTTCGGATCGGTGTGGTAGTAGCGCAGGCGGGCGTGTTCGCCCTGGCCGTCGACGCGCGCCAGCGGGTCGTAGCTGCCTTCGTCGTAGAGGTAGAGGCTGTGCCGGCCGTTGCGGGTTTCGCTGAGCAGGCGCAGGCCGTCCCAGGTGAAGTCGGTCTGGCCGAGCAGCACGCCGTGGGCATCGTAGTGGCTTTTGCCAATACGCCGGCCAAGCGGATCGTAGTGCATGACCACCCGGCTGCCGTCGTTGTTGGTGACTTCCCGCACGCGATGCTCAGCGTCGTAGCTCAGCCGCTGCACCTGGTGACGGCCACTGCGTTTCTCCACCAGGCGGCCGAAGGCGTCGTAACGGTAGCGCTTGTCCTGGTAGGTGAGCAGTTTGTTGTGGCGCACCCAGCCGCTGCTGGCGGCGTCGCCGCCCACCGGGTGCAGCAGGTTGGCAGCGGCGTCGTAGCTGTAGGTTTCCAGATTGCCGCGAATCAGGTCCTGGCTGGCGATGATGCGCCCGCTGGCGTCGTAGTGCAGTTGCTGCTTCTGTTCGCGCTGGCAGGCCGGGTCACGGTCGAGGCGGCCGATCAGGTTGTCGCTGGGATCAAAGGCGTAGCGCCGCTCGGCTTCGGCCGGCAGTTGCACGGGCGTTTCCAGACGCCGACGCAGGCGCGCAGTGAGGCGTCCGGTGCGGTCATATTGGCTACGGGTAACGAGCTGCCCCTGGGTGCGCAGCACCTCGCGGTGCAGGCGGTCGCGCTCGAAGCGGCTGACCAGTTGATCGTCCAGGTTGAGCAGTTGCAGGTGACCGCTGCCGTAGTAAAGGCGGCGGATACGGCGCTGGTCAGGTAGTTGCGTTTCCAGCAGGTTGCCGAGTTCGTCGTAGGCATGCTGCAGGGCACCGGCGGCGCTCTGTTCGCTGAGCAATTGGCCAAGGGCGTCGTAGGCGAAGGCCAGTGACTGCACCTGGCCGTCAGCCGCGGTGAAGTCGATGCCGGTAAGACGGTCGAGTGGGTCGTAGGCGTATTCGGTACGACCGTCATCGGTGTGCTTGGCGATCAGCCGGCCAACGGCATCGCGCTCGAAGCGGTGGATGATCGGCGCCGGCGGCGCCTCAGGGACGCAGCCCAGGCCGGTGCCGTGCGGCGCCGGGGTGTAGGCCAGGCCGATGAGGTTGCCCTGCGGGTCATAGCGGTAATGGCGAGCGCTGTCATCGAGGTCGTGCTGGGCGGTGAGGCGGTCGAGCACGTCCCAGCTGAAGCGGTAGCGCTCGTCGTTCTCGTTGCTCAGGGCGAGCAGGCGGCCATAGGCGTCGTATTCGAAGCCGACGCTGCGGCCCAGGGCATCGATGCGCTGACGGACCTGACCACGGCGGTCGTAACGATAGCGTACGGGCTTGCCGGCAGGGTCGAGGTAGGCGCTGAGCTGGCCGATGGCGTCGCGTTGAAATTCCTCGCAGCGGCCGTCGGCGAGTTGCGTCTGCAACAGGCGGCCCTGGCTGTCGTAGTGGTAGCGGGTGATTTCGCCGAGGGCATCGGTGATCTGCACCAGGTTGCCGCGCTCGTCGTAGGCGAAGCGCGTCGGGTAGCCGGAACAGTCGACCTGCTCGGTGAGCTGGCCGAGGGCGTTCCAGCGCAGGGTCTTGCGCTTGCCGCTGGCGTCGATGATCTCCACCGGCAGGCCGCTGGTGTCGTAGCGGTAGCGGGTGACATGGCCCAGCGGGTCGATCTCGGCAATGCAGTTGCCGCGCTTGTCGTAGCGGTACTGCCAGGCATTGCCGGCGGCGTCGGTCTCGGCTTGCGGCAGCGACCAGTGACCGAGCCATTGGGTGAAGTCGCGACGCCCCAACGGGTCGAGGGTTTCGCAGAGGTTACCGGATTCGTCATAGGCAAATTGCCAACGCGCGCCGTCCGGTGCGACGGCGGCCAGCAGTTGGCGTTCGTCATTCCATTCGAACAGCCAGAGCTGGCCGAGGGCGTCGCGATAGCGGGTGATCTGGTACTGGCTGTTCCAGTGACGTTCGCTGATACGGCCAAGGCCGTCGGTGACCCGGGTGATTCCCGCATCCAGATCGTAATGCAGATGGTATTCATCGCCTTCGTCGGTCCAGTGCCGTGTCACCCGCCATTCGCGGCCATCGGCACCCTGAAACTCGCCCCATTCGTAGAAGCAGCGCAGGCCTGTGGGGCGCTGGTGTTCGATCAGGCGGCGGCCGCTGTCGTAGACGAAGCGACGCAGCAGTTGGCCCTTGTCGTCGCGGACTTCACTGAGATCGCCCTGTGCGTCATAGGCATAAGCGACCAGCACCTCGCGCCGCTCATCGGCGAACAGGCGCTCGACCCGGCCCAGGCGCTGCGGGTGGCGGGCGTCGGCAATCAGTTCGATGCACAGCTGGTTATGGCCATCGCGCACAGCGCGTAGCCGGCCAGCAGTGTCGTATTCGAGCAGCAGGCGGTTGTCGTTGCGATCACCCAGCTTGCTCAGGCGCAGCCGCTGCGGCGCTTCGGGCAGAGGCTCGAACAGGCGGTAGAGACCATCGACGCTTTCCACCAGCAGTGCACCGCTTTCATCGCGGCGGAAGTTCAAACCTTCGCCCGGGCTGTAGCAGGCATCGCCCGGTGGCAGGCTGCCGATCTCGATGGGGCGGCCCTGCTCGTCGATATAGGTCAGCGTTTCGCCGCCCTTCGGGTGGGCGCGTACCTGCACGGCGATCTCGAACGGCAGGCTCCAGCCGGCACCCAGCAGGCCGTCACGACGCTCGTCGCAGCTGCTGTAGAAACGCTGCCACTCGATGGGCATCAGCCCCGGCAGGACGAAGTCGAGGTCGTCGTCTTCACCGAGCACCTTGGCCCCGGTGCTGGCGTGCACCGGGTTGGGTGCACCGCTGCTGGCCGAGCCGAGGGCGTTGGAGATGGCGTTGGTGGCATAGGCGGTGGCGCCACCCATGGCCATGTTGCCAACGAAACCAGCGGCCAGGCAGGGCAGCTTGCTGCACAGCTTGCGCGGGTTACCGCGCAACGCCATGAGCACGGCCAGGGCAAGGCCGATGCCGGGCGTCTTGCCGCTGCGAATCGGCTGCACCACCACGGCGTCGCCACCGATGCGCACGTTCGGCGAAATGTTGCCGCTTTCCACCACCGTGGCCTCGCAGGTGCTGCGATCACCGCTGCGCACTGCCGGCTGGCCTTCGATGCTGACCTTGATCGAGCCTTCGGCCAGCAGCTGCACCGGCATCGGCGGATGCTTCTTGCACTCGATGGCATCCAGCGGGCAGGGGATGACGCCGGGTGCCGGCTGGGCAACGGTGGGGCGCCACATCTCACTGAAGAAGCTCTTGGCCATGTCCAGGAAGCTCGGCTCCGGCTCCTCGGCGGGCGGCGCCTGCTCCAGCTCGGTGCCGGACGGCGCAGCAGCGCTACCCAGCTTGCCAGCGGCGCGCGCGGAAGGCAGGCCATTGGTTTTGGTCTTGTTGGCGCCGGTAACGATCTTGGCCTGAACATTGGGCGGGGAGATGGCATTGCCCAGGCCTTCGCAGAGGGTCGTGAGACCCTTGTCCCAGCCGGTTTTGTTCATGCCGACCCCCACGGCGATCCCAACTACTGCGGCGAGAACAAAGCCACCGAGACCGCCGGTAAGGACGGTCAGGCCGGTGGCGGCGACTACCGCGGCACAGGCCACGGCGGTGATGGCGGCATAAGCCGCCACCTCCAGCACGCCGCCGACGATGTCGGCGAGCAGTGTGGTGTGCAGCAGATCGTCGCCGAGCCGGGCGGCCCAGAGCGCATCAGACATCGCAGGTCATCCGTTGAGGCTGTGCCTATGGGCACCCTGGACATTGGGATCACCACGCACGACTTTGCCGTTGCCGAGGACATTGTGATCGAGGATCTTGATGCTGCTGTCCGGTAGGTCCTTGCCGGACAGTTGCGCGCTCCGTTCTGGAGTGGGGTGGCTCATGAGGCGTGTCCTTCCTTTGGGTGCCGTGAACTCAACCTGGGATGACGCTCTGTAGGAACAGCGGGAGCTCAATATCGTTAATTAGCCAGCCAGGCGCTGGTTGGGTCTGTGAAGCGGTTAAGGTTTTGCATGGAAATATCCCTATTCGGAGGCAAATAGAGATTTCAGCTGGTCGATTTCTAACCGATCCGACACCAACTGCCTCGCTGCACCCGTTCGGGCAGGATGAGCCTCCAGATGGCTTCACATTGTTGGCATTGATAGAGCACTTCGCCGCCCAGGATGTGCGCCGGAGCCGTGTACCAAGCGGGCGCCGGCACGGGTGTAAAGACACCCGACGCGCTACGCAGGCGGTCGTCGCACTGCTCGAAGTCTTGGTAATCACGAAACTCACCAGCCTGGTAGACCTGCGTACAGTTTTGGCAGGCCGCTAGGCATTCGAGAAACGCCGGCTGCGGGTCACCGCGGCGCAACTTCAGATAGGTGGTCCGTTTGAGCTGGCTGCTGGCTGCATCGGCGTGAGCATCGACCCAGGCGGTCACCTCGTCCTGAGTGATTCGTTCGGCGCGGCGAGCCTGCAAGAGCAGGCTGAGTTGATCAGGGTCCACTTGGCGGCGCTCCATTCATGGGGATGACCCAGGACTCGTCCCAGGTTGAGGTCTGTGCAAGGAACTGGCTGTTGCCACCTGAACCGGCGGCCGGATAGGCCTCGGTCACAGGCTCCCAGCCGATCGGGTGAGAATCTCCCAACGGCCTCGGGACCCGAGCATTGATAACTTCTGAAGCAGGGATTTTCAGCAGCACCTCGTGCTGCCCCCAATGATCGAATACCTGGCTCTTGTCCATGCTGATCTTCGGATCCAGCCCCGGATTATCGAAGGTCATGTAAGCGTCACGGTTGATGCGCCCCGCATCGCGGTAGTACTTCAGGGTCCTGTAGTTCGTCGCACGGTAAACATAGTCAGAGTGTTGCAGGCGTGATTGCAACTGCGCATGCAAAGCACCGCCCTGTTGGCGCGTCTGCGACACCATTCTCTTGTATTGCTGGCGGGTCAGGCTGCGTTCGCCAGGGCCGGGCTTGTGGCCACGTTGATGCAGGTTCGACTTCTGGCACATCAGCCCCAGCGGATCCGTCCATCCGACAGGATTGGGCGCGTACTGGTACTGGTTGGTGCCACCGGCCAGGCCTATTGGATCGGGGCTGAGGAAGCGGCCAATATCCGGATCGTAAAAACGAAACGTGCTGTAGTGCAGACCCGTTTCCCGATCAAGGTACTGGCCTTCAAAACGCAGATTCTGCTCCATGAGATGAGCGCCCTGGCGCTGCTCACTCACGGTATTGCCCCAGACTTGATAGCTGGCTTGCCAGGTGCAGCGGCCATGTTCGTCGGTCAGTTGCTGGGGCAGGCCGTTGGGGTCGTTGTGGTAGTAGTGCAGCTGCGCGTGCGGGCCTTTACCGTCGACCCTGGCCAGTGGCTCGTGGCCGCTGCCCGCATACAGGTACAGGCTGTGCCGGCCATTGCTTTGCTCGCCCAGCAGGCGCAGACCATCCCAGATGAAGCGGCTTTCACTGAGCAGGTGACCCTGAGCATGAAAGTGTTTCTTCTGCGTGCGCCTACCGAGAGGGTCGTACTGCATGCGTACCTGGCTGCCATCGGCATTGCGCACTTCTACAAGACGATGCTCATCGTCGTAGAACAGACGTTGCAGCTGTCGAGCTGCACTACGCTTTTCTATCACCCGTCCAAAGGCGTCATAGCGGTACTGCTTGTCCTGATAGACGAGAAGCTGGTCATGGCTAACTGCGAGTGCGTCCTGTCGTCCGCCAGGCAGCAGGTTGCCTGCACTATCGTAGGCGAAGGTTTCAAGATGCCCGCTGAGCAGATCCTGCCTGGAAACGATGCGGCTGCGGGCATCGTAGTGCAGGCCGTGCCGCTGATGACGTCCTGCCTGGGGGTCATAGTCCAGACGGCCGATCAGATTGTCGCAGGGATCATAGTCATAGCGTTGTTCCGCCTGGGCCGGTAGCTGTACCGGCTGACCGGTTCCATGGCGGCGGCGTCCGCTCAGGCGTCCGGCACGGTCATAACTGCTGCGGGTGGTGAGCTGGCCTTGACTGCGAAGCACCTCGCGGTGGAGCCGGTCGCGTTCGAAATGGCTGACTTCATGGTCATCGAGATGAAGCATCTGCAGATGGCCGCTGCCGTAGTACAGGCGCCTGATGCGCCGCCCATCCGGCAGGATGGTTTGCGTCAGGTTGTCCAGCGCATCGTAGCGGTGTTGCAGCGTACCGCTTGCACCGCTTTCCTGTGCCAGCCTGCCGAGCTGATCGTAGGCGAAGTTGAGGACCTGAACGTCATCGGCACTGTCGGTGAAGCTGACCTCCAGCGGGTTGTCGAGCACGTCGTACTGGTAGCGCGTTTTTCCGTCGCGAGTGGTTTTGCATGTCAGCCTGCCGACGGCATCACGCTGCAAGTCGTGGACGATGGGCTCTATGTCCTCGCCGGCAATCGGAGCCGGTGTGTAGGCCACGCCGCTCAGGTAACCGTCAGGGTTGTAACGATAGTGCCGGGCCGCACCATCGAGCCCATGGCGAATGCTCAGTCGGTCATTGTCGTCCCACGTAAAGCGGTAGGGTTCTCCGTTCTCATTGGTGAGGCTCTGCAGCCTGCCGTAGCTGTCGTAGGTATAGGTGATCTGGCTACCCAGGGGGCCGAGAACCGCTGTCATCCGGCCCCTACGGTCATAGCGATAATGCAGCCCATTTCCAGTCGGGTCGTGATAAGCCTGAACCTGGCCGCCCGCATCACGGATAAACTGCTCACTGCGACCGTCCGGCAGTTGCCTCTGTAGCAGTCGGCCCTGTGGGTCGTATTGATACTGGGTGATGTCGCCGAGGGCATCGGCGATCTGCACCAGATTGCCGTACTCGTCATAGGCGAAGCGGGTGGGATAGCCGGAACAGTCGACCTGCTCGATGAGCTGGCCGAACGCGTTCCAGCGCAGTGTCTGGCGGTTACCGGAAGCGTCGATGATTTCCACCGGCAGACCACTGTCGTCATAACGGTAGCAAGTGCTATGGCCCAGCGGATCGATCTCTTCCTGGCAATTGCCCCGTACGTCGTAGCGATACTGCCAGGTGTTGCCGGCGGCATCGGTTTCGCAGACTGGCAGGGCCCAGTGGCCCAGAAATTCGATGCAGTCACGACGACCCAGCGGATCGGTGGAGCCGCAAAGGTTGCCGGACTCGTCATAGTCGTATTGCCAGCGTGCACCCTGCGGGGATGTGGCTGCGATCAGTTGACGCTCGTCGTTCCAGTCGAAGGTCCAACTCTGCCCCAGTGGATCGGTGAAACGGGTGACCTGGTATTGTCTGTTCCAGCAGTGCTCGCGAGTACGCCCGAGCCCGTCTTGGACACGCGTGATACCAGCTTCGATGTCATAGTCGAACAGGTATTCTTCGCCTTCGCTGGTCCAGTGACGCACGACTCGAGACTGAACCGTACCCGCCTCGTTGAACTCGCCCCAGTGATAGAAGCAGCCATATCCCGTGGGAGTCTGGTGTGCGGTCAGACGAGCCTTGTCATCATAGGCAAAGCGGCGCTTGACCTGGCCATTGGCGTCCACCACCTCACGTAACCACCCCTGCTCGGTATAACCGTAGGCCGCAAGCAACTGACGCCGTCCATCGGCGTGGCAGCGCTCCAGCCGCGCCAGACGCGTGGGGTGCGCAGCCTCGTAGCACAGTTCCACGCGCAGCAAGGCGTCCTGGTCACTGATGGCCGCCAAACGACCCTGAGCGTCGTAGTGCAGCACCTGGCGGTTGTCATTACGGTCCCCAAGCTTGCTCAGACGCAGCATCCGTGGGTTGTCCGGGACGACCTCGAAGAGCCGGTAAAGGCCCGCGTCGTTCTCGATAAGCAACGCACCACTGCGGGCATCACGGCGCAGATTGAGACCCTCGCCCGGGCCATAGGCAGCGTCACCGGGCTCCAGCCAGCCAAGGTCGATACGCCGCCCCTGTTCATCGGTGTAGATGAAACTGCGCGCACCAGCGGCGTCGCTGGAGAGGGTGACCGACACTTCGTAGGCCACGCTCCAGCCCGGCCCGAACAGACCGTCCTGGCGTTCATCGCGGTTGCAATAGAATCGCTGCCACTCAACTGGCAGCAGAGCTGGTAGCACACAGTCGAGGTCATCGAGGCCGTTGAGTACCTTGGCACCGGTAGCGGCATGCACCGGATTGGGGGCTCCGGTGATGGACCGGGTCACCGCACCGGCCACCTGGTCGACGACAAAGCCATTAACCATGCCCATGGCCAGGCATGGCAGGTTACTCAGCAACTTGCGCGGGTTGCCACGCAGCGCCATCAGCACGCTCAGAGCCAGACCAACACCGGGCGTCTTGCCGCTGCGAATCGGCCGTACCACCACGGATTTGCCGCCGATGCGCACGTTGGAGGAAATGTTGCCGGCGGCCACCACCTTGGCCTCGCAGGTGGCGCGGTCGCCACTGCGCACTGCCGGTTGCCCTTCGATGCTGACCTTACTGGAGCCTTCGGCCAGCAATTGCAGCGGCATGGGCGGGTGCTTCTCGCAGAGGATGGTGTCCAGCGGGCAGGGGATGGCACCTGGCGCCGGATTCTCTACGGTAGGGTTCCACAACTCACTGAAGAAGCTACTGGCCATGTCCAGATAGCTGGGCTCTGGCGGCTTCTCCAGCTCAGTGCCGGACGGCGGCGCTACCGCGCCCAGCTTGCCGGCCGCGCGGGCCGACGGCAGGCCGTTGGTTTGGGTCTTGCTGGCACCGCTGCTGATCTTGGCTTGCGGGCTAGGCGGGAAGATGGCGTTGGCCAGGCCATCGCAGACGGTCGTAACGGCCTTGTCCAGGCCGGTGAGGCTCATGCCAACTCCGACAGCGACGCTGGCGGCAAAACCCAGCACGCAACCGGCAATACCGCCGGTGGCCACAGTCAGACCGGTAGCGGCTACCAACGCAGCGCCGGCAGCGGCATAGGCGGCCACCTCAAGCACCCCGCTGAGGACATCAGCGAAGACCGAGCTGTGTTCGAGATCATCGCCGAGCCGCGCGGCCCAGAACAGATCGGACATCGACGCTTATCCCGCTCCGTTGAGTACCAGCGAGCGCTTGATGCTTTCCCAGTGGCTGGCCTCGGCCTCACCCATCGGCTGCGGCTTCACGTAACTCAGCGACATGATGCGACCCTCGGCCGGTTTGATGCCGAGTTGGAACTGGTACACCTGTTCGGTGCCCTTGATGAACTGGTTGCGCAGCTCCACCGCTTCGATGTTGTCGGCCGGACCGACGCGGGTGTCGCTGATCGGGCTGGTCTTCATTTCCTTGAGCTGCTTGGCCAGCTTGCCGAGCTGCTCTTCGAAGTGGCTGCGCAGGGTTTCGTCAGCCCCCAGATTGCCGCGGGTGATCACCAGCGACGTGCCCAGGGCGGGGAAACGCAGGATATTGATGGTGCCGTCCTGCACCTCTGCGGTGGGCAGTTGCAGGCTCAGCTCTTGGGTGGTGTAGCTCATCAGGCGTTTCCTTTCTCTTGCCCGAACAGGGATTTGACGGCCGCATCGATGCTGCCCTGATCACCCTGGCCATCGGGGGTGGCGCCAGGGCCGCCGCCGATGTTCAGGTTGAGCACGCCGCCTGTGTTGAATTCCGCGTCGCCGCTGGCGTGGAAGTTGATCGCCACGCCGCTGAGGTTGATCTGACCGCTGGCGTTGAGTTCGAGAATGCTCTTGCCGCAGACCAGGCGCAGGTTCTGGCCGACCTCGATGAGGTAGCTCTGGCTGATGCTGTCGGTCTTGGTCGAGCCCACCAACAGCACGTCATCGAGCTTCACCGCGCGCAGGCGGTTGTTGCCGATGGTCACCGTCTCGTTCATGCCGATGCTCTTGGTGCGGTTGTTGCCCACCGAGTGGGTTTCATCCACCTCGACGACGATGTCCTGGTTGCGTTCGGCATGGATGTACAGCTGCTCGGCGCCCTTCTTGTCCTCCATGCGGATTTCGTTGAAGTTGGCCGGCGTGCCGCCCTTGCTGGAGCGGCTCTTGATACCGCTCTGGGTGGCGTTGGCGGGCAGGTCGTAGGGCACCGTCTGCTCGGCGTTATAGACGCGCCCGGTGATGATCGGCTGGTCGGGATCACCTTCCAGGAAGCTGACGATGACCTCCTGGCCGATGCGTGGAATCTGGATCGCACCCCAGTTCTTGCCGGCCCAGTTCTGCGAGACGCGAATCCAGCAGGAGCTGTTCTCGTTGGACTGGTCGTGGCGATCCCAGTGGAAGTGCACCTTGACCCGGCCGTACTGATCGGTCCAGATCTCCTCGCCGGCGGGGCCGACCACCACGGCGGTCTGCGGCCCCTGCACCATCGGCTTGGGCGTGCCGCACAGCGGGCGGAAGGTCTGCTGAGCGTCGGTGCAGGTGAGTTGGCACTCGAACTGGCCACCGCCGCCACTGCCACTCTCCAGGGACTCCTGCAGGACGTGATAGCGCGCGCAGACCACCAGGTACTCGCGGTTCTGGTCGGCGCGACCGAAGCCGGTGAGGCTGAACAGGTTGCCCGAGGCGATGCCGCGCACGCTGCCGCCGAGCTCGACGCGCTCGTGCAGACTCTGCAGCGCCTCGATGCGATTGCGCGCGTACTGCTCGCCGTCACTGCTCTGCACGTAGGCACCCGGGTAGTCGTACAGCGGATAGTCGCCGGCATTGTGCGGACGCGGCATGACCGAGCGCACGTCGATGCGCGCGCTGGGGCGCTGGAAGTCGTAGTCGTTGAGTTCCATCGAGCCCGGCTGCACGTGCTGGGCCAGTTGCCAGTCGTTGATGTGGTCACGCTCGCGGTGCTGCCCGTCCGGCGGGAAGTAGGGCACGCTGGCGTAACCGGGTGCCGGCACATGCGCGCCGTAGGCATCGGCCAGTACCAGCACGTGGCGATCGGCCTCGTGGCGGAAGTAGTAGTAGATGCCCTCCTTCTCCATCAGCCGGCTGACGAAGTCGAAGCTGGTTTCGCGGTACTGCACGCAGTACTCCCACTCGCGGTACGGGCGGCTCAGCGCGTCTTCGAAATCGGAGAACCCCAGGTCGCGGAACACCTGCTTGATGATCTGCGGCACGCTCATGTGCTGGAAGATGCGGCAGTCGGAGGTGCGGCTGAGCAGCCAAAGCCAGGGCCGCAGGGTGACCCGATAAGCCGCGAACTGGCCGCGGTCGACGCTCTGCCCGCAGGCGGCGACGATGCCGTGGAAATGCCGGTCGCCACCGCCATGCTGCTGCACGGAGAGCGTCAGCGGCTTGCCGAGCAACTGGTTGAGATCGAGGTTGGCATCGTGGGACACCAGTTGCAGCTCGTACTCGAACAGGCGGCCCAGCTCGTCGCTGCCGTGCATCGAGCGCAGCAGCAGAACGTCCGGCCCGAGCGGGCTGGTGATGCGGGCAAAGCGTGAAGATTGGGCGAAGAACATAGGTCGGGGTTCCGGCCTGCCATGGCGCGGGCCGGCACTAGCCGACCCGCGCTCGGGCTCAGGCGTTGTCGGCGAAGCTGTAGTTCAGGTCGTTGTCGGCCACGCTGATGCGCACACCGGCCAGCGGCTTGCCTTCCATCATGCGGGTGAGGAACTCGCGGCTCATGTCCGGCAGCATGCCGTTGGTGAGAATGGCGTCGATCTGCCGGCCACCACTCTCGCTCTCGGTGCAGCGCGAAACCACCAGGTCGACCACCGCCTCGTCGTAGTCGAAGGGCACCTTGTGGGTGCTTTCGATGCGCTTCTTGATGCGCCCCAACTGCAGGCGGGTGATGGCCTTGAGCATGGCGTCGCTGAGCGGGTAATAGGGGATGGTCACGAGACGGCCGAGCAGCGCCGGCGGGAAGATCTCCAGCAGCGGCTGCCGCAGGTCGCGGGCGATGCTTTCCGGGTCGGGCAGGTTGTCCGCGTCCTGGCACAGGCGCGCCACCTGTTCGGTGCCGGCGTTGGTGGTAAGCAGGATCAGGGTGTTCTTGAAGTCGATCAGACGCCCTTCGCCGTCTTCCATCACGCCCTTGTCGAACACCTGGAAGAAGATCTCGTGCACGTCCGGGTGGGCCTTTTCCACCTCGTCGAGCAGCACCACGCTGTACGGCCGGCGGCGCACCGCCTCGGTCAGCACGCCGCCTTCGCCGTAGCCAACGTAGCCAGGCGGCGCACCCTTGAGGGTGGAGACGGTGTGCGCCTCCTGGAATTCGCTCATGTTGATGGTGATCAGGTTCTGCTCACCGCCATACAGCGCCTCGGCCAGCGCCAGCGCGGTCTCGGTCTTGCCGACGCCGGAGGTGCCGGCGAGCATGAACACGCCGATCGGCTTGTTGGGATTGTCGAGGCCGGCGCGGGAGGTCTGGATGCGCTTGGCGATCATCTTCAGCGCATGGTCCTGGCCGATGATGCGTTTGGCCAACAGGCTGTCGAGGTTGAGCACGGTCTCGACCTCGTTGCGCGCCATGCGTCCCACCGGGATGCCGGTCCAGTCCGCCACCACCGAGGCCACGGCCTGGTAATCGACGGTTGGCAGGATCAGCGGGGCTTCGCCCTGCAACTGGCTCAGGCGCTCCTGCAATTCGACCAGCCGCGCGCGCAGGGCCTGGTGATCGGCGCCGCTGTCCTGATCGACCACCCCAGCGCTTTCGCGCAGGCTGGCGCGGGTGGCCAGCAGTTCGTCGACCAGCTGCTTCTCTTCGGCCCAGCGGTTTTCCAGCTCGGCCAGGCGCTCGCGTTCGGCGGCCAGCAGACTCTCGCTGTTGGCCTGACGCAGGCTGACGTCGATGCCGATGGCGTGCTCGCGGGCAATGATCTGCAGTTCGGTTTCCAGCGCTTCGATGCGCCGGCGGCTGTCGTCGACCTCGGCCGGCACGGCGTGCAGGCTGATGGCCACGCGGGCGCAGGCGGTGTCGAGCAGGCTGACCGACTTGTCCGGTAGCTGACGCGCCGGGATGTAGCGATGCGACAGCTTGACCGCGGCGTCCAGGGCCTCGTCGAGAATCTGCACCTGATGGTGCTTCTCCATGGTCGAGGCCACGCCACGCATCATCAACAGCGCCTTGTCCTCGGACGGCTCGGGCACCTGCACCACTTGGAAGCGGCGGGTCAGCGCCGGGTCCTTCTCGATGTGCTTCTTGTACTCGGCCCAGGTAGTGGCGGCGACGGTGCGTAGGCTGCCGCGCGCCAGCGCCGGCTTGAGCAGGTTGGCCGCGTCGCCAGTACCGGCCGCACCACCAGCGCCGACCAGGGTGTGGGCTTCGTCGATGAACAGGATGATCGGCTTGGGCGAGGCCTGCACGTCTTCGATGACCTGACGCAGGCGCTGCTCGAACTCGCCTTTCATGCTGGCGCCGGCCTGCAGCAGGCCGACGTCGAGGCTGCGCAGCTCGACATCCTTGAGCGAAGGCGGCACGTCACCGGCGGCGATGCGCAGAGCGAAGCCTTCGACCACGGCGGTCTTGCCGACGCCTGCCTCGCCAGTGAGGATCGGGTTGTTCTGCCGGCGGCGCATGAGGATATCGACCAGTTGGCGGATCTCCTCGTCGCGGCCGACGATGGGGTCCAGCTCACCCTTGCGCGCCTGCTCGGTGAGGTCGATGGTGAAGCGCTTGAGCGCCTCCTGCTTGCCCATCGCCGCTGGCGCCATGGCGCCACTGGCCTCGCCCGGTGCGGCAGCGGCGAAACCGTCGCTGGCGGCCAGGTTGTTCTCCGGGGAATCGCCGACGTACTCGTCGAAACGCTCGCTCAGGGTCTCCACCTTGATCTTGGCGAACTCGCCCGACAGGCCCAGCAGCACCTGGCGCAGGCTCGGCGTCTTGAGGATGCCGATGATCAGGTAGCCGGTGCGCACCTGGTGCTCGCCGAACATCAGGCTGCCGTAGACCCAGCCACGCTCGACCGCTTCCTCGACGTGCGAGGACAGGTCGGTGATCGAGGTCGAGCCGCGCGGCAGGCGGTCGAGTGCGTCGGTCAGGTCACGCGCCAGGCGCGCCGGCTCCAGGCTGAACTGGCGGATGATGCGGTGCAGGTCGGAGTCCTGCAGTTGCAGGAGCTGGTGCAACCAGTGCGCCAACTCGACGTAGGGATTGCCGCGCAGCTTGCAGAACACGGTGGCGGCCTCGATGGCCTTGTAGCCGACGCTGTTGAGCTTGCCGAACAGCGCGGTACGACTGATTTCACCCATGTGGAGTTCTCCTTGATTGATCCGCCGGCGAAGTTGCTGCGGCGTGATGGCGGGCCAGCACCAGATCCCTGGCGTCGTGCTGTGGCTGACCAAGCCAGGTGGTGTAGCCCAGGCGAGCCTGGCCGTTGAGACGCAGCGCGGGGACTTCCTCGCGCTGCAATACGAGATTCAGTTGCCAGTCCAGCTCGTCGCCCTGGTATTCGGCGACCCAGGCCACCAGCGCGGCGAACGACTCGCCATCGGGCAGCATGGCGTTGTACTGATCGAGCGTCAGCGGACCGAAGCAGATGCGGAAGCTGTGCTGGCGGTCCCAGACCTGGCTGCCCAAGCAGAAGTCCACGCCCAGCTGGCTGGACTCCACGCCCAGGCGCGTGCGCTCGGGCAGGCTGAGCCAGCTGCCGGCGTATTCCTCGATCTGCACCGGCACACCGAAGTAGTCGGCGAGGATCGCCTTGAGGCCATCGGGGTAACGCGTCTGCGCGGCCAGGTGACCGCTGTAGTGCAGCTTCGCCGCATCATCCAGCAGGCCCGGCTGGCGCAGGCTGGGCATGCCGCGACCGCTGAAGGCGGCCAGGCGCGCCGACCAGTAGTCGTCATCCGGGCGGTCGTGGCTGACGGTCGGCCGGGCCTCTGCCCAGGCACGATAGAACAGGCTCAGCAGGCGATGATGAAACAGGTCGAGGAAGTACTTGCTGGTGCTGTCGGCGTGGTTGCGCTGACGCTCGCGCACGTACTCGGTCAGGTGCAGCGGCAGCGGTCCGTTGGGCCCGCCGAGGCCGAAGAAATACTGCTCCAGGCGTGCCGGACGCTGGTCGCCGCCGGGCGTTACAGCGGCCAGCGTGGCTGGAGCGAACGTGCCTTCCTGGCGCTGGCCGAGGCGCAGCGGATCGTCTGCCAGGCGCCGGGAACGGCCCAGGCGCGGCAGGTGCGGGTGCTCGTTCTCGATGCGTCGCAGGGCCTGGAAGAAGTCGTACTCCCAGGGCTGCGCCTGCATCTGCGCAAGCGTGTCTAGAGGTTCGGACGACGGCCGGGCCGGGCTTTCCATCGCATGATCTCGCCGCGCTCGGTGCTGCGCAGCACCGTCTCGGTAAAGCTGTTGAGGGATACGTAACGCGCCAGGAAACGCTCGAACACCGCGCCGAGGAGAAACACCCCGGTACCGCGGAAGGCGTTCTCGTCGAATTCCAGGGTGATTTCCAGACCACGCCCAAAGACGATTGGCCCGGGCATTGGCAAACGCCGCGTACAGGGTTTGGCGCTGACGTCGCGCAGGCCTTCGATCTGCAGTTGCAACGCCGGATTTTGCACATCGCCATACAGCCGCAGCATCTCGCGCAGGGCAGCGGCGCCCTGGCCCTGCTCGGCCAGCGACAGGTAGTTCAGCGACAGCTGGCTGATCAAGCGCCAGGCCTGGTTGTCATGGGCCGGGCTGGCACGCGGCCGGCTCGGCCCGGCCACGCAGCGCACGCTCTGCACCGGCGCGCTGTCGGCCAGGGTAAAGTCGCTCTTGCCGCTGCCGACGGTCATGAACAGCGGCAGGTCGCGGTTGGTACACAGGGCGCTGAGGCCGAGCTGGCGCAGGTCATGGCGATACGGCGCCTGGTGGCTGTCGACCAGGCTGATGAAGGTTTCGCTGCCCACGTAGCTGGAGCGCGTACCGTTACGGCGCTGCCCGGCCGACAGCACACGCGGCTCGCGGCGCACGATGTAGTAGGCCTGATCGCGCCCATAGCGAGCGGGATCACGTACGGCATAGAAGGGCAGGAAGGTCTGCTCCGGGCCACTGCCATGGCCGGTGACGCCGCGCAACGAATGGATCTCGAAATCCATCGGCCGTGTGCGGTCGGCAATGGCGTGGTGCTCGTGCACCTTGTCGCTCAGGTGGATGCGATCCAGGCGCCGCGGAAACAGGTTGATCGCCGGAGTGCAGAACGGCAGGAACTGGCTGGCATCTACCTGATTCTGCAGGTTGCTGTCGAGGCGATCGAACAGCACGATCAACTCCAGCTCGTTGCCGCTGCACTGGCGCACGGCACGGCGCAGATTGCAGAAGTCGACGAACAGAAAACGCTGCGGCAGGGCGAAATACTCCTGCAGCAGGCGATAGCCCTGGAAGGCCTGCGGCACTACCGGCAGCGCCGCCTCGGCATCATCGAAGCCGCACGGGCGCAAGGCGTCGGCCGGCAGCCGTTCGACCCAGTCGCGCCCCGGCTGGCGGGCGAACACCGCGACGCGGTTACCCAGCAGTTGCTCGTACAGACGAAATGGCAGCTCGTCGAGGCCGCTGAGGTACAGCGGCAGGTTGTCCAGATCCAGGCTGGCGAAGGGTATTTCAGCGCCACTGCGCAGGGTGATGCGCAGCGCAGCTTTGGCACGCGGCTCGCTGGCGGCCAGGCGACCCAGCGCGGCGGAAGGGTTGCTTATGTACTCGGCCTCCGCCACCTGTAGCGGCCACAAGGTTACCGGGTGAGCCGTGCGGTATTCGCAGGGGGTCTGGCTGTCCTTGCCGAGGGTGGCGCGCAACACGCTGTCGCGAGGCAGGTTGAAGCTGCCGTTGAGCGCTCCATCGTTGGCATCGGTATGCAGCTGTACCACGGTCATCGACGGCGTCGGCGCCAGGTAGTGCGGGTAGGCAATTTCCAGCAGGTTGTGGGTGAATACCGGGTACTCGGCGTCGAGCTTGAGCTGCACTCGCGCCGTCAGCCAGGCGAAGCCCTCCAGCAGACGCTCGACGTAGGGGTCGGTGCACTCCAGGCCGGACAGGCTGAGGCGACTGGCGATCTTCGGGTACTCACGGGCGAACTCGGCCGCGCCGTCGCGGATGTGTTGCAGCTCCTGGTTGTACAACTCCAGCAAACGGGGGTTCATGAGCGTCTCCGCTGCTCGGCGGGCAGCACCTGCACATGGCCGGACTCCAGGTCCAGCTCGGTGCGCAGCAGCAAGGGTAGGGGGGCCGGCTGAGCCCACAGGTCACCCTGAATCTCGAAGCTCAGGGCGTTGTGGTTCATCTGCTCATGACCCACATGCGCCCGCACCCGCAGGCTATGGGCGAGGATGCGTGGCTCGAAGGTGAGGATGGCGCGCTGGATCAGACTCTCCAGGGCGGCAACGTCGATACCGGACACACTGCTGCCGGCCAGTGCCGGCAGCCCATAGTTGATCACCGAGGTGCCGGCTGGCGTGTGCCGAGTGGTGTCGGCATCGAGCAGGGCAATGGTGTTGAACAGCCAGGTCAGATCACGCAGCACCGAGGCCTTGAGCTGATTCAGCGAGAGCACGCGGCGGTCCGCACTTTCCTGCGGATTGCCGGGGTCATCGTCGGTCAGGCGGTCGAGCAGCGAAGGCTGCAGGCGCTCACGCGGGGTCATTGGGCTGGTCATGCGCAGGTTTACCAGTCGAACATCGCGGTGTAGTTCTTCTGATCACCGACACCGCGCAGGCAACTGGCACTCCGGCCCAGCACCGATGACTCCAACTGGCCCTCGACCAGTCGAATGGCCTTGTATTGCGAACGACACTCCAGCTCGCTGTCCGCCACGGGGGCTACATGCAGCACCATGACGATCGGCACGTTCTGGAAGGTTTCGACGTGCGCCTGGCCATCCTTGCCGACGCTGAAATGACACGGCGAGGCAATGCCCAGTGGCAGTACGCTCTGGTCTGGCTTGCGCAATACGCAGGTCTGCCCGGCGTTGTCCAATCTATAAGTCTGCCCTGCCAGGTCCACTTGCTCCGGGTAGCTAGAGCCTGCAGCAGGCGGCGGAGTCGATTCGGCACATGCACAGAGACTGGTCAGCATGCCGAGCAGCAGTAAGGGTGTACGCAGGCGCTTGCTCATGCCAGCTCCCAGAACCAGACCTGCCGGGCCATGTGCCTCGGGTCATCGTAACGGCCTGCAGTAAAGCCGCGTTTCCATAGATCGATGTGGTCGCCTGTGCGCTCATCGACGGTTTGCCCGGCTTGCTGGAAGCAGTCCTTGAAGAAGATCAGTCCGCTCTTGTCGGCCAGCTTGAGGCGCTCCTGTGCACTGCCGCCGATGATCAGCGGGCGGCCCAGATGGTGCTTCCACAACCAGTTGGCCAATGACTCAGCGCCCCTGGCGTGTGCGTGAGCACATTTGGGTTCGGTGTAAGTGGCCTTGTTGACCTTGATGGTCTTGTCGGCATTGAGCACGTAGCTCATGCGAATGGCGCATTGGTTCGGCCATGGACCATCACATACCTTGCCGTCGGGATACTCGCTCCAGATCTTGAGATATTCGTTCCACAGATTGATAAACGAAGGCTTGGCCATGAAACAGTCTCATCACTGCGTGAGTCGGAGCCATCCCAACGCCGACCGCCCCCGGCGCTTGCGTCGAGGGCGGGAGGGCATCAGATCTTGACGTTGGAGCGGATGTTCCAGCCGTACTTGATCGGGCCGCCTTCCTTGGTGCCGTCGGCTTTCTGCGGCTGGTAGTCGACCGTGACTTTGGCGAAGTTCAGGGTCACGTTCTCGATCAGGCGGTCGTCGTTGCCCGAACCGCCAGTGCTCAGCGAGGAGATCAGCACTTCTTCGAGGTTGATGATCAGGTACTCGACCTGGGAATCACCGCCTGCCTTGCGCACGGTCAGAGTGACCTTTGGCACGTGCTTGCCGCTGGAGCAATGCATCATCAGGTTGGGGGTAGCCTTGTCGACGTACTTGGTCAGCGACAGGTCCTGGATGCTCACCTTGCCCGCGCCGCCACCGGTGCCGGTGTGCATATTGCCGGACTGGGACATGCCCCAGCTCCAGTTGAGCACTTCGATTTCGTCCTTGTGGGTCTTGTCCTGGGACTCGCCCTTGATGTCACCGATCTTGATGAAGATATCAACAGCCATGTTTTCTCCTGAGGTGGCATGGGCCACTCGTATAGGTGGGGATAACCCCGGTAATCTCACTCGCTTTGCGCATCCGTTGGCTTGCTCGTAGGAGCGGCTTCATACATTCGCGGCTGAAGCGCTCCCACACTCGCAAGGCGTTATGCGCCCTTGGCCGACGGCAGTTTGGAAACCAGCCGCAGCGACACCGTCAGCCCTTCGAGCTGATAGTGCGGACGCAGGTAGAACTTCGAGTTGTAGTAACCCGGGTTGCCCTCCACCTCTTCCACCACGACTTCTGCAGCAGCGAGTGGGTGCTGCGCCTTGGTGGTCTCGGTGGAGTGAGCGGGGTCACCGTCGACGTACTTGAGGATCCAGTCCTGCAGCCACAGCTGCATCTCGTCGCGCTCCTTGAACGAGCCGATCTTGTCGCGAACGATGCACTTGAGGTAATGCGCGAAGCGGCAGGTGGCGAACAGGTACGGCAGGCGCGCCGCCAGATTGGCGTTGGCGGTGGCGTCCGGATCGTCGTACTCGGCCGGTTTCTGCAGCGACTGCGCACCGATGAAGGCGGCGAAGTCGGTGTTCTTCTTGTGCAGCAGCGGCATGAAGCCGTTCTTCGCCAGCTCCGCCTCGCGACGGTCGGAAATGGCGATCTCGGTCGGGCACTTCATGTCCACACCACCGTCGTCGGTGGGGAAGGTGTGTGCCGGCAGGTTCGGCACCTCGCCACCGGACTCGACGCCACGAATGCGCGAGCACCAGCCGTAGTGCTTGAACGAACGGTTGATGTTCACCGCCATGGCATAGGCGGCGTTGGCCCAGGTGTACTTGCTGCTGTCGGCACCGTCGGTGTTTTCCTCGAAGGCGAAGGCTTCTACCGGATCGGTCTTGGCGCCATATGGCAGGCGGGCCAGGAAACGCGGCATGGTCAGGCCGATGTAACGCGAATCCTCGGACTCGCGCAGCGAGCGCCAGCCGGCGTATTCCGGGGTGGTGAAGATCTTGGTCAGGTCGCGCGGGTTGGACAGTTCCTGCCAGGAGCCCATGCCCATCACTGTCGGCGAGGCCGCGGAAATGAACGGCGCGTGCATTGCCGCGCAGACCTTGGAAAGCTCACCGAGCAACTCGACATCGGGCGGCGACTGGTCGAAGTAGTAATCGCCGACCAGGCAGCCGTAGGGCTCACCACCGAACTGGCCGTATTCCTCTTCGTAGAGCTTCTTGAACACCGGGCTCTGGTCCCAGGCGGTGCCCTTGAATTTCTTCAGGGTCTTGTGCAGCTCCGGCTTGGAGATGTTGAGCACGCGAATCTTCAGCTGCTCGTCGCTCTCGGTGTTGTTCACCAGGTAGTGCAGACCACGCCAGGCGCTTTCCACCTGCTGGAAGTCGCTGTGGTGGATGATCTGGTTGACCTGCGCGGTGAGCTTGGCGTCGATGGCGGCGATGATCGACTCGATCGACTTGATCGCATCGTTGGAGATCAGATCGGTCTGCGCCAGCGCCTGCTCGGCCAGGGTACGCACGGCAGTCTCTACCGCTTCCTTGGCACGTTCGGTCTTGGGTTTGAATTCCTGCATCAGCAGCGAGGCAAATTCGCTGGTCTGCTCGGTGCTGGCCAGTGCGGCCTGGTCTTGTTGCAACTGTTCGCTCATGGTGGTCTTCCGAATCAGGCCTGGGGCTCGTTGTCCTGGGGTTTCGGCGCGCTGGCCAGGGCCTGCAGCAGTGCCGGGTCCTTGATCGCCTTCATGATCACGTCCTCGGCGCCGGTCTTGCCGTCCATGTAGGTCAGCAGGTTAGCCAGCTGAGTGCGGGCCTCCAGCAGTTGGTTGAGGGCGTCTACCTGGCGCGCCACGGCGGCCGGGCTGAAGTCATCCATGCTCTGGAAGGTCATGTCGATGCTCAGATTGCCTTCGCCGGTCAGCTCGTTGGGCACGTTGAACGCCACACGCGGCTTCATCGCCTTGAGGCGCGAGTCGAAGTTGTCGACATCGATTTCCAGGAACTTGCGATCGGCCACCGCCGGCAGCGGCTCGGCCGGCTTGCCGGTGAGGTCGGACATGACGCCCATGACGAAGGGCAGCTGGACCTTTTTCTCGGCGCCGTAGAGTTCGACGTCGTATTCGATCTGCACACGGGGCGCGCGGTTGCGCGCGATGAATTTCTGAGAACTGCTGTTCGCCATGCTTTCTCTCCTGGTCGCCTGACGCGACGCGGCGTGTCGGCCACCGGCCGTCTACGGTAAAGCGTGATCCCGCATACCTGGGCCGGTCGGCCTAGTACTCCTCGGGGCCGCGCAGGTTTTCGAACTGGCTCATGCCATCGGGTATGAGGTTGCGCACGATGGTCGCGAAGTCGGCGTTGACCAGGCTGCGAGCCCGGTTGAGCAGCACCGGCAACGGGCTGGAAGGCTCGTGGCAGGCGTAGTAGGTGAGGATCCGCTCCAGGCTCTTGAGCACGTCGTCGCGATTGGCGATTTCGCCGCTGACACGCATCGCGGCATGTGTTGACGCCGGCTGCATCGAAGCCTCGGCAGGCGCTGACGTGTCTGCTGGATGATTGTCGGCGTTGGCCCCGGCAGGGCTGTCACCGAGAACCTGCAAGGCCAGCTTGAGCGGTTGCTGCAAAGCCGACAGTTCCACGCCCTGAGCGGAGCCGACCTGTTCGCTGACCAGTCGCTCGATCGCATCCAGGCTCTGCAACGCGCGGCCGAGGGCGTCGCGAGTGAGCTGCAGGGATTCGCTGTCGGCATCCTGCAACGCGCCGCCGAGCTCTTCGACGCTGAGGCTTTCGCTGCTGGCCGGGTGCAAACCGGCGGCGTTCAGCGCTGCGCGCAGGGTGATATTGCCGAACACCCGCGAACGCACCAGCACGGCATTGCGCAGCAGGCCGAGATTGGTCTCGCAGGTGAGGCCGGAGAGGGTGTTGATGCGTACGGTGGGATCGTTGCCGTCGTCGGCGTCGAGCTGCGGGTGAATCTCGGGCCAGTAGCGCGAGAGCAGTTCGAGGATCAATTCGAGGCTGTCGGCCAGCCCTTCGACACCGCGCAACGCCAGGCGGCTCTGCAGCAGGTAATGGGTGATGCGCAAATCCTTGCTGCGCTGCAGAAGGGCGTGACAGGCCTGTTCCAACTGGCGCCATTCGGGCGGCTCGGCAGGCTGAATGGCATCGCCCATACTGCGCTCGGGGCGCCCCAGGGCATCGCGCTCGAGCTGGAGAAAGTCGCTGTCGTATTCCAGATCTTCACCACAGGGTGAAGTATCCGAAACGGCGGCGAGCAACAACGAAGTCTCCACGGATTCGATCTCCTTATCGATTTGAACTGCGTCACAAAAGTGCCGTAACTTCGTCCTGGCTGGCACTTTGCCAACTAACGATTAGTGTTAATTGGCCACTACGCAATGTCGATGGCGTCGCGCATTTTTTAACTTAAAAATATATAAAGTCAAGGTAGTATGGCGACCGCCCAGAGCCTTTGTGAACTTGGGCAAAGTTTCGCTAAGTTGTGAGCTTGCGCACATACTTGAACCCCGGAACAATAGGTAAGATCGCGTGCTTCCGCGTTCCAGAGCCCCTTCGACGGACGTTTAACAAGGGCTCAAAATCGTCTGAAAGCCTTGAAAATAAAGGCTTTCACGGTTTTCAAAGTGTCACAAGAGCCGGACAGGGAGGCCACATGGCGCTGCGCTTGACCATCACCAGCTATCACAAGATCACACCAGGCCAATGTCCCGAGAAAACCTTGGAACATGGCGTGATGGCAATTGGCCGCAGCCCGGATAATGACTGGGTATTACCTGATCCGGCACGTCTGGTCTCTTCCAAACATTGCCTCGTGCAAAACAAGGATGGCCGCTACTACATCACCGACAACAGCACCAATGGCGTCGAACTGGTCAAGGCCGGTATACGCATGCAACGCGGAAACAGTGAACTTCTGCAGCACGGCGAAGTTATCCGGATTGGCGAGTACGAAATTGCAGTAGCGCTGGAAAGTTCCATCGCGGAAGGCACCGGGCCGTTTTCCAGTGTCTCGTCCGCAAGCAGTTTCGAAGCGCTGATGGCCAACCAGCAGGCCGCTCCAAGCAGCCCTTTCGAAGCGCCGGCCAACCCCTTCGATGCCTCGGCCAGCGCCCACCTGCAAAGCGTCGCCCCGCACGAAACGTTGCCCGATCTGTTCGATTTTCTCGGCCCGAACACGGCAGCGCCGGCGCCCGTTGCCGACCACGTACCGGCGCAGCAGCATGACTTCCGGCCACCGGAGTTCAAGGCGCCTACCCCAGCAGTCGAACCCAAACCAACCAGCGCGCCGGGCCTGATTCCCGATGACTGGAACCTGTTCGACGACATCGCGCCGACCGCCGCTCCAGCAGCGCCAATGCCGGAACCTTCCCCTCGACCGGAGCCCATCGAGCCGGCACATATGCCAGCCCCGGTTGCCGTACCAGCCGCACCGATTACGACGCCCCCCATGCAGGCGCAGGCAGTTCAACAAGGGGATGCGCTGCTGCAGGCCTTCCTGCGCGGCGCCGGGCTCGATCGCCTGCGCCTGGATGACCAGCAGGCAGCCGCGCAGATGGAAAGCATCGGGCGCAGTTACCGCCTGATGGTCGAGGGCCTGATCGATGTACTGCGGGCGCGCAGCAGCCTCAAGGGCGAGTTCCGCCTGCAGCAGACCATGGTTCAGCCGGTGGAAAACAACCCGCTGAAGTTCGCGCCCAACGCCGAAGAAGCCCTGCTCCTGTTGCTGCGTGGCGGCAACTCGGCGTTCATGCCGGCGGATCAGGCCGTGCAGGACGGTTTCGAGGACCTGCGCGCCCATCAACTGGCCGTCATGGCGGGTGTGCAGGCCGCCATCCGTCACCTGCTGGCGCGTTTCGAACCGCAGGCACTGGAAGCACGCATGGGCAAGGGGGGCGGGCTCGCCAGCCTGCTGCCGGGCTCGCGTCAGGCGCAGTGCTGGCAGCAGTTCGTGGAGCTGTACGCGACCTTGTCGCGCGAAGCCGAAGACGATTTTCAGGACCTGTTCGGCCGCGAGTTCGGCCGGGCCTATGAGCAACATATCGCCCGTCAACGACGCCCCTGACGGGCGTGGGGCAAGGATGACAACGTGCGACAACGACTACTTCGGCCCGCTCTGCTGGGCCTGGTGCTGGCAGGCCTGGGCAGCGGCTGCAGCAAGGACGCGATGGACGACAGTGCTGCAGCTCAGGGGCCAACCAGCGTCGTGCTGCAGCTGCAGGCCGGCGATGAACTGAACCCCACCGTCGAAGGCCATAGCGCCCCGGTGCGTGTGCGCCTGCTGGAGCTGCGCAGCGCCGCCGCATTCAGCCGGACCGACTACTTCAGCCTCGCCGAGCGCGCGGCTGCGACCCTGGGCGGCGAGCTGGTGGCCGAGGACGAATGGCTGGTCCATCCCGGCCAGACCCGGGAACTGAAACGCACGCTCGCCCGGGAAACTCGTCATCTCGGCCTGCTGGTCGGCTACCGCGAAATTGACCGGGCGCAGTGGCGCGTGGTGCTGGAGCCGAAGCAGGGCACCCTCAGCCATTACCGCATCGACCTCGGGACCCACGCCGCCAGCGCCGCTGAGCTCAACGCGCCGTCCCGCCTCGACTCTCGCTAACAGGAGCCTGTATGTCCTGGAACAACCGTGTGATCTGGTCCGAAGGCATGTTCATCGGCACCCAGCATTTCCAGCAGCATGACCGCTACCTGGAGGCACTAATCGATGCCCGCAGTCGCCCACTGTCAGCCGCCGGCTGGGGTTTCGCCGAGCTGCAGCTGGATATCGGCCTGCTGGCACAGGGCAAGTTGGCCATCGTCAGCGCTCGCGGCCTGTTGCCCGACGGCACACCCTTCAACATCCCCCAGGATGACGTGGCGCCGGAGCCACTGGATATCCCCGACGACCTGCGCGACGGCGTGATCTATCTGGCCCTACCGCTGCGCCGGGCGGGTGTGCGAGACACCGTGGAAGCGGGTGAAGCGCTGGGCGGCGCGCGCTATCGCGGCCAGGTCCGCGAAGTGCGCGACGACAACGCCGCGTTTGAAAGCCGTGTGCCGGTGATGGTTGGCGAACGCGCCCTGCGCCTGTTGACCGCCGCCGATGGCCTGCAGGAATACGCCGTGCTGGGCGTGGCGCGCGTGCGGGAAAAACGCGCCGACCGCGCCCTGGTGCTGGACGAACAGTACATCCCGCCGCTGCTCGACGTAGCAGCCAGCGCGCCACTGGCTGCCTTTCGCGGCGAGCTGCTGGGCTTGCTGCATCAGCGCGGCGAAGCCCTGGCCGGGCGCGTGGTGGCCTCCAGCGCTGGCGGCGCCTCGGAAATCGCCGACTTCATGCTGCTGCAACTGGTCAACCGCGCGCAGCCGCTGTTCGCCCACCTGGCGCAGATGCAGCCCCTGCACCCGGAGCGCCTGTACAGCGAATTGCTGGCTCTGGCCGGCGAGTTCGCCACCTTCTCCAACGCCGCGCGCCGGCCGCTGGAGTTCCCGCCCTACATCCACGATGACCTGCAGGCCAGCTTCACTCCGGTGATGCAGGCACTGCGTGAAGCCTTGTCGATGCTGATCGACAGCAAGGCCGTAGCCATTCCCATCGTCGAGAAGGCCTACGGCGTGCACGTGGCCATGCTGGCTGACCGCAGCCTGCTGGACAGCGCCAGCTTCATCCTCGTGGTCCGCGCCGACATGCCTGCCGAGACCCTGCGCGGGCGCTTCGGCCAGCAGAGCAAGATCGGCTCGGTCGAGCACATCCGCGATCTGGTCAACCTGCAGCTACCGGGCATCAACCTGCTGCCGCTGCCGGTGGCCCCGCGCCAGATTCCGTTCCACGCCGGCTCGACCTACTACGAGTTGGACCGTGGCAGCGAACACTGGAAGCAACTGGCGCAATCCGGCGGCTTCGCTTTCCACGTGGCGGGCGAATACCCCGGCCTGAACCTGGCCTTCTGGGCGATACGGGGCTAATCCATGACCGATCAAGACGACTGGCTGAACAAGCCGCCAGCAGCGCAACCGGCGAACAACGATCGCACCCAGTTCATGCCGCGCCCCGGTGGTCGTGCTCCGCAGGCGCCAGCCGAGGCCCCGGCAGCGCCGCTGCAGATGCCGGCTGCGCCGCTACCGGCGGGCCAGGCCCGTGGCATGAACCCGCTGGAGCAGGCCGCCGGGCCGCTGCTGAGCATGCTCACCCGATTGCGCAGCACCTTGGCCCATCCCGCTCCAGCCAGCCTGCGCGCGCAGCTGCTGGGCTACCTGCGCCAGTTCGAACAGCGCGCCGAGGCCGCCGGTGTGCCGCGCAACGACGTGTTGCTGGCGCGCTATGCGCTGTGCACCGCCCTCGACGAGGCGGTGCTGAGCACGCCCTGGGGCAGCACCAGCGAGTGGGGCAAGCAAAGCCTGCTGATCACCGTGCACAACGAGGCCTGGGGCGGCGAGAAGGTGTTCCAGCTGCTCGAACACTGCCTGCAAAGCCCACGTGAACGGCTCGATCTGCTTGAACTGCTGTACCTGTGCACCAGCCTCGGCTTCGAGGGTCGCTATCGGGTCATGCATGACGGTCGCAGCCAGCTGGAAGCGCTGCGCGAGCGCACCGCCGCGACCCTGCGCAGCGTGCGTGGCGAGCGCGAACACGAGCTGTCACCGCACTGGCGCGGGGTCAACGTGGCCCCGGATCGCTTGTCACGACTGCTGCCGCCCTGGGTCGGCCTGGCCGTAGCTCTGGCGCTGTTGCTGCTGGTGCTGCTGGTGTTGCGGATGAAACTGGCAGCCGATGCCGAACCGGTGTTCCGGCAGATTCACGCACTGGGCGAAGTACCGGTGCAGAGCATCGAACCGGCCGTGGTGAAGCCGCGTGTAGTGGAGCGCCCGCGCCTGGCCACCTTCCTCGCCGACGACATCCGCGCCAACCGCGTAGCGGTCGAGGATGGCGTCGACCGCTCGGTGGTGACCATCCGCGGCGACGAGCTGTTCAGCTCCGGCAGCGCCAGCATCCGTGACGACTTCCAGCCGTTGCTGCTGCGCATCGCCGAGGCTGTCGCCAAGGTCAAGGGCCAGGTGCGCATCACCGGCCACAGCGACAACCAGCCGATCGCCACGCTGCGCTTCCCCTCCAACTGGGCACTGTCGCGTGCCCGCGCCGAAGAGGTGCTGCAGATTCTCGCAGCGCGTACCGGCCAGGCCGAGCGCTTCAGCGCCGAGGGCCTGAGCGACACCGAACCGCTGGCATCCAATGCCACGGCCGAAGGACGGGCGAAGAATCGCCGGGTAGAGATCACCGTGCTGGCGGAGGGTGTGGAGTGAAGGCGTTGTTCGGATTCATCACCCGCTGGGTCATCCCGCTGCTCGGGCTGATCGCCCTGAGCCTGATCATCTGGTTCATCGGTCCGCTGCTCAATGCACTGCAGCCGGCCTGGACGCGCTGGACGCTGATCATACTGCTGTTCGCCCTGTGGCTCGGCTGGCGCCTGTTCTGTCTGCTGCGCGAACGCCAGCAGGAACGCAAGGTGCTCGACGGCCTGGCAGCACAGGCCGCGCCGGACGCCGCCAGCGTGGCCACCGCCGAGGAGCTGGCGACGCTGCGCCAGCGCATGGACGAAGCCCTGACGCTGCTGAAGAAGGCGCGCCTGGGCGGCGATGAGCGGCGCAACCTGTATCAACTGCCGTGGTACGTGATCATCGGGCCACCCGGCTCCGGCAAGACCACCGCACTGGTCAACTCCGGCCTGAACTTCCCGCTGGCAGCGCAGTTGGGCGCCGGGGCCGTTCGCGGCGTCGGCGGTACGCGCAACTGCGACTGGTGGTTCACCGACGAAGCGGTGCTGCTCGACACCGCCGGGCGCTATACCACTCAGGACAGCCACGCCCAGGTGGACAAAGCGGCCTGGCTCGGTTTTCTCGACCTGCTCAAGACCCAGCGTGCGCGTCGCCCGATCGATGGCGCCTTCATCGCCATCAGCCTCTCCGACCTACTGCAGAGCAGCGAAAGCGAGCGCGCCGCACACGTGGCGGCGATCCGCTCGCGGGTGCAGGAGCTGTATACCCAGCTCGGCGTGCGTTTCCCGGTCTACGTGATGCTGACCAAGTGCGACCTGGTGCCGGGCTTCATGGAGTTCTTCGACGACCTCAGCCGTGAGGAACGCGCCCAGGTCTGGGGCTTTACCTTCGCCCTGGATGACGGCAAGAGCATCGGCGGCCCGCTGGAACATTTCGACAGCGAGTTCGTCGCCCTCGAACAGCGCCTCAACCAGCGCCTGGTCGAACGCCTGCAGCGTGAACGCGATCCGGCACGACGCGACCTGATCTACGGTTTCCCGCAGCAGTTCGCGGCGATCAAGAGCCTGCTCGGCGAGTTCCTCAACGGCGTGTTCAAACCCAATGCCTACGAGGAGCGCAGCCTGCTGCGCGGTGTGTACTTCACCAGCGGCACCCAGGAAGGCAGCCCGATCGACCGCCTGATCGGCGCCATGGCGCAGAGCATGAACCTCGACCGCCAGCACCTGGCCAGGCAGAGCGGCAGCGGCCGCAGCTATTTCCTCCAGCACCTGTTCAGCCGCGTCGCCTTCGCCGAGCGCGGCCTGGTCGGCGTCGACCAGAAGGTCGAGCGCCGCCGCAGATGGCTGGCCATCGGCTCGCTGGCCGCCAGCGTGGCACTGGTACTGGTGGTGAGTACGCTGTGGCTGCTCAGCTTCAACGCCAACCGTGAGCATATCGCCCAGGTCGGCGCGCGTACCGTGCCGCTGGAGCAGCAGGTGCGCAGCCTCAGCCCGGCGCAGCGCGACGTGCTGGCGGTATTGCCCCTGCTCGATGCCGTGCGCAACCTGGCCGGCGATCCGCCGGACTGGGCCAAGGGCCTGGGTCTATATCAGGGCGACATGCTCGAGGAGCAGGCCGCCAGCGTCTATCGCCGTCTGCTGGTAGCCACCTTCGCCCCGCGCCTGCTCAGCCGCGTTGAGGAACAACTGCGTTCCGGCGGTGGCACCGATTACCTCTACGAAGGACTCAAGGCCTACCTGATGCTCGGTGGCGGCGAACATTACGACGCCGAGTTCATCAAGGCCTGGATCGCTCTGGACTGGGATCAGAGCCTGCCGCGTGACTTGCCGGGCGAGCAGCGCCAGGCGCTCGACGGGCATCTGCAGGCGCTGTTCGAACGTCGTCCACCGGACGCGCGTCTGGATCAGCGCCTGATCGACGAGCTGCGCATGCAACTGCAACGTCTGCCGCTGGCGCAGCGCGTATACGACCGGGTCAAGCGGCAGAAGCTGCCGGCCGGGGTCAGTGACTTCCGCATCAGCGAAGCCGCCGGGCGCGACGCCGCGCTGATCTTCACGCGCAAGAGTGGCAAAGCGCTGAGCGATCCGCTGAGTGGTTTCTACACCCGCCGCGGTTACCGTGAAGCCTTCCTCCGCGCCAGCGTCGGCCAGGCCAGCGTGGTAGCCGAGGAACAATGGGTGCTGGGCCGTCAGCTCGACAGCACTCAGGACGCGGTGAACCTGGCCGCCGATGTACGCCAGCTGTACCTGCGCGATTACGTGCAACAGTGGGATGCGCTGCTGGCCGATCTCGACTTCGTGTCGATCACCAGCGTGGCCCAGGCCGCCGACGTGCTGCGGATACTCTCGGGACCATCCTCGCCGCTCAAGCAGTTGCTGATCGCAGTGGCGCGGGAAACCGATCTGCAGCAGGCGCCCGAAGCCGAAGGTGTGGCCAAGACCAGCGACGAGGGTGTCGACCAGCTCAAGCAGAAGCTCGGCTCGCTGCTTGGCCAGACTCCCGCCGGCAATGCCGTGGCGGCGGTGAGCGAGATCGATCCGGTCAGCGCGCATTTCGCCGAGCTCAACAGCCTGGTCAGCCAGGACCCGTCGGCGCCGATGGCCATCGATGGCCTGCTGGCGGATCTCAACGAACTTTACGTGCAACTCAGCAGCATGGTCGGCGCCAGCGGCGAGGCGCTGCTCGGCGAGGCGAAGAACCAGGCCAGTGCCGCCGCGGCAAGGGTCAACCTGACAGCGGCACGTCAGCCGAAGCTGGTTCAGGGCCTGGTAGGCTCGGTCGTCGCAGCCAGCACCAACAGCATGATGGGCGGGGTGCGCAACCAGCTCAATGCGGCCTGGCAAAGCGACGTGGTCAATGTCTGGCGGCAGTCGCTGGCCGGCCGTTACCCCATGGTGCCGGGTAGCCAGCGCGACGCCACGCTGGATGATTTCGGCCAGTTCTTCGGCGTCGGCGGGGTCATGGACAGCTACTTCCGCAAGTACCTGCAACCCTACGTCGATACCTCCGCACGCACCTGGCGCTGGCAGCCGGGCGCGGCACAGAAGCTGGGCATCTCCGCCGGTGTGCTGCAGACCTTCCAGCGCGCGGCGCTGATCCGCGACGAGTTCTTCCGCAGCGGCGGCCTGCAGCCCAGCGTGCGCTTCGACCTCAAGCCGGTGAGCATGGATGCCACCATCAGCCAGTCGCAGCTCGATCTCGACGGCCAACTGATCGGTTTCGACCATGGCCCGAGCCGTCCGGTGGCGGTGCAATGGCCGAACCCCAGCAGCATCGGCGTGGTACGCCTGTCGGTGTCGCCACCGGTGGAAGGCGGGCGCTCGGCCCTGACCCTGGAAGGGCCGTGGGCCTGGTTCCGCCTGCTCGATCAGTCCGAGCTGATTGGCGGTGCCTCGCCGGATCGCTTCAACCTGCGCGTACGCCTGGATCGTTCCAGCGTTGCCTACGAACTGCGTGCCAGCAGTGCCTTCAATCCTTTCAAGAGTCGCGCAGTGGCCGGCTTCACCCTGCCGGAGCGGCTATGACGATGATGGGTTTCTACGGCAAGGTCGCCAGCCGCGGCGACTTCATCGAGCGCAACCTGCCGAAGGACTTCCAGCGCAGCTGGGACGCCTGGCTGTCGGCTGGCCTGCAGACAAGCCGGCAACAACTCGGTGAACACTGGCTGGACGCCTACCTGACCAGCCCGTTGTGGCGCTTCGCCCTGGCACCTGGCGTGTGCGGTAGCGAGGCCATGACCGGGGTGCTGATGCCAAGCATCGACCGCGTGGGCCGCTACTTCCCGCTGACCATCGCCTGCAGTATCCCCTGCGGGCAAACGCTGCAGGCCTTGCAGGCGGGCGAAACATGGTTCGAGCGGATCGAGAACCTGCTGCTGAGCACCCTGGAAGAGGGCGCCCGCTTCGAAGACTTCGAGAGCGAGGTGCAGCGCCTGGACCCCTTGCCGGACACAGTGACACCCACGCACGACGAGGCGCATGGCCTGCAACACTGGCCGGCAGTCGATGCAGCGGGGCGCCTGGCAGCGCTGGCCGCCCAGGCCTGCAGCGGCGCCAGCCTGTGGTGGGGGCGTGGCTCACAACGCATCGCGGCCGGCCTGCGCCGTTGCCAGGGGCTGCCGCCGACCGAGTCTTTCGCGGTTTACCTGCTGGGACCGGAGGTGGTCGCGCAATGACTGCACTGCACTACCAGTCGGCGGCCTACAGTCATGTCGGCCTGGTTCGTCAGATCAACGAAGACGCCTATCTGGAGCGGCCCGAAGCCGGCCTCTGGGTCGTGGCCGATGGCATGGGCGGACACGCCGCGGGCGATTACGTCAGCAGCCTGATCGTCGACAGCCTGCGCAACCTCAACGCAAGCGACAGCCTGAATGACTACGAGCAGGTACTGCGACACAGCCTCAGCCAGGTCAATGCGGCGGTGCGCGAGCAGACCCAACTGCGCGGCGTAAGCATGATGGGCAGCACCGTGGTGCTGATGGCGACGCGTGGCGACCGTGGCCTGTGCCTGTGGGCCGGCGACAGCCGACTGTACCGGCTGCGAGCGGGTGAGCTGCAGGCGGTCTCGCGTGACCACAGCTACGTGCAGGACCTGCAGGACAGCGGCCTGCTCAGCGAGGCCGAGGCGCGCCTGCATCCTCGCGCCAACGTCGTCACCCGCGCCGTCGGCGTGCAGGACCAGCTGGAACTCGCCGGTAGCCAGTTCGAGGTCCTCCCCGGCGATACCTGGCTGCTGTGCAGCGACGGCCTCACTCGTACGGCCGAAGACCACGAGATCCGCGATGTACTGGCCCATGCCGACCCCTATCAGGTGGTGCGCAGTCTGGTTCATCTGGGCCTGACCCGCGGCGCTCCCGACAACATCACCGCCATCGTCATCAAGACCAGCGAGCCCGCCTCATGGACCTGAACATTCCCGGTTTCGACATCGAAGGCGTGATCGGCGAAGGCGCCATGGCCACCGTCTACCTGGCGCTGCAGCGCTCCCTCGAGCGCAAGGTGGCGTTGAAGATCATGGCCCCGGCGCTGGCGGCCGATGCCTCGTTCTGCGAGCGTTTCCTGCGCGAGGGCAAGACCCTGGCGCGTCTGGCCCACCCGCATGTGGTCACCGTGCACGACATCGGCAACGCCGGCGAGCACTACTACATGGCCATGGAGTACCTGCCCAACGGTACACTGCGCGAGCGTATCGCCGCCGGCCTGAGCCCCGAGCAGGGCCTGCAGTACATCCGCCAGATCGCCTCGGCGCTGGGCTACGCCCACAGCCAGGGCTTGATCCACCGCGACGTGAAACCGGCCAACATCCTCTTTCGCGCCGACGGCACCGCGGTGCTGTCGGACTTCGGTATCGCCAAGTCGCTCGACGACAGTACCCAGTTCACCCAGGTGGGCTTTGCCGTCGGCACGCCCAACTACATGAGCCCCGAGCAGGCGCGCGGTCTGGATATCGACGGCCGCGCCGACCTCTATGCGTTGGGCGTGGTGCTCTATGAAATTCTGGTCGGCGAGTTGCCGTACATGGGCACCGATGCCCTGTCCACGGCGCTGGCGCACCTGACCCAACCATTGCCGGAGCTGCCATTGCAGCACAGCCGCTATCAGACGCTGCTGCAACGCCTGCTGGCAAAGAATCCGGATGAACGCTTCAGCAATGCCGGAGAATTGCTGGCCGCGCTGGATACCCAACCGACACCCGACTCGGATGCGACCGTGATCCGTCCAGCGCTCACCCCGCAGACCACGCTGAGCGCGCCCTCGACTAGCGAGCTCGGCGATCTGCAACCGGTCTCCATCGAGATTCCACGCAGCGCACCGACCCCGGCGCCGACCGTGGCGCCCGCACCGACTGCCATGGCAGGCAGAGTAGCGGGGCAGCCGTCCACTGCTGCTAGCAAGAGCCCTCGCATGGCACTGCTGGCAGTGGCCATAGCCGCCGCGCTGGGTCTGGGTGGCGGCGCCTATTGGTGGCTCGCGCAACCGTCTCCGGTGGTGGCCTCGGACACCCCACCGCAGCGCGACGAGCAGCCAGTCGCAGATACACAGCCAGTGGCCGACACGGGCGAAGCGGGCGACCATCCGCTGCTCATGCCGGGCAAGAAGACCCTTTACCAGCGCATCCTGGCCAAGCCCGGCGCGCAACTGCTTAACGCTCCCAGCGCCGCCAGCGGCGAGGCGCTGCCAGCCTTCTCGGTGCTTTACGTGTATGCGAAACGCAGCCAGGACGGCCAGACCTGGCTGCAGGTCGGTGCGGCCAGCGATGGCCGGGTGCAGGGCTGGATCGCCGCGGAACAGGCAACCGACTGGAAACAGAGCCTGGTGCTGAAGTTCACCGAACGCTCCGGTCGGGCACCGGTGCTGTTCATGCAACAGGCCGCCGACGTGGAGCGCCTGATCGATCGCACCAGCCAGGCTCGCGAGCTGCTGCTCAAGGCGCAGAACGACCCCGAGCAGGTACCGCAGGTGGTTGCACTGGAGCCCACCGCCAGCGCCGTGCCGCAGGATCAGTTCTACCTGATGCCGATCTTCGACTTCCGCGAAGCCTTCGACGCCGAGGGGCAGCCGGTGCAGTTGCTCAACATCGCCTCGATCGATCCCGGCAACGTCGCCCAGTCTCAGACACCTGCCGGCAAGCCGGCGACTGCCACCGATTCGGGCTTCCGCACCGGCATCGTGCTGGTGGTCGACACCTCGGTGTCGATGCAACCCTACATCGACCGCGTACGCCAGGTGGTCAGCGAGCTGCAGAGCCAGCTGCAGGCACGTGGCGAGCTGGATAACGTCAGCTTCGGTCTGGTCGGCTATCGCAACAGCACCGAGCGCACCCCAGGGCTGCAATACCTGAGCAAGACCCTGGTCAGCCTGCAGGACGGCAGCGACCCGCAGCGTTTCCTGCGCGCCGCCGAACAGGTGCAGGCGACCAGCGTGTCCAGCCATTCCTTCAACGAGGATGCGTTCGCCGGCGTCATGCAGGCCGTCGAAGGCATGGACTGGTCGAGTTATGGCGGGCGCCTGATCCTGCTGGTTAGCGACGCCGGTGCACTGCGCAAGAACGACCCGCACAGCAGCACCCGAATGAACGAGGCCGAGGTACGCCAGGCCGCTCTGAGCAAGCAGATCAAGATCTTCGCCCTGCATCTGCGCACACCGGCCGGCAAGACCAACCACGCCTCGGCCGAGCAGCAGTACCGGGTGCTGACGGCCGACAGCAACCCGCAGATCGGCGACCTCTACGTCTCGGTGCCGGGTGGTGATGTCGAAGCCTTCGGCGAGCGCGTGCGCGAGATCGGCTCGACCTTTGCCGAACTGGCGCAGCAGATCCGTGCCCAGCAGGCGCCAGTCACCCCGCAACTGGCCGGCGGCGCCAACCTGGCGGCCAAGTCGCAGGCCATCGGCTACGCCATGCACATGGATTTTCTCGGCCGCCGCAGCGCCAGTCAGGCGCCGCAACTGGTCAGCGCCTGGACCGCCGACCGCGACCTGAGCAACCCCAACCTGCCAACCCTGCAGGTCTGCGTGATGCTGACCAAACTGCAGCTCAACGACCTGCAGCAGTCGCTCAAACTGATCGTCGACGCCGCGCGCAAGACCAAGACCTCGCCGGCCGACTTCTTCAGCGAAATCGCCAGCGCCAGCGCCTACATGAGTCGCGATCCATCGGCGCTGCGCCGGGGCGCCAATCTGGCCCAGAGCGGCGTACTCGGCGAATACCTCGACGGCCTGCCGTATCGCAGCAAGGCGCTGAGCATGACCCAGGACCTCTGGCTGTCATTGTCGGTGGCCGAGCAGGAAGACTTCATCGACGAGCTGGAGTCGAAGATTCGCCTCTACGAAACCTTCCACAACGACATGGCCAACTGGGTGCGCTTCGGCAATGCCGAGCCGGGTGACGCCCTGTACCGTGTACCGCTGTCGACGCTGCCATGATGATTCGTCTGCAGCAGGTCCTCAAGCAACGTGGCCAGGGCGCGCAGCGCTACAGCCTGGCCATCGAGCAGTTGCAGCTGCAGGCGGGCGCACGAGTGGCGCTGGTTGGTCCCAGCGGCTGCGGCAAGAGCACACTGCTCGACCTGCTGGCCCTGGTGCTGGCTCCCGATTCCGCCGAGACCTTCGCTCTGGAGCTGGCCGGCACTACCTGCGATATCGCCGAACTGTGGCGACAGGGACGGCAGAGCCAATTGGCGCAACTGCGCAGCCGGCATCTGGGTTATGTGCTACAGGCCGGCGGGCTGCTCGGCTTTCTCGACGCGCGCAACAACATTGCGCTGCCTCGGCAACTGCTCGGCATGCCGGACGATGGTCAGGTGCAGCGTCTGGCACAGGCACTGGATGTTCAGGAGCAACTGGGCAAGTACCCAGCGCAGCTATCGATCGGCCAGCGCCAACGAGTCAGTTGCGCGCGTGCACTGGCGCACCGGCCGACGTTGTTGCTGGCCGACGAACCCACCGCGGCGCTGGACCCGCTCAATGCCGAACGGGTCATGCAACTGCTGCTCGCTCAGGCGGCTGAAACCGGTGCGACCTGCGTGGTGGCGACGCACGACGAGGCGCTGGCACAACGCGCCGGCCTGCACATTCTGCGCATGCACTGCCGGCGTGACGCCGACGGCGGTGTCAGCGCCCATCTGGAGCAGGCTGCCTGATGCGCCCGCTGCTGATCGCCGGCCTGGCCTGGCAGGACTACCGCCGCGAAGCGCGCCTGTCGGCCTGTGCCGTGCTGGCCCTGGTGGCGGTGATCGCACCGCTGCTGGTGCTGTTCGGCCTGAAGTACGGCCTGGTCGGCAGCCTGACCGAACGCCTGCAACGCGATCCTGCCGTGCGCGAGATCATTCCGCTGGGCGGCACGCGCCTGCAGGCGGAATTCATCGAGGCGCTGAGCCAGCGTGAGGACGTTGCCTTCGCCATCCCGCGTACCCGGCAGATTGCCGCCACCAGTGAATTGCAGGTGGCGCCAGGGCAGGCGAGGGTCAGCGTGGAGATGCTGCCGACTGCCGCCGGTGATCCGCTGCTGCAAGGCCTGCCAGTGCCACGTGAGCTACATCAGGTGGTACTCAGCCATACCGCTGCCGAGAAGCTCGGTGTCACAGCCGGAAGCCAGGTGCAGGCCCGCTTCGGGCGCCAGCGCGGCAGCGACCTGCAATGGCAGCAGACCCCCCTGCAGGTACTGGCTGTACTGCCGCTGGCCGCCTTCGAGCGCGATGCGCTGTTTGCGCCGAAAGTCCTGCTGGAAGCTGTCGAGGATTACCGCGACGGTTTTGCGGTTGCTGCACTGGATTGGCCGGGCGCAGCAGCGGGGCGGGCGCCACGCATCTACCCAGGGTTTCGTCTGTATGCACGCACGCTCGAAGACGTCGAGCCACTGCGCCAGTACCTGACCACGCAGCAGGTACAGGTGGTTACTCAGGCAGCGCAGATCGCCCAGGTTCAGGCTCTGAGCCGCAACCTTGATCTGCTGTTCTGGTTGATCACCGCCCTGGCCCTGGGTGGCGCCGTGGCGGCAACCAGTGCCGGCGCCCTGGCTGCCGTGGAGCGCAAGCAGCGTGAGCTGGCAGTTCTGCGCCTGCTGGGTTTCGGCAGCGGTGCGCTGTTGCTGTTCGTGATCCTCCAGGCGCTGTACAGCGGTCTGTTCGCCAGTCTCCTGTCGGCCCTTCTGTACCGCTTGGCGGAGGGCGGCCTCAACCATCTTTTCGTACAGGTGCCGGGTGACTACGCCAGTCGCCTGCTGCCCGAGCATTACCTGATGGCCCTCGCTGCCGTCCTGCTGGCCAGCGCCCTTGCCGCTGCGCTGGGAGGGCGACGTGCGGCCCGGATCGACGCCTCTCAAGGAATTCGCGATGTCTGACAGTCGTTTCGCTGCTTCCGCCCTGATGTTAGCCACGCTTGCCCTGGCGGCCTGCTCGCCGGGCGATGAGCCACCCGCGGCGAACAAAGCTGCCACACCTGCGCAGTCAGCCGACGAGCCTGCCCGCGAACTGGATGCAGAGCAACTGGCCAAGCTGGATAACCCCAAACCATTGCCGGGCGATGTCAGCCTGCCGCTGCCCTGTGGTGGCGAGATGGTCTTCCGCCACGTTTACATCCTGTCCCAGGGCAGCCTGGACGATCGCGAGGTGAGTCTGGGCTATCCGTTCAGCGAGGGCGAAGCCGGCTACAAGCAGTCTTTCATTTCCGGCTATCGCCGCGACTTCATCAACGGACAGTTCAGTCTGCAGGACCTGGCGCCGCAGTGGCAGAAGCAGATCGCCGAGCGCCTGCCCAAGATCGACGCCGGCAGCCCGCTGAAGCCGATGATGTATTTCATCGGCAAATACGAGGTCACTGCCCGCCAGTACGCCCAGGTCATGGCCCAGGCTCAGGCGCTGGCCGGCGGCGAACCTGCACCGGAATGTGCCCCCGTCACCAGCGCAGCGGCGCGGCTGCCGCAGGTCAAGTTGTCGCGTTTCGAGGCCGAGCGCTTCGCAGCGGTCTACAGCGCCTGGCTGCTGGCCAATCATCGCGACCTGCTGCCGGTCAGCGGGCGGGGTAGCAAGGCCGAGGAGGGCGGTGCTGCCTTCGTCCGTCTGCCCACCGAAGTGGAATGGGAGTTTGCTGCCCGAGGCGGCTCGGAGGTCAGCCGTCAGGAACTGGAAGGACGGCTGTTCCCGCGGCCGGTCGAAGGCAGCGACGAGGATGGCCCGCTGGCCAAATGGGCCGTGTTCAACCAGGTGGCAGGTGGTACCGGGCAGGCCCCCCGATTGATGCCGATCGGCACCAAGGAGGCTAACCCGCTGGGGCTGTTTGACGTGATCGGCAACGCTGCCGAGATGGTGCAGGAATCCTTCCAGCTGGTCAGTGCCGGGCGCCGGCAGGGCACCTATGGCGGCTTCGTGGTCAAGGGCGGCAACTACCTGGAAGGCGAGGGCACACTGTTCACCGGTATGCGCCGCGAATACCCGTTGTTCGGTGCCGATGGCAGCGAGCAACGCAACGAAACCACCGGCTTTCGTGTGGCCATCGGCGCGCTGTCCGCTCCGCGCTCGCGCTACGACGAGCTGTTCAGCCAATGGCAGAAACAGGGACGCCTGGCTGGCCTGACCGACGATATCGGCGATGCCGAGGACCCGACCCAGCGCCTGGACAGCATCATCGCCAACGCTACCGACCCACGCCTGCAGGCCGAACTCGGTCTGGTCAACGAAGAGCTCAAGCGCAACGTTTCACTGATCGCCCGCCAGCGCGAAGAAGCCGTCGGCAACCTGATCCAGTCTGCCGCGCTGGTGGCGGAGACCATCAACAACTACAACATCCGCCTGACCAACCTGCGCCAGAGTCAGCGCCAGGCGCAGCAGAACAATGACGCAGCCTCGGCGCAGATATTTGCGGGTGCCATCGAGAACGGCACCAAGGCGCTCAACGGCGCTGTGGCGATCTACATCGACAACATGGCCAGCGGTACCCGTTACACCAACGCGGTTATCCAGGCGCAGTTCCAGCGGGTCAAGGAAGAGCTCGCGCGCAAGCCGGTGATCGGCAACAGCCTGGTCAACCGCGCCACCCTGTTCGTCAACCACGTGGCTCTGTATCGCGCCCAACAGCGGGCCGAACCAGCCGAAATCCTCAAGCAATTGCTGGCAACGCAAGCGGTGCAACAACCGTGAACGTGACCAGCCGTTCCACAAGCGTCACTCAACCACCAGCAGAGAACCTAGCTATGCGTCCATTCGAACCGCACCACACCTCGCAACCCCGTAGCCGCATCCTGACCCTCGCTGCTATCGGCTTCACCTCGATGACCGTGCTGATCAGCGGCTGCTCTACGTCGGCGGTCAACCGCGTCGGCAAGTCCACTGAGGTCAACTATTACCCGAGCTGCTATCAGCCCGTTCAGCATCTGCGCGATACCGACTCCAACATCACCCGTTCGATCGCTACCGGCGCCGTGCTTGGTGCAGTAGGCGGGGCATTGACCGGCGCCCTGACCGCCGACAAGGAAGACCGCAAGCGCAATGCAGCCATCGGCGCCGCCGGCGGTGCCCTGGTCGGCGGCGCGGCGGCCTACTACACCTCCAAGCAGCAGCAGATCAGCGATGACCGTCAGCGCATCGGGTCCTACTCCACCGACATCAGTGCCAGTGCCAGCACCTTCGACCGCAGCATCGCCTATGCCGAAGCGTCGCAAAGCTGCTACCAGAAGGAATTCACCAGCCTGCTGGAGAAGCGCAAATCCGGTGCGATCGACGACACAGAAGGGCGCAAGCGTCTGGCGGAAATCATCGCCGGCCTGAGCGAGTCCAACAGCCTGATCACCGCCGTCAACGGCAAGGCTGGCGAGAATCTGAGCAACTACACCCAGGCTTACGAGGCTGACCTGAAGAACGTCGGCGTCGAGCGTGCTGAAGTGACCACGGCAGCCAAGACTCCCACCAAGACACCAGCCAAGGTTCCCACCGAAGCGGTCAAGACCGAACAGGTTCTGCAACAGGCCGAAGTCAAGCAGGCCAAGAGCCAACAAGTGGCCGTGGCAGGTACCAACCAGGTCAACAGCATGTGCAACAACCCCGATATGGGCGACTGGGCACCGATTCCCTGCCCCAACGTCTGAGTCGAGCCAGGTGACTGGCTGAGACAGCGCGCCGCTGGTTTCCCTTTCGAGGCGGAACCGGCGGCTATCGGAATATCAACCAAGGAGGGCCAATGTCCGACTACCTGATCGGGTTGCGCAATACCCCATCGCAGATGATGGCAAGACAGCGCATCGAAGCCATGATCGACCTGCGCAAGCTTTACGCCGCCATCGACGCAGACCCTGCCATCTCCGGGGCAGGCGTGGTCTACATCGACGCCAAGTTCAATTCGGTGACGCTGCGCGAGTTCACGCCAATCTGCAGCATCAAGCCCAAGCGCATCATCATTCGTGAAGCCCAGCGCAACGTCTCGCCACAGCAGTTCGCCGAGCAGGTGCGCTCCAACCCGCGCGAATCGCGACTGCTCGCCGAGAGCGTCAACACCAGCCTGGCCTGCGCCGGAGCGGTGCTGGGCTGGATCGCGATCATCGGCGGCACCGCCATCGTCCCATTCACCGGTGGCGCGAGCCTGGTGATCACGACGCTGGGCGTTGCAGCAGCAACAGCGAGCTCCGTGCAATGCGTTGCTGGTGCTGCACGGGTCTATACCGAGGTGAACAATCCCGAAGCCCTCGACAGGCTGGACAACGAACAGTGGTACCAGGACGCCTCCAAGGCTCTGGATATCATCTCTCTAGCCGGCGTCGCCGGAGCCGGTGCGACGATCTTGCGTGTGATGAACATGCGTAAGGCCATGACTGGACGCAGCTGGTATCAGAGCCTCAAGGGCCTGAGCCGGCAGGAACGGCGGCGCCTGACCAATGAGATTCTGGAGAACCGCAACCCGGCACTCACTCCCGCCCTGCGCAAAGCTCTGCAGAGTAGCGGTGAGCTTCCGAAGCGCTTCACCACCAGCGAGATATCCTCGACCTTGGCGATCAATATCAGGGATGCGCTGGGTGCCGGAATTGGCCTGCTCGGCAGCAATACGGTACAGACTTACGCCATCGGCCTTTACGAGGAGCTGGAGTGAAGCAAGGACTCGATTTTCTCTCGATACTGCGCCGACATTTCCCGGTCTTCATCGCCGCGTTCTTTCTCGCACTGTTTTCCATGGCGATCAGCCAGATCGTACTGCTGGAAGTCTATCCGCCGAGCCTGGACGACTATGGTATCTACATGATGCTGGGAAGTTGCGGGATATCCCTGTACCTGTGCGCGACCAATCTTCTGGTAATTCGCGGCCGCCCCTGGGCGGTGTGGCTGATCGTGGCGGCCATGGTCGCCTGCATGCTGGTGATCATCGCGCATTGGGGCAGGCGCGCACCTGACCTGCTGTACTCCATCGGCTTGCTGCTGTCGTTGAGCACCCTGCTGACCCTCAACAGCAAACGCTACCGCGCCATGCTTGCGGCCATGGTGGAAGTGCGAGGGCAGCGCGCGGCGTGGCGTGAGCGCTTCAAGTAAAAACCTCAGCACAGCTCACGAAAAGTCCCGCCCAAATGAAAAGCCCCTGACGATTCACATCGGCAGGGGCTTTTCATTTCACGCCAACTGGCGGTTTTACATCAGAAGTCCAGATTTGACACCGCGAGGGCGTTGGATTCGATGAAGTCGCGGCGCGGCTCCACGGCATCGCCCATCAGGGTGTTGAAGATCTGGTCGGCAGCGATGGCGTCCTCGATGGTCACCTTGAGCATGCGACGCACTTCCGGGTCCATGGTGGTTTCCCACAGCTGATCCGGGTTCATCTCACCGAGACCCTTGTATCGCTGGATGCTGTGACGCTTGGTGCTTTCATTCATCAGCCAGTCCAGCGCTTCCTTGAAGGTGCTGACCGGCTTCTTGCGCTCACCACGCTGCACGTAGGCGCCTTCTTCCAGCAGGTTATTCAACTGCTCGCCCAGAACGGTAACGGTCTTGTAATCGTTACTGGCAAAGAAATCACGGTTGAAGGTGATGTAGTTGGACAGGCCATGCGACTTGATCTCGACCTCCGGCAGCCACAAGTGGCGCTCGTGGTCTTCGCGCAGACTGACGTTGTAGGTCTGACCCGACTTCTCGACAGCCTTGAGGCGCGTCGTGAAGCCATCCAGCCAGCCCTGCATTGCCGACTGGTCGGCCAGTTGCTCGACGCTGACACGCGGCAGGTAAACGAAATGCTCGGTGAGATCCTTCGGATAGACGCGCGACAGTCGATCAAGAGTCTTCATTACCCCGCGGTAATCAGCGACCAGCTTCTCCAGAGCCCCACCGGACAGGCCCGGGGCGTTCTCGTTGACGTGCAGGCTGGCATCTTCCAGGGCCGACTGGGTCATGTATTCATCCATGGCCTCGTCGTCCTTGATGTACTGCTCCTGCTTGCCTTTCTTCACCTTGTACAGCGGCGGCTGGGCGATGTAGACGTAGCCACGCTCGATCAGCTCCGGCAATTGACGGAAGAAGAAGGTCAGCAGCAGGGTACGGATGTGCGAACCGTCGACGTCAGCATCGGTCATGATGATGATGTTGTGGTAACGCAGTTTGTCGATGTTGTACTCCTCACGCCCGATGCCGCAGCCCAGTGCGGTGATCAGCGTGCCCACTTCCTGGGAGGAGAGCATCTTGTCGAAGCGTGCCTTCTCGACGTTGAGGATCTTGCCCTTGAGCGGCAGGATCGCCTGGGTCTTGCGGTTACGACCCTGCTTGGCAGAACCGCCCGCGGAGTCACCCTCCACTATGTAGAGTTCGGACAGCGCCGGATCTTTTTCCTGGCAGTCAGCCAGTTTGCCGGGCAGCCCGGCGATGTCCAGGGCGCCCTTGCGGCGGGTCATTTCGCGCGCCTTGCGTGCAGCTTCACGGGCACGGGCAGCGTCGATCATCTTGCCGACCACGGCCTTGGCTTCGTTCGGATTCTCCAGCAGGAAGTCGGCGAAGTACTTGCCCATTTCCTGTTCGACAGCGGTTTTCACCTCGCTGGAGACCAGCTTGTCCTTGGTCTGCGAGCTGAACTTCGGATCCGGAACCTTCACCGAGATGATTGCGGTGAGGCCTTCACGGGCATCATCACCGGTAGTGGAGATCTTGAATTTCTTCGCCAGACCTTCCTGCTCGATGTAGTTATTCAGGTGGCGGGTGAGGGCAGAGCGGAAGCCCGCCAGGTGAGTACCACCGTCACGCTGTGGAATGTTGTTGGTGAAGCAGAGGATGTTCTCGTTGAAGCTGTCGTTCCATTGCAGGGCCACTTCGACACCAACGCCATCTTCTTCGCGCTGGATATTGAAGTGGAAGACCTGGTTGACCACGGTCTTGTTGGTGTTGAGGAACTCGACGAAAGCCTTCAAACCACCTTCGTACTTGAACAGCTCTTCCTTGCCGGTACGCTCGTCGCGCAGCAAGATGCCCACGCCAGAGTTGAGGAAGGACAGTTCGCGCAGACGCTTGGCCAGGATGTCCCAGCTGAAGTGGATGTTGGCGAACGTCTCTTCGGACGGCTTGAAGTGGATCTGCGTACCGGTACCGTCCGTATCGCCGACAGCGGTCAGAGGCGCTTGCGGTACGCCATGGACGTAAGTCTGCTCCCAGATCTTGCCGCTACGGCGAATGGTCAGCACCAACTCCTTGGAGAGGGCGTTCACGACCGAGACACCCACGCCATGCAGACCGCCAGATACCTTGTAACTGTTGTCGTCGAACTTACCGCCGGCGTGCAGCACGGTCATGATGACCTCGGCCGCCGAGACGCCTTCTTCCTTGTGCACGTCGACCGGGATACCGCGGCCGTTGTCACGCACGCTGATCGATTCATCCGGATGGATGGTGATGGTGATTTCGCTGCAGTAGCCTGCGAGCGCTTCGTCGATCGAGTTATCGACCACCTCGAACACCATGTGGTGCAGACCACTACCATCGTCAGTGTCACCGATGTACATCCCGGGACGTTTGCGTACGGCGTCCAGTCCTTTCAGCACCTTAATGCTGGAGGAGTCGTACGTTTGGTTTTCGCTCATGCCTTCACTCCCGATGGTCTTGGGTCTGGGTGATACGACCATGTTCCACGTGGAACATGGCAACCGGCGTATCCATCTGCCAGCCTTCCCTCAACAATTCATGATCTACACAGGTGATGAACACCTGGCAGCGCAAATCTTCCAGCAACCGGCACAGTGCCCGACGATGCTGCTCATCCAGTTCCGACGGTAGGTCGTCCACCAGATAGATACATTGACCACGCTTGGCTTCATTGACCAAGTGGCCCTGGGCTATGCGCAATGCGCACACCACCAGTTTCTGTTGTCCTCGCGACAAAATTTCCGCCGCGTTATGCCCCGCAAGACGCAAGCGCAAGTCGGCTCGCTGCGGCCCAGCCTGGGTATGCCCGAGTTGCTGATCACGGAGAAGGGAGGTGGCGAGCACTTCGCTCAGCTCACGATCCTTGTCCCAACCGCGGTAATAACTCAGGGAAAGCCCTTCCAGTCGTAGCAACTCGGCCAGGGTGCGCTCGAACACTGGTTTCAGCGCCTGGATATAGGCCCTGCGGTAAGTGTCGATTTCCTCGCTCGCGCCGCACAATTCGCGGCCCCATGCAGCCTGCGAAGCACCGTCAAGTGTACCATGGCGCAGCCACGAGTTCCGCTGCCGCAGGGCCTTCTGCAGCCGTTGCCAAGCACCGAGAAAACGATGTTCCACGTGGAACACACCCCAATCCAGGAACTGCCTGCGAATCTTCGGCGCACCTTCCAGCAAACGAAAACTGTCCGGGTTGATCAATTGCAGCGGTAAAAGATCCGCGAGCTGTGCAGCGCTACGCGCATTCTGCCCATCGATACGAATCTGTAGTTGACCCTGTCGATCCCGAGAAATACCGAGATTGCTGTAACCGCCCTCGGCCAACTGGACCTGGCCAAAAATGGTACAAGCCGGTTGTTCGTAATGGATGACAGGTTGCAGGCGAGTGCTGCGAAACGATCGGGCAAGGCCAAGCAGATGAATTGCCTCGAGCACGCTGGTTTTGCCGCTGCCGTTGGCGCCATAAAGAATGTTGATGCGTGGCGAAGGCTGCAGTGACGAAGAATGCAAATTGCGTACGGCAGTTACGGTGATGCGAGTCAGGGACATGAGCGGAGCCGGAGCGAAGAGGGCAAATGGTCTGCCTGAAACGAAATCAGCCTTGTCATGCTACGGAGAGAAATCCGCAACATGACAAAGCTGATTATTTTGACGCCGATTACCCGTTGAAACAGTTTTACAGACGCATCGGCATGACGACGTAAGCCGAATCGTCGTTGTCGGCTTCCTGCAATAGGGCACTGCTGTTGGAGTCGGAGAGAATCAGACGAACCTGCTCAGTACCCATCACGCCCAGCACATCCAGCAGATAGCTGACGTTGAAGCCGATTTCCAGACCGCCACCGCTATAGTCGACTACGATTTCTTCCTCGGCCTCCTCCTGCTCCGGGTTATTGGCCTGGATTTTCAGCAGACCGGCAGCCAGGGTCAGACGAATGCCGCGATATTTCTCGTTGGAAAGAATTGCAGTACGGCTGAACGCTTCGCGCAGACCCTGACGATCCGCCAGCACCAGCTTGTCACCGCCGCGCGGCAGCACGCGCTCGTAATCCGGGAACTTACCGTCCACCAGCTTGGAGGTGAAGGTGAACTCACCTGTATTGGCGCGAATGTGGTGCTGGCCCAACACGATACTCACTTCAGCATCCTGCTCGGTCAGCAGGCGAGCAAGTTCGAGGATACCTTTACGCGGCACGATGACCTGGTGCTTGCCGTCCTGCTGGATGGCAGCTTCCATGGAGCACATGGCCAGACGATGACCATCAGTGGCTACGGCGCGCAGCAAACCGCTTTGAACTTCCAGCAGCATACCGTTGAGGTAGTAGCGTACGTCCTGCTGGGCCATGGCGAAGCTGGTGCGCTCGATCAAACGACGCAGCTTGGCTTGCGGCAGGTTGAAGGTCAGCGAGCCTGGGCCCTCTTCCACGGTGGGGAAGTCATTCGCTGGCAGTGTCGACAGGGTGAAACGGCTGCGACCGGCCTTTACCAACAGCTTCTGGTCATCGACGCGGATGTCGATCAGTGCATCGGACGGCAGGCTCTTGCAGATATCCATCAGCTTGCGCGCCGGCACGGTGATCTCGCCTGGCTCGGCAGCATCTTCCAGCGTAACGCGGCCAACCAGTTCGACCTCGAGGTCGGTACCGGTCAGCGACAGCTGCTGGCCTTCGACCACCAGCAGGACGTTGGACAGAACCGGCAGCGTCTGGCGTCGTTCCACGACACCGGCGACCAGTTGCAGAGGTTTCAACAGGGCTTCGCGTTGAATGGTGAAATGCATGGTCTAGTCCCTTGCCTCGTGGAGCTGCGATCAGGTTGTAAGCGTACGCAGCAGGTTCTTGTAGTCCTCGCGGATGTCCGCGTCGGATCCCCTAAGTTCAGCAATCTTACGGCAAGCGTGCAACACCGTGGTGTGATCACGACCGCCGAAGGCCACACCGATTTCCGGCAGGCTGTGATTGGTCAATTCCTTGGACAATGCCATGGCCACCTGACGCGGCCGGGCAATCGAGCGTGAACGACGCTTGGAAAGCAGATCAGTGATCTTGATCTTGTAGTACTCGGCCGTGGTGCGCTGAATGTTGTCGATGCTGACCAGCTTGTCCTGCAGGGCCAGCAGATCCTTGAGCGACTCGCGGATCAGCTCGATGGTGATGTCGCGACCCATGAAGTGCGAGTGCGCGATCACCCGTTTCAGCGCGCCTTCCAGCTCACGTACGTTGGAACGAATGCGCTGAGCGATGAAGAATGCGGCATCATGCGGCAGATCCACCTTGGCCTGGTCGGCCTTCTTCATCAGGATCGCCACGCGGGTTTCCAGTTCCGGCGGCTCCACCGCGACGGTCAGGCCCCAGCCAAAGCGCGACTTCAGACGCTCCTCGAGACCTTCGATCTCCTTCGGGTAACGGTCGCTGGTGAGAATCACCTGTTGGCCACCTTCGAGCAATGCGTTGAAGGTGTGGAAGAACTCTTCCTGGGAGCGCTCCTTCTTGGCGAAGAACTGGATGTCATCGATCAGCAGTGCGTCCACAGAACGATAGAAGCGCTTGAACTCGTTGATGGCGTTGAGTTGCAACGCCTTGACCATGTCGGCGACGAAGCGTTCGGAATGCAGGTACACCACCTTGGCATTGGGATTCTTCGCCAGGAGGTGGTTGCCAACGGCATGCATCAGGTGAGTTTTGCCCAGGCCCACACCGCCATACAGGAACAACGGGTTGTAACCGTGCTTGGGATTGTCTGCCACCTGCCAAGCAGCAGCACGAGCCAACTGGTTCGACTTACCCTCGACGAAGTTATCGAAGGTAAAGGTGCGGTTGAGGTAGCTGGTGTGCTTGAGCCCACCTTCAACCTGCACGGTACGCTCGGTGCGAGGTGCCACGGCAGGGGTTGGCGGTTGCGGCGCCGAACCGGCCATCGAATCGAAGCTGGCTCGCGAAGGTTCCTCCTGCACGGGCGGAGGAAGCGGCTTGCTCACTGCAGCGGCAGCCTGAACCTGAGCAGCGCGCGCAGCCGCGGGCAGGGGGGCAGTGGGTGCAACCCGAGCAGTGGCGGCACGCTTGCTGCCTATTAATAGGGAAAGCGCGGGAACCAGACCGCCTGCACGTTCACCGAGCAACTCGAGCAAACGGCTCAGATACTTCTCGTTGACCCAGTCGAGCACGAAACGGTTGGGCGCATACACACGCAGTTCGTCGCCTTCGGCTTCGACCTGCAGAGGACGGATCCAGGTGTTGAATTGCTGGGCCGGCAACTCATCGCGCAGAAGCTCGACGCATTGCTGCCATAGTTCCACTGACAC